>NZ_CP176755.1:4767500-5609592 GCF_046603665.1 Paenibacillus sp. WLX2291 | reverse complement strand
AGACTGTCACTCCTTTTAAACTTCCAATGTGGCTGAAGCCATGCGTAGATATCGGAAATGATGAAAATTGCTGCTATGATAAATGGTGTCGAATTATCCCCAGAATACCCAGACGGTGGATAAGTTAAAACAAGGATAAGATGAAATTGTTCACAACTTTATCCACAGGCTGTTGATAATTTTTCTATTCACATTCTCTATTCACAACGAAAACAATATCATAATAGCAAAAAGAACCCTGTATTTCAACGAAAACCGATAATTTATCCACAAATTCAATCTGTTGTGTATAAAAGTTATGCACACCACAAGATATTGTTTATAGTTTGTTCGGAACCTGACGGTGGGTTGTGGAAAAATAATTTTCACTATTCACAGGGTAACATAGTGGTGGTGGATAACTGTGTATAAGTTCGGCTTGGAAATCGTTTGTGGATAAATTGCTTTTCTACTTTTTGAGCGGGTAATTTGGATGGATAGGATTGGAGAGATCAGATAGCTGATTTCATACTCTAAGATTTCGAAATCGATTTTGAGGATTGATTATGATGCAAGCAGCACGTAGACGAGGAAAGGGAATAAAATATATGAACGACTTCTAGTGTTTGCGATATTTGAACACGATCTTCAAACATGAGGTTCAACAAAAAGTGATTTTTGGGAAGCAGCATATCTGACTGCTTGGGAGTCATGAGAATCTACATGATATTGCTAATCCGTAGAGTCTCATAACTCTACCGGAGTTTGTGCCTCTATCTCTTTTGGAAGCGATTGTTGCCAAACAGATAGATTTCTATATACTTTCAATACACGTATCATTTTTAGGTACATTTATAGAAGTAAAATTTCTACCTAGTCTCATCCATAGTGAATCCCAAAAATAATTTCTACCAATTACTGAAAATCCATTGACGGCATGGTCATTTCCATGATTAAATATAAAATGGTATTTTTATGTGAGCAGACATAGAATCAATATGGGATATAATTACCTGCAAGGAGGTGCACAATATGAGACCGACATTCAAACCAAACGTAAGAAAACGTAGCAAAGTACACGGATTCCGAAAAAAAGAATGAGTACGAAAAACGGCCGTAAAGTGCTGGCGGCTCGTCGCCTTAAAGGCAGAAAAGTCATCAGCGCCTAATATGGACACGAAGACCACTACGGTGGTCTTTTTTTCTTAGTATATGGTTCGTTGCCCTATAGGGTACGTCGGCGGCAAGATCGCTGCTAGAATGTTGTCGCCGACGGAGGACGAATGGATAAACAGATTATCGGTTGATTCATTGCCAACGTTGCCGAATGGGACGCAAACGTAAAAGGTTGCCCTATTCCAACCAGCTGAGCGCTGAATGTGCAACCGGATACAGCAATGGATTGGCTGTTCAGGTATACAGATTGATAATAGATACATCCCAATGAAGTAACGGGCAGGCTTCGATCCAAAGAGCCTGTATGACGAAACATACGTTATGGTCATTGGACGCTGGAGTTAAGGAGAATGTACGGTGCAAAAAAAGCTGCGTTTACGCAATCGCGCTGATTTCAGTCGCGTTTACCGTCACGGACGACGGTCTTTTGCCAATCACCAGTTTGTTGTGTACTGGTTTCAAAAAAAGGATATTGCAGAGTTTCGGGTTGGCATTTCGGTTAGCAAAAAAGTCGGTAATGCTGTCGTCCGTAACCGGATGCGTCGTGTCGTTAAGGAGATTGTGCGTCATCATGCGCATGAGATTGTACCGCACATTGATATGGTATTTATTGTGCGTAAAGGAGCATTGTCGCTTCCTTATAAAGATCTGGAAAAAAGTATTTTGCATGTACTTCGCAAATCTTCGCTGCTAAAACGCCCAGGACGGTAACGCTTTCGGTTTATTTGTGCTGTCAAATATGATATGATTTGCAAGGAAATGCAATGGTTAAGAGAGGGGTTTTGAAGTGTCGCAATTGAAGACTCGTGGAGGAAAATGGTTTCTCCTTATCGCTGCATTTGCAGTGGTAGCCCTGTTGGCTGGTTGTACGCCAAGTACAGTACAAACCCATACAACAGCAGATTTACTGAACCATGGATGGTGGAACCGCTATGTAGTATACTGGTTTGCCTACGCCCTGGACACATTTGCCGATTGGTTTAATGGTGAATATGGTCTAGCTGTCCTCGTCCTGGTGCTGATTGTACGTACACTGATTTTGCCGTTGACACTCAAACAGGTGAGAAGTTCGAAAGCAATGCAGGCGATTCAGCCGCAGCTACAAAAATTGCGCGAACAGCACAAAGATGATCCGCAAAAGCAACAAGCGGAAACGATGAAACTGTTCCAAGAAAATCAAATCAATCCGGCTGCCGGATGTTTCCCGCTGCTGATTCAGATGCCGATTTTCATCGCCTTGTACAACGCGATTATTTATAATAGTGCTCTTCGTGAGCATACGTTCTTGTGGCTCCAACTGGGTGAGCCGGATAAATGGCATATCCTGCCGATTATCGCTGCTGCTACTACATTCCTGCAAACATGGATGATGATGCGCATGAACCCGGCGTCGATGCAAGGTCCAATGCAGATGATGATGTACATCTACCCGGTGATCATTGCCATCATGTCATGGAGCTTCCCGTCTGCACTGCCATTGTACTGGGTATACAGCAATATCTATACCATCGTGCAAAACTACTTCCTGTATCGCAACAACCAGCCGATCGTTACCGATCTGGGTGTCGCTGTTGATACAAGTGGTAACACGTCCAAATCAAGCAACAAAAACCGTAACAAAAAGAAATCCAAAAAGAAACGTCGTTAATATCATTACCTTTACCGAAATCCGGAATGTTCCTGAATATCCCTACTACGATTGAGGAGGGCCGAACATATAGATGACTACAGTCATTGCGTCTGGAAAAACAGTTGATGATGCTATTGCAGAAGGGCTTGCCCAATTGCATACGACCAAAGAACATGTTCAGGTGAAGGTGCTGCAAGCACCATCCAAAGGATTTCTCGGTCTGATCGGCGTTAAGCCTGCCAAAGTGGAGCTGACCGTATTGGAACCGCAGTCCAAGCCGGTACGAACTCCGAGCAGTGTCCCACGTCCGGCACTCGAGCTGCCAAATAATGAACGTAAGTCAGATCCAGCTCCTGCTGGCGTACTGCCTGTCGGTGATGACGGAAAAGTATGGGATGAGCCACAGTCGTCCGTTTCCCGGGCGGCAGCGAATTCGGAAGCCTGCGATGAAGCAGTGCAGTTTATCCGTGAGGTTGGCGACAGTATCGGTCTGGAGCTGAATGTGGATGTGAAGCGTGGACGCGACGGTTATGTGATGAGCATTTCCGGTAGCGATCTTGGTCTGTTGATCGGACGGCGCGGACAGACGCTGGATGCCCTTCAGTATCTGGTGAACATCGTAGCCAACCGCTATTCGGATAAATACATTCGCATCATGCTAGATGCCGAAAATTTCCGCGATCGTCGGCGCAAAACGCTGGAGGAGCTGGCAGATCGTCTTGCTGGTAAGGTGATTCGTTCCGGTAAAGAAGTCGTGCTGGAGCCGATGTCGTCGCAGGAACGCAAAGTGATCCATGCTCGTTTGCAAAACCATAACAAGGTGAAAACAGCGAGTAAAGGCGATGAACCGAATCGTCGTGTGGTCATTACGCTGCGTTAAGGCAGTAAGTCCACTCACTTTGCCGAATGAACGGCATCATATACGCCGCATACAAATGACAGGCAAACGATGCTGATGTACGTTTTGAGTCAAAATAAATGGTCTGAGCGATCAGGCTGAACAGAGATCATAATCGCTGACTGCCATTTCGGAGTCAGGATGGGATGCAATGATTTTTTGCCTGAGGGCAGAGGATCATTGCTTTTTCTTTAGTCCTTCATAGATACAGGTTCCTATAGAGAATGAACTGAATAGATCAAGGAGAGGTGAAGCAGTACGATGATTAGCGATACGATTGCAGCGATTGCTACGGCGGTCGGTGAAGCGAGTATTTCCGTCATTCGGGTCAGTGGACCGGAAGCGGTAGAGGAAGTAAGTCGTATGTTCAAAGGGAAAGTAGCGCTGGATGAAGCGGAAAGTCATACGGTTCATTATGGATTTATTATCGATCCGCAAACCGGCGATAAGGTGGAAGAAGTGCTAGTTACGATTATGCGAGCACCACGTTCCTTTACGATGGAAGATGTGATTGAAATCAGTTCGCACGGCGGTGTAGTAGCGGTGCGGCGGGTCATGGACATCCTGTTGCAGCAGCGGATTCGGATCGCTGAGCCGGGTGAATTTACGAAGCGTGCCTTTTTGAACGGACGGATTGATCTGTCGCAAGCAGAAGGTGTGATCGATCTGATTCGTTCCAAATCGGATCGTGCCTTCTCGGTGGCGCTCAAGCAGGTTGAAGGTAAGCTATCTCGTCAGATCAAGCCATTACAGCAGACGCTGATCGAGACGCTGGCACATATCGAGGTCAATATCGATTATCCTGAGCATGATGTGGAGTCGTTAACGTCGGAATTTATTAAAGAAAAATCGTCATTGGTTATGACGGAGATCGACAAGCTACTTCGTACAGCCAATGAAGGCAAAATTCTGCGCGAAGGCATCACAACAGCGATTGTAGGACGTCCCAATGTTGGTAAATCATCGCTGCTTAATGCACTGGCGCATGACAATCGGGCGATTGTAACGGATATTCCGGGTACGACGCGCGATGTGATCGAGGAGTTCGTCACGATTAACAATATTCCGTTGAAATTGCTTGATACAGCGGGTATTCGCGAAACGATGGATGTGGTCGAGAAGATTGGGGTTGAGCGTTCGCGTGGTGCGGTGAATGAAGCGGATTTGCTGCTATTTGTGTTGAATAACAGCGAAGCATTGCATGAAGATGAGATTGAGCTGATGCAGCAGATTAGCGGGCGTCAGGTGATCGTGATTTTGAACAAAATCGATCTGCCGCGCCAGTTGGATATGAATGTGCTATTGCAGCATTTTGACGAGCAGCAGATTGTGGAAATGTCGGTTCGGGATGAGCAGGGTGTAGATCGGCTGGAAGAAGCGATCTCGGCGTTGTTCTTCGGTGGTAAGCTGGAAGCGCAGGATGTCACGTATGTGAGTAATGTGCGTCATATCGGCTTGCTTAAACAAGCGAAGCGATCGCTTCAGGATGCGTATGAAGCGGCAGACCAATTTATACCGATTGATATGATCCAGATTGATGTGCGTCTGGCTTGGGAGCAGCTAGGTGAGATTATCGGCGACTCTGCACCGGATTCGTTGATCGATCAGATCTTCTCGCAATTTTGTCTGGGCAAATAACAATACACTGCCGTCAGAATCAGTGTACGGCTGTACGTATGAATGTGCTCATGGACTTGTATATATGGCATGTTCACAACAAACATAGAAGCTATGTAATGAAAATCGCTTAAAATTTTCGTGTTTTATTAGATTTCTTACGGAAAACTTCTATGAAAGTGTGGATTTTGCGCTATACTATTCGGGTAGCCCTTTTACATCAGGTAGAGGGGCTGCTCTGGTATGCCTTTGGACGACTTTTGATATCAATAAGGCAATACACAAGATGGCTGACGTAAGGATCAATTCGGAATCATACCGATATACATTTATATGTTGCGGCTGCTGGATAGCGGTCTGGGCAATAGAGGAGGAATACCCATGAGCTATGTGGGTGGAGAATACGATGTGATCGTCATCGGTGCCGGTCATGCAGGTAGCGAAGCGGCACTGGCTGCGGCGCGTATGGGCTGTAGCACACTGATGGTAACGATCAATCTGGACATGATCGCATTTATGCCATGTAATCCGTCAATCGGCGGACCGGCAAAAGGTCATGTTGTACGTGAAATTGATGCACTAGGCGGCGAAATGGGTCGCAATATCGATAAAACGTTTATTCAGATGCGTATGCTGAATACAGGTAAAGGACCTGCGGTACACGCATTGCGCGCGCAGGCAGACAAATTCCTGTACCAGCACGCGATGAAAGAAACGATGGAAAATGAACCAAATTTGACGTTACGTCAAGGTATGGTTGATCGTCTGATCGTGGAAGATGGCGTATGTACTGGCGTCATTACGCAAACCGGCACTACGTACAAAGGGAAATCCATCGTGCTGACAACAGGCACGTATTTACGTGGTAAAATCATTATGGGTGAGCTGGCATACGAAAGTGGTCCCCCAACAATCAGCAACCTTCGCTGAAGCTGTCAGAGCATTTGCGCGAACTTGGCTTTGAACTGGTACGCTTCAAAACGGGTACACCACCACGTGTACATCGCGATACGATTGATTTTAGCAAAACCGAAATTCAACCAGGCGACGAGAAACCGAAATTCTTCTCTTATGAAACAGAATCGTCGGACAATGAGCAATTGCCTTGCTGGTTGACCTATACGTCAGCAGAAACGCATCAGATTATTAACGACAATCTGCATCGTGCGCCGATGTTCTCCGGTATTATCGAAGGTACAGGACCGCGTTATTGTCCGTCGATTGAGGATAAAATTGTTCGTTTTAACGATAAGCCGAAGCACCAGATTTTCCTGGAGCCAGAAGGTAAAAACACGTCCGAGTATTATGTACAAGGTCTATCCACCAGTCTGCCGGAAGATGTGCAGCTGAGTGTCTTGCGTTCGATCCCTGGTATGGAAAATGTAACGATGATGCGCAACGGGTATGCGATCGAATACGATGCGATGGTGCCAACCCAGCTGTG
The DNA here is from genome assembly GCF_046603665.1 of Paenibacillus sp. WLX2291. Lineage (NCBI taxonomy): Bacteria > Bacillati > Bacillota > Bacilli > Caryophanales > Paenibacillaceae > Paenibacillus > Paenibacillus sp. WLX2291. Next base: position 5,602,848 of record NZ_CP176755.1, on the reverse strand, counting down.
GCCGACTTTGGAAACGAAGCGTGTTCCCGGTCTGTTTACTGCTGGTCAGATTAACGGTACATCCGGTTATGAAGAAGCTGCTGGACAAGGTGTAATGGCGGGTATTAATGCTGCGCGCAAAGCACAGGGCAAAGAAGGCGTCGTGCTGGATCGCTCGCAAGGCTATATCGGCGTGCTGATCGATGATCTGGTAACAAAAGGTACGAACGAGCCATATCGTCTGCTGACATCGCGCGCGGAATATCGTTTGTTGCTGCGTCACGACAATGCCGATCTGCGTTTGACTGAAATTGGTCATGATATCGGTTTGATTCCGAATGAGCGGTATCATAAATTCCTGGATAAAAAAGCCAAAGTAGAGCAAGAGGTTCTGCGCTTGAGCAAAGTAAAAGTCAAGCCAGTCGATGTGAACGAGATGTTGGCATCACTGGAATCGGCTCCACTACAAAACGGAACGGATTTGTTAACTGTACTGCGTCGTCCAGAAGTAACCTATGCGCATATCGAAGGTATCTCACCTTCGCCAGAAGCATTGAGTGAGGATATGAAAGAACAAGTGGAAATCCAGACCAAATATGCGGGCTACATCGAGAAACAGCTGACGCATGTACAACGTCTGAAAAAAATGGAGCAGAAAAAACTGCCTGAAGATATCGTATACGAAGAAGTGAAAGGTCTGGCGATTGAAGCACAGCAAAAGCTGTCCAAAATTCGCCCGCTGTCGATTGGACAGGCTTCGCGTATTTCCGGCGTAACACCGGCAGATATCTCCATCCTGCTCGTTTACTTGGAGCACTATAATCGCGTAACGGCAGCACGGGGGTAAGTATGGATCAGATACAGCAGCAATTTACAGACATGCTGGCAGCGAAAGGCATTGAGATCAATGAACAGCAGCTACAGCAATTTGAAGCTTATTACGAAGAACTGATCACGTGGAATGAAAAGATGAACCTGACGGGTATTACGGAGCGGGATCAGGTATATACAAAGCATTTTTACGATTCGCTAACGCTGGCGTTTTATGTAGATATGCACAATGTGCAATCGCTGGCGGATATCGGCTCAGGTGCTGGTTTCCCCGGGATTCCACTCAAAATCGTATTTCCCCATATCCAGCTGCGCATCGTGGATTCGCTGAACAAGCGGATTACATTTTTGCAAAGTGTAGCGGATCGGCTGGCATTGAAGCAGGTGGAGTTGATTCATGGTCGAGCTGAAGAAGTTGGTCGCAAGGAAGGCTACCGGGATGCGCACGATCTGGTAACTGCCCGAGCGGTTGCCCGTCTCGCCGTGCTGAATGAATTCTGTCTGCCATTTGTAAAAACAGGTGTACGTACGTTTGCTGCGATGAAAGGCAGCGATCTGACAGAAGAGATCAAGGAAGCACGCCGCAGTCTCGGTCTGCTAAAAGGCAAGATCAAGCAGGTACATGAATTCCAATTGCCGATTGAGCAATCGGATCGCCATATTGTTGTAATTGAGAAAGAAGGCGCAACGCCGGTCAGATATCCACGCAAGCCGGGTACACCGATGAAAGAACCGCTGATTTAAGACATTATAGAATAAGTGAGTAAGAATCCTCTTTTTACTATCTAGTTTGTGTATACCTTATGAACCGGTATGCAGATGATAGGTAAAGAGGATTTTTTATTTTACAGATAGTAGTAGGATAAGCGTACTTACTCGATTATTTTCACAGTAGATACTTTGCTATTTTATTGTTTCACGTGGAACATATTTCACTACAACATCTCTCTACAAAAACGAAAATCTATACAACTCCACTCCTCAAATCAAACATCATTTTCAAAACCAAACTCCTCACAATTTTTCACATAAATTTATAGAGTAATCGTAGGATTATCAATCGAAAAGTGATAAAATGAGGAAACGAAACATGCCATATATTCCGGGTGCTGGTGATTTACCGGTCCATGCCAGATGCCCGTATTTTAAGTATGCCTATCTATTAGGATAGGTATTGCTATCATAAGATTAGGTGGTCTCATACGGAATGAAAGAACAAATTTCCAAATTGTTTGGCTTGTCCGAGCGTGTAAATGGAGATGAAGTCAAGCAGATACCGGTTGTCAATATTACAACCAGTCCATATCAGCCCCGTACGATTTTTGACGATGCCAAGATTGACGAGCTGTGCCAGACGATCAAGACACATGGCATCATTCAGCCGATTGTTGTACGGCTGCGGAATGGAAAATATGAGATTATCGCGGGGGAACGACGCTGGAGAGCCGTTAGCAAACTGGGGATGGCGACGATCCCAGCGATCATACGCGAGTTTAACGATTCACAGGCGGCATCGATTGCGCTGATCGAGAATTTGCAGCGGGAAGGGCTTACGTCCATCGAGGAAGCGATTGCCTACCAGAAGCTGCTTGATCTGCATTCGCTTACGCAGGAAAGTCTGGCGCAGCGATTGGGGAAAAGCCAGTCTACGATTGCCAACAAGATTCGTTTGCTGCAATTGCCAGAGGAAATTCGGCAGGCACTCATGAATCGTCAACTGACCGAACGTCATGCAAGAGCGCTGTTATCGCTCGAAGGAGTTGAGCTACAGCTGCGTATTATGAAAGAAATCATCGAGAAAGAACTGAATGTGAAGCAGACGGAAGCCCGGGTTGCTTTTTATAAAGAGAAAAATCAGGTAAAATCCAAATCTAAACGCGTTTCCTACAGCAAGGATGTACGGCTGGCACTGAACACGATTCGTCAATCGATTGATATGGTGTCCGGCTCCGGTCTGGCGATCAATACATCTGAGCAGGATCACGACGATCATTATGAGATCGTGATCAAAATACCAAAACGCTGACAGACAGGCGGCATTGAGCCGCTTTTTCTGTCTTTATCCACCGTTTGTCATCAGCGAATTTCATAATACTGGGGTGAAGTAGTTGTCCAAAATTATTGCCATAGCGAATCAAAAGGGCGGAGTAGGAAAAACGACAACATCCGTTAATCTGGGTGCTTGCCTTGCCACTCTGGGCAAAAAGGTACTGTTGATTGACATCGATCCGCAGGGCAATACGACCAGCGGTGTCGGTATCAACAAAGCGGATGTGGAAAATTGCATTTATGATGTGATTATTAACGATGTGGCTCCAAAGGAAGCGATTCAGTCGACCGCTATTGAGAATCTGGATATTATTCCAGCAACGATTCAGCTGGCGGGAGCGGAAGTGGAGCTTGTACCTGCCATTTCGCGTGAATTGCGCTTGAAAAATGCGATTGGACAGGTCAAGCAGGGATATGACTACATATTGATTGATTGTCCGCCTTCGCTTGGCATTTTGACAATTAATTCGCTGACTGCTGCCGATTCGGTGATCATTCCCATCCAGTGTGAATACTATGCGCTGGAAGGATTAAGCCAGCTGCTCAATACAGTACGTCTCGTGCAAAAGCATCTGAATACCGATCTACAAATCGAAGGCGTATTGCTGACGATGCTGGATGCCCGTACGAATCTAGGCTTGCAGGTTATCGAAGAAGTAAAAAAATATTTTCAGGATAAAGTGTACCGGACGATTATTCCACGCAATGTTCGGCTAGGCGAAGCGCCTTCTCACGGGAAGGCAATCATTACGTACGATCCGCGTTCCAAAGGCGCTGAAGTATATTTAGAGCTGGCAAAGGAAGTGGTGTCATATGAGTAAACGTCTCGGCAAGGGACTGGATGCGCTGATTCCTTCCCTGTCTGTGAGTGAGGATGATAAAGTGATTGAGATTCCATTAAAAGAGCTGCGCCCGAACCCTTTTCAGCCACGCAAAGCATTTGACGATGAAGGCTTGCAGGAGCTGGCGGATTCTATTGCACAGCATGGTGTTATTCAACCGATCATTGTACGCAAAGTCTTAAAAGGCTACGAAATTATCGCTGGAGAACGCCGCTTCCGCGCGTCTCAGCTTGCTGGTAAAAAGGACATTCCTGCGGTAGTGCGGACATTTAGCGATCAGCAGGTGATGGAGATTGCGCTGGTTGAGAATTTGCAGCGCGAAAACCTGAATGCGATGGAAATCGCTACAGCATATCAATCGCTAATGGACGAATTCAAGCTGACTCAGGAAGAACTAGCTGCGCGTGTAGGCAAGTCTCGTCCCCATATTGCCAACTTCTTGCGTTTACTAACATTGCCGGATGAGGTAAAAGAATATGTTTCACGTGGAACATTGTCGATGGGACATGCACGCGCGCTTGTAGGTGTGAAAAAGGAAGATCTGATTCTGGCACTCGCTCATAAAGCGATCCAAAGCAATTGGAGTGTACGCCAGCTGGAAGAAGCGGTACAAAACTTGGAAACGAAGCGCAAAAGTAACGATAAAGACAAAGATAAGAAAAGCGATCCTTATCTTGTTGATGTCGAGCATTCCTTGCGTGATCGTCTGCAAACTGCTGTCAGAATTCGCAACGGCAACAAGGATAAAGGCAAAATTGAACTGAGTTTCCACAACCGTCAGGAATTGGAGCGGTTATTAGAACTATTAAACAAGTTGTAATACGTTTTTGAATTTTGATCTCAATTGATCGTGATACATGATACATGATACGTGGATCGGCTATGCCACAGTTCAATGACGGAGGGAAAACGGTGATCAGCGATATGCAGCAGAAGCAAAAAGATCATGCTGTCATTTATTTGGATCATGCTGCTACTTCGTGGCCCAAGCCGCCAGCTGTATATGAGGCGGTACAGCATACATTGGAGCATGATTCAGCCAATCCGGGCAGAGGCAGTCATGCCATGGCAGTACGTGCCAGTCGAGTGTTGTTTCAGTGTCGTCGGCAGCTGTCTACGCTGCTGGATGTGCGTAATCCGGTCCGGTCGATATTGCTTTTACCGGTAATACGACGCTGGCGCTCAATATGGCGATCTTTGGCTATGTGCAGCCGGGAGATCATGTCATTTCCACGATGACTGAGCATAATTCGGTCTGGCGACCGTTGGAGCATTTGAAACGCACCGTAGGTGTGCAGGTGAGCTATATTTCGGTAAACGAGCAAGGGTGTTTGGATTTAGCAGAAGTGGAGCGTGCCTTTACGTCAAAGACACGCCTGCTTGTGTGCAATCATAGCTCCAATCTGCTGGGCAGTATTTTGCCTGTAGAACAGTTATCGCAGCTTGCGCATCGTCATGGAGCTGCCATTCTGCTTGATCTGGCGCAAAGCGCTGGTCATATTCCAGTTGCCTTACAGCAGTGGGAGATTGATCTAGCTGCTTTTCCCGGTCATAAAGGATTACTTGGACCGCAGGGTACAGGCGGGCTGTATATCTCGCCTGCCTTAGAGCTGGCACCTTGGATCTACGGCGGAACGGGCAGTCAATCGGAGGAGCCAGACCAGCCGTCTGTGCGACCGGATCGATATGAAGCAGGTACGCCGAATACGCCCGGTATTGCTGGTCTGTCGGCAGGCGTACAGCATGTGCTAGAGCAGACAGTACAGCGTATTGCAGAGCAGGAGGAACAACTGACGATGCAATTGTTGGACGGTTTGCAGCAGATAAAAGGGGTACGGTTATTAGGTCCAGCAGCTGGTCAACCGCGTACGGGAATCGTTTCGTTTACGATGCAGCAGCAGGATGCGGCACAGGTTGCGTTTACATTGGATCGTGAGTTTAACATTGCGGTGCGTGCGGGTATGCATTGTACTCCACTGGCGCATCGCGCTGTAGGCACGATGGATACGGGTGCGGTGCGTGCAAGTGTAGGATACGGATCGACACCGGAGCATGTAGAGCGCTTGCTGGAAGCGATTCGTCATATTGCAAAATAGGATGGAAATACGGGTTGTTCTCGCCAGTTTCCACTCGAATGTTACAAAATTGAGATGGAATATGCGCATCGATGCAAGTATAATGCTAAAGGGCTTATGGATCACGAAGTGGCTGCTGCCTGCCAGATCTAAAAGGCAGATTGTAGCATATACATGGGTGATTGAATATATAACAGATACGGCACTATTTATACAGAGAAATCATGTGCCACACAGGATGCAGTTGGTTGGATGACAGACTGAACGGGCGATGCGGATAAAATATAAGCATCTCCGACCAGCACGGTAATGAAATAAGAGGAGAGCGGACAACAATGGCGGAATTGAACAGTCTGGTTACAGAGCAATTATTTTTGATACTGGGAGTAATCGCGATACTCGTACTCCTGCTGCTAATTATTGTAATGGTACAGGGTGCCAAACTGCGTAAAATGCGCAAACGCTACGAGATGATGATGTCGGGAAGTGGTGTTGAGGATCTAGAATCACTGCTGCTGGATCTGAAGCTACAAATGGACGCAATCGAAGACGGCGAAAAGCAAAAGAGTACCCGTTTTCAACAGATCGAGGACAAGCTGCGTACTGTACAGGCGTATACAGGCATCAAACGCTATAACGCCTTTTCAGAGCATGGTAGTGATCTGAGCTTCTCGGTGGCGCTATTGAACGACAATATGGACGGGCTGGTACTGACCGGTTTGCACAACCGCGATAGCTCCTATGTGTACGCCAAGCCGATCACGAATGGTCAATCGACGTACAATCTGTCTCCAGAAGAGTTGGAAGCTATTAGTCTGGCACGTACATCGGTAAAAGGGTAATTCCACGCGATTGTACCGTGTCAGAGAAGAATGAATGTAATCCAAAACCGCCGTATATCGGATGACAGAAACTTTCTGCTCCGGGATGTGGCGGTTTTTTTGTAGAAGCGAAGATTGAATCTGCACGGACAATTTGCGTACAATAGATATATTCTGTTTATCATATAATACGTTTTGGACAATGAAGCTGGAATACAAAATCCTGTTTATGAACGTGACAGTTTGTACCGGAAGGGGTAAAAGAAAAGATGGAACACAATCTGGTCATGGCGTTTGATTCCACTCAGCAGGCACTACGCGCGGAAATGCTGTTGGAATATGCAGAGATTGAAAATGATATGTTTCCAACACCAAAGCAGATTACAGCGGGCTGCGCACTATCGCTACAATTTCCCGAACAAGAGCTGGAAACCGTACAGCATATTGTAAAACAAGAGCAGGTGGAGATTCGCGGTATTTTTCGTGCGGTGGAAGACGGTTACGAAATGATTGCATAACAGCCAATGATACCAATACTATGCACAAGGAGGGCAATCTATGAATCTGGTTCAAACAACACTACAGCTATTTGCAACACATTGGCTGAGCAGTGGCAATGCTGCCGATACAGCAGCGCAAGAGATTAGTAGCTTTACGGACAAATTCTGGAACTGGTTTACCGATACAGGAATGTGGACTCAATTTGCATTCTCTGCCATTCGTATCGTGCTTATTTTCTCCTCACCAGAATTGCTATTAAGTTGATCAACAAGGTAATCGAACGCTCTTTATCCGGGCGCGATAAGAGCAGAATTGCGACCAATCCACGGCGGCTAGTCACAATCGGTGAATTGAGTAAAAATGTAATCTCCAGCGTGTTTAACTTTATTATGATCATGCTGATTTTGAATGAATTTGGATTTAATCTGGCACCGTTATTAGCAGGAGCCGGGGTTGCCGGTCTGGCAATCAGCTTTGGTGCTCAAAGTATTATCAAAGATATTATTACTGGTTTTTTCATTATTTTTGAAGATCAATTTGCAGTAGGCGACGTTATTCAGACCGGTACATACAAAGGTACGGTACAAATGGTCGGTCTACGTACGACTCGTCTGGTCAGCTGGAATGGTGAAGTCAATATTATTCCAAATGGTTCTATTATTAGCGTAACCAACTTCTCATTATCGAATGCACTGGCAGTCGTCGATATTCCGATGAGTATGGATCGCTCGCTCGCTGATGCACAGGAGCTGGTACTGCGTGCTACGCAAACGATGAAAACAGATCGTGACGAAGTGCTGGATGTACCGGAGGTACTCGGTATCCAGACGCTGACGACAGGCGAATATTCGCTGCGGATTATCGCCAAATGTCAGCCGAACTCTCGCGCTAATATCGAACGTGCTATTCATACGGCGGTAAAACAACAATTGGATGCGGATCTAGAAGAACAACGTCTGGAAGAAGAACGCAAAACAGCAGAAGAAGCAAAACTTGCTGAGCAGGAAGCAGCGAATCAAGCGCCAGCACCGCAAACAGGTGTGCTGAAAACAGAAGTAACCGATAAGCGCGATCCGAATGAATCCAACGATTAATTGGTAAAAGAAAAGACGAACGAAAATGACCGGGCTGCTCTCACAAGTAGCCCGGTTTGTTATGGTACAAGTCAGGATGCAGCAACAACCGACATATTTGTATCCACAGCCCGCAAATGATAAAAAATCTGGTAAAATGGGTGTGGATAAACAATTGCGGACGATAGCAAGTTGAGAAGAGAGAAAGGGTGGAGGTTATGGTAGAACGCAAGCAGTTTCAGCTGGGGGATATTGTACAGATGAAAAAGCCGCATCCTTGCGGTAGCAATGAGATGGAGATTATCCGCATGGGCATGGATATTCGTATCAAATGCGTAGGCTGCAAGCATAGTGTGCTAGTGCCACGAGCAAAATTTGAGAAAAACATGAAAAAGGTGCTACGATCTGTCGCCGATCCAGAGCAAGCAATGCCTTCAGGGGAATAATGTTTATCTACAAAGTTATCAACAGATGACGTGGTTATAGAGGATAATAAAGAATAGAAAAAGGTTATCCACTGTGGATAACCTTTTTTGCTATGTAGATAACTGGGGATAACGATGAATACCAAGGATGGAAGCATCTATATGTGTCCAACGATACATCATGCGTGCTCCTACTATTCAGCGTATGCCATTTGCATCCGTATTGTTATATATTTTCCTCTTATAGCAGCTACTCAGTTAACAATTGTTCAGCATATTACTTCATAACACGTGATATAGGCATCTTCTGCTTCACACCCCATCATACCAAGAACTTCATGCAAAACGTCATTGCCAAAAGGGGATATACCCTATCAGCAATGACGCATTTAAGTTTATTATTTGTATATTGCTTTGATCACTATTCTGATCAGTCTATTGAAGACCAGCGTTTAACTACGTATTGCCTGTAGCAACTATGCAGTGCTGCAACATATTCTCATCGATATTCTGTTCGGTAAATACTCAAGAGATGCCCAAAGTGATGGTTTAGCTTAAAGCTGTTCCAGCAAGCCTTTGATCAGACCGACGAATGTAGTTCTTACTTTTGCCGCGACCTCGATGACTTCATCATGACTAAGCGGTTGATCCAGAATACCGCATGCCATATTCGTTAAGCAAGAGATACCGAGCACTTGAATGCCGCCATGAACAGCAACAATCGCTTCTGGCACGGTGGACATACCGACTGCATCTGCACCAAGCGTACGAATCATACGAATTTCCGCCGGCGTTTCATAAGCAGGACCGGTCCACCATGCGTAGATGCCTTGCTGTAACGATACCTGCTGCTGCTGTGCGACCTGTAACGCGATATTGCGCAGCTCTGGATGATACGTTTGCGACAGATCAGGGAAACGAGTGCCCAATTGTGCATTATTCGGTCCAATGAGCGGATTATTGCCGACGAGATTGATATGATCCGTGATCAGCATCAACTCCCCCGGTGCAAAGCTTGTATTTACCGCACCGCAGGCATTGGTGACGATTAATTGCTGGACACCAAGCGCCTTCATAATGCGTACCGGGAAGGTCACTTCATCCAGTGTAAAGCCTTCATAATAATGAAGACGTCCCTTCATCGCAACTACCGTCTTGCCCATAAGTGTACCGATTACCAGCTCATTCGCATGACCAACAGCGCCAGAAGTAGCAAAATGCGGAATGTCTTTGTATGGGAAAATCGTTGGATGTTCAATCTCATCTGCCAAACCGCCTAACCCTGAACCGAGAATCATACCGACTGTCGGTGTCTGTGCACCGGTTTGTTTTACAATGTAATCTCTAGCTTCCTGAATGTGTTGCGTCTGATGCATAACATGTATTCCCCCTGCGAAAGAAATAAAATCCGTACAGCCACCAGTGTAAAGGACAGCCTGATACGTGTAAACGGATAATTCCTTCCAGATTCATTCAAAAAATATAATGTTGTTCTATTGCCAACCGAAAAAGAATCAAGTATAATCAATTTTGTTGTAAATGGATCGCTTTCACAGCGGTGCATGTTATACGGAGAGGTACCCAAGTGGTTATAAGGGGACTGACTCGAAATCAGTTAGGCGTCTTAGGGCGTGCGAGGGTTCGAATCCCTCTCTCTCCGCCATCCCATATTGATTGCTACATATATGATTCGTGACTAAGCTCTGTTGCAGACCTCTGCGGCGGAGCTTTTTTATGTTATTTAGGGCAGGCAAATGCGCCGAAATGATGCGCATTTGCCTGTATAAGTGATATGCGTGTGATATGCGTGAATGCCTGCATAGGATAGAACATTTTGCCTTCAGCAATCGTGCTCAAGCTGTATCGTGCAGATCAGGATGTGTAATGACGTCCCAATCCCAACTCAGTCAGTAGCTGACGGTAAGCGATGGAGGTACGGTCTGCTGGGATATGGGCTTCAGCAGTCAGATCAAGCGGTAGATCTTCCGGCGTTTGGGCTTCGACCATTTCACGATCCTCCTGAAACACTTGTAGATTGAAGCGGATCGTATCCTCTGCCGGAACACTTTTATCAAAATTGCGTGAGATCGGGCAGAACAGCCGGGTGTAACGTGCCGATACCGGAGATGCGCAGTTCAGAATCATCAGTTTGCCGTCGTCTGGAAAATGTACCGTTAGCGAAGCAGCGAATGGCGGGAATACACGGAATGCGCGTAGCCACATAAAGCCTTCCGGTGCTGGATTTTCTTGCCCTTTGCCATAATTGCTAACCGTGCTCCAGTAATCGGCAATCAGTTCATTGCCTTCGCGTTTTACTTTGTATTGTGGAACTTCGGTGTTGTTACGATCGCCAAATGTTTTGGTATGCACATAGGCAAAGTGGGATACATCAAGGAATCCTTCCATCTGGCGACCAGATGATCCGGCAATATCAAAGCTTGGCGGCAATACATTTACATAATCAGGATCATCCCAGCCAGCGAAGTCTGGAATTTGCGGTTCATTATTAGCAAGACACGTCCAGATCAGACCATACTTCTCAATAGCCGGATACATAATCAACTTCAGTTTGGGTGAGATTTTGCTATCAGGGTGTGCTGGTACAGAAGTGCAGGCACCTTCGCAGTTGTAGCGGAACCCGTGATATGGGCATACAATCTCACCGTCTTCGACCCAGCCCAGACTGAGCGGGGCGCCGCGGTGAAAGCATAGATCACGCGCTACGACTACCTCATCGCCACTACGATAGCAGACGAGCTTCACGTCCAGTAGCTTCACGCCTACCGGTTTGTCCTGAATCTCATCAGCGATTGCAATTGGATACCAGTATTGGGACAGCACGTACCAGTCGTCCGGTGTAAACGTACAATCACGGGGCAGTTGATTTTGGGCAGCTTCAGCAGGGGATTTGGCGCGTGTACTCATAATAATCACCTCATTAAAATTTTGGGAACACATACATTTGAAATACGGAGTCAGCGAACATGGGTATAGGGAAGACCGGCAATTGGAAATCATAGAAACGCCAAAAATCCCAGACGACAAGGGGCGCTCGGCGAAAGTAAACACACCTGTTGCCTATCTCATCAGCGATCTGACGACATAGAGAATAAGGCGGCAGATGGCAGCAACTACTGTACCGAATATTAGGAACAGCAAGCGCCAACATGCGTTTACTTTTGCAGATACACCCTCTTGTAGCCTGGGACAATTTACGGTTGTCTGGTCGAGACGCTCAAACCAATTAATGAGCTTATACAAAAGGAAATGTTAATTTAAATGACATATAAGAAGATGTATTTATCATATTTCGAAGTGGAAGCTTTGTCAATGTGAGATTATATAAAATTTTAAAAAGAAAAATAGGATGATATAAGTTTGATATATGGAAAAATAAATATATATATGCTAAATAGAAACTGATTGTTGTTGTTTTGTGTTAATTTATATAACATATAACGCAAATATATTCTGTAAGCTTTAATAATTTTGCTAACTCTGGAATCGTAATCGCGTGCAATCAATGAGCATTCGGTCATAAGCAGTCAGTGTGATTATACTGGTTGTACATTTTGCACTTTCTTCGCTTCGATTACATATTGCATTTCTTTGTGTTGAATTGTTGTATGCTCTATCTATTCCTCGTCTTATACGTCGAAAATTCTATTGCAAATACGTATGCAAATAAATATAAAGTTTTCCTTGTAGAGTCTGCATATTTCTGGTACAATAATAGGGTTCGAGTTTGTGCTCGTTCCTTGCTCCTGGCATGGATCAGGGGCCTTAGTCCAAGAGGAGGTGAAAACTATGCGCAATTATGAAGTAATGTACATTCTGCGTCCAGAAATGGAACAAGAAGCAGTTGAAGCGTTGACTGAACGTTTCAAAGGCATCATTACAGCTGACGGTGAGATCACTAGCCATGATATCCAAGGCAAACGCCGTCTTGCGTATGAGATCAAGAAAATTCGTGATGGTATTTATGTTCTTGTAAACTTCGCAGCTACTCCAGCTGTTGTTGCTGAGCTTGAGCGTATCATGAAAATTTCTGATGACGTAATCCGTTATCTGATCACTGTAGACGTTACAAAGTAAGTTTGAATCATGAATTGTAAACTCGTTTGAGGAGGGGATTGGATTGTTGAACCGTGTCATTTTGATCGGACGGTTGACCAAAGACCCGGAACTTCGCTACACACCTGCGGGTGTGGCTGTGACGCAGTTTACGCTGGCAGTGGATCGTCCTTTTACGAGCCAGGGTGGAGAGCGCGAAGCGGACTTTATTCCGGTCGTAACCTGGAGACAACTGGCAGAAACCTGCGCCAACTACTTGCGGAAAGGCCGCTTAACAGCGGTTGAAGGACGCATTCAGGTAAGAAATTATGAGAATAACGAAGGTAAGCGTGTATACGTGACTGAAGTTATCGCTGATAATGTTCGTTTCCTGGAGTCCAACCGTGATGGCGGAAACAGCAATAGTGGAGGCAATCGTGAGGAAGCACCTTACGGCGGCGGTAACAACAGTAACCGCAGCAGCAATGGAAATAGCTACTCTCGTGACAATCAAGATCCATTTTCCGATGACGGTAAACCGATAGATATTTCCGATGATGATTTACCATTTTAAAGTAAGAAAGGAATGAATCAGATGAGCTTTAATAGACGTGAAAGCGGAGATGGCGAAGGCAGACGTCCAGGTGGACGCCGCGGTCGCAACAAACGCCGTAAAGTATGTTATTTCACTGTAAACAAAATCACTCACATCGACTATAAAGATACGGACCTGCTTCGTAAATTTATCAGTGAGCGTGGTAAAATCTTGCCGCGTCGTGTGACTGGTACAAGTGCAAAATACCAACGTATGCTGACTACTGCGATTAAACGTTCCCGTCAAATCGCACTGCTGCCATACACTACTGAATAGTATTACTTTTCTGTTTCGGCAGAAAGGTTCCAAGCGTACAGCATCTTTCCTATTGCAGGAGAGAAGGCTGTACGCTTTTTATTTTGCCTGCATTCGGTATTCGGATACTCATCTTGAACATTCATGATGATCTGAACGTGAGAAAGTGAGTATTTATTACAAGGTGAAAAGATCGGGTTACTAGGAAATATAGTTTAAACAAAGTATTCTTTATTATTAAGAATACTTGTATGCAAATAGTGTGTATGGGTACGTTATCAATTCTTCAAACAACGAAAGAAGACTATTAAATATAAATAAATAGAGATAAAGGTTTAAGCGCTTCAATTGTGGTTATATCATATCCGTACTGATAAAATCACTTACTTACTTATGAGCAAGATTGGAATTATACATAATGTGATTGACGGAAGTTCCGGAGCTTCCTGTGCATCTGTATAACAAAAAAGTGGCTCAGTGGGGAAAGCAGATCATATCAGGGGTTTTCGGGAACAAATACAGGTTGGGTGAAGCCGATATAATAGCCGATTCCACTTTTTTTCAAATGATATGTGATCCAAAATGAAACTTCGCCCGTTTATCCAATCATGGACGGCAAGACAAACAGACAAAACCAAAATTGACTTACAAAGGGAGCCTGAATGATGAAAATTCAAAAACTGCTTGTACCTGTATTAAGTCTTTCCCTGCTACTACCTACAACTGGAGCTTTTGCTGCAACCACAACTACAGCAACACCGACAGTCAGCACGAAAGCTGCTGATCTGCGTGCTGGATTGGATTATCTGCTGTCCGAGCACTTTGCACTGGCTGTTGTTGCAATGACAAAAGCTTACGAAGGCGCACCGGATGCAAAACAAGCGTATGACGCGCTGGATCAAAATGCACTGGATATGCAACCTGCCATCGAAGCTATCTATGGTAAAGCAGGTGCTGCGGAATTCGAACGTATCTTCCGTGCACATAACAAATACACCGACAACCTGGTGAAAGCAACGAAAATGAATAACAAAGCGGCAATCAAAAAAGCCGAAGCACAAGTACAGGGCTTTGTTGACGAGTTCTCCAAATTCCTCGCAACAGCAACAGCTGGCAAACTGCCACAAAAAGCTGCTGCAGACGCTCTGAGACTGCATGAAGATCAAGTACAAGACGTATTCGAGAAATATGTAGCTGGTGATTACACAGGTGCATACAAAGAATACCGTCAAGGTTTCGAAACAATGTTTACAGTAAGTAAAGCGCTCTCCGGCGCGATTGTGTCCCAGTACCCTTCGAAATTCAACTACGGTACTGTAGATACACCGGCGGCTGATCTGCGTTCCGCTCTGAACCGTCTGGCTGCTGAGCACTTTGCATTGTCCGCACTGCAAATGCAAAAACAGTATAACGGCGAAAAAGACTCCGCTGCGCTGGTAACTGCGGAAGCAGCAAACACAGCTGCATTCAAAAAAGCGATCACATCGATCTACGGTGCTGAAGGTGGTAAACAGTTCGAAACGATCTGGGTAACGAACCACATTAAAGCACAAAGTGATTATGTAACAGCACTGAAAAAAGGCGATAAAGCAGCACTGCAAGCAGTAAAAGATCGCATTACAATGTTTACGAAGGACTTTGCAACATTCCTGGGTACAGCAACAGCGAACAATCTGCCTGCTGCCGCTGCTGAAAAAGCACTGGTTACTCATGAAACTCAAGTCCAAAACGTTATCAATCAATATGCGAACAAACAATATGCAGCAGCATACAAAGCTGACCGCGAAGGCTTCAAAACAATGTTCGGTATCGGTGAAGCACTGGGTGGCGCAATTGTAAAACAATACCCTGCTAAATTTAAAGCTGCTGCTACGCCTGCCAAAACGCCAGCTGCTTCCAATGCAGCAATGACGACTGTGTGGATGAAGCTGAACAGCAAAGAGCTGAAAATCAACAACAAAACAACAATGATGGATACAGAACCAGTAGTAAGCAACAACACCACTTACATTCCACTGCGCTACCTGGCTGAAGGAATTGGTGCGAAAGTAGCTTGGAACAAAGCTGCTGGTCAAGTAACTGTTATGGCTGGTAAAGATACAATGAAATTCTGGGTTGGTAAAAACACCGTTGATGTAAACGGCAAAACGCAAAAACTGGAAGCAACTGCTATGGTGAACAACGATGGTAGAACACTGGTTCCACTGCGTTCGATCACAGAACTGTTGGGCTGGGACGTAAAATGGAACGAGTCCACTGGTGCAATCACGCTGACTAAAGCGAAATAAGCATCATAAAAAAGTAACTATATAATAGAAGATTCTTGTACACTTCCTGTGTAAAAGGTATCTTGCATACACCACGATGACTGCATGTTCTCCTTATTGATAAGCAAGCAGCATCCAAAGACTCCCGGTTATTTATGACCGGGAGTTTTTGTTTTTATTGGTTAAACGGCAAGAAACAGTGTAAAATAATGTAACTGTGTCATAAGCTGCATCCAGCGTTTAATGAATGAAGAATATATGTCTGCTTGAAATGAGGAATGGGACAATGACAAAGAAGCAAAAGATTTGGTCTGGCATTGCGGCTGCCGTGGTCGTCCTGACGGCAAGTCTCTTTATATGGTGGAAGCCAATTTCATTGGCAATGTTTGACTGGTTTGTTGCGGATAAAATTGAAACCCAACTCCAGCAGACGTATCAGCCTGTACGTCAAACAGGCGGCGAACAGCAAGCAACGGAGCCGGAGGTCGTAATGACTGAGCCATTTTCCATGTTGCTGGTCGGTAGCGATCAGCGGGAGAATGAGACGGCGCGCTCGGATACCCTTATGTATGCGGTCGTACGTCCGCTTGAGAACAAAGTGCTGCTTATTTCCATTCCACGCGATACATACACCGAGATCGTCGGGCGCGACCGGATGGACAAAATCAATCATGCGTACGCATTTGGTGGCATCGAAATGACGATGAATACGGTAGAGCATTTTCTAGATGAGAAGCTTAATTTTTACGCATCGGTTAATTTTCAAGGATTGGTTAATGCGGTTGATGCACTAGGCGGTGTGCAGTTGCCGATTGAAGAAGATATTGTGAACCGTGATCCGAATCATGAGCAATTCACGATCAAAGCGAACAAGCCAATCTACTCCGGTCAGGAGGCGCTGTATTATGTGCGGTACCGTGAAGATAGCGATTTTCGCAGGACGAAGCGCCAGCAGATCTTCCTGCAACAGATTGCCAGTCAGGCATTTCAGTTGAAACAGATCGATAAAGTGCCGGAGCTGCTCAGCATTATGGGCGATAATTTTAAAACGGATATGCGCCCGGATCAGTTAACTGGTCTAGCGAGTCAATTGTTGCATACTGGCGAGCCGGAAGTGAAAGCATTCACGATCGCTGGTGAAGGTGAGTATATTGATGGCGTCTATTATGAAGTGCCGGATGAGAGCGAAGTGGAAGAAGCGAAGCAATTGATTGATGACTGGATGAGCAAGGACGGCCCTGACGCGGTAGAGCAGCCACCTTCCGGCAATGCGGCTGATGGAGATACCGAAACGACCATTCAACAGTCCGAATTACGTTAATTGGATAGACTGGCTTTATTGTAGGCTGGTTATCGCTTAAAATAGAAGAGAAGCATCGTCAACACCTGTATGACACCAATCCATGAATCATACTATGCTGCCATCGGTGCAGCAGGTCGTAATACGACGAGGAGGAAGGTTTTTTCATGAATATTGCGTTTTTTCTGCTGCCGAAGCAGGAGGTCGTTTGCGTCACCCTTAATTCGACGCTGCGCCAGACGCTCGAACGGATGGAATATCATCGTTATACGTCCATCCCGATGCTCGACAAGGACGGGAAATATGTAGGTACGATCACGGAAGGGGACTTGCTCTGGTTTATGCGAAATTCCGGTGGCAAGGTGACTTTTGAGAACGCTTCTAAATTTTTGCTGTCCGAAATTCCGCTTAAACGGGATGACAAGCCGGTATCGATCGATGCCAATATGGAAGACCTGATCAATCTGGCTAAAGTGCAGAACTTTGTGCCGGTTGTCGATGATATGAACCGATTTATCGGCATCGTACGCCGTAGTCAGATTATTGAATACTGCGAACAATTCGTTCGCGGCGGTGAATACGCGCCGGAGCGCAACCGTATGTCTGGCATCTAAATCGGCTGCGGTCGCTATACAAATCTGTGCGTGATCCTCGGCGTCTATGCTATAATGATGAGTAAATCTTTTTTAGCGATGCCGACAATTTGTGCGTAAGAGGTGAATCGTTTGAAACTGCGCTGGACATCCGTAGCATGGAGCGTTGCTTACCTGCTTCTGCTACTATCCCTAATAACATCTGTAAGAGTCATCGGTATGCTATTTCTAATTGTGCCTGTCGTCGTGCTGTATTCAACTTTGACCTTGCGCCAATTCATCATGCACTTGATTCCTGTATGGTTGATCGCGTTGATCATTGCTGGACAGGCAGGGTTATTCCTGCCGATTCTAGGAATATTCTTCATGATTCCGGGAATTGTGATGGGCAGGATGTACAAGAAGTATCAGCCTGCACTGAAAGTTATTTTTGCTGGCGGTCTGACCGCATTGGTGGAACTGCTTGTGCTGCTATTAATTGCAACCGCAGTGTTCCATTTTAGTCTAGGAGAGTACGTGCGGGATGTGATTCAGATTTCCGTTGCACCGCTACAAGCAATGGCGGATGTGAATTCGAACCTGAGCGATGTGCTGACGCCGGAGTATATTATTGGGCTGAGCAATTATACGCTCACGTTGATTCCCAGTGCGCTCATTATCGCTTCGTTTACGATGGCGATCATTACACATGCGGTATCGCGTCCACTGCTCGAAAGTATGAATTATTCTGTGCCGCGTCTGAAACCGGCACGCGATTGGAGATTGCCAAGATCGCTGATCTGGTATTATCTGATCGCCGTATTTCTGGAGTTTATCGCACGTTCGAACATGACGGGTGTGCTGGCGGCGATTGTGCTGAACTTTATGCCACTGGTTCATCTTGCCTTTACGATCCAGACGATCGGATTTGTGTATTTCTGGGCCAGTCAGCGGAAGTGGGGATCGTTCCTGCCGTTTATTCTGGCGATCGTCGTCGTACTGATTCCGCCGCTGCGGATTATCGGGATTATCGATCTGGCTTTCCCGCTCCGCGAGTATATTACGAGAACGAAACGGTAAGGGTGATGAATGATGCCTAATTTTTTGCTAAACCGCTGGCACGGTTACCGGTCGGTGTGGGCATCACTGCTCATGCTAGGTCTGGTTGTGCTTCTGTCCTGGTTCAACTGGATCGTCGGATTGGTAGCGTTGTGTGCAGTTATCTTGTTCGCAGCGGTGCTGGTTCGCTCGGAGCTTGCGTTCAGGCGGGAACTGGATGAGTATATTGCTGGCTTGTCTTTTCGAATCAGGCGTGTAGAAGAAGAAGCAGTTAGTACGCTTCCGTTCGGTCTGGTGCTGTATGATAATAAATTTTCGATTGAATGGCATAATCGATACATTGCTGGTTTGTTCGGTCGTAAGACGTTGGTCGGCACACCGCTGGATGAATGCTTTCAAGATTTTCAGGAGCAATATAAAAAGGCGAGAGACAGCCGTAAGGAAGCGACACGCGACAAAGCGGCGATCAAGGAAGTTCGCTTTGAATTGCAGCATGATATACGTACGCTGGAATGTATCGTACTGCCGGACGAGCGGCTGATCTATGTGCAGGATATTACGGAATTTGCGAATCTGCGTGATCGTCATGAGGAGGAGCGTCTGGCAGTTGGCGTCGTGCTGCTCGATAACTTTGACGAGGCTTCTCAAGGAATGGATGATCAGCAGCGTACAAGTCTGATTGCACGCGTAGCAACGCGAATTACCGATTGGGCGAAGCATTACCAGATCTATGTGCGTCGTCTGTCATCAGAGCGCTATCTGCTGCTGCTGAATCAGAAATCGCTGCGTGAACTGGAACAGAGCCGGTTTGTTATTTTGGATGAAATTCGTGAAATGACCGCCGATCTGAAAGTGCCGCTGACACTTAGTATTGGTGTCGGCTTCGGGACAGAAACGATCAGCGAACTCGGCGAACTGGCACAGTCCAGTCTGGATATGGCGCTTGGACGCGGTGGCGATCAGGCGGCAGTGAAGGCGGATCAGCGTCTGTCGTTTTATGGAGGTAAATCCAATGCGATCGAGAAACGGACGCGTGTACGTGCAAGGGTAATCGCCCATGCGCTGCGCGATCTGATGGTCGATAGTGATCAAGTGCTGGTCATGGGTCACAAAATTCCAGATATGGACGTGATCGGTGCTTGTATCGGGGTGCTCAAGGCTGCCGATATGTATGAGGTTGAAGCGTACATCGTACTGGATGGCGTCAATCCGTCGATTGAACGCATGATGGAGCGCATCTCCAATGATGAGCGATTATCGGTGCATTTTATTACGCCGGAAGAAGCGCTCAATATTATGACTGAGCAGACGCTGATGATCGTGGTCGATACGCATAAAGCGTCGATGACGATTGAGCCGAAGCTGGTGGAACGTGCGCGCCGTGTTGTGGTGGTGGATCATCATCGCCGTGGCGAGGAGTTTATCAACGATGCGGTGCTGGTATACTTAGAGCCGTATGCGTCGTCCACCTGCGAATTGGTGACGGAGCTGCTGCAATATATTCATGACAAAGTACAATTCACTACGCTGGAAGCGACATCGCTATTGGCAGGGATTACGGTCGATACGAAGCATTTTGCGTTGCATACCGGTTCGCGTACGTTTGAGGCCGCAGGCTTCTTGCGCCGAAACGGAGCGGACACGGTGATGGTGCAGCAGATGATGAAGGAAGATCTGTCCGAATATATTGCCAAAGCTGAGATTATCAAGCAAACGCGTATTATCCACGATCATATCGCACTGGCGGTTACGTCTCCGGGCGAAAAGGTGCCGCAGCTGCTAATTGCACAGGTCGCGGATTCGCTGCTGAATATGAGCAATGTTCACGCTTCGTTTGTGATTAGCGAACGTGTAGATGGTCTGATCGGTATTAGCGCCCGCTCACTGGGCAAGATGAATGTACAGGTAGTTATGGAACGATTGGGCGGCGGCGGTCATCTGACCAATGCGGCTGTCCAGCTCGAAGGTACTGCTGCCGAAGCGGAAACACGGCTCCTGCAAGTACTAGATCAAATGAATGAGGAAGAGGGGTTATTTGAATGAAAGTCATTTTGCTAAAAGATGTTAAAGGAACTGGTAAAAAAGGGGATATCAAAGAGGTATCTGACGGCTACGCACAAAACTTCCTAATCAAAAACGGTCATGCAAAACCGGCAACTGGCGGTAACGTGAAGATTCTGGAAAACCAGACCGCTGCTGTTGAGCGTCAAAAACAGGAAGAAAAAGAAGCCGCTCAAGCACTGGGTAAAACGCTGGAAGAGCTTACGGTTCAGCTGAAAGCTAAATCTGGCGAGGGCGGTCGTCTGTTCGGCGCGATTACGAGCAAACAAATCGCTGAAGCACTGTCCAAACAAGGACACAAGATCGACAAGCGCAAACTTGAACTGGATGAGCCAATCCGTACACTGGGCGTCACTCAGGTAACGGTGAAGCTGCATCCAGAAGTAAAAGCGACGCTCAAAGTCCAAGTTACTGAGGAGTAATCATGGGCGGCGAAATGTTTTACGATCGGGTTCCACCGCAGAATCTGGAAGCTGAGCAGGCTGTTCTGGGTGCTGTGTTATTGCAAGCAGAAGCGCTGATTAGTGTGATGGAGCGCGTAGACACGGAGGATTTTTACGATAAATCTCACCAATTGATCTACGATGCGATGGTAAATCTGGGGGAAGAAAACCAGCCGATTGACTTGATCACCTTAACTTCCTTGTTGCAGGATCGTTCGCAGCTGGAAGATATCGGCGGCGTCAGCTATTTGGCGAAGCTTGCCAATGCGGTGCCGACCGCAGCCAACGTAGATTATTATGCGCAAATTATTGAAGAGAAATCGATGCTGCGTCGTCTGATCCGTACCGCAACGCAGATTGTCAGCGAAGGATACACCGGCGGGGAAGATGTCGGCAGTATGCTGGGCGATGCGGAGCGCAAAATTCTGGAAATCTCCAACCGCCGTACAGGTAGCGGCTTTATCGCGATTCGTGATGTGCTGATGGAAGTGTTCGAGAAAGTGGAGACACTGAGCGAGAACAGCGGCAATACGACCGGGATTCCGACAGGTTTTATCGATCTAGATAAAATGACTGCCGGGTTCCAGCGTAGTGACCTGATCATCGTGGCGGCGCGTCCGTCGGTTGGTAAAACGGCGTTTGCCCTGAATATCGCGCAAAACGTCGCAGTGCGTGCCAAAGAAACGGTTGCTATTTTCAGTCTGGAGATGTCGGCAGCGCAGCTTGTACAGCGTATGATCTGTGCCGAAGCCAATCTGGACGCGAGCGTCATGCGTACCGGCGATTTCAAAGAAGAAGACTGGATGAAGCTGACGATGGGGATCGCATCATTGTCAGAATCGGAAATCTATATCGATGATACGCCGGGGATTATGGTATCCGAGATTCGTGCCAAATGCCGCCGTCTACAAAAGGAAAAAGGGCTGGGCATGATCGTCATCGACTACTTGCAGCTAATCTCTGGTCGCGGCAAAGCGGGCGAGAACCGTCAGCAGGAAGTATCCGAGATCTCGCGTACGTTGAAGCAGATTGCGCGTGAGCTGCATGTGCCGGTTATTGCACTGTCTCAGCTCAGCCGTGGTGTCGAGCAGCGTCAGGACAAGCGTCCGATGATGTCTGACTTGCGGGAATCCGGTTCGATTGAGCAGGATGCCGATATCGTATCGTTCTTGTATCGCGACGACTACTACAATCAGGAAACTGAGAAAAAGAACATCATCGAGATCATTATCGCCAAGCAGCGTAACGGTCCAGTCGGTACGGTCGAACTGGTCTTTTTGAAAAATTTCAATAAATTCGTCAATTACGAGCGTGTTCAATCGGATATGTTCGCAGGATAGATGAAGATTAGGATGCTAGTGCCGAATAGGAAATAGGATGTATAATCATCTGTTGTTCGGGATCGCTGTATCCTTTAATAAGGAAGAGCCGCTTTCCACCGGGGAACTTACCGGAAGGAGAAGCGGCTCTTTTTGTTATGGATTGTTAATTGGCAGTGACCGTTTGCACAATCAGTCGACGCAGATCGGCAATGCGATTGGGCATTTCACTGGTAGAGCTGTTGAGCATATCGCACAGTGCAAGCAAATCTTCCATTCGCGACAGAAGTCGCCATTGTGGATGCAATTCACCACCAGCGGCGCGGTAGCCTTCTAGAACATGCTGCTCATACAGTGATCCTGCCGATTCATACCGCAGCATATTTCCAATATCCGCATACTGCGTTCCAGCAAAAGCAAATTCCCAATCCAGTATGGCGGGGACGGTGGTGCTATCGGAATAGGAACAGTTATAGTTAATAGTCTGAGATAGATACAAACGATCAAGATCGCAAAGGTTACTTTTACAGATTTCCACAATGCATTTTACGAAAAATACGGTTTTATCATGGGTAAAGGCAGCGTTTGGCGAAATGAATACATAAATCCCGAACGATGATAATTTTGTGTCCTGTCATTGTTCGCGTTTCATTTGACTTTGAAAAAGTGTCCTGTTACACTGTAAATGCTGCGGTAAAGCGCAATAGTGTTATTGGATGTAAGTATCCTGTCAGTTCAGGAACTGCTTCAACCCCTTACCGCACGAGGATGAACTTCCGCCCGCGAAACGGTTTGTATGCCTGCATTTGCCCGGCCGTTCCTCGCAAGGAGGTTTTATGCTGTGCTGTTACCGCGCTGGATAGGGAATACGTTCCCAGCGTCATCTTTTCCAACAAGATGTTACACATCTGGCGATCATACGGAACAGACAGCGCAAATATACGGTGTACATACACCTACGGAGGAATGAATCATGTCAACTGTAGTCGTTGTGGGAACACAATGGGGAGACGAAGGCAAAGGTAAAATTACCGACTATCTTTCGGAGAGCGCGGATGTGGTAGCCCGTTATCAAGGTGGTAACAACGCGGGACATACGATTTTAATCAATGAGAAAAAATATAAATTAACGATGGTGCCATCCGGCATTTTCTATGAAGACAAAGCATGTGTCATCGGTAACGGTATGGTTATTAACCCGGCTGCGCTGATCGACGAAATTAACTATGTGCACGAAAACGGCTTTTCCACCAAAAACCTGACCATCAGTGATCGCGCGCATGTCATTTTGCCATATCATATGGTGCTGGATCTGTTGGAAGAAGAACGCAAAGGCCCGAACAAAATCGGTACAACCGGTAAAGGGATCGGTCCTTGTTACATGGACAAAGCGTCCCGTGTCGGTATCCGTATCGCCGATCTGATGGATGCAGAAGAATTCGAGCAAAAGCTGCGCCATCTCGTCAATGAGAAAAATCAGGTGATCACGCAAGTGTATGGTGGTCAACCGGTCGATGTGGAGCAAATCCTGTCCGACTATCTCGGGTATGCCGAGAAGCTGCGTCAGTATGTAAAAGACACATCTGTTGTACTGAACGACGCGATCGACGAAGGCAAAAAAGTGCTGTTCGAAGGCGCACAAGGCGTCATGCTGGATATTGACCAAGGTACGTATCCGTTCGTAACCTCGTCTAACCCGTCCGCAGGCGGTGTCTGCATCGGTTCTGGCGTAGGTCCAGCACGTATTCAGCAGGTTATTGGCGTTGCCAAAGCGTACACCACGCGTGTTGGCGATGGCCCATTCCCAACTGAGCTGCATGACGAAATCGGTCACGAAATTCGTGAAAAAGGTCATGAATACGGTACGGTTACTGGTCGTCCTCGTCGTGTAGGCTGGTTCGATACCGTTGTTGTTCGTCACGCTCGTCGCGTGAGCGGCATTACTGGTCTGTCCCTGAACTCGCTGGACGTACTGACTGGTCTGGACACAGTGAAGATCTGCACCGGTTACAAATACCGTGGCGAATTCATCACTCACTATCCAGCCAGCCTGAAAAATCTGGCGGAATGTGAAGCGGTATATGAAGAAATGCCGGGCTGGAGCGAAGATATTACTGGCGTGAAAACGCTGGAAGAATTGCCGGAAACGACACGTAACTATGTGAATCGTGTATCCGAGCTGACCGGTATCCCAATCGCGATCTTCTCCGTTGGTCGCAATCGCGAGCAAACGAATCAAGTGGCTCCGATCTATTCCTAATATATATGATATAACGATCCACCAGGCTGCCTGTTGTGCAGCCTGGTTTTTTATTTGTTCGATACAGAGGAATTGATTAGCGCGCAGATTGACATCCGATGCGTACCTATAACTTAGACGCCCATCATAATCAACTACACGAAGTGGAATAGAGCTAAATCAAGCGGATATCATATGCATTGGAACACAGCGTAATATACACTGCAAAGATACAATCAAAAAGGTGAAGTTCTTAATCTGTTACAGTATTTCCCTGTTACTGTTCAGTCAGATTGACTGTACATAAGGCTGGATCATCATCGGTATTCATTATGTTGCTGCAAAGAACGCATAGTCGTTATCATACCAGCATTTCTTTGAAAGCAGCATCTTCACTCATTTCCTTCATTTTGACTTGCCTTATGGTGTCTGAGATCGTGCTGTTATATGAATTGTAAAGTTGAAAGTTTTGTGGGGATTATGGTAAAGTAAACGGGGAGTTACAAAGGTTAATTTTTTGATACTTTTATATGACAATTTTTAATAACTTAGATAGCATTTGACCTTGCAGCTTCTTGCCTTCCGTAAAAGCATCCGTCACAACATGGGTGCTTATTCGGTGGGCAATCAAGCGATAGATTACGTACGCATCATGTATACATCAATATCTGCGAATAACGAATAATGACATTCAGCAATGAACAGTAAAAGGAGACGGTCATGAAAGGTTTGAAAGGTAAATGGGAAGCGGAACAGCAAGCTGCCTCGCAGCAAGCGTCCCAGGCTGAACAGCATCATCCAGATCAGCCATCCGTCGGGGAGCAAGACACTCAGTCACAACATTGGTATACATTGACCGTAGATTCGATCCGTCAGGGGAAAAACAAGATGCGCCGCCGTTTATTGGTGGCAATCGGTGGCGTTGTTGTTGCCGGTGGACTTGTTTTGGCGGGTACGCATTACGTCACTGCGAATACCATTCCGTATTATGTCGTATCGGTCAAAGGGCAAGAGATTGGCAGTATTTTGAATAAAGCCGATCTGGATACGTTGTTTAACGAAAAGCGTGCCGCGTATCAGAAAAAATACCCGGATGCGACCATGGTACTGAACACGAACGGCATCACCACCACGGAGCAAAAGGCGTACAAAGCACAGGTGGATTCCACTGGTACACTCAAGCAATTGAATAGTATGCTGACCGCTTATGCCAAAGGCGTGGAAGTCGTCGTAGGCGATAAGCATGTGGGCGTCGCCAAAGATCAGGCAACGATTGATGCTGCACTCAAGCTCGTTGAGAAAACCTATACACAAAAAGCTGAAGCTGCTGCTACGAACCTGAGCAAAAGCTCTGTACAAAAGCTCACCAAAAGCTATGCGTATAGCAAAAAGGTCAACAAGCTGGAATCTGTCAAAATCAACGAGAAAGTCACATCGAACGAAATCAAAGCGAATCCGCAAAAGCTGCTTAGCAGCAAGGAACTCGCCAAAGTGATGCTGACTGGCGTAGAAGCGCCGCTTACCTACACTGTACAGGAAGGCGATACGATTAGCTCAATCGCGTCTTCGTATGATATTACGCAAAAAGAGATTTTCAGCAACAACCCGGACGTGAAGGAAACATCGCTGCAAATCGGCGATGAACTGACACTGACCGTACCGCAGCCACCGATCACCGTCACAACGGTAGAGGATTATTCGGAGCAGGTCGTTACCGAACCCGCTGTCGAAATTCGCAAAAGCGACAATATGCGTGCTGGCGAATCCAAAGTCATTTCCTCCGGTAGCAAAGGTCTGAAACGCATCAACTACCGCGTCAGCAAAGCCAACGGTCAGGTGCTGCGCGAAGAATGGGTAAGTCAGGAAGTCGTCAAAGAATCTTCACCCAAAATCATCATCAAAGGCACCAAAGTTGTTGTCGGCGAAGGTAGCGGTAACTTTATCTGGCCTGTTAGCGGTGCAACGGTAACGAGTCCATACGGTCAACGCTGGGGACGTGTCCACAAAGGCATCGACCTCGTCGGCAGCTCGTCCGTGATGTCCGCCGATGACGGCGTCGTCACCTACGCAGGCACGATGACTGGCTACGGCAACGTCATCGTCATTGACCACCGTAACGGCTACGAAACCTTGTACGGTCACCTAAGCCAAATCGACGTCAGCACCGGAACCGTCGTGGAACAAGGCCAACACATCGGCGTCATGGGCAATACCGGCCGATCTACAGGCACCCACCTCCATTTCGAAATCCACAGCGGCGGCGCCCTGCAAAACCCACTATCCTACCTTCGTTAATAGCAAACCTACATTGCTTACCGCAAAATAGTGCTGCTTCCTTACTCAAGCAGCGTTGCCATACACATTGGCAACGCTGCTTTTTGCATGGTATTAATCCTATTTGACTCCATTCCCTCATCTCCAAGTACAATCCACTGTGACAGGTGACAGGTGACAGGTGACAGGTGACAGGTGACAGGTGACAGGTGACAGGTGACAGGTGACAGGTGACAGGTGACAGGTGACAGGTGACAGGTGACAGGTGACAGGTAGGACGTAAAAAGAATGCGGAACATAGTGACAAAGAATCGAAGGCATAAGGTCAACTACCTGCGAATCATGTGATCAAATTTCGCGTTAGAGTTCACGTTGTTTGCAAGTATAGAAGTCGATCTTTGATTCGCTCATATGTCTTAGGAGAAGTAATACAATAAACAATAGAGATGAACACATGAACTACAGCTTATTTTATAAAAGAAATTATGGTTTTGAGATGTGGTTTCAAGAAAGTGATCTAAAAGCCCTTCATCCAAATGATATAAATACCACTGAGCGGAGGGAAAGGAATGGGGATAAGGACGACTTATCGTGTTTGCGATTTTCAAACACGATGTTCAGTCAAAAGTGATTTTTGCGAATGCAAAATATCTTACTACTTCCGAGGGGCGGGAATCTACATTTATTCCCGATCCGTAGATTCCCGCGGCTCCACCTGAGTGAGGACGTTCCCCATCCTTTCCCGGAGCGCTGTGTGTCTCAGCAGATCATTATGCAAGTCCATATGAATCTCTACATAACTAACCCACTAATTTCAAAATAACTTTCCCCCTTAACAATACTTCAACACATAAGAATCAAGTGAAATCCCGCCCAACACAAGAACCTCCCCCGCGAATATGTTAAACTAAATAAATCAAAGTCATTATGAGGTGAATCCAGCCATGCAGGGAAAAATTCTGGTCGTTGACGATGAACAACCGATTGCAGATATTCTAAAATTCAATCTCGAAAAAGAAGGCTACGAAGTCATATGCGCCTTTGACGGCATCAGTGGAGTGGAGCAAGCCTTTGCAGAAGAGCCGGATCTGATCCTGCTCGATCTGATGCTACCCGGCAAGGACGGAATGGATGTGTGCCGCGAAGTACGTACGCGGCTGGATATGCCGATTATCATGTTGACTGCCAAGGACGCCGAGATCGACAAAGTGCTTGGTCTAGAGCTAGGCGCGGACGATTACGTGACCAAGCCGTTCAGCACGCGTGAGCTGCTCGCCCGGGTCAAAGCCCATATGCGGCGTCAGCAGAAAAAAGCGCCTGCCGCTACAGCGGTCAGCGTACCGGAAGAAGAAGAGAACAAAAATGGGCTGAGTCTGTTTGGTCTGTTTATCGATACGGATATGTATATGGTGTACAAGGACGGGGAACCGCTCGACCTGACTCATCGTGAATATGAGCTGGTGTATTATATGGCAAAAAATGCAGGTCGCGTGATGACTCGCGAGCATCTGCTACAGGCAGTATGGGGATTTGAATATTTTGGGGATGTGCGTACGGTCGATGTGACGATTCGACGCCTGCGTGAGAAGATCGAGGACGATCCGAGCAAGCCAGAGTATATTTTGACGCGGCGCGGACTTGGCTATATGATGCGCAGTCCCAAAGCGGGAGGCATGTAACGTGAAGCGCAGACTGCGGCTGCTGCCGGGCTTCAGCCGCACGATTCAGGCGCGGCTGATTATTATCTATGTACTGCTGATCCTGATCTCGATGCAATTGATCGGGGTGTATTTTGTCAGTGCGATGAAGAACTCGCTGACAAGCAATTTTACACAGGATTTGCAGCAGCGGGCACAACTGCTGTCCGTATTGATCGAGAACAAATGGTCTGGCAGTGGCGATACCTTTTCCAATTCTGTCGATGATCTCAAGCAGATTGTCGACAATTTGTACAATATGAGCGGCACCGAGATTCAGGAGATTCAGGTGCTGGATGCGAGTGGACGTATTCTTACGTCATCGCTGGACAATACGTCTGGCGTAGAAGCTCGCCGCAATACACAGACTGTCGTTAGTCGTGCGCTCCAAGGCATTAACAACAATGAAGAATACATTATCGACGATACGGGCGAGCGCAAGCGAGTGGTCGCCGAGCCGATCATTAGCGACAATCGCACGGTCGGGGCGGTGTATATCGTCGCGTCGATGGCGGATTTGTACGATACGATGAAGCGGATCAACGGCATTTTCCTGTACGGCATCTTGATCGCGCTGGTGATGACGGCGATTCTGGGCGTTATTCTGGCGCATACGATTACGCAGCCGATCAAGGAGATGACAAGGCGTGCGAAGCAGGTGGCGGAAGGCGAATTTGACCATCATATGACCGTGTACAGCAACGATGAGATCGGTCAATTGAGCGAAGCATTCAATTATATGACTGGACGTTTGCGTGATGCGTTATCACAGAATGAAGAGGAAAAAGAACGTCTGGCGTCTATTTTGAAAAATATGAGTGACGGCGTGATCGCTACCGACGAGCATGGCTGTGTCATTCTCGTGAACCGGGTTGCTGCTGCGATGTTATCTGCCAGCGAGCAGGATATGACGGGCAAAGCATTCATTGACCTGCTCCCTCTATCCGAAACCGAGCGTGGCAAATTGCAGGCAGGTACGCTACGTCAGATGATGCTGACGCTGAGCGAGCCGGACGAGAGCAGCAGTTCCATCGTACGCGTTACATTTAGCACCGTGCATCGCCGCAAAGATAGTGTTGCTGGTGTCATCGCCGTCTTGCAGGATGTGACCGAGCAAGAGAAGCTGGAAGGCGCGCGGCGCGAGTTTGTTGCCAACGTCTCGCATGAACTGCGCACACCGCTGACTACGATTAAGAGCTACACCGAAGCGTTGGAAGACGGGGCGCTGGATGAACGCGCACTCGCCGAACGTTTTATCGGTGTCATTCAAAATGAAACCCAGCGCATGATTCGACTGGTCAGCGATTTGCTGCATCTATCGCGTCTTGATTCCAGCGAAGCGACCTTGCGCAAAAAGCGTACAAGTGTATTGGAGCTGCTGGAAGATACGTCTGACCGCTTCTTTGTCCAAATGAAGCAAAAGCAGATCGGCTGTGATATCGATATTCAGCCGAATGTGGGTAGTGTGTGGATTGACCGCGATCAGATTGATCAGGTGCTGGACAATCTCGTGTCCAATGCGCTCAAATATACGATGGATGGCGGCAGTGTGACGCTCGGTGCATACAGCACTAAGGATGACATGCTGGCAATCTTTATTCAGGATACCGGGATCGGGATTCCACAGCAGGATCTGGCACGGATCTTTGAACGCTTTTACCGGGTAGATAAGGCGCGTTCACGCAATATGGGCGGAACCGGGCTTGGTCTGTCTATTGCCCAGGAAATAGTGCGCGCACACAACGGCTCCATTGCCCTTGATTCCGAGCTGGGACAAGGCACAACAGTAACGGTATTGCTACCACTGCATGAGGAAGGAGAGGTGGAAGAATGAGGGAGAATATCAAGTCCGCCTTGCTAGCTATTCTGATTATCATCAGTCTGGTGCAGAGTTACTTCCTCATTTACCGAATGCCGGGTGCGGATTCGGTCGTTAATTCCGAATCCGGCTATGTGCAGGCGGAAGATATCGGTCCACACTCCAGCATCGAAAATATGCTATTTCCCGATAAAATGATCATTCATATGACTGGCGACCGGCATACGATCTTCTATCCGTCGTCAGATGCATATACTACGATTTATAATGGACTACGTGAAAATAGCTTTGGGCAGTTCCGCCGTCTGTCCGTACAGAGCATCGATTGGAACACGGTGCGTAGCGATGATGGGATCGAGCTGACCTTTGGCAGTGGCATTCCGGTCAGTTTGCTGGAACGCAGCATGAAGCTGAATCCAGATTCGCTGTTTGAAGGTGATTCGGTGAACCGGATCTGGATCTATAACTCATCGGAAGATCGCCAGACCAAGGCATTCTTTTTCAGTGCGAGTGGTGATGTGGTGTATGAAGCCAACGATCTCGATCTGAAAAGCGAGCAGATTACGCGTAATGTGCTGCTTGGCGAGAATAGTATGGGCTATGAGTATACGACTGGTGGCTATTACATCCCGCAGAGCAGTCTGAGTATTCCGGCAGTGACGCTAAAGCTGGACAGTCTGACGACGGAGCAGATGCAGCGCAATCTGTTTTTCGATCCGGGTGCGATTCGCAACATTAATGAACAGAACGGCATTGAAATCTATACCGATAGCAAGCGCAGTTTACAAGTAGATACATTGCAAAAATGGATGACCTATACCGATCCGACTGCACCGACTACTGGCAGCAACAACAATTCGGACAATGTGCTGTCTGCGGTTGATTTTGTCAATCAGCATGGCGGTTGGCCGGGTACGTATATGCTGAATATCAATAACGGTAGCGATAGCAAAGCCGGATTTATTTTCCGCCAGTATTATCGTTCGTATCCGGTCATGGAGACGGATAAGGTGAAATTTGGCTATATGCGCCTGGTAGTGGAGCATAATACGGTATCCTCGTATGAGCGCTCGATGCTGTATTTGACCACCCCTTCATCCGGTAGCGATACAGCGTTATCGACTAAAACTGATTCTACTGCGGGGCAATCCACCACCGCATCCATGCAAACTTTGCCTGGCGGACAAGCGTTAGAGAAATTGCTGAAAAGCCAGATTCCAGTAGGCAAGCAGGTTGTCGATCTGTCACCTGCCTACCGACCGACACTAGGCAATGGGGTTGTTGTACTGACGCCAGTATGGATGGTGAAATTGCAGGATGGCAGTACGCAACTGCTGAATAGCAAGTGAATGTGATTATGATTATGGGATTGCAGTTACTTGTTAGTTTTGTTCATTCCGTATTCGTTCATTCAGTAGATAGTAGAAATTCAAAAATATACAATGGATTGCATATGTACACGTATAGATACAATTATTGTCTCACATACAATGCTAGATGAATTTGTATTATAATCTGCGAGAAATTGCCCGCTTACACACGATACTACGTGCAGGCGGGTAGATAGGAGGAACAGATGGACTGGGGACGTGCCAAAACAGTACTGATCGGTGCCTTTTTACTGCTGAACCTCATATTGGGATACCAGCTCTGGATGGATATTCGCGATCAGGCACAGTCCAATCTGGATATTGCCTCACTCAGCGAGAATGCTCAGCGTGCGTTGGAGGATAAGCATATTCAAGTGAATGCGCAGATTCCGCGCGATACGCCGATTCTAGGTCCGATTCCGTATCGCGATACGACACCAGTGAACAGTGAGCCGATCCAACTCAAGCGAGCGGCAGATAGCCAATTGATTTTTAATGAAGAGGAATTAAAAGAGCAGCTATCGACGGAAATCCCTCAATTTTCCACATATCAGTACGATGCGCTTATTGCAGAAGAAGGCGTTTTTGCTATGCATCCGCTCATAAATAATGATTTACCCCTGTTTAATATGAATCTGGAGCTGTATTATAGTAATCAGAAGATTCATTCTTACCTTGCTCCGCAACTCACGTTGCAGCAGGATGAAGCGGATGAGCCGAGACAGGAGATTCTGTCGGCATCAACCGCACTTGGAACTGTTATTGAACATGATCTGCCGGAAGGGGCAGTTGTTAAGGATATTACTCTGGGCTATTACGGACAGAGCACCGGTGATAATAGTATGGTCGCGCTACCGGTATGGCGAATTGCGCTGGAAAGTGGCGCATTCTATTATGTACAGGGAATCAGCGGGGAAGTGATCGTTACCCCGTCGTCACAAAATGAGGAGTAGGATATATGATAGGCACAGGCATACAATTTACAGTATTATCGAGTGGTTCGACAGGCAATGCGACCATCGTTCGAAATAAAGATGCAGCCCTGCTGATCGATGCGGGTCTGAGTGCCAAGCGGATCGACGAGCTGATGAAGGAGCGCGAATTCAGCGGTGACCAGCTGCAAGGCATTCTGGTCACGCATGAGCACTCTGATCATGTACGCGGACTCGGTGCTGTAGCGCGTAAATATGGACTGCCCATCTACGCCAATGAGAAAACATGGATGGCGATTGAGAAGGCAGTTGGCAAAATCACCCCGGAGCAAAAGCAAGTGATGCAGACTGGTGATTTTCTAAGCTTTGGCTCGCTACGAATCGAATCGTTCGGCATCTCGCATGATGCGGCAGAGCCAGTCGGATATGTGTTCAAAGATGGTGAGCAGAAGCTCAGCCTAGCAACTGATCTCGGTTATGTGAGCGACAAGGTGATGCAAAGTATATCCAACTCGGATGTGCTGGTGCTGGAAGCGAATCACGATATCGAGATGCTGCGTATGGGACGTTACCCGTGGAATACGAAGCGCCGCATTCTCAGCGATGTTGGTCATTTATCCAACGATGCAGCCGGAACGGCATTAAGTGAACTGCTATGCCAGAAAATGAAGCGTACGTACCTCGCGCATCTTAGTCTGGATCACAATATGATGGAGCTTGCCAAGCTGACCGTACGCGATGCGATGGAAAGCCGGGGCTGCTTTTACAAAGACCATGAATTTCAATTATGTGAAACGTATTATAACCGTCCCACTCCATGGGATGCGCTGAGCGACATTCGCCAGGCGGAAGATTCGGTGCAGGTAATCCCATCCAGACCATGACGGAAGCCGGAAGCGACAGCAGGAACGCTGCAACAGTAGATCAGGCACAATAGAGGAGCGATGAGCATGGCGTTATTTGATGATGATTTCTATTCAACCAAAGTCCGTAGCTCCAAACGCGGCGTCTCCTCTTCGCGTAAATCATACCCATCGCTTCGCTCGCCGGCGGGACGGAAACGTACACAAGCGTCCATGCTGAAGGTGGTACTGGTCAGTGCAGTCACAAGCGCAGTTACCGTACTTGCGGTTATGGGTGGCTTGTTGTGGTATCACAGCAACTATTCCGGTGCGGCGACAGCGAGTACAGCCATACCCGTACAGCAGACGGCAGGCAGTCCATACGAGCAGCTCATTCAGGTTGCTGACAAAGTACGTCCTGCGGTCGTCAGCATTGTGAACTATCAGGAAGGTCTGGAAGAGCAAGATATAACCGCGCTGGATGAGTCCGCGCTCGGTTCGGGTGTCATTTTCCGCAAAGATGGCGGCAAGGCATACATCGTCACCAACAATCATGTTATTTCCGGTGCAGATGAAGTCGATGCCGTATTGACTGACGGCACGATGTTGAAGGCAAATGTCGTCGGGGCGGACTTTATTAGTGACATCGCTGTTCTGTCCGTCGATAGCAAGGATATCGATACGATCGCCGCGATTGGCGACTCGGATCAGCTGCAATTGGGCGAAACGGTGATGGCGATTGGCAATCCACTAGGGTTTAATGGTACGATGACATCAGGGATTGTGAGCTACGATAATCGGCTAATCCCGGTATCGCTGAACCAAGATGGGAATTACGACTGGGAGCAGAACGTGATTCAGACGGATGCGGCGATCAATGAAGGCAATAGCGGCGGCGCGCTTGTGAATCTGCGCGGCGAATTGATTGGCATCAATACGATGAAGATCTCTGATACGGGTGTAGAAGGACTGGGCTTTGCGATTCCGATCAACGAAGTGATGGACTACGCCAAGCAGCTGATGGCTGACGGCAAGATCAATCGTCCATACCTCGGCGTGTACAGCATGGATCTGGATAGTCAGTATGCCTATCGCTCGTATGATGAAGAAGAGGAAAATGACGCGCCGAAGCCTAAGCTGCCGGACGACGTCACTCAAGGCGCAATCGCGATGGAAGTGAGCGGCCCCGCTCAGGAAGCCGGTCTCAAAGTGGACGATGTGATCGTACAGCTGGACAAGCAGAAGATTACATCCACCCTCGATCTGCGCAAATATTTATACAATCAAAAGAAAATCGGTGACGATATCAAAATAACGTATTACCGCGACGGGAAAAAGGACTCGGTTACAGCCAAGCTTCAGGAAACCCCGGATCGCGACTGAATAATACCCTATCTATGAACAGAACATCGTCGAATGAAATCTTTGCTCCGGCGATTGAATCATACACAAACCGCGTAATGGTGAACAACACGGTAATAGAGGAAACGATGAACGTATATATCAAATGTTGAAGTGACGGTAACGGAATTGTAACGTGCACGGAAAGAGGGACAGTTGGAATGCTAATGTATGTAGTATGCAAAGAACATGTGGAAAAAGCGCTTGAAGATTTTGTAGATGAATACGAAGATGCACCAGATGTAGTGGATCTGAAGGAAACGGAATTTTCCGATTGGGATCCACCTGCGAAATGTATCTATTGTGAGCAGCACGGCGAATTTCTCGTTGTCTGATTACCCTGCCGGTCCGGATTGCTCATGAATCTGCCTGACCACGGAGCTATAAAAGGATACCGGTTACTGCCTGTTTGAGTAGGTATACAGTAGCCGATGAATATGAATGCGATATACTATGATAACTAGCCAGACATTCTTACAGTAGCGCGTACAGATCATGAACAGAAGGGGCAGGGACCGGTTGGATAGGGTCCTTGTTTTCCTATGTCTAGCGCCAGATACATCCAGTTTTGCGCTTATTTGGAATGTGCGGACAATTTACGACTTTGCTGTAAATTAATTTTAACTGGTTTGAGACGATTACAGCAGCATACTTGGATATAATGGGTCATGTCGGTTCCTGCGAGCAAGGAAACAAGCAGCACGGGATGAATAATGACCTCTGGAAAGGATAATTGAATATGAACGACATCAAGATACGGACGTTACGTACAGACATGCAGAATGCGAATCGACGGTTGGAACAAATAGATGCCTTGCAAGAAGGCTTTAACATACATAGAGGGCGGTGGACATATGATGTCGTCTAAGCCGCTCCAGCAACACCGCTATATGCCCGGACTGGATGGTCTGCGCGCCTTCGCGGTGTTGGCGGTTATTTTGTATCACCTGAATACGGACTGGGCACCGGGCGGGTTGCTCGGCGTAGGCATCTTTTTTGTACTGTCCGGTTATCTGATCACGGACATTCTCGTCAGTCAGTGGGAGCGCAATCGCCGCATTGATCTGGTCGACTTTTGGAAACGACGGGCGCGGCGTCTGCTGCCCGCCATGTACGTCATGATTCTGGTCGTTGGACTGTGGTGTCTGATCGGGGATCATGCCAGATTGGCGTCCTTGCACGGAGATATTCCGGCAGCACTGTTGTATGTGAGCAACTGGTGGTTTATTTTTCATAAAGTATCGTATTTTGAAAGCTTTGGCCCGGCTTCGCCGCTCGGTCATCTCTGGTCGCTGGCGGTGGAGGAACAGTTTTATCTGTTATGGCCGTTTGTGCTAATGCTAGGGCTGAAATTTCTGCCGAAGCGTGCCAATCTGTCTGGCTGGATCATGAGTCTGGCGTTCATCTCGGCGCTGCTGATGGCAGTGCTGTATGTACCCGGAACCGATCCAAGCCGTGTATATTACGGTACAGATACGCGCATCTTCGCCCTGCTGATCGGCGCATCGCTAGCAGTGGTGTGGCCAAGCATCAAGCTCAAAGCGAATGTATCCGCACCTGCACAAGGATTGCTGGATGCCGTCGGCTTGGCTGCCCTGATCGTACTGCTGTGGTCGATCTGGCATACAAACGAATACGAGCCGTTTCTGTATCGAGGCGGACTTGTACTCATCTCTATCATCACCGCTATCCTGATCGCCGTACTAGCGCATCCGGCAAGCCGCCTTGCTGTACTCGTCGGCTGCAAACCATTGCGCTGGCTCGGACAGCGTTCATATGGACTGTACCTGTGGCACTTTCCGGTGATCACTCTCAGTACACCACAGGTCGACACCGGCGAACCATCTGTGATCAAAGCGATCATTCAGGTTGCTGTCAGCATCGCGCTTGCTGAGCTGTCCTATCGATATGTGGAAGAACCGATCCGCCTTAAAGGATTCCGTTATTCCTTCGGACGTATCGGCAGTTCCAACTGGCGCAATTCGCGCGGCTGGATTATCGGTGGCTCTGCGGCAGGTATCTTCATTCTATCTGCTGCTGTACTCGGACATCTGCTATCGTCGACTACGACGGCAGAAGAAACCGCAGAAGCACAGCAACCGCAGAGCGTCTTCATTACTGGATCAAGCCAGACGACACCAACGAACGTATCCCACTCGTCCAAGGACAAAGATACGGATGCAGCAAGTGGCATTACGGAAAATGACAATAGCAAATCGGACGATAAACCATCCAGCGAGTCCGACCAAAGCGGCACGTCGTCGGATAACAAGGACAAGGATGCAACCGATCCTGCATCTACCGATGCAAGTACAGACGCTAATACAGATTCCACAGAAGGTAGTCATTCTTCTACGGATCACAATACAGATTCATCGTCCACTGGAACGGACAAACCGTCATCCGGCAGAACCAATGATCAGGATTCCCAATCAAACGGTTCATCCAGTGAGTCTAAAGATAACAGTAGTGGCGACAGCGACAAACAAGACTCTTCCAACACATCTCTACCAGCCGCTGCAACCAAGAAAACGCTAGATAAAATCACCTCCGGCAACAACGTCACCGCGATCGGCGACTCCGTCATGCTGGACGTGGCGCATTACATGACCCAAACGATGCCCGGCATCACCATCGACGGTCGCGTCGGTCGCCAAATGACCGAAGCTCCGGGAGTCGTACAGCAGCTGCGTAGCGGCGGTCACCTCGGTTCCACGGTCATTTTGGAACTCGGTACGAACGGTTCGTTTACCCGTGAGCAGCTGGAAGATCTGCTGAGCGAATTGGGAAGCGCGAAGAAGATCGTGATGGTGAATACGCGTGTACCGCGTTCATGGGAAAGTATCGTGAATGATACGATCAACGCGGTAGCGGCGGACGACCCGCGTATTACGGTGGTGGACTGGTACTCGGCGAGTAAGGGGCAGAACAGCTTCTTTGCTACGGATGGTGTGCATGTGAATCCAGCGGGTGCAAAAGTATTTGCGACGATTGTAGCGCAGGCAGTGAAAGGGAAATAATTTATTTTACACAATATTCCAATAATGTATTAAATATTGAAGTTGGAATGACGATAATAGTAGTGAATGCGATATAGCGTGGCAAGTGCTCCCTTTGTGCTGACCGGATGGTTGGTGTGGAGGGAGTTTTCAATTTTGTGGGGTGGTTTGGTGAGGCTCCTTGACTGAGTTTGGGTGGATAGGGCGGACAGCACTGCGGAAAGGAATAAGGGAACGCACTCCGGTGGAGCCGCGGGAATCTAAGGACTAGGAATAAATTGTAGATTCCCGCCCCTCCAAAGCGGTAAGATATTTTGCTTTCGCAAAAATCACTTTTCATTAAACACCGTGTTTGAAATTCGCAAACACTATAAGTCGTGCTTTTCCCTTATTTCCTTTCCTCCGTTCCGTGCGTGTTGCATCCATAATTAATGAATGGGGATTATACGGCGGTGGAAGACTCACCAAACCACGGGGAGGAGGGTGGGAAGAGTACGCTGTTCCAGCGTATTGGGGCATGTGGTGGAGCACGTGGGCAGATATTTTATATTGAGTAATATATTGGTGTATAGTGCCTAGATGATTTTTGTTGATGAGAATTTGATTGGAGTTTTTCATACTGAGATGAGTATCTTTATAAGATAATTATGTGTAGTAGGTATATAGTTTGTGCGGTATATAGATTATAAGGAAGATTAGTGTATAGAGTGGAATGTTGGTCAAATATTGTTGGTTTTCTATATTTGTAGTTTTTTTTTCTCCGAACCTTAGTCATTTGTGTTTTTATTCTTATTATCTATTTGTTGTTTATACATAGTTAAGTATAGAGATGTATTGATTTATTCAAAAAAAATTTGCTTAAAGAAAATGTGGAGTGAAGTGAGCATTATAAAGATTTGAAAGTTGGTAGTTGATTGAAGTACAGTTCGTTGAAGAATCCTCATGTATTGGGTTGGAATATGTTAAAGGTTTGCTGGGGGTACATATGAGTTGTGGCGTATATGGTTGAGAGATTGAGTTCAGTTACATACACGAAAAATGCAGACAGGGTTGTGGGAATCGCGATATAGTGGGGTAGTGATTGTTGGTCGTGAGAGTTGTGGAATGATTGGACTTTGAAAAGGGGTAGGGTATGCATATTCAGATTATTGGTGTCGGGAAGTTAAAAGAGAAGTATTTGGTGCAGGGGATTGCGGAGTATAGTAAGCGGTTGACGCCGTATATTAAGTTTCAGATGACGGAAGTGAATGATGAGAAGGCGCCGGATACGCTAAGTGATGCTGAGGTGAAGATTGTGAAGGACAAGGAAGGCGAACGGATTTTGGCGCAGATCAAGCCGGATGCGCATGTGGTGGCGTTGACGCTGGACGGGAAGCTGTGGAGTTCGGCGGAGATGGCGGCGGAGATTGATCGACTGGGAACGTATGGGAATAGTCATGTGGTGTTTGTGATCGGTGGCAGTCATGGGATTGGGGATGAGGTGCTGAAACGAGCGCAGCAGCGGCTTTGTTTTGGGCGAATGACGCTGCCGCATCAGTTGATGCGGTTGGTGCTGGTGGAGCAGGTGTATCGGGCGGTGAAGATTAATCGGGGGGAACCGTATCATAAGTAAGAATGACGATATTAGTTTTAAGTCGAATATAACTATTTGTTGCGATTGTCAATAGTTCGTTTATAATAAAGTTATATGAAAAGGAGTGGAAACATATGGAAAGGTTTAATTCTATGCGTGCAGCTGATTGCCGAGTAGGGCTGAACTTGACTTTGAATTATGTAGCAAACTTGTTAAGAATTACTGAAGATGAATTGAAAGCAATTGAAGAAGGAACATTATACCCAGAAATACGAATAGTTAATTTTATGCTCGAAATTTATGGTTGTTCAAAAGAATACTTGCTATCAGAAAGTGAAGAATGTCAAACTGTTATTTTAGCAAGGAACGGTGCTCACATAGCTGAGTCTGATCAAAAGCAAGTTCTTGAGTTCCTGGCCTTCCAGAAGCAAATTTCTAGACAAGTGTATGATGTCAACTAAATTAATAGGCCTCAGAACTATCAGTCAAAGCTGTTCTGCCAGGGAATTAGCTGATAGAGTTCTAGAGGTCTATTTTAATGAGAAAAAACCTGAATTTCCTATAAATATATTTAAAATGCTTTCTGACTTTAAAGTCTACTACCAATTTAGACCGTTTAAAGATATAGAAGGTGTGTATTCGCCAGATAGTGAAAATGTAGTTGCTACAGTAGCGATCAATTCAAAAAGACCTTATGAAAGACAAAGATTTACTGCTGCGCATGAGTTATGCCACCATTTAAAAGATCATTCTGTCAGTATTAGTCCGACTAGAACGGATGATCCCATAGAGAAGTTTGCTGATAATTTTGCTGGTCACTTACTTGCTCCTGAAAAGTATCTTTTAGGTTTTGCTCAGACTTATGAGAATAATGAGGGATATTTGGAGAATGACGATGTACTTAGACTCAGTATAGTTTTTGGAGTAAGCTTCATGAGTCTTTACTGGAGGCTACTCAATTTAAAAAAAATAAAGGAAAAGCCTACGAAAAAGTTTTTCGAAAAGTATAAAGCTTTCACAAGAATCGAACAACTCAATCTAGCTAAACAGGACCCTACTTTTCTTGCTAATATTGTAGATTCATACTCTTACATTCCTCAGAAAGATGTAAGCCCGCACTGGTTAAAATTGAAAAACCATCTTATTTATAACGATGGAAGAATAGAAGGGCTGGATTTAGAGTTAGAAGAAGTAGCCGAGATATGTACAGACCTAAGAATAGAGCAACGTAAAAGCAAATATTTTAAAGATTATGGAGAAAACAAGAGTATTATAGAAACAGTAGGTCATTATTTTATATGTAACCATATCTTCAGAACTCAACAACTTCCTGATCGTTATGAGTTGAAGGAGTTACATAAATTTCTATTCAAGCTCTCTCCAAATCCCGAATTAGCAGGAGAATTTCGAACAAATGATAATGAAATATCTGGTGCTCTTATCCGTACAGTACCGTATCAGAAAATATTAGAAGAACTGTATTATTTGGATCAAGAAATTTTAGAATTATTAGAAGAGATAAGCGCAATCTCTTATTCTATAGTTCTTGAAAAAGCTGTTAAAATACACCATAGGTTAACTCAAATTCATCC
Organism: Paenibacillus sp. WLX2291; assembly: GCF_046603665.1. Lineage (NCBI taxonomy): Bacteria > Bacillati > Bacillota > Bacilli > Caryophanales > Paenibacillaceae > Paenibacillus > Paenibacillus sp. WLX2291. Next base: position 5,561,590 of record NZ_CP176755.1, on the reverse strand, counting down.
CTTTAACGATGGAAACGGACGTATCTCCAGAGCATTGATGAACTGGTTATTAAAGCTTAGGAATTTACCTCCTGTATATGTAGAAGTATCTAAAAAAGAAGATTATTTTAGGTACCTAGAGAGAGCAGACGAAGGGGATATTAAGGGACTAGTTCACTTTTTCATGGAAATTTTATTGAAAAATATGATAATAAGCAATAGCGAATTAAGTCAAAATAAAGAGCAGCATTATGTGTTGGGAACGCCTGATGTTTAAAGTGAGTAAAAGATAAGAGACTTATGTATTTTAATGAAGCCTCTTATTTTTTTTGGTTTGTATTCAATTATATTTTTCTATTTGTATAATGCGTTTTCCATTACATGAATAGTCGATAAATTGTCTGAGTATTACAGTTGAATTTGAATGAAATGAAGAAAGCAGGGTCTTCTACATGACAAGCAACATAGAACAGCGTTACCGATTCAGTGAGGCGCCGATCTGGGATATTCAGCGCCAGTATTATGAAGAACAAGGAACAAAGGCTTGGAAAAACAATCAGGTTCCTCAATACATTACGAGCAACCCGATGATCGCTGCCACCTATGCGGAAGTGCTATTTGGGTTTCTGCAAGATCGAGCGAATAAGGGAAATGGTGCCGAATCTGAGCCTATCATTATCGTAGAGCTGGGAGCAGGAGCAGGGCGGTTTGCTTATCACGTATTGCATGAGTTATGCCAGCTTCGTGACTATGCGGGCATTGCATTGCCTTCGTTCCGCTATGTGATGACGGATTTGGCGATGAACAATGTATTGGCGTGGCAACAACATCCCGCTTTGCAATCTTTTATTGCCGAGGGATTACTGGACTTTGCGCAATATGATGCGGTTCAGGATACAGAGCTACATCTTGTTGTATCTGGCACTACGATTCGTGAAAAGGAATTGCAGCAACCGCTAGTTATTATTGCGAACTATTTTTTTGACAGCATTCCGCAAGAGCTACTGTATGTAGGTGGTGGCAACATTTATGAAACCGACGTGCATGTGCAAGGTCTGCAACATTCGGAGTCCGCAAAACCGTCAGGCTCGTTGAAGAACATACAGCTACGTTACGAGCATCGACGCGCGTCTGAATACGAGCAACCCACATATCCTTATCGCGATGTGATTGCGCTCTATCGGGAGCAGCTGGAGGACTCGCATATTTTGTTTCCTGCTGCTGGATTAACATGTTTGGAACGATTGAATCGTTTATCGCAGTCAGGATTTGTCTTGATCTCGGCTGACAAAGGTGATCATTTGCTGGAGCAATGGAGGTTCGCGGAACCGCCGGAGTTGATCTTGCATGGCGGTAGCTTTTCGTTGACGGCGAATTATCATGCGATTCAATATTTCTTTGAGCAGCAAGGTGCATTGGCGTTATTTCCACCGCATCATTACAAAAATATCAATGTCGGCTGCATCTTCCATGTGGACGCACCAATGGACTACGTGCATTCAAGATTGTCGTACCGTCGCTGTATTGAACGGTTTGGTCCAGATGACTTTTTCAATATCAAGGTATGGGTCGATCGCCATATCAAGAGTATGGGCATGCAGGAGTTGCTAAGCTTTTGGCGGTTGGGCGGATATGATTCAGAGTTTTTCATCCAGAGTTTGAAGCAAATCTCGCATCTGTTGCCGGATGCAGCGGACGATGAATATGAGGATCTGTGGATGGGTATTCAGAAGATGTGGTCATCGTATTATATTATGGAGCAGCGTTACGATCTGGCGCTTGATATCGGACTGATTTTGTTTGAAATGGGGATGTATGAACAATCCAAACGTTTCTTGGGAATCTCGGTACAGGAAGATCAGGACGAGATCATATCGACGGTGTATTACTGTCTGGCGCTGTGCTGTTTTGAATTGGAGATCGAAGACGAAGCATGGATGTATGTGCGGAAATTGTTGGAAGTCGAGCCGGATCATGAAGAAGCGTTGGCGTTGATGAGCCAATTTGAGAGTCATTCATAAGCATGGAATAAAAGGTACCCATTATTAATATAAGGTAAATAGTATAATCATTAACCGCAAGCTTTTATAAACCAAACGATATAATCTAACTTAAAAAACACATCCCCCTTTATTCAGTAAAAACTAATTTTAAGGTAGAGGATGTGTTTTTTGTTCGTTTCTTTTTCTTTGGAAGTTACATTGCACTCTATGCTAAGTCATATCTAACAAGAAAGCATAAAAGAGATATAGCATTTTATCGACCAAAAAGCATAATCAGCTATCTGAAGAACAGGAAGAAAGCTATCTGAAGAAAAAGAAGAACGATCGGTGAGAATCGCTTTGGTAACTATATATAAAGGGACTATGCTTCGAAAATAATACTGTACAACTTCCCTATACAATGGAACGAAAGCGATGCTTTTTTTCGACGTGTATGAACTATTGCCACTTCTACCCTGCTGGCTATAGCCCCAGCATATGACTAGACATGCCTTTTTTATATGACAGGACTCTGTTTCGCTCATGTTATACTCATTAGAACAAAAAGGCAGAAGGAGCACATAATATGATTCCATTTCGACACGACCATGTAGGTAGCTTTTTACGTCCTGGCAACTTGAGTCAGGCGCGTCAACAATATAAAGCAGGTAGCATCACTCATGAAGAATTAAGAGCTGTAGAAGATCAAGAGATTATCCGCATCATTGAAAAGCAAAAGGAAAACGGTGTGATCGGCGTGACAGATGGCGAGCTGCGCAGAAGCTGGTGGCATTTTGATTTCTTGGGCGGTCTGGACGGCGTAGAGCTGTATGAACAAATCGAAGGGCCGAAATTTCATAATATGCAAACACGCAAAGGCGGGATTCGCGTCGTAGGCAAAGTCGATTTCTCGACGCACCCGTTCGTAGAGGATTTCAAATTTGTTAAACAGCATGCAGGTGATGCGGTAGCAAAGCAGACGATTCCGAGCCCGAATATGCTACTGTATCGCTTGGAGAATGATGCCAATGTGTATACAGATCGCGAAGCGTTCCTGCAAGACACCATCGTAGCGTATCAAAAAGCGATCCAAACCTTCTATGACGCGGGTTGTCGCTATCTACAACTAGATGATACTGCTTGGGCAGACCTCTTCTCGGACGCAGGTCATGATAAGATACGTGCCAAAGGGCTGGAACCGGCAGAAGAGTTGAAAACGATGCAGCGCATGATTAACGAATCGTTGGCTCATAAACCAGCGGATCTAGTAGTGACGATGCATATTTGCCGCGGTAACTATAAATCGAATTATTTCTCGACAGGCGGCTATGATTATGCGTCTGAAGTGATCTTCGGCGGCTTGGATGTAGACGGATTGTTTTTGGAGTTTGACGATGAGCGCTCCGGCAGCTTTGATTCGTTAAAACATGTGAATCGCAAAGATCTGAAGATCGTACTCGGTCTGCTCACATCCAAAACTGGCGAATTGGAAAATAAAGAACAAATCAAAGCCCGAATTGCCGAAGCAGCTACGTATGTGCCTCTAGAGCAGCTTTGCTTGAGCCCGCAATGTGGATTCTCGTCTACGGAAGAAGGCAATATTTTAACAGAAGACCAACAATGGCGGAAGCTGCGTTACGTGAAGGAAATTGCAGACGAAGTGTGGGCGTAATCCATTTCAAACGTAAGGGGTTATACAATGACAATACAAGCAAATCAGGATGCTGTGAACGCCATTACCGTTGAAGCGTTGATCAATGGACAGAACGTAACGTCTGTTTCCCAATCAGCCAAAGAGAATCCAGCGAATCCGACCGAGATCGTGGGCTATTTCCCTGTTACGACAAAGGAACAAGCCGCTCAAGCCATCGAAGCGGCAGCAGCAGCTTTTCAAACTTGGAAAAAAACCGATATTCACGAGCGCGTGACGAGCATGCGCCAAGCGATTGACAAGATCCGAGCAGCTGAGAATGAAATCGTGCATTTGCTGTCCAGAGAGCACGGCAAACCGCTGTATGATGCGCACGGCGAAATCTATGTTTCGTTGATGTGGATGGAGTTTGTTTGTAATGAAGCGGAAGCGGCTCTGCAAGAACAGGTGCAAGAGCATGATCACGGCAAAACGATTCTTTCCTATGACCCGATCGGTGTAGTGGCGGCGATCAGCCCGTGGAATTATCCGATTGCCTTGTCTACGATCAAGATCGCCCCTGCCTTGCTGGCGGGCAATACGATCGTGCTGAAACCAAGTCCGTATGCGCCGCTAGCAGCAGCAAAGGTAGCTGACATTATTGCAAGCGAGTTTCCGGCTGGCGTCATTAATGTCGTTCATGGAGCAGCGGATGTGGGCGTGGAACTGACTACGAATCCGCATGTGGCGAAGATCGCTTTTACAGGCGGAACTGAGACAGCCAAGCATATTATCAAAGCAGCTTCGGACACGATCAAAGATATGACGCTTGAGCTGGGTGGCAATGATGCAGCGATTTTCCTGGGTAGCTTTGACGTTGAGGACGAGCGTGCGATGCGCCGGATTGTGATTTCCAACTTCTTGACGACCGGTCAGATCTGCATGATCGCCAAACGCGTGTATGTACACCGTTCGATCTATGACCAGTTTGTAGAAAAATATATCGAGGCGGCGAACCGTTGGATTCGTATCGGCGATCCGTTTGATCCAGATACAACAGTCGGTCCGGTCAATAACGTGAAGCAGAGAGAGTACGTGCTGAGTCTGGTGGAAGATGCGAAGCAGCGCGGGGCGAAGGTGATCCCGCTTGGTCGTATTTTGGATCAAAAGCGGTTTGACGAGGGGTATTATCTGCAACCGACGCTGGTTCTGGATTGTGACGTACATGATCCAATCGTAGTGGAGGAGCAATTCGGTCCGACGGTTCCGATTCTGCCGTTCGATGATGTAGAGCAGGTGATTCGTCTCCACAATGAAAGTATCTATGGATTGACCAGCTCGGTGTGGGGCAACGAAGAGGATGCGATCTCTGTTGCGCGTCAGCTCGAGGCTGGAACGACGATGATCAATACGGCTGCGGTTCAGGGGCTAGACGTTCGCTTTCCATTTGGTGGATTCAAGCAGTCTGGGATTGGTCGTGAGTACGGCACAGAAGGCATTCGTACGTATACGGAGCAGCATGTGATCAATGTGCCGAAGATGCTGGATCTTCCGTATATTCCTGAGTAAGGGATATACGAGTTAGCTTGTAAGTAGTACTATTCATAACGAGTGTAGGATAGAAGGAAGCACCCTATTTGCTGATTATTGAGAATCGGCAGATAGGGTGTTTTTTTAGAGAAAAGCGAAGAGTGGCTAGTAGAAGGATTAAAGGCTGTCTGGTCTGACTGGAGGAATCATCTGGCTTGGGATACGAAGAATCAGTAATTATGTAGACGAGTTCTGTGCAAAAAGATCACTCCATGGGCGGAATGTTTTTTATATAAATGTCAATTCTGTTTTCAAACTGTATTTGTTTTTAGATGCCACAATATATTTTATTAATAATATTCTTAATGAAAATGTTGTTTTAAAAAGTTTGAATAGATCGCAAATTTTAAACAAATACTCTACATTTTTTATAAGTGTAGAGTATTTGTTTAAAAAAATACGAAAAAAGCTTATAATATTTCCAAAAACGTATACACTTATTTTTAAGTGTATACGTTTTTGGAGAATAATAGAGGTGATTGATTTGGATGATATGGTTATAAAAAAAATAAAAGAAATTTTTGACCAGTTTGATCTTAAAGAAGAAGAATTTTTTGAAATGATAAGACAAAATCCGGATATCAATAATCTGAATGATTTTATTTTAGAAATTAAAGACAAAAAATCGATGGTTAATTTAAAAAATAATCATAAAAATTATTTAGATATACAAAAATTCTTTGAGGAACATAATGGTATTATGGATTCAGCTTCTCTTGTGAAAAAAGGATTTAACTCTTATAATTTAAACAAACTTGAGAAAATGGGTGTAATTACAAAAATAAAGCGGGGACTTTATGCGCTGCCAGATGTTAAAAAAGAGCTGCCTGATATGGTCGAGGCGGCGTTGTATGTACCCAAAGGCGTAATATGTCTCTACTCTGCATTGGCTCATCATGAACTAGGTACATTTACTCCTAGTGAGTACAACTTTGCAATATCGCGGAAGCAAAGTAAACCGTCACTTCCAATATATCCCCCAATTCGTCTACACTATTTTGATAATGATACATTTGGAATAGGAATTGAAGAGGTCGATATAAATGGGTATTTAGTAAAAGTTTATGATCTTGAACGGACTATTTGCGATGTTATAAAGTTCAGAAATAAACTTGATGCTAATATCGTAAAGGAAAGTTTAAAACAGTATTTTACTAATAAAAAGATCGATTACAATAAGTTAATGCAGTATGCGGAGAAAATGAGAGTGAAATTTATCCTAAATAATTATCTCGAGGTGTTGTAATTGGTGACGAACTTCGCTGCTTCTGTCATTGATAAACTTAAGAATATTGCTAAAGAGAATAATAAGGCCTTCAACGCAATATCTATTCTTTACTATCAGGAACGCTTTCTTACACGCTTGTCGATGTCCAACTACAAAGAAAACTTCATCCTTAAAGGTGGATTATACTTATATTCAGTCACGAAATTTAAGTCTAGACCGACGAGGGATATGGATTTCTCTGGTCGAAGTTTAAGCAATGATTCATTTACTTTAGCGAGTATTGTTAAGGATATTTGTAAATTACAACCCAACGATGTTGAAAACGACGGGGTTGTTTTTCATACTGAACAAATTCAACATGAGATAATTAAAGAGGATGCTGAGTATGAAGGTGTACGTATTATAATTCCTTGCTCACTTGGTAATATGAGAGAAAGGTTACAGTTGGATATTGGTTTTGGTGATGTTATCATCCCAAATCCGCAAACAATCGATTATCCTGTATTGTTACCACATATGAGTGCACCAGAATTATTGGTTTACACGAATGAATCAGTCATTGCTGAAAAGTTTGAAGCGATGGTTTCCTTATCCGTTGCAAACAGTCGTATGAAAGATTTCTATGACATCTTTACACTAGCACGAACCAATTCATTTGAGGGATCTCGTTTATGCCATGCAGTTTCAGCAACGTTCAAGCGGAGAACAACTATTATTAATAAAGATCATATTATTTTCTCTAAAGACTTCTACAATGATAAGCGTCGGTTAATCATGTGGAGCAACTTCATCCGCAATTTGAAGCCTGATGATTCTCCTACTTTTCAAGAAGTAATGGAATGCATTCATACTTTTCTCAGACCGATTTATAATCATGTACTGGATGAACAGGATTTTTTAAGTGAATGGAACCACCACAAAGCAAATTGGGAAGACTTACAAGCTAATCATCAATAAAATGGAATGTATACCACTCCGCGATCGATCCTAATATTAGCTTTTAATGACTCTGGAATTAGAGTTATCTGTATAGTTTAGATCCCAAATAAAATAGCTCTGTTGCAAATATTCAGTCTAGCGTCAATTACTTTTCTCTATAGACAATATGGAGAACGACATCATAAGCAGAATGAAAATTCTCTGGCGAAAAAGGACTTTCTAAAGGAGAGTATAGCAATCATGACTATATTACAATTGTTTCTCGCATTTGTTACATTAAAGCCTTTAGATCAATGTGAAGAGTATACATTTCACAAATAAAAAAGATACAGTCACCCAAAATGACTGTATCTTTTTTAATCAACTAAATCGCAAACTTAAACGTGCCATCCTCAATCAACTCAAACGGACCTGTCGTAAACTTCCCATCACCGTCCCATGCAGGAAATGATACGGCATCGCACGCGTTATCTCAGACCGAACGATAAACTACCCTGCAAACAAATTATGAGCAAAAGCTCCGCCTTGCGCCATATTTTTGAAATTAGTCGGCGATAGAAACAGATTATGATCGACCATATATGATCCACGGCACACTTCCACGAATAGGTGTTCCGAAAGGTTGTCAAAAAATACATTGTGTTTAATTCGCGTGCCCTGTGCGTGCCAATCCAGCCAAAGTGCATCACTTACCGATTGGCACAGGCGAATGTTTTTGCATAGAGACTACAATGAGAACCCAACCAATCAATCCGCACAACACAAAGCCAAACGCATGTAGCGCTCCATACATGGGGATGAAATCGAGAATCGTTAGGTCAAACTTGTTTTTCAGCAGCGGATAGAATAGTGAAATCAAGATAATAGTGTAGAATGCCAGACAAGAAAGAATCAAAAAGAAACGTGCCTGTTTGTACAACGTATTTCGATTTCGTTTCAAATACATAAGCAAATATGTCGTGTACACTACAATATTACAAGCGAACAACGTGACACCGATATACTCGATGGGCTTAGAGAACATCATCCCAATCGCAATCAGAATCGGTCCGACAATATCGATGGCAACGACCCATGGATACCAGCTCTTCTTCACCATAATCCGCCCCAGCATCCCAATAAAAATCGGAACGATCGCAGAGGAGAAATGAAAATGGACGGAATTGAGTGCATAGGTGTCAGGATTTGCTTGGAAGAGAGTAAATTGATACTGGTATAAAGTGAACCAAAATCCTCCAATGAAAAAGTAGATCAGCCCTGCACCAATCGCAATTTCTGCTATTTTACCTTTATATATCGCTATCGTGACAATCCCGTACAACCCAAGCAATAAAGTGAGCAATAGCCAGCCTAGAGAGAGCAAGCCCGGTATCGTTGTACCTGCGAATCCCCAGACGTTACTGCTCATCACAGATGCCAGAGCGAGAAGCGCTGCGGGGAATTGAAACCACTTTATCGCAGTATAGATCGTTTGTTGAATGGCAGTCTTCTCTTCGTATTTCAATACTAAAATGACCAGAGGAACAATCACAAAAGCCGCATATAGCAGAAACTTTTCGACGAGTTCCAATGCAAAGTAATCAAGAGAGAATACGAGGATGATTAAGATGGTGCCTGGGATTATAGGTGCGAATAAGGATGTCATCTGTTGTGATTGGAAACGGGGCATGGCGGCTCCTTTCTAACTATATTTAGTGTTGTATCTGCTTATATCTGTTTATTGAGCTGTATACTAGATTGAGAATGCTCTTTTAGTAGTCTAACATAGTTGTTTGCTGATTTATCTGCTGTATTGAGCCGTACAGTATGTTTGAAGATATAATGATATTAAATGGATACATAGAGTAGGCATATTTTAAATAAACATTAGTATCGTATTTTATTGGATGAAGTAAGCTTCTCAAGAAAAGGTGAAGATGAGACGTTCTCGTAAAGTCATCACCATTGATTTTATCCATTTTCGGCATACAAGACTAGACGAGATAGGGTGGTCACACATTATGGTAAAGACAATGATCGATGGAATTACATTTGAGTTGAAAGAAGAATTCGATTTTCGTTTTCTATCTCAGTATGGCAAGGTGTTTACCGTATTTGATCGGCAAGATTCAGGATATATCTGTTTTGGTGTCGTAAATGATCACAGGAAGCTGTTTATCAAAGTAGCAGGTGCAGCAACTGTGTTGAGCAGTATCAGTACAGACATCGCGATTACTCGATTACAATCCACTGTGTCAGTTTACCAGGATCTGAATCACCCAACTCTGATTAACATGATCGAACATAAGGAGGTCAGAGATGGCTATGTGACGGTGTTTGAGTGGTTTGAAGGAGAGTGCATGGGCAGACAATATGATCATTTTGAGGAATTTTTGGCATTGCCGTTGGAACAGAAATTGGATATATACAATGAGATTCTGCTATTCCATACACATGTTAACAAAAGAGGATATATCGCTGTCGACTTTTACGACGGTTGTATTATGTATGACTTTGCTTCAGGAGAAACGAGAATTTGTGATATTGAATTTTACGCCAAATCCCCAGTGATCAACACGGTTGGACGGATGTGGGGATCCAGTCGCTATATGTCTCCTGAGGAATTTCAACTGGGAGCAGAGATTGATGAACGATCCAATGTATTCCTGATGGGCGCCACAGCTTTTCAGCTATTTGGCGGTGGAACAGAGAGGCGTTTGGATACGTGGCAAGCGAATGAACAGCTATTCAAGATCGCTTTGAAAGCGGTTAGTGTAAGGAAAGAGGATCGGTATTTATCAATTGGCGAATACTTTGACGCCTGGAATAAAGCGATCACGGCAGCTACACCTTGATTCGATCAGGTTCACAAAAGAACCGTTACTCTTGATTGGATCAGAGAAAATCAACAGTAATAGATGAGTGGTAATGTATTTTAAAGAAGATCACGCAGAACCACATTATCATGAAAGTAGCCGCCCTTTTGTATATTTATGTATATCCTAACTATTTCCTTCCTGTGGTAATATAAGTGAATCAGCACATAGGTTACATACCGAGAACGCAACAATCGACTTCAATCTAACCTAATAACCAACGGGAGTGATCCTCAAATGAATCAATTTCTTCAAATGGGTGCCAATACAACCTTGAGTTCTGCAAAAGGCAACATCACCATCAGCCACGACATCTCGCCTACCATCGACATCTCACTTACCGCCTTCCTGCTCACTGATGCCGATAAGGTACAGGGAGATAGCGGCATTATCTTTTACAATCAACCGACCAGCGCTACAGGCGTAGCCACTCTGTTACCATCTCAGCAAACCGGCAATACCAAAGTTCATACACTCGATTTTGACATGGATAAAGTCCCATCAGGCATTATCAAAATAGCAGTAACGCTAACCGAAGACAATAGCACGGGATTTGCTAATGTAAATAATCTGACCGCAGAGATCCATACTGGCGATACGATGATCCAGCTCACGCCATCTACATTTACAAACGAAAATGGCATTATTGTGCTGGAGTTATACTTGAGAAACGGTCAGACCAAAGCAAAGTCGATCTGGCGTGGATTTGACTCCGGGCTTGAAGGGCTATGTGCCAACTATGGTGTCGAGGTGGAAGCGGATGAAACGAACGCGTCTTCTGCGCCTGATACCATTGCCAATCCTTCATCCCAACCTACGCAAGCTGCTTCATCTGCTTCACAGCTTACTTCTGCTTCAGAGTCGTCTATTTCGCCTTCATCTGTTCCTGCACAACAGCTCAATCCATCTTCATCTATTCCTACACAGTCGACCGCACCACCCGTACTTGCTCCCGCAGCATCAAACAATCAGCCATTGCCTCTATCCATCAACCTGCAAAAGGTCACGGGCAAGGTCAATCTCGAAAAAGGGCAGAAGTCCGTCATCATTGATAAAACGCCAGAAATCACAGCAACCGTATCTTGGAAGACGGGTACAGATTATGATATCTACGCTCTCGTTTACACCAAGGCTGGCAAGCAGATCGACGTAGCCATGTTCGGTGCGAAGAAAACGCCACCTCTACAAAACTACGGTAATGGAGCCGTCGAGCATATGGGAGATGTTGGCAGAAGTAGCGCAGCTATCAAGACCGAGGTGATCAAATTAAGACTGACCGACGATATTGTTGCTGTTGTTCCTGTCGTGTATTCCGCTCAATCTAACGGTACGGGTTCATTTTACAGATATAAAGTGTCGATGAGCATCGATAATCATAGCGGCACATCGGTCACGATCTCTGCCAAAAATGCCAACAATAACGACAAGATCTACACCTGCGTACCGGGAATCCTGCACAATACACCAGATGGCGTCATTATTAGCCCACTGGAACTGTACAGTAGACCAAATTCCGAATACAGACCTGCGCTCAAGCTAGATGCTTCCCGTATGGTGGAAGTGATCATGGATGAAGGTCCGGTCAATGATTATAAGTAGTCTAGTATAGGTTGGATGGAGAAACGAGGATTGAAAGAAGATAAGGATCAATATCCAATTATTGATCCTTGTAGAGCATAAGGTACACATACCTATGTGCTAATCCAACGATTACGACTGTATACCCGGTGCATGCAAAAGTACTCTATATGCAGCATTCAAGCTGTTTGAATCGCACGCCATTACATTCTTTATAGGAGAATCGGACAATAATGATGGAGAATCCTATGGATATACTACAACGCAGAACACACTGCATCTTGTATCAAGAACAATCGGATACATACAACGAATACACAGCGGGCTAGATCGGAGGGAATTGTACGCTACAATTAAGGGAGATGAGATTGGACAGATTGTTGCAGGCTTTTGGCAATATTCTTGAGAATACTGGGCAAGACGATCGGCAACTGCTTGCATGATAGTAAAGGAAAGGGGCAGCAACGAATAGATATATTTATAAGATGAAGCTCAATAGGAGTAAATAACAGAAACGAGTGAAAGGTAGCGCGATAATAATGAGCATCCACTATAAAGAATATGTACGCCTAAAAGAAGGCGGATACCATTCTGTCGGCACATTTGGCGATAACATTTATGCGTATGAAGTGCTAACCGGCTTCACCGATACACCAGAGTACCATCAGATTTCCAAGGAAGAATTTGATTCATTTGAAGTTTGGGGTCGGAATGACGATATGGATATGAAGAAATTTTATGAGATCGCTGCGCGTCCTGTGCTGTGCAGCGGGTATCTGGGCAGAGCGGAGTTGGACATGTCATTGCTGCAAGATCTATAGCAACCCCAAAGATACACAGTACATCTCACACCCCAAACAATCAATTGCTCTCTATAAACAGTGTTACTCCGAGGAATGGCAAATGTAAACGGGGTGTTGTGTCTTACATTCGAGCATCAAACTCCGTTTTCGCTCTACGCTCGCTATACACGAATCTATTCTCTCAAAGATCCTGCGCCAGCTCATGATACCCCGCTAATTTCTCCCGTGTCATCGCAATAATTCCATCCAGCTCCTGACGCTTGGCTTCCAGTTCCTCAAGATATTTAGACAGAATCTCGGTTCGTTTGCTCAGTGTTGGTATGAAGTGAGCCGGGTCTTCGCCTTGTTTGATTTTCTCCATGACACAGCCGTCACGTGTAAACTCTGTAATCTCCTCCAGCGATAAGCCTAGCTTTTTCAAATGGACGAGGCATTGAATATATTTGACATCGCTCTCGCTGTATATACGAGCGCCGCCTTGTTTGCGCTTAGGGTTTTGCAGTACGCCGATTTGCTCATAGTAGCGGAGTGTGTAGGCAGTTAATCCGGTTTGTGCGGTGACCTGGCTGATGCTTAGCATGGAATATTCTCTCCTTCGTGCAATATCTTTGTTATAATCGTACACCTTCGAGCTAGCTCGAAGTCAAGTTTGGCACTGGCTGATGTACGTTTGCTTCCACTATATTTGTTGCGAAATGGTAGATGCTTTACGTTTGATTCCTGATGATGCGGTCTGGATCGTAGGCTGCGGAACATTTTATTTCCGATGCTTGACTTCGAGTCGGCTCGAATTCGTATACTTCAGCCATACCATTTCTGAGGCAACTAAGATGCTGGGACGGAGATGGATAGATCAGATCATTGGTCTACCTACGTATGCGTGTAGACGAAGAGAGGATGCGATAAGCATGGAGATTATTACCGACCAACTAACGTGGAAAGATAGCTACAAATTATATACAGGTTCGATTGTGCCGCGACCGATCGCGCTCGTGTCGACGATGTCTGCGGAGGGCATTCCCAATGTGGCACCGTTCAGTAACTTTTGTGGTGTGTGTCCGCAGCCGTTTACCGTTGCCTTTGCGCCTTTAACTCGTCCAGAGGATGGGACAAAGAAGGATACACTGCGCCATATTGAAGCGACCGGGCAATTTGTCATTAATATTGTGACTGAACAGATCGTGTCACAAGTGAATGAAGCGTCGTTCGAGTTTGCCTATGGGGTGAGCGAGTTTCGGGAAACGGGATTAACGCCTGTTCCGAGTGTGCAGGTGCAGCCATATCGCGTGCAGGAAAGTCCGATTCATATGGAGTGTGTATTAGAAGACATTGTGAAGATTGGCGAGGGAGCCGGGTCTTCGAATCTTGTGCTTGGTCGTGTCGTGCAGATGCACATTGAGGATGCTCTTTATAACGATGGGAAGATTGATCTGTTCCAGCTTCAACCCGTTGCTCGTCTGGCAGGTGAATACTACGCTCGGATGTCTGATGTATTTACGATTGCACATCCACAGCGTAATGATTCGGCTAATGTCAAATAAATCAATGTATCTCTGAGTGGATTGCGACTCATCTATGGAGATAATGATACGTATAGGTGCGCAGAGAGATGTTATGCAAGCACTGTACATGTTCATTCAAACTCTTACTATAGATGCCCAACATCTCAATATAGACGTCGGATCTATTCACACTGTATCGCCAATCGTAACATTTGAAAAAGGAGGAACTGCACTCGCAGTCCTCCTTTTTCAATGAGGTTGTCTATACGAATGATATCGTCTCTACGTTTGAGCGTTACCTCTACGTAGTACCTGCTATCCATTATCCAATATGCGCCACTGCTCGAATCTCAACCAGTTGCTCAGGAAAAGCCAGATACGTTACGCCGATCATACTACCTGCCGGACGATGCTCACCGACATATTCCTTGAACAGCTTAATCGCAATCTCTCCATGTGCCTGGGCGTCGGTTAAGTACAGCTCCACATAGGCTAAATTGGATTGCGTCGCACCGAATTGCTCCAATACACCATCCACATTGTTCAGCGTTTGTCGTACCTGCGCTTCGATATCCTCCGCTCCGACAAATTTGCCATCTGCATGATGCGAGAATTGTCCAGAGATATACAGTGTATCGTTGACACGGTAGCCTTGGGAGATGCCGTGATCCCACAAATGATGATCGTACGTTTGAATAATAGCCATGTGTACAGCTCCTTTACTTTGAAGTAAGGCTAGTATAAACTGGGCGAAAATATAGGGATAGTACGCACAATTACGATAGTTACTATCCGAAAGGATCGTGTAAGCATGGGTATCACTGACTTAAAAGGCAAGGATACGGTCATTCAGAACACTCCGTTTGGTTATACGATGTCTGTCATCGGCGGAAAATGGAAGATGGCGATTTTGTATGTATTGGCAGCCCGGCAACCCGTTCGTTTTAATGAGATGCAGCGACAGGTCGGAGCGATTACGTACAAGATTCTGAGCGCGCAGCTTAAAGAATTAGAAGCAGATGGGCTGGTTACACGGAAAGAGTATCCGCAAATTCCACAGAAAGTGGAGTATTCGCTGACACCCAAAGCACAAACGTTATTGCCTGTATTGGAGCAATTATGCGAGTGGGGAGCGCAGAATCGGTAAGATGATTGGTTGCTCTACAGCGATGTTGTGAGTTGGTATCATGGTATAGCTTGTAGTCGTTTGTTGTTACACAGAGAGCAGGAGAATGATAAAGCAGCGGGACTGGTTATAAATCAATTGTACTCGCCCCCAAACAGTGTTAATCTGAGAATCGGCAACATTACAGTTTACACACTACCAACCAAGCCACAATACCCGCCGTTACGGCGATTCAGAAAGGTAACACTATGATTAAAGTTGAAAACCTCTCCTTCTCGTTCCCGCAAAAGGAACTGTATAACAATATCTCCTTTACACTGGAAGAAGGGCAACATTGTGCATTTATCGGAACGAGCGGCAGTGGGAAAAGTACCTTGATCGATATGCTGATCGACCCGCAGCGGCATGTGTTCGATGGCAAGCTGGAGATCGATCCAAGTGTCACCATCGGGTACGTCAGTCAATTTTCCCAAGTCGATACGACCAAGCCAATCACCGTTTTTGAATATATCGCAGAACCATTTATGAAGATCCAAGATGAGATTACCGACATCTATGCTGAGATGGCAACCACATCGGATATGGATGCGCTTATGGAGAAATACCAGCTGGCGCTGGATGCAATGGAAGCCATCGGCGGAGATGATTTTGAGAGCAAAATTAACAAGCAACTCAATCTCGCCAATCTGATGAAGCTCAAAGATACCGATGTATCGTCCTTGAGTGGCGGCGAATTCAAGCTCATTCAAGTGATGAAGGAAATGCTGAATCGTCCTGACCTGATGATTATGGATGAGCCGGATGTATTTTTGGACTTTGAAAATCTCAATGCGCTCAAAAAGCTTATCAATTCCCACAAAGGCATGCTGCTCGTCGTCACGCATAACCGCTATCTGCTCAATCATTGCTTTAACAAAATCATTCATCTCGAAAATGCAGAGATTCAGGAGTTTGACGGACGCTATATCGGTTACAACTTCTCATTGCTGCAAACGAAGATTGAGATGCAGGAGATTGCTGTCGCTGAAGCGGAAGAAGTGGCGCGCAATGAAGGCATTATCGATAATCTGCGTACCATCGCGACATACAATTCCGACGAGTCCCGTGGCAGAGCGCTCAAGGCGAGAATGAAGGTACAGGAACGATTGGAAGCAAGCCGCATCAAAGCGCCATTCGTGGATATTAAACAGCCGCTTATTGGTTTTGGGCTGAAGCGTGAGTTGGAAGACGAAACCGTTATTGTACAGGTGAATGACTACGGTGTTTCCTTTGACGAGCTACTGCTAGAGCATGTGGATTTTGAAATGAAATCGACAGACAAAGTGGCGATTATCGGTGCAAACGGAACGGGCAAAACGACATTGCTGCGGGATATTTTCCGTAATCAGCAGGATTCGATTGCCATTCATGACGACGTGCAGGTCGGTTATCTATCTCAGTTGCAAGGCGAGACGTTGACCGATGCCAATAGTATTCTGGAGGAGTTTATCGAAGCTGGATTCAGCACGTATGATGAAATCAGAGCGTATCTGTCTAGCTATGGCTTTGAAGGGGAGATCTTGAATCAGAAGATCCAATCACTGTCCGGCGGCGAGAAAAATATGCTGCAACTAGCGAAGATTGCTGCTAGCAATGCCAATCTGTTGCTACTCGATGAGCCGACAAGCCATTTGGATATCTACACACAGATTGCGCTGGAAACAGCGATCAAGGAGTACAAAGGCGCGATTCTGATGATCTCGCATGATTTCTATTCGGTTGTGAACGGGATGGATTATGTGCTGATCATCGACAACAAGACGATTCGGAAAATGAGTATGCGCAAATTCAGACAGATGATCTATGCGAGCCATTTTGACAAAGACTATCTGGCAAACGAGCAGAAGAAAAAGGCTGTGGAACTACAGATTGAACTGGCTTTGAAAAACACGGACTTTGAAGGCGCGCAGAGCTTGATGGATGAGCTGGAAGCGCTGATCAAGTTGCTTTAAGTTGAAGCTGTAACATGGTACGTTGTTCAGAGACTTTTTTCTTAAGATGGCGTAATCTTCGTTGTATATCCAGTAGACAGGCTTATAGTTCGCTCGCAATGGAAGATGGGTATGAGGAGAAACAGGTAATCGATATAATCGAATACGATGGATATATCTATTCCTGCTCATTCGTACGATCATACTTATAATTCAATGTATTTTTGTGAAGAAACCACTCTATTGGGAGTGGTTTTCTTTTTGGCTGCGGATGTATGATGGGATAAAGAGGATTAAAGACATTGAAGATATTCAAGACGTTAAAAATATGCAGGATGACAGACGTGTATGAAGTGCTGACTGGGGTGGCAGACTCGCCGGAATATCATCAAATTTCCAAAGAGGAGTTCGATTCTTTTGAGGATTGGGTTCAGACGCATGGCAAAGATATGAAGAAGTTCTATGAAATTGTGAATCGTCCGGTGCTGTGTAGCGGGTATTTGGGAAGTGAGTATTTGGATACGTCGTTGGTTCGGGATATGTAGTAAGATGGAATGGCAAGTATTGCTAAATGAAGTACTTTAGCATTTTATTTGAAGCAATCGATTATGAGAATAGGGGATGCCTATGGACAAAGTTCAAGTATTGCATCACTTTCGCGAGTTATACGCCGAGTTGAATATGATTCTATGTGAGTTCGACCCGTACGGCTTGTCCGATAAAGGTGAGATCGCGGACGAATTTGAAGAGGAAGCATGGCAGATTTTATATGGTTTGGTAGATGTTCATAATCTGGATGAAGCCATTGATCTCGTTACATATGTGTTTGTGAAGGCGTTTGATGCGCAAGCTTTTAACAAGGAAAATTGTACAGGAGTGGCTACGCGTATCTATGCATGGTGGTTAAGCAAGTAGAAGCGAAACGAGAAATTAGAACTAGAGTTAAAAGTGAAGAAATCTCAGCTTATGCAGGCAATGGATCGGTCGAATCTGCTTTTCAGGTATAATACATGTACCTATTATAATCAATGATTGGGAGGAGAATAGGATGAAATTATTTGAGAAACTACAAAAGAAAGTAACTGTGAATGACTATACATTCCATTGTGTGATCAACCAGAAACCTTCGATTCCGATGGTTAGTGTCAAAGTCTATTCTTCCAAAACCTCTTATGTTGAATTTCTATTTAGTTGGAGAAGAATGCATGATGTGAATCCCAATCGTCCTCTAGTGTGCGCACGTCTGATCCAGTATGCTATCGATCAGGGATGGGATTATCATAAAGAAAAACAAGTTAAAATCATTGAACAAGGTGATGATATAATTGACCTGTTAAAGTTGGAGGAACTGGATGATATGTAATAGACAATGCAATCACAAAAAAGACTGTAGTTCTAAACTACAGTCTTTTTGGATACATTTAAACTGTTGCTACCAGATAATAAAGGAAACCAGAAATAAGAATGAGAGTTAAAAGTGAAGAAATGATAATTTGCTTAGAACTTTTTTTCTTCTGAGTAGCATCACTTTGTTTGTACTCTCTTACCGCTTTTATAATAATTGCTACAAGAAGAATCAATACTAAAACAGGAAGAATATATATAACAAAGTTATTATAGTTCCACATACGTTCACCCCCTAAGTAAAAAATTATTGAGGAGTAATGTTAAAAGCTAATGCCCAAGTCATTTCCAAGTAAATACCTGTACTATTTGCATTGTTAGCAGCGACTCGTGAAGCCAGTAGTCCAAAGTAAGCTGCTGTGATTCCTGGAGGAATGGCAGGAATAGCTCCAAAATAAGCAGCAACTATAGCAACCCCACCACTAGTTGCCGATACACCGGTAAGGTCAGCAGAAAACCTATTAGCTTCGCAACTATTCATATAACGGCTATAACCCCACCAGTATTGTTGGACAGCTGTATTTTTTCCAGCGCAAGATGCTGTGACCGATTTGCTGAGATCAGAAGTAAGAGGTGCTAGATTTTCAGACGTAATACTTAAATCAGAATGTGCCTTTAACTCGCCAGATTCAATTTGCTTGTTTAACGTATCAAAGTAGATTTTCTGCCCTTGTAGTAGCTCTAAATCCACCTCATCTTTTTGAGCTTTAGAATAATCTAGTTCAAAAAATCCATTCTCATTTACAGATACATAAGGTTTTAAAGCCAAGATATCTTGTTTTGTAAATTCTTTATTTTGAGTATCGCTAGCGAAGGTCGGCGTACAAGCTACTGTGAAAAGCACTAAAGCTAATAAAAAACCAATTGTTTTTTTCATTTTTCCTCCTAAGTATATGTTCTTTCTACATATAATTATTACTAAAATATACAATCAAGCCTCCTTCATTTATAGGTTTGAATACATTTTTAGTCTAACAAAATATTTTGATTGATAAAGCTTTTCGACAAAAACAAACTATTTTCTTAGCTAAATTGAGCCTTTTATCATTTACTATATTTACCATGAAGATCATTTAATTGGTATACAAGATATAACATTTATTACTTTGGTCTTATACACAAATAAAGCTTAGTTATTAAATAATCAATGTTTGAAAAATAAAATATAGAATGAATGTTATGTATACCATTAAGCCTTTCACGCTGAAAGACTTAATGTATATATGCTATTTATCGTATTACAAAGCCGTCTCGAGCTCCTGTGGCATCTCCGGCTCCAACTTATTACGCAGCCCGTACAACAATCCCGCCCCAACTAGAAACGCAACCGCATCCGCAATGACCAGCGACCACACGACCCCGTGGAATCCACTCATATGATTCGCAATAAACAACACCGGAATCAGCGTCACGCCTTGAATGATCGACATAATAAACGCCGCCGTACCTTGACCCGTTGCTTGGAAAATACCAGTGAACAGTGTCGTCATGCCAGTAATGAACAGCGACAAGAACGTCACATGCAAAATATAACTGCCCATCACAATCAACTGCGGATCGTTCGTAAACCAGCCGATTAGATGATCCGATACCGCATATACCACTACGCCAAACACCAGTGCCATAGCCACAATGACTTTAATCGTAAATCCGACCGTTTGCTTCATCCGCAGTTTATTCGCGGTGAACGAGAAGGCGATCAGAGGCACGACCCCTTCACACAATCCCATCAGAATAAACTCTGGAAATTGCAGCAATCTCGACGAGATGCCGTAAGCGGCAACCGAAGCATCGCCGTATTCAATCAGAAAATAGTTCAGGATCAGCGACATCGCACCAAGGAACACACTCATGATAAATACAGGTACACCGATTTTGAAGACATTGCTCATGATCTCTTTGCTGGCTTTGAACCATTGGATCGACACGCTTAGAAATTGGCTTTTGAAGCCCAGATGATGCGTGTAAAAGGCACTTGCGACCAGATTCGAGACTACGGTAGCAGCAGCGACGCCGGTCACACCCCAGTGGAGTACGAAGATAGCGAGTGCATCCAGTACGATATTGACGGCAACGCTCAGAATCATACCGATCATGGACGTAATTGCCGATCCTTCCGCGCGCACGATATTTTCCAGAGTGAAGAATAGGACGACGACGGGAGAGCCGATCAGCATGACGGTCACGTAGTCTTTGGTAAATGCGAACGATTCGGTCGTCGCGCCCAGCCCGGAAGTGATCATATCCACTAGCGGCAGTCCGACGAGAATGACGAGTAGACCGAGCAGCAGACTGCTGTAAAAGGCGAAGGACGAAACGTGCTTGGCGTCGTCGTAGCGCTTTTCACCAAGCAGACGGGAGATGAATGTACCGCCGCCCATACCGATCAGGTTGCCGAGTGCCATGATGATGGCGAACAACGGCAAAGTTAGCGCCAGCGCGGTCAGCATCGCTGTATTGTGCAGCGTGCCGAGGAAGTAGGCGTTTAGGATGGAGTAGATGACGCTCATGGATGTACCAAGCATCATCGGAACGGCAAAGTGGGCGACGGCTTTGGCGATAGGGGCTTTTTCAAAATAGTGCAGATTTTCTGTATCCATGGGGATTCCTGCTTTCTGTAGATAATTTGGCTGTTGAAATATTTGGTCTATCAATGATTGCCTTACAGTGTTAGTTGAGCCTTACACTGTTAGATGTTATCATGGGATGAGATGCTTGTAAAGCATAAACTTACAGTGTTAGATAAAATTTTTCGAGGGATGGATATAGATGAAAAAGCAGCAGCCTCAAATTTCAGAGGATAAGATTCTTGAAGCGTCGTGGGAGCTTCTCGGGGAAGACGGCATTGAGAAATTAAGTATGCGGCGGCTTGCCGATCGGCTCGGCATTCAGGCGCCTTCGCTATACTGGCATTTTAAAAGCAAGCAGCAGTTATACCAGCGGCTGGCGAATCATGTATCTAAAGTGATCGTGGATGAGCTGCATAGCGAGGGCAATTGGAAGCAGCAGCTGACCGAACTTGCCGTTACTACGCGTGATGTATTGAGCCGCTATCCGTGCTCCACACAGCTTATGATGATGACGCTGCCGCATGATCCGGACATTATCCGCTTCACCAACCGGATGCTCTCTTGTGTAGAGGAAACACCGCTGGCGCAGGATCAGAAGATGCAGGTTGTGACGACGCTGATCAACTTTGTGTTTTATTTTGTGCTGGATCATTATCAGCATCAGCGTAATGTGGAGATCATGAGTCAGGAGCAGCAGTCTACGATGGGCGATCATATGATGCAGGTGATGGATTCGATGCCGGATCAGGATACGTGGCTGTTCCGGCGCATGTTCCAGAATGAGCTGTTTGAGCTGATGGGAAGTGATCGGGCGTTTGATTTTGGACTGAAGGTGATTTTGCTAGGGATTGAGCAGGTGATTGTGGAGCAGAATATGGATGTGTAACTTTTTTCACTGATCCATTGCTCACATTGGCGGTACTATGTTAACATATCGGAATGGCAGTAATGCCTAACTAACTTCATATATTTAAGGGCTATGATTGCTGTGGATCACACTACAGCAGGAGCAGCTTCTGGAGAGACTGCGGGTACACCGCAGCGCCGAAGGGTTCACAATCTCAGGCAAACGGACAGAAGAGTACGAATAGATAGGTGTCATGCGGCGACGTATATGCTGCGGGGCACGTATGTATTTTGTTATTCTTGTGCGCTGAGAGATTGGATGATATCCAGTCTCTTTTTTTATTGTTTTTTATAGAAAGATAGGAGATCAAGGGGGACACACGATGACACAGACAGGATTAAAACGAGAACTTGCCAACCGGCATGTTCAGTTGATTGCAATTGGAGGAACGATTGGAACGGGGCTATTTCTCGGCTCCGGCAAAGCGATTGAGAAGGCGGGACCTTCGATTATTCTCACGTATCTGATCGTCGGGATGGCGATTTTTTTCGTAATGCGGGCGCTGGGGGAATTGCTATTATCCAAGGCGGGCTACCAGTCATTTACCGATATTGCGGAGGATTATTTGGGACCGCGCGCGGCGTTTGTGACGGGTTGGACGTATTGGTTTTGCTGGATTATGACGGCGATGGCGGATGTGATCGCGGTTGGCGTGTACGTGCAGTACTGGTTTGATATTCCGCAGTGGATGCCAGCGGTGCTATGTCTGATCGTATTGTTAGGTCTGAACCTAATGACCGTCAAAAATTTCGGGGAGCTGGAATTCTGGTTTGCCTTGATCAAGGTCATTACGATTCTGGCGCTGATTGGGCTAGGTATTGTACTGCTGGTGATGGGTTTCCGCACGGATGCGGGTACCGTATCGGTACGCAATCTATGGGAGCATGGCGGCATATTCCCGAATGGCGTGTCGGGCTTCCTGTTCTCGTTCCAGATGGTCGTATTCGCTTATGTTGGCGTAGAGCTGGTCGGTGTATCGGCAGCAGAAACCGCCAACCCGGAGAAAAGTATTCCAGCGGCAATCAACAAAATTCCGCTGCGCATTCTGTTCTTCTATGTCGGCGCGCTGTTCGTGCTGCTGTGCATTAATCCATGGACACAGCTGAGTCCGTCGGAAAGTCCATTTGTCCGTACGTTTACGCTGGTCGGTATTCCGGTGGCAGCGGGCATTATTAACTTTGTCGTGCTGACGTCGGCGGCTTCCGCTTGCAACAGCGGCATGTTCTCGACAAGTCGCATATTGTACAATTTGAGCCGTAAGGGGCAGGCTCCACAGCGACTGGGCAGACTGAACCGCAATCATGTGCCAAGTCAGTCGCTGTTCCTCTCTACGATTGTGATCTCTGGTGGTGCGCTACTGAGCAAGCTGTTACCGGGACAGGCGTTTGAGATTGTGACGACGATCAGTGCCATTTGTTTTATCTGGGTGTGGGGTGTCATTCTGGTGTGCCATATTCGGTATAAACGAATTCGCCCGGAGCTGCATGCGACGTCGCGCTTCAAAGCACCATTTACACCATGGATCAATTATGTAGTACTGGCGTTATTTGCGGGTATTCTGGTCATTATGCTCATCTCTGGTGAGACGCGTCCGGCGCTGTTATGTACACCGATTTGGTTTATTTTGCTGCTGGTATTGTACCAGCTTCGCGGGCGAAAAAGAGACAGTGAGCCGGTGTTGGAGACGACGAATACGTAAGTTGCAGATGAATGATAGCGGAGTGTCAAACATGCCGTGACAGCTATCAAAGAAACTATTATGTCCAGAAATGGCATACGAAACACAGTGCAAACAAATGCACCTATTTCATACGAGTAGGAGTATGCAGTACAGCTCATCTTCAAATATACAAACTGCAATCATAATGGTATGTGCGAACAGCTCTATGATCTATATATGCATAGAGCTGTTTGGTATTGGATTTCGCTTTGTCTCTTTTGCATTCAGGAGCACTCTGTCCGTGTTGAAAGTAACCAAGTGCCTAATGCTTGGCAATGACGATCATTGTGAATGTGCCTGTTGCAATCTTGCTTTCCGATATTCCTTTGGCGTTTGCTCATATGCCTTTTTGAACGACTGGATAAAATGGTTCACATGATTAAACCCGACGCGCTGTGCGACTTCGGTAATCGTATCGTCCGTACTGAGCAGCAGATCGCAGCTCTTTTTTAGTCGGTATTTGATCAGGTAGTCGTAGGGCGTCATATGGATCGTTTTGCGGAAGCTGCGGGTGCATTCGGATACGCTCAGATGTGCGATGTCGGCGATTTGTTGCAGCGTGATGGGATCAACAAAGTGTTGGTGAATGTAACTCAGCATGAGCTGCAATCGCTCCTGCTGCTGTTTGGCATGTTTGGGCAACTGCTCGGTGGACAATGGAATATGGGAAATTAGCGTGAACCACAGCTGTAGTGTCTTGATCGATACTTCATATTGCCAGCCCCAGCTTGCACCAGCGATCTCGAATGTACGTTTCATCTCCCATAGCATATCCAGAATGGCATGTTCCCAGTCGTGGTCACCTCGGATATCTAGCGAAACGAGGGATGAGTTGGTGTAAGGCGTTACGTAATTCTTTTCCATTACGCTATCGCCGTAGAAGGATAGCAGCTTTTCGGGAAAATTAAAGCTGGCGTACTGTCCGTCGTGTTCCAAATATGTAGCGATATGCAAAATGCCTTTGTTGATCAGAATCGCCTGTCCCTGCTCTAGATGGTGGTCGATGCCGTTCACCTGAATGATGAGCTTGCCACGGGTGGCGAGGGTAATTTGTAGCTCGTCATGCCAGTGCAGATCGTTAAAGCCGCGCCCTTCGGGGATGCTGTTGTGGGTGGTATGGGTGTACATGATGTAAGGGAAGGAGTCGTCGGGGTAGGCGATATGTTCGAATAGAGGTTTGCTCATAAGGGTTCTCCTTTGCTGCATTTGATATTTTGCATATATAGATGACGATATTTCGATATAAATGAAGGATATCCTTACACCGAGAAACAGAAAACGGTGATATTATTATATCAGATCTAAGGCTTATCTCTATAGCCTGTGCACAGACGTTCGGATAAGACCTCTATGAATATGGAGGCATGGTAATGAACAATCGTAAGATGTTTTGGGGTATTCATCCGTATGTATTGCTGTTTATTAGCATTTTGTCGGTATCGATCTCGTCCATTCTGATCAAGATGTCGGATACGCCGACTGCGGTGGCGGGCATGTACCGACTGTACATCTCCGTACTAATCATGCTGCCGCTCGTGCCATGGCGTACGCTGCGCACGCTACGGTTGAACGCAAGCGATTGGGGCAGTGTGATTGCGGCAGGATTGCTGCTGGGCATGCACTTTCTATTCTGGATGGAGTCGCTCGTGCATACGTCGGTGGCAAGCTCGATGGTCATTTTGGCGTTACAGCCGTTGTTTGTAATGATTGGTTCGTATTTTATGTTCAAGGAGCGGGTGGGGATAGCGAAGGTTCTCTGTCTAGTGGCGGCGTTATTCGGCTCGGTCATTATTGCATGGGGCGATATTGGCGTATCGCGGCAAGCGCTGTTCGGTGATGCGTTGTCGTTGATCGGGACGCTGGCAGTTTCGGCGTATTTTCTAGTCGGGCAAAAGGTCAGTCGCAAAATGAACGCCAATCTGTATAGTGTGATCGTCTTTCTGATCGGCGGTAGTATGCTGCTGGTGTATAGTTTGTGGAATCAGTTGCCGCTGACCGGATACTCTGGTGCGGACTGGACGTACTTCCTGCTATTGGCGATCATTCCGACGATGTTCGGGCAGTATATTTTCAATCTGCTGCTTCCATCGATTGGAGCGACGACAGTGTCGGTGGGCATTATCGGCGAGCCGGTACTCGCGATTGTGATGGCGTATCTGTTTCTGGGTGAGCAGATGTCGGCGTTTCAATTTACCGGCGGACTGCTCACATTGCTAGGCATGGGCATGTACTTCTGGTTACAATCGCTGAAACGTCCGATAGCGGACTATGTACCGGTGGATGAACCGATCAGGTGAATTCCATTGGCAAATAGAATGGAGTCAGATTTGGCATGAAATATATGCCGGATGGTATGATGCCTACACAAGTGATCATGATAGGAGTGGGATATATGGCAACATTTGAAGATTTGTTGAAGCTGGATATTCGGGTAGGCACGGTGATAGGAGCAGAGTTTTTCGCCAAAGCGCGAGTGCCTGCGATCAAGCTAGAGATTGATTTTGGAGAAGAAGTTGGTGTGAAGCGTTCTAGTGCGCAGCTGACGAAGCGGTATGAAGCAGAGCAACTGGTCGGTCGGCAGGTGGTCGCGGTTGTGAATTTTCCACCGCGCCGGATTGCCGGGTTCGATTCGGAAGTGCTAGTGCTGGGCGGCGTACCGGGCGAAGGCGATGTGATTCTGTTGCAGCCGGAATTTGACGTGCCGAATGGCACGCCGATCGCGTAGACTGCTTGCAGGTGATTTGGATGTTGGCGAATGGGTCATATCGGCGTGTAGTTCTTGTATACGTTGCGGATTATCTGTATGCAAATTGCTGATGGAAGAGAGCGTATAAAGTGATGCTTGTATGATATGGTATGGAGTGCATTCGTATCTGTACTTTGTATTAAAAAAGGCAGTAGCCCAATGAACGAATCAACTAGGTACTTGATCCGACAACGGTTGGGCTGACTGCCTTTTTATTTTGTTCATTTAGAGAAGATAGCGAACGATAAAGCATGATGATGCAATACATCTGCTTTACCATGTAGATGCGGGTATGCCTGTACGTTTTTTAACAACGGTATACTAGATCTGGGTCTGTACCAATTATTTGGTCTGATCTTCGTTGGAAGGAAAGTTGGCGATGTAACGATTGCGTTTCTTTTCATCAATACTCAGATCAATCAGTTTGATTAATCGATTTCCGATTTTAATTAGGAAATAGAGTCCAACTGCCATCAGGACGATGCCGAGTATCCATGGAAGTAATGTAAGGAGCGGGAAAAAGGCTGCGCCCAAATTTAAAGTATTGGATAGGTAATAGCTTGCCATTCTCAGAATCATCCTTTCTAAAATGGATCTTGATTATGTAGCGATACAACATGGGCGATATATGGCTGAAGCAGTAAATCATTGTCCCCATACCTATAGATAAACTCCAATATATACGTGTTGAGGTATATTTTACATAAAAAGAAAGCTATATCATACCCCGATTGACGTATTCTTTAGTAAAGCAAAATCCAAATTAGTAAAAGAAGGTGGTCACTGTATGTTTATCACAATGATAATGTGTATCCCACAATCATTGGATTACATCTAAATTCTTCGCTAATATAATAAACACCACCGTAGCGCATTATGGCAAGATTCCCTATGCTCACGGTGGTGTTTGATTTCGTTTATTATCAACTTGAAGCCAAGCTAATCAAGCAAAGCATGTGATTCCGCCTTGAAATGATACCGCCCCTTCGGCACGACCATCGGCGAGCCAGATACCGGATCGGGAATGACCGTACAATCCAGTCCAAAAATCTCCTTCACCCGCTCACTCGTAATCACATCCGCAGGTGAACCTTGTGCAATCAGCCGTCCGGTGTGCAGGGCGAAGATATGATCAGCATAACGCGCTGATAGATTAATATCGTGCAGCACCATCACAATCGTCGTGCCATGCTTGCGATTCAGATCGGTCAATAGATCCAGAATCTCCACCTGATACGTAATATCCAGAAACGTCGTCGGTTCATCGAGAAACAGAATATCGGTTTCCTGTGCTAGCGCCATAGCAATCCACACGCGCTGACGCTGCCCGCCAGATAGCTCGTCGATATTAGCATTGGCAAACTCGGTTATATCCATAATATCCATCGCTTCCGCGACTGCTTCATAATCCTTTTTGCTCCAGCCACTGAACAGCGATTGATGCGGGAAGCGTCCGCGTCCGACTAGATCGGCAACGGTGATGCCTTCCGGTACAATGGGCGATTGCGGCAGTAGTCCGATCACGCGTGCCAGCTGCTTGGATGGGATTTTGCCGATAGGTTGGTCGTTCAGCGTCACACTGCCGGATTGCGGCTTGATCAGGCGCGCCATTGTCTTCAGCAGCGTGGACTTGCCGCAACCATTGGCACCGATCATCACGCTGATCTGATTGCCGGGGATGGATAGGTCGATACCGTGAATGACCGTTTTGTTCTCGTACCCTGCGACAATCTGCTCTGCCCGAAACGTATGTGTTGGTTTCATTATAGTTCGCCCCTTTGATTCATACGGATTAACAAGAAGACGAGATACGGCGCTCCGATCAGTCCAGTGATGACTCCCACCGGAAACCGATACGCAAAGGCAAATTGTCCGATCAGATCGGCAGCGAGCACCAGATTCACACCAACCAGTCCCGCTGGCAGCACATTGGAGAAGCCTACCCCAACCAATCGCCGCGCAATCGGTCCCGCTAGAAACGAGACAAAGGCAATTGGTCCGGTCGTAGCAGTTGCCATCGCGACCATACACACGGCACTCACAATCAGTGCAATTCGCGTCCGATCTGTACTAACACCAAGCGAGGATGCCGCCTGTTCTCCTAGCTCTAGCATATCCAGATGTCGTCCCAGCACCAGTACAATCGGTGTGCCGATCAGCACAAGGATGAGCAGTGGTGGCAATTCATCCAATTGCGAGCCGTTGAGACTACCGGTCAGCCAGCGAAGCGCGGACGGAATGTCCTTTTCCGAACTGATTAGTAGCAAATACGAGATCACTGCATCCAGCATCGCCTGAATCCCGATTCCGGTCAGAATAAGCCGCCCGATGGAAAAGGATTTGCCCCGCGACAGCATGTAAATGAACAATGTCGTCACCAATCCGGCAACTACCGCCGCGACCGAAACGACGGCACCGCTCGTTTGCAAAATAGCGATACAGAATACCGCCGCTGCACTCGACCCGGATGTAATGCCGATCACATTCGGATTGGCAAGTGGATTACGCAGCATCGTTTGAAATACATAACCAGCGATTCCAAAAGCAAAGCCTGCCAGCAGCCCCGCCAGCATACGCGGCAATCGAATCGTACTGACGGCAAACGACACGCCCTGAATCTTCCCCCCCGTCAAGGCGCGCAGCACGTCAGGCAGCGGATAGATCGTATTGCCGAGCATTAGCATCGCACAACATAACGCAAAGGCAAGAACGGCGAGCGATACAGTCACCAGCATCCAGCGACGGCGGCGCTGCTGACGTCCGGTACGAATAAAGGAGATCGTCTGTGTACTCATAAGGACCTCACCTTGGAGCGCATCGCCAGCATGATCAGAATCGGCGCCCCAATAAAGGCAGTCACGACCCCAACCTCCAGCTCGCCCGGATTACCGACCAACCTGCCGCCCACATCAGAAATTGTCAAAATAATCGCGCCCGCCAGCGCCGACATCGGAATCACGAATCGCAGATCCGGTCCGATCAATAGCCGTACCAGATGGGTAGACAACAGCCCGATAAAGCCGATTGGTCCCGCCAGTGCTGTTGCCGCACCGCATAACAATACGCCCGCTAGCGCAGCGATCATACGCAGTGTGCCTGTACGCACCCCGAGTCCAGTTGCGACCTCATCGCCCAGCGCCAGCGCATTCAACGCCGGAGCCGTAATGAAGGCAATAATCAGCCCGATAATCAGAAATGGCAAAAAGGTCATAATCCCGCTCCACGTCGCCGAACCCACACTGCCTACCTGCCAGAACCGAAACTGATCCATCACATGCGAGCGCGGAATCAGAATCGCCGTTACAAATGAAGATAGAGCCGCACTGATGGCGGCTCCAGCTAGAACAAGTTTAATGGGCGTAGCACCGCCACGCCCCATGGAGCCAATACCGAATACAAGTACAGCGGTCAATGCTGCTCCGACCAATGCCAGCCAGATGTACTGATTCGGACTGCTAATATTCAGAAAAGCAATGCCGCACACGACGAACAGCGAAGCACCCGTATTCACGCCGAGAATACTCGGATCGGCGAGCGGATTGCGGGTGACCGACTGCATCAGCGCGCCGGATACTCCGAGCGCGCCGCCGCAGAACAGACTGAATACCGTGCGTGAGATGCGCTTGCGCACGATGTTGGCACCGTATGACTGCGCATTTGGATGAAACAAACCGTCGATCAATTCTCGAAACGAAATCGGTCGTGAACCGAGCATTAGCGAAGCGACAATGCTGACAACTAGCAAAATCATGCATAGGATTATCACCAGTGCCCAATGCTGCGGCAGATGGCGACGCGGCTGCTCGGTATGCGGAGTCGCTATATTATCCATTGTTTTTGTCGAGCGCATCGCCAATCAACTTCAGATACTCATCAATTGTGTATGAAATGGACAGCGGGTTTGGTGTACCGGCAGCAACCAGCGGTGTATCACTGGAGATGAAGGCAACCGAGCCACGTTGAATTGCTGGAATTTTACCCAACAACGGATCAGCTTTGACTGCTTGATACAGCTTGTCATCGCCATAACCGACGATCAGATCGGCATCGTTTAACGCTTCTGCATTTTCCGCACTCAGATTAAGAGAGTAGCTAGTAGGATCGGTAATTTGCTTGGTTACACTTTCCGGGTACTCCATGCCGAGTTCATACAGGAACGAGACGCGGGAATCGACCGGTGTGTAGATGTGCAGCTTGGACAGATCATCAGCAGAGAAGTTTACCCAAACGACTTTTTTGCCTTTGATTTGTGGATAGGCGCTTACTTTGTCGTTGATCAGCGCTTCGGTATCCTTGATCAGCTGTTCGCCTTCTTTTGCCATGCCCATACCGGTTGCATTCAGTGTGACTTGTTCACGCCATGTTGTTGCCCACGGTGCTGTCGGATAAGCGACAACAGGAGCAATTTGGCTCAACAGATGGTAATCTTCCTGCGTAATACCGGAGTATGCTGCCAGAATGACATCTGGCTTGGAATCAGAGATCGCTTCAAAATCAAGTCCGTCTGTATCTTGAAATACGTTCGGATTGGTCGCGCCCAGCTCTTTCAGCTTTTGCGCTGTCCATGGCAAAATGCCGCTGTCATCCTGCACGCCAAAGTTCGCTGCGGAGAAGCCGACTGGTACAACGCCCAGTGCCAGCGCCACGTCCTGATTTGCCCATTGCACAGTAGCGACGCGTTCCGGTTTTTTCTCAATGACGGTTGTGCCCAGTGCATGTTTGATCGTGATCGGATATTGAACATCATCGGTTGCAGTCGCCGCCGTTTCGGATGTACTTGCTTCGCTGGCAGCTGGTGTTGCCGTATTGGTGGACTGATTGTTTGAACAACCAACCACGACGAACATCAGCAGAGCCGACAGAATCAGAGCCAACGAGGAAAATGTGTGTCTGTTCATTATGAGGAACCCCTTCCGTAATGCATAAATTGAGTTGATAACGCTATGTATGGCAATGAAATCTGTTAACTGAGTATATGGATAGCACAGATAACGATAGATAGAACATGATAATGATTATCAACCTCACTCAATATAGCTTTTTCACAAAACCGATGTCAATGAAAATGAGTAAATATCAGCAGTTTTTGATAGATGTATACAAATAATGTGAAACTATTGATATATGCTTTATACAAATGAAATGTACGTACATATGTAATAGTCAAGTCTGGAGTTAAACGTAAAAAGGTGAATTTTGCAGGATAAAGTAGTAAAAAGAAGCATTTATTTTGTTAGTGAAGCGTTTTCTTTGGTCATTAGCGATACAGGATGATTGTGAAATTGACAAATGTACGTACAATATCTATACTGAACAATGTTAGCAAAAGAAAACGCCTTCTTTTAGCGTTACGATGGTGGAGATTGCAGTAATATAGGCATGAATGCCGCGTAATCACTCGTTTTATGGCGTTTTGTAGAGACTCAATAGAATGATTCAAATTGTAATTATGTATGCGCTCTACTCACATTGATGCTCATCATTTAGCAGCATCAACGAGATATAGAACGTAAACAACAACATATGGTATGTACATTATCCGGTAAGCGCTTTTCTGGCGCATGACGGAATCTGATTGTATAACAGCACAGCAAATAGCAATGATCCGGCAAGCAGTTCATAGATGCAGGCAGGATGCGGAGTGCGGACAAGCATATCCAGCGCATTTGGGAGAGGGGAATACGTGATCATGAGTCAGGTGGACGTAAAGGATAGTATCGCCAGCGGTGCAACATCGCTCGGAATCGAATTTGGATCGACCCGGATCAAGGCAGTTCTGATCAATGAGCAGTTTGAGAGTATTGCTTCCGGTAGCTATGAATGGGAGAACCAGCTGAAGGACGGATATTGGACGTACGATCAGCAGGACATTATTACGGGTCTGCAAACCGCATACCGCGAGATGAAGCAGGATGTGCAGCAGCAATACGGGATTACGCTGGAGAAGGTCGGTTCGATCGGCTTCTCAGCGATGATGCACGGGTATGTCGCCCTCGACAATGACGGCAAGCTGCTCGTTCCATTCCGCACTTGGCGTAATGCGACAACCGGTCAGGCGGCAAAAGAACTGACGGAGCTGTTCCAATTCAATATTCCCGAACGCTGGAGTATTGCCCATCTGTATCAGGCGATTCTGAACGAGGAATCCCATGTACCGCAACTGACATTCCTGACTACACTGGGCGGTTACATACACTGGCTACTAACTGGCAGCAAAGCAATCGGCATCGGCGATGCATCCGGTATGTTCCCAATTGACGAATCCAGTCACAATTATCACCCGGATATGGTCAAGCAGTTTGACGAGCATGTGTCAGGCAAAGGGTATCCGTGGAAGCTGGAAGATCTGTTGCCACAAGTGTATCGCGCTGGTGAAGTTGCCGGAACGTTGACTGCGGATGGCGCGAGATTGCTTGATCCGGCACAGCATTTGCAGGAAGGCATTCCGCTTTGTCCGCCAGAGGGCGATGCCGGGACGGGTATGGTCGCGACCAATAGCGTACGCAAGCGCACGGGTAACATCTCGGTCGGTACATCGGTATTTGCGATGATCGTATTAGAAAAGGAATTGTCCAAAGTGTACCCGGAGATTGATCTGGTGACGACGCCAGATGGTAGCCCGGTCGGCATGGTACACGCCAACAACTGCTCCAGTGATATTAACGCATGGATCGGATTGTTCCGTGAATTTGCCGAAGCGATGGGTTATGAAGCAGACAGTGCGAAGCTGTTCAGCGTCATGTTCAATAAAGCGCTCGAAGCCGATCCAGATGGCGGTGGATTGCTCAGCTACGGCTACTATTCCGGCGAAAATATTACCGGTATCGACAAAGGGCGCCCGCTGTTCGTTCGCTCGCCGGAAAGTCGCTTCAATCTAGCGAACTTTATGCGCACCCATCTGTTCAGCGCATTCGGCGCACTCAAGATCGGAATGGATATTTTGACCAAAAACGAGCATGTCGTAATCGATAGCATTCTGGCACACGGCGGCTTGTTCAAAACACCGGTCGTTGGGCAGCGTATCGTTGCAGCAGCAATGAATGTACCGATCTCGGTCATGTCGACTGCTGGTGAAGGCGGCGCATGGGGTATGGCACTGCTGGCGTCCTACATGATCAACAAGGACGAGAGCGAACGTCTGGATGACTATTTGGAAAACAAAGTATTCCACGATGTGGAAGGCGAGCAGGTTGCACCAGTTGCAGCCGATGTCAGAGGATTTGAAACCTTTATTGAGCGGTATCAGCAAGGTCTGGCGATTGAGCAAGCTGCTGTCGATCATCTGCTGGAGAACGGAGGAAACCAATCATGTTAGAACAACTCAAACAGGAAGTCTATGAAGCGAATCTGGAATTGCCGAAGCACGGTCTGGTGAAATTCACATGGGGCAACGCAAGCGCGGTCGATCGTGAGAGCGGATTGTTCGTCATTAAGCCGAGCGGTGTTAGCTACGAAACGATGAAGCCAAGCGATATGGTCGTTGTCGATCTGGACGGCAATGTGGTGGAAGGCGAGATGCGTCCTTCTTCTGATACAGCGACCCATGCGGTGCTGTACAAGCATTACGAGCAAATCGGCGGTATCGTGCATACGCATTCCACTTGGGCAACGATCTGGGCGCAAGCCGGTCTGGATGTGCCAGTGATGGGGACGACGCACGCCGATACATTTTATGGTGCGGTGCCATGTGCGCGTTTCCTGAACAAGGATGAGGTGGATCGCGGGTATGAAGCCGAGACGGGCAACGTGATCATCGAGACGTTTGAAAAGCGTGGTCTGGATGTGATGGCAATTCCGGCGGTTCTGCTGCACGGTCATGCACCGTTCACATGGGGCAAGGATGCCAAGTCTGCTGTCGTGAACAGCGTCGTGCTGGAAGAAGTGTGCAAAATGAATCTGTACGCGCGTCAATTGAACCATTTTGCTCAGGAGCTACCGCAAAATATTCTCGACAAGCATTACCTGCGCAAGCACGGCAAGGATGCGTACTACGGACAGAAATAGACCATGATGTTCATTCCAAACTACGTAACATACCAGTTTGATACTTGAAATATGGATTGTATATAACTTTAGCGAAAAGAGGATGATTTCATGTCAACAGCAACAGACAAGCAATTCTGGTTCGTCGTAGGTTCCCAGCATCTTTATGGTGAAGAAGCACTCGGACAGGTCAAAGATAACGCACAGAAGATCGCGGATTCTCTCAATGCCAGCGGCGTATTGCCTTACCCGCTCGTCCTGCAAGATCTCGCTGTCAGCGCGGACAAAATCACCGAAATTATGAAAGAAGTTAACTACCGCGACGAAGTAGCAGGCGTGATCACATGGATGCACACCTTCTCTCCAGCCAAAATGTGGATTCGCGGTACGAAGCTGCTGCAAAAACCACTGCTGCATCTGGCAACACAATATAACGAAAATATTCCGTGGGCAACGATCGACATGGACTTTATGAACTTGAACCAAGCGGCACACGGTGACCGTGAATACGGCTTTATCAATGCTCGTCTGAACAAACAAAACAAAATCGTAGTCGGCTATTGGGAGCGCCCAGCTGTCCAACAGCAAATCGCTGATTGGCAGGATGTAGCTGTTGCGTACAACGAAAGCTTCAATATCAAAGTGGCACGCTTCGGCGACAACATGCGTAACGTTGGCGTAACCGAAGGCGACAAAGTAGAAGCGCAAATTCAATTCGGCTGGACAGTCGACTACTTCGGTATCGGCGATCTGGTAGAAGTGATCAACGCGGTTACTGAGCAAGAAATCGACGAGCTGCTGTCTCAATACGGCGAGCTGTATGAATTCGACTATGGCACCAACAGCAAAGAAGACTGGGAAGCTAGCGTACGTGTACAAGCAAGCTATGAGATTGCGATCAAGCGCTTCCTCGATCAAGGCGGCTATACCGCGTTCACAACCAACTTTGAAGATCTGCATGGTATGAAGCAATTGCCGGGTCTTGCTGTACAGCGTCTGATGGCGCAGGGCTACGGTTTTGCTGGTGAAGGCGACTGGAAAACAGCCGCTCTGGATCGCCTGCTGAAAATTATGAGCCATAACGAAAATACTGGCTTTATGGAAGATTACACCTACGAGCTGGGCGAAGGACAGGAAGCGATTCTGCAATCGCATATGCTGGAAGTTGACCCAACGCTGGCAAGCAGCAAACCGAAGATCGTCGTATCTCCACTCGGCATCGGCGACCGTGAAGACCCAGCACGTCTCGTATTTGACGGCAAAGCTGGTGAAGGTGTCGTTGTCTCGATGGCAGACTTCGGTACACATTACAAGCTGCTGATCAACGAAGTATCCGCATTCGAACCAACCGTTCCCGCTCCGAAGCTTCCGGTAGCACGCGTACTGTGGGAAGTGAAACCGAACTTCCAAGACGGCGTGAGAGCATGGATCGAAAATGGCGGCGGTCACCATACTGTCGTTTCCCTGAACCTGACTACCGATCAGATCGTCAGCTACGCGAAGCTGGTTGGTCTGGAGTATGTAGTCATCAAGTAATACCCATCATAAGAGTTACCAGATGACCGGGACGATCTGTTATCCAGCGTTCCGGTTATCTTATCCCATACCAGAAGTTCACCTAAGACGCCCAAGAGATGACAGAAGAAACCTGGTTTTGCAAACGCTATATATTTGGCGATCACGAAACAGTCTTTGCACAGGAATACACTGTCACATCGGAAGGCGCACGCGCTGGAAGAAGGACAGAATACCTGCGCAAAGACTGTTTTTTATTTGGTCATATTAGGTGGGCAAAAGGGACAACCATATACGCTATTGAGCGTATCATGTTCATATTTCCATAGCTTCATATCCGGGATGTACGACAATTCAACAACATGTAAGCGCGAATCCAATTGGGGTTTCCATATTTTTATACAGAGAGAGATGGATATCAACAGTGGGAATGAATGATCATGCGGTAGACCGCAGGCGTTCATTGTCCGGATGAGGAGATGGAAACAATGCAAGACAGCAAAACAATCTCAAGTCGATTTATCTACTTTTTCGGTTCGTTTGGCGGGATTCTGTTCGGTTACGATATCGGTGTCATGACAGGCGCGCTCCCATTTCTGCAAAGTGACTGGGGCTTGCAAGATAGCGCGGGCATTATCGGCTGGATTACCGCTTCTGTCATGTTCGGGGCGATCTTCGGCGGTGCGTTAGCAGGGCAAATGTCCGACCGTCTCGGTCGACGGCGCATGATTCTGCTGTCAGCGCTCGTATTCGTGGTTGGCTCTGTGCTATCGGCGATAGCGCCGCATAACGGTTCGTATTATCTGATCTTCGTACGCATGTTCCTCGGTCTGGCAGTCGGTGCCGCTTCGGCGCTCGTACCCGCGTACATGTCGGAGATGGCTCCCGCCAAGCTGCGTGGACGCTTGTCCGGTATTAACCAGACGATGATCGTATCTGGTATGCTGCTATCGTATGTGGTCGACTTTTTGCTCAAAGATCTGCCGGAAGTCATGGCATGGCGCCTGATGCTCGGTCTGGCTGCCGTACCAGCGCTCATTCTGTACTTTGGTGTACTGCGTCTGCCAGAATCGCCGCGTTTTCTAGTCAAACACAATAAGATCGACGAAGCACGCAAAGTGCTGAGCTATATCCGTCCAGCACATGAAATTGATGCCGAACTGGCACAAATTCAGGACACTGCCAAGCAAGAGAAAAGTGCAGTCAGCGCATCGTGGAGCAAGCTATTCAGCGGCAAGTACCGCTATCTTGTCATCGCTGGTGTCGGTGTCGCTGCATTCCAACAGTTTCAAGGTGCTAACGCAATCTTCTACTACATTCCGCTGATCGTGGAAAAGGCAACTGGTACATCTGCAAGCTCGGCACTGCTGTGGCCGATCATTCAAGGAATTATTCTCGTGATCGGCTCGCTCGTATTCCTGCTGATCGCGGATAAATTCAAACGCCGGACACTGCTGACACTGGGCGGTACGGTGATGGGTCTTTCCTTTATCCTGCCAGCGGTGATCAGCTGGATCATGCCGAATAGCAATCCGATTATGATCGTCGTGTTCCTGTCCATCTATGTCGCAGCGTACTCGTTCACATGGGCACCGCTGACATGGGTTATCGTCGGTGAGATTTTCCCGCTCGCGATTCGTGGTCAGGCGTCCGGTGTAGCATCATCGTTTAACTGGATCGGCTCGTGGCTGGTCGGACTGCTATTCCCAATCATGACCGCCTCGATGTCGCAGCAGACCGTATTTTGCATCTTTGGTGTCATCTGTCTGCTCGGCATTCTGTTCATCCGCACGCGTGTACCGGAAACGCACGGTCATACGCTAGAAGAGATTGAGGAGAATGGTGTTCAAAAAGCAGTACAGACGCAGACTTCCAATGCACGCGCTTGATATGAGGGTTGATATGTCATTGGCATTGGATACGAACGTATAGGATACGCTTTTGCATAAACAGCAACAGCTCTAATACAGGCATTCCCTATGATCTAGAAAAACATTTCTGGTCAGATGGGAGTGCCTGTATTTTGCATTTAGCGATGATCCGGTGTATATCCATCGTAGTGTACACTAGGGCTGTGCCTCTTTTTACAACGAAATGCTACGGATTCCGTGAATTCCGGTTCTTACCTCTATCTATGGGTAAAAATTGAAAAAGAGCGAAGGAGGAATATAATGCTTAATATGTATCCAAAAGGAAAAATATTAATCGCAGCTTTGCTGCTTGCCGCCCTGCCCGTCTCTGCCTGTGCGTCGCAATCCCAACTGACCGGTGCGTTGGCGGAACCGTCCGCCTCGTCGAGTTCATCCAATACAGAGGCTACGTCGCCTACATCTTCAACATCGAACACCAAAGATACAACTGACAAAATGACATCTTCATCGCAGCCATCGTCTGACACTTCTTCATCTGCTGGCATATCAGCAGGTACATCTTCCGGTACAACGGAAACTTCCAAAACGACAGCTTCGACAACGAAGCAAAACACTAGCATTACCGATTCGCTGAAAGGCGGCTACACTACAGCAGCAACGAAGCTGGATATCCCATGGTCGATCCAATTTTCCGGCGATACCGTATACATCACACAGCGTGGTGGTGGCATCGTGCAGATCAAGAACGGCAAACAAACCGTGCAAAAGATTCAGACTAAGAAAGCGCTGCGTGTCGTTGGCGAAGCAGGTCTGACCGGATTTGTACTTGATCCCAAATTCTCCAGCAATAGTACGGCTTACATTTACCATGCGTATGAACAGAACGGAACCGGATTCAACCGCATCGTGAAGATCAAACTGACCGGTGGCGTTTGGAAAGAACAGAAGGCGCTATTGGAAAACATTCCGGGCGGAACGATCCATGAAGGTGGACGACTCGCCTTTGGCCCAGATGGTCTGCTGTATAGTACTGCTGGTGAAACGAACCGCCGCGAGCTGTCGCAGGATCGCTCTAGCTTAGGCGGCAAAATCCTGCGCATGACCTCAAGCGGCGCCGTGCCTAAGGATAACCCTTTCAAAAATTCCTACGTCTACGCCTATGGACTGCGCAATTCGCAAGGACTGGCATGGACATCCAAAGGCGTATTGTACGCTTCCGACCACGGTCCAAGTGGCTCGCCGATTCCCGGCACGAACCAGACCGACCGCACCGGATTGGATGAGATCAACGTGATCAAAGCAGGTGCCAATTACGGGTGGCCAAAAGTCATGGGCAAAGAAACCGCTCAGGGCATTACCGCACCCGTCTATGTCGGCGGCACCACCGCTATCGCCCCATCCGGCATCGCCGCTACACCGGACGACAAGATTCTGGTCGCCACGCTTGCTGGCGAAAGTCTGAAGCTATTTGATCCGGTAAGCAAAAAGATGAGCAATATCTTGACTGGTGTCGGTCGTGTACGCGATGTGGCGATTCACAATGGGAAGATTTACGTGATCACAAACAACACCGCACGCGGTACAGCAGGCGCGAACGATGATCGGCTGTTGATTTTAAAATAAAACTATTATAGTTCCACCAAAAAATGAGGAATTTTATTGATTATTTGAAATAAATATTCATTTTTTGACTTGGGCTAACGATAATTAACTTGTAGCTGCAATTAGTTTACTAAATTACACATTTGGGAGGGGTTGCGTTGAACCAACGCAAAGTATTGAAGAAGCTAACTCTTTTGTTTTTAAGCTTTCTGTTAACGACTGTTACATTCACAGAATTCACAGGGGGATTTGCAGTCGCAGCTGCAAATGTAGACTATTCAAAGACCTATACATGGTCTAGCTTGCCTACTAACAACCACCCTTTGGCTGGTACAGCGCCATTGATGGCCTACGATCCTATCAATAAAAACGTAATTTTATTTGGTGGAGTAGCGGGGTCTCGTAACAATCAAACATGGCGTTGGGATAGCAATGGATGGACGCAATTAAATCCAGCTACAACTCCTTTAGCACGCAGTGGTGGCGGTCTTGCCTACGATCCGGTTACGCAAAAACTGATTATGTACGGTGGAGATGGCGGCGGTACAGATACATGGTCTTGGGATGGTACGAACTGGACAAAATTGACTCCAGCCCATAACCCGGGTGTACGGCGTATTCCTTATATGGCTACAGCACCATCTGCTAACAATGTAGCAGGCGGAATCGTATTGTTTGGCGGATTGGATACCAATAGTGGGAATTATGGTGATACATGGTTATGGAATGGTACAGATTGGACGCAAGCATCTCCAACTACCTCACCATCCGCGCGTTCTTTTGGACAAATTGCTTATGATTCTCAGCTAAAGCAAACTGTTTTATTTGGCGGAGTATCAGGAAATACATTCCTTAATGATACTTGGACTTGGGATGGAACCAATTGGACGCAAGTGATTACATCAGGTAGTGTACCTTCAGCCAGAGCTGGCGGCGGCATGGTATATGATGGTACACATATTGTACTTGCTGGCGGAGACGTTAGTGGAAGTCCAGCTAATGATACGTGGATTTACAGCAATGGTAACTGGTCTAAACAGACATTGAACAGTTCATTTACTGCTCGTGGTCATCTTGCTATGACATATGACGCGCAAGAAGAACAAACAATTGTATTTGGCGGATTCACCGCAAATGGACTTCCAACTGATACATGGGCATTAGAGAAAATTGCTCAACTCAATACAGGTACAGCCGAAAAAATTACAACAGCAACCGCTGATGTATATGGTGAGTTGACGGATCTGGGCAAAGCAGCAGTTATTGAAAAAGGGATCGAAATCACAAATGGTGACGATACGTACCGTTTTGCAGCAGCAGATACTAATCTTGGCGGATATACAATAAGCGCCACAGGACTGACTTCAGATACGGGCTATACGTATCGTGCTTATGCAATAGACGCACATAACAACACATCTTACGGCGATATTCGTTCTTTTAAAACGAAGAAGGTTTCTCCTCTTCTTCTGGATAGTTATGAGTATAAGCTGAGAATCGGCGAAACGCATAAAACAGTAGTACAATCTACGTATGGAGACGATAATACTCTGTTTACCGTAACAGACGGTGTTACTTTTAAATCGCAAGAGCCTGCTGTTGCATTGGTAGATGAGAGCGGTATCGTTCAAGGTATTGCAGAAGGGAATACAGTTATCACAGCTGTATATAATGGTGTAACAGCGGAAGCGGCTGTTCACGTGTATTTTGTAAAACCAGAAGTAGTGAAAATTTCTTCTGACAGTAATGCCGTTACATTGGAAAAAGGAAAAACACAAACTACAGTCGTACGCGCAGTGTACGATGACGGTACCAGCGCAATTATTCAGAATGGTGTAACGTATCAATCTTCGGATGAGAATGTTGCGACAGTAGACAGCAATGGTGTGATCACTGCTCACTCTAAAGGCTCTGCTAAGATTACAGTCACTTATATGGATCAAACATTTACTATTGACGTAACTGTAAAAAATAAAGACAAAGACGATTCAACAAACAGCAATTCGACGTCTGGCGGAGGTGGTACTTCAACACCTACACTACCAACTTTGCCTACAACGGAGCCAAATCCAGAAACCATTAAAGATCCAACTACTGGTGATCCGATTGCAGTTGTAACTAAACAAGATAAAGAAGGTAAAAAAGTTTCCAACATTACTGTCGATAGTCAAAAAGCGATTGATTCACTTGAAAAATCGAATCGAAACACATTGGTTATTCAATCCAATGATGATTCCGGTACGATCAATACTCAAGTACCAGCAACACTGGCAAAATGGCTGGATGAGAAAAATGGTTCTATCGAACTTCAAGCACCGATTGGTCGATATATTCTGCCAGCCAAACAACTCGGCGTCAATGAGTTGATTGCGCGAAACAATGCGGCGGCTAGCTTGGCTCAATTGAATCTCAACGTAACTGTCTCCGCGGCTTCGACATCGGCTGAACAAGCTATTCAAAATGCAGCAGCATCCAAAAACTACAGTGTAGTTGGATCGGCAATAAATTTCAATGTAACGTCTTCGTACAATGGAACAGAGTCGGCGATTCCGAATTTTGACCAGTATGCAGAGCGTCTTGTGCGTTTGCCGGGTGGATACGATCCTAGCCGCATTACAACTGGTATTATTTACGATCAATCTCAAACATCCTTCATGCATGTACCAACCAAGGTTGTGCAGATTGACGGTGAATATTATGCGAAGATTAACAGTCTAGTAAGCAATGGTACGTATGCGTTGATCTGGAATCAAAAAACATTTGCAGACACAACGAATCATTGGGGCAAAGCAGCAATTGACAATATGGCTTCTCGTCTAGTTATCGAGGGAGTAACTGATACCACATTTGATCCAAACCGTGATATTACACGCGCAGAGTTTGCAGCTATTGCTGTTCGTGCTTTTGGTCTGCAAGATACAACTGCAACTGGGCAATCATTTAGTGATGTAAACGATGGAGCTTGGTATAGTTCATATGTAGATACTGCTTCCGCTTACGGTTTATTGAATGGCTACAATGATGGTACATTCAAACCATCTCAAAACATCAGTCGTCAAGAAGCTACAGCTATTCTGATTCGTGCTAC
Organism: Paenibacillus sp. WLX2291; assembly: GCF_046603665.1. Lineage (NCBI taxonomy): Bacteria > Bacillati > Bacillota > Bacilli > Caryophanales > Paenibacillaceae > Paenibacillus > Paenibacillus sp. WLX2291. Next base: position 5,519,002 of record NZ_CP176755.1, on the reverse strand, counting down.
TAAACTGGCTAATCTAAATACAACCGCAGCAAGTACTAGCTCTCTCAATAGCTACAAAGATAGCAGTCTGGTATCTAGTTGGGCGAAAAACGATGTAAGTTATGCAGCAGAGAATGGTATATTGCAAGGTAATGATGTAGGTTTTTTAAATAGTAAGAACCCAGTAACACGTGCTGAAACTGCTTCTATGATGGAGCGTATTCTCAAATTTGCTAATTTGATCTAGATTTTAGAATCTTAGTTACTATGAATTAAATAGAAAATAGTTTCAATGGGCTCACTTCTGCATGTTATTGAAGTGAGCCCGTTTTATTTTGCTAATATAAATATAATTTTGATTTACCATTCAATGCATATGAGTCAGAATGTTGCAAAAAGATTTTAAAATAAAATAAAATAAAATAGAGTTTCTCATTATATTGAAAGCGTATACAATCAAATTAACAAACATCCAAAGGAGTTGTTCCCCATGCCTGCATACAACACCGCTGCCGACGTTGCTCATCCGCAAACCGGTCATCTCTTGTCCGATATTCCTGCCCACGATCCGTTTATTCTCGCGGATCACCAAACTCATACATACTACCTCTATACCGGCGGCGCACCGTGGCTGAACGGGATGGAGCGTTACGGCGTGCTGACTTATACGAGCACGGATCTTCAGTATTGGGAAGGACCTCATGTCGTCTTCACGATCCCCGACGATACATGGGCACATCCGCAGCATGGTGCATGGGCGCCGGAAGTGCATGAGCATGAGGGTAAATACTATCTGTTCGTTACGCTACATAACAAGGAGCGTATGTTGGACGGCGAACCGATTCAAGGATATGACAAACATTGGCGTGGTACAGTCATCGCGGTCAGCGACTCTCCGGCAGGTCCTTTTCTAATGAACAACAGTGAACGTCCGATTGTACCAGAAACGATGATGACGCTGGATGGCACGCTGTACCGAGATGAGCATAACGATCCGTGGATGGTGTATTGTCACGAATGGGTGCAGACGATAGATGGCGCAATGGAAGCGGTACGACTGAATGAAGACTGGTCGGCAGCAGTAGGCAAGCCGATGCCTCTGTTTAGCGGATCGGCAGCACCTTGGCTGTCGTCCCAACCTTCATCCGACGAAGGGATACAGACTGTTCATAGCTCTGAACAAGCACCACAAGCGAAGAGTAACGACTCCAATCAACTACAACAGTCCGAGACTCATCATTCCCAAGACGTCGAACATCCGCAGCACAACAACGTTGACGAAGCGCAATTGATTTCGCATGAATCCGCTATGAACGAATCAGCAGTGTACGTCACTGACGGTTGCCAGTTGTATCGCACATCCGGCGGCAATCTGGTGATGCTCTGGTCTAGCTATGAGAACGACAGTTATGTCCAGACGATCGCCCGCTCGGTCAGCGGCAAGCTGGAAGGACCGTGGGAACAGCTGGAGCCGCTTGTGAAGGAAGACAGCGGGCATGGCATGCTGTTCCAGACTTTTGACGGACAATGGAAACTCATTTTGCATCGTCCATTCCCAATGCCAGAGTCGCGCTGTCTGCTGTTCGATATGGAGGATACCGGCGACAGCTTCCGGCTGGCAAGATAGAGTAGAACCACATAACATATAAAAAATAATATTATGTATACAGGTAGCGATGCATACATGTTGCTACAAAGGCAGAATAAAGCATCGTTACCCTCATCTTTAAATTATTTTGTATATGTAAAAAAATAAGTATAAAATGTAACCATAGGAGGGGTACATATGCAATTAAAGGATAGAATGGAAATTATACTGGAAGAACGATATTTTGATATGACAGAATTACGTACAGCAGTTGTTCATCATCTGCAAGCTCAAGGTATAGTCGTACAACCTATCGATTCCTATTCACTATGTTTGAACAATATTGCATATGTATTGCGCGAAAATAATGTATCTATGGGAGGAGTACCTGTTCAACGCGTATTGCTACGCAAAGTAACAGCAGAATCGCCCTGTTGATTTTCCATCCATTTAGCCCTTTTCGCGCAAAGTTTTCATTTTTTACCAACTCTAAATAGTATATAATTAGACGGTAAGAGTCGATAACATTTTTAACAGACTGCAATTGGGTTATAATGGAGTTAGCGGTTGTATATCGCTGTGACAGTTCTAGGATGTTCCTGAGTGGAGCCTTGCTTTCGTGTAGTACCAGAGCAGGAGCTACTGCTCTTTTTTGCAAATATACGAGATAAGGAAGGTTTTGTTTTTATGAGCAACGTACAGAAAAAAACAGACGTTATCTTAATCGGTGCCGGGGTCATGAGTGCGACGCTGGGATCATTGCTAAAAGAGTTAGCACCAGAATGGGAAATTAAAGTGTTTGAGAAATTGGCAAACCCTGGAGAAGAAAGCTCCAATGAATGGAACAATGCCGGTACCGGTCATGCGGCACTGTGCGAGTTGAATTATACGACCGAAAAGCCGGACGGTTCGATCGACATCACCAAAGCGGTGCAGATCAACGAACAGTTTCAGTTGTCCCGTCAGTTCTGGTCGCATCTGATCCAAACCGGTGTATTGCATCATCCGCAGCAGTTTATCAAGCCGATTCCGCATATGAGTCTGGTGCTGGGTGAGAGCAATGTTTCTTTTTTAAGAAAAAGATTTAAAGCGCTTACCGAAAATCCGTTATTCCAAGGAATGGAGTATGCGGAGGATGCAGCCAAGCTCCAAGAATGGATTCCGCTCATCATGAACGGACGCACGTCCAGCGAGCTGATTGCTGCCACGAAGATCGAATCCGGTACAGACGTGAACTTTGGTGCACTAACCCGCATGATGTTCGATTACCTCAAAGGTAAAGGCGTGCAAATGTATTACAAGCACAGCATCAAGGATATCAAGCGCGCAGGGGATGGTTCCTCGTGGAACATCAAGGTGCAGGATCTGAATACCGGGCGGGTGGAGCATCACGAGACACGCTTTGTATTTATCGGAGCGGGCGGCGGTAGTCTGCCATTGCTGCAAAAGACTGGCATTCCAGAATCGCGTCAGATCGGCGGCTTCCCGGTCAGTGGTGTATTCATGGTCTGTAAAAATCCAGATGTGATCGAACAGCATCACGCCAAAGTTTACGGCAAAGCCAAGTTGGGCGCGCCGCCGATGTCTGTTCCGCATCTGGATACCCGTTATATCGATAATAAAAAGGCACTGCTATTCGGTCCTTTTGCAGGTTTCTCACCGAAGTTTCTGAAGACGGGTTCGAATATGGATCTGATCGGATCGGTCAAGCCGAACAATCTGATGACCATGCTGGCTGCCGGGATGAAGGAAATGGGATTGACTCGTTATTTGGTACAGCAGGTCATGCTGTCCAACGAGCAGCGGATGGAAGAACTGCGCGAATTCATTCCCAATGCGAAAAGCGAAGACTGGGAATTGGTCGTTGCTGGACAGCGTGTACAGGTTATCAAGGACACGCCAACTGGCAAAGGGACGCTGCAATTCGGTACGGAAGTCGTAAGTGCCGCCGACGGTTCGGTCGCTGCTTTGCTGGGCGCATCGCCGGGCGCATCGACAGCAGTTCATGTCATGCTGGAAGTACTACGCCGCTGCTTCCCGCAGCAAATGCCAAGCTGGGAACCGAAGATCAAGGAAATGATTCCTTCATATGGAGTGTCTCTATCCCAGCATCCTGATCTGTTCCGCGACATCTTTGCTTCAACAACGAAGATGCTGGAGCTGGATCAAGGACAACCCGCCCATACCGGAGTGGAAACATCGCCGGATATGGTCACCAAAAGCATCTGAACTCGTCCAACAGATTCTGCTAAACAAGATATGATGTTGTAAAACGCTCGTGCTATTCCACATAGCCGACCATACAGGCTGCCAGACGGTGATGGGCCGTCGGCGAAGAACCAGCACATGAGGTTCTGCCGAAGGACTGGCAGCCTGCCGCCAAAGGATCATCCCGAGATGACGATAACAGCATAGACGAAACAACAAGATGAGGAACCTTTGATCAGAGCGGATTGAAGGTTCTTTTTGATATAGAAGTAGGGAAGAATAGGGATGGATCATTTCGATGTGCAGTGGGGATAGCAAGAGTGGGAGTAGAGCAGATGTGGCTACTTGTTGGATTGTTGTGGATGAGTGGCAAATCGTCCATATGCACAAAAGAGTGTTGATTTTGGTCAATATTGTCTTTTCGACAGAGGGACAATCCATGCTACACTGGCGAAGTATATCGATAGTTGGAAAAAGAGAAGAAAGCTGGATATAGAGAGAATCGATACATATTCATACCATGACAACGACGAGGTGAATGTATGACACAGTTAACCATTGCGATACAGGATGAGCACGGCAAAGTGAAAGCAGAGCAACAGGATACGGGCGAAGTGCATTTGGTCTATGCGGCGGCGTATGAGCCGGGCGATGTTATCGTGCTGAAAAGTGACGATACGCCGGTATTTCTGCGGATCTCACTGGATGAAGCGCTGGGCGAGGAACTGATTTACATGACTGGACAGGAATATATATTGCCGATTCCATTTGGCGAAAAGAAATCGTCGTACTCGCCCAAAACATTTGCCGGGGAACTGCATGTGTTGAGCGCTATTGTAGCGAAGCAACAAGAGGTTCACGCTTATCGCAATCTGGCGCGTAATGTGTACGATCATCATTGGAATGAGGCGCTGTTTCCACATGCACATGCGAATGTGGAGACGCGCGGGGAAGCGGTATTTGCAGCGCGGAATGCGATTAACGGCAATACGGTTACATTTTCACACGGCGAATGGCCGTTTGAATCGTGGGGGATTAATCAGAATTTGGAGGCGGCTTTTACGCTGGAATTTGGACGTGTGGTGCAGGTGGAGGAGATTGTGCTGTATCTGCGGGCGGACTTCCCGCATGACAGCTATTGGCAGCAGGTGACGCTGGAATACTCGGATGGCACGCGTCAGACTGTAGCATTGGAGAAGTCGGATAAAGGGCAGACGGTGGAAGTTGGCGGCAAACAGGTGGAGTGGGTGAAGCTGCATGAGCTGATTCAGGCAGACGATCCATCGCCATTTCCAGCGCTGACGCAGTTTGTGGTGTATGGGTCGGATAGGTAGATTACAGCATAGTTGCTTTGGATAAAAGGTAAAACGTAAATGACGAATCACCAGTAATAATGATTAACAATAACAAACGACGAGTGACAGCGAAGGGATAATCGCCGATTATGGTGGTCATCCCTTTTATTACATAGCGTCGCGTCTATCTATACATCGAGATGGGATTGAAAAAAGACGTCCACCATCTAAGACTGCACCCAGCTTATGTCTATTGTGAACTATGCTTGTATAACCTTTGACTATACCGTTGCAGATGAATTTCCATATTCTATGTATTGGCTCTCTAAACCCGTCAAACTGCTTGCATAAAAACACGAAATGTTGCAATCTTCCCATGTCCTCTGCTTCTGCCGTCTGCTATAGTGATCACAGCAAATATGTAAGCGCTTTACAAAAAGTGGGATTTGCATGTGGGCATTCGGTTTTGAAAGGGGATAAACAGAATGGGAAGCAAGAAACGGGTATCGCTGCTGATGTTGGCAGTGGTGATGGTGCTAGGCATGTTGCCGGTACATACGCCGCTGGCGTATGCAGCGAATGATGAGGATATTCCGCTGAACAACGCGGGATTTGAGAGTGACTGGTGGAGTGACGGGTCATGGAAAGTAGAGCCTTCGGATTGGGATCAGGTGAGCATTGAACGGTATGCGTACGCCAATGATCCTTTTATTACACCGTCCGAAGACACGTACGCATTCAAATATTGGATCAAAGATACAGCTAACGTACAGCAGCAGATTACACTTAGTCAGACGGTATCGTCTCTGCCTGCGGGCAGCTATGAATTGACTGTGCAATCAATGGGCGGTAGCGGCGCTGAAGCGGGGCATGTACAGGTATTCGCAGATACGAGTCAAGGCACCGAAGCAGCGACTACTGGCTACAACCAGTGGGGCGCGGTCAAGCTGCAATTTGTACTAACCCAGCCGACGGACAATGTGCGGATTGGCGCACATATTCGCGGAGCGGCAAACAGCTGGGGCTACCTGGACAGCTTCAAGCTGAAGCGTACGGGTTCGGATACAAGTCAGCCGGTAACATCGGATATTTTTGTGAAAAAGGTCGAGGGATTAAGTTCCGACTTTATCAAAGGTGTCGATGTATCGAGCATCATCTCGCTGGAACAGAGTGGGGTGAAATTTTACAATGAGCAAGGGCAAGTACAGGATATTTTCACTACATTGCATCAGTCTGGCGTGAACTATATCCGTGTGCGCGTGTGGGATAATCCGTATACCCCAGACGGCAAAGGCTATGGCGGTGGCGATAACGATCTCGCAAAAGCGATTGCCATTGGCAAGCGTGCAACTGCCAATGGGATGAAGCTGCTGGTCGATTTCCATTATTCGGATTTCTGGGCAGACCCGGGCAAGCAGCATGTACCCAAAGCATGGGCAAACCTGAATCTGGAGCAAAAGCAGCAAGCTGTCTATGACTATACCAAGTCCAGCTTGCAGCAGATTGTAGATGCTGGTGTGGATGTCGGCATGGTACAGGTCGGTAACGAGACGAATCAGTCGTTTATCGGGGAAAAAGATTGGAGTAGCATCAGCAAGCTGTTCAACAAAGGCAGTCAGGCGATTCGCGAGATCAATCCGAACATCCTGATCGCACTGCATTTTACGAATCCAGAGACACCGGGACGATATGCGTCATATGCTAAGGCATTGGCGGATAACGATGTCGATTACGATGTGTTTGCCAGCTCGTATTATCCATTCTGGCACGGCACATTGAGCAATCTGACTTCCGTACTCAAGCAAGTTGCAGATACGTATGGTAAAAAGGTCATGGTCGCGGAAACGTCCTACACGTACACGTCGCAAGATGGCGATGGACATGAGAATACCGCGCCACGTAGCTCTGGGCAGACTCTCGATTACCCGATTAGTGTGCAGGGACAAGCAACATCCGTACGTAATGTGATTCAGGCGGTATCGGATGTAGGTGCTGCGGGTATTGGTATGTTTTACTGGGAACCGGCTTGGCTACCGGTCGGTCCAGCAAGTGAGCTGGACAACAACAAAAAGCTCTGGGAAACGTACGGCTCTGGCTGGGCATCCAGCTATGCGGGCGAATACGATCCTGATGATGCAGGCAAATGGTACGGCGGCAGTGCGGTCGACAACCAAGCGTTGTTCGATTTTACCGGTCATCCGCTGTCGTCCTTGAATGTATTCCAATATGTGAATACCGGCGCAGTCGCGCCATTGAAGGTAGATGCGGTACAGCCAGTATCTATTACAGTCAATGCTGGTGATTCCATTCAACTGCCGGAAACGGTCAGTGTGACGTATAACGATGGCAGTACAGGTACAGTTAATGTGAGCTGGGATGAGCAGGCGTTGCAGCAGGCAATTGCCAAAGGTGCAGGCAGCTATGTGATCACAGGCAAAACGCAAGACGGTCACGATGCACAGGTCAATCTGTCCATTCGCAAGCCGAATCTGCTGCAAAATGGCGGTTTTGAGAACAGTGACCGCAGTATGTGGCATATTACGTATGGAGCGGGTTTGAGTCTGCACACCGATTACCAGAACAAAGCGTCGGATGCCAAGTCTGGCGACTATTCGCTGCATTTCTACAATGGCGATCCGGTGAATTTTACAGTAGAGCAAAATGTATATGGATTGAAGCCCGGCTATTACGATCTGTCGATGAATATTCAGGGCGGCAATGCCAACAACTCGGATATGAAGCTGTATGCGGTAAGTAACGGACAGCGAGAGGAGACGCCAACAAGCGTCAATGGCTGGGTGCAATGGAGCCAGCCGGTGATCCATGATGTGTACGTGGCAGATGGCGCGCTGACGATTGGTGCTTCTGTCAAAGCAGATGGCGGTGCTTGGGGTACGCTGGATGATTTCTATCTGACATTTGTCCGCGGTCTGGATGACAATACGCCGACTCCAACACCAACGCCGGAGCCAGTACCGACACCGGAACCTGTGCCGACTCCGCAACCGACACCAGAACCAACTCCAACACCAGAGCCAACGCCTGTACCAACACCAGTACCGGGTAACAATTCCGGTTCCGGCAGTTCATCTGGCGGTGGCGGCGGAAGCAGTTCTGCTAGTCAGAGTCAGACGATTCAGGTGAATGCGGGTACAACCAATGGCGGTTCTTCCGCCGCTTTCACGATTCAGCGTACAACGCGTGCTGACGGGTGGAAAAAGGATACTCTCAGCTATAACGCGGCTCAGGCGCGTACAGCATTGGATAGTATCAAAGCGGCAGGCGGTAATCATGTACGTCTCGTTCTGCCGGATCAGAACGACGAAGTGGCAGAACTGAACTTCAGCCTGCCAACGGATGCAGCCCAAACGTTGGCAACCGGAGCTGCTGGCTTGGAGCTGCAAAGTAATCATATCAACCTGACACTTCCTGCGACTACCTTGTCGTCGGTCAGCGCAGCGAGCCAGTTTACCATTCTTCCGGCAAAAGGCACAGCCGCGATTGAAGCTATCTCTCGTCGTGCACAGCAAGATCCTCTCGTACAGCAAGCAGTCGGTCAAAGTACTGTCGATGTGATCGGCACGCCAGTAACGATTGATACGAATGTACAGGGACAACCGGTACAATTGTCACTGCCGCTGCCAGCCGGAGCGATTCCGTCTGGTGTCACGGAGCGACAGGCATTTCTGGATCGTCTGGCAGTATATGTGGAGCATAGCGACGGCAGTAAGGAACTGATCACGCCGACTGTACAATGGACTGGCGATCAGCCGTCTGCTCTGCAATTTACGATTAGCAAATTCAGTACCTTTACCATTCTGCATTCGCAACAAAAATGGAATACTAGTCATACCGATACTAATGCTGGCAACAGTAATGCCGATGGTCAAGTGAAGCAGCATGCCGCCTATATGCAGGGATACCCGGATGGAACGTTCCGTCCATCGCGTACAGTGACACGTGCTGAGCTGGCAGTGATGCTGAACCGCTTGGCGACGTCTGCGCAGAATACAACGAGCAATACCGATGCAGCAGCGGTGCAACACAGTGGTAATACCAGCACATCTACTTCTACAACAGCAACTGGTATGTACAGCGATGTACCAGCGAGCAACTGGGCAGCACAGGCGATTGCATCAGCGACGTCTGCTGGCTGGATGACAGGATATGGCAATCATACCTTTGCACCGCAGCGCGATATGACACGCGCCGAAATGGCAACCGTGCTGGCGCGCTGGATGAAGAACAGCGATGCAGCTGGAACGACTACCTCTGCTACTGGAACTACATCTGCATTCAAGGATACCGCCGGGCACTGGGCGGCAACTGATATTGCTTGGGTACAGCAGGTAGGCTATATGAAAGGACAACCGGATGGCAATTTTGCACCGGATCGCACACTCACCCGTGCGGAAGCTGTTACCCTGTTTAACCGTGTACTGGGTGTAAATACACAAACCAATACAGGTAGTACAGGCACAACGCCAACATGGTCGGATGTACCTGCTACGTACTGGGCAGCACGCGATATCGTAGCTGCAACAGCAGAGAAATAAAATGAAGAATACGCAGAACGCTTCGGTCTTATGATCGGGGCGTTCTGTTTATTTTATCATCATTCTTTACTGATCGTTCCCAATATGATATGCTGAGTGCATTAATTCGATATCTTAAAAAGAATGGTCGTTCTCAAAATAGATTAGGATGTATACCTTTAATATAGACAATATGAACAGGGATGGAGGGGAGCGAACATGGCGCGGAGCAAGGAGTTTGACGATCAGGTGGTGCTGGATCGTGCGATGAAGCTGTTCTGGCAGCAGGGCTATGAGAAAACGTCGATGAACGATCTGACCGAGCATATGGGCATTCACCGTCGCAGCTTGTACGACACATTTACCGACAAGCATACGCTGTTTATGCTGACGTTGGAGAAGTTCGGTGTGCACAATAGCCATCGCGCACAGACGGCAATTGCGCAGGCAAGCACGGCACGCGAAGCGTTGGAATCGATGTTTGGTTATGTGATCGAGGGCGGGGAAGATGTGCCAGCAGGCTGTTTGCTGGTCAATTCGGCGGTTGAGCTGGCGGTGCGGGACAAGGAAGTCGATCATGTGGCGGTCACTGCTTTTGAGAAAACGGAAGATCTAATCGCTGGCGTTATTCGTCACGGACAGCAGACGGGCGAATACAGCAGCACACTGGATGTGGAGCAGATGGCAGCTTATTTGCACAATGCACTTGTCGGTTTACGTGTATTGGTACGCACCTCGACCGATAGGCAGAAATTGCGCGAAATTATGGATATGAATTTGCGGTTGCTGCAAGGCTGATTGTGCCGCATACAGCAACCTGGGGTTTCATTTGAGAGATATTCCACATATTCGATATAGATTGTGAGTATGAAGGATAGATGAGGGATCTTTGAGATAACTATCAGATATTTGAGCTAGATGCGGAATGTTCAAAATGAGACGTGATAAAAAAACAAATTTTTTTACCTTATTGGGAATGATCGTTCTCAATGAAAAATGACCGATATACTGCTCTGCCAATACCGATCCATGCTGCCGGTTGGAGATTACTAATCGGCAGCCCATTCAGATTAGAGGAGGAACATCATTATGACGCAACCTATCGCTTTGGTTACAGGTGCAAGTAAAGGAATCGGTCTGGAGATCGTGCGCCAGCTCAGTCAGCAAAACATCAAGGTGCTACTCGCGGCACGCTCACTGGAGCAAGCACAACAAGCCGCTGCCCAACTCGTACAGGACGGTCTGGATGTGGAAGCTGTGCAACTGGAAGTGACCAATTCACAGCATATTCAGGCGCTCGTTCAACATATTCAGGATACCTACGGCAAGCTGGATATTCTGGTCAACAACGCTGGGGTGTTGCTGGAAAAAGGAAACTACGACGGAGATGCCTTCCGCGACACATTGGAAGTGAACACTTTAGCCCCCTTTTACCTGACGGAAGCACTGTTGCCGCTACTGCTGAACAGCCCTGCTGGACGCATCGTCAATCAGAGTAGTGCGATTGGTTCGATCTATTTGCAATTGAACGAACCGCTCGTTCAACAGTTAGCGAAGCCGGGATACGCTGTTTCCAAAGCCGCACTGAATATGCTAACTGCGTACTGGTCGCAACAATATATCCATACCCCGCTCAAGGTGAATTCTGTGCATCCCGGTCTGGTGAAAACACAAATGGGCGGCGAGGAAGCACCTGTATCAATTGAAGACGGCGCGAAAACGGCAGTTCATTTTGCCACATTACCATCGGACGGACCGACAGGCACCTTTTACCATCTGGATCAGCAGCTACCTTGGTAATGGAAAGGATCACGTTGTAGCGCTGTATCGTTATTTTGCCAACTCTGTTGTCGTCGGTGTGCCCGAATTTCACTATTGAAAATGTCTATATGACACAAGCGCAGGTAACGGGGATGATACATCTCTGTTACCTGCGCTTGCGTATAGGCAATCCCATTGTGTGCGGTGTCGCGATATGCTTGCTTACTCCGGCTTGTCTGCACCGTCTGCTAGCGCTTCGAATTCAGCGATATACCGCATATATTCATCTTCATCCGGTACGAAGATTCGTCGGTCTTCCTCAGACAGCTCCGCATCTGTAATGAGCGGCGACAGGTCTTCCACGATATGCGCTACGTTATCCTCCGGGTTGGGCAGATAGTGCATAATCTCCGACATCTGATGATGAGCATCCAGTGCATACGTCAAAATATGAAATTCGTGAATATGCGCAAAAAAGTCCGCCGCTGGCGACTTTTGATTCTGTTCCAGCCCTAAATCAAATTCCCCCTGCCATAGCTCCTCGTCAAACACAAAGGACGGCTCCTTCTGATCATCTGAGAAAAGAATATGCTGATTCAGCCGCGACAACTCCTGCAAATACGTACGCTGCGACGAAGACGGAAGTAACGGATTAGGGAGCCGACTTTGCGTGAATCCGGTCGGTAGAAAATAAGCCGCATCCTTGATCACAAACATCAGCTTGTCATCATCATGGACAAACTGCAAGTAGTCCCAGGTCATGCCCGCTTTGGCTCTTTTAAAATGAAAACCGAATGAGCGAGCGCGTTCTGCCACTTTATGCTCGATAAAATTACTTTTCGTCCAAGCGAACGCCGAGCTGATCGCCATGCTGTTGCGGTATTTTTTACGAATCTCAATATAGTCGCGGTACCCTTCCACAATAGCGTCCACGATCATGTGGGCATACCGTGGATTCAATCGATAGAGGTTCATGCCTTGCTCCATACGGGATCACTCCGATCATCAGAATGAGTGCAGTCCATATGTATAGTGTACCGGGAATAGAGCGCCACGAGAATCATTTTATTCAAAAAAGAAAGGCAGACCTACATGTCTATTCAATGAAAAAACGGAGTTACGCTATAACATTCCCGAAAACCTCTTCAAATACGTAACCTCTGCATGTAAGATAATGTAAAATTCAATACCAACTCTTTTTGCACACGTTATCATCTCAGTATTGGTTGCCATTATTCTACTAATCAATCTACCACTCACTCTACTTCAAAATGTAAGCGCTACAAAAATATGGTCGGCAGCGCCAATGGATAATTTCCGATCCGCTTGCTGACGATATCACTACATCATTTGGAGGGATTTTATCGTGAAAAAGCAATCTTCCCGTCGTCCGTATCGTATGCGTCAGAGTCTGACGTTGCTGCTTGTGCTGGCTCTGGTCATTACTGGCAATGTATTTCCGGCGCAGAAAAGTCATGCTGCTGCCATCGGAGTGACCGATAACGGCTCCACGATCGTGGTCACTACCGGAGCGGGTCTTGTCTACACGGTCAATAAGGATAACGGTGATATCACATCCAGCAAATTAAATGGCACAGAATTGAGCAGCTCCGGCAAAGGCTCACATATTAGCTCCGGTCTCGGTTCGGATGCAGACGTGACATGGAGTGCTTCGCCATCCGGTGCGACGGTGCTGATTACTGCCAAAACTAGCACACTGACTCACTATTACGCCTCCCGCAGCGGGGAGAATATCATTTACATGGCGACATACATAACGGCAGAGCCGTCGGTGGGCGAGCTACGGTACATTTTCCGCGGCAATGGCAATGTGCTGACTGGCGTGCCTGCCAATTCCAACAATCGCGGCAATACGGGGGCGATTGAGAGTCAGGATGTGTTCGGGTTCTCTAACGGACAAACTGCATCCAAATATTACGGCAATGATCAGGCGAAAAACCTGACCGTACGTGGCGTCACTGGTAGTAATGTCGGCGTTTTCATGGCGTACGGCAATCGGGAAAAAAGCTCAGGTGGTCCCTTTTTCCGAGATATTCAATTCCAGAGTGGTGGCGATACTGAGGTCTACAATTACATGAATTCCGGTCATGAGCAGACGGAGAGCTTCCGAATGGGACTGCATGGACCATATGCACTCATCTTCACGACTGGTTCTACGCCGTCCGTACCGGACTTTAGCTGGATGGCAGGGCTGAACTTGACTGGCTGGGTAGCAAGTCGCGGCGCTGTTGTACTGAATGGATTGTCTGGGATGGATAGCAGCTATGCGTACACTGTCGGCTTTGCCAATAGTACGGCGCAATACTGGACTAGCGCTTCGTCCAGCGGAGCCGCCGTGCGCCGTGATATGATTCCGGGGACGTACACGATGACTGTGTACAAGGGTGAGCTTGGCGTCTATAGCGAAAGCGTCAATGTTACCGCAGGCGGCACAACGACGATCAATACGCGCACCATTACTGCCGATCCTTCGTCCAAATCTGCTATCTGGCGCATCGGCAACTGGGATGGCACACCGCTGGAATTTCTAAACGGACAGACAATCAGCGTTCGTCATCCGTCCGATAGCCGCAATCCAAGCTGGGGACCAGTGACGTTTGCGACTGGCGGTGCGACCAACAAATTCCCGGCGATTCAGTTCCGCAATCAGAACTCGCCAACTACGGTGACCTTTAACCTGACTGCTGCGCAGGCGGCTTCGCCGCATGTCCTGAATATCGGGATCACCGCCGCGTATATTAGCGGTCGTCCCAGCGTATCGGTCAATGGTAACGCGCTGACCAATCCAGGTGCATCGACGCAGCCAAATTCGCGCAGCTTTACGATTGGCACGTATCGTGGGAACAATCATACCTTTTCGTGGAGTATTCCGACGTCTTCGCTCAAATCTGGTGCCAATACACTCACCATTACACCGATTAGCGGTTCCAGCGATCTTGGTACATGGCTCAGTGCAGGCTGGGTATATGATGCGGTGGAATTACTGAATTGATGGTATACTCGCTGAATGGATGGCAATGTATCGTAAGAAGGTTTACATTCGCAAAGGATTACAACAACTCAAACGAATGGTAATTATCCAAAGGAGTTGTAATCATCCGAAGGAATCGTAATAAGCAAAAAGGTTCACGTTCCCCTGCGTTCGTTAGACAGCAGGGACGTGAACCTTTTTGATGGATTTGGATGTAGCGATACTGCTGACTGCAATAGAATCTAATTCGTCACTGCCGAATAACGTCATCCGCATCGGTGGAGAATGCCAGTTCCTTTTGCGCTTCCAATGCTTCCAACCGATCCAGCAGCGCTTTGCGGGTATATTCATACGCATCGCTGCCCAGTGCCAGCCGCAGCGGACCGTTGCCACGATCAACTGCCTGCATGATCTGTTCCGCCATTTTCGCCGGATCGCCGACGACCATACGATGGAACGTATTCATATCAATGCCGGGCAACTCGCCTTTCATCAGGCTGACGAATTTGCCTGCTTCCTGATCGCGATACACATCCATACGCTCGCCGAACACCGCATTGCCAGTAATAAAGCTAGTGCGAATCCCGCCCGGCTCTACCATGGTCGTATGAATATGGAACGGCGCTGCTTCCAGTGCCAGCGCTTCGATGGCAGCTTCAATTGCCCATTTGGAGGCGCAGTATAATCCCATACCCGGTATGGAATAATGCCCCGCCATACTGGCAATCTGTACAATTTGTCCGCCACCTTGTTCTCTTAGAAAAGGCAAAGCCGCCCGCACAGCGCGCAACGAACCGAATACGTTCGTCTGGAACAGATGCTCTATCTGCTCGTCTGCCGCTTCTTCCACGGCGCCATACAATCCGTAGGCAGCGTTGTTCACGAATACATCGATTTGCCCAAGTTCAGTAAATGCGCGTTGTACCACTTCGTTTACCTCTTCCGGGTGCGTGAGATCCAGTTGAGCAATCCAGAGCTGGTCGCCATATTGCTGCTTCCATGCATCCAGTGCGCCCGGCTTACGAATCGTTGCCGCGATGCGGTCACCACGCTTCAGCAGACGTTCAATGAGTGGAGTAGCGAGCCCTCCGGTTGCTCCGGTAATAAACCACGTTTTCGCTGTATGTGTCATTATATACCTCCTGTTATGCTGTCTTGGCTTATAGCATAACGGCTGGTAGAGTCGGCAACCACAGCATGTTGATACTGGTAATGGCATTAACAGGCTGGTAGGCGAATGAAGATGCTATTCGCGATCCTGCGATAGCAATTGTGCCAGTCTGGGAGCGGTGTCTGCCGACGGAACGAAGAAGCACCAGTGCAGCCCCGGATCATTGTCGACAGAGCCAGCAGAGTGGATTTCAAATTCCATATGCTGTCCATCGTCCAGCTGGTATGTGGCAGTAGCGACTTGCTTTTGCCGAATTTCAAAACGATCCCACTCGGTAGCAAACTCGGGGCTGCCTGTATACAAACGGTTAAAGCGTTCCATATATAGCGGCTCATCCCGATACTTTTCAAAGCTAGACCGCATAATACCTGCACTGTACCGGGCAAATTCATCCCAATTGAGCAGCTTGCGCCGATACTCTGGATGCAGGAAAATCAGATTCATCATATACCGTTCCGACGGATCCATTTGTCCAAAATCGGCGATTACCAGCTCTGCTGCTCGGTTCCATGCGATAACATCCGTTGCTTCATTAGTAATAAATGAAGGATAGGACAGCTGTTGTACCATCTGCTGCATCACATCGGTATTGCGCTCCGGCGGCCAGAGCAGGCGAGAGTAATCGACAGGTTCTCGTTGAACCAGACCTAGCATATACTGCCGCTCATCATCGGTTAATTGCAGCGCCGAACCGATGCTGGTGAGCACATCGGGCGACGGATTTGTTTCCTTGCCTTGCTCTAGCCATGTGTAATAGGTGACACTCACATTGGCGAGATAGGCAACTTCTTCACGCCGTAGTCCGGGTGTACGCCGTCTGCCGGGCAGTGGCTGGATTCCAGCATCCGTTGGCTGAATACGCTCACGCCGGGAGCGAATAAATTCACCGAGTGCGGAGGAGGAACGCTGTAGTTTCATGGGATATGTCCTTTCTGTTTAGGTTTCGTTTTGGTAGAAGCAGGTGGAGCTTTTAGATGCGGTATATGTCTTTCGTATTGCGTCTGTTGTTTGGTTTGGATTACTGTCGTAGGATATACATGCTGGGCTGCTTTTGCGGTTTGTTTAGGTAGCACGATCTATATTGGTATCGGTTTGACAATCATTTGAATCGTGAAAAGGAAATAGAGAGAGGTGCAGATTAGATATATACAGGAGGATGAAGTGGTTTCAAGATCGTTAGTTTAAAATAAATCGCTATGCAATGTTATTGTACCGTTTTTATGATACATCCGCCAAAATAACATTTGGTGTTGGTGTTGGTGTTGGTGTTGGTGTTGGTGTTGGTGTTGGTGTTGGTGTTGGTGTTGGTGTTGGTGTTGGTGTTGGTGTTGGTGTTGGTGTTGGTGTTGGTGTTGGTGTTGGTGTTGGTGTTGGTGTTGGTGTTGGTGTTGGTGTTGGCAAGTGGTAATAGGCGAATGTAATCTTGTATATGATCTAAACATTAGAGTCATCATAGTTCTAACAGCGAATACTAAGAAAAACACTTTTAAATATTCCTTTACAAGAATATTCTTTCGAGAGTATATTCAACATACAGGAGGGTGATTCCAATATGAGCGCAACCGTTGCTGCAACATTGCAGGCATTGGCGGAACCGAATCGGATGCACATTGTTGAATTGCTACGCAGTGGCCCCCTGACCGTAGGTGAGATTGCGGAGCAGTTGAATCTACTGCAACCGCAAACGTCCAAGCATTTGCGTGCGTTGAACAAGGCTGGCTTGGTGCAGGTGCAGGCTGAGGCGAATCGGAGAATTTACCGTTTGGAGCCGGAGCCGTTTGTGTCATTGCAAGGCTGGTTGAAGCCGTATCTGAGCATGTGGGAAGAACGTTTTGACAATCTGGATGTGTATTTACAGCAGTTGCAGAGCAATGAACAACAAGCACCGCACCATTCGCCAAAGCAGGACAAGCACACACCACATTAAATCTTGGGAGGGACTTCCATGTCTGGTAAAATGACAGTCAAAGTGGATGGTCAGGAATTGATTTTGGAGCGTATATTCAAAGCACCGAAAGAACTGGTTTTTCAGGCATTTTCCAGCGCCGAGCATCTTCGTCAATGGTGGGGACCTCGCGGTTGGGAGCTGACTGTATGTCATATTGATTTTCGTCCGGGCGGTATCTGGCATTACTGTATGACCTGCAAAGACGAGAGTCAGGGTGAATGTTACGGTCAGGAATCATGGGGCAAAGCGATCTACGATCTGATCGAGCAGCCGGATCAGATTGTGTACACCGATTATTTCTCCGATGCGGATGGCAATGTGATGGAAAACTTGCCGGGTAGCCGAATTGAGACGCTGTTCCGCGACCATGAGGGCGGAACGAAGCTGATCAGCCGTGCGTACTTTGATTCCGAGGAAGCGTTGAAGAATGTGCTGGAGATGGGCATGGAGCAGGGCATTACGCAGACATGGGATCGGTTGGAGGAGCATCTGGAGAGGGCGTAATCTAAACTAATATAAATATATTAAAAGTTCCCTGATATAGTAGAAATACGATTTTAAATGATATTATCAGAAAAAAACAACCTAAAGTGTAATAACTTTAGGTTGTTTTTATTTAGTAAATATTCTCTTTTAATGTATTATTGAGATTCTCTAACGGTACTAGCCATCACAACTGTAAATTCTCCAGAAACTGTTCCATCAGCGCCAGAGAAATAAATAGCATGATCACCAACACCAGTTCCTTTTGCTTGATTAGGTATAACAAGTGCTTTACCAGCTGGAACTTGATACAATATATAGTTAGTGTTACTACCGATTTTTTTGACTTGTACTGTCAAAGTGCTGGAAGCTTGGTTATGCACCCAAACTTTAAGAAATGGTAGTCCTGCTGGTACTGTAAAAGTTCCGCCAGCTTTAGTAATTGCTTGTCTTGCTATCCCTATTTGGGTGTTATCAGGATTGTGACTTCCACCTCCTGGATTAGGTATAGGAGAAATAATAGGAGGTGAACTTGGCAGAGTTGTTACGTCTGACGAATTTCCTGTATTTGTAGTTTGCGAACTTAATGGTGTGGCTACGATTAAAGTTGCTGCAACAGCCGAAAATAATACTTGAGTTAATTTCATAATTATAAACCTCTTTCTAAATTTAATTATGTAGATAAATTCTAAATTTACTAACTAAAAATCATCACCTTCTTTCTAAGGCCAATATACATTTCAACTATATATTTACCTATAAAATTAATATAATCCATTTTATAGAAAAAAACAAGGAAAAAGTAAATATGACTATTTCATAGTGATATATTAAATATAATTTAGTGTAATCAAAGAGCTTGAAGATGTTCATTTCTTCGAGCTCTTTGATTTTAAAAACCTACAACCGCTCCCCGCGGCTCTCGATCACCTGCTGATACCACGCAAACGAATCCTTCTTATACCGCTTCATCGATCCGTTCCCCTCATTATCCCGATCCACATAAATCATCCCGTACCGCTTCTTCATCTCGCCAGTCGTAAAGGATACAATATCGATAATCCCCCACGGCGTATACCCGATCAGATCGACGCCATCTTCATTTACCGCCTGCTCCAGCGCTTCAATATGCGATTTTAAATAAGCAATTCGTGCCGGATCATGAATAGAACCGTCATCCTCCAACTGGTCAATCGCACCAAAGCCATTTTCCACAATAAATAGCGGCAGCTGATAACGGTCGTAAAAGCGATTCAGCGTATAACGCAAGCCGACCGGATCAATCGCCCAGCCCCAATCGCTCGACTGAATATGTGGGTTGGCGATGCTATTTGGCAATCCGCCGTTCACTACGTCGCCGGTATTGTCGTTGTGCACATCACTCTTCACCGTTGTAGACATGTAATAGCTGAAGCCGAGATAGTCCACCGTGCCATTGCGTAGAATCTCGTCATCGCCCGGTTCGAATACGATATGGTAGCCCTCACGTTCAAATTCTTTAAGTACATAATTCGGATAGTAGCCGCGCACATGCACATCCGGGAAAAAGTAGCGTTCCCGCATCGCTTGTTCTGCCAGCATCACATCATCTGGATTACAGGAGTACGGATAGATCGGCACATGCGATACCATCGCGCCAATCTGGAAATCGGGATTGATCTCTTTACCTTTGGCAACGGATAGGGCGCTCGCCAGCAATTCGTGATGCCCTGCTTGATACATCACTTCGCGCGCATTCTCGCCTTCTTGCACCAGTACACCAGAATTCGTCCAGAGGAAGATCGGATTGTGGGCGTCCATTTTGTTGTTAATTTCGTTAAAAGTCATCCAGTATTTTACTTTGTCCTTGTAGCGGGTAAAGCAGGTTTCGGCAAATGTGACGAAGTAGTCGATCACCTTACGACTCCGAAAGCCACCATATTCCCGCGCCAGATGCAGCGGCATTTCAAAATGGGACAGCGTGATTACTGGCTCAATCCCATGTTTGCGTAGCTCGTCGAACACATCATCGTAAAATTGCAGCCCAGCTTCATTCGGTGTATCCTCGTCGCCTTGCGGGAAGATGCGGCTCCATCCGATAGAGGTACGCAGACATTTCAAGCGCATCTCAGCGAAAAGAGCAATATCTTCCTTGTAATGACCGTAAAAGTCGATGGCTTCGTGATTCGGGTAAAAGGTATCCGGTTCGATAATATCGGTAATCTGACGTGGTACGCCATGTGCGCCGGCAGTCATCACGTCGACGACGCTCGGTCCTTTGCCGTCGGCGTTCCAGCCGCCTTCGAATTGATGCGCGGCGAGTGCGCCGCCCCACAGAAAGTTAGATGGTAATTGTGCCATGATGAGTTCCTCCTATAGTCCAATACGTAATTTGTCTTTGTCCATACAATGCTTCTGAATGGTTGCCTTACAGATCAACGAATGACGGTCAAAATGTCAGCGTCTCTTGTCGCATGATCCAAAGTGCCGACGACGATATCCTTGTAATCGTACCCATTCGTCACCAGCACCGGCGTAATGACTGGCAATCCCTGTTGTTCAATCTGCTCCCGGTCAAAGGTGAGCAGTAGATCGCCTTTGCGAATGCGGTCACCATCTTGTACATGCAAGGTGAAGGGTGCGCCTTTGAGCTTGACCGTATCCAGTCCGATATGGATGAACAGCTCTACACCACTATCTGATTGCAGCCCGATGGCATGAAGCGTTGGCGCGATGGTGGCAATCGTGCCGTCAAATGGGGCATACAGCTTGTTGTCATCCGGCTGAATAGCGATGCCTTGTCCCATTGCGCCTGAGCTGAATGCTTCATCCGGTACAGCGGATAGCGGCAGAATTTTGCCGATCAACGGAGCGCTGATGGTTTCTTCATTGGTAAGAATAGCGGACGCATGTTCATCTGCTGGTTGAGCAGTATTTGGGGTAGACGCTGCCAAGTTGGTATTGTCATGATGCGCAGACGATGCAGTTGCGCTGTTCAGCGTCCCGATTCCTGCTGGAGCAGGCGTCTGTTGGGCGGTACCCGTTTTACCTTGTTCATTTGCTAGACTGGCATCACCGTCGGATGACGTTGCTTCGTCCACGCCATAGCCGAACAATTGAATCAGAATGACTGGCAGCACAATCGCAATCGCGGCGCCAATCAGCAGACCCCAGATGGATGTTGGATAGTCGGCGTTAATACCGTTTACAATCGTGAGCGGACCCGGTAGACCCGCATAAGCGAAATAGTACGGGTGAAAGAAGCTTGCTACAATCGCACCTACCGCACCAGAGATACAGCCGAAGATCATCGGCTTTTTGAAGCGCAGTGTGATGCCATAGATCGCCGGTTCGGTGATGCCGAACAAACCAGTGACTCCGGCAGATACGCCGATTTTGCGAGTTTCCCGATTGCGTGTTTTCAAAATAACACCCAGTACAGCACCGATCTGTGCGACAACGGCAATCGTTTGAAACGCCTGAAACGAATCGCGTCCGTATTGTTCAAAGTTAGCGAGCACCATCGGAGTTACGCCCCAGTGTACGCCGAAGATGACGATGACCTGCCACAATCCGCCGACAATCGCACCAGCAAGAGCAGGTGCATGCTCAGCGAGGAAATTGTATCCGTTTGCAATACCGTTGGCGCCCATCGTCGTAACCGGACCGATCAGTACGATGGTCAACGGTACCATGATAATCATACAAAGTAACGGCACAAACAGCGGACGAATGACTTCATGCATGCGTTTATTAAGGAACGTTTCCAGATAGGACAGAATCCATACGAGGAACAGTGGTGGCAGCACGGTAGAGGTGTATGTCGTTTCTGTCAACGCAATACCAGCAAAATTCAGACTGCCGCCGTCAGCAATCTGCGCCGCCATCTCTGCCCATGTCGGGCTGACCAGCGCCGCACAACAGGCGACCGCGATAAACATATTCGTTTTAAAATGCTTGGATGCTGTAATGGCGATAAAGATCGGTAAAAATGTAAATGGTGACCAAGAGATAAAGCTGATCACCTGATATGTACTGTTCTGATCCGCGCCGGGAAACAGCAGATTGGTGATGATGAGGAGCCCCTGCATAATACCAGCTGCTGCGAGAATATAGACAAAAGGGGCAAACACCGCTGACATCGTTGCAATGATGCGGTTTACAATCGTGCCTTTGGGCGCGTTACCGTCAGCGGACTGATCGATATTGACCAGTTTGGCGAATTCGTCGTACACTTCGCCGACATGCTGACCGATGACGATCTGGAATTGTCCCCCATTTTCGACGACAGTAATGACACCGGGCATCGCGGACACGGTTTCTTTTGCCTGTGTACTGGATTCTTTCAGCACCAGACGTAGCCGAGTGGCGCAGCGCGTCGCTCCGGCGATATTCTGCTCACCGCCGACTGCTTCTAGAATGTCCTGTGCCAGCTTTGGATAATCTCTCACTTTTCCCGACATGGAATTCACTCCTTTACTTGTTATACGCTTACATTATAATTATAACGGTATAATTTATCAATAACCAAACAATTATATTTTGAATACACCATTTGATCATGTGGTTTGGAAAAGGATGTGGTACAATCTCGATAAAGCCTGCCGTTCAGCAGGCATATTCATCTATGCTATACAGCGTTGAACGATGTAATTCCAACCCACTATTACAATTAAAGAGGAATGTCCATGTTAAAATACCAACATATCGCCGCAGAGATCGAAACATACATTCAAGAGCATGCCCTGCAACAGGGCGACAAATTGCCTGTACTTGACGAGCTAATGCTGCAATTCGGCGTCAGCAAAAGCACGATCATCAAATCGCTGGAGCTGCTGGAGGAAAAGGGCGTGATCTTTCAAGTACGCGGTAGCGGCATCTTCGTCCGCCGTCACGGGCGCAAAGGCTACATCAGTCTGTTGAAAAATCAGGGCTTTACCCGCGATCTGGAGGAGTTTCCGGTCACATCGCAAGTGCTGCTACTGGAAATCGTCAAACCTAACCGCGAAATAGCATCCAACCTCAATATTGCGCCGGATCAGGACGTGTATCATGTGAAGCGGATTCGCTATATTTATGAGCAGACGCTGTGCGTGGAGGAATCGTATTACAACAAAGCGATTGTTACGTATCTGAACAATGAGATCGTCTCGGATTCGATCTTTGACTACATTCGCGACGGATTGGGGCTTAGAATCGGGTTCTCGGATTCGTATTTGCATGTCGATAAGCTGAATGCTGAGGAAGCTGGTCATTTGCGTTTACAGCCCGGTGAGCCGAAGCTGGAGGTGGAGACGATTTTCCATCTATCGAATGGGCAACCGTTTGATTTCTCCAAAATCACGTACAATTATGTACAGTCCCAGTTTTTCATTCAGGCGAACGGGCATCGGATGTAGCAAATATGTATTGCTCAACAATGCGCTGCCAAACAAGACACGAAGAACGCAAAAACATCCAGTTCGCTTTGTATCGCGGACTGGATGTTTCGTTATATTTCGTCATATTCGGTGCATCAAGCATGAGGGATTCATGCTCCCACGCTCTGCTACACATTAACGACAAGCAGCGATGCCTTGCTCCATAATCTCCATCACAGCAAGCGTTTCCTCGTCTTTTACTACCTTTTCGTGACCTTCAACGATCGCTTTGTATAGATCGTCGTAGACGCGAGTATAGTCGCCCTTTTCGGAAATCACCTTTTCCTCATGATAGACGCCATCATCGTCCACATAGGTCAGTGTGCCATAATGCTGTGGTAGATCAAGCCCGAAGTCGGGATGACCCTGCGGTAGGTAAAACATCTTCAAATGCTCTTCCTGCCGATCTTCGGTTTGTTTGATGAAGACGCCTTTTTTGCCGTATAAAGCAGCGACCGGGCGTGGTACAAGGCGGAAAAAGCTGGAGCGAATCGACACTTTTAGCGCATTATCATAATACAGATCCAGATCAAAATAATCATTCATCCGTCCCGTTCCGAGCAGCTGGCGCACATCGTAATGAACACGATTCGGCTTGCCAAAAAAGGAAATCGCCTGATCCAGCGTATGCGCGCCATGCCCGTACAGATAGCTGTTGTATTGGGAGAAATGATGCGTCTGGTTCGGTGTATCCGGGCGATAGTAATCGTAGTGCATCTCGACTTCCAGCAGCTCTCCAAGCTTGCCGGATTGGATCACCTGCTGCGTCGTCAAGAAGTTGGAATCATAGCGGCGGTTCTGATAGCACTGGGCGATCAAGCCTTTTTCCCGTGCCAGATCAAAAATAAACCGTGCTTCGTCTGTCGTCAGCATGAACGGTTTCTCCACCAGCACATGCTTACCATGCTCCAGCGCTAGCTTCGCATATTCAAAATGCGATTCCACCGCTGTACAGACAACAATCAGCTGAATCTCCTTGTCGTCAAACAGCTCATCGATGTCATCGGTGTACTGGATGCTAGGAATCCGTTCCCAATCTACTTTGCTCAGATTGCGGGCGTAAATCGTTTTGACGTGAATCTGATCGTGGTTCAGAGCGAACGGCAAATGATAGCGATTGGTGCTTTTGCCGTTGCCGATATATCCAATGGAAAGCATGCAAACAACCTCCTATTCTATATCCATTATATCGCAATGATAGGACAAACGAACGATATCGCCAAAGTTGGTTTTCATTTTCAAAATCACAGGATTTAGTCATGTTTTGCTGAAAATTTGGTTCATCCTTATCGGTAGAACAGCGTATTTTGCCGAAAAACGAATATGCAATATGATTGGATTTTGCTACTATGCTGGTGATTGATTATGGTTGAAAATCACTGATCGGTGTGGCATGAATGCGCAATTTACGTTTCTTGATCTCCTCATATAACCGTTCCGAAATGATCGGATTGGAGATGTATGTATATTCCAGTGTAAACAATTCGTTCGTTCCGATCTTCTGCTCATCCAATACGATGCGGCTAAAGCCTTTGGCAATGCGGCGGGGTGGCTGTTGCATGGAGCGGGTCATAATATTCTACCTCCGGCGTAAATGTAGCTCCCCCGGAAATAAATCCTTTGCGCGGATATTGATATTCCAAAGCGTAATGATTCATGGATGGTGTTCACTCCGATCGCAAATAATAGTTGGCGTACACCATCCAACATACCATACATGCCAAATGCAGTTCAAAACGATGAACAGAAGCTTACGACTGCTCTGATCTTCTTTACAGATCGTCCGCAGTGATATCAAACACCTGATCTTTGTAAAAGTATGGTCGGTCGTCTTCCGTAATGGCGCGTAGCACTCGGCACGGATTGCCAACTGCAATCACATTATCGGGAATATCCTTCGTCACCACACTACCAGCGCCAATGACGACGTTGCTGCCGATGGTTACGCCCGGTGTGATCACGACATTGCCGCCAATCCAGACGTTATCACCAATCGTAATCGCAATTCCATACTCGTATCCGGCATTACGCGGAATATGGTGGATCGGATGTCCGGCAGTATAGAGCGATACATTGGGAGCAAACAATACATAATTGCCGATGGTCACTTTGCCTACATCCAGAATCGTACAATTGAAGTTAGCGTAGAATTGCTCACCCACTTCAATATTGCTGCCGTAATCGCAATGGAAGGGAGCTTGTACATGAACCTCTTTGCCAGTTTTACCGAGAATGCTGCGAATCAGCGTGTTACGTCGTTCATGTTCATCTGGACGCAGATGGTTGTACTCGTACACTTTCAGTTGAGCAGCTTCACGCTCTTCGCTTAGACCATCTAGCCAAGCCTTATAAGGCAAACCTGCCAGCATGCGTTCTTTTTGATTCATGAATATCAAGCTCCTTTTCTAGTACATATACTATAGATACAACGGATAGCATTCAAAACGACGTTCCAATCATAATACTCACATCTACATCGTAAAACACTTTTTAAAATAATTTTATAAAGTATGTAAAAGGTACTTCTTTTCGTGAGAAATGTCAAATGTCCGCTCTTAAAATAATAGGTTACCTAATATATTGACACTCTAAACAAAATTCTGTATATTAATCAACAGACATACTCTGTACAGAGTACTTTAGGCAGAGTCAAATGAATCGCTGACCGGAATACAGCGCCGGTATGAAACAAGCAGCAGAAAGGGGAATGCATTGTCATTGCAAATTTATATTCTTGGCTCCTTGTGGGAAAAGGAAATTCACCCATATGAGATCAAGAAGCGCATTACCGAGAATACGAGCGGCACAGTCACTATTACCGACGGCAATCTGTACTACAACTTCGATGCCTTACATAAGAAGGGCTACATCGAAAAGGTAGAAACTGTGCCATCCGACAACTACCCAGACAAAAGCTTTTACGGCATTACCGAGCAAGGACGAGAAGCATTGAAAAACATGATCTACAAAAGCTTCACGGCGCCGAAGGATGTACGTTCACTGCTGGCACCGCTCTTTTTCGTGCGGCTCGTCGATATGAACCGGATCATCTTCTTATTGCAGCAAGCAGTAGAACAGCGTGAACAAGACCTTGCTAGCAAGCGAGAACGTTCATCCAATTGGACAGCGCCGGATATTACACCGGAGTACGAGGAATGCCATTCCTTTCTGATTCGCTTCTCGCTCTCGCGGCGTGAAAGTGATCTGAATTCGCTAAAAGACTTGCTTGGTGTGATTCAGCGGATGAACAACCAGCAATGACCCACATCCGTATGGATGCAAAATATATAGGTTTGAGGTGGAAAGAGTGAAAAAGAAACTCACATTATGGATTTTGGTCGCGCTGCTGGTCATCACCGGCGGATCGCTCGGCTACTATTACTGGTATCAGGGAACGTATTACATCAAAAGCGACGACGCACGCATCACTGCGGATCAATATAAAGTGATGCCGCAGATTACATCCAAGCTGACGCATATCGATGTGGAGGAAGGCGATACACTGAAGCGCAATGAACCGATTGCCGAGCAGGATGTATCCGGTCTGACATCTGATGCGATTAGCAAATCTGTACTGCGTGCCCCGATTGACGGCACCGTACTCAAGCTGTATTCCAAAACGAACGAGATCGCTTCACCAAGCTCGACGGTAGCGGTTATGGCAGACCTGAATAGTCTGTATGTATCGACCAATATCGAAGAAACCGATATCGGTCGCATCAAGCTAGGCGCATTGGTCGATATTACACTGGATGCCGCAGGCGATGAGATCATTCAAGGCAAAGTACGCAAGATTGGACAGGCGTCGAACTCAGTCTTTTCCGTCATTCCGGCGACCAATACGAGCGGTAACTTCAACAAAGTCACCCAGCGGATTCCGGTTGAGATTGCTCTGAATGTACCGGAGGGACTTCAATTGATTCCGGGAACAAACGTGGAAGTTAAGATTCATACACCGTAAAAAGGGGGCGTACCGATGTCATCTGAAACTATGAGTACTGCTCCTGCGGGTCCGGAAAATCTAACCTCTCGTGAACGCTGGTTTGCGTTCTGGGCGATTGTCCTTGGTACATTCGTTGCTGTTCTGAATAACAGTCTGATCAACGTCGCGATTCCGCAGCTTACGACCGATCTCGGATCGACGACAACACGCATTCAATGGGTAATTACCGGCTATACGCTCGCTTCGGGGATTATCGTGCCGATTACCGGCTTTATGGAGCAGCGGATTGGCTACAAGAAATTTATGATTCTCGCGTTATCTGTATTTACAATTGGCACGCTGATCTGTGCGTTTGCTTGGAATGATATGTCGCTCATTATGGCGCGTATTCTGGCAGGGCTTGGCGGCGGTCTAATCATGCCGCTCAGTATGACAATCGTATACAAAATCATGCTGCGCGAGCAGGTGGGCTTGGCGATTGGTCTTTGGGGGATTGCTGCAATGGCAGCTCCAGCGATTGGTCCGACGCTTAGCGGTTATTTGATCGAATGGTTTAACTGGCGCTTTCTGTTTATCGCCTGTGTGCCGATTGCGATGTTTGCGATTCTGATGGTCTTTATTCTGATCAAGGAACCGCCGAAGAATCAGCCAATCAAATTCGATCTGACCGGGTTTCTCTTGTCCGCGACCTGTGCGGGAACGCTGTTGTACGCACTGTCTAACGGTTCGTCGTCCGGCTGGACGTCCTTCAAAATCGTCGGCTTGTTCTTTATCTCCTTCTGGGCGCTCGTGTTCCTGATCTTCGTGGAACGCGGCAAGGATAACGCCGTTATCGACGTATCGTTATTCAAAAACTATAAATTCACCGTCAGTGTCATCGCATCCAGCTTCGTCATGATGGGCATGATGGGCGGTACGTTTCTGGCGCCATTATTTCTGCAAAGTGTGCAGTCATATTCCGCGATTCAAACCGGTCTGATCCTGTTGCCGCAGGCGGTTGCGATGGCACTCATGATGCCGATTGCCGGTAAGCTGGTGGACAAGATCGGCATTGTGCCACTGTGTCTGGTCGGTCTGACGGTAACGAGCTTTATGACGTATCATCTGCATACCTTGTCACCGCAGACGTCGCGAATTTGGTTTGAAACGGTCATGGTCTTGCGCGGAATGGGTATCGGTCTGTGTCTGATGCCGCTATCTACCGTCGGTATGAACGCCATTGCGGACGAAGTATCGCAGGCGAAGGTCAGCAGCGCGTCTGCCGCGTCCAATCTGATTCGTACGCTAGCAGGTTCGATGGCGATTGCTATTTTGACCTTTATTATGCAAGATCGTACAGCTCTGCACAGTCAACATATCGCCGAATCGATTACTGTTGAAGGCGGGCAGTATCTGCAATCCGTGCTCGGTAGCTCATGGCTGTCGAGTGCCACCGGGCTGATCTCGCTGGATGCATATTCACGAGGAATTGCTGATACTTTC
Source organism: Paenibacillus sp. WLX2291 (assembly GCF_046603665.1). Taxonomy (NCBI): domain Bacteria; kingdom Bacillati; phylum Bacillota; class Bacilli; order Caryophanales; family Paenibacillaceae; genus Paenibacillus; species Paenibacillus sp. WLX2291. The sequence goes on along the minus strand of NZ_CP176755.1, from coordinate 5,490,218 downwards.
CTGTTATCATCCATTCCGTTGTTCTGCTGTATCCCGCTCATGTTCCTGTTCCTCGGTGGGAAACGGAAGCCTAAGAACAAGGAAATGCCGTTGACAGAGGAAGTGCAGGCGCAAGTATAAGCAAGCCAATATCCATTCCATATCACGTCAATCCTAAGCATCATTTGTATTTTCTATAGTAGCCTATTCCAATATGAATTCCGATAGAAGCCAGAGTATATAACTTTATGTCCATCCAAGTCTATCGCGACAGAAGATATTTATCATTACAGAACGAAAGGGAAGACAGCCATGAGAACAAGAAAATGGGAAGTGACTGCCGCCGCACTAGTAATGAGCACCGTCATGCTGGCAGGCTGCTCGACTGCTAATCAAGCCGCACCCAATATGAATGTGACAGTCAAAGTTGCTTCTGCCCAGCAAGGGCAGATCGGGCAAGGTGAGATCTACACCGGCACCGTCAATCCGTCCGAGACGGTCAATATCGTACCGAAAATGAGCGGCAAAATCTCCGCCGTCTCCGTCGATGTCGGCACACAGGTCAAAACAGGTCAGGTGCTGTTCAAACTAGAAGACGACGATCTGCAAAATAAACTGAAGCTCGCTCAATCCGATACCGAAGCAGCGGCAGCTGGAATCAAAACCGCAGAAAGCTCACGCGAATCCGGCATGGTATCCGCCAATTCCGGCGTTGTTAGTTCCAAAAGCGGTGTGATTTCATCCAAGAGCGCCATCACCCAAGCAGAGAGTGGCATCAATCAGGCGCAAGCATCGGTTAATCAAGCGAATACAGCGTTGAAAACAGCGCAAACTGGTGTATCGACTGCTGGCAATACGATCAAACAAACACAAGAAGCACTGAAAACGGCGCAAGCTACACTGACACGTACCCAATCACTGCTGGATAACGGACTAGCTACACAAGCCGATCTGGAAAAGGCGCAATCCGCCGTCAGCAGCGCTCAAACGGCATACGATAACGCAGTCAATGCCAAAGCTAACGCCGAAGAACAACTGGCAGCAGCCCAAAACAATATCGCCACTACGCAAAAAGCGCTGACCACTGCGCGCGAAGCATACAATAACGCCAATAGTAGCTATGCGAATGCCAATGATGGCTACAGCAATGCGCAGCGTCAGCTGGAAGTATCGCAAAGTACTGCTGGTGTCGAAGCTAGCCAGCAAAAGCTGAAGCAGGCACAGGTGAATGTCGATATTGCCCGCGATGCACTGGATAATGCAGTTGTAGAATCACCGATCAATGGTATCGTTGTGACCAAAAATATCGAATCCGGCGAGATGACACCAACGGGAACCGCATCGCTCGTGATTGCCAACCTGAATACCGTCGATATTCTGATCTACATCCCAGCTGATCAGATTAACGGCATCCAAAAAGGCGATCAGGTGCAAGTCAACGTATCTTCGTCTGGTCTGATTGCAACCGGCAAAGTGAAGTTGATCAATCCGCTGGACGATAGCGGCAACGGCTATCCGGTGCAGGTGACGGTATCCAATACCGACGGCAAGCTGAAAACAGGCATGCTGGCGGACGTCAGCTTTATCGGCAAAGATTCCAAATCTGGTATCATCATCCCAACCAAAGCGATTGTCAAAGACGGTGACAAATCGTACGTATACGTTGCTTCTAATGGCAAGGCTATACGCAAAGAAGTCACTGTTGGATCAACAACCGGTTCGCAAACGTTGATCTCCAAAGGTCTGAAATCTGGCGAGCAGGTCATTCAGAACAATCAAGCACTGCTGGATGAAGACACAGCGATTACGTTAGCACAGAGCTAATACACGTAAACAAACGCTAGCTATGATTAGCAATATGACAAGAAGATCAAGACTGTAAATAGGATCGAACGTATAGTGTGTCTAGGTTATAGAACATGAATACACGTGCTATTGCTCCATGATAGAAACAGTCAAAGATAAAATATATGTTTTGCTGTTCATCTGTTTAAATACGCATTGAAGTGCGTTATAATACCAGTACAAAACAAAAAAAGCCTGTGATGCTCCAACATCACAGGCTAGATGACAGATCGGCGGACATACACGGCGATCGCTTGTACTAGCTTCATACAAGAAAATCGCCGGTTAGAGTAGTCACCTCTTACGACCGGCGGTTTTTCTTGTCTTCGTTCTCAGATTTATTGTTTTTTAGAAAAGAGCGTATTTTCAGCACAATATACAAAAACTGTGCAGCCCGAATTCCTACATTCAACAAACCCAATACGAAATCCAAATGCGACATGGCGTCACCCCCTTTCGGGCTGCGATGCCGTGCCGTGTACCGCCGGACACTTGATCATCCGGCTTTTATTACGGCACATTTTAACTTTTATACGTGCATAAATTACGTATAAAAGTTAAAATGTGCATTTTTTTAAAATTAGCGTATATTTGCTCCTTTATTCGGGTATATGAACAGAACACAAACGTTCATTTTTACTGAATGTTGCCTGAAAAGGGTAATTCATATCCCGAATCACTATGGAGGTGCAGCATCATGAATACAACAACGACGAATAGTAAGGGTAAGTCGCCGGTGAAAGGTATCGCGCCGAACGCATCGCCAGAAGCCCTCACTAACGATAAACGCAAAGTATTTCTATTTGGTTCGCCAAGCTATACCAATATCGGTGATCAGGCGATTGCTTATGCAATTGAAAGGTTTATTCGCAATCATTTTCCATACTACGAGTATATCGAGATTATGGATTACGCTACCGACGAAGGCATTACGCTTGTACAGGAGATTATCCGAGATGACGATATCGTCTGCTTTACTGGCGGTGGGAATCTAGGTAGCCTGTACACCGATATTGAAGAAGATCGTCGCAAGGTCATATCCAGCTTCCATAATCATCGAACGATTGTCTTTCCACAATCGGTTTACTTTGAAAATAACGATCATGGTGAGCAGGAAAAGCGCAAGACGCAGGATGCGTACCACAGCAACGCCAATCTGACGCTAGTCGGTCGGGAGAATCAGACAATCGATGTACTGGCGGAGACTTTTGCCCCGGATGTGAATATCATGTATACACCGGATATGGTCATGTCGCTAGACATCGTGCCAAAGGAGTTAAAGCGCGAAGGCGTATTGTTCGTAATGCGAGCGGATAAGGAAAAGGTGACTGATGAGCCGTTTCTGGAGGAGTTGAAGCAGTGGGCACAGCAGATCGGGAAGGTGGAGCGTATTGATACTGTGCTGGATGAGGTGGATACGATCGACTATGCGGAGCGTGAGCATTATTTGATGAACATGCTCGATACGATCGGTTCACAGCAACTGATTATTACCGACCGTCTGCATGCGATGATCTTCTCGATCATTACACGTACGCCGTGCCTAGTCTTCGGCAACAGCTACGGCAAAGCCAAGCATTCGCATATCGATTGGCTGCATCCGGTATCGTTTATCGAATATACGGATAGCAAAGATGTACAGGAGCTAGAACATATTATTGAGCGACTGATGAATGCGGATCGGGAAGGAATTGACTTGCGATCACATTTTGAGCCGTTGAAAGAGTTTTTCAAGCAGAAATAATAGCAATATAAAGTTATACCTGCTATTGCAGAAATAGTAGTTTGGAATCTAATACAATCTCCTGTCTCATGCCGCGCTAGATCTTTAGGCATGTAGACAGGGGATTTTGGCTTGCATAAAACATATGATACGGCGAACTAGATGCTTAGAAGTTCGCACTCAGCTTCCGCTTGTTCGTTTGGTCTGGAAATTGAAATATTTTAAATCATTGTGCAATTATGAAATATCAATTTCCATATCGTCTCATCCATCTCAGTAAAATCAGGTTAAACCATCATCATTTGCATAGTCATGACCAACTCAGCCGTGTGTAATATCTACACCCTGATCCGCCTGTTGCAGTGCATAAACAATCTGCTGTGCGCTACGATACTGACCGCGATTCACGATAAAATCTCGTGCCAGCAGTGCTGCACTGGATTTGATATGGACACGCTTCGCATCGTCGGTAATCGCTTCGATGTCTTTGGCATGTGCCAATCCGATCACCCGGCGCATCATCTCGCTCCCAGCAAAGCCAACGGTATCCTCCAAAATGTGCTGTAGCTGATCGTCCACCAATCCCGGTACGTCAGCAAAATGCTCCTGATTGTTTGCCTGCCACAACTCCCGATAGCGAGTACTGAACACATCCCACACCGTCAGCACATGATGCAGCAGCAATTCGCGGCTGTTATCCTGACGAGCGAGTGCAGACAGTAGCGTATTGGAGATAAACAGACCGATATCGTAACCGATTGGACCATAAAAGGCGAACTCAGGATCGATCACCTTCGTCTCTTCGTCGCTAGCAAAGATGCTGCCAGTATGCAGATCACCATGCAGCAGTGCTTCAGCAGAAGTCATGAAGTGACGCTTCAATTTGGCGCCTTCCAGCAGCAATGTCTGATCCTGCCACAATTGCTGTGCTACCTGTTGCAAACCCGGTTCGACGTCATTGCTCTCATCGTCGATGAGTGGATAAGTGAACACGAAGTTCTCGGTGATTTTGCACAGTTCTGGATTGTGGAATTGCAGTGCCAGCTCGCGCCGCGCGTCTGCACCAAGTGCAAAGTCCGACGTGCCGTACAACGTCTGTGCCAGATATTCACCAATATGTTGAGATAGCAGTGGATAGACGGCGCCTTCGGCAAAGCCAGTACGCACGATTGTCAGATGGGACAGGTCTTCCATCACCGTAATCGCATACTGCTCGTCCGTATAATACACCTCAGGCACATAGTCTGGCGCATAGCGGGCAAAGATCTTCAGCGCTTCACTTTCCATCCGTGCCCGATCCAGTGTCAGCGGCCAGCCTTCACCGATGACACGTACATACGGTAACGCCTGTTTAATAATGCTACCGCGTCCAGTGGACGGCTCGGTAATATGAAAGACCAGATTCAAGTTGCCATCGCCAATCTCACGACAGGACAACTGTGCATCGGCTGGAAATAGATTCAATTGCACCGCAAGCTGAATTGCGGTTTGCTCATTCAGTGCTTCATACGTATTGGCAGCGGGTGTGCTCATCACGCATTCCCTCCTCTGAAATGTTATACCTTCTGTCTTGCCCGATGAATAAACGTAACCGCCAGCGCCAGTACCAATACTGCGCCTTTGATAATATCTGTCGCATAATACTGCACATTCAGCATCGTCATACCGTTGACCAGAATCCCCATCAATACCGCTCCAAAAAAGGTTCCGATCACGTTTGGACGACCTGCACCGAAGACAGAATAACCGACAAACACCGCAGCGAGCGCATCCATTTGCATCGACGAACCGGCATCGACCTGACCGGAACCAACGCGTGCGGCGAACAGAATTCCGCCGATTGCGGCGAAGATACCAGAAGCGACATATGCCAGTGTCCGAATGCGATTGACGCGCAGACCGGACAGACGTGCAGCTTCCTCATTACTACCGGTCATGATCATCTGCCGACCACCACGCGTGTATTTGAAGAACAGATGCATACCGATCACCGCAAGAATCATCAGAATAACAGGGAACGGAATACCGAGCAGACGACCTTGACCGATCCACAGGAACGAATCCAGCATTACACCCGGAGCCTTCGTTCCATCCTGAAATTGCATATTGTTGTAAATGGCATAGCCTTTTGTATAGGTACGATGAATCCCGCTGATGATATACATGACTGCCAGCGTTGCCAGCAGATCGGGAATCCGAATTTTCACAATTAATAATGAGTTGAGCAAGCCGACCAGTGCGCCGAGAATCAGCGGCACGATAATCACAGCGATCAGCGGCATTTGATACCAGACCATCATTGCCGCAGTAACGACGGTGGTTAAAGAAACAGTAGAGCCTGCGGACAAGTCAAAGCCGTCGACTGTCAGCGAGATCGTAATACCAATCGCGACAAACGTTACAATCGAGATCGAACGCAAAATATCGGTAATATTGTTGTACGTAAAGAAATGCGTATTGTAGACGGAGAAAAAGACTAGTACCAGACCGATAAAGATCAGCGCTCCGTAACGATATGAGAATTGGGCTAGCTGGTGTTTCATACAAGTTCCTCCCGGCCTGCGCTGGCATAGTATAGTAGATCTTCATGAGTTGCTTCGCCGTAGGCAAATGTTTTCGTAATCCGACCGTCACACATGACGAGAATCCGGTCGGCAAGTCCAAGTGCTTCTTCAAATTCGCAGGTCAGATACAGTATGCCTTTGCCCTGCTGTGCGAGTCCGCCGATGACGCGGAAAATATCGCGCTTTGCGCCCACATCGACGCCTTTGGTTGGCTCATCGAGTACATACACATGCGCGTTTGTTTCCATCCATTTTCCGATGGCGACCTTTTGCTGGTTACCGCCGCTCAAGTAGCCGGTCAACTGCTGATCCGATGCTGCCTTGATACCGAGCGCTGATACGAGTCCACTGCCATGCTTGCGCTCCGCTTTGCCAGAGACGATGCCAAACGACGTGATTTTTTGTAAAATTGGCAGACTCAAATTGTGCAGCACCGATTCTTTGACGATAATGCCTTCCTTGCGGCGCTCTTCCGGCACGAGCACAATCCCGGCAGAGATTGCTTGCTGTGGCGTACGTACACGTACTTTTTTGCCATTCAGCTCGATGCTGCCTTGTTCTGGCACATCTGCACCGAATAACAGCTTGGACAATTCCGTCTTGCCTGCGCCTACCAGCCCGACGATCGCAACGATCTCGCCGCTATTCACGTCCAGACTGACATCCTGCACATGACGTCCTGCCGCCAGATTGCGCACAGTTAGAATCGGCTCGCCAATCTCGGTAAACACCTTCGGATATTCCTCTTCAAAAGCACGTCCCAACATCGAATGCACAACATCATTTGGATTGGTTTCTGCCGCTGGCAGCGTGCTTACACGGCGACCGTCGCGCATTACCGTAATGCGGTCACACACCTTGAAAATCTCCGGCAGTCGGTGCGAGATGAAGATCACCCCGATGCCCTGCGATTTTAGCTCCTTCATAATCGTAAACAACCGTTCGGCTTCTTCAATACTGAGCGGTGCAGTCGGCTCATCCAAAATAACAAAACGTGCCTTCTCCGCCATCACGCGGGCGATCAGCACCAACTGCTTCTCCGCCAGTGTCAGTTCGCTCACCTGACGGCGCGCCGAGATCGCAAAGCCGAGCCGTTTCAAAATGGCATCTGCTTCATTGTATAGTTTTTTCCAGTTCAGTACGGGACTGCCACCGGAAGAGATCAGCTGATCTAGCAAAATATTTTCCGCTACCGACAGCTGCGGAATCAACGAGGTATCGACCTCCTGATACACGCACTGGATGCCGGCTTTTTTGGCGGCGGCGGGTGAATCGATGATCACTTCGCTGCCGTCGATCAGAATGCTGCCTTTGTCTGACGTGTAGGCACCGGACAATATTTTCATCAGTGTACTCTTGCCTGCGCCATTTGCGCCGAGCAGTGCATGAATCTCGCCGCTATTTAGTTGAAAATCTACATCTTGCAGCGCCGGTACGTTGGCGAAGGATTTGAAAATGCCGGTCATGGTCAGATTGCCGCTAGTTGTCGCTGCGGAATTGCTCATTCTAAATTGCCCCTTTCCTGTAACCTGCAATAACAACAGTATCCACCTGCACCATAAAGCTCATGCAGGTGGATAGCAGTTTTGTTCTTTTCATACATCATGGTTATAAGCTGTACACGACAATAGAATGCGTTTGTCTGTAAGCTGGCTGTGAACAACTAACAGTCATGGAACAAACGATAGCTATATGGCAGCGTATATCGTAATCTTGCCCTGTCTGTCTTGGAATTACTTCGCTGCTGCAACCGCTTTTTCCAGTTCTTTCAGTTGGTCCGTATTGCCTTGATCACTTTCGCCCCAACCTTTTACATAATCGCTCAAGTCGGCAGTTGTTACTTTTTTGTCCTTCGGCAGGTCATCGCGTTTTACGTAAACAGGTTCTAGTTCGACTTTTTGGTCGGATGTATCACCTGCAAATTTTTGGTACAGATAGCGAACTTGTACGCGTCCGATGGTTGTTGGATCAACCGCTGCGGAAGCGACCCACGGACTGGTTTTATCTTGGATGATGCTCAGATCTTCGTCACTCATATCGATACCGTACACTTTGATCTCATCGCGTCCGGCTTGTTTGATCGCATTGCTGGCACCTTTGGCAAATTCATCCCATGATGCCCATACTGCTGTGATATCGCCTTTGTTCGGGTACTGTTTCAGGATCGCTTCCATCTGGGTTTGTGCATCCAGCTGGGCGTTGTCTGCTGTACCGAAAGCAGCGATTTCTTTAATATCTGGATATTTCTCTTGGAACTTCTTGTACGAGATCTGGCGGGATTCCATTGGTGGGAAACCAGCTACCCAGATTTTGACGATATTACCTTTGCCACCAGCATCGGCTGCCAGTTGATCCAGTGTCAATTCAGCCATCTTCTGGTCATTTTGTGCCAGACTCGTTACACCTTGAATACCTTCCAGTGCGGAGTCGAACGCAACAACCGGAATGCCAGCCTGTACTGCTTTTTGTACACCAGCTGTCAGTGCGCCTGCATCGCCGTGGTCGATCAGGATACCATCAAATTGACCTTGGTTGACCGCTGCATCCAGCGAGGATGCCATTTTGCTCAGATCGTTGTCGGCACTCAATACGGTTACGGTACCGCCGTATTTGGCAACCTGATCTTTGACACCGTCTACATATTGAGCGGAGAAGTTACCATTGTTCAGACGCATGATCAGTGCGATATTTTTACCGGCAAGAGCATTGCCGGAAGCATTCTCTGCGCTTCCCGAAGCGTTGTTATCTGCTGCTCCGTTTCCGCAGGCGCTCAGCACGATCGCGAAGACCATCAGAATAGAGAGCAGAAGTGCAGATTTTGAAGACTTTTTCATGGTTGGTTCCCCCTGTACGTAGTTGCGTTAAAGCTTTAATGGATGTGCGACTTGTGATGTTAGAATTTAATATAGAAGCTAAAACCAAGTATGTCAATTGGTTTTGTAAAAATAAATAGAATCTATTCGATTTTTGGCGAAAAACAGAAGGATTTGCATGATTTTATGGATAAATATGTATTAAAATGTGTTTATATGTAAATAATGAAGGTGTTAAGGTATACAGAAAGCTATACCATTCATACAATCGCGATCGGTCATTATCATACGTATACGGTTATATATAGAGTTATGTTAAGAGACGATATAGACAATATTGTGCTGCTAAGTGATCAATAATATTGCATTACTGATGTATAAGTGTAGCATGATATCAATTTGGAATGTCTGTGCATCTGGTATATAATTTTTCTATAACAAAACTCTGTTTCATTAGACGGAACATAAGATGACTTTACTAAAGTATGTAATGAAATACTTCTTAATATCTGTATCTGTATCTGTATCTGTATCTATGTTTGTGTGTGAGAATCATATTCCAGAAAGGATGAGTATTATGAGTGCGCAGAACAAACAGGATGCAACCCAGCGTTTCTCGGCGCGTGTAGATGATTATGCAAAGTATCGTCCGAGCTATCCAGCGGAGCTGCTAGATTATATGCAGCAAACGATTGGGTTACAGTCCGGGCACAAGGTAGCGGATGTTGGTGCGGGAACAGGTATTTTCACTGCATTGCTGTTGGAGCGTGGGTTGAATGTGTTCGCGGTGGAGCCGAATGAGCCGATGCGTCGTGCTGCTGGAGAGACATTGCCAGCTGAACATCTGCATCTGGTGGACGGATCGGCGGAGCAGACAAACTTGCCGGATCATAGTGTGGATGTGATCGTCTGTGCGCAATCCTTTCACTGGTTTGATACACAGCGTGCGGTAAGCGAGTTTCGCAGAATTGCCGGAGCGGATGGCAAGCTGGTGCTTATCTGGAATACGCGGCTTCAGACGGGCAGTGAGTTTCTGGAGCGATACGAACAACTATTACAGCAATTCGGTACAGATTACAACGAAGTGAATCATCAGTATATGTTCAGTCAGTTGCAGCATCCGGTATTCCGCGAGGGCACGATGCAGCGGGCGACATTTATCAATCGTCAGGTGTTGGATCTGGATGGAGTGCAGGGCAGATTGCGCTCAACTTCGTACGTGCCGTCCGTTGGAGAACCTGGATATGCGCAGATGATGGAGGAAGCAGAGCGGATATTCAACGAGACGGAGCAGGATGGCGTTGTATATATGGATTATGAGACAGAGGTGTATTGGGGGCAGTTGTAGGTCGATTTCTACGGATACTATGGTGATAAGACAGTTGAAAAGATAGAGCAGGTTAGCAACATAGTATTAGCGAATCGCTCAACATATCTATTGTGTATAGAGGAAGCTATAACTATGTATATAGGTAAAAGCGGATCGGACATCGATAGTAGAACAAAGAATAAAGCTTTTTTTGATAGCGAAGTATAATTATGGATAAATAGATAATTAATGAAATAAAAATTCGGACTACTGCTGAATAGGCATTCTTCGGAGCAGTATCGCAGATGATAGCAGATAGGTTTGGTGTATATATTGTAGTAGATTGCATGGATGAAGGTGGCAGGCATAGTATGGAAAATAGCGAGTATCGATATACAACAACCGATGCGGAGCTGGAGCAACTTGATTTTCACGATGCAGTCGTATTGGAAGTCAGGCAACAAGGGGGAAATGTTGTTTTGCTGCTAGAATGGTCGATTCTTGAACGAGATCATCCATTAAACCCTTATCCAAACGCGCAATATACCGGAGCTTGCCGCTTAACATTTTATAACGTACGGTTTAGTCAAGCTAAACAGCATGAGAAGGATCAAGATCTGGATGTTGATCCGCAGAGATGGCGAGGCTTTGAGATTCTAAAGTTAGAACGGAAAACGGTAGAAGGTTATGAGGGGTTTGATTTGTTCGTAATGGTTGATACCTTTTGCAGTTGGCGCTTAGATGCGGATGGATTTGTACTCGAATGGAACGAGTTGACAGGGAAAGCATGGTTCGAAGAGTGAGTAATGGGGGATAGATGAAGTGATTATTCATGAAGAGCTGGCAGCAGATGTAATTTTACAAAGAATTCAGCAGGGTATTCGGTACTTTGCGAATATTGAAGTGGTTGCCGGAAATTTTAAAAAGCAAAACCTACAGCATGTTATTTTTGAGCAGTCTATACTAAATACCAGCTTTGATTATGCCGATTTGCGACATGCTTCGTTTGTGGAATGTAATTTGAAAACGAGTGGCTTTCGTTATGCACAGCTGAATTATGCTATGTTTCAAGGCAATGCGGTTGAAGCCGTCAATATGTACGGTGCCCAGACTGTTGGGATTTGTTTTGAAGGCAATTATGCGTATAGTGCCACTTTACTGCCTGAACAAATCGCATGGCTGCAAGAAAAGTTTGAATAAGATGATGTATGCCTTGGTGAATAGAAGATTATTTTACTCTTATGGATCATTATGCGCAGAAGCTTCTTTTGCTAGCTATTTTACCGAAACGGAGTGATACCGATGAACGAACAACAACTGAACATCATCCGTCAAATACGTGAACAGCAATTTGCTCAAGTGGATAGCAGTACATTGACGCCGCCGGGTACGCCTGCCGCTCAGCGTATCGAGATTGTGATCCCGACCGCCTATGGTGATGCACGTACTAACATCTACCGTCCGCTGGATGTGAACGAACCTGCGCCGGTGTTTATCAATCTGCACGGCGGTGGCTTTGTACTTGGCGATCCAGAAATGGATGATCCGTGGTGCGCCTATGTTGCCGATCTGTCCGGTTGTATCGTATTCAATGTCGATTATGTGCTAGCACCAGAGCACAAATTCCCTGCCGCCGTTTATCAGTGCTATGAAGTAGCACAATGGATTCGTGAGCATGCTGCCGAGTGGGGCGGGGACGGCTCCAAGCTTGCAATTGGCGGACATAGCGCTGGTGGCAACCTGTCCGCTGCCGTCTGCTTGCTAAATCTGGACAAAGGTGGCGAGTTACCAATCGCATACCAGATTCTCGATTATCCGCCGCTTGATCTTCATACTGATCCAGCGGAAAAGCCCTCCTTTGCCGAAGCGATTCCGGTTGATATGGCTCGTATGTTTAATGAGATGTATTTTGAAAATGCTGCCGATGCGCGCAATCCGCTGGCATCTCCGGTATTCGCACCTATCTCGTCGCTGCAACATCTGCCGCCAGCACTTGTGATCACGGCAGGTAAAGATTCACTAGCAGCAGAAGCAGAGCAATACGCCGCTCATCTGAAGCAAGCCGGTGTCGCCGTCACCCAGCGCCAATACCCCGGTGAAGCGCACGGCTTCACACACAGCGGCACGCCTGCGAATGCCGAAGAAGCATGGCAACTGATGGCAAGTGAACTCAAAAACATCTTTGCCCAACACGTATAAGCTGCCTCTCTCAAGGATGTGCTGCCCTTTCCTCAGTGGACAAGGTAGCACATCCTTATTCATATCCATTTATATAAACCGCCTGCGTGCGTAGCTGATCTGTTGTCCCTCGCCACGAAAATAGCAAAAATTATTCCACATGCATGTAAGGAAAGCAATTGACAATAACCAAGTTATCGGATAGGATTTAAAAATAAACCGACTGACGAGTCAATCAACAATATGTACTGATCTGGAATAAGCCTAAACCGGTACATCCACATAAAGGAGAATGATCCATGAAGCTATTTTTTCAACGTAAAAGCACGCTGACGCTGGCACTGGTTGTTGTATTCACCCTCATACTGAGCGCCTGCGGTAATGCAGCGTCCACATCCAGCAATGCAGGTAGCACAGGCAGTGAGGAAACAGCTACATCATCAAGTGGCAATGAGCTGGAGCAGATCAAATCTGCTGGCGTGCTCAAAGTCGGCCTGATGGGCACGTATGCGCCGTACAACTACTTGGATTCCAACAAGCAGGTAATCGGCTTTGATGCAGATATCGCCAATGAAGTTGCCAAGCGTCTTGGCGTGAAAGTGGAATTTACGACACAGGCATTTTCCGGTCTGATTCCGAGTCTGCAAGCGGGCAAATTCGATGCCATCATCAGTCAGGTGACAATTACGGATGAGCGTAAACAGCAATTGGACTTCTCCGATCCGTATATTACCAATCAGGTGAAGATCATCGTCAACGAAAACAACACCGACATTACCAAGCTTGCCGATTTTAAAGGTAAAAATATCGGTGTCGGTCTAGGCACAAACGACGAAACGTATTTGCGCAACGAAGTGTTGCCGCAGGTAGGCGATTTTACGATCAAAACGTATAACGATGTGATCACCACGCTGCAAGATTTGAACGTGGGACGCATCGACGCGACGATCAACAACATCTATGCACTGAAGCCAGTTGTAGAGGAGAATGGTTTTAAAATCAAAGCCGTTGGCGATGCGATCAAATCCGATCAAGCCGGTATCGCGATCCGCAAAAACAATCCTGAGCTGCTGGAATCCCTGAACAAAGCGCTCCAAGATATGAAGGATGATGGCACGTACAATACGATATTTGAAAAATGGTTTGGTGAGCAGCCGCCTGCGGAATAAGCGGCTACGATTCACTCCATGATGTGATAGGAAGAGAGAGGAGGACTGCGCTACTATGGCGCAGTCTTTTACCATGAGTAGCAACAGAATGGGGCGGGGCATGTGTTAGGCACGCCCTATCAAGCAGAGAGCGATAGAGATTGGGAAAGGAGCGATGGAAACATGCAAACGGTTAGTGAACCGGGTTGGCAGCTTGTGCTGGACAATTTGCCGTTTCTGTTCAAAGGGGCGGGTTATACGCTGCTGTTAACGGTCATCTCAATGTTCTTCGGATTGATCATCGGCGTTGTAGTGGCGATTGCGCGCATGAAGGGCAACAAGCTGGTGCGTGCGGTGGCACGCTTTTATGTATCGATTATTCGTGGTACGCCGGTGCTGGTGCAGCTGGTCATCGTGTATTACGGATTGACGGATTACGGCATTACACTGGATGCGGTGCCTGCGGCGTGTATTGCGCTCAGTATCAATATCGGTGCGTATTTGTCAGAAACGTTTCGTGGTGCGATTTTGTCGATTCCAAAAGGGCAGACGGAAGCAGCATATGCGACAGGCATGTCTTCACTGCAAACGATGTGGCGCATTGTTTTACCACAGGCGGCGCGGGTAGCGATTCCGCCGATGGGCAATACGTTTATCGGGATGTTAAAAGAAACGTCGCTTGTGTCTGTTATTACGGTAACTGATCTGATGCGTTCGGCGGATCTGTTGATCGCGCAGTATTACGTGTATATGCCCTTTTATCTCGGCATCGCTATCATGTACTGGGTGATGAGTACGGTCTTTGCTACACTGCTGGAAATGGCGGAAAAGCGCTTGGCACGGGCGTATTAAGCAGGTAGCGAATCCTATACAGAAGCATATGGAGGTGGACAAGATGATACAGATTCGCAATTTGTCCAAGCAGTTTGGTAAGCATCGAGTGCTGCATCAGATCGATCTGGATGTGCAGGCAGGCGAGATTGTTGTACTGCTCGGACCGAGCGGTTCGGGCAAAAGTACATTGCTGCGTTGTATTAACGGTCTGGAGGATTTGAGCAGCGGCTCTATTCAAGTGCAGAATCATCAGGTGAATAGCAGCATGTCGCCCCGGCAGCGACAACGCGAAATGGCGCAGATTCGTCGCCGTACCGGCATGGTTTTTCAGCAATTTAATCTGTATCCGCACAAGACGGCACTGGGCAATGTGACCGAATCGCTGCGTATGGTGAAAAAGATGAGTGCTATACAGGCACGTAATCTGGGCGAACAAATGCTGGAGCGTGTCGGCTTACTGGACAAAAAGGATCAGTATCCATCGCGATTATCCGGTGGACAGCAGCAGCGCGTGGGCATCGCGCGTGCGCTAGCGATGCAGCCGGAACTGATTCTGTTCGATGAGCCGACATCTGCGCTTGATCCAGAACTTGTAGGCGAGGTGCTGGATGTGATGAAATCGCTCGCTCAGGAAGGCATGACGATGATCGTGGTCACACATGAGATGAAGTTTGCACAGCAGGTAGCGAACAAGGTGATTTTCATGGATGAAGGTCGGATTGTGGAACAAGCTGAGCCGGAGGCGTTTTTTGAACAGCCATCTAGTGAGCGGGCGCAGCGTTTTCTAAGTAAGGTACTGGATCATTGATGTTGATGGATGAATAACAAGCGAAGAGTAGCATAGCATGTGAACATTGACGAACGATCCTCTATAACATGCAATTCATCTGCGATACAGAATACAAACAATATGCCACATCAATGGCAAATCATGTGCAAAATAAAAACCAAATTCGTATAAAGGTAGGTACGACCCATGAATGTAACGACAGTATGGCACGGTGGACGTGCATTTGAATCGACAGGCCCTTCCGGTTATCCGGTCGGTATGGATGCGACTCCCGCTTATGGTGGACTGGGTAAAGGGGCAACGCCGATGGAGCTGCTGCTGGCAGGGCTGGCAGGCTGTATCGGGATTGATATTACGATGATTCTGGATTCGTTTCTGCATCAGATTGAGGGGATTCGGATTGAAGCGGATGGTACGCGCCGCGAGGAGATGCCAAAAGGATTTACCGATATTGATCTGATCTTCCACGTAGATGGCGAGATTCCAGATTATCGTGTCTGGCGCGCTATTCAGATGGGCAAAGAGAAGTATTGTGCAGTGTCCGATTCGCTGAGCGCGAATATTAACTATCGTCTGATTTTGAACGGTACAGAGATTGCCAAGCCAGCGACTGCCTGAGTACAGGTGGGAATCGGAATATATTTGCATCGCTGTGATGATTACCGATTGTGGCGAAGCGGTTCGAAATGAAACTAAGCGAAAACCCGATTTCTTCTGCAGAAGGGATCGGGTTTTTTGCTGTTTTTAGCCGAGGGTTGGTGACGTTCTCATTTCGTTATCTTTCTTCACCTGTATGTTGTCATGTATACTCTGTTATCTGATGAGTGATTCATCTATTGTGCAATTGCACAATGAATTTCGTCCGTTCATCAATATAATTTGCTAACATCCCTTTATATAATGAAAGCGTGTTCAATATGTACGTAGGGGGAAGACGGGTATGGAAGGCTTAACGATTGGATGGCTTGGTGCGCTGGCAGGGCTGGCGCTTGCGATTATTTTGATTTTGCGTAAATTGAATCCGGTGTATGCGTTGTTTCTGGGCGCGATTGTCGGGGCGTTGCTCGGCGGTGCGAATCTGGAACAGACGGTTAGTATTCTTGTAAGCGGTACCCAGAGTGTGATGGGTACGGTACTGCGCGTGCTGGCAGCAGGTGTGCTCGCAGGGGTAATGATGGAATCCGGTGCGGCAGAGACGATTGCACAGGCGATTGTACGCAAATTTGGCGGTAGTAAGGCAATTCTAGCGCTTGCCTTGGCGACGATGATTATTACGGCAGTCGGCGTATTTATTCCAGTGGCAGTGCTGATCGTTGCGCCGATTGCGCTGTCGGTCGGTCACAAGATGGGCATCTCCAAGCTGGCGCTACTAGTAGCATTGTCCGGCGGCGGCAAAGCGGGCAATATTATCTCACCCAATCCGAATACGATTGCGGCGGCGCGCGGATTCGATCTGGATCTGAGTCGTGTTATGCTGGCGGGCTTTGTCCCAGCGATTTGTGGGTTGGCGGTTGCGGTAATCGTCGCATCGCTGTTGAAACGTAAAGGCGATATGGTGTCTGGCGAGGAAGCGGACGACGGCGATGTGGACATGTCCAAATATCCGCCGCTGAGTCGTGCGATTGTCGCACCAGTCGTGGCAGTTGTACTGCTGATGATCAACCCGATTGGCTCGATTGCAGGCATCGGCTGGCTGTCCAGCTTCAAGGTGGATGCGATGTACATTTTACCGATTGCAGGTATTGTCGGTATGCTGGCGATGGGACAGGCGAATAACATTGTAAAATATACAACCGCTGGCTTGAACAAAATGACAGCTACTGTACTCATTCTGGTCGGTGCGGGCGGGATCGCTGGTCTGATCTCGGCATCCAATCTGTCATCACAGGTGGTCGCACTGATCGACGCATCTGGCATTTCCGGCACATTTCTGGCACCGATCTCCGGTATTCTGATGGCGGCGGCAACAGCTTCCACTTCAACTGGTGTCATTCTGGCGACGGGTTCCTTTGGTGAAGCGATTCTGAATATGGGCACCGCTCCACTGGCGGCTGCAGTCATGGTGCATACCGGAGCGACTGTCATTGATTCGCTGCCGCAGGGCAACTATTTCCATGTGACCGCAGACAGTATGAAGATGAGTATCCGTCAGCGTCTCGGTGTTGTACCGTATGAAGCGATGGTCGGCGGAACGATGGCAATTGTGGCAACGCTGCTGTATGGATTTTTGTTATAACAGCGAACGCGTATCTGTTCACGGATAGCGGTTCATTGGGCAAACCAAGTATTGTATAGGGAATATCTCTAATAGATCAATTACAACAGAGACGGAGTGGAGAGAGATGAGCGAACAGACATTTGTACTAGCGCCGGACTCATTCAAGGAAAGTATGACCGCCAAGCAGGTATGTGTGGCGATGGAACGTGGACTGCGCAACGTATTCCCGCAGGGAAATTATATTCATGTGCCGATGGCGGACGGCGGCGAAGGCACGGTGCAATCACTGGTGGATGCATCCGGTGGGACGATGATGCAGCTGGAAGTGAGCGGACCGCTTGGTGAGCCGGTATTGGCGAGTTATGGCATTCTCGGAGATGGACAGACGGCGGCGATTGAGATGGCGTCGGCAAGCGGGCTGCATCTTGTGCCGCGTCAGCAGCGCAATCCGCTAATTACGTCCACATATGGTACGGGACAGCTAATTCTTGCCTGTCTGGAACAAGGGATTCGCAAAATCATTATCGGCATCGGTGGCAGTGCGACCAACGATGGTGGTGCTGGTATGGCGGAAGCGCTCGGTGTACGTTTGCTCGATGAGCAAGGGGCATTGTTGCCACGCGGCGGTGCGGCGCTGGCGCAGCTGTCTCGTATTGATTGCAGCGGACTGGATCAACGATTGCAGCAGACCGAATTGATCGTTGCCTGCGATGTGAGCAATCCACTATGCGGTGAGCAAGGCGCATCGTATGTATTTGGTCCACAAAAAGGGGCGACACCGGAGATGGTGCGTCAGCTAGACGACAGTCTGCATCATTATGCGGATGTGATTGCGCATGATCTGAATAAGGATGTGCGGGAGCTGCCGGGAGCGGGTGCGGCAGGCGGATTGGGTGCGGGACTGATGACGTTTACGCAGGCGACCTTGCAGCGCGGCATTGATATTGTGATCCAATACACCGGATTACGGGAGCAACTGGAAAGGGCAGATCTGGTATTTACCGGCGAGGGCGGCATCGACTTCCAGACCAAATTTGGCAAAACGCCGCATGGTGTGGCACAGGCAGCTAAAGCCGCAGGCAAGCCGGTCATTGCTATTGCTGGGTATGTGGGCGAAGGCATCGATACGCTATATGAGGAAGGCATTGATGCTATATTCGGCATTGTGCCGGGTGCAGGCGAATTGGAACAGCTGCTAGAGCAAGGACCTGCCAATGTAGAACGCACGATGGAAAATATCGGTCGTACGCTGAAGTTGTCGCTAGGATAAAGTCAGCTTTATCATCATGGCGCAAAATACATCGCCAGCAATCCATGCGTCAATTCGATCAATTCCAGCCATTGCCGTGGATCGCGTCCGGTGATGGCTTGGATGCGTTTCAGCCGATATTGCAGCGTATTGCGGTGAATATTGAGAACCAGCGCTGTATCGTGAATACTGCCATTATGGAAAATAAAGCTGCGTAGCGTTTGCAGTAGATCGGCATGTTCTTCCAGCTTCACAACGGGGTTATGCGATGTCGTTACCGATTGTCCAAACTGAATGATGAATTGCAGCTGGTCATATGTGGCAAACGAAGTGTCCGGTTGCAGCGCCAGCAACACATTCATCGTATCGTGTGCCTGCGCATAGCTGTGCGCAATGAGAAATTCAGAGCGTCCGATGGTGAGTTGCGCCTGTGGTTGACGATGGCGCAACGTATCTAGCAAGGACGGCAATTCTGCTTCATGTTGTACGAAGATTAGCTGCATATCGTCCTGCTCGCTAGTTTGTTGAAAAGAAGGGAATTGCAGCAATAGCCGAGCGGTATGTTCATCTAAGCGCAAGCGGCGGACAAGCAGAACCGTTGTGCACAGCAACAGATCCAGCCCGTATTCTGTCGCTTCCCGTCTCATACGCGGCGGATAGGCAGAGCCAGTGTAACGTAGCAGCTGTTCCAGAAATGCCTTTTTCCGATTGGCTTCATGTGCTAGACTTTCCAGTCGACTGCGCTGCTCGATCAACAGCGTGACCGTCGTACGCACCAGATTGCAGAACGGACGCACTTCGTCAGGGTCGCCGCTAATGCCAATAACACCAATGCGCTGACCGTTGATCACGATCGGCTCATTGGTGCCCTTTTTCTCCAGACGACCGTCCTGCCACACTTCGACCATCGTACCAGTTTGCAGCGCAGCAACTGCTCCCTGATGAACCGTACCGATTCGCCGGGCGTTGCCGCTGCCGATAATAATGCCTTGCTCGTTCATAATGTTTATATTGTACGGGATATCTTGCATCATTTTGTCGACGATATCCTGTGCTTGTCGATCTGAGAGCTTATACATGTTCCGCCTCCTGGTCTATATGCCGGGTTGTGCATCTGAACAAAGTATAGGGTCTCTTTTTACATAAAGTCAAAGACATACCGCACAACATGGAAAAAAACAGGTGCAGTATACGTAAGGCTGTCGACACGACTGAGGTAGCTTTCCTTGAGCGCTTCCGCTTTGCCACTGTCACCGATCAACAGATCGCGCTTGAGCACCGAAATGGTCAAACTACCGAAAAAGCCCGCCAGACTAATCAGCGCCCCGATGATCAACGTAAACCCTGTTCCAAATGGCGTCAGATACGGATGAGCGATATACGCTGCTGCAATCGTTGCGACAAATGCACATGCAAAGCCCTCCCACGTCAGATATGGATTGGAAGTTGGTACGATTTTGCGTTTGCCAATATACATCGACGCTACATAATGCACCACATCGTTGAGCTGGGTAAGCAGCACAAGGAACAGCACCAGTCCACCACCATATTGCGGTGTAGCAAATGGGAAATATGCCATATGGCTGAGACCGAATACCATCAGCATCAAGCCCCATTGGGTGGAGCTGACACTACGCAGGAAACCGCCAGTGCCTTTGTTAATTAGGCGCGGTAACGGTAACAGCAGGAACACATAGATCGGGATGAATACGATAAACATGCCGTACCAGCCGATATAGATCCAGTAAAATTGCAATGGAATCGCCAAATACGACCACAGAAATAACCGCCGATCCGCCTTGCGTGTGCGAATCATGGAGTAGTATTCCTTGAGTGCGAAGAACGTCAGCACCATCAGCGATAGCAGGGATACGATCTGGTTGAACAGCGTCGCCAGACAAAAGATAAAGAACATGCCCCACCATGTTTTGATGCGTGTGCCGATGAGACGGTAATCGCGATCCGGCTGGATTTTACCAATGATTATGTATACGAGCTGGACGATTAGTAAAGCTGCAAATACGAGAATGAGCGTAAGCAAAGACGCGCTCATATGCCATCACCGCCTGTAGAGAAATAAGATTGCTCTGTCGTATCAAATATGTCGCAGCAGACAGAGGTTCCTATGTTATTATGAAGGAATAATGCCAACTTGATAAGAGGGGAATTGCAGCATGGACGAGGAACAATCCGTTTATATTTTGCTGACGAATACGGGGACGCTATTCACACGTATGATTGGGTTGTATACGAAGGCGCCTTACAACCATGCGTCGATCTCATTTGACCGTGAATTGAACGAGCTGTACAGCTTCGGACGCAAGCAGCCGAACAATCCGCTGAACGGCGGTTTTGTCAAAGAAAATATCCAGACTGGTACATACAGCAAGTATCCGAATACCACCTGTGTAATCTATGAACTCAAGGTCACGCCGCGTGAAGTGGACAAGATGAAGCGAGTGCTGCATATTTTTATCCGTAGCAGTCAGAAGTACGGTTACAATCTGCTCGGTATTATTGGAGTGGCGATTCAGGAGCCGGTGGAGTTTAGCAATTCCTATTTCTGCTCACAATTTGTGGCGGAGATTCTGCATCGCTCTGGCATTAAGCTGTGGAGTAAGCTGCCCGCGCTAGTAACACCAGAGGATTTGCGTAGCAGTGAGCAACTGTGTTTGGTATATGAAGGCAAGTTGAGCGAGTATGAACCAGAGGCGATGTGAGCCTGCATGGTTTGGGATGAATAGGCATGATCTACATCGTTCGAAAGAGGATATTATAAAGGAACACATGGTATTGTTCAGCGATGAAAACGTAAAAATAGAACCTCGCAATGAAAAGTTCAACTCCATTATGGAATTGAACTTTTTTTGTCATTCTTTTTGTGATGCTCCATTGTTTGGAATGAAATGAGCAGAGCAACTAGGATAATATAGTATAATTTTATTTGCGTCTATACGTTATTAGGAGAATAAATGATTATTTTGCAGGCGACCAATTATACACCTGCTGCGCCATGACGTTCAGCGTCTGCAAAGCTTGCAAATACGGCGCAGGACCATAGCTGATACGCGATACTCCGCACTGTGCCAAGGCATTCAGATCGACTTCGTGATTGACCATCACGTTGATGGGCAGTGGCGATTGCTTGCATAATGCTTCAATCAAGGACAGATCGCTCAGACCCGGTACAAACAGTCCATTCGCTCCGGCTTCTGCATAGGCATGTGCGCGTTCCAGCGCCTGATCAACATGTTGAATAGAGTGCGAATCGGTCGGATGTTGGAAAAAGAGATCGGTTCGCGCGTTGATAAACAGCTGTCCATCATGCAGATTGCCAGCATATCGTGCCGCCCGCAACCGTTCACTCTGCTCTGTAATAGAATACATTCCCTGACGATCCGGCAAACGGTCTTCCAGATTGATACCGACTGCTCCATACGATATAACTTGCAGGATGTGCCGCGCGATGATCTCAGGATCAGCGCCGTATCCGCTCTCGATATCAATCGTTACTGGTGTGCGCGTAACCCGGCAAATGCGCTGTACATTAGCCAGCACCAGCTCCCATGCTAACTGCTCGCTATCTTCATAACCGTGCGCGTGAGCGACTGCCCAGCTTCCGGTAGCAATTGCTGTAGCTCCAGCCTGCTCTACAGTGAGGGCACTACCTGCATCCCAGACGTTCATCAGAATTAAGGGCTGCCCGGGAATGTGGAGTTTGTGAAATTGTTCTGTTTGTACGGCGAATGTGTTCATATGATGATTCCTCTCTTTTCATATCGAAGTATAGGTGTATTATATCGCCCATTTACATCGATCATCGCCGAAAATCAGGCATCCATTTTCCGAATATGAATCCAATATACTCCGAATATCCGACAAATATACCTAGCAACATAAATATACGTAGAAGTATGAAAACAAGAGGAAGATGGTGTCTTTAAATTCCAATAATTAGAAAATAATCGTTTCGCCATGGTGAGGGAGGTTAATAGTAGCCTATTAGAACATAACTCACCTTAGAGGAGCGAATAGATGATGATGAAGAAAATTCAAGTGATCGTGCTAGCTTCCATGCTAGTGTCCGCAGGTGCGGCTGTACCTGCTTTTGCAACGACAGGCGGTACAGGTGGGACGAGCGGCGGAACGGGCGCGGGGACTACAGGTACGGGAACTGATGGCGGAACTGGTACCAGTGGAGCGACAGGCACAGGAACGACAGGCACAGGAACGACAGGAACGGATGGTACAACAGGCGGCACAACGAGTACAGATGGAACGGGTACAACCGATGGGAATATGGGCGGCACAACCGATTCTACTGGAAATACGACCGATCCTGCGGGAACGACAACACCGGGAACGGGCACCACGACCGATCCATCCGGTACAACAAACGGAACAGGTACAACGACCGATCCAGCAACAGGTACTGGAACAACCGATTCGACCGGCACGATGGGTACGGATAACGGAACCGGTGGTACAGGAACGACAGATACAAATGGCACGACTGGCACGACTGGTTCCACGACTGGAACAAGTGGTGGTACGATGAACATGAATGATATGGACGACATGGATAACGGCAGCAGCGGCAAATGGGGCTGGTTTGGTTTGCTCGGTCTTGCCGGACTATGGGGATTGATCCCGAAACGTGAGCGTCCGAACAGACGATAGATTGATTGAGCTACGAACGATGGAAGCGTAACAGTATGCAAATCATACAAACAGACCCGCTAAGCAAAGAGAAGTTTCTCATTTTGCTTGGCGGGTCTGTTTTATGTAATGACTATCTATTCATCAAAATAATCTTCTAAAACGTTAGGATCATACAGATCCAGCAGCATATAAACCAATCCTTTTGTTGTAATAGGATTAATATCCGATTCAACCAAATAATCAAAACCAAAGTGATGATACCATTCCCATTTCTCAAAAAGAGCATCTGTAGTAATAAAACGATCATTAATACGCTGTGCTAGATCAATAATGTGCTTGATGATAAAAGAACCGACACCTTTATTTTGAAAATCGACAACTACAGCCAGTCGTGACAGATCAAGTGCCCATAGATGTTCTTGTTTAGCCAAATTATCAATAACTCCATCGAAAAGATTCCGCGTTAACGTGTAGTAAGCAATCAATTGATCATCATAATAAACGAGAGTCGTGCTGGCTTCTCTTGTTATATGGTAGTAATACGCATTTTCTCTCAAAAAAGAATCCATAGTCGAATTTCCAGAATAAAAAGAAGCTGTTGTTTTAACAGCCTCTTTGGTCATCTGCTTGAATTGAAGAGTGTGTAGTTTCATAGTTATGTTCCTTGTTCAGTTGTCGTAAAACGTTTTGATGATGTTCATTATTTTTCTCAATTCTGGCAATCAGTTTACGAGCATCTGTACCTGTGATGGAAGGACGTTTTCTTAGAGTTACAGCCATATTCATGCCCTCCTTATTTCATGTAGATTACATAAAAGTATACCACGTCAGTACAATCGGAAATCATAAAGAGCGATAAAAAATTACAAAAATAGCATTATACCTTCAACGGATCATACCGACTCTCATGATTAAGCAGCCAATCTTTGCGTGTCAGTCCGCCCGCATAGCCGCCAAGTTCACCGCTGGAAGTGATCACGCGGTGACAAGGGATGATGATTGCCAGCTGGTTGGAGCCGTTAGCACGGGCGACAGCACGCGAAGCCGTAGGACGACCAAGCTGTAGAGCGATACCTTGGTAAGAACGGGTTTCGCCCACTGGAATCTGCATCAACTCTTGCCAGACACTTTGCTGAAATGGTGATCCGATCATGCGAATCGGAGTGGAGAAGTGTAGCGATGTTCCAGCAAAATACTGCTCTAACTCCTGCTCGATCAATTCGATGACATCGTTCATGCCCGGAATAATTGCTGACCCTGTACGCAAACGCAATCGTTCTACTTCGCGCTCCAATCCACGCCGATCGACGAACTCCAGCAGCACTAGCGCCTGCTCGTCAGCGATAGCGATCATCGGACCGAGCGGCGTATCCAGCCATGCTGCCTTGAGGATCTGCTGCTCGTTCAATTTGGTCGGAGCATCGCCCATAATGCGGGCAAACGCATCGCGAAAGCCACTGCCGGATTCATACCCGGTATACAGCTGACTGTCGATCACGCTCTGCCCTGAACGAATTTGCTTGAGTGCCAGACCCATTCGGCGGGCACGGGCATATTCGACAAACGTCATACCGAACCGCTTTTTAAACTGACGGCGCGCCGTCGATTCGTCGATGGACAGTGCGCGAAAATCCTGCGTATTCCAGCGTTTCTCTGGGTTGTTCTCCACCGCTTCCACCAGTGTACGGATCACGTCCGATACATGATTGGGATGCGATAGCGGACGGCAGCGCTGACAAGGTCGAAAGGATGCCAGTAGCGCCTGCTGCGCATGTTCAAAAAACTCACAATTTTCAAACTTCGGCTTGCGCGCCGGACAGGTTGGACGACAGAAAATGCCGGTCGTTTTGACACCGACGTAGAATAATCCTTCATATTCAGTATTTTTGGAGATCAGCGCCTGATAGTATTCTTGCTTGCGATCCAATGTAATCATATCCACACGTCCTTTTTCGTAAATGCTTGAGTGTATATGTAGTATATCGTCTGTCTAAAATGATCATCGCCGAAAATCAGGCATTTATTTTTTTGTTGTATATGTTGTTTTTGTTGGAATTTATTATAATACAATATATACTAAATGCAAAGGTGGTGTTGTAATCATGAAGCAGGAAGAACATATTTTGTGGGACACAGTAGAACTATTATGTGAACAGCAGCAGTATGAGAAGGCGGGCGTAATATTGAAAAGTATCGTCCAACGTATCTTTACTTTATTTCGTTTACCAGCAGATATACTGGATGGTGTTTCGTTTGAAGTCTCATCTACTACTGTATTGGTCGGTTTGCACAAGCAGGAACGGATAATACGCCAACAGGTTATGGCACAAGATATTGAACGGGCTGCTACGACTTTGCAAGCGTATCTTGGCATACTTGAACAACTCATATCTTCAACTCAGCGTTCGGGCTGGATCCAGCAGATCATGTCTCGGCTAGTTGTAGCTCATTATTATCAAGCTTCTGCTGTTTCCGGTAACTGGGCAAATTCGGAGAAAGTACATGAACAGCGCGTCTCTTATGCGAGCAGTGTATATACATCCAAAGAAGCGGCAACATTGATCGGTGTTAGTGACCAGACTATTCGCCGCTGGTGCGAAGCGGGCAAATATCCAGATGCTTATCAGACGGAAGGTGGACACTGGCGTATTCCGCATTCTTATTTTAAATTAAATCCGGCACAGGCTCAGCACCGGAAGGATTTTGCGCTTAAACTTGATGTGTACAATGCCCGGCAGGGAGTAACAGATGAAAGCGAATTCCTCTAAACACATTGTTGCATTGCTAGATACAACTGTATTGTGCGGTGCCATTCGTAATGACGGTATTAATCGACGGGTGCTTCTATTGGCAGCAGATTATTGTTCATTTAAACCAGTACTCTCCAGAGTATGCTTGATGGAATTTTATCAAAAGGCACTATATGACGGAATAGCTGGAGTCGTATATCCACTTCATATAGTAGAACAGTTTCTTGATTACTTCATTTATCCGATTCTGGAGGATTTGCCTGCCGTTAATAGCCAGGTAGGCAGACATCATTGGGAGATCGTGAAACGGCAGCATACGGATGTAGGGCAAGCGCTGGCAGAATTGAGTGGTTTTACAACCGAACAGGCAGTAGCATTAGCTAAACAAATGGGGGTTGGCAATTCACTTTCTCTTTATGATCCTCAAGATGTACATGTATGGGTGACAGCACTTCGTCAACAGTGCCATTATATTGTGACAAGCAATACCCAACGGTTTCCACAGCAAATTGGCACAATCATCCGAATACGCCCGGGTGAATTTTACAACTATTTACTACAATAGTTGAATCTATAGTAAATAGTTGTACAAATAGAAGATACTAAGTATATTGTTGGATTTGTTGCTTTTTATTTTATTTAAAATAGATAGATTTAGTCCCTCAGCTTCTCCAAAATCTCCTCCATCTTTTTCAATTTACGATAAATGGCGGAGCGGTCGATGCCAAGCTGTCGGGCGGCTTCTGTACTGTTGTTGCCGCACGATTGCAGCATCTGGCGGATATAGCGTCCTTCGGTTAGAGCGGTATAGTCCTTCAGGCTGGCGATGCGGCTACGGTTTGCCTGAATAAAATGGTCAAGGGCAAACCAGTCGCTCACCTGTTCTACCGGCGGCGGCTGATGCAGTCCAGTTTGGTCGGTGATGATCAGTCGCTCGATATAGTTGCGCAGCTCGCGCGCATTGCCATGCCACGGCTCGGTCAACATGCTCTGAAATTGCTCGGCGGGCAGTACATATTGTTTACCATATACATGATTAAAATGGGAAATAAAGCTGGAGATCAACCCGACCAGATCAAGCTTACGACTGCGCAGTGGCGGGATATGGATCGGGATCACGCTGATCCGGTAATACAGATCTTCGCGAAATTGTCCCTGTTTGACCATATTCCACAGATCGCGATTGGTGGCGCAGATAATCCGGCAGTGCATACGTACCGATTCAGTGCTGCCAGTACGCCGAAATTCGCCTCGTTCCAGCACATCCAACAGCTTCGCCTGCATATCCAGTGGCAATTCGGCAATCTCGTCAAAGAACAGTACGCCGCCATGCGCCACTTCAAACAATCCCTGCTTGTCCTCATTCACACCCGGCATCACACCACGTACATAACCGAACAATTCATATTCAAAGACAGCCGCCGGAATAGCGGCACAGTTAATCGGAATAAATGGACCGTTCCAAGTACTGCTCTGGCGATGAATATATTTGGCGATGACGGACTTGCCTGTGCCGGATTCACCGAGAATGAGCACTTTGCTGTCATACGAAGCGATCTGGTCGCACACCTGAATAATCTGCTTCATCGCCAGACTTTCGGCAACGACGCCGCTGGCACGAGCAGCGGCAGATGTGGGGAGAGGCAGCTTATCGTTGCCTGCATCTGCCTTGTCAGCCGTAGACACGGTAGCCATAACTGAAGTTAGCGATGGTTGTACACCGCGATAGCCACTGGAGCTGGTCACGACAAGCTGGACTTCGCCAGTATTGTCGATGATCGGGACGGCGGTCGATTTGACGCGAAAGCCTTGAATGGTATGGATATACTGGGATACCTTTTGACGGGAGTGGATGGCTTTCATCGTAACGGATTCACTATAATAGCCGGATTTGACGAGATCCTGCACATTGTGACGCAGCAATTCTTCTAGCGGAATACCAAGCGTCAGGGCAGTGAATTCATTGGAAATGAGAATATTACCCTGTGCATCGGTCACAAACAGGGTAGAAGGGGATTGTCCGTCACTGCGGGACGAACGAGATGTATGAGGTGGTCTAGGCATGATGAGATCAACTCGCTTTATGATCGGTTTCGGACTGCTTTCTTTTATTATACAAAGTCCCTTCGGGAAAAGTCAGTAGATTGCCGCACGATTTGGCGAAATGTTTAGCAGAATCGCGCGTATGCTGCATGATCCTATGTACAGCAAAGCCGGGTTATTCTTGAATGGCAGAATCCCCCGGCTTTGACAGCCACTACTGAAATCAAGCAAGATATTCGGTTTCCTTTGTAAAACAGATCGTACGGATTCCCATTGTGAGATGTTCCTCTTGTTCGAGACTAGCAAGACTTGCGAAGTGTCGCTTAAATCTCGACCGTTTGTCCGCCTGTGATGCGGGTATTGCCCAGCTGTTGCAGCAATGCCTGCGCTTCGCTGAACATGCTCGTGATCATTTGCTCTACGGTCGTAATCTCATTGCACATACCGCAAATCTGACCTGCCATTACGGAACCACGATCAGTATCGCCTTCGAATACGGCTTTGCGTAATGAACCGAGGCTGATTTTCTCCAATTCTTCGCGGGAGGCATGTTCATTTTCCAATTTCAGAAAATCGGCGATCATCCCATTTTTGATACTGCGAACAGGACCGCCGATGCTACGTCCCGTTACAGTGGTGCTAGTATCATCGGCATCCAGTACGGCTTGCTTGAAATTGTCATGTGTCGGGCATTCCACCGTAGTCAGGAAGCGCGTACCGACCTGTACACCCTGCGCACCAAGTGCAAAGGCTGCGGCAATCCCGCGTCCATCCGCTACACCACCAGCCGCAACGACTGGAATAGACACGGCACTGGTAACCTGCGGTACAAGTGCCATCGTAGTCGTTTCACCGACATGACCGCCCGCTTCGGTACCTTCTGCGACCAGCGCATCTACGCCGAGGAGTTCCATTTTTTTGGCGATTTTGACGGATGGGATCACAGCGATGACGGTGATGCCGTGTTCTTTGAACGTCGCCATATAAGGTGCTGGTGTACCAGCGCCAGTCGTAACGATATTGACTTGTTCTTCAATAATAACCTGAATCAATTCTGGAATATTGGGCATCATCAGCATCAGATTGACGGCAAATGGCTTGGTTGTATGATTGCGGACTTTGCGAATTTCTTCACGAAGTACATCAGCTGACATTCCGCCGGAACCGATAATACCGAGACCGCCTGCATTGGACACGGCGCTTACGAGTGGTTCGCGTGCAATCTGTGCCATTGCACCTTGGAAAATCGGATATTGAATACCGAGCAATTGAGTGATTGTTGTAGACATGGGGATTCCCTCCAAAAGTTAAATTGTGCATCTTGCAATATACATAAAAGGTCATGAGGATCCTTACAAAGAAACAGCGATAGTGTTGCTGTGTACGTTATGCCGCTTTGACCGTATCTGGTGTACTTTGCTGTGGCTTGCTATCCAGCGCCCGATACAAAAAGGTAAGTCCGAAGCCGACTAGCGCAATTACCAGCGCGATGTAAAAGGCATTGGTGAACATGCCGCCATTGGCTGCTGCGACCGAGTTGGCGATCCGTGGACCGAAGAAGGCAGCACCAGAGTAGCCGATAAAAGTCACACCGTAATTGACGCCATAATATTTCATTCCGAATTTCTGACCGACGATAGAGGGGAAGACACCCATCGTACCGCCGAAGCACAAGCCGATACCGACAATCGCGACGGCAAAGCCGAGAGTGGACGAGGTGAGCGCCAGCGTCAGCATCATCACAGCGATGACGAGGTAGATCATCATCAGGCAGCGAATTTGACCAATCCGGTCGGACACTGCACCCCATACAACCCGTCCGAGACAGTTGCTGAGCGAGTACAGACTGACATACAGCGCTGCTACACCAGCGGATAAGCCGAACATCGTTTGCCCAATAACAGACGCGTTGGACGTAACCATCATGCCAGACAATGCGCCGATCAAAAACAGACAGGCAATCACGTAAAAGATCGGTTGACGCAGCATTTGCCGCCAATTCATGGATGGCGTGCCTGCCCGCGCATTTCCGACTGCCTGAGGAATATAACCTGCGGGTACGTAACCTGACGGGCATGGTGTAGTTAGCAATCCACCGCTCAGTATGATGACGAGAAATACACTGCCTAGCATAATCATCGCTTGATGTACGCCAGAGTTAGTAATTAGTGCACTGGCAATCGGTGCAATGAGAATGGTTCCGCCGCCATACCCAGCAGTCACGATACCAGCTGCCAATCCGCGCTTGTCCGGGAACAGCTTGACTGTATTGCCGATTGTAGCGGAGTAGACGATCCCTTGACCCAGCCCGGCGATCACGCCATACGTAACATAGAGCATCCAAGGCGCTGTCGCCATTCCTGATAAAATAAAGCCAAGCCCGAACATCGCGCCACCGAGGAAGATCGCCGTTCGCGCTCCGCCACGGTCAACCAGCTTGCCGCCCAGAATCATCGGAATCGGCGAGATGGCGCCATTGATTGTAAAAGCCAGCATAATCTGCGGCATCGACGCATCCAACACCTTACTCAGTGGCATCGCGAAGATGCTGAACGCATAGATGGAGCCGACGCAAATATTAATCAGTACAGCGGCAATCAGAATCCGCCAGCGATTCAGTTGAATAGTTTCCATCGGTAAAGTCCTTTCTGCACGAAGGATCGTGATCCAACCTCGCAACGGTGATCATTTGGAGTACCGTATGTTCCTTGTTGGATGATCCTGTATTTGCAATACGATATATGAATGGAGCAGAAGTTAGATAGCACTGCCAACCGGTTCAGCGGCTGTTGTCGGTGTGCCGTTCTGCTCGATAATCCCGCGCAATTTGCCCCAGTGTTCGCGGAAGATGCCGTCGTCCATCACTTTCAGATCTGGTGAAATGACAGGTACGAATTCCATCTGATCCAGAACTTGCGTTTGCAGATCGATGCCGGGTGCAATCTCGATCAGGGTCATATGACCATTTTGCAATTCGAATACTGCGCGTTCGGTTACGTACACGACAGGCTGGTTCACTTTGGCAGCATACGAACCGCTGAATGTAATCTGCTGCACCTGTTTGAGGAACTTTTTCGCTTTGCCTTCTTGGAGAATGCGCAATTGTCCGTCTTCTACGGCGATTTGCAAGCCGCCAGCAGTGAACGTTCCAGCGAAGACTAGCTTTTTGGCAGATTGGGAAATGTTGATAAAGCCGCCGCAACCGGCAACACGTGTACCAAATTTACTAACGTTCACGTTGCCATGCTCATCCGTCTGTGCCAGCCCTAATACCGACAAGTCAATTCCGCCACCATCGTAAAAGTCGAACTGAGCATCGTGATTGACGATCGCTTCGGAGTTGTACGCATGTCCGAAATCCTTGATGCCTGCTGGCACACCGCCGATCGAACCAGCTTCGGTCGTCAGAATCAGCTGGTCACTCGCCTGTTCCTCAGCGGCTACCGTAGCGACGCACACCGGAATGCCGACGCCCAGATTGAGGACGGTATTCGGTACGAGCTCGGCAGCGGAGCGGCGGGAGATAATTTTGCGTTCATCCAGCGGGATGTGCTCCATAGATTCCATCGGTACTTTGATATGCCCGGCAAATGCAGGATTGTACTGCGTATTCTCGGTTTGGAAATGGTTCTGTGGTTGCGAGATTACGAGATGGTCGATCAGAATGCCGGGTACTTTGATATCTTTTGGATGCAGCGTGCCGTTTTTGGCAACTGCTTCGACCTGTGCGATGACGATGCCGCCGGAGTTGCGCACCGCCTGCGCAATCGGCAGCACTTCCATATGCAGACCTTCTTTTTCAAGAGTGAGATTGCCGTTCTCGTCGGCTACCGTACCGCGGATCAGAGCAACCTGAATCGGGAACGTTTTGTAAAAGAGCCATTCTTCGCCTTCCAGTTCGATGACTTTGACGAGTTCTTCCGTAGTACGCGGCGACATTTTGCCACCTTCGACACGGGGATCGACGAACGTTTCCATACCGACCTTAGTAATGACGCCGGGACGCTTGGCGGCGATCTCGCGGAACAGTTGGGTAATGACGCCTTGCGGCAGATTGTACGCTTCGCATTTATTGTCTTCGATCAGCTTTGCCATCGCAGGGGAGGCAATTGCGATGCCGCCGATCCAGCGTTTGACCAGACCTTCGTGTCCGAAATGGCTCATGCCTTTGTCCCGACGGTCGCCAACCGCACTGGCATGGATCACAGTCAGATTACGCGGATGACCAGATTGTAGAAATCGTTCTTCGATGGAAATACCCATCTCTTCCGCCCAGCAGGATAATCCGAACCCGCTCGCGGCGACAGTCGCCCCATCAGGAATCAGGGCAGCAGCTTCAACAGCAGAAATAACTTTGGACATGATCATTCACTCCTTGGATAAAATAAGAAATACGAGACGGCAAGCATGTAGTGTACATACAGAATCCGATGCATCAATAAAAGAGGTACATTAGATTGGACGACATCATTACAAGAACAATGGAACAACAATAGAACTATTCAAAATCCAGTAAAGTTCATAAGATATTTTGTGAAAATATTCACTTATAGAGAGATGTGAATGCCTTCTGTCGGAATGAATCAGAAGTATTTGTGAATATTTTCACTTGAATCATAATACCAGATAGATTAGTCGTCAACAGGGTGGGGAAGCATACTAAATGAAGTACAAACGTGTTGCAAAATTGCGAATAGATAGTAGAAATAGCGAGAAGATTGAAGAGGAAATGCCCCTATGTACATACGTTCGGCAGGAACATATAGCGTACAAGCATACAAATAGTAATAGTAGATAAGAAGATGAACATGTAACGGCACATCTTCCTACCAAAATATTGAACATCAAACCTACTGCATATGTCATGATTGTCATGATATATAGAACTAACTGGCAAAATCGCGATATGATAACGATCCAGCATACAAACCAAGTGATTCCAACAGCAATAGTCGCAAAAATACGACACCCAAAGTGAATATCCAGCCTATCGTCCACCGTATAGCTATCGAATGAGCGAAAGGCAGCTCAAATTCCTAAGCTTGAACATCCATTCAACCCAAATAGCCTGATCATCCGCGCAAAAATTCTGAAAAAAATTTTGCATGTCCGATCAGGCTATGTATTTGGTGTTTTTACTACATTAGAATATGGACAGTCTGGAAAATGCTACAATATCCATTCCTTATACCTGACCTCAGTGTACGGCTACGATTACACTGTCTCTGGCACAATGACGTCCACATGCGCTGGCAAAATGTGCATATGAATTGGCAGTGTCGGACCTTCTTCACCATCGACATTCGTACGTACCGGCTCTGTCGAGCTGACGGTAATCTGACGCGCGGTAAAATAAGTCACGTCCTGATGATCCTTCAAATTGCCCAGCAGTAAGGAAGTGCCTACCGCCAGCGTATTGAACAGATTCAGGTTATGAATAATAAAACCATGCAGCAAGCCGTCATCGACCTCTGCATCTGGAGCAATCTTCTCAAAGCCGCCAACCGAATTGGTCAGCGTAGCGATGAACAGCGGCGATTCGCCTGACCACGTCTGTCCGTCATACTCGATGACTAGCGGTGAAGCAGAACCTCCAACCAGCTCACGGAACCCTTCACGGAAATAAGCCAGTGCGCCGAGCTTGGACTTGTCTTCCGAGCTAACGGATGATAGTGATTCCGCCATAGAACCGGCAGCTACGACATTCGCGAACAGCTGATCATTCAGTCGCGCCATATCGACCTTACGTGTATTGGATGACAGCAAGGTGCGAATCGCCTCATCTGTCTGAAGCGGAATATTCAATGCACGCGCAAAGTCATTTACCGTTCCGAGTGGAATCACACCTAGCTGTGGACGGTGCTGTTGATCCAGCAGCCCGTTAATCGTCTCATGCAGCGTACCGTCGCCGCCAATCGACACAACCAGGTCAAAGCAGTCTGCGCACGCGGAAGCACAATATTTGGTCGCATCCAGCTCTTTGGCAGTTTCGTTGATGACGACATCATATCCAGCTTCGTCGCGCAGCAATTGCTCGACTTTTTCTACATATTCTTGTGCCTGCTCCTTACCGGAGGACGGATTGATAATAACCATAGCTCGCTTCACGGATAATGTTCCTTTCTATTGTGAAATGGATGTTGGAAATAGACATAAGATGATGTACAAGACGTTATATGAAATGCGAAAGCGATCAAAATCTCAACGTATCGCATGTGTCAAAAGGGTAATAGGATGATCTGCTACATCATTGCATGTATTATATACCCCAAAATAAAGACTCTGCTGTCGATTCCAGCAGAGCCTTTTTGTAAAAATATTACGAGTGATCGGAATAGTGGGTAATCGACTATCCACTCACGATTGCGCCTGCAAATATACCGAGAACGTAGTGGATTGACCGACAGTGCTAGTAACTTCGATCCGCCCTTTATGCTGCTCGACGATCGATTTGGCGATAGCAAGTCCCAATCCATGACCACCCAACTGCCGCGCACGCGATGTATCGGTACGATAAAAGCGGTCGAAGATGCGGGGCAGATGTTCGGCAGCGATGCCATCCCCCGTGTTTGTTACCGCTAGTGCGATCTGGCTGCCCTGACGTTGCAGCGTCAGGTGGATACTGCCGTTTTTGTTGCAATATTTGATCGCGTTATCGAGCAGAATCATAGTCACCTGATGCATCTGTTGGCTACTGCCCTCGACCATCAGACCGGGCATAATCTCGTAATCCAGTGTCAGATTTTTCTCGAAAATGACAGCTTCCATCGTCAGGATAATATTTTCGACCGTATCGCTCAGATCGAAGGGAGTGTATACCATCGGAGTGCGCGTATTTTCCATTTCAGTCAAATACAGCAGATCGCCGGTGAGCCGCGCCATGCGCTCGGTTTCGCCTTTGATATAATGCAGCCATTTGGACTGGTCACGAATCGTATCGTCAGGATTGGCAAGCAGTACATCCGTATTGGTGTTAATGACCGCGAGTGGGGTCTTCAGCTCATGGGAAGCGTCGGCGATAAATTGCTTCTGCTTCTCAAATGCTTCACGCACTGGCTGAATCGAACGATTCGCGAAGTAACGACTGGTGAAAAAGAGCAGAACCAGCATAACGACACCAACCGCGACAAAAGTATACACCAGATTGGTCAGAATTTCCTGCCGGGCGGTAATATCGAGAAACGTATACAGAAATCCGTCATTCAGCGGTTGCCGGATAAATGTCCATGTGCTGCCGTCCAGCGTAAACTGTCCGCGCTGCCCAGCATGATCCAGCGCTTCCTGCAATGCGCTCGTATAGACACTACTGTCGATATCGACCTGTGATTTCTGGTTGATCACGCTGCCCTTACTATCCGTCTCAATCATAAATGCAACCGCACGTTCTGGCGTACCGTTCATCATGTTCCCGTTGGATGTAGTAACGGCACTTTGACTAGCAGTGGCGGCTGTCGTTGTCGTATCGTCCGAGGCTGCTGCATTTGCTGTAGTACTGGATGTGTCAGCGGTAGTAGAGATGACAGCGGCGCTTGTATTTTGGGTTTCGGTACTTGTCGTCAGGCTAGCCGTGGTGGTTGATGTACCGCTGTCTGTACTGGATGTATCATCGCTCGACGTTGAGGTGGAATTGGAGGTACCACCATTGTTTTGCGAGCCGGGCGGACCCTGACCGTTGCCGGGATGCATGTACGTTTCGGAAATGCGGTTGATTTCCTGCTGCACATCATTTTGTACATTTCGATACGTGATCGTATAAATGGAAACGAACGCGACGATCATCAGAATCGAGATCGTCGCCAGATTCAGAATCAAAAACCGATTGCGCAGTTGTTTGAACATTACTCGCTCACCTCAAGTACATAGCCCACATTGCGGATCGTGCTGATCTTGGTAGTAGAATGCAGGAAATTCAGCTTTTTGCGCAGGAAGGATACATACACTTCCACATTGTTATGCTCCGCCTCAGAATCAAAGCCCCATAGCTTCTCAATAATCTGCTCTTTGGATGTGATCGATTGCTTGCGCACGATGAGCAGCTCTAATAACTCCGTTTCTTTCAAATTCAGCTTCATTTCTTTACCGCCTACCGTCAGCTTGAGATTGGCAGCATTCAGCTCCAGATCGCCATAGCGCTGCGAATCGTCTGGTGGCACTTCGCCTTTGCGACGCAGAGCAGCACGAATACGCGCCATCAGTTCTTCGGATGAGAACGGTTTGGCGATATAATCATCAGCGCCATAATCTAGCCCGGTCACTTTATCGGAAATCTCGCCTTTGGCAGTTAGCAGAATGACAGGTGTAGAATCGCCTTGATTGCGCAGTGTTTTGAGTACGCTCATGCCATCCATTTCTGGCATCATAATATCGAGCAGCAGCAGATCATAAATGCCGCTCTGCGCATAGTCTAGCCCGGTACGCCCGTCATGCACGGCGTCCACCGAATAGTTATGCTTTTTCAAAATCTGCATCAATGCTTCCGCCAGATGCAGCTCATCTTCTACGATCAGTATTCTCATTGGAGATTCTCCTTCATCTATGAATATTCCGGCGCTGTATCGCCGGGTACAGGTGGATTGTTGTGTTTAGTATAGCGTCGTAAGCTTTAGCGAACCTTAATAGAACGGGGAAGCCTGCTCATTTCCAATACGGACGACGCTGTTCTGATCAATTGGATGTGGATCAGATTATTACCAGAGTATCACAGGTTGTAGCTTGTTGGTGAATCAAATCCTACTTGTTGGTACAAGGGAATATCCGAACATATATCCGCAAATGTATGGTCCAAATTAGTGCGGATAGCACTTTCTGGAAATTAACACTTTCTTTTATGAGTCAAAAGAACTAATATAGTAAATAAGTAGTGGTCTGATTATTGCAAATTCAGAGCAAGTCTGTTCCCCAGCAACACATACGTTAGGCAAAACGATGGCAATTCTATCACCTGATGTGCTTCAAAAAGCAGGTTCATCGGTATCGCATACAACAATTTCATCTAGTAACAATGTATTTACGCATGATTATATACGGGGGACGGAACACGACATGCGCAGAGAGGAGAATATACAATGACGAACATTCAAGTTTTGATTGCTGACGATAACCGGGAATTTACGTACATGTTGTCGGACTACATCTCCCAGCAGGAGGATATGCAGATGGCGGGCGTGGCTGCACACGGAGAGGAAGTATTACGTATGCTTCATATGATGCCGCAACTGCCGGACGTGCTAATTCTGGATATTATTATGCCGCATCTGGACGGACTTGGTGTGCTGGAGCGATTGCAGGATTGGAAAGGCAAACCGCTGCCGAAGATCATCATGCTGACTGCGTTTGGGCAGGAGAATATTACCCAGCGCGCTGTAGAGCTAGGGGCTTCTTATTATATCGTGAAGCCGTTTGATCTGGATATGCTGATGAACCGTATTCGCCAGCTGATTCAGGGAAATGGCAAAGAAGTCGCAGCGCCTGCCGCATCATCCCGACCAGCAACGCCAGCGATCCGTTCATCGATGTCTACCGCCGTGTCGCCCGGTAACGTACGTAATCTGGAGATTGATATCACTGTGATTATGAATGAAATCGGCGTCCCACCGCATATCAAAGGCTATAAATTTCTGCGCGAAGCGATCGCACTCATTCACCAGAATCCCGGCATTCTCGGCTCGATGACGAAGATCCTATACCCACAAATCGCCGAAACATACGACACCACCCCACCACGAGTCGAACGCGCCATCCGCCACGCCATCGAAGTTGCATGGGCACGCGGCAACATGGACAGCATCAACAACCTATTCGGCTACGAAGTCCATGCTACCCGCAACAAACCAACGAACAGCGAATTCATCGCGCTGATTGCGGAACGATTGCGCTGGGATCACAGCATGTCGAACACTTGATGCACTACCGCATGTCACAGTCCAAATGACAATCCACATAACCATCCATCCGACACTACTCCCAACTCAATAAAGGAGTAGTGTTTTTTATGCTGCAACATAAAAAGTGATTGCTCATCCATCCCTAGACCGATACACAATGCGATACATAGTAAATCACGAACAAATGAAGACGTACCTATATTACAAAAAAGACTGCCCAATGGACAGTCTCGCAATATATCAATATTAACTACGTTGTTTAGAAATGACTTCGCGCATAAACGATCGAATTTCTTTCATTTCATCATCGGATGGCGGAACAGCATAAACATCAGAGTGAG
Source organism: Paenibacillus sp. WLX2291 (assembly GCF_046603665.1). Taxonomy (NCBI): domain Bacteria; kingdom Bacillati; phylum Bacillota; class Bacilli; order Caryophanales; family Paenibacillaceae; genus Paenibacillus; species Paenibacillus sp. WLX2291. The sequence goes on along the minus strand of NZ_CP176755.1, from coordinate 5,451,888 downwards.
AAGATCGAAGTCCCAGCGTTGATTTGAGCGTAGTTGAAGCGTTCAGCATACTTTTATTGTTTGTTTTTATATGAACTGTTTTTGTAACGCCATCGGTTATGATCCGAATATCTTTTGCCATATGATCATCTCCTTTAATAATAGTATAATTCTATCAGTCTATTTGCGGCAATAGAATCTATGTACATTCTTGTCGTACCACCCATTTGATGGGCACCAATGCGATCTACATAATAGCTAATTTTTTCAGACTTAGACACTAAAGATACATACCCTTCAAACCCTGATTCAATACTTTGGCGACAAACTTCACCAATCAAAACATCCGCCACATTAACATATATTCGGTTAGGATTACCATATCTATTTGAAAGAGCACTTTCTAAAAGAGAAATAAATGCAAATCCTTCGTCTAAATGATAAGAAACAGCGCCCTCTATCATACGATTTCCTGGCACAATCAACTTATATGCTTGGGATAGTGAACGTTTATTACAATAATTGCTCCAATCAAAAGCCGGCTCCCAGCCTAATTTACGTAGAGAGATAGCTTCATTTAACGCCATTTTTTTAAATACAGCAATAGTATACACACCCTGACGATCTTTTAAATGCCAATGAGGCATACAGCTTTTCTCCCCTCTAACTATTATACCAAATTACTAAGAACCCCCCCTGAATTTTAGAAGAAATTTCAGTATTTATTATATATATGATGATCTTATAATTCTATGTTGTTTATATATTTCGAATACTTTAGTACCTATCATTCCCCGCCAAAACTTAAATCTTTTAAAACGAAACCTGAAATTCCTACCCCCAATTTCAGCTTCACCACGTACATTCTCACACAAAAACAAGTTTTTCTTATTAACTATCTACTACATCCTACTGCATCATTTTCCCCGCTATTAATGAGAGAAAAATTTCAACCATCCCCCCTTTACAATCAAAATGCAGATATTTGTAAATTTATTATCGCAATGTAAAACATTTAAGATTCACTAAAGGTTCCCACCGTAAGATACAAACATAAGCAACAGACACACAGTCAAAACAAACGACAAACGGTTCAAAACATAGAGCACGTCGCATCACACATACGAGAGGAAATGATGAACATGGCTATTGAAGTGTTTAACCGCTACGAAAGCAAATACCTGATGAACACTGCCAAATTTAACGAGTTGTACGCCGACCTGCTGGAATACATGGAACTGGACGCTTACAACAAGCAGCACGACTTTTACAGCATCAGCAACATCTACTACGACACACCGAGTAACACACTCATCCGCGAAAGCTTATCCAAACCGAAGTACAAAGAAAAGCTTCGCCTTCGTGCTTACGGTGTACCGGATGCCAACGCCAAAGTATACCTGGAGATCAAAAAGAAATTTACCGGGCTGGTCAACAAACGGCGCACGGCGCTGCGGCTGGATGAAGCATACGAATTTGTACGCACCGGTGTTGCTCCTGAACTTCAAGATTACATGAACAAGCAAGTCGTGAACGAAATCAGCTACTTCCTACGACTGTACGATCTGGCGCCAAGGTTGTATCTCTCTTACGACCGCAAAGCATTGTTCAGCAAAGAAAGCCGCGATCTACGGATCACCTTCGACACCAATATCCGCTGCCGACGCTACGATCTGAAGCTGGAGCAGGGCGATTACGGTGAACAACTGATGGAGCCGGATCAATGGCTGATGGAAGTCAAAGCGGAAAACACCGTTCCACTCTGGTTATCCAAACTACTCGGTAAGCACGGGCTATACCGCACCGGCTTTTCCAAATACGGCAATGAATACAAGAAAATGATCAAAAATCGCAACCAACCGACACCAATCTTGCCAACTCTTCAACCGCAGCTGGTTCCGGTCAACGAACCAGTCATCACTATCCCTACCGAAAAGGAGACGATCCTCTATGCTTGACAGTTTGTTTAACAGCACATTAAGCACCAGCACGACCGACCTCACACTGAGCGGCGCGCTGATCACGATTCTCATCTCAATCATCCTCGGCGGTATCATCAGCCTGACGTATATGAAAACGAACAAAGCCGGTTTTTCCCAAAGCTTCACCTTAACGATGGTACTGCTTCCCGTCATCGTCGCCATCATCATCCTGCTGATCGGCAGCAACATCGCTAGAGCATTCAGTCTCGCCGGTGCCTTCTCGATCATCCGTTTCCGCAGTGCACCTGGCGATCCCAAAGACATCGCATACGTCCTGTTCACAATGGCAGCCGGTCTTGCAGTCGGTACCGGATACTACGGTTACGCGGTACTGTTCACCCTGATCCTGTGCGTACTGATGCTTCTGCTGAACCGCTTCAACTTCGGTCGTAAGAAAACCGAGCAACGCATGCTGAAAGTGACCATCCCTGAAAACCTAGGCTATGAAGAAGCCTTTAACGAAGTATTTAACAAATTTGACGTTCAATATGACCTGAAAAAAATCAGAACGACCGAGTTAGGCAGTCTGTACGAACTTGTGTATCTCGTCACCATGAAGCCAACAACGAATCAAAAGGAATTCTTGGACGAAATCCGCTGCCGCAACGGCAATCTGGATCTGTCCCTGACGATGAGCCCAACACCTGTCAACGAATATTAAGCATCTGCAAACTCCGGCAGTTGCATATCTCCAAGTGAGATCTACACTTCACCTGCCGGAGCATCATCACAACCTTGACCATGACGCCCCTGAATATGAGCGATTCACATAAAACGATCCCGAAAGGAAGATTTATCATGAGAAAAGTAACCAAACAACCGACTTCCCCATCCACGAAGAACAAAAAGAGTATCGCCAAAAAAGCAACGTCCGTCTTTTCCGCATTGATCTTGTCCGCATCCATCTTGGCGGCATGCAGCACATCAACTGGTGCAACCAGTGCAACGACGAACGCATTGACCACATCGTCAGCAACCCAGATTAGTACATCGACTGTAACAACACCAGTAACGACAACAAGTGCCGATCTGGTGACATTCAAAGATTCCGATCATACGACTGACTGGAGCGAAGATAGCTCCACTATGATTACACTGAGCGGCAGCAGCGCTTCCGTAACTGGCGATGGCGCCGAAGTGTCCGATGGCACTGTAACGATCACGACAGCCGGTACGTATGTGATCAGCGGCGAACTGACAGACGGACAGATTATCGTCAATAGCACGGATGAAGGCGATGTGCATATCGTACTGAATGGCGTGAATATTACTGACAGCGACAGCGCACCGATCTACATCCAAGAAGCCGACAACGTCATTCTGACGCTGCAAGAAGGCACTGAAAATACACTGACGGACGGTTCCGACTATGTGTTCGCCGACAGCTCTACCGATGAGCCAAGCGCAGCGCTGTTCAGTAAAGCCGATCTGACGATCAATGGCACCGGTACACTGAACATCAATGCCAACTACAAAGACGGTATTACAAGCAAAGACGATCTGAAAATCGTCTCCGGTACATTCAACATCAAAGCGGAAGACGACGGTATCGTTGGTAAGGATATGGTTGCAGTCGAGAACGGTACATTTACCATCGACGCAGGCGGCGACGGTATCAAATCGACCAATGATGAAGATACAGACAAAGGCTTTGTTGCTATCACCGATGGTACCTTTACTATCACTGCTGAAAATGACGGCATCCAAGCCGAAACCGTGCTTGTCACCGATGGCGGTACGTACAACATCACAACTGGCGGCGGCAGTGCCAATGCTGAAGCACACACCGAAGAAATGCCGGGTGGCGGCATGGGTGGTGGAATGGGCGGCGGTGGAACACCTCCAACTGGTACAGCGCCAAGCAGCACCGATACAACATCATCCAGTAATACCAACACATCGGCAGCAGCAGCCAGCACATCGACTGATACGACAACGACGACAGAAGATACAACATCTGACAGTGCCAAAGCACTGAAAGCCGGAACCGATCTGGTCATCAATGGTGGTACATTCAATGTAGATGCCAAAGACGACAGTGTGCACAGTAACGGCAGCGTAACGATCAATGGCGGCGACCTAACACTGGCAACTGGCGATGACGGCGTACACGCTGAATCCACACTGAGCATCACTGACGGTACAGTCAACATTACGAAAAGCTATGAAGGTCTGGAAGGCACAACGATCGCAGTATCCGGCGGCGAAACGCATGTCGTAGCAAGCGATGACGGTGTGAATGCATCTGAAGGCGACACAACTACTACTGATGCAACAACAGCGGACGAAACAGCGGCAGCTAGCACCGATACTTCGGTCGTAACAGCTAGCACAGACGCCACAGATGCAGCAGTAACAACAGCTTCGACAACAACCGATACAGCGAGTGCAACAACAGCGAATGCTTCGACAACGGATACAGCAACAGCGACACAAACCGCAGGCAGTCCTGGTGGCGGCGGTGGCGGTCCAGAAGCAGCAGGCAACGCGCTGATCAACATCACTGGCGGTACACTGTATGTAGACGCAGACGGCGATGGTCTGGATGCGAATGGCTCGATCACGATGTCTGGTGGTACTGTAGTCGTGAACGGTCCAACATCTAACGGCAACGGTACACTCGACTATGACGGTACATTTGAAATGACTGGCGGCTTCCTGGTTGCTTCGGGCAGCTCCGGTATGGCGCAATCTACTTCCGATGGCTCGACACAATACTCGGTAGCGATGAGCTACTCCACAACACAAGCAGCAGGTACACTGGTTCACCTGCAAGACAGCGATGGCAACGACATCCTGACCTTTGCACCGGATAAAGATTACCAATATGTTGTTGTTAGCTCCCCAGATCTGAAAGACGGTAGCTACACTCTGTACAGCGGCGGTTCTTCTACAGGCACAGCAACAGACGGTCTGTACACTGACGGCACGTACAGCGGTGGTACCGAAGTTGTTAGCTTCGATATCTCCAGCAACGTAACATGGCTGAGCGAATCTGGCGTATCCACTAGCAACCCGAACAGCGGTATGGGTGGCATGGGCGGCGGTGGCGGCAGACCTGGACAACAACAAGGAACTACTGATAGCACAAGTAGCACAACAGGTACAGATAGCACAACCGAATCTAACTCTTAATCCCGCTTCGTATCATTCCTACTCGAAAGGCAGCCATCAGGCTGCCTTTTCTTGTTATAGATCGTATTGAAGCTATTCATAATGAATAATAAAATACATTTATACATGATTGTGAAAAAATATGCATCCAAGTATAATTGTTAGAAAACGTTACATAAGCGATTCTGGGAGGACGTGGGCAAAATGAAAACAAGCCGTTTATTGGATATCCTGCTGCCGCTGATTGGAGCTGCTGCTGCACTCATATTATGGATGATCCCTTCGCAATCGGTACTATCTGCTATTATGCTGACTATCGCTATCGTGGCGGCGGTAGTGGCAGTGGTACGGGCGTTGCGCAATCCTGTCGATACGGAGTTGCCAGCGCAAGAAGCCGAGCGTGAGCAAACCTTGCGCAGCTTTTTATTTGAATCGCAGGTCGTATCGGATCGGCTACTCGCTGTAGTCGATGAAGTACGCACATCCGTGCAAACGCTAACGAATGTGACGGAATTGTCCGGTCAGATCGAGCAGGAGCTGGAACAGAAAAGCGCCGAGGCGTCGAGTCGTACCCGTGAAGCGGCAGCATTGCTGGAAGAAGCAGCGCATGATTCAGATCAGATGGCTTCCCAGACGGCAAGTATGAATGAGGAAACAGGTGATGCCGGAGCCGCCGCTACTGAATTGTCAGGTGCATTGACGTCGGCAGATCGGGCGATGGAAGATATTCATCGGCTGAATGGACAGATTGACGAACGATTAGAAGAGCTGATTCGGCATATGTCGGATATCGGTGCAGTCAACGTATTCATCCGCGAAGTTGTAGATCAGACGTCGCTATTGGCGCTGAATGCGTCAATTGAAGCGGCACGTGCTGGGGACGAAGGTCGAGGCTTTGCTGTAGTTGCGCAGCAGATTCGCAAGCTTGCTGAGCAGAGCGGAGAAGCAGTGGGACGCTCGGCATCTACGCTGAATGCGATTGTAACGGGCGTGAATCAGGTAAGTGAATCAATGCAATCTAGCCGCACGGCAGTCGAGCAAGGTGTAGGCGAGATGCGTCGTATGCAGGAGCAGATGAAACGACTAGAGACGCGCATTAGCGGCGTTTCCGGTTCAGCACGTCAAACGGATGGACTCGGTCAGCAGCAAAAGGTACGCATGACCGAAGGTGTACATACGCTGACCGAGGCGGCAACGCTGGTGGAACATACGACTCAGGCGATGGAAGCTATGTTCGGTCATATTCAGCAGCAACGGGAGCAAGTCAATCGTCTGGCACGTATTGGCGACGAGATGCTGGCTGCTTCGACTGAATTGGCAGGCACCGTGGAAACGTTCCGTATGGAGCACAATAGCGAGTATGCCGCTGTCGATGTAGAGCGGTATAAGCACATTTTGCAACAGGCAACGGTACAATTGGCGGACGTGTCCAGCGATGAACGTCAGCATGAGATGCTGCTATCCGGTTATATGGAACGCGAGCGCCATATTGAAGCAATCTGGTCAAATGCGATGGATGGCTCGTTTATCTTTTCGCGTCCGAAGGCGGGCTTGTTAAATGCCAAAAGTCGTGAGTGGTTCAAACAAGCAATGGATGGCGAGGTGTATGTATCGGCGGTTTACATTTCCGCGATTACCAAACATCCATGTCTAACGATTGCTGCTGCCATTGTGGACGAACACCATGCGCCGATTGGTGTAGTCGGTATCGATATTACGCTGGAATTGCAGCAGGATGCGAAGAACTCTGCTACATAAACCGCAACAGCCCGCACAAAAGCAATCTTTTGTGCGGGCTGTTTTTAGTTACTAATCGGTGTAGTTGGCGTTCGTTTCATACTCACGATTGTGCTAATAACGTCTATCCTGTGTCCTTATAGCGTTTCATTTTGCTTGCCGATCCTGCGTATCCATCGTTCGGTTTCATTGCTCAAGGATATAGTCAATCTCGGCATCTCTACTTGATTGGGACGATGCTTACTTGCTGGCAACCAGTGTAACGACTGAGCGTGCAGGAATTGTATAGCTCTGTGTCACTGGTACAGCGGATTGGCGCTGCAAATCTTGCGTATCCGACGTGATATATGGTGTGAGTTGCTTCACCTGTTTGCCGCCCGGCAGATTGCTAATATTCAGCTGTACCGTTTGCGCGGTGGTGCTGCTGTTGACGAACACGACAGATAGCTGTTTGTCTTTGCTGTGGTAATACGCTGATCCCATCAGACCATCTGGATTGTTGGCACCATCCAGACCGATGCGTTCTGCACCGGGACGAACGAAGCGGCTATAGTTGCCTAGCGCCCATAGCGTTTTGGACGGTAAAATGGACTGTTCATCGCCTGGGTTTTGGTAATCGGTGTAGATCAGACCGTCCTTGTAATCTTCTTTGGATACGGCGAGCCACCATTGCCATGCAGACGCCTGCGTAGTCACCATATCGTAATGCACGACTTTTGCTACATCCAGTGCGGTCTTCATCGTGAGGTCTCGTCCGGGACCGCGATCACCGAGGATGCAATATTCGGACATCCAGAATGTAAGATTTTGTCCATATCGGTTCAGGTTGTCGCGTACTAGTTCGCGCAGACGAACCAGTCGGTCGTCGCCGGGGTTGGACTGATCCGACCAGTAGGCGTGGGCGCTGATCTTGTTACCGATGATCTTGGCAGTTGTTGGATCGCCCAGCAGTTCCTTGATATATTCGCTGTATTTGCCCGGATATTTGCCGCTTGCATTGCCGCTAGTGTACGTGCTGCCCGCTTTACCAGTGAAGGCGGCGTACTGATCGTTATCCAGCAGAGACAAGTATTCGACCGCTTCGATTGCATCGATCTCGGTATGCAGTCCGCGCTTTTGTAGCTCGGTGTGCAGAGCGGTTAGCACATTGCGAATATCATCGATATTGTAGCGATTGCCTTCCTGCCCGGCTTTGTTCCAGTCCCAAGTCGGTTCGTTGATAGGGCTAATATAGTTGAAGCCCAGCTTTTGCTTGTCAAAATGCTCCAGTACATCCGCGAGGAACACGGCGTAATCCTTCACCGCATCTGGCTTCAGGTTGGTGCTGCCCACAGAATCATCTGGCTGTCCGTGTCCATTTTTGGTCATCCATACCGGCGGGCTGTTTACAAAAGCGACGGTCTGACTAACGCCGCGCTGCTTGGCAGCTTTGAGAAACCATTGCTGCCCTGCCTGCTTCGACCAGTCGTATGGCTGATTGGCAGCGGATTTGAAGCTGTCAGCGCGGCGCCACGGATCGCTAATAATATCCTGATCGGTGACGGTGCTGCCTGCTCCGATATTGAAGCGCCAGATCGATAGCCCGATGCCCTTATCTTGTGAAAATAGCAGATCGGCGATCCGGTTTTTATTTTTGTCTGACCATTCGGAGCCGATATGATCCATACTCCACGCACCAGATGCACCAAAACCGTCAATGTGCTGGTAATGCTGTTGTCCATTGATATGGATCGTTTGGACTGTGGCTTGCGTCGAAGCGGTTGGGTTGACAGTGGTATCCTGTGCATGGGCAACCCCTCCCGACCAGCTACTTGTCAGCAGTAGTACAGATAAAGGGAACACACTCCAGCCCGTCCAACGACGGCAAATCGTAGGCAAAATCGTCATTTTGATTCCTCCTCATAGTATGTACTCCATTTGATGATAGGACGTTCAGCTGCGCCATTGCAGTCAGGTTCGACATACGCTTAATACGCACGCTACGAGATATGCCGTGAGCAAGCAAAAACTGGCGATAGAGCAATAGCGAACTGAACATCATGCAACATGAAAGAATACGGAAAACAAGCGAAATACGATATTGTATACGCTTACAGTTGGATATTATAACGAAATTTGGATGAGATGGGTATAGCTATTTTGCAGGAAAAACAAATATACATAAAAGGAAAATATACCTGAAATCCCAAAATCTAATTTGTATAATATGCACGATCATTTATATTTATGTAAATTTACTTGACGTAAAAGTAGAGATTTTATTATACTTTACCTCGAAACAGATATTTTATGTAAATTAAACTAACATATCGAAGGCGGTTTTGTTATAAAAGTCGATATTGAAGGTGGAGATACATCCTTTTGTTCGGATATATAGAATATGTACTGCGTATATTCGCTAGTTCCAATGAATGTTTATACATACGTAGCATAGCGCATATACAGGTCTACCATACTAAACCAACATCCTGAAGGAGGAATATGAATGATCAAATGGAACAGCTGGACACGGAATATAGGGGCATTTGTACTGGTAACGGCGCTGGTGCTGCCAGTAACACTGGAATCGGCGGCAGCGGCAACATCTTCTGCTCCTTCTACTACAGTGAGCAAGACAGCAGTATCCGCAGCATCTGGTACAGCCAAAGTCACATCCGCGTCCACAGGTACAACGACAGCGAAGGCAAGCAGTACATCTGTCTCGGCAACAGCGACAGCAACTACTCCTGTCGCGAGCGACCTGCCGAATATCAAAATACTGGCGACTGGCGGCACAATTGCTGGATCATCCGCATCCAATACCGATGTGACCGGCTATCAGGCGGGTGCGCTCGGCATCGATACGCTCATTAACGCCGTACCGGAGATGAAGGAGATTGCCAATGTGAGCGGCGAACAGATTGCTAATGTCGGCAGCCCGGATGTAGACAATGCAGTACTGCTCAAGCTTGCCAAACGGATCAATGAATTGCTAGCTTCTGACGATGTGGATGGAGTGGTCGTGACGCATGGTACGGATACATTGGAAGAAACGGCGTATTTCCTCGATCTGGTTGTAAAAAGCAATAAGCCCGTCGTGGTCGTAGGAGCGATGCGTCCCGCAACAGCAATCAGCGCGGACGGTTCCTTTAATTTGTACAATGCTGTCAAAATCGCCGGTACCCCGCAAGCTAGTGGCAAAGGCGTGCTAATTGAGCTAAATGATCGCATCGGTGCAGCACGTTATATTACCAAAACGAACACGACTGGCACGGATACATTCAAATCGACGGAGCAAGGCTACTTAGGTGTCGTATCCGGCGGCAAGGTCTACTTTTATAATGAGCCAACTCGCAAGCATACTGCCGATTCGGTATTCGATATTACCGATCTGACGGAATTGCCGCAGGTGGATATTTTGTACGAATATCAGAATAATGGGAGTTATCTGTACGATGCAGCCGTAGCGGCAGGTGCCAAAGGCATCGTTGTCGCAGGTAGCGGCAATGGTTCACTATCCAGCCTGTCCAAGGCAGGCGCGATCAAAGCTGCCGCTTCTGGCGTAGCAGTTGTTCGTTCTACTCGCACCGGCAGTGGCGTTGTTACGCATTCCGACGAGGATGATCAGAACGGTATGATCTCATCCGACTCGCTGAACCCGCAAAAAGCACGCATTCTGCTCATGCTGGCGCTGACACAAACGAAGGATGCGAAGCAGATTCAGACCTTCTTCGATGAGTACTGAGTATTTAGATAAGTACTGAGTAACGGATATTCAATACTCGTTCATGAATATGAAGTACTCCGCTCAGTGCGCTTTCTATCAAGGCAGTTAGCATTTTGCTTCTGTTACATCTCTAAGCCGTTCTCATGCGAGAGCGGCTTTTTGACTGCATCCTTGTGACCAACATACACTAGAAATGCTAAGATGAATGCAGTATGGTACCTTTTCTTAGGGCTATATTATAGTCATACAATGGAACTTCATAATAGGAAACGAACAGGAGAATGATGATGAGCAAAATTCGTATTGCCGTTACCGGGCTGGGTAACATGGGCGAGAGATTGGTGTATACATGGTTGCCACGTTATGCGCAGCAAGCGGAGGTAGTTGCCGTCTGTGATGCGGATGGTGACAAGCGTAGCCGCGCGGTGGCAGAAACGGGCGCGCGTGAATACGAAGCGGCAGAATACATCCGTATGTTGGACGAGATCAAGCCGGATCTGGTGTATATCGCCGTACCGCCTGCTTTTCATTATGATGCGGCACTAGCGGCATTTGAGCGAGGCATTGCTGTCTTTTGTGAAAAGCCGCTGGCGAACAGTCTGGATGAAGCGCGTGCTCTGCTGGAATGTGCATCAGAGTCGGGCAAGCTGCATGCGGTGCATTTCTCCTTTCCACAGGAGCCTGCTGTATTACAAGTGGGCAAATGGGTGAAGGAAGGGAAGATCGGCGAGATTCGGGAGTTGGAATTGTTGCTGCATTTTCCGCAGTGGCCGCGTGCATGGCAGCAGAACAGCTGGATCTCCACGCGTCATCAAGGTGGGTTTATTTTGGAGGTGGGCGTGCACTGGGTTCATATGATTCAGCAGATCTTTGGCGAGATTACGCATGTGCAGAGCCATGTGATCTATCCAGACGATCCGCAGCAGTGCGAACAAGAAGTGAAAGCGACGCTGACGCTAGATAATGGACTGCGCATACGTCTGTCTGGGCATAGCGGGCAAGCAGAGCAGGAGCGCGTATCGCTGCTAGTGCATGGCGAGCAGGGCGATATTGCACTGGAAAACTGGCAGCAGCTGTATTGGAACGAAGTCGGTCAGGAGCCGCAATCGGTAGAACCGTCGATACCGGCGGAAGACAGTCGATTGCCGATTTTCGGGCAGGTTGTGAATCTGCTGCAAGGTCAGCCGGGGCAGATCTATAACTTTTACGATGGGTATCATGCACAGGTGGTGCTGGAAGCGCTACGTCATCCGTCGTCTGAGGGCGAAGTGGATGTGCGTCCGCTGTACATTCAGCGAGAGCAATAGACGACGATCTACACAATATGTGTTAATCGAAACAGCATACGTGAGCAAAGCCTGCGATTATTCCGTTGCAGGCTGTTGCGTATGGTCTTGTCGATTGTGAAATATGATCCAATACGGTATTTGTTCGCTAAAGATATTCGTCAATGTACATTCTACATACCTATTACATACAAATAACCATTACATAACCATACCTACTTAGACGAAAATGCCCAGCAGCACTGCTCCGGCGATAGCGAGCAATAGCAGTTTCTTCTCACAGGCGGTGACGGAATCAGGTTGCTGCACGTCCATTGTCCAGATCCACCAGATCGATAGCAGAACGATGATGCCGATACCGACTGCTGCGATATAACGTCCGCTGATTGCGAGCCAAATACCGCACAGGGCGATTAGCACCATATACACCAAGGCAGGCACTCGGCTGAATTCTATGCCCCAGCGATCCGCAGACCAGACGACACTGGTACGTTTGACTGGCGAAGCTTGGCGGTCGGCATCCAGATCGGGAATATGATGCACCATCACCCAAGCGATACAGTAGAGCGCATTAATGATCGCATTTTGCACGGACCAGAGTGGGAAACTGCCGGTAGCCAGCCATGCTCCGCCCAGACCGAGAAACAGCGCTGACGGAAAGGTACTGATCCATTCACCGGCAAGCGGATAATAGCTGAGTCGCAGTGCAGGTAACGAATACGACGCTGCACCCCAGATGCCGACCAGCAGTAGAATCGCCAGCCGATATTGTCCAGTCAGCAGCAGGATCACATCTGCTACCAATAAGATGCCCATCAGCCACAGACCGAACCGATACAGTATTCCTGGCGTAATGCGACCTTCCTGAATGACACGACTACCGCCAGATAGCATGGCTGGACTAAGCTGATCCGTGCCCGACAGATAATCGGTATAATCGTTGAGCGCATGTGTCAGAATGCCATGGATCAGAATGCATCCGACCAGCAGCACAATTGCGATTATAACGATATTTATTACGGAAACGCCTTCATATGCCAGCAGCGGAAAAACGCCGGAGAAAATAATCGCCACACTGGAACATAGCACCGCAATCGGACGCAGCAAACGCATGACATTGCGTAGCGTGAATACGTGTAAAATATAATGGCTCATGCCATCCTTCCTTTCGTCGCTCGTTTTATCAGTCTTTCATGTATACCACCTGTGTACCTGCCTATAACCAGATCTGTACTCAATTCAGGAAATTATTGCTACTTTTCCGAAAATATCTACAATTTGAATGGAAATATCCGACATTGCCAGATGATAAAGTGTGTGGGAAAATAGGCGCATGAAAACCATGAATGGAGAAGTGAACTATGAATGAATTGCCAAACTGCCCGGAATGTAACTCCGCGTACACATATGAGGACGGCACGGGACTGCTCGTATGCCCGGAATGCGGACATGAATGGACGCCGGGTGGCGAGTCAAATGGAGCGGAAGAAGCGTTTGTCGTACGCGATGCTAACGGTAATCTGTTGCAAGACGGCGATAGCGTAACAGTTATCAAAGACCTCAAGGTCAAAGGCAGCTCATCTGTACTGAAGATCGGCACACGCGTCAAAAGCATCCGCCTGATCGAAGAAGGCGACCACAACATCGACTGCAAAATCGACGGCTTCGGCGCGATGAAGCTGAAATCGGAGTTTGTGAAAAAAGCCTAATTGCTGAATGTACCAAGTTTCATGTCGCATGATTAGATTGCGTATCTCGCTGCTTGGTACACATAAACAAAGCCTGCTACTGTGCTCTGATGAGCATAGAGCAGGCTTTTTGCATTATGATAGAGGGTGTTTACTAACAAACACTTGCAATCGCCTCGAAAATAGTTTTAAATAAAGATAAATAATATTTCGAAATAAAGATATTTTGAATGTGGATGTGTGATGGATACACGAGATACCAGCACATCGTTTATGTATATAGTGGACGTCGTTATGGCAGATAGATAACTTCAAGGAGGATTTTTACTCATGGAAATAGGCATTAGTACATTCGTCGAAACAACCGCCGATACAGAAACCGGCAAAGTCATCAGTCATGCAGAGCGCATTCGTCAGGTCGTGGACGAGATTGTGCTGGCAGATCAAGTCGGTCTGGATATCTTCGGCGTGGGCGAGCATCATCGCGCTGATTACGCGGCATCCGCGCCAGCAGTCATTTTGGCAGCAGCCGCTTCGCAAACAAAGAATATTCGTCTGACTAGCGCAGTAACGGTACTGTCCTCTGCCGATCCGGTACGGGTATTTCAGGAGTTCTCCACACTGGATGCGATCTCCAACGGGCGTGCGGAGATTATGGCAGGGCGCGGCTCGTTTATCGAATCTTTTCCGCTGTTTGGCTATAATCTGGACGACTATGACGCGCTGTTTGACGAGAAGCTGGAGCTGCTGCTGCAAATTCGCGATTCGGAAATTGTAAACTGGAGTGGTGGTCATCGTCCGGCGATCGAAGGTCGCGGTGTCTATCCACGTCCAGTGCAAGACCCGTTGCCAGTATGGATCGGCAGCGGTGGCAATAGTGAATCCGTTGTACGTGCCGGGTTGCTCGGTCTGCCGCTCGTCTTGGCGATCATCGGTGGTCGTCCGACCCAATTCGCTCCGCTGGTGGAGCTGTATTACAAAGCCGCAGCACATGCTGGACACGACGCATCCAAGCTGTCGGTCGCATCGCACTCGCACGGCTTTATCGCGGACAGTAACGAGATCGCAGCCGACAAATTCTTCCCATCCACACAAGCGGCAATGAGCCAGCTTGGACGCGAGCGCGGCTGGGGAGCGTATACGCGTGCTTCCTTTGACGCAGCGCGCAGCTTTGAAGGTGCGCTGTATGTCGGTGACGTGGACACGGTAGCGAAGAAGATCATCCATCTGCGCAAAAATGTCGGCATTACTCGCTTCATGCTGCATACGCCGGTTGGCACGATGTCCGATCACGACGATGTACTCCGTGCGGTGGAACTGCTCGGCAAAGAAGTCGCACCGATTGTCCGTGAGGAAATTGCACGCTGGGAAGCGGAAACAGGTAATCAGCCTGGCAAACAGGCGTAAATTAGCATAGTAGCAGTACGTTCGTAGCCAGCTCAACTGCATGCAGGTAGATATACACTTGATTAGGTACAGTTTACCAAGGGTATTTCGTACACGCTCCTGTATGAATAGTTTGTGTGAATAGATAGAAAAGGGCAGCCATGAGCTGCTCTTTTTTTGTTGGAAAAATCATTCGTATGGTAGGTGTGCCAAGCTGCCCAAAGTCAGCCACATTTCAGGAAGGACAAGCACTGCACATGATCTGGTCATTTGAGTCAAAGTATGTCCAACATCATTTTATAAAAAAAAGCGCCAAATTGGCGCTTATAGAACTTGCTGCATATAGGCGTGCGTTTAGCACAATCATGGCAGTCCGCACACAGGAAAATTCTGTTACTTACTCGTACCATCCTCTGTTGACGAAGCATTCACGACGCGAGTCGCTTCGCCCGATTTAACCAGCTGCATATCGACGGCGGGCCAGAAGATCACGTCGGCGCGCCCGATCACATCGCTCACGGGGATGTATCCGATCATGCGGCTGTCTTCGCTGTTGGAACGATTGTCGCCCATGACGAACAGATAACCATCCGGCACCGTACCATCTGGAATTTCTGTTGTTGGAAAGTTATTGATGTTGTAGGAGTTGCCTTGCTGCTGGGCATGTGCTACTGGAGCAGCAATGTATGGTTCATCCAGTTTGGTGCCATTCACAGTTACGGTGTCGCCTTCAACGCTCACTTTGTCTCCGCCGACCGCGATTACGCGTTTAATAAAATCGCGATTTTTGGATGGTACTTTTAACACGATCACATCACCCGGTTGAGGCTGGTGAAAATCGTACACAAGCTTGTTGACGATAATGCGCTCATTTGTATGAAAATTCGGTTCCATCGATTGTCCTTGTACCTCAAACGATGCAAACAACAATGTGCGTACAAGCAGTGCAACCAATACGACCACGACTAGCATAATGGCCCATTGTTTGAATTCTCTGGCGGCGCCCGGTGTTTTTTCCTTTGGCGCGCTATCCGCCGGTGTCTGGCTGTTCATGCAAAATCCCCTTTCTCGACTGGCAGGCTCGATCCCGTGAAGGATTGCCCGTATCTCTCCGTAACCATGATTTCTATCGATGTTAGCGGAGTAAGTGTTCCCTGTTAACATATATGATCATTGAATATGAAGTAAAGTCCCAATTTTGAGACATCCTTGTGTACTGTATCGGAACATGAGGAATCATTTGTAACGGCGGTACAGGAGTGCTATCGTTAAAAGGTAAGCCCAGACCGATCCATTACGTTGGAGGTGCAAACATGAAAGCGCTATTTATTGGAGGTACAGGCACGATCAGTGAATCGATTTCTGCACAGTTGTTGGAGCAAGGGCATGAATTGTATTTGCTTAATCGGGGGAATCGTAACAACGGATTACCAGACGGCGCACATCTGCTACAAGGCGATATCAACGACGAGCAGCATGTGGCAGGATTGATTGAAGATTTGGAATTTGATGTGGTGGCAGACTTTATCGCGTTTACACCGGATCAGGTGGAACGGGATTATCGTCTGTTTGCGGGGAAAACCAAACAGTTTATATTTATTAGCTCGGCTTCGGCCTATCAGAAGCCATTGTCGGATTACCGGATCAATGAGGGAACGCCATTATCCAATCCGTACTGGGAATATTCGCGTAACAAGATTGCCTGCGAAGATTATCTGATGAAGCAGTACCGGGAGCAGGGATTCCCCGTGACGATTGTGCGACCGAGCCATACATACAGCGACCGTTCGCTGCCGGTCGGCGTGCATGGCAGTCAATCCAGCTGGCAACTGGCACGGCGGTTGCTGGAAGGCAAGCCAGTCATTATTCACGGGGATGGCACATCGCTCTGGACGCTCACGCATAGCGACGATTTTGCCAAAGGCTTTATCGGGCTGATGGGCAATATTCATGCGATTGGTGAAGCGGTGAACATCATGTCGGACGAGTCAGTGACTTGGAACCAGATTCATGAGATTATCGCGTCCGCACTTGGCGTGGAGCTGAAGGCAGTACATGTCTCATCCGAATTCCTCGATGCGTGCAGCGATGAGGATTATCGCGGCGGTCTGCTCGGTGACAAAGCGCATACCGTCGTATTTGACAACAGTAAGCTGAAACGGCTGGTGCCGGGCTTCACCGCTACGATTCGTGCGGATCAAGGGTTGAAGCGTGCGGTGCAGTATATTTTGGACCATCCAGAGCTGCAAAAGGAAGATCCCGCATTCGATGATTGGACGGACCGAGTGATTGCGGCATTGGAACAGGCGATTGTTACGGTGAAGAAGGGCAATTAAGGTTACTGGTATGAGCGACAGTTGAGCGCTAGGAACAGCTATCCGTATGTATGCGGATGGCTGTTTTTTATTTTCAGGATAATGGATGTATCCTTTCGCCCGATATAACGCAAGTCGAAGCAAGCAAAATGGTACTGTAATATACAGTTGATACGAAGCACGATTTGCCACCAATTCCTATTCCTCTTCAAAAATGAAGCGACGACGATAGATTGCTATCAATCGCCGTCATGTAATCCGCTGTATACTACAAAGCCGTCCATCTACGCTGTCACGCAGCAGAAGGACGGCTTTTGTTGCTCTCGTACATTGTCATTCCTATATCAAACCAACTCAATAAAATACCTTTCGCTGCAACAGCTGCAATGCCTGCTCCAATTCCTGCTGCTCCTGCGTATCCAGCCCTTGGATCCGCTCGTTGAACTTCACTTCAATCTGAGCAAATATACCGTTGATCATCTCTGTTCCATCGGTGGTGAGGCGAAACAGTTGTTTGCGGCGATCATTGGGATCGGATAGCTTTTCGCATAATCCTTTTTCAATCAGCTTGCGCAGTTCGCGGCTTGTATTAGGCATGGACATCTGCATGCAATCGCTAATTGCACTGGGCGTTTGTGGCTGGCTGACGGCGAGATATTCCAGTATTTTATATTGAATCGGCGTGATGTTATCTAGCCGGATGCCGGAGGACATGTCGGCAGTGGCGTGATGCACCGATGTGACGAAGCCGATAAACTGGCGAAACAGTGTAGAATCCTGCATACGATCACCTCTTTCTTTCACCAACATACCAGAGAGGTTATCATAAAACAATTATCATTTGACAAGTAAATGAATGCTTTGCTATATTTTATTTATCAAATGATAACTAAAAGGAGTAAAACATATGAAAACACTGATCATTTACACGCATCCAAATCACGACAGTCTCTGTTATGCGATGATGCAGCAGGTCGTTCGCGGCAGTCAGGAAAATGTTGCGGTGGACGAGATTCGCACGATTGATCTGTACGCCGACCAGTTCAACCCAGCGCTGATCTTTAACGAGCATAAGCGTCGCCGCGATATGCACATTGACCCGGAGCTGGATCATTACCGTGAGCAAATACGCTGGGCGGATCAAATTGTGTTTGTGTATCCGATCTGGTGGGGACGTCCGCCAGCGATGCTGCTTGGATTCATTGATCGTATGATGGCGTCAGGTTTTGCTTTTCAATATCGCAAAGCTGGTGATCTGCTGCCGGAAGGCTTGTTAAAAGGCAAATCTGTCGTCTGCGTGTCCACGATGCAGGGACCGACTGGGTATTTGCAATACTGGCTAGGCAATGCGCATCGACTGCTGATGAAGCGTGCGTTGTTTAACTACATCGGCATTCGCAAAGTGAAATTTTTTGAATTCGGCAATATGGAAAGTAAGAAAGGGCGTCATGCGCAGAAGCTGGACAAGGTATATCGCTATTTCCGCACCGTCTGAGAAAGGAATGCTACAATACGTTGTCATATGCTGTTAATTGATCGTAGGACAATAGCTACGTAGTGAAGTGCTATTGGCGACACCTGTTCATGCTGCCTTCATTCGGTTTGGAACCATGTTCATTTGGTCGTCATGTCGTCACGCCGTTCTGTCTCATGCAATGGTTTCGTCATGCCGTTCCTAAGAAACTGTGATAGATGATAGAGTATCATTTCAGTTTAACAGTTCTTCCATATGACGATTATTTTTCCCCACGCATCTTGCCTTTTGCCAGTTGTTCCATGATAGTTGGATACTCGCGATCCAGCTTGTACAGCAGCATGACGATAATTTCCAGCACCACGATAATGGCGGGCATCACGATAAAGATAATCTGGATCATATGCAGCGCACCGGCGGACTGGGTTGCTGCGCCGCCTACATAACCGCCGATACTCAGAAACCAGCCGAGCAGTGCGGTGCCGACGCCCATGCCGATCTTTTGCCCTAGACTGCCTGCGCTGAACAGTACACCTTCGGCGCGTACGCCGCTGACCCATTCGCCGTAATCAATCGTATCCGCGAGAAAGGCGAACATGGTCGCACCGACTGGCGCACCGCCAAGCCCTTTGACAACAGTGGCAAAGATGACCAGCCCTACATTCGTCGGATCAATGAAGACGATCAGTGTTCCGATAAGCGATAAGCTGAGTCCGATGAGGGCGGTATTGCGTTTGCCGATCTTTTTGATGACGGGTGCGATGATGAACAGTCCAAGGAGGGAAGGAATGGACAGCGCCAGCGTTAATGCGCTTACATAATCAGGATCGCCGAGAATATAGTTGGCATAATAGACGTTAACGCCTTGATTCAGGCTGAGCAGAGTGAATTGCAGCAGAAGGAACAGGAAGATCATGAGCCAGTATTTATTTTGCAGCACTGCCTGTACCCAGAGCGACAGCTTGAACGTCTGTTGCTCAGACGCAGCTGGTTTGACGCGTTCTCTCGTATGGAAGAAGTTCCAGTAAAATAGTGCAATTGCCACCACACCGTAGATCGAAAAGGTAATGATCCATGCCAGCTGAGTATTACCGAAAAAGGCAATCATCGGCAGCGTCACTACGCCGACTGTCGTCGAACCGATCGTCGCCAGAAAATTGCGAAAGATCGCCAGCACCGAGCGTTCATATGGATCGCGTGTAATCAATGATACGAGTGTTCCATATGGGATGTTAGATGCAGTAAATACAATATTCATAAGCAAATAGGTAACGATGATATATACAATCTTGCCCGTATACCCAATATCCGGCACCGTTACGAGCAGAATCGCAGACAATCCAAATGGCACCGACGTCCACAGAATCCATGAGCGTGCCTTACCATGTCGGGAACGCGTCTTGTCGACCGCTACACCCATCACCAGATCAAGCACTGCATCGAGCACACGCGCCAGCAGCATAATCGTGCCGATCACCCCGGCAGAGATGCCGACCGTATCGGTATAAAAGAAAGTCAAAAACGATGCCATCGACGCATAGATCAGATTGGTCGCCAGATCGCCAATCCCGTACCCGAATCGCTCGCGAAACGAAATCTTTTCAGCGGAACCATTTGACTCCACTGGTGCCTGCTCTGCCATAACTCCCATACTCAACACTCCTTTTCAAAGTAAGCCAACGTGACAGCGGGCTGCATATCCTTCTATCGTCGTTACACAGCCCGCTGTAATGTTTGGCAACATATCTATTGATTTACTGTACATCTTCCTCAATGATGACTGTGCCCCAGCGTTCCAGCTTCAATTCATCTCCGCCGCTAATAGATTGCTCATCCAGCAAGGAGGTTCCGTTACCATATGGATAAGGAATGGTGAGCGGCTCATCCGAATAGTTGAAATAGAAATGCACCTGCTGTCCGGCTTCATTGACGCTATGCTTGACCACCGCCGGGAAATGCAGCTCCTGATCGTCGCCCCACAATCCGATATCACGCACAATATGCTCCAGCGTGGCACGAATGACCTCTGGTGTCGTAAAGCATCCGATATACGTCGCACTGCCTTTGCCATGACGGTTGCGAGTAATAGCCGCATATTGTCCCCAGTGTGGATGTTCATAACGGGCAAGCACCTCTGCGCCTTCCGGTACGAGCAATTCCATCCATTCGCGGACTTCGGTATGTAACCCGTCCAACGGTAAAATATCACTGGTGAGCGTGGTGCCTTCCGGCTCCACAAACAGCTGGTACGACGCGCCGCATGCTTCGCTAATGATGCCCGGCTGCGAGACGGTGCGGACTTGGATATGCTCGTTGGCAAACCCGGATTTGAACGCGTACACGATATGCCCGCCATTTGCTACATATCGGTTCAGACGATGCAAATAATCGTCGCTCACTGTATACAGCGGCGGTACGATCACCAGATCGTAATCCTCTGGCTGACCATTTTCCGGGTTGAGAATATCCACGCCGATATTCAAGCGGTACAGCTGATCGTACAGCAAGCGGAATACGTCGTTGTAGTTGTACGGTGTATTGCCGCTAAAGGCGCGTCCGGCGAATGGAAACCAGTCCAGCGCGGTCAGGCTTTCGTTACTGATCAGCATAGCGACGCGATGATGCTTGCGCAGCCCAGTCAACTTATCCGACAAACGGGCAAATTCGCTACCGATGATCTTCGCTTCGTTGTAGACCGGATTCGGCTTCAGATCGTGGCTGAGCAATCCTTTCCAATACGTTTCCGCCGAGTTGTGAATGGAATGCCAGTGCCAGTATTCCACCATCACCGCACCGGATGCGATATGACTGTACGCCTGCATACGCAATTGACCCGGATACGGAACCCACTGCTTGAACGCCTGCGCTTCCGTTTCCAGTACAAAATACGGCTTGTTCTTGGTGGAGCGAATCACATCCCCGGCAAAGGAAATCTCGTTACCCGTCAGTGATCCTTGGCTTGGATGGTAAATGTCGGTGCCGACAATATCCAGCGACTTGGACGCTTCAAAATGGTTCACATCCGGCTGAATCCCATGCGAATAGCCGCGCCATTCAAAGTCAAAGTTATGCGTCACAAACTGGTCGTCCCGCGCATATTCACGTACCAGCTCTACCTGCCAGCTCAGGAAATCCGTCACGAGCTGTCGTTGAAACCGTGAGAATTCCGCACCCAGACTGCCATTAATCGTGCCAACAACCGACGGGAAGTCTTCCCAGCTGTTGATGCGATTGCTCCAATAATCCAGCCCATATACATGATTGAGCTGATCCAGATCATGAGCAAATCGCTGCTTCATATGTTTGACAAACATCGTCTGCACATTGTGTCCGACTGTGCCGTAATGCTTCGTCTCGTTATCCACCTGAAACCCGATCACCGCCGGATGATCCGCTACACGGGATATTAGCTTACGGATGATGCGCTCGGCATACCGCAAATAGACTGGGCTGGTGATATCCATAATCTGACGCGCGCCGTAGCGACCCGGACCGTTCTTGGTCGTTGCCAGCACTTCAGGATAGGCTTTGACCAGCCATGTTGGGACGGCGTAAGTAGGCGTGCCGACGATCACATCAATGCCGGCGTTGTGCATTGCTTCTAATACGCGATCTACTGAACTGAAGTCGAATACACCATCCTGCGGTTCATGCGTGCTCCATGTACTTTCAGCGATTCGCACCAGATTGATGCCTGCTTCCTTCATGAGCGCGATGTCTTCCTCCAACCGATCATAGGGCATATATTCATCATAATAGGCGACGCCGTAATATAGTTTGTTCGGGGTATAAGGCATGCGTGCAATTCCTCCTCTGGAAAATATGTAAGCGCTTATTTACAGCTCTGTTATTCATTATGTGGAATATGATGTAAAATGGATATAGTCAATCCCGGGGAACAATTTACCCAAAACAAAGGTGATGAAGATGAGCGAATATAACCCGCTACTGCATAATGCCCAGCGTCTTCCAGTATTGGATTGGAATATTAGTTTTTTCGGCGCCCATACCCAGAAAGTGGAGCATGGCTGGTATGTGCCATCCAATCTGCATCTGGCGTTTGAGATTATCTGGGTGCTGGAAGGTGGACAACGTACATGCATTGAACAGGATACATATGAACTGGGAAAAGGCGATATTCTAATCATCCCACCGGGATTTCACCATGAGATTCAGTGTACCCATGCGGAAGGGATGACGTATTTTTGCGCCCATTTTGATATTGATGATGCGCCGTTTATTATGAATATGGTGCAGAAGTGCGATCTCATTTACCGTCAGGATCAGGAGTATAATGGCGAATTACAGCGGATACTGAAGCGATGGGTGCATATGATTAATCACGACACACCGTATTCGTTCCGTACGAAAATGGAAGTGCAGATCGTGCTGTCCGAGCTGCTCATTCTGCTGGACAAGATGATGGAGCAGAGCGGCGCTCCGGTTCATCCGGCGAGCATCAACAGCTCCAAATATGCCAAAGAAATCGCCGAAATGATCAAAACATCGTTCAAGCAGCAGGTGCTGCATCCCGAATACAATGAGCCGGACGATGAAGGGCTGCATATTGAACGCATCATTCAATCGGTCGGGCTGAGTCCGGGGTACGGTTATGAAGTGTTCAAAAAAGTATACGGCTGCTCCCCGCGTCATTACCTGTCCCAGCTCAAACTAAAAGAAGCCCGAGCATTGATCAAAAAGCCCGAGCTGTCGATCCAGTCCATCAGCAAACGATTGGGATACAAAAATGCGTCCCACTTTAGCCGCCAGTTCAAGCGCTGGACAGGCGTATCCCCGCTAGAGTATCGGGCAGGGGAGAGTCAAGCTTTACTGTAAGGGAAGGAATGATCTAAAAAATAAAAGTATAGTTGTCCGTGTCATTGCATATGACCATAAACTGATCTAACGTGAGCACATGACTATGAAGGGTTGAAGTATGATCCGCATGATGCTGTATGTATTGGGCAGACTTGGGATTAGGTCGAAGACGCGGGATATCCTGTATCGCCAGCGTTCCTTGTTTCACCGCGCGATAGATGGATACATCGGTGCTCAAAAAAGAAATCGGTGGATGCGCGGAAAAGCAGCCATAAAAGGGAGCGTATTGCGATTCTTGTAACACTCTATCTTTGATCTTTATAATGCCAAAGTCTGTCGAAGCAATTGTGAGATGTTGAATTTGCGTGTGGTAGTGATGCAACAAGCAAAAGCATAAAGTGACCAGCGAAACTTCGCCCGCATTTTTCTTGGTGATACGTGTGTTCGTCTGTTTTGTAGTGAAACCATGATCATAAAATTGCTCCAGCCAGTCATCTGGCAATTCTTCGGCATGAAGATGGCGATACCGTCCAAAAAATTGGAGTGCTTCCGAATGGACAGAACTAAGTCGGAACAGCGCTAATAATTTTAGATCATTGTATTCCAACAGAGGCAGATAATCTTCAAACTCATCAATAACATAAGTTGGGACTGGTATATTCGATATATAGTTCGATTTTCTCGCATGATGAGCATATTCTGCTTGCACCCATCCCGGAATAAGCACGAGATCATATGGTGCAAACATTTCAGACTTAGGCAGTATATCTTCATATTGATAGTAAAATTGCAGATTGTTGTTATCCAATAGTAGAATTTTGGCATGCGTAGCATTTCTCAATATGGTATTGATTTGGCTGTAATTACCCATTGGACTGCTCCTTTAGTTTCCGCTGGATGATCGTATACGTTGCTTCCCATTGCTTTACATAATCCAGATTTTCTCTATACATTGCTACGTCGGGATGTTGCTTAATTTCCGTCTGAATGGCGGACTTGATTGGTGATAGATTCAGTACGAAGGACGGTTTAATCAAACTGTCGTCCAAAGAATATTGCTGAAACAGATGTGACCATTGTTCAGTTGTAAGTCGTGTATCAAAATTGGCTTTGATTATAGCTTTTAATGACTCATTACGCTGTTGGCTAGCGCTTTGATACAACTGAATAAGAACGGCTTTGTACGGCGCTTTGAACGATTTGATGCAATGTGCGATATTGACATGAAAGTCATCATATTGAAGCGAATGATAATAATCGTATAGATCAGATTGTCCGAAAATCATTTGACTGGCAAAATAATCGGCTTTGCGTTCGTTAAGATCAAATTCGGTAAAAATAGCATAATCCTTCGTATGCTGCTGCATTTCTTCATATTCAGTCACATGAAAAACTTCATGCCAGTAAATAAAATACTGATACACACGCGGTTGTGCAGTATTGATAATTGGAACGATACGACCATTGGCAAATGTGCGAATAGCGCCGCCCCAATCTTCATCGGGAATGGGCAGTTCGATGAGATGATGTTCCTTTAGAATCTCCAATGCTTGCTGCTCAACCGGCAGGTATTTCCATTTGATAATGCGAGTCTCTATATATTGAATATGCTGCTCCACTTGGCGGGCAATTTGCTGATTGCGTTGAATCGTTACATCCAGATTCTCGCTAGTTATTCGCATAGCATGTAGACACCTCCTTACTTGATATACATCGAATAGAGATCAAGGATATGATCCAATCCTTCCAGCAGTTCTTTAGCTTCCGGGGTTCGCTCGCTTCCTTTTGCATGATCTGAAAAAGCGTATGGAGAATGGGAAGTCGGTAGTAGTTCCGGCTGATTTCGCAACAAATAATCATCAGGTAGCTGAAACGTCTGCGTGATTTTGGCAATCTGCTGATTGTAGAGGGTCGGATTGGGACTTTCACTTTTTAGAATTTGATCTACAGTGGGACGAGAGATTCCTGTCAACTTGGAAAAGGACAATTTGGAATATCCTTTCAGACGGATAAAGGCAGTCAGATTTTGAGCAATGTGCTGCTGATGAGAGAAGAAATCTGTCATTGGTAAAACACCTCCTCTTTTAAGTATAGTAAAAGTATATCATTTATATTTTTATGATAGTAAAAATTATTTTTACAAAATGTAAAAAAGGCTGTCGAAGTTCAGGGCATTACCTCCCGTGCCTTCCAACAGCCTTACTTAATTACTATACAGTGTATCCAGCGAGCCAATCTTATTTCTAATCATTCCTTAACATATTGCATCTACAACAGGCATGGATTCACCTGCATCAATCCTCACTGTGCATAATCCCCGTTATAACTCACCAGCACTACATCCGACACCCCGTTCACATTCGACAGCTCATTAATAAACTGCGTATCATCCGGGTCTTTCAGACGAATCTCGACCGTCATCTCGGTCACATGTTTGCGTACGGTTTTGGACTTGAGTACGTATTTCAGCTTGCGTAGTGCAATCTTCACTGGCTCGGCAGCTTCATCGTCGAAATGAATCACGAGCAAATACGGTGCATCGCTGTTCTGACGGCGTGCCATGAAGAAGATGACGAGCGTGATTACAATCGAGCCGACGATGGCAAAGGCGTATAGTGTCGCACCCGTAGCGATCCCGGCGGAGATCGACCAGAACATGAACATGATGTCCATCGGGTCCTTCACGGCGGTACGGAAACGCACGATACTGAGCGCGCCGACCATACCAAGCGATAGCACGATATTGCTGCTGATGGTCATAATGATCAGTGCCGTGATGATCGTCATCAGGACAAACGAGACGTTGTAATTATGGCTGTATACGACACCGCGATAGCATTTGCGATACACCCAGTAGATCAGCATCCCCAGACCGAAGGCGATCAGAAGGCTCCAGAACATCTCGATAAACGAAACCTGATTGAACGAATCGAGTTGGAGAAAGCTTTTTTTGATCACATCGCTAAAATTCGTTGTTTCATTCATTATGGTTATCCCCCTTCAGGCTGGCGTCAGCCTGTAAACACTTTTTGTCGTTCCTTGCACAGTACATATTTGGAGATGGTGGAGCGGTTGTGCGAGGATAATTGCACCAGATGCTTAATAAAATCCGGCAGAAATTGGTTGTACTTCACTTCGAGAATCTGGCGTGGACCGTCGACGGATTCCATCGTCACCAGATCTGGATCGAAAATGTCAAAAGACTGCACACCCGCACACAGATATTTGTCGAATGTAATGCGCACATCGCTCACCGGGTAAATGTAAGCTTCGCGCACATAATCGACCACGACTGCTGGTTTGAGCTGACCGTGCAGCATATCGTAGTAAAAGTCGCGCATCAGCAGATTGCCGGAATCCAGCAGAAAGCCGGTATCTCCGTGCATGATACAGTCGAATTGTTCGCGGGTGATCGTTGCTGATTCTTTGGCGGTGAATTCGTTGTATTTGCTTTTGCGTTCCAGCTTGATGACGGCATCGCTTTTGTTGTAGATGCGGATGCGGTACTTTTTGCGGCGAAAGGCACCGTTGTTTTTATCAAACAGCGCGGTTTCCTGAATATTGTCAAAATACAGACTGCGGATATGATAGCCATCCCTATCGGTAGAATTGCGATCCAGCCGCATCACGGTTGCTACGCGGCGGCGTAATCCTTCGTATTCGTTTGGTGCGATATAATACTTCAGCTCATGCCGAAGACGTTTGTTGTCAAAGCGCAAGTGTATTGTCCCCTTTCCTGCTTATTGCACATACCATTGGCGCACTCCGTAGTACACGATGTCGTCAATATCTGTGTAGACATCGTACGGTATGGCAGTATGACCGCTCTTGTCCGTAGCCGTGACCGTCCAGAAGTAGCGTCCGCTTTCCAGTGATTCCACCTCTGCTTCGGTATTCGATCCGTTGTCGATCTGTATGAGTGGCTGACTCATCGCCGGACTGCGAGAGATAGTGAGCTTGTATGTTAGCGGTTCATGCTGTAAATCGTAGGAAGCATCCCAGCTCAAGTGAAGCGCGCCATTACGCGTCTGCGGTTCATGCAGGGAAAATGGCATCGGCGCTTGCAAGCCTTGGACAAATGCCTTCGCACTCTGCTCACTCATATCCGGCAATGTCTGCAACTCGGCATTGCGATCATACAGTGTACCGGGCAGATAACCGGGATCGCCGGATTGCTCCAGTACGGGATCGATCACTTTGCGATAGGCGGCGATTGTTTGCTTTGTTTGCTCCGGGGTGATGATCTTGCGTAGTTCGTCTAGCTTATCCTGCAATTGCTGTACATGCCCTGGTTCATGAAAATACTGCTGCACGAGGCGGTTTTGCCAATAAGCGGCAAGACCATGCTGCCACGGTGCGAGTTCCTTAGTCGGTGTACGTCCCCACGCATCGTCGTAATCCCACGGGATGAAGAACCATTTGTCCGATTCGGTCGGTGAGTAGAGCAGGTAATTGTCCGAAGCAGCATTGCTCTGATCCATGAGAATATTGGTCGCGAGCCACGTCAAGAAATTATTCTCGTCAAAATGCTGGTGAAACACGGCGTCCCACTGCTCAGCTGTAGCGCCGTTCAGCTCGTCCAGCATATTCAGTAATTTCTGGTGATCCCGGCTACCCTTGATTTGTAGCACATCCTGAAACTTGGATTTGTCAAAGGCAGGATCGTCCTCTAGCTTCAGCGTGTTCGGGCTGCGGTCAAAAGTAAAGTTCTCCGCCTTATACAGGGAACCACTGGAATCCAGCCCATGCGCCCGTAGAAACGCCTTGTTTGGCTGTTCAATCTGCGTATACAATCCGTAATCTGTAAATTCATCGACCGCATCGTCACGCGATAGGTCTTTGACATGCAGACGGACGAAGCTAGTACGCATACTTACCATATCTGGCAAGGAGCGGATATAGTCGAAGCTTAGCTTGTTGCGCAGCCGCGTCAGATCACCGACGGATTTGACCAGATTGATGGTGGATTGATCGCGCCACGCGCCAGCCTGTCCGTTCAGCTTGATCTTATACGATTTCTGCGCCGATTTGACCGAATCTGTGCCGCGCAGCGAGATAGAACTATTCACCTGATAATCCGAATAGCCGAACATGCCATGCACGGGACCAGTATCGTCGCCCTCTTGGAAAATAGCATCCAGCGAGCGTCCGTCATCGTCTTGTG
This sequence comes from Paenibacillus sp. WLX2291, assembly GCF_046603665.1. NCBI lineage: Bacteria > Bacillati > Bacillota > Bacilli > Caryophanales > Paenibacillaceae > Paenibacillus > Paenibacillus sp. WLX2291. Next base: position 5,423,239 of record NZ_CP176755.1, on the reverse strand, counting down.
GTTGGTTGATGCCGTTCAGATCGCGCCAGCTGTACGGAGTTTTGCGATCCAGATTCTGATGCATAATCGTTACGTACAGATTCGTGATCACATCCTGCGGATCGCTGTCATAGACGGCGCTGTTGTCTGCCAGCTTGCCCGCTGCGTAGGCACTTTGCTGCCGGTCGCTCCGGTTGTCGTGCAGATCCCACGGCATCCACCCAGATGGGATACTACAACCAGTCAGCAGAAGCAGCAGTGCCAGCACGCTAAGCCTTGACCACGGTTTATTTGACATAAAATTCACGCACCCCGTAATGATTCACATTGTCCAAATCCTCATAAATGTCAAAGGCGGGCATCTCATGCTGCTGACTGTCTACTGCTGTCACGCTCCAATAATAACGCCCCGGCGTCAGCCCGCTGACGTTCACTTCGTTGGCTTTGAGCGCAGCCTGACGTTGCAGCGGATTGGTCAGATTGGGCGAGCGGGAGATGAGGAAGCGGTATGTAATATCGTCTGCCTGCAAATCGTATGAGTTGTCCCAGCGGAATGTTAGCTGTTCACCGGTCTGCTGTACATCGCCCATGAAGAATGGCATCGGGTATTGCAGCATCTTTTCAAACCGTGCTACCGATTCCTCGGGAATGTCCATCAGATGATCGACCTCGTGCTTGTAATTCTCAATTGGCTCTGGCAGATTGCCAAGGTCGGGCATTGTATACACAAACGATTCGGTGATGTTGCGATACATATCCACATGCTTTTCGGTATTGGTACGATTGAAGACGGATTGTAACTGCTTGATCTTGTCTTGCAACGCCTGCACATTGTCCGGGTTTTTGAAAAAGCGATTTTGCAACTGACTGCCCCAGTAGTTCGCCAGACCAGCTTTCCACGGAGCGCGCCGCGCTGTATCGTCATCGTAAAAGCCCCATGCGCCGTCATAGTCCCACGGCAGGAAGTACCATGTGTTGGAATTGAGCGGCGAATACAGCATGAAGTTCTGCGTCTGGGTATCGATATTGTCGGTCAGAATATTGATCGCCATCCATGTGAGGAAGTTATCACGGTCAAAATATTTGTCAAAAACCGTATCAAAATCCTGCGTCGTATCGTTCAGATCGTCCAGCATCTTGAGCAGCTTGGTATGATCGGAATTGCCCTTAATTTCCAGCACCGATTCAAAGCTTGTTTGCTTGTAGGCAGGGTCACTTGTCAGCTTGAGTTGATCTGGATATCGGTAAAATTCAAAATTGGACGCCTTGTACAATTGTCCGTTCGGATCAAGCCCATGCGATTTCAGGAAGCTGCGGTTCGGCTGCTCTACCTGCGTGTACAGTCCGTAATCTTGCCATGACGACGATGTGCTTGCCGCAGTCAGATCTTTGACATGCAGATGCACATACTGCGTGCGTAGACTGGTGAAGTCCGGTATGCCCTGAAACAGATCATAGCTGAGCTTATTGCGCATCCGGCTAAAATCATAGGCGCTTTTCACCAGATTGATCGTAGACTGACTGCGCCATTCGCCAGCGTCCTTGTACAGGCTGATTTTATATGCTTTTTGGTGCGAGCTGAGCGTCGATTTACCACGTAGCTTGACGAAGGCGTTCGGCTGTTTGATGTCATAGCCGAATTTGCCCTGCGTCGGGCCTTTGCTATTGCCCTCTTGAATGATGGCATTGACACCTTTGTCAGCGGTGTTATGTTCCGGCAGTGTAATCTCATTCAGACCGTTCCAGCTTTGCGGCGATTCGGCGGTCAGATTGTCCTTCGTAATCGTTAGGTAAAAGTCGATCGCCGTATCCTGTGTATCGCCCTTGTAGACGGTCACATTGTCCTCCAGCCGCGGATGATAAGTGGCTGCCGCTTCGGCTGTGCCGGTGTTGGTAGCGATGGCAGGCAGCGGTGTCTCATGTTGACAGCCCGCGATAATGACCATGCCTAGCACACCGGTTAGCAGCACCGAAGCTTTGATATACATCTTCATGACGTCCTCCTCTTGCTAGCGCTTCAGCAGCGGGCCGAAGCGATTCTCGGTCTGGCGCGCGACCAGTGGTTGAGCGCTGAATGTGTAGTAATTGATATGGTTCAGCACATGGATAATGCGTGCCAGCGCCAGCAGCAGTGTAAGAAACGATGCCGCAAAAAATGAAAAGCCTTGATCGTTCAGCCATACCGAGATCGCGGTGAAGCCCGTGTTCATGCCGAGAAACGCAATCGCTAGCCACAGCACCCCTTTGCGATCGTCAAAGTACAGCAGCACAAGTGACACGACATTATAAATAATATAGGCAAAATAGCCGATCACCAGCAGATTGAACAGATCGATCTGCGTGGACGTAAAGCCCATTAGCGGCAGGAAGCGGATGCCAAGGGCGATAGAAATAATCGAGAAAATCATCTGAATGCCCATCATCAGCGTAAACTGCTGCCCCAACACCTGATACATCTCCGTCCGCGCCCGGTTGATGTCCATAATCGAGCCTTTGGACAGAATATAGTCGTAATAATTGCGGAATTTGGGATAAAAGCTCGTTTCAAGCGAGACGACGAAGACGATCAACGTCGGAACCGCCGACAAAAAGGCGCAAAATACCGCCACATCATACTGCGGCGCCATCAGAAACGCATCGCTGATCACAACGCCTGACGGCCCGAACCACTGGATAAACTGGTGCGCAAACAAGCCGACCGCATTCAGAATACCGATAACAATGAGCGACGGATAGCGTCGCAAAAAGGCGAGAAACGAGAAGTTCGATACCGTTTTGCCTGGCTTGAAATACCGCTCAATCTGCACCATCAGCATGCCCGCTGTCACTAGAAATCCAGAGTCAAACGAGAACAGCGCCGACGAAGCCGTGCGCAGCGGCGTCAGATAGAGAATGATCGATAGTGCGCCGATCGACACGACCGCTCCGCAGGCAAAGGCACCCACGATGCGGCGGAAATTTTTCATCGCTGATACATACACAACCTGATTCCAGATCATGATGAGCAGCATGAACAGCAGAAACAATCCGGTCTTCACCGACAGCGGCAACGGCGTGACGATCAGAAAGATCAATGCCGGAATTGCACCGGCAATTAGCGTAATCTGAATACTGCCATATAGTGAGGGCAGCAGCGCATTGTGATACCCTTCATTTAGAAAGTCCGAGCTGACCCGCGTCAGATACATCGTCATCATGCTGCTCATAATATAGGAGAAAATAAACGCGTAAATAACCGAGCTTTGGAACAATTCCACATTCAAAAAGTCCACGCCCGCCTGCCGCATCATCCAGTTGAACACCGCCACCATCACGATACAGAGCAGCATCGGCCCAATCGTAATCAGCGAGGAGTAGGTGTAGGCTTTTGCCTTGTTGACCAGTCCGTTTTTATCAAACAGCTTTTTTAATTCGAAACCGATACCGGCCATGATTGTACTCCTCCATACGTCTGATACAGCTGTTGATAGCTGGAAATAAAGTTGTGATTCGTATACAGGTTGCTGACGCGCTTGCGTCCATTTTCGCCCATTTGTAGACGTTGCTCTTCGCTTTTGCACAGCTGGACGATCGCATCGCCAATGCGCTCATAGCTCATGACAGGCACGACGCTTCCAGCTATGCCGAAGTCGTCATGATTGCCGTAGATCAGCTCCTTGCAGCTACCGACGTCGGTCGTAACCATCGGTTTGCCGGCTGCGAGCCCTTCCAGCACAGCGAGTGGTTGTCCTTCGCTGATGCTGGTCAGTACGAGAATATCCATCTGTCCAATATATTCTTTGACATTGATGCTACCGGTGAAGATCACATCGTCAATCTTCAGCAGCTCTACCATCAACCGACATTCCTCATAATAATCAGGGTCTTCTTCATACGGTCCCATAATGAAAAATTTCGCCTGCGGCACCTGACGCTTCACAATCTGGAAGCTCTGAATCATCGTCTTGATGTCCTTGATCGGTACGACGCGCACGATGCCGCCAATATAGATCGGCTCACCTGCGGGCTTCATTGGCAGATTCACATAATCGCTGGATGTAACACCGTTAGGAACGATACTGATTTTCTCCTCGTCACAGCCTAGTTCGATCTGAATCTCGCGGTTGCGCCCGAACAATGTAATCACTTCGTCTGCATACTGATACGCACAGGTGGAGAGGGTATAGAAGTATCGAATCCAAATATCTTTGAAATAACCGTCTACCCAATCCGCCTTGATAATCTCTTCCTCACGCTCACGCGAGTAGATGCCGTGCTCGGTCAGCAGCACAGGCTTGTTGTACAAATATTTGCCGAGACTTGCGAGCACGCCTGCATATCCGGTAGAGACGGCATGGTACACATCCGCCTCCGGTAGCGGCTTTTGCACTGTTAATAGCAGTGGTAGAATCATCGAGCGCACCGTCCAGAACATCTCGGTGAATGGCAGCTGTTCATACTTCTCCTCACACAGCTTGCTCATAATATCGAAGAAATCGCGGCTCATGAGGAAATTAGCCGGATTGCCCAGCTTGCGATCACATAGCACATCGAAGATCTGGCGCCAGTCCAGCTCCCCTTCACCGGAGATTAGCGACGTAATCGCCTGCCGTTGATGTGCATGCAGCCGTAGCTGATGCCCCCATTCACCATCCAGCTGCATATATTCATCAAGGAAAATCTCACGGACTTCCACGATGTTGTCCGGCAGGGTGTATTTGAATTTGCCTTGCTGCTTGCGCTCAGCTGCAATCGCATAAATGACAAATTCATGCTCTGGCATATTGCGTGCCAGCGAGTGAATCCAACTGGACACACCGCCAGTTACATACGGATACGAACCTTCCGCTACGATACAAATTCTCATTGTGCATTCCCTCCCAAGCCGAGCTTGAACGTATCAGCATTCACTTCCACCAGATACGATTCGTCATCGATTCGTGTGACCCGGCAGTTGGTCTGCGACGTAATCTTGCGGTCAGTGCGCAGTACATAATACAGCGAGCCTGCCGTGTAGTGGTTAATATAGCCGTCAATTTCATTGCTTCCATATACAAAATGCGGTTCGCTTACCTGATACCGTTGCAGCTCTGCCGTCGCTTCCGATGCGGTCATGGGACGTAACCACGGATAGCGAGCAGTCGACTGGTCGATAAATTTATCAAACATATCACGCATCTGTTCCCAGTTATACGCATGACTGCGATCCGGGTCCAAAATATCATCAGGATGCACAAAGTGGGAAAAGACGCCGAGCGAAGTCATCGCATTGGCGGTCGCCCAGTCATTGAACTCGTCGGTCATAAAGCCGGACGAAATGCGCGGCAATTCAGCGATACCATCTGCCGACACTTCAAATTCTTGTACATAGGAACGGTTCTCCGGGTCTTCGCTGTACACGGACGAGATCGTCTTCAGATCAGGCCATGCACGCTTCAGCGCTTCGCGTCCATCCTGATCCAGCGCATTGGAGGGCGGTACATAGGTCGTTAATTTGTAATTGCTGAACGATTGGTGGATAAACGATGCTACGGTCGCAATCGAGTCCGCCATACTTTTCTGGTCAGGCCAAACGTTATAACCGAAGCTGTCGGAGATACGGGATTGGGTCGTTAGCGACTGGTGATTGTACCCGTGAATACCAATTTCTCCGCCCTGTTTGATTAGCTCGCGACCGAACAGAGTCAGATTCAGACTGTCCGCATCGGTATATTGCCCGAATGGCGGCTTCACCTGATTGTTGTACGTCTGGATAACGACACCAGTAAGCTTGAAGTTATGCTCTGCCATGATTTTCAGCATATCCGGCCACCAGATATCTTTGTAAAAACGAACGGTATTGCGGTGATATTCCTTGTACACTTTATCGTTTGTTCCCGCCGGAATCGGAGCAGGGAAGTCATCGATATACATTAGCGCCACATTGAGTACCGGGTAGATCACATCCCGGTTCATCAGCGTCATCGCGCCGGACAACAGACCGCGACTTGTTTTCTCCTGAAACATAGAGCCGTTAAAGACGACGAAGCGTCCTTTGCCATACGGCGTTTCCCATAGTAGCGGTACATGCTCGTCACTGACGGCGTGTACGATGCTATCTTTGCCAAGACGCACACGCACAGAGCCATTTTGGATCAATGCGGCGCTGTAATGCGCATTTTTGTCATTTAGTAGCACATTGCTAGTCAGCTCCAAGCCGGTAGAGGTCAGATAGCCGCCCAGCTCAATGATGCCCATTTTGCGGTAATATTGGTACAGATCTTGATCCAGCTGCGGCATAGAGGTGAGCAGAAGACTGCCGCCATTATGTACATAGCTATCGATCCAGCGGTTATCTGGCAGTTTGCCCAGACTCGACATGGTGAGGATCACGCCGCTATACTTGGACGTTTCCCCGGAAAAGGTACTGACATTCACCAGATCGTGATTGATTTTCATATAGGTGAGCATATGATCGGCGTTGTTACGAATCTTGGTGCTGGCTGGATCGGTGTCGTCGAACAGCACCAGCATACGCCGTTCTTGCGGTAGTGTTGTAACTTGAGCGGCTGTGAGTGCATTCGTTTCGTCCTGCTTGAGCTGCGACAGATTGGAGACATGGTTCTGCGCTCCCTTTAATTGCAGAATGGCGTCTGAGCGGGTTGCCTGAATCCCTAGCGCCATGACCAACATAAAGGCGAGCATGACATACACCTGAGTACTGAGTTTAAATGATGATTTCATAGATTACGCACCTTTTTCCGACCAGTACCGAATCACATTCAGGCCCGTATGGGATACTTTCACTGGAGATTGTTTGAGCGATTGCAGCGTATCGAAGAACGCGTCCTTCATCTGCAATTCGTAATATAGCTTCAACGCTGCCAGATAAGGCAGCTCGCTATGCGGGAATCTGGTATGGAACAGCACTTGATAACGCAGCGCTTCATCATGACGCTGCAATTGCAATTCACTGTCGATCTTCGCCTGAAATACCTCTTCATCTGCATGATCCATCTCAATCAACTCACCAAGCAAAGAAGCATAGGTAGACAGATGCGAGCGGCGTGTCGGACTGTCCATGAATCCGCTGTGTATGTACTGCCGAATCACTTCCGCGTATTCGGTCAATACTTCCGGCGTATGCTCGCCGCTACCATAGCGCACCGACCAGTGCTGGATGCCAAGCGTCAGCTTGCGCTTGATCTCGACAACAGCGGTCACAGCGTAGTGGGACGTTTCCGTATCCTCGTTGCTGACTGCCTGTTCCAATAGAGGCATCATTGCACCGGGATCGTCCTTCAGAAAATCAAGCATCAGACGGCGGCGGCTGGACAGATCGTTGACGAGCAACGCTTCCTCCAGCGGCACCAGATTGCTCTCCTTGCGCACATCCAGACTGCGAAATACACGTACATGATGAGTGTCCTGCACTTCATCCAGCAGATGACCGGTAGAGCGCGACAAGCGCAAATAGCCAGAACGTAGCCCGTCGCGCAGTAGGGATAATGGCAAACCGAACAGCGGTAGCAGCAGAACGAATGTGATAGAGCCAGCGGTATCCTCGCCCAATTGCTGCCGGAATCGGTAGCGTACAACGCTGTACAGGACGGCGAGGATGTAATAGACCAGCAGTACACTAAGCATAGAGCGCTTCCTCCATCTGCAAATCGGCGCTGACACCGTACTGATGCAAACGCTGAATGACGAGCTGTGCTTCCGCGATCGTTGCATGAGACAACAGCAGCACGGGCAATCCATTCAGCATGCCGAGATGATCCGAATCGCGCTTGATGCTATCCACCAGCATGACCAATTCGTTAAAGGTACGCTGTTCCCGCTGCAAAATGAGCAGGCTATAGTCGCTATTATGCAGCTTGCGCGCTTCTTCACGCGTGCGTAGCAGCTGGGCAAACGCAGCTTCTTTCAAGATCGGCAGATCGTCCACATACCGATCCTGACGAGTCGCGCCTTCATACCGGAATGCGCGTGCCAGCGAGGCGGAGATCATATCGACACTCACCTTGAAGCGATTCTCATAACTCATATTCAAATGTTCAAATGATGGTTCATGCAGTGAGATCAGCGCAATCACCTGATCATCATGCACAACGGGCATACTATACATCGGAATGTTCGGCTCCATATCCTTGTTGATCCACATGTTACGGGTATCGATCACTTGACGAAAATGAGGTTCGTCATCGAGATGAATCGTTTTCGGTAACATAAATCCAGCTTGGCGCGACTGCACCAGCAGGCGCATATGATTGCTTTCATTTACCGAATAGATAGAGATATGGCGGGTATCGAGCAGATTTTCCAGCACATCCATCGAGGCGGTGATGACTTCTTCCGATTCCAGACTTTCCAGCTTACGCGTAATCGTATATATGCGTCCGATGCTGTCCTTGCTGCCAATCAGTTGCCGCTGCAATTCTTCCTTGATCTTGCGTGTATCACGATAAATATGACTCAAAAAGGTATAGCGTTCCTTCTCCGCAGCCAGTTCATTGTGGATGTATACCGATTCGCGCTTGTGCTTGTCGGATACGAAGCCGACCACTAACCCGAAGAACAGATAGATCGCTAGCATAAACAACGCTTCTGGATCATATAGCATGCTTTGCCAGTCACGCCCGTTGGCTAGCGCTTCGTAAAAGAACAGCCCTGACGAGAGCACTGCCGAGATGACCGACTGTCTGGCTCCATACACAACACCAAGTACAAGTATGTAAACAAGCTTAAAATCAATATCCGCTGAGATCGACCAGTGCGAGCCGTAGCGGGTTAAGAACACAATCAGGGCAAAAGCGAGCAAGTTCTCTGCATACGGTCGAAGCAAGGCAAACCAGTGACGATAGCCCTGTGGTTGCTCTGCCTGTCTATCGGCAGCAACCGGAGTATGATGGTCGCGGAACCAGGCGTGCGTTTTCTCCATGCCTTCGCGAATGGAGTAGAGCGGCAGCCAGTCCAGATCCTTTTTGATCTGAGTATTGTCCAGTGACGAACGGTAAATGTCACCGCTGCGTGCGTCCAGATAATGCACATCTTGTACCTGCTCCAGCTGCTCCAAAATGCCGATCAGCTCATTCAGACTTGTCTCTGTATTGGTGGACAGGTTATAGATGCCCGTATGTTCGCCAATCGCACCGCGGTAAATGCCATCCACCACATCCTCCACATAGATAAAGTCACGCGTCTGCTCCCCATCGCCGAATACATTCAAATCGCGCTGATTCATGAGTTGCTGCATGTAGATGGAGACAACGCCGCCTTCGCCAATCGTTCCCTGTCGTGGTCCGTACACGTTAGAGAAGCGGAAGCAGAGCGTAGGGAGCTGGTAAATGTCATTCCATTTGCTGCAATATACTTCGCCGAGCAGCTTGTTGATGCCGTAGGGTGATAGCGGTTCCGTGTTCATTAATTCAGTTAGCGGCACCTGTTCGTTCATACCGTAGACAGCAGCCGAGGACGCAAAGATGAATTTGGAGACATTGTATTTGCTGGACATCTCCAGCATGTTGACCAGACCGAGAATGTTAGTTTGCGCATCCTGTCGTGGTTCGCGCATCGATACCGCTACATCGACCTGTGCCGCCAGATGGACGACAATGTCCGGCTTGATGCTGTGAAAAATCTCGTCACAGCGTTCATCCTCTACACCGAGATTGTAAAATTTGTGCGGGACGGTCACGTTCTCTTTCCGACCGGAAGCCAGATTGTCGATAATATACACCTGGTGTCCTTCTTTGTGAAAACGCTCCGCCACAAACGAGCCAATAAATCCGTATCCGCCTGTGATCAGAACATGCAAGGGAACTCCTCCTTGAGTAAAATGAAAAGCTTATCATGAAAATAGTACGACCAATCGTTCGAATAAAATTGGAATTGGTTTTGTTATTTTATATGTAAGTTAGCAACCTTGACAACTATTTTATTACATTTGAGTAATATTATTTGAGTAAAATTTTACATCACATAGTTTTTTAAAATTTGAATACGTGGATGCGAGTTTACGAGTGGGAAAAAGCTTTATTTGGCAATGATTTAAAGCTTTTTTAACAATTGCGTAAATACGTAAAATAGATGATTCGAGAGAACCAGGACCTGTTAGATGAGAGCGAATGAACATTCTGGAAATGGCGTTTACTTTTATGGAAATTGTGTTATGTTGGATGGGATATGGTGTATACAGTGGATAAGAAAACGGTATGCGAACTGGATGATATGGGAATTAGTAGTTTTCATAAATTCAGCGCATCAAAGGAGAAAGAGAAGATGAGAACCTATCATCGTCTGGCACTGTGTGTGCTGGCACTGGTAACGGTATTGTGCACCACAAATAGCGCGTCCGCGCAGGCAAACACAACACCCGGTCCGAAGCTGCTAATCTATTACGGCATTCCTGAGTCCATCAACGATGCTGCCAGCCCGGAAGAAGCGGCACAAACACTTGCCCAATATGATGTACTGGTGCTAGGCGACCGTCTGGAGCTGCCGGAGCATGAGAATCATGTGACAACGCTACAGATCATCGAACGGATCAAGCAGATTCATCCGAGCATTCAGATCTTTGGCTATGTCGATCTGGGCGTGACCGATGGTACTGACAATCTGAGCATGGATATGATCAAACAGCGGATCGGATTGTGGAAGGATGCAGGGGTATACGGCGTATTCTTGGATGATGCGGGTTACGACTACGGTGTGTCCCGCGCGCGGCTGAATGAAGCGGTGGATGCGGTACATGGACAGAGCATGGCGGCATTTATTAACGCGTGGCATCCTGAGGATGTGATGAGCAGCACGAAGAACGCTGACTTCAATCCAACCGGCACGAAGACGCGTATCACCAGCAGCGATCTGTATTTGCTGGAGAGCTTTATCCTGCCTGCCAATCTGAACGGAAGTAGCCTGCCTAGTGCATATATGGAAGAATTTCAGCAAAAGATGGACAAGTCGCTCATGTATCGCCGCGTGCTGGGTGTACGTCTGCTGAGCGTGAGCAGTATCGATTATCAGGCGAGTACGGATACCGTGCTGAATCAATTTTTCAAAATGAACGAAGCAGCAGCGGGCGTATTCTCGCTGGACGGATACGGTGTCTCACCGACTCATTACAGTTCGTCCAAGCCGAATGCAGACGTGGTGCGCACGTATCCTTATATGTTGAATTATATGGATTATTACACGAAGACACCGAAGTACGAGATGGCGCGTAATGGTCAGGATTTCAGCCGGGAAGGGTTCCGGTTGCTGTCGGTAAAAGGGATGAATAAGTACACGTTTCCGAGTGGAGCGCAGTATTGAGTAAAGAATATATATTGGTACAATATAATTAATATTTAGATCAAAAAACAAGCCCTCTTTTTACAAAAGAGGGCTTGTTTTTTGATCTTTATTGAAATGAAGTCGGATTTTCCAAGTAAATAGTATTAGATAAAGAATAAATCCTAAATTTTTTAATGGCTTCAATACAAGTACTTTAAAAGACGATAAACAAGTAAATTAATAAAAAGAAGTTATCAATGATTATTTGTAAAAAAATTACAAATATGACGGGAAGAAAATACAAATCATTGGATGAATACTAAGAAATATGACTATGAAATAAACATTTTTGACGAGATCTGTATTTTTGTTAAACCAACGAAATACCAACCCATACATATGTATTTTAATTTCATTTATACTACCTATTATTACACTTATTTACAATTATATTATAATATTGTCGCTAACATTATTTAAATTTTACTTGTATATTTTAGTAATAAAAATTTTAGATTCTGCTAACAGGGAATTTAGTCATAATTTATCATATACTTATAATCCCATTTAATGTATTATATTAGAAAATCATAGAAAGTGAGGTAGTATAACTAATGAAAAAGAAAACTCTATATTTTTCTTGTTTGATGTTGGTTCTCACTGTTTTTAGTATCTTCAATTCTTCTTTCGCTTCAGCTTCTGATAACAATGTTTCAAGTAATACATACTCATCTAAGGTAGAACTTCAATGTAGCCTTCCAAATTCCGCTAAGTCGATCACTCCTCAAACCACCTGTACAGCAAATGGAGGATTTGCAAGGCTGGATTACATTGCTGGAGGACTTCGTTGGGAAGTACATCCTCGTTCCATATTGCCTTATACATTTGTTGGAGAGATTGAAATTTACGATTTGAGAGGTGGCTATGTAACGAGTTTTCCACTATCAGGACTTGGTACACCTGGAAGTTCCGTTTCAAATACGATAGGTGTTGGTAGACTTGGTCAAGGTCATTATGATGCTGTTTTAACTGGACAAGCTATTTCTACACTTGGTGAAACATTTTATGTGGTTCCCAACTGCAATGTAGCTTTCAGAATCAACTAAAAAAGCCTTGATCTTCATAGAAATAATATGAAGGTCAAGGCTTTTTTGCCTCAATGACATGTATTCAACTTAATTTAGGATTATTCTCATTTGCAATTTGCATAAAATGCAGAAAGGGTTCTAACTCCATTGAAAATGCAGCAACTTCAATTTCGTAATCTACTTGGGGAACAAACGATTCAAACGCTTGAAGATTAGCACAATGATAAGCTTTTTGATTTTGATGATAGTGCACGCGATTCTCGTAAGAAAATGGAGCTGCTGTTAAATCAGTAACTTGTACTCGATTTGGATTATCGTCATCTTCTGGAAAAAAAATATACATATGTGATCTAACAATACGATAGTAATGATCTCCATTTTTTTTCATTCAATATCTCCCCCATATGATTGATGTCGGAAGTATAATCAGAAATTAGATTTTCTCTTTCTATGCTCATTATAGTATATAATCTTCGTATTCAAAATAAAAATATCCATTTCCTTCTTTTTTTAATTTTAGTAAAGTTTTAATTATTTTTAGAAAAAATCAGGGCTTTTCACATATAAATTTCTCTTCTTTAAAAAGATAAACATAGATCATTACTAGTATATGTAAAATTAATATTCCTATACTCCATGCATTAAACAAATCAAATTCCCCCTAAGAGAATATGTTAGCTTCAACTTTTTACGTATAAATAGATAATAAGTTTCTTTATTAAAATGTTTGTTATAAATGAAGCTACATTTGCCCTGATCCCATCACACTGGTATACTTCCCGTATACTCACAATGATAGGGGGTTCTACCGTGGCATTTGGATTCGCACCGGATTGCTCGTTAGCTAGAGAGGCCTTGCGCGAAGCCTGAACAGGGTGGACTTTGTGCGGGGCGCGAAGAGATAAGACTCATCGCCCTGAATAGGCAACACGGAAATGCCCGCAGGCTTTGCACCTTATGCTTGAACCAAATCATATAAGGGGCTGAAAGCGATGCAAACACCATTCATTCACAATCATCAATTGAACTTTATTCATAAACAAGCGGATTTTCTGATCAAAACGATGCGAGGGATTGCAGATCGGCAAGTGCTGGAGACGGTCAAATACAGTGCGGTGCAGAAGATCATCGCGACATTCGATTCACTGACAACGGAGCAGAAGTCTTTGCTGGAATTGCTAGGAACGTATCAGCAGACAGAGGATATCCAGAACTATCTTGATTCGCTGGAATCTCACGTCATTCCGTTTCCTGAAGTAACGCCCAAGCAGATTCAAAAGCTGTTTCCCAAAGCGAAAAAGCTGAAAGCGCCAGAGATGTCCGCAGTGGATCTAACTCGCACGACGTATCTACGCTGGATCGATATTGCCGCCAATCGGCTGTTTATCGTCTATCCGCATGAAGATCGTCTGATCGCAACCGAAGGACAGATCACGCCGACGAACAAACGAGGCTTCTGCATGTTCTGCAATCGCAATCAGGAGCTGGGCTTTTTCAATGTGAAAATGAAAGCCCACTCACCGGACAATCTGTCTTCCGTCGGGCAATACGTCTGCATGGATGACGAGACGTGTAATCATAGCATCACTAATACAGAAGCGTTGGAGAAGTTCCTGCTGAAAGTTGAGCGCTGAGATTGGGCGGGTAGTAGTGGTGATGCGAAGACGGAAATAGCAGATAAGCAAGGGGTTCTATACAATTTGTAGAGTAACCAGCTATGAAAGTAATTCGATAGTAAAAATTAAAATAATTAATAAAGGCTGCTTCCGCGCATTGTAATGAAATGCCGGTAAAGCAGCCTTTATTGATTGTAATAAAATATAGGTTAGTCTGTACCTGTTTCTTCGATAAACTGATCAGCTTCTTGAGGCTGTATTAGTCCAAGATCCAGAATGAAATTTAAATTACTGCTTAATAATTTGAGACGGTCATGAGTTATGATCTCATTTACATTCCGAAGTAATGAACCTTTATGTATACTGGTTATCTGTGCTAGTGAAATATAACGTTCTTACCTATCTTCGCGTGGAATGTATATATTAGTAGGGTGAGAGTCCGCAACCATACGTTGATACCATTTCTTATGATGATCTTTTTCAGGATGAACACTTATAATTGGAGCAACATAAATATATTCATAACCCGTGGTGCTAGTTACAATTAATCTTGAATGACTCCTATTTTCCAAAGCGTATAGGCTAGCAAAAGGTCCATCTACAAATCCGGATGGACTCTTCGAACGAATCGAAGAAAGAGCAAAACGAGTCAATAAAATGGAAAATACCGTTTCAATTTGTTTGCGTTTGCGTCGCATCCAGCGTGTAAAGGCTGGCGCCCACCGTTATTTTTTGCTGTTCGAACGAGTGGGCACACAAAGGAGAGTACCAACGTTTTGCTCCAAACGAACATGTAAAGAGTGACTGAGGTACCCTTTGTCTCCAAGAACGAGGGCAGCAGAAGGCGCCTGGCGAAACAACTCTTCTACCACCTGTACATCGTGAACCGAAGCAGTCGACAAGACGTAACTTTGGACGAAACCGAATGAATCGATTTGCAGGTGTAGATTGAATCCATAGTAATGACTCTGTTTTGAAGCACAATAGCCAACGTCAGCTAAACCTCGAAAGCATCGCACTCTTGTGAAACGAACCGGTTGGCATAAGGGAAGAGGAAGGCTGTCAATGATCGAGTAGGGGCTGCCAAACTTTGGCGAATAGAGTCGCTTGCGCAACCACTTGAGTGCGAAGCGAAGATCTCGGCATCGCCGATTATACCGAGAACGTTCGACAACAGAACCTACATTCCCTTGGATAAAGCGATGCTAGGCACGTTCGGAGGTGAATCCTAGCGCTTTTCCCAGCAGATGAAGTGTCAGGATACGAGCATCGCTTTGCTGAAGTAGATGATAGTTTTTTCGTGTCAGAAACGGAGCAAAAGCTTGCAATTCCTGCTGAACTTTTTTCAAAATAGCGACAAATTGGTTTTGTACCGAGCGCAGTTTTTGTGTACAATAAAGATGTCTTTGCACAGGAATCCACCTTACAAAATGGGGTTTGGTCACTTTCATTTTAGACGTTTTCCTGGGCAAAGGCTATTTTTATTTTTCAACTAGCACCACGGGTTAGAATATAAAATTCAGTAACCATTGGTAAAATAAAATTAATAACATCCTATTTTTTTGAATTACATTCAAAGTGAAGGGTGAGATAAGGTACAAAAGAAAATCAATGGAAATAATATGTTCATAAAATAGAATATGACATAAGGGGACGTTTATACAATGGATTATATTAATTTAATGCTCGTTGAAGACGATCCCATTTGGATGGATTGCATAAAAGAGTACCCCGAAAAACATAATGACATTAAAATAGTTCACTGTGCTAGAAGCTACAAAGAAGCAATTGCATCTTATAAAGAACAAAAAGTTGCTGTAGCTTTAATAGATGTTATACTTACTCCGAATTGCTGCGACGGATTTAAAGCAGCGTGTGAGCCTGAAGAAGTTAGGATTAAATAATATTATTATGATCACTGATCTGGATGATAAAGATATTGTGTTAGAAGCTTTTGATAATGGAACTATTAACTATAATTAAAAAATTATTGTATATGGATCTCCCTGATGCGATACGCGCTGCCCAACTCAAACAAGTAAGCATACATCCGGGTATATTTCATATTCTAATTTCGGAGTTGAAAAAAGAAAGAAAACTAAGATATGTTCTAACTCCAATAGAACGACAAGTATATGATTTGAAAGAAAAAGGTATGAATCGTAATGAAATAGCAAAAGCTCTTTTAAATCAGAGGAAACAATGAAGAAACAGATAAAGCAGATTCAAGTTAAGATGAATAGTTAATAAGAAATATTTGTTATAAGTTGGATAGCTCTCCAAATAGGAAAGCTATTCAACCATTTTTGGATATAATCGGGAGCTGCATAAAGATGAAACTTTGATGTAACTAGGCATATAATTAATATAAGAAAAATAGAAGTTCGTGAATAACTTGAAAAGTTTAAGTTGTACGAAGTTTGGGAATGAAGAATTATACGCAATTACACAATAATTATTTAAAGAGGTGTTAAAATCGTGCGTTCAGAAATTGATCAAAATGATAAAGAACATCAAAGTATTAATACCGTAGAATTTACTCGTACAGATGGAGAAATCGAAATTAGAAAACTTTCTAGTCCTCTTGATCTTCGATTTATTAGAAAGGGAGATTTAGTTAGAATTGAAGATCCATACATTTTAGGAGAAACATACGAAGAAATAATAAGTTGTTGGAAAGAGATAAGAACTATTGGTGCTGATATAATTTGTTGCAAAGTAATTGACACCAAGACACTATCGCAGTTTGACGTTCTTGGTAAGGCAATTGAAGATAATACAATTTCAATAATCGCAAAACTATGCAGTTATTCATATATTAGAATGATAAATAAAATATAGTATTGAGAGTTATTCGTGAAGCATGCAACTACGTATAACAATATATTCACACTGCGGGCATACGCCCTAGGTTCGGCATGCGCTAGACACTCACCATACGTCGAGTCTCGTAAATGCAGGAGCATTATACGTCATTATGAATAGCAGATTAAATAGGATAGAACCTTCAATTAGTTTGAAGGTTCTTCTTTCATATAAGGTGTGACTTCAACTTTGAAGTTTTTATTTTTAGCACTAGTGAAAGTGTACATGAATTCTGGCTGCCATTTAGGGAATATCGATCCGCCTTCGAAGCCAAAAGTAACATCTTTAACTCCGATTTCGTCTCTGATAGCCGTGCCAGTCAACTCATTATTGAAGACGTCTTGTTTAGCTTTTACAGAGTAATAAAGCAAGTCATAGTATGTTAAATCTTGATTGAAGATGCTCTTTCCATTCTCACTCATGTAAACGTTATTGATTGGCTCAATCAACTCACGAGGCAGAGCTAGCCTTTCAATTTTCTTTAAAACAATTCCTTCGCCAGGCTGCAATATAATAGGCAATTCAACTTTTTCGTTTTTTTCAGACAAAAATCCTACATCCGTTACTAGGTTTTTACCCCCTCTGTCTTCTTTCTTGCCTTCGGTAGCAGCGTTATCGAAGTTAACTAATGTTATTACATTTGAACTTGTATTGGCTAATAATACTTTAAATTGCCAAGGTACCGTAAAAAATTCTTGGCTCTCTGTAATTTGAAACTTGTATGAGGCTTCTGATTGGAAAGTATACAACTGCATTTTTTCTTGTGATTTGATATTATCTAATATTGGGGGCAAAAACAGAGCGGTAAGCGAGAGTATAACTGTAATAATATTGATTCCGGTCTGAGAGATCAGCTTTTTTCCGATCTTTGATAGAAATGATTTGATTTTTGCGAACATAATGTGCCCTTTCACGTAATTAGTCGGTATCTGTTCATTTATACGTCGCTAACTAGTAGTGGGTTTCCATTATTTTCTTTAAATTACCTCATTATAATGATCCGGAAGGTATAAAATCAGCAGAAAAGCTGATAAAACTAATCGAAACCCTAACAAAAAACGTATAATTAATGTTATAAGCATGTTAATTTTTAAAACTTTTTTGTTCCGACTGACTATACTCAGAAGTGTTTCCAGATGCCTCGTAATGCCTAGCCAAGTGAATGCTTATCGATCTCTCGTACACCCTGCCCATCCTATGTAAAAAGCCGCCATATGGGCGGCCCTGATCAAATCAATTCCGGTCTCTGAACTTTTCAATATCCTTGTTTAGGAGTTCGTATCGTTCTTCTCTGCTCTCTTCGTTTGGATAGAGAGTAGTGGTGAAGTCTTCATCTTCATCTTCGTGATCATCTTTTTCGTCTGTGTTGAAATAATCAATGGGTTCGTTATCCTCTAAGTCTTCTAAACCTGTAAGCCCGGCTGCCTGCATCTCATCAACTTCTCGTTGAATTTCTTCGTCAGTAGATGCGGCTTGCCAGATGTCATTTTCGTACACAAGCCTCACGATTTTGCCGCCGACATCTAGCTCAATATCTCTATCATCATATCCTTTTTCTATAACCTTTTTGTCGCTGGATTCTTCGATAATACGAATGAATTCTTTGATGTCTGTAATTTCTTCTTGACCCTCTTGGTTCAACGCAAATGCAAGATTTACTGAAAGTTCACTACTCATTATCAGCCAGCTCCTTATTCTTGAGTTTGCAAGTCTGTGCGAATAAACTATTTAATACTTTTTCTGCCACGCGACTTACCCCTAGATTTCAAACAATCTTTTAAGTTTCTTACGCATTTACTCAGTAAATGCATTCTAGTGCTCGTCTTCTTCAACTTTTTTGCCCAAACTTCTAATTCTGCAAATAGCTTTTCAAAGCTCGGAAAAGTTAAATACTTCAGTGGTAAGCATAGTGAAGGAACGTTAAATTTGAAAATTCGATAAGACGCGTCGGACGATTCGTCTTATCGAATTTTCAAATTTATTTTTATGAAGGTGATCATTGGCTCCTATGGTAGGCCAATTTTTACGTTCAAAAAAATGGATGAGTTCAGTCAATTTTGTTAAACCTCCTGATCATCATCTGTACTATGTGAATATCTTCCACGTTGATCAACTTCATTAATCTCTTTCCAATCTTCTTCTGTAATCCAATCAAAACGATCAAAAGAAGATTTTGAGACAGGCTGTTTTATTTTGATGGTTTTTTCTATAGGTTTGAAAGGTAAAATGTTATCGCGCATTTAAGTTACTCCCCTTCATGATATATGAAACTGAAATTTTTTACTTACTTTACAAACTGTACAAGGATTGTATACAAAGATTATAGCACATATAAACCTCACTAGTGAATACGTAAAAACGTTTATTTCTGCTGCTCCACATACCAGTCAATCATCTTGCGCGCGATGCTGATTAGCGGTGGAATATTCGGCAGATCATGCGGGTCGAACCAATCTGCATGCACAATCTCCTCGCCATCGACTTGAATCTCGCCGCTGTCGTATTCGGCGATATAACCGACCATTAGCGAATGCGGGAACGGCCACGGTTGGCTGTCGAAGTAGCGAATATTTTTCACCTTGATGCCGATTTCCTCCATCGTCTCACGCTGTACACAATCCTCCAACGTTTCGCCCGCCTCAACAAAACCAGCGATCAGACCATACATATTCCCGGGGAAATGTCCGGCGCGCGCCAGCAGTAGCTTGTCGCCTTTGGTGATCAGCGTGATGACTGCCGGGGAGATGCGTGGATACTGACTCAGACCGCAGTTCGGGCAAACTTTGCTGCGTTCATGCTCTGCATGTTCGAGCGCCGTACCGCATCGTCCGCAAAACTGATGCGTCGCATCCCAGCCGAGCATCTGCACCGCACGTCCAGCGACATGAAACAGATCCTGATCGATCTGTTCAAACAGACCGAACAGCGGGATGAATGCCATAGCTTCCGGCGCTTGTATATCTTTGCTAACTTCAGCAGTGTAACACGAAGCCTGCTCAATCGAGCCGAGATAGAGTGAACGCAGCGGCTCTAGCTTGTATTGCTCCAGCCCTTTGGCAACTGGAACGGCAAGCTGTTCATTTTGCTGATGCACCAGCATCTCATTTCCTCGGAAAATAAACCAGTATCCCGTCTCATTCTCCTGCTCGGCAGGCTTCATAGCAGGGATGTAGCGTGTATAGATGCTTTGTTTGACAAATGACATATGCTCAGAACCTTTCTCTGTCCCAAAATAGGAATACTATGATGAATGAAAGAATGTATGGATGTTTGTCCTTCATGCTTGCTCATAATTTTACCGTTCCATAGCTCATCCGGTAGCTTCTTTTTACCCTTTGAACAGCATCCGAATCGCGACCACGAACAGGCAGACTGCTAGCACGCGCACGATGGCTTTGGCAGGGATTTTGGATGCGATCCGTGCGCCAATCTGTCCGCCGACCAGTGCGCCGATGGCGAGCCAGAGGAATTGATCCCACATCACATGTCCGAGTGCTACGTGCGATACCGTACCAACAAACGACGATAGCAAAATCGAGAACATTGAGGTGGCAGTCGCGATATGTGGTGGAAATGTCAGAAACAGAATCATCGTTGGCACCATCACCGAGCCGCCGCCGATACCGAACAAGCTAGATAGAAAGCCGACAAAGAACGCAACCCCGCAGCCAAACCATAGATTAAATGAATATTCATGTACACTACCAGTGTTGTCAGTCAGCCGATGCGTAACCGTCGGACGCAAAAATCCGTCTCTGCTCTGCGTCGGCTTGAAGTTGATCATCACCGCCATAATCATGAGAAATATACCAAGTGCTACAAAAAACACGCGGCTCCCAACGACGCTTGTCGTCCATGCACCAAGAATCGAACCTGGAATCATCGCAATCGAAAAGGCGATGCCGCTGCGGTAGTCGATTTTACGCTGACGAGCATAGGCGAGGGTGCTGGAGATTGCGCTGACGAACAGTACCGCCATCGACGTACCGGAAATATTCGCTACCGGAATGACATACAGAAACGCCAATACCGGCACAATAATAAACCCGCCGCCCAGCCCGGCAACCGCTCCACAGATCGAAGCGAGCATCCCGACCGCCAGCAGCAGAATGTGTTCCAAAAGCAAAGTCGTATCCATAGTAGAGTTCCTTTCTATCGTGTACCGTCTATACATGTTGTGTACCAATGCATGATCCGTGTTCAGACAATCTGTACCAAGTATATCACTAAATGAAAATACTTTGCTGTATGCAACATATGTTTGCTTTGGCATAATTGGTTGGTATATTCTGATACAAAATAAAACAGGATCACAGCCGCCTTGTCTATAAGCGTCCTTGATCCTGTTGACATCGCTAGCTTATTACTATCTGATAGTCACTATTCACAATGTAGTGTAGCTACTCAAGTCATTAACCGTGTGACTATGACTTTCCAACACTCTACCATTCTGTGAAGCTACAACTGTATAGCATTTACATATCCATATATGTCCAAATCCATAACTACGTAGCTATATAGCTCCATGACTGCGTAGTTGTATAGCTTCATGGCGCTATGATTACATGCCGCTCAAAGTATCTACTATACTGTAAGCTATATTTTATACTCTGAATTACGAAGAATTACGAAGCTTCCGCACTCGTGCCTTGCGCCGCCACGGGAGCTGTTGCGACAACTGGGCGACTGTTCCCACGAGCAATCCGATTTTTAAAATATCCGATAATCGTGGATACGATCACTACCGACATCGCTGACAATACCGCTTCATACAATCCGACCGAGTACAGCCCGATGCACACGACGATGGAATCGAACACAAAGTTCACCAACCCCGGATTCCAGCCGAACCGCTGCTGCATGAAGATTGCTACGATGTTTACGCCACCTAGCGAAGCGCGATTCATAAACAGCAAGGACAATCCCAGTCCGCATAGAATGCTACCGATAACCGTACCTGCCAGTTGCGGCAGAGCAAACGTAGGCAGCCAGCGATCCACTGATGTCATCAGCGATACGAGGCAGACGGATAAGACGGTCGAGAGTGTGAAGCTCCATCCCATCCGAAAGAGCGAGAATACATAAAATGGAATATTAATAACAAAAAACAATAAAGCAAACGGCATATGCAGCAAATAGCTGAGACTGAGCGACAATCCTGCTGTACCGCCGGTTACGACCTGAGCGTGTCGCAGCAACAGCAGCCCGGCGCTGACAAGCATACAGCCGAGTACTACTTTTAACAGACGCAGAGCATGCTGCGAAGCATTCACAGATGTAGATGAAGACATGAAATCATCCTTTCGATCACGTTGAATAATTATTCATTTTGCAATATGTACATGATATAATACCAAACAAGCAAAACACATATAAAAAAAGATAGAATTACCAGTTATCCTTGTCAAAATGAATAATAATGGATCGTTAAGGCTACATATTGGCATGACGAGGCAAAATGGAATATACATACAGGGAGGAAAGCTTACATGGATCATATTGACGCACGTTTGCTGACATTATTGCAGGAGGATGCACGCATGACGATTAGCGACCTGTCCAAGCAGTTGTCGCTCAGCCGTCCGAGCGTAACGGAACGACTGCATCGTTTACAGGAAAGAGGAGTTATTCAAGGCTTTACCGCCATCGTCTCACCGGCAGCGATTGGGCGCAGTATTCTGCTAATGATCCAGATCAGCGATCTGAAGGTGTCCGCTAGCGAATGGGAGAAGATGATCGTGCAGGAGGAAGATGTGATCGAATGTCACCGCGTGACAGGGGAGATCGGGTACATAATCAAAGCAGCGGTCGATGGCATGGAAGGGCTACGCCAGCTTGTTGATCGGCTGATGGTATACAGCTATGTGAATACGTCGGTCGTGCTGACTTCACCAGTCGAGCGGCGGCATGTGCTGCCGGTGAATGTGGAGGAGTAACGTATATACAGAAATACAAACAAATAAGCAGCAACGACGGCTTTTCACCGTAGTTGCTGCTTATTCGTTGATTTGTTTAGTAAACATCATCGTTATTGCGTATAGCCATAAGACCATATACATAATGTATAAAGCATATGAATGGCGTATAGAACGTATGAGTGCGTTATAGAACATATGAGTGCTGTATAGAACGTATTATGAGTGCTGTATAGAACACATGAGTGCTGTATAGAACACATGAGTGCTGTATAGAACGTATGAGTGCTATATAAAATATATAGGCGTTTTTAGTGCTAGGGAATTGTAGCTCTTGCCTTCAGACCGCAGTACGAGCTGTATCCGCCGCCAACCGATGTAGCAAATGATACGTACAGCGAATCCCATACAAGAAATCATCCACACCTGTATTCTCATTAGGCGAATGATTCGCTTCATCATACGGCGCATACGGTACAATGACGGATGGTGCTTTTAAAATATCCGTCCATACATAATTCGGCAGCGTGCCGCCCATGCCGGGCTGAATAACCGGAGCCAGCGGATACGCTTCGGTGACAGTTTGGATGACGGTCTGGATGATATCGAGATCAACCGGTGTGCGAGATGGCGGCACACTCATCACCTGCTCAATAATAATGTCCGGTGCGTGCTGCTGCACATGACGTGCCAGCTTGTCGTACACCTGCTGTGGATGCTGATCTGGCACGAGCCGCACGTCGATATACGCTTCTGCTTTGGCTGGGATAATGCCCTTGCCTGTACTGCCGCTATGAATGCCATGAATATTCAATGTTGGCTCCATCGTCAGGCGACGATAATAGCTCTCCCCATCCATATCCAGCGCTGCATAACCGACCTGCCGTGCCAGATCATCCAGCTCAAACGGCAGCTGGCGCAGCGCCTCTGCTTCCGCATCGCTCACTGCACGCACATCGTCGAAAAATCCGTCCACCAGAATCTTCCCATCTCGTGAGCGCATGGAATCCAGCAAATGGACAAGTGACCAAATGGGATTGGGAACGATATTACCTTTGTTGCCGGAATGGTTGTCCCACTGCGCGCCATGGGACGTTAGCTTGATCGCGAGCGCACCACGTACGCCAAGCAGTACGACTGGCGCGCCACTCACATGCTGTGGACCGTCAGACGTGTAGACGAGATCGGCTTGCAGCAGATCGCGGTGCTGCTCTACGAAGATCGGCAGACTGCGGCTGCCAGTTTCTTCTTCGCCTTCGATTAGTATTTTCACATTGATCGGTAGTTGACCATGTAGCTCCAGACACGATTGAATCGCTATAATGTGCGCTAGAAATTGACCTTTGTTATCGCCCGCGCCACGCGCATAGATTTTGCCATTGCGAATCTCCGGTGCAAATGGATCGGAGTGCCATTCTTCCAGCGGATCAGGCGGCATCACATCGTAATGTCCGTAAAATAACACCGTCGGCAGCTGCTGATCGCGAATCAACTCGCCGTACACGATAGGATACTGTCCTTCGTCGAATATTCTCGTTTGCAGCCCTGCCTGTTCCAACAGCTGTTGTACCATGACGGCGCAAGTATCCATACCAGTACCGTCGTGGCTAATACTTTCCTGACGCAGCAGGGTGAACAGCTGCTCCAACCACTGCTCTCGTCGCTCGGCAGACAGCTGGTCAAACGCTTGAAAATCCGGTACATCGTCTTGAGATTGAGACATATGAGTAGATACTCCTTTCACGTAGCGGATGATAGTATCGTAACGAGTGCAATGATGGTACATAGAATGAGCAGAACGATAGATATACATTGAATAAAATTCTGACTAATATAGTCGGAAAAGTCAAATATGAAGATGTAACATGCGAATTGTCAGATCGCACACCGGATTGTACGCGTAATCGGACTGTATCTAGCCATCCCGTCCCATTCCATCCCGTCGCAACAATCAGAGCGATACATTGATATGACAGCAATTATGATGCATGACAGCAGTTATAACGTCTTGATTAACAAACTGGCGATGACGACTGAAGCGACGGTGACGGTCGTGAAGCCGCCAATGAGCATCGGCGGTGCGAGATCGTCAAGGATGCGCTTTTGTTCCTCTGGTGTACGACCGACGCTGCGGCTCACTTCCTGACACAGAATATAATCTGCTGGAAAGCCGTACATCGAAGTGAGCGCCACAGACATGCCTTTGCGCGGGTCCCATTTTAACAGCTTGGAACTGAAATAGCCGCCGACCAACACACCGACCAGACCGAACAGCAGAATGAGCAATACTTTTGGAATATAGCTGATGAACATACCAAAAGTCACGTCTGTCATGGAACTGATTACGATGAATACCGTACCGATCATCGCAATACCAGTCGCTTTGGCATGATCCATCATATTTTGCTGATAAAAGCCGACTTGCGCACCTACAATGCCGAAGATCAGGCAGAACAGCGTGTAGTTGATGCCTGTCCATTCATCCAGTATCGTCGCAAGCGCACCACCTAGAAACAGCTTGAACACCATAATGTAGGGGCTATTGAATCTGCCGCTAGGCGCAGATGCATCACTACCTTTAATAGCAGAAAGATCCGAATCATTCGCCGTATCCTGCTGTTGCAGATGATCCCGAAAATGAATAGCATATCGCTGTAAAAAATAACTGGTCAACGGCATACCGAACAGCTTATGAATCGCCAGCATCAGCACGGGAATAGTGACGAGCGCATTGAGTCCAAGTCGCTCCAATTCCGTCGTGGTGATGATCGTAGCGATATTGCCCCCGATCATAGGACCGATGCCGATGACCGCAGTTGTGTAGCCGAGAATTGGCGGGATAATCAACAGCACCAGACCGCCGCCGATAAGGACGGAGATCAGGGAGATTAATACGGATTTGTACTGCTGCTTCATCACTTTGAACGGAATCAATGTACCCATATGTACGATAAGTGGAGCGATCATCACCATGCCGATTGAGGTAAAGGTGGAATTCTTGATAATATCTTTGGGTAAAATACCCGTCCACAGCAGTCCCATATAGATCAGGATCGCAATGAGCAGCATCGGCACTTTGGCACGAGTCAGCACAGAGATTACTTCCCCAGCAGCAATGATGGCGAGAATGATAACGGCAGCGATAACAGGTTGTTGCAATAGCGTCATAGAGGCTCCTCCTTATGCCATTTCACTGCAACGCGGCAGTGAAAGAGTAAATTAGGTAACATCATAACGCTTTTACGTTAAACGATACATAAAACATTTCATCATTTCTTTGCATAAAAATAAGCATGTTGTACAAAAAAAGGAGCGTTTACCTGCAAAATGAAATATACGCTTTTTGAAGGTGAGAAAATACATCTTTTTGTGTTAGAAATGATGACTTATTATTAAGAATAATGACTTACTATCGGAGATAATAACATTTTGATCAAGCATTACAGCTAATAGATTGATTTTCGAAACAAGCAAATGCCAAAAAACCAACCGCTCCAGCAATGTCGAAGCGGTTGGTTTTCTTTTCTACGTTCCATATGCAAGCTGCATCCGACGGTTCATGATTCAGGCAACATACACATTGAGTCATACAGTGGTTCACGATCTCGTCTGCATCATTACCATTTCTATCAGCACGATCTGTATCTACTTTCATAAGATTGGTATACAGACAAGGATGGCTACACTAATACCATGACGCACTATTTGCCGTGAGCCGCCATATTATCGTTATGCTGCTCCAACGATAGGTCAAAGTTATCGCGGTTACCAATTTGCGCCGTCGGTCCTGCGCCGTGACGATTGTACAGTACTAACCAGTAAAAGATCGGATACTGTCGCAGCGGCTGGCGTTGCGCGCCGACATACACATCGGCAAGCTGCTCATACGGTTGCCAGTAATCCACGATGTTCGGTGTAACCCGGCGATGCGCCCGGCTACTCGGAATATGCTGACAGACACGCTCCGACATCAATCTTTCTTTGAATGTGCCATAAAAGGTATGCGAGCTGCCATGGGTACGGCAAATAAACGGTCGTACCGGATATACACGACAGATGCCTTTTTCCCGATCGAGTAACGGACAGGCAAAGCTATTCCGCCCCGCATGATGGCGAATAGAATCCAGCTCCTGCTTGCGATTGGTACGGTTCACCAGCGCATCGTACATCGGTGGATTGTCCTGTTGAAATATCTCCAGATTGCGCTCCGCCTGTTCAAACGCTTCGCGGATATCATGCTTGCTCCAGCTATGCTCCATATAACTGAGCAGCAATTCAAATTCGACCTGCGATACCGGAAAATAATCCGAACAGCAGCTACTGCAACCTGCTGCACATGGTGGATGCTTGGTACTATGCTCATGATAATCGTCGATCACATGATCCACCTGACGATACAGATCGGTCATATGCATAGCCCGGCTGTCAGGTGCTGAACGGGGGTGACAGTGTCGGAGTTCTTTTCCACTGCCGCAGAAGCATAAGCTGTTGCGCGACAGAGCGGAAGCGGATGAGGCTTCCAACGCTTCCGATGGTTCATGATGTTGCGGCATGGCATTTCGTCCTTTCTGCGTTGTGTTCACCGAGGAACACAAGGAAATCTGCGGCTTGCTATATAAAATGACTGCATAATATGACAGACGACAAAAGGTATTCTTTTCATTATACCGCATGTTGTGACTAGAAGAACGGCAGGATTATGATACAATATGCCAATACAGGATGACATCAATGGAGGCACGACAATGGAATCATCGGAGCAAAATAAATCCGCATGGAGCGGAAGCACATATCAATCGTGGTTGAATCGGTTTGGTACACCAGCCGAAGCCGCAAGCAAAATCCAAAGCGATCCGCGCAAGCGTATTAGCGGCGCGCTCACTCATATGGGCGATGTGCAGGGGAAACGCATCATCAACCTGATGGGCTCGAACGGCAACAAGGCAGTAGCGCTGGCACTAC
This sequence comes from Paenibacillus sp. WLX2291, assembly GCF_046603665.1. Lineage (NCBI taxonomy): Bacteria > Bacillati > Bacillota > Bacilli > Caryophanales > Paenibacillaceae > Paenibacillus > Paenibacillus sp. WLX2291. The sequence continues at coordinate 5,395,582 of NZ_CP176755.1, read as the reverse complement.
TCGGTGCGGAGCTGACAGTAGCAGACTTTTCCCCGGAAAATGAGCAATATGCGCTGGAGCTAGCAGCTGCTGCTGGTGTGCCACTGCGCTATATCGTGTCTGACGTGCTGGAATTGCCGCAGGAGCTGAATGGTGGGTACGATGTCGTATTTATGGAGTTTGGCATCCTGCATTATTTTACCGATTTGCGTCCGCTGTTTGACATAGTGGCGCGTGTGCTACATCAGGGCGGACGACTAGTATTGCAGGATTTTCACCCGATATCGACTAAGCTAATCTCATCGCGCGGCACCACCGCCAAGATCCGCAAGCACAAAGTCGACGGCGATTATTTTGATCAGTCGCTAGTGGAAAAGGAAGTATCCTATTCCAAATACGCCGAATCCGGCACTGCTGAGCCAGAACGGGAAAAGGTGTACTTGCGCAACTGGACACTTGGCGAGATCGTTACCGCGGTTGCTTCGACGGGGCTGATCATCAAAGTACTGGAAGAATTGCCAAACCAGTCATCCGATGTGTTCGATAAAGGCATTCCGAAGACGTTTACGATTGTAGCGGAGAAGTGAATAGAGAAAGAAAGCTCATCATCCTGTGATTCAGGAATAGATGAGCTTTCTTTCTCATTTGCCAAACGTAGCTCCGGGCACGACGGTATATCGATCCAATGCCTGTGTAGATTTAGGAACAATGTTAACGAATTTGATTTTACCGTTCTCAAAAGTGAAATTCCATTTCTCTACCTTGACGCTATAGTCATCTTCTGCGGTTACTCGCTGCACGATTCGCATTGTTAGCGTATCAGTGGTGCGCGCAACCACTCGCATATCTACAATACTATTGGCATTATAGCTGCCTGCGGGAAAACTCTCCTTATAGATATCCGTTTTAAAATTTGAAGAAATCAGAGGAAGCATATCTTGTTGCCGTCGTTCATCGTACGCCATGATCCATTTCAAAGCCAAATTCTGTTCAGACACATATTCCACAGCGCTTGCTTCGGATTGGAAATTCGGATCAGAGTTTACATACACACGTTTACTAGCGTTGTCCCACTGTACAGCAACGCCAAGACTGTCCGAAATCGTACGTAGCGGAACATAGACCGAGCCGTCAATGATTTGCAGTGGTTTATTTGTCTGTACAGCATTACTGTTAACAAAAATCTGCGGAGCCGTTGTTGCAGCATACACTACCGTACCGCATACCAAAGTTAGCATGGTTGTAGCTAAAGCAACTTTTGCTGATGATTTCATTGCAAGGTTCCTCTCTAGTTCGCCCGAATATATGTCTCCAAATAATCATTGCTAAATTTCCCCTGCGGATCGTACTTCTCTACTAGCTGCTGAAACTGTGGCAGGTTGTCGAATTGCTGCTTCAATGTCTCGGCTGGCACGGTGTGCAGCTTGCCCCAGTGTGGACGGGCATTGAATGGTGCGAGTGCCTGCTCGATCAGCGGTAGTACGCGTTCCACGGCTGTCCAATCGTCGTGCCATGTAAAGTGAAAAGCGACGGACGGCTGATTGTAAAAAAGACTCAGCCATAGATCATCCGCGGCGATGGTGCGCAATTCACCGACGAACAGAATTGGCTTCAGATGCTCACGTAGTTCATGAATCGCCAGTGCCGCTTCGTAGATATGCTCTCGTGGCAATACATATTCGCTTTGCAGCTCTTTGCCCGCGCTCGGTGTAAACTCCAACCGGAAATGTGCCAGTCGCTCATACCACATGCCCGGTTCTCCGAGCTGCTGGGTGCAATTTTGCGTCTGGTCTTGCATATTTTGCAGTGGGTGCAGTGCAGTTGTTGCTGGGGTCGCTCCGTACAAGTCGGTCAGCCCATCATAGCTTGCGCCGTCTTCTTCCCGGCATTTGGTCCACACTTGATGAAACGAAGGCTGTTGCCAATCGGTAAAGAAACTGACGCTGTAGGCGCTGGCGAAGATATCGTCAGCGTGCTGTTCCAGTTGGTTAAGCGGCAGATTCTCATACACGAATTGCTTGACTGTATACGTCGGTACAACCTTCAACGTCAGTTTGGTCACGATACCGAGCGCGCCGACATTGACAACCACACCGGTGAATTGTGCGTCGCCGCGCTGGAAGCTGTGCAATTCGCCGCTGGCGTCAAGCAGCTCCAAGCCTTCGACTGCGGCAGCCAGACTGCCATTTTCACTACCGGAGCCGTGAGTGGAGGTGGCGATAGCTCCTGCAATCGTAATATGCGGCAGGGATGCCAGATTGTGCAGGGCGTAATCTGTTTGACTGAGCGCCGCGCACAGCTCGCCGTATGTAATGCCGCCTTCGACGGTCACCGTGTGTTGCTGCTCGTTCACTTCTAGCAGTCGATTCCATTTGCGCAGCGAGATGAAGATGCCGTCGGTGTCAGTAATGGAGTTGAACGTATGACCGCTGCCGGGAATCTTGATGCGTGAATGTTCTTTGACCAGTTGTTGTAGATGCTCAATATTCTCAGGATACACAAGTTCCGTTGCACCGTAGGTGTAGTTGCCTGCCCAGTTTTGATAACTCATATAAAATCCTCCTCTGGCGTCGATGTAGTGTATTGTGCTTTATGAATCCGCTATCATAAATGAAGATGGGAACGGACTATACCGATCTGGAACAGTCATAGTGTAGCAAAGATGATTCTTTTCGTTTGTGTAGGATAGTGTGTTGTGCAATAGTGGCTTGTTCGATAAGCTGGCAAGCGCAAGTTGGATGTATAGCATTGAATATGCTTTGTTGCAATCGCGCGTTTTGAATGCGAGTTTGGCTGTGCCTTTTTTATTATACGTCTTCTTTGCTAAAATATCCGCTATTTAGCATGAAATGTCATACATGTACGATAGCAGGATGAAGGTGCAGCAGAGTTACTTCGTGCCTGTTATGCATTCTCAATTTGTTCTCTGTTGGGTTCAGCAATATCGTCTTGTTCAACAATATCGTCGTATTCGATACATCGTCTTCTACTGAACAGCATTACACGTCATGAATACTGCATATCGGTAGATTCGCAGGAAGGAGTGCAAAAACAGGAATGGGTGCAAAATAAATAACCCAAGCCTTTTGCAGCAAGGCTTGGGTTGAATAAGGTGGACTTAGAAACACATACAGAAATATACAAACCATAGACAAACATATGAAATGTAGAGAAACATAGAGCACGTAGAACACAGCAGAGCAACGTGGAAAATGTAGAGTGGATCGACAACATAACCCGCACGATCATCCGTCCGGGTTATGTTGATCGCCCGTATTAGCTGTCTCGTGCTTCGTCGCGTTCTCGATTACGGCGCTCCCATGATTCTTGGTACACGCTGCGGCGGAATTGCAGGATAGGATCATCCGACAGCTCTATCCCTTGCGCAATCATCGTCGGGTCCATTACGAGATTATCCGGTTCCTCTGTCTGTCCGGTGATGGTCAGTTGACCGATGGCTATCCGTTGTCGCTGCTTGGGCCACACTACGGTTGGATCGTCGGTCGGATCATCTGGCGCTCCCAGTACGATGTACAGTGTGAACACTGCCGGGTGTTGGTGCAGCCGTTGCTCCATTTCCTGTTCCAGATAGTCGTCGTCTTGCTGACGCGCTTCATTTACAGATAGATGTTCTGCTCCTGCTTGCGGCTCCCATTCAAACCGTACTGGTTGTGCAGTCTGCTCCGCACGCGTCAGCAGATAGGCATGAATGCAATAATACGGCACGGTGGCATAACTGCGCGGTGGGCGTAGCTTTTCCAGATAGCGCAGACTGTCCTTTGCTTCGCCAAAATGCTGCGCCATCTCTGCCAGTACCTCTGTCCAGCTCGCTTGCCCTGCACGAACTTTGCGGGCAAACGTGATCATATCCATAAACGAAGCTGGCGTACGGGCAAAAAATACCGGAACCGTCACACCTACCAGACAGCTATATTGCCCATCTGGCAGCGCGAAACGGACAGCCATACCTTTGGCAGGTGATTGCAAATCGGCAAATACCGGATTCGTCGAGCTGCCAGAGAAGCGCACGATGGCTTCTGTCTCCATCTGCTGCAAATGCAGTGCGTCTGTCCATGCAGCAGCTTCGCCGTTTGCAGCGAACACGGCACGATAGCATTGCCCACTTGCATGCGCGCGGCGATAGCCCGGATGAATGCCGCTCAATTGCTCCAGCTCATCGACGGCACGCACGCTTAGCTGATCTCCGTGTCCGGTATGATGCGCATCAGCAAAGCGCGATTGTGACGGATCTACAGACTGATCGGTAGTGGAAGTTGTAGTGTGTTTGGATAAAGGAAGCTTCATGATAGAACACCTCGCTCGTATAAAGGGTGTATTGTACACCCATTACCCGAACGGGATATCCTTCAAGCCACTGGGTTTTCTCAAACCGATCCATTTTATCCTGCCATACACTCGGTAATGCAATCGGTAAGACAACCTGTAATGCAATCCGTAATATGCTCTACCGTGTAACGTGTAATATGCAGTACTCAGCCCGGATGCTCTCCGGTGAAATTCGTCACAAACGCGGATAGTCGTAGCATTTTCTCCATATCGACAGCAGAGACAGGCTTGCTAAACAGATAGCCCTGCATTTCGTGACAGTGAATTTGTTGTAACATCGTTGCCTGCTCATTACTCTCTACGCCTTCGGCAATGACATTCATATTCAGATTGCGCGCCAGATTCACAATCGAGCTGATGATGAGATGATTCGCCTGACTGCTGCCCAGACGGCTGGTGAATTCGCGGGCGATTTTCAACTTATCGACCGGGAAATTTTCCAGATAGGCGAGTGAGGAATAACCAGTCCCAAAATCGTCAATCGAGATGGACACACCGAGCTGCTTGAGTGCTTTTAGCTTGATGATCACATTGTTAATGTTGCTCATTGCCATCGACTCGGTAATTTCCAGATCGATATAGGCAGGATCAACGCCAGTTTGCTGCAAAATGCGAGCGACAGTGGCGATAAAGTGTTCTTGCTCAAACTGCTGGGCGGACAGATTGACACCGATTTTGATCAGATAGCCTTCGTCTTGCCAGCGTTTAGCTTGCATACATGCTTCGCGCAGCACCCACTCGCCAATCGGAATAATCAAGCCTGTCTCTTCCGCGACCGGGATAAAGTCGCCCGGCATGATCATACCCATCTCCGCATGTTTCCAACGAATCAATGCTTCTACACCGATCACTTTGCCCTGCGCCGCATCGATCTGCGGTTGATAGTGCAGCACGAGTTCATTGCGGTACAGTGCTTGACCGAGTTCTTTTTCGAGCATTAGCTTTTTGGAGTAGAGCTGATCGTTTTCGTTGTAGAAACGATAATGACCTTTGCCGTTCTGTTTTACTTGATACATAGCGATATCTGCTTTTTTCATCAGCGTTACGGCAGAATCGTCGTCGCCTGGATATACAGCAATCCCGATACTTGGCGTCGCCATAATCTCAAATCCGTTAATATAATGCGGTTCACTCATACTGTCCAGAATGCGCTGCGCTACCGTTGCCGCTTCATTCTCCTCACGCATATGCCGCAGAATCAAGGTGAATTCGTCGCCACCGAGACGAGCGATAATATCGTTCTCGCGCACACAACGCTGCAAACGCTGCGCTACTGAGCGGAGCAGATGATCACCGACGTCGTGACCGAGCGTATCGTTAATATTTTTGAACCGATCCAGATCGATAAACAGGATGGAGAAAATCTCATGCTGCGAGCGTGCACTGTTCACGGTATCGCTCAGCCAGTCTTCAAAGGCGGCACGGTTCATCAGCCCAGTTAACGGATCATGGTAGGCGAGGAATTTGATCTTTTCTTCATTCAAGCGGTTCTCGGTAATGTCCTTGGCAATGCTGTAGATGCCGACAATCTTGTCGTTCACCAGAATCGGAATATAGGTCATACGGACATGGAAGAATTCACCCATATGGCTGCAAATGGTCGTTTCGTAGATTTGCGGCTCGCCCTGCTTCACCTTCTCGATATAATCATACGCGATAGGCACTTGATCATCGGTAATAAACGAACATGCACGATAACCAATCAATTCCTGCTCGCTTAATCCGTACAGACGTACCGCTTCTGGATTAGCACTCTCGATTCGACCGTCCAGACTGAGCGAGACGATGGCGTCTGGGTGATATTCGACAATAGACTTGTAGCGATTTTCACTTGTTGCCAGTTCCTGCGTCTTATCATACAAGCTACGAACGAGCCGATGATTTTCCAGTAAAATAATAAGCTGACGTGCCAGCACGAGCAGAATAGCGATACCTGTTCCAATCGCCAGTACATACATACGATCTGGGCGCGTTGTCATGAACAAGAATAACGCTACGATACCGACATACGGCAACAGCAAGCGGGCAAAGTCAATTCGTGGTACATTGGCTTCACTCACAAGCGCGGGATCGCCGTTCTCTGTTTTGTGCAAAATACCTGCAAAGCCTACGAGCAGAAGACCAGCGATAAACAGCGGATCAGAGCGACTGCCAGAATAATACTCATCCATAGAGATCAGATACAGAAACAGTGTATCGCCGAATACCTGCACCAGCAGACCGAGTGTGATCATAATAATCACGCGATTGGATAGTGTGCGCTGAATGCTGAAATACAGACTGGCGGCTCCGGCAACCAGTCCTAGATCGGTAACGGCATACGCAACAGATAGCAGTGTCGTTGCCGACAGCTCGCCCGGTCCTTCCGCGCCAAACATAGAACGCAGCAGAAAGTGCCAGCTAAATGTGCACAGCACAGTCATGATGATCAGAATATCCAGTACTAGCCGAATCATGGGGAAGCCCTTTTTGTCATGGTTCAGCTTATAAAAAAAAGCCGCCATATAGAAGAACACTTGCAACATGTAGAATAAATCGGAGTAACCGGGAAAGGGGACGGCGACATGTTGGATGTTCTCATAATACATCCAGATCACTTCGGCGATCAGATAACATAAGCTGCCCAGCGAGATGAGCAACCAGAAGATACGATGTCGATCGCGGCTGTGCTTCCAGGTGTTGAATAACCAGCAAGTTGCGATGAACGATCCGCTGACGGACAGCATATTGCCGCCAAGCGTGCGGAGCAGGTCGTTATCGCTCCATACGTTGATCCAAACATAATAGAATATAGTAAACAGGACGATAAAGGACAGCAGTAACGGTTTCCAATTGTGAGCCTGTCTAGGCATGTGTAATCCCTCAAGTTTAAATTATTTTAGTTAATATTACCCAAAAAATAGCATCATATACCTATGTTTCGACATAAATTTTATAGGTCTAAAGATTCAATAGCTTAGGCAGTTAATAATACGCCATTTTGAATAGAATTGAAATACATAATCATGCAAATCCAACTTTTATTTTCAAAAAATTTTATTTTAGGGTTTTGACAGGATTTGCAGAGAGAGAAACGAAGAACGTGAACAGGCATTACATAACGATAAAAAGGCACAATGTTGACTACCCGAAATTACATGCTGTCATTATCATTCAAGGAGGCATACGATATGAATTCATCGTTTATTGCGGCAGGTTATGTTAGTGATCGGCATCTGCCGGTCATTGCGGAAAAGGAATTGCAGCGGCTAACTCATATGAATATTGCATTTGGTCATGTAAACGAAGCGCAGATTGTTACCCAGCATTTGCAGCATCTGAATGAACTGGAACGTATTCGCGCTGTGCATCCATCGTTGTCGATACTGCTGTCGGTGGGAGGATGGAGTGCTGGAGGGTTTTCCGAGGCGGCAGCGACGGCGGAGGGGAGACAGCGGATGGCAACGTCAGCGGTAGAAGCTGTAGTCACTCATAGTCTGGACGGTATTGATCTGGATTGGGAATATCCGAGCTATGGCGTAGCGGGGATCGCCTACAGTCAGGAAGACCGCCATAACTTTACGCTGCTGTTATCAGGTATACGGGTAGCGCTGGATCAGCAGGGCGCAGAGGATGGACGTCATTATTTGCTGACGATTGCGGCGGGCGCGGATCAGTATTATATCGACGGCACGGAGATGGAGCAGGTACAGCAATACGTCGATTTTGTACAGCTGATGACGTATGACATGAGAGGCGGCTTTCAAATATTGACCGGGCATCATACGAATCTGTATACGCCAGATGGCGATCTATTCCGCATCAGTGTGGATGCGTCAGTACAGCTATTTCAGCGAGCCGGTGTCCCAGCCCACAAAATTGTCATCGGAGCTGCCTTTTACTCGCGTCAATGGGAGCATGTGCCGGACATCAACCATGGTCTGCATCAGATGGCGGCGGGATCAGGCGGATATGGACCGGAATATACGGAATTGGTGGCGGAATATATCAACGTCAATGGATATGTGCGCTACTGGGATGAACAGGCGCAGGCACCGTATTTGTACAATGGTTCGACGTTCATTACGTACGATGATGAACAGTCGATTACAGCAAAATGCCAGTATATTGTAGATCATGGCTTGGCAGGTATGATGTTCTGGGAATACGGCTGCGATCAAACCCAGCGGTTGCTGCACGCGATGGCAGATGGACTATCTGAATCCCCTTCCTGAGCATGCAATCTAAATGCCATCCTGAAAATAAGCGAATATGCGATGAAAACCCTGATTTCCGCTTACAAAACTGTGGTATTTCACGATATGGGATTGTATAATCGAACAGAACATACCGCATGAACTGGTGCTTCCGGGGCATGAAGCGGATTATTTTACAGATGAAAGAGGGGCTGGGGATGGCAGGAAAAAACGGGCTATCCGTTAAAACAATTGTAGCGATCGGGATTGGTTCGGCATTGTTTGTCATTCTGGGACGCTTTGCTTCGATTCCAAGCTTTATCCCGGATACCAATATCGAGACGACGTATGCGCTGCTGGCGCTGTTCGCTCTATTGTACGGACCGTGGGCGGGGCTGCTGATCGGTCTGATCGGGCATACGCTCAAGGATGCGATCTTTTACGGCTCGCCGTGGTTTAGCTGGGTTATTGCTTCGGCAGTATTCGGTCTGATCGTCGGGTTGCTGACACGCCGCATCGGCATTGCGGATGGCGAATTCGGAACGCGCGAGATTATTACGTTTAACGTGTCGCAGTTGATCGCCAATATCGTCTCATGGCTGATCGTAGCACCGGTGCTGGATATTCTGATCTACTCCGAGCCAGCTAACAAAGTATTCGTGCAAGGTGTAGGCGCGATGGTCTCCAATACGGTGTCTGTTGCCATTATCGGCACACTGCTGGCGCTTGCTTATGCCAAAACAAGAACAAAACGTGGCAGTCTGACACGCGAATCATAAGAGAATGCTTGCACAGATCGTCGATTCAGGGTTGAATCCGGCGCTGTGCGGGTGTTACAGTAAGTTCAGGACCGGTGGGAGCCACCGGTCTTTTTTATTTCAATCTTTCATCATAATGATCACGATGACGACTTCATAATATAAGCTCATCTGACGATGTTGGTGATATGAGCTGTAACAGATATAGCGTTATTCCCGGTATGAAACCACATCACCGGTTATCGCAAGCCGGGAGGAAGGAAAGGCATGAGAAACCCTGTTATTGAGTTCGACCAGTTTAGCTTTCAATATCGTGCCCAGTCCGAACCGACGCTGCATGAGATCAATTTGACGATTTATGAAGGAGAAAAGGTGCTGATTGTTGGTCCTTCGGGTTCTGGCAAAAGTACCCTGTCCCACTGTATAAACGGGCTGATCCCTTTTCTATATGAAGGTGAGATTAGCGGCACGCTCAAGGTGAACGGACAGCTATCATCCGAGCTAGGCATTGCTGAGCTATCTGACCGTGTAGGCACCGTATTGCAAGACCCGGATGGGCAGTTTGTCGGGCTAACCGTTGCCGAAGATATTGCCTTCAAGCTGGAAAATGACGATGTGCCGCAGATTGAGATGATTCGTCGTGTCTACGACGCAGCGGAAACGGTAGAGTTTGCCGAGTTTCTAGACTATTCCCCGCATTCGCTATCCGGTGGGCAAAAGCAGAAAACAACGCTTGCTGGCGTCATGGTTAGCGACGCGGATATTTTGCTGTTCGACGAGCCGCTTGCGAGCCTTGATCCGCATACCGGTCAATTGACGGTAGAGCTGATTGACCGCATCCATCAAGATACTGGCAAAACGATCATCATCATTGAGCATCGATTGGAGGAAGTGCTGCATCGTCCCGTTGATCGCATCATTGTCGTCAACGAAGGACGAATCGCCGCCGATCTGCATCCGGCAGAGCTGCTCAGTAGTAACTTATTACGTGAAACGGGCATCCGTGAGCCACTGTACCTGAACGCACTGCGTTATGCAGGCGGTCAGATTGAACCGAATGTGCAGCCGCAGCATATTGACGAGCTGGTGCTCGACACATATATTGAACCACTGCGCCGCTGGTATGACAGCATTATCGCTGAACCGTCCCCGCTGTTAGAGACGGCAGCGCTCGAAGTGAAGCAGGTTTCTTTTGGTTATGACGTTAGTAATCCCATCTTGCACGATGTCTCATTCCGCATCGGCAAAGGCGAGATCGTCTGCATCGCTGGACGCAATGGAGCAGGCAAGTCGACCATTTCACGGCTGATCTGTGGCTTTTACAAACCGAATGCCGGACAGATTCTGTTGAACGGACGCGATCTACGAGGCGATACGATCAAGGAACGCGCCGATGTAATCGGCTTTGTGATGCAAAATCCGAACCATATGCTGTCCAAGCCGCTGTTGTACGACGAGGTAGCGCTTGGTCTACGCACACGCGGCGTGAGCGAAGAGGAGATCACCAAGCGTGTGCACGATGTACTCAAAGTGTGCGGATTGTACCCGTTTCGCAGCTGGCCTGTCTCTGCACTCAGTTATGGGCAAAAGAAACGCGTAACCATCGCGTCCATTCTCGTGTTACAGCCAGAGATTCTCATTCTGGATGAGCCAACTGCCGGACAGGATTTCCGCCATTACAACGAAATGATGCAATTTCTCCAGCAATTGAATGCACAGGGCATGACGATCATTATGATTACGCACGATATGCACCTGATGATGGAGTATGGACAACGCGCAATCATTATGGCAGACGGCAAAAAGATTGCTGACGATACACCAGCACGTATTTTGACCCAGCCTGAGATTGTGGCAGCGGCGCATCTGATGGAAACATCGCTGCACCGGTTATCCGTTCGCGCTGGCATCGGCAACCCGGCTGAATTTGTCGGTCGCTTTATCGCTTATGACAGGGGGCTACGTCCGTCATGAGTGCCAAAATGTTAACGTATACGAATCAGAATACGCCGATTCATCGACTAACCGGGGTAAGTAAGCTGATCTTCTTCGTCTTATGGGCGCTGACGGCGATGATTATTTATGATACTCGCTGTCTGCTGGCGATGTTCGTGATCGCGATTATCATCTTTGCGATGTCCAAGGTGCCATTTGCTACGTATTCGTTTGTGCTGTATCTGATCCTGATCTTTTTCGTGTTTAATCAGATTGCGATCTTCCTATTCTCGCCGCTGTATGGGGTAGAATTGTATGGAACAAGGCACGATATTGTGCATCTGTTCTGGCGGTATACACTGACGTGGGAGCAGTTATTTTACCAGTTCAATGTGGCGCTGAAGTATGCCGTCGTTGTGCCGATTGGACTGCTGTTCCTACTCGTGACCGATCCGAGCGAATTTGCTTCGTCGCTGAATAAGATTGGTATCAGCTACAAAGTATCATATGCCGTTGCGATCGCACTGCGTTACATTCCCGATATCCAGCAGGATTTTCAAAATATCTCCTTCTCCGCCCAAGCACGCGGCATCGACATCTCACGCAAGGAGAAGCTGGGGAAACGATTGAAAAATATCGTTTCTATCCTGCTGCCACTCATTCTGACTAGTGTGGAGCGGATTGAGAAGATCAGCACTGCGATGGAGCTAAGAGGCTTTGGTCGGAAGAAGAAACGCTCGTGGTACAAGGCACGTCCGTTCCGCAAGGGGGATTATGTCGCGCTGGGGTTGATCGTGGTCATTACGGTCGTGAGTTTTGTGGTGACGTTTGCGGATGGTTCGAGGTTTTATAATATTTTTAAATAAACCAGTGAGCAGCTGAAAGCGTGTGGGTAATAGATCGTCTTAGGTGATTCTATTCTTGCAAATTGTACAAACTGAACACTAGGTTAATATAAAAGTGGATAAAAAAAGACAGCCCCCTACATTCATTCGAGAGGGCTGTCTTTTTACTTTTAAAGCTTCGATATATATACATTATAGGCGCCAATGGTACACATATCTTCCCAGTTGCGTCCATCACCTTCTGTTCGCAAATAGACCCATGAGGACTTGCCAGTTTGGTAATTATTCACCTTTGCATTAACAATAGTCTGCTTGGAAACGAGACCCACTTCACCTTGTGAGCGGACTTCCAGATCATAATGCTTGGATTGTGCAAATACAGTTCCATAAATGGTGTTCACAATAGCATCTGCAATAACAGTTGATCCCAAAGCTGAAATAATGGATAATACAAGACCTGTTCCAGTAGCGACTCCGACCAGTGCGCCAACGATCACAGAAACAGCCGTACCTACGCTAAATTTAACTTGATATGTATCGCCATAAGTCGTATTAAAGGTACCGTACAAATATCCATATTGCCCAACACCTGAATTGTATGCACTTTTGAGCAACGGCATAGAGGATGCGCTCAATGCTTGGTTTTCGGATGAAATGGTAGGCGCAGAAGTATCTTCATCCAGCTGTGATGTATCAGTTGGTAGAACTTTTACATGATCATCCAGATCGTATTGTTGGATCGTCTGATTGTTTTGCATATAGTCGATCTTTTTACTATTTTTATCAATGACAGTCTTATCAATTTCTTCATTGTTTCGAGTGGTCTGCACAACGATATTATAACTATCTTCAGTAACAGTATAGACGGTATTCTGATCGGATTGATTCAATTCATACTGGGTGGTCTCTTTTCCACCAGCAGTATACGTATGGAGTAGCTTAAAATGTTGAGCATCCAAAGTTGTAGCATTGCTTGCTGCTTTGGAATGCGGTACAGCTAGAGTAAATAATACAATAGCAGACAGTAAGCAGCACATAAATCTTGTAAACGACGTTCTCATAGATAGACCTCCTTGCTAAACTATAAAATGCTAATAAGAGCTATAATCGGAGCCAACACAAGTAAAGCTGTTGCAAGAACAATTTGCCATATTACGATAGATTCGTTGACTTTTTGATGAGAAACTAGCATCCAAATGGATAGAAAAATGGCTCCAATATTTAAAGAAATGATGGATGTAAACACAGAACGACTTACATTACGCTCAACAAATAGACTTCCTTTTGAAATAAATAGAACAATTTCGATTGCAGAATACAATAGAAATGAGACAGCTAAAATTTTTTTCATCAATTTCACTTCTTTCGGTTAAATGTCTACGTTCCTCATCTGGATGTTAGCTTTTTGAATAAAATCGCCTCCCCAATGTATTATATGCTGGTTTTCAAAATACGATTTCTACCGTACCACATACATATGGAAAATTTAACCTTAGATTTCTCTTTTCTAAAATTCGAGAAGTAAGTCCTGAATACAAAGAATCAAAATCGTGCCAATATGATACTTTGTGAGTTTTACTAGGAGACCATATAGGCAGGAAAATAGAACGAAAAGCCGATAAGATCTCTCCTGCTCAGGAGTATCTTATCGGCTTAGTTTTATTCTGGTAGCTGGATAGCTCTAAATACTATGTGATTACATATTACGGCTGGCTGGACGCGGAATCTGGTTGGTGGTTGCCATTTGATTCAGGAACAGCAGCAGCTCTTCATTGAATTTTTCCATTTCATCGAACATCATCGCGTGACCACTGCTTTCAAACGGTACGACGCGCGCATCGGTGATGCTTTCGCTCAACAGTTGGGCGAACTGTGGATCACAAATTTTATCCTTCATACCTTGGAAAATAACGGTCGGAACATTTATGGCAGACAGGTCGCCGCGCAGATCTTCATCACGCAGTGCCATTGCCGCTTTGATCGTACCGTGGTGGGACGCTTGGTAGCATAACGTTTCGAGCCATACCATCATACCGGCTTTCGTTTTACTTTTCGTAAATTTCAGACCGAATTGACCGAGCATTTTTGGACGATCCTCATAGGTAGCTTCGATCAGGTCGGCAGTCAGATCATCCGCGTCCATCAGACCATAGTCAAAGTCTGGACGTTTGACGAATACCGGAGCTGCTGCACCCATCAGAGCGAGCTGTGCAATACCGTGTCCTTGGTGACGCGCCATATAACGAATCGCAACCGCGCCGCCCATGGAGAAGCCTGCCAATACCGCATTTTCGATACCTAGATCATCGATCACCGCGCGCAGATCGTCTGCCATCCGGTCGTAGGTGTAGCCTTCCCACGGCGCATCCGATTTACCAAAACCGCGGAAATCGATCCCAATACATCGATAGCCATCAAGCGGTAGTCTGGAAAATTGATACTCAAACATCAGATGATTCGCTGGCCAGCCATGCAGGAAAATAACCGGAATCCCTTCGCCAATATCTTGTACAAAAATCTTCACGCCGTCTTCTACTTGAACGTACTTACCCATGTGAATCGCCTCCATTTGTCATTTGGTTATTCGTGATGTATTCAATAGAACGACTGTAAGGTCGGATAATCCGCAGTTATAAATGGTACTGCTTTATCACGCTGGTAATACATTAAACACTTCAGTTTCTAAGCAAACCTAGCTAACTCTATTAAATTGTTGTGACATGATTCGATGACGCAATACTCGTCTACAAGTGTCTCCGGTTCCTTGGCTCCGTCTAGTTTTACCAGAGTCTGTCCCTTCATCCTATGGGAACCGCTGCATACATTCGTTTTCTTCCAAACGGATTATGTTCCATTCTAGTCATATAGCATCTAATCTAGGTACAACATTATTAGCAAATTCATTGGAAGCGTACATCCAGTGAAGCGAATCCGAATGATCGTATTCAGAAAGACAATCATCATTCATCGCATAGGTAACATACACAAACAAGTTCATAGGGGGTTAGGCAAATGAAATGGCAGGGTAGACGGGAAAGTGGGAATGTAGAGGATCGGCGCGGAATGGGTGGTAAAACGCTGGTCGGCGGCGGAATTGGCGGAGTGATTGTCATCGTCATCGTTCTGCTGCTTGGTGGGAATCCGGCGAGCTTGCTAGGCGGGATGGATTCAGGCACAGCGACGCAGACGGCGGGCAATTATCAAGGCACAGAGCAAGAGGAGCAGCTGGCGGACTTTGTATCGGTGGTACTGGCGGATACCGAGGATGTATGGGGCGATGTGTTTAAGCAGCAGGGACTAACGTATACCGATCCAACGTTAGTGATTTATAGTGGCAGCGTGCAATCTGCATGTGGTACGGCGAGTTCGGCAGTAGGTCCTTTTTATTGTCCGGGTGATCAGAAGCTGTATATCGATCTGAGCTTTTACGATGAATTGAAGCAGCAATTCCAAGCACCGGGCGATTTTGCGATGGCATATGTCGTTGCGCATGAAGTTGGTCACCATGTGCAGAACTTGCTAGGGACGATGGAGAAGATCGAGCCATATCGTCAGAAGCTGAGTGAAAAAGAATTTAACACGCATTACCAAGTGCGGCTTGAGTTACAGGCGGATTATTACGCTGGGGTCTGGGCGCACTACGAACAGGGCAAAAACCTGCTGGAGCAGGGCGATCTGGATGAAGCATTGACGGCTGCGAGTGCAGTTGGCGATGATACGATCCAGCAAAAAGCGCAGGGCTATGTAGTGCCAGACAGCTTTACGCACGGTACGTCCGAGCAGCGCAAGCGCTGGTTTAACAAAGGCTTTGAATCCGGTACGATTGCAGGTGGCGATACGTTCGGTGTGAGTGATAGTAATCTGTAAGCGAAGTCGGTATACTTGGTCAGCAACGAGCAACGAGCAACGAGCAACGAGCAACGAGCAACGAGCAACGAGCAACGAGCAACGAGCAACGAGCAACGAGCAACGAGCAACGAGCAACGAGCAACGAGCAACGACTGCTCCGGCGCGTTGTTCATCCAGTCGCAGCTAACTTCATGAACTTGGCGGTTCCGATTCATCTGCTGTTTACACAGTTCTGCTACGCTGAACTTGGGTGCGGCGGTGCATCTGGTATATGATAAAGAGAAAGCCCGCATCCCTACACAGAAAAGGGCATATTCGGCAAAATGATCAACCGAGGAGTGGAGTCATGAACAACATACGTCTCAAAAGCAGTTTGGATCGGGAAAGTCTGGATGACCGCCTGCAATACGAACCGGAAATTATGGAGTTATATTTGCGCCCGGATGATTTGCAGCAGGAGCAATTGATCCGCGAACGCATTCGCGAACTGAAAGGGCTGGGCATGGATGTGTATTTGCATCATCCGAGCCGTTACAATAGACGATTTCTCGATATTATGAGCACCGACGAAGAGATGTACCGCTACTACCGGGAATCGACGCGTCAGTTGGTGAACATTTGCGTGGAGGAAGGTAGCAAATGCGTCATTCACGCCAACTATTTGCACAGTGAGAATAATGAAATTTCGCGTGAGCGCAGCATTGCTCTGCGCGAAGAAATCGCCAAGCTGCTAGACAATGGCGGGCGCGAGGTGCTGTTGTGGGAGGATTCCACAGAGGGATTGTTCTGTTACGCCAATCCATATCTGATCGACGAGGTCATTATTCCGCTCAATCTGCCAGTCAATGTGGACGTAAGTCATACGTTTATTAGCTTCCGCGGCGATAATGCACAATTGCAGGAAGTGCTGGAGCGTACAGCGCCATATGCAGTGTATTATCACCTTGTAGACAGCATGGGGCAGTTTCACGATTCGCTGCCGCTTGGGCAAGGATTGATCGACTGGCAGATGGTGAAGCGACTGGTGCAGGGGAAAGCGTACATTTTTGAAATTAACTTGGAGGGCGGACATATTGATTGTACGCCGATGGTGGAAAGTGCGCGTTATTTTGACAGTTTGGAAGTGTAAATGATTGTACAAAATGAGAAGTAGGTATAAATAAAACTTTATTACGTGTTATAACTACGTTTATATGATATTATATTAACGAGATAGAGAGCATTCGGTGGAGCGATCGCGGTGCAGCCTTCGACGAGGAGGTGATGCCATGATCGCACTTGTTCTAATTGAATTTGTGGATGTATTGAAGGGAGTTGCTGCTTCTCTAAGTATTTTGCTTAGTGGACGTAAGCTCTGTAGAATCATTCGTCGTAAATTCAAAGACAAAAAAGAACCCACCGAATAAAGGTTGACAGCCTTCGGTGGGTTCTGCACATGAGAAGATTATTCAAGTGTGTTGCGCGCCGTGGTTTCCCCGGCTTTCTGTCCTATAACCCTGCCGTTGACGCGGCGGGGTTATTTCGTTATCGATGGATCGACAAGAACGCCGTCTAATCGATATTGTATGGTAACAGTATATACCCGAAAAGAATGAGATTCAACAGAAAACGGAAAAATAGCACGTAAAAAAGTTATATTCGCTTAATCAGAAAATACAATATTTCATAAAACATAAAAATAACGAAATCACGCATTATGACAAATAGTGCTGGCATTGCTCCATGTCGGTATGTAAGCGCCTCCCGTATAGTGAAGGTACATTCCACATTTCAAGGAGGCGATCCATCGTGAACAAGATTACGTTTATTGGAGCGGGAAGTACGGTATTTGTACGTAATGTGCTGGGTGATATTATGCTAACTCCGGCATTGCAGGGTTTTGAATTGGCACTATACGATATCGATCATCAGCGGCTGCAAGAATCGGAGACCCTGCTTCATGCCATGCAAACAACAGCAGGGAGCACTTGTGTCATTCGCTCGTATACTGACCGTCGTCAAGCATTATCTGGTGCCAAATACGTCATCAATGCAATTCAGGTTGGCGGATACGATCCATGTACGATTACCGATTTTGAAATTCCAAAAAAGTACGGGTTGCGCCAAACGATCGCAGATACGCTCGGCATTGGCGGTATTTTCCGTAATCTGCGCACGATTCCGGTTATGCTGGACATTGCGGCGGATATGCGGGACGTATGCCCGGATGCGTGGTTCCTCAATTATACCAATCCGATGGCGGTGCTGACGCAGGTGATGAATACAGCAGGCGGCATCAAGACGGTGGGCTTGTGTCATAGTGTACAGCAGTGTGTACCGGGGCTGTTCCGGTCGCTGGAGATGGATGATACCGGTGTGCAGGCGAAGATTGCCGGGATCAATCATATGGCGTGGTTGCTAGAAGTGACGCGCGATGGCGAAGATTTGTATCCTGAGATTAAGCGCCGTGCGGCAGTGAAGCAGCAGGAGAAGCATGAGGATATGGTGCGTTTTGAATTAATGCACCGATTTGGTTATTATGTGACCGAGTCGTCGGAGCATAATGCGGAATACCATCCGTATTTTATCAAGCAGCGTTACCCGGAGCTGATCGAACGCTTCAATATTCCGCTGGATGAATATCCGCGTCGCTGCGTGAATCAGATCAGAGAATGGGGCGAGGTGCGGGATGGTCTGATGCAGAGCGAGGCATTGGAGCATACGCGCAGTCTGGAATATGCTTCGTACATTCTGGAAGCGATGGAGACGAATATTCCATTCAAAATCGGTGGCAATGTGATGAATAACGGTCTGATTACCAATCTGCCGCAGGATGCATGTGTGGAAGTACCGTGTCTGGTGGACGCTTCCGGCATTCAGCCAGTGCATATCGGTGCGTTGCCGCCGCAGCTGGCAGCATTGAACCGCACCAATATTAACACCCAGCAGTTGACGATTGAAGCAGCACTAACAGGCAAACGAGAGCATGTATACCATGCGGCGCTACTTGATCCGCATACCGCAGCGGAATTGTCGATCGACGATATCGTATCGCTGTGCGATGATCTGATCGAAGCACATGGCGACTGGTTGCCGGTATTCCGCAACCACGATACATGGAAGATCCCACAGCCCGTTCATTTCACGACCAAATAAATCTTGTGCAAAGCAAGGCTATGTAGTAGCGTAGGGTACTTTACATGGAATCCATCTCATTGGCGAGATTGTGCAGATGAGACACGACGTATTCCTGATCCATCCAATAATATACTTCCTGTCCAATCTTCTCATAGCTGACAATATCCGCATCTTTTAGAATGCGTAGATGATGCGAGATGGCGGGACGGCTAACGTGAAAGTTAGAGGCAATCTCGCCTACATTCATTCTGCCTTTGCGTCCGAGCAGCGACAGGATGTGCAGACGTACCGGATCAGCCAGTCCGTTTAGAAAACGAGTCGTTTTGTTGCGATTTTGTGCGTTGAGATAGGAAGAGTTCATGGGCAATGTCTCCTAATGTAGAATCGTTGGCGAATGAGAGTGCACACTTGGGTTATACGTTATTACACGAAACAAGGGCTTGCTATGGATGAGGACATCATGCCGGATGATCTGATCATCGTGTGGAATGATGTGATCCTGATCAGGCGTATACATGTATTGTAAAGGAATTTCCAGCTATTTCAAAATATCTTCCAGCGTGCGCTCCAGTCTGCCGAATCGGAACATAAAGCCTTCTTTGACTAGCCGATTGGGCACGACCCAGCGGCTTTTCAAGATGAGTTCGGTTTCAGTGCGAATCATGGCTGCGCCCATTTCTAACATCCAGCGCGGAGCAGGCATGCCGATGAATTTGTGCATATTCTGGCGTAACAATGCCATCAGTTCGCCGTTAGTAACTGGGTTCGGTGCGGAGCAGTTGAAGATGCCGTCCAGCTGCTTGCGATCCCGTAGGAAAAGGATGATTCCCAGCAGATCCTCAACATGAATCCAGCTGAAGCGCTGTTTGCCTGAACCTTGCTTGCCACCAAGTCCGAAGCGTACGAGATTGCGATACGGCGTCATGACTCCGCCGCCCGGTCCTAGTACGATGGCGATACGTAGCGCAATCTGGCGAGTATGCGGCAATTTGAATTCGAAAAATGCCTGTTCCCACGCCTTCGCTACCTCAACGGAGAAGCCAGTGCCGATCTCGCCTGCCGTCTCGGTCATCGGACGATCTTCGGCATGGCGGTAAATGGTTGCCGTGCTGGAGTTGAACCAGAGCGGTGGTGGGGAGTAACAGCTCTGCATCGCATGACCAAGCGCACGCGTCGTTTCTAAGCGGGAATTCATAATCTCGCGTTTGTTCTTCTCATTGTATCGACAATTGACCGATTTGCCTGCCAGATTGATTACCATCTGCGCCCCGTCCAGCGCACGGACGATGCCTGGCTGATCGTGCCACGACACATGACCCGGACGACGCGAGATGATAATTACTTCGTAACCCATATCAAGAAAGCGCTTTTCAAAATACTGACCGATAAATCCTGTGCCGCCAGCAAGCACGACTTTGTTGCTCATGGTACCAGCTCATTTCCTAAGGATTGGTGAAATCTGATCGCAAAGCGTACACTTGTCGTCTATAGGGAACTCAATAATGGAACTCGGCAAAGGATGAAATACCCAATAGCATAGGATGCACACGATAAACCGATTGGACAGTAACATAACAGCCATCTTACTTATTTATAAACCATTCCCAATGCCATGATTGAAATATTTGTAAAAACACAACGCAAGAAGCAGATGCGTTCTCGTTCAAATGGCACAGGCTATGTTATCATCAGTACCCATTCGCCGACTGCTATAGGGGTTGGATGTTCTTGACAGTCGGAAGGATGGTGTGTAGAGTAGGAGGCAGTCAAACAGACTGCGTTGTCTTCTGCTGTGCCTGTGATCACCGACACGGCTATGACACGCAGTTTCATAATCGAAAGACCACTAGGGGAGCCATATACTGGCTGAGACGGGATTGTCCCGGACCCTTGGAACCTGATCTAGTTCGTACTAGCGTAGGAAAGTGGAGACCGTGCAGGGATCAATTTGATGATGCCGTTTATACTGCCGCTCCATAGGGGGCGGCTTTTTTGCGTATATGCATATACAGGTCTGCGACAATCCATTTTCCGGTCAGAAGGTGCTTTCACACATTTCAGACAGGGGAGAGATGAATGATGAGTTTTTCACAGGAGCTTCGTCAGGCGGCGAATCCGATTTTTGAGGCGATTTTTGATCATACATTTGTGCGCGGGATTGCGAACGGGACATTGCAGCCGGAGCAGTTAGCGCATTATGTGAAGCAGGATTTTGAATATTTAAATGCGTTTATGCGCATTTACGGAACGGCGATTGCCAAGTGTGAGCGGCGCGAGGATATGGCGGTATTTAACGAGCAGATCTCGTTTGTGCTACATAGCGAGATTCATCCGCATAACAATTTTTGCAAGGTAGCGGGTGTGAAGTATGAGGATTTGCAAGGATATCCGCTCGCTCCAGCGGCGCATCATTATATTCGCCATATGCTGACGGCTGCGCAGGAGGGCGATCTGGGTGATATTTTGGCGGTGCTACTGCCTTGTCCGTGGACGTATTGGGAGATTGGTGCACGACTATGGGAGGA
Organism: Paenibacillus sp. WLX2291; assembly: GCF_046603665.1. Classification (NCBI taxonomy): domain Bacteria; kingdom Bacillati; phylum Bacillota; class Bacilli; order Caryophanales; family Paenibacillaceae; genus Paenibacillus; species Paenibacillus sp. WLX2291. The sequence continues at coordinate 5,374,052 of NZ_CP176755.1, read as the reverse complement.
AGTGAAGCCGGATGAGAATCATCCGTTTTACGAATGGATTGACTTCTATGGCAATCGGACGGATAGCATTACTGCGCGCTTCTGTGAGCGGCTGGATGAGCTGGCAGAGCAGAGCACACCAGCTCATCGTGAGCGGATGAAGCAACATTTTATTCTGAGCTGTCAGTTTGAGTATATGTTCTGGGATATGGCGTATACGCTTCAGGATTGGCCCGTATCGCTGGAGGTGGCACACGTATGAGCTGGAATTGGAAAATGAAAGAGGTTGTGCTCACCGTTATTTTATCCGTTGCCTGTGGAGTGATCTATCTTGGCTGGTCAACGCTGTGGATTCCGATCTCAGCGATTGTCGGTCCGGTCGGAGCAGGCTTTATGTTCGGCATCTGGGTAATCGCTAGCCCGATTGTTGCGTATATTATTCGCAAACCAGGCGCAGCGCTGATCGCTGAGGTAGCAGCAGCGGCAGTGGAGATGTTGACAGGCAGTCATTTTGGATTGTCAGCGTTGTTGATCGGCGTATTCCAAGGGCTGGGGGCGGAGATCGCCTTTGCCATCTTTGGTTATCGCACATTCAATGTGTGGACGATGATGCTGTCCGGCGCACTGGCAGCGGTCGGCAGTATGGTATATAGCGTAATCGCCAATGGGTTCGGCTATTACACAACGACGATGTTCCTGCTGACGCTAGGCATTCAGGTGGTCAGTGGTATCGTGCTTGGCGGTTTACTTGCCAAAGGGGTCGTTGAGGCACTCGGTCGTACTGGCGTGCTGGACTCGTACGAGATGATGAAATCGCGCCGCAGAAAAGGAAATGCTCATGGCATCGCATCCTGATGATCAAGCGTCGTATGTTGGTTGCCGGGACATGTCGGTACGCTTTTACAATCGGGAGCAGCCGGTGCTGCATAAGCTGAATGTAGAGATTCAGCAGGGGGAAAAGGTGCTTATTCTCGGACCGAGCGGTGGTGGCAAATCCACACTGTTATCTGTGCTGGCAGGTATTATTCCGGAGCATCAGGAAGCAGAGCTATCCGGCGACGTATTTCGCCAGCCAGCCTGTGGCGTAATGTTTCAGGACCCGGATTCGCAATTTTGCATGCTGCGGGTAGATGAGGAGATTGCGTTTAGTTTGGAAAATCGTTCCGTGCCGCGTACCGAGATGGATCACATCATCGACGAGGTGATGCAGCGTGTCGGTCTGCATGTGGATCGCCAGACACACATCGAGACGCTGTCCGGTGGCATGAAGCAGCGGCTGGCACTTGCCTGTTTGTTGGCGCTGGAACCGGAGGTGCTATTCTTCGACGAGCCGACCGCCCAGCTTGATCCTGCCAGTCGGCGCGATATCTTCGCTCTACTGGAACGGTTAGGGCGGGAGAAGCGGCATACGATGATCGTGGTGGAGCATGTGCTGGATGGTTGTGTGGAATGGATGGATCGGGTGATCTTACTGGATGCACACGGTCAACTGATCGCCGATGGCGCACCTGCGCAGATGATTACGAAGTATCGGACACAGATGGAAGCAGCGGGGATCTGGCTACCGCGTCTGTTTCCATACCGCTGGGAAGACGTTTGCTCCAATCCCGCCCATCCGCTGGCGCTAGAACTGACGAAGCAGCTGGAATCCAGAATAAGCAGCCTTGATTCGCACCCAACGAAGCGATCCAGCGATGTTCCACTCTTAAAGCTACCGCAAACCGACGTGACAGCAACGATTGTGCAAACTGATAGACTGAACATCGGCTACAGTCGCCGTACGGTCATGAAAGAGCTGAATGTGAGCTGTCAGCAAGGGGAGTGGATCGCGATCGTCGGTGCCAATGGTAGCGGCAAAAGCACCTTTCTCAAAAGTCTGCTGCGACTGGAGCCAGCATTATCCGGCAAGATTTTATTTCAAGGCAAAGAGCTACGCAAATGGCATGATCGCGACTTATACGATGAAGCGGGCTTTGTTTTTCAAAATCCTGAGCTGCAATTCGTGACCGATACGGTGTATGACGAGATCGCCTTTGGCGGCAGACAGCGCGGCTGGGATGAGGTACAAGTGGAGCAGAAGACGATAGAGCTGCTGCGTGAGTTTGGACTGGAAGCGTATGCGGATGAGCATCCCTTTACACTCAGTCTGGGGCAAAAGCGGCGGTTGAGCGTGGCGACCATGCTGCTGTTTGACCAGAAGCTGTTGCTGCTGGATGAACCGACATTCGGTCAGGATGCACGTACAGCGGCAGAACTGATCTACCGTCTGCAAGAACGACAGCGGCAGGGCACGACGATTGTAATGGTTACCCATGATATGGAGCTGGTTGATGATTATGCTGACCGGGTGTTGCTGTTCTCTGCTGGCAAGATCGCCTATGATGGAGCGCCAGCTGGACTATTTCTGAATGAGCAGTTGCTGCGCGATAGCAGCATCATCCCGCCGCTGTGTTATCAGCTGCATGCGGAGCGGAAGGAGCGGCATGTCATATGAAAAGTAACGGTTCATGGCTGTCCACGCTTAATCCGTCGTGCAAGCTGATCGTGCATCTGCTAGTCATGTTCGCGCTGATGGGCATCAAGGACCCGGTGTTGACGCTAGTGTTATGGCTGTTGGCGGTAGTGACCGGTGTGACGCTGGGCGGCTGGACACCGTCGTATCTGCTGCGCCGACTGGTGCCGTATTTGCTGTTCTTCATGCTGGTGTTCTGGATGCTGGCGGCGTTTGGTAAAGGGGAGCAGGTGTTGTGGCAGTGGGCGTGGTTTCGGGTGAGTGAGGAGAGTCTGCGCAACGGTCTGCTGATCGGGCTACGGATGCTGGGCTTTGTCACCTATGGATTACTGTTCACTTCTACTACGGATCTCAATCGACTGATGATGAGTCTTGTTCATCAATGCAGACTGTCGCCCAAATGGGCGTATGGGATGCTGGCAGGATTTCGCTTTATCCCGCTGTTTCAGAGTGAATTAAAACAGATGAAGGCGGCGCACCGGATTCGTGGGTATCGTCAGCGCAACAGTGGCAAAGCCTTTATGCGCTATGCACTGCCCTTATTCACGCAAGGGGTACGCAAATCGGAACGAATCGCGATTGCAATGGAAGCGCGTGGATTCACTGGTACGCGGGAGCGCACGTATTATGTACAACCAATACTGGCAAAAAGGGACTATGCGTACGCGCTCATCCTACTCACACTTATCATGGTGCTGATTGTAGCGCTATAGCGGTACATCCGACAGTGAATGTACGCACCAAATGAAATATATACACGCAAACACAAACAGGCAAACACGAAACGGTGATGTACTTCCCGCTTCGGTTTGCCTGTTTGGTTGTGTAGATGACGTTATTGCCAGTCATAGCGCACACCTTGGGAAATCTCGTCCAAGCGTTCCCAATTCAGCACATGCAGATTTTCCTTTTGCTTGAACAGGATGCCATCTTCTTCGAATCTCTGAATGAGACGATTGAGATGGCGCTGCGTCGTACCGATGATGGCAGCAATCTCAGAGGTGTTGCGAGTGTACAATTCTTTGCCAAATTCGCCGGGCGAGCGAGTGGAGATCAGGTACGTTGCCAATCGTTCTTCCACTGAAGTGAGCAGATTGACGCGCGACGCAATCGTGCAGGTGTGCAGTTTGTAGGCGAGCTGACGTAGCATTTCATTGAGAAACCGATGATCCTGCATCAGCTTCGTATCTACTGTCTTGCGATCGATAAACAGCAGGGTACACGTCTCGGTTGCCTGTACGAGCGACTGCACATCCAGATGCTGGATCAATTCCAGATCGCCGAACAGTGACAACGGATGGCAAAAGCGCAGCACGAGCGACTTACCTGTCTCCACGCTGGATGATACGCGCGCCTGACCTTCGACGAGCAGATAGATGCCATCCAGTGCATCGCCTTCATCCAGAATGATCTCGCCTTTGTCGTATTCACGCAGCTGCATGTTCAGCGATGTATGATCTGTAAACACCGCATCCAGCTTGTACGTATAAATAAAATGCTCCATTCGCGGTGCATCGGTATAGATTCTCATCGGCATTCTCCTTTGTGGACATCGGTCCTCTTATTATATCGGAATCTGCTATATCATAAAAAAGAGAGCAGCACATAGAGAGAAACAGGGAGGATTAGAAAATGAAATTTGTATTTGATCTGGATGGAACGATTTGTTACCGAGGGCAGCCGCTAACACCACCGATGATTGCTTGTCTGGAATCGCTGCGTGCGGCTGGGCATGAAGTGATCTTCGCTTCGGCGCGTCCGATTCGGGATCTGCTACCGATGTTGCCGAAGTGTATGCACGGCTACGGGCTGGTGGGCGGCAATGGCGGATTCGTGCATCGGGAAGAGATATCGCTGTCGGTGACCTATCTTGATCCGGCGATCACGACATCCATACTGAAGACAATGCAGCAATATGAAGCGGACTATCTGATCGACAGCGACTGGCATTACAGCTATTCCGGCGATCCGCTCCATCCGATTGTGCAAAATATTGACCCGCATAAACTGGCGAACAATATCCCATTGGAGCAGCTCGGGAATATTGTGAAGATGGTCATCCTCAACAGCACGGATACTACGAAGGTGCAGGCGGCGCTAGAGCAATTGCCGATTGTGATATACAAGCATGGCAGCGAGGAGATCATCGACATTAGCCCGCAAGGTATCGATAAATGGACAGCGTTGCAGCAATTAGGCGTGCAGAGTGGAATGTTTATCGCATTTGGCAATGATGCCAACGATATTCCGATGTTCCGCCATGCGGCGTATTCCGTCTGCGTAGGCGATCATGCTGGATTGCTGGCGCTTGCGACCGATCATGTAGCAGCGGTAGAGCAGCAAGTCATTTCTACCATTTACGAGATTGCCAATACAGACCGCCTTGCGCACATATTATCCCGTGTATAGCTTCCGATAGTCGAGCGGCGAGATGCCCGTTTCTTTTTTGAAAATTTGCGAGAAGTACGATTGCGAGTTGCAGCCGACCATCTCGGCAATATCAGCGATGGAGGAGCTGGTCGATTCCAGCAGGAACTTGGCAGTATTGATGCGTACCATATTCAAATATTTGACCGGGGAGACACCATACGTTTTTTTGAACGCATGGGCAAGATAGTATTTGTTCATATGCACTTCCCCGGCGAGCAGATCCAGCGTGATCTCGCTTTTGAAATGTAGATCAATATAGTTGCGTGCCTGTGCTAATTCGCGCTGGACCTTGCGTGCAGGCACGACATGAAGTCCTGCCACCACCTGCCGCAGCACCAGTTGCAGCAAAATATGCACTAGATTTTTGCAAATATCGTAATACGCTTGCTGTCGCCCCGTATACTCCTCGAACACATTATGCACATAGGACAAAATCTGCTGCCCTGAATCGTGCATCGTCACGTAGGCAAAAGGCTGCTCCCGCTCCACCAACAGCAATCCGCTGATGCCGATCACTACATATTCCAGCGGTTGCTGGGGATCAGATAGCTCCGTATGCTCCACATTCGGATTGACCAGTACAATATCGTTTTTGCGAATCGGAAATTGCTGTTCCTCGACTAGAAATTGCCCAGCTCCACTCGTTACATAGAAAAATTCCAGAAAATGATGACAATGCTTGAGCGCCATCCAGTTGTCTTTGTCCGCATCTGACCGATTGACATAAATCAGCTCGGCATTGCGAAACGAATCCATATCCATCGCGGTAGCCTGCTTCAATCTCTCCATGATGTGCCCACACTCCCCTGATCCTTCATTCCACGACTTGTATGCTGACATGTAGCGACCTGTTGGTTCACATTTTATTGCAGATGAAGCACTTTTTAAAGCAATAAACCTAAAATTCAGAGCAATAAATTGAAATTTTCAACAACGCCGAGTTCGTATAATGAAGGTATCCGCTCGTTGCATGTCAATCAACCTGCGGCAACGGGAACGGCTCACGTATGATATGGCAATGTCGTTACCATCATCACGACAATTCACAACGGAGGGATGAACATGGGGAACAAGTCGGTTCGCACCCGACCGAAGCGGGCAACCGCGCCAACTACTACGGGTAAGCAGACCAGATTGACTGCACCACGCAAAAAAGGTCGCTCAGGAATCATCGTCGCCACCATTCTGAGCGCCGTACTGCTATTGACGGTTGTGTTGACGGTACGCGCGCTGGATAATGCCAGCAGCAAGGTGGCAGTCATCAACGGCTCCGAGGTGACCGATCAGGAATTGTCCTTTTATATGCGGCAATTGCGTTCTCAGGTGCAAAATGAATGGCAACAGCGTCACGGACAGATCGTAACAGCACAGGACTGGACTATTCAGCAAAATGGGCAAAGCCCACTGCAACTGCTGCAACAGCGGGCGCTAGATGAGATCAAGCGAGACAAGGCACTGCTGCTCACCGCGCAAAAGCAAGGTCTGATCGGCGGCATCAGCTACGCCGACATCACCGCCGATATGGAGCAGGAGAATCAGCGCCGCGCTCAGGATATTGCCAGCGGTAACATCGTGTACGGACTGTCCTCTTTTACCCCGGAATCGTATTATTCCCATCTACTTACCGCATTGCGAACCGAACTGAAGAAGCGGCTCGGTCAGCAAGACGGTGATCCGCTGTATGTGAGCGATGACGAGGTGCAGCAGTATTTTGACCAGCATCCAGAAGATTGGACAGCTGGGGTATCCAAGTATGAGCTGACCCGATTGACCGTGCCTGCCGATCAGCAGCACAAGACGAATCTGCAACCGCACCTGTACGCTGATATGCAGCGATTAAGCTTTGTGCAGCTGCAACAGAAATATGGCGTGCATGATTCGGAAAAAGTGACCCTTTCGCCAGAGGGCAGTATTTCACAGGCATCGTATAACAATGAACTGATTAATCAATTACAAACAGCTACCGATACAAAGGCGCCGATTCTGATCGAGACGTCCAAAGGGTTCGAAGTGTACCGTCTGGATCATACCGCAGTCGACAAGCAGGCGGCGCTGCAAACGTACAAAGTACAAATTGCCGCAACGTTGCAGGAGCAGCGACTGGATGCGTATATCCAGCATCAGCAGCAACAGCTGGCAGTAACGCTGTACCCGGATCAGCTGCATATGGTACTGGCTTCGTTTAGCTGAGTTATCTGTTGCGTCATTCATTCCCATTGCCCTTGTTCATTCCGTACTGTGGATCTCATGATGCTTCCTTCGAGAAATACAGCATCTACCTGTACGCAATGCCCTGAAATACAAGTTGAATACTGGAGGTTGATTATGCTTACAGCGTATAAATCGTATATTCACCTGTTGCTTGTGTTATTGTTGTTACCTTGGTTTCCGGTACATACATCCGCTGCCCAGACCGTTCCGGCAGCATCGTCATCCACCGAGCTAGCAGGCAATCTGCCCAATCCGTATGGCGGCACTGACTACTATCTGGATGCAACTGGTGGTAAAGATACCAACAACGGTACATCCCCAGATACGGCATGGCAGACGCTGAGCAAAGCAAGCGCCACAACCTTTCAGCCGGGCGACCGCATTTTGCTAAAATCCGGCGAAGTGTGGCAGGATCAGCAGCTCTGGCCCAAAGGCTCCGGTAGTGACGGCAAACCGATCACCATCGACCGTTACGGCGATGCTACGCTTGGCAAGCCGTATATCGCCACCAATGGCAAGGTGAACAATCCAGTCACGTATACCGGCGGCACCTTTGTCAAAGATAAGAACAAGGTCGGTCTGACCGGCGCGGTCGTGCTGCGTAATCAGCAGTACTGGGCAATCCACAATCTGGAGCTGTCCAACGACGATGATTTCAATACCGACATCAACGTCTCCGCCAAAACGAAATCGGTCGTTCGCGACGGCATCTCCATTTCCATCAATGCAGATCTGCTGCAAGGCACCGACAAAATCATGGACTATTTCCGCATTAGCGACAACTATATCCATGACATCGACGGCCCAACCGATTGGCAAAATATCCATTACGGCGGCATCGTCTTCCAAGTATTCGGCGAGAAGAGCTACAAAGATTACGACAAAAGCGCCTACTATTTCAAAGATGTGCGCATTGAAAATAACCGTTTCGCCAAAACGGAGCTGCATGCGATTGAATTTGCCTTTAACTGGTTTTACGACCGTGACAGCAGCGCTGGCGAATATGACGAAACTGGCAAATACCACGAAGGCTGGGAGCAGCTATGGGTACGCAATCGCGATCTGTACAGCCGCGATGTGTACATCGGGCACAACTATGCCGAGAATATCGGGCAAGGGGCGATCCAGCTCGCTAACGCCAAAAATATGACGGTCGAATATAACGAGATCAACGGATATTTGCAGCGCTACAACGCGGTGTCCTGCGGATTGTATCTATGGGCAGGTGCTGATTCAGTTATGCAGTACAACGAAGTATACGGTGGGCCATACGGCGAATATGACGGCACCCCGTGGGATTTGGAATATACCAACTTCAACGTAACGTATCAGTATAACTATTCTCACGATAATGCCGCTGGTTGGATGGCGTATATGGGCAATAGCTCCAATTCGGTTGCACGCTACAATCTGAGCGTGAACGACAACGGCGTCATTGTGAAAAACATGCTATCCACCAACTATTCACCGACCTATTTCCTGAACAATGTATTCGTATACGATGCGTCCAAAATGGACTGGTTCCATGACGAAGTGTTCAAGGATACCGTCTATTTCCTGAACAACGTCTTCTATAACACGTCCACATCCGAGCCGACCAAATGGTATCGCAAGGACGGTGCGCTCAACAATGCCGTTTTCTCCAACAATGCGTACTATGAAGCAGGCGGCGTGCATTCCGCGCAACAGCCGCAGGATAAGCACGCAGTGCAAGCCGATCCGCAATTTGTCGCGAACCCGCTTGATTACAAACGTGGCAATGGCGTATTGAATATCGTAGATTCGGCAGCTAATTTTAAACTGAAAGACACATCGCCGTTGATCGATGCTGGACGATATAACGTCCATGTGGGTACTGCCGATTTCTTCAATAACCATCTGTATTATGGCGACAACATGGACATCGGTATCTACGAAGCACCGATTGGTAACAAAGTACAATCTCCAGTCGATACCAATCCGATTGAAAATGAAGGCTCGGAAGGGCGCACCAATCTAGCACTTGGCAAGTCGATCACTGCCAGCACGACCCACCCGGCACCGGGATTGGGCGCAGACAATCTAGTCGATGGCAAAAAATCGACCCGCTGGGCAAGTGCCGACCCGGATCAGATGAGCTATCCGATCGATATTACGATCGACTTTGGACAACCGACGACCTTTGACGAGGTATATTTGGACGAATTTACCGATAGTGGCACCAATGCACGTATTGCAGAATATGAGCTACAACAGTATGACGCTACGTCGGATAGCTGGACAACATTTGTGACACAAAGCAACGGTATGGGGCATGATGTGAGCCTGAAGGACTTCGGTTCTATTACTAGTAGCAAGCTGCGTCTGCATATTACGAAGCAAAAGGCGACCGAGCAATGGACACCGACGATGACCGAGATTCAGGTGTACAACAACAGCACCGGTGGTCCGGTTAAGCAGCCGACTACATCGGTTACTGCCGCCACGTATGATAAAAATGCTTCACTGGCGGGCAGCACCAATAATGTCGTCAGTTGGACACTCAACGACGACGGTGATACCCTGACTGGCATTCGTTATATCGGCACCGAAGGCAATGTGCTGGGCAGTCTGGACAAGGACACGGATTACACCGTTTCCGGCAATGCGTACACCGTAACGAACAGCTTCCTGAACAGCCGTGCTATTGGCAAATCTGGATTGCAGCTAGAATTTGCGTCCGGTGCCACGATCAAAATCGCTCTAACGATCATCGACTCGACCGAATTGGAACATGAAATTGCTTCCGCTCGCAAGCTGGAGCAAACTAGCACATTAGAACAGGCAATCGCCGATGCACAAGCCGTACTGGATAAAGCCAATCGTACCGTGCCTGGCTCTGGAAATGACTCGATCCAGCAAAGCGATCTGGATACAGCAACCAGCCAACTGCATCAGGTCGTCGAATCCCAGCCAACCCAACCGCCAGCGGAAACCCCGCTGGCTTCCGGGGTTCCGGGAACGCCCGTCCTGTCCAGCAATAGCGGCAATGACAATGGACTACACGGCGGCGATTATCAAGTACAAATGAATATGTGGTGGGGCAATAATGGCTCCACTTATACGTTGTACGAAAATGACAAACGTATATCCACTGGCAAACTGAGCGATCATTCGCCCTCTGCTCAGCAGTTCAGCCAATCCTTTTCCGGTAAAGCCAATGGCTCGTATACGTATGCGCTGGAGCTGACTAATAGCTATGGCACGACCAAAAGCCAGCCGCTGACAGTCAATGTGACCGATGCAGCACCCGGTAAGCCAGTACTGTCCAGCGACAATTGGGACGGTGACGGTAATTACCAGCTGAACACGAATCTGTGGTGGGAAACGAATGCGACCGAATACCGACTATACGAAAACGGCAAACTCGTGGACAAACAAGAGCTAAAAGCAGCCACACCACAGGCGCAAAGCGCCATCTCCGGCATATCTGGCAAAGCGCCGGGTGACTATGTATACACGGCAGAGCTGGTAAACGCCGCCGGTGCGACATCCAGCGAGCCACTGACCGTAACAGTCACGCATTGATGAGGTATGTTTGCTTGGAATCATAAGTAGCCAGTATACCCCGATCTATCCTTCAACTGCGCCATGGGCGGAGAATGTAGGATCAATCGGGGTATTTACATATTTTCATTCTCAGATACCATTTGGCAACCACCAACCACCAACCACCAACCACCAACCACCAACCACCAACCACCAACCACCAACCACCAACCACCAACCACCAACCACCAACCACCAACCACTATAATTATTCCTGCATGCTTGGCTATCACGCTTTACTGAACTTTAAAAGAAGCCAACTTGCTTGTCAGTGACTCGATGTCTACAATCAGGATATAGACGAATACATCATAGATACAACAGACACAGCCGTGCCATCGAAGCCCAATGCAATGATCAACTGGAGGGATTATGTATGAACAAGAAACGTCTGATCGACCTGTCAGTCACGCTACAAACGGGCATCGCTTCTGACCCGCCCAACGGATTGCCGGAGATCGATTACATCAACCATAAACAAGGTGCACAGCAGCTGGCAGCTGGTTTTCCAGGCTTGGACGTGCAGGACTTACCGGGACAGGAAGGCTGGGCAATTGAGCAGCTACGTGTAACGACTCATGTGGGCACGCATGTAGATGCACCGTACCATTATCGCTCGGTGACTAACGATGGGCAGCCGATGATGACAATTGACGAAATTCCGCTGGACTGGTTTTACGGACCGGGTGTGAAGCTGGATTTTCGCCATTTCCCGGATGGATATGTGGTCCATGCACAGGATGTGGAGCAAGAGCTGGCGCGCATCGGTCATGAGCTACAACCGGGCGATGTGGTGCTGGTGAATACGTCTGCGGGTGAGCGATATGGTGAGGATGATTTTATGCTTCGTGGTTGCGGCATCGGGCGCGAAGCGACACTGTATTTGACAGAGCGTGGGGTACGATTGGTTGGCACGGACGCGTGGAGCTGGGATGCGCCGTTCAGTCATACCGCCCGTCGTTATGCGGAGGAACAAGACCCGTCCATCATCTGGGAAGGGCATTATGCTGGTAGTACGATTCCATATTGTCAGATCGAGAAACTGGCGAATCTGGATCAGCTACCACCGAACGGATTTCAAGTGATGTCGTTTCCGGTGAAAATACATAAAGCGTCAGCAGGCTGGGCAAGGCCGGTGGCGTTGTTGGAAGATTGATATATCCTTGGTAAGCATACAGAATGGTAGGCAGCGAATGGTAGACTATTGGTTGTCTATCTGGATATTGTCATTCTCCGAACACATCCCAAAAAACCCGCCAGATCAGGGTGAATCCCCTTAATCTGGCGGGTTTTGCAATACAATAGAATGAATTACATGACAAACATGATGATTGTATGCTTGTCAGAAGAACTGCGTGTATACATGTATTACGCATTACTCGTTCGCAACTGCTTAAGCAACAGCGGATAAAACACAATCCCGCTCACAATCAGCAGCACGCCGAACCAGAACGTTTTCCAATCTGCCGTTCCAGCGTAGATCACCCATACCGAGTAGATCGTCGCCAGCCCCGCGATGATCCCATCACGTACACGACTTTCCTGCGCACCGTAGCTCTCGCCCGTAATGACCAGACGCAGCTGATACAGCGCGGAGATCAGATACGGCACCAGATACGCCAGCGTTGCAATCGCGATAATAAAATCAAATGCTTGCGAGATCGAGCCGGAGATGGTGGAGAAGATCAGCAGCTGACCGAGGATATTGGAGATCCACAGTGACAATCGCGGCATACCTTTACCATTCACATCGCGGAACGGACGCAGGAATACACCCTGACGCGCCGCTTCATACGGCACTTCCGCACTGAGCAGCACCCAGCCGATGGTGGAGCCGATCAGACTAATCAGTCCCAGTCCCGCTAGCAAATAACCGCCAGTCGGTCCCATCACTGCTGCCATTGCATCGACAAGCGGATTTTGCGATTGCTGCAATTGATCGCCCGGCAGCAATCCCATCGTCAAGATGCTGATTCCTACATACAGCGCCAGCGCAATGATCAGACCGACGATAGTGGCACGTGCGACATCCTGCTTGCGTTTAGCACGGGCAGCGAATACCATCGCCGATTCTACCCCGATGAACGCCCATAACGTTACAACTGCCGCACCATTTACCTGCGATAGCAGCCCAACCGTTTGCCCGTCATCATCCAGATGTGGCGCATTGAATGGACCGATATTCGCTTCCTGAAAAGCAAACAAGGCGATCACGATAAACAGCGCGAATCCGATAACCTTGGTCGCGGTAGCGAGGAGATTCATTTTACCCGCACCTTCGATCCCGCGTAATGCTAACGCATGCGTTGCCCACAGCAACAGCGAGCAGACGATAAAGTTCAGCGCATTGCCAGTTTTAATATCCAGCGACCCGATGCTGAACCAGACGGCACTACTTTTCATCGCCGGGATAAAGGTAGACAGATAACTGGAAAAGGTCGTGATAACCGCCACAAAGCCCGCCACATTACCGACCCAATATCCCCAAGAGGACATAAAGCCGGATAGCAATGACAATACAGGGCTGTTTGGAAACAGCTCTTTGGCATAAATTTGCGGTCCGCCGCTCAATTCTGGTTTGCGCAGTGCCAGATTGCCGAATACGAGCGCCAGCATCAGCACGCCGAATCCGGTAATGCTCCATGCCAGCACCGTACCTGCCGGATTGGATACCGCCGCCAGCGAACGCGGCAGCATAAAGATCCCGGAGCCGACCATATTGCCGACGACCAGCGCGGTCAGAATCCAGAATCCTACTCGATTGTTACTCATCTATTCAAACTCCTTCCACTTTATGCAAGCGTGTATATTTTTGCTATCATCCTGTAAATGGGAGCATTCTGCTGTATGTTCACATGATCTGTGACATCCATAGCAGCTTTGTAAAACATATGACAGTTTTCTACTATACACTTTTCTCTGGTAAAGCGAAAGAGCGTTTTTTGTGAAAATCCGTGAACTTTCTAAAATTTGAGACATGAATTGTACGTTTTCTATTGTTTTCATGTACGAATTTTGGGACAATAGAGGGCATGAGCGGTATGGGTCTGGCTGCAATAAGGGCTGGACCTGTACTGCGTTTTATTGTGACAATCGGGTGAATTTTGCATATACATGAGCAGTGGAAGGACATATGTACCCGGACGGTCAAGCTGTACACAGGCGACACCGCGGGTAACGGAAAAGAGGACATGACAATGAATAAACCATCCATATACGGATTAACGATGGTTCAGCTGGCAGATTGGCTGGAGCAGCATGGACATAAACGCTCGCGTTCGGTGCAGGTGTGGGATAGCCTGTACAAGAAGCGGGTAGACCAATTTGAAGACATGGACGTACGTGCAGAAATTCGCGAGCTGCTAGCTGAGCATTTCAGCATGCGTACGATGCAAGAGCATGTGAAGCAGGAATCGGCTGACGGTACGGTCAAATTCTTGCTGCGCTTGCAGGACGGCAATCTGATCGAAACGGTGCTGATGCGCCAGAAATACGGACAATCTGTTTGCGTGACGACACAGGTTGGCTGTAATATCGGATGCAGTTTTTGCGCTAGTGGTCTGATTAAGAAGAGCCGTGATCTGAATGCGGGTGAGATCGTGGAGCAGATCATGAAGGTGCAGCAGCATCTGGATGCGCAGGGCGAAGGCAAACTTGTGACGCACATCGTCGTGATGGGCATTGGTGAGCCGTTTGATAACTTTGAGAATATGGTCAACTTTATCAATATCGTCAAAGACCAAAAAGGTCTCGTTATCGCACCGAAGCGCATTACCGTTTCTACTAGCGGTCTGCCGGACAAAATCCGCGAATTCGCCGATAGCGATCTGCTCGTGAATCTGGCGCTGTCGCTGCATGCGCCGAACAATGAGCTGCGCACGCGCATTATGAAGATCAACCGCGCCTTCCCATTGGAACAGTTGATGGACGCGGTAAACTATTATTTGCAAAAGACCAACCGCCGCATCATGATGGAGTACATCCTGCTGCAAGGCGTGAACGATCAGATGGAGCAGGCGCACGAACTGGCAGCTCTGCTGGCGGACAAAAAGCAAATGACCAGCGTCAACCTGATCCCGTACAACCCAGTCGATGAGCACAGCCAGTACCAGCGTAGCAAGCAGGAAGACATTCTCGCTTTTTACGATGTATTGAAAAAGAACGGCATCAACTGCACGATCCGCATGGAACACGGCACCGACATCGACGCCGCCTGTGGTCAACTGCGCAGCAAGCAGATGAAAAAAGCCGAGCGCAGTCGAGACAATGGTTCGACCACGCTAGTTAGTGGATAAGCAAAGAGTTCAACAAGTGATCGATTGAAGCATTGTCTTGATGATGTCAGTCAATAGATAGAATGTAGAATATATCGTTTTTGCGAGTTTTTGAAGAAGCACTCTGTTCAGTACAATCTGAATGAGAGTGCTTTTTTATTTCATTTTTTGTAGACGTCTACAAAAATATTTGCGTTTGTTATATAATTGGAGCGTAGAAACGAAGCGTAATACATGGTTCTATGTTGTAGTATTTCTGTGTTAGTAATCGAAGTGAGGTGGATCAATTATGACGACAAACAAATCGGCAGTCGTTGTACACAATATTCGTAATTGGATGAAAGATAATCATATGTCTATTCAAACACTGGCGACGAAAGCTAGTATTAGCAAATCGCTGCTGGGACATATTTTAACCGGACAACGTAAGCTTCAGGATGATGTGTTCGATCGGCTTGCTATTGCTATGGAAATGCCACGTCAGCAATTGGAAACAGCAGTGCCATTAGAGCAACATCATGGACAATACACATTAAATCTGCGCGGCAAAGCTGATTCTCGTATTGCCAAGCGCCATCTGCGCCAGCTGTTACTAGCGGTGGAAGATTGTGTGGCTATGTATGAATAGATCCTCTTTGTCAGTGGAACGTATTGGTGAAGCTTTTGCCGGACAGGTATTATATGATTATTTTGGCGCTGATATTTTTATCGGATCGGGTATTGAGTTGAAGCTGAGTGAGTTGGCTTCTGTCGTGTATCAGGATGTAGATGATGCAGATTATCACGGGGCGACTATCGTTTATCCATCTGGGCAGACCTTTGTAGCCTTGAATACAAATGATTCACTGCGGTTACGGTATTTTACGGCTGCGCATGAACTGTGGCATGTATTGGATCTGGGCAATGTGCTGGACGAGCATGTAGATCAGGAGCAGGTAGCAGATCGTTTTGCCGCTGCATTGATGCTGCCTGAGCCGCTGATGCGAATGCTCTGGGGACGTCTACAAAAGGATACAGATATCCAAAAGCAGATCCTGCTTATCGCTGATCTATCATGTATGCCCTATCAAGCTGTTGCTAAACGACTACTAGAACTCAAATTGATACGCAATCATGAGTGGATCGATTGGAAGGAAGCACAGTGGATACAGTTGCGTCAGCATCTGAATTATCCACGAAGTCCGCTAGATGTTGCGCAGCATCTGAGTCGCTTTCACGCATATGAGCAGGTGATGGAGCAGCGTATTCGTGAACATACCGCTGATTATTTGACCGCTGCGTCCAAATTGGCACATACATCGCCAGATCAAGCGGCACAATACCAGAAGCTCGCATCTGAGCAGCTTCAGCAATTTCAACAGGATGTGGAGAATGACGATGAAGCGTGAAGGCAAAGTCTTTTTGGATAGTAATATCATTATGCTGGCAGCTAGTTTTCATACATATGATGTGATTGGCTGGATCAACACACTGTATGATCACATTTATATCCATGCTACCGTGTTGAGTGAATTGTTGATCGACCCTGCACGTTCAGCAGCGCTACAAATGATCAGGCAGGGATACTGGCAACTATTTGATCCAGATAATCCGCAGCATGTATCTGATGAAGGGTATATGCTATATGAGCAGTATGTACACGAGATGGACGCAGCTTTTCGCCAATTAAATATCAAGAAACAAGCGCAAGGTAGAATGGTAAAAAGCACTGCCGATCTAGGCGAAAAAGATTCAATAGCAGTGGCATTATTACTCTGTGCTCGGATTATTTGTAGCAATGATTATGATATTGGTGAGGTGATTGCGGATCGGCAGTTGACCATATTTACTGGTGGAGAAGGAGAGCCGGAGTTGCTGCTGCATGATACACTGGAGGACTTTTGCTACTATGTAGTGCGTCATCAAGTGGCAGAACGTAGTAACGTTCGAAAGTTTTTCAAATGTAGTATTCAGACAGATGAACCGAATCGGCAGCGTCAGAAACTAAGGCGGTTGGATCAACGGTTGCAAGCTTTGGAATAGATGTTTATATTTGTTTGAAGAACTAACTGTAAAGTAAGTACATAGTAGCTTGATAGGATAAATGATCAAAAGTAATTTGGTAGACAGAGAACTGTAGATGCACAATAATCCACATCGTCTATCCCCTTACTGCGTATAGCCCTAAGCCACCGCGCGACATCGCTGGTGGCTTTTTTGCGTGATTAGTTACAAACTTGTCTGCTGCGCAAACGTAAAATTCTGCTAAGATAGTACAAAAAGCGACATCAAAGGATGTGAGGTCTTGTCTGCGGATTCCGGTTTTGCCTGGCTGCGCCAGTCTTCTCTGATATTACGACGGTTATCGATCAAGCACCGCCTGCTGGCGGCTTTTCTCATTACTTCGATTCTGCCAGTGGGGATTGTCGCCTTGTATTCCAATCAGATTTATGAAGCATCCACAACTGCCAAGATCAGCGCCACGTCTACCCAGACGCTGGATCAGCTATCCCGCAACATTTCGCGTGAGCTGGAGCAGTACGAGACGCTCAGCGAGAATATTATTATTAATAGCACGATTCAAGACGGGCTATCCCGCTATGACCGCCTCACCGATTATGACAAAAATCAACTACAAACCCGTATCCGCAATCAGCTTGGTCAACAGATTTTCAGTCTGAGCAATCTGTCCAGCGTCGTGATTCTGACCAATGGCGGCTCCTCGTTTTTTGATCTCGGCTACCAGTGGTATCCGGGCGATCAGCTGGCGACGGCAATGTCACGCACGACCGGCTCCCCCTATAACGCCTACTGGTCGTATCTCCGCTCCAACCGCGGCACACCGGTGCTGGCACTTACCCGTAAAATTTATTCCGAAGACAATTTGAATGTGCAGCTGGGTTACCTCGTAATCAGCTTTGACGAAAAGGTATTCGCCCGCAATATGTACCAATCGGTCAGCCTTGGCGAAGGCAGCAGTCTGTATATGACCAACAGTGCAGGGCAGGTTGTGTCCTCGTCCATGGACAATATCGCGCCGGGGGATACATTTCATCCCGAGATTGCACAGCAGGTTGTGACCGACCGTCGTCAGCACAATGCAACGCCGTTTGAAGCTAAGCTGGACGGGCAGCAGGCGCTCGTGACGAGTTCGTATATTCAGTCGGCAGACTGGTATCTGGTCGGCTTGATTCCACGCTCGTTTATCGTATCCGAATTGTATGGGCTGCGATTGAATGTGATCTGGTTTTGCCTGCTGACGCTGCTCGCGGCGGGATTGGTAGCGATGTGGATTTATGTGAGTATCAGCTCGCCGATGCGGTCGCTGTTGATTTTTGCCAAACGAGTAGATCGCGGACGGCTAGATACGCCGATTGTCCATTATGCGCATCCCGATGAGATGCAGCGGCTGACTTTGACCATTTACAGCATGGTCGGGCGGTTACAGACGTTGATTCGGCAAGTGCAGACTGAGCAGCATGCCAAGCGCGAAATGGAGCTGAAGATGCTGCAAGCACAGATCAATCCGCATTTTCTGTTCAATACGCTCAATTCGCTCAAATGGAGTGCAATGTTAAGCGGCAATTCATCGCTCACCGAAGGGATTGGTTCGTTGTCCGAGCTGCTGCGCAATACGATTCTGATGCGTGAAGAATACATACCGCTATCTCGGGAAGCAGACAATGTGCAGCATTATGGTAATATCCAGCGCATTCGGTATGGCGATTCGTTTGAGCTGCATATTCATTTGCAGCCGGGCACGCAGCAGTGTCTTGTACCCAAGTTTATTTTGCAGCCGATTGTGGAAAATTCCATTCTGCACGGCGGCGATGGCAATGGGCGACTGCATATTACGGTGAATGCGTCGATGGAACATGATGAACTGGTGATTGTGATTGCGGACGATGGGCGCGGCTTCGATCCGGTAAGCGTAGCGGCGGCACAGGAAGCAGATGAGCGATTATCTGGTATCGGCATTGGCAATGTGCATGAACGCATCGTGCTGCATTATGGCGAAGCATACGGGCTGCGCACCGACAGCAAGCTGAATCAGGGAACTCGCACCGTCATTCGGCTGCCCATACAGAGTAAGGAGGAAACCCAGTATGTATAATGTGCTGATTGTTGATGATGAACTGATCGTACGTCATGCGGTACAAACGCTAATCCGCTGGGAAGATAGCCGCTTGCAGTATGCCGGTTCTTGCGCCAACGGACGCTCTGCGCTGGAGATGCTGTCATCCACCGATGTCGATATTGTCATTACAGATATCAAGATGCCTGAGCTGGACGGCATCCAATTGATCAAACAGCTGCGTACCAGCGGATACGAAGGCGAGATTCTAGTGTTGAGCAATTACAACGATTTTGAACTGGTACGTGAGGCGCTCAAACAGGGTGCGCATGATTATGTGCTGAAACTGACGATGAACGCGGACAACTTTATGGATGTACTGCGCGAAATGGTCACCAAGCTTGACCAGCGACCCCAGCGCATAGATCGTCTGTCTATAGCTGAGGAGCATTCGGCAGAGCAAAAGCAGCACATATTTGCCAGACTGCTGAATGAATTGGTGAACGTACCATCTGGCGAACGCTATACAGCTGCTCAAACAGAACAAATGGAACACGACTGTGAGCAATTGTGGAATGGTTATTCAGCTTCTCGTCTAGTAACATTGTTCATCTCTCTGCCGGAAGCGCCGCATGAGCCCAGCGCCGAAGTTGGATTGGTGCAGCCATTCACACGTTTGTTGCAGGAATTGTTTGCTGGAGAACAGGTGCTGTTGGCGAATATAATGGACACGTCGCTGGTGGCGATGATCACTGCCGGTAGTGAGTTAGATGGTATGTTGCAACAGTTGTTGGAGCGCTTTGTCAGTATGGTTGGTATGTATTACAATGTGCGGCTGCATGTCCTCTATGCAACTGGCACAGTGGAAGTTGAGAGCGTGGTAGGGCAATTCCAGCGATGTTTACACTCACAGGAGGCTACAGAACACGGGAGTTTATCAGGTGATGCCGTGCTGGAAGCATCAAAAGTGCAGCCGCAAGCATCACATACGCTTGCCTCTGATCCAACGGTGGGGTGGAGCCACTACAGTACATCGAGCAATACCAACGACCAACCTAGCCATCTATCCAATCATCTATCTGGTAACGTATCCAATGATCCATCTGTTGATGTTGAAGACGAATCGGCGGATACGCAGATGGATGCTCACACGTCATCGATACCTAACCATCTACCTGCTACCCAATGGCGTGCGGAGGTTCGGCAGGTGGTGAGCTATCTACAGCAGCACTACGCCGAGCGCATCCATCTTCCGGAAATTGCCGCCCGTGTTCATTTGTCCGAAGCGTATCTATGCTCTATCTTCAAAGCCGAAACAGGTAAAAGCATCCTCACCTGTCTCAACGATATTCGCATGGATCGCGCCTGTGAGCTGTTATCTTCCGGCAATATGCTGGTCAAAGAAGCCGCTGCTGAAGTCGGCATCCATGATCCGTTTTATTTTAATCGGCTATTCAAAAAGCGTTACGGCATCTCACCGAAAAAAGTCAAAACAGGCATAACTTTGCCACCTCTCACCTAAACACAACACACAATGTCAGATGTAAAGGGATACAACAAAATACTTACAAATTCGCAAACTGGACGATTTTTCGCTTCAACTAAAAATCGTCCAGTTTTTATCATTATACGCATTATATTTAATAAAAACGTGCAGTTCATTCACAGGTTTTGTTCATTTTTATATCATCGTTACCCAACTATAATAAAACACATCACAGCATTCGCTTCTGTCGGAATAGCAGAGCGGATGTCTATATATCATATGATGGGGTGAACACATGGGAGTATGGACAGGTTGGAAGGCGGGCGCAGCGCTAGTATTGTCGGTTTCGCTATTGGCAGGCTGTGGAAGCAACAGCGGGCAATCGTCGGCAGGCAAGCAGTCGGGAAGTAGCGAATTTGCTGACCCGGAATTGAATATCGCGGTATTTCAGGGCGGATATGGACGGGAATACTGGGATAAAATAGCCGAGGCATTTATGGCAGATCATCCGGGCACGACGATTAACATTACCGCCAGCCCGAAGATTGCGGAGCTGGTACGACCAAAGATTGTAGCGGGCAATCCACCTGATCTGATGTACATTTCCGGTAGTGACAATACGCCGATCCTTGACGGTCTGATCAAGGATAACGCGCTGACTGACCTGACTGACGTATTCGAAGGACAGGCAGAGGGCGGCAAGGAAAAGCTAGCTGACAAAATCTTGCCGGGCGTGCTGCAATCGCGCTCTATGTCGCCATATGGCGATGGCAAAGTGTATCTGGCACCGTTCAACTTTGGCGTGATGGGATTGTGGTACAACAAAAATCTGTTTGAGCAGAAGGGCATCACCCCACCGAAGACATGGGATGAGCTGTTCGCGCTCAACGCAACTGCCAAGCAGAACAACCGGGCGCTGTTTACGTATCAGGGGCTGTATCCGGGCTATCTGGAGGAAATGCTCGTTCCATCCATTTACAGTCTAGGTGGGCAAAAGGCGCTGGATCAGTATTTTGATTATGATCCAACATTTTGGAGCAGCGATACGTTCAAGCAAACATGGGGATTGCTGGACAAGATTGCCAAAGAAGACAATGCGCTCATGTCAGGTACAGTAGCACTGAATCATACGCAGGCACAAACGGCGTTCCTGCAAGGCAAAGCGATGTTCATTCCAAACGGTACATGGTTTGAAGATGAGATGAAGGATGCACCACGTGAAGATGGCTTCCAGTTTGGCTTCCTTGGCGTACCAGCATTCAGCGACGGCAAACCGACAACTGCAATGACGAGTGTGGAACAGATCGTCATTCCGGCAAAAGCCAAAAATCCAGAGCTGGCGAAGGCATTTCTGAAATACCTGTACACCGACGACAGCATCAAGCTGAATGCAGAGCATTCCAAAGCTGTACTGGCAGTCAAAGGAGCGCCGGATCTCGCCAAGCCTTATATTTCCGAGACGACCTACAACGTCTACAAAACGGTTGATGATGGCATCGTCGCAGTCAATGGCACATTCAAATCAGTCGCCAAAGGCAGCAAATACAATCCGAGCGAGGAAGTGTACGTACCGATCTCCTCGATCATGAACAAACAATTGACGCTGGATCAGTATGCACAGCAGATGACGAGTCTGTACACCGAACTGGGCAAGGAGCTGCAAACGACGAGTCCGTAAGCAACCGTGTCGCAAGTGCATAGTGTTTGCACAGATACACTAGTTAGGCTAGTTGGTATATGGCGCAATCATGCAGTCGTACAAGCCATGCAGAGCGTTGGCTGTTGAAGATGAGACGTGTAAAGGGCAGCTAGACTGCCCTTTTTGTAGGAAAGGAGTCAAAAGGGATGAGCATGAAAGCGAGGCGACAGTGGTTTTTGCTGTTTTGTTTGCTGCCGGGGTTGACGCTGTTAGTATTGTTCAAGCTGTATCCGACGGTGGAGGTATTTCAGAAGTCGTTTTATTTGTGGACGGGAATTGGGGATACGCCGCAATGGATCGGCTTGAAGAACTTTACGGATTTGTTTCACGATGCTGTATTTTTAAAATCGCTACGCAATACGGGCTTTCTGATGCTGGTAGTGCCTGTGATCACACTGACGCTGGCATTGATCAACGCTTCGATCTTGACGCGTTCCAAGCTGCGTGAGCGCAATGTGTATCGGACGCTGTTTTTCTTTCCGAGTATTTTGTCGTTTGTCGTGATTGCGATTCTATGGTCGTTTATTTATCATCCGACGATTGGGTTTCTCAATTCTGGACTGCAAGTAATCGGTCTGGGTGAATGGGCGTTGCCGTGGCTTGGTGATGAGCGTACCGTATTGTGGGCGCTGGCGGTAACGATGATCTGGCAAGCAGCTGGATATTATATGGTTATGTATATGGCGGGGATCGACAGTATCTCGCCTGATCTGTATGAAGCTGCCAATATCGATGGCGCGACAGCAGTGCAGCAATTTATCCATATTACGGTGCCGATGTTGTGGGAGATTATTCGGATTACGATCGTATTCAGCATCAATGGTGTGCTGACGATCAGCTTTATTATCGTGTCGATTATGACGGCGGGCGGACCGAACCGCGGCTCGGAAGTGGCGATGACGTACATGTACGGGCAAGCATTCGTCAATTCCAACTTTGGGTATGCGATGGCGATTGGCGTATTTATTTTTATCGTGTCCTTTGCGCTGGCGCTACTGAGCAACCGATTAACCCAGAGGGAGGCTTCCTGAGATGAATATGACCGCAGAACACAAAAATGAAAAGATCCGCAGCGAGGCTTCTGCCGGCAAACCGTTCCTTCAAACGATCGGCAAGCTGATATTGCGTATCTTCCTGCTTATTCAATCGGCGGTAGTGTTGTATCCGTTGCTGTGGAATGTACTGGCTTCATTTAAAACCAATCAGGAAGTGATGGAAAGTCCGTGGAGTCTGCCATCCAGCCTGAACTGGAAAAATTATGTGAATGCTTTTACGACAGCGCGTATCGGGGATTATATGCTCAATTCGGTATTGGTGGTCATCATGTCGATGGTCATTTTGCTAGTAGCGGCGCTGCCGACGGCGTATGCACTTGGACGCATGCATTTTCGCGGACGCAATCTGATCATCAATCTGTATATGGCGGGGTTGTTTATCGGTGGTGCTTATATTATCGTGCCGCTATTTATGATGATGAACAATCTGAATATTCTGGACAATCGCTTCTGGCTGAGTGCGGTGTATGCGACAGGCAGCTTGTCCTTTTCCGTGTATCTGATGATCGGGTTTATGAAGTCGATTCCGCGTGATTTTGAAGAAGCGGCGCTGATCGACGGGGCGGGCTATATGGGCATTCTGTTTCGTATCATCTTGCCAATCACACGCCCGGCGATTGTGACATTGATCGTATTCGGATTTTTCGATTTCTGGAACGAATACGTGCTGGCACTTACGTTAGTGACCAGCGATGAGAAAAAGACGATCCCGATCGGTCTTGCTAATCTGATGCAAATTCAGCAGTATGCGACTGACTGGGGTTCCTTGTTTGCCGGGCTGGTGATCGTGCTGGTGCCGACGGTGATCGTATACATGCTGCTACAAAAGCGTCTGACCGAAGGCATGATGATGGGCGGCGTCAAAGGGTAATCCGCGGCAACATACTCGTTTCATACTATTGTTGTAATCACAGGTGTTAGGAGGACTGCGGTTTGGGTCAATTTGAGATCAAAGGCAATGACTTCGTATATGATGAACAGCCGATACGTATTCTGTCCGGCGCACTGCACTATTTCCGTATTGTGCCGGAATACTGGGAAGATCGATTGCTAAAATTAAAAGCATGTGGGCTGAATACGGTGGAGACGTATGTACCATGGAATCTGCATGAACCGGTAGAAGGGAATTTTGTTTTTACCGGATTAGCAGATCTGGAAGGCTTCGTCACACTGGCGGGACGGCTTGGGCTGCATGTGATCGTGCGTCCCAGTCCGTACATTTGCGCAGAATGGGAATTTGGTGGACTGCCCGCATGGCTGTTACACGATCATCATTTGCGTCTGCGTACGGCTGATCCGGCATATCTATCCAAAGTAGATGCTTACTATGATGTGTTGCTACCAATGCTGCGTCCGCTGTTATGCACAAACGGTGGACCGATCATCGCACTGCAAATCGAAAACGAATACGGTAGCTATGGCAGTGATACCGTCTATCTGGAATATATTCGTAATGCCATGATCCAGCGCGGCATGGATGTGCTGCTGTTTACGTCCGACGGACCGGAGCATTTTATGCTGCAAGGCGGTATGATTCCGGGTGTATTGGCAACGGTCAATTTTGGCTCTGGTGCGCGCGAAGGGTTTGAGCTGCTACAACAGTACCAGCCACATGCGCCGCTAATGGTAATGGAGTTCTGGGATGGCTGGTTTGACCACTGGATGGAGCCGCATCAGACACGTTCGGCGGAAGATACGGCGCAAGCTGTGCGGGAGATTATGGATTGCGGGGCATCGCTGAATCTGTATATGTTTCATGGGGGAACCAACTTCGGCTTTTACAATGGGGCGAATCATATTCAGCAATATGAGCCGACGGTAGGTAGTTACGATTACGACGCCTTGCTGGACGAGAGTGGTCGTCCAACTGCTAAGTTTTATGCGGTACGGGAGGTGCTGGAAGCGTATGTGGACTTGCCGCCGCTGGAGTTGCCGGAGCATATTCCGTCGCATCGTTATGGCGAAGTGCAATTGACACAATACGCGTTACTGGATCAGCAGTTGGATGTGCTATCGACGCCAGTATACTCGTCATGGCCGGAACCGATGGAAAAGCTAGGTCAAGCGTATGGATATATTTTGTACACAGCGAATATTCCCGGCCCGCGCGAAGAGATGGAGCTGCATCTGCCGCAGCTGGCAGATCGGGCGCAGGTATGGATCGACGGACAATATCTCGGTACGGTAGAACGCTGGAATCCGAAACCACTGGTGCTGGCAATTCCAAAGGCAAGTGTGCAATTGGATATTTTGGTGGAAAATATGGGACGCATCAATTACGGCCCACTGCTGCACGATCCCAAGGGGCTAGTCGGCGGCGTCCGGCATGGCAATCAGTATGTACATAACTGGATCATTCGTCCGCTGCCACTGGATCAGCTGGACCATCTGCAATGGAGCAACTTACGCATGGCGGCAGCGTCTCCATGGTCATTTATTGCCGAGCCGACAAAGGGAACAGATTCCACTTGGACAGAACCCTATGCAGCCCCTTCCTTTGCCACAGATTCACAAGCGCCGACGAATAGCGAACTCTACCATCGCGAGTACGCACTTCAGGCTGCTCATGCTCCCGTCTTTTACCGTGGGGTGTTGCATGTGGAGCAACCGCAGGATACGTTCTTGCGGACAGATGGTTGGGGCAAAGGGATTGCCTACATTAATGGCTTCCATCTGGGACGATACTGGCAGGCGGGTCCGCAGCGTACGTTGTACATTCCGGCGCCATTGCTACGAATCGGTGATAATGAATTGATTCTGTTCGAGCTGCACGGTTGTGAGCAGCCGATTGTAACGTTGACGGATACACCGGATTTAGGTTAAATAGGAGCAACACTATGCAGGACGGAAAAACGGTAATGATGCTCCCGGTGCTTACTTCGGTAAATAGCAGCGAATTGTAGTCACGAAAGGAAGGATAAAATGAGCATATCCATCAAGGAAGCGGCTGTTGTTGCTCCTTCGGCAAGGCAATTGGCATGGCAGCAGCTGGAGTTTTACGGATTTATTCATTTTACAGTCAATACGTTTACAGATCGGGAATGGGGAGACGGTACGGAATTGCCGGAGATCTTCCATCCGACTCAGCTGGATGCGTCCCAGTGGGTGCAAGCGTGTCATGCTGCTGGAATGAAAGGGCTGATTCTGACGTGCAAGCATCATGACGGCTTTTGCCTGTGGCCAAGTCAGTATACGGATCATTCGGTTCGCAAGAGTCCGTGGCAACAAGGACAGGGTGATCTAGTGCGTGAGGTATCAGAAGCGTGCCGTGAATATGGCTTACAATTTGGCGTATACCTATCACCATGGGATCGACATGAACGCAGCTACGGCGACTCCGAAGCGTATAATGACTATTTTGTACATCAGCTGGAAGAATTGTTGACTGGGTATGGGGATATTTTTAGCGTCTGGTTTGACGGTGCATGTGGGGAAGGGCTCAATGGGAAACGGCAGGTATATGACTGGGATCGATATTACGATGTCATCCGCCGCCACCAGCCACAGGCAGTGATCTCGGTGTGCGGACCGGATGTGCGCTGGTGTGGCAATGAAGCTGGGCATACGCGCACATCTGAATGGAGCGTTGTGCCTGCTTCGATGCGGGACAATGAGAAGATTCAGGAGAAGTCGCAAACAGAAGACGATGCCGCTTTTGCCAGTCGTATCAATTCGGATGAGGACGATCTCGGCAGTCGGCAGGTCATTGCCGAAGCAGAGGAGCTGATCTGGTATCCAGCAGAGGTGAATACATCGATTCGTCCAGGCTGGTTTTACCATGCAACAGAGGATGGACAGGTCAAGGATGCGGATACGCTGATGGAACTGTACGAGCGCACCGTGGGCGGTAATTCCTGTTTCCTGCTTAATTTGCCGCCGGATCGTCGTGGTCTGATTCATGAACATGATGTGCAGGCGCTGCGGGGATTGGGAGAGCGCATCTCGCGTTATTATGAGCACGATCTGGCGCTTCATGCGCATGTACAGGCATCCACCTTTGACGACTCCCAGCATGAAGGTAGCTGCATAACCGATGGGCGGGGCGATACGTGGTGGCAAGCAGCAGAGGGAACCGAGCAGGCAACGATTGAGCTGGATCTGGGAGATGCATTTACATTTGACCGGATCGTATTGATGGAGCATATCGTATCCGGGCAACGGATTGAGCAGTTTACAGTGGACGTGTTCTCGGAAGAAGACGGCTGGCAGCAGATTCATACCGGTACGGTGGTAGGCTACAAATGTATTTGCCGCTTTTCTCCGCAACATTGTCGCCGATTGCGTATCACGATTACGGGTTCGCGCTGGTGTCCGACACTGCAATCGGTGAGCGTATATGATGCGAAGTCGCAGGTATAACAGCCGCGTATAAAAATGAACAAACAGAGATCGGCACCCTTTTGCAATAAAAAGGGTGTCTTTTTCGGATTTCATAGAGTTATTTGTACGTATGTATGTTGGTCAAACCCGCGTCAATGCTGAGCAATAAGCTAAGCTGTCATACAGCTATTCAGTTAGTGACAAAACTGTAATCCTACTAGGCGTACCGTCTGGAATATGTCAAAATAAATCGAATATATAGAAAAGACAAGTTCGGATGGAACATGTAAATGTTGGAACAAATACAAGCAAAGGAGGCGCTTATGCGCACTTTATCGTCCCGTCGCGCACGGGTGATGATAAGTATATTGATCATTGCGGTGCTGGGAGTTGCGATATTCTTTACCGCGCGTTATATGATGAGACCAGCGATCCCTTCCACTGCACAATTCATGGACAACTACATGCGCAATGCCAACGGCACAATCGCATCGTATTTACAAGCAGAACCGTCTACTGATCCGAATATCGTTGCCGGGCGGGAGGCACTGTCCGAGTCCGTCGGAATATGGATGCAGTACAATTTGTTGCAGGACGACTCGACTTCTTTTCACGAGACATATGAGCTGCTGACGACGTATTTCCTTTCGCCGCAGCACTATATTCGTTGGAAGCTTGAGGAAGATGGTACATCGCGGGTGAGTACATACGCATTGGGCGACGATCTGCGGATTGTCGGTGCCCTGCTGGATGCGTATGATCGCTGGCAGCAGCCAGAATACCTGAATACCGCCAAACAGATTACCGATACGCTCTGGCAGCACGGGCTGAATAACGGATATCTGGTAGACTATTATGATTTTCAACATCGTACCTCTGCGGATCAGTTAAGTTTGACGTATATCGATACGGCTGTCTTGGAGCAGATGCAGAAGGTGGGGCTGGCTGACGCGGCGCAGGTGGATAAGCATCTTCAATTGCTGCGCCAGATTCCGAATGATGGATTATTTTATCCGCGGTTGTATCAGGTGAGCGACGGCACATATATGTATGACAAAGAAGTCAATTTGATCGACCAGCTGATCATTGGGCTACATCTGACAGAGCTGAAGCAGCCACCACAGAAGCTGGTGGACTTTATGAAGCAGCAGTTTCAGCAGGACGGCAAGCTGTACGGGCGTTATCATGCGGCTGACCATACGCGGGCGGTAGATTATGAATCGCCTGCGGTGTATGGGCTTGCGATCTTGCTGGCACTACAAATGAATGACCGGGAGTGGGCGGATCAGCTGTATACACGTATGACGGCTTTCCGTACAGCAGACGGTCCGTATGCAGGCGGGTATGTATCGGATGGCAATACGCATGCGTTTGACGATCTGCAAGCATTGCTAGCTGAAACGTCATTGCAGCATTGATGTTAAAACATGGAGAAAAGGAAGAGAACGGATGAAGAATCGTATCCCGTTACGCCGCACGATGATTGGCTATTCGCTGTTGATTGCCATTGCGGTGATCCAGCAGCTGGTTGTTTTGTGGAATGTGTATTTGAACCAGCAATTTGGCGTGCTTGAGTTAAGTATCGCTATCGGCTCGCTGGTTGGCTTGGCAGCAGGCTTATGGTTGCCAAGAGGTATTTCCGTCGTATTTATTTTTATCTTTATGGTCAGTTATTTTGTATGGATGGTGACGTATGCGCCGCTGAATCCGATCGTCTTTTTTCATTTATTTCTCATTCCGGCGAATGTGCTGGTCGGCTCGCTCATTAAGCTTAGTCTGATTGGTGACCGACGGCTGGCGGAACGCTTGGAACAATTGCAGGATGTAACGCCGCAGCTGGATATTGATACAACGCTTGGTAACAAGACGGCACTGAATGAAGCGTTGATCAAGCATTCCAATCTGGCACGGCGGTATGCGGATCGGTATAACTTCTGCATCGCTATGTTCAAGATTGAATTTCTGCCGTTGGTACGCGAATCGGTCGGTTCGGCGGGGTATGCGCGACTGTTATTGCTGCTGTCGGACACGATTCAGAAGCAGATCCGGTTTGAGGATTACAAGTTCGCTATCGATAACGGAAGGTTTATTATCATTTGCCCGATGACGAATAAGGATTACTTGCAACCGCTGACGCGCCGGATTCGCGATGCGATGATGGATGTCTATTTTCCAGATTTGTCAGCACAGGAATTACAGCTTGTCGTTCGCTCGGGTGCGCTGGTGTTTCACGCGGAACAATTTGAGAAATATGAAAGTCTGGACGGTGTGATCGCCGCACTGGAACGCAATACGGAAACGGACCTGATTGGTGAATACATCTGATCCGGTTCAAAATGAAGATTGGGAGAAGATGCAATATGGCGTATACCAGCTGGTTTATACCTTTATGTATTGTGGTAAGTTCGATGTTCGGTGTAGCGATCTTGATATTGACGATAGCGACGCTGCGGTTTCGCAGCCATGTGAATCGCAAATATAAACGGGGGCGGGGATGAGCCAATGGCAGATGGCATACTGATATTCTCGATCATCAGCATCTGGATTGCAGTGCTGGAAGCGATCGTCATCATGGCAGGCGCAATCCGTTTTATGAATCGGCAAAATAAAATGGGCATCGTGATCCCAGAAACGATGGAGCACTATCCGACCGTCACCGTGATGGTGCCAGCACACAATGAGGAGATCGTAGTCGGCATTACGACTGAGCATATTCTCAATATGAATTATCCTCATTACAAAGTGCAGGTCATCGTCATCGCCGACAATTGCTCTGACGGCACGGTGGAATCGCTCACTCGACTTAAAGAACGCCCGGAATATGCCCATCGTGATTTTATGATCATCGACCGTAAAGGTACAGGCGGCAAATCCGGTGCCTTGAACGAAGCGCTCAAGCATACCAAGGGCGATTGGATCTGTGTATATGACGCTGACGCCGCTCCGGAGCAAAATGCGCTCATGTTCCTGATGCAAAAAGCATTGGAAAAGCCAAGACGGTACGGCGCGGTATTCGGACGCAACAAAGCGCGCAACCGTGGGCAAAACTTTCTGTCGCGTTGTATCAATCTGGAGCTGGTGACGATTCAGCGTGTGCATCACACTGGGCTGTGGGAGCTGTTCAAGGTGGGTACGATTCCCGGTACGAATTTTATTGTCAAAACAGCATTGATTCAGGATATCGGCGGCTGGGACCCGGATGCGATTACCGAGGATACAGCGATTACGTTTGATATTTTGACCCGTGGCAAGTTGATTGCGCTGGCACCGCAGGCGGAAGCGTACCAGCAGGAGCCGGAGCAGCTCAGTGTGTATATGAGTCAGCGGCAGCGCTGGTCGAAGGGCAATTACCGCGTCATTCTGGACAATATTCACCATCTGTTCAACGGCTCTAGCTGGCGGATCAAAATTCAAGTGCTGTATTATGCGGCAAGTTATTTCTGGTTTATGATCGCCATTATCGTATCGGACATTATCTTTATTGCGAACATTGTGTATCAGGTGATTGCGCTGTTCCATCCGGGTGTTGTATCACCGTTCCAGTTTGTCGGGGATGTGTATATTTATCTCGTCATTTCGTGGGCGCTGATGTATTACATTTATGTATTGCAGATCAATCTGGCACTGGCATCGGATATCGGGCAGAGCAATACGCAGAACTTCGTGCTGTCATGCATTTCGTACTTTACGTATGCGCAGCTGTTCCTGATTATCTCGATCAAAGCGTTCTACTCATTGCTAGTGGATATTTTCACTGGTCGCAAAACAAGCTGGTATAAAACGAAGCGCTTCGGCTAAGTTGTTGAAATGTTGAAGGATTGAAATGAGAAGCTGGCTGGATAATTTCAAGAGGAATAAATGGAAATAAGCTTATTATGGGCGAATGTTCCATGGAACAAACTGTGATGTATTTTGCAAAATGATAATAAAAAAGGATGGATCAGGCGCATTATGATGCGCTGATCCATCCTTTTTGTTGTACATTTGTTGAGTGTTGAGTGTTGAGTTCAGAGTGCAGACATCTAAATATCTGTTAATGATCGATCAACGTGTTATTTCACGCCTTTCATATACCCTTGAATCTTCGGTGAAAGGGCGAACAGTACGATACCAAGCAGAATTGCCAGACCGCCGATGACGCCAAAGTAGATCATCTCGGTCTCTTCATGATAGAAATTGGCGAGTACAGCGTTGACCGCTTGCGCTGCCGCATTGGACAGGAACCAGAGGCTCATCGTCTGAGCAGAGAATGCTGCCGGAGCCAGCTTGGTCGTCGCGGACAGACCAACTGGTGACAAGCACAGCTCACCAAGCACAACGATAAAGTAACTCAGTACGAGCCAGATCGGGCTAACGAGTGAATTCTCACCGCCAAAGTAAGCGGGAAGCAGAATCACAAGGAACGACAGACCCGCGAACAAAATACCAAACGCGAATTTACGCGGAATTGATGGCTGACGATCTCCCAGCTTCAGCCAGAGCCAAGCGAATACCGGAGCCAGCACGATAATAAACAGTGGATTCAGCGATTGGAACCACGCTGGCGAAATATGAATACCCATAAAATCAAGCTGGGTACGCTTATCGGCAAAACGAGCCAGAATCGTCGATCCTTGCTCCTGAATCGACCAGAACATTACCGAAGCGATAAACAGCGGGATATATGCAGTCAGACGCGAACGCTCCACATCCGTCGTTTTCGGACTGCGATACATCACGACAAAATAGCAAATCGGAATCAATACCCCGAGCACGGCAACGACGAGCACGAACGATTCCAGCGTCAGCCAGCCCATCGAGATCGCCAGCGCCGCAATGATTGCAATGACGATTGCACCGATGACGAGAGTAGTGACCACCTTTTTCCGTTCCTGCGGATTCATCGGATTCGGAACCACTGTACCAGCAAGACCAAGACTGCCTTTCCGGGTGAAAATAAAGACGAGCAGACCGATAAACATCCCGATTGCCGCCAGACCGAAGCCGAAGTGGAAATTGATGTTCATCCCGATGGTACCGACAATTAGCGGAGCGAGGAAGCCGCCCAGGTTGATCCCCATATAGAAGATGCTGAATCCAGCATCCCGGCGATTATCCTGTTCGCTGTACATTTCGCCTACAATCGTGGAGACGTTCGGCTTCAGCAAGCCGGTTCCGAGTACGATCAGCGCCATGGATGTGAATAGCAGACTCGCACCGCCTGGTATGGCAAGCACGATATGCCCGAGCATGATTAGCACACCACCGAAAAAGACCGCTCTGGATGTACCGAATACACGGTCGGCTAACCAGCCACCAATAATACCGGACATATACACCAGTGATCCGTAAATGGACATAATCGCCGTAGCGGTCGTCTCATCAATGCCAAGACCGCCTTGGCTGATCGAATAATACATGTAATAAAGCAGGATCGCTCTCATTCCGTAATAAGAAAAGCGCTCCCAAAATTCTGTGAAAAACAGGGTGAACAGTCCGCGTGGGTGACCGAAAAAGCCGCGCTGCGGGACGCTGTCCACAATTTCTTGCTTGGTTATATTGGACACGTTAAACCTCCTTGATATCGTTGTAGCTGGAGTTGTTCTGGAAGAGACAGCAAAAGGCCGCACGATAGCTTTAGATCGGAGCGGTAAAATGATTTGCTTGCGCAAAATTCCATTTCATCGCACCTTGCGTTTGCAAATGACAAACGTCTGAGCTATCTGCTTCCAGAGGATGACTATGTTACGTTTTGAATGTACTTACACCTCCTGCAAACGGACGAACCAAAAGAATATAATATAAATGCCATATGGGCAAGGGCAAAAAGTGGCATTTGCGCCATATCCGGTGAAAATCCTGTGTACATGCGCAAAATCGTCTGTTTTCCGCTGTTTTTTGGCGCTAGATCGGTATTCAACGGGCGAGATATGCCCTTAGCGCCGGAAAAGAAGGCGCTCCCATATTTAATTTTGACGGAAAGAGGAGAAAAGAGGCTAGGTTAAGGTATAATGGAGCATAAGGAGTTGAGAGTAGATGGCAAACGAAAATGAAGAAGTAATTTTGACCCCCGAAGGTCTCGCCAAACTGGAAGATGAATTAAAAGAGTTGAAAGGCCCACGCCGTCAGGAATTGGCTGCCCGCCTGAAAACTGCAATCAGTTATGGTGATCTGAAGGAAAATAGCGAATATCATTCCGCCAAGGAAGATCAGGCGTTTATGGAAACTCGCATTTTGACACTGGAGCGCATGTTGCGCAACTCGCGTGTGATTAGTGCGACCAATATCGATACTTCCCGTGTCGTGCTCGGCTCGGTTGCCGTATTAAAAGATATTGAATTTGATGAAGTATTGGAATACCAGCTGGTAGGTCCGGCGGAAGCCGATCTGTCCAACAACAAATTGTCCTACGAAAGTCCACTCGGTAAAGCACTGATGGGACATCAGGCAGGCGACAAGATTACATTTGAAGCGCCGATGGGTACATTCCATTACGAGCTGCTGGAGATCAAAGTCGGCGGTTAATGCTACTTGCTGTTATACGATATCGGTTTAGCGTTTTGGGGAATGACTCAGAATGAAGACTCGCTATCTAACAGACCAGATACTTTGCACAAGCAAAAGGACGACTCTAATGATAGAGTCGTCCTTTATTATTTAGGATACGCTGGAGAGATAACAGACGGGCAGTTGAAAGCCAATTATTCCTCTACAGCACGCAAAGCTTCAATCTGCTGCTGAGACAATCCAGTGGCTTCAGCAATCATCGCGATTTCCAGCCCCATTTTCAGCATTTTGTGAGCCGATTCTAGCTTTGCTTGTTCGATTCCCTGTCGAATTCCTTCCTGACGTCCCTCTTCCAGTCCACGATCCCGTGCATATTCCTGCCGAGAAATCTCGTCTCGCAATGCTTTTTGACGGGATTCATATTCCATGCGTGCCTGTTCATCCTGACTTAGAAATTCTAACGTATTCATCGCTTTTTTCAATTGTGGCTCATTCATCGCTAATTCCTCCCAGTTTACGGAATCCGTATATTTCAGAAAAAGCAACCAGTTGATCAATCCGCCATCTTGCGCAGACAAGGTACTGCTGTCTAGCTTAGGTAACTCCAGAAAATGAAGCTCCATATCGTCGGTCAAATGGATCCCGCTTGTATCCTCACTCAATCGAAACACATTATGATATTGCTCACTTGGCAAAAATGCATAGTCTAGTACATTGATGGTAACACATTTGCGTAATTGTTTGTACGCATTACCTTCAAACAGCTGACTGGAATATAGCTTGCTCCAATAATAAAGCGTGCGCTTCTCCATATCGTAGTTGTTAAATAGCTGCATCTCGATGTTGATTAACTGCCCATCATCCGTACGAGCATGAATATCAAAAATAGACTGCTTGTCGAGCGGCGAATCTTTGTCCGTATACGAGTTGAGCAAAATAATTTCTCGTAGTGGCGGTTTTCCAGCATGATCAAAGGTGCGGTTCAAAAATGCCAGTAGCACATCTTTATTTTCTTCACTGCCAAAGATACGTTTGAAAAGAAAATCGTTTTTAGGATCAAGTAGTTCGTTCATAAGTACGCCTCCGGTTGGGATCAAATGAGTAGATGTCTAGTGAGATGATTGATATGTATTTACGTGTATTTTATCGTATATAAGTCGATAATAAAAGAGATAAAACACGTTTTTAAGAATATATTTTCACTACATAAGTACATATAACTGCACATCTGTACACTTATATATACAAATATAACTTATAAAAGTGTTATTAGAGAGACGTTTATCCGATCCACTGACACCACCTACAACCATCATCCGCCTATTCAGCCGTTACCCGCTTACTTTCTTGATCCCCGTTACGTTTTGTACATTGCCTGCCAACGTTATATACTATCTGTATGAGCCGTCAATGCTTCCAAATCTAAAAAGACTCTTGATACGATAGCATTCAATGAAACGCTCGGATAGGGGATACCGATTTTGTGGATGGGAATTGTTATTCTTGTTGTATATCATCTGATTTTGCTATACATCGGGTGGAATGGCTGGGTATGGTTGGCGACGCTATTTCCACAGCATATGCTGCCGCGTTATATCTGGGTCATTGTACTCGTTATTTTGGCGTATTCGATGTTTCTCGGCTTCTGGCAACGGGAGATCGTTGCATTTAAATGGATTGGTGCAGTTTGGATCGCGATATTGTATTTCTCCATCTTATGGTTGCCGATTCTGAATCTGATCCTGTTGGTGCTGCGATTGACCCCATGGTCGATGTCGACAATGGTCGTATGGGCGGGCTGGGTATCGCTGGCAGGCTTCGTGATCACACTCAGCATCGGCATGTACAATGCGTATAGTCCAGTTGTACGGAATTATTCCATCACGATTGATAAGCCTGTAAACGGTCCGTCCGAGATGAATATTGTGATGGCATCCGATATGCACTTTGGGGCATTGTCCAATGAAAGTCACGCGAGGAGACTGGTGGAACGGGTGAATGCGCTGAATCCCGATCTCATTTTGCTGCCCGGTGACATTATCGACGACAATTTGCTGTATTACAGTAAGACGGATATTCCAGAGATTTTAAAAGGCTTCCAAGCACCCGTATATTCTTCGCTTGGCAATCATGACCGTTTTGAACAAGGCGTGGATCTGGTCGATGTATTGAACAAAAGTAATCTGCATGTGCTGTACGACGAATCGGTCGTGCTGGACAATGGAATCACTCTCGTTGGTCGCCGCGATTATAGCGACCGTCCGCGTACAGAACTCGGCAAGCTACTGGATGAAGTCGATCATACACATCCGGTGATCGTGCTGGATCACCAGCCGTATGAGCTGGATCACCAGCCGTATGAGCTGGATGCCGAGCAGAAGCTGGGCACCGATCTGGTTGTATCCGGGCACACACATCGTGGACAGATGGCGCCGTTCTCATTGATCACAAATCGTATTTTTGAGAATGATTGGGGTCATCTGCAAAAGGGACAGTTGCACTCCATCGTATCATCCGGCTTCGGCTTCTGGGGCACACCGATCCGTACCGGAACTCGCTCGGAAATTGTACAGATTCATGTGAAATTCCGAGATAGCGGAGCAGCAGGCAATACTGATAATGAAGCAGATGCTGCTGCGTCCACATCATAACGTCATTGCTACGTAATGTAGTAGTGCATTGTATTCATTGCAAAAAGCCTTCTCCGCTACATGACAGGAGAAGGCTTTTTGCTTTGCATATACAGTTCCATTCATCGTAATCATGACATAGCGATCGGCGACAACCGTTATAATTTCAGCTTATTGGTACAAGCCGTATATTCTGGAACATACAGTAATTTAACGCAGTGCCGAACGTATCTGCTTA
Organism: Paenibacillus sp. WLX2291; assembly: GCF_046603665.1. Lineage (NCBI taxonomy): Bacteria > Bacillati > Bacillota > Bacilli > Caryophanales > Paenibacillaceae > Paenibacillus > Paenibacillus sp. WLX2291. The sequence continues at coordinate 5,337,111 of NZ_CP176755.1, read as the reverse complement.
ATATAGAAGAAGCGTACGATGAAGAAGTACATCAGCTGAATCAGGAAAAATATACCGAGTACCATCGCTGATTCCTGTACAAGTGATCGTTGTAAAATATGCGACAATGTAGTCAGCGCCACCGCACCATGAACAATGGCAACGACGATGGGAGCGAAGAACAACAGTACAATCTGACGCGTTAACACCCTATTCAACTCGCGGTCGGTCAGACCAAGCTTGGCGATGGCGCGGAATTTCTCTTTGTCTTCATCCAGATCGCTGTACAACCGGAAATACAGAAAGCTGCCCGCCGATACGAAGAACACAATCCCGATAAATAAACCGATAAACAGCGCGATACCGTACAGGCTTTGCAGTTGATACAGCGTAACGGTAGGGATATTTACGTAAGTATCCGCATCTGATTGCGGGATCAGGGTCATGATCGATTTGGCTGCTTGTAGCAGCTGATCTTTACTGGCATCCGTTTGCCATACATATACATGTTCACTAGATTGCGGCTTGCCTATCTGCGCATACAGCTTGTCTGGAATGACCAGTGCTACAGTCGTTCCGGGTACAACTTGCGAGACGATGGGGCGTGTACTCTGGACAGCGATGCCGCTATTCGTTTCCAATACGCGGTTGCTCAGTTCGATAGTCTTTGCATTTTCAGCGTCTGAAGTGATCAGGGCGGCGTCATTGCCAGTGACTTGAATCGGTTCCTGTCCAAGCGTTTGCAACAAGCGGTTGAATTCATTGACGCCCAGTACGGTCACATTGCCGTGTCCGTCTGTGAATGCGTATCGGTTCAGCGTAGCGTCTAATGCTTTAGCAGTAATACCGTTCGCTTGTAATTGCTGTGAGATCATTTGCGCACGGCTAGTGCTTTGTTGATCTTCTGTGGGGGCGTAATACGTAATATCGTAGTCATTCGTGTACATAATTCTTTTATCAAATACGGATTGTAGTCCATACAACGTGCCAATGGCACAGAACGCCACGGTCGATACCATAGCGACAAGGAAGAACGTACGTGCATTGTCCTTCATTCGATACGACAGATCGGAGAACAGCAGCATATTCGTTTTGCGCCAGAATAGATGTTTCCGCTGCTTCATTGCGCGAATGATATAGACGCTGAGCTGTGTAAATAGCAGATACGTAGCGATGCTGACCATGACGATGATGGGCAGTAACAGTTGGATGACCATCGTATCCTTAATGACGAGCGCCAGACCGTAGCCGATGGCGAGCAAAATAATGACCAGCAGCGACAGCACCATCGATGCGCGTGGTTCGCTTTTGCCTGCATGATTGCTACGAATGAGCTGGATGAGCGTACCGCTACGCAGCACCGTCGAGATAAATAGCGAGATGAGCATGAATAGTAGCATGAAGGACAACACTGTCAGTCCAATCGCTTGCATCGGCACGTAGAAGCTAAGCTTTTGGCTCAGTACTAACACATTTTCCCCGATTAGCAGAATCGCTTTGGCAAATATAAGACCAAGTGCAATTCCGCCAATCGTAGCGCCGAAGCCGATCAGCATATTTTCCATGAACACCATGCGGCGCAGTTGACCGGGCGACATGCCCTGCAACATGAGCAGACCGAATTCTCGCTTGCGTGTCTTCAGGAAGGAGCCCATCGAATACAGTACGAAAAAGAACGAGAAGGCGTAGATTAGCCATTTGGACGTCGATAATGCCGCTTGTGCATTTTGATTCACATCGCTGCCGCTCATCGCCGGATGGTAGGCGAAAATGGCAAATGTGAAGAAGATCATCACCGTGAACATGCTGCTCAGAAAATAGGCAGCATACAGACGTTTGTTACGAAGGACGTTATTACACGCGAATTGACGAAATGTCACTGGAATGCCCCCCTAACAACGACAGTGTATCAATGATTTTCTGGAAAAATGCCTGCCGATTGTCGCCGCGATGAATCTCGCTGTACAGATGACCGTCACGGATGAAGATCACCCGACTGCAATAACTGGCAGCTACCGCGTCATGCGTAACCAGCATCATCGTTTTCTGCTCTTCGCGGTTGATCTGCTCTAGCATCTCCATCACATCACGCGCCGCTTTGGAGTCGAGATTACCAGTCGGCTCATCTGCCAGCAGTAATTGCGGTGCATGAATCATAGAGCGAGCAATCGCTGTCCGCTGCGCCTGACCGCCAGAGATTTCGAAGGTACGTTTGTTCATGATGCCGCTGATGCCCAGTCGCTCGGCAATCACAGCTGCTTTTTCCTTCATTTCGCGCACTGGACGTCCGTCCAATGTGAGTGGTAGCACGATATTCTCCTCCACGGTCAACGTGTGCAGTAGGTTAAAGTCCTGAAAGACGAATCCTAGCTCACGGCGGCGAAATTGCGCCAGTTCATTTTTGCGCATGTTATTAATATTGCGTCCGCCGATTAGAATATCGCCAGTTGTCGGCTGATCAATCGTAGCGATCATATTGAGCAGTGTCGTTTTGCCACTGCCGGATGGTCCCATAATCCCGACGAACTCACCATCTTGAATCGTAAATTGAATATCGGTGAGTGCTTTGTATGACACTTTGCCTTCATATACTTTACTGACCCGGTTTACTTGCAGCATAAGTGAATCCTCCCTTAATGTACGTGTTCCGAATGCGTGGAACGTTATAATCTCAGTATAGGAGAGAGGGGAGCCAGACAACTATCGAATTGCCTTTCATGTACCTTACACTGTTGTAAGGTTGTCTGGCTCTTGCAGATTCGTAGCTGCACGCCGTTGATACGAAGGGAAGACGATACGCAACGTAGTGCCTTCCCCCGGTGTCGATTCCAGCTCTAGCTGATGATCTAGCCGCTTCGCTGCTTCCTGTGTCAAATACAGCCCCATTCCGGTCGATTCACGGAAATGCCGTCCATTTTCTCCGGTGAAAAAAGCATCAAATACCCGCGTTCGATCTGCCAACGGAATGCCGACGCCATGATCGCGAATCTGTACGACGGCATGCCCGGCACGGACGAAGGAAGTGATATGTACCTTTTGCCCGCTACCGGATGAATATTTGACCGCATTCAGCACAATCTGCGATAGCATGAAAAAGAGCCATTTCTCATCCGATTCCACAACCAGCTCGCCGTCTGGTTCCTTCACCTCTGGATATACCCCGTTACGGATAAAGGAGCGCTTGTGATCATGTACCACTTCGCTAATAAGGCGGGATAGCGATAGCGTTTTGATATGAAAATCCTGCTGAAAATTACGCAGCCGCGCCATATACAGCACCATATTCAGGTTGGCACGCATCTGCTCCAATTCCTCGCGAATGCTGGCAAACTCCGGTTCGTCCACCTGCTGTACCGTTAATTCAATTACTGCCAGCGGTGTCTTCATCTGATGTACCCACTGATCCATAAAAGTCAGATGCTCCTGCTGCTCACGCCGATTGCTGTCTAGCTGCTCATGATAATATCGATACTGATGCCGCAGCAGCGTTTGCAGTGCTTCGCCAATCGGAGTCTGGTCGGTACGCTGCAATATATCCTCTGGTGAAGATAACGGCTGACTGAGTACACGATAATATTGCCGCCGACTGACATACTGGTATGCCAAATACAATGCCGTCAGAAACAGCCCGAGAAAGACTGAATATAGCGCTGGCAGTACATGGTGATACCCATCCAGCCAGTAAATGCCTAACGCGCCAAACAGCACCACACCCTGCATGAGCAGCAGTAACCGATGTTCGCGGAAAAATAGCCTCATACCGGGTCACGCCCCGTTTCACGTTTATGATCCATCTGCAATCGGTAGCCGATTCCGCGTACCGTTTCCACCGCTTGCTCTAGCCCCAGCTCCTGCAATTTTTTGCGTACCCGAGTGATGTTGACGTTGAGCGTATTCTCGTCGACAAAGTTCTGGTCATCCCATAGCTTTTCCAGTAGTGCCTCCCGACTGGCAACACGTGGATAACGCTCTAGTAGACTCTCGATAATATCTGCTTCTTTTTTGGTCAGCGGAACAGTGTGGTCAGCATATATTAATTCCAGTCGTTCGGGATACAGCGTCAAGCCGAGCTTTTGTACAAGTCGTTCTTCTTGACGGGTAGCGTACTCACCATAGGCGCGGCGTAGCTGACTACGAATCTTCGCCATCACAATGCCGTAATCGAACGGCTTGGTAATATAGTCGTCCGCACCATTTTCCAGTGCCATAATCTGATCCATTTCCCCGGCGCGTGCCGAGATGAACAGCACCGGGCAGATGGAGTGGCTGCGAATCTGACGGCACCAGTAATACCCGTCATAGCTCGGCAGATTCACATCCAGCAGAACCAGATCCGGCTTGATCTGTTGAAATTGCTCCAGTACACGGTCAAACTGCTCCGTCACAATCACCTCGAAGCCATAACGTTCTATATGAGTTTGCAGCAGACCAGCGATTTTGCGGTCATCCTCTACGATCATGATTTTCTGCATAGTTCTCGTCTCCTGTTGGATAGTATCGATTTAGAAATAAAGGGTAACTCATTAGAAATAAAGGTCTACTCCATTGGCAAGCGAAACGCAATCACGTACCAGTATACTTCTAGTACCATCCCAGTTATTATTACACAGAAAACCCACCCGGAGTCAGCTCCAGATGGGATAACATGCAATGAATAAGCCACACAAGTGTAACCTGACATTCTATTGTTGAGTAGCAGCGTTGGTATCATTGCTCGTACTTGTAGCTGTACCTTTGCCAGAATCTTCGGTGAAATGGGAGCGTATCGTTTCAGGTAGCTGGTCAGCGGTGACTTCCTTGTAGGAGTTAATGTAGCCGCCTTTGGCTATCAGCTGGATATAGGCGCCTTCACGCAATTTCTTCATTCCGTTAAATGTGGTGTTCTGTACGGTTCCGTTTTCGCTCCATGCGGGTAATGTGTATTCGACCATATCGTCGTCCTTGGTATTGGCGGGTACGGCGGAATTATCTATCTTCACATACGAATATTGTTCCTTTACAAACGGGTTCAATTTGGCACGATCTTGATCCGACAACAGGTGATACATTCCAACGCTCAAAGCAGCGACACCTGCTACAGCAACTAACGATAATGCAAGGATCCATTTTTTCAATTTCATCCACATCCTTTCGCGTTTTTGAGATGAGTTCATCATATCGTGAACGCAGATTAGACGGGATCGATTTGGCTTACGTGTGGCTTACATTGTTGTAAGGTTATATGTGCGATAGACGTGGTAGTATAAAAGCAGAACATTTTAATAAGAGAGACACGTAACAACCGGCACCGGCAATGATGCCGCATAGATACAATACAGAGATCATGGTGGATTATACGGGATAGGGGAGAAACGGAAATGTATATACTGGGATTGGCTGTCATCCTGTTGGTGCTATTCGGCATCAGCTATGCAGTAGACCGCAGACGCCTGCAAAATGGGGTGTATCTGACGAGCGGGCTGCTAGCATTGCTGTTTGGTATAGCATTATACCTCGTCAGCAATCTGCAAGGATTCTGGCAATATGCCAGTATCTTTCTATTGCTGATCGTGCTGCTCATGTCACCATTGCTGCTCCTTGGCGTTGCTGTCGGACTAGTATACAACGGGCGGATTTTGCTGGGCAAAGAAGGCTGGAAGCTGCGTAATCTGCTGCCAGCGGTAGTTGGAATCGGGATTATTGTCGTGCCAGTTCTCACATTGATCGTACCGCCAGTACGCTGGTTGCAATTGCCGGTCGTGATGTTGGAGCTGTATATGATTTATTTTGGCTTTCTAGTTATCTGCTATCTCGTATCATCGCTGCTGTACAATATTCACCGTCCGGGCTATCTGACCGATTATGTGATCGTGCTTGGTAGCGGGCTGATCAAAGATCGAGTGCCGCCTTTGCTTGCCAGCCGACTCGATGGCGGTATTGAGCTGTATCGTCAGCAGCAACAATTGGGCAAAGCACCGATGATTGTCGTATCTGGCGGACAGGGAGCGGACGAACTGATATCTGAAGCGGCAGCGATGCGGCTGTATTTGCTAGAATACGACATTCCTGACAACCATATTATTGTCGAAGATCGCTCCACGAATACGTTGCAAAATATGCGCTATTCGCGCATGCTGATCGAAGAAATCATGCAAGGTCGCTCGTATAGCTGCGTGTTTGTGACTAATAATTTTCACGTATTCCGTGCCGGTATCTATGCGCGTGTAGCAGGAATCAATGGCGATGGAATTGGTACGCATACGGCTCCGTATTATTTGCCGGGTGCGTTTATTCGCGAATATATCGCTGTGCTCGTTATGCATCGCCGGATTCATTTGACGATCATGCTGCTGATCGCACTTGGAGTACTGGGTATGTATGTCGTTATGCCCGCCTTTGTACATTGGTTGGTTCGGTAATTCGGTACACATATAACAAGCAAGTGAAGCTAGACAACGGCATACTTGTTAGAAAAATAGTGAATCTTATTGCATTTTCCGCTTCTGTTGTGAGAAGAATTACAACCTCGATGCACCTTGGCTGTTATGATAGATGGCGGTCAAAGGGGGCGGATGAATATGGGACAAATTGTGAGCAATGAACGACTAAGTCATGACATATATCGTATGACTGTTGCTGGAACGTATGCCGGACAGATGGGGCAATTCTACATGCTGCGTTGTGACGACGGCTACCGGGGAGATCGTTATCCGTTATTGTCGCGACCGATTAGCATTCATGATCGGAATGAACGGGAGATTATTTTTTTGTATCGGGTGCATGGACGAGGGACAGCGTTATTGGCGGAGCTGGATGCAGGACAGCGAGTATTATTAGAAGGTCCGTTTGGTAATGGATTTCCATCATTGGAACAGCCCGGACGGATCGCACTTGTTGGAGGCGGCATGGGCGTCGCACCATTGCTGCCGGTATTACGGAACTATCGAGATGCAGATGTGTTTCTTGGGTATACTGGCGAGCCCTTTGCCGTGGACTATTATTGTCAAGCGGCGGCAACTGCGCAGCAAGTACAGGTGCTGAGTTATACGGCGCGCAGCATATTGGAGCAGATTCAGCCGGATCGCTACGATACCATCATGGCATGCGGACCGGTCGGCATGCTGAAGGCACTGGCAGATATGTGTACCGACCAGCAATTGTATATCTCTATCGAAAAGCGGATGGCTTGTGGCATCGGCGCCTGTCTCGGCTGCACGGTTCGTACTATGGCTGGCAATCGTCGTGCTTGCCAGGAAGGACCAGTTTTCCCGGTAGAGGAGGTGCTATGGCATGAGCTTGCTTCATTGTAAAATAGGATCGGTATTGCTCAACAATCCGGTCATCATGGCATCCGGTACATTTGGCTTTGGTCAAGAATATGCGCGGCTGTACGATGTCAGTGTGCTTGGCGGCATTGCCGGGAAAGGGTTGACGCTGCATCCGCGATCAGGCAACAGCGGTTGTCGATTGCAGGAGACCGCTGCTGGTATGCTGAACAGTGTAGGCTTGGAAAATCCGGGCATATCCCATTTTTTGCATCATGAATTGGAACAGATGGCAGCGCTCGGACCTTGCGTGATCGCCAATCTGGGCGGCGCAAACTGCGAAGAATATGTGGAGGGCGCAAGACTAATTAGCGAAGATAGCAAGGGGCGTACCCTGACAGGCAAACGTAGCGTAGAGATGATCGAGCTGAATATTTCCTGTCCCAATGTCAAAGAGGGCGGTATGCAGTTCGGCGTCGATACGGAGATGGCACGTCCCATTGTGCGTGCAGTGCGGGACGTTACCCATTTGCCGCTCATGGTCAAGCTGTCTCCGAATGCACAGGATATCGTGCGTATGGCGCAGATGTGTGAGCAGGAGGGTGCGGATGCTGTATCGCTGATCAATACCATTTCCGCGATGAAGATCGATATTCATCGCCGCCGCAGTGCCTTTGACAATCTGTATGCAGGGCTATCCGGTCCAGCTATTAAGCCGATTGCGCTGCGTATGGTGCATCAGGTGGCACAGGCAGTACATATTCCAGTGATCGGCATGGGCGGGATTACATCGGTAGAGGATATCATTGAATTTATTATGGCAGGTGCACAGGCGGTGCAGATTGGCACACATAACTTTACGCATTTGCGGGCGGGTGAAGTATTGGTACAAGGGCTAGAACAATGGCTACAGAAACAAGGAATAGATTCGTTGGAGGAGATTCGGGGAATTGTATCCTGTGTGTAGTGATATAGAGATCAATATGCTTATTATTAAAAATCATGTGTAATAGAAGTAGGATAAAATAGATGGCAGTGAGGATTCGCCAGATTAGATCGTTAAACGAAATACTCACCTGCATATCATACGCTTACACAGAACAGATGAGCACAATACGTGCAGATTGTGTGGCAACATAGCTTGAAATGAACGTTTTTAACTGCAAAAATGATCAAAACACAGAACAGATGAATAATTTCTACATCCTGACAGTGAAGTGGATGCGGCTTGGAGCCGTGCGCTTCGCTGTCTTTGTATTGATCTCATTTAGTGTATATAGTGCCTGCTTGTTATGCAGTGCCTGATTTTCGGCGACACTCCTTTGGTACACACGATATAATGGAACAAGACGATACATATTAGCATTTATGGATAAGGAGCGACAACTATGAAAGCAAAAGATACCCTGATGCTCGTACTATTAGCCGCGCTGTGGGGCGCATCGTTCTTGTTCATGCGCGTTGCCGTGCCCGTGCTCGGTCCCCTCGTACTCATCGACCTGCGTGTGTTGATCGCTGGACTAGCATTGCTGCTGTACTCGCTGTTGTTACGTAAACGACCGCAATTGTTACATAAATGGAAGCAGTATCTCATCCTCGGCGTCTGCAATGCCGCGATTCCCTTTTGCCTGATTGCTGGTGCAGAATTGAGTATGAATGCATCGCTGGCAGCGATTTTGAATTCGATGACACCCCTATTCACTGCGATCATCGCATATGTATGGATCAAGGAACCGCTGACTGGAAGGAAAATCACTGGATTGCTGCTCGGTGTGACAGGCGTAATTGTACTGGTTAGCTGGAATGCACATGCTGGCAGCACAGGTACGATTTGGGCGGTAGTGATGTCGCTGGGAGCGGCGGTCTTTTACGGAATTGGCGGCATATATTCGGCACGCGCTTTTCAAGGAGAACAGCCGCTCAATCTGGCAATTGGACAACAGTTGGCGGCGGGCTTGTTACTGTTGCCAGTAGCATTGTTTTTCCTGCCTTCCCAATTGCCATCGGTATCGGTAATCTGGTCGGTGCTGGCGTTGGCACTGTTATCCACCTCGCTTGGCTATCTGCTCTACTTCCGCCTGATCATCAATGTAGGCGCGGTCAAAACAGTCAGCGTGACCTTTCTGGTGCCCGTATTCGGCATCGTCTGGGGCTGGATGTTTCTGGACGAGCCGTTGTCGCTAGGCATGCTGCTCGGTTTGTTCATCATCCTGCTCGGGGTTGGGTTGGTGACTGGCATCAAGCTGCGTTCACGGCATGCTGTGGAATGATACTTCGCACTTATATCAGGAATTGTAGATCAACAACATGATATGAATAAATCAAAACGCCCATCTGCAAAAAAATGCAGACGGGCGTTTTGTATTGATACATATAAGTTTTGATAGAGCATGAATATATCTCTTTTAAAATAAAACCAATATATTCCCGATATCATCAAGTTGAGCTTCATCTATGTAATGTGCAAAATGCTTGAATGAATCATTACAATCTATAGGGTTATTATTTTTTGGCAGAACGTGAATCAATAATGTTGAACAGATTCTTTGTAGAATCCACAACATGTTTCACTTCATCCAGTTCCCGATCCATTAAAGCATAACGATGAATATCGATAATCATGTGCTTTTCCTGAATATCGTCTGCTCTGCTTAAATGTTTTAAATCAAACAGTTCCGTTGGAGCAATATCCAGTGCATTCATCAACATTTCCAGTGTACGCATAGAAATATTAATGCGACCACGCTCGATATCGGAGATTCTAGACTTATTCATTCCTTCCTTACCTGTTTTTTCAGCAACTTGTTCTTGAGTCAGACTTTTCATCTTACGAATTAATTTCAATTGTTCTCCAATTAATCTTTGTAAATCAGACATAATTTCACCTCAATTTGAGGTTATACAAATAGTTAATAAATATACATACTCACAAATAAGGATTTTTTGGAATAAGTTTACAAGCAGTACGATTTCATGGTTCTGCCTTAATAGTGAAAATTAAGGAAAGTACACTAATAAGAGGGATAAACATGAAAAAGATGCGAATGAGTTCTCCATACATAACAGATCAAAATATTGCCAAAATCGGAGAGTTGTTTCCGAATGTTTTGACAGAAACTCATGATGAACAAGGAGAATTGAAGCAGGCAATTGATTTTGAATTGTTAAAACAGGAATTGTCTGAAGTTATAGTGGAAGGCGATAAAGAACGTTATCAACTAACATGGCCCGGCAAGAAAGAAGCGATTTTAAATGCCAACTCGCCAATTGATAAAACACTTCGTCCGGTAAAGGAAGATAGTGTAGATTGGGAAAATACACAGAATTTATATATTGAGGGCGACAATTTAGATGTAATGAAGTTACTTCAGGAATCTTATCTTAATAAGGTGAAATGTATTTATATTGATCCGCCTTATAATACGGGACAAAACTTTATTTATAAAGATGATTATAAAGAACCTCTTCATGATTATTTAAGTAATTCTGGTCAGGTAAATGAACAAGGGGAATTTCTTTTTAAAAATACAGAAAAGAATGGCAGATTTCATAGCGATTGGTTATCTATGATGTATTCAAGAGTTAAAGTGGCTAAAAATTTAATGAGAGATGATGGTGTTATTGGAATAAGTGTTGACGATAATGAAATTCATAACATAAAAAAAATATGTGATGAGATATTTAACGAGCAAAATTTTGAAGGCCATATTCACTGGAGACGTAGACACAATCAGCCCAATGATCGTAATAAAATGATTGGGTTAGTTGCTGAACACTTAATCGTATATTCTAAGGATCGAGAGGCTCTAAAAAGAAGCGGTGTAGGAAAAGTGGATCTTACAGGAGAATTTTCTAATCCTGACAATGATTCTAGAGGAGAATGGGCTTCAAAACCTTGGGCAGTAGCTTCTGGGCAAAATGGTAGTAAATACAGTATAACTTCGCCCATCGGAAAAAAAATTTACGGTGAATGGATGGGAGATGAAAATAACTTCAAAAAATTATTAGAAGATAATAGAATATATTTTCCGAAAAATGGAGAAGGTAAACCGCGTAAGAAATATTTTCTGTTTGAAAGAGAAGAAGAAGGGCAATGTGCAACAAATTGGTGGTCGCATGAAGAGTTTGGACATAATCAAGGAGCAAATGAAGAATTATATAGGCTGATGGGTTCGAAAAATATTTTTAGTAACCCTAAACCGATTGAATTAATAAGAGGCTTGCTTCAGATAGCCAATGTGGAGAATCAAGATATAGTCTTGGATTTTTTCTCTGGGACTGCTACAACTGCTCATGCAGTACTAAAATTAAATTCTGAGGATAACATAAATAGAAAATACATCATGGTTCAGTTACAGGAAGACTTAGATAAAAGTTATGCTTTATCAGACTCAAAGAATAAAGAAACTATAAGCAATGCAATTGAGTTTTTAAATGGAATTGATAAGAAACATTGTTTGACGGAAATAGGAAAAGAACGTATCCGTCGAGCAGCCAACAAAATCAAACAAGACACAAATGCCGATATCGACTACGGTTTCCGTGTGTATAAAGTAGCTTCTTCCAATATGAAAGATATCTATTATACTCCAGACAAACTTGGTCAACTGGATCTGTTAGATCTTCAATCCAATATCAAAGAAGACCGTAGTGCAGAGGATTTGCTCATTCAAGTGATGCTGGAATTAGGGCTGGAATTATCTCTGCCTATGAGCAGCAAACATATCGATGAATGCATCATTTATGACGTCGACAATCATAAACTAACTGCTTGTTTTGAAGAGAATATTTCCGAGTCCATTATGAAACAAATGGCAGCGATGAAACCGGAATATGCCGTTTTTCGTGATCATAGTTTTCAAGATGATTCGGCACGAATCAATGTGCACGAACTCTTCAAGTTGCTTTCTCCGAATACGGATGTAAGGGTACTTTAGGAGGATGATCGAATGAATATTCAATTCAAACACCAGTCTTTTCAATGGAAGGCGGTACAATCAGTAGTTGATTGTTTTAAAGGACAGCCCAATCATTCATCTTGGTTTCGTATGAATCAAGGGAAGCGACAGTTAGAGTATGCAGCAGCAAATTCATCGATTGCATTGATGGAAATGTCGAAAGGATTTCAGAATAGTCCGATTCTTTTACCGGAAATGGAAGTGTTGGACAATATTCAAGATGTTCAGCGTAATAATAAGTTACAGTTGTCTAATCAACTGGCAGGCAACTACAATTTGACAGTCGAAATGGAAACAGGCACAGGCAAAACCTATACGTATATTCGTACAATGTTCGAATTGTACCGCACATATGGATGGAGTAAGTTTATTGTAGTAGTTCCTTCCATTGCAATCCGTGAAGGTGTATTAAAAACGTTGCAAATCACTGAACAACATTTTATGTCCGAATATGGGATGAAAGCGAGATATTTCGTTTATAATTCCAAGCAACTTCATCATATCGATCAGTTTGCCAGTGATGCTGGATTAAATATTATGATTATTAACTCTCAGGCTTTTGCAGCCAGAGGTAAGGATGCGCGCCGAATCTATATGGAGTTGGATGATTTCCATACACGCAGACCAATCGATATTATTGCCGAAACCAATCCTATTCTAATCATTGATGAACCTCAAAGTGTGGAAGGCAAAACGGGAAAAGCGACTCGCGAGGGGATTCAGCAATTCAATGCATTATTTACTCTCCGCTATTCTGCGACACATCTCGAAGATTACAACAAAGTATACCGCCTAGATGCATTGGACGCGTACAACATGAAGCTTGTCAAAAAAATACAAGTTAAAGGCATTTCGGTACATAACACTGGCGGGATGGATAGTTATGTTTATTTGGAAGGCATAGACGTTAGTACAGACAAGTCTCCCATTGCTCGATTGGAGTATGAGGTATTAACTAAATCTGGAATCGTACGTAAAACAAGAAATATTCATACAAATGATAATCTGTACCACCTCTCTGGAGAGCTGGAGCAGTATAAGGGATATGTTGTATCGGATATTAATGGTCAGCACAATACGATCCATTTTATCAATGGCAAAAGTCTACAAGCGGGAGAAGTTCGTGGCGATATAAACGAGCTACAGTTTCGCCGGATTCAAATTCGCGAAACGATCCGATCTCATTTTGAAAAAGAGCGATTGCTTTATTATATGGGGATTAAAGTCCTGTCTTTATTCTTCATTGATGAAGTTGCGCGTTATCGTCAGTATGATCAACATAATCATGAGCAAAATGGAATCTATGCTCAAATATTTGAAGAAGAATATATGCAGTTACTTCATGAGCAGACTACTTTGGTTGGCGATGAAGAGTATCTTCGTTACCTGAGTGGGATTTCTGCATCACAAACTCATACTGGATACTTTTCGATTGATCGAAAAAGCAAACGTCTCATTGATTCAAAATCGTCGAATAAAAGCGCGGATTCGGATGATTTGGAAGCTTACGACTTAATTATGAAAGAGAAAGAGAAGCTACTCAGTTTCTCTGAGAAAACACGATTTATTTTCTCGCATTCTGCATTGAAAGAAGGCTGGGACAATCCAAACGTATTTCAAATCTGTACACTTAAACATAGTGACTCCACGATTAAAAAAAGGCAAGAAGTAGGTCGGGGATTGCGACTCTGTGTCAATCAAAACGGAGAACGTATGGATTCCGGTATACCGAATATCGATGTGCATCGAATCAATATGTTGACTGTCATTGCCAGTGAATCATATGAGCAATTTGCCCAGCAGCTGCAACGGGAAATTGCAGACGAACTGATTCATCGTCCGCAAAAAGCAGATCGAGAATTTTTCCTGAATAAAATATTGAAAAACTCTGAGGGTACATCGTTGGTGCTGGATGAAGTGATTGTAAGTGCGCTAATTTATAGCTTGATCAATAATCAATATATTGATCGTGAGTATCGGCTGACTGAGCGATACCAATTGGCTGCTGAACAACAACAGCTAGTATTACCGGATGAACTGCAAAATCATGTCTCTGAAATGCAAGATCTCTTACAAATGATCTACACAGTGGGGCAGGAAAACATGGCGTCAAATGGACGGAACGTAAACATTCCTCATGTGCATGTAAATGATAATTTTAATCGAAAAGAATTTAGAGAATTTTGGAATCGTATCAATCGTAAAACGATATATACTGTGCGGTTTGATTCAGACGAATTAATACGTCAGTGTATTCATGCCATTGATCAGGAATTGTACGTACCAGAATTGCGTTATAGTACGACAAAAGCAGTTATGAATCGAATAGAATCTACACAACAATTACAGATGAATGCAGCTTTTACTATTCAAGAAAGAACATCTGAACAGGTACAAAGTAAGGTCGAACATCGCGTAAAATACGATCTCATCGGTAAGTTGATGGATCAAACTCATTTAACGCGCAAAACGATTGTCTCTATTCTCACTCGAATTAGACTCGATCAATTCGAGCTGTTTGATAAGAATCCAGAAGAGTTTATCATTCGAGTAGCTCGTTTGATCAATGATAAAAAAGCAGCTCGTATTATAGAATCTGTGACTTACGATGTACTAAATGAGCGATTTGAGTCCGAAATCTTTACGATGAATACGTTGAATGGACAACTGGGCGAGAATGCGATACCAGCCAATAAGCATATTTACGATTATGTCATTACAGATTCAATAGTTGAACGAAGATTTGCAAAAGAGCTGGATGTTAGTCATGAAGTTCAGGTTTTTGCTAAATTACCTAAAGGGTTCTACATTCCTACACCGTTAGGGCAGTATAACCCAGACTGGGCGATTGTATTTAAGGAAGGCACCGTAAAGCATATTTATTTTATCGCTGAAACCAAGGGAACGATGAACTCGATGGAATTACGCGGTGTGGAAAATGCTAAAATCGCTTGCGCTCGTAAGCATTTCGAGAAGATTAGTACAGAAAAATTGAAATATGAAGTGGTACACACGTACGAAGAATTACTCAATATCGTAAAATCATAAATATGATATAACGTATAAACGTAATTTTGTGATATAATCAACCACGGAGAAATAAGAACCGGCGGAATGAACATGGCATCGCAACCCGAAAGGGGGTGACGCCATGTCATTGATGGAGCTGTTGTTAAAGATTCTGGATACTCTGGCTAAATTGGTTGGCTTGATCGTAGGAGCTAACAAGCTGTATGAGATCTGGAAACGAACAACAGACGACAAAGACCGCCGGGATGAAGGTTAGGAGACCTCCGGCGGTCCAAGGGAATTAATCTTTCTTAGCGATCGCTGCGTCATTCCGCCGATCTTATGATCCAGCCTGTAGTGTTGACGCACTACAGGCTTTCTTTATATATGTAGTATACACAACTTCCATCCAAAGTGAAACGCTAAAACTCAAAAAAATATCTTAATTGCGTATGTACAATGCCAATCACAAACCATTCATTCCCATCCATGAAAATATGAAAATTATCCTTGAAAGCTAACATGAATGCGTGTAGTATACATATATAATTTCATAAAAGCGATATGCTGCTACCGGACAATCTATCCGGCATTATGCTGTCGTGACACTCATATAATATTGGGAATAAGGCCCAGGAGTTTCTACCGGACGACCACTGCAATTGTCCGACTATGAGTGAAGAACGTGCTAACTGCTGCCGTTGTATTTGCGTACGGCAGCAGTTGGGAATGCCATCGGTGGCATTCTGTATTGGAACAATCCTACAGACAGGCTTCACTTGAGTACACTCAGGTGACCTGTCTTTTTTGTTTTTTACGGCATTTTTCACTTGGAAACGACAGGTCTTCCCCGTATACCAATCGGAGGAGAGATAGAATATGAAAGTATTAGAACAGCGCATACAGGCAGAGGGCAATATCCTGTCCGACCGTGTGCTCAAAGTAGACTCGTTTTTGAATCATCAGGTGGACACGCAGCTGGCGCTGGACATCGGGCAGGAGTTTGCCAGATTGTTCGCACACGAGCAGATTACCAAAGTGCTAACAATCGAAGCGAGCGGTATTCAGTTCGCGATGGCAACGGGCATTGCGCTGAAGGTGCCATTCGTTTATGCCAAGAAGAAAAAGGCAATTACTCAAGGCGACCGTGTCTATGCGGCATCTGTTCATTCGTTTACGCGTGGTGAGACGTATCAGGTGAGCATTGTGCAGGATTACTTGCAGCCCGGCGAGCGAGTGTTGATCGTAGATGATTTTCTAGCAACCGGTGCAGCGCTGGTTGGATTAGCAGATATTGTCCAGCAGGCGGGTGCGCATCTGGTCGGTGTAGGCTGTGTGATCGAGAAGACGTTTCAGGAAGGGCGCGGATTGCTGGAAGAGCGGCAAATTCCGGTACAATCGCTGGCACGCATCTCGGCAATGTCACCGGGACATGTGGAGTTTATCGAGGAACAGCCGCTTCTTCCGGCAACGTTGAAGGCATAGCAACGAATCTCGCTACTGCTAAGAAGGATTCGTGCTGGATCGTTTCGTTTGTGCGGGAATTATAAATATCGATTCTCACGTTACGAATATGGATCGGCGATGTAATTATTCGTTTACCAATATGAAAAAGAGAATATTTCGTTCTATATATGTCATATTTATTAACACAATAATATTTCAATGCACAAAAATAGACATAAAAATCATGCTTCATATGAAATTGATCGCAAAATGAATTACATCATGTAATTTTGAAGCTACGATAGTCATACTTACACAGCGTAGCCGAACGAAACAACCGAAGTACCATATTTTAAGTTTACGAAAAAGGGGTCCAGTTCTATGGAAAACAGAATGAATAGGGGTAAAGTTTTGTCGCTAGGATTGCAGCATGTGATGGCGATGTATGCCGGAGCGATTGCCGTGCCGCTAATTATCGGGAATGCGCTACATCTGACGCCGGAGCAGCTGGCGTATCTGATCGCGGCAGACATGTTCACATGCGGTCTGGCAACATTGTTGCAGGTACTCAGCACTCGTTATTTTGGTAGCGGCTTGCCGGTTGTACTCGGTTGTACCTTTACAGCGGTCGGTCCGATCATTGCGATTGCGTCGACGAGTAATCTGCCGACCGCCTATGGAGCGATTATTATTTCCGGGATATTCGTCGTGCTCGCTGCGCCATTGTATGGTAAGCTGCTGCGCTTTTTCCCAAAAATCGTAACAGGCTCCGTCGTAACGATCATCGGTCTGTCATTGATTCCGGTAGCGATGAACAATGTAGCTGGTGGACAGGGCAGCGCTGACTTTGGCGCATTGCACAATCTGCTGCTGGCGCTCGTAACATTGGTCGTGATTTTGCTGGTCAACCGGTTTGCTACTGGATTTCTACGTTCAATCTCGGTACTGGTTGGTCTGGTAGCGGGTACGTTGTTGGCTTCTGCGATGGGTATGGTCAGCTTTGCTTCTGTAGGTGAAGCATCGTGGTTGCGTGTAGCACAGCCGTTTTATTTTGGCACCCCGCAGTTTAGCTGGATAGCGATTGCGACGATGATCATCGTCAACATCGTGAGCATGGTGGAATCGACAGGCGTGTATATCGCTGTCGGCAAAGCAACCGAGCAAAAGGTAGAGCAGCGCCGTATCGTGAACGGTCTGCGCTCGGAAGGTCTGGCGATTATGCTGGGTGGTATTTTCAATGCGTTTCCTTATACAGCATTCTCGCAAAATGTCGGTCTGATCTCATTAACCAAAGTCAAAACGCGTAACGTGATCTTCGCAGCGGGAGGTATTATGGTCGTCCTCGGACTGCTGCCGAAGCTGGCGGCGCTGACCACAGTCATTCCAAGCGCGGTACTGGGCGGAGCAATGGTCGTGATGTTCGGTTCGGTCGCAGCATCCGGGATGTCGATTCTGGCAGAAGTGAATCTGCGCAATGATCGCAATCTGATGATCGTAGCGTGCAGCCTTGCGATCGGTGTTGGTTCGGCAGTATTGCCAGCTATTTTCGGTCAAATGCCAAGCTTCCTGCAACCATTGCTGCAAAATGGGATCGTCACTGGCTCGATTGCAGCGGTAGTATTGAATCTGCTGTTGTCGGATCAACGGACGGTGGAAGAAGAACAACCGGAAGAGAAGCCAGTAGTCGGTTTGGGTGTAAATGCTGGTTCTGGAGTAGAGACTTCTACAGGTACGCGGTAATTCTGCTTCTGCTCTGAGGCATGATTGTCGCGCCGTGTATCATTATAGTGAAAAGCCCCTGTATATCGTACAGGGGCTTAACTATTGTACACCAGTTTGTAGCGTAGCAGGTACGCAGTCAGGTACAATCGTTGGCGGCGCAGGTGGAGCATATCCCTTCGCATTACACGGCAAAACATCCGCGGCTTGGCGATCTTACGGCTGCGGAATGGTTTATGCTGGCGGAGATGCATTACCGTCACCACCTGCACCAGAAGCGCCGTTTGGATGAATATTTGCAGTTGCAGCATTCGGATATTATGTAGAAAAGATAGTTCCCATCTTCTACCGAAGTTTTCGTATATCAATTGACATATATCAATTTACACCACCACGTAAAAGTGTTAAATTTAGTTCTTGTCAGGTATACGATACGGAGGGAAGCGGGCAATGAAAAATATTTTGTTTATCAATACAGGCGGTACGATTTCTTCATCGGCGGAAGGTCATGGTTTGACGCCAACCCAATCCGCGGAAAATGTAGTGGCGGCTGTACCGGAATTGAAGGATATCTGTCATATTGCAGCGATGAATCTGATGAGTGTCGATAGCACCAATATTCAGCCGGAAGAGTGGGTCACCATTGCCCGCACCGTGCATGAGCAGCTACCAGCGTATGACGGCATTGTGATTGCGCACGGAACCGATACGATGGCGTATACGGCATCCGCACTGAGCTTTATGCTGGGCAAGCTGGACAAGCCGGTCGTAATTACCGGTTCGCAGGTGTCGGTATTAGCAGAATACAGCGATTCCCGTAAAAATATTAAGGATGCGTTCCGTACAGCATCCAGCGAATTGACTGGCGTATTCGTCGTGTTTAATGGCAAAATTATTAACGGCGCCCGTGCTTCCAAAGTCAAAACGAAAAGCTATGATGCGTTCGAGAGCATCAACCACCCGTATATTGGATACTTGGAAGATGATCATATCCAATACAATGACATTCCTGAGGCGTCTCATGCGCCGGTACATGAGTACAATGATCATTATTCACCAGATGTATTTCTGATCAAGCTGATTCCGGGGATGCGCCCTGATATTTTTGATGCGGTGCATCAGCTGGGATATCGCGGTATGATCGTCGAAGGCTTCGGTATGGGCGGTGTGCCTTTCAAAGAGATCAATCTGATCGACAAGATTGAAGAATTGGTACAAAAAGGGGTTAGCATCGTCGTCACCACACAGTGTTTGTACGAAGGCGGCGATCTGACTATCTATGAAGTCGGTCAGCGCGCATTGGAAAAAGGCGTCATTCCTTGCTACGATATGACAACCGAAGCGCTCACCACCAAGATGATGTGGGTACTCGGTCAGTCCGATGATCCGGAACAGGTAGCACGTATGATGGCAACCAATTATGTAGACGAAATTACATTGCCAGAACGCAAGTAACGCGATAGCTGACATTCATAGTAGCTAATATCATCCACATCAAAAGGAGAACTCCGCAATAGGGAGTTCTCCTTTTTGCATCGCATTGTATCCATATGCATACATGTATCTCATAGGAGCTAATAATCATGTGCAGGCTATAGCTGCGGTGGAAACCAGATATGGCGCAAATCAACCCAGCCCTGACTGTTAAATGTAATGCCGCGCACCGTAGGTAGATAAGCGGTTTGCACTGGCTTTTCGTACAATACATGCA
Organism: Paenibacillus sp. WLX2291; assembly: GCF_046603665.1. Taxonomy (NCBI): domain Bacteria; kingdom Bacillati; phylum Bacillota; class Bacilli; order Caryophanales; family Paenibacillaceae; genus Paenibacillus; species Paenibacillus sp. WLX2291. The sequence goes on along the minus strand of NZ_CP176755.1, from coordinate 5,317,045 downwards.
GCTGATACCCGCTAACCAAGCGCTGCTGAATATGTGCAAACAGCTCTGTTCGTCGCTGCGGATCGGGTTGCCGCTGGATATCCTGCAAGCGATGCTCAATATCGATCTGTGTATGGCGCTCCACATGACCAGACAACGTCTGGTACAGATCGTACAATCGCAGCTGCTCATCCTGATCGCGAATGAGCGAGAACAGAATCAGATCGGATTCCAGCCGCACATCCCCTTTGAAATGTTCCACTGGCACCGAGCGTACATCGCAATCATATCCCGCGAGGCGAAGTCGATCGGCAATGCGATTCGCATCACGCCGATACTGCGGAATCGTCAGGATGCGTAAGCAGGAAGCAGCTTCAGCATGTGCTGGTACTGTCCTACTATCCACTGTAACTATATGATAGTCTGCCACATCGTCCTCCGCAAAAGACTGCAAGCACTCACAAATATGCCGTCGTACATCCGGCTGTTGCAGCGGCCCATCCTTTTCCGTATTGAATGTCACGAACTTGCGTACAGATACCGGCGAAGGGAGCTGGCTCCATGTATCAGGATGAGAGGCAGCAGCCGGATTCGGAATCACCTGAAATGGCGATACAGGATCACCCACTCCATCAGCATCGTCCTCCAATCGCCGCGTCCGCCACGGAATATGGACAATCTCTACCCGATCCAGATGCGGTCTACCTTGAAAATAAGGCTTGAACGCTTCCAGCATCACCACATTATCCTCACGCTCCACCAGCCGAAAAGGTCCCGTTCCACTCGGACGCAGCCCGAACTCCATTTCCGGTCGCCGATTCAATCCTTGCGGTACGATCCCTGCCCGACTAGTACACAGAAACGGTAAAAATAACTCATTCGGCTGGCGCAGCTGAATATGTACAGCAGCATCATGCAGCGCCTGCACACGTTCCAATTGCCGGAAAATAAACCGATACAGCGAAGGCTGCGCGCTGTTCATCAGCCGCTGAAATGTATACACTACGTCATCCGCCGTCAGCGTCTGCCCATGATGAAACAGCACATCCTTACGCAGATAAAACGTCCAACCTGTCCGCAATTCATCCACTTCCCACGCATGAGCCAGATGCGGCACGATAACGCCAGTGCTACTGTCCTTACGCACCAATCCATCAAAAATATGACTGCATACAAATGATTCTGCTAGCAAATTCATATACAGTGGATCGACCGTATGAATCTGCTGACGAATCGGCAGACGCAGTCGGTCAATCTGTCGATCCTGCTGCATCTCCGAATGCGCACCGAAGTACGATAGTAGCCATTCCTGCAATTGCCCATCCAGCTCTGGCGACCGCGCTTGCTGGCGAATCTGCTCAATACTCGTACGAATATCGCCGCGCCGGATCGTGTGCATCATCGACTCCAATGCAATCTGTTCTGGTGGTACGGCAAATGTCAGTAGCGAACGCTTTCCGCGTCCACGTTGCGATTGCCAGTCTATCCATCCTTGCTGCCGCATCCGCCCGATAATATTCAGCGCATTGCGATGCGTACAATCTAGCACATCCGCCACTTCATCCAGCGTCACCTGATTGATCTGCTGCTCTCCATACCGCGAATGCAGCAGCAAAAACTGCCGATGCAGCTTCATCTGTATCACTCCTTTCCGAGGCAACTACTATATTCCCACATAACTACTTATACAAAGTCTACGAGCCGCAATATGATATAAAATACGAAATTTACGATTGGGTTTCTTCTATTTATTTTCTTATTTTAACATCTACAATGTAACTTGTACCGGCACGATGGTCACTTGCACGTCTGTCATGCAGCCATCTATGATATTGCCGGATTCCAGAACGACTGAATGCGTTCTTCAGAGGGGGGTCCTACCGATGTATGAAAAGCTGATCGTGACGCCACAGCGGGCGGGCATTGTACTAGGTACGGCGTTTGCGCTGGCGGCGATTCATCAGTATTTGTTTTACGATCATACGTATGGCATATCGTACCCGATGTTTGTGATTTTATTTTACTTGTATATGTACATCTATGCTGGCGATTGCTTGCGGCGAGGTTCGTGGTTTAGCCGGTTGTTCACTACGGTGATTATCCTGCTGTCGTTAACGTATGGATGGTTTGCCAATGGATTTTTTTATGTGCTGAATATGCTAGTTGTACCGGGGCTGATTAGCCTGCATATGGCGTATATGCTCAGTTACCGTCGTCCCAATTGGGCGCGGATGTACATTGTCTATGCGGCACTGGAGCATGTGCTGCTGCAATTGCCAGCTCATTTGCCGACACCGCTACGTATGTTATACCGGAAAGCGGCAGGGCGGATGCAGCAACAGCATAAGCGGATAGCAGGTAAAATTCTGCTTGGATTGCTGTGTGCCCTGCCGCTGTTAATTATTATTATCGGGCTGCTGTCTTCAGCGGATGGTATGTTTCAACAGATGCTGATTCATGTGCCGGATTGGTTGCCACGTCTTTCGTTTACCGAAGGAACTTTGCGTTTGGTATGGATCGTGATGATGGGCTTTATCCTGTTCGCTTACGTATGGGGATTTATTCAGCCGTATCGTCGTCAATCGCTGAGCAGCTCGCTAGTTGCAGATCAGCCAGCTTCCGATTCAGCAGCAGGCGCTACAATTCCGTCTGCGTCACCAGCTCATGACTGGCACATAGACCAGCCGAATGCTGCCTATCCGCCTTTGGTTATGCCGCGACTGGATCCGATTATGCTGGCAACAGTGCTTGTGGTGATCAATCTGGTGTATCTGCTATTCGTGAGTTTGCAGTTTTCCTATCTGTTTGGTGCTGGACAGGGGTATTTGCCAGATGGAAGTACGTATGCGGAATATGCACGTAGTGGCTTTGGCGAGCTGGTGCTGGTGACGGGATTGAACTTTGTGATTTTATTGTCGGCATTATATGGCAGCGTCAAAGCAGGAGTGGGCTTACACAGGCTGAATCAATTTCTGCTGCTCATTCTGGTTGTTTGCTCGGCAGTCATGTTGTGTTCAGCGTTTATGCGATTGCTGATGTATGAGCAGGCATATGGATATACGGTTATTCGTTTTCTGGTACATGCGTTCATGCTGTTTCTAGGTGTATTGCTCGTATTGGCAGGGCTGCGTATCTATATGTCGCGCTTGCCGCTTATTCACTGCTACATCGTATTCGGTCTGATCTCCTATGTGCTGGTCAATTACATCGGCATGGATCGCATCATTGCTGAACGTAATATACAGCGGTATGAGCAGACAGGGGAGCTGGATCAGGACTATCTGCTGACACTATCACCGGGGGCAATTCCGATGCTGTTGCGCTTTAGCTATGAACATCAATTGCCGGAGCTGCGGAAGAGACTGCATACGGATAACGAATATGTAGTAACTCGTCATGCCAGTTGGCAGGAATACAATTGGGAAACGCATCGTGCGATTCAACAGCTACGTTTGGATCGTCCGTTATAAATGGATCGCCATATCGTCTTATCTATATCCAACTATACGAATCTACACCAATCTGTACAAAGTCTTACTAGATCAAGGAGGAGATTACAATGAACCCTATTCCAGTATGGATCGAATGGAATATTGACCCTGCGCAATTGCCGCACAGGCAATGGTTTTATGCAGTAGAAGGCGAGATGGTGACCGACCGCGTTCAGATTGCAGCCGAATCGATAGAGCGTAGGGACGAGGACGAGCAGCTGCATGCGTGGGATATTCAGCTGCGTATAACCGGAATAGTGGAGCAGTCGTGGAATACGTATGGAGAGATGCGCTTGCTGCAACAGGCTGCATTTGCCTTGCTAGAACCGGGTGCTAGTTTTCTACTCTGGCATGGATGTGAACTTGCAGTCATTACGGTGCTGGAGGAAGGCTATGTACCGGGATTAACTAGCGGCGCTTCACAGCCGGATCGGTACGAAGTGATTTGAGATTCGATAGTAAGGTCATCATTTTGGAATTGGAAGTTTTTCATAGGATAATATCTATAGAATCGACGCATGATATGTGACGTGTTTGGTAAATTCTTTTATATAGAAGAAAGAGAAAAAACGATCAAAAGCAGCAGTAATACAAGAAAACAGAAAACAACATCGTACGCGGAAGACAATACAAAGGATCACGCATTTGACATACTCAACTGAAAATACAAAAAACAGCTTATTCATCATTAGACGAATAAGCTGTTTGTGTGCAACCGTGTAGCGCCTATCGTATTTGGCACATTGTATTGAGTACATCGTATTGAGTACATCGTATTCACCATACCTTGCAGCGCTAACCATCATTGTATGAACATCCATCCCGATCCTTACCTATCAACGCCTGCCAGCACGGATGTACGACGCGGCTTGCGGTTAACCAGATAAATGCTCACCCCGATCAGCACCAGACCGAGCAGCAGGAACCAAGTGAATGGCTCGTGCAATAACAGTGTACCAATGAATACCGACAACAGCGGCACAAGGAAGGTGTACGAAGCAACTTTGCTCGCATCGCCTGCACCAACCAGTGTGAAGTAGATCATCCACGACAGCGCAATCCCGAAAATAATACCAAAGATCAGCCCGAACCAATACGGTGTATTCCACGTAATATCCGACCAGTTTTCTGTAACAGAACCAGCAGCAGTTAGTAGCGCACCACCTAATGTACATTGGAAGGCGACCATCCAAAGTGCATCGGTTGTCTGATTGGCTTTTTTGATAAATACAGTACCTAGCGCCCAGCTTAATGCTGTGACAAGAGCTAGCACAACGCCAACGACAGCGACATGACCCGAGAATCCGCCTGCACTCACCGAGATCACCCCGGCGAAACCTAGCAGCAAGCCAATGACTTTGCGCCATGACATGGATTCACCGAGCCACATCCAAGCAAATAATCCGACGAGTACGGGCTGTAAATAGACAAGCACCGAGAACAACCCGGATGGCAGATACATCAGTCCCACCGTTTGTAATCCATAAAATAACGCCACATTTAACAAGCCCGAAATGGCATAAGCACGCCAGTTTTGCTTCCAGCGGATCAGCCGTCTGCGTGGCAACATAATGATGATCAGCAGCAATCCGCCGATCAGCGTACGAAGCCCGGCAAACAGCACCGGCGGTGTATAAGCAAGCGCTACTTTATAAATCGACCAAGAAATCCCCCATAAAAAGACTAGCGACGCAATCAGCGCCACCCGTTTCATTGGTGTTAATGTGTTCAACGTGCTTCCCTTCCTTTCCATCCGCAAACGCGTAAAAGCTACCATATGATGTCAGTCAGCACGTTACATCATACGCTTTTTGCATGGAAAGGGCAATCCAAGAAACAGCCGGAGATACAGATGCGAATCTCACCCGGCTGTTTCTTGGAATCATTTGATATTCAATATCCATACTCAAGTACTCAGAAGAAGACATCTTAATCCTGCATATCCAACATTCGCTCTAGTGGTTCGGCATCCACTAGCGTCCCTTTCGATACCTTCAAATACTGATACTCCCCATCAATATGCAGCTTTAATAATCCATTTTCAAAATCCGTATGCATCTTTTTGAAAAAGACACCTTCCGCCACAATCGGCTTATCGGTTTCGTAGCGAATCTGGTAGCCTTTCGGCGTATGAATCACGTCCACCTCGACTCCATCCTCGTGTGTCTCTTCCAGATTGGCTTTCATTCGCTGTACCGCAACGATATGTAGATCGATTGCCCCCAGCTGCTCCAGCAGATCGTTAATTAGCGAACTCCCGGTCATTTCTTCCCAGAAGGAACGAACCGATTGCCCGATAATGAGCTGGGTGACCTGACTGCGGTGTGCTGCCGTCGCAATCGCTTCTGAGAGATCGCGTCCTTCGCGCTGAACGACCATAAAGTTGCCCCCGGCTTCTTCGGTCAACTTTTTCCAGCTGTTGTAATAATTCTGGTCGTCCATATCCAATTCGCTCACGGGTTCATCCAGTATACTCAGTACGATCAGTGGTGCCTGAAGCAGCTGGGCAAGCCGGATACCGCGCCGGATCAGCCGTTCACCATTCAGATTGTAATGTACACCGACCATGATCTTTTCTTCGTGCATGACCTGTAACGCCCCTTTATATAAGTATCAATTGTCATATATCGAACCACTGTGACCCAAAGCGGCTAACAAGCCGTTTGTTCACGCCTATACAGACACTTAACCACCACAGACTAAAAAGAATAATATGCGCTGCAATAATGATTCAAAAAATTTCGTTCCACTGGTAAAGAAGACGTTACGCTACCCGCATCCAAGCTACTCTTTTCAGCATTTGCAGCACCAAGCAGACTTTTATGCCAGTCCACCAGCGCTTCGCCTGCCAGATGCGTACGGGTGAAGCCCCATTGCGACTCATGCTGCTGAATATACTGTATCGCCTGCAAGCTCGTCTGTCCTTTTAAGCGTGTGAAGACAGATGCCCATTTCACCAGATCAAGATGGGTCGTACCGTCGGAAAATTCAAATTCCGCCCAGCCTGCTACACCATTTCCGCAGACACGCAGCAATCCGCAATGTAGAAATTCGCAATGATCCGGCAATGCTAGCCGTTGATGGTCATACACAAACAGCTCCATATGCCGAATACGCGCAGTATCAACAACAGAACAATGGGAACGGACGAGATCTTCAACTAGCGGAACAGCAGTCATGATCATTTTTACATACACTCCTTGTAATGTAAGGTTTCGTTGTGAGCCATCATAGGGCATTTCCGTGATAGCGTAAATGAAATCCAACTGTGATCCTTGCCGATTTGGGATGGAAGATGCTCATGTAATCGGATTCATCTTAGCGATTCATAGCCACATCATCATAATGCTCCGTTTTTCTGTTCTTTTCACAAAATTGCAGGAAAATGAAATAATATGGCGTAAGCAGGCGAATACGAGAGAAAAGTCATTGCATCATTTGCCTGAACCATCAAATTGGCACAAAACCGCATTCCGTCTGCCTTTACTTTGAACGTGGACGGGAGTATGATTCGTCTCAAGTTCATAAATTTCGGCATACGATGATATTCGTATGCTGTTACCAGCTGAATGTCTGTACGTTGTACTGCCATCTGGGTAGATTCGTGCGGAGAGCGGGGGAACCAGCGAAAAGTGCCATAGGTGCTTTTCAGGGGTGAATCGGAACAAAGATGCCTGTTATGTACAACAGCATCGAATCCGTAGGGAGACTCTTACTCCCGAATCCGTCAGCTAACCTCGTAAGCTGAATTAAGAGAGGCGACAATGATCATGACATCCGGTAGGACACAGGTGTGTGCTGTTCGGAATGCTTGAGAAGCGGCGAGGGTACCTCTTGTGCGCTTCTTTTTTGTTTGCCTTCACACATTGGAGGAGAAAAGAGATGGAGTTGGAGCAGGAATCGGAGTTACCAAGGCCCTACGTGCTGGTATCTCCGGCGACGCGGGCAGGAGAGCAGTTTATGCAGCTGCTCAAAGTAAAAGGTATTGATTTTGCCGCGATCGTGAACAGCTATAGTGAGAAAGTCAAAATGGAACGGATGGGCATCCATCATGTGCTGCTGCTGGATACTCAGCGTCAGGATGAGTGGTGTCTACCGCAGATGACGGTCGGTAAAGTATATCTGTTTGAACGGAGCTTGCCCCTGTGCTGCCGTTATATCCAGATGTGCCGTTCATGGACGAGCGATCCGATCTATGTCATTACTGAAAGCAGCAATTCACGCATGATTTACAAAGGTCTGGGCGCGGATCATATTGTCCATACGAATGGCGGCAGTGTCGCCTTTTTGTTGTGACAGGGCGCACAGGCTCATCTCCACTAGAAGCGGGTATAATGATAAAGAATCCACCATCATGCCGCTGCATGCCGTTCTTATCGGTAGCAGACGGTACATACTTACACTTATGAAGTTTGGAGATGATCGTATGACGGACAAAGTAGCACTCATTGCCGGAGCAACCGGATTGGTAGGCAGCGCGCTAACTTCTATACTGCTGGACGCGCCGGAATATCGGCAAATCGTCGTTCTGGTGCGCAAACGTGTGCCGGAATGGGACAACACGCCCCGCATTACCCAGATCCTCGTAGATTACGAGCGGCTAGAAGACCATCTGGACGACCTTGTTGCCGATGATGTGTACTGTTGTCTAGGTACTACGATCAAACAAGCCGGTACACAGGACAATATGTACCGGATCGATGTGACGTATCCGCTGCGCGTAGCAGAACTGGCGAAGCGGCAAGGCGCAACCCAGCTGTTGCTAGTGAGCGCGATGGGAGCAGATCGCACATCCAAGATATTTTATAACCGTATCAAAGGCGAGTTGGAGCACAAGCTGGTTGGGCTGGATTATCCGTCCTTCTCCGCAGCGCGTCCCTCACTATTGCTCGGGGAACGACAAGAATTACGCACTGGCGAGCGCATCGGTGCCGTTCTCGCCAAAGTGCTATCGCCGCTTATGGGCGGGGCGTTAGCCAAGTACAAAGCAATTCCTGCCGAAAAGGTAGCGAGAGCGCTATACCGGATGGCGTGCATGGAGCAGCGGGGTGTACATGTGTACAACTCCGATCGTCTGCATGAGCTGGGAGATGTGCCGGATTCCGCAACGCAGCGGGTTACTTCCTGAATCCGATATTCGCGCATACTATACGTCATCGGGCAAAGAGGATACAATAAAGGTTGGCGAATGTGCATATTTCGGTAGTTTGCTGTGTTGGGTAGGCAATAATATAAGCATGCTTGCGCGGTGCACAAGAATACGAAATGATGATTGCGCCAGATTAAGATGATGGGCAGCAGGATGCTGCCGCGAAATGGAGAATGGATCATGCCTCAATTGGACGACAAACAGGCGGCAACCCAGATTGAGAAATGGATTGCCTTTTACGATATGGATAACCCGAAAGCATGGGACAAAGACGATTATGCTTTTGTGCAGCAATCGTGCCGTCACATGCGCACAGCGGTGCAAACATTGCGCGGCAAAGGAAATGTTAGCCCGGCAGAACGCAAGAAGATCGCCAGCGGGCTGGAGGATTTTATCGAGGATTCGTTTATGGACGATCCGAATGAATGGGAACCGGAAAATCGCGCCTTTGTCAAACAGGCAATGGCAGCGCTGCGTCATGCAGCCGGTGTACTGAAGAAGTAGGAATGAGCTGTAAAATGAAGGGCAACGTCGCCGAGCGGCGGCAATGCCCGAACAGCAGGAGGTTGGTATGAATAGTAATCCGGAACTTAAACCGGTCGCGGAACATAAGCTGGAGATCGAGCTTTGCCCTGCGGCGGACAAGCATATTATTTGCAATATGTATCCCTTTTACCTGTATGACATGTCGGAAATCTGGGATCGTACACCGAACCGGTACGGTGTATTTGAGGAAGATGATCGCTGCGCAACGCTGGCACAGCAAAGTGATGTGTTCAAAATCTGGTGGCAACATCCCGGTATTTTGTTCCCGTTTCTGTTGCGCGTGGATGGTATTCCGGCAGGCTTTGCGCTCGTCTCTACACCACCGTACATTCCGCATGGGGAGCAGGCGCAGTATTTTCTGCATGAGTTTTTCCTAATGCGTTCGTTCCGTGGTAAAGGGCTGGCACAGCAGGCAGCAACGCATATATTTGAACAATTCAAAGGTAGCTGGGCGCTGCATACGAATGCGACCGGGCGCAATATGCACACCCGTCGTTTCTGGCGTCATTTGCTGGCTGATTATACAAATTATAAATATGACGAGGAACCGCTGGAAACCCCAGAGCAGGATCAATTGCTGGCATATCGCTTTAACAATGCCTGATCGTCTGAATGATTGGCGATCTTACTGGCGGCAACAAAATGTGCGTAATAGAGCATCACTGGTGATGCAGATGAAGTAGGCAGCACCTGGTATCATCCCCTCAAGGTAGACAGTGAACAAAGACCTCATGGCACAATGAGATCAACACTGGAAACCAGAGGGGCTTTTTGTTATGTGTATCTATTCATGAATGGTGCAAATGAGGTTGGAAGCGACGAATGAGAGCATGCGTATTCATTAAAGTGTGTTGTTCACTTGTGCTTCCATCCGCTCGCGTTGAAATTTGCTGCCGAATGATATACATTTAGCTAGAAACGGAGGGGGAACGAAGATGAGTCAAACCGCAGAACAAGCTTTTGCCAGAGCATTGGTTCAATCTCTGATCGGGGAAAGAGGGCATTTGCCGATTGCCAAAGCATTATCCGATATTGATCTGGAGCTGTCCGGGCAGCGTGTAGACGGCTTGCCGTACACGATCCATCAGCTGATCAGCCATATGACGTACTGGCAGGATTTCATGCTCGCTCATGTCCGTGGTGAACAGCCGCAGCGTCCGCCGATTCCAGCGGAGAGCTGGCCACAGGAAAGTCGTGCCGCCGATGAGACATCGTGGCAGCAAGTGTTGGACGATTTCTTGCAGGGCATCGATAGTGCCTGTGAGTTGGCGCAGACGTTGGAGCTGGCGACACCGCTCACTCATATCCCAACAGAGACGGTTGCCGGATTCCTGCGCAATATCGCATCCCACAATACGTATCACCTTGGCGAGATTGTGATCATCCGCAGATTGCTGGGAGCATGGCCGCCACCGGGCGGAGGCTATCCAGCGTAAAAGGATTGTGCTGCTTGCAAGTCTTGAACGATTGAAGCAACGAATGCTGTTACAACAGAATGTAGCGGATGTATGATGTATACGATGAAGTGAATATAGCAAACAAAGACCACAGCGTATTCCGGTAAAGGAGAGCTGTGGTCTTGTATATTCTACTGAGGGGTAATTACATTAGACGAAAATATGGTTGATCTGTTCAATCTCTTGTGGAGTTAGCTGCACATCCAGTGTTTTCAGATTATCCAGCACCTGATCGGAGCGTTTAGCACCCGGGATGATCGCGTCGATGGAGTCGCGAGTCAGATACCATGCGAGCACGATATGCGCGATCTCTACGCCTTTGGCACGGGCGATTGGACGCAGTTTCTCGACTTTTTCCAGATTGTGCTGGAACGCTTCGCCTGCGAACAATGGGTCTTGTGCACGCAGATCGTTGAAGCGCGTCTCGCTATTATATTTACCAGCCAGCAGACCAGATGCTAGTGGGAAGTATGGGATAAAGCTGATATTCTGCTCTGCGGTATATGGCAGTAGATCCTGCTCGGCATCGCGTTTGAACAGATTGTAATGGGATTGCAGCACATCGACATGACCGTCTTTGTTCGCTTCCTTCAACTGATCGATCGAAAAGTTGGATACGCCGATGGCACGGATTTTGCCTTCGTCTTTGAGCTTTTTCAGCTCGCCTACGGCTTCATCCTTCGGTGTGGACTCATCCGGGAAGTGGATGTAGAACAGATCGATATAGTCAGTTTGCAGACGCTTCAGGCTGCTCTCCACGCTGTCACGCAGAAAGGCTGGCGAATTGTCGATGCTCACATCGCCTTGTTCATTGAATTTGTGTGCACCTTTGGTAGCGATGACCAGTTCATCGCGCTTGCCGATTTCTTTGAGTACTTCGCCGATTAGCTCCTCGGAACGTTTCGGGCCATAGATGAATGCAGTATCGATAAAGTTCAGCCCGTTGGCAACCGCCGTGCGTACCACTTCCTTACCAGCTTCCTCATCCAGATTCGGATACAGGTTATGCCCGCCAACTGCATTGGCTCCCAGCCCGATTGGATTCACCCACAGATCGCTTTTACCTAGACGTGTTTTGTTCGACATATTCATTCATCTCCTTGTACGTAGTGTGCTTCCCATTGTAGCAGAATTATTTACCAAGTGAAAAGGTCGGGATAATATGATCAATGGTATACATGCGAAATGTTGATTGCTATGTGTATAGGATGATATATATGCCTTGATTGTTGTTGATAAGGCAACAGTTACATATTAGCCAATGTGGATGTGGGTTGAAACGTTTGTGTGGGACATAAGAGAGTTAAACATCATATACAAGTGATGTTACATAGAAAAAACCTGATCAGCCTTTGATATACGCTATCGAGGACTAATCAGGTTTTATAAAATAATATAATATTAAAAATCGTATCTGTACCGTAATTTAATATGCAGGATATTTTTTAATGCAAACCTAATATCAATTTTCTTTTAGTTTCCAAATGGTCTGCTTATTCATATAAAAATCGATAAGATCACTCACATAACCTTGACCATCTGATAAAATGACAATCCCAAAATCTCCAGCATGATTTGGCAAAGTAGAGAATGATGGTGTTTGCACAGGTAATGATTTCAATTGTTGAGCATTGATTTTGTAAGTAATCGGTTTAGTAGAGATCGTATTCATATACAGATCACCTGCTGGGTTAAAAGCAAGATCATAAATCGATTCTTTTGTCGTTGCTGTAATCAGTGTTAATTTGTCGAGATTGACTCCACTCAGACGAAATACTTTATAAATAGACTGATCATTATTTTTGGAGCGATGCGAAACATATAATCTTCCCTGTGGATCAAAGGCCATACCAGTTATAGAACCGGAAGCTAGATCAGAGGATTGCGAAACAAACGGCATATACGTCCTGCTGCTTTGCATGAGTTCACTCGCTGTCAGTGTTTTTCCAGATTGAAGATATTTGGCATCGACTTTGAAAATCATATTGCTCATGCCTGAGCGCGTAAAGAATAAATCGCCATTTGCTTGTACAGCAAGCGCAGTTACATCATTGGTAGCTGCAAGTTTGGTTTTTTGGTTATCTTTCAGTGAGATTTGATACAATCCATAATTGGGATCATTAGTTAGCGGTGTACTGGTTATATATAGATTTTCTTTATTTGCATCCATAGCCTGAATCCCAATCATATACCAATCCGTAAGTTGAGGGGGAGCCAATTGTATCGTTAGTTGGCGCGTTTTCTCAATAGCGGGAATGCCGGCGGCATTGACTACATTGTAATGGATAGTATATATGCCCGTTTTATTTGTATCCAATTGCGATACACTTTTTCCTTCAAACGAATAAGTAACTGTAGCATGAAGATCGATATCTTTCTCATCTTCGATAAATACACCTGGATCTGGATAAGTATCGCCAACATAAGTAGTAACCTGTGTATGTCCATTCAATTTAATGATAGGTCTTGAATCCGGGAAAATACGTTTTAGACTGCTGCCATTGCTGTGATATGATTTACCGTCTGGCAAAAATAACAAGCCCAGCGTGTCTTTTTGCAACAGTTGATCACTTTTGTATGGTTGTATCTTATCACTAGAAATTGGAAACTTCCCTTTTAAAGCTGCTGCTGGAATTTTGTTTGTACCTATAGCAAAATCATAATATTCACTCCAGAGATTTGCTTTGAAATATAGATTACCTGATGTATCAAAACCGATACCATTGATGCCTTCCGTTTCTTCAATAACCGGTTCCAATAGTTTGGATGTTGTATTCCATCTCATTAGTCCATAGCCGTCCAGTTTCTGGTTATCAATGGAGACGTACAAACGATTGCTGGCGTCCATCGCAAGACCACTGATTCCCTTAACGGGCAAGTAAGCATAATTGATGCTTTTGGCAACTAGCTGTTCAGCAGTTATAGACTGTTTGAGAACGGTGGCATCTACTTTTTTGATATACGTATATTCCGGATTTTTAGCGTTAATAACTGGATAATACAAAGCACCTTTGGAATCGATAGCTATTGCACGTATAGGGAATTTAGTCGAGCCATAAACAAGCTGTGTTACCGTACGGGTATTCAGATCAACTTTGGATATGCCATTGTTCTGTTGTGCAATATATGCGGACTCTTTGAAATAGGCCATTCCATTCGGAGTTGGAATATTCAAGTTTTCCAAGCGATAAGCATCTACTACTGGTGGAGCAGCAGGGGCAGGGTCGCTAACAAACATTTTGCCTATTACTGCCTGCGGATAATCCAGATTACTGACAAAGCCTTGACCATCAGCAAGGAAAACAATGCCTGTGTTGTTAGAAGAACGGGACTCTACATATTGAAATTGTTGTTCAGTGATTGTGGGCTGAACTTCTACGAGTACAGTACTTGGTAGCTTAAAGGTACCACCAAATCCACTCCCCTGAAATTGAGCATACAGATTACCACCAGGACTAATTTCGATATCCTGAATGCCAACCATCTCATGCTTAAGCTGAGAATCACCTTCCAAGAAAGGTAGGAAATTCTGCAAGCTGTTATCCGTTGAACGGAAAATCACAGCATGTGGCCAAAAGGATATATTGCCTTGACCGGTGGCAATATATAATCTCCCAGCAGCATCAAAGTCCAGACCTTTTACTGACAATGTGCCTCCTGATAGCTGCTCTGAAGAAAATGGAGTAATCTGTTTTGCCGTTGTCATAACTTCGGCTTGTGTGAGCGGTGTATCAGTTTGCAAATAAGTAGCTTCCAATTTGTAAAAGCTATTAGGCTGATCAGTAAGAGAAAAATACAAATCCCCTGTTTGATTCATAGCTACAGCTTGAACCTTAGGTAAGGTAGCTACAAGGACTGGCTTATAGTCTGCAATGGATACTTTATATATACCACCTTCTGTGCTAGTAGATGTTGCTGGATTCGCGACGTATACAGTTCCATTCGCATAATCCATGCTAACCGGGTTACTGAACTCGAGTTCGTTCAAGCTAGCAGGACGAGCTTTAATTATTACGGTGCGGATTACTTCTTTTGCAGCGAGTTTGTCAGGGTTAACTGCATTATAATGAACAGTATAAGTACCTGCCTTTTTTAAATCGATATGATCCACAGTTGTTCCGTTTAACGTATAAGTAGTACTTATATTTAATCCAGTATATTTTTCGTCTTCTACAAATGCGCCTGCATCTTCATAGGTTTCACCGTAACGTACCGTAACATTTGCTTCACCATTTAATGTAATGATAGGAAGTCCATTTGGGAAGATTCGTTTTATTTGATAGCGATCCGATGCATATGAGGTTCCATCTGGTAAAAATATGATGCCAGGCAATGACTGCGCTGGAGCGAGTGAAGTTTCATAATGATAGGATTCAATCATATTGTTGGATACGGGAATCGTTTGTAGTGCGCTAGCAGGAATCCGATTAATACCATTAGATGGGAATCGTTTATCATTATGGAAAGGGACAGGTTTAAAATAGAGATTGTCACTAGCATCTATGCCAATGCCTGAAATACCCGAAGATTGATTGGTAATAACAGAGTTGAACGTACGAGTTTCATTATCCCATCTCATTACTCCGGTTCCATCTATAAGACTTGAACTGTTTAATGAAATATACAATCGATTCCGAGAGTCAAATACCATACTTGTAATTTGAGGTTGCTCTGATGTAGTGGAGGCAGTATAACGAGCATAGACTGTACTTTCGGCTGCTAACTGTTCAGAGGTGAGGGGTAAGTTTTGCAATGCTTTATAACTGATTTTTTTTATGTAAATATCTAAATCTTGACCATCGCGTCTAACGGTATAGTAGAGATTCCCCTGTGAATCGATAGCAACAGTCTGAAAATCGATTCGACTATCATTAAAAATAGTAATGACTTTTCCTGTAACTAGTGAAGCTTTAGCAAGTCCCTCTCTACTTTTTGCAATATAAAGCTCTTTATTATGATAGGCAATTCCATAAGGTGTAGTAATGTTTAACTGATCAGGAGAATATACTGCTTGATAAACAGAAGTATACACCGTATCTTGTTGAATTGCTGAAGTTGCATATACATCACTTTGGACAGATGGTTTCACAGTAAACGTTGTAGGTGGGGATAGATCTGCTATAACGGTGTTTTGTGCCTTTACAGTCGTGGTAGTCAGTGGCAGCAACAGCACCGTTGCCATACCTGCCGAAATAAACTTTTTCATCATGTTCCTCCTTTTAATTGGCAATTATGTACTTCACATCCTAATATAGCAATCCTATAGTTATAGAAGATATAGGTACTTAGCAATAATTTACTATGCAAGAAGATTTGATTTTGACTCCTTAATATGGAAAATAAGGTAAGTATATAATATGCATATGTCATCATTTTTACAAAACCTATCATTCTATCCATCTAATCAAAGACAAAAATCAACAGATTTCAAAAAGCGTAATTGCGTATATCTACTTGAATGCTAATCAAATCAATATGGCAAAGTAGAGTCCAGTTACCGAATCTGTGCGCACGATTGCACAATCATTGGCATTCCGAATGGAACCAGTTCCACTCTGCTTTTGAGGGGTAGCATTTCCTCTAAAAATACGCTATAGAGCACAAAAGACCACGCATTTTACAAACGTTATACATCCCTGCAACAAGGCACTTTTACAAGGCTTTTTTACCCTTATTGATCCACATCTATCATGCTTGTATAGAGCTTCTGATAACATCGCGAAATGTATTTATAATAAACAAAAATATGAATGAAAGATAAGGACAAAAAATATTTTTTTCTTTTATGAAAAAGGGATTGCTTATCGTCTGGCAATATCATAGAATGTTCTTGCACACAACTGTAACCGCTTACAAATAGATAATTAAATTTCTAATTCAAGGGGTAACTTCAGTAAATCCGCAATACCGCAAGAATTTGATAAAAGTTTGCAAGCGTTATCAAATTCTTATTTACTTTTGCTGATGATTATTAGAAAATGGATTAAAAGTAAAATTTATCTATTTAAAGCGTGAAGCAGCTTCAACGGTAGTGACATGAAAAAGAGGGTTTGTATATCAAAAGAGAGGGTTGAGTCCATGAAACAGGGCAAACTGAAAAGAAATGGTTCTTTAGGTTTAATGCTGGTGTTGATGTTCTCCGTCGTTTTGAGTGCCTGTTCCGGAGGAAGCAGCACAAGTACAACTGGCAGTTCGCAGACTGGCAGCGGGGGGACAGCTGAGACCGCCACCACAACCGACGGAAGCAAATTGATCACAACGGCGCAAGTACCTGCTGGCTCCGATCTGGAGAAAGCGCTTAACGGAGAATACAAAGGTAAAAAAGTAACGATGTACGGTCCATTCGTCGATGCGGATGAGCAGAAGTTCAATGCCAGCATCAAGGCATTTGAAGATGCAACCGGCATCGATATCGCATACGAAGGCTCCAAAGAATTTGAAGCAACGATCAATGTACGTGTAAACGGAGGCAACGCACCGGATATCGCGGACTTCCCGCAACCGGGTCTGCTGGAAAACTTTGCGAAAGCAGGCAAAGTGGTTGACGTATCTTCCTTTATCGATGCAGACTACATGAAAAAACAATACCAACAAAGCTGGCTGGATATGGGACAAATGCCAGGGCCGGACAGCAAAGATATCACTGCTGGCGTCTGGGCACGCAGCAGCGTGAAAAGCTTGGTTTGGTACAACAAAAAAGCATTTGAAGATGCTGGCTACACCGTTCCAAAAACATGGGACGAAATGATGAAGCTGACCGAGCAAATCGCTGCTGACGGCGATCCTGCTTGGAGTATCGGTATCGAGAGCGGCGCGGCAACCGGCTGGCCTGCTACTGACTGGGTAGAGGACATTATGCTGCGTACTACTACACCGGAAAACTATGATAAATGGGTCAAAGGCGAACTGCCATTCACGGATCCAATCGTAAAAAATGCAGTCGAAAAAATGTCCCAAATCTGGTTTAACAAAGACTATGTATACGGTGGTCGCAGCTCCATCGCCACTACCAACTTCGGTGACGCGATTGCTCCACTGTTCACAGATCCACCGAAAGCATGGCTGCATCGTCAAGCTGGTTTTATCACTTCCTTTATTCCTGAAGGCGTAAAACCGGAAGATTACGACTGGTTCCCGTTCCCATCCATTGATGAGCAATACGGTACACCTGCTATGATCTCTGGCGATATCTACGCGATGTTCAATGATCGTCCGGAAGTGCGTGCTGTTATGGAATTCTTCACAACAGCTGAATCTCTGCAAAGCTGGACCAAATCCGGCGGCGTCACACCTCCGATGAACGGTACACCGGATGATTGGTTTGCGAATGACCAAGAACGTCGTATGTCCGAGTTTGTACAGAATGCCAAAACAATCCGCTTTGACGGTTCCGACCTGATGCCTAGCGCCGTTGGTGCAGGTACATTCTGGAAAGGAATGACCGACTACGTGAGCGGTACCGCCGATCTGGATCAAGCAATGCAAGAGATCCAAGCTGGCTGGAAAAAGTAAGTCGTTTCGTGTACTGAGTTACACAACCAACTGAGACCAACCGCCAAAACGGACCGGGCCTGATTGCGGTCCGTTTGGCTTTCATTGGAGAACAGAAGCTGTATCGGTTTGCACAATGTTGAAGGGGGAAAGCCAATGGACGTAGGCAAACAAATGGATGTGCGTAGCAATCAACGGTTTACACCGAAGCTGATTCTGCTATCCATCCTTGTTCCGTTACTGAATCTGGGGCTGCATACGTTGATCTTCCTGTTTTTCCGCAGCTCGGATTTGCCGCCGATCGTGAATGCGTTTCTTGCTGTATTGTGGGGCGTATTCGGGATCTATTCCATTTACTACTCCCTGAACTGGGTAGTGGAGCAATATCCAGATAAATGGAAAGACCGTATCATTCCGTACGTATTTGTCGGACCAGCCGTGCTGTTGCTAGGTTGGCTACTATTCCTGCCGACGCTGCGCACGCTGTATCTGAGCTTTTTCAATGCCGATTCGACGCAGTTTGTCGGGTTTGCCAACTTTGTTGCTGTATTTACCGACCGATTATTGCTCACGGCATTACGTAACAACTTGATGTGGGTAGCATTCGGTACACTTGCTTGCGTCATTCTCGGATTGTTGATCGCCGTTCTGGCGGATCGCAGCAGCTTTGAGCGTCTGGCAAAAGCGATTGTATTTATGCCGATGGCGATCTCCTTTGTCGCTGCTGGGGTTATCTGGAAATTCATCTATTACTACCAACCGGGTGCCGACCAGATCGGTTTGCTGAATGCGATCATCGTCAATATGGGCTTTCAGCCGCAGGGCTGGCTCAGTATGGTGCAGCCGTGGAATAACTTGTTCCTCATCGTCATTCTCGTCTGGATGCAGACCGGGTTTGCGATGGTTATTTTCTCAGCATCGATCAAAGGGATTCCAGAGGATATGCTAGAAGCGGCGCGGATGGACGGCGCAGGCGAAGTACGTATTTTCTTCAAAATCATGCTGCCCGTTATCTCTGGCACTGTACTTGCCGTAACGACAACGATTATCGTGTTCACGCTGAAAATCTTCGATGTCGTTATGATTATGACTGGTGGACAGTACGGAACTGAGGTCGTAGCGACCGAGTTCTATCGTCAGCTATTTATGTATCAAAATGCAGGTTATGGCTCGACACTTGCCATCGTGCTGTTGATCGCGGTTATTCCGGTCATTATTCTGAATGTGCGTCAGCTCCAGAAGGGAGGAACCCTGTAATGCGTAAATCTGTCAAAGCTCCCAAACGCAAAGGAAACTGGGTTGTCAATCTGGTGCTGGGCATTATCTGTATCGTCTGGTTTATCCCGACACTCGGTCTGCTCATTTCCTCCGTTCGTCCGGCTGCTGATATTTTGCAAACGGGTTGGTGGACTGTATTCCCACATCGTCAATGGGATACAGTCAGTCAGCTCAAGCTTGACCGCGATACCGATCTGCGCAAGCCGATTACAGTGAACGGTCAGACGTTTAGCGACGATCAACTCAAAGCTGGTGTAGAAGTGGGCGACCAGCGTCTAATCTGGGAAAATCGCCGCGCTCGTACACTCGACGTGCAGGAAAAGAAATGGGGCGCTTCGACCAACTTTACCCTGCAAAACTATGAAACCGTGCTGGGCGGTAAACAGTACAAAATCACTCAGCCAGACGGAACGATCAAAACGGAGCAAGGAAGCGGTATGGGACGTTCCTTCTGGAACACGATTGCCGTCGTTATTCCGTCCACGGTCATTCCGATCTTCATTGCATCATTTGCCGCCTATGCATTCGCTTGGCTGAAATTCCGAGGACGCAAAATTTTCTTCGTAGTCATTATCGCGTTGCTGGTTGTACCTTTACAGGTGGCGCTCATTCCGATTTTGCGCGATTATACGACACTTGGTTTGAACGGAACGTACTTTGGGATATGGATGGCGCATACGGCATTTGGACTGCCGCTGATCACGTACTTTATGTACAATTCGATCAGCCAATTGCCGAAGGATTTGTTTGAATCCGCGTTTATGGACGGGGCGACCAACTTTACGATTTTCTCCAAGCTCATTTTGCCATTGTCTGTACCCGCACTGGCGTCGATCTCAATCTTCCAATTCTTGTGGGTATGGAACGATTATCTCGTTTCACTCATTTTCCTCGGCTCTCAGCCGGAAGTACAGGTATTGTCGATGAGTATTGCCAATCTGGTAGGCTCGCGCGGTAACGACTGGCAGCTGCTTACGGCGGCGGCATTCGTATCTATGCTGACACCACTGGCTGTATTCTTCGCTCTGCAAAAGTACTTTGTACGCGGTTTGCTGGGCGGATCGGTCAAAGGCTGATCGCTCTGGCACGGTATCACGGACTGGTTGCTTCAGTATAGGATATCGTTTAGCATTCTCCATCTACTACTTGTTACAAACGTCCGCTTTCCGATTATGGGAAGCGGGCTTTTTGATATGGGTGGATGAATATGTATGGAAATATATGTTATAATTTTCCTGCTGAACAAGAACGGATCTGTACATCTACACATCAAACAATAAGAGCACTATTCATCGCTGCCGGGAGGATTATGTATGGAATGGTGGAGTACGCTACTATCGGTTATTGGATTGATTCTCGCACTGCTGTCAGTTGGCTCAATTGTGTATGTTAGCTGGCGCAACGGCATTTCACCATTACCAGCATCGCCGCTGTTACTTAGCGAAGTGGAGCGCGAGGTACGAGAAGCGATTCAGCGTATTGACATCGTTCAGCGAGAACGACAGTTTAAGAAAAATGCAGTAGAGATTGTGAACGGTAGATCTGTGATTGCTAATGGAAATGCAAATCGATATTCACATACAAACTCAAATCAAAATTCAAATCAAAATGGAAAAACAGAACCTGCTTACTGCTCAACTGGACATGAAGCAACCATAGCCTCTACTGTCGATACCGAAGCCAATTTGGCATCGTCCCATCCGCTCAAGCTAGTGGAAGCCGGTTCAGGCTGGGGAACGCTGGCAATCCATTTGAAACGCCATGTTCCAGCACTACATGTGATCGGGATTGAGAATTCGCCAGTGCCATATCTGGTATCTCGGGGGCTGGCGTGGCTGCGGCGCAGTCGGATTGCGCTTATTCGTGGCGATCTGTATCAGTATGATTATCGCGATACCGATCTGATCGTCTGTTATCTGTTTCCGGGTGCGATGAAGCGGCTGAGTACTCTGTGGCGAGAGCAGTGCCGACAGGATACGTATGTGATCAGCGTCTATTTTGCCTTACCGGGCTGGGAGCCAGAGCATATGATTACGTGCCGGGATATTCATCGTACACGTATTTATATTTACCGTGCCGGGCATCGTAGTTATGTAGTGTAATAACAGCGATGATGGATGCTGCGAGGTGAGGTGGAACAGCACCATTTTGCATCTTCTATCGCAACGATAAGTATGAGATTGACTATGGCAGGTGTATAAGATGAGCGGTAGTGGGAAGTACTGCCTTTTCTAAGTCAGCCGATGATTCGGCTGGCTTATTTTTTCGTTGACAGGTATCGTTTATCCGTGCTAAATTCATTCCAATCATTTAATTCACATCGGAATGGTATGAATTGGGAGAATCTGTTTTTTTGTTTATGATTTCCATATTTCAAGGAGGCATTCATTTGAAAAAGATGACCCGTTTCACACTCGCAGCTCTGCTTGCTGCACCTACTGCACTGGGAGCAGTCGGACTGCCGGCATATGCTGCTCCTGCCGCGACACCAACAGCTGTCAAAGCACCCGCAGCGGTCAAGACACCGACTGTACCAGTAGCCCATCCTGCTGCTGTTCAGACACCAGCTGCACCCGCAATCTCTACCTCAACTTCGGTCTATACTGAGACGGCAGCAGAGTATGCTCAATTTTTACAGGCAAAATATAATGTCCAGCTTCCGCAACAAGTGAAACGAGGCGACTTCCTGCAAGCGATCTCGCAAATCGTCCCATCGACTGTTACCTCATCCACATATGCCGATACACCATCGTTCACCGATCTGAAGCCGGGTGACGACGCGTATGCCGCCGCAGTCAGTCTGTACAATGATGGCATTCTGTCGAGCACCGAGGTGCATGCCAATCAGGCGCTGAGCACGTATGCAGCTGTATTCATCGCCGTCAAAGCTGCGGGCTTCAAGGAACTAGCGTATACATATCCACAAACCAAAATCAAAGCCGCCTTGACCAAAGCTGGTATCACGGATAGCACTTTACAAGGACAGGCGGCGCAGGAATTAGCAGCGGCAATTGACACCGGACTCGTGTCAGAAAGTCTCTATCCTGCTCTGCGCAAAGGCGGAACCATTGACCGCGATACTGCGAACATCCTGCTTGGCAAGACGCTGACCAGCCTCGGCAAATACAAAAACGAAATTGGTCGTTCCAGTGACAGTGATATTTATGAGAAGCTGTATTCCGCTTATCGTACCGCTGACCTGATTGAGGCGCCAGAGCTGAGAAGTATCGTTGATCAGGCGCTGCGCAACAATCTGGTGACAGGGTACAACCTGAAGGATAGCCGGTTTGATTCCAACTTTATCGATAATCTGACACTCACGTATGGGCATGACGATATCAAGCATGCGGTACAGCTGATCGGATTGCTGCGCAGTGAGCATATCGATGCGGATGTGCAGTTCCAGCCGAAGACATCGGCGTTCATTTATCTCAAGGAATGGGGAACTCCCAAAGAAACGCCAGATTACAAAGTAACCCAGATCGACAATGGCAATTATATCGCTTATGCCAAAGAATACGATATCCAGTTTGAATTTAATACTACCGCAGACAAAGAGCGTTTTAACACCATTATTTCCACCTATGCGAAGAAAAATAGCAATACAACGACACCGCTGATCTACAGCTCTTGGTGGCAACCGCTGTATTATTCGCCAACGGAGCTGTCTGGTTATCCGGTCATCTCCAATACGAAAATTACACTCGGTCATTATTACGCTCAATCGTTCTCGCTCAAAGATCAGGCATCTAATATCCGTGATGGCTTCCGCAAGTTGGCACCAGACGCGGACATCTCCGGTTATGATTTCTGGGTGGATCAACCATTCTTTCACTATCTGAATGGTGAATCGGAGTAAGCATAGTACTGATTGTATGAATAACGAAGATTAGTGATCAACAAGACCCTGTTCTGCTCAGTATAAATTCTGCATTGGAATCTGTACGCGGAACAGGGTATTTTGCATCATTTTATAAAACGCTTACAATAAAAACTTTACATCAGCGAATCAGAGTAGTAAGATAAAAACCAAAGTTTTGAAGTTGTATACAAGTACACAATAACATCATATTTCATTCGTTATTATATTGCCTGTGTACAGGTTGAGATGAATCACGCACATATCTTTTACAGTCCGCTTCGTAAGGAGGGCGATACATAGTATCCAGTGATGTCGATCGTCGAAAACGTTATATCCGGTTCGCCGGTTTGTGCTAAAATCGTAATACATGACGGGTTGCGGCTCATAGCCGCAAGTAGTAGACAAACAATAAGGATCAGCTAGTCATAGCCAGATGCTGCTTGTTTGTTACGCTTATGCCTGTTCACCGACGATGATGCACAAGGAAGGGACGTTGACGATGCAATATCCAACTGCCTGGTTACAGGGGGCTTCCCGCGGGGAAGTGATTGCCTGTGAGCTTCGGCTGCAAATTATAAATGAACAGATCCAACCGGGAGAGATCATTTCGGAGAATAGGATTGCCGCTGATTTTGGCAGCAGCCGTTCCCCGGTACGCGATGCGCTCAAAGCACTGTCCAACGAAGGCTTAATCCGATTGGAACGTATGGGTGCGGTCGTACTCGGACTCAATCTGGAGGATGTCAAAGAGCTGTACGATGTACGGTATCTGATCGAGAGCTTTGCCCAGCAGCGGCTGGCGGAAGGCGATCACGATGTCTTGATCACCCAGCTGGATCGCACCATCGACAAGATGAAGCTGGCGGTCAAGCATGGTGATTATGTCGATTTTGCATATCAGGACTTTATGTTTCACGAAGCGATCGTGATGCACGCTCAGCACAAACGCATGATTCATCTCTGGAACAGTATTCGCCAGATTGTGATGACCGTCATTCTGATCACGACCGAGAAGGGCTTTCAGACTGGCGAAGAGCGGATGAACTGGGTCGCCGACAAGCATTACAAAATTCTGGGTGGACTGCGTTCACGCGATCCTGAAGTGATCCGGCGTGCGGTTAACGACTATTTTGCCGATTCGGCGCGTACCCTGACCCGCACCTTGCCGTAGCAGCTCTGTCCGTTTACCAATGAAAACAGCCATCTGTAGATGTTGGGATTGTGCCGGACGAGTGCAAATCGTAACGGCGCAGAGATCACAGCCGGCGGTACCGACAGAACGACATTTCTGAAGCGGTTCGCCGGTTGTAGATACGGAGTAGGATGCGGTTTGTTGTTAGTTGTCGACAAGTATACATCTTCGTCCGCGCAATCATATGCGGTAGGATGTTGATCACAGTATATATTGTAAGCGCTCTATTTATTTGCGGAAAATATTTCAATTTTTCAAAAACAGACTTTGAAAATTTTCATTTTGATTTTTCATAAGGAGGCTATTCCCTTGGATCAATTATTCGGACTCAGTCACAATGCAACATTGCTCGTATGGACATTGATTGCGATCGTCTTCCTGATCGTCTTGATTGCCAAATTCAAATGGAATCCGTTTGTCACTCTGATGATCGCCGCATTAATGCTCGGTCTGCTGGCAGGCATGGACCCGCAGGATCTGATCAAATCTGTCACCGGCGGTCTGGGCGGAACGCTCGGCACGATTGCGATCGTTATCGGTCTTGGTACGATGCTCGGTAAAATGATGGCAGAATCCGGTGGTGCCGAACGCATCGCCACTACGCTGATTGACCGCTTTGGCGAGAAGCGCGTCCACTGGGCGATGATGCTGGTTGGCTTTATCGTCGGGATTCCGGTCTTTTTTGAAGTCGGTTTGATTCTGTTGATTCCGATTGTGTTCTTGGTCGCACGTAAAACAGGGCTATCTTTGCTGAAAATCGGGATTCCGATTCTGGCAGGTCTGTCGACCGTACACGGTTTGGTACCGCCACATCCGGCACCGATGATCGCCATTGGCGCGTACAATGCTGATCTGGGACGCACCATTCTGTACTCCTTGATCGTCGGTTTGCCGACAGCGATCATTGCGGGTCCCATTTTCGGTAAATTTATCGGTAGTCGCATTGAAGTTCAGCCACCGAAGGATTTGGCAGAGCAATTTGCATCCAAAGGTGATCGCAAGCTGCCGGGATTCGGTATCACACTGTTTACGATTTTGCTGCCCGTTATTCTGATGCTGATGGGTTCCATCGCCAGCATTGTCGATCCAGAAGGTGTGAACGGATTTACGCATTTTGCCGAATTTGTCGGTCATGAGATTATTGCACTGCTCATCTCGGCGGTATTCGCCTTCTTCTCACTCGGCTTTGCCCGTGGATTTAGCAAAGACGACATCTCCAAATTTACCAGCGAGTGTCTGGCGCCTACTGCCGGTATCATTCTGATCATCGGTGGTGGCGGTGCATTCAAGCAAGTATTGATTGATAGCGGTGTAGGCAAAGCGATTGCTGACATTGCCAGTCATAGCAACATCAACGTGATTCTGTTCGCCTGGCTCGTAGCAGCGCTCATCCGCGTAGCAACCGGTTCGGCAACGGTAGCGATGACTACGGCGGCTGGTATTGTCGCACCTGTTCTGGCGGTTAGCACCGGGGTCAATGTAGAGCTGGTCGTACTGGCAACCGGTGCAGGCTCGCTGATTCTGTCGCACGTTAACGATGCAGGCTTCTGGATGATCAAGGAGTTCTTCGGCATGACCGTTGGACAGACGCTGAAGTCGTGGACGGTGATGGAGACGATCCTATCGGTAGTCGGACTGGCGTTTATTATGGTTTTGAGTGTATTTGTATAACACGAATGCATATTAAACACAGTAATCATAAAAGAAGTCGACATGTAGCTGGATGGGCGTCGCTGTAATATCCAATAGGAATCGGCTGACGTAGATGAGTATAGCAGGGCGGGGGATACATCACCCCGTTCTGTTTTATTTTATGTGGTATAAGGGTTGCGATAGTATACAGTCGGCTTAGACACAGACACAGACACAGACACAGACACAGACACAGACACAGACACAGACACAGACACAGACACAGACACAGACACAGACACAGACACAGACACAGACACAGACACAGACACAGACACAGACACAGACACAGACACAGACACAGACACAGACACAGACACAGACACAGACACAGACGAGTGTAAGCACCAAGATATATGTCTGTGAAGCTAATCATCCAATATAGAGACAGATATTCAGGAGTAGAGAGAAGGAGACTGATCATCATGCAAACAATAGAGAACTATAAAACAACTCAACAACCGTCCGGTATGCGCATGATTGGTGTTGATATCGGTACAACGAGTACGAAGTCAGTATTGTTTGAGGAAAATGGAACAGTGATCACATCGGCGAATATTGGCTATCCGCTGCATACGCCAACTCCATCGACAGCAGAGCAGGACCCAGATCAGATATTGCGTGCGGTGATGGATACGATTGCGAGCGTGATGACACAGAGCGGTACCTCGGCGGAGCAGATTCTGTTCGTTTCATTCAGCTCAGCGATGCACAGTCTGATTGCAGTAGATGAGCAAGGCACGCCCCTGACGAACTGTATCACTTGGGCGGATAACCGCAGCGCTGATTACGCACGTCGATTAAAAGAAGAGCATAACGGACATGAGATCTACTTACGCACGGGCACGCCTATTCACCCGATGTCGCCGCTGTCCAAGTTGATGTGGATGCGCGAAGAACAGCAGGATATTTTCAATGCAGCGCATAAATTTATTTCGATCAAAGAATATGTATTTTTCCGTCTGTTTGGTACCTATGTGATCGACCATTCGATCGCTTCGTGTACCGGGCTGCTTCATTTGCAGCAGCTGGATTGGGATCGTGAAGCGTTGGAGTTGGCAGGTGTGACGCCAGAACGACTATCGACGCTCGTTCCGACGACCCACAGCGTAGAGGGATTACATGCCGAAGCTGCATCAGCGATGAATCTGTCAGTATCAACACCGTTTATCGTCGGGGCAAGTGATGGAGTATTGTCCAATCTGGGCGTAGGCGCCATCGATCCCGGCGTAGTCGCGGTTACGATCGGTACAAGTGGCGCGATTCGTACGGTAGTGGATAAGCCGCTCACCGATCAGAAAGGACGCATCTTCTGTTACGCACTTACCGAGGATAAATGGGTAATCGGCGGTCCGGTTAATAACGGCGGTATGTTATTCCGCTGGGTGCGCGACGAATTTGCCGCGTCCGAAGTGGAGACAGCCAAGCGGCTTGGGATCGATTCATACGATGTATTAACCCGGATTGCCGAGCAGGTGCCAGCAGGCAGTGAAGGGCTGTTATTTCACCCGTATCTGACTGGTGAGCGTGCCCCGTTATGGAATCCAGATGCACGAGGTTCGTTTATTGGGCTAACGATGAAGCATCGTAAGGAGCATATGATCCGTTCAGTGCTGGAAGGCGTTATTTTTAACCTGTATACAGTCATGCTGGCGATGAAGGAGCAGATCGGTCACCCGGCGAAGATTCATGCGACTGGCGGGTTCGCTCGCTCTCCGCTCTGGCGGCAGATGATGGCGGATATTTTCGATCAGGATGTGG
Organism: Paenibacillus sp. WLX2291; assembly: GCF_046603665.1. Taxonomy (NCBI): domain Bacteria; kingdom Bacillati; phylum Bacillota; class Bacilli; order Caryophanales; family Paenibacillaceae; genus Paenibacillus; species Paenibacillus sp. WLX2291. The sequence continues at coordinate 5,289,147 of NZ_CP176755.1, read as the reverse complement.
TCGTACCAGAAAGTATTGAAAGCTCCTGTCTCGGAGCAGTTGTGCTGGGATTGTACGGTACGGGACGCATTCCATCACTGGATATCGTTAATGAGATGATCGGTTCCACTCACGCGCATGCACCGAAGCCGGAGCATACGCATGTGTACCATCAATTGCTACCGATCTATGTATCCATCTTCCGCAGTCTGGAGCAGCAATATAGCGCTCTTGCCCAATTCCAGAGCCGTGAATATGCACGAATCTAATCGCTACAATTTTTGTGGTTGATTGACATAAATGATACGCTTTCCCACTGCCAAAGGTGATATACTGAGTCCACAGTCATCCACTAAGGCTGACAAGTACGGATTGCCGCGCGAGATACGCGGTTGGGAGAGAATGCATGAGTTTTAACCTGGACATGAAGACGATCTTCATATCGCTGGTGTTTGGTCATATTTTCACAGTCATTTTGATAAGCGCGTATCGTAGGCAGAACGCTCCGGATCGGTCAGCTAACGCATTTTTTATGGCAAAGCTGATTCAGGCACTTGCTTGGGCTATGCTCGTTTTTCGCGGTTTGATCCCGGAGGTATTCTCGATTGTACTGGCGAATACGCTATTGTTTATCGGGGCAGGTCTGGAAACGAGTGCACTGCTAATTCTGCAAAAGGTATTTTCCCATCGGATCAAAAGGCTGTACATGATCGGTACGCTGCTCTGTATTGCTGGATTTGTCACGATTTACACTTTTGACGTAACCGAAGGCATGCGGATTGTATACGCGTCGATTGCTACCGCGTTGTTCCTCGTCTATCCTGTCTACCATATGACGACCGATCGCACAGCATCCACGCTACGACGGTTGATGGGTATCCTGTATGGCATCGTATCGCTCAGTTTACTGTTTCGCGCGGCTTCGGCGCTGGAGCTGGGCAGTCAGGTCGGTCTGTTTACGGCAGGCATGTATCAAAGCTTTTCCTTTATCGCCTTGTATCTCATCATGATTCTTGGGAATACAGGCTATGTGTTATTGTCCAAGGAACAGGCGGATGCAGAGCTGCTGCGTATCGCCAGCTATGACGAAATGACCGGAGTATTCAATCGACGTACATTTATGGTGGAGAGTCGTAATCTCATTCACCGAGTAGCGGCACGTCAGGGGCAGGTATCGTTCGTCTTATTCGATATTGATTCGTACAAAATTATCAACGATACATACGGTCATTTTACCGGTGACCGGGTGTTACGGGACATGGCGGATCGGTTGAACGAACGACTGCTGGAATTGACCGGGGAACGTTATATTTTTGGGCGATATGGCGGCGATGAATTTGCGATTTTACTGCCGGATACGAATGAGCAGCAAGCAGGCAGTATTGCCGAGCAATTGCGTATCGCGGTAGCCGAAGGCAACTCAGATGTGCTGCCTGTACCGTATACGATCAGCCTTGGTGTGGTCAGTGTATCGGCGCAGCGCAATATGCAGCTGAATACATTGTACGAGCTGAGCGACCATGCGCTGTACAATGCCAAGCGTGCCGGGAAAAATCAGGTTGCTGTCTACAACCATGAACAAATAGAAGTATCGTCAAACTAATCTGCGATAACATACACCGTATGATAAAATGTAAATTATGCCAAATTACGCCAAACTCTCCGCCGATGCTACCAAAATCGATGCGGAGGGTTATTTTTATACACAAATATGTATCAGGGTATTTCCTCATTTGCCTAATATACGATAAGCTAGAACAAACTATGAGCCAGCATTCCAGTATGCAATTTATTGTGCAGGGTGCACTGGCTCCATCTTGATTTTATTTGCCAAGGAGAGAAGCCAAGTATGAACTATTCATTTGCTGAACGGATGACGGCGATGAAGCCGTCTATTATTCGCGAAATTTTAAAATCCAGTTCGGGGCAGTCGGTGATTCCGTTTGCCGCGGGCAATCCCGCGTCCGAGACGTTCCCGCTGGAAGCGATTCGTACATTTACGACACAGATTCTCGCAGACCATCCGGTCGCTGCTCTGCAATATGGTGTCACCGAGGGTTATGACCCACTGCGCGAGCATTTGCTGGAGCATTTGCAGCAGCGCTTCGGTATTGATACGACGGGCAACAGCCTGATGGTCGTATCCGGGGCACAGCAGGGGATCGAGCTAGCATGTAAAGTCTTTTGTAATGAAGGCGATACGATCATCTGCGAAAGCCCAAGCTTTATCGGCTCGCTCAATACATTCCGCACTGCTGGTGTACGTCTCGCAGGCGTACCGATGGAGCAGGATGGCATTCATCTGGAGCAACTGGAGCACGCACTGCAAACCGAGCACAACGTGAAGCTGATCTACCTGATCCCAAGCTTCCAAAATCCGACCGGCATCACTACATCCGCCGAGAAGCGCAAGGCAATCTATGCGCTGGCAAAACAATATAATGTCGTCATTCTGGAAGATAATCCATATGGCGAATTGCGTTTTCATGGCGACGATGTACCAACGCTAAAAGCAATCGATACTGAGCAACTGGTCATTTATGTTGGTTCCTTTTCTAAAGTGCTGTCCGCTGGGCTACGCGTAGGCTATGTGCTGGCACCGGATGAGATCATCCAAAAGATGGCGGTCGCCAAGCAGGGTGAGGATGTACACACGGCGATTCTGCCGCAGATGATCGCCCACAAATTCATGACCGAATACGATTACGAAGGACATATCCAGCTGGTGCGTGATGTGTATCGTCGCAAAAGTGATCTCATGCGCCGTTCGCTGGAGCAGCATATGGACGCGTCAGTCGCCTATACACAGCCGGATGGCGGACTGTTCCTCTGGTGCGAATTGCCGCCTAACATGCCGATGCTGGCGTATTGCAAACAAGCCGCAGCAAGTGGCGTCGCTGTCGTACCGGGCAATGCGTTCCTCGTGAACGAGAGCGAGCCATGCAATGCCCTGCGTCTGAACTTCTCCACACCATCCGACGAGCAGATCGTACGTGGTGTCGAGATTCTCGGTCAGGTATTTACGCAGCAACAGCAAGAACTGGCAGCAAGCAATACAGAGCTGTAGGCTAGCCATAGTGTTGTTATAAAAGAAATCGCATAGAGGAATAGAAAATACCCAGCGAGAGGGTTAGCAGCTATACACTACTGCGAATGATGCTCAGAACCGAAACAAAGACCAGCCCTTATGAACCGGGCTGGTCTTTTGCTATATCACTATTTCGCTATATCAGAAAACATTATTTTTTGCTTTTCGGTACGGAGTAATGATACAGATTGTCCGCCAGTGCTTGCATAGTGGAGCTAGTGCTGTGCAGACGCTCGATAACATCGGTAAATGAACCGACCAGCGTTGCTTGCTCCTGAGAGGACGTGGTGATCTGTTCAATCTCACGCTCCATGTTGCGGATCGACTCCTGCACTTCACGCAGGGCATTCTCGATATCACCCGTCGCTTGCTTGGCGTTAACGGAAAGCTTGCGTACTTCGGTAGCTACTACGCCAAAGCCAGCACCCAGTTCGCCAACACGCGCCGCTTCAATCGCCGCATTCAGACCGAGCAAGTTCGTTTGTTCAGAGATTTCTTTGATCAGAGTAGCGACTTCGTTAATTTTGGACGATTTCTCGACCGTCGTTTTGCTGTTTTGCAAAATTTGTTCGCTAGTTGCCTGCAATTGCTGGGCATGAGAAGCGACGTGCTGTACCATATCGACCAGACTGTCCGAGATGGAACGACTGTCAGAGACAACATGCTCCAGACTCTGGTGATTGGACTGCTCGTAAAAGACGTTAAACATCGCTACCAGCTTACCACCTTCATAAATAGGCACAGAAACGCCTTCCAGCGGATATCCGAAGATGTCAGCAGGGAAGAAACTGATCGATGTTTTGGTTTTGTCCGCTACACCTTGAAAATTATGAAAACTTGGTTCCAGCTCACTACCACTCGTATAACCAAGATTGAAATCTCCAAGCTGTTCATAATATAAAATATGACTGTGATCGTAAACGGAAACCGCAGCCTTTTCACGCAGCGCTTTGGTGAAAAAAGGAATTACCTGTATTAGTGACTCAACAACGCTCATTTTATCCCTTCCTTTATAGAGGATGCAATACTTTGTATATTTATCGGGAACTGAGGTATAAATTTTTAGTTGGTCATTTATAGTAAAAAAATAGGATTAACTATATATTTCACCATAAAATGTAGATAAAGCGTTATTTATTTCTATAAATATACAGAATAAGCTGGAAAAGGTAGCGAAATGGATCATAATACTCTGTATTCCATTTGAAAACTGTCCAAAAAAAATAAAAATATTTCATAAAAATAAGGAATTATGGAGAAGTAAGCCGTTCCAATTGTTCCAAATAAGCAAATGCGTAATCATCTGTCGTTCCGCACATATCGAGTGAAGCCGCCAAACCGCTGCATACTGCCGGGCGCTCCGGTCTGCCAAACAGACCACAACGACGCTCGGTCGTCAGATGCGGACACGGCATGCCAGCCGGTTTACCTGCGGGCAAACCCGGAATAGGTGAAGAGATCGAGATGGCGATACAACAGGCAGCACAGCCAGCACGACATTCCATAAGCAATATCTCCTTTAATGCCAAGTATAAATGAAAAGAGGTGGATTCATTCTATTATACAGGATGAATGTTCTATCCAGTGAAGAAACCGGAAATATCCTGTACGGGTATACCAAAAACGCAAAAAGACGCCTGCTACAGCCGACATATCGCCGACTTGAGCAGACGTCTGACAGAGGAACGCTTCAGGTGAAACGTTCGTCCACGTATGTTATTTCCATACATCCTGCGCGATTTCGATCACATGGCGCAGTTTGTCCCATTGTTGTTCTTCGGTCAGCAGATTGCCTTCCTCTGTAGAAGCGAAGCCGCATTGCGGGCTGAGGCACAGCTGATCCAGATTCACATAACGCGCTGCCTGATCAATACGGCGCTTGATATCGTCTTTGCTTTCCAATTCGCCATGCTTGGACGTGATCAGACCGAGCACCAGTTGCAGGTCTTTGCGTTTCACATGCTTCAGCACGTCCAGTGAACCGGAACGCTCATCGTCGAATTCCATAAACAGCCCGTTCAGATTCAATTGATCCAGAATCGCATCGGCTGCGCCTTCGTAACCACCGGAAGCTGTCCAAGTAGAGCGGAAGTTGCCGCGGCAAATATGCATCGTGATGACCATATCGTCTGGACGGTTCGCTACCGCCAGATTGATCAGCTTCACGGAATCGGCAAGCATTTGATCCAGGTTTTTCCCTTCAGCGCGCAGTTTTTGCTTCGCTTCATCGGAGAAGAACGCCGCCCACGATGTATCGTCCAGTTGCAGATAACGACAGCCTTCATCGTAAAACGCGCGCAGCGCTTTTTGATACGCAAGACCGAGATCGTTCAGCAGTACATCGCTGTCGCTGTACAGGTCGGTGCCGATTTGACCACGGAATTGCAGCATATTCGGGCTAGGAATCGTCATTTTCGCAGTGCGATCCGGGCTGACGACGCTGTGCAAGAATTTGTAATCTTCCAGATGCGGATGACTGGTAAAGTCGATTTTGTCGATGACCTTGATACCGCGCGGCTTGGTGGTGACGCCGTGGAACTGGATACCCTGCTGCGCTTCAAATGCTTCAACGCCGTCCAGATTCTCGAGGAAGTCAAAGTGCCACCACGCGCGGCGGAATTCGCCGTCTGTGATGGATTGCAGACCGATTTCTTCCTGCTTGGCAGCGATACGACGGATTTCCTCGTTCTCAATCTCGCGCAGCTGTTCAACAGTGATCACGCCTGCGGTATGCTGAAGACGTGCTTTTTTGATTTTCTCAGTACGTAGCAGACTGCCTACATGATCCGCACGAAAAGGCGCGGTCGTGCGTTGTGAGGAAGATAGGGAAGATGTCATAATCAATACCTACTTTCTGGATAGGAATCATATTTTATGTTGCATCGTACCAGAGATTCCAGCTCATGTAAAATGAAGGCTATAATTAAGCTTGTTCTTCAAACAATCGTGCAATCTCCACGATCACTTCGGTTGCTTTGACCATATTGTCGACAGATACATATTCAAACTTGCCGTGGTAGTTCTCCCCGCCAGTGAAGATATTCGGTGTCGGCAATCCCATATAGGACAGCTGTGCACCATCTGTACCACCGCGAACCGGTATAATATGTGGCTCTACACCGCGATTGCGCATAGCTTGCGCAGCAGTATCGACGATATGCATTACAGGTTCAATCTTCTCGCGCATATTGAAATATTGATCACGAATCTCCAGCAGGATGCTATCTTCGCCATACGTCTGGCGGAATTCATGCACAATGCTAGTCAGTGTATTCTTCTTATGTTCAAAGTTCTCACGATCAAAGTCACGGATAATGTAGGACAGCTCTGTACGTTCGACATCGCCTTTGATAGATTGCAGATGGTAGAAGCCTTCGTAGCCTTCCGTGAATTCTGGCGCTTCATCCACTGGCAGACGGCGGTTCAGTTCCATAGCGATCTTGGTGGCGTTGATCATTTTGCCTTTGGCAGTACCAGGATGTACATTGGTGCCTTTGCAAATGACACGCGCTGCGGCGGCGTTGAACGTCTCGTATTCCAGTTCACCAAGTGGACCGCCATCGACAGTATAAGCGTATTTGGCACCATAGGCATCGACATCGAAGCGATGCGGACCGCGACCAATCTCTTCATCCGGGGTAAAAGCAATGCGCAGCTTGCCATGCTTCACTTCCGGGTGATCTAGCAGATAATGCACTGCTGTCATAATCTCGGCGATGCCTGCTTTGTTGTCCGCGCCGAGCAGAGTCGTGCCATCCGTCGTCATCAACGTATGACCGTGATAGCCGTCCAGCTCTGGGAAGTCCTTCGGCGATAACACAACGCCATGCTCTTTACTTAGCAAAATATCGCCACCGTTATATTCCACCAGCTGTGGTTTTACATGTTTGCCGGTAAAATCAGTTGCCGTATCAACATGCGCCATAAAGCCGATAACTGGTACATCCTTGTCGCTATTGGACGGCAGTGTCGCCATCAGATACCCTTCGTCGTTTAGCGTAATCTCTGCCAGTCCGAGCGTATGTAGCTCCTGCTCCAGCTGGCGCAGCAAATCCCATTGTCCGGGTGTGGACGGGCAAGTTTCACTCTCATCATTGGATTGCGTATCAATCTGTACATAGGAACTCAAACGTTCAATTAGTTCATTTTTCAAAACGGTCATGCTCCTCTCGCGTACTCGGGAATAGTAAATGCTATCTTACATTTTAGCATGAACAGCGGGTATTGAAAGCCTGCGATGCAGGAGGCGTGTAGCAGATTCACGACTACAACAGCAAACAACCGGCTCCACCACACCTGTTGGCGGGGAAATCGGTTGAATACGTGATGAGTACGGAACAGCTGCATGTTACATGTCAATCATAAGGGATGATGAGATCAAGACGTTTGCGTCGGTGTTGGCGTACGCGGTGTACCGGTCGCTTCCGGCATGTCTGGCGTATGCTGTAACGACTGAGTATCGCCGCCAACAATGAGACGCTTCAGATGCCAGCGGAACAATGTCATAACCCACAGATGCAGCTTCGCTTGTGTATATTTGTACAAAAACCATGGTAATGCAGGCAGATAATCATGAATCGCTATGACGCATTCTTGCGTACCCGGAATTTGTGAGAATTCCAGTCGCCCATGCTGACCGATACGGCGATCTTCCTGCACACGGGCGAAGCTACCGCCAGTAATATTGTAAATGGCGCTCTCCTCATTGCTATGCTCCGGCGCATAGGTCAGCTCCAGAATCGGCTGCTTTTTGGGCCATACATAGACGCGGTGCACACCTTCATGACATTCCGTACGAATAATCGGACCAGCCAGTTTGCCCAGCCATTGCATATAGTATTTGCCTGCCCAGTCGGCATTTTTGCCTTCAGGCAGCAATACACGTTGAATGGAGCGCACATCTGCCAGCTTTTCCTGCTTTTCCTTAGACGAAGAAGCTGAGTCCGAAGAGGATGTTTTCTTTTTCTCTTTTTTCTCCTCTTTGTGCTTTTGCTCCTCTTCCAGCGCTTCTTTGGCAGATTCTTCAAAGCCAATTTTGCCATCGCTGATGCCCGGAACCATTTTATCGGGATGCGCCACCATCGGATGCGCCAGACTTTCAACCAGCGGATAAACCATCTCACGCGGCATCTGAGTAACGAGTGTCACCCATAGTCGAGATAGATGAATACTAAGGAAGGGAAAGTCGATAAAATGGCGTTTTTTGCCCATGACAGCTGCCATTCGCTCCATCATTTCCTTATAAGTCATCACATCTGGACCACCGATATCGATGGAACGGTTGTACAGTTCTGTTTTACCAATACTCGCATTCAGAGCGTGCATCACATCGGGAAGCGCAACAGCATGAGTTTTGGTACGTGTCCATGACGGTAGTGTCATCACAGGCAAGCGCTCTACCAGACGTACCAGAATCGGGAATGACGAGCCTTGTGGTCCGACGATCAGACCAGCGCGAATCGTCGTTACTGGTACGCCGTACGAACCGAGCGTCTGCTGCACTTCCAGCCGACTACGCAGATGACGAGATAGCTTCTCACGCGGCTCATTTTCTGGCAAAATCCCGCTCAGATATACAATCTGCTTGATGCCCTTTTTACGGGCTGCACGGGCAAAATGATCGGCAAGAATAAAGTCCATATCTTCAAAATCCGCCTGCGTCAGCTTCGCAGTTGGCATCATCGAATGCACCAGATAGACAGCATAATCGGCGCCTTCCAGCGCTTCTTCCGCCATCGATAGTGAAAATAGATCCAGTGAACGCCATTCGACATGCTCACTATTTTCACGATCATCGCCGTTACGAGACAAGGCAATGACATCAAAATGCTCAGTCAACGTCTCCAACAGATTATGCCCGATATAGCCGCTGGCTCCAGTCAACGCAATCTTCGGTCGTCGCTGGGTAGTATCAGTCTGTTGTTCCGTAATAGGGGACGCATTTGATTCGGGTGTCGGGGAAATAGAATGATTGTTATCGTTCAACGGTATCACCTCAGTGTACAATTTGGATGAACAAGAATGAATTATATGAATATTCAGCAAAATAGAACGTCTGAAAGAATGAATATAGCTACAAAAAGAATAGAAAAGCTTCTGCTTTTACAATACCCTGTTTGCGGATGCTCTAACCCGGCAAGTTACTGCAACTACAACGATTGCATTAAAGCAAGCAAGCACATTATAGCGGATACAAAGTCGTAGTGAAATAGAACCGATATGACAATAAATGAATACGACATTGTTACTGATTTGAGATATGAGGGTAACTTCTTCATGATCGATCACGTCATATAATGGTACTCGCAGCCAACACTTGATCCAGTAGGGGGATCGGTTGGATAACAGAACAGGGAGGTCATTTCCATGAAAATCACGAATCTTATTTCACATACTCGCAAAGCAGCTATGATCGCTACCATTACAGGCGTAACCGCAGCCGGAGCATTGGGTGCTGCATCTACAGTACTACCAACTCAATCTGTACAGGCAGCATCCAATTCCAGCGCCAGCGAAGCCAGCTATCAGCGAAATCTGGCGATCAAGAATCTGAATAGCTTTTACAAGCCTGCGCTGAAAGGTCAATTTCCGGGCAATGTCCAAGAATTCGCCATCGGTAAAACAAAACGTGCCGATGTGATGAAACGCTTCAGCTCCGCAGATGTACCGCGTACCAGTGCAACCGGATTCGATGCGTATACAGCAACGATGGGCTCACCGGGCTATTCGTTCCGTTATACCAACGACGTGCTGAGTGAGATTCGCTATTTCGGCACAAATGTGGAGCGCCAGACGAATATCGGTGGCATTACGATGCAGTTGCTGCGCCAGCAATGGTATGCGCCAAGCTCCACCTCGACCATCACTACGGGCAAGCAAAAGCAAACCAAAGTCACTTACAACCGCGGCGATTACAAGCTTGAATTTATCTTCAACACCGGCACCGATCTGGATCATATCAATCTCGTGAAAAAATAAGTCTAGTGAAAAAGTAAGCTTACTGACATGAGATCATGACAAATCGTCGTGTGATACATGTGCCGATGGCATCGGTACGATATTCGATGGCACACGAAAAAGGCAAATCGTTATGCAGAATAGTCTCTGCAAACGATTTGCCTTTTCAGCTTTATATGCGGTGTATACGAACTTCGCTATTGCCAAATATCGCGATATCATTGCAAACTTTATCGCACCACGCACCACGCACCACGCACCACGCACCACGCACCACGCACGCTGTCTAATCCATCACTTGATGCCCAAGCGCATCCGGTAGCTGAACAGCACATTGATCATGCCACCGCGAAACACATCGTTTGCCATCGCCCGAAACACGTCAATCTCGGATTCCAGATAACGCGCAGCCGCTCCCAGCTTGAGCGCCGCTTGAATCCCACCCTGACTGAGCAAAATCCCCGTATATCGCTCTGCACTGCACGGTTCGGTATTATGGAATACAATCTCCCGTACAAATCGGAAATGCCCGCTATTGTGTAACGTTTGCAAATGTGTCGACTTGTCGCGCTTCACTGCACGCTGCTGCGGATCACCATGCTCGTCCAGTATCCGTTCCGCGAGATCGATCAGATGCTCATACTCCCGTTCCAACTGCCAGTTAAGGATCGGTGGCCAATCACAATCATACGCAGCGAAAATCCCGCCTTCCGCCAGCACGCGATGTATTTCTTGTAACGTACTGATCGGCTCCATCCAGTGAAACGATTGCGAACAGGTGACAATATCGGCACTGCCAGTCTGTACGGGCAGTTCATTGGAATACCCATGCTCAAATGAAATTTGTCGTCCTTCCGGCAGTAATGCTAGCTTTTGCCGCGCTTTGCCCAGCATATCGGCATTCGGCTCTACCCCGATCACCTGCCGTGCACGTCCTTCCCAAGCCAGTGTAGACAACCCTGTCCCACAACCGAACAGGTGACAATATCGGCACTGCCAGTCTGTACGGGCAGTTCATTGGAATACCCATGCTCAAATGAAATTTGTCGTCCTTCCGGCAGTAATGCTAGCTTTTGCCGCGCTTTGCCCAGCATATCGGCATTCGGCTCTACCCCGATCACCTGCCGTGCACGTCCTTCCCAAGCCAGTGTAGACAACCCTGTCCCACAACCGACATCGACGACTAGCTGTGGACGCTTTTGCAAATAATTACTGAGTAGATCGACTACGAGCGGCGGTGTATGCGGACGATTCTGATCATACACATCCTCAAACCCATTAAAGCGGTCGATATTGTTGATCTGATTATGTTCTGGAATATTCATAGGAGCCATTCCTTTCGGTTTGTTGGAATATTCTTGGTAGATTCATTTGTCCAAAGTATAGCATATTGTTTCCTGCATCTCGGCAACATATCCTGATCCTATGACAGGCGAAGCTTGCCCAGATACCCCAAAGCTTGATACGATTGCCCCAATAATGGCATTCATTCCAAGTAGAGAGGTGACTATGATGTCCAACGAACTATTACAAGCACTTCAACTGCTCAAGCAAAAGAAATGGGTCGATCTGACGCACACCTTTGGCCCAGAATCACCACACTTTGCTGCCTTTCCGCCCGCGCAATTCCAAACGTTGTTTGATCACAATGACGGCTTTTTCGCGCAGAACTTCAGCTTTGCTGGTCAATATGGTACACATCTGGATGCGCCGATCCACTTTGTACGGGACGCTCGCTATTTGGAGCAATTGGAGTTGAAGGAGCTGGTTTTGCCACTGGTCGTCATCGACAAATCGGCAGCAGTCACACACGATGCTGACTATATTCTCACCCCTGACGATGTGCTGGCATTTGAACAAGAGCACGGTACCATCGCAGAGGGGAGCTTTGTCGCGCTGCGTACCGATTGGAGCAAGCGCTGGCCGAGTCAGGAGCAATTTGAGAATAAGGATGAGCAGGGCAATAATCATGCGCCAGGCTGGTCGGTGGAGGCGCTGCAACTGTTATTCCAAGAGCGCGGCATCAAGGCGGTTGGGCATGAGACGTTTGATACGGACGCTGCGGTCGATTATACACGCAACGGTTCGCTACTTGCAGAATATTACGTATTGGATCAGGATACATACCAGGTGGAGCTGTTGACCAATCTGGATCAGGTGCCGCCAACAGGCGCGGTTATTTTCAATATTGTGCCCAAAGCAGCCCGTGCATCCGGCTTTCCGGTACGTTCCTTCGCGATTTTACCGTGAATGTAAGATTTTTCATTTTGGACAAAAGAAAAGCCAAAAAAAGTAAAATTGCGTCTTTTTCATGAACGAGGAGAAGGAGGAAGCGTTTACGAAAAGAACGTCTCGTCCCCTGTGCACAAAAGGCAGTCGGATTCATCACATTTTGGCTATTTTCCCGAAGCGCCTAAAAGTGATATGATTTAATGAAATCCAAAGGAATTCCTGTTAAGGAGACATAGCCATGAGTATCGAGATCAAAATAGAACAAACGACTACACCAAAAGAAAAACCAGCAACTGAAGGGTTAGTATTCGGAACCCAATTTACAGATCATATGTTCATTCTGGACTACGATCACGGACAAGGCTGGCATGACGCACGTATCGTGCCGTACCAGAACATCAGCCTTGACCCAGCAGCGAAAGTATTTCATTACGGTCAAACGATCTTTGAAGGTCTGAAAGCGTATCTGGCACCAGACGGTCGCATCCTGATGTTCCGTCCGAACAAAAACATCGAGCGTCTGAACCTGTCCAACGAGCGCCTGAGCATTCCAGAGATTGACCCGGAACTGGCACTGGAAGCGCTGCGTCAATTGATCCTGACTGACAAAGACTGGATTCCGCAGGGCGAAGGTACATCGCTGTATATACGTCCATTCGTCATTGCGACCGAAGCGACACTGGGCGTAGCCCCATCGCTCAAATACAAATTCATGATCATTCTGTCCCCGGTTGCCGCTTACTATGCAGAAGGCATCAACCCGGTCAAAATCTACGTCGAATCCAAATACGTACGTGCTGTTCCGGGCGGCGTAGGCATGGCGAAAACCGCCGGTAACTACGCAGCAGGTCTGAAAGCACAAGAAGGCGCTACAGAGCTGGGCTATTCTCAAGTGCTGTGGCTGGACGGCGTACACCGCAAATATATCGAAGAAGTCGGCAGCATGAACGTCTTCTTCAAAATCGATGGCACCGTGGTTACACCAGCACTGAACGGCAGTATCCTGAACGGTATCACTCGCGATTCGATCATCCAGCTGCTCAAGCACTGGGACATTCCGGTAGAAGAGCGCCTGCTGTCAATCGACGAGCTGGAAGAAGCACACAAAGCCGGTACACTGGAAGAAGCATTCGGTACAGGTACGGCAGCCGTTATCTCCCCGATGGGCGAGCTAAACTGGCAAGGCGAGAAAATGCTTATCAACGAAGGCAAAACGGGCGAACTGTCCGCCAAGCTGTATGAGACACTGACCGGTATCCAGAAGGGTGTAGAGGAAGATCCATTCGGCTGGGGCATTGAAGTGAAATAACGAAGTAAGCTGTCACATGAAAAAGTAAGCTGCGAAGCAAACAGTGCAGTAAGCAATTCATTCAGAGTCATCAAGTAATGACATCATATAGGAATGGAAACAACCAAGAGAGCAGCAGATTTCATGAATATCCATGAGATCTGCTGCTCTTTTTTGTGTAGCTATTGTGCGGATATAAAGAAGAATAGTGTGGGAATGAATAGTATAGAAGTTAACTTCGCTCGATTTTGTTCTGAAGGACTAGCGTTTGCAGCTCATTGGCTTTGATTGCTAGCCCCATATGGTATGCGTCACAGTCTTTGATTTTGCCTTCCATCATCAGAATATTCAGTTCCTGTGTCTTCTTGTTCAAATCAAGAATCAGCTGTTCAATATCCTGCACTAGTAGCGCATGACGATCATGTTGGATCGACCATGAAGATTGGGATGTGGTATCGTCTGTGCTTGAGGCAGTAGGGGAAGAAGCTGTCTGCTGGATCTTTACCTGATTCTCGGCAAGATCATAATAAGCAGCCGTACCTTCCTTGATTTTCACAATGCGAGGTTCACGGTCGGCAATGGTTCGTAGCGCACCGACGATGGAGCCTTCACTATAATTTTCCGGTAATTGTTCGAGGTATTTACGAACCACTGCAAAGCCGGATTTACCTTCTTTTTGTAAATAGCTAAGCACGTGATTACGTATACCCTCAGCATTGGAATTTTTCTGATTCATAACAGAACCCCCAGGAAGAAGTAAGATGATGCAAAACATTCGTTATTGATACTTTAACACAGTATTAATACTGTATCAACATAGTATTAATACTTAATATGAAGTGTATTAATACTAATATGAAGTATTAAGTTGGTATTATCAAAAGATTTTTCGCTATAAAAAATGCAATGATACCTTGCTGTTAAAGGGTTTATTACATGTGTCGCTGTATGAGTGTTTGTATAGAGTATCATAGTATTAGTTTTGATATTCTAGAGAATGCTTATTTTTAATACTTTTAGTATCAAAAATAAACTAAGCAAAAATATATGATACTCTGATCAGAAACCAATAGCAGTCGATCCTACCAAGCATAATGTATATCTTATACATTCAGATGTATGTACCAGAGCAAAATAGATTAATGATACTAGCTCCATTGCCTTTGAAAAAATGGGTTGAGAACGGTCGGCGTTTTTTAGCTGTATGCTTGTATGATTCGAGCTATAGCTGAACAGATATAAATAATAATTAATTATGGAATATTTACAAATAAATGTATTATAATCCGTGACTATCGCTATATAATGAATTGAACTTCATACTACAAAGGAGGGATTATTCATGAATTGGCGTGTCGTGTGTATGGCTTTGTGTATTGTTTGTCTGCTAGTATCGGATGTACCTGTTAGAACGGTGCATGCAGAGCAGGGAGATTACGAAAGAATCAATGTACCAAGCAACAGCCTGATCAGTGCACATAACACGTTGTCAGGCAGTACGCTCCAGATGGCTGTAGACGGTAATCTGAATACAGCATGGAATGCAGGACGTAACAGCGGTGTGATTAGCTTTGTCTTTAATCAGAATATCAAGATGAATGGTATCGAGATTGCAACGACTGCTTCTTCGACCAGCACATTCAGCTATCTGATCTACGGACTGAATGGTAACCATTGGGAAGAAATTGGACGTGCTTCGCGGACGGTAGAATATCGCGCAGACGGCAAAGCTACTATTTTAGAGCGAATCCCTGTTCTGGAAGGAACATACGGCGGGGTATTGATTTCCATGGATTCTAGCACCAAAGCATTTGTGTCGATCAACGAACTTGATCTCACCCAAGGAACAGAACCTACATTTGACAATGCTACGATCTCTCAATTGAGCGGCGGAGCATTTTTGACGTGGCAATATGATGGCTTCGCCAACCAGACCGTTATCTATTACGGTACGAAGTCTGGGGTGTACACAGACAAAGTCATTGCGCCATGGCGTGGCTATCTGGGAACGCGCGTATACAATCTGGTGAACGATCAGAAGTACTATTTCAAAATAGCCGCTAACATACAGGGAAAAGTCTATTATTCCAAAGAACTGTCGGTTGTACCCAAATCGAGTACAATTCCCAAAACATTGCCGGCAGGAACACGGGGAGGTGTCTGGCCGTATTACAGTGATCTGAATCTGACGCCGAATGATGCATTTGATGGAGACATTTATACGTCATGGTACTATACCAATCCTAATTATCCGCCGAATGACGATGGTTCGCTCTCTGTTTATTTCTACAGCAATCCCACCTATATAGACAGCATTCAAATCGTGACTCAGTATTCCCCTGTCGCGTTGGATCGATCTGGTGTACGGGAAGATGAATATACGATTACGTCCGGTTGGGATTGGAACACAGGAGATATTCAGATCGGTCAACTGAAGACAACGGTTCGCGATCCGGGCGGCGATGGTATCGTTTATCTGAAGACGATACCGGTTAAACCGGGTTATTATCAAAAATTCAAGATTCATGTGAAGACAACAGGCAGATATGTGAGTGTGAATGAGGTGATTATTCACGGAAAAGATCCCAATGCTTCTGTGACTGGCGATGTATATGGAAAGGAAGTCAGCGACGCGACGCAAGATGTGTATGCTACGAAGCAATAAGGGATGGTTGTGACAGAGGCTTGATGTAGAGTGATATTATGATATAGGTAGTAGATATCTGCTGATGCATTGAGAAGTATAGTTACGGTAAGTCTTATTTTCAAAAAACACAGGTCTGAACCTATCATCTATATAGTGGGTCCAGACCTGTGTTTCCTTTTCTATTTCTGATTAGGCGTGCAGTGTTAGGTGTCTTCATGAAAATTATGTACTATCTGTATAAACATTTGGTGTAAATATCATGGATCAATTGCGAGCGATCCTGCATCTGTGCTATAAATGATGTAGTCTCCCGTCAGGGCGGCTGTTGATGTTCGCAATTGGGTGATGGCGTATGCCATAACGGTTGAATAAAGCGCACTGCGCCAGACATGGCAGCGGTGATATTATAATGAGAAAAAGGAGCTGTCATCTACATATGTCTACTGAGATGAACACGCACGAAATTATCAATCTGATCAAAACAAGCAAAAAGAAAACCCCGGTTAAAGTTTACCTGAAAGGTCAACTGGACGGCATTTCCTTCCCGGAAGGCGTGCAAACCTTTATCACAGGCAACACTGGCGTCATCTTCGGTGACTGGGCTGACATTCAAGGCGTGCTGTCCGAGAATAGCGCACAGATCGAAGATCATGTGATCGAGAGCGATCGTCGTAATTCTGCGATTCCACTGCTGGATATGAAAAACATCAATGCTCGCATTGAGCCGGGCGCATTTATCCGCGAAATGGTATCGATTGGTGACAATGCGGTCATCATGATGGGCGCGGTTATCAACATCGGCGTTGTGATTGGTGAAGGCACGATGATCGATATGGGCGCTGTACTCGGCGGTCGCGTGCAAGTCGGCAAAATGTGTCACATTGGCGCAGGTACTGTACTAGCGGGCGTAATCGAGCCACCAAGTGCACAACCGGTTGTCGTGGAAGATGATGTGCTGATCGGTGCTAACGTTGTTGTACTGGAAGGCGTACGTATCGGTGAAGGTGCAGTCGTTGCTGCGGGTGCGGTTGTAACGCAAGACGTACCAGCATTCTCCGTTGTTGCAGGTACACCGGCACGCGTGATCAAACAAGTGGACGACAAAACCAAGTCCAAAACCGAAATTCTGCAAGATCTGCGTACCCTGTAACCCTGTAATTCATTGCTAATTTCATCATTGAGGTGATCGGGCGTTTTAGCTGCTGCATAAACGATACATCATCTCCATATACACGAAGGCTGTCATAGGAATCTGTGGCAGCCTTCTTATCTTATGTAAACGGAGTGAAGCTCATGACTAACAATCAACTGATCGACATCCGCCGTGATCTGCACCGCATTCCAGAGGCAGGATTTCAGGAGTTCAAAACGCAGCGCTATCTGCTGGACTATATCGCTTCATTGCCACAGGAACATCTTGAAGTGCGTACGTGGAAAACGGGCATTCTCGTCTATGTGCATGGCACCGCACCAACCCGGCGTTTCGGATATCGCGCTGATATGGATGGACTGCCGATTGTAGAAGACACTAGTTATGATTTTAAAAGTGAACATCCCGGCTACATGCACGCGTGCGGGCATGATCTGCATATGACGATTGGACTTGGTGTGCTGACCCAGTTTGTGCAGCAGCGGATGAAGGACGATCTCGTCATCTTGTTCCAACCAGCCGAAGAAGGACCGGGCGGTGCACAGCCCATGCTGGCAAGCGATGAACTGGCGGACTGGATGCCGGAGCAAATGGTCGGTTTGCATGTAGCACCGGAATATCCGGTCGGCACGATTGCGACGAGGCAAGGAATCTTGTTCGCCAACACGTCTGAGTTATTTATCGATCTGATCGGCACCGGCGGTCATGCAGCATATCCGCACCGTGCCAACGATATGGTAGTCGCAGGCTGCCAACTGGTCGGTCAATTGCAAAGCGTGATTGCCCGCAATGTGAATCCGCTTGATTCGGCGGTGATTACGATCGGCAAGATCGAGGGCGGTACAAAGCAAAATATTATTGCCGAACGCGCACGTCTGGAAGGCACGATTCGTACACTATCTGCCGAGACGATGACGCTAGTAAAATCTCGCATTCAAGCGCTAGTGGGGGGGATTGAAGCAGGTTTTGAATGTCGCGCCGAGATCGATTGGGGCGCCAATTATATGCAGGTGTATAATGAAGAACAATTGACCGCTGAGTTTATGCAATGGCTATCTGCGCGCAGCGATGTGCAGCTGGTGGAATGTACGGAAGCAATGACTGGCGAGGACTTTGGCTATTTTCTAAAAGACATTCCCGGCTTCATGTTCTGGCTCGGTGTAGATACGCCGTATGGACTGCATCATGCCAAGCTGGAGCCGAGCGAGGATGCGATTGAGATTGCAGTGCGCACGGTGACCGATTATCTACGCTGGAAATCGGATGCGGATACAGCTGTTCATCCAAACTGAACATAGCACTGGAAATATAGGTGATACGGGGGCAGGCGAGGATGGCAAGAACGAAGGCATTTGATACAAAAGCAGTACTGCATCGGGCAATGAAAGCTTTTGGCATTCTTGGCTACGAGGGAGCCACATTGCCAGACTTACTCAAAGAACTGGGCATTGCACGCCAAAGTTTGTATGACACGTACGGAACGAAGCGCGATTTGTTTATCGCGGCTGTTCAGATGTATATGGATAGCAAGGCAGAAGTGATGGAACGTCTGCTGGAAGAAACGGGAGAGGTGCTACCGCTACTGGAGCAATGTTTCACAGAAATAGTCGATACATTGCTGCATGCTGAGTTGTCGTACGAGTGCTTCATTATCGCTATTGCTGCCGAAGAAGCAGCGCGCGACGAGGAGCTGAGACAGTACGTGCAGCACAATCAGCAGCGAATTGAATATGTATTTCGTTCTTTACTAGAGCGTGCGGTCAAGCAGCAGGAGCTTGTAGCGAATGCAGATACTCAATCGCTCGCACAATTTCTGGCACATGAGCGTCTCGCACTGGTATTCGCAGCGCGAGCCGGTACGGACGAAGCTCGATTGCGCACCGTTGTCAAACTATCGCTGTCATTGGTAAGCAGCAGTAAACGCACAGACTTCAAGTAGATGGAAAAGGCAGGTAAGCCATAACGGCTTGCCTGCCTTTTTTTATACAGCTGCATAGTATCATTACCAAATGGACGTTTCGGCTGAGGTGCCAGCGATCGTCTGTTGTTGCACATATTTGTGCATTACATGCTGAAGAGAACGTGCAGGCTGACCGGTAACTAGCTGTACTGTATCTGTTACCTGATCTTCCGTACCATGTAGCCGAATAGAGGTGTCCATACCAGCAAGAGCGGCAGCATAGTCAGCATTCATACCAGCGGCGATCATATGCTGCTTCAATTTTTGTTCATCAATGGATTGATGCACGATCGTGCGTCCCCATGCGGCACCGATGATTGCGGCAGCTTCTGCATAATTCAACGATTGAGGTCCGGTAAGGATATAGCCGCGATTATCTGGAACTTTGTCGGTCAGCAGGCGCGTCGCTACAGCGGCAACATCGTCGGCATCGACAAAGCCTACTTTGCCATCTCCAGTCGCAGTGATAATGCTATTCTGAGTACGAATAGTTTCCGCATGAGCCACTTCAGTAAAATTCTGCATAAAATACGAAGGTTGCAGAACCGCCCATTCAGGCGCATGCTGATGTAGAAAGTAATGAACTTTGCCCATCAACGGTCCATTTTCCGCAATCGAAGCGCTAGATAGCAGTACAAAACGGCGAACTCCCGCTGCTATCGCTTGCTCAATAAATGGATTCATCACCTTCTCAGGCTGCATATCCATTGTAGGCGCGACAAGATAAACGGCTTGCACACCTTCTAATACAGCCGCATAACTACTCGCATCGTACCAGTCAAAATACATATCCTGCTGATTATTGGTCATATGCTGGCGGGGATGACGAACAGCACGTCGTACATCATTATGGCGGGCTTGCAATTGGGCGGCAATACGAAGGGAGGTTTTGCCGTTGCCCGCAGTCAATAGAATAGGGGAATGCATTGTTCTCATCCTTTCAGTAAGTGTATTTATTTGTTACGTTATCTGCAAAATGGCTGGGGTATGGATGCATGCATTCTAACATTTAAGAAGAAACGTCAATCGCCAGTGGGTTCCAGTAATCTTCATACCGGAGGATACGTCCATCCTTGACCTCAACAACCGAGATATAATGCTGATCGTACACATGTCCACTTTGCAGCAATTGTCCACGTCCGTGAAATTGTGCAATGAAGATATGGGGATTGAGGGTCTGATGAATCAGCGGCTGCGACATGTGCTGCATAGAGATGATCGTGTCAAAATAAAGCATATGCTGAGCAAGTGCTTGTTTTCCTTCTAGTCTAGGATTGTCCAAGGTATGTGCATACGGAAACTCAAAAATCACGTCTTCATCAAACAAATCCAGCCATGCCTGACGCTGCTGCTCCAATAAAAGAGAACAAAAGCGATTCATGAGTTGAGCAGCCTGTTCCGCTCGTTCATGCAAAATGGTTATAGAGGAAGAGGCAGGGGAAAACGAATTGGAATTCATCGAACAAACCTCACTTTCAAAAATAGTGAAAACGGACGCATAGTAAGCACAGTTTCTCAACACCAACATGTCGTTCTAGCTTCTATTTTGCTGAAATATAAAAGTATAATGCAGGCTCTGCAGAGCTTATGTATATCAATATAAATATTCCGGACTAAATAGTCAATAATAAATAGACTATTTAGTCCGGAATATTTTGTATGTATATTCTAAAATAATATTCAATATTCATAAGCTCCACTGCATGTTCATGTAACAACTGCTTTTTTGCGTTAATCAAGTAGTGAAATGAATAGTCAAAGGATGTCAAAAAAGCTTTGACTTGCTTGAAGGCGGGGCTTAAAATACTCATTTGGCGGGTAAGGATGGACATACATGCATTTGAGCCTGTTTTGGATAAGTTTTAACGAAAATGCTACATTTTGCGACGAAATAGCAAGTCTACAAGCAGAATTGTGTGGATACCAGCGATTATACATAGAGTGCATAAAAGCTGAATGGATTACAGAGTCGCTTGGACGATAAAGCCGTTTTCCATGATGATCTCTATGCAATTTTATATAACGATAACGAACACAAGTCGTACTTCCACAACGTAAAGTCAGTATAGAAGGAGCTTTGCCCATGAAAAAACGTGTTTACGATATGATCCTGATTACCGTTGGTGCTTTTTTGTTTGCGCTGGCAGTCAATCTGTTCATTATTCCCAACAATCTCGGTGAGGGCGGCGTTACCGGGGTTACGATTATTTTGTACTATCTGTTTCAATGGTCGCCCGGTTTGGTCAACCTTGTCATTAACTCATTTTTGATCCTGATCGGCTACAAGTTTCTCGACAAAACGAGCATTATTTATACTATTATTGCCGTCGCGCTCAACTCGCTGTTCCTGCATCTGACCGAGGGCTGGAGAATTGATTCCAACGAGATTGTCGTCAATGCTGTATTCGCGGGGATTCTGGTCGGTGTTGGGTTGGGATTGATTATCCGTGCAGGCGGAACGACAGCCGGTACAGCGATTTTGGCACGGATTACGCATAAATATCTGGATTGGAATATCAGCTACGGATTACTGTTTTTCGACCTGATCGTTGCCTTCTCGTCACTGTTCATCATCGGCGCCGAGCGTTTGATGCTGACTATTATCGCGCTCTATATCGGTACGAAGGTAATGGATTTTATCATCGAAGGTCTCAATCCGAAAAAGGCAGTTACGATCATCTCGTCTCATCAGGATGCCATTGCCGAAAAAGTCATTACTGTCATGGATCGCGGCGTTACCGTATTGTCCGGTCACGGCTACTACACCAAAACACCAAAAGAAGTACTGTACATCGTCATCAGCAAACAAGAAGTATCGGTACTGAAAAAGATCGTACGCAACGAGGACCCGAACGCTTTTATCACCATCCACGATGTACGCGACGTATTCGGCGAAGGATTTTTGGAATTGTCCAAGTAAGAAGGATCGCGCATTTGATATAACATTTCCATATACCAAAGAGGTACAACCTGTATGCAGGCTGTACCTCTTTTTAATTACGATTTACTCATGCAGTTTGAAATGATCGATCTCCTTCTGCAAATCCTCAGCCAGCTTCGCCAGTGATTGTGCAGACGCGCTGATCTCTTCCATGGAAGCCAATTGCTCCTCCGCCGAAGCAGCGATGTCATGCATATTCCCAGCATTTTGCGCCGAAATCTCACTCACTTCGCCTACCGAACGGGCAACCTCACTTGCGTTGCTATTCACTTCACGCACGAGCGTATTCATATCTTCCAGACTCGTTGCAATCTGATGCGCATTGGCTTTCAACTGCTGGAACTGATCTGCCGACTGCTGCACGCCCTGCAATCCATCCTCGACCGAATGATGAATCTGCTCAAAGGTTGCCAGCGAGTCGTTGATCTCTCCGATAATATCTTGCAACAGCTTCTCGATATGACCGGAAGATTCGTGCGATTGCTCTGCCAACTTTTTCACCTCACCAGCAACGACGCTGAAGCCTTTACCAGCTTCGCCTGCGCGCGCCGCCTCAATCGCCGCATTCAAGGACAACAGATTGGTTTGCTGCGCAATGTTATTGATCGTTTTCAGAATATCGCCAATTTGCGTTGATTTGTGCGACAGCCCGTTGATGACCCGATACGCATCGTTGACCGACTGGTCGATCTGCTGCATCTGCCCAACCGTTGTGCGCACAAGGCGATCGCCCGTATCCGCCATTTCGTTGGACGTACCCGACAATTGCAGCAGTGATTGAGAATGTTGTTGTACTTCATCCAGCCAACCGGATACCTGATTCAGTTGTCCAGCACTTTGCCCGATATGAGCGTTCTGGCGATCGCTACCATTGGAAAATTGTTCAATTGCACTCGTAATTTGCTCGGTTGCCTTACTCGTTTGCTCTGAACTGGCAGTCAATTGCTCGGAAGAGGAGACGACATCGCTGACCGTATCCTGAAGCGAGCCGACCAGCGTACCGAGCGATTGATTCATTTCATTAAAAGCAGTGGATAGATGTCCCAGCTCATCCTTGCTTTTATCCTGTACAGATTTTGTTAGATCGCCTTGACTGATCGCATGCGCAACCGTGACAATACGATTCATCCGGCGGCTAATAGAACGCGTGATCAGCCAGACTACGATACCGCCAATAACTAGAGCAATTATTAAGACGATGACTGTCTGGATTAGCAGTGGGCGGACTTTGGAATCAATCTCGGATTGATAGAAGTTACCGACTAACTTCCAGCCAGTCAAAGCGCTTGTTGTATAACTAAGCTGCTCAGCTTGTCCATTGTTGGTGTAACTGAATGTATCCGTTGGCTTATTATCTGCGATAATTTGTTTGGATAAATCATCGGTTTCGCCAGCTTTGATTGTCGGATGTGAGATATACGTACCGTCCGAAGCGACGATAAAGGCATATCCATTTTCGCCAATTTTGATATTGGACGCAATCTCGATAAGCGAAGCCAGATTAATATCCAGACCGACTACACCGCTGCCATCGTCAGTACGTTTGGCAACTGTTACCGTCATCGCCTGCGTAGAGGAGGACAGATAGGGCGGCGTTACGATTGTTTTGCCCGGATTGGCTTCTGCTTCTTGATACCATGGACGCTTGCGTGGATCGTAATCCGCTGCGGTTGGTCGATCTGATGAAGTGTAGAATGCGCCAGTCGTTGTACCGACATACAATCCTTCCACCTTGGTCATCGTCTGATCATAAATACGCAATTCCTCAATCAAAGCATTTCCGTTTGCATAGCTGGTCTGTGTGATCTCACCAGCAAAATAGTCAACCGCATCGATATTTTGCTGCATATCGTTATCGACGATGGCACTGAGTGTCTGTGTATTCAGAGCAGTACTGGAGATCAGTTCGCTGCTGAGCGAGCGTTGGGCGACATAATACGATGCCAGACTGGATACAGTCAGCGCTGCAATCAGCACCAGACCGAACGACAGCATCAGCTTGCGACCTAGAGATTGTTTAGTAAAAAAGGATTTCATGATATCACCCCATCGAGTAGTATCGTTCCGGTTGCGTCCACACCCGATAGCAGTCCAAATAAGCAATCATTGTTTTGCGTTTCTCCGGCAAAGCGCTAAAGTCGATGAATACATTTCTTTGTTTATATATTCATCGAAGGCTTTCCGTATTTGGTACTGACAGCTTCCCCCACGGCTGCACCCGCAAAATTCCATATTTATCCCGTATCGCTGGCGTTTCCGCAGTCAACCTTCACCTTTTTATTATCGGCAAAACAGCTTAATTCCTGTAGGTTTCCATTCGTATCAATTTCAAGTTAAAGGAAGCGTATACAAAAGAAGGACAGGACGAATAAGCCTGCAACGCAAATTGCACCTTGCCGCCAGCATACCCGACATTCGGATAACGAACAGCAAAGTGCAGTAAAAAAGTCATTACAATGAAGTGCATGAGATGAAACAGCAGAATTGTAAATCATGATGCATTTTACATGATTGCTATATCCATTTACAATCGTAGTCTCACAAATGGAAGCAATCGATTGGTCTTACTTTTCAACTACAGTATTTATTTATCAATCTACATAGCTAGTTTGCGAATAAATGTTTCCAGTCGATCTAGCGCTTGCTCCAGCACTGGTAACGCATACGCGTACGATAACCGAATATACCCTTCTCCATACACCGAAAACGCATCTCCCGGTACGACGGCTACTTTTTCTTCTTCCAGCAGTCGCATTGCAAATTCCATCGACGATAGATTCAGATGCGCAATAGAAGGGAACAGGTAAAAGGCACCTTCCGGCTTGTCCAGCTCCAATCCCATCTGCACCAGCCGATCATATACATAATCTCGGCGCTGACGATAGGCGTCACGCATCGGTAGTGCATCATCTATACCGTTAGTCAACGCTTCAAGCGCGGCAAACTGACTGATCGAACTGGCACACGATACATTGTATTGATGTACCTTCAGCATATGCGCTGACAACCAAGCCGGTGCAAAGGTAAAACCAATGCGCCAACCAGTCATCGCATGCGATTTGGACAACCCATTAATGACAATCGTCTTCTCACGCATCCCCGGCAGTAGAGAGATCGAGCGATGCGGTTCATCATAGATCAGCTCACTATAAATCTCATCCGAAATAATGAAAATCTCCCGTTCACGCAGCAAATCGGCAATGCTAGTTAACTCCTGCTCTCCCAGCACACGCCCCGTTGGATTGGACGGATACCCCAAGGCGATCGCTTTCGTACGCGGCGACAGATGCGGCTCCAGCAATTCCGCCGTCAATTGAAAACCGGTACTGCGCGTATCCACATAGATCGGCACACCGCCAGCTAACCGGATGAGTGGCTCATACCCCGGATAGATCGGTCCCGGTAAAATAACCTCATCCCCCGGCGATACAATCGTACGCAGTGCTACATCCAACGCCTGACTTGCTCCAACGGTCACGATGACCTCGGTATCCATATCGTAATGCTGCCCATATTTCATTTTTACAAAATTCGCTGCCGCCCGGCGTAGCGCAGGAATACCCGCATTAGGTGTATAGACCGTTTTTCCCTGACGCATCGCTTGATCCGCAGCAATAACAATATGCTCCGGTGTCGGAAAATCCGGCTGTCCCAGTGTCAACGCCAACGCATCTGGATAACGCGCCGCAGCAGTAGCAATTTTGCGAATACCGCTAATTTGAATATCGTGAATCGGTGCATGAATTAAATGTTCCATGGAAGATACTCCTTTATAACGTTATATATAGATATCATGTGATGAAGACATAACTTTATATGTGATACAGACCGCATCTGATGATGTACATATCATTCTATGATGCAGATTCAGTCTTAGCATACAAATATACTCTTATATAGAAGAACGTATTAATAGAAGAAACAGAAGAAACGTTTTATCGCAATTAGGCAACCGTTGCTGCATTGCATAGGAATATTAGTATATCAGATCCATTTCTTCCTCATCGTATTCTTCTACTATTGTACCGTTTATTCCCTGTGACTGCTGCCTATCTGTTCACTATGCCCAAATTAGCATATCCACTGTACATCCGTCTTTACATTTCATGATGGTCCTTTTGCACAATGTTTATGAAGCGCATTTGCGGATATTTTACGAAAAGCGTTGAAAAATGGGGTGTTTTCCATGGAATTCAAACGTTATAATAGCAGTTGTACCTTTTGCGGCATGGACAGATGGTTAATGTATCAATAGCAAGTAAACCCGCCGGTCGATGCGACCGCAGCGGTTTGATGATATGCAATACTGAAGTCAGCAGGGGAAACGGTGCACAGTATACAACAATTTATAATCCACAGTAAGTATACGGATGCCAAAAGGAGGCTGTTATGAGCGACAACAATATGATCCGCTTTGACGGAGTAAGCAAGCGTTATGAAGATGGCACACAGGTGCTGGAGCATATCGATTTCGAGATCGAACGCGGTAAATTTTACACCTTGCTTGGACCGTCCGGTTGCGGCAAAACGACCATTTTACGTATGATCGCCGGATTCACCGAACCGAGTGGAGGTTCGATTTATTTGAACGGCAAGGTGATCAACAAAGTTCCTGCCAACAAACGTCAGGTGAATACCGTATTTCAGGATTACGCCTTATTCCCGCATTTGAATGTATTCGAGAATGTGGCTTTTGGTCTGCGTGTCAAAAAGATGAAAAAGGATGTCATCCAGACCAAGGTGAACGAAGCGCTAAAGTTCGTCAACTTGGAAGGCTATGGACAACGCGCCATTTCGGAAATGTCTGGCGGTCAACGTCAGCGCGTAGCCATTGCGCGCGCATTAGTCAACGAGCCGGAAGTGCTGCTGCTGGATGAGCCATTATCTGCACTCGACTTGAAGCTGCGTACGGAGATGCAGTACGAGCTGCGCGAAATTCAGCAGCGTCTGGGCATTACGTTTATTTTCGTAACTCATGATCAGGAAGAAGCGTTAGCGATGTCCGATTATATCTTTGTCATGAACAAAGGCAAAATCGAGCAGAGCGGTACGCCGAATGATATTTACGATGAGCCGATCAATCGCTTTGTAGCCGACTTTATCGGTGAGTCCAATATTGTACCCGGTCGCATGATCGAAGACTATGTAGTCGAATTCAACGGCAGACAATTCCGATGTTTTGATGCCGGGCTTCGCCCAGATGAAGCAATTGAAGTTGTGATTCGCCCTGAGGACTTGGAGCTGACTACCGAGGATAAGGGCAAGCTCAAAGTCCGTGTCGATACGCAGCTATTCCGCGGTGTTCACTATGAGATCAGCTGTTATGATGATTCCGGTCATGAATGGCTTGTACATTCTACCCGTAAAGCAGAACCGGGCAGTCAGATCGGGCTGGATTTTGAACCGGAAGCCATACACGTTATGCGCTTTGGCGAGAGCGAAGAAGACTACGACCGCCGTCTGGAAGGTTACGGAGAGGGCGGTGTCCATGCAGGCTAATACGCGCGCGATCTATATGCTGCCTTATTATGTATGGATCGTCCTGTTTGTTGTAGCACCCGTGGTGCTGGTTGGGTATTATTCCTTTTTTGATGTGGACGGTCATTTTACCTTTCAAAATTACCGTACCTTTTTCACACCTGTTTATTTGCAAATGACGCTCAGTTCGTTCTGGTACGCGTTTCTGGTGACGCTGTTTTCGCTGCTGATTGCGTATCCGGCAGCATATGTACTCACCCGTACCAAGCATCGGCAGCTATGGATTTTGCTGATCATTTTACCGACATGGATCAACCTGCTGCTAAAAACGTACGCGTTTATCGGTATTTTTGGCACATATGGTCCAATAAATGCACTGTTGGGCGCTATCGGCTTTGGCCCGCAGCAATTGCTGTTTAATGCATTCAGCTTTGTATTCGTATCGGTATATATTTTCGTGCCATTCATGATTTTGCCGATCTACAATGCGCTGGAAGAAATGAACCCTTCGCTGATCTCGGCAGCACGCGATCTGGGCGCATCCGGGTGGACAACGTTTCAACGCGTGATTTTCCCATTAACGATCTCCGGTGTAAAATCTGGCTGTATGGCAGTCTTTATTCCGTCGCTATCCTTGTTTATGATCACACGCCTCATCGCTGGCAACAAAGTGATTACGCTCGGTACCGCGATTGAACAGCATTTTCTAGTCACACAGGACTGGGGAATGGGTTCGACCGTTGCGGTTGTGCTCATTATTGCGATGGCGCTACTGATGCTGCTGAGCGGCAGTTTCGGACAGGAGGTGCGTCATGGGAAATAAGAATCGCTGGAGCAATCTGTATCTTGTACTCGTATTTGCTGTCCTGTACGCGCCGATTTTGTATCTCATGTATTATTCCTTCAATAGTGCCGGTAATATGCACCAGTTTGAAGGGTTTACATGGGAGTGGTATAGCGAAGTATTTCACGATACCCGTCTTATTATTATTCTGATCAATACACTGGTCATTGCGCTGCTGTCATCCACCATTGCGACCATCATTGGCATCATCGGTGCACTGGCGATTGACCGCATTCGTCGTCGTCGTTTAAAAGATACCGTATTATCGCTCAACAATGTGTTGATCGTTAGTCCAGACGTAATCATCGGTGCATCGTTTCTGATTTTGTTTACTATTGTTGGCATCAAATTAGGCTTTGCCTCGGTACTGATCTCGCATATCGCTTTCAGCATACCGATTACCGTGCTCATGATTTTGCCACGTTTGCAGGAAATGAGTCCGACTTTAGTGGATGCGGCACGCGATCTGGGTGCGAGCCGCCGCGATGTACTGACCAAAGTCATTTTGCCGTTTATCAAGCCCGGCATCTTTGCTGGCTTTTTCATGGCGTTCACGTATTCACTGGATGACTTTGCCGTCACCTTCTTTGTCACTGGTAATGGATATTCGACCCTTTCCGTTGAGATTTACTCTCGTGCGAGACAGGGGGTTGCGCTATCGATCAATGCGCTGTCCACACTGATCTTCCTGTTCACTACTG
This sequence comes from Paenibacillus sp. WLX2291, assembly GCF_046603665.1. Classification (NCBI taxonomy): domain Bacteria; kingdom Bacillati; phylum Bacillota; class Bacilli; order Caryophanales; family Paenibacillaceae; genus Paenibacillus; species Paenibacillus sp. WLX2291. Next base: position 5,259,882 of record NZ_CP176755.1, on the reverse strand, counting down.
CACTGGTAGTCGGATATTACATGATCACCCGCCGTGCACAAGGACGCAGCCGTCGTCACGAAGCAGCTGCCGAAATGGGGGTGCCAAGATAAAATGAAAGCAATTAGTCGTACGTTTATTATTATTGTCGCTGCGGCACTGCTGCTGATGTATGTAGCGGGACGCCTGAATGTCAGTCAAGGCTATTCCGGCGGCAATACGCTGACCATTTATAACTGGGGCGATTATATCGATCCCGACCTGTTGACCCAATTTCAAAAAGAAACCGGCATTACTGTCATTTACCAGACGTTCGATTCCAATGAAGCGATGCTGACCAAGATTGAGCAGGGCGGCACAACATTCGATGTAGCCATCCCATCTGACTACGCCATTTCCAAAATGCGCGAAGAAAAACTGCTTCTTCCATTGGATCACAGCAAACTGCCGAATCTGAAAAATATCGATCCGTCGTTTCTGAATCTGTCATTCGATCCTGGCAACAAATACTCTGCGCCATATTTCTGGGGTACAGTTGGTATCGTCTACAATCCGAAGCTGACCAACCTCAAATTCCACAGCTGGAACGATCTGTGGAACCCTTCACTGCGTAACAATGTGCTGCTAACTGACGGCGCACGCGAAGTGATGGGGATGGCGCTGAACAGCCTTGGCTATTCGCTGAATGATACCAATGAACAGCATCTACAACAGGCGCTGACAAAGTTGAAAAAACTAACGCCAAACGTCAAAGCCATCGTTGGTGATGAGATCAAAATGCTGCTCGCCAACAACGAGGCTGCCGCCGGTCTCGTATTCTCCGGTGATGCTTCCGAGATCATGAGCGAAAATGAAGATCTGGATTACGTCGTGCCACAAGAAGGTACCAACCTCTGGTTCGACAATATGGTCATCCCAAAAACCGCAGCCAACGTTGATGCAGCGCACAAATTCATCAACTTCATGCTCGATCCAGAAGTAGCAGCTCAGAATGCAGAATACGTAGGCTATTCTACGCCAAACGATGCCGCTCTGAAGCTGCTGCCAGAAGATATCTCCGGCGACGAACGTTTCTACCCACCAAATGATCTCACCGATCGTTTGGAAGTGTACGACAATCTAGGCAAGAAAATGCTTGTTCACTATAATGAACTATTCTTACAATTCAAAATGAACAAGTAAACATGAGAGCATGTCAAAATGAACAAGTAAGCGTAAGTAGTATATTTAGGTAGATAGCCCAAATCGTATCGTTAGTTGGAGATGAAACAGTCAACTACTATACACAAACAATTACTATATAAAACCAATCTTTTCTAGTTGGTTATGACCGCTCACTGTAAATAAAAGCTTCGATACCCAAGGCGCATTCCGGTAACCAAACTACGGAATGCGTCTTTCTATTTAAATCAAGTCGATACATTTGACATAAGCATACAGGTCGCCCACAATCATTTGATCTACCTGATCTACCTGATCTACCTGATCTACCTGATCTACCTGATCTACCTGATCTACCTGATCTACCTGATCTACCTGATCTACCTGATCTACCTGATCTACCTGATCTACCTGATCTACCTGATCTACCTGATCTACCTGATCTACCTGATCTACCTGATCTACCTGATCTACCTGATCTACCAAGGGAATAAAATAACCGCTTATAAAGGTGTTGACTTGCCCAATCGATCCATGGTATAGTCTTATGTACAAGCCTTTTGCAAGCATCTGTCGTTTCCACGATGAGTCACATCATCGAGAAAAACAACTTCAAAAAAAGTTGTTGACAGTAAGCTAGCAAGGTGGTAAGATATAAGAGTTGCTGCGAGAGACAATGCAGCACACGAAAGAGCTTGATCTTTGAAAACTGAACAACGAGTGAGTGAAGAACTTAGGTTCTTCAAACAATAGAGAACAGCAATGTTCTCGCCAGCAAGAATTGAGCAAGTCAAACACTTTTATGGAGAGTTTGATCCTGGCTCAGGACGAACGCTGGCGGCGTGCCTAATACATGCAAGTCGAGCGGAATTGATGAGAAGCTTGCTTCTTTGAGATTTAGCGGCGGACGGGTGAGTAACACGTAGGCAACCTGCCCTTTAGCCTGGGATAACTACCGGAAACGGTAGCTAATACCGGATACGTTCGATGTCCGCATGGACGACGAACGAAAGACGGAGCAATCTGTCACTGAAGGATGGGCCTGCGGCGCATTAGCTAGTTGGTGGGGTAACGGCTCACCAAGGCGACGATGCGTAGCCGACCTGAGAGGGTGATCGGCCACACTGGGACTGAGACACGGCCCAGACTCCTACGGGAGGCAGCAGTAGGGAATCTTCCGCAATGGGCGAAAGCCTGACGGAGCAACGCCGCGTGAGTGATGAAGGTTTTCGGATCGTAAAGCTCTGTTGCCAGGGAAGAACGTTTTCTAGAGTAACTGCTAGAGAAGTGACGGTACCTGAGAAGAAAGCCCCGGCTAACTACGTGCCAGCAGCCGCGGTAATACGTAGGGGGCAAGCGTTGTCCGGAATTATTGGGCGTAAAGCGCGCGCAGGCGGTCATGTAAGTCTGGTGTTTAATCCCGAAGCTCAACTTCGGGTCGCATCGGAAACTGGGTGACTTGAGTGCAGAAGAGGAGAGTGGAATTCCACGTGTAGCGGTGAAATGCGTAGAGATGTGGAGGAACACCAGTGGCGAAGGCGACTCTCTGGGCTGTAACTGACGCTGAGGCGCGAAAGCGTGGGGAGCAAACAGGATTAGATACCCTGGTAGTCCACGCCGTAAACGATGAATGCTAGGTGTTAGGGGTTTCGATACCCTTGGTGCCGAAGTTAACACATTAAGCATTCCGCCTGGGGAGTACGGTCGCAAGACTGAAACTCAAAGGAATTGACGGGGACCCGCACAAGCAGTGGAGTATGTGGTTTAATTCGAAGCAACGCGAAGAACCTTACCAGGTCTTGACATCGGAATGACCGGTACAGAGATGTACCTTTTCTTCGGAACATTCTAGACAGGTGGTGCATGGTTGTCGTCAGCTCGTGTCGTGAGATGTTGGGTTAAGTCCCGCAACGAGCGCAACCCTTATGCTTAGTTGCCAGCACATCATGGTGGGCACTCTAAGCAGACTGCCGGTGACAAACCGGAGGAAGGTGGGGATGACGTCAAATCATCATGCCCCTTATGACCTGGGCTACACACGTACTACAATGGCCGGTACAACGGGAAGCGAAGCCGCGAGGTGGAGCGAATCCTAAAAAGCCGGTCTCAGTTCGGATTGCAGGCTGCAACTCGCCTGCATGAAGTCGGAATTGCTAGTAATCGCGGATCAGCATGCCGCGGTGAATACGTTCCCGGGTCTTGTACACACCGCCCGTCACACCACGAGAGTTTGCAACACCCGAAGTCGGTGGGGTAACCGCAAGGAGCCAGCCGCCGAAGGTGGGGTAGATGATTGGGGTGAAGTCGTAACAAGGTAGCCGTATCGGAAGGTGCGGCTGGATCACCTCCTTTCTATGGAGAATCGTCTTCTGCAACGAAGACATTCAAATACGAAGCGAAATGCTTCAACCCCTCTTCGCAAGAAGAGGACAAGCCGGTCGGCTTGGAACTCACTCGTTGTCAGTTTTGAAAGAGCAACCACTCTTTCAAGTTGATCCTTGAAAACTGGATACCGAAACGAAACATCGCGTTTTAGAAAACTGTTCTTACTGGACACTGTGTAAACAGGATCGGTAACGAAGAGTAATGAATAGGTTCTTCTTTTCATAAGAAGACCACCAACTAGGTTAAGCTAGTAAGAGCACACGGTGGATGCCTAGGCGCTAGGAGCCGACGAAGGACGTGGCGAACAACGATAAGGCCTCGGGGAGCTGTAAGCAAGCTTTGATCCGGGGATGTCCGAATGGGGAAACCTCACTGGATTCATCTCCAGTGACTCACATCTGAATACATAGGATGTGCAGAGGCAGACGAGGGGAACTGAAACATCTAAGTACCCTCAGGAAGAGAAAACAAGAGTGATTCCGTCAGTAGCGGCGAGCGAACGCGGAACAGCCTAAACCAAGAAGCTTGCTTCTTGGGGTTGTGGGACGTCTCTTTGGAGTGACAAAGGAATATGGTAGATGAAGAGGTCTGGAACGGCCCGCCGTAGAAGGTGAAAGCCCTGTAATTGAAAGTGTGTTCCCTCCGAGACGGATCCCGAGTAGTGCGGGGCACGTGAAACCCCGTATGAATCTGCCAGGACCATCTGGTAAGGCTAAATACTCCCTAGCGACCGATAGTGAAGCAGTACCGTGAGGGAAAGGTGAAAAGGACCCCGGAAGGGGAGTGAAATAGAACCTGAAACCGTGTGCTTACAAAAAGTCAGAGCCCTATGTTACAAACTTGTTTGTGACAGGGTGATGGCGTGCCTTTTGTAGAATGAACCGGCGAGTTACGTTCCCGTGCAAGGTTAAGGTGAGAAGCCGGAGCCGCAGCGAAAGCGAGTCTGAATAGGGCGACTGTAGTACGTGGACGTAGACCCGAAACCGGGTGATCTACCCCTGTCCAGGATGAAGGTACGGTAACACGTACTGGAGGTCCGAACCCACGCACGTTGAAAAGTGCGGGGATGAGGTGGGGGTAGCGGAGAAATTCCAATCGAACCCGGAGATAGCTGGTTCTCCCCGAAATAGCTTTAGGGCTAGCCTCGGAAGATGAGTCGCGGAGGTAGAGCACTGATTGGATGCGGGGCCCGCAAGGGTTACCAAGTTCAGTCAAACTCCGAATGCCGCAGACTTTATTCCGGGAGTCAGACAGTGGGTGCTAAGGTCCATTGTCGAAAGGGAAACAGCCCAGACCATCAGCTAAGGTCCCGAAGTGTGTGTTAAGTGGGAAAGGATGTGGAGTTGCCCAGACAACCAGGATGTTGGCTTAGAAGCAGCCACCATTGAAAGAGTGCGTAATAGCTCACTGGTCGAGTGACTCTGCGCCGAAAATGTAACGGGGCTAAACACACCACCGAAGCTATGGCTTGATGCATCGCATCAGGGGTAGGGGAGCGTTGAATGAGGATTGAAGGTGTACCGCAAGGAGCGCTGGACATCATTCAAGTGAGAATGCCGGTATGAGTAACGAAAAGATCAGTGAGAATCTGATCCGCCGAAAACCTAAGGGTTCCTGAGGAAGGCTCGTCCTCTCAGGGTAAGTCGGGACCTAAGGCGAGGCCGAAAGGCGTAGTCGACGGACAACAGGTTGAAATTCCTGTACCACCGAAAGCCGCTATGAGCAACGGGGTGACGCAGGAGGGTAGTGACGCAGGCTGATGGATGCCTGTCTAAGCAGTGAGACTTGTGTGTAGGTAAATCCGCACACTCCAAGGTCAAGCTGTGATGGGGAGCGAAATGTACAGTAGCGAAGGTCATGATCTCACACTGCCAAGAAAAGCCTCTAGCCAGGAAGCAGGTGCCCGTACCGTAAACCGACACAGGTAGGTGAGAAGAGAATTCTAAGGCGCGCGGAAGAACTCTCGTTAAGGAACTCGGCAAAATGACCCCGTAACTTCGGGAGAAGGGGTGCCCCGGTAGTGTGAATAGCACGAGGGGGCCGCAGTGAAAAGGCCCAAGCGACTGTTTAGCAAAAACACAGGTCTGTGCGAAGCCGCAAGGCGAAGTATACGGGCTGACGCCTGCCCGGTGCTGGAAGGTTAAGGGGAGTGGTTAGTCTTCGGGCGAAGCTATGAACCGAAGCCCCAGTAAACGGCGGCCGTAACTATAACGGTCCTAAGGTAGCGAAATTCCTTGTCAGGTAAATTCTGACCCGCACGAATGGCGTAACGATTTGGGCGCTGTCTCAACGAGAGATCCGGTGAAATTTTAATACCTGTGAAGATGCAGGTTACCCGCGACAAGACGGAAAGACCCCATGGAGCTTTACTGCAGCTTGATATTGAACTGGGGTGCGATTTGTACAGGATAGGTGGGAGCCTTGGAAGAGGGAGCGCAAGCTTCCTTGGAGGCGCCGTTGGGATACCACCCTGATCGCATCTGAGTTCTAACCTAGTACCGTGATCCGGTACGGGGACCGTGTCAGGTGGGCAGTTTGACTGGGGCGGTCGCCTCCTAAAATGTAACGGAGGCGCCCTAAGGTTCCCTCAGAATGGTTGGAAATCATTCGAAGAGTGCAAAGGCAAAAGGGAGCTTGACTGCGAGACCTACACGTCGAGCAGGGACGAAAGTCGGGCTTAGTGATCCGGTGGTACCGCATGGAAGGGCCATCGCTCAACGGATAAAAGCTACCCTGGGGATAACAGGCTTATCTCCCCCAAGAGTCCACATCGACGGGGAGGTTTGGCACCTCGATGTCGGCTCATCGCATCCTGGGGCTGAAGTAGGTCCCAAGGGTTGGGCTGTTCGCCCATTAAAGCGGTACGCGAGCTGGGTTCAGAACGTCGTGAGACAGTTCGGTCCCTATCTGTCGTGGGCGTAGGAAATTTGAGAGGAGCTGTCCTTAGTACGAGAGGACCGGGATGGACGCACCGCTGGTGTACCAGTTGTTCCGCCAGGAGCATCGCTGGGTAGCTACGTGCGGACGGGATAAGCGCTGAAAGCATCTAAGCGTGAAGCCCCCCTCAAGATGAGATTTCCCAAGTTAGTAAGACCCCTTGAAGACGACGAGGTTGATAGGTTGGGGGTGGAAGTGCAGCAATGCATGGAGCTGACCAATACTAATCGGTCGAGGGCTTATCCAAGATTCTAAATACGCGATGGATCGTTTCGGATTCAGTTTTCAGGTGATGAACACATCTGCACGTTTGGTGATGATGGCGGAGGGGTTCCACACGTACCCATCCCGAACACGACCGTTAAGCCCTCCAGCGCCGATGGTACTTGGACCGCAGGGTCCTGGGAGAGTAGGACGTTGCCAAGCGTATTCCCCTTAGGGGATTTTTTTTCGCCCGTAATAGGGATTAGGTATTACATTTTGATAGTATGGCCCGTTGGTCAAGGGGTTAAGACACCTCCCTTTCACGGAGGTAACAGGGGTTCGAATCCCCTACGGGTCATTAGATGGAGACTTAGCTCAGCTGGGAGAGCATCTGCCTTACAAGCAGAGGGTCGGGGGTTCGATCCCCTCAGTCTCCACCATCTAGATTTTCCTTTTTCAACGACGCGGGGTGGAGCAGTCCGGTAGCTCGTCGGGCTCATAACCCGAAGGTCACAGGTTCAAATCCTGTCCCCGCAATGATGGAACCGTGGTGTAGGGGTTAACATGCCTGCCTGTCACGCAGGAGATCGCGGGTTCAAATCCCGTCGGTTCCGCCATTTTCACTTTTGGTTTTCGGATGGAAAGCGGAAATGGACTGAGAAGTACAAGCAAGATGCGGACGTGGCTCAGCGGTAGAGCATCGCCTTGCCAAGGCGAGGGTCGCGGGTTCGATTCCCGTCGTCCGCTCCATTTGCGCCCTTAGCTCAGCTGGATAGAGCGTTTGACTACGAATCAAAAGGTCAGGAGTTCGAATCTCTTAGGGCGCGCCATTTTATTGTAACGGGATGTAGCTCAGCTTGGTAGAGCACCTGGTTTGGGACCAGGGGGTCGCATGTTCAAATCGTGTCATCCCGATTGTATAGAGGAATACGGAATAAAAAGCACTTTTATGAGAAGAATTGTTGATTGTATACACAGTCTCTTTTCTCATAAAGGTGCTTTTTTATTTGGGCTTGTTTTGTTTCGACCTTTTTTGTTGCACGTTGTTATTCGATTTTCATTTGTTTAATGGGACGCAGTTATTATTTAATGTTTGGCGTTGCGAGTTAATTTGTTTAGGTTAGGATGGGCTATTTGTATTGAGATTAGATATTTCGAAGATAAACTTATTCGGGATAGAGGGATAGAGGGATAGAGGGATAGAGGGATAGAGGGATAGAGGGATAGAGGGATAGAGGGATAGAGAGTTGTGAGAGAGGAAGCTGTAGAAATTCATGGTTTTAGGTGCTTTCGTTTAGAGTATCGTTGCTTACAAAGTTTACAAACACCTTAAAAACACGAACCTTATTACTTGAATTTCTGTATTGTTCTTAGTAAGCGTTTACATGATAATGTGGATATTCGGCTAAACGATTATACATGGTTTAATCAAACAGATATTCATCAAAGGGGATGAACACAGATGGTGGTAAAGACAGGCAGACTTTTATCATTGGTAATGGCAGGAGCATTGACGTTGGGATTGGCCGCTTGTGGGAACAGCGATTCTGGCAGTCAAGGTGCCAGCAGTACAGGAACGGGGACGAGCGGCGAGAAAGTGACGATTACGTTCCAAAATATTTATCCAGATCCAACGACACCGACGTACAAAATGATTCGTCAGATTGTGGATCAATATCAGAAGGATCATCCGAATATTGAGATTGCACTGGATACACTCAATACCGATCAGCAGAAGTTGAAACTGAAAACACAGGCAGCTTCGCGCGAGATTCCTGATATCACGATCGTGAATCCGGCTGCACAGATGAAGCCTTATATAGATGCTGGTTTGCTGGCACCGTTGGACGATATTCTCGATCAGGACGGCCTTCGTGATACATATCAAAAGGGCCTGCTCGATTATTACAGCAAGGACAACAAAGTATACGCATTGCCGGATGGGAATAATATCGAGGTAGGTTATTACAATAAAGCGCTGTTTGAAAAAGCGGGTATTGCTGCACCACCGACTACATTTGACGAGTTGCTACAGGATGTAGGCAAGTTGAAAGTGGCAGGGATTACGCCGATTGCGATCGGGGAGAAAGATTCTTGGACAGGTTCGTTTTTGTTCATGAACATCTTGCTGCGTACGAACGGTGGGCCGGGCTTCTTGCAGGATGTTGCAGATGGTAAGAAGACGTTTAACGATCCTGCGTTTACTGAAGCGGTGGAGGCGTTTGAGAAGCTGGTACAGGCGGGAGCATTCCCGGATGGTGCAACTTCGATTGATGCGACAGCAGGCGGTAATATGTTCCGTACAGGGCAGGCGGCAATGTTCTTTATCGGTACGTGGGAGACGGGGGCGAATGATTCGTCTACAGTCGGCAAGGATGTCGGAGTGTTCAAGTTCCCGACTGTTAATGGCAAAGGCGATCCGGATCAATACATGCTAGCGCCGGGTAGTGCGTTTGCAGTGTCTGCAAATAGTGAGCATTTGACGGAAACGAAGGATTTCTTGAAGTATTTTGCGACTCAGTATCCGAAGGTGTCGTTTGATTTGAAAAATGCGGTAGGTATTGGTCAGAAAGTGGATGGCGACTTCAAAGCAGCGGGTTACTCTCCACTGGCGATTGAAGTGCTGGATCTGTTCAAAAATATCAAAGGCGGCGATTTGTCGTTTGATAATACGATGAATCCGGCGGTATCGCAGGTGCATTTGAGCAGTATTCAAAACCTGTTTGTACAGCAGGTCGATCCGAAGCAAGTGGCTGAGGAGCATCAGGCAGCATTTGAAGCAAACCCGAATTGATGAGGTAAGAGTTGGACGATAATGGAATCGAATCTGAACTAGTGAAGTGAAAATTGGGTAGCACTTGAATTCAATCTGAATTGAGGAAATGAGTGCTGTAGGGTCACTTGCAATACTTATTTTGGATTTGAATTAGAAGTAATCAGCCAAATGATTTACAAAGATGAACGGTGAGGTTAGTAGTTCATACTTTATCGACTTCGATCGCGATCCGTTGAGTGAAAATGAATAGGCGCAAGTGGAAAAAATGACAGGGGCGCCGGTTGCGTCCCTGTCATTTTTAAGAAGTACTGATGATGCTTAACAAGGATATAGAAAAAGGAGGGGGAGCAACCATGAATGTACTCAAGGTGCCAGCGCGGACGATTGCGGTGTTTGTGTTGCCTTGTTTGTTGTTGTATATCGGGACGGTGTTTGTGCCGATTCTGGTTTCTTTTTATACGGCGACGTTGGATTGGAATGGGATTGGGGATGCGAAATTTGTAGGACTGGCGAACTTCCATACGCTACTTTTTGCGGACAATAACTTTTGGCCATCGGTGAAGCGGACGGTGATGTATGCAGTCTTCTCGATGATTGAGATTCCGTTTTGTCTGTTATTTGCGATTTTGTTGAATCGGTATGTGCGTAAGGGAAATCGGCTGGTGACGATTTATTTTGTACCTGTCATTCTGTCGAACGTTATTCTCGGTCAGCTGTGGAAAACGATCTACAATCCGACTTCGATGGGCGGGATGTTGAACGGGATTCTGGTACAGTTGGGATTGGAGAATTGGACGCACAGCTGGTTAACAGAGCCAGCGTATGCGATGTACGCTCTGTATTTTGTATCGTTGTGGCAGTATTTTGGATATCATCTGTTGATTCAGTTTACCGGGGTACAGAATATTCCCGATGAGATTTATGAAGCAGCGAAAATTGATGGTGCGGAAGGATTTAAGGCGGATCGGTATATTACATTTCCGATGATTGTGCCTATTTTCAAAATCTCAATTGTACTGGCATTTATCGGCTCGCTGCAAGCGTTTGAACTGGTGATGGTTATGACGGGCGGGGGCCCCGCACACGCAACGGATACGATTGCGACGCATATGTACAATATGTCGTTCTTATCTCAGAAATATGGATACGGCAGTGCAGTGGCGACGTTCTTGGTCGTATTCTGTCTGATCATTACGGTAGTGATTAATTTTATCTTTAACCGGATTGAACGTAAAGTGACCTGAGGAGAGGAGCATATACGATGGTAAAAGTGAAAAAAGGGTTTGTCTATCTGCTCTTCGCCGTTCTGGTCGTTACGCAGATCTATCCGTTGTTCTGGCTGCTCATGTACTCGCTGAAAACGAATGAGGAGATTTTGAGCGGCAGTTTCTTTTCGTTTCCGAAGATTCCGCAATGGCATAATTATGCGGAAGCCTATACGTCGGGCAGTTATCTCAAGTATCTGGGCAACAGTGTGCTGGTGACGGGTGTGACGCTAGTTGCGGTGATTTTGCTTAGTGCGATGACGGCGTATGCGATCTCACGATTTAAGTGGAAGTACGGACCGTATGTGATGCTGCTATTTTTGCTAGGAATGATGATTCCGATGCAGGCAACACTGCTGCCGCTGATGATTATTTTCAAAAACCTGCATCTGCTGGATACACGCTGGGCGATTATTATTCCGTATACGGCATTTGCGCTTCCGATCGCGGTGTTTATTCTGAGCGGATTTATGCGAGCAATTCCGACGGATATTGAGGAGTCGGCGTTTATTGATGGGGCGAGTGTATATCGGATTTTCCGTAGTATTATTTTGCCGATTTCGATGCCGCCGGTAATGACGGTGTGTATTTTGACTTTTATTAATATTTGGAACGAGTATATTGTGGCGGCGACGTTTATCTCGTCAGAGAATCTCAAGACGCTGCCGTTTGGGGTGTACACGTTTGTGAGCCAGTATTCGGTCAATTATGGTAATATCGGGGCGTTTCTGATTATGGGTGCGTTGCCGGTTATTATTATCTACTTTATCCTGTCGGAGCGGATTACGAAAGGTATGGTTGCGGGAGCTGTTAAAGGATAGGTTGATGTTGAACGTAATACGCTGGGTGGATCAACGGTCGTTCCAAGGTGTTTGTTCTAAGGTATTCGCTTTAAGGTGTTTGCTCTAGAGTATTCACTCTAAGCTGTTTACTCTAAGCTGTTTACTCTGAGGTTTTGACTCTAGGATGTTTATTATTGGATTATGAAGTTTTTTGAAGGATTGTTCAAAGGACGATCAGATGGAGAAGTACGTATATGCTGTTAAAGTGTTATGAGTTATGCGTAGCATATGCTGTAGATTGTATCGTTCTCATGTAAGCACAATTATATATTATTTTGTAAAATAAACCCTCTGATGTCATGTAGTCTGGTATGATTTGGAGATGAGGGGACAGGTTGTGGGCGACAGGTGCGGAGCAGAGGGAATGAGCTTCCGCTGCTGTCGCTGTTTGACTTGTAAGAGACGGTTTGGTGTGGATTAATGTAGCCGGGAATTGGGATTATGAGCGAGTGGGCTTCTGTGAAACCAATCGCGGAGGGACATCAACAGAGTACACGTATGAAGTTGTGGATTGGCGTGAAAAGAGTAGACTTTTGAAGTGTACAGTTTAACAATTGAGGTTGAATGTTGAATGTTGAATGTTGAATGTTGAATGTTGAATGTTGAATGTTGAATGTTGAATGTTGAATGTTGAATGTTGAATGTTGAATGTTGAATGTTGAATGTTGAATGTTGAATGTTGAATGTTGAATGTTGAATGTTGAATGTTGAATGAAAAAGGTGACAGTTAGGTGCTGAGTAGACGGTTTATGGGGGAGGGGTTGGTGTGCCGCGCAGGTTTCGGTCGATTCATCATCGGTTGTTTGTGCTGTTCTTGGTATGTATGACGGCGATTTTGTTGATTGTGACGGTGTTGTTTTATAACCGGGCGACGACGCAGTTTCATGATAAGCTGGGCGAGATTGCTCGTAAAAATGTATCGCAGACGGCAGGGCTGCTGGATCTGCTGCTCGCCAGTTATGACAGTCTGTCCAAGTCGATCAGTACGAATGCGGATATTGTGCGGCTGGTGGCGGAGAAACGGATATTGCCGCCGCAGGTGGAGTATGTGAATCAGCACAATATTACGAATATGATGGGTGCGATTTATTTTTCCCGTGACGATCTGGTCGGTATTCATATTATCGGGGAGAACGGCAAAATCTACGATTACGGCAATTATACAACTGTGACTGATCCCAATTATGCTTCATCCGACTGGTATAAGCAGATTCATGCATCGACTGGCAAAATGGTGTGGCTCGGTGTGTTCTCACATTCGCTGATTGATACGATGGAGGATTCGCCGGTATTTGCGTTTGGGCGTCCGATCTTCGATCTGAATGAGCAGCATCAGATTGGGATTGTTCTGTTTGAGGCGAAGGCGGATACGGTTGTGGCTGCGGTCAACAATCTGAAGCTGGGACCGAACAGCAAGGTGAATATCGTGAATGGCACCGGTCAACCGGTAGCAATCTCGCTAGAGCCGAACCCGCAGCCTGCACGTCTGCCAGAGCATCTGGAGCTGCCGGATATTCCGGGCGAAGTGACGGTGCGGCAGGATGGAACGACACTGGTGGCAGCTTCGCGGCTGGATAAAATCGATTGGACGATTGTAAGTACGACACCATCGCAGGATCTGAATGTGGAGCTGGCGCAGACGAAGCGGTATTTATTCATTGTGGTGACGATTTTGCTGTTGTTCTCGGCGTTAGTGGCGTTGATTGTGTCGCGCACGATTTCTTCGCCGCTCGGTCGACTGGTACGGCAGATGAAGCAGGTGGAGAACGGGAATTTTCACGGGATGGTCAATGTGACGTCGTATGAGGAGATTAACGGGTTGGTGGATTCGTTTAACCATATGGTTCGGCGGGTGGAGGAGCTGATTGAGCGGGTGAAGCTGTCCACGGTGAGTGAGAAGAATGCCGAGCTACATGCGCTGCAATCGCAGGTGAATCCGCACTTTCTGTATAATACGCTGGATATGATCTACTGGATGCTCGATGAAAAGGGCAATGATCGGTTGGGCGAGGTGGTGCTGTCGTTATCGCAGATGTTCCGATACAGCAGTCACTGGGAAGGCAATGCAGAGGTGACGCTGCGCGAGGAAGTGGAGCAGATTCGGCATTATTTGACCATTATTCAGATGCGACTTGAGGATCGGCTGACGGTGGAGATTGTCATTGATGAACGATGGCTGGATCTGATCGTGCCCAAAATGCTGTTACAACCAGTGATCGAGAATGCGGTCAAGCATGGGCTGGAGGCACAGCGGGAACAGGGTCATTTGCTCGTGAAAGCGGTGCCGGATGAGAAGTATCTGAATATCCGTGTGCAGGATGACGGGGCGGGAATGACGCCAGAGACGCTGAATCGGTTGCGTCGTTCTCTGCATTTGCCGGATCAGCAACAGGATTCGCATGGTGACGATGGAATGACGGTAGCGAAGCTTCGTCAGGGCATTGGGATGCAAAATGTACATCAGCGGCTGAAATATATGTTTGGCGAGCAATACGGAATTGGGATTGAGAGCAGGGTTGGTCAAGGGACAACGGTTACGCTGCGGCTGCCTTTGCCAGTAGAATGGTCGGCGCCAGCGTTGGCAGCCGATTCGTATGAATATAATGATGGTACGGTGAATCGCAGCAATAAAGCTGAGCCAGATCATAAGAGCGCAGGCAGTTACAGTAACAACATCGAGTGAGATGATAGCAGCGAATGATGTGGAACTAACTCAAACGTGCGATACGGAGCTAGCTACAGAGAAGAAGTAATGGATCGGAAATATCATGAAGGAGGACAGAATCATGCATATTTTGATCACTGACGATGAGAATTTTATACGGGAAGGTATCAAGCGGACGATTCGCAATGCATTTCCGCAATATGATGTGCATCTGGCAGCATCGGCAGAGGAAGCAGTGGAGCTGATGAGCCGTTACCAGATGGATGTAGTGCTGACAGATATTCTGATGCCCGGCATCAATGGGCTGGAGCTGATGCGTATCTCCCGCAATAAGCAGCCGCAGGCAAAATGGGTTGTCATCTCGGCGCATTCCGAATTCAGTTATGCGCAGCAGGCGGTGCATCTGGGCGCACGCGATTATTTGCTCAAGCCAATTGGTAAAACAAAGCTGACCGAGCTGATGCAGACACTGACGGCGGAAATTGTGCAGGAGCGCAATCATGTGCAGGAAGAGGAGACGCTGCGTGAAGGGCTACATTATTTGCGCGAGGCGGCATTTCAACGGTTGGCGGCGGGGCTGAGTGTCGGTAAGATTAGTTTGGAGCCATTATTGGACGATTACCCGGAGTATTATCTGATCTCTGCCGAATTGGAGCAGGGTGGGAATCATGGTCCGTTGGAGCATTTTATTGTAGAAAATGTACTCACCGAGCTGATGCAGGAGTACGGGCGCGGCTTTGTGGTGAGTTTGGATCGGCATAGCCTGCTAGGGTTGGTATCGCTGCGTGCAGATGTGTGCATAGAGGAATTGCAGGAGCGGATTGTGGAACAGTTGCAGCGTTGCTTGAAAACGCAATCATTGTATACGGTGCATTCTGGTCCGCATCGCGGGTTTGAACAGGTGGCGGAAAAGGTAAAGCAATTGCGTCATCGCCCAGCTGTCGCTATGTATGAGCAGCCGGAGGGCAAAAGTAGCGATACAGCAATTCGGATGGCGCTGCAATATATTCAGGCGCATTTTCAAGAGGAATTATCGCTGGAAAAGGTGGCGGCGGTGGTGTTTTTGAATCCGGTGTATTTTAGCCAGCTGTTCAAGCAGAAGACGGGGCAAGGGTATAAAGAATATGTGATCTCGCTGCGTCTGGATCAGGCGCGGGAACTACTGCTGAACCCACATCTGCGGCTGGTGGATATTGCGGAGCAGATCGGGTATGGGAGTGTGCGACATTTTACACAGGTATTTCGGAAAAAGTATATGCTCACGCCGACGGAATATCGGCAGCAGCAACATGTACTGGAGCATTGAGTGTGAATGGGAATTGATGGTGTGAAGTGGAGTCGCGTATGTGCATCGTCATCATCTGTGAATACGCGAAAAAACTCATCCTGCGGCGGTGTACCAAGGGTGAGTTTTTCGCATAATGTGGAGAAGAGAGTACTTGATCAGTGTAATGGATTTGGTCAGCGGTGAACTGGAAGGGAACGAATGAGTGAATCAGTATGCGAGTCCGACCCGATAGCCAATATAGCGATCATCATGCAATTGCTGATAGGTAAAATAAGCTGTATCTCCGGTCGAGATTTGTTTACCACCATCCGGCAACATGTCGCGCTCTACTCGGTAGCCGCCTGTATATTCGCCGTCCGGCAAATAGGTCGGGCAGACGATCGTCCATTGTAGAGAGGACTTGTGCAGCCATTCATACACTTTGCGGTGTTCCTCGGCAGCACGGGTGCTACGCTGCCTTGATTCGGTGGTTTCGTAGCGATAGCGGTCAGCGGCGGTACGACTTTGCAAAATGCCAGCGGTGCCGATGGTGATCAGTCGAGTAATGGATTGCTGCTGCATAAGTGGAATTAACGTATTCATCGTCACAGTTAATGCATCGGACTTGTCAGTACCGATGGCGCTAATCACTGCATCTGCTCCATTCAAAGCAGCAAACAGATGGGTACTATTACGCGTATCGCCAGTCAATAGATGCAAACGTGCATCGTTGCTGCGTATCCCATCTGCTGTAGGCGTGACCGTCTCGATCATATTGGCAAAAGAAGGCGGCAACAGCTCCCTTTCGTCACGAATCGGCACTCCTTGCTGATCCAGCGAAGGAATGTCGGTCGTAAACAGTTGCTCCTGCAAGCGTTCGGGAGAACGCACCAGCACGGTAACATCATGTCCAGCACGTAGCAAATACTGCAAGATAAGCCGACCCGTACGACCGGTGGCACCGAGTAAGGCAATATTCATATTCCATTCCTCCCACGAAATGCGTATGTCACGTCCGTATTGTGCGTATCCGTATAGGAAGGCATCCTGTGTATGTTGCGAATTCGCTCACTATCATGAAGCGAAACGTAAGTGGACAACAGGATTATTCAGCGTCTTGCCAGTGCTGTTCGCAAAATGCTGCCAGTTCGCTCTCTTCATCATCTTCCAGATCAAATTCGAGCAGACGATCGGTCCCCTTTTCGACAAGATCGTATGTGACCAGCTTGCCCTGTTTGTCTTCTACGCGATAAACGGCGCGAATATATACACCGTTCGGTGTGTACAGATCGTCCTCTGCATCCACATCCAGATCGATTCTGAACTCATAACGCTTGCCGGATAAAATGCCGAACGGATCGCGAATCCATTCCACCTGATAACTTGTCATGTCCATAGCTATATACCTCCTGCGCAGACGAAGCTGCACTTATGTCAAAGTGATTGTGCCTTTGCGCATCTTCTCAGCCGCGCAGTGCCTGCTCTATTATAGCATGGTTGTAAACAGGGGATGAAGAGGTGAACAAAATGGCGAATGTAGCGATCCATTTTATTACATAGGCTGCTGGATAGTTTCTTTATGCTTCCTATTCGATCCGCTGCTTTATTATGCTCATTTGTTATATTACAAACACAGCTGCGTCAGTCGGTGGACTGCTTCCTCCACAGGCACAGCCATTTCTACGCCTTCCGCCAGATCGCGTAGCTTCACCTGCTGTGTACGTACTTCATCTTCGCCGATTAACACTACAAAACGAATACCACGCGTATAGAGACTGTTCAGCAATTTGCCGAGCTTGCGTCCACTCGTATCTGTAATCGTAGAGATGCCTGCCGCACGCAGTAAACCGCTCGTACGAACAGCTTCGACTAGTGTGTCCCCAATCGGTATTACAGCCACATCTATAGCAGCACAATTGCGCAACATGGCTTCCGCCTGCGTCTGCTGGCGATACAATTCCATCACTGATTCCAATCCAAATGACAATCCGACCGCAGGCAACTCCAATTCTGGATCGCCAGCCAGCTTGCTGATCATGCCGTCATATCGTCCGCCGCTGCCGAGGCTGGATGTGTATTGACCGGTGGCATCGAAGATTTCGTATACGGTGCCGGTGTAAAAGGACAATCCACGCGACAGAAAGAGATCGAATATACAAACTTCGTCCATGTTTAGAGCTGTCAGTAACTGCTGCAAGCGCATAGCTTCTCTATATCCCGGCTGATCTTCCAATCCGTATGCAATCGAAAGGGCGGTCAGTGTCAATTGCTGAGGATCGCGGTCGATAAGCTCCATCAGGCGATTTGTTGAGGCGGCATTCAACCCTTTGCCGCTTAATTCGGTAGCAACGTCGGTGCGGGAGATTTTCGCCAATTTATCGAGCGTGAGCATGACTGAGGAGAGCAGCGCTTCCGGCACACCAAGCGCTGTTAGCACTTCTGCCAGCAGGCGCCGATTGTTCCAGCGAATGACCACCGGAATATCCAATTGGTCAAATGACTGCATAGCCAGTTGGAACAGCTCCAATTCCGCTTCTGGTCCGGTCAGACCGATTACATCGGCATCGCATTGCCAAAATTCACGCAGCCGTCCGCGCTTAGTTGGTCCGTCGCGGAACACTTTGCCCATTTCAAAACGGCGGTACGGCAGACGCAGACCGGGGTTCAAGGTCAGCAAGCGCGCCAGCGGCATCGTCAGGTCGTAACGTAAGCCAAGCTCTCGACCGCGTTGATCGCTAAACTGATAGATTTCTTTGGTGATTTCCTCGCCACCGCCGTATTTGGAAGTCAGCCATTCCAGCTCACTCAGTGCAGAAGTCTCCGCTTCCTCGTAGCCAAAACAGGAAAACTGCTGCTCCAGCAAATTGCGGATTTGTCGGCGCAGCCGTTGTTCGCCGCCCGTGTAGTCGGACGTGCCTTTGACATTTTGCGTGTATAGGGTTTGCATAATCATCTCTCCTTCG
The DNA here is from genome assembly GCF_046603665.1 of Paenibacillus sp. WLX2291. NCBI lineage: Bacteria > Bacillati > Bacillota > Bacilli > Caryophanales > Paenibacillaceae > Paenibacillus > Paenibacillus sp. WLX2291. The sequence goes on along the minus strand of NZ_CP176755.1, from coordinate 5,241,438 downwards.
GGATAGGTAGGATATGCCGGTTGGACGGTATCAAACAAAAAACGCGCAGGACCTCTTGGTCCTGCGCGTTTCATATCCCGCAGGGAGGCCAACGCGAAAAGCGCTAGCCACCCTGTTGTATAACTCAACAGATTGGCTAACGCCTATGAAAATGATACAGCTTTCCGGTCAGACCGATGGAAGAGACTGCGCATGATGGAATGATCCACGATACATCCAGACGACAAACCATAGTATCCGCTTGCTTCATACAACAATCTCCTCCTTCGATCCATGTAGTCGGGAGCACAGGGCTTCCGTTTGAATTATTAGCCATTATATGCCCGTCATTCGCAAAATGCAAGACTGGATTTGTGAACTATATTCGATATAGACGAATGATCATGGCGCAGGATTCTTCTGTGTGGATGACGGCATATAAGCATTCCTTTTCTAGTCCGACATCGTGTATAGACATGGACAATGAATCAGTAGAGCCGAGGGATAGCGCACGTATAACCATGGGTCTACATTGTGATCATTTCCAGTATTTATTAATAATCTCGTCGCGACCGGAATACATGCGGGATTCTTTGTAGTATTTTGGGTCTTTTTTGTGGAAATTCTGGTGGTATTCTTCTGCCGGATAGAAGACGGAGGCAGGTTCAATCGCAGTTACAACCGGCTGTTCAAAACGACCGGATTGTTGCAGATCCACTTTGGATTGCTCGGCAAGCTCACGCTGCTGCTCGGTATGGTGCAGAATCGCCGCCCGATACTGGCTAGTACGATCATTGCCCTAACCGATTGCATCGGTTGGATCGATTTGCGGCCAATATAGTTCTAACAAACGCTCATACGGAAAAATGTCAGGATCATACGTAATTTGCACGACTTCCAGATGCCCGGTTTCGCCAGTTAATACCTGTTCGTAGGTTGGATTCTCGACCGTACCGCCCATATATCCAGATATGATGCTGTGAATACCCGGCTGTTCCTCGAACGGTGTCACCATGCACCAGAAGCATCCGCCAGCAAATGTTGCTTTTTCCATCCCAATCATTCCTCATTTCCTATGCAATATGCGATGATATGTCATCTAAATTCTTCCCATTATACCACCGCTCTTTGAAGAGAAGGCAGCAAAATCTATATTCCGAATACAATCTGCTCAAGTGTGACATTTATGTATATTCATGCAGTATGTAGCTATGATTGTGTCACATTATGATCTCAAATACGGCATGAGCGCCAATACAAATTCGTATACAAAATAAAGCGCAAATCCGATCAATAGCAAACCGGCGATTATAGAGACGATCTTGATCGCTTGGCGACTCATCACTTTACGTGTCACCGATACGATGCTTAACAGCACTATGTCATGAGCAAGGATACCACTCAGAATCCCACAGGCTGCAATTACAAAGCCGCCCTGTTGACGTGTATCGTACGAGCTGGCGAGCACGGCTCCAAATACGGATACCCAGAATACTAGATTCCCTGGCGAAATGGCGACGAGCAAGCCATTGCGGTAAGTGGCGAAGAATGATTTTTGCGTTTTGCTATCGGCTGGCGTAATGTCCTTGTCGGCATTACGGATGGAATCATAACCTAGATACCCGAGAAATCCAGCACCAATCAGCCAGAGTGGAATCTGGATATACGGCAATGACAATACGGATGCTCCGCCAAAATACAGTACAACAATCAGCGTCAGATCAATCGTCATGCCACCGAGACCAACCGCCCAACCATGGATAAAGCCGTTTTTCAAACCTTGCTTGATCATCTCCACCGTAATCGCACCAATCGGCAGAGCAATGGTTAGCCCAATCAGAATATATTTCAAATAAATATCCACTAATGTACTTCCTCCTATTCATCAATATGTATGCAAGAAAATGAAAAGTCATACATTTCAGTTTAATATAACATCTCATGGCAGGCAACCATCTTTTACAAAGGAACACCATACGCAACATCCTGCAAATGAAAAGCTGAAATGGCTATAATAGCAAGTTAATTATGCTAGGAAGTGACATTCGTCTGCTGCTGTCTGCGCTTGTATAAAGGAAGGTGCATTTGTATAATGGGCATACTTATAGGAGGGGATTACATGTCATTTTCCATCGTGATTTTTCAGGGACCAAGCGCTTCGGGAAAAAGCACGCTACAAGCGCGATTGGGCTTGCCCAAGATCGTCACATGGACGTCGCGTACGCCAAGAACGGGCGAGCAGGACGGGGTAGATTACCACTTCGCTACACGCGAGCAGATGGAGGTGATGAACCGTCAGGGCTTAATGCTGGAAATTAGCGAATATCGCGGCAATCTGTACGGTACAGCACGAAGTTCGCTGGACGAAGCGGTACGCGATCAGCAGCCGCGTTCTAGCGTGATGGATGCGCCGGGAGCGGCACTTGTTAAACGACAGCTGGGCGACAAGGCACTACTGATCGGTGTAAGTGCTAGCCGCGAGCAATTGGCACAGCGGTTGTTTGATCGTAAGGTGAGCGTGGAGGAGCAGCAATTGCGATTGGCTTCATTTGATGAGGAGATTGCAGCGCTATCACAATGCGATGTCATCATTCGCAATGGGGAAGGACAGTTACGTACAGCGGAGCGTGTGGTCGATTTCATTCGGGCAGGTATAGAGGCTCGCTGAATAAAGTAGCAGAGATTCATACAAGACCCCCAAGCCGCTGATTATGTAAAAGGAATGAACGGTTTGGGGGTCTATAGGATGTTGATCTGATCAGTTTACAAATATCTGTTATCGCTGTCTGCGCTCCTGAAGCTCTAGCAAAATTGCTGCCATATCGAGTTCGCCTTTACCATGCTCTGTCGCATCGGCAAATGTGCGGTCGGCGGCAGCCGCGAGTGGCAGATCAACACCGTCACGGCGCGCTTCGTCCATTAGCAGACCGAGGTCTTTGGATAGTAGGCGAATCATGAAGGCGGATGGAAAGTCTTCTTGCAATAAAGAGTCTTTTTTGGCATTCAGCATCGGCGTAGCGACTGCGGATTGACCGATCATCTCAATCAGCTGCTCGCGCTTCAACCCGGCATGCTCCCCGATCACCAGTGCTTCGGCAATGCCCTGCATCGTAATGCCGAGCATCAGATTGATCGACAGCTTGGCAGAATTGCCTGCGCCAACATCGCCAAAATGAATCGTATGTTTGCCAAGCATATCAAAATACGGCTGACAATGCTGTACCGCATTCGCTGTACCGCCCGCCAAAATAACGAGTTGTCCCTGCTGCGCGGGGGCAACTGAACCAGACACAGGTGCATCGAGATAGATAGCGCCTTTTTGCTGTACGGATTGTGCAAATGCTCGCGCTTCGCCCGGACTAATTGTGCTCATGTTGACGATATAACTGCCTGCGCGTACATGATTCAGAATGCCGTCCTCACCATCCAGCACTTGTTGCACGGTATCGCCCTTGGTCAGCATAATGAAAATCGTATCCGCTTCGGCTGCCGCTGCGCCCGGGGACGAATGTAATGTAGCGCCCGCTTGTTTTAGTGGTGCTGCTTTGTCGGCAGTCCGGTTGTATACGTGTAGGGAATAGCCTGCTTGTTGCAAACGCTGTGCCATCGGCAACCCCATATGTCCGGTGCCAATCCATGCTACATTGCTCATGATTAAAACTCCTTTGTCTGTTAAATGACGTTTCATCTTCAACTGATTGGTATAAATGGTGGATAGATGCAATTGTGCATTGGTTTACGCTAACGAGTACGTTTTAGAACACGCTGTGGCTCTTGCCATTTCGTTTACCTCCTATGCATTACCCGTTTCACCAGTCCTTGTTATCAGCTGTGTTGCAGCAGGTTAAGCTTTGTGCCGGAATGGGAAAATGAATGGAATCGACGATACAAAGTTGACATTCGAATGTAATGTAACTATTATGGTTACAGGAAGACGTTATTTGTATGCAAGCTGAATTCTATAGATACATCATTTTACGAGGAGGCAATTGATATGAAAATCGCAGTTATTGGAGCAACAGGTAAAGCAGGTTCACTGATCGCCGAGGAAGCATTGAGCAGAGGTCATGAAGTAGTCGCGGTTGTACGCAGCGCAAGCAAAGTGCAAAATGACAAGCTACATGTCGTCGAAAAAGAAGTCAATGATCTGACTGCCAACGATCTGCAAGGTGTGGACGTACTGGTGAACGCTTTTGGTTCTCCTGATGCGGAGCAGCACGTACCCGTCGGTCGCCACCTGATCGATATTTTGCAACAAAACCCAACAACACGCCTGATCGTCGTAGGCGGCGCAGGTAGCCTGTATGTGGATGATGCACAAACGACTCGTCTTATCGATACACCGGACTTCCCAGACGAATACAAACCGACTGCATCCAATCAAGGCAAAAACCTGGAAGACCTGAAGCAATCGTCCGGCATCCAATGGACATTTGTTAGCCCAGGCGCTTTCTTCGACCCAAGCGGTCCGCGCACAGGCTCGTACACACTGGCAGGCGAGAAACTGACCGTCAACAGTGAAGGCAACAGCTATTCCAGCTACGCTGACTATGCCATCGCGATTGTAGACGAAGCCGAACAAGCAGCTCATGTCAACGAGCGCATTAGCGTAGTAACGGAAGCGAAGTAATTAGCGATTTCGAATCCGTATTTGGTGCATCATCATTGGATAGGCAAACACACACATTATCTAAAGATTTAAATAGAATATAATAAAGAACGCCTTCTCTGCTTGCTTATAGGGAAGGCGTTTTTTCGTTTGAGAATGAGCTTATGTTGTTATTGAATAGTTGGTATAAAATGGATTTTATTAACTTTACATATTATGCTGAACATATAAACAGATATGTCATTTATCAGACAATATGTTTTGCTGGTGGATATCAACGAGATGATCGGTTTATGTCGGAATGGTCTAGTTCGAGATCACCTAATGATGATACAAAGGAGGCTTCGTATGAAAGTACAAAATCAGCAATATGACCGCAGATTCTCACAAGGACGCGGCGGTAATGGTGCACCACCTCAAAAGATGAGTCCTCAATCCAAACGAAGACTTATCATAGCAGCAATCATAATCGCACTGCTGGTCGGTACGCCATATGGATATGTACAGTACAACAAATGGAGTTATGCGCAGCGAGTTACAGATTATCTGATACAGCAAGAGCACTATACCCAACAAGAATTGCAGTCAGTAGAAGGATTCTGGGGAATTATGCTGCCCGCATTTTATGTGGATGTGGTGTTTGCAGATGAACCTAACATAACGTATACGTACTTTGCTCATGCGGGAGTTAAACAAATGCAGCATCGACCAACAAATGGCGAAATTCGTGATCCTATCGGAACGACTCCCCTTAAGCATTTGGAGAATGAGTAACCGTATTCCTCTTCCAAATATCAACAATTAACATAAATACATAGCATTCCCTAGCAAAAACGGATATAATGAAAAAAATAATTCCGATAAGAATTATAGGGAATGGTGAAATGACATGGCAAAACACATAAAAGGGATGCCTTCGGTCAAAAAAGCAGTGTACGATCGCATCGCGGCGCAGCGCAATATTTCCAAGGCTGAAATCATGGAGCAGTTTCAGTTGACCAGCAGCAGTCTGACGCGGCTGTTGGATGAAATGACGCGTGAGGGTTGGATTATGGAATCCGGCTTTGGGCAATCGACAGGTGGGCGTCGTCCTATTTTATATCAAATCAATCCGGCACATCGGTACATTCTGGGGCTGGATATTTCGCGGATTTATTCGGTGCTGGGGTTATACGACATGGAGATGCGACCGCTGGAAATGGTGCGCTGGAGCATGGATGAACAGATGACCCCGCAGCGACTCGTTGAGCATACATCGCAGCAGATTCATGAGCTACTGTTACGTCACGATATTCCGCGGCATCTGGTGCTTGGTCTGGGTGTCGGTGCGGTAGGTCCACTTAGTCGGGAGCAGGGACGGATTCTGAATCCGCTCTATTTTGCCGCGCCGGGCTGGAACGATGTGCCGCTGCGCAGCTGGCTAGAGGAAGCGACTGAGTTGTCGGTCATTGTAGAAAATGGTGCGAATACGGCGCTCACGGGTGAGCACTGGATGGTGCGCGGCGATAATATCCGACATATGCTGTATGTGCATATCGGCACCGGTTTGCGGTCGGCGATGATGTCCAACGGACGAATTGTGCATGGAGCGGTCGATATGGAAGGTTCGATCGGTCAGATGATCATTCAGACAGATGGACCACGACTGCACGGTACAGGCAACTATGGCGCGCTGGAAGCTTTTGCATCGGTGCAGGCGGTGGAGCAGCAGGTACGCTCGCGTAGTAAAATGAGTCGGGAGCAGTGGACGGGCGGCAATCTGGCATTAAAGCCGGAAGCGATTAATTTTGCGACAATTGTGCAGGCGATGCAATCAGGCAATGAGTATGTGCGCGAGATTTTTGCGCAATCGGCGGCGTATATGGGCATTGGACTGGCGAATCTGATCAATGTATTGCACCCGGAACGAATCATTCTTGGTGGCGTGATGATCAGCGCGCACGATCTGTTTTACGATACAGCGATTGCAGTGGCAGAACAAAACATTTATTATTCTGCGAGCTACCAGCCGGAGTTTTCCAAAGGCATTTTGCAGGAGACCGCAGTATCTACGGGTGCAGCGGTGATGGTATGGAATGCGTATGAGCTGTAAGTGAAGCACATCATCGAAGGAAACAGCGTTGTATTATTAGTTGTATTATCAATTGTGTTATCAAACGTATCACCAAAAAAGGCAGAGCGATCTATTCCAAGATCGCTCTGCCTTTTTATTTATCATTATGGTTCTCATTGTCGTTTTATATCACTATGGTTTGGTATGATGAGCGTGTTCTGTATCAGTATCGTTCTGTATCATTATCGCTCTATATTGTTCAGTCCGTTCATTCCTTGATGATTGCCATGGTCAGCGCTTATTCAAATAGCTGTACTTTGGGATCACGCTGGAGTACATGCACAAGCATCGCATGCAGCTGTCCACGATGATGGTAGAAGTGAGCCTGCGTATCCAGCAGCCACTCATAACGGGAATGCGTCCCGCCCCAGTAAGCTGTCGTAGGAGTGAGCAATTGTTCCTCTGTCAGCCCGGCAATGCCGTGCTTCAAGGCGGTATAATGCTTGGTCAGCGAATGGATGATGTCTTCGCTATTCAGGGCAGGCTCGCTATCGGCATAAAAGATATCCATCTCTTCCTCAGATGCCCCAGCGCCGATTAGAAAATCAGCTTCGCACAGTACAGACATATGCACAAGCAGCTCACCGATGGACATCTTCTCCTGCGTTGGCTTCACATTCAAGTCTTCAGCGCGTAGCGTATGGATTATATTGATGACAGATTGGATCGCCATATCCATCTGATGGAACACACCTTGACTGTATACATTCACAAATGTAAGCTCCTTTTCGGCAATATCCTCAATGTGGACTCAGCATGAACTCAGTATGAACTCAGTGCTACCTCAGCGCGACCTCAGCGCGACCTCAGTGTGACCGCGGTGTGACGACAGTAACGATGCAAGTTTGTATTCGTTACCGCGATCCATTGTTGATCTGTTCCAGAATTTGCGGGTCCTTGATCTTATGATCTTCGGCAAGCAGTAGAACTTTGGAAACGATCTCTGCTGTACGCGGGTCTTCGTCGATAAATGGCAGGAATAGACGACCACGATGCTGGGAATGCACCGGAATGATATATAGGGAATCCGCCGCTGGTCTGGACACATTGGCGCTGCCCAGATGCACGTTGTATTCGCCCAGTTTGCCGGTAATATGCGCATAGTTGCCGCTAATCTTCACATTGTCCAGCTTCAGCAGGCGCACCGCCTCTTCCACGATGACACTGCGCAGTTCAATCGTTGTCAGGCTGGCTTCAGGATCGACACCGCCAACATGAGCTATGCTGACAACCAGATCAATATCGCGCATCACTTCGGAAAAGACAATAGGTGGCACTTGATCCAGCGATACCGGTTGATAGCTGGATCGATCGTAAAAGCTGACCGTTTCCAGCGTGGGCGCTTCGGTATCGGCAGGTGAGAACCAATCTGCCAGCGCATACAGGCTGGTGATTAGATTGTGACGGTAATCGACCTTTTGCAGCCCTTCTTCATAACTGACTGTCCAGCCGCGTCCACGCAGCAGAGCAGTCGTTTTGCCCGGCTGTACTTGATGCCCGGCATAGCGACGAGAAATGGTATTACTGGACTTCTCATCGGCATTGGGCAGATACAATTCACGGAATACTTGCTTGAATGGCTCGCGTTGTTGTTTGTTGCCGCGATCCTGCTGTTGTAGCCAGAATTGTTTCTCGATCAGATGGCGCTGGAACAGATGCCATGTGCCGCTCTCATACAGATGCAGTGGATGCGCGATAACTAATTCTTCCTCTGGCAATAGTGGAACAGAGGTCAGCGCATAACCTGCTTGGATATCGTCAGGCTGGTGATCCTTGGCAGTATTATCTGCTATGGCTGTCGTCGCACTAGCATCTGCGCTAGTTGTTGGAGCGACTAATTGCAATGGAGCTTGCTGTTCGTATTCCGCATGTCCGCTAATATAACCAAGCGCACTGCCATCGGTTTTGCGGAGCACGAGCGCTGTGAAAAGTGGCGACAGCACCGGATTGCGCAGCAGAGTAGCGATCTCGCTCGCCGTAAATACCGTTTCCGCCAGCATCGAGCGTTCCAGTTCCTCGCGTGCACGCTTATACTGATCGGTCAGCTCAGACTTCAATTCCTTGAGTCGGATAATATAGTCATGCTTGTTCAATCGGGCTGGCACAGATTTGAGCGGCTTGCCGTTTTTGGCAGCGAGCAGACTGGCTTGCCCTTCATTGTCGATATCCAGTCGTACGAACAGACCGTCTTCTACTTCGTGATCGGTAAAATACGGCAGCAGCTCGTCCAGCTTGCGTGCTTCCAGATCCCATCTTAGTCGGGTGACATCGGTATAACCTGCATTGCGTGCCAGATTGTCCAGCGCAATAGCGGCGGCACTGCTTTCACTGGCACGACGCTGAGCACCGAAAGCTTTGCTCTGCTTGAGGAATAGCTGAATATATTCGTAACGTGCGCGCAGATCGGCATCGCGCGAATTGCCTTCTGCTAGCGGAATCAGGCTGTACGTCAACAGCTGATCCTTGTTGCGCTTGTCTTCTACCTGCTGGCGTGTCTGTTCTACATTCAGCTTGCCAAGCACTGCATCAGCGAACAGCTGACTGCGCCGGTGATTGGAGCCACCGGAGATATATTTGGCACATTCATACAGCAGTTTGAAGCGCTCCGCACCGAGCTCATCATATGCCTGCTGGAACCAGTTCAGATCGAATGCGCCGTCGTTGAATTGCTGTGGTGTAATCGGTGAATAATGCGCCACAATGGTTTCCTTTTCCGCGGAAAAGGTTTCGTTAATATGCGCATGGAAGTACCATGCGGCACTGCGCAATCCGTTCCAATTCAGGTGACGGGCAACAATCTCGATCCATTGTGGCGCGTACATCGCCGCTTCCAGCAATCGACGTTCCGGTACAGGCTGCTGATTCAGCAATTGCGCCAATAGAGCTTCATCTTCCCCTGGAAGTGGGTAGCATCGTTTCAATAGTTGGCTGAAGATTTCCTTTTTGGTACTGCTGTTGCCAGAGTTGTAAATATAGCCACGAATAAACGTTTCCCGATCCAGTCGCACGAGAATATCGACAAAGTAGTGCATGCCGTAAAAACGCTCAATATTCGCTGCCATGGATGAGACTTCGGTCGGCAGTTCCCCGCGCTTTAATTCAATATCCAGTATACGTGCAACAGTATGATCGCGAATCGGTAGCAGATTGGGATATTTCTCTACCAGATTATTCCGCGAATAGATTGTAGTCAGAGCACGCATATAGTCTCTACGCGAATCCGATTGACTCAAGATGCGGCGATATACTTCGTTATCTTCAATCAGATGGAGCTGATGAGCACGTCCATAATCGGCTGGGGCGTTCAGATCAAATAGACCGACAATCGTCTGCTCCGTCTGATAACGTGTCTGGAATACGTCCTTGAATTGTTTCTCAGATATATGATCATTGTGCAATAACCGAATCCATGGCGACAGTAGGACTTCGCATATATGGATATGCTTTTGAACCTCTTTTGCTGTAATCGCTGTACACCACGTATGCAGCGCAAAGCGTACAGTCTGCCACGTATCGTCATTCATAACATCGTTAAATGCCGCCCATAAGAGCATGCTGGTCTGCTGCGGATAGGTTTGTTTTGCATAATAATCGGTCACAGTCAGCAGATGCTCCAGCGGATAGACCGATGCAAGGAATGGTTTGAGCCATTGCTGTAACTCTTTCAAATTCGTTCCTCGATAATTCCACCATCCGGGCAACTGGCTGAACGTACCGCTAGATGTATCATAATATTGGAACAAGGAATCATACAGCTGATAATGTACATGCAATTCTAACAATTCTGACGGAGTCAGCTGATAACGTTGCAGAAATTCTCGCCAAACATGCACCAGTGGAAATTGCTCCAGCATGGATGTCTGCTCATCATCTGTATCCATATTCATCATCATCAGACGAGAACCAATCAAATATTGGGATGTATACCCGCCGTAGTGACGAATATCGTATTCCACATTCCGATGCTCATGCACCAGTTCGTCCAATCCTTGCAAAATACTAGCTATGCGTTCGGTCGACATTTGGAATATATCGCGTTCAAACCGAAATCCTCTCGTGTCGACAGGCTCTTGTAGCCATGTTTCCGTTTGCTGAGGATCAAACAGACCGAATCCGTTAGCAGCTGTATAGGTAGGTTCGTCGTTTGCAGTTTGAAGTTTATCCAGCAGCAGCTGTTCCTTCGCCGTTGGCGACTGGATCACTTCCGTCAGCCCAATCAGGCGTGCCAGCTGCTCCTGTCGCTCAGGTAGCCCTTGTAATTCCGTTAACATCTCCAGCCCGGCAAGTCGCTGCAACTCGCTTTTGCCATGCAGCAGGCGTGGTAGTACGGGATCAAGCATCTCTTCTGGCTGAGAGAGCAGGATACGAATGCCACCTTGCCGCAAGGAACCTGTTTTCAATTTGAACAGGTCTTCGATCCGCTGTAATTCATCCGCATGCAGCACAAAATGAGTAGCACAATGCAGTGCCTTCTCACGATTACTCATACTTTTGTCAGCCAGTGCTTCCAGCACAAAACGGCGCTGGGCAGGATCGTTACCATCACGAATGACATATTCCAGTATGTTGCCGCGCAGATCCGGCGACATTTTATCTTTGTATTGCAGCACCTGCTCCATCCAGGCGGGATCATTGTCGTAAGATGCCAAATACAGCAGCTTATCAATCAGCAGATCGTGATCCAGATGATACGATGCAAAGTCCAACACGCTGGAAGCTCCGGCAAGCGAGCTACCAGGCATTCCGTCCAACAGTGCACGGAATGTGGCGAAATCGCGCGCGCGTTGACTCTTACTTTCCAGTTGCGGTGTGCGCCGAATACGCAGAAGTCGCTCCGATTCCTTACTGTCGCCGACAAAATCCCATACGTATTCACAGCCGTAAGCGTAGTTATATACGATCCGATAGAGTAGCTCCGGGTCTTCCGCTGGCTGAATCGCTGACTCTTGCAACAATTGACGAGCTACTGCTAATCGCAGCTCGGTATTCTGACTGTTGCCCAGTACATACAGTCCAATGATTTTGCGATAACGAAGACCGGAATGAATGACCTGCTCCAGAGCATCCGGTACATCATTCTCTTCATGTACGGCAATCGCCCATAGGGCAAGATAAATATGATTGGCGTTCTCGCTGGATAACCATTCCTGACGCAGCGAAGCGTCGCACAGCACTTCATACAGCTGTGTAATCACCTGCCCTGCGACTCGGGTATTGGCGGCTTCCAGATTCATCCCCGTCCATACATCCAGCGCCCGTACGACAGAGCTGTAGCGAATCAGATTGTGCTCAAGAATGGTATGCAGCAAGCCGCGCATACTGTCCACTGTACCTTCGTCCATGACCTCGGTAATCGATTGGCGCAAGCCTTCCTGCAAGCGCGCGGCAAGCAGCAGATCGCTGATGGATTGATGCGCTTCCGTACGATGGGACATCAGCATGCCTTTGATCATAGGACGTGCCAGCAACGCATTCTGATTATCGCCATGAATAATCGTTAATAACGCATCATGTACAGTCTGATCCTGTTGATCCAGCGCATAAGCGATCAGATCAGGGATAACAATTTCCCGGCTGAGCATATACGGTTCGACCAGATCATAATCCGGTGCGGTCAAATATTCTGTCAGTGTGAAGCCGAATCCGTGCAGACGGATAAGTGAGAGCATCTTGTTAATGACTTGATCCATATGTAAAAGAAGATTGGACGTGCGATAAGGGCGGCGCATGTAGCCGACGCTGTACGGATATTCTGCTGTATGCTTGATAATATAGTCCAGCTGCTGTGCTGCGACTTCGCCAGATAGATGCTGCACGATAGGGAGTAGCGGAGCGAATAGATGCTGCGGTTGCTGTGCAGCGATTCGCTGTAATTCATGCTGCAATGCTTGTTGAATCTCCGGTTCATATGAGGCGTGAAATTCGCCAGTCAACGTAACACACCATTGTGCCAGCTGTTGCTGCTGTTCATCCAATTGTCCGATACGCTGCTGCAATTGCCGAACGAGTTCATCGGTTAATGTATTCCAATTTCCCACGATTCATGCTCCTTTCGTTAATGACACAGTTACCACAATCTACCGGATAGCATCACAAGACGAACGAATACGATAGTATCGCCTTCCTGCATATCCAGTGCTTCATCCAGATTCGTCCATTCCTGCTCCCGGATAAACACCCGGTATAAGCCATCTTCAAAAGCCGACCATGCCGCGTCCAGCGCCTGTTGTTCATCCGGTACAGCTTCACTCACGATATCGTCAAAACCGATTTTGCCAGTGTGGGCGCTGTTCTCAATCTCGGGTGCGGTCAGGTAGGGCATCAAGGAAGAGGTTTCTTGTTTGTCCTTAAAACGTTGAATTTCGGACTGCACAATCATGCCGATCAGTTGACGCAGATGTGCGGGGGCAGAGGGGAGAGAGAGAGTTTGCTGTATAAGACCACTCTTGCGCCGGGATGGGCTTTTGACGGTGACTGTGATGTTCATGAACTTCACCTCCATAACTTCCTTACAACATTCTGAGTTCTATGTAACACGCGTGCTGTGCAAACGATGATGTCAAACAATCCTTATACGCATTGTATCTGTTGCAGACAGCATAACACAAATAGATGGTAGAGAACAAACGTTCTTATTATTCAGACGTAAAAAGCCCTGTCGTGCACACCGAGAATAGAGATTCGGTCTGCCGCAGGGCTATTGTTGTCGATGTTAGAAGGAATCTCTCGCGAATTACGAATGCAGGACAGCGTACGCTTCTTGTAATACGTCGCGGGATTTCATATTGCTAAGGTTTTTGGGTACAACATGGACGGAAATGCGCGCATTCAGCGCTTCTTTCACTTGGAAAGCCAGCTGCTTCTCACCGCTGATTACAATCTCTTCCCATTGATGCTCCCGTGCCAGTTGTTCAATGATGGGCACCAGCCGCTTGATCCAGCGCGGACGGATGACTTCCCATTGTTCGGTATAATTTTCCCGTTGTTTGTTGACTGCTGACTTCAGATCACTCGTATTCTGGCTGGAACGTTCGCGCCATTCATCATGCACCAGATCCCATTCAAAATACGTTTCGCCGTTAATCTCGCACAGCAGGCTATCGAGTACAGTTACGGTGTCGTTGCTGAGCTGCACGATACCAGCCGCTGGGCAGCGCGACATGAGTGCTTCCAGTTCTTCCAGATGTGGCTCTGACTCGAAATAAAACGCGTTAGGTACGCCGGTCTGCACTTTTTCGCAGAAAAACAGTCCGCCTGACGAATCGGCTACGATGATTAAGCCCTTTTTCATCTCGGTTCTGCTGTTCTCAATGCGTTCTTCCACTTTGGACTGAAGTTCCAGCAGCATATCCAGATATCTGCGTTCTTCTCCAGCTTCTGTGTACTCGGCGAGTTTCTTAAAACCATTCTTGAGGCGTATTTTCCATTCTGGCTGGGTGTTGGCAGTTGGTTCAGTGTTCAGATAGATGGTCAAAAACCGTTCCGCCGATTGAGCAGAATACTTCTGAAGTGCTTTCCAATTTTCCATAAATCCCATAAGCATGTACCTCCTCAAAGAGAGTTCCTCTTGTTTACCCTTCTACAAAAGGCTCAAAACTATTTTTGCAAATTCTACAAAAACTATCAACCAAACCTATGAATTAGCCGTATAAATAATATGAATACATCCTAAAATTAGGAAATGGGACTAAATTACTATTTATTACATTTTTACCACTATACATGATAATTGTAATGTATAATGAGAACTATACGATGAACAGAATCTGCGATTTTCCTTTGCGGAAATCATTTGATATAGCTCTTTCTGCCCGTCCCTCTGTCGCTTTTTACTCATTTTTACCGGATTACGTAAATGAATCGGTCAACAAGGAGAATAACGGTATGAATATCTGGCAAAAGCTGAAGACAGCAGGCAACAAATTGAACAACAATGTGAGTAGAATGATCAGTGCAATGGTACTGTTGGTCGTCCTTGTGCTGGCACCTACATTTATTTCTTTATTTCAACGGGACGATACGGTCTATTCTGCCAGTTATCCGGTTGCGCACGCACCTTCACCTGATGCGGTGGATAATGTAGTATCTGTGGATGATTCATCGGTATTCATTCCGACAACACCACCTGTTCCGGTACAAGTCTTCCCGGATGCGCCGGGCAATCCGGCAGTCTCGGTGCTGCCAGCTATTGTAGTTAGTAATCAAGCAGGTGGTTCGCGTCCGGTCAGTCTTGCGGTAGAACGTCATCTTACTCCCAATGAGTGGCTGGGCGATCGAGTGATTATCGGTACGAAGGAAGCTGCGCTTACAACAGATATGCTGCGCAAAGATGGTGGAGATACAGGGATCTTCAATATGCCTGCCAACAATGATTCGCTGAAAACAGCAGATCTCTCGCTAACATTAACCGATCGCGGAGCAAAGTTAATGTCTAGCGCTAATTTTGGATTACGTATTGATGCTCTGTATGGCAAAATTCTACTGCCGGTGACTACACTGCAAAAGGTAAAGCAGGATACGAATGTAGCGTTACACATTGATACAACGGTTCAACGCCCTTCTGGTGGACAAGGATTGACGATGAGCGTACATCTGAGTGGACATTCCAATCATTCTATCGGGATGATCTTGCCAGTAGAAGATAACACATTGAATGCGAGTCAACTTAAAAAGTTGAAAATCTTAGTGCAGCTTGCAGATGGTACTCAGCATTATGTCAATTCAACTGTGATTCCTTATGGTGATAAATACAAATATGGTGTGCAATTTGAGGCTACTGAATCTGGTGGATATACAGTTGTTCTGTCCAAATGATACTAGCTAAAGGAAGCAGATAACAGAGGCATTTGATCTAATCGTTGTATAAACAATGGTATTATTTGGATTAGATGAGTGAAACAAAATCTGTAAAGTCATTCCGTTCTCTAGCAAAAGCGGTTTTATCCAGCGCGTTCATTCAATAGCGTTGTGATAGAACTGCTTTTTTGTTAGCACAACATATCATTGCGACATGCGTTCGTTCTCATTGGAACTAGGATACGGTGGCATGAAGGAAGCATGAAAGTGTGCAGGAAGTAGTTGACGATGAACAACACAATAATTTATACTGGCTATTGTTATTAAAAGTAAGTATGTTATCAATAGTTGAATATATAGGAGGAACCATACATGAACAATGAACAGAGAAAACAGGAGATTCTGAAGGCGTACGAATTCAGACATGCGACCAAATCGTTTGATCCTGATCGCAAAATTTCTGATGAAGACTTCCATTTCATTCTGGAAACCGGACGTCTGTCACCAAGCTCGGTCGGTTCAGAGCCGTGGAAATTCCTCGTCGTACAAAATCCAGAGCTGCGCAGCAAGCTGCGCGAAGTGACATGGGGCGCACAGGGACAACTGCCGACAGCAAGCCATTTTGTAATCATTCTGGCGCGTAAAAATGTCCGTTACGATTCCGCGTATCTGCGTGAGCAAATGCTGGAAGTAAAACAGATGACAGAAGAAGTCTTCAATCAGGTGCTAGGTCGCTACCGTGAATTTCAGGAGCGCGATCTGAACATTCTGGAAAGCGAACGCAGCCTGTTCGACTGGGCATCCAAACAGACGTATATTGCACTGGGCAATATGATGACTGCGGCGGCAGAGATCGGCATCGACTCCTGTCCTATCGAAGGATTTCAGGTAAACGAAGTGGATAAACTGCTCGCAGCAGAAGGCATTATGGATGCTAATGAATTCGGCGTCAGCGTCATGGCTGCATTTGGCTACCGTACAGACAAAGAGCTGCGTCCAAAAGCGAGAAGAACCGTAGAGCAAGTTATCGAATGGCTGAACTGAGCACAGGATTAATGAAAGCAAGCGAATAAGAGCAGTGAAATAAAAGCAAAAAAACCGCCACTGACCTGTAAAAGGTTGTGGCGGTTTTTGGCTATATCGTATGGCAGACCGTTGCGATGTGTTCATCTTGCAGCGATTGCAAAATGACGGGTACGATGGACTGCTATCATTGTAGATGGTGTTGCGAACTTAGTGGCGATCTTTGGCTTCGCCGATTTTTTGTTGAACTTCGCCTTTGGCTTTGTCCAGCTTACCTTCAGCTTGCAGGGAAGCATTATCGGTAGCGTTACCGTATTGATCTTTGATCTCGCCTTTTGCTTTGGATACGGCACCTTTTACTTTATCGCCCAGACCGCTATCTTTATGGTTTGTCATGTTGAACATCTCCTCTTCATATGATGGAATCATTTGATATTTTTGATATTCAGGTGTTGATTGAAGCCTGATCATTATTACCCTGCGTTGTCTAATGTTAAACAAAAGCTAACACCAGTTGACAAGCTGTGCTCTGTTCTCCACAATAATAGCCACATGGTCAAAAAGGCAGTTTCGCTGACTAGTCACGGGAAAGCATTCTTATCAATAAACGATACACCTGATCGCATATCGGCAGGGATAGGAAGGGGAACTTCATACGTATGATCAAGGCGGTTGTGTTTGATTTTGACGGGCTGATTCTGGATACGGAAACGGTCTGGTTTGAATGTTATCAAGAAGTGCTGGCACGTCATGAGCTAGAGCTGACGCTGGAGCAGTTTGCACCTAGCGTCGGTACGCATAGCGATGATTTTCGCCAGTATGTCGAGACGACGCTGGGTAAGCCGGGCATTGGACTGGAGATTGAGCGGGAAGTGGCGGAGATGATCCCAGCACGCGTGGAGTTGATTCAGGCGCGCGGTGGGGTAGCGGATTATTTGGCAGAAGCGAAGCAGCTTGGACTGCGCATCGGGCTTGCCACCAGCTCGGATCGTCAATGGATTGAATATTATCTGGATCGGCTTGGCTTGCGTCATTATTTTGAAGTGATCAAGACGAGTGATGATGTGTCTGCGGTGAAGCCTGATCCAGAGCTGTATTTGCGTGTAGTGGATGAGCTAGGCATTCAGGCGAACGAAGCGGTCGCTTTTGAGGATTCGCTAAACGGGTTGCGGGCGGCGAAGGCGGCAGGTCTGCATTGTGCCATTGTGCCGAATCCGGTCACTGCGCTGCTGCCATTTGAGCATCATGATCTGCGTCTGGATTCGATGGAGGATATGCCGTTAGCGGACGTACTGAGCAGACTGGCGCTATGATGAATGAGATTGTGGCGGTTGCCTGTTCATATAGTGATGACTGTTATGATGGAGAGTCGGCGGTTTAGCTTGTTATCGTATGCAGGTACGACTTACGCTACATGTATACAAAAGGCAGGTGATCCGGTGCAGATGGTACCGTTTTGCCTGTTTGTCATGTCTATGTATTGTCTATATATTGCGCATATGAACACATTTCCGCGTATCGAACAAGTGGCATGATCGCCAAAAAGGTGTATATATACAAGATAAGCACTATTGGCAGAGGAACTATGAACGTATGGGTGCAACGTCATATCTGCTCCCCTAGCGGTCACGCTGCTGCGGCAATCATTCCGAACATCAGGAGGACAACGAATTGAAGCTGTTTATTCATCGTAAAGATCTGCGTACTCACGATCTGGCAGGCTTTGACTATTTAAAAGAAGCTGGAGATGAGAGTATCCATCTACTCATTATCGATCCCTTTTTACTGAAAAAGCATCGGGAAAAAGAGCATAGCGGTGTTAATTTCATGCGGCATGTACAGCGGCTCATTCGCCAGTATCATCGCCATCAGCGGGAATTGCAGATCGCTTATGGCAAGCCGGAGGAAGTGCTGGAATACGTACTGGACAAGCTGGATATCGACGAGGTGGTGGCGCATCGCGATTTTACACCGTACGCCAAGGAGCGCGACCGCAAGCTGCGCAAAGTGGCAGAAGATGCGGACGTTGCGTTTACGTTGCTGGTCGATCATATGATGCTGGATGTAGAGCCATTCGCTGATTTTACTGGTAAAAGTGGCTATTACAAAGTATTCGCGCCCTTTCATCGCAAATGGCTCGATTTCTTGGATCAGCATCATAATCCCGTGTCGCCTGTATCGCTCAAGGAGCTGCGTGTCAGCAAGCAGCAGGTGGATTGGCCTGCTAAGTTTGATCTGCCGTTCTCATTGGATGATTACGAGCCTGCCGATGATCCACAGCCGAAGCTGGAGCATTTTCTCAAGGACAAAGTGCAGGATTATGGCGAGGAGCGCGACTATTATTCCATCGATCCGTCGAGTGAGTTGAATCCGCATGTGGTGACTGGCGCGATCTCGATTCGGCAAATGTACAACGAAGCGATTCAGCACAAGCAGAGCGAGGAATGGGTGCGGCAGATTTCGTTCCGCGACTTCTATCTGTATTTGGCGATCTATGACGAGGATTATTTTCAATATGAGAAGACATTCGATCTGTCGCCGCTGACTGATAAGCATTTTGAAGCATGGTACAAAGGCGAGACGGGTATTCCTGTGATTGATGCAGCGATGCGTCAGCTGAACGAAACGGGTCAGATGCACAATCGGCTGCGCATTCTGTGCGCAATGTTTTTGACCAAAAATTTGCAATGTCCGTTTACGCTGGGCGAGCAGTATTTCCGCCGCAAGCTGCTGGACTATGACAATATTATCAACCGTGGCAACTGGACGTGGTGCGCATCACTAGGCGCCAATTCGTCGCCGTACTTTCGAGTGGTTAATCCAGTTACCCAGTCTGCCAAATACGATGAGCAAGGCGAGTATATCCGCCAATGGCTGCCAGAGCTGAAGGATTTGTCAGCAAAAGAAATTCACCAGCCGCGCCCGGATGCCATCGTCGATCTGAAGCAATCGCGTGCAGAGGCGATTGAGACATACAAACGGATCGTGAATGGGAAATAATCATTGAACCTTGATCCATCATTGCAAAATCCAATGCCCGGCAGTACGCATGTGATCACGCGCACTGCCGGGCATTGGTGTGTAGTTGCTCCCTATTCGATTGCGTTTACTCTGTCACTGGTTGTTTGGAAAGTGGAGCGTGCAGTTCGCGTTCAATCTGCTCCAAACTTCTGCCGCGCGTTTCCGGTACACATTTGATCGCAAACAGCAGTCCAACAGCATTGAACAGCGTGAAAATAAGGAACGTATGTGCAAGACCAATTCCCGATAACAATAGAGGGAATACGAACGAGACGACAAAGTTGCACATCCATAACGCAAACGTAGATAGTCCGACGCCGAAGCCGCGTAGCTTTTGTGGAAACATCTCGGATAGCAGCAGGAAGACAATCGGACCGATGCATCCTTGAAAAAACGCGATAAAGACGACAGTCAAACCAATAACCAAATATGGTAATATCGGCGAACCCATCATCGTCCACAGCAGCGACGTAATGGCAAACATGGATACCAGCGTGCCCACAATACCAACAATCAGCATCTTGCGCCGATCCACCCGGTGCATCAGATTCATACCGACAACAACGGCAAGCACCGAGATCAGACCGTTAGCCGTATTGGCATATAGGGAAGCGGTACTGCCAAAGCCCGCTTCACCGAGAATCGTAGTGCCATAATACATAATGACATTGATCCCGATCAGCTGGCTAATACCACCTAGACACATGCCGACTAGTAGCAGACGGCGGAACGGCGGCGACCATAACTCTTTGACTGAGAAGGCTTGCTTTGGTTCGCGTGAAGGAATCGGTATATTGCCCAGACTGTCGATCTCCGCTTGAGCGATATGCTGAGGTCTGATTTTGTTCAGAGCAGCCAGCGTGCTTTGTGGTCCTTTGTGATGAAACAGCCAGCGTGGTGACTCTGGAATACGAAATAGTCCGATAATCAGCCCGGCAGCGGGCAGTGCGGCAACGAGCAGGATGTAGCGCCAGATGCTGCTATATTCGGCGAAAATTGTGCCAAGAATCGCACTGACGACAAAAGCGAGAAATTGCCCGCTGACGACCATCAGCTCGTTGACCGTAACGATTTTGCCACGCATCTCAACAGTTGAGATTTCTGCCAGATAGGTCGGTACAGTAACAGAAGCCCCACCGACCGCCAGCCCAAGTGCAAATCGGAACAGGATCATGCTGAGTACATTCGGTGCCAGCGTACACAGTACCGAAAAGATCAAAAAGATGGCAGCTAGATACGAAATGACGGTTTTCCGTCCAAACCGATCCGATAGCGTACCGCCAAAAATCGCTCCAATTGCAGCGCCAAGTGTCAATACACTGACGACCGCCCCTTCGGTAAATGGCGTCAGATCTAGTTCGCTTGGAAGCTTCATAAATGATATGGCACCGTTCGTCACACCTGTATTGTAGCCGAACAGTAGCCCGCCCAGTGCCACAATCATAGCAATAAAGGTCATTTTCCTTCTCGTTCGTGCGTCCAGTTCCGTATTCATCATTCAAGCCTCCGGTTCCTCGGCAATATTGGTGTGTCCGCTTACATGTTAGAGTTCATTTCAACATAGAGATCGTTATCTACTGATCGTCTGCTTCAAAGCATCAATCGACGTGAGTACACCTGCTTCCACCGACATCGTCATATCTTCCATTTCCAGCGCGACATCGCCGTTATAGCCCATCATCCGGCAGACAGAGAAGAATTCCTTCCACCATTGCAGATCCTGACCACAGCCAACCGCGACGTAATTCCATGTCCGCTCTGCCGATTCTGTCACTGGCTTCGGCTCCAGCAGTCCGTTCACATCTGCCAATCCGCGCTCAATCCGCGCATCCTTGCCATGCAGATGAAAAATCGCTCCTTTTAATGCGCGCGCAGCCGCAATCGGATCGGCACCAAGGACGATCATATGCGACGGGTCCAGATTGATGCCGAGCATATGATCGGTCGCATGGCGCAGCTTGAGCAGCGTCTCCACATTCCAGACCATCGTTCCGGGGAATTCCTCGATGGCAATCTGCTGAATGCCATGCTGTTTGCAATGGGCGATATATTGATTCCAAAAGGCAATCGTTACGTTCCACTGATATTCATACGCTGGTGCCATAAAGTCCGGCCACGAGATTGTAGAGGTGATCCAGTTCGGCGTCGTATCGTCAGGCGAACCGGCAGGCAGTCCCGCCATCGCCACCAGTTTGGTCACACCAAGCTTGCCTGCCAGCACTGCACAGTCGTACATAGACTGCTCGTATTGCTTGCCCGTTTCCGAAGGCCAGAGCGGATTGCATGACGTATTCAGCGCAGAGATACGCATACCGCGCTTGTCCAGCTCCGCTTGAAAGGCTGTCAGCTTGTACTCATCCGCGAGTAGTTCCGCTGTATTCACATGAGTGCGTGCCCCCCAACCGCCAGCCGTCATCTCGACCGCGTCAATGCCCAGACTTTTCACCTTGTCGAGCATATCGGTCAATGAAAGTTCCGCAAATACATCCGTACAGATTGCCAGTTGCATAGTAAAGTCCCCTTTTCCTGTTGGATTGAAATGGAATATACATCTTCAGTTGTACGTTACCCAGACGCCGCCCTGATCGGCAGATTCCACGCACGTTTGAACCCAGCGAATGCCTTCGATGCCTGCGTCAATGCCGGGATATATTAATTTTGCAAGCGCTTCCGAATCATTGCGCTCTTTGGCATCAATCGCCAGTGCGAATTTGAGATACAGATTTGCCCACGATTCTGGCAGTCCTTCGGCATGGAGTGCGCCCAGACGTTCATCCGCATTGCATTCGTCATACAGATATGGCATCGCACGAATGAGCTTCTGAATCGGTTGTCCCTGAATCTGGTACAGCAGTTCATTGGGCTGATTGTCCGAAAATTCCACCGATGCTTTGGAGCCGATAATACGAATCCGATGTCCATCCATACAGCCTGCATCGACCGCTGACGCCCACATCCGACCGACCGCTCCACCTTCGTAGCGCATTAGCACATAGGCGTTGTCTTCCAGCGGTGCACGGCTACCGACGAAGCTTTGGCGGTCGCACAACACTTCTTTTAATTTCAGATGCGGACAGATTAGCTCTGACATGTAAAAGGTATGGGTGGAGATGTCGCCCAGTACGAAGGAGGGACCGGACTTGGCAGGATCGACACGCCATTTTTGCCCTTCATTGGTTTTGTCGCCAATCTCGTCACAGCCAAAGCCATGCGTATAGCGCAGCTCCACCATCCGAATATCGCCCAGATCGCCGTTTTGCACCATTTGCCGCATCTGTAGCAGCAATTGACTGCCGGAGAAGCCGTAGGTCACGCCGACGATTTTGTTGTGCTGCTCTGCTAGCGCTTTGATGTGCTCTCCTTCTTCTACTTTGAAAAATAAAGGCTTCTCGCAAATGACATGCAGCCCAGCTTCCAGTGCAGCGCGCGTAATTTCGTAATGGGTAAAGTTAGGTGTAGCAATCGTTACGACCTGAATGCCATCTTCCCGCTTCGCTTCTTCGGTAAACATTGTCTGGTAATCAGCATAGCATCGTTCTTGCTCTACCCCCAGATTGGTGCCAAAGCTACGACCACGCTCTGCATCGATATCGAATGCCCCGGCAACGAGTTGAAATGCTGTATTATCGCGCAGTGCGCCTAGACGGTGTTTGTAGCCGACATTCCCGGTTCGTCCGCCGCCTACCATCGCCCAGCGTAGTGGGTTTGCAATTTGTTTTTCACCATTTAACATAAGGAATTCCACCTTTCAGCAGTATAGGATCTATACGATATGAGATTGGATTGCAATTGCAGCTTTCTTTTGCCACAGTTGAATTATATACTGGATAAAAGATGGCATAACCTACTCAACTTGCTCAAGAATTCATCAATATTGCTGTATTTACTCCGTCGCACAAAGGAGGATATGTATGAAAAGTGTAGATCCAGGTGTCCTGCCGCAATCGGCATGTTTTGCTTTCTCGCCTTCGTCGGGTCAGCGGGAATTGTGTTTTTATCCGACGTGGTGCGGTCATTATTTCTGTACTGCTGATTATTTTAAAAAGCGTCAATCGTATCATTATTTGTTGATCCTATACATTCGCGAAGGTGAGCTGCATGTCGAAGCAGGCGGGCAATCATTTGATGCACGCAAAGGCGATGTCGTGCTGCTCGATTGTACTCAGCCGCATTATTACCATGCGCGCGATGGGTTGGAGTTTTGTTATTTGCATTTTGAAGGTTCCAATGCGCATGAGCTGGTGCGTCATATTCGGGAGCAGCGCGGCTCGCTCATTCAGGATGAATCTTGTGCGTCCATTGGGATGCAGCTGTTTGATCTGGTCCAATTTCATCGTAAAAAAGGTGAAGAATCGTTCTTCCAGACGTCGCTGCGTATTTACAAATTGATCGAACGGCTTGCCGTACCACCAACGAAGTTTACTGCCAAGGAAGATCCGGTCGAGGCAGCGATTCATTATATAAAAGAGCATATCGGCGAGCCGATCAGTCTGTCATCGCTGGCGGAAGCAGCACATCTCAGCCCGTACTATTTTGCTCATCGCTTCAAAAAGCAAACCGGCTTCTCACCGCTGGACTATGTGATCCATACCCGGATCAACCGCGCCAAGGAGCTGCTGTTGCAAACTTCGCTATCTGTAAATGAAATCGCTTACGAGGTTGGATATCATAACGGTCGTAGTCTTGTAAATCTGTTTACCCAGCGTGTCGGCGTATCGCCGTCCAACTTCCGCAAGTCAAAGCAATTGCAATATTGATCACCATAAGATCTATCTATGCAGCCATCGTCATGCAATCTTATTGTTTTGAGATTCATTATTGTTGTACGAATAAAGTTATAACAAGAGAAAACAATCAATACAGAAGAAGCAGACAAGCCAATCCTTGATTTTGTAAAAAGTGACCTAAAAAATATGCAACTATAGCGATACAGAGTCGATTTTGTTGACGTTACGTTGACAAAACGGCTCTTTTTTTACATTTAGCCCCTATTTCGCCGTACATAGCGTTGATTGTTGGCTGGTACGATGAATCTCGGCAACAGGGAAATTACATAGAATATGCGAGTGGATTCGGATATTCATTATGCCTACACATAAAGGAGAGATGAAGGATGGATTGGACAAACATGCGTGAACGTAGTATGCAAAAAGCGGCACCCATCATGGCAGGAGTTATGACGGCGGCGATGCTGTTCGGGATTCCAGCAGGAACGGGAGCGGCGGCAGCCAAACAGCAGCCGGAGATCAAAGCGAAAAATGTGATCATGCTCATTCCTGACGGTATGGCGCAGGATGCTACAGCACTGGCGCGCTGGTATAACGGTGGCGAGATGTTGGCATTGGATGAGATGGCGAGCGGTCTAGTACGCACCTATTCCGCCGATGCAGCGATTGCCGATTCTGCACCAGCAGGTACGGCGTTTGCGACCGGGCACAAATCACATACTGGTTATGTTGGTGTGTTACCGGATCAGAATACGATGCCGGGCTTGCATGCGATTGCGGCAGGCGATCAGAAGAAGCCGGTTGCTAACATTCTGGAAGCTGCCAAGTTGGCGAACAAGTCGACTGGCATTATCGCCACTTCCGAGATTATGCACGCAACACCAGCGGCATTCAGCGCGCACTACCCGGATCGCAGCAATTACGATGCACTGAGTGAACAGCAAGTGTATGCCGGTATCGATGTCGTGCTGGGCGGCGGGGCGCAATATTTTACAGCAGCTGGACGTAAAGATGGCGAGGATCTGATCGGTAACATTCACAGTCTTGGCTACAATGTTGTGACCAATACCGCCGAACTGAAAGCCACCAACAACGGCAAAGTATGGGGCATGTTCGCTGACAAAGCGATGGCGTACGATATGGATCGTGATCCGGTCAAGCAGCCAAGTCTAGCGGAAATGACGGCAAAAGCGATTGAAGTCTTGTCCAAGGACGAGGATGGATTTTTCCTGATGGTCGAAGGCAGTAAAGTGGATTGGGCAGCGCACGCGAACGATCCAATCGGCATCATCAGCGATGTGAATGCCTTTGACAAAGCAGTTGCCGAAGCGCTTGCCTTTGCCAAAGAAGATCAGAATACGCTCGTGATTGCTTCTACAGATCACCACAATGGCGGTCTGACCATCGGCGACCGAGATACAACGACAACGTATGATGAATTGCCATTGTCGACCTTTATCGAACCGCTCAAAAAAGCAAAAGTGACTGGTGAAGGCTTGGAGAAGCTGTTCAACAGCGACCGTAGCAATATTGAGCAGGTGGTGAGCGAGAACTTCGGTATTACCGATTTGACTGCTGATGAGATTGCCGACATCAAGGCTGCCAAATCCGGCAGTATGAACTACGCCGTAGGTCCGATCATTAGCAAACGTGCCCATATCGGCTGGACGAGCGGTGGACATACGGGCGGTGATGTCGTGCTGTATTCATACGCACCGAGTGGCAAGCAGCTAAGTGGGCTGGTGGAAAATAGCGATATCGCTCGCTACATGGAAGCGGCGCTTGGCGTGAATCTGGACGAAACGACACAAGAACTGTTCGTGCCTGCCGAGCAAGCATTTACAACTCGCGGCGCAAGCGTGAGCTGGGATAACAGCGATGAGAAGAATCCAGTGCTGGTCGTAACCAAAGGCGACGATACTTTGCGCCTGCCTGTATTTAAAAGTATCGTAACTTTGAACGGCGAAAATGTACGATTGAATGGTAATGTTGTGTACAACGGCGAGAAGGTTTTTGTACCGCAATCAGCGATTGATCTATTGTCCTAACGATATAAATGAACTAGTTTGATCGTAGGACAGTAGAATTGCATAAAGAACTGAATACTGATTAACGAAAAAGAGACAGAGTATATACTCTGCCTCTTTTTTGTTACAAACTTAAAGATCCATCCAACAAAAAGCATTTGATTGACTGGAACACCCAGTCGGTTCAACAGACTTAGCCGAAATGACAGAACTCGAAGATAATGCAAGAATAGCAGTTAGTCCCAAAATGGCTATATACTTTTTCATATGTATCACCTCTTCATTTGAGTTGATGATATCATATCAAAAAAATATATTTAATGGAATATAATGTAATTAAGGTTATAATTCTTCCTCATCAATGCTGCGCATAAACTTGGCAGGTACTCCAGCAACGACGCTATCCGGCGGTACATCTTTGGTAACAACTGCGCCGGCTGCAACAACGGAATGATCGCCAATCGTGACACCGGGCAAAATGGTTGCGCCAGAGCCGATCCATACCTGCTCACCGATCACAACCGGAGCAGCAAACGTAGTATTCCGCGTTGCTAATGGCAAGCCGTGGTTCAGCGTCGCAATCGTCACATTCATCCCAATCATCGTACCATCGCCAATCGTAATACCGCCCCGATCCTGAAAGGAACAGCCTGTATTCAAAAAAACATGTTTGCCGATAGTAATATGTTTGCCAAAGTCGGTATAAAACGGAGGGAAGCACATGAAGGACGGATCAACGGTTGTACCGGTCAGCTCGCTGAATAGATCCACGATTTGCTCGCGGGAATGATACGTATTGTTGAGCGTCATTGTGATTCGCTGCGCGTCGTAGCTGCAACGCGTCAACAACGTATGCAATTCTGTATCTTCTCCCGCAATGGGATTCCCTTGTTTGCAAAATTCGATAAACTCATTCATTTCCATCATTCATGCGCCTCCATTTGGATTGAAGTCAACGTCGTAATGAAGCTAGACGACAACAGAATTACATATAGAAACAGATCAAAATATCCAACATAGACACAGATACCCATGCAGATTCGGATCTAAGAATGTATCCAGAAGCCGTAGCTTCTTTACAGCGTGCTAGTATCGATCACGAATCTGTATTTTACATCGGAAGCCAGTACTCGCTCATACGCTTCGTCGATACGGTCGGCGGAGATGACTTCGATTTTGGGTGCGATATTGTGCTCAGCACAGAAATCCAGCATTTCCTGCGTTTCACGGATACCGCCAATCATAGAGCCGGCAAACGAACGGCGATGACCGATCAGGGACATCACATTCAGCGATAGCGGCTCTCCCGGCGCACCAACATTGACCAGCGTGCCGTCCAGTGTCAGCAGGGAGAAGTACGCATCCAAATTGATGCTTGCGCTAACGGTGTTGATGATCAGATCAAATTGTCCGGCAAGCATTTTGAATGTATCTTCATCGTTGGTTGCATAATAATGATCGGCACCGAGCTGCAAACCGTCTTCTTTTTTACTCAGCGTTTGTGACAGCACAGTCACTTCAGCACCCATAGCATGAGCAATTTGCACCGCCATATGTCCAAGTCCACCCATACCCACAACGGCTACTTGTTTACCAGGAGCTGCACCCCAGTGATGCAGGGGAGAATACGTAGTAATACCAGCGCACAGCAGTGGAGCGGCGGCGTCCAGCTCAATATTGTCAGGAATGCGCACAACGAATTCCTCGGTAACGACGATATGAGATGAATATCCGCCCTGCGTCGGCTCGCCGTATTTGTCTACGCCTGCATAAGTCGGCACATTGCCGTTGAGACAATATTGCTCTTCGCCTTTTTGGCAATTCGCACATGTACCACAGGAATCGACCATACAGCCAACACCGACACGGTCACCAACTTGGTATTTGCTCACTTCGGAGCCGATATCCGTAACGATACCGGCAATCTCATGACCGGGTACGAGCGGATAATGAACAGGTCCCCATTCACCGTGGGCAGTATGAATATCAGAGTGGCATATGCCAGCATATTTGATCTCGATCAGAACATCATGTACGTCCAGCTCGCGTCTTGTAATTTCCGTAGCGTGAAAGGATTGGTCTGGACCTCCAACAGCACGCGCTTTTGCAGTTACCATTAATAAAACCTCCTCAAAGAAATAGATGCACGATACAGCCTCATACTCATTCATGCAATCGCGTTGCGAATGCCCGTGACAATATACGCGCATTCCTTTGCAAGCTGAGTGGGCTGTGCAAGGTCATGTTACGCCTTACAGTTAACTCTAAGTCAATAGGGGGATTTAAATTTTTTGGTATGAATATTAGAAAAGGAAGCCGAATCATGGCTTTGACATGTGCTATATCCAGTGCTAGAATCGCAAGCAGAAGATAGAGTTGGCTCGAAGTTTATAGCTAGAGAAAAGGAGCAGAAGCATGGGACATTATTCCATTGGCGAAGTTGCCAAGATGTTAAATCTCACCTCGTATACGCTGCGTTATTATGATAAGGAAGGCTTGCTGCCATTTGTAGAACGGACAGCGGGTGGGATTCGTCTGTTCAAGGATTCGGATATTGAGGCGCTGCGTATTATCGAATGCTTGAAGGATACGGGAATGCCGATCAAGGAGATTAAAATTTTCATTGATTGGTGTTCGGAAGGGGATACGACATTGAAGCAGCGATACGATATGTTTATCGAACGCAAAGCGATTGTCGAAGCCCAAATGGAAGAATTGAAGAAAACGATGGACGTGATTAATCACAAATGCTGGTATTATCAGACCGCCTGCGATGCCGGTACTGAACATATTCATCGTAAGCAACTGGTGGCAGAGTCACCACAATCATCGTAAAAAAAGTGTTTCTCGCCTCATAGTAGGAAGGACGAGAACCACTTTTTTACAATCCTAAAAGATAGATATAATTATAAAAGACGTTTTTGCGAAAAAATGTGATGACAATGATCAATTATGCAAAAATGGTCAGCAGTCCATACGTGCCTATGAACTTCCTATATCGTGCTTCTCAGACAGTACATCCTTGTCCGCCAGCATACCGATCAGTTCCTTCGCATTTGGCGTAGCATCGCCAGCGGAGTTGTTGTTGAAGACGACATACACATGCTCGCTCTGATCCTGCAAGGATAGCAGTCGGTCGCGCCATTCGGTCAGTTCCTCGGTACTGTATTTGTACAGATAACGAAGCTTGCGCCAGTCGGGATGACTGCTCTTGTGCCAGCCGTCCACATTGCGTCCGTGCATCCGTACATAGGTCGCCTGACGAGAGGTGGCAGCGGCTACGATTGGAATCGATCCTGAACCTGCTTGCGGCTCATCCACAATCGTATGAATCCAATCTTCCTTGCGCATAAACTCTAACGTCCGCTCGCGGAACTCCGGCATATACCACGACTGATTGCGGAATTCGAGTGCACACGGAATATCCTTCATCAACTCGCGCGTTTCGCGCAGCGTCTCCACATTATCACGATTGCAATCAAACCACGGCGGGTATTGAAACAGCGCCATGCGCAGCTTACCCGCATCAATCGCCGGTTGCAGCGATACATGAAACGCCTCGAACATTTCTTCTTTTGTATCAAAATAATTCTTTTTGCCCCGCAGATGCCCGGTCATGCCCTGATACGCTTTGAATACAAAGCCAAAATGATCCGGTGTCTGCTCGACCCATTTGGTTACATTTTTCACTGGTTGTACGGCGTAAAACGAACTGTCGATTTCGACAATCGGAAAATGCTCGCTATACGTAGGCAGCCGCTCCGGCGCTTTGATCTTGCCGTACAGCTCCGGGTGATCGCCAAAGCCGGTCAGACCGATTTCAATCATGCTGCTCACTCCTTTGCGGCGAAATGTCTGTCCAGTTGTAAAGGGAAGTATCTGCCTCGTTGCCACAGTCAGACGATCCCTATCTGGAATCTGTACCCTGTATTAAACCAATCATTCTCCCGCTAACCTTGCCCAAATGACGAACATGCGTCCCAAATATCTTAAATTCTGCATACATACGCAAAAAAATGAGTCTGGATAGCTATTCGCTATGTATATTTTTTTAGTAATTCATCAAGTAAACTAATTGTATCGAATCATGTTACATGCAGCGGAACATACATAAGATAGACAACCCTGCTCTTTTCCAAGATGAATAGCATGCAGCATGAGGACATTGTTATGACAATATCTATTAAAAGGAGGTTCGTGCAGCATGATTCATTATGCCTGGCGCGCAAGTTGGAAGATTGCGCTAGTGTTTATACTGGCATTTGTGACGCTGTCCGCCGGATCGTATACGGCACGGCAGGCACAAGCGGCAGCAGGAAATCCGTATATCGGGGAGATCGCGCTGTTTCCGTACAATTTTGCCCCGTATGGTTGGTCATTTGCCGCTGGACAAAGTATGCAGATTACTAGCAATGCGGCATTATACAGTTTGCTTGGCAACAACTACGGAGGAGACGGACGAAGCAGCTTTAATCTGCCGAATCTGACAAGTGCGCCTGTACCGGACGGCATGGGGTATTACATAGCGACGACAGGGATATATCCTTCGCGCGAAGACGGAAACAGTGCTGGCAATGCGATGCGTGGCGAGGTACGTATGTTTCCTTACAACTTTGTGCCGGGAGATTGGTTGAAACTGAACGGTCAGCAGTTGTCTACCAGTGCGTATCCTGCACTGTACAGTCTGATCGGATCGGCAACGGATACCGGATCTACAGATACATTTACATTGCCGTCGCTAGCTTCGCCGCTACCTAATACACCGCTATTTTTTGCAGTTTCACCAAGCGCGGGTGGTGCCCAGAGCGGTAATAATATCGGCAATGGCACCGGGGATGAGTATATGGGGGAAACCATTCCGTTCCTGAGCAATATGCAGAGTAGCTGGATCACAGCAAACGGCGGGTTACTGTTTATTAACTCAAATATGGCGTTGTATTCTTTGCTGTATTCGCGTTTTGGCGGAGACGGTATGCAGACGTTTGGTACTCCTAATATGCAGAGCAATCCGTATTCGCTGCATTATTATACGGTAAGTAACGGTATTTACCCTTCACGGGATGGAGGCGGCGGACCCAATAGTCTAGGCGGCAGCACTATTGTGTATTCAGTTTCGCAAAAACAGACGCTCAACATTAGCAGCAGCTCTTTGCTGACCGGTGTCGATGCTAGAGGTGTATCGCTGCGTACGCAGGCATCGCATGGTAAAGTAACGGATACGGGCAGTGGCTTTACATATGTGCCTGTTAGCACGTATGTCGGTGCGGACAGCTTTACGATTCGGACCTACAATTACTATGGCTTTGCGAATGGATATTCGACGATCAATATCGATGTTCAAGCGGCATTGCCGCCAGTTGTTACCGGCGTAGTGGATCAGCAGGTCTATAACACTCCGGTCACCCCCGTCACCAACGGTACAACCGTGTTGCTGAACGGTAATTATTTTGCCAGCGGCACGCCAGTGACGAAGGAAGGCAATTATACACTAATCTCTGCAAACCTGAACGGCAGCACTACCGTTCATTTTACGATTGATCTGACACCTCCGGCGATTAGCGGCGTACAGGACGGTGGACGGTATACATCGCCTCCAACGATCACGTTTAATGAAGGCACCGTACTGCTGAACAATGTTGCATTCAGCAGTGGTGGCAAGATTGAAACCGAAGGTAATTATACGCTGATCGCAACGGATGCAGTCGGCAATGTATCGCGTATCGCCTTTAGTTATTACAAGCCGCGCCAGGTGACATTTGACAGCGCGGGCGGTACGGTAGTGTCGACGCAAAGTCTGTACTACGGCGATCTGGCAAGTGAACCACCGTTGCCTACGCGCACCGGCTACAATTTTACCGGCTGGTATACCGATGCGGCACATACACAGCGGTTTGATTTTAACAAAACAGTCATTCATGACAATCTCGCGCTCTATGCGGATTGGGCAGTACAAGCGTACCCGGTCAGCTTTGATACAGGCGGCGGACCATCTATGCCCAATACAGCGGTTTCGTATGGAGAGCCACTGGCTGAATTGTCTCCACCAGCTCGCACTGGCTATACATTTGCAGGCTGGTATAGCGATGCAGCGCATACACAGCGATTTAATTTCCAATCATTGATTACCGGACCAACGGCATTGTATGCAGCATGGACGATCAATCGCTATACCGTTACGTTTGATAGCAATGGCGGAGTGCCGATCAGCAGTCAACAATTGGATTACGGCAGCACGGTAAGTCAGCCGACGATGCCTACGCGTACTGGGTATGACTTTACCGGTTGGTACAAGGATGCGCAGACGAGCGATCCATTCGATTTTGCCCAAACGGTATTGAGCGATAGTCTCGATCTGTATGCAGGCTGGAAGATTCAATCGTACAAAGTCAGCTTTGACGATGGCGCACATATCGGTTTGCCTGATGTGAATATCAATTATGGTGGCAACATTCAGCGTCCTACCGATCCTTTACAGGCAGGGCATACGTTTACGGGCTGGTATCGGGATGCGGCACATACGCAGTTATTTGATTTCCAAGCACTGATTACTGCGCCGACGACGCTCTACGCGGGTTGGGATGTGAACCGTTATAATGTCAGCTTTGATAGCAATGGCGGCGACCCGGTGAGCGGTCAACAGCTGAATTATGGCAGCATCGTCAATGAACCGGCAGCGCCGACGCGTACCGGCTATGATTTTACAGGCTGGTATACCGATGCGGCGCATACGCATCCATTCGACTTTGCCCAAACGGTATTGAATGACAATCTGCATCTGTATGCGGGCTGGACTATTCAATCGTACAAAGTCAGCTTTGACGTATATGCTCAGGCGGGCGTACCGGATATAAAAATCAATTACGGTGGCACAATTCAGCGTCCGGCTGATCCGGTACAGGCAGGGCATACGTTTACGGGTTGGTACCGCGATGCGGCACGCACTCAGCCATTTGACTTTCAGGCGCTGATTACGGGCGCGACGACAATCTATGCTGGTTGGGACATCAATCGTTATCACGTCAGCTTTGACAGCAATGGTGGTGAACCGGTCAGCGATCAACAATTGAATTATGGCAATGCTGTCAGCGAGCCAACGGCACCGACACGCACCGGTTATACATTCAAGGGCTGGTACAGTGATACCGACTTGAAGCATACCTATTCATTTG
The DNA here is from genome assembly GCF_046603665.1 of Paenibacillus sp. WLX2291. Taxonomy (NCBI): domain Bacteria; kingdom Bacillati; phylum Bacillota; class Bacilli; order Caryophanales; family Paenibacillaceae; genus Paenibacillus; species Paenibacillus sp. WLX2291. The sequence goes on along the minus strand of NZ_CP176755.1, from coordinate 5,207,974 downwards.
GCGTGTTGCCGATTAGCAGCGATGTGCAATTGTATGCAGGCTGGGAGCGCAATCGGTATACGGTCAATTTTGATACGTATGGTGGTACGGTAGTAAACGATGTGTATATCGGATATGGCGATCTGCTTACTACACCGGGCATTCCGATAGCCAATCGCGATGGCATGATCTTCGCAGGTTGGTTCGCCGATACGAATCACAATCAACCATTTGACTTCAGTCAGCCGATTGTCGCCAATGTGATCTTGTACGCTAAATGGGCACTGCGCGTGCAGCAGATTACGTTTGATACAGACGGCGGAACCAATGTAGGCGGGCAAAGTGCCGCTTATGGTGACCGTCTCTCGCGTCCTGCCGATCCGGTACGTACCGGGTATGATTTTGACGGCTGGTATAGCGATGCAGATCATCAGCAGCGCTTTGACTTTGCAACGGACACGGCGACATCGGATCTAACATTGCATGCCAAATGGACATTGTCGGTTTACCGGATTCTGTATGATATGGATGGTGGCACGGCAGTACAGGAAGGTAGCGCCCATTACGGCGATCTATTGTCCCGTCCGAACGATCCGACACGTAGCGGATATACCTTTACTGGCTGGTATGCGGATGCAGCGCACAGTCAGCCGTTTACCTTTGCAGATCACCGTATCATTGCTGATCTGCGACTGTATGCCGGATGGCAGGTAAATGCTCCGACAGACGGAGGCAATACCGGCGGCAATGGTGGTGGACAGGGATCATCCAGCAATGGACAGTCGACGATCCGCTCCACCAACGGTCGTGTAATCATTCCGGTCGGTCGTGCGGGCGAGGTTCGACTCGGTTCGGGCGTATTGCTGGAGGTACCGCAGGGCGCAGCTGGGCAGCCGCTGGATATTCAGGTGAAATTAATCTCCACTCCTGCCGAAGGCTTGGCATCGACGGTACACACAATTAGTCCGATCTATGAATTTACGAAAAATATGCAGGATAACTTCAGCGTTCCGGTCAAATTAACGCTGCAATACGATCCGTCCTCCATCCAAACTGGCGAAACGGTCGCGGTCTTCTACCAGACAGCAGAAGGCGCACCGTGGGTACAAGTGGAAGGCGGAGACGTGAAGGGTAGCGATATTAGCGTCAGCGTGAACCACTTTACCCGCTTTGCCGTCATGGCAGTACAAGCAGCTTCGACAGATCAGGGCAATACTGCTCCAACGAATTCTGCGACCAATGGTACTACAGGGAATGAGGGTAGTGCAGGGAAGGGGACGACGAACTTTAGCGATATTGCTGGTCACTGGGCAGCGGACAGCATCCGTGCAGCGGCAACACTCGGTATTGCAAAAGGGTATGCCGATGGCACCTTCCATCCGGTAGCCAAAGTTACCCGCGCCGAGTTCGCGGTGATGCTGATGCGCGCATTGCCATCCGGTGATCAGACTGTCAGTGATGCCACACTGCCTTTTGCCGATCAGGCTTCTATCGGCAGTTGGGCAAAAGCCGACATCGCTACCGCCTACAAACTGGGCTGGATCAAGGGCGATGCTAATGGCACCTTCCGTCCGAACGCGTCCATTACGCGTGCCGAGATGGCAGTCATGATCAGTAATGCGTTGGCATCGTCTGCGACCGCACAACAGACGGCGGGAACGACCGCCACCTTTGGTGATCAGCAGCAGATTCCGGCGTGGGCACAAGCGGCGGCAGCGTCGCTGAAGCAACAAGGTTTACTAAACGGACGCGCCGATGGACACTTCGATCCATCCGCATCCACAACTCGTGCCGAAGCGGCACAGGTACTGATGAATGCTCGCAAGGAGGATCAATTCTGATCCAGCACCAAAACAGTGTGTGCTTGCCCTATTTCACAACGGCAAGCATACCAAGAACCCCAAGCCGTTACCAAACGGTTTGGGGTTCTTTTTCGATTGCTGTCGAATCGTACAGTTATGAATGTATATGTTCGGAACATGTGGCAAAATAGATAGTCACTGATTTTTTTGCAGTGGGTCTGGTTAAATAAGGATGTAGAGTTTCAAGACTCTATCTTTATTTCAAAGGAGGATTCTGTAATGAGTACCGAAGCAATCTTTGAAGCAATAAAGAACAGAAGAAGTATCTATGGCATCAGCAAGGAAGCTGTTATACCGGATGAGCGCGTTCAAGAGATCGTAGAGCATGTTGTGCTGCACACGCCGTCTTCGTTTAACTCACAAAGCGCCCGCATCATCATCCTGTTTGGCGACAAGCATGATCAATTGTGGGACTACACCACGAATATTTTAAAAGAAATCGTACCAGCCGACAGCTTTGAGCCGACTCAGCAAAAAATGGACAGCTTCAAAGCAGGGTACGGAACGATCCTGTTCTTCGAGGATGAAGCCGTAATCCGTGGCATGCAGGATCAATTCCAAGCGTATCAGGATAAATTCCCGGTATGGTCGCAGCAAGCAAACGGCATGCACCAGTATCTGATCTGGACGCTGCTGGAAGCAGAAGGCTATGGCGCGACGCTGCAACATTATAATCCATTGATTGACGAGAAGATCAAAGCAGAGTGGGATATTCCAGAAAGCTGGACGCTAGTTGCGCAGATGCCGTTTGGTAAACCGACTGCACCTCCGGGCGACAAAGAATTCAAGCCGCTGGAAGAGCGTATTCGTACCTTGCGTTAATTACACGACCCATTCTAATATCGATTGGACCAAATACATGTCATCCGGCGGTAACGTGCAAGCGTAGTAAGGGAGAGAAGGATGTACCTATGTATGTGCATCTAACCCTCTGCCCTTGCGCCGGATTGAAACAACAAAACAACCGTCCGATTCACCGATCATGGTGAGCTGGAAGGTTGTTTTGTTGTGTGCAGTATTAGGGCATGAAGCGTCATCGCGACCCTGTGTACGATTTAACGAGCATCCGTTACTTCAAATGAAACTTCACCGACCTGCACGCCATTTACATACAGATGGATATGATGCTGCCCTGCATAATATTTGCGCGTTGTGATCAGCTTGAACGAATGCTTTTTGCGCATCTCATGCTGCCCGGGTGCGAAGTCACGCGATACCCAGCGGAATCGCTTTGGTGCCTGCTGCCCGTTTGCTTTCATAAACTGCATTTCGTAATCGATCCGTACATTTTGCGGAATGTCCTCCTCATTATGCAGGATAAAGGATATATCGATCTCGCCGCCGATGGGCACCGTTTGCGCACCAATCTGCAAATTGCTAATCGTAACTGTCTCGCTGGCAACATAACCGAACAATTTCATCACTTGCGGATGATCCTGCTTGAGAAGTGTCCGACAGCCGTGCTTGACGATCCAGTCGGTATAGAGATGCTGACCGTACCACTGGCGGGCGATCTCGGCGATTCGCTCCGGGTGATCCTTGGCAATATCGTTCAGATGATTGGCGACACTTTTGCGTACATATAGCGACGAATCGCGCTTGAGTTGTTCCAGCACCGCAAGTGTCGGTTCAGGATCGGCGATAAATGGTTTGAGCTGAAATGACCACGGCAATCGCGGACGGAAACCTTCACTTGCCAATCGGCGAACATGCTCGTTATCGTCCTGTGCCCATATATTCATCTGTCTCAGCATACCGATCGGATATTGCAATATAAATGGACGTACCGCAAATTCCGCGCTAGAATACACAGTCAACACTTCAAGTGCCTTCATCGACAACTCGACGTGATCCAACCCATTCAACTCTACATAATCCGGGAAAAATAAATATTCTACCCCCCGGCACTGCGGCGCAATCTGCATCAGCAGTTGTACCGCCTGCTCATACGGCAGTGGTAGAGCCGCCGTCAGCGCTTCGCTAATCCGCCGAATACGCTGCTTGAATGCCAGCTCCTGCCAATCATTGCGATACACTTGCTCATGGAACAGTCTCTCGTCAAAATCATCTGTATGCTCATGTACAATCTCCACAAATCGCTGCAAAAAATGCTCGCTATATCGTTCCTTGAACGTCTCCATTGATGCTCACTCCAATCTCTCTATGTACACTATTCAGGATAGCAGACAATAGTGACAAATCCTGTCGTCATTTACAAGAAAGAAAAAGACTCGTATTTGCATCGGCACCCTGATCTACCGCAGATTCCTTCTATACGGTATACCCAAATACCAAACAGCTTCACTCCCGCCGTCGTGACTCAGGTGCGGTGGATCATTTTGGCGGCGATCTTGATCAGCTGTGCGCGCTCTTGTTGCGTCAGCTTGGATGCGGCTTCGTCGATCCGCCGTTCAATCTCGCCACCGACCGTATGAACAATGTGCAATCCGCTGTCGGTTAGACGAACCGAGAAGCTTCGGCGATCCGTGAGCGAAGGGATGCGCTCTACCAAGCCGCGGCGCTCAGCGCGATTAATCAGCCCCGTAACGCTCGATTTGTCCAGATTCAGATGACGCGCCAATTCCTGCATACCCGGTTCACGATCACGCAATATGCCGAGCAGACGAATTTGCACAAAGGATAGATCATGCTCAGTACCCGCCTCCAGCAAAATCGTCTGTATCAAATACGTAAGCTGAACAAGATGATCCACCAGTGGCGTCTCACTCGGTTGTGGTGACAGATGGTGTTGCATATGTATTCACTCCAATCCTAGCAAAATGTAAATATGAAGGTGGTATTGCATCATATGATCATTACCGATATTACGTTAAAACGTGCTTTTACTGAGAAGCGAGTACGTATAATGATGAGTGTAGTATAACATAGAAATATGCATATAGTACGCGATGCAAACTTTTTATTGACTTTGTTTGTGGTACAAACTATATTATATTCAATATCTATTTTGTTGGTATGACAAACTATAATAGTTTGTGTAACAAATTAAATATGCAGGTAAGTCGGGTTTTGTATGAGTCAAATTATCGTATCCGATATGGAGGAGATTGTAATGAAAGCAGCAATTGTTCATGATTTTACAAAAGCACCACAATACGGTGAGTTCGAACTTCGCAGCTTGCAGCAACCACATGAAGTATATGTTGATGTGCTTGCCGCCGGGCTACATCAACGGGTTCGCTCTCAGGCAGATGGTTCGCATTATACGAGCACTGGGGAGTTGCCCCTAATTCCTGGTGTAGATGGTGTAGGCAGGTTGGAAGATGGGCGAAATGTCTATTTTGTGATGGAGGATGCTGCACTTGGCTCGATGGCAGAGCGGACGATTATCGATATCCGCCGGAGCGTCGTGATTCCGGCAGATGCTGATCCGGTGCACATTGCGGCAGCGATGAATCCGGCAATGTCATCTTGGGTGGCGCTGCGCAGTCGGATTGATTTTCGTCCGGGTAGTCGGGTATTGATTATGGGAGCGACTGGCAATTCGGGACAGATGGCGGTACAAATTGCCAAGTTGCTCGGAGCAGAGCAAGTGATTGGCGCAGGACGTAATCAGGCGCGCCTAGAAGCATTAACAGACTTGGGTGCCGATGTGGTCGTTTCGCTAGAAGGAGAAGCATCCGATGTAGCAGAACGACTGGGCAAAGCGGCAGCAGAAGTGGATGTAGTAATCGATTATCTGTGGGGCGCGCCGATGGAACAGGCAGTGATGTCCATATTGACCCGACGCCAAGATCGCAGTCGTGCGCTGGATTGGATTCAGATCGGATCCATGGCAGGTGCCGCGGCGCAGATTCCTTCCGCTGCACTGCGCTCTGCGAATCTTCGTATACTCGGTAGCGGTCAAGGATCTGTGACGGCGGCGGGTTATCTGGCAGCATTCCCGGCATTGATCGACTGTATCGCCTCTGGTACACTGCGTATTCCAACGCAATCTTATCCGTTATCTGAAGTGGAACAGGTATGGACTGCGCCTGTCGATCCGCAGAAGCGTATCGTATTCGTGCCCGCCTGAATACATTGTCTTTGGTTGGCTGTTCATCGTTGTTCATGAGTGAACTTGTAGGATAGCATATAAGAAAACCCGATCGCTGGAAGTTGCATTCTCAGAGGAGAATTCCTTCCGGCGATCGGGTTTTTGTAAGAGGTATAGAATTGTTGCAAGTTACTCTAGTCAACATGGGGAAGATAGAATGATCATACACAGATCATACGATTCCTACGATGTGATCCTATTCTCCATATACATTCATACGATTGTTACGCTTTGTCAGCTTCCTGATCTTCTTCCACAGGTTCAGCAGCTTCGATATTCAGCAGATCGGAACCTTCTTCCAAAATGCCTTCTTCTGGCAATGCCAGACAAGGTTGACCAGACTCGTAATATTCGCCAACTTGCTCCTCGGTCAGATCGGTTTCTGGCAATGTCCAGACAGACACGCTACCACCGTTCACCGGGAAGTTTGCCCAGCCGTCTTCTTCGATCTGCACATGATGACGGCGGTTGCCTGTTAGATCGATCCAGATTTGCCCAGCGCGTTCTTCGCCCACAAACATGCGTTTCTCGCCTTCCTCGCCGTTAGTCAACACGACCGCACAGCCGGAACGCTCGATATCGTCACTGCCTCGGCGTACCCAGCCAATCGTGTTCGGATGGTCAAAATAATCATCCTGTTCACCGTACGATTTGTGGTAACGCGCATACAGCAGACAGTTCAGCATGTCTTTTTTGTCTGGCACCGGGTTCTCGCCGCCGATTCCAAAATAATCACCATAGAACACGCACGGATACCCGTCCTGACGCAGCAATATAAGGCTGTACGCCAGCGGTTTGAACCAGTCTTCGATCCACGATTCCAGCGCTTCATCCGGCTGGGAGTCATGGTTGTCGACGAATGTTACGGCATGCGTCGGGTGTGTCTGTACTAGCGTATCATTGAAAATGGTAGACAGATCGAACGAGTTACCCGATGTGGAAGCGGCGTGCAGCTTGTAATGCAGGGAGACGTCGAACAGATCGATTTTGTAATCGACGGTATCGAGGAATTCCTGTGAAGCCGCCAGCTCTGGATTCCAGAACTCGCCAACAATGTAGAAGTCCTGTCCACGTTTGTTGACCATCTCATTCACGAATTCGCGTACAAACTCGTGGTTAATATGCTTGATCGCATCCAGACGGAAGCCGTCGCAGCGTGTTGTATCGATCATCCATTTGCCCCAGTTGACCATTTCCTCGCGTACTTCTGGCATATTGTAATCAATATTGGCAAACATCAAGTAATCGTAGTTGCCAAATTCGTTATCTACGTTCTCATTCCATTGTTTGTCTCCGTCCGCAATTCGGAAAATCCCATTTCGTCCTTCACGGTTATCGAAATCGGTTCCATTAAAGTGACGATAATTCCATTGCATAGGCGAATATGTATCGCCGCGCCCAGGGAACGTAAATTTGGTCCAGCCTTCAATCTCGAACGGTTCATCCGAGATTTCCTCGGTGCGGTTGTTCCGATCGACTTCAATTACTTTAAATACTTCGGTTTCGTCTGCACCGGCTTTATGATTCATGACCAGATCGATATAGACGTTGAGACCGAGACGATGGCAGATGGCAATTGCGTCCAGCAGTTCTTTTTTGGTGCCGTATTTGGTGCCAACTCCACCTTTTTGGTCAAATTCACCAATATCGTACAGATCATATACGCTGTACCCGGTATCCTCCGGTGAATTACTCTTCGTTACTGGTGGAACCCAGAGCGTACCGATTCCTGCGCGTTTTAGTTCAGGTGCCCACTCTTGCAGTCGTTTCCAGTGTGAACCGTCAGCCTCCACATGCCACTCAAAAAATTGCATCATTGTCACATTGCGATTCATGTATACATCTCCCTTTCTAGCGATGGTGAACTCCAAACGTGAGGCTCCATGAAACATAATCATTACTACGCAAAATAGATTTGCTACCTCCAGCGTTTGACCATTCAAACGAGAGCCATACGAGTATGACCCTCCTGCATGCAAGCAAACGACCTGCCGATCAGGCCAGATACGGAGAGTCTTTATGCTCATCATACACATCTGTCGCAGCGGCACGCGGCTGTGAAGAACATTACCCATTTAGTTATCGGAGCTAAACATATTTGTTGCTACATATAATGCGGATAACAACTAATTTGAGAAAATAAATATATAATATTTTATAAAAAGGCTTACATCGAAGCAGATCGTAGAAAGAGGCACATGTTGAGCGCACACTCTATTGACAGGAAGAAGCACAATACATACCAAAAAGCCCCCGGAAACTGATTCCGAGGGCAATCCTATGATCACGCTTTGGGGTATAAAGGGGGTAATCACGGTAAGGTCATGCAGTCTTGCATATCATCGTAAGTAGAGGGGGCTACTTACGCTTCTTCCACGTCAAAGCCAGCTTGTTTCCATGCTGCTGTGCCGCCATCGATGTATGCTACATCAGTGAAGCCCATCAGCTTCAGCGCGTATGCGCCCAGAGCTGCTTGACCGCCAGCACCACAAGTAACGAGGATTGGACGATTGCGATCACTCAGACGCTCGTCGCGCAGTTCTTCCGGCAGACCGAGATCGGCGCGGATTGGCAGCATGCCGAGGGAGATGTTCGTGCTGCTTGGAATGAGTCCACATGCGCCAGCGTCTTTGGCATCTTGTACGTCAATCACGAATGTATCTGGGTTTGCATTGATTTTCTCGCGTGCTTCCTGGGAAGTTACGCCCGGTACGTTGTTTCTTGCTTGCGTTACCATATCTGTGAATGTCAGTGCCATTGTTCATCATCCTCCTGAATTGTAGTTGGTATCGTGAAGTAGTAAAGCATATGCATCCTTTTATATTTACCCTGAATATGGAAACTATCGTCAGGAAACCGCTTCGCCAGCCAGTACTTTTTGCAGATCGGCTTCGATCTCCGAAGGTTCGAGGCGGGAAGGGTATTGTTTGACAACTTTGCCGTCACGGTCAACGAGAAACTTGGCAAAGTTCCATTCGATGTCGCCAGTACGAGATGGCTCTGGTGCTGCATCAACGAGATGGCGGTACAGCGGGTGAGCGTCGTCACCTTTGACGTCGACTTTGGCAAACAGTGGGAAGCTTACATTGTAATTCACTTGGCAGAAGTCCTTGATCTCGGCTTCGGTGCCCGGTTCCTGTCCTTTGAACTGGTTGCAAGGGAAGCCCAGTATTTCAAAGCCGGAATCTTGATACGTATCGTAAAGTTTTTGCAGTCCTTCATACTGAGGAGTCAGGCCGCAGCCGCTCGCGGTATTCACAATTAACAGTGTTTTCCCTTTATAGTCGGATAATGATTTCTCCTGTTTGTCGATTGTCAGGGCAGAATAGTCATGTACAGACATTACAAAAATCTCCTCACTTTCATTACGCAAAATTATATTTGATAAAACATAATTTAATTATAACGTCCCAGCGAAGAATGTCAAATCCATCTTGAATATCTGTCCAATCTTCATAAACCGAACCGCGACTGCTCCAAACGGCATTTGAAAAATTTGTTAGCCGTTGACAGGAATACTTGCTCACGATCCCGAATTGTAAAGCAGAGGTAATATATTTATAAAGGTAAAGTATATTCCTTTACAATATTCTTTTTTTTATTTGCATGATGTTGATTCAAAATGGGGAATGTGGTTTCAAACGTTGTATTCATCCAACTGGAGGTAGAGACAATGAGAATACTGGTATCCGGATTTGAGCCGTTTGGCGGGCATCATATCAACCCGACGGAGTACTTGCTTGAGGCGGTCGAGGACCATTCGTTTGCGGATATTCAGGTAGAACTGCGGACACTGCTGTTACCGGTACATTATGATGAATGCGTGGAGTTACTCATTCGCGAAGCCGAAGATTTTCAGCCGGATGCGATTATTATGTGTGGGCTGGCTGCTGGACGTACCGCAGTGAGTCTGGAGCGAATCGCTGTCAATGTGAAACATGTTGAGCCGGGCGCAGAGTATGCTGATAATCTGAATGCGAGGCCGCAGGATGTGCCGATTCGTGAGGATGGGCCGGATGGTATTTTCTCTACCTTGCCGATCCGCGAGATGACGTGCCGTTTGCTGGAAAATGGAATTCCGGCTGCGGTATCCAATACGGCGGGTACGTTTATTTGCAACAATACGATGTATGGTGTGCTGGATTATTTGCAGCAGCGACACCCGGGCGTACGTGCTGGATTCGTTCATTTCCCAGCTTCTACCCAGATGGCGCTACACAAGCCGACCTTGCCGTCGCTGCCGATGGATCTGATGACGCGTGCCTTAATGCTGATCATTCGTACAACTGCGGAGAAATTGCAGCATGACGCTCAAGAACTGGACTCTGCGGCATCGCTGTGAGAGATGGAATAGTAGTGTTGATCGGCGGACAGGAATATCGGAACAATTGGAGCAGGCACTCCCTATCTAACATGAATGATGTACACATGAATGACATATCGATCATAAGGAACAGTTTGCTGACGATGGACAGCAAACTGTTTTTCTGTTGATTGCACTTTGTAGTAGCAGATGATCATTTATGATCCATCCGATAACTCTGGTAACATAATGACATCCTTCATTCCGTTTAGCAAATGTAACATTGATCAAAAGTAGTCTCTGCAAAGCTGTTGACTTTTGCAATTAGTGTAACTATACTGGTTACAACGGTGGTGATACAAAATGAAACAAATCAGTACACGCTTCTCAATGGCGGTACACACGCTGTCCTTGATCCATCTATGTCCGCTGGAATGCACAGGCGACTTTATCGCTGCAAGTGTCAATACGAACCCGGTCGTCATTCGCCGGATTATGGGCATGTTGAAAAAGTCAGGGCTGATCGAGGTGCGCGCTGGTATCGGCGGAGCGTATTTGCTGCACCAGCCAGAGCAGATCACCTTACTCGACATTTACCGCGCCGTTCATGTAACGGAGGAGAATAAACTGTTCGGCATTCACGATCATTCTAGCATCGCTTGTCCTGTCGGACGCAATATTGAGCAGGTGCTTCAGGAAGAATTACGTGAAGCGCAGACGGCGATGGAGCAACGGCTTGCCCGCACGACGCTGGCACAGCTTAGTAATCAATTCGTAACCATATAACGTATGGCTGCGAGCACAAGCAGATCCAGATACGATCAAGCAGATGACGAGCAGACCAATCTTGATGCAGCCCGCACGATCTTTTATCATCTTGGATATTCAGACAGCAGGAACAGACAGAAATGAGAGCCTCTACACAGGCTTTTATTTTATACATTCGTTGTAACCACTTAGGTTATAACGACAATTACGATACCTACATTTTCACACTATAGGAGGATATGAATATGACAATATTAATTACAGGCGCAACCGGACATCTTGGCTCTAAAGTGGTAAATGAATTGCTCAGAAAAGTACCTGCCAGCGAGTTGGCAGTCAGCGTACGTAACCCGGAGAAAGCAGCACATCTGCGTGAGCAGGGTATCGACGTACGTCACGGTGATTTTGACAAGCCAGAGACACTGGAAGCGGCATTCGCTAATGTGGATCGTTTGCTGATCATCTCGGCAGACGGCGATAACGAGACACGCATCCGTCAGCATAACGATGCAGTAGCAGCGGCAGCGCGTGCCAATGTCGGCTTTATCGCTTACACTAGCGTCGGCAATGCGGCAGATAGCCAATTGTTCCTCGCACCAGTACACAAAGCAACCGAAGAAGCAATTGCAGCAACGGGCATTCCGTATTCGTTCCTGCGCAACAACTGGTATCTGGAAAATGAACTGTCCAGCATTCAAGCCGCAGCTGCGGGCGCACCATGGGTAACTTCCGCTGGTTCCGGCAAAGCAGGCTGGGCAACACGCGACGATTACGCTGCGGCGGCAGCAATTGTGCTGACGGGTGAAGGTCATGACAACACCATTTACGAGCTGTCTGGTCCGCTGTTAACACAGGACGAGCTAGCAGCAGCTGCGGGCGAAGCACTGGGCAAAGACATTCCGGTACAGCATGTGGATGATGCTACGTATGCAGAGATTATGAAAGGCGCTGGTCTGCCGGACTTCCTGATCCCGATGCTGGTTAGCATTCAGCACGATATTCGTGAAGGCGAGCTTGCCGTGGAGCAAAGCGATTTTGAAACATTACTCGGTCGTCCGCTCACTCCGACCGTCGATGCAATCCGTCAACTGCTGAACGAGCAAGCATAACAATTGCCACGTAGATCATAATAATCGCCATTTCCACGGTGCAGCATATGCTCGTCTGAAGCACCTGTACTGTGAAGCAGGCGATGAATATATAGCTGCTATCCATTCGATAGGCACAATCGATATTCATAATATGGATATTTCAACAACAAACCGCCCCGGCGACTGGTGATCAAGCACCTGCGCCGGGGCGGTTTTTCATATCATTTCGTTTCGATATTTCTAGTACAATCTACGTCTGGATACCCCATTCGTAGATGACATGCGTCCTGCTACATCCGGGATGACTGCTCTTGGTATTTACAATGTTTCATATGCAGTCATCCGTCAATCCGCTGAATCGGATGAGCGTCGATCAGGGTTGCGACGCGGGTTTCACTTTGCGTTCGCCATCCTGCCGATTGCTCCACCAGCGAAATACCCATGCAACAATCGCCCATACTAGACTAACCGCCATGAGCGGGAACATCAACAATAACGGAATATCAATCAAAGCTCCAATATAATCGGGATGAATCATCTGATAGATCCAGCCCGGCAAGGTAGAGCCGAGTCCAATAACAAATAATATAGCAGCGCTGATCCATGCTCGGCGCGTCAGCCGCATGGCGGCAATGATCAGCACCAGCAGCACGGCGAGTTCCAGGAGCCAGACGATACGAAACAGTGGATCAGGAAATACGGTCGCCGGATTAATAAGCCACATCATACTGCACCTTCCTTAATAAAACATGGATTTGTTACAGCCATTATACTGCATTGGCTGCGGGCAAAATCGTCAAGTTTGTAAACGCAGGTGGTATGCAGATTACTGTTTTGCAATGTTTATCATCGTTCCGGAACGTCCAGTCCTGCGTTTGTATCTCTATTATCATTTGTACGGATCGCAGATTCCCGTTATGACGGGCAAATATCCTTACTGTACCTCATCTTCAAAAGTGATCACAATTTTACCTTTGGCATGATGCGTTGCACTGAGACGGTGAGCTTCGCGTAGACCTTCCTCGGAAAACGGCAGCTCGGTGCCGACGATAGCATTCACTTTGCGTTGTTCCAGCAGTTTACCAAACTCCTCTAACTGCTTGCCATCCGGTTGCAGCCAGATTGCTTTGGCAGTTACATTGTGCTGCTTGGCAAGTTCCTCGTCTGGCTGATCCAAAATGGAGATCAGGCGACCGCTGCCTTCTTTGAGCACCTTGAAGCTGTCCTTTTGAATCTGCCCACCCATCGTGTCAAACACAAGATCGATATCGGACAATTGTTCTGCAAAGTTCGTGGATTTGTAGTCAATTACTTCATCCGCGCCAAGTGATTTCAAAAATTCCGCATTTTTGGCGCTGGCGGTCGTGATGACGTGTGCGCCTGCGTGCTTGGCAAGCTGGATTGCCAGTGTGCCGACTCCGCCTGCTCCGGCATGAATCAGTACCTTTTCGCCTTCCTTGAGCTGACCGTGATCAAATAGAGCCTGCCATGCAGTCAATCCAGCTAGTGGAATCGAAGCTGCTTCGGCAAAGCTGATACCCGGTGGCAACGGAGCGAGCAGATTGTCATCGACCGCGACATATTCAGCGTATGTGCCAAAACGAGTCGTATCTGGACGGGCGAAGACATGATCGCCAATCTTCCATTCGGTGACGTCATCGCCAACTTCAGTGATTACACCAGCGGCATCCCAGCCGAGAATGATCGGGAACTCCCAATCCATCATTTGTTTGAGGTGCCCTTCGCGTAGCTTCCAATCAATCGGGTTGATGGAAGTAGCTTTTAACTTCACGACAACCTGCTTGGAACCCGGTTTCGGATCGGGTACGTCTGCCAGCTTGAGTTGATTCTCGTCACCATATTGTTCAATAATAACTGCTTTCATGTGAAATCCTCCTCGATTGCGTGATGTGTATATTGCATAGAATTGCAGATTCATTGTATTGATCAGGATATTCAGCGAAATAAACGTACTGTTATGTACATACCCATTCCAGCATGTGCAAACACACGGAAATAAAGAGACAGCCGAACACCGACTGGAAAAAAGCTTTGAATTATGAGATAGATGGAGAGCATGGTTACATCAGATGCTTTGACGGTCTGCTTTTTCGTTAGTGATGTAATGGAAAAAGAGTCCGACGGAGAGTGGAGTGTTGCCAGCATCGATGGATACGTGCAAAAGTCGCCAGCAGGCATTATGATTCTGCATCCAGCACCCGTTATATAGAAGTAGAACAAGCGAGATGAAATAGGAGCGAAATCATATGAACAATGACTATAATCGGATATTCCAATCGTCAATGTCCAGCACAGGTAGTTTGAATAGTAGTGTAAGGGACGTGCGCAACCTTCCCTTCGGCTTGCGACTATTTGCAATGCTGCTGATGGCATGTATGCTTTTCTCGCTACTTGTGCCGTTGGCATCGGCGCAATCGTATCAGGTGCAGTACACCATTTACAATCCGGCGGTGAATACGGCGCCGTCACTAGCATCCGTTATGCTTGATCCAGCGCTCCCAGCTCTGGAATATACGATGACTTCCATGCAATATAGTCTCAATTCTACAGATGGCAGCAATGGTGTCTGGAATGATGCGGCAGAGGGGGAGACGCCGTTTACACCTGCACAGGGCTGGCTGACCTTACGTTTGTATAACGATCCGTCGACAGCGTTTCGCTTGGCGTACATTAGCATCAATGGAGCTGGCGCGGATGGTACACAGCAAGGTGCGACTATCGGTACAAATACGACAACAGGAACGGAATCGACAACTTCCAATACAGGTTCAACGACTAACAATACGACCAATGCAACTTCGGGCAGCAATACAGGAACATCTTCGGCAAACAGTAGTGAAGGCAACAACAGCAATTCCAGTAATATTTCAAACACTCCCAACTCCGATTCGAGTGCTGTCAATTCTGGTACAACGGCATTACCAGATGGAAATGGTCTGTATACCGCTCAATCGTCTGCGCCCGGTCAACTGACGGTTACGCCACGTAAGGAGAGTATTGTGCAGCAGTTGGCATCTTCTTCCGACCGGATAGTGCCGATTGTGATTCCATCAGGCTATACGACGGTGGATTGTGTACTGAACGGGGATGTAATGCAGGCGTTATATGACGGTCAAGGCGGCATTCGAGTGGAATCGCCGCTGGGTGACTATGAGCTACCGGTATCAGGGATGAGCCGCAACGCTTTGCTGTCATTACCGGGTAGCACGTCTTCTCTGCAACATATTACGCTTCATATTGGCATCGCGCCTGTGAGTGAGGATATAGCCAATGCAGTGCAGCAGGTAGAACAGCAAGCAGGAATGAAAGCGATTGGTACGCCGGTACAATTTTCGCTAACCGGTACAGGTGGTTCGTCAGCTCCGGTTGCTATCAATCCCAATATGCTGTTTGCTGCGACAGGTACAGGTACAGGTACAGGTACAGGTACAGATAGCAGTGGCAATGCGAATCCTTCTGTTCCTGAAAAGGGGAGACAGCTTACGCTGCATCCGTCTAGTTCTAACGTCAATATCACGACAGCTATTCGCTGGAATCCGGTACAGAAGCGTATCATTCCGGTACCTACTGTAGTGAATCGTACTACTACCAATGCGTCCAACGGTAAAAGTCAGTCCGCTGCCACAAGCAATCTCAACCATGCAGGGCAGTCCACCAATACAGAGAATGCGAATCCTTCTACTACAACGACATCCGGCGCAGGTTCATCGAGCGGCTCTAATGACGTAGTTATTCACGGCTTTGTACCAGACGGCATGTATGCGCTGGTGCAGAGCAGCAAGACGTTTCCCGATGTAGCATCCAGTTGGAGCAAGGACGATGTTACGGATATGGCATCGCGGCTGATTGTGAACGGTGAGGACGGTAACTTTGTACCGGATCGTGAAGTGACGCGTGCGGAGTTTGCAGCGATGCTGGTGCGTGCGCTGGGCTTGGCGGATGAGCAGAGTAGTCATTTGCCCAAAGATGTGCATACGTCAGACTGGTATGCCGGTGTAGTAGGAACAGCGATCAATCACGGGCTGATCGAAGGATACAACGACGGCAATTTCCGTCCGAATCAATATATTACGCGCGAGGAAGCGGCAATGATTATGAGCCATGCGATGGACTATACCGGTCAATCAACTACGCTGTCGGACAGTCAGGTGCAGCAGCAGTTGAATCGGTTCTCCGACCGCAAACAAGTATCCAACTGGGCGAAAAAGGCAGTTGCTGCTACTGCGAAAAGCGCAATCGTACAGGGCAATCAAGGACGCTTTGAGCCGCAAAGTCATGTGACTCGTGCTCAGGCGGCAAGTATGATTCGTCGTTTACTGCAAAAAGCGGGCTGGATTAACGCGGGGTAACAGGCGATACAATTGATACGAAGGAACGAAGTGCGGAGTTGCACAGCGAGCACGGCTAATGTGAATGGTTTGGAGTATAGCAAAAGAGTCACGTGGACGGAGAATAACGTCTACGCGACTCTTTTGCTATACAATATGGGTGTTACATCATCTTCAATGAGACTGCCAAAGTGTATAGACTTCGCACATCAATATGACCTTTTCGCCTCATACATATTTCTAATACAGCGCATCATACTACTACCGCAAACGATAACTTTCCGGTGAACAACCGACTTCCTCGCGGAACATGCGGCTAAAATGAGCGGGCTGTTTGAAGCCGGAGCGGCGGCTGATTTCGCTGATAGGTAGGTCGTGTTGGTATTGCAGCAGTAGCTTTGCCTGATTGATCCGGCGGTGGTACAAATATTTAAAAATCGTCATGCCCGTCCATTCCTTGAACAGCGAGGACGCATACGAGCGTGACAGATGCAGATGGTCGGCGATCTGCTCCAGCGTCATATCGTGCATATAATGCTGCTCGATATAGTCGACGATATGATGAGCATACATCTCTTTGCCTTCGCGAACAACCGGGCTTTCCTGACGCTCACAGCATCCAGCAAGCAGTGCCAGCAAATCGCATAGCTTCATCATAAAAGGCAGTGGAATCTGACCTTGCTGCGGCTCATGTGACAACCGACTGAGCTGCTCTAACAGCACTTCCAGATCGCTGCGCTCCTGTAATGTCAGTTGCAAACGAATGCCACCAGATTGTTCAAATGGCAACAACAGCTTGTCAGCATAACTCGTCTGTACATACTCATGCAGCAGCGCAGGGTCAAAATGCAGCGTAGAACGCACGTACGGATGCCCCGGCTGTGGATGCGGACGATGTAAGGTGCGACCATGCATTAGCAGCACATCGCCCGGATGCAGCTGGTAGATGCGTTCCCCAACAATATACGTGCACAGACCTTCGTGAAAATAGTAAATTTCATAATGCAGATGGGAATGAAATCCGTCCGCCGCCACCGGTTCAAACGCACGCGTTTCCCGATAGCCGAGAGTGACTGCTTGCTCCATCCGCAGTGCATCCGGCATGAGTGCTGCACCTCCATAATGATAACGATTACATTTGCTTCTATTGTAGCATGTCATCTGAGGAGGAACAGACCTTTTGCCGGATTTGCCATTGGTTTTAGTTCGTAGATTGTGGAGTTATCGTTCCATTGGCTTCGATATCGGTAAAGCCTTGCATCGGATTGGGACGATTCCAAGCACGCTGCTGGGCAAGTAGGCAAATTTCCGCCGCTTTGAACGCATGCTCTTGTGTCATCGCGTGATCGGTACGATCCAGCACATCGCGGATCAGCTGACCGAAGAACGGATAGCCGACCTTACCCGATACGTCAAAATGATATTCACCCTCATGGTTCACCAGATATACATGATTGCCACCCGGTTCGCGCGCTACGTCGATATATTTGCGCAACTCGATATAGCCGTCTGTGCCGAGGATCGTCATCCGTCCGTCGCCCCATGTCCCTAGCCCATCCGGTGTAAACCAGTCGACACGCATATACCCGGAGGCGCCACTGCTGCCGGTCAGCGAGATTTCGCCAAAGTCCTCCAGTTCGGGATATTGCGGATGATGAAAATTAGCCACCCGGCTGAAATTAATCTGTGCATCCAGCGACGAGCTGAACGTGAGAAACTGTTCAATCTGGTGACTGCCGATATCGCACAGAATACCGCCATATTGCTCCCGTCGGAAAAACCAGTCCGGTCGTCGCTGTGCTGCCAGCAGATGTGGTCCGGTGCCCATAATCTGCACCACCTTGCCAATCGCTTGCTGCTGGATGAGTTGAAGCGCGTAGATCGCGCTCTCCTGATGTAATCGCTCACTGTAATAGACCATATATTTGCGTCCGGTGCGCGCCGTTTCAATGCGCGCCTCTACTAGCTGCTCCAATGTGGTAAACGGGGCTTTGTCGGTAAAATAATCTTTGCCCGCTTGCATTACACGCATACCGAGCGGACCGCGTTCCGAGGTGATCGCTGCCGCTGCTACGAGCAGAACGTCGTCGTCATGCAGCACCGCTTCCAGCGAAGGGGCGATACGCGCTTGCGGGTGTTTGTTTTGCAACGATTGAGCGCGATGTGGATCAGGATCGTAGATCCATCTCAGCGTCCCCCCTGCATTGACTAGCTCCGCGCACATGCCGTGAATATGTCCGTGATCTAACGCCACCGCCGCGAAGACGAATTCGCCGGGTGCACATGCAGGCTCATGATGATAGTCCGTAGTCGGTGCGTAAAACATGCCATCCTTGCTCATCCAGATCGTTCCTTTCCGTATGGAATGCTATTGATGAACTTGCATGTTGCATATCTCAATCGGTTATTTGTATGTCGCGCTTAGATCGGCAGGTGTAGCGGTATCGTCCGATACGATCTGTCCGGGCTGATATACCGATTGCTGACGTCGCTGCTCCAGCTGTTGCTCAAAGGCTTGCTCATCCAGCGGCAATTGCACCCAATCGTCTGTCCATGTAGACAACAGCATTGCATTGGACAGCGTTAATCCGTTAATACCTTCCACCCCGGGTGACAACAGAGAACTGCCAGTAATAATCGCTTCGATCCAATTACGGATGATGCCGGGATGCCCGGTTTCCTGTTCGCTGATTGGAATATCGCATTGCCAGCATTCCGGGCTGCCAAATTTACCAGTGTAGCGGGCATTGAATTGCGGTTCCGGCTCGCGCAGCCGCCAGAACGTCAATTGATCGTCTTCGATGACGATTTTCCCGCGTTCGCCAGTCACCTCAAATCGATTCGTGCCCGGTGCTTCGCCAGTTGTCGTAATGAAGACGGCGCTCGCTCCGTTAGCATATTCCAGATAGGCGGTCACATCGTCCTCGACCTCAATATCGCGATAATGTCCGAATCGGCAAAAGGCACGGATGCGCTCCGGTATCAGCCCGGTCGTCCATTGCAGCAGATCGAGTTGATGGGGACATTGATTGATCAGCACACCGCCACCTTCGCCGCCCCACGTAGCACGCCAGCCACCAGAATTATAGTAGCTTTGCGGACGATACCAGTTCGTAATGATCCAGTTCATGCGTCGTATCTGTCCTACTTCACCGGACTGAATCAGCTCGCGCAGCTTGGCATAGACCGGGTTGGTGCGCTGGTTGTACATGATGGCGAATACGCTTTGCGGATGTGCCGCCGCCGCTTCGTTCATTTCCCGTACCTGCGCTGTACTCACCCCGGCGGGCTTCTCGACCAGTACATGCAATCCATGTTGAAATGCAATCACTGCCTGCCGCGCATGATCGTCATGCGGAGTGGCGAGAATGACTGCATCCACCGTACCAGACTCCATCATCTGGATGGAGTCGCTCCAGAACGTAACCTGTTCCGATAGATGTTCTTGTGTCCATGTGCGCATACTTTCGCGAATATCGCATACTGCTGTCAACTCTGCACCTGGAATCGCACCGGATAGCAAGGTGCGTGCATGTGTACTACCCATATTACCAATGCCGATCACGCCGACTCTTACAGATGGTTGCATCATAATAACGCCTCCTGTTCGTGATCCTGCCGTAGTAGCGCCAGAAATGTATCGGTAAAATGGCGCAACATCGTCTCACCCGCCCATTGACCGCTAAAATCCTCCACACCAAGATAGCCATCGTACCCAAGCTGTTGCAAATGTCGTACGATAGGCGCCCAGCGCACGATGCCTTCGTTTAGCGGTGCCCAGTCACTTTGCCATTGTCCATTCTGCTGCTGCCAGGCGGAATTTTTGACATGGACATGCGCCAAATACGGACCGAGCATTTCCAGACCCATGCGATGATGCTCATACCCTTCGTGTACGAGATTGCCCGGATCGTACAGTACGCCGATGTGCGCCGGATTGAAGCGCTCTACTAATCGCAATGCGAGCGAAGCACTTGGGGCAATTGTGCCGTGATGCGTTTCCACCAGCGCCTTGATGCCGTACTGTTGCGCCATATCCTGAATCGCATCCAGATAACGCACCGCTTCCTCTTGCAAATCCTCTATATGCCGCTCCCCATTGTAGGATGGCACGCCAACTCGCATCATCTGCACATCCAGCTGTTTGGCAGTAGCAAATGCCTGTGCCGCCGCATCCAGATCGCCGCATTTTACATATGGCACGAGTGCAATGGAACGTATGCGATGCTTGTCTGTTTGCTGTCGAATGGTATCTACTATGGCCGCATCGCCTTGCGGATCGATGGAGCAGCGGTTATTTCGCCAAAAGGAAGGTGCTTCCTTCGTAGCCTCTTGCGGAATACCTGCATATCGCCATTCGATGCCTTGGATGCCTGCTGCTTCTGCTGCTTG
Source organism: Paenibacillus sp. WLX2291 (assembly GCF_046603665.1). Taxonomy (NCBI): domain Bacteria; kingdom Bacillati; phylum Bacillota; class Bacilli; order Caryophanales; family Paenibacillaceae; genus Paenibacillus; species Paenibacillus sp. WLX2291. The sequence continues at coordinate 5,187,173 of NZ_CP176755.1, read as the reverse complement.
GATGAGCTGCTCCGGTGTCAGCTCCGGCGTACATACGGTAAATACGGATAACTTGATCATGGCTACTTCAACTCCTGTCCCTTGGAATGTGGTCGTTATCAGACCGCCTGTAAACACTGGCATTGTAGCATGTGAGATCAGCGGAACACAGACCTGCGCAGCAACAGTGGAATCACAGATAAGCCGCATCGCAAAATGAACAATGTCAGAACAGTATCACCATTCCAAGTACCAGTTTGGAAAAGTTGGCATCATCCATAGCAAAAAAGGGTATTATACAACGTACTGTATTGTTTGGCGGGTCGCTATTCTTTTACAATGAAAATAGATAGTATGCATTGGCGTATATGCCGCTACACATAGATAGAACGGAAATTAGAGGAGGATACCATGATGACTGTAATGAAAGCGGTAGGGCTCACCCAGTATTTGCCGATTGAGAACGAAGAGAGCTTGCAGGATGTGCAGGTGGACAAGCCGGTTGCCGGTGATCATGATCTGCTTGTACAGGTGAAGGCGATCTCGGTGAATCCGGTCGATACGAAGCTACGTGCGCCTAAGGATAAAGTAGAGGAACAGCCGCGTATTCTCGGCTGGGACGTTGCTGGTATCGTAGAGCAGGTAGGCAGTGGAGTGGAAGGATTTCAGCCGGGAGATGAAGTGTATTATGCCGGTAGTGTGACACGTCCGGGCGGCAACAGTCAGTATCATCTGGTCGATTACCGGATTGCGGCGCACAAGCCGAAGCGACTGGATTTTGCCGCGGCAGCTGCATTGCCTTTAACAGCAATTACCGCATGGGAAGGCATTCATGATCGGCTTGGTATAGCGGAAAATCCGGCGCACAATACAGGTAAAAGCATTCTGATTATCAACGCCGCCGGTGGTGTTGGCTCCATTGCTACCCAGATTGCGCGTCAGGCGGGCTTAACCGTCATCGGCACTGCATCACGCTCGGAAACGGAAGAATGGGCGCTGGCGCACGGTGCGGAGCATGTGATCAGTCACCGCGAGGCGTTCTTGCCACAGCTGAAGGAGCTAGGCATCGGCGAAGTGGATTATATTTTCTGTCTGAATCATACGGATCAGCACTGGCAGGGCATGGCGGAAGTCATTGCGCCGCAGGGACGTATCTGCTCGATTGTGGAGACGGCAGAGCCGGTCGATCTTGGATTGCTCAAGGATAAAAGTGCTTCATTTGCATGGGAGTTCATGTTCACCCGTGCCAAGTACGAAACAGCGGATATGCAGGAGCAACAGCGTATTTTGCAAAAGGTAGCTTTGCTGGTGGATGAAGGTATATTCCACAGTACCGAATCGGAGCGACTGGAACCGATCAACGCTGCTAATCTGCGCGAAGCCCATGCCCAGCTAGAATCCGGCAGTACGATTGGTAAGCTGGTACTGGAAAACTGGGAGTAAATGAGCGAGAGTGAAGAAAATCGGTTTGAGATGTGATCCATTGCTTCACACACTATATCGTTCTGCATCATATCGTCTTGCATCAATTATAGCCAATTCAGTTATTTAACGGACGGAGGAGTCATCGTGAATCTCAAGGACAAGCAGCTCAAGGCGGATATCGGACGCCGGGCGGATCAAGCATTTGATCAGGAAATGGATGAGATTAACCGCCAGATGGAGCAGCAGGTGCTGATCGCGCTGGTCGGTGATGTGAATGCAGGCAAATCGTCCACCATTAACCGTATTATCGGTGACGAGGTTGCCGGTGTCGGCGCGGAGCCGGGCGAGACGACTCAAATTCGGGAATATCCATATCGCGACAAAATCATCCTGATCGACACGCCCGGCTTGAACGATGTGAATACAGCCAATTCCGAGCGCACGCGCGAATATTATCGCAAAACGGATGTGGTGCTATTTTTCCTTAATGCCGCAGGCACGGTCTTTTCTGAAGCGGAGAAGAAGTCGCTGGAAGCGTTGGAGAAGATCAACAGCGATATCCTGATCGTCTTGAACAAAATCGACGCTGCCGAAGAGATCGACCGACTGGTTCGCCGGATTCGGCAAGAAACGGGCGACCGTTATGAGGTGATTCCGGTATCGTCGCGCACGGGCGAGAATATTGAGAAGTTACGCTACGCCATTCTCGATTTGCTCAAAAAAAAAAGTAAGGACATCGTCTTCGCCCGCACGATCAAAGAAAAATCATCGGTCGCCAACAAATGGATCATCGGCGCAGCTACGTCCGCAGGAGCGATTGGCGCGGCTCCGTTGCCGGGTGCAGACATTATTCCGCTGACAGCGATCCAGATCGGGCTGCTTACACGATTGGCAACGCTGTATGAGCGTCCACTTAGTCGCGAGGCGGCGAAGGAGATCGTTATCGCTTCCATCGTTGGGAATCTGGGACGGACGTTGTTTGCACAGGTGGTGAAGCTGTTCCCAGGCGCAGGGACGGTTGCCGCTGCCGGTATCGCTGGATCGGTCACGCTGGCGCTAGGTTATTCGGTCAAGTATGCGTATGAGCGCGGTATTGACGTGACCCCGGAGAGCATCAGCAAGCTGTATCGCAAGTTCCGCACGAAGACGGACAAGGGCAAGCTGCCGAAATAAACGGTCGTATGTTGCAAAAGAGAAAGGCTGGTTGAGCGTTGAGAGCATTACAGCGAATGGTTGGGCATCTGTCCCGCTGGTTGCAGGAGCGACATTTTATGCCGGGCATGGTCATTCACGGGCGTTATGAGGTGGAAGGGCGGCTCGGTACGGGCAGCTACGGCGTTACGTATATGTGCCTTGATCTGTCTGATAATAGCAAAAACGTGGTACTGAAAACGATCCAGCCTCTGCGCGGCGGCGATCATCGGGCGCAGCTGATCTATGACCGCGAGCTACGTGCCATGCAGGCGCTGGATCATCCGCAGATGCCGCGACTGCTGGATCATTTTGTGTATCGTAAGCAGCGTTGTTTGGTTATGTCGTTTATGAACGGGTATAACATGGGCGAGTTGCTATTTGAGCAAGAACATTCTTTTACAGAACGGGAATCGCTGCAATTCATGCTGGAGTTGTCTCAACTGGTACAGCAAATGCATGAGCGCCAGATGGTGCATCGCGATATTAGTCTGTCCAATGTGCTGTGGGATAAAGGACGGATTCAATTGATCGACTTCGGGCTCACATGGCATCAGGATGAGCCACCAGCGCTTGTGCAGCAGTTGGACGAGCTGGTCAGTGGAGATGAGCAGGAGAAAGTGATTCGCCGTTCACTGCATGTACGTAGCGACTTTTACGGGATGGGTCATCTGCTGCTATATATGTTGTATAGCAGCTTTGACGAGCAGCGATTGGTAACGGTTGCGCAGGGGGAAGATAATACACATCGTCATGGAACAGGCAGACCGGAATCAGAGCCACTACTGGACAATGCCAGCTGGGAACAGCAATTGGACATTCATCCCTATACTCACCAGTTGATTCGGCGGCTGCTTCAAGCGGATACGCCGTATGATCGGCTGGAAGACATACAGGCAGATCTGCGGCAGGCATTGTCTTTACTAGATGCGGATACGTGAAGAATAGTGTTGTAAAAATATACAGCTGGTTGGAGCATACCAGCACGTCGCCAATCGACATGCTGGTGCGAAGTGTGAAGTGAAGTGAAGTGAAGTGAAGTGAAGTGAAGTGAAGTGAAATGAAGTGTGAAGTACAAAGTAGACTATATAAAAAAAGCAGCTTCTCCTTTGGATGAGGGAGAGGCTGCTTTTTTGTCATGCCATGTTGTGTTGTGGGATGCGGTCTATAGAGCAAAAGATGCAATCCGTTAACTGCTGCTGTAGGAGCTACCTTTGCCACGACGCTTGTAATGATTGTGATTATACTGGTTGTGGTGACCACCACGACGATAGCGGTCGCTGCTGCTATAGGAACGATGACTATGTTTTTTGGAAGATTTGGAATTCATGACTTGTTTGATAATACTCTTGATCAGACCCATATGAATAACCTCCTTCAGTAATCTTACCGTGTGTATACGATTGGTTTCCCCAGCGGTTTCTGTTCAGACGCAAAAAAACGCGAAAAATAATATATTTTAGCTAATTTTAAGGTTACCTTCAGCTGACAACGGATTATTTATGTATATATAGACTTATTTAGCATGAAAATTAATATGTTTTATAAAATTTAATTACTTAAAATCGAAATAATGATTCAATGCAAGCTATTTAGGATATAAACAGATATATAGTCTTAAAGAACCACTACCAAGGTTACAATCTTGAACATATACTAGTGACTATATTCATTGTTTCTGTGACGGACGACGCATAGGCGGAAAGTATACAGCATATTTTAGATAGAAGATACAAAGGAGAACATCAATATTATGAGTACATTCAAGCAATGGTCAGGCAGTCTTTTCGTGAGGATACTGGGGATTTCGGCTCTCTGTATCGTAATTCCAATGATCGCGGTTATGCTGATCGTCGGTTACCGGATGACCGAATCGTATGAGCAATCCAACATGCAGTCACTATCCAGTGTTGTTAGCGAAAAAGTTAAAGAACTAAACATCATCATCAAATCCCAACAAAATGCAGCAGAATCCGTTGTGAACGATCCGTACAACGTAGACTTCTTCAACAATCTGGATCGCACAGGTACACCGAATACAGAAGAATTGAGTCGCATTCGCGAGAACATAACGAAGAAATTGCAAGATTCCGGCGGTTTGTATGAGAATATCTTTTTCATGCATAACGGTGCGCTGTACGTAGATGGAATCGGCGGCAGTTCGGTCGGTTATACACCGACAGCCGAAAAAGACCCATGGTATCCCAAAGTACAACAAAATCCGGGTCCATTCATTAGCGATATTATGACATCTCCGGTATCCGGCTCGTCCGTGATCGTAATCGGAAATGTCGTTGCGGCAGCCAATGGCACGACCAACAACCAACCAACCGTATTCGCATCTCCGCTGAATGTCAACGTCCTGTTACAGGATGTTGTCCGTAAAGGCGATGGCGATACGCTGAATACGATCGTATTGAATGCCAATGGCGATGTCGTTGCTTCTCCAGACGAATCGCAAGTCATGAAGCTGAATCTGAGCAAAGTCGATACCGAAGGCATGTATGCGCAGGTTCAATCCAACACTAGCGGCAACGGCTTTGTAACGATCAATGGCATGCGTTATATGGCTGTATTCCAAAAAGACGGCGATCTTGGTTTGACCGTCGTGACCATGCAGCCGGTTAGCATCTATATGGAACGCGTTCACGAGATGATCGTGCTGATGATTCTCGTAACTGTGATCAGCCTGATCGTAGCACTGACCATCATGTTCCTGCTTGTACGCGGTATTATCCGCCCAGTACAACTGGCATCTTCCGGTCTGAAACGTATGTCCGCAGGTGACTATTCCACCGAAATTCCGGAGAAATACAAGCATCTGAACGGCGAAACGGGTCAACTGCTGCAAGCGATGAATCAGATGCAGCAATCGACTCGTGCGATGATTACGGCTGTCTCCGGCGAAGTAGAGCAATTGCGCTCTGTCAACGCGCATACGAACAGTGTATTTAACGACATGTCTACTAGCATTCAGGATGTATCGGCAACGACGCAAAATATGTCCGCAGGCATGGAAGAAACTGCCGCATCGACGCAGGAGATCAGTGCATCCACCCGTGAGTTTGAGACGGCGATTGAAACGATTGCCCGTGGTGCACAAGAAGGAGCCGAGAACGCCAACGCGATCAATCTGCGTGCTACCGAATTGAAAGAGAAGTTGACGACGTCTATTGCCAATACAGGTACAGCTTACAATGAGATCAAATCGGGACTAGAAGAAGCGATGGAGCAATCCAAATCGGTCGAAATGATCAAAACATTGAGCGAATCCATTTTGCAAATTACGAAGCAGACCAACCTGCTTGCACTGAACGCTTCTATCGAAGCTGCACGTGCTGGTGAAGCGGGCAGAGGCTTCTCTGTCGTAGCGAACGAAATCCGCCTGCTTGCCGACGCATCACGCGATACCGTCGGTCAAATTCAAGGCATCACCGAAGAAGTGGTTGATTCTGTCAACAATCTGCAACAATACACTGGTCGCCTGATCGGTCTGCTGACTACCGAGATCGCAGCCGACTACGATATGATGCAGAAGACGAGCGACTATTATATGCAAGACGCGAGCGACATCGACCGCATGGTGAGCGAATTCAGCGCGACAAGTGAACAATTGAGCGCATCCGTACAAAATCTGGCACAGGCGATCCACGAAATCGCCCTGTCCAATAACGAATCCGCCAACGCCACCGAAGAAATTGCCGAAGCCGCCCAAGCCATTCTCGAAAAAGCAGGCAACGTATCCACCGAAGTCGAGAAGACCAACGAAAGCGCCGAACGCCTCAGCGGTATGGTCGACAAATTCAAGTTTTAATAAAAGGTTCCACATGATCTAACGCCAAAGACCCGACAGAGTCCAAACTCTATCGGGTCTTTATTTTATACGTACACTATATAAGGATTCCTGCTCATCCATGCTGAGCGGTTCCTTACACCATAACGACTCCCACGAATTGTACCCTCAATTCTCCCCACGCCACAACCGAACCAACGGTCCATCTACTCCAAACACCGGGTCGGTATCCGGCAAAGGCACCTGCGGAATCTCTCCCAACGCCTGCTCATATTCCCCTGTCTCACCAGTACGCGTATTGTACGACATCCCACCCGGATAAGCCCCTACAATCCGAAAATCCTCACTAGCCTCCAACCGCTTATGCCCCGTTCCCGCTGGCAGCACTACCACATCCCCAGCAACCAGCGTAAACGCCTGCCCCTGCTCGCCGCCCAACTGCACCGTCACTTCGCCACTCACAACCCCCAGCACCTCATGCGAATTGCTGTGATAATGATGATATCCAAACACCCCATTGACCCAACTATTCAACCATCCATTCCCATTAAAAACCGCCTCCACATCCCCCAACCGATCCTTCAAAACCTCTCTATACATCAAAACAGGCAATCCCGAATTCGGAATAACCCCATCATCCTCAAAATAAACCTCCCGCAAACCCTCAACAAATCCACTCATCCCAAACACCCTCCCAACTCAATATACATTCCTAACCCTTACGTAACCTACACCCACAACTTAAAACCAAAACATTAACAATCCCCACCTAATTACTTCTCCTACTCGACTCAAAAAAGTAAAAATTTCCGCATGCATGAACTCCCACTCCCATTCTCTCCCTGCCAAATTCCCCTGCTAAAATCGAATATTGGCTTCAGCACAAAGCGGAGGAAAGGAAATAAGGGGAAAGGACGATTTTGGAGGGGCGGGAATCTTCATTCTCTCCTCCATTCAAAGATTCCCGCGGCTCCACCCGAGGACGTCCCCTTATTCCTTTCCGCAGCGACTGTTGCACCAATTTCCGATTTTCAACCAACCTCATATACATAAACAACCATATTCTGCCGATAAATAAAGTGGGAATTCTGGAACAAGACGAGGGTTATTCTACGGAGCAGAGGAGTTTTCCCATGAACATTTCATCCACCTCGTCAACAACGGCGTCGGCCTATTCATCGACCCAATCTTCCAGCAACACGGCCGCGCTGGAAAAACAAAAAGCAACGCTGCAAACCCAATTGACCAAGCTTCAATCCGGCACAGACAAAACAAGTTCGGATACGGAGCAACAGATCAAGCAGATTCAGCAGCAAATTCAACAGATTGAACGCCAGATCGCACAGGCAAAAGCAAGTTCCGGTTCCAGCAGCAGCTCGTCCGACGGCACAACAGACAGCACATCCACCGAGCAAACGAGCGCAACGGATGAGCCGAAATCGACCGAAGAAGCAACACTGGATGCTATGAAAAAAATGCAAAACAGTGAAGCCAAAAAGGCGAAAGAGCAAGAGCAACAAGAAGCCAGAGAACGTAGCTTTGCACAAATGGGCATCGGAAGCCTATTTAGCGCGAGCGTTTAATTGCATATCCGTCAGACAAGCCGATTCGAGGTGAAACACTTGGGCGCCTGGAACCGGCTTGCCAACGGAAGATGCAACATGAAGCAGGCTTGATGCATGCAAGTCTGATCAGCCGTCCATCTTGGGGACGGCTTTTTTGTATTTTCTGGTCGAAATTGTGAATGTGCATGAAATTGCGAAAATTTTGTGTATTTGCTGTATTTTCTGAAAAATGATAGTTTACAGCGTTAAATCGCTGATGTAGGATTACAGAACGCAAATGTATTTCCTTGATGTCACCGTTGGATCGGAATGGAAGGAATTGCATCATGTAGAACTGGCATAAAGGGGAAACGGTAAAATGAAGGAGTATCTCATCAGCCGCATGTATAAGGCATCGGCAGGCATGGCAAACGCGGTTCTCGTGACGCTGGGGATCGGGTTGTTGTTTGAAACGTTTGGCAAATTTTTGGGCTGGGATACGTTGGTGTCCATCGGTACAGTAACCAAGTTGCTATTAGCACCGGCACTGGGCGCGGGCATTGCATACCAGCTGGGCGGCAACTCGCTCGTCCTGTTCAGTGCAATGGCGGCAAGTACGATTGGCGGCGCAGCTCTGCATATAAATTCAGATGGCGGCATGACGCTCGTAACCGGGCAGCCGATCAGCGCGGTGCTGGCAGCTGCGGCAGCTACATACGTAGGGAAACGAATTACCGGACGCACGAAGCTTGATATGATGGCGATTCCGCTAGGTGCGGTCTTTGTCGGCGGTCTGGTCGGTGCGGGATTAGCGGCAGTGGTGACGCCGCTACTGACGACGATCAGCGCGGCGATTACGACGTCGGTACAAGGTCATCCACTGCTGGCACCGATGGCGATCTCGCTCGTGTGGAGTATTTTGCTCATGTCTCCGGCATCGTCGGCAGCGATTGCGATTGCTCTCAAATTAGACCCGGTATCCAGTGCAGCGGCATTGATCGGTTGTACTGTGCAATTTGTCGGGTTTACCCTGATGTCGGTACGGCAAAATGACGCGGGCGGCTTTATCGCTCAGTTTCTGGTCACACCGAAAGTGCAATTCCCGAATCTGGTCAAAAATCCGCGCTTGGTCATTCCGACCTTTATCTCCGCGATTATTTGCGCCCCGATTGCAACGCTGCTGTTCCATTTCCAAGCATCTTACGAATTGGCAGGTCTGGGATTGAACTCGTTGATTGCGCCGTTGAATATTTTGGCGATTCAGGGTGCGGGTGCATTTACGGTATACGTGCTGATCGGGATGGTATTGCCAGCGATGATTACACTGGCGCTGTACGGCGTATTGAAAAAGATCGGCTGGGCAAAGCCGGGCGATCTGCATATGGAAGTGCGTTAAGCGCAGGACTGGATAGCTGATGGGAGAGAGGCAGCGTATGCAGTCGGAGTCTCCGCAACATTGTGAGAGACTGCGATATAGACGGTTTGCTGAATCGAACCATAGTGAATCCAACCGTAAAGAAAAAGCAGGCTTTCAACCGAAAGCCTGCTTTTTTGTGTTCGAGTTCCACTTTTTTCGTGAGCAAGTGAGGGTTGATTTTATAAAATAATCGTCTGGCTCAAATAAAATTGGAGCAGTTTAGCTGAGTTGAGTACCATTCCGTAATGCTTACGAGCCGAATTTGTTTCTATTTAGGATTCTATGCAGCCTAGTTCTATTGCTGCCGAGTCTGCGCGCGTAGCAAACGATTGACTGTTTCCCGGCGTAGACCGATCAATTGACCGATCTCGTCCTGAGTGAGAATATCGGTGAGGCTGATATCGTTGAGATAAGTAGCAAACCAGTGCTGAAGCTGCTCTAGCTTTTCCGCCGGGGTGGTGCGAGTGAGCTGGTCGATGCGCTGCTGCATCATGCGCAGCTTGTCCTGAATCAGTGTCGCTACTTCGCGGTACAGAGCGGGCTCGTGCTCTAGTCGGTAGTACCAATCAGCGGCGTGAACTACTTCTACTTCGGCGTTGGTCAGGGCAATAGCTGTGCCGTGATAGCTAGTTGGACTGATCAGCGAATGGTGCGGAATCATCTCGCCGGGCACGATAATATTGAACAACAACAAACTGCCGTCCTCGTGCAGCCGGACGATTTTGAACAATCCGCTGTTGATCCGATATAGTGGACCGTCTTCGCCCTGACGGAATAAGGTATCGCCTTTGTGAAGTTGCAAGGTTAGTCCTCCTCTGTATGTAGCTTATGTCGAAATGGTCGTTTATCCTATGCATCAATAGATCGTTCATTGGGATTGCACATGATATTGTCTCATTATCCTGAAGGGTGATGCAAGCGAATCCCGAAGCGGTGCAGCTGATCCAATGACCGGAGTAGAACACCCATCCAATTCAGCATCCGATTCCGTTGCTATCAAAATAAAAACGATTTATGGAAAATAACAATAGACAGCGCAAAAGAGCGGGCGTATACTAAACCCAACCGAATTAGTAAACAAAGTTTACTAATATAAAAAAACATAGCGATCTCACACTTCCGATGCAGCAAACAATCATTTGTTTTGGTGCTATTCTTTGTGATGAATGATGTTCATTTGAAACGAAAACGAAAACGAAAACGAAAACGAAAACGAAAACGAAAACGGAGGAGGAACTATGCCAACATCTATCGGAAATCCGCAGATGATTCGTCATTTTAACGAGTATCTGATTCTGGAATTGATCGTGCAGTACCCGGGTCTGTCGCGGGCAGAGATTAGCCGTCGTACTGGGATTAGCAAACCGACGGTATCAGCGGCGGTACAGCAATTGTTGGATCGTCAGTTGATATGTGAAACTGGGCTGGACAGCAATCAGCAAGGGCGCAAAGGGCAAGTGCTGGAATTTAATGCGAATGTGTTTTATTTGTTTGTGCTAGATATTGGACCGGAAGGCATCGCGACTGGCATCGCTGATCTGTCTGGTCATGTCGTAGCGGGTGAGCCGGTGTTATGGACAGAGTGTGGTGATAATCCCGATGAGCAGCATCTGGCATCGCTGTTATTGTCCCGTATGCACCAGTGCGCCGAGCAGCTGAGTATTACGCCGCAGCATATTCGTTTTGCCAGTGCGGGTATTCCGGCGGTTGTTGATCCGGTCACTGGTCGGATTCAAACGTTATTGCCACAGCTGAATCCATATATGTCTTTGCTATCGTCAACGTCACTGTCCAAGCAGCTCGGCATGGAAGTGCTGCTGGACAATGACGTCAATCTGGCAGCGGCTGCGGAAAAGCAATATGGTGTAGCGAAGACCGCTGCCCATTTTGCCTACTTGTATCTTGGAGAAGGGGTCGGCGCCGGGCTAATGATCGACGATAAGCTGTATCGTGGACTGCATGGAGCTGCTGGTGAAATCGGACAATCTGCTACATCGCTGACGGCTGGCTCATCGGGTCAGCATCGTCGACTGGAGCAGCAGATTGGCAGTGAAGGATTACGTGAGCTGATGGCAGATTATGCGGCACAGCATCCGAATGCTGGTCTGGATGGATGGCAAGTAGAACAATTGCTGGATGCGGCAGCACAGGGACAGCCAGCGGCGCAGTCTATTGTGCAGCAGTATGTGGAACGACTCGTATTGCCGCTCAGTCAGATGACGGCGCTGTTATCACCGGAAATGATCATATTCGGTGGACCGATTGGCAGTCAGGCGGAGCTGTTCATTCCGCAGCTTCAGCAATCGTTGCAATCGTTTGTACCAGCGATGCCGCAGTTGAAATCTTCCGCTCTGAGCGGCAGTGCCGTTATGCGCGGAGCAGCGCGGGCGGGTGTCCAGCGTGCATTTGTCCATATTCGCGAGGACGTGCTAGCTGTCGGTACCCCCGTATCCATACACAAATAGGAGGCAAATTATGCAGCAACAGCAGAACGGAATCATACTCCCACCAGCATCTACATCTTCCTCTGATTGGTATGCAGGCATTGATATTGGCGGAACCAAGACGCTGATTATCCTTGCTCGCCGTGACGGGCAGATTGCGGCGAGGTGTAAACGACCGACGGTGCAAACGGCGGAACCGTCGGATTTTGTGACATGGCTCTTTGCTATGCTGGATGAAGTATTGCAGCAGCAGGGATTGACCCGGCAACAGCTGGCAGGGATCGGTATCGGCTTACCGGGTGCGGTTAACCCGGAAGAAGGCACAATTCGTCATGTGCCCGCGTTGCCGCTGGATGGAATCAATCTCAAGCAATGGATTGCGCCACATTACGACGGTGTGCTGTATCTCGACAACGATGTGAATGTCGCGGCACTCGGTGAACGCTGGCTTGGAGCAGGGGCCGAGCGTCGTCATCTCGTCATGGTGACCGTCGGTACAGGCATCGGCGGCGCCGTAATTATCAATGGGCAACTGTATCATGGAGCGGATTATACGGCGGGCGAGATTTCGTACTTTGTCGTGGATCACCAGCCGGGAGAACCAGCGACACAGCAGGCAAGCAGCACTGCATTTGGACGTTTTGAAGCGCTGGCATCGGGAACGGGCATCGGTGAGCACGCGCGGCGCTGGTTGCAAGAACACGACTTGTCTTCGCCAAGTATTGATACTGTCTTGCAGGCAGCGGGCGGCAATGTAGAGCAGGTGCAGGCGGTGCATGTACTGGAGCTGGCAGCGGCTGGTCATGCAGAAGCAGTGGCGATAATGGAGCAACCGCTAGATTATATGGCGGCAGGGCTAGCGAATATCATTGCGCTGCTGAATCCGCAGTGCATCGTTGTCGGCGGTGGCGTGTCGGAATCGGCATATTATATGGCAGAGCTACAGCGGCGGACGCGAGCATTGATCCCGATTGATTGTATGATTGTCCCGGCACAGCTAGGCAATGAAGCCGGAGCACTAGGGGCAGTGTATGGCGCGATTACAGCAGGTGCACGGGAACAGATCTGAGCGAATAACATTCGATACATGGAATGAGAACCTTACTGTATGCACACAATAAACAAAGCATTAGAACAATAGAGAAGACTACATTTGAAAACAGATAAGAATCTAAACAGACAGAATACAGCAAAACGGCACATTACAGAAAATAGACAGAGTACAGAAAACAGACAAAAAGCCTGCCAATACGAGCAGGCACTCCATTGGATAAAGGAGCAAATGGGAATGGGTTCGTTGTTTGGTGAGAAAGCGGGCGTGCGTAAGCAGGCTGCGGAGCGCCCGGAAGTAGATGCCGAGGCGCGGCAGACGCTGCTGCGTATTCGTGGGTTTTATTTGCTGGCGGGGTTGGCGGGTGGCATGTTCAATCCGTATCTGTCATCTATGCTGGTGCATGGCGGAAAGGGCAGTGCGCAGGTTGGGCTGCTAATGTCGATTGGGACGTTGATCTCGATTCTGATTCAACCCGTGTGGGGCATGCTGGTTGACCGATTTCAACAAATGCGGCTGGTGCTAATGCTTAGTGTTGCAGTGCCAGCGGTATTGTCGGTCTTTTACCAGAGTCCGTATTTTCTAGTATTGACGGTTATATATACGTTATCGATGGTGTTTGCGGCAACACAGGCACCGATGTCGGATTCGTATGCATTGGTCGCGGCGCAAAAGGCGTATACGACGTATGGAGCGATTCGTTTTCTGGGCAGTCTTGGCACGGCGGCGGGAAGTTATCTGGGCGGGCTGTATATTAGTCGGTTGGATGTGTCGTTGATCTGGGTTCCATTTCTGGTGTTCAATCTGCTGGCGGCGGCGCTGACGTTCTGGTTACCGCGCCGTTCGGATGAGAGTCGAGTGTTATCGCAATCGCTATCGGCGGGCATTCGGACGCTGCTGGGCAATAGGATGTTTCTCTGCTTTCTCGGTGGCTGTTTGCTGGTGAATCAGACACTGACGGCGTTCAACTCGTACTTTGTGCTGTCATTTCAAGAGGCGGGCGGCACGCTGAAAATGGCGGGTGTTGGGCTGTTCATCGCATCCGCAGCGAATATTCCGGCGATGCTAATCGCGGCGCGTGTCATTCGGCGCTTCGGGCATGAGCGTATGCTGTTGGTCGCGGCATTTGCGTATATTGTGCGCTGGGGCATTCAGTATCTGTTTCCGGTTCCGTGGGTCATGGTAGCGGTGCAATTGCTGCATGGCTTGTCGTTTGGATTCTTTTACATCTCGGCAGTGGAATATGTGTCCCGTATCGCTGCCAAACATATGCAGGCGACCGGGCAGAGTATTTTTAATATGGTATTTGTCGGTCTCGCAGGTATTGCGGGCAATCTGCTGAATGGGTATTTGCTGCAAACAGGCGGTGCAGCGATGATGAATCTGTCATGCGTGATCAGCGCCGGGTTGGGAGCGGTATTGCTCGGCTATGTGGCGCTACGCAGTCGCCACTCCATTTCCACGTAAAACAGGCATCTTCTGGAGTTCTCCCTCTCTGCATATATGAGAAATTTGTCGATTTAAAAATATAATCCCTTTATCCCCTCTACAGTCCACGCAGAAAAGTGTAAAATAAAAGTCAGTGTAAGCAATTTACGGAAGTCAGGTATATGAACATACAATATGCAAAAAGGATAAAATCAGAGAAATCCTTACATCATATCACCTGACGAAGCTGGAATTGGGCGAAATGGAACAATCAGAACGTAAGATGACGATCTCCTATGTTATAAAAAAGCACGGCGAAGAACATGGCGGGAATGTGCAGCGGGACAGATCATGTGTACGGGAGGGGGAAGCCCATTGCTGTCAAAAAACTGGTATCGTCGTCTTCTTTTATCGTATTTTCCGATTTTTCTGCTAACGATCTCGATGCTGATCTTTCTGTCGTTTATCGTCATTAATGAGATTTCGCGGCAGGAAACGGCGCGGGCGGATCGCATCTCGACCAGTTATATGATGGATACGATGGATCGGTCGGTGCAAGGAATTGAGATGGATGTGCTGCGCGATGCAGAGACGTCGATAGCGTATGATGAATTTCTAGCGGATCGTGATTCTGGCGATACGGCAGTCACCTACCAGACGGTCGAGCGTCTGCGTCAATTGATGGACAATAACGATCTGCTGGAATCGATCTACATTTATCGGGATGCCGATCAGAGTGTGCTGACTGTGCAAGGGTTACAGCCGCTAAGTGGATTCCGAGATGAGCCATTCGTCAAACAGGCGCTGACCGAACCAGAGCAGCAGGGCTGGTCGGCGATGCGTTCCTTTGCCGAGATGGGCAGCGATCCAAGTCGTCAGGTGATTAGTATGCACAAGCGATTGCCGCTGCCATTTGGCGATCAGGGGATGATTGTGATCAATGTGAGCGTGTACGGAATGCAGCAGCTGGCGGCGTCGATGGTCAATCCGCAGGTGTCGTTTCTGACTATTACCGATGCAGCCGGACAGCAGGTATATCCACCCGCGCTGACCGAGCAGGATGAAGCGGAGCAGGACGAGCCGCTGACTCAGCTGCATTCTGATCGGTTGAACTGGAATCTGGATAGCGGGCTGCGTGCAGGTCAATTGTTTGCGTGGGTATCGGTCATCTCCTACATCTGGGTGCTGATTGGCGTGCTCGTCGTAGCGGTGTCGATTGCTTATATTATTTATATTACTCGCAAAAATTACAAGCCGATTCAGGTGATGATGAAGCGGATCGAATCGCTGCAATTGTCAGGCACCGAAACCGCGCGCAAGGACGAAATGGCACTGATCGACGAAGCGCTGGAGAGCCTGATGAAGCAAACGGTCGATTATGAGCGCCAGCATCATGAGAATCTGCTCATTCGCCGCCGTCGGCTGTTCATGAACTGGATTGAAGGCGAGCCGCCAGAGCAATTGCAGCAGGAGCTGGAGCAGCTGCGTATTTTCCCTGATCTGCACGGACGACCGGATCAGGCGGATGAATGGAAGTACGCCTTTATCGTCGCTGAGATTCAAGATTATGATGCGTTTCGGGAAAAGGGCAGTACGCAGGAGCACAATACGCTCAAGCTAGCGCTGACCAATGTGTTTCAGGAATTGGCGCAGCAGGATGGCGTCTCCGGCTGGTGCGAATGGATTAGCGTGCGCCGTGCAGGTATTATTATCGCTGATACAGGTGATGAACGTCGCTGGATGCGACTGCTGTTCTCGCTATCGGCCGGTAGTCGCGAGTGGGTGGAGCATAATCTGCATTTGACGATGAGCTTTGGCACTGGCATTACGGTGCGTCAATCTGCTGACCTGCATCTCGCTTACGAAACGGCGGTAGAATCGATGAAATATTCGATGACGCTCGGACGTGATGGGGTGGTGATGTACAGTGATCTGCCGGAAGGTGGAGAACCGGACAGCTATCGGTACTTGCAGGCAATCTCGGATTGGATCAAGGAGTATCGGCTGCGTCAACCAGAGTGGCGGGAACGGCTCAAGCAGCTGCTTGATCGGTTTGAAGAGGATATTTTAAAAGATGACAGCATTCGTTCCTTGGTATTATCGCTATTACAAATACTCGGTCGTGAGCTAGAAGGCATGTCCGAACCGCTAGATCGCCTATTGTCCGGCGAGCAGGCAGATTGGGTAATGGAAGCAATCGCAGAAGCGGAGACGGTGGAGGAGATTCATGCATCGCTGCTGCAATATTTGGAGCAGGTGGCGCAGATGTATGAGCAGGCAGGCGATTCTACGAATCATCGCGCCCTGATTGGTGAGATGAAGGCGTATATGGAGGAGAACTTTGCCAATCCAGATTTGTCACTCAATCATCTGAGCGAACGCTTCCATGTCACGCCCAAGTATGTGAGTCATCTGTTCAAGGCAGAGCTGGATGTCAAATTCATCGATCTGCTCGTGCAGCTGCGGTTACAACGCGCGGAAGAATTATTATCCTCAACGGACGATACGATTCAGAATATCGCGATTCAGGTGGGTTATGCGAACTCGATTACATTCGGCAGGGTGTTCAAGCGTATTATCGGCGTGACGCCGGGCGATTATCGCAAGCTGAAAATGAAGCCCGGCAGTTCGTTGCTGCCGCCGAGCGAACAGCGGAAGTAGGTACGGATCATATCGTAAGTCTAGCGAGTGAAATCTAATGTGCGGAAGATACTTCTGCAATGTCGACACTTGTTGAACAGGTGTATGAGATGCAGAGAAATGTTCTTACAAAGCGAAGATAAACACTGATTTTCATGATGAAAATGGGCAGTCCGAGGTCGGGCTGCTTTTTCTCTTTTTGCCAGAAAGAGGGACGGGATCATTCGTTAAGCCAGTAGCAGCAAGGGATCTCAAGGAATCGGAAAATCGTTTATACGGCGAATTCAGTGCAAGAAGGCAGATGACATGTCGATCACCTTCCAATGTAAGCGTTTACTTAAAAGTTTATGGATGGAATCAAGTTTATTGAGCATTTCAAAAGCAGAATGCCATAATTGGGACATCCCTAAATTGAATCATTCTTACCCGCAAGCATCGAATGCGGTACATACACGGCACAGGGGACACAAGCTGACAAAGGGGTTGAGTAAATTGAAAGCGTATTCAAAAAGAAAGTTGTTCAAGCGTATGTCCGGTTTGATGATGGCAACAGCACTTGCAGGTATAACGCTGCTAGCAGGCTGTTCCAGCTCTGGCAGCGATGCAGGGGCTACAACGGCAGACGGCAAATCCGTCTTGAAGGTGGAAGTGTTTGACCGCGGCAATTCGCCCGCCGGGGCTACGATTAATAGCAACTATTTGACCAAGCTTGTCAATGAACGCTTCGGCGCCAGCAACAATATTGAAGTGCAGTATGTACCGATTCCCCGCTCTGAAGAATTGCAAAAGCTGAACGTACTGATGGCGAGCGGCGGCGACGTGCCAGATATCGTATTCACCTATGATCAGGGTACATTCAATCGGTACGCTGAACAAGGCGGACTGACCGATGTAACCGATCTGCTCAATCAGTATGGTCCTGATCTCAAGAAATTCCTCGGTGACGATACACTCGCTTATGGACAACTGGAAGGTAAACAGTTCGCGATTCCAGGGAAACGCTCCGTACTTGGAAAATATGCTTCTTATATTCGTCAGGACTGGTTGGATAAGTTGAATCTGCCAACTCCGCAGACGACAGATGAACTGTATACGACGCTGAAGGCGTTCAAGGACAAAGACCCCGGTGGTGTTGGCGCAAGTGTGATTCCATTCGGTATGACGATTGCTCCCGCACAGTATGAGCCGCTGCTCTGGTCTTTCATTCAACAGCCACTGACAGACGAGCAAAAATATACCCTGCTACAAAAGCTTGGCTCTCGTGATTATCCGGTACTGCTACCTGGCTTCAAAGAAGGCTTGCAATACATGAACAAGCTGTACAACGAAGGGCTGATTAGTAAGGATTTTAGTCTGGACGAGGACAAAAAGCAGCTTGGGCAGGATGTGCAAAATGGGAAAGTGGGCTTCTTTACTGAAGACGCAGGTAACCCTTACTATGCAGGCGGCATGTATGAGAATTTGCAAACCAATGAGAAAAATGCCGTCCTCACACCAACAGATGTGTTTACCAACAACGAAGGCAAGCATATCAAACCGGAATACGCGTCCAACGGTCTGTATATTATGATCCCGAAATCCAGTACCAAATCGGTCGAAGCAATCAAATACCTAAACTGGATGGCATCTGACAAAAACTTGTTCGATATGCAAAATGGTGTAGAGGGCGAGAATTATACACTGCAAGACGGTATTCCAGTTGTCAAACCTGATGCGACGGATGAAGCGCTGAACCGTCTGTACAACTATGGAGACATGGCAATCATCGCCAATGGCAAAATCGTCGGCACCGAAGAACAAAATAACGAAGCCTATATTAAACAAATGCCAGAAAAATATCAGAAGGATATGGCGAAATCGGTTGAAATCTCTAATACCGATACGTTCCCACCGGTCAATTTCAGTGTACCGATTGAAGCGGAAGCTAAATATGGAAGCGCTCTGCAGGACAAATTCGATCAATTGATCGTCAAAACAACAATGGTATCGCCAGATCAATTCGACGCCACCTATGAATCACTGTTAAAAGATTATATGAGCAGCGGCGGTCAAGCAATTCTGGATGAGCGCACCAAAGTGTATCAAGAAGGCAACATCGCTAAATAACAGAACAGATCATGCAACTGCCAGTTAGGAATAGGTAGAAGCCATCGTGTAACCACTTCCTCAATATAATAGGAAAACACGATTGGCTTCACCTGATGATCAATACCATTCATTTCTTCAACTCCATGTGGTCCGTTCAAAACCGTTCTACATCAAAACAGAGCTTGTAACAGAGTTCATAATGAAAATATTACTTGAATATAACATGTTAAGTTATTATATTTTCATTACTAAAAACCCTTGATGTATAAGGATTTAACCGCCTCTGTTTATCTCCTGAAACAAGTTTATTGAGTGATTTCATGATCTGATGCCATAATTGGGGCATCCCGAAAATGATAAATGGCAGGAAAGTTAACAAAAATAAAAGAACCTGCTGACACTAATACGTTAGGGAGAAAAGTGAACAAAGGGGTTGGGGAGATGAAATGGTATTCACGCAAAGGTTGGGTTAAAGCAGTATCCGGTACGATGATGGCGACGGTATTGGCAGGTACAGCGATATTAGCAGGCTGTTCTAGCTCAAGTAGCGAAGCGGGAGCAACGACCGCAGATGGCAAATCCGTACTGAAAGTGGAAGTGTTCGACCGCGGCAACTCGCCAGCAGGCTCTACGATTAGTAATAACTATCTGACCAAGCTTGTTAACGAACGCTTCGGCGGTAAGAATAACATCGAAGTTCAATACGTCCCTGTCCCACGTTCCGAAGAATTGCAAAAGCTGAATGTCCTGATGGCAAGCGGCGGCGATGTACCAGATATCGTATTTACGTATGATCAAGGGACATTTAACCGATACGCTGAACAGGGTGGTCTGACCGACCTGACCGATTTGCTGAATCAATACGGTCCCAATCTGAAAACATTCCTAGGCGACGATACGCTCTCCTACGGGCAAATTGAAGGCAAACAATATGCCATTCCGGGCAAGCGTTCCGTGCTTGGCAAATACGCTTCTTATATTCGTCAGGACTGGCTGGATGCACTGAAGCTACCAGTTCCGCAAACGACAGACGAGCTGTACACCACACTGAAAGCATTCAAAGATCAAGACCCCGGCAAAGTCGGCACCAGTCTGATTCCATTCGGCATGACGATTGCTCCGGCACAATATGAGCCGCTGCTCTGGTCGTTTATTCAACAACCACTCACCGATGAGCAAAAATATACCCTGACTCAAAAGCTCGGCTCCAGTGATTATCCAACGCTGCTGCCCGGCTTCAAGGACGGCTTGAAGTATATGAACAAGCTGTACAACGAAGGGCTGATCAGCAAGGACTTCGGTCTGGATGAGGACAAAAAGCAACTGTGGCAAGATGTGCAAAACGGCAAAGTTGGCTTCTACACTGAGGATGCGGGCGAGTTGTATTTTAGCTATAACGGCACTTACAAAAACCTGCAAACGAACGTCAAAGACGCCACGCTGACACCAACGGACGTGTTTACGAACAATGAAGGCAAGCATGCCAAACCGGAATACGCATCCAACGGTCTGTATATTATGATCCCGAAATCGAGCAGCAAAGCGGTGGAAGCGATCAAATATCTCGACTGGATGGCATCCGACAAAAACCTGTTCGATATGCAAAATGGCGTGGAAGGCGAAAACTACACGCTCAAGGACGGCATCCCGGTAGCGAAGGAAGATGCGTCCGAAGAAGCACTGAACCGCCTGTACAACTACGGCGATATGGCAATTATCGCGAACGGCAAAATCGTCGGCACCGAAGAACAGAATAACGATGCCTACATTATGCAGGTGCCGGAAGAATATCAAGCCGATATGCGCAAATCGGTCGAAATCTCTAACACCGATACGATTGCACCGGTGAACTTCAACAAACCAATTGAAGCGGAAGCCAAATACGGCAGCGCCCTGCAAGACAAATATGCACAGTTGATCGTCAAAGCGACAATGGCGCCGGAAGCTCAGTTTGACACGACCTACGATTCACTCGTCAAAGATTATATGAGCAGCGGCGGTCAAGCGATTCTGGACGAACGTACCAAAGTATTCCAGGAAGGCGGCGCAACGAAGTAAACTGGCGCTAAAGCTTCACATGGATGACCTTGTATTGGCAGCTGTACTGCCGACTTCGAGACATAGCCTTGGTATCCCAAGCTTGCTTATCTAGGATTGTCTAAGGGCTTGTCCAGTATGAAGTCGGCAGCATCAGCTGTATTCCGATACATGTCTGCAATCACTCTGTCTGGCGTAAGTCACACCGAGCAATACCGATATGCGATTCTATCCACCGAAAGGGGAGTACGACAGTGAAAACGTCCACTTACCTCCGCAGATACTGGCAGCTGTATTTCCTGCTCATGCTGCCGCTTGCCTACTTTGCCGTCTTCAAATATGGACCGATGTATGGCGTACAGATTGCATTTAAGGATTTTAACTTCTTTCAAGGGATTAACGGCAGTGAATGGATTGGCTGGGATGCCTTCCGTGAAGTGTTTCAAAATCAGGACTTTTACCGTACCCTTCGCAATACATTGATGTTGAACATTCTGGACCTGATCGTTTCGTTCCCGGCACCGCTCATTCTGGCGATTATGCTGTATGAAGTGAAGGCGGTGTGGTTCAAGAAACTGTCGCAGACCATTCTCTATATTCCGCATTTTATCTCTTGGGTTATTATCGGGGGAATCGTGTATCAAGTGTTTGGTACGCAATCCGGCTTTATTAACAATCTATGGGTATCGTTCGGATTTCAACCAGTTCCGTTTTTGACCGATCCGCATTACTGGCTCATTACGTACTTGCTGACTGGCGTATGGCAAAGTGCAGGCTGGGGAACCATTCTGTATCTGGCAGCATTGACTGGCATTAACAAGGAATTGTACGAAGCCGCCGAGGTAGATGGCGCAGGACGAATGAAGCGCATCTGGCATATTACGCTGCCGGGTCTGCGTCCGACGATCATCACGCTGTTGATTATCAATCTGGGCAATATGGTGACGATCGGATTTGAACGTCCATTTGTCATCGGTAATGTGGCGGTACAGGAATATTCGGATGTACTCAGTACGTTCGTATACCGGATCGGTTTGGAATCCGGTCAGTACACGCTGGCAACGGTAGTTGGTCTGTTCCAAGCAGTGGTCGGACTGATCTTCGTACTAGGTGCGAACCTCGCAGCCAAGAAAACGACCGGGGAGGGGATTTTATAATGGCAGAAGCAGCTCGCGTTAACGAAACGGATCGCATCAAGATCAAACCAACGATCAGTCGCAGTGATCGCATATTTGATATTGTGAATGTGACGTTGCTGGCAATCTCGGTACTGATCTGTATTTTCCCGTTTATTCACGTTCTGGCAATCTCGTTCAGCTCGGCGCGTCCGATCATGTCCGGTGAAGTTACACTATTTCCCAAAGAGTTTACGATTGAAGCCTATACCAAAGTATTCGGTGATCCGTCGATGATTCGCTCGCTCGGCTTTACGGTGCTGCTGACCGTTGTGTTCACGCTCATGTGTATGGCAATGACGATTGCAGCCGCTTTTCCACTCGCTAAATCGAATCTGAAAGGTCGCGGCTTCTTTATGGTCGTGATCATCATTACGATGTTTTTCAGCGGCGGGATTATTCCAGAATACATTCTGGTGCGCAATCTGCATCTGCTGGATACGATGTGGGCACTTATTTTGCCGGGACTCATTAGCCCGTTTTATCTGATCATTATGATCTCCTTTTTCAAAGGGATTCCTGACAGTCTGGAAGAAGCGGCAGAGATTGATGGCAGCAGTCATTTCCTGACGCTGGTGCGTATCATTTTGCCACTGTCGCTGCCGGTGCTGGCAACACTGAGTCTGTTCTATGCGGTCGGTCGCTGGAATGGCTTCATGGATACGCTGATGTATATTAATAGCCCTGAGCTGTATCCGCTGCAATTGAAGTTGTATCAGCTCATTCAGAACAATATGGCGACCGAACTGATGCGCAATGAGGTCGTAGGTGCCGCGCAGATGATGCCGGAAAGTCTCAAAGCGGCAAGCGTGATCTTTGCAACGGTGCCGATTCTAATCGTGTATCCGTGGCTGCAACGCTTCTTCGTGAGCGGCGTTATGCTGGGCGCGGTCAAAGGATAACGAGGAGCAAACGGTGCGGCTTTCCCTGCGGAGGCCGCATCTGCTGCTTTTATTAGTGAATCCGAATTCAAACTACAGAGAGAAAGAAGGCGTGACGCATGCATTCATCCAAAGGCGAATATTCCTTTTCCACCTGCTGGAACATCAAGCGTTATCCCCATGACGGAGCAGGCATGATCCGCGAGATTAGCGAGCTAGGCTTCCAGTATGTAGAGCTGAATTATAACGTGACGACAGAGATGCTGAAGACGATTGAACCGCTGATTGAAAAAGGAGAGATGGGCGTATCGAGCGTACATAATACGTTCCCACATACACCTGACCCGGACTATGGCACAGATTCAGTGCTGCTCGGATTTGACGATGAGGACAAGCGTAAGCGTGCAGTGAAGCTGCTGGTCGGTTCAGCGGAATACGCGCATCGCTATGGGGCAAAAGCAGTCGTGGTGCATCCGGGCGAGGTGCCGTTTTCCTACAATATCGACGAGGAACTGAAAGGCATCTATCACGAGCAGGGCAAGGACTCACCAGCGTATCAGAAGCTGTGGAACGAGATGCTGGAGCGGCGCGAGCGTCTGTCTGAGCATTATTTGCAGCGTATTCAGCATAGTCTGGAAGAAGTGTGCGAGATTACGATGTCACGCGGCTACGATATTGCCTTCGGTATCGAAACGCGGTCACGTTGTTACCAGATGCCAACATTGACCGAGGCGAAGAAAGTCCGCGAACGTATGAAAGGCGCGCCCGTCTATCTCTGGTACGATATCGGTCATGGCATGATGATGGATCGGATGGGGCTGTATCATAACGCCGAAGAAGCAAACGCGATGAAGGACGATATTATCGGGGTACATATCCACGAAACGCTCGGTCTGTCCGATCACTGGTGTCCCTATGTGCATAGCAAGGATATGGAGTATTTTGACCGCTTTCTGGATATTATTCAGCAGGCACCGATCAAAGTATACGAGCTGAAAGCCGCCTGTCAGCCGGACGAGATTCATACTAGCCACCGCTTGCTAACCGACAAAATTCAGCAGCGGCAAGCAAGTCTGGCGAAGGGAGTCTAATGCATGGATATCTTGCAAAAGCTGATCCATGTAAACGAAGCTTGGGTGGAGCGTGGATTGCAAGGTCAGGTGATGGACGAGCAGAGCCGGTACTATGGCGGTGTGATTGACCCTGCGAATGGTATCGCTTGGCCCAATCATCATGCCGGTACGCCGGTCTGGATGTCGGTCTGGACGGCGGCGCTAGTGCAGCCAGAGTCGGTATATTATCGCAATATGCTGGTGCTGGAGCGGCTGGAGCTGGCAGCGGCATATATGCTGCGTGTGCAGCATGAGGACGGTTCAATCTCGCCGGGGTGGACGAATTTTCATTCGCCACCAGATACCGCGTTTGTCATCGTCGGATATGCACAGTTATATTTGCTGTTATCGCGCGAAAATTGGGCAGCTGCCGAGCCGACACTTGTTAAAATGAATCAGTTTTTGGAGCGTAGTATGCCAGTGATGCTGACCGGCGGCTGTCATACGCCGAATCATCGCTGGGTGATCAGTGCGGCGCTTGGATTTTTGCATGAAATCTTCGGGGATGAACGCTTGCGGAAGCGGGCGCAAATGTGGGTGGCGGAAGGATTGGATGCGACACCGGATGGTGAGTGGACAGAGCGCAGCAATGGCATTTATAACGCGGTGAGTGATGTGATGCTGATTCATGCGTCGCGGCTGCTGCATATGCCAGAGTTATTGGAGCCGGTGCGTCGTAATCTGGAAATGATGATGTATCTTATTCATCCGTCCGGCGAAGTTGTGACCGATTATTCGGGACGGCAGGATTTTGGGCAGACATTTACGATGGACAGTTATTTGCTGTCGTATGTGATGATTGCAGAGATGGATCACAATGCGCAGTTCGCCGCGATGGCGCAATTGGCGGCAGCGGCATTTCACGAACCGTCCAGCTGTGCAAACAATCCATTGATCGGGATGCTGCTGTATCCGGTGAATGGACAGTCGGTACAACCGGGTGAGCTGCCACGTCATTATCGGCGGATGATCAACGGAACATTTGACCGACAGGCATATCTGGATCAGGCGGATGCGCACGAATATCGGGCGATTCAGTATAGCCGTCCGCATCTCGACTTTGGCGCGCCAGTGCTACGGATGCGACACGGCAATACAAGTCTGACGATGATGACCGAAACGTCGTCATTGCTAGCGCTGCGGCATGGGGATGTACGATTGTTAGGCGTGCAGCTAGCATCGTATTTTAACCCGGGGTTTGTACCGATGCAGACGCTGGTTGAAACGGAAAGTGGATACAGGATGACGGCACTCTATCATAAAGGCTACCGCTCACCGATCCCGGCGCCATATTTGCCAGAGCATACAGGGATACATGGGGAAAGCAGACCATGGTATATATTGCCTCATGCGCAGCGCGAAAGCACGCATACGCAAGCGTATCGTGTGGAGGTGGAAACGGTAGAGCAGGTGAATGGGTTGGATCTGTATATTCGGTGCAGCGATCCAGCAGAAGTGATGACCCAGCTGTCGTTTATTTTTGGCAATGAATCGCAGATGATTGCGGAGGATGGACAGTTACGTGAGGTGTCGGAAGGCGTAGAATTGTGGCAAACTGGCATGGTGCGGATACAGCATGGCGACGACTGGGTGGAGCTAACAGGCGGAGCGTATGAGCATTGGGCAACAGCGGTGCGCGAAGCGAGCTATCCGTCGAATTGCCGCACATTGCTAGTGAATCTGATGACGCCATTTGAGCATAAGATTAGTCTGCGCTTGTCTCCTTGTGCGCAGGCAGAGCGAGAGCAGCAGATGTTACAGCAGTTCGGAGAATAAATTTGTACAATCGATTTCCTTGAATATTGATTGTAAGCGATCGCCGTGTATGTCCGCCGATCTTATCATTTCCAGCCTGTGGTGTATCCAGCACCGCAGGCTTTCTTTATGAGTAGAATAATCGAATCCGACAGGGAATGAAACCGATATACATACATTTTATCGCAAAAACGTTATTGCTATGGACGATAGTCAATTCTTGCAAATGTACAAGTATAGTCATTGACGTGAAGCTTCTATCGATCTCCCCATCATATCGCCTTTCCTCGCAATTCTGCGATCATATAAGCACCGCTGACTAGCCGTTCGAAGTTCTACGACCATACGAGTCCATCTTTACGATCCACCGCTTGCATAATGATCTTACACCTTGTCTACTAGGCGTTTGCTCAGATGTTTGCGCAAGGAAGACGCGAGCGCTGGTTCTTCCAGTACGCTACGTAATGCAGGCGTATCGCCCTTCTCGTGATACAGCAGGCGGTTACACTCCGCAATCGTTGTCCCATGACCCTCGCGCCGATTCCATTGGAACGTATCTCCAGCTGTCACCTCGCCAGATTGTAACACTCGGAAATAAAAGCCGGAATATCCCGTTTCCCGTACACGAACGATCATCTGCTGACGTTCCAGATGTGCGGACAGCTTGAAACATGGCTGGCGCGGCTGACTCACCTGTACGATCGCCGTACCAATCGTATATACGTCACCGATGCATACATCTTGTTCCAGCAATCCGCTCACCGTAAAATTCTCACCAAATGCGCCCACTTCAAAAGGACGATTCATTTCCTGACTCCACCATGGGTAATGCTGAGCAGAGTAAACGCAGGCAGCTTTATCCGGTCCGCCATGATTTTTCAAATCTCCTTGTCCGTCTGTTTCAATACCGTTCTCACTCATAAATAGAGGCTTATGAACCGGCGTTTTGACATAACCGGTGTAGACAGATTTGCCATTCCATTCGATATGTACCGGCATACCGGTATTCAGCGATAGCAATCTTGCTTCCGTTGTATGTGTGGATGTATTCATCGTTATACCTCGTTTCTGTAAAAGATCAGGGAGACAGTGGAACGTCGCGCGTTCATCTCTCATTTCACAACAGCAGAACCCCCAAATTAGCATTTCCGGTCGATTTTGCACAATATTCTTCAAATTACTGCCTGTTATTGTTAATTTCTGCTTTCTTTTCTGCCTATAATTGTATCATAATACGTTGTACAGATGATGATATTACGGCATACTGTAAAGGATTATAGCTCCGCACCTTGGAATAAAGGGGAACAGGATGAAAACGATATTCATATGGCGGTGGCAATGGTTATTGATCATAGGGCTGCTGATGCTGAGCAACAGTTTGCTGCCAATGATGACCTATGCTTCCGAAAGTGGCGGTTATCGTAACGGTCATGTTACCGATTACACTGGCATGTTTACGGAAAAAGATACGGCACGGATCAATCAAGCTTTGACCGGTCATCATTATACATTGCAGGTTATGACTGTGAACGGTTACACCCAGACCGAGGGCAGTCGTTTTGCCAATGAAGTATACGACGAAGAAGGGATGGGCGGCGACCAGTTGCTGCTGCTGATTACCCGCAATCCGAACTATGTCCATCTCGTTTTTCAAAATGAAGAACTGGCGGAACGCATCGCTGCCAGCAATGCACGGACGGTGGAAGGGGTCACCGATACCCAGTTTGTTCCGTATGCCAAAAACGGTGATATCGCTGGTGGTGTCATTGCGGTCAGTCAGTATTTGAACGGATTGCGGGATACGTCGAGTGGCGAGAATGGTGCTGGAAATGATGGCACTGCCACAGCCAATGATCAGGCGGAATCTCGCTTCAACGCTAGTACGCTGCGTCAATTGATGCTGGGTATTGCTACCGTGCTGTTATTGTCAGCGGCCATTGTGCTGTTTTTGTTTACGCTACGGACGCGCAAGCTGCGCAAACGCCGCTCCCTGCTGCGGCAGCGGTTGAATAAACTGGATACCGTGCTGCACGAACTGCTGGATTCCGAGCTGTTTACCTTGCTGGAACGAGAACGAGTCAGCCGGGATCAGTCGCTATTGCTAGAGCAAATTCAGCGCGACGGTGAGCAGCAGCTACAACACGTCCAGCAATGGCGCCAAGTATTGCAATCGCTCTCTATGTCCATCTGGTCGTTAACAGGTACCGGACGCGAGCTGAATCGATTGGAAAATGAACTCTCCTCTTGGGCAACCGAACCGGAGCAGCTTCAGCAGCGCTTTGAGATGATTGCCGGAGTTACGCGTCCGTTGCTGTCATCGACGACCGCCACGTTAGCGGAATCGCATTCGCTGCACTCCATCGATCATGTAACCGCTGAATTGCATGAGCTGGTCGAGCGCGAGAAATTGAATGTTCGTGCCGAGAATCCCTTTTTACTGCTGGAGCAAGCACGAATGGAAGAGCGACAATGGCGCGAGTTGCAAGCACGCGGCGATCAGACCCGTGCGCTGGCTCTAAGGCAACATGTGGATCAGTTAATGAAGGATAGCCGCCAGCTGGTGAGCGAATTGATCCGTTTTCGGGATGAAGCGGTGCATACTGCTGATGAAACGACCCGGATTTTGGAGGAATATGAGCTGTTGCCGGAATGGTATGAACGCGAGTTGCAGCAGTTGAGTGGAGTGTATGCCGAGGTGCATATGACGAGACAGCAGCAGCGCTATGAGCAGATGCAGCAATTGCTGGAACAGGCGGCTTCGTTGTTGCCACAGATTACCTCTGCTTTGAATCATGATCTCCCTTCCTATCGGCAGGCGTACGAATACAGTCTGCGCATACGGGAATTGTTTGATCGCGTACATACTTTGCGTCTGGAGCTGACTGGATATTTGGATGAATTGGATTTGCGCAAAAAGCTGGATATGGAGCGCTGGGAGGCAATCAGCGGACAACATCGCGATGCAGCTCGCCAGTTAACAGATATGCAGACAGAGAGCGATATCCGATTGGCTGTTTCCGCGCAGGAGGGTAGTTTTGAAGCGCAGGAAGAAGCACGTCGCTACCTGATGGAGACACCGCTGGATTTGTCCGCTGTCGAGCATGCGCTGGATGAGGCGGAGGAGCGACTGAATGAATTTTTGCGGCAATTGGATCTGCTGCGTCATCATGAGCCGGAATCCACAGGCGAACCGATGTTGCCGCGCAATCGTGGACGCGAATAAGTGAAGAATATCCGTACCAGCGAAGAAGGTCTGTTTCAGTATAGATACAAGATGGATGACGCACGCATCATAATGACGCATAACAAAGCAGCCTGTCTTGCCGGATCAACGGCGGACAGGCTGCATTTTGGTGTGAATGTTTGGTGTGACTGTATGGTTGAAGATACATAGATTTATATTGTCAGTACATGATAGGCACTACACCTACATGTGCAATGATATGTGCAATCGCCATAGCATGCAGCTCTGTTAAGGCTTCTCAGCTTCCGAACGGGCAGATTTCCAGCGCCAGATCATTTCGCCCAGCAAATATCCGCACAGCAAAAACAAAGGCACGGTTCGGGACACTTCATTCCAGATTCCGTGCAGCGTCAAAACAAAGGTATGATCCATATAATGCATCGCCATTACCCCTAGTGAAGTTAGCCCACCATAACCGAGCACGCCTTCACACCAGATAAATTGATATTTGTTCATCATGACCTCCAACGCACTGCATAGGATGCTTTTATCATATAGCATGAAGAAAGCGGCTTCAATAGAAAAAACCGGAATTCGCCCGTGAATTTCCATAAGCTGGATGTCATCCGGTCATACATCTGTGCTATATGCACATTATCAGATCAGCGCTACCGTTGTGATATTGGGAATAATGTTGTTCGTAACGCTCAGGATGAACTACCTTCGTGCACGCCGTCAGGCGAATCGACTGGTTGGATAAAATGATGCAGATCATGATCTGCCTTCGTCTGATTGCACAGATTACAGGCGCATACGCAGTTTAGCGGTGTCGTATGTCCACCGCGTGCGCGTGGCAACAGATGGTCAATCGTATCGCCAGAACCGCCGCAGAAGTAGCATGTATACTGATCTCGTTCCAAAATATATTTACGAAACGAACGGTTGCTGTACAGACGACGAATCGTATGTCGATTGACTACAACAGCAGCATATTCGCGTACTAGCGTTGCTGCTGTCTCCAGATCGGTTTCCTGATGCCAGCGGCGACCTTTGTCTGTGCGTCCACGCATATGCACAATGCCGCGCCGGGTCGGACGAAGCACAGCAAGATCCAGCCCGTGTCCGCGAATGTCTTTATGCTCAATGGATGGCAGACTGCGTACCGGACGAGCGGTCACGATAGAGACGGCTGGAATCGTAACATGATTCTCTTGCGCATGTTGCGGCGAATGAACTGTATTCGTCAGCGTCATTTCAGGTGCAGGATGATGCGGTGCAGGCAGCGGTAGCTTCTGCTCTTGCTTGACAGACCCTGATTCTACCATCAATCCATCCTGAGCGGCGGCTTTCAATTGTTTACGGCAGTCGCGGCACGTTCCGCGCCGACTGGAACGTCCCGATTTGCGTCCGGTTCGTTTCAAATAGTGCGAGAGCGGATACATGCCGCCACAACGGGAACAGGTTTTACTGTCCGCCGTTTGCTGTACGACAGCGGTGGAATGCGCTTCCGTTACTGGCGGCTCGCCCTGAGCCGCTGTCGATGATTCCTGGTGTATATGCTGCATCGTTCTCACCTGTTTCATTTTAAAATGCCTTGCGAATGATTATGCATGCCATCGCACATTATAGCGGCAGCAGATTCTGACGTTTGGCAATCGGCTCGCAGTCCTTGCAGACACCAACCAGCCCGCCCTCATCGGTCGCATAAAAAGTCAGCCGATGCACTTCTTTTTTGCAGTAGGAGCATTTTTGCAGTCTTGGTTTGACCGGAACATCGCCAGATTTGGACAACGGCAGCGGTCGAACGGTGGCAGGTACTGCTTTTTTGTGCAGCTCTGCTACATTTTCTTTTTTCAAAATCGGTTCTGGCTGGGAATTGTTGCGCTTTATTTCTTTGCCTTTTCCGTTGCGGCGCTGGCGGAAGGAGGCGAGATGTACGACATTCGGTGCGTCGTGATGTGGGTCGGTATTGGAATCGTGATCCACACGCGGACGCGGTGTATTGTTATTCGGCA
Source organism: Paenibacillus sp. WLX2291 (assembly GCF_046603665.1). Lineage (NCBI taxonomy): Bacteria > Bacillati > Bacillota > Bacilli > Caryophanales > Paenibacillaceae > Paenibacillus > Paenibacillus sp. WLX2291. The sequence goes on along the minus strand of NZ_CP176755.1, from coordinate 5,156,014 downwards.
GTCTGCGCTGACCGGAAGCAAGCATAAGCGCAATCCAGACCAGTACGAACAAAACGGCAATCATTCCGACTGCCAACAAAATCCATGCGGTTTGCATCTAACTCACCTTCTTTGCTGATAATTAATCAGAGTTGCTGTTTATTGGTGCATAGGATTCCCTTTTAATTCCTGCTCATCCCTTTTTTGTTACATTCTAATTTGATATAATGCGAGACGAAGGCGAAAAAATTCTCACTTCATGCTACATAGGATGTAGAGTACGGAAACGGTGGAGCAGAAGAAGCCGGATGATACCAAGAAAGGAATGAAGCCTGTGAATAAAAAAGTCAGACGATTAGCGGTGCTGTGTCTGCTGGCTGCATTATTGTCTTCTGTGCTCAGTTCGTGCGGATCGGATGCCGGGAGTAATAAAGAAGAAGATGGACGGATAACGATTAAATTCTGGACGATTGCCCTGCAACCGACATTCAACGATTATTTTAATAACCTGATATCAGAATACCAAAAAAACCACCCCGGCGTCACGGTCGAATGGAGTGATTATCCATACGATGCCATCTCTAATAAGTTATTAACCGGAATTGCGAGTGGCAACGTACCGGATGTGGTGAATCTGAATACCGAATTTGCCAATCAGATGGCGTCTAAGGGCGCACTGGCGGATCTGACGCCGTATTTGAGCGATACCGAACGGTCTTCGTATTTTGACGGCATCTTCAATTCCACGGTGCTGGACAACAAGCCGTATGCGCTGCCGTGGTATACCGGTACGGAAGTGCTGTATATGAATACGCGGCTGGTGAAGCAGGCGGGACTTGATCCTGCCAATCCGCCCAAGACGCGGGATGAGCTGAACGAATGGTCGCGTCAGATTAAAGCCAAAACGGGTGCTAGCGGGTATGCGCTGACCTTTGCCGCGCGTCTGTTCCCGGTGGAAGGCATCTCCATTCTGAATGACGACAAAACGGCTGCCGCCTTCAATACACCTGCTGCGCTCGATATGATCCGCAATATGCAGCAGTTGATTCAAGAAGGCGTACTGGTCGGCGAGGATTCTAATTTTGACAAGCAAATTCAGTACTTCTCCAGCGAGCAGACGGCGTTCGAGATCGCCGGACCGACCTTTATCAACTTTATTAAAACGGCTGCGCCGGATGTGTACAAAAACACCATCGCCGTGCCACTGCCGACAGGCAAAGCCGATGTGCGTCTGTCCAATACGATGAATCTGGTCGTACCTGCCAAATCGGGCGCACCGCAGCAGGCAGCAGAATTTGCCAAATTCCTGACCGACGCGTCAAACCAGACCTCCTTCTCCAAAGCGGCAAATACGCTGCCAAGCACGAAGGAATCGATCAAGGACGCGTACTTTACGCAGAACGACAATACATTAGAATCGCAGGCGAAGGTCGCTTCCGCCGAAAGTCTGGACAAGGCGGTCGATTATATGGTCGGCGTACCGAATGCCAGTGATATCAACTCTGCGATTGCTGTGCAATTGCAGGAGATTTTCCTGAACGGCAAAGACCCGCAGCAGGGACTGACTACCGCCGAACAGGAAGTAAACCAAATTCTGAAGCAATAATTCCAGTGCGCCCGATTGTGAACGTGTAGGATTCGCATCGGGCGCATCTCAAATCGGACGTCATCTAGTGGCGTACACCTTGTCGCGACGATACCCAGTCAACAGTCACCTCTATAAATGAGAACGTACCTGACCCTTCAAAGGCGGTGAACGAGCATGATGAGATGGATGAGAACCGAGACGTTTGCCGCGTGGGCCTTCATGGCTTCCGGTCTGCTGATTGTAGCCGTATTCGTGCTATGGCCGATTGTATACGGTATTCCGCTGTCCCTGACCGATTATTCGGTCATTGGAGAAACCCACTATGTCGGCGTGGACAATTATGTTACTGCCGTACATGACAAAAGCTTTTTGACTTCACTCTGGAATTCGCTCGTATATGTACTGATCGTACCGTGCATCCAGATCCTGTCTATCCTGATGGCGATATTGGTCAATACTCGCCTGCCGCTGATCAAGGCATTTCGCGCCGCCTACTACATTCCGGTCGTTACCTCAATGGTGGCGGTCGCGCTCATGTGGAGCTGGCTGTTCAGCAGCAACGGGGTGATCAACTATATCCTGATGCAGCTCGGTCTGATTCAGGAGCAAATCGGCTGGCTATCCACAAGCAGTACCGCACTGTATGCGCTCATGTTCATCACGATGTGGAAAGGGCTTGGCTATTATATGGTGCTGTACCTTGCCGGGTTGCAAGGGATTCCGTCAGAGCTGTACGAAGCGGCGATGATCGACGGAGCGGGGCGCTGGCAACGAATTTTGCGGATTACGATTCCGTTGCTGCGTCCGCATATTTTATTTTGTACGCTAATCTCGCTAATGGGTGCCATTCGGGTATTTGACGAGATGTTCGTACTGACGAATGGCGGACCGGGCAATGCGACACTAACGTCCAGCCTGTACATTTACCAGAAGGGTCTGGAGCAGTTCAACTTTGGTTATGCGTCCGCGCTCGGTCTGATCGTCAGCGTGATCGTTGGCGCACTGAGCCTGTTTGTGTTCCGTCTGAACCGGAAAGGCGGTGTACAAACGTACTCATGAACAATGCGATGGAGCATTCCCGTAACCGTGCCGTATCATCTGGTGTGACGGCGCGCCGGATGAAAAAGATGCTGAATTATACGCTTACCTATCTACTGCTACTGATCTTGGCGCTGTTTATGACTGGCCCGTTTCTATGGCTACTCAGCGTATCGCTGATGCCGGGGCGCAATGTGTTTGCGAATCCGCCAGCGATCTTGCCGACATTTATTGACTTCGCCAACTATGCGCAGGTATGGAATTATATGAATTTCCCACGTTACATTATGAATACGGTAATCATTACCGTGATCGGAGTTGTCTGCAATATTGTGCTATCGTGTATGACGGCGTATCCGCTGGCGCTGTTCCGTTTTCGCGGCAGAGATACCGTGTTTGCGATTCTGATTGCGACAATGATCATTCCGTCGGCGACCGCGATGATTGTGCATTATTTGACAATCCAGTGGCTGCATCTAGGCAATACGTATCTTGGCGTCGTGCTGCCTGCGGCGGTATCGGTATTTAATATTTTCCTCATGAGACAGACATTTCTCGGCATTCCGTCCGAGATTCGAGATTCCGGTAAAATGGACGGCGCGTCTGAACTGCGCATCTGGTGGCAGCTCGTCTTGCCGCTAGTGAAGCCGGGCATCGCGGTTATTATGCTGCTGGAAGTAATGGCGTTCTGGAACAACTTCCTCTGGCCCATCGTCGTACTGGACGACCCAGAGAAATATCCACTCGCCGCGGCACTTACGTATTTGAATGGACAGTTTTCGTATAACTTTGGCTGGATTGCAGCAGGCACGATCATATCGGTCATCCCGATCATCGTCGTGTTCCTGTTCACCCAGCGTTATTATATGGAAGGTCTGGCAGGAGCGGTAAAGGGATAGGCGATTCGCCTGTCCCTTTTTTTCGTACTGCTGTATACATATAACCTTCATGGAGTGGGATTATGGCTGGGATGCCATCTTTTTTTGGATACTGGTTGTAAAAATGCTCCATATTTTCCTTATAGATAGGAGGAGATAGAATTCAGGCTACTGGATAGCGACGGCAACACAATAGAATGTGCATATTCAGTCGTATACTGCCGCACACAAATAAACTATGTACAGTTCAGTTAGAGCAACTTGTGGCTGGCAGTACATAGGCATATGTGATACAGCGCTCATGTAATCAAGAACAACGTGTTGGATCTAGAAGAGGAGGGAACATAATGAAAAGGAATAAGGGGTTGCGGTATGGTATATCGATGATGATGATTCTGGTGCTGCTATTCAGTATAGTACCAACGGGAAATGCAGCAGCCGAATCTGAGACACAGCCAGCAACAGTAAAAACGTACGAAGTACCGATTATGAGCGGTACGCGTATTACTACCCAGCCACAAGGCGAATTGAGTGGAGAAAAGTGGACGCGACTTGCTAACGGTGGCGGTTGGAAGGATGAGGGGCAGGATGCCATTATCACGCTACGGTTTCCACAAAAAATCCATGTGAATGCGTTAACGACATACTATTTTGACAAGCAACATAACGATAATACTGCGTATCGGGTAGAAGGTCAGGATGGCGGCAAATGGAAGGACATTGATCTCGATCAAGTGCAGACAAGCGAAAAGCAGCAGATTCGCGCCGTTACGCCGGGACGATATGATGCCATCCGGCTAACGTATAAAGCTGTACAAATGTTGCCTTCTCGCACATTGGAAATCGCTACTATTCATATGTTGTCGGATCTTCCGTATATCAGCGACCTGCAAGCAGAACCGTTGAGTGATCAAGCTGTGCTGACATGGACACCAGTTCCCGGTGCGGACAAGTACATCGTTCGTTACGGTTCGGAGATTCGTAATTATACGAATACGGTGGAATTGTCACCGCAGGATATACAATCTGGCAACCGCTGGACGATCCGCAACCTGCCCAAAGAGCAAATTATGCACGTCTTGATTGCACCAGTTGTAAACGGGCAAGTTGGCAATTACTCGTCGGATCAGGCAATACTAGCAACTAATGCACGAATCATTCCGCAAGGTACTGAATTTTCATCAAATAGCTATAGAGGCTATTTGATGCTCGGAAATATAGCCGACGGCAAAATCGATGATACTTGGGGTTCGGCAGCCTATTATAAGGAGAAGCTAGTAACCTACGGAATGAAATTCCATACGCCATTACATCTACGTTCGGTACAGATCATCGCGGCTGTGCCACGTAACGCCACGAATTCCTATACGGTATATGGTTTCAAAGATGGACAAAAGAAGATGATCGGGCAACAAACGTATGATCTTACCAAGCAAACAGGTCCTGTCAGACTGGAACCAATTGCGGTGACAGTAGGATTTTACGATGAGATTCATATTACTGCCCAGTCGACAGACACCAATGAGTTATATGAGATTTTGTGGGACTCGGACAAAGATAGCGTGACTGGACTCCAAGCAGTCGCGGGCAATGGACAGACCACACTAAGCTGGAATGCTGTAGACGATGTAGATCAGTATGTAATTGAATACAGTCCGGTGTATGACGAAAAAGATATTCATCGTGTGGAAGTTGGTGCAGATGCCTATCAGGGATATGCCGTCAAAGGACTCATCAATGGACAGAAATATGCATTTCAAGTATTTCCCCGTATTGGTGATCAGATGCTGAACGCTTCAGATCAGATTATCGGTGCAGCTACCGCTGGTGTGCAAGGGCAAGCAGTTCCTTCAGGCACCATTGTAAGCAGCAGTGAACACCGTGATCCTTACCAGATTGTGGATGGTGATCGGAGTACGTATTATTATTTGCAGCAGGGCGAAGCCATCACCTTATCCTTCCCACAGCCGATCTCATTGACTGGCTTGCAGTTGACAAGTGGAACGAGAACTCATGTCAAAGCGCAAGAGGAGCATCAATACACCATTTATGGATTGCAAAACAAACAGTGGATTCCGATCGGTAGTGGAGCGTTAACTGCGATTCATATGTTTTCGGAAGATGATGTTAGCTTGTTACAAGATCCGATTGCCGTCCAGCCGGGAATGTATGAAAGCATCATGATCATCGGTAAAGGGATTGACGAAAGCTACCATAATTTGAATCTAAGCGACGTTTCACTGCTGTATGGGCAGTTGGCAATCCAGCCCTCCAATGTAACGGACGACACGTATGCACGAGCGGGAACCGTATCTCAAGACACGTATTGGTAGTCATGAGAAGTTAGGCAATCGTAAAGCAATCCACACGATACAACAGCACTGAAATTTTACTTTTGCGTCGTAATATGTTTGGATGGAAATACAGATGTTTTTAACTATGGGTAAATTTGTATGAATGTAGCAATCGTCTAACATCCATGTACGTTCGTTCGCGGATAGTCTGCCGATTGATCATCGACTGCTGTCTGCGGACACTACATACGTCCAAAGGAGTCTGCATAATCATGAATACAACCATTGGTACAAAAGGACAGATCGTTATCATGCCGCTGGACGAGCGACCGTGCAATTTTCATTTTCCGTATCGGCTTGCTCGTTCGACGGATTACGAGCCGCTGCGTCCGCCGATTGAATGGATGGGGCAGAAAAAGCAACCTGCCGATACATCCCGGCTATGGACATGGACGGAAATGGAAACGAGACAAGCCAGCGGAGCGGTATTGTCGCTCGATACGCTGTTATATGGCGGCATCGTTCCTTCCCGACTGCACGAATGGAGCAGTGAAGAGATTGCCGAACGCTTGCGGCATCTACGCACATTAAAAGAAAACAACCCGCAGCTGATCATCTACGCGTTTCAACTGATCATGCGTTGTCCGCAATATTCGTCGTCAGATGAGGAGCCGGATTATTATGCTGACTGGGGACGCGAGATTTTCCGCAAAGGGTATCTGGAGCATCTGTCAGAAGTACAATCGCTGACGACAGAGGAGCAGGCGGAGCTGGATGACATCAATAGCCGTCTGCCGCAGGAGGTACTGGACGACTATCTCGGTCGCCGCGCGATTAACCGGGAAGCCAATCGACTGGCGCTGGAATATGTGGCGGACGGCACGATTGATTTTCTAATTTTCCCGCAGGACGATTCAGCGCCATATGGGTATACTGCGCGCGATCAGCAGCTTGTGCGAGCAGGCATTCGGGAGCGGCAATTAGGGACAAGAGTGTACATGTATCCCGGGGCAGACGAGGTCGGATGTACACTGGTCGCACGCATGGTTAATACGCTTAACAATGCTGTACCGCTGATCTATCCACGATTTGGCTCAGTAGAAGGGCCACATATCATTCCAGCGTACGAAGACCGGCGGTTATACGAAACGTTAAAATACCAGATTATCGCTGCCGGTGGCATCGTTGCTGACAGTTCAGCAGAAGCGGATATCGTGCTGCTGGTGAATACACCGGGCGAGAAAATGGGCGAAGCCGTCAATCAGGGCGCGCCGTCTGCCAACTATGATACCGAGCGTACCGTGGTGGAGCTGGTCGAGTATGCCGCATATTTGCTAAGCAAGCATGATCGCAAGCAGGAAGCGGCATATCGTGCCACCTACCTTGCAGCGGAAGAAGCGCCGCATACGGAGAACGATGCTTCAGTTGTTAACGACATAACAGATGAACTGGCAAATGGAAGGAAGATTCATGCCCGCGATGAAATGGATGCGGCAGATGCGACTTCTTACGAATCGCATTCGCTCCCTGAGCATACTGCTTCTGCGACAGATCGCCGTCCACCGCAACGTCCTGTCGTTGCCATCGCGGATATTGCATATGCCAACGGTGGAGATCTGGAATTGTTAGATCTGTTACGGCAAAAAGGAATATTGTACCGTCTCGCTGGATATGCAGGCTGGAATACAAGCTCCAATACGCTCGGCACCGTTATTGCCCAGTCGATGCTGTACGCACAATATGGAGATAGTCGTCGCCATGACCATTTTCTGGCGCTGCGGTATGTGGAGGACTTCGGATATGATTCGGTTGTCCGCAAGGCGCTCAGCAATGGTCCAATTCAAGAACTCGGATTGGATAAATTCCGGCTAGATGGACCGCGCGGACTTGTCTCCGAGATGGTGCGTACAGGATTAGAGCAATTTATCGCCCGCTATCTCACCCAAGAAGGGCATACGATCGAGATTCGAGACTGCTATATGCCGTGGAACCGTATGTTTGAGGTTGGATTATCTGTCCGTCTACAATGAACGTTGTCTTTTCATTTCTAGCATAACTACTACATGATCAGCCGAAAGGAGTACCAAATTATGAGTCAACATCATCATTCCCATACACAGCAATCGATTTTGCAAACGACGAATCAGCCGCCAACCGGCTACCGCACATTACAAGCGGACGTTATCGTCATCGGTGCAAGTCTCGGCGGTACGCTGGGCGCACTGGCGGCTGCCCGTCAGGGCTTGAAGGTTATTTTGACCGAGCCAACAGACTGGATTGGCGGACAGCTCACCTCACAGGCAGTGCCGCCAGATGAACATCGTTGGATTGAAAAAGGCATCGGCGCGCCGGGAACGTTTATCGAATTCCGGGAACGGGTGCGTGAATATTATCGTCTTAACTATCCTCTGACCGAAGAAGCGCTGGAAAATCCGATCCTCAATCCTGGCAATGGCTGGGTGAGTCGACTGGCACATGAGCCGAAGATTGCGCTACAAGTGCTGGAGGATATGCTGGCGGTGTACCTCAACACTGGACGCATTGAAGTGCTATACCATACCGAACCAGTGGAAGCCGTGACGGCGCATGATGAGATTGTATCCGTAACCGTGCGTCATACCGGGGATTGCGATTCTCGCTATTCCACACTGATCGGCACCTACTATCTCGACGGTACAGATGAAGGCGATCTGCTGGAACTTAGCGGTACAGAGTATGTGAGCGGCGCTGAATCCAAATCGCAAACGAACGAGCCGCATGCGCTGGATGAAGCGGAGCCACTGGATATGCAGTCGATCACCCATGTGGCAGCAGTGGATTATATCGAAGGTGGCGACTTTACCATCGACAAGCCAGAGCAGTACGAATACTGGAAAGCATACAAGCCTTCCTTTTCCGAGTATCCGATTCTGAGCTGGTATGCGACAGATGCCAACGATACGAGTAAGCTCAAGGAGTTTACATTGTTCCCGAATGAGCAAGGTGTTACTTCATTGTGGGATTACCGCCGCATCGTCGATCCAGCGATCTGGACGGAACAGCTGAGCGCCGAAGTCAGTCTGCTCAATTGGGCGATGAACGATTATTACGCTGGTCCAGTGACAGGTGTGCCATTACAAGAACGCCTACCGAATCTGGAAAGTGCGCGCCAGCTGACGCTGTCACTCGTCTATTGGCTGCAAACCGAAGCACCGCGTCTAGATGGTGGCAAAGGCTATCCGGGTATCCGTTTGCGCGGCGATATTCTCGGTACGGAAGATGGGCTTGCCAAATCGCCATATATCCGCGAATCGCGCCGGATCAAAGGCATGTACACCATCAACGAGCATGATGTGAGCAAAGAGCTACGCGGCGAACAGGGAATCAAGCGCTACGAAGATAGCGTCGGCATCGGCAGCTATTCGCTCGATCTGCATCCGACGGTGAAGACGCACCGTACCTTTTACATTCCGAATTATCCGTTCGAGATTCCGCTAGGTTCGCTTATTCCGGTACGTGTCAAAAACTTGCTGCCTGCCTGCAAAAATATTAGTATGACCCAAATTGCTGGCGGCTGCTATCGTCTACATCCAGTCGAGTGGAATATTGGTGAAGCGGCGGGGTATCTAGCGGCATATGCGATTGCCAATGAATTGACACCGCAGGAGGTGTATGCTTCCAGCGAGCATGTCAGTCGCTACCAGGAGCTGCTAACGCATCGCGGCGTACAGCTGCACTGGCCGGAAGAAGTGGAAAAAGAAGTGCTTCAACCGCCACAATCGTGATCGGAAAATAATCTCGGAACTATCGAAGTATGCGCTCCCTGATACATGCTCCTAAATAAACCCACAAGCCTCCTGCATGCAGGGGGCCTTTGCTGTACAAGCAGAGATTGGTAGCGGTGTGCGCAAGAGAGTTGACGGAAATAACAGAGGACGCGCATACTTAACCGAGTTCGATTGACCTGCTACAGATCCTATACGTAAGAGGTGCGAGAGATGAAGTTGAATGAATTTTACATCGGTCAGACATTTGAGACTGGTACATTAACGATGACAGATGACAATATCCATGCGTTTGCAACAGAATACGATCCGCAATATATGCACTTGGATGCAGAAAAAGCCAGTGCTGGACGTTTCGGCGGCATTATCGCTTCCGGTATCCAGACGCTGGCAGTGTCGTTTAAATTGTGGGTAGAAACTGGCAGCTACGGCGAAGACGTGATCGCTGGAACTGCTATGAACAACGTCAAATTCATTCGTCCAGTACGTCCCGGCGATGTGTTGCATACGGTAGTGAAGGTGCTCGATGTACAGCCGAAACGAAGAGAGACTGGTATCGTTACGGTGCTGTTATCTACTTTTAATGAACGGAAAGAACAGGTCTTCGCCGCCGAATTGTCGGCGTTAGTACAAGCTTGAGCCTTGACGAACATACAGTGATTGAAGCGTGAAGAAATTGTATCAAATGATGAGGACATGAACTTGATTTTTGCCGGATTCATAGCGATACTGACACATATTGCTATTGCTATTGCTATTGCTATTGCTATTGCTATTGCTATTGCTGTTGCTGTTGCTGTTGCTGTCGGGTGGATATCGCGGACTATGTTACACAACTGGCGGCTGCTCCTTGAGCAGCTCAATTAGCTCCAGTCGCAGCGACTGCATCGCGTCTTCGGGTGCCATATGCATGTAACGACTAAGCTGGCGCATTTCCGGCTCGTAATAGTCCAGCAGTTTCAACATTGCCTGCTGTCCATCCGGTTGACGCGCTTGTTGCAGTAAGGTCATAAATTGCTCGTCTGAGAGAGGAATTGCAAGCTTTTGCGCTTCCATCGGTTCACCGCCTGTTGACTGATTTGCAGCTGGTCTGCCAGCTCCTGTTCGTTGTGACCGTCCATGTACAGACCGATCATAATCTGCTTTGCTTTTTCCCAAGGCAGGCTATGCATCCATTCCTGCATGACAATTGACTCCATTTCATCCGTTTTTACGGGAAATGGCTGGATTTGCTCATTCAAACTTACCTTTTCATGATATAATCTGGTTTTGGCGCGGTACTGCATCCGCCAGGATGCCTGCCGTAGCCGCTGCCTGTATTGTTCGCTTAACGGTTGCGTAACGGACATGATGTTCAGCTCCTTTTGCGATATTGTTTCCATATAAGGGAACTTATGTTCTTATTTTACTATTAAAAGAGAACGATGACGCAGGCGGTCTATCGGTTCCACAGCTAAAAATAAGATGATTTTTGGTGGAATTGTGTTGTTCTGACGGAAGGTTTGTGCAAGCGCAGAGAATATGCTGCGCACGCGAAGCTGAGGGGAATGCCCGGAAAGGTGTTTTGGTGACATGTTTACGATTTTGCTGTTTATTTTTGCGATTCAGATTGTGTATGTAACGGCGTATACGCTGCGCACGATTCTGACACTCAAAGGTCAGAAGTATGTGGCAGCCAGTATTGGCACCGTGGAGGTTGTCATTTATGTGCTCGGCTTGAATATGGTGCTCAGCTATCTGGATCAGATCGTCAGTCTGGTCGTCTATGCGGTCGGTTACGGCATGGGCATTCTGCTAGGGTCGTGGATTGAGGAGAAAATTGCCCTCGGCTACATTACCGTCAAAGTAATCAGCGACGCACCGAATTATCGTCTCGCTGAAGTGCTGCGCGACAAAGGCTACGGCGTCACCGCCTGGATCGGTCACGGTCGCGATGGCGAACGCATCATGATGGAGATTCTCGCCAAACGCAAAAACCGCGAGAATTTGTATAAGAACATTTTGGAGATCGATCCAAAAGCATTTGTCATCATGGTAGAGCCGCGCGAGTTTCACGGCGGATTCTGGACGAAGGCGATCAAGCGCTGAATTGGCAAGGATATGAGAAATATGGATGTTTTTTTTCGTTGTTAAACGAATAAAAATCAGCTTGTATTCACATCTTGTGCCAATCGTTCTAAACGTATATACGGATTGAACCATATCGGAAACCCATCTTGATTGTAAAAAGATGGGTTTCTTTTGCATACCTATATGTTTAAAGTGCTAGAGTAGGACATTCTAGTAATCCATTCGGATAAGGAGGAATTATCATATGCCAAGCCAAGTTCCAACCAAGAAGCTGAACGACGGACTGGACATTCCAGCGATTGGGCTGGGTACTTACTCACTTAACGGTCATCAAGGTGTAGAATCCATCAAGCAGGGGATCGACGTCGGCTATCGACTGATCGACTCGGCGTTTAACTATGAGAATGAAGGTGCGGTTGGACGTGCTGTGCGCGAAAGCTCGGTTCCGCGCGATCAGCTGCGTGTCTGCTCCAAGCTGCCCGGTCGTCACCACGCATACGACGAAGCGCTTGTAACCGTAGAGGAATCGTTACTGCGCACAGGATTGGACTATTTTGATCTGTACATCATTCACTGGCCGAATCCGAAACAGGATCAATATGTAGAAGCATGGCAGGCGCTCATCGAAGCGCGGAAGCGTGGCTATGTTCGCTCCATCGGCGTCAGCAACTTCCTGCCGGAGCATCTGGAACGTATTATTAAAGAAACAGGCGTTGCACCAGTACTGAATCAAGTAGAGCTGCATCCGTATTTTGAACAGGCAGAGCAGCGTGCTGCCAATGACAAGCATGGCATTATTACCGAATCGTGGAGCCCGCTCGGTCGCGGACGCGGCGAAAGTGTACTGGAGGATGCCGGGATCAAAGAAATCGCTGATTCATACGGCAAGACGCCGACGCAGATCATTTTGCGCTGGCATACGCAACTCGGCGCTGTTCCGATTCCCAAAGCTGGTTCGCGTGAGCATCAGCACGAGAATCTGGATATCTTCGACTTTGAGCTAACGGACGAGCAATTGAAAACCATCTCCGCGTTCAGCAAAGATAACAAGCGTCTATGGGATCAAGATCCGGCGGAGTATGAGGAATTTTGATCTGCATAGTATGTATACAGGCATGAGATTCATCCATAGATCTACGAAAAGGGCATCCGAATGAAGATGCCTTTTTTTGCTATGTACAATTCTTTTCGATGGAGTAGAGCATATCTGTTCGGTGTCAGGTTGTGTTTGGTGTAGCGATATTGGGGCGTGATATAGTAATACATAAAGTTGGAGTGGCAACGGGATTTTTTGAACATAGCGTATTGGCATGCGAGTATGTACGACGCTACAATTGTCACGCACACGCACACGCACACGCACACGCACACGCACACGCACACGCACACGCACACGCACACGCACACGCACACGCACACGCACACGCACACGCACACGCACACGCACACGCACACGCACACGCACACGCACACGCACACGCACACGCACACGCACACGCACACGCACACGCACACGCACACGCACACGCACACGCACACGCACACGCACACGCACACGGAAAATTAGTAGGAGGTGAAGTATATGAAGTCGGTTGATTGGACACAACTTGTGCAGCATGACGGTCAATTGGATCCGCAGCTGGCAATACATAGCGAGGTTATCTATACAGGGCTGCATGGGCATTCGGTACAGCGCTTTTGGCTGGAAGATGGCAGCAGCTATATTTACAAACCACTTCCGCAGGGAGAAGATTCCTTTCGCGAAATCCGAGCGTATGTACAAGTGTTGCCACTGCTGGAAAGCTTGCCCATGCCGCCCCGGTATCCGCAACTGCTCGTCTGTGCTGCTCCGGCAGAAGAACAGGCTGGCATCCATCAGTGGATAGCCAACGCTGAACATGAAGCGTCCCTTACTACATCCTTTATCGTTCATCCGTTACGCTGGATCGTGATGGAGGATATCGGTGTGCTAAATCATGTTCATAGTGACAAGCAGCTATTGCAGATCGTGGAGCAGATGGTGTGCTGGCATCGGGTGGATGTGAGTCGATTGACACCATTTCCGCAAGTCGGGCAAAAACCGCCGTTGCCTGATATTGCCTCATCGGTCATATCACGCTGGCAGCAGGCTGAGGAGATATTGCTGCAATTGCCAGCGCTGTGTAGAGTATCCTCATGGAATGCTTCTGCTACAGATGTAACCGAGATAGACGACATCCGTCAGCAACCGGATATATGGTTACGTTGGCTGCAACAGGATATCGCTGAAACGGTACAACGCCTATCATCCCAGCGAGCTGTGCTGCTGCATGGCGATCTGCATGCTGGCAATTACGGCGTCAATCCACAAGGGCAGCTAATGGTGCTGGATTGGGAACATAGCCATATAGGTTCACTGTTCTGGGATGTGTATCATCTGCTCGATCTATCCCATCCGTTGTTTCCGCGTAGTATGACTCCGTCGCTGCGTCATTCCTTGCTGGAACATTACTGGTTTACTGATCTAGCGCTAAATGAATCAGATCGACCAGTTGCACCAGATCGAGGGGCAGCCGGGCTGACGAGCGAATATGTTTCCTTTGCCAAATTTGAGCAGGATTATCTGGTGTACGCCATCGTGTACTCCATCTGGATGCTGCTCTTAATTCAAAAGGATCTACTTCAGGAGCCACCGATCTGGCCGCGAGCGCAGCTACTTGCCCAGCAGATGGAGACTACAGAGCATTTGGAGCAGTGTATACATCGGTGGCTAACGATACGTAAAAGCGGATATGCGTAACATACATAGGGAGGTGCACGATCATGCGGCTTGCTGAAGAGTATGTGCGGTTGAGACTATTCTGGCAGCAACGCGGTCAGGATGAAGCGTTTCATGTCACGATGGCAGAACTGGCAACGGCGCTTTGCTGTACGTCGCGCAATGCTCGCCTGATCACTTCTCGGTTGACGGAAGCGGGCTGGATTGTATTTGTATCCGGTCGTGGACGTGGTCATACGTCGGTATTGACCTTTTGCCGACCGTTGGCGCAGGTCGTGCTGGATGAAGCGAAGGAACGGGTACAGCATGGGGATGTACAGGGCGCGTTTGACTGGCTGCATCAGCCGGGAGTTCCGGTGGAGGTGCAGTCTGTGTTTATGGACTGGTTGGGCAGTTATTTTGGATATCAGGGTTATCAGAGGAATCAGGATTCATCGGTGCTGCTAAAAGAGACGCTGCGTCTGCCGATTTATCGCCCGATTGTATGTCTCGATCCGGCGGATGCGGTGTTTGCATTTGATACACAATTGATATACCAAGTATACAGTCGGTTGGTGGAATACGATGTGCCGACCGATTCATTGCAGCCGGGTATCGCGCATCATTGGGAAGGCAATGCGGATGCGACGAGATGGAGCTTTTATCTGCATAAGCATGTGCGGTTTCATGATGATCGATTGTTGACGGCGGATGATGTGGTTGCCAGTTTGCAGCGGCTCATGAGTGGAGCTTATGCGCATCACTGGCTCATGCACACGGTAAACGAGATTCATGCCGTCGATCCGCACAAGGTGATCATTGAACTGACTCAGCCGAACCGTCTGTTGCCGCTATTGCTCAGTCATAGCGGTGCCTCTATTATGCCAGCGGGAATAGATGCTGTTGAAACTATTACGCTGCCGATTGGAACCGGATCGTATCGGCTGACTGAACGTACGGCGGGCAGATGTGTGCTGGAACGTTTTGATTCATATTACGGGCAAGGGGCTTTGCTGGACGAGATTGAGATTCTGATCGTACCAGAGCAGGAGATGTCGGCGTCTTCTGGCTATCGTCCGGGCGTATTGACCGTGTTGACTGGAGAATTCGATACCGCCGTGTTTGACCATTTACCACGTCAGGAGACACCGACTGGTGTATCCATGCTGATGCTGAACCGCAGACATGGCATACTGGCAAAGGATGAGGCGTTGCGGCAAGCATTCTGTTATGGAGTAGATCGTCTGGCGATGATGATGGAGCTGGGTGATACGTATGGCATGCCAGCAACTGGTTTGACCGTGCACGATGGGAGTGGTACAGCCGATCATTTGCCACCAATGCAAGCGGAACAGTGGCATAAACATGCACTTCGTGCTGCTTCTTTGCAATCGGATCACACAAACAGTGGAAAGCCCCTTTTTGCTAACGATCCTTTTCCAATAGAAACTGATATACAGTACGCCATACAACAGGTACAGCAATCTGCATATGATGGTAGCGAGCTACATTTGTACACCTTTCAGCGGCATGAGCGGGCAGCGTATTGGCTGCGCGAAGCTTATGCTGCAATCGGTATTCGCTTGTCTGTACAGGTTGTGTCATGGTCAGAGCTGAATAGTGAATCTGTGCTAGCCAAGGCGGATTTGCTACTATTTGAAGCGGTTGTGAGTGGTGGGCTATATCGTCAGCTGGAATATATCCAGTCTAGCAATAGCTTGATTCGCCGCTTATTGCCTGCGGATTCGTTGATCAGGTTACAGACATGGACTGACCGTTTGCTGTCTGAACATGATGCTCACAATGGGACGTGCGATCGTTATCATAATCAGCAACAACAGCTTGCCAATATACATGCTACGGTTTTGGATGATACTTGCTTGTTCTCTGCCAGTGATTGGCTGGATGCGGTACATGACGAGCTTCGTCAGACGTATAGCTGTGTATTTCTGACAGAGCGAACGGCGGCGATGGTCTTCCATCCTTCGTTATGTGGTGTGCAGATCAATGAGCGCGGCTGGGTAGATTTTGGCAGATTGTGGTTTCGGCAAGAAGAGTAGCTGGTTGTGGAAATGAGCTGCGACGGTTGCATGCAGTAGCGAACGACCTGAGTTTCAACGACAATGTATAACAAAAGCGGAAAAGGATCGTCGTCGGTTTGCCCTTTTTCTCGTTGTTGCTGGATTTTATACTAACGATATCGTGTTACACAGAACCGACAGGCGCTGATGGCAACGAAATATGAGATACAGTAGCAGGACAATGCTCGTCATTGTCCTGCATGGGGGAGAGGGCATATGACAACATCGGTTCAGATTCGCGTATTAGAGCAATTGGACAGCCACTTGGCAGCATTCACGGAGATGCTGATTGCGGTCGTACATGATGGAGCATCGATTGGATTTTTGCCGCCGTTGTCGGAGCAGGAAGCGGGGCAATACTGGGAAGGCGTCCTAGCACCGGGTGTTATTTTGCTAATCGCTGAGGTGGATGGACAACTGGCGGGAACGGTACAGGTACAGCTATGTGGCAAACCGAACGGGGCTCATCGCGCCGATATTGCCAAGCTGATGGTGCATCCCAAGTTTCGTCGCCGTGGCATCGCTCGTCTGCTGATGGAGCAGGCACAGCAGGCTGCGGAGCAAGCAGATCGCATATTGCTCGTATTGGACACTCGGGACGGCGATCCGTCTAATCTGCTGTATCAATCGATTGGTTATATTCAGGCAGGGCAGATTCCATACTTCGCTATCTCGGAAACTGGTGGCTTGGATGCGACCAATCTGTATTATAAATTGCTGCAACAACCCGATCTGAAGGGATTTAAAGTATAGTGTGATACAAGGCAGTGACGGAGCAATGACAAGAGTAGGAACAGAGCAACAGAACGACCCAATAGAAATACCAACAGCCTTGTGAGATCATGTTCGTCTTATCTTACAGGGCTATTGGTGCGTTCTGATCCAGTCGGACAGTTGGCAGATGGCGGCAAACTCGATATAGTGGTAATGAATATTGCAGGCAGACGGGAGGAAGAACAGATTTATGACAAAGATCGGATTGGTTATGCGCAAAATCCAGTTTACCGAGAATCAGGGACCGCGGGTGTTCGCGGAACGGCTGAAGGCGTTGAGTGCGGAATTGGGCGTGGAAGTGGTGTTTATTTCGCCAGAGCGCCATGTGAGCGGGTACGATTGGCTGCCCGGCTATGAGCATGAGAAGGGCGATCTGGTCAACTACGATATCGTGCTGGATCAGATACATAGTCATAACATGGAACATGTGCTGTATACGGTGTCCGGGTTTACATTTTTAAAGATGTTTTTGCCCAAGAGTGTACTATTTCCGCACAGCTTCCCCGATCCAGCGCTGACCGGGTATGAGATGATGAAGCCATTTTACAGTATGGTGGATCGGGCGGTCGTACAGACTCCGTTTCTTAAACGACAAATGGCGTCGCAATTTAATGTGACGAATGTGGATGTGATTCCGATCGGCTTTAGTGAGCAACTAGCGGAAGCTCATTTTAATCCTGACGATGTTGTAGAGAATCGCATTTTATGGATCGGCAGAGATGAAGACAATCGTCGTCCTGATCTGGTGATCGAATACGCGCGTCGCAACCCGGATAAGGAAGTATATATGGTATTCGGCGGCGAACGTTACCGCGAAAGTATGAAGAAATACGATATTCCGTCCAATGTGAAGTTACAATTTGCGTTGTCTCAGGATGAGGTGTTTCAGCTGATGAATAGCTCAAAGGTATACTGGAGCTGTTCTCGCTTCGATACATTTGCCATGCCGCTGACCGAAGCGCTTGCGATGGGCAAGATCGTCGTCAAGCCAGAGCATCCGTGCTACGACCATATTAGCTCCACACATTCCTTTGCTGGTAATGAGCGTAACTGGTTTGAGCTGGTCAATATGGCGGCTTCCTCGCCGCGCCGATATTCGCAGGACAACCGGGACTACGCGTTCAGCACCTTTGCGAGTCGGATCATGAAAGAAGGCTACCGGAATTTCTATTCAGACTGGCTAAAATAATAGTCTGTTCATGAGCAGCAAGCACAGCACGAAATGGAGGGAAACCATATGGCAACCGATCGCCATCATTGCAGACATTCATGGCAATATCGCTGCATTGGATGCCGTATTGCACGATATCGATGCACAGGGCATTACGGACATTTACAATCTGGGCGACAGTGTATATGGAGCGCTCTATCCACGAGAAACCGCGCAGCGCCTGATGGATCGTACGATTCTCTCCATTCGTGGCAATCAGGATCGTGAGTTGGAGAATGGCATAACCAGTGTCGCTGACGAACCGAATCAGTTCCAAAAGCGTACCGATCCGATTGCGCCGCCTAATGTCACGTTTGACTATGTGATAGAGCAACTACGTGTAGAATAGATTCAATGGTTGCTGGAATTGCCACTGGTTCGTACAACAGAACACCTGTACATGTGCCATGCTCAGCCGACAGTAGACGATGTGCCTTTACTGGAAAAGATTGAGCCACAAGGCACGCAATGGCGTTCCGATGACGAGCTACTTCAACTGCTAAACGGGATTGAGCAGCCCATGATTCTGTGTGCTCATACTCATGTGCCGAGCATCAAATATTTGCCTGACGGACGTATGATCATCAATCCGGGCAGCGTCGGCTTGCCCGCCTATCATGACGATCTGCCGTATGACCATGTGATGGAATCGCGTGTTCCACATGCACAGTACGCTGTGCTGGATTATACCGACGGACGCTGGAATGTGACGCATCGCTCTATCGTTTACGATTGGAAACGTGCAGCATTGCAGGCAGCATCTCGCGGAAGACAGGATTGGGCATATGCGCTGCGTACTGGTCTGGCACTGCGAGATGAATAATGTGTATATGCGAAAAGACAACGTAGTACGAATGACGGTGGTATCCATCCTATCTGCAACTAGTCATGTCACACCTTTATATGCAATGTATCTACATGCAATTCATCTATATACAGCTTACTTATAGCTCCAATCAATACGATTCCAATCAATATCATAGCTCTAAATGTACTACATCCTTACCCGAACAGGAGAGAACCTTATGACTACTCTACGCAAAGCTATTATTGATACCGATACCGCTGGCGACGATACGATCGCTATTTTGATTGCACTACATCATTTTGACGTACAAGGCATTATGATGACTGGTGGTAACGTGCAGTTCGATCAGGAAGTAGAAAATGCACTCTATACGATCCAAGTTGCTGGCAAAGGTGGCGAACATGGACAGATTCCAGTCTACAAAGGGTGTGAGCGTCCTCTGCTAACGACATGGAATGCAGAGCATCATCGAACAGTGGAGGATGTGCATGGTAGCGATGGTATGGGCGGTTCCAACTTTCCCCCAGCGATCCAGCGTCCAGCAGACGGTCATGCCGTGGATTTTCTAATTCAAACGGTGCATCAATATCCGGGTGAGATCCATCTGCTGGCAATTGCGCCGCTGACCAATATCGCGATGGCGATCCAAAAAGACCCAACCATCGTACCGAAAATCCCTCATTTGTACGTAATGGGTGGCACGAACAATGCACTCGGCAATATTACTCCGGCGGCAGAGTACAATTTCTATGTCGATCCTGAAGCGGCGCATATCGTTCTACGCTCCGGCATCCCGACGACGATGGTCGGTTGGGAGATGTGTACACGCCATTCCTTGATGGATGACGACGATCATGCAGAAATTCAGGCACTTGGCACGTCCGGTTCGCAATTTTTTATCGATGTGAATCGAGTGGTGATGCAATTTAACAAGCAGGTGCATCGTCTGAACGGTACAACGCATCCCGATACGCTGCTCATGGCAGTGGCGGCGAATGAAGCCGTGATGACGGAGTCGCATGAGTACTTTGTCGATGTGGAAACGAAAGGCGAATGGACGCGCGGCTATAGCGTAGTCGATATTAATGGACGGCTTGGTCAGCAGGCGAATGTACGCGTATGCGAAGGTATTGATCGTCCACTGTTCAAGCAGATGCTGCTGGATGTGTTGAAAGATATTGAATAGCAGAGCAATAATAAAGAAGCTACGTAATGATACGTAGCTTCTTTATTTGAGGTTGTGAGACTACGATATATTATCTTAACCACCCGATACCTCTAATATGATTGAAATTTATCGCTTCTAATCCGAGATTGGACAAATATCCATATAGAGGAAGATCGACTGTAATAATTAAGTATTTTTGGGCTGACATAACTACTGCGGCATCTGCTAAACCTAGTGTGCTAAAAGCATTATCTTTGGCAATATCAATACTTGGAATATAACATTCCATAGATTCTTCAATAAATGTCGATAAGAATCTTGAGAACTCCTCTAATTTCTTGCCTTTCAAATTAACGAGATTACTAACTTCAGTCAGTATATTTGGTGTAGTATGAATGGTATTGAATTGTTCAATGATACGATTCAAGTGAATATAATCTTCGAGTAAAAAGCTATCTGTTCGATTGAATCTACCAATCAATGATGGATCGTATCTTCCTGTACAAAGTAAAATCAATAAATTAGTATCAATCAAGACGCCAGTTGCTCTATGCTTTGTGATCAGATGACTAATATATTGATTCATTGGATTGTTCTGATTTTCACTGAAGTAACTTCTCCACTCGTAGAATCCACTTTAAACGATTTATACGCTCTAGAACGAAGCCCTAATGAAAAGCCTTCTTGATTGCGATCCAGAAATCCTAGCGTAATATTCCAAGAATCCCCCTCTTTTTCTACCTCTTCAAGCCGAATATCTGTATAGTCATAGCCCCCAAACAATTCTTTGAAGTAGTTCAGTGCAATTTTTGCGGCTTGTTTTGCATCCATTGTAATCCCTCCCATATTGTTCTATAGGCATTAACTGTAACGTAAAAAAATGCTTTGTACAATGCTGTCTAGTATATATACATGTGTTGATTTAAATGAAATTTTCGACATATAAACCCAAAAATCTACATGTTTCAACAATCAAATCTTCATTAAACTATACCTCCCGCCGATACAGTTACTATTAGTTATACAGCAAGCATACACATAGGTGGGGGAAATGGTATGGGAGTGAAGCTGCGTACGGGTTTGATGATTACATTTATTGTGCTGTCGCTCGTCTTGTCGTTGACGCTTGGGCTAGTGCTCAATCGGTATGCGGCGCATAGTGTGAAGAATGAAATTGGGGAATCGTTGTCCAGTACGGCATATGATACGGCGGACAAGCTGGACAATTTTATGTGGACGCGTTCCGGGGAAATGGACATGCTGGCGCGGTTGCCCGTGCTGATCGACAATGTGAAGACAGAAGATATTCATGAGATGCTGGATCAGCTGCAAACTAGTTTTCCATCGTTCTCATGGATTGCTTATATGGATACAACAGGCAAAGTACTGGCATCGACCGGGAATATTTTGCTTGGAAAAGATCTGTCGCAGCGTCCCGTCTATCAGCAGGGCATCAAGCAAAAGTTTATCGGTGACGTTCACGATGCTGTATTGCTTGCCAAATTGCTTCCGAATCCGAGTGGGGAGCCGCTGCAATTTGTCGATATCAGTCTGCCAGTCACGGACAATTCAGGACGTACGATTGGCGTTCTGGCAGCGCATATGAGCTGGGAATGGGCACGCGAGATCAAGCGCTCCATGCTAACATCGCTGCGCCATGACGAGAAGGATGTCGATCTGTTCATCGTTAGTCGCAACGACCGCACGGTACTGCTTGGCCCGGACGATATGGTGGGCACATCATTACCGCTCGATAGTGTGACATTGGCGCAATCGGGTCAGTCGGGCTGGCGGCTGGAGCAGTGGCCGGACGGCAAAAGCTATCTGACCGGATACGCCTACGGTGATGGTTATATGGATTACAAAGGTCTCGGCTGGACCGTACTCGTACGTCAGCCAGAATCTACGGCGCTGGCTTCAGTAGCGGAGTTGAACCGCTTTACAACGCTGGCAGCGATCGGCGCAGCTGTGGTGTTTGCGCTAATTGGCTGGTTTACGGCAGGCAAGATCGCCGCGCCGATTCGCCGTTTGACCAATCGCGCCAACCGCCTTGCTGCTGGTGAAGATGTAGAACTACCGGAAAAAGGCGGTTTTCAGGAGATCAATATTCTGTCGCGTTCCCTCAAGCGCATGGTTCATTCGATTACGCAAAAAGACGTGGAGCTGGGGCAGATGCAGACGATGGCGCATTACGACCATCTCACTGGTTTGCCGAACCGCAACGCGCTGGAGCAGTATTTGGAGCAAGCGCTGGCAACACTGGATGATACGAAACGCCAGTTGTGCTTTCTGTATATCGATCTGGATGGATTTAAAAAGGTCAACGACACACTTGGACACCAAGCAGGTGATCATTTGCTGCAAAAGGTCGCGCAGCGACTGACCGATCTGTCCCGCGAAGGCGATATTACCGTGCGTTTGGGCGGTGATGAGTTTCTGGTGGTATTGCATACGCCATACGAGCAATCCCGTCAACAGGGGATGGAATACGGCGCTGCCATCATCGAGCAGCTGAATCGTCCCTTCATGCTGGAATACCAGAAAGTGATGATCGGATGCAGCATCGGCGGCGCATTGTATCCAACGGACAGCGACAATCCGATTGAGATTGTACGGATGGCGGATCAGGCGCTTTACAGATCGAAGCGTGCGGGCAAGAACCGGATGACCTTTTACAATGAGGAACAGCTAGGCGCAGTTGGGGGATAAAGGTGGATGGCAGCGTTGTTCCCACAAGTTCAACAAATCCGCTGCATCCCATGACCCAATGAATTCAATACATTGTAAATTACGTCGCCAATCTCTAAAGCTAATGCGGTTCACTAGAATATAACAAAAGCGCGCTTTGTACCTGCTGAACAGGACAAAACGCGCTTTTGTTATTAGGTGCAATTCTAGACACAACGTGTTTCGATGTAGCAAAACAAGTACCAATCCCTCATTTATGAAGATACTGTTCATCTTGGCAGTAATTTACCGCTGACCTGCAATCCGTTTGCCTACAACGAGCATAATAAACAGCGTTGCCAGCGCACCAAGAATGATCAGAATCGCCATGATCAAATACCCAAAGCCCGCCCAACCCGGCTGGAACAGACTGAACAATAGCAACAATGCACCAATCAGCACGCCGATCAGCCCAGGAATAAACTGAATATTGCGCGAATTCCGATTCCGCACACTCACAATAATACTGACGAGCAGCAACACAACAGCCGTCCCGCCACCGATCAACCAAGCTTCCATACGATCATCTCCTAAGCGCTTGAACCTTTCAAACGCAATGTTCAAATGAAACAGTGCAAAACGATGCCCCACAGCGATCTCGCTTACCTCCAACAGATGCAGTTTCCCGGCGCACCTGTCTTAGCAAGTGGTAGCCATGAGGTAGTAAACATACATCCACACACGATAACGCGCCTACTTTACGAACCGACACGTCCTTTAGACTGCTGATAAAAGAGCTGAAACATCAACAGCACCAACCCAATCAGCGATGTCCCGATCAATGATAGCGTAAATGCCGCCAGCCCTGTCCATGCTGCGGATTTGGCGTATACACTCAAATTTAAATAAAGGATAATCAGACTCGCTAGCAGGCTGAGCAATCCCGGCACAAACCGGAAAAATCGCGGCTGCGGCACCAGTCGCACCAGCAACAGTCCGATTACATAAATAACCACCCCGGCGCCCAGTCCGGCATATACAAGCGGGTGAATAGGTTGCATCGTTGGCAGACTCCTCTCATTCAAAACAGACTCATTCTCATCTTACCATTCCTGACAGCAATAAAAAATGCCTGCGGTTATTACCATTTCTAGCGAACGATTATGATTCATATTACATTGCTTAAAAAGGATAAATTTTACTTTCATATCTCAGCATATTGCGCAAACTCGTCAACAGCCGAATGGGAAATTCTACCTTTCGGCAAAACAACAAAAAATGTACTGTAAACGGTTTCTTAAAACTGCTAAAAGGTTATCTTAGTGTAGGAAAACAGTATTGCTTAAAATGTGCAAAATATCGCAACAGTTCATGTGTATCTACAGAATTTGCCACTTTAAGCATATTGTAAGCGCTTTACAATAACGGTATGGTAGTAACCGACAACGCTGCATGTATCAATCTTGAAGGGGATGTGAATATGAGAAAATGGGGAAGTGCATGTCTGGCAGGTCTGCTGCTTATGCTGACACTCTCTGCCTGCACGAGCGGTAACGCCGCTAATAACGATGTAGTCCAGCTGGAGTTTTTCCAGAATAAACCGGAAGCCAAAGCCAGCTTTGACGAACTGGTTGCCAAATTCAATGAACAGCATCCGAATATCGTCGTCACACAGGTCAATCCACCGGATGCCGAAACCGTACTCAAAACCCGCGTAGTCAAAAACGATGTGCCGGACATTATCGGCTTGGGTGCAACCGATACATATTCGCTGCTCGCCCAGAGCGGCATTTTCCTCAATCTGACCGGCGATCCTTTGCTGCAAAAGGTTGAACCCAAATACGTACAAATGCTGAACGATGTGACCGGCATGCAGGAAGTGACTGGCGTCCCGTTCGCACTCAACGCGAGCGGTGTCATTTACAACAAAGACATTTTCCAAAAGCTCGGTCTGTCCGTACCGAAAACATGGGATGAGCTGATCGCCACCGCTAAAAAAGCAAAAGCAGGCGGCACGATCCCCTTCTACTTTACTTATAAGGATGATTGGCAAACGAATCTGCCATTTAACGATATGGGCGGCTCGCTCGTCGGCATCGACTTTTACAAAGAACGCCGCGAGAACCAGACGACCTTCCAGGCAGCATATCAGGAAGTCGCCAAAAAGCAGCTGGAGCTGCTGAACTACGGTCACAACGACAACTTTGGCAAAAACTACGCCGACGGCAACCGTGCATTCGGCAACGGCGAAGCCGCCATGTACATTCAAGGCAGCTGGGCAATCTCCGAGATTCGCAAAGTCAATCCAGACATCAATCTAGGCTTCTTCCCATTGCCTGCCAGCGATGACGAGTCCCAAAACAAACTAACTGCTGGTGTCGACACCTTGCTGACCATCTCCAGCCAAACCAAGCACCCGGAAGAAGCGAAGCAATTCATCGCCTTCCTGCTGGAACCAGCCAACAGTCAACAATACATCGACCAACAAAACCTGTTCTCCGCCGTAGACGGTGTGCAGCAAAAAGACGAAAGCGTCTCCGGTCTGCTGCCCTACTTTGAACAAGGCAAAATCGTCGATTTCGTCGACCACTACATCCCAAGCGCCGTCCAACTCAACCCAACCGTCCAAGCCTTCCTACAAAACAAAGACATCAACGGCTTCCTGAGCACCTTGGAC
Organism: Paenibacillus sp. WLX2291; assembly: GCF_046603665.1. Classification (NCBI taxonomy): domain Bacteria; kingdom Bacillati; phylum Bacillota; class Bacilli; order Caryophanales; family Paenibacillaceae; genus Paenibacillus; species Paenibacillus sp. WLX2291. The sequence continues at coordinate 5,130,281 of NZ_CP176755.1, read as the reverse complement.
AAAGAATGGGATAAAGTAGCCGCCCGCCGAGCCAGCTAGTCAAACTCAATCCATTGTATATTGCATCGTGGTCGTACCTATCTCATACCTACGATCAACAACAATACTCTAAACGACCAAAGTTCATCGCACACAACAATCTAAAGAATAATCAATCCTATCCAATTGGAATCCGAACTGTTCCAAACCAATCGACCAGCACCAAACGACCAATGAACATCTCCAAATCCCACCAGTAACCAATGTTTTTAAATCTCTAAATCTCTAATTTCTAATCTTTAAATCTCTCAACCTACCACCCGCGACGCCCGCAGGGCGAGCAAGGCTACAGGAACATGAGGCAAGATGCACGGAGCGGAGGGAAGGGAATAAGGGGTAAGGGCGACCTTGGAGCTGCGGGAATCTTCATTCCTTCCCACTCCAAAAGATTCCCGCGGCTCCACCGGAGTCCCGTCCCCTTATCTCTTCCCGAAGCGCACCCTGCATCCCAGCCAAATCTGTTCCACATAGCCAGGCAGAAAGGAGTTATTTATGTCCAAACGCATGTACACTTACTATTGGATGACGATTCCCGCCGTACTGCTGTTCTTTCTTTTCCTGACCTTACCGGCAATCCAAGGCGTGTATTACTCGTTCACCAATTACAACGGCTTCGGTCAGACGTACGACTTTATCGGACTACGTAACTACATCAACCTGTTTACCGACAATGTAGTCGGTGACGCTTACTGGTTTACGATCAAATTCGCTGTCGTTGTCACCATACTGGTGAACATTTTCAGTCTGATGATCGCGCTGGGACTGAATGCGAGTATTCGCTTCCGCAACTTTTTCCGGGGGATTTACTTTTTGCCGAATATTCTCAGCGTGTTGATCGTCGGCTACATATTCAACTATCTGTTCTCAAACGTATTCACCGTCTGGGGACAATCGCTGGGCATTAACGCCCTATCCACCAACATTCTCGGTAACGAAAGTCTCGCCTGGCTTGGTGTTGTCATCGTTGCTGTCTGGCAGGGCATCGCGCTCAATACGATTCTGTACCTCGCTGGTTTGCAGACGATTCCGAGCGATGTGTACGAAGCGTCGAGTCTGGATGGAGCGGGGAAATGGCGCGAATTCTGGAGCATTACGTTTCCGCTGATCGCCCCATTTTTTACGATCAACATGGTACTTGCAATGAAAAATGCACTGATGGTGTTCGACCAGATCGTCGCACTGACGAACGGTGGACCCGGACGCGCAACGCAATCGATCTCGTTTCTGATCTATACCGGCGGGTTTGAAGGTGGAGAGTTTGCATACCAGTCGGCGAACTCGGTGATCTACTTTATCGTGATCGCAATCATCTCAATTCTGCAAATTCGCTTCCTGCAAAGAAGGGAGATGGATATGTAATGAGAGAACACTCCAAAACGAATTGGCCGATCAATATTCTGGTCGCACTCGGTACGCTGATCATCCTGTTTCCGCTGTATATGGCGGTGACCATTGCGTTAAAAGACCCGCAGCAGATGGCACAGTCGCTGTTCGGTTTGCCGACACAATGGCGGTTTGACAACTTTGCCAGTGCGATCAAGGTCACGAATTTCTTTCAAGCGTTCCGCAACAGTGTGATGGTCACTACGGCAACTGTACTGCTGACGCTGCTAACGAACTCCATGGTCGCATATGCGATTGGACGGAATATGGAGCGCAGCAAGTTTTTCAAAGGATTGTATTTCTACTTTGTCAGCGCAATGTTTATTCCGTTTCCAATCATTATGCTGCCGATTGTCAAATTGACTGCGGCGCTGCATATGACCAATCTGGTTGGGCTGACGATTTTGCATACCGTGTATGCGCTCGCCTTTAACGTGTTTGTGTATGTCGGCTATATACGCTCGATTCCGGTTGCACTGGAAGAAGCGGCGACAGTGGATGGTGCGAGTACGTGGGGCACATTTTGGCGGATCATTTTCCCATTGATGGCGCCGATCAATGCAACGGTAGGGATCCTGGTTTGTCTGTCTACGTACAATGACTTTCTGCTACCGCTCATCATCATTAGCGACCAGAATATGTATACGCTACCGCTCGTACAATACATTTTCCAGGGGCAGTTTAACACAGACTACAATCTGGCATTCGCTTCTTATCTGCTGGCGATGTTGCCAATGATCATCATCTACCTGTTTGCTCAGAAATGGATCATTAGCGGCGTCACACGCGGTTCGGTAAAATAAAAATAAACGCGTTGGTACCATCAATCGTATCGTACGTTGATCAAACGAATGCGATTCTTCGATTATCGTGTGAATGTATAACCACAATGTGAATGTCAGTATATATGTAAACCTGCTATCGCCGCTGTTGCGATAGCAGGTTTTTTTATGATGAAATATGGACTTCAAAGTGGAAGTAATCCAGTCAATCCGCAAATTCGCAAGTTATAATACTAACTTTTATATTGTAACTATAATTAGTATAAGATATGATAAGAGTGTATACCTTATTTATCCATATTATCTATATTATCCAATTGATCAAGGAGGTCTTTTCCATGCACAATGAAGGTTATATGTTGAAAAATGGTACCGTGTTGACGCTGGAATCTTCACTTGGTTCGCTGAAGCGGGCAGATGTCGTGATTCGTGGCAATCGCATTGAGCAGATTGCGCCGGATATTCAGCTGCATGCGGGCGGGTACGAAATCATTGACGCTTCCGGCATGATTATTTTGCCGGGTTTGGTTGATACGCATCGGCATGTGTGGGAGTCGCTAGTGCGCACAGCAGGAACGAACTGGTCACTGCCAGTATATTTGCAAAATCTGTACTATGGCGGATTGGGTAGTAAGCTGCGTCCGCAGGACAGTTACATTGCCAATCTGCTCGGTTCATTGGAAGCGCTTCACTCAGGGGTGACGACATTGCTGGATTGGAGTATGCCCTATTCACCGGAACATACCGATGCTTTGATCCGCGGCTTACAGGAGTCCGGTATTCGGGCAGTATTTGCGGTGGGAGTGAATGGTGAGACAGAATATTGGAACCGCGACAGCAAGCTAGTCATCTCGGATGATGTATATCGGGTGAAAAAGCAGTATTTTGCTTCGGATGATCAGCTGCTGACGATGGGACTGGCGATTCGTGGTCCAGAATTCAGCCATTGGGATACAACGGTGAAGGAGATCGGCATCGCGCGCGAGCTGAATGCCATTTGTTCGATGCATATTGGCTTTGGGAACTGGGGAGCACAGGATCGTTCGGTGACACGCTTGTATGAAGCCGGGTTGCTAGGAAGCGATCTGAATATGGTACATGGCAACAAAATGGCGACCGACGAATACAAAATGCTCGCCGATGCTGGTGCTTCGCTATCTGTTACACCAGAAGTGGAGATGATGATGGGACATGGCTATCCGGCGACAGGATTTTTCTTGGAGCAGGGTGGGATTCCATCACTTGGTGTAGATGTCGTGACATCGACCGCAGGCGATCTGTTCGCCCAGATGAAATTTGCGTTGCAGGCGGAACGGGCACGAGTGAATGAACAGATTCTAGCAGAGGGGCAAATGCCGGGCGAGCTGAATGTGCTTGCTGGACAGGCATTGGAATTTGCCACAACAGCTGGTGCACGCGCACTACGACTGGATGACCGCATCGGACGTTTGAAGCCGGGACATGCCGCCGATCTGATCATGCTGCGTACAGATGAGCTGAATCTGTTCCCGGTCATTGATCCAGTTGGCGCGGTAGTACAATTCGCCAATGCGTCCAATGTAGATACCGTATTCGTAGCAGGTCGTCCGGTCAAACGCCACGGCAAGCTAGTCGGTGTAGATATGGAGCGCATTCGCCGTCTGGCACAGGAAAGTCGCGATTATTTGGCATCCCAGTATACATTAAGCGATGCAGATCGGGTGCTGTATTCATAATATAGGAAAGTAAGATGTGGGTAGCTGTGCCTCGCTCTCTGTATATAACATAGTAAGCATTTCTGTACACAGTAGAACGCAACCTATACAGCGCGTACCATTTGCCATCAACAGTTCAGTCCACGCATCAATACCAAACAACGCAAGCCCTTTGAATAGAACTGTGTGAACAGTCGGGGCTTGCGTTGTTTGGTAGATTACGAAGTTCGTTGGTATACACGAACGTAGTGGGTCACACGAATGCAGTTGGTACCTATACAGCTGACCCTACATCATTGACTATGCAGAGCTTGAACGTTCCGCCGGATTACTGCTCAATCGGTGCGGAATCAGAAGCTGCGGTCGATGCTTGAAACGAAGATGACCAGTCGCAGAATAGTGCATAATCCTTTTCTACCTGATCGGCATAGCCGTATGCCCAGCGCGAGATATGCTGCACAAAGCCGTCCGGCTTGTTGCCCATCGCTTTGGCAATTTCGCGCTCGCTATGGTAATCCAGAATGCCGCTGCTGAGATCGGAATCGGCACGGGCGTGCATTTTGGCGGTCAGGCTACCCATGACGGACAGGATTTTGTTCATGCAGTCGGTATCGGTAATATGCTCCAGCTTGAGTCGCTTTTTGTAAGGAGAACGTTCACGCACGTAGAAGTCGCGCCCATCCAGTGTCATATAGCCAAGATACGCATCCGCATGATGATGCATCGCTTGTTGTGTCGTTGTCACACGCTTGCCCTGCTGGACAAATGTCTGCCAGAACGATTCACTATATGGTAGAAAATACGCTGGAACCGGGGCGCGTACTTCCTTCACTTCCAACACCAGATCATCGTTGCCTTGCTGCGCTGTGCCGCCCTCGATCAGCACATAATAGCGATCCAACCCAATGGATGCGGTGCCAGAGCCATGCTTGATAGCGATATCCTTGATATTGTAATGATTCACATCGTCCTCACAGCATAACAGCGTCTGCTGGTACCCACTCCATGCCTGCTCCAATAGCTGTTGTTCGTGAGCAGATGGTACGACCAGCTCACTATTTTCCAAAAAGACACGGTCGCTTTGCATGACCGCTGTCACCTTTTCCAGAAAATGACCCTGACGGCGCTTTTCCAGCTTGCGTAATAGTTTGCGCACTGGTCCGCTAGCATGTTTCTCATCCATAACGAATTTGCCGGGATCATCCTTTTTGTGTGCAAAACGATGAATCTGCTTATAATAACAGCGGGCATAATGCTCCAGCACGTCTAGCTGCTGCGCCTGATCATATCCGAGCTGACGGGCAACAAGCGCAATGCTGACCGACATGCGCAGCACATCGTACAGATACGAGCCTACATACCCTTCGTCAAAATCATTCACATCATACACGATATCGCCGGACTCATTGCGAAACGCACCAAAATTCTCAAAATGCAAATCCCCCTGAATCCACGTCGGTCGATCTACTGGTGTATGATACGGAAAATAATGCCGGGTCGCGTCAAAATAGAACAAATACGCGCTACCGCGAAAAAACGAAAATGCCGATTGCGACATTTTGCGATACTTTTCCGCCCGTTTGTCAGCATCCAGCTGCATCATCTTGCCATCAAATTCGTCTAGCACCGAGATCAGCGTATCCCGGCGCAGTTTGTTACGCGTAACGATTACATTTTCCGTCATGCGATTGTTCATCCTGAACCGCTCCCTTCCGCAACCCTTCAGTTAGCATTAATGATAGCGTAAATGATATACCGGGAAAAGTGCAATTTTCCGCCTGATCACATGTTGACGGTGATTATACAATACGTTGTTAGCGTCTGCGAATTTGGCGCTGACAGGGATAAAAGGTATAATGTGGATATAATAAATCCTATTGCTACACGGGACTGTTGGTAAGAAGTCTAGAGAAGTAGATTGTGATGTAAGAAGGTAAAAGGGCAGATCAGCAGTACATAAACAGCAAGAACAAAAGGAACGGGAGGCATAACGATGAACTGGAAACCTTCATGGAAGATTAGTGCAAGTGTAGTAGTGCTGGGGTTGCTACTGGCAGGAGTGTATGATGGATTACCCGTAGGAGCAGGAACGTTATTCTCGTTGCCGCTTTTGTGTGTATTATATGCTAGCTTGGTAGTTCGTGGTATTCATTGGATTGGTTATCAAGATGATCAGTCAGTGAAGCAAAACGTAGTGTGTATTGCTACATATTATGTGTTATTTCTTGTCACTTTTGCTATAGGCGGAATTGGAATGGGACATTGGGGATCAGAACTTGTAATGATTACTATTATTGTATTGCTATATGGTTTGATTTATAGCTTGGGTTCATTCAAAACGTATTTTCGTAAAGGTTGGGAAATGTTTCTCACTATCATGGTTTTACCTGTACTGTTGATCCTATGGCTAATTATGTTTGGAATAACTGATGGCGTAAATATAAGTCTAACTGTTTTCTACGAATACTTGATTATCGCTGGTATACTGTATTGGGTATTATTTACTGCTGTAATATTAGGTTTTGGTAAGCACATTTTGAAGCATTTCAATGAACCTGCTTGATTTGCTTAGACATAATGTGGAAGCAAGTATATACAAGTCAAAGCCTTTTCGGTCATGCTGCCGAGAAGGCTTTTTAAGTTCACTTTTTATCGTTATTTATAGATCCTTGGAAAATACACCGAACGTCCCGCGCTTCTCCCAGCCGCTAGCACGCCAGAATTGCTGCCCGCTGCTGTTGCTGTCCATTACGAATAGATGCGCTTTGTCGATGCCTTGCGCAGCAAGTGCTGTTGTACTGGCATCCAGCATTCGGCGAGCAATGCCCTGACCGCGGTAAGTCGGATTTACCGCCATATGATACAGATAGGCTCGTCTGCCATCATGCCCGGCAAGCAGGGTGCCAACCAGTTCAGATTTTGTCCCATCTGAATCGGTATGGACAGCTATGTAACAGCAACCAGAATTACGTTCCAGATAGCGCTGAATACTGTCACGAGAATCGGCTTCACTCAGCGCCATACCTTCGGTGTGATTCCAGAGCTGAATCATAGCTTCGTAATCGGTAATGTTCATTTCACGAATGGTGATCATTAGATCGTCCCCTTTCTATACACTACTGTCGTATGTATGTTGCCCAAGCTACATTGTGTCTATCCGCATCGTATAACAGACGAAAAGGATGGAGGAAGCACTCAAAATCGGGATCATTTGTTCGATATTGTTATATTGAAATCCAAATTTGAATTGTTGTTCGGAAAATTTCAATTTTTTCTGGTAATTATGGTTAATAAGCCTTAGCATAGAAGTAGAAACCGAATAATCCAGTCAGACAGGCTGCTCCGCACTGTCTGATTTTCCGAAGCGGAGCCTTAACTTTTAATATTATCAGTGTAATCCTTCAGGAGGCAATCCTTTGAATATAAAAAAGAATATGAAAAAATGGCTGTTTTTGGCTTTGATTTTGAGTGCAGTATGTATTGAAACGGTATCGGCAGCTCGCCTGCAATCGTGTCAGAACCAAGCCAGTACAGCGAATCAAGCGGTTGTAACCAATGTGGTGTCTGTTAGTGAATCTGCAAGTAACCGTGACGAGCTGGTCGGAGATGAAGAGAGCGGCAATCGTGAAATCGTCGTCTCAAACAGCGATCTCGGTGTACAGATTGACGGTGTCGCTGACGAGCAGGGATCGTATGGACAATTGACCCTGCGTACACCAGTCTTTCAATGCAGCCTGTCTGGCACACAGGTGCAGAATCCAACGTATGCTCCACAGATCACGACTGCTGATCTGGACGGAGATGGACAGAAGGAATTTATCATTTATCTGACTTCCGGCTATGGCACCGGAGTCGAGTTGAACAGCGTGCAAGTATTCCGCCAGAATGGTGACAGCATTCCGGTTCAATCGTTGAATGAAGCGATTGGCAATCAATTTCATTCGGCAGTGCAAGGCAGCAATCTGACGCTTACGTTAAACGGCAAAACCAGCTCCATTCCGCTCAGCCAGTTGGCAGAACAACCGGATACGCAGCAGAATACACCACCCGTGACAGGTGGTGCGGTACAGCAATATGAAGTGAACGGCAATACTCTGTCTGCAATTTACTCGCTACAGGTTGGCATGATGACTTATATTGGCGAGTTACACGCCAATTACCAATACGAGAACGGAACGCTCCAACTGGCACCAGCCAGCCTTAAACTGGAACAACAATAATGATCTCGAACTCACAACAAGAAACGGCAGAGAGGAAGTAATTATGAACGCAATATTACCCGGGCAATAACAATATGCACCGGGTAAAGAATCGGGAACCATACGTGTTTTCAAGATGAAAATCGTTGTACTTTGGATGAGAATCAGAACGTATTTTGTGGAATGTTAAAACTAAAAAAGTACAGCGCAGAGACCTGTTTTTCGAAAAAATGAACAGTCATCTGCTTTTTTGCTGTACCGTTTTATAGACAAATACGATATATCTGTTAAGTTAATTCACGGGCGATTTCTACCAATTCGCGGATGCCATCACGGATATGCTGCTCGCTGGCAAAGGAGAAACTAAGCCGAATATGCTGCTGTGAACGCTCGTCATTATGTTCGAATAGAGCACCCGGTACAAAGGTGATCTGGCGCTCCAGACAGCGGATAAGCAGACGTGGTACAGATAGATGATCTGGCAATTTGACCCACAGGCTCAGTCCGCCTTGTGGCTCGTTATATTCCCAACCCGTCTGCTGCAATTCCTGCTGCATGATCTCTTTGCGAATATGGAGAGCAACCCGCAGCGTATCGAGATGACGATGCAATCGGTCGGACATAAAATAATGCAGAAACACTTTCTGATTCAGCAGCGGTGTGCCACCGTCAACGAGCGATTTGGCAGAAAGCAATGTCTTAAACCAAGGCTGCCGTGCCGCAATACAGGCAATGCGCAGACCAGGCGAGATGTATTTGCTAAAGCTGCGAATATGGATCGTATAGCCTTCTGTATCGTAAGCAAACATCGGTGGCGGTGGCTGCTGGTCAAAATAAATATCGCTACATGTATCGTCTTCGATTAGCAGGCATTGATGCTGCGCTGCCAGATCGACAACCTGCTTGCGCTGTTCGGCAGGAATGCACAAGCCAGTCGGGTTATGAAAGGTCGGATTCACATAAAAGAGGCGCGGTTTGTAGCGCTGCATCATCTGTTCAATCTGCTCCATCTGGTAGCCATTATGGTCAATATCAATCGTCAGCAGTCGTGCGCCCTTTTGCCGAAACACATCCAGTGCTGTTGCATATGTCGGTGACTCAATGAGCACATAGTCCCCAGGACGAATCCATGCTTCAGCGATCAGATGAATTGCCTGCTGTGCGCCGCTCGTAATGAGTAGCTCGGATGGATCGATATGAAAGCGCGAATTGCGGCTAAAATAACGTGCCAGCAACTGTCGCAGCTCCAGATCGCCCTGCACATGAGCATACATGCCGAGCAGCTTCGGATATAGATCGAACACCTTTTTCGTATATTCAGCAAAATAATGATTCGGCAGCAGATTGGGATCGATCAATGCTTGCGAAAACTGGTATCGTGCTGGAAGTCGATGCAATTCGCCCATATTGCCTTCAAATAGCGCCGGTTCCAGTTCATTTTCATTGGTCATATTCTGGACGGCAGGTGGGGCGACATAATAACCGGATTTGTTGCGTGCATAGATCGTGCCCTGATCTTTTAACTGCTGGTAGGCTTTGAACACAGTCAATCGGTGCATTCCGCTGTCCTGTGATAATTGGCGTACAGATGGTAGTCGTTCATGCGCCTGCCAATCGCCGCGTCCGATTCGTGCTTCAATGTATGCACTAATCTGACGAAACGAGTGACGCGTATCGGATGAAAGGGATAGGTTGCCAGCATTGCTGCCTGATTGGGAATGTGTTTGCGAAGATTTCATGCTTTTCGACTTCCTTTCCGGTGGATCTTGTGACAATTACAAATCGTTGTGCGAGTGAACTACTCCTTGCCAAAGGTTACGGTATCAAGCCAAAGGTTACGATATAAAATAGTTAGAATTACCCTAGGTTACGGTTCCATCCATCATAATACGTATTACGATTGCGCAGAACAAAATCTGTTCTGTCTTCTTCCATCTGTTCTATTGTGTCTCCTTTACAATAACAGAACAAAGAGGAGGAATGACAGATGATTATGCTCGGTTATGCGATTATGTGCTTGATCTTCAGCACAACGTTTCTGGCGATCAAGGTGGGAGTGGACGCAGGCTTGCCACCATTTTGGAGCGCAGGGGTACGCTTTTTCTTGGCGGGATTGATTCTGATGATCATTATGCGGCTGCGCGGCAAAGCCAGCTTTTCGGTATTTTGGCGTAAGGAGACGCTGCTGATTGGTGGTAGTATGACCTTTGTGACGTTTGCGGCGCTGTACTGGGCAGAACAGTATGTTACGTCCGGTGTAGGTGCGCTATTGTCGGCAACAGGTCCGGCGATGGTGCTGTTGATTCGTGCGGTTGTATTGAAAGTGAAAGTACCAGCGCTAGCTTTTGTCGGCGCAGTGATCGGATTGGCAGGTGTCGGTCTGCTGATGTTGCCCGGATTGTCTGGCAGTGTACATATGCTGTGGATGATCGCCTGTGCGGTTGTCATTGTTGGTGAAATTGGGTACGCCAGCGGCGCCGTGTATTCCAAAAAGGCTAGTTCGGATATGAAGCACATCTCACCTATTTCACAAAATGCTGCCCAGCTCATGCACGGTGGCTGGATGCTGCTGGTGTTATCACTGATTACCGAGCACAACGATATTCATCTGCAAGCGATGTTGTCGCCATCTGCCATCGGTTCGCTGATCTATCTGATCATTGTCGGTTCAATGGGTGGTCATACTTTGTTTTATTGGCTCGTGTCCCGCACCAATCCCGTATTCCCATCAACATGGTTGTACATCTCGCCCGTGCTGGCGTTGATCTTCGGCTGGCTGTTCTATGGAGAACCACTGAGCTGGCTCGTTGCAGCAGGAGCGGTAGTCGTATTGTTCGGAGTGATTCTGACTAACTTCGAGTCATTGCAATCTTTATTCCGGCAAAAGCAATTGAAGCAGGAGCCACTACAATCGCAAGCGCCAGATCAACAAGCAGCAATGCAGACACGACATCAGAAGTTGAGTGTAGGCGGTCGAACAGCGGATTGATTGTCAGTAGATAGAATGCATACAGTAGATAGAATTTAAGATGTAGAACTTCGTAGAAATATGTAGAACGGTTTTGTATAGAGAGTATATGTAAAGGGATGCTTTGCAACCATACTAGGTTGTAGAGTGTCCCTTTTATATTGTATTGCTTGTATGGAAGCAGAAATGGTTGATTAGAGAAAGTAGTATCTCAGAGGACTACTATCTCAAAGGATTACTCTTTTAAAGAATGACTATCAATCATTATAGTTCGCTATGGTTCATTACAGTACAGGGGTTTGTTTTACCGCTATATGATCTTTACAATGACAGTAACATTTTATAATCATGCAGTGGACGATACAGAAATGAATATATTTGGCAAACAGGAGGTAGCGTATGGCGACATTTACGGTCAACGATGAGCAGCAGGTGATGTTGCAAAATGATAAGGATCATAGCAGGATTGTTTGTGTGTCTACACCGTCATAGATGGCAATATGCGTAAAAAGAAAAAGTGAATAGATCAAAGAAAGAGCAGACCATCTCGCGGTCTGCTCTTTCTTTGATCAGATTCATTAGATCTTCGTCCATCTTACTGATTAACTGCATAAATGCCGGGACGGTCATTGATCGGGCTAATCCACAATGTGCCGTTGCCGATGCTTACGCCTCTTGCATTCACTAGCACATCATTTACATTTTGCTTCGCGAGTGTCTGACGGACGCTGGTCGTCATAATGGATGTATATTCATTCAGAAATTGCTTTTCGTTCAAAATGCTGCGGCGAGCTCCGTTACTTGTATTCACAGTCAGTGGAAACGATACACGCTTGGCGACGGCATCGCGATTACCGTTCGCTACCGCGCGTTGCAGGTTGATGTAATAACCAGTGAACTGTTTGGCTGTGCTGAAGCCAGCAACATTGACCAAGCGCTGGCTTAGCGTCTGGCTGCTGCTAGACGAACTCGAACTGTTGCTTGACCCGGAACTGGATGTGCTGGAACCGGATGAAACGGATGGTGTAGTCGGCGTCGTTGGCGCTTTGGGTGCAGTTGGTGTAGCTACGGTCGCTTCGCCCACCGCCGGGACTGTAAGATCGGATGAAGCCGAAGCATATGCCGGAACCGACATGATGATACCGAGTGCAGCTACAGCAGAGAGTGCGGTCGTTCGTTTCTTATTCATCATTACCCCTCCAGTTGGAACATCGTTCGTAATATCTGTACCCATTTTAACATTAATGTGATCAATCATCCTACAAAATTTGTAAAAAGATGCCATATGAAAAAGCCGCACTCCGTTGGAATCATCGGAATGCGGCTTGAATCGTTTGGTAGCTAGTTTTTCAGATGGAATGGTACGGTCGCAACGACAACGTCTTTGTAGTTGATCAGATACGCACGCATCAGCAGACTGGTCTGGTTATGCAGAATACTTTCCCACCAGTGCTTGGTGACGAATTGCGGAATGAGGATCGTAATATGATCCTTTTCACCTTGTTTCCATTCTACCGTGTCGATGAATCGGCGCAATGGACCGAGAATACTGCGATAGCGGGAACGAAGCACGATCAGACGCACGCCTGGATTCCATTGCTCCCATTTGCGTTCCATCTTCTCAATCGCTTCTTCGTCAAAGCCGACATACACCGCGACCACATTCGGGGACAGGGTCTGCGCATAGCTGATCGTATTTTTTACGACCTGCGTAATGCCTGCGACTGGAATGATGATCGTATTGCCTTTTGCTTGTGGTTTATCGTTATCCAGATCGATCCGCAGCTGTTCTGCTGTATTGCGATAATGGACATAGATTTTGTAGAACAGATAGACGACGATTGGCAAGAAGATGAAGATAATCCATACTTGCGCGAACTTGGTGAAAATGAAGATCAACGTGATCGACAACGTGGTCAGCATACCAATCGTATTGATGATCAGCTTCAGTACCCAGTGTGCCGGTTTGTGCTTGATCCAGCGAATCATCATCCCGAGCTGGGACAAGGTAAACGGAATGAATACGCCGACCGCATACAGTGGAATCAGACTGTCTGTTTCCCCGCGGAAGACGACAACGAGTACTGCCGAAGCCAAACTCAGGAAAATAATACCGTTCGAGAAGCCGAGACGGTCGCCGCGCACCATGAACATATGCGGCATGTATTTATCCTTGGCAAGCATAAATGCCAGCAGCGGAAATGCTGAGTAAGCTGTATTCGCTGCGAGGAACAGGATGAGGGCAGTAACCCCCTGAATAATAAAGTAGATGACACCACTGCCGAACGTCATACGCGCAATTTGCGAGATGACCGTTTCAGTGGCACGCGGGCTAATGCCGTACCAGTAGGCAAGTAAGCTGATCCCGATAAACATACTACCGAGAATGACGCCCATCATAACGAGCGTAGCAGCAGCATTACGTTCCGCAGGCTGGCGGAAGTTCGGAATCGCATTGGATACCGCTTCAACCCCTGTCAGCGCCGAACAACCGGAACTGAATGCCTTCAATAAAAGGAATAGACTGACATTGGATACGGTTGTCGTCAATTCCGGTGTGGCAGCTACGATGCCCCCGGTCATATATTTGAAGATACCGCTAATAATCAGGAAGAAGATCGAGATAACGAACAGGTAGATCGGAATCGCCAGCACGGATGCCGATTCGGTCACCCCACGCAGGTTCATCAGGGTTAAGAATACGATCATGATCAACGCTATCAACACCCGATGATCATGCAGCGCAGGAAATGCGGACGTGATTGCATCCGTACCTGCGGACGAACTTACCGCTACGGTCAGTACATAGTCGACGAGCAGTGAACCGCCCGCGATCAGACTAGGCACTTGTCCGAGATTATCCTTGGCGACGATATACGCACCACCGCCGGTTGGATAGGCGAAGATGGTCTGGCGATAGGAGATGACGAGAATGACGAGCAATCCCAAGACTGCGATGGAGATGGGAACTGAATACCAGAGTGCGGTTACACCCGCTACCATCAATACGAGCAAAATCTGTTCGGTTCCGTATGCGACCGAAGATAGCGCATCGGAAGACAGGATTGCGAGTGCTTTCAGCTTGCCCAGTTTTTCAGCTTCAAGTTCTGCAGATTTCATAGGTCTTCCGATTAAGATACGCTTTAACTTGCCTAACATCGTTGTGTACCCCTTCATTGTGTAAATTTAAATACGATTTTGGATGCCATTAACAACATACTGATAATACAAGTGTGCGTCAATATGAACGTATAAAAAAGCGGCAAAAATATTGCAGAAATGCCACGGTAAAGCACCGTATTTTATAGGATGCGAATGACGATGGCATACGTTAACTTTTATATACACCCATTTGGCAAAATCAACGCAGTTCACGAGCGTATATCATTATACTCCTCGCACGCAAAAAGTCATGCTAAATTTTGCGCAATTTTGTTAAAATAAAAACAGGTGCTTGCGACGCAGTGAACAGCGATTCAGAAGCAGACTCGTATCTGGATATGCACCGCTTTTTGGTAACGAATAAAGTAGGATCAAGCAGAGGAGAACAACGATGAGAAAAATCATGATCCGCATCTTGTTAGGTGTATTGCTGATCGTTCTGGCAGGCATTGTAGCTTGCTTTTATTTTGGATATTTCATGTATGCTTATGGGCTGATCTTTTTGATTCTGGCAATTGCGTTTGGGCTTGGTCAGCTGGCAAGCATTAATAATGGGGTTTGGATGCACCGAAATGGATATGATCGGCATATTCATGATCAGGCAGAGCGGTATCGGCACAATAGAGAAGACGATTGAATAGCAGCAGATGATGATGCCCTTATCTAATAAAACGTAAATCAAACAGGTTTGGATGCCTGTTAGATGAACCCCGCTCAAATAAAAGTCGGCAGCACGGTGATTCCGTGACTGAATCGACTTTTATTCTTTTTTATTATGCCAATATAATCCATTGATAACATATAATTCTTTGGGTGCACATAGCCGATATTAATATCACTATGAATCTATTTGAATTGCCGACAGAGACGCACTCTATCCCTACCGTTGACGGCGAATCATGAAGCCAACAGGAGGACAACTTATGAAAAAAGCAAAATGGCTGGTTCCTATGACGCTGGCAGGTATATTGCTGTCTGGCTCGGTCGGCGTATATGCCGGTGCGAAACTGGAGAGCATTCAGGCGTTTAAAAATCACGGTATTCAGGTATTCGTCAAAGGCAAAGCGTATACACCAGTCGATACCAACGGAAAAACATTAGCGCCCATTACATTTGAAGGCACTACCTATCTGCCGATTCGTTCCATTGGCGAATCGTTGAACACATCCGTATTATATGATGCTGTAAATAATAAAGTTCTGATCGGTTCCGCAACTGCCGATTCGGATACGTATACCGAACAGAAAGCCGTCTCATCCAAGACGACCACCTCACCGTCCGCATCGAGCAATTCATCCACGACACCTAGTACAGCGTCCGCCGGAACGAGCAGTTCCAGCCCATCGACTAGCACCAACAATGATGACACTCTGTCTGTTGGCGTCAGTGCGCCAGTCAATGTGCCACCCGGTCCAATTGACAGTCTGAATGACAACCCCGCTCCAGTTACCTACAATATTGGCATGACAACAGGCACGATCCAAAGCCCCTACCTGTCCACCGATTTCCCTTTCCCATCCGATGCGACCAAAATCAAACTTGTTCAACAAGCAGTAGGCGGCAAAAAGCAATTGCTGCTCGTATATAGCACACAGGCAGATCTGCAAACGGTCGGCAACGCGTACGTGAGTTACTTTACCAGTTACAATATGAATTTTGGCGCGGTACAGATCGACACCTCCGGCATTAGCATCGTCGGCACAGTTAGCGACGAATTTGGCGTATCGATTCAGGGCAACCCGATGTCGCTGCGTCCTGGATACAACAGCGTCTCTGTAACACTTGCCGAGCAATAACAATGACGAAGAGATACCGTCGCTGAATGAGTTGTAATGCCATTATGTAAACCATGAATCATTTTCAATCATGAAAAATTCGAACGCATTTCGACAACTGGAATAATCATAAAATCCATCTTATAGAAGAAACGATGGAGAGCGACGATCATTTTGTTTCATAAAAGAAGAGAAATGACATGTTCCCACACCATTTTCACGAAATTATGTTAACAAATACGTGCATATCAGGCTTTATCCAATACAAAAGGCATCGTATTCCCTGTGCTAGCAGGAGAATATACGATGTCTTTTTTGCTATCTGAATCACTTATGAAAACGCTGAAAATCGTCGATATCATGCGTATTTTTTCACATAAACCATCTATATACCCTTACACAAAAAGCATGAATCAAAAAGCCTGTAAATTTTTCAGAAAATTTCAATTTTAGTAGTGCAATGTGAAAATGGATGTGCTAAGATACATTGAGTTTTACGAGATGCCCGTCGGAAAAGCCTATCAACCTTCACGCAAAACGGTAATTTTGACATGAAGGTTTTTTGCAGCGTAGACTGCCATACGAAATATCCAAATTACAAGAAACAAGCAAAAGGAAGGTGACATCATGAGCGCTATGAACCCTACACAAAACGCAGCTCCCATCGCAGACAAACAATTCAATCTGTTCAAACTGACATGGCCGATTTTCCTCGAAGTATTCTTATTTATGTTAATGGGGATTGTCGACACATTAATGCTGAGCGACGTGTCCGATAATGCCGTTGCAGCGGTTGGTACATCCAATCAGGTTATTTCAATCGCAATACTGGTATTGGAGGTTATCGGTAACGGGGCGGCAATCGTTGTAGCCCAGTATATCGGATCACGCAAGTTGTTGGAGGCAAGCCGCATTACGGCGGTTGCTATTACATTGAATCTGTCGGTCGGTTTGTTGCTCAGTGGCACCTTCCTGCTGTTTGGTAGCCATATTATGCAAGCTATGCATTTACAGGGTGATATTCTAACCCTTGCTGAAAGTTATATCGCTATTGTCGGTGGTGCGATCTTCTTGCAGGCGCTGATCAATACACTGGCGGCGGTTATCCGTACGTACGGTTTTACCAAAGAAACGATGTTCGTCTCGGTCTTCATGAACGTGTTGCACATCGGTCTCAACTATCTGCTGATCTTCGGTCACTGGGGTCTGCCGCAAATGGGCGTACAGGGTGCAGCGATCTCGACAATTGTGAGCCGTCTCGTCTGCGTACTGATCTTCTTCTGGCTCATGTACCGTGTGATGGAAGTACGCATCATGATCGGCGATTACTTCAAAATGTCCAAAGAATACGTAATGAAAATTCTAAAAATCGGCGTTCCGTCCGCTGTTGAGCAAATTATGTATCAACTGTGCCAGCTCGTGTTCGTCTTCTATGTTACGTATCTCGGCAGTGAAGCGATGGCTTCGCGCCAATATGCGAATAACATCTCGACCTTTATCTATCTGTTCAGTATCGCAATCGGTATGGGTACAGCGATCATCGTCGGTCGTCTGGTCGGCGCACGTCGTAAGGAAGAAGCGTACCATCGGGTATGGAAAAGTGTAAAATGGGCGATGGGTGCTACGCTGGTAATGGATGTTATCATCATCCTGCTGCGCGAGCCGCTGATCGGCATGTTTACAAGCAATCCAGAGATTATCCGTATGGCGTCGCAGGTCATCCTGCTCAGCTTCTTGTTGGAGACAGGTCGTACGTGCAACATCGTCATTATTAACTCGCTCCGTGCATCGGGCGATGCCAAGTTCCCTGTATATATCGGACTGATCTCTATGGTGTGCATGAGTCTGCCGCTCGGGTATCTGTTCGTTTTCAAAATGAACCTTGGTTTGGCAGGCATCTGGTTGGCAATTGCCGCAGATGAGTGGACACGCGCGGTCATTATGTACTTCCGCTGGAAGAGCAGAGCATGGGAGAAACACGCACTCGTGCAGCACGACGAGCCAGAAGTGCTCGACAATGCACCTGTTCCAGCTCCGGTGTAAGGTATCCGTTGGATGGAATCTTTCGTTTCATCTCATGAATCCATCGTTATTGTTGCGATCAAAGCTATTGTTAGGATATCGCAGCTTGAGACAATGGTGAATATAGCTGTAAAGCATCAAAACCCGTTCGCATAATGCGGACGGGTTTTTGATATGGTTATTGTATAGTAGCAACTGCGGTTGTACGAGTCGTAACTACGATTGCGCGCGGTTGTATTGTATTTTCAATGCAAGCGAGAGGAGAGAGGATAAGCAATAACGCATAGTGACCACAGGCATTAAGAAGATGCCAGCCGTACAATTCGGCGGTACTGCATATAACTCATGCGCTCTGCCCAATCCAATTCATCCTGATACGGATTGCGATAATACGTTGCCACAGGCAAATAACCGAGCATCACACCTACACCACCGCAAATGGCACTACCGCCATCTCCGCCTTTGTCGATATCCTGTCCGTCTGCCGTTAGCGTCAACTCATACCGATACGGATCACCAGCAAAATGAAGCCCAAAAGCATTAGGCAGTTCCAGATCATACGGACGCGAAGCGGAAGTAGAGTCAGACGGTACAGCTTGCTGACGTTCGTCTGCATGATGGGCAGTGTGCTTGTTTGCCAGATCGCCAAAATGCTTCACCTTCATCGTATAGTCAAAGTTATCGCCCCACGGGAACAGTGTGCGACATCCACCGCCGTATAGATACTCCCATTCATCTTCTGTCGGTAATGTAAATGGTGCCGCGAGATGCTGCTCTGTCCATTCCTGCACATCCTCTGTATCGCTGAATAGATAGAGGTTCACTTGTTCACCGTCGCGTTCCAGCAAGCAGGTCTGATCTACTTCCAGACTATGATGAGAGGAAGCCCGAAAGGATTGCAGTCGCTCCAGCAGATCCGCGTCTTCATGCGGATCAAGTTGCTCTGGGTCGTACGGATGCCAGCCGACGGAATCCGTGTGCCGCTCTACTAACAGCGGTGGAATATGAGCTTGCCGTACTGGGGACATTTGCTGCAATACCATTGCTCCTGCTTCGTCGATCTCCATTTCCATTCCACCCAAGCCGTCTTCCAGATCTTCTCGTGTCTCTGCATCCCATTCGAGAGGCCACTGCTCCCAACCGAGCGTCACCGTATCACCCGGCACATAGACAAATTCCGTGTCTTCGTCTTCATATGTAAAAATCCCTGTTTCTATTGTCTGTCCATATCGGCTGAATGACTCCAATCGTTGGAGTACAAACCCAGACGGAAGCTGCTGTTCCAATTGCTTCAACCATTGTGCACGCTGGCGAGTAGTCTGTGCATTCCATGCTGTACGATGATACAATGAACGATCCATCTCCTGTACGCTCCTTTCACAATAAACAATAATAGAGACGAAGCTCTACCATACCTTTAGTATAACGAAAATGCGGATGCAACGATAACCAAATACATATGCAATAACTACGGCGAACACAATAACAGTAATGAGAGTCATGAAAGTAATAACTACAAGGAATGTGATGACAGCGATGCCCCCTCTGTTCTAGCCATCATCATTCCCATACAATACCGCCAAACAGCAGTCCCGAATTTAATTTGGAAAAAAGTTCAAAAACATGTTGACAATACCACTTGCGCCATCATACAATACAATCAAACAACACGGTCAAACAAAACTGACGGTTTCAAAAAAGTGGGAGTGAGTTGCAAATGAAGGATGTTCTGATTATTGATGAATTAAATCAACTACGCGCAGTCAGCGATCCATTCCGGGTTCAACTACTGTATCATCTGGGCAGAGAGCCAATGACCGGTCAGCAACTGGCCGAGAAGATGGATCTGTCCCGCTCCAAAATTCATTACCATCTACAGGAGCTGGAAAAGAACGGCATCATCGAAGTCATTCGTCGGGAAGAGAAAAACGGGATTTTGCAAAAATTCTACAGTCCCGTCGCCAAGGCAATCATTCCAAGCGAAGATTTGCTTAGCTTCAGCGGAGTACCGCAATTAACCAAAAAGGATTATCAGTTTGAAGGCAATGCCGAATCGCTGCAACGTTTCTTGGATGGCGTGGATCGTCTGTACGAGGAATGGAATGGTAAGGGCGGAGATGGCGAGCAGTCTAGCTACGAAGTGAAGATTCAGTGGGCAGAGCTGAGTACCGTCAAATCTGCCGACTAAGCTTCATCTTAATACAAACCTATTACTTGAAAGAGTGTAGGTTTTTATTTCACCAAAACGGTCAAAAAAATATGACCGAACAATTTAATAAACATGAAAGGAGAAAGTCACATGAGTTCAATATTCCGAAACTGGAACTTTAACCTGCTGTTAAGTGGACGTTTTCTAGCAAATATGGGCGACAGCTTCTACGCCATCGCTGCCATGTGGATGGTGTATCAACTGGGAGGATCGACGCTGTATACGGGTTTGGCGCTATTTCTCACTTCACTACCAGCGCTGGCACAGATCGTACTCGGTCCATTGATCGACCGCTTTCCCGCCAAACGGCTCATGATCTTCACGCAGCTCACACAAGCGCTACTGCTGTTGATCATCCCGGCATTATACGCCTACCAGCTGCTTACCATCGCTGTCGTGCTAACCCTGATGCCGATCATCTCACTGCTCAATCAGTTCATTTATCCAACGCAGCTGAGCCTGCTACCCAAAGTATTACCAAAAGAACAGCTCACACGCGGTAATTCATTATTCGCCATCGCCTATCAAGGGAGTGACGCGGCTTTTAATTCACTGGCAGGTATCGTTATCGTCATGATCGGAGCGGTATCCGTCTTCTATCTGAACAGTATGACCTTCGTACTGACAGCGCTATTGTTCACGCTGCTGCGATTGCCGCAAGCCGAGCAGAAGGCTCAGCAAGCAGAGAACCATGAAGATGCTCTCGCGACATCTGAAAATGAACAGACTGTTGCAGAGCGACCAACGCTGAAAACCGTATTTCGCCAGTATATGAGCGATCTGCGTGAAGGGCTGGATGTATTGAAAAAGCCCGTCTTCACCCGTATGCTGCTCGGCATCATCTTCGTCAATCTCGCTGGAGTTTCGATCTATGCGGTATTGCCCGCATTTGGCGAAAGCTGGGGTGGACCGCAATACTACGGATTCTTCATGGCTGCTGCGGGCGTCGGTATCGTGACTGGTTCATACGCTGCTTCGATGCTCAAGCTGTACCGCTTCAAAATGGGCTTGCTGTACTGCCTGCTCATCTTCATCTGCGGTCTATGCTGGATGTTCACCGGTCTTGTCCCTTCGGCATGGATGGCGATTGCACTGTTCGCCATCGGCTGGATTCCGGCAGGTATGATCAACGTATTGTCTCAGGTCATGATTCAATCGATTGTACCGCCGCAGCTCATTGGACGAGTGATGGCAGCTGTTATCGGACTGTCCGCCGCTATCGCACCGCTTGGAGCTATTCTTGGTGGAGCACTTGGCGCATGGGCAGGCAACTCGGTACTCATCATTTCCTGCGGCGTGATCGTCGTGCTGAACTCGGCGTACTGGCTGCTTAACAAGCATACCCGTGCTATGCCGCCAGCGAAGGATATGACCCCTGCTGTACTGGGATTGGCAGAATAAACGTTGGTATCATTCGGCTCGCAAACGATCGTTCACTAGTAAGCGAGTCGTTAGCTGTTCGGTTATAAACTGTTCCATTGCAAACCGCTCATTTGTGAATAACGATTCCATGTACAACCAATATATGTACAGCAACGATCCGCTTTAGCGTGACGATCTATAGTTATTGCGCAGTGTCACCGGCCCACTCAACTGGAATCCACATCCTGAACATGCCGCCGTGCCTGCTGTCATACAACGTTAGGCAGCTTCAAGTTAGGCAACGCAAGCAGCAGGCTACACCGCATGGATGATACACCCAATTAAAATGATGGAGGGATTCTCATGTTGATGAATGCAGAGCAAGGGATTGTGCTGGTTGGTGTCGAGGACAATGACAAAGGATTTTTGCTGGAGCTGTACAATAGCCCGACTGTCGTCATGAACGCTCTGGAGCCGTCGGATTATCCGATCTCTGCTGGCAGTATTGATAAGACGATAGCGGTGTTTGAATCCGGTGATAACAAGATGTTTATCGTCAAAGTAAATGGGGAGCGTGCCGGTATGGCGATGCTGTACGAAACCTCCTACATACATCAACGCTGCAAATACGGTCTGGTGCTGACACCGGAGTTCGTCGGCAAAAAAGTCGGTACTTACGTAACCGAGCTGATCCTGCAATACTGCTTCAACTATCTGAATTTGCGCAAAGTGTCCGGCGAGGTTCATCTGCACAATCAAGGAGCGATGCGCCTGATTCATGCCTTTGGCTTTGAACAGGAGGGTGTGCTGCGGGATCATGTATACCGGGAAGGCGAGCACCGGGATATGTACATGTATAGCATTTTGAAGTCAGCGGTGGTGTACCCGTCTCAGCTCAAGCCGTATGCGGTAGCACGCTGACCAACCGCACGGGCAAAGTGGCAATACAGATTCCATTAAGGAGGTGAGCGGCATGACAAACGAGCGTAACGTGATCATCATCGTAACGAAATAATCGGGTGCTGGTAGGCGGAAAAAGTGGTGAATTCCATTTTGGGGTGAAGGAGGGCTACACATGACAAACGAGCGTAACGTGATTATTATCGTAACGAAGTAATTGGGTGCTGGTAGACAGGAAAAAGTGGTGAATTTCATGTTAGAGCGAAGGAGGAGTACACATGACAAACGAGCGCAACGTGATCATCATCGTGACGAAGTAATTGGGCTGCTGGTAGACAGGAAAAAGTGGTGAATTTCATTTTGAAGTGAAGGAGGTTATACATATGACAAACGAGCGCAACGTAATCATTATCGTAACGAAGTAATTCGGTGTTGGCGGGCGGAAAAAGTCATGAATTTCATTTTGAAGCGAAGGAGGGTGTACACATGACAAACGAGCGTAGCGTGATCATCATCGTAACGAAGTAATCGGATGTTAGTAGGCGGAAAAAGTGATGAGTTCCATCTTGAAGTGAAGGAGGGGTACACATGACAAACGAGCGCAACGTGATCATCATCGTAACGAAGTAATTGGGCTGCTGGTAGACAGGAAAAAGTGGTGAATTTCATTTTGAAGCAAAGGAGGGCTACACATGACAAACGAGCGTAACGTGATCATTATCGTAACGAAGTAAGCTGGATGCCGCAAAGTTACAGTCGTCGCAGGATCAACTTTAAAACGAAGGAGGGGACGACCATGACTCCAGTTCAAAACGTGATCATCATCATCCGATAATCTGCTGTCCTACTCTATTCATACTCTGAAATCAAGAAAGGAGGCAATACAATGACACCTGCACAAACACGCGAAGTAATCATCATCATCAAATAAGCAACCCGACGTGTACAACAATGCACTATTTCCCCCATTTTATTACCAAAGGAGGCACGTCAATGTCCAACAATATGGATCGTGGTGTCATCATTATTATCAAGTCGTAAATTCCGATTCTGCTGAATAGTTCCTCTATCTTCTCCGCAATTTGCTTTCCTCGACATAGCTAATCTTTACTTTAAACATAACCATAGACCGCTTTTTCGGATTTCTTCCCTGACATCACGATCAATCCGAAAAAGCGGTCTTTTTCTGTTCTTTTATATCCTCAAGCACGCGAATGAATCGGTACAGCGAGCAAGGTGAAGACAGCGGGATAGGGGGAAGTGCGCTGCACCATATAGTCATGTTGCTCTAGCCAGTTGTGCAGCACACCGGACAGCTTGAAATGCTGCTCATTTGCGATGCGATATTCAGCCTTAGCATCCATTCCATCGGTTTGCGCTTGATCCAATGTCGCTTCCTGTTCCGATTCACGGTCAGTGATACAGATTCGTCCATGCTTTTGCAGTACGCGATGCAGTTCTTCCAGCGCCAGTGGCAGCTGCGATTCCGTCAGATGGCGAAAGGTAAAACTGGATACGGCAAAGTCGAAGCTATCATCCGCGTACGGAATTGACAGCAGATTGCCGATTCGCACGTCCATTTGCGGGAATTTGTTGCGGCACTGCTTTAGCATTTCGCGTGATTGATCGATGCCGGACATATGTGCGCCGTATGCCAATAGTGTTCCAGCGAGATTACCAGTTCCGGTGCCGAGATCCAATCCGTGTTCACCAGCGGTAGCGCGCACGGTTGACGCTGTATGCGAGAGCGCAACATCGTAGCCGGGATATTGCATACTGTCGGTTTGTACGTAAACGTCGTGCTCGACTGCACGTTGGTCAAAGTTCCAATGATCTCGCCAATTTTGCCGCAATTCACGAAGCTGCCTTGCCTGCTGTGCCATTTCAAAAAACTCCTGTACGGGCACATCCTGCTCGGCACGCAGCAAATCCAACATCTGCGAAGTCGTCTCCGCCATTCGCCGCATCTCCAGCCATTGTCCCGTTAACAGCGCCTGCTGCAATTCCAATACATACCGAAGCCGTTCGTGATCTGGCATTTGCTCCACGTCCAGCACTTCCCGTATTTCCTTCACCGCCATCCCGGCTTCACGCAGCGCGATGATCGTTTGCAGACGCCACACGTCCTGCTCGTCGAAGACACGGTAAGTATTCTGCTCCCGCTTCACACCCGGCAGCAAACCATGTTGCTCGTAAAAGCGGATCGTCCGCGTGGAGATTCCGAGTTTACTTGCGAGTTCGTTGATTTTCATAAATATTCACCTACCTCACAATCTATACTGTATTCTTTATTGATCATTATTGTATTGTAATATTTGATTAAGCGTAAACGGATATATAGCATTTGTAGTATTCAGTTGTAATACATGTACAATATTTGTTGTACATTGGATACTGCTAAAAATAGATCGATCGAACTTGATATTCAACGCTATACTTAACAATATTATGAATGAATATGACTTTTGAAGGAGGGATATAGTGAGCATAAGAACGTTATATTCTGAGTTTAAAGATTACAAGTCTATTATAGAGTTTTTAAAAAAACCGGAACTGATTGAACTAGCTCAACAAACACGAATGACTCCAGTACAGCTTGAGCATTGGCTGGGAAATATAAATGTAAATGTATGGATGCTTGATGAATTCCGATTGTCAATTCAATGTCAAAATTCCGAAAATGAAATCGCTTTTGTTATTACTGATCTGTATGCTATACGTTCTTCATTCATTCAGGAATTTACACCTGAGGATGAAGATGACGCTTATTTGTTTCCTAAGCGTGACATTGTCGAATTATCTGATGTGAAGATCGACATTTCTTCAAACACAACAAATAGTCTGAGTGATTCACTATTTATCATATTAAATGAGATTTTGTTTAAACATGTTCATATGTACATCATGAATGAAGAGAATATAAACAAATTAGGTTTATTTAAAGAAGTATGGATAAATCGTTCAATTATGGAGCAGAGACAACTATCCTCTGGTTTGTACCAGTCATTTTTAAATCCATCTTTGTTATAAAAACTTGTCTTATCGTATGGATTCAGACTCATCATTGCAAAGAAAGAGCATCAGCCGCCGTAGCGCTGCTGATGCTCTTTTTTCATACGTACGTAATCCGCATCCACCTTGGCTTCATCCCATTTCACCTTGAAAATGCGTGCGGACTCTGCTTTGATCGGGTCGCTGGTGTAAGGGAGAACATTGCCGTCTTCGTCGTATTTGCGACCGCCTTTGTGGTTGGTGTAGCGGCGGGCACGGGTGTAACCCATTTGTAGAAATTTGCGCGCCATATCCATGCCAACAAAGTCGTCGTTTTCTTTGTAATCCAGAAACATAGCGTAGATTTTCTCAGATGATTCGGTGGCGATATCTGGATTTTTAAAACGCCAGTGGGGTAAAATCTCGCTTTTGTAAGGTTCCACCATCAGTACACCCTGCTCGCCCTTGCCGACACGGTATAGCTCGGGATGTTCACGCAGATTGAGGTTGGGATAGTCCAGATCGTAGTCGAATTTGTCGGGCATGAATGGTTCCTCCTGAATAAGAATGATTAGGTAGAGCGTTTGCTGATGTAGCAAAGCTGCCAGGCAGATACCTATACTTACTGTATACCCATAAATTTACTTGTTACAAATATTTATGCTGATCACTATTAAATTATTTTCAATGATTTTTTGTACGCAATGAAACTTTTTTTGTGCGAGTCGGTTGTTATAAGGAATGTTGACTACTATAAAACTATATTGATATACTCGAATTGTAACAAAATATTCTAATTATAAGGAGAGTTGTAAAATGACCAAATTTCAAGAAATTGAGTTTGAAGAACTATCGCTAGAAGAAATGAGTGAAATTTCAGGTGGAGCGTCCAAGTACTTATGTAGCATTTTAGGAGCACAATGTTCAAATATTATACCAGGGAGATATTCTTCCATTTCACAACGTGAAGCTTGTGTGCAGTATGCAACTCAGTGTCTGTAAATTTTAATATGAACAAGAAGTATCTTTTAAGATACTTCTTGTTCATATAATTACATTTGATAAAGGTGATATTTTGAATAGACAAATTATACATATTAGACAACTTAGTAAGAACGATTGCGCAATAGCATGCATAAGTTCAATTTTATCTTATTACGGTATTCATTATTCTTATGATGCTATAAATGATTATGTTTTTAGTGATTATTTAGGAACGAAAGCTAGTGATATTGTAACTGGTTTTGAAAAGTTAAATTTCAACTGTAAGGTTTTAGAATAGCTGATATGGAAATTAAAAATTTTATATTACAAAAATCAACTCCATTTATTGCGCTTGTAAAGAATAAAGAGGAGCAACATTATGTAGTTGTTTACAATTGTAAAAGTGATAAATTTTTGGTAAGTAATCCTGAGCTTCCTAAGCTAATATGGATAAAAGAAAAAGATTTCCAGAAGATTTTTTTGAATATTATATTAGTACCTTTACCGAAAAAAGAAATAATAGATAAGAAAAAACTGAAATCTAATAATTTTAAAAGAATATGTCGTTATTTTTATAAAGAAAATAAATTCAAAATAATTCTTATCGGTATAATATCTCTTATTGTAAGTATATGTGCAGTCATTTTAGCTTTTTATTTAAGAGTAGTTGCAGACATCGTAATACCTAAAAATATGAGGAACTTTTTAACTATAGTCTCTATATCATTTATTTTAATTATATTGATAAGTAATATACTAGAGTATTCGAGGAATCAAATGTTGATTTATTTGATTAAAAATTTTGAACATAAATTATCAAAATTATATTTTGAAAAAGTTACACGGATGCCACTCCATTTTTTTAAAAAAAGGCCAGATGGAGAAGTAATAACAAGATTCAATGATTCTCTCGTTTTAAAAGAAATATTAGCTAATTTAGTTTTGATTTTTTTTTCTGATATGATTTTATTCTGTTTAGCAGGTGGTCTGCTTTTTGTACAGAATAAAATGTTATTTGTTCTATCTTTAATTCCTATAATATTGTATTTATTTTTCTCATATTATTTTTATGAGAAGATTGAAAAATACAGTCAAGAGACTATTGTTCATGGAGCTTCAGTGAATAATTTATTATTCCAAGTAATCAAATCATCAGAAAGTATATTAAGTTTTAATCAAGGTGAAATTGCTGACAGATTTATTTTAGATAAATATAATAGATTTTTGGATAGTATGGTAAAACAGGACAAAATAGTGAATTTAAATAATATGTTCAAAAAAATCATAAGAAGTTTAGTTAACATAACGATCATTTGGATCGGATGTATGCAAATATTTATGGATCAACTTTCTTTAGGTCAATTGCTGACTTTTTCAGCTCTATTAGCCTATTTTGTAGGAGCAGCAGAAAATATTATGAATCTTCAGCCTACCTTTCAAAAGAGTCTCTTCGCAGCAGATCGCTTTTTTGAAGTAATAGATTATCCTGATAGCTTATCAAAAAAAGTGGAATCAAAAATAAATACTATAAAGACTATTAAAATCAAAAAAATGGAGTTCTCATATAATAGATTAATGTCTATTAAACTATCTTTTGATATTGAAATAGAAGCAAATGATAAAATAATGCTTGTGGGAAAGACGGGTTGTGGTAAATCGACTATTGCAAAAATGATTCCTAATTTGATATCTCCACCTATAAATACTATTTTTATCAACGAAATAGATCTATTAGATTTAGACAAATATTGCATTCGAGAGAAGATACTTTATTTGTCATCCGATTGCTTTTTTATTAAAGAAACTATACTAAGAAATTTAGATTTGAATAATGAATACTCTTTAGAAGAAATAAAAAGAATATGTTTTTTATTGAATTTCGATGAAATAATAGGACTTTTTGATATTTTTATTAATAATTTAATAGATGAAAGTGCAAAAAATTTATCACTTGGTCAAAAGCAATTGATAATGCTAATAAGAGCATTATTAAAAAAACCTGAAGTGCTCATAGTCGATGAAGCTTTGGCAAATATAGATATATTCAACAGAAAAAAAATAATAGAAGTATTGCTTGAGATGAATATTACTCTGATTTACATTTCACATACAATTGAAGAAAAAGATTTTTTTGGTAAAATATATAAAATATAAAATTGTTAGGAGTGAAATTTTTGAAAAAAATTTTAATTTTTTTAGGAGTTTTCTTGTGCGTTTCAATCATGGTTTATATGGTCATGAACAATATTAAGACAAACCCTCCTCTGTACCACAATATCACTTTGCAAGATTACAAAAATAAAGTAGAAAGCAAAGAAACTTTTTACATGTATATATATGCTAATTCTTGCGAGGTTTGCCAGCAATTCAAACCCGTAGTTAATGATTTTTTAGAAAAAAGTCGAACCAAGTTTTATGCCATTAATTTGGACATTCAGGAAAATAACAATCCTGAATATTTAATGCAACAAAAAGTATCTAAAACCCCAACATTAATTTTTTATAAAAATGGTAAAGAATCCTCTAGAAGCGTTGGATATATAACAACTAAAGATTTAAAACATTTTGTTGAGGAAAATAACTGATTCTAGGATGTGATTCAATATGTATACTATATACGATTTATACAAAAAACTTGAAAATCTACCACAAAGTCAACTAAAAAAAGATATTTCTTTAATTAAAACTGATTTAACTCAAATAAAATTAAAAGATGAGTTGAGTATGCCTTGTTTAGAAAATATCATATGCGAATATGACAAGACTTTTTATCCTAAAATAACAGCAGGTATAATTACGCTCAACGAAGAAAGATGTATAAAACGTTGCATAAATAGCCTTATTAATGAAGTTGACGAAATTATAGTTATTGATGGGGGCTCGAAAGATAACACACTAAATATTATTAAAAAAATGATTCCGTTTGAGAATGTTTACAAATATCTTTGGAGAAACGATTTCTCATTACAAAGAAATTATATATTTGAAAAAGCAAACTGCAATTGGATATTATTTATTGATTCTGATGAATATTTGCAAAATCAAAATAGTAGCGAATTTTCTTTGAAAAGTGCTCTGAGAGTTTTAGAGTATTTATCCAAAGATTTTTTAGAACATTGTTTTACATTAGATATTAGAAATAGCGATGGGAATATTGATTATGATATGAAGCGTATCGTAAATAAAAAATCGGATTTTAGGTTTTATGGTAAAGTTCACGAAGAGTTATTACGAGTAGATTCTAATATGAAAAGTACTCAATCTATATCTATCAATATGATTATAGAGCATGATGGATATGATATTGATGTGATAAAAATCAAAAATAAGCAAAAAAGAAATTTAAAATTACTTAAAGAAATGATACAGATAGAACCTGAGAATAAAAAATGGTTATTTTTGTATGCTAGAGATATGTCAATTAATCATCAAAATTTATTGCATTCAGATCAGCCAGCATTAGAAGAAATCTATGAAATAATAAATCATCTAGAAATGTATTTACGAGATCAAGAATCTGATATTTTTGTAAACTCCAACTATAACGCATACGCTCTATTTATAATATGTAATCAATATTTAAAATTAAATGATATTGCAGGATTTCAAAAATGGTTTACAGTGTTCAAAACCAGTTTCCCTCATTGCTCTGATATTGGATACTTAGAATTATTATATTTTAATATAGTATATAACTATAGAATAGAAAATAATATTCTGAAAATTGAAAAAGAATATATGAGTAAAGAAAGTTACAGTGTTGTTAATAGTACAAAAGATCATCTTCAATTTTTATTGCTATTGACAGCTGACAATAGCAATAATTTTGAAGCTATAGAAAAAATTTTTTTGAGACTGCCTCAAGAATCTATACTCAAAAAACAGGCTGAGAACTATTTAATATCCAAAATCGATAAAATAAAAAATGTATTATCAAGTATATAAATTGGAGGGTGAGCATGAAATGTTTTCTCAAAATAGATTATTTATAGCTTGGGTAATATCTTTTTTAGCAACTATAGGAAGTTTGTTTTTTAGTGAAGTATTAAAATTGCAACCATGTAATTTGTGTTGGTATCAAAGAATATTAATGTATCCTTTAGTAGTAATAATTTTAGTGGGTATATTGATCAAAGCTAATAATATTAAATTTTTTGTGATTCCGTTCTCAATACTAGGAATAATTATTTCGTCCTATCATATTATTATTCAGCAGATTAGTATTCCGGTTTTAAATGCATGTGATATAAATAACCCGTGTACACATTCGGGTTTTAAATTGTTTGGTGTATTTACTATTCCTATGCTATCTTTTATGGCATTTGTTAGTATAACTTTATTATTGAGTACCCGTAAAAAATAATGAATATATTAGGATGTGTCTGAAAACTAATGATTGAGTGAGTTTAAAAATGGAAACAGCATAAATAAACGCTAAGAAAGAATTTGCTCATTTGTCGTAACGCTTAGCGATACGGCGAAAATGCTTGCGTTTGTTAAAGAAACATTCTACTAAATGACGTTCTTTGCACAAATCCCAATCGACGTTCCAAGGACTTCGGCCATTGGCTTTCGGTGGGATGATAAAAGAAGCTTGTCTTGCGATCAAACATGTTCGAAAGGATTCAGAGCCATAGGCTTTGTCGCCGAGAATTCGGCTTCCCGCAATCTCTATACCTTGGAATAGTGCCGTGGCGGGCACGGAATCATAGACTTGTCCTCCAGTCAGTAGAAAAGCAAGCGCATTCCTCAAACCGGTTACCACCGTATGGATTGTAGTCGTTTTCCTCCACGACTCACCCCAATGTGTTGATGGATTCCCTGTCCTTTTGCGTTTTTTAGCACCTGCACTATGCTGATGCGCTCGAACGGAAGTAGAATCGATACTCAAGTTCTCAAAGTCGGGTTCCTTATGAAGATCTTGAAAAATAGAAGAGAAACGCTCAGTATCTCGCCAATTGGAAAATCGGCTGTACACTGTTTTCCAAGAGCCATACCTCTCCGAAGGTAAATCGCGCCCAAGCTTCGCCACTACGGGCGATCCAAAGAATCATATGTAGCGCAGTGCGAGAGGAAAGCTGAGGCGGACGTCCTGTACGATAAGATGGAAATAGATCTTGAATTTGCTCCCATTGCTCATCACTAAGTTCATGTCGTCTTGGAGTCATACGGATCGCTTCTCTTTTTTTTCTTAAGCGTATCATAAATCATTTTCGTTTTCAGACACGTCCTAGTTTGAATTAAATTATGAGTTAAAGATTTTCAACCCCCACTATCTACTTGTGTCCAGCTCTTGCAGATTTTTGGCGGCAAAGCCTAGACCCTTCCCCAGCAGCACATATTCCACGCTAGTTAACGCATCTGTCGCCATGACAATATTGTTGCCTACCACCCGATCCACCTGTAACATCCGCTGTTCTCTGTTCATGGAGACAATCACCTCTTGCTTGCAGAATACCACGCCAGACGAGGTTGGAAAAGAACAATGAAGCGCTGCAGACACCACATTATGCATTTCCTGCTCGCAATGGAACCTAGACACCCTGCCGAAACGCAAAAAAGAGCCAAGACAAAGGAGGCAGCACATACGATATACGTATGCGAGAACTACGCTCCGTTGCTTGGCTCATGCCCATTGCTGGTAACACGCCGATGTACGGTCGTTATGCGATTGGTTGCGATTTCATAAGTAGCATATAACGTATGCCCGTCATCGTCAATAACATTTGCATATTTTCATAATGAAAATCATTTTAGTCAAGTTGTGATGAAGATAGTCATGGTGATTGTGCAAGATCATTTTGATTTATGTTGTCCCTGCCTGTTTCTAGCTGAATTACTCATACGCTGGCGTCCATACAGCACAGCGCCGTACACCACTGCCAATCCTATCAGTACCATCGTCAACTCGTGAAAATTGTCTGCCGTAAATGCCGATCCTGCCATAATGCTGATCAACGTCGAAGCGAGAATGCCGCCGAAGTTACGCGCCATATTAAACAGCCCAGACACTACACCTACGACTGACTCGGGCGTTTCTTGCATCAGATCGGTCTGCATCGCCACATTGCTCAACCCGCTGCCTAAGCCAAACAACAGCAAGATTCCGCACGATAACCACAGCGGCGATTGTAGCTGCACTGTTAATAACAACCCTGCGCCGACGAACATTAACACAGCAGCCAGCCACAACATCACTCGAGACGAATAACGGCGAACACCATGACCCGCCAGCGCTGCTCCTACAACCGACGCCAGACCGAGCGTTAGCATAATGATCCCGGTATGCAGCGAATCCAATTGCACGACCTGCTGCAAGTACGATGGATAACCGAAAAAGAGCGCATAAAACAATATATTCGCGATCATAAATCCACCATTGATCCAGCTAAGCGCCGGAAACTCGGCAAAGGTACGCAGCGGAATAAAAGGCTGATCTACCTTCCATTCATGTCGCACAAGCGCAATCAGCAGTAGCAGTCCGCCCATCGTGCCGATGATATGGAGCATCGACCAGTGCGCACTGGATTTACCAGACAACAGACTGCCCAGCAGAATGATCAGTCCAGCGGCGAACAGTAGCACGCCGTTCCCGTCAATCTGTATCAACCAGTTACGCACCGACATCGGTGTTCGCTGAACTGGCGCTTCTACGGGCAGCAATTTCCATGCCATTACTAGACTGACCAGCATGACTGGCAAATTAACATAAAAGATCGACGACCATCCCCACCAGTGAATCAGCACCCCGCCAATAAACGGTCCAAGCGCAGCAGCTCCTGACTGAAATGACGAGATCATCGACAATGCCTGCTCCCGTCTATCGCTGACATGAAAGCGAATCAGTGCCAATCCGACTGTACTTGTCATGCCCGTGCCGATTGCCTGCGCAATTCGCATCGTAACGAGTGTTCCGAAATTAGGGGCAAAAGGTGCCGCCAGCGAAGCGACTAACGCAATGACCAATCCTAGCAAAAACAATCGTCTTCGTCCGATCAGATCACTCGATTTTCCAACAATCGGCTGTGCAATCGCACCGGAAATATAAAAAGCGAATACGATCCAGACGACCGCTGTCAGCGACAGTCCAAATGCCTGCTGCAACGATGGAATCGCAACCGCAATCATCGACGAATTTAGTGGATTGAGCATCATGCCAAGACTAATCGCCAGCACCATGCTATTACGACGTACTTTCATAAGCGTCCCTCCTCGTATCCTTGCATTCATCATAAAAGAAAGAGATGATTTACTCCAATGCATTTATATGTATTAATGAATGTATTCAAAAGAATAAGAGGTGTAGGCATGGAGCTGTTACAGCTGCAATATTTTGTCCGAGTTGCACATCTGGAGCATATGACGGAAGCGGCACAAAGTCTGTATGTCACGCAATCGTCGTTGAGTCGAACGATTCGGCGATTGGAGGAGAGTGTCGGTGTGCCTTTATTTGACCGAATCGGCAAAAAGCTCAAGTTGAATGCATACGGACAAGCCTTTTTACCACGAGCGGAAAAGGCGCTATTCGAGCTGGAGCAGGGGCGGCAGAAACTGCTGGATATGCGTCATCCGGAGCAGTCATCGATCCGACTTGCGGTGACCAATGCGAGTACGTTGCCGCAGATTTTGCAGACATTTCGTGAGCAGTATCCGCATATACCGTTTCATGTCCAAATGTGTGCGACCGACGAGATGGAGAGCTTGCTAGAGAAGGGGGACGTGGATATTGGCTTGGCTTCGCTACCAATTCATCGTGACACGCTGGAATACGAGATCGTATTGAACGATCCCATTCTAATCGCCATTCCCAATACCCATCATTTGGCGCAAAAACGTGTAAATGAATTATCGCTAAACGAGCTTGCTGGCGAATCGCTAATCGGTGTCAAACGAGGATATCATACCCGCGATCTGGTTGATCAAGCCTGTACAAAAGCAGGCTTCGTGCCGACATATATATTAGAGGGGAATGAACCAGCGCGTCTGGGTGCTTTTATCGAAGCGGGAATCGGTATCGGCTTTCTTCCGGCAACTGGAATTCAAACCGCAGATGACTTTAGCAGCAAGGTACGTTTGATGCCATCTCAGCCTCCATTGATGCGCCAGATTGTGCTAGTCTGGCGACAGGAAACGTATATCTCGCAGGCAGCGCAGGAATTTCGCCGAGTGGTGCGAGGGCATTTTGCAAAATCGGCAGAAAATCAAAAAAATTATGAAAATAACAGTTGAAATCCCATTTTCGATCTGGTAAGGTATGTAATGTTGATGTGACGTCCCATCAACGATCCACTTACAACTGAATGAGTTATGGAATTTATAATACATCGTGTATAACCTCAATAATATGGTTTGAGGGTCTCTACCAGGAACCGAACAATCCTGATTACTACAGATGGTGCATCGTCCGTGCATCCTGTCGTAATCAGGATTTTTTTATGGATTTGCAGGATTCCGGCACTCGCGTTTTGGAACATAAGCAGCGGTCTGTGACGACAGCCGTCTGCATGCATGTTATAAAAGAAACGTTCCATGCAAAGGAGAGAGACAGCTTGAATTTTAAAGTACTGATTTTGACGATTGCTACCTTTACGGTGGGATTGATTGAACTGATTATTGGTGGTGTGCTACCGGAGATTGCTCGCGATCTGAATGTATCGATCGGGACAGCCGGTCAGCTGATTACCATTTATGCACTCGTATATGCAATTTCGGGACCGACACTGCTGGCGTTTACTTCGCGAGTGGAGCGTAAGGCGCTCTATCTGTGGTCGATGCTCGCATTTACCGCTGGTGCGGTATTGGCGTTCTGGAGTCCGAACTATGAAGTGTTGTTTATTTCCCGTATGATCACCGCTGCTAGTGGATCGCTGATCACCACATTGTCGCTGACGATTGCGGTGAAAGTGGTTGCTCCACAATTCCGTGCACGTGTCATCGGTATTATCTCGATGGGGATTAGCTCGTCGATCGTACTCGGCGTACCAGTCGGTGTACTGATTCAAGAAGCCCTCGGCTGGCGCGTGCTGTTTCTGGCGATTGCGCTGCTGACACTGGTAGCGATGGTTATTATCGGGCTGTTCCTCGCTCCGATTCCGGTTGAAAAGTCGATGCCGCTACGAGCACAGCTAGCTTCCCTGAAAAATTCCAAAATCCTCAGCGCGCATCTTGTAACGATGCTGCTGCTGGCAGGTCACTATACGATGTATGCGTATTTGACACCATTTCTGGAAAGTACGATGAACCTGAACGCTTACTGGATCAGCATCGTTTACTTCGTCTTCGGTCTTGCAGCCGTTAGCGGTGGTATGATCGGCGGCGTGATGTCGGATCGTCTAGGCAGTAACAAAAGTATGCTTATCGTAACCGGTGTATTCGCTCTGGCGATGTTCGTATTGCCATTCTCGGCGAAATCGGTGTTTATTTTCCCGGTTGTATTGTTTATCTGGGGCGCACTGAGCTGGGCATTGTCTCCGGCACAGCAGAGCTACCTAATCGAAGTAGCACCGGAAACATCCGATATTCAACAAAGCTTCAACTTCTCCGCTCTGCAAATCGGTATCGCGATCGGCTCCGCATTCGGCGGAATCGTGATCAAAAATACTGGTGCAGTTACGATTAATGCCTGGGTTGGCGCAGGAATCGTCGTGCTGTCGTTCCTGTGTGCGCTGTATTCGTTATCGCGTCCAGCCGTGCCTGCATCGTCTTCGAAGGTGAAAGGTCAGACACCGGTACAATCTTCGTAAGATCATATTCAGGTGTATGATGATATAGATACAAACGTACAGGTTATAGATTACACGATCAAAATATGAATGCAAAATACCCCTTCCCATTGTGTGGAAGGGGTATTTTGTATGATTCTTCATGTAAGCATATTCGATCAGATTCCGATTCTAAAGTACGGTTCTTACTAAAGCTTATTGCTCAAGCGAAGGCTGCCGTTTATTGTATCCGCGTTCTCCGTAAGGCTGAAGCTTTGCCAACCACGGTTTCAGCATCTGTTTCTTTTCCCAACGTATATCCGTAACTTTATCCGTTTCCTTCTGCTCCAATACCTCGTAATGAAATGCTTCTTCTCCGAACAACGTCCAATCGTTTTGCAATCCGGCATTGGCGAATCGTCCTTGATTAAGTTGCATTGTTAAGGTAAACCATTTGTTTTTTAGATTGGGGTAGCTGTCTAGGTAGATTTTGCCGTTGATCGTATTCGCGATCTGGATGACGCCCATATAGGTTTTCATTTGCTTGTACTGCTCCTGTAATTCTTTTCGTTTTAACTTTTCCATTACAATTCCTCCTTCGTAGTGTACATATAATAGATGGAATAACACTTGTTTGTTTATTTTATAGACAAAATTATAATTTGACTATTTATTAACTAGATATTATACTCAGAATCACAATAAGTCAATGTAATAAGTTAATGCAATATGTAACCATTCCATTCCATATTCCGATGAGACAAAACAAGTCGAAGGTATTCATCGTGGCGCATACAATAGTGGATTTGGCGCTGGGTGTGGTAGCAAATCCGAATATAAGCGCAAATCATCAAGCCAATCACCAATAGAAGGAGTGTATAATAATGAATGAAGCAAACAATAGACAATCAAACGATCTGTCTAGACTAACCGTGCATGTATCTACGCAAACTACGAATGAATCTACACATGTGCCGAATATATCCAAACAAACGTCGGATACGTCTATATCCAAGTCATCGGCGTCTGCAAAACAACAGCAGAACCAGAACGAATCGTCTATCATGCCGATGCAAGAGACGGCGACGTTGGTCGATGATCGGTATACGATGACACAGCAGGAGAACGAATCGATATTGAAGCGGTATTTCAAAGACGGGCTAGATGGACGGTTGTCAGAGTTTCCGCGTAAGGAGAAGCGCAAGATTATTATTTTACGTCATCTGCTTCAACGATTTCAGCGTGGACGTCAGTATACAGAGCAAGAAGTGAATGAACGACTGGCAGCCGCTTTTGACGATTATGCGACCTTGCGCCGATATCTTATCATTTATGGCTTCATGGATCGGCAAGAGGATGGGCGTGCGTATTGGGTGAAGGAATAGAAGCAGTGGATTGAAGCAATACGAGCAATGTATGGTGCAGATCCAACAACATAGGAATGATAATTAACGAAGGGGCACATCATTATGAGTGAAATTACCGGCAAGCAGCAATCCGATCGGTTCTGGCAAGCTTCTCTGGAAGAATTGAAGCAAGGCTATATGGAGGAGCGGCAGACAGGACCATTTGGCGGCTTTGTTTGTCTGATCGATGGGCAAGTGTTTGAAAAAGGGCGGATCTATGAGCAGGATGGATACTTTTACGAAGCAGAGCGCTTTATGCAGCAGTATATCCGTATCAAGTATGTCTCCATGTTCCATTATCTGCTCACTCTGAACAAAAAGCTGACCGGGCTGACCGAGCTGCAATGCGAGTTGCTGCGTTCTTTTTATGAAGGCAAAAGCGATACCGATCTGGTCGCGGCACATGGCAGCAGCAAATCCACCATTCGCAATCACCGATTTGCTCTGCGGGAAAAGGCAAAGCAGGCGCGTGTACTGCTAGCGATTATGGAATTGTTGGAGCAGCAGAACGATGATCCAGCACCATTTATCGAGATCCATCGTACAGCGACGATGGTGGATGAGCGTTACAATATGACCGAGCAGGAAAATGCGGCAATTCTGAAGCAGTATTTCAAAGAAGGATTAGATGGGCGGCTATCCGAATTCCCGCGTAAAGAGAAGCGGAAGATCGCTATTCTGCGTCATCTGATGAAGCGGTTTACAAGTGGACGACAGTATACGGAAAAAGAAGTGAATGAGCAGCTGTCGGCGGCATTTGCTGATTATGTAACGCTGCGCCGGTATTTGATCGAATACGGATTTATGGATCGGCAGGAGGATGGCAGCGCCTACTGGGTCAAGGAATAAAGCGATTTTGGATACAATACAATAAGCATGGGATATCTCTACTTGCGATAAATACGGATCAACATAGTAGGCTTCATGTGATGGTCAGCCATACCAAGGGTAGAATAGATATGGTCTTCGTATATGATCTCAGCTTCTGCCTAAAGGTAAAGTTTCACAATATCGATAGAGAAGCGAATGTTTACAAAGAAAAAATTCTTTGCCAACGACAAACCCCACCTTTCCCGTGTGACGGAAAAGGTGGGGTTTGTTTGACTGTCCTTATTCTGCACAAACGCAGCGATTAATGGAATCGATACCAACCGCATATGCCGGTGGAGCCAGCCGAAGCTGCTGCCGTCATCCCTGGCGTTTGTTGACTACCCGTGGAGCGCTTGCGTAGTTGTGAAGCGGAATGAACCGAAGGATCAGCGTTCGTAATTGGCGGAACGAAGTTCCTTTTGAATCTGGCATACCCGACTTTGCGAGATGCCGAGAATACGTGCTAATTCATTTTGGGTGGCACCCGGATTTTCTTGCATAGCGTTTTCGACCTTACTCAGCATTTCCCCCCGTTTGCTGCGTGATTTTCTAAGCGATGATTGCAGATTGCGGTTCATAGCAGGTGTTTCTTTGGCTTCCTCCATTGGAGTATGCTGAGATTCGTCGCCCATCTGTTCAGCGCAATCGCCGCAGATGAATTGATCTTTGTAATACACGAGATCGTCGAAGCTGCCGCAAAAGATGCATTGAATGCCTTTGTGCTTACGGAAGATGATCTCCTTCTCTGTAATAAAGAACTCCATTGGATCGCTGATGCCAATTTCCATCGTGTCCCGGATTTCTTTGGGAATAACGATTCTGCCGAGACTGTCCAACTGACGTACCATACCTGTTTTTTTCATAATAAAGGTCCTCCGCTTTGGTCAGTTTAAATTGATTAACATTAGGCGTTGCATATTCATTTGTACCTGTTGGCTCCAGCAGCAGGCTGCCCTTATACAAATATACAACAATATTAGCATGAAATTCACCTTTCGGAATTGGATGTTCATAAAAATAATGGAAATTGTCATAATTCATACGCTAAACTAAAATGGGTAAAAATGGATTTAACAACGAGAAATACAGATTTTACCTTATAAAATAGGGGTTGTATTAATAGAATATGCTAACCGACTTGGTATTCTCTATATATTATAAATTTTAAATAAATTAATAAAAATTCAAATTAATGTATAAATAAATTTAAAATTATAGGAATCAAACTGTCATGATAAGATTATAATGTATATAGCGTAGTAAATATACAAAAAAATACTGCCCTTTTCAGGACAGCATTATGAATGTGAGTAATGGAGTTGCCGCCAGTGTAAATAAGGCGGATAAAATCATGGAAATACTAGAGATCGTACCGGTCAATGAACTAAGTTCAAATGCCTTCGATGTGCCCGTTCCGTGAGCGGCGGTTCCGAATAAAATGCCGCGCGCAATTTCGCTCTCGATGCGTAGCCATTTGACGATATACGGTCCCATCATACTACCGATCAAGCCGGTCATGATGACGAACACCGCGGTAATGGTCGGTACGCCGCCAATCGCCTGCGATACGTTCATGGCGATTGGGGTGGTGATGGAGCGAGGGATGATGCTGCCCATCAGATCGTGATCCAGATGCATCATGCGTGCCAGCAGTGCCGAGCTGCCAAGAGCGACGATGGAGCCGAACAGGACGCTGGCGATAATCTCGCCTGCATGTTTTTTGAGTGTATGCAAATTTTTATACAATGGAATGGCAAAGGCGATCGTTGCCGGTTGCAGTAACAGGGATAGCAGATGTCCGCCTTCGTTGTAATGCGTGTATGGAATGCGCATACTTAGCAGCACGATGACGAGCACGAGTGGAGTCGTTAGCAGTGGAGACAGATAGACGCGTGGGAAGCGACGGTATAGCTTTTTGGCTCCTGCGTAGATGATAAGTGTGGATAGCAGGAAAATGATACTGTTCATTCTGCGTGACGCTCCTTTCGTTTGGACATAATTGCGGCGAGCAAGCCTGAGCTTGCCATCACCAGCATCGTACTGAAAATAACGATTGCCATAATGCGAACGCCGTCTTGCTCCAGCATCGGAATGTAATTCATAACGCCGACCGCAGATGGGATGAAGAAGAGCAGCAGCTCTGCCAGCAGCCAGCTTGCTCCGATGTCCACCCATTCCAGCTTGATGACGCCGGATTGCAGTAGGATAAACAGGATGGCGATACCGAGAATGCTACCGGGAACAGGCAGGTGCAGCCAGTTCACGAGCAGATTCAACAATTGCGAGAAGCCCATCAGCACAGCGACCTGTAAAATGCCTTTCCCTATAGTTTTCATAACCTACATCCTTCTTTCTATAGTTAGCAGGCTTGATCAGCCCTAGGTTTGGAATGATGAAACCGGCGCAGCTGATGTCTGCATGCGATCCGCCATACCGGTTAATATGAAAAGTTTACATCTCTTTCTTTCATAGGTAAAATTCATATATGGCATGAAATGTATTCCGTTTTGGAATGTTCGATATAGAGGAGAGGATAGAAGGAGGAGGAACAATTGGATATTCGGCATCTGGAGTATTTTATGGAAGTGGTACGAACGGGCAGTTTCACCAAAGCGGCAGAAGCGCTGTTCATTACGCAACCGACGATCAGCAAGACGATTCGCTCGCTGGAGGAAGAGTTGGGCGCGCCGCTATTTAATCGGATTGGACGGACGGTGGAGCTGACCGATGCAGGGCGGGTTATTGAGCAGCAGGCGCAAACGATCGTGAAGTCATTTCAAAGTCTGTCATCGCAGCTGGACGATCTGCGTAATCTGGAGAGCGGGCATCTGCGCATCGGATTGCCGCCGATGATCGGATCGCGCTTCTTCCCACAGATTATCGGGGAATTTCATCAGCTATATCCGAATGTGACGATTCAATTGTTTGAGGATGGTGGGAAAAAGGTAGAAAGCGATGTGGTGAACGGCTCGCTTGATATTGGTATGACCGTATTGCCAGTAGCAGAGAATGTACTGGAGCATTTTTCCTTTCGAGAGGAAAAGCTGAATCTGCTTGTGCCGACGACGCATCGATTGGTCGGGCGCAAGCAGGTGGAGATGAAGGAGCTGGCGGAAGATTCTTTTATTATTTTCCGTGAGGACTTCACGCTGCATGGGCGGATTATCGATTCGTGTATCAAGGCAGGCTTTCAGCCAAGAGTAATCTATGAAAGTTCGCAATGGGATCTCATTAGCGAGATGGTTGGTGCGGGACTCGGTATCGCGTTATTGCCGGAGACGATCTGTAGTCAGATCAATCAGGAGCATCTGCACATCATCCCCGGTATTCAGCCGGTGATCCCGTGGCAGCTTGGTATGATCTGGCATCGGGAGCGGTATTTATCGTTTGCTGCACGCGAATGGCTGCGGTTTACGCGTGAGAAGATGCGGCAGTAGTGCTAGTTATGTTGGGAGTGTCATTAGGCACTTGCACAGGCGAAGCTTGGTAGTTAAGCTTCGCCTGTTCTCTGTTCTCTGTTCTCTGTTCTCTGTTCTCTGTTCTCTGTTCTCTGTTCTCTGTTCTCTGTTCTCTGTTCTCTGTTCTCTGTTCTCTGTTCTCTGTTCTCTGTTATAAATGCGCCATCTCAATCGCCTGCCGAAAACGGGTGGCAAAGCGCTCTGCACCCGGACTGAGCGGGCGTGCTTGCGACTGGACAAAGCCGATCTGCATATCCGGTTGATGAATATCGGCGATCTCGATAATTTTGATGCGACCTGCCTTGTACAGTGGATGTTGATACAGGGAAAAGTCATGCCCGATGCTGGCGGCAAGACCGCTATCCATCGTGCTCGTAATCGCCTCGGAGTTGTTCGTCCAGAACAGAATCGACAATGCGCCATATGTATCCGTGAACCGATCTACAAAATCATGCACAAATCGGTCATTGTACAGCGCCAGCTTGTGCTGGATCAATTGCTCTGGGGTCACCCGGCTATACTGTGCCAATTGGGAATCTGGATGCGCACCGATCACCAGTTTGCCGGTATACATCGGACTGAAGCGCAGTCCATTCAACCCGGAGAGCTGCTGGTTGTAAATGGCGATAAACCCAAGCTGGGTGCGATTCTGACGAATGTCCTCCACGATGTCCATCGAACTCTTTTCCTCAATTGAGATGTCGAGACCCGGATACTCCAGCTTCATATCTGCTGTCGTCTGGATCAGATACGGCATCACACTAGGAAAGGTAGCAGCATGGATCGAACCGCTCAATTGCCCGCTCTCCTCTCCAGTCAGGCGCATCAACTGCACACGCTGTAAAATGTCGATTGCCTGCTCGATCAATGCTTTGCCTTCTTCGGTCGGAATTGTGCCCTGCCGTGAACGTTCGAAGATCGTCAGCTGCAATTCCTGCTCCAAGCGCTGTACCGATTGACTGATTGCCGACTGGGTCATATGCAGCTGCAATGCAGCGGCGGAGAAGGAACGCGTTTTGGCGATTTCTACGATATATTCTAGCTGCTCCAGATTCATATGCTGTTCCCCTTCCATTATTTTTACTAATGGTTCTATTAATATCTATTATTATAAATGATATTGTATTGGCGATATAATAAAATTTGAACAATACGGATTGAGTACAATCCATCATTTGAATAGAGTCCATAGAATGCAAAAGGAGATGTATATCATGAAAGCAGCAGTCTGGTATGGTGAGAAGGATGTGCGAGTCGAGGAACGCGAGGTGCGTAGTGTACAAGCGGGTCAGGTGAAGATCAAGGTTGAATACGCGGGTATTTGTGGTAGTGATCTGCATGCGTATCATCATGGCGTGGGAATTCAGGAAGGGCAGGAGCATCCGTTATCCCATCAAAAGGCGCCGCTGACACTTGGGCACGAGTTTGCCGGAACGATTGTAGAGCTAGGTGAAAATGTAAGCGGAATCAATGTGGGTCAGCGCGTTGTAGTGGAGCCGTTGTATCATTGCGGAGTATGCGAATATTGTCTGCATGGACAGTACAATCAATGTGTAGATTTTGGCTTTGTCGGTTTGAACAGTGATGGCGGCTTCGCTGATTATGTCGTAGTGGAAGCGTATATGGCACATCAGATCCCGGATGAGGTTTCTTTTGAGGAAGGCGCGCTGGTCGAGCCGACAGCGGTAGCGATGCACGCGGTACGGCACAGCAGCCTCAAGGTCGGACAAAAAGTAGTCGTATACGGCGCTGGTCCAATCGGTCTGCTAACCGTGCTATGTGCCAAAGCCGCAGGAGCGTCACAAATCTTCGCTGTAGACGTATTCGACGAGCGTCTGGATCTGGCGGCAAAGCTTGGCGCGATTCCGGTCAATAGTGCCAAAGTGAATGCTACCGAAGTAATTAGCCAGCAATCGGGTGGCATTGATATTGCCTTTGAAGCGGCGGGTGTACAGCCAACGATGGACAGCGCGGTATCAATTGTGAAAAAAGGTGGACAGGTAGTTGTCATCGCTGCCATTTCTAAGCCGTTGCAAGTGGACTTTTTCCAACTGCTAGTGAAGGAAGCGACGATTACCGCAACGCTAGCATACCGCCACATTTTCCCGGAGATTATTTCGCTAATCGCTGCTGGCGCGCTGGATGTGAAGCAGGT
Source organism: Paenibacillus sp. WLX2291 (assembly GCF_046603665.1). NCBI lineage: Bacteria > Bacillati > Bacillota > Bacilli > Caryophanales > Paenibacillaceae > Paenibacillus > Paenibacillus sp. WLX2291. Next base: position 5,086,221 of record NZ_CP176755.1, on the reverse strand, counting down.
CATCACACACACAATCAAGCTCGATGATATTGTGGAGCAAGGGTTGGAGCTGCTGCTCAGCGATAAGAGCCACGCGAAGATTCTAGTAAAAATCGGCGACTGATTGGAAATAGCTTGTACTGCCTACAACAACAAAATATACAACATACCATCGCAATCACAAAATTGTACACGAACAGTGTACAATCCAAGCTAGTATGGTATACCAAAAGCCCGGATGCGTGTTGATACGCGACATCCGGGCTTTTTGGTAGTGCAGAATTGGAGATGTCCATGCCTGTGATATGCGTATCACGAGCTGCATCATTCAGGCAAACTTCCGGCTTATTTGAACCATGCCTTCTGCAAATTCGTATTAAAATTCGTATCATTCAGCGGCACATTGGCAGAGCCAAAGTCGGTCGTATTCAGCGCTGTCCGTGCTGCCGGAGTCAGTTGCTCCCAGTTGATCAACGGCTGTGTACCGCCCACATCGGTTACGCTGAACAAGGAATGATTGAGGGGCCACACGCTGCGGTAGCCGATGAGCGCATGATTGCCGCTCATATTGCTGCTTGTCGGTGCTGCATTCAGCAGATCGCCATGCTGCGAATAAGAGATGGATTGTACTTTGGGGCTTGCCACTGCCGGATTATCAATCCAGATCACGGCAGTTTCCCAGTCATGTCGATGACCAAGCCCTGGAGAAGACTCATCCTTTGGAAAATACCACGCATACATAATCGCCCAGACCCCGTTATACCAGCCGGAACGAGCATAAATTTGCCCGGTGCTTTTACTGCTCTGACCTTCGGATGCACCTGTCGGCTGCAAGCCGCCGCTCGTATTGCCCTGTGCATCGACTGCCGGAAAGGGCACGCTGCCGTTGTACACCTTTAGAAACGGTTGAAACGTTTTGGCAGCTTTTTGCGAGTCGTTGGTCGGTGTAACTTCGCTGAAGCCAACCACTTTGTCGTGGTCGATGACCGCCGCGTGCGCAGATGGCACTGGCATGACAGCGGTAAAAGCAGCAGCCGTCAGGGCAGTCGATAATAACAGTTTGCTCATTGCATGTTTCATATGTATCGCCTCCAGAGATCATTTTCCAATTTCCAGCAATATTATCCAGTTTGGAGGCGAGGCTGTCCATATGAATATACGGAGCAGAGGATAGCGTTAAACGGTTGTGAGCCGAATCTAGAATGAATATTAGCTAAGATTCGTGTTGCATCTTACGTATGGCTGCGGGCATTACGAAGCTTGACCTCAGCGTCTGTCGGTTGCAGGGGAGTATCCGATGCTGCTTGCAGATGACCATGCTTTTTTTTCATATGCTTCGCCCAGTATGCAGTCAGGATCGGTACTACAATGGAAGTCACAATAACCGACGCGGCTACAAGGGCGGTTGCCGATTGAGCCGCTGGTAGAAATTCCGGTTTCATCGTCGCTACAATGACCGGGTTGGCGACTGCGGCACCGGCGGTACTGGAAGCAGCAAGACCTGCCGTACCGTTACCGCCGCCGATCCAGCGATCCGCCAGCATGAGCGGGATACCAGTAATGATGATAACTGCGATCCCCAGTACAATGCCGAGCATCCCTGTTTGTGCAATCACGCCTAGATCAATCGTACAACCAAGCGCAAAGCCAAAGAACGGAATCAGTGTCTGCGTTGCCTTGCCAAAATACGCGCGTAGATCATGATCCAGATTCCCTAGCAAAAAGCCGACCAGAAACGGCAATACCGCTCCAACGAATGTCTGTGGTTCGAATACCGCCATGCCTGTACTGCCAAGAATCAGCATCGTGACCAACGGTCCAGATTCTAGTGACATGAGCACAAACGCTCCGGCTTCTTCCTTACTACCATACTGCTGCATAATGGACGCATACAGTCCGCCGTTGGTCATGTCCATCGCTGCAATAAGTGCCAGCACCGATAATCCGGCGAAAAATCCAGTCTGAACACCGCCCGTCGGTAAGAATTGCGCAGCAATCATCGCTACCACCCATGCGACCGCAATTTTGGTTAGCACGAGTGTACCGGATTTGCGCAGCACGGTACCGGTAGCACGTACATCAATCGAAGCACCCATACAGAAAAACCAGACTGCCAGAATCGGCACCGTACCGGTCATTAACCCTTTGGTAAACGAGCCAAAGTATTCGCCAGCTCCCGGTGTGAACGTGTGCACTAATGCTCCGATGAACAGTGGCACCAGCATCATACCACCGGGGATTTTATCGATAAAATATTTGATTCTCATCGTTAATTTGTCCTTTCGTGTACCTTGCCTTCACAGATCTGTCTGCATCTGGCGACACGAAGCAGCGCATATTCACGGCTGCCCTGCTTCATTGCGGCTTAGACCAAGCTCGGGAATTAATCTGGCATACCGTTCGTGACTTTGCCTGAGCTGCTGCTCCCATTCGTCACTGCTACGTACGCGCAGTCCGAGACCGGCATCTGCCATCTGTTCGCGAAATGCTGGTTCACCAGTACCGCGGGTGAAGGCATCGGCAAGAATGTGTACAATCTCGTCAGGTGTATCTTGCGGCACCGCGAGTCCACGCCAAGTGCCGTTAAAATCCGTCGTATATCCGGTTGCTTCTTGCAACGTTGGAATTTGCGGGAAGACTTGCGACCGCTCATTGCCATTAATAAATAATATGCGTAGCTTGCCAATATCCACATCCTGCTTCACTTCGGCAGGGCTGACTGGCACCGCATCGACAAAGCCGCTATCTAGCGCGGATACAGCAGGTCCAGCACCTTCATATGGAATATGGGTAAAGGTCACATGCGCGGATCGTTCCAGCATGGCGGCAGCGAGGTGCCAAATGCTGCCGGTGCCTGCATTGCCCATGCGCAGTTCGCCGGGATGAGTGCGTGCATAGGTGAGAAATTGCTCCGCAGTCTTCCACGGTGCATCTGCCCGTACCGTAATGGCGGACGGATCGGAATTCGTTTGCATAATCGGTTTGAACTGACGATAATCCATCGGCAGCAAGCCCATATGAGGTAATGTAGTCAGCTCGGCAACCAAATAGGTGACGGTATATCCGTCTGGCTTGGCGCCCGCGCCTTCCATCAGACCGATTGCCCCGCCGCCACCAGTGCGGTTTACCACATGAATGGGCTGGCTTAGATACGGCTGTGTTGCTTCTACTAGCGCTCGCGCAGTAATATCTGTACCACCACCGACCGCATACGGGACGACAAGTGTAATGGGCTTTTGCGGATAATGTCCGTCCGCCTGCCCGGAAAACGGAAATACCGGCGACCATCTACCTGCAAAAAAGGTAATCAATCCGATCACCAGTCCCGCCGTTATGATGATGCCTGCCGTTCGGCGGAGTCGTCTATTCATTTGGAATGATAATTTGAACAATGGGATACACCCTCATTTCGATTGCCACTAGAAAGCTACTCTCGCTATTCTGTTCCAATAATGCTAAGAGTGAAGCGTATGCTTCTATTTGTATACTCCCATCGTTGATCGTATGTGGATATCGTATATCCTATGTCAATACGATCAACGATGGGAGCATGCCGGATCTAGTGGCAATGGGATTATTCACCTCCCGCAGATTGCTGTTGTCCGTTTGCCATATCAGCCAAGTGCACATTCTGTTCACCTTACGATGTCAAAGTGTGACGAGATCATAGGCTCAACGGGTACAGTCTCAGTGTAGTCTGCGGTCAGAGGTACATCTATATTGCATTTTGCCATCATGTACGCCAAAACGCCGACGTGGCGCGGGTTTGGAAGATGTGCATACTGTCTGGTCAATCTGCATATGCACGATATGGCTTGCTTGAAAATTGATTGTGTAGCTTGCCCAGCGATACTGCCCACTCTATGCCGGGGCTGCTTAGTGCTGTTCCCGATATTTGCCCGGTGTGGTGAATTTGTATTTGCGAAAGGTACGGATAAAGCTGTTCTCGTTCTGGTAGCCGACCTTGTGAGCGATATCGGCGATTTTCAGATTGGTATGACGCAGCAGCTCGCACGCATGATCAATTCGCAAGCGGGTCAAATAATCGTAGATCGTACTGCCGGTTTGCTCTTTGAACAGCTGGCTAACCGAGGACACGCTTAGTTGCACTTGCTCTGCGATATCCGGTAGCCCGATGTTGTCATCCAAATGCTGCTGCATATAGTCGCGAATCGTTTGGATGATCATCTGCTCACGCGAAGTACGGCGCGTAGTGGAATGTTGTTCCAGCTCATGCAATAGCTGCTCCAATTGCTGAATAATCTCATACAGCTCCAATGTAGATAGCAGATGCACCGGATCATATGTCCATTCGTCCGGTATATTCAGCTGGAATCGAACAGCAGCAGTCACCAATCGCTCCAATAGATCGTACAATCGCGGATATACACGTTCTGGTGCTGGATGAGTTTGAACAATCTCGTTCAACCCATTTCGTATTATAGGCAGTAGCGAATGGATATCATCTTGTTCTGACAGCGTTACGAGCGCATCTCTCCATTCCTGCTCGGCTGGCAGAGATGAAGCAGTATCAGCAGTATAGGTATGCACTTGTCCATACCCTGCGTACAATCGCTGTGCAAGCACCTGTGAAGCCGTTTCACAGCTAATTGATACCTCTTGTATAGACTGCATCTGTGTACCGATTCCGGCGGAAAGCGATATACGTAGGTGCTGCCTTGCTGCTGCAATAATGTCATATAAATCAGGCTGTAGCTGGTGTTCATATGCCTGCTCATGATCACTGTCATATTCACGATCATAGTCATGGGCAGCCGGCTGCTCTGCTGATACAGTATGCGTGACATCGGGTTCTTGTACAAAAGTCGCATCCGGTTGAATGAGTACAATACATTGATCTCGCTCACTGCCCACAATGACGAGCCGCCAGTGTGGGCGCAGAATCTCACTGATCAGATTGTGCAGCGCATAGTGAAGTAGCGTGCGGTCGTCCTCGGAATATTGCCTTGCCCACTGGGCATACCGATCAATCGATAGCATCACGATATAGAGTGGAGCAGGTTGCCAGCTGGCGAAGTATTGCTCCCATTTGGCACGGATATCGCGACTGCCGATATGTTTATGTAAAATGTCCTGTACATATTTGCTCTGCAATTCCGGCAAGCTGCGTTCTGCCAGCACATCCTTGCTATGCGCATCACCAACAAGACGTCCGATGATATGCTCCAACTCATGCAGACTGGTGCGGCGTGGATGCTCCTGCTCTGGTTGGAGCAACGTGCTGATCCGGCGCAGCGGGCGAAAGGCGGCATAGCTGTAGTAATACATGACGCCGCAGCCGATCACGATGGAGATGGCGGAGAGCAGTAGCATCATATTGCGAGCGAGCCGAACATGTTTGAGTAGTTCCTCCATTGGTACGAGCGAGACAAGTCGCCATCCGGTCACATCGGAAAAGCTCTGATTTGCCATATAATCCTGTCCATTTAGCTGCACATAGGCATACGGCTGTACACCTAACGTTTGTAATACCTGATCCATTCCGTGATCATCGACTGTCTGCTCCTGCTTCGGATAGATTAAGCGTCCGTCCAGATCGTACACCATCTGCGCACTGGACAGATGCACGTAAAAGTTGGAAAAGAAGCGGTCGTAATCAAGATTGACCAGCACTGCGCCACGCACTTGCCCGTGTACGACGACTGGGCGTGCCAGTGATAACAGCATCGTATTGCCCTGGGCTGCATCTCGTCCCTGCCAGCGTCGTTGGATTAACAGTGGGCGTCGCTGCACTTGCCGAATAGAATCCATCCATGTATTGTCAGGCGCTTGTTGCCAGCTTTGCCGCTTGTGGTCACTGGACAATACCGTTTCGTCCGCAAAGCGAATCAATTGAATCGATGAGATGCCTTCGGTCGATGATAACGTTTGCAAATAACTTCGCAGATTGGAGGACGTCGTGCCATTTTCATTGGTATCATTCATATTGCTCAGCACATCTGGCTGAAATGACGCATCCACCGCCAGATTGTCGAACTGGCGAAAGGCACGGTTGGTCACATCCAGATTGATTTGCAGCAGTTCGATATTCGGAATATTCAGCTCACTGTCTAGCTCCTGCCGATAGCGGGAATACGAGAACAGACCAATGGATGAGATCAGCAGTGACAGGCATAGCGTCAGCAGCAGAATGAGCCGAGTTTGCTTGTTACGTAATAGAAAGTGCAGTCGAAGTCGAAGCATTGAAGTCATGAAGCAGAATCATCCTTCCGCATACAGGGTAAAGAGATGCAGTGGCATCCTGTACGTTATCTTAATTTTTATCCATATTATCCATCTTTTACTATTATAAATAAAAGTATCATACTGGTCGAACCTGACACTGCGCTATGTCTTTTGATGCTATGATGATGGATAAATATTGTATGTTTATGAATATTGTGCGACGTGGCAAAGGATCAAATCTGGTATGATGAGAAATGACGTTCCTGTCGCTGAAAATATATAGTATCGATAGTAATCTACTGAATCATTGTATACACAAGTCCACTCTGAGTGTATCCAATAAACATATACAATACAGAAAGGAAGGTGCCGCCCATGACAACTCTGATCGAGATTCCAGTGCGACCGCTAGTAGAGTATGTGTACCGGACGGGCAGTATCGAATCCGGCTTCCGGGTGGCGCAGTCGATGCAAGAAGGCACGCGCATTCACAAGCAGATTCAAGAGGGCTACGACGAGCACGGGGAAAAGGAAGTACATCTCAAAATCGAGATTCCGTTCCGCGATCTGCTGTTCCGTATCGAAGGCAGATGCGACGGCATGTGGACGGATGAAGCTGGGCTGTTAACGGTAGACGAGATCAAGTCCACCTCGATCTCTGCCGAAGATATTGGCGACGGACGCGAGGTACACTGGGCGCAGGCGCAGATGTACGGGCATATTTTGGCAGAGCAGCGTGAGCTGGAGCAGATGCGCGTACAGCTGACGTATGTGCATAAGAGCAGCGGACGGGAGACGAAGCTGGAGCGTATTCGTACGCGGCAGGAGCTGAAGGATTTTGCGATGGATACGATTGCCCAGTATGCACCATATGCAGAGATGCTGGCTGAACACCGTCGCCGCCGCAATGAGAGCATCGAAGGGCTGCCATTTCCGTTCTCCGGCTACCGTTCCGGGCAGCGGCAGTTTGCGGGAGCAGTATACAAAACGGTCGGGGAGAAGGTCAATCTATTCGCCGAAGCGCCAACCGGTACAGGCAAGACGATCTCGACCTTATTTCCAGTCATTAAAAGTATCGGGAACGAGCGCGCCGAGCGGCTGATGTACGTGACCGCCAAAACGGTCACCCGTGCCAATGCCGAGGATGCGCTAGGGCGGATGCAGCAAAACGGATTGCATCTGCACGGTGTGACGATTACCGCCAAAGACAAGGTTTGCTTTTGCACGGCGGATGGCATGAATGGTCGCGAGAATTGTGCCTACACGGATGGTTACTACGACCGGATTAATGAAGCGATTCTCGATATGCTCACCAACGAGACGCTGATGAATCGCGAGATCATCGAGCAATACGCGCAAAAGCATATGATTTGTCCATTCGAGCTGTCACTGGACGCTTCGTATGCGTCGGATGCGGTCATTTGCGATTACAACTACGTCTTCGACCCGCGTGTCTCACTCAAACGATTGACCGACGATCAGCGCAAAAACACCGTCCTGCTCGTCGATGAGGCGCATAATCTCGTCGACCGCGGACGGAATATGTTTTCCGCTCAGCTGACCAAGTCGTCTTTTCTAAATCTAAAACGGGACTTCCAGACGTCATCCGATCCACTATCCAAAATCGCTGGTGCGATCAACGCCTACTTCTTGCGCTTGCGCAAGCAGATGGGTGAGAAGGATATGATCAGTCGCAGTGAAGCACCGGAGGATCTGTTCAAGCTGCTGGAGGAGTTTGTGATTCGCGCCGAAGTCACACTGCTGGAGCAGGGCGCGGACGGTGAGATTGAATTGTTGCTGGAAACATATTTTGCGACCCAGACATTTCTACGTATCGGGCGGCTGTACGATCTGTCCAGCCATATTACGTATGTGGAGGTGGACGGCAGCGAGGTGCTGCTGCGTATGTTCTGCATCGATCCGTCACTGCAATTGCGCCAGACGGCAAAAGGCTATCGCTCGGTCATTCATTTCTCGGCAACACTATCGCCGATTCGCTATTACCGCGATATGCTGGGTGCGGAGGAGGACGATTACAATATCTCGATTCCGTCACCATTTTCACGAGAACAACTGGAAGTGCGAATTGTGCCGCTGTCGACCCGCTATCGGGATCGGGAGAAAACGCGAGATGAGCTGGCACGGCTGCTAGCGGAGCTGGTCAACGGACGTAGTGGCAATTATCTCGCCTTCTTCCCGTCGTATCAGTATATGCGTGATGTGCTGGAAGTCTTTGAGGCGCTGGAGCCGGATAGCGATATTCTGGTGCAGCAGTCGAATATGGCGGAGGAGGAGCGAGACAAGTTTCTGGAAGCGTTCCGCCCAGATCATACGCGCACATTGACTGGCTTTGCAGTAATGGGCGGTATTTTCAGTGAAGGTGTCGATCTGGCAGGCGACCGGCTGACTGGTGTTATTATCGTCGGTGTTGGCCTGCCGCAGCTTGGACCGGAGCGTGAGCTGATTCGTGAGCATTTTGCACGGGAAGGGCATAGCGGGTACAACTATGCGTATGTATATCCGGGCATGAATAAAGTACTGCAAGCAGGTGGACGTTTGATCCGTACCGAGCAGGATCACGGGCTGCTGATGCTAGTGGACGACCGATTTTTGCAAAATCCATATGCGCAGCTGCTGCCGCCAGAGTGGAAGCCGGAGCGCTGAATAATAATCGTCACAAAAAATCCCCCGATACTATGAAGCGTATCGGGGGATTGTGCTGTACTTCTGATGCAATGGGTATTACTTAATGAATGCTTGTACAACTAGGCGTTTTGTGTGGAAAATGAATATCCGTAATATCCGCAATGTTATGAATGGATTTACTCCGAAGCCTTGTTAATTGCGTCGTATGCCCAGTGTTGCGGCGTTACGTCTTTCCACGAAGATGCGGTGCCGGAGGTGGAAGTGCTGCTGCTTTGAATACGATTCAGCACAGTAACGACTTCAGCACGAGTAACCGGTTGGTTCGGATAAAATTTGCCGTCCGGGAAGCCTTTCATCAGACCGGCGGAGACGACTTTGTTAATATCGGATGCTGCCCAGTTGCTCTGTACATCGGCAGGCGTTGCAGCGGAAGTATCACTGCTGTCCAGGCCTTTCCAGCGCGAGATCAAGGAAGCGAGTTCAGCGCGAGTCAATGCTTGTCCCGGTTGGAAGCTACCGTCTGGATAGCCCTTCATCCAGCCATTGGTTTCTACCAATTGAATCCCATTCGATGCCCAGTAGGAAGCAGGAACATCTTTGAAATTAGCGGTAGTACTATCGCTGTTATCGCCGATCAGACGTTGCAGCATCACAGCCAGTTCTGCACGGGTCACTTGTTGGTCTGGACGGAAGGTACCATCCTCATATCCTTGCACATAGCCTTTGCGAACAACGGCTGCTTTGCTAGCAGCACTGTTATCTGCGGCTGTAGAAGTTTTGGCAGAGGTGTTGGTTGCTTTGGTCGTATCGGTCGTTGCCGGAGTGGTTACACTGCCGGATGTGCCGGAGCCGGAAGCAACAACATCATCCAAGCGGGATGCACCTGCGCCATCACTACCGCTACCGCCGTCAAAGATGACCGGAATGCTAGTTGTTGGATCGACCGGCAACTGTGGCAGGAACGGGAAGGTGATCGTAATCGGTGCTTCGGCAGGTACATACGTGTCACTTACCGGTGTACCCGGGAATGGTGTGCTGCCCGGTGCAGGCTCTGTACCCGGTGTCGATTCGCCAACTGGTGGTGCTGGAACGGTTGCTGGATCGTCCGTTGCAGGCGTTCCCTGTTGCGATGGAGCTTGCAGAGACGCTGGAATAATGTCAACGTTGTACGTTTTGGAGCGTCCGTTAGGAGCAGTGACTTTCATTGCTAGTGTCGTCAGATCGTCTGTCAACGGAGCGGTGTATTGCAGTTCACCAGTGCCATATACTTCATCTGTAACGGCAACGCCATTCACAGACAGTGTTGCATCATGATCATATACGCTGGCAAATACGGTTATATTGGAAGCATCCGCGTTCATGCTAGCAGTGTACGATGTTACATCTGGTTGGAACGAAGGTTGCAGGGTGCCGTTTTGCAGCGACAAGGCTGTCAGCTCGGCGCTCTGTTCCGGTGCAGTCGCATGAATGACAAAGGTCTTTTCAAATGTGCCGCCTTCCGGTCCGGTCACTCTCACGCGGATAGGATAACTGTTCACGCCACGTACTAGAGTGTTGGATACTTCCAGTCGGTTGTTGTTGATGTCAAAATAGCTGTTGCCTTCGCTGCCTTCACCGGATACGAGGCTGAAAATAAAGGCGTCGTCCGGGTTGCTGCTCGTTGCGCTCAATTGACCAACGAATGTACCAGCAGTAGAATCCCAAGTCAGTGTATCGTTAGACAGCGCGATATCGGTTGGCAGGTCTTCTGGTGCGGTTTGGTAATCGGCATGGATCGCAGACAGAGCAGCATTCATATTCGGATCAACGCTGCTGTAGAAGACCAGCTCTGTTGATTTGCCCGGTTCCAGATCGCCAGCGTTAAAGGTAAGCGTCAGCCAGTCATCCGCCAGCTGTGCATCGGTATGCTGTCCGCCATCTGCGCGGAACGCAGGCTCGCTGTAAGCATCGCGGCTGAAGCCGACAGATGCTTGTGCACGCTTGTCGCTTGCTACATACATAAATACGTTATCGCTCACATTGCCCATCGCAACGGCGATCGCATCGGAATCTTGTGGTGGATTGGAAGGAACCCAGTTGATGGTGCTGTTATCGCTGTTCAGGTCAGCATCCATATCGGGATCAAGGAAGCGCATATAGTGAACATCGTAAACGGAGTCGGTTACGCTGGTGTTGGTAAGAGTAATGGTGGTTTTATAGAAGGAATCTCCTGGTTTGAATGAAATGGTTTGATCTACTCCAAGCGCGTTATCTAGCGTTTTGCCGACGGTGCGAGCGGCAAGTTGGTCATCCGAGGATATATCTTGCGTAGTACCGGGGATTTCGATATTGCCGTTCAGTTCTTCATTGATAAAACTTTTGGCAGATGTACTAGAGGGTTGTGGTTTATATCCGACGATAAAGCCTTCCGATGGACTGCCTGGCAGTACATAATCTCCACTGCTCATGTCCTTGCCAGTATCGTAGCCGTCGCTGTCGATATTCAATCCGATGGTTTGACGAAGCTGTCCGGGGTGAAAGCCGCCCGGGCTATTGCTGGATGTTCCCAGCGTACCGCTGCCCGAAATGCCCAATTCCATATATTGACCGCCCAAAAAGGTATCTTGACCGACTTGTCCATGATGGGCGATGCCCTCGGCATGAATCGGTAGAGACGGCAGTAATAACAGAATAACCAGCCAGCCGCATGCGCCACGTTTGAACGTTCTATGTTGATGCGAACGCAGCTTGCTCTTTTTCATTTTCATATACCTCCTTATATCGTTCGCGAGGTTTGCTTAACGACGCAAATCCCATATTCTCTTTATCGTACAGTTATTAAGCTTTTTTAACATTTAACTGTCAAAAAATTTAGCAAGTTTGCAAAAAAGTCATATCTTAACACTTATTTAACAATTGATGGTGGTATTAAGATATGGAAGTCCCCGCTCCGGGATGACATAATGCTGCCACAAGCGCAATCCAAATCAAGCAAACAAAAACGGTAGATCGTATTGTGCAAATATATTGGTACGAATATACGTTATTTTGCAAGAATAAGCTTAAAAAGTGTGCAAGTAATGGTATTATAATAGAGATAATGATTGACAAGGATTTACTGAAAGTTCTAAAATTAGATAACCTAATAAATAGTAATGCTAAATAATTGCCATGTAGTACAAAATACGTGATGAAATTTCGGGGTGAAGAATGTGGAAGATATAAAATTTGAAGGAATCTCGCCAATGGGCGAAGAATTGCTTCGTGCGTTTCGAATGTTCCGAAAGGCAGATTGGAAGCAAAAAGGCGTGGATGGTTACAAACCGAGTGAAATTATGGCGCTGATCTGTATCGGCAACCAAGAGGATTGCAAAAGCTGCGGGATTCAGGTATCTGAACTGAGTCGTATGCTGCGAGTAACCTCACCGACCGTCACCCAATTAATCAAGGGTATGGAAAATGACGGGCTGGTAGAACGCAATATGGACCCAAGTGACCGTCGTGCTGTTCGTGTAACGTTGACGGACAGAGGCGAAACCATCATGGAACAATCATTGTCGGGATTTAAACGTTCTTTTGAGGGGTTGGTTGAATATCTGGGCGAGGAAGACAGTCACAAGCTGGCACAACTGCTTGGACGTGCTTATCAATATTTTGAAGAACGAGTATTTGAACCGCTGGAGCCTACCCAAAAAGGGGATGGTCGAGGATGACCAGAATGCTCCGTCTATTGCGGCCTTATTATGGGGCCGCAATTTTTATTCTGTTCTTAACGTTTGTTCAAACAATGTCTGAACTGTATTTGCCGACCTTGATGGCGGACATTGTGGATACGGGCATTGTGAGCGGGAACATCCCGTATATATGGAATATCGGCTTTTACATGCTAATTGTTGCAGCAATCGGAATGATTTGTTCGATTTTTGCAAGTTTTTTTTCGGCGCGCGTGGCGCTCGGCTTCGGACGTGATCTGCGCAGCCGTGTATTTGCGCATGTGGAGCATTTTTCGTTACAGGAATTCGATACAATTGGTACCGCTTCCCTAATCACGCGTACGACGAACGATATTACTCAATTGCAGCAGGTATTGACGATGATGCTACGTATGATGCTGATGGCGCCGCTGATGATGCTGGGCGGTATCATTATGGCGGTTTCCAAGCAGGGACAATTATCCTTGATCTTCATCGTGGCGATTCCGCTGCTCGGACTGGCGATCTGGCTGATCGGGCGGCGGGGCTTTCCGCTGTTCAAAGTAATGCAGCAAAAGCTCGATCGACTCAATATGGTCATTCGCGAGAATCTGACTGGTATTCGCGTCATCCGTGCCTTTAACCGGGATCGGTATGAAAATACACGCTTTGACGGAGCGAGTCGCGATCTGGCAGATACGGCGATTCGGGTGAACAAGCTGATGGCGTTGATGATGCCGATGATGATGCTGATTCTTGATCTGGTGATCATCGCGATTGTCTGGTTTGGCAGTATGGAGATTGATTATGGACGGATGCAGGTCGGCGATCTGATGGCGTTTGTGCAGTATGCAACGCAGATTCTATTTTCATTTCTGATGCTGTCGGCAATCTTCATTATGGTGCCACGTGCTTCGGCTTCGATTACGCGCATCAATGAAGTGTTGGATATGCAGCCGGACATCGTTGATCCAGCGCAACCAATTGCGACTGAATCGGACACAGGTGCGGCAGTGCTGGAATTCCGCGATGTGGAATTTTATTATCCGGGTGCGGAGCAGCCTGCACTACGCCGGATTTCATTTACAGCCAAACGCGGCGAAGTGATAGCGATTATCGGCGGTACTGGCTCGGGTAAATCAACGCTGGTGAATCTGATTCCGCGCTTTTACGATGTGAGTGACGGTTCTATTTTGATCAACGGGGTAGATATTCGGAACATGCAGCAAACGGAGCTGCGCCAGCATATTGGCTATGTCCCGCAAAAGGCGCTGCTGTTCACCGGCACGATTGCGGACAATATCCGCTACGGTCACAGTGAGGCAACGGTAGAAGAGATCCGACATGCGGCTGTCATTGCGCAGGCGGATGATTTTATCTCGGCAATGCCGGACGGCTATCAGGCGATGATCGCGCAGGGCGGTACAAACGTGTCTGGCGGGCAAAAGCAGCGCTTGTCGATAGCGCGTGCATTGGTGCGTCGTCCCGAGCTGTACATTTTCGATGATAGCTTCTCGGCACTGGATTTTAAAACAGATGCAAGGCTGCGCGCCGCCTTGAAGGCGGAAACGACTCATTCCACAGTGCTAATGGTCGCGCAGCGTGTGAGTACGGTTCGTGATGCAGATCGCATCATTGTGCTGGACGATGGCGGTATGGTCGGCATGGGCAATCATCATGAATTGATGGAACATAGTGACGTTTACCGTGAAATTGTATCGTCCCAGTTGTCGGAGGAGGAGAGCGCATGAATCAACAGCAACCACCGAAACGCCCACCTTCTGGCAGACCACCGGGCGGACCGATGGGAGGACCTCCTGGCGGTCCGCCGGGGATGATGATGCCGGGCGATAAACCGAAAAACTTTGGTCGTACACTCCGCCGCCTGCTGAGTTATTTGAAGCCGCATCGTCTGCAACTGACCGGGGTGCTGGTGGCGGCGATTTTGAGTACCGTATTCAGCATTATCTCGCCGCGCATTCTCGGGATGGCGACGGATGAATTGTTTCACAGTGTGAGCGGCGGGCGGGCGATCGACTTTGGTCTGATCTCGCGTTTGCTATTGATGCTCGCCGGATTGTATATATGTAGCGCCCTCTTTTCGTATATTCAGCAGTTCTGGATGGCGGGTATTACGCAAAATACAGTATATGAGATGCGCCGCGAGATCAAACAAAAGCTGACCCGCTTGCCGCTCAGTTATTATGATCGGCACAGTCATGGCGAGGTACTAAGCCGCGTCACGAACGATGTGGATAATATTAGCACCACGCTTCAGCAAAGCTTGACACAGACGATCACCTCAGCGGTGACGCTGGTCGGTGTTATCATTATGATGCTGTCGCTCAGCCCGCTGATTACGCTGATTACTGTGCTGACGATTCCGCTCAGTCTAGTCGCGACCATCTTCGTCGCCAAGCGTTCGCAAAAACATTTTGCCGGACAGCAGGCAGCGCTTGGTGAGCTGAACGGACATGTGGAGGAAATGTATACCGGTCATCCTATCGTCAAAGCATTCGGTCAGGAGCAGCAGTCGCTAGCGCAATTCGATACATTGAACGACCGTCTGTATCAATCCGGTTGGCGTGCACAGTTTATCTCCGGTATCATTATGCCGCTGATGAACTTTGTTAGTAATATCGGTTATGTGCTGATCTGTGTCGTTGGTGGCATTATGGTGACACGCGGTGCGATTGGGATCGGTGGCATTCAGGCATTTATCCAGTATGCACGCCAATTCTCACAGCCGATTACGCAGCTGGCGAATATTTCGAATATTATCCAGTCGGCGATTGCGTCGGCAGAGCGCGTATTTGAAGTGCTGGATGAGCAGGAGGAGGTACAGCCTGCTCTGGCTATTGCCGGAGAACAACAGCGTCAAGGTTCTTCGGTATCGATGGGTGTTCCTGCTTCGGATACATCGATGGATAGCGATCCGCGCTGGGTACGCGGAGATGTGACCTTTGAACATGTACAGTTTGGCTATAAGCCGGAACAGTTGCTTATCAAGGATATGAATATTCATGTAAACGCCGGGCAGACGGTAGCGATTGTGGGACCGACTGGTGCGGGCAAGACGACGCTGATCAATCTGCTGATGCGCTTTTACGAGTTGAACGGCGGTCGCATTCTGATCGACGAACGGAATATTACGGACATACCACGCGGAGAGCTGCGCAGTCTGTTCGGTATGGTGTTGCAGGATACGTGGTTGTTTGGCGGTACGATTCGCGACAATATCGCCTACGGTCGGGAAGGTGCGAGTGTGGAGCAGATTGTACAGGCAGCCGAGGCGGCGCGGGCGGATCATTTTATACGTACCTTGCCAGATGGATATGATACGGTGCTGAACGAAGAAGCGTCCAACATTTCACAGGGGCAAAAGCAATTGCTGACGATTGCACGCGCCATTCTCGCTGACCCGTCGATTCTGATTCTGGATGAGGCAACCAGTAGTGTCGATACACGCACCGAGGTGCTGATTCAGCAGGCGATGAATGAGCTAATGCAGGATCGCACGAGCTTCGTGATTGCCCATCGTCTGTCCACGATTCGCGGCGCCGATCACATTCTGGTCATGAACCACGGTGAAGTGATCGAGCAGGGAACGCATGAACAGTTGTTGGAACGGAATGGATTTTATGCGGATCTGTACAACAGTCAGTTTGCTGGTCAGGCAGTTGGTTAACGTGTGAATGCTTCATTGGGAAGGATGATGGAGCATCGTGAGGTACAGTGAATAGGATGAAGAGTAGGGAATAGAGTACTTGGAAAAAGGCTAGACTTGTCCCGCTGACTGACAGCTTATATGCTGCTTGGTCAGCGGGATTTTTGGTAGAGGCTGTTGTACAATAAAGTGGATGATGTAGATGACGTAAGTGATGGATAGGATGGAAAGGGAGTAGAGAATATGGATCAACATGATCAACGAGACGATATCCTTACATATGAGCAGCGGAATATCTATGTATATTCGCTGGTATATTCTCCGCTTCCACTGGATTATTTAGCCCACTGAGTTAGGATGTAGAATCATCCGGCACATCGTAATCGGCAAAACTCTTGCCCGAATCGACCCAGCCGATATTGATCGCTTCCCACAGGTAAATGGACGCGGCGGTTGGATGCGCTGTCCAGTTGATCTCATGCTGCTGGGTGTATCCGCCATCTGAACGTTCGTCCATCCCATGCAGCCAGCGGGCGGCGCGTTGCAATCCGGCATCGCCATGGGAGAGAATCCCCGTACGACCAAGGCTGAAAATGAGAAACATTTCCGCTGTCCAGCGTCCAATGCCTTTGACCGCGATCAGCGCCTTCATCACTTCCTGATCAGATAGCTCATCTAATTGTTCTAGCGGTAGCATGCCCTCCTGTACATGATGGCACAGATCGCGGATATAGCGGATTTTGAACATAGATACGCCGACTTCGCGCAGCTGCTCGTCGCTCAATTCGCTGATTCTATCAGCATTCATACGATCGCCGCATAGCTCCACGACACGCCCCCAGATGGTGGCGGCAGCTTTGACAGACAATTGCTGTGAAATGATGGACGAGACGAGCGACATAAAGGGGTCCGCACGTAGTGGAATATCCAGCGGTCCGATGAGTTGGATTAATC
This sequence comes from Paenibacillus sp. WLX2291, assembly GCF_046603665.1. Taxonomy (NCBI): domain Bacteria; kingdom Bacillati; phylum Bacillota; class Bacilli; order Caryophanales; family Paenibacillaceae; genus Paenibacillus; species Paenibacillus sp. WLX2291. Next base: position 5,069,118 of record NZ_CP176755.1, on the reverse strand, counting down.
GTCCTAGTACAGGATCGGCTTGCATTAGTTGGCGTATCTGCTCATGATCGAGAGAGAGCTGTAATGTAGTTGGTTTGCGATTGATGTTCGTATGATCTTCAGACATGGTGATGCCTCCTAGTAAAAATTTCATTCGATATGCAGTAATTCATCAGGCGGTATAGCAGTGAAGATTATCGACACTTTACAGTTTTTATCATGAGTGGGCGAAAGATTGAATTGAAAACTATGTCCACTTTGATACCAGTAAACAAATCGTCTATTTTGTACAGTGATGTTGCGTAGTGGAGTGCGAATAAGCTATCCCTCCTTGGACAGATAAATGATAGTAGGATGATCATACCAAGCAGCATACATAAAGATCATAGGCACGAACGTTGTACTCTTGTATCGTAAACTTTTACATATGACGGATACATTCATTTCATTATAGTTGTGATAAATTATAAAAAATAAGAATAACAAACCAAGGAGGTTATGAAATGGAAAGAGCTATTATCCCATTGTTTCAGCCGGCAATCTTACACGAAGCAGCAAAACGCTTCGGAATGAATACAGAAAAACTAAAAAATCTTCATGGTTTTCAAAACTTTGTCTTTGAATCGTTTGGACAGAATAAACCACTTATCTTGCGCATCGCCCATCAATCTCATCGTTCTGCTGAGATGGTGGAAGGAGAGTTAGAGTGGGTGAATTATCTGTATGAACATGGAATACCTTGTGCAAAACCAGTAGCTTCATTAGCTGGTAGATTTATAGAAGTTATTGAAGTTCGTGATTTTTATTTTGTTGCATGTGCTTTTGAAAAGCTAGAGGGACATATTCCTCCTTCATACGAAGAAAATCCTGTGCTATATCAAAAATTAGGGAAAATAACTGGTAAAATTCATGCTCTATCAAAAAACTATCAACCTTCATCATTAATACATACACGTTATGAATGGCATGACAATCATTACCTTCGTAGGGTGAAAAATTATGTTCCAATCGAATTGGAAATCGTTCACAAAAGATTTGAACATCTTTTACAAGATATACAGTCTTTGCCCAAAAATAAAAATACATATGGACTGATTCATGGTGATATAAGGCTCGGGAATTTTCTTGTGAAGCAACAAACGGTATCTATCATCGACTTCGATGAGTGCGAATACAGTTGGTATATGAGTGACATAGCGATTGCACTTTTTTATGCGACTCCATTACCTAGTTGGAGAGGAGAAGCAAAGCGTTTAGAAGTAGCGCGTCATTTCTACGAAAATTTTATGGAGGGCTACATCAGTGAGAATAGTTTAGAAGCATATCAGCTAAACCATCTACCTTTGTTACTTAAATTGCGCGAGATGCTGCTCTTCTCTGCTATCTATCGTAGTTTGCATCCAGATTTGATGGACGATTGGACAAAAGATTACATTGTTTTTGCTAAGGAGAATATTGAACAAGGTTATCCTTATATTTCTTTATAAGATATGAACGAATACGCTTCTAATAGCAAGAGAGGGAATTTACGTGACGGATTGTCAACATTCATACACATATATCTAGTTCCCTTTTCATCACAAAATTCTTTACAATCCATCATATGAAAAAAGAAGCTTTTTCTCTATACCGAGAAAAAGCTTCTTTTATTGAATCAGACACCGTATCGATTGGGTTATGGTTAATAGAAGGTCTCTACTCCACAGTTCATCATACGGCGGCTAACGCGGAATCAGTGAATACTTTTCTTCTCAAAATTGCCACCGATCACTTCGCTCACATGCTCAACAGCAAGGAATGCAGTTGGGTCTATATCGTGTACGATGTTGCGCAACTTAGCAAGTTCCAGACGGCTGACGACGCAGTAGATCATTTGCGTATCTTCGCCGGAGTATCCGCCTTTGGCATACATGAATGTAGTGCTGCGACCGAGACGATCCATGATCGCTTGGGAAATCTCATTGTATTCTTGCGAGATGATCGTAACGGATTTGGATTCTTCCAAACCTTCCACCACGATATCCATCACTTTGGCGGCAATATAGTAGGTGAAGATGGAGAACATTGCGGAATCCCAGCCGAATACAAAGCCTGCCGCGGTAAAGATAAAGATATTGATAATCATGACGATCTGACCGACCGGCATGTGGAACTTCTTAGACAACAGAATCGCTACAATCTCGGTTCCGTCCAATGAACCGCCGAAGCGGATAACAAGGCCAATTCCGAAGCCGAGAATGACGCCGCCGAACATACTGGCGAGCATTTTATCATCGGTCAGTGCTGGTACATGGTGCAAATACGCGGTCATCGACGACATGACGGCGATACCGTACAGGGTAGATATAGCGAACGTTTTACCGATCTGTTTATACCCGATAATCAGGAACGGCACGTTGATGATGAAGATGAAGATACCAAGCTGGATTGTACTCAGCTCAGACAGGATGATCGAGATACCGGTAATACCGCCATCAATCACGCTGTTGGGGATTAGGAAAATTTCGAGTGCTACCGCCATCAGAACGGCGCCGGTCGTGATAAAGATAAACTTGGCTAGCAATTGAGTCAACGACATTTTACGGTGTTTTCTTGGCATACACAATCCTCATTTCCGGAGTAGTTTGGCAGGATTGTTGATTAATTCCATAACGCTGCGTGGAGTTCCGGATTACGAAAGTGACATCAGCGAACAAGTGACCGACCGCCGGATTACTGCAATATCTGTCTCTGTAGGGCTTCAAATCTGTAACCGGAAGCGGCTTTATCGAACTACTCAACAAACATTTTATCTTTAAATCATAATGATAATCTACCTATATAAATTATAGCATAAAAACACTTGCAAACCCAATAAAACGTAAAATTGAATCGATTTTTTGCAAAAAAGCCAGATTTAACGAACAATTTCCATTATATCGCAACAAGGCACGCAAAATATACGCCAATGTCGCAAAATCATGTAAAAAAATCATATCATCGGTGCGCTATTATCTGCCAATGATCCAAAATGGGGGTTATACGATGTACGATAAAGGTCTTTTTATTTATAACGGCAATGCCGGTTCGGTTGATGAGGGGCAGCTCGGTATGGTGCTTGGCATTCTGTCGCCGGAGCTGCCAGAACTGAATGTACGACGTACGTCCAAACCGGGCGAAGCGAAGCAGCTATGCCGTGATCTGGGGGAGCAGTATGATGTGGTGTATATTTTTGGCGGCGATGGTACAGTGCATGAGTGTATTAATGGGTTGGCGGATCTGGAGCATCCGCCGGTAATCGGCGTGCTGCCGGGCGGCACCTGCAATGACTTTTCGCGTGCGCTGTTTATGCCGCAGCAATTACAGCGCGCAGCGGAAGCATTAATATTGCGTCATACGCGCACGCTGGATATCGGTACGGCGAACGGGCATTATTTTACGAATTTCTATGGCATCGGGCTGATCTCGGAAACGTCGCAAAATATTAACACGGATATGAAAGGGGCATTTGGCAAGCTGAGTTATTTTCTCAGTACATTGCAAACCGTGCGAACGGCACAGCAGTTTCATTTTCAATTGGAGCATGACGATGGGGAGCTGTCCGGCGAAGCAGTGATGATCTATGCGGCAAATGGACGTTATCTCGGGACCAATCCGCTGCCGTTTCACGACAAATCGCTACAGGATGGATTGCTGGATGTGCTAGTGATTCGCGAGGCAGGATTGCCGCTGCTGCGTGAGCTGCTCAGTCGCAAAGTGCCGGGCGAATGGGCGCCGCAAAATGACAACATTCAGTATATCCGTACCTCGCAGCTGCATGTGATCACTGACAAGCCGATGGCAGCGGATACGGATGGCGAGATCTATCTGCAAACACCGGGTAAGCTCGGTGTGCTACCGGGCAAGCTGACCTTTCTCGTTGGTGAACCGGAAGATGTAACGAGCAGCAGCAATGGATGAGATGCACAGCTTCCAGTAAATGACTGTGGAACATCCTGCAAGCTTCCCTCATAATAGAAACAAGCCGTATGGCATGCTGGCAGTACGCCTTGATCGTATGGCGTTGATTGCCGGAACGACATGCCTTCTGGATCGCCGTCCGTTGCCAATGCTTGCCATCTCGCAAGCGGCTGCGACAGGCACAGCTGCGGACTGATTGAGCAAACAAAATTGGGGGAATCAAACGCAATGTCACAGACCAAATCCGTATATTTTAACCATGATGCCGGTGTCGATGATCTGGTATCCCTGTTTATGCTGCTACAAATGGACAATGTGCAATTGACTGGTGTATCGGTCATTCCAGCCGACGGCTATTTGGAGCCGGGTGCTGATGCAAGCCGCAAAATCATTGACCGTTTCGGAACATATGCACCGGAAACTGCCAAATCCAATTCGCGCGGCAAAAATCCATTTCCACCAGCATGGCGCATGCATACCTTTTACGTGGATGCCCTGCCAATCCTGAACGAATCTGGCAACATGGATGCGCCCTTGTCGGAACTTCCGGCGCATCGTCATATGATCCAGCAACTGCTGCAAACCGAAGGCAAAACAACGCTGCTGTTCACTGGTCCGCTGACCGATCTGGCGCGTGCACTGGATGAAGCGCCCGAGATTGAAGACAAGATCGAGAAGCTGGTCTGGATGGGCGGCGGCTTTGAACGTGGTAATGTAGATGAGCCAGAGCATGACGGCACCGCCGAATGGAATGTATTCTGGGACCCGGAAGCGGCGCATCGTGTATGGCAAAGCGGCATCGAGATCGATCTGGTTGCACTGGAAAGTACGATCAAAGTACCGCTCGATCTGAAAATCCGCAAGCGTTGGTCATCCGAACGCCGGTACGAAGGTGTTGATTTCCTCGGCAACTGTTATGCTTGTTGCCCGCCACTAGTGCATATGGAGAACAATTCCACCTACTACTTCTGGGATGTACTGACAACGCTGTCGATTGGCAAACCAGAGCTGGTGAGCAAAAAGACGATCAACTGCATCGTCATCCCGGACGGTCCATCGCAGGGCAGAACGGTAGAACAGCCAGACGGTCGTCCAGTCAATCTGGTGTATGATACCGATCCAGAAGCGTTTGCCGATTATATGATTGAGCTGGCGAAGAAATCAGCACCGGCGCGTTACTGATTGTAACTATCGATAGTTACATGGAATGTTCGCTTTTGGAGCATATTTTCAATTTTAAAATGATATTGTCTTGCCTGTACCGATTAATTTATGTATAATGACAGGGTCAGTACACGACAATGTACGACATTTTCCGGCGAAGGTGATAACATGAATCCTCTACCTCTGGACCATAATGAGTCCAAGAAACGGATGGCACAGCTGTATAACGAAGTATCCAAGGAACTATTCGGTTACGGAACGACGCTGTTGCGTGTGACCGTGGAGGATGGACTGATTACCTTTCAGGCACGACACCGGCGCTCACCGCGCTCGGCAGCGCTGGAAGGGGAAGACCTGGCGCTCAAGCAGGAAGTGGATTTTCGCTTATCGATGGTATATAAGCGCAAATTCCGCGAAAAGCTGGAGCAGGATATGCAACTGAATATTGAAGCGATTTTGCGTGACTATGACGCGCCGACCCAGTGGGCATTTACGAATGTGATCCTGGTGAAGGAACCTCAGGCGCAATAACGCTTTGCGCTATGTTGATCTGGCTGGCGGATTTTCCTTTTTGATCTATCTTAAAGGTTGACCGCATGGCACAGGCTGCAACGGGTACCGCTTTTCCTTTGTTTATCGAAGAAAAGTGTTCTTGTTCTCTGACAAGAATACTTTTCTTTTTTGTTTTTTATAGGCAAGCATAATACGGTGGATCATTTTAAAGGGGGATTTGACAATGTTCAAAAAGACGTGGATGAGTGGAGTACTGGCGCTGTCGCTGGCTGGCGTAGGATTGGCTGGTTGCGGCACGACGATTGACGGACCCGGAGGCAGTACAAGCAATAGCTCCGACAGCAGTGATGGCAAGCCGAAGCTGGTAATCTCGACTTGGGGCTTTTCCGAAGATTTCCTGCAACAATCGGTATTTGAACCGTTTGAAAAGGAGCATAACGTTGACATCGTGCTGGAGACAGGCAATAACGCCGAGCGTTTGAACAAGATTCGTCAGGGCAGCTCTAACGTCGATCTGGTCTACTTGTCCGACTATTATGCGCAGCAAGGCATCGACGAAGGACTGTTCGACACCATCGACCGCAGCAAAATCCCGAACATTGACAATATTTACGACATTGCCAAAGCACCCAATGGCGACCAGTACGGTCCTGCCTACACCGTCGCGCAGCTTGGCATCGCGTACAACCCGGATATGGTGAGTGGCGAAGTGAAATCGTGGTCTGATCTGTGGAAACCGGAATTCAAAGGCAATCTGACGATGCCAGCGATTACTGCCACTGCTGGTCCGATGATGGTCGACGCCGCTTCCCGTGCCGCAGGCAATGAACAATTTAACGAAGACGCCGCCTTCACACAATTGACCAAGCTAAACGACAGTGTGGTTAAATACTATAGCCAGACGTCTGAATACGTGAATATGATCGGTCAGGGCGAGATTGCTGGCGGACCGATTATGGAAATGTATTTCAAAGATATTCAGGCAGCTGTACCGAACGCCAAATTCGTCTCACCGGAAGACGGTGGCTATGCCGTTATCAACACCGTGAACATCGTCAAAGGCAGTGCCAACAAAGAATTGGCAGAAGAGTTTATCGACTGGCAGCTAGGCAAAGACGTGCAGGAAGCTTCCGCCAAAGCCAAAGTCGATTCTCCGGTCAATACGCAGGTTGTCCTGACTGACGAAGAAGCGCAAGGACTAACATACGGCGCTGACGTGATCGAAAGTCTGCGCAAACTTGATATGAAATTCGTCAACGACAATATGCCAACATGGACGGATCGCTGGAACCGTGAAATCGGCGGCTGATCTCCAGCGCTGATTCCCCTATCGAAAGGATGAACCTTCACCTTATGGACACGCAAACCAACAAACGTACCGTCATTATGGACGTAGATACAGGGATCGACGACGCACTTGGCATCATGCTAGCCGCTGGCAGCGGCGATTGTGACATCCTTGGCATTACGACTGTCAACGGCAACGTCTCGCTGGAACAGGCAACGATCAATACGTTAAAAATCACACAGCTCATTCAGCATAACAACATTCCCGTCTACCGCGGTGCTAACGCGCCGCTGGTGCGGAAACCGACATTTGAACACGCCGTGCATGGCAATGACGGCATCGGCGGTGCGCTGCAAGATATGGACGTACAGCGCAGTACCGAAGCGCAACCCGCGCATGAATATATCATCGAGCAGGTCATGAACCGCCCCGGCGAGATTACCCTGATCATGACCGCGCCGCTGACTAATCTGGCACGCGCCCTGCTGCATCAGCCCGACCTACCGCAATACGTACGCGAAGTGATCATCATGGGCGGCGCTGTCAATGAGTACGGCAACATCACACCAACCGCCGAATACAACATCTACGTCGATCCCGAAGCTGCCAAACAAGTCTTCGCTGCCGGATTCCAGCACATCGTGCTCGTCCCGCTCGACGTCACCCGACGCGTCCTGCTCGACCGCAACCATCTGGCTGCCCTAGCACGCACCGCCAAACCGGAAATCGCCGCCTACGTCCGTCAGAGCACATCGGATTACATGCAACGCTACGAACAACGCAACGGCGTACAAGCCTGCGCCATGCACGACCCACTAGCCGTAGCCGCCGCCCTGAATCCCAAACTGGTAAGCACAACCGCCTACCACGTCGACGTCGAAACGAACAGCGACCTCTGCGACGGTCAAACCGTCTGCGATTTCCAAAACCGTCTAGGCAAACACCCCAACATCCAAGTCGCCCTAAACGTAGACCACATCGAATTCTTCCACTACTTCCTAAGCGCTCTAAGCCGGTTGTAACAGAAGAATCAAACTATCAAAGTCCAACTTTCAATTTCATTCACCCTGCTACACCCCCAAAGCAAAATGATTTTAATCTCTACCCTGCTACACCACCCAAAGCGCGATTCAGCACGTAGCGGAGGGAAGGGAATAGGGGAAAAGGACGACCTTGGAGCGCGGGAATCTTCATTCCTTCCTACTCCAAAAGATTCCCGCGTTCCACCGGAGGACGTTCCCCTATCCCTTCCCGCAGCGGACGTCCTGCAATCCCGCCAACCAACCAAACCAATTAAAACTCAAGGAGCGCCCCCACCATGACCAAATCAAGGCACATCTACTGGCTGCTCCTGCCCGGTCTGCTATTCTTGACCGTCTTCATGCTGGTGCCGATCATTCTGACGATCGGGTCCACCTTTGTACAGGAAGGCAGACCGACGCTGGACGGTTATCTGCACTTTTTCAAAGACGCCTATTTCAATAAAATCCTGCTGACGACACTCAAAGTCAGCCTGCTGACCACGCTGATCTGTATCGTGCTCGGCTACCCGGTCGCCTTTTACATATCCCGACTGGGCAAACGTCCGAAGGCAATCCTGCTGGCGCTGTCGATTTTCCCGCTACTGACCAGCCCGGTTGTGCGTTCGTTCAGTTGGATGATCATCCTCGGACGCAATGGACTAGTGAACCAGTTTCTGACCGGCATCGGTATCGTCGACAAGCCGCTGGAGATTCTGTACACACCGTCAGCGATGATTATCGGTATGGTGCATCTGTTCCTGCCGCTCATCATCATCACCCTGGTCGGCGTGATGGAAAATGTTGACTACGAACTGATCCGTGCCGCGGAAAGTCTGGGTGCATCTCGCTTTACCGCACTGCGCAAAATTCTGTTCCCGCTTACCATTCCCGGTCTGATCATCGGCAGTGTACTCGTCTTCGTCGGTAGTCTGACCGCATACACTACCCCGGCGCTGCTAGGCGGGAAAGAGCGGGTCATTTCCACCTTTCTGTATCAAAATGCGATGACCTTGAATGACTGGTATCTAGCGTCCGTCATCGCCACGATTATGATTGTCATTACACTAATCATTGTTGCCCTGATGAACAAGGCAGCTGTGAAATTGAATCCGAAGGGGTGAGCCTAGCATGAAAGAAAGACATTACGGACTGGCGATTTTCAGCACGCTTGTATTTCTATTTTTGCTGGGACCGCTCGTTATTATCTCGGTGACTTCCTTCGGTCCGGGAACAGTACTCAAGTTTCCACCGGACGGCTTCTCGCTGAAATGGTATCAGAATATATGGGAAGTGAGCATGTTCCCAAAAACCTTTGTCACCTCGATCATCATCTCGTTGCTCGGCAATCTGCTAGCACTCGTGCTGGGCATTCCGGCGGCGTATGCGCTCAGCCGTTATCGGTTCAAAGGACGCGATCTGCTGAATGCAATCTTCCTGTCGCCAGTATTGATTCCCGGCATCGTGCTTGGGTTTACGATGCTCAAATACGTGCTCGTTATGTATCATCTGCCGATTTACACCGGTTTGCTGGTCGGGCATACCGTTATTATGATGCCGTTCATTATCCGGGTCGTCGGCTCCAGCTTGTCGAGCTTTGACTTTGCGATTGAAGAGGCGGCGATTAGCCTTGGTGCAGGTCGGGTCGAAACCTTTTTCAAGGTCGTCCTGCCGAATATTCGCTCTGGCATTATGGCAGCGGTATTGATCGCCTTTCTGGAATCGTTCAACAATGTGGACATTTCCGTCTTCATGACCGGTCCGGGAATCAGTACATTACCGATCCAGATGCTGACGTATGTACAAAATTACTTTGACCCAACAATTGCGGCAATCTCGGTCGTGCTGATGTTGCTGACCGTGCTGCTCATGTTCGGTATTGAACGCTTGATGGGCGGACTGTCGTATTTTACCAAACGCTGACGTATTCGTTCGGAATAGACAACACTATAAGCATACCGGCTGGCAACGATGCCGGATTACATCTATTGGAGGCATACGGCTATGGCATTACTCAACTTGGAACAAGTATCGGTGGCGTATGACAACCACCTGATTCTTGAAAATTTTGATCTAGAACTGGCAGAAGGCAAATTGCTCTCTCTGCTCGGTCCGAGCGGTTGCGGCAAAACAACAACGTTACGCCTGATCGCCGGATTTCTGGAAGCGAAGGATGGCAAGTTCCTATTCAACGGACGTGATTATACAAGACTACCAGTGAGCAAACGTAATTTTGGCTTTGTATTTCAAAACTATGCGTTGTTCCCGCATCTGTCGGTATACGATAATGTCGCTTTTGGATTGCGGCTGCGCAAGCTGAAGGAAGCAGAAGTGAAAACCAAAGTATTGCGTATGTTGGAAATCGTCAATCTGAACGGATTTGAGAAACGGTTTCCGCAAGAGTTGTCCGGTGGGCAGCGTCAGCGGGTCGCGATTGCACGGGCGCTCGTTATTGAGCCGGATCTGCTGCTGTTCGATGAACCACTGAGCAATCTGGATGCGAATCTGCGGGTTACGATGCGAGTGGAGATTCGTCGTTTGCAGCAGGAGCTAGGCATGACGGCGGTATATGTCTCGCATGATCAGGAAGAATGCTTCTCCATCTCTGACAGTGTGGCGATTATGAACGCTGGGCGGATTGAGCAGCTGGGTGCACCGTCAGACATTTATCAGTATCCGAAAACGGAATATGTCGCGCGGTTTATCGGGTTTAACAATTTTCTTGATTTTGGTGATACGCGTCAAGGCGTGCAGGGATTGGAATGGACAGCGGGCGAATATGGCTTTGCCGCTTTGTTGCAGCCCGGACAATCGACAGCAGATCGGTACAAAGGCGCGATTCGTCCAGACGATCTGCAACTGGTTGCAGCAGAACAGGCAGGACAATCGCTGACTGCATCGGTCAATACGTTGCCGGGTACGATCAAAGTGAGTACGTATCTGGGGCGCAGTTACCAGTACGAAGTGGAGACACCGCTCGGTATGTTCACCGTGAATCAGGAGATGGATGCGCCGCTAGCGCCGGGTATGCAGGTCGGAGTTCATTTTCCGGCAGACAAGATTGTGATGGTGAAGCTATGAGTTCTTATGAAGTAGATCTGCTGATCACGAACGTAAAGGTATTCAACAGCTATTACAAGCAGTTTCGTCATGGCATGGTGGCGGTGAAGAATGGTCAATTCGCTTATATCGGCGATGGCGATTCCCACCGCTTCTCAGCGGCAGTTACCGTGCAGGGAGAGGGGCGACACCTGATCCCCGGTCTGATCGATATTCATCTGCATATCGAGAGCTCGATGGTGACACCAGCGACCTTTTCCCATGGTATTATTCGGCGCGGCGTAACTACGATTGTACCGGAGCCGCATGAGATGGCGAATGTATTCGGTATCGAAGGTGTGCAGGAAATGATGGCTGCCAGCCAGAATACCGTCTGCGATATGTTCTACGGGATTCCAAGCTCGGTCCCGGCGACACCGCTAGAAACGACTGGCGGCTCTATTGAAATTGCGGATATCGACGAGCTGATGACATCGGGCAATATTGCCTGTCTCGGCGAAATTATGAACTATGTCGATGTGATCCGTGATCCAGATTGCAAAACGAATCATATTTTGCGTCATGTCAAAGAGAGCTATCCGCATCTGGTTATTGAGGGACACACGCCGAAGCTGCTTGATCTGGATCTGCATCGTATTATGCTTGCTGGTGTGGATTCAGATCATACGCATCAGAGTATTGAAGGCATGACCGCCCGCATCGCCGCAGGCATGTTTATCGAATTGCAGGAGAAGTCGATGACGCCGGAAGTGATGGAGTATGTGATCCGTCATGATGTAGCGGAGCATTTCTGCTTTGTCACCGATGATGTGATGACCGACCGATTAGCGTGGGAAGGGCATCTGGATCATATCGTGCGCAAAGCGATTCATATGGGTATGAGCCCGGAAGATGCGATCTATGCGGCGACCTTTACCCCGGCGCGTCGGATGAAGATGACCGACCGCGGAACGGTATCGCCGGGCAAGGTGGCAGATTTTCTATTGCTGTCGGATGTGAATGAATTTGTAATCGACGAAGTGTATAAAAAGGGGCAACTGGTGTACCGCGAAGGCGACAGCTATCTGCAAACCGTAGAGGACAAGCAGTTCCCAGCGCATTTTTACCGTAGTGTACAATTGTGTTCGCTGACAGCAGAGGATTTGGATGTGCATGTACCGATTCAGGATGGGCTGTACCGCTGCCGGGCGATGATCGTCAAGGACGGCTCCACGTTTACCGAGGAACGGCTGGTAGATATTCCAGTGCGTAATCAGCGGCTATGCTGGCAAGAGAGCGGCTACGGATTAATTGCGACCTTTGAGCGGTATGGTAAAAACGGGAATCGCGCTTATGGGCTGATCGGCGGCGACACGATCCAGCGCGGCGCGATTGCAACGACCTATTCGCACGATAATCACAATCTGCTTGTCGTGGGACATCAGGTGGACGATATGCTGACAGCGGCTAATTATGTCGTTAGCGTACAGGGTGGCTTCTGCGTGGCAGGAGATGGAAGTGTGCAAGCGGCACTGGATTTGCCAGTAGGCGGTATTCTGACCGAAGCGCCGCTGGAAGAGACAGCTGTACAGGTGGAACAGCTCGTATCCGCGATGAGAGGGCTTGGATACAAACACTATAATCCCATCATGTCCGTTAGCACGCACTCCTTGCCTGTTAGCCCGGCTCTGAAAATTACCGATCACGGACTGATCGATGTGAACGCAGGCAAAGTTGTGCCACTGATCGTAGAGCGAGTCGGCGATCTGGTGAGTGTATAAGCTTTGTACCCTTATTGAATCAAATATTAATCGAATATAACAAGTAAGCCTTTATCAACAGATAAAGGCTTTTTATATTGCAGGTAATACTTCATATGATTAGAAGTCAGAGTGAAAGATAATAATCCATATAGATGATGTACATGATGTGCAAATGCCCTGTACAAAAAACAGCCGTTAACCCACGCAAGGGCTAACGGCTGTTGGCAGTTCAACGAGCAACTACCAGCTCATTCTGTTATTCTTCTTCCTGCTCTGCCAGTTCTGAATCGGACAGATGACGTGAAATCTCCAGCTTGCGGTAGCGGCGTACACCGCGGCGCAGGACGCGAATGGTTAGATTCTCGAACTCGTACACAGCGCCGACTGGCAGATCAGGACGCTGGTTATACAGCCAGCCACCGATCGTATCCAATTCTTCATCATCCAGCTCGATATTCAAAATATCGTTGACCCGGTTGATAAATACTTTGCCGTCCACGATCAGACGATTCTCATCCATACGCTGGATTTCGTCTTCTTCGTCCGCATCGAATTCGTCACGGATTTCGCCGACGATCTCTTCCAGAATATCCTCAATCGTAATCAGACCAGATGTACCACCATATTCATCCACCAGAATGGCGATATGCGTACCTTCGCGCTGCATCCGTTTCAGCAGATCCTTGACCGGAATCGTCTCGGATACGGACATCACCGGGTGAATGAGCGAAGCTACATGCAGATCGGCTTGCTCCTCGGCAGCAAGGAAGAACTGCTTCGTATTGACCATACCGACGATATTATCCTTACTACCTTCGGCAATTGGGAAACGCGTATACTGTTCGCGGCGGATAATCGCACGGTTTTCTTCCGGCGTCTTGTCCGCAAACAGACAGACCATATCGGTACGCGGCACCATCAGCTCTTTGGCAATCATCTCGTCAAAAGCAAAGATCCGGCTCACATAGCCAAATTCGCTCTGGTTGATCTTACCGCTCTCGTAACTTTCGTTCAGAATAATATGCAGTTCTTCTTCACTGTGCGCTTCTTCCGACTCGCTGGCAGGACGCAGACCGATCAGCTTGAGCAGCAGATTGGCAGAACCATTCAGCACCCAGATAAACGGATACATCGCCCGGTTGAACCAGATGATCGGGCGCGCAGTGTATAGAGTCACCATTTCCGCTTTGCGCAGTGCAATCGTCTTCGGCGTCAATTCACCGACAACGACGTGGAAATACGTAACTAAAATTAAGGCAATAGCATATGACAAAATGTGCGACAACGCGGTAGGTACGCTCAAACTATGGAAAACCGGCTCCAGAATCGCTTCCACCGTCGGTTCCCCGAGCATACCAAGACCGAGTGCTGTAATCGTAATCCCCAGCTGACACGTCGACAGATACCCATCCAGATTGGAAATGACCTGCTTCGCATACCGAGCATTTTTGTTACCTTCAGCAATCAGCTGGTCGATCCGGCTACCCCGCACCTTTACAATTGCAAATTCCACCACCACGAAAAAGGCGGTCATCACGATCAAAATAATAAATAAAGTAAAATTGAGTCCTATATTAATACCACTGTCAGTCAACAAAACTCTCTCCCTTCGCGCGAGCCGGAGCACTGCCCAGTTGCTACATATGCAGCAATGGATAGCGCCAGCGGCATCGTCACCGTTTCAATAATATGGATACATATCAACTATGCGTACTTGCAGTACAATCAGGCTACACAATCATCACAGCCTGATCCATATAATTGGACCGGTACTTGAGCGCCGCCAGCAGCAGGCGCTTCAGCAGGAGAGGTATGCAGGATAGCAGATGAGTGCGGCCGATGACCGGCAACAACGTCCATCCGGCAAACAGCACGCTTAACGAGATGCCACCCGTCAGATCGGGGACATCATTGCCATCGTTACTGTTATGTGCATGGCGCGGTGCGCTCCATGACATATTGCCCGGATTGATTCCGTTGGTGACGGCAAAGTCATAATCTGTTTCGTCTGCCGACTGAAAAGGCAAGCAGAACAAAAGCAGGATAAGACTAAAGACAAGGGCACTCATCTGCCGCCTTCGTGAAGGTAAATGATCCAATTCGCATCTCCCATTTGTTATAACGGTTTTTCCGTCCGGATATGACTGCCGGCGGTGTGCTTGCACAGGTATCGATACGATAACCCGTGCCAGCCTACCGCCGGCAGTCCTGTTCAGTATATCTTCGTCCTGAATCGCAGCATATGCCACGACGCACAGATGATATCTGTCACATTATACGTATTTTACCGCACCCGGTTTCAAAATCCAATGAAACTTTTCACCGGAGTGGCATAGATAGTCCCATAACAACGCATCATCACTGAGTCAGCAAAATAAAGAAAACGATCGCTAGCACGAAACGATAGACCGCGAACACAGTCAACGACAGACGTTTCAGCAGGCTCAGGAATGTTTTGATCGCGATCATCGCTACGATAAAGGCAGCGATAAAACCAGCGGCAAAGAAGCCGAAGTCATCCATGCTCAGATATTGCGCGCTTTTCACCAGATCCAGTCCGGTTGCACCGAACATAACCGGTACGGATACGAGGAAAGTAAATTCCGCCGCTGCCGTATGCGATACACCGAGCAGAATACCGCCGGAGATCGTCGAACCGGAACGAGAGAAGCCCGGCCATAGAGCGAGACATTGGAACAGACCGATACCGAATGCCTGCTTGTACGTAATATCGTCAACCGTCATCTCGCCTGCGCTACGCCCTTTACGCCATTCGGCATAGATCATCAGCAGACCGCCGACAACAAGACTGTAGACGACCGTTTCCGGGCCGAACAGATATTTTTTGATCACATCATGCAGCAATAGCCCCACTACCACAGCCGGCAGCATAGCCAGTGCAATATGTAAAATATTCAGGCGGCGTGGACCGTTGATGCCGTTGCCCTGCTTGACACGTCCACGGAACACATCGGGAATCGTCATCAGAATATCGATAAACTTGCGCCAGTAGAGGACAACGACAGCGAGCACCGCACCGAGCTGTACAACGATCTCAAACGTTTTGACCTGCTCGGAGTTTTCATTAAGCCCTAACAGATATGCAGTCAGGATCATATGACCTGTACTCGATACCGGCAGGAACTCGGTAAGCCCCTCAATAATCCCCATAATAATGGCTGAAATAATACTCACAAATGAACCTCCTTTAACATTGTATTCGCCTTGCGGCAAATTGGGTGGTATCCCGGTTGCAATGGCTGGTTGTGCAATATTCCGGGGAGTTGGTTTGTGTGCAGCAAACCACGCTTCTATCATAGTATGAGAAAACGGGGATGCTCGTCAATTTGCCGTCCGCAGGTTGACAATGCAGGTCTGTGGGTCTAGCAGAGAACGGCTGAATAGAAAGGACTAGACGAACCTCCTTTTCCTCGAGAAGCAATCGCTTACAATGGAAACAAATGTTACTTCACAGTTGGAAAACGGTCGAAAAGTGTCGATTTCGTTTTATTGAAATTACAAAATAAAAAAATGGCGCATTCAGATTGAATGAGCCATTTGTTGCATCTTCGCATTCGATGTTGAATGAGAAGTTGTTCGCTTTTTAATTGTTACATGCATCTTAACTATCTATTTATTATAATGAATGGATACATAGTATTCAAGAATAAATTAAAGGAGAAGATTTTATGAGTCATTTGTTTCAATCTTTTTCTAAACATGAGATCAATGTGTTTTTTGACGAATCGGGCAAAGGTATGGATCGCCCCAACTTATTAGGAGCTTTATCGATACCTCGCAAGAGTTACGAAAGTGATGATATGCAATATATAAATCATTTTCTACGAAAGAGAGTATTTAAGATTCATTGGAAAAATTATAATGGTGACTTGCAGGCTAAACGAAATATTGAATATCTCATTGATACATTATTATTGTATAAGCAGTTGGTAAAGCTAAATATTATTAACTATCACTATGGGTTTTTAAAAGGGGACGAGCATTACTCCCAATTGGAGCGAGAAACCGTTATTTATTCCAAATTTCCAGAAAGACTGATCTATGGCTTGATCAGGGGATATGGGAACGAAATGAGAGTCGTATCCAATATTTACATAGATAAGTCTACCGAATATGAAAGGTTGCAGCTGGATCAAATATTAAAGACGACTTTGAATAGTCATTCTCTATATAGAGGAGAAAAATTTTATGCTCAAGAATGTATTATGTATTCTAAAAATAAAGAAATTGGTTTAGAGCTGACAGATATTTTACTAGGAATAACTAGAGTGATTATACTTAATCCATTTATTACTGAAAATACGGGCAAAATCACTAAGGCTAAGATCAATCTTGTTGTTGAACTCCTGCAAAATAAAGATTTTAAAGCTCTTTTAGAGAATATGAAATATTATGAATGGAGAGGAGGGCATTCCTTGAATCAGGTTCATTTTTCTGATTATATTTCGTCTTTTCTGATTCAGCAGACTTGAAGTGTTATTAAGGAAAACTGTACACAATTTTTAATAACTAAGGGAGGCGTTAACGATGGCTTTTACAATTAACAACTTGACCGATAATAGCAATACCGTCATTAGGGAGCAGCTTGGCGGCTTTACCGTACTGGAATACATAAAGGACCTCAGCTGCACGTCTGTAGCGGAAGCGACAGCACAATATTATATGTCGCACAGCAATATGCGCCGTAAACAGTTGATGATCGAGCTGAACAATAGCGAAATTATGATGAAAGCGGGCGCGATGCAGTATACGGTCGGTCGGATGGAGATGACGACTGGCATTCAGGGAGTGGGCGGTCTGGTCAGTGGTATTTTCAAATCGGCAGCCAGCGGTACGGGCGTAGTGAAGCCGCAGTATCGTGGTACTGGTAAAATTCTGCTAGAGCCAACCTACAACTACATCTGGCTGATCGACGTCGATCATGATGAAGTGGTGATCGAGGACGGTCTATTCCTCGCCTGCGACACCTCACTCAAAATCGGCGTGACTGCACGCAGCAATTTCTCCTCCGCAGCATTGGGCGGCGAAGGTCTGTTCAACATGACGGCAAAAGGCAAGGGTGTACTAGCGCTAGAAGCTCCGGTTCCAGCAGAGGAAACGGTCGTTGTACAGTTGGAAAATGATGAGCTGAAGGTAGACGGCAACTTTGCAATGATGTGGTCGAACACGCTGCAATTTACCGTTGAGAAATCCGGCAAAACAAGATTAGGCTCTGCCGCATCCGGCGAAGGTCTGGTGAACGTCTATCGCGGCACCGGCACTGTCTGGCTATCGCCGCTCTCCCCCTATTCTTGATCGGAAACTGTTAGGTGAGGAACCTAGCCACTACGGTGAATGCAAGCGTTCATGAAACTTCCTCTGAAAAATTTTGAAAAAAGACTAGCCAAATTGGATTCCATCTGTTAGTATTAAATCAGGAATTAGAATAAGTCTAAATTTAAAATAAAGAAAAGAGGAATTTACTATGACAACTACCAATAACCAAACCCATACATCTGAGACTACACAACTGGAATCCCTGTACAACGCACTGAACGTGCAAATCGCTAACTGGTCGCTGCTGTACGGCAAACTGCACAACTTCCACTGGTATGTAAAAGGCGAGAACTTCTACACTCTGCATGCCAAATTCGAAGAGCTGTACGATCAAGCAACAGCTTATATGGATGATGTAGCTGAGCGTCTGCTAGCAATCGGTGGTCGTCCAGTCGCTACACTCAAAGAACAACTGGAACTGTCCACTCTGCTGGAAGCAACCGGTACAGAATCCGCAAATCAAATGGTTGGTTCACTTGTCGAAGACTTTGCTACCCTGTCTGGCGAGATGACGGAAACAATCGTTCTGGCGGAACAACTGAGCGATCAACCAACAGCTGACCTGCTGATCGGTATTCGCCGTGATGTAGAAAAAGCAGCTTGGATGCTGAACGCATACCTGGGTCGCTAATCCGAAGCTGGATCTTTGAACCGGATCAATTCTTCTTTTTGAAGAAGGAACTCATCAAAGCTTCATAACATGCAGTACATTTTCTGTTATAAAGGCTCTCCAAACTGCCGATAGTAGGCTTTGGGGAGCTTTTTGTATGCTATTTTTGTGACAAATTTCGCATATTACTGTCAGATCACCTATGCGAGCGTATAATGAAGCATAATGTAACAATTACGTATAAACGTTTCGGAGTTCGACTGAAGAAGGCAACGATTTGCTCTGAGATTCTATGCGATTTTATAGCAGGATAGTTAACAAGCAGATGAAATGTGTCCAACATTCCACAATCGGCGCAGGAAGTGATCTGCGGTTTGCACGTTTGCGTTAGCTTAGATGAGTAGCAAATGTATGTTAGAGGCATATAGAACATGTAACCATTCCAAAATGAGGTGGATGTGATGGCGGTGACCTATCCGCTGCTGCAAGAGGCAGAATTATTCATTCGTCAGTGTTACGAGGAGCTGGGCATTAGCGCAGCCCAAACAGAGCAACGACTGGCGGAGATTGATACAGACATACAAACGACTGGTATGTATACCCATACGATCGAAGAATTACATCATGGTGCCAAAATGGCATGGCGCAACAGCAATCGCTGTGTCGGCAGACTATTCTGGGATCATCTTGACGTGCGCGATGCACGGCATGTGCGCGGCACTGATCAGATCGCACAGGAGCTGCTGGAGCATATTCGCTACTCTACCAACGACGGCAAAATCCGTCCGACGATCACGATCTTCCGTCCGCGCGATACCGAGGGACAGGAGACGCGCATCTGGAATCACCAGTTGATTCGCTATGCGGGCTACCGCAATGAAGATGGCAGTATGACTGGTGATCCAGCTTCGCTGTCGTTTACCGACTTCTGTCGTCATCTCGGCTGGCAGGGTAGAGGGACGGATTTTGACGTACTTCCATTAGTAATTAGCGAGCATGGTGGCAAGCCACAGCTATACGAGATTCCGGCGCAAGATGTGCTGGAAGTGCAGATGGAGCACGCCGATTTTTCGGCATTTACAGAGCTGGAATTGAAATGGTATGCTGTACCCATTGTGTCGGAAATGCGGCTCAATATCGGCGGGATTCATTATACTGCTGCACCGTTTAATGGCTGGTATATGGGTACTGAGATTGGAGCGCGCAATTTTGCTGACGAAGATCGGTATAACCTGCTGCCGGATATGGCACGCATCATGGGTCTGGATACGTCCAGCAAGTCCACTCTGTGGCAGGATCGCGCACTGGTCGAGCTGAATGCGGCTGTGTTATACTCCTACAAAAAAGCGGGTGTCAGCATCGTTGACCACCATACCGCTGCCACACAGTTCCGCAAATTCGAGGAGCGCGAGGAAGCGGCAGGACGCGAGGTGACTGGGAACTGGACATGGCTCATTCCGCCAATGTCTCCGGCGACGACCCATATGTTCCATCGTCCGTATAACAACCGGATTGTCACACCGAATTTCTTTTATCAAGAACGGATGTACGAGCGTCAAGCTTCGGACTCCGATCATCATACGAACCATCAAAGGAAGCAAACGGGCGGAGGTGGATGTCCGTTTCATTGAGAGGATGAAATGTAAAACATGCTAGGCATTGGTAAAAACGCCGCCGTGCGCCGGATGAACCGGCAAATGCAGAGCTTTGTCCATCCGACAAGGCTCATTCCAATGGGCTTTGCCATTCTGATCGCGATCGGCACGGTGCTGCTCATGCTGCCGATCTCAGGCGCGAATGGACAATCTGTCGGCTGGCTGAACGCACTGTTCATGTCCACCTCGGCGGTGTGTGTGACGGGGCTGGCAGTGATTGATACAGGCACTGCATTTTCCCTGTTTGGACAGGTGGTCATTATGATCCTGATTCAGATCGGCGGACTTGGCTTTATGACGTTTGGTATTCTGTTTGCCGTATTGCTCGGTAAGCAGATTGGCTTGAAGCAGCGTCTGCTTATTCAGCAGGCGACGAACGCGGTATCCACGCAAGGTCTGGTGAAATTATCGCTGAATATTTTCCTGATTGCATTTGTACTGGAATCGGTAGCGATGTTAACGCTGGCGCTGCACTGGACACCGGAACTGGGCTGGAAACGGGCATGGTATTACGGTGCCTTTTATGCGATTTCTTCGTTTAATAACGCTGGATTCGCATTGCGTGCTGACAGCTTGTCAGAGCATGTTGGTGATCCGGTGGTCAATACCGTCGTGATTACGTTATTCGTCATCGGTGGATTGGGTTTTATCGTTGTAACCGATATTTTGCGTAAACGGCGCTGGCATAAATTCTCGCTGAATACGAAGCTGGTGCTAGTATCGTCGTTGATCGCAACAGTATTCGGCTTTGCTTTTGTACTGATTGCGGAATGGAGCAATCCGGCGACACTAGGTTCACTCAGTCTGGGTGATAAAATCTGGGCAGCTCTTTTTCAAGGGGTGATGCCACGTTCGTCCGGTTATAACACGGTTAACATCGGTGGATTGATGGCGGCAACGCAGTTTGTCTTTATTATGCTGATGTTTATCGGGGCGGCGAGCGGTTCAACCGGTGGCGGGATCAAGATCAATACATTTGCGATTCTGCTGCTGTGTCTGTACAGCGTTGTGCGTGGGCGCTCGGAGATTCATGCGTTTAAGCGCAAGATTAGCTTTGATACGGCATTTCGGGCGCTGGCGATCATTATGATCTCGCTTGGCATCGTCGTTGTGCTGACGATCATGCTAACGATTACAGAAAGTGGATCAAGCGCGACGTTTTTGGCGATCTTTTATGAAGCGGTGTCGGCGTTTGGTACGGTTGGTTCCTCGATGGGACTGACTCCGCATTTGTCACCGGAAGGCAAGCTCGTTATCGTCATTACGATGTTTATTGGACGTCTCGGTCCACTAGCGCTAGCATTTGCACTGGCGCGTAATAATAAGCCGACCAAGTACAGCTATCCAGAGGAAAAGGTACTGATCGGTTGACGTTTATATGCAGGTTGTCCTTGTTCTGGACATTGCTGTTGCGTCATACGAAAGCCCCTGTCATTGAGTTGCATGTTGGATCATGCGACTTCATTGCAGGGGCTTTTGCGTATACATATGCTGTTACGTGGTAATGTGCTGAATTGAGATTTTTAGTGCGATCCGCCAGATTGGTTCATCCGTCGCTCCCACCAGTTTAGAAGCTTGCTCAGCGTATACGTCAAAATCAGGTAAATGATCGCCGCGGTCAGATACGGTTCCCAGATCCGCAAATATTGTCCGCGCATCAGGTTGGCGTAATACATTAATTCTTTGGCAGCGATAATCGTTAACAGCGATGAATCCTTGATTAAGACGATAAATTCATTACCAAACGCGGGAATCATGCGTTTGATCGCCTGCGGTAAAATAATATAGCGCATCGTCTGCCGCCGCGTCATGCCGAGCGATAGCGCCGCTTCGGTCTGCCCGCGTTCCACCGACTGAATACCAGCGCGGAAAATCTCGGCGCTGTAGCCCGCCGAATTGAGCGTAAGCGACAGGATGGCGGCGAACAGCACATCGGTACGGTCGATCAGTAGCGGCACCACGCCAAAGTGCACGAGCAAGATCTGCACGAGTAACGGGGTTCCGCGGAAAAAGTTAATATAACATGCCGCTGGTAAACGAATATACGCATGTCGGGACATGCGTCCAAAGCCAACGATCAGTCCGAGTATCGAGCCAAGACAGATGGAGACGATGGAGACGCCAATCGTCAGCAGCGTGCCTTTGAGCAGCAACGGGATGTAATACAGAATGATGTCAATACGAAAATCGCTCATGGCGCTGCTCCTTTTATCCTTTAGCCATTGCCGCTTTCAGATTCGTCAGATCCGGTTCTTCGCCAAACCATTTTTTATAGATTTCGGCGTAGGTGCCGTTATCGATAATCGTCTGGATCGCCGGGTCAAGTTTGGCTTTCAGCTCGCTATCTTTTGGATATAGAATACCGTAGTATTCGGAATCAAAATTGTCCGGGTCGGTGATGCTGACCAGCTTTTTATCTGGATTGTTTTTGATATATTCGCGCACGATGGCGATGTCCGCAACTACAGCATCAGCTCCGCCATTGTCCAGCTCCAGCAGTGCCAGCGCATTGCTCTCGAATCGGCTCAGGTTAGCGCTATCCTTGCCCATAATGCCAGACATGAGGATATCCGCAGTCGTACCGTTTTGCACAGCGACTTTTTTGTCCTTCAAATCCAGTGCGGACTTGATATCACTGCCCTCTTTGACCATGATCACGTTCGTGGATTCAAAATACGGCAGCGAGAAGGAGTAGCTCTCCTTACGCTCATCGGTAATGGAGACGGAGGATACACCTGCTTGATACTCTGTGCCCTGACGCACACTTTCCAGCATCGTATCCCAACCTGTGTTGGTTACTTCATACGTCAAGCCCGCCTGCTTCATCACAGCGTCGATAAAGTCGATATCAAAGCCTTTGACCTGATCGAGATCCATGAATTCCATCGGTGCGTAGGAAGCATCAGTAGCGATTTTGATCGGTGTACTGCTGTCGGTTGCCGCTGGCTCGCTCTCAGTACTGCTAGATGCTGCGGGAGCCGGATCTTTCGCGGGAGCGGTTCCACAACCAGCTAATAATACAAAGATCAATGTAAGTAAAAGTAACGCACTATGCTTTTTCACTATGTAACCTCCATATACTGGATTTGATAGTCGTAATTTTATCAACAAAAGAAAAATATAACAATGCATATTTATACTTTATGTTAGATATTTTTACTCATTAAAGTAAACTTTATATCATATAAACGTTTCGATAGAATGGGAATAGCAATCATATTCCTACTATATTCGGCAAAACAGCTATCAATTAAGGTTGATGTTTGGAATATACTTATGGAACAATATACAGTAACCCGCATAGCATCGGCGTACATGCGTCATAACGCATCATCTCGGTGTGGGAACTGAACGTAAAGGGTGGAGTAGGATGAACGAACAACGTATCGAAATTAGTAAAAATGTACTCACAGCTTGTCTCGGTTTGAAAGCCGGAGAATCGCTTGCTGTTGTTACCGATGATAGCCGCAAAGAACTGGCTGAATCCCTATATGAAGCAGGAAAACGCCTTGGTGCGGAAAGTATGCTGCTGCTGATGCAAGAACGCAGCAAATCCGGCGAAGAGCCACCAGCAGCGATCGCAACCGCAATGATGAACGCATCCGTCGTCGTCTGCGTAACCCGCTATTCGCTGACTCATACGGCTGCTCGTAAGCAAGCAGCAGCTGCCGGTGCACGTCTGGCAACGATGCCGGGCATTACAGAGGACATGTTTACGCACGGTGCGATTACAGCCGAATACGACAAAGTCAAAGAGTTGACTGAAAACGTAACCGCGCTGCTGACTGACGCATCCACCGTTCGGATTGAAAAGGACGGTCGCAGTTTAAGTTTTTCCATTGAAAGCCGTGAAGGTGTGCCAAGTACAGGGCTATATTTGAACCCGGGCGAATCAGGCAATCTGCCTTCCGGTGAAGCTTATATTGCTCCGTTAGAAGGCACCGCTACAGGTGAGCTGATTGCGGACGGTTCGGTCGCTGGATTGGGCGCGTTATCTAGCCCGCTATTGCTGACTGTACAGGAGGGTCGCCTCATTGCTGCGGAAGGGGATAAAGGAGACGAGCTGCTGCATATGCTAGGCGATGATCAGGGACGTATGCTGGGCGAGTTTGGCATCGGCACTAACGATAAGGCGCGCATTACCGGTGTCGTGCTGGAGGATGAAAAGGTGTATGGCACGATTCATGTCGCCTTTGGCAGCAATAATACGTTTGGCGGTACAGTCGCAGCTGGCGTACATATCGACATTGTGGTCAAGCAGCCGGATGTGTATCTGGATGATCGTCTGATTATGCGTGCGGGCGAACTGGTTTAGGAAATGGAACGAAGCAATCTTCTATCTTATCCAATTTGGAATTAACGGCGGTGAACAGAATGAAGACAACAGGAATAACCGTAAGGGAACTGCTGCAAATACCGCCGCTGCAAAGTGCAAGATTGATCAGCGGAGAACGCGGATTGGATCGTGCTGTGCAATCTATCGACATTATCGAGGCGCCAGATCTGACTGACTGGGTAAAAGAAGGCGTGCTGTTAATGACGACTGCCTATGCGCTTCGTCAACAACCTTCGCGACTGGTGGATATGATTCAGTCGCTCACCCGTGGACAGGCGGCTGGACTGGCGATCAAGTCAGAGCAGTTCGTTCAGGCGATTCCGCAGGAAGCATTACAGATGAGTGAGCAGTACGGATTGCCGCTGATTGAGCTGCCATTAGACATACCATATACCGATATTACGCAGGCAGTGATGGAGCAAGTATTGGATCGGCAAGCATCCATGCTGCGCCGCTCGGATGAAGTGTATCGTAAGCTGACGATGATGGTATTGGAAAATATCGGCATTCAGGCGGTCAACGATCATGTGTCCGATCTGCTCAAAGCGCCAGTCGCTGTGATCGACAACGCCGGGGTAACGATTGTCGCTTCACCAGCAGGCTGGAATTATCATCAGGCAGCGCATCCGCTCAGCTGGAATATTAATGTGGATCGGCGTACCGTCGCGCGGCTGATCGTGGACAAAGAGCGGCTGGACGATATGGAGGAGATCGGTGTCGAGCAGGCGCGGCTGGTGTTGGCATTGGAGCTGATGCGCAACAAGATTATCGAGGATACGGAAAATCGGCTACGCGGCAACTTTATCGATGAGCTGATGACACCGCCCGCTCCGCCACGGCATGAAGTGGAGCAGCGCGGTCGCCAGCTTGGCATGAATCCGGCGCAGCTATGGGAAGTGGCAGTAATTGAAGGGCAAATTGCCCCAGAGGAAGAATGGATTAACGAACTGCTGGAACCGGAAGCGACCACATACGGTGTACGTCCGCATGTGGAGTTCCGTAGTAACCGGGCAGTGTTATTCCTGCCGACTCCTGCTGCGGATGGAGAGAATGGTATAACCCGACAGGAGTTGATTCCGTGGACGGATATTGTCGGCAACTGGCTGAATGACCGGCAGGGCAAGCTGACGGGCTATCGCGCCGGTATTGGTCGTCCGACTTGGCTGTGGGATATGCACGAGAGCTACAGCGAAGCCCGTCATGCGCTGACCATTTCCAGACGACTAAGCGGCGGTGGACCAGTGACCGCGTACAAGGACGTAGAGATTTACCATCTGTTGCGCGGCACGGTGGATGAGCGCGGTTTTGGCGAGTTGTTCGACCGTAAGCTGGGCAAGCTCAAGCAGTATGACGAGGAGCACAATAGCGATCTGCTGCGCACCTTGTTCTTTTATTTGGAAACGAGGGGCAGTCTGCTTGATACAGCCCGTCAGCTGTTTATTCACCGCAATTCAGTCAAATATCGGTTGGAGCGTATCCGCGACATTACCGGTTTCGATCTCAATGATCCGCATGAGCAATTTGTAAGCCACATGTGTCTCATTTATTACTACCTGATTGAGCGCCCGGACTGACATGTTACCGGCAAGCAATTGAATACGTACTGGCACGGTAGGGCTGGCAACCTATGATAGATTATCGTCAATGACCGTGCATGTACGTGATCGTGAACTGGATATAGCCATTTGAATATAACCAGTATGAAAAAAATCCCGCAGAGTCTGCCATAATAGCAGCCTGCGGGATTTTGCATATGATTGTATTGTGATGCACATGGATGATCTTACGATAGGGAATAGCAAGGGAAATCTGACCCTTACGACTCTATGAACACATTACACTCGGCAGTACATCTTAGTCATTCCGGCACATCTTTGCGATAGGCGGACGAGAGCCAGCGCAGATCGGACGTCACTGGCAACTCGTGACTGACCGCCTGTACCAGTTCCGCCGGATCGGTCGAAACGAACAGACGGCTCATGCACGACTCAGCGACAAAGCCTTCTTGTATTCCGTGGCGTAGCATATGAAGCAGCGGTTCATAATAACCGCGAATATTGTACAGTCCAAGCGGTTTGTTATGGATGCCGATCTGTGACCAGCACAACACCTCGAACAGTTCTTCCAATGTACCAAGTCCGCCGGGCAGCGCGATAAAGGCGTCACCCATTTGCTGCATCATCGCTTTGCGTTCATGCATGCTGTCCACGGAGATCATTTCGCTCAATTCCTTGTGCACGCGCTCGCCGTGTAGCAAGCCGCCGGGCATAATTCCCGTCACTTTGCCGCCGGAAGATAGCGCCGCTTCTGCTGCTGACCCCATCAGACCGAGCCGCGAACCACCATACACCAGATGATAGCCCATCCCGGCGATGGTTGTACCTAGTTCGGATGCCGCTTGCATATACTCTGGATGCACACCCGTACCTGAACCGGCAAATACACAAATTGATCTCATGCTGTACACTCCTCATGTATTAGGAAATTATTTACAGTACATCTTAGTATACATGATTTTTATTTGCAGAAGTACCGCAAATGAGAGAAGTTATGCAAAATTCGTCCTCTTGACTCATGGATCGCAGCGTTGTTATTGCGGATTGTTCGTCCAGATACTTGCCGTTTTCAGGACAACACGGGATGGTAATTTCAGACCTGCCAGAATCAGTTGTGCGACATCCTCTGGTTGCATCATGCGATCTTCGTCGCCAATCGATAATCCAGCATTTACTGCCAGCGGCGTATTGACGGTGCTTGGTGTAAGTGCGGTCACACGAATGTTGGACTTGCGCACTTCCTGCATTAGCGCTTCGGTCATGCCGATCAGCGCAAATTTGGAAGCACAGTAAGCAGAACCTGTGGCAAAACCGCGTTCGCCCGCTGTGGACGCAATATTGATAATATCACCGCTGCCCTGTTGAATCATCGCTGGCAACAATTCATGGGTTACATAATACGCGCCCATCAGATTCACGCGGATGATTTGCTCCCATTGTTCCGGGTCCATTTCTGCTAGTTTACCAAACGAGGCTGTCCCTGCGTTGTTGATCAGAATATCGACATGACCGAGCGAGCTTGCTAGCGAGGAGACGGCTGCACGCACGTCTGTAGCATTGGCAACGTCAGCGGTAGCCGTGAAGACGTTCACGCCGTACTTGCCGCTCAGCTCCGATTGCAGCTGCTCCAGATCGCCGCTTGTACGTGCCAGCAGACCAAGGTGAACGCCTTCGGATGCTAACAGCTCAGCAGTTGCTTTGCCGATGCCTTTGCCTGCGCCAGTGATGATTGCCGTTTTGTGTTTTAGTTCCATATGATAAAAACCTCCTAGGTAAATGAAAGGATGATGCCGGTCAGAAACCCGCCAGATTATTATACTATTTTCCACGTCCGCAAAAAAAGGTTTCATAATGTTGGAAAAAGGGTAATAAAATTGGTTACATAATCCGACATATTCCTGTATAATGGTTCAGTAATTGCTGCACTGCATGAACTTGCTGAAACAGCCAATTCGAACCAAAATTCAGGAAAGCGTAGGGATGCCTGTGGACCACCGTCACGTAAAAACGACCATTGAGACCTTGCTTCGACGCGCTAATAGTGATGTACGGGTTCGTACCAGAAAGAAATTTCCCGGTTCCCGTTCCGTTGGCGGCAAATTTTCGCTGAACAGCCGGATGATTACACTCTATTTGCACGAGATCGAAGAACAGTGCTTTCAGCTGTTCGGTTCGCTCAAACATATTGATGATTATTTTACCATTATTCTCGCTCACGAAATGGGACATGCCCATGATCCGCTGCTTGAACAACTGGCGGATGAGCTGGACGATTGCCATGATCCACTACTACATGCTCGTCTGGCACTACGGATTGAGCAAAATGCTTGGGATTATGCGACCGTATTATTGCCGGAATGCAATCCGCTTGTATTTGATAAAATTGTAGACTGTTCGCTGGAAGCCTACCATGAGCGGATCGCATCCGCCGTATCGGTCAACACGAGCGTTGAGGTCATTGCCTGATGCAGGAGAGTATTATCTGCTCTGCATGTTGGACAAGATTGTATACTGTGTATGAGAGCCAAACGGATGAATGCCCAATCCAATCCCTTTTTTAAATTTCCACTGCTGCGAGTTGTGCTATATGCCACAGCCGCAGCTACGATGGGAAGGAGAAAAGGGGATTTTTGTGTTTGGTACAAGGGATGGTATACGATTTACATACAGATTTATATACAAAGAAATCAGCGCATATTAGGGAGGATTATCACATGGCAAACTATATCGGCTGGATTCGCTCCAAAACGGGCACTTCCAAAATCTTCTCCAACTTTGCCGGAGCGATTATCGTCAATGCCCACGGGGAGATTCTGCTGCAACATCGGCGGGATAACGATCAATGGGGATTTCCGGGCGGGGCAATGGAGCTGGGCGAATCCGCAGAGCAGACAGTGATTCGCGAAGTGATGGAGGAGACAGGGTACGTGGTAGAGGTGGATTATCTGCAAGGCGTGTATACGCTGTATGATTACACCTATCCCAACGGCGATGAAGCGCAAACGATGCTGGTCGCTTTTGTATGCCGGATTGTCGGCGGAGAGCCGTTGAGCGAAAATGAAGAAACGCGTGCGCTACGGTTCGTTACACCGCAGGAAGCGCCGCCGCTGTTCAATGCGCAAAATGTAGATATGCTATCCGATTTTATCGCTGGACGACGTGGGGTATATCGGTAATATGTGTAGATAGAGGTACATGAAGGCTTGTCGTATGTATATGTAAAAGCGCATCTAAAAAGTGGATATGCTATGAAAATGCCTGCTTCCTTTGCGGAAACAGGCATTTGGTGTGTGAATGAAAAAGGTACATCATCCATAGAAAATAGCTATAAGTTTCGCCGTAATCAACAACACATAATAACTAGATAACAACCATATAACAGCCAAATCACAACTCAACAACAGTCTGATAGCGATCTAATAGCGACCTGATAACGATCCTATTCAAGTTCACATCAGCAGATGATCTGCCTACTCCTGCTGACTGATCGCAATCGCCTGTTCTAGATCGTTGATCAGATCGCGAATATGCTCCGTACCGACCGACAATCGAATCAGCTCTGGATTCACGCCCGCAGATAGCTGCTGCTCCTCATTCAATTGCTGATGCGTGGTGCTGGCAGGGTGAATGATCAGTGACTTGGAATCGCCTACATTCGCCAAATGGGAAAAGAGCTTCACATTGCCGATCAGCTTCTGTCCTGCTGCCGCCCCGCCGCGAATACCAAAGGTCAGAATTGCACCTTTACCAAGCGGCAAATATTTTTGCGCCAACTCATACGATGGGTGACTTTCCAGACCGGGATAGCTGACCCATTCTACATCTGCGTGCTGCTCCAGATATCGTGCCACCTGCAACGCATTCTCACTATGACGCTCCATACGCAGATGCAACGTCTCCAGCCCTTGCAACAACAGCCATGCGTTAAATGGCGAGATGGGCGCGCCCAGATCGCGCATCAGCTGTACGCGTGCTTTGATAATATATGCCAGCGGACCGAGTGCATCGCTGTACACCAACCCGTGATAGCTTGGATCAGGCTCTGTCAGCCCCGGGAACTTACCATGTGCTTTCCAGTCAAACTTCCCGCTGTCTACAATGACGCCGCCGATGGATGTACCGTGTCCGCCGATAAACTTGGTCGCCGAATGCACGACAATATCCGCGCCATGCTCAATCGGACGCAGCAAATACGGACTTGGAAATGTATTGTCTACGATCAGCGGAATCCCATGCTCATGCGCAATAGCGGCGACCGCTTCAATATCCAGCACATTGCCGCCCGGATTGCCGACCGTTTCCGCATATAATGCTTTGGTATGTTCCGTGATGGCTGCTCGGAAATTGTCCGGTGTATCCGAATCGACAAATGATACCGTAATGCCCAGTTTGGGCAACGTATGTGCGAAGAGATTATATGTACCGCCGTACAAACTAGCTGCCGACACGATATGATCGCCCGCCGCCGCAATATTCAGAATGGAGAACGTGATCGCTGCCTGACCAGATGCTGTTGCTAGTGCACCCACGCCACCTTCCAGCGCTGCGATTCTCTTTTCAAACACATCGGTCGTCGGGTTCATCAGCCGCGTATAAATGTTGCCGAATTCCTTCAGCGCAAACAGATTGGCAGCATGCTCGCTGTCGCGGAATCCATACGATGATGTCTGATACAACGGCACAGCACGCGAGAAGGTCGTCGGGTCAATCTCCTGTCCAGCGTGAATGGCGAGAGTTTCCAGCAAATACGGGTTCGGTTCGGTCATGATCATTCTCCTTCGGCATTGGAATTGAACCTATTCTCGCATGACAGCATGGTGGAAGCAATCGATAATTCATGCTTACACAAAAATTGATACAGCATAGAAGTTTTCGATATGTTCACCCCTATACATCTGCAAAGCCCCGATTGCTACAATTCAGTATGTATAACGCGTTAATGGTGCGAATATGGAACCTTTTGAATGTGGCAACATCCTGTTATAACCGTCGATAACACGGGTAAGTGCATCGGAGGGAGGGTTGCCTCATGAACAATCAACAAGAAGAACCCCGGCCTGTCCAGCCACTCAAAAGAAACCGTATTCGTATCCGTCGCCCCGACTCTTACAAGCTAACGGTTGAATTCAAGGATCGTCGGCTAGTGACGCAAAATTGTTATGAACTGATCAGCCTATTGAACGATATCATCACAACCGTCTGCTTCCTGATCGGCAGTTATTTCTTTTTTACAAGCGATACGAAGACCGGTACGATCATGTTCATTATCGGGAATGCCAATACGCTATTCCGCGCCGTTCTCGCCATGATCCGTAAATTCCACATCGAATGGATTACGCAGGAAGAGGATGACGGCACGAAGACCAACGAGGTGAAAGTGACCGAAGAGAAGGGTTGCTAATCCAAGTGTGCTCATATTGTATACAGATTTGGCAATAACAACATGAACTGAAATGTATCGTCATTGCACAATGGCTATGACTGTAGAACAGCTACCACCATCCCAAATACGAACATACAGCAATCCCATATACAGAATTCGATATGTGCCTTGTGATATAAAATAAAGGCATAAATAAAGCCGCTACCGGAGCATACAGCATCCGATAGCGGCTTTATGGAGTTGAGCACAAGCACAAGCAAAGCCATGAGCATAAACTAACTGTTACAGCTTCTTTAACGCTTCTGTTGGCGGTCCTTCCAATACTTCCCCTTTATAATCAAACCGTCCACCATGACACGGACAATCCCATGAGCGTTCGGCATCATTCCATTGTACCTCGCAGCCCATATGCGTACACGTCGTATCGACCAGATGCAGCTTGCCCTCTGGATCACGATAAGCGCCAGTGCGTTTGCCGCGTTGCCAGATGACTGCGCCCTCGTCGGGCTGTAGCTCATCCGCTTTGCGCAGATTGAAGTCCACTTTGCCAGTCACCAGTTCTTTGGCTACCGTCAGATTGTGGCTGATTGCATTTTGCATCCGTTTCAGCACTGGCGTTTTGCGGGATGGAGAGAACAAGTCCGTATAGCGATTGTCGCGACCAGTGATCATATCGGTGATCATCATCGCTGCTAGCGTACCGGATGTCATACCCCATTTCGCATAAGCGGTTCCGACATAGATGTTCGGCGTATCACTCGTCAGCTGACCGATGCAGGGCAGCTTGTCGAGCGAATACAGATCCTGTGACGACCAGCGGTAAGGAACTTCTTTAATGCCCAGCAGATTGCCCGCAAACACCTCCAGATCGGCATAATGCGCAGTTGTATCCTCTTCCTGACCTGTGCGATGCCCTTTACCACCAACAATCACATACTGCTGATCGTCAAATGTAGCCGAACGCAGCGAATGCTTCGGATCGTCCGCACTGATGTACATCCCACTCTCAAACGGCGTCTCTGCACGAATCGCCAGCGTATACGAACGCTCTGGCTGCAAACGGGCAAAATAAAAGCCATTCTGGTCGGTCACCGGATAATGTGAACCGGACACAACGATATCGCAGTTGACGCCAAACTCCTTGTCCTGTACGAGCAGTCGCGGACGGTCGCCATTCTCCACTTCTTCAATCATCGTATGCTCATAGATCGTCCCACCTAGTCGCAAAAACTCCAGCAGCAGGAATTTCAAATATTGCAGTGGATGAAAGCGAGCCTGTCCCGGCAGCGCAATCGCGCCCTCCACACGTAGCGGAATCGGCAATGACTCGACCCATTCTCCGGGAATACCCAGCTCGCGGTAAGCGTCCATTTCCTTTTTCAAATGCTTCAATTCCGAGCTGTCCGATTCGACATATACATAAGCCGTTTCTTCCTGCCAATCGCAATCTACACCGTTATCCTGCACGATTCGCTGCATAAAGCTTTTCGCTTCTTCGGCGGCTTCATAATACAGAATCGCTTCCTCATCGCTAAAATGATTGCGAATATGGTCATAGATCAAGCCATGCTGGGAGGTGACTTTGGCAGTGGTATAGCCAGTTGTACCGTTCAACACCTTGCCGCCCTCAAACAGCGCGACCTGCTTGCCTTCCTTTGCTAACAAATAGGCAGCCGTCACGCCGGTAATGCCTGCGCCAACGACGGCAATTTCTACATCCAGTTCTTCTGCCAGCGGCGCGAACGTCGGAAATTCAGTCGTTGCCCGCCAGAATGAGTATGGTGCTTCCGGCAATTCGATCTCAGCTGCTTTGCGCGTAATCTCTTTATTCGTATCGTCCTTCATGCTGTCCCTCCTGCATCAGTGGTCTGCGTATCATCATTCATTACCACTTCTTGCAGTGAATCTAACCGCTACCGTTGCAGAACAACCGATGTTTCGGGTAAGATGAAGCGGAGTTTGCATCCATTTGAACAAAGGAGATTTCCACTTATGCGATTTATTATTATGAGAGCGATTACGTGTCTCGTTGTTATCGGTCTCGCTGTCCGCACCGTACTGTACAACCCATCTGATCCGAATAATATATTTGCTTATATGCTGATGGTCGTTGCCGTACTGGCTTTTGTTCTACCACTGCTTATTCAGAAAATCATCCGCCGCGTCCTCGCCAATCGCCGCACCCGCAAATAAACCACATCTATACTGCATCATACCAATACTGCACCATACCAAATGTGAAAGAACAGCGTGACAATGCATATAGCGGCGAATCAACGCCGCAGTTCATCCAGTGTGACGTTCCAACGTTCCAAGCCCTGCTCCGGCTCATGCAGCCGGAAAGTGACGCCAGTCAGCAGATCGGCATACTGCGCGATATCCTGCTTGATATGCTCTATCGTGCCTTCGAACCGCGCACGCGGATACATACTGTCTGCCAGCTCAGGCAGCTCCTTCATACGCAACCGTAACGTCCAACCGGCGTCTGCATACACAAACGACAATAGCGCTTTGCCATCTCGCTGCAAATTGCCCGTCGTATTCGTCCCTGTCCATAGCGCAATTCGCACATGCTGTTCATCCACTGCCAGCACTTCGCCCACACTGACCATCGCCTGATACGGAAATCCATTCTCACCAACCGTCAGCAGCAGCATAGCCAGATGCTGATGATCCTCCAAGCGCTGCCCGTTTAATAGCTGTAATAGAGCAGGAGGGAGGGCAATCTGCTGTGAATCCTTCACATTGGAGCTTGCCGTTTCACGCTGATGCTCCGTACTCTGTAGTACATGTTCGGTTGCATTCGTATTGATGTGTTCTTCTTCCTTAGGCATGTAGATATCCTCCGTATTCGTCTCTTCTTATTTTGATATTCAGCTGTCTATACTCATCCCAATGATATACCTCTAAACGATATACCTGAAAAGTACGAAGAGTATGGATCAATCCGTAATATATTCATGTAACAAGGTGTTTCTATTGGTTGGATGTCATGAGACGGTATTGTAGGTATGAACGGCACTCGTGTCAGCATAGACAATAACGAAGCTTTATACAGCGGCATTTTGCATAGTGATCGGCAAAACCTGTACAATAAGAAGCTGTATCGTTCGTATCCTGTTACGATAACCGCATTACCTACTCCATATCCACATCCCGACAGAACAGGAGAGACGCCATGCTACTATTCGATTCAACGATCTGGTTGATCGGCATTGTGCTACTGCTGATCGTATTGCTGATTTTACGCCGGATGTATCATAAATCACTGACGGAATTACTGCTGACTGGCTTGTTCGGCATCTACCTGCTGAATGTTATCAAATACACCTTTTTCCCATTTCCCGTCGATTCGCAATTGCTGGAGCTGATGCGTATCACTGGAGGCGACAAAGGTATGGTGCGACTGAATCTGATCCCGTTTCATTCACAATTTTACGATTCCATTCTGGTCGACAAATCGAACTATCTTAATGTGCTCATGACCATTCCATACGGTCTGTTGTTGCCGCTGCTGATCTCTATGACGACCCGCCGTATGCTGCTGTTTGCCGTTGGCATCGGACTGGTTATCGAGACGCTGCAAGGGATGATCGACCTGCTGCTTGGCTTCACATATCGCACGGTCGATGTGAACGATATTATTTTCAATTTTACAGGTGCAATGCTAGGCTGGGCAATGCTCAGACTGCTGCTGCGAAGTAGTATCGGGCAAAAACAACTTGCCAGATGGTTCCCGGCTGTGGTACAAAAGATGTAATCACGACATCGCACGCAATCCGCTGTTCCCGGGAAGGAATGACGGGTCATTGTAGACGATGTTATACCAAAGGAGGTGAGGCAGGATGTTGAATTTCCCATTGTATATTGCGCTGGAACACCGAGTTGTTGGCGTATATAATATTGCAGGCACATTTTACGAAGACGGGAGAAGTCTGTCCAAAAATGAATACTTCCCAAATGGCGAAATGCCGCTCCTGCCTTCAGCCTCGGTCGGGTTTTCAGCAGTGTACACGTTATGACAGTGATTAAGATGTAATGAATGGATATACTCATTATGTATCACCGTCATACGAATTGGATTAGCGTAACGATATTGTTGTCTGCGTGACAACGTATATCAGCGATCCTCTGCACTCCGTATCGCGAATGAACAGTTGTCTTCGGAATTGTACTTATACGAATATGCCTTACATCGTCGGCATACTTGTATGTGCAGAATGTAGCGTACGGATATCTATCCGCTTCGTATTCTGCCGCAACTCCACCCATGACAGCCGCAGGGACATTTCCCCTGCGGCTTTTTTGTTGTGCTCTGATTGTGAGATAGTATCATCTGCTATGTTTACGGATAAATAGGGTTGCCCATGGGTCTATATAGATAAACATGGACAGATCCAATTACAAACCGATGCAGATCAATCGCAACTCACAAGAGTCACAAGCAATTGAATCGGAATGACTCTCATTCCGAGCTGACAGGCAGAAGCGCATTTCCTCGATCATACTCAGCCCCATTCACACCAGAAGACAAGCGGATTACAGCTAACCGCAGTATCCATTCGTCTTCCCATATACTAGCGCAGCCGTTCTTGTTATTATTTCCCATGTCGCTATATTTGCTTATGCAATACACACCGAAGTCCAACTATGAGATACTCCAAACCATCTAGCAGACACCAAGGTCATGGTACAAGCTACATGGGAAATAACCAACTGTTCATATAGAGATTACGCATACCCAAACGCTAATTCTAAACAAACAGTACAAGCCCGGCTGCCTCACACGAGGAGAATGAACAATATGTCTATTATGATTGCCTGTCAGCAGGTTCAACAATATTACGGCGCCCAGCAGGTGCTGTCCAGCGTCACCCTTGAAATCCACAGCGGTCGCAAAATCGGTCTCATAGGTCTAAACGGAGCGGGCAAAACGACCCTGTTCCGCCTACTATCCGGTCAAGAACGCCCATATCAGGGCGAATTGCATATTCAAAAAGGCGCCAGCGTCGGTTACTTGGCACAGGTGCCGGATTACGCACCTAGCACTACCGTTATGGACGTCTTGCGTGCCAGCTTTCACCATCTGTTGCAATTACAGCAGCACATGGAGGAGCTGACGATTCGTATGAGCGATACGAATCAATCGCCAGAGCAAATGGACAAGACGTTGCGTGAATACGGCGAAGCATTGGATCGTTTTGAAGATCAGGGTGGGTATGAGATGTCAGCCCGCATCGATGCGATTGCTGCCGGACTACGCATTCCGCAGTCCCGCTACGACGAGACAGTAGATATTCTATCCGGTGGGGAGAAGACGCGTGTAGCGCTTGCGGCGCTGCTGCTGACCAACCCGGATATTCTGCTGCTCGACGAGCCGACCAATCATCTGGATATGGATGCCGTGGTCTGGCTAGAACAGTTCATCAGCGGATCGAACACGACCGTTGTCGTCATCTCGCATGACCGCTATTTTCTAGATAAAGTCGTACAGGAGATCATCGAATTAGAAGACGGCGAAGCCACATCGTATCCGATGAACTACTCAGCATATCGCGAGGAAAAACAACGCCGTCTCATCAACCAATACGAGAATTACCAAGATCAGCAAAAAGAAATCAAACGCATCAAAGAATCGATCAAACGTCTGATCGACTGGGGCAACCGCTCCAACCCGCCCAATCCCGGTTTTCACCGCCGCGCCGCTTCCATGCAAAAAGCGCTCGACCGTATGGAAAAAGTCAAACGCCCGGTGATGGAACGCGCCCAGATCGATCTGGAATGGAGACAACAGGGACGCTCCGGCGAACGCGTGCTGGTGCTGGATCAAATATGGAAAAGCTATGGTGACAAAGCGCTGTTGCAAGAGTCATCCGCCCTATTACGTTATGGCGAACACGCTGTTATCATCGGCGGCAATGGAGCGGGCAAAACGACGCTGCTACGTATGATCCTCGGTCAGGAAGAACCCGACGCAGGCACCCTAAGCTTAGGTTCCCGCACTGACACCGGTTACCTAGCACAAGAAGCCGCTCCACCGAACGCTGGCGAAACTGTACTGGAATGGTTCAAACTACACGCTCGCATGGAAGAAGGGGCCGCCCGCGGACAACTCGCCAAATTCCTATTTTACGGTCCAGATGTGTTCCAAAAAGTATCTGGTCTATCCGGTGGAGAATGGAGCCGATTGCGATTGGCAATCCTGATGCACCAGCGCCCGAACCTGCTGATTTTGGATGAACCGACGAATCATCTGGACATTTCGTCAAGAGAAGCATTGGAAGAAGCACTGGAAGAATTCCCAGGAACAATTCTGGCTGTATCGCATGATCGGTATTTTATTAATCGGATCGCGGGACAGATTTGGAGTTTGGGGGATGGAGAGTTGAAAGTGTCGCTTGGAAATTATGAGGATTATCAAGAATAAAATAGAAAAGAAGCCTTCCTGATTTGTCTCAGGAAGGCTTCTTCTTAGTTTCCAACACCATTTTCTAAAGTTTTTATCTTAGCAGAAGATATAGGAGAATTAATTGTAGAAAGTGAAGCACTACTGATTAGAATTGTTAAAGTTAGAAAAATTATAGCTTTTTTCATTTTGATTTACCTCCTTTAAAATAGTTTCGTATAGCGAAATTTGATCAATTTTGGCAAAACACTTGATTTGTTCAAACATAGAAATACAATCTAGTATTCTATTTTTATTTACAATTCTAACTGCAAGCATTAAAGCCCTCAAAAGATCCTTTATTCCATTGTCATATTTTTGATTATTAATATGGTAGATGGCCAATTGATAATATAATGTCATCAATCTACTACTTGTAACTACAGGAGGAGCAATTTTATCAAAAGTAATTCGTTGATAAATAATGTCACTAAATTGGTGTATAATTTCATCTATATTAAAATTATGCATATTAGCAGATTTTACAATTATCAACATACTTGGAAAAGTTTCTTTGGGATTATCTTGAATGAATTTTACATACTCATTTAATTTATCAGTATTTCCCATCAGTAATTCTAAATTGTTTAGATTTGCTTTAGCATAAAGCTTAAACTTTTGAACTTCTATTTCTCCTAATGCATTTAAAACTTCAAAATCGCTTAAATTAGCATACTTGAGAATGTACTTTTTGGCATCTTCATATCTGCCTAAATGCTCTAAGGCGGTAGCTTTTAAAAGATATCCTTGTCCATAATATACTACAAGTTCGCGTTCAGTATTAAGGTTAGGGAAGATTCCATTGTTTTTTAATTGATCTTTTGCAACAGAGTAAACCATTTTAATCAGAGATTGTAATTCGTCTGCACAACTACTCATGAGAGTCCAATCTTGGAAATTGTAATAGACACTTCCCAATTGAAGTAATGCATCAAGCATAAGATTTTCTGGTAGTCTATTTCTAAACGGTTCAAATCTTATGATTGCACGCAAACTCTGTTCAGTATTCTCGCCAATTGAAGCTCTAAAAACACGATAATGCGCAATCGCCAATCTCTCCGAATGCTGATGCTTTTCATTCTCGATGACACACTCGTAAAAAGGAATAGACTCTTTTACCTTTCCGTCCTCATACAATTCCTCAGCTAGCCCAAATACAGAAACTGTATTCGATAAATCTTCCATCAAACGATCCAGCACAGCCTGAATACAGTCATAACGACCAATCTCGGTACATCTCATCAAAAATGCTTTGATCCGGCGCCAATCTGCCTTTTCGTTGATAAAGCACTCATCCACATAATACTCGTACATCCAGCCTTCGTCATGACCAAGTGCTTCAGCCATCAAATCCAACTGGCGGATCGAAATCGATTTTGGCGGATTACCATTCAAAATACCACTAATGATCCCGCGGTTGATCCCAGCAAGCTTACCAAAGCTGCTTAATGAATGCCCTTTTTGCCGAATTCCTTGTTCAATTTCAAGTCTAATGGTCGTGGTGTTGGTAATCATAAACCGAACACACCCCTTTATGTCGAAAGTTTCCCGTTTGTTGCGCCCCAGTAAACCCATGATTTCAAATTTATTACATTATATATTGCAGTTTGAACTGTGGTCAATTACTTTTAATGAAAAAATAGCAAATTAGGTATCAAAAATAGGTAACATATTAGAAAAACCGCCATATCAAGGTCAATAGGCGGCTTAATCTAAAATGGAAATCAAGTTTCCATTTTAGGAATCGAATTTATTTTTTTCAAAAGTTCTAGGCAATCTAATGCTCTGGATTTGCTGAATTTATCTATAAGTTTTTGTAAAATAGATAGGCAGTGATCAAGTTCATTATTTAATTTCTTTTGGTTAAAATAGTATACAGCTAGCTCGTAATAGATATTTACATAACGATTAAGAGTTGACTGTAAGCTATAGTGCTCATTGATAACTTCAAAGTAATTAACAAAATCATCAGGATACAAAATGTAGTGATACTTTGATAAATATTGATCGATGTTCCAATTATGCATGTTACTTGTTTTCAAAGCAATCAACAATGTAGGTAATATCTCATCCTGATAGAATTCTAATAGCCCAAAATATTCTTCTATACCAGTATTATCTCCTTGTAATAACTGAAGATTATGCCGATTAAATATAGCGAATTTTTTAAAATTTTCAACTTCTATCCAGCCTTGCTTATCTAATCCATTAAACCAGCTTAAATCCTCAAACGCTTCAATACTCTTTAATGCCTCATTGTAATTTTTCTCATATTCGTATGAAATGAACTTAATTAGATTGCTTTGACCATAATAGACAACAAGGGGTCTTTGTAATTCGTATCCTTCAAGATACTTTGCTGAAAAATTTTTATTGTTTTGATTTTTGTATAATGATAGCGCAATGGTATGCATCTCATGACCATATTTTCTAAGGAGTGACCAATCTTCCAAATTGTAGGCATGTGTAGCTAGTCTCAATAGAGCCTCTAGTGCGAGCGAAGTTGGCAAATGAGATCGGAAGGGAGAGAATTTAAATGAATTCTCAGCAAATTCTTTTAAATTTTCATTTGCACTATTCATATATAATCGATATTGGCTAATAGCCAGTATTTCGGAATGATCATTCTGATTTAGGATGATGAACTCGTATAATAGTTTAGTAGATGACTGATACATAACCTGCGGAAAAGATTCTGCAATATGGAAAATCTTTTTGATATAAAGAGGAGTGCTAGGAATCTTTGATAAAATCTTTTTAACAAAATCTACTTTTTTTAAAATGACGCACTGTTCGATTAAGGGTTTTATACGTCTCCAATGAAGTTTTTCTTCTTCAAATAATTCTTTTATAAATAATGCGTATATCCATTCAATAGGTTTATTTAGAGTTCCGCATACAATATCGAGTTGTGTAATCGATATTGGTTTAGGAGAATTCCCATGTAGAACAGCACTTAACACTCCCCGATTTATACCAGAAGCTAAACTGAAGCTATTCAGATTATAGCCTTGCTTCTTCATTTCTTTTTCAATTTCGTATCTAACAGTGGTCTTAGTTTTTAACATCTGTACCCCACCCTTACCTATACAGTAGGCTAGCAATCCTCTGATTTTACTAGATTAGCTTTATTTTTAAATTTATTGATTTTTTGGAGTAAATGCAAACAGTCGATTGCTCGTTGAGAATCGTAATTTTTTAAAGAATTCTCTAATGCGATAATTACTTTATCTAGCTTATGATCATGTATTTGACGATTTAAATAATAAATAGCTAAGTGATAGTAAATTCTAATGTATCTATTAATTAAAACAGGGATTCTAACATGCGAAGGAATGTTTCCACTTTGGGGAGTTATCCAATTTTCAATGTCTTTAGAAAAAATTTCGTTTTCAAAATCTTTTAAAATATGATCGATATTATAAAAGTG
Organism: Paenibacillus sp. WLX2291; assembly: GCF_046603665.1. Lineage (NCBI taxonomy): Bacteria > Bacillati > Bacillota > Bacilli > Caryophanales > Paenibacillaceae > Paenibacillus > Paenibacillus sp. WLX2291. The sequence continues at coordinate 5,027,662 of NZ_CP176755.1, read as the reverse complement.
AATATTGGATGCTTTTAGCATAACTCCGATACTAGCTAAAATCTCATCAGGATTTTTCTTTAAATAGCATTGGTACTCTTTCAAAATACTTCCATCACCTTGTAAAAGTTTTAAATTGTAAAAATTGCATTTTGCAAAAACTGTTAGTTTTTCGACCTCATGATAGGAATTAGAATCTAATCCTTCAAACCAACTTAAGTCCGAAAATTTTGTTAAGAGAACTTCTGCCTCTTTGTATCTTCCAGTCCATTCCATCACTGCAAATTGTGTAAGATAGCTTTGTCCGTAGTACACAACAAGAGGCCTTTTAGCTTTCAGAGAAGGGACAGGTAGATTTTTGCGCTTTAGCGCGCATTGACGCTCATAAATAAGATGGCTTAATTTTTGAGACTGTTTACCACAATATAATAAATTATCCCAATCTCGAACTGTATAAAAAATACTAGCTAATTTTGATAGAGCATCCAACATAAGATGTTCCGGTAAATGATAACAGTACGGTTTGAATGCAAAAGCAGCTCTGGCATTCTGTTCAACGCTCTCATCTGGAGTACTATCAAAGATTCGATACTTTGCAATAGCCAATCGCTCGCAATGATTGTTGCGTTCATGCTTGATAATAAAATCGTAAATCGGCATGACAAAGTGCTTATAGTCTGTTTGCAAAAACTCAGCCAACTGAAGCAATTGTTCCAGGTGCAAAGGCTCGGTCGGTAAAAGAGACAGGATCTGATGAAGACCCTGCTCATAGTTGTTTTCTGCACAACGAATAAGAACGGAGCGAATACGCCGCCAATTCATTTTGCTGTTGTCTTGCAAGCATTCTGTAATAAATGACTCATACAACCAGTTTAGAGGTTTGCAAAGCGCCTCAGTCATTCGATCCAATTGATTTATAGACATGGCTTTGGTTGGCTTATCACCCAATGTGGCGCTAAGTACGCCACGATTGATACCGGATATTTGACTCAATTGACTCAATGAATATCCTTGTTTTTCAATCTCATTCCGTACTTGCTGTCGTACAGCTAGATTTGGTTTCAAGCGCAGCCCCTCTTTTCACATTGCATAGATCGCCAAGGTATTCGTTACTCAGATTCAATTTTTCAATTCTTTTAACTTTTTGAACAGGTTGATGCAATCCATGATTCGAGCACGATTGTATTTGGCAACCGTATGTTCAAGCGATTGCAAAATTTTTTCTAGTTTTTCGTCGTATACTTTGCGGTTGCAATAGTAAATGGCAAGTTCGTAGTAAATGCTTACATAACGGCTAATACTGATAGAAGTATCACTATATTTGTGGAAGGCATCCATATTGCGGTTCAATATATAGTCTATGAGATCGTCGGGGTACAGAATGTGTTGGTGATCGTTAATAATGTAGTCAATATCGTATTGATGCTTATTAGCCGCTTTTAGAATGATGAGCAGGCTAGGTAAAGCTTCTTCGGGGTGTTGTTCCAATAGTTCTGCATACTCTCTCAATACAGAGGAATTACCTGTCAAAAGCTCCAAGTTCAGATGATTAAAATGAGCGAAAAACTTAAATAAATCAATGTACTTGTGATTTTCTGGATGTTCATCCTGAAACCAGTCCAGGTTAGCTACTTGTTGCAAAAGAGGTCTTGCTTCTTCGTATTTCTCGCTATGTTCCAGAGCCACAAATTTCATAAGTATACTTTGACCGTAATATAGTAGAGCCGGTCTTTCGCTTTTGGGACTTTTATAATACTGTTTTTTGGCTTGGATATTCAATTTATGTTCATACAATTCAGTACATAATGTATATAGTTCATCTGCAATATGAATGGTTGCGTTCCAATCTTGTACCGTATAGTACACATTCGTCAACTTCAACAACGCATCCAACTTCAAATGCGCTGGCAGGCGATTGCGAAACGATTCAAAGATCAGCGCAGCCTTCAAATTATCCTCGATATTATGTCCCAGCGCAGCCCGAAACAGGCGGTACTGGCTAACAGCCAAGCGCTCCGACTGATAGTTGCGCTCGTTCTCAATGACACACTGATACAGCGGCACAGCATCCGCACCACGTTCCTCTGCTACGAGTTCTTCCGCCATATCAAACACATGGCTAACATGTGCGGGATTCTCCATGAGCAAATCCAATGTACGGCGAATCAGATCTGCTTGATGCAGATCGACACAACGCAGCAGCAGGGGGCGAACGCGTCGCCAATTGGTTTTGCCGGACTCGTTGAAGCATTCTTCGACGAACAGCTCATACAGCCAGCCTTCGGGCTTGCCAAGCGCTCTCACCATGCCATCCAGTTGATTGATGGACATCGGTTTGGGTGGGTTGCCGTTCAGCGTAGCGCTCAGGATTCCGCGGTTGATCCCGGACGCTTTGCTGAAGCTGCTCAGGGAATAGCCCTGACGCTGGATTTCGGATTCCAGTTCGGTTCGTAGTGTAATTAATCTATCCATGCGGATCATTCCCTTCCTGTAAGGCATAGAACGGATCTGATACAGCACCGGTGCAATCCATTGTACGACTTATTTATCTATTACGTAGTCAGTTAGTGATTACGTTTCATTTTCGCTGTAAAAATTTTCATGATCCATACGTAATAATTAGGCTAGTCCATTCTAATCTTTATCTCGATACCGAATTAGAGCACAGACGTATAAGCCTAAACCCAGGCCACCCGAATGTGCTCATCTTTGCCAAAAAATGATAATTTTTATTATTATACATGTTACTCAAAAACGATAATTTTTATTTTTGGTAACTTGTTATATGAAATGTATCTCATTCCAGTTTACGATCATTAATTCAAAAAAAAGGGTATGATTACAAAAAAAATAACTCCGTTTTTTGTAAACTCCTGTAATAATAGGATGTGTAGGAGATACAAGTTAGTTACTTTTACTGGTGACTGACTTGCGTTGTTGCCTGCGTAGTGATCGTAACGTTTCACCTAAGCTTGAATGTGAACCTGTACCGGTGAACAGACGGGGGAAGACGGCGGATTAATACACATAGAGAAAGATATTAATGCTAGCGTTAGTCTCGTTTGTCGGAATCAGGTAGAAGAGTGAGCATCACCTTGTAGCAAGACAGCAGCCACACCTATAAGTACGTATATCATAAGTAGTATGTTGTTTATATCATAGAACACCACATAGTTTGATCATTAGCAAGACAGCTAGACCATAGTAATATCATAAGCAGTATCCCGGTAAGGCCCAGATCCGATTGATCGGGCTTTTTCTTTTTGTCTACATATCCTTAATTTAAACAATTGTTTATAAAACTTTAAAAACTCGTTTTTTGAAAACATCTGTCATAATGGGGACAAGAGTCATTCTGCGGAAACAGCTCTGCCCGGTTACGCGCCCCAGCCTGACTGTGCACCATTCTCGTTTATGCATATGGTTTGAGTAACATTGTCGTCCTGTCGTTTGCAGCAGCGCACAGCCTTGCTGCTGGTATTATGCCGATGCTGCTGCATAGGTCTGTTTGAGTGTTTGTTCATCTGAATCGTATCTATCATTGCGCAACCGAAACGGTTTCCGAATGCTGCTAAATCGGAGGCGTGCTGCTGCATGGACTGCACCTGAGCAATAGACAGGTGCTACTTGCGTTGATGTGCAGCTAATAACCGGGCAAACAATGCTTTGTTATGCAGTAATTGATATATTTCGACAAAGATTTAATAGTAGATTTAGTTAATTATGCACTGGTGACAAGGGCGGAAATACATAATAATGAGAGTCTCCGGTATCCGTACCACTAGCCATGATGATGGGAATAGATGGCTACAATGGCGATTGTCCCAATATAGTCCGATTATACCTGTTTATATAGGATCAGAATCGGGTAAAAACAATGCCGGGAGCATATTACATCTTATGGAGGGTCCACCATGAATAGGCTTTTTACAGCCTTCACTTTGTTTGTGCAAAAACGTTTGATTGGTAATATCATTCTTGCCGCTATTGTTTATCTGTTCTGGATGTATGGATTGCAAAATAGTGCGCAGGAGTCAGCAGGTACGGCGATGGTCGCTTTTGTACTGTTGCTGATGGGAGATATGGTTTCGCTTTACGTTTCCAAACATTCATCAACCAAGCGTAACAAGCATGCTGGGTAACAACGTTCGTAACAGACTGTAATTCGTCGATTGATATAGATGTATACGCACTAACGATAATCGCCAAGCAGGCGCCTGAACCAATCATTCGGGCGCTTTTTGTATACCTTTTGAACCGAAGTTTACACAGCGTTGATCCTTGCAGATATCTAAAAGGACGAGGTTTGTTTTTTGCTAACGTATGGGACAATAAGCATAGATGTGATTGTCATTATTCCTACATATTACCTGTAACTACCATCGTGAGCAGTGGGCGAAAAGCTAAATTTTCATTCTGCCCTTCATCTCTGCTAAAATGGAAATGAACAGGCTTTCTTACCAGAGCCTTTCTCCGGCATCACGATGTCTTTGCTTTCCTTTTTGCAAAAAAATGAAACGGAATTGCAGCCTGCGCAGTATTATCTAGCAATACCTAAGAGGAGGCTCGTATCATTTATGACGATTAATCTCGTAAAAGGACAGAAGATTGACCTGACGAAGGGCAGAAGCGACCTCACCCGTCTGCTGGTCGGTCTGGGCTGGGACCCTGCCGAATCGCAATCGCGTGGTCTGTTCGGCTTCAAAAAAGCTAGAGCTGATGTCGATTGTGACGCATCTGCTCTGCTGCTCAGCGACAACGACAAGCTGCTCAAGAAAGGCAATCTGGTATGTTTCTACAACCTGACTAGTGAATGTGGTTCGGTGCGCCATAGCGGTGATAACTTGACCGGCGAAGGCGCGGGCGACGATGAGCAGATTTTCATTGATCTGTCCAAAGTACCGGCGGATGTTCATAAGATTCTAGTTGTGGTAAATATCTATCAGGCGGAGCAGCGTCGTCAGGATTTCGGTATGATCGCTTCCGCGTATATCCGCGTTGCCAATGAGCAAACGGGCGAAGAACTGGCACGTTACAACCTGACTGACAATTATGCAGGCATGACGGCTCTTGTCACCGGCGAATTGTATCGCAATGGTTCCGACTGGAAATTCAATGCGATTGGTCAAGGGAAACAAGCGGCGCATGTAGACATTCTCGCTCGCCAATACGTGTAACAAAACAGGCACCCATTTCTGCTTCATTCATGCAGGAAGATGCCACAGTTTGCAGAACCTATACTTAATCGAAGAAAGAGGGAACTGACTATGCCAATTAACCTGAGTAAAGGCCAAAAAATCGATCTGACTAAAACCAACCCCGGACTTGCGAAAATCACAGTCGGCTTGGGCTGGGATACGAACAAATATGACGGCGGTGGCGATTTTGACCTCGACGTATCCGTATTTTGCGCCAATGGTGCAGGTAAAGTAGCCAGTGAGAAAGACTTTATCTTCTTTAATAATCCACAAAACGAAAATGGCTCTGTTGTACACAGCGGTGACAACCGTACAGGTGCCGGCGATGGCGATGATGAGCAGATCAAAATCGATCTGCCAAGCGTACCGCAAACGGTAGAAAAAGTTGCGTTTACGATCACAATCTATGAAGCAGATGCGCGCAACCAGAACTTTGGTCAAGTGTCGAACGCGTATGTACGTATCGTTAACGATGCGACAAACGAAGAACTGATTCGTTTTGATCTGGGCGAAGATTTCTCCATCGAAACAGGTGTCGTAGTTGGCGAATTGTACCGTCACTCCGGCGAATGGAAATTTAGCGCAGTCGGTAACGGCTATCGCGATGGTCTGTCTGGTCTCGTACGCGACTACGGTCTGCAAGGCTAAGACGACTACCTACATTGTAAATAATATGATCTACCGCATACACTTGCGGCAGATCTGTATAGAAGCTTTACGCATGAAACCAATGACATACAGGGCACGCTCCTGTATGTCATTTTAACATCAAGGGCATGCTGTATGATCTGCTTGAGGTATCGGTATCATACAGGTTCTAAATTGTCAGCATGTACATCGGGAGGGTGAGCAATGAGCACCAATATCGTCAGAGGGCAAAAAACAGATATCACCAAAGGCAACCCCGGCATGGATCAGTTCCGTGTACTGCTGGGATGGCAAGCACCCGCTGGATTGGAATTGGATACATCGGCGTTTTTGCTGCGTGATAACGGCAAGGTGGACGGCGACGATGATCTGATCTTTTATGGGAATTCGGGCAATTCCTTTATTCGTTATGTTGATCAGGAAAATGGCAGTGACAAGCGCCAGTTTACAATTCAATTGCAGCGTATTCCGCAGCATATACATAAGATTGCGCTGACGCTGACGATCTATAATGCAGATGCGCCGGGGAATAATTTTAGCCGTGTGCAGCAAATGTACATACGAGGGGTAAATGAAGCGGGACAGACGGAATTGTTCCGCTACAATCTGGAAGCAGGCTTTTCCAATGAAACGGCGATCGTGATCGGTGAGCTGTATCGGTATCAGTCAGATTGGAAATTCGCTGCGGTCGGAGCAGGGTACTTTGGCGGGTTGAAGGAATTGTGTGGCAGTTATGGGATCGAGGTGGAGGAACCGTCTGGCTCACAGCAGCCAACACCGACTCCTGCGCCAATTCCATCACCACCGCCGGTTCCGCCCGCACCACCTGTGCGGCAACCGCCGATTCCGTCACCGTCATCTCCGCCTGTGCAGCAGCCACCGGCAACACCAGCGTCGGTTCCACCTGTGCAGCAATCACCGACACCGTTTGCGCCGCTCAATCTGTCCAAGATTGAGTTGAAGAAAAAGGGCGATGTGATCAATTTGCAGAAAAAGCCGGGTGTTGCGCTAGGCGAGCTGTTGATCAACCTGAACTGGAATCGTCAGCAGCAGAAGAAAAGCGGCGGATTGTTCGGATTTGGCGGTAGCAGCGGTGGTAGCAGTCGCGGCACCGATCTTGATCTGGGCTGTCTGTATGAATTGCAGGATGGTAGCAAAGGCGTCGTGCAGGCGCTGGGCAATAGCTTTGGTCGCATTGATGTGCCGCCTTATGTGTCGCTGGATGCGGATGATCGCACTGGCGAACGCAGCAATGGCGAGAACATGCGCATCAACGGTAACCGCATCTCCGATATCAAGCGAGTGCTGGTCTTCTCTTTTATTTATGAAGGGATTAGCCGCTGGACGGAAGCGGATGGGGTTGTCACGATTAATCAGCAGGGCGGACCGGATATTATCGTTCGTCTGGATGAGCCGGACAATCGCCGTACGATGTGTGCGGTCGCGATGATCCGCAATGTAGGAGAGACATTCAGTATTGAGAAGGTTGTACAGTATTTTAGCGGTCATCAGGAAATGGACCTTGCCTTCAACTGGAATATGCGCTGGAAAGCAGGACGAAAATAATCATTGCTCGCAATATGCACAATACGGACATGTTGCGGCGAATGGATCTGCCGATGGAACTCGGCAGCTTGGTTCGCAAGCGTAGCAATGACGATCTGGTCTGCAACGAAAGCTATACGGTATGGAACAAGCAAGCTTTAATCTGACCGGCATACGATATGCCGGATGATGAGAGTCCCTCCTGTGCTGCAATAGGAGGGACTTTGTTTTACTTCTAGCGTTTGCGATTTCCAAACGCGGGGTACAAATCAAAAGTGATTTTTGCTACAGCAAAATATCTTACAATTCAGCGTTTGCGATTTCCAAACGCGAGGTGCAAATCAAAAGTGATTTTTGCTACAGCAAAATATCTTACAATTCAGCGTTTATATTTTACGTACTGCTGATCTTCATATGAGCTGGTTTATAGCGGGAGGGGTATTATGCGTTATTTTAATTATTTATCGCCGGCTGAAGAGCAGGAATTGTTTTATTCGTTGCCTGTACATTATGGCAATGATTCGGATCAGGAGCTACTATCGTATGCGGTCGGAGCGGCGCTGTATTGCCCGGCGACCCGGCAGACGATTGCGGCAGATGTACTATCTGGCAAGCATATGGGGTTGACGACTTGGGTATTCGATCTGGAGGATGCGATTGGCGATCAGCAGGTGGAGACAGCGGAGATGTCGCTGCATCTGCAATTGCAGCAGCTACGGACGGAATTGCAGCACAATCAGGAGATACAGGAACGTTTGCCGCTACTATTTATCCGGGTGCGCAGTGTGGAACAACTGCGGCGCGTATTGCAGCGGATGGATCAATGTATGGAGCTGATTACAGGTATTATGCTGCCGAAGTTTGGGGCAGAGCAGGGACAGCTTTATTTTGAAATGATTGCGGAATACAATGAGCTGGCAGGGGAGTATGCACCGGTGCTGTACGGGCTGCCTATTTTGGAAACAGCCGAAGTGATCTATCGCGAAAGTCGGTTGGGAGCATTGCTCGGTATTAAGCGTGTGCTGGATCAGTACAAGCGATATGTGCTGAATGTGCGCATCGGTGCGACGGATTTCTCCAGTCTGTTCGGACTGCGGCGCAATTCGGATGTGACCATTTATGAGATTGCGCCGATTCGGGATTGTATTGCGGATATTATTAATATTTTTGGGCGGATGGATTCGCCGTATGTGATCTCGGGACCGGTATGGGAGTATTTTGCCAGCGGGGAGCGCGTATTGAAGCCGCAAATTCGGCAGTCGCCATTTGAAGAGGCGCTCGGGGATGACGGGCGCAGATTACGCAACGACTATATTAATCGCCATGTGGACGGTCTGATCCGCGAGGTAATGATGGATAAGGAAAATGGCATGATTGGCAAAACGATCATTCATCCTTCCCATATTCGTTTGGTACAATCGATGTATACGGTCACGCGCGAGGAATACGACGATGCACTCGGCATTATTGAGCGCAACAACGGCGAGCTGGGCGTATTCAAAAGCGGCTATGCTAACAAAATGAATGAAATCAAGCCCCATCTGAACTGGGCGCAAAAAGTAATGGCTAGATCAAAAATATACGGGGTGCTGCATGAACAACAACATTTCATCTCTTTACTCTCAGAACAAGAACGCCGTGTATACGTATAATGTGCTGGAACAGCTGACGGTTACGGTGGAAGTAGAGCAGAATCCATTTCAATTGCCGCTGGAATCGCTGTTTGGCATGGCGGCACGGATTAATCCGAAGCGTTCGTTTTTATTTGTTAGCAAGGTGCTGGGCAAGCATCTCGCAGTTGATCCGTATGTGTCGCTGTTGAGCGGTGCGGCGTTGTCACTGCTGCTGTATCGGGAGTTACATGCAGCACAGGCAAAAGAATATGCAAAGCAATCCGCGAGTGATGAACAAACGCCCGATATCCATGGAACACGTTCCTCTCAGACGGATGTTGAACTTGAATACTCTGAGGATGACGAGACAGTCAATCCTACTACTGACGTGGTAGAGTCTCTGCTGCCGTCCGTATTGCGGGCGCTAACAACCGGAGAAGGTGCAAAAGAAGCGTATGAGCAGTTGATGGATGTACAACTGGAAGCGAAGCAGCCGCTATCGTTTATCGGATTTGCGGAGACGGCGACAGCGCTTGGACATAGTATGTATGCGCCATTTCGCAATGAGGCGACGTATGTGCATACGACTCGGCATCATATTCCTGATCTGACACCGATGATCCAGTTTGAAGAAGAGCATTCCCATGCGGTGGCGCATCGCTGTTATGCACAGCAAGAGGGCATGATCGATGGTACGCAGTCGATTGTACTGGTAGATGATGAGATCACGACTGGTAAAACAACGCTCAATATTATCCGTGCCATTCATGAGCAGTATCCACGGCAAACGTATTATGTCGCTTCGTTGCTGGATTGGCGCAGCGCAGAGCATGTGCAGCGTTATGCCGAACTGGAGCAGGAGCTGAATATTGACATTGTGCCGTTATCGCTAATCAAAGGCAATATTGCGGTGGAAGGACAGGCGGCATTGACTCACCCGCCCTTTATGCTGGAAGAGATCGACGAGCAGGTGCCAGTAGAATGGATCTATCTGGATCATACGTTCCAGCAGCTACATGACCATGCTTCAGTGGATGGATTGGAGCAAGTACATGCGTCGCCATTTGTGAAGCATACAGGGCGCTTTGGCTTGGCGTCGGCGGACAATGAGCGGCTGGATCATAGTATTACGTCGGCAGGTCGTCGTTTGCGAGAGATTCGTAGCGGGGAACGAACGCTCTGTCTCGGTACCGAGGAGTTTATGTATGTACCGATGCGAATCGGTGCCGAGATGGGGGAAGGTGTAAGTTATCATTCCACGACCCGCAGCCCGGTATATCGGACTGAAGCGCCGGATTATGCAATTCATTCGGGATATGTGTTCCATTCGGCGGAAGATCGCAGTGTGAGCAATTATGTGTACAATATTCCGCGGCATGGATATGACGATGTGTTTGTCTTTTTAGAACGGGATGTGCGTTCAGGGCATCTGGATGAATTAATGGATGTACTGCGCACGCGCGGATTCCGGCAGATTCATGTTGTCGTTTGCGGTCCGCAGGTGGAACAAGTGGACGGAAAGGGGAATGTCCATGAGTGAGCGTAATCTGGCTGCGGGTGAAGCAAGGGATGTTTCTTGGGCAGATTGGGCAGAGCCGAAGTTAGCTGCTCCGGCGCGACTGGGCAGCTATGCTCCGGCGGATGTCGTCTTTTTACTGAAGGATCTGAGTGATGTGAATCTGGAACGCGGTACGGAAGAACGGGAAGAAGCGATTCAGACAGGCACGCATTATTCGGAAATGCTACCGCAGGAGTATCAGCCGACAGAGGAATATGTGCAGCTATATCGCGCGGCGCTGGAGCAATCGGCGGAGGAAGTGGCGCTGGCGGCTGGCGTGGTGAGTGAGCTGATTATGCGCAAGCGCGGACGCAAGCTGGTGCTAGTATCGCTGGCGCGTGCGGGTACACCGGTTGGTATTTTGATCAAGCGGTATTTGCAGCAGGTGCATCAGTTGGATGTGCCGCATTATAGTATTTCCATTATTCGCGGCAAAGGCATCGACACCAATGCGCTCAAATATATACTGCAACAGCATGGGACAGAGACGGAGATTCAGTTTGTCGATGGCTGGACGGGCAAAGGGGCGATTCGCCGCGTGCTGGTTGAGTCATGTCGTCAGTTTGCTGAGACATACGGAGTGCAGCTGAATGATGATCTGGCGGTGCTCGCTGACCCTGGACGCTGTTCGGATACGTACGGAACGCGGGCGGATTTCCTCATTCCGAGTGCTTGTCTGAATTCGACTGTTTCAGGATTGATGAGTCGCACGGTGCTGCGTGATGATCTGATTGGAGAAGATGATTTTCATGGATCGAAGTATTATAAGCACTGGCTGGAACAGGATTTGTCCAATGTGTTTGTAGATACGATTAGCGCCTATTTTGAACATGTGGTTTTGCAAGCACAGGCACAGGCGGAGCAGTTGTTGAAGCAGCCGGAGCCAGCGGATTGGCAGGGCATGGAGGATATTCAAGGTATTCAGGAGCAGTACGGCTTGCGCGATATCAATCTGATCAAGCCTGGTGTTGGTGAGACGACACGGGTACTGCTGCGCCGAGTGCCTTGGAAAATTCTGATCAACCGCGAGGACAATCCACATCTGCGTCATATTTTGCTATTGGCGCGTGAGCGCGGGGCAACGGTAGAAGTGAAGCCGGAGATGACGTACGCATGTTGCGGCATTATCAAACCGAGAGAAGGTGACTGCTAATGCTGTTATATGCAAGCGATCTGGATCAGACGCTTATTTACTCTGAACGCTCACGCGGAATGAAGATTGATCCCCGTATTATGATGGTTGCCGAAATGGTGGACGAGCGCATCGTGTCGCATATTTCTATTCAAACGCTCCATAAGTTGAAGGAGATCGCGGCGCAGATTCCATTTGTTCCAGTGACGACGCGCGTATTGGAGCTGTATCATCGGATTCATATTTTCCGCGATGTAGTGGTGCCCGCGTATGCCATTACGAGCAATGGCGGTCATATTCTGATCAACGGCAAGATTGATCAGGAATGGCATCAATACATCATGGACGATGTGCGACAGCAAGCGGCACCTGCGGCGGAAGTTATATCGTTGTTTCACAGCGTGGCACAGCCGGAATGGGTGATCAAGGAGAGCTATTGGGAGGATACGTTCTTCTCGGTGCTGGTCAATCGGGAACAGATGCCGTATGAGCAGGTGATGGCACTGCGTCCGCAGCTGGCACAACTGGGCTGGGATCTGTCGATTCAAGGGCGCAAGGTGTATCTGGTGCCGTTTGCAGTTAGCAAAAATCGGGCGATGCAGCGAGTACGAGAAATGACAGGTGCGACGCATGTGATCGCTTCTGGCGATTCGCTATTGGATCGTGGGCTGCTGGATGCTGCGGATTCCAGTATTGCACCAGCGCATGGCGAGCTGTATCGTGCCCTTCAGAATGGGACGCTGGGCGAGGTATCATTCGGCTTTACCAAGCAGTCGGGCATTCTGGCGGCGGACGAGATTGTGCAATTTGTAGCGGATATTATGGACAGGGAAGGGATTGCCAAGCATGAGTACAGATAACAAAAAGATCCGAATCTGGTTTAACCGCAGCTTTGCGGTGGGATATCATTATATTCAGGCGGTTCGCAACAATGAGGATGGAATGCAGTTTGAGATTTACGGCTCGCATCGCGATCCAGAGCATGTGTCGCTACTGTCCTGCGATTATACAGAAGTGGAACCAGTGTTGACCGGACGAGAGTATGCAGACTTTTGCCTCGACTTTTGCCGTCGTCATCAGATTGAAGTGTTCGTACCGCGCTGGGGGATGCGTTATGTTGTGGCGGCTGCGGAGGAATTTGCACAGCTTGGCGTGAAGCTAGTGTGCTGTACCGAGGCGAAGCTGCTGGACGAGATTGAGGATAAAGGTAACTTCTTCCGCTCGGCGGAGGAGCAGCAATTGATGATCGTGCCGGAATATGAAGTGGTACATACGGCAGATCAATTCAAAGCAGCATATGAACGCATCGCTGCACTGGGATTGCAAGTCTGCTTCAAACCGACGCGGATGGAGGGCGGTGTAGGCTTCCGTATCATCAACAACGACTTTGATCCATTGGAAGAATTGTTCAGTACGGTCAGTGCGAACGTAGCGTTTGATCAGGTGTATCGCACATTGTCAGCGGCGGAGACATTTCCCGAGCTGATGGTGATGGAATTGCTGGAAGGACCGGAATACAGCATCGATTGTCTTGCTTCACCAGAAGGAGAACTGCTGGCAGCGATTCCGCGCCGCAAAGGTGGCGGACGTTCACGACTGCTGGAACAGAATCAGGAGCTGCTGGATATCGCAGCTAAAGTAGCAAGCTATTACCGGATTCCTTATAATTATAATCTACAGTTAATTTATCAGGGTGATACGCCCAAAGCGCTTGAAATCAATCCGCGCATGTCCGGCGGTTTGCATATGTCCTGTTTGACTGGTATCAATTTCCCTTATCTGGCGGTGAAGCTAGCACTTGGATACGAGGTGAATGTGCCGCAGCCGGAATTCGGATTGTTGACCACCTATGTAGAGCAACCGCTCATTATGAGTAAAATAGTGAAATAAGCCGCTTCGTGTGTTGGGTGACCATTGTATACACAAGTAGCTGGATAGTGAAGCTGATGCAGAAGTGGCTCAATATATACGGGTTGAGCAGCTGTAGCCTGATGGTATACGTCATCTGTGACATAAGGCTTATATTACTATCATGGTGCAACCGGTGGACAGGCAGGCACGTAGCATAAGACATGACGAATTTTATATAGGCAGGTGTTTACAGATGAGTACAGCCAAACTGATAGGCAAAACAGTGCTTGGCGGTGGAGTCGGTTATCTGATCGGCTGCATGGTAGGCATATGGACGCCCGGATTTATCGCAATGCTGTTTCCACTCGCAGGTTCTGTTTACGGCGTAATCTGGGCGGCACGCTCGCAAAATCGTCCCGCTGAATTGCCGCCGTCACCGGGACAACCGCCGCTCTCGCAGCCACAGTCGTCCGGTCGACAACGTATACAGAATCAAGGCTCACCGCAGCGCCATCCGTTGCAGGAGCAATACGAGCAAGCTGCAAGACAGCGCGCTGTAGAGCATGAGCAGCAGCGACATGCTCCATTTTCGCCAGATCGCGGCGGTTCTGCGTCCACAGCACCTGGTACAGCAGGGCAGACACAGTCCTCTTCCGCGGCGTCTGCACAGCCAGCGTCAACTTCTGGCTCTAATACTGCGCTGACCGGTCAGCCGAGTGCGGAAGTGTTGCCGATATTTCAGCCGGTGCTAGAATATTTAAGCGTATTAGAGGATATGATTATTTCCGAAGGTCAGAAGAACAATCTGGATAACGAAATCGTGGAAAAAGCCTGTGCGCTATTTTTGCGGTTACAGCGTGTCATTCCGGTACTGTCCGACCTGAACAATGATGATATTAACCACACGATCAAACGGTTGGTGATGAAGGATCTGAACGGCGTCATCAATCCATTTTTGCGTCTGAGCGGGGAAGCCAAAACGAAAAATCGCCGCATTCTACTGGACGGAATCAAAGATGTGAATAACCGTGTCACCCAGATCGTCAAAACGATTGAACATAAAGACCTGTTGGAGCTGCAATCGCGCGCCGAGATATTACACCAGCGGTATTCGTAATCCATTATCGATCATGGCAGCCCAACCAAGTTGTACTACTAAGCGTTACCTAAGCTGTATCCAAGTGTCACCATTAACGGTTTAAAGGAGATGAACCTATGGCAACATCACCGATTTCGTTGAAAAAGGAAGATGAAGAGAAAGTAACCCGTGAAGCGTCCACGATCATTCAGCAAGTGTCCAGAGCGGATAATATGAATCTGGATGTGCTGATGGATGAAGTGGGCAAGCTGGGCATGCAAACGCAGGAGCGTGCCACCCAGACTCTGCAAATGCTAGATCGTCCGGTCAATGATCTTATGTCCGGCAAATCGAAGCATGTCTCCGATCTGATCCTGTCATTGCGCGATGAATGCGAAGCGCTCCAGCAGAGCAAAAATGTCAGTCTGTTCGGCAAGCTATTACGCAAATCCCCACTCAAAAATTACGTCTACAAATATCAATCTGTTAGCAAAAACGTCGATGCGATCGTACAGGGTCTGCGCGACGGTAAAGATACGCTGGAAGAAAATATGATTAGCATGCGTACACTCAAGCGCAATTCCTTGCAGGAAATCTACAATTTGCAATATAAAATCGCAATGGGCGGCGAGCTGAAAACGCTGTTCGAAGCCGAAATTCAAAAGCCGGAAAACGAAACTCGCAAAGTGTATCTGGAGCGCGGACTGCGTAAGGTCGTTACTCGTATCCAATCGATGACCGAAAATATTATGTTGTTCAATCAGGCGATTGCTGCAACGGATATCGTCAACGATACGAATGATAAACTGATTGATTCGGTTAACGATTCCGTATACAAAGCCGCCAATCTGATCAAAATCTCCGCCATGATCGCATTGGCGATTGAAGATCAGACCCGTGTTGCTAATGCGGTCGAGAGTGTCAACCAGACAATTGAGGATCAGTTCAAACGTAACGCTGAGATGCTGAAAACGAACAGCGAACGCTCTGCCGAGCTGCTCAAAAAGCCAACGATGTCGCTGGAATCGGTCAATCAGGCGATCTCCGATCTGATGACTGCGCTGGATACGTCCGAGCGCTCCAACCGCGAGATCATCGTCAGCTGTCAGGATTACACGGCGAAGCTGTCCACGATCAACGATCAGATGACCCGCCGCCTTGGTCTGGAAAAAGCAGAAGCTAATACACCATCGCTGAGCAACAACAATACCACACCAAAACGCGATCCATTGGCTGATCTGCTCAGTTAATGTGCATGAACTTAGCGCGTATGCCGATCATTCATAAATGATCATAGCAAACGCCCCCTTCTATACAATCTATAGAAGGGGGCGTTTTTGTTGTGAGTATATATTCGTTATCGTTCCATCGTTGTTGAGGCTCATCCCATGAAGCGGGCAGTGCGACAGGGGATGAGCAGGATGTTATGTCGAAGGTGGAGTGTACAATAAGAATTTACTCTACAAACAGACTGGCTCTATGAAGATGCAAACGAGAGTGGTTGTCAGAGCGGTTTCCGTGAGTTGTATTAAAAGGCGATGCCACTTGTATTGTTGAAGCTGTTAATTGCGCCGTCTTTGGCAGGTGCGCCAGAGCCGTCACCGTTGGCTGCAAAATGGATGCTGTAGCCGTACGAGGGGCTAGTTTGGAAGCTTTTCAGTTGATCGGCGGTGAAGTAACCCGACAGGTAGGCATAGTCGACCTTCTCCAATTGACCTTGATACGTCCATGCTTTGGCATTGGCTACATCATAACCGAGTGATTTCAGGCGTTGCAGTTCAGCTTGAGCTTCAGTGCTGTTCGGCTCGATCGGGGATCCGCTTTTGAACAGGTCGATTGCTACGAAGTATTTGGCATTTTTTTCGCTGGCATGTTCCTTGATTGCTTGCTCAATATCGTACATGAGCAGGGTTTTGCCATTATCAGCTGGAGCGTAACTGCCAGCAGCAATACCGGTGGAAGTGATGCCGTCGCCTGTAGCACCATTAGTGGAGCCGTTAATAGCGCCGTTTTTGGCATTGACAGCAGAACCGTCGCCATTGTTGGCAAAGTCAAAACTATAGCCATAGTTGGTATCCGCTTTGAATTGTTTCAGTTGAGCAGCTGTCAGGTAGCCCGCCAGATAGGTGTAATTCACTTTTTGTAGATTGCCTTCATACGTCCATGCTGTATTGTAATCGACATTGTAGCCAAGTGCTTTCAGACGTTTGAGTTCGGCTTTGGCTTGAGCACTGTCGCTTTTCAGCGGTGTGCCTTTGGAAAATAGATTGATGGCTACGAAGTATTGGGCGTCTTGATCGGCTGTATGCTCTTCGACTGCTTTTTGCACGCCTTCGGTCAGGAAAAATTTGCCATTAGCTGGTGCGGCATAGCTGCTGGAGGCGTTGTTTCCATTATTGGTAGTCGGTTTCTCGCCGGGCAGTACGTCGATGGTAGTTTCACCGCTGGTTTTGTTCTTTTTCAAATAATCGAGGGCATTGTACATGCTCACGGCTGCATCGGCGCGGTTTATGTCCTGCTTCGGATTGAAATTGCCGTTGCTATCCAGACTGATGATTTTGAAGACGAGTGCCAGCTGTACAGAATCAAGGTAGTTGGCGTCCAGTTTGTCCTTGTCTTTGATATCTTGAGCAACAACGTCAGTCGCTGGCATTTTGCCGACAACCTGCATGGCGGTCATCACATAGTCGATATACTGTTCACGGGTGATTTTGGCATTAGGATCAACCGATTTTGGGATATCCAGACCAGCTTGGTGTGCGTAACCGAACGAAGTGGAGTACCAGGCATCTTCCTTAACTTTCGGGAATAGCTGGGCAAAGCTTTCCAGTGCGTCGGATTGAGGCAATGTGTTCAGCTTGAATGCTTTGACGATCATTTGCAGTGCTTGTGCTTGAGTTAGTGATGCGGCTGGTGCGAAGCTTGTGTCGCTTACACCGTTAATGATCTTTTGCGAATTAAGGGAAGTGATTTTCTGGTGATCTGGTGTGTCTTTGAGATCAGCGAATGCGGCGGCGAATGATGTGCTACCAATAGAGACGGACAGCAGAGAAGCGGTCAGGATTGCGCCAGCGATTTTTTTGCTTTTGTTTGTTTGGTTGCCTTGGTGGTTGGTGTTCATAGGTAGTTCCTCCTCGAAGTTGGGTTTGAAATTGTGATCGTTATTCGATGTTGTAAGGTCGTTCTATCCTAAAAGACGACAATCGTGGTCATCGGTTATTTTATTTGTAAAAGTTTTTTGGATTATTTAACGGGCTGCTGTAAAGCGGAATCATCCGGCTGGGTGAAAATGCCGCTATTCGGCGAAACAGGGGAGCCGTCGCCATTGAATACAAAGTGCAGAGAGTATCCGTAATCCGGGTTGGCGGTAAACTGCTGTAACTGCTCGGCGGTGAAATAACCAGCGATGTACGTTTGATATACTTTCTGCATATCGCCCTGATATGTCCACGATTGCGCATAGCCGACTTTGTAATCAGCTTGCTGCAAACGTTCCACCTCGTCGCGAGCTTCTGTACGATTCACCGCTAGCGGAGAGCCATTGCTATACAGATCAATCGCGACAAAATAAGTTACCTGCTGCCCGGCATGCTCATTCAGCGCTTTGTTGAGATCATTGTCCAACGTGACAATGCCGTTCTGCGGAGATGCCACACTTGGCGATACGCTGGATGATGGAGGCATCGTTGCACTAGTATAACTATCGATCACAGTGCCCGATGCAGTATACATAGAAGGTAACTGCTCACCTATGCTATTGAAAATAAGGATGCAGGCAGCGGCAGTCGCAACTAGCCCAGCAGCAATGCCGCCCCAGCGCTTGCGATACCAAGATGTGGACTTCGTAGTCATGCTGCGACTCGGCGCCTGCATTTGCGCTTCTAATCGCTCTAGCAGCACATCGTCGACTTGTCCAATTGCCTGAAACAGCCGTTCATCCGGTGTGGTATGAATGCTCATAGATGAATTCCCTCCTGAATTAGATATTGTTTCAATTTGCCACGACTGCGGAACAGGCTGGCTTTGATATTATTTTCCTTCACGCCGAATTTGTCAGCGATCTCCGACAGTGGCATGCTGTACCAGTAGCGGGCGAGAAATAGATTGCATTCGCGTTCTGGCAAGGTGTGCATAAACTGATTGATCGTACGGGCGAGATCCTGATCCAGAATCGCCTGTTCCACATCGTTGTTTGCCGGTATGCACTGGATCAGTTCTTCCAGCAAAGGCAGCATTTCTCCACCTCGTTTTTTGGCTTTTTTGGCTTTGTATTTATCCAAGGACAGGTTGCGTACGATACGTCCGACGAAAAAGGATAGCTTGCTTGGTCGCTGTGGCGGAATCGCGTTCCATGTGCGTAGCCACGTATCGTTCACACACTCCTCAGCTTCGCCGTTATCATGCAAAATATTATAAGAAATAGAATAGCAATATCGTCCATACTGGCGCGACGATTCTTCAATCGCCGATTCATGCCGATTCCAGTACAGGTCTACAATATCGTCATCGTTCAACAGAATACCCCTCTCTATAGCGACAGTCTCTTTATCCATACAGACGACAAACAGCGGCGCTGGTTATGTGATGTGCAGAAAAATAATTGCTGACCGTTACTTAGCCAGCGAAAGATCATTTATTTCGTATAGACAGCCGCTCAGCGACGTATCATTGTTGCGATATCGTCGAATGGATACGGTCTATTTTGACAATTCTGATGTTATCTTCCTATCACTAATTATTACGCTAATTATGAACTGAGCATTCTTGTTGTAAGTGCTTTCTTTTGAAAAATGATTGCTTTACCATTATCCGTAAAGCCTGTGTTCTCTTAAATGATAAGTGTACGTACAGGCAAGATGCAGAGGAACTGCTGCTTCACTATAGAAAACCCATACTTATTTTATTATAAATCGAAAGGGATGGAATATTATGACAGAAAATAATCATTACCCGTTTCAGGATCATACGCTGGATCAGGATAACCGGGTGCACGATCTGATCTCTCGTCTGACTGCGGAGGAAAAAATTGAATCCATGCTTCAACATCAACCGGCAGTAGAACGACTGGGCATTGGCGCGTACAAGCATGGAACCGAAGCAGCGCATGGCATCTCGTGGCTGGGCGAAGCGACCTTTTTCCCGCAGCCGGTTGGGCTTGCTTGCACATGGGATGCGGAGCTGCTGAAGCGTGTCGGTAATGTGATCTCGGATGAGGCGCGCGTGATGTACAAGCGCAATCCGATCGTTAACGGGCTGACGCTGTGGGCGCCAACGGTCGATATGGAGCGTGATCCGCGCTGGGGACGCAACGAGGAAGCATATGGGGAAGATCCGAAGCTGACCGGCGAGCTAACCAGTCATCTTATTCAGGGCATTCAGGGAAATCATCCTACATATTTGAAAGCGGTTGCGACGTTAAAGCACTTTCTCGGTAATAACAATGAGGTAGATCGCGGCACTGGTTCATCCAGCATCGATCCGCGTAATATGCGGGAATATTATCTAAAAGCATTTGAACAGCCGTTTATCGAGGGTGGCGCGCAGTCGATGATGACGTCGTACAATTCGATCAACGGTACGCCAGCGATTTTGCATCCACTTGTACATGAAGTAGTGAAGGGCGAGTGGAAGATGGACGGTTTTATCGTCAGCGATGCGGGCGATATGATGGGCATTATGCGGGATCATGAATATTACGATTCCCATACACCGGGTGTTGCTGAGTCGATTCGAGCAGGCATCGACAGCATTACCGATGATGCCGAATTGTCCAAAGCAGCGCTAGTCGAAGCGCTGGAACAGGGATTGTTGAGCTGGGAAGATATTGATCGTGCGCTGTTCAACACATTCCGTGTTCGGTTCCGGCTGGGCGAATTTGATCCGGCAGAACTCAATCCGTATGCAGCGATCGGCGAAGAATCCATGATGACAGCAGCGGCAAAACAAGTGTCCGCCGAAGCTGCACGCAAATCGGTTGTTTTGCTGAAAAATGAGCATGGTACTTTGCCGCTACCGAAGGAAACGACGGGCAGTATAGCGGTGATCGGCGAGCTGGGCAATGTCGTGTATCGGGATTGGTATTCTGGCACACTGCCTTATGCGGTCACAGCGCTGGAAGCGATTCGCAACAACGTGGCAGGTGATGTGCACTATAGCGATGGCAATGATCTCGTTACCTTTCATTCGGAAGATGGACTGTTGTTAAGCGTAAGACCAGCAGCTTCTGCTGCTACGAATGAGCCGGAAGTAGTGCAACTACCGGAAATCGGAGTGATCGACAGCGTAACAGAATCAGCAGCAGAGTCGGTATCTGTAGAAACTGGTACGTATCGCGTAGCATTTGAACCCTTTGCGGAAAAGGATCGTAGCTCTAACAGCGATGCTGCAAGGATTGACAGTAGCAACGAGGAGACAACGCCAAATACAGCATTGGATGCTACTGACCGTCTGGTAGCGGATCGGGCTGCTGGTGATCACTCGGAAGACCGCGAGTTTATTACGAGTACTTCGTCCGCCAGTGAACAAGAGGATGTGCAGCACACCGATGCAGATATTGTACCGGATGCGTATTTGTTTAACATTTCCGATTGGGGATATGGCAGTTATACGATTCGCTCGCAAGCTACAGGTATGTATCTGGCGGCAGATGATGAGCAGCAGCGGATTGCGGTGGCAGGCGATGAGATTTACGGCTGGTTTGCCAAAGAAGTGCTGCATCTGGAACAGCAGTCAGATGAACATGTCAGTATTCGCACGTGGAACAATCTGGAGCTGTATCATCATGCAGAGGATGATAGCTTGAGCATTGCGCAGGGAGAAGGCGTATATCCGCCCGTACGAGCAGATTGGCAACGTTCAGCAATTGAGCGGCGCGGGGTGTCTTCGTTTGGCGGTCCGGCAGATGCAATTGCCCATGACAAGGACGTATCCGCTATTGCAACAGAAGCTGAATCTGCTGCGGTTCGACAATCTACTTTTACCAAAACGGTCATTACTGACGGTACGCAGCAGGCGGTGAAGCTAGCAGCCGAAGCGGAAACGGCAATCGTATTTGTCGGCAATCATCCGCTAATCAATGGAAAAGAGGAAGTGGATCGTCCGGGGTTAGAGCTGGCAGACGCACAATTGAAGTTGATTCAGGAAGTGTACGCTGTAAATCCGAACACCGTTGTCGTCGTAGTCGGCAGCTATCCATTTGCTATGGAATGGGTGCAGGAGCATATTCCAGCGATTCTATATCTGTCCCATGCTGGACCGGAACTGGGCAATGCTGTAGCGGATGTATTGTACGGCGATTATGCGCCTGCTGGTCGACTCAATATGACATGGTATCGCTCGGCGCAGCAGCTTGGCGATCTGCGGGACTACGATATTATTCGCTCGGAAAAGACCTACCAGTATTTTGCCGGAGAGGTACTGTATCCGTTCGGGCATGGATTGACGTATTCGCCAATTGTATACAGTGAGTTGGAGCCGGACGCTGCGGACAAGGAAGTGCATGAGCAGATTGCGTTGTCGATCAAAGTGCATAATACCGGGACAGTGGATACGGATGAAGTCGTACAACTGTATAGCCGGATGTCCTCAGAATCGCGTGTGAAGCGTCCGCTGCGTACCTTACAAGCATTCCGCCGTATTCATCTGCCGGCGGGAGCCGAGGAAGTGGTAACGTTCCATATACCAGTGCAGCAGTTGGCATTCTGGGATGTCACACGCAATCGGTATTGTGTAGAAGATGGCGTATACACATTTATGACAGGTCGTTCGTCAGCAGATATTCGCTTGGAAACGGAAGTGATCATCCACGGCGAAATCATCCCACCGCAACAGCTGCATAATGGTGTACATGCCGAAAATTACGACGACTACCGCCATGTTCATCTGGTCGAATCGAAAGAAGGCGGTACAGCAGTGGAAGCACTGGCAGATGGCGCATGGATCTTGTTCGGTGATGTGGCGCTGGAAGCAGACCGTTATACATGGGAGGCGCGCGTAGCGCAGACAGGGCAGGGCGGCATGATTGAAGTTCATCTCGATTATTATGATGGCCCTTTACTAGGAACGGCTACGCTGTCTACTGAAGCCGGGGAGCAAAACTGGCAAGATGTACGTGTTACACTGGATATTGCACAAGCGGCAAACGACGCTGCTAACGTCTATACAAATGACATCAACGCAAACGACATTACAGATAGTAATCGTATACATGGAAACAATGCGGATCAAGCTAACGCGAATCAAGTTCAAGTGGACGGTTCGCAGGCTGTATCTGCAACAAAAGAGGTATCCAATGTATACACTCAAAACGATCCGCAGCAGCGGCGCGACATCTATCTGGTATTCAATCAAGGAACACGTATTAGCAACTTCCGATTGTATCCATCCCATGATGATGTGTAATATGTCAGTCTAAATCAGTGATCAGATGTTGGAAATGAAAACGAAAAAGTAGCCCTGCCATTGCAAGGGCTACTTTTTTTTTGCTGATGAAGATTAACAATTTGAACAGCCATTTTCTACAGAGTAAGTTAAAGAACGATTGCTGTACAAAATAACTTTTGACCAATCTCACTAATTTTCAAAATAAGCGTGGCGAATGTGGCGAGCGAAAAAAAGACGCTTCATCCGAAGCGTCCCATAATATATTCCTGTGTTGATGTTTTCTCAGGGTTAGTGAAAATCTGATCCGTCTCACCATGCTCCACCAATGTGCCAAGGTAGAAGTACGCCGTGTAATCCGACACACGCGCCGCTTGCTGCATGTTATGCGTCACGATAACGATGCGCAGATCGCTTTTCAGCTCGGTGATCAGTTCCTCGATCTTGCCAGTCGATACTGGATCAAGGGCGGAAGCTGGTTCATCCAGCAGCAGAATCTGCGGATTGACGGACAAAGCGCGAGCGATACAGAGACGCTGCTGTTGACCACCGGACAGGGAGAGAGCAGATTCTTTCAACCGATCTTTGACCTCGTCCCACAGTGCAGCTTTACGCAGACTATTTTCGACGATCTCATCCAGCTGTTTGCGTCCTTTGATCCCATAGTAACGCGGACCGAAGGCGATATTTTCATAAATGGATTTGTAAAATGGATTCGGGCGCTGCCACACCATGCCGATGCGCTGACGCAGCTTGATCACATCTGTCTCCGATGCGGTCAGATCGATGCCGTCCATCCAAATATGCCCGGTGGAACGCGCCCCAGCGATCTCATCGTTCATACGGTTGAGTGAACGCAGGAAGGTCGATTTGCCACAGCCGGACGGACCGATGAGGGCAGTTACGCTTTTAGCAGGGAAGCCCATGCTGATATTTTTAATGGCTTGGAATGTGCCATAGTAGATGCTCAAATCTTCGGTACTAAAAGGCATTGGCATTGCCATAGAAAGGTTCCTCCTTGAGTGAATCACGGTAATGAGAAAAGGTCATTCAATCAAACATTAGTTCATTCGTTTGGACGCGGTCATGTAGCGGTATAGTGTACGTCCGCCCCAGCGTGCCAGCAGGTTGAAGATCAGCACCATGATGACGAGTACTGCGGAAGCGCCGGCAGCGATTTGCAGAGCATCCGGTGCCAGACCTTCACTGTTAACTTTCCAAATATGCGTTGCCAGTGTCTCTGCCGGACGCAGTGGGTTCAGCGGAGAACGCGGATGCAGCGGATTCCAATCGGAAAAGTTCAGTGGCGGCGTGGTCATACCGGACGTGAACAGCAATGCAGCTGCTTCACCGAAGACGCGACCTGCTGCCAGAATCGTACCCGTCACGAGCGATGGAATCGCAACCGGCAGCATGATGGACGTGATGATTTTCCATTTGGATAATCCGAGTGCCAGACCGGCTTCTTTTTGCTCACGCGGAACGCCAGTGAATGCCTGCTCGGTAATCCGTACCATGAGCGGCAGGTTGAAAATGGTCAATGCCAGCGCACCCGCCAACAGCGAGAAGCCCAGACCGAGTGTGTTGACGAAGACGAGCAAGCCGAACAGACCGATAACGATCGACGGGAAGGAGGATAATACTTCCACAACGAGACGGATAAAGCTGGTGATTTTACCCGGTTTGGCGTATTCCGCCATATAGATGCCGCCGCCCAGACCGAGCGGGATGGTGATGATCATAGTCAGAATCAGCAGATAGAGCGAGTTGAACAGTGGTGGTCCGATGCCGCCGCCTTCGCGAATTGTTTGCGGCTTGGACGTCAGGAAGTCCCAGCTAATATGACCGAGTCCACGGAACATGATGAAGCCGAGCAGAGCAATGAGAATACCGACGATAGACAGGGCAAGCACGATAATGACAACCGTGGCGACTTTGTCTGCGGTTCGGGCGCGCTTTCTTGCTTTGGCGCGCAATGTGTTAGTTGAGGTTATCATATCCGGTTTCTCCTTTCAAGCAGGCGGATGATCATGATGAAGATGAAGGTCATCAGCATCAGTACGAACGCCATACTCCACAATGCATTATTTTGAATGGAACCCATCGCTGTGTTACCCATACCCAGCGTGATGACACTAGTCAGCGTTGAAGCGGATTCCAGCAGGGATGTCGGGATAAATGGAGCATTACCGATAACCATCTGTACGGCGAGTGCTTCACCGAAGGCGCGTGCCATACCGAGTACAATACCGGTCAACAGTGCGGGCAATACGGTAGGCAATACAACGCGATAGATCGTTTGCCAGCGAGTGGCACCAAGCGCATACGAAGCTTCACGTTGTCCACGTTGCAGGTTGGCGAGCGCATCCGCCGCTACACTGGTAATCGTCGGCAAAATCATAATCGACAGCACGAGTGCACCGGCGCCTACGCCGATCCCTTGCCCGCCCACATGGTCACGCAGAAACGGTACGATCAGCGTCAGACCGATGAATCCGTACACGACAGACGGAATACCGGACAGTAGCTCAATCGCCGGTTGCAGAATACGTTTACCGAATGTCGGCACGATCTCGGTCATAAATAGCGCAGCTGCGATACTAAGCGGGCTAGCGATCAGCGCTGCCAGCAGCGTTACGAGAAAGGAACCGGTAATCGCAGGCAATGCACCAAATGAGGGCGGCGAGGAATCCGGCGCCCAGTGCGTACCAAAGAAGAAGTCAGACATCGCAACGCCATTCACGGCAAAGGTAGCAATGCCCTTGGATGTAACAAAGTAAACAATCGATACGATCGTCGCGATCAGAAACACGACACATATAGATGTATAAATGCGACCAATCCAGTCTTCCAGACGGTGTTTTTCCAGCGGCAATCTGCGGCGCTGCGCTTCTCTCGGAGAAACCTTGGAGTGCTCCATAAATAAAAACCTCTTTTCTTCAGGCGTTAAAAATCAACATGTCAGCATATTCTTGATGAAGCTCTATGTCACACCGGGGAGGATGTGATGGAATGTACAATCTGTATCAAAACGTGAAAAGAGAGGCGGAGTTCCGCCTCTTGTAGCAGCGGTCCAGATGACAGCATGCTCTTTTCAAACGCTATATTGAGGTATGATTATTTTTGAGTGACTTTACCTTCAGCATCGCGAGTGACTTGCATGCCGGAGATTGGGATGTAGCCCAGCTCAGTTACATCGCTTTGTTGCACGTCGTCGCTCAGCATGTAGTCTAAGAATGCTTTGGTGGAAGCATCCGGCTCACCTTTAGTGTACATGTGCTCGTAAGCCCAGATTGGATATTTACCAGCTTCTACATTTTCAACTGTTGGCTCAACGCCGTCATAGCTCAGTTCAGCTACGCTATCATCCAAGTAGGACAGTGCCAGATAACCGATTGCGCCAGGTGTTTCGGCGATCAGCTTTTTCACTGTACCCGAGGAATCCTGTTGGATCGAACCTGCTGGATCTTCGGTTTTTTGACCGAGTGCATATTTCTCGAATGTAGCACGTGTACCGGAGCTGCTAGGACGGTTGATGATTACGATCTTTTGATCCGCACCGCCAACATCTTTCCAGTTTGTTACTTTGCCTGTGAAGATATCAACCAGCTGTTGTTTGGTCAGGCTTGTTACATTCGCATCTTTGTTGGCAACAGTTGCCATGGCTACAACGGCTACTTGATGGTCAACCAGTCCAGTTGCTTTGTCCGCATCCAGCTTCTCTTCGGCGAACACGTCGGAGTTACCGATCGTTGCTTGACCTTCGGACACTTGTGTCAGACCAGTACCGCTACCGCCACCTTGTACTTGAACGGCAACATTTGCATATTTTGAGTCTGCCATAAACTTTTGAGCGACTTGATCAACCAGTGGTTGCAGTGCTGTGGAACCTACAGCCAGAATGGAACCGCTCAGATCGGCGGATTCGCCGGAACCTGCATCCGTTGATCCAGACCCTGTAGTTGTGCCGCTGTTCGACGATCCGCAGGCAGCAAGCACAAGGACCATAGTCAGCGTAAGAAGCATGATTGGCAGTTTTTTAAACATTGGTAAAGTCTCCTCCCCCTAATTAAAGGCGCAATACTTGTATGTGTTTGTTGGTTACAAAACTTATTCTAGGTTCGCAGTGTTAGCTTTGAGTCTGAGTTTTGTAAACTCTGTATTAAAATTTTGCAAAAGTGTTTATGCAATGTAAGATAAAATTCGGGTTTCTTCTTTATAGTAAATTGTCGTTGTATTTGCCGTATGAACGGTATAGTATGCAAAAAAAGTGCAATGTTCGAGGTGAGTAGGATGAAGAGAAGCAGGCGTTTCCGTTTACAAATGACGATTACGCTGCTGGTCTGTCTCGTCGTGGCAGTCGTGCTGCTGAGCGTCTATCTGATGTTCAGCATCGAAGTGTCCGGTCATACGCGGCAGGCGGTAGAGCAGCGAGCGCTGGCGATTGCCCGCACGGTCGCGTATACACCGCTTGTACAGGATGCGCTGGATGGGCAAGGCGACAGAGCAGCAGTACAGACATATGCGGAGCAGGTACGCACTAGCAACGATGTGGAATTTGTCGTTGTGATGAATATGCAAGGGCTGCGGCTATCGCACCCTGATCCGGCGCAGATCGGCAAGCATTTTCGTGGTGGGGATGAAGTGGATGCACTGCATGGCGAAGAAACAGTATCCATCGCTGACGGCTCGCTCGGACGCTCGATTCGTGCCTTTGAGCCGATACGCGATGCCGCCGGGCAGCAAGTAGGTGCGGTGGCGGTCGGTGTGTCTATCGGCAGTCTAACAACGGCGATCAATGAAAATAAATGGATACTCTACTGGGGCATTCTGCTGGGCGGTTGTCTGGGCACGGCTGGTGCGATTCTGCTAGCACGTAAAATCAAAAAGCTGATGTTTGGCATGGAACCGGAGCAGATCGCTCGTCTGCTGGAGGAGCGCAGCGCTATGCTGCAATCGGCAAAAGAAGGCATTTTATCCGTAGACCGTCAATCGGTCATCACGCTGACCAATGCAGAGGCATATCGTCTGCTGGGTGGCGGCGGTGGGCGTGAGGACAATGAACGGCGATTTCGCGAATTTCTGCGGCAATTGCAAATGGATAAGGTGCTAGGCGGCGAACCGCTCAAAGATGTGGAGATTGAGATCAACGGGTATACGCTACTCGTCAATGTGGAGCCAGTGATGGTGGGCGGTCAGACGGAGGGAGCGATTGCGACCTTCCGCGATATGACCGAGATCAGTATGTTAATGAAGCGTCTGTCCGGTATTTCGTTATATGCCGAAGCGCTGCGAGCGCAGACGCATGAGTTTATGAATCGGCTGCATATTATGATGGGACTGCTGCATATGAAGCAGTACGAGCGGCTGGAAGATTACCTAAAAAGCATTGTGCCAAGTATGCAGCTGGAAGCAGGCAATGTGCTACAACAGGTCAAAGACCCGGTCGTGGCAGGCTTCCTGATCGGCAAGCTTAGCCGCGCGCGCGAGCTAGGCGTACGAATGCAGTTGCGGGACGACGGTGTGCTACTAGAAGCTGCCGATCCGCAAGTAGCGCATGAGCTGGTGACGATTGTCGGGAATCTGCTGGAAAATGCGCTGGAGGCATCGCGTCAAGCTGAGGAACCAGCAATTCTGCTTGCTTTTGATTATAGAGACGGCATACTGGAGATAACGGTAAGCGACACCGGGCAAGGGATCGAACCGGAGGTAGCAGCACGAATGTATGAGCAGGGCTACTCTACCAAAGGGCAGGATCGCGGTGTCGGTCTGTATCTCGTTCGTCGTAGTCTGGGAACATTGGGCGGCAGCATTGAGGTTGTTCGTCCAGCCAGTGGCGGTACACAGTTTACGATTCATATTCCTTATTCTATAAAGCGTGGTGATTAAATGATCCATGTATTGATCGTGGAAGACGACCCGATGGTAGCGGAAATGAACAAATTTTATCTAGGTCAGGTGGAAGGATTTCAATTTAGCGGCTGGGCGGCGTCCGCTTCGCAAGCGCTGGAATTGTTGGAGAGGCAGTCGTTTGAGCTGGTGCTGCTGGACATTTACATGAAAGAACAAAACGGTCTGGAGCTGCTATCGGACATCCGGCGCGCCAATATCGGGATTGATGTGATCATCATCTCGGCGGCGAGTGACAAGGAAAGTATCCGCTACGCCCTGCAAAATGGAGCGGTCGATTATTTGATCAAGCCGTTTGAATTTGAACGTTTTCGTTCAGCGCTGTCGGCGTATCGAGAGCGGTATTCGCTGCTATACAACAATAGCAATATGGCACAGGCAGAGCTGGACATGTTGACTCAGCCCGGCAGTCAGCCGGATCGTGCAGTGTTGAGTAAGGGCTTCACTCGTACGACGCTGCGTATGATCTGGGAAGCGATTCAGTCGCATCAAGGTCCGTCCTTTTCCAGTGAAGAGATTGCCAGTGTAACGGGCTTGTCTCGCGTATCGGTGGGCAAATATCTAATTGCGCTGGAAGAACTGAAAGTATTGGAGCTGGAAACGACGTACGGCACTATTGGCAGACCGGTGAAAAAGTATCATATCGTGCCAGGCAGTGAGACGATTGTTGGGAGATACATCTAGTCGGTCGTATATAGGTCAGTTTGTACTCAGCGTTGATTGTTGTTCAGCAAGTGGTCAAGACGATCATTATGGAGAGAATGGACGATATGCTGAACTGACATCGATATTCGGACATAGGCAAACTATCTAGTTCGGTAATAGCTGTATCTCATACAGCTGATTCATCTGTTTTTCACACTTCAAAAAGCATGGTTTCTATCATCCATAGAAACCGTGCTTTTTGCGTTCGATCCAGCATGTACCGGCTATCAAATCCTGAAAACTATACTAACAAAACTGAAAACGTACGAAAAACAGAGCGAAAAGAATCGCGCTCACCCTGAATTTTATCTAAATATGCAAGCGCTTACTTTAAAAAGTTTAAAAACAACACTCATTAATTAGAAAAATGGTGAAGCGCTTACAGCAGGATTAAGATGAACATGTAAACGACAAACCCAAACAAATAGAGAGACGTGTACTACACGAAGGAGGTACAAAAGTTATGGAAAAGTCAATTCAGCATCCGGGGCATTCTCATCTGGATCAGACACCTGCAACAACTGGTATGGGCGGTTTGCCGAACTGGATCAAGCAGCTCGTACAGATCAAGATCGGGGCGATTCCGCTACCGCTCTATATACTGCTGGCAGTGATCGTATTCGCCGCCGCTGCATTGAACGAGCTACCAAATGATATGATCGGCGGTCTAGCAGTCATTATGATCATGGGCGTGCTGCTCAGTGAGCTGGGCTTCAAGCTACCGCTGCTCAAGCATATTGGTGGTCCCGCGATTCTATCGCTGATGGTGCCATCGTTCTTGGTGTTCTGGAATGTGCTGAACCCGCCGGTCATTGAATCGGTGACGACGCTGATGAAGACATCCAACTTTTTGTATCTGTACATTTCGTGTCTGGTTGCTGGTAGCATCACCGGGATGAACCGTAAAACATTGATTCACGGCTTTATCCGTATTTTCATCCCGATGATCGCCGGTACACTGGCAGCCGTTGCCGCCGGACTCGGCGTTGCGATACTGTTCGGCTACAGTGCATATCACGCGTTCTTTTACATTATTGTACCGATTATTGCAGGCGGTGTTGGTGAAGGCATCCTGCCACTGTCGATTGCTTTCTCTCAAATTCTCGGCGGCGAATCCGCCAGCTATGTCGCCCAGATGATCCCAGCCGCTGTCATCGGCAACGTATTCGCGATCATCGGCGCAGGTATTTTGAAGAAAATGGCTGACAAAAACAGTTCCATTACCGGCAACGGCGTACTGGTCAAAGAAAAAGACGGGAAAACGATGAGTGGCAGCGTCTACGACGGACTCAAACCTGACTTCGCCCTGATGGGCGCAGGATTGCTGTTCGCTTGTGGATTGTTCATCACCGGGCACCTGCTGTCCCCATTCGTTGGCATCCCCGGCCCAATCCTGATGATCTTCGGTGCCGCTCTACTCAAAGTATGCAATCTGCTGCCAGCCAAAATCGAACAAGGCGCATACCAGCTTTACAAATTCGTATCCGGCACACTCACTTGGCCGATCATGGTCGGTCTCGGTATTCTGTACATCCCACTCGGTGACGTAGCCGCAATCTTGTCGCTCCCATACATCATCGTCTGCGGAACCGTCATTATCGCCATGATCCTAAGCGGCTACTTCGTCGGCAAATGGGTCAAAATGTACCCCGTCGAAGCCGCCATCGTCACCGGCTGCCGCGGCGGCTTAGGCGGAACCGGCGACGTAGCCATCCTATCCGCCTCCGGTCGAATGGAACTCATGCCCTTCGCCCAAATCTCCACCCGCATCGGCGGCGCCCTAACCGTAGTCATCGCCACCCTACTCCTATCCATGTGGGGCGGTTGAAATAAATAATCTATCAAAACAATCCAACCCAACCCAAACACCAAGCTCCAACATATCCAATAAAGCTCAACATACTATTGACCCACCAAAGCAGATTTTAAACCCTACTACATTCAGGCTGGGGCTGGTAAACGAAAGAATTACCATCTCTGTAAACTAGGCATGATGCGTAAGCACGGAGCGGAGGGAAGGGAATTGGGGATAAGGACGACCTTGGAGGGGCGGGAATCTACATTCCATCCTAATCGGTAGATTCCCGCGGCTCCACCGGAGTCCGTTCCCCAATCCCTTCCCGCAGCGTTCCCGTGCAACCACGCAATCATTCCAAGTTTACCAAGGAGAAATTCACTCACGGAGGAATAACGATGGGAATCCTAGGAGACATTATCGAACTGCATCAAGGCGGCAAAATCGAAACCATGCTCAAACACCCGATCCAAAACAAAGAAGACCTTGCCAAAGTATACACCCCCGGCGTCGCGCAGGTATGCCAAGAGATCGCCCGTAACCAGAGCAAAGCCTACGAACTGACCACCAAGAAAAACACCGTCGCTGTCATCTCCGACGGCACCGCCGTACTCGGTCTGGGCGATATCGGTCCGCACGCCGCGATGCCAGTTATGGAAGGCAAAGCCGCGCTATTCAAACAGTTTGCCAATGTAGACGCCGTACCGGTCTGCCTAGACACGAAGGACACCGAGGAGATCATCGCCATCGTCAAAGCGCTGGCGCCAACCTTTGGCGGCATCAATCTGGAGGATATCGCGTCTCCACGCTGCTTTGAGATTGAAGCGAGACTGCGCGCCGAGCTGGACATTCCCGTGTTCCATGATGATCAACATGGCACCGCTATCGTTGTACTCGCTGGACTACTAAATGCGTTCAAAGTTTGCGGCAAAGACATCACCACTGCCAAAATCGTCGTAAACGGACTCGGCGCTGCCGGATTGTCCGTCGCCAAAATGCTGCTCAAAGCCGGTGCTACCAATCTGATCGGCGTTGACCGCTTTGGCGCCATTCATCGCAATGAGCACTACGACAATCCACACTGGAATTCATTCGCCACTATCTCCAATCCGTTTGAAGAAGAAGGGTCATTATCTGATGTCATCCAAGACGCGGATGCGTTTGTCGGTGTGTCGGCAGGCAACATTTTGAGCATAGAGGATGTTCAGCGTATGGCAGATGACCGAATCATCTTTGCAATGGCGAATCCGATTCCCGAAATTGATCCGATTCTTGCCGCGCCATTCGTACGCGTAATGGCGACTGGGCGCTCCGATTTCCCAAATCAGATCAACAATGTACTCTGCTTCCCCGGCATTTTCCGCGGCGCACTGGATTGTGGTGCAATCGATATTAATGAGGAGATGAAGCTGGCGGCAGCGCAGGCGATCTCATCCGTTATCGATCCTGCCGATCTGAACGAGCATTACATCATTCCAGACGTATTCGACCAACGCGTCGTGGAACTGATTCGACAAGCCGTAATGGAAGCAGCGTATCGTACTGGTGTAGCACGTCATGTATTAACGCCAGAGATTCACTAAGCATGGATTTGCTCATAAAAAGACCCGAATACATATGCGGAAGCTTAGGTCCGTAGCTGTATTCGGGTCTTTATTTTATCATCATGCCCAATTATCGTTCCTTGCAAACTGTATATTGAGTCATATTTTGCGCGTAATACTGTTGTACTTGTAGCTAGCCGTATTCTGCGCTATGTCATGCTTTGCGTGCAAATACAGTGTATCAAACGAAGCTGTTATACACTTCCCTGCGTTATCTCTTTAGCTCTGAATGCTGCGCACGTTAGAAGAACTACCGGTTTTGTTTTGCTGGAAGTCCTTAACCTCTGACTTCACTTCGCTAATCGCAGAGCCTGCTTCGGATTTGAAATCTTGAGCAGTATGCAGCGATTCCTTAATTGCGCCGACGACTTCTTGTCCTTTTTCAGCGATCTCGTGACCTTTTTCGTTGATCAACGGGCCTTTTTCCTTCACCAATTCGGAAACTTCAGCGATCTTCTCACGCACTTTCTGTCCTTGCTGCGGAGCGACGAGTACGGCAACGCCTGCACCGACCAGCGCACCGGTTACTGCTCCAATTGCAATCGTTTTGGTTGTTTGAGAGTCCATCATTCATTCTCCTTTGTAGTTGGATTTGGTAAAAGTTACATCATGTTATCTTACTATTACCCAACTACACCGGAATCACGCGCAACTGGCTTTTTATATGTTTTCTTTTCCCCAAAAAAACAAACCGGAGTCTACGTACATCATGTACATAGCTCCGGCTTGCGCGAATCTACTGTAATCCATTCCCGATCTTCTGCTTCAGATACATACGGTAAATGTGCACAATCGTAATTTTTGCCGCCATATAGAGTGGAATAACGAGCAGCATTCCGAGAATACCACCCATATCGCCACCGACAAGCAGCAGGACGATAATTGTAAATGGATGAATATCCAGCTGATTCCCGAAGATGATCGGCTCCAGCAGGTTATTCTGGATCAGTTGCGCGATAATGACGATGACAATCGACCAGATTCCCATTGCTGGTGATTCGATCAGACCGACAATCGCTACGGGCACCGCGGCAAGAATCGCCCCGATATACGGAATAAAGTTCAGGAAGAACGCCAGCACAACGAGCAAGAGCGAATACGGCAGATCAATAATCAGAAACCCGATGTACAGCAGCACACAGAGCGCGAAGTTTACGAGTACACGTCCCGCGATAAAGCTACTCAGTGCATCGTCGATCTCATCCAGCATCAGCTTACCGTCTTCACGGTAATTACGCGGGAAGATCTGCTGTAAGCGTCCCGACAGCTTGCTATCATCTTTGAGCAGGTAGTACAGCATAATCGGAACTGTTGCCACGACCAAGAAGAAGTTGGACAAGAACGAGAACATGCTGGACAGATGCACAGACAGCCAGTCGAATGCCGTGTTCAGATACTCGGTCAGCTTTTGCAGCATTTCGGTGCTGGTGCCGCTGCTGCCTGCAGGCATGAATTGCTGTACAAACGGCTGTTGTTCCAGCAGTTGCACCTGCGCAATAATGCTGCGCGTAAAGTCCGGCGCACTTGCAATAAAGCTAGTCACCTGGTCACGTAGCGTCGGCCACACCAGAAACCCGAAGACGACCAGTAAAATAATAACGACCAGATACATTAACAAAATCGACCATGACCGTTTTAGCTTTTTCTTTTCCAAATAATTCACAAGCGGGCGAAGCGGATAATACATAAACGCCGTGATCAGCAGCGGTACAATCGTCAAGCTAATCAGCGAGCGGATCGGAACGAAAATAAAATCAACCAGCGTTCCGAGATAAATAATGAGTAAAACTAGGGCAATGCCAGCGCCCAAACGGAAAAAACGGCTTTGCAGCATGAATGGTAGTCCCCCTTTGATTCGGTATGTGGAATGTGTCTGTCCTTGCTCTGGGCAATATGTAACGGTTGGCAGTACTAGTTCCCGAACTGCCTGTTGCTGCGCCAGCCTATGCTGTCGGCAGTCACCTGTTATATTACGCAGTAAAGCCTTCATTCGATTCATTTGTACCATATCGAACTGAAGATGTAACCAGATATCGTTATGATACAAACATGATTTGGTCAGGCATGTGTACTTGCTGGTCATGTGCACTTGTTAGAACAAGCAGTTTACATATCACCATACATCGCTACATCTAAGCAGCCCGTATGGAGGATACAGAGCAAACAATTAGTCGTTGCTCTTCTACCAAGTCGTCCAGCGTGCAACATACAAAAGACATGCCATATATACATATAAACGCCAACACCGCTTGCCTAATCGCCAATAGAAGCTCTAAAATGGGGAAGAATGGATGCTGTAAGCGTATTCTTCCATATGGATAGCGGAAAATGGTATATATTTTTCATCTATAGGGATGGAGCGTGGAGGCGCAAACTTACATATTCGGGAGGGAAATACCATGACCATGAACTACAGACGACTTGGCGGTAGTGGATTAAAAGTTAGCGAGATTAGTCTCGGCAGCTGGCTGACGTACGGCGGTTACGTCGAACGCGAGAATGCCGTTCATTCCATCCGCAAAGCGTACGAGCTGGGCATTAACTTTTTCGATACTGCCAATGTGTACGAACGCGGCGAAGCAGAGAAAGTAGTTGGCGAAACGCTAAAAGACTATCCGCGCGAATCCTACGTACTCGCCACCAAAGTGTTCGGCAATATGGGCGACGGTCCCAATGACCGCGGTCTGTCCCGCAAACATATTACCGAGCAATGCCATGCGAGCTTGCAGCGGTTAGGTCATGACTATATCGACCTGTACTACTGCCACCGCTTCTCCCCGGAAACGCCAATCGAAGAAACACTGCGCGCACTCGACGATCTCATTCGTCAAGGCAAAGTATTGTACGTCGGTGTAAGCCAGTGGACGGCTGCACAGATGCAAGCTGCTGTCGGTGTTGCCGACCGTTACCTGCTAGATCGCATCGTCGTTAACCAGCCTGTGTACAATATGTTTGACCGCTATATCGAAGACGAAGTGATTCCGCTCGGCGAAACGTACGGCATCGGTCAGGTCGTCTATTCCCCGCTGGCTCAAGGTCTGCTAACTGGTAAATACAAGTCCCTAACCGACATCCCATCCGACAGCCGCGCCGCCAAGCTCAACTGGGACGACAAGAAGATCAACGACCAAAAGCTGGAGCAAGTGCAGCAACTACAACAGATCGCCGACGAAGCGGGTTTGTCGCTGACACATCTTGCCCTGGCATGGATTCTACGTCAACCTAACGTATCTAGCGCTCTCGTTGGCGCGAGCCGTCCAGAGCAGGTGGAGCAGAATGCAGGTGCTTCGGGTGTGACGTTGAGTAGTGATGTGGTGGAAGCGATTGAGAAGGTTTTGAGTAGCGAGAAGTAGAGGGACATTGCACCGAATTTTTATTTTGAAATTTTAATCGATTTACAGTAATGATAGAGTATAACGAACACTCCAATAGACCTTGTCGCATACAAAATAGTAAGAAGCGATCAAGGTCTATTTTTACTCTGTCTTAATGATAAATTCTGAAGCCAACGAGCTATTTGATCCAAACGTATCAACATTTATTTTGAAAATTGAAGTACATACGTAAATCACTCCAAAATACATCTGATCGTCTACTGACTTTTAGTTGCCGGCTAAATCATCTGCCGAACATGATGACGATCCTTACAATACCAAGGAGACATATAATTATGATCATACATCTCATGCAAAAAAACTTGAGTTACACGAACTCTGGGTAGAAACCATTGGGGAGCAAGGTAGAAAGTTAACTGAAGACGAAGTGGATTTTACAAAACTGGATATCACATTGAAAGAGTTGTTGCTATATAGTGCCTTTTTAACAGAGTGTAAATTTGATCAATTGGATTTGAGAAAAACAGATTTTTATCGGGGTTGGTTATGTTCTTCTACTTTTCGCAAGGCGACAATGGATTATTGTTCATTTGTGAAAGCAGATTTGCTCCTTGTCGACTTTTCTTACGCAACGTTAACTCATGCCAATTTTTTGAGCAGCGAATGCTTTGAAACCTTGTATTTTGGTACTCATTTAGAATATGCAAATTTTACAGCGGCGTTGTGTATAGATACAGACTTTCGACAAGCACAATTAATGAATGTAGATATAAAAGTAAGCAGATTCAAAAATGTTCTTCTTCAAGGAGCCAACCTTACCGGAATGAAAGGTATCGAGGAAGCTGATATTGAAAGCATTAATCTAGGAACAGTAGAGGAACCCATCATATTGGAGGGAGAGCAGGCAAAAGCCTGGATGATAGAGCAAGCGAATCTAAATTAGTAAGGGGAGGTCAATTAGAAAGATTACAATATTTCAAGCATTTAGTAGGTGAGCCAGTTGAAGAAGAACTTCCAGAAAACAATAAATAGACTACTTATAATACGACTAATGGAAATTCTTGAAACAAAAAAATTACAACTAGGCTATAAAATAGAAATGAGGAATCAATCATAATAAAAAATATTTCTTTCCCAACGCCACTATCTGATGTGGATGAAAACGATGATAATATCGACGTGTTTGTCGAGTTAGAAGATCATACGCTTCTCACATTTGTTGCGATAACACCGCTTAATTTAATAACACTGATGGATAATGAAGGAGTTAATTATATTTCGGCAGGACCTCCGTTTATCATTGTAAAAAAGTTGAATGAAGAATGTATTCGTCAAGCTATCGAAAATCATGCTGAGAACGATGCTTTTTGGTTAAAGTTATTTTTTATTGCTAGTGACAATACGAATCATTTTGATATGAATCAATTAAATTCTACTTTAGAGAAAATTAAGGCAATTAATGATGAAATAGTAAACGGTCAATCCAAATTATAAACTTACCTCAGCCCTTGAGAAACAAAACTCAGGGGCTTTTTATATCCAACGCTACCCGATTCAAACTCCGCTAACAGTGTAAAATATCAAAAAGCCTTACCAACTTAACTTCAACGAAAAATGATCCCAAATTCATCCCAGTACGAATCATTATCGACAAATATAGCAATAAATCACCAAAATCCTGAGAATCATTATCACTTTAGTGGCTAAACCTATTGACCGACATTTGAAATGGATTTATACTTATTCTAAAATCAAAATTAAGGGAATGATCCGTGTGAAAACAATCAACCTGACGACGCAGCGGAAAGCTGTTTACGATATCGTCTACAACGCCGAGGATCACCCTACTGCCGCTGACGTGATGAATCGGTTGGTAGAGCGTGGTCATAATTTTGCTTATGGAACTGTATATAACTCGTTAAGATACTTGACAGATAACGGTCTGATCCGTGAATTGAAGCTTGGTGAAACCGCCAGTCGTTACGACGGCAAAATGGACGATCACCAGCATATTGTCTGTGAAACTTGCGGACGTGTGGATGAAGTCATGACCGATGCACCTCTGCAATGGTACGCTGATGTAGCGGAGGAAACCGGGTACGATGTCCATCATGCACATGTCGTATTTAGAGGAGTGTGTACCGAATGCAAAAACAAATCGAAAAAATAATTGAGAATGATTATCTTTCTACTGATTATGCATCCGCTGAACATATGCCGCTGGCTTGCCCAGTCACGCGCCGCGTTGTTATTATTAGCCCGGTTCCAAGCCGTGTACACGATCTGACACGTATGCTGTCCGATAGCTGCTTTGATGTAATGGTTTTTCATCGCTGGGAAAATAGCGGTGCTGGCTCGATCAGCGCAGACCTGTATATTTTTGATATGATCTCTTCTGCGAGTAGCGGCGACATCGAATTGGCTAAGTTGCGCATTAATGAGAATAATTCTCATGTACCGTCGATTTTCCTCGTTCGCGAAGAAATGCTTGCACTTGGCATGAAGGAATGGACGGAAGAAGAATTATTAATTTGGCCGATGCGCCCACAGGAAGGGCTGTATCACGTGGAACGTGTCATCCGCTCCAACGCCAGCCGTCCCGTGACACCCGCAGCCGATGATACCCAACACCGCATCGTCTTCAAAGACCTGTGGATCGACCGCAAAAAAATGACCGTATACCGCGGACAACGCCGCGTTGAACTGACCAAAACCGAATACGATCTGCTGCAAATGCTGATCGAAAGCGAAGGCGGCGTACTGTCCCGTGAAGAACTGATGAGCGAAATCTGGGGCACCCAATTTTTTGGCGGCAGCAACGTGGTCGACGTCCACGTCAAAAGTCTGCGCAAAAAAATCGGCGACAACGCCTCCGCTCCTCAATACATCGCCACAGTACGCGGTGTAGGCTACCGTCTGGCGGACTGATCCAGCATCTATCCCCATTCACAATTCATCACGATCTCAACAAACAAGTGGATGCTCACCATCACCAAACATCGCCCAATGCCCAAACCCATCCCAGCTTCCCCACAAAGAAGCTACTCTCAACAAACCAATAACCGCACTACCCAACAAACACAACCAATTCCATACGCCCAGTCCGACCAGCGACACTTCCCTAAGTGCTCACTGGTCTTTATTTTGTCCTCCAAATTCCTTACACTATCTGCTAATGCCCTACAAGCTCAATCCACTCCACCCTAATACACTCAAAATAAAACGCCCACCGATCCTACCGAATGACTTCATTCATGCCAAAAGAAATTCTAAATTCCACCTCTATCTGTATCATTTCTCTTCATATAGCATTCCCCCCATATTCTTTATTGCTACAAAAGAGGATACAAAACCGTCTCCATCTCCTAGCTCCTCTATAACCAGACCCGCATCATATTCAATCCCACTACAAACAACCCAACAACCACATCAAGCCACCCGCAATATCTCTAAAGTTCTAAAGTTCTAAACCTTCCGCAGCCTTTAATTCCTTTTTTACTCCTTATCAAGTCTGCATCTAATCACCCAGCGTATCCAGTTCGTATAAAAAACTGCCTCTCCCAAACCAAATATCTTCCAGCATCCTCCAGAACCTACTACAAGAAACTTCCTCCTTATCAAGTCCGCATCCAATCCCCAGCGCATCCACTCCTTATAAAAAAACTGCCACCTCCCCACCCAAACAGCTTCCAGCAACCCCTAGACCCCGTTACAAGAAACTCTTTGCACAGAGCGGAGGGAAGGGAATAGGGGAATAAGGGCGACTTTGGAGGGGTGGGAATCTTCACTCTCTCCCCATTCATAAGATTCCCGCGGCTCCACCTGAGCATGTTTCCCCTATCCCTTACCGAAGCGCAGTGTCTCAACAGCTCCCTCAAACGCGAGAAATCTGCTGAAGCATGTTCACCCCATCTTCATGGAAGCATCATCCAGCCCTCATGAAGGAGCCACTATCCAATGTTAGAATAAGTCTAACTTCTGATTTTTGAAATGAGTCTAAATGCAAGTCTAAATCATGGAAGTACGATTCATGGACATGCAAAATCAGGCATAACGAAAGGATGATCTAACGATGGATAACCGTTTGACAACAAACCAGGGTGCTCCGGTTGGAGACAACCAGAACTCCAGAACAGCCGGACGCAGAGGGCCTACACTGCTGGAGGATTACCACCTGATCGAGAAGATCGCCCATTTTGACCGTGAACGTATTCCAGAGCGCGTTGTACATGCACGCGGCGCAGGCGCACATGGCGTATTCCGCGTCGAGAACAGTATGAAGCAATACACCAAAGCAGCGTTCTTACAAGAAGAAGGTCTGGAAACGCCCGTATTTGTCCGTTTTTCCACGGTTATTCACGGTGTCGGTTCCCCGGAAACAGCACGCGATCCGCGCGGCTTTGCGGTGAAGTTCTATACCCAAGAAGGCAACTATGATATCGTCGGCAACCATTTGCCAGTATTCTTTATCCGTGATGCGATCAAATTCCCGGACATGGTGCATTCTCTGAAGCCAGACCCGCAAACGAATATCCAGAACCCTGGTCGTTACTGGGACTTCATGACACTGACACCGGAATCGACGCATATGATGACTTGGTTGTTCTCAGATCACGGTACACCAGCAAGCTACCGCGAGATGGACGGCTTCGGCGTACACGCGTTCAAGTGGATCAATGACGAAGGTAAAGTCACGTATGTCAAATACAAATGGGAATCGTCACAGGGCGTGCGCACTTTCTCTGCCGACGAAGCGGAAAAGCAGCAGGGAAAAGACTTCAACCACGCAACCCGCGATCTGTTTGACCATATTGAGCAGGGCAAATTCCCGGAATGGCAACTGAAAGTGCAGTTTATCCAGCCGGAAGATATCGACAACTATTCATTCGATCCACTCGATCCGACCAAAGTATGGCCGGAAGACCAATTCCCGCTGCATCTGGTCGGTACGATGACACTGAACAAAAATCCGCAAAACTTCTTTGCTGAAGTCGAGCAATCCGCATTCTCGCCAAGCGCAGTCGTACCGGGCATTGAGCCGTCGGAAGACAAGCTGCTGCAAGGTCGTCTGTTCTCCTATCCAGACACCCAGCGTCACCGTCTTGGACCGAACTATTTGCAAATTCCGGTGAACTGCCCATACGCGCCGGTACGTAACCACCAACGCGATGGCTTTATGAATGTGAATCAAGATAACAGCACGTACAACTATGAGCCGAACAGTTATACGGAAGGTCCATCCGAAGATCCGGCTTACCGCGATACCGAAGTAGAGCTGCAAGGTCATGTGACTCGCCAGAAAATCGAGAAAACTGATGATTTTGCACAGGCTGGTGAACAATATCGTTCCTATTCTGACAAACAAAAGGATAATTTACTCAACAATCTGGTTAATGATTTACAGGTAGTAAAAAAAGACATTCAACTGCGCGCCATTTGCAACTTTATCCGTGCCGACCGTGAATACGGTATGCGTCTCGCTCAGGGACTTGGCGTGGATATCAGCGAATTCATGTCGCAACTGCGTAGTTGATCATCTGACTACCGTGCTTCTCTAAGTCACTACGAATCATTTACAGCAACATATACTACAGGAACACTGATATTCAGCGTCCGGTCTTCTAACCATGCAAGGGGTAGCCTTTTCTGGAATAAGACCGGACGCTTTTATATACAGCCTGTTGAATCGCTCTATCGTATAGAAGGGGATAAGCGAAGCGGATTGTCTAGCGGCTTATACCTAGAAGCAGAGGAAACGGAGCTGTTCGACAAGCCCATATGGCAAGGTCTGCGGCGCTTATAGCCGGATATTGTGAAGTAGGGAAGCCAGCAGGATATGAGGGAGACATGACGATTGTAATTGAGATTCCTCGTCTTCTGTTGGTGAGCCTACAGCGCCTGAATCCGTAAGCCGCAGCGCATACGACCTCAGGGTCATCTTATAGATTGATATACCGACAGGGACAGGCGTAACGGTTGTATAGGTTGGCGCTTGTCCTTGTTTGGGTTCTCCCGTGTTACGTCGGTTCTGGTCGTGAATGATCATACAGGAAGCGGATTGCCGGTCAGCAGGTAATGGCTTGTGATGGACGATACGACAGCAGAGGAGAGGTTGTCATGAACAGATGGACAGGTTCTGGTATGTGTGGATTGCTGGCGGCTGCGTTGTTAGTACCCGGAATAGCGGCACAACCCGTTTCGGCAGAAGCAGCTAGTCTGGCGGCGCAAAGTGTGGTGGCGCGTGCACCCGGTGATGGAGTGCCTGCGGATTTTCCTATTCCTGATGATGCTACGGTCGTAACTGCGGTGCACAATGATACGGCAAATGAACACTTTGTACGGCTTACTTTACAGACGAAGCTGGATATGGAAACGCTAGCCAAGACATACAGCGAGTATTTCCGTATTCAGGATATGCCCGATGCCTTGCAGAAGATTAGCGAAAAACAACTGGTCATTCAGGGCAGTAACGATGCTACCGGGGAGAGCTGGATTTTGAATGCCAGCCCTGTACAGCCCGGCTCAGATACAGTGGAAATGACATTGATCTGGAACGAAGGATATTGAATAGCGACAACTTTATCTTAGTTGATGAAATAGAAGGAAAGTATGTATAGCGACTGCATAGTTACAGTTTCAGGGCGTATGCACTTGGTGTCTGATGATGTACATTATAAACATGCTGGATAGCATACGCCCTGAAAGTTAAACGAAAGAAACTAACGAAAAGTATAGACTGTTACGCAAATTGTGATATTATACAATTAACTTCACAAATTTGACTGCTCTTGCGGTTGGAACTACAATGTGTAGTGTGAGGTGGCATACAGAAAATGAAAATTAAAAAGTTCAAT
Source organism: Paenibacillus sp. WLX2291 (assembly GCF_046603665.1). NCBI lineage: Bacteria > Bacillati > Bacillota > Bacilli > Caryophanales > Paenibacillaceae > Paenibacillus > Paenibacillus sp. WLX2291. Next base: position 4,984,478 of record NZ_CP176755.1, on the reverse strand, counting down.
GTAGGTGCTACCGGGCTGGATCGTTTTTTCGGTCCGCTGGAAGCGCAGATTATGAATGTGCTGTGGGAAGCGCAGCATCCGCTGACGATCAAGGAAGTGCAAACTGTCATCAGCCAGAGCAAGCCGCTCAATTTCAATACGGTGATGACGGTTATGAATCGGCTAGTAGACAAGGGTGCGTTATCCCGTCATATCGAAGGCAAAAGCTTCCACTACGTTCCGCCGGAAAGCCGCGCAGATTTTCTTAACAATCAATCCAGGGAACTGACTCATGAACTGATGGAGGAGTTCGGTACACTGGCTGTCAATCATATGGTTGATGTGCTGGAAGAAGTGGACCCCAAACTTATTCAAGCCTTGGAGGATAAAATCAAACAATGGAAAAACAACGAGTAGAATGGTGGCAACGTCGTTCGCAGCGTTTGTTGAAGGTTAGTTTGAGTATGTCCCTGTTTACGCTAGGGCTGATGGGCGTATATTCGCTGCATATGCTATTTGGCTGGAATCTGCCATTTGATCTGCTGCGTATTTGCAATATGTGGATGCAGAATCATGGCTGGTTCTCGGTTAGTCATCTGTTAGCGGGACTTGTGACATGTACGTTTGTTTTATACGTCGGCTATGGGCTGGATCAATGGTATGGTTCGGTTCGTGCAGTGCGGCGCTGCCGGGAGCTGGAACATATAGCATTATCGGCGGCATTTAACGAACGTTACAGTCCAGATGGACAAGCGATGTTCATCATCGTCTCTTGCCGTCAGCCGCTGGCGCTCACGATGGGCAATTGGCGTCGGCGCATTATTTTGTCGGAAGGCATATTGCAGCTGTTGAATGAAGAAGAGCAGCAGGCGGTTGTGCATCACGAGCTGTTTCACTATCGTCAGCGCGATCCGTTGGTTACGTTTTTGCTAGGACAGGCGGCGTTTGCGCTCTGGTTTTTGCCGGTGCTGCGCAATATGGCGCACCAGTACAAAATCTCGCGTGAGGTGCTGGCAGATCATGATGCGATTCAGCGCTTGGGCACGCCGCTCGGCATTGGCGGAGCGCTGCTGAAGCTGGTCAACCGTACGCAGGGTGGTATCCATTTTCCTGCCCGTATGATCTATTCTTCATTCGCAGAAACGTCACTCAACTACCGGATTCACCGCATTCTCGAACCAGAGAGTGGTACATCGCCGCGTCTGCCGTTAGGATCAGTTGTAATCTCGCTGCCGGTGTTAACGGTGCTTAGTATTTTGTTATTATGGTCGCTTGTGTAGACATACAGAGTGTCCTGCTTGTTTGATGAGAGGCAGAGCAGGGCACAACGGGCGGCTTTTTATACAATAACACTACATTTTGTAGTGGACACAATCAAAGGAGGAATTGGTAATGAGTTTGAATAAACGATATGTAGAGCTGGGCTTGCTAATTACGCGAGTACTAACAGGTGTGATTTTCCTGTTACACGGATTTTCCAAGTTTCAAGGTGGTATTGGTGGTACGCAAGGATTTTTCCAAAGTTTAGGGTTGCCAGCATTTCTGGCACCTGTAGTGGCAGTCATTGAGATTGCAGGCGGTATCGCACTGATCGTTGGTCTATTTACTCGTCTGGCAGGTCTGGCACTGACGATTGTTATGGTTGGCGTGCTGGTGACTGCAAAAGCAGGTCAGCCATTTATGATGGGTACGGAGTTTGATTATCTGATTCTGTTCACCAGCTTGCAAATGGCACTGACTGGCAGTGCATTACTGTCACTGGATGGTGTATTGTTCGGTAAAAAAGAACGCAGTGAACGTGGACGATTGGCACAGAATTCGTAAAGTAACATCTGCGCAGAATGAACATAGGTGGGTATATGAATTGCATATATCGCTAATGGTGGATGAGATCATTCAGAATGATCAATGAGAGGATTCAGATGGATAGGGGTTGTGGCAGATGCCATAGCTCCTTTTTGTTATGTTCAATGTGGATAGGGAAGGGAAGCTGGGACTACCAAAGGGAGAATGACGATTGTCTGGGAGGCGATGGTAGAATTGTAAGCGGAGTGAACGGGAAATGTTTTTGGTGAAACATGCCGAAAGAAATGGACGGTAAGTATTATAATGATATATTTAGCGATTATCCATGACAAAAGTTACTTGAAACAACCAATACGTACATATTTCAACAAAATTCGCATGAACTAGATAACATGCTAAATAATTGCCACTCGTTAGGCGATATATAGTGTAACTGATCAAGACTAACATCCATATACCACAGATGATCGTAATTTAATAAGGAAAGAGTGTGAGATTGATGAAAAAATGGTTGAAGAAGCCCCGGTTACGCTGGTCTATTCGTAATCAGCTGATTGTGGCTTTTGCATTTGTATTACTGGCGCCAAGCCTTGTAATAAGCATCACGATGTACAGCAATGCCAAAAATCAGGTCGAAAGCCAGCTGATTACAAGCGCAAGCCAGAGCGTGAATACAGCAAATAACTTTGTACAAAGTTCACTCAGTGCGAAGGATTACGATGTTGAGTATTTGTCGAAATTGTTCAACGCATCTATGATCGATGGACGCTTTAGTCCGCAGATTGTACCGGAGCTGGCACGTTACGTCGGGCTGCATCCTGAAACGGTAGATGCGTTTGTCGGTACGCCGGATGGTACGATGATTCGCGCGATTCCAAAGGAAAACGAGAATGGTTACGATCCGCGTGAACGGGACTGGTACAAGCAAGCGATGGCAGCGCCGGGAACAACGGTCATTACAAAAGTTGTGATCAATTCCAACAATCAACCAGTTGTCGTTATTGCCCGTACATTGCCGGATAATTCCGGTGTACTCGGTGTATCGCTCAATCTGGAAAACCTCGCCAAACTGGCGGATATTCCGGTTGGTCAGGAAGGTTATGTAATTATGCTGGATGCTGACCAGAACTATATTTCTAGCCGTAACGGTAAAACAGGAGATAAAGCGACAGGCGCATATCTGCAACAAATGTATGCTGAGAAAACAGGCGAGATTGATTATCTGTTTGAAGGGCAACCGAAGAAAATGGTTTTCCTGACCAATGAAGCGACAGGCTGGAAGATCGCTGGTACGATGTATCAGAGCGAAATCGAAAAAGCGGTTGAGCCTGTACGTACGATGGCACTGATCATCGTAAGTATCTCGCTCGTTGTCGCTGCAATTATCGTGTTCTGGTGTATCCGCATGATTATGAAACCGATCAGCCGTCTGCGCAAAACGACGCATCAGATTAGCGAAGGCGATCTGACCGTTAATATTGATCAGAGTAACAATGACGAAATCGGCGATTTGGCACGCGACTTTGCGATCATGGTTAGCAATCTGCGCGATATGATCGAAAGTGTACGCGATACGACGGATAATGTATCGTCGGCTTCCGAGCAGCTGGCTGCTGGAGCGGAGGAAACAAGTCGCTCGGTAGAACATGTGACGCTTGCGATTCAAGAAGTGGCTACTGGTAGCGACCGTCAGGTGACAAGTGTAACCGAAGGTGCTGCTGCTATTCAGCGGATGTCACAACGTGTAGACGAGATTTCCACTCACGTAGGCGATGTCACGCAAACGATGGATGAAGCTGCCAAGGCTGCTGCCAAAGGCAACGAGTCAGTCATCGATGTCGTACAGAAAATTTACGATATTCAGGTAACGGTGGAAAAACTGAACGGAATTATCAATCAGATGAGTGAGCAGTCGTCTGAAATTGACGGCATTGTCGATCTGATCCGCAATATTGCTAAACAGACCAATCTGCTGGCACTGAACGCTTCCATCGAAGCGGCGCGTGCAGGTGAGCATGGCAAAGGCTTTGCCGTTGTTGCCGAGGAAGTACGCAAACTGGCATCCGAATCAGCAGATTCTGCGCAGCGTATCAGCAATCTGATCATCGGTATGCAAGGTGTCGTGAGCGAATCGCTAGAAGTTATGGATCAGGCGAAGCAAAATGTCGAAGGCGGTATTATCGCTGTCGATACATCCGGTCGCTCCTTCTCCAAAATCAATCGTTCGATCAAAGCTGTATCACGCAAAATGGATGACGTATCGGTTACTACCAGCTCGCTCAATCAGGATGCAGGCGCAGTGGTCGAATCGATCGAGAATATCGCCAGCATCTCCGATGAAGCCGCAGGTAATACGGAAACGATCTCCGCTGCGGCAGAAGAACAGCTGGCATCGATGGAGGAAGTGTCGAGTGCTGCTACCGATCTGACTCGATTGGCAGAGCAGTTGCAACAGCTCGTATCACGCTTTAAACTGTAAAATTAACTCACAACGTTACGATTTGACAGATTGGTAATATATTGCTTTTTATTCATAATACAACAGAGATATGCAAATAAGTATTAGCCAGTACTTCCGAATTACGGAATGTGCTGGCTAATTTTGTTGTGAAATGAAATGGACTGTATACAATTTGCATATATATGCAATGAAGCATTAAGGTAAGCAGGCGAAAGGTAACGAATTGCAATGAGAATATGATTTTCAATATATAATTAGTTCTTTTATACTATGTATATCTGTTCATATTCACTTAAATTTACAATTATAGACAAATAAAATTATATTTCGCTAAATTAAATTTAGGTCTAAATAATCAGTATAGTTCTAACGATATATACTAAGTGTGTGGAGAGCGTCGATCATTCTTACACTTATATAACCCCAACTTCAATAGAAAAGAGAGTGATGTCGTGAAACCAAGTCTGAAGAAGTTCAAACCGCGTTGGTCTATTCGTAATCAATTAATTGTAGCTTTTGCTATTATTCTGTTCGGTCCGAGCTTGATCATTGGTATCAGTATGTATACCAATGCCAGAAATGAAGTGTCGAATCAGTTGATTACAAGTGCTTCGCAGAGCGTCAATACAGCCAATAATTTCCTAGAGAGTTCGCTTGACGATAAATTGTACGACGTGGAACAATTGTCCACTTGGTTCAATCGCTCCATGTTTGACGGACCTGTAAGTCCGCAAATCATTCCGTCAATGGACCGTTATTCCAGTCTGCATCCAGAGACGGACAGTATCTATATTGGTACGGACGACGGTACTATGATTCAATCGACTGCGAATGCTCCAGCGAAAAATCCAGCTGATTATGATCCGCGTGAACGCGAATGGTATAAGAAAGCAATGGCAACACCGGGCAAAACGATCATTACTAGCGTTATGATCAATGCACGTACCAAACAGCCGATGGTTGTCGTGGCACGTACATTATCTGACAACTCCGGGGTTATTGGTGTTTCGCTGAAACTGGACAATATGGCGAAACTGGTAGATATTCCGATTGGTAAAGCGGGATATGTCATTATGCTGGATCAGGATCAAAACTATATCGTATTCCGCGATGGCGAAGCAGGGACCAAATCGAAAGGCTCTTATTTGCCGGAGATGTATAGCAAGTCCAGCGGAGAAATTGATTATGCATTCCAAAACGAAGCTAAAAAGATGGTATTCGTCACCAATGAAACGACTGGTTGGAAAATTGCCGGTACGATGTTTACCTCCGAAATTGACGATGCCGTCGCACCGGTGCGTAAAGTAGCCATTCTAGTTATCGGTATTTCCCTTCTTGTCGCTGCCGCCATTGCTTTATTCTCGCTGAGTATGATTATGAAGCCGATTCGCCGTCTACGTGAGAGCAGCCAGCAGATTAGCGAAGGCGATCTGACGGTCAATATCGATCAGAGTAAAAATAACGAAATCGGCGATCTGGCACGCGACTTTGCCACAATGGTCAACAATCTGCGTACAATGATCGAAAATGTCCGCAGCACGACGGACAATGTATCGGCATCTTCACAGCAGCTTGCTGCTGGTGCCGAGGAAACGAGTCGTTCGGTTGAGCATGTCACGATGGCGATTCAGGAAATGGCAAGCGATAGCGATCGTCAAGTTCACAGCGTTGATGAAGGTAGTGCAGCAATCCAGCGTATGTCCAACCGTGTAACAGAAATTTCTGGTTATGTGGACGATGCCACGCGCACACTGGACGATGTATCCCGTGCCTCTGCACGAGGCAACGAATCTGTACAGGATGTGGTTGAGAAAATTCATGCCATCCAGTCGACTGTCGAGAAGCTGAGTGCCATTATTGATGAAATGAGTACACGCTCCAGCGAGATTAACGGTATTGTTGTATTGATCCGTAATATCGCGCAGCAGACGAATTTGCTGGCACTGAATGCTTCTATCGAAGCGGCACGCGCAGGCGAACATGGTAGAGGGTTTGCCGTTGTTGCCGAAGAGGTCGGCAAGCTGGCATCCGAATCGGGCGATTCTGCTCAGCGCATCGGTGAGCTGATTACCGGTATGCAAGATGTGGTTGCCCAATCGCTGGAAGTGATGGATGACGCTCAGGAAAGTGTCAAAGGCGGTATTATTGCCGTAGATGAATCCGGTCGCTCCTTCTCGGCAATCAACCATTCGATCGAAGCTGTGAACAGCAAAATGAACGACGTTACGAACAGCAATCATCAGCTTAATGACGATGCGGCAGCTGTCGTTACATCGATTCATAATATTTCCGACATTTCTGACCGTACAGCCGGTAGTACAGAAACGATCTCCGCCGCAGCCGAGGAACAATTGGCATCCATGCAGGAGGTATCGAGTGCTGCTACAGACCTGACTCGATTGGCAGAGCAGCTGCAACAGCTCGTATCGCGCTTTAAATTGTAAGTTTGACGCTCGCTTGTGCAATAGATTATGCGATCTTATATGCAGTACATTGTTCCAAATGTATAAATGAGTATGTTTAAATAGTAAGCCGTTGCTCCATATAAACAATAGGGGGCAGCGGCTTGTTTTGTATGGAAATCTGCCTTTTGTAAATAGAACGCTTGGGTATGATTCGGTATGACTCTATGAGGATGCCGGATGACATTTTTCGTGAGTACAAATCTAGGTTTGTATGTGGAACGGTTAGCGGATATAATACATTATATTAGTTAGTTTATTACATTTATTCAGTATTTATATTGAGTATGAAGTAACGATTTTGACTACGACTTATATCTCTATTAATTTCAATCCAGTATTAGATCAGGGAGGATATCTCATCATGTTTACCATTTATCCAGCAGATCAGCGTTTTCATTTTGACCGTGAATGGTTGCGGGGGAGTCATAGCTTTTCGTTTGGGGAATATCAGGATAGCGACAATGTGAGTTTTGGACCGTTGCGTGTGTTTAACGACGATATTATTTCCCCATCTCATGGATTTGGCGCGCATCCGCATAGTGATATGGAGATCGTCTCGATTGTATTACAGGGACAGTTGCGCCATGAAGACAATTTGGGGAATGAAGCAGTGAGTTCCTTTGGCGGTATTCAGCGCATGTCGGCAGGCAGTGGTGTGGTGCATACGGAACACAATGCATCAGATGAGCATGACTGCAATTTGTTGCAGCTCTGGTTTGAACCGGAGGCACGCGGATTGACGCCATCGTATATGACATCTTCGTTTCATCCGGCATCGCTGAATGGTACGTTGTTGCCAATCGTTAGCCGTCAGGGCGGCGAGAATCAGGCGACGATTCATCAGGATCTGACGATTTATTTGAGCCGATTGGAAGCTGGGCAGCAGATTGAATTCGTCCAGCAGCCGCATCGCCGTACGTATGTATTTGTAATAAATGGCTCGCTGCGCGTGAACGATGAATATGAATTGTCGACACGCGATGCAGCCCGGATCGAAGAAGTGAGCAAACTGGAATTGGTCGCAGAGCAACCGGTATTCTGGCTGCTGATCGATCTGCCGTAAGGAGGAGAAGCATGAAAGAGACAGTGATGGTCAAACATGCGGTAACTGGGCGCGAATTTCTCAACAACAATAAGCTACCGCTGGAATATGAATTCGCAGTACTGCCAGAAGGTGGATATCGGATGACCTTTCGCAATGCACCGCCTGATATTGCTGCGGATATCGTCCATTTTCGTGGAGAACTGAATATGTTCCGCTTCGAAATTCCGGTAGAAGGTCCGCAGATCAAGCATTGGTATTATGTCAGCCCAGAGACGGTTCAGTTTGATTCGGCGCAGGGAATACTTGTGATTGAAGCAGCATCGGAAATTCGTTATGTACCTGATGAATACTGGGCGTAAGAGGTAAGATCGCTTTTCAAAAAATTGAACGTATATCATATTGAACATACATCATATGTTGGAACGCATCATGAGAATTGTGCGGGAATCATGATAGAACAAGCTAGCGCACACTGTGCGCTAGCTTGTTGATGTTGGAAAGGCAATAGGTATGCAGAATAAAATCGGTTTTTATAGAATCGTAAAATGATTAAAAATGTACCTATGACATATTCCTTTCACTGTATAAGCACAATTTATGCTATAATGAATAAACAACACTTCACAGACATGCAGTGGCCTTGTTAACATCGCTTCGATTTTTAACAAGTGTCGCTGCATTTTTTGTCTCTATTTCTACAGCAGCATATGTATGCTGCACAAAACACAGAATGGACGCTAATGTCTATCCTCTGCTAGCAATTCTCCCCCGTTCGTTACTCTCCGTATGCTACATCCACACGCAAGATGCACGCTACACACAACGCGATCTCTCCAGTCACAGCGAATGATTTTATCCAATCCGGCTAACAGCGATCTGGCGTATCCAGCCAATGAGCGGCCACAGGAGGCAAACATATGAATTTAACGGACGAACAGGTAATGCACGAAGTATTTGGCGTAGGACAGGTGCTGGAAAACGATAATGAGCGGATCACCGTCATGTTTGCTCAGAATGTAGGACGCAAAGTATTCGTATTCCCGGATATTTTTAGCAGTCATCTGAAAATGCGTAAAGAGGATATTCAGACTACGCTGAATCAAGCGTATGAGACGAAGCAAAAAGAGCAAGCAAAACAGTTGGAAGTGCAAAAGCGTGAAGCGGAAGAAGAAGCGGCGCGTGTAGCAGAAGAGCAAGCCAAAGCGAAAAAGCCTACTCGCAAAAAAGCAGTCAAGAAAGCCTAATTGTCTGCATAGATGGATATATACCTGTTAGCCAGTGAATAACTGCATAACTATACGATGAACAGCATGATGCCCTTTGAACAAATGGACCATGCTGTTTTTGTTGTGATCATACCTATACAATCCGTTTATAGACGACGTATACGCTCAGTCCAATCGCACATATCCATTTCATTCCTTAAATTAAAAACATAAAAATTGAAATAATATGCACAATCGTATCAAAATACGGGTAAGGACATAATGGAGCATTCGGCGAACAGGTCTGATCTTGTTCGGAGCTTGATCTCCAATGCCGAATGTCCTTTTTCATTGTCGTACGGTGGATTCACCAAGCCACCTTATTACACTGCAAAGGAGACGTAACCGTATATGAACGCACAATCCAATCACAAACATCATGTCAGACAGGCGCTATTGATTGGCGATTACGGTGATGATGCACCGTACCACCCGCTGGATCGGATTCAGTCGCACATCCATACACTGATGCCAGAGGGCTGGGAATTGCATATTAGCGACGATTACGAAATGTTCGAAATGGAGCGACTGGAAGCCTACGATGTGTGCATCGTCTACACCGATGCATTCAACAAGAAGATTAGCCCGGAGCATGCCGCCGGTATCATTACATATGTGGTCAATGGAGGCGGACTGCTTATCCTGCATTGCGGCGTGTCTTTGCAGGAACATAACTATGAATTACGACAGCTGATGGGCGCGCAATATCGCGGTCATACCGACTACCGCAAGCTAGACATGCACATCGCTTCGCCAGGACATCCGATCATGCAGGGAATCTCTTCATTCAGCATGGAGGAGGAGCCGTATGAGTTCAATTTACTCGCTGGCGCGGAGCGCACCATTCTAATGGAGTACAGCATGGACGATGATACTTGGCCAGCAGGATGGTGCTCCACATACGGTCTAGGACGCACGGTCTACCTGATGCCGGGACATCATGCCCCTTCATTTGAATATGAGCAATTCCAGCGCATGATCGTACAAGGATTGAACTGGGCTGCCGGGATTTTGTAGCATGCAGATCATAGTAGCAAGATGATAGCAAGCCAAATGAAGATGAGATTAGGCATATGACGCTCAAACCGTTATACTGGAAACAGACACAATATGCATGGTCATATTGTCATGCTCCGGTAAGGGGAACTGGAACGAGCATGTCCCATTCTACTTTTACCGGACCATGCCAATATGCAGACTGCTTGGTTGTATTTAATCTATGTCAGGAGGAACGGAAATGAGCGATTTGTTCAAAAAAGCGATATCCCTAGGTCTTGGTGTGACAGTCGTCAGCAAAGAGAAAGTGGAAAAGGCGGTTAACGATCTCGTGAAACGCGGGGAACTGGCACCATCCGAATCCAATGCCCTGATTGATCGTCTGATGGATCGCGGTGCCGAAGAGCAGGGTCAGATTAAGGACTGGGTACGCCTACAGGTGCAAAAAGCCCTGACCGAGTTAGATGTACCGACCAAAGCGACCGTTGAACAACTGGAACAGCGGATCACTGTGCTGGAGAAGCGCCTGGCTGAGAAAGAACAGGAACAGCCGCAGCCGCCATTGTCATAAGATGTCTCTCCATATCCGGCATGCCGGAAGGTACAGAGAAATCGCCATGGCGCTGATGCGTCATGGCTTTGGTTATATGGTCGAGGAACTGGGTCTGAACCGGATGCTGGCGATTCCACTCAAGCTAGTACGCCGTGAGACGCAGGGCATCCGTACGGTGGGCGAACGGATTCGACTCGTGTTGGAAGAACTGGGACCGACCTTTATCAAGTTGGGGCAGCTGGCGAGTACACGTTCGGATTTGCTGCCGGAAAATGTCATTGAAGAACTAGTCAAGTTACAAGATCAGGTGCCGCCATTTGCCGGTGAAGAAGCGCGGCAGATTATCGAGTTAGAGCTAGGTGCATCGCTGGAAGATATGCTGGAGAACTTTCAGGAGCAGCCGATCGCGGCGGCTTCGATTGGGCAGGTACATCTGGGGAAATTGCATACCGGCGAAATGGTAGCGATCAAAGTACAACGTCCGGGCGTGGCGCGCATCGTAAATCGCGATCTGGAGATTTTGCAGGATCTGATTGGCATTGCTCGTCGTCATATGGACTGGGTGTCTCATTACAATATTGACAAGATCATCGAGGAATTTTCCAAATCGATGCGTGCGGAGCTGGATTACAATGTGGAAGGACGCAACATGGAGCGGCTTGCACAGAACTTTGACGGCGACCGCAATATCCAGATTCCGAAGACGTTCTGGAATTATACATCTGCCCGTGTGCTAACGATGGAGTTCGTCGATGGCATTCATATGGGGCGTCCCGACCAGATTGTGCAGCAGGGATTGCAGCTGTCGAATGTGGCGCAGCGATTGGTCGACTCGATGCTCAAGCAGATTTTTATCGATGGCTTCTTCCATGCCGATCCGCATCCGGGCAATTTGCTGGCGCTGCGGGATGGACGCATCGCTTATCTGGACTTTGGTATGATGGGACGTCTCAATACGGATACGAAAAATGGACTCGCGTCCTTCGTCATCGCCTTATTACGCAAAAATACGGACAGTATGGTACGAGCGATTATGCGACTCGGCTTTGTGCCGGATGATATTAACATCTCTGCCATGCGCGGTGAGCTGGAACGATTGCGAGAGCAGTACTACGATGTACCGTTCTCGCAAATTGATCTGGGGGAAGCGCTGAACGAGATGTTTGCGATTATTCGTAACTACCGGATTGATATTCCGTCCGATCTGGCACTGCTTGGCAAGGCGCTCATTACGCTGGAAGGCGTGATTGAACGGCTTGATCCATCACTCAGCATCCTCAATATGGCGGAACCGTTCGGCAGGCGACTGCTGGGCGAGCGCTATAGCCCGAAAAAGCTGCGTGAACGTATTACCGATGGTGCTTTTCAGGCGGTTGAAGTGTTGACTGATCTGCCGAGGCAGGCGTCGGAACTATCGCGGATGATTCGCTCTGGCAAGCTCAAAGTCGAAGTCAACGTACCGGAGCTGGGCGAATTGCTGCACAAGATGGATCAGATTGTGAACCGGCTGGCCTTCAGTATCGTGCTACTGGCGTTCTGTATCATTATGGTTGGGCTGATTATCGGTTCGTCGCTGCGTGACCAGACGCCGATCTTGTGGGGGCTGCCGGTAGTCGAGATTGGCTTTATTATCGCGACGCTGATGGTCATCTGGCTATTGTTTGCTATTTTCAAATCAGGCAGGTTTTGAAATTAATCTATGTAAGGTAAATTTAGAATGATTTGATTAGTAATCTAAAAACTTATGTAATATACATCAAAAAGGATCAGCATATAGCTGATCCTTTTTTCATTTGAAAATAGTAAACCTTTTTGATTTTAAGTGAGCAATAGCTTATTTTTATAAAAAAATCTTTAATATAAATCATATTATTCCGATATATCAGTATCTTGCGAAAATAAAAGGAGTAGATCTGATGAAGAATTATTTTAAATTAAAGTTATTAGTCATAGCTAGCTTGTTTACAGGAGTATTCACTTTGTTACCAAGTTATACATATGCAGCAGCGGTAGGAACCGTACTCATATCACCAGAAGACGGTTGGACCAGATATGATGATACAAGTACACAATTTGTTTATACAGGTACATGGACACAAAATAAATCAACAAATTATTATGGTGGTAGTATCAAATTGAGTAAGCAGTCAGGTAATCAGATCCAATTTGGTTTTAATGGAACCAAAATCAGAATTATTACAGACGGGAATTCTGATCATACCTCTAATGAGGAAATTATAGTTGATGGAGTGAAAGACACATTTACATTAAAAAGAAGTGCAAATTATCAATATTTAAGCTATGAGAAAACTGGATTGAATAATGGATACCATAGTGTAATTATTCGATCAGCTGATACAGATTATGCTTCATTAGACGCTGTTGATATTGATAGCTCTGGTCAACTCTCAGAATACTTACCTGTGACTAACTTGAAGTTGAAAGCTGATGATAATAGTGTTTCAATGACTTGGGATGAAAAATCTACAGCTGGTCTGACTTATAACATTAAAAGAAGTTTAAAAACTGGTGGGCCTTACACTACAGTGGCTGAAAAACTGGATAGTACTTCTTATACAGATAAAAGTGTTAAAAATAATATTATTTATTATTATATTATAGAAACTGTTTCTTCAAATGCTGTTGCTGCCGTTTCCGATGAGAAAAGCATTAATCCTCCTTTTAATGAAACTGAAGGTATGCAGGGTTATGCTGTACCTTTGAATACTACCATTAAAGCTACGAATACCTATAATGCCATTGTATCTGCTGAAAAGGTGATTGATAGAGATTTGGATACGAACTGGAACGCAGGTACTTATGTAGGAACTCTTGAAATGAGCTTCCCAAAGCCTGTAAAATTGAATTTTGTTCAATTTGCATCTCAAACTACTCCGTCATCAACAATTAAATTGATAATATACGGATTGAAAAATGGGCAATGGTCACAAATCGCTCCGGAAACATCAATAACAGTTTCAGCAACAACTGCGTTACGCGTGCTTGAACCTGTTGCGGTAACGGAAGGCCCTTATGAGGGTCTTCGTGTTATTGTTAATGGTGGTTCTTCTTGGGCAGCTATTCATGAGCTCACCCTTGGAATTGTAAGAGAGCAGAGTGTTACCGAACCTGACCCAATTGATCCGGGTTCAGAAGAACCGAATGGGAATCGAGCAATTTTAACTGTAGTGTTGAATACAGGGATGGAGAAAGAATACGATTTGAGTATGTCAGAAGTTCAAAGCTTTATTGATTGGTATGAAGCGAAACAAGCTGGAAATGGAAGAGCATCGTATGCAATTGATAAACATGACAACAACCAAGGTCCCTTTATTAATCGCAAAGATTATTTGATTTTTGATAAGATATTGACATTTGAAGTGAGTGAATATTCAAGTTGATATCTTGTTTGCTCAAAATAAATTGAAAATCATAACGCTTACAATATAATAGAGGGCTGGCACATTGCTGGGGCTTTGGATATAATAGAAATCTATCTGTATCCACGGCTCCGGCTTTTCTGCGAGAGAAAAGTCATTTACAAACAAGCATGGCGCTTCATCTGATCAGTAACGTCCGGGAATGCAAGTCCATTCAATCGGATCGCTGCTCCATGCCCGAAAGAGGATGATCATGACGTATAAACAACAATGGTTCGGTAATATCCGACCTGATGTGCTGGCAGGGATTACGGTAGCCCTTGCCTTGATACCGGAAGCCATCGGCTTCTCGATTATTGCGGGTGTTGACCCGATGGTCGGCTTGTATGCTTCCATTTGTATTGCGATTGTCATTTCGCTGGCGGGTGGACGACCGGGGATGATCTCGGCGGCAACCGGAGCGATTGCGGTGCTAGTCGGTACGCTGGTAGCGCAGCATGGAGTGGAATATTTGTTTGCAGCAACGATTCTGGCGGGGATGTTCCAGATTATTCTTGGCTGGCTGAAGATTGGACGCTTCATTACCTTTATTCCGCAGTCAGTTATGACTGGATTCGTGAATGCGCTAGCGATTGTTATCTTCTCGGCACAGCTGCCGCAGTTTGTTGGAGCCAACTGGCTGATGTATGCGCTGGTAGCGCTAACGCTGGCGATTATTTATATTTTGCCGCTGTTTACCAAAGCTGTTCCGGCGCCGCTCGTAGCGATTATTATCGTATCGCTGCTCACGTACTTCCTTCATCTGGATGTGCGTACCGTTGGCGATATGGGCAAGCTGAGCAATGAGCTACCATTTTTCCACTTGCCGATGGTGGAGCTGAGCTGGGATTTGTTTGTTACGATTTTGCCGTATTCCATCTCAATTGCTTTTGTCGGGTTGCTGGAATCGCTGCTGACAGCGACCATTGTCGATGAAATGACCGAAACGAAAAGCGATAAAAACCGCGAAGCCAAAGGACAAGGGCTAGCGAATATCGTCAGCGGCTTGTTCGGCGGGATGGCGGGTTGTGCGATGATCGGACAATCGGTCATTAACGTCAAATCGGGTGGACGTGGACGACTGTCCACCTTTATCGCAGGTTCATTTCTGCTGGTGCTGTTGGTTGTGCTCGGTACGATTGTACGTGAGGTGCCAATGGCAGCGCTGGTGGGTGTAATGATCATGGTGTCCATCGGTACATTTAGCTGGAATTCACTGCTGACCATTCACAAAGTACCACTGGCAGAAGCGATCATTATGGTGACCGTTGTTGTGATCGTCGTGCTGACCGACAATCTGTCGATCGGTGTAGGCGTCGGCGTTGTGATGAGTGCGCTGCGTTTCGGTTGGAAGATGTCGCAGCTGCATATCGAAGAAACTGCACAATCGACACCGCAGCATCGGATCTATCAAGTGCGTGGACAGATGTTTTTCGGGACGATGAGCCAGTTTGTCGATCATTTCAAACCGGCGGACGATTCGCAGGATGTGACTATCGACTTTGCCCGTTCGCATATTTGGGATCACTCGGCGGTCATTGGTATCGGCAAGCTCAAGGACAAGTACGAGCAACATGGTAAAGTACTGCATATTCGCGGTCTGAATGAAGAAAGTCGCGAATTGTATGAGCGCCTTAGTCACGGCTCAATTTCGTCCGGGCATTGACGGAAACCGGAATACACGTTATATTGACGCTAGAGACGTCTGCACTTTGACGGCGTTTCGCTATGTAAACAAGCTGTAATGATGAACAAATGAACATGTCGTATTTCGTATGATTATATCGTGTCGGTGATTGATCGGCACTGAAGCATCGGGATGAGCCGATGCTTCTTTTTACGAGCGGACGTTGAATGAACAGATAGATAATCATCTGTACATGGCGTACGACTCTGGCCTGGGCCGTATGGATTTGCGGTTGCATCATGATGTGCGGACGGGCTGCCCAATATGAAGGAAGAACAGGTGAACACAGTGACAAATTTTAACTCTTTCAATATTTCGTCTGCGGCAGTAGAATTGCTCGCAGCGAACGGCATTGCCCAGCCGACTGAAGTGCAACAGGCATCCATTCCGCTTCTGCTCCAGGGCGAAGACGCGATTGTACAGGCGAAGACCGGTACAGGTAAGACACTGGCATTTTTGCTGCCTATTTTTGAAAAATTGAACTTGAACGTAACCGGTGCTCCGCAGGCGCTGATCGTAGCGCCAACGCGTGAATTGGCGCTGCAAATCGCTACCGAAGCGCGCAAGCTTGCTGACGCTTACGAAGGCGTACGTATTCTGGCAGCTTACGGCGGTCAAGATGTAGAGCGTCAGCTGCGCAAGCTGGAAGGCGGTTGCCATCTGGTCGTCGGTACACCGGGCCGTTTGCTTGACCATATGGGTCGTGGCACGCTGGATATGACGAAGATTCGCACGCTCGTACTGGATGAAGCGGATCAAATGCTGCATATGGGATTCTTGAAGGAAGTGGAGCAGATCATTCTGGCAACTTCACCATCCCGCCAAACGATGCTGTTCTCTGCAACGATTCCAGAAGGCGTTCGTCGCTTGTCCGCACAATATATGCGCAAACCGCATGATATTCGTGTTGGCACCGAAGAAACCGTTCCACTGAACCTAATCCGTCAGCTCGTTGTAGAATGTACGCCACGCGGCAAACTGGCTGCACTGCAAGAATATATCGACCGTGAGCAACCGTATCTGGCAGTGATTTTCTGCCGTACGAAGCGTCGTGCTGCTAAGCTGAACGAAGAATTGCAGGAACTGGGCTACTCCTCGGACGAGCTGCATGGCGATCTGTCTCAGAACAAGCGCGAGCAAGTTATGAAGGCATTCCGCGAAGCGAAGCTGCAATTGCTTGTAGCGACAGATGTGGCAGCGCGTGGGATTGACGTCGAAGGTGTGACGCACGTATTCAACTATGATATCCCACAGGATGTCGAATATTATATTCACCGTATCGGTCGTACCGGACGTGCAGGTGGCAAAGGTCGTGCGATTACATTCGTAACGCCACATGATCGCCGCGAACTGGAGCAGATTGAACGCGAGACGTCGCAGAAATTGCAACGCGAAATCTCTCGTACGTCCGCGCAATCCGATGATTCCGGTGAGCTGCTGTCCAATGTACGCGAGCACAAACCGCGCAGCGGCGGCAGTGGTCGTACGACCGAATCCGGTAGAAATGGCAAAAACAAACGCAGTTCTGCTGGCGGTTATGGCAGTCGTGGCGGTTCCTCTCAACAGGGCGGACGTTCTTCCGGTGGTCGCCGTGGCGGTGGTACAGGTCGTACAACGGAACGCAGCAACGAGCGTGCAGGTGAACGTACCAATGACCGCGGCGCATCCGCAGAATTTAGCGGTCCGAAACGCACAGGCAAAAACAAGCGTAACGAACGTTCTGCACGCCCGGATAGCCCGGCAAGTACAAGTGCGGTATCCCGCCGTACAGATGAAGAAGGCAACTTCCGCCGCGATTCATCCAAAGGCAACGGTGCTGCTTCCAACGCTGGCAATGCACGTACACGCGAATACGGAGCAAGCAACCGTAAAGGCAGCAGCACTGGCGGACGCAGCACTGGTAATAGTGCAAGCCGTAGTGGTAGTGCCTACGAAGCAGGTGGACGCAGTTACGGAAATGGCGCTGGCAGCAATCGCAGCTCTGGTGGCGCAGGCGGTCGCAACGCGGGCGGACGTAGCTCCGGCGCTACTGGCGGTAATCGTTCCGGCAACGCAGGTGGACGCAGCTCCAGTAACACTGGTGGCAATCGCTCTAGCAATGCGGGCGGACGTAGCTCGGATAGCCGTCGCGGTCGTCGTTAATTGGGATTATCGTTATAAGCCCTATCCATATATATGGATGGCGGGATACATTATTCTTTTTACCATTCTCAAGCGTCATAACACGCCAAGCAGGATGCTCCCTAGTCGGAGCATCCTTTTTTTACATCTGATCATCTGAGCCATTGTCGCGCCTTCGTGTGTTGTGCTGACGTGAGGGCTGACTTTTATCATTGCTTTCCCTACGTAGACTGCGGATCGCTTCTGTCAGTTCTTTTACCGTTTCATCCAGCTGATTCAATTGCTTTTCCATATTTTGCAAAACATATTTTAACAGTACAAAACAAAGCGCTACCGGAAAGCCAACCGTCGTGACCAGCCCCGTTACATCGGCAATCGTCATTTGCTCATTCCTCCCTTGAGAATAGGACATATTCCGTTCATCTATAATGGTAAAAAACTCGCCCTTTTTACAACAAAACTGGGCATGATGGAGTTAGTGAACGCTTAACGATTGCCCAATGGGACATATGTCCTTTATGAATAGATGGATATGCCTTTTAATGGGAAAAGGGTTCATTGTAGCGAAGATTCGTACGGTAAGGGATTGGGAGGTTTGTCATGTGTTCAAAGGCATTTTATTCGCACTGCTTGGTGGTGCGTGCATTACATTGCAGGGCGTAGCGAACAACCGGATTAGCTACGATATCGGCACTTGGCAGGCAGCGACGATTACGCAGCTGACTGGCTTTATTTTGGCGGCACTGATGCTGCTGATCGTGCGCGATGGCAACTGGCAAGGATTGCGGAAGGTGAAGCCGCTCTACTGGTTTGGCGGTGCATTCGCGTCGGTTATTATCTTTAGCGAAGTGACGGCGATTCAGTATATCGGGGTTACATTTACCGTGTCAGCGCTGCTCATTGCACAGCTATGTATGACCTTTGTGGTGGATAGCAACGGTTGGTTCGGCGTACTCCGGCAAAAGATCACATTGCCGCAATGTCTCGGCGTACTGCTGATGATCGCTGGCGTCGTTATTTTAAAATTATAAACGAGCATTACATGCCAATATACACAATGAAACGACACAACGGATCAATTATCCGTCATCCATATAGCAGGGGGGATACACATGGTTATGGGCATACTGCTCGCGGCAGTTGCAGGCGCGCTTGTTAGTCTGCAAACGATTTTTAACAATCAGGTCAACAATAAGGTTGGCTCATGGGCAACAACGACGCTGGTGCTGGGAATGGGCTTTATCGCTTCGCTGACCGCCAGCCTGATCTTTGAAGGCAAAGGAACGTTTTCGCTGCAACATATGCAGCCATGGTACTGGATTAGCGGTGCGATTGGAGTTGGCGTTGTGTTCTGCCTTGTGCAGGGTATTCGCCGTCTGGGACCGACATTTGCCACATCCATCGTCTTGATTGCTCAGCTCAGTACGGCACTGTTGTTCGATACGACAGGCTGGCTGGTGCTGGAGCGCATTCCACTGACGCCCGGCAAAGTTATCGGCGTACTCGTGATCGTCGCTGGTATTATCGTGTACAAATTCGGCGACCGCTGGTTTGGCAAAGCAGCAGTCAAAAAGAACAAATCCGTACCATCGCATACACTTCATTCGTAAGCTCGTCACCTATATCTCAAAAAAAGCCTTCCCCCGTCAATCGTAAACGGGGTGAAGGCTTTTGGTTGTATTCATCAATATTATCCGGCGTTAGCAATCACATGCAGACTAGAGCGGGTATCCTCATAATTGCGATACGCTCCGGCAATCTTGGTCAGCATCCACTGCTGATTATGCTTGCGGTAATGTACCGTAACCGCATTGGGTAGCAGACAGATCATTTCATCCGGTAGCTCAAAAATATCCATTTCCAGCGACATACGCGTTGCCAGCAGTGATAATCCTTCCGGCGCGCCGATGCCGATCTCGCCGCAATCGGACATATCTGCCCAAATATCCATACTGTCAAATAAATACGTACCAGAGCTTTGAAAGGTCATATGGACTGCGTGTCCGGCATAATGAAACGTCAACACCTCATGCTGCCCATCGCTCCACACTTCATCCGCCAGCGGCTTGAGCTTGTCCAGCGCAGGCGATGCACCGTCGGACAGACAAAGTGGAAGACTTCCCTGTACTGCATACTGTTCCACTGGAATTCCAGCGATGGCTGTTCTTAATTTGCCGTTCATCGGTTCACCACTTTCCGCTAATGTTGGGTACTGACTATCAAGCATAATTGTTGGAGCCGGTATGAGTATTATACCGCGTTCTGCTGAAAAAGTTACTTTTACGTTCAGCATACCAACTTTTTGCCCATCTCTGCTATAGTAAAGAAAGTCAAAATCAGCAACAATACAGGACAAGAGCATATCAAATGAGAACAAAATAATCTCCATATATAGAAAGTATATATAAAAAGATCGTTTCCTCACACAAAGACATCAAATCGACAACAATAGGAGTGATTGAATATGAGTATGGAACAAATGGACAAAATGAAAAAGAAACTACCCGATTGGCTGGAAACGAGTCGCCTGCGCACGGGACAGGGCGACGTAGCATCCTATATTCCTGAACTTGCCAAAGCATCTCGCGATGCACTTGGGATCTACATCGCTGACTCGCAGGGCGAAAGTATCTCCGCTGGCGATTGCGGTCTCAAATTCACCATGCAAAGCATCTCCAAAGTATTCACCCTCATTCTGGCGCTGATCGATCATGGCGAAGAAGCGGTCTTTTACAATGTAGGCAAGGAGCCAACCGGCGACGACTTTAATTCCATGATCAAACTGGAACTGGTCGAGCCGGGCATCCCGTTCAACCCGCTCATCAATGCCGGAGCAATCACCGTCTCCTCCCTGATCGCAGGCGATAGCCCGGAAGAGAAATCCAAACGCATTCTAGAATTTTTCCGTAAACTGTCCAGCAACGATACGCTGGATTACAATATGGACGTGTACAGCTCTGAACTGGAAACTGGCGATTTAAACCGCTCACTCGCCTATTTCCTCAAGCAAAACGGCGTGCTCAAAGACCCAGTCGAAGACGTGCTGTCCGTCTATTTCCGTCATTGTTCTATCGAAGTGACCTGCGCTGACCTGTCCCGTATGGCGCTCGTACTTGCCTTCGATGGCGTCGATCCACACACCGGCGAGAAGCTTATCCCACGCCGCTACGTCCAGATCGCCAAAACATTCATGGTCACCTGCGGCATGTATAACGCTTCTGGCGAATTCGCCATCGAAGTCGGGCTGCCCGCCAAAAGTGGCGTCTCCGGCGGCATCCTAACCTTAGTTCCCGGTCAATACGGCATCGGTCTCGTCGGCCCATCCCTAAACCACCGCGGCAACAGCATCGCCGGTGTCCATCTATTGGAACGTCTGTCCAAAGAATTCGACTGGAGCCTGTTTTAAAAGACAGTTCCCTGATTCCTTCCTGAAGTGAAAGATGCCATGCACCAAGTTCCAACACCCATGGCATCCCTCAAACCATTAGGAAATTAGCCGCCTTTTTACGATTTCAGGTTGACAAGTGATAATGATTATCAGTATCTTAAACTATATGCTTTGCAAATGAAGTTATCATGAACACATCTGTATAGAAGAAAATAACTAACTAGCATACACACCCACAATGAGCTGTCCGTTTATCCATGATGGATGTCGGCGGCTCCATTTATATGTATTGATTATGAGATTTAGAAAGAGGCTTGCTTATGACTCGCAGTACGCATGTAAAAGGCCGGCAGACCTCGCCGAAAGAAGAAATCTGGTCGCGTCCTTACGCAGCGCTTCTGATTATTATCGGCGGTTTGATTTTGCTGGCTGCCGGATTGGCGTTTTCGGTCGCCAAAGGAAGTCGGCAAATCCCGCTGGATGTCGTCTGGCAGGCTTTGGTTCATTTTAATCCATCCAATCAGGATCATCAGGTGATCTGGGAGCTACGGCTTCCGCGTGCCATTGCCGGTGCACTAGTTGGAGCATCGTTTGCCGTCGCTGGTGCGCTCATGCAGGGGATGACGCGTAACCCGTTAGCAGATCCCGGTTTGCTTGGGATCAATGCCGGTGCAGGTTTTGTATTGGCACTGTGTTTTGCTTTTTTCCCTGGACTGAGCTTTAACCAGCTGATTATGTTTTCATTTCTCGGCGCAGCGCTGAGTGTAGTACTCGTCTATGGCATAGGCTCGCTGTCACGCGGCGGTTTAACGCCAGTGCGGTTAGCACTGGCAGGCGCAGCAGTTGCAGCAATGCTTGTTGCATTATCGGAAGGCATTGCGCTGTACTTCCGCATTTCACAGGACTTGGCGTTCTGGTATGCGGGCGGAGTGGCAGGCGTTACGTGGAGTCAGGTGAATATCCTATGGCCGTGGATTACAGCGGCGCTGATTGGTTCATTTCTGCTTTCTCGATCGATAACAATTCTCAGTCTGGGCGATGATGTCGCTTCTGGTTTGGGACAGCGCACGGCGTTAGTACGGCTTGGTGCTGTACTGGTCGTGATGGTGCTGGCAGGCGCTTCGGTATCGACAGTCGGCGCTATTGGCTTCATCGGTCTGATGATTCCACATGCTGCGCGTGCACTCGTTGGTGTGGATTACAAATGGGTAATTCCGACATCTGCCATTCTCGGTGCATTGTTGCTCGTATTCGCCGATACGTTCGGACGATTGCTTAATCCGCCCACCGAGCAGCCTGTTAGTGCGCTGATTGCCCTGATCGGGGTTCCTTACTTCTTCTATGTCATTCGGAAGAAAGTGGGGGATAATCTGTGAATCAGGTCATATTCAATCGTAAACGAACGATTCGCACGATCATTACGTTAGTTGTTCTGGCGATTGCTGCTTTTGTTGTCTTGCTTCTTAGCATGAATACTGGCTTTACGAAAATGTCACCAATGGAAGTGCTACGCACCTTATTTGGCGGCGGAACCGCGCGGGATGAACTTATCCTATTTCAATTTCGGTTGCCGCGTATCGTGATCGCTTTGCTCGTCGGTATGGGCTTGGCGGTCGCAGGAGCGATTTTGCAAGGTGTCTCGCGTAATGCGCTGGCTGATCCCGGTATCCTCGGCATCAATTCTGGTGCAGGGCTCGCAGTCGTGCTGTTCGTCGTGACCAATCCTATGCGAGAGTCGGCATCACCGATGCTGCTGCCATTTCTGGCACTGATCGGTGCATTCGCTGCCGCAACCGGTATCTATCTGATGGCTTACAAAAAAAACAAGGGCATCTCGTCCTCACGTCTCGTGCTGTCGGGAATTGCGATGGCAGCAGGCATCAATGCGCTTATGATCGTATTGACCTTGCAGCTCGATCCGAATGAATTTAACTTTATCGCGACATGGCAAGCAGGCAGCATCTGGGGCAGTAGCTGGAAATTCGTTACGGCATTGTTGCCATGGATTATCGTCTTGCTGCCAGCAGCATTATGGAAAGCAAGACAGATGGACGTATTCTCACTCGGTGACGATACAGCGACCGGACTTGGTTCGTATTTAAATCGCCAGCGACTATTATTGCTCGTAATTGCAGTAGCGCTGAGCGCCGCCTGTGTTGCCGTTAGCGGCGGCATTGGCTTTATTGGATTATTGGGTCCGCATATTGCACGCCGTCTCGTCGGTCCGCGTTATGAGCACGTCATTCCAGTCAGTGCGCTGATCGGTGCAGTGCTGCTGCTCATCGCTGATATGGTCGGTCGCACCCTGATGGAAAATTCGGAAATTCCCGCAGGTGTGATGGTTGCCATTATCGGCGGACCGTACTTTCTATACTTACTAGCACGCTCGCGCGCTTGAACGGATGGAAAGACATTGTCGCATGTCTCATATAGCGCATGTAGGTGTGCAATATACGCCTAAGTTATTTTTCAGCAAATGGCTGTATTCTTTCCATATAGAACGATGCGGCACAGAATAGATGTAAGTCGTAAAAAGATTGCAGATGAACGTCGTAAGGATAGTAGCCGGAATACAATCGGCATAAGGTGAGGCAGCAAGAGCCACACCGAATTATACAGACAGACCGCCAAACAGGCGGCTGCGGATTGAAAGGGATGGGTAACTATGGTGCGTTTGATGACGTCCAAATTGGATATTGCTTATGAGGATCGCCTGATTGTCGAGGATTTGAATATTAAAATTCCACAGGGGCAGATAACAGCGCTTGTCGGTGCGAACGGATCAGGAAAATCGACCATTCTTAAGACGATGGCGCGGATTATGCAACCGAAAAACGGCTCCGTTCTGCTCGACGGCAAATCGATTCACAAGCAATCCACACGCGAAGTTGCCAAGCAGCTCGCCATTTTGCCACAAACCCCAACTGCACCGGAAGGGCTGACTGTAACCGAACTAGTATCATACGGTCGGTTCCCATACCAAAAAGGCTTTGGTTCGATGAAGGCGGAAGACAAAGAGAAGATCTCTTGGGCAATGGAAGCGACAGGCATGCTCGATTTCCACGATCGTCCCATCGACCAGTTGTCCGGCGGTCAACGCCAGCGCGCCTGGATCGCCATGTCACTGGCACAGGATACCGATATCCTATTCTTGGATGAGCCGACCACCTATCTCGATATGGCGCATCAGCTGGAAGTGTTGCAACTGCTAGAAAAACTCAATGCTGATGCCCATCGCACCATCATCATGGTCGTGCATGACCTGAACCACGCATCCCGCTACGCACACCATATGATCGCGATCAAACAAGGCAAAGCGATCGCCGAAGGCTCACCAACCGAAGTCATGACCTGCGACGTTCTGCGCGACGTATTCGGCATCGAAGCCGACATCGTCACCGACCCACGCAGCGGCGTGCCCCTCTGTCTGCCATACGCCCTCGAAGGCAACGTGCAAGCAGCCCTGAACGCCGAACAACAAGTCAAAGAAGTCCGCCAACACGGACACATCCTGCAAGCCGCACGAAACTAATCCATCCCAATCGCATCCGCATAAAATAGAATCATGCGCTATAAATCACAAGACATAAAAGAACCCACCGAGTAAGGCTACCAACCTTCGTTGGGTTTTTTACATGCGGAATGATGTGGAGCGTACTGTGGTAGGACTACTACAAGGTGTTAAGCTTTTTGAAATTGATGCAAGCCGCA
This sequence comes from Paenibacillus sp. WLX2291, assembly GCF_046603665.1. Taxonomy (NCBI): domain Bacteria; kingdom Bacillati; phylum Bacillota; class Bacilli; order Caryophanales; family Paenibacillaceae; genus Paenibacillus; species Paenibacillus sp. WLX2291. Next base: position 4,959,582 of record NZ_CP176755.1, on the reverse strand, counting down.
CGGAACGGAGGGAAGGAATACGGGAAAAGGACGACTTTGGAGGGGCGGGAATCTTCATTTACTTCCATTCCAAAAGATTCACGCGGCTCCACCCAAGGACGTTCCCGTATTCCTTCTCGAAGTGAATGCTGCCTACATGCCATCATTTCAAACAAGTCAACACCCTAAATCACACCCCAAATGTGAAAATTTGAACAAACTATGAACATTCCCCAAACTCCTTGCATTGTGACATTTATCACAATATAATAATCACATAAGGTGAAAACATTCACAACCAACGTTTTCAACTATACCCCATCAGGCAATACATCTTTACCGGAATCGGAATCCGAAACAGGCAACGTTTCTCCCCGGTTCCTCCATGTACCTTTTGGACAGCTTTCCGCAGACGAATGTTCATCGCAAACTCCCATCTGCATCTTCAGATCGCTGTCCTCTCTTTTTACTATCAAATGTGAATGTATTCACTAAGTTGTCTCTATCAGCGAACAGAACGCTGAACGGAGCAGATGTCACTGACGGAATGGATAACTTATTTGCACCACATACAAAAATATAGAGTTACACACAGGAGGAAGAAACCATGAAAGTAGCAGTTATTGGATGTACTCACGCAGGAACCGCCGCCATTGTCAACACCGCCAAATTGTACCCGGACGCTCAGATCACCGTGTACGAACGCAATGACAATATTTCGTTCCTGTCTTGCGGTATCGCGCTGTATGTCGGTGGTGTCGTAGAAGATGCGAACGGGTTGTTCTACTCGTCGCCACAGCAACTAGCTGAACTCGGTGTGACCACCAAAATGCTGCACGAGGTCACTTCCGTCGACACCGACGCCAAAACATTGACTGCCCGCGATCTGACGACCGGAACCGAGCTAACAGATACGTTTGACAAATTAATCGTTACAACTGGCTCGTGGCCGATCATTCCCAAATTCCCGGGTATTGAACTAGATAATATCGTATTGTCTAAGAACTTTAATCACTCGAATACAATTATTGAGAAAGCCAAATCTGCCAACCATATCGTTGTTGTCGGTGCTGGATACATCGGTGTTGAGCTGGTCGAAGCGTTCCAAATGAACGGCAAACAAGTGACGCTGATCGATGCCGAAGAACGTATCCTGAGCAAATACCTTGATCCTGAATTTACCGCTCGTACCGAAGAAGTGCTGACACAGCAAGGTATCCAGCTGGCGTTGAATGAGAAAGTGGTACGCTTTGAAGGCGCCGACGGCAAAGTAAACACCGTCGTTACCGATAAAGGTACACACACCGCTGATATGGTCATTCTGTGCATCGGCTTCCGTCCACAAACCGAACTGCTGGCAGGTCAGGTGGATATGCTGCCAAACGGTGCAATCATCGTTGACAAGTACATGCAAACAAGCAAAAAAGACGTGTACGCCGCTGGTGACAGCTGTGCGATCTTCTACAACCCAACCCAGCAACACGCGTACATCCCGCTGGCAACCAATGCGGTACGCATGGGTACACTCGTTGCCCGCAATCTGGTGAACCCGACGACCGAATATCTCGGTACACAAGGCACTTCCGGTATCAAAATTTATGAAGAAAATATCGCTGCAACCGGTATGACCGAAGTCGCTGCACGTCTTGCTGGTCTGGACGTAGAAACATCGACCATTCACGACAACTACCGTCCTGAATTCATGCCAACCCATGAGAAAGTGACTCTGAAAGTCGTTTATGAAACAGGTAGCCGTCGCATTCTTGGTGCACAGATCATGTCGCACGCCGATCTGACGCAATCGATCAATACGATCTCGGTATTCATTCAGGCGCGTATGACGGTTGATCAGCTCGCCTTTGTCGATTTCTTCTTCCAACCACACTACAACAAACCGTGGAACTACCTGAACAGCGTCGGTCTGCAAGCACTGCCACAAGTCGCGCAAAAAGAAACCGTGAACGTGTAATCATATCTGCATAGGATACAAGTTCATTGTAGTCGCCATCTGATGATGGCGGCTTTTTTATTTGGCTGTCTGCGTGGATGTATGGTGATGAATTTCGCAGTTTATCGTAAAAATTCTCTTCATCGTGATAAATGTTACTTTTTTCACAAAGTAAATTCATTAAAATTGAAATATGAAAATATCCGCTAACCGAAACGGATGACCATACATTCAAAGGAGAGAACCCTTCATGGCTTACTACAAACCGCAGCAAATCGCGATGAATACGATTGACACTGGAGTGACCAAAGCACGCTCCAGCTGGACGCAGATGCTGGTACTTGGATTTTTGGCGGGTGCTTTTATCGCACTTGGATTTTTGTTAGATATTCGAGTGATTGCCAGCATGCCGGAAGAATGGGGTAGCTTTGCCAATTTTGTCGGAGCTTCGCTATTCCCGGTCGGACTCGTTCTGGTGCTCATCGCTGGCGGGGAACTGTTAACTGGAAATATGATGGCTGTGCCGCTGGCACGCATGGCACGTAAAATTACAACGATGGAAGTAGCGCGCAATCTCGTAGCGATTACGCTTGCGAATATGCTTGGTGCTTTGTTCGTCGCTTATTTCTTTGGACATATCGTTGGTTTGACGGAAACTGGACCGTATCTGGCGAAGACAGTTGAGATGGCGGGGCACAAGCTGGAAGGAACCTTCTTGCAAATGTTCATTTCCGGTATCGGTTGTAATTGGTTGGTGGCACTGGCTGTGTGGCTGTCGTACAGCGCAGACAACATCAGCGGCAAGGTGCTAGGCATCTGGTTCCCGACGATGGCGTTTGTTGCCATTGGATTTCAGCACGTTGTCGCCAATATGTTTCTGATTCCAGCAGCGATCTTTGCAGGTCATTATTCATGGGCACAGTATTTTATGAATTTCGTTCCCGTTTGGCTTGGTAATCTGACTGGTGGTGCGTTGTTTGTTGCTTGCGCGTATTTTGCCGCATATATCCGTCCAACCAATGCAACCATTCCAGCAGCAGGCAATGCCAGTGGGCAGCACGGTGTATCAACACAGTCAGCGCTGAACGAACATACAGCAGCTTCCGCGACGGCGATGCCATTGCAGCATAGCGAGCAGACGCATTGATGCAATCCTGATCTATAGCACATTACGCAAGTAGGATCATTTATGATCCACGATACAAGAAGTCAGCCGGGACGCCCATGTTGCACAGGCGAAGTCCCGGCTTTTTGCTTATTATTACAGGTCTCATTTCACAAATTGATAGCTAAGTAGGTTTCGAGTTGTAAAATTGGTTTAAATGATAAGATACGGGTAATAGTATAGATTGTATATGGTATAGTGGTATACATGGTTTGTGAAATGGTTAATTTTGTACAGAACGATTCTCGAGGTGCAAGATGGAAAAGATAAACGAACTAATTGAAAAGCAACAAGAAATGGAACAGGAGCTAGCTAGGCTTCGGCTCAAGTTGGACGATCATGAGCAGTCATTGATGATTGCCGAGCAAAAAGCCGAGAATAAGGCACGCTTTATATCCATGCTTAGCCATGAAATCCGTACACCGATGAATGGCATTCTGTCCATGATTGAACTTTTGCAAAACACATCTTTGGATGAAGAACAGCAAAGTTATATGGGGATACTGAATGGCAGTAGTGAAGCGTTAATGGCGCTCGTTAATAACCTGCTGGATATTGGCAAGATGGAAGCTGGTAAGTTGAAATTGAATCGCGATCCGTTTGATCTGATTAATACAATTGAAGATTTGACATATGCGTTATCGCCTCGTGCATTTGAAAAAGGCGTACATGTTCATCTGAATGTACATTCAGATATTCCCCTGTTTGTCATCGGCGATGCACTCAAAGTCAGACAGGTGATTATGAATTTATTGCAAAACTCTATCAAATTCACGAAACAAGGAGATATTACAATCTCGCTGTTTCTGTTGCCAGATGAGCAGCCAGATCGCTTGACTGTCAAGATTTGCGTAGAAGATACAGGGATTGGTATTCCGAAGGAACGCTTGGCGCATATTTTTGAAGCCTATACGCAAATGCATGAGCAGAGCGAGCATATGCATCAAGGCACTGGACTTGGGCTGGCTATTTGCAAGCAACTCGTTGAACTAATGGGTGGAACGATTGAAGCCAAAAGTATGGATGGTGTAGGTACAGCGATTGATATCGTGCTGCATTTTGAACGGTATACAGATCTGCCGTCGATTCCGTTCCAAAATAACGTCTTGCATGATACTCGTATTTTACTGTTGGAGAATAATGATATCTGTCGTACATTGCTTCGCAATATGCTAGATGAGTGGAATGCGCAGGTGACAGTTATTCATGAGATGGATGAACGGTTCTTTGATGAATTGTATCATCATGAATATGATCTCGTGCTAGTGGATCTCGTGCTGATTGATCGTGAACGCTGGATGAAAGAGCGAATGAAGATTCAGAAGCAGCCGTTATTCTTGCTAGCTCCTCTTGGTGAGAAGGTAGAAGGAGAATTCCGTGATACCTTTGAAACGGTTATTCCTAAGCCGATTCGCAAATTGCATCTGCTGAATAGCATTCTGGCGCTGCAACAAGGGAAACGGTAATGAAGTGATATAGCCAGATTATAAATACAACGAGATCATAACTAAAACTAGCTTCTATTGATGTAGCTAGGTGAAAATGAGAAGGTTTGACCGTGCCAATGAATGGCATTCGTCATCTCGGCTATGTTGCAAAGAACCCAAATTGTCGAACAATCATCGGAACAGAATATATAAAGAAACAGGACCTGCATCTTCAGAGCAGGTCCTGTTTTGATTTGATCAATAATTAGGCAAAATGAAATCCGCCATAATTCGGTTCGGGGGAACGAAACCGTAGTATGGCGGATTCCGGGAGTGGTCCATGATATGACAGAAGGTAAGAATGAAGGGGACATCACTCTTGCCAAATGCCGTTACTTATTGTTAAACGGTAAGTGTGTGATTGAAACATAGCTATATTCGAAAAAACGAAAAATTTCTGCTTTGCTATTTTGTATGCCTATACGTAGGAAAAGAATGCCGATAAATCGCACATACATATCGCAAATACAGTAAGTCGAAATGCTATTTCGGCATTGTTTATCATCTGTCGAAACGTTCAACTCAGACATCCTGCACCATATCTTCGGCATCGCCATTTGAACCGGTCATACGGTAAGCGACAGCAGTTAACAAGGTATAGTATTCCTCGTACAGCTGCTCCAATGTCGGAGACTGTGGATATTTCATCTATATTCAACTCCTTATCAATGTAAAGCGGCAATGAAGATGCTTGCCCGTTGCGATTGTGATCAAGCATACTAGACTTTATGTGTTTGACGAGATGGCGTTAGCGTGTATGTTTGGCTATTTGCGCTGTTTAGCTAAGTTCCGTAGCAAGTTAAGCCAATAACAGGTCATTGCCTTCATTATACATGCTCAGATCGGAACTGACATTGGAATGAGGATAGAAAGGAATACATCATGCGCTGGCTCAAATCATATCCAAAGGAAATTCAGGTGTTTTTGCTTGCCAGTCTGCTCAATGCGGCAGGCGGGTCGTTAATGTGGCCGCTCGTTACGTTGTTTGTGTATCAGGAGCTGGGGCGTCCGATGCAGGATGCTGGTCTAGTGGTGCTATTGCAATCGCTGGGCGGCATTATCGGGCAACTGTTGGGTGGTTCGCTATATCATCGACTCGGTGTGCGTAAGCTAATCGTGGGATCGCTGCTATTCAATGGACTGTTTTTGTTTACACTGCCTTTTGTCAGTACGCACTGGTACTGGTTTATGGGTGCGATGGTAATGATCGGGCTGTTCAACTCTATGTCGATGCCAGCGATTCAGGCGTTTATCGGGTTTCGCTTTGCGGATCGGCGCGGGGAGCTATTCAATATCGTGTATGTTGCTAACAATATCGGGGTAGCGCTGGGAACGGCGTTATGCGGTGTGCTAGCAGATATTTCGTATTATTTGTCGTTTGTGATTAATGGATTGAGTTGTGTACTGTTTGCCGGATTTTTCTTCGTTTATTTAAGCAAAATCGGTACGGGCGACAGTCAGCATATCGACGATAACAATCCCGGTCGTCCGAAAGCGGGACGTGGGGAAAGTGCGGGCTGGTTGCTGGGACAGGTACGCATTTATCTGTTTATGGGTGTGGCGACTTTGTTTCTGTGGCTGGGCAATTCGATCTGGAATACCGGGGTATCGCCGTTTATCGTTAGCTCTGGTCTGTTGATCAGCTATTATAGCCTGCTGTGGACGATGAATGGCATTCTGATCTTTGCCGGACAGCCATTCATTCACTTGATTCGGCGGTGGTTCGCTAATACGGCGCAGGCGCAGATGACGGCGAGCGCAGTTTTTTACCTGCTCGGGTATATCGTCATTCTAGGTTTTCACAACTATCCTGCGTTTATCGTAGCGATGATTCTGACTACGTTTGGCGAGATGCTGATCTCTCCGGCGATTCCGTCGTTTGTGTCTGAGCGGACGGGGGCGTATGCGCCATTTTATCTCGGTGTCGCTGGTGGCATCGGTGCGGTTGGTAGGGTAATTGGCCCTTATGTGATGGGGATATTCTACGATCAGGGTGGATTGATTCCGGTGACATGGGTCGCTGTGATTGCAGCTGTATTGTCGCTCGCATTTTATCTGGTTCATAGTGTTGCGCAGCGCGGAGTGATGCTGAAGCCTAGACAGTAAGCTTGCCTTTTGGAAAGTAGAAAGTAGTACCATTTGGCACAGCACAGCACAGCACAGCACAGCACAGCACAGCACAGCACAGCACAGCACAGCACAGCACAGTAAATAGACAAATTGTGTCTGCATAGCGTATCGAAAAGCACTCTTTTTGCAGAAGAGTGCTTTTTTTGCTGGTATTTATTTTGTTCATTCCTGTTTATAATTTATTCAAGTCGTCTTTGCTCAAGTTTGGCTCAGGATGACTGTAGATGAATGTACTCCAGATCGAAAGGAGTTCCTGTCATGCCGATTCGTTCCGTACCGAATATCACCATTCGCCTGTCTACTATGAAGGATGCAAGGCAGCTGATGCAGCTAGATCAGCTTGTCTGGAATCATATCAATACACCGTCCGTCTTTTATTGCACAACCCGCCGTGAATATTTACAAGCTTGTCCGCCGGGCAGCCAATTGCTGGCGGTACAGGACGATGTAATCTGCGGATATGTTGGGTTTGCTTGTCCGCAGTCGTTTGCCGTTAGTCGTCATGTATACGATATTCACATCGCTGTTCATCCTAACTATCGTCGGCTCGGTGTCGGCGTCAAGCTGCTGGATACGTTATGCCGATATGCACGCCAGCAAGGTATTCGCAAGCTGACCCTACGCGTATTATCGACGAACGAAGAAGCCGTCCATTTTTACGACAAATACGGATTCGTCGAAAATGGACGGCTTCAGGAACAATTCTATATTCACGGACAATATGTGGATGACATTTTGATGACGTACTGGTTATAGATTACAGGTTATAGGATTGCTGGCCGTAGACACTTTTCGTGATCAGTTCGGTCAGCTCTTCCTTTTGCGCCCGGTATGTATCAGGCGTCAGGCTTCCGTTGATCAGCCTTTGCATGAGCATGTCGTTCATCTGGGACACCTGCAGGTCAATCACAGCCTGTGGGTCTTTCTCGTTGCGGCGTGCTGTATCCGCGAGTGTTTCACCTTCATACAGATCATCATAGACATCCTCATCTGAAGTGGCGCCGACTGCACTCAGGAACGGGTCCTGCTGTTCACGGACAACAGAGGAAGCAGTGGACGTTTTGACGGCTGCCTGTGCATTCGCTTGTTCTCCGAGTAACATACTGCTAATGGCAATGCCGAGGAACAGTGTGCTGATCATCGCTTTCCCTTTGCGGGCGCGGTGATTGATGTTCGTGCGTTTCATATGGATACCTCTCTTTGCGTTTGCTTTCATAATGGTGGTGCAACCCTATCATAAACGTGCTGGCTTAAATCAAACTTAAATTGGTGTAAAGAAATGATGAAAACTAGATAATCATTATTTTTTTCATCATTAAATACAAGATATAAAATAAATTGTCTTTAAAATACTAAACGTAATATAATTATATGAAAGTTGAGTTTGAAGTGATCAAAGGAGGAACAGTTTATGACTTTTAAAGCTGAGGTATTTAGAATACTGATTGCCTCTCCGGGAGATGTAGGTAATGATAGAGATATAATTCCTCAAGTAATCAGTGAATGGAATGATCTTAGAGCAGCTTCATCTAATATTGTAATTCTTCCAGTAAGATGGGAAACTCATTCAGCGCCTCTATTAGGGGAACGTCCTCAACAAGTTATCAATGAACAACTAGTCAAAGATTGTGACCTATTAGTAGGTTTATTTTGGACTCGTATAGGTACACATACTGGGTTATCAGAGAGTGGCACGGTTGAAGAAATTGAGTACTTCATTAAGTCGGGTAAACCGGCTATGATATATTTTTGTTCCAAAGCAGCTGAGTTAGATAAAATTGACATAGACCAGTTTAAACAACTGACTGAGTTTAAGGAAAAGTTACGTCCTATTGGACTTGTTGAAAGTTACAGTGGCTCGCAAGATTTGAAAGAAAAATTTGCCAGACAATTGGCAATCAATATTGAACATCTTGTGAAAAATAAAGGATCGATACCTATTTCCAAAAAAACTATTAGTAAGCCGGAAATTCTAGAAGTAATGAAAGATAGATCTATTTATATAGAAGATTATGAGAAAGATGGTGAGATTCGCAGCTTCCTAGTAAAAGGGGATACTGCACAATTAAAAAATCAATTAAAAGAGTTTGGCGGAAGATGGAATAAAGGATTAAAAGGGTGGGTATTCCCGCAATCTAGAAAAATAGAAATTACAGAATTTTTAAAAAAACATTCTTGAAAATAAAGAGTTGAATTTCTAAGCTTTAGTTATCTAAAGAGAAGTTCAACTCTTTACCATAAGTACATAATTAATATTATTAAGTGTGTGTAGGAGATTATATACCTACCGCTTCAACTTCCATTCCTGCTGCAACATCCCATACACTGCATGATCCACATACCCCGATGGCAGTAGCTCTGCTTCCCGAATAATGCCTTCCAAAATAAATCCAAGCCGCTCCGGTACTGCCCGGCTACGCTTATTCGCGGTGGCACAGCGGATCTCCACCCGGTGCAAATTCAGCTCCAGCATCGCATAATCCAGCATCGCCCGCAGCGCAGAAGTAATCAGCCCATTGCCTTGAAACGACTCGCCCAGCCAGTAACCGATGCCGACCGAGCGGTGATTCCAGTTGATCTCGTGAAAGCCGATAATACCTGCCAGCTGGTCTTTGTACCAAATCCCCGCGTTGAAGCCGCCATTTTCCAACGCCTGTGTCAGACTGGCGCGTACGAAGTTCTCGCTGTCCTCGACCGACGTATTGGCATCCACCCAGGGCAACCACTGACGCAGATGACTGCGGGACTGATCGATCAGCTGATAAATGTGACGCGCGTGCGCAGGTTCCAGCGGTCTTAATTCAATCTCTTCATCCAGAATGTATGTAAACATGCAGTGCTTCCTCGCTTTCGTGGTCTAACGTGCAAAGACTGGATCAGAATTACCGTTTGCGTAGAGCAGTTCGCTGTTCGAGCGCATAAATATCTTCTTCGATGCCTGCCATCCGTTCGTTAACGAGTGTACGGCAATCGGCAAGTGCCTGATTGTACATATGCGGACCGATTTCTTTTAATACAAAGTCCAGCACGCCATCTGCTGCCAGCTCACCGATCATCTCGCCGCGCTCCATTTCAAAAAATTGTTGGATGTTGGCAATCAGTGTATCGCGGGTTTCACGGGACAGTTTGATCTGGTTCATCATACACACTCCTTGGATTCTATAATAGTGAATTTGTTATGCAGTCAGTCATGATATTCATCTATGCTACCGTATTCGCCGATCTTCGTCAAAAGGGATTTTGCGGGGAATATAGCGTTTTCATTACCATTTCGCGTGACTGTAAAAAGCCGCTTATCCTTGCCTAAGTCTATATAACCGTTATAATAGAATGTATTGAACAGAAACTGAACGATGAAAGGTTGATAGGTGTGGAGAACCCAAATTTGACTCCTTCTAACTTTATTAAAACAATCATTACCGACGACCTGAAGTCCGGCAAAGTGAACAACATTGTGACTCGTTTCCCGCCGGAGCCGAACGGTTATCTTCATATCGGTCATGCCAAAGCCATCTGGGTGAATTTTGCGTTGGCTGACGAATTTGGTGGCAAAACGCATCTGCGCTTTGACGATACGAACCCTGCCAAAGAAGACGAAGAATATGTCCGTTCCATTGAGGAAGATGTAAAATGGCTGGGCTATGAATGGGAAGGTAAATATTTTGCTTCCGATTACTTCGACTTTATGTACGAAAAAGCCGAACTGCTGATCACCAAAGGTCTTGCTTATATCGACGACCAAACCGCTGACCAAATTCGCGAAAATCGTGGTACGCTGACCGAGCCGGGCAAAGACAGCCCGTACCGCAATCGCAGCGTCGACGAGAATATGGAGCTGTTCCGCCAAATGCGTGACGGCAAATTCGGCAACGGGGAAAAGGTACTGCGTGCCAAGATCGACATGTCCTCGCCGAACATCAATATGCGTGATCCGGTCATTTATCGTATCGCGCATCTGGAGCATCATAACACAGGTGACAAATGGTGCATCTACCCGATGTATACCTTTGCCCATCCGCTGGAAGATGCGTATGAGAAGATTACCCATTCCCTGTGTACGGTGGAGTTTGAAGACCAACGTCCATTTTACGATTGGGTTATCCGTGAGTGCGATGTCGATGCCGAGCCGCATCAATATGAGTACGGTCGCCTGAATGTAGCACAAACGCTGACCAGTAAGCGCAAGCTGAAGCTGCTTGTGGACGAGAACATTGTAGACGGCTGGGATGATCCGCGTATGCCGACAATCTCTGGTTTGCGACGTCGCGGCTTCACACCGGAAGCACTGCGTTCCTTCGTATTCGAGACCGGGATCTCCAAAAGTCAGGGTATCGTCGATCTGCAAATGCTAGATCACTTTGTCCGTGAAGATCTGAAATTGACTGTACCGCGCACGATGGGCGTACTGCGTCCGCTGAAAGTGGTCATTACCAACTATCCAGAAGGACAAGTGGAGATGCTGGACGCGGAAAACAACCCGGAAAACGAAGAGATGGGCATCCGCCAAATTCCGTTTTCGCGCGAAATTTATATCGAGCAGGATGACTTTATGGAAGAACCGCCTGCCAAGTACCACCGCCTGTATCCGGGCAATGAAGTGCGTCTGAAGCATGCGTATTTCATTAAATGCAATGATTTCGTCAAAGATGCCGACGGCAATGTGACTGAGATTCATTGTACGTATGATCAGGAAACGAAGAGCGGCACTGGCTTTACCGATCGCAAAGTGAAAGGTACCATCCACTGGGTCGAAGCGACACAAGCTGTACCGGCAGAATTCCGTCTGTACGAGCCGCTGATCAAAGCCGAGGAAGAAGAGCTGGTCGAAGAAACTGCTGGTGGCAACGATGAGATTCCAGAGAAAACATTCCTTGATTCCATCAATCCAAACTCACTGGAAATCGTTCATGGTTTTGTCGAGCCGGGTCTGAAAGAATCACAAGGCTATGATCGTTATCAATTTTTCCGTCATGGGTATTTCAGTGCTGATCCGAAATACACGATGCCGGGCGATCCGGTGTTTAACCTTGTCGTATCCATGAAGAGTTCGTTCAAGCTGCCAAAAGCGTAACGGTAGCACAAATGCAGCATGGATATTGCATCTGTAGTTCATTGAACGAGGATACAAAGTATCTTGGATTTTATACAAAAGTCGCGGTTCCCTGTAACGGAGCCGCGACTTTTTTGTTGGTTATTTGATTTTTTGTTGGTTATTTTGCTGGTTATATATTATATGTCTTCATCCGGCAGACGGTAGTCGGTACGCCGGATATTCAGCCACATGAACGCAAAGCCAATTGCGCCTAGAAGTGACAGTGCGACACCTGCCAGATACATTTGCTCGGAACCGAAATTCTGAAACAACCAGCCGCCGAGGAAGCCGGCAACGACACCGGAGACACCGCTCCATGTCATCGTATACAGCGCTTGCCCCGAGCTGCGGAACGCATTCGGTACGAACATCATCGTCAATTGCGTACCTACATAGAAGTATCCGCCAAAGGTCACTGCATGCAGCAATTGGATGAAAATGACTTGCAGTGGACTCACCGCTTCTGCCATGAGCAGCCAGCGTAGCGTGAATAACAGACTGACGAGCGCCAACCAACCGATCATAAAGGACACTTTACGTTTTAGAAACCGGTCAAATAACAGAAACAGCGCCGCTTCAAAGATCGAGGATGCGAATACAGCCCATCCGACCATACTTTTGCTGCCGCCGAGTTCAATCACATACAGAGACAGAAAGGTGCTGTTCATCATATTCGGAATCGAAACGAGCACACCGAGCACGATAAAGCCGATAAAATACAAATTGCTCCCGATCTGCTTCAACGCGGTCAGATTCATAACAGCACCGCCGCCGGGCTGCTTCGCCTGTGCAGGTAACATCAGCATCAGCGCAATCGCTACGAGCAGCAACATCGTAAATACATTACCAATTCGTGGCACACCGAGATAATCAATGATCGGTCCGGCACAAACCGCAGTCAATGCCCATCCAAGCGAGCCATACAATCGAAAGCCACCAAATTTGTAAGGTGTACCGTCGATATAGTTGAGGATCAGTGTGCTGGATTGTGCAAACATCGGTGTTTGGAAAAAGAAAAAGCATGCCATGACAATGTACATCACCACATAATCGTTAAGATGGAAAACGATCTGTACGATTAGCAGTGTACCAGTCATCATCAGTAGTAGCACTAGCCGTACATTTTGCAGCCGGTCACCCAGATAGCCCCAGAACGGGTTCGCGAACAACGATATAAAAGGTCCAATCGCCATCAAGGCGCCAATCTCACTCTGGGTCATGCCGATATCTTGCAAATATAATTGAAAGAAGCTGGTGAAGATCACCATCGTTCCATAAATAAAAAAGGTATACCACCGAAGTGTGGTAAAGGCAGACTTGACTGGGTATGAATCCACGATGCGACAATCCTTTCCATGGGACATTGCATTTACTGTATCATTAGTTGTAAGGGGATACAAACCATTTTGTATGAAAATGCGGCTATCTGCGGGTTTATGAATCTAGATATATTGCATTGCTATCGGCTCATTCGGAATAGGCGAAACATGCAGGCTAAATCGCTATAATAACGGTATACGTAACGTGTGCCTGAAAAGGAAAGGTGATTGTATTCTTGAGTAGATAACAGCTGTATCATATGAAAATGTAGAACTAGCGCAGCTAGGTTTTCATACAATTTGAATCCATAAGCGCATAGTCGTAATATATCCAACGTAACGAAGACAACATAGATCATGGAGCATAGAAACGATGATGAGGAACAGGAAGGATGAATAGATCATATGGATCAACGGAATCAACGGCAAAATAACAGTAAAGTCGCGACCGCAGGCATTATACTAGCAGGTGGACAATCGCGGCGGATGGGCAGAGACAAGGCATTGCTGGATATCGGTGGGCAGACGGTGATCGAGCGGGTTGTAGCTGCCGTGCAACCGTGTGTAGATCAGATGTGTCTCGCTTCGGCTCTGGATCGACAGTATGATGTTCTGAATATACCGCTCGCGCAGGATGAGTTTCCGGGCGCAGGTCCGTTGTCAGGCTTGTATGCGGGGATGAATACGTTGGATGCAGAATGGTATGTGCTGAGTGCGTGTGATTTGCCTTTTGCTAGTACTAATTTATTGAATCTGTTGTTACATGAAGCATATAACAGCGAAGTCCAGTATGATGGAACGCCGACAGTACAGGCGGTGGTACCAACCTATCAACAGCGTACGCATCCACTGTATGCGGTGTATCATCATAGTGTACGTGCCTCGCTTGCGACGTCGTTACAGCAGGGGCAGTTGAAGGTGATGGATTGGCTGGGGCAGCATCATGTACGGAAGCTCTCACTGGAAGATATTCTGCGTACACAACCATCTGATATGCAAGGCGATCTGACAGCATGGTGTCTACACAATATGAATGATCCACAAGCGTATGAACAGGCACGCAAACTGCATATTGTCCCAAAGCCGTTCGACAGCTAAAAAACTGTTCGTCACGGCTTTTGTTCTAAATATTGTGACACTGGACATGATTTTGTCAGGTAATCTTTGGAAAAAGATGACCATTTTATGAACGTATGCGTAAAATGCACATGGAGTTTGTGATATCGGTTACAATATGGTCAAGCGAAAGATAGTCCGCTATCTGCTTCGCAAACGTACAGGCGTCACATGTTCATACTATGTACCGCCTGAAGTGAATTAGTGCAATCATAGTTGAAATGACATCATATTTGAAGTGAAAAAAATCACAAGGAGTGTATTGACATGACGGTGAATGCAGAAGTGAAGACGAACACAGATTGGTTATACAGCCGGGTCATGACGTATCGTTTATTGAGTGAGATGTTGCAGCGCAAACCAACCCTTTCCAAGCTGATCGAATGGCGCCGGGAAGCGGGACGGTTGATGCAGTTATCCGCTCGTCCTCACGCATTGCTGCTCACGCTTGAAGATACACCCCTTGCCAACATTATTCAGGACGCTGACCAGCAGTGCAGCGTATATGAGCATCTGTTTGAACAGCACGGATTGCCATCCGGCTTCCGGGCGGCAGAGTATGTTCGTCCGGGGCAAGAGCCTTGCGGATATGAAGCGATGCTGAATTCGGTCTATTCCCGTGCAGGCATTACCTTCAAAAAGACCGCGCAGGAAACCGATGATCATATCGGCATTGAATTGGAATTCATGTCACTGCTGGCAGAACGATTAGCCGAGAGCGAAGGCAATACGCTGGAGCAGATCAACGTGATTCAAGCGCAGCTTGATTTTATGGAGCATTATTTACAGCCGTGGGTTCCGGCATTGTGCCAGCAGCTGCAACAGCAAGCGACCCATTCCCTGTATGGACAGTGGGCGGAGATGGTACTGGCTTATCTGGAACAGGATCAGGAAGATTTGCGTCATTATGCGGCAGACCTGCGGTACGTCTAAGGAACTATCTGACATTAGTGATGGAGTGAATATTAGCCCATAATTGTTATTTTTATACAAAAAATGCGTTTATACGGCTTCAAACGCAGCTGAATTGTCCAATGGAGTAGTAAAGGGAGGCTGACCACCTTGAACGAGCATAGGGGCATGTTGCCGAAGATTGTCGTCCGATCATGTGAGGTTGAAAAGGAATTTCCGTCGTTGGACTGGGCTAGACAGTATACACGCAATGAACTGGTGCCACATGAAATCAATTTTGTCGTAAGCGATACGCAGACCGGTGAGATCTTTATGGATGTACGCTTTCCCGCACGCACAACAATCCCCTGAGCCTTAGGCTTCAGGGGATTGTTGTATGTCGATATGATTGCCGATGCGGTACACATCTTCCATGTCCAGTATACCGGCTCCGGGATATAGCGCACAGGCGCTGCCACAGGCGGCACCTAACCGCAGCATCGCCCGCGTTGAGCCGCCGCGACTGGCAGATACGAGCATTCCTGCCATCATCGCATCGCCGCTACCGAGTGGACTGACGATCTGCAATTGTGGTACAGACACTTCGTAGAAATTGCCTGTCGAGCGTTCGGCGGCAATTGCGCCCTCTGCACCGAGCGAGATAACAGGCATTTCTACACCGTAATCCATCATCGCGGTGAGCGCCTGACGCAATCGCTTGGGACGATCCGCCGAATCGGGCGAGATGCCTGCCCACTGACAGGCTTCCTGCTCATTGGGCTTGATTAGATACGGCGCTGCCTTGATACCATGCATCAGCGCTTCGCCGCTCGTATCCAGCGCCGTTGCCGCTCCATGACGACGGGCAATCTCGATTAGCCGTCCGTATAAGGGAGGGGGACAGCCGTTAGGCATACTGCCGGAGAATAGCACCCACTGCGAATGGGCTGCCAGATTGGCAATCGCTTCTTCGACCCGATCCAGCTGCTGTACATTGACGCTAACCCCTTGCTCGATAAATTCAGTCTGGGTTTTCTGTTCCCGATCCAGTACCGTAATCGCGAACCGGGTTTCGCCCTGTGCTTCGGTAAACCGCGCCGGAATCTCTTCCTCTTGTAGCAGCGAGATAAGTCGATATCCATTATGACCGGCTGCGAATCCAGCGGCGGTTACCGGTTCACCGAACCGATGAATAATACGGGCGGCGTTGACACCTTTGCCGCCGGGAAGAATCAGTCCGTGTTGAATGCGATGTACCGTGTCGGGACGCAGCGTGGATACTTGATACACAAGATCCAGCGCTGCATTAAGCGTGACCGTTGTAATCATGCGTGCATACTCCTTCAAAACCATGTAGTGACGAGTGGATTGCCATATCGGTATCGCAGTCTGTAACGCCACTTTCGTATGATCGGAGTATTGCCGGAACAGACAACCATCAGGAGATCAATTTTAATCCGACTGCCGACGTTACGATCATGGCGATAAACAGAATGCGCAATCCGCTTCTTGCTTCATTATACATAAGCATGCCGACAATTGCTCCGCCCACCGTACCAATCCCTGTCCAGATCGCATACGACGTGCCCATAGAGATGCCATTCATAGCAAATGTCAGAAACGAGAAGCTACCGCCAAACGCCACAATCATCAGCAATACATTCATCAGAGAGCGTTGCCGAACGAGTCGATTCATACAAATGACGCCGAATATTTCAAAACAACCAGCAGCGATCAGACTCAGCCAATACATTATGCTTCACCTGCCTTTGCTGTGGATTTGCTATCACTATCAGTAACAAGCTTCAATCCAATCACGCCAGCCATCAGCAGCAGGATCAGACCGATCTTCGCCCATTGTACCGGTTCGCCGAAGATCAGCATCTCTGCCGCTACCGTTCCGCCCGTGCCGATACCAGTAAATACGGCATATACCGTGCCTACTGGCAAGCGACGTGAAGCTTGAATGATAAGGTAAAAGCTTGCGGCGATACCGATTGCTGTTAACGTCCATTCTCCCGGTGACGCAGCGTGCTTCAGCCCCGACACCCACACGACCTCGATCAAGCCGCCAATCAATACGTATAACCAGTTGCGATTCATGATTACTCAAACTCCTTTTTGTATCTATATCTTTGCTACATTTGGATTTCTTGCGAATGTTGAGTTGTTCCGATATGTTGCGATGCGTCTATTCAGACTTGTCGATAATGCCGCGCCAGTAGATCGGCCAGATCGTATCAAGTCGCTGGATGGAGCGCTGATCCTGTCCATACAACACTTCAATGACGATACCATCGGCGCAGGTCATATACGCGCGTGCCGCTTGTTCTACTGATACGATGAGCTGCAACGTATCCTGCTCCTGCTGCAATTGATATTGAAATAGCTTGATCAGATGGCGTTCCAGCTCATCCAGCATATTGTAGATTAACGGAAATACTTGTTGTTCCAATGCCTGCGGCGGAAAAAAGGACATGCGTACGACGAATTTGATTGTATCGTCGGTATGATACAGCTGCAAAATATGATGCAGCAGTCCATGCAACTGTTGCTCCAACGTATCCTGCCGATGCTCCAATATATAGCGCATAATGGAATGCTGCTGTACACGTGCCGCTCGTTTTAGAACTTTGTAAAATAGATCGGCTTTGCTATCAAAATGCGCGTAGATCGATGGCTTCTTAATACCAGCTTCAGCGGCAATCTTTGCAAGGGAAGCTCCTTCGTATCCATCGCGAGCAAAATGGGACAAGCCGATATTGAGCAATTGACTTTTTACATTCACAATATCACCTACCTAACGGTCGTTAGTTAAAATAGTATCACCACAAATTTGAGATGTCAAACAGATATACAAAATACATAGTGACATCAAAAAAGCAGGCTCTGCTACATCGTGCTTGTAGGAGAGCCTGCTTTTGTTTTGATATGAATTGAACATAAAGATAAAGAGTGAATCTTACGATGGTACTGTTTGACGCCTACCAAGATTGCTAGAGCATAATATCAAAGTAATCGCCAAAATATCAAAATGTCGTAAAGCCAAGAATGAGCTGTAAGCGATACGCGATGTCTTTGAGCCATGTTGTATCTTCCTGATAGTCGCTAAGCGGAACGGTATACTGTTCGCCATCGTTGTTCCACAGCATATTGAAATAGCTGTTTACCTCACGCATTAATGGCTCGTCGCCCGGAGCGGAAATCCAGAAGTCATTTTCCAGATTATAATCTTTGAGGTTACGCGGCGTGAAGTTGGACGAGCCGCCGATGATTAGATCATCACTGTTGGCGGAATCGATGTACATCAGCTTCGTATGATATTGTTCGTCAGTCGTATTGTACCAGCGAATACCGATTTTGCCGCCGGATTCATCGTTTAGTTCGGCAGCGACCGGACGGTTTGGAATCCCAATCTTATCCTGTCCAAATGCATTCTGGTTCGGGTCAAGAATGAGCTGGATATTGACGCCGCGCTGCGATGCACTCAGTAGCTCGCTCGTTACCTGTTTGTCAGCGAGATAGAACATGCCCATCCAGAGCGTATCACCTTTCTCGGTAGAACGGATCGCTTCCAGCAGGCGGTCGTACACTTTGCCTTCAGTCATATAACGCAGCTGAATCGGACCGCTGCCGGTAGAGTCGGTCGATGTGATGCTACCGCCGTCACTAGTATCGCCAGAGCCGCCAGTTGACGGATCAAGCGTACTTCCATTTTGACCAGTACTGCTACCGTTGGTAGAGCCGGATGCGGCGTTACTTGAGCCACTAGATGCAGTATGGACAGTGTTGGTTGTGTTACTCGAAGTTGATGCGGTTTGAGCGGTGGCAGTCGACGATGCAGAGACTGATGATGCAGAAGCAGGATCTACAGTGTCGCCTGTACCTTGATTATCGGCGGTTGCGGTGCTGTCATCGTACGTTGGCAATGTTATAGTACTGCCGGATAGATTAACGACCGCTTGCTCGGCTTTGAGCAATTCGCCGATGATGGGACCTTGTACTTCAAATGCGACATTCGAGTTGTATGCACTGGCATCGTGAATATTGCCAGTCGATACCATCGCGCTGTTGTCAGTGATGATCGCTTTACGGTGATTGGCTTTGACATTCATCAGCTTCAAATACGAGCGGAAAGTCATATCTGGACCGGATGTTGCCATAGCGTTCGGAATCGTACCTTTGCCTGCTTGACCGAACCATTGGAAAAAGGTACGCCATACCGCCGAGTACACAGGCGTAGAATCACGCAGCGGATCAACATCGGTCATAACGACGCTGATGCCTGCTTGCTTTAATTGTTCCAGCAATGGATTAGGAGTGGAGTTGTAATCGGTATTCACTTCATCAGTAATGAACACCATTTGCATATCCGGCTTTTCCTGCTTGCGCTGGATCAGCTTATTTGCCAGCCCTTCACTGAGGGACGGGTACTTCTGACCGTTATGTACATAGTTGTTGAACAGGAACATATCGATAACGACGTACTGATTCGCTTCGTCAATCATCTTCAGCACACGATCGTAAATATGCCGTTTCTGGGTAAATCGGTCGCCTGATCCGGCGGCGGGATAGGTGAGGTCATAATAGAAATTCACATGATCCACACTGTAAACGGGACTCTCATACGAGACGCCCGCTGGTAGCGGTTTGTTGGTCTGGTAGACCATGACGGCGATCAGCCATAGCACCAATAGACCGAGTAAGATGCGGACAGTCGAGAGTCGCCAGCCGTTACGCTGCTTCGGTTTGTTAGTATGACGGCTGGAACGTGAACTGTGCACGGGGGAAGTATTTTCCGAAAATGCGCTCATGTGGATATAGACTCCTTTCAATATAAGGGGGTGGCAATGCAAAGGAATCCGTGCATATCCATCCTATCTAACCATATAACAACAAAGCCGTATCTTTGACGCAACTGCTACATCGTAAGCAGATCATTTGGTGCAGGAGATAGACAGTAAGCTACAACACAGATGAGTGGTATGATGAATATAGACTTCTGTACGAAGAATACGGACATCAAAAAGGGAGCAAAAGGATGATAAACAGAGCAAATACTTGTATAAACAATTGTTCGCGCCTACAGCACGGCAAGACGACAGATAACAATTGTGGAATATGTGTGACAGCCTAACAGACAGGGTGTTCAAACGGGGTGTTAATTGTTTATATATAGCGTATGGGTAAATGGTTGCAATTTTATCTTTTTTACGCACCTTACCAAAGGATCTTAATTCGGAACAAAGGGGAATGTCATGAAAGCGACTCAATCTACCCGCAAAGCAGTTATCGTCGGAGCAGGACCGGGCGGACTTGCGGCAGCGATGTTGCTGGCGAGTCACGGGTACGAGGTGGATGTATTCGAGAAGCAGCCTGTAGTCGGTGGACGATCTGGCAGGCTGGAACTCGGCGATTACCGATTTGACCGTGGGGCGACTTTTTTGATGATGCCGCATCTCATTGAAGAATTGTTCAGTCTATCGGGTCGTTCGCTTCATCATTATGTAAACATGCAAGAACTGACGCCGCTATACAGCTTGCATTTTGGCGATACCGTGTTCAAGCCTTCGCGCAATCGCGAGGATACCGCAGCGCAGATTGCAGCGCTGTTTCCCGGTAATGAAGACGGATATTATCGCTATTTGGAAGAGGAAGATGTGAAGCTGGAAAAGGTCATGCCGCTGCTGCGCCGTCCATTTGCAGGTTTGCTGGATTATGCGCGTGCAGATGTCATTCGTGCGCTACCGAAGCTGCATCTGCATGATACGGTGTACGGACGCTTATCTAAGTATTTTACCGATGAGCGATTGAAGCAGGCATTTACGTTCCAGTCCAAATATCTGGGCATGTCGGCATGGGATTGTCCGGGTACATTTACCATTTTGTCGTATTTGGAGCATCGCTACGGTTTGTTCCATCCCGAAGGTGGCGTACATGCTGTATTCGAAGCGATGGCAAAGGTGATCTCCGAACATGGTGGACGCGTACATACCAATACGGGCGTACATCGTGTGCTGACCGAGAATGGCAAGACAACTGGCGTATTATTAGATGATGGACAGCGGGTGATGGCGGATCATGTAGTGATCAATGCCGACTTTGCGACGGCGATGAATCGATTGTTCGAGCCGGGTGTATTACGCAAGTATGCGCCGGAGAAAGTCGCTGCCAAGACGTATTCTTGCTCCGCTGCGATGCTGTACTTGGGCATTGATGGCGAGGTAGATCTGGATCATCATTCCGTACATTTCTCGGACGATTATCATCAATACGTCGACGAAGTAACCAAGTTTAAGACGCTGTCGGACGATCCATCTCTGTACGTGCATAATCCGTCACGGCTTGATCCTACGCTGGCACCTGCGGGCAAATCGGCGTTATATCTGCTCATGCCGACTCCGAATCTGAGCGGCGAAACAGACTGGGAAGCCAAGCGCGAAGATGTGAAGGAGCAGATGCTGAACCGTGCTGAGCAGATTCCGCAATTGCAAGGATTGCGTAGCCGGATTGAGCAGCTGACATTGTTCACACCGCTCGATTGGGAGCAGCAGCTTGATGTGTATCAGGGCGCTGTGTTCAATCTAACGCATAATCTGGGGCAAATGATGGCATTTCGTCCGCACAATCAGTTTGAGGAAGTAGACAATGTATGGCTCGTCGGTGGTGGTACGCATCCGGGCAGCGGTTTGCCGACTATCTTCGAATCAGCGCGTATTAGCACGGCGTTGATCTTCAAACAGGATGGCGTCACCCATAGCCATTCGCAGGATGCCGCAAACGTGCTTGCCGGAGCGGAGCCGTCATGAGCCGTCGTAAAAAGGTCGCCATCGTGGGCGGCGGAATCGGCGGGCTGACAACGGCATTGCTGCTCAGTCAGCGCGGCGCGGACGTGACGATCTTTGAGCAAAGCAATCGGCTGGGTGGTCGCATTGCTTTTGAAGAGCAGGATGGTATGCAGATTGATCAGGGACCGACGATTGTGCTGCTGCCAGAGATGTTGCACGGTATTATGGAAGAAGCGGGTATTAGCCGTGACCGACTGCCATTGCTGGAATGTGATCCGCTGTACCGGATTCATTATACGGATGGACGTGTGATGACCAAGCATCGCGGCACAGAGCAGCAGGCGGCGGAGATCGAACGACTATTTCCCGGCGAGGGTGCTGGATTTCAGCGCTTTATGCGTGATATGACGCCGTTATTCTCGCGGGGACAGGCTTCGTTTTTGGAGCGTGATTTTCCGAATGCAGGTTCGTTCTTCTCGCGCAGTAATCTAGGCTTGATGCGCAGTCTGCGTGCGTATCGGAATCTGAGCAGTGCTGCTGGCTTGTATTTCCGTAATCCGCGTCTGCGTGAAGCGTATTCGCTGCAAAGTTTGTATATTGGCGGCATTCCCGAAAAGTCGCCGGGGCTGTACACGATGCTGCCATATGCGGAACATGCTTTTGGTATCTGGATGCTCAAAGGTGGATATGGCGCACTGCCGCAAATTCTCGGCGAGGAGCTGCATCATCGCGGTGTGACGATTCAGCCCAATTGTCCGGTGGAGCGTCTGGAAGTACGCAACGGTGTATGTATCGGCGTACAAGCCGACGGGGAGCGATTGTCGTTTGACAGCGTGTTGTTCAATGGCGATTTTCCATCTATCGACCGACTGCTGGAGCATGCACATCCGCAGCTCAAGCCACGTCGCCGTCCGTTTCAACCGTCATCTGGTTGTGTGCTGATCTATGCAGGCACCAATCGGCGTTGGGACGATCAGCTGACCCATCAGTTCTTTTTGCCAGATGATCTGAATCAAAGTTTGCGTCAGACATTCGGACAGCGGCAATTGCCGACGCATCCGTCAGTGTACGTGTTCAATCCGACAGCACTGGATGATCAAGCAGCTCCACCCGGACGCAGCGCATTGTACTTCCTGATTCCAGTAACGGATGCAGAAGGCATCGCTTGGGAGCAGGATACAGGGGCGCTGGTGGAGCAAGTATTGAATACGGTAGAGCAGCGCGGTTGGCATGGTCTTGGTGCTTCGATCGATTGGATGAAGGTACGTACGCCAGCAGACGCTTTGCAAAGCGGATTGTACGGTGGTGGCAGCTTCGGTATTGCCCCGATTATCCGACAGTCCGGTGTATATCGACCGCAGCCACGTCCATTTCCGACCATTCGTCGTCTGTATGCGGCAGGTGCTTCCGTTCATCCGGGCGGCGGCGTACCGATTGTCATGCAGGGCGCACGAATGGCGGCACAGCAAATGTTAAAGGAGTTGGGAATTTGAAATACGCAACCGAAATGGATCTGAAAAACTGCGAAGAGATGATTCGTCAGGGTTCATCATCGTTTTATTACGCATTTAGCTGGCTGCCGAGTCCGCAAAAGGAAGCGGTGCATGTCATCTATGCCTTTTGTCGTTTAATTGATGACAGTGTGGATGAGCCGGAGCAATCGCCGTATAGCATTCGTGAATTGCAATCGAAGTTTGCGGCGTTGGAGCTGGCAGATGGACATTTTATCTGGCCTTCGCTGCGCTGGTTGTTCCACGAGTTTCCGGCATTGTCCAAAGCGCCGTTTCAGCGGCAAATGGATGGGCAGACGTATGATCTGACCTTTACTCGGTATTCCACGATGCGCGAGCTGGAGCATTATTGTTATCTGGTCGCTGGTACAGTAGGCGAGATGTTATTGCCTGTACTAAAAGGCGAGCATAGCGAGCTGATTCGCCATTCCGGCATTGCACTTGGCAAAGGGATGCAGATCGTTAACATCATGCGCGACATTGGCGAAGATAGCCGTCGCGGTCGTCGTTATATTCCGCTGGAGTTGATGGCGCGACATGGGTATACGGAGCAGGAATTGGAAGATGGCGTGATCAATGCCAATTTTGAAAACATGATGGAAGAGTTGCGTCTGCTGGCAGAGCAGTGGTTCGCTACCGGATTGGGTGATCTGGACGAATATCCAGAGCGCAGCGCCTTTACGGTGGAACTTGCGGCGACGTTCTATGCAGGCATTATGGATGTCATTCGGGACAATCGATATGACGTGTTTACACAGCGCGCGATTGTGAGCGATGAGCAGAAGGTGATGATGCTGATCGGCATTGCCCAGCGTCATGATGTGAATATGGATATGCTGAACCGTCCGGCGGTTTCGTAGGATGGCATGGGTATTCTGGGTCTGGTATGTGATCGGAGCAGGATTACTGCTGACGATCGGTGTACCAAAGGTACTGGATGTTTCCAATGGACTGTTTCTCGTGTTTTATGCCTTATACGCGCTGTCGCTCGTTCGTAAAAGCACGGTGCAAACCTCACTGTCCGACCGGTCAGTCAGTCATGCAAACGTAATCTCGATGCGACATCTGGTGTCTGCCGCTGCGCTCATGTGGCTGGGCGGCATGGCGCTGGAATGGCTTGGTGTACATACCGGTTGGCCGTTTGGACAATATGCGTACAGCAATACGTTAGGTGCGCTGATCTGGGGGGTGCCGTGGACGCTTGGCTTTGCTTGGATTGCGGTAGTGACAGGCGGGATTCTGTTATCCAGTGTACGTGGGTTACACGGCTGGATGGGAAAAGTGGTACGCGCATGTCTGGTTGGGGTATGGATTATTATTCTTGATCTGGTACTTGATCCGGTCGCACATGCACGCGGTTTCTGGCATTGGGGTGGTAGCGGTGGCTTTTACGGCGTACCGTGGAGCAATTTTATCGCATGGTTCGTCGTTGGCGGTGTGCTGTCGCTGAGTATTCCGTTGCTGACATTATCGCGGCGTATTAGACGACAGGCGGTCTGGTTGTATCAGGCGATTCTGCTTATGTTCGGGTTGCTGGCATGGCAGCATGGCATTACCGGATCGGTCATTTTTGCGCTGGTAGGTATATTGCTGGCGGAAGGGAGTTACCGTTATGATCGCCGCGCGTAAATCGGCTGGATTTGATCGTATATTCAGATTGTACAATGATCGTTATTTGCTACGCCGTCAGTTTCAATCGTTTGCGATGAGTGGTCATGGATTGGATGTGATTCCTGCTGGGCAGCCGGCGATTTATATTATGAATCATAGTTCGTGGTGGGATGGACTGTTGCTATATCATGCGTTTCGGCAGACGTCGCATGCGGATCATTATGTGATGATGGAAGAGCGACAATTGAAGCGGTATGCTTTTTTTGGGAAATTGGGTGCATTCTCGATTGATAAAAGTAGCCCGGGTGACATTCGGCAATCGATGCGTTATGGCGGGCAACTACTGCAAAATGGCGGTCGGGTGTGGATTTTCCCGCAAGGGGAGATGAAGCATCTGGATACAAGACCGCTGGGCTTTCGCCCGGGTATTCATTTGTTGTTGCGGCAAGCACCTGTACATACTCCGGTCATTCCGGTGACGCTGTATTACGGATTGTTTCAGCATGCGCGCTTGCAGGTGTCGCTACATGTTGGCGAACCGCTGCGCGAAGACTGGCAAAATTTACGTTCTGCTGAATGTTCAGCATTGCTAGAAGAACATCTGACCTCGCAGCTGAACTGGCATCGCGATCAGATGATTCGGCAGGATGGCAATATGGCGGATGAACGGAACTTGATTCCGCCCCGCCGCTCGACCGATGACCGATATGACCAATACCGCCAGTGGAGAAAAAGGTGAGTTTATGGAATTGCTGTTGCAAATGATTATCATCGTGTTGGGATTGCAGCTGGTGTTTACGATCTGGAATATACGGCAAATGCCGCGGCTTGGCGATACGGTGCAACGACAATCATGGGAGCGGATATATCCCGAACCATCCGAGTTGCGCATGAACAGTCAGTTGCATACGTCTATAAACGCAATGCAACATAGCAACAATAGTGAATTGCCGCTGCTGTCAGTCTTGATTCCGGCGCGCAATGAAGAAGTGAATATTCGCGAATGTCTGCAATCGGTGCTGAATTGTCGGACGGATACGATTCGGCTGGAAATTCTAGTTATTAACGATCATTCCGAAGACGGTACAGAGCAGGAGATTAAGGCGCTGATGCAGATTGATGATCGTATCCGGCTATTTCAGGGAAAACCGCTACCAGAGGAATGGATGGGCAAATCATACGCCTGTCATCAGCTATCCAAGCATGCACAGGGCGAATGGTGGCTGTTTATCGATGCCGATGTACGCTTGGAACGAGAAGCATTGGAAGCGGCGATGGTCACTGCACGCTCGCAGGGAACGGGTCTGATCAGCGGCTTTCCACGTATGGATACCGAAACGTGGTTGGAGCGGATTATTGTGCCGATGATGGCGTTTATTATCGGGTATCATCTACCGATCATAATGGTGCGTCGCAGTCCAAAGCCCTTTTTTCTAGCGGTCACGGGGGCATGGCTGATGATTCATCGAGACAGTTATGCACGCACAGGTGGGCATGAGCATATTTTCAATCATATTGTGGAAGATATGGAACTTGCCAAAGCCGTCAAATCGGTAGGTGATCCGGTGACGCTGGCGGATGTACATCGTCATACGTCCGCTCGCATGTATCGGAATGCAGCGCAAGTATGGGAAGGGTATAAGAAAAATATCTTTGTCGGTACTGGGCGCAATGCTTGGCTGGTACTCGGTATTGTCGGGATATATACACTTTTATTTCTACTGCCGCTCGTATCATTGCTTGTTGGTATCGTCACATTGCAACCGGTTATTGTAGGTTGGGCTGCGGCTGCGGTACTGATTGGAATGATTACGAAAGGCATCATCGATCAATTCAGCGGCAAGCCGTTCTGG
This sequence comes from Paenibacillus sp. WLX2291, assembly GCF_046603665.1. Classification (NCBI taxonomy): domain Bacteria; kingdom Bacillati; phylum Bacillota; class Bacilli; order Caryophanales; family Paenibacillaceae; genus Paenibacillus; species Paenibacillus sp. WLX2291. Next base: position 4,932,692 of record NZ_CP176755.1, on the reverse strand, counting down.
ATGGGTGTGCTGATGCCGCTAGGTGCGATAGGTATGATCCTGATTTTACTGGATTCATGGATCAGCAGTCTGAATGGCAAAGGATACAGCTGGAAAGGCAGGACGTACGGATGAATATCAATACATCTTCTGGTCAACGCAAGGTTATCGTTATCGGAGCCGGCTTTGGCGGATTATCGTGCGCGATTGGACTAGCTACGCGCGGCTATGAAGTCACGATATTGGAGAAGCAGCCGACGATTGGCGGTAAGCTACAAGCGGTGGAGATCAATGGATACCATTTTGACCGTGGACCGAGCACGATTACGATGCCGCATGTGTTCCGCAGTGTGTTTGAACAGGCGGGGCGTTCTATGGATGAGTATGTGCAGTTGTATGAATTGGAGCCGCGTACTCGCAATGTGTTTGCCGACGGGCATGTTGTCGATTTGAGCCGGGATGCGGATGTGACCGCGCAGCAGATTGCTGCGTTCAGCCCGCAGGATGCCATGCAGTACAAGCGCTTTTTACAGGAAGCACAGGCGCTGTATCGTGAGGCGGATTCGCGTTTTCTGAATACATTGCTATTGTCGTGGAAGGATAAGCTGACGCCAGCAATGGGGAAAAGTTTACTGCGTGTGCGTCCGCTGACGACGCTGCAACAGCTGCTACAGCGATATTTCAACCATCCACATACGCTGAAAATGTTCGGTCGTTATGCGACTTATGTGGGCGCATCGCCTTATGCGGCACCAGCGATCTTTGCGATGCTGGCGCATGTGGAGGCGAACGATGGAGTATACGGTGTCCAAGGCGGAACGCATCAGATTATTCGCGGCATGGAACAGCTGGCATTGGAGCTAGGCATACATATCCAGACCGGAACCGAAGTGAACCGGATTCTAACTACGTCTGGCAAGGTGACTGGTGTGGATACCAATCGTGGTCATTATGAAGCGCCGCTGGTGATCGTTAATGGCGATGTGCTTAGTACGAGCCGTATGCTATTAGAACCGGAGCAGCGTCCATCGCTCAGTGATCGGCGAATTGACAGCTATGAGCCATCGTTGTCCGGTTTTGTCACGCTGGCAGGGGTGCCGCAGCGATATGATCAGCTGCTGCATCACACGGTATTTTTCCCGGAGCAGTACGAGCCGGAGTTTCAGCATATTTTCACGCAACGTACGGCACCGGCAGATCCGACGCTGTACATTTGTCATTCGGGATATTCTGAACCGGAGATGGCACCGGCGGGTGGCAGCAATCTGTTCATTCTTGCCAATGCGCCGTACACGTCGAACAGCTGGAACTGGCAGGAGCAGCAACACGCATATGGACAAAGGATTGCCGGTATGCTGGAACAGTATGGATTGACCGGCATTCGTCAGGCGGAGGTATGGCAGCATTATACGCCAGCGGATATTCAGCGGGATACGTATGCGCACAAAGGAGCCATTTATGGCATTTCATCCAATGGCGCACGCCAGACCTTTTTCCGTCCGGGCAATCGTAGTCAGGATGTACAAGGATTATGGTATGTAGGCGGTACGACACATCCGGGCGGTGGCACGCCGATTGTTACTTTATCCGGTCAACTGGTTGCACGTCACATCGCCGAACATTCGCACAGGTGAGTGCTGATGCTGTGTATCGCAAAGTTGATAGATCCGCAAGTATGCCATATGTAAGAGTAGATTTGCATTACGGTTTGGAATATGCGCAATTGCTGGTATAGTGAAGCATATGAGAAATGATCTGGCGGGAAAACAGTGCAAGGGACGAAGATGCAAATGTCCGTTTCTATGCGTCAAACGTCGATTGCCTACATATCCTGATCAAGGAAGGAAGCAACTATGAAGCATAATCATCCCGAAGAGGGACATATTTCGGATCGCAAAAGCGCGCATGTCCGCCTCTGTCTGGAGGAAAATGTCGCCGGCGAAGGCGTAACATCCGGGTTCGAACGATATCGTTTCCGTCATCAGGCATTGCCAGAACTGGATTTTGCTGATGTGCAGCTGGGAACATCGCTATTCGGCATGGAATTGCGTACACCGCTGCTGATCAGCTCCATGACAGGCGGCAGCGAAGCGACCGGGCAGATCAATCGCCGTCTGGCGCAAGCAGCGCAACATCGTGGCTGGGCGATGGGGCTCGGTTCGGTACGCGCGGCGATTGAGCATGACGAACTAGCGGCGACGTTTCATATTCGTCAGGAAGCGCCGGATATTCCGGTGATCGCCAACCTTGGCGCAGTACAGTTGAATTACGGATTCGGTGTGGAACAATGCCGTCGTGCGGTCGAACTGGCGGAAGCGAGTGCGCTGGTGCTGCATCTGAACACATTGCAGGAAGTGTTTCAGCCGGAAGGCAATGTGAATTTTGCCGGATTGTTGTCACGGATGGAGCAGGTGGCAAGCGAGCTGGATGTGCCAGTGGGCGTGAAGGAAGTCGGCTGGGGTATTGACGGTGAAACAGCACGCAGACTGGCGGATGCTGGGATAGCGTTTATCGATGTGGCGGGTGCAGGTGGCACTTCGTGGAGTCAGGTCGAGAAATTCCGCAGCCATGATGCTGTGCGACGCGCGGCAGCGGAAGCTTTTGCCGATTGGGGAAATTCAACGGCGGATTGCATCGTGGATGTGCGACGTACGTTGCCAGAGATTCCACTGATCGGTAGCGGTGGTCTGCACAACGGCGTGGATGCTGCCAAAGCTATCGCTCTCGGTGCCGATCTAGCAGGATTCGGACGCTCGCTGCTCGGTGCAGCAGTCGATTCCATCGAAGCGCTGGAACAGGTATTGGCGCAGGTTGAGTTTGAATTATCTGCTGCGATGTTTGGTGTTGGCGCACGCAATATTGAAGACCTTCAGCAGAGTAAGCATCTGTATGAGAAGGGTGCTTATTTCGGTTAAGGGATGGTATGCATAACGAAATAATCCTCTGATCAAGCTCAAGCTCGGACATTGTCCGGGCTTTTTTTGCTGTTGGAAAATGGATGCTGGATCGTTGTCTACCCTGTATGCGGATTCATTTTCAGAGAATAGGTAAACTCCGTGAAAGTTACCGAGGAAGTATACATAATCCTTGATCAGGCGTCGATAATAGGAAGGTTAAAGTTAATGTTGCGACAACGGAACGTATTCTCTGTTGCAGCGAAATGAGCACCCGGGAGGAACCAGCATGAGAAATACAAAGCGACGCATCAGGGCAGGATTGCGCCTGAAATTATATTTGATTATTTTAGTGCCATTGTTGATGATCGGCTTGCTGACGATGTGGACGACCCAGCATCTGATTCAGCAATCTTCGCTGTCCACTTTGCAGCAAAACAATGTCATTTTGACGACCAAAACAGCAGCCGGTTTAGATCAAGCAGCCATTCAATCGGTGAATACGTCGTCTGATCCTGAGCAGACGACAGGTTATAAGGAATTACGCGACGAATTGATCAAGCTGCGCGAGCAGACGGGTGCGATGTATGTGTATATGTTCAATCATGTGGACGATAAATGGATCTATACCGTCGATGGAGCGCCGTGGGATGATGATAATTACAGCGCATATGGTGATGATTTTGTCTTCTCCAGTGCGGTAGATCGTCAAGTGCTGGCAGGGCAGGTTGTGACGACACCGCTTGTTGCGGATGATACATGGGGCGAATTTTTCTCTACCTTTGCTCCGATTCAAGATAGCAGCGGTCAGACGATTGGTTATGTCGGCATCGATATTCCGGCGAAAACGGTCAGTGATGTGTACAAGAGTACGTTGACGACCGCTTATCAGCTAGTAATCCCAATCTTCGCAGCTGTCGTCCTGTTGGCAGCGATTGTTGCGATGATCTTCATCCGGCGCACGCTGAGTCAAGTAGGAGAGATCAAGCATAGCATGGAGCAGGTGACGGAAGGCAATCTGACCATTGCATCGAAACGCATTACTAGCGATCAACTGGGCGAGATCAGCGATCTGAACAATGCGATGATCGCTCATATTACTGACATGATCTCCAGCATTCAGCATAGCTCGGATACTCTGCAACAATCGTCTGGTCACATTAGCGAAGTATCCGGTGCTACTTTGCGTCAGACAGAGGAATTGTCACGTGCTATTCAGGAAATCGCTTCTGGTGCGAACCAGCAGGCAGAGCAAACGGAACAATCGGTCGACCAGTCCGCGCGTCTTGGTCAGATCATGGACGAGATTGGTAGCTATGTGCATCAATTCGGCGCTACCGCACAACAATTGACTACAGTACGCAATACGGTGTTGCATGAGCATGAACTATTGCTAGAGCAGGGCAAAGCCAATGTGAGCAGCGTGCAGCAATTGCAGCAGCTGTCGGATACACTGGCAGAGCAATCACGGCAAGCTTCCGGCATTAGCGGACAAGTACAGGACATCGTCAAGCAAACGCAAATTTTGGCGCTGAACGCTTCCATCGAAGCGTCTCGTGCCGGTGAAGCAGGACGCGGCTTTGCGGTCGTTGCCAATGAAATGGGACAGCTGGCGCAGCAGTCTGGCGAATCGATCCGTGAGATTGATCGCATTTTGGGACAATTTGTGCAGCAGATTGTGCTCATTCATGCTGAATTCGCTCGCAGTCTGACGTCGGCAGAGCAGCAGGAACAGCGAATTGCCGAGTGCATGGAATCGTTTGAGCAGGTCAGTCAGGTGTCTGAGGATGTACAGCGTCTTGCCAGCGATCTGTCGGACAAAACTGACCGTATGCAGCATATCCGCCACGAAGTCGAGGAGCATCTGACGCATATTGCTGCCACTACCGAGCAGACGTCCGCTATGACCGAAGAAGTAGCGGCAAGTGCCTTGGAACAGCAGCAGTCTGTTTCCGAATTACGTAACATTTCTGGCGATCTGAACAACCTTGCAGGGCAGCTAAAAGGTCAGGCGGATAAATTTATCGTTTAATCGTTTGCCACACCTGAGGTTGTCATATATAATAGTGTGGAAATTCAGATGAGACCTGTCACCAATTCAACATATGGGAGTTGTCATATAAATGGCTTTGAAAGCTGGTATTGTCGGATTGCCTAACGTAGGTAAATCCACTCTTTTTAATGCAATTACACAAGCGGGCGCAGAATCCGCTAACTATCCGTTTTGTACGATTGATCCAAATGTCGGTATTGTCGAAGTACCGGATGAGCGTCTGGACAAACTGACAGAACTGGTTGTACCGAAAAAAACCGTACCAACCGCATTCGAATTCGTCGATATCGCTGGTCTGGTACGCGGCGCGAGCAAAGGCGAAGGACTGGGTAACAAATTCCTCGCTCATATCCGTGAAGTCGACGCGATTGTACACGTTGTTCGTTGTTTTGAAGATGAGAACATCACCCACGTTGATGGTAAAATCGATCCAATTAGCGATATCCAGACGATCAATCTGGAGCTGGTACTCGCCGATCTGGAGAGCGTCGACAAACGGATCGACCGTTCCAAAAAGAACATGAAGGGCGGCAACAAGCAATATGCGCAAGAGATCGAAGTACTGGAGCGCATCAAAGAAGCCCTGTATAGCGATATGCCTGCACGTAGCGTAGAACTGACTGACGATGAGCAAATCATCATCCGCGATCTGCATCTGCTGACAATGAAGCCGGTCTTGTATGCAGCGAACGTAAGCGAAGACGGCGTAACCGATGCCGACAACAATCCTTACGTAATCAAAGTAAAAGAATTTGCTGCTGCTGAAAACGCAGAAGTTGTGCCAATCAGTGCCAAAGTCGAAGCGGACATCTCCGAGCTGGACGACGAAGACAAAGCGATGTTCCTCGAAGAACTTGGTCTGGAAGAATCCGGTTTGAACCGTCTGATCAAAGCGGCTTACCGTCTGCTCGGACTGTACACGTATTTCACTGCCGGTGTGCAGGAAGTACGCGCATGGACAATTCGCAAAGGAACCAAAGCGCCGGGTGCCGCTGGCGTGATCCACACCGACTTCGAACGCGGATTTATCCGTGCAGAAGTAGTGGGCTACGATGATCTCGTAGGAGCTGGTTCGATGAACGGCGCCAAAGAACGCGGTCAACTGCGTTTGGAAGGCAAAGAGTACATCGTCAAAGACGGCGATGTGATGCATTTCCGTTTTAACGTATAAATGTTGTAGGATGTACGATGCGAATAGAATCGTCAGATGTGATGCAATGCGTGTTTTGGATATCGTTAGATACAAGATGCGTAGTATGACGGAGATGATCATTGGCATTGATACTTTTGCATTAGCATAAGCGTATATAGCAAAAAGCCTGATGGAGACAAGCACGATAAGGATAGTTCCTTTCGTAGCGTGATCCATCAGGCTTTTTTGGTTTTTTAAATGATTGATATTGCATATTGGAACATTCATACCGTGTCTAACGGTATCTTCTTATTTCATAAACGGCAAATACACTTCGTCTGTTGTAGACAGGAGCGGAATCTGTTCAAACGGCACATAAGCAGGATGCTTGCGAATCGATGGAATAAAGCCGGGATTTTGCCGGAGATGAGCGTGATCCATCTGGATTAACAACTGCTGGACAAAGGGACGAATCGTCGTACCCATACCATCGCTAAATTCAAAATGATATTGTCGATAGTTGCCGTTTCCGATTACAATCAACTGATTATTCTCTTTGAAGGAGTCGAATTGCTTCATGGAATTGGTCGATACATAGAGTTGCCTGATGTCCTGCAACAGCATCGTTGTAAAAGCAAAATCTTCTCCCTGACGCTGTGTACCCATAATCAATTCAAAGGGAGTCAGAACCAGAAAATGAAGTGGAGAAGTAAATGAGCCGTTCATTCCGCCAGGACGCAAATCTTCAATATCATCATCCGAGTAAGCTTCATTTTCATATCGGTGCCCGGATAGATTGCTATATGCCGCCACCAGTTCATCATTCACCGATAGAATCCCTTTTTCTACTAATACTTGTGCAGTCTTTAGATTCTCTCGTAACAGTCTTTGATGATATTTGATAAACAACCAGTAAAAGAACGGCAAAATCAACAAAATCAATGTACACATTATAGGCATCCATCGTTGTAATGCATTGGTAATATACAATAGAATAGTTGTCAGCAAAAACAATACATAAAAGACGATAAAATATCCCATTCGAAACGATGGGGACAGACGATAAAATATAAATCCACGATGTGGACGATAGTGTGATGTTTTCGGATTGAGTATCAGTATACGCGGGAGCCATAACCAGAAAAGTGCAGTCGTCGTAACCACAAGCGCAAAGGAATAGCCGCTTCCTGTTTCATCATATACAAAATAACAAAGGGGCAGTGTAAACAGACATATAATCCAATGCATGAGGTAGATTTTCCATTCGCCTCTGCGGGTTCGATTGAGTAGGTTCATTGTGCTAACGCTCCTTACCGCTCAAAGGGCGCATACGTCTCCAACGTCGACACTTCCCGTGCATGCTCAAACGGTATATACGCATCATGCGTCCGGTTTATCGGATGTTCCAAACGATCCATCCCAGCTTGCATCATATCCATCTGATTCAGTAATTCACGTATAGACCGCTGGATCACAGACGGCGTCGCAAGCGAAAATTTGACATTGCATTGCCGGGCTTGCTCGTCCCCGACAATCAGAATCATACCCGGAGCATATTGAGATTTGTTTTTATATGACGTTCCGCCGCTCAGTACAGCCAGTTGATGAATACGCGAATAAGGAATGGATGTATATACAAAAAGCTTACCAGGTTGCTGAGTCCCGATAATACACTCCTGTTCAGTAAGCGCCATAAATGCTGCATCGTGCTGACGAAATACATGCAAATCGTCGATACCTGTAACTACCGTATCAGTAATCATAGCTGAGACTTTCAAATTCCCATAAATTGCAGTAACATTCTCCTCCTCATTCAAAATTCTGCGCTGCTTCAGAACGTGAATCAGTTGCTGATCCATGTGCTGTCGACGTCTGCGTGCCCATGTCATAAAGCGTTGATACAATAAAACAATCATAGCGATAGCACCTGTTATCCCAATAATCGTAAGATCGCTCCACGGACTGAAGATCACGATAATGAAAATGGCTGCCCATAATAGCACAATGATCCATTCTCGCATCATCATTTGCCAATCCGCCATTCGATAATACATAAAGCCTTTACCATGACGATAATGCCGTGCCCGTGCAGTTCCGCTATAGCTGTTCCATAGCGACACCATAATCAAGAGCGTAAAACATAATGCAATCCAACTACCACTTTGCTCTAAAGCAACGTTCCAAAGGATGTAACTGACGAACGCCATGAAAAGAATGGCTACCCAATGGAATACATATATTTTAGCGCGTCCGAATGCTGCTTTTCTGTACATTTTTCTATACCCTCCATATATCTATGTATACTTACTATTGCTGCACTACCGATTAGTATTGAATCTCTATCCTTGCTCTAATACGTTCTACTGCAAACCTGCTTATTGATATCCAACAATAATGACCAATAACCAATGCCCATGGCAAATATGCCATTTTACGGTAGGTACTGCAATGATCTATATCGGTTGCTTGGCTGCTTTTATAAAGTCGGTCTGCATATGTATACTCAAAAAGCCGAAGCTCCTTTCCCTGCGAGCAATCGGCTTTTTGAATAACAACATCCATACTATAGCGTACCTACATATACTCTCTATATTCAGCGTACTACATATGACTCTCTATACTCGCAATATCGTCAACAATCCTATGATCATCACAATGGACGAACAGGTTGCTCAAGCTTGCTACATGATGCTAGCTCACTCCACATCTTAACGAATCGTTCACCAACACCATATTCAATAGTTGATCGTCTTCATGCTGCTTTCGTTATATCGCTCACCGACAGCGGCGCCTTTAGGAGCAGCGGCATCGATGCGCTGCAATTCCTCTGGCGTCAGCGAAATATCCACTGCGCCGACATTTTCTAACAGATACTTCGTCTTCTTCGTACCCGGAATCGGCGCGATATCGTTGCCCTGCGCTAGTAGCCATGCCAATGCCAGCTGCGAAGGCGGACAGTTTTTCTCAGTAGCGATTTCTTTGATGCGCTCCACCAGATCGAGATTTTTCTGGAAATTATTGCCTTGGAAGCGCGGTGACGAACGGCGATAGTCATCCTCGGCGAGATCGTTGAACGATTGAATCTGCCCAGTCAGGAATCCGCGCCCCAGCGGGCTGTACGGTACAAAACCAATACCCAGCTCCCGGCACAGTGGCAGAATTTCATCTTCTACATCGCGGCTCCAGAGTGAATATTCTGTTTGCAGCGCGGAGATCGGGAAGACGGCGTGTGCGCGTCGAATCGTCTCCGGTGCAGCTTCAGACAGCCCGAGATAACGAACCTTGCCTTCACGCACCAGCTCTGCCATTGCGCCAACCGTTTCCTCAATTGGCACATTCGGATCGACACGATGCTGGTAATACAGATCGATCACATCAACGCCGAGTCGCTTCAGACTTTTCTCGCAGGCTTGCCGCACATATTCTGGCGTGCCTTTGATCCCTTGATACGAACCATCTTCTCCGCGCACATTACCAAATTTGGTAGCAAGTACAACCTCATCGCGGTGCTGACGAATGAAAGGACCGATAAACTCCTCATTATGCCCACTGCCATACATATCTGCCGTATCGTAAAAGGTAATGCCCTTGTCAAACGCCATGTCCAGCGTGCGCAGCGATTCCTGCTCATCCCGTCCTGCATAAAATTCCGACATGCCCATACAACCCAATCCAAGTCTGGACACGCTCAGACCTTGTTGACCCAGTGTAATCTTTTCCATGAGAAGACCTCCTGATTTTGAATGTGCAATGCAATGATTACCGTCATTTTCGGCATCCTTAGTATAGATAAACTTACATAGGAGAAGCAAACCTAGTTTACTCGCCAAAAATGAAGTGAAAACAGCAGATTTTAGGATAGGAAAGCGGTATATTCTGTGCTATAATTAAGAGTCGTAACCTTATGTTTTGTCCGCATATGTCTAGGTTCACGCTGTTTGGCATCATGCTGTCTGGAACTGAGGTTTTGTTTTTATCTTTACAAAGTTTGTTGTGTAGATATGAACTTGTCTCAAAAGCAAACTTTTTTGCACATAATTGTCCAGCTATCGTAACAAAATACGCTGCCCGATCGTCTTCGTAACAGGAGACACCGCCCGGATTACACCGGCATATTCGATGCAGCGAACAACTGTTAGACGAATGAATACTAAAGAGGTGGTTTCCTGTGTTAGACCGTTTACAGGCATTGGCAGACCGTTATGACAAATTAAGCGAGCTGCTCTGCGATCCAGACGTAGCGAGCGATTCCAAGCGTCTGCGCGATTATTCCAAAGAACAGTCGGATTTGCAGCCGACATATGAAGCATATATCGAATACCGTAAAGTGACTGAAGAACTGGATGCAGCCAAGCAGCTTCAGGGCGAGAAACTCGACGATGAGATGCGCGAGATGGTCAAAATGGAAATTGATGAATTGTCTTCACGCAAAGATGAACTGGAAGACCAGATTCATATTTTGCTCATGCCCAAAGACCCGAATGACGACAAAAACGTCATCGTGGAAATTCGCGGCGCGGCAGGCGGCGATGAAGCGGCATTGTTCGCAGCGGATCTGTACCGCATGTACACCCGTTTTGCTGATACGCAAGGCTGGAAAGTGGAAGTGCTGGATACGAACGTCAGCGACCTTGGCGGATTCAAAGAGGTTACATTCCTGATCAATGGACGCGGCGCGTACAGCAAGCTGAAATTTGAGAGCGGTGCTCACCGTGTACAACGGATTCCGACAACCGAGTCCGGCGGACGTATTCACACATCGACGTCAACGGTCGCAGTTATGCCGGAAGCGGAAGAGTTAGATATCGAGATTCATGATCGCGATATTCGCGTCGATACGTTCTGTTCCAGTGGTGCGGGCGGTCAGTCCGTCAATACGACCAAATCGGCAGTACGTGTAACCCATATGCCGACTGGAATTATGGCGACTTGTCAGGATGGCAAATCCCAGAACTCCAACAAGGAAAAAGCCCTTCAAGTACTGCGCGCCCGTATCTCGGATATGTTGCGTCAGGAAGAAGAAGCAAAATACGCCGGTGAGCGGAAAAGCAAAGTCGGAACCGGTGATCGCAGTGAGCGTATTCGGACGTATAATTTTCCGCAAAGCCGTGTTACTGACCACCGGATCGGTTTGACGCTGCACAAGCTGGATCAGGTCATGAACGGTGAGATCGAAGATATCGTATCTGCATTGACCGTAGCAGAGCAGGCAGACCTGATGGCAAAAGAGGCTTGATGTGTTAGAACAACAGCCTCTGTTCAGAATGAAGGTACAACAAAGTATAAGGGAAGCCTATGTTGAGGCTTCTTCTTTTTTAAAGCAGCATGATGTGATGGAACCGGAATCCAACGCCCGCCTTCTGCTGGAATGGGTGCTGGGCTTGTCCGGTGCGGCGTATTATATGGCGCTACCAGAGCCATTTCCTCAGGACAAATGCGAGATCTGGGAGCATGTCATTCAGCGCAAAGCGGCTGGTGAACCGGCGCAGTATATTATTGGGGAGCAGGAATTTTACGGTGAAGTGTTTATCGTGACCCCATCCGTTCTGATTCCGCGCCCTGAAACGGAACTACTCGTCGAGTCGGTAACCAAGCTGGCAGCCGATTTGGCCTTTTCACAAGTAGAACAAGAGCTGCCTGACAACAACGATACTGATCTTGCACATTCAGCTGGTGATTATATCCATTCTGAAGATACAGATGCAATAATTCAGCAGGGCATAACGGATATGCAAAGTCAGAATTGGCAAAGTGATACTACGTCCAATCATGCTCACCGTCCAGTCTGCGTAGATATCGGCACCGGCAGTGGTGCGATTGCACTGACATTGGCACGAATGATGCCAGATTGGGATATCTGGGCAAGCGATATTTCGCTGGATGCTTTGCAGGTAGCGCGGCAGAATAGTGAGCGGCAGCAGACGCCGATTCATTGGGAGCAGGGCAATCTGTTAGAGCCATTTGCTGGACGCCGCGTAGATATTGTCGTGTCCAATCCGCCGTATATTCCCGACGATGATATTGCCGGATTGCAGCCGGAGGTACGTTTGCATGAACCATTAAGTGCATTAGCAGGCGGACCGGACGGGCTTGGACCGTACCGGATCATGATGGAACAGCTGTCGCTATTAAGCGGATTGCCAGCGATGGTGGCATTTGAGCTTGGGCAAGGGCAAGCACAGGATGTAGCGGATATGGTGCGTACTGCCGGATATGATCAGATTCATATTATCAAGGATCTTGCGGGCATCGAACGGCATGTGATCGGTATGCTGTAACAGACAGCGCGGGACCGGAACGAAAAGGAGACAATCATGATCGCAAAGCTGAAGCGGATCGACTGGCCACTTTTTGCCATTTTGCTTGTGCTGATGGGTACAAGTCTGATCGTGATCTACAGTGCCACCCATTCCAGTGCCAAGTTTGGTGATTCCACCAGCAAGATGGCGATGTATTATGCGCTGGGATTTATCGTTTTCTTCGTGATGGCATTGGTGGATTACCGTTTCTGGCTCAAATATTCGCTTTACATTTACATCGGTGGTCTGGCATTGTTGCTGCTCGTTATGATCGTCGGACAAACGCTGAACAATGCGCAGGGTTGGCTGAATTTTGGCGGTGTGAGTTTACAGCCAGCAGAATTGTTCAAAATGGTGCTGATCATGTTCCTGTCCGTCATGCTGGCGAACAAGAACAAGCTAAAACTCGGCTTCTGGCGCGATATTATTCCATTGCTGGGTATTACATTTGTGCCATTTGCACTCGTTATGGTGCAAAATGACCTTGGGAACGCACTCAGTTATCTGATTATCACGATGGCACTACTCTGGATCGGCAATATGAAATATACGCAGGCGGCACTCGTAACCGCACTTGCGATTTTGCTCATTGTAGTCGGGATTCATAGTTATGTAGCGTATCACGATAATATTGAGAAATATCTAGTCGATATTAACCGCGAGCACTGGATGGAACGGATCGATCCATGGCTGATGCCGGATGAAGCAACAGCGAAGGCAGTGTATCATACGCGCAATGCCAAGCTGGCAATCGCTTCTGGCGGTCTGAGCGGTGAAGGATATATGAAGGGCAGCTCGGTGCAGGCAGATCGCGTGCCGCTGACATACTCGGATTCAATCTTCGTCGTCGTAGCGGAGGAGTTCGGCTTTATCGGGGCAGCGGTGTTATTGCTGCTGTATTTCACACTCATTCACCGGCTGGTACTTGTATCGCTAGAATGTCGCGAGCGTGCCGGACCGTATCTGATTATCGGGATTGTAGCGATGCTGCTATATCAGATTTTTGAAAATATCGGCATGTTTATCGGGCTGATGCCATTGACCGGGATTACGCTGCCATTTATTAGCTTTGGCGGTACATCGCTGCTGATGAATATGGCGTGCATGGGTTTGGTTATGAGCATTCGTATCCACAATCAGGTCGATACGGACGAGTTGCCACTAGCAGTGGCGGATCGGTATGTAGGCAGCAAAGCAACCTGATCAGATTATCGTATGCGTTGAATACGACGATAACGATTGTGTTGAATGCGAAGATACCGATAAGATAGCATGAAAGTATACCTGTTGGAGCAAGTAGAGTGATCGTTGCTTTGATACGTCTCAATTACAAGGTAGTACGTCTTAATCGCACACTATACCCAAGGAGAACCGCGCTAACATAGACGGTACTCCTTTTATTTTGAAAAATGAATGAAGCAAATATAGATCGATAGCAGGAACAAGGAGATAGGAGGTTTGCCAATCATGAGTCACGAAGCAGAATCGGTATCGCAATCCAATCAGCAGGCGAGTGGGAAGACACAACCGCAAGTTTGCACAATCTGGCAGCTTACCCAGCATACGTCGCAACCGGAACAGCTGGCAGAAGCGGGAGCTGTACTGGCGCAGGGTGGTATTGTCGCGTTTCCAACGGAAACGGTATACGGTCTTGGCGCCGATGCGGGCAATACATCAGCCGTGGAAGCGGTATTCGCTGCCAAAGGAAGACCAGCAGATAACCCGTTGATCGTCCACATTTCGCAGAATCATCAGTTGGATGAACTGGTACAGCGTGTTCTGCCCTTGGAGCGTCAATTGATGGATGCGTTCTGGCCTGGTCCACTAACGCTGGTGATGCCGGTAATGGAGGATGTGCTGTCTCCACGCGTGACGGCAGGGCTTCGCACTGTTGGCGTACGGATGCCGGATCATCCGGTAGCGCTAGCATTGATTACTGCTTCCGGCAAACCGCTAGCTGCGCCAAGCGCTAACCGTTCCGGTCGCCCTAGCCCGACAACTGCTGCTCATGTGGCAGATGATCTGGCAGACAGAATCGATGGTATTGTCGATGGTGGGGATGCAGGTGTAGGCGTGGAGTCTACCGTGATTCAGGTGAAGGAGAACGGCACTGTGTTTATTTTGCGACCGGGCGGAATTACGCGTGAGCAATTACTGACCATTGCTACAGATGTAAAGCTTGATCCCGGATTGGCAGGTGTCTCGGCAGAGATCGCACCGCTCGCGCCAGGCATGAAGTATACGCACTATGCTCCGCGTGGCAATATGAGTATTGTCATCGGTCATAGTCCGGCGCATGTCGGTGCATGGATGCAGCAGCAATTGCTAGCTGCCCAGCAACGTGGTGAACAGGTCGGTGTGTTGACGTTTGACGAAGATACGACGGATTACGGCTCGGCATTGCGATTGTCACTGGGCAGTGCTGAACAAACGGAACAGGCGGCAAGTCGATTGTATGGTAGTTTGCGTACATTTGACGATCACAACATTACGTATATTCTGGCACAGGGCTGTTCAGAATCCGGGGTGGGTTTGGCAGTGATGAACCGCTTATCCAAGGCAGCAGGTGGACAGATCATTACGGTAGACTAAGCCAGATCTGTAAAGTGACCTACTCGTACGTAGCGTATGTTGTATAGTGTCCCGGCAGTCAGAGTCTGCTATAATGAATGACACGGAAGATTGACCCACTTGGGCATATATCCGAATTATGAAGGAACGGGAGGTATGAGCATGCATCATATTTTGTTTGTATGTACCGGTAATACCTGCCGCAGCCCGATGGCGGAAGGCTTTATGCGGAAACTGGCAAAGGAGCGCGGCATACCTGTCGAAGTCCGCTCTGCTGGTGTTGCTGCCGTGGATGGCATGTCCGTATCTCGCCATGCGGAAGCAGTGCTGCATGATCATCAGATTTATGATCAGCTTACTTCATCCTCATTGACACCAACGACGATACACTGGGCGGATCTGGTTTTGACATTAACGGGTAGCCATAAGCAGCAAGTGCTGCGCCGTTTTCCCCAGACTGCTGGCAAAATATATACACTCAAGGAATATGTAGAAAACGACGCTACCGTCATCGCCGATCTGGAAGAACTCGACAGTCTGCACGCTGGTATTGAAATCAGCCGTGCACTGGGCGGTACGATTGATTCCGCTGATTATGAACGGTTGATCGAGATTCAACAGCGTATTCCCGGCTTTGATATTGTTGATCCTTATGGCGGTACGCGCGATGATTACGAATATGCTGCCGCGGATATTCGCGCTGCACTGGACAAGCTGCTGGATAAGCTGGAAGCGTATCGTCCGCGATAATTGTATTGTTCAAAGAAATTCATCGATTTTTTGAACAAATCCGGTTGATTTTCCAAAAAACATGCCTTATGATGGAAGCACAAAGACAGATCCGATGTAACTGGCGACAAGAGTGGAACCTAACCACAATGGAGCATCGGAACATACGGCCGGTCGCCTGGGCAAAGAGCAGATACACAGTCATAACCTGTGTGTCCTGCTCTTTTTTTGGTCTTTTGGGCATGTTTTCGTGAAGCGGCGATGCGGTTTTACAAAGTAATGTCGCCGTTGCATCCTCTGCACGCTATAATGATACTACATGGCAGGTGAACAGCCTGCACGGCTGCAAACCGGCAATCCTATAGCTGCACAAGGAGGCAAAGATCATGAAGGATGACGAGAAGATCGCTGCTATTCGGCGCGATGCGGCATTGATTACCCGTGAGGTAGCGGAAGCTGCCAGTCTTGGACCAGATCGTATTCTGGTCATTGGAGCAAGTACAAGCGAGATTGCCGGACAGCATATCGGCACATCCGGTACACTGGATATTGCGGAAGCGCTGGTGGAAGGCATTCGTGACGTACAACGCGAATTTGGCTTTCAGCTTGCTTTTCAATGCTGTGAGCACTTGAATCGTGCACTAGTCGTAGAACGCTCCAGTCTGGATCGATACAACTGGACAGAGGTCGCTGCCGTACCGATTCCCAAGGCGGGCGGTTCGATGGCAGCTTATGTGTACCAAACCGCCCAAGATCCATGTTTGGCGGAAAGCATCGAAGCTCATGCGGGCATCGATATTGGAGAAACGTTAATCGGAATGCATTTGAAACGTGTTGCTGTGCCTTACCGCACGCATCTGCGTCAGCTTGGCGAAGCTAGAGTGAATGCCGCACGCACTCGCCCCAAACTGATTGGCGGCGAACGCGCGGTGTACACCCCACTGCCTTCGGCTGATGGTGGAACGTGCGATTGATAGGACATGCCTGAGCGCATGTGCAATGTCACTTAACGAATAATGAACATGATCAGGGGGAAAATGAACAATGATGGAGCAACTGAGAAACAATGATCCGGCAGTACTGGAAGCAATGGGACTGGAACTGAAACGCCAACGCGATAATATCGAGCTGATTGCGTCTGAGAATATCGTCAGCGAAGCGGTTATGGAAGCGATGGGTTCCGTACTGACTAACAAATATGCTGAAGGCTATCCGGGCAAACGTTACTATGGTGGCTGTGAACATGTCGACATCGTAGAAGACATCGCACGCGACCGTGCCAAAGAACTGTTCGGTGCTGAGCATGTCAACGTACAGCCGCACTCCGGTGCACAGGCGAATATGGCAGTATACCTGGCAGCACTGAAACCGGGCGATACAGTACTCGGTATGAACCTAGCGCATGGTGGTCACCTGACCCACGGTAGCCCTGTGAATGCATCCGGTCTGCTATACAATTTCGTTGCTTACGGCGTACGTGAAGACAACTTCCTGATCGATTATGATGAAGTGCGCAAAGCGGCGTTCAAGCATCGTCCTCGTCTGATCGTAGCTGGTGCAAGTGCATATCCACGTACCATCGACTTTGAAGCACTGGCTTCTATTGCCAACGATGTAGGTGCATTGTTCATGGTTGATATGGCACATATCGCTGGTCTGGTGGCAGCGGGCGAACACCCAAGCCCTGTTCCGCATGCTCATTTCGTAACCACAACAACGCACAAAACATTGCGCGGACCGCGTGGTGGTCTGATCATCTGTCGCAAGCCATGGGCAGCTGCGATCGACAAAGCTGTATTCCCAGGTACACAAGGTGGACCACTGATGCACGTTATCGCATCCAAAGCGGTTGCACTGGGTGAAGCATTGCAACCTTCGTTCAAAACATACGCACAAAACGTAGTGAAAAATGCCAAAGTACTGGCTGAGACACTGGTGGAAGAAGGTCTGACGATCGTTTCCGGTGGTACTGATAACCATCTGATGCTAGTAGATACACGCAGCGTGCATATCACAGGTAAAGAAGCCGAGCATGTGCTGGATTCCGTTGGCATCACAACAAACAAAAATGCCATTCCATTCGATCCAACTAGCCCGTTCATCACTAGCGGCATCCGTCTCGGTACGCCAGCAGCGACATCGCGCGGTATGGACGAAGCAGCGATGAAGAAAATCGGTCAGATCATCGCCGCTACACTGAAGGCACCAAAAGACGAAGCCGTACTGGCACAAGCAAGCAAAGACGTAGCAGAATTGACATCGAAATTCCCGCTGTATCAACAAGTGAAGTATTAATTCCACACAAGCTGAATTTGTGCAATTCAGTCTGTCATTCCGACTATTTTGAGATTGAATCGGCGGCGTGCTTCATACGTTTCGTTTACAATATGTAATATGCAATTGGCGGAATAATCAGTCGCTGCATACGATCATAAAAGCCAGCAGATGCGTAATTATCTGCTGGCTTTTTTCTTGCTAATTTTTACAATAAATTTTTTGAGAAAAATTAAAATAATTTGCCCCATTCAAGCCATTTCCTATTATAATAGTAAGTACTGGGTGATTTCAGGATAAATACGCTATCATCTGGAAATTGTAAGCGTTATACTGTCATATTCGAGAATTGCATGAATTCGTCGGAGTTGCTGGTGAAATTGACCTCGTGTAATGATATAATAGACAAGATTTACGGGGGGAAGTGTGTTCCCCGGTCCTCAACCTTGTGCCATGTGTTTTGAATACATACGCATCGATAGGACTTACCATTGTTATTATTGAACATATACCGGAGGGACAAACCATGGCAAAACTGGTGATATGCGATCACCCTTTGATCCAACACAAACTTACATTTATTCGTGATGTAAACACCAATACGAAGGAATTCCGCGAACTTGTAGACGAAGTTGCTACCTTGATGGCATTCGAGATTACACGCGATATTCCATTGGAGTCGATTCCGGTTGAAACGCCGGTCGTGAAAACAGAAGGAAAAGTAATCTCTGGACGCATGCTCGGTCTGGTGCCGATTCTGCGCGCCGGTTTGGGTATGGTGGACGGCGTATTGAAACTGCTGCCCGCAGCCAAAGTAGGACATGTAGGACTGTTCCGTGATCCAGACACGCTGCAACCGGTGGAGTATTATGTGAAGCTGCCAACTGATGTGCAAGAGCGTGAACTGATCGTGATCGATCCGATGCTAGCAACCGGCGGTTCCGCCATTGCTGCTATCGATGTGCTCAAGAAACGCGGCTGCACCCAGATCAAAATGATGAACCTGATCGCTGCACCAGAAGGTGTCAAAGCAGTACAGGATGCGCATCCTGATGTAGATATTTATGTAGCTGCACTGGATGAGCGTCTGGACGATCACGGTTATATCGTACCGGGTCTTGGCGATGCAGGCGACCGTCTCTACGGAACTAAGTAAAGCGAGGTATAAACCACAGTTATGAAAAAGATTAAAGTAATGACGATTTTTGGCGTACGTCCCGAAGCGATCAAAATGGCTCCGCTCATTCTTGAACTGCAAAAGCACCCAGAGCATATCGAATCGGTTGTTTGTGTAACTGCACAGCACCGTCAGATGCTGGATCAGGTGTTGGAAGTGTTCAACATTACCCCGGATTACGATCTGGATGTGATGAAGGATCGCCAGACATTGAATGAGATTTCGATCCGCGTGCTACAGGGACTGGAGCCGGTATTGCGTGATGCCAATCCCGATATCGTACTCGTGCATGGTGATACGCTGACGACGTTCTTGGCGAGTTATTCCGCCTTTATGCAACAGATCGATGTGGGTCATGTGGAAGCAGGGCTGCGCACCTGGAACAAAATGTCCCCGTACCCAGAAGAGATGAACCGTCAACTGACCGGCGTACTGGCAGACCTACATTTTTCACCGACAGCATGGTCGGCAGGCAATTTGCATAAAGAAAATAAATCCCCGTCAAGCGTGTATATCACAGGCAACACGGTAACAGATGTGTTTCAATATACAGTACAGCCTGATTACAGCCACCCGGTATTGCAGTGGGCAGAAGGCAAGCGCCTGATTCTGATGACGGCACACCGCCGTGAATCGCAGGGCGAGCCGCACCGCAATATTTTCCGTGCTGTGAAACGCATCGCTGACGAGTTCGAAGATGTAGCGATTGTGTATCCGGTGCATCCAAGTCCGGCAGTCAAAGAACCGGCTTATGAGATTTTGGGCAACCATCCACGCATCAAGCTGATTGATCCGCTGGATGTAGTTGATCTGCATAATTTCTATCCGCATACCCATCTGATTCTGACCGATTCCGGCGGATTGCAGGAAGAAGCACCTTCGTTTGGTGTACCGGTTCTCGTTCTGCGGGATACGACTGAGCGTCCGGAAGGCATTGATGCGGGTACGCTGGAATTGGTTGGTACGGATGAAACTCAAATTTATGAACGTGCTCATGCACTGCTGACCGATCAACAGCTGTACGCATCTATGAGTGAAGCGGCGAATCCTTACGGTGATGGGCAGGCTTCCAAACGGATTGTCAATGCGATTTTGCATCATTACGGTGTTTTGGAAGAACGTCCCGAAGAATTTCACACAACGTTCAAAAAAGGACCTACAGCCGTCTTGTGAAAAAGACGATTGCAGTATACAGTGATACTGTAGGGTACGTGTGATCAATCGCACAGTATCAAGTGGTGTTTCGTGAAGACTTTGCGTTAAAGTGCTAAAGCGAAATGGTTTGACAAAGACTTGAACGATTCAGTACAATGAACTGGGATTCCGAGGGTGGAGTGTGTTATGACAGAACAACAACAGCGCAAACCAGACGGTTCGTCGCCTTGGAAGGCGGTTGGACTGGTGAGTGCGATCGGTATCGATCTGACTGTGTGCACACTCGCCGGATTCTGGTTTGGTTCTTGGCTGGACCGAATGTGGAATGGTTCAGGAATCGGTATTGCCATCGGCGTGCTTGCAGGTCTGTTTGCAGGCATTGTAGGTATTGTTGTCATCATTAAGAAAATAGTGGGGGAACCGAATGAATGAAATACCAGCGTACATTTATTGGCTGACCCGGACCACCTTTGCTTTTCTCGCGCTTTGTTTTCTTGCTGTCGCATTGCTTCCGGAATACCGTCCCATTGCCTTCGGGCTGATTGTGGGCTCGGCGGTCAGCTTCGTGAATACGAAGTATTTAGCCCGTAAGGTGCAAAAGATGACCGATGAGGCAGCTAGCGGCACAGGAAAGAGATTCAAAGGATTGGGATTTGCACAGCGGGCGGCTTTTTCGATTGGTGCCGTTATTCTTGCAGTCGAGTTTCCGAAGGTGTTTGAGATTCACGCCCTTGCTGGAAGTCTTGTATTTGCACCGTTTGCACTTGTCATTATAGGCTTTATCCTTTCTCGTCGCGAAAGTAAGTCAGAGTCCGACAACGAAAGGGGTGAGAAAAATGCATGAAGCACCGATAGTTCAGATTGGAAATTTAAAGTTTGACCTTGCCCTGATCTTAACCGTAATTGTAAGTGGTATCATTGTATTCGCACTGGCGAAACTGGCCACCCGCAATCTGTCTGTAGAGAATCCAGGCAAACTGCAAAACTTTATGGAATGGGTAGTCGAATTCGTACAGGGTTTGATTTCGAGTACAATGGACTACAAAAAGGGAGCACCGTTCTTGTCGCTTGGTCTGACATTGATTATGTTCATCTTTGTCAGTAATCTGCTCGGTCTACCGCTTGTTATTCCGTTCAAGTATACAGACCCTGCAGCAGCTAATTTCTTCGGTTTTCCGCTCACAACGGTTCTCGATGGTCTGAATTCAGGCAAAGAGTATGTTGAGGTAGGCTGGTGGAAATCACCAACTGCTGATGCTGCATCCGCAATGGGATTGGCACTGATCGTATTCGTTCTGGTTCACTTCCTAGGTATTGTGAAGAATCCGAAGCACTATTTCGGCCATTATTTCAAACCGTTCTTCTTCTTCTTCCCAATTAACCTGATTGAGCAGTTCTCCAAACTATTGACACACGGTATGCGTCTATTCGGTAATATTTTTGCCGGTGAAGTACTGATTTCCGTGTTGCTTAAAATGTCCACACTGTGGTTTGGAGCAGGGGCGATTGCCTCCGTGCTCGGATTGATTGTCTGGCAGGGATTCAGTCTCTTTGTCGGCACCATCCAGGCTTTTGTCTTCACCATTCTGGCTATGGTATACATATCACAGTCGCTGGAGACGGACGAAGATCATTAACTCATTATCGACGCACAGTTGCCGATTTTGAAGAGCGTGATCTGATAGTTTTTTGTAACTGGTTTTACAGTTCGGAAGTTGGATATCCCTTCGTACCGGGCTCAACATAAATAATAATTTACACACTCTAAGGAGGATTTTTTCAATGGGAGCATTAGCATTTCTGGCGGCAGCTATCGCCGTAGGTTTGGGCGCACTGGGCGCAGGTATTGGTAACGGTCTGATCGTAAGTAAAACGGTAGAAGGTATCGCTCGTCAACCGGAAGCGAAATCCACACTGCAAACAGTAATGTTTATCGGTGTAGGTCTGGTAGAGGCACTGCCAATCATCGGTGTCGTACTGGCATTCATTTTCTACGCTGCTGCATAAACAAAGAACAAATCAACTGGCGGGGAAGGCCACAGCCATCCGCGCCTTCTTTTTAGCGTAAGTGTACGTGAAGTCATAGGATTCGGATGATATTTTCATTTCTCTTCATTAAATGAATGTATTTCGATTTGGAAGTTTCGGGGAAGGAGTGAACTGATTTGCATTTTGAATGGACTAACCTTGTGATTGTAATCGTTGCGTTTCTGATCCTGTACTGGCTTTTGAACCGTTATGCCTTTGGTCCGCTGTTTTCGGTGATGGAAAAACGCCGCGAACTGATCAAGCAGCAAATGGACGAAGCAGCTCAGACGCGCAATCAGGCAACTCAATATGTAGAAGAACAAAAAGTGGCTTTGCAGCAGGCACGTAAAGATGCTCAGGATATTCTTGAGCAAGCTCGTCAAACGAGCAACAGCCAAGCTGAACAGCTGATCAATCAAGCAAAAGAAGAATCGGTGCGTCTCAAAAACGAGGCTGCTCGCGATATCGAGAATGAGAAAAACAAAGCCGTAGCTGCACTGCGCAGCGAAATCGGTGCTGTATCCGTACAAATCGCTTCCAAAGTGCTGCAAAAAGAAGTTGATCCAAAAGCGCAGGAACAACTGGTGGATGATTACCTGAAAGACGTAGGGATCAGACAATGAGCCGCGATACTGTAGTATCGTCCCGTTACGCCAAAGCCCTTTTTGAAGCGGCGTCCGATAGTGGACGTGTGGAAGAAACCGGTCAGGAACTGAAAGCCGTTGTCGACGCGCTGGCAGCGGATCATGAATTCCGCAATTTTATCGCTACGCCGAATATATCGCTGGCTGATAAGGAAAAGGTGCTGGATAACGTATTTTCGGGCAAAGTTTCTGATGCCCTGCTGCGTACGATGGTGCTTTTGATTGAGCGCGGCAGATATGAGGTATTTCCCGAACTACTGAGCAGCTACAACAATATTGTCAGCGACACGCTGAATGTTGCAGATGCGACTGTGTACACACCGTTTCCATTAACCGAGCAAGAGCAGGCGGAAGTGTCCGCTACGTTCGGTCAATTATCAGGCAAGCGTCTTCGTATACAAAATGTAATTGATGAGTCGCTTATTGGCGGACTCAAAGTAGTCATCGGCGACAAGCTGTATGACGGCAGCGTTTCAGGTAAACTGGAACGTTTGGAAAAGTCTTTTCGGAAACAAGCATAAGAGACAGGAGGGACTGACTTGAGTATCAGACCTGAAGAAATCAGTACATTGATTAAAAGTCAAATAGAGCAGTACAAAAGCGATATTGAAGTCGTTGAAGTCGGCACCGTTATCCAAGTAAGCGATGGTATCGCTCGTGTATACGGCTTGCAAAACGCAATGTCCGGCGAACTGCTTGAGTTTTCCAATGGCGTTATGGGTATGGCACTGAACCTGGAAGCTAATAATGTCGG
Organism: Paenibacillus sp. WLX2291; assembly: GCF_046603665.1. Taxonomy (NCBI): domain Bacteria; kingdom Bacillati; phylum Bacillota; class Bacilli; order Caryophanales; family Paenibacillaceae; genus Paenibacillus; species Paenibacillus sp. WLX2291. The sequence continues at coordinate 4,909,003 of NZ_CP176755.1, read as the reverse complement.
TGTCGTTATCCTTGGTGAATATACAGATATCCGCGAAGGCGATCAGGTAAAACGTACTGGCCGCATCATGGAAGTTCCTGTTGGCGAAGCTCTGCTGGGCCGTGTTGTCGATCCACTGGGTCAACCTGTAGATGGCAAAGGACCGATTGCAGCAACAGAATTCCGTCCGGTTGAAGGTTCTGCACCAGGCGTTATCGACCGTAAATCGGTTCATGAACCTATGCAAACTGGTATCAAAGCGATTGACGCGATGGTGCCAATCGGTCGTGGTCAGCGTGAGTTGATCATCGGTGACCGTCAAACAGGTAAAACGGCGATTGCGATTGACGCAATCATCAACCAAAAAGGCCAAGGCGTAAAATGTATTTATGTCGCTATCGGTCAAAAGCAATCCACAGTAGCACAAGTAGTGGAAACGCTGCGTCGTCACGGCGCATTGGATTACACCATTATCGTAACTGCATCCGCATCTGATCCATCCCCACTGTTGTACATAGCTCCTTACGCGGGCTGCGCAATGGGCGAGTACTTTATGTACAAAGGCGAACATGCGCTGATCATCTATGATGACCTGTCCAAACAGGCAGCTGCTTATCGCGAACTGTCCTTGCTGCTCCGTCGTCCACCGGGTCGCGAAGCCTTCCCTGGTGATGTATTCTATCTGCATTCCCGTTTGCTGGAACGTGCAGCGAAACTGAGTGACGCACGAGGCGGCGGTTCCCTGACGGCACTGCCATTTATCGAGACACAAGCGTCCGACGTATCGGCGTACATTCCGACGAACGTAATCTCCATTACCGACGGTCAGATCTTTCTGGAGTCCGAGCTGTTCTATGCAGGTCAACGCCCAGCGATCAACGTAGGTATCTCTGTATCTCGTGTCGGTGGTTCCGCACAGATCAAAGCGATGAAAAAGGTTGCTGGTACACTGCGTCTGGATCTGGCGCAATACCGCGAGCTGCAAGCATTTGCTCAGTTCGGTTCCGACCTTGATAAATCGACATTGTCCCGTCTGAACCGTGGTGCACGTATGATGGAAATTCTGAAACAAGGCATCAACCAACCACTGCTCGTTGAACAGCAGGTTGTCAGCTTGTATACGGCAGTCAAAGGTCATCTGGATGATATTCCAGTAGCTGATGTACGTCGTTTTGAATCGGAATTCCTGTCGTTCATGACAACGAGTCATGATGCTGTTCTGCAATCGATTCGCGATACCAAAGATCTGACTTCCGATAACGAAGCGGCTCTGGTAGAAGCGATCCAATCTTTCAAAAAAGGTTTTGCAACTAGCTAAAACCGGCTCTGAATGAACCGCTACCCGTACATAGCGGGTAGTATCCTATAAATGATGCGTGAAAAGGACACTTCCGGCTTCGTCCGGTAACTTTTCCGCAATAGCACATCTTCAGGTCAGATGGTTATATTCCATATACAGGTGTATAGACCGACTGACCTGCGGCATGTTTGCAGCAGTCGATGTCTCTAGGAAGAGCACGATTGTGCTGTCAGCCAACGTCTGGATATGACAGTGATCGTATGACTTTGAACGCGATTCAAAGGTTAAGGTGGTGAAACCATATGGCTAAAGGTATGCGCGAAGTAAAAAGGCAGATCAAAAGTGTTCAAAACACGAGACAGATTACCAAAGCGATGGAGATGGTCGCAGCATCTAAGCTTCGTAAAGCACAGGAGAAGGCTCAAGCTGCACGTCCTTACTCCGATAAGCTACGCGAAGTCGTTGCGAGTATCGCTTCTGGTACGAAAGGCGTTAAGCACCCGATGCTGGACAAACGTCCGGTTAAACGTGTTGCCTACTTAATCGTTACTTCCGACCGTGGTCTGGCTGGCGGTTACAATGCCAACATTCTGCGTCAGGTCAGCGCGGATATTAAGAAGCGTCACTCTTCTACCGATGAGTACGAACTGTTTGTTATCGGACGTAAAGGGCGCGATTATTTCCGTCGTCGTAGTATGCCGATCACCGATTCGGTAGCCGAATTGACGGACTTCCCGTCTTATGCGGATATCAAATCGCTTGCTCAGGCAGCGATTCAAGGGTACGAAGAAGGTCGTTACGACGAACTGTACTTATGTTATAACCAGTTTATTAACGCGTTAACACAAACACCGACGTCTGTACGTCTGCTTCCAATGGATGCTCTGGAAGTGGAATCTAGTGCAGTAACGGCTAGCTACGAATACGAACCTTCAGCCGAGGAAGTACTGGCTGTCCTGCTACCCAAATATGCGCAGACTCTGATCTTCAATGCATTGCTGGAAGGTAAAGCAAGTGAGCAGGGTGCACGTATGACAGCAATGGGCAGTGCAACCAAAAATGCTTCCCAGCTGATTGGCGATCTCAAACTGGTATATAACCGTGCACGTCAAGCGGCTATTACCCAGGAAATTACTGAGATTGTAGCTGGCGCAAACGCACAAAACTAAGAAGCGCAGACCACGATTGCGGTCATGCCGTAAATAGGGTTCGCTTCGCAGTCTATTTTCAAATTCGTAATTTATCTTCAAAGCGGATGCTGGTGGATTCATTTCCATTCAGTACCGCTTCCAATATGGTTTGATACAGCAAGTCAGTAGGAGGGAAAAGGATAATGAATACAGGACGCGTTGTAAGTATTCAGGGTCCGGTTGTCGACGTTGAGTTTGGACGCGGTCAACTGCCGGAAATCCTGAACGCACTTAAGGTCGATACGACACTGGAAAACGGTAGAAAGATCGACCTGACGCTTGAAGTATCCAACCACCAAGGTGATAACCTGGTGCGTTGTATTGCAATGTCTTCCACAGATGGCCTTGTGCGCGGTTTGGAAGTACAAGATCTGGGTGCACCGATCTCTGTTCCAGTTGGTGAAGTAACACTGGGTCGCGTATTTAACGTACTCGGTCAGCCAATCGACGAAGCGGGTGATGTTGTTTCCGAGATCAATAACCCGATTCACCGTGAAGCACCGAAATTTGATGAACTGTCGACACAAGCAGAAATGCTGGAAACAGGGATCAAAGTTATCGACTTGCTCGCACCTTATGCCAAAGGCGGTAAAATCGGTCTGTTCGGCGGTGCCGGCGTAGGTAAAACGGTAACCATTCAAGAACTAATCAACAACATCGCACAAGAGCACGGCGGTATCTCTGTATTCTCCGGTGTTGGTGAGCGTACTCGTGAAGGTAATGACCTGTACCACGAGATGAGAGAGTCTGGCGTTATCAACAAAACAGCGATGGTATTCGGACAGATGAACGAGCCTCCGGGCGCACGTCTGCGCGTTGCTTTGACCGGTTTGACCATGGCGGAATATTTCCGCGATCAAGAAGGCAAAGACGTACTGCTGTTTATCGATAATATCTTCCGCTTTACTCAAGCGGGTTCTGAAGTATCCGCCTTGCTCGGTCGTATGCCGTCTGCGGTAGGTTACCAGCCAACCCTCGCTACAGAGATGGGTCAGCTGCAAGAGCGTATCACTTCTACTAAAAAAGGTTCGGTTACGTCCATTCAGGCGATCTACGTGCCTGCGGATGACTATACGGATCCAGCTCCGGCAACAACGTTTGCCCACTTGGATGCAACAACCAACTTGGAGCGTAAAATCTCCGAGATGGGTATTTTCCCGGCGGTTGATCCGCTGGCTTCCAGCTCTCGTATCCTGACTCCAGAAGTTGTTGGCGAAGAGCACTATAATGTAGCTCAAGGCGTACAACGCATTCTGGCTCGTTATCAAGAGTTGCAGGATATTATCGCAATCCTCGGTATGGACGAGCTGAGCGAGGAAGATAAGCTGACCGTTTCGCGTGCGCGTAAAATTCAGCGTTTCCTGTCCCAGCCTTTCCACGTAGCCGAGCAGTTTACCGGTATCAAAGGTCGTTATGTACAGGTTAAAGAAACTGTACGTAGCTTCAAAGAGATTCTGGACGGTAAACACGATGAGCTTCCGGAAGCGGCATTCCTCTTTGTAGGCACAATCGAGGAAGCAGTGGAGAAAGCGAAAACACTGTAAGAGCATGCCTGCAAAACGTGAGGAGGGATGAAAGTGAGCACGTTTTTATTGGAAATCGTCACACCTGAGCGCCTGGTCTTTTCCGAACAGGTGGATCGTTTGATCGCCACAGGTGTCGAAGGCGAATTGGGCATTCTCGCCGGCCATATTCCAACGGTAACTCCACTCAAAGTGGCGCCGTTGACATTCCAGGCTGGCGGCAAAAGAAGTACCTTTGCGATTCAGGGCGGCTTTCTGGAAGTGCGTCCCGACAAAGTGGTCGTACTCGCAGAAAGTGCGGAACGAGCAAACGATATCGACGTAGAACGCGCACGCGCTGCCAAAGAGCGTGCCGAACGCCGACTGGGCAACCGCTCTAGTCAGGATCATGTTGATTTCCGTCGCGCCGAGCTTGCATTGCAACGCGCCATGAACCGTATCAAAGTATCTTCTTCAGGTGAAAACCGATAATAGAAACAAGCCGGCCCGTCATCATAACGGTCCGGCTGTTTTTGTGTGGTTGGGTGTTTAGACCCATCTGTATTTCCGAGATATTCGCTGAAAAAAGCTGATTTGAATGCATGAAACACGCGAAAACCTTGTTTTTTTTCAGGAAATGCACGAATATGCCATGTATACGGTGAAATTTGTAAATTTGGGACTAGATTCTTTGCTAAAGGGCAAGTATTATAGAATAGTCCGTATAAAAGACTGATTGCCAAGTAATTTAAGTAAGGAGGCTGTGAGCTGGAATGAGCACAGTAGATGCGGGAGCCGCTGTCGGCACAAACGGTTTGCTATCCATTATCATCTCGCTGCTTTGCATTGGTCTTTCATGGTGGGCGTTGCAAAATTTTAAGTTTGATCTGCTGGTTCGTCATCCCAAGAGTGCTGCTGGTAAAATGCTTCATTTACTGCTGGCGATTGTGCTTGGGCATTTCGTATCCGCGTTTTTGCTCGACTATCTCCAGTGGACACAGGCACTGCGATTTATGTTTTGAATGTGGGGATTACGGTTATAAGTGTGTTAGGCTTATTTCAATTGTTAAGCCGCCGTACTATTTCTATTCACGTAACCGCACATTTGACTTCATGTTTGAAACTGGACAACCGCTGGAACTCAACCATTACATTCAATTTTAAATCCAAATTACATGCAATAGGCATCGTAAACCGAAAGCGAATAACGTAGCATACAGGCTGGCATCTTCATTAATCAGACAGCATGACCTCCAGGGCCATCGCCATGTTCATCCTACTATTCACATTCACTTTATAATGCCGGACAAGCAAAATGACGCGCGGAGGGAATCCTAATGAGCAAATTTATCGTCCGCGGTGGCAAGCGATTGACAGGGAATGTCAAAGTTAGCGGGGCAAAGAATTCAGTTCTCCCGATTATTGCTGCCTCTTTACTGGGAGAAAAAGGTGTAAGCATCATTCACGAAGCACCTTCCCTTGACGATGTAATGACTATCAACAAAGTATTGGAATCGCTTGGAGCTGTGGTTACATACCAGAACGAGACAATCCATGTCGATGCACAGGAATTGTCTTCTTGCGAAGCCCCGTATGAGTGGGTTAGCAAAATGCGTGCTTCTTTTCTGGTAATGGGTCCGTTGTTGACCCGTCTGGGCAAAACCCGTATCTCGTTGCCGGGCGGCTGTGCGATTGGCACACGTCCGATTGACCAGCATTTGAAAGGCTTTGAAGCGATGGGCGCAGAGATCAATCTCGGCCATGGTTATATCGAAGCCAAATGCGATGGCAGACTGCGCGGCACCAAGATTTATCTGGATGTTGCAAGTGTGGGTGCTACCGAGAACATCATGATGGCGGCGACTCTGGCAGAAGGCATTACAACGATTGAGAATGCTGCCAAAGAACCGGAAATCGTGGATCTGGCTAATTTCCTGAATGGAATGGGTGCCAAAGTTCGTGGTGCAGGTACAGGCGTGATTCGCATTGAAGGCGTGGAAAAACTGCATGGAACTGAACATACCGTGATTCCTGACCGTGTTGAAGCGGGAACGTATATGGTAGCAGCTGCCATCACTGGCGGCGATGTATATGTAGAAGGCGCGATTGCAGACCATCTCGGTCCAGTCATCGCCAAAATGGAAGAAATGGGTGTAGAGATTACACCGGATGAGAATGGTGTACGTGTTGTTGCCAATCATCCGCTCCGTGCTGTAGATGTCAAAACGTTGCCTTATCCTGGATTCCCAACGGATATGCAGGCACAAATGATGGCGCTGATGCTCGGCTCTCAAGGAACTAGCATCATTACCGAAACCGTGTTTGAAAATCGCTTTATGCACGTGGACGAGTTCAACCTGATGAATGCGGGTATCCGTATCGAAGGCAGAACATCCATCGTCACAGGCGGTCCACAACTGGTTGGCGCCAAAGTATGCGCAACCGACCTTCGTGCTGGTGCTGCATTGATCTGTGCTGGTCTGATTGCCGATGGTACAACCGAAGTGGGCGGTACTCATCATATCGACCGCGGTTATGTACATCTGGCTGAGAAGCTGTCCGGTCTGGGTGCTGATATCTGGCGTCTGGAAGATGCCGAAGTCAAAGCTGTACCATCAGCAAATGAAGCAGCTGCTGTACTGGCTGAAAAAGCTAAGTCGGCAAATGTATCTATGCTGAATGTACAACCAACTGGTGTGTAATGTTAAATCATTGGCTTGACACGCGGAATACCGGTTACTTCATATACGCTATGAGCGTGTAAATGGATGACCGTTATGTTCGCGAATATAGCCTTGCATAGTACCATTAGCTGAAGCCGGACCTCGTGTCCGGCTTTTTGCGTGGTTACATTACTGTTACTTCCGCCAAATCCCGAACATTATCGTTGAATCCACTATGCAATTATGCTAATTTTAATAAAGATTGACCGTGATTAGAGTTTGACGATCTGAGCATTTGGACGAAATGCGAATTCTGTGATCCATGGCAGCAACCAAACTTACAGACAGCTTTGTTGGTGAATTCGCCCAGACGGTGTGGTGATAAGAGACTCTTTTACCGGAAATACGACTTTTGGAGGCTCTTGACATGTTTAGCAAGGATATCGGAATTGACCTGGGTACGGCAAACGTACTCATTCACGTAAAAGGTAAAGGTGTAGTATTAGACGAACCATCTGTCGTAACACTGGAAACAGACACCAAACGCGTACTAGCTGTCGGTGAAGAAGCACGCCGGATGATCGGCAGAACACCAGGGAATATTGTGGCTATTCGTCCACTGCGTGATGGCGTGATCGCCGATTTTGAAGTGACAGAATCGATGCTCAAACATTTTATTAATAAAGTAGGCGCGCGTAACTGGTACAGTCATCCGCGCATTTTGATTTGTGCGCCGACGAACATTACGTCTGTGGAGCAAAAGTCGATCCGTGAAGCCGCAGAGCGTACTGGTGCGAAGGACGTATTTTTGGAAGCTGAACCGAAAGCGGCTGCGATTGGCGCGGGCATGAATATTTTTGAGCCAAGTGGTAATATGGTTATCGATATCGGCGGCGGCACAACCGATATTGCCGTTTTGTCGATGGGGGACATCGTTACTTCGTCATCGCTCAAAGTAGCAGGCGACAAATTCGACGAATCCATTATGCGTTATATCAAAAATGAATATAAACTGCTGATCGGTGAACGCACATCTGAAGATATCAAAGTGAATATCGCTACTGTACGTCCAAACGGGATTCAGCGTGAGATGGATATTCGTGGTCGCGATATGGTAACTGGTCTGCCGAAGACAGTAACGATTACAGCAAGCGAAGTGCAAGCGGCATTGTCCGATACCATTTTGTCCATCGTGAGTTCTGCCAAAATGGTGCTGGAACAGACTCCACCAGAATTGTCGGCAGATATTATCGACCGCGGTGTTATTTTAACAGGTGGTGGTGCGTTGCTGGACGGTCTGGAAGAATTGTTGTCTCAGGAACTGCATGTTCCCGTACTAGTTGCTGAAGACCCGATGCACTGTGTCGTTAAAGGAACTGGAATTATGTTAAATAATTTGGATAAAGTATCTAAAAAAAAGTTCTAGGCATGCCGATATAAATAATAACGAATCACAGTATAGTTATGCCTTTTCGCATTTAATATAGCAATAATACATGAACATCCTGTTAATTTGCGGTAAAATAAAGAAGTAACCCGACAGAATCCCTGCTGACTGATACGGAACAGAGACGGAATTTTGAGAAGTGAGAGGAGTATCCGGTAATGTTAAGAGGTCTTTATACTGCCGCTTCTGGCATGATTACACAACAGCGCCGTCATGATACCATTACGCAGAACATTGCAAACATCAATACGCCCGGTTATAAGGAAGTCGAGAGCATTGAACGTTCGTTCCCGGAAATGCTCATTTCCCTGAGTGGTGGTGACCAAGGACAAACAAGCCGTCAAATCGGTCGCATTAATACTGGCGTCCTGGCTGAGGAAAGTGTGTCTGTCAATGTACAAGGTGATGTGCGTCAGACAAACTCCTTGGATGATTTTGCAATTGTATCGGAAATGAATCTGCCTAATCCGGCTACCGGACAAAATATTCCTTTCGATGCTTCCGGCAAATACGTAGCAGATAATGGAACGATCACGTATCGTCCACAGGCATTCTTCGCCGTGACCGGAAAAGATGGCGAAACCGGGTATACTCGGGATGGTAATTTTCAATTGGATGGTGCAGGCAATCTGCGCACATCTACTGGCAACGCGGTACTGGGCAGCAATGGCAACCCAGTTACGTTGCAAGGCTCAATGAGTGATTATAACGTGGATTCTCGCGGTGTGATCTCGTCCAAGCAAACGGGGCAGCAGGTCGGTCAGATTGGTATTACTGTCGTCAACCAGCCTGGTTTGATGACACGTACTGGTGACGGACTCTTTCAAATCAGTGCTGCCAACACAGCAGAAGCTGGTGTAAGACAGCTGCAAGCGGCAGATAACGTGGAATTGCGCCAAGGGTATCTGGAAGGTTCCACAGTCGATGCAGCAGCATCGATGGTTGAACTGAGTGCCGCTTTACGCGCCTATGAAGCAAACCAAAAAATTGTCCAATTTTATGATAAAAGCCTCGATAAAACTGTTAACGATGTCGGCCGTGTATAATAAAAGCAAGATACTTGCTGTGTAATAACTGGCAAACAAAGGAGGCCAATAATGAACAATTCCATGATCAGCGCCATGGTGGCGATGAGCGGTATTCAACAAAAGCTGGGCGTTGTATCGGATAATATCGCGAATGCAGATACAGTAGGCTACAAAAGCAAGGAAGCGACGTTTGAGGATGTGTTTGCAATTGTCAAACAACAACCGGGTGCAGCTTCTTCGCTGGCTGGTCGTTCGACCGCTAGTGGCTACAATATCGGCTTTGGCGCACGCATGGGCGATGTAACGATGAACATGACTCAGGGTGCGATGCAAACGACAGGTAACCCGACCGACCTGGCGATTCAGGGCGATGCCATGTTCCGTGTAAGTGTAGATGGCAAGGAAGGCTGGACACGTGAAGGATCGTTCCATTTTGTCCCGGTCGCGAATGATCCGAAGAGTGCTTATATGGCAACGGCTCAAGGGTATCTGTTACTGGATAATCAAGGCGATCCGATCAAAGTTCCTGCCAAAACTGATATCGGTATTGATGATAAAGGCGTTATTCGTTCTACAGATGGACAAGGACGCGTAACCGTTGTGAACAAAACGGTAGTGGAGAACGGACAGGAGCGCCAGATTCCACAAAGTATCGGCGTAGATCGTGTAATTCATCCAGAAGGCTTGCAGCAAATGGATGGCAATCTGTTTGTACTTCCTGCTAACGCACAGCGTGCTCAAGTCGTAGGCACAATGTCGGCAGATACCGAAATTCGTCAGGGATTTCTGGAATCTTCCAACGTAGATCTGAGCAGTGAAATGACAGATATGATGAATGTACAGCGCGCATATCAGCTGGCAGCGCGTGCATTGTCGTCCAGTGATCAAATGATGAACCTGACCAATACGATTCGTGGCTAATCGTCGTTCCGCCATTCAGGAAGCAGCACGGACTCAGAAGGCAAGCCCTAACAAGCGGCTAACCCGAAGACCGACAACTTCCGAAACGCCAAAACCGGAGAAACCCAAAGACAAGCCAGCTGCATCTCCGCGTTCCGCAGGCATGAGAACACTTCAGTTCGTGCTGGTGCTGGTCGGCTTTGCTGCCGCTGCACTGATCGGCATGACTGTAGGCTACGCTATGATTGGACATCAGAGCTTTGCTGATGTCTTTTATCCCGAAACATGGGCTCATATTTTTGAGCTTGTATATGCACCATAACGACAAGAGACTCCTGCATTTGCAGGAGTTTTATTTTTTATGCCGAAACCGTTATAATGATGGGGAATGCCCGGATGAGCAAGACCGGAAGCGGCGCAACATTTGCCCGAAAGTTATATTCCATTATAAGGATCAAGCCCCTATAATGATGAGGAATGAGAGGAGTTTTATCAGCATGTACGATATACAACAAATTCAAGAGATTATTCCGCATCGCCCGCCCTTTTTGCTAGTTGACCGGCTGCTGGAGCTGGAAGAAGGCAAACGTGCGGTAGGCATCAAAAATGTAACGATCAACGAACCATTTTTCACTGGTCATTTCCCAGGCTATCCGGTAATGCCAGGTGTACTGATCGTGGAAGCACTCGCTCAGGTAGGTGCAGCAGCAATCTTGAAAGTAGAAGCCAACCGCAGCAAGCTGGCGATGTTTGCCGGAATCGACGGTGTCCGTTTCCGTGGACAGGTCGTACCGGGCGATACGCTGCGCCTTGAAGTGGAGATCACTCGTATGAAAGCTTCCATCGGCAAAGGTCGCGCGGTAGCAACCGTAGACGGTAAAGTTGTTGCCGAAGGCGAGATCATGTTTGCCCTTACCGATCCAGACAAAGCCTGAGCGGTAAGATAAAAATTATATTGGATCAGGATATACCTATATCGAGCAGTGGAGAAGGGATGGATATAATGACAACACTTAGCGAGCAAGCACAGCGCAATCTGCAACAATGGCTTAACGATACAACAATTGATGAACAGACCAAGCAGGAACTGCAAAGCCTGGACGGTCAAGTATCCGAACTGGAAGACCGTTTCTACCGAGATCTTGAGTTTGGTACAGGCGGACTGCGCGGCGTTATCGGCGCGGGTAGCAACCGTATGAACTCTTACACTGTAGGACGTGCCACGCAAGGGCTGGCTGAATACATTTTGTCTGTACATAACGGAGAGGGCAAGCCGTCCGTCGTTATCGCACATGACTCCCGTCATTTTTCTCCCGAATTTTCACTGGAAGCAGCACTGGTATTAGCAGGTAACGGGATCGTTGCCAAGCTGTTCCCTTCGCTGCGTTCTACACCAGAGCTGTCATTTGCCGTACGCAATCTGAAGGCAACTGGCGGTATCGTTATTACAGCGAGTCACAATCCACCGGAATACAACGGTTATAAAGTATATAACAATAATGGTGGTCAGCTCGTTCCAGACGAAGCGGAACAAGTTATTGCCAAAATCCGTGATATTGATTCGTTTGCCAGCATCAAACGCATTAGCCGTGAAGAAGCGGAGCAACAAGGATTGCTCGTATGGCTCGGTAACGATGAAGATGAAGCATTCCTGGATGCTGTGACATCGATCAGTGTGAATCGTGAACTGCTAGCAGGCGATGCCGGTCAAAACCTGAACATTATCTACACACCGCTGCATGGCACGGGGAATCGTCCGGTAAAAGAAGGTCTGAAACGCCTTGGATTTACGAACGTGACGATTGTAGAACAACAACAAGAACCAGATGGCAACTTCAGTACTGTCAAATCTCCAAACCCGGAAGAACGTGAAGCATTCACGCTGGCAATTGAGCTGGGTGAGAAGATTGGTGCTGACATCCTGATCGGAACCGATCCAGACAGCGACCGTATGGGTGCAGTAGTTAAAGACCCATCCGGCAAATATTTCGTTCTAACTGGTAACCAGTCTGGCGCAATTATGATTCACTACTATCTGAGCCAACTGCAAGAGCAAGGCAAATTGCCTTCTAACGGCGCAGTCGTCAAAACAATCGTAACGAGCGAAATGGGTGCAGCTATCGCCGAGTACTACCATGCGACAGTATACAACACTCTGACTGGCTTCAAATACATTGGTGAGAAAATGGATCAATTTGAAGCATCCGGTGAGCACACATTCCTGTTTGGCTATGAAGAGAGCTATGGCTACTTGGCAGGCAATTACGCTCGCGACAAAGATGCCGTTGTTGCTGCACTGCTGATCAGCGAAGCTGCTGCGTATTACAAACAGCAAGGCAAAACGCTGTACGATGTGCTACAAGAGCTGTACGATCAATTCGGTTTCTTCCTTGAAGGTCTGGAATCCCGTACACTGAAAGGCAAAGACGGCGTTGCTCAAATTCAGGGCATTATGGAAAACTGGCGCACCAATAGCCCATCCGAGATCGGTGGCGTACAAGTGAGTGAAGCTCTGGATTATTCCAAAGGTCTGAATGGACTGCCAAAAGAGAACGTGCTGAAATTCATGCTGGCAGACGGTTCTTGGTTCTGCCTGCGTCCATCGGGTACTGAGCCGAAGATCAAAGTGTACTTTGCCGTACGTGGTGATTCGGCGAGCGATTCCGAAGCACGTCTCAACAACTTGAAGCAAGCAGTGATGAGCCGCGTTGACGGGTAATACGTAAGCACAATTGCAATTTATCCAGCTGGATATCTTGCTTTTTATGAAAAGGAATACTTTATAGCGGCTGGTGTACAGTATATAATAGAGCAGATGAATGAAGCGGTTCCGTTGCCTGGCAGTTTGCGGACGACGGAACCATTCGTTATGCGCGCAATTAGGACATTGTCCGGTAGGCGTATAACGAACTTATTAAGGAGGTACTTGAGTGGTTCAGAAATGGCAACATTGGAATAATGCTTCTGCGAAATGGTTATGGATTCTCGTCATTATCGGTATGGTGGCTTCGCTGCCGATTGCCTATAACCGGATCGAAACCGAGAGCACGTCCAAACAGGTGGAGTTTGTATTAAATTATCGTGATCTGATTACTGTTGCGTCGTATCAGCCTCATCCCCAGGATTATATCCGGGAACAGCTGCAATTAATGAAAAATGCCGGGATTGGCTCCGTTGCTCTGTACCAGAGTAATCTGAGCGAATTACAATCGTCCGGTCGTCTGCATGTGTATAGTTCTGCGGATGTGGCTAATTTCCAAAATCAGGTGATTCCACTCAACGACAATTTTACATATGTCCAGTTCACCAGCAAAGAGAACGAGCAGACGTTGCGTCCCGTTCTTGAGCGGGTATTCAGTTCATTGTCTATTCCAGTATCGTCCTGGTCGTATCAGGGACTGCCGGGTGTCGTCATTCAAACGTCTACGGATGATGCTGGCTTGAAGCCACTTGATCCTGATCCAGTTGCTATGAAAATGATGTATGATATGGGCTTCCAGATCGTACCGCGTCTCAATGATGCACTGCCGTACAATCAACAAATGATGAGTGCGCTGATGGATCAATTTTCCGCGTACGGCGTTAAAACGATTCTGTTTGATGGAGCCAGCGTAACGGGCTTTAATGATGATATTGAGAAGAAAAGCATTACAGCATTTGCTGAGCTGCTCAAAAAGCATCATATTGCGATTGCTGCTATTGAGAATCTGAAAAAGCCACAAGATGGCTTTAGTAAACTGGCGTATTTGAACGATTACAATGTCGTTCGTCTGTATTCGCTCAGTCAAGGGGATTCTCAGCTTGATCCGATTACGGTTGCTGACCGTTTTGTACTGGCAAGCAAAGACCGTAATATTCGTATGATGTATTTGAACTTGGCGGTATCGCGTGATACAACCAAAGCCGCTATGACCAATTCGATTGATAACATTATCCAGAGCTTGCAGGCGAAAGGTCATGCGATGCAGGATATTCAGAAAAATGGCTTTACAATCGCCCCGGCTGAAGCGCGTGATGTGAGTACATTCCCAATGGAGCGCGTCGTTAAGCTAATTGTGCTGATTGGTGCAGTTGCTGCGATTTCGCTGCTGGTACACTATTTTGCACGTAAATGGGCATTGACCGTATTTGCACTTGGTTTGATTGGTAGTGCAGGCTTGATCGTGATTCACAAGTCATTGTTGCTGGAGCAGGGCGTTGCGCTACTCGCAGCAATCAGTATTCCGACGATTGCGATGATTTATGCCGTTCGCAAAGTCGATCAGCTATACGATACGCGTCATACACTTACAGTTGGCAACCGTGTCGTTCAATCTGTTCTATTGTTCTTGCGCACATCGCTGTGGTCACTGACTGGCGCGCTGTTCATTATCGGTCTTTTGGATGATATTACGTATCAACTCGTGATCAACCAGTTCCGTGGTGTCAGCCTGCTGCATTTTGCACCGATTGCGCTGACTGCGCTGTATATTGCTTTTTATCGTGGCAATCAAGGATTTGGATTCTCTGGTATCCGCAAGCTGCTGACTCGTCCAATTACACTGACATGGGTGATTGTGCTCGGGATCGTTGGTATTGTTGGTATGTATTATCTGTCTCGTACAGGTAATGCGGGAACGGTATCGCCGCTTGAACTGCAATTCCGTAATGCATTAGAAGGACTATTCAATGTCCGTCCACGTAACAAAGAATTTTTGATGGCGCATCCGCTGTTTATCGTTGGCGTCTTTATCGCTGCGAAATATCGCCAAGCAATTTATATTCTAATTATCGCTTCAATTGGTCAGTTGTCGATGGTCGACACATTTGCCCATATTCACTCACCAGTTCTGATTTCCCTGTCTCGTGGACTGCTTGGTATGGGACTTGGATTGGTTCTTGGTCTGGTAGCAATTGTGATCTGGCAATTCATCGAAAGGTGTTGGCGTAAATGGCTTCCCAATCTGTTCAAATCATAATTTCCGGTTACTACGGTTTCCGGAATAGCGGCGACGAGGCAGTACTGAAGTCCATCCTAAATTCGTTGGCAGCACAGGAAGCAGCAGAGGGCATTCGTATTGTCCCTGTTGTCCTGTCCAATGATCCGGAATGGACTGCACGTATGTATAATGTGCGGTCTATCCATCGGATGAAGCTTGCCGAGATTCGCCAACTTATGAAGGAAAGCGATGGTATGATCAGTGGCGGTGGCAGTCTATTGCAGGATTCCACCGGTCTGCTGACCATCCCGTACTATCTTGGTATTGTCCATATTGCGCAATGGGCACGTAAACCAGTGTTCATTTATGCGCAGGGTGTCGGCCCCGTACAGCGTCCTTTTTTCTTCAAATGGATTCGCAATGTATTTCGCAAAAGTGCTTATATCTCTGTCCGCGATCAAGAATCTGCTGCGCTACTGGGCAGAATGGGAATCGAAGCAGAACGCGTATCTGTCGTTGCCGATCCGGTCATGGGGTTGACGTTGCCAGAAACGGTCGCTACCCATGCGGACGGCAAAAGAGCAACCGTATTACACACGGCAACAACTGATCTGACAAAGAAACTGTCGATCAACAATCCATCGGATGTTATCGTACCCGCAGAGGGACCAGATCACGATCAAACGTCGGATGCGATTTCGACGATACCGTCATCGCATGGTTCCAAAGAAGATCTTGGTTTGCCGGTGATCGGTATTTCCATTCGTTTCTGGGATAAGCAACGCCGAGAACTGGATGGCATTGCTGATGGTTTGAAAAAGCTCGCTGCTGCGCGTCCGGTTCATTTACGCTTTCTGCCCTTTCATTTGCCAGAAGACGAGCAAGCTTCTGCCTATGTGATCAAGCGAATCGGTGATCTTAACGCCAATGGCAGTTTCATCAGCACCGCCCAGCAAGTAACCGATCCACAGCAAATGCTGGCGGAAGTGAACAAATGCGATCTAATGCTGGGCATGAGACTACACAGTCTGATCTACGCCGCTTCGTTGCAGGTTCCTTTACTGGGCATCTCTTATGATCCGAAGATCGACCAGTTTCTGAATCGCCTGCATATTCAGCCGACAGGCACAAGTACAGCAGTGAACAGTGATCATTTGCAAGCCGAAATGATGGCTCTGCTAGATCAATCTCCACAATGGAAACATGAAAAAGCGCCATATATTGAGGCGCTCAAGCAAGATGCCGCTAGCCCAGCACAATTTATCGCTCATTATTTTTTGAAACAAAGGTGATCAAATAGATGAATGCAACCCGTACCATTCCAACCGTTCCGATCTACGGATTGAACGTATCCAAACTGAATATGGATGACACTGTGCGCTACTTGGAAGAACGAATTGCCTTACGCCAACCAAGCCAGATCATTACCGCTAATCCCATCATGATCATGACAGCGCTGGAACAGCCCAAATACATGAAAGTGATGAAGGAAGCTGAATTACTTGTTCCTGACGGAGCAGGGCTGGTATGGGCAGCATCAGCTTGTGGTCAGCCGGTTGCCGAGCGCGTAGCTGGATTTGATCTGCTGCACCGCCTGATGGACGTAGGACAGCAGCATGGCTGGAAGGTGTATCTGCTTGGTTCCACATCGGAAGTGATTCAGGCGACTGCTACCCGGTTACAAAGTTTATATCCGGAGATTGTCATTGCCGGCTATCGTGATGGGTTCTTCGGATCAGATCAAGATGCCGAAGTCATTGCCACGATCCGTGCGGCAGCTCCAGATTTACTTTTTGTAGCACGTGGTGCGGACAATCAGGAACCGTGGATCGGTGAACATAAGCAGCAGCTGAATGTGCCGGTAATGATGGGTGTGGGCGGAAGCTTTGATATCATTTCAGGCAAATCCAAACGGGCACCGGTCGCTTTTCAGAAATTACGTCTGGAATGGTTTTATCGGTTGTTGAAAGAGCCACACCGTTATAAACGGATGCTTGTGCTGCCCAAATTTGCCGTAAAAGTGCTTAAAGACAAGGAAAGTGTAACAAAAGCTCAATAAATACAGGATTATTTTGCACATTCCGCTGAAAAACCGTGAAAAAAAGCTTGGTGTTTAGATTCGAACGGGGTTATAATTGGCTCCGTGAGATAAATTGGGGGTCGAAAAGCAAAATGTTAATCGTTTGTATTCTTGGGTTTGTACTGGCGCTCGTTCTTGCGCTTGTTCTTACACCTCTCGTCAAAAAGTTTGCGGTTAAGATCGGAGCAGTGGACGTTCCCAATGCCCGCAAAGTACATACGCGCATTATGCCACGTATGGGCGGTCTGGGTATTTTTCTTGCATTTACTATTGCGTTTCTGTTCGTACTGCCGTTTTTGCCTTTTGATCTTCCGGCGCGTGATGCCAACTTCATGAAGGCATTTTTCACTGCTGGCGCCATTATCATTCTGATTGGCGTATTGGATGACCGTTTCGAGCTTTCAGCTAAAGTAAAGCTGGGCGGACAACTGGCAGCTGCATGTATCGTCGTATTTGGATATGGAATTAGAGTCGACTTTTTAGATATTCCTTTTCAGGATAATTACTTCTCACTCGAAAACTGGATTTCGATTCCGCTGACCATTTTATGGATTGTCGGAGTTACGAACGCGATCAATCTGATTGATGGGTTGGATGGATTGGCAGCTGGTGTATCCGCAATTGCTATTGGTAGCATCTTTACGATGTCACTTATTATGGGCAACTATCCGGTAGCTGTATTATGTGTACTGCTGCTTGGTGCGATTGTTGGATTCTTGTACTTCAATTTCCATCCTGCCAAAATCTTTATGGGAGATACTGGCTCACTGTTCCTCGGATTCAGCTTGGCGATGCTCTCGCTGCTTGGATTCAAACAAATTGCCGTTGTATCATTCATTACACCGCTGATCATTATCGGCGTACCTCTGTCAGACACATTCTTTGCTATTATTCGTCGCTGGGTACATAAGAAGCCGATCTTTGCACCGGATAAAGGACACCTTCACCATTGTCTGCGCGAATTGGGCTTGAGCCATCGTCAGACGGTATTGCTGATTTACGGAATTGCCGCTTTCTTCGGAGTTCTGGCTATCATTCAATCAACAGCAGCCGTAAACGATGCCAACTGGGTTACCTTTGCCGTCATTTGCGTAATGATGTTCGTCATGCAGATTGGTGCCGAACTCATCGGGCTGGTCGGTCAAACGAAGCGTCCGTTGCTTGATCTGTTTGCCCGCTTGCGTGTTAAGCCTGATCCAACACGTAGCAGTAAACCATAAAGCGACAGATCGTATTAGTTTCCAAGTGACCTTGATCCAACCATAAACGCACATGCAACATATTGAATATGAACAATCATGATGGAACATGAATGATCATATTCAATATATGTGCTCTACAGCTTCACCTGAATCGAAATTAAGCAAAGCCTCCACTACCGTAACTGGTAGCCGGAGGCTTTTTTGTATACAGAATATTAGAGTTTGTTATAAACAAACTCTAATTTAGAAGCAGAAAATCGAGTTTCTTCTATTATATGTATTCCATTTTGTGCTTGAAAAAGAAGATTATTATCTATAAGAAAATCCAATCGTACTACATACGTCAAGTTCAGTTATCCAGCGACCATATTCCGAAATTTGTCCATATCGCAACATTTGCAATCTTGTACATGACAGGTTTTTTTTGTTAATTTCCTGATTTTATTAAAATCTTCGCTACCGTTGCCGATAAAAAGGGTAGACAGGTTAAGCCCGCAAAATAGAGTTGGAGCTGCGACCGGAATAAGAGGAGGAACATTATTTTGAAGAAAATACTATCGATGATTATGGCGGTAGTCTTGCTGGTTGGTCTTTTGCCGCAGGGAATCGGTGGAAGCACAGCCCATGCAGCAACAGGCAGTTTTTTCATTTTTCCCAACGAAAGTTATGATCCTACTTCCCCGCACGTTGTGGGAGATAGCAAAGTAACCATTACAGGTAGTTATAACAGCGTCAATGCAAGTAACATCAAATACAGTGTTACTCGTATTTACAAAAGTGGAAATAGCTATGTTGAAGATACTACTAATAAAACAACTGGTTTATCAAATTATACGATAAGTAACTCTAGCATTACGGTTACTGATATTCCTTTGTTTGCAGGTCTTAATAAAGTAACCTTCACTAGTACAGCTTCTGGTGGTGGCTCTAATGTTGCGGAATCACTTTACTTTGAATATCATGATGGACCAACAATTTATAACTTGTCTGCTACTTTGGATGGCAACACTGTAACATTGCCAGAAGATTCGGCTGCTATATTAACAGCATCCAAAAGTGGCGCTAGCTTTGGACAAAATACAGCTAGCATTTCTATCACAGGTTTTGCTCCAAACGCAACGAAAGTTAACGTTTCAGTAAATGGTGGTGCAAGCCGAACTGCTTCTGTATCGAGTTCCAATAACTATTCGTTCACAGTAGCTCCATTAACATTAAACAGCGGTAAAAACACACTGAGTATCCAAGCTGTTAATGGTACGCAAACCTTAACTACGACTCGTGAATTGACATTTTATAACGGGAATACAACTTTTTATGATACGTATGCTGTAAATGGCTCCAGTACATCGGGTGACATCTCAAATTTCCCTGATTTCAACGTAGCTCCCGATAATGGTACAACCACTGGATCTGCACAAGTCAAAGGTAAAGTAGTTGTACCATTGACTGATGGTAAAGTACCTTCTGATTTGACTAACTATTTGAGCTACGCCTTTACTGGTGCTGTAACTCAAAGCGGATCGGTTACACCTACTTTAGTAGACAGTACAAGTGCATATATGACACTGTCATATAATATCCCGCAAATTAGTGGTATCGCATTTGGTACTCAGGCTTCATTAAAAGTTACGCTTGCCGGTGGTATAGCTTCCAGTAGTGGTCTTGGGTTTACTTTGCGTAACTCTACAGCACCATATATTTATCAATTGAATTATCTATCAGGGTATTCTTCCTCTACTACAGTAAGTCAAGCTTTGAGTATGAATGGAACTACCTTGGATGGAGCTAATATTTTCTCGCTTCCGGCAGCTGTTGAAGTACTCGTAGCCAACGGCGACTCTAATACCAGTGTGAGTTTGAGTGGTATTACAGATTCAACAGGTAAAGCCTTGGATGCAAGCACATGGACCATAACTCCAATTACAACTTCCACAAAAGTTGTCAATGTGAATGGTACTCAGCAAACAATGCAACGTGTTTTGATTCAATTAACTAAAATTCCAGTGAACGGAAGTACAAAGCTTACATTTACAGCCAAAAAAGATGCATTGACTAATTCGTCTACAGCTACAGTTAATATTTTGTACGGTCCTTACGTAAACTATAGTAAAGCTTATGATGGACAAGTAGTGCAATACGGACAAACAGATTCCGATGTGGCTACCAAAGTTGTAAATACAGCTCTGGATAACTTTAAAGGCAAGCTGCAAAACGTAGCTAATCCTAGCGATATTGTCTACTCTGGAGACAATCAAACTGTATTTTTCTATATTAACAATACGCTTGTCCCTGTGAGTGTAGTAGATCAAAGTGATCCGACAACATTCCAAGTTACCAGCAGTAGTGCAGCTTACAATGCAATGTTCTCTGGAGAAAATACAATCAAATTCTTATTTAAATCCAAGTCTACATCTTATGAGAATACAATCAAAATCAATCTGGTACCAACTGAAATTCCAGTTATACCTTACAATGCCACACTTGGATTTTTTCCATTCAAATATGGTACAGACAGTGACCCAGTTCCAACAGCAAAAGATTCGACTAATTTCCCTATGAATGGCTCCAACTATACAACTAAAGAAGCGAAATTTAATGTATATGGAACATTCGATTTTATTGATCTTGGAACTACAGCAGCAAATGTGACGGGAAACTTGAATACACTTGCAAGTAGTAGTAAAAAAGATAACTATAAACTGGTCGTTACAAACTCAGCAGGTTCTACTGTAGCAACTTGGACGCTCTCTAAGCAATTTGCAGGAATGCAAAATGGAACTGCAACGTCAGATGCTTTTAATACGGGGGCAACCAATGTTGTTAATGACTTAAGTGTTTATTATGAATACAGCACTCAATCCTTTGTATTTGTAGTAAAAAATCAAAAGATGCCTGATGATGGAAGTCCTATTGTGTATACATTTACGGTGTATAATTCAGGTGATGGTGGTCCTACGGCTACAGGTACAATGGAGATTGATCCAATCAGTGCAACTTACGAAATTGTTAGACCTTTAACTGCACAAAAAACAACCAATAGCAATTTTATTGATGTTGTAATTAACTCTAAAAATGCTACAGCTGTTACAATTAACAAAGAAAAAGCTACAATGGAACAAATTGATTTGGATCATAATGGTGATAAAGAGTTTCTCAATGCTTATCGCATCCGTGTGAAAGACTTAAAAGCAAATAAAGATACCAAAATTCCAATTACAGTAACAATAGGAGACAATACGCTCAAAGATACCGTAACAGTTAAGTATGTCCCTACAAACATTCCTGGAGCTCAATTCATGCAGGAAATGAAAAACTCTGCAAAAGCTTTTGATGGGGATTTGCAGTTGAAGTTTCCTTCTGGTACGAATCTAATTCGTCGTGATGCTGATTCGACAGATGATTATAGTGGAGAAGTTTCTTCAGGTAACTCCATTTTATATGCAATTGCCAACAGCAATGATGGTGCCGTTTCTCGCTATGATATTGAAAATGCTCCAGTTGGTGTGAAGCAACTGTATAGTACTGTAGGACGCCAATACTTTGTAACCAACTTTAATACACACTTTGTAAAAGCAAGTGATGTATACTGGATTGATCCTGGTATAGCAGACGATACAACAACAACAGTTTTTGACCCAATTACAGAAGGTCAAGATCCGTATCAACCTGCAACGTATACAAGCACTCCAGTAGCTAAAAGCTTTTATGAGCGTGCTCCTGAAAATGAACTTGTTCCATCCAAACGTGGTACTATGACTCTTTCGTACCTTCCCGACATGGCAGTAGACGCTGGTAAAACTGTTACTGTACTTTATTTCGATCCTGAATTGAAACAGTGGAGTAATATTGGCGGTGTAGTGAATGCAACGAAACGTACAATTACTGTACCATTTGATCGTTTTGGATATTATGTTGTAGCCAAACTGAGCTATTCTTATAATGATATTGTTCAGCATAGTTATGCTCGCAACTACATGGAGGCATTATTTGCTAAAGGTATTATGAAAGCAACAGACTCTGATTCTGCTTTTGGTGCGAACCAGTATATTACACGCGGTGAATTTGTGACTGCAATTGTAAAAGCACTGGAGATTCCACTAAACTACAATGGAACGAAGCACTTTATTGATGTAAGTACAAGCCTCAATTCTATTCGTGACGATTCATTGTACGATTTCCGTTACATTGAGACAGCCGCTCGAGCTGGCTTTGTTCGCGGTACACAACCGCAAGTATTTAGCGCCGGGGATAATATTACACGTCAAGACGCTGCTGTGATTATTGCCAGTGCAACCAATCTTAAGTTAGAAACGGATAATGATAAGATTGACAAAGGTTTGCAAAAAATCTTTAAAGATTATACTTCTATTGATCGTTATGCAAGAGCGTCCGTATTGGCTGTAGCTAAAAAAGGCTATATCAATGGTTCAGCTATTGATGCTTCCGATGCAACTAAAGGATATAATTTTGAGCCATCTGCTAAAATGCTGCGTGCCGATACAGCTGCAATTCTCGCACGTGTCATGATCGGTCAAAAATTGCTGCCTAAGATGTCTTAAGATTCGTAGCTTTAAACGAAGAATATGCATTATCTATTTCATATCTAAAACCGTATCTCCAAATACAATTGGAGATACGGTTTTTGTTGTATTCTCAAGTATGTTTTAAAGTGATGAGTCGCTCGCAGCAGACAATGTAGCTTCCATTCCACAATGTATAATCAAATCATAAAAGCATCTCGAATTCATCTATGTAATTGCACATACTTTCGTAACAGGCATTACACTTAGCTGATCATAGTACATAGGTAACAATTCCAAATAGAAGTGTAGAATATAGTAGATTAAAAAGAAAAGAGAGTGATAATTGAATAAGTTACTTTTTTTTATAAGAATTCAATATGAAGATGGATATCTATTATCCTAGTCATATCAAGGGATTTGAGGTTTTATTACGAACTTAAGAAAAAGAAATCAGAAAAAAGATAAAAAAATTCTAAAACGCTGCAACCTTTTTGCAACCACCCGCGTCTATAATTTTGAAAACAGCGAGCAAGTTTAAAATATTTGCTGATTTACCTGTTTAAATAACAACAAACCTGTTTAGTACTAATATAGTTAATGAAAAGTACTGTAGACTCAGGTAATGTGGGCGAAATTAGTATTTCTTACAAAAGTGTAGTATGATTAATAAGGTTCGGCAAAAAAAGTAAAACTTTTTTTGAAGACACTGCAACTTTTGAAGAAAACATGCGTCTACATATATGAACCTGATGAAACGACAGCAAACACATGCTGGCAGGTTGTTGAATGACAATGAACCCTAGTGGAACATTCAACAATTCCGATGTGAAAAAATGTCTTTACGGCATCATTGGCGCAATGTATAATACTTTTGGACACTGCGGTTTTTCGATTGACGAATGTTCCGGTTACGATTTTCTGTGATTTTGTCACAGATATCATCATAAAAAGGGATTTGCTTGAACTCGGAAAGGGGGTGTAACGACTGATGAGTGACAAAATCCATAACAAACAAAAAAACAAAAAAAATGTTTATGATATTCAAGGAGGAGAACAAAAGGTTATGAAAAAGTCTACTAAAAAAGTAATTAACGTCGCAGCAAGCGCAGCTCTGCTGGCAGGCGTAGCTCCAGTTGCAGGTATCATTGCTCCAACACAAGCACATGCAGCAGGTAGCTTCAATGTAATTAGTGTACCTACTTTGTCTTCAACATCTGTAACTGAAGACAAAGGTGGCGTAAGTCTTGGACGTGTAAATATCGATATTGACAAATACACTCTGAATAATACAGCTACTGATGCGACTTACCTGACTGTAACACTGCCTAGCGGCTTTGAATTTGCTAGCGATGCATTCCAAACTAATACAGCTAACGGCTCACCTACTCGTGTTTATATTGCTGAGGCTGGTAGTCCTGCTCAAGCAGTTGGAGTTACAGCTCAAAAAGTAAATGCAACTAGCGCACGTATTGCTATTACTGGTTCTAATCAAGGTGATGATATTACTTTAGCATTGATTTTGGATAAAATTGTTTCTACTGGTCCTAGTAGCGGCGATGTTAATCTGAGTTTCTCTGCTGCTCCGAATAGTGGTCTTCCAACAGGTAATGTTAAAGTTGGAACTGTAGTATCTTCGGGTCAAGTTGCTGTTGAAGCGCGCGATGTTCAATCTAAGAGCGATAACTTCCAATTCACTCTGCGTGTAACTGAATCTGTTGCACAATCTTTGAAAACATCTAATGGTCTGAAACTGAAACTGCCATCTGGTTTTGAATGGGCTGCTAATGGTGCTTACACTAAGCTATATGGTGACAACACTGTAAATAGTGTAAACGTTTCTGGCAATGGCACAGACACTATTACTTTAAACGCTCCTAAGCTGTCTGCAAGTGCTACTTCTTTTGATTTGGTACTGAATTTTGAAGTTACTGACGAAGACAAAGCAAAAGATGGCGACATTACTGCTAGTGTAAGTGGTAACTCTTCTGCTAATGTATCTTCATTGGTAGTTGGTTCTTATGGAGAGTATGGCGGTGGTGTAACAATTTCTTCCCCAACTACTGTAGTAGCTGGTCAAGATGAGCAACAACTGGGAGATATCGTTGTTAAAGAATCGGTAGCTGGTTCTTTTGTGGCTGATCGTACTGTAACTTTGCAACTGCCTGAAGGTGCTCGCTGGCAGTCGGTTTATACTGGTGGCGAGAATACATCCGGTACTACTGGTTCTACAGAAACCGCTAATGGTCTAACTGCTCCTAATATCACTTATAGCGGTACTGATGGACGTACTATGCGTCTCACGTTCCCTAGTAAAAACACTTCTAACAAAGCAGGATCCTTCACATTGAAAGATGTTGAAGTAGCAGTTCAACCAGGTTTCACTGGTGATTTGAACCTGACTGTTGCAGGTAGCCAAGGTCTGACTGGTACTGTAAAAGCAGCTACAGCTGTTGGTGCAATTTCCCTGACTGCTACAAATGCTACGTACAATATCGCTATCGGTACTGATAATGCCTCTATTGGTAGTCTGGTTCTAAAAGAAGGCGCTGCTGGTGCTTTGACTAACGATACTGATGTAACTAACCCAGGTCTGGTTGAAGTTCTGCTTCCTTCTGGCGTAAGCTTCGGTACTACTCCAACAGTTTCTGTAACTTCTGGCGACCTGCGTATCCGTAACGTATCTGTTGATACTTACCAAAACAGCACTCAAGGCGTACTGCGCTTCTATGTAGACAGCGAAAGCACAACTGCAAGTACTGTTACAATTAGTGGTGTAAACTTGCGTATCGACCGTACTGTACCACAAGGCGACGTTGTTGCTAAAGTACAAGGTCCAGCAGCTTCTTATACTGCTTACAACACTAATAATAGAACAACTACAAGCTGGTATGATAGCAACCGTGCAGCAGCCCAAGCAGCTATCGCTACAATCGGTACTGCACCATCGGGTACTGAAAACAATGCTGTAAAAGCTATCTACACTATTGGTAGCACTGCTTACACTGTAAACGGTGAAACTCGCACAGCTGAAGTTGCTCCTTATGTAGAAAACGGACGCACTTACTTGCCAGTTCGTTACGTTGCAGAAGCTCTGGGTGTAACTCAAGCTAACATCCTGTTCGACAAAGCTACTTCCGTAGTAACCCTGATCAAAGGTGACCGTGTAGTTCAGCTGAAACTGAACACTAACCAACTGACAATCAATGGTTCTACAATCAACATGGATGTTAAAGCTGTAACTAAATCCAACCGTACTGTACTGCCTATCGCATGGGTTGGTAAAGCTCTGGATGCAGTGGTTCAATACGACGCAGCTTCCAAAACTGTAACAGTAAACAGCAAATAATATCTTTTGATATGATTGCTGCAATATAGAAGGTAGTCATACCTTCGCTGAGATACCTCGGAGTAGGAAACTGCTCCGGGGTATTTTTGTTTATATATACTAATTTGTTGCTCTAGCATTTCAGATGGTTCCTATTTGCGCTATCTGAAATGCACACTTTACTTTTAAATAAATAAACGTTCTATATTGTTTATTATTAGGGAGGCTATATATATGAAAAAGCGTTCAACTTGGCTTTTAGCCGTAGCCACTGTTGGAATAGGGATCTGGGTAGGAAGCTCATTTACAACAGTGAGTAATGCAAGTAGTCAGCTAGGTTCATCGGATGATCCTGTTGTTACCAAAAGTTATGTGGATCAGCAAATTCAAAAGGCATTGGGAGGCAGTTTGAATACGAGCACAACTCCTACTAACTCTAATAGTTCCAGTACGAATTCTGGAAATTCGAGTTCTTCTACCACAAATACGAACAATACTTCTAGTACAGCTAATACTGGTTCGAATACGACAGGTACATCAACAAGTACAAATAGTAATTCCAAAGTATCGATCGTAGAACTACGTCCAGGGAAAAAGTTGATTGCTAATGCAGGTACACAAGTCATTGTGCGTAAAGGAAAGGCTATCGTATACAGTGATGCATCCAATGGAATCATCGATATTACAAGTGGAACAGAAGTCGGCGGTTCTCAAGTAATAAGTAATAATCATCTATTGTTATTCCCTCGTGATGGACGCGGCGTTACCGTAGATGCAACTTCTAGCTCCAATGCTACCGTTATGGTAATTGGTAGTTATGGAGTGCAATAATCTTTACCATTCATATTGCATAAATATATACGAAAAGAGCATAGATACTGTTTATGTTTCTACATGATTGTTTTCAATATTGTTTGATATGTACTAGATTACGATTTAATTGTACGTATAATCTTGGGCACTGTTTATTGACAATAACATTACATTAGAAAATAATGTGAGCATATATATTGCCATACTCATAGTCTATTATTAATATGATCTTAGATTAAAATGCTTTGTCAGATTAAAACCTTTAATTCCGACTGGAATTTGTGTATTAATTGGTTTGACACTTATTATCAAATGAGTTATCATGACCTGTGAGGCTTGTAAAAGTAACCTTTTCCGGGTGGAAAGGGTTCATTTTTTGTGTGGGAACGCTCTGCTGGGATGCTGGGGATTTTGCACAATACGCTCACCTTAATATCCATATGGGAGGTTGAATCTGTTGTCCACGATTAAAAAACATCTATTCACATCAGAGTCTGTAACAGAAGGACATCCTGATAAAATTTGTGACCAAATTTCGGATGCTGTACTGGATGCATTTTTGGAAAATGATCCTAATGCGCGTGTGGCTTGTGAAGTATCTGTTGCCACAGGTCTGGTTCTTGTTATCGGTGAAATCAGCAGCAAATCGGAATACGTTGATATTCCGGCAATTGTGCGTAACACGATAAAAGAAATTGGTTATACACGTGCCAAGTACGGTTTCGATTACAATACATGTGCAGTACTAACTTCTTTAAATGAACAATCTGCTGATATTGCACAAGGTGTAAATTCTGCATTGGAAACACGTGATCCAGAGCAACTCAAGTTGGAAACTGAAAATATCGGTGCTGGTGATCAGGGTCTGATGTTTGGATTTGCAACGAACGAGACTCCTGAATTGATGCCTTTGCCTATCGCATTGTCTCATCGCATTGCTCGCCGTTTGTCGGAAGTACGTAAAGATGGCACGCTGAACTATTTGCGCCCGGATGGTAAAACACAGGTGACTGTAGAATACCAGGATAACAAACCGGTTCGTGTCGATGCGATTGTAGTCTCCACTCAGCATGCAGCAGATACATCGTTGCAACAAATTCAGGACGACATCCGCAAACATGTAATTTTGCCGGTAGTACCTGCTGAATTGCTGGATGATGAGACAAAATACTTTATTAACCCAACAGGACGTTTTGTTATTGGTGGTCCTCAGGGTGACGCCGGATTGACTGGTCGCAAAATCATTGTGGATACATATGGCGGCTACGCACGTCATGGCGGGGGCGCTTTCTCCGGTAAAGATCCTACAAAAGTTGACCGCTCCGCTGCATATGCAGCACGCTATGTAGCCAAAAACATCATTGCAGCAGGTTTGGCTGATAAATGTGAAATTCAGTTGGCTTATGCTATTGGTGTAGCTAACCCGGTTTCCATTAATGTAGATACGTATGGTACAGGTAAAGTAGCGGAAGATAAGCTGGTGGAACTGATTCGTAAGCATTTTGATCTGCGTCCAACAGGAATTATTCGCATGCTGGACCTGCGTCGTCCTATTTATCGCCAGACTGCTGCGTACGGTCATTTTGGTCGTACAGATATTGATTTGCCTTGGGAACGTGTAGACAAAGCAGAACTGTTGAAATCTGAAGCAGGTCTGTAAAATTATTGTTTTATGCATAATATTATGAATAATAAAAGCGAGACTGTATATTGGAATAGCAGTGGAATGATCGTTTATTCTTGTAGCACAGTCTTTATGATAGGGCTATGCTATTCAATATAATACGCTTTATTCATAGAAGCCTAAGCTTAAAGAGAATATCGGATTTTAAATGGAGAAGTCGCCGGGGATAGTTACCGTGCGACTTCTTCTGTTTTTTTTCAATATACTGTTATTTTGGGATCATTCTATTCATTGGAAAATAAGGTGCTTGCACTATTTTGTATACATATACTATTTTATCAAGATTTGATTATATTAGTCTCAAAACGTCTATTGCAACTCTCATAGTCATGCAACGAATAAATATAACTTCTGAAATAAAGGGCATTGTACTATACTACAACTAGTGTGCATTGACTTTGCACAATGATAAGTTTGCTATGGAGTATGAATATGGACATTATTTTGCAGAATTACTGCAAATAGCGTAACTTTTTTACTGTAATGAAGTCTAACTGTATAAGGCTTTTTTTAGCATGTATATTGAACAATTGACTAGTGATTTTGAGGATAGGGGCGTTTGAATTGATGATTGGCAAAACAAAAACAATGACCAAATGGATTGCTTTGACTGTTGCAGGTGTGTTGTGGATTCAGCCTGTAGTCGAGTTGGGTATTCCCGCAGGCACATTGTTGTCTACACATACGGCAAGTGCGGCTGCAACGACGAAATTGGATGAAAGTAATATTACGTCAGGAGCCAAATTGCTGCAATACCGATATCAAACTAGCCGCTCTGGTAAAACAGTGAACATTTTGGCTGATGTGGTACAGGTTGATTTACAAAATCCATACGTGAATCTGAATGTGATGACCGGTAAGGACGGTAAATTTACAACCCGTCAATCCGTAGAAGGCATGGCACAGGAAACAGGTGCGGTAGCTGGTGTGAACGGTGACTACTTCAATACAAGTGCAGAAGGCGTACCGATGGGGGCTCAAGTCTCGAACGGTGTTCTGATGTCTAGCCCTTCGCAGCTCAGCGGGATGTATGCATTTGGCGTTACCAAAAGTGGCACACCGATGATTGAGCAATTCAACTTTACTGGAAAAGTAACCGCAGAAGATGGTTCGACTTTTGATCTGGCTGGTATTAACCAAGCATCGTATATGACAGAACCAGATAAAACGTTCAGTCATACGAATAAAATGTATATTTATACAGACGCGTGGAAAGCGGTTGAGCGTCCGGCTAACAGTTCTACCACACCAACTGAAGTGTTGGTGCAGGACGGTGTGATTAAGCAGATTTCGCTGAATAAAGGCATTAATCAGACGGTACCGGCAGGCGCCTATATTTTGCGTGCTCATGGTACAGCAGCCAAATTTATTCAGCAACATATGACGGTTGGACAAAAAGTGACAGCTGATTACGCACTGCAAGTAAAATCAACTGGTAAGACAGTGAATCCATCTGATCTTGAAGTGATGATTGGTGGTCATACTATTCTGGTTGATCAAGGAAAAGCAACTTCGTTCTCACGTAGTGTATCGGCGCTTGGTGGTAATCGTGCACGTACAGCAGTCGGTTATTCTCAGGATGGACGGTATGCTTACATTGTTGCAGTAGAAGACAATAATAACAGTGCGGGTATGTCGTTGTACGAACTGCAATCGTTTATGACTTCCATCGGTGTTTGGAAAGGTCTGAATTTGGACGGCGGTGGTTCGACTACATTAGTTACACGTCCGCTAGGCGAGGATCAGGCTGACCTGACTTTTGAGACAGAATATGGTGGTACAACGCAGCGTAGTGTAGTGAATGGTCTAGGCGTGTACACAAGCGCGCCACAGGGCAGTGTGAAAGGGTTTAGTATTAGTGGGCCTAAGCAGCTTCTGCTCGGTCAGACAGCCACCTACACGGCCAAGGGCTATGATACGTATTACAATCCGATCAAAAATGATGCGATCAAGCCAACCTGGAAAGCAGGTAATAGCAATATCAAATGGAATGGCACTCAGTTCCAGGCGCTGAAATCAGGAACAGCTAAAGTCGTTGCTACCAGTAACGGCATCAGCACCAGCATGAATGTGGAAGTGGTCGGAGCAGAAGCGATCCAAAGTCTGACTCCAGCTACCAAAACGGCAAGTTTGAAAGCAGGCACTACACTTTCAGTACCTGTAAATGCAACGCTAAAAAACGGCTCCAGTCTGACAATCGCCCCTGAAATGTTGAAATGGGAATTTGTCGGCTTTAAAGGAACAGTCAAAGGTGATCAGTTGACGATCAATTCGGTCAATAGCGGTACCGACGTCGGTTACGCGATTGCACGTTATGACGGTTTCAGTACGATGATCGTATTGACTAGCGGCGGAGCTGCTAGCAGTACATGGGAAGATTTTGAAAATGTGAATTACGGAATTAGTTTCCTTGGTAATCCGAGCGCGGTAACTGGATCAGCGACTGTCACGCAAGGAGCAGATGATCATTCCAATTCCAAAGCATTGCAATTAAGCTATGACATGACAGCTGGTACTGGCAAGAAGTATGCTTATGCTCAGCTGAATGGCACTTCTGGTAAAGCATTGACTGCTGGATCAACAGCGATGTCGGTTGATGTGTACGGCGATCAAAGTTATAACTGGCTGCGCGGTGAAGTAACGGATGCCAATGGCAAAACAGTCTACATTGATCTAGCGAAGAGCATCAACTGGAAAGGATGGAAAACACTCAACGTTGATCTGTCTGGACTGAATATCGCATACCCGGCTAAACTGAAACGCTTCTATGTAGTCAATGTGGAAGAAGGACAAGATGAACGTGCAGCGACAGGCATGATTCAGTTGGATAACATTAAACTGACCGGCACAGCTCAAACGCCGACGTATACGAATCCAACAGGTTCGCTAGCTATGACAGTTGGCAAAAAAACAGCTACACTCAATGGTGCATCTCAATCGATCGATGCTGCACCAATGTTAAAAGACAATGCTACGTACATTCCTGTCAAATATATCGTTGATGCTTTTGGCGGGCAGGCTAACTGGAATCAAAGTAGCCAGCGTGTGACGATTTTGCGCTCTGGTCAGTTGATGGATTTGACAGTTGGCGACAAGGCATTTGTAGTAAATGGCAAGCGTCAAAGCTCTTCTGTGGCACCAGTTGTCGTATCTGGCAGGACTTTAGTCCCTCTAAGACTCGTGTCAGAACAGCTGGGATTAAACGTAAAATGGGATCAAACAACCAAGACGATTACTATCCAATCGTGATAAGTTATAATATGATATAAAAGTATCATTATAAATGACTTACAGAAATGGAGAAGATCAAGTGGAGTTCCACGCTGATGCGATAGATCACGTCATTAAGAACGCGACAAATGTAATGGAAAACAGCAAATACCAGATCTTCGAGATTCTGGACACTTCCCGTCGTGAGCTGCTGTCTCTCAATACCGAACTGGAATTGGTATTGCGTGAGACAGCAGAGACGATTGAGAAAGTGGATCAGCTCGAAGTCGGTTATCGCAGTTCCCGAATCAGACTGACTGAGGTAAGTCGTGACTTTGTGCGGTATAATGAAGAAGATATCAAGCAAGCCTACGAGAGGGCGACTCAGCTGCAGCTTGATCTGATGATATATCGCGAAAAAGAAATGTATCTAAAAGCGCGGCGCGACGACCTGCAAAAACGGGTAAAGAATGTAGAAAGCTCTATCGAGCGTGCCGAAACGATCGGTTCGCAAATGGGAGTTGTACTGGAATATCTGTCCGGCGAGCTTAATCAAGTAACCCGTATTATCGAATCAGCCAAAAATCGGCAATTGATCGGCTTGAAAATTATTCTGGCGCAGGAAGATGAACGGAAACGTATTTCCCGCGAAATCCATGACGGACCAGCACAATTGCTGGCAAACCTAGTTCTTAGGACCGAAATTGTGGAAAGAATGATTACAAAGCAGGATTATGCTATGGTCAAAGACGAAATAATAGATTTAAAAGCGCAAGTGCGTTCTAGTCTAGAAGAAATGAGAAAAGTCATCTTTAACTTAAGACCGATGGCCCTTGATGATCTGGGGCTTATTCCAACTCTGCGGAAGTATGTTCAGGATTATGAGGATAAAACCAAAATCCGATCCATTTTTGAAACCAGAGGCAAGGAATACCGGCTTAGTTCCGCCATGGAAGCTGCTATCTATCGCCTGGTTCAGGAGGCGCTAACGAATGCATCCAAGCATGCCGAGCCTACGTATGTAACAGTCATCATTACATTCCAGGCCCAGATTGTGAAGCTGACCGTAGAAGATAACGGAAAGGGCTTTAATCTGGAAAAAGTAGAACAGCGCACCAAAGACCATAATAATTTTGGTCTGATTGGTATGCGGGAACGCGTCGAATTGCTTGACGGTAGAATGGAAATTGAATCTGCCGAAAATCAGGGGACGAAAATTGTGATTCATATTCCAACGAATGTGGAAAAGTGAAAGGAGTAACAGGATGGAAAACCATGATTACGGCTCTAAAAAGATCAAAATACTATTGGCCGATGATCATCAACTATTCCGCGAAGGTCTAAAGCGCATCCTTAATATGGAGGATGATCTGGAGGTTATCGGTGAATGTGGAGATGGCATTCAAGTACTGGAGTTCTGTAACCACACTCCACCGGAAGTAGTGTTGATGGATATCAACATGCCAATCGAGAACGGTGTAGAAGCAACGGAGAAATTGCGTGAGCTTTTCCCGGATATCAAGGTTATCATTTTGTCTATCCATGACGATGAGAGCTATGTGTTTGAAACGCTGCGCAAAGGTGCTTCCGGCTACTTGCTAAAAGATATGGAAGCCGAGTCTTTGGTTAACGCCATCCGCTCGGTAGTGGAAGGTCACGCCTATATCCATCCAAAAGTAACAGGCAAGCTGATTCAGCAACTGCGCCGCATGACATATGTGAATGAAACGGGGACATTGGCAGACAATAACAACAATGGCGATACTGGCGTGAAATTCGTAGCTGGTGACGACAACCCATTGACCCGTCGTGAAGCTGAAGTACTGCGTCTGATGGCAGAAGGTAAAAGTAACAAGATGATCGGTGAATACCTGTTCATCAGTGAAAAAACAGTGAAAAACCATGTCAGCAGTATTTTGCAGAAGATGGAAGTGGACGATCGTACACAAGCTGTTATTAATTCCATCAAACATGGCTGGGTTACACTGTAATTCCAGACTGCGCAAATCCGGTATTGCTTGCCGGATATAAAACGCTCATAATGAACACAACAAGTGAAGCACACTGTTCCTGTGAAGGGATAGTGTGCTTTTTTATGTTTTTGAAGAGGAGTGATTGGTACGAAGTTACATGTATACGCTGTGGAATATGAACAGGAACTGCAAATCGAAGTATCATTAGATTTGCGAGTAGATCTTTTGTGGTGGACAGCCAACAATAGAAAGGGAAAAGCTGTTCAGCACATTTGGCTGATCGCTACTGATCGTCCAGCTGGTTGGGCTTTGCAATACAGACACATCGTAAAGTCTCATCTGCATCCAGCGCCATCGCTGTTATGGCAAGCTGAACAGGGCTACACACAACAAGGGCAGAGCTTATTAGCAACGTATCGTTCAGGCGAGATGGAGGGCGATATCATGGATTTACTTACGAAACGACAACTAGTGTGTGGTGCCATTTTCATTACGGGTTTGTTAAATGGCAGATCATTGCTAGTATCGGAATTTCAGAATGTCATGGAAGATCGTCAATCGCCGTATCTGAATAGCTGGCGTAGCTGTGTACAGCTTGCTTATTTACAAAAGCAGATTCGTCTACTCAGTGCTGTTTATGTACAAGAACCAATAACCGCCAAAATGTCTGTTGTAGATCGTTTCCAGCAACGCCTAACTACGTTATCTGTACAATCGCAGTCATTGCAGCATCGTTCATCCCATTCAAGTCGTTGTCGGCGATGTAACAGTACGAAGATTGTCTATACAACGTGTGCCAGCTGTGGATCATCAAGCTGCGGATATTGTGAAGAATGCCTGACTATGGGACGTAGCAGAGAATGTGGGATATTGTTGCAAGCAGTTCGTCCACCGATTACCAATAGAAGCATTGCTGCTCCAACGATTGAACGTTCAACCAATGTTTCCCGTGAAACATTGCAGCAACTTCAGGACAGTTGGGGACTAAGTGTGCCACAAGCACAGGCAGCTGGAACAGCATTATTATTTTTACAAGATCAATTGCAGGTTTATCCAGAAGCATTTCTATATAAAAAGATAACAAGCATACAACGTATATATTCAGCATTACATAATCATTTAGCCACTAGGTATAGTCATAAGAAAATTACGTATACTCAAACAAATCCCACTGTGGAACAATCAACCTGCAATCAGCAATCTCGCTTTCTAATATGGGCAGTGACAGGCGCCGGTAAAACCGAAATGACATTTCCTTTAGTAGATTATATGATTCAGCAGCAAGGACGTGTTCTGATCGCTACACCGCGGCGAGATGTAGTGTTGGAGCTGGCACCACGCATCAGCAGAGCTTTTCCAGCACAGACGGTAACTGTATTGTATGGCGGCAGTGAGCAGCGCTGGCAGGAAGGACAAATTGTCATTGCAACTACGCATCAATTGCTTCGTTATGGAGCGGCGTTTGATCTGGTTATTATCGACGAAATCGATGCTTTTCCGTACGAAGGCAATCCTATGTTGCAATATGCTGCTAGTCAGGTGTGCTTGCCGTATGGGAAATATGTATATTTATCAGCTACTCCTTCTAAACAATTACAGAAGCAAATCCAATATGGAACGCTCGCACATGCCAAAGTACCAGCACGTTTTCACGGTCATCCTCTTCCTGTTCCACATTGGTTGAGAATGGCTCCATTTTCCTACTGGCGCCAAAAGAATAGCATTCCACCATCGTTGCTCATTAAGCTACGTCATTCTATCGAACGTAATGCCCAAATATTCTGGTTTGTGCCACGAATTGATTGGATTACAGATATGGTGACACTCATCCAACATCATTTTCCTCATCTGGTGGTGGCAGGAACGTCCTCACAGGATGAATATCGCGCTGAAAAGGTCATGGCATTTCGTGATCGGCATATTCGGTTACTTGTGACAACGACGATTTTGGAGCGAGGAGTTACTGTACCGCAGAGCGACGTATATATAATAGAAGCCAATCATTCTGTCTACCGTACAGCTGCCCTGATTCAGATGGCTGGACGAGCAGGACGTTCCAAAGAAGATCCAGCAGGACAGGTTATATTTGCTGCTACCGAGCGAACAGCTTCCCAGCAAGAAGCAATCCGGCAAATTCGCTACATGAACACAGCTGCACGCAAGGAGGGCTATATAAAATGAGACTCAGGAATATTTTCTCATTTTTACATAAACAATGGAAGACTTCCTGGTATCCTCAACATGATTGCTGTATCGTCTGTAATCGCAAGATAGCGTCGCATGGAGCATATCCCGGTCTATGCTCCACATGTGCAGCACGCATTCCATGGATCAGTGATCTGAAATGTAGAGTATGCGGCAGAGCAGAGCTATGTCCAGATTGTCGGCGGCGGTCGTTTGCACAGCGTGCATTTATGCTTAATCGTAGTGCGGTCTCTTATACGCCAGATGTACGGCAATGGCTAGCAGAATACAAATATCGAGGGAATGAACGATATGCTGCATTGTTTGGCGTACTGATGGAGCATGGCTACTACCGCATGCAAACCGAATTATCCTTGCATTACGGTAGGTTCTGGCGACCCGATATCATTACATGGGTGCCAGCCAGCACAGATCGCCTGCAAAGTCGTGGATTTGATCAAGCACAGGTGATGGCGGAACAACTGGCAGCCCAATTGCGAATCCCATGCATATCGTTATTGGAGCGCAATCGTCACACAAACAAGCAAAGCTCGCAAGGACGTGCTGGAAGGCAGCGTAATGTACGGGGTATTTTCTCATGTTTGCCGCAGGCAGGTGACTGGCTTGCACAATGGGAAGAGAATGAGGATAATAAACAGCATTATCGTCAGGAACAGCATGCTAAGCTTTCGCCTAAACATGTATTATCTCGTTCCTTATCCTTGTATAGGACGTTAAATCATCCCTTCCTATTTGATACTGCCAAAGAAAAGCAGCAGCCACGAATCATGCAGCTACTGCTTATTGATGATATCTATACAACCGGAAGTACAATAAATAGCTGTGCGATTGCTTTACAGGAAAGTGCGCAGCGACAATATAGTCAGATTCGCATCTTCTCACTTACTTGTGCACGTTCTTGATGCAGCAAGTAGCTACAACTTTATTTATCAAAAGGTTATTTTAATGAATCTATAAAGTGGTGATCATATCTATACTCTGTTTGCTTCCACGTTGTCAAACGTATGACAATTTATAGAACTCAGCCTACACACATACGCAAATCTCACAATTTTGACATATAACACTAATAAAATGACGCTTAATTTACGATATAAATAAAGACATCTTATTTAATAACTGTGAGGCTGGGCCATATAGATTGTACAGAATGACAGGAGGCAAACAGCAATGAACTTAGGAAATTGTCCTCAGTGCGGGAAATTGTATGTATTGAATTTAAGAGGAATGTGCAGTGACTGTATCAAAAAGATTGAGCGTCAATACGAGGATTGCAATCATTATCTGCGCCAAAATAGAGGAGCTACCATTACCGATCTGTCTGAAGCGACGGAAGTTCCTATCAAGCAGATCACCCAATTTATTCGTGAAGGTCGCATCTCTATTGCGAATGCGCCCAATATGGGATATGCCTGTGAAGTATGCGGGACAGTTATCCGCGAAGGCAATATGTGCGATTCGTGCCGATCGCGCCTTACCAAAGATATTCGTCATGCTTATGAAGAACCGGCAGAACAGCCGAAAGAAGAACACGGTACTAAGAACCAGGGAGCATACCGAATTGTCGACAAATTCCGAAAAGACTAGAAATATTTCCTATTCCTAGTCAAATAACGACATTTCCTAGTACTATCAGAGTGTTAAAGCTTGCATAGCTGTGCAGGATTGGGACTTAAGAAACGAAAAAAATTACTACGTAATTAACCACTTTAAGACTATAAAAATTGATGTAAAAGTGGTCGATAATCTTAGTAACAACAAATTCGGTTGTCTTAATGATACCAGGAACCTTCTTATTCCGACTATCACCCAACCTTCCTGTTATCTCAAAAGGACTTCCTAATTTTGAAAAGACGGTCCACCTTCCCGACGCATATGACACCATGAAGTAGGAACTCTTTCTCAAATTTACTAAGGAGTGTGTAAAAAACTATGAAAATTAACGATACACAACGTGTAGGGGCAATTAACCCATATCAACGCAGTGCAGAAGCCAAAGCCGTAACGAACGAAAAGAAAGCTAATCGCAAAGACGAAGTTTCGATCTCGCCGGAAGCTATGGAAATGCTGCAAGCTAATGCAACGCAAGCGTCTGCTGATGCAGAACGTGCACAAAAAATTCAAAGTCTGAAAGCGCAAGTAGCTGCTGGGACGTATCAAGTGGATGCAGGAGCCCTGGCTGACAAACTACTGCCTTTCTTAAAAGGAACGGGGAATTAATCAATGAGTGGAACTGTGCAGCCGCTGGTGGCCAAGTTAAAAGAACTGAATGAAAGTCACCTGCAAATGATCGAACTGGGAGAAAGCAAAAAGCAGGCCGTCATCAAAAACAATGTGAATGAACTGATTGCTGTAATGAATCAGGAATCCAAATTAGCCAAGCATATTGGACAACAGGAACAGGAACGTGAGCAATTGGTATACGCCTTCCTGCTGGACAGAGGCATTAAGTCCAAACTGCGTCTGAATCTTGCTGAACTAGCTCGCCTTGTATTTGATCCCGCTGAGAAGCAACAACTGCTGGATGTTAGCTCCGAACTGTTCGATACCCTGCAGCAGTTCCAACAGCTTAATGACCTCAATAAACAGCTCATTCAACAGGCTTTGGATTACGTGGACCTTTCATTGGAAATGATGACGCTTGTTCCGGAACAGGAAGCAACGTACCAGCATCCGGCAGACAAAGCATATGGCGCTACCCGCTCGGGATTATTTGATACACGAGGTTAATATTAGGAGGATCATATGACATCAACATTTCATTCCATTGAGACGTCACGCCGGAGTCTGAGCACCACAACGACATCTTTAAATACCGTTTCTCATAACATTGCCAACGCAAATACAGCTGGTTATTCGCGGCAGGTGGTACATACAAGTGCCACTAATCCCCTGGAAGCAGTGGCCTTCCGCAATTCGACCAACTCCGGACAAATCGGTACTGGAGTAGAAGCGACCGCTATTAAACGCGTTCGTTCTATGTTTTTGGACACGCAGTATCGTGGAGAAAATTCTTCATTAGGAAGTTGGACAGTGCGTTCAGATACATTAAATAAGCTCGAAAAAGTAGTTAATGAACCTTCGGAAACAGGCATGCAAACAGTTTTGAATCAATTTTGGAGTGCTTGGTCTGATTTGAGTAACAACCCTCAAAGTACAACCAACCAGAAAATTTTAAAAGAAACTACTCTTGCTTTGACAGATGCAATGAATCAAACGAGTAAGCAATTGGATGCGCTAAGTTCAGATTTGACCTCTAGTGTCAATTTAGACGTATCAACAATTAATTCATTTACGTCTACCATTGCTTCTTTAAATCAAAATATTATGAAAATAGAAGCGCAAGGCAATGATGCTAATGATCTTCGAGATCAGCGCGATTATGCAGTTGATCAGTTATCAAAATATGGAAATTTGACTGTGACAGAACTTAATACAGGCTATCAAGTTACATTTGCAGGCCAACAACTTGTTAATGGTGCAACAACGACAGCTTTAACAGCGGATGCTGTACAGACTGCTTATGATGGTGGAGCTCTAACAAGCGGTGAATTACATGGATTAATTTATTCTAAAAATGAATATGTAGCTGATCAAAAAGCAGAATTGGATCAGTTAGCTAACACATTGGCTAATGGTAAATTCTCAGTTACATTTCCTTCGGGCTCTGTTATTCCTGAAGGAACTGTAATTAATGGCGTTACGTATTCGGATGCAGCAGGCAATCGAACGTTGACATCCGATCTTACATTTGATGTGGAAGGTATTAATGGTTTGCACAAACTTGGATATAATAGTTCAAGCAAATCAGGAGGAGATTTTTTCACCGCAACTGGGGGAGGGACAGTTACTGCTGGCAATATAACGCTCAATCCCGATCTGCAAACTAACCCTAGTGATATTGCTTTTTCTCTGCGTACAACTGGAACAGGTACTGCAGAAAAAGTAGTAGCAGGAAACGGTGGATTAGCATTAATGATGTCGGAATTAAAAAATACAAAGATTGATTTTGGTACAAGTTCTCCAACAACAGTACAAGATTTCTTTAATGGTTCAGTAGGGAAGTTAGGAGTGAATTCAGCTGAAGCAACTCGTCAAGCTGAAAATGCAGAGACATTAACAAGTCAGGTAGACTCTAATCGGCAATCTGTTAGCGGAGTATCACAAGACGAGGAAATGGCAGATTTGCTTAAGTTTCAGCATGCTTATAGTGCAGCTTCTCGTTTCATGACAACAATGGATCAGCTGTTAGATAGATTAATTAATAGTACCGGTCGTGTTGGACTTTAATTAAAAAGGAGTAGTATTATGGCGATTCGTGTGACCTCCAATATGATGACTTCACAGTCATTGCGTAATTTAAATAGTAATCGTGCAACTTTAGATAAATTAAGTGACCAATCTTCTTCCGGAAAAAAAATTAATAAACCCTCGGATGATCCAGTAGGCACTACGTATGCACTTCGATATCGTGCTGAATTGGCTGCAAATGATCAATATTTGAATAATACGGATGAAGCAAAAAGTTGGCTTAACTATTCAGATACTGTAATGGGACAAGCTGGAGATGTATTAACTCGTATCAAAGAGCTTGCTGTACAAGCTGGCTCAGGCACTACAGATGCAGATGGTTTGAAAGCTGTTCAAAGCGAAGTATCTGAACTTAAAAATCAACTTGTGAATATTGGCAATAGCCAATTGAATGGAAAATATGTTTTTAACGGACAAGAACTTGATAAGGCACCCTACGAATTATCAAGTAGCGTAACCAGTTATAGTGATGTAATTACAGATACCGGTGGAGTAACTTATGGAATAAGCGAAGGTGTTTCGCTAGATGTAAATGTAAAAGGAAATGATTTTTTTGGGAATAAAACGGATATAGATAATATATTTTCAACTTTGGATCGTTTGAATA
Source organism: Paenibacillus sp. WLX2291 (assembly GCF_046603665.1). NCBI lineage: Bacteria > Bacillati > Bacillota > Bacilli > Caryophanales > Paenibacillaceae > Paenibacillus > Paenibacillus sp. WLX2291. Next base: position 4,868,142 of record NZ_CP176755.1, on the reverse strand, counting down.
CGGCTTTAGCAAGTGGAGATCATGAAGCAATTACAACTGAAGTCACGAATATCGAAAGCAGAAAAGATAAAATGGTAACTGCAAGAGCTGAAATCGGTGCAAAAACAAATCGCGTAGAACTAGTTAATAGTCGTTTAGATGATCGACGTTTAAATGTTACAACTCTTCAGTCTCAAGTTGAAGATGCGGACATTTCAGAGACTCTGATCAAGACAACGACTGCCCAGACTATTTATCAAGCTGCTCTACAAACATCAGCATCAATTATGCAGATGTCTCTTGTCAATTTCCTTAAGTAAATTTACAATATAAGTAATTCAACAAAAATAATTCATCAAAAAAAGACTATGGACTTTGTTTGTCCGTAGTCTTTTATTGAATCAGGGAGGAAGTCTAAGATATGTCGGAATCGCAATTTAACTCGAATGAGACTGAATCGGAGCAACAAAAAAATTTCGTGTTTGCCAAAGGGATTCCAGGTTTTCCAGACGCAATAGAATATACAATTATGGAATACGATCATTCATTCAGTGTATTGCAGGCAGTTAATCAATCTGAGATAGGATTTATTATTGTGGATCCTTTTAAAATATATCCTGATTATGAAATTGAACTTTCACAAGAATTAATAGAAGAATTAAATATTAATTCAGAAAATCAAGTAGTTATTCGAAATATTGTATCTTGGAGTGAAAAACTTGAAGATAGAACGGTAAATTTAGTTGCTCCTTTAGTATTTAATCTTGATAATCGCCAAGCTAGACAAATCATATTACAAAATACAGACTATTCAATAAGACATCCTCTGCAGCAGACTCAACTGAAAGGAGACTGACTTTTATGTTAGTATTGTCGAGAAAAAAAGGCGAATCTATTGTAATAGACAATCAGATTGAAGTCACTATCCTTTCAATTGATGCCGAAACAATCAAACTGGGTATAAAGGCTCCTAAAAATATTGAAATTTATCGTCAGGAAATTTATCAAGCAATTCAACTAAATAATCAAAGTGCTGCTATGAATAAAAATCAATTACAAACTTGGATTAAAGAGAAAAATAATTGAAAAAGTATTTAAATTTATAATGTTATGGACGATATATATTATATAGCAAAGGAACTTCAGAAATTGAAGAATTGAATGCTATAAAAAACAATCAATCACCACATGGATGTGGGATGATTTAATTTCAAGGAGGAAACAAAATGATTATCAACCATAATATCCAAGCTTTGAACACACAGCGTAACTTGAACCTGAACAGTGCATCTGCTAGCAAAAACATGGAGAAACTGTCTTCGGGTCTGCGGATCAACCGTGCAGCGGACGATGCAGCAGGTCTGTCGATCTCCGAAAAAATGCGTGGACAGATTCGTGGTCTGGAACAATCGCAACGTAACGTACAAGACGGTATCTCTTTCGCACAAACAGCTGAGGGAGCAATGAATGAAGTAAGCTCCATGCTGACACGTATGAAAGAACTGGGTGTACAACAAGAGAATGGTACGTACAGTGCAGGCGATAAATCGAACATCAAAGCGGAACTGGGTCAACTGGGTGCGCAAATTGATGCGATTATGAGTAACACTAACTTCAACGGTATTAAAATCACATCCAGTGTAAGTATTCAAGCTGACGATGATAAATTTAAAATCACTGTTAAAGGTATTTCTACTACAGGTTTCAAAGGTTTGACTTCTGGTGTAAGCCTGGCAAGTACATCGGCTGCAATCACTAATGTAGCAAAACAACGTGCTAACTTGGGTGCGATTCAAAACCGTCTGGAATACACGTCCAATAACTTGGGTACAACTGTAGAAAACCTGACTGCATCCGAATCCCGTATTCGTGATACCGACATGGCAAAAGAAATGGTAGCACTGTCCAAGAACAACATTCTGGTACAGGCTTCTCAATCGATGTTGTCACAGGCTAACTCTGCACCACAAGGTGTCTTGTCCTTGCTGCGTTAATCTAAAGCTGATCGTTCCATGTCATTGTACCCTCGCCGACTTGGTGAGGGTTTTTCTTTTATAAAAAAGTGAAAGAATTATAAATGTCTATAAACATTTGGTAGAAAGTAGTCGATATATAGTATAGAGCGGGAGAACTTCAAAGACGGCCGTTTTGAAGAGTCGAACGTCTACTATACAACAATCAATCACCACATGGATGTGGGATGATTTAATTTCAAGGAGGAAAACAAAATGATTATCAACCATAATATCCAAGCTTTGAACACACAGCGTAACTTGAACCTGAACAGTGCATCTGCTAGCAAAAACATGGAGAAACTGTCTTCGGGTCTGCGGATCAACCGTGCAGCGGATGATGCAGCAGGTCTGTCGATCTCCGAAAAAATGCGTGGACAGATTCGTGGTCTGGAGCAAGCACAACGTAACGTACAAGACGGTATCTCTTTTGCACAAACAGCTGAGGGAGCAATGAATGAAGTAAGCTCCATGCTGACACGTATGAAAGAACTGGGTGTACAACAAGAGAATGGTACGTACAGTGCAGGCGATAAATCGAACATCAAAGCGGAACTGGGTCAACTGGGTGCACAAATTGATGCGATTATGAGTAACACAAACTTCAACGGTATCAAAATTACATCTAGTGTGAAAATCCAATCCGATGATGACAAATTTAAAATTGAAATCAAAGGGATCTCAACAGCTGGATTTAAAGGTTTGACTTCTGGTGTAAGCCTGGCAAGTACAAGCGATGCTATTAAAAACGTAGCAAAACAACGTGCTAACTTGGGTGCGATTCAAAACCGTCTGGAATACACGTCCAATAACTTGGGTACAACTGTAGAAAACCTGACTGCATCCGAATCCCGTATTCGTGATACTGACATGGCAAAAGAAATGGTAGCACTGTCCAAGAACAACATTCTGGTACAGGCTTCTCAATCGATGTTGTCACAGGCTAACTCTGCACCACAAGGTGTGCTGTCCCTGCTGCGTTAATCTAAAGCTGATCGTTCCATGTCATTGTACCCTCGCCGACTTGGTGAGGGTTTTTCTTTTAAAAAAAAGTGAAAGAATTATAAGTATCTATAAACATTTGGTGGAAAGTAGTCGATATATAGTATAGAGCGGGAGAACTTCAAAGACGGCCGTTTTGAAGAGTCGAACGTCTACTATACAACAATCAATCACCACATGGATGTGGGATGATTCAATTTCAAGGAGGAAAACAAAATGATTATCAACCATAATATCCAAGCTTTGAACACACAGCGTAACTTGAACCTGAACAGTGCATCTGCTAGCAAAAACATGGAGAAACTGTCTTCGGGTCTGCGAATCAACCGTGCAGCGGATGATGCAGCAGGTCTGTCGATCTCCGAAAAAATGCGTGGACAGATTCGTGGTCTGGAACAATCGCAACGTAACGTACAAGACGGTATCTCTTTCGCACAAACAGCTGAGGGAGCAATGAATGAAGTAAGCTCCATGCTGACACGTATGAAAGAACTGGGTGTACAACAAGAGAATGGTACGTACAGTGCAGGCGATAAATCGAACATCAAAGCGGAACTGGGTCAACTGGGTGCGCAAATTGATGCGATTATGAGTAACACAAACTTCAACGGTATTAAAATCACATCCAGTGTAAGTATTCAAGCTGACGATGATAAATTTAAAATCACTGTTAAAGGTATTTCTACTACAGGTTTCAAAGGTTTGACTTCTGCAGTTACACTGTCAGCTACATCGGCTGCAATCACTAATGTAGCAAAACAACGTGCTAACTTGGGTGCGATTCAAAACCGTCTGGAATACACGTCCAATAACTTGGGTACAACTGTAGAAAACCTGACTGCATCCGAATCCCGTATTCGTGATACCGACATGGCAAAAGAAATGGTAGCACTGTCCAAGAACAACATTCTGGTACAGGCTTCTCAATCGATGTTGTCACAGGCTAACTCTGCACCACAAGGTGTCTTGTCCCTGCTGCGTTAATCTAAAACCGATTTTGATGAATAGTGTAAAAGACTCTGCTCACGGCAGGGTCTTTTTACTTATTTATTGAGAAACACTAAAGAACAATCATATTTTGCCGATATATATAGTAACAAAACTTATACGAAATAGCATTTCACACATAATCATCAAACATACAAGAGGAGGCGAAATAATGAGTTCAATTAATTCTACTGGAATACCAGGAAATTTCTCGTCCAACTCGATCCCTTCAACATTAATTAAAAAAGAAATTGGAGATCATGAACAAACAGCCGAAATAGCACTTCAGTTACAAGTAGCGCAGTCGCCAGCAAAGAATTCTGAAGAAGCTATAAAAGAACTTCAAAAAACCATAGATGCAATTCAAGGACCGCAAAAATCGCTTGAAGTGTCAGTTCATCAGGAAACTCATGCTATTATGATAAAAGTAAAAAATAAGGAGACAGGAGAACTGATTCGGGAAGCTCCGCCTGAAAAAATACTTGATGCAGTAGCTAAATTAATGGAAATTAGTGGACTTATTGTAGATAAAAAGATATAGGAGGTACTGCATATGGTTACAAGAATTACAGGTTTTTCAAGTGGCTTGGATATCGATTCTATTGTTAAAAAGTTGATGACTGCTGAGAAAGCCCCATTGGATAAGATGAATCAACAGCAGCAAACATTACAATGGAAACGCGAAAATTATCGAGAGTCTAGTACCAAAATGGTATCATTTTTACAAACTAAGTTAGATACATTAAATAGAAGTTCTTCCATAAATGCGCAAACTGCAAATACGACTGGTAATACTGATGCTCTAACTGCAAAAGCTTCATCTACTGCTAGTGGTGGAGTTATTGATATCACTGTAAATTCTTTGGCGACTGCTAGTACAGCCATTTCGAGCGGATGGAGCAAAACTGCAAGTACAACTTCATTATCCTCCGTATTTGGTTTAACTTCTTTACCAAGCAGTATCACAATTGGTAATGCGGAAATAACAATTGATTCTGGCGAAACAATCGATTCTTTTGTAAATAAGATCAATGCTAATAGTTCTTCAGGCGTTACAGCTATTTACGATGAAACTTCTGGTCTGTCTCTCACCAACAAAGCTACTGGTGCACAACAGATGAATATTAAATCAAATAATGATAGTAGCGGTAGCGATATCATTTCAGCTTTTAAATTAAGTTCCAACACTGGAGCGAATGCATCTTTGACTGTTAATGGTTTAGCTATTACAAAAACGTCAAATAATTTTTCTTTGAATGGTGTCGAAATTTCTTTGAAAAAAGCTGGTGGTGCATCTACACACATTGAAGTTGTAAAAGATACAGATGCTCTGGTAGACAATATCCAGGCTTTTGTTGATGCCTATAATGATGTATTGTCCACGTATAATAGTAAATTAGGCGAAGAGCGATATGCTAAATATGCACCATTAACTACTGAACAACGAGCTGCAATGAGTGACGATGAAGCCAAACTTTGGACTGAGAAAGCTAAAAGCGGTATGCTAAAAAACGATAGTATACTTCAAGAGACAGTTTCCAGCATGCGAAATGCGATGGTACAAGGTGTAGATGTAGGTAAAAAATCTGCAGATGGAAAAGTTATTCCTTTAAATATGTCAGATCTGGGAATCACTACTGGAACTTATGAAACTAAAGGTAAACTGATTTTAGATAAAGATAAACTTCGTGAAGCAATTGAAAATAATCCTGATGTTATTTCTAAATTTTTTGGTACACAGGATTCAACTACACGATTAACTAATAATTATACACAACAAGATGGAATTATTGCCAAATTAAAAAAAATAGGGAATATCTCTTTGCAACGTATGGCGGAAACAGCAGGTACTTCTAAAGTAAGCTCGGATATCACATCCACATTCATATCAAACAGTACTATTGGAGATCAGTTGAGTAGTTTAGATAGACGAATTAGCGATATGAATGATCGACTAAATAGACTAGAAACGAATTATTATAAAAAATTCACAGCTATGGAAACGGCAATTAATAAATATAACAGTTCCTCATCTAGCTTGTCAGGCATGTAATAATCCAAGGAGGGTTATAAATTGATTAAATCACCTTATCAAAAGTATCAGCAAACTCAGGCGCAAACAGCTTCCAAACCTAAACTGCTTATTATGTTATATGATGGTGTGCTTCGTTTTATACGTGCAGGTATTGAAGGTATTGAAGAGAAAGATCATACAAAAGCGAATACTAACCTTTGTAAAGCACAAGCGATTGTCCATGAATTGGTTTCATCTTTAAATTTTGATTATCCGATCGCTAATGAGCTTCTTGCAGTTTATGAATACTGTTTGCGTCTTCTGATTGATGCAAATGTCAAAAAAGATATATTTCCAGCCACAGAAGTTTTGGAACATCTTTCTGAGTTAAGAGAAGCTTGGTTGGAAGCAAGTAAAATGCAAATAGCTGTAGGTGAGGCATAATGGTTGAAGAGTCGATCCAACTTTTGTTGCATCAGATAGAACAATTGACATCGAATGTATTAATTACATTACATGAGATGAGTGAGGAACAATTTGAACAGTTTTCAATTCAACGAGAAGAGTTAATAAAAGAACTGGAAATGCATCGTATGTATATCAATAAAGAACATCGTATACAGATTAAGAAAATATTAGATAATGATCCAATTATTCTTCAACGTATGACCTTCTTAAAAGAAGAAGCTGGACAATGGTTGGAGAAAAAGACTGCTGTTCGTACTCAACATAATGCTTATCAACATGCTTATACATTGGACAGTGTGTTTGTAGATCATCGAAAGTGATAAGTTAACACATGAACAGTAAAAACCTCATTCGTTATATGAATGAGGTTTTTCGCGTACACTGTATGTATATAGGGTATTCATTTCATAAATACGCAAACCGATATATATTATAGTAAATAATCTATAGAAGGGTGGTCTTTTTTTGTCTTATTTACAAATAAATAGCTCTATATTACAGGCTCGATTTCCTCATGTGCACAAAAAAATTGTAGGTATCCAATTAGAAAGTGAATATTTGAAGCCAGAAGAAGAGTTTCAAGAAGCTTTTGAACAGGATGTAAACTGGCTTAAAGCTATTGAGAGTTTGATGGGAGAGTGTAAAATTGTATTTGTATATGGATTTGAAAGGGGACTCAGTATAGCGGATTTGCTAGAATTGTATCCAGATCGTTGGTTATTTGTCTACGAACCAAATGAGAAACTTTTTTATAAAGCTTTGCAGGACTATGATTTAAGTCCACTACTCAAACATCCTAATTTATATTTTTTTTCGCTTGGGAACTCGCAATTAACAATGTTATTCCATATGGTATGTAGCTATATGCAACAGGAAATGGTATTTATAGCACTACGTAGGTATTTAGAAGCAAATGATCAGCAATTAGAAGATTTGCGTAAGCAATTTGATGATTATCGCATGAGTTTCTACGCAAACAAGCATACAGAGAATTTTTTTCGAGAAGATTGGACTCGGAATTATTTATATCATTTAGTAGAAGGATTGTCCTCACCATCTATTGAAGAATTAGTATATGTTTGTAAAGATGTAACGGCAATTGTTGTATCTTCTGGTCCATCTCTTCAAGAGGATATGTCTTGGATAAAGAGACTTCGTCCGCATGCTTTGATTATAGCTGTAGGTTCCAGTATTCAAGCGCTTGTTAAAAATGGTATCAAACCTCATATAGCTGTTATTATGGATGGACATCCAGTCAATAATAAGATTTTTTCTACTTCCGAAACTCTTGATTCACCATTGGTATATACCAGTTCTTCTTATTATGAAATTTCAGAGCGTAAACAAGATGAAAAAATTTATAGTATTATGAAAAATGATGAGCTTTCTCAATATTTTTTAGGCTTATCTCAAAGTGATGTGTTAATGACTCCTGCAGCAACAGTAGCAGGAAATGGTATACAAGTAGCTGCCATTTTGGGAGCAAAACGGATTTTGTTAGCGGGTCAGGATTTATCGTTTCCAAACAATCAATTTTATGCAGATGGAATTTCTCATTTTGCTAGCGAGACAACAAATGAAAAAGTTCAAAAGGCTAAAAAAACGGTGCTAAACGTAAATGGCGGGTACAATACTACAGAAGAGGGTTTTCTGTTTATGAAAGATGCAATAGAAGGTCTAATCGCTTCTTTGCCAGAAATTGATTTTGTAAATACAACACGTCATGGAGCTGTTATTGAAGGAGCGCCTTTTCAGTCAATTGATAGTCTTTATGAAGAATTAAAATTATTAAATGTAGACTCGGATACCATTTCTAAATGGTTGAAAAAAAATAATCGTTTATTAAATATAGAAAAAGCAAATTGGTTAAAGAACAGATTGGAAGAACATATAAATGATTTAACACAAGTTAGTTTAGAAATACGTTTACTTGAAAAAGTTTTAGGGGAAATTTGTGTGTTGGCGAGAAAAAAACCTTTTAAAGCACAAAAAATGGTGGAAGAGATCGAAAAAACTTGGGGAGAAATTGCTAATCGTGAATGGTTCTCTGCTATTTTTGAGACTATTCTTCCATTACCTATTGCAAGGTTTGATCAAGTTTTACCGAATATTGTAACGGAACATTCGATTACAAAAAAAACGGATTTGATTTATATGCATCTTGGCAATTTATTAAAAGATATAAGTTCTACTATTCCTATTGTTAAAGAAATGTTAACAGAAACAGTCTTGCGTATTAACAAAATTTTATCCGACAGCCGTAAAATTTAAAAATATGATTATATAATCTAATTTATTTCAACTGTCATATTCATGGAGGTAGCCATGTTCGAAGATAAAATAGTATTAATAACAGGCGGAACCGGATCGATAGGAAGTGAAATTGTTCGCAAGATACTATCTTATCACCCAAAAACGGTTCGGATTTATAGCAGAGATGAAAGCAAACAATTTGATCTTCAAAATGAACTGAGAGATTTTAAAAATGTTAGGTATCTAATTGGCGATATTCGCGATCAAAAAAGACTAAGCTATGCAACGGAAGACGTGGATTATATATTTCATGCAGCAGCGCTAAAGCATGTACCTTCTTGTGAGTATAACCCTATGGAAGCTGTGAAAACGAATGTAATTGGAGTTCAAAATGTCATTGAGGCAGCCATTGAAAATGACGTAAAAAAAGTAGTGGCAATTAGTACAGATAAAGTGGTGAATCCTACTAATACAATGGGTGCAACCAAATTACTTTCCGAAAAATTAATTTCTGCAGCTAATCTTTATAAAGGAAGTAAGGGAACTATATTTTCTTGTGTAAGATTTGGAAATGTCATGGGTTCAAGAGGATCAGTTATTCCTTTATTTCGCGAACAGATCATTAAAAATCAATCTGTAACAGTTACTCATCAAAACATGACAAGGTTTATGATGTCGATCCCACAAGCAGCTCAGCTTGTCATTGATGCAGCTTCGTATTCACAGGGCGGTGAAGTATTTGTTTTAAAAATGCCTATTCTGAAAATCACCGATTTGGCAAAATGTTTAATCGATTCGTATGAAAAGGCAAGTAAGTGCTCTTATCGTGGGGAAATTATAGAATCCGGCGTACGTCCAGGAGAGAAGCTTTATGAAGAACTCATGACATTGGATGAGTCTGAACGTGCTCTTGAAAATGAGAAAATGTATTTGATTCCTTCTCCATTTAATCTAGCGGATCAAAATTATAACGGATTTGTCAAAGCTAAACATCAAGAATACTCTTCGCACACAGCTCCGCAGTTATTCATGCCTGAAATCCAGCAGCTTATTGAAGAAAACGGATTAGGTTTCAAAAAAGGGCCCTTATTATGAAACAATCGCCTTCTTGTTTGGCTATTATCCCTGCGCGCGGAGGATCGAAAGGTTTACCAGGGAAAAATCTTATTCCTTTATGTGGGAAACCTTTGATTCAATATACTATTGAGGCAGCGTTACAAAGTAATTGTATTAAAGAAATCGTTGTATCGACAGATGATGAAAAAATTGCTAAAGTTGCTCAACAAGCAGGTGCTACGGTGCCTTTTATTCGTCCAGCCGAACTTGCTACGGATGAAGCCAAAAGTATTGATGTGATGATTCATGCAGTTAAGTATTATGAACAAACTTTACAGAAAGTTTTTGATTATATAGTACTACTTCAACCTACCTCGCCGTTACGAAGTGCACAAGATATCGATCAGGCGTTCATTGATTTTCAATATTACAATGCAGATTCGCTTCAGAGTGTTAGTCTTTGTGATCATCATCCTTATTTATTACGAGAAATGAATGATGGTGTACTGTACCCCTATCTACATCAAGAACCTTCACATTTGCGTAGGCAAGATTTACAACAGGTTTATATGTTGAATGGAGCTATTTATATTATGAAAAGAGATCTATTAATGAATAATTATCAGATTATAGGCAAATCTAATTATGGCTATATCATGCCTAAAAGAAATTCTGTTGATATTGATGATATTTGGGATTTGAAATGGGCTGAATTGATTTTAGAGCAGAATGAAAATATATAACTTAAATATATTTTCGTTTTTGATTGAGGAAAAGGATTGGGGGGCTAATAATGTCGATAAATAATCTTTTTTCGGATAAAAGTTCTTCTATATACATTATTGCAGAGGTAGGAGTAAATCATAATGGCTCCTTAGAGAAAGCTATGCAATGTGTAGATGTAGCAGCAAGAAGTGGTGCAGATGCAGTGAAATTTCAAACATTTAAAAGTGAAAAATTAGTTACCAAACAAGCAAAAAAAGCAAATTATCAATCTGAAAATATGAACTCTGATGAGAATCAATTTCAAATGCTGAAAAAATTAGAACTTAGTTTTGAAGAATTTATAAAACTTAAACAATATTGCGATGAAAAAAAAATTGATTTTATGTCTACTCCATTTGATGACGACAGTGCAGAATTTCTGGATTCGATAGAAGTAGACGCTTTTAAAATTGGTTCTGGGGATATGAATAATATTCCTTTTTTAAAGAAAATAAATCAGTACAAACGCCCTGTTTTATTATCTACAGGAATGTCTGATATGCAGGAAATTCGTGAGCCATTAGAAGCTTTAAAGGATTGTACTGTTATTTTATTGCACTGTACTTCGGATTATCCAGCACCTTTTGAGGATGTGAATTTAAAAGTCATACCTATTATGAAACAGACATATGCAAAAATTGTTGGCTATTCTGATCATACGATTGGAATTGAAGCAGCGGTAGCAGCAGTTGCCTTAGGAGCTAAAGTTATTGAAAAACATTTTACATTGGATCGCAATCTTCCAGGACCCGATCATAAAGCTTCTTTGGAGCCTATTGAGCTCGCTAGTTTGATTCATTCTATACGAAATATTGAACAAGCTTTAGGTGATGGTATAAAACGATGTATGCCTTCTGAGATGGATACAAGAACTGTGGCACGAAAAAGTTTGGTACTAGCAAATGATAAATACGCAGGAGAAAAACTAACTGAAGGAGATATCTTAGTAAAACGTCCAGGAGTAGGCATAGAACCGAAATTTTACGAACAATTTATTGGTAAAGTGTTGGTAAGAGATATGACTAAGGATATGTTACTAAAATGGGATGATGTGAAATGAGAAAAGTGTTGGTAATCACAGGCACACGTGCGGATTATGGGATTTATTATCCTATTCTTAAAGAAATTGAGCAAGATCTCGAGATGGAGCTTCACCTACTTGTTACTGGTATGCATTTATCCCCCCAGTATGGCTTCACAGTTCAAGATATCCGTCAGGATGGTTTTCGTATTTCTGCTCAGGTAGATTGTCTTCTTCAAGGCTCTAGTCATGCTAATATGGCAAGGTCAATCGGTTTAGCTTTAATTGGAATGACACAGGCTATAGAGAGCATTCAGCCAGACCAGATTATGATTTTGGGTGATCGAGGAGAAATGTTGTCAGCAGCTATTGCAGCTTCGCATATGAACATCCCTGTATTCCATCTGCACGGTGGAGAAGTTTCAGGCACTATTGACGAATCAGTTCGTCATGCTATCAGCAAACTAGCACATATTCATTTGGTTGCAACGGAATTGAGCGGCGAGCGTTTGCAGCGCATGGGTGAAGATCATTGGCGAATTCACATAGTTGGTGCGCCTCGAATTGAAACTATCCTTACAGCAAATTTGTTACCACTGAAGTCGATAAAAGAAAAATACAAGTTGCAACATATAAAAGATTATATTTTATTCATTTATCATCCTGTAACGACAGAACGAAATTTTGGCGAAGCACTTAAACCAATTATCCAAACTTTGATAAATACAGGTTATGATATTATTTGTGTTATGCCTAATGCTGATGCCGGAACAGATATTATTATGAATATTTATAAATCATTTCAAGGCCATCCCAAATATCATTTAATAACTAATTTTGAAAAGATGGATTATTTAACTGTACTGAAAGAGGCCCGGATTCTTGTTGGTAATTCTTCTTCAGGTATTATTGAAGCTGCTTCTTTTCATGTCCCAGTTATTAATATTGGTAGTCGGCAAGAAAAACGTGAACGTTCTTCTAATGTGATTGATAGTGATGAGAATCCTGAGAATGTAAAAAAATTAGTAGAGTATGCTTTAAGTAAACAGTTTAAAGAATTAGTTCAATCTACAAATAATGTATATCAACAGGAAAATACAAGCAAAAAAATTCTCGGTGTTTTGAAGGAAACTATATATTCTGAGTCATTGATACAAAAAACGATAACTTATTGAGGTGCCACTTTATGAGGTATATTCTTTATGGAGCAGGTGGTCATGCAAAAGTGATTTTAGATATTATTTTTGCTAGTGGAAATACTGTCATCGGTTTTATCGATGATTTTTTTGAAGATACACAATGGAATGGTATTCCTTATCTAGGAAACGGACAATCTATTGATACTGTTATCAATCAATATCCAGATACTCATTTTTTGGTAGCGATTGGAAATAACAGGATGAGAAAAGCTATTGTTCAAAGACTTCATCATCTTGTTTCTTGGGGCAAAATTATTCATCCTAGTGCAGTTATTGGTTCTGATGTTTATATTGGAGAAGGAACAGTAGTTATGCCTAATGTCGTTATTAATGCAAATACGAAAATCGGAAAACATTCTATTATTAATACTGCTGCTACTGTAGATCATGATAATAATCTAGGAGATTTTGTACATCTTTCTCCTGGTGTTCACACTGCTGGAGAAGTATGTATCGGGAATTCTACACATGTAGGCATAAATGCTAGTATTATTCCGGGAATCACAGTTGGAGCGCACAGTATTATAGGTGCAGCATCTTGCATACTCGAAAATATTCCAGACTATGTTACAGCTGTAGGATGTCCTTCACGAATAATTAAATTGCATAGTAAAGGATGATTCACAATGACAGAACGCGCCAGAATCTATTTATCTTCGCCTCACATGAGTGGTTTAGAACAGCAATATATTACTGAAGCATTTGAAACGAATTGGGTAGCGCCTTTAGGAGAAAATGTAGATGCTTTTGAATCAGAAGTAGCTTCTTATATAGGAAGTTCAGGTGGTGTAGCTTTGAGCTCTGGTACAGCAGCACTTCATTTGGCCTTGATTTTGTTAGGAGTTGAGAAGGATGATATTGTATTTTGTTCTTCTTTCACCTTTATTGCCAGTGCTAACCCGATATTATATCAAAAAGCTATACCAGTTTTTATTGATTCAGAACTAAATACATGGAATATGTCCCCTATAGCTTTGGAACGAGCTATGAAAGAATATGCTGCTAAAGGGAAAAAGCCAAAAGCAGTAGTTATTGTGAATTTATACGGTCAGAGTGCCGATTATAATAAATTAAAAAATATTTGCGATCACTATGACGTTCCCATTGTTGAAGACGCTGCTGAATCATTAGGAGCTACATATAGTGAACGAATGAGTGGCACTTTTGGAGAATTTGGCATTTTTTCATTTAACGGTAATAAAATCATCACGACCTCTGGTGGAGGAATGCTTGTATCAGAAAATCAAACTGCTTTGGAAAAAGCAAGATTTTATGCGACCCAGGCTAGAGATCGTGCTCCTCATTATCAGCATAGTCAAATTGGATATAATTACCGTCTTAGCAACATTCTTGCGGGCATTGGTAGAGGACAAATGAAAGTTTTGGACCAAAGAATCCAAGAAAAAAGGGAGATTTTTTCATTTTATAATAGAGAGTTATCAAAAATTAAAGGTATCTCGTTTATGCCAGAGTATTTTGAAGGAAAATCAACTCGATGGTTGACAGCAATGAGTATAGATCCTGATTTTATAGAGTGTAACATTATGGATATTGTTAAACATCTTGATAAACTAAATATTGAATCACGTCCTTTATGGAAACCAATGCATATGCAACCTTTGTTTAAAGATGCTGTTTATTACAATCATGTAGAGGATTTAGATATCAGTCAAAAATTATTTAAATACGGGATATGTTTACCTTCCGACACTAATATGTCTTCAGAAAATCAGCAATTATGCTGCAAAGAGATTTATAAGGCGATTAGAAAACTTTAAAGAAAGAACGGAGGAAGTAAAATGAAAATAGCTTTTTTAAAGGTCAACGGGGTTATAGCTCCTCATATTATTGAAGATTACAAACTAGCTTTTGAAAAACTAGAACATGAAATATTATTGATTTCGTTGGATCAAAATTTCGATTTTGAATCGTATCAACAATTGATAAATTTCAAACCAGATTTTGTGATTGGATATGGAATTAATGCAATTTTAAGAGATACAGACGGTAGATTTCTATTGCGTCATGCCAATATCCCGACAGTATGTCTCCACTACGATAATCCTTTTTACAATATTACTGAGGACTATGAAAAAGAGTTCGGAAAATATCCTTCGTTTTATTACCATTTAGTATGGGACGAATATTATATTGATGCACTTAAAAATCGTGGCTATGAGAATATTCACTATATAATGCTCGCTACAAATATAGAAAAATTTAAACCGAATGCTAATGTTGCAGTACAAGAAGGGACTTTTTCTTTTGTAGGAAATATTAGTGATATAAATCAAGAAAAAACTAGTGAAATTGAAGATATATTTATAGAATATATCATTAATGAAAAGATCAATAATATTGACGTTCCTGTATATGATTTATGTAAAATAGCATTTAAACATAATGAGTTTAAATCTATACAATATTTACATGATCATTATCCAGAATTATTCTGGAAAAAAATACATTTTCCAATTCATCATTTTGGAAGTGGAAGATTGAGGAAGTATGTATTAAATAGTCTTGAAGGTATAGATATTCATGCATATGGACTTACTTCAAAATTAACTAATCAAAATATCATAAGTCATAATGTAGTACCTTATAATCTTTTGCCAGAAGTTTATCAAAAATATACAATCAATTTAAACATTTCATCGCTGCAATTAGAAAGTTCTGTAAACAATAGGGTGTTTGATGTATTTGCATGTAAAGGCTTTGTTATTAGTGATTACAAATCAGATATCAAAAAAGTATTCCCTGAATTTTGGAATGAAATCACTTTTTCTAATCTCGACGATCTACTTGTGAAAGCAGATTACTTTCTCACACATCCGCAACAAAAGACAGAATTAGTAGAAGCTGCTTATGATCATATTATCGAAAATCATACCTACGTTCAGCGCGCTTTGCAAATCATTGAGATCGTTTCTAAAAGCAAAGAAATTTATAATTCTGTACAATCTTTATCGTATGAAGGTGAACATTACAAAAATGATTTGCGAAGTTGTCCTGTATGCAATGGAAAAAAGTATTCAATGTTACATTCAATAAAAGGACATGAAGATTTTGAAACAAATTTATACCGTTGCAGCGATTGTGCAACAGTCTTTATGAATCCTCAACCAACGGAGAATTATTTGGAATGGTTTTATAACCATATTTATTATTCAAAAGTTCATAGGGAAAAAATGGGTTGGGAACCGGAATTGTCAAATGTAAATAGTGCAGTTTTAAGAGTAAATGAAATGCGTATGGATTTGGTAGAGTCTTTCTGGAATCAAACTCGTTTTCCAAGAGGACGTTTGCTAGATGTAGGCTGTTCTACAGGAAATTTTATATGGGAGGCTCAGTTAAGATACTGGTCTGTTCAAGGTATAGAAATTTCTGAGGATGCAGCAGAACGTGGAAGACAAGATCATGATCTCGACATTTTAACGGGAGAGTTAACTGATACTATTTTTGAGAAAGATACTTTTGATATAATAACAGCTTGGGATGTGATCGAACATATTCCCAATCCACACCACTTTATGGTTAATATAAGTAGAGTTTTGAAAAAAGATGGATTATTTGTTGCGAATACGCCTAATGTAAGTTCAAGTGCAAGTTATTATGCAGGAAGCCAATGGAGGCATCTTGATCCCCCTCTTCATGTTATACTATACGACCATATATCATTAAGAGTACTTTTAAGACAACACAATTTTGAGATTTTGAAAATTTCATCTGGAGAGGAGTATTTAGGTCAAATGCAGGTTGTTGCAAGAAAAATTGGAGAAACTAATTATAAAATTTGAGAAATAACTTTATTTAATTATGTAATATAATTGCAGGAAAACCTTCACTTTTATAATTGACATTTATAATCCAAAAATGGTATATTCAGAAATGTAGGCGATGCCTTATTTTATTTGATAACGAAGGGAATGTTATTGCATGCAAGGTAAAGTGAAATGGTTTAACGCAGAAAAAGGGTACGGCTTCATCGAAACTGACGAAGGCGGCGACGTATTTGTACATTTCTCCGCAATTCAATCCGAAGGTTTCAAGACGCTTGAAGAAGGGCAATCCGTGGAATTCGACATCGTCGAAGGCGCGCGTGGACCTCAAGCAGCTAACGTTATCAAATTATAATCATCCCTTGGCTTTTGCCGACCTTACATAGGTAATTCTGATGGTTACATTTGAACAACTAGCTAAGACTCCGGAAGTCATTCCGGGGTCTTTTTGTGTATATTTTACATGTTTCAACAATAAATATCTTGTACATACTTAAACAAAAGTATTTGTATACGAAGCTAATATTATAAATAAAAAGAAGCAGTATAGTATCCCAATTCGGAGTTGTTGCGATGCTTTGGCATGATTCTTTTGCTCTATCGTCATGCGCTATTTCCACACATAACTATATGTTATTTTGATGTCGGATCGCTACAACCTGTTTAACAATCTCCAAATCGGTTAAGTCAAAAAAGTAACGGCAACGTTAAATATACAAAATGGTAGACGACAAATACCAATCAATCTCACACCATTTTTAGTTAACTTAGCGGCTGTTGCAATTTAGTGTTATTTTGTAGTCAGGGTTGCAAATGGTAAGATTGTTATACTGGAATTGTTAACGCTTTAATAATTTGTAAATCCACGTTAACGCTTCTTTTACTTACACCTGACATCTATGTTATAATTCGATAAAGGAGGAATGCCACATGAATTTTGCTACTCGAGGTCAACATTTTGAAGTTACAGATGCGATTAAAGATTATGTGGACAAAAAGCTGAACAGACTGGAGAAATACTTTGATGCACCGCCCGTTTCCGACGGTATGGTGACACTCAGTTCCAATCGCGGACGCTTTACCGTAGAGGTAACCATTCCACTCCCGGGTTTGCTGCTTCGCGCGGAAGACCGTAGCGAGGACATGTACGCTTCCATTGATTCCGTAGTGAATAAGCTGGAGCGTCAGATCCGCAAGCACAAAACCAAATTAAACCGCAAGTTCCGTCAAAACGACGAGAACCTGAAAGCATTCTTCGTAGAAGATCCAATCATCGCTTCGCTGGCGGTTGATGAAGACGAAGATATCGAAGTGGAAACTGATGAATACGAAATCGTCCGTAACAAACGCTTCCTCCTGAAGCCGATGGACGTTGAAGAAGCCATTCTGCAAATGAATCTGATTGGACATACATTCTTTGTATTTTCCAATGTCAACACACAGCAGGTCAATGTCGTATATCGCCGTGATGACGGCAAATACGGTCTGATCGAGCAGGAGTAATGATTCGCATCATTCCTGTCCGGCAACATGTTGTGATATTGTAGATCAGGCAACTAGAGTACGTATGGAACGTTAACGCAGTATCCGCTGTAACCCTGATATGGAATATGTAATGGGAGCCTTGTCCGCTTATGCGGATGAGGCTCTTTTTGGTGTCCCCAGAAACTGGAAAAGCATTCAACAAACAAGTGCATTCCACTATAAAGTAGAGTATACTGATTAGGTGGTATTGCATGCGGCACATCCACATTTCGCCATCTGCACTCACACCCTGCCAGACAGCGAATTAGGGTATGCAATCGGGTAACAACGGTCGTCTATGAAGATGGCATTTTATCGAATTTTACTTTTTTTTGCGTTTTTTTCTGAAAAAAACGTATTTTTGGAAACAAAATGGCAAGTTGTTGCGTATGGTACAGGGTAGTATACTGTCACAATCAAGTGATAATGAATGGATGCAATATACAATCAAGATTGTTAGTCATTATCCACGTAACAAACTACGTAACAAATTTCATATTGAACTTTACGGACACGGGATATGATTTCTCTGGTCGTATTTACATTTTGGTATAACATCATCCGGTGAATTCGCAGGGCAGCAGGGCTGTTTTGTTGCGGCGCTTCCCTGAAACTGGTACAATTTATTGCAACTGAGATTATTGAATAATCCCCCGGAAGCGTCGTATCTGTTCCATTATTCAATAATCTATCTTTGTATTGCGCGAAAGGGGTTAACCATGCTAGGACTCGTTAAGAAAATTTTTGGTGATTCAAATGAACGTGATGTCAAACGGATTATGAAAACCGTGGACATTATCAATAATATGGAAGCGGAATTTGAGGCTTTGTCCCACGAAGAACTTCAGGGCAAAACAGCAGCGTTCCGTGAACGTCTCGAAAAAGGAGAAACGCTTGAGCAGTTGCTGCCGGAAGCTTTCGCAACCGTACGCGAAGCATCTAAACGCCAGCTGGGCATGCGTCATTTTGACGTTCAGCTGATCGGTGGTATCGCACTGCACGAAGGTAGAATTGCCGAGATGAAAACAGGTGAAGGTAAAACGCTGGTAGGTACACTGCCTGTATACCTGAACGCCCTCGAAGGCAAAAGTGCGCACGTCGTTACCGTCAATGACTATCTGGCACAGCGCGATAGCCTGCAAATGGGTCGGATCTACAACTATCTCGGTATGAGTGTCGGCATTAACTTGAGTGGTATGAAGCACGAAGAAAAACAAGCAGCGTATGCTTGCGACATCACATACGGTACGAATAATGAATTTGGTTTTGACTATCTGCGTGACAATATGGTGCTGTACAAAGAGCAGATGGTACAGCGTCCGCTGCACTTCTGTATCATTGATGAGATCGACTCGATTCTGATTGACGAAGCACGTACACCATTGATCATCTCGGGTCAGGCACAAAAATCGACAGAGCTGTATTTTGCAGCTGATCGTTTTGTGAAAAGTCTGAAAGCGGAAGATGACTACACTGTAGACATCAAAGTAAAATCCGTAGCACTGACTGAAGCAGGCGTAGAAAAAGCCGAGAACTTCTTTGGCGTCGAAAACCTGTATGACAATAAAAATGTAACGATCAACCACCACGTAGTACAGGCGCTGAAAGCGAATGTTATTATGCACCGTGACGTTGACTATGTTGAGTCCGAAGGTGAAGTTCTGATCGTCGATGAATTTACCGGTCGTCTGATGGCAGGTCGTCGTTATAGCGATGGTCTACACCAAGCGATTGAAGCGAAAGAAAACCTCAAAGTACAAAACGAAAGTATGACGCTGGCAACGATCACGTTCCAGAACTACTTCCGTATGTACCGCAAACTTGCTGGTATGACCGGTACAGCGAAAACAGAGGAAGAAGAATTCAAAAAAATCTACGGTCTGGAAGTATTGCAAATTCCAACGAACCGTGTGAATCAACGTCAGGATTCTCCAGACGTTGTGTATAAGAGCGTACAAAGCAAATTCCGTGCAGTTGTCGAAGAAATCGTAGAACGCCATGCCAAAAACCAGCCAGTGCTGGTCGGTACCGTATCGATCGAGAACTCTGAGCTGCTGTCCGAAATGCTGAAACGTAAAAGCATCAAGCACCAAGTACTGAACGCGAAATACCATGCAGAAGAAGCGGAAATCATTGCACGTGCTGGTCAACCGGGTACGGTAACGATTGCTACAAACATGGCAGGTCGCGGTACAGATATCATTCTGGGTGAAGGCGTAGCCGAAGTGGGCGGTCTGCACATCATCGGTACCGAGCGTCACGAATCTCGCCGCATCGATAACCAGCTGCGTGGTCGTGCTGGTCGTCAGGGTGATCCGGGTTCCACGCAGTTCTA
Organism: Paenibacillus sp. WLX2291; assembly: GCF_046603665.1. Lineage (NCBI taxonomy): Bacteria > Bacillati > Bacillota > Bacilli > Caryophanales > Paenibacillaceae > Paenibacillus > Paenibacillus sp. WLX2291. The sequence goes on along the minus strand of NZ_CP176755.1, from coordinate 4,847,745 downwards.
TCTGTCTCTCGGTGATGAACTGATGAAGCGTTTTGGCGCGGACAACGTGATGAACATGATGGAAAAACTCGGTTTTGAAGAAGATCAGCCGATTGAGAGCCGTATGATCACTCGTGCTGTAGAATCTGCACAACGCCGCGTTGAAGGTAGTAACTTTGATATGCGTAAAATCGTCCTGCAATATGACGATGTGATGAATAAACAGCGCGAGATCATTTACAAACAGCGCCGTGAAGTGCTGGAGTCCGACAACATTCGTGAAGTTGTACTGCAAATGATCAAACCTTGTGTGGAACGTGTCGTTGAAGTTCACTGTAATGACGATATTCCAGAAAACTGGGAACTTGAAGAAGTTGCGAACTATATTAACAACAACTTCCTCGTTGAAACGACCCATGTAACCAAGGAAGAACTGGAAGAAAAAGAAAAAGAAGAAATGGTCAATTATCTATTTGAGCGTGTAGAGCTATACTATCTGCAACGCGAGAAAGAAATTGGCGAAGAAACGATCCGCGAATTCGAGAAAGTGGTTGTACTGCGTGCGGTTGACCGCAAATGGATGGATCACATCGATGCGATGGAGCAACTGCGTCAAGGTATTCACCTGCGTGCTTACGGCGGTACTGATCCGCTGCGCGAATATCAATTCGAAGGCTTTGAAATGTTCAACCAAATGATCGCTGACATTCAAGAAGAAGTTGCCGGTTATGTGATGAGAGCGCAAATTCAAAGTCAGAGTCAACAAGAGCGTCAAGCGGTTGTGGATACAAGCAAAGTCAGCACGAACAGTTCCGAAACGGCGGAGAAACGTCCTTCCCGCGAAGAACGTCGTCGCAGACGGAAATAAAACAAGCAACATAGTATGTCCACACGGCATTGTGTGGCATATGGATAGAGCAGAGAGACACTCACTGTTATCGTGGGTGTCTTTTCTCGGATTATTTACAAAGTGAGCAGGATGGAAGCAGCATGCGGCTACCGGGGTATGTATAATGAAAGTAGCGTTTTAAATTTTAAATGAGGTGAATGTTCAATGATCGAACCAAATGTAAAGCATGATCTGCGCGAGATGGCGCAGAAACTATCAAATCTTAGGGGGTCTCTTTGACTTAGATCTCAAAAATGAAATGATCGAGAACTTTGAGGTGAAAATGTCGGCACCGGATTTCTGGGACGATAATGAATCCGCACAGGCGGTCATTGCTGAGATGAATGCAGTCAAAGGTTCCGTGGATCAGTACAATAAGCTGCAACAGGAATATGACGATGTGAGTCTGATGGCTGAGCTGGCAGACGAGGAAAACGACGCTGAGCTGGCAGCTGAAGTGACAACAGGTGTCGCTGCACTTGTCAAAAAAGTCGAGGAGTTCGAGCTGCAATTGCTACTGAATGAGCCGTACGACAAGCTGAATGCGATTCTGGAATTGCATCCGGGTGCAGGCGGTACAGAGTCTCAGGACTGGGGTTCAATGCTGCTGCGTATGTATACGCGCTGGGCGGAGAAAAGCGGCTTCAAAGTGGAAGTGTTGGATTATTTGCCGGGTGACGAAGCTGGGATCAAGAGCGTTACGCTGCTGATCAAGGGCTACAACGCCTATGGTTATCTGAAAGCAGAAAAAGGCGTACATCGTCTCGTTCGTATTTCCCCATTTGATTCGTCGGGTCGTCGTCATACGTCGTTTGTATCGTGTGATGTGGTGCCTGAGATTACGAATGATGCTGAGGTCGAGATTCGTACAGAAGATCTGAAAGTCGATACGTACCGCGCCAGTGGTGCTGGTGGTCAGCATATCAATACTACAGATTCCGCTGTTCGGATTACGCATCTTCCGTCCGGTGTAGTAGTCAGCTGTCAAACCGAGCGTTCGCAGATCAAAAACCGTGAGCGTGCAATGACAATGCTGCGCTCCAAATTGTATGAGCGTAAGATTGAAGAAGAGCGTAAGCATCTGGAAGAAATCCGTGGCGAACAATCCGAAATCGCTTGGGGTAGCCAGATTCGTTCGTATGTATTCCATCCGTACAGCATGGTCAAAGACCATCGTACGCAAGTGGAAACCGGTAATATCGGTGCTGTGATGGACGGAGATCTGGATTCGTTTATCGACGGTTATCTGCGTAGTCAGTTGAAGATTGAGGTAGAGTAATGATTGGCTGATACTGACAGAATGGATGAGTTGTATTGTGATTGCAACTTGTATATTCTAGTTGGTATTGGTATCAAAGGAGTCAATCGTGATCTGCTAATACAATAAGATCGATAGATAGCTTCGGTATGCTTTTCCAGCGATGGAGGGGATGCCGGAGCTTTTTTGTGTTAGACGATAGATAGTATAGGAAGATCTGGTTTGTGTATGTGGAGATCTGGCTGATTTGTGTACAGATATGAAGTGTGGACGATCAGAGATATGCTCATCGTTCATGGTGCTTGGTGATATTGCATGTATGGATTGAATGTATGTATGTATGTATGGGTGACTTGCTCATGTCATCTTGCAATCTAATAGAGGGGGATGGATAATGATTTTAATTTACAGAGACAGGAGACGGTGGAGACGATGAGAGGGAAACCATCTGTACATAGACAAAACATGCGTCCGAATAGCATTCGTAAAATTATGGTGGCAGCTACGCAATATGATGATGTGATTCCGTTACAGATTGGCGAGCCGGAGAGTGATACGGCAGCACATATCGTCGAAGCAGGACAACTGGCGATGGCAGCGGGCTATACGCATTACACATCCAATGCAGGCTTGCCTTCGCTGCGTGAGGCGATTGTAGCGCGGATGAAGCGCAAATATGATATAGAGATCGATCCGGGGCGTGTTGTGGTCACGACAGGTGCGGTAAGTGCGCTGCATGCGATTTTGCTGGCTTTGGTTGATGTGGGTGAGGAAGTATTGATTCCAGATCCGGGGTATCCTAATTATGAGGGAATGCTGTTTATGCAACATGCAGAGCCGGTGTATTATGCTACGCGGGCGGAAGATGGATACGTACCGGATTTGCAAGATATAGAGTCCAAAATCACTCCAGCAACGAAAGCGATCATTGTCAATTCGCCGTGTAATCCGACTGGAGCAGTGTATCCGCGTCAGGTGTGGCAGGAGCTGTTGGCACTGGCGGAGCGGCATGATCTATTTGTGATTTCGGATGAGATTTATGATGAGTTGGTTTACGATGGGGAAGTATGTTGTCCGCTAGAAGTACGCCCAGATCTGGCGCATCGGATTGTAAGCGTGAATGGATTTTCCAAAGGGTATGCGATGACCGGGTGGCGTCTCGGTTATATGATCGTGCCGGAGGAATTGACGGAGCTAGTATGGAAGCTGTTGGAGCCGACAACGACCTGTGCGGCGGAGTTTACGCAAAAGGCGGGCGAAGCGGCGCTGAATGGGGATCAGTCCCATGTAGAGGCAGAGCGTTTGCGCTATAAAGCGAAGCGAGATCGTGCGTGCGAGTTGCTGGAGCAGTACGGAATTCCGCATTCGCGTCCACAGGGGGCGTTTTATATTATGGCGGACATTTCGGCAACGGGAATGACTTCGGAGCCATTTGCATTTGGATTGTTGCATGAAGAAAAGGTGATTGTAGCACCGGGGGAAGGCTTTGGTCCGGCGGGTCTGCACCGCGTGCGAATTTGTTTTGCAGGCAGTGTGGAGTTGTTGGAAGAGGGGCTGCATCGATTGGGGCGGTATTATGAATTGTTGGTGCGAAAGGCTTCAGCGACGACGTGGTTACGGTAAGATGGGATTGGAGATAGGATAACAGTAGTATCTTTTGCAATTCGACATCAATGTGAATAGAAAAGGCTTCGTTTTACAGATGGAGTGTATTGTCTGTGAAACGGAGTCTTTTTGGTGTGAAAGTGGACGAATGATGATCATTAAGGAGCGGAGTCAAAATGGAACGTATGAATACACAAAAAGAGTGGTTGGACTATATACATCGATTGCAGGAGCGTGAACGACGAAAAATGATATAATAGTTCTATTTTGCTGGTAACTATACAGTTGATTTGTATAAGCAGATTGGCTTTATTCCAATTATTCGTCTCTGTTGTGCCGCTTTGGTTCTCTCCCGGGTTAAAGTATCACCCGTTTGCCGCGTGTTCTTTCGGGAAATGGACTTTTCTACTACAATAAAAGCCGCGATAGATGATGGGAATCGGATTGGGAACGGGATGATTCTTGTATGGGAACCTATTGAATATGTGAAGTGTTGGCTTTATCAATTTGTGGATATGGGTGGTAGTGGAGATGATGACTTCTTTGACAACAACGGGACGCAGGCGGAAGCCGCCGGTGATTCCTTTGACAGGGCCGCTTCGCAATGCGTGGGATGCGGCGCTGATTATTATGGGCGCATTTGTGATGTCACTAGCATTTAATTTGTTTTTGCTGCCTAATCATATTGCGTCTGGTGGCGTAGCAGGCATCTCGATTATTGCGGCGCAAGTGTTAGGCGTGGAACCGGCGTATACGCAATGGGTGTTTAATATTCCGCTATTTGTGGCGGGATATTTTGTGCTGGGACGGCATTCTAGTATTCGTTCGCTGCTGGGCACGATTGTATTGCCATTGTTCGTGTACATCACGCGGGATATTCCGGCGCCGACGACGAATCCGCTGCTCGGCGCGCTATATGGCGGGATTGGTGTAGGTCTGGGCTTGGGAATTGTGTTTCGTGGTCGCGGATCGACTGGTGGCATGGCGATACTGGCGCAGATGATTCATAAGCTGACCGGATTTAGCATGTCGTTTTGTGTGGTGATGACCGATGGTACGGTGATTCTGCTGGCGGCGATATTTCTCAAGCCGGAACAGGCGTTGTATGCGTTGATCGGGTTGTTTGTGACGAGTAAAATGATTGATGCGGTAGAGCTGGGCTTTAGCAATTCGAAAGTTGCCTATATTATCTCCGAGGAAGTCGAGGCAATGCAGCGGGCGATTCTGAATGATCTGGATCGCGGATTAACGAAGCTGAATGCAGAGGGCGGTTATACGGGGGACGATCGTACTGTTTTTATGGTTGTCGTTGGGCAAAATGAAGCCAGTCGGTTAAAAACGATTGTGCGGTCGGTCGATCCAGAGGCGTTTGTCATTATTAGCAATGCGCATGAGGTGCTGGGGAAAGGGTTTAAGCTACCGGGATGAAATGGTAAGGAGCATTACACTTCGAACGTAGAAGTGTGATGCTCTTTTTTTGGTAAATCGTTTCATTGGATATGGTGGGGAGCGCAGACCGCAGGCAGATGTTAAATTAAAGGCGTAGGCGCTGGTTCCAGTTGTTCAGTATAACGTTATTCACGGAAGGGCTGGCATGGCTGGATAGTGGATTGATTGTAGACGTTGCGGCAATTTCAGAGTCGGCTGATGTAGGACGATTAGAATTGGGAATGGCAGAGGGAGCATCTGCTAACCAGATCAGCGCCATTTGGATAGACTGTTGTTGTCGAGTAGCTTGTACTTGATATACACCGGGGCGTATCGTCCATAGTTGACCGGATACAGCCGAGGAATCATCTGGCTCTAGATCGCCGCCGGTTGTATCCTCGGCTGCACCTGCGAACAGTTGACCTGATGGAATATACAGCATACCGGACATTTGCGGCTGCTCAATATGCGCTACGATATGCACATCGTATGTACCGTCATGTTCTACATGCAAGAATAGGATGCGACCATAATTGCTTTCTTCCAATTCATCTTGCTCGATCGTCCACCAATCGGACGTATCGTCGATTCGATGACGAATAGCTTGCAAGTCGAAGATCGAGAGAGCGGCTGTATCGGTTGTAAAGGAAAAGGATGAATGCATCGAAGAACTCACTCCGTTCACATGGTTATAAAATAAGGATAACGATGTAGCTGGGATCATGCTTTGCCTTTATTTTAACATGACACGGCTCTATCATCATCTGGAGAGGAATCCGCGCTATAACGGAGATATGATAAACTGTCAGGCTGAAATAATGTTTGTGTACAAGGTTGTATTTATATTACATCGGATGTATAATAATACACATCTTATTCATCGGAGACGTTACCGCCACCTCAGCAATCGGAGCCATGCCAACATCGATACAGCAACAGCGATAGATGAAGCAGATCGGCAACGTATGATATGGCGTACAAGCAAGGAACAGGGGGAATGGAAGATGAGTTCAGATCAACTAAAAGTCGCAATTGTAGGTTCCACCGGCTATGGCGGGGTGGAACTGATTCGTTTTTTGCAGCATCATCCGCAAGTAGAGATTGCATCGGTAATCTCGGCTTCTAGTAGTGGCAAGCCGATGTCGGATCAATTCCCGCATTTGAATGGATTGCTGGATATGGAGTTGGACGGTGTGAATCCTACCGAAACAGCGCAAAAAGCAGATCTGGTCTTTTTGGCGACACCATCCGGTGTGAGCGGCGAACTGGCTCCGCAATATCTGGAAGCAGGTCTGAAAGTGATCGATCTGTCTGGCGATTATCGTCTCAAGGATGCAACTGTATACGAGCAATGGTACAAGCATACAGCACCGCAGGCGGATGTGCTGGCTGAAGCGGTATACGGATTATGCGAGCGTAAAGGCGCAAGCGTAGCAGGTCAGCGACTCATCTCCAATCCCGGCTGTTATCCAACAGCGACGCTACTCGGTCTGTTACCGGGTGTGGACGCTGGTTGGGTGGATACCAATACGATCATTATTGACGCCAAATCCGGCGTATCTGGTGCAGGACGAGGTACCAGCCTAACATCACATTATGCGGAAATGAATGAAAACTTCAAAGCGTATAAAATCAACAAGCATCAGCATATTCCAGAAATCGAGCAGGTGCTTGGTGAAGTTGCAGGTAAGTCGGTGACAGTCACATTTACTACCCATCTCGTGCCGATGACACGCGGTATTATGAGTACGATGTATATGACGGCGACAGGCAATCATTCCGAGCAGGACTGGATTGATTTGTACCGCGATTATTATAAAAATCGTCCATTTGTCCGTGTACGGAGCAAAGGACAATGGCCATCTACCAAAGAGGTAGCAGGTTCCAACTATTGCGATATCGGCTTTGCACTGGATGAGCGTACCGGTCGTATGACGATTGTGTCGGTCATTGACAATCTGGTCAAAGGTGCTGCCGGTCAGGCAATTCAAAACCTGAATCTGATGATGGGCTGGGATGAGAATCTCGGACTCAACATGATTCCGGTGTATCCTTAACAGATACGCTCAACAATGACGTTGCTGATCTCGTGATCATGCGCATATCGGTCATATCGGTATAGATTATCTATGTTCTACAAATACATCTTCTCAAATTTACATCGTCGATCAGGAAGTGAGTGGAGATATCATGTCAGATCAAGCATTTCAACAGGTTCAGAACGGTTCAATCGTCACACCGGCAGGATTTCAGGCAGCAGGGCTGCATTGTGGATTGAAAAAGACAGAGCGTAACGACCTAGGTGTTATCGTATGTGATGTTCCGGCAGCGTCGGCGGCAGTATACACGACGAATCTGTTTCAGGCGGCACCGCTGCAAGTGACTCGCGAAAGTCTGAACAACGGTACACTGCGCGCTGTCGTTGTGAACAGTGGTAATGCCAACGCCTGTACTGGTCAGCAAGGTGAGCAGGATGCGTATACGATGCGTGCGCGCACGGCGCAGCAATTTCATTTGCATGAAGACGATGTGGCGGTTGCATCGACTGGTGTCATCGGCGAACTGTTGAAAATGGATCGTCTCACTTCCGGTATCGATAATCTGGCTGCGGCAACGGGGAATACGGCGGAGCATGCGGAAGCATTTTGCCAGTCGATTCTGACGACCGATCTGGTGAAAAAAGAAATCTGTGTAGCGGTGAAGGTGGATGGTGTTACTGTTCACATCGCTGGAGCAGCCAAAGGGTCAGGCATGATTCACCCTAATATGGCGACGATGCTGGCATTTATGACGACGGATGCAAAGATTTCATCTGCTCATCTGCATCAGCTGCTGCGCGATACGACGGATCGTACATTTAATATGATTACAGTCGATGGCGATACGAGTACCAACGATATGCTGGTGTCGATGGCAAGCGGACTGGCAGAGCATGAGGAACTGACGCCAGCGCATGCTGATTGGGAAGCATATGCTGCTGGATTCTGCCATGTATGTGAGCATTTGGCACAAGCGATTGCCCGCGATGGCGAAGGAGCGACCAAGCTTGTAGAGGTTGTGGTCAACGGTGCGATCAGTGATCTGTCCGCCAGAGCGATTGCCAAAACGGTCATTGGTTCCAGTCTTGTCAAATCTGCTATGTTTGGTGCAGATGCCAACTGGGGACGTGTGATTGCGGCGGTTGGGCGTGCTGGCGAACCGGTAAATGTGAATACAGTCGATATTCGCCTTGGCGATATCGTCGTGCTTACTGGATCGCGTCCAGTGCCATTTGATGAAGATGCGGCGCTGGAATATTTGAAAGGCGATACGGTACAGATTGTGGTGGATCTGCATTATGGGGAAGGTAGCGCACTCGCATGGGGCTGCGATCTGACATACGATTATGTGCGTATCAATGCAGCGTATCGTACGTAACCATGGAATTGGGAATTTAATATTATGATGGCAATAACGACCGAGTAGGTAGTTGTTGCCGGTGTACATATCGGCTATGACGTTTAAATATACGTAACGAGTGACTTTCATACCAAGCGATATCCAACGATATTTTCAGAAACGAGATACATCATTCATCTACAATAGACCGTATTTGTAAGACTATATTCGTAGAATTGCAGCGGTCAGTAGAACAATAGAACGACAATACAATATAGACAATTGGAGAATGGAGGATATGGATATGACAGAACAGACAGCCCGTACCTTTGTGATGAAATGTGGCGGCAGTACGTTGGCGGCGTTGCCGGATTCATTTTTTGCAGATTTGCAGCAGATTCAGGAGTCTGGTATTCAGCCAGTCATCGTGCATGGCGGTGGTCCGGCGATCTCAGATAATCTGGGCAAATTGGGGATTGAAACCGAGTTTGTCGGTGGATTACGCAAAACGACCGAACAAGTGCTGGATGTCGTGGAGATGGTGCTTTCGGGTAGCATCAACAAGCAGATCGTCCGACGAATTCAGGGCAGCCGGGCAAAAGCCATCGGCATCTCTGGTGTCGACGGCGGTCTGATTCAGGCCAAACCGGTTGCCAATTCCGCGGAAGTCGGATTGGTGGGCGATGTCACTTATGTAGAGGCATCCATTATCCGCTCCATTACTGATCTGGGCTATATGCCGGTCATCGCTCCAGTAGGTGTCGATGCTACCGGCCAACGTTATAACATCAATGCTGATACGGCGGCGGGAGCGGTTGCTTCGCACCTTGGCGTACCACGCATGATCGTGGTCACCGACGTACCGGGCATTATGAAGCAAGTGGACGGCGAAAAGAAAGTATTGCCGCAAGTAACAATCGCAGATATTGAACAGTTGATCGAAACTGGCGAAATCTATGGCGGCATGATTCCCAAAGTCAAAGCAGCGATTGCCTGCATTCAAGGTGATGTGCAAGAAGTGATTATCGTGGATGGCAGTGAGCCTGATATTCTGAGCCGGGTACTGAACGGCGATGCCGTTGGCACACGCATTGTGCGAAGTACCGTACTGTAAATGTAACGTTCACTATTACAGCAAGTGCCAATTCTCTAACGAACAGTGTAAACCAACGATTAAGGAGCGTGACCAGCATGGCTAATCCGATCAACAACCAGCAATCACCAGCAAATACCGAAAGTGCGTTATTCCCTTCGTATGCGCGATACCCACTTGCTTTTGCCAAAGGAAAAGGAAGTTATCTATGGGATGTCAACGGTAAGAAGTATCTGGACTTTATGTGCGGACTGGCAGTAACCAATCTGGGACATGCTCCCGAACGTGTAACAGCCAAGCTGAAGGATCAACTGGATCAACTGTGGCATACGTCCAATCTGTTCCAGATTCCGAATCAGGAAAAAGCGGCGCAAATGCTGACATCGATGACATCCGGTGACGCAGTGTTTTTCTGTAACAGCGGTGCGGAAGCGAACGAAGCGGCGATCAAACTGGCGCGTAAGTATCAGCAAAAGATCAAAGGTGAAGAGCGTTACGAGATCATTACCTTTACCCAGTCATTCCATGGGCGTACATTGGCAACGTTGACTGCCACTGGACAGGATAAAGTGAAAGAAGGCTTCCATCCATTGCCAGCAGGCTTTATTACTGTTCCATTGAACGATCTGGATGCCCTGCAAGATGCAATCGGACCGTATACAGCTGCTGTCATGCTAGAAATGATTCAGGCGGAAGGCGGCGTGCATCCGGCAGGTGTGGAGTATGTACAGGCGGTAGCAGAGTTGTGCAAACAAAACGGTCTGCTGCTCATTATCGACGAGATTCAGACGGGTATGGGACGTACTGGCAAATTGCTGGCATTTGAACATTACGGTATCGAACCGGATATCTTCACACTGGCAAAAGGTCTGGCAAGCGGATTCCCCGTTGGTGCGATGGTCGGCAAAGCTCATCTGAAAGAAGCATTCAGCGCAGGCAGTCACGGTTCGACCTTTGGCGGTACACCGCTCGCAACCGCAGCGGTGATCGCAACACTGGAAACGTTACAGGAGGAGCATGTAGTCGAACATGCTGCACAGATGGGCGACTATCTGAATCAACAGCTGCATGACAAATTTGCAGATCATCCATTTGTATTGGAGATTCGCGGCAAAGGGTTGATGATCGGGATCGAATGTGCAGGTCCGATTAACGAACTCATTCTTGTTGGACAGGAAAAAGGGCTGCTGTTCGTCAACGCTGGTCCGAATGTCATCCGTCTGCTGCCGAATCTGCTGATCACAAAAGAAGAAATTGATCAGGCGATCACTCTGTTGAGCGAGATTATTCAGGAATATGCGCCAGTCGTAACGGCGGGCAGTCCGAACGGGAAGTAAGCGAAACGTGTGTGTATTTCCATTTATTTTTTGTGCATTTCCACTCATTTGATGTACCCAATCGGTTGCATACGCCTGAATGACATAGGTTGACCATACGATTCCTAATCATACAATCACGCACCTGATATAGCGTGCATACTATACAAAGAACAGATCGGTGTGCCGTATGCCTAATCCGCATACAGCAACAATGTCACCGATTACTGAGGAGGCTGGAACATTGTCCGATGCAACACAAACAGGCAAGCTGGAATTGAGCCATTTTAAAGGCAAAGATTTTATTGAGCTGAGCGACTATACCGCTGAGGAGATTCATTTTCTGATCGAGCTGGCGATTGAATTGAAACGCAAGCAAAAAGCTGGTGAAGTGTATCGCCCGCTGGAAGGCAAAACAGTTGGATTGATTTTTGAAAAGTCGTCCACTCGCACACGCGTATCGTTTGAAGTCGGTACGTATCAGCTGGGCGGACACGCGCTGTTCCTGAGCAAAAATGATATTCAGATGGGACGCGGCGAGACGATTGCCGATACGGCGCAAGTGATGTCTCGTTATCTAGACGGTATTATGATTCGTACGTTCGGTCATGAAAATGTAACCGAGCTGGCGAAATATGCCGACATTCCGGTTATTAACGGACTGAGCGATCTAGGACATCCATGTCAGGTGCTGGCAGATTTCCAAACGATTGTGGAGCACAAAGGCAAGCTGAAAGGACTGAAGCTGGCGTATATCGGCGACGGCAACAATATGGCGCACTCGCTCATGATCGGCGGCGCGCGTGTCGGTCTGGATGTATATGTAGCAAGCCCGGAAGGGTACGAGCCAGATCCTGAAGTGTTGAAGCAGTGCGAAGTGCTGGCAGCAGAGAGCGGCGCAACGATCAAGGTTGTACGTGATCCAAAAGAAGCGGTAGCCAACGCAGACGCGATCTATACCGATGTGTGGGCGAGCATGGGCTTTGAGGAAGAGCAGAAGATACGGGAGCAAGCATTTGCAGCGTATCAGGTGAATGAGGAACTGGTTAGCCATGCGAAGCCAGATTATATCTTCTTGCATTGTCTGCCTGCTCACCGCGGCGAAGAAGTGAGCGCGGGTGTGATCGACGGTGGCAACAGCGTTATTTTCGATGAAGCGGAAAATCGTCTGCATGCGCAAAAAGCGATTATGGCGGCGCTGATCGGCTAATCTCTTCCTAATCAGAAACAAAGCGCACAACCCGGTTGTTGGGCGCAGCAGGAACCTTTACAATAACAATAATGAACAATACACAGCCTTTTGACGGACAGGAATAGAGCGGGCGCAACTTGTGTGTGTCTGCGATCCACCTGTCCGCTTCAAGAGGTTTTACATTGGGGGGCACTTAAAATGGCAAAAGACAAAATTGTACTGGCATACTCCGGTGGACTGGACACGTCCATCATCCTGAAATGGCTAAAAGAAACATATGACGCGGAAATCATTACGTTTACAGCGGATATCGGACAGGCAGACGAGTTGGACGGTCTGGAAGAAAAAGCACTTGCAACTGGGGCATCCAAAGTATACATCGACGATCTGCGTGCAGAATTCGCTGAAGATTTCATTTATCCAATGTTCCAAGCAGGCGCGCTGTATGAAGGACAATACCTGCTGGGCACCAGTATTGCGCGTCCACTGATTGCCAAACGTATGGTGGAAATCGCTCGTGCTGAAGGCGCCATTGCTATCGCTCACGGCGCAACCGGCAAAGGGAATGATCAGGTTCGCTTTGAATTGAACGCGGCGGCACTGGCACCGGAGATCAAAGTGATCGCGCCTTGGCGTCTGGAGAAATTCCGTGAAGACTTCCCGGGACGTGCGGAAATGATCTCTTACGCGGAATCGCATGGCATTCCGGTAACAGCATCGGCGGCGAAGCCGTATTCGACCGACCGGAATCTGCTGCATATTAGCTATGAGAGCGGCGTGCTGGAAGATCCGAACTTTGACGCAAGTGCAGAGAGCAACAAAGATATGTTCGTACTGAGCGTATCCCCGGAAGATGCACCAGATCAGCCGGAAATGCTGGAGCTGGAATTTGAACAGGGCAACTGTATCTCGCTCAACGGTCAATCGCTGACTCCGCTGGAAGTGATGGAGAAGCTGAACGAGCTGGGCGGCAAGCACGGGATCGGTCGCGTCGATATGGTGGAAAACCGTTTTGTCGGCATGAAGAGTCGCGGCGTATACGAGACACCGGGCGGCACGATTCTGTTCACTGCTCACCGTAAAATGGAATCACTGACGATGGATCGCGAAGTGATGAGCCTGCGTGATTCGCTCATTACTCGTTATGCGAACCTCGTGTACAATGGCTTCTGGTTCGCACCAGAGCGTCTGGCACTGCAAGCACTTGTAACCGAAAGTCAGAAAAACGTGACTGGTACGGTACGTGTGAAGCTGTATAAAGGTAATATCATCGCTGCCGGTCTGAGCAGCCCGTACAGTCTGTACAATCCGGATATCGCTACGATGGAAGCCGATCCGACAAATGCGTATGATCAAGGCGATGCAGCTGGCTTTATTCAGCTGAATGCACTGCGTCTGAAAGTCGGCGCGGGCGTACAACAGCAAGCAGCAAGCCAAGTGAAGCAGGGAGTGTGACCGGCAACATGAGCAAATTATGGGGCGGACGTTTTACGAAACAAACCAATCATCTGGTGGAGGAATATACAGCTTCCATCAACTTTGATAAAGCATTAGCAGAAGAAGATATTCAGGGCAGTTTGGCGCATGTTACGATGCTGGGCAAATGTGGCATCGTACCGGCAGAAGATGTAGAGACGATCAAAGCCGGTCTGAACAGAGTATTGGACAAAATCCGTGCCGGGCAGGTGCAATTCTCCGTATCGGATGAAGATATTCATATGAATATCGAAAAGCATCTGATCGAAGAAGTCGGCGCAGTCGGTGGCAAGCTGCATACTGGTCGCAGTCGTAACGATCAGGTGGCAACCGATATGCATTTGTATTTGCGTAACCGTGTTGTCGAACTGACCGGACTGCTGCATACTTTGCAGGAGGCGCTGATCGGACAGGCAAAAGATAATCTGAACACAATCATTCCCGGTTATACGCATCTGCAACGTGCGCAACCGATTCTGTTCGCCCATCATCTTATGGCGTATGTGTCCATGTTTGAGCGAGATATCGACCGACTCAAGGACAGCTACAAACGGATCAATGTACTGCCGCTTGGCGCAGGTGCGCTGGCAGGTACGACATTCCCGATTGATCGTCATTTTGTGGCAGAGCAGCTGGGCTTTGACGGCGTATATGAAAATAGTCTGGATGCGGTGAGTGATCGTGACTTTATCGTCGAGTTTCTGGCGGGCGCTTCGCTCATCATGACGCATCTGTCGCGTCTGAGCGAAGAACTGGTGCTATGGAGCAGTACGGAATTCAACTTTATCGAGTTGGATGACGCATTCTGTACCGGTAGCAGCATTATGCCGCAAAAGAAAAACCCGGACGTACCAGAGCTGGTACGCGGGAAAACGGGTCGGGTATACGGCAATCTGATCGGTCTGCTGACCGTGCTGAAGTCGTTGCCACTGGCATACAACAAAGATATGCAGGAAGACAAAGAAGGCATGTTCGATACGGTCGCGACGCTGGAAGGCGCGCTGCAACTGTTCGCGCCGATGATCTCCACTATGAAGGTGAATACTGGACGGATGAGAGAAGCGGTCAACAAGGACTTTTCGAATGCGACCGATATTGCAGACTTCCTCGTGAACAAAGGTCTGCCTTTCCGTCAGGCGCATGAAGTAATCGGCAAAACGGTGCTGTATTGCATTCAGGAAGGCAAGTATTTGCTGGATCTGACGCTGGAGGAGTTCCAGAACTTCTCGCCACTGTTTGACGATAACATCTATCAAGTGCTGCAACCGGAAACGGTAGTGAACGCGCGTAACGTCTATGGCGGTACAGCAACAGTACAGGTAGAGCAAGCGATTGAACGTGCGGGCGGCAAGCTGCAACATACGGTGCAGTGGCTAGAGCAGCATACACGTTCGTAATTGGGTTGTTTCAATAGAATGAATTGCAAATGAAATAGACATTATGCTCTGAATGAAATGAGAGCATGTGCATGATTAGCGGCATTTCTTCTCGATGGAGAGGGGATGCCGCTTTTTGTGTTATGTACTGTTCAGTTATAAGGGGAGGGCAAGTGCTTGTAGCGAAGATGATCTGCAACGATGGAGAATAATCTGCAAGAATGGAAAGATGGTCTGCATGAACGTGGCATGAGAGAGAGAAGAAACTATGAGATCGCTGAGTATGATATACAAGAATAGGGAAGACGATACAGGCAAACATATGAGAATAATCATAATAACATCAGATCAGAGCATGGCTTTTTTGTGACAAAGGAGTGGGGAAGAAAGGAGAATACTGCTTGTTCTGCAATTTTCTTAGTATGTAAGGAGGAAAAGGTAAGAATAGAGCGGCAATACATATCGAAATGATAACCTATTTGTGAATGAAACGTAATCGATCATGATGAGAGTGGCTGTTTCACGTAACTGGATAGATGCAGTATCCTATTTTTGTAATGAAAAGAAAAACAATGTAAGCTTGCTTATACTGGATATAGCGGAGGAAGCCAATCATTTAGCAATAGACGAACCACTTTTTTTAGCGTTTATCTGTGATATCTGTTACAGATACAGACCGATTCATTTCAAACAACTGTAACAACTAAAAATTAAAGTTTCCTATTGCTTCTTGGCAGAAAAGAGCTACAATGAAACCATGAAATGTTAACGTTAACAAAATAAATAAAACAGTCTGAATCAGGGAAGGAATGAACCGATATGGCACGAAAATTTCTGGATGAGAACTTTCTGTTACACAGCGAAACTGCGATCCAACTGTATCATGACACAGCCAAAGATTTACCGATTATCGACTATCACTGTCATCTGAGCCCACAGGAAATATATGAGAACAAAAGCTTCAAAAATATTACCGAAGCCTGGCTATATGGCGATCACTACAAATGGAGAGTGATGCGTGCCAATGGCGTAGAGGAGAAGTACATCACCGGCGATGCCGACGACTATGACAAATTCCTCGCTTGGGCCAAAACCGTACCCCAGCTGATCGGCAATCCACTACATCACTGGACACATCTGGAATTGCAGCGTTTCTTCGGTGTATATGAACTGCTGAACGAGCAGACTGCACCGTCGATCTGGGAAAAGGTAAACAAGCAGCTGCAAGGCGCTGGTTTTGGCGCACGCGATCTGATCACCAAGTCCAAAGTGACGGTCGTCTGCACGACCGATGATCCTGCTGATTCGCTGGAACATCATGCAGCGATCCGTGAGCTGCAAGGCTTTGATACACTTGTGCTGCCAAGCTTCCGCCCAGACAAGGCGCTGGAGATCAACCGTGACACATTCCGTCCATGGTTGGAACGATTGGTTGCTGCGAACGGTGCGGACATTCAGACGTATGATCAATTTTTGCAAGCATTGGAGAAACGAGTTCGTTTCTTCCATGCCGCTGGTGGACGTGTATCTGACCATGCGCTCGATACGGTCGTCTATGGCAAAGCAACTCGCGAAGAAGCTAGCGCCATTTTTGCCAAAGCATTGCGCGAAGGTCAGGTGACGCCGGAAGAAGAAGCCAAGCACAAAACGCATACGCTCGTATTCCTGAGCCAGTTGTATCATGAGCTAGGCTGGGCGATGCAGCTGCACATCCATGCACTGCGTAACAACAATACGCCGATGTTCCGCAAGCTGGGACCAGATACGGGGTATGATGCAGTGAACGATGGCGCGATTGCAACGCCGCTGGCATCACTGCTGGACGATATGGAAAGCGCGGGCGGATTGCCAAAAAGCATTTTGTATTCGCTCAATCCGAACGACTATCATGTGCTGGCAAGTATCGCAGGCAGCTTCCAAGGCGGCGGCATTCCCGGCAAAATCCAGTTTGGTACCGCATGGTGGTACAACGATCATCGAGATGGCATGTTTGAGCAGATGCGTATTCTCGCCAATCTCGGTGTGTTCGCCCGTTTTGTCGGTATGCTGACCGATTCACGCAGCTTCTTGTCGTATACACGGCATGAGTATTTCCGCCGTCTACTATGTGATCTGCTCGGAAGCTGGGTGGAGAGCGGCGAGGTGCCGGACGATATGAATGTATTAAAAGAGATCGTGGCGGGCATCTGCTACAACAATGCGGAACAGTACTTCGATTTCCCGGCGGTTGTATCCGTTTCGTAATCAGCTGCTCAGTAACATACACTTTTCTTTTGATCTAGCGTAAAAGAAACATAGGATATACGTGCAACAGGGTGTAAGCAGATATCTGCACAGCTTTATCTGCCTACACACTGCCCTGCATGGGGGAATCAAGGAGCAATGCAGCAGTGAAAAGTGAAAAATTTCACAAAATATAGTATGCAGCAGCATATGCTTTTTGATCGTGTCATCACAATCATATTGAACAGAAGAAGGAAGGGTTCATGATGGGGACAGCAACAATCAAGGGCGTTCACACGGATGCCGAAGCAACAACAAGCAAAATCAGTTTAAAGGAAAAGATCTCCTACGGTCTTGGTGACTTCGGGAACGGATTTATGTTTGACCTGGGGCAATTGTATCTATTAAAGTTCTTTACTGATGTGGCGGGCATTCCGGCATATGCGGCAGGGGGGATTTTTGCAGTCAGCAAAATATTCGCCGCTTTCTGTGATCCCATCGTCGGTTCATCTATCGATTATCGTAAAAATATCGGTCCACGTGGCAAATTCAGACCGTATCTGATCATGGGCAGCATCGCACTGGCGATTTTGACGATTCTGACCTTTATCTCGCCGAATCTGTCGACAGGTGGCAAATTGTTCTATGCGTATGCGTCGTATATGATCTGGGGCATTGGGTATTCGTTTGTGAATATTCCGTACGGTTCGCTCGGTGCAGCGATTACGCAGGATACGGTGGAGCGAGCATCGTTATCTTCGTTCCGGCAGGCAGGCTCGCTCGGCGCGTTGTTTATTACGAGTGTGGTTGTTATGCCATTGATCGTGCACTTCTCCAATCCATCGGTCGGTTATCCGGTTGTAATGGCGTTGATGTCGGCAATTGGTGTAATCGCTTTCGTCTTTTGTTATCGTGGTACGAAGGAGCGGGTTGTCAATCAGGCACCGCCAAAGGAAAAGCTGTCGCCCAAACTGATCGTCAAAACATTTATTAGCAACAAGCCGCTGCTAGTGCTTGTCTTGATGACGGTATTCACCATCTCCGCCTACAATATCAAATCTGCGATGCTCGTTTATTTTGCTCAGTACAATCTTGGCAACGTGGAATTGATGGCATATATGAACTTTATTATTATCGGCTCGTCCTTTATCGGGGTACTGTTCCTGCCCAAATTGGTTAAAAAGTTCGGCAAACGCAATACAGCGCTGATCGGTCTGGCGGTGAGTGTGATTGCGGATACGATTAACTTTATGATGCCTTCCAATGTGTATGTGTTTACGATTCTTGCCAGTATCGCCTTTATCGGGATCAGTATTCCGAATGGTGTTACATGGGCGTTTGTATCGGATATTATCGACTATGGCGAATGGAGTTCGGGTGAGCGCAAAGATGGTATTACGTACTCGCTGTTCAACTTCTCCCGCAAGCTCGCTCAATCCCTCGCTGGTACGCTGTCCGGTGTAGGGCTGGGACTGATCGGTTACGTGCCGAATGTAGCGCAAAGTGCAGGCACGCTGCTCGGGATCAAAGGACTGCTCTGTCTGTATCCTGCTGTGGCGCTGGCAATTGCGATGATCGTTATCGGACTGATGTATAAATTAACTGACCGCAAGCACGAGGAGATTGTCGCTGAATTGCAGCTGCGTCGTCAGTCGCAGGAAGGCATGATGTAAATCATGGCAGGGCAAGCGCAGAGTATGGTGGAATAAGTACAATGTGTTATTCTTAGGAGTAAGCAGGTCGGATAGCAAGTTCGCTGTCCGCATCTCGGAAAGCTACGACAAAGGAAGGTATGCACATGGCAGCCACCATCAAAGATATTGCCCGATTAGCAAACGTATCCCATACAACCGTTTCACGGGCGCTTAACAATAGCCCACTGATCAAAGAAGTGACGAAACGCAAAATTGTAGAGATTGCCCAGCAGCTTAACTATATTCCGAATTACAATGCCAAAAGTCTTGTTTTGCAGCGTTCGCATACGATTGGGCTGTTCTTCACCAGTCTGTCGCGCGGAACGAGCAGCAGCTTTTTCGCGGATACGATGCGCGGCGTTAACTCGATCATCGGGGTTGAATACAATCTGTTTGTACGTGGCATTGACGATTATTCTGACTATGCAACCATTCATCCGAAACGGTTTGACGGTATTATTTTGATGAGTCAGAGTGACGCCGACAATGCCTTTATCGAGCATGTAGTGAATCAGCAGATTCCGCTGGTCGTATTGAACCGCTTAATTCCTGGCGGAAGCTTTGTCAATATCGTTTCCAATGACCGCGAAGGTGCCGGGCATGCTGGTGAATATCTCGTTGCACAGGGACACCGCCGTATCGCTTTGATCGAAGGGATGCAAGGCTTCAAGTCGACCGAGCAGCGTCGCATCGGTTTCTTGGAGGCAATTCAGGCGGCGGGCATTGATGTGCCAGCGCAGTATATCGTACCGGGCGAGTACAGCACGGAGAGTGGGTATGAAGCGATGCGCAAGCTGCTGCAACTGGATACACCGCCAACCGCTGTCTTTTGCTCTAATGATGATATGGCGATTGGGGCGATGAATGCTGCATTCGAAATGGGTGTGCGCGTGCCAGAGGATATTTCTGTCGTCGGTTTTGATGATATCAAATTCTCGATGTATACCAATCCAGCGCTGACGACGATTAAGCGTCCGATTGAGCAGATGAGCGCACACGGTGCGGAGAAGATTCTGGAACGGATTCAGCTGCAAGCGAGCGACGAGGAATTGATTTTCCATGGTACGGAACTGATCGAACGACGTTCGACGGCAACTGATAGAAAATAATTCGGGTGTGACGTGATTTGCTTAGGATGCGGATGAAGGATGCTGACTGAACAATAAGAATATTTCTGTAGGGTTGGAAACTCGAACTGGAACTTGAAAATTGGCAAGTGAAGAAGTAAAGAAGTGAAGAAGTGAAGAAACGTCGGAATTGTGTATGATGATGTGGGCTGTGGAGGAGTGCATGTACAGCAGTGAAGCATCTGTAACGATTCCGGCGTTTCCGTGCTTGTATATGATGATGTGGGCTGTGGAGGAGTGCGTGTACAGCAGTGAAGCATCTGTAATGATTCCGGCGTTTCCGTGTTTGTGTAAGGTTGTAAACGTAGTTATTTGGCGTTACATGAGTATTGCTGTAGTGCTGACTGTAGGATGGTTAGCATGCAGGATAGCTATGGTGATAGAAACGACTTAAATATACGGTTTGTTCTGTAGCCAAGTGTGATAAATCTCATTTTGTTAACGTGTGCATAAATTTAAAATTATAGATGTAAACGTGATCTACAAACAATAGATGCAATGAAACGTAATGTTTGTGAGGCAAAGGATGGTACTCTACTGCTTAAAATAGATTACTGCATACAGGAGGAATCGAATGTGAATAGATTGAATCGTCAACTTCACCCAGCACCACGGTATCCAGAAAAAGTGATCCAGTTCGGCGAAGGGAATTTCCTGCGGGCATTTGCGGACTGGCACATTCAGCGTATGAATCAACACGCGGACTTTCAAGCAGGTGTTGTGATTGTACAACCGCTGCCCAACGGCATGGCGGAAGCGCTCAACGAACAGGATGGATTGTATACCATATACACGGAAGGCATGCAGGATGGTGAACTTGTTCAGCAGCAGGATGTGATGGATTGTGTAACGCGAGGCATCAATCCGTATACGCAATATGAGCAGTATGAACAATTGGCGCAGCAACCGGAACTACGGTACATCATTTCCAATACGACGGAAGCGGGCATTGCCTTTGATCCGGCAGATACGCTGGAAGATATGCCGCAACGCAGCTATCCAGGCAAATTGACCGCGCTGCTGTATCGTCGGTATACACATTTTGAAGGTAATCCTTCGAAAGGATTTATCATTTTGCCGTGTGAGCTGATTGACCGTAATGGGGATGAGCTGAAGCGGATTGTGCTGCAATATGCAGAGCTGTGGCAGTTGGAAGCTGGTTTTATACAATGGTTGGAACAGGATAATGTCTTTTGCTGTAGTCTGGTTGACCGGATTGTGCCGGGATATCCAAAGGCACGCATGCCAGAGATTACACAGGAGCTAGGATATGAGGATCACTTTGTCGTAGTTAGTGAACCTTTTCACTTGTGGGTGATCGAAGCTCCGGCATCGTTGGCGGCGGAATGGCCTGCCGCAGCTGCCGGATTGAATGTGAAGATTGTAGATGATATGACGCCCTATCGCACGCGCAAAGTGCGGATTTTGAATGGCGCGCATACCGCGATGACGCCGGTATCGTATTTGTACGGATTGGATACAGTTAGCGAAGCGGTGGGCAACGAAGTGACGGGTGCTTTTGTACGCGACTTGATCCATCAGGAGATTATTCCGACGCTAGATCTGCCGGAAGAGGAATTGCAGTCTTTTGCTGTTGCGGTGTTAGAGCGGTTTGCCAATCCGTATGTGCAGCATCAACTGATGAGCATCTCACTGAACGGCATTTCCAAATTCAAAACCCGTGATCTGCCAACGCTGCTAACGTTTATCGAACAGCAGGGACATTTGCCGCGCCGGCTGACCTTTGCACTGGCAGCATTGTTCGTCTTTTACCGTGGACAGCGGAATGGGCAGCACATTGCACTCAATGACGATGCGCAAGTATTGAGCCGGTTTGCGCAGTGGTGGACAGCATACGATGACCATAACATCTCTATACAGCAATTGGCAAAACAGGCATTGAGCGAGACGACATTCTGGGAGCAGAATTTGCATGCTATTGATGGTCTGACAGAACGTGTAGCTGCGGATATGCAGTTCATTTTGGAAAAAGGCATGGGTACCGCCTTGCAGCAAATGATGCAGGAGCCATCGGAGCTGCGCCGCCCATCACAATCAACGATCTAAACACAAGGAGGAGCCGCAATGCTGGAATGGATTCAGATCAACCGACAGGACAATGTAGCCGTGGCGCTGCGCGATTATGAGCAAGGGGAAACACTGGAGCATAACGGACAGATGGTGCAGGTGCAGCAGGACATCGCCAGAGGGCACAAGATCGCACTAGCACCTTTGGAAGTCGGTGAGCCGGTGATCAAATACGGATACCCGATCGGTCATGTGACTCAGCCGGTCAGCGCAGGTAGCCATATTCATGTACACAATACGCGCACCAGCCTGAGCGGGGTTGAGCAATATAACTATGCGCCGCGTAGCTTTCCCAATCCGTATGTGCCGGAACAGCGTACCTTTATGGGTTATCGCCGTAGCAATGGCGAAGTGGGGATTCGCAATGAGCTGTGGATTGTACCAACAGTCGGTTGTGTAAACGGCATTGCCGAGATGATCCTCAAGCAGTTCAGTGCCGAGATCGGGGATATTGCCCCTTTTGAGAATATGCTCGTATTGAAGCACGGGTATGGCTGTTCACAGCTCGGCGACGATCATCTGCACACCCAGACCATTCTGGCAGATGCGGTACGTCATCCGAATGCGGCGGGGGTATTAGTACTCGGTCTAGGCTGCGAAAATAATATAATGGAAGATTTCAAACAAGCGATCGGATCATATGATGAATCACGCGTAAAATTCCTCGTTTCTCAAAGTGTATCGGATGAAGTACAAGCTGCGGTAGAATTGCTGCATCAGATTCATGCAGCCGTTCGCGATGACCACCGCGAGCCTATTGCGCTGTCGGAACTGAAGATCGGACTCAAATGCGGCGGTTCGGACGGATTGTCCGGCATTACCGCCAACCCGCTGCTCGGTCAATTGTCCGATTATATGGCAGCTCAGGGCGGAACGACCGTCTTGACCGAAGTACCGGAAATGTTCGGTGCTGAGCAGATTCTCATGGAGCGTGCGGAGAATGAAAAGGTTTTTGGCAAAATTGTCGATCTGATCAATGACTTCAAGCAGTATTTTATGAATTACAACCAGCCAGTGTATGAGAATCCGTCGCCCGGCAACAAAGCAGGTGGTATTACTACACTGGAAGACAAATCGCTCGGCTGTACGCAAAAAGCCGGCACGAGCGCTGTGCAGGATGTGCTGCAATACGGTGAACGGCTGCATATACGCGGACTCAATCTGCTCAGTGCGCCGGGCAACGATCTGGTTGCGTCATCTGCGCTAGGAGCGGCGGGCTGTCAGCTTGTGATTTTCACAACAGGTCGGGGAACGCCGTTTGGTTCGTTTGTGCCAACGATGAAGGTATCTACCAATTCGCCGCTGTTTGAGAGCAAGCCGCACTGGATTGACTATAACGCGGGTGTGCTAGTAGAGGAGACCAGCATGCAGGATTGTCTGGCAGACTTTGTCGATTATATTGTTGACGTTGCCAGTGGGCGCTGGGTCAACAATGAGAAGAACAATTTCCGTGAATTGGCTATTTTCAAAAATGGTGTGACGCTGTAATACAAGCATACAATCATCCTATACAAGTTCGGCACGTTCAGCTAGTTTGAACATGCCGAACTTTTTGCATGTAAAAGAGAAATCATGCGATGGCATATGCTATACTTTTTCTTGCTGACCAGTGGGTCATTACAAGGAAGATGTGTTAATAATAACGTATTGCATCTTATATAGCAGAACGTACGCAATATAGCGGAACGTACGCAGCATAATAGGAAGAGGAGTGAACGGAAATGGCTCAAGCAGCAATATCTTTACCGGGGCAACAGCCGGGCGGTGCAGTCAAAACAGGCTGGATCGTAGCTGGGTTGTTACTCGGAATCTTTATCGCATCCATCGATAATACGATTGTGGCAACCTCGATTGCGACGATTGTCGGCGATCTGGGGGGCTTTGATCAGTTTGTATGGGTTACGTCGGCGTATCTGGTCGCTTCGCTAGCAGGAACGCCGATTTTTGGGAAATTGTCTGATATGTATGGACGTAAGCGATTTTTTGTATTCGGCTTAATTATGTTTATGCTTGGTTCGATTTTGTGTGGAACAGCGCAGTCGATTGTGCAGCTTAGTCTGTATCGCGCGATTCAGGGTATTGGCGGCGGTGCGCTTGTACCGATTGCGTTTACGATCGTATTTGATACATTTCCGCCGGAGAAGCGGGATAAAATGACCGGGCTGCTGGGAGCAGTATTCGGCATGTCGAGTTTGTTTGGACCGCTGCTTGGTGCGTATATTACGCAGTATTTTAGCTGGCGCTGGGTATTCTACATCAATGTGCCGCTTGGGATTGTTTCGCTGCTGTTGATTTTGTTCTTTTATCGCGAATCGTTGCAGCGTGCGCGTCAGCAGATTGACTGGGCAGGTGCAGGCTTGCTGGTCGGCGCCGTCGTGTCGCTCATGTTCGCGCTGGAACTGGGCGGGGGGACATATGCATGGACGTCGCTGCCGATTGTGCTGCTATTGATCGGATTTGTTGTCATGTCGATTGCATTTGTATTTGTAGAGCGGCGTGCACAGGAACCGATCGTCTCGTTTCCGATGTTTCGCCAGCGCTTGTTTGCAGGTAGCGTAGCGGCAGGGTTCTTTTACGGGGCGGCATTTATTACGGTGACGCTCTATATTCCGATCTATGTGCAAGGTGTAACTGGTGGTACTGCTGTCAATTCGGGGCTGACTCTGCTACCGATGACGGTAGGATCGGTACTGGCGGCGATGGTTGGCGGGATTCTGGTGAATAAAATGACCTTCCGCCGCATCATGGTTAGTTCTGCGATTATATTCACGGTTGGTATGATTCTACTCAGTCAATTGCGTGCCGATACACCGCACTGGCTGCTCGTGCTGGATCTGATCATTACCGGGTTTGGGATCGGGTTTTCCTTTTCCGTACTGGGCATTAGCGGTATTCAGGAATTTGATGTACGTCAGCGCGGTGCTGCCAATTCGACGCTATCCTTTGTCCGTTCGCTCGGCATGTCGGTCGGGGTAACGATCTTTGGGCTGGTACAGCATAGTTTGTTCAGCGCTCGCATTCAGGAGCAGGCAGGTGGCTCATTACCATCTGGTATGGATCTGTCGACTATCGATCCGCGTGCATTGCTGTCAGAACAGATGCAGTCGCAGATTCCAGCGCAGGTGCTGGACATTATCCGGCAAGCACTGACTGAATCGGTGTCCGGTACATTTGGCTGGGCGATTGTGCCTGCAATATGCGCCTTAGTATCGGTTGCGCTAATGGGAAGTGCACGGGCAGTTACATCGTCTCGCGTCTCTGACAAGCCACATCCAACTTCTGAAACGCTACATTAAACAAACCAAGAGCGGGCATCCCGCGCCACATAAGGAACGACCGATTTCAGGCTACATATGAAACCGGTCGTTTTTTGATTCCGCCAATCTTTTCAGGTTATTATAGTACTCAACAGGTAACGAATTTGTTACAATAGAGATTGTGGAATTATGTCAGACCTGTCGTAACCGGCAGAATCAAGACTGTTGCGATGTATCGCTAGTCGGCTGTGGTTACATTGAACCCTGTAATAGGAAGTGATAAATTGATCGAGATGCAGGACGTATGGAAAACGTACCCCAATGGTGCTCATGCACTACAGGGCATTTCCGTTAAAATTGACCGTAATGAATTTGTATATGTAGTCGGTCCTTCGGGAGCGGGGAAATCGACATTTATGAAATTGATGTACCGTGAGGAGAAGCCGACCAAGGGACAGATTTCGGTAAACGGCTTCAATCTGGGCAAGCTGCAACAACGCAAAATCCCGCTGCTGCGCCGTAACATTGGCGTCGTGTTTCAGGATTTTCGGTTGCTGCCCAAGCTGACGGCTTTTGAAAATGTGGCATTTGCGATGGAAGTTATCGAATCGCCGCGTCGTCAGATCAAGAAGCGAGTGATGGAAGTACTGGAGCTTGTCGGTTTGCAGAGCAAGGCAACCCGCTACCCGGATCATCTCTCTGGTGGGGAGCAGCAGCGGATTGCGATTGCGCGTGCGATTGTTAACAATCCTGCTGTGATCATTGCCGATGAGCCGACTGGTAACCTAGACCCGGAGACATCGTTTGGCATTATGCAATTGCTAGATGAGATTAATTTCCGTGGCACAACGATTATTATGGCGACACATAACAAAGATATTGTTAACTCGATGCGCCGCCGTGTACTAGCGATTGAGAATGGTCAGCTGGTCAGAGACCAGATTAGAGGGGAGTACGGTTATGAATTTTAGTACCTTCTTGCGACACCTGCGGGAAGGTTTTCGAAGCGTGTTCCGCAATGGATGGATGTCAGTCGCGTCCATCACCTCGATTATTGTGTCTTTATTCATTCTCGGTGTCTTTATTTTACTTGTATATAACGTCAATCAGCTCGCCGATAAGGCGGACAATCAGGTAGAGATTAATGTCTTCTTGGAGCTAAATGTAAGCCAATCGCTACGTGAGCAATTGCAGCAGGAAATCAGCGAAATGCCAGAAGTGAGCAATATCCAGTACATTCCGAAAAACGAAGGTTTGAAGGAATTGCGCGAGAATCTGGGAGAAGGCGGGGAAAGTTTCCTTGAGGGATATGCCGAGGATAACAACCCGTTGCCTGATGCGCTGCGCGTCAATGTGATTGAAGCGAGCACGGTTCCATTTGTAGCACAGAAGATTGAAGCGCTGAACAACGATCATGCTGAGAAGCCAATCCTCAAAGTCCGCTATGGCGGTGAGACGATTGAGACGCTGTTCAAAGTAACGGATCTGATTCGTAATATCGGTCTGATTCTGGTCGCTGCACTGGCATTGATGGCGATGTTCCTCATTGCCAATACGATTCGAGTGACTATTCTGGCACGCCGTCGCGAGATTGGTATTATGAAGCTCGTCGGGGCGACCAATCAGTTTATCCGCTGGCCGTTCTTTATTGAAGGCGCGCTGCTGGGCGGAATTGGTGCACTGGTAACGATCATTATTCTGTTTATCGGGTATCAGCAACTCGTGATTGCATCTATGTCATCCTTGAGTCTAGGCTCATTGATCACCCTTGTACCGTTACAGCAAATCTGGTTATTACTAGGCAGCATTTTGCTCATTCTCGGCGTATTGATCGGGATCTGGGGCAGTACGGTATCCATTCGTCGTTTTCTTAAAGTATAACGGTCAAAATAGTTCCAAATTTTACCGAAAAGTGCTTTAGTCCTATAAATGCTCATTTATCATTGCCGATAATAAACATGACGTAATTGCTGAGCGCCGGAAACGACTCTTTAAATAACCAACTACAATAAAAGGATGGTAAAAAAGTTGAAAAAAGCCGCATCAATTATGGCCACCGTTTTATTGGCCGCTGCATTGATACAACCGGGACAGGCATCTGCAGCCAAATCTTCGAGCGATATTCAAAAAGAACTGAATGCAGTGGAGCAGCAGGCGAGAGAAGCGAAGCAGCAACAAAAAGCGGCTGAAGCCCGTCGTGCACAATCGTCTACACTGAAAAAGGCAGCGCAGCGGGATTTGAGTAATGTATTGCAGGCAATCAACGAAGTAAACAGCCAGATTTCGCGTGTATCCAACGATATTACCAAAACGGAAACCGGTCTGCGGCAGGCAAAGAAAGACCTGGCCGAAGCACAGGAACGGATCAAGGCCAGAGAAGGCATGATTGATACGCGTGTACGGATGATGTACACCGACGGTATGGTATCGTATCTGGATGTACTGATGTCTGCAACTAGCTTCTCCGATTTTGTAGAGCGTGCAGATTCCTTGAAAATGATCGTTGATCAGGATCAGGACATTTTGGCACAACATGAAAAAGATAAACAATTCGTCATCGTGACGCAAAATAAATTGAAAGCCGACTACGCCAAAGCAAAAAGCTTGTATTCCGAAAAAGCGAAACGCAAAGGCGAGCTCGATTCCAAAGAAAACGAAAAACAACGCCTGATCGCCAAATACGATCTGCAAATCCAGAATGCGGAAGAAGCAACCGCAGCTCAGGAGCAGTCATTATGGAATCTGGCGGACAAACGCGCCTCTCTCTATAGCGAGAAAACAGCTGTTGAAGCACAAGAACGCGCGGCAGCCGCAGCTCGTGCAGCCGCAGAAGCAGCAGCTTCACAAGGTTCTGGCGGTTCGTATAGCGGCGGTGGAGGCGGTGGCGGTTATCAGGGTAGCGGAAGCGGCATCCTGATGGTGCCAGTTAGCGGCGCACGCCTGTCCTCACCGTTTGGCTATCGTACGAATCCGGTAACAGGCATTTACAAACTGCATGCTGGTGTGGACTTTGCCGCACCGCAGGGTACAACGATCATGGCTGCTGATGGCGGTACAGTCGTAGTAGCTGGTGCAGTGAGTGGCTACGGTAATGCTGTCATTATCGACCACGGAAACGGCATTCAAACATTGTACGGTCATATCCGCAACGGCGGTGTGATGGTACAGGTCGGTCAAAGCGTAAGCAAAGGCGAGAAAATTGCAGAAGTCGGTTCTACTGGTAACTCCACCGGGCCGCACTGCCACTTTGAAGTACGGGTCAATGGTTCGCCAGTTGATCCAATGGGATATTTGTAAAACCGGTTGCCTGCGGTCTGCATTGCTTCATATGCGGATCGCGGGTGAACCGGTTTTAACGTAGAGAGGCGGTTAATGGAATGAAAAAACGCACGGTAGCTCTGCTTGTTGTTGCCATGATGGTACTCAGCAGCGTACTGACGCTGGCTGTAGTGAATCTGCCGTCATTTGTGCAAAGAGCTTCAATGGGTCAGGGTGTGCTGGGCGCGCTTAGCAACAGTGGATTGACCGACGAGGAGAAATCCAAACTCAGTACGGTCGCCAGTCTGATCGAAGGCAATTATTATCAAAATGTAGATGAGAGCAAACTGGTCGACGGTGCCATCAACGGTATGGTAGAAGCGCTGGGCGATCCGTATTCCAGTTACATGGATGCGGATACGGCTGGTCAATTTACCGAATCCATCGCTGGCTCCTTTACCGGAATCGGAGCGGAAGTGTCACAGGATAACGGCAATGTCGTGATCGTATCCCCGATCAAAGGCTCCCCAGCAGAGAAAGCCGGTCTGCGCGCCAAAGATATTATCGTTTCCGTGAATGGCGAGAAGCTGTCTGGTGACGATCTGAACGCCGCTGTTGCCAAAATTCGCGGTAAAAAAGGCTCTACTGCCGAGCTAGAGATTCAGCGTGCTGGCAGCAAAGAGACGATGACTTTCAAAATCGTACGTGACGATATCGCGATGGAAACGGTGTATGCACGTATGACAGACGATAAAATCGGCGTGATCGAGATTACACAGTTCTCGCTCAATACTGCCGAACGCTTCAAAGAAGAACTGAAGAAACTGCAAGATCAAGGGATGAAAGGGCTCGTTATCGACGTCCGCAACAACCCGGGCGGTGTACTGTCCGTCGTTGAAGATATGGCATCCCAGTTTATTACGAAGGGCAAAGCGATTGTACAGATCGAGGATAAAGCCGGTGAACGTCAGGTCGCCAACTCGACTGGTCAAAGCGTAGATTATCCGATTGCAGTTGTGACGAACGGCGGTAGCGCCAGTGCATCCGAGATTCTTGCCGGTGCGCTCAAGCAATCCGCAGGCGCTACACTGTACGGCGAAACGACGTATGGTAAAGGTACTGTGCAGACGAGCATGGACAATCTGTTCAATGATGGCAGTCTGATCAAGATCACTATCGCCAAATGGCTAACTCCGAACGGCGACTGGATTCACAAAAAAGGCATCAAGCCTGATGTGAACGTATCGCCACCGGATTATTACACAGTGACGCCGATCAATACAGATACAACGCTCAAATACGACATGAATAACGATAACGTCAAAAATGCCCAGATCATGCTGGACGGTCTTGGCTACGACGTAGATCGCAAAGATGGATACTTTGACCGCAGCACAGAAGAACAGGTCAAAGCGTTCCAAACCGCGGAGAAACTGACCGCAAATGGTCAAATTGATGCCAAAACCGCTGTTGCACTGGAAGCAGCGCTGGTAAAACACATTCAAGACCCGCAATACGATGTCCAGTTGAACAAAGCGATTGCTGGCGTCGAGCAACAAGTAGCTACCAAAAAATAAAATATGTACGTGTGTTCTACACTAGACCCGCGCTACCACTGGCGCAAACGAGATGACCAACACGATTGTAAAAAGAAGGCTGTTGCAGCCTTCTTTTTTTCGGTACAATAGAGAGTAATGAATACGCAAACATGAATGAACGATGTGCAAAATGATGGAGGCAACTGAGGAGAGTGGGTAATGGTAGCGGTATTGAACGAGACACTCCGAATAACGGCTGATGTGTTGTGGCAGCTGCTGACGCAGCCGCTTTACTATATATTTTTGATTGCTGTACTTCTGCATTACCGGCGTCAGGGACTGTTGGAACGGCGTTTATTCAACATACGGGTGCATCTGTATGCAGGGAGAGTGCTGCGTACAGTGATCACGGGTCTGGTAATTGGACTGGTTGTTTCGGTGCTGATGACCGGGATTGGTATACATATGACCATCGGAATGAACTGGGTATTAAGCGGATTGATCGTCCTGCTGTCACTTGTTCGATTGCGTTTTGCGCATATACTGGATGCGCTGGCAGTGGCAACGATACTTTCGCTATTATTGTGGTTGATGCCGGATTGGCAGCCTTCCGGCTGGTTGGGTGAACTCGTAGCAGGCGTGCGGATAGCCGATTGGACTGGATTGCTGGCGATTGCTGTCCTGCTGCAAATGGCGGAAGCGATCTTGTACCGCTCGCAAGCACCTAGATTGGCATCTCCAGTCAATGTGGAAGGCAAACGTGGTAAGCCGGTCGGTGCGTATACGCTGGATGCGTTTTGGCCAGTGCCGATCTGGTTATTTGTCCCGCTAACTGGCGGTCTGCTATTGCCGTGGAGTCCACTCAATCATAGCGCCGATTGGGGTGCAGGGATAGCGCTCACTATGTTGCCAGTAATGATCGGCAGCAGCATCTTGACTCGTACGATGCTGCCTGCTCATAAGGCACAGGTAGTCACACGTCGTTTATGGCAAAGTAATCTGGTGTTGCTGGTCATCACCGCAGCGTCCTTTTTCTGGCATCCACTAGCGGTGCTCGGGATCTGGATTGGTGTGATCTGGCGTGAATATATGATCTATGCTGCCCGCCGCGAAGAAGCGGGTCAGCCGCTGCTGTATACACAAAGTCTGCGCGGGCTACGGATTATGGATGTCATTCCGGGCAGCCCGGCGAGCGAGCTAGGTATTCTAGCTGGCGAGACAGCGTACAAAGTAAATGGTATGCAAGTGAACAGCCCGCAGCAGCTGCATGAAGCGCTGCGTATGAATCCGGCATTTTGCAAGTTGGAAATATTGAATATCAATGGAGAAAGTAAATTTTTGCAGCGTGCAATCTATGCTGGTGATCATCATCAGCTAGGCATGATCTTCGCACCGGATGATCAGTCGCTGATCTCGCCGGATGTGGAACGATTGAGTGCTGTTCACCTGCTGATGCAGCCCAAAGTAACAAAGCAGCGCGGTGGCGGTGACCGTTCGACTAGAGGATCATTTGGCGATATCGAGGAATTTTCGAGTATTGCGCTACCGAGTTATGATCGGACGAAGTCGGAAGCTTCCGATGCAGTCGCTGAACAAGATACGACGGCGCAGTCGGAACAGAAACAGGCGGAGACGAATGTTATACACACACAACCGCCAGTCATCGCGCCATCTTCGGTTATAGAGCCAGCAGCGTCTCATGTTGCTCTTGAGCCTGAGCAAGAAAAGCCGCTCGAAGCGACAGATGTTCCCGCTTCGTCTGAACTTGAATCGTCAGAACCATCGTCGGAATTGGTACATTCTCATACCCAAGCAGACGCAGAGGCAGATGCTACGGATGTTGCTGATATGCAACCATCATCACATGCTGTAGAACATTCCAGCTCTGCGATCCCTTCTGACTCAGAAATACCTGCCAGCTCTGAAGTATCTGCTAGCTATGAAGTACCTAATAGCTCGGAAGTACATTCTAACTTTGAGGTATCGTCTGAAGAGGTATCTTCTGAATATGAAAGGTCTTCAGACGCTATGCAATCTTCTCATGATCTAGAGCCTTCGCAGATGGAAGAAGATACTCATGTTACAGAAGAGGATCATTCGATACAATCAGCACATGTCTCCGAATTTCCAAATGTTGCACTCCCGGTTTCTTCGGTAGAATATACTGAGACGAACGAGACGAACGAGACGAACGAGACGAACGAGACGAACGAGACGAACGAGACGAACGAGACGAACGAGACGAACGAGACGCATGATGTCTCACCGGTACATTACGATGAGTCGGAATCAGCGCAGCCAGAGGATGAAGCAACAAGTCCAACCCCTGCGCACGTACAGCCACAACCGGTCGATTACGCTCCGCTCACATCCGCATTATCAGCAGACGAATTACCAAAACGCAGTCAACGCCGTTCCAATCGTCGCAAATAATAACAAAAGCCCGTGTTCACTGCAAATGCAGCACAACACGGGCTTTTCGTATGTTGATATTTTGGCATTTTAATAAAAACATCAGTGGAGTACTTCGAGCAAATATACCACTTACATCATCTAAATCCCAAACAGCTACCATTTATTGTTTTACTATTCCTGCAACTGCCGCAGAACGATAATTTCCACGCGGCGGTTTTTCTGTCTGCCCGATTCGGTGGAGTTGTCTGCCGCCGGACGAGTAGCTCCATAACCGGCATATTGGAACTTGGACTGATCCAGCTTTTTGTTATCGATAAAATAACGCAGTACAGACAGCGCACGCGCACCGGACAGCTCCCAGTTATCTTTGTAACGAGAAGCATATACAATCGGCAAATTGTCCGTATGCCCTTCAATACTAATCGTCGTATTAATCGACTGGAACAGACTGGCAAGACGAGACAGCGTACCGAGCGAACGATCTTTCAGTTCTGCCTTCCCTTCGTCAAACAGAAACTGATCGCTGAGCGTAATGGAGATGCCCTGCGGTTTGTCGACGACGGACACTTGATTTTGCAGATTGTTCGTCTGCACATAGTTCTGGATCACTTGCATCAGATTGCCAAGCTCGCGTTCCTGTTCACGAAATGCTTGCTCACGGCTTGTGAGCGTCTCCTGACCGTCGTTTTGACTTTGTCCGCCCTGTTCACCGTTTTGATTCTGTTCAGGGGACTGACCGCCATTGTCGACGCTCTCACCAGCTGTCCCAGTTACACCTTTGCCACCATCCAGCACTGAATTGGCACTCTGGAACGTCAATTGTAGTGACTCTGTTAATACTTTATATTTACCGGAATCGATCTGGCTAACCGAATACATGACAATGAAGAAAATAAGCAGCAGCGTGATCAGATCGGCATACGTAATGAGCCAGCGGTCTTTATGATCATGTGCGCTGTTATTGGGCTTGCGACGAGAATAACGTCCCATCGTTATTCCTCCCTTGCGGATGCGGGTCTGCTATCATCGTAACTACCTTCGCTATCAACGAGGAATGTTTCCAGCTTGCGACGTACGAGTTGTGGATTTTCACCATTTTGAATCGATAATACACCTTCAACGAGCATTTCCATCGTCTGAATTTCCAATTCACTGCGCGACCGGATTTTGGAAGCGAGTGGAAGGAAGATCAGGTTGGCACTTGCCACACCGTACAGCGTAGCGGTAAAAGCAACAGCAATCGATGCACCAAGACCAGTTGGCTCATTCAGACTGCTCAATACTTGAATCAGACCCATAACAGTACCGATAATCCCCATCGTTGGCGCATAACCACCAGCCGCGTCGAAGATTTTGGCATATTGTTCATATTCTTGCTCCGTCTTGCCCATTTCTAACTCCAAAATTTGCTGGATCACATCACGATCTGTCCCATCGACCACCTGTTGCAATCCTTCACGCAAAAAGGCATTTTCGTGCGATACCGCCTGTGGCTCCAGCGCCAGTACACCAGCGCGGCGTGCATGCATCGACATGTTGACGATATCTTCGATCAATTGTTCATTGTCCGAGCGTGCCGGTACGAGTACGGTAGCAATAGCTTGTGGCATTTTTTTTAAACGAGATGCCGGAAAGCTGATCACTACAGCCGCCGCCGTTCCACCAAATACGATTAATGCGGCAGCACCCTGAAGCAAACCTCCAGCGTCTCCGCCTTCCCATAAAAACCCCCCAATCAATGCAGCAACCCCTGCAATAATTCCGATAATTGTTGTCAAATCCATGTATCCATCTCCTGTTCTGCGTACGGGAAGCTGATCTGTGTTGGAGACAGGGAAAATGTGGAAATGTTCCCGTTCCAGCCAGCCACATTGCGCAACTGCTTGTATGAAAATATTGAAAAAAATGTCGTTTTCAGACCTTGTTTCAATTGCATAAATGGTATGGTACGAGTATAATAGAAGGGAACAAACATTCTTATTTGACTGTATGAATGATGAAATCCTGTGGTTTTTCCACACCTCCAGATCAGGGTGAACCGCAACGTAGGATGCTGCTGTCGTGATCGTTTTTTACGTTATCCCGCATTGTTATCTTTGTAAATTGAAGAGGCGATGGCGGGTATTATAATTTATATCTATTTAACCAATTATAGCGTCCAGCAATAGGAAGACGAAGGAAAATAAAATTGGTTTTTTGCTGTGACCGTCAGCGCGCGATGTGTATGTAAGGAAGATCGTGTCGTTGGGCGCAGAAGCGGTCTGGATTGCGTAATACCGATTGTTTTCATAGAGATGAGTTCTTATGGATGTGCCAGCACAGCCAAGGCTGGGTAAAGTATAGGTGCCGGACATTCGCAAGAACGGTCTCTTTTGTTATTATCGGGCAAACGTACTATATATTTTAGACGATAGGGTGATGCAGGGCAATGAACGATATTGTTGTCAGCTCCAAGAAATTTGAGATAGAGTCGGAATTTTCCCCGCAGGGCGATCAGCCTAATGCGATCGTAGAATTGGTTGATGGTATCAAGAACGGCGAGAAGTATCAGACGCTACTCGGTGCTACCGGTACAGGTAAGACCTTTACTATTGCGCAGACCATTTCCAAGTTGCAACGACCGACATTGGTCATTGCACATAATAAGACGCTGGCTGCCCAGCTTGCCAGCGAGTTCAAGGAGTTTTTCCCGAACAACTCCGTTGATTATTTTGTTAGTTATTATGATTATTATCAGCCGGAGGCGTATATTCCTTCCTCCGATACGTATATCGAAAAAGACTCCAGCATCAATGAAGAGATCGATAAACTGCGTCACTCGGCGACTAGCTCACTGTTCGAACGTCGCGACGTAATCATTGTTGCGAGTGTATCGTGTATCTATGGTCTCGGTTCTCCACAGGATTACGGAGGCATGTTGCTGTCTTTACGTGTCGGTATGGAAAAGTCTCGCAACGAAATATTGGCGCGTCTGGTCGATATCCAGTATCAGCGCAACGATATTAACTTTGTCCGTGGCACATTCCGCGTACGTGGTGACGTGATCGAGATTTTCCCGGCGTCACGCGGTGAACAGGCAGTTCGGATCGAATTGTTCGGCGATGAGATTGAACGCATTACCGAGATTGATGTGTTGACCGGCGAACTGGTTGGCGAACGCGACCATATTGCCATTTTCCCGGCATCTCACTTCGTAACCAAAGAAGAGACGATGAAAGTAGCAATCAAAAATATCGAGCGCGAACTGGAACAGCAGTTGGAGAAATTCCGCGAAGAAGGCAAATTGCTGGAAGCGCAGCGACTGGAACAGCGAACGCGTTACGATATTGAGATGATGAAGGAAATCGGCTTCTGTTCCGGAATTGAGAACTATTCCGGTCCACTGACATTCCGTGAACGTGGCGATACCCCGTATACGCTACTGGATTATTTTCCAGATGATATGCTCGTTGTCATTGATGAGTCGCATGTGACGTTGCCACAGATTCGGGCGATGTACAACGGTGACCAAGCGCGTAAAAATGTACTGGTTGATCATGGATTCCGTTTACCGTCAGCGCTAGATAACCGTCCGCTCAAGTTCGAGGAATTTGAGAATAAGGTCGGTCAAGTGGTATTCGTTTCGGCAACACCAGGACCGTATGAACTGGAACATTGCGAAGATATGACGCAGCAGATCATTCGTCCGACAGGTCTGCTTGATCCGATTATCGAAGTACGTCCAACCAAAGGACAGATTGACGATCTGATCAGCGAGATTCGGATACGGATTGAGAAGGACGAGCGTGTACTAGTAACGACACTGACGAAGAAGATGTCGGAAGATCTGACCGATTATCTCAAAGAAGTCGGTATCAAAGTCCGCTATATGCACTCCGATATCAAAACGTTGGAGCGGATGTCGATTTTGCGTGATTTACGGCTAGGAACGTTCCATGTATTGGTCGGGATCAATCTGTTGCGGGAAGGTCTGGATTTGCCGGAAGTGTCGCTCGTTACGATTCTCGACGCCGACAAAGAAGGCTTCCTGCGTTCCGAACGTTCCTTGATTCAGACGATTGGACGGGCTGCGCGTAACTCCGAAGGTCGAGTGATCATGTATGGTGACAAAGTGACCGATTCGATGGCGAATGCGATTCGTGAGACAGAGCGTCGTCGTAGCATCCAGATCGCGTACAACGAAGAACACGGCATTACCCCACAAACGATTCGTAAAAAAGTCCGCGATGTGATTGAAGCGACCAAAGTCGCCGAAGGCAAAGCGAACTATATGGCAGAAGCATCCAAAGCGAAGATGTCCAAACGCGATCGGATCGCTCTGATCGAACGTCTGGAAGGCGAGATGAAAGCAGCGGCAAAAGACTTGCAGTTTGAACGTGCTGCTGAATTGCGCGATGCCGTATTGGAATTAAAAGCAGAGATTAGTTAACGCACATCATGTTGTACTTTCAGAGGTTGCTTGGATATGCTTGCCGTCAGGGCGGTATATTCGGCAACCTTTATCATAGACTGATGCTTTATGTGCTGCGTGTTGATAGCAACCCTGATACGACCGGTGAATACCGGAACAGGTTTTAATTACTCCGGAAGCACCGGATATGGAGGTTGGATTCCTTGTCGAACAAATTTATTGATATCAAAGGCGCACGCGCGCACAACTTGAAAAATATCGATATCAGCATTCCACGCGACAGTTTTGTCGTGTTAACCGGTCTGAGCGGATCGGGCAAATCGTCGCTCGCGTTTGATACGATCTATGCGGAAGGGCAGCGTCGTTATGTAGAGTCATTATCCGCCTATGCTCGTCAATTCCTCGGTCAGATGGATAAGCCAGATGTCGATTCTATTGATGGTCTGTCTCCAGCAATCTCGATTGACCAGAAGACAACTAGCCGGAACCCGCGTTCCACTGTGGGAACTGTAACGGAAATTTACGATTATCTGCGTCTGTTGTACGCCCGTGTCGGTCATCCGCATTGCCCGGATCACGGTGTGGAGATCACATCGCAAACCGTCGAACAGATGGTAGACCGCATTATGGAATACCCGGAAAAGACCCGATTGCAGATTTTGGCACCGATCATTTCTGGACGCAAAGGTGAGCACAAAAGTGTATTTACCGAGATTTCCAAGCAAGGCTTTGTCCGTGTACGCGTCAATGGCGAACTGCGCGATCTGTCCGAAGATATTCAACTGGAAAAGAACAAAAAGCATACGATTGAAGTGGTCGTTGACCGCATCGTAGTCAAAGAAGATGTAGCCGTACGTCTCGCCGATTCAATCGAAATGGCATTGAAAATGTCCGGTGGTCAGCTGCTGGTCGATATTATCGGTCAGGAGGAGCTGCGTTTCAGTTCTAACTTTGCCTGCCCGATCTGTGGATTCAGTATGGAAGAACTGTCCCCGCGTATGTTCTCATTCAATAGTCCGTTTGGCGCATGCCCGGAGTGTGACGGTCTCGGCATCCGTATGGTTGTCGATCCTGATTTACTTGTACCAGATCGCAGCAAAACGATTGAAGAAGGTGCATATCAGGCTTGGAGCGGCGGTTTGTCCAATTACTATCCGCAATTTCTAAAATCAGTCTGCCAGCATTACAATATTCCAACCGATGTGCCAGTATCGGAATTGACGACAGAGCAGCATAATCTGATTTTGAACGGTTCGGATGGACAGAAGATTCGTTTCCGCTATGAGAGCGATTTTGGTCGTACGAAGGAAGCTCAGGTTGTGTTTGAAGGCATCATTCCCAATCTAGAGCGCCGTTACAAAGATACGTCTTCTGATAGCATGCGCGAATATATCGAAGGCTATATGAGTGCCAAGCCTTGTCCGGTATGTAAAGGCAAACGTCTGAAGCGCGATGTACTAGCTGTTACCGTAGACAGCAAAAACATCTCCGATGTAACCGATCTGCCGATTCACGATTCGCTTCGTTTCTTCCAAGAGATCGAGCTGAGTGAAAAAGAACGCAGCATTGCACGTCTGATCCTCAAAGAAATCGTGAGCCGTCTTGGCTTCCTCGTGAACGTTGGTTTGGATTATTTGACGATGGCGCGTGCAGCTGGAACATTATCCGGTGGGGAAGCACAGCGGATTCGTCTGGCGACTCAAATTGGTTCTAGTCTGACTGGCGTTCTCTATATTCTGGATGAGCCGAGTATCGGTCTGCATCAACGGGATAACGATCGTCTGATCAAAACGCTGGAGCATATGCGTGATCTAGGCAATACGCTGATCGTCGTAGAGCATGACGAAGACACGATGATGGCAGCCGATCATATTATCGATATCGGTCCGGGTGCTGGCATTCACGGTGGTCAGGTGATCGCTGAAGGGACACCGACCGAGATTATGGAGCACCCGGAATCGCTGACCGGTCAATATTTGAGCGGACGCAAATTCATTCCAGTGCCACTTCAACGTCGTAAGCCGGGCGATCGCTGGTTAGAAATACGCGGTGCCAAGGAAAACAATCTGAAAAACGTTAATGTAAAAATCCCAATCGGCGTATTCACCGCCGTGACAGGCGTCTCCGGCTCTGGTAAATCGACGCTCGTCAACGAGATTTTATACAAAACGCTGGCACGCGATCTGAACAAAGCACGCGTCATTCCGGGTCAATATCGCGAGATTCGTGGTCTGGATCATGTAGACAAAGTGATCGATATCGACCAGTCGCCAATTGGACGCACTCCGCGTTCCAACCCGGCAACATATACCGGCGTATTTGATGATATCCGCGATCTGTTTGCACAGACGAATGAAGCCAAAGTACGCGGCTACAAAAAAGGTCGCTTTAGCTTTAACATCAAAGGCGGACGCTGTGAAGCTTGCCGCGGTGACGGTATTATCAAAATCGAGATGCACTTCTTGCCAGACGTCTACGTGCCTTGCGAAGTATGTAAAGGTCAGCGCTACAACCGCGAAACGCTGGAAGTGAAATACAAAAACCGTAATATCGCCGATGTACTGGAAATGACGATCGAAGATGGCGTCGAGTTTTTCCAGAACTTGCCTCGTATTCATCGCAAGCTGCAAACGCTGCTGGATGTCGGTCTCGGTTATGTGAAGCTTGGTCAACCGGCGACTACGCTGTCCGGTGGGGAAGCACAGCGTGTGAAGCTGGCTTCCGAATTGCATCGTCGCAGTACCGGTAAAACGATCTACATTTTAGATGAGCCGACAACCGGTCTGCATGTGGACGATATTGATCGTCTGCTGCAAGTGTTGCAGCGTCTGGTTGATTCCGGCGAAACGGTACTCGTTATCGAGCACAATCTAGATGTGATCAAGACTGCTGATTACTTGATCGATCTCGGTCCAGAAGGCGGCAGCGGCGGCGGTACAATTCTCGCTTCCGGTACACCGGAAGATATCGCCAAAGTGAAAGGATCGTATACCGGTCATTATCTGAAACCGATTCTGGAACGCGATACCGTTCGCAGTCGTGAATTGGAAAGCAGTCAGGTTTGATGTATGACAGACGGAACTCCAAGTGATCATCTCGCACGTAAGCTGAGGTGTGATCGGTTATATTGTGATCGAAGTGGTACTTTTCGATCACAATATAAGCTTTGATAATATGAGCTTTAATAATGTGAGCTTTTAGATCAATATCTCTAAATTTCCAATAGAGATATACAGCATATGCGTTTAGCTTAATATCTCTCAGGTTTGTGTCGAAGTATTGCATAGCACAGTAGTCTGTTTTTACGCAGAAGGATGGAACTTCAGAGTGAAGCCCATCTCTCTGCGCTTTACATAATCAGCGTACAATTGTCTTCCATATTCACTATGCTCATTATCATGCAAATCCATTACACACAATTTCGGCAAATAACCGGGCAGAGCAATTGTTACGACTCTGTGTAATATGTTACATTGAGAATACAAGTTTTTTACAGAAAAAATCATGACTTGGCACCTTGCTTCGTTTACTGAACCTTTGTTTCAGGGTTATATCAATATATATGCACGCAACTACAGAAAGGCTGGATGAATTTGAAAAAACTCCATATCCCATTATCCGCATTTGTGCTCGCCGGTACTACCCTGATTGGTTCTGTGCCTTTTGCCGCCGTATCCTCAGCAGCAGCATCTGTTTCCGGCTATACATACACTGCACCGCAATACGGTGCATCCGCAGGTGCCGGATATACCAAGATCATTTCCCGTATCTCGCCATCCGTTGTCGGGATTGTTGGCGTGCCTACAGCCGCGGCGATTCAAGCGGAGAGCGGCTCCAGTTCAAGTGATGATGACAGCAACGGTTCCGAATCGAGTGATCCGGGTATCGCTTTTGGTTCCGGTGTGATCATTTCCTCTGATGGCTGGATCGTTACTAATGCGCATGTGATCGACAGCATGGAGCCGGGAGCGAAAGTAATTACTTCCGAAGCGAACGGACAAAGCAAAACGTATATCGTCAAAGAATTTTACAGCGACAGCATTAGCGATCTGGCACTCGTTAAGATCAATGCCACTGGTCTGAAAAAAGCTTCATTCGTGTCCAGCAGTGAAAAACCGCAGGTGGGTGAGCAGGTAATCGCTATCGGTACACCATTGTCATTGTCGTTGCGCAACACAGCAACTTCCGGCATCATCAGCGGGGTGAATCGTGCAGTAGATGCGTCCTACTATCTGCTACAAACTGATGCGGCGATTAACCCCGGGAATAGCGGCGGTCCGCTGATCAATATGGACGGCAAAGTGATCGGTATCAATACGATGAAATATGAAGCGCTTGGTGTCGATAACCTCGGTTTCACCATTCCTGCTGATACTGTGCAGTACATTATCGGTCAACTGAGTAAATACGGTACTGTCAAACGCGCCTCCATCGGTCTGGAACTGAAAGAGAGCGACGACGCTTTGATCGGCATGCCAACGAATGATGCACTGACTGTTGTGTCCGTTCATTCTACGAATGCTAAAAAAGCAGGCATCAAAGAAGGCGATATTCTGTACAGTGTAGATGGAAAACGAGTACACACCGTAGTCGATCTGAACGAATTGTTCCGCTCATACAAACCGGGCGATATTATCAAACTGACGATGCAATCGAATGGTGACATCGTTATTCGCAGCGTGAAGCTGACGCAATCCCAGCAGACGGATGCGGTCGCTGATACGGCTGCTACTTCGTCCGACTCAGATTCCAGCGAATAAATCGGCTTCATTTTATGCCTTACCCTCCACTTTGATTATAGAAATGAGGATACAGAATGAATACATGGATGCGTATGACCACAACGGGTCTATTGGCAGCCGGAATTACGGTGGCAACTTCTTACGCTGGAGTCGGAACCGTTTCAGCCGCTGAACTGCTGGAATTGAAATTGAAAAAAGGCAGTACGTCTGCAACCATTAACGGTGATAAGCAGACAATCATCAAGCCATACGAAGCAGGCGGAACAACGATGGTACAGCTGGGTCTGTTCTCGCGTGCTTTTGGCGCTCAGGTCGAATTGCATGATGACAATGTGATTCAACTGACTTCTGGCAAACACATCATTTCGATGACAATCGGCAGTAAGATTGCAACCATGAACGGTAAAAAGGTAACCTTGCCTGCTGCACCTGTCATGCGACTCGGCACCCTGATGGTTCCGCTGCGCCCACTGACTGAAGGCATCGGCGGCAACATGAAAGTGATTTCCGGTCAAATCGTAGTCACCTTGCCTGCATCGGAAGCGCAGTCCGGTAGTAACGATAGCGCTGCTCAGCATGCTGGGAAGACGCGTGTTGGCGACAGCAAATACCAGTGGTCGATCAACTATCCAGAGGATCTGACCTATCTGGGCGGTTCCAATGCAACGATTGCCAACTTTATGAATACAGAAGGCACGTACTTGTTACAAGTAGCGGTTGAGCCGGATACTGTTACAGGTTCGGTCTATACACAGGCAGATTCCGATGATCTGCTGGATGAACTGGTTAGCTATACTCGCTCATTGGATGAGACAATTCTGGATCAGCAGATCGTGAATGGCTCCAATGGTACGTATGCACGCGTAATCAGCAAAACGACCGATGGTTATTTGTCAGAGACGCGGTTGTATGCAGGTAATGGTTATCTGTACTTTGTGATGTACGCCGATTCGCAGGCATATTCTTACAAAGACTTTAACGATAATCAGGCACTGCTGAACTCATTCCAGCTGTCCTTTAACAGCGATGATGACAAAGCGGAAGATATCGCAGAAGACAGTGATGCTGAGGAAACGGGCGAAACCTTCTCCAATGAGGATTACGGCATCTCTGTTAATCTGCCAAGCGGCTGGTCAGTCAGCGACGATTCCGATGAAGCAACCAACAAAGACGAATCGTATGCCAAATTCGGCGTATACAGCGTACCGGCAGGATCAACCGTGCAAAACTGGTCGCAGGATATTCGCAACTGGTTTGACCAGAACTTCGCCGCCGATCATTACCGTTATATCGGTACAACCGAACGTCAGATCGACGGTCATAATGCTGTTATCAACGAAATGCAATATATGTACGGTAACGATGAATGGTATACCGAGTATGAAGTGCTGATTCAGCAAGGCGATTACCGGTATTACTTTGAATACAGCGGTCTGACCGATAGCCCGCAAACAGATGCCGAATTTGAGCAAATGGTACGTTCGATGAAAGTGGACTTTGAGACATTGCAAAGCAATTTTGGTCATCTGCCGCTTGATTACTATTCCGAAGATCGCACCAAGACGGTCATCCGTACATCAACAACATACGGATACAGTCTGCAAGTTCCGCGTTACTGGAGCGATGCAGGTAATGATTATAATGCAACAGGCGTCTCCTACTACTACACGGGCGGTAGCTTCTACGTATCGATCAAAAATTCCAGTTCGCTGGAACAAGCCGTGCAAGACTGGAAAAGTAGCCTGACTTCCGGCGGAACTGGCACCACAGGATCATCGTCGACAGCGACCGTATCCGAAGGACAGCCGACTACATTTGCTGGTGTTCCAGCGTATACGTTCACAGCTACGTTTAGCAGTGACGATGCGCCGTATACTGGCACATATACCATCTTCACCAAGGGCAAACGTACATTCATTCTGTCCAGCGAAGTGAATAACGCCAACAACACGGCTACCCATCAAGCAGAAGTAGCGAACGTGCTATCCTCATTCCAGTGGACGGCGAAGTAAGGAAGAAAAGTAAGGAAGAGAAATCAGCAAGATATCAAGCAAATGCAGTAAGTAAGAACAACGTACAGGGAGCAAGAACAATAAGTAAACAGTAAGTCAGAATCGCGAGTATGAGTAAGAAGTAGTATCGCGCTTCTACAAATGACTTGCTTTAAATGAATTGTCTTAAATAAATTGCCTTTCCAAGCAGAGATACGACTATGTTCTTAGCATGAAATGCCTAATCCAAAAAGCTGACTAGCTACAGGAACATCCCTGTGCAGTCAGCTTTTTACATACTTATATTGTAAAATTCCCACTCAATTCAGTTGAAAATACCATCCGAGATACGCTGCAAACGTCTCCCATTGTGGCTGAACTTGCCCTGCCAAATACTGCTGTAACAACTCCCCTGCTTGCAAATACAATACCTGCCCCGTTCGGCGATTGTAGAAATGCCCGCCGTCTCCCGCGAAGCTATTCAGCGGAATATACTCATCATCTATACCGAGCTCCTGCATCCGAATCATACTCAGCTTCACATCGTCCGAATGTAGCATAAACCAGCCCCAATGATACATTTCCCCACGAGCACTATGAAACGTAGGTCCGTCTTCCGCATGCGTGAAAAAGATAAACACTTCATCTGTCTCTGCTAGCCCTAATTCACGCAACGCTTCCCCATATGGCTGATGCGCTTCATCATACCACCAGCCTTGCTGTCGTCCATATTGCTCAATATCCTGTAGTGTTGTCGCCATATTGGATTCCGTCTCCTTTTACAGTGCTGCTATCGTAGAAATATCGCTAGTTTGTCTTCATATTCATACCGTTTCGATCTCATCCGTCACATCTTCATATCTATTGTAGTCATGTCCATGATTCGCCTGCAAATTTCCTGAATATTTTCATACAAATTTAAAGGATACGGTAGATACGTAGTTACAGGTCTGGTACACTGGATTAGAATCATTTTAAAGTGTGTGACGTATGCACTGCGTGTGCGCAGTGTTCCATTTTATAATGTAACGGACA
Source organism: Paenibacillus sp. WLX2291 (assembly GCF_046603665.1). NCBI lineage: Bacteria > Bacillati > Bacillota > Bacilli > Caryophanales > Paenibacillaceae > Paenibacillus > Paenibacillus sp. WLX2291. Next base: position 4,802,976 of record NZ_CP176755.1, on the reverse strand, counting down.
GCATCCGTGAATAGAGCATTGCCCGATCCAAGGGCAATTGAATTTGGGAGGAACTTGACCTACATGACTGATACAGCATTACAAAGACAAGACGTGGAGCTTCTGGCGCCGGCTGGCGACTGGGACTGCATGCGGGCGGCGGTAGCGAATGGGGCGGACGCAGTCTTTTTTGGCGTGGAAAAATTTAACGCGCGTGCACGTGCGAACAACTTCCGTATGGACGAATTGTCGGAGATTATGGCATTTCTGCATAGCTATGGTGTAAAGGGCTTTTTGACCTTTAACATTCTCGTATTTGAAAATGAACTGGACGATGCGCGTGAGTTAATCGACGCTTGCGTAGACGCAGGGGTAGACGCTGTAATCGTACAAGATCTGGGATTGGTGAAAATGATCCGCGAAATCTCGCCGGATTTTCCAATCCATGGTTCGACCCAGATGACGATCACTTCACCAGAAGCGGTCGAATTCACCAAGCCGTTTCACATGGAACGTGTCGTCCTCGGACGTGAAAATAATCTGAAACAAATCCAGAAGATCGGCGAACAAGCACGCCTGCCAATGGAAGTATTCGTCCACGGCGCGTTGTGCGTATCGTACTCCGGTCAATGTCTGACATCCGAAATGTGGGGCGGACGCTCCGCTAACCGCGGCGAATGCGCACAAGCCTGCCGTTTGCCATATGATCTCATCGTCGATGGCGAGCAAAAGATCATGGGCGATGTCACCTATCTGTTGTCACCGAAAGATCTGGCAGCGATTGACATTATGCCACAACTGATCGAAGCAGGTGTAACTTCGTTCAAAATCGAAGGTCGTCTCAAATCGCCAACTTACGTTGCGAACGTAGTCAGCAAATACCGTAAAGCGATCGACCGTTATTTCGACGGCGATGCAACGCCAATCAGCCGCGAAGATATTCGCGAACTAGAACAAAGCTTTTCGCGCGGATTCACCCATGGCTTCCTCGATGGAACCAACAACAAAAAGCTCGTTGACGGTACTTTCCCGAAAAGCCGCGGCGTGTACCTCGGTCGTGTTGAGAAGATTCTGCGTGACGGCGTTGTCTGCCGTTTGGAAGCGCCAATCAAGCGCGGCGACGGTATCGTATTCGACGCTGGCGATCCAACGCAAAAAGAAGAAGGCGGTCGGATCTACGATCTGCGTCGTCAAGGCGTCAAGCTGGAAGGTGAAGCTAATGAATCGTGGATCGTTGACATCGTACCCGGTCGCAATGACATTAACCTGAAAAAGGTACATGTCGGCGACAAGATCTGGAAAACGAACGATCCGGCACTGGATAAGCGGATGCGTCAAACGTATGAAACGGACAAACCGTACCGCGTATTCCCCATCCATGTCAAAGCGATCGGTCATGCTGGTCAACCACTAGTGACTTACTGGACGGATATACAAAAAGGCGTAACTGTACGCGTCGATTCCGAAATGGAACTCGAAATTGCTGCGAAGCGTCCGATGAATGCCGAGCTGCTGCACGAACAATTCGGTCGTCTGGGCGGTACTATTTTCCAACTGGATCAATTGGAAGCCCAACTGCACGGCGATATTATCATCCCGATGCGCGAACTGAACGCAATTCGCCGTCAGGCAGTAGAACAGTTGGAGGGCGAACGCCCGAAACCACCTGTATATATCAAACGCGACATCGCCGTATACGGAGATATTTCCCCGGCAATGACACCGGTTCGTGGTACCGATGCGATGCTGACGGCATTGTGCCGCAATCTGGAGCAAGTGGAAGCTGTCGTACAAACTGACGTGGACATGATCTACGCCGACTTTGAATTTATTAAGCAATTCCCAGCAGCCGTTGCTGCTGTGCGCGCCGCTGGCAAAAAGATCGCACTCGTAACACCACGTATCCATATGCCAGGCGAAAATGGCTACCACGCCAATATTCTGCGTTTGCAGCCAGATGCTGTGCTAGTGCGTAATACCGGTGCGCTGTACTACTATCTCGCACGTCGTCAAAGCCATCCACAAGACAATCATCCACAGCTGATCGGCGACTTCTCATTGAATATTGCCAATCACAAAACAGCGGATCTGTTCTTAGAAGCTGGAGTAGATATGGTGACTCCATCATACGACCTGAATATTCAGCAAATGGTCGACCTGCTAGGACGTAGTCGTACCGATCAGATGGAAGTTGTTATTCATCAACATCTGCCAATGTTCCACACGGAACATTGTGTCTATTGCACCTTCCTGAGCGAAGGTACGGACTTCACTAACTGTGGTCGTCCATGCGAAGATAGCCGTGTATCCCTGCAAGACCGTATCGGTATGTCCCATCCGGTGCGTGTGGATGAAGGCTGTCGTAATACCGTCTACAACGCTATCGAGCAATCTGGTGCAGAATACTTGAGCAACTTCCTGCAACTGGGCGTGTCCCAGTATCGCGTGGAGTTTTTGGAAGAAACACCAGAGCAAGTGCTGCAAGTCATCGATCTGTACAGCAAAGCACTGACTGGCGAGATTAGCGGTACTCAAGTGTGGCGTACACTCAAAGCAACCAACCAACTCGGCGTAACCCGCGGACAATTGGTAAAATAAATGAGTTGAACGTCCAACGTGTATTGCATCCATGTTGACCGAATCTGCAAGTCAATCATAGTGTCAAAGACTTCCCGTTTGCGGGAAGTCTTTTTATATGTATGCAATGTATAGCAAAAGTAGAAAGAGAACGAACTCTCATCTATTTTGCATGTATATCTACGTTTATCTTCTTAAGAATTCTACAAAACAGCGTAACGTAACCCAATATGATACTATGTATACATTCTGAACAAGATAGATATATGTATCCGCTATCACAAAACTGCCAATGTTTAGACTGGGTAACTGCCATGAATAATGGTTAAATGATAAGGTAGCCGTATTCAGGCTCAAACGAACGTTCTCATGCTTTTTTCATTACATATCCATGAGACAGAACGTCCTATCCCAAATTGTAGATGGAGGAATCATAACCGTGAAAATACGTAAAGCCATTATTCCCGCCGCAGGTCTGGGAACTCGTTTCTTGCCTGCCACCAAAGCGATGCCCAAAGAAATGCTGCCAATCGTCGATAAACCGACGATCCAATATATTATTGAGGAAGCCGTCGCTTCTGGTATCGAAGATATTATCATCGTAACCGGTAAAGGCAAGCGCGCCATCGAAGACCATTTTGACTATTCCTTCGAGTTGGAACAAAATCTAGAGGAAAAAGAAAAATGGAAACTGCTCGACGCCGTACGTGAACCGTCCGAAATGGCAGACATTCATTACATCCGTCAAAAAGAACCAAAAGGTCTCGGTCACGCCATCTGGTGTGCTCGCAAATTCATCGGTAACGAGCCGTTCGCTGTTCTGCTCGGCGATGATATTGTAGAATCCGACGTACCATGCCTGAAGCAAATGATGGACGTGTACGAAGATCATGAGGCATCCGTAGTTGGCGTCAAAGAAGTACCGTGGGAGCACGTATCCCGCTACGGTCTAGTCGCTGCTGAATCCATGCCAGAATCAGATCGTCTGTACAAAGCAACGGGACTGGTAGAGAAACCGCCACGCGAAGACGCCCCATCCAATCTGGCGATCATGGGTCGCTATATCCTGACCCCGGAGATCTTCGACATCCTTGATAATCAAGACGCTGGTGCTGGTGGAGAAATCCAATTGACCGATGCTATCTCCAAACTCGGTCAAAGCCAAGACATTCTCGCATATCAATTCGAAGGGTTGCGTCATGATGTAGGCGAGAAGAGTGGCTTTATCCAAACGACGATTCACTACGCACTTCAGCATCCAGAACTGCGTGATTCCACGCTGGATTATTTGAAAGAAGTGCTGGCGCAGGAAGAGAATAAGTAGAATCAATCAATAGAAGAGAATAAATGCAAATGAGTTTACTATGATGTGTATACATATCGTAGTAAACTCATTTTGATGATTTTTGAGAATAAAGCACAATCAGCAGATCCTAGAGTCATGTTTGCTGATTGTGCTTTATTCGTATAAGATAAACATTATCGTGTGTAGAAAGTAGTGAGAACACGGACAATATGCAATGATTCAATGTATATTTATAAATAACTATGTTCTATGCTAACTTGCTAAATAATACGATTATAATTCATAGTTTATTTAATGATTGGGAGAGAACAAGTATGAAAATACGCAAAGCCATTATTCCCGCCGCAGGTCTGGGAACTCGTTTCTTGCCTGCCACCAAAGCGATGCCCAAAGAAATGCTGCCAATCGTCGATAAACCGACGATCCAATACATCATTGAGGAAGCCGTCGCTTCTGGTATCGAAGATATCATTATCGTAACCGGTAAAGGCAAACGCGCCATCGAAGACCATTTTGACTATTCCTTCGAGTTAGAGCACAATCTCACTGAAAAAGAAAAATGGAAACTGCTCGACGCCGTACGTGAACCGTCCGAAATGGCAGACATTCATTACATCCGTCAAAAAGAACCCAAAGGTCTCGGTCACGCCATCTGGTGTGCTCGCAAATTCATCGGTAATGAGCCGTTCGCTGTTCTGCTCGGCGATGATATTGTAGAATCCGACGTACCATGCCTGAAGCAAATGATGGACGTGTACGAAGATCATGAGGCATCCGTAGTTGGCGTCAAAGAAGTACCGTGGGAGCACGTATCCCGCTACGGTCTAGTCGCTGCTGAATCCATGCCAGAATCAGATCGTCTGTACAAAGCAACGGGACTGGTAGAGAAACCGCCACGCGAAGACGCCCCATCCAATCTGGCGATCATGGGTCGCTATATCCTGACCCCGGAGATCTTCGACATCCTTGATAATCAAGACGCTGGTGCTGGTGGAGAAATCCAATTGACCGATGCTATCTCCAAACTCGGTCAAAGCCAAGACATTCTCGCATATCAATTCGAAGGGTTGCGTCATGATGTAGGCGAGAAGAGTGGTTTTATTAAAACGACCGTGCATTATGCACTTCAGCATCCTGAATTGCGTGAATCTACACTCGCCTATTTACAAGAAGTGTTGAATGCAGAAGAGAGCAGGTAGCATCAATCTAATGATTTTACAGTTCGTTATTCCATATTCATTCATATCAAATAAAAAGGCTTCTCCACGTATAGGGAGAAGCCTTTTTGTGATTTTGAAAATACATACAAGTTTGTCTATACCTTCATACGATACGGATTCGTACTACTATTTAGCTTGGGTATAGGTTTTATTTGCGATTGCAGCAATTTGCTCTTTTTCTTTTGGATCAGCAGTAATCAATTTGTCGTAGATTGCTTGATCATTTTGGCCTTCTTTTTTCAGCGCAGCCAGATAATAACGAGCAACTTGTTTGTTTGTATCGTCAGTCAAATCGTCTTGCAGACCTTTTTTCAATACTTCAGCGGCTTGAGCATTTTCACCTTGCATCAGGTAAATCTCACCAACACTCAAAGCGATTTTTGGAGTGACGCTAAAGTCACGACCTTGCAGCTGACCTTCTGGTAGTGTAGTCAGATACTGAATTCCGTCCAGAACCTGTTGATACACATTCAGTCCTTGCTGGAAGTATTTCTGTTCAGCAGCAGTGTCTTTACTCTCATAAGCCTTATTACCAAGAACATAGGCTTGAGTCAATACACCTTCATACCAGTTAATATCCCATTTGTATTTTGGAGTACTATTCACAAGTAGATCAAATGCTTGATCATCCTCGCCATTTAATTGGTACAGAGTGACCATTTGCTTCACAATATCTTGATTATAAGGCTCTTTTTCATGAGCTTTGTTAAGCAAAGCAAGATCTTGGTTGTAGAAATCCTCGTTTTTGGTTTGTTGAAGTCCTTGAGTTAGCAGTGAACTCAGATAGACGACGCCTTCTGGGAATGTACTGCGAATGGACAGTGCATCATCCAATAGCTTGCGATATTGTTCATACGTTGCGTTTTGATTGGTAGACAATTTGGCAACATCTTTGATATCGCCAGATGCTTGAGCAAAACGTAGTGAAGTAAACGTAATAATAATCGCAGTCAGTCCAATCAACGATACATAAATCCCACGTATCGTACCTGCACCTAGTTTCAAATACTTTAGCGGCTGAGCATCCATTGCGGAAGCCATACCACCCAATCCTAAGAATACGAGTATGCCCATATACACATAACTCAAGTTAAAATCGAGCAGACTGTGCATCAGGATCGATACTGCAATAATGAAGTACAAGAAGTGGCTTTCCCGTTTCTCTTTATCCGTTTTAATATACCCGCGGATATATTTATAGAAGATAAAGCCTACAAACAATACAAAGATCAGGAGCCCGATAATACCGACTTCAACGAGATATTGGAAGAAGAAGTTATGCACCTGACGGCTGACATACGGGTTATTCTGGTAAGCTTGGAAAGAAGCACCCCAGGCACCACCACCAGCACCAAAGAACGGATACTCCTTCCATAATTTCAATGCGTCACGGTAAAAAGTGAAACGCTCCAATACACTACTTTGTTGGAAATTAATGTTCTCAAAGCGGACACGGATGTTAGCAGGGAGCAAGTTACGCAGACTGGTTCCAATCAGCAGCAATAACATTACGCCACCAATAACTGCTGAACCAATCGGCAACCATACACTGGAGAAACGACGAGCGGTCCAGCCTTCCACACCGTTTTCGAGTTTTGGAGCAATGAAGCGTCCAATAGCTATCGCGATTAGACCGACAATCAGCGAAGTTATCAGCACATAGCCCCAGCCTTTAGCAGCTGCAACACCATCATACTTGGCAATGACCTGTAGACCGATATTCGTTACCGGATTCAGGATAATCGCGGAGGCAGCGCCTGCAATCACCATATAGATAATCCACAGAATTTGCTGTGCCGGACGCAGCATTAAGAGCAGAATCAGCAGTACAAATGGCAGTACAACAAGACCACCACGAGACAACGTGAGAATCAGTGACAAAATAATCGGTACGAGCATAAAGCCATGCAGCAAATGGTCATACCATGTTTTCAAACGACTTACATTGAATAGCGCAGCAAACAACATAGCCATCAGGAACGCAGCGTATGTATTCGCATATTGGAATACAGAAGTGAGACGCCAGCCGTTGGAATCCTGCATAATTGCGTCTACATAAGAACCGTTCTGTACCCCGTTCGAGAACCAGAATACCAGCTTGCCACCGAGCGGTGCTTGACCGAACCAGTTAATAAAACCAAACATTACGATAATATAGGCGGAACCCATAATCGTCATCTGAATGATCTTATTCGACATACGGTCACGTAGCATATACACGCCAGTGATGAAAATAAATGCGTACATCCATTGAATTAGCACCATATTTACGGCATAATGCCAAGAGGCGGCACCAATCATGGAGATCATGTACGATAGAGGCAGCAAAATGATCAGCAGCGCCACCATATCCCGTTGATCATCCAATTTTACCTTTTTATAAAATTGGATCAGCCCCAGGATCATGATTGTACCGGACAACAGAATCGCCCAGAAAATCGGTTTTTCAAATGAATAACTTAAACCATTAAATAAAGCCACTTGAAACGGGGTCCATAACAAGAATAGAATAAGACAGATGTTAACGACCCAGAACATGCCATTGCGTTTTTCTTCTTCGGTAGACGCTTTAAACTGTTTGCCGTATACTGGATTAGCCACTTTTTAAACTCCTTTTCATAATAGATACTTATGCTATATTAGCATAGTTATGTATGTGATAACTAGTTGCGTTACGTTCAAACATAAGTGTTGTTACCTGAACATCTTAAGTCTAGGTTGCGATACATATGTATTAAATTCTGAGGTGTGGATGTATGAACAAATTTACAAGCAAAAAAACAATTTTATTTATGGTCATTGCTATACTGGCAATTTTTTCATTTTTTGAAGTTTTCCAAGCTCATCATCAGTCTAATTTAAAGACGATTGTAAATGTGACTGTCAACGCTGAACATTCTGGAGAGTATAAACTGTATTATACATCTACTAAAAATAAGTGGTCAGAACAACAAATTGTTTCCAAAAATTACGATGCCAACAAAGGGCAGAAAAAATTGGAATTTTATATTCCAGCTAATACGAAACAAATTCGTTTGGATCCTGGTGTCGCTATCGGAAATGTAGAATTGAAAAATTTATTTGTACAAGTCAATAATATTCAGCAAATCGATTTTAAAAAAGCTGTACTTGCATCTCAACAAATTCGTGTTTTACAAAAATCAACAGATACGTTGATGCTTCAGGCTACGAATACGGATCCAGGTATCTATATGGATATAGAAGCTGCCAACCAATTGGCAAATCAGGGCGAAAACCTGATGTTTAAGGTGAGTTCAATCATACTTAGTATTTTATTTGGCTTTTTATTTTCTTATACAGTAGTAAATGTTAAATCAGCGCTTAGATTCTTGAAATATTCTATCGATGATCGGAAATTAATATGGAGTCTATCCAAAAATGATTTTAAAACAAAATACGCTGCTTCTTATTTAGGTGTAGTGTGGGGGTTTATTCAACCATTACTTACCATTGTTACGTATTGGTTTGTATTTCAAGTGGGACTAAGAAGTGGTGACGTAGCAGATGTACCATTTATACTTTGGTTCCTAGTAGCCATCATTCCTTGGTTTTTCTTTTCAGATGGAATTGGCGGAGCAACGAGTTCATTTTTTGACTATAGTTACCTTGTAAAAAAAGTAGTCTTTCGTATTGAGGTTATTCCGAGTGTGAAGATTATGTCTGCTTTGTATGTTCATTTATTTTTTATTGTTTTCATCTTTATTGTCTATGCTGCATATGGATATACTCCTCAGCTTTTTAATCTTCAATTTATATATTATACAGGCTGTATGATCGTATTGGTTGCTGCGATTACCATATTTACCTCTGCAACAGTTTTATTTTTTAGAGATTTAAACCAAATTATCGGCATTGTATTACAAATGGGCTTTTGGTTTACACCGATTGGTTGGCCAAGCACAATGTTATCTCCCTTTTGGTTAAACATTTTCAAATTGAATCCTATGTATTATGTGGTGGATGGTTATAGGGATAGTTTTATTAATAAAGTTTGGTTTTTTGAACATCCGTATCATACGATATACTTCTGGTTGTTTTGCTTGGTTACTTTGGTATTCGGTGTTAAGATATTCAATAGGCTCAGAACACACTTCTCCGATGTACTTTAAGGGAGCGTTACTATGGAAAATATGATTGAATTAAATAATGTAGTGAAAAATTTCAAAATATATGATAAACCAGTTGATCGATTGAAGGAAGCATTATCGATTCGGAAAACAAAATATCATAAAGATTTTGAAGCTCTTAAAGGTATTTCCTTTAGCATCCAAAAAGGCGATGCGCTTGGTATCCTGGGTAGAAATGGATCGGGAAAATCTACACTGTTAAAACTGATTACAGGAGTATTGCATCCCACTATTGGAGATATTCAGGTCCATGGAAAAATCTCTGCTATTTTAGAGTTGGGCACTGGCTTTAACCCTGAATATACTGGAATTGAAAATATTCGTTTAAATGGAATGATGATGGGATACACGGCGGACCAAATTGAACAAAGAATGGATCGTATTATTGAATTCGCCGATATTGGAGACTTTATCAATCAGCCAGTTAAATTTTATTCAAGTGGTATGTTTGCAAGATTAGCATTTGCAGTATCAATTAATGTGGAACCAGATATTCTTATTATTGATGAAGCTTTAGCTGTAGGGGATACCCGTTTTCAAATCAAATGTATCGATAAGTTGAAAGAGATGAAAGAGCGAGGCACAACTATTTTGTTTGTGTCGCACGCTTCCGAACAAATCAAACGCTTTTGCAACAAAGCTATATGGATTAAAGATGGATTAATTGAGGCAGAAGGTGAATCAAGCGAAATTGTAGATCGCTATGAAGACTATATGAAAATGTCCTCTTCACAACCAAATAAGCCTAACATTACGGAAGTTATGGCTCCTGACTATGCTGCTAGCGATGAGAATGATCTATTAACGCCTGTAGATACTTCTGTATTAGCTTTGATTCGTAAAGTCGAACTTAATAATGATCAATTTAAGACATTTGATAAACTGACAGTAGATATTCAATATGAAGTTTATGAACAACGTATCGACGATTTGTTGATCGGAGTAGCTATCTATACTCCAGATCGAGAATATATATTTGGACCTAATACGTATTTGGAAAAAGTGGAAATTCCGACCACTCGTGGTAAGCACAGAGTTTCTTATCATATTGATAGTTTACCTTTAATTAGTGGCACATTTGTTATTGATGTAGGGATTTTCAATAATGAAGGTATTGTTTGTCTGGATTACAAAGAGAGTGTAAAAAAATTTCAAGTTACCAATAAATATTTTTCTGAAGGAAGACTTTACATCCACCACACCTGGGAGGTTAACGAGTAATGGATTATCCTTTTGATCAATATCAAAGATACAAAAACGTTGAGGAGATTATCAATAAATTAAGAAAAGATGGAACATCCTTTCATATTCTTGAAGTAGGTGCAAACGAGCATCGAAATTTGGAAGTATTTTTACCGAATGATAAAATAACATATTTGGATATACAACTACCAGACCATTTGCTGGAGGATCCTCAATATATTTTGGGAGATGCTACAGCTATGGATTTCGATGATAATACATTTGATGTAATTGTTGCTATGGACGTATTCGAACATATTTTTCCAGAACAACGGCAAAATTTTATTTGGGAATTACAAAGAGTCAGTCGAGAGTTTTTTGTAATAACGGCTCCTTTTCACTCTGAAAAAGTAAGAAATGCAGAAAAGCGTCTTAATACTTTATATCGCTCTTTATATAATGAAGGATATATCTGGTTAGAAGAACATTACATCAACGGTTTGCCTGTACTGGAAGAGTTAACCGAATTTTTGGAAGAACAGAATATAAACCATAGTATTTTATCACATGGCAATGTTGATATTTGGGAACGTATGATGAGTATTCATTTTTTTGCGGTATGGGATTCAAGAATGAATGAGTACCGAAAACTAATAGATCGTTTTTATAACGAAAACTTGTATAACATCGATTATGCAGCTGATTCTTATAGGAAAATTATAATTGGCTATACTAATGTAAATTACTCTGATTATGTAATTGACAAAGACGAACAAATAATCGATGTGGAGATTTTAAACAAACTTCAATTTTTGGAGCATCAGTTTCATCAATTGCTTGCGGTTGTTAGAGGCAGCGAGAAACGTAATACAGATTGTTTACAAGTTTATATTGATGACGGTAAAGGCTTTAGTGAAGAAACTAGTCTGAAAAGGAATATTAGCATATATGAAGATCAGAATCAGGAGATTGAACTTCAATTTGAACTTGCTGCTTATTCTACGATAAAACACGTCCGCATAGATCCTTCACATTCCAAAGGAGCTTTTCGTATCAGTAATATCGTAATTACAAATAAACAAAACGAGAAAGTTGAATTCAGTTTGTTTGTTAATAATGGTTATCAAACGTTAGAAGATGTATTTTTGTTTCTTGAAAATGACCCTTATATTATTCTCAAACTTGAACATAACTTTTCTTCTCCAGTGGATAAACTCACTTTTTCAGTTCAACGTATGAAAAAGCTGGATATGTTAATGGCATTGATTCAAAGTTCAGCTGAAACAGAACAAAAACAAAAACAAAAATATAGTATGCTTGAAGTAGAAAATCAAAGCCTACAAACAGAAAAAGTGAATCTTATGAACTTAAATACTGATTTTAGTCATAAAGTTGAAAAACTAGAAGAGAATAATAATGCGTATAAAGCTGAAATTAAGAATTTAACTGATGAAAAAAATAATATTAATAATTCAAATCTCATATTGCAAAATGAATTAAATCAAACAATAAATTCACGATCTTTCAAATTGGCTAGATTTATACAAAAGTTTAAGTTTAAAAATAATTAAAGTTTTTTGAAAAGGAGTTCTTAATCCAAAATGATTTCTCGGTTGAAAAAAGTAAGTTTTATGGCTTGGGACGAGATTACTGGATGGGCAAGTCCACAGAAAAAAATTATACTTGTACCTTTAAATGATGTTATCAAAAATAAAGATAATAACTGGGAAGTAATGGGTTCAGATCCGTCTTTTGTATTGGAAGGCTCTTTTAGAAAAGGGTGGATAGAATTCGCCTGGGAATCTGGCACGCAAGAATCTATTCCTCTAAAGTTTTATATAGATTATGGACATGGATTTTCAGAAGAGCACACCATTACTCCTTCATATATGCCCAAAGGAACATATAAAGGTAAAGTTCTTTTTTTTATCCCGTATAATACAAAAGTATTAAGATTAGATACAGGAGATAAAAAAGTAATATTTAAATTGCAAAATGTACAAATAAAAAAAATAACCCGAATGCATATGCTCTTGGAGCGTCTACAAGAATACCGTTCGAGAACCGAACAAGGTAGTATAATGGGAATATGCAAAAAGGTTATTTTACTTGTAAAAAAAGAAGGTATTCGTTCATTTTTACAAAGAGTTAAAAGTAAATCAAATACTCCGCAATCATATGATGAATATACAATTTGGCAAACCAATAATCAATTAACCGCCGATGATTTAGACTACATCTATCATGATATTCAAGCTATGCAATATCAGCCATTAATTTCATTTGTGTTGCCAGTTTATAATGTAGATGAAATATGGCTACGAAGATGCATAGATTCAGTTATTCGCCAATATTATACAAATTGGGAACTTTGTATAGCGGACGATGCATCTACTAAAGATCATATAAAAAGAGTACTGGATGAATATAGTAATAAATACTCTAGAATTAAGGTTGTATATCGTGAGAAAAACGGTCATATTTCAGAAGCAAGCAATTCAGCATTAGCACTCGTAACAGGTGAATATTTAGCTTTGTTGGATCATGATGATGAAATTGCCAATAATGCTTTATATGAAATTGTAAAGTTGCTTAATCATAATAAACAACTGGATATCATTTATAGCGATGAAGATTTCGTTAATATGGACCATCAAAGAGTTTCTCCATTTTTTAAACCAGATTGGTCTCCGGATCGTTTTCTTTGCCATATGTATTATGGGCATTTGGGAGTATATCGTAGTACATTGATTCAGGAAGCTGGTGGATTTAGAAAAGGATATGAGGGTAGTCAAGATTTTGATTTAGCGTTGAGAATTACTGAGAAAACGCAGCGAATTGCACATATTCCCAAAATCTTATATCACTGGCGCATGATCCCTGAATCAACTGCATCAAATTCTTCTGCAAAAAGTTATACACATGTAGCAGGAATGAAAGCTTTATCTGATGCTATGAGACGTAGAGAAATTAATGGTTGGATCGAGGAACTTTCTCAATATCCTAACTATTATTTACTTCATTACAATGTACATTCTAATCCATTAGTAAGTATTATTGTTACTGAGAATCAAAATCCGATTGCAACAGATGAATTTTTGGAGCATTTACTAGATCAAACTGCATATATAAATTACGAGATTGTTGTCATTTGGAACGCAGATGAAGTAAGTGTGTCGGAAATTGATAAAAAATGGAATGACAGACTAGGTAATCGCTACACATCGATCAATGCTGAGAAATTTCAAGGTGCTCATATGTATAATAAGGCAGTTTCTTTATGTGCAGGGGAACATTACTTATTCATTAATCATTCTATTCGTTTAAATAATTCTGCTTGGCTTCAAGATATGATTGGCCATAGTCAACGTAAAGAGACCGCAGTCATTGGAGCCTATATTCAATCAGATAACGATCTCATTATACATTCGGGATATGTATTAGGTTTAGGAGAGCATCATATCGCAGAGGATCCTTATAAAGGAATATCTATAGATTTCCCAGGACATTATGGTGCTATGTTTGTCACTCGGAATGTGTCAGCATTAAGCAAAGATTTTTTCATTATTTCCAAAGAGATTTTTGTAAAACTTGAAGGATTTGACATGAACTTGCAGGAACATTTTTTTGAAATCGATTTTGCTTTAAAAGCAATGCAAGCAGGTTATATAAATGTTTGGTTGCCTTATGTTCGAGTAATACTTCTCAATAATATCAGTAATGTTCATGATGATAGTTCAGAAGAACGAGCATATATGAAGGGGAAATGGAATGGGTTTTTAAAGCAAGATGCTTATTATAATGAAAATTATTCCAAAGATAAACCTTATATGTTGGATATTTAAATTCCATTTTATGTAGAGAAGGTTGGTTGAATTGAATATGCAGAGGTCAGAATTAAAACTGGTCCCTATCAATCAAATTGAATATGATATTGAAAAACAGAAATGGCGCTCTCTAGGTGAAGATCCTTTCTTTTTTATTGATGGAGATTATCCAAAAGGTTGGATTGAACTAAATGTTATTTCTAGTTCGGCTATGATTGTTCCTCTAAAAGTATATTGGGATGATGGTAGTGGAATTTCTGAAGAGAATAGTACAAAAATAGGTAGCTTGCCTATCGGAAACCGTGTCAGCAGTCAGTTTACCTTTTATATTCCTAAACAGACACGTACACTAAGGCTGGATACAGGTACACAAAAATGTGAATTTGAATTGTCTCTGATTGATATTAAAATTGTTGGTGCATTGACGATTTTGAAAAAAAAATATTCAAATTATATTAATTTATCAAAATGTTTAAATCGTGATTTGATATTAAAAGCAGCTAAACTTTATAAAAAAGAAGGAATTAAAGGAGTTGCAAATCGTCTTAAAAGTTTTGTCGATCCATCACAATTAAGCACACAACAACTATATCAAGAATGGATTCGTTTGAATGGTATCTCGGAATATGAAATCAATCAAAACTTAAATTCCATTACACGTAAGTTTACAATTTCAGTAATAATGCCTGTCTACAATACACCTGAAGAATATTTGAAGAAAGCAATTGATTCTGTAAGAGAGCAATTGTATCCACATTGGGAACTTTGTATATGTAATGATGCTTCTAGCAATAATAAAATTCAAGCGATTATTGAACAATATGCTCAACAAGATAGTAGAATCAAATTTATTCAGCATGAAAAACAGCAAAATATATCTGTTGCAAGTAACTCGGCACTTTCATTGGCAAGTGGTGAATATGTTGCTTTTTTGGATCATGATGATGAGTTTACCAAGGATGCATTATATGAGGTAGCACTTTTATTGAATAATGAACCCGATACAGATATGATCTATTCGGATGAAGATAAAATTGATGTAAAAGGTAATAGATCACAGCCGTTTTTCAAACCGGATTGGTCTCCGAATACTTTATTGTCGCAAATGTATACTTGTCATTTGACTGTTTATCGCCTTGAAATTGTAAAAAAAATAGGTGGATTTAGAGTTGGATATGAAGGTAGTCAAGATTATGATCTCGCTCTAAGAATAGTCGAATTAACAAAAAATATTCGTCATATTAATAAAATATTATATCATTGGCGAATGTCAAATACTTCAACAGCTACTTCAGCTAATGCTAAAACTTATACTTCTGATGCTGGCGTCAGAGCATTAAAAGATACTATAAATCGACGTGGTTATAATGCTAAAGTATTTAAAGATGAGTTGGCAAATGTATATGTGATGAAGCATCTTCCAAAAAATGAACCATTGATTTCGATTTTAATTCCGACTCGGAATATGGCAGAGGTTTTATCAACTTGTGTGGATTCTATATTCAAATTATCTACCTATTCAAATTTTGAAGTTATTATTATTGATAATGGTAGTGATGATCCTGCTACGTTGGATTTATTTAATAAATATATCGTACAACATGGTAAAAGATTTAAAGTTCTTCGCTTAGATATTCCTTTTAATTATTCAAAGCTAAATAATCTTGCGGCTCGCGAGGCTCAAGGTGAACTTATTTTATTATTAAATAATGATGTTGAAATTATTACTCCAGATTGGTTGGAAGGTCTGGCAGGACAAGCACAGCGTAACGAAATAGGTGCGGTAGGAGCAAAGTTATTATATCCTGATTCGACAATTCAACATGCAGGCGTTATGTTGGGGATTTCGGGTACTGCAGGACATAGTCATAAGCATTTTCCGGAAAATCACCCAGGTTATTTTTCAAGATTGCGTATGGTAAGCGATTATGCAGCAGTAACAGGTGCATGTTTAATGGTGAAAAGAAAACTGTTTCTAGAAGTAGATGGATTGGACGAGGATCTACAAGTGGCATTTAACGATGTAGATTTCTGCCTGAAATTGATTGAGAAAGGATATTATAATGTATATGTTCCACATGTAGTTCTCTATCATTATGAATCCAAATCTAGAGGGTATGAGAACACGCCTGAGAAAATGGAACGTTTCAATAAAGAAGCGGATTATTTAAAAAAACGCTGGGCTTTTTTGCTTGATAATGATCCTTTTTATAGCAAACATCTTTCGAGAGAAAGAGAAGATTTTTCTCTGATGTTATAATTAAGCTATTGACATAATGCTATTCAATCGAAATTTATGATTTGCATAGCATTATATGTCTATTTGAGATACTATTGATTTGTCTATATATTTTGTGGCTGGATAACGATAAGTATGAATCCAGTATTATATTTGGGAGGTTTACAATATGAAAGGTATTATTCTTGCCGGGGGTACAGGCACACGGCTTTATCCTTTAACTAAAGTGACAAATAAACATCTCTTGCCAGTAGGCAAATATCCTATGATTTTTTATTCGGTCCATAAACTCAAACAAGCTGGAGTTCATGATATCTTGATAGTCACCGGTAAAGATCATATGGGAGATGTTGTTAACTTGTTGGGCAGCGGTCGCGAAATGGGTGTAACCTTTACATATAAGGTACAGGATGAAGCGGGAGGAATAGCTCAAGCTCTAGATTTGGCTGAACATTTTGTGGGAGACGATCAAATGATTGTTATTTTGGGCGATAATGTATTTGAAGATGATATTGCTCCTTTTGTTGAAAACTTCCGTTTACAAGAGAATGGTGCTAAATTGCTGCTTCAAGAAGTTCATGATCCTCAGCGCTACGGAGTAGCTGAACTTGATGGAGAAAGAATTGTTTCGATTGAAGAAAAACCAAAAGCGCCAAAAAGTGATTTTGCTGTTACAGGAATTTATATGTTTGATAATAACGTGTTTGATATTGTTAAAACATTAAAACCCTCTGCACGTGGTGAACTTGAAATCACTGATGTAAATAATGCCTATATTCAACGTGGTGAACTTTCGTTTGATATTCTCAAGGGTTGGTGGACAGATGCAGGAACGCATGCTTCTTTGGCCAAAGCAAATGAACTTGCAAAAGATATCATATTTGGTGAAGAATTTGGTAAATTAAAGCTGTAATTAGGAGGTTATTATGAAAGTAACATCTTTAAAACTGGAAGGCGCTAAATTGCTAGATCCTATAGTTCATGGGGATCATAGAGGTTTTTTTATGGAAAGTTATAATGATCAAGTTATGAAAGAAATTGGTATCTATCATAATTTCATTCAAGATAATCAATCACTTTCGGCTGAGCCGGGAGTATTACGCGGGTTGCATTATCAATTAGAACCAAAAGCTCAAACTAAATTAATTCGTGTTATATCTGGAGCTATATATGATGTAATTGTTGATATTCGTAAAGAATCATCGACATTTGGGCAATGGCAAGGTTTTATTCTTAGCGAGTACAACAAAAGGCAATTACTCGTTCCAAAAGGATTTGCTCATGGATTTTGTACACTCATTCCTAATACACAAGTTTTATATAAAGTAGATGAATATTATTCTCCACAACATGATCGCGGTATACTGTGGAATGATCCAGCCTTGGGTATAGATTGGCCTGTACATTCTCCTGTACTTTCCGATAAAGACACTAGACATCCTTTTTTAGAAAATGCAGAAATTTAAAACTATCAAGGATATAGATAAATTTATCTATATAAGTTGACTTAAAGAAACGTACAAGACTTATTGTCTTTGTTTAAATGGGGTAATACTCTTTAAACTCTGTGAACAGGGACGTGAGAAAAATGAATGAAAACAAACAGCTGATTCAAGCGATGCGACAAACTACAGATAAGCGGCTGTACGAGCGCTATTTGGCTGTTCTGCTGCATCTCGAAGGCAAAACACAGCAAGACATCGCTGCTATTTTGCACCGGACTCGAAAGACGATTGGCGAATACATTCATAGCTACCAAGATGGCGGCTTGAGTGAACTGGCGTTGGAGCATTCTCCAGGCAAACCTCGTACCCTTACGCCCGAACAAGAGCAATACGTCGCTGAAATACTCAAACACCAGCAGCCTTCTGACATGGGTTTTGAAGCCAAATCGACGTGGACACTGAAGCTCATCGCGGCTTATGTGAAGCGGGAATTTGGTCAAACATTTAGCGAAAAAGGCATTTCGCGTGTGTTGCAAAGACTTGGATTCAGTTACACGAAAGCGACCTATACGCTTGCAAGTGCCGATCCGGATGAGCAAGCTTTTTTTCAAGAAAACGTGCTACCCGATTTAAAAAAAGCGAATGGATGAAGAACTCGATTATGATGCCAAAGCCTTCCAGCGATTTCTGGAACAAATTCTGGCGGTTTATCCGACGGGGAAGCTGGTCATGGTTGTGGATAATGGACGGATTCACAAAGCGGCTGCGATTCGGTTCTTTTTAAGCCAACATCCACGACTGCAGTTGGTTTTTCTTCCTAAATATTCGCCCGAAATGAATCCGATAGAAGGCTTATGGAAATGGCTAAAAAGTGATGTCATCCACAATGTCTTTTTTGACAAAACCTACAAAATCCGCTTGGCTGTTCGCCGTTTTATGAATCGTGTGAACCGGCAACCGCAAGAAGTAATTGATCGACTTTGTTTAAATGTGTACTTATTTAGTTCAACTTATATAATAAAAAAATCAAAATCGCGCTATCTTCTTTCATAATATCTTGTGTACTATTATTGGTGTTTATTCCTGTATTTTTTAAACTGTTGTATGGTTATCTGGAAGTTTAAATTATTTATGGCCAACTACTGCACTAATCGTTTTAACTGTATTTTATATGAATAATTCTATTTATGATAAAATACAAAGTCACTTTAAGGTATTTTCTTCTGAATCTACTAATAGAAAAGTTTTTAATAGTATTGTTTTTTTTGTTGGCATAATTGCAGGCTGGGGACAAGAGAATGTGGCTTTCCTAGGAGCAGCATTTTTATTTCTGTATTTACTTGAAAATATCAAACAAATTAAAATAATTCCATGGTATGGAATTGTAGGTTTTGCATTTGGTGTCATACTGCTTTTCACTGCTCCGGGTAATTTCAAAAGAGCAGGGTCTGCAGGTCTGCATATTGATATATCCAAAATAACAACATTACTAAGTTTTAATTTCGAACTATGTTTACTAGCTACAATTTGCTTTATTGTTGTTCTTGTAATAAGTAAAAAAATTGCTTGAAAATTATAAATATATTTTGGCACCCTCGCTCTCTTTATTACCCTTAGTTATTTTTCCTGATATACCTGTTCGCAGTTCATTTGCATTTTCTACATTTTTAATTATATTTATTCTTTCGTGCATCGTTCCTTTATTAAAATTCTCTTTTATGAAAATGTTTACGCTGAGTATCTTAGCTTTGATTACATGCTTCGTTTTTTTGTCGGTAGATGCTTTTTATTTAAAATCTGCTCGTCAAGATTTAGCCGATGAAGCCTACTTGCTAAATTATAATAAAAGTATGAATAACAAGGATATTGTGATTTATCAATACACATTACCTGGTGAGAAATATACACGTTATTTTTATCAAAAAGATCAGAATGTTAATGATCAAATCGCACCGTTCAGAAATTCTGTAAGTAATCGTTACTTTTCCAATTATTATGGTATAGATTCTGTAAGAGGAGTAAGACGTGGTGAAAAACTTCTTGTATGAGAAACTCCTTTTAAAGATACAAATATGATAGTTAAAAGCATGAATGATCAAATAGCAATAAGTCAAACTGAACCATATAATATTGATCCAAGTGAGGTACAAGTGACAGAGAATGAAGCTCTGTTTGAAATACCAGAAGACTTGAATGATATTCAAATGGTGATGCCTGGACCAGCAGAGTTTGATGTTAAAGGACTATCCGTATATGGAATCGGCGGAACACAAAAACTTTTTTCTGAATATGTAATTAAAAACACTAAAGCACATGGCGAAATCAAATTGACTAAAAATTCAGATGGTTCTATTCATGTGAAAACCACTGCATATGCCTTATTGAAACTAAATTTACCAGTACTACAAAATAAATTGGTCAATAATTATTAAAACGATTAATTTCATCAATAAGATATAAGGAGGATAAATTGAAAAAATTAATCACTATTTTGATACCTGCGTATAATGAAGAAGATGTTCTAACACATTTATATGATAGGTTGAAATTGGTTACACATGAAATCTCTAAATACGATTATGAATTTTTATTCATAAATGATGGTAGTAAAGACCGCACTATTGAAATTATTAAAGAGCTTCGCGAAATAGACACAAGAATTTCCATTATTGATCTTTCGCGAAATTTTGGTAAAGAAGTTGCAATGATGGCTGGTTTTGATTATGCCCGAGGAGATGCAATTATTATTATAGATGCTGACTTGCAAGATCCACCTGAACTTATTCCTCAAATGATAAAATTTTGGGAAGATGGTTATGATGATGTTTTTGCTAGAAGAAATAGTCGGCAAGGAGAAACTTGGTTTAAAAAATGGACATCAGCTACTTTTTATAAAGTTCTTCAAAAGGTGACCAGAGTACCCTTGCAACAAGATACAGGAGATTTTAGGCTTCTTGATCGTCGTTGTATTGAGGCATTAAAACAGTTACGAGAAACTCAACGTTATACTAAAGGTATGTTTAGTTGGATCGGTTTTAACAAAAAAGAAATCCGCTTTGATCGAGATGCTAGATTTGCTGGAGAAACAAAATGGAACTATTTTAAATTATTTGATTTGGCTATTGAAGGCATAACTTCATTTACAATCACTCCATTACGCTTATCAGCAGCATCTGGAATCATTATATCTGCATGTGCATTTATCTATATGATTTGGATTATTATTAAAACTTTGATTTATGGGAATCCAGTTGAAGGTTATCCTTCTTTAATGACGGTAATGCTATTTATAGGCGGTATTCAATTGATTTCTTTAGGAATTATAGGAGAATATCTAGGAAGAGTTTTCAATGAAACGAAAAGAAGACCGCTTTACTTTGTAAATCAATATAATAATAATAAAATTATCCCCACTAAAGAATTGCCGAAAGAACAAAAGGTTACTAATGATTAATCGAAAAGAGATTATAAATTATATTATTTTTGGTGTATTGACGACCGTTGTAAATATTGTTTCATATATAATATTGGTGAATTTGTTGTATATGGATTATCGAATTGCCACAACGATCGCTTGGATTATTTCCGTTCTCTTTGCCTTTTTTACAAATAAGAAGTATGTTTTTAAAAGTGAAAAAGGATTTATGAAAGAAATGGTATTGTTTTTTGGGGCTAGATTACTTTCTTACTTTATAGATTTAATGGGTATGATTTTACTTGTTGAAGGATTAACTATTAATGATACTATTGCCAAAATCCTTGTTAATATTATAGTAATATTGGTCAATTATTTTATAAGTAAATTAATAGTTTTTAAACAAACAAAATAACTATGTTAAATTAGGAGGCAATTTATGAAATTACTCGTTACGGGTGGTGCCGGTTTTATCGGCAGCAACTTTGTACTGTATATGCTGCGGGAGCATCCAGAATACCAGATTATCAACGTAGATGCGCTGACTTACGCAGGAAATCTGGAAAATCTGAAAGACATCGAAGGCAATCCCAATCATACGTTTGTGAAAGCCGACATCGGTGATGGAGCCAAAATGGAGGAACTCGTCTCGCAAGGTGTGGACATCATTGTTAACTTTGCAGCAGAATCGCATGTGGATCGTAGCATTCTGGAGCCGGACGTATTTGTAAAAACGAATGTCCTCGGCACACAAGTCCTGCTGGATGTTGCCAAAAAACACAACATCACCAAATTCGTGCAAGTATCGACAGATGAAGTCTACGGCACACTGGGCGAAACTGGTCTGTTCACAGAAGAAACACCGCTCACTCCGAATAGCCCGTATTCTGCGAGCAAAGCAGGCGGCGATCTGCTGGTGCGTGCATACCACGAAACATTCGGTCTGCCAGTGAATATCACACGCTGCTCGAACAACTACGGACCTTTCCAATTCCCAGAGAAACTGATTCCATTGATCATTTCTCGTGCGCTTGCGGATGAAGCATTGCCGGTATACGGTGATGGTCTGAATATTCGTGATTGGCTGTATGTAGAAGACCATTGCAGCGCGATTGATCTCGTTATTCATGAAGGCAAAAATGGTGAAGTGTATAACATCGGTGGCAACAATGAGCGTACGAATATCCATATCGTTAAAACGATTTTGGAACAATTGGATAAGCCGGAATCCTTGATTAAATACGTGCAAGACCGTCCGGGTCACGACCGTCGCTATGGTATCGATCCAACCAAAACGATGACCGAGCTGGGCTGGAAGCCGAAACACAATTTTGAATCCGGTATCCAAGCAACGATCCAATGGTATCTGGATAACAAAGAATGGTGGACTCGTATCGCTTCTGGCGAATACCAAGAATACTACCAACAGCAATACGGTAGCCGTCTGGGTGAGCAATAATGAAAGTACTCGTTACGGGCGCATCTGGTCAGCTTGGCGTCGATACGGTTGCTGTACTGGAACGTAAAGGTCACATTGTGCTGGGATGCGACCGCCATCAACTGGATATTACCAATCTGGAGCAATGCCAGCAGGTGCTCGGCAAATTTGCTCCTGATGTTGTAATCCACTGTGCAGCATACACAGCTGTAGATGCAGCGGAAAGTGATGTGGATGGCGCGTATCTCGTAAACGCAACAGGCAGTCGCAATATTGCCGTAGCTGCCGAAGCGGTACAGGCAAAAATGATCTACGTCAGTACTGATTATGTATTTGATGGTCAAAGTATGATTCCTTATCATGAATATGATAATACAAATCCTCAAAGTATTTATGGTAAGTCTAAACGTGCAGGTGAAATACTTGTACAAACGTTATCCAGCCGTTATTTTATTGTGCGTACTTCTTGGGTGTATGGACTACATGGAAATAATTTTGTGAAAACTATGCTCAAATTAGGTCAGGAAAAACCAAATTTAAGAGTAGTTCATGATCAGAAGGGGTCTCCAACATATACAGTTGATTTAGCTGAATTTTTCGCTGAATTAATGCTTACTGAAAAATATGGTATCTATCATGCTTCTAATAGTGGTTCTTGCAGTTGGTATGAATTTGCAAAAGAAATTTTTAAACAAGCTAATCAAGTTGCAGCGGTCGAAATTATTGCTCAATTGGAGCCTTGTACTACAGAAGAATTTCCAAGACCAGCTTTACGTCCTACTAATTCAGTAATGGAGCATATGTCGATCAGAACTAATGGCTTTGTAGATATTCACGATTGGTCGAAAGGATTAAATGTTTTTTTACAAAATTACTATAATCAAAATAAGAAATAGTGTTAGCGTTCCTGCGATATTACATTCAACTATTGAGATTTTTCAAAGTGAGGAGTTAATCCTATTAAATTAGAAAGGACAAAGCAAAAGGAATGAAACTTCTAAAAATAGATATGAATTTTTATCAATGTTTTGTTGTAATAGTATCAGGAATTGTTTTTTCAGTATGGGCATACCATATCCCTTTTAATAATGCACCCGATGAATTAATGAGATATCAGATTCCACAATTTATATTTAATCATGGGAAATTACCAACAGGATATGATCCAGAAGTTATATATTGGCTAGGCAACTGGTCTTACGCATTTTACCCGCAATTCCTAGGATCAATTTTTAGTGCTCTTTTCATGGGAATAATGAGCATTATAAAAAATTCAGATCATGCTTTGTTGTTTGCTGCTCGTTTAACCAGCGTATTATTTGGTATGATTGCAATACTATTTACTGGAAAAAGCATTGAACTTATCACAAAAAGTAAAAAATTCTCTATACTTGGTATGGTTTTTATGGCATTTTTGCCTCAATTCACTTTTTTATCGAGTTATGTAAATAATGATATTATTGCAGTTTCTGGAGCCAGTATAGTGGTATTTAGTATGATTAAAGCTTATCAAAATCAATGGAATATTAAAAATAGTATTTGTTTGGCATTAGGTTTTATTATTTGTGGTCTAGGTTATTCAAATTCATACGGTTTTATTTTAATGGGAGGGCTTTTTTTTATAATAAGTAATATTTTGAATTTTAAAATGAATAGAACTACGCTAAAGCAGATAATAACTAACTTTTCAGTAGTTTTTATTTTAACTGCAGTAGTAACTTTTCCTTTTTTTATTAGAAATTACATGTTATACAGTGATTTTTTAGGTATGAATACATTTCGAAAAGAATATTTGCGCTGGTTAGCTGAAGGTGGACAAGTGCTACAGCAACCATATAAAGGTGATCTTTTTAAACTTTTATTTGATAATCAAGCTAGAGAAACGGTTATTCATTCATTTATTGGTCAGTTTGGATATATGAATGTGATCATGAGCGAAAGTTATTATGATTTTTATTTGTATTTAGGTATAGTTGGCGTAATTTCTGTTATTTTTAATTATATTTGTAAGATATTTAAAAAAATATATGTTTGGAAAAAAACCTGCTATTTATGAATATATCCATAGTTTTAAGTTGTTTAATTACGATAGGCTTACATTCGTATTATTCATTAAAAATCGATTATCAACCACAAGGAAGATATATTATGTCTATTGCTTCTCCATTGATTATCTTTATTATCTTAGGACTCAAATACGTTTTGGATCACTTAATTTTTCCTCAGAAGTTGATTATAGTTATAAGTGCATTAATTATTATATATATTTTTGTGAATTATTGTGTTTATCTAAACTATATATTTGTTTAAATGTACGAATAAATGGTTTGTTTAACTTATAATTTATTTTAGGCTGGATTTCTGTCTATGTATTAGATAGAATCCAGTTTTTTTATGAATAGATGACGTTGGATACAGGAGTTGTGTATAATGCATATCAGATTGTATCGTCGAATGTATAGTGGGCGACAATTTAATTTTAATAAAATGAGGTATTGGCATGACTGATATTGGAATGCTTCAAGTTTTGATGTCTACATATAACGGAGCCAAATATATCGAAGCGCAATTGGATAGTATACTATCTCAGCCGTACCAGCCTATACGAATTTTAATTCGAGATGATGGTTCTACTGACAACACAATTGCAATTATACATCGCTATCAAGAACAGCATCCTGACGTAATTCAGTTGATCCAGGGTGACAATGTAGGGGTAGTGCCAAGTTTTTGGTCATTGATGCAGCACGCGGATCAGACTGCGGAGTATTTTTGTTTTTGCGACCAAGATGATGTATGGATGACTCATAAAGCAGAGCAGGCTGTACAATTGTTATCTACTATGCAAGAGCAGCAATCCACAAACCTCCATACTCCAAGTAGTAATCTGGTTGATAAACATAAGAACGAACATAGTCTTGCGTGTATGATCTGTACGGATACCCAGTTGACAGATGGACAGTTAAATCCAACTGCGATCTGGCCGGGGATGCCTAATTTGCAAGCCTCTTTTTACAATGCATTAATTCAAAATATTGCTGTTGGTGCTACTGTCTCATTTAATAGAGCAGCGCTACAGTTATTAATGAACAAATCTCATTCTGTAAATATAAATAATCTTCAAATGCATGATTGGTGGATGTATCTGGTCATTTCCTGTTTTGGTAACGTTCATTTTGAACATACGCCATCCATTTACTATCGTCAGCACGGTGGAAATGCAGTTGGAGGAGAATGGACAATTGCTCAGAAATTGAAGAAAAAGTGGAATAGTTTTCTCAAGCATCGTGGAGATAAAAGTCTACTTGTAAAACAGGCAGAAGAATTTAAACGTATATATGGTGAACAAATGTGCGATAAAGAGATGATTCGACAGGTGAATGATTTCATCGCACCTAGATCTACTTTTTGGTCAAGGGTTCGATATTTGAGAACATGTCGACTATTCAGGCAGTCTATTACAGAACAATTATTATTCCGTTTTCTCATTTTAATCGGCTACATCTAGATACTGTATCGTATTCATGCAACACCAATGACTGTCATTCAGAAAACACTGAAAAGGTTCTACTGGTATAATCTTGAAATTAACTTCTAACAGATGATCTGTGCTATAATGCCTGTAGACTCAAGTCCGGTCTTTGCAAGGAATATACAAAAGTCGGTAGAATACTCATAATGATTAGCAATCATAAATAGCCATTGCAGGATCGTAATCTATGAATCACATTAGCTTATGATATGCGAATTTCAAGGCAGGAGCGTATTATGGACGTTAGCGTTTTAATTTTAAATTATAATACATGTCAGCTGACACTGGATTGTATTGCTTCGGTATATCGTTCGCAGACACAGTATACGTACGAAATGATCGTGGTCGATAATCATTCCAGTGATGATTCCGTCACTCGCATTCCGGCAACTTTTCCGGATGCTGTATTCATCGCCAATCCCGACAACGGAGGGTTTGCCAAAGGCAACAACATTGGCATGAAACAGGCGCGGGGGCGATATACATTGCTGCTTAATTCCGATACCATCGTAGAACCGGACACACTGGAAACGATGGTTTCTTTTATGGACAGCCATCCGCACGCAGGTGCAGCAGGCTGTAAGATTATTTTGCCGGACGGAACACTGGATAAAGCGTGCAAGCGCGGATTCCCAACACCATCAGCATCGTTTTATTATGCGTTCGGATTTTCAAAATGGTTTCCGAACAATCCCAAGTTTAACGGCTATCAGCTCGGTTATCTCAGTCCGGACGACAGCTACCAGGTTGATTCGTTGGTAGGTGCTTTTATGCTTGTACGACGTGAGGTCATTGAGCAGATTGGCGGGCTAGATGAAGCGTTTTTCATGTATGGTGAGGATATCGACTGGTGCTACCGGATTAAAGAAGCGGGCTGGGAGATTCACTACCGCGGCAATACGTTTATTGTGCATTACAAGGGAGCAAGCAGCCGTCGCAAGCCATTCAAGATCATCTATGAATTTCACCGGGCCATGTGGCTGTTTCACCGCAAGCATTACCGGAAGCAGTATTCGTTTGTAACGAACGGTATTGTGTATGCTGGCATCGGGGTCAAGCTTGCGATGTCATTGATTAAAAATAAATTATTACGACCGGCATCCGCATCATCAGCCGAAACAGAAAGGAGAATCCAGACGTGATCCGCAAAAATCAGCGATTTTTGACCCGACTGTATATTTTGACGGATTTCTTGGTCATTCAGCTTTCCTTTCTGATTGCCTGGTTTTTGAAGTTTCAGGCACTAGTATTGCCGTATGATAATTCGCCTGAAGGTTATGGGGCATTGCCGATTGAAACATATTTTATGTGGAGTATTGTGTACGGTGGTATTGCCGTACTGATCGGCACGATGAGCAGTTTATATTCAGCCAAGCGCAAAAAGCGTTTTGCTGATGAAATGCTAAAAATTGTACAGACGCATGCAGTGAGTATTTTCGTACTGCTCGGCGCGTTGTTCTTCTTTAAAGAAGTCAATATTTCGCGTTACTACTTGCTCGTATATATGATCTTCAATCTGCTGCTTATTATCTTTTATCGTTATGTGATCAAGCTCGGACTCAAGCGCGCACGGCAAAAAGGATTCAACAAGCAGTTCGTACTTATTCTGGGCGCAGGTTCGCTTGGGAAACGGTTCTACGACAATCTGATGCAATACCCGGAAATGGGCTACGATGTGGTCGGCTTCCTTGATGATTATCGTGATTTTGACAGTATTGAGCTACGCAAGTACAAGCCAGTACTCGGTAAAATTCACGAATTGGGAGATAAGCTGCATTCGATGATGATTGACGAGGTCATTCTAGCGTTGCCACTGGATGCACATGATAAATATCCATGGATCATTGCGGAATGTGAAAAAGCGGGTGTACGTACACTCATTATTCCCGATTTCTTTGACTATTTGCCTGCGCGACCGTATTTCGATAATTTTGCTGGCATGCCGATGATCAACGTGCGGGATATTCCGCTCGATATTGCGGCGAACCGCATTTTCAAACGCGGCTTTGATATTCTGTTCTCTTTGGCAGCTATTTTGGTTACATCGCCGATTATGCTGATAGTGGCAATCGGGGTGAAGCTGACTTCGCCGGGACCGATTATTTTCAAGCAGGAGCGTGTCGGTCTGAATCGGCGTAATTTTATGATGTTCAAGTTCCGTTCTATGCGCGTTATTCCAGAAGGTCAGGTCGATACAGGCTGGACGACTGCCAATGATCCGCGCAAAACGAAGTTTGGTTCATTTATCCGACGTACGAGTCTGGATGAACTACCGCAATTTTTCAATGTACTGATTGGCGATATGAGTGTGGTTGGTCCACGTCCAGAGCGTCCATATTATGTAGAGCAATTCCGGGAAGAGATTCCAAAGTATATGGTCAAGCATCATGTACGTCCGGGCATTACCGGTTGGGCGCAGAGTAATGGTTTGCGTGGCGATACGTCGATTGAAGATCGGATTAACCACGATATTTTCTATATTGAAAATTGGTCGTTGCTATTCGATATTAAGATCATTTTCAAAACGATACGTAATGGATTCGTAAACAAAAATGCGTATTGATCTGCATCATCATGCACAATAACTAAAATAACGATACATCTATCGACTGCAATGGAAATACGCCTATGTCCTACTTGTATAAAGTAGGGCATTTTTGTTCGTATTGCATACGAACATTGACACTATACACCTGCTGTCATAGACTTATTTTGAAGGTTGTTTCAAAGACGGAGGAATATCATTGAGAGACGAAATAAAAACATGGCGTCATGTGTTCAAACTTGATCCCGATCGCGACATTTTGGATGACGATCTGGAGCTGATTTGCATGTCCGGAACAGACGCGATCATGGTCGGTGGTTCATCTGGGATTACGTATGACAACACGGTTGATCTAATGTCCCGTGTGCGTCGTTACGAATTGCCCTGTGTGCTGGAAGTGTCCGACCTCGAAGCAGTTGTACCGGGTTTTGATCTGTATATGATTCCGATGGTATTGAATACGCAGCACAGCCAGTGGATGATTGGCAGACATGTACAGGCGATTGAGCAGTACAGTCATCTCATTCCATGGGAATTGCTGATCCCGGAAGGGTATATTGTGTTAAATGGCGAATCTACTGTAGCGCAATTGACCGATGCTATTACCGATCTCGATGCTGATACGGCAGCTGCTTACGCACAGGCAGCAGATCGTTTATTGCAGTTACCAGTAGTGTATGTCGAATATAGTGGTACATTTGGCGATATGGAACTGGCAGCAGATATTCGTCGGGTGACTCGCAACGCACGTATCTTTTACGGTGGTGGCGTAGTCGATGAACAGACGGCACGTCAGGCTTCACAAATATGCGATACCGTAATTGTTGGCAACATCGTATACAACGATCTACAACAAGCGTTGAAGACAGTTTCTGCTGT
The DNA here is from genome assembly GCF_046603665.1 of Paenibacillus sp. WLX2291. Lineage (NCBI taxonomy): Bacteria > Bacillati > Bacillota > Bacilli > Caryophanales > Paenibacillaceae > Paenibacillus > Paenibacillus sp. WLX2291. The sequence goes on along the minus strand of NZ_CP176755.1, from coordinate 4,773,244 downwards.
CAAAGCGTAATTATTTTGTTTGAAAGGGGTATTATTTCGCATGACGATGATTAACATAAAAGACGCCATCAACCGCCTGAATCCCAGACAAAAGGAAGCGGCACTGGCAACCGATGGTCCACTGCTCATTATGGCAGGAGCAGGTAGTGGTAAAACACGCGTACTGACTCACCGTATCGCTCATATTATCGATTCTCGCAAATCGGCACCATGGGGCATTCTAGCGATTACATTTACAAACAAAGCTGCTCGTGAGATGCAAGAGCGTGTCTCTCAGCTGGTTGGCAAGGATGGACGTGAAATTTGGGTATCCACCTTTCACTCTATGTGCGTACGAATTTTGCGCCGTGATATCGAACGGATCGGCTTTACTTCCAATTTCTCCATTCTTGATTCTGGTGACCAGTTGTCCGTTATTCGCTCCTGCATGAAGGACTTGAACATGGATACGAAAAAGTTTGAACCCAAAACGGTGCAATCCATGATCAGCACAGCGAAGAACGAACTGGTCACACCGGATCAGTATGAGCGCAATATCGGCGATTATTTTGAAGGTTTAGCAGCCAAAGTATATACGATGTATCAGCGTCGACTGCGTGCGAATAACTCGCTCGATTTTGACGATCTGATCATGACGACGATTCAACTGTTCAAAGAAGTACCGGAAGTGCTGGAATTTTACCAGAAGAAATTCCGGTATATCCATGTGGATGAATATCAGGATACGAACCGTGCGCAATACATGCTCTGTAATATGCTGGCAGATGCGCATCACAATATTTGTGTCGTTGGTGATAGCGATCAGTCGATCTATCGCTGGCGTGGTGCCGATATTACGAACATTTTAAACTTTGAAAAAGATTACCCGGAAGCGAAAACGATTTTGCTGGAGCAAAACTATCGTTCGACTTCCAACATTCTGAACGCAGCCAACGAAGTCATCGGCAACAACGGCGGACGCAAACCGAAAAAGCTGTGGACAGACAAAGAAGGCGGCGCCAAGATCAAAGTGTACCGCGCCGACTCCGAGCATGATGAAGGCTACTTCGTTACATCCGAGATTCATAAAAATGTGAAAACCGGTCGTCCGTATCAGGATCATGCGATTCTGTACCGCACCAATGCCCAATCCCGGGTTATAGAGGAAATTCTGATCAAGTCGGATATTCCGTACCAGATTGTCGGCGGCATCAAGTTCTATGATCGCAAAGAGATCAAGGACATTCTCGGCTATTTGCGTCTATTATCCAACCCGGATGATGATATTAGCTTAACCCGTGTAATCAACGTACCGAAGCGTGGGATCGGTGATACGAGTGTAGCGAAGCTGGCATCGGCAGCAGGCGAACGCGGTATTTCTATTTTTAAAGTGTTGGAGATTGTGGATGACTTGGGTTTTGCTGGACGTACGCGCAATGCGCTGGTGGAATTTTACGATATGATTGCAGCGCTGCACCAGATGGTAGACTATCTGTCAGTGACCGAATTGACGGAGAAGATTCTGGAAATGTCTCAATATCGAATCGAATTGCAACGTGAGAATACACTGGAGTCCAAAGCGCGCGTCGAGAATATTGAGGAGTTCTTATCCGTTACGATGGAATTTGAGAAAAACAACGAAGACAAATCGCTTGTATCGTTCTTGACTGATCTGGCGCTGATCGCTGATATCGATTCAATGGGGGATGATCCAGAAGAGCAGGATGATGCTGTCGTACTGATGACGATGCATAGTGCAAAAGGTCTGGAATTCCCAACTGTATTTATTATCGGTATGGAGGAAGGTGTCTTCCCGCACAGCCGTGCGTTTATGGATAATGACGAGCTGGAAGAAGAACGTCGTCTGGCGTATGTCGGTATTACGCGCGCGGAGAAGCAACTATTCCTTTCCTGCGCCCAGATGCGTACGCTGTTTGGACGCACAACTGCTAACCCGCCGTCACGCTTCTTGGAAGAGATTCCAGAAGAGTACAAAGAAGATACACGCGTAGCACCGAACAACTACCGTCGTGGCGGCGGTAGCAGCTATGGAAATAGTGGACGTGGATTTGGTGGCAATGCAGGTGGTAGTAACTTTGGCGGACGCCGGGATAACTCGTCGGCATTCGGTAGCGGATCGTCTGCACGTGCTGTACCACGTACAACTTCGGCATCTTCTGGTGTCACGGTAAGCACGGGGAACGGCACAGCACCCAAACCAGCAGCCGCAAGCGGTGGTGGTAACTTCCAGGCAGGCGATAAAGTATCCCATGGCAAATGGGGGATAGGCACCATTGTAGCTGTCAAAGGAACGGGGAACGATATGGAGCTACAAATTGCTTTCCCGGCACCGACAGGCTTGAAGCGACTATTGGCTGGTTTTGCACCGATTACCAAAGTGGAATAATGAACCTTCCTTTGTAAACGCACATCGTATCATTGTATATCTTCAACGTTACGATCAAATTTTAAAATAAGAGAAAATCACACAGTTTGATGCATGGTATGCGGATGCTGTCTATATTTCGAGGCGGCTGTCTGTTTCATTGGCAGCCGTCTTACATATTACGAACGGAGAGATGCCCCCAATGGACCCGATGAAGGAAATGGAAAGCCTTGTCGCCGAGCTGAATAACTATAATTATCATTACTACACGATGGACGAACCGCTTGTGGACGATAAAGCCTATGACGCCCTGTATGACCGATTGCTGCAACTAGAACAGGATAGCGGTGTCGTACTGCCAGATTCCCCTACCTTACGCGTAGGCGGCGAGCTGTTAAAAGGCTTCCTACCACATCGTCATCTGGCACCACTATGGAGTCTCGACAAAGCGCAAAACCTGGAAAAGCTATCAAGTTGGCATACCCGTGCTCGGAAACGCATTGATGATTACAACGAGAAGAATCCAGATACACCATTGCCGGAACCAAGTTACGCGGTCGAACTGAAATTTGACGGGTTAACACTGAACCTGACGTATGAAAATGGTCGCTTGATTCAGGCATCGACTCGTGGGAGTGGTGTAGTCGGTGAAGGAATTTTAGAACAAGTGAAAACGATCCGCTCGATCCCATTGTCGATTCCATTTACGAAGGGCAAGCTGGAAATTCAGGGTGAAGGCATTATGAATCTGTCTGTACTGGAAGCGTATAACGAAGCCGCATCTGATAAGGACAAACTTAAAAATGCCCGCAATGCCGCCGCAGGCGCACTACGCAACCTCGATCCCAAAATCACCTCCAAACGCAAGCTGAACGCTTACTTCTATAATGTAGGATATGCAGAAGGCATCACGTTCCAAAATCAACAAGAGATGATGCAGTTTCTACAGGATAACCATTTGCGCGTGAATCCGTCTGTTTTTTATTATGAGAATTTTGATGATGTGATCGTGAAGCTGGAAGAGATCCAAGCTGAACGTACCAGTCTGGATTATCTGATCGATGGCGCGGTCGTGAAAATTACCGATATGCGCACCCGTGAAGTACTCGGCTATACCGATAAATTTCCGCGCTGGGCAGTTGCTTACAAATTCGAAGCCGAAGAGACGAGTACCATTCTCCAATCTGTAAGCTGGAATGTAGGGCGTACTGGTAAAATCACACCGCTCGCACGTGTGGAAGCTGTCGAACTCGCAGGCGTAACTGTACAGAACTGTACACTCAACAACATCGGCGACATTGAACGCAAAAACTTGAAACACGCCCTTGGCACTCGTGTATATATTCGTCGCTCAAACGATGTCATTCCTGAAATTCTTGGCAAAGTGTCCGAAGAGAACGATGGCGAAGAAATTCCATACCCGGATCAATGTCCGGCATGCGGTTTCCCGGTAGAACAGCGCGGTGCACATTTGTTCTGTAATAACAAATTTGGCTGTGAGCCGCAAATTGTAGCGCGTATCACACATTTTGCTTCCCGAGATGCGATGGATATCGAGACATTCAGCATCAAAACAGCAACGCAGCTGCAAAGCGAATTGCAAGTACGCGAACCAGCAGATCTGTATACGTTGCAGCTGGACGATCTGGTGAAGCTGGAACGCTTTGGAGAACGCAAGGCCAATAACCTGTTACAAGCAATCGAAGACAGCAAAACCCGTGATCTGGCATCATTCCTGTACGCACTGGGCATTCCCAATACTGGGAAAACAACAACGCGTATGCTGGCAGAACATTACCGCGATCTGGAGAAAATCCGCGCGGCAACGGTTGAAGAACTGGTTGAGTTGCCAGACGTTGGTTCGATTGTCGCTGAAAGTATCGTCGAATACTTTGCTGATCCATTTATGCAAACCGGAATTGACCGTATGCTGGAGCAAGGCGTGAAGCCGCAAGTTCCTGAAGCGCCCGCAACGGTTATAACCGAAGATTCCTACTTTACTGGCAAAACCGTCGTCCTAACGGGCACACTTCATACGATGACCCGCGACGATGCTGCTGAGCGTTTGGAACAACTCGGCGCCAAAGTCACCGGCAGCGTATCCAAAAAGACCGACATCGTCATTGCCGGCGAAAAAGCAGGCAGCAAACTCACCAAAGCACAAGACCTCGGCATCGAGATCATCGAAGACGAGCAACAACTCCGCCAATTGCTAAACCTCGACGAAGCATAACAGAATGAAGAGAACTAAGAGAACTAAGAGAACTAAGAGAACTAAGAGAACTAAGAGAACTAAGAGAACTAAGAGAACTAAGAGAACTAAGAGAACTAAGAGAACTAAGAGAACTAAGAGAACTAAGAGAACTAAGAGAACTAAGAGAACTCCTTTGTCACCTAGTATCTTGAAATGTTAAGCCACAACCTCAAAAAAGGACGAGCATCTCTATACACCGAGACACTCGTCCTTTTTATTCAATACCAAACTAATTAATAACTCACCACACTAACCAAATTCCAACAATCAAACAATGATCAACTCAGGTTATCCGGCAGCCAAGCATCTTTATCATAACCGCGTTCTTCCCAATATCCCGTATAATCATCCGTAATCAACTCAATCCGATTCAACCATTTTACTGATTTATAAGCATACATTTTCGGAATGACAAGTCGCACCGGACCGCCCAGATCGGCAGGAATAATATTGCCATCATGCAGAAGCGCAACCATAATATCCTTCAACTGCGCCTGCTCCATTGTAATCGAATCCGTATACACTCCGTCACCAGAATAGAATTTAATCGTACGCGCCTCCGGCTTCACGCCAGCCATCTTCAAAAAGTCGAGTAACGGAATGCCTTCCCACGTATTTTTATACACCGACCAGCCAGTTACACAATGAAAATCACTGACCTGAACCTGTCGTTTCAACTTCAGAAATTGCTCCCAATTCCATGTTTGCGGCTTATCCACCAGCCCATCAATCGTGAACGACCAGTTACTATTATCAAAAGAAGGAATCGGCGTCACCGTATACACACGGAACTCACCCTGCGCTCCTCCACCAATTGGAGGAGATGAATCAGTGAGCGGTTTCGGATCAGGCACCATTTTGTTTGGATTGCTGGCTTGCATTTCAGTCCAACTACCACCACCGCTTGTTAATGAACTACCCAGCCACCGTAGAAAAGTAGGACCAATCGAAACCGCAAGTCCAATACCAATGGCACCGCGCAAAAAGGAACGTCGTGTATAAAAAGGCGTTGCTTCCTGTGGACGTGACACAGGTGTTACTACCGGTTTCTTCACGGTTGGCTCAGAATCTGGATGTAGGGGATCCACATCTGCTTTGTCCGGCTGTAATCGAATGGAGCGCTTT
>NZ_CP176755.1:967500-4762500 GCF_046603665.1 Paenibacillus sp. WLX2291 | reverse complement strand
CCGGTAGTGTGAATAGCACGAGGGGGCCGCAGTGAAAAGGCCCAAGCGACTGTTTAGCAAAAACACAGGTCTGTGCGAAGCCGCAAGGCGAAGTATACGGGCTGACGCCTGCCCGGTGCTGGAAGGTTAAGGGGAGTGGTTAGTCTTCGGGCGAAGCTATGAACCGAAGCCCCAGTAAACGGCGGCCGTAACTATAACGGTCCTAAGGTAGCGAAATTCCTTGTCAGGTAAATTCTGACCCGCACGAATGGCGTAACGATTTGGGCGCTGTCTCAACGAGAGATCCGGTGAAATTTTAATACCTGTGAAGATGCAGGTTACCCGCGACAAGACGGAAAGACCCCATGGAGCTTTACTGCAGCTTGATATTGAACTGGGGTGCGATTTGTACAGGATAGGTGGGAGCCTTAGAAGAGGGAGCGCAAGCTTCCTTGGAGGCGCCGTTGGGATACCACCCTGATCGCATCTGAGTTCTAACCTAGTACCGTGATCCGGTACGGGGACCGTGTCAGGTGGGCAGTTTGACTGGGGCGGTCGCCTCCTAAAATGTAACGGAGGCGCCCTAAGGTTCCCTCAGAATGGTTGGAAATCATTCGAAGAGTGCAAAGGCAAAAGGGAGCTTGACTGCGAGACCTACACGTCGAGCAGGGACGAAAGTCGGGCTTAGTGATCCGGTGGTACCGCATGGAAGGGCCATCGCTCAACGGATAAAAGCTACCCTGGGGATAACAGGCTTATCTCCCCCAAGAGTCCACATCGACGGGGAGGTTTGGCACCTCGATGTCGGCTCATCGCATCCTGGGGCTGAAGTAGGTCCCAAGGGTTGGGCTGTTCGCCCATTAAAGCGGTACGCGAGCTGGGTTCAGAACGTCGTGAGACAGTTCGGTCCCTATCTGTCGTGGGCGTAGGAAATTTGAGAGGAGCTGTCCTTAGTACGAGAGGACCGGGATGGACGCACCGCTGGTGTACCAGTTGTTCCGCCAGGAGCATCGCTGGGTAGCTACGTGCGGACGGGATAAGCGCTGAAAGCATCTAAGCGTGAAGCCCCCCTCAAGATGAGATTTCCCAAGTTTAGTAAGACCCCTTGAAGACGACGAGGTTGATAGGTTGGGGGTGGAAGTGCAGCAATGCATGGAGCTGACCAATACTAATCGGTCGAGGGCTTATCCAAGATTCTAAATACGCGATGGATCGTTTCGGATTCAGTTTTCAGGTGATTAACCTGCACGTTTGGTGATGATGGCGGAGGGGTTCCACACGTACCCATCCCGAACACGACCGTTAAGCCCTCCAGCGCCGATGGTACTTGGACCGCAGGGTCCTGGGAGAGTAGGACGTTGCCAAGCGTATTCCCTTTTGGGGAAACAAGTAAGATCAGTTTTGAAGTTAAATTATGCCGGTGTAGCTCAGTTGGTAGAGCAACTGACTTGTAATCAGTAGGTCGGGGGTTCAAATCCTCTCGCCGGCACCATTATTTTATTTTTTCAAATAAGATAATAAATTGTATATCATGGCGGTCGTGGCGAAGGGGTTAACGCATCGGACTGTGACTCCGACATTCGCGGGTTCAATTCCCGTCGATCGCCCCATTTCTTCTATATTTTATAGGGGATTAGCCAAGCGGTAAGGCAACGGACTTTGACTCCGTCATGCACAGGTTCAAATCCTGTATCCCCTGCCATTTGATTTTTTATTGAGAGCCATTAGCTCAGTTGGTAGAGCACCTGACTTTTAATCAGGGTGTCGAAGGTTCGAGTCCTTCATGGCTCACCATTTACCTTTTGTAGATGGAATAGTTTGACTTTATATTATGCGGTCGTGGCGGAATTGGCAGACGCGCACGGTTCAGGTCCGTGTGGGCTTACCCCCGTGGAGGTTCGAGTCCTCTCGACCGCACCATTTTTATGCGGACGTGGCTCAGCGGTAGAGCATCGCCTTGCCAAGGCGAGGGTCGCGGGTTCGATTCCCGTCGTCCGCTCCATATACATTTTAGGTAAGTACCGGGTTGAAAGTGTAAGAAGCTTTAAGCTTCTTGAGTTTCAATGAATGGTGCTTTTGTTTTGGGCTTGATATGCTGTTAGATCGTCAATTACTTATTGTTATGATGATCGTAAGATAATATGTAGCCTTAACTTTTGGTTCGCGGGTGTAGTTCAATGGTAGAACTCCAGCCTTCCAAGCTGGTAGCGTGGGTTCGATTCCCATCACCCGCTTTATAAAAAAAGAGGATGTCTGATGTTAATATCAGACATCCTCTTTTTGTTTTGTTTATCATGTTTTTTCATTATTTTAAGTGACTTATCATTATATATGATTCATCATTTTGTATGCTGTATGCTGTATGCTGTATGCTGTATGCTGTATGCTGTATGCTGTATGCTGTATGCTGTTGCGATGTATCTTTCATATATGGTCAAGCTTATTTTAGGTTGGGATTCCAGCGGATGAGCATTCCCATTTGAGTTAATCCTGCGCCGAAACCGTAGAGTAGGATAGTATCATCGGTTTGGACTTTTTTGTCTAGTAAGCCTTGTTGTAGAGCAAGTGGAATGGAGGCGGATGATGTGTTGCCGTACCATTCGGCACTGGTTAGTGTATGTTGGGGAGAAATGCCGGATTTTTCGCAAATGGAATCGATCATTTTTAGGTTGGCGCTATGAGGTACGAACCAGTTTATGTCGGATATCGTTTTGTCGGCATTTTGTAGCAATTGGCGGATTCCTTGTGGAACGGTGCGAACTGCCCATTTGTACACTTCGCGTCCATTTTGAAATATTTTGCCGTTGCCTTCCATTGGGTTGTTGTTTACTTCAGTGGATAAACCGCTACGGTATACATGGTGAGCACCACCACCGTCGCTATCCATAAAGACATCGATAAAACTTGGTTGATGTTCATCATACTCAACCAGTGCTGCTCCAGCGCCATCGCCGAACAGGATGCAGGTGCTGCGGTCGGTGTAGTCCAATGTTTTGGTCATCGTTTCGCTAGCAATTACCAAAACTTTGCGGTGTAGACCAGAGGTGATAAAGCTATTTGCCATATGGAGACCATATACAAAACCAGCACAGGTGGCATTGAGATCGAATACGCCAGCACGTTTGATTTTGAAGTGTGCTTGAATCTGGGCGGCTACGCTTGGAAATACATAGTCAGATGTGGTCGTTGCGACGAGTACAAGATCGACATCTTCGATAGTTACATTGTAGTGAGATAGCATGTTTTGGACGGCTTCAATACCGAGAGAGGAACTGAATTGATCTGGAGCGGCTACGCGTCTTTCGCGAATGCCGGTGCGCTGGACAATCCAATCGTCTGAAGTATCGACCAGTTGTTCAAGATCGTTGTTGGTTAGTCTTTTTTCCGGAACATAGGTTCCGAGAGCTGTGATACGTGCGGTAGATGAAGTCATCCGGGTCACCTCGTGTGATTAATAGTTTGCGTGCAAAAGATTTCTTTTTAATGATAAAGGTATGGGAGTCAGTATGAAAGCGTTAAATATGAAATATTGAATTTTAATTGTTGTTGCTGGAAATAGTTTGTTTTCGTATTAGTGTATTGTTGTGTATTGGTTTGGATAGTTTATTTTGTTGTATAGTTTTGATGATTTTTTAGTACTTAGTTTTAGTATCTGGTACTAAAATTGATCTTGATATTAAATATAATGTAGAGTGAGGGGTTTGTAAATGGGTTTATATATGTATTTGATAGATAGTTGTAGTGAGTGAAAATGATTGGAGATATTTTATGGGGCTGGGAGACCGAAATATAATATTTTATTTTATTTGGTAAAAAGCTCAGAATGAATGTAGATGTAGATGTAGATGTAGATGTAGATGTAGATGTAGATGTAGATGTAGATGTAGATGTAAGTGTAACTGTAAATAGAGACGTAGTTATAGTCATAGTTTTATTTACAAGTGTGAATATACGTAAATATAAAGCTAAAGATGCAGGTGCAAATTTAATTGTAAGTATGAGTACAAGCAGGTGTGTCCATATTAATATGGATATGGATGATGGGATGAAGTATACGTTTAGATAGAGATAGAAGCGGAGGAGATGAATGAGAAATAGATGAATAAAAAGTAGATCAACGGGAATTGGATAATTATAAACGGGAATGACTGGTTTGAGAAATGGGTGCAGATTATGTTGTGATGGGGTTGGGGTTTGTGCTATGGTTTGGCTATCTTTTAAAATGAGGTGAAGTAAGGTGGATATTAGGCAATTGCGGGATGAGGATTTTGAGCAGAAGTTGGAGTTGTCGATGTATGCTTTTCAGTATGACGCATCGGCGGAGCGGGAGGAAGAGTTACGGAAGACGTTTAAGCCGGAACGGGTGTGGGGGGCTTTTGAAGGGGAAGAATTGCAGGCGCAATTAACGTTGCTGCCGATGCAAACGTACATAAATGGACAGGTGTTTGAGATGGGTGGTATTGCGGGTGTATCGACTTGGCCGGAATATCGGCGTCAGGGGTTGGTGGATCAGCTGCTTCGCCATACATTGCAATGGATGAAGGAAGCAGGGCAGACGGTGTCGTTTTTGCATCCGTTCTATTTTCCTTTTTATCGTAAGTACGGTTGGGAATTATATATTGAGTATAAAAAGTACAGTATTCCTACTGCATTATTACCAAAGAAAGTGCAGACGGAAGGACAGATTCGTAGAGGAGTAAAGGATCAGGAAGTACTAGCTTCGGTGTATGCGCAATATGCCAGTCGTTATAACGGTACATTGGTACGCGATGCGAACCGGTGGGAAGTTGCGGTGTTAAAGCCGGAAGGGTTGAAAACGGCGGTGTATTACGATGAGCATGAAGCTGCGAGAGGGTATGTGCTCTATACGGTCAAGGAGCGAGAGCTGAATATTCGCGAATTGGTGTATCTGGATGAGCAGGCAAGACGCGCGCTGTGGACGTATATTGCGAATCATGATTCGATGGTGGATCAGGTGAAGCTACAGGCGCCAGCGGATGACGCTTTGCCATACTTGCTGCATGATCCGCGGATTGAGCAGCAGATTGTACCTTATTTTATGGCGCGTATTGTGAGTGTCAAAGATTTTGTGGAGCAGTATCCTTTTGAAAAGGGGATCGTGGAAAATATTCGGATAGATGTAAAGGATTCGATTTGTGAATGGAATCAAGGAATCTGGGATGTGCTGATCAATGAAGATGGTCACGCGCAGGTTGTTCGGCACGATGGGTTGCCAGACGGTGTGCAGGATGATATTCAACAATACAGTGGAGTGCAGCTGGACATTCAAGCGCTAACATCGATATTGATGGGGTATAAGCGTCCAGTGGAATTGCACCAATGGGAGAAGATTGGTGGCAAAGCGGAAGCTGTGGAATTATTGGAGCGGCGCATTCCACGGAGGGAAACGTATTTGATGGACTTTTTCTGATTGCGTCTGATGGGAATTCTCTGAAAGTAGAAGCTTTGGAGAGGGATTGGTATCATGCTTGGATTGAACTAAGTATGGGCAGAGATATACGTATGGCAAGAGTTAAGTTCGACTTTTCTGGAGCTGTAGTAGCTGTCAGGGGAAAGTTATAAATAATGTGAGGTAGACTAAAACACCTTCAAGAATGGTAACCCTTATCGTTAGATATGGATGTCATTTTGAAGGTGTTTTGTATTGAGGATAGCTTTGGGGTTTGAAAGATAATAAGGGTACTCATGGTATTTAAGCGGATTGAGAATTTTGAGATTGGTAACTTTATTGAAAGCATTAAAGGTATTAATAGTGTTGATAATATGGAAGGTCTTGAGGTCTTGAGGTCTTGAGGTCTTGAGGTCTTGAGGTCTTGAGGTCTTGAGGTCTTGAGGTCTTGAGGTCTTGAGGTCTTGAGGTCTTGAGGTCTTGAGGTCTTGAGGTCTTGAGGTCTTGAGGTCTTGAGGTCTTGAAGGTATGAAGAGTAGTACGCGTATGATTAATATTAAGGTGTTAATGGTGGGGCTTTGCGGTTATGGGTGCCTTGCTCATAGCTGTAGGATAATTGGATCAAGGTGCTTTCGTCAAAGGGACGACCGAGAAATTCGATGCCTACGGGAAGCTGATTATCGGTAAAGCCTGCGGGTACAGTAATCGCCGGAAAACCGGAAAAAGGGCTGAGTCGGTTGTTATCGCCTGCATGTTGTTCCTGACCGATGACGGCTGCTGGTTCGGTCGTTGTCGGATAGACGATGGCATCCAGGTCATTGTCTGCCATCACTTGTAGCAGCGCATCGCGAGTGACTTTGGTGCGGTTCAGCACGATGTCTTTGTATTCTGGGGTATCCAGTGATTGCAGCGCATTGCGTTTGGACATGCTTTCCTGCTGAGTAGGCATGAATTGACCGGATTTTAAAATCTCATCCAGACTATGATAAGGCGCATCGTCGCCAAGGCTGTTCAAATAATCATTGAGCTGGAATTTGAATTCATATCCGCTAAGGCTGGGGTATTTCATAATCTGTTCCAAATGTGGAATTTGGATCGGTACGGTGGTGGCTCCCAGACGTGTCATATCGTGGACTGCACCATATACGACTTCTGTGACAGACTTCTCAGCAGCAGATGAACCGAACAACTCATACGCAACACCGATTCGTGCACCTTGCAATCCATCGGTTTGCAAACTGTCGGTATAGCTAGACGGGATATGACCGACGCTATAGGCGGTAGCTACATCATCGGCATCATAACCAGCAGTTGCATCCAGCAGTAGTGCAGCATCGCTTACGGTACGCGCCATCGGGCCACCGACATCCTGCGTAAGCGCCAGCGGAATGATACCGTCACGGCTAGTTAGCCCTACAGTTGGACGAATGCCAACCAAACTATTAAAAGCGGACGGAATGCGGATCGAGCCACCCGTATCGGTTCCTAGTCCAGCGGCGGCAAAGCTGGCTGCAATCGCTGCACCTGTACCACCGCTGGAACCACCCGGATAATGATGGGGCTCATATGGATTCAGCGTTTGCCCGCCAAGGGAGCTGGACGTCGTAATATCAAAGGCGAATTCGTGCAAATTGGATTTCGCAAGGATGATGGCACCGGCAGCTTTGAGTCTGGCAATCATCTCGGCATCATGATCTGGTATAGAATGTTGCAGACAGACACAGCCTGCGGTAGTGGGCATGTCGGCAGTATCGAAATTGTCTTTGACAATAATGGGAATGCCATGAAGTGGTCCGCGTGAACCGCTGGTCTGACGCTCGCGATCGAGATTGGCGGCGATTTGCAGTGCTTGTGGATTGATCGTTAGAAGTGCATTCAATTTGATCCCTTGATCATCATACTGCTGAATGCGCTTAAGATACTGTTGAACCAGTTCAACTGAGGTGGTGGTACCTGCTTGTAGCGATTGCTGCATGTCGGATATGGTAGCTTCCGTTACATTATAAGGCTGAACAGCGCCAGGGCTAGGGTCAGCTTGTGCAGTGGCAGTATGTACAGGGAATAGCGTGGCAGTGGCGAACACTAAGGCGAGAAGTAGGGAGATCATGCTCTTATGCGACTTGAAATGGGACGATGAGGATGAGGTGGATAATGGATTATGTATCATTGACTCACTCCTTTAATCATGAAAAATAAGTATCGTATGTGATTAATTGTTTATTTTATTGTTAGTATTGTTTACATGTCAATAGAGTTGTATTCACTTTTGTTTGGGGATATATAGCAGTTACTGGCAAAGTGACTTGTCCGTAATCTGCAATTTGGTTAGTAGTTATGTTACATTTAGTAGACGATGATAGTGATTGCACGTGATTCGATAGTAGATGTAGGGCATCCAATATTCGTGACACGTCATTCTATGGCGATTGCCGATTGTTCCATAGTGATCGAAGGTTATCTGTATCCAAGAAAGGAAGACATGACATACATGAAAAAGCTTGTACTAGCTGAAAAGCCGTCTGTTGCCAGAGAGATTGCCCGTGTAATGAACAGCACACAGAAGCAAAAAGGATATTTAGAAGGTCCGCAGTATATTGTGACCTGGGCGCTGGGGCATCTGGTTGGATTGGCAGAGCCGGAAGATTATGATCCAAAGTATCAAAAGTGGAATCTGGAAGATCTGCCTATTTTGCCGAATAAGATGCGGCTTAAAGTGCTGCGTGAAAGTGCGCAGCAATATAAAACGGTTCAACATCTGATGAAACGACAGGATGTAGGAGAACTGATCATTGCAACGGACGCGGCGCGCGAGGGGGAATTGCTGGCGCGCTGGATTATGCAAATGGCAGGCTGGAACAAGCCATTTCAACGGTTGTGGATATCGTCGCAGACGGATAAAGCGATTATAGATGGATTTAGTCGTTTGCGTCCGGGGCGGGAATTTGATCGTTTGTATGAATCGGCGCGTTGCCGGGCAGAAGCGGATTGGATGATTGGACTGAATATTACGCGTGCATTGACCTGCAAATTCGATGCTCAGTTGTCGGCGGGACGTGTGCAAACGCCTACTCTTGGTATGATTATGCAGCGCGAGCAAGACATTCGGAACTTTCGTTCACAGGATTATCAGACACTTCAGCTCGATTTGGATACATTTAAGATGCAGTGGCGCGGTGGCAATGGAGACGGGCGTATGTTTGAACCGGATACAGTCCAGCAATTGCAGCATAGTCTGGAAGGCAAACACTTGCGCATCACAGAAGTGAAAAAGAGCGAACGACAGGAGCCTCATCCACTTGCTTATGATCTGACTGAGCTGCAACGGGATGCGAACCGTCGCTTGGGCTTTTCCGCCAAGCATACGTCCAATGTATTGCAAAAGCTGTATGAGCAGCACAAGCTGGTAACGTATCCGCGAACCGACTCACGTTATCTATCATCCGACATGACGGATACGCTGCAAGAGCGATTATCCAGTGTAGCGGTTGGTCCATATGCAGCCTTGGCGCGTCCGCTGCTGCGTGGCAAGCTTCCTATTACGCGTCGTATTGTGGATGATAGCAAGGTGAGTGATCATCATGCGATTATTCCGACGGAACAGACGTTACTACTGAACAGTCTGACGGCAGACGAACGCAAGCTGTATGATCTGATTGCGAAGCGGTTTATTAGCCTCTTTTACCCGTCGGCTCGTTATGACACGGTGCAAATGATTGGCGAAGCGGCTGGGCAGACATTTCATGCAAGAGGGGTAACGGTCAAGGATAGCGGATGGCGAGTTGTGTATGGCGATCAGTGGGAAGAAGATGACGAGGATGAAGCAAATGAAACTGCATCTGGAAATGAGCATACGAATCAGCAGAATACGCAAACATTGCCGGAATTGAAGCAGGGCGATAGGCTGATGATTCGTCGTACACTCGTGCAGCAAGGTCGTACGTTACCACCGAAGCGCTACACTGAGGCGGCGCTACTATCCCGGATGGAAAAGCATGGGCTGGGCACACCGGCTACACGGGCGGACATTATCGAAAAGCTCATTTCATCCGATACGATTGAGCGTCAAGGGAATCATCTGCATCCAACCGGTAAAGGCACGCAATTGATCGAACTGGTATCGCCGGAGTTACGGACGCCGGAACTGACGGCTCGCTGGGAACAGGAGTTGGAGAAGATTGCGCGTGGACAGGGCAAGCCGGGTTCATTTTTGCAGGGGATTCGTGAGATGGCTGGGTCACTCGTTCAAGGTGTGCAAACGAGTGAAGTAGAGTACAAGCCGCACAATGTGTCGCATAGTCATTGTCCAGATTGCGGAACACGGATGCTGGAGAAAAAGGGGAAACGCGGTACGTTTCTCGTATGTCCGGCAGATGATTGTGGATACCGACGTTCCAACGAAAAGCAGCTATCGAACCGTCGTTGTCCACAATGCCATAAAAAGATGGAGATGAAGGATGGCAAAGCGGGCAAATACGTGCAATGTCTTGGTTGCGGGATCACCGAAAAGTTGAACGCTGATGGAGGCAAACGTCCGCCGAACAAACGAGAGCAGCAGAAGCTGGTGAAGCAATTTGAGCAGAAGGAAGAATTTGGTTCGAGTCTGGGCGATTTGCTCAAAGCGGCACTGGAAAATAAAAAGTAATTATACGAACCTGTATTGCGAAGATGGCAGGGATTGGGCAGGTTGAAGTCGTATATATACATGTACAAACATGCTGCGGTTTGCAACAACGAGAAGCTGGGCGATCCGTAATATCAGAATCATCATACCGTCGTCGCAGCCCCATTGTTGCCGACTTCATCCCCTATATGATTATTGCATGTAAACGGGACGCTCTATCAGGAGCGTCCTTATTTGGAGGCACAGATGAGTAAGACCATTTCAGATATTGCCATGATAGCCGGTGTGGCCAAAAGTACTGTTTCCCGTTATTTGAACGGCGGATCGGTCAGTGCAGCCACCCGGAACAAAATTGAACAAGTCATCAAGGAAACCGGCTATGTGCCTAATACATTTGCGCAAAGTCTGAAAGCCAAAACGGCGAACATTATCGGTACGATTGTACCGCGTCTGGATTCATTTGCAACGTCGCATACGCTGATGGGCATTGATGATCAGCTACGCAAGCAAGGATGCCGAATGCTGATCACCAATACAAGTCAGGATATGAATCGGGAGATTGAAGCGATCTATGAACTGGCACGTCAGAAGATTTCTGGTATTATTTTGTTGGCTGCGCGCATTACAGATGAACATCTGGAAGCGATTGAGTCGAGTAACATACCCGTGCTGCTCGTCGGTCAACAGCATGAGCATATTCATAGTTTGATCCATAACGATTATGAAGCGGGCTATCAGCTGGGCAGGTATGTGCTTCATCAGGGACACCGCCGAATCGCGTATCTCGGTGTAACGGAGCAGGATATCGCTGTTGGCGTGAAGCGCAAGCAGGGGTTTGCCAGCGCAGTGGCAGAGATAGATGGTTGTCAGGTACAGTATTACGAAACGAGCTTTCGGATGTCGGATGCGCGTCAGGATGCACTGGAATTGTTAAAACAAGGATTGGATGCGTCGATTATTGTGTGTGCGACTGACAATATTGCACTTGGTGTTATGAAGGCGGCATATGAGCATGGGGTTGCTGTACCAGAGCAGCTGTCGGTAACTGGATTCGGTGGTTATGATGTGACCGAAGTCGTGCACCCGGCGCTAACAACAATTCGTTATCCGTATCAGGAAGCTGGTAAAATCGCGGCTCAAGATATTGTACGACTCGTTCATCGTCAGCATGTACAGATGGTAACGGTTATGGATTATGAATTATTAGAGCGAGAAAGCGTTGACAAATGCTGATCAAAGAATTTATAATAACTTTGGAATCGGTTCCACGGAATGCGATTTGGATAAAGAAGAGTAGTATGTTCGTTGATAGAGGAATAGACGAGGTGTCTTTTCTGATATAGCGAATTGCAATGTAGATGTACATCAGGTAATAACTGAATAGATTCTGCAAACATTTTGTGTACATGGTTTGCAGTAAATGATAGCTGACTTCCGCGAGGGAATCAGTTGTTATTTACACTAATTTGGAACCGGTTCCTTTTTAGATTTGCTTGAGCTAGAATGGAGACAAACTAGCGGTGAGTGAAGAGGGGACATTTATTTTTAATAAAAATGGAACCGGTTCCGTAGATGATGGAGAAGCAGCTTATGAAAATGACGAACGAACAGAAGTACCGTCTGCTGGAGCAGGTGGAGCCGCAGGAGCTGGAACAGTTGCGTGAATTGGTATCGCAATGTCACTGGCGAGAGCGCTATCATATTCAGCCTAGTATCGGGCTGCTCAATGATCCGAATGGATTTGCTTATTATGACGGGCAGTATCATTTGTTTTATCAGTGGTTTCCCTTGGGAACCGATCATGGGATGAAGTATTGGTATCATCTGAAATCGAACGATCTGGTCAATTGGGAAGATTGCGGAATCGGGCTGAAGCCGGGCGATTGGTTTGACTCGCATGGTGCGTATTCTGGCAGCGGGCTAGAGCATGATGGCAAGCTGTATCTGATGTATACGGGGAATACGCGGGATGAGCAATGGCAGCGACATCCGTATCAATGTCTGGCGGTGATGAATGCTGCTGATGAGGTGAGCAAGCTGGAGCAGCCGGTCATCGGCGGTGTACCGGAAGGCTATACAGATCATTATCGTGATCCGAAAATGTGGAAGGACGGCAATACCTTTTACTGTGTAATCGGGGCGCAGCGTCAGGAGCTTACAGGTACAGCGGTTATTTATTCTTCTCCTGATCTGCGTAACTGGAACTGGGTAGGTGAGTTGCAAACGGAATTGCCGTCCTTTGGCTACATGTGGGAATGCCCGGATTATTTTGAGCAAAATGGGCAGGCGGTATTGCTGTTCTGTCCGCAGGGGATAGAGCCTGACGGAGAGCGGTACCGCAATATTTATCAATCTGGCTATATGGTCGGTAAGCCACTGGCACTGCCGGATCTGCATTTTGAACATGGAGCGTTTCGTGAGCTGGATCACGGGTTTGACTTCTATGCACCGCAGACAGCAGAAGGACCGAATGGTCGCCGCGTGCTAGTAGGCTGGATGGGTCTGCCGGATATTGATTATCCGACGGACGATCAGGGGTGGGCGCATGCGCTGACATTGCCACGCGAATTGGAATTGCGAAGCGATGGGATATTGCTGCAACGTCCGGTGCCTGAACTAGCGCTGCGACGAGGACAGCGATATGATCTGCGCGATGTGTTGACGGCAGATGCAGGCAGTAGACAGTATGGCGGATTTGCCGGTACAGCGTATGAGCTGTTATGTACGTTTGGTTACTTGGATGCAGTGGAGCAGCAAGCGGTATTCCGATTGGAGCTGCGTGCAAGTGAGCATGAACGAACGGTACTGCTGTATGATGCCGCATCTCGAACGCTAACGTTGGATCGAACTGAATCGGGACAGCCGCTGGCGGAAACTTACGGAACGACGCGCTCGGTCATACTGGAGCAACAACTGCATCAGCTGCACATCTTCGTGGATGTATCGTCGATTGAGGTGTTTGTGAATGACGGGGAAGCGGTGCTGACGAGTCGTATTTTCCCGCAGCCGGACAGTGAGGATATTGTATTTTCAGTACAGGCTGGACAGGTGGAGCTGTATGCTGAAAAATGGGAGTATCCGGCTGAATAATTTTGCTATCAAATCCATATGCTTTACATTGTGAAATCATCCCCGTCACTGGCGGGGATGCAGATGAGAGGATGAACAAGAATGGCGCAAAATCATGAAATCGCCCAAGACGTACTGGAAGCAGTCGGAGGAAAAGACAATATCTCGTCATTTGCCCATTGTGCAACACGCTTGCGCATTATGGTCAACGATAAGGAAAAGATCGACCAGAAGAAGGTCGAAAACATAGATAAAGTAAAAGGTGCCTTTTTCAATTCTGGACAGTATCAGATTATTTTCGGTACAGGTACGGTCAATCAGATTTATGAGGAAATGGAAAAGATGGGGATGGACGGCTCCAGTAAGGAAGAAGTGAAAAGTCAGGCGAAGCAGCAGGGCGGCGCATTCCAACGGGCGATTCGTACGTTTGGCGATGTGTTTGTACCGATCATTCCGGTGCTGGTGGCAACGGGTCTGTTTATGGGTCTGCGTGGACTGTTAACGCAGCCAGAGATTCTGGCGCTGTTCGGGATGACCAAGGATCATATCTCACCGAACTTCCTGTTGTACACGCAGGTACTGACGGATACGGCGTTTGCTTTCTTGCCTGCATTGGTAGCATGGTCGGCGTTCCGCGTCTTCGGCGGCAGTCCGGTACTCGGTATTATTCTCGGTCTGATGCTCGTCAACCCGGCATTGCCCAATGCGTATTCGGTTGCTGACGGTTCTGCGGAAGCGCTCCGATTCTTTGGCTTCATTCCTGTAGTTGGGTATCAAGGTTCGGTAATTCCGGCATTCGTTGTTGGTCTGCTCGGCGCGAAGCTGGAACGTTTTCTACGTAAGCGTATTCCTGAATCACTTGATCTGATTTTGACGCCGTTTCTGACGTTGCTCATTATGATTACGCTCGGTCTGTTCGCGATTGGTCCTGTGTTCCACTCGCTTGAAGAAGTGGTGCTGAATGTCACAACTGCTGTACTGAATCTGCCGTATGGTATCGCAGGTATTGTGATCGGTGGATTGCACCAGATTGTCGTTGTAACCGGGGTGCATCATATTTTCAATCTGTTGGAAATTCAACTGCTGGAACGTACCGGTGTGAATCCGTTTAATGCGATTATTACGTGTGCGATGGCAGCACAAGCAGCTGCTTGTCTCGCTGTCGGTCTGAAAACGAAAGATACGAAGCTGAAAGCGCTGGCACTGCCTTCCTCGTTCTCCGCATTCCTTGGCATTACCGAGCCAGCGATCTTCGGTGTGAATCTGCGCTATATGAAGCCGTTTATTATGGGGTTGATTGGCGGCGCAGGTGGTGGTTTCCTCGCTTCGCTGTTCCATCTTGCTGGAACCGGTATGGCGATCACTGTTCTGCCGGGTACGCTGCTCTATCTGAATTCGGAGCTGCCGCTGTACATTTTGTGCAATGTGGTCGCGATGGCGATTGCCTTTACACTGACATGGCTGTTCGGTTTCAGCGATAAGATGTTGAATGATATGAAAATTGCTGATAAATAGAGCGTTAAGCGCAAAATAGTAACTCGTAAGCACTCCATTGCAAGTGTTTTATCAAAACAGCTCTGTGAACGTGCTAAACGAAAAGTACATTCTCTGTACACATTCACTCATAGCTAAGAAGAAAGCAGACAGGCACTAGGAAATGGTGTCTGTCTGCTTTTTTGTGCTGTTTTTTGCTATAGTAACAATAGAGAACATACGATGGTCATCCGTACAGAGATGGTCATAGATACAGAAGAGGATTAAAGCAAGGAATGACAGATTCTATTCCGCTTGTATCCGGCAGGAGCGAACATCATGACGTTATGGAAAACGATGAAATATACGCAAAATTTAACCGCGCAGGAGCGGCATGTGGTGGACTATATTTTGCAGCAGCCGCAGGCGGTGTTTGAACAGAATGCGCAGCAGCTGGCACGATTGACGCTGACGAGTGCGTCAACGATTGTCCGATTGTGTAAAAAGCTAGGGTTGAACGGCTATCCTGATTTTCAATTGAAGCTGGCATTGGAGTTGTCGCCAGAGCAACGTCAGCATGGTGTAGCAGAAACGATGCAGACGATGGGAGTGGAAGGGCATTTACAGACCATTTCCAGCGTGTATGATGAGGCACTCATAGAGACGCGGCGCATGTGTATTCCGGCGGTCATGCAAAAGGTAATGGACTGGATCAAGGAAGCGCGGCGGATTGATATTTATGGCAGTGATAGCAATTATTATACAGCAGAGCTAGCGTGCGCACGCTGGAATGAGATTGGTGTAACAGCGATTGCGCAAAATAATGCCAATCATCATTATTTGTCCAGCCCGCATATCGACCCGTCGACGCTATCGTTTATCATTTCCCATACAGGTCGCAATCGCAGCATGCTCGATATTGCCCGTACGCTGAAAAGTAACGGTCGCCGCATCGTGGCACTGACGGTGGATGGCTCGCCGCTGGCGGAGTTGAGCGATTATACGCTATACACCTATGCCCAGCGCCCAGGGACATTGGGGAAAATGTATTCAATGATGTCAGCACAGTATTTGTTTGATGTGTTGTATGCGGGGACGATGCCGGAAGATGTGGAACTAGCAGCCGACAGGAGCGATGACGAGACGTTGTGACTTTTATGAGGATGGACAGGGCATGGCAGAGAAATATTGTATGGATATGCTACATACAAGCTTATGTCGCTGACGATTCCGGTGTTTTGGTAAGATTGAATAGGAAAAGGATGATCGCCTGGAGCGGGATCATCCTTTTTTGCTATACATAGGAATACTTAGTTGCTGCTTGCTGTTGCTTGTGCTGAATCGGCTGCAAATACAATCCCGGCATCCTGACGTGCACGATCGAGTGTTTGCATAACGGTATAGCTATAGTCGAGCAGCTGGTAGCATTGCTCATAATCATCATTTTGGAACATATCGACAAAATCGACTAGCTCGTAATAGAGCGGATTGTCGGTCGTTTGCACATTGTACTGCTCGTTGGTATCACCGATATGCAGATGCACATTACGACAGCCGTTGGCGCCATTTTCTACATGGATATAGCCTTGCTCGCCCTGAATGAGCACGAAGTTCATACCGCGTGTATCCTTGCAGCCGACAGCTGATGCGGTAAAACCGTCGTATTGCATAACTAGCGCTCCAGACGTATCAATGCCGTTCTCATGCTTGTTGGCAGTATAGCTAAGCTGCTGCGGCGTACCGAACAGATTGAGGATAAAATGCACATTGTACAGGTTGATATCCATCAACGCGCCACCGGAAAATTGAGGGTTGAACACATTCGGTGTCTCGCCAGCGAGCAACTGATCATACTTGCGTGAATACTGACTATAATTGCACTGGATCATGCGAATAGATCCGAGACGATGCACATTATCCTTGATCCAGCGATAATTGGGCAAATGGATATTGGTGATCGCTTCGAACAGGAACAGATGCTTTTCCTTGGCGAGCTGGATCAGTTGCTGCAATTCGTGTGCATTAGACGTAAACGGCTTCTCACAAATGACGTGCTTGCCGTGTTGCAGCGCCAGACGTGCATATTCAAAATGCAGGCTATTGGGCGAAGCGATGTATACCCAATCTAGTTGTGAACTGGACACGATCTCATCCAGATTGGTATAGATGTGCGGAATCTCGTATTTGTCCGCCAGTGGACGAGCGGTCGTTTCTTTGCGTGAAAATACAGCGGTACAGGTAGCATGATTCACTTGCGATAATGCAGACAGAAATGCTTCGACGATACTTCCGGTGCCGATGACACCGATCTTCATAGTGGATGGATTCGTGGTCATACTATAATCTCCTTTTGAAAATGAATGATTGAGATGAATGGATACTGCGATATGTGCAATGGATGAACAGATAGGTCGAAATGGTAGCTATGCAATGATGGTAAATGCCTGTTGTCACTTGGTAGAAACGAAAAGGGAATCAGCTGTTTACAAATTATAACGCTTATCGTGCAGGAACATGCTGCTTGGCTGCCTCAACGCCTTGTTCCAATATGCGCAGCACCGCGATCACTTCTTCATCCTGAACCGGCTTGGCTTCACCGTGTACAATGGCGCGGTACAGCTGTTCATATAGCAAACTATAGTCGGTGATTTCGGATGGAACGAGCTGCTCTTGCGGCTGTCCCTGCTCGTCGATCCACGCTAGCTTGCCCCAGTTATGCTCTGGTTCTTGCTCCAATTGCACCACTGTACGTCCCGGCTGCTTGCTGCTCTGGGATTGGTGCCCGCTGCTATATTTGATAAAGCTACCGCGGTCGCCATGCACGATAAATTTGGGATAATCCAGCCGGGCAGTCAAGCTGCATTTGACAGTTGCCTTGAAATTGCCGTAATGAAAATCGATATCGATATAATCGTCCGATTCGCCGGGAAAACGAGCGCTGCGCACATCGTAATGAATATGCTCTGGCTGTCCGAACAAGGAATACAACTGGTCGATCGTATGCACAGCCAATCCGTGCAGCATCATGAAACCGGGCTGAATGCGATCTGGCATAAAATAATGATAATGCGATTGCAGCTCTACCAATTGTCCGAGTTTGCCGCTCTCCAGTACTTGTTTCAGAGTGAGAAAATCGCCGTCAAACCGTCGATTCTGATTCGCCATCGCTATCAAGCCACGCTGCTTGGCGAGATCGAAGATCTGCTGTGCTTCCTGAGGTGTAGCTGCGAAGGGCTTTTCCACGAGTACATGCTTGCCGTGCTCTAGCGCCAATCGTGCATACTCCACATGGCTGTCCATATACGTGCAGACGACGATCAGCTGAATATCGGGATCGTGCAGCACATCATTCAGATGAGTTGTAAATTGCAATTCTGGGTAGTCCAATTCACGCTCGGTATCGCCGATCCGGTCTTCCTCGCGGCGAAATATGCGCTTCACGTTTACATGCTGGCTATGCGCCAGATAAGGTAGATGATAGTTCACAACACTATTGCCAAAGCCGATAAAAGCGGCGGTAAGCATGATCAGTTCCTCCCGTGATGTCAGATTACGATTATCATAGCACTGGGATCGGCAAGGCAACAGAGATTGGCGCCTGATTGGTGAGCAGTTGCACAATGAAACGAACAAGGGAGCAAAACCTGAAATTGAATTTTAAAAAAAGAACATACGAATACATAACATATCCATTGACGAAAATGGTTTTCTTAATATATATTTACAAGAAAATATTTTCAGGTGGTGGGCACAGATGAAAACGTTTTTCGAAAAGGCACAGCGGTTTGGCAAGTCGTTCATGTTACCGATTGCTGTATTGCCAGCAGCTGGTTTGCTGCTGGGGATCGGTGGAGCATTATCCAATCCGAACACGGTTAGCACCTATCCGTTGTTACAGATTGAATGGCTACAGCAAATTTTCAAAGTGATGAGTAGTGCGGGCAGTATCGCGTTTGACAATCTGGCGTTGATCTTTGCAATCGGGGTAGCGGTCGGTCTGGCACGGTCGGATAAAGGTACTGCCGGTCTGGCAGCAGCACTTGCGTATCTCGTGATGAACGCTTCGATCAATGCGATGCTGATCAATGCGGGCAAATTAGCAGAGGACAATGCGGCAGCAGCCGGACAAGGCATGATTCTCGGTATCCAATCGCTGCAAACGGGTGTACTTGGCGGCATCATTATCGGTCTGGTGACAGCGGCGCTGCACAACCGGTATAACAAAATTGAGCTGCCGCAGTTTCTCGGCTTTTTCGGCGGATCGCGCTTCATTCCCATCATCTCGTCGTTTGCAGCGATCTTCGTCGGTTTATTGCTGTTTCTGATCTGGCCGACGATTCAGCTCGGCATTACGAAGCTGGGCGGTATCGTCGATGCAACCGGGTATGTGGGCACGCTATTTTACGGATTTTTCCTACGTATGCTGGGGCCGCTGGGATTGCATCATATTTTTTATCTGCCATTCTGGCAAACAGGGCTTGGCGGAACGTTGGAAGTATCTGGTAAGATATATGAAGGAACACAAAATATTTTCTTCGCTCAGCTTGGCGATCCAACTACGCAAAAGTTTTTTATCGGTACATCGCGTTTTATGTCTGGTCGTTTTATTACGATGATGTTCGGTCTGCTCGGTGCGGCGCTGGCAATCTATCACACCGCACGTC
Organism: Paenibacillus sp. WLX2291; assembly: GCF_046603665.1. Lineage (NCBI taxonomy): Bacteria > Bacillati > Bacillota > Bacilli > Caryophanales > Paenibacillaceae > Paenibacillus > Paenibacillus sp. WLX2291. Next base: position 4,743,284 of record NZ_CP176755.1, on the reverse strand, counting down.
CCGAACGGAAAAAGGTAGTCGGTGGTCTGATGCTCTCGGCGGCGCTGACTTCCTTCCTCACAGGAATTACCGAGCCGCTGGAATTCTCATTCCTGTTCGTAGCACCAGTGCTGTATGTTATTCATGCGGCGTTTGACGGTCTGGCGTTTATGCTGGCGCATATGTTCCAGATTACGATTGGACAGACGTTCTCTGGCGGACTGATCGACTTTATCCTGTTTGGTATTTTGCAGGGGGAAGCCAAAACGAATTGGATCTATGTGCCGATCATTGGCGCCGTCTGGTTCTGCCTGTACTATTTCACCTTCCGTTTCCTGATCGTAAAATTCAACTTCAAAACGCCGGGGCGCGAAGATGACAATGCAGTACTGGCAGACGGAGCAGCCGCAAGCGATGGCAATGAAACGCAACCTGGTGTTGCTGCATCATCAGGAGCGGCTGCACCAGCAATGCGCTCGGTCACGATCCTTAATGCGCTTGGCGGTGTCACTAACATCAAAGACCTCGATTGTTGTGCGACCCGTCTGCGGGTATCGGTATACGATCCGGGGCAGGTGAACAAAGAAGCGTTCCCGGCAACTGGTGCGAAGGGCGTGCTGATTAACGGCAACGGCGTGCAGGTCATTTACGGCCCGCAGGTGAGTGTCATCAAAAACGAAATCGAAGAATATATGGAAAGTGAGTGATTGACGTATGGAGCTGGATTCCCTGGGCTTACAACACAGACTGATCGTATCTTGTCAGGCGCTTCCGGACGAACCATTGCACAGTTCATTTATTATGGGAAGAATGGCGCTTGCTGCCAAGCAGGGAGGCGCCGCTGGCATCCGCGCCAATTCAGCGGAAGATATTATCGAGATTCGCCAGCAGGTGGATTTGCCGGTGATCGGCATTGTAAAACGGAATTATGGCGATCATCCGGTATTTATTACGCCAACGATGAAGGAAATTGGCGAGCTGGCAGCGACCGGCTGCGAGATCGTCGCTCTGGATGCGACGCAGCGTCCACGCCCGGATGGGATGAAGCTAGATGAACTGGTGCGCCAGATTCGGCTTCAGTATCCGCAGTTGCTGCTGATGGCGGATGTATCGACGGTAGAGGAAGGATTGGCTGCTGAGCAGTTGGGATTTGATCTGATCTCGGCGACATTGGTCGGATATACGGAGCATACGCAGGGGCAGAAGGTGTACGAGCATGATTTTGCCATTTTAAAAGAGATGCTACGGCAGATTAAAACGCCGTTTGTGGCAGAGGGGAATATTCTGACACCGGAGATGGCGGCACGCTGTCTGGAGCTGGGTGTGTATACGGTGGTGGTCGGCGGCGCGATTACACGTCCGCAGCAGATCACGGAGCGGTTTATTGATCAGATGAATCGTATTCAGTCAGCATCGGTGGTAAGGGAGTAGTAGGCAAGTATTATGCTACCTTGTGCAATAGATAGACAAGTGCGTCATGTGAGATAAGTATCTGAATGTGTGATTTGAAATATGTGATGCGAATAGCAAAAAAAGAGCTGACCCCTTTGCCGGGAGTTAGCTCTTTTTGCTTCGTATTTGTGTCAGCGTACTACTTGTGACATTGCAGTTTATTCCTTCTCCATCCGGTACAGCGCATCCAGCGTCTGCTGCCGAGCGTTTTGCATCGTTTCGTCTTCCAACAGCAGCATAGAGATCATATCCAGTACATAAATAATCGCCAGCTGGCTGTTCACAAACTGCACATCGCCTACCCGCTGCAATCCCGGTGTGAACAAACACAGATCAATCGTCTCGGTAAACGGGGTATGGTCGAAGTTGGTAATACCGATCGTATACGCACCTTGCTGCCGAGCGGTTCGCAGCCCAAAGGTTACTTCATCGGTATGACCGGAGTTGGACAGCCCGATCACTACATCCTGTTCATCCATCAATGCGGCGTTCATGCGCATCATATGCGAATCGCTAATCGCATCAATCGTAATATTCATGCGCATCAGTCGGTATTTAAATTCCAGTGCCGACAGGCTGGAGCTGCCGACGCCGTAAACGTATACGCGGCGTGCCTGTTTGATCCGGTCGACGACTTGCTGTACGAGTTCCGGCTGAATCATTTCAGCAGTGGCGTTGATGATTTCGTTATAAATGTGCTGCGTCTGGGCAAAGACGTTCATCTCGTCGCGTGGCTGTGCTGCCTCGCGATTGAGGTTGATTTTGAAATCGACAAAGTTGGCAAAGCCGATCTTGCGGCAAAAGCGGGTGATCGTCGACATCGACGCGTGGGTGAGCGCTGACAGGTCGCGGATATTGATATTCTGGATCGAGTGCTTGTTGCGCATGACGTAATCGGCAATTTCCTTCTCCTTGGCGGACAGCTGCCGGTATTGCAACTGAAGTTCGTCGAGCACGCTGAGGGCCATTCTGTTTCCTCCTTAGATGGGTTCCGGTAATGGATATTTATCCATTATACCGATACAAATGAACGCAAGGATACATGAAATGAATGGATCATGCCATTTTTTTTGCTGAAATATCTATTACAATTGAAATGTAAGCGTTATAGTCTGATTTTATAGCATGCAGGAGGAACCACTTATGCCTATTTTGTATAACGAACAACAGCAAACCTTTCATCTACAAACAAACACAACAAGTTATGTCATTCAACTGATTCATAATCTGCATCCGGCTCATCTGTACTGGGGTCCGCGTCTGCGTCAGCCTTCTATCGGCAGTCTGTTGCACCGGATTGAGCGCTGCTCATTCAGCCCCAATTATCATAGCGAAGATCGTACGTTTTCATTTGACACCTTGCCGCAGGAGTTTCCGGGGTATGGACGCGGGGATTATCGGGAACCTGCCTTTGAGATTGCGTTGGACAATGGTTCAACGTTAAGTGATTTGCATTATGCTGGGCATAAGATTTATGCTGGCAAACCGCGATTGGATGGACTGCCTGCGACGTATGTCGAGCAGGATAGCGAAGCGGATACGCTGGAATTAACACTCAAGGACGAGCTGACTGGGCTGGAAGCGGTGTTGTCGTATACCGTTTTCCATGAATTCAATGCCATCACACGTTCGGCGCGCATCGTGAATAACGGCAAGCAGACGGTATCGATAGAGCGAGCGCTGAGCAGCAGTGTGGACTTTGGCAATGCGGACTTTGAATTGCTGCATCTGTCGGGTGCATGGGTGCGTGAGCGGCATATGCATTACCGTAAGCTGGCACCAGGCTTGCAGCGGGTGGAGAGCAAGCGCGGGTCGAGCAGTCATCAGCATAATCCATTTATTGCACTGCTGGAAAATGGAGCGAACGAGCAGCATGGCAATGTGTACGGCATGAGTCTTGTGTACAGCGGCAATTTTATCGCACAGGCGGAAGTGGAGCAGTTTGGCACAACACGGATGCAGATCGGGATGTCACCGTTTGATTTTGATTGGCAATTGGAGCCGGGCAATACGTTCCAGACGCCGGAAGCGGTGCTGGTGCATTCGGACGCCGGACTGGGCGGCATGTCGCGCACGTATCACAGACTGTATCGTACACGCCTCAGCCGCGGTGAACATCGGGACAAGGTGCGTCCGATTCTGATCAACAACTGGGAAGCGACGTACTTTGCATTTGATGCGCCGAAGATCAAGCAGATTGCGGCAGCAGGCAAGGAGCTTGGCATCGAGCTGTTCGTACTGGATGATGGTTGGTTCGGGCATCGGGATAATGATCGTTCCTCGCTGGGGGACTGGGTAGAGGATCGTCGCAAGTTGCCGGAAGGTTTAGGTCAGCTAGCACAGGATATTGTAGATACAGGTATGCAATTTGGATTGTGGTTTGAGCCGGAAATGGTATCGCCGGACAGCGATCTGTATCGCGCACATCCAGACTGGTGTCTGCATGTGCCGGATCGCAGCCGCACGATGGGACGCGAACAGCTCATCCTCGATTTGTCGCGCCGCGATGTGTGCGATTATATCGTGGATTCGATTAGCAGCGTATTGTCCTCAGCACCGATTACGTATGTAAAATGGGATATGAACCGCAATATGTCGGAGATCGGTTCGGCGTTGTTGCCAGCAGAACGTCAGCGTGAGACGGCGCATCGCTACATGCTCGGATTGTACGATGTACTGGAACGCATCACGTCTGCTTTCCCGCATGTATTGTTTGAAAGTTGCTCCGGCGGTGGCGGTCGCTTTGATCCGGGGATGCTGTATTATATGCCGCAAACGTGGACAAGTGACGATACCGATGCAGTAGAGCGTTTGAAAATCCAGTACGGCACCAGTGTCGTCTATCCTGCAAGTGCGATGGGTTCGCACGTATCAGCAGTGCCGAATCATCAGGTGGGACGGATTACATCGTTTGCCACGCGCGGGCATGTTGCGATGTCGGGAAACTTTGGCTATGAGCTGGATTTGACTAAGCTGACCGACGAAGAGAAGCAGGAAGTGCGTGAGCAGGTATCACAGTACAAGCAGCTGCGTGAGCTGATTCAGTTTGGTGACTTTTACCGATTGCTCAGTCCGTTTGACGGCAACCATACGGCGTGGATGTTCGTATCGGCGGATCGCAGTGAGGCGTTTGCTGGTTACTTCCAAGTGTTGAGTGTGCCGAATCCGCCCTTGCGTCGTCTGAAGCTGACTGGCTTGGAGCCTGAGATTCGCTACCGGATGAGCATTAACGGGGTAGCTGAGGAGCTGTACTATGGCGATGAGCTGATGCATCACGGGATTGTCATTCAGGAGCAATACGGCGACTTCCAGAGTACATTGTTCTCGTTCCGAGCGGAGTAACGAATCGTTCCGGTCTGGTCGTCATTCGGCGTTTGTTCTGTTTTCGCAGAGCGGGTATACTGTTCATAGTCCGCTTGGTGTATCGCAGTCTATTGCAGTTGTTGTATGTATCGCTAGATGGTGTCGCTGTGCGATTGTTTCCCAGCGGCATGGTGAAGCGATACTATACAAGAAACGGCAACGTTGCCCAAGTGGAACGACGAACATGCTGAACAGGTAAGGAGCTATACTGATGATAGAGCCAATCTTCTGGGGCTGGCTGCTCGTAATCAATGTGATTGCGTACAGCGTCATGGCTGTAGACAAAAGCCGTGCCGCCCGCCGCCGTACCCGTGAACGTATTCCCGAAAAGACATTGTTTACACTCGCTGCAATCGGCGGCGCGGCAGGGGCATGGTTCGCCATGTACACCCGCCGTCATAAAACCAAGCATACATCCTTTCGATTGGGTATTCCTGCACTGCTGGTGCTGAATATACTAGTATACGGCTATGTATGGTATCGCTGGTTGATGTAAATCGTTGTTGTACGTACCCAAAGAGCCGATTCGGCGTCATGATGAGATGACATCGAATCGGCTCTTTGGGCTGTGTATCAAGCTTGTATTTCCTACATTTGTCGAAAATATCTATGCCATTGTATATCTACATCTATATCATCCAACAGTATTAATGATCGGTTTACATGCGTGCCTGCTCACGATAATGACTTGGTGTAGACGTGAACATCTCCTTGAACTTTTTATGGAAAAAGGAAGCGCTGGAATATCCAACTTCCTCGGCAATGGAAGGAATCGGCATATCCGAATGCGTCAGATACAGTGCGGCTTTGTTCAATCGTTCAATCTGCAACAGATCCATAAATGAACGCCCGGTTTCCTTTTTCAAAAAGGCAGAAATGTAATTCGGATGATACCCGAAATGCTCCGCCATCTCGACCAGACTGCATTCGCGATGATGCTGCTCAATATAATGGAGAAAATCCAACACTAGCGCATCCTTTGGCTGCAATTGCATACTGCGCTGACGCCCGGTGCCGCTATAGCGTAGCAACTCCGTAAATAGTGCAAAACAATACGAGTCGATCAGATCGGCAGAACAGAAGTCACGCTCAAAGTATTCGCACAGAATACGCTCCATCGTCTCGCGAATATTGGACTCTGGATGAAACGGGAAATGCAGATAGCTATTGGCACGGCGATTGTCGATTAGCGAATGAATAAGAAACTGCGAAGTTGTATTTTTGTTAGCAAACCGGTTCAAAAAGCCGGAGGACAAATAATCCTGCTTCAGCTTGATGTCCATCACAATATCCTCATCGGAGATGTCCCGGATAGCATGCGGTGTCTGCTTGTCAATCAGCAGTAGATCGCCTTCGTTCAATACCAGATCGCTATGGTGTTGCAGCGCAATCCGGCATTGCCCACGGTATACATAGATAAGCTTAATATAATGATGCATATGAAGCGGCATAAAAGAACCTGGTATATGCTGGGCAATTACGATGCTGTCCTGAATCGGCGTATTCATCGTATCCAGATTCCAATCAAACCAATACACCTGTTGTCCCTTGATCGTTGTATGCTCCGGCTCATACCGGAGAAGCAGCTCGTTCCAATCAAGCGCAGGGCGCGTGTTGTGTTCAAGCAGAAAGTGATGAAGCTGGTTGCGGTTCATGGCAATCCTCCCTGTAGCGGAATCATCTGGGGACGACAAAGCGTCCAGCCGATCAGGCTCCGTTGTAAATGTAGGGCTTATTATACAACCGCTGTATGAAGAAAAAATGAATAGAAAGTTAAGCAGAGCATAATGTTGGAATCACGCAGATGAACACTAGAAAATGGTGGATTCGTTTCATCCTGAAAGCGTTTCGGGTAATATAACAGTAGGAAGAAACGTAGTCACCAGATGTCCCACTACATAAAGTATATTGCTTCGTTGCGGGGCAGAGTGGCAGGAACGATAACGGCAATAGCCGAGAGAGAGGGGAACACACATGTTATTTTCCAATATTCTGCTTGCTTATGATGGTTCGAAGGCATCCAACAAAGCGCTGAGTCGCGCGGTGGAGCTGGCGCGCGCCAATCCTGAGGCACATATCGACGCTATTCATGTGTTTGATTTCCCACGCTATTTTATGGGCGAGGGGATCGTACCAGTGCCAACGACATCCAATGAGGAATTGTACGAGATGGCGATGCAAACGGCAAAAGAAGCGAAGCGCCGTCTGGAGGAATCTGGCATCACGAACAAGTTCGATGTGGAGATGATTCAAGGTTCGGCGGCACAGAGCGTATTGGAATTCGCCGAAAATCACAATTCTGATGTGATCATCATTGGTAGTCGTGGTCTGGGCAGTATTCGTGAATTTGTACTCGGTAGTGTCAGCCACAACGTCGTGCAGAACGCGCGTATTCCGGTGCTGATTGTCAAATAAGTTCCGCCTGCTCCCGTGGGGATTGCTGACGGTTTATCCTGAATATGGCGGCGCTGTAAAAGCTGGTATTTTTCCTAGGAAGAATACTGGCTTTTTTGCATATTCGTCACACCTATGTACTATTTATTTTGCCCTCACTTGCCGATAAAATAACATGACATGCTGTACGATGACATCTTGGAGAAGAAAAATAAATATTCGAAAACATCCTATGAACCCTGTCGCAGCAGTGGAATGGGCTTCATTTTATTATCCAATATTTGGTTCTAAAATGAATACAGATGTTATTCCGTTTGCGTGAACGGTTTAATCATACAATAAGAGCATGAGACAAAAGACAACCATGGAGAATCGGAGAGGAGCAGTCCTGATGGAAATACTGCTGCATGTATCGGACAAGATGATCGGCAAAATTGATTTGTTGATGGAACGGGTGCCCTATCTGGCGGAAGAAATCACCGCAGTAGATTATGATATACAGTCCAGCATCATTCGGGTAATACTGGATCACGAAGACTCGTCAAAGCGGCAAGAGCTGGAGCTGCATTATAATGAGCTGTGTGCCAGCTTGGCGCAGACGCGCGTAATTGGCAAGACTGTCGTTCGCAATAATCTGAATGACGATACCGTAGAGCATCACGCCGAACCGGTTCCGTCACTGCCTGCTGCTCCTTATCTGGACGAAACGGATATTGTGCTGCTAGAGCAACTGGATCGTGCCTTTATCGACATCGCGCGTCGTCATGGAGCGGAGCTACGTGAATATCCGTCTACCTTTGGCAAAAGCAATATGGTGCGCAATCAGTATCATATCAATTTCCCGCAAAATATTATTGGTACGGCAACCGTGCCGCATAACTATAAACATATCAACGAATTCCGCCAACAAGCGCTCAGTCATTCGCATCATCAATCGCTGGTGCCAACGGGCGAGATTTTGCAGCCGTGCATTTGTTATCACTGTTATGAGGAGCATCAGGGCAGCCGTAGCAGTCAACGTCGAGTATTGACCGCCAAAGGGCGCTGTTTCCGCAATGAGATCTCTTGGCGTAAAGATGCGTTTCGTCGTACTGAGTTTACGATGCGCGAGATTGTCTTTGTCGGCGATCAGCAGTGGGTAGCAGAGACGCGCGACAACATCATGCACGATGTGTGGGCATTATTCGACCGAATCGGTCTGCATGGCAAAATCGAAACCGCGACTGACCCGTTCTTTTTCAGTCAGGATGTGAAGACGAAGGGGACGTATCAGATGGTCAGTAACGCCAAGTACGAGCTGGCTGCGGTGCGTACAACCGGACAGGAAAGCTCGATTGCTTCGTTTAACTATTGCGAAGATGTACTGTGCGGCAAGTATGACATTGCGGATGAGCAGGGAGAGCAGCTGTACTCCGGTTGTGTTGCCTTTGGCACGGATCGCTGGAAAGAAGCGTTTCTGGATCGTCATGGTCGCGATCGTTCGCTTTGGCCTTCGTTTGATGAGCAGACTGGTGTAGCTGTGCAGAAAGGGCAAAGCCAGAGCGCTACGCCGGTGCAACAATCTGTATTGAAGCATGATGCGGAGCAGACGGTTGTAGACATCTTGAACGAAATCTTCGAAGGCAAGTTAGAAGTAGGACGCGAAGATGATCTGAACAAAGCAGGACTGGATTCCATTACTACGATTGATCTGATCGTTGGGCTGGAGAATAAGCTCGACATTCAGATTCGCGATCAGGATCTGACGGTTGCCAATCTGACTTCGATTCGCAGCATTACGGATATGCTGAATACGGGCTACGGCATGGCACCTGTCGAAGAAAAGCAAGGCGTCGCCTCTGGGCAGATCAAATAGGTTTGTTCATCTGAAAAATGTATTTATGCAAGTAGCGCATCCGGCGAACGGGTCGGTGTTCAAAGCCCAATAGCGCTAGATGAAATATTGTACGATTCAATGCAAAGCCGCAAGGTATCCTCCATATCTCCATATACAGTGAAAATGTATCATTCTATACGACGCATGGTTGCTTTTTGTCTGCTATACAGGCAAAAGGCGTAACTATGCGTCTTTTTTGTGTTTTTAATCGTTGGTGGGCATCTATCTTGGATACAAACTGTCCAAAATACGAACAATGAAAAATGTGAAGAATGTAACGTTCGCCTTTTAAGTTGACATACCGTGTAGCGGATTGGTACACTGTGTAATGAAGCTTATGAATAACGTGAATTGTGATTGTGCTCGTATAACGCCGGGGATATGGCCCGGAAGTATCTACCCGAAGACCTTAAATTTTCGGACTACGAGAGCGAAGGATGACCATGGGAAGCCGAATGTTTGGCTATTGCTGTGGATTGCTTGTGCTGCTGCGCCCTTGCCGCTTTGTTATGTGACGAAGACGGTGGGATGCAGACGTACGGCTGGTCATCTGTCATGCGCTCTGTAGTCCGGAAATCCTGAAAATCAATTGATTTTCGCCTGGGTTTGCGGATTTTTTATTGCCTAAAAGCGTTTGTGTATGTCTCGCAATTACTTTGGGCAGGCTAACATTGCGCAAACAGGCGGATGATATGCTGAATAGAGTCATACCCTGCAAGATTCATTCTTTTACAGAAAGTAGGTTATATGATGACGGTACAGATCGCTGTTGTAATGGGGAGCAAGTCAGATTGGGAAACGATGCAGCATGCTTGTCAGGTGTTGGATGAACTGCATATTTCTTATGAAAAGCAGGTTGTATCCGCGCATCGTACGCCGGATCTGATGTTCCGGTTTGCTGAAGAAGCACAAGATCGCGGCATCAAGGTCATTATCGCTGGAGCGGGCGGTGCGGCGCATTTACCGGGCATGATCGCCTCCAAGACGCTGCTTCCCGTAATCGGCGTGCCAGTGAAATCGGCAGCGCTGAACGGGCTAGATTCGCTGCTGTCGATTGTACAGATGCCGGGTGGCATTCCGGTAGCAACGGTAGCGATTGGCAAAGCGGGCGCGACCAATGCCGGACTACTGGCAGCGCAGATTCTCGGTGCATTTGACCGCGGAGTGTTGGAGCGGGTCAATGAGCGACGTGAGCGCATCAAGCAGGAAGTGCTGGAATCGAGCGCCACGCTGGGCGAGGACAGCTTATGAGTACAGAAGCAGGCACACGGGACGGACGTTTGATTCCACCGGGATCGATGATCGGCATTCTCGGTGGAGGTCAACTGGGACGCATGATGGTATTGCAGGGCGCACCGCTTGGTTATCGCTTTGTGACACTTGATCCGGCGGACAATGCGCCATGCGGGCAAGTGAGCAAGCAGATTGTCGCGCATTATGACGACACCGAAGCAGCGAGTCGGTTAGCGGCAGTGGCGGACGTGATTACGTACGAATTTGAAAATGTTGATGCTGGCGTAGCGGTGCTGCTGGAAGAGCAGTCGTATGTGCCGCAGGGCAGCAAGCTGCTGTATACGACGCAACATCGTTTACGTGAAAAGCGGGCGATTGAAGCTGCTGGAGCGACAGTAGCACCGTATGCGCAGGTGAATAGTGCTGACGAAACACTGGAAGCGGTACGTCGCTTCGGCACACCGTGCGTGATGAAGACGGCGATGGGCGGATACGATGGCAAAGGGCAGTTCGTCATTCGCAGCGAGCAGCAGGCAGTGACCGCTTTTGCCGAATTGAGTCAGGCAGGCACGGAGCTGGTGGTGGAGCAATTCATCGACTTTCACTGCGAGTTGTCGGTCATTGCAGCACGCAGCTCCAACGGCGAAGTGCAGACCTTCCCAGTAGCGGAAAATATCCATGTGGACAACATCCTGCACCTGTCCATCGTACCAGCGCGAGTGCCGGACGAGGTACAAGAGAAGGCGCGTCAGATGGCGGTGAATATTGCACAATCGCTAGATGCAGTCGGACTGCTGGCGGTGGAGCTATTTTGCACGAAGAACGGTGAGCTGTACGTGAATGAGCTAGCGCCGCGCCCGCACAATTCCGGGCATTATACGATGGAAGCATGCGCGACGTCGCAGTTTGAACAGCATGTGCGCGCAATCTGCGGATTACCGCTAGGCAGCACGGAACTGCATACACCAGTCGTGATGGTGAACATTCTCGGCGAGCATGTGCCGGACGTCGTAGAACGTATGCTGGCAGCCGATGAGAATGCAGAACAGCTGAACGTGATCCCGAAGTACCATTTATATGGGAAAGAAGAAGCCAAGCACAAACGCAAGATGGGACATATCAATGTGCTGTGTCATAATAGGGAAGACGCTCTGAACTGGATAGAGCAAACCAACATATGGAGGAATAAATAAAACCATGATTGAACGTTACAGCAGACCGGAAATGCGCAATATTTGGAGTGAAGAGAACAAATTCAAAGCGTGGCTGGAAGTGGAGATTTGTGCCTGCGAAGCATGGGCAGATCTCGGTGTCATTCCACATGAGGATGTAGCCAAGCTGCGTGCCAATGCTACTTTTGATATGGATCGCATCTACGAAATCGAGCAGGAGACGCGTCATGATGTGATCGCCTTCACTCGCGCCGTATCCGAAAGTCTAGGCGAGGAACGCAAATGGGTGCATTACGGACTGACCTCGACCGACGTGGTTGATACCGCACTCGGCTACCTGTTGCGCCAGGCAAATGAAATTCTGGAACGCGATATTATCAATTTTATTGAAATTTTGAAGGACAAAGCGCTGGCGTACAAAAACACGCCGATGATGGGACGCACGCATGGTGTACACGCCGAGCCGACGACATTCGGTCTGAAAATGGCGCTGTGGCATGAGGAAATGAAGCGCAATCTGGAGCGTTTCCGCCATGCAGCAGACAATGTACAATACGGCAAAATGTCCGGTGCGGTTGGTACGTATGCCAATATCGATCCAGCAGTTGAAGAGTTTGTATGCCGCAAGCTGGGCACCAAACCGGCACCGATCTCCACGCAGACATTGCAGCGTGACCGTCACGCCGAATATATGGCGACACTGGCACTGGTTGCCACATCGCTGGACAAATTTGCTACCGAAGTGCGCGCTCTGCAAAAGAGTGAATTCCGCGAGGTAGAAGAAGCCTTTGCCAAAGGTCAAAAAGGCTCCTCTGCAATGCCGCACAAACGCAATCCAATCGGTTCGGAAAATATCTCCGGTCTGTCACGCGTCATTCGCGGTCATATGGTATCGGCTTATGAAAATGTCACCCTGTGGCATGAACGCGACATCTCGCACTCGTCCGTTGAGCGTATCATCTTGCCGGATGCAACGATGCTGCTGAACTACATGCTGAATCGGTTTGGCAATATCGTCAAAAACCTGACCGTGTTCCCGGAAAACATGCAGCGCAACATTCAACGTACGTATGGTGTACCATTCTCCGGTCGTGTGATGACCAAGCTGATCGACAAAGGACTGAGCCGTGAGCAAGCGTACGATACGGTACAGCCACGCGCGATGCAGGCATGGGAAGAACAACGCTCCTTCAAAGACATCATTGTGGAAACGCCAGCGATTACCGAGCTGCTGAGTGCGGACGAGATCGAAGACGCGTTTAATCCATCTTGGCATCTGAAGCACGTTGATACTATTTTCAAAAAGCTGGGCTTGGACTGAGCGACCACTACACAGGGGAAAGGGAAGATGACATGACAGCACAGGCATTATCTACGGCAGCGGAACTGATCGACGCGCCGCTGATCTACAAAGGCAAAGTACGTGAGCTGTATGATCTGGGCGAGCATCTGCTCATCGTCGTTACCGACCGCATATCTGCATTTGACTACGTACTGGAACCGCCAGTTCCGCACAAGGGCGAAGTACTCAATCGTCTTAGCGCCTACTGGTTCGGCGAAACGAAGCAACTGCTCGACAACCATGTCGTGCATATCGATGTCGATATTCTTGGTGACATCGTGCGCGATCCCGACGCTCTGCGCAACCGGATCATGGTCACACGCAAAGCGGAGCGGATTGATATCGAATGCGTCGTTCGCGGCTACATCACGGGCGGCGGCTGGCGTCAGTATCAGCAAACAGGTGAAGTCAACGGCATCCCGCTGCCACCAGGTCTGCGCAAAAATGATCAATTCCCAGAGCCGCTGTTTACCCCAGCTGCCAAAAACGATGTCGGTCACGACGAAGACATTTCTTTTGCCCAAATGCAAGAACAGGTCGGTGAAGAACTGGCAGAACAGCTACGCGACAAAAGTATCCAGCTGTACGAATACGCGCGTAAGCAATGCCAACAGCACGGCATCATCCTCGCCGACTGCAAATTCGAATTCGGCTTGATCGACGGACAACTGATCCTGATCGACGAAATCTTCACCCCAGATTCCTCGCGCTTCTGGGCAAAAGAAAACTATGCACTCGACATCGAAATCGACAGCATGGACAAAGAACCGGTACGCACCTACCTGGCAAGCACCGACTGGGACAAAAACAGCCCCCCAGCCCCCTTACCAGCCGAAGTCGTCCAAACCACATCCACCCGCTACCTCACCATCTATGAAAAACTAACCGGCTCCAAACTTTCGTAGCCCGTTCATTTACGAATAGGAACAGAACGAGCCAGCACACAAGTGGAGAATAGCGCAAAAAGTAAAGAAATAAAGAAGTGAACAAGCAAACTCAAATGAATCACTCCATACAATTCCAGCAACACGCATAACAATCAATTTTTTAACAAACCAATCTCTAAAATTGTTTTAAAGTAATTTCTCTTTATCTTTTACAACTGCTACACCTTCAAAACATGAATGTTTACACCAGTACCGTTTGCCGATAGGATCAGGACGTATGCGCCCGTTCAATATAATTCAGAAGCACGGAGCGCAGGGAAGGGAATAAGGGAAAAGGACGACTTTGGAGGGGCGTGAATCTACAAGTAACGATCTCATCCGTAGATTCGCGCGGCTCCACCGGAGTTCCGTTCCCTTATCCCTTCCGGGAGCGGACACTCTCACCCAATCCAACAGTCCGCCCCACCACCCTGATCCACCCAAACAAAACCAAGTAAAATTCCAGCCCCACCCACCACTAAGGAGGAACACCACCCATGATCAAAGCGACAGTCCACGTGACCATCAAAGAAAGCGTACTCGACCCGCAGGGAGCAACCGTACAGGGCGCTCTGCATACACTCGGCTTTAATGAAGTGGAAAGCGTACGGATCGGCAAATTTATGGAGATCGAGCTGGACACCGACAACCGCGAAGAAGCGGAACAGCGCCTGAAAGTAATGTGCGAGAAGCTGCTTGCCAATACGGTCGTTGAAAATTACCGATTTGAACTGGAGGGTTAATCCCATGAAATTTGCGGTACTTGTATTCCCTGGTTCCAACTGTGATATCGACTGCTTCAAAGCGGTAGAAGAAACGCTGGGCGAGCCGGTTGATTATGTATGGCACACGGCGACAGACCTGTCTGCGTACGACTGTATTCTAGTTCCGGGTGGGTTCTCTTATGGTGACTACCTGCGCTGCGGCGCCATTTCCCGTTTTGCACCAGTCATGGCAGAAGTGATCAAAGCCGCCGAGCAAGGCAAATACGTACTCGGCATCTGCAACGGATTCCAGATTTTGACCGAAGCACATCTGCTGCCGGGCGCGCTGCTGCGTAACGAATCGATGAAATTTCGCTGTCATGATACCGTATTGACGGTAACGAACAACCAGACGCCATTTACACGGGATTATGAGCAAGGCGAAGAGATTATCATCCCGATTGCACATGGTGAAGGTAACTACTACTGCGACGAAGCGACGCTGGAACAGCTGAAAAGCAACAACCAAATCGTCTTCCAATACGGCGAGAATCCAAACGGCTCGTTGCACGATATCGCGGGCATCAGCAATGAACGTGGCAATGTAGTCGGTATGATGCCGCATCCAGAGCGCGCGGTTAATGAACTGCTTGGCACGACAGACGGCAAGAAAATGTTCACATCTATTTTGAAAGCCTGGAGGGATCAACATGACGCAGCAAACATCCGTTAAGGAACCGACGGCGGAGCAAGTCGCAGAACAGAAACTGTATCAACAAATGGGTGTCTCGGACACCGAATTCGATCTGATCTGCGGTTTCCTCGGACGTAAACCGAACTACACGGAAATCGGCGTATTCAGTGTAATGTGGTCGGAACATTGCGCGTACAAAAATTCCAAACCGCTGCTGAGACGTTTCCCGACCGATGGTCCGCGTGTCCTGATGGGACCGGGCGAAGGTGCAGGGATCGTCGATATCGGCGACAACCAGGCAGTCGTTTTCAAAATCGAAAGTCATAACCATCCATCCGCAGTGGAGCCGTATCAAGGCGCAGCTACCGGTGTGGGCGGCATTATCCGCGATATTTTCTCGATGGGTGCGCGCCCGATCGCTTCGCTGAACTCCCTGCGTTTCGGTAAGCTGGAGAGCGAACGCGTGAAGTATCTGTTTGAGCATGTTGTGGCTGGTATCGCTGGCTACGGCAACTGTATCGGCATCCCGACTGTTGGCGGCGAAGTCATGTTCGACGAGAGCTATGAAGGTAATCCGCTCGTCAACGCAATGTGCGTCGGTCTGATCGATCATGATAAAATCCAACGCGGCGTTGCCAAAGGCGTCGGCAACCCGGTGTTCTATGTAGGTCCACCAACTGGACGCGATGGTATCCACGGAGCGACCTTTGCATCGGAAGAATTGACCGAAGAATCCGAAGCACGCAAGACGGCGGTACAGGTCGGCGATCCATTTATGGAAAAGCTGGTGATGGAATCCTGTCTCGAACTGATCGATACCGGCATCGTACTCGGTATTCAGGATATGGGTGCAGCTGGTCTGACGTGCTCTAGTTCGGAAATGGCGAGCAAAGCGGGCAACGGTCTGGAGCTGTATCTGGATCAGGTGCCGCAGCGTGAAGAAGGCATGACTCCTTACGAAATGATGCTGTCTGAATCACAGGAGCGTATGCTGTTCGTCGTTGAGCCGAAGGACGAAGCACAGGCGATGGAAATCTTTGAGCGTTGGGGCGTTATTTGTGCCAAAGTCGGTAAAGTAACGGACGATGGTCGTCTGAAGCTGTTCCATCATGACGAGCTTGTTGGCGACATGCCAGTTCATGCACTGGTTGACGAATGCCCAATCTATAACAAGCCATCCTCGGTTCCGGCTTATTATGAGCAAATGGCATCTATTGACACTGCTGCTTACGACGAAGTGACCGATCTGTCCGGCGCATTACGATCCGTGCTGGCTTCGCCAACGGTAGCAAGCAAAGCATGGGTATATGACCAGTACGATTACATGGTACGCACAAGTACAGCGGTACGTCCTGGTTCGGATGCGGCAGTTGTACTTGTAAACGGCACACGCAAAGCGCTGGCGATGACGACCGATTGTAACTCCCGCTTTGTATACCTTGATCCCGAAGTGGGCGGCAAAATCGCGGTTAGCGAAGCGGCACGCAATATCGTCTGCTCCGGTGCCGAACCGCTTGCCATTACGGACAACCTGAACTTTGGTAGTCCAGAAAAGCCAGAAATTTTCTGGCAAATGGAACAGTCCGTTGAAGGCATGGCAACTGCCTGCCGCGCACTGGAAACGCCAGTTATCGGCGGTAATGTCAGTCTGTACAATGAAAATACACGCGGCTCCATCTACCCGACACCGGTTGTCGGCATGGTTGGACTCGTTCACGATACCGATCATATTACAACACAAGGCTTCAAGCAGAATGGCGACGTCATCTTCTTGCTGGGTGAAACGAAAGCCGAACTCGGCGGCAGTGAATTCCAGTATGTCGTGCATGGCAAGACCGAAGGTCGTCCGCCGGCACTGGATCTAGTTATTGAAAAACAACTGCTGGATGGTGTGCTAGGCGCGATTCAAGCTGGTCTGGTACAATCTGCACACGATCTGTCTGAAGGCGGTTTGGCGGTTGCACTGGCAGAATCATGTATTAGCGGCAAACTGGGCGCTGCGCTTGAACTAACATCTGGCGGATTGCGTCACGATCTGCTGCTGTTCAGCGAATCCCAATCCCGCATTTTGCTATCGGCAACCGCGGAGCAAGCAGATGCACTGCAAAGTCGATTGCAAGCTGCTGGAGTACCGATCACTCGTATCGGTACGGTGACACAGGAACAACAACTACAAATCCAAGTGGACGGCAAACAAGTCCTGACAGAAGAAGTGAAATCACTTCGTCAGGTCTGGGAGGATGCGATTCCATGTCTGATGAATTAAATCAGCATCAACTGTGGACCGGCGACTATTATAATCAGGGAACCGGACCCAATGATATTTTTGATACGTTAAAAGAGGAATGCGGCGTCTTCGGTGTCTACGGACACCCGGGGGCCGCTTCCCTGTCTTATTATGGTTTGCACGCCCTTCAACATCGTGGCGAGGAAAGCTGCGGTATCTGCGTCAGCGACCGTACCCAGTTTAATTACCATCGCGGAATGGGACTGGTAAAGGAAGTGTTTGACAAGGATATTATGAGCGGATTGACCGGCGACATCTCTGTCGGTCATGTACGCTATTCGACTAGCGGTAGCAGTCATCTGGGCAACGCTCAGCCGCTCGTATTCCGTTACCGTGCAGGCGAATTGGCACTGGCGACGAACGGTAATATCGTCAACGCTCCGCAGATTCGGCGCGAGCTGGAGGAAATGGGTTCTATTTTCCAAACGACCAGTGATACCGAAGTGGTCGCGCATCTGATCGCTCGTTCGCCGAAGCCATTGGTGGAAGCGGCGAAGGATGCGTTCCGCCGGATCGTAGGCGGATTTGCCTTTATGGTGATGACGAACGGACAACTGATCGTTGCCAGTGATCCGAACGGATTGCGTCCGCTAACGATGGGACGACTGGGTGACGCGTATATTTTCGCTTCCGAAACGTGTGCTCTGGAAACGATTGGTGCTGAACTGGTACGCGATGTACAGCCGGGCGAATTGCTCGTATTGAACGAAGACGGATTACAAGAAGACACATATATCGAACAGCCTCAGCGTAAAGCACTCTGCTCGATGGAATATATTTATTTTGCCCGCCCGGATAGCGATATGAATGGCTCCAACCTGCATTCTGCCCGGAAACGGATGGGTTCCGTAATGGCGCGAGAATCGTTTGTCGATGCGGATCTAGTGACCGGTGTACCGGATTCCAGTATCTCCGCCGCGATCGGTTATGCCGAGCAGACAGGCATTCCGTACGAGC
Source organism: Paenibacillus sp. WLX2291 (assembly GCF_046603665.1). Taxonomy (NCBI): domain Bacteria; kingdom Bacillati; phylum Bacillota; class Bacilli; order Caryophanales; family Paenibacillaceae; genus Paenibacillus; species Paenibacillus sp. WLX2291. The sequence goes on along the minus strand of NZ_CP176755.1, from coordinate 4,724,905 downwards.
TGGGCATGATCAAAAATAAATACACCGGACGTACCTTTATCCAGCCTAGTCAAGAACTGCGCGAGCAGGGCGTAAAGATGAAGCTGAGCGCCGTCCGCCGTGTCGTGGAAGGCAAGCGTGTCGTGATGATCGACGATTCCATCGTACGCGGCACCACGTCGCGCCGGATCGTCAACATGCTACGCGATGCAGGAGCGACCGAGGTACATGTGCGAATCACCTCACCACCTTTCAAAAATCCATGCTTCTACGGCATCGATACCCCGGATCGCCGCGACCTGATCGCGTCATCCAAAACCGTCGAAGAAATCCGTCAGGAGATCAACGCCGATTCACTCGCCTTTTTGAGCAATACCGGCTTGATCGAAGCAGTCGCTGGCGATAATCGCGGCGACTACAAAGGCGGCATGTGCATGGCGTGCTTTGACAACGACTACCCGACTCAAGTGGACTTCGGTGGCGAAGAACAATTCGGATGTGGGTGCTGACGGAATTACGCTGGGTGGAATAGGGGATGGGGATTGGTGTGGCACCGCTTCGGGGAAGGATATAGGCTGCCGATCGCGGGTTGAAATCGGGTGCCTTGGATTGGGTAACCCCTTGTAGAGGAAGGCACCCGATTTCAAAGGCGATCTATAGCCTATTTCCTTCCCCTCCGCTCCACACGCTCCCCATCCTATTCCAATAGCAAATTCGTTAGATCGGTTGGGGCAGTAGGGAAAGATAAGGATGATACATTATAATCAAAACCAACATCCTGACCAAACACGACCAATACAAAGAGAATACCGGATACGGAGTCTAAACCTATAAATAGCACGGAATCAACACAATCTTCAACAGCAAAATAACTAAAACAATCACAGCAATCAAACCGACTCATCAATATAACCGACCAAGAGATATAGTCAATTCCACCATTCTCAAACGAGTCATTTCTAGTCCTATATCTCTAACTATTTCCTGTTTATTCTCTAATCCTATTTCTCTAAATCTTTAATCTCTAATCTCTACCAATCTCTTCCCATTACCACCCCACCCAAAGTTCGGAGCTTGGGTTTGGAGGGGGAAGGGGATCGTTGCACGTAGCGGAGGGAATGGAATCGTTCCGGGCGGAGCATTTGCGGACCGGCTTTTTACGACTCTTGTCATCATTCGGAAAAAGCCGGTCTGCAACGGCGAAGCCCGAACGATCCATTCCCGCAGCGCTGTAGCAACAGAACCCCCCATCCCCTCCACCGCCCCCCAACTCCGCAAATATTTCAACAGATGAAAGGTGCGATCACAGTGTCAGAAGCTTATAAAAATGCCGGTGTCGATATCGCGGCAGGCAATGAAGCGGTTGAACGGATGAAAAAGCATGTCAAAACGACGTTTCGCCCGGAAGTGATGACAGACCTCGGCGGCTTTGGTGCGCTGTTTGGACTGAATAAGGATAAGTATGAGGAGCCAGTACTCGTTTCCGGTACAGACGGTGTTGGTACGAAGCTGAAGCTCGCTTTTGCGATGGATAAGCACGATACGATCGGGATCGATGCAGTTGCCATGTGTGTAAACGACATCGTGGTGCAAGGGGCAGAACCGCTCTTTTTCCTTGATTATCTTGCCTGTGATCGGGTCATTCCCGAAAAGATTGAAGCGATCGTCTCCGGTATTGCGGACGGTTGTCGTCAATCCGGTTGTGCGCTGATTGGCGGCGAGACAGCGGAGATGCCGGGTATGTATTCGGAAGGTGAATACGATATCGCTGGTTTCACAGTAGGTATCGTGGATAAGCCAAAAGTCATTACAGGCAGCGATATCGCAGCAGGCGATGTTGTAATCGGCTTGGCATCAAGCGGCGTACACAGTAACGGATTTTCCCTTGTGCGCAAGCTGCTGCTGGAAGATGGTGGTTATGAATTGACAGCACAGGTAGCAGAACTGGATAATGCCGTGCTGGGACATGTATTATTGGAGCCGACGCGCATTTATGTGAAGTCGTGTCTTGCGCTGCAACAAGCGGTACAGGTCAACGGCATGGCGCATATTACAGGTGGCGGTTTTATTGAGAATATTCCACGGATGTTGCCGGATGATGTAAATGTAGATATCGAATATGGAAACTGGCCGATCCTGCCGATTTTCCAATTGATGCAAGCGAAGGGCGGCATTAGCAACCGCGATATGTTCACAACCTTTAACATGGGGATCGGTATGGTGATTGTCGTTCCAGCGGAACAGGCGGAGCTGGCATTGAGCGTGCTACAAGAACAGGGCGAAGAAGCTTATCTCATCGGTAACGTCACGGAAGGACAGAAGATCGTCACCTTTACCGGAGCGGATGTATAATGAACGTATGTAAGATCGCGGTATTTGCGTCCGGTCAGGGCAGTAATTTTCAGGCGCTTGTGCATGCGCAGCGCAGCGGATTGCTGGGGTCGGCGGAAGTCGAACTGCTCGTATGCGACAAGCCGGCAGCACCGGTCGTAGAGCGTGCACAGCGGGCAGGGATAGATACGTTTGTCTTTCAGCCAAAGGAATATGACAGTCGGGAAGCGTACGAACTGGATATTCTGAGTGAATTGGCGAAGCGAAATATTGACCTGATCGTGCTGGCGGGCTATATGCGTTTGCTGACGCCGACGCTGGTGAATCCATACATGGGGCGGATGATTAATATTCATCCGTCGCTGCTGCCTGCTTTTGCCGGTAAGGATGCGATCGGGCAGGCGCTGGATTATGGTGTGAAATTGACCGGAATTACAGTTCATTTTGTTGATAATGGTATGGATACGGGTCCGATCATCGCGCAGCAGCCTGCACATATTCACCCGGATGATACGGCGGAGACGCTGGCAGAGCGGATTCACAAGATCGAACAGACGCTATACCCGCGCGTCGTATCACAGATTGCTGCTGGTAAAGTACGACTTGCCGAAGATGGCAGACATGTAATTGTAGAGCAGTGAATAGAGGATTGCGAGAAGCTTTTGATAACGTATAGGGGACTGGCTTGTTATGTGGAGCAAGATATACCTGTATATTTGCCCAAACTGATAGCTAGTCAATGAACGATTTCTGTTTCCACTACAAAGGAGGAATTTTCAATCATGACGATCAAACGTGCGCTTGTCAGCGTATCCGATAAAACAGGTGTAGTCGATTTCTGCCGCGAATTATCGCAACTAGGTGTAGAGATCATTTCCACTGGTGGTACCAAAAATCTGCTTGCTGATGCAGGCGTGCCCGTCATCGGTATTTCCGAAGTGACCGGGTTCCCCGAAATTCTGGACGGACGTGTGAAAACACTGCATCCGGCTGTACATAGCGGTCTGCTGGCAATTCGTGACAGTGAAGAGCATCAGCAGCAAATGAAGAAACTGGAGCTGGGCTACATCGACCTCGTGGTCGTAAACTTGTATCCATTCCAAGAGACGGTCTCCAAGCCGGATGTCGCTTATGAAGACGCGATTGAAAATATTGATATCGGCGGACCAACGATGCTGCGCAGTGCTGCCAAAAACCATGCTTTTGTGACGGTTGTAGTGGATGCAGGCGACTACGCAACTGTACTGGACGAAGTACGCAGTGAAGGCGATACGACGCTGGATACGCGCAAGCAGCTTGCTGCCAAAGTATTCCGTCATACTGCGGCTTACGACTCCCTGATCTCCGATTATTTGGCAGAAGTATTGGAAACGCCGTTCCCTGAACGGTATACCGTGACGTATGAGAAAATTCAAGATCTGCGCTACGGCGAGAATCCGCATCAAAGCGCCGCTTTTTACCGCAAGCCGCTGGCTTCGGCAGGCACGCTGACTACCGCAGAGCAGCTGCATGGCAAAGAATTGTCGTACAACAATATCAACGATGCCAATGCTGCACTCCAGATCGTCAAAGAATTTACCGAACCGGCGGTTGTAGCCGTCAAGCATATGAATCCATGTGGCGTAGGCGTAGGCTCCACGATCGCCGAAGCATACAACAAAGCGTACAACGCTGATCCGACTTCCATCTTCGGCGGCATCGTAGCAGCCAACCGCGTCATCGATGCGGAAACGGCGCAGCCGCTGAGCGAGATTTTCTTAGAGATCGTGCTGGCACCGGATTTCACACCGGAAGCGTTGGAGATTTTGACGAAGAAGAAAAATATCCGCCTGCTCAAAATGGGCGAATTCTCCTCGTCTGCTGATCGCAAACCGCAACAGATCGTGACTGAAGTGGAAGGCGGCATGGTGGTACAGGAGAGCGATGTACATTCCATTACCGAAGCTGATCTGAACATCGTCACCAAGCGCGCACCGTCTGCGGAAGAGATGAAGCAATTACTGTTCGGCTGGAAAGTCGTCAAGCATGTAAAATCGAATGCGATTGTACTCGCAGCTGACGATATGACAATTGGCGTTGGTGCAGGTCAGATGAACCGCGTCGGTGCTGCCAAAATCGCCATCGAGCAAGCTGGCGACAAAGCGAAAGGTGCCATTCTCGCATCGGATGCCTTTTTCCCAATGGGCGATACAGTGGAAGCGGCAGCGCAAGCAGGCATTACCGCGATCATTCAACCGGGCGGCTCGGTCAAAGACGAAGAGTCGATCAAAGCAGCCAACGAGCATGGCATCGCGATGGTGTTCACCAGCGTGCGCCATTTTAAACACTGATCAAGTAGCATCCCTATTTCCACGAACGGAGTGTGACATTATGGATATTCTCGTCATCGGCAGCGGCGGACGTGAACATACAATCGTATGGTCGCTGTCCCAAAGTCCACAAACCGACAACATTTATTGTGCACCAGGCAATGCAGGCATCGGGCAAATCGCCGAGTGTGTACCGATTTCTGTACATGAATTTCAAAAACTAGCTGATTTTGCTGCTGACAAGCAGGTTGGGCTAGTTGTCGTTGGTCCAGACGATCCACTTGCTGACGGTATCGTCGATGTATTCGAAGCGCGCGGCATTCCGGTCTACGGTCCACGTCAAAATGCCGCTATTATCGAAGGCAGCAAAACCTTTATGAAAGACCTGCTGCACAAATACAATATCCCTACCGCCGCGTATGCCAAGTTCGACACATACGAAGCGGCACTGGACTATTTGCAGCAGCAGCCCGTTCCTATCGTTATCAAGGCGGATGGTCTGGCAGCTGGTAAAGGCGTTACTGTCGCACGCAGTATGGATGAAGCCGTGGATGCGCTACAGGCGATTATGCAGGATAAAGTATTTGGCGAAGCAGGCAGTCGCGTCATTATTGAGGAGTTTATGGAAGGGCAGGAGATGTCGATCCTAGCCTTTGTCGACGGTGAAACCGTGCGTGTGATGCCTGCCGCTCAGGACCATAAGCCTGTCTATGATCATGATCAAGGTCCCAATACTGGCGGTATGGGCACCTATTCACCATTGCCGCATATTGATCAGCAGATTATCGACGAAGCGATTGCCGACATTATCATTCCAACTGCCAATGCGATGGTCTCGGAAGGTCGTCCATTTCAAGGCGTATTGTTCGCTGGTCTGATGATCACCCCGGATGGCAAGCCGAAGACGGTCGAGTTTAACGCCCGTTTTGGCGATCCAGAAACGCAGGTGGTGCTGCCACGCTTGAAGACGGATCTGCTGGATATTTTTCTGGCAACCGTGAACGGTACGCTGGCAGATATTGAGATTGAGTGGAGCGATGAAGCAGCGGTATGCGTCATTCTTGCTTCTGGCGGTTACCCGGCATCGTATCCGAAGGGCTTGCTGATCTCGGGACTGGATAAGATCGATACCAAGCAAGCACTTGTTTTTCATGCAGGGACAGGTATAGGTAGCAATGGCGAGATCGTCACTAACGGTGGTCGTGTTCTCGGTGTTGTCGGTCTAGGTCAAAATATTGCTTCCGCGCGTGCCAACGCTTACGCACAGGCGGAGCAGATTACGTTTGAAGGCAAGCATCAGCGTAGCGATATCGCTGCCAAAGCACTGGTTGAACAAGGTTAATGTTATTGTTTGCTTGGATTATTTTGGGGTCATGTCATGAGTCCGATTGCTCATTAGCTGTAATTGGATAAATAATGAAATCGCCATTTATATGGTGTAGTTGAATGTTCTGCTCGTATGGATACTGTGGCTCAGTACTCTCTGTGATGCAGTTCCATTCTGCTATCCATGTAAATGGCTTTTTGCTATGGATTCATCATGAATGGGAAGCGGCGAAACATGATACAAATGGCTCATATTCTTCATTTACCCACCTAAAAATTAAAATTTTTGGTGATTATACCGATAAAAGGGTTAGGCTTTCCAATATACATAGAGATTGTTACGCTAGCTTCTTAACGAAGACAGCAACAGAGTGTGCTGTCACCCATCATTTTTCACGCAGCTTCCCAATTGAAGTTTGATCAGACTGGAAAAGGATAAAACAAGCAGAAACGGAGGGATCCAAAGCAAGCAAGGGACACGTCTGTCCATAGAAGCTAGCACGTAACCTTGGAATAGCCAGAAATGGACAAGGGAGCGAATGCACTTGAATTTAGCACGATTACGATGGAAATCGCTGGCAGCGATACTGGTAGGACTATCTGTTCTTACCGCTAGCGCGTCTGCTTATGCAGCCGATTATACTTATGACGATCTGAACCGAGTCACCTCGGTAGACAAAGACGGCAAACAAACGACGTATACGTACGATCATGGTGGTAACCTGCTCAGTGTGACGTCGACTAGCAAACCTGCTGTACAGAAAAGCAATATCGTTTCCGGCTGGACTGCGTATATGACCAAAGGCATGAAAGCCCAATACGAGACGACAACAGCTAATGTTTCCAATGATACTCACGTTACCTATGCACCGTCTGTAGTAGAAAATGTATATGGTGATACATCGTCGACCGTTGCAGCTGACGTGTATGAGCCAAGCGATAGCAATCTGACCGCGCAACTGATTACGCTGGACGCCAAGCGTAGTGGTGGAGCTAACATTTACCGCGATATCCCGGTTCAGGGTGGTACAAGCTATACGTACGAGGGCTGGGTGAAGACCGATGAGATGAAGGATGCGGTCGTGCAGGTCATCGTCAATTATTACGATGGCAACAAACGCTTGATTCGCTACGACAATCTGCTTAACTTGAGACAAAATACTGGCTGGACTAGCTACAACGCCAATCTGACTGCCCCATCTGGCGCTGTCAAAGCACGCGTTCATTTGCAAATCGTGTTGCTGAAGGCAAACGGACACGCCAAAGCCGGTTTTGCTGACCGTACCTTCAGCAAGGCAGGGGGCAGTCAGTGATGAATATAAGAAATTGCTTAAAAGTAGTAGCATTAGCAGCGATATTGGTTGTTTCCTTGTTCATATTCAAACAACCAGCTGCTGAGGCAGCGCTTGTAAATTCCTATACATTAGGTGCAGGACAAAGTGTAACCATTACACATTCTTATACTGCGGCTATGTCTATTTATCTGGATGGAACGTCATATGAATATGCTCGTTATATGGCAAATGGTGACGTAGCATCTTACAACGAAGATACAGGAAAAACAACACTGAATTTCCCAAAAGATTATACGATTGAGATCACGAACCTTTCTGGTTCCAATATGACGATTGATGCCAAAAGTAAACAAATTCAAGTGTACACAATTAGTTCTCACGCGCTTGAACGGATTACTTTAACGCCGGGTGGAAGCTATATTTTTGAGAATATGGATTCGGCGAGAAGCCAGAGTATACGAATTGGCGGAGTAAATGCCAATATCCATTTTGACAGTAACGGCTACTATGTACCAACATCTTTTGCACGTAATGCTTCTGGTGGTGTAGAGACGCTAAATGCAGGTACAAGAATCATTGTTACGAATCGTGATTCCAAAACGTACGATATATTTGGTGCGAGAAAAGTAATTCGTACTATATATTCATATACTCCTGCTGATTTCAGATACAATGTGGCTCCAAATACGTCGGTACAAGCGACCAACAAAACTGCCAATAACTATTATGTATATATGGATGGCGGAGTCTCGTATGAATTTATGATTTACGATGAAGATGGTTCATTATCCTCATCGGGGACGACCAAAACGACGAGCAAATTCGTCCGAGCGGGTCAGCGCTTTGTCATGACTAATGTTTCCGCTACGGCAATCACGGTATCGGGCGCATATCCCGCCTTTGACACAACAACGCAGGTCGAGCCGCCAATGGTCACCAAAACGCTGGCTCCTAACGCCAGCATCAAAGTGAAAAATAGCTCCAGCGATCAGATCAAGCTCTTGATGAACGGACTATACGAGCATGCCGAATACGACGCATCCGGCGATGTAGCAGAATACGATAATGGCAGCACGCTGTCCAACTATTTGCTACCAATCGGCAATACGGTTGTATTCACCAATCCGAGCAGTTCCACATCTATCACGATCAAGGTTCCGAAGGAGCAGACCCAGATTTCCGATTCCGCCAATCCGGCGTTGTATCGCTACAATCTGCCACCCGGCGGTTCACTGGAAGCAAGCAATCTGACACATAATAACGCAACCATTCAGGCAAATGGACGCTATGATTACGCGTTCTACGATAGCTTGGGCATTATCAAATACGATTCCTATCATCAAAGTAGTTATTTCCAACTGGCTAACGGTGAACGTGTCGCGTTTACTAACGTCGGCACAACGACAGATTTGATCTATGCTCCTTATGAAGCATTCCGATTCTCTTTCCGTACCCAGCCGATCACGTTCAAGCGTACGCTGGAAGCGGGACAGACGATCAAAGCAGTCAATACTTCCCGTTATTCGTTCCCTGTGACAGCGGACGGGCAGCATCATTATGTAGTATACGATCAGGCGGACAATCGTGTCGCTAGCTTTGGCAATCCGATCAAAGCCGATACGCATACCGTCACCAAAGAGCAAAAGGCTATTGTGACCAACAGCGACAATACCCCGCTGACCGTCTATGGTCCAGCCGATGCTTTCGATTGGAGCAACCGCTCCGAACCAGCATTGTACAAAGGATATTTGAACGCTGGGCAAAGTTTGAAACTGTCTAACAACAGTCCGGGCAATTTCAATTTGTATACAGAAGGCACCTATGATCAGGCTAGCTACAAAGCGGACAATTCGCTGCGCTCGCTGGATCATAACCGTACGCAAATCTCATTGCCATTTTATAGCGGCGAACGTGCCACATTGACCAATTCTGGGAATAGTCAATTTGTGCTGTTAACGCCATATGATGTCACGGCTGTACAATCCAGCGCCAACCCGGCACTACTGATCAAGCAGCTTGCCATCAACCAGAGTCTGGAGTTTGTTAACAAAGCGTCAAGCACCGAGCAGGTTTATTTTACTGGTCGCCATGATCTGATGGATTATGATCCTGCAGGCAAACCGAATAGTTATGTCAGACAGACGACAACAGGCTACCGTTCCGTAGATGCAAGTCAGCGATTAGCTGCGATGAATACGGACGAGAAACCAATTGAAGTGTACGCGGCATACGAATTATTTACCGATAACCAACGCACCACTCCTGTCACGTTCCGCAAAACGCTGACTAACGGGCAAAGTCTGAATCTGACCAATACGACAGACAAGTCGTTCAGTCTGTATTCCATCGGCGGCGTTTACGATTATGTAGAACGCAAAGCAAGTGGTGAGGTCGACGAGCTACAATTGATGAATGACGGTAAGCTCAAAGCCGTATCCGCAGGCTATAAGCTGGCGGTAACAGGCTCTGATACGACGCAGCCTGCGATTATCGAAGGACCTTACGATGCCTTTGATATCCAAAATAGAACCAACCCGACACTCATCAAACGCACACTGCAAGTTGGCGAATATATGGATGCCAGCAATATCGAAGCATTGGATTCATCTGTACGTCTGACAGGCGCATACAGTCTGGCTCGTTATGCAGCCGATGGTAGCCTAACAGCATATACGTATCGCGTAAATGGCGTGTCCACGCAAGAATTGCCTTCTGGTGGACGCATCGGTATTCAAAATAACGATACCGAAGACATGATCGTCTATGCACCATACGAGTCATTTACATTCAAAGACCGTCAACATCCAGTTACCTTTACGATGAATGTAGATTCGCAGCGCACGATTGCATTGGTACAAAATGTACTGTCCCCAGCCAATCTGTATACCGAAGGCACATATGATTATGCTCGCTATAGAGCGAGTGGGAATCCAGAAGATTATGCAGTTGCTGATACCGGAACAGTGCACGCACTATCCAAAGGCGACCGCTTTGTTATCTCGGGTGCAGCGGATCAGCAAGTGAAGCTGTCCGGTTCCTACGATGCTTTCCAGATCAATAATGTGGAAGGGCGACCAGTAACCGTCAAAACGCTGGAACCCGGCGAAAGCTATTCAATTCGTAACATTTCGCCAGGTGGATTCAATCTGCGGGTGAACGGAACGCATGCGTACCAGTTGTATAATGCAGCAGGTACGATGACTAGCAGCAACGACAGTACTACCGTGAGTACGCATACGTTGCAGCCATCCGTGCGCATCGTCGTGACTAACGTCGATACTGCACCAGTGACCGTCTACGCTCCAACGGAAGCGATTCGCATCACGCAGGGCAATGATCTGCTGATCAAATCGCTCAACAACGGACAAAGTATGAAAGCAGTCAACAACTCCGGCGGAACGGCTCGCTTGAGTGTAGATGGCACGTACGATGTCGCCGTATACGATGCTTCCGGTGAACCGAACGCCTCTTACGAGCGCTTGAGTACCGCAACTTCCGTTACCGTACCATCTGGTGGCTATGCCATTCTGACTGCACGCCAGACCGCAGCCACAACAGTCAATGCGAACAAAGACAATTTCTCTTTTGTCGATGCTGAGCATGAAGCGTTGTCCGTCTACAGTCTGGGTGCCGCCAATATGCTCAAATCACTGAATGTGACCAACAAAGCTCATACGTTGACAGTCAACGGTACATTCCATTATTGGATTGAACAAGCAGCCGAGCAACCGGGCAATGGTCCCGTTTCCATCGGTGGTGGCAATACCGCAATCGTACGCAATACAAGCGGCAAAACGGTAGACGTATACAGTCCATACGGTCTGTTCCGCTGGGAAGAAACGACCGATCCGGTCATCCCTGCACCGACACCAACGCCGCCGACAGGTCAGCCGGTCAGCTCGCTTGATCCCGGCAGCTATGATCCGCAAACGTTCTACGCTGATCCGATTGATACATCGACTGGCGCACAGATCATTAATAAAACAATGCTGTCCGCACATGGCAGTCTGGATATTCCATTCCAGGCACAATATTATTCTCTGCTGCAAGGCAATGGCACGATGGGCAAAGGTTGGAGTCATAACTATGCGATGCGCCTGCAAGAGAGTGCCAAAGACGGCAGCGTCAATCTATACTGGAACGATTTCCGGTATAATACCTTTACCCGGCAGGCAGACGGTAGTTATGTGTCCAGCCAGAAGGCGGTACGCAACGATCAATTGCTCAAAAACAAAGACGGCAGCTATAGCCTAAATCGATACGACCGTACGAATTTACAATTTTCCAAAGATGGCAAGCTGCAATCGATGGGCAATTCTGGCGGCATCACATTGAATATGCAATACAATGCCAGCGGCAAAATCTCTAGTGTGATCGAACCGGCAACAGGTGCCAAACTCGTACTGGATTACGATACTGCCGGACGCATCAGCTCCGTTGCAGATCAGTCGGGACGCAAGGCAAGCTTTGCCTACGATGATACCGGACGACTCATCACCTTGACATCTCCAAATGGAATCAAAGATGAATACACGTATAACAAAAATCATCAGATTCTGACTGGCAAGCTAGATGGTCAGCAAGTGTTCGCCAACAGTTACGACAGCAAAGGACGTATCCTGAAACAAACCGACGGTATCAACGGTCATCAGACGACGCTGTCCTACAGTCAGGATAATAATGGATTCACAACGACCATTACTGACCGTAACGGCAACGTACAGAAGCGTGTCCATGATGCCAATTATCAGCTTCTTCAAGTACAGGATGCACTGGAAGGTCAGACATCGTACACGTACGACAATCAGGGCAACCGTACGAGCATTACCAATGCGCTGAATCAGACGGCACGCTTTGTCTACGATGACAAAAACAATGTCGTCAAAGTGACCGATCCGTCCGGTCAATCTATGACTATGACCTACGATGGTCTTGGCAATTTGCTGAAAGCAACCGGACCAGATGGCAACAGCATTACGAGCACCTACGACAATCAGGGACGATTGCTGACGACAACCAACCCGGAAGGTCAAAGTGTCACCTATGCATACAACGATCAGGGGCTGCTCACCTCGGCAACCGATCCGCGTGGCGGCAAAACGCTGTACAGCTACGACGGTTTCCGATTGAACAAAGTCACCCAATCCACCGGCGAAGCCACACTCATCGGCTACGACAAGGCTGGTCGCATGACGACACAGACGGATGCCGCAGGCAATACAGCGAGTATCGTTTACAATGACAACGATCAACTGACGTCCGTTATCGACGAGCTGAATCATAAGAACAGCTACACGTACGACGGTCACGACAACCTGACCAGTGTGACAGATGCCAAAGGCAATGTGACCCGCTACACCTACGATGCTAACGGTCAATTGACAGGCATGACCAATGCACTGGGCGGCAAAATCGGTATCCAATACGATGCCGAAGGACGCATGACCGGTGTGACCGACCCGCTGAATCGCAAAACCGTCTTTGCCTACGATAAAGCCGGTCAACTGCTCAGCGAAACCAATGCGCAGGGTGCCAGCATCCGGTATGCGTACGACAAGCTTGGTCGTCCAACCGAAGCACGGGATGCACTCAACAACAAAATGTACACCGTGGAGTACGACACCGCTGGCAATCCGGTGAAAATGACCGATGCTCTCGGCAACACGTATACGAGTGCATATAACCAGCTGAACCAGCTCACCCAATCCGTCGATCCGCTGAACCGTAAAACGAACTACAGCTACGACAAATTGGGTCAACTGACCGACGTCAGCGATGCCATCCAAGGGCACACATCACAAGTAATGGATGCATTCGGACAGATCACCACCATGATGGATGCCAATGGAAATCAGGCACAATATCAATACGATCTGCTCGGTCGTCTGACGAATGAAAAAGACGCCGCAGGCGGCAGTCATACGTATGAATACAATACCGTCGGGCTGTTGAGCAAAGAAACCGACAAAAATGGACGTAATACGAACTACACCTACGATGCCGCAGGCAACCTGATCCAGTTTGCCGACCAAGCAGGCAACGTATCGTATCAGTACGACGAGAATGGAAACATCCTGTCCGTCACAGGCAGCGACGGCAAGGTGCTACGCCGCACATTCGATGCCCTCAACCGCGTCGAAACATATACTGACGGCGACGGTAATACCATCGGCTACAGCTACGATGCGGCGGGACAATTAACGACTTTGGCCTATCCAGACGGCAAAAAAGTACACTACACGTACGATACCGTCGGTCATATGTCCACCGTCACCGATTGGAACGGACGCAAAACGGCATACAGCTACGACGCCAACGGTCGCCTAACTTCCACGTCACGTGCAGACGGAACGAAAGAAACCCGTTCGTACAATGCCGCTGGACAATTGACTAGCCTGACCGTGCTGAACCCAGATGGCAGTGTTATGGTCGAAACGAGCTACACCTACGATGCCGCAGGTAACGTCATTCAAGAAGAGGGCGGCGAAGTCCAAAGCCCGCTCAATAGCGTAACCTACGACGTATACGGTCCAGGTCTGTCACCAGAACTGGAAGACGTCATGATCCAAAGCGGATTATCCGCTACAGCTGCACAAACGGAAGACAACGCCAGCGTCCAGCAGGATGTATACAACCCTTCCGCAGCAAACGGTAATGACACTGAAGCGAATCGTGGCGATGCTGAAAATGCCAATGGCAATACTGCAAATGATACCAATCAAGCTGCTAACGGCAAAACCAATAGAGCAGGAGAGCCAACAACCGTTACTGAAGACAGCTACGGATTGTATGGCGATTTGCAATTGGCATATACCGCAGACAACCGTCTGGCTACCGTCAACGGACAAGCGGTTCAATACGATGCTGAAGGTAATATGCTGCATGGTCCACTAACTGGTAGTATGCAAGACTATCGCTACGATGCTCGCAACCGCCTGATCCAAGCCGGTGGCGTAAGCTACGGATACGATAACGAAAATAACCGTAATTCCATTACTGTGAACGGTGTAATGACGAAGCAGATCATCAACCCACATGCCGTTCTGTCGCAAGTGCTGATGGAAACCGACGCTTCCGGCACACCGCAAGCATGGTATGTGTACGGTCAAGGACTCATCAGTCGCGAAGATGCCAGCGGCAATTACCAAACGTATCAGTACGACATGCGCGGTAGTACGATCGCTTTGACCGATAACAAAGGTCAAGTTACCGATACGTACACCTACGACACCTATGGCGAACAACTGGAGCACACCGGTGCAAGTGAACAACCATTCCAGTACAATGGACGTGACGGTGTACAGACGGATTCTAACGGTTTGTACCAGATGCGCGCGCGTTACTATAATCCAGAGATTAAGCGCTTCGTGAATCGCGATGTACTGACAGGCAGTATTGACAATGGACTCACGATGAACCGGTATGCGTATGTGAATGGCAATCCGGTATCGTATATTGATCCGTTTGGACTGAGTGCAGATGGAACCGACTGGTATATAACAGTAGGCGACGTTCTTGCAGATATGACTCCAATCGTAGGTTCCGCGAAGTCATGGCAGCAAGTGTTCACGGGTGTCAACTACGTAACAGGCGAGCAATTGACAATTGGCGATCGCGTGGCAGATGCTGCTGGTGGGATCACAGGTTTATTTCCTATCCCAGGTTCAAAATATGCAGGTAAATATACTGCCAAAGGGTTAATCTGGACAGGTGAGAAAGCTGTAGATGTATTCGGATGGAGTACCAAAGCTAAAAAGTCAGCAGGGAAGTTAGTGGATGGCTGTAACTGCTTTACAGCAGGTACAAAAGTGAAAACAGATCAAGGCGAGAAGAATATCGAAGATATTCAAGTTGGCGATCGGGTTCTCTCCAAAGACGAAGCAACCGGTAAAGAAGACTATAAGGCGGTTACAGCTACTTTCAATCACATGACTGAAGAAATCTATACGATTCATGTAGGCGATCAGGAGATTGAATCAACGTATAATCATCCATTCTGGGTGGAAGGGAAAGGATGGACATACGTCAAAGACTTGAAAGTTGGAGATTTGCTTGTCAAAGACGATGGAACTACGCTAGATATTAAAGATATTCAGCGTGAGGAACGACAGGTTAGAGTCTATAATATGACTGTCGCCGATTTCCATACGTATTTTGTAAGTGATCTTGGTATTTGGGTCCATAATACGAATAATGATAATTGCGATGTTAATGGTTTCATTAAGAGCTCAGGGGGAAGTGTAAGAAATCTTCTTAACTCTGTTAATCCCAGAGACTTTCTTAATGAAGCGTTAGAACAACAAGGTTTATCCAATATACCAAAAGAAATTAAGCATCGGTGGACTGCAAATAGCTACGTGTATGAAGTAAGGATACATGCTGGAGATCAAAGATATACAAATGCAGATACTATTTATAGAGTTTCAAGGAAGTCAGCTCCCAATCCTGATCCAAAAGTTCAAGGAAGTGGAACAGAGTACTTGGGTATGGATGGTAAGTGGTATAAAGAAAGTGTGTTAAAAGAGTTCAACAGAAAAAAAGAGCCGAATCCGAATTTTGATGTTGTAGGTTCAAAAAATACCCATATAGATTTGCCGTAGGAGAGGATATTATGTTTGTAATGACTTTAAATGATGTCAGAGAAGAAATGAATAAAATTAATTCGTTTCTAAGTCGATGCTTATGGATGGACTTTGAACTTTGTCAAATGAATGCATGGCAAGTTGTCTTATCAGGTAGTATAGATCCAAGTATTGACGAATATGCGATAGATATTGAGTTTGAAGAACCCTATTTTATTTCAAGCTTATTTTTATGGCATGCGGACACATCTAAAGTATTTATTGAGTTAGCAAATGAAGCTGAAATCATTGAAATGAATAAAAAATATAACGTGGAACAAGGTAATTATATTTTTAAAATAAATACAGAGGAGGCCAATATATCGCCTCTTATTATCATAGCTAAAAAAATTTCAGTTAAAATTCTAAATGAGGATCCTTTTCTGAAAGCTTAAATTTGATTAGATGACGAAAAAATGTGGTTGCTATATGCATAGATGTTATCTTTTTAAGGAAAGATAATGAAAAATATGTCGTATATAGAGATTAATTAAAAATTTTCTGTATTCACAAAAACCTATAAACCCCCATTCAGATTGTAATTAGACTGAATGGGGGTTCTTTGTTTACTTTTTTCTTTCTTTTGTATAAAAGACTGCTATGTGATGTTCTTAATTTTCTTATTAAGTTATTTTAGTAAAACAACTTAATGAAATGAGGATAAGCGTAATAAAGTTACAATAAACGGTATAACGACGAAGCAGGTCATTAACCCACATGCTGTTCTGTTGCAAGTGCTGATGGAAACTGACGCTTTTGGCACACCGCAAGCATGGTACGTGTACGGTCTGGGACTCATCAGTCGCGAAGATGGCAGCGGCAATTACCAAACCTACCTGTACGACATGCGCGGTAGCACCATTGCGCTGACCGACAACAATGGTCAAGTCACAGATACGTACACCTACGACACGTATGGAGAACAGCTGGAACAAACCGGTGCCAATGAGCAGCCATTCCAGTATAATGGAAGCGATAGTGTACAGACTGATGCCAACGGCTTGTACCAGATGCGTGCGCGCTACTACAATCCAGAGATCAAGCGCTTCGTAAACCGCGATGTACTGACGGGAAGTATTGATAATGGACTCACGATGAACCGGTATGCGTATGTGAATTCGGTGTCGTATATTGATCCGTTTGGACTCAGTGCAGATGGGGCGACATGGTGGCAAAGTGGTTTTAGCTACGGAGTCGATGCGTTACCGGGAGTAGGCACCGTGAAAGGGATTCAGGAAGTTTTTACCGGTGTGGATCTGATTACGGGACAGCAATTGTCGGTAGCCGATCGATAGTAGCTGGTGGAGGAACACTGTTAAGCTTCTTGCCAGGCAAAAAATTAGTGAGATAAAAGAAATTATCAAAATGGTTAAAAATAATTATCCTGAACTGCCTTACCTTTTGAGAAAGGAGTAAGTCATGAGAAGAAGTCACGATGAAGTATTGAAAGAAATTGAATTAATGCAAACAACAAGACAAAAAGTAATGAGTGGCGAGAAAGTAAGTTGTCCTAAATGTGGTAAAAATCTTATTTTCTTTGACAAAAATAGTGGTCGACATCCAGGTGTATTTTGTCCAAATGGAGATTTTGAGATTCTTATTGAGTATAAAATCAATTGATTAGTTGTAACTAGTTTGTTATGTTTGCCTTTTTATATACACAAAGCCAGTTCATTTTGCAAAAGGATGCGTCCTTGCTGCAAAATGAACTGGCTTTTTTATAAATGAAAATAATTCCAAGTGATCCAGATCCAGCGTTATTACGAAAACAACATAAGACACTAAATTATACACAGCAGCAAAATCAAAGTATAGTATAAAGAAATTCCGATCTCATATTACATAAAAAGGAACCTTGCATCATTGCCGATCAAGCCTGGAAGGGAGGTGAACACTTCAGGTTTGTTCGAATAGCTACAGATTCACCCGAGAGATTGACACGGTTTCGGGCAATAAAAGGAGTGGACATATTAATGAAATTATCCCGATATTGTACTTTATTGCTGACAGGTGCACTGTTAATCGCAACAACAGCGCAAACCGCAAATGCAGCATCTACTTTACCATCTGGCAATGTAGCCAACAAAGGTGGAGGCGGCGGGTTCACGACGCAGGACACATCAGACACGACGTTTGACTATTTTACAGTGACTAAGAAAGACGGAGCTTTTGTTGCGGCAAAATACAACTCATCCGGTGACAGCTATGTCGGTCTGAACGTCAAGCAGAATGGTCAGATGATTGTATCGATTGAAAAATACAATTTCTCTACGAAAAAGTGGGACCCGCTGCAAGTGAAACTGCTCAACGGTTCGGCTCGTGTATACTACCGTGTTCCGACGGACATGATCTATATCCCGCCAACGCCATATCGAGTCGTATTGTCTACCACTAGTACTGCCGAGGTCGAGATGGAAACGACTTACACGTGGGAAAGTGACAGCAATCCGAACGAATAATTCTTGCTAATTGCGCAGTATCCCAAAAAGAGCCTTCTGCTAGTAAGAAGGCTCTTTGCTGTAACTATTACATCATGTGCACTAATATATAAATGCTGAACAAGTTTACAGTTCAGTCTACAACAACATTTTGATTGCCATTCATATTGCACTACGTATACTTTTCTCAGAACTCAGAACTCAGAACTCAGAACTCAGAACTCAGAACTCAGAACTCAGAACTCAGAACTCAGAACTCAGAACTCAGAACTCAGAACTCAGAACTCAGAACTTGGCTGCTATGTATGAACCGCCCAGCAATCAAAATGGGCCCCACTTGATCAGCACGCCGACGATAATGGAAGCGAGTCCGATCAAGAACCACGTCAGCGCTAGCGGCCACATGAATTTTAGCCAGCGGGTATACGGAATCCCCGTCGCTGCCAGAATCGCCATCAGAACACCTGACGTCGGATTGAGACAGTTCACAACGCCTTCACCCATCATTACCGCCTGCACAGTCACCTGACGAGTGACGCCGAGCAGATCGGAGAGCGGCGCTAGAATTGGAATTAGCACGACGGATTCGCCAGAGCCGGAGGAGATCAGGAAATGCAGCAGAGCACTCACCAGATACATACCAACCGAGACAAAAATCGGACCATGCCCTTGCAGCAGGTTGGCGAGTCCATTTACAATCGTGTCCAGAATATTTCCATCGTCGAGAATAATTGAGATACATCGTGCCATACCGCAGATTAATGCACCGTAGACGAGCTTTTGACAGCCACCGATAAATGTTTTGGCGATACCGTTGCCGCCCATGCCGCCGATCAGCCCAGCGATGATGGCAATCAGGATAAAGGTTCCCGCCATTTCCTTATCGCCCCAACCGAGTTGAAACGTACCAACCAAGAAACCAGCGAGACAAAGTGCGGTGACAAGAATAATCAGCTTTTGTTTACCTGTCCAAACAACGTTCTCACTATCCTCAGTGTCGCTTACCAATGCTTTGCTGGGAAACCAGTCGCTACCGAGCAGACTGCCCTTGTCACTTTTCAATCGGCGTGCATAGGATGCCAAGTATACAATGGTCGCTGCGACAAAGCAGATATAGATGACCGTACGCAATCCAATACCCGAAAACAACGGCAGCTCGGCGATGGTTTGCGAAATGCCCAGCGGTGACGGGGAGAGCAGAGTGGAGTTAAAGCCTGCATATGTACCGAGATAGATGACAGCCGCGCCCAGCATCGCATCCCATTTTAGCGCACGGGCGACGATGATGCCGAGTGGAATGAAGCCGATCACGGAATTGACGACAATTCCGGTGGTGCCGAGGATGGAGAAGATGGCAGCTACGATGAGGATAAATAGAAATTGCCGCTCACGGAATTTGTTAACGATGCTATGTACCATGCCGGTAATTGCGCCTGTTTGTTCCAGTACGGCAATTGCTCCACCGGTGAATAGGATCAGGAAAATGATCGGTCCAGCGTTTGCCATGCCTTCGGCGATAGCTGAGAAGAAGCCGACAAATGTAACCGGCGAACGCTCAACCGTATGGTAACTGCCCGGTACGGTAGTCGTAATCTCATCGTTTGTGACCCGGTCGAATGCACCGGAAGGGACAATATACGTAGCAATTGCACAGACGAGTGCTACCAGAAACAGCAAGACGTACGCATCCGGCATTTTGAGCCGCTTCTTTTGTGGTGATGGTGCAACAGGTGGTGCCGTATCCAAGTGACGGGGAGTATCCATAAACATTTCCTCCTTCAGGAATAAAGGTGTATATTTCAACAAACGCGAACATACATAAAGGTATGAGCAAGCATGGAATGATGCAGGCAAGTCGATTACAAATTGTAGGCGGTCATATTGCAGTCATATTACATAGCATAGCCAGCTTACAAGTGATGTACTATATCTGGTAATAGCTATGTTGTAATCTGGTGATTTGCTTCGATTCATGTAAAGTAATTTGCACATATCCCAACTTTTCTTACAACCGTTCTGGTGTTATGCTATATCATAATAAAGGATTTCCTTCATTTCAATCATTTTTTGAATTAAAAACTTTAATCGAGGTGATAAATGCTGACATCATATCAGGATCGTATCGCTGAACAATATGCGTCATTAACGAAAGGTATGAAAAAAGTAGCCGATGCCCTACTGAATGATCCGACCATCTTTGCCGCTCAGTCTGCCAAAAAGGTTGGCGAAGCATTGGGCGTCAGTGAAACGATGGTCGTGCGGCTCTGCTACTCGCTCGGATATCAGGGGTACAGCGAGTTGCAGCAGGATGTGCGTCAGGCAGTATACAACATCTATACCGATGTGCATGATCTGCAAACAGATGGGCAAACTCAGGATGAACAGTTGCCATATTATCGGCAGGCGATGCGGCTGGATCAGGTGAACATTGATAAGGTGGCAAAATCGCTATCGGAAGAACAGCTAAAGACGGCGATTGACCGACTGGATCATGCAGATCAGGTGCTGGTGACTGGTCTGAACTTTGGCTTTTCGATGGCACACTGGTTGTCCTTTTCGCTCAATTCGATCAAGGGCAATTGTCGACTGTATCGTCCAGAGGAGAACATTCATCTGAATTATTTGAACGAGCAGAGTGTAGTGGTTGTGTTTTCCTTTTACCGGTATCTGATGGAGCCATTATGGATTGCGGAGGAAGCGAAGAAGAAGGGCATATATGTCATTGCTTTTACCGATTACAAGGCAGCGCCGGTGATTCCGCATGCTGATCTTGTATTCACGCTAGATCTGCCTTCACGTTCGATTATCCAGATGTCGCCAGTGATCTTCTCGTTGCTGAATGCGATCATCATGGAGATTGCGAACCGGAATGAAGGCAGTGTGAAGCAGATTGAGGAGCAGCATATTAATAAATTTTATATTCCATAAACGATCTGCTGAAGCAAATGAGATGTTCTGGATAAGTATGTGTTGGTTGAATACGAATATAAATATGAAGATGAATAGGGAAAGGAATGATCTTGCATGACAGTCGCGACGGATACACAGTTACGCGCTACATTGACGGAAGTATTTGAACATCTACACGCTCATCCTGAATTGAGCATGAAGGAATGGGAGACGACGGCATATATCAAGCAATGGCTGGAGAAGCTCGGCTGCCGGGTGACTACTTTTGACGATTGCCCGGGCGTTATTGGCGAGCTCGGCTCTGGTCAACCGGTGATTGGGTTACGAGCAGATATGGATGCGCTCTGGCAGGAGGTCGACGGTGAATATTGCGGGAATCATTCTTGCGGGCACGATGCACACATGACGATGGTGCTGGGTACAGTGATGGCGCTCAAGGAAACAGGTAAACTGCCCCAAGGAACCATTCGCTTTGTCTTTCAGCCTGCTGAGGAGATCGGTGCGGGGGCGATTGCGCTAGTAGAAAAAGGTGTTTTTGACGATATGGATTTCTATTTTGGCGTACATTTGCGTCCGATTCAGGAGCTGCCGGATGGGAAAGCGGCACCAGCAATTGTGCACGGAGCCAGTCGCGGTGTGAAAGGTGTGATTCGCGGCGATGACGCACATGGTGCACGTCCACATCTTGGTACCAATGCCATTGAAGTGGCGGCATCCATCGTTAATGAGTTGGGGCATATTCATATGGACCCGCGTATTCCGCATTCGGTGAAGATGACGAGTCTGCATGCGGGGGAGATGCGCAATATTATTCCGGGCAATGCTCAATTTTCGCTAGATACACGCGCCCAGACAAACGAAGTGATGGAAGAATTGACCGAAAACGTACAGCGCGTCGTGGACAGTGTAGCGATGCGATATGGTGCAGATGTAGAACTGGAAATCGCACACGGGCTGGCTGCCGCCAAAGTGGATGAACAGGCGCAGCAATATATGGCGGAAGCGATCACTGCCATACTGGGTGTAGACAATACCTCTCCAGCACTGCTGACGACTGGTGGAGACGATTTCCATCAGGTAGCGATTCGTAAACCACATGTGAAAGGTACGATGCTTGGTCTGGGCTGTGATCTTAGTCCCGGGCTACACCATCCGAAGATGAGCTTTAACCGTGATGCGATGTTTACTGGTGTGGATATTTTGACACAGGCACTGTTGATTACGTTGGAACGGGAAGCGAAATGATAACGTTGAGGAAGGTATGACAATGATTCGCTACAAAAAATAGCGCTCCGATTCTGCCACATTAGCAACTACACGCTATGAATATGGAATAGGAGAGTATCAAAACCAGCATAGGATCCAAATTGAATGCGCGGGAGGTTGAATGAACACTATGAAAAAGCTTGATCGGCAGCAGCTTATTGCATTGGTGCAGCGTATTATGGATGGTGAAGGCAGCGAGGGTAAGCAGGATGAGTGGTTGGAGCTTTTGCAGCGGCAGGTGCCGCATCCAGAGGTGAGCAATCTGATCTTCTGGGATGAGCGAGACTTGACGGCAGAGCAGATTGTGGATGAAGCGCTGAATTATCGGGCAATTTTACTAGATTGAATCGCTGGCGGTATCATTGATATAGTGTCTGGAATGACTATTTTTGGATTCCATCGTTCTGAAGTGAAAGGCTGCAATTGAATATTTTACATTTTACCTGTTAGTGATTAGAAGAAATAATATAATAAGCGGTAGCGCTATATGCATAAAATATTCATATATTGCTGCCGTTTGGTATGTACTTATTTTATTGAATCATATAATCGACCCACGGTACAAGGGTGCATCCGTTCCGTTCAAAAAATTGCTGAGCACGCACATTATCCGGCGTAGCTACCCACGCCATATGCGCAAAGTGATGATCTCGCGTATACTTGAGACACGTATCAAACAATTGCTGTTCTGCTTCGGTATCGCGCAGATGCTCCGCTACGTACAGATCGTTCATGTTGGTAACAGGAGACGCTTTGATGCTGCTGAATAAAAAGTATAACGTAGCGAAGCCTGCCGCTTTGCCGTCTTGCTCCAGAATGAATTGAACTCCATGCTGACCTGCGACCATAGTGCGAATCAAGTGATGCAACTGCTCGGTAGCAGGTAATGGTTTTTTGTAGAAATCGCCGATGTATTCCTGCATGAGAGTTGTGACTGCGGGTAGATCTTCTTCTGTTGTTTGACGAATCGTGATATTCATTCGTTGCTCCTCCTGTATGTAGCTTGCTTTGTTGTGGAAGTATGTTGATATAATACATAAATCAGAGTGTATGCTAATTAGAATTAATATTCAATATTATTAATTTTTATTCATTATTGAGCATATTAATCTGGACGAAGATAGTTTCCACGGTTCTGAAGATTCCGGTGATCTGGAAGAAATCCTATAAGCATTTCGTGCATGAGCAACTAAACGCCAACTATATATACAATAAAAGCCTGAGATCAACAATCATATGCTGATCTTAGGCTTTTATTTATCGTGATTAACATGAACAAAATGAATATTTCAACAGCTACATACCCTACTACTATATCTACAATCCTACAAAACCTTCTCCAAAAAGCTAATCGTCCGCTCATGCTTCGGACTGCCAAATACTTGCTCTGGAGAACCTTCTTCCACAATATACCCGCCATCCATAAAGATCACGCGATCTGCCACTTCACGGGCAAAGCCCATTTCGTGCGTCACGATCATCATCGTCATGCCCTCACTCGCGAGAGTTTTCATAACGCCGAGCACTTCGCCGACCATTTCCGGGTCAAGCGCGGATGTTGGTTCATCAAACAGCATAATATCCGGGTTCATCGCTAGTGCGCGTGCAATCGCCACACGCTGCTTTTGACCACCGGACAGACTGCCGGGGAACGCTTCTGCTTTATCAGACAATCCTACACGATCGAGTAGCTTCAGTGCAGTTGCTCTAGCTTCGGATTCGGACTGCTTTTTCAATTCGACTGGTGCAAAGGTAATATTTTTAACTACATTCATATGCGGGAACAGATTAAAATGCTGGAACACCATACCGATATTTTCGCGGACTTTGTTAATATCTGTTTTGTTGTCGCTAATATCGTAATCATCGACTACGACGCGACCAGCGGTAATTTCCTCCAGCTTGTTCATACATCGCAGCAGTGTACTTTTACCAGAACCGGATGGACCGATGACACAAACAACTTCGCCTTCGTTGACGCGCATGTTAATGTCTTTCAGTACTTCGTTGGAGCCAAAGCTCTTTTTGAGATTGGTGACTTCGATTTTACCCACGGCGTGTTCTCCTTTCCAAACGATCTGCAATTTTGGTTAAGATAGTGATAACAATCAAGTACATAATAGCGACCATGCCATAAATGGTAAACGACTGGTAGTTGTTAGCAATAATAATTTTACCGGATTGAGTTAGTTCAACTAGACCGATAACAGACATAATCGACGTATCTTTCAGCGTAATGACGAGCTGGTTGATAAACGAAGGAATCATGATTTTGATTGCTTGTGGAATGATAACTTTAATCATGGCTTTGCGATAAGGCAATCCAAGTGAGCGGGCTGCTTCCATTTGCCCTTTATCAATTGATTGAATACCACCACGTATGATTTCAGTTACGTATGCACCAGCATTCAGACTGAGTGCTAATACTGCACCAACAATCAGTGGCATCTGGAACCCAAATGCATAAGGCAGACCAAAGTAAATGAATAAGCCCAATACAAGCAGAGGAATACCACGGAAAATATCAACGAAGATCGTTGCAATGGTACGAGCTAATTTATTATGACTGACTTTCATAAAACCGAATACTAGACCAAAAATAGAAGCAAAGAATAGTGACATAACTGTATATAATAGCGTCATACCTAAACCTTTGATCAATTCAGGTAAAGCTTCTTTCATAATCTGTAATTGATTTTTAGCAGGCGGAGCGGTTGTAGATTCTTGACCAGGTTTAGTATCACCCAAATATTTAGCTACGATGCGATCGTATTCGCCATTGGCTTTTAAATTAGCCAAACCAGCATCAAATTTTTGTAGCAATTCAGGATTTTTACCTTTGTTCACAGCAAATCCATACGGAGATCCTTTTTCTTTATCGGTAACAGTTTTGAGTTGTAAACCTTGTTGGATAGCATAGGCAACAACAGGATAATCGTCAAAGCAGGCTACCGAATTACCTGAAGTTACCTCTTGATACATTTGAACAGAGTCGTCAAACGGCACTAAGGTAAAGTTGTATTTATCTTTGATAGAGTTTGCAAATGAATATCCTTCAGTACCTGTTTTGACAGCTACACGTTTTCCACTTAAATCAGAGTACGACTTGATGTCACTAGTTTGTCCGACAGCCATAACAACGCCTGATTCATAATAAGGCTGGGAAAAATCAAAAGTTTGCTTACGTTCATCTGTGATACTCATTCCTGCAATCATACCGTCCAACTGATTGGATTGCAGTCCTTGCAAAGCAGCATTAAACCCTAAAGGTCTAACTTCATATTTAAACCCTTGATCTTGTGCGATTGCAGCAAGTAAATCCATATCAATCCCGATATATTTACCGTCCTGCTGGAACTCGAACGGTGCGAACGTAATATCCGTTCCGATTAGATACGTCTTGCCTTCTGTGGATTGGGCGGATGCACTGGGGCTGAAGCTACCTGTACAGATTCCGAAAACAAGAAGGAAAGCCATGGATAGCCACATCAACCTGGATTTCTTCATAATATCCTCCATTCGTTTGCTCCGTAATTTCGATTGTGATGATCATCGATGGAATTCTTCCAATCTGATGGAAGAGTAATATTGCATGCACATCGTATGTAACATTAAATGTCTCACATCACATGTCTTCTTATTCTACAAAAAAAAACGTCGGTTGACTATAGTACTGTGAAGCTAGAATGAATGCAATTTGAGGAATATGCTGTATATTGTGGCACATAACCTGCCGGAAGCGTTATCAATATGCAGCCCAACTACGATTTTAAATTCAGATATTGTCATTGTACTGCTGACCAACGTATTATATGAAACAACCATATATAAAGATAAGGAGATCGACAGATGAAAAAATCAGTTATTTTAGATGTAGATACAGGAATCGACGACTCGCTCGCTATTGCATACGCTGTCCATTCGCCAGAGCTGGACATTCTGGGCATGACGACGGTATTCGGTAACATTACCGTTGAAGAAGCGACGCGCAATACACTGATCGTATTGGATCAGCTGGAGCGTCCGTTGCCAGTGTATACAGGCGAAGGGAAGCCGCTGAGTCGTGATTATACGAAGCCATTTGCCCGTCATATCCACGGCGAGGATGGGATTGGCAATCAGTATCGTGAGCCGTCTGCACGTCAGGCGGAAGCATTGTCTGCACCGGAGTTTATCGTGCAGCAGGTGATGGATAATCCGGGTCAGGTTACGGTAATTGCGGTTGGTCCGCTGACCAATATTGCCCGCGCGCTTCAATTGGAGCCACGTATTGCAGAGCATATGGAGCAACTGATTGTGATGGGCGGCGCAGTGACTGTACCCGGCAATGTGACGCCGTATGCAGAAGCGAATACGTATTCCGATCCAGATGCGGCAGCGCTCGTGTTTGGTTCCGGCTTGAAAGTAACGCTGGTCGGCTTGGATGTGACGATGCGTACACTGCTGACTGCTACACATCTGGAGCAATGGCGCAGTACGAACAGCAAGGTGGCGAATTTTCTCGCGGATATGACCGACTTTTATATGGAAGCATACAAAGGTTTTATTCCCGACGGTCGTGGCTGTGCACTCCATGATCCGCTTGCAGTGGGTGCGGCGATTGATGCCAGCTTTGTGCAGACAGAATCGTATCATGTGCATGTGGAGTGCGGAGACGCTACTATTTTGGGCAAAACGACTGGTGTCCATGCTGGCGATGGACCGCGTATTGATGTAGCGCTGGATGTAGATGCTGAGCGATTTTTAGCACATTTTCTAAGTCGGATCGTTTAAATACTAGTTGTCAAAAGAGAAAGATTGCATGTCTCATACTATGAATCGGACAAGCCGCACTCTGTATAATAGAAGTGCGGCTTTGTTATAGGTTTGTTATAGGTATGAAGTAAGGTCAGAGTACAATCGTGAAGTGGATTCCTATTATCTCTTGCTTTGTAGCATTCAATCGAAACGTTTCACAACCAATTAATGTAATAAATGGAATGGATTCAAGAAATCCAAAGTCAAAATAAGAGAATACGTCCTTTTTTATTGTGACGAAACTCCAAATACGGTATATTGAAATATATGAACATTTTGCAGACGTGCAATCATAACAGGTATAAAACCATAAGCGTTTACATGCTGTTCTCATGCCCAATGATCTTTCTGTAGGCAGAACGGAATACACAAGCAAGATACTGGAATCGCAATACCTTTTCGACTGCATGTAGCCTATATTTCATTGTTGCATGCCTCAATTGTATTCTACACTGATGTTTCCACCAAAATCCGAAGCTTGCAGACCCGATTGACAATATATATAGTAAGGCCAGGTGTACTCAATGAGCAGCAAAAATCCGAGGCGACAAGATGCATTATCCGCAGCACAACGCAAACTCGAGACCCTGCGAATTCTTGAAGCGGAAGGAACAGTCCGTGTATCTGGACTGAGCCGCCGATTCAATGTGACCGAGGAGACGATTCGGCGTGATCTGGAACGTCTGGAAGTCGAAGGAATCGTTGTGCGTACGCACGGTGGCGCGGTGTTCAACCGCAACCGTGAACAATACGAATCTCCAGCAGTTCAGCGGGAGACTCAAAATATTCAGGAGAAAAAGGCGATCGTGGAACACGCACTGTCGCTCATTCAGCCGGGTGACGTTATCGCTCTAGATGCAAGCACAACCTGTCTGCATCTGGTGAAGCAATTGCCGAACCGTCCGCTGACCGTACTCACCTATTCGCTGGCGATTGCCAATGAACTGGTGCCGAAGACAGAGATTAATGTGATTTTGATCGGCGGTTATCTGGATCGGGATTCGATGGCGAATACGGGCATTCATGCCGAGAAGATGGTCGAGAGCTATCATGTCGACAAGTTTCTATTTTCCTGCCACGGCTTTGATCTGACGCGGGGACTAACGGAACCGTCTGAAGCACATGTACAATTAAAAAAGAAAATTATCGAGATTTCCGACGAATTGATTCTGCTGACCGATAGTTCCAAGTTTCGCCGCAAGTCGCTGGTCCGTTTTATGGGTATGGAGGATCTGCATCGTTTTATTACGGACGATCAGCTTCCAGAAGAGGCGATTCACGAGCTGGAAGAGATGGGCGTAGACGTCATCGTAGTGGAATGAAGTCTTTTGCCGCACTGGATGGAACAGGGCGGCTTTTTTGTATACGTTTTGCATATCGGTACTGATTCTATAGCCGACACACAACCTGTACTTGAAATTACATATACATAGGAGTACTTTAGAAAAATGACAGAATTCGTAATATTCAATTGCATCCGTTTCTGACAGCATGTAGTATGAGTACAGATTAAGTCCAACGGTACACAGCGTAGACAATAAAACGAAACATGACGGGATGGGCGTCTGGAGTGAGGAGAAAAGAAATGAAAGCAACGGAGGAACACAATTCGCAAACAGTCGGCATGGAGGATATTGTACGGGCACATCATGTGCTGCGCGATGTTATTGTACGCACTCCGCTACAGCGCGATGTCACATTGTCCGAGAAATACGAATGTGACGTGTATTTGAAGCGTGAAGATATGCAGATGGTACGCTCATTCAAAATTCGTGGTTCGTACAACCGGATTCGCAGCTTGTCCACTGACGAACTGGAACGTGGCATCGTCTGCGCAAGTGCGGGTAACCACGCACAAGGCTTCGCTTTTTCGTGCCGTCAGCTCAACATTCGCGGCAAAGTATATATGCCAAGCACAACCCCGAACCAAAAAGTCAAAATGGTGAAAAAGTTCGGTGGTGCCAATGTGGAAGTGATTCTAATCGGTGATACGTTTGACGATGCTTATGCGGAAGCGATCAAAACATGCACCGAGCACAATATGAGCTTTATCCATCCATTTGATGATCCGCATATTATCGCGGGTAACGGTACAGTTGGCATGGAGATTATGGAAAGTCTGGATCGTCCAGCAGACTATATGTTTATTACAATCGGCGGCGGCGGTCTGGCAGCTGGCGTTGGCAAATATATTCATACGATCAGCCCGTCCACACGTCTGATTGGCGTAGAGCCACTTGGTGCGGCATCCATGAGCGAAGCGATTGCACAAAATCAAGTCGTTACGCTGGATGAGATCGACAAGTTTATCGATGGCGCAGCTGTGAAGCGGGTCGGTCAGATGACGTATGACATTTGCCGCGAAGTACTTGACGATGTGGTCAAAGTCCCAGAAGGCAAAGTCTGCTCCGCGATTCTTGATCTATATAACGAAAATGCGATTGTTGCCGAGCCGGCAGGCGCATTGCCGATTGCTGCGCTCGATATGTATCGTGAGCAGATCAAAGGCAAGACGATTGTCTGTATTATCAGTGGCGGTAACAATGATATCGACCGGATGCAGGAGATTAAGGAACGCTCCCTGATCTACGAAGGTTTGAAATACTACTTCACGATCAACTTCCCGCAGCGTGCAGGCGCATTGCGTGAGTTTTTGGAAAAGGTACTTGGTCCGAATGACGATATTGCTCGTTTTGAATATACGAAAAAGCACAACAAAGAGAACGGACCGGCATTGGTCGGTATTGAGCTGAGTTCGCCGGATGACTACGGTGCACTCATTCAGCGTATGGAAGATCACGGCATCCGCTATGTGGAGTTGAACCGCGATCCGAATTTGTTCAATCTGTTGATCTGATGCAGATATGCCCGGTAGAATGGTTGATCTTCAACCGCTGCCGGGCTATTTTTCATGTAAAGAATACGGCTTGCAATGTGCTGAATAAGGCGGCGTTTGGTTTTTAGATCGAAATGATTTATACTATATAAAGTAAGCAACATACAGTTGATAACCGATGAGGAGGAACCACCCTATGTTTATTATTCATGCCAATATGCTGATCAAACCGGAAAAAGTAGATGAATTTCTCACACAAGTGGATGCGCTATTGACAGCATCCCAAGCCGAAGAAGGCAACATTAGCTACGTACTGAAACGCGATGTGAAGCAGGATAACCTGTTCACAATGGTAGAAGAATGGAAAGACAATGAAGCGATTCAAGCGCATAATGGTACTGCTCATTTCCAGAAATTCGTTCAGGATATGCAGCAATTTGCGGCAGCACCACTGGATGTTAAAGTATTTGAAGGTACGGAAGTAAAACGTGGTTAATGCACGCCCCAATTGTCATATGTATGTAATTTGAATACCAATATGACAATGTTTGTATACAAAATAGAAATTCCCATCCTCCTTTGTGAAAAAGGGGGATTTTTTTATAGTTGCTATACATAAAGCCAGAAACACATCCGATATATCTCACTAAGTTAGCTTGTCGAATAAGCTCGAATGATTACGGAGAAAGATAGCATCCTCTTTTCTATATACCAGTTCTTTGCGTACCGAATCCATTTGCAGGGCGGCGACATTCCAGCTATCCACAGCACCATCCACTATATAGACCGGCAGCAATACGTATTGCGTTCAAGCCGGATGGGAGGAAACAAACAGCATGAGGAAAAAGACAATGACTCTGTGGATCGCTTCGTTATTTACCGTGTCCTGCCTCGTTGGCACGACATCGGCATACGGACCGAATCAGGCATTCGCCGCAGGTGCGGAGCAGGATGTTATCGTTGTATACAAAAATGAGGACGGCAAAGAAGCCGTGCTGGATCAAAGCGTAGAAGTACAGCACGAATTTGAGACAGTGCCTGCTGTATCAGCAACCGTGACGCAGGCTGACCTGAACGATCTGGTCAATGACCCGAATATTGCTTATGTGGAACGCAATGTTCCCTTTCAATTAACAGATGACGAGATTACGCCGCTGGCAAGCACCGATCCGGTAAATGCCAATGAACAATCGCGTTGGAATTACCAAGCAGAGCAACCGAATCTGGAATGGGCAAAAGGTTATAACGGTGCCGGCATCAAGGTTGCTGTTATCGATTCCGGTATCGCGTCGCACTCCGAATTGACGGTAGCTGGCGGTGTATCGACAGTCGATTATACGACTTCTTATGCCGACGATAATGGGCACGGTACACACGTCGCCGGTATTATCGCCGCTCACAATAATGATGGTCAGGTGACTGGTATGGCACCGGGCGTACAGCTATATGCGATCAAAGCGATGGGTTCGGATGGCAAAGGGAATCTACAGGATGTGCTGGAAGGCGTCGATTGGGCGATCCAGAATCATATGAATGTGATTAACCTATCGCTTGGTACGGAATACGATTCCCAGTTGCTGCACAATATGCTGGATCAAGCGTATCAGGACGGTATCATTGTCATCGCATCAGCAGGCAACAGCGGTTCTGGTACAGATACGGTCAACTATCCTGCCAAATACAGCAGCGTGATCGCAGTTGCAGCGGTTGATCAAAATCTGCAACGCGGTAGCTTTTCCTCAACTGGTCCCAAAGTAGAAGTAGCCGCACCGGGTGTAGATATTATCTCCACGTATTTGAACAACGGATACGCAATCGCTAGCGGTACATCACAGGCGGCGCCACATGTCGCTGCGATGGCAGCGATTTTGAAGCAGGAAAATCCATCCTTATCCGCATCGGCACTACGTAGTAAATTGCAGGATTACGCTGTCGATCTTGGAACAGCAGGACGGGATAACGAATACGGATATGGCTTTGTCACCTTCCGTCCGAAAATGGATACAACGGCACCGGGCGAAGTGAGTCAGCTGCAAGCAAGTCAGATCGGCACCGACACGATTACATTCAAATGGCAAAATCCAGCGGATAGCGACTTTGCCGGTGTACATGTCTATGACAGCAGCAGCCAGCTTGTCCAAACCGTACAAAACAATGTATATACCGCGCAAGGATTAACGCCAGATACTATATACAGCTTTACAATGAAAACATTTGACCAAAAAGGCAATGAATCCGCAGGTAAAAGTGTAAGTGCAAAAACGTCTGCACTGGAATCATCTGCGAATACGCCAAGCAATAGCCCGACTGAATCCGTAAATACAACACCGACAGTCACACCAACGCCAGTCGTTACACCGACTCCTGTTGTAGCTGTACCGGTCGTAACTACTCCAGCACCGACAGATCAAGTAGCAATTGTACCTGCTGCTGGTGGCGGCGGAGGCGGGGGCGGTGGTGGTGGAGGCGGTGCAGCAGCACCACGCCCAGCTACCGTAACTACACCTGCCGCTCAGACACCAACCGCATCACTCACACCGACACAGAAGGCGCAGCAGCAGTTAAGCAACGCCAAAACATCTGGCAAAGCCGCAGATGTGATCAAAGCCAGTTTTGCCGGTCGTGGATTGAACGATGCCAGCTTCAATAAGCAACTGTCGCAATTGAAACAAAGTCTCGGTATCAAAGACTTACCGACGCGCACTAGCTTGCCGAATACCGTTCCTGTCCGCATTAGCTTGCAAGTTGCTACGCAGAACAGTCAGTACAAATATATCGATCCAACGACGATCAATACGGACAATGTCATCGTATTGGACAGCAGCGGCAACGCCATAGGCAATGTGAAGCTGGATGTAAAATTCAATCGTATCTTCATTACGCCAACAACCGGTAGCTTCAGCTCCGGTCAGACGTACACCGTTGTACTGGAAAAAGGCGTGAAAGGCAAAGCATCCGCCAATACCGATCAATCCAATGCACTGACCAACCCGCTCATTCTGCAATTTACTACCCGATAAGATCATTCATCACGGCATGCCGCTAGATGAGGAAAGGTGTACAATCATGAATAAACAAACACTGGCAGGATTGCTGCTCAGTCTGTGCCTGTTACTCACCATAACCGCTGCCTTGCCAGCTCAGCAAGCACAGGCGGCGGACGGAACGCTCTTTTCCGATGTATCGAACAGTTACTGGGCATATGATACGATTGAATGGGGCGTCAACGCCGGTCTGGTCAAAGGGTATGCAGATGGCACCTTCAAGCCGAGCAAGACGGTAACGGAAGCTGAATTTCTGGCAATGATCATCCGTTCGTATGAACCGGAAGTGACCGCGAGCAGCAAAGGCAACTGGGCATCTCCCTATTATGTTCGCGCCAAAGCGCTCCGTTATCCGGTATCCAGCTATACCGATCTATCCTCCCGCAGCAAAGTCATTACCCGTGCCAAAGTCGCTGAGCTGATCTCGGCAGCGGACGGTGTGAATTTTAGTGGCGACAATGCGATTCGCTATCTGCTGGCATTTGGGCTGGCGAACGGTAGCGATGCCGGGCAGGCGACGGTATCTTCGTTTAAAGGAAATCAGTCGTTGACTCGTGCCGAAGCATTGCAATTTATAAAAAACTTTGTTGATTACGGTGCAGGCGGTCTGCTGGATCGTCCACAGGAAGCATCGAATGCGTCAGATATTCCGGCGGTAGCGGATCGTTGATGCAGCCGTATCTGTTTTCATACAAATGATGTATACAATATAAAAAGCCTCTTTTCCATATGCAACAGGTATACCCTATAGGGTTGCCAAATTGCACAGGAAAAGAGGCTTTTTGCGATGAGAGATGTGATAAGTATAGTGTTATATTTTGCTAAAATGCGACCGGTGCTGAGCCGTCAGGATCATGATCCATGTGCAGCAGTTCCGGCAGGTTGGTGGTGGAAATGACGGTCAGGCGCTTCAGTTGATATGGATCATCGCCGGGGCGGACAAAGCCCTGATGGACGGTGAACGCCATGCGGTAACCGGATTCTTTGAGCGCATAGATCATTTGCATTCGGAAGTCACCGAATGGATAAGCAAAATATGGTGTGTCGATGCCTGCTTGCGCGCGCATGATTTTGTCATCTGCCATAAATTTGTCCTGATCCATACCTGCGGCATAATCGTCACCGCAATGGAGTGGAGCTTTGAAGTGCAGGTTGTACGTATGGCTGTTGAACTCAAATACATCGCTGCTCTCTTTCATCTCGGCACGCGATACATAGCTCGTTTTGGACGGGTTGAACGTTTGCGTCGTTGACTGGATTTTGGAGCCGACGACAAACATCGTTGCGTGAAACCCGTACTTTTTCATAATCGGATAGGCGTAGATCATATTGTTCTGGTAGCCGTCGTCAAAGCTAAGTACAACCGTATTTTCCGGCATTGTCTTTTGCTCATCGACGTATTGCTCCAGTTCTTGCAAGGTCGCGGTATGGTAGTGGTTGTCATGCAGATACTGCATATCTTTCTCAAACGCTTCCAGATTGATGATGGAATTGTTATTCGGCTCTGTGTTGTATTTTGCCGGAACGATGTAATGGTACATGAGCACAGGCACCTTGTCAGCAGTACCTTGTGGCACCACATAATCGGCTGCGAGCGCGACATTGCGTTGATCCAGCACATCGCGATGCTCCAGATAGAAGGCTTCATTTTTGGCGGCGACCCAGGAACTACATATTTTGTGGGCTACAACCGAAGATTTGGGGAAATTCACCCCGAGCACATAGACGACGAGCAGCATCGCCAGCAGGGCGAACATATACTTTTTCCAAGGCTTACGCATGCTTTTAGGTATGTCTCCTTTGATGTTAATATACGGGCAGCAAACGGCGTTGCGGCGCCAATCCTCATTTATCTTAAAACAATTGATTGTGCGAAAAGTTACATTCCGGCTGAAGAATAGTAACAGCACGGCGGTTGACTTTTGGTTTCATACATGTTTATCGGCGGACAGCCGCAGCCATTGTACCAGTTTTCGTTTTTTAGTTATATCAGAAATATATGTGAAAAGTGTGTGAGAAGGCATGAACCAGACTATGCCAAATGTAACAGCCTTTACTAGTTGTTGTTGGCTATAGTAGACAGGAGCCAGCAAACGGCACGCATCTTGATGCTGAAACGTGCTACATGTGATAGATAAAGTCTTCTTTTTGCATGGTAATGAATTACATTGTATGTAAGCTATAAGTAAAACGCCAATCAAACGAAAAAGTTTCGTTTGACCTCAATGACAAGGAGGAACATGAAGATGAAGCGCCATTCCATTGTTATGTTTGCACCCGCTGCTCTGTTGTTAGCGGTTGTGACTGCATGTAGTTCCGGTACACCAGCCGCATCGCCCACACCGACAAAAGTGAGTTCGCTTTCCCTTGCTCCTGCGCAAGTGAAGCAGCTGGTACAGCAGATCAGCAGCAAGCAAGGAGAAGGCAAGGAAGTAGAGTCCGCATCGATCACATCATATCAATTACAGGTTACGGCAAATGGACAGCAAACCCAGTATGATTTGCCAAAGGATGAATATTTCGTTTCGATTGCGCCCTATCTTCAGAAGACGCATGATTGCCAGATTCACAGTCTGACTGGCTGTCAGGGTGAGCTGACAAATCAGGAGTTTGTGCTGACGATTACAGATTCATCCGGCACCATTATAATGAATCAACAGAAGCAGGTGTCCGGCGATAACGGATTTATCGATCTATGGTTGCCGCGTAATGATACATATACCGTCAAGGTAGAACAAGACGGCAAAACGGCGGAGCAGACCATCTCGACATTTGCCAATGACGATACCTGTATATCCACAATGCAATTGAGTTAACCATTGCGCTAAGTGGATTGGGTATGAGCACAGATACAGTGTATAGAATGCAACAATGTGTAACAAAACAAATAACAAGCACCGACGCGCTTTTCCTTGTTGAAAAGAATGTCGGTGCTTGTTTTTATACTCAAATTGCGAAACGCTGATCCCATCTGATGCTATTTAGTATTTAGCGTTTGTCGTTCAACTGAATCTCGAATGTCTGGATCTCGTATGGTTCCAATACAAACTGGATGCTGTCTGCTTGCGTCCAATCTTCCTGCTCTGGCTTCTCCATCAGATTGCATTCGCGATAACTCGTAATACCCAGCTCACTATGCAGTTGCAGACGTTGACGACTGCCAGAGTAGTCGTGTACACGCAGGATGATATGACCGCTGTCTTCCGCTTTTTTGACGGCAGAGATCATGGCGGTTGCATGAGATAGCGTGAACAACGAGCGAGTGGGAGTAGCTGCGCTGCCCTCGCTATAACGAAGCGGGCTGTTTAGCGCCCATGCAGCAGGTACAGTGCCACCTTGCAACCAGTCGCCTTCATGCGGCAGCAGCGAATACGTAAATTCATGGTGCCCTTGATCGGCTTCTATGTCTGGATGGATGGCGCATTTGATCAGCGACAGACGCAGCACATTATGTTTGATATCGTAGCCGTATTTGCAATCGTTTAACAGACTGACACCATAGCCGCGGTCGGACAAGTCTGCCCACTGGTGACCAACCGATTCGAAGCGTGCAGTATCCCAGCTCGTATTCCAATGGGTTGGGCGCTTCACATTGCCGTACTGAATATCGTATGTCGCTTCGGTAGAACGCACATTGACCGGGAAGGCGACTTTTAACAATTGCTGACGTTCCTGCCAATCGGCTTCGGTCACAAAGTCGATGCGGCGGTCATCCGCGTATACAATCATCTGCTGGCGAATCGTCGATTGTCCTACGCTCCATACAAACTGGATCACCGTGCGTAGCATGCCGGTTTCCAGCACTTCGGTATGGGTGAGCTGCTGTACTTCTTTCATTTTCTCCTGATAATAAATATCGATATCCCACGCATCAAAATTCAGCGGCTTATCCTCGAACAATTGCAGCACATTGCCTTTGGCTCCATCTGCTAGCACCTCACGGTCTGCCTGACGATCATATAGTCTTGTTAATTGACCATATTCATTCCATTCCAACTCGTAAAATGGCGTCAGAACGCGCTGCTGCTCCACCGTAAATGGAGACGCGTATTCCGTCGTGTCCGTAGCAGAATCCAGTGTGATCGTCGTGTAGCCAAGGGAAGGTACTTCTTTTACATGCACGACCCAATGATCATGCTTGAGCTGGGCAGACAGTGCATTGCCGTGAGCATCTGTCCAACTGCCGGTTTGCGCCTCTGTATGTGCTGGAATGACCATCACACCATCGCTTGCCCATGGAGCAGAATTCCAGACAGTATACGTTGAAGAAGCTGACGACTGGGCGGCATCGGTATGATCTGCAACTAGCGTCTGCTGTGCCTGCCAAAGTGCATCGGTGCCGATCTGCCATGCTTCTGCATATTCCACGGTGCTGTCCTCATATACCTCGCGAATAGACGAACCGGGGATTATATCGTGGAACTGGTTGCGCAGCACGATTTTCCAGCCATCATTCAATTGCTGCTGCGGATAGGATGACCAATCTGTACTGATAGCACTTTGCCAGACATTGAGCCATTCCGCTTCCCGATACAATAGTTCCAGCTTGCGGTTCATACGTTTATTGTATGCCTGACTTGTATACGTGCCGCGATGGTATTCCAAATACAGCTCGCCATCCCAAGTGTGCACATAGCTGTCAGTATTGTTCACCGTATCCTGCAAGCGGCGGAAATAATCGCCTGCGGTGCCCGTATCCAGATGTGGCAAGCCCGGCATCCGGTCGATCCGTCGGCGCATTTCCAGCATCGTTCGATTGACGCCACCACCGCCGTCGCCGTATCCATACGAGACGAGCAGTTCACGGTTCATTTCTTTGTCACGATATGCTTCCCAGCTGCCCTTGATCGTCTTCGGTACGAGTTGACCATTATACGTGTAAAACCATGAGCCTGGCTCTGACCATGGCTCAGTCGTTGTAATAAAATGGGTCAGTACTTCGGAACCGTCAATGCCGCGCCAGTGAAAAGTATCATGCGGCATCCGGTTGTACTGATTCCAGCTAATCTTGGTCGTCATAAACGTATGAATGCCGGACTTTTTCAAAATCTGCGGCAATGCCCAGCTATAGCCGAACACATCGGGCAGCCACAGATAGTCATTTTCCACGCCAAACTCTTCACGGAAAAAGCGCGTACCGAGCAGCAGCTGACGAGTCAGCGATTCGCCGCTAGTCAGGTTACAGTCCGCTTCCAGCCACATAGCACCGCCTGCTTCCCAGCGACCTTCGGCAATCTTTTGCTTGATCTGTTCATATAGCTCTGGTGCATCCTGCTTCACATAGTCATACAATTGTGGCTGAGTTTGCAAAAAGACATATTCCGGGAACTTGTCCATCAGCCGCATAACGGTAGAGAAGGAACGAATCGCCTTTTCACGCGTATGCTTGAGTCGCCATAACCAAGCGACATCGATATGCGTATGACCAAGCGCCGTTAGCTTGACCGAAGAATGCTTGCCAATTTCGCTAATCATCTGCTCTAATCGTTCGCTCGCTTCGGAAACGCTCTCATAAAATACATCTGATCCCGGCTCCGTCCAGTCGATCAGGCGAAAGGCACGATCCACCGCGCGCAGCAGATCGGCGCGCTCTGGTGCATGTTCATCCAGCACCGCAATCGTCTCGATGACCGTCATGCCGGTATAATACAGATTGTCCGCTGCTTCATCCAGCCAGCACAGTTCGGCTGTTTTCAGTTGATGTGTTTGCAAGCGTGGTTGTCCGCCGCCTTCCAGCCCCGTCCACAAACGAAAGGTCAACTGCTGCGTCTGTCCGGCAGCAGTATCCGGTAGAAAGACCTCCATGTGATTGGAATCCACACCTTGATACGGCTGACCGTTCACATACAGCAACGATTCAAAGCCAGAATTGGTGCCACCGCCTGTTTTGCCAAAATGAAAACGTCCGAGAATCTGCTTGCCCTGCCATTGTGCAGGTACATCTACACTTGCTGCGAGCCATAAATAGCGGTCGCGTCCGCTCCAGCTATCGCCCAGATTCATCGTTGTCCATTGTTCATCTGGCTGCGGTGCCGCTCCGTGAATCTGTTGACCTTCGTCTTCCAACGCCTGAAAAGAAGAGAATATAATGGCTTCCCGATAACGATAACCGTCCAGCTCACGCAGACGGGATGTGATCTTTTGCTCTGTCAAAAACATACCTTCACTCCTTGATCATTGGTAGATTTCCGTTACTCAATCGGTGAATACATTCGTATGCCTGTGCAATAGTTGGGGTAGATCATTACGGTTTCTTCGATATCATATTGTCATAGGAAACATTCCAGCACAATATGTCATCTCTGAAGTCCGCAGAACACTGCAAATACGACATACCTGTGTGTGTATAGAATCTTAAAAACGCGGAGCATACAGCTATTCTGCGTTGTATCAGAGCAAAAGCTACATATTTCTCGTATTTTATGATTCCTAGCCAAATGGAATCCACATTTCGATCACGACTGAAGATGTCTCACGATATAATCATGTCAGCGCGTAGCAAATATGACGTTTGCAACATATAAATGGGTAATGACATACCATCTATATGATGCGGAATGATGCTTATTCGGCAGTTGCATGATGCGTCTGCTGAAGCATAACTAAAGGAGAGAAATAGATGAATCGGATTCACATGCTGGTATTGATTGTATTGACTACCTTCCTGATGGGGTCATCCTTTGCTATCGGGAAAATGGGATTGGTGTACGCATCGCCACTACTGCTGGCAGGTGTACGCTTTCTCATTGCTGGGCTTATTATGGCGGTGCTAGTGCGTGTGCTGCGTCAGCCACATCCGAACAACGCGGCAGACTGGGGGAAAATGCTGCTGATCGGTGCTTTTCAGACGGCAGGTGTGATGGGCTGTGTGTTTATTAGTTTGCGCACGATTACGGCAGGGGAATCGTCGATTCTGACATTTACCAATCCGCTGCTGGTGGTCGTGTTTGGCACCTTGTTTGCTGGTATGCGTTATCGGTGGTATCAGTGGATCGGTGTGCTGTTGGGGCTGATCGGGGTGAGTATTACGGTCGGTGCCCAGCTGCAATGGAAGATCGGTCTAGTGTTCGGTCTGGCTTCCGCGGTATCCTGGGCAACGGCGACACTGCTTGTGAACCGCTGGGGTAGCGGGTTGAACACATGGGTGCTATCGGCGTACCAGATGCTGGGTGGTGGGGTGATCTTGCTAGTGTGTAGTCCGTTGTTAGAGCAGCCGTTTTTCATCTGGACAGGCGCATCAGTTTTGATCTTGTTATGGCTGAGTCTGATGTCTTCGATTGTACAGTTTGCGGGCTGGTATTATGTACTACAAAACAGTGATCCGGGGCGTACGAGTGCCTTTCTGTTTTTGGCACCGTTTTTCGGCGTATTGACTGGATGGTTGCTGTTGGGTGAGTCTTTGTATCCGTCGCTGATTACAGGTGGAATATGTATTCTGGCGGGGATCTATCTGGTGAATCGACGCTTTGGCACGAGGGAAGTGCCTCAGTTGCAAGGAGAAAGTGATCGTTGATTGCCTGTGATGCAAAGTTAACTATTTTGGCGAGATAAACGATAATTTGCGACGCGACGAACGACGAACGACGAACGACGAACGACGAACGACGAACGACGAACGACGAACGACGAACGACGAACGACGAACGACGAACGACGAACGACGAACGACGAACGACGAACGACGAACGACGAACGACGAACGACGAACGACGAAAAAAGCAGGACGGAGAATGATTCGCCGTACTGCTCTTTTTGTAATGTCTGGTGTTGAAAATTAGCGGCGAATCATCCGTCCAACCTTTGCTTAACGAACATCTAGCTGCACGCCGAAATGCCGATCAAACGCAGCCTGCCCAGCGCCAGTCACCGTTACCGCTCGAATGCCCGGCACGCGTTCAATCCAACCATGATCCAGACACAGATGCAGCAGCCCGAATCCAAGTGCACCGCCCAGATGATGCTGACGCTCACTCCAATCGAGACAAGCATGGG
Organism: Paenibacillus sp. WLX2291; assembly: GCF_046603665.1. Lineage (NCBI taxonomy): Bacteria > Bacillati > Bacillota > Bacilli > Caryophanales > Paenibacillaceae > Paenibacillus > Paenibacillus sp. WLX2291. Next base: position 4,683,761 of record NZ_CP176755.1, on the reverse strand, counting down.
CAAAAGCGCGGCGTTTGCGTCGCAGTTGCGGTACATCCATACCGAGCCTAGCAAAAAAGTCTTCTCCTGTCGTACTGATCTCAAACTCGCCATCTGTAGCTACTAGATGCCCGTGTTGCACCAGCGCCGTTGTCAGCGTCACACCTAGCTGCCCTGCCAGATGATCGTAGCAAGTACGCCCGTAGCGTAGCCGATCCATTTGCTGGGATTGTGTTAACGAGCGCACTTCTGGCACTGGGCAGATAGCGAGGAATTGCTCTAGTGTCTGCGCCATCTCACGGCTGGATAAACGATAGTAGCGATAGCGACCGTGCTTTTCCATACTGACCCAGCCTTGTTCGTTCAGACGCGCTAGATGGAAGCTGGCAGTTTGCGGTGTGATTGAGGCGGCATGAGCCAGCTCGCCAGCAGTATGAAATCGTCCGTCGAGCAGCGCGGTCAGCATATTGGCACGCGAAGGCTCGCCCAGAATGACGGCAACATTGGATATATTGGAATGAAGGGTCATGATACTTGCTCCTTTTTGTAGAGATACATTCATATTTCGATACTTATTTAATTATAGTATACATAGAAAAGCAAACCTATACAGCATCCGTTTCTCTACTTGCCTAGCATGGTAAAATAAAGATAGATCTGACAACCGACTGAATGCTGTGTTGATCGGCGGGGCAATCTTCCGCCATTATCGAAAGGGGAGAGCTATGGAGCATTTTATTGCAGTGCTTGTTATTTTATTTTTTATCGGCATCTCCAACGTGCTGAATCGGCTAGTCCCCTTTGTACCGGTGCCACTATTCCAAATTGTACTTGGAATCGGGGTTGCCTTATTCGGGTTAAAGGTGGAGCTGAACCCGGAGCTATTTTTGGTGCTGTTTATCGCGCCGCTATTGTATAACGATGCACGTCAGACGCCGCGTAATGAGCTATGGCATCTGCGGGTGCCGATTATTTTGCTGGCGTTTGGCTTGGTATTTGTGACCGTCATTGTCGGCGGGTATGCGATCCATTATCTGATTCCAAGTATTCCGCTTCCGGCTGCATTCGCGCTGGCGGCGATTTTGTCACCGACGGATGCGGTAGCGGTTGGCTCACTGGCGAAACGGATTCATTTGCCGGGTTCGATTCATCGGCTGTTAGAGGGTGAATCGTTGCTGAATGACGCTTCCGGACTGGTTGCGTTCAAATTTGCAGTTGCCGCTATGGTAACGGGTACCTTTTCCCTCTGGCAGGCGTCTCTGAATTTCCTGCTAGTTGCGCTGGGCGGCTTGGCGATTGGAACGCTGGCATCGTTTGTGCTCATTCGCTGTCAGGTGATGGTGCGTAAATGGGGGATGGAGGATATTACCGTCCATGTGCTGTGGCAGATTTTGACTCCGTTTGTCATTTATTTGCTCGCGGAGGAAGTAGGGGTATCTGGTATCCTGGCAGTCGTCGCAGGCGGTATCGTCTATGCGATGGAAAAAGATCGCGCCGAATCGGTACAGCTCAAAATGCAGATTGTCTCGACAAGTACATGGTCGGTCATTGTGTATACGCTGAACGGATTAGTATTTATGATTCTCGGGTTGCAGATTCCAGAAGTGATGGGCAGCATTTTCACCAATCCAGAGTTCAATAATGGGCTCGTATTAGGCTATGTGGCGCTCATTACGCTACTGCTGTATGTGCTGCGATTTATCTGGATTTATTGTTATTGGAACGTTCGTTATGTCATGAGTCGTCAGATGGATGATAAACGTCCAGATGTACGCGGGATTTTGTTAACATCGTTATCGGGGGTGCGGGGCGCGCTAACATTGGCGGCTGCCTTTTCGATTCCGTATGTGCTGGATGACAATTCGGCATTTCCGCAGCGGGAATTGATTCTGTTCATCGCCGCAGGCGTGATTTTGCTGTCACTGGTGCTGGCAAGTCTGCTGCTGCCATTACTGTCTCCTACACCAGAGGCGACGGAGATGACACCAGCAGATGTTGCAGGGCAGAACAAGATGCGGCGCAAATTTGCCGAAGACCAGATTCGGATGAAAATTCTGTCTGCAGCTGTGCAATCGGTCGAATCCAGTACGAATGATTCTAACCGTGATGCTGCCAAAATGCTGATCTCGGACATTACGCAGTACATGTTCAAGCAGAATAGCTTGCAGCCAGCAACGCTACTGCACGATGCGAACTTGAATCAGCAGGAGATCGAGATGTACATGACCGCGATTCAGGCGGAGCGTAAAGTGGCACGTCAGATGCGGGATAACGGTGAGATTACGCCAGAGTTGGCAATGGAATTTGAATACCGGCTGGATCGCATTCAGAATGTGTTGACTGATCGGATGGATACAGGGATTGCTGAATGTGTGGACAAATGGAAAGGGATGCTGCCGATGCACGTACCCGTACCAATTGGTCCTGCCAAAGATGCGGAGAACGACGAGCAGCCTGATAGCGAAGTTGTTCCGATCAGCAAACTGGACAAAATCCGCATGCTCAAGCATCTCAAGCTGCAATCCTGTCCGGCAGCGATTGAGGCGATTCGCAGTCGCATGACTGACCAGAATGAGGAAGCAGCAGAGAAAGTCATTTCTCGCTATCGCAAAATTATGAGCTCCATCCAATATTTTAACGAAAAGATCGCCCCGGATATTACCCTGGATGAGAATAAGCTCAACCTGATCACTAGCGCCGTGCAAAATCAGCGCGATACGGTACAGGAATTGTACGAAAGCGGTGAGATCGACCGGCAGTATGCGCGTAAGATGCGCAGTTTTGTTCAGGATTTGGAGAAATGGATTCTGATGGAGACGTAAGCTACGACATCGTACAATAGATAGAACAGAAGCAGCATATTTCCTTGCATATGCCTCATCTCTGACTGTACGTGTCAGTAACTTTCCCTGAAAATTAGACTTTTAACGGTAAAGATGGTAAATTATTGTGCATAGAGACCATACTGTGCAAAAAGAACCGGAACAATGCGTTCCGGTTCTTTTTTATGTTCCTATGTGATTGTAGGTGGCTGGAACGACTGGAACATATGCTTATTTCCCCGCCGTCTTCGCCCAAATCGCCTTCACCACATCCAGCACACTATCGTCCTTATCTACCACATAATCCGGCTGAAACTCCGCATCGCTTGGAATAGTCTGCTGATGGCGATTGATCCAGATCGAATACCAGCCTGACTGCTTGGCGCCGACGACATCGTTAGTATATGAGTCGCCGAGATAATACGTATCGGACGGCTGAATGTGCATGCCCTGCTCGACGGCACGGAAAATGCCCGGATCAGGCTTGGCGATGCCGACTTTGCCCGAAATGAACACATCCTGCGGCTGTACCCAGCGCTCCATACGCAGCTGCCGTACTTTGTCCGCCTGATGCTGAGCGGGACCGTTCGTAATGATTCCGATCCGTAGCCCCTGATCACGCGCAAAATTCAATGCTTCTTCCATCCGTGGGTCGACGCGTAGTCGCTGCTGATTGTCCGCATAACACTGTTGAAAGCTAATCGCTTCTTCCTCTGGAATATCAATTCCGAGATCGGCAAAGGCGTGCGTGATCCGATAAATATGCATCTGCTGATCAGTCATATCGCCACGACTGACCTGCTCAAACACCTCATCACTATACAATCGACTGCGAATGAACAGATCATCCAGTGAGCAATCATACTTGTATTTACCAAACGTATGCCGGTACGCTTCTCCAAACGGTTCCAGCTGATTGTATAACGTATCATCTACATCGAATATGAGATTCATTTCTATAATCCTCCTGTAAAATAACCGGTCCAGTATGGTAGCCATGGTTAGAGTGGGCGCGTCTATCCCGTACTTGACGAAAGGAAAACTTGCCGTTGTATTAGGTAGTCCGTTAGACGGTTTGACGCGAATGGTGCTGGTTGAAGCAACTACATAAAGTGACGTATATAGCGCCGTATGCAATGATATCATCATTATGGCACTTTTTGCACAATAGTATTTACCCTCATTTGATTGTTTTCCTATCATACACTGCTACTGCAAGTGTTTGCACATCGGAAAGTGGGGGTAAGCCATTGTATTGTATACCCGCGCCAATTAAGATAGACTGTAACCGTGATTCATTGTAGAACATGGACAGTATTTGGGTATCAATAGCATGAGGGATGAGCAGAACGGTACGGAATCATCCAGCCTGACTATCGACAGGAGGCACACATGGCACCCTGCCAAGCCCGCAGAGACAGGAGGATACTATGCACAATTCATCGAAGCAAAGCCGTGTCGGCATTATGGATATCGGGTCTAACTCGATTCGACTGGTCATTTATGAGAATGGAAGCGGTATGGGCTTTAAAGTACTGAAAGAATGCCGGGAATCGGCGCGACTGAGCGCTATCGTTACACCGGAAGGTGTGATGCCACTGGAGTCGGTCAGCCAGATCGTACCGGTGCTGCGTCAGTTTGCTGAAGTTAGTCGGGCATATGAAGTAAGCGAGATTCGTGCGGTGGCAACAGCGGCGATTCGCAATGCAGTCAATGGCGAGCAAGTGATCCAGTATTTGAATCAGGAAACTGGACTTGCGATCGAATTGCTGCCGGGCGAGATGGAAGGGCATTATGGCTTTCTTGGCGTTGTGAACCGGATCGATATTCGAGACGGCTTTATTATCGATATTGGTGGTGGTAGTACAGAGATTACGCTGTTTCAGGAGCGTAAACGCATCTCCAGCGTGTCATTCCCATTTGGTGCGGTCAATATGAATGTCCGCTTCGGCGGCAAGCAGGAAGGGCGCTGGGACGAGAAAGCAATATCGGGACTGGAAACGATGGTGATGAAAGCAGCCAACGAACATCCGTGGATTAGCCAGCATCCCGGGCTGCCGATGGTCGGTCTAGGCGGTACGATCCGTGCGATTGGTAAAATGCATCAGCGCAAACGCAAATATTCGATGGAGCAGATTCATCAATACCAGCTGCAAGCAGAAGATACGGATTATTATTACCAGCAGTTGCCGTCCATGACCAATGAAGAACGCAAACGTATCGCTGGTCTGAGCAAAAACCGTACGGATATTATCGTGCCGGGCACGATCATTTTGCGAACATTGTTCCGTCATATGCAGTGTGCGCACTATGTGATCAGTGGTAGCGGTCTACGCGACGGTCTGTATTTTGAATGGGAACGTGGCAAAGCGAATGCTGTCTTGGACGATGTGCTGGAATACGAGATTGAATCGGTAATGGACAGCGAACCATTGCCACGCCAGCGTCATCTGCGTCAAGTCGCTGATCTGTCGGTGCAGCTATATCAGGCGTTAGGCGAAGGGCTGGATGATCCGTGGAATGTCAAATTGCTACGTACAGCTGCTCTACTGCATCAGGTGGGTATGAAGGTGAGCTACCACGATTACGAGGAGCATACCCGCTACCTATTGACGACACGCGCACTAGCAGGGCTGGATCACCGGGAAACGGTACTGGTTGCCTTTATCGCGATCTTTGGCAGCAAGGGGAAAATTAAAAAAAGACGCATTTCGGTCGAATATGCCGATATCCTGCATCCGAATGATGAGGAGCGTATTCGTCGTCTGGGCGCCTTGTTGCAACTGGCAGCATCGATGGACACGAGCGAAACACAGCCGGTGGAACGTATGCAAGCTGTACGCAAAGGAAGAGACTTCGAGCTGACCATTCAATGTCGCACCGAAGCCTCTATGGAAGTTGTTGAAATTACGGAAGCTGTTAAAGATTTGGAGAAGGAGTGGGATGTCCGAGTGCGGCTGGTGGTACGTACGGTTTCCAGGAGCTGATCTCCCACGCCTTGAACTGGCTGCGTAGCGGCGGTTCTCCATTTTTATAAAATTCATAATTGCCGCTGGGCAGCAATATTCTGGCTTTGACGTTATCTCCAAGGATAAGGTTCAGGATATTGAGCACGGCGGCTTTTGCATTTTTATCGAACAGTGGACACATTAACTCGACCCGGCGGGTCAGATTGCGAGTCATCCAGTCCGCGCTTGCCAGCCATACTTCCTGCTCACCGCCGTTGTCAAAGGCGAAGATGCGGGAATGTTCCAGATAACGATCCACGATGCTGCGAACGCGCACATTCTCACTCAGTCCCGGTACGCCCGGACGCAGACAGCAGACGCCGCGCACGATCAGATCAATCTGCACACCAGCTTGTGACGCCATATACAGCTCGTCGATAATCTGCTGATTGGAGAGCGAGTTCATCTTGGCGATAATGCGTGCCGGTTTGCCTGCCCGTGCATGATCAGCTTCGCGGCGGATCAGCTCGACGAATTTGTTCATCATCGTGCTTGGCGCGACCGCAACGGCTTGCCAGTCATGCGTTTCCGTGTAGCCGGTAATATGATTGAACACTTCTGACGCATCCTCGCCGATCTGTGGATTGACGGTGAGCAGACCGACATCTGTATACAGCTTGGCAGTGGAGGCGTTGTAGTTGCCTGTACCGATATGAATATACCGACGCAGCGCGGCACCTTCGCGGCGTACGACGAGAATGACCTTGGCGTGCGTCTTCAATCCAACGAGACCGTAAACGACGTGACAGCCTGCCTTTTCCAGCATGCGCGCCCATACGATATTGCGCTCCTCATCAAAACGTGCCTTCAGTTCCACGACAACCGTGACTTGCTTACCGGATTCAGCGGCGCGAGCGAGTGAGTGGATTAGCGATGACTTGCCGCTAACCCGATACAGCGTCATTTTGATCGCCATGACATCTGGATCATCCGCCGCCTGTTCGATAAAATCGCTAATCGCATCAAACGATTCATACGGATGGTACAGCAGCACATCCCGTTCCTTGATGACACTGAAAAAGTCAGTTTCACTGCCTTCTGGAAACTCTGGCGCATAGCGCTGGATCTCCGGCGTGTAACGCAGGGAATCGCGTCCAACAATCGAATCGGAAAAGCTTAACAAAAAGCCCAGATCCAGCGGACCATCAATCTCGTATACCGCTTCACTAACATCAAATTCTTCTAACAGCTGGGCAAGTGCATACGGATGGAAGTCCTTCTGAATCTCCAATCGAACCGGCGCACTGCGTCTACGTTTGCGCAGCTGGTTCTCGATCTCTTCCATCAGATCTTCGGCATCTTCTTCGTTAATATCGAGATCTGCATTCCGCGTCAGACGGAAGGCATCGACCGCAATCGGCGTATAGCCGCCGAATAACGTCTGTATATGCTGGCAGATCAAGTCTTCAATCAGAATATATTGCTGCTTTTTACTGTTTTGGCGATGGGGAAGCACGACGGCGCGCGGCAGATTGGATGGAATCTGAATAATGGCAAAATAATACGCCTCGCCTTCTTCCGATTCCAATGCCTTGAGATTCGGATGCTCCAGCACGACCGACAGATAGACGCTTAATCCGTGTACAAGGGGAAACGGACGACTCTGGTCAACCGCCATCGGTGTTAATACCGGATAGATCACTTCATGGTAGTACGTATCTGCCGCTTTACGCTGGGTGGCGCTCAGATCGTTATAGTGAGTAAGCATAATGCCCTGTTTTACAAGTTGACGCGACAGATCCCGGTATGTACGGTACTGCTGGGCGACCATTTTCTCGACGCGTTTGGTCAATCGTTTGTATAATCCAGCGGGTGCATAACCGGTAAAATCCTTTTTTGTATATCCAGCTTTGATCTGGTTGCGGATACCGGCTACCCGTACACTCATAAACTCGTCCAGATTGCGGGAAACGATACCGAGGAACTTGATTCGTTCCAGCAGCGGTGTATCGGTATCCTGCGCTTCTTCCATAACGCGGGTATTGAACTCGATCCAGCTGAGATCCCGGTTAATATAAGTTGCTTGCGCTTGGTGATGTCCATGTTTGTTTTCCATAATGCCTCCGGTTCATGATTTTATTCCTGAATTTGCCGGGTTGTAGTGCTAGAGGTTGGTGCAGCAGAGAACCAGCAATGTCGAATGCTGCAACATTTCATCGTATGTAGCCAGTATAGCCCGTTATTGTTAACGCTGTGTAAAAACCAGCGTTAACTTTCGTTCCACAAATTAGGTCCGTCGATTCTGGCGATGGAACGTTTCTGGGTCCGACCAAAATTAAAGCTGCGCAGACGGACTTCATACCCGTCCTCATCTAGCGGCAGCGTCTTTTTCAATTGTTTGACTGTCAAGGTTGGATAACCGGGACGGGTCAGATCGATTAGAATCACACTATCGTGCAGCATATTCAGGCATTCGCCGATTGTCATGGGAAATCCTCCTGGGCAATGGTTGCGTACCGACCGTTAACAGAGACATCAAGGACGATAAGCAATGTGATGCAGAACTGCTTGTCCCTGTAGACTTTCGTCGGCTGTGTCGGTGGCATGTATTAACGTATTACCCGCTTCCTTCTATTTTGAGTGAATCTCGCTGAAATTGCAAAATACAGAATACGAAAAAAGCCCCGACAGCGATGCTTGGAAGCAGCACCGTTTCTGTCGGGACGTGGTGGATATATATTTACTGTTTCTTCTTAACCAGACTCTTATCATCCACATCCGGTAAGCTCAGTAAGTGCTTGACCGTGGTCGTAGAGGTGACATTCAATCTTGGCAAATACATCAGATCGTCGCCGGGATGGACGTAGCCGGGGCGAACGGTGAATGCCATGCGATACCCGTGTGTTTTCAGGTCATAGATCATTTGTGGGTTGTATTCGCCATATGGATAGGCGAAATATGGTGTGTCGATCCCGGTTTTGCTTTTCATCAGATCAATATCATGGTTGAACCGATTGCCGTCTTTGCCAGCCACATAGTATTCAGCGCATTGCACGAGACTTTTGTAATGCAGATTGTACGTATGACTATGGTAATCGAATACGTCTGCGGTTTTTTTCATTTCGGCGCGGGAAATGGTTGTTTTGGCAGTTGGTACGAATGTTTGCGTTTTGGCAGTCAATTTGGTACCGACGATAAAGATGTTGGCGTGGAAGCCGTATTTTTTTAGAACCGGATAAGCATAAATCACGTTATTCTGATAGCCGTCGTCAAAGGTAAGCACGACCGTCTTCTCCGGCAGTTGAATTTCACCGCGTACATATTGCTCCAATTCTTTGAGTGTGGCGGTATGATAGCCTTCGTCATGTAAATATTTCATACCCTGTTCAAATGCTTCCAGATTAATCCGGGCATTGTTCGGTTCGACATTGTATTTTTCCGGTACGACATAATGGTACATCAGCACCGCGACGTGACTGGCTTTGCCGTTAGATACGGATTTGACGACAGGAAGTTCAGCGGCGGATGCGATATGTTGATCCGCTTCCGGTGCATCGCCGTTCAAGGTCTGGAACAGGTCGTCCTGCATATCGTAGGTCGCCCGGCATGTTTCATACGAGAATGCCGAAGCGTGAGGATATTTCAGGCTCAACACATAGAAGGCAACGACGAAGGCAATCGATATGTAGAGCATGACTATGATTAGATTACGGATACGTCTCAGTTGCATGTCTTCGAAAGCTCCTTTTTGTGTGAGTTGATCCTTTGTTAAAGGTTGTCTATCTATAACATCGGACAAAGAAGGAGCATTTTTTATGTTACTAAAGAATCATAATGATGAGGAAAATAACTGTTCGATGAATACTTCATGAACTCGTGTTGATGCCATTTCTGGAGACGTGATCAAAGAAAAGTTCCGTTCCTGCTGAATGCCTTTGACTACAAGTTCTACCAATTCTCCCTGTTCAAGCTCCTTTTGCACAATACATCTGGATAGCATGGAGATGCCCAAACCTGCAAGAACAGCTTCTTTGACACCTTGACTGCTATTGAATACATACGTTTTCTTCGGCGTACAACCAGTAGTATCCAGAAGACGATCGCTAAAAGCACGCGTACCTGATCCAGGCTCGCGCAACACCCAGACTTGATTGTTCAAATTGGTGGTGTCCACAACGCGCAACGCAGCTAGTGGATGATTGGCAGCAGCTATAATGATCATCTCATCCTTTGCATAAGGGCGAATATGAAGTGAAGACAGCCAAACTTCCCCTTCAACCAGACCTAGATCCAGTCGTTGATGCTGAACCGCTTGAATAATTTCGGCTGTATTGCCAATCGTTAATTCGATATCTGCCTGCGGATATTTCATCGCAAACGTTGCCAACATACGTGGCAAGACATACTCTCCAATCGTAAAACTTGCACCGATGTGTAGGGAACCGGTCACTTTATCATGCAGTCGCATAATATCCTGCTTGGCAGCTTCATGAAGCAGGAGGATCTCTTTGGCACGACGATATAAAATGTCACCCGCCTCAGTGAGTTTGACCATTTTGGGAGAACGGTGCATGAGTGTTGCTCCGAATTCATTTTCCAAATTCCGTATATGCAAACTCACACCCGGTTGCGACAAATTCAGCAATTCTGCTGCCCGTGAGAAGTTTAACTGTTCAGCTACGGTAACAAATACACGCAATGTCTCGACAATCATGCCATCACTCCTTAACGTTATCTCATGTTGTTCATCGTACATCGCTTCCTGCTACATCGCAATGTAATCATAAGTTTTACTTATCATTGAAATAGCAGATGCGTATTTCTCTTTCTGACTGGCGCCTTTTATAGTGAATATAAGCAAAGGCATGATTGTAAGTTGAGAATAGGAGTGAACAGGATGCATACGAGTGAACAATATCTCACGAAACCGCATCAATATAAAGGATGGATTCTAGGTATAGCTATTACGTTACTCATTGCTGGCATCGCCAAATATATATCTGGTTTTCCTTTTTTGAGTGTAATGGGACAACTGGTTATTGCTATTTTGATCGGTATGATCTGGAGAAGTACGATTGGAATTCCTAATCAATGGCATGAAGGCATTTCCTTTTCAAGCAAACGATTGTTGCGTTATGGGATTATTTTGCTGGGGATGCGGTTGAATCTGCTGGATATTGTTCATGCCGGACCGAAAGTATTGATAATTGCAGTTATCAATATTGCGGTTACGATTCCCGTCGTTTATGGCATTGCTCGTTGCTTCAAAGTAGAACATCGGCTAGGCGTGCTGACCGCTTGCGGAACGGCAATTTGTGGAGCCGCGGCAGTGGTGGCGATTGCTCCCCAAATGAAGGCAACGGATGACGAGACAGCAATTGGTGCTGCTACAGTAGCGATTCTAGGTACGTTGTTTACATTGATGTACATTGTATTATATCCATGGCTTGGGTTGAGCGCTAATGGGTACGGTATATTTGCCGGAGCGACGCTGCACGAGATTGCTCATGTGATTGCAGCAGCGGCACCTGCCGGACAGGCATCGGTCGATCTGGCAGTTATCGTAAAATTAACGCGTGTAGCGTTACTAGTGCCGGTAGCGATTTTGATAGGAATTTGGACGAATGCGAGAGAACGCAAAGTCAATGCACAAGCAGTACAGGCGAGCTGGAGAGATATTCCGATTCCGTGGTTTATTGTAGGATTTCTGCTGGCAAGTGGGGTGCATACGCTAGGCATCTTGCCTGAAGCTTGGGCAGATCATATGGTGGATATTGCTTATCTATTAATTGGTATGGCTATGGCTGGATTGGGGTTAAATGTCCATTTGGCTACTTTTCGTCGGATGGGGCTACGTCCATTTGTCGCAGGATTGCTAGGTTCGATCATTTTGGCAGGATTGGGATTTGAGCTGGTGCAATGGTTGGGATTGAGCTAATAACAACGCAAAACACCTGCCTCAAAACTAGCAGGTGTTTTGCATTGTTGTGTTGCAATATAAAGGCATAGACTGAAGATGCAACCATATGCCTCAAGTAGTGTCCTGTGCTTATTTAGAACATGGTGTTGTCGTTAGCAGATTTCTCTGGGACAGGTTGAGACAGAGTCCACATTTCGGCGATTTGACCATTATCGACGCGGAAGATGTTGATGACAGAGTTGCCGCGGTCGGTGTCGCTAGTTTGCATATGGCTGTGTACGAGAACGAGATCGCCTTCGGCAATCGTGTTGCTTACGGTTGCTTTGCTATTCGGGTTGGAACGGAACTGCGTCAGATAGTGACTGATCAGGGCGCTGCGACCGTTTTGGATATCGGAGCCGTGTTGCGTGACGTTTTCACTGACGGCTTCGTTGGCGATGTCTGTGTTGTGTTCGTTAAAGAAGCTGTTAACAAAGTTGCTTACGAAGCTGGCATTTGCAGCTACTGTTGCGCGATCTGTGTCAGCAAGCTTGGCTTCGGTTGATGCCGAAGGCAGCAGATTTTGCAGAGCTGCGTCATCGGTAGTACTGCCAGCGGACTGCGATACGTCCCAATGTTCAGCGATTTTACCATCGGCAATTCGGTAAATGTCTACAACAGCGCCCGGTGCGACAGCTGTAGAAGCTGAGGTGCTTGCTGCCGATTCGGTATTGCTGGACGATTCGTTGGATTCAGTCGTACCCGGTGATGGAGTCGAAGCGGATGTGTCCGGTGTCGTGAACACAGCGACCAGATCGCCCTGACCGATCATACCGCGCATATTGACTTTGTAATCCGGGTTTTCTTTGATAAATGGCGTAAAGAACGATACGAAGCCTTCACGTCCAGTAGCGGCATACGGATTATGCTGAATATAATCTTCCGCCAGATACTGGTCGGCTTTGTCCAATTGATGACCGTTTAAAATATCGTTATACATATTCAGTACCAGCTGCTTATTGGCGATAATTTTGGCTTCTTCAGCAGATGGCGTGCTTTCTGGTGTGGTGGTCGTGCCTGTCTCCGGGGCGGTGTTGCCCGAATTTTCGGTAGCTTCCGGTGTTGTTGTACCAGGTGCTTCTGATGTACCTGAACAGGCGGACAAAATGGCGATTAGCATCAGGCTCGCCAGCAAAAGACTTGCTTTTTTCATAATGACAGCTCCTTTGATGGTTGTGATTTGCGGCAGCGAACAGCATATTCAACTCACATGATTATCTCTCGTTATATAACCATATTCCCGGTCGATGAATGGAACAAAATTGACACCGGATGATGGAAATGACGCTGCCTGAATCATACGTCCAAGCAAACAAGGCTCGCCTATCCTGCATGAAATTGGCGACATCATGGACAAGATCCTTCACCTGTATTGACGAGTAAAGGAAGGAACAGGTTGCGCTATATGGACAATTGGTACGACACTCGCCATTCTTTTCCATTGTCATTGAGAATGGTTATCATTAAAATAAAGAGAGATAGATTGCAGTGTTGCAGCCTGCATGATCGATATTTGGACTGCGGTAACAGGGGTGATGAGGATGGATATTGCGCGTTACACCGCGCTGTGGAATCAGATTTCCATGCGCGTGGATCATATAGAATATACAATGCTGGAACAGAACAAGCGGCTATCGAAGTATGAGATGCCGCTCCATGGATACATTTATGTAACCGGTGGCAGTGGTCAGCTGGTGCTGGATGATTATGTTTGCCGGATTGAGCCGTTTCATCTGCTGCACGCCGGAAAAGGGATGAAGCTGAGTCTGAGACCGGGAGCGGGCGAAGAGGGCATAGCGTGTTACTTGATCTTTTACCGACCGAACGGGGAGTGGGAAGAGCGGCAGGCGTTGCCTGATGACCTGACGCTACTGCGCACACGGTATCATTTGCAACCAGAGCAGCCGCTGGTAATGCGAGATCGCATCCTACATATGTACGATAGTCTGCGTACTGGTGATGCACTGCATCTTTATCGGGTGCACGCGCTGTTCGGGCAAATGATGTACGAGATTCTGCATCAGCTTGGCAACGAAGACCAGCAGCATATGCTTGATCCCGTTGCACAGGCGATGCGTTATATGGAAGAACATTATACAGATCCATGTACGATGGATGAACTGGCGGATCGTCTCGGATGCAGTACACGTCATCTATCGCGTCTATTTCGCAAGCAAGGCATCGGGCAAAGTCCATCGTCGTATTTACTGCATTTGCGGATGGAGCGTGCTTGTGAATTGCTGACAGTAAGCCGACTCAGTGTACAGGAGATTGCACGTAGTGTCGGGTACGAGGACGTGTATCATTTTAGCCGAATGTTCAAAAAGTACAGCGGGCTGGCGCCCGGGTTATATCGTCAGCAGCAGCGTCGTCCGAATATGCCATCTGGTAAGTCTGATTTCTCCATTGCTGCGATTGGGAATGATGTCTATATTGATAATAATTCTCAAAAAGAAAAAAGCAGTGGAGGGTCTCACATGATGTATAACTATTCGCGGCGTTCTGCCGTATGGATGCTGCTACTCAGCTTCAGTCTGTTGCTGGGTGCCTGTTCATCCGCGGCTCCGAATACAAATAGCAATGCCACCAGCGGCAATGAGTCGGTACAAAGTGCGACAGCCGAGAACGGTATGCGCACGATTCAGCACGATCTCGGTTCCACCGATGTCAAAGAAAACCCAGAGCGCATCGTCGTGCTGGAGCAGGGCTTTACCCAGACGGTTGCGGCATTGAAGGTCAAGCCTGTTGGTGTGGCGGACGATAACAAACCGGAGCGTTTCCCACAGGATACCCTTTCTTATATTGAAGGCTACACCTCGGTAGGTACGCGCTCTGAACCGAATCTGGAAGTGATTCGCACGCTCAAGCCTGATCTGATCATCGCCGATACAAGCCGTCACACCAATGTATATGATCAGTTATCTGACATTGCACCGACGATCGTTTTCAAAAATGACACTGCTAATTACGACGAGATTGTACAGTCCACTGAACAAATCGGACTCGCACTCGGCAAGGAGCAGGATGTGCAGACACTGTTGAACGACCACAAGCAGCAAATGGAGACGCTACGCCAAGCGGTGCAGCAAGGACAATCCGTGCTGATCATCGCACCGGATGAAGAGGAGAGCAATTCGTTCCAAGTACGAACGACGTCTTCGTTTCACGGTTCATTCTTGGCAGCAGCCGGACTGGATTATGCACTCAAGGACGATGCGGAAGTCAGCCAGTTGATGACGACCGAACAGCTGATGGCGATAGATCCGCAGCATTTGCTTATTTTAATCAATGAAGATAACGATTCCGTATTGGACGCGCAAAAGGATAATCCGCTCTGGAATCAATTGCAGGCGGTACAACATGGTCAAGCACACGAGGTGGAGCTGGCAACATGGTCCAGACAGCGCAGTCTGCCTGCATTGAACAACATTATGAACGAAGCAGCAGGTTATTTCTAAAATGAACAGGAGCTATACATGATGAGCAGCAGCAATCGTACCGACAGTCAGGCGAAACGGACAGGCATCTACAGCTTGCCATTGTTTTGCTTTGCAGCGGCGGGAGTGCTGCTGTTCATATTTGCCCTGTTGTCATTAATGATCGGACCAGCATGGATTGGCTGGTCAAGCATTGTCGGATATGTGTTGAATAATTCGGAAACGATCAAAGACCATGTTGTGCTGCATATTTTACGTGTACCGCGTATGCTGACAGTGCTGCTCATTGGGGCAGCGCTTGGCGTGGCAGGGTGCATCATGCAGGCACTCACGCGTAATCCGCTGGCATCACCAAGTGTATTCGGTATTCATGCAGGTGCGTCGTTTGTAATTGTACTCTGTACGATCCATTTTCCAGCAATCAATGGATTGGGATTGTCAGCGGCGGGATTCGCAGGTGGATTACTGACTGTGTTGCTGATCGTAGGCATGAGTGCTGCGATTCGCGGCGGACGTGCTGATATTCGCATGGCGCTGATCGGTGTAGTGATTCAGGCGCTGCTATCTTCATTTACACAAGGGCTGTTGATCTTCAACGAAGAATCAGCATCGCGTCTATTATTCTGGCTAGCAGGTTCGGCGGCGGGGGTGCAGTGGGATGAGGTATATGTGCTGTCCATCTGCTGTGGGATCGGCTTATTGGCAGCGATGTTTCTGGGACGTTCGTTATCCCTGATCAGTCTCGGTGAGGAGATGGCGCGTGGACTTGGACAACGAATCTGGACAGTGCGGTTGATCGGGACGCTGATTGTTGTACTGTTGGCAGGTTCGGCGGTAGCTGTTGTGGGACCGATTGGGTTTGTTGGCTTGATCGTACCGCATATCGCGCGCTATTTGTTAGGAACGGACTATCGCCGTCTATTGCCGCTTAGTGCATTGCTTGGCGCCATTCTGTTAACGATGGCAGATGTGTGCTCGCGCTTTGTGAATTTTCCGGCGGAAACACCGGTTGGTATCGTGACCGCGTTGATCGGAGCACCGTATTTTGTTTATTTGGCACGGCGCCAGAGCAGGAGGCAGGCATGAAGCGTAATGTGATGGTATTGACGATGTTGTCGCTGCTCGTTCTGCTACTAAGTCTGCTGAGTATCAAGGTAGGGGCGGTATCAATCGGCTGGCTGGATATACTGCAAGCTTTGACAGGGCGAAGCGATTCGGATCAAAGGTATATTGTGCTGCATTACCGTTTGCCACGAATTGTCGTCGCGATTCTGGTTGGCAGCGGATTGGCAGTATCGGGCTTGATCACACAGGCGTTACTACGCAATCCGCTTGCAGCACCGGATACGCTCGGCATCTCTGCCGGAGCTTCGCTAGGTGCGGTGCTGACTGTGCTAATATTGCCGCCCGGTCAGCCTGTATGGGTGACACCACTGGCGGCGCTCATTGGTGGGTTCGTCGGTGGAATGTTAGTGTACGGATTGTCGTATAGCGGTGGTATTGATCCCGTACGATTGGCGTTAGTCGGCATTGCGGTTAGCGCGTGCGGCAGTACACTTGTTCAACTGCTCGTGACTCGGTTTGCGGCGAATGCTAGTACCGTGCTGTTATGGTTAAATGGATCGCTATGGGGGCGCACTTGGGATCAGGTGATACAGTCGCTACCTATTATCGGGCTAGCGTTGCCAGTAACATGGGTACTGGCGCGGCGGCTGGATATACTGGCGCTAGGGGATGAGACGTCGCGCGGGCTTGGTTTGCGTTTGGAGCCGGTGCGATTATTGTTGTTCGGATTCGCAATTGCGCTGGCTGGCGGTTCGGTCGCAGCGGCGGGCATGATCGGATTCGCTGGTCTGGTCAGTCCACATATGGCAAGGCGACTAGTCAGCCGGGGACACCGCATATTGATTCCGGTTACAGCACTAGTCGGTGCAGCGCTTGTGCTGCTTGCCGATATGATCGGGCGTATTCTGGCACCACCGGTAGAATTTCCGGCAGGGCTAGTAACGGCGGCGATCGGAGCGCCGTATTTTCTATATTTGTTATGGCGCGAGTTCCGTCCTGCGCGTGCACGCGCATAATCAAAAAGGGCACGCTGTCACAATCTAGCGACAGCGTGCCTTTTCATCATTCATAGTATAGAAGGGATCATTCGTTAGCGGCGCATAAAGATAAACTTTTGACCTAGAATACCGATAATGCACAGGACAAGGCTAATCCACGGCGAAATGATCACGACTGGCATCACATTACGCAGATAGTTGCCGACCACGATAATAGCGACCAGAATGACCACATACGTCAATACAGAACGAGCGTTGATCTGCATACGCGGACGATCCAGATCGCTCTTTTCTACTGGCTGATTCGCTACACGCGTGACCAGCTCCACCAGCACGATCGCACCAGCGGCAACCAGTACAAGCGTCGATAGACTGATCTCGCCGACGACACCCGTGCCGCTGACGTTGATTTTGAAAAAGCCGGCAAGTGCTTGCAGTAGAAATACCCACGTAAGCGCGATCCAGACGATCATAATATAATACATCGGTTTGCTGAGTTGCCGGCGCTCCGGCAAATTCTCTATCAACTGAGTGGCATATGTGTCGGAGTCTTTGCCGAACAGCTGTAAGGCGCTCTGCTTCCGTTTCTGTGCATCCAGTAGATGCTGTCCCATTTCCAGCAGCAATTCTTCGCCGGACTGGCGCTCGATCCGGGCATCTCGAACATAGACGATCACATCATCATAATAGTTCAGATTTTCCGTATTGAGCTGATCCCGGATCACATTGATGTCTTTGACCAAATGACGCACTGTACTCATAGCTGTTCCTCCATTTCTCGCTAGATTTTATGATAGTTAAACCGCCTGTCGTCTGACAGTGAATGTTACGGACGAACATGCGGATCATACCTGATATGCAGGATATGTATATTCACTATTACCCGGAATACACGGGATATGTCGCAGGTTATGATGCCATGCGCAGGGCGCTCTGCATCTGATACATATAGCGCTTGCAATCGTACTTGCACGCATGTACCGATCAACCCGGAAACCACTATTTTGCCACACTTTCGCAAGATTGACAATTCACTCGGCAAAATGATATTATAGGAATATAAATAAAACTTACTAAACATATCGGAATTATTTAATTTTAAATGAAATTGTCCATTTGGTTTGCACTTTGCGTTGTGTAGCTGACATGTAGATGGACAGATCTAACAATAGAGGAAATGGATATCGGAGCGCTGATGAAGCCATGCCTCATGCAGCAACCATACAGACAAGGAGGAATTACCATGGAACGGAATATTACGATTCGTCATCATGATGTAGATCTGGCAGCCAGTATTCATTACCCGGCGCAGGAGCACAAGTCGGAAGGCAAGGGTAAAGGGCGAACACCGCTGGTCGTGATCTGCCACGGGTTTATCGGCAATCGGATCGGTACAGATCGCCTGTTTGTCAACAGTGCGCGCGAACTGGCAGCAGACGGATACATGGTTGTTCGTTTTGACTATGCGGGTTGCGGTGAGAGTGGTGGTCAATATGGTCAACAGGGCATTGAGTCCATGGTTGAGCAGACGCGTACCGTATTGGATTATGTCGTCAACTGCAATGATATTGATCCAACGCGTGTAACGTTGCTCGGTCACAGTCTGGGTGGTGCGGTAGCGCTGCTGACTGCGGTGCGGGATCGCCGTGTGAATCATTTGGTGCTCTGGTCGGCGGTTGGTCATCCATTTAACGATATTGTCAAAATCGTCGGTCGCGAAACGTATGAGCAGGCGGTCATTCAAGGGGAAGCAGATCATCAGAGCTATACGTTCACGCCGGCTTATTTTGAATCGTTGGGCAACTTCCAACCGTTCCAAGAAGCACGCCGGTTTACTGGCGATGTGCTGGTCGTGCATGGCACAGGCGACGATGTGATTCCGGTCGACTATTCGTTCCTATACCAAAAGGAATTTTGGACACGGACGGAAGGTCGCTGTGATAAGCAGATTATTTTTCAGGCAGACCATACGTACTCATCCGGTCCGCATCGACGCGAACTGCTGGATCATACGCGCCAATGGCTTGCCGAGCGCGAAGCGGCACAGACACAGTGGCAGCACTGGATGATCTGAGTATCGTACACCGATCCTTTTTTGCCAAATGATCATGAGCGTGATATGGTAAACATGCAACAACTAGTATAGGCACAATCAAACTGTATAGGTTATACGCATTTCACTAGGGGAGCCTGACGGCTGAGACGGAATATTGTTCCGGACCCTTGGAACCTGATCTGGATGATACCAGCGGAGGGAAGTGGAACATCGATTCGTTCATGCAACAGACAGCCATTGTGATCATAACATGGCGGTTTCTAGTGAAAGGATACGACCCACCTGTCTCCTACGGGAGAACGGTGGGTCTTTTTGCGTTTGTTTGTATTGTAAACCATCTGAAGGAGGAAATAGAATGTCTTTTTTGCGAACGGTACGGGAGCGTCAGCCGCTTGTTCACAATATTACCAATGTTGTCGTTACGAACTTTACTGCGAATGGATTGCTGGCGCTGGGCGCCTCGCCATTTATGGCATTTGCACATGAGGAAGTAGAGGATGTAGCAGCGATGGCAGGAGCCGTCATGCTCAATATCGGTACGCTTGATCCGTATGTCGTGCAGTCGATTTTGTTAGCAGGCAAAGCGGCGAATCATGCCGGTGTACCGGTAGTATTCGATCCGGTAGGTGCCGGAGCGACGCCCTACCGCACCGCTTCTGCTCAGCAAATTACGGAAGAAGTGCGCGTCGATATTGTGCGCGGCAATGTGGCGGAAGTTGCCAACGTCATTGGAGAAGCGTGGCAGATCAAAGGCGTCGATGCAGGCGGCGGAGATGGCGACCGCGTACAACTGGCAATTCGGGCGGCGCGCCAGTTGCACTGCATCGTGGTCATTACAGGTGCTGAGGATCTGGTGACAGATGGGGATCAAGTGTATGGCATCGCCAACGGTCATCCTCTGCTCACACAGGTCACAGGAGCAGGTTGTCTACTTAGCTCGGTTGTGTCTGCATTTGCTGCGGTTACGGATGGAAGTCGGGCGCAATTGTTGCAGTCGTCGGTAGCGGCGTTGACCTTTTACGGAGTAGCTGCGGAGCTGGCGGCGGAACGTGCCGGGCAGCATGGAACGGGTAGTTTTCAGATCGAGCTGTTAAATATGTTAGGTACGGTTACGCCGGAGCAAGTACAGCAGCGGGCGCGTATGACTCAGAAATCAGACATTCATCAGCCAGATCATCATCTATCTTGAACAGAAAGGAGAGAATATACGATGCGTATTCATCAGGCATTAACGATTGCTGGCTCGGATAGCGGCGGCGGTGCAGGCATTCAGGCAGATCTGAAAACATTTCAGGAGCTAGGAGTATACGGTATGTCCGTAGTGACCGCTGTTACCGCGCAAAATACTGCCGGCGTACAGGGCGTATATCCTGTTGAGCAGCAAGGTGTGGTCGCGCAGCTGCATTCCATCGGCGACGATCTACAGCCGGATGCGGTGAAGACCGGCATGTTATTCAGCGCTGACATTATTCGCGAAGTGGCAGCAGCCGTGCGACAGTATGAGTGGAGCAAGCTGGTAATCGATCCCGTGATGGTGGCAAAGGGCGGTTCCGTACTGCTGCAACAACAGGCGATGCAAGCGCTCATTCAGGAGCTATTGCCGCTGGCGGCAGTCATCACGCCCAATGTACCGGAAGCGGAACTCTTAACGGGTAACACCATCCGCACACTAAGCGAACGCGAACAGGCGGCGCGGCAACTTGTTCAGATGGGCGCTCGTGCCGCCGTTATCAAAGGCGGGCATGATACATCCACCGCGCAAGCAGTCGATGTACTGTTCGACGGTACGCAATTTCATTATGTAGAGCGTCCGCGTGTAGACACTCCGCATACGCATGGCACGGGCTGTACCTATTCCGCAGCTATGACCGCTGAATTAGCCAAAGGCAACGGATTGCTGGAAGCAGTACAAACCGCCAAAGCATTCGTGCATGCAGCAATCGAAGACGGATTGGGCATCGGCTCCGTACACGGACCGACCAATCATTTTGCCTATCGAAAAAGGGGTGCTGTACGATGAATCATCTACCATCCAGCGGTACGACAACACGCATACAATGGATACGTGAACGCTTGCCTCTTTATCTCGTCATGGGCAGTGTGAATTGCAAGCATACGCCAGAGCAGGTACTGGAGCAGGCGATTGCCGGTGGCGTTACGCTATTTCAATACCGGGAAAAGGGCATACAAGCGCTGCACGGCTCAGCATATGTGAAGCTGGCACGGCGTTTGCAGGATATTTGCCGGAAGCATCAGGTGCCGTTTATCGTGAATGACGATCTGGAGCTGGCATTGGAGCTGGATGCGGATGGGCTGCATGTCGGACAGGACGACGCCCCGGCAGAATGGATACGTGAGCGCCTCGGTCCTGACAAAATTGTCGGCGTATCGTCCCATTCACTAGTCGAAGCCAGCCGCGCCATCGCCGCGGGAGCAGACTATCTGGGCATCGGTCCGATCTATCCCACCACATCCAAAGACGATGCAGAGCCAGTACGCGGCACAGAAGTTATCCAGCAATTACGCCACTCTGGACTGACTATCCCACTGGTCGGCATCGGCGGCATTCACGAACATAATGCTGCGCCGGTATTAATCGACGGTGCCGATGGTGTCGCGGTCAT
Source organism: Paenibacillus sp. WLX2291 (assembly GCF_046603665.1). NCBI lineage: Bacteria > Bacillati > Bacillota > Bacilli > Caryophanales > Paenibacillaceae > Paenibacillus > Paenibacillus sp. WLX2291. The sequence goes on along the minus strand of NZ_CP176755.1, from coordinate 4,661,873 downwards.
CTCCGCCATTGCTGCGTCTGACGAGCCTTCAACCGCAGCACAGCATTTGAAAAAAGTGATCATGGAACACTTAGGTTGAAGGTTATTCCGCATCGTTTGAGTTGCTGTGTGCATTTGCCTATAATGGGATTGAAAATCTCCTGTGTGTATACGAGCTGCGTATGATCCTACTGAAATATAGAGTAACTGTTCATCAATGTAGAGATCGAATCAACATATGCACACAGGAGAGCATACGCAAGCGATGCCGGAAGGAGCAATCTGTATGCTAAAAGAACGAATACAATACCTCTGCGATAAGAAGCAATTGTCCCGCAAGGAGTTAACTGACGGCTTGGTGACACAGGCGCACTTTTCCAATATTTTGGCGGGGCGTTATCCGCTACCGGATGATCTGGCACAAGCTGTAGCACAGCGTCTTGGCGTAGAGACGGACTATATTACACAGACGGACAACACTGAGGAGCATATTTTACGAGAAGCACAGCGAATTGTGGACATGTTGTCGGCACAGGCTTCATCCATTTCGGAGCAGAGCGTGAATGTTCTGCCGGATCGGCATCCAGCGCTGACTGTGGAGTTGACAACCGCACTCATGAAGGCGACCTACTATCAGCAGTTGAACGATCAGGATGCGTATCGGTATGTACATCAGTCCTATTTGAACGTATATCTGGAGCACTTCGGACGGCAAGATCATATTCAATTGCCGACACCGCTACGTCAAGCATTGCTTTTTTATAAAATCCAGCACTTCCGTTCGCTCGGGCAATATCATGATGTGCTACACCAATTGGAATTGTGGCTACCATTGCTGGCACATGGCAGCGAAACATGGTTGACGGCACAGCAGATTCGCCTTGAAGCTTATGTACATACGCGGCAATTGGAACAAGCCAAAGCTTCTTTTGAAACGATCACCTCACATATCTACCAACAACGCATGTTTCATCGGTTATCCGGTTTGTATGTGCTGTATAGCGGATATTGCTTTTCGATGGAGTGGACACAGGAAGCGTTAACCGCCCTATCTATGGCGGAAGCGCATCTCGTACATACACAGCAGCAGAGCGATACGCTAAGCGCCATTATGAACAATCGCATTATTATGCTCACCCGCAGTGGGGAATGGTCGCAGGCAGAGCAAGAGATTGATAACTTTCAAAGTATCGTGCAGATGCAGCCGCAAGAAGTCCAGCAGCAGTGGGAGCCGACGTTGCTGATCTATCGCTGCGATATCGCTTGGACGCGTCAGAGCTGGGGCAAGCTGGTGGAGCTACTGGATATGCTGCGTGCATGTACATTGACCGCCGATCAGCAGATGTCGCTATGCTTTTATGAAAGTCAGCTATCGCTATCCGCCGGGCAAAATGAGTCGTTTGCTGAGCAGGCGCTGCAATGTTTGCCGTATTTTGAACAGATTCGTCAGCAGGAGAGATTGAGTGTGCTGTATGAAGGATTAGCGACGGTGGCGGAGGAGCAGCGACGATACAAGGATGCAGCACTTTATTATCGCAAGCTAGTCTATGTGCTGCGTCGCGCTTGATGATGGAGGATGGAATGTTTAGAAATGGAATGTGAGAGAACGAAAGGTGGAGAATTAGATGCAATCAAGTGAAATTATGTTGCTCAACCACTGTTATATTCGCCCAAACAAGCAATATCAACGCAATCCACGCTCCTATAAACGACGGATTCTCCGTATTTATTTGCAAAAAAGCACCCATTCTCCGCACAGTCCTATCATTTTGTGTGACTCAAGCAGGCATTTTGCCTGCTTTTTTGTATGTTCTCAAACGTATTGTAGCAGTCAATCACCCTTTCTATAATGAAAGTAAGCCATAGGAATGCAGGAGTGAACCAATTGATATGTTCTTTGCCCATTCATCTCGAATCAACCCACACTATACCATTTGAACGTTAAAGGAGAATATGATCCATGATGAAATTTTTTAAAAAGAAAGCTGATTCTAACGACCGATTGCAGCAGGCAGATCAGGCGTTAAACAAAGGCTTGAGCGGTATGCTTATCAAAGGGCTGATTCCTCAGGAACATCGTCAGCATATGAACGCTGGGCTGGAAGCCGCCAAGCAGCGACAATGTGCATCATCCGGTCAGGTAGCAATAACCGCAATGGCAACCGTCGTATCTGTCACAGATACGGGCAAACTGGTCAATTTTGATCCGATTGTGGTCTTGTCGCTGAATGTAGTTGAGAATTGTGGTGACCGTTATTCCCATACTATGGAGACGCTCGTACCAAAGATGCAAATCCCGCGTCCCGGCGATGTGATCGGGCTTGGCACTCACCCCGCGCATCCATCTTCATTTATCTATATGGGACCACTTGACTGAATGCTATTACGGGTATATTCCATTGCAACGAATAACGAATAACGAATAACGAATAACGAATAACGAATAACGAATAAATTTTGCTGTGAAATGAGGAATGAATAATGATTAAAATTCTGACAACAACGGGTATACTATGTTTGATGGCGGTGTTATTCCTACCACTCTATGCTAATTTCACTGGCGGAGACGCGTTCTCCATTATTGATACCTCATGGTACAAGCCGCTACTATACACCGGCTTCGGACTGGTATGTATCCCACCTATTCTGAGTACCATATTCAGTCTGCGCACGGTTACATCCGGCGAACCGGCGGTCGGTCTGATCCGACACATTCAGCAAACGGGCACATACATCAATGAGCAACCACAGTTACTGATCGAAGTGATGGTCACACGTCATGGACAGGAGCCTTACCCAGCATCGTTCAAAGCCATCATCCCGCAAACGGCTATGCCACAATTCCAGCCGGGTAGTGTCATTCCACTACTAGTCTCTGCCAAGCATCCATCTCAGGTCGGTCTGGATCGCAATGGTCAAGTGTCGCAGTACGATATGCAGTCCTTGCTCAATGAACAGATGATTCGGCAAGGAGTAGACCCGAAAACGATAGAGATTGCACGTCATGGTGAACAGCTGTATGCCAAAGTACTGGACGTTGTGCACCTTGGCAACACTCATAATGGCAAGCTTTCCTTACAATTCACACTGAGCCTAACTAGATCCAACGGCGAAACACGCACCATCCATACGCAAAAAGATATTTTCGAAAGTAATCTCTCACAACTACAACAAGGGCATATCATCCGTGTGATGTATTCCGAGCAATGCCCGGATGACGTAGCCTTGATGCTATCAACGGGCGAGCAAGATCTGCAACGCGCGTTTGGTGGAATGGACGCAACGACAAAGAGAGGATAATCACCTCAAGTTCATTTGCATATAAAATAGCCAGTCTCGTCTAAGCAGCATATCCGCCTACACGAGACTGGCTATTGTTATCATCTGATTCCGACGCTACATCTGATTTACGGCAAATACACGCCGGAACATCGTTGTCGTAACGGAGCATCGTTGTCATACAAGGAACGTTTGCAATGGAAGGGTATGTGTAACGCTCAATTGGTAATCCCTGCGATGGATTCCTCTTGCCCCATACCTGATTCCGTACATACACAGCCTATTCTTCTACACGCTATCGAACTCTGCACACAGTGCGCAAATTCAGTTAGATCGCGTTATGCTTCGGCGTATTGGGCGTTCCATCGCCGTGGTTAGGTTGGCGTTTGAAAATATGTGTTCTCAGATAAGGCAGTACCCAGCGATCCAGACCGATTTTACCAGCATTGGCACCCGCAACGACGATGAAGATTTCGAGCAGGATCAGGTAAGGATTCGTGCTGATCGTACCCGAGAACAGGAAGGCAAAGTTCATCACCATACCCATCAGAGCTGCGACGGTTGTAAATGTACCAAGGATCAGACCAAGACCAACGAGGAACTCACCACACGGTACAAGTATGTTGAATAATCCGACATTTGGCAGGGCAAAGTGTTCTAGGAAGCCTGCCCATGCTGCTTTCACGACTGGCTTTTCCCCGGTGCTTAATGCAATCGCATTTGTCAGGAATCCACTAGCATCGAATCCGCCAGTCAATTTGCCCCAGCCGCCTTCAATCCATTGAAAGCCGACATAAATACGAAGAACGGTTAACAACCACATTGCAATTTTGTTTTGTCTGAGCCATGTGTTCATGATTCATACACCCCTTAATCAATTTGTAATGATCATCTCTTTCATGACTTTATTTTAAAACATGATTAAAATTTAATATGTAACAAAAATCACAATCAAGCTTATTTTTTAATATTCTTATATTAAGTCATTGTAAAGCGTAGTAATTTACATATAAATTCCAGAAATATATCGGATACCGTTCCGCTAGCGAATCAGCTATGTATATAATGAGCTTATTATATGAAGCAGAAGAATACATAGTTGCACGTTTACAGGTTCGTTTAAGCTTCATATGTCATATTAGATTCAGAACCAATATGCACATTCATTCCCTTCTGTCCATGATTCCTGTTCATGCGAAGTTCATCCGGCTCTGCTACGCTGACTATACAGCGCTGAGCGAAAAGGATATACATGGCAGATTATACGAAGCATTGCAGCAAGAAGGAATGAATACGAGTATGGCGGTTCTGCTATTCAAGGAGGAACTGATGAACGCATTGTCATCCCTGAAAAGAAGCTGCTGGTGCTGTATCATGGTGCTTGCCGCTGTACTTACAGCGTGCCAGTCGGAAGAAGCAGCGCAGCCTGCGCCACCAGCCGTATCCGTACCAGAGCAAACACCGTCAACCGAGCCGATCCCGGAAGAACCTGTTCAGCAGCCTGCATATACTGCACCGTTAACCGGGTTGGATGTGGAGCAGCCGGATGATGCACGTCCGATTGCGGTAATGATTAACAATGCGCTTGCCGCGCGTCCACAATCTGGATTAGCACAGGCGGATATGGTGTACGAGGTGCTGGCAGAAGGCGGGATTACGCGGCTGATCGCTGTGTATCAGAGTTATCATGGTGACGTCACGATCGGTCCGGTACGCAGTATTCGTCCGTATTTGATTCATATCGGCGATACGCTTCATGCCTTGCTAGTACATGCTGGTGGCAGTACGGACGCTTATTCTATTTTGCAGCGTGATGATACAGAGCATCTGGACGAGATCACCAATGCCAGCGCTCCCTTCTGGCGCGATTCCAGTCGCAAGGCTCCGCATAATCTGTACACAAATGAAGTCAAACTACGGGAAGCCGCACAGAAAAAAGGCTATGCCGAAACGGTAACTTTGCCGACATTTTCCTTTGTGCATGGAGCAGAGCAATCCGCAACATCATCAACCGATACCGGGGATTCTGGTGCAACGGATGCTGCAATAACGCCGCCAACAGATGCCATGGATTCCAATACGGCAGGCACTGCTACAGAAATGTCTGATCCAACGGTAAGCAACACTAGTCCTGCTGGTGAACGAAGTGCATATACTGCGCGCGAACAAGCAACTACGATCGAACTACGCTTCCTGCTCGACAGCTACAAGGTTGGTTATCTCTACAATGAAGCAACTGGTTTGTACAAACGTCAGATGAATGGTGAGGATCATATCGATCTCAATACCGGTAAGGTGCTTACCGCCGCCAATGTACTCATGCTGGGCGGAGACTACAAAGTACTCGACGATGTCGGTCGGCTCAGTCTGGATATGAATTCTGGTGGGGAGGCGATTTTATTTCAACAAGGCAATATGATTTCGGGACAATGGAGTCGCAAATCCGGCGATGTTATCCGCTTTTATCAGGATGGCAAAGAAGTGCCATTTGTGCCCGGAGTGACCTACTATAACATTGTGCCGAACAGCGGCTCATTTAACAGTCATCTTACAATTGATGGTGAAAAAATGGATGGAAATGGATGAAATATCCATTTTAAGTGTAATGTATAGGGTAGACGTCGAATGTTGTATGATTTTTGTATGATAATTATGCATGATTTTATAAGCTATTCTTTACAAAATGGTGTACGGATTGATAAGATAACAAAGGTTGCTATCAGAGCCAAATTTGCGTTTGATGCGTTTAAAATGCATTTTGCCGACAAGTTTCGGCACAATTGTGAAAAGGGGTTAGAGGAATGCGTATTAAAAAGAAGGATATCTTTTTTGAGACGCTGGAGAATATGGCGGATACGATTGTACAGGCCGCAGATTACTTCGCTGAACAAGTTGCGGGTCTGAACAATATCCAGCAATTCACCAAAACGATGAAAGATTACGAGAATCAGTGCGACACTTACACGCATACGATCATTACCGAGCTGAACAAAACATTCATTACACCGCTGGAACGTGACGATATTATGGATCTCACGACGACGATGGATGATGTAATCGACGGCATGGAAGCTTGTGCTTCCCGTTTTGATATGTATCACCTGAGTGAGCCTGACCAATATATTAACCGTTTTGCAGAGATTCTGCGCGAGTGTGCGTATGAGATGCAAAAAGCGATTCACTTGCTTTCCCAGAAAAAACTGCTGGCAATCCGCGAGCATACGATTCGTTTGAACGATCTGGAGAACCAAGGCGATGACGTAATGCGTGAATGTATCAAAGAACTGTTCGCTAACGTCAAAGACCCGATCGAACTGATCAAACGCAAAGAAATCTACGAGCGCTTGGAAACGACAACCGACGCCTGTGAAGATGTAGCTAACATGCTGGAATCCATCATCATGAGCAACTCCTGATCATGAATGGAAAATCGAACCGACCTGTACAAGAGTGGTTCGTTTTTCGTTTGCCGCTGGAACGGTGTATACTGCTCCCGTTGTGCTAAACGTGATCATCAGCATTGCAGTTTAAACGAACCATTACAGACATGATGATTTTGCGGAATGGGCAAAATCTCACGATAATTAAGGAGGTAGGATCATTCGGTTCCCGTGGATAGGAGTGGGAGCACAACCGAATGATGAATAAATATGGTAGAAACCTCATTATGGGTATTAGGCATTGTCGTATTCCTGGCGCTCGCCTTTGACTTTATCAACGGCTTCCACGATACGGCGAATGCGATTGCCACATCGGTATCGACTCGCGCATTGCCACCACGTACCGCCATTCTAATGGCGGCAGTGATGAACTTTGTCGGTGCGATTACCTTTACTGGCGTTGCCAAAACGATTGGTGGTAGTGTAGCCGATCCGACCAAGCTGGACAACGGGATTCAGATCGTAATCGCGACCTTGATCGCGGCGATCATCTGGAACCTGGCGACCTGGTTGTTCGGTATTCCGTCTTCTTCCTCTCACGCATTGATCGGTGCGCTGGCTGGAGCGGTACTCGTTGGAGCGGGTTCCGATTCGGTCAATTGGAGCGGATTCGGTACGATCGTTGAAGGTTTGTTGTTGTCGCCATTGATCGCATTTGTGATGGGTTTTATCGTCATGTATATTCTGAAATGGATCTTCGCCAAGCGTAGCCCGCATACGGTCAACAAAGGCTTCCGTACGATGCAGATTCTGACCGCAGCACTACAGTCATTCTCGCACGGTACGAATGATGCGCAGAAGGCAATGGGGATCATTACGTTCGCGCTGGTTGCTGCCGGTGTGCAGGATCATCTGGAAGTCCCTTTATGGGTGAAAATCTCTGCTGCAACCGCGATGGCACTCGGTACATCGGTTGGTGGTTGGAAAATCATCAAAACAATGGGTACGAAAATTTTCAAAATCGAACCGATTAACGGTTTTGCCGCAGATGCAACGTCCGCAACGGTTATCTTCACTGCGACACTGACTCATTTGCCAGTCAGTACAACGCATGCTGTAACTTCCGCCATTCTCGGTGTCGGTGCTGCCAAGCGTTTCCGTGAAGTGAAGTGGGGACTTGCTGGTCGGATCGTAATCGCGTGGATTGTGACCATTCCGGTCGCTGCCGGTTTGTCCGGTCTGATCTATCTCTTGCTGTTCAAACTGTTCTAATCACATCCTTGCATAAGCTATCATCCTCTGTCTGACTTCTGGTGAGTGGTCAGTCAGACAGGCGATGATACGTATACCATTCCGCCGTTGCTCTGTGACGGCGGTTTTTTATGCGCTGTGGCGCCAGACTATGTGCTGCATATCCAGTTGTGATATACTCGCGGAAGATTAGCGATTCTTGTAGGAAATGAGGATGAGCCGGTTGATACGCATACTTGGCATCACACCAGAACATACTATTGTGGAGCATGTGCCACTGGAAGATATTCATCATGAGAAATATGCTTGGTGCTGGGTCGATTTTGATCGACCGACAGAAGAAGAGTCGGAGCTACTAAGCACCTTTTTTCATTTTCACCCGCTGGCAGTAGAGGATTGTATGCACCTGCTGCAACGTCCCAAGATGGATTACTACGGGGATGTCCAATTTCTCGTTTTGCATAAAGTACAGCGCGATACATTGAATGCTGAGGAAGTCGATCTGTTCATTAGCGATCGTCTGATTGTCTCGTTTCATCATGAGCAGCATCAAGAAGTTGATACTGCATGGCAACGCGTGCTGAGCTACCATGATGGCAAACGCCCCAAATGGCTGCGCGGACCGATTGCTGTCGCCTATATGATTATCGATAAAATCGTCGATGAATATTTTCCATGCGTATTCGATATTGAGGATGAATTGGATGCGCTGGAGAAACTCGGTCCGAATGAAGCGGTGGATGAGCTGCTCAATCAGGTGTTCGCCCTGCGCTCACGACTGCTCAAGCTGCGCCGGACGATTGTACCGATGCGCGATCTGATGTACCGGATTATTAACTCCCAGCATATTCAGAAGGTCGACGAGCATCATTCGTATTTTGGCGATATTTACGATCATTTGCTCAAGCTGTCCGATATGATCGAGTCGGATCGTGAGATGACGTCGGATTTGCGGGATAGTTATATTTCGCTCAATTCCAATCGGATGAATGGCATTATGAAGACATTGACCGTGATTACGACCGTATTCATGCCGTTGACGTTGATCGCGGGCATTTACGGAATGAACTTCGACAATATGCCGGAGCTGCATTGGAAATACGGCTATTTTGCTATATTGTTCCTCATGCTAATACTGGGCGGCGGGATGATGCTGCTGTTCACACGGCGAGGCTGGTTTAAATAACGGCAACAAGCTGAAGTACAGAATGGACGGATATCGAATACAAATGCCAGATAAAGATGGCAATATGGAAATGCAGCGTATGTATATGTCATAGAATGTTTCTATTTTACATGTTGTGAACCAAGACAAGATCAATGACCGAATGGACATCAGTATGATGATGGATGTTGCTATAGAGTGACGCTCGGTTTTCATGATGCTTCTGTACGCTCAACTATTTTCAAAATAATAGCACTGTCTATCATATGAGGACAGAGGTCGGTAAATCGTTGATTGCCGCATTTCCCGACAGACCTTTGTTATCAGCCGCTAGATAGGGAACGGTGCATTTTTTGCTGTCCTGCTGAAAAGGACAACGAATATTGAAAAGAATAATCATATTTTCATACGCGTTCTTGGCTTTACTGCGGCACAGCCAAACTATTCCGGCGTTGTTATTCTGCAACACTGTACATCGTTAACGCTTGAAAAAACAAATGGGAATCTATACAATGAAGGTACATTAACCGTAGTAGGGGATGATCTAATCGTGCAACTTAAAAAACTTGATGATAAAAGCGTAGATCAATTATTCGAAGCGATTCTGACGCTCAAAAATTTGGAAGAATGCTATATATTTTTCGATGACCTGTGCACTGTAAACGAAATTCAATCTCTGTCTCAGCGTCTTGAAGTCGCTCGCATGCTTGGCAAAGGTGCAACGTACAACCAGATCGAAGCGGAAACCGGCGCAAGCACGGCAACCATTTCGCGTGTAAAACGCTGCCTGAACTATGGCAACGACGGCTACAAAATGACGCTGGAGCGTCTGGGACGATAACGGATGAGCAAACCGGGGATATTGATTATTAGTCATGGATCGCCGGAGTCGGAATGGATGCATTGGATTGACGAAGCCGTCGCCGCTACATCTTTTCCGGCAGACTTGCCTGTATACAGCAGCTATCTGGACAATGTGCCGGGGCGATTGATACAGGATGGAATCAATGAGCTGGAGCATCAAGGGGTAACCGATCTGCTGGTTATCCCCCTGTTTGTATCCTCTGGCAGTACACATATCGACGAAATAGGGTATGCCCTTGGCATCAAAGAAGCTCCGGAAAAAGAAACCGATCTGGAGCCTTTTGCGATTACAGCGAATGTTCATTTCGGATATCCGGTCGACGATGACGAGGATATTGCGCATATGATCTGGGATAAAATCAAGCACCTGTCAGAAGACCCGGCGTGTGAAGTCGTATTGGTCGTCGGTCATGGCAGTATCCATCCGGGCTTTCTGCATCGCTGGGTGAAAGGCATATCTTCCCTATCGCGAAGAATTGGTCATGTTAGTGGCACAGCGTATGCAGACTATGCCCTGCTGAATCCTGACAGCTTGACGCTGAAGACGCGCAAATGGAGTAATCGTGGGTATCGGGTGCTGGTTGCGCCCTTGTTTCTGAGTCGGGGCTATTTCCTGAATACCGTGATTCCCCGCCGACTGGAAGGGTTAAGCTATCAATATGCTGGTGAAGCGCTGCTGCCGCATCCGCGTCTGTCCCATTGGATGGAGCGACAAGCGGATCTATTATTGCAGCAGATGAACCATAGTGCAGGTCAAGAACGTATACGGAAACAATAGAACATAGCCGAGCCTGTTATTTTGCATGTCTCTGACTGGAACGGGTAGCCGTATTACTGCTTCAACAGGCTTATCACATCAACAATAGGTGGCAGAATGGAATGAAAAGAGCGAGATTAATCTATAATCCGACCTCCGGACGCGAAGAAATGCGCCGCCGCTTGGCGGATATTTTGCAGCGTCTGGATCAGGGCGGTATCGAAACGAGCTGTCATGCAACAACTGGCGAACACGATGCAACCCACGCCACGATGGATGCGATTGAACGCGGTGGATACGATATGATCATCGCCGCAGGTGGCGACGGTACAATCTATGAAGTCATCAACGGGATGGCGGCGTACGACAACCCGCCACCGCTGGGCATCTTCCCGCTGGGAACGACAAACGATCTGTCCCGTGCGCTGGGCATTTCGCGTAATTGGGAAGAGTACTGCGATCTCGTCATCCGCCAGCAGACGCGTCCGATTGATATCGGCAAAGTGAACGATCGTTATTTTATCAACATCGCTGGTGGCGGTTCCTTTACCGAGCTGACATATGAAGTGCCCAGCAAGCTCAAAACGATGATCGGTCAGATGGCATATTATATGAAGGGCATCGAGAAGATGGTCAATCTGGCACCAACCGAGCTGATCATCCGCCCGGAAGGTATGGAGCCAATCCATGACCAGTTTATGATCTTCCTCGTCGCCAATACGAACTCCGTCGGTGGTTTTGAAAAGCTGGCACCTGACGCGCGTATCGACGATGGATTGTTCGATGTGATTGCTGTGAAAAATTGCAATCTCGCCGAGTTTATCCGCCTCGTCACAATGGCGCTGCGTGGGGAGCATCTGGGCGATCCGAAGGTGCTGTACTTCCGCACGAGTCGGCTAGAGATTGAGTCGCCGAACAACGACCGTGTGATGCTGAATCTCGACGGAGAATTAGGCGGCAAGCTACCGGGCAAGTTTGAAGTGCTCAAGCACAAGCTGCGCATCTTCGCCAACGATAATCGTCCGTTGTAAAGGTAAGTGGCGTTAATTTTCATGAGAATACAAGATTGCAGAATAGAAGATTGCCGTAACAGATTCAGATTGTAATGAATAGTCAAATCATCTCAAGCTTCCACCGTCCCTATACTGAATTTCTGCAAAGAAAGAACAGCATACGGACGACGGAGGCTTTATTTTGTAATGGTTGTCCAACAGATTCTATCAGTACGACAATTCGAATTTTTTCCAATAGGCTTACATTTGAAAGGAGTTATCTACAATGACCACGTATTCCAATTACCCGAATCTGCTGCCTGACGCGGAATTAAAGAAACTACTCGACAAGTACGAAGCGCCTGAGCTAGAGCATTATTTGTGCAATCACCAGCGCCCTGTGGTGAAATTGATCCGCGGTGAAAAAGGTCATGAGCGCATCGGACATTCACGCTTTGGCGGTTCCCCTGATTTGCCAGAGCAGCTGACATGGCCGCAGACGCGAGATGGACATAAGATGACCTTAATCGCGCAATTGAACCTTGCCCAGTTGCAGGCGGAAATACAGGATGAAGCATATCAAGGTGTACATAGCTCGTTATTGCCTAAGCAGGGGATATTATACTTTTTTGTAGGGGAAGGGGAAACCGCACAGAACATTGAACATCAAGTACTGTATTGGAGTGGAGATGATGTATCTCAGCTGCGGTATCAGGAGGAAGAAGACTTTACCATTTTGGAGGAAGAAGATCAGATCAAGTTTGAAGCATATGAAGTCCATGCGCATGCAGATGTAGAATTTCCGAACTATGGTTACAGTACTCTGCATCTGTTAGATCAGGACACACTGACCGAAGAATCCGATGAAAGCTATATGCTCATCAGCGAGGAGATGGACTGGAAGCCGGACAATAGAATCGGTCAACTGTTCGGCTATGCCGAAGGTCAGCACGGTGACGATGAACTCATCGCGACGTCGTATTGGTACAATGGCAAGTATCTGTACAAAAGTGAAGAGGATCGCAAACGGCTATTGCCACATTTTGGCGGAGATGAGGCGCGCTTGCAGCAGGAGCTAGACGATGTATTCATGCTGCTAGAAGCGGACAGCGACCAACAAATCGGCTTCGTCTGGTGGGATGCAGGCTATATGCACTTCTTCATTCGCAAAGAAGACTTGCTCGCAGGCAGATTTGACCGTACGTTCTGCTCGATCTATTCCAGTTAATAGAGTGTAAGAGAAGGATAGAGAACAGCAGAATGTAGGATAGAAAAGTAGAGAAGTAGCATAATGCAAAACAGAGAAATGTAGAAAAGAGAAATAGATAATAGCATAATGCACAAAAAAGGAATGTATAACAAAGAAATGTAGAAACATAGAATGCTTTTCCGTTTACTATCGCTACTTGGTCATCAAGAACGAGCAAAATGACGCATTTCTACGTGCAAGTGTCGATAAAAATCCAACAATCCGTCGGTAAAGTAGCGATATGTATTGTAACGTCGTGCAGTTTTCTATACAATTTAATAGTTACGCATATGGAACAATCCTATGCCCCGATCTGTGTCGATGCACGTTTCGGACAGATCAATTTAATGAAGGTGGAACAGAAGCAATCATGAATAATAACAACCGCAGAGGCGGTAAAAAACATAATGCTCCCCGACGTCAATCGGCAGCTACAACGGCGGCAATCGCCAACCTGCCTGTCTCCAAAAACGACGAACTGGAATTGGATATCATCGGACTGACCCACGAAGGCGAAGGCGTCGGACGCGCCGACGGCTACACCCTATTCGTCTCCGGCGCACTGCCCGGCGAAAAGGTACAAGCCCGCGTGGTCAAAACGAAAAAGCAGTACGGCTACGCCAAAATGCTGACCCTACTGCAAGAAAGCCCAGATCGCGTCAGCGCTCCATGCCCGATTTTCTCCCAATGCGGCGGCTGCCAGATTCAGCATATGAACTACCATGCACAGCTGGAATGGAAACGCCAGCACGTCATCGACAATCTGGAGCGGATCGGCAAGCTCAAAGTGTTAGTAGAGTCATCCTCTATTGAGCAAACAAATATGGATGGAAATAGCGATGAAGCAGACAAAGCTACAGATACAATAAACGAAATTACGTTAACTCAAGACATGGATAACGTTCACGGCAACAATAATGCTGCGAGTGCCTATGAGAACACGATTTCTACTGATCCACGTCAACAGACTACTTCCACATCGGGTATCCGTGTCCTGCCAACGCTCGGAATGGCAGAACCTTGGCGTTATCGTAACAAAGCCCAAGTACCGATGGGTGAACAAGACGGTCGCCTGATCGGCGGCTTCTACGCGCGTGGCAGCCACCGGATCATCGATATGCAAAGCTGCCTGATCCAAGATAGTCGCAACGATCAGCTGGTGAATAAAGTCAAACAGATCGGCAGCGACCTGCGCATCCCGACGTATAACGAAGAAACTGGCGAAGGCATCCTGCGTCACGTCGTAGTGAAAGTCGGCTTCAGCACCAATGAGATGATGGTCGTCCTCGTTACCAACGGCGAACGCCTGCCCCGCAAACCGGAATGGATCGAACGCATCCGCGCCGAAATGCCGCAGGTGGTTAGCATTTGCCAGAATATTAACATGAAGCAAACGAACGTTATTTTCGGCGATGAGACGATTGTATTGTGGGGGAACGAAGTGATCCACGATTACATCGGCGATGTGAAATTTGCCATCTCGGCGCGGTCGTTTTACCAAGTGAATCCGGTGCAAACGGAAGTATTGTATGAGAAGGCGGTACAGTATGCTGGATTGACGGGCAAGGAAACAGTGATTGATGCGTACTGCGGAATCGGTACCATCTCGCTGTTCCTCGCACAACATGCTGAGCGAGTGTATGGTGTGGAGATTGTGAATGAAGCGATTGAAGATGCTCGGAAAAATGCTGAGCTGAATGGTATGAGCAATGTGGAGTTTGAGGTTGGCGCTTCCGAGGATGTGATTCCACGCTGGAAAGAGCAGGGAATTACGTCGGACGTGATCGTGGTCGATCCACCGCGCAAAGGCTGCGATCCGAGGTTGCTGGAGACGATTTTGCAGATGCAGCCGGAGAAGGTTGTGTATGTATCGTGTAATCCGTCGACGCTGGCACGGGATTTGCAGATATTGGAGGTGGGGGGGTATCGTACGGTGGAAGTGCAGCCGGTTGATATGTTCCCGCATACAGTTCATGTAGAATCTGTAGCTGTATTAGTCCGTGATTAGTACAGCTTTAAGAATGGTTGCTCTATAAGCCTTTATGGAATAATACAGAGACTCAAATCCATGTATTACAGACGATGTTTTTATGAGCTGATGTAAAACTGATGTAAAAAAACGTGCGAACGTAAAGCATGTAGAGATAAAAGAAACAAATAGAAGTGAAAGATAAGGCGCTGAGAACTGATGTTCTGAGCGCCTTTAATTTGGAATATTATGTGCTGGGGTAAACAGCGATTCAAGTTTATCAGCGGCAGCCTGATCGGCAGAACGCAGCGCATGACCATAGATGTTCATAGTAATCGATATACTACCATGACCGAGACGTTCAGATATGATCTTTGCATGCACTCCCTGATTGATTAGTAGAGTTGCTGATGTATGTCTAAGATCGTGAAAGCGAATATAGCGTAGATTATTCTTCTGGATAAATTTACGGAACCATAGATAGGGTCGCTCATGGTGAAATGCCTTATCATCAATATGTGCAAATACAAAGAAGCGTTCTCCACCTTGCCACGCATCGCCAATTTTTAATTTTTCTTTACGACGGTACAAATAATATTCTTTCAACTCTGTTAATACAGATGCAGGAACAGCTACTTTTCGTTTGGAATTTTTGGTTTTAGGAGTTTTAACTTTTGCAATACCGGCTACCGTAGTTGAGACGCTTTGAGATACGTCTATCGTGCCTGTATCCATATCAATATGATGCCATTCCAAACCTAACAATTCGCCGCGTCGCAATCCAGTTGTGAGCGCTAATGTAATCATTACTCTCCAATGATAAGCTTCCTTCTGAAGCGCATGTAGCAGCAGTTGTACTTCATGTTCATCATAAGGAACAATGTCCTTATTTTAACCTTGGAGCGCTTTGCATCAGCAACTGGATTATTCTTAATAATCTTCCATTCAACAGCACGATCACATATATTCTTCAAGATTCGATGGTGGTATTGAATTGTGCCAGATGATAATAAAGACTAGTTTGCTATCTTCAGATTTCTTCACAGGTTTGGATTTACTCAATCATATCATCTCCTTTTGATTATTATTTACTTATTAACCATGAATATAATCTTAGTTCATTTAAATTTTGCGAAGGGGGTAAGTTCAATGTACATCCTTTTAACTTTTAGTTGCTCTATCATTAGTCAGCAGTTCGTCCGTGGCGTACATGCCGATGCGGTGGATCAATGAAAGTACGTCGTGAGTAATCCAGCGAATTCTTTCGCTTCCGGCTACCAAGTACTAGAGAGTACAAGCCAGGTTCGTTTACAGCTTGTAATGATTGTGTTCCGCGAAGGGTGTCGGTTGAAACTCCCTCTTTTCTTCTTCATCTAGCCGGCGGGTTTGGGTTTGGTCTATGTCCAATGCTGCACATATATCTTTCGCGACCAACCATGGCTGACCGCCAATAATTGAAATTTTCGCTTCACTTGTATTGAAGTTAAACACCTAAAAATTGCTCATTTTCTTTCCTCTTTCGCTTGTTCTTTCAGCCACATGGTCAGAAATTGTCTCGCTTCTGTTGCTGGAAATAGCCATTTAGAATTAACTTTGTATTTAGGAAATCGAGGATCGTGGAAGAATGTTTGCTGGATGAAAGTCCAACTCATGCACGTACGACGCATCAATTCTTTGCGATCCCAGTAGACAAATTCATTTTCGATTTCTTAAATTTGAGTTTTGATTCCTGCTGAGAAAAACTCTATTAGATGTTTTTCATCAATAGTGATATTTATTATTCTCAATCGAATTCTCCTATCTGTATAAAAAATAAAAGCGATTTTCAGTTCTTTTACAAATATACTATGTAGTTTTTAGAACTCATGTATTTTATCATTGCATTAATTGCAATGTAACTTAGTATTTTAGTATATTCAGATACAGCCTATTAAATAGCTATTAACAAGCACATTGTTAATTTAATAGATGTACAATCATTAGTGGTGATATTTTTTTACATATATGAGTTAAATAGATATATAACTAAAGTAAGGTGTAAATATTATTATATATAATGGAAGATATTGAGGTTTTTAACAATATACACTACTTAATATCTATGAATACAATAAAGTCTTTATTTACTTTAATTACATAAAATGGTAATATTATATTGTTAAGTTAGAAACTGATATCGGCTAGGGAGATGCAAAGTGAATGGATAGGAAGAAAGAAAGCGTTCATTTAAAGATATTATTAGTTTTTTTGAAATTCATTTTTTATATAATTAAGCTAACAGGATGGTCTTTATGGGCGTTATTCTATAATTTAAAACGTTTTTTAAAAATACCTATTATATTTGGTTTAGTATTGATCGGATTGTATTTTTTAGCATGGTTATTTTCTGAAAAATTAGTGTTGATTTTTTTGGTTTTTTTTCCAATATCTATTATTTATTTTTTTAGAAACATGCTTTCAAGTTTAACGACTTGGATTATTATACTTTTTTTCTGTTTACTTTATACTGGAATTATAGGAAATTTGATAGGTTATGATAAAAATGGTTTTGAAATAGCGAGCTCGGTCCTAACTAAAATGGATGTAACAGCAACAGATAAACTTTATGTTGCTTTGATTAAGAGTGGTACTAAATTTCTAGTGTTTATCATACCTATAACGCTTACTTTTTTTTATTTTAGTTATCGTGAACAAAAATCGCTGTCTATAAGTCTTAATGGTTTCTGGAATTATAAAATGTTAGCTTTTATAATAAGTTCTTTGT
Source organism: Paenibacillus sp. WLX2291 (assembly GCF_046603665.1). Lineage (NCBI taxonomy): Bacteria > Bacillati > Bacillota > Bacilli > Caryophanales > Paenibacillaceae > Paenibacillus > Paenibacillus sp. WLX2291. The sequence continues at coordinate 4,644,224 of NZ_CP176755.1, read as the reverse complement.
TCTCAATTATATTAGGAAAACATATTAGCTTGATTCTTTCATTAAATGACACATCTATTATAAAAGTTGAAGATTATGAGTATAAAATTTACTTATGGCTAATATTTTTATTTTTCACTATTATGTCAGGCTTATCTGTAGTAAAAGATCAAATGAATAATTTCAATTTAAACTATCAGCTTGTTAAAAACATTGAAAAAATGAATATTTATCTTAATTTATCATATATAACCTATACTAAGAGACAACTGGCAGCATACTACTCTCCGCTTTCTCGTACAGTAGATAGTATTTATCAATTATTATTTTTAGCAACTGAAAAAAATATGGTTCAGGACTATAAAAATAATTTTGAAAAATGGAGTAGTACAGTCTCTTTGATTGCTAATGAACCACGTAGAATAAAATATAAAGATGAAATTTACTCTGGATTTATGTTAGAGATGACACAGGATACAAAGAATTTGAAGATTTTTATAAAAGTATTTTGAAAAACCATATCACTTTAATTTCACGTAATATCCAAAATAATAGAATTGAAGAAGCAAAAGAAGCTTTGCAGTTACTTAAAACACTTAAGTTAAATCCACATGACTTGAAAAGTTATTATTATGGAACTGCACTCAATGAACTTGTTTTTCTTGCTTTTAAGCAAGAATTCATTAATTTATTTTTAGATGAATTTATAAATCTAATAAATTTAGAACCTCCTCAAGATTCTGGATTAATACTATCTTTATATGATCGAATGATCATGAACTCTATTGAAAAAAATGATGTTAAGTTACTTTCGAAAGTTATTTATAAGATGACAACGAATCATGTAGAAAGCAGAAGAGCTGACAAAAAAATAAATGAGGTTGGTTTGAAGTTATCTGAAATACCCTTGCCAATGATTAGAGCAGTTGATGAAGATATCATAAAGTTAAAAGCTAAAATTTACTCTATTTATCTAGCGGCAATAAAATGCATAGAATTATCTCAATATGCTCAAGTTGGATTCATCATCAAATTTTTAGTTACTAATTTCGATGGTGAATTAATTAAAGAGGTTTATATAAAACTAGAAGAAGGACTTATAGAAAAAGAGATCGACACCAATATGTACTACGAAAATATTGCGAAACTTTCTGTTAGTATTGATCTAAATAAAAAAACCATAGACTATTGCTTTAGAAAATTTTCACTTCTTTTATATTTTCAGCAACGCTATGTTTTACAAGCAAGAGCTGTATTGGATAAAGAAGTCAAAGTTAAGCCTTATATTCCTATATTCCAACTCGTTGTCGATACTCCTTATATAAATTATATGTATGAAAAAATAATGAAATCAAAAGATAAATATGGACTACTTTATTTAAATGATAAAGAATTTTTAGGTAATATTAAAAGAAGTATTTTAAAAAAAGATTAATTTAGACTAAAGGACCTACTAAATCGTGTACTTTTAGGTTATATTAATTATATCCCTTCATTACAAAAGGAGGAAAAATACATGCATACCAAGAGTATTTTAGACATCGCATTTTTCTTTATCAATAAATCGCATGAAGAAGGTAGTGTAATAACTCAATTAAAATTACAAAAGCTTTGTTACTATGCTCAAGCGTGGCGTTTGGCGTTAACAGGAGGAACGCAATTATTTGCTGAGGATTTTGAAGCTTGGATTCATGGTCCAGCCAATTATACATTGTATAGTCGCTATAAGAGATATGGTTGGGGAAATATCAATGAGAAAACAACGATCGATAAGAATAAGTTTGAAAGTGAAGAGATTGATTTCTTAGACGATGTATGGAATAAATATGGTATGTTTGATGCGAAAGTACTTGAAAATTTAACTCACTTGGAGAGTCCGTGGATTGATGCTAGAGCGGGTTTATCAGAGTATGAAAATTCTAATAATATAATTTCGAAAGAATCCATGATCGAATATTATCGCTCCATGCTAGTGGGATAAAGAGGAATACTACTTTAAAGGCATTGTCTCAAAGACAGTGTCTTTTTATTATGAAATTTGTTTAATTATTAAACTTAATATGAATGAAGTTCCTTATTTAAAGTTTCTATGATTTTCTTAAAAGTATTCCATTAAATTTTTTGATGTGAAATTGATGTGAAAAATGATATTAAGTGCCAAGTAATAAACGCAAAACAAAATAAATGATCGCTGAAACTCTTTATTTATAAAGAGTTTCAGCGAATATAACAGAAAGCGAAATATAGAGATATGTTCCCGCATACGGTGCATGTGGAGTCGGTGGCGGTGTTGATAAAATTAACAGGAGCAGATGAATAACCCCCTGTTTTTCACGCCCTGATCAAGGATTTGGTGCTTCGTTTTCACCTAGATAATTGATGATTTTAAACCAGTCTCATCCTTCATAAACATGCTAGATTTTTCTGACCGTTTCAGCATGCTCTTTATCAATTACAAGGTCCTATTCTTTCGTATCAGTAGAGGTGTGAAGTTCTTGTTCAGCCTTCTACCTGCGCCGTTGGAGATACTATGACTGTACTTCATTTTCATTGTAACTATTCTGAATCATCACGTTAATGATTCTTTGTAGAATTGAAGCAATATACCCGGAAATACAATCTTTAAGTCTTTGGAGCGATATGCCATTTAGGATAGGAGATGCTTTGCGAGTTAATCGAGTCTTGAAAATGTATTATTTTACAGGATGAATCATTGATTGTTACTCTATTTGCAGCATGTGTTCTATTATATAGATTAGACAGTTTAGGATAGAGGTGAACGTCACAGACTATAATTAAGGATGGTTAGAAAAATTGGATTTTTAAAAAGATACAACTCTAACTACCAATTCTCTTAGCTTCGTTCTCTTAAATGCAGATAAATCATCATGTGTGGTGCACGATGTTTATACACCCATAAGCATCCATTAGTCATCGGTTGCTATGATGGGGTACAGATATGAGGGTATAATAGTAGAAGTTTATAAAATGGATGGTGAAGATATTTTGAAAATAAGTAGAAAGATCACAAAAGATGAGATTTTAGAAGAATTTAGAGGTATAGGAGATTTATTGCTAACAAAGGCTAAAAATGGAGATACTAAAAAATTAGCGAGCTTTTTAAATAGATCAATACAGGCTCATAAGGTAAGTTTAATCACCCAAGCACAACAAAAAGGGATTGAAAAAGGCTGGGAGAATTATGAGTTCTTACATGTGATTTTATTACTAACACATGCGGCTAATGTAGTTATGTTGGAATATAGAAATAGAGTGTGGAAATATGATTACATGGCGTTTTCTCGGAGAATTGGTGAGCTATGGGAGCCTTTTTGTAAGCTCTGTTGGGCTCTACCAGTAGGTAGGAAAATTACTTTTTTTGACCCACCAACATATGGTGATGTCAAGGACATAATAACTGGTGGGGTAGTTGACTTCCTAAACACAACTTCGCTTATCCTATCAGAGAAAGAAGAGATTTTTAAGTATTTCGATCTGATTTGGGAGTTAGTTGCTTCGGGAGATATTCAGTTAAAAAGTGATCTTCATTTTGAATCTAATGGCGCACATTATAATATTGATTTTAAAAGTGGGTTCGGCTCAAATGAAAAAGGAAACACCAATAGATTATTAATGGTGGGGAGCATCTACAAAAAACTAAACTCCAATTACAATAACATAATACTTGTAAGAGCTGTTGAAGAGGAAAATAATAATTATTTACAGACACTCAAAAAATCAGGTGTTTGGACTGTTTATTGTGGTGATCAAACCTATAAACAAATTGAAGATCTGACTGGGTTTCCTCTAAAGAAGTGGATTATGCAAAATATCACTTGGGAAAATGATATTGAGCCAGAAACAATGCAATATCTCTGTGAATCAAATCTGGCCCAATATTTGAAGTGGTAATTATCCTTGGTATAATTCTTTAAATATCTTGTTAAGTTCCAAATCAATATTCTTATCATGAGAACCAGTTTTCTTAATTTGAGAGATCTGGTTCTCTACTAACTTATTAATTTTTGCGAGTAAAGTATCGGATGGAATGACAATCGGAATTTTTTTAATGTAATTTGCTGAATTATTTGCAGTATGGTTGATTGTTTGAATAATTGTATTAGCAATATCCGAATTAATTAAAGCCAGCAAAAGGTATAAATGTTTTGTATCTTTCGGAAATACTCCTACGATTGACTGATCAAATACTTTGTTATCAATTAAGCTAGCACTTACTTTTGATGCCTTAACCATAGGTAATGCTATACCTTTCCTAAAATAATACTGCGAATTTTGGAATCTGGCTTTTTTATCTGTTTTATAGTGTTGGACTGCCTCCTTGCTCCAATTCAGAAACCATTCATCTTTACGTAAATATCCTTTAGAATTACCTTTAATTACAGGGATAAAGCATCTTTGTTCATCAATTCCATCAAGAATATCAGGATAATCTATAAAATTATAATTAATTTCCTCTGTTTTGATGACTTCGCATTTACTAATATTTCTAACTTGTGAATTAGCAACTTTGAAGAATCTGCTATTATCTCCAGAATAAAAACCCGTTACACAATCAGCTAGATCGCCTAATGTGGTTTCAGAGTTGTTTATTAAGCGGCGAATATCATCTCCTGATTTTATTAGGAAAGCCATATCGATAGAATCGAAAACTTCTTTTTGTTTAATGTTGATGATGTTATACTTTTCTAAGTTTTTTTCCTCTGTAATATTCTCAATATCAGAAACTTTTTTCAGTCCGCTTATGATACGGATAGTGTTATTAAGGGCATCTTCTTTACTACACTTCTTTACAGTAATTATTGTTAAATTTGCGTAACCAAAGTTAACTCCAGGAAAAAAGTTAGAAGGAATCATTAATATTTCACTGATCTTCGTGTTTAAGAGAATGTATTCTCTCAATTGTTTATGCATATGGAGATTCAGAAAAGTATCTGGAATAATAAAAGTAAGAGTCCCATGTCTCCTCAAAAGGGAGACACAGCGTAATAGGAATAAAGTGTAAGTCTCTTTAACATAGTAACCCTTATATCGTTTCTTTAATTCCTCTCTTTTTTTGTAATCCTGCCATGCTCCATAAGGAGGGTTTCCAATTATTTTGTCATAATATCCATTAACGATTACCTTTTGATCGAGGCTATTATCCAATAGGGTATCAGCTTCAAGTATTTTAATATTTGGATTATTAGAATATTTACCTTTTAGCAGAGTAACCGTCTCAGGATTTAAATCAATAGCAGTAATATTCAAGTTAGAATCAATTTCTAGTAATGGGTCAATGAACACTCCATCACCTGCAGAGGGCTCTAGGATAATACTATCACTTTGGACTTGTAGCCTTTTTACCATGTAATCAGTTATGTACTCAGATTTTGTATAATACGAGCAGTAAAGATTTTCAGTTATTGTCATAATTCCTCCTATAAAATAAATCTTAGGTTTATCTTATGTTGATCATAAGTTAAGCCTAAGATAAAGTCAATGATCTAAGATAGGAGCAAATCATAAAGCTTGCTTTTTCACACTGGATACTCTATACATGGGTAGTATCGAGTTCTGATAAAAACTAATAATCAATTCGTTTTATTAGTAAAGAAATATAATTTTGATCTACGACGATTGCCCGTTGTTATGGCGATTGTACCTTTTATTTGGTAAATGTATTAGTAAAAGAAAATTTCATGACATTTATTTCGAGATGTTTGCTTATAATTCTAACCATAATATGGAGTGATACACTATGAAAATGATGTGGTGTTGGCGTTGCAGATGTGAGATGCCGATGTTGGATGAAGAAGAGTACCCTATTGTGTATAAGCTATACGGTGAATGTATGAAAGCAACTGATGAGTTTAGACATAAGCATGGACTATCACTAGAGCAAATATCGATGGATGAAAGATTTAGCCCTGTTGTAAAAGAATATGAGAAAATTACTGGTGTTTCAGGTGTTTATCATAATGCAATCATGCATCATCAGATTTCTTTGTTTGGTGAGTCTTGCCACTATTGCGGGAAACCATTAAGAACGCCAAGAGCAAAGCTATGTGCGAGTTGTGGTGAATTTAAACAAGTTCGCAATTGAAAAGGCATAGTACTACTATGCAAGAGTATGGCATAATCGTATTGCTTTATACATACCGTACTAAAAAGAAAAGCAAGATTGAATATTGTATACCTTACAGATTTAGCAAAATTAATCCGAGAATATAAATAAGTTAGTGAAGAGAGTTAAATTAATTCTCTTTTTTTGTTGTACAATCTAGTATAATAGTTGAGTTCAGTAAAGTTACTGTTGATCTACTTATGTCTACTACAGTGTGATTTTCACCCTATAAGGTGATACAATTTTCACTGAATCTAAGCAAAAATCTTTGAATTGAAATTTATCATATACGTCTAATAACTATCCATACACACTGGATAAAGAATCACAGCGATATGCAAAACGAAAGGATTTTTAACATGACAGACAATTTTTGGCGTGATTTACCGAAGCCTTTTTTTATACTGGCACCGATGGAGGATGTGACGGATGTGGTGTTTCGTCATGTGGTGAGTGCGGCGGCTAGACCGGATGTGTTTTTTACGGAGTTTGCCAATACGGAGAGTTATTGTCACCCGGAGGGGCACCATAGTGTGCGCGGGCGATTGATGTTCACCGAGGATGAACAGCCGATGGTGGCTCATATTTGGGGGGACAAGCCGGAGTTTTTCCGCCAGATGAGTATTGGTATGGCGGAGCAGGGCTTCAAAGGCATCGACATCAACATGGGCTGTCCTGTACCGAATGTTGCCGAGAATGGGAAAGGCAGCGGGCTGATCTGCCGTCCCGATCTGGCGGGCGAGATTGTTCAAGCGGCAAAAGCTGGCGGATTGCCAGTCAGTGTAAAGACGCGACTTGGTTTTAGTGAAGTAGGCGAGTGGCGGAGCTGGCTGACGCATATTTTGCAGCAGGATATTGCGAATCTGTCGATTCATTTGCGGACGCGGGATGAGATGAGCAAGGTGCCTGCGCACTGGGAGCTGATTCCAGAGATCAAGAAGTTGCGGGATGAGATTGCGCCGCAGACGCTGCTGACGATTAACGGGGATATTGCGGATCGGGCGGCAGGGTTGAAGCTGGTGGAGCAGTACGGCGTGGATGGCGTGATGATCGGACGGGGAATTTTCAGTAATCCATTTGCTTTTGAAGTGGAGCCGGTAGAGCATAATAGTGAGGAATTGCTGGATTTGTTGCGGCTGCATATGGATCTGCATGATAAGTATTCGGCGATTGAGCCGCGTTCGTTTAAGCCGTTGCCACGGTTTTTCAAGATTTATGTACGTGGGTTCCGTGGGGCGAGTGAACTGCGGAATGAGTTGATGAGTGCTCGTTCGACGGATGAGGTGCGGGCGATGTTGAATGATTTTAAGGCGAAGCAAGTGGAAGTTGTGGAGGAACATTAAGGCTTTCAAGAGAATTATCGCGATTGTATTGTAGATATAAGGTAACCTCTTTTTTGAAAAAATAAGTGTAGTTAAATAGAATAACAATCTCATTTCACATGAGATGAAATAGTTCCCAATGAGAGGCTACCCTATCCAATGTGTAGCTTCTCATTTTTATTTTTAGGTTTTAGGTAAATTTTAGTCATATATCCCTATTATAGAATTTAATGTTTGGCAATATTTTAATGGATGCTCTACTATAATTTTAAAAACATAGTAAAGGATAGATACATATGAAAATGAAGTTAATCTTGGCAATGCTTATTACACTAATTATTTTCCCTACAAGCGCCTCGTTCGCAGCCACAACAGAGTATTCCAACAATTTGATTCCACAAATGACATCCAATACTGCTCCATCTGGTGTAGCATCGGCTAATGAAGAGTATAGTTCACTCTATGCAGCTTACAAAGCATTTAATCGTTCTACTAGCCAATCGTATGAAGATACATGGGAACCTAGAACGTCTACAGGTTGGTTGTCTTATCAATTTCCAGAGCCAGTCGCTATCTCCAAATATACGATCAAAGGAATCACCCCAAGATTAGCAGAAAATATTGATCGTGCACCAAAAGTTTGGAATTTCGAAGCTTATGATGAGCAAAATAACAAATGGATTGTATTGGATCATCGTGAAAATGAAACTACTTGGTTAGCAGGAGAGAAGCGCGAATTTACTTTTGCGAATACAGAGAAATTTTCCAAATATCGTATTAATGTTACTCAAAACAATGGTGGCATTTATGTAAGTATTGATGAATTGGAGATGATGAGCGCAGTTCCAGCTTCTGAACCAGAGCCTACCCCGACTCCAACTCCAGAGCCAGAAAACGGCAATCGCGCGATTTTGGTTATAACTATGATCACTGGGCTGGAAAAAGAATTTGATCTTAGCATGACTGAGGTCAATGACTTCATCTCTTGGTATGAAGCCAAACAAGCTGGTACAGGTAAAGCATCCTATGCGATCGACAAGCACGATAACAACAAAGGTCCCTTCAGCAGTCGCAAAGATTATGTGATTTTCGATAAAATCTTGACCTTTGAAGTGAGCGAATACAGCAACTAAGTACAGCAAACATTTGAGATGACAAGTTCATTTCATTTAAACAAGCCTTTCCCGAGCAGCAGCGCATGATTACTCAATGATCACAAGAGTAGCGATTGCCAGCCGGAAAGGCCTTTTTCTATTTTATCCATCCTTTCCCACCATTTCGCTTATTTTATACATTCCTATAACAAGGATGAAAAAGGTTTTAATTCCTTCATATGGAATATATATTCAAGAAAGATTAGATTATCATCATAAGCAATGGATCGGCATGATCCTTTCACTACTAGAAACAAATGCACTTCACTATCTTGATCACGCACATCCCATTGTATCCACCAATGCCTAAAACTCAATAATATCAACATCCTCACCACTTCAACCATCGAAGGGAGCAACTTCCATGCAAGCAGGGCAAACTAGCAATACGCAGGGAATTGATGTTAGCCATTATCAAGGGGCGATTGATTGGCATAAGGTAAAAGCGGCGGGTAAGGCGTTCGTCTTTGTCAAAGCGAGTGAAGGCTCCGCTTCTCAGGATGAGAATTTTAGCAGCAATGTACAGGGTGCACATGCCGCGGGATTGCTGGTGGGGGCGTATCATTTTCTGACGGCGACATCTACGGCGGCGGCTCAGGCGGAAGCGGCGCATTTTGTGAGTGTGGTGCAATCGGTGGGGGTATTGGAGTTGCCGTTAGTGATGGATTGTGAAAACAATCCGTCGAATGTGGATCGGGCGACGATCAATGCTATTGCACTTGCTTTTTTGCAAGATGTGGAGCGGCTGAGTGGGCGCAAGCCGCTTGTGTATACGGGGAATGCGTTTGGGCAGAATTTTGATGCTCCATTGGGCACGTACAATCTGTGGATTGCCCGTTACAGTGATGGGGTGCCGCCCGAGGATACCGCCGCATGGAAACAGTGGAACTTCTGGCAGTATAGTGACGCGGGTCAGGTAGACGGCATTAGTGGAAAGGTAGATCTGAATCAATTTCAAGGTGGACTGGACCTGCTCCAGCAGTATGCTAGTGCAGGTTCGAAGGCGCCTGATGTGGCACATCCGCAGTCTTTTGCGCAACAATCAGCAGCATCTGCTTCCTCTTCATCTAGTTCAACTGCCGCCGCTCAACCTGTGCCAACGACGGTGAATTATATTCATAATGGACAGACGGTGCATGCCGCAGGGCTGTTGATCGACAATGAGGACTATGTGCCATTGCGTGAATTGCAGTCGGTGTTTGGATTCGCCGTTGGCTTTGACGCTGCTACCAAAACAGCAACGGTGGATGGGCATCCGTTACAGGATGGGCATCCGTTACAGGATGGACGTCTGATCGGCGATACGACCTATGTGCAGGCGGCTTCGCTCGTAACTGCATTTCATGGCAATCTGGTCTGGGATAACGCCAGCAAAAGCTTGACGGTTCGTCAGTAATTCGGCGGACTATGTACGAGCTGTAAGGCAATTCGCCATTCATGTCAACATTCATTTCATTCTCTCTAGGAGGTTATACATGTTCCCTTTTAAAAAGAAAGTTCTCACTACGATTCTCGCCATCTCCATGAGTTCCGGTCTGTTGACAGCTACGTCTAGCGCAGCAACTACAGATTACTGGCAAAATTGGACGGATGGCGGCGGTACGGTCAATGCGGTGAACGGCTCTGGTGGCAATTACAGCGTAACTTGGAAAAACACTGGCAATTTCGTCATCGGCAAAGGCTGGGCAACCGGATCGCCGAATCGGGTCATTAACTACAACGCCGGGGTATGGTCACCTTCTGGTAACGGGTATTTGACGCTGTACGGCTGGACGCGTAATTCGCTGATCGAGTATTATGTGGTCGACAGTTGGGGTACGTATCGTCCGACAGGTACATACAAAGGCACATTTACTAGCGACGGTGGTACGTACGATATTTATACTGCTACTCGTACGAATGCGCCATCCATTGAGGGCACGAAGACATTTACCCAGTATTGGAGCGTACGCCAGACCAAGCGTCCGACTGGTGTGAATTCGACGATTACTTTTGCCAATCATGTCAAAGCATGGGCGAGTCACGGTATGAATCTGGGCAGTACATGGTCATATCAGGTGCTGGCGACGGAAGGATACCAGAGCAGCGGAAGTTCCAATGTGACGGTGTGGTAGGCATGATTGGTAGACTGCGAGTATTACGTAAATTCGATTAACAAAAAGGCTCCTACCAGCAAGCATTTAGTATGCGATGGTAGGAGCTTTTTTAACTATTTCATCTTCCGTATTGTATACACCAGTGTTATACCAATCTAGCAATAATCATAAAGCGCGCGGCTGTGGTGCAAATGCCTTTGTCAGTTGTATGATGTTCGATAAAATGGTGCAGAATCCGCCAATCACTTTCACATTGACCAAAGTCGGGAATGATCGGCGTATGCTGGAGCAGGAAAATTAAATCTTCCGCGGACTCATAATATTCGTGCACTTCCGATTGTAATATTTCTACATCCTGAAATCCGGCTTGCTCCAATTGCTGCATGTATTGACGCTGCAATGTATGAGGCGGTACATCGTAAGCCTGACCGCGTTTAAAAGCCTGTTTGAGATTCCATTTATCCTGTTCCGCAACTTGCTGAGTGAGCAAATAACCTCCGGGACGCAGTACTCGGGCAGCTTCAGAGATATGCATTGGCGCATGCCGACAGGAGATGATATCGAAAAAGTCATTTGGGAATTGTAGCTGCTGTGCATCCATTTCCATCAAGCGCACATGAGGAGTATTAGCGATGTTTAGATTACGCCGGGCTGTGTTGATCATGGCAGCCGATTGATCGATACCGACCAGCAATGCTGCGCTGGCTGTCAGACTCAGCAAGGCTTCACCGCCGCCTGTACCGATATCTAGCAGTAGATGATGCGGTTGCAGCAATGATTGTACGTGTTGATACAGATCTACTGCTGTGCCTTCCGTTATACAGCGAATGTGATCAAAGTTCCAGCCATTGCTATTGCCCACTTGTTCATAAAATGCCTGGTAGTCCGTTTCGTTCATAAAGGTTCCGCCTTTCCGTAAATAGAGGAATCCGCAGCGGAATATATCGGATGATCGTCATTCCGCTACTCGTGATGATGCAGCAGATGAAGCCAGAGGACAGACGTATCCCGTGGCGGCTGGTACGCGTTTTGATCCAGCCCGACAGCTACATACCTCGAATGATACGGAATATCATGCGGTGCACCTCCGGCAATTTTGGATGTTATGAGCGAAATATCTATGTATCCAGCAAATCGATATGCTGCTCACATTTGTATTGCAGATAGTTGATTCGATGTCGTGCTTGATTGTCCACGACATACGTTTTGGCGATCATGTCGTGGAGTGCCTGTTTGTTAGGCGTGAATCGAGCGAGTAGAAAGCCGATGCCGAAGAGCCAACTGCTGATTTCTTTGGAAATGGATCGACTGAGTGTGCGAGTAAAACGCACGCGTTTATTGTGTTGATCCACAACAGCTAGTCCAAGTAAAAGCTTGCCCGGTGTTGCTTGCAGACGTGAACTTTCAAACAGAGCGTAATACAGACAAGGGCATACAAACAGCATAAATAGCAATGCCCCGCCAAAGATGCCTATGAATACATTATCTTTGGCATGATCAATGGCAGTATACATATCTGAATGCTGCATGATCTCGATCTGCTCACCTAGTACGACCAGCATCCAGATACAAGCAAGACAAGCGACAAATAGAATCATTCGGTCCACTGTGAATGCCAGCCATCTTCTCCAAAGGCTGGCATAGAATTCATTCTCCTCATATCGCATGCGTTGTTCGTACAGTTTATATTGGTGAAGCTGATTGTCTTTCTCCATATGTAAAGAAGCGTTCATGGTTCCCATCTCTTGTTCGTCCTCGTTTTCATTTAGTTTTTGATGCAATACGTTTATTGAATAACGTACAGGTGTTACATATGTATGCAAATATAAGACGATCGTGTAGTACAAAGAATAGATTCCTATTACTTGTTTCTGATAGTGCTATATGTATCGTATCGCCGTGCATACATGTCCAAGCTGCTTGTTTGATGAATAAATAGCTCAATCTAATCCAGTTGATGGTGGATGGGATGCGTTTTTATAACATACGTGTTAAATACACGCTGGATTTCCTCCTTTCTCCAATCTTGATTATAATGACTCCGGTCAGCTTTGGCTATTGACCTATAGTCTTATATTATGGGCGAGTAACGTGAGATGAGCTTTTTGGTAAAAGGGATAGAGACTGTGTGGAGCTACGATTTAGATATATAATATGGTCTTTGTGTACGTGTCGCTTTTAGAATAATTTTATACCTTATACCTTATACCTTATACCTTATACGTTACACCTTACACCTTACACCTTACACCTATAATCAATAGGAACACGAATAGACCGCTCTATGAACATGGGCGGTCTATTTTGATTTGCCAAGTATACATAATAACATGATGCGTGCTTGGTTAGAGGTGCAAAGCGTGATGACTTCAAAGTCAATCTATGTTGTAATTCCATCATATTGACTTTGTATGTGCCTCATACTCAACTTCATCCAATGAACTGCCAATAAACGAAATCCCCAATTTCACAAAGGCCAATTTCAATCCATTCTTTATCAAATTAGTTCCTGTTTACGCTTCAAATACACATACAGCACAATCCCCGATACCGCGCAGACAGCAGCACACAAGCCGATAAATCCATATCCCGCCTGCAATCCGCGTAATAATCCAACGGTGCTGCCCGCTGCATACATCTGTTTTACAAATTCAATAATCCAGCCAATTACATAATTCCCGATCACACTGCCTACACCCATCATGGTCACGACAAACGTAATCGCCGTATCACTACCCGTCGGATAACGACGCGCGATAAATGCCATCACCGTTGGATAAATGATCGCAATACCTGCACCTGACAAGGCAAACAGAAACGCCAGCGACTCACCACCGCCTAATGCAGCAAAGGTGCAAACCGCCGAGAATGCCGAGAAGATGATCAGCGATAGCACAAAGCCGATGCGGTCAGTGAGTGGACCGAGCAACAGTCGACCGAGCGAGAAGACGAGGAAGAAGGACGATAGCATACCGGACGCTTTGACGGTATCCCAAGCGTATGCCTTTTCCAAAAAGTTGACCAACCATCCGCCGACTGCTAATTCAGATACGACGCCAGAGGAGAGGATCATGACCATCATCCACAGTGCGGGATCGCGCAGCAACATGTTCAGCGAGATCCGATCCTCATGCGGCAGATCGTCGCCGGGAAATGTACTGCGCAGCGCAGTTAGAATTGGCAAAATGCAGAGAGCCAGCATGACCAAATACATGCCGCGCCAGTCCAGTTCATGACCGAATACGGTTAGCGACATCACACCAGTAGCGAGTAGCGGCGCCGCAGTTGAGCTGAGTCCGTAAAAAAAGTGTGACAGATTCATCATCATGCCGGTATTTTTGACGAAGATGCGTGCGCCGAGAATCGCGAGTGCGATTTCCAGCATGCCGTTGCCAATGTACATAAAGAAATACGATGCGGAGAACAGTGGATATGTATGAGATACGAAAATGAATACGCCCGACAGCACCATGGAGCCGAAGGCGAGAATGCTGACGATTTTGATGCCCCATTTACGTACGAGAATGGCGGTGAACGAGCAGGCGATCAAATAACCGAGCGCATTGAGCGATAGCAGGGTGCCAAGCTGCTGTTCATTAAGATTAAAATCAAACTGGATGCGCGGGATGGCAGGTCCTTTGATATTTTCCGAGATGCCGAAAACGATAAAGCCGAGGAAAATAGTCACCAGTTGCATGATGTAGATAGTATTGCGTTTACGCTTGGGCGTGTTGGTTTGCAGATGTGCCATGATGAGCAATGTCCTCCTGAGCAATGGATCATAAATTGTTGTGTATGAAGTGTCGGAATATGTGGCGCGGCAAGATTGGCGAACATATACTTTTACAGTGACGGGTGTGACGGGTGTGACGGGTGTGACGGGTGTGACGGGTGTGACGGGTGTGACGTTGTTCTAGCGGCGCTGAATGAGTTGAATGTGATACGTGAGACGTTCCAGAGTGGCGGTGATCAGACCGCTTAGATATTCGGATCGAGTGTCATTTTGAATGAGTAGTGTTGGCATGTGCTCGGCTGGAATGATTGCCCGGCAGCCTGCGTCCAGTTTGGATAGCATATCGGCAGTGATGGAGTCACCGGTAATAACGATCTGCACCGGGTTGATAATCGCAATAATGGATACGAGCGATTGCACGATGAATTCGGCTGCTTGTTCAGCAGATTGCAGGAATTCCAGCTGTTGTTCACGACTAACGCCATATGGCAAATACGAAATTTCACCGCTAAAGTAGCTGTTGCCGTTCATCGGCTGACCATTCACGATAAAGCCAGCGCCCGGATAATGATTGCGTGGAAATGTCACGATAGCAAAGTTACGATCCTGTTCCAGCTGCAACTGCTGATACAGTCCGTACACGGTCAGATTCATATCGTTTTCCAGCAAAATCTCTATGCCTTCATACCGCTGCTTCAACAAACTTGCTAGCGGCTGATTCGACAGTTGCGGTACATCGCAGATGACGATCGTATCGCCTAATGCCACTCCGGGGATGCCGATGCCGATTGCGCGCACATGCGTATATGTTTGTGTCAAATCGTCCAGCAACTGCTCAATAATCGGTACATCAATCTGCTCTAGCGTATGAATCTCATGCTCTGCCAGTTCGCCGTTCAGATTGGCAACGGCGCAGGTGATCGTATGAACCCCGCCTTCGGTGCGTACAATCATGCAGATCATACTGGCATAATCGGCGTTAAAACGATAACGGTTCGCCGGACGACCACCGCTGGATTCATCCGTACCGAGGTCGATAATCTCTCCGCTGTGAACGAGTTCATTCAGAATAGTGCCGCAGGTAGCGACACTCAGTCCAGTTAAGCGGGCGATAGACGCTTTGGTGCCAGTAGTGTTCGTGCGCAGTGTCTGCTTGACCAGCTCGGTATTTATTTTTTTGACATGCTGGGTGCTGTGAGTTGGTACATTCATAGAAATAAGGCTCCTTGCCTGAGAGTGTATTTACTTTTGATAATACTTTTAATAAGTGTAGTGTAAGCTTCATCCATCTAAAAAGCAATAGCAGTGGAGCGTTCATATCCAATCCTCGTATGTACATCCAGTATGTTAGTCCAGCTCATTCCCCGACCAAAGTCCAAACTCAAAAACAGTCGTTGGACGGTTTGAACGGAATGCTGTGTCCGGTAATATAAAAGCAAGACGAAACACAAAGGAATGGAATAGCAAAAAGAAAATCAATGAGCTTAACAACCAGAGCGTAATGATCATACAATCAACGGCGATAACGCCGGAACAGAAGTGCTACTTGAATCTGTACGATAAAAACGTACTCATCAAGTGCAAGTCAGGTAAGTGAATTAGGCGAATGTACATGTGAAGCAAGCGAATGCAGATGTATAAGCTCAATGTGTAAACCAAACTATTTTAAGGGAGATTGATCATGATGAGAAAATTATACCGTTCTAGTCAAAACAGGATGATGACAGGTCTGATCGGCGGATTGGCACAAATGTGGAATATGGATGCAAGTCTGCTGCGGATTCTGTTCGTTATTAGTATTTTCGTAACAAGTGGAGCCAGTTTGCTGATCTATCTGATCGCGGCATGCTTTGTACCGAAAGAGTATCATTACTAAGTTATACAAAGTGAACATATTTCATATATACCTATCAACATATGAAAAACCGGTATTCTATCAATTCAGATGGAATACCGATTTTTTGCTTGTCAAATCGTAAACGTTACGATAAGATGTAGATCGTAAACTTTACTAATAAAATGTAAATAATGATATAAGGCTGCTTGGCAGCTATACATACGGGGGAGAGATTATATCAGATGAATACAAACAGTAATGAGCATGGAGCTACAGCAATCACCTTCAGGAAACAACATGATATGAAGAATCAAGCGGAACACCAGACAGCAATCGGTAAGAAATCCAAGCAAGGCATGGATACAGCAGCTCAACCATACCGCCATATCGAAGCTGGTACGTATGCGAATGAAGCATGCATTGCAATTGACCCTGTCACATCTCAAATTCAATATAAAAATATTCCACAAACCGGATCATGGCAAACCATCCAGCCTCCAACGACACATAGGCGGCAAGCTCTAACAAACTTGTTCACTGGACATTGGTCAGCCAGAAATCTGAAGTCCAATCGCTTGTTGTTGCCTGTCATTGTGGTACTCGTGCTTGTACTCAGTGCTTGCTCATCGTCTTCGCAAAATGCAGCCAGTCAGGAGCAGGGCAAGCATGTACATTTTCTATACAACTTCTCCACGCAATCGCTTGATCCGCATGTTGATTCCAGCTATGTGCCGATTCGTGCGGGCATCGCTGAGACGCTGGTGCGACTGGATGAGGACAAGCTGACGGTTGCACCGTGGCTTGCGAAGAGTTGGGAAGGCGAGGATGGACAGCACTGGACCCTTCATCTGCGTGATGATGTTACCTTTCAGAATGGCAAGCCACTAACAGGTGATGCAGTCAAAGCATCGCTAGAACGCGCCACAACCGAGAATATCGGAGTGAAAAACGCTTTGAAAATTCAAAGCATAGAAGCGAATGGCAATACGCTCAACATTACGACGACTGAACCGTTTCCAGAATTTGTATCCGAGCTGGTGAATCCAAATACGTCGATCATTGACGTGAACGAGAGCGATATTGTCAATAAACCGATTGGTACAGGACCGTTTATGCTGACTTCGTTTACACCGGGCAGTAAGCTGGAATTGCAGAAATATGCAGACTATTGGGATGGCGCGTCACCGCTGGACGGAGTAACCTTTTCGTTTAATGAAGATGCCAATGCACGCTCACTGGCGCTAACTTCCGGTCAGGTCGACATTGTATATCGTCCTGAAGTGGAAAGTCTGGAAACGCTGGATGCGAAGGATGGGATTAAGGTGGAATCGACTTCTACATTCCGCGTGCATCAGATGACGATGAATATGGAGCGTCCGGCATTACAGGATGTGAATGTGCGCCGGGCGATAGATGCGTTGATTGATCGCAAAGAGATTGTGGATAGCATTTTGTTAGGATATGGCGAGCCAGCGGTTGGACCGTTTCTGCCATCGCTGCCTTTTGCACCGACGTATGAGCCTTCGCCTTCTGGTGAGCAAGCAGCTGTAGATTATTTGAACCAAGCAGGCTATACGCTGCAAAATGGTGTCATGCAAAAAAACGGTCAGCCGCTGACGATGACACTGCTGACATATTCTGCTCGTGCCGATCTGCCGCTTATTGCGCAGGTATTCCAATCGGATGCTGGACGGATCGGGATCAAGGTAGACATTCGTCAGATTGATACGCCAGAAGATTATATGGCGTCCAATCGCGATTGGGATCTCGCAACGTACAGCAATCTGACTGCACCGCGTGGGGATGCTGGTTATTATCTGAATGCGACGTATCACCCGAATGGTGCGCTGAATTTCAGTGGTGCACAGGACAAGCAGCTGACAGACATTATCGACAAGCTCAATCGGACGGTGAAGCCCGAAGATCGGGCAGTACTGGCAGAGCAGGCAGCGGATTATGTGCATGACAATGTGATCAATTCGTTCGTTCTGCATCCAGCGACGATTGTTGCTTATAACGAAAACAAGGTGAAACACTGGGTCACGACGCGCAGTGAATATTATATGATCACCAACCAACTGGATGTGATGTAATGCTAGCAATTATCTTACGAAAGCTGATTGAGACGATAGGCTTTGTCCTGTTTATTACATTAATCAGCTTTCTGTTTATACGGTTGGCACCGGGCGATCCGGTGCTGACGATTTTGAATGTGGATGAGCTGTCTGTCAGCACCGAACAGGTGGAGGCGCTCAAGGAGGAAATGGGATTTAATCAGCCGCTGTTGGTGCAATATGGCATGTGGCTGGCGGACTTTGTACGGCTGGATTTTGGACAATCGTATGTGACCGGGCAACCGGTTATGCAGATGATTCTGGCGGGATTGCCAGCGACGCTGGAACTGACAACTGGTGCGCTACTGGTCATGCTGCTAGTGGCATTACCGCTCGGTTCGCTATCTGCATTGTATCGTGGCAGTTGGATTGATCATCTGAGCCGATTGCTATCGATTGTCGGTGCGGCAGTGCCCAGCTTCTGGCTCGGCTTGATCCTTATCGACTTGCTCGGTGTACGACTTGGCTGGCTGCCAACGATGGGACGCGATGGCTGGATCTCGCTCATACTGCCTTCATTGACGCTGGGATTGGCAATTTCCAGCGTTTATGTGCGTCTGCTACGCTCTAGCCTGCTCGATTCGCTCAGTCAGGAATTTGTACGAGCGGCACGGGCGCGTGGATATTCGGAATGGCGCATCTTCCGCGTGCATGTGCTGCGGCACAGTCTGCCGCCAGTGATTACCGTATTTGGTGTCAGTCTTGGTAGTCTGATCGGCGGCGTTATCGTCATCGAGGTGCTATTTGCATATCCGGGTATTGGCAAACTGATCGTTGATTCGATTCGGCAGCGTGATTATCCGCTCATTCAGGGTTACATTCTGATTATGGCGCTGATCGTGTTCGTGGTGAATACGGCGGTCGATCTGTCCTATCGCTATTTGAACCCGGAAATGAGATTGAAGGAAAGGAATGCAGGTGTATGAGCAAAATGACAACAGAACATGTTCTTGCCCTGCCTGATTCCAAACGCATCTTCCATCGTCGGAAGATACAGGGCGGTGTGCTGATTGGGATGGTTATCCTGATCGTTGCAGCATGCGCATATACATTTCTGTATTTACAGCATGATCCGCTGCTGACTGATCTGGGGCAACGGTTACAGGGCATCAGCTGGCAGCATCCGCTCGGTACGGATCATCTGGGGCGAGATGTGCTGACACGTCTGTTACTTGGCGGTCAGCAGACGCTCGGCTTTAGCGCGCTGGCATTGGGAGCGGCGCTAGTGCTAGGCATTCCTTTCGGGCTGATTGCAGGGTATCGGCGCGGCTGGGTAGATGTGATCTTTATGCGTATTGCGGACGGCTTTCTGGCTTTTCCCGATACGATTGTAGCGATTGTGTTGAGCGGGTTGCTGGGCGCTGGCATCGGCAATCTGGTGCTGGTGATTGTACTGGTCAAATGGGTCAATTATGCACGCTTGGTGCGTAGTGTCGTGCTGAGTGAAGCGCAAAAGGACTACGTGATCATCGCCCGTACGAACGGGCTATCGGACGCTACGATTATGCGTAGACATCTGCTGCCGCATATTATCGGGCATGTGCTGGTGCTGGCGAGTCTGGATCTGGGCAAAATTATTTTGCTGATCTCGTCGTTCTCCTACATCGGACTCGGCACGCAGCCGCCGACGCCGGAATGGGGTGCGATGCTGAACGATTCGCGTCCGTATTTTCAATCGATGCCAGAGCTGATGGTCTATCCCGGTCTGGCAATTGTACTAACAGTGCTGCTCGCAAATATGCTGGGCGACTGGCTACGCGACCGCTTTGATGTGAAAAAGGACAATCTGAACCGGGAGGTATCGTGATCATGTTGACATTGCAGGAAGTGAGCATTGCCAGTCGGCAGCAGATGCTTGTGGATCACGTCTCCCTCTCTCTACGTGCAGGTGAATGGCTCGCGCTAGTCGGTCAGAGCGGTAGTGGCAAAAGCTTGCTGTCGCAGGGCATTGGACAGATGCTACCTAATAATCTGCGGATGAGCGGCAGTGTAATGTTTCGCAATCAGGAGCTGACTACATTACCACCGTCCAACCTTCGCAGTCTGCGTGGACGGCAGATCGCGTATGCGTTTCAGGATTATCAAGGCTCCTTTACTCCGTTTCTAAGGATTGGTCAGCATCTGGATGAGTACCAGCAGGTGCATGGTGAGAAGTCGCGCACGGTGCGGCGGCGCAAAGGAATAGAAGCACTGGAATCCGTCGGATTGGATGGGGATTTGTATGAGCGGTATCCGTTTCAACTGAGCGGCGGGCAATTGCAGCGTGCTTCCATCGCGCTTGCCCTACTGTTATCGCCAGCGCTGCTTATTGCGGACGAAGTGACGACTGCACTGGACAGTGTATCCGGTCATCGGATTCTGGAGTTGCTGCGAGATAAGCAGCGAGAAACGGGTTGCGGCATTCTGTTCATCACTCATGACTGGCGACATGTACGCCGATATGCCGATCGACTGGCAGTGATGAAGGATGGTCAAATAGTCGAAACCGGTAATAAACATCGGGTGTTGGATCATCCGCAGCATGAATATACACGGCAGCTCATTGCGGCTGCGCCTATGCTGCAACGACCGGGACATGTGCTGACATCCGGTTTGGAAGGAGTAGAGCCATGATGACATTGCTGCAAGTAAGGCAATTGTGCAAATCGTACCGACACCAGCGTCCGCTAATTGTAGATAATGACGAAGAACAATCGCAGTCGTCGCATATGGCTGTAAATCAGGTGTCATTTGATCTGAATCAGGGTGAGTGTCTAGGGCTAGTAGGCGAAAGTGGATGTGGCAAAAGCACGCTAGCACGCTGTCTCATGCGGATCGAACGTATCGACAGCGGACAGATCATATGGAATGGACAATCGTTAGAGTCGTTAAGCGAACGGCAACTGTATCCATGGCGCCGCCGCATGCAGATCGTTTTCCAAAATCCGTCGGCTGCACTGAATCCAAAGCTGAACATCCGCGATTCTTTACTTGATCCGTATAAGCAGTATAGGGATGTGTTGAGCTTACAGCACTTTACAGCGAGATCGGGGAAGCAGCTGGTCAACGAATTGCTGGATGCAGTGGAGTTGCCGACAGAACTGGCAGACCGATATCCGCATGAATTGAGCGGTGGACAGCGGCAGCGGGTGACGATTGCGCGAGCGATCAGCATTGAGCCGGAATTGATCATACTGGATGAGCCGACGGCAAGTCTGGATGTAATCTCGCAGGGGGCAGTGCTGAAGCTGTTAACGGAGCTGCGAGAGCAGTTGAATCTGTCGTATCTGTTTATTTCGCACGATCTGGCAGCTGTGAGCCGGATGAGTCAGCGGCTGATGGTGATGAAGGATGGACGTGTAGTCGATACATTTGATCAACAGCAGCTATTCGCTGAGGATCGGCATGAATATACGCGGGAATTGATCTCAATTTTCTAATATTGCAAAAGTTCTAACATTCCAATGAATTGTAGAATCGCAAATGGTTGTAAGCATGGAAAAGGTTCTAAGATCAGAAAAAAGAGGCAGAACAGATACTTGTTACCACATATCTGTTCTGCCTCTTTGTCATGTGGTCATAGTAACGTGGAGATCGACTTGCTGTTACAACTGATGCGAGCCATCTTCGGGATAATACATGACCATAAAATAGCTGGCTTTTTCATCCGAATGATTAAAATAGCCATGCGGAATCGTACCGGAAAATTGCAGCGCGTCTCCTTCGGACACTTCGTACTGCGCACCGTTTAGATTCACAGTGATGGTGCCTTCTTTCATAATCAGATATTCCTCGCCCGGATGCATTTTGAGCGGTTCCGTTTCAAGTGGATGCGAGCAGCCGGGGAGTAGATCGACGACATACACTTCGAATTTCTTTTCCGGGTGGTAGGCGAAGAAGGGATACACCAGATACTTATCATCGCTATCAGTGATCAGATTCAGGTCTTTGATATTCAGCTTGCGAATAGGCTGCTCCTCTTCTTTGAGAAAGGTAGTAAACGACACTTGCAGACCGTTAGCGATCTTCCAGAGGGTGGTAACAGTCGGATTGGATTTTTGATTTTCAATCTGCGCAAGCATCGCCTTGCTCACACCTGTCAGCTCGGATGTCTGCTCTAGCGTGAGGTTGCGACTTTTGCGCAGTTTGACAAGATTACGGGCAACGGTATGTTGAATGGCTTCCATGGGTAGTCTCCTTTAGTAATGATATTTAATATAACAGACTATTGTATGCTATATAGAATATATGTATACTATATTAAACTTTAGTCCATTGTAGCATATGGATAGCTCATGAAGAGATAGACAGTTTGGATTGTACATAGTGTAGAACTTGAAAGGAAGGTACAGGTGCGTATGTTGAGTGGGCAAGCGGAAACGATGCAAGACAGAACGGCAGCGGAGCCTACATTTGTAGAAGGGGTGCGGGATTGTATTCCGACGTTGTTAGGCTATATTAGCATCGGGCTAGCGGCAGGTATTGTCGGGGCGGCTTCGCATCTGAGTGTGCTGGAAGTGACCTTGATGTCGATTCTGGTGTATGCGGGAGCGTCGCAGTTTATTATTTGCGCTTTGCTGGCGGTACATACACCAGCCTCAGCGATTATTTTGACGACGTTTATTGTGAATTTGCGGCATTTTCTGCTGAGTGCGACGTTAGCGCCGCAATTCACCCGATATTCGCTGTGGAACAATCTGGGCATCGGTTTGCTAGTAACGGATGAGTCATTTGGCGTGGCAGCGGGACGAATTGCGGATGGACGTCCGCTGAATGATCGCTGGATGCATGGCTTGAATATTACGGCATATCTCGTCTGGATTGTCTCGTGTACCATCGGTGCGCTATTCGGCAACTGGATCGCTGATCCAGAGATGTTCGGGCTGGATTACGCACTGACTGCGATGTTTATCGCGCTGCTGGTACTGCAACTGGGCAGCATATTACCAGACAAACTCAATCATATTCTGCGTCTAATTGTGTATATGGTCATTGCGATGGTCGTGTTGTCGTTATTCATGTCGACGCAGCTGGCAGTTATTTTGTCGACAATAATTGTAGCGACGATCGGGGTGGTGACTGAGCGATGAGTATAGAGTGGAGTGTATTGCTCGTTATCATTGGTTGTGCGCTCGTAACGATGCTACCGCGGGTCATTCCGTTTCTCGTTGTACGTAATATCGCCTTACCTACTGTCGTGATGAGATGGTTGTCGTATATCCCAGTATGTATTTTGACAGCATTGATTGTAGAAAGTGCGCTGGATAAGCAAGGGAGCACCCTGTATGTCGATTGGCATGCGGTCATCGTATTGGTGCCGACACTGCTCATTGCGTTGAAAACGAAAAGCTTATCGATCACTGTTATTACAGGTGTCGTACTCATGGCAGGCGTGCGGTATTGGCTCTGATCCAGATATGGTCACGTACAGATGCAGTAGCAGAATATGCAAATGTTGCTAAACTCAAACCTCCCTACGCGTCTCAAACAGCTGTCCTTATGTTCAGGGCGGCTGTTTTTTTATTTGCCAATCTGTCAAAAAACAGCAGGAATGCGCCATATTTCGGTGAAAAGTAAAGAAAGCATTTTTGCATGTGCTGGGATCTAATCGTTCTATTCATCGTCGCAGCTGTAAACGACATGTTCACCGCATTGCCAATGGATTCATCTGATCATACAGAGGAGAGATGCAGGAATGTCTGTTATTGAGATTACAGAGGTGTTATGTGAATATCGCAAGCATTTGCTAGGTACGGATATCGCTATCCCACGTTTTAGTTGGAAGCTACATAGTGCAGAACGGGGCATCATTCAGCATGCATGTCGACTGCAATTGACGCTGGCGGACGATATCGACTTTCATGATCCGCTCTGGGATTCTGGCAAAATAGAGACAGAGCAATCGATCCAGTTTGCCTACGAAGGAAAGGAATTACGCGCACGTACAGCGTATAGTTTCCGAGTGAAGGTATGGTCGTCCTGTGGCGCGGAGAGTGAGTGGAGTGAGGCAATCACAGTGGAAACCGGATTACTGCATCCTAGTCAGTGGCAGGCAAAGTGGATCACACCAGATGTAAACCGTATTCATCGCGAATCGGAGCCGATATTCCAATTGCGGCGTGAATTCGAACTGGATCACGATATCGTATCTGCTCGCGTGTATGCGACTGCTGCCGGAGTGTATGAGCTGTATATCAATGGACAGCAGGCATCGGACGATGTGCTGGCACCGGGCTGGACGAGTTACCATCATCGGCTGCAATACCAGACGTATGATGTGACCGCTCTGCTGCGTAATGGCGGCAATGCGATCGGAATCTGGCTTGGAGACGGCTGGTACCGGGGCAAATTGGGCTTCAACGATACTCATTTTGTATATGGCGATCATCGGGCGGCGCTGCTGGAGCTACATGTGCGGTATCGTGATGGACGAGAACAGGTCGTAATTAGTGATAGTAGCTGGAAAGCGTTGACTGGACCAGTACTGTATTCCAATCTGTATCATGGGGAAGTGTATGATGCGTCGCTAGAACAACACGGATGGAATGAGCATGGATTCGATGATTCACATTGGTCACCAGTACAGACACTGCGTCTGCCGTATGAACCGCTGCTGGCGCAGGAAAATTGGGCAACCGTTGTGACGCAGAAAATACAACCGGTGAAGACATGGATCACGCCAGCTGGTGCGCATATTCTGGATATGGGGCAAAATATGGTTGGACGGTTACGGCTATCTGTACGAGGAGCGGACAAAGGGAGTGAGATTACGCTGCGTTTTGCCGAAGTGCTGGATGCGGAAGGAAATATTTATTTTGGCAATTTGCGCACGGCGAAGCAGACGGTCACCTACCGGGCATCTGGTGATGAGCATGAACAGTATGCACCGCATTTTACGTTTCAGGGATTCCGGTATGTGCAGGTAGAAGGATATCCGGGGCAGGAGCAGCACGGATTATCGTTAGCGGATTTTAGCGGGGAAGTGCTGCATTCGGATATGCCATCTACGGGTGAATTTGCCTGTTCCGATGATCGGATCAATCAGTTGCAGCAAAATATCCGCTGGGGGCAGCGTGGCAATTTCCTTGATGTACCGACCGATTGTCCGCAGCGCGATGAGCGGCTAGGATGGACGGGTGACGCGCAGGTGTTCATCTCGACAGCGCTATTCAATTATGGCGGCGGACCATTTTTCACGAAATGGTTGCATGATGTACAAGCGGAGCAGCAGCCGGATGGGGGGATTCCCTTTGTTGTGCCTAATATTATCGAAGGGTCTAGCTCGGCGGCATGGGGCGATGCGGCTGTAATTTGCCCGTGGACGATGTATCAATATTACGGGGATACGCGTTTGCTGGCAGAGCAGTACGACAGCATGAAGCGCTGGGTGGACTATATTCGAGCACAGGGCGAGGATGAATATTTGTGGAACACCGGCTTTCATTTTGGCGATTGGCTAGGCTTGGATGCCAAAGAAGGCGATTATGTGGGAGCAACTCCGACCGATCTGATTGCGACGGCGTATTACGCTTATTCCTGCCGATTGGTGGCACAGGCGGCGGACGTGCTGAATCTGCTGGACGATGCAGCCTATTACCATCTGCTGCATGAACAAGTCGTACGAGCATTTCGCGAGGAATTCGTAACGTTGCGCGGACGAATCGCTGCACCGACTCAGACTGCGCATGTGCTAGCACTTGTATTTGATCTGGTAGAGCCAGCGATTCGGGCACGGGTGGCAGCTGATCTGAATCGGCTCGTTGTGGACAATGATTATCATCTGACGACCGGGTTCGTCGGTACACCGTATCTATGCTTTGCGTTGTCAGATCATGGGTATCATGAAACGGCCATGCGGCTATTGATGCAGCAATCATATCCGGGGTGGTTGTATTCGGTATCACAGGGGGCGACTACGATCTGGGAGCATTGGGACAGCATCAAGCCGGATGGCTCCTTCTGGAGTGACGATATGAATTCGTTCAATCACTATTCGTACGGCGCAGTGGGGGATTGGATGTACCGCCGCATTGCTGGACTGGATATGCGAGAAGATACACCGGCTTATCGTCGTATTCGTCTCCATCCACAGTTTGGTGGTCGTCAGCTTACATACGCACGGGCTGCACACGAAAGTCTGTATGGAACGATTGAATGTGGCTGGACACTGGATCATGGGCAACTGTTCGTGAATGTGCGTATTCCTGCGAATACGACTGCCAGTTTAACATTGCGCGGTGCCGCTGCTGAGCAACTGCTAGAGAGTGGACAGAATGTTCATGTAGTAGCAGGTATTTTGCGAGTGGAGAAGGAGGCAGATGGGGTACGTTTGAAAATCGGCTCTGGTGTCTACCGATTCAGTTATCCGGCAGGCGGCTTGTTCCGGCGTACGTATACCGAGCAGACGATGTTGTCGGAGCTGCAAATGGATCAGCAGGCGGTAGATGTGCTTAACCGTTATGCACCACAATTGCTGAACGGTGCGTTAACGAACATTGTCCATCAGTCTTCCTTGCGTCAGATTGCTGATAACAAAATAACACGCGTGTCCGAGGAGACGCTGGGGCGAATCGTCAACGAACTTCAGCATCTGTAAGCATGCAAGCGCAACAGTAACCGTACCAACAGCAAATAAACATAATAAACAATGCAATCCATAAACAAACAACCGATCTCATGTTACTGCAACAATGCAGTCATGAGATTCGGTTGTTTGTCGTGGATCAAGGGCGGTAATGCCGAGTATGATCAAGCTTTGATTTTCTTCGATGTACCATCGGTTTGGAACGTGAGGATAAGCAGACTATTATCATGTTCAAAATCCCAGTCGAGAAAAGCACTGTCCAGCTGTTTGCCGAGAATGTCTTCTACCGGCAACTCTTCAACAAAGCGGTCCAGTTCCAGCTCACGCTTGGAAACACGCAGCGCATTGTTGAAGCCTTTTTTGATAATCCGTTTTTCCAGACTAATCAGCAATCCTTTGCGAATCACGACCAGAATGGAGGAAGTCATCCAGAATGATTCGATATCGGTCGGTGTTTTTTGCACATCTTCGGTGATCTGACTGACCTTCATATGCAGATCGGCTTTGCCGGAGTATAGGTCTTCTGTAAGTCGATCAGGCTCCAGATTGAATGCAGCGACAATCGAAGCGCAGTTTGATTCTTCTTTCCAATCAATAAAATGACTCACGACCGTACTTCCTGTCGCCTGTTCGATTTTCTTTTTGATCGCGGGGAAAATGAATTGATCCAGTAAAATATACACATGCGTATAACGTTCATCCAGATCGTCCGGCATTCTGTTATCAGTGGGATCGGTTAAGTCGTTCAGAAAGATAGCAACACAATGTTCATTGGTATGAATATCGATGGAGCTGGGCAGCTTGCCAAATTGACTTTGACCCAGCAATTCAAGCTGTTGGGTAATGGCTTCCAGATTGATGGTATGCGGCACGGCAATTTCTCCTTTACAATGTGAAAATATGGTTGTTTAGTATTAACCACAAGTAGAGAGAATGTAATCGGTGTTAAGCGACTTGGCGAGCAGAAATACAGACTTTTTTATACGTATCAACGTGTTTATGCGTCTTTTTACAGATGAACAACTGGATATTTCCAATTCTATTATGATGAAGAACCGACAAAAACAGGCTGCGCTTTCATTGCGCAGCCTGTTTTGCTGGAATATATGGATATCAATACGAAGTGAGCAGCCAGTTTGTTTTCGTCCATGACAGTTTGCCAGAGCCTGCACCGTCAGAAGCTTTCAAACGACTAATCAGTGTGGATGGATCATCTGTCTGGTACGTATACGGCAGTGTGGTGAAGCCATTCCACGAGAAGGTGAGAGCCGCAGCCGGATAAGGAGCAAGCGGGCTGCCAGCGGTATCGCTGTTGCCGCGGAAGGTCGTGCCATTGGCGGTGTAGATCGTATCGACCGCACGGATTTTACCGGTATATTTGGCATCATTGGGATCGGTCTGGTTATTGCGAATCGGTGAGGCAACGCCGATAATATTCGATTTCTCTACCAATACAGCGCCACCTTCGGTCGAGATCGCACCATTGCTAGTTACCGTAAAATGGTAGCCTTTGGACGTGATTGCTTTTTCCATTGCGTCTGTGATCTTGCTCTTGGCACTTACTAGACCGCTTGCATCCATTACGATATTGTAGGCATGGGCATTGCCACCACGCAGACGCGGCATGCGATCTTGGGAATCCTGATAATAATTGTGATGCAGCGTCACTTGCAGATCAGCATTGTCCGATGCAAATTCCGTTGCACCGACCAGATGCGTTTTCTTCTGTCCGCTGGCGATGGAGATAATATCCGCTTGGCTCAGTCCGACGGCGCTACTGCGCAGATAGTTGTACATCGGATACGATGCTTTGTCAGCTTCCATCGCTTTCACCTGTTGAGTGACCCAGCTGTTGGAGCTGCCGTCATCTCCACGGAAGTAGGACCATGAGATCGTTACGCCATTGCTGCCTTTTTTCACATCGACGATACCGTCATAGGCTTTGTTAAACGTACAGTGGTCGATCCATGCTTTGTTCGTTTGCTCCAGCGTTAGATAATCCCAGTCGTTTTTGTCATAATCGCCTTTGCTTGCTTCATCCCATTCCCACAGCTCGTCAAATTCAAGATTGCGAATGATCAGATTGGAGCTGCGCTTCACCGTAATACCGACATGCTTGATCTTGGCACCGTTAGCAGAGAAAATAGTCAATCCGTCGAATCCGTCAATCGTCAGTTTACTGACACCTGTTTTCTTGAGCACAGGATGAGTGAGGGGCGCATTGTGCGCGGCAAATGGGGACGTTTGTGCGGCTGTCGGTAATTCACTCCAGCCTAGATTGAGATCGTTCATAATCTCGATCACCTTGATGCTGGAGCCTTTTTTCAGTGCTTGAGCGAGATCGGTGGCATTGTATACTTTTTTGTAGCGGGAATCGGTCTCGGCAATGGAGCCGCCGCCCGGATTGCCAGCTGAGAAGCCGGTCAAATTGTAGGCGCTATATGTAGTAGCCTGCGCGGCAGCCAGTGTGCCAACACCGGGTTCAGTTGTCGTTGCACCCGGCTCGGAAGAAGTAATTTGCGATAGCGACGATAAAATGTTAACGTTTGCAAAATTAGAATGAATAAGAGAGGGCGAAGAGGCAGCAGCCGATTGACCGACGACAGAGAGTCCACCTAACAGCAATGCACTGCTAAGCAGCCAGGCAGTTCCTTTTCTAAAACCTTTGTTCTTCATGTGTTAATCTCTCCTTTGGAATTCATAATGTAAGTGCTTACATTTAAAAGTTAGCATGGGTTGGAAGGGACAGGTATAGGTTGAAAGCACCAAAAGCACGTATAAAAAATGACATATTAACGAAGACGATAGGAGAATACCGAAGACATAGCAGTAAACTCATACGTTATAGAACGAAACGGAATACATATGAAAATGGGATATACAGCTTCCTCGTTGACCACAATGAGCAGATAATGAACGAATCAGACGCTGATCACATATGCACAACATAGTCCAAGGCATGGTTCAAAAGGCGATGTCTTCACGCAAAATTGATGCTAAAGTCAGGTGACGAAAAAGTAGGGAATTGGCGTAATAAGGCGAATGTGTACACATACGCAAATCAGTCAGCACGAAATCCATACAAAAATGCAGCCAATCAATCGGTGAGATACCGATCAACGGACTGCATTCTCGACGTAATATAAGATTGCGTTTTACAGAGCTGCGGAATGGTTTGAACCGCCTTCAGGCAGGGAAGTCGTGGTAGAAGGTCCTTTGAGCTTGTTGACCTCGCCGGTCAATTCAGCTTTTGCACCTACGATCATTTCTTTCCATTCCTGTACGACACCGATCGCTTCTTTGACGACTGGCGTAATTTCTTTGGCAAGTTGAATCAGTTCCTCGGTGTTCGATTTCACTTCTTGCCCTTTGACTTTCAATGTCGTTGTCAGGTTGGAAGCTGACGAACTGGCACCTGATTTCAGACTTTCACGCAGGTCTTCACCTGATTTGGGAGTAAACAGCAGAGCCGCTCCTACACCAACCAATGCACCGGCAACAACGCCGAATAAAAGATTTTTCTGTTCCATAATTATCATCTCTCCGTTCATTCAAAGAATAGGCTGTAGCTTATGTTTGAATCGCTATCTAAGTTGTATTACCCACGATTGACGGTAGCGCCTACGTAAAACGCAAATGGTTTGGAGAAAAGTATTACGCAGTCAGCCCAAACACCGCAATCGCCGCATTATCGCTACCGAATCATCTTGCTCCTCTAGCATATCACAGCGAGTGAGCTAGCATAAAATCATGCTGGTAGAGCAAGCGACTTCGTTGTTCTATTATGATGCTGGGGATATCGGAGCGCTATCGCTAGGAGAGCCGTTAGAAATTGTGTTGATCAAAACATGGCAGGAGGCATAAGTGATGCAGAAAATGGCTTCATATCGGATGTTTTGTTACGGGACGTTGACCAGTATGGAATTGCAGATGATTTTGTTTGGCGGAGTGAAGCCGATGGAACCGGCAGTATTGCCGGGGCATGCGATTGTGGCGGACGAGGATGGTTACTTTTACCTGCGGGAAACACCCAAATCCAACGTTCATGGACAGTTGCTGCGGCTAACCGAAAAGGAACTGGAGATGGTCGACACCTGGGAGGATGTGCATCGTTCGTTGTATGAGCGGCAGACGATTCAGGTAGAGGTCGAAGTAGAGCCGCAAGGCGGTACGAACCAGCTGTCCCGTACAGAAATGGTATATACGTATATGAAGGTCAATCCACAAGCGGCGCATTCGATTCAAATCGGCACGATCTCCAACCATCCCCTGCAAGATGTGCTGGAAATGGCAAGACAGCTGCGTTTGGAAGAGGACGATTCATCGGAATAAATGATCATTTGCTTATCGCGCTTTCTGTTTCGCCAACGTACCGATTCATATGCTAACCGTCTCTATGCCGATCTATACACTAACTATCTGTATGTGCCGATCATGGAGATGGTCGTCGCTATCTGTGATGCTGTTTGCGATATTCCAGCGGCGAAACGCCGATCTGTTTTTTGAATAATTCCGCGTAATAAGCGGAGCTGTTAAAGCCGCTAGCAGCCGCAATCTCTGTAATATTCAACTGGGCGTTATTCATGTAATCTATACTTTTTTGCAACCGATAGCTGTTCAAATATTCAATCGGTGTTTTGTGTAAGGATTGCTTGAATAGCGCACAGCATTTGCTTCTGGATACCGAGCCAGCGGCAGCGATATGGTGAAGCTGTACAGATTCAGCGAAATGCTGCTGAATATACGCAAGCATCTGCTTTACCGCTTCCATATCTCGTGAATGTCCGCGATGAGAGCCATACTGGGCAATCGTATTCCGGTACAATTCCCAAAACAGCAGTTCATAGCGGCTCAGTGCCATCCATTCATATCCATCCTGTCGCTGCTGGCAAATCTCGTACAGCTCGTTAAGTTGCTTCAGCACTTGGCGCTTCCAATGCGTCTGCGTGTCCAGTAGGAGCGCCCCGGTATACTGATCCTCGATAAAGGGGCGGATATACTGCTCCTCCATGTACGTATTGCGCACTAGCAGTGAAGGGCTGAGCAGTAGCACCCGAAATTCGCAATCTTCCTCATCTCCATATCCGTAATGCAGACGATTGGAATTGACAAATATCCCCTGTCCCGCTTCCAGCGTATATGTCTCCCCATCTACAAAATAGTACATATGCCCGCTCAACACCCATACCCATTCCCAATCCTGATGCCAATGACAGGTCGCCGCCCGATTCTGAAAATACGAAAGTCTGGACGCACGCGAACGAATCGCCAGATGCGGTGTATCATACTCAACAATTTCCGAACCATTGTCCATAATATTCAATTGCTGCTGCATAGGCCCTCCTGTGTACGATTGTTATAAAAAAGAATCCTATTTCGATATTTCTCATCGTTATCTCACACTATAATCATACTATAGTTATCATACAACGCTGCATTAGTAGAGAGAAGGTTGAAGAATATGTCGGAAAGCGAATCACAGCGCGAACGAATACGTCAGGGCAAATTATTTACCGATATGGGCGAAGGATTGCCACAAGATCGTCTACGGGGAAAAGAATTAGTGTACGACTTTAACCATACACGCCCATCTGAAGCGGACAAACGTCATGATCTGATCCGGCAAATCTTCGGGCAGATCGGAGCGAACAGTTGGATTGAGCCGCCGCTGCATCTGTGCTATGGCTCCAATACTGAGATTGGCAGCCACTTCTACGCGAATACGAATCTGACGCTGATTGATGATACGACGATTACGATTGGCAATCACGTACTGCTCGGTCCCAATGTGACGATATGTACGGTAGGGCACCCGGTAGATCCCACCTTACGAGCGACTGGGCAAATGTATGCATTCCCGGTTGTGATTGAAGATCATGTGTGGATCGGTAGCGGTGTGATCATCAATCCGGGTATCCGTATTGGGCGCGGCAGTGTGATCGGTGCAGGCAGCATCGTAACGCGCGATATTCCGGCAGGTGTCATCGCAGTTGGTAACCCGTGCCGGGTATTACGGGAGATCAACGAGCAGGACAAGCTATATTATTACAAAGACTATACGGTCGACTCCTGAATGCAATCGCATCAAAGGAGTCTTGAACGATGACATGGATCACGCGAGATCGTCAATTTTATACCCGTTTCTTCCGCTTGACGTTCATGATCGGTCTGCAAAATATAATTACCGTCGCCGTCGCTGTATCGGACAATCTGATATTGGGTGGATATAGTGAGACTGCATTGTCCGCTTCCGCTCTTGCCAATCAGATTCAGTTTATCGCTACCTTTCTTATGATCGGCTGTGCACAGGGCGTTGTGATTGTTGCTGCGCGTTATCGCGGCTCCGGGCAGGAGCATCTGATTGGGCAAGCGACTAGTGCTGGTATGGTTATATCGCTAGGTATTGGGATCGTCATGTGGCTAGCTTCGTTTCTGTTTGCTACACCGATATTGAGTATGATGACCAATGAAGAGGAGATTGTGCGCGAAGGAGCGCTTTTTCTTACAATCATTGCTTGGTCTTATGTATTCTATGCGGTGACGAATGTGTTGCTGGCAACGCTGCGTAGTCTGGAAATCGTACGTATTGGCTTGATCGTATCCGTTTGCACGTTAGTTGTGAATATTGTGCTGAATATAGTACTAGTGTATGGTTATTTAGGCTTGCCCAGCCTTGGAGTGGAAGGCTCTGCTATCGCTACGCTGATCTCGCGCATCATCGAATGTCTGCTTGTGGTCGGGTATGTGCGCATCCGTCAATTGTCTGCTATTCCCCGTCTGCGGGATTATATGTCATTGTCCGTAAACGTCTGGAAGTCGTACATTCAAGTGTCGCTGCCGATTTTGCTGGCAAGTTTGTCATGGGCGGCTGCGATGGCATTACAGACTGGTATCCTCGGTCATATGGGCACAGCTGCGATTGCCGCGAATAGTGTGGCGACAAGCATTTTCCAATTCGTCACTGTAGGGGCATATGCGGCGGCAAGTGCTTCGTCCGTCATCATGGGCAAAACAGTCGGTGAAGGCAATATGACACAAGTGAAGTTGTACAGTCGTACGTTGCAATTCATATATGTGCGCATCGGCTTGGTGACAGGCATTGCATTGTATGTGCTCAAAGATCATGTGCTATTCCTGTATTCGATCTCACCGGATACTCGTGAGCTGGCGCTTACCTTCATGACCATTCTGTCGATCACGGTAGTTGGTACTTCTTATGAAATGCCGTCGTTATCCGGTATTGTGCAGAGTGGAGGCGATACCAAGTTTGTCATGTACAACGATTTTATCTTTATGTGGTTGCTGATTTTGCCATTGTCGTTGTTGGGTGCATTCGTATGGAATTGGTCGCCAGTGTGGATCTTCCTCATTTTAAAAAGTGACCAGATGCTAAAATGTATCGTTGCAGCAGTGAAAGTCAATCGGTATCGGTGGATCAAAAACATTGGCGATCAGGGAAGATGATGTGATTACATTTGCATTCACTTCATAAAGAGTGTTTATAAAGAGATTACGAAAGGGAGGTTGTGCTTATGTGGATGTTTGTGCAGGCACTTGTAGCTATTCTTGCATTGATCGCCATTTATTATACGCTCGAGCGGATTGTCGAGCATCCGGCTACACATCGACGTTTTCACTATATTTATAAAGAATTTATGCGGCAGGCGTATAGGAAAGGGTACGAGGAACAATGAGAACCAACGTGACCTGTCAATTTCATGAAGAGCGAGGAGAATGGATATGATTAAGCTAGTTGTGACCGATTTGGATGGGACGTTTTTGAATAATGAGAGTTCGTTTGATCTGGAATTGTTTCGTGAGGTGTATGCGCAGATGCAGCAGCAAGGCATCGAATTTGTCGCTTGTACAGGCAAGCAGTGTGAGCGGGTGGAGAAATTGTTCGAGCATGCGGGAGAAGGCATCTGGATACTGGGAGACAGCGCAACCCGTATCAAAAAAGACGGTCAACTGATCCGCGAATTCATTCTGGAGCGTGAACGCGCACTGCATGCGATTCGGTTGATTGAGCAATTTGATACTGAGCTGACACTAATCGCTTGCACAAGCGGAGCCGCATACGTAAAAGATACGATTTCCCCTGATCTGTATCGAGTGGTCAAAGGCTCGTATCAGGAAGTGATCAAGATTGGTTCAT
The DNA here is from genome assembly GCF_046603665.1 of Paenibacillus sp. WLX2291. Classification (NCBI taxonomy): domain Bacteria; kingdom Bacillati; phylum Bacillota; class Bacilli; order Caryophanales; family Paenibacillaceae; genus Paenibacillus; species Paenibacillus sp. WLX2291. The sequence continues at coordinate 4,609,147 of NZ_CP176755.1, read as the reverse complement.
TTGTAGAGATTAGAGAGGAATTCCTCAAGCTAACCGTCTTCGATCCATTACAGCGTAGTGCCGCGTTGCGCGCCCATGTTGAGAGCGAATTGCTGGATACGATCTATATTATCGACTCCGAGCCGAGATGGCTGGATATTACCGCTCTGCATACGCATAAGGGAGAAACAGTCAAACGATTGCAGGAGCTGCTTCATGTGACGTATGAACAGACGATGGCATTTGGCGATGGGGAAAATGATGTGGAATTGATGGATATCGCCAAATACAGCTTTGCCGTATCCAATGCCTGCGATAATACGAAGCGCGCTGCCGACTGGATTACCAAATCCAATGAAGAAAAAGGGGTGCTGCTTACCATTCAGAAGATGATCCAACTGCAAAGTGCTATAGTACCTGCTGTGAAGTGAACTGACATACACGGAACAGAGACAAAAACAAAGGATACAAAGAGAAACGATATAAAGAGGATTGCTATAACATGCACTGTTGCAACGTAAGCAACAGCAGTTATTGTGCACCATATGTGTACAATACAATACGAATATCCAAAAAGCCCGTCGTATTCTCAAATGAGAACAGGACGGGCTTTTGCAATAAACGTATATACGTTGTCATTATGCTTGTAACATGTGGTTAGTCGATTAACGAACTGGTGCTGCTTCTGGCGAAGGGGTCAACAGTTTGTCAGCGACAATACTCAGGAACACTCTACCTGTATTCAGTAGCGCACGCTCGTCAATGTCAAAGCGTGGATGGTGATGCGGAAACGCTGTGTCTTCGTTTTGCTGGGAGCCGACATAGAAGAAGTTGCCCGGACGCTCTTCGAGATAATAAGCAAAGTCCTCAGCACCCATAGAAGGTGGAACTTCCTGCAACGCTTCCTCACCAAGCGAATCTCTCACCAGCGAGCGAACATAGTCCGCCTGCTCCGGTGGATTCACGACAGCCGGATAGCCGTGCGTATACTCCAGCTTGAAGGTCGCGCGTGCCGCCGACGTGATGCCTTGCAAAATGGTCTGAATGTCTTCTTCGATCTGAACCCGTACTTGTGGATCAAACGTACGCACGGTGCCTTCGATCTTGGCGGTATCGGCGATTACGTTGAACGCCGAACCTGCTTGGAAGACGCCGACAGTCACGACTGCCGATTTGAGCGGATCGACATGACGGGAGACGATATGCTGCAAAGCGCCAACGACTTGACTGCCGACAACGATAGAGTCGATTGTCTGATCTGGACGTGCACCATGACCGCCTTTCCCTTGAATGACGACGGAGAAGCCGTCTGCCGCTGCCATGGATGGACCGGACACGACTGCGATTTTGCCGTAAGGAAGGTAGCTTGCTAGATGGGCACCGTACACTTCATCGACGCCTTCCAGTGCGCCGTCGTCAATCATCGCTTTGGCACCGCCGGGAATTTTCTCCTCAGCATGTTGGAAAATAAATCGAACGCTGCCTTGCAGCTGGTCACTATGCTGACTGAGTACTTTGGCTACGCCGAGCAGGGACGCGGTATGACCGTCATGCCCGCAAGCGTGCATCACGCCGTCATTTTGCGAACGGTACGGCACTTGATTTTCCTCATGAATCGGCAATGCGTCAAAGTCCGCGCGAAACGCAATCGTTGGTCCCGGCAATGCCCCCTTCAGATCGGCAAGCACGCCGCCTTCGCCCACATTTGTGCGAACGTCATAACCAAAGCCTTGTAATGTATCTGCGATAAACTGCGATGTTTTCACTTCTTGAAACGATAATTCCGGGTATTGGTGCATATGTCTGCGCCAATCCACGATATCCTTTTCCAATTGTTCCAGTTCGCCAAACCATTGTTCTCTCATATACATCCTCCCGTCGCCAGTATGTAAATTCGCTGCACCATGAGATAACATCGGAACCAAATCGCCGAATTGCCGACCATTCTGCCCGCTTTACTATGCTGCACCGTCGTATTGGCTTTTTGTTAAAATATCACGACCAGCCAGCGACGTCAAACGGGTGGAGAATGTTCTAGTACTATATGAATGTGGAAAATGATATTTATTATGGATAAAGATGTATTACAATAGAAGCAGCGTATCCCGTTACAGCAAGCGTGGACAACGGTACAAGCAAGCAGAATAAACGGAATCAAGAAGTGCATACCTAAAGTGGGAAATGAATACAGTGATCGTTTGAAAGGTACATAGGATTCATCAGTTTCTGGCAAGTGGATGTAGTCAATGAATGGATAAGGTGGAGAGCATGCGCTCATGCCATAACAAGAGAAGGAAGATGAACATGGATACTAGAAAAAGCTATGAGGAAGTGTTGGGATATCCGCCCGATTTTCGCGTACGTTACCGATTTTACAGCCCAGACGAGGGCGGTCGTCGGGTATTGCCATGGCAAGGGTATCGTCCAGATTTTGCTTACGAAATGCCAGTCAAGAATGTTCCAGCAAAGCAGGGTGACACGCCAGCAATATTGGAGCGCAACGGTAAATATAACGACGTACCGCCGAATGTTATTCTTTCAGAATTGTATATGATTCATCCAGAGTTTGAGGATGAACAGGGAGCAGTTATTCTTCAAATAGAGCCTGTTCCTTCTACAGGCACTGCGAGCATGTGGATCGTTATTCCAGAGCGTCGTCGTCAGGTTCATATACATCAAATACAGATTGGTACGCGTGCCTATATGATGGAAGGAGCACGAGCAGTAGCGGAGATGGAAGTGATTGAGATTGTTGGCTTGCACAGCAATCCTACTGGCACGATGTAAAGAAAGCTTTGTCTGTCCTTCAGCACATTCTCAATAACGAAAGGGGTACAAGAATGAGCCAAGAATACGAAATAGATGAGCGGCAGCGGATTGTAGATGAGATTGTGAGTTGTATGGCGACCGGGCAGGAGCATAAGGACGTTCAGCGTATTCAGACTGAGCATCGGTTAAAGCTGGTAAAGTTCTGGGGCATTCAGCCGGGCGATACGGTACTGGAAATCGGTTGTGGACAGGGAGATACGACGGCGGTGCTGGCGTGGGCGACCGGTTCGGACGGATTGGTGCATGGTATTGATGTAGCAACGCGCGATTATGGTAGCCCTATCACTGTTGGCGATTCAGCGAACTATTTGCTGGATTCCAAGCTGGGTGCGCCGATTCAGATGGACTATGAGGTGGATGTGCTGAGCTTCGATACTCATTTTCCAGAAGATGCGTTTGATTATGTTGTGATCTCGCATGCGTCGTGGTATATGGCTTCGTTTGAAGAATTGCGCCAGATTCTGGAGCGTGTACGTCACTGGGGCAAGCGTTTGTGCTTTGCCGAATGGGATACACGGATCGAGCACATTCAGCAGTTTCCACATCTTCTGGCAGTGTTGATTCAAGCCAAATACGAATGCTTCAAGGAAAATAGTACCGCCAATATCCGCACGCTGTTTACGGTGGATGACATTCATCGGGTAGCTGCGGAAGCAGGCTGGACCATCGAGCGCGAGCAGTCGATAGAGTCTGTGCAGCTACAGGATGGACAGTGGGAGACAGACATGGTGCTGAATACGTATGAGGACGAGCTGGACGCATTGTTTGATGTACCGGACAAGCTGCGTTCGCTGATTGAATCTGAGGTACGCATGCTGGAGCATTCCGTGCAGCAAACGGATGTGATCGGTTCGATGGCAACGTATGTGTTTGTGGCGAGCCGAGCCGAGACGTTTAAGTCAGGTGGATTATGATAGGAAATCGGATTTTATTTTACATTCATTGTATTGAGATGAATAGGGCTGCCCAATGTAAACTATACACACGGCGTTGTCCTATTCATCAATAAGAATAAGCAAACAGATGTATAACGATCGTTCAATAGTAAAGGAGTGAAATCATTGAGCTACGATCTACATATTACGCGTGCACAAGAGTTTTACGAGTCGACGAAGTACCCGATCACACTTGAGGAATTGCAACATTATTTTGCAGGACAAGATGATTTCTCATACCAAAAGGAAATTACTTCTGGTGGAGGACCGTTTACTATTTCTATGGAGGGCAACTTTTTTGTGTGGAAAACGGAAGAAGACGAGATTGAAATTCCTTTCCGTTATTTTGATGGTCGGTTGATTGTAAGTGGAGGCGATGAATGGGTAGTGCCCAAAATGAAAGAAATTGCATCAGCGCTTAATGCGTATGTAGTTGGTGATGATGGCGAGCGGTACTGATCTTGGAATCCTTCATGATATGTAGAAGCGGTAGGATTGAATATGCAATGGAACTGAAAAAAGAAATACGCGCATCCTTATTTCGAGAATTGCGCGTTATTTCTTTTATATAAAACTTTATCAGTTACGCCGCTTTGTGAGTCGGTGCGGTTGGTGCGCCGCCGCCACTGTCTTTGGGCTGACGTTTGAAGACGTGAGCTTTCAGGTAAGGCAGTACCCAGCGATCCAGACCGATTTTACCAGCGTTTGCACCAGCGACGACGATGAATACTTCCAGCAGGATCAGGTATGGGTTGGTGCTGATTGTACCCGAGAACAGGAAGGCAAAGTTCATGACCATACCCATTAGTGCAGCAACGGTTGTGAAGGTGCCGAGGATCAAGCCAAGACCGACTAAGAATTCGCCAACGGGTACGAGGATGTTGAACAGCTCTACATTTGGAAGAGCAAAGTGTTGCAGGAAGCCCGCCCAAGCTGCTTTGACGACTGGTTTTTCACCAGTGCTGAGTGTGATCGCGTTATTGAGGAAGCCGCTGGCGTCGAATCCACCCGTTAATTTACCCCACCCACCTTGAATCCATTGAAGACCGATATAGATACGAAGAACAGTTAACAGCCACATTGCGATTTTGTTTTGTCTGAGCCATGCGTTCATGATTCATACACTCCTTAGGAATATTATATTTGTGTGATACGGTTCTGATATGAGGGACATGCTGTTGAAATACAGATCAGTCAGTTGCTAACAAGGGAGCGGTCGGGGCTAGAACTGCTGCCGGTGCGACCGGTTGCTGCTGCCCTGTGCTGCTGATCTTTTGTTGTGAGGGATGATCATCTCTTCCATGCCTTTATATTAAATTAAAACTAAAATTTAATATGTGATATAAATCACAATCATCAATAAAAATTAAACTATATTTGCGGATCACTCATTGGGGGTGCATTTAGATGATAGTTGTGCTCTGATTTAGTAGCAAACAAGCAATGCCTCACAGCAAAAAGGAAGCCGGTGACATACAGGGCAACGGTTATCGTCTGTTGCACGATGTTCGTTGCTGCGTTAACCGGATTCCTCTTTACGCTGCTCTCGCCGCTTTTCGATCCATTCCAGAATCTGATAGATCCAGACTGCCACTGCGATGTAGCAGGCGAGATTGACCAGATAGCGAACCATATTGCCAGTACTCAGCCAGCCCGTCGCCAGATCGTATTGCAAAAAGGAGATCTGCTTGAAGCTCCAATTGCCGATCACATTGGACAATAGAAAAGCGAGAATGAATTTGCGCAATACCTTCATCCAGCTGACCTCCTTAACTATAAGCGTGTATGTTTATAGGCGGCCAATACTATAACGCTCCCACCTGTGCCATACTGTAACGCTGTGATCAGTATATCATCCTATTGTATATGTACCCCGGCGGAACTGTTCTGCGTACAGAACAATGGAGTGAGCAACGGCTGAACGTCATTTCCAGTCTGATTATCGCTTACTGTACAGAACAAGCAATAACAACAAAGAACAAGCGACGATGCTCAAGGCACGGTCGCTTGTTTTATGAAATGATGAGTTATTGCAGCACAGGCTGCTTCTGGTACAACTCGCTTTTACCAACTGATTGGAACAGATTCATTTTGTAGCGAATGACTTCTTGCGCGGCAACGATGCATTCTGGATAAATGACGTTCGGGTCCCACCATTCTTCGCGGGCGAGAATTTCGCGTGCTTTGGCGAAGTAGGCGTACTTCATATCGCTGGAAATATTAACTTTGGCGATGCCCATAGTGACCGATTGGGCAATCTCGGCATCTGGATTCGAGGAGCCGCCATGCAGGACGAGCGGAATATCGACGCGTGTCGAGATATCCTGCAAAATATCCAGTTGCAGCTTCGGCTTCACATGTTTCGGATAGATGCCATGCGCCGTGCCAATCGCTACCGCCAGCGTATCTGTACCTGTACGACGAACAAAATCCTCCGCTTGATTCGGATCGGTATACGTTACTTCGGTTACGCCGCCCTCGACCGAATTGCCAGTGCTGCCGATTGTACCTAGCTCTGCTTCGACCGATACGCCGACAGCATGCGCCAGTTGGACTACTTGCTGCGTGAGCGCGACATTGTCCTCATACGGCAATAGCGAGCCGTCGATCATAACGGAGGTGAAGCCACATTTGATTGCCCGAACGACGTCCGCAATGGAGCCGCCATGATCCAGATGAATGACAAACGGCACACTACTTTTCACGGCACGTTCACGGACATAACCGAAGAACTCATCTGTTACAAATTCCAATTCGGTCGGGTGGAAGGAGAGAATCGCCGGGGATTGCGAGCGTTCTGCTTCTTCAATCACCGCCCGTACAAACGTACTATCCGCAATATTGAATGCACCTACTGCAAATTTGTTCTCCTGTGCGACTTTTAGCAACTCGCTCATCGTCAACAACATGGTCAACACTCCTCTTGGTTAGTATAGATCGTTAGATATACATCGTTGGTGATATATACATGGAATGACGTCAGATTTTTTCCGCCTTTTCAAATGTAAATACGATATCGTCTTCATCCACCTGCTGGTCAATGCTATCGTCAAACTGCTCGTCCAGCTCGGTCACTGGCTTCTTGATCGCAGACAGGACAACGCCGCAGATGGTAGTGCCGATTAGCAGTGCCAGCATGAACAGCCACGGATGTGTGAACAATGGGACAACGAACAGTCCGCCGTGTGGCACGGGTGCTTCCACACCCCAAGTCATAATCAGCCCGCCAGCGACTGCCGATGCGATAACGCAGGAGAGTACAACCCGTACGAGATCGCGTGCGGCAATGGGGATGACGCCTTCGGTGATCATACAGATGCCCATCGGGAAGGCGGCTTTGAGCGCTTCTTTTTCCGCTTTGGTATACTTTTTGCGAGTTAGCAGATACGACAAGGTGATACCGAGCGGCGGAATGATGGAGCCGACGAATTTGACGGCTTCCGGTCCATAAATGCCTTGTACGAGCAGACCGTCAGCGAACAAGGACATCGTCTTGTTAACAGGACCGCCAAAATCAAAGGTTGCCATCGCGCCGAGTACAGCGCCAAGCACGAATTTGGAACCGCCTTGCATCGATTCCAGCATATGCACCAGACCATTTTGCAGCCAGACAATCGGTTGACCGATAAACAGAAACATGATCAGTCCAGAAAAGGCAGTCGCCAGCACGGGGATAATCATGACTGGCATTAAGCCTTGCATGGAGGCAGGGAGCCGGATGTACTTTTTAATTGCCAGTACGACATAACCGACTAGAAAACCGCCAACCATCCCACCGATAAAGCCTGCCTGAATCTGTCCGCACAAATAGCCGACGATCAGACCAGGTGCGATGCCGGGGCGATCAGAGATGGAGTAGGCAATCGCCGCACAAATCAGCGGTACGACCAGCCCCATTCCCCAGCCGCCAATCTCATTGAGATAATACGGAATGGTGCCAACGGCTTTGGATACATGAATACCGCCAAGCACTTGTCCAAGCGCGATACAGATCCCTGCCGCTACAATCAATGGAATCATGTACGAAATACCGGTCAACAGATGCTTTTTGATGTTTTGACCAATCATTTTACTACGGGTCGTCATCATTATTCCCTCCCAGCAATCAGATGGTTGCCAGCGATTTCTCTACCTTCTCCACAAACTGTACCGGCGATTTGATCACCGTCTCTGTTTTGACGCGAATAATCGGTTTGCCTTTGAAGCGCTCCTCGCCACCGATCTTGATATCAACTGCTAGAATGACCACATCGGCAGCGGCAACATCGGCGGACGACAGTTCATTTTCGGTGCCAATCGTGCCCTGAGTTTCGACTTTGATCTCATGACCACGCGCCTGAGCGCCTTTGATCAGCTTCTCACGGGCGATATACGTATGGGCAATACCTGCGGTGCAGGCGGCAACAGCAACAATCTTCATCTGTGTTTCCTCCCTAATGCACTGGATTTGAATATGGAATGAAGTTATATCGTCGGATGTAACTGTACGCTTGAGGTGGGGAACGGCTGTATCCCGTTAGTGTGTCTCGGCGTGAACCGAGAACAGGGCAATCAGCTTATCCGGGTCTGGCTCGGTCAACAGCCTGTCCACCACCTCCTCATCAGCAAGCGCGGAAGCGACCTGCGACATTAATTTAATATGGGTAGTCGTCTTATCAACCATACGGACGGCGAATAGGATAATGCAGTGCACGGGCTTGCCGTCGATTGTTTCCCACGGAATCGGGTGGGCGGTGCGTCCGATAGCGAGCGATGTTTGCAGTACAGCTTCGGATTTGCCGTGCGGGATGGCAATATGATTTTCCAGCCCGGTCTGTCCTTCGGCTTCGCGCTGGTAGATGTCGGCGACAAATGCATCAACCGATGACAACACGCCCTGCTCGTAGAGCAATTCACTCAACTCATGAAAGACTTCATCTTTGGTAGTTGCTTGCAAATCCAGCTTGATCCGATGTTTATTGATGATTTTCGTGATATCCATAATGATCCTCCTTCAATCGTTGTTGAAATGAAGTGCTGTTGACGTGTGAGCCTGACAATTGGAGCAGATGCTGACGACCGTCGGAGAGATGATACCAGTCGGCAAGTTGTGTGAGCAGTTGCAGACCGGTATCCTGATCTGGCAAGCAGAGTAGCCAGTCCAGCGACTGAATCCGATCCTCTGCATCGCAGGTGAGAATCACGCCAAGCTGTGGCTGGGATGATGCAGCGGCAGCTACTAACGAGATGCGATCGCCGCAAGAGAGATTGATCTGCTGCAAGCCCGTCAATTGACTGCCGCGCTGACGTTTGCCGCTCATTTTGCTTGCGAGTCGGCGTATGGCGCGCGCCTTATCCTGCGTAATGATCTCCAGATGACGATCATTCAGATAGCGGCTGAAATGCGTCTCTAGCGAAGTCGCCTGCTCATGCGTTCTCGCATGTTGCAGGATGTGCGCAGTCACCTGTTTGACATCATCCTCATTGAATAGAGCGCTTACATAAATGACAGACCATTCACTCTCACGCAGCTTGACAGTAGAGATAATCAGATCGATGGAGGGTTCCATTTCCTGCATCGCCTGTGCCAGCTGGCTCGATGATACAATCTGCACAATCTCCCAGTCGGGAAAGGCGCGCGCAATCCGGCTTTTCAGCAGATGCGAAGTTCCGACACCACTGGAGCAGACGAGCAGTACACGCTGATGGCGCACCTGCTGTTCCAGTGCATTTTGAAAATACAATGCCAGATAGCCAATCTCATCCTCGCTCATATGCCGGATATGCAGCTGTTCCAGCATCAGACTCACTGCTAGCGCAGTACGATCATACACTGCCGGAAATTCATGCTTGATCTGCTGAATCAGCGGGTTTTTGATCGAAATCTGATACTTGAGCCGATTCAGCATCGGTTTGAAATGAACAAGCATGCCATGTGCCAGCTGCTCTGTATCCAATGACGACGTGTGCGACAAAGTGGCAAAATAACGAATCAACTGCTGCACCAGCTCCGGTATATGCGGGCTGTCCTGCACGATCAGCTCAGTAGCGGTATGTTCATGCAGCGATACGCCTGCCCCGGAGCTGATCAGATATTGATAAATAAAATAGATTTCCTCTTCTGGCAGCCGATTGCCGCGGTACGCTTCAATCTGTAACAGCATCCGCCGTGCCAGCCGGAAAATACGTTCGTCCGGCGATTGTGCCTGCGCCGTATTCAGCTTACCGGTGAGCAGCTTGCCATGCTCCATCCGCTTCATCAGAATGAGCAGATGGGTGAGAATATTGATATAGTACGGATCACCAATCGGATAATGCAGTTCCTGTTCCGCTTCCTCCAACAGCGATTGCACAAAGACGATATCATCTGCGGCAAACTGCTGCTTCAATTCGCGAACAGTTAGATGATCGAGTCGTTCATGCACCGCATATTCGGCACCATACGGCTCGGTCAGAATCAGATCGTTGATCAGATGCATAAATGCTTTGCGAATGTCCGCTTCGGAGCCGGTAATACAAGTGCCGCGCTGATTGCGAACGAGCTTTAACTCAAACGGTTCGAGCATATCTTCAATAAAACGCAGATCGTTGACGATGGAGGCATTGCTGATGTAATACTGCGTTGCCAGTCGGCTGATCGACGTTTCATGTGGAGCCTGACTGAGTAGCTGTGCCAAAATCCGAATGCGCCGACTTGGGATTGATAAAATACTTTCCGCTTGTTCCGGTGGTTCATTCAGATGCAGCTGTGTTCGCTGAGCGGCAGTCAATTCTAGCCGATAGCCGCGTCCGGTTTGCTTGTGCAATTCGATGCCGCAGTCGTGAAGCAATTCTTCAATGACTTGCAACTCTCGATAGATGGTCTTTTCGGATAGCTGCATAGCGTCAGCAAGCTGTTTGGCAGGCAAATAATGTTCATGCTGAAGCAGCAGATGAATCATTTGCTTTTGCCTGAATGATAGCGTTATGATAAATATCACCTCCTGAAGGCTGACAGTGCATGAAGGCTTGGCTTGTGGTGATGCATTCATCATAGCATGGTGGAAAAGGAGCTAAAATACTAAAACATGTCCGTAGCATACGGTCAATTTAATAGACAACTGGTATCTATACGGTTCCTAATGTAGCAGAGCAGCGGTTGGAGCATGCTGTATTGACGTGAATACAGAGGAGGAAAGAACGAGATGCGAAGTGAGCAGCAGATGATGGAGTTGATTGTGCATGTGGCGCAGCAGTATGAGCATGTGCGGGCGGTGGCGATGAATGGATCACGCGTCAATTCGGCGGCGACGCGTGATTCTTTTCAGGATTATGATGTGGTGTATATCGTGGATGAGATGCAGTTTTTTATGGACAATCACGATTGGGTAGAGGTGTTCGGCGAGCGCATCATCATGCAGATGCCGGAGCAAGGGACGCTCGTTCCGCCCGCGAACAATGGCAGCTTCATGTATTTGATGCTGTTTGCCGATGGCAACCGGATCGATCTGCGACTGCTGCCGATGGAGCAGCGATATGACTATGTGCAGGAGGATACGTTAACAAGAATTGTGCTGGATAAGGACGGCATCATGCCGACGATTCCATCGCCGACAGATGCAAGTCATCGCACTCAGTTGCCAACTGCGCAGCATTTTGCCGATTGCTGTAATGAATTCTGGTGGGTGTCCACCTACATCGCCAAAGGATTGCGACGCGGCGAGCTGTTATACGCGCTGGATCATCTGAATCGGTATGTACGCCCGATGTTGGAGCTGCTATTGTCATGGCAAGTAGCAAGTGAGCATCCAGAAGGCATCAATGTAGGCAAAAGCGGTAAATATTTGCACAAATATTTACCAAGCGCGACGTATCAGCGATTGTTGGATACATATCCGCGCGCCGAAACTGCACATATCTGGAGTGCTGTCTGGATTATGACCTCATTGTTTCATGAGACAGCTCAGCAACTCGCCCAGACAATGACGCTGGATTACAATGTGCATGAAGCGGAGTGGGTACTTGCTTATCTTGCTTCGGTCTATCATCTTCCTGCCGATCATTGACCCCGATTCATGATGCGCAATCTACAGGTATTGCAGGTGTTTTGTACACGAGCTAGCCGCCTAACACTCGCTGTTGGTAACGCTCAGATACATGCTGTAAACGGCGAATATGTAGAATACTCTGCGCTATTTCCCGTTCTAACGCTGCCGTGACTCGAATCTCGGCTGCCATGCTATCCAGAATACGTTCGCGTTTGATACGCGGCTCAAATGTATGTAAATACGCAGAACGAATCAAGGACCAGCTACGTACACTCTGGGTAAATGCATCGTTTAACGGACACATCGCCTGATCCTGCTCATTACACAGCTTGTCCAGCAATCGTACAAACTGCATCCGTGATTGTACGATATAAAGCAGCTCCAGGCTGAGTCGATTCATACTCCCCGGACCGTCCTGCTGTTGCTGCTCCACTGCTAGCCGATCCAGCTCTGGCAATTCGTCAGCAAATCGCAACATCGATTCAACCATCGGACAAGCTTCATGATTGTGACCTAGATTGCGCTCCGCACTGCGCGCCAGAATTTCGTTTCGCGTTGGCTGATGCACAATCGGACGATAGCGATCATGGGTAGGCCACATCGTCATCAGTTCCCCGGCAAAGCCCAGACTGAAATCGCTCACTGATTGCGGATACTGATGCGTCATATACGCCACATCCGTACAAAATAGCTGATGAGTCAGATCGTCATATCCAGTAATCAGGTAAAAGTTGTGGCTGTGCTGTTGCCCATAATTTTCCGGAAACCAGCCGCAATAAAAGGAATCGCCCTTCACCAGCACCGGACGCTCCTGCGCTAGCTCCAGCCGAATGATTCCGAGTGCTTCTTCAGCAGGTAAATGGTTGGATACGCGGTAATCGATCCGGCTCCAGTCGAGAATCTGTTCATATGAGGTGTTGTACAATACCGATTCCTGCCCGAGCGCGGCAAAGCCGGATGTTGGCTGTTCCTTCAAGCAGGAGAACGACCAAGCATCGGCAAAGGCATACATATAATCGCTACCTACATAAGCGGCAGCACTGGCGACGTTGCCAGTCAAGCTGGACCATTCAAATCCCGGTAGCGGTTTCAGCTGGATGCGGTACGAGTGGGGCATCGGTATTCACTCCTTGGTGCCTGAGATCAGGCAAAGTATGTATTTTAAAATTAGATGGTTGCATAAGCAATAACTTTTTCTCAGCGAGGGGACATTAAGAGTAGTATATAATAGTTCAGTTAGTGAGAAAAGGGTATACCTGTAATGTAAATAATATACAGTAGTTCCGTATGGATCTTGCCTTTCCGTAAAGTGGATGAATCAGATCAAACATTGACATGGAAATTGGGAATATGATATATAAAAGATAGGTTTAGCACTCGATTGATTAGAGTGCTAAATAACAATGTCACGATACATAAGGTATCTGCTATGCGGCATACGTGTCGCCAAGCGGAATATACCTGCTATTTTATACAAGAATGGAAAGGGGCTTTCACTTCATTATGAGCAAAAAGCAATTTCAAGCTGAATCCAAACGTCTCCTAGAAATGATGATCAACTCGATCTACACGCACCGCGAGATTTTCCTGCGCGAGCTGATCTCCAACGCCAGTGATGCCATCGACAAAATTTACTACAAAACATTGAGCGACGACAATCTGACGTTCCATAAGGAAGATTACTACGTCAAAATCAAGCCAAACCAAGAGACTCGTACGCTGACCATCTCTGATACAGGGATTGGTATGACATCCGAGGAGCTGGAAAACAACCTCGGTATTATCGCGAAGAGCGGCTCGCTTGCCTTTAAAAAGGAAAACCAGGCGCAGGACGGTCACAATATCATCGGTCAATTCGGTGTCGGCTTCTATGCTGCCTTTATGGTGGCGGATGAAGTAACTGTGATCACGCGCGCACTTGGCAGCGACCAAGCGTACAAATGGCATTCCGAAGGCGCAGATGGCTACACCATCGAGCCAACGGACAAAGAAACCGTTGGTACGGACATCATCCTCAGCATTAAGGAAAATACCGAGGACGATCAATACGACGAGTATTTGGACGAATATCGTCTGCGTACCATCGTGAAAAAATATTCCGACTTTATCCGCTACCCGATCAAGATGGATGTGACGAACAGCCGTCCGGTCGAGAAGGCAGAAGATGCAGCAGAAGACGCAGAGCCGGAATACGTAGAATATACCGAAGAACAGACGATCAACAGCATGATCCCGATCTGGCGCAAAAACAAAAGCGAACTGACCGACGACGATTACAACAACTTTTATCAGGAAAAACGCTACGGCTTCGACAAGCCGCTCAAGCATGTGCATATTAGTGCCGACGGTGCCGTTGTGTATAACGCGATCCTGTTTATCCCGGAAAATACGCCGTTCGATTACTACACCAAAGAGTATGAAAAAGGGCTGGAACTCTACTCCAACGGCGTTCTGATCATGGACAAATGTGCGGATTTGCTGCCGGATTATTTTAGCTTTGTCAAAGGGATGGTCGATTCCGAAGACCTGTCGCTGAATATCTCGCGCGAGCTGTTGCAGCATGACCGTCAGCTGAAGCTGATCGCCAAAAACATCAAAAACAAAATCAAATCCCAACTGCAAAGCCTGATCAAAGACGAGCGTGACAATTACGAGAAGTTCTATCAATCATTCGGTCGTCAGCTGAAATTTGGCGTCTACAATGACTACGGCATGCACAAGGACGATCTGCAAGACCTGATCATGTTCCATTCGTCCAAAGAGAAGAAGCTTGTTACACTGGATGAATACGTATCGCGGATGCCGGAAGATCAGAAGTATATCTATTATGCTGCTGGTGATTCCATCGAGCGCATTGAGAAGCTGCCACAAACCGAGATGGTATCGGACAAAGGCTACGAAATTCTGTACCTGACCGACGATATCGACGAGTTTGCAATCAAGATCATCAGCGCATACAAAGAAAAAGAATTCAAATCCGTATCCAGCGGCGATCTGGGCATCGAGCCGGATGAGAAGGACGAAGCAGCAGAAGCGGAACAGAACGAAAGCAAAGAACTGTTCGCAGCGATGAAGGACGTACTGGGCGGCAAAGTGAAGGATGTCAAAGCATCCAAACGCCTCAAATCCCATCCGGTCTGCCTGTCTACTGACGGCGAGCTGTCAATCGAAATGGAGAAAATCCTGCAAATGATGCCAAACAGCCAGGATGTCAAAGCCGAGAAAGTACTGGAAATCAACATCAACCACGACGTATTCCAATCGCTGAAAAAAGCGCATGAGAGCGATAGCGAGAAGCTGGGATTGTACACGAACCTGCTGTACAACCAAGCGCTGCTGATCGAAGGACTGCCGCTACAAGATCCGGTTGAGTTTACGAATGATATTTGTAAAGTGATGGTGTAAGTGGATTTTGCATATTAGCTAAATCTATATAAATAACCCGGATGATTGCCTACGTACAGGTTTTCACTCCGGGTTTTTAATTGTATGCATATTCGGGTAAAGTTATGCTAGTAATCACTTGAGGTATTTCTGATTTATATCAAAGCAGAATTTTACTGAATATAGAGTGATTTAGTTCTTTTATTTTTTACGAAAGGATAGTATAAAAGAATTAAAACTAATAGAGGTGGTGGAATAAATAGCTAAGTTAAGTGATATTTGGATTGCATTAAAAAGTAAAATAGTTAAATGGGATATCTATTTGCCAAGAGGGTTAATTTATTTGCAATCTTATTCTAAAGTGAAAATATTAATTTTTTCTATTATTGCTTTTATTGTTTTATATTTTTCTTATATGTATTTCTTTAGAGATACTCCTAAACGAAGTGAATTGATTTTATCTTTTGCTTCTAACTCATGGGTTACATTGATTGCTGGTATTGCTGGGGCACAAACCTATAACTATATTGTTACAGAAATTCGAGAGAATAAAAAAAATTGGATCATAGCTAAAAGCAATTTCTATTGGCCGTTATACTCGGCAATAATGAATTATTTTGAAAGGTCAACTGTCTTTCGCCCAGGCGAATTAAGAGATGTAGAAAGTACACCATATGAATTGAAGCAAGAGATCTTTAAAATATTTGAAGATAACATAAAATATGCGGACAATAATACACTAATTGCATATTATGAATTTCAAAGATACAAAATGTATGATGATAATTCTGAGAGGGGTTCAGAACAAAGAGAATTGGAGTTATTTTGTAAGGTTTTAGAAGCATTCTATTTAAAAAGTTTAAAATATAAAGACATACGAAAACATGATTATTTTTTTAAATCACGTATTCTTTTCTTTCAAATCTGGCAACTTGCATTTAATGCTGAATTGATTGATCCAGATGGTGCATTAACCTATAAATTTCAAATGGATACTTTAAGACTAGCTACCTTTTATAGCATAGAAAAATTAAATAAGATGCAAAGAAAATCGCCTGATAAACAAAAAAAAGATATATAAAGAGAATTATAAAAAAAAACAGCTCATAATGATGATTATAGCTTTGCAAATTTAAACGAAGTATTTTTTGACCCATCTAATATATGGGAAGATTCCATGGCAATTTCTATACAATCTATGCGTGAAGAAGTAATGCAAGATAAAGGAGACGCTATTTTAAATATTAGTAACAGAGAGACATTAAGAAACACATTACTTAGTAAGATCTATCATGATACATTTTCAGAGAAGTCAAATGATATTCAATATGAACTTGAACAATATAATAGTCTTGCTGTAGAAAAAAGACTTGCATATCAGTATTTAAATGACAAACATTTTATAGAGATAATAACAACTGAAGAAAGTATACTTATAAAAATTACTGCATTGGGAATGGAAAGATATGAGGAATCAGATAAGCAAAGAAGAAGAACCATGTAAAGTAGAAACTATCCTTTTAGCATTGCTTATCCATAAATTTTTAAATTTGTTGCTTATACAACTGAGCATATTAAAGAGTGAACTTATTAATGTTAAATTAATACTCTACACTGATGACAGAGTGTACAACTAAAAAGTATTTTGTTGAGAAATAATACTATCCTCAATCATATTATGTACTAGTTGTATTCTACGTATTATGATGTTTTTGTTCTTGGCTTGAAGAGGATAATATTATTTTTATTTTTAAAAAAATAATTTATTATATTTTCTCGTGATGCATTTCATTCCACATCTGAATCCCCGCTTTAAATCCGTGAGTATATGCAGATGCAGTGTATAACGAAGTTACCTCGTCATATAGATCAAACATATCCTGTAATAATTGATAATCCGCTTCGGTCATTCGATGCTGTAGTGCTTCAAGCATAGTATGTATACGATTATTGATTTGTCCGTATTCTTTGGAATCAGGTTTAATCTGCTCACATGGTCGATACGTTCCGTAATATATTTCTTCCAAAATACTCATATGATCTGCTCCTCGTGAAATATTTGATAACTACACTCTAGCGATATTTTCGCTAAAAATCAATAGCGAGATATTCGCTAGGATATGCTGGCGTTGGAGGTGTAGTTTATGTACATACGAATCCGCCATTTACGTGAAGACAAAGATTTAACACAAACACAGATGGCGCAGTATCTTCAATGCAGCCAGCGCATTTATAGCAATTACGAACGTGGCGAAGTGGATATTCCAACGCATATTTTAATCAAAATCGCTGATTTTCACGATACAAGTACCGATTATTTATTAAATCGAACCAATCGCAAAGAACGCTATCCACTAGACTGATGTATAGGAACAGAAATCCTCATAGAATAGAGCATATGGAGTCATAGTACACTACGTGCAGGAGTGTGATGAATATGAACGTGATACTATCCGAAACGACCGATGCTTCTCCTGTACTGACTGATGTTTACTGGCAAGCGATTGTTCAAAATGATCAGCAGTATGACGGGACGTTTTTTTATAGTGTCAAAACAACCAAAATCTTCTGTCGTCCATCTTGCAAATCACGGATACCGAATCGTCACAATGTGCGACTATTCTCTACCGTGCAACAGGCGATGCAGGCAGGATTTCAGGCGTGCAAGCGATGCTGCCCAGATCAACTATATTCTCCACAGGAGCAGTGGGTGGAAGAGATTGTACAACTAATACACCAATACTACTGGGACGATCTAAAGCTAGAGGAATTATCCCGGCTCGCGAGCGGAAGCCCGTTTCACCTGCAACGCTCATTCCGTATAGTAAAAGGATACACGCCGACACAATATATCCAGACCGTGCGTATCCGTGAAGCGGAGAAGCTGCTGTTGACGACGACACAGAGCATATCACAAATTGGCATACAGGTCGGATTGGATAACCCGTCCTATTTTGCAACCTTATTCAAGCAAAAGACAGGCTTCACGCCAACCGCCTACCGTCAGCAGCATCTTGCTCCTGTACAGAATGAAGCCGCAAGATAACAAAAGAAGCTCCTGCCCCTCTCATCTATACTATGTCCATACTATGGATTACAGAGAGGGGCATCTTCATGCATCAGACCATTCAGCCACAAATTTTATACTTTGGCACACCTGTTGTCATTATTAGCACACTCAACCCGGACGGCACGCCGAATATCGCACCGATTTCGTCCATTTGGTGGATCAATCAATCGTGCATGATCGGTATGTCGAATCGTTCGCAGACAATTGCTAATCTGCAAAGGGAAAAGCAGTGCACGATCAATCTCGCTTCTGCCGATTTGGTGCATGCGGTTGACCGATTGGCGTTGACGACAGGATCGTTTCCAGTGCCAGAGTACAAGCAGAATATAGGCTATGTCCATGTAGCGGACAAATTCCAACATGCTGGTTTGACTGCTGTACCATCACAGACGGTGCAAGCGCCATGTATACAGGAGTGCCCGGTGCAAATGGAAGCTGTGCTGGAACAAGCGCACGTATTTGATGAAAAAGGTGGCGGACATATTTGCGCCGCCGAGTTGAGAATTGAACGCGTCCATATCGAAGAAGCATTGCTGAACGATCGGCAGCGCATCATAGCCGAACGCTGGCATCCGCTGATTATGAATTTTTGCGAGTTTTTTACGACGGGAGCGACGATTCATCCTTCGCGATTAGCGGAGCCATTTACCAAGCAATATTATGAGTCCTGATATGGTCGCTGTAACTGATAAGATTGGCAATACACCTGAATACATCATCAATAGCGAAACGCTTACTTTCCTCAAAACGAGGGCAGTAAGCGTTTTTTGTAATATTCCGAGTTTTTTTGATAATAAAATACCAAGTATACAGAACGTGATAATTTTTTACCAAAATCGACATATGACTTAATCTCATTTTGACACTTCGGCTTTAGTATGGGACATGCAGGCAGCGATAACATATCTACAAGTCATACATACTCTCGATCAACATCGATGTTCCACTTCTGCTGCTGTCTGTTGTTAACTGCACACGCAATCACGAGTTGCTCATGCCAAAGCCAATTATCATTATTCCAGGAGGAATTCATGAACACAACATTCAAAGGGAAATCTTCACTTCGTAAAGCGGGAGCGACCAGTGTATTCTCCATGCTGCTCATTCCGGCACTGCTGCTGTCCGCATGTGGCAACAGCACCGATTCATCCGTCGCTAACGGGCAGGCAGTATCGACGGTCACAACGAGTGAGACGGCAGATACCCTATACCAGCAGGCAAAAGAAGAAGGTGGCAAAGTAGTCGTCTATTCCACTTCCGGTCGCGCTAACGATGCCGCAGAAACCTTTATGAAACAATACCCCGACATCCAAGTCGAAGTCAGCAAAGTCAAATCCGACGAGATGATGGACAAGGTTACGAACGAGCAGGATGCCGGACAATTCAACCCGGACGTAATCATCACCAAGGAAGTGAGTGGAGCAGTTGGCAAAGAGATGGTCGAGCAGGGACGCTATCTGAAATATTTGCCCGACGATATCGCGTCCAAGGTGGATGAGCCGTATCGCACACAGGCACCGGGGTATGCCAACTATGTAGAGTTTCGTACCCTCTTTTACAATACCGATCATTACAAGCAGATTCCGGTGACCAACTGGTGGGATCTGACAACACCCGCATTTACAAATAAAGTGTATGTTGCCGATCCGCTCAGCTCGCCAGCATTTATGGATCTGTTCACCACAATGGTCATTCATAGCGACGATATGGCAGCGGCATACAAAGAAAAGTTCGGCAAGGACATTCAGCTGCAAGGCACGGAAAATGCCGGATATGAATTTATCCGCCAGCTGTTCGCCAACGGTCTGACCGTACTTAAAGGCAGCGACGATGTACTCGACGCCATCGGCAAAACGTCCAGTGATGCCGTCGGAATCGCCGTTTCGGGCGACGTGTCCAAAGTGGAAGAAAAGGGCTGGCATGTGCAGCCAATCTACGATATTCAGCCCAAAACCGCTGTACCGGATGCCGGGTATCTATACCTTGCCAAACAAGCACCACATGAAGCGGCAGGCAAGCTATTCATCCGCTGGATGATGGGCGAAGCGGACGGCAAAGGCGAAGGACTGGCGCCGTTCAACGAAGTCGGTTCCTGGGTACCGCGTTCTGATGTGAAGACGAAGAATCCGGTTGGCTTTGAGCAATTGCATCTGTGGGACTTTGATGCGGATACGCTGTATATGACATCGCCGAAAGTACGCGATTTCTGGATCAAGCAGAAGTAAGCGTCTAGATGCTGTAAGATAGCAAGCTGATAGTTTCAAGCCAGTTATGACCAAAGATTCATTGAAAAGTTACACGGACTTATACGAACGTATTGTATCCCATCCTCTATTAAAGGAGCCTGAACACATGTCGAGCACGCCTATCCGTTCCCTTTCTCCCCAACAACAGCGGCTTCGCTTGCGCAATACACTCCTGCGCTGGCTGCGCAGCCCGGTTCATCTGATCGGCGGGCTTGGCTTGCTGTTTCTCGCGTATACGATTGTATGGCCGGTGATCAGCATTCTGATCTCCACCTTTGTCTGGAAACAGCAGGATATGCGCGTGACGGCGGAAGCGAATCCGGGGCATTTCACACTGTATCATTGGCAGCGGGTGCTGGCGAGCGATATAAGTACGTCACTCTTTTATAAGCCGGTACTGCATGCTGGAGCAGTAGCAGTGACGGTTGCCATTCTGTCGATGCTACTCGGCTGCGGGCTGGCATGGCTGGTGACGCGTACGGATGTGCCTTTCAAAAAGGGCATTACCTTTCTCGCGGTCATTCCATATCTATTGCCGTCATGGGTCATTGCGCAAGCATGGCTGACCTTTTTCAAAAATGACAAAATTGGCGGTACGCCGGGCATCTGGCAATCGCTGACCCATCTGAGTACGCCGGACGGACTGGCATACGGATTCCTTCCGATTGTGATGTCGCTGACGATTCATGACAGTGTGTACTTCTTCCTGCTGGTCGGGGCGGCGCTTAGTTCGATGAATACACAGTTGGAGGAAGCGGCGAGTATTAGCGGAGCGGGGCGACTGCATATTTTGCGCAAAATCGTCTTTCCACTCATGCTGCCCGCGATTCTGTCAGGCTTCATTCTTACCTTTACACGGGCGATTAGCTCGTATGGCGTTCCAGCGATTCTAGGAACACCAGTAGACTTTTATATGATTTCGACGATGCTATATTCCAGTATGCGTGCCCGTCTGACGACAGAAGCACATGTGCTCGGGCTGATGCTCATGCTCATCTCGATGCTGATGATCTATTGGAATAGCCGGATTATGGGGCGGCAGCGCAGCTTTGTGACGATTACTGGTAAGGACAGTCCACGTACATTACTGACACTAGGTAAATGGCGTTCACCAGTAGCGAGCATAACAACCGTGCTGATGCTGCTCATCTCGGTCGTGCCGCTGCTTATTCTGTTACTGCAAACATTCATGCTGCGCGAAGGCGTGTATAGTCTGGATAATCTAACACTGCATTACTGGATCGGCGGTTCGGTGAGCGAGATCAATTCCGGGGAAAAGGGAGTGCTGCACAATCCGATTTTCCTACTGGCACTGCGTAATTCGCTGTTAATCGCTGGAGCTTCGGCGATCATTGCGGCGATCTTTGGGCTGATTCTCGGTTATGTGGTGGCGCGCGGCAAGCAGACATGGATCGGGCGTACGGTAGATCAGGTATCGTTTCTACCGTATCTGATGCCGGGGATCTCGCTATCGGCGATCTATATTACGATGTTCGCCAAGCCGCATTGGATCGTTCCCGCGCTGTATGGTACGATCTGGCTCATTATTTTGATTACCGTTGTAAAGGAACTGCCGTTTACGGTCAAAGCAGGCAGTGCCGCGATGATGCAGATTGGCGGCGAATTGGAAGAATCGGCGCAGATGAATGGTGCGTCGTGGTGGCGACGGTTCCGGCGCATTTTGCTACCGCTGAATCGGAAAAGCCTACTGTCTGCGTTTTTGCTTGTGTTTATCGGGGCGATGAAGGAGACGGAGCTGATCATCATGCTAGTGACGCCGCGAACCGAGACGCTGACTACGCTAACATTTGAATATGTGGAAAAGGGCTATACCCAGCTGACCAACGTCGTGCTGATGATCATGATCGGCATCGTCATTGCGGTATATGCACTAGCGACCCGTTACGGCAAAGCCGATCTGACTACAGGAATTGGAGGACAGTAATATGAGTGCAATACAATTGCAGGGCGTACAGGTGCAGATTGGCAGCAAGCAGGTGCTGTCAGGCATTGATCTGACTGTGGAAAAGGGCGAATTCATGACCTTTCTCGGTCCTTCCGGCTGTGGCAAAACGACTCTGCTGCGTACCATTGCGGGATTGCAGCAGGCGAGTGGAGGCAGCATCGTATTAAGCGGTCGCGAGGTTGCCAACGGCGATACCGCTTACCATATGGACCCGGCAAAGCGTGGACTGAATCTCGTCTTCCAGAGCTATGCGCTATGGCCCCATATGTCCGTATTCGACAACGTTGCCTTCGGCTTACAGGTACGCAAAATGAGCAAAGCCGACATTCGGCAAAAGGTACAATCCGCTCTGCACAAAGTACGCATCGCCGAGCTGTCAGACCGCTATCCCGGCGAACTATCTGGTGGACAGCAGCAGCGCGTCGCCATTGCCCGTGCCATCGTGACCGAGCCAGAATTGCTGCTGCTTGATGAACCGCTATCCAATCTGGATGCCCGACTGCGGGTAGAGATGAGAGCCGAGTTGAAACGACTGCATCGCGAGCTAGGCGCCACGATCATTTACGTTACCCATGATCAACAGGAAGCATTGACGCTGTCTACGCGAATCGCTGTCTTTTTCGATGGCAATATCGTTCAGGTGGATCGTCCACAGGAATTATATCGCCGCCCCACGACTCTACGGATCGCCGATTTCTTTGGTAACGGTGGCATGGATACCAATCATCTGGAAGCCGAGCTTGTTCCAACCGATGGCGGCAACCTATACATCAGCAGCCCTGTTTGCTCCTTTGCTGTCGCTCATAACAAGAACGAGAGCAATTCAGCATCCCATGACGATCCAGCGCCGCAATCCAGCCAACCCGTCGTCTTAACAATCAAGCCCGAACACATCCAATTACAAAAGCACTACACACCCGGCGCCATTCCTTGTACCATCGAAACCGTCATCCCAGCAGGCGCCGAAACAACCGTAACCGTCCACACCAACGGCAGAATTCTAACCGCCCGCACCCTAGGCGACACAACCTACGAACCCGGCACCCCAATCTACATGCTGCTACACCCAAACCACATCAACCTATACCACGGCGAAACGGGAACCCTACTATCAAACCTAACCCCAATCCCAACCCCAATCCCAACCCCCATCGCCGACCCCCCCCCCTATACCTTCCCCAAACGCGAAACCATCCGCGCCTAAGCAGGGTATAGGATATAAAGAAGATAGAAACAAGGTATAGAAAGTAACTAAGTAGCAGCCCAGTAAAAGCAAGTAGATAGCAGCCAACAAACCAAACGATGGTAAATAGAAAAACGAGTACATTCTAAGTGAACAGAAACCCAAAGCTTAGAAGCTAAAAGAACAGAACCTAAGTAAATAAAAGCTAAATGAATATAGAACCAAATACAAACTGCTGAATATACCCGAAGCTACAACCCAAAATAGAGTAACACCGCTCAACCCTAAATGTTCAAGCCCAAACTCACCATTATCTCTACACCAATCGTTTAAAGTAACATGCCCTAAAATCTTTCTATACTACTCTCTCTCCACCTCCGTGTGAATTTGCTGCATTCGTTCCATATGAGTAACTAAATCGCACGGAGCGGAGGGAAGGGAATTGGGAAAAAGGACGACTTTGGAGGTGCGAGAATCTACAAGTATCTCCTATTCCGTAGATTCTCGTAGCTCCACCGGAGTCCGTTTCCCAATCCCTTCCCGGAGCGGTTCAGCATTTCCTAACTGTATCCAACCAAATACATTCACCCGGAGGTACCCCACCATGAAATTCGATTTCCACATTCACGCCAAACTGTCTAAAAAAACCGACTTCTCCATCGAACACTTCACCACGATCCTCGACGAAGCCAAGATGCACGGACTCGACGCGATCATCCTCACCGAGCACTTCAACACTCACCGCTTTGACGACGTATACGGCACACTGGATCAGCATTTCCCATGCAACGGTCACTACTACGACCGTAACGGCTTCCGCATCTTTACCGGTATGGAGGTAGACGTTGCCGAAGGCGGTCATATCCTGATCAGCGGACCAAAGGAACAATTACTAAGCGTACGCAAAGCGCTGGACGGCTACATTTCACCAGATCGCTTTATCCCGCTGGAAGCGTTGTTCGAGCTGTGCGAACCCGCCGGATTGATGGTCATCGGCGGACACCCGTTCCGCAAATCCAATCATCTCTACCATGTAGCACCTGAACTGCTACGCCGATTCGACGCGTTCGATCTGAACGGCAAAGATCTACACGAAATCGGTATTCAAGAAAATATCGCCAAAGTGCTCACACTGGGCGAGCAACACGGTGTACCAGTCGTAGCAGGCAGTGACGCGCACCAGATGTTCCAAGTCGGCTGTGTGTACAACGAATTGCCGGGCAATTACGACACCGTTGCAAATATCCGTGCCGCCATCGCCGCTGGACTGTGCAAACGCCACATTTCGCCATCTCTACATTTACAAGTACGCGCCGCCAATACCGTCAAAAAGCTATTGAAAAAGAAAGTCGAAGTTGTTGATTCCCTGCACGGATAAGAGAATCACTTGTAGGCGGATAAAATAGCAAAAATAGAAGTGGCGCATGCAGTCGTATGTTTTCATACCAATATAATGTATAGCAGCAAGAACCTGTATGACGCACATTATATATCTAGTATGGACATCGGGAACAACATAAGGGAGGGACGGCGATGGGACTAACGTTTGATCATGTCAAATTGTCGCGCAGTCACCAGCGGGTGGCAGATTATATTTTAAAACATATCGACGGCATCCCTTTTATGGTGGAGGAAGATATCGCTTCCGCTTGCGAGGTGAGCGTATCGACCGTTTCGCGCTTTTGGGCAGAGATTGAATGCCGCAACCTGAAAGAATTCAAAAACCGCGTCAAAAAAGAAGGTCTGGTCTCACCGACACGCAAGCTGCAATCTGCTTTTGACCGTTTGGAGGAGCAGGGCAGCACCACCGCGCAAATGATGGACACCGCCAATTATGTACAGCAAACTGCCGACCGTCTGGAGCAAAAGGATTTTGACCGGGCGGTACGCATGCTGACCGAAGCGGGTACGATTCATATGTATGCCCCCGGTTCGGCACGCGCGCTGGCGGAGTTGTTGGAATTTCGTCTGACTCGATTTGGCAACCGTGTGCGCACGATGGATCACGGCGGGCATGAACTGCTGGAATACTTTATCCATATGCGCGCGGGGGATGCAGTGGTTATGTTCGGCTTTGTATCGGAATCGCCAGAGATGGCAACGCTGTTTCATTATGCGCGTCAATGCGGCTGTCGCATCATCCTGCTGACTGATCTGGTCGTCAGCGACATGCGACAAAAAGCGGACGTCGCGTTGTATACCGCACGCGGCGAAGTGTGGGAATTTCACTCCATGGCAGCGCCGCTCGTTATGCTGGAAGCGCTAATCGTCGCAATTGGCAAATCGCAGGAGCAAAAAGCGATGCGCCACGGCGAGGAACTGCACCGTCTGCGCCGCCAGTACAGCAAATGGCTGCCGAAGCGGGTGTAAGATAAATAGAACAAGCCAAAAGAAAAGGTCAGAACCATGATGATGTATCAATTGGTTCTGACCTTTTTGGCTCGTTCTATACTGATAAAATGGTACGCTATGAGCAAGCTGTAGCCAGATTTATCTTTTCAGGTATACTGTAGGGGTTAATAGTGTAAAAGAAACAACGTACCACCCATGATGCACAGCAGTGGAACGAGATGAATCGTGCGCAGAGGTTATCGTACGCAAAGGTTGCATCACGTGAATCAAAGTCATGCCCTCTGTCGCACAGATTGCACATGATGGACTAATCCCAAACTACATACCCGGAGGTACACGTATGAGCGAAACACAAACTCTACAACAGGCTCTCACACAAATCCAAGAAGCCGCCCAATCTCAATCGCCCAATTCATCGCTTTCCACTACCGACCCAGCCAGTGCTAACGCCGATGAACATGCCACTTCTAACACTGCACCAGCTCAAGAAACAGAAATGCTCTCTTCCTACATCCAGCGTCTTCCCAAGCGACAGATGCGCAATGACAAAGGGCAGCTGCAATGCTTCGTTGAACTGGCATGGCTGCTGTATGTAAATGGGGAGGAGGATATTGCGCGCCACATTACCGAACCGCTCATCACCGTCCCTTTTGAGAATAGCTACGATTACTGGACATGGCTTGAACATGCCCATGTGCTACATGCGGTGCTTGCACCAGCCGAACAGGCAGATACAGCCAAGCAGCAAGCCATCGCTGCTATCGAATCAGCAGTGAATACAGGCAAGCCGGACGTGGTGGAGATCAAGCGCAAAGTTCATCAGCGTTTTTTGGAGGGCGATATGGTACAGCCGAACGATCTGGACCGCCATATCTCTGCCGATGATCCGGTAGGCGAAGCGAATCACCGATTGCTTCATCTCATGCGGCTCAGCAAGCTAGAACTGTTAGGTGGTTCAGAGCAATATCCGGCATCGCATGCCGCTGACGAAGCGAAGCAGCAGATTGTACGCATTCGCGACATTATTGCGGATATCGGTCTGTTCAAACTGATACCGTTTCGCTGATAACCTCTACGGTCAGCTATGAGCATATTTTACGATGATCGCTTCCTGTAACTGCTTGTCATAAGCGATCCATAGCTCATCGCCGATTTGCACGCCGAACAGTGGTTCAATGGACTGTTCGATCACATAATGACGACCATCGCGCTGTACAGTGATCTTCGCCAGTGGACGTTCGCCAATCGTTCCTTGAAACTCTACCTGTTGTACGATAGCGCTACCTTGCTTGCCGCGCAGCAAACGGATTTCGCGTTCCAGTTCATATCGATTGACACTGACAGGCACGGTCATGCCGATACGCATGGCGCGCAACACTGCATCCTGTACAAACAGACTATTCATCCGTCGGATGACTTGTTCGCCCGCTTGAATAGAAATTTCCATGAGCACCAGTTGACGATCTCCACTACGTATCGGATACGGTTTGCTGTAAATCAGTTCCCCCTGCAACGTCAGATGATCTTCTGGACGATATGGCTGGGATGCGCCGTAACGGAACAAGCGCGGAGTGCCAGCGATGACAGCGAGAGTCGCTTGCTCCCAAGTTCGATACGTGAATCCGACAGACTGCACAACAGGAATGTCATAATGCTGTCCGCCCGCTTCAAAATGCAGCACCAGTGCTTCTGCCCGCTGAACGGAATCGATTCGGTCAATACGCTGAAGCGTAGCATTCTGAATCAACTCTGGCTCTGGTGCTTCTTGCGGCAGTGGAACGTCATCATTTTCGCTAACAAATATCGCTTTGTTGCGTGCTGGATCATAGCTGATCATGACCGTATCGCCGACCGAAGGTGCATTCAGCAAGGAGATCACTTTGCGTATATGCAGCTCACGCGGTTGATTTTCCATATGAAAAGCAATCGTAAAATCGACCAACGGCTGTTCATTGATCCGGGTACCGGTTTCCTTCATTCGTGTAATGACCGCATCCACCACGATGCCTCTGGATAACTGTCGTTTCTTACGATAGCGCAGCAGCGGAATGAGTAGGAGCGGCACTAGAATCATCAGCACCGGAATGACAAGCCAGATCAGCCAGTTGATGACCAGCGCACCGCCTTGACCGACAAAAGCAAGAAATCCATGTACAGATGGCGAATCGCTCAGCGCACCTGTTTGTCCGTTTAGCTGCCAGCGTTGTACAGCGTCCGTTTGTAGGGAAGCCGTTTTCTTCGTATCGGTATTCAACCACCCGCCCCCATGATCTTCATACGAATAGTAGATCAGCAGACTGCCGGATTCTTTGTAAAATCGCAATTCGTTATTGTTGAAGTCTTCTACGCTCAAGTTAGCCAGTAACGCAGAGACGTCGATGGATTGCTTGGTTTGTTCGTTGTAGACATAGCCGCTGCGCTTGCCTTTGACCGGGTCTGGTGTGGTGGAACCGGCAAGAAGGATTTCATGGTCATTTAGCAAAAAGAGCTGGGCGTCGTAGACCGGCTTTGGTGTAGGAACGACCGCCAGTGCATCGTCGTCTTGCGAATACGTATACGCCTGTACCGGATACGTGCTATTGATCTTGATGACAGGACGCGACTGCGTGCCAAAATGCTTGCGGAATTGCAGCTGCGCCAGATCCTCTGCTTCAAAGGTATTGTCTTGCTTTTCGGGATGGTAATACACGTCGATGTTACCCTTGTCGTCCAGAATGCCGCTAATGTAAGCGGTAGTGGAATCTGCCAGTGATACGTTGAACATCGGAATGGTGCCGCCTGCATTGTCGAAAGTATCACTGACTGCATCGATGCTGGTTGGACGTTGCCCTTTGAAATAACTGCCATCCTGCAAGTTGATATACTGGAACTTTCCATTGGCAATGCGGGCGATAAACGCGTCGTATTGTCCACTCTGATCTGCCTGCGCGAAGATGATTTGATTGCGCCACATATAGCTGTCCGAACTCAGATAACTGGTAATCGACAGCGGCTGGTTGATGAGATTGGTGAGCTGTTTGGTTGCAGTATCGAGCATATAAGCATGGGCATCGTTCTCTTGATCTTTTACAGTCAGAAGAAGCTGATCCTTGTAGTAAGCCGCCAGATGCTCCATGAAGATATTAGAGTCCATGCTCACTTCCCCTTCATATTGCGATCCGTCTGCCTGATACAGATACGCATTCAGTTGATTGTCCGACGTAGATGGGGAAAGGGCAACAACACGATGTCCCTGATCGACATAA
Organism: Paenibacillus sp. WLX2291; assembly: GCF_046603665.1. Classification (NCBI taxonomy): domain Bacteria; kingdom Bacillati; phylum Bacillota; class Bacilli; order Caryophanales; family Paenibacillaceae; genus Paenibacillus; species Paenibacillus sp. WLX2291. The sequence goes on along the minus strand of NZ_CP176755.1, from coordinate 4,579,952 downwards.
AAAATGTTGCTGATTTCGTTCGAATATTGCGAAGACGTTACTGGATTCAAGCTATCGGTATATTCGTTCCAAACGAAGAAGCTCAACAAAATGGCGGGAAATAGAAAAATGAGTATAGGGAATAAGCGTAGTGTTTTTCTGATCACAATCGTTCCTCCTGTAAGGCTATGTATAGCTGTATGGTACCATAGGTGCAAACGTCACTTCTAGGAAATCGTACGTATCGTAAACAGGAATATAGGCATTTTGGTGTTCATATGCTGTAACCGTGGTAAGTATGCTAATATAGAGGCTGGAACAATGCACGCTTCATGTGATGAAGCACAGAGAGGAAATGAATATTTTGAGTAATGAATTCAACGAAGAACAACAGGAACAGGCAGTGCCTGCCCGACAATATGAACTGCCGGAAAACTATAGCCAGCTGAAAAAGGATGCGCATCGTCAGTCGGATTGGCAGCGCCGTCAAGAAGCGGCTCGCGAGCTGGGTCAATACGATCTGCCGCCGGTTATCGATCTGCTGCAACATTTGCTGCATAACGATCCTGTAACAGCGGTACGTCAGGAAGCATACGAACAGCTGCGTCAATTGGGACAGGATGTAGAACTGCCAGAGCGTCAAGGCGGCGAACTGTTCAACCACATGACCAAAACGCTGATCCGTATCAAAAAAAGTTTGCCTGCTGATCACAGCTACGAGGACTTCAAAGACAAACTGAACAAAATGCGCGCCGATATCTATAACGCCTACGAAGGCGAAAAAGGCGACGAATTCGACAACTGGCTGCGCGGTCGCTGGGAAAGTCTCGATCTGACGATTAACCCGAAAAAAGACAAGCCCAAAGCCAACACCCGCAATAACAAACGCAATTCCTAATTGCTCATACAACCACTATAGGATGCAAAGGAGAATGACAATCATGGCGATTCAAATCCAATTACAACCAACACCAAACCCAAATGCCGTAAAAATCAACGCAGACCAAACGATCTTCGAAGGTGCAGGCAGCAAATCCGTCAAAGCAGGCGACACCACTGACCACGCGCTGGCACAAGCCCTCGTCAACATCGACGGCGTAGACAACATCTTCGGCATGCGCGACTTCGTCACCGTCAGCAAACTGCCTGACGCAAGCTGGGACGACATCATGCCACAAGTTGAGAAAATCTTCGAAGAAGCGTAAGCTTCCAACCGAATCGTTCATCCAAAAAGGGACACCCGCTGATCAAGCAGGTATCCCTTTTTTTGCAAATTTATTATACTTAACCAGCACCCAGCACCCAGCACCCAGCACCCAGCACCCAGCACCCAGCACCCAGCACCCAGCACCCAGCACCCAGCACCCAGCACCCTAATCTTAAAACTACTGCTGCCTACGCTTCATTCTAATCTTACGAGCAACCAACCATCCTGCAATTCCCACAACAACGACTCCCAGAGCAACACCACCCCAAATCCAAACCATTCCATCATTCGTATCATCGGCATTATAGTTTTCTGTATCGTCTACATGTACACTAGCTCCAACCGCCCCAGACATTTCGCTAGCATCATGATTCCATCCATTCCCCGGCGCATCCTGCCAATCCGCCCGTGATTTTTCAGCGCTCCACAATCGGTGTACAAATTCCTCAAGCGTCAGCGTATCAAACTGCTTCATCTCTAACAACATATTGTTTTGTATTAGCATAACCTGCTCTTGACCATCAACATCAGCAACCCATGCCTTAATCCCAGTACGCATATCATCAATCAATTTACCATCCCCATCATTACCGCTCCAAGCAATAGCATGCTGCAATGGTCGCGTAAAATCATCCTCTGAGAACCCTTCAGAAGTCGCAACCGTCGTAATCGCATCATATTTCGGCGGAGTAGACGTATAAATCAACGACTGATCCTGCCCGTGATATTGCGTCGTAAATACATACCCTGCCAGATCCAGAACCTGATTCGCAGAAATCTCCCGTTTATCTGCCTGCCCACCAAGCTTCTCAACCGCAATTCCATTCAAACTATAATACGGATACCCTTCACCCAACGTATATGTATCCTCACGAACAGAAACATGCTCTTGCCCTTGCACTGTTCCATCCTGTCCCAATATATGAACCTGCGTCTGCGAATCCCGCAACTCCTGCTCAACCTTCACCCTCACATCATCAGGAACACCGCCCGCCTCAACTAGTCCACAACCCCACATCCCCACCCAACCCATTATCCCCACAACCACCCAAATCTTCCACAATCCAAGCACCCAACCCTTTCTTCTAAACATCCCCACCAATCCCATCACCTTCCCATATACAAACTAATCCCCAAACCTCTAATCCCCAACTAAATCACAAACTCAAGCAACTTCCATATTATGTATAAAATCACAAACTAAGCATACCACCACCAACCCCACATTCAAAATCCTATCCCCTAACAATCTCAACACCTTACAACAAAATCCCAACCAATCCCATACTCAAACAACTCCTTATCCAGCCAATATAATTCCCAAGCAACCTAACCAACCGAATCAACCTAATCTCTAATCCTACTACCCACCCTCTATAGGAATTTTTTGAAGTTGTATGTTGAGGGCAGATGATGGGCAAGCACGGAACGGAGGGAAGGAAATAAGGGAAAAGGGCGACTTATAGTGTTTGCGAACTTCAAACACGGGTTCAATGAAAAATGATTTTTGCGAAGCAAAATATCTTACTGCTTTGGAGATGCGGGAATCTTCATTCATTCCCAAATCCAAAAGATTCCCGCGGCTCCACCGGAGTCCCGTTCCCTTATTCCTTCCCGCAGTGAATGCTGCCCAAACATCCCCTCCCATACACCCTTCAAAACAATTCTGACAGAAATATCAGATTTGCCATATTGCCCTCGCCCTAATTTCGCTGTATATGTAATTTAGACCTACTGCCCGTGAATCAACAACATCTGTTTCGATCTCTTCATCTTCAACCAACAAGCCATGATCGTGATGTCCAATCCCAAGGAGGGAACTATGCAATATATTGCGGCTTTTATCCTGTCGTTTGTCTTCGTACTGATCACGATTCCGATGCTGCGCAAATGGGCGATTACACTGGATTTTGTAGACAAGCCGCGCCCGGATAGTGAGCGCAAGCTGCACAAAGAACCAGTGCCACTCATGGCAGGGATCGCACTATTTGGCGGATTTGTCATCTCCTACATAACATTTATGGATGCCAGTCCGGGCAAAATGGCAGCGGTGCTTGGAGGCTCGCTGCTGGTGCTCATCATCGGGCTGGTAGATGATTGGTACAAAGTCAGTCATCGCGAGTTTCCAGCTCTGCCCAAAATGCTTGTTCAACTGGCAGCAGCATTAATCGTTTATATGGCGGGCATTCAGTTTGTCGGTTTTTCCAATCCGTTTAACGGTGAGTATATTTTGTTGCCCGAGTGGTTACAGCTGGTATTGACCCTGCTGTGGATTTTTGGCGTGACGACGGTTATTAATTTTAGCGATGGCATGGATGGATTGGCAGGCAGTCTGGCGACAATCTCGGCAATTACGCTATTCATCGTCGCGATGGCACAGGGGCAAAGCGGTCCCGCGATCATGGCGATTAGCTTAGTCGGTGTAGGCATTGGTTATCTGCGTTACAACAAACCGCCTGCAAAAGTATATATGGGCGATTCAGGTGCGACCTTCCTCGGCTTCGTGCTGGCGATTATCGCGCTGGATGGAGCGTTCAAACAGGCGACTTTGCTATCGTTGTTTGTGCCGATTCTGGCACTGGGTGTGCCAATCTTTGACAATATCTTTGTCGTGATTCGGCGCATGATGAGAGGGCAAAAGATCTATGAAGCAGATGCGACGCAAATTCATTATCGCCTGCTGTCGAGTGGATTGAATCCCCAGCAGGTGTTGCTGGTACTATGTTTGATCAGCGTCTGTCTAGGATTGTCTTCGATCATTTTGATGATGTTACCGATTTAGACAGGATGGATATTGAGAGTTACCACGTACATGTATTAAGAACATTTACAACATATGAGCCAATCAACAACACATCAATGGATGTGTAATATACACTCATTTTTTCGATCCAAGTCTGACATTCCACAGTATATAACGGGATGTCAGACTTTTTTTGATGTCAGATTTTTGAATAGGTAAATGTGGAGAACGTTCGCTTTTCCATTTCCTCTTCCTGCCAAATGTTCTGAGGGAAGATAGGAAAATGCTGTCATACCTGATACACTGGAAACGAACGCTGCAATCATGATCTGCAATCGCCGGACAGCCGTAACTGCTGGTTGGATGCGGATAAAAAGCATTTGACGCCATTCATTACATAATAAAGGAGCGATGCATAATGGGATTTTTTGATAAGTTTCGACGTAAGAAACAAGAAGCGGAATCAACCGCTCAACAGCAACAACGCCAGACAGAGCCGACTACGGCATCCAGTCAGCCAAGCGCATTTGGTTACGATACAGAAGCGGCATCTGCTGTACAAGTACAGTCGTATTTGCCAGAACCAGCAACGATGCTGCTTGGCTTTGCCTTGCTAAATGACGATACCTTTGATGCGACGCAGTTAGTAGAGATTATGCGTGAACAGTGGGGCATTACGATTGCTGATTTACAGCCGGATGACAATATGGTGTTTGAACTGGGCGGAATGAATGTTGCGATCGCTCATATGCCAGGTCCGGTTCCGAACCGTGAAGTGGAAGAAAACTGCAAATTTAACGTACTGTGGCCGGAAGCGGAACAAGTTGTAGCCACCCACCAGTCGCATGTAATTATTACCGTGATGGGCATTACGGACGTATTGCTCGGTCATGCGCTATTTACACAGTTGACCAGTAGTATATTGCAGTTGAGCAATGCGATTGCGTATTATGCACCACCTATGGTCATGTCGGCAGAATCGTATGTGGAGAGCGCCGAGATTCTAAAAGAGCAGGAATTGCCAGTTCAACTATGGGTATTCCTCGGATTGTACAAAACCGAAGACGGCTCTGGTAGCGGTGCTTACACAGTCGGTTTGAAGAATTTTGGCAAAGACGAGCTGGAAATTATCGATTCCAAGCAGTCGATTGAAGATGTATTTGAATTTACGCTGAATATTATTAGCTATGTAGTAGGCAGCAATGTAGTACTGCACGATGGCGAAACGCTAGGTTATTCGGAAGATCAGAAGCTGTCTTTGACCAAGTCGCCTGCGGTGGCGATGGAAGGCGAGAGTATCAAGATTGGATTTTAGATCGAATATGTAGTGAGTATATACAGCAAAATAAAAGCAGAAAAACCTCTGTCGAATAACAGAGGTTTTTTCGCGTAGTAAGCAATTGGATCAACGTTGCCAATGTAGTTATATGCTTATATCACTAGGCTATTATGCAGAAGCTTAGTATGCCCGACACAATACCTTATAACTCTATTCTTATTTCCCGCCAGCCCTGCCTTCTGCCATTCGCTGCTGCGGTTCCGCACTACCGACTTCATCCTGACGCGAACGGAGCATCCGCCAGCCAGTCAAGATGGCAGCGACCAGACAGATGATTGCCGACACAGTAAACACAACATGCATCCCGCTCAGGAAAATGTCGGGCTGTCCTGGGATCAATCCAGTCACACGTTGCCCGGCTTCGCGGCTCATGACGCCGAATAACGTACTGGTTGCGACAGTAATCCCGACAACCATACCTACGTTACGGATCAAGGAATTGACGCTGCCAGCGATGCCAAGCTGGGTACGAGCGATACGGGACATGATCAGCGAATTGTTCGGCGATTGGAACAAGCCGCTGCCGATTCCGAGCATTGCGACCCATGTGCCGACGATTGGTAGCGGGCTACCCTGATGCAGACGCGATAGCCCGAACTGCGCGATTACCATCACGATCAACCCGACAAAGGTCAGAATTTCTGAACCGATTTTGTCCGACAGCGCGCCGCTCAGTGGTGCGATAATGACCATCATAATTGGCAACAGCATTAACAGAAAGCCCGCTTGAAACGGTGACAGATTCAAGATGCTCTGCGTATAGAACGGTGCGATAATGTTAAAGCAGAAGTTAGCAACGAACACGAGAAAGCCGCACAGAATCCCAAGCGAGAACAGCGGATTGCGGAATAGATCAAGTTGAAGCAAGGGATCGCTTTTACGTTTTTCCACCCATAAGAAGATGCCTAGCAACACGACAGACGCAATCAGTGAACCTACGATGCGACCATCTCCATATCCCAACTGCTGTCCAAGCAGCAATCCGGCAAATAGAAACAGGATAAATCCAGTAAATAGCAAGGTGCCGGTGGTGTCGATTTTGGCGCCTGTTTTTACCATATCTGGCGGTAACAGCTTCAGACCAAAGATGATAGCGATAATGCCGATCGGCACATTCACCCAGAAAATATATTCCCAACCTAGCGACGACAGGATGACACCACCTAGACTTGGTCCGGCAATACTGCCGAGCGAGACGAATGTACCGACCAGACCGAGTGCTTTGCCGCGTTCGGTCGGCGGGAAAATATCCGTTACGATGCCCTGACTGTTCGCCATCGTCATGGAAGCGCCTATCGCCTGTACTACTCGTGAAATAAGCAGAAACGACAGACTATGGCTGAATCCGCATAACAGCGAACCGACGATGAAAATTGCCATGCCCAGCTTGAAGATTTTGATTTTACCGATACTGTCGCCCAGCTTCCCGAAGAACAGAATAGCGGAACAGATCGCCATCAGGTAACTCGTTGTCACCCATTCACTCTGTGCAACGGGTAAGCCTAACGTTTCGGAAATGGTCGGCAGCGCGATGTTGACGATGCTACCGTCCAGTGTAGCCATAAAAGTAAACAGATTGAGAACGATCAGAATAATCCAGCGTTTACGCTGAATATCGGGATCGTCCTGATATGTGCGCCGATTGGCGGCTTCACTCATGTCATACACCTCATTTATCTAATTAGTTGCAGGTGCAACAATGTTTGCAACCTGAGTATAATGATATTTTGTTGCGCTCGCAACTATTTTATTATAAAATTTGAATGTTTCTTGAACGACGCTTTATATTCGGTAGAGAAGGTGTACATGTATGAAAAGGGATACGATCGGCAAGCTGATCTCCTATATCAATCGTTTAAATCAGAAGCACCTAGCTCGCATGTTCAAGCCGCATGACATCGGTAGCGGTGGGCATCATAGTTACTTAAAAGCGATTTTGCAGCGTCCGGGTGTGAATCAGGATCAGCTGACCAATGATCTCAAATTTGATAAAGCAACGACGGCGCGCTCGGTGCGTCAGCTCGAAGAAGCAGGATATATTGAGCGCCGTGTCGATCCCAATGATCGTCGTGCGTATTTGCTGTATCCGACAAAGCGGGCGGTTGATTTTGAACCGGTGCTGTATCAGACGCTATTAGCAGCCAATGAGCAATTGACCAGCAGTTTGACGGATGAGGAAAAGGAACAGCTGTGGCAGCTGCTCAACAAAATCTATCAAAGCAACAACACATAAGGAGTCGGTGGAATGACGCATAATAAACAGTTGACTCCGGGCTTGATCTGGACGATGGCGATTGCTGCCGGTGCCGCAGTTGCCAATTTGTATTATAATCAGCCGCTATTGGCGGATATGGCGCGTTCGTTTGGCGTATCACGCGATGAAGCGGGGTATATTTCGACGTTTACGCAGATCGGTTATGCGGTAGGAATGCTACTGTTTGTACCATTGGGCGATATTCGGGAACGGCGCGGGTTCATCTCTATTTTGCTGGCGGTTGTTACGTTATCGCTGCTCGGTGCAGCGGCGGCTCCATCGATTCAGTGGATGTACGTAGCCAGTCTGATCATTGGACTCAGCACTGTCGTACCACAGATTCTGGTGCCTTTTTCCGCACAGCTGGCATCGCCGGAGCAGCGTGGCAAAGTGATCGGTATGGTGATGAGTGGCTTGTTATTCGGCATTCTGCTCGCGCGTACGATATCTGGTCTGATCGGTGGTACATGGGGATGGCGCTGGATGTATGTGCTGGCGGCGGCATTTATGTTGGTGCTGCTGATCGTGCTGCGCAGTCGGTTGCCGCGTGTAGAGCCGGAATTGAAATCTTCGTACGGTGAGCTGATGCTGTCGATTACGGGCTTGATTCGCAAGTATGCTACCTTGCGCGAAGGCGCGCTGATTGGTGCGCTGAACTTTGGCGCATTTAGCGTATTCTGGACGTCGCTTAGTTTTTATTTGGAAGGAACACCGTATCATTATGACAGCCGCATCGCCGGGTTGTTCGGCTTGTTTGGTGTAGCGGGAGCATTGGGCGCGCCGTGGGTTGGACGATTAGCAGATCGCATAGCGCCGCATTGGATTATCGGTGGTATGTTAGGTATTACGCTGCTGTCTTGGTTGTTGTTCGGCTTTGCCGGTATGTGGCTGATCGGATTGATCGTCGGTATTTTGCTACTTGATCTGGGTGTACAGGGTGCGCAAATTTCCAATCAGACGCGCATTTATGCACTGGAAGCGGCGGCACGGAGTCGGCTGAATACGGTGCTGATGGTTAGTACATTTATCGGCGGTGCGGTCGGTTCGTCGGTCGGCAGTTATATGTGGGAGCATGGCGGTTGGTCGGCGGTTAGCCTGTCCGGTGGTGTGATGATTGTACTGTCGCTGCTAGTATGGGGTATAGGAAGATGGAATGGGAACAAGCGTATGGCATAAGGGAGCATTCCCTTGCCATACGCTTGTTTTTTGAGTGGTAGTTGCAAAGTAGTATTTAAGGCTAATACTGCTAGCATCAGTGTAGGTATTGTACAGCTTGTGCATCAGCATAAGGCTGCAATGCATATTCGGCATAACGCTTTGCACTATCTTCCAGCGCATCATCGCTCAAGTGCGACCCGGCAGCATACAGCACAAATGGTTCCCGATACTGCGCATTCAGATATCGCGCTGTTACTTCAAACGGACTGAGGATGTGGTGGATATCATAGCAATATTTGCTATCCATCTGATAATCGCTTTCCCGACTGCCGGCGGAGATTGCCACGCTAATCGTTTTGCTGTGAAATAGCTCAATATCTGTGCCATACGCCCAATCTTCCAAAAATACTTCATCTAGCCATTGCTTGAGCAGCGGCGGACTGCTGAACCAGTACAGTGGAAACTGTAATATTATGCGGTCGTGTTGTTCTAGTAACGTCTGTTCACGAGCAATATCCAGCTTGCTATCAGGATATTGCTCATATAGATTGTGAATAGTCAGCCGGTCGGAGTACTGTTCCAGCTCTTGCAACCAACGTTTATTGATACGGGATTCATGCAGATTCGGATGGGCGACAACGATCAATGTTTTCATAAAGCAAATTCCTCCTGTACGTAGTGTTATGGTGTGTGAAGCCGTAACGCCATTGTAGAGGGAAGTCCATGCTCTGTTAAGTAGGCACTTTCAAGTACCTACCCTGTAGCACATTATTGATCCTTGGTCGGTGATGGATGATCGTCCAGAAAATATTCATCCAGCATCAGATGCTTGTCGCCGTAGACGCGCTCCAGATGATTCTCACCCCAATGGCAAAAGAAGTCCAGCACTTCAATCAGACTCTCGCCATACGCGCTCAAACTATACTCCACTCGTGGCGGAACCTCGCCATAATCATGACGAATGACTACGTCGTCACGTTCCAATTCGCGCAGCTGCTGAGTGAGCATTTTCTGGCTGATATTCGGGATGAGCCGTTTCAATTCGTTGTATCGTTTCTCACCTTCGGTCAGATGGTACAGAATGACGCTTTTCCATTTGCCACCGATGATTTCCAGTGTGACTTCTACGCCGATGCGGTATTTTTTCGGTTGTTCCATAGTCGTCCTCCTTGATCTATGTAAAGGTATGATGGCGAGAGAACTACCATCTTTTGCAAAAAAGCGATTGACATAGTACGAAAGAATCATATAATATGGCTGTATAAATAAACAATACCTACTCAGTATAAGCGAAGCACGCTTAATGTCTTAGGACATTTTGCGTGCTTTTTTTGTTGTCCATTTTGCAGAAAGGAGCCATAATCATTGGAAATCATGCTAAACGAAGCGGAGCGATTGATCTTCGCACGTAAACGACAAAAGCTGTCTCAAGGCGAGCTGGCACGCCATATCGGTTCGTATCAGACACGCATTAGCCGTCTGGAAAATGCACAAAGCCAACCGACCGAGCATGAAAAGCAATTGATCCAGCAAGTACTGAATACGCCGATCTGGTCGATCACAGACAGGGAATGAAAGCAATGCAAAGCAATCCTAAGTATATCCAAGCAAGCCCACACCAATAATGAGTAAATAGTAGATCCAAAATCAGCATCAAACCCAATATATCAAAACAGATCGAAACCAGCTTTGCGTAAGGAGTGTTAGCACGTGTCCATTATTCGTTTTCGGATGAAAAATAAGATTTACGCCGGTCTCATCGGCGGTCTGATCGTGGCGATTGTATCGTCGCTAGGATACATATTTCTCATCAATTACCAATCCAAGCAGTTAAAAGCCGTCAAAGCCCAGTATGAAGTCGAACTGCTGCAAACGCAACAAGCACTGGAAGAACAGCAAGCCGTATCTAGCAAAATCGTGGTGACAACTGGTGAACTGAAAGCTGGGGATACCATCAGCAGCAAGCAAATTACGACCGCCTTTGTATCCAAACAAGGCGCACCAAGTAATGCACTGACCGATCCGAAGCAGTTGATCGGCAAAGTAATGAAAATCGATACCAGCAAAGGAACGGCGCTAACTCCTGCGATGGTGTACGCCGAAGGTGCTACACCGAACGATCTGCGGATTCGCGAGTATAACGTACTGCAATTGCCAAGCCGTTTGCAAAAAGGCGATTATGTCGATGTACGGATTGGTTTTCCGAATGGTAACGACTACATCGTATTATCCAAGAAAAAGGTTCAAGACCTGTCCGGCACCAATGTCTGGTACAACATCAACGAATCGGAATTGCTCGTTATGAGTAGCGCGATTGTCGATGCGTATTTGCAAGGTGCGAAGCTGTACGCTATCTCTTACGCCGATCCATACATGCAGGACAAAGCAATTCCTAACTATCCGGCGAATACAGATGTTATCAATCTGATCCAGTCCGATCCGAATGTGTTGGAAAAAGCGACCCTGCAATTGAGCAAAGCAGCACGTACTACACTGGATGAGAGTCTGAGCCGCATGAGTGAAGCTGACAAAGCCAAGGCGTCCAGTGCTTCCATGAACAACAGCACATCTGCTCATTCAACAACTGATCTGTCTGATGATGCAACAAGTTCTACATCAAGTGATTCTTTGACTTCGCAGACGCCAACGCTGCAATCTGAGCCAGCGGTGTCTGCTGTACCGGAGACTGACCCGTCTGCCATGCCGTCATCACAGCAGCCAATCGTGACACCGATTCAGCAGGATTCAACGTCTGTTTCATCCACGACAGGCACAACGGATGCTTCATCCGATGCAAGTGCAGGCAATTCGTCATCATCAGCCGATCAAAAAGCGAACGATGTATTCGAACAGCCATTAATCAAATAGTATATGCTGCACCACCTATATTCTGTATTTCGCAAGGAGGATTACTATGAATTACACGTTATTTCTCGGTTCAACCGACATTAGCGATCTGCTGATCTATCTGAGCAAATTTCTGCAAACCGCAGGTCGGCGGGTATTGCTGGTCGATGCGAGCAGTGAAGGGTTTATCCGCTATAACACACCGATTCTCGCTACCGAAGCTGGTGTATCCCAGTACGATGAATTTGATATCGGGTATGATTTTGCTGCATTTGGTGATATGAAGCTTCAATTGGATCAGGAGCAGCAGTACGATCAGGTATTGGTCTTTTGCTCTCAGCCTGATTTTATAGTTGAATCCGATTTACTGAGCTTCAAACAACGGTTTGTCGTCATTTCACCAGAACGTCGTTCTTTGGAAAAGGCGATTGAGCTGATGAGCCTGCTGCTGCACGGACGAGATAGCAGACAGCCGCGTATTCCGTTTGGACGATTGTTTGTAAATCAGTTAGATAGCGGATTGGCAGAGGATTATATCGAGAAAATGCTGGATGTATTACCAGTCATTTTTGAAGAACAGGCATTCACGATTCCATTCGATGAGATGGATTATATGCAGAAAATTATGAATCAGAACAGTAATACGATCAGCATCAAACGCATCTCGCGTCCACTACGCAGTACGATTCAGCAGATGGCAGGCAATGTGTGCGAGCTGGATCAACAGCAGTTGAAAGTATACGCCAAAAAAATGTCACGGAGGAATCAGCCGGTATGGGGAATGTAATTGCTTACTGGGGAGCGCGTGCCGGGCAGACAGGGAGTTCTTCCAATCTGGTATCCTCGGCGGCAGTGCTGGCGATGGATTATGTAAGCCGGATTCTGGTTGGGCATACGCAATATGGAGGTTCGCTGGTCGAAGACGCGTTTCGCCGTCAACAGCGCTCCTTTGATGAGATGGCGCTTCGGTATTCGCAGCTTGGCATGGATTCGCTAGAGATGCTGGCACGCTCCGGTCAACTGACGCCAGCAATGATGAAAGATTATACGATGCCTGTATTCAGCGAATCGCTTGATCTGCTGCCCGGTACGAACAAGCCGGATCGACATATGTTACTGTCGATGCACGAAGTGGCAGGTACGATCTGTGAAACGGCACGCAGTGCGTACGATCTGACGCTGTTCGATATTGGCAGTGGTGAGGTTGATCCATTGATGGAAGCTGTACTTGATAGCGCGAATCTGGTCGTCATTTCACTCAGTCAGAATCTGAGTATGCTGCGTCAATTTTTCCATCATCCACCAGCATGGCTGCATGATAAGAAGGTTGTACTGGTCATTGGTCAGTATGATAGCAGTTCAAGACTGACAGCTGCCAATATCCGCCGATTGTTCAAAATCAAAGCACCTTTGTTTACGATTCCGCACAATAGCGGGTATATGGATGCTTGCAACGAGCAGCGAGTGGTTGAGTTTTTCTTGAAACGCAAGCATGTGCACCATGATCAGCCGGACTATGGATTGCTACATGACGTACGCAAACTGAACCGCGGCATCTTCGATGCGCTGGCAGTGGATCACCATATGTTTGCTAAGGAGGCGTAAAGCGATATGGCTAGCCTCGATATAGCATTGCTGATCAACCGTGCCTGTATTGGTCTGATTGTACTAATCTTGTTCGTGCTCGCTTATTTCAAGCTGGCATACAAAGGCAGTGCAAATGATAAAAAAGACCGTCAGAGCAGCAAATATACATTGCCGACGATGATTGATTATGTCAAAGCCGCACTGAACGAAATGACCTCATCGTCGCTGGACGATCTTGGATTGTCCGAGGAGGAATATACACGACGGCTTAACCAGCGTGCAACGCTGATCAAGTCGCTCAAAGACTGTACGCATGGCGATCTGAATGCCAAAACATTTGTTAAAAGCACGATCTATGATCTGCTACTCAAAACGTATGAATTGACGGAGGACAATCTGGATAAAGTCATTCCATTTCAACATGCGATGGCACTGAGCAGTCAGGAGAAGTTCGATATTTTGCTGTATCAGTACAAAATGATGCACGGTTTGAACGGTTTGTCGCGATTACTGGAAGATTATTCGCTGGCAGGATTGAAATATGATCCACAATCTGGCGGCTCCGGTTCGTACATGATCACAGCCGATGAAATCAATCGTGTATACGATGATTTCCCCGGTATGCTGGGCTTTGAGGACAAGCTGTATATTGTTGTACAGCGCATTTACCAGACATTCAAAGGCTTCAGTGTCATTGATGAAATCCGTGATATGAAGATCGATGGTGTCAGTGGTGGTGTGTCCGGTGTTCCAGTCAATCAGGTGGAATACGATGATGACTTTTACGATTTTACCTCAGCGATCAATGAGCGGAAGATTCCGTTCAGCCATGATAGCGTGTGGATCTTTTACCGGGGAAAAAGTGTGCATCTGGAGTTTCTGTCGTTTGGCACTGAAGCCGAATTGAAGCGCGTATGCCAGAACATTTACCGGTACAACAATCCGGGTCAATTGTCCGAAGCGAATGGATTCAAAGTGAACGAAATGAAGGACGGCAGCCGAATTGTAGTCGTGCGTCCAAGCTTCTCGGAATCATGGGCGTTTTTCGTCCGCAAATTCGATCCCGCTTCGGCGACATTGGATCAGCTCATTACTGACAATATCGCCAACCATGATGTGGTCAAATCGCTACTCATCTACCTGATGAAGGGCGGGCGTATTGTAGCGATTACAGGTGCGCAAGGTTCCGGTAAAACGACGCTGTTAATGGCGCTTGTCGCTCATATTAACGAAACGTTCACGTTGCGGATTCAGGAAATGTCGTTCGAGCTACATCTGCGTAAAATTTACAACAAACGCAATATTTTGACCTTTAAAGAAACCGAAACAGTATCCGGTCAAGCCGGGCTGGATGTGCAAAAGAAAACCGACGGTACTGTCAACATTCTCGGTGAGGTAGCGACGGACGAGGTCGCTGCATGGATGATCCAGATGGCGCAGGTCGCAAGCTTGTTCACCATCTTCACCCACCACGCCAAAACGTTCCGCGATCTGGTGTACTCGCTGCGTAATGCACTGCTCAAGCAAAATATTTTCAGCAATGAGAAAACCGCCGAAGAACAGGTCGTGCGCGTGCTGAACTTTGATGTGCATTTGCGCCGTGATCCAGATGGTTCGCGTTATATTGAGCGGATTACCGAATGTATCATTGTCGATCAGGAGCAGGACTATCCGACCAGCTTCAAAACCGCCAAGCGTTCCGACGAGCGCTTTACGGCGATGATGGAGAGTATGACCGAATACTTCCAGCGCTCGACCAATCGCAAAGTGGGCGAGGGACGCAACATTATCGAATATCAGAATGGACGTTATGTGGCGGTGCATCCGATTTCGGACTATAACCGACAGCAGATGCTGACGATGATGGAGCCTGCCGATCAGCTCCGATTCCAACAATTTATGGCGGAGAACTGGGGTGGCATAACCGTTGACGCTTCTTAATGTACTGATCTATATACTGATTGGTTCAGCATTTGGCTTTGTGGTGCTGTTTGCGGCGTTCAAGTTTGTCCAGCGCCGTAATATGCAAAATGGCAATGCCGATCTGTATCGCACCTATGCCGATTATATTGGTTCCGGCAAATCCAGACGTATCCGGCAGTATAACCGATTTTTGCAAGATTCGTATCATGCGTATATACGTGTGCCGCTACTGCGCCATTACATTATGCGGGTACGCAAACGGCTGCAAAGTATTCACTCTTATGATGAATTCTCCATGCGCCGCGAGACGATGAAGATCGTATTTGCGACACTAGCGATCCTATCCACCTTCATTCTGGTGCTGCTGTTTATGAACAAAGATATGACCTTTATGTTCATGATTGCACTGACGGCGCTGGTGATGAACGGCATGCTGATCGATACGTTTGTGAATCGGGTAGAAAATCGCCTGCTCATCCAGCTTAAATCAGTCATGGACGATGTACGGCACAGTTATCAGCAGCACGGCATGATCGAAGAAGCATTACATGATGCGGCAGAATCTTCGACCCACGAAGCTTCACTGCATGCGCGCAAGGTGCACGATATTCTGGTTGCGCCTGAGCCCGAAAAGCTGCTGCAACATTATTATCAAGCAGCGCCGAACCGCTTTCTCAAGGCTTTTGCCGGAATTACCTGTCTGGTAAAGGAATTTGGCGACAAAACGGTCAAGGACGGTTCGCTGTATCTTAGCAATATGGGCAGGCTAACTAACGAAATCAATCTGGAACTGCTCAAGCGCACAAAGCTCAGTTATTTGTTAAAAGGGCTGACGGCGATCTGCATCGCTCCGATTTTGTTCACCAAACCAATTGAAGTATGGGCGAAAAACAACTTTCCCGTGATGGAGCAATTTTACGACAGCAAATTTGGCTTTTTTTTCAAAATTATTATCTTTGCAGTTATTCTGCTATCGTACATTTTGCTCAAAAAATTGCAGGATCAGCAAGAGGGATTGTATCAGGCAAAGGTACGCAAAATTCTGTGGGAGCAAAAGCTGCTATCTTTCACACCGATCGAGTGGATCGTAAATCGTTTCCTACCTGCACCGCGTACAACGGCACGCTATCGTATTACGACGCTGATCAAGGATGCCAATGCGGGAACGCCGCTGGAATGGCATTATTTGCACCGGATACTGCTCGCTGTTGCACTATTCGCAGTGATGATGATGTCATTGCAAACGATGCATTCCATTACGGTACATAACATCTTGCAAGCACCAACTCAGAACGGCACGATGTTCGGTCAATTATCGGATGTAGAGATGGACAAGGCGCGGCAAACAACCGCTTTTGATACGAGTGTTATTACACAGCTACAACAGATGCAGCCAGAGCAGGTGGAAGATCGACTGATGCAACTGCTATATGCCAATCCAGAGCTGGCAGGCAATAGCTCGCAAATGCTAACAACAACACAACGTATCGAAGACAAGCTATATGTACTGCAAAATGAATATTTTAAATGGTACGAGTTATTGTTGGCAGCGGCAATTGCCTATGGCGGCTATCTGCTTCCATACGCGATGCTGTTATTTCAGAAAAAAGTCCGTTATATCGATATGCAAAATGAAGTCGATCAATTCCATACGATTCTCGCCATGCTCTGCCAGATTGACCGTATGTCGGTTGATATGATGCTGGAGTGGATGGAGCGATTCTCGACCATTTTCCGCGAACCGCTGCACAAGGCGGTGCTGGATTTTGAAAGTGGGGCGGAGCAGGCGCTGGAAGTGCTGAAGCATGATGCGCCGTTTGTACCATTATCCCGCACGATTGACAAACTCATTTTGTCAGTGGAGCGTATTCCGATCAAGGAAGCATTCGACGATCTGGACAATGAGCGCAATTACAATTTTGAGAAGCGTAAGCAGGATTATGAACGCATGATCGATACGAAGTCCGAATGGGGACGTATCATCGGGTTTGCGCCGATGACGGTACTGACTTTTATGTATCTGGTACTGCCGTTTATTTATATGAGCTTCCAGCAGATGAGTGCATATTACCAGCAATTGAATCAACTATGACGAATGAATAGCGAAGAATGAACAGCGAAGAATGAACAGCAAGAAATGAACCATCAGGAATAGATTGTGAAGAATCATCCATCAGCTCTATTGAACACATATCAACCAGTTTATCGTTTTATACAGTTTTACTAGCACGTATTTCATCCCAATTCAATTTAAAGGAGTTAAACCATGAATAACGCATCAGCCGCTTTGAAAGTAGCCGCAGGACTGTTCCTGACTATCGCCCTTATCACTATCGTTGTTGTGCTGTTTATTAGCGCACAGGAAGCAACAAAAACTGCTCAAAATAACTTTTCCGGTATTCAGAAGGAACTGGATCAGACGCAATATGCCGTGTATGACAATACGAATATTTCCGGTAGTCAAGTAATCTCCTCGCTACGTAAGTTTCAGGATCAGGAATCGTTCGGCATTCAAGTGCTAACTGGTAAAAATCCATCCGGTACTTGGTATTTCCATCAGGTGAATACGACAGCATCCGCAGATAGCACCGATTACGGTACGGTCAGCACTGACAAAGCTGGCGGAACATTTGCAGATGCACTGGCACAATCGTCCGGTAACTATATCAATCCAACAGGTACATTCAAAAGTCAAATCATCCGCGACCGCAGTAATGTCGTACGCGCTTTGATTTTCAAACAGAATTAATCCAGGCATATCTATGATGGGCTTAGGAGAACATGCTAAATCGGCATTGTGGCTAGGGGCAGGCATATTGATTTTCATTATGTGCCTGTCTGCCGGTTCGTCATCATTCCGCACAACGGCAACCATAAATGCTCAAACGTATGCGTTAACGTCAACGACCGATCGGAATCAACAGTCTACATTGAAGATACAACAGAGTGAGACTGCCAGCGGAGCCGAGGTGCGCCAGAGTATTCATATGATCCATGATATCGGTGTCGATATTGAGGTGGACGGAATCCGGTATAGCAAGGAATTGGAACCAGACGATGTGGATGTATCCGGTATTGATCTGAACCGCGACTATGCCCCGATCTATGTGCGGGATACGTCCGGTAATCTGGTATTACTGCAATATCACTGAAGGAGGGACGATCATGAGCAATGCCATTCTGAAAATATTCGCAGCGCTGCTGGCGGTGCTGCTGATGGGCATCTGGCCGATCTATACCGCCTACAGCTCGCAGGATAGCAATTCCCAGATTATCGTGCTGAATACCGTGACCAAATTCGTAGACAGCGTACGGGATAAAGGATATATTACGCCGGAGATGTACCAGCAGTTTGAAGATCAATTGTATCTCACTGGCAATACGTATGATGTTCAGATGGAGCATCAGCATAAGCGCTATGATCCCGTGTACAACGACGACGGTTCGTTTCAGGACAGTTATCAGGTGAATAAAGAAGGATATTACAACAGTCAGATCCGGGCAAAGTTATTTCCAGCTGGCAACGACAATATGCATGATCCAGCACGGATGTACAAATTGGCGGCAGGGGATTATTTTAGCGTTACCGTCAAAAACACCAATCGCACCATGGCAACTCTGATGGGCGATCTGTTGTTCAATGGCGGCAGTGCTCCCAATGAGAAGATTGTCATTCCGTACGGAGGCATGGTGCTGAATGAAGATTACTAACTGGGCGATTTTCTTCGTACTGATTCTACTATTTGTATTCGTCAAAAACGCTTTGGATCAGGAGGATAATCGCAACAATTTGCAACTGCAAGTCCGCTACAATCGTGCGGTCGATACCGCGACGCAAGATGCTGCACAGGCACTGCTGACCAATGCCAGTCAGCCACTAGAAAGCCAGTACCAATCAGCCAAAAATGTCCGCATTAACAAAGAAGAGGCAGCGGATACGTTTTTTCATACGATGTATTTGAATTTTGGCGTCAGTCACGATCCTGTCGGTCAGCAGGTGTTGAATGGATATATTCCTGCGCTACTGGTGATCGGGTACGACGGATATTATGTGTATCAGTTTGAAGCATACCGCAATGCTGCCGGAGAGACAGAGATGCGCCATGTATGGAGTCCCAAAAAGCCGTATGCGTATGAAGATCAGGATCATAACACCTACAACTTTACGCTGGACGACTATGTAACCGTGAATCGTGCTGTGGATGGCAAATGGCTGGAAGGATTCCGCCGAGATCTACAGGGAGATAGCGGGATTCCATTTTTGCAGGATGAAGCTTCTTATGATGCTGCAAGACGTACCGCCATCGTGAATACAATTCAAAACGACCTCAGTGCAACGATTAACCGTTATAATACGCTTTCCAAGCAATACGGCGTCTCGTATACCTTTACCGTGCCTTACATCGATCAGGAACAGTGGAACAATACGATCGACGATGCCGGTGTCCTTGCTTTTGTGCAGGGGATTCCGTTAGGGAACGCGTATTACAACAATTACGCACTTGGCGGCGCACGTATTATGAAGCAGGACATGTATCAGGGCATTGTCGCGAATGGACGCAAATATTACTATTCCACCAGCTCCTGCACGTCGGATTATACAGCAGAAGAATTGTTTACTTCTCCCAAAGAAGCAGCGCGCAAAGGCTATCAACCGCTCAATTGCACAATCGGCTATCAAAAGTAGTGCTTTCGACCGATAAAAAGCAAGAAAAGATGCCAGAATTGGTGTATATTGAGAACTGACACTATATTGCTAACTGAGTATCTACATAGGATAGCAAGCAAAGCCATACTATTCATGCAGGGGGATTTCGAAATGAAGATAAGATTTGAGAGTACAACAAGAGTAATGAAGAAAACTGTGTTTACCGTACTGGCGGCGTCCATGCTCATGCTGGGCAGCCCAACTGAGCACCATTCCAGCGCAGCAGCAGCCAGCTTCAAGGATGTTCCATCCTCGCACTGGGCAAAAACCGCTATCGATCAAGCCGTATCCAAAGGATATTTTAAAGGGTATGCGGACGGAACATTCAAACCCAGCGCATCTGTGACACGCGCAGAATTCGCCGTATTGCTAGATCGTGTATCAACGAACCAAGCGGATGGCACCAGCGCTTCGTTCTCTGATGTGACTGGAAATTGGAGTGAAAGTGGCGTGAAAAGCGCATCCGCCAAAGGCTTTATCACAACCGCCGATTACCCGAACGGATTCAAACCATCCACGCCAATTACGCGTAAAGAAATGGCCAAATGGATGTCCTCTGGATTGGCAGCTGAATCGGATGATTACAAGCAGGCACTGAGTGATACGGCGGATACCGTCGTGCCAGTAGCGGAGTATTTTAAAAAGACGATGAGCAAGAGTGATCTGCCATATGTATCCGTAGTGATCGGAACCGGATTAATGGGCGGTTACGCTGACGGAACCTTCGGCCCAGTAAAGACCACAACACGCGCCGAAGCGGCTGTGATTTTGATGCGATTGGCAGACGTTCAGTCAAAGAAGGCAGATTCGTTTTCAGACTTGAATGAGCTACGCGAGGTAGGGACGACTGGGACGAATCTTAAATCAATTACTAATTTAAGTACGGGTATTACAAAGTTCGAAAACGTACAATTTAAAAAAATGAATTTTAAAAATGGTGCTGGTAAATCAACTCTTAATTATTTTTTGGTCGTAGATACTCGGGACTGGAAAAATAGAAAAAGTATCTATAATTCTACTTTTGTTGTAGAAGATGAAAGACGTCCAGATGAGAAAGACTATTATCGTGTATATATACAACAAACTTTATACCCTGAAAAAAAAGGTTTTAGTCGTGACGACTATATGAATTCAAGTACAGATCATTGGGCTGTTGGAGTAGCTATTCGTAATGAACTCCCAAAAAAATATGGTTATCAAACACTCCCCACAGGAGATCCCATAGAACCATTTCAGAAGTATGTAAGTAATCAAATAGGTATGGAAATATGGACAAGAAATTATATTGAAGCAGATAATTCATTAGCGACTTATCGTACAGACGACGGATCAATATTTTCAATCACAATGTAGGTGGACTTATGACTAAAAAAAAAATGCTTATTTTACTTATCTTTATTGTATTGAGTAATACAATTTTGAATGAAGATATTACAAAGGCGGAAAGTAATGAATCGCTAAGCTATCCATCTGATGCTGTAGTAAGCCCAAAAGGGCCTTCCAAGGTACAAACTATAGAAATACCTTTAACTGGTGAAGCTGATCCACGTCCTAAAGTAATATGGGTTCAAACAGATGGTGAGGAATGGACTGCCTCGCGCAATGATGGATATGATAATTACACTACTGGTACACATGGTGAAAAAAATGACACATATCCGCTGGCAGAAATAGTTAAGAATAAAATTACTGCTGAACAATACCCTCCAAAAAGCATGGTCGATGCGAACAGAAAACCGTACAATCAAAAGTACATCTCAGATTTAGGGTTCGAAAAAATAGAGTTTAATAAACAATTCGCTTATGATATTAAAAGTAATGAAAAGACAGAAGATAAAAGGTTTTATTATTACGGTGGTAAAAGTATTGAGTATGAGAAAGGTGCAATCTTTGCAATCATTTATGCCGAAACTGGTTATCCTTATATACCGCAAGGAGAATATAAATATAGTACCAGAGCAGACGGATACGATAAAAGAAAAGTAGAATATTATACTCCATTACAAATTCAATATACTGGTCATGTCACCGAAAAAAAAGAAATTCAAGTTACCGAAGATGCTGAGCTGCAAGTAGGAGATACTACGCAGCTCGCAGCTGAGGTACGTACCAAAACATACGACATGCAAGATTTTGACGACAACTGGACAAGCGTCACTAACCGAACACAAACTACTTGGGAGTCTTCGGACACTTCAGTTGCTACAGTAAGTCCTACCGGTCTTGTCACCGCTCTTGCAGAAGGAACAACGCAGGTTTCCGCTACATGGAAGTCCGCAGATGGTGTCTGGAACCTCAAAGATACCGTCGAAATCGCAGTCGGAGTGGATCAGCAAGAGCCTCCACCTGAACCAACTGGTATCTGTTCCATCCCACAACCTGGCAAACAGATCATCGGCAAATACATGGACCCGCTAGCAACGGCTGTGATCAAAGCAGACAAACGTGATTCCGAACAGTTTGACGTTTCCAAAGGTATCCCTACCAGCGAGAGTCTATACGGTAATGTACTCGCACGCACGTATCTGTCCAAGCATACATTCACCGAATATTCCGGCGTCTGTACATACAAAGTCGTTGTCAAACGAACCTACAATCTCAAATGGGAAAATAATGCCGGACGCACCAAACGAGCGACCGAAACGAAAAACTATAGCTATGACGTCAAACGTCCTTACTCCTACTGGAAGATCGACAATCTGGAAGTATACAAAATCGATCAGGCGACCTTGATGAACTATGCGTTCTCAGGTGAAACAATAGAGATTTCACCTAACAACTATATTTCACCATCCTTTTCTGCGAAAACGACAGGTGCTTACGATGCACCGCCCACACCGGGTGTCATCAATGGCGGTAACAAATCATTGACCGGCAACAAAAGTCGTCCTAGCATCCCGAATGAATCGAGTTCATTCAAAAATAAAGCCGAAAACGCTGTGGATGATGTGGAAGTAGAAAACGACTATCTAAAATTCAACAACGATGTACTGATGGATAATACCAAAACAGCCGTAAACGGTCCCGATCCCAAACCGATTCCAGAACCGCAAATGATCGGCAAAAATATTCTATACAGCACCGGCAACACTGTTCCAATTAGCAAAACGAACCGCTCCAACACCACCAGCAAAGGCAGCATCGACTACATCGTGATGCCGGGCAATATCAAGGGCGGTGCCAATGCTTCCTACGATATTTACGGCATTAATACGGTCACTGTGCATACGCCAGTGGTGAACTATTCCAGCATTTCCGATGACAAGCAGCATAACCAGAAGACACAGCCGACAACCGGACGGATGGCACTCATTTTGGATCGTCCGTTCACGGTTCGCATTCCGACAAGTGGACAACATGTCAATTACCCTGGCTATGGTAATCGAGATTATGCAAAATATGTAAAAGCCAAACAGGTGCTATTTCCGTTCGATGTGTATAGCAAGGATAGGACTACGTTTTATCCAAAAAACACATGGATTAACGTACCGGTCAGCCAACTGGATACGGTATTCAACCTGCCAGTCTGGATCGACGAAGGCAATTATACGGTATCGTTCCGTACTATCGCTGAGAATGCGCCTGCCAGCTTTACCGCTCAGCAAGATGCCAATACCGACCTGACCAACCATGTTGCCAAGGATACAGTAGAGGTTGAGGTGATTGGTCGGATGTATGATTTCCGAGTGACCGATATTGCTGACTTTAACTGGGAACAAGTATTTCGCAAGGCAACTGGCAGCAATGCCTCGACTGGTGCGGCTTACTGGGTCGGCACTGGTAATATCGACGGCGCAGCGCGTGGAAACCAAGCCCCGTATACACTTCCGATTATGCGTGGTAGTCATCCGTCACAGGGCTACAAAAATATAGCCGTCAAAACAGGCTACCATTTCAAATTCGATCTGAAAACAAAAGGCAATCTATTTGGCGACAAGGATGCGATTCGGATTACGCCTTCGTTTGTGTATCAAGATAAAGATACAGCTACTGCACCAAAACGAATACCAGTCGATCTGTATTACCATTCCGACCAGCGGAAATTCATCAAAATCGGTTCGTCAGCGGACACGGAGCGTCGTACGGTTACGTTGAATCAGCGGCTACGCAATGTACCGACTGCTGACTTGAACCGTACAGCAGCTACCATTTACGAGCTAAATCAAGGCTGGACTGTGAGCAAGGAGCAGTATATCGCAAGCTTTTTGAAGCGAGCACAGCAAACGACGTATACCGGCGGCTATGATATTCAGATTCTGCCATCGCCGCTGCGTACATTCATCTCTTCGGCAGAACGACCGGACAATGCTTCGGCGTCTCAGGCACGAGTGAATGCAAGTGTACAGCAGTGGTACGGTGAATATAGTCTGCCTGCCAATGTGTACGCTGTACCGCAGGGAACCAATCTGGCGGAATACGGACGTACCCATACACTGGATGAGAAAGCACCGATCTTTTTGAAGCAGGGCTATATTACTGTCAATTTTGATCTGGAGTCGATTGTCAACGGCAATACGAGTCAGCCACATCTGCAATACATTCATGCACCGCTAGATAATCAATGGTGGGACATGGAGCAATTCGACAATACAGATGGTGAGCGTGATCGTATTGTGACCGATCCGTACAACGTAAAATATATCGTAGCCGATGGGGATGTTATATTCTACGATACAGATGAATCGTCATATAGCGATTTCAAATCATCCGGCACTCATTGATGAAGATCGGAAACAGTCATAGCTGTGTTTGCATAATGAGAAAGAATCGTTCATTTTCCAAATGTGTCTTCATAGCGACATATGACCTTTTATTCTCAAGATGTGCTTCTATAGCGATATAGGATTCTTCATTTTCCAAATCCCCTTTTTACAAGCAATACCGTTGAAGTACCATCTGCAAAATAGTAAGAAGTCTTGTAACCGAGTATGTTAACGAAGTGCAGTCATCTATAACGAAAAAGCTTTTGTACTTCTAGGTACTGCTCGCTTAAACTACACATTAGAACACACACGAGAACACACACAAGTACACTAAAATGCACCCCAAATGCTCATTAGAAACCCCCACGGGTACACTAATGAGCATTTGGGGTGCATATTTCATAGTACAAAAAAGGCAGAAGCTGTTTATAACAGCATATGCATAGACTGAGATTCACCTAAACAGCCTTAATGAATTAAAATTCCTCTCATACAGAACGAATACAATTCCTATCATGATAGAACGAATACATTGAAAATTCCATCAGTAGCATCCATCTACAATATCCCAAGCACACATTTATTTATGCAAAAAATAAGCAAGGAAGTATAGGAAATAAATATGCGCCGGGTAGAATACATAAAACAGATATTTCATATTGCGCCCTTTTTGCCTGTTGTATAGCGCAATTGGAATGGCGGCGAAGACCATCATCCACTGAAATTCACCGATCCAGTTGAAGCCGCTGTTATATACCAAAAATGCGGACAATCCAGTAAGTGCAGCGATTTGTAAAGCACGGCTGCGACGCAACAAATAAAAGGCAATACCGAGCAGTACAAACCAGTAGCCGCCTTCTACTGTAATCGGAACCGGGAACAGCATGGATAGATACATAACGCCTACTTGCGGCGTCTCAGCACTCAGCGCTACCAGTACAACCACACTCAAGCCTATCGGAATTAGCAAACCAACAGCAGCTATCATGCCTTTGCGCCAACTTCGTTCGGTGACAGACGATTTCAGCATCTTCATCATCCACATATACCATACAGCCAAAAACAACGTACCAAAAATATTGTTCATCAACACATCGTCTGAAGGGAATTGCTGCTGAACAACAAAGCTAACGCCATTCATAAACAAGAATCCGATATACAGATGCAGCAAATACTTGCCTCTGCTACGCGTATAATGAAATCCTTCGGCACTAGCAAACAGGAAAATAGGAGCCACGATCCGTCCAATCCAAGTGAACCACATCGGTATTCCGTCCATCCAGAAAAACTGATGAATATGATCGAACACCATGAGAACAATACCGATCAGCTTGAGCTGAAAGCTGTTGACTTGTAAATATTTGAAGCCGGGAAGAGCAGTAAGTGTAGACATGACAAAAAACCTCCGTTTGAAATAGATGAACCGCGCGAATGATGCCTATCTTCCAGTCATAGTTGTCGATTGCGTAAAAGCATCAACGGCAACGTAGAGAAGAAGGCAGATACGCCTTTTGCTGATTTCATCATATGCAATACGGAGGTTGCTGTACTATCGAATGATCTTAAAAAAAGCTTACATTCATGTAAGGTAACGTTCGTGGCTTGCTGTCATATCCTCTACTTGGATATGTTTTATTATCAAACTGTGCTCGTATATGGCGAATGTACCTGCTCACAATAGATTACTTAAACGTAACGGACTTGTGCATGGCTGTCCATGCGTTTTGTCCGATGATGCCAAGACGCCAGAGAGCGATGCCTTTCAGATCGTAGCGCTTGGCAAGACCGATCTTGGTGTTAACGGAGCTGCTATCTTCGCTGCTGAGTGAGATGCCAAGAATCAGCTTGCTTTTATCTACTTGCTTCATAGCGAGTTGGATGGCATCGTCAACTTTGGCGATTGGTTCAGGGCTTTTTTTGTCGGCATAATCGTATGCCATAATGATCAGATCGTCTGCAAGCGTGCCGAGCGTTTTGTAATCATAGCCGGTGTACGAGCTATTCAGCGGATGCAATGCCAGTGTCAGCTTCAAACCTGCCTGATGTGCACGGGCAGACATATTTTGGATAAAGGCGTTGTATTCCGTGCGTGCTTTCGCTTTATCGCCGCTCCAACCAAGACCTTCAAAGTCGAGTACGATGCCTTTGAAACCTTTGCTGGTGGCAGTATCGACGATGGCGCTGATCGTGCGATTTTGCAAGGTAGCGTCTTGTAGATTTTTGGTCAGCTCACCGTGTCCGTCCACGGAATAGACCATCAGATAAGGCGATGTGCCTTGGGTTGCGGTATTTTGAATAATGGTATCCGGTGTGTCGGTGCCTGCTGCTTGCGGCCATTTGTATTCGGTGCTGGTGGTGGAAAATTCGCCGTCCGTTGTAATCCGGCTCCATCCGTAAGCAACGCTGTCAAAGTCTGGCACAAAGCTGCGTTCATCGTACGATGAAATCGCGTAAAAGCCTAGTGTGTACAGATCTTCAGCAGGCGATACAATCTCTACCGTTCGTGCCGCTGCATTCCATTTCACATCCGCACCGAATTGCTGACTGAAAAAGCTAAGCGGAATCATCGTATTATTGCTAATACTTTGCGGAGCAACAGCAAGTGTTACATTTTGACCGTTCACTGTTGCGTTTGTATCGTTCATCTTCAGGACGACTTTTTTGCTGGTTTGTCCAGCAGGTGATGTGGCGGTAATCGTTTTGGCGGATTGATTCCATGATACGGTAATGCCCAGCGCTTCGGAAATGGTACGGAATGGCACCATGGTAGTGCCTTTGATCATCGTCGGAGCAACCGGGAAAGGTAGATTGTAGCCGTCAAGGGTAATGCTGATCTTGGACGACGTGGCAGCTTCAGCTACCGATGCTGCTGGCACGGTCGTGAATACGCCAGTAGCTGCGATCGTCAGTGACAAAGCGGCGCTAATCCATTTTTTGTGTAACGTTTGCATAGATGTAGAGTCTGTTTGCATGTGTAAGGCTCCTGTTCGTTGTGGGATATGTACGGTCTGTTGTATACAAGCTAGAGAGCGGAACGGTTGGTCATGGTGAGCAATTTACTGCAATGATCTGGGTGCAATCAGATCATTATGCTCCGATGGAGTGGACGAATAAGAACGCTCACTACATACACTGTTCAACCCTTCCTATTTTACCAGAATTCAGTGCATTTGTTAGTTATAAAAGAATGATATTTTTATCAGAATGAGAATATAGAACGATGAGAGAGCATATGCCGACAGCAGAAGTGTAGTATGGAGTCCACTTACTATGTGATGTTAACAGAAAACCGCCAATCTCTGGCTGATCTTGTTCTCGTAGGAGAAGAATGATCAAAGCTGTAGATTGGCGGTTTGTTTTGTTACTTTGCGTATGTTGGTTGGAATAGCTACTGCTTGAATATCTTATCTTGCGTTGGACCTATGATGTAGCGTTCGATGTGGTCAAGCTGCGTTTATGCGGATTGCTTTTGTGGATTGTTGTAATTGATATAATCCGGGTGTATACCGTACTGGTTATCTGCTGGTTCGCTTGGCAGGCAATCGAATACGAGAATTACAAATGCACCGAATGGTACGAAGTTCAATAGATACCACCAACCAGTGCGACCGATATCGTGCAGACGGCGTACGCTAACTGCGATCGAAGGAACCAGAACTGCTAGCATGTACACAGCGTACAGAATGCGCTCAGTGCCGAGAATATTGTCAATAATCAGACAGGCAATCGCAAATAGCGCATTAAACAATGCAAACATCCAGAACTCTGTACGCGATGCTCGACCTGTAAAGGTCGCGTAATGCTTCAAAACATAAAGAAACCATTTCATCCAAATTACCCCTTATCTATCTATGTATTGTATTACCTACTAATTAGTAACATATAACGGCTGATTTTGGAAGGTAAATTTACCCAAACCATGATATCCAAGCAATAGAATGGATATAAGCGTATGCGTATTTTGTCTGCAACTATAGTCTTGATTTTGCCAAATGAGAACCATTTATAGGTTCGTTGAACATGTATCCATATAAATGGAGTATAGTGAAGGAGTGAAGTGGTACTAAATTTTGCATAGATGATAGTGGGTGCATTTCCAATGAACAATACCGAGATGATCAGCCGGACCACAAGTTATGCCGGCAAATTGCTGCGCACACGCTTTGGAAAAGGTCCCGAATCGATGTCGATTACCATGGATCAACATACGATCTTGATCCAATTGCATCACTTTTTGAACCCGGTGGAGGCATTTTTATTAAACGAGCAAGAGGAGCAGACCTTTCTGCATACTCGCGAGTTGGTAATGAAATCACTGCTACCTGAACTAATACAATTTTTGGAGGAGCATTTAAATTTGCAGGTAGATCGGTTATATTATGATTGGGGTATGCATAATGCCTCTGGTATCATTGCAGGGATTTTGCATGATCCAGAACTGGGGCAGACGGCAGACTATGAAGGAAAGCAGACGGTACATCAACAGATTAATGAGGTGACCGGAGCGATTCAGCGGCAGGCTTCATTCATGGATTCATGGTGGTTAACGCCCAACACACTGGCGATCTTTCGAAAGGGTATAACCGTACTTCTGGAAAAAGAGCTTTGTGAACTGGGTTATGAGAATCAGTTGCGTGCAGCGAAGCGCAGACTGGAGAAAAGATTATTGCAGCAGCAGACCAGCTTAGAAAGTCTGTTTCAAAAGGAGATCGAAGATGTGTATACGGACTGGAACTTTCAGGCGGATGACAGCTTGATCCTGTATACATTCAAATCATAATAGTCATGATACAGACGAATATGGAGTTCGGTAATAATTCAGACATGAACATGCGCTGATATTAGGCCGAAGCAGAGGTGTACAACGCCTCTGCTTCGGCCTATTTATTTATAAGGGGGACATGAGAAGATGACAGCCATTTTGTATGTAGGTCACGATCCAATCAACCTCCAGTTACTCCGCTCTTTGCTGCACAAAAAGTTCCCGCATATCACATTAATTGAAGCCACAAATGGAGTCGAGGCAGTGCAGCAGGCACAACTGCATTTGCCCAAACTGGTCATTGTGGATATCCAGCTGCCTGTCATGGAAGAATATACGATCCCTGCCCAATTGCAGCAGCATCTACCGCATACAGACATGTCGGTGTGGGCGGTTAGTGGTTTTGCGATGGATCAGGATGTCGTGCGGGCATTTGAAGCCGGGTTTGGGCGCTATTTTACCAAGCCGTTACATCTGTTTAGTTTTGTCCGTCAGCTTCGTCGCGAACTGAGCAGTTAAGTTAGTTCGTCTTACAGCGTGGAGTGAAATCAGCGCTGTCCTACTGCCATGCTCTACGGCAATCCAATCCCGATATCCTCTAAACTCTATGGAACCTGGAGTGTATAAATCAGTGAACGCAAAAAGCATAATTACCCAAACAACCAGTTATACGACCAAACTTTTGCGCAATCGTTTTGGCAAAGGTCCGGAGTCGGTATCCATTTATTTGAATAAGAACTGTATGGTATTTCATCTGAAAAATTTTATAAGCCCAGTGGAGAAGTTTCTGCTAAGTCAGGAAGAAGAGCAGGCGTTCCGCTATACGCGCGATTTGTTGATGAAATCGTTATTACCAGAACTACGTAGTTTTTTGCAGAATCAACTGCATATGGAAGTGCTGGACTGGTATTACGATTGGGGACTGTATCACGCATCCGGTGTAATTATTGCCTTGTTGGGCAAGGACATGTCGTCTGCCGCCGACTATGACAACAAGGTGCTGATTCATGAGCGTATCATCGAAGCGACCAGTGCTTTGCAAAAGCCGCCCGATGATATCGATTCATGGTGGATCAACAGCCGTATGCTGTTTATTTTCAGGCGCGGGGTTACGATTTTGCTGGAAAAGGAATTTATCAGTCTCGGTTATGAACATATGCTGCGCATGACGAAGGATCGTCTTGAGAAGAAATTGTTGGAAAATCATGTCGGTATCCAATCCATTGTCGGCAAGAAGGTAGCTGATATTTATGTAGATTGGAACTTTGAACAAGACCACAGCATGATTGTGTATTTGTTCGAGGAATAATAATAGGCAATCTCAAGTCTACCTGCGCTTCTTCAAAATAAATACGACCCAAATCGATTCCTAACGATCGCCTACTTGCGGTGGTTAAGAACCGCTTTGGGTCGTATTTTGTATGTTATGAACATGGAGATGCGCCGATCAAGTTATAGCTAGCGTTGTTGTCATATTGCGACTGATTCCGCTATATAGGCATAGCTACACGGTTGTCCAGCGGCGTCACAAAAAATTCTGGCATAAATGTAACACCTCGCTGGTCAACCTCATTTTTCGTGATACAATACATAAAGTCTATGCACGACGATGCGATACAGGAAGGATAGTACAGCCTATGACACAACCCCCGTTTATTGCCGTAGAAGGCCCAATTGGCGCTGGAAAAACGACACTGTCCACAATGCTGTCGCAGCAGTTTGACCTGCCGCTAATCAAAGAGATTGTGGAAGAAAATCCGTTTCTCGGCAAGTTTTACGAGAATATCGATGAGTGGAGCTTTCAGCTGGAAATGTTCTTTCTCTGCAACCGATACAAGCAATTGGAAGATACCGGGCTGCAATATATCGCTAACAATCAGCCGGTCATTTCCGATTATCATATCTACAAAAACATGATCTTCGCCGAACGCACACTCAAAGGCGTCAAACGCGATAAGTACCGCCAGATTTATCATCTGCTAACCGACGATCTGCCGAAGCCAGATATTATTCTCTATATTCGTGCTAGTCTGGATACGCTGTTAACGCGGATTGCGCGTCGTGGACGTTCGTTTGAACAGGCGATGGATACAGCATATTTAGAGCAGTTGATCGCTGATTATGATAGTGCGATGGCAGCGATTGCGGTCAATGAGCCGGAGACGAAGATCATTACCATTGACGGCGATGCCGTTGATTTTGTGGAAAATCCGGCGCAATTCAGCGAAATTGCTGCCGCCTTAAAGGAGCTTATACATGAACGAATACAACATACCTGAGAATGCCCTGATCACGATTGCCGGTACAGTAGGTGTCGGCAAATCGACGTTGACGGCGACGCTGGCAGAGCGACTGAATTTCAAAACATCACTGGAAAAGGTCGATCACAACCCGTATCTGGAAAAATTCTATCATGATTTTGAACGTTGGAGCTTTCATCTGCAAATTTATTTTCTGGCTGAAAGATTTAAGGAGCAAAAGCATATTTTTGAAGCGGGCGGTGGCTTTGTACAGGATCGTTCGATCTATGAAGATACCGGTATTTTTGCCAAAATGCACGCAGACAAAGGCACGATGTCAGCGACCGATTACGAGACATATACGAGCTTATTTGAGGCGATGGTCATGACACCGTATTTCCCGCACCCGGATGTGCTTGTCTATCTGGAAGGCAGTCTGCCATCTATTCTGAACCGTATTCAGCTACGCGGACGCCAGATGGAGATTGATACAGATCGTTCATACTGGGAACAGATGCATGGTCGATATTCCAACTGGATCAACGAATTCAGCGCATGCCCGGTGCTGCGTCTGAACATTGACGAATATGATGTACATGATCCAGCTTCGATGGATGAGATTCTGCGCAAGGTGAGCGATGTGATCGCGGTATCACGTCAGGGGAAACTCAACAATGTGATGATCTAATGTTTGGCAATATGGCATGTTAAAGCACAAATAAACAACGAAAAATGGAAAATAAAAGACCACGACTACGTAGGAGAAGCACTCTTGATACGTGGATGTGGTCTTTTGTTGGTGGAATGGTTTGATGACGCGTCTTGCATACGGAGAGTTACAGCTGGTACTCGTGCACGATATGGTGACTTATAAAGTCTAGGAAATCGCCTTGCATGGAACCGAGCGTCAGAATGAACTTGTTGATCAGAAAGCGCCAATGTTCCCCGCCTGCATCGAAGGACCAGATGGACACCAGTGGCATCCGGTATAGAAAGGAATGGTTATACAGGTCAGCCGTATTCCATTGCATCGTATGTACAACTTTGGTAGAGAAGAAATTGAGAAATAGTACCTTCATCGTATTGTGATTGATTAGCAGAATGGCACGACTGGTAGTGGAAGCCATACTTTGTGACTCTACATAACAGCATACCATGTCTGGTTCTCTGTATGGTTCGGCGAGTCGGTTGATTACCTTTTTACGAATAAATAGCATACGCAATTACCTTTCTGTGTAAGAAGTAGGGAACAGTAGCCTGTGTAATATAAGCAAAGAAATGAGATGATGCTATTCGCATAGTTTACCACGAATGATAATAGCAACCAAATTCAGTCTTCCGATCAACGGGACAACGACCGTCCGAACAATTAAAAATAACTCCGATCAACGATATACTTTAACAGCAAACCGCAAGGTTCGTTTCGTGACAGAAACGGCTTTGCGGTTTTTGGTTTATAATGGGCATACATCGTAATTGTTGAAATGGAGGATGAAGATGACTACATTTGATCCGTTATTTTACCCGTACTCTTCGCAGCGTAATGCCGTGTATGCGCGCAATGGGATGGTGGCAACGTCACAGCCACTGGCAGCACAAGCAGGGCTGGATATTTTGAAAAAGGGTGGCAATGCGGTCGATGCTGCTATCGCTACAGCAGCATGCCTGACTGTAGTGGAGCCGACATCGAATGGCATTGGCGGCGATGCATTTGCACTCGTCTGGATGAAGGATGAGCTGCATGGACTGAACGCGAATGGTCCTGCGCCGCAGTCGATCTCTATCGATGCAGTCAAACAAGCTGGGCATGAGCAGATGCCGACACATGGCTGGACACCTGTTACAGTGCCGGGTGCGCCCGCAGCGTGGCAGGCGCTATCGCAGCGATTTGGACGCTTGCCCTTGACGGAAGTGTTGCAGCCAGCGATTGATTATGCAGAACAGGGCTTTCCGATATCGCCTACACTCGGATATTACTGGAATATAGCGTATCAGCGTTTCAGTGAGGTGTTAGAAGGCGAGCAGTATCGTGGTTGGTTTGATACATTTGCACCGCAGGGCAGAGCACCGCGTATCGGTGAGATCTGGTCATCGCCAGGACATGCCGCAACGTTGCGCAGTATTGCAGAGAGCGGCGCAGAATCCTTTTACAGAGGGGAATTGGCTGAGCAGATAGATGCACATTCTCGTGCGCATGGTGGTTATTTGCGTAAGGAGGATTTGGCGTCGTTCAAGCCGGAGTGGGTGCAGCCGATCTCGGTGAATTATCGCGGCTACGATGTGTGGGAGATCCCGCCAGCAGGGCAGGGGCTAATCGCACTCATGGCGCTGAATGTGCTCAAAGGATATACCTTTACCGAGCGGGATACGGTCGATACGCATCATAAGCAGATGGAAGCGATGAAGCTGGCATTTATCGATGGGCTCAAATATATTACGCAAGAAGACAAAATGACGATCCGCGCCGCACAACTGTTATCCGACGAGTATGCTGAGCAGCGTCGTCAGCTGATTGGCGATACCGCATTGCAGCCCGCACCGGGGGAGCCGCCAGCTGGTGGAACTGTGTACCTAGCAACGGCGGACGATGAAGGCAATATGGTGTCTTATATCCAGAGTAACTATATGGGCTTTGGCTCCGGTATCGTCATTCCGGGTACAGGCATTGGCTTGCAAAATCGGGGGCATTCCTTTTCACTGGATACTACTCACGATAATCGACTGGAACCTGGCAAAAAGACGTATCATACGATCATTCCCGGCTTCCTGACCAAGGAGAATCGTCCGGTCGGTCCATTCGGCGTGATGGGCGGGTTTATGCAACCACAGGGGCATGTGCAGGTGGTGATGAATATGATCGACTTCGGGCTGAATCCGCAGGCAGCGCTAGATGCTCCGCGCTGGCAATGGTTGGAAGGGAAAGTGATCGAAGTAGAACCGTCGTTCCCCGATCATCTTGCCCAAAGTCTGATGCGCAAAGGTCATGTCATTCGCCGTGCCAACAGCTCCGGTGGATTTGGACGCGGACAAATAATCGTGCGTGATGAGCAGAATGGTGTGCTGATCGGCGGTACGGAATCACGAACAGATGGGGCTATCGCTTCATGGTAAGCGATTATCTGTCAGCAGTGGCAGCTGCTTCTTCATGATGCTTGCCAACCCAGCTCTCCAATTTTTTGACCAGAAATAATCCGGCAGCAATGAATAGAGCAACGGGCAATAATAGCCACGGATTCTCTATATAACTGTCCAGATCGGAACCGATATACGATACGATAAAGATCATAATTGCCCGTCCCGTTGCAGAGGCAATGAGAAAGGAACGTAGCGAGATGCCGCTTAATCCTGCGGCTGCGTGCATCACGGTAAACGGTCCAAATGGCAGCAAGCTGAACAGAAATAAATACAGAAAGCCGTTTTTTTCGATCCAGCTCAAGCTTTTGCGAATACTTTTTCGCTGGGCAAAGCGTTGAATGTAGGTCCAGTGTGACAATTGACGAACAAGCAGGAATACGGTCAATATGCCGACCATTACACCGAGCCATGAATAGAGGAAGCCATACCATAATCCATTTGCCGCTGCATTAAGCCCAATGACGACCATCGTAGGCAGTGGCGGTACAAACGATAGTAAAAAGGCAAGCGCAATACTGACCAGTGGACCGAAGGCGCGATATTGCTCCATCATGTCCGTTATATCCTGATCTGCCGTAGAGGAGAGCAGCAGTGTGATATCCATTCGTTTCATTCCTTCCTTTTATAAAAAAACAAAACCGCCAGCGACCCAAAATTGGGAGCTGGCGGCTGCATGATTGAATATGATGCGATCATACGACTCGTCAACAGTAGACGAAGATCACGATGAACGCCAAGGCATTGCAGGCAGCCGATATGGTGCTATACGTATAATTACCCGTTCCATCCATATCTGACCGCGTTGCTGGTAAATTTCATTACCTGTGCAACTCAATCATTGTTCAAGCTTGTGTCTGTGCATCCTTTTTGCTAAAAAAAGCTTCGATTCGGCGGCTGATCATCAGACAGACGACGATGAACAGCATTACAAGTGCAATATACCACGGCTTTTCCCAGTATAGTGCCAGATCTGCACCGATAAACGAAACGGCGAATACCATCAGCCCTCGCCCGAACAGAATCGCAATCAGAAACGAGCGAAAGCGAATACCGCTCAAGCCCGCCGCAATATTCAGCATCGTAAATGGACCGACTGGAAACAGACTGAGCAGAAATACATACGTAAATCCATTGTCGCGAATCCAGCGCCGGGTACGATCTACTTTGGGGCGATTGGCAAGACGCGCCAGATAACGGTGCTGTGACAGCTTGCGAATCAGCACAAACGCCACCAGCGATCCGCCGATAATGCCGATATACGAATACAGAAAACCGATCCATAGCCCGTACACGGCGGCATTGACGCCCAGTACGATCACCGTTGGCATCGGTGGAATAAATGATTTTAGAAATGGAATCAGAATGCTAATCAATGGTCCGAGTGACCGATATTCATTCATCCATCGCTTTAGATTGTCTTCGTTAAGATAAGACAGCCAATCCAAAACTGCAATCTCCATAGTGCGCCTACCCCTTTGTTTTGCCTTGTTGAATCTGCCAATGGCCGCATATTTGTGTGCGATTTCTCTCT
Source organism: Paenibacillus sp. WLX2291 (assembly GCF_046603665.1). Taxonomy (NCBI): domain Bacteria; kingdom Bacillati; phylum Bacillota; class Bacilli; order Caryophanales; family Paenibacillaceae; genus Paenibacillus; species Paenibacillus sp. WLX2291. Next base: position 4,543,836 of record NZ_CP176755.1, on the reverse strand, counting down.
CGTTGTTTTTATTATAGCGGATGAAAGTACAAATGGAGTAGGATGGAATAAGCAAAGTGAACAACAGAATATACATACGAAAGGAATAGACTCATGCATATCCTGATTCAATTGTCGCGTCGGCTGATCCGAATGCGCAAATCGGTGCTGGCGTTTACCGCACTGCTGTTTGTTCTTGTCAGCTCGTTGATCGCGTATGCGCTGGAGCCGCAGACGTTTGGGCACTGGTTTAATGCGCTGTACTGGGTGCTGACGACGATGTCGACGGTCGGGTACGGAGATTATTTTATGGAACACGTACCGGGCAAGCTATTTACGATATTTCTATACATCTTTGGGATCGGGCTGCTTAGTCTGATTATCGGGAAAATCATCGACTCCATGGGGGAATACAATCGCAGAAGGGACGCGGGCAAATTGAGTTATACCGGGCACAATCATGTCGTCATTATCAATTGGAGCAAAAAGGCGCAATATGCGATTGATGAGCTATTTTCCAGTAATCCGCAATTGGACATTATTATTATCGACGAGCTGGACAAGCATCCGCACGATCATCCGCAGGTGCATTATGTGCATGGTGATCCGACACGCGAAGAAGTACTAGAGCAGGCGAATATCGCCCATGCGCAATCGGCAATTATTTTCGCTGATTCGCGGATTGACGATGCTTCCCTCGTAGATGGCAAATCACTGCTAGTCGCTTCCAGTATCGAACGCATCGCCCCGCAAGTACATACCACCGTAGAAATTATGCTGGAAAATCATATCAAAAACTTTCGTCATGTGCATATTAATGAATTTGTACTATCTCATGATGCGATCTCACGTCTCGCGGTACGTTCGGCGCTGCACGAAGGCAACAATGATATTATTAATCAGCTATTGAATCGGCGATATGGCGAGGATCTATTTCATGTGCCAGTACGTGCGGAATGGCGCAGCTATGGTGATGCCTTTCATGCGCTACTGGCGGAAGGTGCAACATTGATCAGTGATCGTAATGATATGACGATCAACCGCAAGCTAAATGACGCAATACCGGAAGATGCCAAGCTGTTCGTATTATGTGACGATGCTACCTATGCGCGCATGAACGGTTCCATCAATCCGGCACATAATCAAGCAAAAACATAATCAGAGGATAGCAGTCTCAGCGGAAACCGAACGTTCGGACGAATCGGATGGTCGGTCACTGTTTGTACACAGTGCACGGCATTCTCGATAAGGACCACCAGCGCAATTGATACAGCAGGTACGATTGTCCGTTTGCAGAGCGGCACTGATCGCTTCGCCTGTATGGTCAAAGCAGCACTGTTCACCAATCTGATGCAACAAACCGCTACGCTTCAACAGATGAAGCGGCTGGGCAACCAGACCAGATAGCAGCAGTCTGCCACCATGCTGGCTGATCTGATTGTGAAGTGTACGCAATCGTGCTTCACCGGAAGCATCGATCAGGCTAACTCTGCCCATCCGTAATAGCAGGACGCCTTCCGGTCGATACGCCTGCACAAATTCGGGCTGTTCAAACGGATTGACCGATCCGAAAAATAGCGGACCCTGAAGCGTGAAAATAGACAATCGCTCACAATGCATCGTATTGCTATCTCCAGCATGTACAGATAAGGGAGCTACTTTACCGTGACGGAGTTGATGATCTGGTACGACTTGCCGAATCTGCTGCGCGGCTGCACTTTTGTATACAAACATAATCATGGATAGCGCCAAGCCGACTTCGACTGCTAGCGTTAATGTTGTACCGACAGTCAGCAGAAAAGTCACCAGCAGCACCAGCGAATCTCCATTTCGTAAACGCAAAATAGCTGCAAAGCTGCGCCGCTCGCTCATATTCCAAGCGACCACCATCAGAATCGGTGCCATAGAGGATAACGGAATAGCAGAAGCATACGGTGCAAGAAGCAGCAAGACGAGCAGAACGACCAATCCATGTACGATACCGGACACTTTGGAGAAGGCACCGCTTTTGATATTCGTAGCTGTACGAGCAATCGCTCCTGTTGCCGGAATGCCGCCGAACAATGGCGTTATCATATTGGCAATACCCTGTCCGATCAATTCGCGATTGGCGCGATGTCGCGTACCGCTCATCTCATCCGCCACGACAGCAGATAGCAAGGATTCGATACTTCCGAGCAGAGCGATAATACAAGCGGGTTGAATCATAAGTACAATGGTCGACCAAGAGAGATCAAGCCCATGCAGACCGGGTAAGGCGGCTGGAATCTCACCGTAAGCAGAGCCAATCGTTGCTACCTTGCCGCTCCATAGCCAGACGGAGAATAGCGTAGCCGTGAGCAGACCGACGAGTGAAGCGGGGATGCGGGGCAATACGCGTGGAATGAGTAGCAATGCGGTTAGACAGAGAAGTGCGATTGCGACGCTATATAGATTGATCGTATGCAGATGCAAGCCGATTTCTTTCATATTCAATAGAAAGCTTTCGTGACGTTGTAAGCCGGTCAATCCGAGGAAGCTGCCGATCTGTCCGGTGAAAATCGTAACGGCAATCCCGGCGGTAAAACCTACGGTGACAGGTCTTGGTATAAAGCGAATGAGTGCGCCAAGACGCAGCAATCCCATTACAACGAGCAATATACCAGCTAGAAAGCCGGCAACGAGTAATTTATCGTATCCGTATTGAAGTACGATGGCGAGCAAGACAGGGATAAATGCGCCAGTGGGACCGCCAATCTGGAATCGAGATCCGCCGAATAATGAGATCAAGATGCCGGCGATAATCGTTGTATATAGTCCCGTTTCCGGCTTCACACCGGAAGCGATGGCAAATGCCATGCCGAGCGGAATGGCGATAATGCCGACTGTACAACCGGCGATCAGATCGCATTGTAATTGTTTTCGTCCATACGTGTTGAATCCGAATCGTTGCGCTAATTTCCTGACATTCATAATAGACAGACCTTCTTTTTCCGTGATATGGCTAGCTTGGTTTACCATAACGCATGATCCGTGTTAGATGCTGTAACTTACATCATGGTAAAGCGCTCCACAGCAGCATTGCAGAAAATGTCCATGCAGCTTGTCATTCTCAAGCGCGACAATAACGGGTATACTAGGGCAATGAACGTCCATGCCGGGCAGTTCGGTGTGATGGCAATAGGCATATCCTTGTTACTGACAGCTGTCACACAGCAGTATTCCATACATACACCATGAACACCTCATTCACTGCTGTCCGGCGTATGCCCTGTATACTGCATGGATAACCTTATCATTTCGTCGAAAAGGAGCTTATTTATGGCTAACGACTTTACACCCGTTATTGTAAAACATGTGGTGATTGGCGAAGGCGCACCGAAATTATGCGTGCCGCTCGTCGGTCGCACCACCGAACAATTGCAGGAAGAAGCACGCTTTTTACAAACCGCTGATGTGGATGTCGTGGAATGGCGAGCGGACTTTTTTGAACATGTGGATAGTATAGAACGCGTTCGCGCTGCATTGCTGGAGATTCGTGCGTATTTGCCATCTGTGCCGATGATCTTTACGTTCCGTACGGCAAAAGAAGGCGGAGAACGCGAGATTGATGCCGATTATTATGTACAGCTGAATCAGTCGCTGGCAGCTTCCGGTCAGGTCGATCTGATCGATATTGAGCTGTTCAGCGGCGACGAACATATACAGACCATCGTGGACAAGGCGCATCAGCATCATACGGCGGTGATTATTTCCAATCATGATTTTCAGGGAACGCCGCCAAAGGAAGAGATGATTTCACGTTTGCGCCGAGCACAGGAGCTGGGTGGCGATCTGCTGAAGCTGGCAGTGATGCCAACATCTGCTGCGGATGTCATTGCTTTGCTGGATGCGACCGTAACGATGCGAGAACAGTATGCGGAACGTCCACTCATTACGATGTCGATGGGTGGTCAGGGATTGATCAGTCGTCTCGCAGGTGAGCTGGTCGGTTCGGCGTTGACCTTTGGCGCTGTCCAACGTGCCTCTGCGCCGGGACAGATTCCGATTGCCGATCTGCGTGGTGTGCTGAATCTACTGCATAACCACTCCAAGTAGGCAGTAATGATCGGTCACGTATGGCGATTGGACAAGCGATGCAGCGTCAGCTGATTATGACAATATGACGCCAAACAACCCATAGTATTCCTCTGCGTATCTATTCGCAGAGGAATTTTTTGTATAAAGATGATCGGAATGGTTTAAAAGAAATCAGAGGCATTATTATGAAGGAGGCAACAACATGTATCTGGTATCCAAGCAGAACAATCTTATCGATGCAGAACAGTTGCGACAGTGGGAGCAGGAGCATGAAGTTACATTGCCTGCGGCGTACAGTGAATTTTTGCAGCAGTATGGACAGGGGACGTATTGTGGATTGCTGCATGTTGAACAACCTGATGCGCAGCAGTTGCAGGGGTTTGCTCAATATGAGTTATGGGATCATGACGAGAGCAGCCACATTACCGCCCAGCAGCTCGAAGAATGTATCGTAATTGCCAGTACAATTGACGGCGATATGATTGCACTGCATCGTGAATTGCCGGGCGGTATCTGGTTGCCGCGTCATGCGACGATTATCGAATCACTCGATTGGGGCACATTATCGTGGCAGCAATTTATGGATATGGAGCTGGGCAAGCGCTATCATCCCGGTTATGAACAGCTGCGTGAGAAAGCTTATTTTGAACCGTTGAATGAATCTAAGCAATATCATCAATTGATGTTACAGAAAGGCAAATCGAAAAAAGGACACGCTAGCCAAGCCGCGTATGGAAATGATCATTCTACACCTAACGCCTCTTCATCAGCTACCAGCGCAGGCGGTGTGTTTATCGTCAACGATCCTGGCGCGGATATGACATACGCTGTTGGAGCATCAGGTTCTTCCAGTGCCGAGATTACACCACATCCGAGCAGCCGTGAACCTTTACGATTGCGACTCAAGGAAACGGCTGATCGGATCGCTTTGCAATGGCCGCCAGATTTGCGATTGGAAACAGAACATTCTGGGCAGCTATTTTATCATAGTGTTGGCGGGTATATTCGATTCAATTATGCGTACGCAGCGGAAGTGTTATTCGTACACGATCATCCCGCAGCGTCCGACAATGAGGAGAATCTGACACAATCGCTACTTCAGGCGCTCAAAGAAGCTGGAATATCGTAAAACAAAGGGCGCGACTGTTTACCATCATGCGATTTCGTGTAACCAATGGTTGTACCTTCTTTTACCAGCAACAAGCTGTATTGGTAAAAGATGAGCTGAATACGACAGCATGATGATCAAGGAGGCGACAGTATGTATCCGGATTTGCAGGGCAAAACAGTCATTGTCACTGGGGCGGCAACAGGAATCGGTCAAGCGATTGCGCTTCGTTTTGGACAGGAAAAAGCGAATGTAGTGATTAATTACCATAGCAACCACGATGGCGTGGAAGAAGCGATTCAGAAGATCAAGGAAGCCGGCGGACAGGCGATTGATGTTCAAGGCGATATGTCGAATGAAGAGGATGCACAGCGCATCATTCAGACGGCACATGATACATTTGGCAGCATGGATATCATGGTTAACAATGCAGGTATGGAAAATGAAGTACCATCGCATGAACTGTCACTGGAAGATTGGAACAAAGTAATCAACGTCAATCTGACCGGGACGTTCCTTGGTAGCCGTGAAGCGATCCGTTACATGCTGAAACATAATATCAAAGGCAGCATTATCAATATGTCGAGCGTGCACGAGATTATTCCGTGGCCGCATTTTGTACACTATACCGCTAGTAAGGGCGGCGTGAAGATGATGACCCAGACGCTGGCAATGGAATACGCGCCGAATGGTATCCGGGTAAATGGCATCGGGCCGGGTGCAATTAACACACCGATCAATGCTGAGAAGTTTGAAGACGAGGAGAAAAAGGCAGCCGTCACCAAGCTGATTCCGATGGGATATATCGGGGAACCGTCCGAGATCGCTTCGGTCGCCGTATGGCTTGCTTCTTCCGAAGCTAGTTACGTAACTGGGATTACCATTTTTGCCGATGGTGGCATGACCAAATACCCTTCGTTCCAAGGTGGGAACGGTTAAACGGGAGGTGACTCTCATGATGGAGCGCAAGTTGAATAACTATGTATCGACAACGGAAGATCCAGCGATTACGCTATTTCCAGAACCGGAGGATGTACTGGAAGATCCATCGTTGACCTGTTACTTTTTGCCGATGTTGTCATTTACGCATGAGCATCTGGAAGATCAGCGTGCGTATCGGATTCATCTATTAAGTACAGACGGGTTGCAATGTTTAGATGATGCGCTATATAGCGAGCAGCATATTTGGGGCTTTGAATATCACGATGGCAAGTACCGCTTTCTTGGCGATATCGATGTGTTTGGCGGGGTGAATATTCCAGAGGTGTACGCGTGGTTAGTGGAGGATTTTGACCGCAACTGTGAGTATTATCTGCATGAGAAGCGGTCCGCCGTCGATTACGGGGAGCAAGTACAGGTGGCATTGTCCAGCATAGCTAATTTTGAAGCTCGCTCGTATGCGGAAAATGTATACAGTTATCTATACGCACGCACTCATTATCAGCGTACTGGCGAATTTCGGCACATTGACGAACTGATCGGCAATCATCGTCCGATGGATCAGCATTTGCTGCTAGATCGGCTGGAAGCGCAGGAGATGAGTGCGATTATACTGGATCATTTGCCAGATACGCTGCGTATGCGTTATGACATGCAACCGGAAATGATCGTCGGCGGTGCCGAGCGCTTTCGGTTCCTGTCTGCTAGCAGTGGCGGCGCGGTACTGGCATTGCTGAATACGCATCGGCAACAGGTATATTTGCTAGAATAAGTACATGCGTATTGTCAGGCAATTGTTGTCGTTTTGGGATAGAGTTGACGGTTACGATATGCTATGATGGAGCTGAGGTGAGTCTATTGACGACAGAACATAATCAACCAGCATCCACATCGGAAGAGGCTTCAGCGAAAAAGCTGAGTCAAGCCGAGATGGCTAAACGTCTGCTGGCACAGAAAAAGCAAGGCAATCAAGGCAAAGGTGGCAACGGACAACAATCCACCGGCACCAAATCGATGAAAAGCCAGATGACCAAAAAAGTAAACAACCAGCGCAAAAAGATGGGAACCTAATCTCTTCCCATGCGCAGTCTGATTTACTGCATCCATAATATTCATCCCGAAAAGACCGATTCGCTGATCCGAACCGGTCTTTTTTGTGCGCGAATTTTTATTTTGTAAACGATCGCAATTATTCCTCACTGTACATATGAAATTCACAAAGCAGCAGTAAGATGTGTTTGTCAGCAGGAAGAGAACACACGAAAATCTCCTTTATACGAATTTATACTCTTTCATGCTTGGATTTGATTGTATACTACGCTTCATCCATACACAGGATATACACACTATTTTATTCAAAGGAAGGGAATTCCCATGACACGAAAATCCGGTATCAAAGGCTTTATTCTCGGCGCAGCATTGACCGCCGTATTGACCACTTCATTCTCCGCTTACGCTGCACCCATTCAGAAAAGCGTCTCCGCCGCACTAAGCGATGTGAAGATCATGCTGAATGGTCAGCAAACAACACTTACCGACAGTTCTGGTAACACAGTAGAACCGATCAATTATAACGGTACGATCTATTTGCCAATCCGTGCATTGTCCAAAGCACTCGGCGTGACCGCAGCCTATGATAGCACCAACTCTACGGTCAAGCTGACCAGCGGTACGACTGCTACAGCAGACGACGAAAGCACTGGCGCAGATATCAATACCGATGAGAATGTACCTGCCAAGCCGGAAGGCGATCTGGCACCAGCCAAACCGGACGGTGATCAAGCACCAGCCAAGCCAGATGGCACCGATAGCGGCTACGGTACAGATGCCAAAGTCGAAGGTACAGGCAAATATACACAATCCGGCGATACCGTCACCAAATCGGATCAGACGATTGCTGCAACCGAAGCCGACCAATCCGCCGTCAAAGTATCCGACAGCGGAACACTGACCCTGACCGACTCAACCATTACCAAAACTGGCGATACATCGTCTGAAGATAACAGTAACTTTTACGGTTTGAATGCTGCGGTTCTGTCGGAATCCGGCAGTACAGTTACGGTAAAAAATACATCCATTATGACCGATGCAGACGGCTCTAACGCAACCTTCTCCACTGGCGAAGGCTCGGTACTGAACATCTCTGATTCTACGATCCAAACAAGTCAAGATTCCTCGCGCGGTTTGGATGCAACGATGACTGGCACGGTCAACGCGACGAATGTGAAGATCACGACAGCTGGCGAACACGCTGCTGCAATTGCTACCGATCGTGGTGAAGGTACAGTGAATGTAACTGGCGGCACAATGAACACATCCGGCGAAGGCTCACCAGGCATCTATTCTACTGGTAAGATTACCGTATCCGGTGCGACGATCAAAGCAACTGGCTCCGAAGCTGTCGTTATCGAAGGTCGGAACTCCGCTACGGTGAAAAATACATCCCTGACTGGTGCAGGTACACGCGGTGTCATGATCTATCAAAGCTATTCCGGCGATGCTGAAGATGGCACAGGTACATTTACAATGACTGGCGGCTCGCTCAATGCAACTGCTGGACCGATCTTCTATTCCACGAATACGGATGCAGTCATTAACCTGAACAATGCCGATGTAACGGGAGCTTCCGGCACGCTGTTGCAGGCTCAAGCTGACAAATGGGGCACCACCGGTTCCAATGGTGCGATTGTGACGTTGAATGCGAATAATCAAGAGTTATCCGGCAATGTTATCGGCGACAGCCTGAGCACGATTACGCTCAAACTGGCTACTGATAGCACTTGGTCAGGCGCATTGAACAGCGATCAGAAGCTGAAATCGGCAACCTTGAAGCTGGATGTAACGAGCAGCTGGAACGTAACTGCCAATTCCTACGTGACTGCTCTGACTGACAGTGACACAACGCTGGCAAATATCAACGACAACGGTCATACGATCTACTACGATGCCGACAACAGTGCCAACAGCTGGTTGAACGGCAAAACGGTAACCTTGCAGGACGGTGGTAAACTGACTCCGATGTCATAAGAGACTTGCATACTCGTATGCTCGCCTATAAAATCAATGGATTGTTCGTGTGTGATATGTAGTAATAATGATTGAAATGAGTCGTTCTATACCTCTATGTGACTTACGCGTTTACGTAAAATATCCAGAACATCAATCGCTTGTTCATAATTGTAGCCTGCTGCCTTTAATGGAGCAGGCTTTTCACTTTTCGCCCGGTAACATGATATGATGAATAACAGAATCATGTATAGGGACATCATAGAACAATGGAAACGGAAGCGGAGGCAGAACAGCATGAAGAATCTACTCGTCACCGGCTACCGTGCGCATGAACTGAGCATTTTCAGTCAAAAGCATGAAGGCATCCACTATATCCGTCAGGCGATCCGCAGTAAGCTAATTCCGCTGCTGGAAGAAGGCTTGGAATGGGTGATTACGCCTGGACAGTACGGCGTCGATCTGTGGGCGTGCGAGACGGCAATTGAATTGAAGCAGGAGTATCCACAGCTGCGGGTGTCGATATTGTCCGCGTTTGCTAATCCAGAGGAACGTTGGAGCGATGACAAGAAGGACTATTACAATCAGATTTTGAAAGGCATTGATTTCCACGGCATCGTCAGCAACCAGCCGTATCAGGGCATCTGGCAATTCAAAGCGCGTGATGAACTGCTGTTCCGCAAAACAGACGGCATTGTGCTAGTATATGACGAAGATGCAGGAGAAGGCAGCCCGCGCTTCGTAAAAGAAGAAGCGCTCAAGCGTCAGCAGGAGGAAGGGTATCGTTATATTAGCATCAACTCCGAGGATATTCAGGGCATTGCTGACGAAGAGCGATTGGAGCAGCAATGGGAAGAACCGGAGATGGAGAGGAACGGTAGCCGGAATGAATTGGGCGATGAGATTTGAGGAGGGATGGACATGATCGGAATCAGTGCATGTCTGACTGGTGCCGCTTGCCGGTACGACGGACGCAGCAATCTGGTACAGCCGCTGGATGAAATGATCTCAGCAGGCACAGCCGTCGCTTTTTGCCCGGAAGTGCTGGGCGGTCTGAGTACACCACGCGAACCAGCGGAGATTGTGGGCGGTACAGCGGAGGATGTATGGGAAGGACAGGCAAAAGTGCTGACGGTATCCGGTGAAGATGTGACGGCTGCTTTTCAACACGGTGCACAGCTTGCACTGGAACAAGCGCAGCAGGCTGGTATTACAGTAGCAGTGTTAAAAGCGAACAGCCCATCCTGCGGCAGCCGGATGGTATACGATGGTACCTTTAGCGGTAGCAAATTGCCTGGCTCCGGTTTGACGGCAGCGTTATTTCGCCGTCATGGCATTATCGTGCTGGATGAGCATATGCTGGAGCAATTGCCAGATATGGTTGCTGCGAACGCTGGACAGAGCAAAGTGTACTGACCATCCGTCTTCATGCAGATCGGTAGATACCGTATAACATTTGAATAAGAGTAAAAACCATGCAATGAACATCATCTGAATAGGATGTGGATCGCATGGTTTTTACTTTTATTTTGAATACATAAAAAATACATAGATAGGTTCGGAATTTAAAATTATATATAGTCAAATGTTATTCACATTTGGATGAAGATAGCAAAGATTCGATTATTTCGTATGTTCCTTGTTAAATGAATTTATGCAAGCTAACTATACGCAGCAGGTAGGCTTCTTACAAAAAATAAGGTGATCTAGATCACATCATGCCTATTTTACCAGCGGTATACTGGGTACATCAAAAGCATTTAATTTTAGATATTAAAGATTGTGAAATATGTAACATAGTTATGATACATCACCCTATAGATAGGCATATCATTGCCGAAGCGACAACAACAGAAATAAACGGAGGGAAACGTAATGACCACAACACGTGAACGACTTGTACTGATTGGAAACGGAATGGCAGGCGTAGCAACACTGGAGCAGATTATCAAATTAGGCGGCAATTATGATATCACCGTCATCGGTAGCGAACCACATCCGAACTATAACCGGATCATGCTGTCCTACGTACTGGAAGGCAGTCAGACGATTGATGATATCGTGCTGAACAGCCGCGAATGGTATGAGGAGAATGGCATCACGCTGCATACTGGTGTCACAGTCACATCGATTGACAATGACAATCGCCTGATCATGACAGATAACGGCACAGCGGTTCCTTACGACAAAGTGATTATCGCTACTGGCTCCAGCTCGCTCATTCTACCGATTCCGGGTCATGACAAGCAAGGTGTTGTCGGTTTCCGCGATATTGCAGATTGTCATCAGATGATGGAAGCAGCAGCTCATTATCCGCGCGCAGCCGTTATCGGCGGCGGATTGCTCGGTCTGGAAGCCGCCAAAGGTCTGGTTAGTCTCGGCATGGACGTCACGGTTGTGCATCTGATGAACGATCTGATGGAACGTCAACTGGATTACGTCGCTGCCGCTATGCTGAAAAAAGAACTGGAATCGCAAGGCATCAAATTCATGATGGGTGCACAAACGGCTGAACTGCAAGGCGGCGAACGCGTAGAAAGCCTATTGTTCAAAGATGGAACCGTACTGGAAGCTGACTTTGTCGTTATGGCAGCCGGTATCCGTCCGAATATAGCAGTGGCACGTAATAGTGGAATTGAAACAGAACGCGGCATTCTGGTTAACGACTATTTGCAAACATCGATGGACAACGTATATGCTGTCGGCGAATGCGTACAGCATCGTGGCAACTGCTACGGTTTGGTTGCTCCGCTGTTTGAACAAGGTATGGTACTTGCCAAACACATTTGCGGCAATCCAGCGACACCATATGAAGGTTCAACCGTATCCACCAAATTGAAAATCTCCGGCGTCGATGTATTCTCGGCTGGCGTCTTTATCGAAAATGAACAACAATCCGTCATCACCGCGCGTGATGATTGGAAGAAAACATATAAAAAGATCATTTTGCAAGACAATATGATCGTCGGTGCCGTCCTGTTTGGCGATATTAACGATTCGGCACAATTGCAAAAATTGATCCGCGATAGCGCACCGATGACTGACGAGCTGTATGCTGAGCTGATGGGCACCGGCGGTTGCAGTCATAGCAAGAAAAAAGCTTCGGTTGAAACGATGTCGGATGACGAAATCGTCTGCGGTTGTAACGGTGTTACCAAGCTGGATATCGTTAGTGCGATTCAAGACAAAGGGCTGACCAGCGTAGATGAGATCAAAGCTTGCACTGGCGCCACCCGCTCGTGTGGCGGTTGTAAACCCGTTGTGGAGCAAATTCTGCAATTCGTCCTCGGTGACGGCGCAGCTGTCGCTTCGAGCCAAGGAATGTGCGCTTGTACAACCCACAGCCGTGACGATGTAGTTGCTGCTATTCGCGACAAAGGTCTGAAAACGATCAAAGAAGTGATGAACGTGATGGAGTGGAAGCATCCTGAAGGCTGCTCGAAATGCCGTCCAGCGATCAACTACTATCTCGGTATGATCAACCCGGTTCAATATCAAGATGAAAAAGAATCGCGCTTCGTCAACGAACGCATGAACGCCAATATTCAAAAAGACGGCACCTACACTGTAGTCCCACGGATGTACGGCGGTGTTACGACACCAGAAGATCTGAAAAAAATCGCCGACGTCTCGGTCAAATACAATGTCAAAGCTGTAAAAATGACGGGCGGACAACGGATCGACCTGATCGGTGTACAAAAAGAAGACCTGCCCAGCGTCTGGGAAGAACTTGATATGCCATCTGGGTACGCCTACGCCAAATCGCTCCGTACCGTCAAAACCTGTGTCGGCTCCCAATTTTGCCGCTTTGGTACACAGGATTCGATGGGCATGGGCGCCCTACTGGAACAGCGGTTTGAACGTCTCGACTTCCCTGCCAAATTCAAAATGGCAGTTAACGGCTGCCCACGCAACTGCGCTGAATCGTGTACGAAAGACATCGGCATCGTCGGCAACGATGGCGGCTGGGAGATCTTCATCGGCGGTAACGGCGGGATCAAGGCTCGTCTGGCGGATTCGTTCTGCAAAGTAAAAACTGATCAGGAGCTGATCGATCTGTGCGGCGCAATTATCCAATACTACCGCGAAACAGGGAAATATCTCGAACGCACCTCGGAGTGGGTGGAGCGCATGGGACTGGAATCGATCAGAGCGGCTGTGCTGGACGATGAGAACAATCGCCAACAGCTAATCGAACGCGTCAATCTGGCGCTGGCACAAGTCGAAGATCCATGGAAACAAGTACTGAACGACGAACAAACGCGCACCGCCCTATTTGGCAAAAAAGTAGAAGTATAAATAATCAAGAGTAGTATGAATCGCCAATAATATAAATCAGCAATAGAAGTGTACAGCATCCATACGATGCAGCAAAGGAGAGGATTAGCGATGAACAGCACACAACATTTTTACCCCGCAGGAACCAAACATGAATTTCTAAGCCGAATCGGACGTGTTCTGGAGATCCAAGGTCTGGAACTTGCCGTATTCCGCACGTCAGACGATCAAGTCTTCGCGCTCGAAAATCGCAACCCGCATCCGAAGGGTGGACCAATTGCCGAAGGCATCGTCTCCGGTCACGTTCTATATGATCCACTGTATGATTGGCAGATCGATCTGGAAACTGGATTGGTGCAAGCGCCGGATGAAGGGCAAGTACGCACATTCCCGGTTAAGGTGGAACAGGATCAGGTCTGGATCGCCGTTGGATGAGTTGGATATGACAAAATCATTTGTATATAGCACCGCCTGTATTGCCGTCATGAGAGCGACAATACAGGCGGTGTTTGTTTGTATAGAAGGAACGCGTAGTATCTTCATACATATTTCATTTTTAATAACCTGTGAAAAATAGTGACACAGGCGCAGCATTTGCTTATAATGTAGCAGGAGTAACAGGCTATAACAGATATACCAAAATAGTAATACACTTATCCTCATCGGTCCGGATTGAGGCGGAGGAGGGAATAGCAATGATTACGCTGGAAGGCGTGAGCAAATATTTTGGCAAAATTGGTAGTACACTTCCTGCGGTCAAGCAGGTGGATTTGCATATTGGTGCAGGCGATATTCATGGCATCGTCGGCAGCAGTGGCGCAGGTAAATCTACACTACTGCGTATGATCAACATGCTAGAGCGTCCTGATGAAGGTCGTGTCATCGTAGGCGAACAGCAGTTGACCACCTTGTCGGAACGTCAATTGCGTCCAGTACGCCAGCGAATCGGTATGATTTTTCAGCAATTCAATCTGGTGCACAATCGTACCGTTGGCGGCAATGTGTCAGCGGCGCTCGAACTAGCAGGCATCAAGCGGGCAGAACGAGAACAGCGCATTAAAGAGTGTCTGGAGCAGGTTGGCTTGTTGGATCGAATCCAATATTATCCGTCTCAATTAAGCGGAGGGCAGCGCCAGCGTGTTGGCATTGCGCGTGCGATTGCTACACGTCCGCAGGTGCTGTTATGCGATGAACCGACATCAGCGCTTGATCCCGGTACGACCGCAGATATTCTCGGGCTGCTTCGGCAGATCAACGAGCAGCTGGGCGTAACGATTATACTTGTTACGCATGAGATGGATGTAGTGAAAAGCCTCTGTCATACCGTCTCCGTCATGGAGCAGGGCATGATCGTGGAGAGGTATTCGCGCGCAGAGGACGGCTTTGCCCCTGCGCCGGATTATACGCTATCGTATCGTGAGCAATTGCTCGGCATCGGAGGTGGCGACCGTGGATAATACACGCACCTTCGGTGAAATGGTAGAGAAGTATCAGACAGAGATCTGGCAGGCGATTGGCGATACCTTTACAATGGTCGGCATTTCACTAGCAGCTGCCATTCTGATCGGTTTGCCGCTCGGTACTTGGATCTATATCACTCGCAAAGGACAGCTGTATGAAAATGTGTATCTGTCCGGGCTGCTGAACAGTATCGTCAATGTCGTACGTTCCTTTCCATTTCTGCTGCTGGTCGTATTTCTGATTCCATTTACACGTATAGTGGTCGGCACATCGATTGGCACCGAAGCAGCATCCGTACCGCTGTCGATTATCGCCATTGCGTATTATTCGCGGCTGGTGGAGCAGGCGCTGCTGGATGTGCCGCGCGGCATCGTCGAAACGGCTCGTGCGATGGGGGCATCTGGTATACAGATCGTTTTCAAATTTCTGTACGTTGAGGCGCGTTCTGGACTCGTACTGGGACTCACGACATCAGCGATTAGCTTCATCTCGTACTCGACCGTGGTCGGTATTGTCGGTGGCGGCGGAATTGGTGATTTTGCGATTCGATACGGGTATCAGCGCTTTGAAACCGATGTAATGGTCTATATGATCATTCTTATGATTATTTTAGTACAGGCGGTACAATTCACTGGCAGCTTAATCTCGCGCCTGATCGACAAGCGTTGACGGATAAGGAAATGCTGGAAAAGCCAAAAAAGTAACATCTACATTATCACTACACAAATACGGGGGTATCTATTGCATATGTTTAACAAAAAACCGATCCTGATCCTACTGTTCGCTATGGCACTGCTACTGGCAGCATGTGGACAACAAGTAACTACCGAAACGAACAACGCATCCAGTGAAAGCACGAGCGGAGCAAGCACAACTAGCGAAACGACATTAAAAGTCGCTACTCTGATCCCGCCAATGACCGATATTCTGGACATCGTGAAACCGCTGATGAAGCAGGACGGCATCAATCTGGATGTTATCGTGTTATCAGATAACGTACAGCCGAACGATGCACTGGCAAACAAAGAAGTCGACGCCAACTTCTTCCAGCACGTACCATATATGACGCAGTACAATGAAAGCAAAGGCAGCAATCTCGTAGGCATTCAACCGATCTACAACGCCATCTATGGCGCGTATTCCAAAAACTATAAAAGCATCGACGCTCTGCCAGAAGGCGCAACGATCGCGATCGCTAACGATCCGTCCAACATCGGTCGCTCCCTGCAAATGTTTGCCCAAGCTGGCATGATCACGCTCAAAGACGGCGTAGGCATGAATGCCGTACAAGCCGATATTACAGCCAATCCGAAAAACTTCAAATTCAAAGAAGTCGATCTGCTGATGCTAGCACGGATGTATGACGAAGCTGATCTGGTAGCAATGACTCCAGCCTATGCCAAACCGCTGAACCTGACTCCAGTCAAAGACGCACTTGTAACGGAAAAAGAAGACTCCACCTTCGCCATCACACTTGTTGCACGCGAAGACAACAAGGACTCCGCTGCTATCCAAAAGCTGAAAGAACATATGGCAGGTCCAGAAGTGAAGAAGTTCCTGCAAGATAACTACGCAGATATCGCAGTACCTGCCTTTTAAGCGGATCATTTGAGCGGGGAGCTGCATCACAATCACGTGGCTCTCCAAAGATAAATAGGCTGTACTAGCACAAAAAACCTGTCGCACCCTTTGGGGTAGGACAGGTTTTTTTGTATTCACTGTTTGTATTCACTGTTCGTAAAACAGCTCATCTGATTGTCTTTACCCGATCCTACTTATATAGGAATGAGACATTATATTCCTTCCAGTTCACGACCACGCATCCATTTGATCATAGCTGGATCAGCATGAGAGAAAAATTGGCTCTCCCCTAGATTTAAAGTGGCGATTTCAGCTTTGTCGTCAGCGGTTAATGCAAAATCGAAAACATCGATATTTTCCACCATACGTTCTGGTTGGATCGATTTGGCGAGTACGATGACATCTTGTTCAACTAGCCAGCGAACGATTACCTGAGCAATCGACTTATTGTATCGTTGAGCGATTTCGCTCAGGACGGGATGGCTAAAAATATCATTTTTGCCCTCGGCAAAAGGTGCCCATGCTTCAACTGCGATGCCTTCTTGCTGCAATGCTTGGATCTGGCTCACCTGTTGCTGGAACGGATTGATTTCGATTTGGTTGATCTGCGGTACAACTTCGTTAAATTCGGCTAAATCGACTGCACGATCAACGGCAAAGTTTGAAATGCCGATGGAGCGCACGTGACCCGCTGTTTGCAGTTGTTCCATAGCACGCCATGCACCATACACATCGTTGAAAGGCTGATGAATCAACAGCAAATCTACATAATCCAGTCCAAGACGTGCCAGGGATTCATCAAATGATCTCATCACTCCGTCGTAACTGACATTGTGTACCCAGATTTTTGTAGTTACGAACAATTCGTCGCGAGCAATGCCGGATGCGGCGATACCTTCCCCTACTTCGCGCTCATTCAGATAACTCTGTGCAGTGTCGATATGTCGATAACCAGCATGGATCGCATTTTGAACTGCCTGAGCTGTCTGTTCTTTGGGTATTTGAAATACTCCAAACCCCAAAATAGGAATGTCTATACCATTATTGAGTTGGACTGTTTGCATACTTGTGTGTCCTCCTTCATGTTATTGCGGTTTCTTGTATAAAAGTAAACGATGGAGTCCACTCCATAGCAACTACTTTTTATTCAACTCCCATAATTTCTCAATATCGGCATCCGAAAAGGTGTTACTTTTAAACTTGGCGATATGATCGTCATACGTTTCTATTTTATAAGCAAGCAGATCGCGTGCAGTCTGAATCTCCCGTAATTTTTCATCTACTTCTTCCAATTGATCAATCAGAATTTGTTTTTGTTGGTCTGCGACATGTTGCTCATCTGCTTCGCGTGCTTGCGATAACCGTAAAAATTCCTGTAGCGATTCCATCGTCATTCCAGCTTTGCGGAGTGTTTTCACCAAGTAAATCCAATTCAAATCTCGTGTCTGGTAATCACGATAACCATTGGTATTGCGGGTGACAGGTGGAATGATAGCTGACTTTTCATAATATCGCAGTGTATCAATCGAGATGCCGAACAATTCAGATACTTGTTTTGAGTTCATATGATTCACTCCATTGGGATAGGCATACAGAGGTTGGTAGGATCGTATTGCTGGTAGTAGCTGCTGGGAGTTGGTTAGAAATGGGATATTCTATACCAGACATCGTCATCCAGCTCGTCAGCAACGGAACGATTCTCGACGCCAATTGCTGCGGCGTTTCGCGGCGATCCTTTTGCTCCAGATTCCATTGTAAGGTTGCGCCGTACAGCGACCAGCTGATCATCGCGGACAAAGGAACCAATTGCGCCTCATCCTGATCCGGCAGATGATGAGTTAACTGTTGTAGTATATACTGCTGCAATTGGGACTTCATATTTTTCTCGACCAACGGACTGAGCGAATCGAAATTTTTGGGACATTGGGAACTGGAATATTCGTGATAATTGCATAGCGCACAGATTAGGGTCGTTAGTGCTTCCGCAGAAAGTGCCTGTTGCGGATCGATGCCTTTGTACAGCAATTGAATCAACTGTGTGGAGATCATATATTCCAGTAATTCGTATTTGTCGGTGTAATGAGTGTAAAATGTAACCCGGTTAATGGTGGCACGACGGGTAATATCGCTCACCGTAATCTCATTAAATTCTTTCGTTTGCAGCAATTCGACAAACGCCTGATGAATCAATTGGCGTGTACGAATGACACGAGGGTCCTGCGCATTCGGGCGTGGTGCTGTATTCATAGGGGATACCTCCTGTATCGGTCATATAGTAGTCATGTGCCAATGTCTAAACTACAATTACTAACATGTGAGACTTAAACGACACATCTGGGTTTCTGTTGGTTGTATCTGTTGCTAGACGCCTGTACAATCAGGCATATACCCACCCGGCAGCATGCACCGGAGCGGGACTTCTTTTACACTCAAGCTTACTTTTATATATTTATTTCCTAAAGATAATAATAACAGTATAACCGAAAACATCTCTGGAGGTTACGATAAATATGAATCGTACTAACAATAATATGCAATCCAATCATACACAGTATGTGGCACCGCTGTTTGAATCATTTACACTTGGTCAATTGAAGCTGTCCAGTCGCATCGTTATGGCACCGATGGCGCGTGGGTTCTCGCCCAACGGTGTACCCGGAACCGAGGTGGCGGATTATTATCGTCGTCGTGCTGAACAACGCGTCGGTCTGATTATTACTGAAAATGTCTCCATTCCGCATCCTTCTGCCAATCAGGACCCGGCGAACAGCCCGGACTTTGGCAGTGAAGCTGCTCGTGCAGGCTGGAAGCATGTCGTTGACGAGGTGCATCGCGTCGGCGGCAAAATTATGCCGCAGCTTATTCATGCTGGTATCGCTAGAGAGAACTTTCCACAACCGGAAGGTGCCGTACCGTCGATCGGGCCGTCAGGTCTGGATGTGAATGGTGCCGTACAAGGCGAAATCATGACGGTAGAGCAGATCAAGGAGGTTGTACAGGCATTTGCTGATGCGGCAGCGCAAGCGCAGCAGCTGGGTTTTGACGGCATTGAGCTGCACGGGGCGCATGGTTATCTGATCGATCAGTTTCTATGGGAAACGACCAATCGCCGCGAAGATGAATACGGTGGAAGTATTGCCAACCGGGCACGTTTTGCCGTGGAAGTGGTAGAAGCGTGCCGCCGTGCGATCGGTCCTGACTTTCCGATTGTTTTCCGGTTCTCGCAGTGGAAATATCCAGTGTACACAGCGAAGCTGGCACATGATGCAGAGGAACTGGCAGCGCTGCTGAAGCCGCTTGCCGCAGCAGGTGTAGATATTTTCCATGCGTCCACCCGTCGTTTTTGGGAGCCGGAATTTGAAGGTTCACCGCTCAGTCTGGCAGGCTGGGCAAAACAGCTCACTGGCAAAGCCGTCATTACCGTTGGCTCGGTCGGCTTGAAGCAGGATTTTACCGAATTTTTCGCATCCGGTGCAGATGCTGAGCAGCAGGGAAGTGTAAGCGGTCTGGCAGAACGATTGCAACAAGGCGAATTTGATCTGATTGCCGTCGGTCGCGCTCTGCTTGCCGATCCAGCATGGGCAGCCAAAATTCATGACAATCGTCTGGACGAACTGAAACCATTTCAAGCAGAGGCAGTTGGTAAGCTGTACTGATGTGATCGTGAAAAAGGGATATGTACCATAACCTGATTTTCCATTTTCGTTAAGATAAGGTGATTTTATACAAAAAAACAACATATTATAGTAACGAAAGTTCACGATCATTAATAAATGGTCAAGAGAAATGAATCGAGGGTAAGTACCAGGTGATAAATGGGTTTTAAATCAACTAAGCCCGTTGTGCTAGTTAAAAAATAGTCTTACCCAGAAAAACGATCAAAATGAAAGTGATCAAATCTCATTTCAGAAGGTGGATTCGCATGTAACGACATTTTTGATTGTACAAAAAAACAGTCGTTACAAAGCCAATTTTCTACTATTTTGCAAGTTGATTTGCTAGATTTCATCCTAAGTTACTTACTGCCTACTACTTTGATTCATGATATACACGTTAGATGCTACAAAAAAGAGAGCAAATGGAAATAGTATTTTCTATCTTGATCCGTCGTTTCACTCTGACTTCCATTCGCTATAAAAGTGTATAAGGGTTTGAAGTGCATTCAGACAAGATTTAGCTTGCATATACGATTACAAATAGGTGTAATCCAAGATTAACTGGAACTAGTACCACGGGTTCTTCAACTGAATATATATAGTTCAGCTTAAACAATATAAAAAAAGCGACAGGTTTATAAACCTGTCGCTTTTTACTATTCAGCTTTTCCAGCTCTAATATAAGTTTTTCCATTATCCATAATAATTAATATAGTTTTATCAGTAACATTTTCAACCCCATGAGCAACTTGATCCGTTGGAAGATTATTTGTTGATTGAGTAGTAACATTGTAGTAGTAATCACCTGCATAAATAGTGCTAACATTATCTTTGACTTGTTTCATTTCTTCAGTAGAAGCAGTACCTTCCACCACAGATGGTTGTTTAGTTGCAGCTTTTGTTTCTTGACTAAAGTTACTAAATAAAATCAAGCATGTTCCAATAACACATATTGTAACAATTGTAACTCTACTCAATCTCCAACTTTTGTTGCTCATTAAAATCATCCTTTCTTAATCAAGAGTATGTCCATTCCCACTTAGTCTGACTGTAGATGAAGTATTTGTATTGTAAATGTAAAGATAGATAGGTTTATCTGCTGTGCCTTTAGGTACATTAGTGAAGGTAATAATATCTCCATTTTTATTTCCACTTACTACATAGTTGGATGATTTTAGCTTCGCATCTGTTGATTGAAACACATAAGTCAAATTAGCTGGGTTCTTATCTGTATTAGTAGTTTGAGCTATCTGGAGTCTGATTGTACCATATCTATGAGCTGGAAGTGGACTAGAACTTCTCACGTAATCTGTAAAATGCCCGAAGCTATAAGAAATATTTTGCCCATCTGTGTCTAAAGGACTCATAACAGAACCCTTTACATTTCCAGAATTTATAGAGCCATTAAAATCACTTGGACTTACTGGAGTTAAAACTATTGGATTACTTGCTGAATTTGTAGCTTGATCAGTACTATCTGTAGTACTTTGTGCAGATGCTAAACTTGCTCCTGATAATAGCATAGATGTAGATAAAATTAAAACCATGGTTGTTTTTTTCATTCGTTCCTCCTAGTTAATATGTATTATTTATATAGACTCTTTCTTGCACTGGTAATAGTATCACTTTTTTACTTTTATTTCAATAAAATAGTATATAGAATTTAATTATTGAGCAAAAGTTTCTTTGCGATTGGGTATACAAACTAAAAATGCTAGCACACGATTCACGATTATAGAGGTCTGCCATCGTGACCTATGTTCATTGCTTACAGCATATTAAGTACTTTTGCCCCATGTACTTCACCAACAGTAATGTGGTTTGGACGCATAGGCAACGAAGAACGAATCAGATTGCGAATGCTAATCTTGCCCTTACCTTCCATGTCGAGATTACGTGTTTTCATCGAGATCAGATTCGGCCAGTGCGAATTTGTAACTCAGCAGAATCCTCAATCGTAATCACCCGGTCGTCTATTGAACGCATTAAAAAGTCGTTTTACCCGACCCTGTTCCGCCACTGATAAAAATGTTGAATTTGCTACTTATCAGCGCCTATAGTAAAACAGAAGCTATATGCTCTAACACATCAATTCGCACTAGATCGTTCATGGTTAACGGCTACTCGAGGAATTTACTAATTGTCATTGTTGGTCCTTCAAGAGCAATCGGCGGTGAAATTAAGTATATTCAAAGAAAAATCTGCTGATTTTGCGATTCATAAATGAAGAGATACAGCGGCTTGCGGGTGAAATATAATTAGATATTCTAGAATATCAGTATTATACTTTGTCACAATCACGAAAAGTAGCTATTTCCGCATATCATATTTAGAGCGGTGAAACCTTCTGCACGTCCTGTGGCGGTATGACTGGTTTAGGCGCTTTTATTTTCAACTTCCACTCGGATACGACTACACCTGCAAGCACCAGAGCAGCACCAATATACCCTTTGACTGACAGCATTTCATGCTCGAACCAGAAAGCGAACAGCGCCGCAAACACCGGTTCCAGTGCAAAGATCAGCCCGGTACGCGTTGGTGTTGTATATTTCTGAGCAATCGGCTGTATGACAAATCCAAAGGCACTGCACACTACACTGAGCGCCAACACGGCGATCCAACCGTCGCTTGTCTGCGGCAAGGTTGGCGTTTCGTATAGAAACGAAAAGATCAGTCCGTACAGACCAGCGAATCCCAGCTGCATGATGCCCAGATTCAGCGTACTAGACGTAATGCGCGCCGCCGCACCAGTCATTAGAATATAACCTGCATAACAGAGTGCCGCCAGAATACAGAGCGCATCGCCGGGATGAATACTGAGTTGCCCGTTCAAGGTCAATAATCCAATCCCTGACAAAGCCATTAGTACACCGGCAATCTGCCGCCCTGCCAATCTGCGCCGGAAGATGATCCAATACAGAATCGGGACAAAAATGACCGTCAGGCTAACGAGAAAGCCTGCATTGGACGTCGAGGTCGTCTGCAAACCGAACATAATAAACGCAAACACGCCAAACAGGCATAATCCGAGTAGCGCGCCGTATCCGGTTGTGCGCCAGTCCAGATGCCGCAATTGGCGGAAGAAGATGAGCGCTGTCAGAATAAAGGCAAAGCCAAAACGCAGCGCAATTAGATTGTAGGGGCTAAGCGAATCCATGCCCATTTTCATAAATAAATAAGAGGACCCCCAGCATAATGTAACGATAAAGATCAGCAGGTCAGCCCGCGATTGTTTCATGATAATCCATCCTTTGATTGGTGTAGTCATAGACGCTGCACACAGGCTCCGAATTCCTGCTAGCAACGGGTTAATAAAATCAGTATAGTAGCGTTAGAAGTATAAGTATATTGAATGTTTATAATGATATACATGAGAAGAAGTAATGGCTAAATCCTTGCGAATCATCCTGCGAATTATGAAGTCGGCAAACATAGAACAAAGTGTAAGCAGCATTGATTGTTTCTTAATAGATGCAGCTGATACAGCGGCCAAAGGAGCGGATACAGATTGAGTATTCATAAATATGAGGTTCTGCTCAAAGTGGTAGAGCTGGGCAGTCTGACACGGGCAGCGGAAGTGCTAGGATTTACGCAATCCGGGGTGAGTCATATTATTCACGGGTTGGAACGGGAATTTGGCTTTCCATTGTTATTACGCGACCGTTCCGGGGTACGACTGACTGCTAATGGTGAACGTGTATTGATTCCAATGCGTGAGACGGTGAATTGGAACGAACAGCTCAAGCAGGTAGTCTCGTCCATTCATGGGCTTGCATCCGGTGTCATTCGGATTGGCACCTTTACAAGTGTGTCGGTGCACTGGCTACCGGGGATGATTAAGGAATTTCAGCGTCATTATCCGGGCATCACGTTCCGGTTGATCGAAGGCGATTATGAGGAAATTGAAGAGTGGATTGCTAACGGTGAGATCGATTGTGGCTTTATGACATTGCCTGCGCGCGGGACATTTGATATTTTGCCGCTACGTCAAGATCGGATGTTAGTAATCGTACCGCCAGATCATCCACTGCGGGAGGCGGATACCTTTCCGTTGTCACGGTTGTCAGAAGAGGATTTTATTATGCCGCGCGAAGGTTCGGATTACGATGTGCGGCGTGTACTGGAACATACAGGTATTACGCCGAATGTGCGCTTTGTACTGGGCGATGATTATGCGATTATCGCGATGGTGGAGAACGGGCTGGGAATTAGCATTTTACCAGAACTCGTCTTGCAGGGGCGGGATCACAATGCCGGGATGCTAGAGCTAGAGGAACGAAGTTTCCGTTCGCTTGGTTTGGCGGTGCAATCGCTATCAAAAGCCTCACCTGCGATGCGGCGTTTTTTGGAATATGTAAAAGAATGGGTTCAGCACGTCGAGAAGCGGAATGTTGAAGCATGGCGATCAACGAGTAGGAATGCTGAATAGCAACCGTCCAACCATCGTATCGAAAATGGCAAAGGCAATCTCATTTCCGAGCGTGGGACTGCGTTTATTTCACCGCAAACTATGTTATAATTAAGTCCGTCTTCCAATGTAAGCGTTATTATTATGAAGCGGATGGAAGGAAATGCCGCTTACATATCATTATCCCATGCACCGATTTCTGCCATATATACAGCGGGCGCAAGCCGGCTAGATAGCGGTATCGTGGCGATTGGCGCTGTGGATGATGAATATCCGATAGTGATGGGCAATACCCAAAATCGTATTTTGCAGGAGGTATAACGATGGCTCTTGGAACGAGCATGATTATGCGTTTGCAGATGGATAAGAAACAGGTGAGTTTTGGCGATGTGGCTGGTGCGATTGCCGAATCTGGTGGCGATGTGGTGGCGATTGACGTCATTCATGCCAGCCCGGAAAGTACGACGCGTGACTTAACCGTCAACTTGCCAGAAAATGTGCGCGAGCAAATGCTACAATCGGTTGGGGCACTGCCGGGAGTCAAAGTCGTTAACGTATCAGACCGTACCTTTCTGGCGCATCTGGGCGGCAAGATTGAAGTACAGCCCAAGTCTCCAGTCAAAAACCGGGAAGATCTCTCCCATGTGTATACACCGGGCGTAGCCAAAGTGTGCATGGCGATTCATGAAGATCGGCAAAAGGCATTTTCCCTAACCGTAAAACGTAATATGATCGCAGTCGTCTCCGACGGTACGGCAGTGCTCGGACTAGGTGATATCGGTCCAGAAGCGGCAATGCCAGTTATGGAAGGGAAGGCGATGCTGTTCAAGCAATTTGGCGAAGTCGATGCATTCCCGATCTGCTTGGATACAACGGATACGGAAGAGATCATTCAAGCGGTCAAATGGCTAGCTCCGGCATTCGGTGGGATCAACCTGGAAGATATCAGTTCGCCGCGCTGCTTTGAGATCGAACGTCGATTGACGGAAGAACTGGATATTCCGGTATTCCACGATGATCAGCATGGTACAGCAGTCGTTGTTCTTGCTGGATTGCTCAATTCGCTACGCATCGTTGGCAAATCGCTGGAAACGGCGAAAATCGTCGTGCTCGGTATCGGAGCAGCAGGAGCAGCCTGTGTCAAAATGCTGCTGTCCGCCGGTGCGAAAAACCTGATCGCTGTCGATAAAAACGGCGCATTGGTACGCGACGAAGAATATCCGCACGAGATGTGGAACTGGATCGCCAACAACAGTAATTCGCAATTGGAAAAAGGTAGTCTGAGCGACGTCATTCAAGGTGCCGATGTATTCGTCGGTGTGTCTCGTCCGGGGCTGCTGACCGTCGATCATCTGCATACGATGGCAGAAGATCGGATCGTATTTGCGATGGCGAATCCTGATCCTGAGATTGATCCTGAAGTGGCAGAGCGTCATGTACGCGTAATGGCAACTGGGCGCAGCGATTACCCGAATCAGATCAACAACGTGCTGTGCTTCCCCGGCATTTTCCGTGGTGCCTTGGATTGCCGTGCCAGCGTGATCAATGAGGAGATGAAAGTCGCTGCTGCACGCGCCATCGCTTCGGTCGTGAAGGAAGACGAGCTGAACGAGCTGTACATCATTCCCGGTGTATTTAACGAACAGGTCGTGCAGGAAGTTCGTCGCGGTGTTATCCAAGCAGCGATTGCGACTGGTGTAGCACGTCGTACACCACCTGAATTCCGTTAATCTGAACGTAACATAAAGCAAGCTTCGCCGACAGCAATGTGATAACGGCGAAGCTTTTTTATACTTTTTGATCTACGTTATTTTTATACATGTTATGTAGTATGGTTTCTATACGATCTAGTACGTAATGAAGATATCTATATAGCACACAATGAATATATACGCTCACTTGTGACCAATAGAGGGAATGCGGTAGGATAGCAGTACCATCTTAATGTAATCAGGCAGGTGATCAACTATGACTGCACAACGACCGGACAATAACAGCCCACATCGTCAAGGTAAAAAGACAGCTTCTGCACGTCGACCTTCCAATGAGGCTTTACCTTCCATTCAGGTGTACGATGCTTCAACGCGAGCAAATCATCATCCTACAGATGCACATGACCCAGCATTGTCCGCCAGTCTGTATCATCTACATATCGCAGAATCGGGCTATCGACCGCAGCATTATGCCTACTATTACAAACAATGGAAACAGTACGAAATGGACTATCATCAGCACCAGTCCACAGAGATTATGTATATGATCTCCGGTTGCTGTCGTATCGAGCTATATCCTTCGTCAGGTACACCGAAGCAAGCGGAGAACGACAATGCTGTGAAGGGTGTGAGCGTTGATCTGCAAAAAGGACAATTTATCGTGATTGATGCGAATATTCCGCACCGCCTGATCGTTGGCGATACACCATGTCGCATGCTTAATCTGGAATTTGGATTGCAAAGCTGTGCACCGACCGCATCCATCCTGCATCAACTGATTCAGCAGGAAAAAGAACTAGCAGAGCTGATTCATACATCCCAGCCCTATATGGTGCTGTCCGATCCAGAGGATGTGTATTACACGCTCAAGTCGCTTGTATTGGAGCTGGATCAGCAGCGTGAAGGATCGATGCTGGGCGATCTGCTATTTGCTCAGCTGCTCGTACGCATTGCAAGACTATCACAGGAACATCGGCAGCAGCAGACGCCCCTGAGCGAGAGATATGTACATCAGAGCATCCAGTTTATGCGTCAGAACTATGACCGCAGCATTCGCATGGAACAGATTGCTGCATCCGTTAATGTACATCCAAGCTATCTGCATCGTATCTTCAAAAAACATATGCACAGCACACCGACGGATTATTTAAACACATTGCGCATGGACAAGGCGATGATGCTGCTTGGTCAAACGGACATTCCTATTGCCGAGATCGCCGATTATGTAGGTGTTGCCAGCCGCCCTTATTTTCATCTGTTATTCAAAAAGCATACTGGGCATACACCTGCCGATTATCGGATGCAATCCGAGCGATTTGTACGTAGCTATCAAGAGCCTGCGAACGAGACGACAGATAACCAACCGTTTCATGAGTGAGGAAGGTTAGGATTTTGGACAGATCACCGTGGAAAGAGTCACAATATTGATAACGCTTACTTGGAGAGGCGTTTTACAATACATTCATTATAGTAGATGGAGGGATGGTATCATGTCTTTTAAAGTAGCGTTTGTAGGAGCGGGAAGTATCGGATTCACACGCGGGTTGCTGCGTGATCTGCTAGCAGTGCCAGAGTTTGCCGAGATTGAACTCGCATTTACAGATATTAACGAGCACAATCTGGATATGGTGACCCGGCTCTGTCAGCGGGATATCGACGGCAACGGGCTGAATATTCGCATTCAGCATACTACTGATCGCAGGGAAGCGCTGAAGGATGCGAAGTACGTCATCTGTACGATCCGTGTCGGCGGACTGGAAGCCTTTGCGACAGATGTAGACATTCCGCTTAGATACGGTGTTGATCAATGCGTCGGTGATACGTTGTGCGCCGGTGGCATTATGTACGGTCAGCGCGGTGTTGCCGAGATGCTGAACATTTGCCGCGATATTCGCGAGGTCGCAGACGATCATGTACTGCTGCTGAATTACTCCAACCCGATGGCGATGCTAACATGGGCGTGCAATACGTATGGCGGTGTCAATACGGTGGGTCTCTGTCACGGCGTACAGCATGGTCATCATCAGATTGCGGACGTGTACGGACTGGACAAACAGGATGTCGATATCGTCTGTGCTGGTATTAATCATCAGACATGGTATATTCGGGCGAGTCATCAGGGGCGCGACCTGACGGCTGGTTTGCTGGAAGCATTTGAGAAGCATGACGAATATAGCCGTACGGAAAAGGTACGCATTGATATGCTGCGCCGGTTCGGATATTACAGCACCGAATCGAACGGTCATTTGAGCGAATATGTGCCTTGGTATCGCAAGCGTCCGCAGGAGATTGGTGACTGGATCGATTTGAACAGCTGGATTAACGGCGAGACGGGCGGCTATCTACGTGTATGTACCGAAGGACGTAACTGGTTTGAAACGGATTTCCCGAACTGGATGCAGGAGGAACCCAAGCGCTTTGCCGCGGAAGAACGCAGCGAAGAACACGGCTCGTACATTATCGAAGCGCTGGAAACGGGGCGCGTGTACCGTGGACATTTTAATGTGATTAACAACGGCGTCATCTCCAATCTGCCGAATGATGCTGTGATCGAAGCCCCTGGTTATGTAGATCGTAATGGCATTTCGATGCCGCATGTAGGAGATTTGCCACTTGGTCCGGCGGCAGTGTGCAATGTGAGCATTTCAGTGCAGCGCTTGGCGGTAGAAGCAGCTGTGCATGGCGATGACAAGCTGCTACGTCAGGCATTTATGATGGACCCGCTGATCGGCGCAGTCTGCAATCCACCGGAAATCTGGCAAATGGTGGACGAGATGCTAGTCGCAGGCGAAGCATGGCTACCGCAATACGGTGAAGCAATCGCCGCCGCCAAACAGCGTCTGGACAGCGGCAATCTGCTGCCGACACAAGATTACGCTGGTGCAGCACGCCTGAAGGTCAAAACCGTCGCCGAAATGCAGGAAGACCGCGATGCTGCCAACCGCAACGCAGGCGAAGCTGATAAAGGCAAAGATCGGGAAAAGGTACAACAATAGAAAAAGTAGAAGTAGAACGTAGAAGAAGTAGCAGAAGTAGTAGAATCAACAGTATGTTTTATATCCACAAAAAGAGCAGTCGGATCAACAACATCCGACTGTTTTTCCCTATTCTGTAATCCCATGTAAGACGAGCGCAAATATATGATATAAAATATCAGAATATTGCTATACGGCATCGTCAAAACCTTTTACGCTTAAAAGAAGGCTGTAATGGTGAAATATAGAATTAGCAGCAATATGCCGCAAGTCTATTATCGAAGTGGAGGGTATTATATGTCTCAAGCTAGTGAACGCAAAATCAACTGGGGCATCATCGGCACCGGTGGTATCTCTAATAAATTTGTCGGCGATCTGCCGTTTACGAATAACGGAGTGGCGTATGCCGCCAGTTCGCGCAGTCAGGAAAGTGCAGATGAATTCGTTCGTAAATACAATATGACCGTTGGGTACGACAGCTACGAGAAGCTATTACAGGACGAGCAGGTCGATGCGATCTATGTCGGTACACCGCATCCATTACATAAGCAAAATGTGCTGGACGCGCTGCATGCTGGCAAGCATGTCCTGTGTGAGAAGCCGTTTATGATGAACGCTGGTGAACTCGAAGAAGCAATCCAGCTTGCCCGCGAGAACAAGCTGTTCCTGATGGAAGGCATGTGGACGCGCTTCTTACCGCCGCTGCGCCAAGTGCGAGAATGGATTCAAGATGGCAAAATCGGTGAAGTGCGATTGGTGAAGGCAGATTTTGGATTCCGTTTTGACGGCGATCCAGATCATCGTTTGCTTAACAAAGAATTGGGCGGTGGGGCACTGCTGGATACAGGCATTTACCCGGTATCGTTCGCTTCCATGGTACTAGGTGCCAAGCCTAACAACATTCACAGCACATCGTATATCGGACAAACGGGTGTGGACGAGCAATTTTCTATCCTGCTAGATTACGAAGGCGGACGCGCTGCCAGTCTGAACGGCGCAGTCAACATCTTGTTCCCGAATGAAGCATACATTCACGGTACTGAAGGATACATCCGCATTCCGCAATTCCTGTTTAGCCGCGAAGCGTACCTGTACATTAACGGGGAAGAGGTAGAGCATTTTACCGATGACCGCGAGTCTGAGGGCTATGCCTTTGAAGCGGAGGAAGCAGGTCGCCTCATTCTCGAAGGCGAGCTGGAAAGCGACATTATGCCGCTGGAAGAATCGCTGTCCATTATGCGTCTGCTGGATGAAGTGCGCAGTCAATGGGGACTAAAGTATCCGTCAGAGCAATAAGATTCAGTAACAATACGGGAATATATAAATAGTTTGATCATACAAAACAGGATGTCGTTCAGTCATAGACTGAGCAGGCATTCTGTTTTTTGTATGACTGAATAGGAACTCCAACCATTCGTTGCAAAAAAATATGCTGAATATGTACATTTTTTGATAGAAGCTGCCTGAATCGGTTGAAATACATAGTATACTGACTGGCTTAACATAGCGCTGATCTTATTTTACAAACAACGACGTCAACAGGTTGACGATTCCGTTCCTATAGCCGGATAAGCGAGAGCAGCCACTCAGCAGATGGAACCATCATACGGAGACGAGGTGCGGAAGATGACAATCATGAACAACACGATGTACAAATGGACAAGCTGGCTGCTGGTACTGGCTGCGGTTGTCGTATACATTCTATTTCAGACCCGGGCGGCAGTGCTGGTCGGCATGGCGCTGCTGGCGATTGGGATTATTATTGGATTGTTGACGATGCCACGGGCGCAACGGCTGCAATTTGCGATGTTTTATGTCGTGGCGGTGCCAGTACTTTATTTTATCCGCGCCTTTATGTGAAAAATATGTGAGAAAAGTAATTGATAACTATTCTCAACTGTGTCTGGTAGTGCTATAATTGATTTTCAGTGCAGCTCGGCGCTGTATGTGTGGCAGTTTCTGTCGCTCGTACGGCGTCGTGCTATGTCACCATGTTGCTGGCAAATGCTAGAAAAGGGAGGGTTTATATGCTGCGTCGCTTTTTTGCTTATTACAAACCGTATCGAGGTTTGTTTATGATCGACTTTGGTTGTGCTGTGATCGCAGGGCTGCTGGAGTTAGCTTTTCCGATTGCGGTACAGCGCGTGATCGATGATTTGCTGCCGAGTGGCAATTGGCAGGTTATTTTGTGGGCATGTGCCGGGTTGCTCGGTATATTCCTAGTTAGTTCTATTTTGCAATATATCGTTACATACTGGGGTCACAAGCTTGGAATTAATATTGAGACGGACATGCGCAAAAAGCTGTTTGATCATATTCAGCGTCTGCCGTTCCGCTTTTTCGACAATGCGAAGACCGGTCATCTCGTCTCGCGGATGACGAGCGATCTGATGGATATCGGGGAGATTGCCCACCACGGACCAGAAGATTTATTTATCGCGGTGATGACGCTAATCGGGGCATTCCTGCTGATGGCAAGTCTGAATCTGGAATTGGCGATTCTGACCTTTATCGTTATTCCGCTCATGATCTATCTGTCGATCTTCTTCGGTCGGAAAATGTCGCGCGCCTTCAGCAAAATGTTTGGCGATATCGCTAACTTCAATGCACGCGTAGAGAACAACGTAAGTGGTATGCGCGTTGTACAAGCATTTGCTAACGAAGATCACGAGATTGCTCAGTTTGCGGTAGATAACGGCAGCTTCCGCCGTACGAAGCTGATTGCATACCGGATTATGGCGTGGAACTCGTCAATTAGTTATATTTTGATGAAATTCGTATCGCTGTTTGTACTCGTATGTGGAACATGGTTCGTATTGGAACGGGGCATGACATATGGCGATTTTGTCGCTTTCGTGCTGTTATCTAATGTGTTCCTGACGCCGATCAAACAGCTGAACTCGGTTATTGAGACGTATCCAAAAGGCATTGCCGGTTTCCGCCGTTATGAGGAATTGCTGGAAACCGATACCGAGATTCATGATCTGCCGGGTGCGCAGCCTGCACCGCCATTGCGTGGACAGATTAGCTATCGCGGCGTCTCGTTCGGATATGAAGGCAAGGATGATATTTTGCACAACATCGATCTGGATATTCGTGAAGGAGAGACGGTCGCGTTAGTCGGACCATCCGGTGCGGGGAAAACGACGTTATGCAGTCTGCTGCCACGCTTCTATGATATTCGTGCTGGCGAGATTACGATTGACGGTTTGAATGTCCAGCAGATGACCTTATCGTCACTGCGGACACAGATCGGCATTGTCCAGCAGGATGTGTTCCTGTTTGACGGTACGATTCGGGAAAATATCGCTTATGGCAAACTGGATGCGACCGATGAGGAGATCTGGCAAGCAGCGCGTCAGGCGCAACTGGAAACCTTGATCCAGTCGTATGCGGAAGGCATGGATACGATTATTGGGGAACGTGGCGTGAAGCTGTCAGGTGGACAGAAGCAGCGTCTGTCCATTGCCCGCATGTTCTTGAAAAATCCGCCGATCCTCATTCTGGACGAAGCAACGTCGGCACTTGATACCGAAACAGAAGCAGCGATTCAGCAATCCCTGAATGAGCTGTCCGTCGGTCGGACAACACTGATTATCGCCCACCGCCTGGCAACGATCAAGAACGCCGACCGCATCATCGTCGTGACCAAAGAAGGCATCGCCGAGCAAGGCGCACATGACGAATTGATCAACGCTGGTGGTGCCTATGCCCGTTTGCATGCCGCTCAGTTTGGTGCTTGATAAGGCGTACAGATCAGTAATCACAGCACGTAATAACAAGATTTTGAATCAATCCAATACTCACACAATCGCCCGAACTGCACAACTTTGCTGTTCGGGCGATTGTATACATTACATACAGGTTTACCAGTATTCGAGTCGCGAAACAGAACTATACATACTGGATATAGCACGAAACGAAGAGAAATAGAGAGAGGAAGGTATTCATGAGAAAGCGATGGTGGGTACTGCTGATGTTGGCAGTTATCGCAACGCTAATATTTGCAACGATTCATTTAAAAATTATGTATCTCAAAAAAGATGTAACAAACTATCTGGTTCACGAGAAGCGATATGCAGCCAACGATATTTACAGTATAGAAACGAAAATAAGTACATTACCCACTTTTCCGATGTACGTCATTTTTCGAGATGAACCTCATCAGACCTATATGTATACTGATCGGGGCGTCGGACAATGGACGCAGCTATTTCCCAATGAGGATGTAATAAGCAGAGGTGGGCAATTCAAACACTGGGAAAATCCTAACCAGAACGAAACGCATCAGCAAGATAACTGAAGCAACGACGCAAAGCCAGATCTGTCCAGTAATAGGACAAGTCCGGCTTTTTGCTAGTACTGCGCATTTGAAGCTCAGTATACTCTTCATTATCGTAATACAAACATCTACTTTTATTTTGCGACTACCAGGCATCTATCAACTATCATTCAGGCAAATGCCGGATAACATTCTCATGCGCAAACCCGCGCACCTGTTCCTCGCTGTAATGCTTGAGTAGCTCATCAATGACCAGCTGCGATTTCCCCGCATGCTCCAGCTGCTGTACATGCTCGCTAATCCCGTCAAAGTCCGATCCCAGCCCGATATGCTTCACGCCGCCCAGCGAGCAGAAGTGATCGATATGCCGCAGCAGATCAGTGATCTGAACCTGATCACCTTCCTTAATAAAATACGGGCAATACACAACATGCACCATCGCATTTCGTTCAAACATCGCCACTGCCTGCTCATCGGTCAGATTGCGCGGATGATCCAGAATAGCGCGTGCATTCGAATGCGAAGCAAAGGGATATTTCGCCACATCGAGCACATCCCAGAACGAGCGCTCGCATAGATGACTCACATCCGTCAATATGCGATGGTCATTATAAAATTGCACCAGCTCATGTCCAAATGCCGTCAGACCCGCTCCACGTTCCTCCAGCGCTCCATCTGCCGCCAGATTGGCAAAGTTCCATGTCAGCCCGACCGAGCGTACACCAAGCCGATACAGAATGTGCATCTTTTTTAGATCATTGCCAATCGGATCGACACCTTCTAACGTCAATAACGCACCAATCTGTCCGGGCTGCAATTGGGCAATTTGCTGCCAATCGGTAATATGAACCATCTGTGGATGTTTGCCTAACACTTCATCGTAAAAGTAATGCACCTGATCCAGACAATTCTGGAATCGCAACGGATCAGGTAATGCTGGATCAACGAAAATGGCAAATCCCTGCATCCGCACCTGCCCTTCCTGTAAGCGAGCATAGTTTGTTTCCAGCTCCGGCGCATCGCTGTAGCTGAGTGTTCCTTGCGCTTCAGCTAGTTTATACAGTGCATCGCAATGCAGATCAATAATATGCATATATTCCTGCTCCTTCCAATGTTGATTTGTATCCTGTGTATGTATCAAAATAAGATTACTATCCAGCATAGCCCAGCGATCACATAAAGTACAGACAACGGGCGAGTAATGGGTAATACATTCACAGCAGGTACAGGATCAGAGTAGAGGTGCAATATGGGGAAAACAATAGAGCGTATCCGGTCTTTTCTACGTAAATGGCTGGATCGCGATCAGGATCATAGAATCAAATGGGCAGAAGTGTATCTGGCAATCGGCGGTGTCTTTCACCGGGCGCTAGTGGAGACTCCGCGCAAGCGTGCAGCTGCACGTCGTCAGGAGAGCGATCTACCAGTATCGCGTATTCGGGAGATTCCGCTGAAACCGGGCGATATTTTGTACACGCCCAGCTCGGAATCGACGTATTATGCTGGTCATATGGGCATTCTCGGGACAGATGGACGCGTATATCATGTGCATCCGTTTGGTCCGGTATTCTCGGATACGGTGGAATGGTATGTCAAACGCTTTTATGTAGGTGACCGCTTTGTCGTTTTTCGTGCACGCCACGAAGATGTAGGTGTGCTGGCGGCAGAGTGGGCGGAGCAGTATTACAAACAGGTCAAAGCGTACCGTCTGCATACGGGAATGGACGATGTGACCAACAACTATTGCTCCAAATTTATTGATCAGGCATACCGCTTCACCAGCGGCACCGACATCTGGGGCAAAGGCAAAAGAAAAATCCGGCACGGATATATCTACCCGTTTCGGATCGTCAAATCGGCAGAGCTGAAAGTTGTCGGCACATACTATCGCGCCTGATACTACGATTGCCTTACGAACGAAACATGAATCAAAACAATACGCCTGAGCAGTGATATTCATTCTGCTCAGGCGTATTGTATGATACATAGAGGTAGCCACGATTATTTTGGTACAGTTGTTGTATAGAATGAATTGGTACGGAATGAATAGGCTGATGCAGAATATAGTCATGCTATTTATTATGCCGCATCCATCTACATTCTATATTGCTATATAAGATGTAGATTATTACACTCGATCAAGTTCGGCATCGCTGTCTTTCCACGTCTGAATACGGTCATCCTCGATAATACTAAGCGCCGCATCGGCGATGTCGGGATTCGTGAGTAGTGCCTGCTGAACGCGTAATTTAATATCGTCAGCATCCGCTAACGTCAATCCTTGCTTCAGCTCAATCACGCCATCTACATGATAATAACGACCTTCTTGCACGATGCGCAGCATTTGAATATCTGCGACTTGTTCATCTGCAAAGATCGTCTCGGTCACTTTATCTTCCACATCCTTCGGCGCGGAGACACCGATCAACCCGATCATATTGTCGTAACCGACCCGGAAGGCAACAGCAATCATCAGACAGCCAATCATCAGCGTGACGATACCATCCAACAGTGCAAAGTTGGTCAGTGCAATCACAATTACCGATATTAGCGCCAGTGTTGCTCCTAGTACCGCTACAATATCTTCGTAAAAGACGAGCCGTGTCGGCGGTGCTGCACGTCCTACATTGCGGAACGCACTGGAAACAATGCCCAATCCATGCGCTTCCGGCGCGCGATTCGTGAATAATCTCCTTCATCGCTTTGATTAGAATGAGCCCATCGACCAGAATATTGATGATCAACACAATAATGTTGAGCCAGACACCGCTGCCGCTAGCTGCTGGATGCTGAAGCAGATGAATGCCCTCATGGATCGTTTCATACGCCATAATCGTAACGACAATTACCGCGATCATACAGAAAATATTGATAACCCGTCCGAAGCCGTTCGGAAAGCGTGGAGTTGGTTTCTTTTCAGATAAGACACTACCAACAAATACAAACCCCTGATTGACCGCATCTGCCAGCGAGTGCATCGCTGACGCGAATATCGCACCACTGCCGCTAAAGGCAAAAGCGACACCTTTGCAGATGGCGATAACCGCATTGCCGATCATGGCGACAGCGGAAGAGGTATTTCCTTTTTTGATGAGTTGCAATAGTGATTCTTTGGGTTGTTGCTGAGACATAGGAACCTCCTTAAAAAGTAAAATCCTTCTCGTTCTGTGCCGTATTCCATTTTCATAATCTGTTCGCCTGATTGCATAGGAGCAAAGGGAATAGAGCCGTACTATGTACATACTTGAATCGGTGCTTAGCCTATTATACAGCAATCTTTTCCAGTGTCATTCGTAGTGCAACACAGTGATGGTCTTGTTTATATATGCACATACATAACGGATACGTCACAATATTCATTTATACAATCATCTGCAAACACCCAAGGTTGCGTCTAACAAAGTTTTACAAAGCGCCGATTCATTCTTGGTAAACCTGCATCTTATTTTTTGAGAAAATATCTAAAGTTCTACCTATCGTTCTATCTATGATCTATTCATCGTCTAGTTGTTGTATGCTTTCGTAACTTACAAATACAAATAGCCCGTCATCCGTCGTTAACCATCTATGCAATTCAGTTGCAATGGTTCTGGCGATGCGGGCTATTTATGTTATTTCATCCTGTCATCGTATACAGGACGATGGATATCATTTATAAAAAGGCAACCTGATTTTTACCAAGATTCTTCGCCTGCATTAACGCTTCTTCGGCGCGCAGGATCAGATCGGTCGGGTGAACGAGTGGATCTGGTTGCAGCATAACTCCGCCAACGCTAACGGTAATAAAGTCGCCGGTT
Organism: Paenibacillus sp. WLX2291; assembly: GCF_046603665.1. NCBI lineage: Bacteria > Bacillati > Bacillota > Bacilli > Caryophanales > Paenibacillaceae > Paenibacillus > Paenibacillus sp. WLX2291. Next base: position 4,506,595 of record NZ_CP176755.1, on the reverse strand, counting down.
TCCGCCGTGTTCGCAGGAATTTGCAGTGCTAAGACGCTACTGCGAATATCCTCAGCAAGTTGGACTACATCGTCTTTGCTGCTGCCGCGCAGATTAATCATAAAGGTACCGCCACTAAAACGGGCAATATCTGATTCTGCACCACTTGCGATTACATTCAACACGTCCGCAACCCATTGTACGCATAGATCGCCGCCGTTAAGTCCGTGGATGGCATTGTATTCTCGCAGATCGTCAATATCAACGAGCAGCAGAGACATCAATTCCTCCTGCTGAATAGCGGTATACCAGTCTTCCATCAGCTTCTTCTCAAATGACACGCGGTTTGGCATATCAGTGAGCGGATCGGTTGTCATATAGTTTTGCAGCTGATCACTGACGACATGATATGCTTCTTCCAGACCGGTATCAAGTGAAGATTCGCGTGCAATGATCATGACTGACGGTTTGCCGCCATAGCTAATCGAAGCCAGCGTTAATTCCAATTTTAACGAATCGCCGTTTCGATTTTGGAAAAAGGTATTGTTTGTGATCATATGGATCAGATTCTGCTCCAATTGTTCCAGATAATTGACCATCTCATCCTTGGAATCATCTTGTACAAACTGCATGAAGTCCAGACCAAGCAGATCATCGCTCTGTTCCAGACCGAGCAGTACAGCAGCCTCGTGATTGGAATAGATGATTCGACGTTCCGTCAGCGTGAAGAAGGCAACTGGGGACATCTCCATGAGCTGTAAATATCGCTGCTCGTTCCGACGCAGTGTACGTGCATCCTGAAGCGCTTGTTCTTCAACTTGCCGCAATTGACTTTCCGTTTGCCGATGCACAATTGCTTTCAATTCCGGCAAAATATTCAGCTCTTTGGGCTGCCAAGGGAAGGAGGTGGATTGCACGACCTGTCGCCACTTTTCAAACGATTTACGTGGGGAGAGTCGGATACCGTCATTTTCTTGAATGACTGCTTTGGCAGGGTCGCCTGCCCAATCGACGATTTGCAGTACTTCAGGGCGGAACCAGATAATATAATTTTGCTGCCCCGGCGAGATCGCTAGGTATAACGCACCGGACGCTTTGGCTTTGTATGCTTTGGCTGCTTCGTATTCCAGACTGAGCCGCGAAGTAGCATGCCAGTATTCGCGCGAACGCCCGCCCATCCAGCCTGCCAGCTCGCGAATCTGCTGCGGAGTTGGCGTATTGCCGAACGTCAGCAGCTTGTCCTGATAACTGATTGCTGCACCAGATGCGCTCATTAAGGCAAGTAACGTATGTTCTTCGTCATGCAGCTGTTCTGCTACCCGTACCGAACTTGTATTACCGGTGAAGATACTCGCAATACGTAATGCCGTTTTGCGCAATTGCAGTTCGGCTTCATAATTGTCCAGTTGCTGACGCTGATACAATTCGCTGGAGAAGAACGAACCAAGAAAATTGCAAAGATTGCGTTTACGATGGGAAATGTATTTTGCCGAATAATGATGGCAGGTAATTAGACCCCACAGCTGATTATCATGAATCAGCGAGATAGTCATCGTCGCACCCACACCCATATTGTGCAAATATTCGATGTGCAGCGGGGATACGCTGCGCAATACGGATAAGCTCAGATTGAGTGGTTTCCCAGTAAGCGGTTGAGTTGTTGGAACAATTTCAACAGGCTCGTAGTTGACGTCGACGATCAGTCGCAGCCAATTGCGCAGATAGAGCGCGCGTGCCTGCTTCGGAATGTCGGAAGCCGGATAATGATGACCGAGAAACGGTTCTAATCCTTCATTTTTGGCTTCCGCAATCACTTTACCATTCCACTGATTATCGAATTCATAAATCATGACCCGATCATAGCCAAGCATATCTTGAATCTGCTCCGCCGCCGCTTGACTCGCTTCGATCCGGTTGTTCGTTTGCTTGACCTTCGTAAAAAAGGACTGGATCCATTCAAAATCATTTCCGATTGCTTCATCTGCTGTCGGATATTCCATTTCAATAATAATAAGCCCTTCACTTTCATGCAAAACGGCATAGAACGTTATCGTTTCTCCATTTACATCAATGACAATTTCGGTATATTGCAAATCGGAAGTAGCTTCAGCACTAAGATCACTATGTAGTAAACTGAGTAGCTGTTCTGTTCCGATAATGCGTTCCAGTGGTTGCCCCAGTAGTTCATCCGGTGTATAGCCCAGCATATTCTTCGTATTCGTACTGCACTGAACAATCGTATGCTCGCTATCTTTGGTGACAGCAAGCAGGATGCCGTGCGGCTGAATACGACCTGGAATATGAATCGGTTCTTTATCGCAATTAGTCAGGTCAATCGGTTCCTTGGTGACGTAGTTTCCTTCTGTCAGCAAAGTGCGATTGAGTGGTTGATCGTTCTTGTTGCTGGCGTCAGACATTGTAGGCTGACCTCCATTCCTGTGTTGTAAGAAGACGAATTACGTATGGAACCACGCATCAAGCAGTTGGAACGTCTGGCGTGCCGCATCCACAATCTCTTGTTGTTCCTGCGGCGATTGTCCACGATTCACAACTACATCGCGGAAGCTTTGCCATTGGTCACGTGTATCCTGACCATACCCGTTAAAATAGGAAATACCTGCTCCCGGCTCAACCGGTAGGAATTTCATCAATTGCTTCGTAATTATCTGTCCACCGAGCGTAGAACCTTCGATGACATACATACTGCCGATTAAGCGCGCAGATGTAGAGATATCCGGCAAACGGTCGCATAGTGGCAAGGCATCCAACTGTTCACGAGTTACACCGAGATGCAGTAAATCTTGTTCGAGCAATGCTGTTTTACCACGAATATCCATATCTAATCCGAGCTGCTCTGGCAGTCCAGAAGATATCGCATGTTGCTCCAACGGACGCAAAAATCCGTAAAACAGCTGCAAATATTCAGTATATTGCGGTAACGTCATACTTTTATCCATCATGGAGCGCGCATAGTCATTATTCTCAATCTGACGATGGGCTTCCGCAGTATCTGTCCGCAGACGCTCCAAAATATTAGTAGTCATTCTGATCTCATCCTTTACCAATAAATATCTATAAGCAAAACAAACGGGGAATCATGACAGCACTTCGCTAAATAAAAGATTGTCGCAGGATAGGATCAATGAGAAATTTTGCACATGTAAGTAACCGCTTTAACTACTATGGCATAAATACTCAAATCAGATCATGATCACCTAGCGGATTGCGTTAAACTGTCCCACCATTTTAACATGACCATCCAGACAAAAATAGTTCGGATGGAAACAAATCAGCGCTGCGATACACAGAAATTTCCACAAATGATACTAGGAATAGTAGGATTGTAGCAGAACGTACCATATAATGAAGACAAACGCAAATCTATCCGTTACGATCCAATAAGTAGATTCATACAGCATACAACAGGCTGCCTCCCATAGTGTATCTACGGAAGACAGCCTGTTGATGGTAGCGAAAGCTATCATATGAAGTAGAACAGATTAGCTGTTAGGTGTAGCTGGCTTTTTGCGTAGCCAGATCATCGAGAATAGATACGCTGTCAGTAGAGTCGCTGCGGCGGCACTCATCCATGTCCAGTGTAACAATGCAGCATGTTGAGACTGACTTGCCAGATCCAATCCGTACCAGAACAGCAGCAGCGAGATTACTCCGGTGAGAAGCAGCCCACCGAGCGCTGTTCCATACCGATGTAGCAATGACAGATGAACAAAATGCCGGATTCCATCGCGATAATGCACAGCTGCCATACCTACATAGATCATACCAAGCAGCACATTCCATCCTGTATGCAGCAACAAGAAATTCATAATCATTAGAAAGACGACTACCCCGGTTATTTTACCAAAATGCCGATCCATCCACATGCCTGCAAATCCCCTTTATCATTAAATTAAATTACAGTTCCATATCAAGCGAAACAATTTCGATCCTGTACGTAGGTTGACGTAGCGAGTATTCATTGAAGGGACAGGTAAGTAAACACGTTTCATTATATAGTTCTCATTACGAGATTTGGTTTTCATTATGAAGGTACGTGATTGGCGGTTCGATTTCTTTTATTCGTGCTTATCTGTATGTATATCGGACATTTATGCCCTAATTTTAGATTTATATGGATATAAATGGATTTTTGAATAGGATATCTACATTTACAAATTCAGCATATACATACAGCTACAGATTTAACGTACCTGTATAGCATATATGTACAGCAGACAAACAGATGATATACAAACAGGTGGCACCCTGCATCATTTGCAAAGTGCCACCTGTTCTACCTGTATATCGTTCTCAAATCTAACTTGTTCTACACTCAATTTGTTCTAAAATAAATGCTTATCCAATACGCAATGTCTTCTAAAATGTAACTTCTTCTAAGACATAACTTCTTTCAAAATGTACCTTATATGAAGCAATCATCTCAAATAAAAACAAACAATCCTGTGTCTTAAATAATCACCATCGTTTGTTGCAACATCCTTTGTGCCTGATTGTAGGTCATTACGCTGTTATTGCGATTTCGCCTGCTACTGTCTTTTTTTGACCAGTAATAGGAAGCAGATCACTGCCAGCGTCTCCGCTGTGAAAATAACGACGCTCATCGGCACCGCTGTTGTTCCGCTACCGAGACCGACCAATGGGGAAGCGGCAGCGCCTAGCGTTAACGGCAGCAGACCGAGCAGAGCGGAGGCACTACCTGCTGAATTTCCCTGTGTTTGCATTGCCAGTGAAGTAGACGTAGCCGCAACCGAACCGACACACGATACGATCAGGAACAGCATGGCTGCGATCAGGAACAATCCGCCACCTGAGAATGCGATAATCAGCAGCAGTAACGCCGCTGTAAAAGCAACGGTCAAACTAAGACGCAATATACGCAATTCGCCAAACGTTCCAGACAGACGACCTGCCAGCTGAGAGCAGATGACAATCCCGAGACCATTCAGCGCGAAGAACAGACTGAAGCCCTGTGCCGATACGCCAAAAATATCCTGAATCACAAAGGGCGAACCGGAAATATAAGCAAACATCGCTGCTGTAACAAACGCCTGCGACAATGCAAAGCCCATAAAAGCACGATCACGTACAAGACGACCGAATGTACGAAGCGTACTGCTCAACCCCCCAGCAGCTTTGCGATCCGATGGCAGGGATTCTGGCAAACCGAACGTTACCGCAATCAGCATAACTGCCCCTATTATAGCCAATACTACAAATACACCCTGCCATGGTACAACCTTTAACAATAATCCGCCAATGATCGGTGCAGCAATCGGCGCCACCCCGTTAATCAGCATCAACAGAGAGAAGAATTTGGTCAGCTCGTGACCAGAATACAGATCGCGTACGACCGCCCGTGAGATGACAATTCCGGCAGCTCCGGTTACACCTTGAATAAACCGCAGCAAGATCAATACCCAGATGTTGCCGGTAAAAGCGCACAATAGCGAGGAGATTGTGTACAACACGAGTGAAAATAACAGCGGCATCCGGCGACCTTTCACATCACTGAGCGGCCCGACAACGAGCTGTCCAAAAGCAAGACCGAGTAGACATGCGGTCAGACTGAGCTGGGCAAGCGATGCTTGCGTGTGCAGATTATCCGCCAGCGTAGGTAATGCTGGCAAATACATATCGATTGATAGCGGCGCGAATGCCGATAGCGAACCGAGAATGAGCGCGGTCAGCAGGCGACGCGAGGAACTCATGTTTTCGGCTGACAACGTTTTGTTTGCATTTATTTTGTTCATATTGATTATGCCGTCCTTTCCGTAACTTTGGCGAATCCTCCGCAACCGCCGTATGACGGGAACGAAGCATCCGCACGACAATCATTAGTGTAAACGATCATTACCATTTAAACAAAGCAAAGATTTCAGGCTTATGCATTTCATGCTATAATGAATCCCAATGATTGATAAATCCTGAATGACAATACACCCGAGGAAGGTAGGTCAAGCATCTTGTCTACAAAAGCTAAGCAACCGAAGCCCGAATGGATCAAAATCAAGATGACCAACAACGAAAACTATCAGGAAATCAAAAGCATGATGCGCTCCAAAACGCTGCATACCGTATGTGAGGAAGCTCGTTGCCCGAACATTTACGAATGCTGGGCGAACCGGACTGCTACATTCATGATACTGGGAGATATCTGTACGCGCGCTTGTCGTTTCTGTGCCGTGAATACAGGGATGCCGACGGAACTTGATTTGCAAGAACCAGAAAGGGTAGCTGAAGCCGCAGAGCAGATGGGCCTGAATCATTGTGTAATTACAAGTGTTGCCCGTGACGATCTCAAAGACGGCGGGGCAATGATTTTTGCGGAAACGATCCGTGCGATGCGCAAACGCCTGCCGCTGTGCAGTGTGGAAGTGCTGATTCCTGACTTTATGGGCGATATTGAATCGCTGCGCATTGTTATGGATGCCAAACCGGATATTTTGAACCATAATATTGAAACGGTAGAGCGCATGTCCGATCGTGTCAGAGCGAGAGCAAAATACCCACGCTCGATGGAACTGCTGCGCAACTCCAAAACATTGCAACCAAACATTCCGACCAAATCCAGCATCATGCTGGGCGTAGGCGAGGAGTGGGATGAAATTTTACAATCTATGGATGACCTGCGTGCCGTGGATTGCGATATTCTGACGCTGGGTCAATATTTGCAGCCAAGTCCGAAGCATCTGAACGTGGCGAAATATTACACACCAGAAGAATTTGCGATTTTAAAAGAAGAAGGACTGAAGCGCGGATTCAGCCATGTAGAATCCGGTCCGCTCGTTCGCAGCTCCTACCATGCGCATGAACAGGTAAAATCCGCATCGAAGTCGAAGGAAACTTCGACCGTTTAATTGCGAAAGGCGGGACGACCTTGATTCAGATTGGTGGCAAAACCTACGAGATCATCAAAGAATACCGGAACGGCTGGAATGTCGATATTTTCCGTGAACGCTATAGCGAAGTACTGGAACGGTATGATTATATTTTGGGCGATTGGGGCTATAACCAGCTTCGACTCAAAGGATTTTACCGGGATGGTCATCCGAAAGCGGCGAAGGACAGTTCTCTATCCAGTCTGACCGAGTATATTAACGAATACTGCAATTTTGGCTGTGCCTACTTTGTTCTGCAAAAGACCAAAGACGGCCCGCCGGAAGCCAAGTCTAGCGAGGGCGGCGACAAACCACAGCGCTCCAGCAGAAGTCACGGCAAACGTGACCGTGGTGACCGTCAGGACAAAGGCTCTTCCGGTCAAAAGCAGGGCAAGCAACAAGCTTCTGCCCAAGCAACAGCCACTGGTTTTGCTGACAATCAAGCCAAAGAGTCATCTCCACGGCAAAAGCAGCAGAATAACCAGAATCAGAACCAACAGTATCACCAGAATAATCAGCAACGTCAGAACCAACAGCAGTCTCCTAATCAACAGCAGCAAGCTTCCAATCAACAACCACAACAGCAAACGCAGCAACCTTCTCCATCCCAGCGGAACAATCCGGCACCTGCTCCGGCAGCTCCTGCACCCGCAGCAGCCCCACAGGCAGCCAACGAGCCGCAAAAGGATTAAATAACCTTCAATGAAACTCCTTCTATACTTACTGTGAAATACAGTGAATGCAGAAGGAGTTTTTATTTGTGAAATTTAAAAAAGTACAAAATGTACAGTCTGTACTTTTCTCATTTATAGTTGTATAATCATACATACAGAAAGGAGTGCTTTTTATGAATGCTATACAAAGTGCTACTGAAGTAAGAGCTAACTTTGGACAATATATTGATGATGTTGTTAGAGTGAAACCACAATTCGTCAAACGTAATCGCGATATTATTGCCAGTTTTTCCATAGAGCAGCTAAAGTTAATTTTTGCAGCATACGAGTTTACTTTTGAATATGAACAGACAAACGACACATTCGTTGGTTCGATTGAACAAATTGAAGATATTATTGCCGAAGCAAACACGCTTGAAGAATTAAAATTGTCTCTGGCTACTCAATTATTTGAATATGCGGAAGAATATTTTGAATATTTTGAGCAGTATCAGAATGCCCCTAACCGTAAAAAGCATGTTCCCTATATTATGCGTGTACTTGTCTATAACAGTCCCGAAGAGATTGTAAACTTATTACATGGCTAGTTGGAAAGACTTAAGAAGGTATTTGCAAAGAGATGGTTGGGAAATGTACAGACGGGGCGTCGATGATATGTATAGAAAAGTTTTACCTAATGGGGATATTTTAAAATGTCGGGTTTCTAAAGGAACAGGTGAAATTTCTCCTGCATTGTTCAGTAGGATTTTAAAACAGCAACTGCACACGGACAAAGAAACATTCAACTCCAAAATCTAGGTGATATACAAACAAGCCTTCTTCACTCCAACGGGATCAGCCGGCGGAGAGAGGAAGGCTTGTTTTCATGTATACAATTGAAAATGTGGTGTAGCGTTACTACGTATTGCTACTGTCAGCTGTCAGTTCAACCGAGGAACGACTGTCTGACCCGATTCCAGAACGGATACGGACGGTAGCGGGCGAAGCTGACGCGGATGTTGGACACCTGACAGCGGATCGAGATGAGATCGTCGATTGGAATGTTCAGATGATCCACCGTCAGCTGCAAGCGCTGCTGCTTGCGCGAGTGAATATCGCAGTGGTGATGCTTGGGCAGCATCATGGACGAGCCGAGTGTGCGATAGACTCGATTGTTGATCGACGCAATCTCGGCGATTTGTAGCGCTTCAATCGTCGGATGCACCATCGCCCCACCAAGTGCCTTGTTATAGGCTGTACTGCCAGAAGGGGTAGAGATGCAAATGCCGTCACCGCGAAACATTTCGAAAATCTCATCATTGATGTCCAGCTGTGCCACGATGGTCGTGCCATCTAGCCCTTTTAACGTAAACTCGTTCAGTGCCGTATAGCGAGATACCCCGCTTTTGGCGTGAATTTCCAGATCGATCAGCGGATATTTGACGATTTTCGGATTGTGATCGTCTTCTTCGCTAACCTCACCAGCCATGAATTTTACCAGATCTTCCAGCTCATCTGCTTTCCAGTCGGCATAGAAGCCGAGATGACCGGTATGAATACCGACAAAGGCAAGATCAGGAATATGGTCAATAAACGTATGAAAAGCGTGCAGCATCGTGCCGTCTCCGCCGATAGAGACAACAATTTCCGGCGATTCCGCATCGAGCTGAAAGCCATATCCGGCAGCCAGCTTATGAAACCGTTCACTTAGTTCGATCGATAGTTGGTCTCCGCGATCCAGTACATAGTATCTCAAGTTGGGGAAGCTCCTTTATCCAGAATCGTTAACCTGCTCCCTTTTGATGATAATCAATTCTGGCAATGAAAACAATCTTTTTGGGCAGGGATCTTCACAGAACACATCTCCAAACGATAGATAAACAGCCAGTTGGCAGGCAAACGTTGACATTCGTTAGGGTTATGCAACAAAACCGCAATAATACGATCTTTTGTAAAGAGCCTGTAATCTAATTGTTAAAGTAAACGCTTACAAAAAGGGTACTATTTCGTAGTCAGTATGGTAAAATGAATACATAAGTTAACCGTAATCAACCGTCGGTAGTCAACAACACATTCAAGAATTGGAGTGATCATGATGGGTATAAGCATTATTTCCGGACTTCTAGTGTGTGGTTTTGTATATGTCATCCGATCCTCTTTCGCGCAACCCGGGGAAGAAGACGGCAGCATGTACTGAAATCAGTTGGTATGACGTATGGACTGAATGAACAACTGCTGCAAGTCAGCAGGGTGAGCAGTATGAATTGAATTGTTGAACTTGAACCTATAGACGCAGCCGCGTAGATACGCTCGGCTGCACAAGGACGCTAAACATTGAGTTAGCGTCCTTTTTTATATGTCATTGTCTTGGAATGCTTCGTCTATACCAGATCAGAGGCGACAGACATTGTTGACGACCGTGGGATAGCAGAAATTTCGACAACGCGCGTCCCACTTGCCCGGTAACTATGGTATACTTTGGGCAACGACGTAACGAAAGTTGGCGATACCCTTTGAATAATCGTGCATCTCTTTATGAGCTGCTTGGCGGTGCCGAAGGTGTCCGCCGTCTGGTGGAGGCTTTTTATCCGAAAGTGCAGCAAGACCCATTGATTGGTCCTTTGTTTCCAGAAGATATTTATCCTGTGATGGAGAAACAGTATATGTTTTTGTCACAGTTTTTTGGTGGTCCATCGTTATTTTCTGATGCGTATGGTCATCCTATGATGCGTGCGCGGCATATGGCGTTTCCGATTACGAATGAGAAGGCAGATGCCTGGCTAGCTTGCATGAATGCAGCGCTTCAGGAGATTGGCGTGCAGGATGAATTGCGTCAATTCGTAGTCGACCGTTTATCCGGTCCAGCACATCACTTTGTAAATAGTCATTGAGTTCTGTATCGTCAGCATACAGAAGTATAAATAAACGTGGGGGAAGAAGTACAGATGGAGGAGTCCATACAGTTAGAACCGCTATATCAAATCAACGTCCAATGCCCGCAATGTGAGGAATCGTTTCAGACGAGTCGTGTACGACCAAGTCTAAAACGCGTCTCACGCCGGGATTCTGATTTTTGCGCATATTACCAGCATGAGAATCCTGATTTCTACGTCGTACGGGTTTGTCCGCATTGCGGCTTTGCCTCAACGGAGAATTCGATGGCTACACTTAGCTCCGCCCATAAGCAAAAGTTTATGACCGAAATCGGTAATCGACTTGCCAAACGTGATATGGGCGGTCATCGTACACGCGAGCAAGCGCTGGAAACGTATAAACTGGCGCTGATGTGTGCGCAAGCAATCGGTGACAGAGAACGGATTATTGCCAGCTTTTTGCATCATATCGCATGGTTGCACCGTTACAATGGCGAAACCGAGCAGGAACTGCGCTTTTTAAAATACTGCATGGATTCGTACATCCGTGTATATGAACTAGAAAGTATCGGCGGTAGCGATGCTCGGCTCATGTTCCTGATCGGTGAGCTGCACCGGCGTCTTGATCAATTTAACGAAGCGGTCAAATGGTTCTCACGTGTTATCAACGACCAGCGCATTACCGATTCCGCGATGATTCGTGCTTCGCGTGAGCAATGGGTCGTTCTGCGCGAGCAGATGCTAGCGAAAAATCACGAGCTTCCGCATGAGATGCAAGAGTAGTCAGCAGGATACTATGTTTAGAAAATGCTGAAACTTTAAAGATAAACCACAAAAAAGAACCGTCTTGCGCACTGGATACTGCGAAAGACGGTTCTTTTTCTCATTATTTCTGCTCACATGTAAACAACATCCGTACGAGATACCTGTATCCGCGTATTCTCCATACGTAGCTAATGAACCATGTTCTAGTGACAAACGTGCTTGATCGGCGGGTCAATCAGCGTAAAACGGTATCCGTCAGCAAATAATCGCTATCACTGTCTAGCAAAGTCACCCGATTGCTGCAACATGGGAAGACGAGCAGCCTTTTTTTACCGTTGCGGATTGTTGCCAATTCCTTCGGCTTGATCGGTAACAGCACATTGCCAGCTTGGCAAAAGGGGCAGTCTTGAATATATACATCGTTCATCACAATATCGTAAGGCCATGCCTGGTTGAACGGAATCATTGAGACTTGTCACCCAGTTCGTCCTTAGCCATTTCAGCCAGTTTCTGCATTAAAATATGCTGAGGCATGTGCATCAGCTGTTCAAGCGGGATATTCAGCTTCTCTGCCAGCTTGACGGCGGTATCAGCTGAGATTTGTAGTGGTCGCATGTCAGGCTTCCTCCTCCATACCAAAATAGTGTTGAATTAGAGTATACTATAGTTATACCCACTTGGCGATGAGAGATCTATTGTACATAGCAACCGCAGGTGGTCTGTCTGCAAACTTACACAGAAAGGTGATGTCATCATGAACCATCCGCTTAACCAAACATGGAATCTGGAACCGATCTTTGCTGGAGGCTCTGGCTCGGAACAACTGCAACAGCACTTACAGCAGCTGACCGAAGATATTACAAAACTGACTGAACAGGTCAAAACCGTGTCTGCTCCGAACACAGTAGAAGAGACAACGGCTTTTGACGGTTTGCTGGAACAACTGCAACATGCTCGGATTCGTCTGCGCGAAGCTGCTTCCTTTGCAGGTTGTCTGACTGCACAGGATCAGAGTGATAAGCAGGCGGTTCGTCTATCGGCATCGCTTGGCGATTTGTCAGCACGTTTGCAAAGTCTATTTGTACAATTTCAAAGTATCCTGCTGAATACAGAAGATGACGTATTCGCGCAGTGGATCAAACGCCCAAAAGTGGAGCCGATCTCCTTTTTCCTGAACGAAATTCGTAGTCTGGCACGTGAGAAAATGACACCAGAACTGGAAAGTCTGGCGCTAGGTCTGGCGGTTGATGGATATCATGGCTGGAGTGACTTCTATGATACGATCGTAAGCCATGTGCGAATTCCATTTGAACAAAATGGTGAAACCGTGCAGTTGTCCGCTGGACAGGCTGCCAACAAAATGAACGATACAAACCGAGAAGTACGTGAAGACATGTTCCGCAAATGGGAAGAAGCATGGACTGGAGTAGAAGATTTCTGCGCCGATACGCTCAACCATCTCGGTGGATTCCGTCTGAAATTGTATGATAATCGTGGCTGGAACAGTGTACTCAAGGAGCCATTGCATATAAACCGTATGTCTCAGCAAACGCTAGATACGATGTGGGATGTTATTGTCAAAAATAAGCCTGTCTTCGTATCGTATCTGGAGCGGAAGGCTCAAGTGCTAGGTGTCGAGAAATTGAGCTGGAATGACGTGGATGCGCCAATCGGTAATGTGGATAGTCAAGTTAGCTATGACGATGCCGCCGATCTGATCGTAGAGCAGTTCCGCAAGTTTAATCCCGATATGGCAGACTTTGCGGTCAAAGCATTTGACCAGCGCTGGATTGAAGCGGAAGATCGTGCTGGTAAGCGTCCGGGTGGCTTCTGTACATCGCTGCCGCAAAGTAAGGAAACCCGTATTTTCATGACCTATAGCGGTACAGCGTCCAATGTATCGACGCTAGCACACGAACTCGGTCATGGGTATCATCAGCATGTGATGAACGAGCTGCCTGCGTTCAGTCAACAATATGCGATGAATGTAGCGGAAACGGCGTCTACATTTGCGGAAATGATTGTTGCCGATTCACTGGTCAAAGGTGCAGCTAACGATGAAGAAAAGCTGTCTCTGCTAGAAGATAAAATTCAACGCAGCATTGCTTTTTATATGAATATTCATGCGCGTTTCTTGTTTGAAACACGCTTTTACGAGCAGCGTCGTTCCAGTATGGTAGGTAGCGAGCAACTGAATCAATTGATGGAAGATGCGCAGCGTGAAGCGTTCTGCGATACGTTGTCTTCGTATCATCCACATTTCTGGGCATCCAAGCTGCACTTTTACAAAACGGGCGTGCCATTTTATAACTTCCCGTATACATTTGGCTATCTGTTCAGCACCGGTATCTATGCACTGGCTCAACAAGAAGGTGCAGGCTTTGCTGCTCGTTATGATGCGCTACTGCGTGATACTGGTCGGATGACAGTCGAAGATCTGGCACAGAAACATCTTGGTGTCGATCTGACACAGCCAGAATTTTGGCAGCAAGCAGTCGACGCGAGTATCGCCGATGTGAATCTATTCCTGGAAATGACTGCTGACCGGGTACAACAATAATTTGTTCCAATACGCATGATGTATTGGTAAAAAGAATGTCATTCCTGCTGCATGAATATACAGTAAAAGATCCAATTCCATGCAACATATGATGTAAAGAAGGCTTTGTCTTTTCATAGACAAAGCCTTTCTTTTTTTACTACTGACTCTTAATTTTTGCATAAATGCGCAAGTTACAAAGTGACAAATTTAACTCAGTTGCTGTCGTAAAACACGGCAGAAAACAGTATAATAACAGTGAAAAATGTCGAATAATAGTTATAAAGACCTATTTATTGATGATGTGCTTGCCACTACTCCATAATCACCATATAATGAGTCCGAAGTCCTGAATTTACATGATTGACAGAGAAAGGAAGGGGAACAAATGCCTAAAAATGATTTGTTTTCATTATCCAGACAAGTAGACATTGTGTTCAAAGAACTGGAAAATGAATTGGCACATCTGGATTCTGGTACAGTATTCGTACAGATCCGCAACAATACGATTGGTAAGTTTGGTATCAAGCATAACCCGATCAGTGGTAGAAACGGAGAATGGAGCGGTCCAGAAGATGGATTGACGGCAATGCAGATCAAATCGTTCCGCCAAATGGCAATTGAATCGCTAAAATTCAAAAACCACTGGACACACGGAGAGATCAGTTACGAATTCGCTGTATCCAAAGGATTAATCATGGTCGACACTGTGATCGAATCTAACTACAACATGGCGAACCACATGATTCGTTATCCAAGAGCTACATACAACGAGGCAAATGCAGAATTGTCGTAATTAGCCAGTATGTACACCGTCGATCTAACGATTGGTGAGAAGCAAGTAGTAAGGATTTAGTTGTGGTAGCAAGGCAATACGTAGCAAGAGGTAGAGTGTAGAAAAGTAGATTGAAATGAGAGCAAAAGTAGAACGAAACTAGAACCAATTTGAAACAAAACTAGATATAACAAGCACTAAACACAAACTATACGAGCAATAATCATAAGCAGCACTTATTCAGAAGGAACGTAGTTAGCAAGCGATTGTTACGCATCTATTCGCAAAGTAGTAACAACAGAATCAAGCGGTACACTAGAACGTATCATACGGATGTACAACCAATATCATAACTAGCACTGAACGCAATACCGCCATTGAACCGGAACAGGCATCATGATTCCTGCCATTATATTATTTTATATTCCTATTCGGCTCGATTGAGCCACATACCCGGTGTGCTGGGATGGAACAATGGATAGCACGATCATATCAAACAAAAGCGACTCCTTATGGAGTCGCTTTTTGTGTGTAGATGGATTCAGCTAGGTCGCACAACGCAATATCGAAGCTATGCAGCAGCCTTGATCCAAGGCAGCAACACAATCGTTTGCTCTGTTACAGCTATGTTTCTGTTACAGCTGTGTTTCTATTACAGTTGTGTATATTTCTCAATAACATCCAGCTGTAAATTCAATTCCACCGGTTGCCCTGGATGCAATTCGATCAGACCGGTAAAGTCGCGTGGATGTGTCGAATTCGGTGCGTCCGGCAGACTTGTATACGGCTCGATACATAAGAACTGGTCGCTTTCGCCCTTGGTGTACAACACCCAGTATTTAAAATGATCCGGATCAGCAGAATAGCGCAGCCCGTAACCATCATCGCGTTTCAATTCGGCACTCACTGGACGTTTATCACCAATGCGCAGCAGATTGTCCCAATTGCGATGTTGCATGTTCATGCCGGTATTCAGTTCGTCCCATTCCTCCAGCGGCACGACTTCGCCCGTCGGAATCTGCTCTTCATCCTGCAATAGCTGATTGCTCACCGGGATTTTCAGCGTCCAACGCTCCGGTTCGCCATCTAACAGGAACCAGGTATGTAGACCGAATCCGAACGGAGCAGAGTTTTGCCCCAGATTGGTAATTTTGAGGCGTTGCATCAGGGAAGTTCCTTGCAATTGCAACGTCATTTCCAGCTTGAGCGGGGTAGGATATTGCCGAATCCAGTTGGGATCATCAGCCGTTAACAACTCGGTAACGATCTGGCAACCGTCTTCGCTCTCATCAATATCAGCAACTCGCCATGACTGGGTACGATGCAATCCGTGAATATGATTATCGTTAGCTGTATTTTGATCAAACTGATATTCCACACCGTCGAATTCAAAATGCCCACGGCGAATACGTCCCGGCGGCATCAGCATAGGCATACCGAAGTGGTATGGCTTTTGCAAATAAAAATCAAGTTCGCTTTCTTCAGGACGGCGCAAAATCTCGCGGTTTTCCTGTACATCGCGCAGTCCGATTACATTGTTGCCAAGCTTAGGCAGCAGCGTGACTTCGAGCTGTTTGCTTTTGAGAATATAGGTTTCATATTGGTTCCAGGTTCCTTTGCTAACTGTCATTGCGCGGCTCCTTCCTCATCTTGCAGAACAAATAAAGTGCAAATATAGTATCATTATCATACCAGATTTTTTGGGCAAAAAGCGATTTGACATTTGACGATTTGCCAATTATGATGAGTTTCAAAGAACACGCAGCACCAACGCGTATTTTTGTAAATATCGGAAAACGATGATAGAGAAGAGTAGGCAGAAGAATGCTTCTACAGAAAGCCGGTGGGTGATGGAAACCGGTGAAGATGGTTTGCCGAATGGACTCTGGAGTGCCAGGTTGAAGCGGAGATTGCACAGCGATCGTCCTCAGTATGCCGGCCGGCAGCCCGCCGTTAACGTGGCATAAAGGCCGGATCAGAACCGCTGGGTTCAGTTACGAACGGGACAGCTTCACGTTTGGCGTTTGGACGCTGTTATGTGCTTGCGATTGTAAGATGCAAGCATGCGCACAGACTGCTGCGATGTATATACGACGCACAGTTTGCTGTCTGTTTGAGTATTCTTTTCCGGTAAATAAGGGTGGCACCACGGTCACACGTCCCTTGCAGGATGTGGGCCTTTTTTGCGTTCGCCCATATCCGATGATGGTGCAGGCGGATCAATGGGTAAGCCATTCGAACGCGCTGTACATAACAATAGCACGAAGGTTATACATGTCAGCTGAACACTCCTGATATGTAGAATACACACAGCTGTATACGTAGTAAGCCAACGACAAGGGAGGAAATAAGCATGAAAACTGTACTATCCGGCATTCAGCCAAGCGGTCTGTTGACGATCGGTAACTACATTGGAGCCATCCAGAACTTTGTTCAACTGCAACATGAATACAACTGTTACTTTATGGTTGTCGATCTGCATGCGATCACAGTAGCTCAAGAACCAGCAGCACTGCGCGAAGCATCCGAATCGGTTGCTGCGCTGTATCTTGCCGCAGGTTTGGATCCGTCCAAATCGAATATTTTTATGCAATCGCATGTGCCGCAGCACGCGGAACTGGGATGGATTATGACAACGCTCGCTTCGATGGGCGAGCTGGAACGTATGACTCAGTTCAAAGACAAATCCGCAGGTAAAGAAAATATTGGTACCGGTCTATTTGTATATCCGGCACTGATGGCAGCGGATATTCTGCTGTATAATGCGGATCTAGTACCGGTTGGCGATGATCAGAAGCAGCATTTGGAGCTAACACGCGATCTGGCTGCACGCTTTAATCACCGCTTTGGCGAGTATTTCACCATTCCAGATCCGTACATTCCCGAAGTGGGCGCACGCATCATGTCACTGGATGACGCTAAGAAAAAGATGAGCAAAAGCAGCCCGAACGCAGGCAGTTATATCGCCGTGCTAGACCCGCCGGATGTCATTCGCAAAAAGTTCAGCCGCGCGACAACCGATTCTGGACGCGAAGTGCAATATGATCCGATCAACAAACCGGAAGTGAGTAATCTGATGACGATTTATTCGCAATTTTCGGGCTTGAGTCTGGCGCAGGTAGCTGACAAATTCGAAGGTCAAATGTACGGAGGATTCAAAAAGGAATTGGGCGAAGTGGTTGTTGCCGGTCTGGAACCGTTGCAGCAGCGCTACAAAGAAATTCGTGAATCCGGCGAGGTACGCGACATTCTCCGCCAGGGCGCACAACATGCACAAGCCTCAGCGGAGACAATATTGACTGGCGTCAAAGAGAAAATGGGCTTCTTGCCTGTATCGCGATAAGCGGTTGTATACTCTGCTAGGCAATGCAGCGTTGCAAGAACATACGCATCATGCGTATCGGTCAGGCGGGATAATTCCCGCTACGGCGTTGTTGTTTGGCTTTGATGACAAAGCCCCAGCCGATATTGCCAATAGCAACGACACCAAGCAAAATGGCGAGCCAGGCAGAGTACGAAATAGCAACAGCACAGAATAACAACAAAATAATGGAAGAAAAGGCAAACCAGGCGGAAAGAATCTTGCTCATAGCGATGACAGCCTCCTGAAATAGATAAGATGGATGAGAGCGGGTGTTGGTTCGATTTACCCAAATGGGGTGAATCGGAACACACCTGCTTTTTACATGATACAGTCTCGACAGCATAGAATATACATCCCGAAGCAGAAGTCATGTAAGCGTATTACAAGACTTCTGTTTTCTATTTTGCCGTAGTTTGAGAAGATGGTCAAGCCAAATGAAAGCCAGAATGACTATATACAAATGTCGGGAATACGTTATAATAACGATGTTATAATGATAATGATTCTCACTATTAATTGGAAGAAAGCGGCGGTATGCTTTGAGTAGATTACACAAACAACTGAAAACAGGCATCTGGTTTGCCTGTGCTGTAGCCGGGCTATTGCTGTCCGTCTTTTTTGCCATTTCGTATGGAGCGAAGGAATTGACGCTGTCGGCTGTATGGTCGGCGGTTTTTCATTATAACCCGGCGGCTACGGCGGATCAGATTATTTATAATCTGCGTTTGCCACGCGTCATCGGGGCAGTCATTGTCGGTATGGCATTTGCTGTTGCCGGTGCAGTCATGCAGGGGGTCACACGTAATCCGATGGCGGACACTGGTGTGCTCGGTATCAATGCCGGTTCGTCGTTGGTGGTGGCGTTGAGCTTTGCCTTTTTGCCGACATTATCGTATTCGTCGCTCATGCTGATGTCCTTTGTCGGAGCGGCGCTGGCGACGGTATTGATCGTTGCATTGGGCGCATCGACACCGGGCGGGCTGAACTCGATGAAGTTGACAGTAGCCGGAGCCGTGATTGCGGCAATGCTGCATTCACTTAGTACAGGCATTGCCATCTATTATGATCTCAGTCAGGATCTGGCATTCTGGTATGCAGGGGGAGTCGGCGGGATTAGCTGGGATCAACTGAAGCTGTTAGTACCAATCATTGTACTAACGACGATCTGGGCGATCACGTTGGGCAGACCGATTACTTTTCTGGCACTTGGTGAGGAGTCTGCGGTTAATCTAGGTGTGCGGGTACGATGGATCAAGGTGCTGTCGCTGATTGCTGTCGTGATTCTGGCAGGGGTATCGGTATCGGCAGCCGGAGCGATCAGCTTTGTCGGGCTAGTGATCCCGCATATTGCACGCCGCTTGATCGGTGTTGATTATCGGTTGATCATTCCGTTCTCCGCATTGCTGGGTGCGATTTTGCTCGTCTGGGCGGACTTTGCATCACGGATGGTACAGCCGCCGCGTGAATTTGCGATTGGAGCGATGGTCGCGATGGTCGGCGTTCCATTCTTCCTTTATCTGGCGCGCCGGGAAGGGAGAGGACTGTGATGGATCTACATAGCGTACAGATGAAAAGAGCTCGGCGCGCATGGCTCGTCAGTCTGCTGCTCATCGTCGTGTCAGTACTAGTTGTACTCGTCAGTCTTAACACTGGCACAATCCGCTTGTCTCCGCTGCGCGTACTGTCTACATTATTTGGCTCAGGCAGCAGGCAAGAGCAACTGATTTTGTTCGATTATCGGCTACCGCGTATTCTCATTACGATGCTGGCGGGAATTGGCATTGGGATTGCTGGAGCGATTTTGCAAGGGACGTCGCGTAATTCACTCGCTGATCCGGGTATTCTTGGTATTCATGCTGGAGCTGGGTTGGGCTTGATTGTGTATGTGTCCTTTTTCCGTACATTGGAAGGTTCGTCCTCAATCTGGATTCCGATCTTCACCTTTGTCGGTGGTACGCTCACAGCATTGTTCATTTTCACCCTTGCCTACGACCGTAGACGCGGACTGTTGCCCATTCGGCTTATACTGGTTGGCATTGCAGTAGCGGCGGGTATCAGTGCACTGACACTGCTGCTATCGCTTCGGTTGAACGAAGACACGTACAGCTTTACCGCGACTTGGCTGGCGGGCAGTGTATGGGCGCGCGATTGGATTCATGTGTGGACGCTATTTCCGTGGATCGTGCTGATTGTACCGTGGGTATATTATCGTTCATCCCGACTTGATTTGTTCGCGCTTGGAGATGAACTCGCACTAGGCGTGGGCGGTCATGTCAGTCGCAGCCGGATCGAAATGCTGCTGCTGGCGGTGGCTCTGTCGTGTGCGAGTGTAGCGATGGTCGGTTCTATTGGCTTTATCGGATTAGTCGCGCCGCATATTGCGCGTCGCCTGACTGGTGCGCAGCACAAATATTTTCTGCCTGCTGCCGGATTGATCGGACTGGTCATTTTGCTAACAGCGGATACGATCGGACGCTCGATTTTCCAACCGAATGCTGTTCCTGCTGGTGTCGTCGTATCGGCGATTGGCGGACCGTATTTTCTGTATTTGCTGTTCCGAAGTAAATTTTGAACAGAGATTATGTTTTGAAATGTAAACAGACAACACAACTATAAATAAGTATTTATTCGGAGGAGTAAGAGACATGTTGAAAAAGGTACATCTATTTATCGTATTGGGGCTGCTAATTGCTCTGCTGGCAGCATGCGGTCAGAGCGCAAGCACGACCGAAAGCAGCGCTACTGGTGAAGCATCATCCAAAGTTAAAACCGAGAATGGCACTATTACACATACAGCCGACGCACGCGTTGCATCGCTGTCCATCCACGTTACGAACAATCTGTTGGCGCTAGGCATTCAACCAGTCGGCTCTGTTGTTGGTGGCGATGTCAAAGACTTCCTGCCGCATGTTGCCGATCAATTGCAAGGCACTACCAAGCTGGGCACAGTAGATGATCCTGATATGGAAGCCCTATTGGCATTGAACCCGGATGTAATCTACGTTGACCAAACGTATGCAGGCACAGACCTTTCCAAATATGAGAAAATCGCACCAACCATCTCTATCAACATGGACGAAGGCACATGGCAAGATCACCTGAAACAAATCGCCGGGCATATCGGACTGACTGACAAAGCCGACGCATTTATTAAAGAATACACACAAAAAGCCGATGAAGTCAGCACCCTGATCCACAGCAAACTAGGCGAAAACGCCAAAGTCATGGCAATCCGCGCCACCGCCAAAGAACTGCGCGTGATGAGCACCGCTCGCCCACTTGGTCCAATTATGTACACCGACCTGAAACTACAAGCACCAGACATGGTCAAACAAATCTCTACCGACGAACCATTCGCCGTCGTCTCCAAAGAAGTACTGCCCGACTACAACGCCGACGCGATCTTCGTTATCATCAGCAAAGGCAACGAAGCGCAGGCAACCTTTGACGAACTAGAGAAAAACCCAGTCTGGCAAAACCTAAAAGCCGTCAAAGAAAAACACGTCTACATGCTCGACGGTCAAAAATGGCTAGACTACTCATCCCTAGGTCACCGCATGGCACTAGACGACGCCGAAAAACTATTTTCCAATTAACCCCAAACGCCAATAACGAAATAAATGCAATAAACGAAATTCAGTAACTCCAACCGCTAAAAGTAACACGTAAGAAAAACGTACAACAATCATCACCACTCGCTGCATAGCCCACCAACCCATGCAGCCCACCATCACCCAACCGTATTATTTACGCTCTTTCATACACTACAACACCAAGCTCCAACCAACCAACAAACCCAAAACACTAAAAGCCCTGATCCGGTCCCAGCACTCCAGCTGCCAAACCAATCAGGGCTTTTTTTAAAATGATAGAGATACATAACGTTTACTAATCATAATGTACCCATACACGACTAAGCCAATAAACCAACAAACTAGTAAACCAATAAACAAATCAACCAATTAAAATAGTAAACCAGCAAACCAGTAAACCAACAAAATAGTGAACCAGTAAACTAATAGATAATACACATAAAAATTGAATCCAAAACAGTAATCCCGTTTCTACTCTACAGCAATGTTCATGTTCTAAATTCTACTTCCCCTACCAAGTGAAAGTGAAAATGAGGCGGAAGCTCAGAACGAAGGGAAGGAAATAAGGGATAGGGACGACTTTGGAGGGGCGGGAATCTTCATTCCTTCCTAATCCAAAAGATTCCCGCGGCTCCACCGGAGTCCCGTTCCCTTATTCCCTCCCGAAGTGTTTGATGCAACTGCCAAGTCATTTCAGCCTTTCCCTAACACCTATCCAACATGCACACTCAACCGCTCATTCATCTTATCCGGGCTCAACCAGCCCACATACGAATCCAGCGTATGAAACTCCTTATCCATCACTACAACCGCGACAAACGGATACTGGCGACGATGGCGATAGCGCACATCCGCCCAGCGTACAATATACCCGCCAGCCGTCTGCTCCACCTCAGAAATGGTATACGAGGAAAAGTACAGCAGCGCTTGAATATCCCGATGCTGACGGGACGCTTCAATCGCTGGATGCTGCATCGATGCCACAGCGTCAATCCAGATCAGTTTATTCGGGCTATACCAGCCGACTCGGTAGCTGCCGTCTTGTTTGGCATGTACTACATGCCAGCGGCGCAGCGAAATGGTCGGAATGAGCACATAATGTCCATCCGGCTCCGGCGAGCGTCCGTCTTCAATATCCATACGCTCTACCTTACGGGTCAAATACCAGTGTGTCGTCGTCCGCCATACATAATAGACAGCGATGGTCGAATACAGCGTAATAAATAGCGGTGCAGGCGGAACCAATCCGGTTACCCACAGCAGCAGCGCCGCAATATGCGTTCCAAAAATAAACGGGTCAAAAATATTAATAATATTCCACGAAATCCACGTTTCGCTAAATGGTCGCACCGCCTGTGTACCGTAGGTGTTAAACAAATCGGTAAACACATGCAGGACGACCGCAATCGCAGTCCACAATACAATGTGCCAGAAGCCTTCATGATGTAGCAGCAGCGAAGTGCCTCCGCCGATCAGCGCAATCCAAAACGCCATAAATGGCAAGGAATGCGTAATGCCGCGATGATTGCGTACATAAGTGGCATTGTCTTTTAAACGTAATATAGTATCAAAATCCGGTGCTTGCGAACCGATAATCGTTGCGACCATAACTGCAATCGCCAGACCGGGGTCGGAAGCGACAACAGGGTCTACATAAGCAAGTCCGGCAAGTCCAAACCCCATGGCAAAATGGGTGGCAGTATCCATTGAATATTCTCTCCTTAGTCATTCGGCGTCTCATCTCGTATGCAATTCCAATTTTGCAATGACGCAGTAGCTTTGCTTCATTTCGCCTGTAGTTTACCATAACCAGTTAGCAAAAACGTGAAACTGAGATTAAAATACGCATCCTTCAACAAATTGTCATAATCGCCGCCATCTCTTGGCAAAGGCAAAGACAATTGCATGGGAGTATGATAAAGTGGATAAGGCGATTTGTACGGATGTATCGGGATTCACCCTGCATCTTCCTATGGAAATAGGGAGTGGAAGAGGTGAGCCTTTTTTATGAACAGCCCTATGTTGTAATCATCGGTTGCATGCAACCTAATGTTAAGGAGGAAGAAGTTCACTTGGATAAACAACCGGGCTATTCTACACTACCGGATTCTAGCTTACATGAAACTCCGGCTCCAGGCGAGCAAGGAGCAAGCTGGCGTGACTTTATCGCGCTTACCAAACCGGGGATTTTGCGCTCCAATCTGATTGCTACCTTTGGCGGCTTCTGGCTCGCTTCGGGCTGGCATATTCAGTTTGGACATTTGTTATGGACATTACTTGGAACGATGCTGGTGATGGCATCATCGTGCGTATTTAACAATTACTGGGATCGCGAACTGGATATGAAAATGACGCGTACCCGCGACCGTGTGCTGGCAACTGGTCGCCTATCTCCTACTATTGTATTGTGGTATGCGATTGGACTCGGCATCGTTGGCTTATCCGTACTGGCAATATTCGCAGGGCTGTTGGCAGCGGCACTTGGTGCGCTGGGCATGTTTGTCTATATCGTCATCTATACGCTATGGCTGAAACGAAGCTCCACTTGGAGTACATCGATCGGCGGTATATCAGGCGCGATGCCACCAGTGATCGGATACGTAGCGGTGTCGCAACAAATAGATATGGGCGCATGGTTATTGTTTGCGATGCTGTTTCTGTGGCAACCGCCGCATTTCTGGGCGTTGGGCATTCGTCGGGTGGAAGAATATCGTGCTGCGGGCTTTCCACTTTTGCCCGTTGTCAAAGGCATTACTCGTACCCAGTATCAGATGCTACCGTATATTGCATTGCTAATTCCAGTGCCGATTCTAATGTATGTGTACGGCTATACTGGTTGGATCTATATGGTGACTTCATTGGTGCTGTCTGTGACATGGCTGGTGATGGCAATCGCTGGTTTCCAAAAGCAGAACAAGGATCAATGGGCGAAAAGAGCATTTATCTTTTCGATTAACTATTTGACGATAAGCTTTATTTTGATGATGATTGACACGGTGCATCGCTGAGAATGATGTCAGTCTGCGACGAATACGAATAACAAAACTTTAAAAAGGCGGGGCAGGGTAGATAATATATTCGTCTAACCCTGCCTTTTCCAGTTGTGCTGCGACATACTCATCCGGCGTGCCTTCCACACCGGCATAACCGCGACGGGTATACATATGCGTTGCATCTGGAAAGGCATCGCTGAGCACGCCGCGAATTTTGCGACCGGACGAATCGTTATCCAGAAACAGATACACTTCGTCCTGTCCAACCTGCTTGCGGAGCTTTTCCAGCTTTTGCGAGTTTAGTGTGCCAAAGGTGCATAGAATCTGCACTTCCGGTTGTAGGACACGACGCAATTTACTACGGTCGTTTTTGCCTTCTACGATAATATGAATCAGGGCAATCACCTCTGTCTAAGATTGGAAAGGAATGAACAGCTCGTATTCGATGTTGTAAGCGGCAAGGCGACTACTGACACCATAAGCATATTTCGGTTATACTATAGACTAGCCAAAAAGCTAGCTACTGAATACCATCATGGACAAAAAATAGATCGTACAGACACCATAGGAAAATGCATATTGGAGGTTATACAGATGGATTGGCAAGTATGGAGCGAATTTTTCAGACAGAATTGGCTGATCATTCTGGTAGCTCTAATTATATTATTTCTCGTGATCAATCTGGTCAAAACAGTCATCAAATGGCTGATCGTGATCATTATCGTCGCAGCGGTCTGTATTTACAGCGGCATCTCACTGGATCAGATTCGCGATACCGTTACCAATGTAACGGATCAAACGGTCGGTGCATTGCGCGATCAGGCACTGGACGTGATGAAAAACGAAGCCAAGGATGCACGCTTTATTCAAAATGGAGATGGCACGTACACCGTGAAATCGGACAATATCGAGTTTACCGGTGAACCAGGTGCAGGCAAAGTCAGCATGACCTTCCGCGGTGTGCCGCTTGGCGAATGGGACGTGAACAGTACGATTCAATCGGTCATTACGCAGGCAAAGCAAAATACGGCGGCAAGTAAATGAAGAATGGAAGCATCCAGAGTGTTCGTTCATGTGATCATCGAATGACAGAGCATACTGGCAAGCGGTATACAGACCGTCATGCTAGAGGAGGACGTAGATGGAAGTAAAGGATATTGCAGCGTGGTTTGACAGCAGCTTCGTTTCCTGTCTGCTGTATGTCATCGTATTGATCTCGGTGTTGCAAGGCGTCCGCAGCGGGGCAAGCCGCTCGGCAGGGCGTCTATTTTCGTGGGCAGGACGCACACTGCTAACGGTACTGGCGCTGCTGCTGGCGGCGCCGTTTGCGCTATTCGTTTCTCCGTATGTGCAGTCATGGGCAGAGCAGGTGTCCAATTCCGTGCCGGACGGCAATTTGCAATGGTGGTGGGAAATGTATTACTCCGCCATTTATCTAATCTCGGAATTCTCGCTGTTACGGTTTGCTGTGTTGTTTATGTTGAGTTATGTCATAGCGAATATCACCTTTTCGTTGCTGGCGGTATTGCTTATTCCAGAACGTCTGCGACGTGGCCCCGTTCCGACGGAAGGGCGGCGTTCAGGCTGGCTGAGCCGAATACTCGGCGGTCTGGTCGGGCTGCTAAATGGTGTGCTACGCGGTGCGATTGTGATCGTAATTCTATTTATCGCGGTCAGTCTGTATCCCAACAACAAATGGTCGTCGTATGTGGAAGCATCGTCATTATACAATGGTACGGTCAAATCGGTTGTACAGCCGCTGACCGGCTCCTTTGTCAAAAATACGCTGCCTGTGTTCACCAGTGCGGTGGAGCAGGAATTGACTGGCATTTTCCAGCGTAAATATGATGTAGTGGATCGCAGCATTCCAGATAATATTGAACAGGCAGCTGCCGAGATTGTCGGTACTACGACCGATACCGAGACGAAAGCCAAACTGCTATATGACTGGGTCGGCTCGCGCGTCAGCTACGACTATGGCAAAGTTGCCGATTATGAGCAGCGCGGCGTCTGGCATGAACAAACACCGGAAGATACATTTGAAACGAAACTCGGTGTATGTATCGACTATGCTCGTTTGTATGCGGTCATGGCTCGTTCGCAAGGAATTGATGTGCGCGTTGTAACTGGGCTTGGATATAACGGTCAAGGCGGGTACGGTCCGCATGCGTGGAATCAAGTGTATGTGCCGAGTTCTGGTCAATGGATTCCACTTGATCCAACATGGGCATCCGCAGGCAACTGGTTCAATCCACCGAAGTTTGCCGAGACACATGTCGAGCAAAGTGTATTGTAACCATGTCATATCACATCATATGAACGCAAAATTTCTCAACATGGTAATCCGTGTGCTAATATAAAGTTTGTTGCATATTCGTGCAGCGTAAGCTGCTGTCGTTCAAGATCAAGAAACACGCAAAACTAAGATTCAAGCAGGCATCATAAAGCAATGCCGCAAGAGAAGGGAAAAGATCCAGCCAATGAAAAAATCGGGTATTGATGAGTCGTCCAAACGCGAACTCAGAAATCAGCGCCAATTCTCTATCCGTCTGAATGTGTTCTTTTTTGCCACGTTTATCGTATTTACCATTCTCATTGTACGACTGGCGATTTTGCAGTTTG
The DNA here is from genome assembly GCF_046603665.1 of Paenibacillus sp. WLX2291. Taxonomy (NCBI): domain Bacteria; kingdom Bacillati; phylum Bacillota; class Bacilli; order Caryophanales; family Paenibacillaceae; genus Paenibacillus; species Paenibacillus sp. WLX2291. Next base: position 4,479,540 of record NZ_CP176755.1, on the reverse strand, counting down.
TGGAAGGACCGAATCTGCGTGAGCAGGAAGCCAGTATCTCCACGAAAAGTACGCCAATCCCGCCGATCCGGGGTAACATTCTGGATGCCAGCGGTACACAGCGAATCGCTTACTCTACTTCGTCCCAGTCGCTCTACTTTACCTTGTCCAAAAACTACTCGCTGGAGAAAAATAAAGACGAGCTGTACAGCATTGTTGCCAAGTTGAAGCAAGTATTCAACAAATATGGCGATCCCAACGAGAAGATGACGGCTCAGCAGATCATTGATGCGATGGATATTACCTATAAGAAAAACTACGGCTACACCCCGCGTCGGATCAAAAAAGATCTAACCAATGAGGAGATCGCTCATTTTCTAGAGCACAAAGATGAATTTCCGGGAATTGAAGTTGTAGAAGAAAGTGTTCGTCACTACGATACAGATCGTGTAGCTGTGCAGACGGTTGGCTATCTTCGTCAATTTAGCGGCGTTAGCACTACGATGGATCACTATATTAACAAATCGCGCATCACTGATGCGGATGAGAAATATCTGTCTACTGAATATGTAGGTGTCGACGGTATTGAGTATGCGTATCAAGACGCTCTGCGCGGTAAAAACGGTCTGAAAACGACTCCGGTCAACTCGCTGAATATCGCAACCGGACGTACCGAACTGACTGCTCCGCAAAAAGGCGATAACGTCTGGCTGACGATCGACAAAAATGTCCAGCTAGCAGCGCAAAAAGCGATTACGGATCAATTGTCCTATTTGCACTCATACCGTAGTGGGAATGCGTATGCACCCAATGCGCAAACCGGTTATGCAGTCGCTATGGATGTGACTAACGGTAACGTTGTTGCGATGGCAAGTATGCCAGATTACGACTCCAATATCTGGGGCACGTCGCCTTCGAGCGATGAGATCAAGGATATTACACCTTATTATCCAAACGGAACGATCAAAGAGGTATATCGTGAAGGTCATGCCTCTTCCATGGTATTAATGGGTTCGGTTATCAAACCGCTCACGGTACTGATTGGATTAAAAGAAGGAGTTATTACTCCGTATACGTACTATCAAGATAGAGGATATGCCGAGATCGGTAAAGAAGGGCATACGACCAAAATCAAAAATGCCAGTGGGCACGTATATGGTGGTCTGAATCCTGCTACTGCGATTCAGCATTCCTCCAATGCTTTCATGATTGATGAAGTCGGCATGCCGCTATATCGCAAATACCAAGCAGATTCAGTCAATGTATGGGATAAATACATGAAAGAATTTGGACTGGGCGTTTCGACAAAGAGTGGGCTGCCTGGCGAAAGTGCAGGTTCCGGTGAGTATTTGAATGTCAAAGCTGCGGGTAGTACACAGGCAGCAATGGCATTTGCTTCCTTCGGTCAAGGGGGGAAATATACAACACTGCAACTGGCTCAGTATGTAACAACGATTGCCAATAGAGGTAAACGTCTGAAACCACAGATGGTTAGTAAAATTACGGACTCGGAAGGCAATGTGGTGAAGCAATTCAAGGCGCAAGTTGTGAATACGGTTAGTTTCCCAGATGAGTATTGGAACACCGTGATTAGAGGGATGCAAACGGATGTACAGGTATTCGATGATTTCCCTTACGCTATCGCGCGTAAAACAGGTACATCCGAGCAATCCATTTATGGACATAATGTCGATAACGGTGTATTTATCGCTTTTGCTCCACGCGATAATCCGAAACTGGCTGTCGCTGTCGTGATTCCCGAAGGTGGCTTTGGTGCGCAAAGTGCTGCGCCAGTCGCTCGTAAGATTTTCGATGCTTACGATCAGGAATACGGTCTGGATGGCGTACCGAAAAAACAATCGACAGATGCGAATGCGGATAGCACGAACACAAGTCAATAATAGTATAATCAGCCAACAGATCACGATTTAGCATCTGTTCGTCAAAGTACAAAAAGAAGCAGGCGATACGCTTGCTTCTTTTTTGTTTATTCTAAGATCTGAAAGTACATTCTATAATGTAGAGTGAAAAGTACTTATTATTAAAAATACATATGTTCATTTATACTAAGTAATTATTATCATTTTTTATGCTAAACGGGTAGTCTACAGGCGTACACTGATCCAAAGTAAAAAAGCGCGTTACACACATCCATGTAAAAGTAGCAAGAATCTATTCATACGATATACAGCAAGGGATATAGAGAATGATATGTCTATTTTAGCACCTTCAAAAACTGGGTAAAATGGCATGCTCACTTCCAATCACACTAGCAGTAAATGAGTGTTATGTTACGTTTTTGCGAAAAATAGGAAACTTGCGATTGATTTTAGGTAGGTTTACTATTTATTTCACGGGAGAGACTCCTGCATTCACATCAAAACAACAACAGGAGGTTATTCATTATGAATCCATCCAATACGCAAGTATCTGACAAAGCATTTCGTATCTTCAAAGGTGAGGCAGGCGATAATCCATTTCCAGCCATTGCGGAAGTACGCGGTGTCGCACCCGTTGTTCCGATTGCTTCGCCGTGGGGATTGTCGGAGCGTCCGGCATGGCTCGTTACACGTATGGAAGAGGCGATAGCTGTGCTGAAGGATCGCAATCATTTTACGGTCGATCCAGCATTGATCGAAGGATACGAGCCGCCGAATCGCGCATTGAAGCAGCAGGCGGATCCGTCGGGTCCAGCGACCTTCTTTACTGGCAAATCGATGCATACGTCCGACGGTATGGATCATCGTCGATTACGTGGATTGGTATCCAAGGCATTTACGCCGCGGTATATGGAGGGTCTCAGACCGAGAGTGCAGCAAATTGCAGACGAGCTGCTGGATCAGGTGCAGGAGCAAGGGCATATGGATCTGGTCAACGATTATGCTTTTTTACTGCCGATTCGGGTAATCTCGGAAATGCTGGGCGTACCAAAGGAAGATCATATTCGCATTCAGGAATGGTCGGATGCGCTGGCAAGCGGTCTGGGACTTGGTAAAACCGATCCCGGCGTCGCTGACAATATGCGCAAATTTGGTGAATATACGCTGCAACTGGTTGAGCAAAAGCGTAAGCATCCGCAGGATGATCTGATCAGTCAGTTGATTGCGATTGAAGAAGAAGGCGATAAGCTTAGTGTAGACGAATTGACCTCAATGATCACATTACTGATCTTTGCCGGCCATGAGACGACATCCAATCTGATTGCGACCGGTATGCTGATGCTGTTCGATTACCCAGAGCAATTAGAAAAGCTCAAAAACGATCATAGCTTGATCCCGAATGCAGTAGAGGAGTTACTACGTTTTAACGGTCCATCTACGATTGTCGGTCCACGTTTTGCTAAAGAAGATATTGAGTTTGGCGGTCAACAGATTCAGAAGGGCGATACAGTGATCGTATTCAATAAATCGGCGAATCGGGATGAGCATCAGTTTGAGCAATCCGAGGAATTGGATATTACGCGCGATATTAACCGTCATCTCGCATTTGGCAATGGTGTGCATATGTGTCTGGGCGCTCCGCTGGCACGGGTGGAAGGGGATGTGGCATTTACGACATTGCTGCAACGCATGCCGAATATTCGACTAGGCATTCCGCGCGACGATATCGTCTGGCATTTCTCGCTGTCGTCTCAAAGTCTGGCTTCGCTACCAGTTACATTTTGAAGATCGGTTCGTACATTGGGAGATAGAATATAATGAGCCTCGGAAGGGAACTTCCGGGGCTTTTGCATCTAAAACGTTAGAACATGATTCATAAGGTATGACCTTCTCCATTTTGTAGGTGGAATAAGGTATTACACATATTTTGCTCAGGATGTTGAATGGCATTTGTTCTTGTTCACACATATGCTAAAATGAAGAAACAACTACATATTATGGAATATGAAAATTGTTGAATATGAATCATATACCTGTCGCTTGATTTTATATTTTGTAGCAAATAGGAGGTTTACCCAGTCGATGAAAAAATGGAATTCGACCGATTCCGAAGAATTTGAAGAGAGTCACCGGCGGCAGTTTTCGATCCGTTTGAATATTTTCTTTTTTGCCACGTTTCTGATCTTTAGTGTGCTGGTCGTGCGACTGGCAATTTTACAGTTTGTAGAAGGTCCAACCTTGACGGAAGCGGAGTCCAGTATCGTGAACAATGAGACGCCGATTATGCCGAGCAGGGGCATCATCTACGATGCGTCGGGCAGCAAGATTGCGTATTCGCTATCGACGCAATCGCTTTATTTTACATTAAGCAAAGACTATCGTCTGGATGAGAACAAAGATGAATTTTTGAAAATTGTCGGCGATCTGAAGCGGGTATTCAATACATATGGCGACCCGAACAATAAGATGACTGCCGATCAGATTATCGAAGCGATGGATATTACGTATCGTAAAAACTACGGCTATACTCCGCGTCGAATCAAGAAAGACCTGAGTAACAAAGAAATCGCTTATTTCTTGGAGCATAAGGACGAATATCGAGGAATTGAAGTACGTGAAGAAAGTATCCGCGAGTATAGCCCGGATCGTGTAGCTGTGCAGACGATTGGCTATTTGAAAGGATTTTCCGGTGTAAAATCCAGTATGAACAAATACAAAAACCGCGCGCGTCTTAGCGGAACTGATGAACGGTATATGGATACCGAACTGGTCGGTGTAGACGGATTGGAGTATACGTTCCAAGATGAGCTGCGCGGTCAAAATGGCGTTCGCAGCACACCGATTAATGCACTCAATCGTGTAGACGGACGATCAGAGCTGACACCGCCGCAAAAGGGCTACAATCTGTGGATGACGATTGATAAAAATGTACAGCTGGCTACTCAGCAGGCAATTACGGATCAAGTGGCATTTCTGCGTTCATATCGTAGCGGTACTGCTCATGCTGCCAATGCGCTGACTGGGTATGCAGTGGCGATGGAAGTCGATACAGGGAATGTCGTTGCCATGGCAAGTATGCCGGACTACGATCCGATGATCTGGTCGCAGTCACCGACAGCTGAACAATTGAAGGCGATTGAACCGTATTATCCAAACGGTACCATTCGGGAGATTTACAATGGCAGACGTGCTTCGTCGCTTGTGCTGATGGGCTCGGTTATTAAGCCGCTTAGTGTACTCATTGGGATGAAGGAAGGATTTTTTGGACCTTATGCTGGTTACTATGATCGCGGCTATGCTGAGTTTGGTAAAGCAGGCTACGAAACGCGAGTCAGAAATGCATTGGGTGAAGTATTAAGCTCATTAACTCCTTCAACTGCTATTCAAAAATCGTCCAATGCGTTTATGATTGATATGGTTGGTAAACCGTTATACAGCAAATACGGCAACGAATCGGTCAATGTGTGGGACAAATACATGAAGGAATTTGGATTGGGTGTATCGACGCAAAGCGGTCTACCTTACGAGAATCCCGGACGTGGTGAATATACGAATATCAAAGCTGCCGGTAGTGCACAGGCGGCGATGGCATATGCTTCTTTTGGTCAGCAGGGGCGTTATACTGCATTACAATTGGCGCAGTATGTAACTACAATCGCTAACCGTGGCGAGCGCTTAAAGCCTCAGTTTGTCAGCAAAATTACAGATGCCAAAGGCAATACGGTCAAAACATATGGACGTGAAGTGCTTAACACCATCAATTTCCCAGCGGAAGACTGGAACGTAGTTATTAACGGAATGCGCAGTAAAGTGGAAGTACTGAACAACTATCGCTATGATGTTGCGCGCAAAACAGGTACATCCCAGCAATCCGTATACGGCAAAATTGTCGATAACGGTGTGTTCATCGCCTTCGCCCCACGTGATAACCCGAAACTGGCTGTCGCAGTTGTTATTCCAGAAGGCGGCTTCGGTTCTCGTAGCGCGGCACCAGTTGCGGTCAAAATCTTTGACGCTTACGATCAGGAGTACGGTCTGGACGGTGTACCGAAGAAAACGCAAAATCAAAATGCCGATGCGCAAATGGATAATATCCAACAGTAAGCCTGCATCCACTTCTGATAAATTGCAAAATAGACCGTCTTACCCACATGCAAAAGACGATCAACAAAAAGATACACAACGCTAGTTGAAGCAAGCCTGTTTGTTCTTTCATAGACAAACAGGCTTTTTTCTATTGTCTTGAAATGAATATGTTCAAAATTACATTCTTGTTTTTTCTTTCCCTACACCTTAAAATTTGCACTAAGGAAACAAATATGGTGTATATAAAAATAAAGTCATAGAGGAAACATTGAGTTCATACATTCCATCCATAATCAAAAGCGAATGACGAAAGGGGAATCATTTATGTACAACAAGCAATTGCCATCCCAATCATCCTCCCAACATTCTTCTCATGCATCAGCAGATGCTGTACATCATGCGCAAACAGATCAACACGTTCAGACTGGCAAACAAAATCAAGCTATGGAGACTTTATCGTCAGCGGTAGTAATACGTCATATCCAGTCTGTTCGCACATGGCGTCGTCGTTGGATGCAGTCTGCCATGCTCATTGCTCTGATTGTCGTCCTTTCCGGGTGCAGTAGTGGACAGGCAGCGGGTGAACCGGAAGATGGCATTTTGCATATTACTGCCACTACTGGCATGATTGCCGATGCCGCGCGAGAAATAGGCGGCGAGCATGTGGAAGTTGTCGGTCTGATGGGACCGGGCGTCGATCCGCATATGTACAAAGCGTCTCAAGGCGATATTCGCAAGCTGGACGATGCCGATTTGGTGCTGTACAACGGATTGCATCTGGAAGGTAGCATGACCGACATTTTGGAAAAGATGAGCGATACGCGACAAGTTGTTGCGATCACCGACCAGATCGAGCCAGAGCGTCTACGTCAAAGTGAGGAAAATACAACTGAGCATGATCCGCACATCTGGTTCAATGTCAGTTTGTGGATGAGTGCGGTTGAACGTGCCCGCGATGCTATGGTAGCTGCCGATCCTGCTCATGCAGATGCTTATCGCAGCAATGCGGATACGTATTTAAAAGAGCTAGAGCAGCTGCATACCGATGTACAGCAGCAAATTGCGAATATTCCGCAGCAAAGTCGGGTGCTGGTCACCGCCCATGATGCTTTTGGATATTATGGCGATGCTTACGATATTGAAGTACGCGGATTGCAGGGCATCAGCACCGCTTCGGAATATGGCTCCAAAGATGTCGTCGAGCTGCGCAATATGTTAGTAGAACGCGGTATCAAAGCTGTATTTGTCGAAAGTAGCATCCCGGCACGTTCGATGGAAGCTATCATTGCCGGAGCCGCAGAGCAAGGTCATCAGGTGAGCATTGGCGGTGAATTGTACTCCGATGCCCTTGGCGCTGCTGACAGTGAAGCAGGCACATACGTAGGCATGGTCAAACACAACACCGTAACGATCGTCAATGCGCTGAAATAACATATTGCATCGAAAGAGCATAGGATCGATCCATAGCTGAATCGTAACGATCAGCGAATAGTATCCTATGTAGAAACGTTCATCATACCAATCACGAGCAAGGAGGGTCATTCCATGACTACATCAGTTACGGCATCAACCGCAACAGAGACTACGAGCAGGTCTATCTCTGCAAATGATTATCCGCTCCGTGTAGAGAATATGACGGTTAGTTATCACAAAAAGCCTGTCGTGCAAAATGTCTCTTTTACACTGGGCGAAGGTCGGCTCATCGGTCTGCTTGGACCGAACGGTGCTGGTAAATCAACGCTGCTCAAAGCGATGCTGGGATTAGTACCAACGCTCAGCGGACAGGTACACATTTATGGCAAGACGTATACAGAGCAGCGGAAACGGATTGGTTATGTGCCGCAGCGCGAATCGGTCGACTGGGATTTTCCGACGCATGCGCTGGATGTTGTACTGATGGGCACATATGGACGACTCGGCTGGTTCCGTCGTCCGGGCAAACGGGAAAAAGAAACCGCAATGGAGTGCCTGCGTCAGGTTGGCATGGCAGACTATGCAGATCGTCAGATTAGCCAGTTGTCTGGCGGACAGCAGCAGCGTATCTTTTTGGCGCGAGCACTGGCACAGCAGGCGGATTTGTATCTGATGGACGAACCGTTTGCCGGTGTAGATGCCACAACGGAAAAGGCGATCATCACACTGCTGGAGCAGCTCAAGCAGCAAGGCAAAACGGTGCTTGTTGTGCATCACGATCTATCGACGGTGGCATCGTATTTTGACGATGTGCTGCTGCTGAATCGTGAACTGATCGCAGCTGGTCCGGTCAGTGAGACATTTACAGCCGAGACCCTGCAACGTGCGTATGGCGGCAAAATTACATTTCTGCAACATAACGATCAAGGCGGCATGATCATCGCCGGCAAATAAGGAGGGATACAGAATGGAACTGCTCATATACATGCTTGGCGATCCGAATGTGCGCTGGATTATCGCAGGCTGCATGTTACTCGGATTAAGCAGCGGCGTGATCGGCTGCTACATGGTCTTGCAAAAGCGTAGCCTGATCGGCGATGCGCTCGCCCATGCGGCATTGCCGGGCATCTGTATCGCTTTTATGCTGACCGGGGTGAAATCGGCGCTTGGCTTTTTTATCGGAGCATTGATTGCCGGGGTAATTGCTACTTTCGGTATACGCTGGATTACGACTTATTCACGGATCAAGCAAGACGCGGCATTAGGCATTGTGTTGTCGCTCTTTTTTGGCATCGGTGTGCTATTGTTGACCCGGATTCAACATAGTGGAGATGGTGGGCAAAGTGGGCTGGACAAATTTCTGTTCGGTCAAGCGGCGTCGATGATGCGTGAAGATTTGTATTTGCTGGCAGGAATTAGCGTTGTTTTACTCGTGCTGTGCGGCTTGCTCTTCAAACAGTTCAAGCTGATCAGCTTTGATCGTGATTTTGCCCGTGGCTTGGGCTGGCGGGTGGTCTGGCTGGAGCAGTTGATCTTGCTATTAACGGTCGTAGTGGTCGTATCCGGTATTCAGGCAGTTGGCGTTGTGCTGATGTCGGCGTTGCTGATTACGCCAGCGGTTGCGGCACGCTATTGGACAGATCGCCTGCACATCATGCTCATACTAGCGGGCATATTCGGCGCTGTCAGCGGAATGGTAGGTACGTTATGGAGTGGCATGGTATCACAGCTGCCGACCGGACCAGTAACCGTATTGGCGGCAACGTTGATTTTTGCTATATCGGCATTGGCATCACCGCGCCGCGGCTGGCTGGCACGCATGTGGCAGCATCGACGCAATCGACAACAATGGCAGCGAAACGGAGGGGCGACGCATGAGCAGTGATTTTTGGATTATTACGACAGCGATTCTAATGTCGGCAAGCTGCGGATTGCTCGGGTGCTTTCTTATTTTGCGCAAAATGGCACTGATCGGCGACGCCATCAGCCATGCTGTGTTGCCGGGCATCGCCATTGCTTTTCTATTTAGTGGCGGACGCGATTCGCTCGCAATGATGATCGGTGCCACAGCGCTCGGACTGCTGGCGGTCTTCCTCATTCAATGGCTGCAAAGCTCCGGTGTACAGTCAGATGCGTCTATCGGCATTATTTTCACCGCGCTGTTCGCGATCGGCGTCATCGTTGTAAGTCTGAACGCGCGCAATATTGATCTGGATCTCGATTGTGTCCTATTCGGCGAGATCGCCTATGTGCAATGGGATACGTGGGCATTCAACGGCATAGACATGGGACCGCGTTCTGTGTGGATGCTAGGCTTCACCTTGCTAGTCGTCGTAACACTATTAACACTATGTTATAAACAATTCAAACTAACTGCCTTTGACCCGGCACTCGCCGCAGCCTGCGGCATTCCGGTACTGTTGTTCCACTACCTGCTCATGGGTATGGTGTCTATGACATCAGTAGCATCCTTCGAAAGCGTAGGCGCAATCCTCGTCGTCGGTATGCTCGTCATCCCGGCAGCTACTGCCTACCTGCTGACCGACCGTCTGCACATGATGCTGCTGTCCAGCGTAGCCGTCGGCGTCGCCAGTTCCATTCTAGGCTACGCCGCCGCTTACATCTTAAACGCCTCCATCGGCGGCAGCATCGTCACCACAGCAGGTATCCTGTTCATCATCACGTTCCTGCTTTCCCCCCGCCACGGCATCCTTCTGCGCAAATGGCGCCAAACCCGCGCCATCCCAGCCAAATAATCGGGAACAGCGTAAGATGCAAGCAAACAAGTGGCATAGAGCACCATGTATATACGTTCACTCGCTATTCCAACTACATGTCCAATCCATACCAATACACAACCAGAACATCAGCTAACATAAAAGGTACAGTGCCATACGCACTGTACCTTTTTACTGATTATTGAAATTGATTGTGAACTAGCAAATTGCCAATTGTCCACCACCCCAACCATGCTCCCATTCTCCCTTGGCGAATAAGCATAGGAACAAATGAGTCAAAAGAAAAATCTTACGAAAACTTCATTTACATTTTACAAAAAATTTTGAGAGCACCAATCAGAGTATGCTACACTTATCTTGATATGAAGTTACTGAGATTGCGAATATAGACCACCTCACAAAACTGTACATGCACTACCAATCCCAAAATGCTCAACAATCCCATTACTTTCTCAAACTGCATGTATATATTGCATTCAGTTTTGAATACCTTTATGCCTACATCGCTATAATTTTGAGAAGTGAGAAGTGAGAAGTGAGAAGTGAGAAGTGAGAAGTGAGAAGTGAGAAGTGAGAAGTGAGAAGTGAGAAGTGAGAGTAACAATATGCACGGAACGGAGGGAAGGAATAAGGGACAAGGACGATTTTGGAGGGGCGGGAATCTTCATTCTCTCCTAATCAGAAGATTGCCGCGGCTCCACCTGAGGACGTTCCCTTATTCTTTTCCGCAGTGGATAAAGCATCAAACCGCAAGCATCACCTACACTTCCCAACAGACTAAATTTCAACTGGAGGCTCCACCAATGACAACCCCTAAATACAAACTACTAGCCCTCGACATGGATGGCACCCTGCTCAATGATAACCACGAGATCAGTCTCGAAACAAGCAAATGGATTCACAAAGCGATGGACGCTGGCATCCATGTCTGCCTGTCCACCGGTCGCGCTGCTTCCAGCGCATTGCCATACGGACAAGAGCTTGGACTGGAAACACCGATGGTCACCGTAAACGGCAGCGAAGTATGGAAGTCCCCACGCGAGCTGCATCGTCGTACGTTGCTCGACCCGGACAATATCCGCAAAATGCACCAGCTTGCTATCGACAAAGACGTTTGGTTCTGGGCATATTCTGTTGAGCGTCTATACAATCGCGATAACTGGCTGAACGAAGATCAGCCGCTGGAACAGGTGGAATGGCTCAAGTTTGGCTACAACACACCAAATGACGAACTGCGTCATGATATTCTGATGACGCTGCAAAATATGGGCGGACTGGAAATTTCCAATTCGTCGCCGTACAATCTGGAGATCAATCCACTCGGCATTAACAAAGCAACCGGTATCGCTGAAGTGTGCAAGCTGCTGAATATCGACATGTCCGAGGTAGTTGCCGTCGGTGACAGTCTGAACGATCTAGCGGTGATCCAAGCGGTCGGTCTTGGCGTAGCGATGGGCAATGCACAGGATACGGTCAAAGAAGAAGCCGATCTGGTCGTCGCCAGCAACAATGACGACGGCATTGTAGAAGTAATCCGCGACCATATTCTCGTGTAAGGCAATAGGCTGCTTAGGCAGAACCATCTACACATGTAGCTAGCCGACTCCACATGTTTTTGAAACGAATGTGTCATTTGCACAGTATACAGGTATACAAACGTATGGAGTCATGTAGAAGACTTCCTAGCAATACACATCGATTTCGATTGTCCGCTTACCGGACATCACAATGAGGAGAGACTAGATATGACGATGGAGATTATCGGCTGGGTGCTTGTGATTGCCCTGTTTATTGTCGGGATGCTGGGTACAATTTATCCGATCCTGCCTTCGGTTGTAGCGATTTATTTTGCCTTTTTCGTGTACGGCTGGTTTTTCACCTTTAATGAATTTGGACCATGGTTCTGGATCATTGAAACGGTGATCGTAGTCGTGCTGCTCGTTGCCGATTATTTGGTCGGTGCTTATGGAACGAAGAAATTTGGCGGTTCACGATTGGCAGTGATTCTGTCGATTGTCGGTATGGTGATTGGTCCGTTTGTCATTCCGGCGTTCGGTCTGATCCTCGGTCCATTGATCGGTGCGGTTTCGGCGGAACTTATTCAGGGACGCGATTGGCAAAATGCACTGCGCGTTGGCTGGGGAACCGTGCTTGGACTATTCGCCAGTGCCGTTGTAAAGATTATTTTGCAACTGGCGATGATCGGTGTCTGGATCATCTGGATTGTGGCTAACTGACGATTTCGTTTGTTTTGTCGCATTGCGAAGCGGGGCGATGCGTGTCTATAATAGTAATGCTGACGTAAAACGACGACCGGGAGGCGAATCAGCCTTCCGGTTTTTATATTGTCTGCTAGTTTGCAATATGGCACTGAGAGAAGGGGAATTATTTTGTCCAAAGGCGAATCATTTATTAAAGGCACGATCATTCTGGCAGCCGCTGCACTCGTTGCGCGCGTGCTTGGTCTGGTACAGCGCGTGCCGCTGGAGCATATGCTCGGGTTTACCGGGGATGCTTCGTTTACGCTAGCGAATAATGTGTATTTAATGCTATTGGCGGTTGCCACAGCCGGTATTCCAAGTACGCTCAGCAAAATGGTGTCCGAACGCTATGCACTCGGACGACCACATGAAGCACAGCGCATTTATTATGCGGCGCTGTTATTCGCGGGAGCAGCCGGTGTAGTGATGACGCTGCTGATGTACATAGGGGCACCGTATTACGCACAAATGGCAAAAGAACCGTCTGCGGCACTGGCATTGCAGGCAATCGCGCCATCTCTGCTGCTGTTCCCGGCAATTGCGATGATGCGCGGGTATTTTCAAGGACGCAATATGATGTCTGCCGGAGGTATCTCGCAAATTATTGAGCAGTTTGCGCGTGTGTTGACTGCCATTTTGCTCGCATATACGTTGCTGCGGATTGGTTACGGCGATATTGAAGTTGCAGCCGGAGCATCGTTTGGTAGTGTGCTGGGGAGTATCGGGGCATTTGCCGTTATGCTGTACTATACTTTGAAATTGCGTCGTCAGGATGCAGCGAATCGAATCCATGCAACATCGCTGCAATCGGAAACAGTAATTCCACTGCGCCAAATTTATGGTGATATTTTCAAATTGTCGATTCCGATTGTTATCTCGTCGCTGACGATTCCGGCGGTAAACTTTATTGATGGTACGCTGATCAAGCCGCTGTTAGTCGGTCATATCGGCGATGCGGCAGCAACTGCGGCACTCGGTATTCTCGGTACGCGTGCACAAAGCATTGCCGGTATTCCGCCGATTCTAGCGATTGCACTCAGTACATCGCTCATTCCGATCATCTCGGCAGCTTATGCGCGCCGGGAAGAAGATAATCTGAAACGTCAGATTTCACTAGCGCTGCGTATATCGGTATTGACCGGTATTCCGATCGTATTGATGCTGACGACGGCAGCGTACTCAATTAACGGCTTGCTGTTTACGAATACCGAAGGAGCAGGTATTATCGCGCTGCTCACACTGGGCACGATTTTCCAGATTACGATGATGACGACCAACTCCATGCTGATCGGGATTAATAAAGTCAATCTGTCTATGTTCCATGTGCTTGCTGGTATCGTATTAAAATTGATCATGAGCGTGGCGCTGGCACCGCTGCTAGGCATCTACGGTATTATCGCAGCGACCGGATTATGCTTTATCCTGATCACAGTACTTAATTTGCGTTCGCTGCGTCAGGTAGTGCCGTTCTCTGTGCTCGGTAATCGCTGGATTGGCTTTATTCTGACGGTGATGATTTTGACAGTAGTCGGTCTGCTACTCAATCAGGCGGGCATTGCGCTGACAGCATATATGAACCACAGGGTTGCATTTTTCATTGGTTGTTGTATGGTAGGAATAGCAACGCTGATTATTTATCCTGTTTCACTTGTTGTGCTGCGTGTGGTACGAGCCGAGGAATTATCCACGTATCCGGGACCACTACGCAAATTGCTCAGTCCGCTCATGAGATTGCAGCGCGGCAGAGCATCTTGATTTGATTTTTGCTCAACATTGCTGCATTGGACAGGATCGCTGATCGTCCGCAGCACGTATCTACAATCTCTTAGGTGGTAGATACAAAGTCATACTATGTTTCAAAAGGAGGAATATGTGATGCAAATCATTAATACAAGCGAAAGCTTCCATACAGCTATTGCTTCACCAGAACTGACGGTTGCCGTGTTCAAAGCCGACTGGTGTGGAGACTGCAAATTTATCGATCCATTTATGCCAGAGGTAGAGTCTAACTATGCGGATCGTCTGACACTGGTAGAAGTCGATGTAGACGGTGTAGGCGACGTGAGTCAGGAGCAAAATATTCTCGGCATCCCAAGCTTTGTTGCGTATGCAAACGGCAAAGAATTGATCCGTTTTGTGAACAAAGCACGCAAATCCCGTCAAGAAATTGAGCAGTTTCTCGATCGTGCGGTTGAGGTGTACCATACATTGAATGCACAAACTGCTGAATAACAATTGCAAGTCAATAGCCTGTTCCGATCTGATGCGGGGCAGGCTGTTTTTGTTGGATATGTAGGCAAGATTGATCGTTTTTTGTCACAAAGCCTGCGGTATCACAGGCTGTCCTTTCGTTATAATAAAAGAGGACTTCACATGAACGTCACTATTAACTAAACAGCGGGTGATTCTTATTATGGCACGCAAGCCACTGATCACGATTCAACAGTTAAAATGGTTGAGCTATATAACCTGTCTCGCCATGTTCTTGGCTACCATGGGCGGTCTAGTCGTTACGAAGACCGGCTCCGGGATGGGATGCGGCGCTCAATGGCCGCTTTGTCATGGCAAATTTATTCCCGCCTATACGATCTCTTCATTTATTGAGTACACGCATCGGGCAGTAAGCGGATTTGCCGGTTTGACCGCATTGTTCTCGTTTATCGGATTTATGTTTTTTAACAAAAATCGGGAATTGCGACTGTATGCGTTGCTGACCTTTATTTTCGTCGTATTGCAGGCGATTATGGGCGCACTGGCAGTTGTATTTTCACAATCTTCGGCTGTTATGGCATTGCACTTTGGGTTCTCGATGATCGCCTTCTCTAGCTCCATGCTGATGGCGTTCACTGCACGGCGGCTCCATATACGTCAGCGGACGCATGATCTGTCCAATCAGCCACCTGTCAGCAAAGGCTTCCGTAACCTGACTTGGTTTGCAACAATCTTCACGTATATCGTCGTGTATACTGGAGCGTTCGTTACACATACCGATTCACGCGGTGGCTGTTCGGGCTTCCCGCTCTGTAATGGAGCGATTGTGCCGGAATTGTCTGGCGGTGTAGCCGTTGCCTTCCTGCATCGTGTGGCAGCGGTCGCGTTGGTGATCGTCATTGCGATTCTCGGTCATTACGCTTACCGGTATCATCCGAACAATCCGGGTATCCGCAAAATGGGTCTGATCGCCGTTCTGTTCATTTTGCTGCAATTTGTGAGCGGTGCAGTGAACATCTTTACGATGAGTGTGCCGGAAATTTATTTCTTCGCTACGATGACACATACATTGCTCATTCAGTTCTTATTCGGGATTCTATGTTACATGAGTTTGCGTACGTGGCAATTAAGCCGTGGACCACGCGGCGAAATCGCACCGGACGCATGGAACAAAGAAACACCAGGCGACAAAGGCGTACCTGCGCCACGATAATGATTACAGTATAATTGCCACGAGCCACGAGCCACGAGCCACGAGCCACGAGCCACGAGCCACGAGCCACGAGCCACGAGCCACGAGCCACGAGCCACGAGCCACGAGCCACGAGCCACGAGCCACGAGCCACGAGCCACGAGCCACGAGCCACGAGCCACGAGCCACGAGCCACGAGCCACGAGCTACGAGCTACGAGCCACGAGCCACGTACAGCTGACAGCACGGATATATTCGTGTTTGTCAGCTGTTTTTGTAGGCAATGGCAACGATCACGTTCTAGCAGTATATGCCGTTTTACGTATTTTAATTTCCAATCCAACTCGATGTGAACGGGAAATGGCGGAACTTTCTACCAATATGAATATTTGCTGAAATAGGTGAAAAAAGCCCATTTTGCACTTTACAAAGACTGTGAAGTTCACTATACTGAGTAAAGATTTTCATTCGATGTTTTCATATTTTCTTATCGAGAGTGGTGGAGGGACTGGCCCGATGAAGCCCGGCAACCGATTTTGTGAATGGCATGTGCCTTTTCAAAATGACATGGTGCTAAATCCTACAAGATGACAGCTGTACAGCATATGCACAGTCTGTGATTTTGGCAGATGAGAAGGCAATATCTTACGGATAGAGAGCCCTTTTCTGCAGGAAATGGGCTCTTTTTGTGTATAAAAAAGAACCGGTTGAAAATAGATACGAACGAAATCACAACATGATTGACAACAGGGAGGAGGACCCTACGTTTGATCCGTCTTGAGAACTTAACCAAAGTATATGGAAAAGGCAAGAACCTGAGTCCGGCACTGGACAACCTGAACATGTCGATTGAAAAAGGTGAAATTTTCGGTGTGATCGGTCATTCCGGTGCAGGCAAAAGTACGCTCATCCGATGTATCAATTTGTTGGAGCGTCCGACTTCCGGGCATGTCTGGATCGACGATGTAGATATGACCCGGCTCGGCAAGCGGGCATTGCAAACCCGTCGCCGCAAAATCGGCATGATCTTTCAGCATTTCAATCTGCTGTCCTCAGCAACGGTGTATGATAATATCGCTTTCCCGTTGCGTCTGGTTAAAACGCCGGAAGCCAAAATTCGCTCCCGCGTGCAGGAATTGCTAAATCTGGTCGGTCTGGAAGCACACGCGCGCAAGTATCCAGCGCAGCTGTCTGGTGGACAAAAGCAGCGTGTCGGCATCGCTCGTGCACTAGCAAGCGATCCAGATGTGCTGCTATGCGATGAAGCGACATCGGCGCTTGATCCGCAGACGACCCAATCGATCCTCAATCTGCTGCTAGACATTAACCAGCGCTTCCATCTGACGATTGTGTTGATTACGCATGAAATGAACGTAATCCAGACGATCTGTGATCGCGTCGCAGTCATTCATCAGGGTGGCATTGTCGAGCAAGGTCCGGTAGCAGAAGTATTTCTGAAGCCGAAACATGTAGTTACACGCGACTTTATTACTCGTGAATCTAGTGAAGGCTCCTTGCTGGATGCCGTGTTAGCAGGTCCACACAGTGCATCTTCGACGGCTGTCAAAGTTTCCTTCCTTGGCGAGAAGACGTACGAGTCGATTTTATCGCGCGCGGTACGTGAGACTGGTGTAGACTTTGCCATTTTGCAGGGGACGATCGGAACGCTCAAAAGTGTACCGTACGGACAACTGGTCGTACGTTTTGACGGCGAACCGGCTGCGGTTCAGCGGACGCTGGATATGCTGAAAGCCGAAGGTCTGAATGTGGAGGTGATAGAATCGTGAGCAACTTTGGCGAACTGGACTTTTCACAGATTGACTGGGGCGAATTCGGTACGGCGACGATTGAGACGCTGGAGATGGTTGGAGCATCTGGACTGTTTACCTTGCTGATCGGTTTACCGCTGGGCGTGTTGCTGTTTATGACTGCTCGTTCTACATCTGGCTTTTTACGCGGCTTGTATACGGTATTGTCAGTTATCGTGAACATTTTGCGTTCAGTACCATTTATTATCCTGATCGTGGCATTGTTGCCGGTCACGGATCTGATTGTTGGTACGACACTTGGTGTCAAAGGAACGATCCCGCCGCTCGTCATTGCGGCTGCGCCGTTTTTTGCAAGGTTAGTGGAGACGGCACTGCGTGAAGTAGATCGTGGTGTAATCGAAGCCGCTTATGCAATGGGTGCATCAACTGGACAGGTTGTAGGCAAAGTATTGCTGCGCGAAGCGATGCCGGGACTGCTTGCTGGTCTGACGGTAACGGTCGTTGCACTCGTATCGAATACAGCAATGGCAGGTATGATCGGTGCAGGCGGACTGGGTACGCTGGCAATCAACTACGGATACTACCGTTATGATATGGGCGTCATGCTCGTTGCGGTTGTGCTGATGGTTGTGATCGTACAAGCGCTACAAATGCTGGGCGATCGCCTGGTGATTCATTTTTCACGCCGATAAGCAAGTTATCGGGTAGGTATAATGCGTTTATGACACTTTTATCATACAAATACACATTAGAAAAAGGGGAACATGAACATGAAAAAATGGTTGCTTGCACTTCTTAGCGTTATGCTGATCGCGGTTGTTGCCGCTTGCGGTAACAGTTCTTCCAGCACTAGCAATGAATCCGCACAATCTGGTACTTCCGGTAGCTCTAGCGAGCCAGTCACACTGCGCGTTGGCGCAACAGCTGTACCACATGCTGAAATTCTGAACCATCTGAAACCAACATTGGAAGCGGAAGGCGTAAACCTGGACGTTGTTGAATTTACTGATTACATCCAACCGAACGTACAGCTGAACGATGGTAAACTGGATGCAAACTATTTCCAAACCAAGCCCTACCTGGATGAGCAAAACAAATCCCGCGGTATGGATCTGGTAACTGTACAGGGCGTACACATCGAGCCTTTCGGTGGGTATTCCAAAAAGTACACTTCTATCGACCAACTGCCTGATGGTGCAACGATCGCAATCCCGAACGAAGTATCCAACGGTGCGCGCGCACTGATCCTGCTGGCTAACAATGGTTTGATCGAACTGAAAGACAAAACAAACATCACTTCGACTACCAAAGACATCACATCCAACCCAAAAAACCTGCAATTTAAAGAGCTGGATGCAGCGATGCTGACTCGTCAACTGGATCAAGTCGATCTGGCGATGATCAACATGAACTATGTACTGGAAGCGAAGATTGATCCCAAATCCGCGCTGATCGTCGAAGACAGCAGCGCTCCATATGCCAACTACCTGGTATCCCGTGCGGACAACAAAGATTCCGAAGCGATCCAAAAGCTGGCAAAAGCACTGACTTCCGACGATACGAAGAAATTCATTGAAGAACAGTACAAAGGTGCAGTTATCCCTGCATTTTAAGTTCTAATGTATGGATGGTCGAATCAGATTCCGAGTATCACCTGAAAAGTGAATCATGGATACAAGAGGCACGTTATCGTAGTAGAGATAACGTGCCTTTTTGTTGTTGAGGACGAATCGCAAGATATACCAATATCGTTTTTGGTAACCTGTTTTGATAATCAAAAGAGCATTCTATCTGCTACAGACAGAATGCTTTTTCCCCTATATTCATATAATCACATACAAACTTCGGCAAAATGGGCTTTGACCACATCTGCCAATTGCTGTGGAGCAAGTTCCACTTGCATACCGACTTTCCCAGCGCTGACGATCATCATGTCCAGTGTCTGCGCGCGATGATCGATAAAAGTAGGATATAGCTTTTTCATACCGACTGGCGAGCAGCCACCGCGAATGTAGCCGGTGTGAGCAAGCAGTTCTTTTACAGGCAGCATATCTAGCTTTTTCTCGCCTGCGACGCGCGCTGCCTTTTTCAGATCGAGTTCCTCGGCAACCGGAATGACGAAGATGTGCAGTCCCTGTTTGCCGCGAGTGACGAGCGTTTTATGTACGACCTCGGCGGGTTTGCCGATTCTTTCGGCTACGGCATTGCCGTGTATTTGACCATCTTCGGGATCATATTCGTGTACATAGTAGAGGATATGTTCTTTGTCCAGAATGCGCATCGCATTCGTCTTGACTTTGGCTGAACTCATCGTCGTACTCCTTTCATCGTGTGTCTGTGTAAGGCTATCCGCAGCTTTGGATGTCTCTGGTTCTAATGTACTGCAAATATCGTGTGGTTTCAAACCGATAGCGGCACGGGTAAGGAATTTGATAGCTAACCTGCTTGAGGATGCTGCATGATCAGAATATGGGCATAGATTTGCTGGTTGCTTTGACATAATGGCAAATAAATCGGTACACTGAAAAGGAAACACAAGCAGGATGGATCGAAGGAGGCACACGATTGGAACGTAAAACCGCCCTAATTACCGGAAGTGCCAAAGGTCTTGGTAAAATGACGGCGCTCACATTAGCGAGCCAGGGTCATGATATTGCATTGAATTACGTACACAGCCGGCATGAGGCGGAGCAACTTCAGCGGCAGATTGAACATATGGGTGTGCGCTGTATTGCAGTGCAGGCGAATGTATCGCAGGAAGAAGATATCGACCGGCTGATCGACGAGGTAGAGCGACAACTGGGCAATGTGGATATTCTGGTGAACAATGCAGGGCCGTTTATCCGTGAACGACGTTTGTTTGCCGACTATCAGCGCTCTGAGATTATGGAGCTGCTACAGGGCAATCTGATCGGCACCATGCTGCTGGATCATAGAGTACTGGCTAGTATGCGAGAGCGCAAATGGGGACGTATTATCCACTTTGGCTTCGGTCACGCTGCCGAGTCGCGTTCTTGGCCGCACCGTGCAGTATATGCAGCAGCTAAAGTCGGGCTGGTCTCGTTTACAAAAACGTTGGCTGTTGAAGAAGCATCTAACGGAATCACCGTGAATATGATCTGCCCAGGCGATATACGTGGCGATAACAAAGAAAAGCGCATTCAGGATGTACTCGGCATGAGCGACGGAGAAACTCCGCGTGGACGCCCCGGCAGCGGCGAGGATATTGCTCGCGTGATTTCGTACCTGTGCGAAGAGAATTCCGATTTTATCACTGGTAATATTATGGACATTTCCGGTGGTCTAGACCCCATTCGTCCATATGTTGGTAAATAATAGTGATATCAAATGGCATATAAAAAAGAGACCTTCCGCAATGGAAAGGTCTCTTTTGGCTGGTAATCGCCTATACATTAAGCATGAACAGGAGACAGATTAGAATACCTGTACAACCTCTTCTACACCTTCAACTTCTTCGAAAAGGGCGCGCTCAATACCGGCTTTCAGCGTGATGGTGGAGCTTGGGCAACTACCGCATGCACCCATCAGTTTCAGTTTGACGATACCGTCTTCAACGTCTACCAATTCCACGTCACCGCCATCGCGCTGCAGGAACGGACGCAATTTATCCAGCACTTCAAGCACTTCATCATACATTTGTGTTTGTACGCTATTATCACTCATATTGTTCAACTCCTTTCGTAACTACATTATAATATAAAAGTAAACCAATTTCAGCATTTGTAACATTGATTTTTATACTCATTTCAAATTTATTTTAAAAATCGCCTTATTATCCGGCACAGAACGAGCACATCGTGCTAGAATAAAAAAGATGTACCGCAATACAGATTGGAGTGTTACGTATGATGAGACCGATTATTGAATTTTGTCAGAGCAATATGCATAATGGCACGGACGCAATCTTGAAAGAACTAGAGAATCACCCGGATTATGATGTTGTGGAATATGGTTGTCTGGGCAACTGCGGACAATGTTATGCGATGCCGTACGCGCTCGTAAATGGAGAAATTGTATCAGCCGACGATGCTGATTCCCTATATACCCTAATCAAAGAAAAGATTGCCGAAGCCGACGCATGGGCGAATTTGGACCTCGATTGAGGTCACCGATTTCTGCCAAGCATGATACTATTGAGGACGATGGATTTAACATAAAAAACCTTCTGCACTCCAAGAGGAAGCAATCGCTTCACTCGACGGATGCAGAAGGTTTTTTTGATATGAGATCATGCTGTGTCGGATATCCATACGTTGTCACAGCTTCCAGCGAAGATGTAGCAAGTCAGAATATACTCTGTAACTAGTTAGAAGAGTCTCTGTAATTAGTTAGGATACACTTCACAGCGTATTTTCATCCAATTGCTATTTCAGCGTAGGATCTAGCCGAAATGATGCTTGGACATCCACAATACGCCACTTTTCAGCAGACGCGGTACACGACCGGTTACAGAGCTTTTGCCACCAAAGCCAAAGCCGGAACCGAAGCCAGCGTGTTTGCCGAGTGCGCCGAGTGTGCCTTTTAGCTTGAGCGGTTGTACTTTTGGCGTTTCGCCTTTCCAGCCAGCTACGACGACATTGGCAATTTGTTCTGCCTGAGACTCCGCTGCTTGCGCGCTAGCTGCGAATGGCAAGGATGCACAATCGCCGCATACGAATACTTCTGGGCGACCTGGGATGCGGTACAGATCATCCAGAATGACGCGACCGGAGTTGTCCTGATTGACATTCAGTTCGTCGATCAGCGGCACCGGACGGATACCGGCAGTCCAGACGGTAATATCGGCGGCAATGCGCTCGTCGGGTCCATTGTAGACACAATCTTCTTCGACACGGCTAATATTGATCTTGTTGCGCAGCTCTACATTATGCTCGCGGAACCATGCTTCTACATATTTGGACATACGTGCCGGGGAAGAGGAGAGCAGACGCTCACCGCGATCCAGAATGCGTACATGCAGGTCTTCACGACTTTCGCGAATTTCTGCAGCGATCTCGATTCCGCTCAGACCACCGCCGACAATATTCACCGTCGATTGTGGAGGCAGATTGTTGATCCGACGGTACGTTTCTCTCGTCGCTTCAAACGTTTGAATGGTACATGTATATTCATCTGCACCGGGTACACCGTGGAAATTGTCGGTACAACCGAGTGCGATCACGAGTTGATCGTAAGCAATGACTTCGCTATCTTGAAATTGGATACTTTTCTCGTCCAAATTGATGCCCGTCACTTCGCCGTAACGAATGTTCAGCTTAGGATGGGTTGGATATTTGACACGTAACTCCATATCGGAGGATGTGCCTGCCGCCAGTGCGTAATATTCGGTCTTCAGTCCCTGAAATGGCATGCGGTCTACGAGAATGATCTGAGTATCCGCCGGTATTTTCTGATCCAGCAGTTCGTGCAGCAGCGTGATGCCGCCGTAACCCCCACCCAGAATGACAAAGTTTTTCATAGTATCTTCTCCCTTATATGCAGTGTGATGGATAGGGAATGCAGTAGATTCCCGGATAGCAATGATATAGATGGAAATGATCATGATGTGTACAGGCATCATCCGGCATGATTGGGGACAGAAGAGACCGGGTGAAGCCGATTGTAGCCTGGCATCAGCGGTATGTACGACGGCAGGCGTATAAACGGGCTTTACTCGATGAGCGCACATGTATGCATGCAATTCTCAAAAGTAAAGCCCGGTATGTGTTGAAATGGAAAGCGTGAGAATCATAGCGGATGAAGCGCACGGTTATGCCGCGCGCCATCCTGTCTAATCTGCTCAGTCGTACACTTTGATTTCGTTATAGAACGTATCGCGCTCGACAGGAATGCGTCCAGCACCTTTTACAAGCCATACCAGCTCTTTACGGGTCAATCCTTCCGGTGTTAGAGCGCCGGCTGCGTGACTGATGCGCTCTTTCAGAATAGTGCCGTGTACGTCGGATGCGCCGAACGCCAGTGCCATCTGAGTGAGCTGTGTCCCGATGTTGATAAAATAAGCTTTGATATGGTCGATATTGTCCAGCATCAGGCGGCTGATCGCAATCGTTTTGAGATCTTCATACGCCGAGTTACGGCGCATAATGCTTGCGTTTTTGCTTTTTGGCTGCATGGATAACGGAATGAATACTTGGAATCCGTTCGTGTCGTCTTGAAGCTCGCGGATATGAATCATATGCTGCACGCGATCTTCATAGCTCTCGATGGAACCATACAGCATTGTAGTGTGCGTACGCATACCGAGTTCATGAGCGGTGCGGTGCACTTCCAGATAACGATCCACATTCGCTTTGTCGACACGCATTTTTTTACGATATTCGTCGGATAGAATCTCCGCGCCACCGCCGGTCAACGATTGCAGACCTGCTTCGCGCAGCTTGATCAGTACTTCGCGTACATTCAATCCGCTGATCCGAGTGAAGAAGTCGATCTCCGCTGCGGTGTAGGCTTTGAGTGTAACATCTGGGAACGCTTCGTTTAATGCTTTGAGAGAGTCTACATAATATTGGAACGGTACGTTGTTGTTGTGACCGCCGACAATATGGAACTCACGGATGCCAGGGTGAATATGCTGTTGCACATAGTCGACCATTTCCTGACCGCTCAGTGTGTACGAGCCTTCTTCGCCTTCATCCTTACGGAAGTTACAGAATGCGCAATGTGCTTCACACACATTGGTAAAGTACAGGCTCATATTTTCGATAAAGTAGACTTTATTGCCATTTTTGCGCTGGTTGGCTTCGTTCGCCAGCTGCCCGATGGTCAAAATATCGTCACTTTCATATAAATAGACGCCATCTTCGAGCGTCAAACGCTCACCGGTGCGTACTTTGTGAATGATCTCCGCCATGCGAGTATCCGTATGCGGTGTAATAATGGTGGACATGCTAGATTCCTCCTGTTCTCCTTGACGCTTCTGTCTCTGGTGTCATCATACGGTAAGACTCCCCTTGTCCTGTCTTACACCAATTTGGCACTATTGAATAATAGAAGAAGTCTATCGGTCATCATTTATCTGTGATTCATACCAGTATTCGACAGCGAGAAACCACAGGTAAAATGTTGTCCATTATCCAATATACAATAATATACATAAGAAGTCATCAGAAAAAGACTATATTTGTGAAAAAAGGTACAACGAAAAATAAGGCTAAAACGGGAATTGTTTATGACGAAAATTCGACATTTCATGTCAGCGTTCACTTATCATTATAAACCTCTACCGGGACACGGGCAACACAATTGCTTAAAAAATGAGGTATTTTCGTATAGGAATATGCCTTGAGACCCTGTGCATGGAGGAGTATAATGAAAAGGGAAAAGGAGGGAATACAGATGATTACAATTAGTGATGCAGCAGCAACACGCATGAAGGGAATCATGGCTGACCAGGACATTCCCGGCCTGTTTGTTCGCGTAGGCGTGAATGCTGGCGGATGCAGCGGATTTTCGTATGCGATGGGCTTTGATAGTGAGGAATCCGAACAGGATATATATATGACGATTCAGGACATGAAAGTGGTTGTCGATAAAGAAGACCTGAAGTTTCTGAACGGTGTGGAGATCGACTTTGAAGAATCCGGTCTGTCCGGCGGCTTCACGATCCACAATCCGAACGCGATCGCAACGTGTGGCTGCGGTTCATCGTTCCGCACACGCGAGGAAGATGAAGTACTGGCTCAGCCTTGCGAGGACTAAGTGTATAACATGCAATGAGCGCGACTGAGCTACAACATGTATAGCGTTTGCGGCACATAAGAAGCACAAGCACATCAAAGCACCTGCCTACAGAAGGTTATTCTGCTACGCAGGTGCTTTTTGGCACTGGTATTTCGTGTATAACTCAACTGATTATAGTAATACGTTGGCTGTTATTAATTAGTACTTGAACGTTGTTGTTCGTGCTCTGATGCGAACTCTGATTATGTACAAACGGAATATCCGCCAACCGTTAGCACCCCATCGTGCTATTGGCGGCAGATTCATTTGTTGACGAAGATCGTCTGGTTGCGCTGGTAAAAGGTCAGGTCTCCGAGTTCATTTCTCAGTGCTATATAATCACTGCCAATTCGCTCGATAATGCCATGCTCCACGCTAAAGCCGGGCTGCCAGGCGTAGATGCGTTCCTGAAACAGGGCGGCGGCGAAGAAATGGACATTGGTGGTCAATTTGCGCTCGGTGCTTTCGTTCATGGCGCCTCCTTGTCGGTTCACCGGGAACAAACAGAAGAACAGAAACAGATCTTTGTTTGCCGGTCATTGGTCATCGTTGTTATATAACAGTCTTATTCTCTATTGTAAAAGCTTCAGCCCCCAATGACAAATATTCCAGCAATTCGTCACGAAAAGGATACATATGTACAAATTCAGTCTTTGCATTCGCTCCATCATACAGATAGATATACCGTTTGAATAGATGCTCGATCTGCGCGTATATAACAATCTGGTTTGAACGATCAGCGCTGTAGGTCTATATCAATAATATAAGTGCTACTACCAAGTGCAAGCACCATAACAATACCGAAGCACGAAGCATCATAGCACTACCACCAGCTTGTTTCGTTGAACCGCGCAGATCAAAGCGTTATAGGCACTACACTATGCCTGTACTTTGCGGACAGAATAAGCTGTTCCAGTAGTCAGATCAAGCGCATTGAGTTGACCGCCGTATACTGCGCCACCGTCGATGCCAATAATCCGATTCACGCCGTAATAAATCTCAAAATTGCTATTGTCATGATACAGATAAAAGGTCGGCGTATGACCGAATACAACGAATTTGTCGCCATCATATCCATTATGAAACGCTTCGCGAATCCAGATCAACTCGCGTCGGGAACATTCCTCCGGCGTTTTGCCCGGTTCAATACCTGCATGCACGCAAATATAATTCGGTGTCTCATAATACAGCTGCAATGTGCGGATAAACGCCAGATGCCGATCCAGCACCTCATTATGCAGATCAGGCAAATGAAAATCTTCACCAGAGAGCGTAATCAGCTGCTCACGTGTAAAACCATAGCTTTGCAGTGTTGCCAGTCCGCCGTTTACCTTTAACCAGCGGTTCCAGTCAGATTCGCGTCCGCTAGTCAGTGCAGTCAGCATCAGATCCTCGTGATTGCCTAGCAGAGCAACCGCACCCTGATCTACGAGTTCCATTACACGTTCCAATGTTTCTCGGGCATCGCTGCCCCGATCTACATAGTCACCCAGCAAAATAAGCTGATCTTGCGCAGGGTCATATTCGGTTAGTTCAAGCAGTCGGTTCAGCAGGTCAACCTCGCCGTGAATATCGCTGATGGCAATCATTCGCTGTGTCATAGGGGATTCCTCCTCTGCATACAATACGGGGATATAGATATGTCAAAGTACTATTCTGTTTCAGCGGTGCTAAGTTGCGGTACGATGGTTCCATTTATCATATCACAGATTACCTTAAATTTTTTTTAGAAAGTGTTCATGCGTAGTTCACAAGCCTTTTTTACAATGCATTCATAGCCGAATACAACTTGGATTACAGCACCGGCTACAACACAAGGAGGCAAGTGATATGAAAAAATGGACAATCGTTTTGGGCACGACAATGGCAATCGCGATGCTGGCAGGATGCAGCACCGGTACGAATACAGCTGCAACCAGCGCGGCAACTACAGCAACAGCAAGCACATCGACAACCGACAGCTCGTCGGCAACGGATTCCGCTGCTGGATCGACAGACAATACGCAGAATCAGCAGACCGCTGACCTATTCGGCAAAATCAAATCGGTAGACGGCAATACGATCACACTGTACAAGTCCAATATGGACCCGTCCGCGATGGGCGGCGGTGGAGGCGGAGGCGGTACACCACCGCAAGGACAACCGGGCGACGGCGGCGCTTCGCCAGCTGATGGCGGTCAGACTCCACCAGCAGTACCGGATGGTGAGACACCAACCGCTCCACCAAATGAAGGCACGCAAGCACCAACCGGACAATCTAGCGACGCATCATCTACATCAACTTCGCAAAGTAACGGCGGTGGCGGACAGGGCGGCGGACAAAATATGTTCTCTGACGAAACGGTTACGATTACGGTTTCCGATAGCACTGAAATCTCTGCGATGACAATGGACAACAATCAAACGAGTACAACGACCAAATCTGTATCTGACCTCAAAGAAGGCGACATCATTAGCGTATGGCTGAACGCCAGCGACTCCTCAACAGCTGACAAAATCCAGTTATCTGATGGAATGGGTGGCGGCATGCAGGGCGGCGGAATGGGCGGTCCTGGCGGCTCCGGCGGAGCACCGCAAGGGAATGGAGGCGGTGCACCAGCTGATAGCAATTCCGGTTCTACAACCGACAGCAGCGCATCTACCACTTCCGCAGGTTGATAGCACAATAGAAATGACAAAACCCCCGTATCTCGATATATTCAGAGATACGGGGGTTTTACTATTCAGCATAATAGCTGTTTTGTCCTCTACAGATGGTGCGTTCGGATCAGCAATAATCAGGATTCCGAAGAGGTTGATTCATTTGTTGCTACCGGTGGTGCTGGTGGACCGTCCGGTGGAGTTGGAGCATCTTTGCCCGGAGTTGGTGGCTTAGGAAGACCTTTGCCATCTGCCGGTGCTTCAGGCGCTTCGCGTACTTCGATACGTGCTGCCTGTTTGCTGTCGCTTTCCAGAATAACGGAGATATGATCACCGACATTCAGATCGGACAGAGACAGTTTCGTTTCGGTGATGCCCGATTTCGGGTCGCCGCTTACTTTTACAATATACGTAGAGTCGGTGACAGTCACCGTTGTGCTGCCGCCATACGTGTCGTTACCTACAGAAGGCAAAGGTTTAACAGGTTTGTTCTCACCGTACGTATCACGTTGAACGGATGCTGGACGGTCAGACGTTTTGCCTGTTTTCGCCGATTTGTCGGTTTTCGTTGTTTTGGTTGCTTTTGTGGATGTATCAGTCGTTGTCGATTTGTCCGCCTTCACCGGTGGAGTTGGTGGAGTTGGTCGTTCTACAGTGATCGTGCTGCCGCTGATCGCTGTAATGTTACCATCCACATGTTTTCCATGAGCATCTGCATTTGGCAGTGCAGGTGGTGTTGGTGCTTCGCCATTGCTATTTGACGGAGGAGCGGGACGCTCGGCAGTTGTTGCTGTCGTGCTATTGGAAGAGGTGCTTTGCGCCTGGTTCCGATCCTGCTGTTGTTGGGAGCCTGGTCCAAATGCTGCCGGACCCTGTTGTACCTGGGCTGCACGTCCATTATTGCCATTGCCGCCTTGTCCACCGGGACCGCCACCTGGAGCTGCTGATACGAATGTTGCTGTAGAGACTGTACCAGCCAGCAATACTGCTGAGAACGCTGAACCGGAGAGTACTTTCCACATTGTCTTCATATGTTTATTCCTCCTTAACATTGCTGAACATGAGTTTGAAAAGCATGTTCTCACGGAGTGTACCCACGCTATATGAATTCTATATGAACAGAAACTTAAAATTTCCTTTCCTTTCGCTTGCAAAAAAACTATATATCGATCACAAAGCCTGTTGTTATGCGGTTTACATAAGCTTGGAAAACAGCATAAAATTTTAAGAAAAAAATGATAAAAGAGAATATAATCTGCGGATTAGGACGGATAACAGAGATTCAGCGCAGGTATAGTTGTAACTATGTACATATTAAAAAGGATCGTGACCAGGGATAACCCGGTACGATCCTTTTGTACAATATATGCGAAATATACGAATATTGCTTATGCGCAATCGTGATTTCATGTGTGTAGCAGCGTTGTCAGGCAGTGAGTACAACGCCGATATTGCGATATGCTTGCAACAAGCTGCGATACGACGATTATGCTTATTTGCTAGTTGTCGTTTTCGTTGTTGTTTTTGCTGTCGTTTTGGCAGCGGTTTGAGCAGGCATGATCTCGATTTTGCTAACTTTGGTTGTGCTACCGGATGCCAGCGTGATGAAGACAACGTCACCGGCTTTCAGGGAAGACAGGGATTTTTTCGTTTCTGTTGCTTTGGTGCTGTTCGCTGTACGAGTCACACTCACGACGCTGGTTGCACTAGTTGTTGTCAGTGTAGTCGCTGTCGTGCTGAAGCTCATGCTAGGTGGTTGACCGCCTGCATCTGCTTTGGCTGCGCCGTCTGCTGGAGCTGTAGGAGCCGTACCACTTGGAGGCGCTTCGCCAGCTTTTGGAGCTGTGGAACCTTCGGTACCGCTTGGAATATCCGGCTGTGTGGATGATTTGTAGACAACCAGTTTACCGCTGCTTACCGATTTCACTTTTGCAACAATCGCATTCGTATTAGCCGTTGGTGCTTTGGCTGTGCTGGACTTGGCAGTTGTCGTTTTCGTTGTCGTCGATTTGGTTGTTGTTGCTGCACTAGCTGTCGAAACCGATGCGGCAGCCGTGCCTGCCAGAAGTGCTGCGGATAAAGCGATACCGGATAGTACTTTGAGTGCTTTCATTATTGAGTTCCTCCCGAAATGTTAAGGTTAATGTAAGCCAGGTGACTGTCTTACTGTACAAAGTATAGGCTGACTATATGAACTCCCAATGAATAAAGTCTGAATTTGTATAAAAAAGTTCTTAACAATTGTTAAGAACTTTTTTAATGATCTTCGTTCAACAGGTTACTTCATCAATTCGACTTCGATCACTTTTTGGCTACCGGAAGCGAGATGGATAGCGAGCAGGTCGCCAACTTTCAGATTGGACAGGTTTTGCTTCGTTTCTTTGACTACATCGCCATCTTCGTCATGCAGGACGGTTGTGATTGGGGTAGATTCAGTCAATGTGTAGGTGACGGTTGCGCCGTTGTAGGAAGGGCTGTCCCAATCTTCGCCTTTGGAACGGTAGATCGTAATTTTGTTACCAGTGATCGCTTTGATTTTACCAATGATCAGCTCCTGTTCGCTGACAGTGCTCACTTTGTTAATTGATGTAGCTTTGACAACTGGTTTTGCAGGTACAGGGGCTGGTTGCGTTGCCTGATTCAGCTGATCGTCTGGCAGGGGAGCAGGTGCAGTAGCATCATCATTGGCAGGAGCGGGTGCATCGGTATCTGGTGCTTGAGCCGCTTGTTGTGCCGCCAATTGCTCTTCGGTCAGTGCCGCTGGTTTTGCCTGAGCGGTTGCTTTTTGCGCTGTAACAGCAGTTGTTTTATGGGTGACGGTAGATGTCGGGGTAGCAGCGCTGGCAGTGCTGAATGAAGCGAAGGTGCCTCCCAGAATAGCAGCGGATAGTGCAACGCCGGACAACATTTTCAAAGTATTAGTTTTCATCATAAATTCCTCCTCTGTGTGAGAGCCGACTCTGCTGAATGGAATACGAATCGGTTCGGCTCTGAGATGAAGTATAGGTAGATGAAATGAACTGTACGTGAACAGTATCTAAAAAAAAATTCAGCTTTTGTTCATATAGCAAGCTGGCAAAAAACGTGAAAAAAGCACTCTCCTATTCCGCTGTAGCGCCTGATCTCATATGCTCATAGAGATGACAGAATCATCGAAAAGCGCAAAAAAACCACCGTTTTACTGCTGGTCGCAGAAAACAGTGGTTGATGTGAGTCAACAGGCAATATGCCTTTGTATACAATTGTGTTCGTTATTGCCACGAAATCAGTCAGTTTGAAACATCGTTACATCGCGACTATACAGGCTTTTCGTTCCAGATTGCAGATTGCGTACACGTACATACTTGTTTGTGTAAGCTTCAACATATCCACGCCCGATTTCACAGTAGACACTAGCAGCATCTTCCTGCCATACGGTAATCAGACTGCCGGACAGCCCTGCCGTAAAAAAATGAATGTCTTCAGTCAGGTTATGTTTTTTGTTCGATTTCATGGAGGAGCCCCTTCCTATATTTAAAACCGCCTGATGCCAGCGGAATTGTTCCGGTAAAGATTATACTCCATGACTGTTGATCTGGCGATAGCTTTTTATATAAAAACAGAAAAAATCGAAAATTCTTCATCTACCCGATAAAAAAGCACCTACAGATACCCATAGGCGCTTCCTTGAACAATGATGGCGATAATCGCCAGATGGGCGGGATAGAAGGCGCGCCATAGCCAGCGCGGGGGTTGCAACCAGCCTAGCCACGAAGGACGTTCGGTTGGCGACTTGGACATCTGCTGTGCTTGTACCTGCTCACTAACCGTAATGAGAAGGGTAGCCAGTACACTGTAGATCTGGATAGAGCTGTTCAAATGACCGAGCAAGAACAAGATATCCATCATCAGATGCAGCAGCACTCGCCAGTAACCTTGCGCGTAGCGGAAGATCAGAATCAGCAGAATACCATATGCTCCGTAATCCGTATGCAGCGCTTCGGCAATCCAGGCAACAGCAAGCGCTAGCAAGATCGACAATGGGAAATACGGCTTAGGAATCCGGTCGATCGCAAGAATAAGCAGCAGACCGAATAAGAGCGTAAACACAACATTCAGATTCTGAATGTTAAAAGCGAACATGAATGGAAATTGTGCCAGTACCGCAATGGTTAACAGCCGACCAGCATAGTTGCCCTTGTTACGGGTATAGCTGTAGCCGACCACAATAAAGTAGCAGTAAATCGGAAAAGCAAGTCGTCCGATTACCCTCAAATAACGCTCATCTGGAAAAAAGGCATATCCAAGATGATCAATCAGCATCGTAATCATTGCTAGCCATTGCAACATGTCGCACCTCCCGAACGTTCATTCCAGCCGCTACGAATCAGGCAAAATTCATAATAACGCCACGTACGGCAAGCGAAATCACGAGCAGACCAAATACGACGAAGCCAATCCCAGCCGCCTTGCTGCTCTGTTTGAAAAATTTGCGTCCGAGAATGACCATCATGCCGCCAATAACGACCAGCACCAGCGAGATAATCACGCGGAGAATCAAATATACACCAACGCTCAAGCAGTAAACCTCCTTTATTATACAAGCATAGGTCTGCACAGCAGACTTCATGAGACGCAGCCGTACAGTATGCTGTAGTGCAACCAGCAACACGACTGCCGTGTGTATTGCGTTTGATTTGAAATAGCCCAATTTAAAACAGTTTGCTTCACTTCTTTATACTATACGACAAAAATAGATCATTTTGCCTGCTAAAAGATGAACAAATACCAACATTGGGAACAAAAAAGCGCCTGTTCCGTGCATCATTACTGATACAGCGAAACAGGCGCTTAGTGCATATTACAAATTGTACATAGTACAGATTGTATAGGATATGACGAGACAAGAAGTGTTACAACGATATCATCTGATTGGATGATAGTAACGTTAAAGAAACTCCATTTCGATCCGTTACAGCTTCAGGTTACTACTATGTCCCGGAGACAGCTTGGCGTCTGGATCAACGTATACCTTAGCATTGTTGATCGCGGTTGGTGCTTCACCAAAGCCGACAGCAATCAGCTTCAGTTTGCCCGGATACGTCGTAATGTCACCGGCAGCGAAAATGCCTTCAACGCTTGTTTCCATACGCGAATCGACCACGATGGAGTTTTTGTCAATCTCGATACCCCATTCAGCGATCGGACCGAGTGAGGAGAGGAAGCCAAAGTTAACGATCACGTCGTCGACTTCGATCTCTTGCGTTTCTTTGGTTTTTACATGAGACAATGTCACGCGTTCAATCTGCTCGTCGCCATGCAGTTCGGTAATTTCAGTCGGGGTAATGACCTTCACACCGGAAGCCATCAGATTCTCTACACTGTGCTCATGCGCGCGGAATTTGTCGCGACGGTGAATCAGCGTCACTTCAGTAGCGATCGGTTCCAGCATCAGCGCCCAATCGACAGCGGAATCGCCGCCGCCGCTGATCAGCACTTTGCGTCCAGCAAAACGACTCAGATCGCTGACAAAATAGTGCAGGTTTTGCTTTTCAAATTTGTCCGCGCCTTCCAGCTCCAGACGACGTGGTTCAAATGCGCCGACACCAGCGGTAATGATCACGGCTTTACTTTCGTGAACACCTTTGTCCGTCGTAACGACGAAGTGACGGTCGCCTTTTTTCTCCACGCTGATTACTTTTTCCTCCAGCTTGATATCCGCGTCGAACAGGTTCATCTGTTGTTGCAGGTTGTTCACCAGTTCCTGTGCGGTTACTTTTGGAAAACCAGCTACATCATAAATGTATTTTTCGGGATAAAGGGCAGCCAGCTGTCCGCCCAACTGTGGCATACTTTCGATCAATGTCACGGATGCCTGACGCATACCGCCATAAAATGCAGCGAACATGCCCGCAGGGCCTCCGCCAATAATAATAATATCAGTACGTTCTCCGGTGGTTGTAGATGTCACCGTGTACACCTCCATAAGGGTCAAATGATTGCGGCTTGTAAGCAGCGCATGTTGCAATGGTTCTCTATTTATATAGGATTGCGGATGACAAACAGCGATGCATCCGGTCAACACCAGTCTTACTCATTATAAGTCGCTTGAGAACGATTTTCAAAGGAAAAGAAAGTGGAACAGGGCACGGTTAACGGATTTACGTTGATGTGAGCGCTTTAAAGGAATAAAATATGAAATTTGACGATATTGTCAATTTAACTCTTGATCTTTTGTCTGAAAATCGCTATCATTTCAGTTGTGTCGATATTGGTTTGTGACAGAAAACGAACATTTTTTTGAAAAAAGTCAAACTTTTTTTGAAAAGATAAGCGATAAAGGTTACAATGTTATGTGAGATATGACATAGTACTTTTGTTGAAACACGTATCTTTGCATACTGTTGTGTATATTTTCACAATTATACAATATTGCAAAAACGTCTGTTAATCCGGAATACAGCCCATTCTTTGCTGATTTCCGGTATTTTTGCAAACCGGTATCGGAAGTATGGTTAATAATGAGTAGATTATTTTCAATTACCTATAATCGAACAAACCTGGAAGGGGAAAACTGACATGAGTAGCATTCCAAAAATCGTCATTCTGGGCGCTGGTTACGGCGGTCTGATGACAGCACAACGTCTTCAAAAAGAACTGAACTATAATGAGGCTGACGTGACACTCGTTAACCGTCACGACTATCATTACTTCACTACGCATCTGCATATGCCTGCTGCAGGTACCGATGCAGAAGAGAACGCACAAGTAGCGATCTCCAAACTGGTTGACGAATTCAAAGTCGATCTGGTGAAATCCAACATCAAACAAATCCTGCCACAAGAGAAAAAGGTTGTTTTGGAAGACGGTACACTGTCTTACGACTACCTCGTTATCTCTCTGGGCGGCGAGCCGGAAACATTCGGTATCCCGGGTATGATGGAAAATGCGATGATGATCCGCAGCATCAACTCCATCCGCAAAATCCGTGAGCACATCGAAGGTCAATTCGTAGCTTACAAACAAGATCAAAAACCTGAGCGTCTGAGTTTTGTTGTCGGCGGTGCCGGCTTCACAGGTATCGAATTCGTAGCTGAGCTGGCTGACCGTGTTCCTGAACTGTGCCGCAAGCACGGTATCGACCGTTCGCTGGTAAAAATCTACAACGTAGAAGCAGCTCCAACTGCACTGCCAGGCTTCGATCCGGAACTGGTTGAGTATGCAATGAACGTTCTGAAAAACAAAGGCGTTACATTCAAAATCGGTATCGCGATCAAAGAATGTCAAACAGACGGCGTAGTTGTTGGCGACGATCTGGAGAAAATCCCTGCCAACACAGTTGTATGGACAGGTGGTATCCGTGGTAACCGTATCGTAGAAGATGCTGGCTTCGAAAACATGCGTGGTCGTGTCAAAATCGACGAGTACCTGCATGCACCGGGTCATGATGATATCTACATCATCGGTGACAGCGCGCTGATGTTCAATCCGGAAGGTCGCCCGTACCCTCCAACAGCACAAATCGCAATGCAACAAGGTCCAATCGTTGCACAAAATATCGTAGCTTCGATCCGTGGTCAACAGCCGAAGAAATTCGTCTTCCACAACAAAGGTACTGTAGCATCCCTGGGTAAAGGTGAAGCGGTAGGTATCGTAGGCGACCGTAAGCTGAAAGGCTTCGTAGCTGCACAACTGAAAAAAGTAATCGATATCCGTTGGCTGTTCATCATCGGCGGCGTATCACTGGCACTGAAAAAAGGTAAATTCTTCTAAGATGAGACACTGTAGCGTTCAAGTGCGCGGTCTGCTCACACGTGAGGAGTTAGACCGATACAACGGTTTAATGGAAGTTGGCGGCTTTCTGGAAGATCAGAGCAAGTATGATCTTGCTTATATCATCCAGCAAGAAGTCGACATTCTGATTCTGCCAGCCATCGAACGGCTCAAGGACAAAAGCCGTACCCGCGATCGGGAAGAACAGGATTATCTGGCTTCCCGTCAGGACGGCTCCGCTATCGATACGGACTGAATATCGTGCACGACGCGAGGAACAACCTCTTGTTGCAAGTTGTTGTTCCTAACAGCAAGTCTCATATGGAAATGAATAGATATAGTATGTATAAAAAAGCAGGTTTTCCGATTAGGGAAAACCTGCTTTTTGTTTGTACTACGATCAAGCCGAACGGCGGAAGAAACTATCTTTTTTGCTTTTTGGAGCGTTAGGGTCGGATGTGTTGTCAGATGGTGCAGTATGAGTAGATGTTGTAGCATCGCCAGTGTTGTCCACTTTGAATTGTCCGATTTCTTGCAGCAGCAGATCAGCGCTGTCGGTCAGATTACGGGACGATGTGGAGATGCTGGAAATGGATTGCGCTTGTTCCAATGTGGACGAAGCAGCTTCTTCAGTTGCAGCAGCACTTTCTTCAGCAACAGCAGCGAGTCCAGTGATCACATCGGAGACGCGTGCTGCGCCAGATTGTACATCGTTCACACCAGACAGAACGAGCGTAATGCGTGAGATAATACCGTCTACCGATTCACGAATTTCGTCAAAGGAAGCTTTGGTTTCGTTCATCGAACCAAGCTGTTGGGTATTCGTATCGCGGAAGATGCCCAGCACTTCGGTACTTTGTTTGCCTGCTTCTTGCAGTTCGCTCAGCAGACGGTTGATATCTTCAGCGGAACCGGCAGCTTGCTCAGCAAGCTTTTGAACTTCACTGGCAACGACGGCGAAACCGCGTCCGTGTTCGCTAGCGCGTGCCGCTTCAATCGAAGCATTCAACGATAGCAGATTGGTCTGGCTGCTGATTTCTCGAATCACCTGTGTAATCTTGGCGATCTCATCAAGCTTGTGCAGCAGCAGGGTATTGGACGATTCAACGCGACCAGTCGCTTCTTGGCTCGCTTGTGACAGGGACGATTGACGCGTAATCGCATCAGTACCGCGTGTCATCGCTTCATTCACACTACCGATCATGCTGGCAGCTTGTTCTGCATGGTTGGATACTTTATCCAGTGATGATGTCATGTCGCCGACCATTTCAGCACCGCTTTGGATCGATTCTGCTTGTTCGTTGGCACCACGAGCGATTTCTTCGATGACAGTGGAGATTTGCTGCGCGATATCGCTGGAGTTGCCAGCATTGCGATGCATTTGCTGGGAAGCATCATTGACGCTTGTTGCAGAGCCAGAGACGGTACGGATCAGACCGCGTAAGGAAGTGGACATTTTGTTAAATGCTGTGCCCAGTTGAGCGATTTCGTCTTTGCCTTTGACCTCAACTTGACCGGTGAGATCACCTTCAGCGAGTTTTTGTGCATTTTCTTTCAGTTTGATCAGCGGTCTAACGATGCGTGTTGCAATAATGACAGCAAGCACGATAAAGACGATTGTCAGCGCAACTAGAATCAGCGCGATATTGTTACGCAGTTTTACATATTCAGCAAACGCGTATTTTTCAGAAATAGAAGTGGCGATGACCCAGCCCGTATCCGGCAGTTTCTGGAAGTACATCAGTTGCGGGTCGCCGTTATAGTTGTAAGTGACATTGCCGGAATCGCTGGCGAGCAGACTGGAAGCAACGGATTTGTAGTCGGCTTGCTCGGACAATGGTTTATTAACAAAGTCTGCATTTGGATATGACAGAACGGTGCCTTTACTATCGAGCAGGAAGCTGAAGCCCCCTGGTGTTTTGATGGAGTTGATATAATCGGTAATGGTGGACAGATACATATCGGCGCCGAGAATACCAGCGAAGTCGCCATTTGCATCTTTCATCGGCATAGTCATTGGAACGGAATATTTGTTGCTGCTCAGATCCAGATACGGATCGTTGACTGCTAGTTTCCCAGCCGCTTTGCCGTTGATATACCATGGACGCGTACGCAGATCATAACCCGCATCTGGCACCCAGCCGCTTCCGTCTACCAGTTTGTTATTGGTAAGACCAAGATACATATCGGAAATACTGCCGCCGTTGTATTCATTTTTGTAAACGGACAGTTGTTTGGTTGTGACCTGATCCAATGGGATATTGTCTTGAATGAAACTGCCCA
The DNA here is from genome assembly GCF_046603665.1 of Paenibacillus sp. WLX2291. Classification (NCBI taxonomy): domain Bacteria; kingdom Bacillati; phylum Bacillota; class Bacilli; order Caryophanales; family Paenibacillaceae; genus Paenibacillus; species Paenibacillus sp. WLX2291. Next base: position 4,441,596 of record NZ_CP176755.1, on the reverse strand, counting down.
TCGTTTCCAGTACTTTACGGTTTGTATTCACCCAGCCTTGCGTCTGGCTTACAGCGCTTTGAACGGTGTTTTGCAATTCATTATGGACGGATTCTGTCGCTTCGCCTTTGATCGCATACAATGCGATCCCCCCTACAGGAACAGCGATCAGAATAACGGCAGATACGACAAGCAAAATCAATTTGAATTTCAGTGACATAAGCGTTCCCCTCTTTTCACGGTCATCTTGTTTTGCTGACGATCTGCTTCACGCGTTCGATGTGTCTATCAGCTTGATTTCTATATCGTCCGCTATTAACTGAAAGATTACCTTTTTCGACAAAAAATTCAATGAAATCAGTGTTTCTATCTCCTTTTTTTCAAAATTATAGAAAAATGAATCTATTCCTACTACTCCAATAGGCATGAATACTTACCAAATTTGCATACATGCGCATAAAAAGGATAGTAATCAACAGTAAATATTATACGCAAATACCCCGCACCGGCTTCCATCACGAGAAGCAGTATGGGGATGATTGGGAAACTATACATTACAGTTTGAGCATATCGTCGAATTTCTGGCTGTTCAGCAGACTGCCTACATAAAAGGCACCAAATTCGCCAAAACGCGCGCTTGCTTCATCGAAGCGCATTTCGTAAACGAGTTTTTTGAATTGCAGTGCATCGTCGGAGAAGAGCGTAACGCCCCATTCCCAGTCATCCAGACCAACCGAACCGGTGATGATCTGTTTCACTTTACCTGCATAGCTGCGTCCGATCAGACCGTGGCTGCGAATCATCTCGCGGCGCTCGTCCATCGGCAGCATATACCAGTTGTCGCCCAGATTGCGTGTTTTGTTCATCGGATAGAAGCAGATGTAACGCGAACCCGGCAATGCTGGTTTCAGACGGGAAACGATATGCGGATTCTGCATCGGATCTTCATCGCTGTTGCCTGCCATGTAGCTGCTCAGTTCAACGACGCTTACATAAGAGTAGGCTTTTTGCGTAAACTTGGCGAAGCCTGTTTTATTAAATTCCGTTTCGATCTCGTTCAGCTCTTCCAGCGTTTCACGCAAGTGCATGAATACAAAATCAGCTTTTTGCCCGACAATGCTGTACGTAGCAGTACTGCCTGTGCCTGCTTCACTAATGCTGTTCCACTGATCCAGCAGCACATTCAGATCTTCTAATGCACCAGCGCGCTCTTCATCATCTGTCGCTTTCCATGCTGTCCAATCGATCGTGCGGAAATCATGCAAGGCGTACCAGCCTTCTAATGTAGCTACAGCTTCGTTCATATGATCATTCACTCCTATAATGGTTAATAACATACATTTATTCGGATCGTCTGCCCGTTACTTTGCTTAGGCAAGCAAGGAAACGTAACAGACGAATCATGCAAAATCTGTCTTTTCCATTGTACCGTAAGCATCAGGGCAGGGCAATTCACTTCACAGTCTGTTCATGCTTGTTTCATTTGTATGCTGATAAAAAAACAGGCGATCTGGCGTAAGGTCGCAAACGATGGATGTTCAGCCCGAGCGGTGATGATTTTGCCGAGAATTTGAACTTCTTTTTGCCGCCTGCGATATTGGATTTGTGGTAGAATGAAATTCCGCATTATGAAGCACAAACAGAAAGGGGGCGGACTATGCGCATCAAGAATTTACTACATTTTACCGAAAATCATCGCTACTGCGTATACCGCGAATTCGGTTTGAGCAGTCTGGACGAACGGATGCTGAATCTCGTATATCAGCCGCTAACTGGTGCTTTTGCCGTTAGTCTGTATCGGTTACTGTGCGAGCAGGTGGATGCACGCCGGGTCGGTTATTCCGCAGCTGAACAGCAGCGTGGGCTGTTTCTCACACTTGGTCTGGAACCGGGGGAACGAGGACGCAAGCAGCTGATGGAGCAGGCTTCGCTCTTGGAGGCGGTCGGTCTGTTGCAGACGAGCCGGGTTTATTTTCCTGAGCAGGATGATTATATATATGAATACGAGCTTCAACCGCCGCTGTCACCGGGCGAGTTTTTCCGAACACAGCATTTAACATTGTTGCTGCGGGACAAAATCGGCAAATTCGCTGTGCTCTCGCTACGTGAACAGTTTTTTGCACCACAGCCGGAAGGATGGGAACATCCGTCATTGCAGCGTGAAAACATTTCGCAGCCGTTTTATGATATTTTCGAATTGAATACGCATGTGATCGATTACGAGTTGGAGCAGGCGCTAACTGAAGTGGCTGCACAGCCGCGCAATCGTCAGCATAAAGTGAGCGAAGAAGACCTGATCAACTATGCGGACATTATTCGCTACTTCCCGCGCGGTTCACGCAATCGGGCGCAGGTGGAGCAATTACGCTTCCAGCCTGAGCAAATGAATGTGCTAAGTTATATCGCTTACAAATACAAACTGGATATTCAGGATATCTGTCGTATGCTGGACGAAGATGGTGTGTTCACATCGACAGGCGAACTGGCAGAGGAAGAAATTCAGCGTCGTGCCAATCTGCAATTCCGTCAGGGCAAAAAACGGACAGAGGAGCGCCAGATTCACGAAGCGAAGGTCGTCTCGCTGCGCAAACAACAGGAAGCTGAGCAGTCTGCTCAAGCTGCCGAGACTGCGGAGACGCCGGAGCAGACACAGGATCTGCAAGTCGAATACGCGGTAGAGATGGAATATTATCTGGAGGTGCCGCGCCAGTTTACCGGCAAATGCGATATCCACCAATATAATATGATGCTGCGCAACCACCCATACACAAGAGTGCTGGAAATGTTCTATCCCGGCAGTGTGCCGAACAGCATTCACGATATATTCGAACATATCGATATCAATTACAAATTGCCAGAGCAAGTGATGAACGTATTGATTCACTATTTGCTGGCAATCAAAATGTCGCAACCGGGTGAACGCCTGAGTAGCAAATTCGTCGATTGGATCGTAACCAATATGCTGAATCAGCAAGTAGACACGTACGAAAAAGCCGTACGCTACGTACGCGAACAGCAAAAACTCGACGTTCAACTGACCGATCAGGCACGCGGTCGCGCAGCTGCCGCTGGTGGCAAACGCACACCCGGTCGCACCTACAACCGTAATACTCGTCCCAAACCGGAAATCCCAATCGTTGAGAATACCAAAGGCAAACCATCCGGCATCTCTGAAGAGGAACTCGCCGAAGTTATGCGTCTCGCCGAACAAATGCAATCCGGCAAAAACGGAAACTAATACCCCACAAGCAGGCCGCACCAGCCTCCCAATCCCAGGCTGCCGCAGCCTGCTTGTGCCCTTTTGCCACCAAATAAAACAATAGCCCATCCTATAAAAGAACAGTACAATAAAAGAACGGGAAAAGCACAACACCTGTTCGACACCTGAAAAATCCGCGTTCCCATGTCGACTTCATATGTACACAATACAAAGAGATATGCTCCACGACCTATCCCAAGTCTCTAATATGTACAAACAATATCGACACCAAATCTAAAATCTCCAAATCGCTTGATGCAATTGATATATATAAAGTATATGCACATTTACCAAAATGTACGTTCACCAAGAGCCACCCAACACGAATCCATTTTCTTTTCCTGCTATCCCCTCCACAAGGAGTGGATCGTTTTACGCCTTACAAGCACCACAATGAACGCTTTGCACGGAGCGAAGGAAAGGGAATGAAGGAAAAAGGCGACCTTGGAACGGTAGGAATCTACAATTTATTCCTATTTCGTAGATTGCTGCCGTTCCACCGGAGCCTGTTCCTTCATCCCTTTCTGAAGCGCTGTCCCTCAACAGCGCCCCACATCAAGCCGCTCCAAACAGAGCAAAACCATCCACACCAACACTTTACTTGAAGGGAGCCCACCATGGAATCCATCGGTGATCTGCTGCGACAGATGAAAAATTCCCGTTTTCGGGAACAATCGAATAAAATTGCCGCGCAGTTGCTCGGCGACCCGCTGGTACTGGAACTGCGAAGCAAGCACCCTGATCTAACCGATCAGGAACTGCTGACCAATCTGAGCAAACTGTATCAATACGTCGGGGATCGACGCCACTGTGATAACTGCCCCGGACTGGACAAATGCCCGAACGATTTTCAAGGACATTATACGAATCTGGTCGTCCAACCGTCCGAAAACGGCGCACGGCTGCATGAACGCAAAACGCCCTGTCAGAAGCAACTCGTCCATCAACATGAACTTCAGGTGCGGGAACGCATCCATAGTTTTTATGTGGATGACCGCGCACTGAATGAAGGCTATAACGCTGTCGAGATCGTATCCAAAGATATGGAGCGCGTACCGGCAGTGAAGCAGATTTTTAACTATATTAACGGGGTCAAACAAAATGGTCTGACCGACAAGGGACTGTATCTGGTCGGACATTTTGGTACAGGCAAGACCTTTTTGATGTCTTATATGCTGCATGAACTAGCAAAGGTCGGCTATACTGGCGTCATCGTCTACATGCCGGAATTTGTGGAAGATTTGAAGTTTATGATGCAAGATAACAACCGACTCAAAGAAACGATTGAAATGATGAAGAATACCGATCTGCTCATCTTTGACGATATCGGTGCGGAAAATTTAAACCCTTGGGCGCGTGACCATGTGCTCGGTGCTATTCTTAACTACCGTATGGAGCGCAAGCCTACCTTTTATACATCCAATTATTCGTTGGATGCACTCTTGCAGCATTTGAGCTTTACGAACAAAGACGGTGAAGAACGATACAAAGGCGAGCGGTTGTTGAATCGGATCGCGCCTTTTGTCGACGTTGTCAGTGTTAGCGGCGATAACAAACGCGGCAATATGGACAATCTGTCATAGAGAAGTTGGATTATGATTTTCTGATGAAGAAGATTCCTTTTCCGCACGAAAAGATTATAATAAAACAGACATCTTTTATAACATAGTTCCAGAATGGATATAACTTACGAAAATAAAGTTATATATGAAAAATTCCTATTTACTGTTTCGGGATACCGTTTTCTGTGTTATAATAGTGTTGTAATGACAGCATTCGTTGTTTAAATAAGTAATAATTTAAATACATGTATATTTAGAGGAGGATTTTTCCATGGCAATCGTTAATGTATCTGATCAAACGTTCTCAAACGAAGTGGAAGGACAAGGCACAGTACTGGTAGACTTCTGGGCACCATGGTGCGGTCCTTGTAAAATGCTAGCTCCTATTCTGGATGAACTGGCAACTGAAGTTGGCGACAATGTAAAAATCGCTAAAGTCAATGTAGACGAAAACCCTGAATCGGCTTCCCGTTTCGGTGTAATGAGTATCCCTACAATGATCTTCTTCAAAGATGGTCAACCGGTTGATAAAGTGGTAGGTCTGAACTCCAAAGACTCCCTGAAATCGATCCTGGCAAAACACCAATAATTCGCATTTTATCATGTAATGTAATGCAATATAATACGGCAACTGTCCATTAGGGCGGTTGCCGTATTTTTGTCGTGTTTGATTCCATATATTCAGAAGACAGGTATACAGAGCAGGCGAGAGTGGCTGCTGTAATGATTATCTGGGGATAGATTATAATAGGCAGAATGTTTTATAATAGAATAGAACATATGTTTCTCTATTGTTGCAAAAAGGAATGAATGTTTTGGCGAGTCAGGATAGGCACGATAGCATATGCTCTGATGACAGCGCGGCAAGTGTGCTATATGCGGTTAATAAGTAATAGTCATCATTGAAAGCTTTTATTTTGAGATGTTTCATCGAGATAGTGATTTGCTTGCAAGAGCATAGTTTATACAATGCTAGCTATACAACAGAGAAGCAGACTGATACGATGGAAGATTGCTTTAGGGCACAAGTAGCCCTATGCCCAGCGTGATCGGTAATCTGCGTACAGAGACAGAAAGGAGCAGTCTATGGAGTCGCACTACGAAACAATTCAGGAACAGGAGCAGGCGATTGACAATATTCGCAATAAGCTTGCGCTGCTGCCTGATCTGCCGGGCTGTTATCTGATGAAAAATCGGCAGGGTACGATCATTTACGTCGGTAAGGCGAAAATACTCAAAAATCGTGTCCGTTCTTATTTTACAGGCAGTCATGATGGCAAAACCCAGCGTCTGGTCGCGGATATCCGCGATTTTGAATATATCGTTACTGGAAGTAATATGGAAGCACTCATTCTGGAGTGTAATCTGATCAAAACGCATCAGCCCAAATATAACGTTCTGCTGAAGGACGATAAAACATTTCCCTACATTAAGATCACGAATGAGGAGCATCCGCGGCTGGAAGTTACGCGCCGGGTGCTGAAAGATAAAGCGAAGTATTTTGGTCCGTATCCGAATGCTTTTGCCGCTCAACAGACGAAGAAGCTGCTGGATCGTATGTATCCGCTACGTAAATGCAAAGTGATGCCGAAGGAAGTGTGTTTGTACTATCATATGGGACAATGTCTGGCGCCCTGTGAATATGAAGTGCCAGAGAAATCGTATGAAGATATCCGTCAGGAGATTACGCGTTTTCTAAGTGGTGGTCATGAAGAGATCAAACAGGACTTGCAGCGCAAAATGGAAGAAGCAGCGGAAGATTTGTATTTTGAACGTGCAAAGGAATTACGCGATCAGATTCGTCATATTGATGCGCTGATGGAGAAGCAAAAGATCACGATGGCGGATGCCAAAGACCGCGACGTGTTTGGCTTTGCCGTCGACAAAGGCTGGATGTGTGTGCAGATTCTGTACGTGCGTCAGGGCAAAATGATCGAGCGTCATGCGTCCGTCTTTCCTTTTTACGGAGAGCCGTATAATGACTTTATGTCGTATGTGACGCAATACTATAGTGATAATCCGGCGATGCCACAAGAAATTATGCTGCCAGCGGAAGAATTGTTTACCGATCTGAGCAGTGCAGATGATGTAGCGCTGGATGCGGCGGAACAGCAAGGATTGAACGGTAGCGACGTGGATGGCAATGACGTTGCGACCGGATTCAATGATGTTGCTGATCAGGTAGCGGAGCAAGGTGAGGAGTATGCGGTACAATCGGCTGCACAAGCTGCACAACAGGCGGAAGAAGCGCAGCGAGAGTCAGGCGATACGCTAGATATGTCTGGTGAAGTAATCGTTGCCGCAGGCGAAGCAGTGGCGGGTAGTAAAGATTCGTTGGACGCGATCAGCAGCGCAGCCTTATTGCAGCAATGGCTAAATGTGAAGGTCTTGATCCCACGCCGTGGATTGAAAAAGCAGATGATTACGATGGCGCAGGATAATGCACGCGTCTCGCTGGATGAGAAATTCCGTCTGATTGAACGTGACGAGGAACGTACATCCAAAGCTGCCGAGAATCTCGGTCAGGCAATCGGTCTGCAAAATCTACATCGGGTCGAAGCGTTTGATAACTCCAACATTCAGGGAACCAATCCGGTATCGGCGATGGTCGTCTTTGTAGATGGTAAGCCTGCCCGCAAAGAGTATCGCAAATACAAAGTCCGTACCGTAGAAGGCTCGGATGATTATGGCACGATGCGCGAAGTCATTCGCCGTCGCTATGAGCGTGTACTCAAGGAAAATCTGGAGATGCCTGATCTGATCGTCGTCGATGGCGGGAAAGGTCAGATTTCATCGGCGATTGAAGTACTGGAAAATGAACTCGGCTTGTTTATTCCAGTTTGTGGTCTGGTCAAAGATGCGAAGCACCGTACCGCACAGCTGATGATCGGCGATCCGCCGGAAGCGGTGAAGCTGGCGCGCGACAGTCAGGAATTTTACCTGTTGCAACGGATTCAGGATGAGGTTCACCGATTCGCGATTACGTTCCACCGTGAGCAGCGTGCCAAGTCGATGGTCGTATCGCAGCTGGATAGCATTCCGGGTATTGGCGAAAAGCGGCGTAAGCAGTTGCTGAAGCATTTTGGCTCGGTGAAGAAGATTCGCGAGGCGAGTGTGGAGGATTTCCGTCCGTTGTCGATTGGAGATAAGCTGGCACATACGATTTTGGATGCGTTGAAGGAAGAGTAGATGATACTCCAGCGGCAGCGTATGGTATGTATGCAATTCTAACTGGCATTACAATTAGGTACAGTATGGATACAATGCAGGTATAACAAATGAATAAAGAGAGCCTCGACCGATATAAGGTCGAGGCTCTTTGGTTATTTCAGTAGGTTTTTCAGCAGCTATTTCTTTACTTATTCTGATGAACATTTTTATGAAGGATGATCATAGGATCGTTCGGAACGAGTGTTCCAGTATATCTATTCGTATTTGATCCTTTACACTTTGCGATCGGGATCGTCATCTTTGTCCAGCGAATGGGAATCCTTTTGTTGTGAAGAATCCTTCTGTTGCAGAGAAGAATCATTGTGTTCCGATTGCACAGATGAAGTATCCGTCGGTTGTTGTCGCACGGGCGGTATGTTCTGCTGAACGGAATGCCCATCATATGGTGTCTGTGTCGGCTGTTGTGGATCAGACGGTTGTGACTGACCTTGCTGCGGTTCCTCATACATGCGGAAGCGCTGCGGATCGTTTGGTATGTTACCCGGCGGTGGCGGTAAATCTGGACGATAGTATGGTTGTCCACCATCCGGTACAGCACCCGGGAATGGTGCATACGGATGCGGCGGTGGTGTGTATGGCGGATAGGCGTTATCCGCACCTTTGTTACGTGCATACAGATAGATCAGATACGCGATAATCGCTGGCATAATGATATAGAAAATACCAAACGCCACATTGGTTGCACCGCCAGTTAACATCAGGCTGAACGACATCAGAATGGTATCGAACATGACGTGTGCGAAGACCGCAGCCATAAAGCCATAGCGTAAGAACACAAGACTGAACAGCAGACCGATAATTAGCAGCTCAATCGGACGCGAATAGACCGGATAGATCGGATACAGCGTATGACCAAGCGCCCAGATAATCGATGTCAGGACGGACGCGATAAATGTATTGCGTAGCAGCTTTTTGAGCATGCCGATCCCGAACAGACGGTATACACCTTCTTCGCCGATGCCTGCCATCCATGCCAGCAGCGGCAGCAGCACGGGAATGACCATATTGTATGGTGAACTGGAATCGTCACTGGATGAGAAGACACCGAGTGAGTTTTCGAGCAACAGATAAATGACCGATTGCACGCCCAGCAAAATGATTGCAAACAGATAACCAATCGCTGCGCTGTGCAGTACATAGGTGCCATAGCCTTTTTCACGAAGACGTGGCCACATATTCATGCCGCGCTCGCGCCATAATGCATCCCCGCCGACAAGCGAGAAGTATAGCAGTACTGCCATCAGCACATTCAGTACGAGTTGCAGTGCGACCATGATGAGCATGGTCAATTCGCCGTAAGAGCCGCCGCCATACATGCGCTCCAGATACGGCCACATGTTCACAACGCTGATGATCGATACTGCGCAGTAGATGATGCTGAGAATAATTCCTCTTTTAAAGGAAGTATGGCGGCGTTTGATCGATGCGAACACAATCGCTAGTACGCCAAGCACCAGTGTGAAGAAGCCGTAACCGCCCAGCGTTAACCAGAGCGCCAGATTGGTCTGGGACTCGATATAACCGGTATACGACGATGGTGGTGTCAATACGGGTTCTAGAGATGCAACCTGATTGTCGTCGAATGCCAATTTGAGATGCAATTGTGCGTCGCCGATTGTAGCGCCATCTACTATATAATCCAGCCCCGGCTGATCTTCGGTGCTTTGCAGTTTCAGCTTGGCAGGATCATAACCGAGCGTTAGCAACAGCGGATGTGCCAGTTCTTCTTTATCCGCAAGGGTGAGCGAGCCATCATTGCTGACTGGGGATTCGGTAGTCATGCTCGTCATACTGCTCAGTGCATGGGATACTTTACCGATTTTGAAGCCAGTGACATTGCCAGTGTTCATATGTACATCAATATCTACAGAATACGCAGGGTTGCCGTAATGAACGCGAAACACATCGTAGGGAGCGAGCTTCTCGACGGATTTGGAATATTCGCTGCCTAGCTTCTCGCGCGCGATATAACCGCTCAGTTCTGCATTGGTTACGTAGGTAACGCTGGGCGTGCCTAGATCACTGCGTTCCTCTGGGTTCAACGGCAGACTGGACTTGAATGTTTCTGCGGTTTGCAGCGCTTGCTGTGGGGTGATGGATGCGGTCTGTTCGGTTTCCAGTGTGTCGGACGGCGTAATGGGAAACACCTGTGTAAACAGAAAGAAGATCAGACCGATCATAGCGAGTATGCCCAGTATTTTATAATTAGGTTTCAATTGTACGGGCTGTCCGGTTGGATTCATGAGTTCCTCCTCATAATGAAATAAATGAACGTATGCTGTAAATTGCAGTCTGTAATGATACGGGATATTAACCGCAACAAACCGTGCTGGAATCAACTATGATCTTGCTCTGATAGAGTAGTGGATGAGCGCAGGCATACGTAATGCAAGTGTATCGCAATACCGTACCCATTGCAAAAGACTCATGTCTTCTTTTACAACGGGATTGTGTATGAATGGCAGGATGTATGTTCACGATTGTAAAAAGGTAAACGGCGAGTGCAACGTTACTCTTCATCCGGTGATAATTGTTCATTTTCCAATAGAGGCGGATTATCTTCCACCCGGATATTGGCATCGCGAATCATCGGTGAACGATCGCCAAAATTGGCAGTCGTATCCGCGATCCACTGGCGAGCGGCGCTACCCAGCTCTGCCGCTTCATTGTAAATGAGACAGGTTGTGCGCCGTGTCTGTTCCAGCTCTGGAATGTGCAGCGATACCAATTCATTGCTAGACAACAGCTGCTCCCCGATATACGAGCGCGGTAACAGTGCCGCCGCCATACAGATCGGCAGTAAGCGTACAATCGCTTCAAAGGAATCAATCTCCATGCGCAAGTCTGGCATGACCATGTAACGGTGAAATACATCGTCGATCAGTTTGCGATACCAGGTGCCTTTGGAGAACATGATCATCGGCAATCCTTGCAGACTTTGCATACCCGGCTGTTTCTGCTCAGCAAGCGGATGACTTTTCGGAATGACCAGTTCTAAGTGATCGTCGAACAGTGGCGCGCAGACAAGACCGGATTCATGGATCGACGAAGCGACGATGCCGATATCAGCACGTTTGTCACGAATGTCATTGACAATCTCATGTGTCTTGCCCGTAATTAGCTTTACTTCGGCATACGGATGCTTCTCGGTAAAGCTGCGTACGAGCGGTGGCATCGTCGTTTGTAACGTAGTCAGGCTGGCGCCGAAGGTGACGGTGGTCTGTTCCTCGGACTTATAGCGGTTCAAACTTTGCAAAAAGCGCAGCTGCTGCTGACGCTGTTCCAAGGCGAATGTATACGTTAGCCGTCCGATCGCGGTTAGCTCCAGCCGTTTACCGTTGCGATTGAATAGCGATACGCCTAACTGTTCCTCTAATTTGGCAACTTTGCGTGATAAAGCAGGCTGCGATAAGTTGAGCAGGCGGGAAGCCTGATTTAGGCTGGATTGCTCAACAACGACTGCAAACACATCCAGATCTTCAATCATCTGACAAAAGTCTCCTCTCTTATGCAAAAAAGTTATAACAATTAATAATTATATTGCAATTCCATTATAAGACAATTTAGAGTAACATGAAAAAGACACAACTTGTTCACAACGTAATTTTATGTGACAGCCTCCCTGAATGGAGTGACTGTAACGCAAGATACGATGATGGCTAAATAACAGGTTGCAACGCTGCGGAAGATGGGGAACTTCCTATGCAAGGGTAGCCGGAGGTCCGATTCATTACCGTCTATCCGAGTCTAGGCGGCATTTTACATGCCTGTCGCAATGAAAACGCTCTTATTATGAAAGGGGAACGTCATTCATGAAAGGCTTCTACGCCAGAAGGCTGCACTCGCTGCTCGGGATCATTCCGCTCGGATTGTTCTTTATTGAGCATATGATCACCAACTTTTCCGCATACGAAGGGGGAAAGGAATCATTTGACTCAGGTGTGGCATTTTTGAACGGTTTGCCGCTAGTCCTGTTTCTGGAACTTGTGTTTATCTTTTTGCCATTGCTGTATCACGGGATTTACGGTCTGTATATCGCGTATCAGGCGAAACCGAACAACAATCATTTCGGCAATGAGCGCAACTGGCGGTATACGCTTCAGCGTGTAACCGGTGTTATTACATTTGTTTATATTTCATGGCATGTGTACGATACACGTTTCCAAGTTGCACTGGGCAATGTAACACATGAACAGCTTGGCGGGATTATGCACAATATTATGACCAATCCTGTTACCTTCGTATTGTACGCGATCGGCGTCGTTTCTGCATCGTTCCACTTTTCCAATGGACTCTGGTCCTTCCTCGTTACGTGGGGCATCACAGTGGGACCGCGCGCGCAGCGTGTATCCAGCTATATCTGCATGACCATCTTCGTAGTGGTTGCAATTATGTTCTTGCTGTCCATGGTGGCATTCCGCAATGTGGACTTCCAAGATCCGACTGTTGCATTTGAAAGTATTCGTCATCTAGTCGCATAAATTACCGGCAGAGCGGATTCGTTGCTCACCTGCCGGAGTAGGCACGTTATAAGGGGAGGGTAATTTCTTATGGCAACATCCAATATTATTATCGTGGGCGGCGGTCTTGCTGGTCTGATGGCAACCGTCAAAGCGGCGGAAGCTGGCGTTCACGTTCATTTATTCTCACTCGTACCGGTCAAACGCTCGCACTCCGTATGTGCGCAAGGCGGTATCAACGGTGCGGTTAATACAAAAGGGGAAGGCGACTCGCCGTGGCTGCATTTTGACGATACAGTCTATGGCGGTGACTTCCTCGCTAACCAGCCGCCTGTCAAAGCGATGTGTGATGCGGCACCGGGTATTATTCACTTGATGGACCGGATGGGCGTCATGTTCAACCGGACACCGGAAGGTCTGCTCGACTTCCGTCGTTTCGGCGGAACAAAGCATCACCGTACCGCTTTCGCAGGCGCGACGACGGGTCAGCAATTGCTGTACGCACTGGATGAGCAGGCACGTCGCTGGGAAACTGCTGGTCTGGTCACCAAGTACGAAAATTGGGAATTCCTGAATGCCGTACTGGATGACGAAGGCGTATGCCGCGGTGTGGCTGCACAAAATCTGCGCACGATGGAGATCGTTACGTTTGGCGCAGATGCGGTCATTCTTGCGAGCGGTGGTCCCGGTATTATTTTCGGTAAAACGACCAACTCGGTTATCAATACAGGTACAGCGGCAAGCGCCGTGTATCAGCAGGGCGTGAATTACGCGAACGGCGAATTTATCCAGATTCACCCGACCGCGATTCCGGGCGACGACAAGCTGCGTCTCATGTCTGAATCAGCGCGTGGAGAAGGTGGACGGATCTGGACGTACAAAGACGGCAAGCCTTGGTACTTCCTAGAGGAAAAATATCCTTCCTACGGTAACCTCGTTCCGCGTGATATCGCTACCCGCGAAATCTTCGACGTCTGCGTTAACCAGAAGCTAGGCGTGAACAATGAAAACATGGTCTATCTCGATCTGTCTCACAAAGACCCGAAAGAGCTAGACGTCAAACTGGGCGGCATCATCGAAATCTATGAAAAATTCATGGGCGACGATCCGCGCAAAATCCCGATGAAAATCTTCCCGGCAGTCCACTATTCGATGGGCGGCATGTGGGTCGATTATAACCAGATGACGAATATTCCCGGTCTATTCGCAGCCGGTGAGTGTGAGTACCAGTATCATGGTGCAAACCGTCTGGGCGCCAACTCGTTACTGTCTGCCATCTATGGCGGCATGATCGCTGGTCCGAAGGCAGTCGAATATGTCAAAGGTCTGAAAAAATCGTCCGCCGATATATCGCAAAGTGTATTCGACGGCGCACGCAAGCAGCAGGAAGACAAGTATGAGCGTTTGCTCGGCATGGACGGTACGGAGAACGCTTATGTGATTCACCGTGAGCTGGGCGAATGGATGACCGACAATATGACGGTTGTTCGTTACAACGACAAGCTGCAAGCGACGATCAACAAGATCAAGGAACTGAAGCAGCGGTATAACAAGATCAACGTCAACGATGCTTCCCGCTGGAACAACCCGGGTGTAGCCTTTACCCGTCAGCTGTGGAACATGCTGGAATTGGCAGAAGCGATGACGCTCGGTGCTCTGCTCCGTGATGAAAGTCGCGGCGCGCACTACAAGCCAGACTTCCCAAGTCGGAATGACGAAGATTTCTTGAAAACAACGGTAGCCACTTGGACACCGGATGGACCGAAGATCTCCTACGACGAAGTAGATGTATCGCTCATCCCGCCGCGTATCCGCGACTATTCCAAAAGCTAAGACGTCAAGTCTGTTTATGATAATGTCAGGTTCAGCCAATACAAGGCTTTCTGTGCATGACGTAATTCTACAGGGAGCCTGATCAGCATCATGTTGCACACGCAACCTATCTTATTGTCCAAACAAGGGGGCATTAGCAATGGCGGAAGCAGTAACCACCGGAAACCCGGCAGCACAGCAGACAGCCAAGAAAGTGAAGTTTGTCATCACCCGTCAGGATCAACCGGAAGGTCCATCGTATAATGAGGAATTTGAGATTCCATACCGTCCGGGTATGAACGTAATTAGCGCCCTGATGGAAATTCAGCGTAATCCGATCAACAGCGGGGGCAAAGACACCGCTCCGGTATGCTGGGAATCCAACTGCCTGGAGGAAGTATGCGGAGCCTGCTCGATGGTCATCAACGGCAAACCGCGTCAGGCATGTTCATCGCTGGTCGACAAGCTGGAGCAACCGATCACGATTGCACCGATGAAAACATTCCCGGTCGTACGCGACCTTGTCATTGACCGCAGCCGCATGTTCAGTGCGCTGAAAAAGGTCAAAGCATGGATTCCGATCGACGGTACGTATGATCTTGGTCCGGGTCCGCGGATGGCGGAAACGAAGCGTCAGTGGGCGTATGAGCTGTCCAAATGTATGACCTGCGGCGTTTGTCTGGAAGCTTGCCCGAACGTGAATGAGAAAACGGACTTTATCGGTCCGGCACCATTGTCTCAGGTGCGTTTGTTCAATGCGCATCCGACAGGCGAGATGAATCAGGAAGAACGTCTGGATGCGATCATGGGCGAAGGCGGTATCGAAGCGTGCGGGAACTCACAAAACTGCGTACGTTCTTGCCCGAAAGGCATTCCGCTCACAACATCTATTGCGGATCTGAACAAGGAAACGAACAAACGTATGTTTAAACGCTGGTTGAGTGTATAATTTCATATAGACCGGCAGCAAATACAGAACGGAAATACACTCGTCGTGTAGGTTCCGGTGAAGGCGGGTAGCACACAATTGTGCAGCCCGCTTTTTCCTATCTGTTCGGTTGCTGTACCTGAAATATACATAGCAGCAAGATATGACCGGAGGAATGAATATGATTACGGAACGTCCGATTAACTATACCCAATTGAAAACTGAATTTGCCGCGCTCGGCGTGCAGCCCGGCATGAATCTGCTGCTGCATTCCTCGCTCAAACAAATCGGCGGCTGGATTCCCGGCGGTGCGGAAACGGTCATTCTGGCGTTAGAAGATGTGCTCGGCTCCGAAGGCACCCTTATGATGCCAACGCAGACATCACAATTGACCGATCCCAAATTATGGCGCTACCCACCTGCCGATCCGCGCTGGTGGGATCTGATTCGCGAAAGTATGCCGCCATATGATCCAGATTTTACTGTTACGACAGGCATGGGGGTGATCGCTGAGACATTCCGTAAGCAACATGGCGTGTATCGCAGTCATCATCCGCATGTATCATTTGCGATTCGTGGCAAGCATGGAAAAGAGTGGGCGGAGCAGCATCCGCTGGACTTTGGATTGGGCGATCAATCGCCACTTCAACATCTATATGACGCTGATGGATACGTGCTGATGCTCGGTACGACGTATCTCACCAACACTTCGATTCATCTGGCGGAATATCATGGGGAATGGAATGGCAAAAAGCAGATTACGATGGATGCACCGATGACGACGGAGAAGGGCAAGCAATGGGTACGATTCCGCGATCTGAACTTTGATTCTGATGATTTTGACCGTATTGGTGCTGATCTGGAGCAGGATTGTCCGCATCTGGTCGTTCAAGGCACCATCGGCAGTGCGACTGCCAAATTGATCAAACAACGTGGATTGGTGGATTATGCAGCAAGCTGGTTGGAACAGAACCGCTAAGGATATATAGATAATGACAGCAAGTACATGACTAGGGGGATGACAGATATGATCTGGAGAGAACGAAAAGATTCATTTATTATGATTCGACAGCACGACCATGCCCGCATATCGGGAGCGATTTCCCGTCATATGGATCAAGGGGCTTCACGCGATCAGCAGCGCTGGGACGATGTGTTACTCGCTTGTGAGCAGCATGATCGCGGCTGGATTCCGCTGGATCAGATTCCGATGTGGAATGAAGTGAAGGAGCGTCCATTTTCGTTTATGGATTTTCCAGAGCCTGCGAAGCTAGTATTTTACCGATACGGGATTGATCAGTTAGAGGAGATGTGTCCGTATGCAGGTATGCTTGCCAGCTTCCATTATGGCGCGCTAATCGGTGAATATGGTGCACAAGATCCATTTGGACGAGGGTTTCTGGATGAGGAGAAGAAGCGTCAGGAGCGGATCAAAGAGCAGACCGCACCGGGCGAAGAGGAGCTACGTTACCATCGCGCTGTGCTGGAATTATGCGATGATCTGTCACTATATGTGTGCTTGAATGAGCCGGGTGTAGACAAAAAAGACGAGATGGAATGGTGGAAAGAAGGCTTTGAAGTTGGTAAAAAGCTGGACGCCGCCGACCAGAAGACGATTATGCCAACATGGTTGGATGAGCGTCAGGTTGTACTTGATCCGTTCCCGTTCCTGGAGTCGTTTGAAGCGACGATTATTTATCGCGAAGTGTCCAAGTCCCTGATCGCCGAAAAAGGCATGGAAGCGGCATACGAGGCGTCAGAAGAGCGATTGCAGGAAGTGGTATTCCGAGGAACCGAATCGGCGTAAGCAAGGTTAGATTACGAAGAACAGAATACATCATGTTCGGAAGGACACAGCAGGCTGTATTGCTGGCAATGCACGATGTATGATTGGGTATTGCTTCGTTCCACATTTGACGGCGGCGCAAGGATTCGGCAAAATAATCATTATATATTATGAGAACTTATAATGATAACAGCGGATCGCCGTTTGGATGGGAAATGGAGGGAACATACCTGAAGCCATATTATAATCAAGCATATACCTGCTTCGGGAGTACCCATTCCCCGGAATTGCATGTATGGACAGCAATCAATTCAAATACAAATCAGAACAAACCACAGCATCCTCGCACCTTTAGTCGGCGTCAGTTTCTCAAAGGCAGTCTTGCTACTGGCGCAGCGCTTGGTCTGGGTGGGCTGAGTTACACTTGGATCGGTGAACCGAACTGGCTGGAAAAGGTATATATTTCGCTGGAATTACCGAATTTGCCACCTAGTCTGAATGGGATGCGGCTAGTACAGTTTAGCGATATGCATCTCGGCATGGGCAAGAATATCGGCGATCTGGATAAGCTGGCAGATGTGATTATGGGTGAAAAGCCCGATCTGCTGTGCTTTACTGGTGATATGGTAGATGAATATGCTAGCGAGCTGAACGGCGGAATTGCCGCCTTGCAGCGAATGCAGGCACCACTAGGTAAATTCGCCGTACTCGGCAATCACGATTATCTGGATGATGTGTTAGCAGTATCGCAGCAGATGCGTCAAGGTGGATTCCAGATGCTTATTAACGAAAATCATATTATCACTCGCGATGACGGTGTGCTGGCAATCGCCGGACTGGATGATCAATTACTCGGCAACCCGGATGTACATAAAGGAGCGAAAGGCATTCCAGATGATGCCTGCCGCATTCTGCTGATGCATGAGCCGGATTATGCCGACCGTATACCGGAGGAGTTACAATTCGGCTTGCAGTTGTCCGGGCACAGTCATGGTGGGCAAATTCGGGTACCGCTGGTCGGAGCGGTCATTACGCCCAAAGGCTCACGCAAATATGTGATGGGCGGTTACAAGGCTGGAATCAACGGTCATCTGCCGCTGTATGTGAATCGAGGAATCGGGATGTCGCAGCTACCGGTGCGGTTTATGTGCCGACCGGAGCTGACTATCTTTACCTTGCACCGCGCGTCGACCTGATCTGCGGGCGCTTACTGAATTATGCCGGCAAACGGTCAGGATGGAGGGGGAAATCATGGAACGTATTGCACTTGTATCGGATATTCATGGAAATATGCCTGCTTGGCAGGCAGTGCTGGATGATATAGATCGCCGTGGGATACGGCGCATTTTTTGTCTTGGCGACATTGTGGGGAAGGGACCGGATTCGGTTGCTATTACCGACAGTGTGAGAGAACGCTGTGAACTTGTGCTGCGCGGCAACTGGGAGGAGCTGATCGTGCGCATGAGCAACGAAGACGAGTTGTTCGGCTGGCATCATCGTCGTTTGGGCGAAGAACGGTTGTCCTTTTTGGATTCCTTGCCACTGCGATATGACTTCACATTCAGCGGACGGCTGATCTCGCTCGTCCACGCTTCGCCGGAAAGTGTATTTCAGCGTGTACAACCGTGGGACGATCTGGACAGTCGCATGGGCATGTTTGCTCCGGTGCCGGACGAAGATACATCTCTTCCGCGCATTCCTGAGCTAGTCGGCTACGGAGATATTCATAATGCGTATTTGCAGCATCTGGATGGACGCGTCCTGTTTAATACCGGTAGCGTAGGTAATCCATTAGATGGCAAAGGAGCATCGTATGTCATTCTTGAAGGCGAACCAGATGCCACAGAGCCAGTTCCGTATTCCATTCAATTTGCCCGTATTCCGTATGATGTGGAGCAAGCTGTACAGGATGCGGTTGACGCTGGTATTCCGGCGCTGGATTATTATATGAAAGAACTGCGTACCGGTATCTACCGGGCATTGCAGAAGTAAGGAAACGGAGGAATGGCGATGCTGAGTAAACAGGATTTGAAAAGAGCTGTGCCTGAGCTGCATACCGACCGGCTGGTGCTGCGTCGCCTGACAGCAGAGCACGTGGAGCGCTGGTGGGAGTGCGCTAGCGATCCCCAGGTGCTCACCTATCTGTACGGTACACCGGAGATGAAGGAATATCAGGTGCTACAGCCAGATCGACTCGGGCGCCGGGTGGAGGAAGCGTTCCGTAGTATGAGTTCGATTCATTTTGCGATCATGTCCAAAGACGGAGAATCCATGTACGGCGTTTGCTCCTTTCAACGCTGGGACGAGCATGCCGCGCGCGCCGAAATTGGCTTTGCGCTATGCAAAACATTTTGGGGCAAAGGCTATGCCACCGAAGCAGTGGGCAGTCTGATCAGCTTTGGGTTTGAGCAGATGGGCTTGTCTCATATCGTCGGTCGCTGTCATGTCAAAAACGATCTGTCGATCCGGGTGCTGGAAAAGAACGGCATGCGTCAACAGCCGCCTTCCAATTCCGGTATCAAAAGCTACTGGCAGGAGATGGGCATCATTGTGTACTCGGTCGCTCAGAGTGAATTTCAGCTCCGCAAAGACCGCGCCGCACTGTATGCGTCCTCGCGTGAACACGGCGGCGATTCTGTTGCGCCATGACGGTGGAACGCTGGTTTACGAGTCGCCTTGGCGTTGTTGTCAGTTCAGTGCTGGCAACAATGCTATGGGGCAGTGCATTGCCTTTTATCAAATTAAGCTATGCGCATCTACATATTGGTAGTGGCGATCTGTTCGCTCAGTGGCTGTTTGCAGGGTATCGGTTTGTACTAGCGGGATTGCTGCTAATGGGACTGGCGTGGCTGCTCAAACCGCGTGGTGTTCCGGCGACACGTATTCCGGCTTCCTCGCTGGTGGTGCTGGCATTAACGCAAACTTTTTTGCAGTATATTTTCGTATATGCGGCGCTAGGCAACGGCTCAGGTATGACGATGTCGATCATTTCAGGTTCAGTATCGTTGTTCCAACTGCTGGCAGTGCGCTGGCTGGTGCGTACGGAGCGTCTGTCCACGCGTAAGTGGCTAGGGTTGTTGCTAGGCTTTGGCGGTATTGCGGTGATGGGGATGGCGTCGGGGGGCAATCAGCATCTGGCGTTTGGTGTGGCTGAATTGCTGATGCTGCTGTCTGCTCTGTCCGGCGGTGTTGGGAATGTGCTGGCACGTCGTCAGGCAGCTTTTGAACCGGTGATCAGTCTGACTGGTAGACAGATGTTCTGGGGTGGGATCGGGCTGGTGATCGTCGGTTGCGCGTCGGGGAATCCGTTTCCGTTTGATTGGGATGGGACGGGGCTATTGATGCTGTTGTATTTGTCGCTGTTGTCGGCTGGCGCGTTTGCACTGTGGAATACGGTGATGAAGTACAACGAGGTCGGTAAGGTGTCGATGTATTTGTTTTTGTCGCCGCCGTTCGGTGTGATTCTGTCGGCGTTGTGGCTGCATGAACAGGCATCGATCTGGTCTTTTGCGGCGCTGGCGTTGGTGACGTGCGGGATTGTACTGGTGAATCAGGAGCGGCGGGCAGTGAGTACTGCTGGTATGGATGATACACCAAATCAGCGTTAGCTGGAGTGGAAATGCTTATGTTATTTAATGTTATGTAACTGCAATGTGGTTGCAATCTAACTTTAACAGGGAGCGGGTAAGATACATAGTGTAAGACCCCCTTTTTGGTATATGCATGTGACCCGTCGACTTGGCGGGTCTCTTTTTATTTGTGGGTATGGGTGGGGAAATCGACAGTTTGAGCTTGGAGCAACAATCGCTCTGTAAAGGGATAGGGAAACAGACTCCGGTGGAGCCGCAGGAATCTACGCAATGGAAGTGAAGGTAGATTCCCGCGCTCCAAAGCAGTAAGATATTTTGCTTCCGCAAAAATCACTTTTTATTGAACCTCGTGTTTGAAGAAAACACTATAAGTCGTCTTTGTTCCCTATTCCCTTTACGCCGCTATGTGCTTCCGCGCCATGTCGGATTTGTCCAGATACGGAGGGGGCAGTTGGAAGGGCAGAAGAGTAAACCGTAAACCGTAAACCGTAAACCGTAAACCGTAAACCGTAAACCGTAAACCGTAAACCGTAAACCGTAAACCGTAAACCGTAAACCGTAAACCGTAAACCGTAAACCGTAAACCGTAAACCGTAAACCGTAAACCTTGTATTTGTTACAATGGGGTGCGGTTTTTTAGAGTAGGGGACGTGTTTTATTGGATGTGGAGGGATGAGGGATTATCTAATTATGGTTAGTGGAAAACAAAAAAAGTCCTGCTTTGGTCGGCAGGACTTGGATGGTAGGTGATAAGATCGTGATAGATTGATTTTACTATTACAGCGCCACGACTTGGCGTTGTTTTTGTTTGTAATATACCCATTCGGTATAGCCGATATCGCGTAGCTTCTGAGCCACAACGTCGAAATCGTCGCCGACGCGTTGTGGGATGTGGGAGTCGGAGCCGAAGGAGATTTCTACGCCAAAATGGTAGGCTCGTTCCAGAATGGCATCGACAGGGTGCCAGAGTCCGCAGGCTTTGATTTTGCCGGAGGTGTTGACCTCGATGGCGACGCCAGAAGTAGCAATCGTTTGCAGCATTTGATCCAGCGCGTGCGGTGCTTCGATGTCGGTGAACGCCGGGTAGTTGCTTTTCATGGCGTCAATGTGACCAAGAATATGGAACAATCCACTCTGGGCGGATTGGCCGATCATGCGGAAGTATTCTTCCTTGACCGTCACTTTGCCAGCATTGTCCAGTTCATCCCAACGAGTAGGATCGAAGATGCTGCGACCGCTGCTAAAATGAACAGAGCCGATAATATAGTCAAATGGATATGAATCCAGCTGTTGTTTGTACAAATGGGCATGATGCGGGAAATAGTCGGATTCGATGCCGAGCAGAACGTCGATCTTGCCCTCATATTCCTTTTTCAGATCCAGCACTTCCTGCACGTAGGCGGATAGCTGGCTTTTGCCCATAGCGGTGTTAGGAAATGCCTGGTCTTCGTCAAAGCCAAAGTATGGCGTATGATCGGAAATGCCGATCACTTGCAGCCCGGCGGCAATGCCTGCTTCAATATAGTCTCGGATGTCGCCATCCGCGTGTCCACAGCGATAATGATGAGTATGAAGATCGAATTTCATTGGCAAACAGGCTCCTTTGCTTCCATGGGAATGAGGTGCGGATGAACTGGTACATAACATATCACCAGTTGCAGCACACGGGAATCGCAACTTCGTACAGCTACCTTGTTGATTTATTCAGGGCTGATAAAGCGGTCTTCCGGCATGCCTTTGAGATCATCCAGAAACTGGCGCATCGCCGAATTCAGATAACGACCGGATTTGTAAATCAGACCGACCGGGTGACTTACTTCAAACTCTGGCATCGGAATCATAACCAGTGTGCCATGACGCAGCTCGCTGGAGATAGACTGGCGGGAGATGATTGCAGCACCGAGATCGATCTCGACCATGCGCTTCACTTCCTCGCTGCTGGACAGCTCCATAATGATCTCCGGCACAACGCCGTGCTTTTTGAATACATCATCTACGAATTTGCGTCCGACGGTATCCGGTGAGAGCATGATAAGCGGCAGATGCTGCAAATCCTGAATGGTTGCCTTTTTGGTGCGAGCCAGCGGATGCTGGGGAGAAACGACCAGCTCAAACATATCGTAATACAGGATGGAGGTTTCGAGGTTCGGGTTGCGTTCGATCAGGTAACCGATTCCAACATCAACCATACCATTTTCCACACTGTAGTAGATTTGGGAGGAAGGCATCGAATGAATCATCGTTTTGATCAGCGGAAATTGATTTTGAAAATAAGCAAGCACGCGCGGCAGAATCTGAATGGCAAACGAAGTTGTCGTACCGAGCAAAATGCGTCCCTGCGGAGTCTCATCCAGATCTGCCAGACGCTGCTTCAGCTGTTCCACAACAGCCAGAATCTGTTCGGCATGCTCCAGAAAGACCGTTCCTTGATCGGTCAGTGTCACCGGTTGGTTCCGGTTCACCAGTACCGTCTTGAACTCGTCCTCCAGACTTTTGATCTGGGCGGACACCGCAGGCTGGGTCAGATTCAGCAGCTCGCCTGCTTTACGGAAGCTCATCGTCCGCGAAATGGTCAATAATGTTTCCAGTTGACTGATATTCATGAGTTCCTCCTTATGTACACCTGTTAGTAAATTATAGTGGATTGCCGAAAAAGCGGCAATGATGCTGAAAATCCAATTCTCCATTTCGCAAGTTTTGCAAAAGCAATCATGGATCATTTACAGCGAAATTCGACGAAATTTTTACCAGAAAAACACTGGAATTTGAATAAAACGCCAGCTTTTGGTCTACATAAAACATCGTTACCTTCCGATAATAATAAAAAGTCGTCAAATGGACCCATAAAAAGGTTCGTTATACCAGTCTTTATACCCAATAAAATCGTAACATGTCGATTTCGCTCCCATTTTGTAAAAATAATTTTAAAATTTTGGGTTGTAGCCATGTTTCTGGATGAATTGTCCTAGGTTATAAGGTATAATGAGCATATTAATCATAGGTCATAAGTTTCATTTAAAATATAGCCCATTAGTGGAGGGAGTATTAAGGTATGAAGGCGGAAGTTATTAATCCATTTTTGGAAGCAGCGAGACTCGTTATTGGTCAGGTCGTTCAAGTCTCACCTTCTACAGGCAGTCTCGGTATCAAAGATATCGAGCTGGTTGATGATCATATCTGGATTCAAATTGGTATGACCGGGCAAATGAGCGGAGATATTATTTTTGGTATTCATGAAAGTGTAGCACTGCGTATGGTTTCGGCAATGATGGGCGGTTTTGTGCTAACGGAGATGGATGAGATGGGACAGAGCGCGATTTCGGAGCTGGGCAATATGATCAGCGGTAACGCTAGTACTATTTTATCGAATCAAGGTGTAGTAGTAGATATCACGCCACCAAAAGTGATGAAAACGAGTGCGGTAACAGGCTTCATGTCTGCCAAAGCACTGACGATTCCATTGATTATGGATGGGATCGGCGAGCTGGATATTCAGGTTATGGTATCCTAATTTCGCTTATTGCTTGATTTCGTTTCTGAGTAAGATACAATTTAATGAAAATGCAGTAAACAAGCAAGCTGTTCTTTAGCCCCTTTGGTAGAGGGGGAAAGAACGGCTTTTTTGTTTGTGCTGGATATGTAACCGTGCATCACCTAAAATAAGGTAGACTGGAGGGATTGGCGTTGAAATTGAACAACAAAATCGTATTCATTACCGGCGCCTCAAGCGGATTGGGCGCTCATACGGCGCAATTATTGACGGAGAAAGGCGCCATTCCGATATTGACTGCCCGTTCCGAGGATAAGCTAAAGACGTTATCGGCTGGCTTGCAAGGTGAGCATCGCGTGTATCGTATGGATGTACAGCAGCAGGAGGATGTCGAGAGAGTAGTGCAGCAGGTACTAGACCAGTACGGACGCATTGATATTGTGCTGAACAACGCGGGCTACGGGCAATTCACGACACTAGCAGAAACGGGTGTAGATGAATATGCGCAGATGATGGATGTGAATTATATGGGCATCGTTCGTTGTACCAAAGCGATTGTCCCACATATGCTGGAGCGCGGTAGCGGTCAGATCATCAACGTCGCGTCGATGGCGGGCAAGTTTCCGACTGCCAAATCAACCGCCTATACGGCGACCAAATTCGCGGTGCTGGGCTTTACCAATTCATTGCGTCAGGAGCTGCGGAACAGTGGCATTACTGTATCTGCGATCAACCCGGGTCCGATCAGTACCGCGTTCTTTGATCGTGCGGACCCAACGGGGGCTTATGTGAGCAATGTGAGTAGCTTTATGTTATCGACGGACAAAGTCTGTCGCGAGATCGTACGCATGATGGAACGCCGACGTGAGGAAGTGGATTTGCCGCGTTATGCCGGGTTTGCACTGCGATTGTATCAGCTGTTCCCACGGCTCGTCGATCGCCTGACGTATTCGTTTTTTGACCGTAAATAAAGGAACGGATAGATTGTGTGCGGACAAGGGTGAATTGCTGATATAATGGTACTTGCTGCATGGCGTGAAGTAATTGTTTGTCAATACGCTATAGTATGGAAAGATAAAGGATGAAACTTATGGAAACCAACGTAAATTTTCTTGGGCTGGGCATTGGCGAATCGCTGAATGATGCACTGTCCCGTTATGGCATTACCGCACCATCCCCGGTGCAGGAACAGAGCATTCCGCTTATTTTGGAAGGACGCGATGTGCTTGCTCAATCGCAGACTGGTAGCGGTAAGACGTTAGCGTATCTGCTGCCGATTTTGGAAAAGATCAATCCAGAGCAAAAGGAGATGCAGGCGCTGATCCTCGCACCAACGCAGGAGCTGGCGATGCAAATCGTTCGCGAATGTGAGCGGTACGGCGAAGAGAAAGGCATCACTTCACTCGGACTGATCGGCGGCGCAGCAATCAAGCGTCAAATCGAAAAGCTGCGTCGTCATCCACATATCGCGGTCGGTACGCCGGGACGTATCAACGAGCTGATCAATGTACGTAAGCTGAAGATGCACAACGTTAGTACGATCGTAGTCGATGAAGTGGATCAGGTACTTGGGCTTGGCGGCGGTAGCGATGTACAACGGATTATCAAAAGCGCCAAACGTGACCGTCAGCTTGTGTTCCTGTCGGCTACGATTAATGAAGAGATTCATAGCATCGCTCAGCGCGAGATGAACGATCATGCTATCGTTGGCATCGAGCCGGGACAGCATACCGCGTCCGCGATTGATCATGTGTATTTTGTAACGGAAGAACGCGACAAAGTGGATACGCTGCGTCGTGTGCTGCGCCATTACAAAGCACCGCGTTCTATCGTATTCGTTAACGATACCGAGCAGATTGCTGAAGTCGAATCCAAGCTGGAATATATGGGCTTTAGAGCGCGAGCGATCTACGGTGACGCTGACAAAGTAACCCGCAGCACCGTGCTGGCACAATTCCGCTCCGGCAAATTGCAGGTGCTGGTCGCAACCGATGTAGCTGCGCGTGGACTGGATATCGAAGACCTGAATCTGGTCGTCAGTCTGGACCCGGCATTTGATGCGGAATTTTATGTGCATCGTAGTGGACGTACCGGTCGTATGGGCAAAAAAGGCGTGTCCGCTTCGATCATTACCGAACGCGAGCGCTTCATTATGCGCAAGTTCAGCGATACGCTGCATATCTCGTTAAAAGAACTCGTTCTGGAGAGTGGCGAAGCACGTACCGCTTCCCCAGCCAAGCCGCGCAGCAAAAAGCCGGTTGTCCGCAACGATAAACCAGTAGGCGATCAGGCAATCAATAGCAATGGTGCAGGCTTAGGAAATGCCAATACAGCTGCATCTAGTAATCAAGGTCAGACGAATGGCTTCCGCACGCAGGAACACACATCATCAGAAGCACCAGCGCGCCGTCCAGCTACTGGCAAAGCTGCACCAACCAAACGCGATGGCAAAGCCAAAGTGCGCAAAGCCGATCAAAAAAGCAAAGGAGCGCCAAAATGGCTAAAAGCCAAACGGAATGGCGCTTCTGACGAAAAGTGAGGTTATAGTCTATGGAACAGGTGCCCGTACTTCAGGTAGACCGTCTGACTGGCGGCTACAGTCTTGGCAAGCCTGTCCTGCACGATATTAGTTTCAGCGTTGGCCGTGGCGAGATGATCGGTCTGATCGGTTTGAACGGTGCAGGCAAAAGTACAACGATGAAGCATATTCTCGGTCTGATGACACCGCAGGGTGGCGAAGTACAGATTCATGGAACGACACTGCAAGGCGATGCTCAGCAGTACCGTTCTTCGCTAGCATTTGTACCGGAGTCGCCGCAGCTGTATGAGGAAATGACGGTGCGTGAGCATCTGGAATTCACCGCACGCGCTTACGGTGTCGATCAGAGTCTGTATGAACAGCGGGCAGCACGCCTCATCTCGCTGTTCAATATGGGCGAAAAGGAAGATAGTTTGTCCATGCATCTGTCCAAAGGGATGAAGCAAAAGGTCATGATCATGTGCGCCTTTGTGGCGGCACCGCCGCTGTATGTGATCGATGAGCCGTTTCTCGGACTCGATCCGCTCGGTATTCGTTCCTTGCTTGATTTTATGGTAGAAACGAAGCAGAGCGGTTCGTCGATTTTGCTCAGTTCGCATATTTTGTCCACGATTGAGAATTATTGCGACCGATTTATCGTATTGCACAAAGGTCGCGTAATTGTACAAGGTACACTGGAGCAGATTCGTGAGCAGACGGGTCAGCAGGGCGTACCGCTGGAGCAGATTTTCTATGATCTGGTACAGGATTCGACCTGGACGGTTAGCAATGATTAATCTGGCAGAGCTGCGGCAAAAGCGGCGCGGTGAGTTCTGGGGTCGCATTTTGCCGTATACGCAATATATTGTCCAGAGCGGTGTGGCAGTTGTGACTTTCTTTCTGCTCATTGCCTTTGCCGCCTGGTATACGACGTTTGTGCAACATATTCCAGCAGGATTGCCAGTGTACTGGATTATGCTGGTGCTGCTGACACCGCTGACGCTATATGGAACAGTTCGTACGTATATGCGACCGGCGGATGTAATCTTCATGCTGCCACTGGAAACACAGATGCAGAACTATTTTGCTCCAGCATGGCGTAGTAGTGTGATTGGCAAATATATCTGGCTGGCGCTCATTGCGCTCGTATCGTGGCCGTTCTATGTACGTGCCGCCGCTGATGCCAAGCCGCTATTGCTGCTGTTCGCTGTTCTATTACTGCTCAAAATCGCCAGCAATTACGGCAGTTGGCAGGAGCTACGCATCAATGGACAGACTGCGCGTGTGCTGTTCCGACTATTGCGGTATGTGTATATTACCGCTTTGCTGGCGGCATGGCTGTGGCTACCACTGACGACTGCGAGTGTCGTTGTGATTGTGGGCGTGATCGTGTACTGGCTAGTTCTGCGTCTGCCTGGTAAAGCGGCTGTGCCTTGGGAACGATTGATTGCTGCTGAGAAGAATCATGCCGCAGGTGTGATGCGTATGCTCGGTTGGTTCGTCGATGTACCGACCGGTGAACGCAAGATCAATCACCGTCGCTGGTTGTCCTTTATCGGACGCCGAGTGCCTTGGAATCAGGAGCAGGCATTCCGTTTTCTGTTAATCAAGACTTTTGTACGTAGCGAACTTCTGCCAACGCTGGCACGGTTCGTCATCATCGGGATTGTGCTAGTGCTACTGGCGCGTCTGTCGTGGTTTGGAGTAGCGGTATATCTGCTGTTCATTCTGCTGTCCGGCGTTCAGATGACGATGCTACGCAAACAGCATACGGACACACTCTGGTTATCCATTTATCCGCTACCGGTTACAGCACAGCGACTAGAAACGGTGCGCCTGATCACTCACGCCCAGTTGTTAATCGCGGTAGTGCTGTGGATTCCATTTCTATTCACTGGCGATCCGCTGCGTATGGTATGGACACTGGCAGCAGGTCTAGTCGTCGTATGGATGCAGCGCGCTTCGCTCAATCGGAAATGGCTGCGCGATCTGGCAGCTGATGATGAGTTGGGATAACAAGCTCGCTTACATGTTCAGAATGCAAAGCTAGCCAACAGCATGAGAATATACGATGTAGAACAATCGTTATACACACAAACAGCTATGTGCAACAACACAAGCCTATACAATCTAGAATCATACCTATGTACAATAACAGCGCCGGTGCTTCGTAAGCCCGGCTTGCTGTCGTTGTATCCAGCGATCGATTAGACCATGCACAATGAAACATGACCAACAACCGGCAGACAGGTGGTGGACACCGATGGATATGAAAAAAATAAATGAGCACGAAGTGGATAGTTTGCAAACACTGGCGGAGATGATCAGCGAAGTGATGGGCAGCCCGGTGACGATTGAGGATGAAGCGCATCGGCTGCTTGCCTATAGTATGCACGATCCGAATACCGATCCGGCGCGCATTGCGACGATTATCGGTCGTCGTGTACCCGAGCATGTCCAGCGAGCATTATATGAATCTGGAGCGATGCAACAATTGCAGGATAGTGCTGAGCCGCAGCATATTCGGCAATTGAGTGATGTGGGCTTGAGCCGCCGCATGGCGATCTCGGTTCGTCATTACGATGAGGTCATCGGTTATATCTGGCTAATGGAGCATGACGGTTCGTATAGCGATGAGCAATTGGAGCAGTTTCGCCGAGGCGCTGTAATCGCCGCTTCCAAAATGATGCAGCAGCAACAACGTCAACAGAAGATCGATCTGTTACGCCGTCTGTTAAATGGTCGTTTTCAATCGGAGCAGGAAGCCGCAGATCATGCACGCAGTCATAGCATTGAGCTGCTTCCGTACCATTATGTACTGCTGATGGAGCAAGGCGAGCATCGTCATCTACATACATGTACGGAGCGTATCCAGCAGGCAGCAGTAGAATATGCAGTGCGGATTCCTCTATATATGGAAGAAGGGAATCGACTGATTTTACTGTGCGGCTGTCAGGCGGGACAACAGCCGTCCGATCTGCCCACGCGTATTCGTTCTATGGTCGCGCGGGTACAGCAATTGTTACCTGTCAGTGAGTTTGGCATGATCGCCGCCGGAGAACAGGTTAGCTCAGCGCTGCATATCCAGCGTAGCTACGAACAGGCAAAAGAGCTGCTCGTGCTGCATCAGCATTTGCCGGAAACGCAGTCCATCACGTATTACCCGGATGCGGGCTTTTACAGATATTTACCAGCGATGCATCGCGAGGCGCGTCAATTCCCGGTATCATGGGGACCGCTGGATCGCTTAGCTGCTTACGATCAGGAGCATAACAGCAATCTGCTACAAACACTGGCGGTATTTCTGGATCGGGATAGCGATGGTAAGCAAGCTGCGGCGATTTTGCATGTGCATAGTAATACGCTGAATTATCGCCTGCGCCGCATTGCCGAGGTGGGTGGGATTAACCTCAATAGCATGGCGGAAAAGGTGACCTTGTACTTGGAATTGAAGCTGCTCTGGTTTGACGGTGAGCATTAAGTCGAAGGGTGTATACGTATCGATACATGTAGCATATCTATAGTGATACCTACAAAATCAGCATAGGTATGCCATCAGACTATAATGAAATGATACGAACCTGTCATACACGGGTAAAAGATTAACATAATGCCATAAAAACTTACTAGTATATCCACCTCAACATAGCATCACAATGTAATAAGCCTTCTTTTGTGTCAATTTAAATGACATTATAGGGGGCTTTTTGTGTTTTTGAACAAGTAAATTCTATCAAATTTGGGGAAACAGACGATTACATGATATTTTAGCTATCCTATAATGAATGTATGGTTCAGCAACGTTCGATATAGCAGTACATTTTAAGGAGGAATGGATATGAAGATTGGAGTCCCGAAGGAAATCAAAAACAACGAAAACCGCGTGGCAATTACGCCAGCAGGTGTGGCAACGTTAACAGGTGCAGGGCATAATGTATATGTGGAGAGCGGTGCAGGCACAGGTAGCGGATTTACTGATGAAGCTTATGCAGCGACAGGCGCAACACTGCTGCCACAGTCTGCTGACGTGTGGGCAACTGCGGATATGATCCTCAAGGTCAAAGAACCGTTGCCATCGGAGTATGGTTATTTCCGCGAAGGACTCATTCTGTTCACCTATCTCCATCTGGCGGCGGCTCCAGAACTGGCTGCTGCATTATTGGACAAAAAGGTCATCGGTATCGCTTATGAAACGGTAGAAGTGAATCGCACGCTGCCGCTGTTGACCCCGATGAGTGAAGTTGCCGGACGGATGGCAGTACAGATCGGTGCCCAGTTCTTGGAGCGTCCGCACGGTGGTAAAGGGATTTTGCTTAGTGGTGTACCGGGTGTGAAAAAAGGCAAAGTGACCGTTATTGGCGGTGGAGTCGTCGGTACAAATGCAGCCCGCGTTGCTGTTGGTATGGGCGCGGACGTAACGATTATTGATCTGAGCGCCGACCGTCTGCGTCAACTGGAGGAGATTTTCGGTTCGTCCGTACAGACGCTGATGTCCAATCCGTACAATATCGCAGAAGCGGTAAAAGCATCTGATCTTGTGATCGGTGCTGTACTGATTCCGGGTGCCAAAGCACCGAAGCTAGTGACTGAGGATATGGTCAAGCAGATGGAAGCTCATTCTGTCATCGTTGATGTGGCGATTGATCAGGGTGGCATTGTGGAGACAGTGGATCGCATTACTACTCATAATGATCCAACCTACGAAAAGCATGATGTCGTGCATTATGCCGTCGCGAACATGCCTGGAGCTGTACCGAAAACGTCCACATTGGCGCTGACTAATGTCACCATGCCTTATGTTTCGTTAATCGCCAATCTCGGTCTGCGCATTGCATTGGAAAAGAATGCTGCACTCAAGCTAGGTGTAAACACCGCCGCAGGCTTCATGACGTATGAAGCGGTTGCTCGCGATCTTGGCTACGAGCATGTCGCGATTGAACAAGCATTGGAGAAAACCTTTGCCGCGATGAGCTAATTTATTTTACCTGAGAGGCAATAGACTATAGCTACGATTCATATACAAAGAATAGTACAATGTCATCCCTTCATCGTTCCGCACCTTTCGACTACGACAGCGCGAGGTTGGAAGGATGAAGGGATCATTGCTGTCTGAGAATATAGAATGACTTCTGCTGCACGACATCTGCACTGCTACGTTATAATTTATTGGGATGGACTATCATCTTTTTTGATAGGAAGGGATATTTTGTTTTTATTTTAAACATCATAATGTTATATTAAATAAAGTATATGACCTACCCACATTCCATATCGCAGGAGGCAGTGAATGAAAATTACAAGACATGAAGCCAATCCGATCGTCGTACCCGGCGAGTATGAATGGCGCAAAGTGACTGTATTCAATCCCGCCGTTATCGTGGACAATGACAAATTTTATATGATCGAGCGCACCGCCGGTTCGCTAACCCCTTGTAAAAACTATCTTGGTTTGCTGGAAAGCGATGACGGTGTGCATTTTACCCATGTGGTGGATCAACCAGTATTGACGCCGGATGAGCTGGGATTTCCGTATGGTAGTGTACAAGACCCCCGTATTGTCAAAATTGACGACACCTTTTACCTGAATTATGCACTGCGTCCGTGTGCGATGAATTACTATCCGACCGGTGCTGGTATTCCTGAGCGCTCCATTCCCGAATATCCTGACGGCTGGGGCAACGAGCCGGGACACTGGTTGACCCGCTCTGGCATCGTATCCTCTACTGATCTAATCCACTGGAAGCATGTGTCCGATACGACTCCGCTGGAGATTAACGACCGTGACAATATTTTGTTTCCAGAAAAAATCAACGGCAAATACGTCCTGTTGCGCCGTCCTGAAGAATACATAGGCACACCATACGGCACAGATAAAGCAGCGATGTGGATCACCTATTCTGATGATCTGATTCACTGGGATGAACCTAAGCTACTCGCCAAAGCGGAAAACATGGATTGGGAATCCCGCAAAATCGGCGGCTCGACTCCACCAATTCGTACCGATAAAGGCTGGCTTGTGTTATACCACGGAGTGGACGACCAGATCGTTTACCGTGTCGGCGCTATGCTGCTCGACTTGGACAACCCGGAATTGGTCATCGCTCGCACCCATCACTTCATTATGGAACCCGAAACCTACTATGAGAAATTCGGCTTCCAGATTCCCAACGTGATCTTCCCAACTGGCAACATTGTCAAAGACGATCTGCTCTATATTTACTATGGCGTAACCGATACCGCCATCGCGCTGGCAACTGTGCCTTTAAACGATCTGGTTAACCATATTCTCGATCCAAGTTCCTGAGAAATCTATCTCGGAAAGGAGGCGCTTTGCCAAGCGTTTCCTTTTCTTTTTGTATATTGAAGGCTGTATGTCGAAGGAATATTGGATGTTATCCAAGCTATATCTTTATTGGAGTCGTTCTATATAACTGTAGTACAATCAAATACAGAAGCGAATACCGAAGCAAGGAGTTATTACATATGCTAATTAGCGAAATATTAGAAGCCGTATCGATTTCATTACCTCCCCAATGGATAGAGCCGCTAGACCGGCATAGATCCCAACTGGCTATGTTGCCGCCGAATGAATGTAACATTCGTTTTATGGAGTTGGATGAGATTCAGGAGATGCTTACGTTCACATCTCAAATTGAAGTGTTTCACGATATCTTACTATTATGGACAGATGATGAGTCTAATTATATAGGTGTCTTTTATAAGGGACCTTTGTCGTATCGTATTTGTGCTGTGCGACATGAAGAGACAGATATTTCTCCTATGTTTTGTGACCTGTCTTCTTTTCTAATGCAGTGGGAACAGCGTCCTTCTGCGATGTGGAGTGAGTGGAGACGTGATTATCCGGCAACTTTGGAATATTCAGTAGCGGAAAAACAGATGCAATTGGATGTGGAATGTATCATTGAACTTCAATCTCGACTGCAACAGATGGATATAGATGATGATCTACGTTGCCAATGGTTGTATTGCATTATGGCATTGACTCCTGCACAACAATTGCACACACTATATCATTATGTGCAGGATGAAGATATGTATGTGCAAGAACGGGCATGTGAGATTCTAGGATATCATCGTGATGAACAAGCGCTGGAATGGCTTGCGGATGTTGTGCGTATTGGATCGCCCAATGGGAAAACAGCTGCTAAACAAGCCATCGCTCGCATCAAAGGATATATACAATGAATGAGTACATGGGAAATTCATATGATCAAAATGCTTGCCACATTATAAATATCGAAGCGATCTGCCTACTAGGTAGATCGCTTTTTACATATATATTCCAGAAATAAAGCCGATAAATAAAATTTAACATTTCAATAGAAAATATTTATTTTAAATGTTATATAAAATAACATTTAAAACAGAGAAAATTCTAAACTAAAACCTATGAAAAACTACATAATCCTACAAATGACTATGAATGAAATCACTCGAAAATGCATATTTATTTATAGAATGTATACGAAATTCGTCTAAAACGAAAAATAAACACGTTTATCCAGCATAATATTCGGAATTTTGAAATATTAATTCATAATATATTCCAATATATGAAGTTTTGGATTAAAAGTTTTGATTGCTCTATGCATGACGTCTATGTATACTTTAGTCAAGTTATTATATCTTTATATGTTATATAAACTTACATTAAAGAGGGGGATTACAAAGTATGAAGTG
The DNA here is from genome assembly GCF_046603665.1 of Paenibacillus sp. WLX2291. Classification (NCBI taxonomy): domain Bacteria; kingdom Bacillati; phylum Bacillota; class Bacilli; order Caryophanales; family Paenibacillaceae; genus Paenibacillus; species Paenibacillus sp. WLX2291. Next base: position 4,407,280 of record NZ_CP176755.1, on the reverse strand, counting down.
GAAATGGAATGGTTTGGTGGTAGCAACATTGATTACGGGCTTGCTGGCAGGTTGTGGCAACAGTGGTAGTACGGGAACAACAACCGGCGCATCTGGAGGAGATAGCAGTGGAGGCAAAGTAATCAAAATTGCCACCCAATCCCCTCTATCCGGCGGCAGCTCGATTCAGGGCGAAGCGATCCGTCTCGGCGCGCAGATGTCGCTCGAAGATCACAAAGAAGAATTCACCAAACTGGGCTATTCCCTCGAACTCGTTCCTTACGATGATCAGGGCGATCCGAAAAAAGGCGTTGCCAACGCTGAGCAAATCGGTGCCGATCAATCCGTACTGGGCGTTATCGGTCACCTGAACTCCGGGGTATCCATTCCATCTTCCGTTGTGTATGAAAAATACAATATTCCAATGATCTCGCCAGCCAGTACGGCAACCGAGTTTACAGATCGCAAGCTGAAAGTTGCTAACCGCGTCGTAGCGCGTGATGACTTCCAGGGTCCGGCAGCTGCTGATTACGCGGTGAACACGGTCGGCGCGAAAAAGATCTTTGTCATTCAGGATAAAACGGCATACGGTCAAGGTCTTGCCGAAGCATTCCGCGATAAAGCGCAGGAGCTAGGTGCAACGATCGTCGGTTATGAAGGCATTACCGTCGGTGAGAAAGATTTCAACGGCGTACTTAACATTGCGGCAACGCAAAGCCCAGACTTTATCTTCTTCGGCGGTCTGTATGCGGAAGGCGGTCTGATCATCAAGCAGGCACGCGATAAAGGCATTACCGCACCGATCATGGGCGGCGATGCACTGGATTCCTCCGGTCTGGTAGAAGTTGCAGGTGCCGATGTCAAAGGTGCACTGTACAGCTCCGTAGCCGGTGAAATTGCCAAAATGGAAGGCGGTACAGATTGGGCAGGACGTTACCAAAAAGAATTCGGCAAAGCGCCAGAAGGTTACTCCGCTTACGCCTACGACTCCATGACCATCATGCTGGATGCAATCAAGAAAACAGTTGAAAGCAGCAAAGGCGAACTGCCAACTCGTGAAGCCGTTCGTGATGCAGTCCGTGCAACGAAAGATTTCAAAGGGATTGCCACCGAAGTTTCCTTTGATGACAAAGGCGACAACTCCTTTGCAAAAGTCTACATTTACGAATTTAAAGGGGACACTTATCCGGGTGAGCTTGTTTCCGAAGTGAGCCAATAATACGGAAGTTAGCATGCGGCCAAAAGGTATGTGCAGGTTGACGGCATACCTTTTGGCTCTTGTTTTATTCCTTACGAAAGGGGTACGTTCATGTTCGCAACTATTTTACAAACATTGCCCCAGGTGCTAATTGACGGTCTGGCATTGGGTGCGATCTATGCGGTCGTGGCACTCGGATACACGATGGTATATGGCATTCTGGAATTGATCAACTTTGCGCACGGGGAGATTTTCATGACCGGAGCATTTGTTGGTACCGCTGTCCTGTTCGGATTTCAGGCGATGGGCTTATCGAGCGGCATGCCGCCATGGCTCTCGTATGTACTTATTCTGTTTATTGCGATGATGGTCACTGGAGCACTCGGTGTCGGTATTGAGCGTGTAGCGTATCGTCCGCTGCGCAAGGCACCGAAGCTGATCTCACTCATCTCGGCATTCGGCGTTTCGTTCGTTTTGCAGGACGTGGTTCGGTTTATCGCTGAGCTGAAAACAGGCAATTATATCGTCAGCGTACCGCAGTTGTTTGAAGGGCGTTTTACACTCGGGTTCTCGTCGTTGTCGGCGGCGTTTGGCAATGCAACAGTGAAGACAAATACGATTTTTATTTTTATCGTAGCGATTGTATTGATGATCGGTCTGGACATCTTCGTCAATCGTTCCAAATGGGGCGGCGCGATGCGTGCCGTGGCGCAGGATCGGGAGACGGCTTCCTTGATGTCGATCAACGTGAACAAGGTCATTTTGCTAACCTTCTTTATCGGTTCGGCACTAGGCGGTTCGACAGGTGTTCTGTTCGCACAGCAGTATGGCACGATTGATCCGTATATCGGCTTTATTCTCGGGCTAAAAGCTTTTACTGCTGCGGTACTGGGCGGGATTGGCAATATCCGCGGCGCGATGTTCGGCGGTGTCGTAATCGGTGTGCTGGAGATGTTTGCTTCTGCGAACCTCGGCATTATGACCGGTGGCAATTTCGGTGCAGAGTACAAGGATGTATTCGCATTTGCGATTCTGATCGTCGTACTGATCTTCAAACCGGAAGGCTTGTTTGGCAAAGCCGTCAAAGAGAAAGTGTAGGTGAAGCATATGGGAAAACTGGCAAATGTACGCTCATCGCTGCGTGGCAGCAAGCTGGCACAAGGATTACTCCTGATTGCCTTCACACTCGTGACGGCGGGGGCGGTTTATCTAATGGATCGTTCGGTCACCGCCTTTTTGTTAATGCTAGGATCGTTGCTGTTACTGTATTACACCTCGTTTACGAATGGAATCAAATGGATCATCGCACTCGTGCTGCTGGTGGTCGTCATTCCGTTCGCTACATCCGGCGGCTCTTCGTATGAATCGTATATGGAAGTGGCGACGCAATGCGGCATCTATGTGGCGATGGCGCTGGGATTGAATATTGTGGTCGGCTTTGCCGGTCTGCTGGATATGGGCTTTATCGCTTTTTTCGCGGTTGGGGCATATACGTACGGTATCTTTGCTACCGATCAGGCGAACAATTTTATCTCCGGTGAGCTGTTTCCGCTATCCGGTGGTACATTCTGGATTTTCATTTTGCTCGGCGGCTTTATGGCAGGCATCTTCGGGATTCTGCTTGGGTTGCCAGTACTGCGGGTCAAGGGCGATTACTTAGCAATCGTCACTCTCGGTTTTGGGGAGATTATCCGCATCATCTTTAACAATCTGGAAAAGCCAGTGAACATCACGAACGGCGCGATGGGCTTATCCTCGATTCAGCCGCCAGATCTGTTCGGTTTTGATTTTACGTTTCCGCATCAGTTTTACTTTATCGTGATTGCGATCTTGCTGATCGTAATCTTCGCAGTACGTCGCTTGGAGCATTCCCGACTCGGACGTTCATGGAAAGCGGTTCGTGAAAATGAAATCGCTGCTCAGTCGATGGGGATTCCGCTCATTCGTACCAAGCTGATCGCCTTTGCGATCGGGGCATCCTTTTCCGGGATGATGGGTGTAGTGTTCGCGGCGAAGCAGACATTTATCGATCCGACAAGCTTTACGCTGATCGAATCGACGACGATTCTTGTTATGGTCGTGCTCGGCGGTATGGGGAGTGTACCAGGTGTTATTCTCGGCGCGAGTCTTGTCACGATCTTGAATTTGCAGGTGCTAACGGAAGTGACCAACTGGCTCAACCAGCTGTCCATGCAAGGCATTATTAATGTACCGACAGCGCTATCTCCATCCAAAATGCAACGGTTTATTTTCGGCATGATCTTGATTCTGGTCGCGATCTTCCGTCCCAACGGTCTTATCGCTGCCAAAAATCGCAAAATTCCGAAGGAGGTTGTTACCGGTGACCATCATCCAAACTCTAAAACCCCTGCTGCTGCCATTCGTACCGAAGTCAGCTCCAAATGAACAGGATACATTGGAACGGAATATTCAGCACACAGCATCTACATCCGATGTCTTCAGCGAAAGCCAGACGGTACAACAATCGTCTCAAAAGCGTTCATCGTTCTGGAGCAATGCGTATATTCATCTCACCGGTTCGATCATGGCGCGCTACACCCCTGTAGTTATCGTTCCTGTACCGACCTCGGAAGCGAATCATCACTAAAAATATACATTGCATAGCCACTGATGGATCAGATCGGAAGATTACGATGGTATGCATCATCGAATTGAAGCTGTAAGGAATATACAAAAAGGGGGTTGGCAGAATGAGCATCCTGAAGGTGAGCGGATTGACCAAAACATTCGGCGGGCTGACGGCGGTGGGCGGCGTGGATTTTGAGTTTCCAAGCGGTCAGATTTCCGCAGTCATCGGACCCAATGGTGCGGGCAAAACAACCTTTTTCAATATGATCACGGGCATTTACGTACCGGACGGCGGCAGTATTCAGCTAGACGGTGAATCAATCGTCAATGTGAAGCCGGATCGCATTACTGGCAAAGGCATCGCCCGTACGTTTCAAAATATCCGATTGTTCGGCAGCATGACCGTACTGGAAAATGTACAGGTCGGCATGCATATCCATCTGAAAACCGGTGTCGTCGGTACGCTACTGAATCTGCCGCGCGTTCGGCACGAAGAGCATCATTCACAGCAAGAAGCGTATCGGTTGCTGGAATATGTAGGTCTGGCAGAATGGTACAATTCCGAAGCAAGCAGTCTGTCATACGGCGCGCAACGACGACTGGAAATTGCCCGTGCACTGGCAGCCAAGCCGAAAGTATTATTGCTCGACGAACCAGCCGCTGGGATGAATCGGCGTGAAACCGCCGATCTGACCGGATTGATCCGGCGCATCCAGAGCGAGCTGAACATTTCCATTATTCTGATCGAGCATGACATGAAGCTCGTGATGGAGCTGTCACATCATATTCTAGTACTGGATCACGGAGTCAAAATTGCAGAAGGTGGTCCAGAAGATATTCGCACCAATCCGAAAGTGATCGAGGCGTATCTCGGTAAAAGTGCGGTGGAGGAAGGAGTGGTGGCGGAATGAGTCTGCTGCAACTGAAACAGGTCGAGGCTTATTACGGCGCCATTCAAGCGCTGCGCGGCATCGATATCGAAGTGAACGAGGGCGAGATTGTTACCCTGATTGGCTCCAACGGAGCAGGCAAATCAACCACACTCAAATCAATCTGCGGTCAGGTGAAGATGAAAGGCGAAATCTGGTTCAACGGTAAAAACATAACCGCCCAGCCGCCACATCTGACTGCGCAGGGCGGCATTGCTCATGTGCCGGAAGGACGCCGCATTTTCCCGCGTTTAACAGTCAAAGAGAATTTGGAAATGGGTGCATTCTCTGTAAAAAGCAAAAGTCTGATCAAAGAGCGTACCGAAAAGGCATTTGCTTATTTTCCAAGATTGAAGGAGCGGTATCATCAGGTCGGCGGTACGATGAGCGGCGGCGAACAGCAGATGCTGGCGATTGCGCGCGGGTTGATGATGGGTCCCAAAATCCTGCTGCTGGATGAGCCGTCGATGGGATTAGCACCGGTCATCGTGGATCAGATTTTTGAGATCATTCAAGAGCTGAATGAGACTGGCATGACAATTTTGCTGGTGGAACAAAATGCGTATCAAGCGCTACAAATCGCGCATCGCGGATATGTCATTCAGACAGGCGAGATTACGCTACAAGATCAAGCGGGCGAGTTACTGAAAAATGATCAGGTGAAAGAGGCGTATTTGGCTTAATAATAAATCTATCAATACTAATTGGGTTGAATCTAAAGCATTCAGTATTCAGCTGTTTAATAAAAAGTAGTGCATATTTTAACCAGAAAGAGCCCTTAAAATGGCTCTTTTTTTCGTGTGAAAAAATTATCGGAATATAGTAAAAGTAACAATATATTACTTCAAAATTAGATTTTTTTGAACAAAAATCAAAAATGATGTAAAGCCTATAACGACAGGCAAAGACAGCTTTATAATGCCTTATGATTTGTGTAAAAGTGCTTGCTGCCCTGTTTGACGTTACTGAAATATCATGTGTAAAATGGCACCTAATCAAAATAATTCCATTAGGAGGAATATTTATGATTAGAAAAAAATTAGCTGTATCCATGCTCGCCGTTACTTGTTCCTTTGGAATCGCAACAGGAATTACGACTACGTATGCTTCTGCTTCCAATGCCGTTAGTCCAACACAAACGACAGAAAATCAAAATATGACTGTTCAAGGCGTGGCTTTACAAGTGATCGATTCTAAAACTGGAAGTCTACTAAATGAAAGACAGTGGGGATATTATGGAAGTCCGACAGGTTCTATTATTATCTGTGAAGGCTCTCCCGATTTCGGTGCAGTTGTAGGGAAATATTATAACAACGCGGGAATCATAAATATGACTCAAGGCTCAAATAATGGAGTGAATTATGTGAAGGTGTGGGTAGATTCGAGCAAGCAGCAATATTCTGCTTCTTCGACAATTCCGGGATATACATTCTCCAGCGATTATCTTGAAGACCTGTAAGTACATTTGATCAAAAAAATCCAGTAGCCGTCTTGTGATGGCTACTGGATACATAAATTTCAAAGAATATATAAAGAATATATTATGATGGATTGCTATATTGACTGAAAAGAGAAACTTACCCCTGCTTCACATCCAGAACCGCCTGGTAAATCAGATTATACAGATCTTCCAGATACGCCTCTTCAATACAGGAAAATGCGACGCGCAGATCGTGGTCGCCCAGGGCAATCGTGCCGATCTCGTACTCACTCAGCAGACGTTGACGTACCGCTTCAGCGGATACATCTTTTAGTCTCAGACACATAAAGTACCCGGAGTTAAACGGATAATACTCCCACACATCGTCATATTTGCCGCTATTGAGCAAATCTTTGACCTTGTTGGCACGACCTTTCATAATCCGGAACTTTTCTTCTTTTTGTGCTTCAAAATCCGGCGATTGTAGTGCGTGCAGTACGAATGTTTGCGAAGGATGCGCACCGCTGGAAATCGTGGAGCGGATAATACCCAGTGTTTTTTGCTCCAGTACATTCAGAGCGACACTGCTTTGAGCGCCATACGTAATAAATCCGACGCGGAAGCCCCATACATATTCTTCTTTGGTCGCGCCATCGACTTTGATCGGCAGCACACGCGGATGCAAACCTGTCAGCTCACCGAACAGCGATTCGTGCATCGAATCTTCAAAGAACAATCCGAAGTACGCATCATCTGTTACGACAACGACATTGATGCCTGCCAGCGCCGCTTCATTGATCGCTGCAACAATGCGATGACCGTCTTCCACATCTGGCGTATAGCCTGTCGGGTTGTTTGGGAAATTGAGAATGACGATCGCTTTGCCTTTATCTTTTTGCGCCAGCAATGCTTCACGCAGTCCGTCGCTATTGAATTTCATGTCGTCGGTATAGAGTTCATAATTGACGATCTCTGAACCGCGACGTACGCCGAAGGTCAGTTCGTAATTTTCCCAGTTTTTGTCCGGGTAAATGATCGCATCGCCAACGTCGGCGAATAGATCGGCAACAATGCTCAAACCGTGGGTTAGCGCATTGGTAGCTACCGGATTACCGAATGTTTTGTCGGCTAGAGACGGATTGTCCTTGATCATTTTCTCACGCCATGCGGTACGCAATTCCGGTTTGCCGGCTGGTGGTGCATACGGGTACAGATCTTTTGGCTGAAAAGCGGATAAGGAGTCCTGAATGACCTTCAAATGCATCGGCTTGCCGTTTTCCGTCGCAATCCCGATCGTGGCATTGTATTTCTTCGCCTTGCTCGACGCTTCCGCCGATTGGCTCAAAATGCCTTCCTTCGGAAAATACAGCTCTTTGCCGAGCGCGGACAGCATATCATAAATGTAAGGACTGTCCTGTTTCAAATTGTCATTCAATTGTACTGCCAGTGGGTTCATCTTTTTCATCCTTCCGGGTCTGCTTAAATATTAACCAGGCGAAGAGTATGGAGATTGTTCAGGAGCTTCCGCCTGATTTCGCTGTCTCATAGTATAGCATTGACGATGCGAAGGTGTCACGGTGCAGACGGTGAATTTTAAGCGTTGAGATGTGAAAAGGATGTGAATACATATTGGCTATACAGCACATAGCTGACGCATCTACAAAATTTGTTCCTACGATATATATTGGAAAATAGGATAGCCAAGAGTCAAGTGACGATGTATGTGAACAGAAAGGTATAGGATCAGGTGAAATATTATTCTGGATTTTGTGCGGAGCGGTGAGCTGGGCAGTACTTTTCCATCATTTCCAGCGTTGCCAGATCGCCCGGGGTACCGCGCTGTTGCAAGCCAGTCATTAATTGCTGGCGCTCTTTGTCGCGCGCATTTTGCCCAAATTTGAATTTGGCACTCCATTCCTGTGGAACGATCTTGATCAGCGCTACGCCTTTGAGACGTGGAACATATCGTGGATCGTCGGTGGTGATCGGATCGTAGCCGCCTTCGGGCTGCAATTTGCGCATGAAAATCCCTAACGCTTCCGCCTTCTCATCCAGATCGGTAACGATCTCCGCATGTCCGCGTACAGTAACACTTTTGAAAAAGGACGACGCTGGGCATGCCATATCCGCATCTGTAAAATACGAAGGAATCAGCGCATATTCGTGTGCCGCCGAGAAGCTGACCCGATTATCGTGTTGCAGTAGCTTCATCTTCTCGCCCACACGACTGCCATGTACGTAAAAGACACCATTGCCATACGCAAAATTCAGCGGCACGACTCGCGGCCATCCATCCTCGCTAGGAATTCCCAGAAATCCAAAACTAACTTCTTCCAAAAATTCTTCAATTTCCTGCTGCTCCTTAATCGAGAAATCTTTTCTGCGCATGTGTATTCTCTCCCTCTGTCTATTGTATACATTCTTTGCCATGTACAAGCTCGCATTGCCATTGGTTGACCAATTATGTAGTTTGAGATTATGCTAAAAAGTGACAGGTGAAAAGATCCAATAATCCAGAAAACGAGTAGTCCAATTTTAGTGGGTTAAAGTGTAAAGATAGTATATAGAAATTATACATAGCATTTGACATCATCGTTTGAGACTAAGACAGGATTGCGAAAGGAGGGACAGTACGATGGAGATTATGATCTCGTATCAGCGTCAATTGGAGCGTCATGGGCATAAATATTTGGCGCTGTATTATGCGCTGCGGGAAGGGATTTTGAATGGAACGCTTGCACGCGGTAGTCGGTTGCCTTCGACTCGTAAGCTGGCGGAAGTGTACGGAATTTCGCGTGGTAGTGCAGCGGAGGCATATGATCTGTTGCTGGCAGAGGGCTATGTAGAATCTGCTGTCGGACGCGGCACATACGTATCCGATGAGCTGGCGGGATTGCCCCCGCTTCATTCCAACAGTACGTCTAACGAACAATCGCATCACCAGCCATCTGCATGGTCACAATCCAATCACGTTTATGACAACGATGATCCAAAAGCAAAAGCAAAAGCAAAAGAAAATAAAAACGAAAAAGAAAACGAAGATCTTCCATCTGACCGTCCACAATTATCACGCTGGGGACAGCGGGTGTTGGATCTTGATCATCGTTCTTCTATCCAAGGTCAGCCCAACAATTCAGAACAGACTTCGACCAATCCGATTTCTAGCCTACATGGATCGTTGAATCATTCGTTGCTACCTACACATCTCCATGCGTGTACAGAAGAACATCTGTCACCTATTTCGTTTGCTCCACCGGATATTTTGCTGTCTGGTAGCTCATTAGCGGCATGGAAAACGGCGCTGGCAGCAGCAAGTCGCGATATGCAGTCGCCTGATTTTGCAGGAAGTACTGGTATCGCTGGTGATGAACGTCTGCGCGAAACGATTTGCACTCATCTGGGACGAACAAGAGGCATTCAGGCAAAACCAGAGCAGGTCGTGTTGTGCAGTGGTTCGATGGAAGTAATTGTGCTGCTCTGTCAGCTGCTAATTAACGAGCAGGATGATGTTGTGCTAGAAGACCCGTGTTACAATGGCATCGCCCGTGCCATTATTGCTAGTGGTGGACAGATTATACCGGCACCGCTGGATCGGCATGGGATTTTGCCGCAGGATTGGGCATCGCAGCTGTTGTTTGTCACGCCGGGGCGCCAGTTTCCGACCGGTGTGATTTTACCGTTAGCGCGGCGTCAACAGCTGCTGCAATGGGCAGATCGTCATTCAGCTTGGATTGTAGAGGATGATTATGATAGCGAATTTCGCTGGGGTGGTCGTCCAATTGAGCCGCTCAAGGCGCTGGATACGTCGGAATCAGTCATTTATGTCGGTTCCTTTTCCAAAAGTATGTTTTCCGGTCTGCGCATCGGCTATGCGGTCATGCCACCTGGTCTATCGTCCGCACTAATCGCCGCCAAAAAGCTGTACGATCCACTGCCATCCTCGCAATTGGAACAACGCGCGCTGGCACGCTTTATGATGCGCGGCGAATATATGCGCCATTTGCGGCGGATGACTCGGCTGTATCGCGCTCGATTCGATCTGTTGCAGCAGCAAATGGATGAACAATTGAACGGTCTGTTTGAATGGATGCCGACCGATTCGGGGTTGCATCGTTACGGTATATGGACACAATCGGTAGAGCAATATGAATGGTTTCGTCAGCAAGCTCGTCAATTGCAAGTCTACTGGCGGGATGCAGCAGATTCCAGATTGACGCCGGGACCACCGTCAGTGTGCTTTAGTTTTGCTCAGATGGATGAACTACAAATTCGCGAAGGCATCCAGCGTTTGCAGCTAGCATGGCAACGCGTATCGCAGGTTTGATACAGGATGATTGGTATGTACATTTGCCTCTTTCTGATAGTGATGCAGGGCAAGCCATTGACGAATGCCTTCTTTTTGCGCAATATAAGCGCATAGCAACTTTTTTGCATCATGATCAATGTGCCGGTCGTGGAGAATCGTATATCTCCATCTTCCGGCTGCTCATAAATACACATAAACGAATCAAGGGGGGACATGAATGCTGGAATTATCACCATCTTCTTACGTATTAAAACCGGCTTTTGCCAAAATCTTCTGTGAACCGGAATGGCGCTGGCCGAAGCGAGATAAACCGATGCCAAACTACGATCTGTTCTACGTATGGAGCGGAGAAGGAGAATTGATTCTGAACGGCGAGCCGTATGCGATCAGCAAAGGCAGCTGTTTTCTGTTCCGTCCGGGTGACGAGACGACCGCTACCCATAATCCGCAAAAACCGTTGGTGTTAACGTATATTCACTTCGATGTGGATCAACCGGTCAGTCAGGTGCCTGTACATTATCGTATATTGGAAGAAACGATTGATTTTGAATATATGCTCGTTCGTTATGTTCGTCTGTTGTTAGAGCAGGCATTTGCCGCTGAAGAGGAAGCGCGTCTGATTCTCAAGCAGCTTATGATCCATCTACTGCGTGATGAGCAGCACAAACCTGCACCGCGTAAAGTGAGCAATCAGCTGAATGAGACGATTCAGGAAGTGGCAAACTATATCCGTCAGCACCCAAGCTTGGCGCACCGGGTGGAGGATTTGGCTGCGCGTGCCGGATTGTCGCCACGCTATTTTTCGATCAAATTCAAGGAACTGATCGGCGTATCAGTACAATCCTATATTATCCGTATGCGTATTGAGCGAGCTGAGCATCTGCTCGTATATACAGGCATGAATGTAACAGAGGTGGCAGATGCGCTCGGATACCGCGATATTTTCTTTTTCAGTCGTCAATTTAAACAATACACAGGCAAAAGCCCTTCCGAAATCCGCTGATTGCTGCGCGATCCTAGCTTGTTGCCTGCTTGTTTCATTGCTGACATGCGGGGGTAAGTACAAATCATGTTATATCGATTTGTAAAGGCTGTGTAAACACAATCTCACCTCATTCTAAATGTAGCACTCCACTCACATACAGCTTGATTACACATACAGTCATCCAGAAAGGAGGGTACAGTCATGCGCTTTAGACGCCGGGGACGTACAAGCAACGGTAACCAAGGAAACGGTAGAACAAGTTTCCGCAGCCGCCTGCGCCGCTTTGAGATTAGTATTCCCGAAGCAGAGGCTTGGTTCTGAAAACGGTTTATACTTAATGATGTAAACGTACTTATTTTATATACAGCTTCATTTTGGTATAAGAATTCGCATCTTACGCGGATTCACCTTACAAGCTTACGCAAAAAGCCTGGTCAGCACATGATGCTGTCCAGGCTTTATCTGTCGTTTACAAATGTAACAATTGATCAATGCTGCTGTAGATTGCGGTTGCTGTAGTTACTATTTTTGCAATTCGGCTTCCTTGATTCGCTGGTATGGACGTGTAGCTTCCAGATCGACCAGCGTACCGAGTTTTTCGCCCATTTTGACGCGGCTACCGATAGATAATTGTTCGTCAGGGGTAAAGGTGCCTTTTTGCATGAGCAGCACAATAGTAGAGCCAAATTCAAAATAAGCGAGTTCATCGCCTTTGTTCCAGCTCGTGCGCTGTTCATCGGCATAGCGGATGCTGCTCACATTGAGCGCGCCGACTTTGACTACAGCGACTTCTCCACAATGGTGCGCCATATACGTAATCTGGCGCTCATTGCGGCTCAGCACGGTACGCATGTTGACCATGCTTTTCTCATTCACCGGATATACTTTACCAGCGATATGCTCGCGTTCCGTTTGCTTGCCGGTCACAGGTGCATGGATGCGATGATAATCACGCGGACTGAGGTATAACACAAACATATAGCCGTCCCGGTACGATTCCAGACGCGGGGAATGATTCAGCAGTTCTTCCAGCGTGTAATCCTGCCCTTTGACATTCGGAATCAGCTCATTGTTCAGCGGACCCATCGCGGTAATCAGCGCATCGACTGGACTGGCTATGGACATGGAGTCCGTATCAATCGGTCGTGCGCCTGGACGCAGTCGACGGGTAAAAAACTCGTTCAGTGTATGATAATCTTCCACTTTTTTCTCTGCTTCTTCAGCCGGAATTCCGTACAATTGAATAAACTTCGGAATCATTGCGCGGCTGGCGCGTGATTGGGCAAAGCTGCCTGTCAGTCGAGATACCCACTTGCGTGAAGATAACTCGGTGAACAGACGAAACATGGTATTGGCCATGATATGATTGAACCCCTTTCCAAAATAACAACGATAAACAGTGAGATACGATGACTGTCAGCCATCCACCTCGGAAAACACCGTGTTTGAATAGTATAAACACGAATAGCCGAACGTTAATCCGTTTCGTTATATTGCCATATATAAACTGCAAAATCAATTGCAGAATGAACCAGTTCCATCTGTGACTGTACTGCTAATATCTAATGAAAGACCAGCGTCCTGAATACAATTGCGAAAAGGACAGACCGTGTACACGAAAAATGATACACTAAATAGAGGTCTGTTCAGAACGTGGCATTGCGCATCATGCAAACAGACTTGCCAAAAGATCATTGTATACCTTTTACATGCAAAAGTCACTTTATAATACAGCGAATCTCAACAGAAACGACAGGGAATGGAGGCATCATTATGACGACTTTCGGCTTGATCCGGCATGGAAGTACAATCTGGAACAAAGAAGGCCGTGCACAGGGTAGTTCGGACATTCCTCTAAATGAAAACGGGTGGCAACAGGCACGTTTGCTCGGCGAACGCATCGCTGGTGAGCATTGGGATCGCATCTATGCCAGCGACCTGATTCGCGCGCAGCAGACTGCACAGGCAATCGCCGAAGCCGCCAAGCTGGACATCTCCTGCGATGCGCGTCTGCGTGAACTGGACGGTGGATTAATTGAAGGTACGACGCAGGCGGAACGCATCGAACGCTGGGGAGAGAACTGGAAGCAACAAGATCTTGGACTGGAAACACCCGAATCTGGCGCAGCACGCGGCATTAGCTGCTTGAGCGAGCTGGCACAGCGCTATCCGAATGAACGTATTCTTATCGTCAGTCACGGTGTACTGCTGAATCATGTGCTGAATGCTATTTTGCAGCAGGAACCGAAATGGCATGCACTTGAAAATATGTCGATCACCGTCGTCCAGTGTGACGAGCCAGAGCAATGGAATTGCGAATTGTACAATTGCACGCGCCATCTGTTACCATATGAGACAAACCCGGCAGACTGAGTGCCGGATGAGAGAAATGGAAAGGGTGGTAGCGGTGGAGCCAAAGTGGCTGGAATGGGCGAAGCAGATACAAGCAATCAGTCAAGCGGGACTGGAATATTCGCGCGATGTGTACGATATTGAGCGTTTCCAGCAATTGCGTGAGCTGAGTGTGGAGATCATGGAACAGTATACGGATGTGGAAACAGAACAGATTCGTGGATTGTTTGCGAATGAAACGGGTTATGCAACGCCCAAAGTGGATGTGCGTGGTGTCGTATTTCGGGATGAACGCATTTTGCTTATTCGCGAGAAGATCGACGGAGCATGGGCGCTGCCGGGCGGTTGGGCAGACATCGGATTATCCCCCAAAGAGATTGTCGTGAAGGAAATAGCAGAAGAATCGGGCTACGAAGCCAGAGCGGTACGTCTGCTAGGCATCCTCGATAAAAAATTCCATCAGCATCCGCCATCACCTTGGCATATTTATAAACTATTTATTTTATGCGAGATTACCGGAGGCGAAGCAGCCACCGATACAACGGAGACGATGGACGTAGGCTTTTTTGCCGAAGATGCATTGCCTCCGTTGTCGGTTGATCGTAACACGGAACAGCAGATTCAAATGTTGTTTGAGCATCTGCGTAATCCGCATTTGCCAGTATTCTGTGACTGACTCATGTTGATGGTATATTTGTACAATGTCAGATTGAGATACAATAGATGTTCTATATAAGTTTTATATAAAAAGTAGGATACTCCGCTATGTCAGACATAGTGTGGTATTCTACTTTTTTGCGTCTAGTTAGTGTTGTCGTGGCTCATTGCTCATCATACTGTATACCCTGTTTGTTATTGAAGGAGGTAAATCAACACAGGCAATACAACAATCGAGCTTAAGGTTGTCCATAAAATGCAGCGAGACACCAGACGAGGTGCAGCTCCAAATTGCTCTGCCAGAATGACCGCATTCACCGCTGTCGGCATAGAAGTCAAAATAAACAGCACATTGAACAAGATTCCATCAATGCCAAGCAACCGGAGAAGCAGCCAAGATAATAGCGGAGCCGCTATGATGCGCAAACTCAAACCTGCCCACAAGGCACGGCGAGTGGGGGCAACTTGTGCAGCAAGCTGGGCGGGATCGTTACTGCTGGCATTGATGTTGGTCACACCGACATGAATCATTTGTGCACCAAGAACTGCCAGTGCTACCGGCGAATAAGCGGCAACCAACATCGCAAATCCTTCATCCAACGCCGTTGGGAGTGATAATCCATTCAGCCGTAAGATGGTCGCTATCATCGCCGCATAAATAGCAGGCAACCGAAAGACCGAATACACCGCATGACGTACCGAAAAATGAGAACGAGCCGCGAAAAATACCCCGACTGTATTCACAATAATCATCTGCCCGATCACATACACCGAAGCTTTATCCAAGCCAAGTTGACCAAAAGCCAACAATACGAGCGGCAACCCGTAATTGACACAATTCGTAAATGTCGAAATCATCGTCAGCCCGGCTTGCTCTTGTGGATTGAGCTGAAGCACCCGACTCAACATAACCGCCACTAGCCACAAAATAACGAGACTAAGTAGCGAAAAGCTAATCGTATGCCCTACATCACCAAGCGAAATATCTGCATGCAGCAATGTAGTGAATACGATGGACGGTGTGAGTACATACAACGATAACGTTACTAGTGGCTTCGTATCTAGTCCGCGAAACCGTCGTAATAATACGCCACCTATCACCGGTAGAGAGATGGGCAGAAATACCTGATACATCGTAGCTAGCAACTGAGTAAGCATGAACAACATCCTTTCCGGTGAAGCTGGTTTGAGTCCCATGGAGTATGTAAGAACGAGTTTCACTTTACGCTGGAATCGTTGTAGGGTCAAATACTTGCATCCTATTGATTGATAGGTTGAAGCTATTAATAAGCTAATGTGTTATTGTTTGTAGTTATAAAAGATATACACAGTGCTGTTTACATCCAATCGGTTTGTTCGTTTACAGACGATTTTGTCATCCTAATTGTTCTATTCATCTCTGCTTGAATGGAATAAAACCTGTTTGTTCTACAGGCAGCAATTGTATGCCCGGAACAAACAGGTCTATTCGTAAATCCGATCTATCTTTGCAAATGCAATGAAGCAGAGTCCCATTCGACTCCCAACGTATCGTTAGAACATTGTATTATTATTCGCCGATTGCGCTGGAACTTCTTGAATGACATCCCAGTGTTCAACGATTTTGCCATTGGCTACGCGGAAAATATCGACGACGGCAGAGCCGCAGTCTTGTTTATTGGCTGTGGAATGTACATGCAGTGCTACAATATCGCCTTCAGCAATGACACGTACGATTTTGTTCTGGCTATCTGGGTTTTGTTTTAACATAGGGATAAACGATTCCAGCGGTTTACGTCCGGTTGGAACGGTAGGGTTATGCTGGATATAATTCTCGGCTACATATTTGGTGAGCGCATTGCCATCTTTTTTATTGAAAAAATCATTGTAGAATGTCGTTACAAGCTTCACATTGGCGGCAACTTGCTTGGTGCTGGTAGCTTTGACTTGTACAGGTGTACCAGCCAGTGGGAACATCGTATTATCGTTGGCAGACGTTTCTGGTACGGCTTGACCGACATCCCAGTGCTCAACGACCTTATTGTTTTTGACGCGGAAAATATCCACGACTGCCATACCGCGATCTGTTTTGGTTGTTTTCGCCAAACTGTGTACGAATACAAGGTCACCTTGCGCAATGATCCGTTTGACCTCTACGTTATAATCTGGATTTTGTTTGACAAATGGTTGGAAAAAGTCGACAAATGCTTGACGCCCATTAGCAGCGAGCGGGTTGTGCTGGATGTAGTCGGTAGCAATATAGCGGCTAGCCTGATCAAGCTTATGTTCAGTGAAAATCGTTTTAAACATATTCAGTACGAGTTGTTTGTTTTGTGTTAATTGTTTTTGTGCTTTTTGCTGCTGGGTTTGTTGAGCGGGAGCAGTAGCTGCTTTTGTTTTTACAGATACAGCATTCACGGATGGACAGTTGGTACTATCTGCCGCAGCAGCTCCTGCGGTACCGACCGTAGTCAGCGTTAGAACGGAAGCGAGGGACATACTCAGCAAAACGGATGTTTTTCTTGGCATTCAGATCACTCCTTCAAAAGGTATCGGTCAGCTATAGCTGCCGGAATGCCTTGATTGTAACCTGTAACATTACATGTTTCAAGTTTGACTGAACTTGTCCCATAATGGCTGGGTGAAAGGATGTATAGGCAAGTGTTTGCCCTTATGTAATGGGGATCGAACACAGGCGAATGATGAGTATATGTGCTGAAAATATATAAAAACAGCCAAAAATAAGCGAATAGTCCTGTATGTTCATCAAATCTTTACCAAGATGTTGGGTCTGTATTGAGAGTGGGAACGCTAAGATAGATCCTCTGAAAAATGGGGCTATGGACATATTTATATATGTGATACTAGGTTGGTTATACGTAGAGTAGAGGCGGAGAGCGAATACAAAGCACGGATCGTACATGCCATATGCACGCGGTACTGCACAGACTACATCAGCAAAAAGAAACGCCGTTCTACTCATAAAGAGCAGAACGGCATTTTCACCAAACAATCGATATGCACGATACAATATGCAAAAAGTGGCTATATTGCTCTACAATCGATCGTCATAATTAACCAGCTCACCAGCTCACGGATTAAGCGGCTTGAATGTGATTGGATATTCTTGTACGCCGAATACAAATGCACTTTGGATCGGCTTTAATTGAGCATCCTCTACCAACTGGATTTGCTCCATATGACGCAGCAGCGTTTGTAGCACGACCCGACCTTCCAGACGTGCGAGTGGAGCGCCAAGGCAGAAGTGAATACCAAAGCCGAAGCCCATATGCTGATTTGGCTTGCGATTCGGGATAAAGGTTTCCGCTTGCGGGAATTTGCGTTCATCGCGGTTGGCAGCACCGACCCATGAGATTACTTGCTGCCCTGCTTGGATATGTTGACCTTGCAGCTCGACGTCTTCGTGGGCAACCCGACCGATTGCCACGATTGGCGGATAATACCGCAATGTTTCTTCCACAGTCGTCGGAATCCATTCCGGGTGCTCGCGCAATTGCTGCTGAAGCTCCGGTTGTTCAGACAAAATACGCACTGCATTCGTAATCAGGTTGGTCGTCGTCTCGTTACCGGCTGCCAGCAGCAGAATGCAGAAACGGATAATCTCCATATCACTTAATTGCTGCCCTTCGATATCTGCCTGAATGAGCAGGGAGATTAGATCGTCTTTCAATTGTTCACGACGTTGATTGACGATTTCACCAAAATATTGCTCTAGCTCTTCATGAGCACGCGTTTTTTCTTCCATTAGCTCTTGGAACGCTTCTTCACTATCGTCGCGTGCGCCTTTGACTAATAGATCTGACCAGTGCTTAAACGCATCCCGGTCTGTCGTTGGTACACCGAGCAGTTCCGCAATAACGATAACAGGCAATGGGGTAGCCAGCTCATGCACCAGAGGGATCGTACCGTTTGCCAGATGCGGAGCCAGCAGATCGTCAGCGATATTTTGAATATGCGGTGCTAGCTGTTCGATTTTTTTCGGAGTAAATGCCTGATTTACCAGATCGCGCAGCTGCTTGTGCTTCGGTGGATCCATGTATAACAGACTCTGATTGCTACGGTTGCGTTGAGAGGAAAATACTTTCGGATGTTTGAGTACATATTGCACATCTTCGTATCGGAATACATCCCAGCATTTGCGATGCTCATCATAGCGGACGGGCGTTTGCTCTAGTAATTCACTATACGCATGAAATGGATATAATTGGTTCTCTGTTGTGTTCAATTCTCGCATCGGGATATAGTTGGCGTACTTCGTTTTTGTCTGACTCATACATATCCTCCTTACAGATATTGAAATGGGGAAACAGTGCAATATTACAATTTTCATCATTTATATATATTTATTTACATATTGAGATGACTCTATTATACTCTTTTGCACTGTGTTATACAAATTTTGTAACTTGGATCGTAGAATTTGGAGAATATGAGAGCTGCTGCTTACCTACTTTGTTCTACACAAAATATTTGCTAGTATGGCAATTTACGAGTATATTTATAATTATTTTTATTCATTAAAATGAATTTTTATTCTATTAATCGTTCTGTCAATCGGTTGTTGTAAATATGTGATATCACTATGAAGTGAGTGAGTTGGTATGTACATATAACGGGAATGTACAATGTGAAGGAGGTATACATCATGGAACAGTTTCATCGGACATTAGAGCAGAGTAGTCTTCGTACATGGGCGACGCTGCATACGTATAATCTGCAAGGGCTAGCACTACGGACGGCAAATGGTTATACCAAGCGCTCCAATTCCGTGAGTGTGCTGAATTATGATGGAGATCTGGCAGACATCCAGCATATCATCTCGCAATGTGAAGCGTATTATCATGCGCAGCAATTGCCAGCGATATTTAAAATCACGGAGGATGAGATATCCGCTTCATTCGATCGTGTATTAGAGCAGCAGCGATATGACAAATGCGATATTTCACTTGTGCAGTGGTTGCGGCTGGATACGTACGCATCCAACAATGCTGCTATAGATCAATCTATACAGAAGATTGCACATCATTTTCATCCGGACAACAAATATAATGATGAGAGAGTTGGAAGTATCAATAATGCAGCTACCAGCAAGATGTTCATCAGTTCTACTCAGACGGATTGTATCCATCAGACTCCTCTTCAATATGAAGCTATAGTCGAATGGATCAAGCTGGCAGACTCCATTGGTGACATGTCGGAACAAGCGCAGCAGATGATTCCGCAATTGCTACAAGCCAGTCAATGTCCCTATGCAGGTGTGATCGTTTATGTGGAAGGGCAACCGGCAGCTTGTGCGCTAGCTGTATGCGATGGGGAATTTGTGGGTATATATGATGTAATGACAGGTGAAGCATATCGCCGTCGGGGATTGGCACGTTATGCAGTGCATGCATTGCTGAACTGGGGCGAGCAGATGGGCGCGCAATATGCGTATTTGCAAGTGATTGCAGATAATGAACCGGCTTGCAAGCTGTATGAGCAGCTCGGATTCCAGCATGGATATCGCTACTGGTATAGAGTAGAGAACGTCTAACAATCTAACAAACGTATCATTTTGCTGCTATGGAATTGTGCAGGCTCGTTGTGTTAACTTGCATGTAAGCTGCTGCTATGAAATACATAAAAGCGATGTATACATCAAAGATCAGCGTTTCGCATGGCCCAATATCATTCAAAGGAGCACACCGTATGGAACAGCACACACTTGTTATTCGCGAAGCGCATCAGGAAGATATTCCAACATTGACGATACTAATGGATCAGCTTGGTTATCCTGTATCCGAGGACGATTTACGTAGACGCTTTACGGCATTGCAAGATCATCAGGATTATCAAACATATGTGGCAGAAGCAGACGGTGAAGTAGTAGGGATGATCGGGCTTATTCATCAGATGCGTTTTGAACGGGATGGTACGCATGTGCGTATTGGCGCATTGGTTGTAGATGAGAACGTACGCGGTGGTGGCATCGGGCGCGCGCTGCTTCAGGCGGCAGAAGGCTGGGCAGGTACGATGGGCGCACGCGCAATGACACTGAATAGTGGCAACCGCGAAGAACGCAATGGGGCGCATGATTTTTACCGCCATATGGGTTATGAGGCAGGCTCGACCGGGTTTGTGAAGCCATTGCAGTAATGTATACAAGCTGGCACAAATATGAATATATACGATGACAAAGCGGCTTTCTTTTATTCAAAGAAAGCCGCTTTTGGCTGTCCGCTGCGAGATAGATTCGTCCACATACGCAGTAGCTTTTCTACCGGACCATATGAATAGCGGCGGACATATAACGGGCTAAGCAGCCATTGCAGCATATAAATCGCTAGCGCAATACAGGTACCTGCCGCCACGCCAAACTGACCGAACCAGCCGAAACCGTAGCCATAAAATAGCGTGGTACTGATCAGACTTTGTAGCAAATAGTTGCTCAGCGATAACTTCCCGACTGCTGCAAAATGATTCATCCAGCGACGTTCACCTACGTTGACATACAACCATGCAAAAGCAAATACATAGCCAATCGCTAGCATTGGACCACCCACTAATACCGCCAGCGTTTCCCATTCCAGCACTGGCATGAATAGCGGCAACGCCTTGAGAATTAGACCGAGTGGAAGTAAGATCAGCGTACCGCGTGCATACAGCGAACGTTTGGCATTTGCCTGCTCAAATACACCTGTTTTCGCCATATACATACCGAGCCAGAACATCGGAATATAGAGCAGCGAAGTCATCGCAAGTAACAAAAACATCAGCACAAAGCTGAATGGAAACGAGCCAAGCGGCGTCTCTGTATTGCGATGCAGCAAAATATCCAGATAACTACCCTGACTGTACACAGTCAGCATATGTTGCAAATACTGCTCTTCTGCCATACTGCTACCTGGATCAGGTATTATAACGCTTACCAGTCCAATCAGTAGCAATACGCCAAATCCGATCGATGTCCATACTAGCAGTGTATTCGGACGACAGCGAAGATACAGCAACAAGCCAAAGCCAAACAGCCCATAATACGTCAAAATATCGCCTTCCCAAATAAAAAAGGCATGCACCATCCCGATCAACATCAGTAGCAAAAAGCGTCTGCTCAGATGCGTATATGGCGACAGTTGCTTTCGCTCCAGACTATCTTTCATTTTCACAATCCCAAAGCCAAATAACAGAGCAAAAATCGGCATAAAACTACCAACTACCAACACTTCCAGCAGTCCGTTGACGATGTGATCCAGACGGGTGAAGGATGCTGATTGTATATCGATCAAGCCCCAACTGCCATATTGGAAAATGAGCATATTCGCTATGATGATGCCAAGCAGCGAAAAGCCGCGCATCGCATCGATAAGCTGTAATCGTGTTCCAGACGTATTCATCAGGAAACCTCCATTATTGTTTTTGTGAGCTGCATATGTTGTATCGTATGTACAAATTGTGATTGTTTGTTGCATGAGGTAGTCGTTATATTGCCTATCGTATTGGGGTTGCGATAAGCATAAGCTACTACGCCTTCATGATTCATTACAACGGTTGACTCTGCTGTTCACGTCTACGCTTTACTACGACGATATAGGAAAGGCGTTGCGTTTTTTTACCATTTACATCCAATGTGTATACGCAATATCGGGTTCATTGGATGCGGGTTGCAGCAATGTTACTTAGACGGCAATGCTGGCTTGTCATCCTACACGTTTATTGATAGCATGAGGATATTGAGCCTTCGCTCCGGCATGCTGCGGCGGTGCAGGCTTATTCTGGAGTAAAGAGGGAGAAGCATGAACTGGATCAAATCCAATGTTAGACTGTCCGATTTTATCGGCTGGTATGTTATTATGGCAATTTTGTTGGTCGTACTGGAGTTTCGTAACAACCCGGGTACGGTTAGTGTCGGTAGTGTCGTGCTTACGCTTATCGTGGCGCTTATTCCGGCGGCGATTTTTAGCTTTTGTTTCCGTATGATTACCGGCTGGATCGTGAAGCTGAACAAATAAGTGATAAGGCTGGCATACAGAGCAGTCGCATAATGAAGTAGATGACGTACTTGCCGATCCATTTTAATTGATGATAAAGGAGTCCTGACCTGATGATAAGCCATGCGATTGCACGCAGAATACGCGATCTAGAGCAATATTCGCCGATGTTGACTGCACCGGCAGATCTGGATGAATTCTGGAGTCGGACGCTGGATACGTTTCGTGACAAGCCGCTAAACGATCATGTGGAAGAACAACCTACACCGATGAGAACGGTACAGGCATTCAAAGTGACGTATGAAGGATTTGACGATACTCCGTTGTCGGGCTGGTTTGTTCGTCCGGCTGGGCAGGAGCAGGAAGCGTTACCATGTATTGTGATGTACCACGGATATACCGGCAGTAAAGGATACCCGGAGGAGTATGCCCAGTGGGCGGCGATGGGCTATGCTGTATTTGCTGTTGATGTACGCGGACAGGGCGGGGAGACAGGCAATCGTCTGCCGTCAGAATTTGGTATGAGCACGGGCTGGCTGACGCAGGGCATTCTGGATAAGGAGCAATTTTATTATCTGGCGATTACGATCGATGCACTGAAGGCAGTAGAATGGGCAGCGGCGCGTCACGATGTAGATGCTTCGCGGATTGCAGTCTACGGCGCGAGCCAGGGCGGTGGATTGTCACTGATTACGGCGGCGCTTAGCGATATTCCGGCGGTTGCTGTCGCTAATATTCCGAATATGTGCCATATGGATTTTGGGATTTTGAATTCAGAAAGTTCGCTCAAAGAAGCGGCGCAATTTGTAAGCCGTTACCCGGAGCATCTTGGTCAGGTGCTGCAAACGCTTAGCTATTTTGATATGCTCAATCTGGGTGACCGGGTGAAGATTCCGCTGCTTGTCTCCTGCGGTCTAAAGGATATGGTCTGTTTGCCTGAAACAATCTTCGCGGCGTATAACCGTATTCGCGCACCGAAGGACATTGCGGTCTATCCATTTGACGGGCATTATGTCGGACCGCATCATACACGGCGGACGATGGAGTTTTTGCAGCAGCATTTTGGATAATGTATGGAGCGTATTGTTCATCGCATGACATTTCCTATACCATGATATGATCATAGAATGATGATGTAATACACACACATACACGTATGCACATATAGTAAAAGAACCGCGCAATGGATCAACGATTGCGCGGTTCTTTTACTATATTTTATGTCATTGGATCTATGTCGATTGCCGATTCAGCGTCAGCAGCAAAATCAATCCGATGATGCACGCAGTACCAAGCCATTGAAACCACCCAAAAGGCGTATGTAGCCAGAAGACGGTTGTGATCACCGCTGCCAGTGGTTCCAGACTACCAAGCAGACTGACTTCGCGTGCGGACAAGTATTGCAGACTTTTGACATAAAACCAGAAGGCGATCATCGTACCGAAGATGATAATAAACGCCATATAGAGCCAGATCGTAGGTGCCATATAGGCAAAGTCCGCTCGCCACGGTGGATGAAGGATACTCAAGCCGCAGCCTCCGATGATCATCGCCCAGCCGACAATGGTCAGCGAATCATGTTCCCGCACGAGCGCAGCGGCATACAATGTATAAAATGCAGCCGCCGCGCCGGACAGCACACCCCAGATGATCGCAGGGATCGGTACCGTCAAGCCTGCCAGCGAACCGTTCGTCAGCAGCAAAAAGCAACCCAGTAGCGCCAGCGTTACCATCATCAGATCACGAGATGAGAGCACCATTTGCCGACGTAGCAGCAAATACATAATGATCATCACAGGTGACAAATATTGCAGCAGCGTCGCGACCGCGGCGTTGCCATGCTGAATGGATGCCATATATGTATATTGCACTGCCAGCATGCCTGCCAGACCGAACAGAATTAACCGCCCAGCCGTCGATTTCTGTTGCCAAACGGAGGTGACGGCAGAGCGACCGCCAAGTATAGCTTGCAGTGTCAGCAGCAGAATGCCTGCTGCCAGCAAGCGCGTGCTAACCAGCCAATTCACATCGACCGCAAATTGTTCGAATAGCTTTTTGGCAACTGTACCGCCGATTCCCCAGCAGGTTGCTCCAATGATCACCAGCAATAATCCTTTACTTCTGGATGACAGAATCATAATCATTTCTCCTTCTAAACTACAATGATATGATTAGGATAAGGAAAGAAGCCGTTCAAGAATACCGATATATCATCCAAAAATAACACTAGATTGAGGTGGAGGCATATGTGTGCTAATAGCTTTGCTATCGATAACGGCAGTCGCCGCGAATTGACGCTGCACCGGACAACGACACTGCCGCTTGCCTGTTATGAAACTCATATTCGTCAGCATGCTCAGGGCTATATTCCGCTGCACTGGCATGATGAATTGCAATTTGTGCTGATTACGCATGGGGAAGCATTATTTCAGGTGCAGGATCAACAGGTGCATGTACGCGAAGGAGAAGGATTGTTTATCAATAGCGGGTGTCTGCATATGGCAGAAGCGGTACGTGGATATGAATGCACATATATTTGTCTGAATGTGGCGCCCCATTTTGTAACCACGCAGGAATTGTACATCAGCTGCGTGCAGCCGTATATTCAAGCGACGAATGTACCGTATATGCTCATTGATCCGCAGCAGACATGGGGACATTGTATTAAGCAAGCGATACGTAGGATTCGGCAATGTTTGCAGGAGCGCCCTGCCTTGTTTGAAATGGAGCTGGCAGTACAGCTGACGTCCATCTGGAAAAGCTTGATCAGTCATGGTTTCCAGCCTGAATATAGCCCAGCAGAAATGATCAAAAGTCAGCGTATCAAGCAGATGCTGCACTGGATTCATCAGCATTATGCCGATCGGATAACGTTAGACGAGATCGCGAGCGTCGGATCACTGAGCCGTTCGGAATGCTGTCGTTACTTCCGCCGTTTCTTAAAAACGACACCGCTGAATTACGTTGCCGATTATCGAATTCAGCAAAGTCTTATACTGCTACAGAGCGAGAGCAGTGTCACCGAAGCGGCATATCAGGTAGGCTTCAACAGTACGAGCTATTTTATCGAGCGATTCCGCAATGTGATGCAGATGACACCGCTAGCTTACAAAAAGAGCAAACGTTGGCATGCTCCGAGCAATTAGTAGTAGCATAATATTTCATGAAAAACAGGGATACGATGCAGGTATAGGTGATATCATATCTTCGATCTGCGATCATGATGGAATAGGAAGGAATTTTGCTTTTGATCCTAGTTGCAGCGGGGCTATGTCATACAATTGAAAGTCAATAAAGATCAAATATCACATGTTTAGATCACTAGTAAATTGGCTTAAAAATAGGTAGACTAGTGGATGATACGCTTCCCTTTTCGACTAGATCAGAGATACATTCCAATCACAAACCAGTATCGCTGGTGACTGTATATGCCACTGCTTGATCAAGTAGTTGCACCAAAGTGTGTTGTCGATAGATACGACAAAAATGCACCTTTTCACCATGTCTTACGTTATACCTGTATGTTTATGTTGTGGAAAGGAGGGAGAAGATGTCCCGTAGTTACTACGATATTCTCGGCGTATCATCTACCGCCTCCAAGCAGGAGGTCAAAAAAGCCTACCAGAAACTCGCCAAGCAGTGGCATCCTGACGTGAACAAGGATGAACAAGCAGAATCCAAATTCAAAGAAATCACCGAAGCATACGAGACCATCGGTAATGAGAAGAGTCGTCAAACATATGATGAGCAGCTTCAATATGAATCGGCGCGCCGAGCATATGAAGCAGGCGCGGGTCAATCAGCTGGGCAGCGTTCATCCGGTAGCAGCAATAGCGGAGCCGGTGCAAGGCGCGAACAACAGACCGGAGCTGGACGTGGGTTTGTGGATGAGGATTTATTTGATATGTTTTTCGGTGAGCGGATGAATGGCTATGACATATTCGGCGAGGCGGCAAACGGATTGGGCAGTGATTACTGGAATAGCGGATCGCAGCAGCGTACGACGCGTGCCACGATGGATATTACGCTAGAACAGGCATACCGTGGCGATCAACTGCCGGTACAACTAGGAAGCTCCAATATCCATGTCAAAATTCCCGAACGTATCCAGAATGACCGTACGATCCGTATTCGTGGAACAGGCGCGAACGGGATCAGTATAGATACCGAGCTGCTGATCACACTGCATATTCTCCCACATGGTACCTTTCAACTGGATGGCAGTCATTTGCTGGCAACGTTGCAGATTGCTCCATGGGAAGCGGTATTCGGATCGGAAGCTCAGGTGCAGTTGCCTGATACATCTCGTGTGCGGGTGAAGGTACCAGCTGGTATCCAGTCCGGGCGCAAGCTACGGATTCCCGGCAAAGGGCTAAAAGACGATGATAGCGGATACGGCGATCTGATGCTCAGCGTGGAAATTGTCGTTCCGACTGATCTGAGTGTACGCGAACGCGAGCTGTACGAGGAATTGTCCCGCACGAGCCGTTATCGGGCGAGGATGAAGCGTAATCTGTAGCCTGTAGGCACTCACGATGGAGACATTACGTAATCCAGAATTACATCAGACATTGCATGATCCAGATATCGCGTAATCCAGACATCGTATAACTCAGGTATCACGTAATTCACGTAATTCACACATTATCTGCTCTGAATTGCTAGACGGGTAGCATCCTGAACGAAAGAAGCTGCCTTTTACTATACGATAGCTGTACAACAATTGGGCTATCTCCAAATACCTTCCCTGCTGTATGTGTGAATCGGACATGTTGCCGAATGTACCATACAGCATTTTGCCGATTTCTCATAAAGATAGAACTTCTATAAATCAATAATAACTACCCTATAGAAAGGACGAAAATATATGGATTACAACAAATTGACCAACAAGCTACAACAGGCGGTAGCAACGGCGCAATCGCTGGCAACGAGTATGGGACATCAGGAGATCAGTACCGCCCATCTGCTCAAAGCCTTGCTGGAGCAGAAGGAAGGCTTACTGCCTCGATTGCTGCACAAGCTGAATGTTTCGCCGCATGTGATCCGTCAGCAAAATGATGAACAGCTGCGCCGCAAAGCAAGCATTAGCGGTTCGACAGCCGTTAGTCGCTATGCGTCGGCAGGGCTGTTGGCTGTCTTGAATCGGGCAGAACAGGAAGCAGCAGAGATGAAGGACGAATATGTGGCGGTGGAGCACGCATTGCTGGCACTGCTGGATGTGGACGATAGCGGCAATCGGGATGTACGCACACTGCTGCGTCAGCATGGGTTGAAGCGCGACACCGTATTGACCGCATTATCAGACATTCGCGGGCATCAGCGTATTACAAGCAAGGACCCGGAAGCAACATATGAAGTATTGGAGAAATATGGACGTGATCTGGTCGCCGATGTGCGTGCTGGCAAAGTCGATCCGGTGATCGGTCGCGATGACGAGATTCGCCGCGTCATCCGTATCCTATCACGCAAAACGAAAAACAACCCCGTGCTCATCGGTGAACCGGGCGTTGGTAAGACAGCCATTGTGGAAGGATTGGCGCATCGTATCGTACGCAAAGATGTACCGGAAGGCTTGAAGGATAAAATGATCTTTTCGCTTGATATGAGCGCATTGGTAGCAGGTGCCAAGTATCGCGGTGAGTTTGAAGAACGGTTGCAAGCGGTATTGCGTGAGATCAAGCAGAGCAACGGGCAGATCATTCTTTTTATCGATGAGCTGCATACAATTGTCGGCGCAGGTAAAACAGAAGGTGCGATGGATGCGGGCAATATGCTGAAGCCGATGCTGGCGCGTGGTGAGCTGCATTGTATCGGTGCGACGACACTGGACGAATATCGCACGTATATCGAAAAGGACGCTGCGCTGGAGCGTCGCTTCCAGCAGGTACTTGTGAGCGAGCCGAATGTGGAAGATACAATCTCTATTTTGCGCGGCTTGAAGGAACGATTTGAAGTGCATCATGGCGTGAAAATTCACGATAACGCAATTGTGGCAGCAGGTGTGCTGTCGGATCGATACATTTCGGACCGTTTTCTGCCAGACAAAGCGATTGATCTGATCGACGAAGCCTGCGCAATGATTCGGACCGAGATTGATTCGATGCCGTCCGAGATGGACGAAGTTACCCGCCGCATCATGAAGATGGAGATTGAAGAAGCCGCTTTGAAAAAAGAAACCGATGAGCTGAGCTTGTCCCGTCTGGAGCATTTGCAGCGTGAACTGGCGAATCTCAAGGAGAAACAGCTGGAGATGAAGGCACGCTGGGACAAGGAAAAAGAAGTGATCGACGATATTAACAATATCAAAAAGCAACTGGAACAAGCGCGTCTGGATCTGGAAAAAGCACAGGAAGAATATGACCTCAACAAGTCCGCCGAGCTAAGTTATGGTATCATCCCCGATCTGGAGCGTCGGCTGAAGCAGGCAGAAGAAGCGGCACAGAGCGATCAGGATGGACGGCTACTGCGCGAAGCCGTGACTGAGGAGGAAATTGCGGATATCGTGTCCCGCTGGACGGGTGTTCCGGTCAGTCGTCTGGTGGAAGGTGAGCGTGAGAAGCTGTTACGTCTGGAAGAAGTGCTGCATGAGCGGGTTGTCGGTCAGGAGGAGGCAGTGCAGCTTGTTGCCGATGCAGTGATCCGTTCACGCGCCGGAATCAAAGACCCGAATCGACCGATCGGTTCCTTTCTGTTTCTCGGTCCTACGGGTGTCGGCAAGACCGAACTTGCCAAAGCGATTGCCGCTTCCCTGTTTGACCGTGAGGAGAATATGATCCGTATCGATATGTCCGAGTATATGGAGAAGCACAGTGTGTCCCGTCTGGTTGGTGCGCCTCCGGGCTATGTCGGGTATGAAGAAGGCGGTCAGTTGACTGAAGCGGTACGTCGTCAGCCGTATTCTGTTATTTTGCTAGATGAAGTGGAGAAGGCGCATCCTGACGTATTCCATCTGCTGCTGCAATTGCTGGATGACGGTCGGTTGACCGATTCGCAAGGGCGGAATGTCGATTTTAAAAATACGATTGTTATCATGACCTCCAATATCGGTTCTGTTCACCTGCTGAATGCGATGGAACGTGATGGCGATATTCAGGAATCGGTACGACAAACCGTATTGCGTGAACTGAACAGTCATTTTCGACCGGAGTTTCTGAATCGGGTAGACGATATCGTCATCTTCAAACCGCTGAATCGCAGTGAGATCCGTCAAATTGTGCTCAAGCTGGCAGAGGGACTACGTCAACGTCTGCATGATCGGCAGATTAACCTACAGATTAGCGATGACGCGGCAAGCCTGATTGCTGAGGAAGGCTTCGATCCTGCATATGGTGCACGTCCGTTGAAACGATTCATTCAGCGTGCACTGGAAACGAAGGTCGCTCGTGCGTTGATTGCCGGGGAAGCTTTGCCCGGTTGCACGGTAAATGTGACGGTGCAGGAGGGGGAGCTGACCGTCCAGATTGTTGCCCCATCCTCGGCTCATCCGGTAGGCACCTCATTGTAAGTTTATAGCGAGTTGGGGACTCGTTCTCATTTCGCAATTCGCTTCTTGATGTACGTTCTTCGATATATAGATTGGTAACTAGTTTGAGATTCATGTCTTAAATAATACGATAGGCAATAAGAATTGGAGTACGACAAACAGCCGGATACGAACGGGAAAGCTCTCTCGTTATATCCGGCTATTGCTATAGAAACGCATCATCCTATGACAAGATGCCATCCGATACGCCAATCGTTTGTCCCAGATGCTGCTTCATCCGCGCCACTTCCGTTCCGGCGAGCATCATAATACCAATCCCGTGATTGTCGTTCGTCACTGTGCGCAGATCACGGTCGTAATATTCCGGGGTAAAAGCATACCGCGAGCCGCTGCATACGCCATGCACATTGCCCTGACGGTCGATCGCATGACGAGTTAGACCATTCCATGCTTTTTGTGCAGCAGCTGTATAGATACCCGGATCATGCAGCCAGCCAAACCGAACGCCACGCGCGAACCCGTATGCGAACATCGCTGTACAGGATGCTTCTTCATACGTATCCGGCTCATTCAGCACCTGATGCCACAGCCCGCTATCTGCCTGCAAGGCGACATATCCGGCACATAGATCGTTGAAAAAGGCGATCAATTCCCCGCGCTGTGCATGGTTCTTCGGTAACGCTTCCAATACTTCGGATAATGAGAATAGTGTCCAGCCGTTCCCACGTCCCCACGGCACCTGCGTCGCCTGATTGTATTTGAAATCATACACATGCGACATAATTTGCTGCTCTGGCATATACAGGTATTTGCGGAATAGTAGGAACTGGCGCGCTGCTTCATCCAGTGCTTCCGTGCGACCAGTCAATCTGGCATACCGAACGAGAAATGGCGTGCTCATATACAGATCGTCCGCCCACATCGTATTGGCGGCATACTCACCGATACATTTGCGATAAAAGGCACCGTCTGGCTGCCGCTCCAGCCGGGTTAATATAAAGTCAGCAATCCGCTCGGCAATTGGCAGGAAGGTCGGTTCTTCGCAAGCACCATACGCTTGCAGCATCGCCGAGCCGAAGGAGCCGCAATTGTCCAGCATTTTCAGCATGACTAGCTGCTGATTAATCGCTGGAAAGCCGTATTGTTCCCGATCCCAGAGCGAATAATCGTACATCCGTGTACATGACTGCACATGCTCGGCAGCATAACGCACAATATCCGGGCGATTCAGATAATCTCCTGCCTGAAGCAGCCCGTAAATGGTTACGCCGAGTGGATAATCCCAGCGTCCGTAATTGGTCACTTGCCCGACTGTCCATTTGTTGCTGAGCATGGCATTTTCGTAATACGGTCGAATCCATGTCCCCGGACGATCCAACCGCCAATACGTATGCTGGGCAATGGAATTGCCGCCACCGTCATATAGCCGATCCATCCGGTTCATCCATTCCGGTGCCGGCTCTGCGCCGCTGGCAAAAGGTCCAGCGTATAGCCAATTCTCATGCCCCGTTCCACGAATCCGCCATGGTAATTCCGGTTGCACGTTTTGCTCTTTGTTATGCGCTTGTACCGTGAATTGCCACGGTGTGTCCGCATCGCTACATGTGCTGCATACTAGCAAGTCGTTAAAGCCAAAGTGAACAGGAACAGTCACATCGAAGCTTCCCGCTTGCTCTAACCGTACCACTTCCTGCTGTTGTAGCCAGATGTGCAGTGAACCGCTTGCCTGACCATGCAGACGAATAGAATGACTTTGCGGATCGGTATGATTGATGCGCGTCCACGCATACACACTTTGATGTACACTACGTCCGTACATGCGCTCCAGGGGTGGCAGTACTTGCTCCTGCTCATTCCATGCCTGTCGTGGCAGCCATTGTAGACCGTTATCCTGCTCATGACCGAACACATCCAATGACTCTGGTACAAGAATTGTCGCATCGGCAGATGACGAATGTGAGTTTACTGTTGTTTGCCGTTCTGGTGTAAATGGTACAGAATACGCCCAGCCAGCCTGTCCCGCGCGTTCTGCAAAAGGCGCTACCACGTTTAGAATCCGCACCTTGCCTTCGTCTGAGCCAAACTGACAGCCGAATCCGGCAGGCGTATATTTCATTTCCAATACCAGCGTATTCCAGCCCGGCTTGATGTCGATAGACACTTTCACCGTAGAATCAGGCTCTAGCTCATCCATGACGTTGGAACGGTAATGCAGCGCTCCGTTAAAGAAAAAGCGCACAGGTCCATAACAGCGCAGCAGCACATCCAGATTGCGCTCCTCATCACCCCACACAAGTCCAGCGGCGTAGACAAGCTGCCCCTTGATGACTTCTGGAAATCGCTCACCAAGATTCAGATCGTACAAGCCGGAAGACGTTTGCAATATACCTTCCCGTTGAAAGGCGCGATACACAAAGTCCGCCTGCGCATTCGCACCAATATATCGTTCCGCCAGCACCTTCAGCACCTGCGATTGATCCTCTCCAAAACGGTAATACATACTCTGCGGTTCATCAAAATACGTGGTCATGCGGCATATACATCCCCTTCACGGATAAATGACAGACAAAGCACATCATAGAGCATCTTTTGCCAAACTGTTGTTCAACTGTTGTATATACTATCTTCAGTATAAACGACATAACATATAGATGCCATGCATTTTTGTTAACGCTTACAAAAATAAAAAGAATCCGAACCAGCATCATACCGGTTCGGTTACAAATAGCTCCTGTGCAGTTTTAATAAATAATCGTGTTGCCAGTGAAGCTTGCTCCAACGAAGGCACTGCAATGCCGATCTGGCGCTGAATGACGGGATATACCGGCTTGACTGCCAGCTCGTGTGGGAACATCGACAGCGCCAGATCAGATACGATGCCAATCCCTAATCCTTGTCGCACCATATTGACTAGCGTGCTGACATTGTGCGTAGTGAAGCGGATCGCAAGCTGACTTTTCTCCTGATCAAAGGCTTCCAGAATTGCCACCTCATGCCCACCTTTGCACAGAATCATATCCTGTCCATGTAGATGTCGGATCGTGATCTGCGACTGCTTTTGTAGTGGATGCCCGTCCGGTAATAACAGCACCATCCGGTCAGAGTGAAGCGGAATGGCATCAACTAGCGGATCCGGCAGCAAAATAATGCCCGCATCCAGACGGCGACTATGCACCCATTCCTTCACTTCGTTGGTGGAACCTTCGTGCAGATCAAAGATCAGCTTCGGATAATTTTGCTGAATGTTATGAATAATCGGGGGTAGAAAATACGCTGAAGCCGACGGAAATGCACCGACAGTGATCGTACCGACTTCCAAGCCTTTTTCCGCAGCTACCTGCTGTTCAACCCGGTTCATACTTTGCAAAATCGACCGAAATTCGCGCACAACACGCTGACCGACATCCGTGAGCAATACACCTTTTTTCCGGTCACGCAGCAGTAATTGTACATCTAGCTCGTTCTCAATACTGGCGATTGCATGACTGACAGCGGGCTGAGTCATATGCAACTCCTGTGCAGCTTGCGTAAAATTCAACGTTTCAGCAACTCGTACGAAAATCATAATCTGTGTAATAGTCATAACAAAATAGTTATCTCCTTTATGAAAAAGATTCATTTTATTTATCATATCAAAGAAGTTAACATAAGCATATAAACAAATGAACATATAGATAGGAGAGAAACGGTATGAAGCAACATTCCACACATGCAGTCAGCCATCCGGCTTCTTCCGGGCATGGTGAACCAGTACATTCTATACAACATCAGGCTAGCAGTGATATCGCAACTGACTTGTCATCGCAAGACCAATACAAGCACCAGTTTATTGATGAGAACGGAAGATCGTCCAAACGTGAGGAATCCCGTCTATCTGGTAACGAACATAAAGGGTTATCACGTAAAACGACATTGCTGCTCGTTCTGTTCCTTGTGAGCATATGGGGCATCAACTGGCCACTGACCAAAATGGTGCTGCCAGATGTACCGCCGCTGCTATTTTCCGGTTTGCGTACGATGATTGGCGGCATCTTGTTGCTGGTACTGGCATTGCGCAATCGCTCGACATTACAATGGAAACGCAATTGGCATATCTATGCGGTGCTGGGGATTTTTAATATTATCGGATACTACGGTTTGCAAACCATCGGCATCGGTTATCTGCCTGCTGGATTGTTCTCAACCATCGTGTTCTTACAACCTGTGCTGCTAGGATTGTTCTCTTGGATGTGGCTAGGCGAACGGATGTATATGTTAAAAGCAATCGGTCTGCTGTGCGGCTTCGCTGGTGTAGCAGTAATCAGCTCTGGCGGTCTGGAAGGTGAATTGTCGCCATTCGGTATCATCATGGCGATTGCTTCCGCATTGAGTTGGGCGATTGCTTCCGCATTGAGTTGGGCGATTGGTACCATTTATATGAAGAAACAGAGTAACCGCATTGATTCTTTGTGGGCGCTCACGATGCAATTGTTGATAGGCGGCGTTGTGCTGCTGGCGCTGGGAACGGGTACGGAGAGCTGGCAAGAGATTCACTGGACGGCGCAGTTTACGAGTATTCTGCTGTTCATCTCGGTATTCGTGATTGCAGGTGGCTGGTTGGTCTACTTCAAGCTGCTCAACAGTGGCGAAGCGAGTACAGTTGGATCGTATACGTTCGCGATTCCGGTGCTGTCGAATGTATTTAGTATATTCCTGCTGGGCGAGATGGTGACGATGACACTGTTCGCTGGGCTACTGCTGATTGCTGCCGGGATTGGCTTGGTGAATCGCAAGCCGCGGGTACAAGTTGAGCTAGAGGATCTGCATCAGCAGGGAACGTCGGATGTACTCAGTATGCGGTCGGAGTGCAAGCAGGGTTGATTGGTTGTGAAAGTATAGTAGATTGTATCAAGCAACTTATATATGAAAACGGTAAATCAATTCTCCATCAAAGTTTCAATAAAGAAAGCTATCTGCTGCGTTTACTACGAGCATATAGCCTTTTTTATTTGCAAATGGTAATAGAACGATGTAGGAAAACGATAGTGAGTTTCGGTATAGCCGCATACTTTATATCAACAATAGAGGAATACATTTACATATCTGTGTAATAAAATAGCGTCTATTGTCTTACATTTCATCAGTTTTATAAGTATATACATACATATGGAATAAAAGAGAATCAGTTACCTTTTATTGAGAAAAGTACAAAAACGTAGAAATATAATTCATTTTACCTAGGTTCATAGAACCTTTCTAATTTCAAACCTTAGACTTAACAAAATAGAAATATATCTATATTTTTGTCGAAATTAACCTGCTGAACCCAAAAGAAACAGACTTGTAACCTTTTATTGGTAAAAAAAGCAGAAAAATCGCGTTAGGAAGAGAAGTGAGTAACTATATTTTCCTTATACTGGGAAGATGGCTCTATTTACCTGATGTAACAATTCGGACACAATGGAACATGTAAAACTTATTCAGGAATCAGGAATGTCAGTTTTTAACTTGATAGGAGAAGCAGATGGATTACGCCGCTCAACTTATTTTTTTGATTTTGCTAATCATATGTATCGTCACGGATTGTAGAAGACGTATCATTCCAGACATTATTACATTACCCGGAATGTTGATGTTTATGTTATTGCACTGGATACGAGGTGATCTGGTATGGTGGGAACCTATTGTTGGAGTGATCGGTCTCGGAGGCATTTCCTTGTTCCTAGCGATTATAAGTAAAGGTAAACTTGGCGGCGGAGATATTAAGTTATTTGCCATGATTGGAGCATATCTTGGCTGGTCAGTAGGAATCTGGGCATTTTTGTTCACGTTTCCGCTTGCAGCATTGTTGGCGTGGCCATTGCTGATTGTAAGAAAAGTAGCACCGAACAAGCTAAACGTTCCATCAGAATTACCTTTAGCACCATTTATAGGAATGAGCACAATTTTACTTATAGCATTATTACAGAAGGTGGCCGAAGCTCATGTTTGAATCTAAAAAACGCGCATTTGTATTTATGCTACTAGCGATTGTACTTGGGGCAGTAGCTGTCATTTTATTCTCCACCTATATGCGAGAAACGAAAGCTAGTCTAGGTGAATTCGTTACTGTTCAAGTAGCAGCTGAGGATATTCCAGCGGGAACAGTCATTGATGCATCCCTGCTGACAGATCAAGAGATTCCACGCAAATATGTGATGGATTCGCTGATTACGACTCAGCAACAACTGGCTAACAAAATATCGGTCGTCCCGATTACGAAAGGTTCAGTTATTACAACTTCCGTATTGCGCAATAACACCTTTGTCAAAGGCGATTATCGTCAAGTGATGATGAGAGCACCAATGGCTGTATTCGACGAACAGATTGATGCTTATGATAAGGTCGATATTTTATACTCCTACGATTCTCAGCAGACAGGAGACAAAGGGCAAGGCGGAGATAAACGAATCACCAAAATTTTGCTAAAAGATGTCACAGTCAATAGTGTACAAAAAACAGGTAGTGATATTACCGCCATCGGTGTACTCGTCAAACTTAGCGATTCCAAATCCGTCATCTGGGCATTGAATTATGCCAAAGAAGTACGTTTGCTGAAAAGTGGCAGCAGCAAGGATGTTGGTGAGGAGAGTAGCAATTCATCAACTGATACTTCATCAAGTCAAAGCGATGAAGCTAGTCAGAAACCGAATTCAACTCAATCGACCAATAACAAAAAAGAGACTTCTACAACCAACAACAAATCTAATGCAACTACGAACACCAAATCCGAATCGAAACAAGAACATACGAATACATCTGGTCAATCTGCTACAGAGAAGCAGCAAGCAGCCAAAGAGCAAAGTTCGCAATAACAAGACATTCAATAGAACAACATACTTACCACCGGAGGGGGTTCTCATTTGTCTACTGTAAAAGTTTCCATCATCTCAAGCAATGAGCGCCTGACCCAGCAGCTCATTCAAAATATTCATTTTTACAATATGCAGCCCGGCGAAGTAATTGAGAAGCCGCGCGAAGCGTATATGCAGATTGATCCCAAAGAACCGCGAATTATACTATTTGCCGAGCCAGAAGAACAGATTGAATTAACACCTATCGTGATGCAATTGAAAAAAGTAAATGCAAGTGCGCCAATCATTTTCCTTAGTCGGAGTGGAGATTTTGAGCGGATTCGTGAAATGTATCGCGCTGGCGTTGCAGATGTTATTCGGATTCCGGATGAACTGGAACAACTAGAATCCATGCTGGAAAAGGCTTCACAGATTGCTTTACGCGGCAGTGATCATCGTCCATTACTACAACACGGCAGAAGCGGCGGTAAAATCATTTCGGTCTATAGCAGTAAAGGCGGTGCGGGAACGACAACAGTCAGTGTGAATACAGCGCAGGCGATGGCTTTGCAGAACAAAGATGCCCGGATTTTGTTAATCGATCTGAATTTGCAATTTGGTGGGATTCAGCATTATCTGGATATCGAATATGAACGCAATCTAGGCGATCTAAAATCCGTTTTGCATGAATTGACGTTCAGTCAACTGAGCAGTGTATTGTACAAGCTGGAATCGTCCAATCTTCATCTGCTCATGTCTCCTGCCCATCCACAGGAAGCGGAGAATTTTACAGGCGAAGATATTGAATTGCTATTTAGCGTCTGTCGGCAAAATTTTGACTATATCATTCTTGATCTGCCGCGAGAGTTGAATGAAGTGTCTATCAGTGCGATTAGCCAGACCGATCAACTGGTGTATGTATTAAATCTGGATCGATCCTCGATTCTCAGCTTGAAAAGTATCTTGAATATTCTGGATCGATACCATTTGATCGATACTAGTCAGATCGCCCTGATTATTAACAAATACAGTCGTCGCTCTGATGTCACCCGAGAAGATGTAGAGAAAATTATCAATTTGCCGGTTGTTGGTTCTATAACCGAAGATTTGAAAGGCAAATTGCAAACAAGTGCCAATCTGGGCGTGCCTCTCATTATGGAACGTCAGGAGAAACTAAAAAGTCTAAAGGGACTGGTCAAAGAATTTATTCAATTGCAGGCTGCATTGAGTGGACAGGAAGGAGGAGAGCGTCATGTCGATCTTCCGAGAGTTGAGCAGCAGGCTTGATGAACAGACAATCGAAGAACAGAAGCCGCTAGATTATATTGATTATCTGTTCAATCATTACAAACATCGTTTGCTAAAAGAAACCAATCTGGATCAACTGATCAAGCTGCCTAATTACCAGAAACGCCGTGCGATTGAGAAGCTGATTACCGAGATGATGGATCAAGAAAAAGTAATCATTACCCAGATGGACAAAACTCGATTACTAGATATGATACTGGATGATTCTGTTGGCTTTGGACCGTTGGAGCCATTGCTACAAGATGATGATATTACGGAGATTATGGTGAACGGACCAGATGAAATCTATATTGAACGCAAAGGTCAGATTACGCTCTCTGAGATCAGCTTCAAAAATGACGATCATATCCGCAATATCATTGATCGTATTGTCGCCCCAATCGGTCGACGTATTGATGAAAGTTCACCGCTTGTAGATGGTCGTTTGGAAGATGGCAGTCGTGTGAATGCTGCTATTCCACCGATCGCGCTGCATGGACCAGTGATCACGATTCGTAAATTTAAAAAAGACCCGTATACGATCAATCATCTGATGTCCTTCAAGACCCTCACTCCCAAAATGTCGCAATTCATCGAAGCGATGGTCGGTGCCAAAATGAATGTTATTATTTCCGGCGGTACAGGCAGCGGTAAAACGACATTGCTGAACGTCGTATCAGCTTCCATTCCTATTGGAGAACGTGTTATTACGATTGAGGACATGGCAGAGCTTCGCTTGAATCGTAAAAATGTCGTTTCGCTGGAAGCGCGTCCCGCGAATATGGAAGGTGCTGGTGAGATCACCATTCGGCAACTGGTCAAAAATGCTTTGCGGATGCGACCCGATCGCATTATCGTCGGTGAGGTTCGTGGCGGCGAAGCGATGGATATGCTGCAAGCGATGAATACCGGTCATGAAGGATCATTAACGACAATCCATGCCAACAGTCCACAGGATGCGATGTCTCGTTTGGAAGCGATGATCTTGATGAACAATTCCTCCATGACCGCCGAAGTAGTACGACCGTTCATCTCATCTGCGATCCAACTCGTTGTTCAAACGCTGCGTTTATCGGATGGTACACGCAAAGTTGTCTCTATCGCCGAAGCGATTAGTGAGAATGGAAGCATTCAGCTCAAGGATATTTTCCGCTTTCGGCGTATTGCAACTGAAGCTAGTGGACGGATACGAGGCAGCTTTGTCACAACCGGTTATGTTCCACGTTGTGCAGACAAGCTAACTACATTCGGCTATGACCTTGGCACAGCGTTTTTCGAACCTGCCGAAGAGGAGATTCGGTATGACAGTTGAAACTTGGTTTTTGATACTACTATTTTTGACTGTTGTTGTGATTACATTTGCGGTACTTGAATTGTCTGCTGTACGCAGAAAAAGTAAACTGCTCAACAAACGTCTTGCAGAACTGCATACAGAAGAAGTGAAAAGTCGAAAAAATATGTATCTTCGTTGGGCTGGTAGATTCAACCGATCCGATTACGGCAAGGATTGGGAGCAGAAGCTAGCAGGAGCCGATCTGAGCATTACCGGTTTTAACTATGTACTTATGCAATGTGTGTTGCTGTTTGTGATCACCTACTTGCTGAATGCGTTACTCGGAATGAGATTTCCGATGGATATGATCGTTGCTTATTTTGTAGTTACGATTGGATCTTCACAGTGGCTTAAATCCAGACGGCGCAAATTTGCGGCTCAGATTGATCGTCAATTGCCGGAGGTGTGCCGAATGTTAGGAAGTTCTATACGTGCCGGAATGAGCATTCAGCAAGCGATTGGTATGGTGGCAGAGGAGTTGAAGGCACCTGCGGGCCCTCTCTTTCAGAGCATGGCAAGAGAATTGAAGCTTGGTAATACCATCGATACCGTATTAAGTGATATGACTGATACATTCAGTAGCCGCGATATTCGTCTGTTAACCCAGACGATTACCATTCAGCGCCAAGCAGGTGGGAATCTCGCCAAAGCGATGGATCAGCTGGCAAGAACATTGGAAGAGCGCGAAAGAATGAATAAGGAATTGAACAACCAGACAGCCGAGTCCCGTTACATTGCATTGACTCTGGCGCTGATGCCCGTATTTCTAGTTGTGGCATTTAACATTGTTTTCAAAGGATTCATTACACCGCTGTTTACAGTTCCGGGTTTCATTCTGCTGGTCGTTGTAGTGATTCTGATGCTGATTGGTTTTATGGCTATTCGCAAAGTAACCAATATAAAGGCGTGAATGCATAATGATATGGATCAATACTTTTTTATATACCGCCTTATTATCTTGGGGCGCTGCTGTATTTTTCTACTGGCGTTACCAGTTGAATCGCCTGAAGATGCGTCAAAAGCTAGGTATGATTCAGGATAAAAAAGAACGCATCAAGTTTAGCGAACGTTTCAAAAAAAGAATATTTTCATGGTCGGAGAAATTGATTCCATTAGGATTGCGCTTTCGATTATTTACCAACCCGATCAAAATGGAACGGCAGATTGAACTTGCCGGACATCCTGGTGGATTACGCCTTGATTCCTTTTATGGTTTTCGCTTTTTATGTGTATTTACAGGTTTATTGCTAGGCACCTTGCTCGTCTGGTCGGGATTTGGAAATGGAGTGGTACTGATCTTGTTTATCATGGTCGGGCTGATTTTCCCTTCTTTGTGGCTTCGAGCTGCTGCCAGAGAACGACAAGAACGACTCGGTCTGGACTTGCCCGACTTTATGGATGCGATGAGTGTATCGCTTCAAGCAGGTGTGCCGATGGACCCGGCGATGAAGCAGATTGTGTCCAAAATGGATGGACCGCTGCAAGAAGAACTGGTTCGTTTTCAACAGGAGCTAGATATTGGTGTTCCGCGTGATGATGCGTATGTGAGATTGATGAATCGCAATCAGAGTCGTGAACTGGAAACGCTGGTCAATTCGCTTGTACAAGGGAGCCGATTGGGTGTACCGATCTCACAGACATTTCAATTGTTGTCCACAGATATGAGAGAAACGCGAATTGGCATGATGAAAGAGAAAGCAGCCAAAGCAGGGCCGAAAGTAACGCTCATTACAAGCTTTCTAATTTTACCGGCGGTATTGTTATGTATTGTCGGGTTGCTTGTACTGAACTTTATTTATAATCCGGAAGGCATCGGAATCTCATGGGATGCATTGCAATAAGGAAGGTATGATAATCAGTGCTTGAGAGGAGGTGAATAACAATGTTGAACAAAATGTGCTCGTATCTGTATGCCAAAGCATCGACAATCGGTCAATATACCAAAAATGAAAAAGGTGCACAAGCGATTGAGTATGTAGGTGTAGCAGCAGTAGTTGTTGTTCTGATTATTGCGTTGATGAGTCTGTTCGGTAAAGAAAGCGGTGGTATTGCCTCTTCTTTGACAGATAAAATCAAAGAAGCAATCGACAAAATTAAAATTGGTGGCTAATCCAATGAAATCTAATAAACATATTCAGCATATGGTACAGGTAGTCCGTCAACATCTTCAAAACGAACGGGGCGCACAGGCGATTGAATTCGTCGGTGTGCTGCCGTTGTTCTTTTTAATGGTTGTGATCGTATTTCAGTTTGCGTCTGCTGCGATTACTGCCGTGACGGTCAAACAGGCGGTGATGGAGGGAGCAAGGGCAGCGATGGTAGAGCAGTCTGGCGAATCCGGTTATCAGACGGCTATTCGCAACTTTGCTGGAAATTACAAAATTGCCGATATGAGCAAGTCAGAATATTCATCTGGTGGCAATACGTATGTTACGGTCAAAGTCACATTAGAATCTCCGATGTTGTCGAGTAATCTGTTCGATACGTCAGGGTTGTCCATTCCCATTTCTTCTAGCGCGACTGTACGTAAAGAAGATCTGGATGATGCACAGTAAGCCAACGATTGTCTTTTATTAAAACTCATACACATAACAGCCATCACATACGAATGAAAGCAATCACATACGTACAAGAAGTAGCAACGTGATATTGCATACACTATAAGTAGGCGGGAAGGAAGTGGTTCATATCCGACGCTTAATATCTACATTCGGAGGAGCACTGCTTGCAGTGCTATTCGTTTTTATGTTGATCCTGCCGGTCATCGTTAACGCTGCTCCATCTGAATCGCCCATCCAGTCACATCTAAGTGAAGTGGAAGTGGAGGATCGGAATAAGACACCCGAGAAGACAACAACCGATGTAGCTGTTCCACCGCCGGGGGTTCAAACTCCTGGTAATGAAACAGGAAACGGCAATCAGCAAGGTGGAAACTCCGATTCTTCTGGTGCCGGTAATGATGGAAGCAATCAGCAGGGCAATTCCCAAAATAGTAATTCTCAAGATGGCAATAGCAGCACCAATGTGACCCCAGCGACTCCAGTTCCAACGGATGGTGTGTCCGTTCCCGGTACTGGAACCGTGCAACCTCCGGGTGGCAATGGCACCTCTACTTCCACTATAGATCCGAATGGTGTACAAACGAATCCAACGGATACATTGGCAGTGGATACCGAAAACGGAGATCAACAAGGGAATAAACAGCAGGATAACCGCCCATGGTATGAACAGCTATGGGATAAAGCCAAAGATGTAGTTGCTCATCCAGTTGAGAGTTTAGCTAACTTTGGTAAGGGAGCTGCTGCAGGATTGATCGGTGCTGCAGC
This sequence comes from Paenibacillus sp. WLX2291, assembly GCF_046603665.1. Taxonomy (NCBI): domain Bacteria; kingdom Bacillati; phylum Bacillota; class Bacilli; order Caryophanales; family Paenibacillaceae; genus Paenibacillus; species Paenibacillus sp. WLX2291. The sequence goes on along the minus strand of NZ_CP176755.1, from coordinate 4,364,654 downwards.
CGTAGTTATTGTAGTTGCTGCAGTTGGGGCTTTCATTCTCAGTGCGCCAATATCTATTCCTATATTGATAACTGCCTTGGTTGTTGGAGCTGTAGTAGGCGGTATCTACGGATTAGTAGCGGGCGATAATTTTAGTTTTGTTGCTGGCATTGGTTATGGCGCGCTGGCTGCGATATCTGTAATAGGCATTGCTCAATCAGGTATCATTGCAGCTTTCCGCGGAGGTGTAACTTTATTTCGTAATCAGGGATTAAAGGCATTGGTTACACAACTGGGAAGAGGAGGACTTAATTATTTTAAAGGGTTAGCACAAGGTGCAGTAAATGGATTTCGAGGTTTGATTACTTCTCCAATTCAAACGATAAAATCCGCTGTGTTTAGTGCAAGATTTTATCAAGCATTTTCTGTAAACTTTGCTGTGAGTGGAGCTAGTAAACTAATTTTGGATAAACAATATCCTAGCATACAGGATATGGGAATGATGGTGCTTGAGAGCGTAGCCGGAGCTCTGATTTTTGATAAAGTTGCGGATGTAATCAAGGCGCCCGCAGTATCAAAATTTGGGCAGTCTATCGCTGGCTTTTTTGGTGGTATGGTTGAATCAATATCTATGACATCAATAAAAGCTGCTATTAATAAAAAAGATGACAAAAGTCTTGAACAACAAGCGGCTGGAGAGTTTTTCAAATCCATGTTTGTAGCTCCTCTCTTTGGAAATATAATGAGAGGAATAAGGGATAAGAACGATATCTCGACTAGTTTTTCAGATTTATCTGATCGTGGGATTAATGTCTCTTCCTCTGACATTGGACAGAAAAGTATTACTAATCGGCAACTTAATTTATTGTGGAACCGAAGTGGCAATGAGCAGACTGTAGAAAGATGGGCACAAAATGGTCCTTCACTTACACAAAGGCAGTATGATGATTTACTTGGAAACCAAGAGCGTCTCGATTTTCATGATCGCTATTTAAAGCCAGGGGAGAAATTTACAGGTGAGGTTACGAATAAGATCTCAGATTGGATAGACAGCCAACAGGCAGAAACAAACAAGGCTAAGAAATGAGGTGATATAATGATTAGTTTTTTAAACGAGAAATTTGATAAAAAAGTACAGCTTCTTTGTTTGCAAATTAGTACTGCAATTTTTATATTAGGGTGTTTTGTTATTAGCTATTTAAACAGAAACCTTCAAATAATTGATTTTAAAACTAGTGTTATTCTTTCATGTATATGCATTGCTCCTTTCATTACAACTGCTATACTGCGATATATTGTTTCTGACGCAAAAGAACGAAGGGTTACAAGGATGCAGCTCTATTTTGCAATAGTTGTATTCGGAACAATCTCTTATTGGCGTTATGGAAGATAATTGAAGACATAATTTATTAACTAAACGACATAGCAGGATGTGAATCCAATGAACAAAACTTTACTCTTACTTCTTATGATAGTTGTAGTACTAGCTGGCTGTAGCAAGAATGCTGCGCAACAGCCAGCTAGTACTGCTGCTCCAACGACGCAGCAAGATACCACCAACAATGAAGACACAACCAATACAATAGTTGATCCTTTGGCGCAGCCGGTTCTCGTGCAGGTTGTTGTCAGTGGTGGAGAAGCAGCAGCGCAATCGTCTGACACTGCTGTTCCAGCAGATATTGCACAAATACCGGAGAAAGAACAGATTACGAAACTACTGGCATCAGGTGCCGTTCCATTAGATAGCGGTGAAAATTTCAATCCAGATGAGCCGATCACGCGCTCTCAATTCATCCATTGGATGTATGGTTATGACAACAAAAATATCAAGCCCAAAGATGCAAAGACGCCAAGTTTTAGCGATGTGGATGCTACCAATCCTGACTATAAGTTGATAGAAGGATTACAGAATGCCGGTGTGATTACAGGTTTTCCAGATGGCACAATGAAATTAGAGAAAGAACTGACCCGTCAGGAACTCACGTTACTGTGGGGATGGTATCAACGCGAACGAAGTATCACTAATCCTATCGTTGATAAGTCAATCATGGAGTTTGTATTAAACAAGTATAAAGATGGGAATACAATTGGCGATACGTATGTATTCGCAGTTTCCCACTATGCAAAAGACGAGCAACACTCACTTGAACAAGTGTTCGATGTGAAAGATACATTAGAACCTCAACAACCGGTCACCCGCGCACAGGCTGCACATTGGATTGTAGATAAAACTGTAATCAATGATCAGCAGAAAGAACAACAAGAAAAGACAGCAGAATTGGAACAGGAAGCAGAGCAACCTAGTTCTGAATCGACAGCCCAGAACACAGTGACCGTCAATGATATCGCGACCAGTTCGGTGCAATGGCAAATTGCTGCATTGTTAAGAGCAGGTATCGCGGCTACAGATGAGCAAGGCAACTTTCAACCAGATGAGAGCATTACACGGCGCGACTTTATTCGTTGGATGCATGGATATGACTACAAGGAACTGAAGGATGCCGATCAAGCACCAGCAGCATTTTCCGATGTCGATACTGCCGATCCAGACTATGCACTAGTAGAGCAAATGAGAAAAGCAGACGTTCTACCTGCTCTGGATCAAGACAATGCATTGAAGCTAGACGAACCGCTAACGCGTGAACAATTAGCCTTGTTATGGGCATGGTATCAAGATATGAACAGTGTAAAAGACCCTATTCTTGCTCTATCTACTGTGCAGGATTCGCTCTTTACTATCGGCGATGCCAAAGATATTGGTAAGCCTTATCAAAACAAAGAACCATACATTCGTGCGGTTGCTACGTTTGCTTATGGTGAACCGACCTATCGCAATGTGTTTGGGTTTACAACATTACTCAAACCGCAAGCGGACGTTTCCCGAGCAGAGGCGGCTCAATGGCTCGTCGAGTATACCGATAAGTAAGAGCACAGCATACAGCAAGCAGTGAACAAGGTTGCTATATCTTGAGCATCAAACAGCAGATTCCGAAACTGCTTCAAATTTGATTTCATAGCTTCCTTAGAATGGAATGAACAATAATGGAGAGGGTACAAATGACCAAGTGGATTGCAATCTTTCGTGAGCGAATGAACAATGAGCGTGGCGGCATGTCGATTTTGACAATCGCGACACTTGCTTTTGTCATTCTAGGCAGTGCATTTATGTTTTACTATTTTACCGTGTTCATTGAGAAGCGGCAGGCTCAAAATATTGCGGATGCGGCTTCGTTGACAGCAGTGCAAGAAGTGAAAAAGCAATATGAACTAGGATTAGAACAACGCGCAGATGAAACGATTAGCGATTATTTGGAAGATCTACAAAAGCGGCAGGAAGCTCCCGATGATGGAGAAGGTCTAACACTGGAAGAGATGATCAAGGACGATATCCAGACTCCAGAACTGGAAGAGATGTTAATTGGTGAACAATTCGATGCCCAGCGCGATTGGCCTCTAGTTGTAAAAGAACCTCATTTTGCTGAGGATTTTACAGCTAGCAAGAATGGCGATTTATTATATGAGCGCATGGTGCAATACTCCAATCAGATTTCCGCAGCTGCGAGTCTGGCGATCCAGACAAATGGTGGTAACACCTCCGAAGGTAGTCTCACGTTTCCGGTGGAGCGCGAACCCAAATTCAAGCTAACAGCTGCACGAACACTGAATCTACAAAATATCGGTATCGAAGAAGATATTATGGCGGCGTCTGCTGCGGGCATCGGTTCAAAGGATATTCCGATTGATGTAAGTAGCAAAACACCCATTGTCATTCGCTGGTGATAATTGAACAGTTTCAACGTGTGATCTTATGGAATGTTACGATCTTGCTGCACCTAGATGATTCAAGCCATCTTACAAAATGAGCGGACAAATTCACATTTCACAAATAAGATATACAAGTATAAAAACCAGCTTAGCAGGCTCTCTCCACCTGCCCGGCTGGTTTTGCTATCTACCTACATCCTAACCACCTACATTTTTCACCCTATGCCTCAATAATCACCACCCACTTGCATGTCAATCTTCACTTCCAGCCCTTTTAAGCTTCCCCTTATCGTTTTTTAAGCTGAATTTATACTTTATCCGGTATAGTAAAATGTGTTTTGTAAATACATCCACATCACCGGATACGAACGGAAAGAGAGTATGTTCGGGATGTGTGCAGATAGGGGGAGATGACAACAATGCTTCAAGTCCAGCAAGTTAGCAAATATTTTGACCAGCGGCGGAGTGTGGACGGGATTGATTTTGAGATGGAGCGTGGGGAGATTGTCGGGTTTCTCGGTCCCAATGGCGCAGGCAAGACGACCACGATGCGCATGATTACCGGCTATCTTACGCCGACGTCTGGGCAAATCTGGGTCGACGGTATGCCTATGCATGAACAATCGCGCAAGGCACGGGCACGTATCGGTTATTTACCGGAAACGCCGCCGCTGTATCCCGATATGACGGTGCAATCGTATCTACGGTTTGTCGCCGATCTACGTGATGTACCAGCACGCCAGCAAAAGCTACGCATCAGCGAAATGATCACCCGGCTCGGTCTGCAAGGTCGTGAACGGCAATTGATTCGTTCGCTGTCCAAAGGCTACAAGCAGCGGCTCGGCTTGGCACAGGCGATTATCCACCAACCGGATTTGCTCATTTTGGATGAGCCAACGTCCGGGCTTGATCCGAATCAAATCGTAGAGATTCGCCAGTTGATTCGCGAACTGGGTGAACAGCATACAGTGCTGCTGAGTACGCATATTTTGCAGGAAGTCAGCACGTTATGCAATCGGGTGCTGATCATTAATAACGGCAAACTAGTTGCCGATGGCGCATCCAACCAACTCGACAGCTCGCTGAACAACACTTTCCAAGTCGCGCTGGAAGTGAAGGCGCGTCCTGCGGCGCTACGCAAGCTGCTTGATCCGTGGAAATGGGCGCAGGCAGATTATACCTTATCGCAGGATAATCAGCAGGAGCAGACGATTCAAGTACGTCTACAAGGAACGGACGATACCGATTTTCGGGAAAAGCTGTCATTGGCACTCGGCGCTGCACGTATTCCCATTCTGGAACTGCGCAAAGAGCGCATGAGTCTGGAAGAGGTATTCGTGAAGCTGACGACAGAAGCAGCACAAGCAGATACGCAGCCTATTATGGGGGCAGAAGCGTTGGAACGAACGGATACACAGCCTACTTTAGCGTCGGAATCAGCAGAGAGAACCAATACTCAACCTATTTCAGCTTTGGAAACATCTGCAACGTTAGATGAACCTGTATCTCAAAAGAATATTATGGTAGAACAAGCGACATCTACTACTGAGGATGACCAAACGGAACACAATGAAACGTCATCTTCGCCAGATGAACCATCGTCAGAACATGCCAACTATACGCACAAACCAAAAGACAACAAAGGGGGCAACGCTCAATGAGACGAATGTGGGCGGTGTGCTCCAAGGAACTACAGATGTACTTTTTAAACCCGACCTCATACTTCGCCATTGCCGTCTATGTACTGCTGTCGAGTCTGATGTTTTACGTTAGCTTTGTCGTATACCAGCCAAGCATTATCGACTACCGGCTTGTACTTGGGGATACGATATTCATGCTGCTGATCGTCGTGCCGCTATTGACGATGCGGCTCATGTCGGAGGAATTCCGGCAGGGCACGGATGAGCTATTATTAACCTCACCTGCCAGCGCAACCGAGATTGTGATCGGCAAATATCTAGCTTCACTCGGACTGCTCATCGTACTGATTGTCTGCAATCTGGTCTATCCGTTGACTATGTCCTTTTTTGGTACACTCGATCTGACGCTGCTCGGATTGTCGGTGCTGGCAGTCTTTTTGCTTGGTGCAGCGATGATGGCGATTGGATTGTTTGCTTCCAGTTTGTCACAACACCAGATGGTGGCGGCAGTGATTGCCTTTGTCATTTTGTTAACGTTGTGGCTGATGGATTCGTTCATGTCCGGTGCTACCAATTCCAGTTTGCAGGAGTGGTTAACTCCATTTTCCCTGTCTGCGCGTATCAATAACCTGATTAAGGGGATACTACACGGACCGGATATTTTGTTCTACATCACCTTGTCGGCACTATTCCTCGTGCTGAGCATTCAAGTCGTAGAGCGGAAGCGGTGGAGGTAATGAAGATGAGCAAATGGATTACACGCACAAATGCAATTGTCGTCTCGGTGGCGGCGATTGGTATTTTTATCGTATTGACGTTATTTTTGAACTCGCTAGGCAATTTCCAGACGGATTTGACGCAAAATAAACAAAACACCTTGTCCGACCAGACGATCAATACAGTGAAAAGCATCAACGAGCCGGTTGAGGCGATGGTGTTCATGAATTCGCAGGATGCGCAGGTGTATACACGCGAAGTGACGGACTTGCTGGATGAATACCATAAGCTGAATAGCAAGCTGGAAGTGAAGCAATACGACCTGCTGCAAAATCCTGAACTGGCGCGCCAGTATGGCGTAACCGAGAGCACAGTCGTATTAAAACAAGGCGAGCGCACCAAATCGATCCTTGTCTACAACATGTTCAGCAGCAGTGACGCCGACAGTACCGACAGTGAAGCAGCTTCAACCTCGTACCAATTTACGGGCGAGCAGCAGCTTACATCTGGTCTGTTGTCGCTGTCGTCAGACAAAACGTACAAAGCGTACCTGCTCAACGGGCATAACGAATTTAATACGTCCACACTGAGCGTACTGGCAGGGCAGTTAAAAGAAGAAAATATCGACGTATCCGAATTATCACTGGCACAGGAAGGCAGTATTCCCGATGACGCCAGTGTGCTGATGATCGTTGCCCCGCAAACCGATCTGAGCGCTGCGGAAACGAAAGTCATTCGCCAGTATGTCGACAAGGGCGGCAAGCTGTTCCTGTCACTCGGCTTCAATGAAAAAGCCAAAACCGATTGGACGAACATCGATTCCCTGATGAGCACGTACGGCATTACCGACACGCATGCGGTAGCGGTCGAGCCAAAAGGACAATCGCTGTACGATCCACTGACCATTGTGCCGGAATACGGCAACCATGAGATTACGACCAAATTAGCGAATAGTAATCTGTATACCATTATGTCGCTGTCGATTGCGCTCAAGCAGGAAGCCAAAGACGGTTTGACCGTTACACCACTGTTGTCCACTTCATCTGAGAGCTATGGCGAGACGAATCTGTCTGGGCTGCTGGAATCGTCCACACAGAAGGATGCCAATGATCTGACTGGACCGTTTGACCTCGGTTTTGCCGTAGGCGGTTCGGATAGCAAGCCGAAGGCGATTGTGCTGGGCGGCTCTACCTTTATGATGGATCAGTCGATTCAGCAGCAGGGGAATCTGGACTTTGTCGTGAACAGCATCAATTATCTGATCGGCAATGACAGTCAGGTAACGATTCGTCCGAAGGTGGAAGACCAGTACCAGACTGCAACACTGACACTGCCGCAGGCACGAATCATCCTGATTTCCACCGTGATCGTATTCCCACTGCTGTTCGTAGCGGCAGGTATATTCCTGTGGTGGAGACGCCGCAGAGCGTAAGGAGGGGGCATGTTAGATATGATGAAAAAACTGCTACCCTCGATCATCCTGCTGCTCATTTTGGCAGCAGGAGTCGGCTACGCGTATTCCCAGAACTTTTTCAAAAACGAAGACACTGCGGCAACTACGGCAGAGAGCAAGCTATTGACGGTAGAGGATAGCGAGGTACAGAGTATTGTCATCCGCTCTAACGCAGCAGGCGGAAATGATACCGCCAGCGATACAACCGCTGCAAATGCAGCAGGCAAGAGTACGGCTACGAAAAGTACAGATGAAGCTACGTCTACCACGTCTAACAGTGAGAATGATGACAGTACACAGAACAATGGTGCAGCTGCGGAGCAATCTACCCAGATGTCTGCCGATGTGATCCAACTGGAGCAAACCGAAGGGCAGTGGAGTATGACATCTCCTGCTGCGTATCCGGTCAATACGTACATGATCGACGACTGGCTGAGCACGCTCAAGGCGGCGACAGTACACAGCACCGTTGAGGAGCAGCCGTCCGATCTATCTAAATACGGATTGCATGCAGACAAACCGAATATCGTACTCACCACCAGTAGCGGACAAACGTACACGTTGCTGCTAGGTGACGAAGTACCAACCAAAGGCTATTACTACGCTAGGCTGAACGACGGTCCAGTCATCGAATTATCTCAGCAAAATATCAATGACCTGTCCGGCACCGCCTTCCAGTTTATCGACACGACGCCGATTGGCTGGGATGACGAACAACTGAGCAAAGTCGTCTGGAAAAGCAGTGCTCCATCTGCCAACTGGACACTCACGCATAAAGCCAACAGCGCCGACCCATCGCAAGATGAATGGATGCTAAATGGCAAAGCGCTGGCAAGCGATCTGGCGAGTAATATGACAGATGCCATCAAGAACATGCCAACTACGGAGTTACCTGTACCAGCGGCACAGGTTCAGTCATACAAGCAAATATTGACGCTGGATGTGCAGCTGCTCAATGGCGAGAAGACAACAGTAGAGCATTACACCGGCTGGCAATCGCCGCAAGATCAGGATCATGTATGGATCGTTGATCCAAGTGGGAAATGGGCGTATCAGCTGATGGTGAATAATATCTCTACCGCTGCTCAGTCGGCTGATAGTGCGAGTTCGGCTGCGGAAGAGAAGTGAAAATCACAAAGAGGTAGTTCCTGTAACTAGCAGGAGCTACCTCTTTGTGATTTTAAAAAATACTTTACAGTAGCTACATCAATAAATATAATTATAGTAATTATTATCCATTAAATATAAATATATATTTAAAAGTATTATAATAACATTTTTAATATGTGGACTAGCAAATTTATATATAAAATTGAAAACAAGGGGTGCCAAAATGAATTCAACTATAAGTGATGCAATTGATCAAAAGAATTTATTGACCTTTTTTTATGATGGTGGTGCGAGGACGGTCGAACCATATTGTTATGGTATTGGTACGAAAGGACACGAATTACTTAGAGGATATCAAATCGATGGATACAGTTCATCTGGAAAGCTAGGTTGGAGACTATTCAAAGTAGCAGACATGAGTTCTATTGAAACTGAAGGTTCATTTGAAGCAAATCGTCCTGACTATAAAAAAGGTGATAAGCAAATCCCAAATATTTTTAACGAAATTTAATTAAATAAAATTTGCTAGTCCTAATTTTGAAATTTGAGTTAATAAATATAATTTTCATAAAACTTAGGAGGAATAAAAATGGCGAGAGCAAAAAAAGAAGTTAATGAAGTTACGTTGGAATCGCAAAATCCCTCTATTGCTAAACCAAGATTAATTAAATTGTTTGTAAAAAACTTTAGGTGTATTGGCTCTGTACCTGTAGAAATAGATTTAGATGATATTGTTGTATTAGTAGGTCCAAATAATGCTGGGAAAAGTACGATTTTAAGAGCTTACGAATTAGCAATGAATCAAGGTTCTAATTTAGGGAAAATCACAATTGATGATTTTCCTAGTGGTATTCTTAATACTAGGGAATGTCCAGAAATTGAATTACATACTGTCATTTATGATGAAACTGTAGGCGCACAATGGATTAACGAAATAGAAGGAGAAAAAATAGTTAAAGAAAAATGGGTATGGACAGCACCGGGCGATCCTAAAAGACAAGGTTATGATGCGACATCATCTAGTTGGTCAGAAAATGTTCCTTGGGGAGCACCTAATGTAGCCAATTCTAAACGTCCTCAACCACATAAAGTTGATGCTTTTGCTGATCCTAAAGTACAAGCAGATGAGATAGTGAAAATTTTAGAAAGTGTATTAAAAGATAGAGTGAAGCAATTTCAAATAAGTAAAATTGAAGAATCTTCAGAAGAACAATCGGAGTATGAAAAGTTATTATCAAATATTAAAGAAATTCAAAATAAAATTATTAAAGACGCTAGTACAGAAATTGATCGTATAGAAACTGAAATTTCGAGTTTAGTTAGTAAGGTTTTCACTGGATACAGAGTGAAGTTTGATGCTAGACCAGAGGAAGATTTAGATAAGGCTGTAAATCTCTTCAAAGCAGGTTCTCAATTGTTAATGGGACCAGAGGGTGGGTACCTTAGCAACATAGAAAGACAGGGTAGTGGTGCTAGAAGGACATTATTATGGACGGCATTAAAATATATTTCAGAATCAGGAATTTCAAAAAAAGTCGTACAATCTGAGAGACCGCATGTGTTACTCCTAGATGAACCTGAACTTTGCTTACATCCTAATGCTATCAGAGAAGCTTGCAATGTATTGTATGAACTTCCTTCTTCTGGTAATTGGCAAGTTATGGTGACGACACATTCACCTGCCTTTATAGATCTCTCTAGGGATAATACAACTATTGTAAGAGTAGAAAAAAATAATTCTGGAAACATACAAGGAACAACATTATTTAGACCGAAAACAGCTAAACTAGATGAAAATGATCGTAGTAATCTAAAATTATTAAATGCTTGTGATCCCTATGTTGCAGAGTTCTTCTTTGGAGGGAAATCTGTAATTGTTGAAGGGGATACAGAATACTCTGCCTTTAAATATTTAATAAGTGAAAATCCAGAAAAGTACAAAGATATTCATATTATTAGAGCACGAGGAAAAGCTATAATTTGTTCACTCGTTAAGATTTTAAATCAATTTGAGAGTCAATATTCTATTTTACATGATAGCGATAAACCTTTTAATTCAAATCAAACTAGAAATTCTGCTTGGACAGTAAATCAAAATATTATGGACAGCAAAAAGATGCATGTAAATAATGAGAAGGTAAGACTCATTGCGTTAATCCCTAATTTTGAACAAGCTTTCTTTAGTTTAGATGTAAAAAGTGATAAACCATATAATGCTATTGAGAATATTAAAAATTCTGAGGCGCATAGTATAAAAGTTTTATCATTATTGGATTCTCTTGTTAATCATAGTTGTGAAGTACCTGAAATGTGCTTGGAATGGAAGGACCTTGATGAGCTTGAGGCTATAGTTAATAAGAAGTAATAAAAATCATTTGATTTTAATTGTATTCAAAAAATTAATCCCATCTTTTAATCCTTGCTCATACATCATCGACTCTGCTATTCCTTGTAGCAGAGTCATTGCATTACAATAATCCATTAACAACTTCATTCCCTGCGGTTTCACATATGTACACAACTCAGTAAATAAACGATCACTGTCTATCATTAACTTTTTATAATCTTTAGAATTATAAATACATAGATTTGCGATACTTTCCATGCGTATAGACTTGAATTGATCAAACGCTTTGTCAAACTCATCCATCTGATTACCTCCAAAGGTGATGTCACTTTTAGTATTTGTTTTAGTTTATAGTGACATCACTTAGAAGTCAAGGTGATCGTATATGCGATTCATTCACAATGATACAATAATGACATCACTTTTGAGGAGATTTCATTCATGGCTACGGATAAAAGAGTCTTTACTCTGAGATTGAAAGAAGAGAACTTCGAGAAAATTAAAGTGATTGCCGAGAAGAATAAACGCTCGATTGCAATGCAAATTGAGTATTTGATTGAGCAACATATCGAACAATATGAGCAAGAAAAAGGAACGATTTCGCCAGATAAATAAAATGACGTATAGAGCTTACGCCTGATTCAGCGTAATGATCTATACGTCATTTTTGTTAATTAACTACCTAACTGCTGACCTTTAATAAACACATGCTGCAATTCCATCTGCTCATCCAGCACCAGCACATCGCCCTGCTTGCCAACTTCCAAGCTGCCAAACTGTTCATACAAATTCAACTGACGCGCTGGATTGCCACTCGCCGCTTGCGAAGCCTGTAAGATCGACAATCCCGCTTGTTCCACCAGAAAACGAAAGCCTTCGATCATCGTCAATCGGCTACCTGCGAGTGTGCCGCTATCTTCTGGCAATGTCGCTATACCGTTGATGACTTTGACTGGCTGATCGCCCAGCATATAATCGCCATCGCCTAGACCAGCGGCGGACATTGCATCGGTGATCAGGATCAGGTTGTTTTGCTGTTTGAGCTGTGCCAATAGAGACACAGCTGCCGGATGAACGTGAATGCCATCGGCGATGATTTCGGCATGAATGGCTGGCGTACCGAGTACAGCACCAGCAGTTCCCGGTTTGCGATGATGTAGTGGCGTCATCGCATTAAAAGTATGCACGGCATGATTGAGTCCGGCAGCTACCGCATCCATGATCTGCTCATATGTCGCATCCGTATGACCTGCGGCAGCAGTCATGTTGTGCACACGCAGCCATGAGATCACTTCCAGCGCGCCTTCTCTCTCCGGTGCTAGCGTCAATTGCTTGATCAGACCCGGATAGGCGGCATGCCATTCTTCCAGCCATTGCACATTCGGCAGTACAATATGACCCGGATTTTGCGCGCCCGGCCATTTCGGACTAATAAACGGCCCTTCCAGATGAACACCGACGACCTGCGCGCCCGGCATATCACCTTGTTGCACATAGGCTTGCACCTGCTCCAACACATGGTCAATATCTGCACGCGGTGCGGTCATCGTTGTCGCTAGAATGGATGTCGTACCCTGTCCGGCGTGGAACGTAGTGATGATATCCAGCACCTCAGGATTAGAATCCATAAAATCCTGTCCCATGCCGCCATGCACATGAATGTCCACAAAGCCCGGCAGTACCAAGCCACCGTTGGCATCGTATACAGGGATGGTATCTGTAGCAGATGATAATGAATTACCTGTATCAGCACTTGGAGTAGAGATCGTATGAGTACTCTGCTCCGCTGCCGGTCCTACATACGTAATCACACCATTTTCCACAATCAGTGTTCCGTTCTCGATGATCTGCTCTGGCGTTACAATCTTGCCGTTGACGATGCGAAAGGAAGTCGGGAGAGGTGTTCCATTGGAATCATCGGTATAGGTCATTGCTGAAACAACCTCCCAGCCTCCGCATCCATCAGTACGGTTACGTTCGGGTGCAATTGCAGCAGCGACGCTGGGCACAAGGTGGTGATTGGACCAGTCAATGCGCGGTGGATAATCTCCGCTTTGTCCGCACCGCGTACCATTAGCAGAATCTGGCGCGACTTCATAATCGTACCGACGCCCATCGTAATCGCCTGTGTCGGCACCTCGTCGATGGAGTTAAAATAACGGGCATTCGCTTCACGCGTTTCCGGTAGCAGATCGACGACGTGCGTGCTTGGCACGAGTTCATTGCCCGGCTCGTTAAAGCCAATATGTCCGTTATGTCCGATGCCGAGCACTTGCAGATCGATCGATGCTTCGGACAGCATTTCATCATAACGACGGCATTCTTGAGCCGGATCGGCAGCTTGACCGTTAGGCACCTGCGTATTTTCCGGCAAAATATCGATATGGTTAAACAGATGCTCGTTCATGAAGGTGCGATACGAAGCCGGATGATCGGTTGGCAACCCCACATATTCGTCCAGATTGTATGTTTTCACTTTCTCAAAGCTGATCACGCCCTGATTGTAAATGGCGATCAGTTCTTTATATAATCCGACTGGTGTGCCGCCTGTTGCTAGACCAAGCACTGCACGCGGCGATGTTTGCACCAGACTGGATACGATATACGCTGCTACTTTGCCAAAATCCTGTTCGTTGCCTACCTTGACCAAATTTACCATGAATCTCAACCTCCTGAGTCTTTGCGGTAACGCCGCACATTTTTATAAGACAGCTCCAGCTTGTTGACGGAATCGTTAAACTGGGCGCTGATCATACCGGTGAACAAAATATCGATAATATGAAGCTGGGCGATGCGGGATGCCATATCGCCACGTCGAATGCCTTTTTCTAGTGAAGAGGAGAAGAGTGAGATGTCCGCGATTGAGGATAACGGATTGGAGCTGTACTGGGTAATCGACAGTGTGGTTGCTCCGTTTTCCTTCGCACAGGTGAGTGCGTCGATCGTCTCCTTCGTCTCGCCAGAGTAAGAGATTGCCAGCGCCACATCCTCGGATGTGAGGGTGGAGGCGGACGTAATCTGCATGTGCGAATCAGCGAAGGCTGTGCAGTTTTTGCCGATCCGAATCAGCTTCTGGTACAAGTCCTGCGCCACAATCGACGATGTAGCGATACCATACAGATCGATCCGCCGTGCACGGATCAGATAACCGACCGCCTGCTCCAGACGCGGCAGACTAAGCAGTCGTGTCGTATCGTTGATGGAAGTCACATGATTGGATTCAATCGCTTTGACGATCTCGGATAGCGGATTCCCGGCGATGATGTCCTGATACGAACCGGGAATGGATTGCTGCGCCAGCTCGGCAGCCAGCTTCATCTTAAAATCAGGAAAGCCTTCAAAATGAAACGTCTTACAAAAACGCGTCACCGTCGCCGGGCTAATCCCGCACTGCGTTGCCAGCTGCGTAATGCCCAGCCGGATAATGGATGATGGCTGCTGCAAAATGTAATGCGCAAGTCTGCGTTCCTGCGGTGACAGCTTATCCAATCCCTGTTCCAGCACATGAAGTATCGGGGACACCGGTCATTCCTCCTCATATTTTACAAAATGGGCAATCTTAATGAAAATAAATTTCATGCGACAACAGTGCTGCTACTACAGTTATATAAAGACAATATGAAATAAAATCACAACATTTGTGAAAAGAACCAAATCTTTTATAGAAATATAGAAGAAAATTATTTTCTTGAGTTTATAGTAATTCATGATATGGGGGAATGCAATAGCTTTTCCGCTAAGATCGTTATATTTGTAAAGAAGATTAACAAATTTCTCGTCTTCGCAAGTCTATGTTAGGTGCGATATAATGAAAATAGCAAGCAAAGGATCAGCTATTCATTTCAAACATGCGAAAGGAAACCGTTATGGGAAAAAAGAAACAGCTGAAAATGAATAAGGTCGGAGATCAGCATCTGGAGCAGTATGTGCAATTGCTGCGCTATGTATTTCAGGTGACACATCAGGATTTGAACAATATCGGTTGGGAAGAAGCCGAGATTCTAGAAGTATTCGCGTCGACTCTGCATCAAGCAGATGTATGGGGCTGGTTTAATGAGGACAAATTGATCTCGCAGGTGGCGGTGTATCCGTTTCAGGTGCGAATCTTCAATACAACGTATGAAATGGGCGGACTGACCAGTGTCGGCACATTCCCCGAATATTCTGGGCAGGGCTTGATGAACAAGCTGCTCAACAAGGCGCTGGAAAATATGCGTCTAAAAGGGCAGAGCATCTCGTATCTGTTCCCGTATTCGATTCCATATTATCGGCGCAAAGGCTGGGAGATCATTTCAGACAAGATCGTGTTCGAGGTGAACGATTACCAGCTGCCCAAGATGAAGCAGGTGCCGGGTGAGGTCGAGCGCTTCATGGCAGAGAGCGATGAGGTGAAGCAGGCGTACCAGCATTTTGCGATGCAGACGCATGGAGCATTGGTGCGTAATGAGCTGGCATGGCGGGAGTACTTTATGTGGGATCTGGACGATCTCGTTGCCGCTATTTATTACAATGAAAAGCGCGAGCCAGAAGGATATGTACTGTACTGGATCGCAGATGAAGTGTTCCATATTAAGGATATGATTTTCCTGAATGAAGAGGCGCGGATTGGGCTGTGGAACTTTGTCAGTGCGCATTTCTCGATGATTACGAAGGTGCAGGGCAATATTCATACGAGCGAGCCGCTGGCATTTCTGCTGGAGGATGCGGATATTCACGAGTCCATTTCGCCGTATTATATGGCACGAATCGTCGATCTGGAGCAGTTTATCGCTGCATATCCGTTTAAGCCGGATACGAAGGAGCGGGTGTGGACATTCACGATGGAAGACCCGCTGCTATCGTGGAATCAAGGTGTATTCCGGCTGCATATTTCGCCGGAAGGACGGGGGAGCGTAGAGCGTGTGAGCGAATCGACCGATTCTCGTATCGACATTCAGACGATGACGACGATGCTGCTCGGCTACAAGCGCCCGGATTATTTACGCAAAATCGGCAGAATCACCTGCGGTGCGGATACGCTGGACATGCTGGAAGATGCAATTGAGCAGCAGATTCCGTATTTCTCGGATTATTTTTAAGTTTGGAGTTTGCCTGTAGGATATTTCTATGTTGAAATCGAACATCATTCGGAATACAACTGTGCAAACAAACCTAGACATACCAGCATCTCAATCATGTAAAGCCCCGATCCTCTATCCAGACATTCCAACGAATACTCTGTAGGATCGGGGCTTTGGTATTTTGGGATAAGAGTGGCGATCGTTTAGTAATTTTCTCCGTTATAATACCGCACCAACTTTTCTTCCAGATGCACCAGCTGTGATTGTTTATATGCAATATCGTCCAGCAGTTTCTGCTTCTGCTCCTGAATCAAACGGATACGCTCCGGCAATGTGTCTGTGCCGACCTTTACGAGATCGTGATAATCCTTAATATCGTCGACACTCATGCCTGTTTCGCGTAAACATTTGATAAAGTTCAGCCATTTCAAATCCAGCTCGCTGTACAGTCGATTATTCTGCTCACTGCGTATAGCAGGCTCCAGCAGACCTTTTCGTTCATAAAAGCGAATCGCACCGATGTTGACGCCGACTTCTCTGGCAACTTGTCCAATCGTAAACATAAGCTCCTCATTTCTTTTGCAAAATAGGGTTGACCTACACTAAGTGTAGCATAGTAATCTAAAGTCGTTGATACACAAATCCAATACGAAACGAGGAACTACGATGACTCAAATTGCTTTTGTAACAGGTGCCAACAAAGGAATTGGATTCGAGATTGCCAAGCAGCTTGGCGAAGCAGGCTGGAAAGTGATTGTCGGCGTGCGTCATGTGGAACGCGGCGAAGCAGCGACTGCTGAATTGACTGCTCAAGGCATAGATGCTGCGTTTGTCGCTATCGATATGACGGATGCGGACAGCATCTCGCAGGCGGCGACGCGTATTACGCAGGAATATCCAGAGCTATCGTTACTGATCAACAATGCCGGTATGCCGGGCGCATTTGCAAGTTCGTTTACAGCGACGCAAGAAGAGAATCTGCGCAATGCGTTTGAAGTTAATTTCTTCGGTACATTCCGGTTGAATCAACATCTGCTGCCGCTGATCAAGAGCAACGATGGCACGATCGTCAATGTGACGACAGATATGGCATCGCTGACACATATTCAACAGGCACCCACAACGCTGAACGCGTTTGATTATAACGCGTCAAAAACGGCGAACAACGCCATGACCACATCGATGGCATACGAATTGCGAGACAGTAGTGCACAGGTATTCGCTGTAACACCGGGCTTCACAACGACCGATTTGAATGGAAATGCACCGGGTGGTAAAACGAAAGCAGAAGGTGCCGCCATTATCGTACGTTATGCTATCGATGGCACCCGGCACAACGGCGAGTTTCTAAACGCCGACGGCGTGATGGCATGGTAAAGTGAAGATCCTCTTAAATGGCGAAAACAAGGCTAAGCACGGGTGAAAAACAGACTCAGATACATGGAAATTAACATATGCATAAGTAAAGATACAGACTAACGAATATGTAAATCCAAAAAGAGCCAGTACACTGCTTGATCTCAGATCAGCGTACTGGCTCTTTTTGATGAAGACTAATCTATACATGTGAGCATTGATGTAAATGAAATCATCTGTAAAGTCGAAGGCAGCAAATGGATATTTACTTCCATCATTACTCATTCTGTCCTGCACAAATAAACCATTCTACAACACTCTTCGTATACTACAGAATGTCGGAAAGCCTAAACGTTTATGTTTAAGCCGCTTGTTTGTGCCCGCCACGAATCTCAGGCAGCACAAATCTCCAAATAAGAAGTACGAGCACGATCAGCTGCGGAATAAGCGTTTCCCATGTCGGATATACGCCCAGCCAGCTGATTGACGGCATACTTGATATCGTATGTGCCGACAATTTGCCTGCTACTTGCAGAGCGTGAATACTTTCGCCGAGGAAGCGGAAGACGAGATAGTAGATTAGCACGGTTGCAGTCAGGAAGAACGGACGAATCGGCAGCTTCACACTGAAGCGGATAATGAGCACCGCAATTACGATCAGAATGACCAGTGCCAGCCCGATCCCGAGCAGCAATTGGGATAATGCAATCGCTGGTGCCATGCCGATGTAGAAGATCGCTGTCTCTGCACCTTCCCGCAGAATCGCAAGACCAGACACTGCTGCCAGCGACCACAGGCTGCCGCGTGCAATCGCGCCGCTGACCTGATTCTCGATATAGCTGTTCCAGTTTTTCAGATTGGCTTTCTGGTGCAGCCAGTTACCGACGCTGATCATCAGTACGACGGCTACGAGACCAGTAATACCTTCGATCAGTTCGCGCGTACTGCCGCTGGAAGCCATCTGGGAAAAGGCATATACGAATAGTGCAGCAATGGCACCACTCAGGATTAGACCAGATAATGCACCGCTCCAGATCCATGCTCCTGCCTGTTTGCTGCCACTGCGTTTCGCATAAGCGAGCAGTGCGGCGAGTACAAGAATGGCTTCCAGACCTTCACGCAGCAAAATGACTGCCGCATCCCAGAACGTGTACGATGTTTTGGACGTGATCGGCGTTAATTCGTCTAGCATATTATTCACGACAGTTGTCGCTTGATTCCAGTTGGGCGGCGTCGAAACGAGATACCCTTGTGCTTCTGCCATTTCATTTTCAACTGATGTATAGGTGGACGAAGAAGAAATTTGTACTTCGCCTTCTACCAGCGGCCACATCGTAATGAATTGCTGCATCTGCGTTGTTGCCTGCGCTGCATCCTGCTGTTGGATGGATGTTTGCACCTGTTGCAACAGCGTAACCGCATCACTCAGATGCATACTGCCGCTTGCCGGTGCGCTATCGGCGATATTGCCAGCAATGTACTGATTGAACAGATCGATCAGCTTTTGCGTTTGTTCTTTGGCTTGATCAGCACGCGGTGGTTCGGCTTGCAGTGCAACCCGGATCATGCTCATCGTTGTTTCCAATTGACTATACACGGTAAAGTTATCGGCACGAATCGCATTTTCTACATTGGGCCACGCATCGACAATTTGCTTGTAGCTGGCTTGCGCTGCCTGCCAGTCGGCTGCATTGATATGTTGCAGCGTTGTAGTGGTCAGCGGCAAAATTTCCTGTACCGCTTGTTTACCAGCTTCGGAAGAACCATTTGCTGGCGTAGCACCGTTACCGGAAGCTGTGCCGTTTGCCGCTTCAGCATAGCTGTTGACTGCGCGGGCAAGCTTTCCGAGTGCGGTTGTGACGGCATCCGGCTTGCTATCTGCCTGTGCTAACGCCTGTTGCGCCGCTTGCAGGGCAGTGTTCACATCAGTTGCCTGCTGAGCTGCTGCCGAAGTGTCCAGCTTTGCCCAGCCGTCAGCGAACTGCTTTAGCTCATTGTTGGCATCGCTCCATTTTTGCTGACCAGCATCGACGAGTGCGCTGCCGACGAGTGGTAACAGATCGTCGGCAGTTGGCTTACTGTCCGCTGCGTAAGCAGTAGAAGGATACAACAGCGAAGAGTGCGATACCGATAGTTGACTTGTGTATACCATGTTCGCTGGAATGAGATTGGACAGCGTCAGCATGAGCAATGCCAATAGCACTGTCAGCAAAGCGATCCGGTAAGGTTGATAACGATTCAGCATAGGTTTGAGCATGCTGTGTTCCTCTTTTCGCTAAAAAGTAAGCGGCTGATATCAGCGATAGCCGTATCAACCGCGTCGATCTTGCAAACGTTATTCATGAACAAACAGAATATTCTCTGATGGGATATGCGCAGGCATCTCATCATAGTAGACCCGATCCTGCTGCTGAGCATATAGAATTAGGCGATACCATGTATTCATCAACCCGTTACATGATACGTACTGTTCGAGCTGGTATATGCCCTCAATATGCCTACATTCTCACAACAGCGTATCCCCGATATATCCCCCTTGACGAACACCCGGGAAGCAGGCGAAGGTCGCGCTGCCGATATGCTGGGTATATTCGTTGAGTGCATCAATCTCGGACAGACGCTTTTGCATCGGGATGAATTGCTTGTCCAGACTGCGCTGATAGCTAATGAAAAAGAGTCCCGCATCCAGCTGACCAGTCACTTTATCCATTCCGCTAGAATACGAATACGGACGCCGCAAAATCTGCATAGTGCCGTCTCCACGCGCGACCCGCATATGCGCATTCATCGGAATGACTGGCTGCCCGGATGCGTCCTTGGCATTCATATCACCGCGATCTGCTTCGTGCTGCGATCCGAGCGGAGCACCGCTAACACGATATCGTCCAAAGGTCTGCTCCTGATCACCCAGACTGGAGCGATCCCATACCTCGATGCGCATACGGATACGCCGCACTGCCATATAACTGCCGCCAGTCATCCACCCTGCGTTGTCCTGCGGCTGTACCCAGACGACCTCGTTCATCATCGCAGCATCCTTGATATTCGGATTAGCGGTACCGTCCTTGAAGCCCATCAGATTACGCGGGGTGGAATTGTTCGGGTCCGCTGCGGTACTACGTTGAAATCCTTCCTGACTCCAGCGCAATACCGCCGTACCACGAGCGATTCGAATCAGATTGCGCATCGCATGAAAAGCGACCTGCATATCGTCCGCGCACACTTGAACTGCCAGATCGCCGCCGCACCATTCTGGTTGCAGATTGTCGCCGTTAAAAGCAGGCAGATCGGCGAAACCAGCAGGCTTTTTACCTGCTAATCCGAACCGATTATCAAACAAACTCGGTCCAGCACCAAATGTAATCGTGAGTCGGGATGGCAACAAGCCTGCTGCTTCGCCTGTGTCTGCGGGCGGCAGATGTTCATTTTCATTTTGTCCGTTCAGCAGTTGTCCGGTCATCAGAGAAGCGGAAGCAACGGTCCAATTTTGCAGCATACGTTTTAGACTGGTAGCATCGCTTGCTGTTACATCAAACGAAGCGAAGCACATAACATTCTGGCTCGGTGTCACAATGCCTGCTTGCTGATTGCCGTAAAAGTCGTAGCGGTCGCTACCGCCTTCTGTACCAGTCGTTACATTTTCCGTGCTACCGGGCTGATCGTAGGCAGGTTGCAGACTGCCGCTAGTTGCTGCCATCAGACCGAATGCGCCTGTACTGCCCAGCAATAAGCCAACGCCAGAAGCGCCAGCAAGCCGCAGCATATCGCGGCGGCTTACAGGCTTGCTAAAAACGGACTTGGGTTGGGATTCATTGTTCATGGTTGATGATGCAGATTCCGGCTGTACTGCTGGTTGCTGCTGATTATCCTGCTGTCCGTCAGATGGTGGTGTAGAGGAATGATTATTGCTCATCGTTACACTCCCAGAATGGTTCCCATCTGCGACAACGGTTCAGCCAGTGCATCCAGATTCTGACTCAGGGTACGGATGTCTTCTTTGGTCAGCTTGGCGTAGCTGACATAACCGCCGTCCTTCGTAGCAAATGGAGCGAGTTCCTTATTCAGCGCGTCGAATTTCTCGCCGATTTGTTTTTCCAGATCCGGGTCTTTGGCAGCCAGACTTGGTTTGAGAATTTCATAGATTTTCTGTGCGCCTTCCACGTTAGCGACAAAGTCGTACAGGTCAGTGCGGGAATAACGCTCTTCTTCACCAGTTACTTTGGAAGAGGAGACTTCGTTGAGCAGCTCAACTGCACCGGTTACGAGCAGGCTGGCATCGATATCCACTGTTTCAACTTTGGCGCGTAGCAGCTTGGCGTCTTGCAATAGGCGATCTGCATATTCGCTAGCACCGTCGGTTGTTTTGTTTTCCCACAGAATCTGTTCGATCTTGTGGAATCCGCGCCAGTCTTTATCATCTACATCGCCTTGACGAGCGTCGATGTCCGGGTCGAGATTGCCCAGTGCTTCGGCGATTGGCTCAATACGCTCATAGTGCATACGTGCAGGTGCATACAGCGTTTTGGCTTCGTCCAATTTGCCTGCTTTGACGGCATCGGTGAATCCTTCGGTTTGAGTGACAAAGGCGTCAATCTCCGAAATCGCATATGTACGGTACTGTTCCACCTCGCTAGAGAAATCAGTTGTGGTAGCTTCGGTTCCGGCTATTGTGGAAGAGGCTTCATTCGTTGTAGTGGCAGACTCTGTAGAAGCAGAGCTGGCTGCTTCGTTGTTTGACGTTGTGGTGGCGGCTTGCTGGTTACCGCAGGCTGCGAACAGCACAGAGGATAACAGCAGGGTTGCTGGCAGAGTATAGCGTGCTTTCATGGAAAGTTAACACTCCTTAATAATGATAATCGTTCTCAATAATGTATTTATAATACTGGGGAACGCCCATAACGTCAATCATTATTTATGTCAAAAAAGACTGTAGCATGACCTACATATGACGATTGCATCACTTGTAAACAGCAGCTTGGAATTGGACAGTCACGGTCGTAACAGGTATACTTTCTGGCAAGTATCCGTTTGCAAAAGGAGGGACTTCATGAACGATCTACCATTGTCATCCACCGTCTGGAATGAAGCGGAGTGGACGACGCTTATACAAGATTTGCGTATGACCGACCAGCCAGCCGATGATGTTGCTCATAGTATCGATGTTACCGAGTTACTCATACCGGACAAGGCTGCCGCCTATCTGCATACATTGCAAGATATTTACGAGAGCGATTCTCTGCCGCTGATCGCATCGATGTTTGCCAAGCGTTACAGTTATATGATCGTCGCGCCGTCACTGTACGCGATGACGATGTTTGGCAAAGGATTGCGGATTACACCGGACAATTGCCGCGTTGAATCTATATTCAAAGGCGACATCTGGTTGCCACATCTGCGTGTGCAGCAGAAAGATGCTCTATTGTTGCACGACGCTGACAGTACTTCTGTTACGTGCGACATAACGAATACGTACGAGATAACGAATTCATGCTCAGCGGATGAATCTCAGCAGCAACACGCTCCTGAACATGCACAGCAAGTGCCATTGAACGAGGCGCAGCGTGACGCGTATCTGCATACGATATTCGCCGATCATTTACAGCCTGTATGGAACAGTCTGTCCAAAGCGGCAGGTGTCTCGCGAGCGATTTTGTGGGAAAATACCGCGATCTATGTCTATTATGTATATGAAACGATGCTGTCCGATCCCTCATACGATTACAATCGGCAGCGCATTGAGGAAGACTTTGCTTATTTAAAAGGCTCAGCTGCTGCATCGCTGTTCGGCGAACGCTGGAATCCGGTATCCCGCTTCAATACACCGAAACGTCCCTTACCCGGTTCCGATACGCCGCGCCGAGTGCGTCAAACCTGCTGTCTGTATTATCAATCTGCCGACGATGCGGCTTACTGCTCGGTATGCCCGAAACGCGAAGCATAACACTATCGTTATATTCACTAAATCTTATCAACATCAGTAGAAAAAGGGTGCGATAACTCGTGGAATAACAAATCCATATGATGGGAATCGTCAAAGTTTTTTCGGCTAATTAGATACAGGCAAGCCGTTTGTGTTTATAAATAGCTGAGAACATCATGGACTGCGCGGCATGGACGGTTGCCCGCTTCGTTGCCGATTTGGGCACCATGAATGTAGAGAAGACGCATACTTGCCAGCCATAGAGGAGGAAACAATCATGACGATCAAAGCCGTTATTTTTGACTTGGATGGAGTTATCGTATCCACCGACCAGTTCCACTACAAAGCTTGGAAAAAGATTAGCGACGAAGAAGGCATTCCATTTAACGAGACGATCAACAACCGTCTGCGCGGCGTCAGCCGTATGGAAAGTCTGGATATCATTCTCGAACAGGCAACACGTACCTATACGCCAGAAGAAAAGCAGAAGCTGGCGGAACGCAAAAACGAATCATACCGCGAGTCATTGCACGAACTGAGTCCAAACGACCTGCTGCCGGGTGCCCGCGAGACGATCGACGAGCTGAAAAAGCGCAAAGTCAAAATTGCCATCGGCTCATCCAGCAAAAACACACCGACTATTCTGGAACAAATCGGTCTGTCTAAAGCCTTTGACGCCGTTGCAGACGGCAATGACATCACGCGCAGCAAACCCGATCCCGAGGTGTTCTTGCTGGCAGCCGAACGTCTGGACATCGCACCGGAAGAATGCCTCGTCGTCGAAGACGCCGAAGCAGGCGTCCAAGCCGCCATCGCCGGAGGCATGAACGTAGCCGCCGTAGGCGACGCCGGACTCCACTCCCAAGACGCCGACTACCGCCTAGAACGCGTCGACGAAATTCTCGACCTGATCTGATGGAATAACAAATACGTTTCAACAAAAGACAGCCCACTTTCCACAATGCCCTTATTGTGTGAAATGGCTGTCTTTTCGTTTGTATTCGCCTCACCTTATTTTATCTATATCAAACTATATCAAATTGAACTTATAGATTACTACATAAAAAGAGCCTTTTGAGCAACCACTCTCAAATCTACTCAAGCACGCTTCAATCTGCCATACCATCCAATATCTTTTCCAGTAATTATGCGAGTTGCACGGAACGAAGGGAAGGAAATAAGGGATAAGGACGACTTACAGTGTTTGTGACTTTCAAACACGGGGTTCAATAGAAAGTGATTTTTGCGAAGCAAAATATCTTACTGCTTACAGTGTTTGTGACTTTCAAACACGGGGTTCAATAGAAAGTGATTTTTGCGAAGCAAAATATCTTACTGCTTTGTAAGGGCGGGAATCTTCATTCTCTCCTTAATCCGAAGATTCCCGCGGCTCCACTTGAGGACGTTCCCTTATTCCTTCTCGAAGTGAATGATGCAATCCCAGCACATCTGCCAAAAGACAACAAGTAAATCAGTCGGTTTAATCAGGCTTGCCCTCCCCATCAAACATGTTATGATAAACATAATCTTGATTTCATTTTGGCATAAAGACCCGGATTTCCTCACGATTCACACACCAATCACCCGGCACCCACTCCCAAAATGAGTCATACCAAATACAGGGCGTACCAGCGCATACATACAGATAGCGCTGCCGCCGAAGTGGAGGCTACACGTATGGATTACACCTCGCATTTTGACCACCCGCCGCAACGACAAGGCACAAATTCGGAGAAATGGGACTTGTTACAGAATATATTTGGAACGGAAGATGTATTGCCATTGTGGGTCGCGGACATGGATTATGCCATTGCGCAACCTGTACAAAACGCATTGCAAAAAAGTTCCGAACACGCTGTTGTCGGCTATTCGTTCAAGTCCGCAGGCTATCATGAAGCGCTGAAAAACTGGATGCAGCACAAGCACGGCTGGCAGATCGAAGACGACTGGGTTGTGTTCACACCTGGCGTCGTCGCCGCACTCAACTTTGCTGTGCAGACGTTTACCGAACGTGGAGACAAAGTCGTCATTCAAACGCCGGTCTATCCGCCTTTTTATAATGTTGTCAAAGGTCATGGACGGCAATTGGTAGAAAGTCCGCTTACACGATTGGACAATGGGCAGTACGAGATGGATTTTGACCATTTGGAGCGTACATTGGACGAGAGTGTGAAGCTGTTTATCCTGTGTAGTCCGCATAATCCGGTCGGCAGAGTATGGACGCGGGATGAGTTGGAGCGTCTGGATGCACTGTGTAGTAAGTACGGTATTATCGTCGTATCCGACGAGATTCACGGTGATCTCGTGCATGAGCCGAATTGTCATATTCCATATGCGATGCTGTCCGAATCGGCGCGCAATCGTAGCATTGTATGCACGGCGCCAAGCAAAACATTTAACATTGCCGGACTGAATACGTCCAACATCATCATTCCGAACAAGGAATTGCGTGATGCATTTGCGCTGAAAATAAACAATTTCGGTGTTGGCAGCATCAGCCAGTTTGGCGCGGTCGCGACGGAAGCGGCATATCGCGGCGGACAAGAGTGGTTGGAGCAATGTATGGCGTACATTCGGTGCAATATGCAATATGTGCAGCAGTACCTTGCCGAGCATTTGCCAGAGCTATCCGTGAATCTGCCAGAAGCGACATATCTGTTGTGGGTAGATTTTCGCGAGTTACAGATGGAGCAAAAGGATCTCGTTTCCTTCCTATTACATGACGCTCGTATCGCTTTAAATGACGGTCGTGCGTTCGGGGTAAATGGGGAAGGGTTCATGCGGATGAATCTGGCATGTTCGCGCAGTTTGTTACAGGAAGCGATGGAGCGGTTGCATCGTGCGATGGTTGATTTACATGCTGCTCGTGAAGGCAACAATGGAACCAAAGTGGAATTGGAAATAAGATAATGTACTTGAAATGCCGCATGATGCGATAGGTATCATGCGGCATTTTTGTTGTATACCTTTGCCAAAGTGTTGATATACCGTGGGTTTATTCAGCTTATCGTGCATACTGAACTGATAGTTCATACATGTGGAATAATCGTCATATTCGTTCATGCGTTGATCTGGGTCAGCCGAAGTTCACGTAGGGTAGTTATATGTATCAAGTGTTGGATGCAAGTTCATTCATATAGAAAGAAGTGGGATAAAATGCGCTATACAAATGGCAATTATGAAGCTTTTGTACGTAGCAGAAAACCAGAGGGGGTAGAGAACAAATCCGCTTATATTATCGGCGGCGGACTGGCAGGCTTAGCGGCAGCGGTCTTTTTGATTCGGGATGGTCATATGAGTGGTGACCAGATTCATATTTTGGAAGAACGTCATGTTTCCGGTGGTTCGTTGGATGGTACGCTCCTACCGCATAATGGCTTTGTAACGCGTGGTGGGCGGGAGATGGAATCGCATTTTGAATGTTTGTGGGATCTGTTCCGTTCGATTCCATCGCTGGAAGTGGAAGGCGCTTCGGTGCTGGATGAATTTTACTGGCTGAATCATGATGATCCGAACTCCTCGAACTGTCGGCTGATTCATAACCGTGGCGAACGTACCGATGATGACGGACAATTCACATTGTCTCCAGCGGCGCAAAAGGAACTGATCTCGCTGTTTATGATGTCTGAGGATCAGCTGGAAGGTAAGCGAATTGAGGATGTGTTTGGCGAGGAGTTTTTTGCTTCGAATTTCTGGTTGTATTGGTGTTCGATGTTTGCGTTTGAGACATGGCATTCGGCGATTGAGATGCGGCGGTATGTCCTGCGCTTTATTCATCATATTGAAGGGTTACCGGATTTTACATCGTTAAAGTTCACTCGCTACAACCAGTATGAATCGCTGGTGAAGCCGATGCTGGCGTATCTGGAACAGCATCATGTGGATGTGCAATACGGCATTCAGGTGAGCAATGTGCTCGTTGAAATTGAAGAAGATGTCAAAACCGCTCGCAAGCTACTGCTTACCCGCGATGGACAGGCGGAAGAATGGGAACTCCGCGCCGACGATCTGGTATTCGTCACGAATGGTTCTATCACAGAGAGTACAACCGAAGGTAATCATCATACACCAGCACCGGTTACGCACGATCTTGGCGGTAGCTGGAATTTATGGAAAAACCTTGCCAAGCAATCAGCGGAATTTGGTAATCCAGACGCCTTCTGTGCCAATTTGCCGGACGAGAGTTGGTATGTATCGGCAACAATCACATGGGAGAACGATGAGATTGATCCCTATTTGGAAACGATCACTGGGCGCAAGCTGCATACCGGCAATATTGTCAGCGGTGGTATCGTAACTGTCAAGGATTCCAACTGGCTATTGAGCTTTGCGACGCATCGTCAGCCTCATTTCAAGGAGCAGCAGGATCATCAGGTGATTACTTGGGTGTACGGTCTATTGTCCAACACACCGGGTAACTATGTACAGAAGCCGATTGAGCAATGTACCGGCGAAGAGATTGCGCAGGAGCTGCTATATCATCTTGGTGTGCCGGACGATCGCATTGCTGCGATTGCCGGGCAGTCTTGCCATGTTGTACCTGTGTATATGCCGTTTATTACGTCGTATTTCATGCTGCGTCAGGCGGGAGATCGCCCGCTGGTTGTGCCGCAAGGTTCACGTAATCTGGCGTTTATCGGTAATTTTGCGGAAACGGAGCGGGATACGGTATTTACGACGGAATACTCGGTACGTACAGCGATGGAGGCGGTATATCGGCTGCTCGGGGTAGAGCGCGGTGTGCCGGAGGTATTCGCTTCTGCCTACGATCTGCGAGTATTAGCAAAAGCGATCTACTATTTATCAGATCAGAAAGAGCTATCCGAGATGGAATTACCCTTTATTGAACGGAAAATATTGCAGCATTTCATTTCCAAAACACAGCATACGTATCTGAGCGAGATTTTGGAAGATGCGCATCTCATCTAAAAAAGTCAGTATATACAAACTGCCCTCATTCATCCGTTATTTGCCGGATAGATGAGGGCAGTTTTGTTTGCTATATTCGTTGGTGCAGATCTTATTTACACGCGGTTCAGGAATTCTACGATGGTCAGTAGACCTTTGTCGAAGTTTTCCAGATTGAAGTGCTCGTTCGGCGCGTGCAGATTTTCGTCCGGCAGACCGAAGCCCATCAGGACAACGGTAGGAGCGATCACGCGCGAGAACTCTTCCACGATAGGAATCGAACCGCCGTCTTTGGTAAACAGGGCGCGTGTACCGTACACAGTCGCATACGCATCGGCTGCTTTTTGCAGCAATTCGCCAGATGGATCGATGTTGAAGGCGCGTGCTTTTTCACCCGGGTGGATGATCAGCTTGGCACCGTTTGGCTTCACTGCTTCCAGATGGGTGATGATTTTATCCAGTACATCCTGCGGATTCTGGTCAGCCACAAGGCGGCAAGTGATTTTGGCATGGGCTTCTTTGGGAATTACCGTCTTGCTGCCTTCGCCTTGGAAGCCGCCGTATACGCCGTTCAGTTCCAGCGTTGGACGTGCGCCAATACGCTCAACAAAGGAATAGCCTTCCTCACCGTGCAGTGCTGTCAGTTCGAGATCGTTTTGCAGTTTTTGCTCGTTAAAGCCTTGTTTCTCAAATTCGGCGTGCATCTCGTCGGACAATGGAATGACGTCGTCGTAGAAGCCTTCCACCAGTACTTTGCCATCACGGTCATGCAGGGTTGCCAGCAGTTCGACCATCGCGTGCAGTGCATTCGGAACGCCGCCGCCAAATGAACCGGAGTGCAGATCGGTGTTCGCAGTTTGGATCGATACTTCCAGACTGCACAGACCGCGCAGACCAGTGCTGATCGCCGGTTTGCCCGGTTCCAGCAGCGATGTATCGGATACGAGAACAGCATCTGCTGCCAAGTATTCGCGGTTTTCTTCCAAGAATGCGGGCAGATGAGCGCTAGAAATTTCCTCTTCGCCCTCAATGCAGAATTTGATGTTAACGGGCAGTTGACCGTCTTGCTTCAAGATCGCTTCTACTGCTTTGACATGCAGGAAGACTTGACCTTTGTCATCCGTTGCACCGCGAGCGAACAGCTTCTCGCCGCGAATCGTTGGCTCGAATGGAGGCGTCTCCCACAGATTTAGCGGATCGACCGGTTGCACGTCATAATGACCGTAGACGAGAATGGTTGGTTTGCCCGGAGCATGTAGATGATCCGCCGTCACAATCGGGTGTCCGGCAGTGGTGTTTATTTTGACGTTTTCCAGACCGGCAGCGGTCAATTTATCCGCCAGCCATTGTGCTGCCTGCTGCATGTCCGGTTTGTGTTCGGACAGCGCAGAGATACTCGGAATGGACAACCATTCCTTCAGCTCCGCCAAATGCTGCTCGCGGTTTTCCTGAAAATATGTAGCATAATTGGTCATGTTGTACTTCCTCCTCAAATGATCATATCCATAATGATCTATACAAATACGATAACAATCGTTTTGAACGTTATGGATTCCATTGTACTACTTTTAACCACTGGACGAAAACACGAATACAAAAAAGCATAGAGTGTGAGACAACAAAAGTGTATCTTAATTCTATTTATTATCCTAAATAATCAATTCTCATAGATATAAACAAAAAATACAGACAGTGTATTAACAATGTGCGCACTTTGCTTTACAATACAAATAGAAGGAGGAATGTATATGTCACAGACCAATATCAATATTCGGGTGGACGAAGAGTTGAAAAGGGAAGCAGAATCCTTATTTTCTGAATTAGGAATGAATATGTCTACCGCAGTCAATATTTTTATCCGCCAATCCGTTCGTCAAGGCAAAATTCCATTCGAAATTACAACACAGACCGATCCTTTTTATAACCCCGCTAATTTGAAAAGATTACGTGAATCTATTCAGCAAATGGAGTCGGGAAATAGCATACACAAATCATATAAAGATTTAGAGCGTATGGCAGATGAGTAACTTGATTTTTACAAGCCATGCATGGGAAGATTACGTTTATTGGCAAACACAAGATCGTAAGACTTTGAAACGAATTAACTCACTAATTGCAGATATTGAACGTAATGGATATTCAGGAATTGGTAAACCCGAACCTTTGCGCGGCGATTTATCTGGCTATTGGAGTCGTCGCATTGATGATACGAATCGCTTAGTATATCGCATGCGCGAAGGTGTTATTGAATTTTACGCATTTCGTACTCATTATGGTGATAATTAAAAATGATACTGGTACAGTAATCTGCTTCACTTTACAGATAGATTTGTACATAATGCACGAAAAAGTCCCTCACCATCATGCCGTATAGATGGAATCGAGATTGTCTCTATATTTGTCCAACATGACTGTACTATAATGAGAACAATTTATTCATGTATACAGCAACAGGAGGACGGAATATGAAACTGGCAACGATTCAGGTGAATGGGAAAGAACAGGCGGCATGGGTTCATGAACAGAAGTACATATTGTTGGAAGATGTAAACAAGGCTTGGGATCAGCAGTGGGAAACAGGAATGTTTGAACTGATCACTAGTGGGCAATGGGAGCAGCTGACACAACTGCTCGCCAATGACGAACAGCGACAGCGTCTCGCGCAGATCCCTGCTCTAGCTAGTGACGAAGTCGTACATGCACCGTTGTATCGCCATCCACGCAAAATCTGGGGCATCGGGATGAATTACGTGCAGGATATTGCGGAGCTGGAGCAAGGGGATCCAGACGAGGAACCGGTTAGCTTTATGAAGCCAGATACGACGATTATTGGACCGGAGAATGAGATCGAATTGCCCTCGCAATCGGAGAAGGTGACTGCGGAGGCGGAATTGGCGCTTATTATCGGCAAAGTCTGTCGTCATGTAACGGAAGAGGAAGCGCCTCATTATATTGCTGGCTTCTGTACCGCGATTGATGTGACCGCAGCCGATATCCATGCCCGCCATCCACGTTTTTTGGCGCGTGCCAAGAGTTTTGATACGTTTTTTGGATTTGGTTCGCAATTGATCACAACGGATGAGGTGGAGGATGTTCTGTCGTTGACGGTACAGACGCATCATAATGGTGAGCTGGTGCATGAAAATAAGACGGATCATATGAAATTTCAACCGTGGTATATCGTATCGTTCTTATCACAGGTGATGACGTTATTACCGGGAGATGTGATTATGACGGGTACGCCGGGTGCGGTCGTGCTGCGCGACGGTGATACGGTGGGTTGCTCCATTCTGGATCACAACGGACAATTGCTGCTAGAACATCTGCGCAATGGTATGATCGACGGCAAGTAGACAAAGTGGCAGAGCTTGCACACAATCATGATTCGCCTAGCCAAATACAATGATCCACACAGCCAAAAGTCCCCGGTGATCAGTGATCGCCGTGGGACTTTCTTGCATTGGACAGAAACAGTGCGCCAGTCAGCGCAATAATCGCTAGCGACCACCAGAACGTGTGCATCGCATCGTCGTGATCGACAATGATCAGACGAATGATCGCGGTAATTCCGATATAAATAAAGTACCGCAGTGGAAAATGAAAATGCGCCTCAAAGTACTTAATGATCAGCGCGAGAAACTCAAAGTACAAAAAGAACACCAGCAGCTCGTCTGTAAACTGATAATAACTAACATCACTATCCGTATTCAAAAAAAACAAGGAAAAGATCGTCCACGTTTCGTAGATCAATAGCGCGCTCAGTACAGCTGCCATGCCGACCAGACACACATTCAAGATCATCTGCAAAATCATCGGTACGTGGCTCATATTCAGTTTGGTATATTTATTTTTTACATTCATGCTTATCCCTCTTTATATTCAGTATGCTTCTACTCTTCATAAGCAACAGTGTAGCGCATGCATTTGTCTTTGGTGTGTCCATGTGCAGGGTTATGTTTGTGTATAATGGAAAGAAGATCACGATCCGAAGCTTCGGGTACGGGACATTTCCTGAGTAACAGGCAAGATAGAGAGGAATCAAAGATGACGAAAACGATTATTGTGGTCGGCGGCGGTATTCTTGGCGCGTCGACGGCTTATCAATTAAGCAAAAGCAATGCCCAAGTAATGTTAATTGATCGGCAAGATATTGGGCAGGCAACGGATGCGGCAGCCGGGATCATTTGCCCGTGGTTGTCGCAGCGACGTAATCAGTCATGGTATCGACTGGCAAGTGGCGGCGCACGATTTTATCCTACGCTAATTGCTGAACTGGCACAACATGGAGAGCATCAGACGGGATATGCTCGTGTCGGTGCACTCAGTTTGCATCGTGATCATGACAAAATCCTTGCCATGCAGAAGCGTGCACAGAAGCGTCTGGATGATGCGCCGGAGATCGGCGAGATTACGCTGCTAAATGAAGAAGAGGTACGGCAGCAATTTCCACTGCTGGATCACGGATATGAAGCGGTACATGTGAGCGGTGCAGCGCGTATCGACGGTCGTTTGCTACGGGATGCACTGCTACGTGCGGCGCAGAACAATGGTGCGCAAGTGATACATGGTGATGCGGAATTGGTATATGGCGAGCATGTCGTAACCGGTGTACAGGTGAACGGTCAGACCTATTCGGCAGACGAGGTAGTCGTCTGTGCGGGAGCATGGGCGTCGCAGCTATTCGCTAATTGCGGAATCACGTTTCATATGCACTACCAGAAGGCGCAGATTATGCATGTGGATGATTCGGGGGATGACGATACTGGCAGTTGGCCGGTTGTCATTCCGCCGAATGATCAGTATTTGCTTGCTTTTGAACAGCAGCGCATCGTGATCGGGGCAACGCATGAGAATGATGTGCAGGGCTACGATACACGCGTGACGCCGGGTGGCATGCAGGAAGTGTTGAACAAAGGGCTGGAGCTGGCACCGAAGCTGGTGGACAGTACCTTTGTCGAAATGCGCGTGGGCTTCCGCCCGTTTACCGCTGACTTTTTACCGGTATTCGGCAGAGTTCCGGGCTGGCAAGGATTGTTCGCTGCTAATGGTCTTGGTGCATCTGGCTTGACGATGGGACCGTATGTCGGATATTTGCTCTCTCAGCTCGTAATGGACGCTGAGCCAGATATTCCGGTAGAGGATTATACCGTGGCAAAGGCGTTAGGATGATATGATCACTAACAAAGAGTAACGCTTTGAGAACATGCGTAGTATCTGCAATCCATTTGTATGTACCATCATTTACATCACGTCTACTATGCAGAAAATAATAGCAAAACAAGCGCTCCAAACAGCAGGCTGCTCATCTATGGCAGCACGCGGTTTGGAGCGCTTTTGCATAGCGTGATTCCTTCATGCACAAAGAGGATAGCAGCCATGCAAACATACGACCTGTACCGACTGCTTTCCAGCTGCTACATAATTATTTCCATTCTTATCTATACATGCTGTCATAATCGGTTAAATGAGATAGAGAGTGCATATTCCTTCACCTTGTACCTGTCTTTAAATTGCCAATAGCCATAAAAATTACCCGTTGACAAATAAGTTTCCCTGATGCAAAATATGGTCAGAAGCAAACGGTATGTCTATTTTGATCCATAGTATGTTCATCCATGAACATACGTATAGATTTACATCACAATCATAGCAAGATCATCATATTACGATTGTCCTAAAGAGAGACATAGAGAAAAGAGGGAGAGTAAATGGATACTGAAGTGGAACTGGAACCTTCATCCGGGGTGAAAAAGAACGGCTGGCTGCGTAGCACGTCGTCGATCAGTCTGGAAGAAGTCAACAATACGGTGAAAATCCCACATAATGCGGGCTTCTGGCGTAAATTTTTTGCGTTTGCGGGACCGGGTGCGCTAGTTGCAGTCGGTTACGTCGATCCGGGCAACTGGGCAACTTCGATTGCCGGTGGTTCGCGATTCGGTTATACGCTGCTATCGGTCGTGCTCATATCAAGTCTGGTCGCCATGCTGCTGCAAAGTCTTGCAGCCAAGCTGGGTATCGTTACGGGCAAGGATCTGGCGCAGGCAACCCGTGACGCTACTGGCAAGAAGACAGCTGTTGTACTCTGGATATTAACCGAGCTGGCGATCATCGCTACCGATCTGGCAGAAGTTATCGGTTCAGCAATTGCGCTGAATCTGTTGTTTGGCATTCCGCTGCTGTGGGGCATTCTGATCACTACCTTTGACGTATTGCTGCTGTTGTTATTGCAGAAAAAAGGATTTCGTATTATCGAGTCTATCGTCATCGTACTGATGGCGACGATCTTTGTCATATTTGGCTTTGAAATGATTGCCGCTCATCCAGATGTGGCTGCCTTATTCGGCGGTTATGTGCCGAAGCTGGAAGTAGTGACCAATTCGCAAATGTTATTCGTCGCGCTAGGGATTCTCGGCGCAACCGTTATGCCGCATAATCTGTACCTGCATTCCTCTATTATCCAATCGCGTCAATATAAGCGCGATCAGGAAGGGAAACGGGAAGCGGTGAAATTTGCCCGTCTGGATTCGGTTATGTCGCTGACGGTTGCCTTTTTGATCAACTCGGCGATTCTGATTCTCGGTGCGGCAGCGTTTCATGGGAACGGCTTGCAGGTGACTGAGATCGAAGCGGCGTATGAGCTGCTCAGTCCGACTGTTGGTGTCGGTATTGCAAGTACGCTGTTCGCAGTCGCATTGCTTGCTTCTGGTCAGAACTCAACCATTACGGGTACACTGGCTGGGCAGATCGTGATGGAAGGATTTGTGCGTCTGCGTATCTCGCCAGTACTGCGCCGGATCATTACGCGCTTGCTGGCGGTAGTGCCTGCCTTTATCGTTACGTGGTTGTATGGTTCGCGCGGTACGGGCGATCTGCTGTTGTGGAGTCAGGTGGTGCTTAGTTTGCAACTGCCATTTGCGATTATTCCACTGGTACTGTTTACTAGCGATAAGCACAAAATGGGCAGCTTTGCCAACTCGTCGACGACGAAACTCATTGCTTGGATTGCGACTGGCATTATCGTCGCGCTGAATCTGTTCTTGATCGGTTATCTGTTCCTGACCGGGCAACAACTCGGTTAATCCAAGTTGATGATTGTATCTGAAATGATCTGATCCGCAGGCTATCCGCGATACGCTCTATCGCTGGATAGTCTGCTTTGTTTTCTGATACGTCTCGCTTTTCATGATTGAAAACAAATGCCGTTGTTACAAGCATTGGACGATACGATTCTACGTTCCAAAAGCGTTAGAAAATGAAAATATAAAAATTATTGAAAAAACTCTTTATTTTCAGTAAAAAACCAGTATAATCGTTTCGATGAGCTGAGAATTAGGGGAAGAATACAATATACATCTAAGATGCTCTTGCATATAGAAGGGAAGTGAGCGTGTTGAAAAGGCTTGTATTAATGGGCAGTTTATTTTATCTCATGATGGGTTTTGTCAAAGTAACGGTCGCATCGATTTTGACGGTGCTATTGCCCATGTATGGCAAAGCGTATACAGACGCGGGAACGCTCATTTTTGTAGAATTTGGCGCATCCATTGGCGGGATGCTGATTCAACCATGGTTATCCAACCAAATCTCCAAAAAGACGATGCTGCATATTGGGGCATGGGGAATCGCGATCTGTTACACGATCGTCGCATTCTTGCCTGCTTGGCCGATCCTGCTGTTAGCGATTGGTCTGGTTGGATTCCTCGGCGGTATTATTGATACAGTCATTGGTGCCGTTATTCTGGAAGGCTTACGATCGAATGCCGCGATTGCTATGAGTCGTCTGGAAATTGCCTTCGGGATCGGCAGTCTGCTATTGCCGCTAGCGATTGGGATTCTGATCACATCGGGCATGTGGAATTACGCCTTATTCGGGATTGCGGTTTATGCGATCCTGTTATCGATCTTCCTGCGGGTGATGAAGTTCCACGAAGTAGAGCCGTTATTTCTACCAGCCCACAAACAACATGTATCAGCTGGGGTGACGATGGGTGCCGCTTCTTCAGGCCCACTCAGTGCAGCGGTTGCAGCAGCAGCGACGAATCAGCCGCCTGCATCACGCGGACGTCTGATGATACGCGGCAGTCTGTTGCTGCCCGCCTTTGTTCTATTATTCTTCTTGTACGGCTCGACCGATATTGGTCTGGTGCATTACTTGCCTTCCTTAATGTTGGTGAACGGATTGGCGGATGATAGCACGGCACCATTTAGCGTAACCGTCTTCTGGGCGGCGATGGTAATTGGACGGATGTTTGCCGGATATGAAGCGGAGAAGCTCGGATATCGCAAATATCTGTTTATCCATTGGACAGGAATGATCGTATTGCTGGCATTGTTTGCTGTGAATCGCAGTGTCACACTGTCGTATGTATTGATTGTACTGCTTGGTCTGACACTGTCTGGATTGTTCGTCGTGACACTGGTATATGCCAAAAAGCTTATGCCGCGCAACATCGCGCGCAATACGAGCATTCTAATGGCGGGTTCGGCTGTCGGCGGCGGATTATTCTCGGTTACAGCAGGTCATATGCTGGATACCTTTGCACCGGCATACGTGCAATGGCTAATGGTGAGCATCGCGCTATGTAGTCTGGTACTGTATGTCTTGTATGTAAAAGAAAAGAACGTCAGTACGTCTGAAGCTTCGGCGGCAGTCGTATCGCATCACTAACAACCAAACATTGCCGCGTATTGCATCATCGCACGTTATCCATTTCAATCTACCGTTTTGCATACTATCATGCAAAACGGTTTTTTATTATTTCATGCTATATTTGTACCTATTGTTACATCTTGAAATGATAAGTTAATCAAAACATACTCAAAATAATAAGCGTATAGTCATAATCAACCTGCTGGTGGTTGAAAAAATAGTTCTAAATGAGTGTTTTATTGAATGTAGAACAAATTTTTTAAAATAAGATTGACTGAAAGCGCTTTTAACAATAATATCTAATCATATAGTAATCAAAAGTTGATCATTATTTCACCATCGGTATAGATGAGGAGGACATGTATGACAGCGAAGATTATCCATTGGGGGATTGCACCTATCGGTTGGCGTAACGATGATATGCCGGAAATCGGTGCGGGCAACACATTGCAACATCTGTTAAGCGACATTGTTGTCGCGGGTTTTCAAGGTACAGAGGTAGGGGGATTTTTCCCGGAGCCAAATATTTTGAATCGGGAACTGAAATTGCGCAAGTTGCGCATCGCTGGTCAATGGTTCAGTAGCTTCTTGATTCGCGACGGTTTGGAGCAGGTGGAGCAAGCCTTCCGTCTTCAATGCAGCTATTTGCAGCAGGTGCAGGCAAATGTCATTGTCGTATCGGAGCAGACGTATAGTGTGCAGGGATTGGATCGCAACGTATTTGCGGACAAGCCATACTTCAATGATCCAGAATGGCAGATTCTAAGTAACGGATTGAATCATCTTGGTAAAGTCGCTGAGGAGTATGGATTACTGCTAGTATTCCATCATCATCTGGGCACTGGTGTTCAGACAGCAGACGAGATTGATCGCCTAATGAAAGGCACAGATCCAGCGTATGTACATTTGCTATATGATACCGGTCATATCTATGTATCGGACGGGGAGTATATGAATGTGCTGCGCAAGCATATGGATCGTATCCGGCATGTCCATTTCAAGGATGCTCGGATTGACGTTTTAACCAATTGCCGGGATCAAGGGAAATCGTTCCGCGATTGCTTCCTTGGAGGCATGTTCACCGTACCGGGAGATGGCTGTATCGATTTCCGCGAGGTGTATGATTTTCTAATTCAGCATGATTACAGCGGTTGGATTGTCGTAGAGGCGGAGCAGGACCCGGATGTGGCACATCCGTTGGAATATGCACTGATTGCGCGCAAGTATATTGATGAAGCATTGCTCGCAAGGCAGCAGCCAAAAGGAGATGAATCCTATGCAAAGTGAAACGGCACATAAAGCGGCTCTTGGCAAAATCATCATTATCTCGACGCTGGGCGGTTTGTTATTCGGTTATGATACCGGCGTAATCAACGGCGCATTGCCGTATATGTCGGCTGCTGATCAGCTGAATTTGACACCGTTTACAGAAGGGGTCGTGGCAAGCTCACTGCTGTTAGGCGCAGCACTGGGTGCTGTGTTTGGCGGCAGATTATCCGATTATGCCGGACGTCGTCAAAATATTTTGTACTTGTCGATTTTGTTTTTCTTTGCTACTGTCGGTTGTACACTGGCACCGAATGTCACAATCATGGTAGCTGCTCGCTTCCTGCTTGGGATTGCAGTCGGTGGTGCTTCGGTAACGGTACCTTCGTTTCTGGCAGAAATGGCACCAGCGGATCGGCGGGGGCGGATCGTTACCCAGAATGAGTTGATGATCGTTAGCGGTCAGTTAGCTGCCTTTGTTATCAATGCCATTCTAGGTACGATGCTGGGCGAAATTGCACATGTATGGAGATATATGTTGATTATCGCTGCTCTGCCTGCATTGCTGCTGTTCTTCGGCATGCTGCGTCAACCGGAAAGTCCGCGCTGGCTCATTAGTCGCAACCGTAATGATGAAGCGCTGAAGGTGTTGCAAAAGATTCGTAGCCAAGAAGATGCGCATAAGGAATTGCAGGAAATTCAGGAAAATGTACAGAAGGAAGCTCATATGGATAAAGCCAGTTTCAAAGACCTGGCAACACCATGGATTCGCCGGATCGTCTGGATTGGTATCGGGATTGCGATTGTTCAGCAAATTACCGGTGTCAATTCCATTATGTACTACGGTACGGAGATTCTAAAAGATGCCGGATTTGAGACCAAAGCAGCGCTGATCGGAAATATCGCCAATGGTGCGATCTCCGTTATTGCGACGATTGTTGGTATCTGGTTGCTCGGTCGTGTTGGTCGTCGACCGATGCTGATTACAGGCTTGATCGGCACGACGACTTCTTTACTTCTCATTGCCATTGTATCCGCTTTATTGGCAGGAAGTCCTGCATTGCCCTATGCGGTTCTGACATTAACCGTTCTGTTCCTTGCATTCCAGCAAGGAGCCATTTCACCGGTAACATGGCTGATGTTGTCGGAGATTTTCCCGCAACGTTTGCGTGGACTTGGTATGGGCTTTACGGTATTGGTATTGTGGCTCGTTAACTTTACGATTGGGCTGTTGTTCCCAGTTCTGCTCAGCGGCATTGGACTGTCGGCAACGTTCTACATTTTCGCAGGGCTTGGACTGCTGGCGATCACATTTGTCAAAGTATTCCTTCCCGAAACGAAAGATCTGTCGCTGGAACAACTAGAACAAAGCTTCCGCA
Source organism: Paenibacillus sp. WLX2291 (assembly GCF_046603665.1). NCBI lineage: Bacteria > Bacillati > Bacillota > Bacilli > Caryophanales > Paenibacillaceae > Paenibacillus > Paenibacillus sp. WLX2291. The sequence goes on along the minus strand of NZ_CP176755.1, from coordinate 4,325,104 downwards.
ACCATTATGACAAAGGAACATCCGAAGAGCAGGCATATGTAGTGAAGCCTGTTACCACCAAACAGTAAGTCCAACAGCAATCGGAGTAACATCATTTCAAATTAACCCACATTCAGGAGGCCATTGATATGACATTACGCATTGGAGTTATCGGTACAGGAGCAATCGGACGCGAGCATATTCGCCGGATTACGAACAATTTGAGCGGTGGCGAGATCGTCGCCGTAACGGACGTGAATGCAGATGCAGCCAAAGCAGCTGTGGAAAATTACAATCTAAACGCGAAAGTCTATCCAGACGACGTCTCTCTGATTGCAGCAGATGATGTAGATGCAATTCTCGTAACAAGCTGGGGACCTGCGCATCAACAGAGTGTACTGGCAGGTATCGCCGCAGGCAAATATGTATTTTGCGAGAAACCATTAGCTACGACTGCGGAAGGTTGCCGTCAAATTGTGGATGCTGAGATCGCGCATGGCAAACGTCTAGTACAAGTCGGCTTTATGCGCCGTTATGATAGCGGTTACCAACAATTGAAACGCGCAGTCGACGAACGCTTTATCGGCGAGCCACTGATGATTCGCTGTGCGCACCGCAACCCAGAAGTGAACGAAGCCTATACAACCGATATGGCAGTAACCGATACATTGGTACACGAGATTGATGTATTGCATTGGCTGGTCAACGATGATTATACTTCCGTGCGTGTATCGTTCCCGAAAAAAACACGTCACGCCTCCAGTCATCTGCGTGATCCACAAGTGATTACACTGGAAACCAAAGGTGGCATTTTGATTACGACCGAAGTGTTTGTCAATTGCAAATACGGCTACGATATTCAATGCGAGATTATCGGTGAAGAAGGCATCGTGCGCCTGCCGGAAGTGGCTGGTATCACATATCGCAAAAATGCACAATTGGGCGTAGACTTGCTGACCGATTGGAAAGATCGCTTTATCGATGCATATGATCGCGAATTGCAAGACTTTATCGATCAAGTGAGCAAAGGCGGCGAACCGCAAGGTCCAACTTCGTGGGACGGATATATTGCTTCCGTAACAGCAGATGCTTGTGTACGCGCGCAAGAATCCGGACAGGAAGAAACGATTGATTTGGGACCAACTCCAGAGTTTTATGGTGGTGCGGCTCCATTGTATAGCGTTTGATTTCGATTCAGATCACTGTAGGGACACGGTAGATCGTCGGATGTGCCGTGTCGCCTTGTATTCTTTTACAATGTTATGCAAGCACGATCGTATACCAATAGGAGAGATAGCGGGAGGAGCGTAATCATGAAACTTTGCTTTAATCAGGCAACGACACTGGAGAACTCCAATCTGGTCACTGATCTGGAACTTTGTGAGCAGCATGGATATGACTATATCGAGATTCGCACGATGGACAAACTGCCGGAATACTTACAAGATCATTCGCTCGACGATCTGATCCACTATTTTGATACCCATCATATTAAGCCGCTGGCATTCAATGCGCTGGTGTTCTTCAACAACCGTTCGGAAGCGGAATATGATGAGATCCGCAACGAGTTTATCGATATGCTGGAAAAGGGCAGCAAGCTAGGTGTGCCATATATCGTTGCCGTACCACTTGTGACTGAGCAGAAGTTCCTCAAAAAAGATATCCACGAAAGCAGTGTACAGGTGCTGCGTGAGTTATCTGATCTGGCGAAGCCTTACGGCATCGGCATTGCGCTCGAATATGTAGGACATCCGCAATGTACCGTGAATACATTCGGTCAGGCATATGACATTATTCAAGCGGTCGACCGCGATAATGTCGGTCTGGTGCTAGATTGTTTCCATTTTCATGCGATGGGTTCCAAGCGCGAAGATCTGGAGCAGGCGGATGCGTCGAAAATCTTTATTTTGCATATCGACGATACCGAAGATTATCCGATTGGCTTCCTTACAGACGAAGATCGCGTATGGCCGGGACAGGGAGTGATTGATCTGGACTTTATTCTGTCTACCCTGAAAAGAAAAGGCTATGACGGCGCCGTATCGGTTGAACTGTTCCGCCCGGAATACTACAAGCTCAGTGCCGAGGACAATATTCGTACTGCGAAGGAAACGACGCTATCGGTCATTTTCCGTCATTACAATAGCAGTCAGCCTGTCGGCTAAGTCTGCTGTATCCATCATTAACTTCCATATTATGAATAGATGTTCCGCCAGCTGTTGACGGAGCCAGTGCCCAGATGTATACCTGCATCTGGGTTATTGGCATTGCATAGGTAATTGATATTTCATATCTAGCTTATAACTGCACATGCTATATACACGAGACATCTATGACACGATGATCATCATTCCCGCATATCAACAGAAAACGCCTGATACATCGCCATCATATGGCAATAGATCAAGCGTTTCATTGTAATATTCAATTGGTATGCGTAAAGCAGATCATCAGCAGCACGGATAAACAGTCTACAGCTCACCAGTCAAAAATTGAGCACGTCCTTGTCCAAAGCTCCAATCGGCGTCACCATTTTCGACAATCGATACCATCAGATCGGTAGGGGCGATGCCGCAATGTTGTTCCAGACGTTCTGCGAGCAGGGCGTACAGTTTTTGCTTTTGCTCTGATGTACGCTGTTTGCTAGTGATCGTCAAGATAACCACATCCTTAGTACGCGGGAAACCGAGCCCTGTATCTTCAATTACCAATTCATGCGCCGGGTGCTGACTGACGATCTGGTAGCGGTCGGAAGCTGGAACGGTAAACGCTTCCACCATAGCATCATGAGCAGTGTCTAATAACGATTGTAATTGCTCGGCAGTGCGTCCTTCAATCACATCAAAACGTAGTAATGGCATACTTTGTTCCTCCTAAGTAGTTGGGATATAGAAATGATCACTTGGTTCTTATCATGGGGATTGCAGTTGAATATGATGCTGTTCGCAAAAGCTGCGATAATCGTCATCCAGCGGTTCGGATGAGATCAAGATGTCCACATCTTTTAGCGGGGCATAAGTCAGCAATGTGGATTTGCCAAATTTGCTATTGTCCGCCAGCAGAATCAGCTTTTGCGCTTTCTCGGCAATGACCTTTTTGATCTCGTATTCCAGTAGATCGGAATTGGTCAGACCGTGTGTCATACTGACACCAGTTGCTGCCATAAAGGCTTTGTTCACATTGTACTTTTGCAGCGATAGCGGATTGTCCATCCCGACAAACGAGCGCGTCTTGGGCTTGTACGTATTGCCAATGACGAGCAAAGTAACATGCTGCATATCGGCTACACCATTAATCACGTCCAGACTGTTGGTCAGAATCGTCAACGGTAGGGCAGGATCAAGATGATCGATAATGTTGCGGGTGGTCGTACCGGAATCGATATAGATCAGATCATGAGCTTCGATACAGGCAGCCGCCAACCGTCCGATTTCATTCTTTTTGGATTGGTTGCGAATATTGCGATTCTCGAATGGAACGAGTTCGCTGGCGGAGGTGACGCCACCGTATACTTTTTCGATAGAGCCTTTTTGTACAATTTGGTTAATATCGCGGCGAATGGTGTTTTTGGATACATCAAAGCGTACGCACAGTTCATCTAGTGTGACGCTCTTCTGTGTGCGGATATATTCCTCGATATCCTGTAGACGTCTCGCTTTCATAGACATTCTCCTATAAACTTTGATGATACTAATATAAAATATAACCAAAATATAATCAATATATGATTATTAATTTATTAGCATATACCAATGAATAGGATGATGAAATACAGATTTTATATATTTTTTGTCGCTAAAAGAGATCGTAAAGTCTTGATATATAAGGTTTTTTAATAGAATAACGGAAATGTTTCAACAAAATGATCAAGTTTGGTGACGGAATAGGGTTGACGATGATTTGTTTGTTGTATATCATACAAATATAACCAAGATATAACCAAATGCGAAATCCGTACCTATTCATTTACATTCCGTAATGTTGAGAGGAGTTCCATGATGACTACATTGACAGGCACAGCCCGCAAGTTGAAAAACTACGTTGGTGGCAAATGGGTGGAGAGCAATACGACCGTATATGAAGACGTTTACAATCCGGCGACCAAAGAACTGATTTGTCAGGTTCCTATCTCGACCAAAGAAGATGTGGAGCACGCCGTACAGGTTGCTAGCAAAGCATTTGAAAAGTGGAAACAGGTCGCTGTACCAAGACGCGCACGTATTCTGTTCAACTTCCAACAATTGCTCAGCCAGAACAAAGAAGAGCTGGCACGTCTTATTACATTGGAGAACGGTAAAAACTTGAGCGAAGCATTGGGTGAAGTTGGACGCGGGATCGAGAACGTAGAATTCGCTGCCGGTGCACCAACGCTAATGATGGGCGATTCGCTTGCATCGATTGCTACGGATGTAGAAGCAGCCAACTATCGTTATCCGATCGGCGTTGTAGGCGGAATTGCACCGTTCAACTTCCCGATGATGGTGCCATGCTGGATGTTCCCGATGGCGATTGCACTTGGCAATACATTCATCCTGAAGCCGTCTGAGCGTACACCGCTGCTGACGGAGAAGCTGGCAGAGCTGTTTACCGAAGCAGGCTTGCCGGATGGCGTATTCAACATCGTATATGGAGCGCATGATGTCGTAAACGGCGTGCTGGAGCATCCAGAGATCAAAGCGATCTCCTTTGTCGGCTCCAAACCAGTCGGCGAATATGTATACAAAAAAGGCAGCGAAAACCTGAAACGTGTACAAGCGCTGACAGGTGCCAAAAACCATACCATCGTTCTGAACGATGCGAATCTGGATGATACGCTGACCAACGTCATCTCCGCCGCTTTCGGTTCCGCAGGCGAACGCTGCATGGCATGCGCGGTAGTCACTGTAGAAGATGGCATCGCCGACGAATTCATCGCGCAACTCAAAGAGCGTGCGATCAACGTACAGATCGGTAACGGTCTGGATGATGGTGTGTTCCTCGGTCCCGTTATCCGCGAAGAGAACAAAGCGCGCACCATTCAATATATCGAAAAAGGCATTGAGGAAGGCGCAACCTTGCTCACCGACGGTCGTGAGCGTATGTCCGACGATGGTTACTTTATCGGTCCGACGATTTTTGAAAATGTAACACCAGATATGACGATCTGGAAAGACGAGATCTTCGCACCAGTGTTGTCCGTTATCCGCGTCAAAAACTTGAAAGAAGCAATCGATATCGCCAACCGTTCCGAATTTGCAAACGGCGCGTGTCTGTTCAGCTCCAATGCCAACGCGATTCGTTATTTCCGTGAAAATATCGACGCCGGTATGCTGGGCATCAATCTGGGTGTGCCTGCACCGATGGCATTCTTCCCATTCTCGGGCTGGAAATCATCGTTCTACGGTACACTGCATGCCAACGGCAAAGACAGCGTAGACTTTTACACTCGTAAAAAGGTCGTAACCGCTCGGTATCCGCAGCCAGATTTCGAATGATTGCATGACATCATCGCTCGTTGCTGCTGCTCGGCATGCCAGACGTAATCTGACAAAACGAATGCAATAGTAGGTCATACCAGATCGACACATCGTCGCCAAGCGGAAGCGTCGTACATCTCACGCATGACGCTTCTTGCAGCGACCTGACATATGGAAGTACTGAAATATAAACCAGTTTCAAGCCAACAGGAGGGTTCCAAGTGACCAGTCATCTGTTACGCAAACCGCAATCATCATCGCCGCAAACAGGCGTTACCGTTGTACAGGAAGTACTTACGTCGAATTCACCGCTTGCCTATGTAGGCTTCAAGTTGCTAGATCTGAACGATGGAGCGGTGTATGAAGAAACATTGGATAAGGAAGAATGCTGTATCGTCGCCGTAACCGGCAAGATTACTGTGACGGAAGGCGACAATCGTTTTGCCGAGATTGGTACGCGCGACAGCGTATTTGAACGCAAACCGACAGATAGTGTTTTTATCGCCGGTGGCAAGTCATTTACAGTGGAAGCCGTGTCCGGTGCGACGGTAGCTCTGTGCTACTCGCCATCACTGGAAGCTCTACCTACGAAGCTGCTGCCCGCATCAGATGTCGGTATCGTCCAACGTGGCAAATACAACAACCAGCGCACCGTGCATGACATTTTGCCGGACAATGATCCATCCGCCAGCAGTCTGCTCGTTGTGGAAGTATATACCGAAGGCGGTAACTTCTCTAGCTATCCGCCGCACAAGCATGACCGTGACCAGCTACCGGATGAGTCATTTTTGGAAGAAACGTATTATCATGAGCTAGACCCACCGCAAGGATTTCTGTTCCAGCGTGTGTACACAGATGACCGTAGTCTGGACGAGACGATGGCGGCAGAGAACCGCGATGTAGTGATCGTTCCAGCAGGATATCACCCAGTCGGTGTGCCGGACGGCTACACTTCCTACTATTTAAATGTTATGGCTGGTCCGAAGCGTATCTGGAAGTTCTATAATGACCCGGATCATGAATGGATTCTGAATCGCGATTGATAAAGGAGCGCTGAACATAATGACTGACAAGACCCCGCGTTTTGAGCTTGTAACGCTCGGACGGGCATGTATCGACCTGAACGCTGTCGAATACAATCGCCCTATGGAAGAGACGATGACCTTTTCCAAATATGTAGGCGGTTCACCGGCGAATATCGCTATCGGTGCCGCTCGCCTTGGATTGACTACTGGATTTATTGGCAAGATCGCTGACGATCAGCATGGACGTTTTATCCGCAATTATATGGAGCAGGCTGGCGTCGACGCTTCTCATTTTGTCGTCGATGAGGAAGGGCATAAGACCGGACTGGCATTTACCGAAATCAAAAGCCCGGATGAGTGCAGCATTCTGATGTACCGTGACGATGTTGCCGACCTGTATCTGCGTCCTGAAGAGATCAATGAATCGTACATTACACAGGCAGGCTTGCTGCTCATCTCCGGTACGGCATTGGCAAAAAGTCCTTCTCGTGAAGCGACATTGCAGGCGATTCATTATGCACGCCGCAACGGTGTCAAAATTGCTTTTGAACTTGATTATCGTCCATACACTTGGGCATCCAAAGCGGAAACAGCAGTGTATTATTCACTTGTTGCTGCACAAAGCGATATTGTGATCGGTACGCGCGACGAATACGATGCAATGGAACAGGCGCAAAACGGCTCCAATGAACAAACGACGCAGACGCTGTTCGCACAAGGCGTTGGACTGGTCGTGATCAAGCATGGCGTGGACGGTTCATACGCATATACAAGCACTGGTGAAACCTATCGTGGTCACGCTTACAAAACCAAAGTGCTAAAAACATTCGGCGCTGGTGATTCGTATGCGTCCGCATTCCTGTACGCAATCATTCGCGGCAAAGACATCGAAACCGCGCTCAAATACGGTAGTGCTTCTGCATCCATCGTTGTCAGCAAGCATAGCTCGTCTGATGCGATGCCAACTGTGGAGGAGATTGAAGCGCTGATCTCACAGCAACCGGTCATCCAACCCTGATTCAGACTCATCATTTTAACCGAAGGTGGAGACTTTTATGGGAAACAAAATCCGACTTACGACCGCACAGGCGCTGATCAAGTTTTTGAACCAGCAGTATATCTCTGTCGATGGCAAGGAAACGCCGTTTGTTGAGGGCATGTTCACTGTCTTCGGTCATGGTAACGTACTGGGCATCGGTCAGGCGCTAGAGCAGGACGCTGGTCATTTGAAAATCTTCCAAGGCAAAAACGAACAGGGCATGGCACACGCCGCCATCGCCTATAGCAAAGAAAAGCTACGCCAGAAAATCTATGCCGTATCCTCCTCCTCCGGTCCCGGCTCTGCCAATCTGGTAACCGCAGCCGGAACCGCGCTGGCAAACAATATTCCGGTGCTGCTGCTACCGGCAGACACCTTTGCTACTCGTCAGCCCGATCCCGTATTGCAGCAGGTAGAGCAGGAATATAGCGCTGCTGTCACAACGAATGATGCACTGAAGCCGGTATCCCGTTATTGGGATCGGGTCACACGTCCAGAGCAGCTGATGAGCAGTTTGATCCGTGCCTTTGAAGTGTTGACCGATCCGGCACAGGGTGGTCCGGCAACAGTGTGTATTTGTCAGGATACCGAAGGTGAAGCGTACGATTATGATGAAGTATTTTTCCAGAAACGTGTACATTATGTGGATCGCCGTGAACCGAGTGCACGGGAGCTGGATGCGGCTGCCGAACTGATTCGCAGCAGCAAAAAGCCATTGATTCTCGTCGGTGGCGGTGCCAAGTATTCGGAAGCGCGCGAAGAATTGATCGCCTTTTCCGAAGCGTACGATATTCCGCTCGTGGAGACGCAGGCGGGTAAGTCGACGGTTGAATATACATTTGCCAACAATCTGGGCGGCATGGGGATTACCGGTACACTGGCAGCGAACAAAGCAGCACGCGAAGCTGATCTGATCATCGGGATTGGTACGCGGTATACGGACTTTGCTACATCATCGAAGACGGCGTTCGACTTTGATCGCACGCGTTTCCTCAATATTAATGTGAGCCGGATGCAGACGTACAAGCTGGATGCAGTTAGTGTGGTGGCGGATGCCAAGCGTGCATTGATTGCGCTGCATGAACGTCTGGCAGGATATCGCAGTGAATTTGGCAGTAGTATTCCGACGCTCAAGCAGGAATGGAACGCTGAGCGTGCTCGTCTGGCTGATGTGAAATTCAACCGCGACAACTTCGTGCCAGAGATCAAAAACCATTTTGACCAGCAGACTTTGAATGAATATGCAGATGTGCTACAGACCGAATTGCCGCAGACAAATGCGCTGATTGCGATCAATGATACGGTGGACAAGGACAGCATCGTTATTTCGTCTGCTGGCTCATTGCCGGGTGATCTGCAACGTCTCTGGAATCCAGAAGCACCGAATACGTACCATTTGGAATATGGCTATTCCTGTATGGGCTATGAAGTGTCCGGTGCACTTGGTATCAAGCTGGCACATCCAGAGCGCGAAGTGTATTCGATGGTTGGCGACGGTAGTTTCCTGATGCTGCATTCTGAGCTGATCACAGCGATCCAGTACAAGCAGAAGATTAATATTATGCTGTTCGATAATTCCGGCTTTGGCTGCATCAATAATCTGCAAATGGATCACGGCAGCGATACGTTCTTCTGTGAATTCCGTACTGTGGATAATCAAATTCTGAATATCGATTATGCCAAAGTAGCCGAAGCGTACGGCGCCAAAGTATATCGTGCGAACACGGTGAAAGAGATCAAAGCCGCTGTTGAAGATGCCAAGCAACATGATGGCTGTACCTTGATCGAAATGAAAGTATTGCCCAAAACGATGACCGACGGCTATGACAGCTGGTGGCATGTGGGCGTAGCGGAAGTGTCCGACAAGGAAAGTATCCGCAAAGCATACGCACATAAGGAGAACATGCTGAAAAACTCCAAACCGTACTGATCATTTCATTGCAACACATACCTAATCCATTCCATATTGCAGGAGGAACGATTCATGAAACTTGCCTACGATCCGACCCATTTCAGAGATTCCCACTCCCTAGAGGAAACGATTTTCAAAGTAGCTGATATGGGATACGAATATATCGAGCTGTCACCGCGCGAAGATTTCTTGCCCTTTTACAAATATCCGCGTGTAGACAAGTACAAGATCAAGCAATTGAAAAAGTGGCTTAGCGAAGCGGGCTTGAAGCTGTCATCCATTTTGCCGATGCAGCATTGGGCAGGTCCAGATGAAGACCGTCGTCAAGCTGCGGTACGCAACTGGAAACGTGCGATTGAGATTGCGGTAGAGCTGGATGTTGATCTGGTCAACAGCGAATTCACCGGTTCCAAGTACGAAGCACAGGCATCGGAGGAGAAATTCATCAAATCGCTGGATGAGCTGATTCCAGTATTTGAAAAGGAAAAGGTACGTTTGAATTTGCAGGCGCATCCGTACGACTTTATTGAAACGAATACCGGAGCGCTCGATATGATCCGTGCGCTGGATCGGGATTGGATCAAGCTGGTCTATTCTGTCGCGCATACGTTCTTCTACGATGATGGAATCGGCGATATTGCCAAAATGCTCGACGATGCGGGCGATCTGCTCGATCATGTGCTGTTCGCAGATACATTTAACCACAAAGCTGCCTACGGACTGCGTTATATCGTCAATCCGCCAGATGCACAGGTAACCGTACATCAGCATCTGAATATCGGTGAAGGCGATGTCGATTTTGATACATTATTCCGCAAGCTGCGGGAGATGAAATTTGACGGCATTGCCACCAATTCCGTCTTTGCCTATAGTGATCGTGCCGAAGAATCAAGTGCTATTATGTTGAAAAAGATGAAGGAAGGGCTTGGTCTGGTGTAATGTCGGCCAAACCCGGATGGGGAGGGGCATAGCATGACTCTGGTATCCATGAAAGAAATGCTGCAACAGGCGAAGCGTGAGCAATATGCGGTCGGACAGTTTAATGTAAATGGATTGTCGTGGGTGCATGGTATTCTGGACGCTGCACAGGCGGAACAAGCGCCAGTCATCGTTGCCGCGTCTGATCGTCTGATCGATTTTCTCGGCGGCTACCGCACCATCGCCACATTGGTTCGTGTATTGGTGGAAGAAAAGGGCATTACCGTGCCGGTTGCTCTGCATCTCGACCACGGCAAATCGGTGGATAGCTGCTTGCAGGCGATCGACGCAGGCTTTACATCCGTTATGTTCGACGGTTCGCATGGCCCAATCGATCTCAATATCCAGCAAACCCGCCAAGTTGTGGAATACGCCGCTCCACATGGAGTATCTGTCGAAGCCGAAGTCGGCACCGTCGGCGGGATCGAGGACGGCTTGATCGGTGGTATTCAGTATGCCGATTTGCATGAGTGCGTCCGCATCGTCGACGAAACGGGCATCGATGCACTCGCCGCCGCACTCGGCTCTGTCCATGGCAAATACATCGGCGAACCGAAACTCGGCTTTACCGAAATGGAAGCCATCTCGCAGGCGATTGGCATCCCGCTCGTCCTGCACGGCGCATCCGGCATCCCTTTGAACCAGCTAACCCGTGCAATCGAACTCGGTCATGCCAAAGTGAACATCAACACCGAAAGCGTCACCGCCTGGTCACTCCAGCTGCGACGCACCCTAGAACAAGATCCCGACACAACCGAACCGCGCACCATCCTCACTCCCGCCCGCCAAGCGATCGAGGACAGCGTCCGTTCCAAAATCCGCGAATTCCGCTCCAGCGGAAAAGCTGCTACGGTCTCCACCCAACTCGCGGATTGATAAAACTAAAAAGTAAACAACCAAACTATGAGTGATCTGCCCGATACAGATCATACAAAAAAGCAGCCGTCCATATCCATCTCTTCTGAATAAAAGTCGCCACCAACTTCGACCTTTTATTCAGAGCGATATAGACCGCTGCTTTTCCTTGTGTACCTTTTATCCTGCCATACCTCATGAATGCTTAAAGCGGGTATTTGCTCCTGCCCTTCCAGCACCAAATTAGCTGTACGTGTGGAGCGAAGGAAAGGGAATAAGGGAAAAGGACGACTTTGGAGGTGCGGGAATCTTCATTTACTCCAAATTCCAAAAGATTCCCGCGGCTCCACCCGAGTCCGTTCCCTTATCGCTTTCCGAAGCGTACTTGCTACCACGCTACGGAGCAACGACCTGATTCAGGGCGTGACAATCTCGATACTGTGCTGCCCCGCATACTGCACATACTCATCCCCAGGCACACTATTCGTGATCAAATAATCAATCTCACTCAACGCACAATACGTCGTCAGCGCATACTTATCAAACTTGCTGTCATCTATCATCAACAGCACATTCGAACTCTTTTTCACGACCGTGCTTTTCAAATCCGTCTCCAGCGGCGACGAATTCGTCACGCCATTCACAATCGAAATGCCGGTCGACGCCACAAATGCCTTGTTAATATTGTATTTACCTAGCAGCTCGACACTCTGAAAGCCGACAAACGAATCGGTTTTGCGCTCAAACATACCGCCTGTCGAGAAAATGGTCAGATTCGGAAACCCTTTGGCTCCATGAATAAAATCAAAATTGTTCGTCACCACTGTCAACTGGCGATCCTGAATGTACGGCAGCAGTTCTAGTGTCGTCGTACCAGAATCGACGAAGATTACATCTCCATCTTCCACATACCGTGCAGCGAGCCGTCCAATCTCTTGCTTTTTGGTGAGGTTCTGATCTTTTCTTTCATTAAAGACGACGAGTGTAGAATGATTGACCGATACCCCGCCATACACCTTTTTCAAAATACCAGAATCCACCAGCGAGCGAATATCACGGCGAATCGTATTTTTGGAGACACCAAAATGGTCGACCAATTCTTCCAGTGAGACGGATTCGTGTTCAAATACATATTCCTTAATCTGATTGATTCGTTGCGTTTTGATCATTTGTTGAGTCTCCTAAATTGAATTTTCCGATTTCACTGAGGTTCCTATCCAACAGGAAAACAATATCTATAGTAAGACAGCGTAGTTGTCCTCAATATGTCCAACATACACCTATTTTAAACCGAGCTAGCCAATTGTAAAAGCAAAAGCGTGTTTTTTACTTGCACAATTGCTAAAAACAAGTACAAAATCCTTGAAGTGTACGGAAAATACTAAGCGTATTTACGTTATTTTGCAGCGAATTTACTATGAAAGGTTCCTACCGGGAATCTGGGAATAGGAAGGTAGGAAGTAAGCAATAGACACATAATTATTTCGACAAAATCTTCTGATCTGTAAACCAAAATGAGTTTGCACACGAATAATATGTATCCAACCATTATGATGGTGGCTAAAACGGCATAATAGCAGTCAAAACACCTATAAAATTCCTTCAAATTTGATTAAATTCCCTTTAAGGGATTGAGCTAGCGGGCTGTGGTTATAAATATAGTAATAGCGTAATCGCGCACCTGTCAGCAAGGAGTAGGAAGTACACACTTCATTACTATTAAGTATTAAGAACCATTTCCTATTGTGGAACTACTGGTTCCAGAGGCATACTTAAGTCACAAACAAAAACAATATTCGTCAAATAATTTGTCGGAATAACACGAAAAAGAGGAAGAAACTATAAACTTCTTCAAAAATCTTCCGATAAATAGAATATCACATTAAACGTTGTAACCTAAAATATTTTAAACAAATTAATTGTAAAAAACCTAATTTTAAGTTAAACTACTTTTAAAGCAAATCGAGGGGGCTAACCTAATGAATTACAATCAACTGACAGACGTTAAAATCATGGAGAAAGCAAAACCTGTTTCCGGCGGTTGGTTCCGCTTTGTAGAAAGCACGGAGACTTCCAAAAACCAAAACGAGCTGGAGCAATGGGCAGCTATCTATCATATGGAAAACGATAAATACATCGTCACCAATGACTTCCTGAATGTTGGTCTGAATGATCCTGCTGGTCGTGTACATGTTGTAGGATACGGCGATAACTTGGATAGCATCATGTTCGTGATCTGGGAACATCAAAAAGAGATGGGCAAAGATTACACAATTCTGGATCAAATTCGCGAAATCAAAAGTGAAGAAATGGAAAAAGCAAGCCAGAAAACATGGAGCTGGGAAGAAAAATCCGCTGATGCTGCTTACTTCAAGCACGAAATGTTCAATCCGTGGGAAGAAAGTTATTGATTGATGAACGTACGACTACGATACAAACCCTTCGAATCTATACCTGCTGCTGAAGGGCAGACGGTAGGATGAGAAGGGTTTTTGTGTTGGGATTGCATTTGATTTTGATAAGGATCATGATATGCTGTCCTTATTTGGGAGAGCGTTACCAATTAGCGTCAGTATGAAGAACGTAGTTGTCATGATGAGGAACGAGTTATGATCGCGAAGAAGGCTGGGCATTTGAGAAGTGGAGGGCTTGGAAGTATGCAACTGCCGGAGATTACATATTGGGAACACGAGATTATTCAGGTCAAAATTGCCATGTCTTATCCATTACGCTGGGTTAACAGCTATCTGGTCGGCGGAGCGGATGGATGGAGTATTATTGATCCGGGACCGCGTACAGCCGACAATGAGCAGGCATGGCATGATGTACTGCAACAATTGGATATTCCGTGGTCAGCGCTACAATCGATTGTCCTAACGCATCATCACCCGGATCATTACGGCATGTCTGGCTGGTTTCAGCAGCAGACGGGTATTCCTGTATGGTTGTCGGAAAAGGCGCAAGCGGAAGCGATTCGTTCATGGGGATTGGACAGTACAGCAGCGCATGATCTGGTGTTGCAGTTTAATCGTAACGGGATGCCAGACGAGATTACTTCACAGCTGCCGGATCATCTGCATAGCTTCATTTCACAGGTCACACCGCAGCCGCACACATCCATCATCGTACCCGGACAGCCGCTGCAAATGGGCGGACGCACATGGGAAACGATTGAGACGTCCGGTCATGCGGCTGGTCATATTTCCTTTTATGAGCCGGAACAGAAAATGATCTTTTGCGGAGATGCCGTGCTGCCGCAGATTTCGCCGAATATTAGCTTGATTCCGGGCAGCGATCCACATCCGCTGCATTTATATTTGCAAGGATTGCATGAGCTAGGCAAGTATGAAGTAGAGCAGGCATACCCCGGACATCGTCGTCCCTTTACCGCATTTCAAGAACGCACGATCAAGCTGCTGGAGCATCATAGTGAACGATTGGACAAAATGGAGCATATGCTCCGTCAGCAACCGTCCAGCGGGTATGACATTTGCATCGGTCTGTTCAACAGCAAGCTGTCTTTGCATCAACTGCGATTTGCGATGTCAGAGACACTGGCGCATTTGGCAGAGCTGGAGCGTTGCGGCAGAATCCGGCATGAAGAGCAGAATGGTCACATCATCTACGCAACATAGAATACCAAAAGAGCGGCAATCCCGCTGCACATCATGACGCGATACCATCATGATAGTGTAGTGGAGATGCCGCTCTTTTTGCTGATTTCATCTTTGGTACACATGATCTGGATGGATCGATCCACGCAACCAGATTGTATTGATGCTTTCTGCAATGAGAACATTCAATACAATCGCTCCGTACACACCCACTACATAACTGGTCAGCAGACTCATGCCTACCACATGCTGGCATAGCCATTCGATACTATGAATAAACATATTTGTAAAACAAAACAGATAACTGCGCACCATCCAGCGGCGGTGGCGTTGAATATTCCCTTTTTTGATCTGCACCAGCGCTATGATCGTAATCCAGATCCATGCGATATTAACGAGATTGAATGGAATACTCGTTATTTTGCCACCGGTTGCGTAGGGCGCGAGATAACCGGAAGTCAGATCGACTAGCAAAATCGCGATCACATACAGATAGCCGTTTGCCCGGTGCAAGCGACGATAACGACGCAACAGATACGATGAAAAGTTAAAAGCGCCGCACACTAGCGCCAGACAGGCAAATAGCACATGCACATACATAATATTGAGCCAT
The DNA here is from genome assembly GCF_046603665.1 of Paenibacillus sp. WLX2291. Classification (NCBI taxonomy): domain Bacteria; kingdom Bacillati; phylum Bacillota; class Bacilli; order Caryophanales; family Paenibacillaceae; genus Paenibacillus; species Paenibacillus sp. WLX2291. The sequence goes on along the minus strand of NZ_CP176755.1, from coordinate 4,309,633 downwards.
AATGGCAGATTGGTAGGTTGATTGGATTCCTTTTTTACGCTTAAAAAATCGCTGGCATGAGGATCAGCGATAAGATTCGCGTACAACGTATGAACGCTGTATGCCATCGTCAGGATGATGAGCAGCGGCAGTAGAATACGCTGAAACATGTTGGATAGATTGTACTTGCTTAATACCGTGAAAATCATGCTCAAAGCCGCTCAGTCAGCTTTGATAGTGCGCGCCGGGCATGAGTCAAAAACTGTTCTGCCTGCTCATGCTCATCCGGTGATGACGTTTGGCGGTCAAGTTGAATTTCGGTATGACGAATGGTAGACTGCAAACTATGCAATAAAGCATCGCGCTCTGCTTCATCGAGCAATGATTTTAGTTTATCGGCAACATACAGCTCTGATGGACGCTGATTATACTCGGCAGCAGTCAAGGTCACGATATCGAGATAATTGTTTTTGACTTCAATGACAACCGTGTCCATTTTGCGGGATAACTTTTCCGTTTCGACGACTACCATTTTACTAGCATGATCAGGATACACATTCACAATTTTTTGTTTGATATGCAGCATGCTGCTTATTTTTCGGAATGGAATCCGGTGAATTCGGTTTACTTCGTCCGACATACAGCCAAGCCCCCAATAGTTATTATCTGTTCCTGCTGCTGCCGCCTGATCGTCTCATCCAACAGGCGCAGATTCATGTGCAGGTTCTTCCTTATTATATTCCGTTCCGGTCGTATTCTCGTTCGATTATATCATAGAATCTTTGACATTATCGTCGGGATTTAACTGGAATTAAGTACAATTTCATCAGGGATTAAGCTATCGAACGTAAACTAACTGTAACGCTTCAACGCCGTATGTTTGATTTCAGCCCGGAGATGAAAGGGGCCTCACCATGAACAATGCAGACAGCACATGGATCGATATTGCAGTACAGGGACTACGTTTGGTCGCTTATTTATCATTACTGGTCAGTGCCATGATCGGACTGTTTGGCAGTCTGGCTATTCTCGCCGAGCGTAAAGGGGCGAACTGGTATCGAATCCGTTCGGTTCTTGTATATCTGGGACTATCGTTCACTATTGTGCAAGGAATCGTCAGTGTGATTAATATCGCCGTCTATCAGGGCTGGTCCGCCGCGCTGATTCCGTTTACTACGTACGCTGGCAGGCTCAGTAACGGATTTGCTCTGATCGCTTTTTATACAACGCTTGCTTATATCGTACCGTCACTGCTAGCTTCACGCCGCAATGGCTCCCATTTGCCACCACGCTTTTTGTCGGCATTGTTGTTTCCGGTACTTGGACTACTGATGCTGTCCGGATTGTCTACTCGTAACTATGAAGGATTATTGTCCTTATTGCTTGTATATGTATTTACCGCTCTGTGCCTCGTCTGGCTCATTGTACTGCGCTCGCTTGCCAGCGATAGCGAAGCCGAGCATAAGGCACGCCAGCGCCGCAAATTCAACCTGCGCAGCCCGGATATCAAGCTGAGCAACCGCAAAGGCGATTCGCATGACCAGCACGAAGAAGAATCGCATACGATCATGCGCTAAGCGTATGTGCATGCTTTACAGTAAAAACGCCCGCTTCTTTGCACCCGATATGTACCGCTATGCTCACTTCTGGTGAACGCAGCTAGCATACAACGGCAAAGAAACTGGCGTTTTTTTGAACAAATTTCGAAGAAACAGAGATAGGATACGTGCCATCCGTTTTCCAAATAATCGTGATCGTCATCGCTTGCCTTATTTCGTTTCATCATCCTCTGGCAGTTCCATACTGCCTGTATCCTGATGCAGCTCCTGCTCCATTCGCCGTCCATGTGCAATCCGACTACTGGCTGCCGCCGCAATCGCGCCAACAATATCATCAAAAAACGTATGGATCGGTCCCAGACTTTTATCATTCAGCCGTCCGAGTACACCCGGCTTCAGCTTATCGATATACCCGTAATTCGTAAATCCGATGCTACCATATACATTCACAATCGCAAACGCCAAAATCTCGTCCACGCCATACAATCCTTCATCATTCTCAATCATCTCTTGAAGCGGCGAGATCAATTGCCGTTGCTCCGCCAGGATATCCAGCTGCACCCCGGTCAACAACGCATTCTGCACCTCACGCTTCATCAATACCTTCTTCACACTCTGCTCACATTCCTCAATCGTCAAATCCGGAAAATACCCCTGCTGCAAAAACAACACCAGCTCCCCAATCTCCCGAATACTCACCCCACGCTTCTCCAACCACTCCAACGTCGCCTGCCCCACATTCAAACTACTCAAACGATAAGGCACTTTCCCCGAAGAATTGCTATCCATCATCATCGCCTCTTTCCACATCAATTCCTACCTCTCCGTACCTATACCATATTTAAACCTCACATCCCCAACCAACCCACCAACTCCCCCATCAGTCACCAATCACGCCACCAAACCCCCGAACGTCAAAGCTATTAATCCCTAACCCACCCTACAAATACTTTCCAATACATCCTATCAGTACATTGCACCAATACATCCCACCAACAAAAGCCCCAAATTCACCGCACCAAACTCTTAAAAGATCTTATCTGCCCCCTCGACCACCATACTGGCGCAAGTTGCACAGAGCGGAGGGAAGGAAATAAGGGGAAAGGACGAGTTCTAGTGTTTGTGTTCTTCAAACACGGGGTTCAATGAAAAGTGATTTTTGCGAAAGCAAAATATCTTAACTGCTTTGGAGGGGCGGGAATCTTCATTTTCTACCTAATCCAAAGATTCCCGCGGCTCCACCGGAGGACGTCCCCTTATTCCTTCCCGCAGCGTTCCATGCACACTCTCCAGCACCCCCACACTTTATTAGAGTGCTTTTACCCCCCATGTTTGTTAAAATGGAAAAGCGAATAAGAAGCAGGAGGCATACAACGATGAGAATCAACGGACGGCAGCAAAATGAATTGCGCCCTTTGAAAATAACTCCCAATGTGAACAAATACGCGGAAGGTTCCGTGTATATCGAAGTCGGCGACACCAAAGTACTGTGTACCGCGTCGGTCGAAGAACGGGTTCCCCATTTTATGAAAGGACAGGGCAGAGGCTGGGTCACCGCAGAATATTCCATGCTGCCACGCGCTACGCAAACCCGCAATCAGCGTGAAGCTGCCAAAGGCAAGCTGGGCGGACGCACGATGGAAATTCAGCGCTTGATTGGTCGCGCGCTGCGCTCGATTGTTGATTTGCAGGCACTGGGCGAGCGCACGATTACAGTTGACTGTGACGTCATTCAGGCGGATGGCGGTACACGCACAACTTCCATCACCGGTTCGTTTGTCGCGCTGGCGATGGCAATCGACAAACTGGCGGTTCAGCACAAGCTGGCTCGTTTCCCGATCACTGATTATCTGGCTTCGGTCAGCGTAGGTGTAGTCGGCGATCGTGCCGTACTGGATTTGAACTATGAAGAAGATTCCAAAGCCAAAGTTGATATGAATATCGTCATGACGGGCAAAGGCGAATTCGTCGAGCTGCAAGGCACTGGCGAAGAGCGTCCGTTCACCCGCAAGGAACTGGATCAGATGCTAGAGCTTGGTGAGCAGGGCGTATTGACTATGATCGAAGCGCAAAAAGAAATTTTGGGGCCGATTGCATTGAAGATCAGTACCGGTCAGGCGGGCGCACAGGTATGAGTGTCCTTTCCGGCAAAATCGTCATTGTAGCAACCAAAAATAAAGGCAAGGTGAAGGAATTCGCGCATGCGTTTGCCACGCTCGGCTTTGAGGTACGCAGCATGTTCGATTATCCTGATTTGCCGGAGATTGTGGAAGACGGGACAACCTTTTCCCAAAATGCCTTCAAAAAAGCCAAAATCGTTGCCGATGCACTTGGCGTGCCTGTGCTGGCGGACGATTCCGGTCTGTGTGTGGATCGTCTGGATGGCGAACCGGGTGTCTACTCTGCCCGTTATGCGGGTGAGCAGGCAACCGATGCTGATAACAATGCCAAGCTGCTGAATGCACTGGAGCAATTACAACTGGGTGAAGATACCGAGCAACCATTACTCAGTCCTGCACGGTTTGTATGCAGCCTGGCACTGTATGATCCGTCCAGTCATCAGACATGGACAGCGGAAGGCACGGTAGAAGGTTGGATTACCACTACGCCGTCAGGCAATAGCGGCTTTGGATATGATCCGTTATTTTATCTGCCGACTGAGCAGAAGACGATGGCGGATCTGACAATAGAACAAAAGCAAAGCATCAGCCACCGCGGCGCCGCGCTGCGCAAGCTGATCGCTCAGCTACAACTGGAAGTGTAACTGGATACAAGAACTAGCACAGCCATGCGCGGGAAACCGTTTCAGGTCAAGCCGCCGTTCATTCCCTTTTCGTTGCAATTGATGCAGGTAGAGGTAGAAGAGTCGGACGGACATGACCGGAAGCATCATCACCGCAGCATGGCTTTTCTTTTCGAAATGAATATGTGGTGAAACTGTATCTTTTGATTTCGACAATTGCCGTATTGTAAAATTGGAAGTAGCACCATACTATGCCGGTCATCCGGTGTGACAGGAGGATGTACATACGATGGAAGTGAAGTTGAGTATTGATTTTGATGCACATGAGGACGGGAAGACACTGGCACCGCTAATTGAGGAACTAGCTGCCGACTCGGAGAAAAGCAATGCTCTGACCAGTCTGATCATCGGAGACTGGGGCGGTGCATACGAGCAGTCACCGGATGATTTCCTGCCAGTCTTAATACAAGCGAGCCGTTCATTTCCCAATCTGCGCAAGCTGTTCATTGGTGATATGAGCTTTGAGGAATGTGAGGTGTCTTGGATTAACCAGAGTAATCTGGGGCCGTTGCTATCCGCTTATCCACAATTAGAAACGTTTATCGTCAAAGGCAGTACCGATCTGGAGCTGAATCCGTTGGAGCATCACAATCTGAAAGAATTGAGCATTATTTGTGGCGGATTGCCAGCGAGTGTACTGCAAGCTGTGTATCATGGTACATTGCCGGAGCTGCGTAAGCTGGAATTGTATCTCGGTGTAGACGATTACGGATTTGACGGCGATCTGGAGCAGGATATTTTGCCGTTTCTGAATAATAATCCATTTCCGAAATTAGTATATCTTGGCTTGAAGGATAGTGAATTGCAGGATGAGATTGCCATTGCGGCAGCTAGTGCACCGGTGCTGTCTCAGCTGGAAGAACTGGATTTGTCCGAAGGCACGTTGTCTGACAAAGGAGCCGAAGCGCTGATCAACAGCGAGGGGATTCGTCAGCTTAAACATCTAAATCTGAACTACCATTATATGTCTGATGAGATGCTAAACCGCTGGCGCCGTACAGGTCTCAACGTTAGTACGGGTGAGCAGCAGGATCTAGGTGAGGAGTGGCGCTATCCGGCGTTGACGGAATAATGACAGCCACCTTATCTCGCACGACTAACCATATTTTATTTGGCAATCCGGGCAATAAACGAACCGCAGGCTGGCAGCAGGCCCTGTCTTATCATGGACGCGCCGCTGCGTTGGAAGTACCGTATGTCCGATTGCTGCACGCTATTCGTGCAGGCGAGTCGTTACCGGAAGTGATGGAAGGCATGAGCAACCGCCAGCAGGCTGTATTGGCAGATGAGCAGCAGCCGTTGTTGCTGCGTCTGGATGCACCGGGCGATGATTTTGCTGTGGAGCGTGGATTGATTGCGTTAGGAGCGGAAGATGCGGAAGGCTGGAATGATGATGATCTGGTGCCGCTGGATCAGCTGACCGAAGGGCATTGTATCCCTGCTGCACAGGCGAGAACATTGCCGCCACAGCATGGACGTATCTTTTATCCAGCGCAGTGGTTTCGCGGGTACTGTCGACTATTATCATGGTTGCAGCAGCAGGTGTCTTTGCATATGCCGCAAGCGCAATGGCTGAATGCACCAGCTGATGTAGCGCTTATGTTTGATAAAAGGGCGTGCTCGCATCATCTGGCGACTGCTGGAGTAGCCGTGCCGCCGATATTGTCCATGCAAGATCATGGAGCATTGCATAGTGAATGGCAATCTGGCGAATCTAATTATGAAACGTTACGTCAACAGCTGCATCATGCAGGTCAGAGTTTTCATATGCCGACCGATACGATCACGAGTATTACAGGCTATGAGCATCTGCATCAGAGTTTGAAGCAGCAATATGCTCGTCGTGTATTTGTGAAGCTGTTTTGCGGATCGGCAGCATCGGGCGTAATCGCATATCAGTATCAGCCACATACAGGTGCCGAGATTGCGATGACGACGATTGGGATGGAGCAGGTGAATGGCGAGACGATCTTTTACAATTCAGGGCGCTTGATTCGATATACGCAGCATGATGATATCCGGCGGATTGTAGATTGGCTGGCGGTGGAAGGTATACATGTGGAGCGCTGGGTTAGCAAAGATATGATCAACGGCAAGGCGTATGATGTACGTCAGCTCGTTTGTCGTGAAGGAGCTGGACATGCGGTAGCGCGTCTGAGTCGAACGCCAATCACAAACCTGCATTTGCGCAATGAGCGTATTGTGCTGGAAGATTGTCAATTGCCGCCGCAGACCGTAGACAGCATCTCGGCAGTGGCGATGCAGGCATTGTCATGCTTTGCAGGATCATTTTGCGCTGGCATGGATGTACTGGTGCCACAACATGGCGGTCGTCCGCTCATTATGGATGTGAATCCGTTTGGCGATCTGCTGTATCATATTCGTCACCGGGGCATGAGCCCGTATGAATGGGAGCTGGATTGTCTGCTACGGCAATTGGAACGTTAAGCAGACAGCAGGAGACGATAGCAACGATAGGCAATCAGGAAAGGAAACAGGCACGCATGCTAAATATGAATGATATTGTAGGCAGTCACGATATTGTGATGATTACGCTTGATACGCTTCGTTATGATGTCGCGGTACTAGAGCAGGACAACTGTCCCCATCTATGTGAAAGCGGCGGGTGGGAGAAGCGGCATACGCCGGGCAGCTTTACGTATGCGGCGCACCATGCGTTTTTTGGTGGATTTCTACCTACGCCTGCTAATACAGATAAGGCATCGCATGTCCGTTTATTTCATGGCAAGCATAGCGGGCTGCGTACTCATCCCAACACTTGGTTATTCGATGCACCGGATATCGTAAGCGGATTGGCGCAGGAAGGATACCGTACGATCTGCATCGGCGGCGTGATTTTTTTTACGAAAAAGAACAAGTTGTCCCGCGTTCTGCCGGGGTATTTTCAACAGAGCTACTGGCGTATGAACTTTGGGGTGACCAATCCTAATTCTACTGCCAATCAGGTGGATCATGCGCTGAAATTACTGGATGGCATATCAGAGCAGGACAAGCTGTTTCTATTCATGAATGTTTCGGCGATTCATGGACCGAATCACTATTATATTCCCAATAACCGTAGTGATTCGGTAGAGAGTCAGCGGGCGGCATTGCGTTATGTAGATGGGGAATTGGGACGATTGTTTGCTTCCTTACGTGAGCGGGAGCGTCCAGTGCTGTGTCTCGTCTTTTCCGATCATGGAACGGCGTATGGTGAAGATGGGTATGAAGGACATCGGCTGGCGCATGAAGTAGTCTGGAATGTACCGTATCGTGAATTTTTTCTGTAAAATCGTAAACCGGAGGAGTGTGATCTCATGATGCAGAAGCAAATGAACCCGCCGCTGCGCGCGCTGGCACCTCACGAATGGACATCTGAATTGCGGGAGTGGGAACAGCAGCTATCGGCTGCACCGTATCGTTCCTATCTGTATTCTTATCCGCATAAGACGGCGTATCGTGAATTGAATCCGCCCTATCCGCTACAGCAGCTGTGGGAACAGGAACAACTGGACAGTTACTTTCTATATATGCATATTCCGTTTTGCGGAGCACGCTGCGGATTTTGCAATTTATTTACGTTGCCTGACAAAAGGCTGGATGTACATAAGCAGTATGTGGATGCGCTAGAACGACAGGCGATGCAGTGGGCGCCGATTATGGCGGGCAGTCCCTTTTCACGATTTGCGATTGGTGGAGGGACACCGACATTGCTGGAACCGGAGCAATTGAATCGATTGTTTGTGATTGCGCAGGATATTATGGGGCTAGATGTACAGACGTCCTCGATCTCGGTGGAAACGTCGCCGGAAACGGTAACCGAAGAACGTATGGAGATTTTGAAACATTGGGGCGTGGATCGGGTTAGTATGGGTATTCAGAGCTTTATCGAGCAGGAGAGCAAGGCGATCTATCGTCCGCAAAATCCTGATCTGGCGCGGCAAGCACTCGTTATGCTCAATCAGTATGATTTTCCACTGCTTAATGTCGATCTGATCTACGGTCTGCCGGGTCAAACGATAGATTCATGGCTATATTCGCTCGAACAAGCGCTAGAATTTGAACCGGGTGAGATTTTTCTATATCCGTTATATGTGCGTGAGAATACGATCCTCAAGCCGGGTCATACCGGATTGGAGCATGATATTCGGATGGAGCTGTATGAGGCGGCAAGGGAGAAATTGGAGCAGGCAGGATATATACAGTATTCGATGCGCCGCTTTGCCCGTCCGTTTCATTCGACGAAGACATTGTTGCCGTACAGCTGTCAGGAGGAAGGCATGGTCGGCATGGGCTGCGGGGCGCGCTCGTATACGCGCAATGTGCATTATGCTTCGCATTATGGCGTCACGACAGCAGCAACGCGCAGCATTATCGCTGACTATGTTGCCGCTGAGCGATACGACACTGCCGATTACGGCTTTGTACTCAATGAGCAGGAACGTCGCCGTCGCTTTGTATTAAAAGCATTGCTGCATCGCGAAGGCTTGCAGCAGCTGGATTATTATGAGCGCTTTGGCAGTTGGTTGCTTGATGATCTTCCCGATCTGAAACAACTGATCTGGACGGGGCTTGCGGAGTGGATACCGACCGTTGTACCGACCAACGCTTTGGTATTGGCAACACAGGCTGAGCCTGTTCGATCAATCTCGGAGCATCCTACTACGCTGCGTCTGACGCCGCGCGGTATGGCACTGTCGGACAGCATTGGCGATTGGCTGATCTCGCCGGATGTGTATGCTTTGATGGAAGGATACGAGGGCGTATGAGCGACAAGCCATTATTCCTATCATCAGCTTCCGCTCCCTCTTCGGCTGCTTCCTATCGACCTGCCATCGCTTCAGGCATGCAAGCTTCGGTATATTATCGCGGCAGCCTGTCATCTTGTAATTACGCTTGCCCTTACTGCCCGTTTAGTAAACGAGTGGACAGCCGCGAAACGCTAGCGCGTGATCGTCAGCAATTGGACAAGTTCGTAAACTGGGTGCGTCAGCAGGAGAGTCGGGGACACCGTTTGTCGATCTTCTTTAATCCATATGGCGAAGGGTTGGTGCACAGCTGGTATCGACAGGCGATGGTGAAACTGTCTCAGCTACCGCATGTGGATAAGATTGCGATTCAGACGAATCTGTCAGTCAAGCTGGATTGGACATCGGCATTGCAGCGTGACAAAGCTGCATTTTGGGCGACCTATCATCCGGGTGAGACGACGGAAGATCGATTTTTTGAACAGTGTATGACGCTGTATGAACAGGGCATTGCCTTTAGCGCTGGTACAGTCGGCTTACGCGAATCATTTGCAGCGATTGCTTCTCTGCGCCGACGTTTACCTGATGATGTGTATGTATGGATCAATGCGTTCAAAGATCGCCCCAACTACTATCGTCCCGGCGAAGTGGAGTATTTGCAGCAGATTGATCCGTATTTTGCATATAATCTCAATGATTATGACAGTCTCGGACAATCCTGTCTGGCGGGCGAGCAGGTCTTTTATGTGCAGGGCAATGGAATCGTGAAGCGCTGCTATCAGGACAAGCGCGTGATCGGTAGCATTTACCGTCATGAACTGGAGCAAATGGCAGAGAAACGACCATGTGGGATGAGCCAGTGTGGATGTTATATCGGCTATGTTCATATGCCAGAGCAACCGTTCCATCAATTGTACGGAAACGGTCTGCTGGAGCGAATTCCGCAAGCGTATCGAGCTGTGCCGCAGTTGTAAGAAATGTAATGTAACACGATCATATAGCACATAGAATACTGTAACGATCCATAACCGCAGCCGAAGGTAAAACGACAATACTAATGAAAAAGCAGGCAATTGTTGATGACCAACAACTGCCTGCTTTTTTGTATAGGTAGTTTGAAATACTGCCTAATTATTAATATTACTATCTAGGACAGTCTGGACTGTCTAATCGTATAACTTTAGATTAACGTTCGTTTGATTAACGTCCATTCATCATTGCTCGTCCATTCGGTATATTTTGCATAGCTGTTCCCGCCGCATGGAATATCGGACGACTCTGCATATACTCCTCATCAAACAACTGATCCTCAACCGGTTCCAATACGTGATGCCGATAATCGCCGATCATAATATAGCCGTTATACAACTTCTTGACATATACATGCTTCTTCGCCTGCAAAATACAACCCGCATTCGCATCACTACCGACCATTCCTGCAATAATCCGATCTTCCGCATGTAACCGGGAACCACGACAAATGGATTGCTCCTTCATAAAAGCGATACTGCCTGCTGAGTACAATTCGCTCTGCATAACGCCTTCATGCGTAATCACAATATCACCGTTCGACTTGATCTCACTTGATTGACAGCGGTACAGCTCGATATTGACTTCAATCTCCTGCATACAAGATACGCTAGCATACAGACGATCCAGCAGCCCACGAATCAATACGATCTGCTGCTCATCAACCTGTTCCAGAATTGCACCGGAATGTAGAAAATAATGCAGATGATGTTTGAGCTGCTCCGATTCACGGCTATCCACATGCTGAATACTGGCAAATACCTGCAATAATTCTTTGCATAGCTCAGGAATCGTTTTGAATTTACGTTCGATGAGCAGCATAATCATCTGGCTATAACGTACGGTCTGCTGACGTGCAGCGACTTCTTCCGCTAGCGTATGCGCCGCCAGATCAAGCTGACGAATCTCATGACTGAGCTGCTTGGACGCTGCATACATCCGGTTGAACATCACGCCAAAATAACCAGAATAGATGCGCCCGCCAATAATCGTTCCTTCAATCGAAATACTGCCGGTTGCCGTAATAGTGGAGTTGTACACATTACCATGCACATATACATTGCCAAGCGATTCAATGATCATATGATCGGTCACATTTCCATTTACAATCACATCCCCGGCGAACACGATATTCCCTGTTCGCAGATCAACATCACCATCTACGACAAAAGCATTGGAAATATCGATCACCTGCCGATTGCCTTTACCCGTCATCCGCGGACGACCGGGGCGCAGCGCTACAATCTGTCCATGATCATTCATTTCAGCAAATTCTCCTGCTACCACTTCCAGATCCTGTGCCGGACGCGGTAGCAGTTCATTGCCGAATACATCGTAGCCCGGCATTCCCTGTATCGGTTCATGCTTGGCAGCGACAATCTCGCCCTCATGTACCGATGGAATCCGGCGATGACTACGATAATCGACAATCCCGCCCGCTTCGTGGAAGATCGTCTCAATCTTTTCCGGGAAAAACAATTCCAGCCGCGCATCGGTGCCGGGAATCGAGGCTTGCCCGCGCGCGATTACGATCGGCTGATGAGTGGGTGCTTCCAATTCATCCAGAATGGCAACTTTATCGATATGTTTACGAATGCCGTGGTGTTCCAGCGCATTCGTAATATGCTTGAATTGTACAGTGTCGACGATGCGCGTTTGGTCTGGCATCGCACGCACGATCATCTGGTTCGCTGCGGGCGTATCAACCAGCGTCCATTCAAACCGTTCGCGGGTATGCAGCGTCAAGTACGCTTCCATCTGATCTGGTGATACACTGATTTCGAACATCGGTGTATGTTGAAGTTCCCAATTGACTACATCTTCTTCGCTCACATGAGCAGTACCAGAAATGATATTCTCATTTACAATGAGCGTAACGGGTAGAACAGCACGGATCGATGCCATTTTGCCACCTGCTTTTGGTGAAAAGACATGAATCCGGTTATCCTTAACTTTGATCCAACCATTGTTACTATCGCCAGCAAGTCCGTCTTCCCGGGTGTTCAGGGATACGGAGGTATCGTTGTCAGCTGATTGAATGATGCGTCCCAATTCCTCGTCAGAGATGGGTCTAGACATTCTGTATCCCCTCCCGTTGATATGCACATAAATAGTTCCTATATTTTACTGTAGGGAATCTTGAATGGAAATGGTTCAGAAAACCTGTATCTTGTATGCATGGCAACGGTGTGTACGCTTCCAAAACGAGTAAGATGAAGTAGTGCGTATATTGTGTATGTAATTTAATGAATAAGCACACTGATATTATAATACACATTTTCCCAATTTAAACTCATTTTTGAATAAAAAGTCCCTTTTTTTAAAATGTTTTTTATCTATTTGGCATCGAAGGTAGAAGAAAGATAGTATAAAATGCTGATCATAGGACTATTGGACGAAGAGGGCGATGTTTTTTTACCATATTTTTTTACCATAATAATTTGAACATAGTCTGAGAAGTCAGCATAGTTGGTTATTCTATTTTTCTCGTTTTCCATTTCATCCATTACGAAAAACACGAATACAAAAATGACATAAAACACGAAAAAATGGATCGTACACAAAAAAGCAGTTCCTTTATAGATTCTATACAAAATAGATCCTATGCAAAACATAAATCCTATATAAAAAATAGACCCTACGCCAAAAAGCATCTCCGTAAATTAAGTGGAGACGCTTTTTGGCGTACATCATTATGTTCATTTGTATGTTCCTTCAGTCAGATCTTCCAACTGGATACATGACATTTACAATATAACTTCGATTATTTCGCGGCTTATCCATGAAGGTCGTAATCAGAGCACTCAGGCATTGCTAACCAGATAAGTCACATTACAAACATTACCGCTGCCGCCAATCACCTGAATGTTGTATGCAGGTGAACTGCTCTGTGCCGAGAATCCGTCTGAACCAACAAATGGATCATCAAAATATAACGTGATTTCTCCTTGCGGAAGCTTGTAATAAATCGTTCCTTCCACACCTGTAGAAAAGCCGTCCGAATCCGCCTCGAAATTCACGGGCTTGGCATTGTTAGGAACATTGGTCGGTGAAACCGCCCATTCTCCATGATCCAGCACCGTTTTGTCTTCAAGTACAAGCTCACTGTCAGTTACATTAATTACGGAAATATGCACTTCGCGTTGCGCCATCGGTAAATCACTCCTTCGTTTTATAATGACTTACCAGCTTAGTCTAATATGGATTACACATTAAGTATATATAATAAAATAAAACCATTAATTACAATATATGTATTTTATATTATTGTCGTTACATGATCTTGCCGCAATACATATGCCATTTATATTTGCTGTTAGGATGGACGATATAATGTACACAGAAGCACAATAATAAAAGCGATCTGAATGTAAAAAAATGATGGCATTGCAGCGAATTTCAGTAACTTGTATACTTTATTCATTCTTATTTTTTCAAAAAGTCAAAACACTATATCTGTGAAAACGGGAGGCATTATAAATGGATCGATGGATGCGCTATGTGTACAAAATTCCCGCCATTTTACAGGCTGTACTCAATGTAACGCTGGGGCTGGTTGCTTTTACACTTTGTTTTTTCCTATTTAAAGAAGCTTGGCATATCTTTAGTTTTATCTTTCTGGATGATCAGGCAGCAACATCGTATGAATTTACCGCTACACTGCTCGTCTTTTTCCTGTACTTTGAGTTTATTGCCTTGATCATCAAATATTTCAAAAGCGGATTTCATTTTCCGCTGCGTTACTTCATCTATATTGGCATCACGGCGATCATCCGTTTGATTATCGTCGATTATGATAATGCGATGAATACGATGCTCTGGTCGATTGCTATTTTAGTATTACTCGGAGCTTTATTTTTATCCAATTCGCGCCCTATTCGTCATGACAATTAATTACAAACAGGCGTTACTGCATTATTGCTGCGGTAACGCCTGTTTTTTGCGTTCGGTTTGCCGATACTGGCGTGGACTGGTGTGACATATGTGCTTGAATACTTTGCCAAAATGCGAAACATTGCCAAAGCCTGCTGCTGCGGCGACATCGATAATTCTCATCTCGGTATGACTCAGCAATTCCCGTGCCGCCTGCACTCGAATCGTATTGATATACTCGGTTACATGAAATCCGGTCGTTTTTTTGAATATACGGCTGAGATGAGCAGGGCTGAGATGACATTGCTCAGCCAGTCGTTGCAACGGCAACGGCTCATTGTAATGTTCGCGGATATGACGTGCGACTGCGGACATTTGTCCCTGAACCGCTGACCGTGATGACGAATCAACCCGTGTTGGTTGATCTGACGGCTGTCTTGCGCAGTGCAGTAATATTTGTATCGCTAGCTGCTCTACCATAAGCTGATATCCCTGCGCACGCGTATTCAATTCGCGCACCAGCTGTTGTATGATCTCGTGCAACATATGTTGACGATGCTGCGGACGATATACCGGATGCGTTGGATCAAAAAGCGTCAGCAACCAATTGGCATATGCACCTAGTCGTTTCGTAGCAAAGGTATCGTTAAAGTAGAGCACAATTCGCTCATGCTCCGGCAGCTGACCAGGCAGTGTCCGATGCAGTTCATGCTTGCCAATAAACACAATATCTCCGGCATGAACGGTATACACCTGATCTCGAATAAAATACTGCCGTTCTCCAGCTAGCAAAATATACATTTCATAATGTGGATGCAGATGCTCATCCGTCATTGCAAAATAATGCTGTCGCGCCGCATATTCGCCCACCAGCTCATCAGGCATCCGGCTATCCGTCAGATTGCTTTGCAGATCCATAGTCGTCGTATCTAGGGTCATCAGGTTTATCCTCCAAATGTGAAGATGGTAGTAAGCTGTTGAATAAAGCAGATAAATATAAGTCACACATGTATGCAATACATTCGTACGTTTCAATGTAAGCGTTATCCATTTATGTAGTATCATACAACAAAATATGCGGGATTTGTAAACAGGACATCATTTGCGGCGATTGTTCCCGCTTGTTTTGTTAAGCTGATGGAGAAGTGAGTTTACGATAACAGGAGGCAGAACAAGATGAGCAAGAAGCGATATGTACTGGTTGGCACCGGCGGACGCGCAGAATTTTTTTATGGAGCGATGGCACGCGATTTTAGGGAAACCGCAGAGCTGGTAGCCTTTTGCGATATCAATACGACGCGGGCACAATACGCGAATCAACTGTTACAGCAAAAGTATGATCATCCTGCCATTGATCTGTACCGTGCAGACCAGTTTGAGCAGATGATTCGTGATAAGCAGCCGGATGAGGTAATCGTAACGAGCGTGGATCGAACGCATCATCATTATATTATTCAGGCGCTGGAGCTAGGCTGTAACGTAATTACCGAGAAGCCGATGACGGTAGACGAGCACAAATGTCAGCAAATTCTGGATACTGTAGAGCGTACTGGCAAACAAGTAAGAGTGACGTTTAACTACCGCTATGCACCGCATCACACGAAGGCACGCGAGCTGATCCGCGATGGTGTGATTGGTCAGGTGACTTCGATTCATTTTGAATGGCTGCTGAATACACAGCATGGTGCAGATTATTTCCGGCGCTGGCATCGCGACAAGCGCAATAGCGGCGGGCTGCTCGTGCACAAATCGACCCATCATTTTGATCTGGTCAATTTCTGGATTGACTCACAGCCGGAAACAGTATTTGCATTCGGCGATTTGCTCTTTTATGGACGTGACAATGCCGAACAGCGCGGACAAACGTCCTTTTATAATCGGGCAACAGGCAATGAACATGCCAAGGACGATCCGTTTGCACTGCATCTGGATCAGAATGATAATCTGAAAGCGATGTATCTGGATGCCGAGCATGAGGATGGATACCAACGTGATCAGAGCGTATTTGGCGACGGAATCAGCATTGAAGATACGATGAGCGTAGTGGTTCGTTACCGCAATCAAGCGATGCTAACCTATTCGCTCAACGCTTATATGCCGTGGGAAGGATACCGAATCGCCTTCAACGGCACAAAGGGACGTATCGAAATGGAGATTGTAGAGAAATCGTACGTTAACGCTGGTGGTGAAAAAGCAGACGAAGGTGCACTAGAAGGCAAAAAAATAACTGTCTACCCTATGTTTGATAAGCCTTACGAAGTACAGGTTGAAGAACAAGCAGGCGGTCATGGTGGCGGTGATCCGGTATTATTAAATGATATATTTGGCGAACCGAAGGATGATCCTTTTCATCGCGCCGCCAATCATACCGATGGGGCGCGCTCAATTTTGACAGGCATCGCTGCCAATCGGTCGATTCGTACCGGGCTACCCGTACAAGTAGATCAACTGGTTCATTTTTACGACAAATAAAAGATACAATACAGCAAATCACATACCTTATACCAGTTAGCTGTACATTGCATACGTCTTATCGTCCAACCGGTCGTCAAATCGGGTATATAACACTGTGAGAACATCGTTATATAACACAGGAGGATCTACTATGACCGGTTATGACAAACAGCAACAACCTCATCAGACATATCCAAAAGATAATCCATCGTATGCTTCAAATGATGACTCCAATATAAAAGAAACCAAATCAAGGATAGATGATCAGCCAGCAGTACCTTATTACGCTGGACTATCACTTTCCGAAATTGAGCATTTTCAGCAGCATGGACGATGGCAAGATCATGGCGATCGTCTCATATTACCTGTACCTGCTGAATTCAACTTTCGCATGAATATTGAGTTTTTACGCAGTTCGCCAAACGAGTGCTTGTTTACGGTTGGCGAACACGATGTGTATAAAGCATTGGCGGTTGGAGAGTCGCGCCCACTGCTGCGTATCGTTGAAGAGCAGCAGGGTGAGATCGTTGTGCAATTTCTTGGCGATACTGCACCGACCGACGAACTGGAACGTGCTGCGGTAGCTGCCTATGTGAGTGATTGGTTTGATCTGGGTATCGATCTGTTGCCGTTCTACAAACTGGCCAGCAGTGACGCACTGCTTGGTCATGCGGTGGAGTCCTTTTACGGATTACGCAATATGGGGATTCCCGATCTATTTGAGACATTATGCTGGGGTATCCTTGGTCAGCAGATCAATATCGGCTATGCACACACGCTGAAATGTCGTTTGACTGAAGCGTTTGGCGAATCTGTAGAATACGAAGGAGAGACGTATCGTATCTTCCCTACAGCCGAGCGGATTGCAGAACTTAACATGGACGATCTGGAATTGATGCATATGACCGTGAAAAAATGCGAATATATCCTTCATGCTGCTCGCCTTGTTGCCAGTGGAGAACTGAGCAAAGAGAAATTGCTGGCTGCTGGTGGATATCGTGAAGCGGAGAAAATGCTCGTTCGTATTCGCGGTATTGGTCCTTGGACTGCTAATTATGTACTCATGCGCTGTCTACGAATCCCGTCTGCATTTCCGATTGATGATGTGGGGCTTCATAATGTAATTCGTCATCTAACCGGTTCATCGGCAAAGCCAACACGCGAGGAATTGCTGAAGCTGTCCGCAGGCTGGAGCAACTGGGAGTCGTATGCTACCTTTTACCTGTGGCGTGTATTGTATTGAATGATCATAACAAGATATGCGAATATCCAAACCGGAATATACAAAAAAGCATCCCCGTTTAAACGGAGATGCTTTTCTCTGTGACGTCCCAGAAGGGATTCGAACCCCTGACCGACGGCTTAGAAGGCCGTTGCTCTATCCTGCTGAGCTACTGGGACAAATATAAAATTTACGTTTCAAGCGCAACAAAAATATATTAACATGTGGTGTAAAAGAAAGCAAGCTATTTTTATCCAAATACAGCAACGCAAACAACTCTGTACAAGCATGCTTGTTACCAAAGTCAATCTGTACGCCAGACGTTTCGTTACTATGCAGTGTGTTAATACATGAATAGGTCGCAAACAAAATAGTAGTCCACGTATGTATAGACGTGTAACACGGCTGTGCGCTGTGATAAGCTGTGCTATAATCATGGAGTTGTGCATAAAGAAGCAAGAAGTGCAGGAGGTGTCGTTATCGCTGATTCAACGCATTCACATACAGAACATAATCGGAATGTTGTCCTGTTTCCGAAAACGCTGGATTATTATCAGGTTGAATTAACCAGCATGTTGGAGACGGAACGTTATCGAGAGGCGATGGAACTGCTTCAGTTTTTACTGCAATGTCAGGGACAGGATGAACGTCAGCTAGAAGAGTGGGAATCGCTGCTTGGCTGGTTGCAGACTACTTTTCCAGAGGCGACTTACAGTCAGCAAACGATGGCGCAGATGGAATCCGAGCCAGAGGAAGCGCCTGATAACGAGCAGTTGATGCGGGACAAAGTTAGGCTCAAACAAGCCGAAGACCGTCAGTATGAAGAAAAGCTGCTCAAGACTGCGATGGAGCTTCCTGTATCGGAACGCACATTGTTAGCGCTGGAGCAACTATCTTATCTGGAGCAACCACAGATTGATGAACAGATTGTAGACTGGCTACAGCAGGATGGGCAGCTACATCCGCTTATCCAATTCCGCGTACTGCAAACGTTGCGCCGCCGTGGTCATCGCGGTAATGTGCATTATATGCATCGCAATGAACGCGTTGATGTGGACGTAGAGACGGTTCCGCTGGATCCGACCGAGTTTCCGTTATCCTTTATTCAGATTCTGGAACGGGTATCTGACAAGGCGGAAATTAGCGCGCCGAATCTGTTCTACTTTGCTCAGGAGCTGTGGTCGCAGTTCATTATGAGTATTTTCGGTACGCAGGACTATCTGTACATCTCGCGTGGCGATGATGCTGAGATTGATGTGTGGGCGGCAGCCTTGCATCAGACGGTTGCTGAGACGCTGGAAGGTTCTAGCGATGAGGAAGAGACGCGCACACTGTATGGCGTCACCGACAGCATCCGATTCCGGTATGAACAAGCGTACCGTGCATTGCAGCAGTTCGTATCCGGGCAAATACCACGCTGAGTACGTGAGTGCAGTATGCATGACAACGTCCCATGAAGGGATATAGAAACGAACTTGATAAAACATGAATTGTTGTATATACTATAGTGGTTATTCTGCACGTGAAAATGTACAATTTAAACGAAATCATTCATGTTAAATATTTGTTGGAGGGGAATTCTTGAAATGACAGCAAAATGGGAAAAAACAGAAAAGAACCTTGGTGTTCTTGAAGTAGAAGTCGCTGTTGAGCGTGTAAGCGCAGCGATTGATAAAGCATTTAACAAAGTGGTTAAATCCGTGAACGTACCGGGTTTCCGTAAAGGTAAAGTACCTCGCTCGATCTTTGAAGCACGTTTTGGTATCGAGAGTGTGTACAACGATGCAATCGATATCCTGCTGCCGGAAGCATACTCCGAAGCAATCGACGAAACAGATATCTTCCCTGTTGATCGTCCTGAAATCGAAATTGAGCAATTTGAAAAAGGTAAAACTTTCAAATTCAAAGCAAAAGTAACAGTAAAACCTGAAGTGAAGCTGGGCGACTACAAAGGCCTGGAAGTTCCTGTTTCCGCAGTTGAAGTATCTGACGAAGACATCGCCAGCGAGCTGGAGCGTCTGCAACAACGTCATGCTGAACTGTCCGTAATCGAAGAAGGCGCTGCTGAAAATGGCGACACCGTATCTATCGATTTCGAAGGTTTCGTAGATGGCGAAGCATTTGAAGGCGGTCAAGCTGAGCGTTACTCCCTGGAGCTGGGTTCCAATTCCTTCATTCCAGGCTTTGAAGATCAAGTAGTTGGTATGGCTACTGGCGACTTCAAAGACGTAACGGTAACGTTCCCTGAGAGCTACCATGCAACAGAACTGGCTGGCAAAGAAGCCGTGTTCAAAGTAAAACTGCATGAAATCAAACGCAAAAACCTGCCTGAGCTGGACGATGAGTTTGCAAAAGATGTTAGTGAATTCGACACACTGGACGAATTCAAAGCAGACCTGAAACAACAAATCGCTTCCCGCAAAGAAAACGAAGTAAAAGCAGCAAAAGAAGCAGCTGTTGTTGATAAAGCTGCTGAAAACGCTGAAATCGAAATTCCAGATGCAATGGTAAGTTCCGAAACCGACAACATGGTTCGCGATTTCGACAACCGTCTGCGTCAACAAGGTATGAACCTGGAAATGTACACAAGCTTCTCCGGTCAAACTTCGGATGACCTCAAAGAGCAAATGAAAGAAGAAGCTGCAAAACGTGTACGCAATAACCTCGTACTGGAGCAAATCGCAAAAGACGAGAACATCGAAGTTTCTGACGAAGAAGTGGATGCGGAGCTGGAAAAAATGGCTTCCCAATTCCAACGCAGTGCTGAAGAAGTTCGCAGCATTCTGGGTGCGAATGGTTCCCTGGCAAGTCTTTCCGAAGAAATCAAACTGCGCAAAACAATCGAACTGCTGGTTGACAGCAGCAAAGAAGTGGAAGCAGTGGCTGAGAAAGCCGAATAATTCAATTGCATACTGTACGGTTGCATGAATGTGCAACCTCTACTGATAAGGCACGTATAATCTGCGTGCCTTATTTTTCCCTATTTAGGGACTTGTTTATAGATAACGGTTTTTGCGTACGGAAATTGGTTAATAGTTGCTGTCATGCATTTGTAGACTGCGATATATTTTCCAAATCTTTACCTTTGAAAAAATGACATGACGCAGTCTACATGTTAAAATAGAAATTGCATCTGTATTTCAATGTATGCAATTCCCGTCGTCATATTCCTGGATAAGAAAGAGGTTGGTTCTATGAGTCTGGTACCTATGGTTGTTGAACAAACCAGTAGAGGCGAACGATCTTACGATATTTACTCAAGATTGCTCAAGGACCGTATTATATTTTTGAATACGGCGATTGATGATCATGTAGCCAATCTTGTTATCGCACAATTATTATTCCTTGCTGCTGAAGACCCGGAGAAAGATATCCACTTGTACATCAACTCTCCCGGTGGTTCTGTAACAGCGGGTATGGGTATATACGATACAATGCAATTCGTTAAACCGGATGTGTCGACCATCTGTATGGGACTTGCCGCAAGTATGGGCTCCCTGTTACTGACAGCTGGCGCACCAGGCAAACGTTTCGCGCTGCCTAACAGCGAAGTGATGATTCACCAGCCACTGGGCGGTATTAGCGGACAAGCGTCCGATATGAAGATCCATGCCGAATGGATCATCAAAACACGCGAGAAGCTGAATCAGATTTATGTAGAACGCACCGGTCAGACACTGGACAAAATTGAACGTGATACGGATCGTGACTACTTCCTGGATGCTGAGGAAGCCAAATCATACGGGCTGATCGACAAGGTTATTACCCGTCCTGTCACAAGCTAAAAAGGGGTGTAGACATGTTTAAATTCAACGATGAAAAAGGACAGCTCAAATGTTCTTTTTGCGGTAAATCGCAGGATCAGGTCCGCAAACTGGTAGCGGGTCCAGGCGTATATATCTGCGACGAATGTATCGAACTGTGCACGGAGATTGTGGAGGAAGAACTGGGTCATGAAGAAGAACTCGACCTCAAAGACATTCCGAAACCACAAGAAATCCGTTCCATTTTGGATCAATATGTCATCGGTCAGGAACAAGCGAAGAAATCCCTGTCCGTTGCTGTATATAACCATTACAAACGCGTCAATACCCAAAGCAAAATTGAAGACGTCGAGCTGCAAAAAAGTAACATTATGCTCGTTGGTCCGACAGGCTCTGGTAAAACACTGCTGGCGCAAACAATGGCGCGCATCTTGAATGTGCCGTTTGCGATTGCGGATGCGACTTCCCTGACAGAAGCTGGTTATGTTGGTGAAGACGTAGAAAACATCTTGCTGAAGCTGATTCAAGCAGCAGACTATGATGTAGAAAAAGCAGAACGCGGCATCATTTATATCGATGAAATCGATAAAGTGGCACGCAAATCCGAAAATCCGTCCATCACCCGCGACGTATCTGGTGAAGGCGTACAGCAAGCGTTGCTGAAAATTCTGGAAGGTACGGTTGCTTCTGTTCCACCGCAAGGCGGACGTAAACACCCGCATCAAGAATTTATCCAGATTGATACAACGAACATTCTGTTTATCGTCGGCGGTGCATTTGATGGTCTGGAACAATACATCAAACGCCGGATCGGTAAAAAAGTCATTGGTTTCAGCTCCGACAATCAAGGTCAAAAAGACCTGAAAGCCGGCGAATATCTGAGCATGGTTCTTCCAGAAGACTTGCTCAAATTCGGTCTGATTCCAGAGTTTGTTGGTCGTCTGCCAGTTATTTCTGCACTGGAACCGCTGGATGAAGAAACACTGGTACGTATCCTGTCTGAACCGAAAAACGCACTGACCAAACAGTATTCCAAAATGCTGGAAATGGACAATGTGGAACTCGTATTCGAGCCAGGCGCATTGCAGGCGATTGCCCGCGAAGCGATCAAACGTAATACCGGTGCCCGTGGTCTGCGTGCTATCATCGAAGGCATTATGCTGGACGTGATGTACGAAGTGCCATCGCGTGATGACGTTACTCGTTGCGTAATTACTGAGCAAGTAGTGGAGAGCAAGGTTGTGCCTGAACTCCAAACTGGCAAAGACAAAAAACAAGAAGAAAGTGCCTGAGTAGCTTATGACATCCCGCTCTGTACTCGTTGAACAACGACGATTTCCGGGGTGTCGCTGTTTCATGCGATTCTTCTACACGTATAGATAAATCGAAATCGCGCCGGCCTTTTTCCTTTGCAGGATAAAGGCTGGTTTGCGATTAAGCCCAAATGCAAGGGAGAAGAAACCATGTTTTTGAGAGAAAACACGAGACCTGTCAAAGTTGGCAACCTGACGATCGGTGGCAACAATGAAGTTCTGATCCAAAGTATGTGTACGACGAAGACGGCAGATGTGGAAGCAACTGTAGCCGAGATTTTGCGCTTGGAAGAAGCGGGTTGTCAGTTGGTTCGCGTAACAGTGAACAACGAAGAAGCCGCTGCTGCTATCAAAGAAATCAAGAAACGCATCAATATCCCACTTGTAGCCGACATTCACTTCAATCATAAGCTAGCTCTGCTGGCAATCGAGAACGGTATCGATAAAGTCCGTATTAATCCGGGTAATATCGGTCGTCGCGATAAAGTTGAAGCGGTGGTACGTGCCTGCAAGGAGAAAAACATTCCAATTCGTATCGGTGTGAACGCCGGTTCATTGGAAAACCATTTGCTAGAGAAATACGGGTATCCAACACCGGAAGCAATGGTAGAGAGCGCCTTGTTCCATATTAATATTTTGGAAGAACTTGATTTCCACGATATTATCGTATCGCTCAAAGCATCTGATGTACCGATGGCGATTGCTGCTTATAGCAAAGCTGCTGAAGTGATCAAATATCCGCTGCATCTCGGCATTACCGAAGCGGGTACATTGAACGCCGGTACAATCAAAAGCTCCGCGGGTATCGGTGCATTGCTATCGCTCGGTATCGGTTCAACCGTTCGCATTTCCCTCAGCGCCGATCCTGTGGAAGAGGTAAAAGTAGCTCGTGAGCTGCTCAAAACATTCGGTCTGATCTCCAATGCGGCAACACTCGTATCCTGCCCGACCTGTGGTCGCCTCGATATTGATCTGTTCTCCATTGCGAATGAAGTCGAAGAATATATCTCAAAACTGAAAGTGCCGATCAAAGTATCCGTACTCGGTTGCGCAGTCAACGGACCAGGTGAAGCCAAAGAAGCCGATATCGGCATCGCCGGCGCACGCGGTGAAGGTCTGCTGTTCCGCTACGGTAAAATGATTCGCAAAGTGCCTGAAGCCGACATGGTAGAAGAACTCAAAAAAGAAATCGACATCATCGTCGAAGCCTTCGAAGCCACTGGCAAAATCCCAGGTCGCGAAGAACGCCACCAACCCGCAGTCCAATCCTGATTTCATCAGGATAAAAACAGTAATAGACGCAATCCCAACCATCACCATCTGCACAGATCATCAAAATTAAAATTCTTAATCCCAAACAGCTCTAACAAACACATATGTAAAACACAGGCACCATGCACGTATACCTGTCGCTAATTTCATATGTGAAATATGCAACAATTCCCAGATACTGATGCGAAACCCATCAGTATCTTTTTTTATATCTGTTTATATCTTTTTATATCAATTAAACTTTTCCCGATAATAAGGTGTAGGTGTAGGTGTAGGTGTAGGTGTAGGTGTAGGTGTAGGCATAGGCGTAGCCACATACCAATACATCTCAATCTCACCCTACAAACACCTTATCTTTCTACTGCTACCCCCACCCGTGGATGAGCTTTTTTCTCCTTTACTAAACCCATTCCAAAGTTTCGATTCAGCTCGGAGCGAAGGGAAGGGAATTAGGGCAAAGGACGATTTTGGAGGGGCGGGAATCTTCATTCTCTCCCCATTCCAAAAGATTCCCGCGGCTCCACCCGAGGACGTGCCCTAATTCCTTCCCGCAGCGCTCCCATCTAAATCCGAATCCCCCTCAGTAACCCCAGAAGAAAACCCCCATCCGCTTTCCCCACGATTGGTGTTTCAATGTGATATTTGTTAAAATAGGAATGATATAGGCATATAGCCACACAGACAGTGCGATACGCATAATATAGGAGGTACGAAAGCGATGGGACCCAATAAAAACAAGGCACGTCGTTTTCCTTTACTGCCTTTGAGAGGACTGCTCGTTTATCCAAGCATGGTGCTTCATCTGGATGTCGGGCGCGATAAATCCGTCAAGGCTTTAGAAAAGGCGATGGTCGATGATAACCTCATCCTGCTATGCTCCCAATCCGAAGTGAACATTGAGGAGCCGAGCGAGGATGAGATTTTTAGAATAGGCACAATTGCAAAGGTCAGACAGATGCTGAAACTGCCGAATGGAACAATTCGTGTGCTGGTGGAAGGTCTGGAACGTGCCGAAGTACTAGAATATGTAGACAATGAAGAATACTACGAAGTGCTGGCGCGCGAGCTGCCGGAAAAAGAAAACAATGATACTGAAGTATTCGCACTTATGCGTACCGTGTTAACTGAATTTGAACATTATATCAATCTGTCCAAAAAGGTAACCCCGGAAACGATGGCAGCCGTATCGGACATCGAAGAACCGGGGCGTCTGGCAGATGTAATTACTAGCCATCTGGTTATCAAAATCAAAGACAAACAGCATATTCTGGAAGCGGTTGAAGTGCGTACGCGTCTGGAACGATTGCTGGATATTTTGCATAATGAACGTGAAGTGCTGGAATTGGAACGCAAAATCAGCCAGCGCGTCAAAAAGCAAATGGAAAAAACACAACGTGAATACTACCTGCGTGAGCAAATGAAAGCAATCCAGAAGGAACTTGGCGAAAAAGAAGGACGTGCCGGGGAAGCGGAAGAACTACGTCAATTGCTCGCTGACTTGACCGTACCAGAAAAAGTCGAGGAAAAGATCGAGAAAGAGATCGACCGTCTGGAGAAAACGCCTGCCAACTCGGCAGAAGGCGGCATTATCCGCAACTATCTGGACTGGCTGCTCGCTCTGCCATGGGATAAACGTACAGATGACGATCTAGATCTGCATCATGCGGAGCAGATTTTGAATGAAGATCATTACGGTCTGGACAAGCCCAAAGAGCGTGTGCTGGAATATCTGGCTGTGCAAAAATTAGTGAAAAAGCTCAAAGGCCCGATTCTCTGTCTAGTCGGTCCACCGGGCGTTGGTAAAACGTCTCTGGCACGCTCCATCGCCAAATCGCTTGGACGTGAATTTGTACGGATTTCACTTGGTGGTGTACGCGATGAAGCGGAAATTCGCGGTCATCGTCGTACGTATGTCGGCGCAATGCCAGGGCGAATCATTCAAGGTATGCGCAATGCTGGTAGCATCAATCCAGTATTCCTGCTGGATGAGATCGACAAAATGGCATCCGATTTCCGCGGTGATCCGTCGGCTGCACTGCTGGAAGTACTTGATCCAGAGCAGAACAATACGTTCAGCGATCATTTTGTTGAAGTGCCATTCGATCTGTCGAACGTCATGTTTGTGACCACGGCAAACAGTGTGCAGAGTATTCCACGTCCATTGCTGGATCGGATGGAAATGCTGTATATTCCCGGCTATACCGAATTGGAAAAGCTGCAAATCGGCAGACAATACCTGCTTCCCAAACAAACGGAAGATCATGGTTTGACCGAAGAACAACTGAACGTTAGCGAAGATACGCTGCTGCGCGTCATTCGTGAATATACGCGTGAATCCGGTGTACGTAATCTGGAACAACAGATTGCTGCATTATGTCGCAAGGCTGCTCGTGCCGTCGTTGCCGATGAACAGACACAGGTCGTAATTGCACCTGACGATGTAAAGGAATACCTCGGTACGCCGAAATTCCGTTACGGTCTGGTGGAAAAAGAAAATCAGATCGGCAGTGTGACCGGATTGGCATGGACTGAAGTTGGTGGTGAAACGCTGACCATCGAAGTAACTGTCGTTCCGGGTAGTGGTAAGTTAATGCTGACTGGTAAGCTAGGTGATGTCATGAAGGAATCCGCGCAGGCGGCATTCAGCTACACCCGCTCCAAAGCAACCGCGCTCGGTATCGACGCCGACTTTTATGAGAAAAATGATATTCATATTCATATCCCAGAAGGCGCGATTCCCAAAGATGGACCATCGGCGGGCATCACGATTGCAACCGCGCTGATCTCTGCTCTCACTGGACGTCATGTGTCCAAGGAAGTGGCAATGACTGGCGAGATTACATTACGCGGACGCGTGCTGCCAATCGGTGGCTTAAAGGAAAAAACACTCGCTGCCCATCGTGCCGGATACAAGAAAATTTTGTTGCCGCATGACAATGAGCGCGATCTGAAAGATATTCCTGAAAGTATCAAAAACGAGCTGACCTTTGTACCGGTCGCTCATATGGATCAGGTGTTGGAACACGCATTGATCGCAGATCCATCAGCACCAACAGCATTGTAAGAGTATCGACAGCATCGTTTACCGTCCTGCGGTAGGCGATGCTGTTTTTGTATCTATAATGGTGGCTACATTTTCCTTTGTATAATTCCACATGGTGTCTGCAAAAGATGATATACTAGGTGAGGTTCACAAGTCATGAGCTATGTTCAGATGACTATCCTTTATCATGTCAACGATCATATTGGACTGAGATAGATACGTGCGACAAGCTGTTGATTCAACGACAACTAACGGTAAGAGAAGCATATAGTTGAAGTGTCATATACACTAAAAAAAGATAGCATGCGGTATTAGACACGATGTAACGATAGGGCATACACAAGCGAACAACAGGATTACGGTGGAAACAGATGGATGTAGGGAAGCGTCTGCGACGACCGTTTGAAATAAGAAGGGAATGTATACGAAATGAAAGTAAATCAGGCTGAATTTATTATTAGTGCTGTGAAGCCAGATCAATACCCGGAAGATGGCGTGCCAGAAATTGCACTTGCCGGACGCTCCAATGTCGGCAAATCGTCGATGACGAACCGGTTGATCAATCGCAAAAATCTGGCGCGTACAAGTGCCACACCGGGTAAAACCCAGCATTTGAACTATTATAAAATTAACGAAATGCTGTATTTCGTTGATTTTCCGGGTTATGGATATGCGAAAGTATCCAAATCCCAGCGCGAAGCATGGGGCAAAATGATCGAGCGTTACTTGCTGGAGCGCGATCCGCTCAAGCTGGTGCTGCTCGTCATCGACCTGCGTCATGCGCCGTCCAAAGACGATATTATGATGTACGAATGGCTGAAATATTACGATTGTAATATTTGCGTCGTCGCAACCAAAGCTGACAAAATCCCGCGTAGCAAATGGGCGAAACATGTAAAAATCGTCAAACAGGAGCTGGCATTTGTGCCGGAAGATGACTTTGTAATGTTTTCTTCGGAAACCGGACTTGGCAAAGATGAACTGTGGGCGATTATCGAGCGTCATGCGTTTGCAGCAGAGGAAGACGAATGGGATGAAGAAGAAACAGAGGACGCTGTAATTAGCGATACTGAGAATGAATTGCAGCAACCAGCAGTACTTCATGCTCAGCATAGCGACAATGACGATGATGGTAAGCATGAATAAGCAGCAATATACTCAACATTTTTGTGACAAAGCATAAATCTATGCATCATATGGTACATTTCATGGAATCGGGGGAAGACTATGACCCAGCGGCTGGTGACCGAATACCGACAGGCGCGCATACAGTTGTCGATGGAACAGCTTTCGCAGTTTATTGCCTATGCCAGTGACCCGCATATTCATCTGCACATTCGTGTGCTGGATAACGGCAATCAGGAATTCCGGTTTGGCACGCGCTGGGGTGAAGAAGTCCAGCTGCCTTTTGCATGGCGTGATGGGTATTATGTATGCGAGTTGTCGTGTGAGCTGGTCAACGTACGGCTGAGCAATCTGATCCGGCGATTATTTATCGCGTTTCATGGCACAGGTCTGGTATTGCGTACGCGTGGACAGCTGGCATTGCACTACACTTACAGACACGGCACCGTTGAGCAGATTTTGGAATGTGAACAAGGTCATGAGCAGTTGATTTACACTCATCAGAGCGATTCGCGCCGATTGCAGAAGCTATACGATGCACAGACGGTTGAAGCAGATATTGCCCTCACATTCGGCTTAATTGATACGCTATTGGATCGCAGAAATGAGGAGCATCCATCCACTCAGCTGGTCGACAAGGAACTGGCATTTCAATTGAAACGCTTACTCAAATTGGAATCGTAATCTGTAGCTTTGACGTGACCCGCATACATGTAATTGCCGCTAGCAACTCTGAATATCACATGAAGCTTTACCATGAACATGCATATGATGAATTGAATATGTTAAAATGATAAAAAAGCATTCGGTAACGTCTAAACAGACTCTCTGAATGCTTTTTTGTGTGATATGCTCTGTCTGTTTATCCATAAAACACCGATATAAAAACGGAACAGATGGTTCATGCATGGAGCGGTCGGTGAAAGATTTGACAAATGTATTACGATTTGTCCAGATGGATGGGGATTTCATAAACATTTCATAAAAACGCCGAATTTGGTCAATTTGATGTGATATAATTAACGTATTGTTAAGAATGAACGATATTGGTTACAACTTTTAGACTAGGCAGGTGAACTTGCAATGCACATAGTTGTTGTCGGACTCAACTACCGCACAGCACCGGTTGAAGTAAGAGAACGGTTTGCCATTGCGGACGAAATATTACCGGAAGCTCTCCGGCAGCTGAAAGATACTCAAAGTGTATTGGAAGGCACCATCGTAGCAACTTGCAACCGTACGGAAATCTATGTTGTACTGGATCGTCTGCATATGTGCGGACATTATATCCGTAGCTTTATGGAGCAATGGTTCGGTATTTCCCGTCAAGAATTTACGAAACATTTGTATATATATGAAGATGAGCAAGCGATTGAGCATCTGTTCCGGGTAGCATGCGGATTGGATTCGATGGTACTTGGTGAAACGCAGATTCTCGGTCAGGTGAAGCGTTCCTTCCAGCTGGCTCAGGAAAACAAAGCGACGGGCACATGGTTCAATATGTTGTTCAAGCAAGCTGTAACGCTTGGCAAACGCGCACATGCGGAAACGATGATCGGCGAGAGCGCGGTCTCGGTTAGCTATGCGGCGGTAGAGCTGGGCAAACGGATTTTTGGTGCTTTTCATAACAAAACGATCATGATTCTGGGCGCAGGCAAAATGAGCGAGCTGACCGTGAAGCATCTGTATGCCAATGGTGCGGCAGAAGTCATTGTAGCGAACCGTACGATTGGTCGCGCTCAAGAATTGGCGCATAAATTTAGTGGCACTGCCTGCACGATTGAAGAAGGACTGAATCGTCTGCATGAAGTGGACATTCTGATCAGTTCTACCGGGGCGCAGGGCTATGTACTTACTCCACAGGTGATGGAGTACAGTATGAAGCAGCGCAAATCGCGTCCGCTGTTTATGATTGATATTGCTGTACCTCGTGATATTGATCCGGCAGTTGCTGAACTGAGTAATGTATTTCTGTATGATATTGATGATCTGGAAGGGATCGTAGAGAGCAATATGGCGATGCGCCGTGCCGAAGCGATTAAGATCGAGCGTATGATCTCCGAGGAGATCAACGTCTTCCAACAATGGTTGAAAACACTTGGCGTGAAGCCGGTCATCCGCGCTCTGCAAGAACGCGGTGCACGCATTCATGAAGAAACGCTGGAAAGTTTGTTTAACAAGTTGCCTGAACTGGATGAGAGACAGCGTAAGGTAATCAGCCGTCTCACCAAAAGTATCGTCAATCAGATGAACCATGATCCGATCAACCGGGTCAAAGAAATGGCAGCCGAGAAAAATGGTGCCGATACACTAGAATTGTTTACCCGCCTGTTCGCGCTGGAAGATGATATCGAAGCGCCTGCTGAGCCGGTGAATGAACGTAAAGAAGCACCGACACAGCGTACAGCAATTGCTTCCCATCCACCCGTGGTGGAAGGAAGTCTGGCTTATTTTGCTTCCGCTACCTTATAGGCAGGTGATTTGTGTTGACACTGTTCAACCTGTTATACGATATTATTATCTATCTATACGCCCTGAGCCTTCTGTTTTATTTCTCGGATTGCATACGTCGCAATCCGAGGGCGAAGCGGATAGGCACAGGGTTTCTTGTTATGGTGTTTGTCATTCAGATGGTCAGCATTACGATTCGTACAGTGGAAGAGAAGACGTTGCCGCTATTTTCAACGTATGACTTTTTCTTTTTCCTGACATTCATTCTTATCTTGATTTCCTTTTTTATTGAACGGGTATTGAAGACAGACTATGCCGTATTGCTGCTGAATGTCGTTGGGTTCTGCGCGATGGTGCAGAATCGATTGCATTCGCCGGGGGAAGGCGCATTGCCGACCGGTTGGGATACCGTGCATGGGCTGCTGATTCTGCATGTGGTGCTGGCGAATTTGAGCTTTGCCTTTTACACAGTATCAGCGGTGTTTGCAGTAATGTATCTGTTCTTGCATCGCAAATTGAAATTGAAAAAATGGGACAATACGGTGCGCCGTTTGCCCAGCTTGGAAAGTATGGAGAAGTATACGTACACGTCGATGTTGATCGGTACGCCGCTATTGATCGTATCGCTGATTGTGGCGCTGATGTCCATTTTTGCGGAAGGGCGTTATATTCTGCTGCTGGATCTGAAAGTGATCGTCACATTGCTGGCGTTGTGCGTGTATGTGACTTATTTTGCTACTCGTAAAATGCGTAATTATTCGGCGGTCGTGCTGGCACGTTGGGCGATTGCTGGATATATCGTGTTTATTTTGAATTTTGCCGCTAATGCATGGTCGGCATTTCACCAGTGGGTAGGCGTATGAGTGAGAGACAGGAGCCTATACCGTATTTGCCAGTATTACTCGATTGCCGTGGTCAGCAGGTGCTTGTTGTAGGCGGTGGAATGGTAGCGGAACGCAAAATACTGCATTTGCTGGAAGCTGGCGCACAAATTACGCTGATCAGCCCGGAAGTGACGGCTGGTTTGCAGCAGTTGGCGGAGGAACGACGTCTGATCTGGCACGCCAGAGGGTATACGCATGGCGATGTGGACGCGCAGCGGTATTGGCTCATCCATGCGGCATCGTCACAACAACATGTCAATGAACAGGTTGCACAAGCGGCGAAACGATATAGCATTCCCGTGAATGTGGCGCATCGGCAGGAAGAAGGCAACTTTATTAACCCGGCGGTAATTCGGCGCGGAGGATTGGTTGCGTCCATCTCTACGTCTGGTGCAGGTCCGGCTGTCAGTCGTCGGATTGTGCAGGAGCTGGAAGCACATTTTGGACAGGAATATGAAACGTATATCGCTTTTTTGCATTATTTGCGTCACCGTATTCAAGCGGAAGTAAATGATGCTGCTGAGCGTAAATTACTGCTGGAACGAGCGTCAGCACTGGATATTTTGGCTCAAATCCGACATAAGCAATTTGTATGGTGGGATGATGAGCAGACGAAGCAATGGATTAGACACAATCGGGGAGAGGTTATGTAATGCGCAAAATAATCGTGGGAAGCAGACAGAGTGCGCTGGCATTGACCCAGACGGGGCATGTTATCGACGCGCTACAAGCACTTGCTGCCGAGCAGGGCATGGAAGTGGAATTTGAAGTGCAAAAGATCGTTACCAAAGGCGATCAGATTCTGGATGTCACATTGTCCAAGGTCGGTGGTAAAGGGCTGTTCGTCAAGGAAATCGAGCAGGCGTTAATCAATGGCGAGATTGATATGGCGGTACACAGCATGAAGGATATGCCATCCGTATTGCCCGAAGGATTGGTGAACGGAGCGATTCCGAAACGTGTCGATCCGCGTGACTGTCTGATTACCCGCGATGGTAGCGGTCTGGAAGACTTGCCACAAGGAGCCAAGCTGGGTACAAGCAGTTTACGCCGGGCAAGTCAGCTCAAAGCATACCGTCCAGATCTTAACATTGAATCGATTCGCGGCAATATCGACTCGCGTCTGCGTAAGCTGGAAACGGAAGGCTTTGACGCGATTATGCTTGCTGCTGCTGGACTGGAGCGTATGGGCTGGAATGATCGTATTAGCGCTTATTTGCCTGCGGAGTTGTGTTTACCAGCAGTTGGACAGGGTGCGCTGGGTGTAGAATGTCGTGCCGATGATATCGAACTGCTTGGTCTGCTATCGCTGTACAACGATGATCTGACAGCACTGACGGTAACGGCAGAACGGACATTTCTAGCGGAACTGAATGGCGGTTGTCAGGTGCCGATCGGTGCGTATGCTGTGCGTCTGCATCCTGACCATTCGGAGCAGGAGCATGTAATTCAACTGACTGGTATGGTTGCTTCACCGGATGGAGATATTATGCTCAAGGAAACGTTGCAGGGTACTGATCCGGTACAGCTCGGTATTGAAGTCGCCGACAAGCTGAAACGTCAGGGAGCGGATCAAATTCTGGCGGACGTTAGGGGATGACATCATGACCGGTAAAGTGTATTTGGTAGGCGCAGGTCCGGGGGCTTTAAAACTGATTACACTGCGCGGTTGGGAATGCATCGGGCTGGCTGATGCGATCGTGTACGACCGGCTGGCAAGTCCGCGTTTGCTCAAGCAGGCAAAGCCGGGAGCGGAGAAAATCTATGTCGGCAAGCTGCCTGATCGTCATACGATGAAACAAGATGAGATTAATCAATTGCTCGTCGATCTGGCGCTACAAGGCAAAACGGTCGTGCGACTAAAAGGCGGCGATCCGACTATTTTCGGACGGGTTGCTGAAGAAGCCGATCTGCTGCAACGCAATGGCATTGCATACGAAATTGTGCCGGGCATCAGCTCGTCGATTGCTGTGCCTGCGTATGCCGGTATTCCGGTTACACATCGGGACTGGGCATCGTCAGTATCTATCATCACGGGTCACGAAAGCCCTGACAAGCTGGATCACAGTATTCATTGGGACAAAGTAACCAATGCAACCGGTACGCTCGTCTTTATGATGGGTGTTGCCAAAATCGGCTATATTAGTGAGCAATTGATTCGGTATGGTCGTCCGCAAGATACACCAGTGGCACTCGTGCGATGGGGCACGCGTGCAGAGCAGGAGACGTTGACGGGTACGCTACAAGATATTGCTGCCAAAGTGGCAGAAGCTAATTTTAAACCACCAGCCGTTATCGTTGTTGGCGAAGTGGTCAATTTGCGTGAACAATTGCAATGGGCGGAGCAGTTGCCGTTGTTTGGCAAACGTATTCTGGTTACTCGTGCGCGCAGTCAGGCGAGCGAGCTAGTTGATCGAATTGATGAGCTGGGCGGCGAGCCGTATGAATACCCGGTCATTGAGACGGTGATGCCGACTGGAACCGAGACGCAGGCGCATATTACCAATGTGTTTGCACAGCTGGAGCAGTACGATTGGGTATTTTTTACGAGTGTAAACGGAGTAGAGTATTTCTTCCGACATCTGGAGCAGCAAGAGCAGGATATTCGTGCTTTGCACCGTGCCCGGATTGTCGCCGTCGGACCGGCTACCCGCGAGGCGCTGCGTAGTCGCGGCATTCACGTGACATCGTTACCGGAGAAGTTTCACGCGGAAGGAATGCTGGATAGTCTGGCAGCACAGTTGCAGCCGGGACAACAGGTGCTACTGCCGCGCGGCGATCTGGCACGCGCATGGTTGCCGGAAACGCTGCGTGGGATGAAGCTGGATGTTACGGAAGTAGATACGTACGAAACCGTTCTGGCAGCCGAAGAAGATCTGGAATTGAAAAAGCTGCTGGAAGAACAGGCAATTCATGCTGTGACTTTTACCAGCTCATCCACAGTGACCAATCTGCTAACAGCGCTGCGCAAGATGGGGATCGAAGACCCGATAGCATCCTTGGCTCACAGCACCATTGCCTGCATCGGTCCACAAACGGCAAAAACTGCGGAGCAGGCTGGATTGCAAGTTGATCTGCTGGCAGAGTCATCAACGATCAATGGACTGCTGGAAGTGCTATGCCAATGGAATGGATCGGAATTGCCTGCGCAATCATAAGAAGATAGCATAGTGCATGACGGTATCACCGCATCCTATGTTATGGATGTCAGAAACTTATATTCAGCATTACCCCCGTTGATCGACATGATCATATGCCGACCATTGCATCAGCAGGTCGGCTTTGTATGTTTGAGCGGTTGAATACGGACACAGATCATGCACAGGATATGATAAAACAGAGCATGAGCAACCATATAAAATGAGTGTATAGGAGGAAATATAGTTATGAGTCAACCATTTACACGTCACCGTCGTTTACGTAAAACGCCTGCCATCCGAGGTATGGTACGCGAAACACAGCTGCACAAAAACGATTTTATCCAACCGGTATTTGTAACCTATGGTACGGATGTAAAACAGGAAATCTCCTCAATGCCGGGTGTATTTAACTTCTCGCTGGATCGTCTTGGCGAAGAGGTACAGGAGATCGTTGATCTAGGTATTCCATCCGTCATCGTGTTCGGTGTGCCAGAAGCAGAAGCCAAAGACAGCACAGGTACGGGCGCATATTCTGATCAAGGCATTGTGCAACAGGCGATTCGTATGATCAAACAGCAGCATCCACAGCTGGTCGTGATCGCCGATACGTGTCTGTGCGAATTTACCGATCATGGGCATTGCGGTGTTGTGCATACGCACGAGCATGATGGACATATTCATGCCGATGTAGACAACGATGAATCGCTGGCACTGCTGGCGCAAACCGCCGTATCACAGGCGCAAGCGGGTGCAGACATTATCGCACCGTCCAACATGATGGACGGCTTTGTATATGCGATTCGTGAAGCGCTGGATGAAGCAGGCTTCCACGATATTCCGATTATGTCGTATGCGGTCAAATACGCGTCGGCATTTTATGGTCCATTCCGTGAAGCTGCACAATCGGCACCGCAATTCGGCGACCGTAAATCGTATCAAATGGACCCTGCCAATGTACGTGAAGCACTGCGCGAAGCAGAAAGCGACGTACAGGAAGGTGCTGATATGCTGATGGTAAAACCTTCACTGGCGTATATGGACGTACTGCGCGCTGTCCGTGAGAACTTCGATCTACCGCTGGTCGCTTATAACGTAAGCGGGGAATACGCCATGGTCAAAGCCGCTGCTCAGCAGGGCTGGATCGATGAGCGTGGTATCGTAACTGAGATGATGCTTGGCTTTAAACGTGCCGGTGCCGATATGATTATCACCTATTTCTCCAAAGATGTTGTGCGCTGGTTGCGCGAGGACTGGGCATAAGTTCAGTGGAAAGATGAATAGAAAACGTGTAAACAGGTGCATTTGTGTGTAAACCATGTTATGGAGGTGCTTGATCAATGAATCAAACCAATTCTGTACGTCGTGATGAGCGTTCTCGTGAAGCATTTGAGGAAGCCAAGCAGTATATTCCGGGTGGTGTGAACAGCCCGGTACGTGCATTTAAAACGGTCGGTCTGACTCCGGTCTATGCTGAGCGCGGCGAAGGTTCGCGTCTGTATGATATCGATGGCAATTCATTCATCGACTATGTCGGTTCGTGGGGTCCGCTCATTATGGGACATGCCCATCCGAAGGTCATTCAAGCGTTACACGAAACGGCAGTCAAAGGTACTAGCTTTGGCGCGCCAACTGAGATTGAGACAAAGATGGCAAAGCTGGTTGTAGAGCGCGTCCCTTCAATCGACATTGTACGCATGGTCAATTCTGGTACAGAGGCGACGATGAGTGCGATTCGTCTGGCACGCGGCTATACGAAGCGCAATAAAATTTTGAAATTCGAAGGTTCTTATCATGGTCACGGCGATAGTCTGCTGATCAAAGCTGGTTCGGGTGTAGCGACACTCGGTTTGCCGGACAGTCCCGGTGTACCGGAGTCTATCGCTTCCAATACAATCACTGTTCCGTACAACGATCTGGACGCGGTGAAACTGGCATTTGAGCGCTTTGGCGAAGATATTGCGTGTATTATTGTAGAGCCTGTTGCAGGCAACATGGGCGTTGTACCACCGCAGGAAGGCTTTTTGCAAGGGCTACGTGATGTGACGACCCAATACGGCGCATTGCTTATTTTCGACGAGGTGATGACTGGTTTCCGTGTGCATATGAACAGTGCGCAGGGACGCTTCGGTGTCACACCTGATCTAACCTGTCTCGGAAAAGTGATTGGTGGCGGTTTGCCAGTCGGCGCTTATGGTGGCAAACGCGAGATTATGGAACAGATCGCGCCAACTGGTCCGATTTATCAAGCAGGTACGCTGAGCGGCAATCCGTTGGCAATGGCGGCGGGATATACCACGCTGAGCCTGCTGACACCGGAAGTATATGATCGTCTGGAAAAGGTATCTGCACGCTTGCAGGAGGGCTTTGAAGCCAATGCGCGTGAAGCTGGTATTCCGCTCACGATCAATCGCGTCGGTTCGATGGTTTGTCCATTCCTGACCGAAGGTCCGGTTACTAACTATGACACAGCAAAAGTCAGCGATATGGATCGGTTTAAACGTTATTTTGGCGGTATGCTGAATCAGGGCATCAGCGTAGCACCATCGCCATTTGAAGGCATGTTCGTTTCTGGCGTGCACAGCGATGAAGATATTGAGCAGAC
This sequence comes from Paenibacillus sp. WLX2291, assembly GCF_046603665.1. Lineage (NCBI taxonomy): Bacteria > Bacillati > Bacillota > Bacilli > Caryophanales > Paenibacillaceae > Paenibacillus > Paenibacillus sp. WLX2291. Next base: position 4,272,372 of record NZ_CP176755.1, on the reverse strand, counting down.
GATCGCCGCACATCGCGACGTGATGAAGTCCTTGTAATAGGACTGCTCATATATGGATGATTTTTTGCAACATAAACGTTCTACCGCTGATCATTCTGGCGGTATGATTGATCCGCTCACATCAGGTGCAGCGGATCATCCTGTTTCTGCGGTTGCCCGCCCGGAAGCGAGCCGGAATGGAGAATGGTTAGATGTGACGCCCGGTACAGAGCTGGATTTGCAGCAGACAGAGCAGCGTCATCGTCGGATGATGGAATGGCTGGGGCATCATTTTCCGGTCAAATTATTAGGGAGATTGCACTCACGCGGCGAGATCAAGGTGGATGGTGATATGATCACATTGCGGCTGTTTCCAGATAGCGAATATGGATTTACTCCGGATCATCATCATTTGCCTGATGTACTGTTTGAAGATGATTACGTGCTGGTTGTGCACAAGCCTGCCGGTGTAGCTGTTCATCCATCAGATGCACAGGATCAGCGCCGGACGTTAGCAGGTGCCGTGGCTGCTTATTTTGAACATAGCCATCAGCACTGTGCAGTACGTCATGTGCATCGATTGGACGACGATACGACAGGGCCTGTTTTATACGCCAAAAATGAATTTGCCTTGATGCTGCTAGATGAGCAGATGCGCGACAAGGATATCGGTCGCCGCTATGTCGCGCTAGTACAGGGAAAGGTGGATCGACGTCTGCGTGTGATCGACGAGCCGATTGGTAAGGATCGCCATCATAAGCAGCGCCGCCGTGTTTCGCCGGGTGGTCAATCAGCGGTCACGCATGTGGAGCTGATCCATGCGGCGTCATCTGCCAGTCTGGTGCGTTTGACGCTGGAAACAGGACGTACTCACCAGATCCGCGTGCATATGAGTGATGCTGGTCATCCGCTTGTTGGCGATACGTTATATGGTGGCAAACCGGGCATATTGTCGCGTCAGGCATTGCATGGCGAGCAACTGGAATTTGTGCATCCATGGACAGGGGAAACGATCGTAGTCCAGGATCGCTGGCCGGACGATTTTAAGCAGGCAGCGCAGAAGCTCGGATTGCTGTCATAACAGGATGCAACATACAGGCTGACACCGCGCCAATCGTGCGGATGTTAGCTTTTTTTATTGACTTTCCTACGTGCACAAGTTATGATAATCAACGAAATATTTTCACGAAAGCAACACCATAATACAGACTGTGAACGGAAATAGTAGACATGATCGACCTAAAGAGAGTAGAGCTGCTGCGCTGAGAGGTTCTACAGGATACGGGATGTCGAAGTCGTCCGGGAGTCGTTTATTTGAATACCGTATGTGCTTGATTGTCATTCAAGTACTAGCCATTGTTGCAGCGGGACTAGAATAAACCGGTAGCAGCCGTTATCTGTCTTCGAGTGTCGTTATCTGAGGTGCATTTCTGAATGGAAATCACAAAGCAATACAGGTAACGAAACAAAGGTGGTACCACGAGAGCAAAGCCTTTCGTCCTTTGAGACGAAGGGCTTTTTTTATTTTCCGGCATAGTTGTACATGCCGCCTGTTCTGATATTGATGATGAAGATGGAGGGATCTGCATGACAGAACCAAACACTAACCCGGCAACGACCGAGATGCCAACAACCTATGACCCCAAATCGGCCGAGCGCAAATGGTACGACTATTGGATGAACAATGATTATTTCAAAGCGGGTCAGCGCCCGGATGCGCAACCCTATACGATTGTCATTCCACCGCCTAACGTAACCGGTATGCTGCATATCGGTCACGCACTGGACTTTACTCTGCAAGATATCATGATCCGTACCAAACGGATGCAAGGATACGATGCACTATGGTTGCCAGGCTCTGACCACGCTGGTATCGCGACGCAAACCAAAGTAGAGCAAAATCTGCGCGCCGAAGGCATTACCCGTCATGATCTTGGTCGTGAGAAATTCGTGGATAAAGTATGGGAATGGAAAGATAAATACGCTCAAACGATTCACGAACAATGGGCGAAAATGGGCTTCTCCCTTGACTATTCCCGCGAACGCTTCACGTTGGACGAAGGATTGTCCAAAGCGGTTCGCCAAGTGTTTGTAACCCTGTATGAAAAAGACCTCATCTATCGCGGCAAACGCATTATCAACTGGGACCCGCAGGCTCGTACTGCTCTGTCCGATATCGAGGTTGAATACAAAGAGGTAAACGGTCATCTGTACCATCTGCAATACCCGCTCGAAGACGGCAGTGGTTTCCTTACCGTGGCGACAACGCGCCCTGAAACGATGCTAGGTGATACGGCGGTTGCTGTTCATCCGAAGGATGAGCGCTACAAAGATATGATCGGCAAAATGCTGATTCTGCCAATCGTAAACCGCGCCATTCCGGTAATTGCCGACGATTACGTAGATCGCGAATTTGGTAGCGGTGCGGTAAAAATCACCCCTGCCCACGATCCGAACGACTTTGAAATGGGTCAACGTCATGATCTGCCACAGATCGTTGTAATGGACGAAGGCGGCATCATGAACGAGAACGCTGATCAATATCAAGGCATGGATCGCAGTGACGCGCGCAAGCAGATCGTCAAAGATTTGCAAGAAGCAGGCGTACTGATCAACATCGAAGATCACGTACATCAAGTAGGGCACAGTGAGCGTACGGGCGCTGTTGTTGAGCCGTATCTGTCCACGCAATGGTTTGTAAAAATGAAGCCTCTTGCAGACGCTGCTATCGAAGCACAAAAAAGCGGCAACGGCACGAACTTCGTACCGGATCGTTTTGAGAAAACGTATCTGAACTGGATCGAAAATGTACGCGACTGGTGTATTTCCCGTCAGCTGTGGTGGGGACATCGCATCCCGGCATGGTACTGTGAAGAAACAGGCGAGATCATCGTATCCGCTGAAGATCCAAGCGGTTTGCCAGAGCATGCAGGCAAAACGCTGCGTCAGGACGAAGACGTACTCGATACGTGGTTCAGCTCCGCGCTATGGCCATTCTCTACACTCGGCTGGCCGGATCAAACGGACGATCTGAAGCGTTACTACCCGACCGATCTGCTCGTAACGGGCTATGACATTATCTACTTCTGGGTTGCTCGTATGATCTTCACCGCACTTGAATTTACCGATGAGATTCCGTTCAAAGATGTACTCATGCACGGGCTTGTACGTGCTTCCGACGGACAGAAAATGTCCAAATCGCTTGGTAATGGCGTGGACCCGCTGGACGTGATCGAGCAATACGGCGCAGATGCAATGCGTTACATGATCTCCACTAGCAGCACACCGGGACAAGATTTGCGTTTCCGTTGGGAACGTGTGGAACAAGCGCGTAACTTTGCTAACAAAATCTGGAACGCCTCCCGTTTTGCATTGATGAATATGGAAGGCTTTACCTTTGAAGAAATCGATCTGACTGGTAAACTCAGCACAGCTGATCGCTGGATTTTGCATCGCCTGAACGAAACATCTCGCGATATTACGCGTCTAATTGATTCGTACGAGTTTGGCGAAACCGGACGTCTGCTGTACAACTTCATCTGGGATGATCTGTGCGACTGGTATATCGAGATTGCCAAGCTGTCGCTGTACGGCGAAGATGCCGCTGCCAAGAAAACGACGCAATCGGTACTGGCTTACGTACTGGATCGTACGATGCGCATGATCCATCCATTCATGCCGTTCATTTCCGAAGAAATCTGGCAGCATCTGCCGCATGAAGGAGATACGATCACACTTGCCGCTTGGCCGACCTTCGACCCAGCTCTGGAAAATAAAGCAGCTGAGGAAGAAATGACGCTGCTGATCGACATCATCCGTTCTGTACGTAATATCCGTGCCGAAGTGAACGTACCGATGAGCAAAAAGATCGAATTGCTCGTAAAAGCGAACGATAGCAAAACGCTGGATATTATCCAATCGAATGCGCATTATATTCAACGCTTCTGTAACACGTCCGAGTATGAAGCAGGTCTTGATCTGGCAGCACCGGACAAAGCGATGAGTACCGTAGTAACTGGCGCAGAACTGTATCTGCCGTTAGCAGGGCTGCTGGATATCGCGCAAGAAATCGCCCGTCTGGAAAAAGAAGTGGCGACGCTGAACAGCGAAGTAGAGCGCGTAGAGAAGAAGCTGTCCAATCAAGGCTTCGTATCCAAAGCACCGGCAAAAGTGATCGAGGAAGAACGCGCCAAACAGGCTGACTATTCCGACAAACGCGACAAGGTTCTTGCCCGTATTGCCGAACTGAAAGGTTAAGGGTGATATCGATGGAATATGAATCCGCGGAGGGGCAGTCAGCCCCTCTACATACGTATGAGCAGGCGGTAGAATGGATTAACGGTCTGATTCCGTTTGGCATTCGCCCTGGGCTGAAACGGATTGAAATGTTGATGGAGTTGCTGGAACATCCGCATCGACGACTGAAATTTGTTCATGTCGCTGGTACGAATGGCAAAGGCAGCACTTGCGCCTTTTTGACGAATGTGCTGATCAACTGCGGGTATGATGTGGGAACTTTTACATCGCCGTACATTACGAAATTCACCAATCGGTTTCAATACAACAACGAGGATATTCCAGAGGAGACGCTGCTCAAGCTCTCTAACCGGCTGTATCCGTTAGTGCAGCAAATCGCCGCTACCGAGTTGGGTTCGCCAACGATGTTTGAAGTATCGACGGCGCTGGCGATTCTGTATTATGCACAGGAATGTTATCCTGATGTCGTCGTTTGGGAAACAGGATTGGGCGGACGGATGGATGTAACGAATATTGTGAATCCGGTCGTATCAGTGATCACCAATGTAGGCTATGACCATACCGATATTTTGGGAGATACACTGGAGCAGATTGCTGGGGAAAAGGCAGGCATTATCAAACCCGGCGTCCCGGTCGTTACGAGTGTGGATCAACCGGAAGTGATTCAGGTGATGACAGCACGCGCAGAGCAATGCCGCAGCCGCATGTATTTGGCAGGACGCGACTATACCGCTGAACGAACAGGCGGCGATGAAGCCAGCCAACAATTTCATTTCCAAGGCATTTTCCGTGAATTGGATATCGAAATTGGGATGCAGGGCGAGCACCAGTGCACCAACGCCGGTTTGGCGATGATGACGCTGGAAGTGCTGCGTCAGTATATGGCATTCGTGCTAGATGATGAACCGCTGCTGGAAGGCTTCCGCCATACCTTTTGGGCAGGTCGTCTGGAGACGGTGCTGACGAATCCGCGAATCGTACTGGACGGTGCGCATAATCCCGAAGGTGCGGCATCGCTCGTCAAGAGCATTCCGCAAACGTATACGTATAACAAACTGCATTTCCTCGCTGGAATGCTTGAAAATAAACAGCATGAACCGGTTTTCCGCCATCTGCTGTCCATTGCGGATACGCTGATTTTGACCGAGCCGGATTTCCGTCGCAAAATGCTAGCGGAACATCTGTTAGAGCTGGTACAGCGTCTGCAACAGGAGATGGGCAGAACCGACGTACAGGTTATTGTGGAAAAAGACTGGAAGCAGGCAATCCAGCTGCTACAGTCGCAGACAGAACGGGAAGATCTTGGGGTCGTGACCGGAACGCTGTATTTAATTTCAGATGTAAGAGCGACTCTTTTGCATCAAACCGATTCTGAAAAGGGCTGGTGAGACAGGATGAACAAGACAGAACAACATATATATTTTATTGGGATTGGCGGCTACGGCATGAGTGCTATCGCCAAAGTCCTGCTTGAAATGGGATATAAAGTAACCGGTTCGGACGTAGCGATGAGCGCGCTGGCGCAAAAGCTACAAGACCAAGGAGCAGACATTCATATCGGTCATGCACCGGAAAAAGTGCATGGTGCCGATCTGTTGGTCTATTCCTCGGCAGTATCGCAAGATGATGTAGAACTGGTAGAAGCGCGCAAGCTGGAGATTCCAGTATTGCACCGCTCCGAAATGCTGGCGCGTCTGCTCAATGAGCGCAAAGGCATCGCCGTTGCCGGTGCACACGGCAAAACAACGACTTCGTCAATGATCGCGCTCGTTATGGAAGAGTGCGAAGCCGATCCGACATACATTATCGGTGGCGAGATCGTTAATCTAGGTACGAACGCCAAAGCAGGCAAAAGCGAGTATGTAGTCGCCGAAGCCGATGAGAGCGACGGTACCTTTTTGCAATACCATCCGGCCATTGCTGTTGTTACGAATATCGAAGCCGATCATCTGGAAAATTACGATGGCGACTTTGCCAATATCAAAGCAGCCTACGTGCAATTTCTGAGCCAGCTGCGTTCAGGCGGCAAGGCGATTATCAATGCCGATGACGAGAATATCCGTGAGTTGTTGCCAAGCATTCAAGGTGATACCGTTACGTTCGGTATCGACCAACCAGCAGACTACACAGCGAGCGACATTCAACCGGGCGATCGTAAAATCTCCTTTGTTATGAGCTACCAAGGCGAGAAGCTGGGCACGGTGCAATTGTCCGTACCGGGACTGCATAATGTGTACAATGCGATGGCAACACTGATTGCCTGTGTAGAAACGGGACTGTCGTTTACGGCCGCCGCAGCCGCCATCGTTCGTTTCCAAGGAGCAAAGCGTCGCTTCCAAGTGATCGGCGAATCTAACGACATTCTGATTGTGGACGATTACGCTCACCATCCGACCGAGATCGAAGCTACCCTGAAGGCAGCGCGCGCTACTGGCAAGAAGATCATTGCCATTTTCCAGCCGCAGCGCTATTCACGTACGTACTTTCTGCTGGATGAATTCAGCCGTGCATTTGGCGAAGCGGACGAAGTTATCATCACTGACATCTATGCACCCGCAGGCGAAAAACAGATCGAAGGCGTAAACTCCGCAGCTCTTGTCGATCTGATCATCAAACACAGCAATGACAGCGCACGTTATGTCGCTGATAAGGACGACGTTGTCAACGAATTGTCCTCTTCTATGCAGCCGGGCGACCTGATCATTACGATGGGTGCAGGTGACATTTGGAAAGTATCCAAAGCGCTGGCAGAACAGCTGACTTCCACACAAACCGGTCACTGATCTGTTGATGCAGCGCGGCTCAATACCGCCGCTGTCGCAGCATTTGCGAAAAAGACTGTCATGCGGCAGTCTTTTTTCACTGTACAGCATCTCAAAATCACTCACTTTCTTTTTTGTTTGTATTGCTGCTGGAATCAACGTATAATAATGTGGTGTCAAATTAAAGGCAGGGGAATATCAGTATGAAAAAGAACGCTGGAACACTGATTTTATTTTTACTGCTGGGCTGGCTCATCGGCTCGTGGATCGCTACATTGCTTGAACCGGTAGCGGTATTGTCTTTTCTGACAAAATCGACGACGATTGACTGGTCTCCCAGTGCGAATTTGAACATTATCCGCTATACGATTGAGCTTCATTTCAAAATGAGTCTGCTTAGCCTGATTGGAGTCGTAGCTGCAATCTGGTTATATCGCAAACTTTAAGTACTCACTGATGAATGACAATGAATATGGATAAGGAGAGGGCCTTTCTTATGGGTAGAGAACATTCACGTCACACGATTGTACTGGCGTCCGCTTCTCCACGGAGAAAGGAATTGATGACCTCTTTACAGCTTCAATTTGAAATTTTGCCAAGCGATGCCGACGAGACGGTACCGCAGGAATGGACACCAGAACAGGTAGTTACTGAGTTGTCGCTACGCAAGGCGCAAGCCGTACGTGAACAAGCGCTCAGCCAATGGCACGATGCGCTGATCATTGGTAGCGATACGATTGTAGTATTGGACGGCGTCATTTTTGGCAAGCCCCGTGATGAGGCGGAAGCGGAACGTATGCTGCAATCTCTGCAAGGACGCAGTCATAATGTGTATACCGGTATTGTGTGTATCGATGCGGCCAGTGGTCGTACATTGAGTCAATACAGCCGGACTGTCGTACATATGAAGCCGCTCATGGCGGAACGCATTCAGTCTTACGTACGCAGCGGAGAGCCTGCTGACAAGGCGGGCGCTTACGCGATTCAGGGTCTCGGCTCCACCTTGGTGGATCGAATCGAAGGTTGTTATTTTACCGTTGTTGGATTGCCTGTGCCATTGCTAAGCGATATGCTGGAGCAATTCGGCATTTCGGTGTTTGAGTCTTGATTTCGTTAGAGAAAAGGGGACACCATCATGGAGGCGCCACAATATCTGTTGCGTGATATTCCTCATGAGGATCGTCCGCGCGAGCGGATGATGAATTATGGGGCAGAGGCGCTCAGCCATGCCGAGTTGCTGGCAATTTTGCTGCGTACCGGTACACGGGACGAATCTGCCATTCATCTGGCAACCCGTATTTTGAAGCAGGTGGGTAATATCCGCCAGCTCGTTGATTTGAGTATTGAAGAATTGACAGAGATTCGTGGCATCGGCACCGCCAAAGCGATTCAGATCAAAGCCGGTATCGAATTAGGTCGTCGCATTACGCGGACGAGCCGAGATGAGGCAATCGCGATTCGCAGTCCAAAGGACGCAGCCGATCTGCTTATGGAGCAGATGCGTTATTTGCAAAAAGAACATTTTGTATGTCTGTTTCTCAATACGAAGAATCAGATTATTTCCCAGGAAACGTTATCGATGGGCAGTCTGAACGCGTCCATCGTGCATCCGCGTGAAGTATTCCGCGCTGCGATCAAATGCAGCAGTGCGTCGGTCATCTGTGCCCATAACCATCCGAGCGGCGATCCAACGCCAAGCCCGGAAGATATCTCGCTCACGCGCAGATTGGTAGAAGCGGGTCATTTGATCGGAATCGAAGTGCTGGATCATGTCGTGATCGGGGATACACGATTCGTAAGTTTGAAGGAACAGGGTCTGATGTAATATAATAGTCGAGATTCAGAGGAAAGGGAGTTAAAAGTTATGTTTGGGAGCTTTACGAAAGATCTGGGCATTGACCTAGGAACAGCGAATACACTGGTATATGTAAGAGGAAAAGGCATTGTCGTGAGAGAACCTTCTGTCGTGGCAATCCGTACCGATACGAATACAATCGAGGCTGTCGGTGAATCCGCCAAAAAAATGATCGGTCGTACACCGGGTAATATCCGTGCGATTCGTCCGATGAAAGACGGCGTTATCGCCGATTTTGACACGACGGCAACGATGATCAAATACTTTATCCGTCAGGCGCAAAAGCAGCGCTCCATGTTCCCGCAGCATCCAAACGTGATGGTTTGTGTACCATCCGGTATTACCGCTGTTGAACAACGTGCAGTTGAAGATGCAACCAAACAAGCAGGTGCGCGTGAGGCGTACACGATTGAAGAGCCATTTGCAGCAGCGATTGGTGCTGACCTTCCCGTTTGGGAACCGACAGGCAGTATGGTCGTTGATATCGGTGGCGGTACAACCGAAGTAGCTGTCATTTCGCTTGGTGGTATCGTAACAAGCCGTTCCGTACGTGTAGCTGGTGATGAAATGGACGAAGCGATTATCCAGTACATCAAACGTCAGTACAACCTGATGATCGGTGAGCGCACATCGGAACAACTGAAAATGGATATCGGTTCCGCGATTCCATTTGAAAAAGTAGAAACGATGGAAATCCGTGGTCGTGACCTCGTAACCGGTCTGCCAAAAACACTGACCATCACATCCGACGAAATTTCCGAAGCGCTGTCCGATACGGTAAGTGCGATTGTGGAAGCGGTCAAAGTCACACTGGAAAAATGTCCGCCAGAACTGGCAGCTGACATTATGGATCGTGGCATCGTGTTGACCGGTGGTGGAGCACTGCTTCGCAACCTCGACAAACTGCTGGCTGGTGAAACAGGAATGCCAGTCATCGTTGCTGAGAACCCGCTGGATTGTGTTGCTATCGGTACAGGCAAAGCGCTGGAAAACATTCATCTGTTCAAAACACGCAGCAGCTCGGCCGTCCGTTCGAAACGTTAATTTACGGCCATTATGGTCAACCCCTTACCAGGGACAGAATAACCGTTAATTAAGAGGGTGTTGAAACTGTTTAAGCTGCTGGGTAACAAGAAACTGTTTATCCTGCTAGTAGGACTGATTCTCTTCATCGCGTTAATGGGATATACGTTGACCAACCGCAGTTCCATATCCTGGCCGGAGAAATTCGCCCGGGATACGGTCGGTTTTGTGCAAGGTGTATTTTACAAGCCCGCTTCTTACATAGCGGGCTTCTTTGAAGATATCGGCGATCTGGATAAATTGCACGAAGAAAACCAACAATTGAAAATTGTTGCTGCTCAGTACATGATGCAGCAGGCGAACTACAATAGTTTGGTACAAGAAAATGAACGCTACAAAGATCAGCTGAAGTTTACGCAAAACCAGCTGGCACAAAATGATTTTGATTTGCATATTGCCAATGTTACAAGTGTGGATAACGATGAGGATACAGGTACAGTCGTCATCGATCTAGGTAGCAAGGACGGCGTACGCAAAGACATGCCTGTCATTTCGATGCAAGGTATGGTCGGAATTGTGAGTCAGACGAGCAATTATCATGCGACTGTCAAACTGTTGACGACCCTTGATCCACTTGATCCGAACTCCAAAGCGATTGCAGCGACGGCAGTCGGCAAAGAGAACGAAACATTCGGTATGGTGGAGAGTTATGACAAAGCAACAGGCATGCTGACGATGACGCAGATCAAGGAAAACGATCCACTTGCCAAAGGCGATACGATCGTATCCTCTGGTAGTGGCGGTCTGTTCCCGAAAGGCATGATCATCGGTAAAGTAATCAGTCGTCAAGTCGGTGACTTCGGTCTGACTAACACGGCAACGATCGATCCATCCGCTGATTTCAAAGACTGGAAAGAAGTATTCGTAGTTTATACGAAGGAGACACAGGAATAATGGTGCGCCGCATCGTATTGCTGCTGCTGTTATTTCTCGTCTTCGTTTGGGAAAGCACCATCGTGCCATGGCTCATTCCTGATGCAATGCACGGCAGACTGATTCCACATCTGACGTATATTTTGATTTTGTTCGTATCGATTTATTATCATCGTCATACGGCATTGGCGCTTGGTCTGATTTTTGGACTGCTGCATGATGTCGTATTTTACGGAGATATGATTGGTGCATATTCGTTTGCGATGGGCTTGTCTGCATACGTGCTAGGTCTGCTGTTCCAGTCGCCACGCGCACCGTATCCGCTAATGATGACTGTTGTGCTGATCGGTAGCCTGCTGCTGGATCACCTGTTGTACGGAATCTATCTGGTGTTCGGACTGACGCGTGAACCTTACGCCTGGGCACTCGGGCATTATATTTTCCCAAACTTGCTGCTGCACTTTATCTTTGCGCTACTGATCTTTATTCCCGTACGTCGTCAACTGGAAAAGGTCGCCAAGCTGCGCAAACGTGCTGCCGAAGAGGAATGAATACGTCTCGTGTACACACATGTGGCGATACGTCGCAGGTGTGCTTAATTTACCGCTCAGGCAGGAATTCCCGCCATCAGCACGAACTGATAGTAGGGTGGGGGTGAACGATGAATGGCTGTAAGGGCTTCACGATTCGTAACGATAAAAGGGATTAAAGACGGATTAACATTCCAGTTTGACGATACATGTGATTTTGAAGATCTGGTTGCCGATTTGCGCTTCAAGCTGGAGCATACGCACCAGAACATTCTGACCGGACCGCTAGTGCATGTCGATATTCGTACTGGCGAGCGGCAGATGACCGAAGAACAGAAAGACACGCTGCTTGATATTTTGAGCCAGAAGGGCAATTTGCTTGTCCGTTCGTTTGAAGAACCTGTTGAAGTGGAACCGGAAGTCATTCCGTATGACCGTAACCGGGTGCACATCATAACCGGTATGGTTCGTTCCGGACAGGTTCTGCATCACGAAGGACCAGTGCTATTGCTTGGCGATGTGAACGCAGGTGGCACGATTATGAGTACCGATGATATTTATATTCTCGGAGCGCTGCGTGGTATGGCGCATGCCGGTATTAACGGCAATGAGGATGCGGTTATCGCGGCTTCATTTTTCTCGCCGACCCAATTGCGTATTGCCGAGCTGATCAGCCGTCCACCGGATGAGGGTGAAAACCGCGAATCTCATATGGAGTTTGCCTATTTGCAGGATGGCATTATGAAAATTGACAAGATGGCGAATATGGCCCGGCTTGGCCGGGATTTTAATGTGTTCAAAGGGGTGTAGTACATGGGAGAGGCTATTGTCGTCACTTCAGGGAAAGGCGGAGTTGGAAAGACAACCACTTCCGCAAATATAGGTACCGCGCTCGCGCTTCTCGGCAAAAAGGTCTGTCTGGTCGATACCGATATCGGTCTGCGCAATCTGGATGTCGTGATGGGCCTGGAAAACCGCATCATTTATGACCTGTGTGACGTAGCCGATGGTCGCTGCCGGCTCAACCAGGCGCTGGTCAAAGATAAACGTTTTGACGAGCTGTACATGCTGCCTGCCGCACAGACCAAAGACAAAAATGCCGTGTCGCCAGAGCAAGTGAAAGAAATCATCGAAGAACTCAAAAAGGATTTTGAATACATTTTGATCGATTGTCCAGCCGGTATTGAGCAAGGCTTCAAAAATGCTATTGCTGGTGCTGATCAGGCGATCGTCATGACCACACCGGAAAATGCATCCGTCCGCGATGCCGACCGCGTAATCGGTCTGTTGGAAAATTCACATATTGCTTCACCAAAGTTAATCGTGAACCGGATTCGCCATAGTATGGTTAAATCCGGCGATATGCTGGATATCGACGAAGTGCTGCAAGTGCTTAATATTGATCTGCTTGGTGTTGTACCCGATGACGAAATGGTCATCAAAGCCGCTAATTCAGGTGAACCGACCGTAATGAATCCTGACTCCAAAGCAGCTATTGCGTACCGTAATATTGCCCGCCGCATTTTGGGAGATACGGTTCCACTCATGCCCATGGATCAGAAAAAAAGTGCATTTTCTCGCTTTAAGAAGTTTTTTGGAATGGGTTGATGGATTTTGCTTAACAAGTTCAAAAAGCTGGACTGGGGGATTGTAACCCTGCTCGGCGTATTTATGGTGTTCAGTACATTGCTGGTGCGTAGTGCGATTGCACCGGACCCGAAATTTGCTGGGTACGACATACGTACAATCGTTTTCTACGGCATTGGTTTTGTGATTATGTTTGCTGTCAGTTTGTTTGATTACCGGATTCTGCTTCGCAAACACTGGTATCTGTACGCATTTGGTATCGTATCGCTGTTGCTGCTGTATCCATTTGGTGCTGAGATCAACGGCGCCAAGTCCTGGTACAATCTGCCGGGCTTCCAGATTCAGCCGGCGGAGATTGTGAAGATTGTTGTCGTGTTGACGACCGCGTATTTGCTCGGCAAACGGGAAGGGGATCCGTTGCGGTTTCGTACGGATTTGCTACCGACCGCGCTGGTCGTTTTTCTGCCGTTTGTTCTCGTGCTGATTCAGCCGGATCTGGGTAACGCCATCATTTATTTGATTATTCTGGTCGGCATGTTGTGGATTGGGAATACCAAATACACGCATGTCATTATCGGTTTGACAACGATTATTGGTGCACTTGTGCTTGTTATCGTGCTGTTTACGACCTTTAACCAGCAGATTCATGATTATCTGTATCAGAACAACAAATTTCACTGGTATGAGCGGATTAACACATTTATTGATCCGACGCAGGCATCTGATGATGCCAAGCATCAATCCAGCTATGCGAAGATCGCAGTCGGCTCCGGGGGGCTGTTCGGCGATGGATACATGCAGGGCCAGTTGAAAAACAACAAATTCGTTCCGTATCCGTATTCCGATTCGATCTTTGTCGTCATCGGCGAGGAGTTTGGCTTTATCGGTGCATCGGTACTGCTGCTGTTCTACTTTTTATTGATCTATCGAATGATACTCATCGCCTTGCAGTGTTATGACAGGCGGGGTTCCTATATTATTGTCGGCGTAGTCAGCATGTTCGTCTTTCAGATTTTTGAAAATGTCGGCATGATGATCGGTTTGATGCCGATTACCGGGATTACGCTTCCGTTTATCAGTTATGGCGGTACATCCCTGATCCTCAATATGTTCAGTATTGGTCTCGTATTGAGTATCAAAATTTATCAAGAAAAGTACGAAGTAGATTAAGAGAATACAGCTACAGAACAACCGGCATGGTCATCATGCCGGCTGTTTTGTTGTGCATCGATCCCGACATACTTATTCTATAATACGATGTAGCGCCAGTTTGAATATGAGCATCTCGAAGTGTCTATGTGTAGACAGTTCATCCGTCGAATATCGTTTTCATTGCAGGCATTCTCTACGCCCGTGTCTGCTGAAACATTTTGCCGAAACGCTGCGTCTAGGGGTAAAGGGCGTCTTTTGCATGTTGCCATCGCCCGAAACCAACAGAGGTGAAATATCCCGATGAAGCAAATGATAGTAAGCTGTGATCCGAAGGAAACGCGGATGGCGTTGCTTGATGAAGGCCAACTGGTTGAATTTGCTTCTGAGCGTTCAGCCGTCAAGGGAATTGCCGGCAACTTTTACAAAGGAAAAGTAATGAATGTGCTGCCCGGTATTCAGGCAGCCTTTGTGGATATTGGTCAGAAAAAGAATGGATTTTTGTATATTGATGATGTGCTGCATCCGCATATGGATAAGCAGCCTAGAGTAAAACCGAATATCGCTGATCTGCTGCATCCCGGTCAGGAATTGATTGTACAGGTGACTAAGGAGCCTTCCGGCAGCAAGGGTGCCAAGTTGACTACTCACTATTCGTTACCCGGTCGCTGGCTCGTTTATATGCCGTATGCTGATTACATCGCCGTCTCCAAAAAGGTGAGCACCGAGCAGGAACGGAACCGGCTACGACATCTTGGGGAGCGTCTGCGCGATAACGAAGAAGGGGTTATTCTTCGTACCGTTGCCGAGGGCGAGCAAGACGAAGCAATCGAAAACGATATGCTCAACCTGCGTCACATCTGGCATCGGATTGAAGCGGAAGCAGAACGTCAGCGTCCGCCAGCGGAGTTGCATCGCGATCTCGGCTTAGTGGAGCGAATGATCCGCGACGTATTTCATCCAGAAGCGGATCGTTTTATTACCGATGATCCACAATGCGCAGCTGTAGCGGAATCATTTTTGCAGCGTATATCATCTGCTGATATCCAGCCTGTGGTAGAGATCTACCGGGAACGTGAGCCAATCTTCGCCCATCTTGGAGTCGAGGAACGATTGCATCATGATTTTCAGCGTAAAATATGGTTGGAGGGCGGCAGTTATATTGTCTGGGATCAGACTGAGGCGTTGACTGTCATTGATGTCAATACAGGCAAATTCACCGGCGGTGCTACGCTGGAAGAAACAGTCACTCATACGAATATCCTAGCAGCACAATCTATTGCACGGTTGCTTCGCCTTCGCGATACCGGTGGAATTATTATTATTGACTTTATTGACATGGATCACGAATCAAGCCGCCATGCTGTTGTGGACGCACTGGAACAAGTATTGCTTCAGGATCGCACCAAAACGCATATCGTCGGCTGGACACGACTCGGGCTGCTGGAATTAACCCGCAAAAAGGCGCGTGAAGAAACGATCAGCTTTGCTTTTCAGACCTGTTCCGTCTGCCACGGCACCGGCAGAATTGCATCTTGGATTAAGGATTGATTTCTGTTTCACGCTGTGCTACAATCATTTGGTATGTGTCGGATATAACTCCCTCACATGCTGTAACCGCTCTGGTATGGTCCTAAGCTTATGCTTTGGCATAACACCTGAATCAGGCGAGTCTGAGACATGAGGAGGTGCAAGGAAATGTACGCAATTATCGAAACAGGTGGTAAACAATACAAAGTGCAAGAGGGCGACGTATTGTTCATCGAAAAGCTGGATGCTAATGACGGCGACAGCGTAACTTTTGACCGTGTTCTGGCTGTATCCAAAGAGAACGGTCTGACAACAGGTCTGCCACTGGTAGAAGGCGCTACTGTAACAGCGAAAGTTGAAAAACACGGTAAAGGCCAAAAGGTTGTAGTTTACAAATACAAACCGAAAAAGAACTACCACAAAAAACAAGGTCATCGCCAACCATATACTAAAGTGACTATCGAGAAAATCCAAGCATAAGAAGGTGCGGTAATTGATTATCGTGCGTATGGAACGGCATGAAGATGGTACAATTCATGGTTTTTCCTCTCGCGGTCATGCCGGCTATGCCGATCCAGGAGAAGATATTGTATGTGCAGCAGTATCTGCCATTACGGTAGGTACAGTGAACTCAATTGAAACTCTGACCGGTGTCGAAATGAAAGCAAAGATGAAAGACGGATTTTTGAGCGCCCGTTTACCGGATCTTCCGGAAGACAGCCCGCTCGACAAGATCCAATTGTTACTGGAATCCATGCAGGTCATGCTGGTTAGTATTGAAGAGTCTTACGGTGAGTATATCAAAATAAAGCAAGTCACATTAACGTAAAAAGGAGGTAGACAAACATGTTGAAGCTTAATTTGCAATTGTTCGCTTCCAAGAAGGGTGTAGGTTCCACAAAGAACGGTCGTGATTCCCACTCCAAACGTCTTGGTGCAAAACGTGCAGATGGTCAGTTCGTACTTGGTGGTAACATCCTGTATCGTCAACGCGGTACAAAAATTCACCCAGGCACAAACGTGGGCATCGGTAAAGACGATACACTGTTTGCAAAAGTTGACGGCGTCGTGAAATTCGAACGTTGGGGCCGCGACCGCAAAAAAGTGAGCGTCTACCCGGTTGACGTTGCTCCAGTAGCAGCAGCAATCGAACAATAATCCGGTCTTACGACAGGATGAATAAGCCTCCGGTACTGTTCGTGCCGGGGGCTTATTCTATTTTATGGAAGGCTTTTTGTGTGATTCCAGTTCGTATCGTTCCGATCCATCATCACAACACCTACAGCTTATCCATCGGTTCGCTAATTTTTTCCAGTCAATCGTTATTGGGTCGTTGGCGCAATGATGGTTTATGGTATACTTAATGTTGTTCAAAAGCCATGTAAGGATTGGAGAGAACCGATGAAGCATTTTGGCTGGCGTCCGGCTGTGCTTGCCGGAACGATCATTTTACCTTTGGTTGCAGCATACCGTATTCATACGATTCCGATATTCATTTTGCTTGGACTGTGGATTGCTGTCGTGTATATACTCAGTTTGAAAATGGTATACGGTGAGATGGAAGAACAACGCAGAATTGATCGCATCGCTTTTTCGTTACCGGACAAACAAAATGAGGATGTCTATGCAACAGCCATTGAAGCATTTAGTCACCATCGTCATGACTGGATGAATGATTTGCAGCTGTTATACGGATACATCCAGATGGGGAATCGGGAGCGATTGATTGAGAACATCGAGCGAATCAAGGAACAGATGGTAGCCGAGAGCCGCGTAGCCAAGCTTGGTGTCCCTGAGCTGGTTTTTTACTTGCAAACGTTTAAAGCGATTCAACGCGATATGCAGTTGGAACTGGAGATCGAAGATGGGATTTCCCTTGCCGCAGGGCTTACGCCACAGCAGTGTGAGGAATTGACCCGAGTCATGCAGCAGACGATCTCCGCGTATGCACAGCATGGAGGATCGTCCTGGGGTGAGTGCCCCACACTGCTCATTATGATTCGGAGCGAAGAACAGGAGCTTGAATGTATTTTCGAGCCTGATGAGAACTACCCCGATGCGGAAGGATTATGGCTGGATGTTCAATCGTCTGTACAATCAACAGGCATTGTTAGTTCCCGGCTGGAAGAAGACCCGGCATCCATTACACTGCACATTTCTCCACTGATTGCTTTGGAGAATCAGGAAGACAAGTAATTTGAAAATAGAGGTGCACACATGTTTGTAGATAAAGCGAAGATTTATGTAAAGGGCGGCGACGGAGGTAATGGTACAATCTCTTTCCGTCGTGAGAAATACGTGCCAAACGGAGGTCCTGCTGGCGGTGATGGCGGACGCGGTGGCGACGTTATTTTTCGTGTAGATGAAGGTTTGCGTACGCTGATGGACTTCCGTTACCAACGTCACTTTAAAGGCCAACGCGGCGAAAAAGGACGTACCAAAAACCAGCACGGTGCTGGCGCTGAAGATATGATCGTACGGATTCCACCGGGAACGATTATTATTGATGCAGATAGCGAAGAAATTCTGGCTGACCTGACGCGCCACAATCAGGAGATTGTCGTTGCCAAAGGCGGACGTGGTGGACGCGGAAATAGTCGTTTCTCTACACCAGCTAACCCGGCGCCTTATCTGGCGGAAAATGGGGAAGAAGGACAGGAACGCAATATTGTTCTGGAACTGAAAGTCATGGCAGATGTCGGTCTGGTCGGTTTCCCAAGTGTCGGCAAATCGACGCTGTTGTCGGTTGTATCCGCAGCTGAACCGAAGATCGGTGCATACCATTTTACAACTATTACACCGAATCTGGGCGTCGTTGCTGTTGGTGATGATCGTAGCTTCGTTATGGCGGATCTGCCGGGTCTGATCGAAGGCGCGCACGAAGGTATCGGTCTGGGACACGAGTTCCTACGTCACGTTGAACGTACACGCGTCATCATCCACGTTGTGGATGTATCCGGCTCAGAAGGTCGCGAACCGTTTGACGATTGGAAAAAGATCAATGAAGAATTGAAGCTGTACAACCCGGAGCTGGCAAACCGTCCACAAATCGTAGCAGCCAACAAAATGGATATGGAAGAAGCACAGGAGAATCTGCCGGAATTCACACGTCAGGTACAAGAAGCGCATCCTGATATCCAGATTATCCCGATCTCCTCGTTGACTCGTCAAGGGATTCAGGAGTTGCTGTACAAAGCAGCTGACCAACTGGATCAAATGCCAGAAGTCGTAGCAGTTGAGGAAGTTCAAGAAGTAGCAGAACGTAAAGTATATCGTCTCGAAAAAGAAGAGGACGATGGCTTTACAATCCACCGCGAGAACGATACCTTTGTTGTCGAGAGCAAAAAGATCGAAAATATCATGAAGCGCATGCAGCTGAATACGGAAGATGCGATTCTCAAGCTCGGTCGTACACTCCGTCATATGGGCGTCGACGACGAACTGCGTAAACGTGGAGCCAAAGACGGTACACCTGTACGCATTGGCGAGCTAGAATTCGAATTCGTTGAAGGCAGTAGCTACTATTAATCAACGTTTGATCAGATATTCATTCATACATTATGCAGCAGACCTTACGTTCGGGATCAAATGTCCGGAAGTAAGGTCTTTTTTGCCCGTTCCAACAGCCAATGATGACAAATATATACGCTACACCCAAATGAGCATAAACATTCCCCGTCCCCAATTCCTTTACATAGTTAAGCTCCTTCTATATTGCAACAACTATATGTATTCACACGGCATGTGTCCAAATACGGTTGCAAATGACAGAAATGTTCGTTTTACAATCTGATTCATAACAATATTGTGTTGAAATTGAAGTATTGCAGCAAACAATGCGGTGGCATATGCCAGTATGATAATAACGTCACATGAAAAAGCCGGGCTTGTTGTTATAGTTACCGGTCGGGGAGGATCATATGGGTGTATTCGTTTATCGGCAACCAACGCTGTCAGGCGATGGTGCACGAATTGAAGTATTGGATCAAATGCGTGGGGTAGCATTGCTATCTATCTTTTTATGTAACCTGGTTGCGCTGAGTGGAGCATCAGCCACAGACGGCACACCGGGAGGCTGGATGTATCTGCTCGTACATATTGTGCTGGGCGATAGCAGTCGTACCTTGTTTTCCTTTATGTTCGGGATGAGTATGCTGCTCATTTACGATAGTGCGCGGCGGCGAGATCGACAGCCATACTGGACATTACTACGCCGGATGCTAACGCTACTGCTCATCGGCAGTGTGCATCTGTATATGATCTGGAGCGGTGATATTTTGTTTATGTATGCACTGGATGGATTGATGCTGTTAGCATTTTTGTGGATGTCACCACTGCTTTTGCTGAGTACAGGTATTGTATTACTGCTATTAACATCATCAACATTGCAAGATTGGACGCCCGGTTTACAGGCATGGCTAAGTGAAAGGAATTGGCTTTCTTACGATCCATCGTCATGGCCGTTCTGGTTACTTTCTCAATTGTCTGGCAGCATGCCTTCCTTGCAACAATGGTATGAACATCCAAATTGGTTTTTAATGATGTCCGAATGGCAACTGGCGATTCAACATTTACCTTTTTTCCTATTCGGCATGTATGCGTATCGTAAAGGCATCTTTCAACAGATTGCTCGTTTTCCAGGTCGCTTTGCGATTGTAGGTGCTGTACTATTGCTTGTTGGATTGGCAGGCAAAATAGCCAATTCATTCGGCTATACTGCACCATGGGTATCGACAATTGCACAATTTTACCCTTTTGCCTATGTAGCTGTAACGATTAGCGCTATATTCTGTATTGTATGGATCGGCTATCGCGGAGGGTGGGCAAGTCGCGTTCTGTCCTTGTTTGGTCCGATTGGTCGAATGGCATTCAGTTGCTATTTGCTACAATCCCTTATCTATGTCTCTGTATTTACCGCTACAGGCGAAGGGGTGTTTGGTTATATTGGCTGGGTGGATGTAATGCCATATGGACGCATATTTGCAGGCTCCTTACTATTTTTCATCGCTCAGATGATCTTCGCTACGTATTGGTTAAAATATTTCAAATACGGTCCATTCGAATGGTTATGGCGAATCGGAACCAATTTGGAGATTCCATCATTTCGGCGTAATGATCGACATTCTGCTTCTTCAGCAGCACGGATACAACAGCAATGATCTAATTAGATCTAGTGAGATCCAGTGAATTGTCATCTTACTTCTCTAATCTATTGCTCGTTTGACTTCAAACCTTTCCTGTTTCTATCTCGGGAAAGGTTTTTGTTATATCGCTGTATGGAGCTGTCGTTTGAATCGTCCGAATCCTATAATACAGCTGTTCTCCTATCATATGGACAACTGTTGACGAATTATAGGTCACAGCTTTTCTTAGCTCTTGTGCACGAACTATCAATGCATCATAACAATCCTCTATCTTTTACAGCTCATGTAAGCCTTCTCATGGAAAAAGTGGTTGCCTGACATAGACGGTTACTTTATAATGTCCACTATATGAAAACACGAGTCTTTAAGGAGAGGACGTTGTGAAAGAGAAGTATTATCTTGTACGGGAAGACATTTTGCCGGAAGCTGTTTTGAAAACGATGCGTGTCAAGGAGCTGCTTGCTTCGGGTGATACACGCACGATTAACGAAGCGGTAGAGAAGGTAGGCTTGAGTCGGAGCGCATTTTACAAATACAAGGACGGCATTCATCCACTGAATCGACTCGAAAAAGATCGAATCATTACCGTATCCTTTGATCTGGATCATCGTTCCGGCATTTTGTCGCATGTGCTTGGACTGATGGCAGAATACGGCGGCAATGTACTGACAATTCATCAAAGCATTCCATTGCAAGGACGCGCGAATGTCGTTCTGTCAGTAGAGACGACACGTTTAACACAGGATTTGGATGTCATGATTGAAGATATGCAGAATGTTCCGGGTGTACGGCATATCCATATTATCGGTCAAGGGTGATCCAGACAATGGACATGCTGATCTGTCATAGAATTCATCTGCACTGTACTATCATCATACTAGTAGATCAGACTAGAGAGCATAACGAAAGTTCTAGGAGGAGGAGTACGACATGAAACCAGTAAAAGTTGGCTTGTTAGGATTAGGTACCGTCGGTACTGGAGTAGTGCGCATATTGGAGGGCAATCAACAGGATCTTAGTAGCCAGGTCGGTTCACCGATTATTATTGAAAAGATCGCTGTTCGCAGTGCAGACAAGGCGCGTAGCATCGAGATCGATCCATCCAAACTGACTATTGATCCGTGGGAAGTCATCCGTGATCCTGAGATTGATGTGATCGTCGAAGTGATGGGCGGCATCGATCAGACCAAATCGTACATTCTGGAAGCCCTGGAACGCGGCAAGCATGTCGTTACCGCGAACAAAGATCTGATGGCGCTGCACGGGTCTGAAATTCTGGCAAAGGCGCAGGAAAAGCAGTGCGATGTATTTTACGAGGCGAGTGTAGCGGGCGGAATTCCAATCATCCGTACATTGATCGAAGGCTTCTCTTCCGACCGAATTGTCAAAATCATGGGGATTGTGAACGGAACGACCAACTATATTTTGAGCAAAATGAGTCAGGAAGGTGTCTCTTATCAAGATGTGCTCAAAGAAGCGCAGGAATTGGGCTATGCCGAATCCGATCCGACCAGTGATGTTGAAGGATTGGATGCTGCACGCAAAATGGCAATTCTCGGCACGCTCGGGTTCCGTACGAATGTCGATCTGAGTGACGTTGAAGTGCAGGGCATTTCCTCGATTACACGCGAAGATATCGCGTATGCCAAAAACCTGGGCTATGAAATGAAGCTGCTTGGTATCGCCTCAAGCCAGAATGATCATATTACGATCAACGTACAGCCAACCATGGTGAAACAAACCCATCCGCTCGCTTCGGTCAATGGTGTATTCAACGCCGTATTCGTTCATGGCGAAGCGGTAGGGGAGACCATGTTCTATGGCGCCGGTGCTGGCGAATTGCCAACGGCTACTTCTATTGTTGCTGACCTAATTGCTGTGATCAAAAACCTGAAGCTGGGCGTTAACGGTCTCAAGGCGATTGTGCCATATAAGGAGAAGAAGCTGCTGGCAGATGAAGATGTCTTTTACAAAAACTTCATCTTGCTGCACGTCGATGATAAAGCAGGTGTACTTGCGCAGATTACTCAAGTATTTGCCGAATACGAAGTCAGCCTGGCATCGGTCGTTCAACAGCCAAGTGAGACAAATCCAGATGCGGAGATTGTAATTATTACTCACCGCGCGAGCAAAGCGAGCTTTAACAGAGTACTTCAGCATTTTGAAAAGTTGGACGTTATTCAACGGATCAAAAGCGTCTATCGCGTCGAAGATATTTAATACAACAGCAATGTTGTCTGTTTCCACATAACCAAATTTAAAAAATAGCCGGTCGACTGCTGTTGGCATACGTGCCTAACCTACCAGTCAAACCGGCTTTGTTCCATATATACCCATCAACATGCATGGATGTTAAAGGAGTAATGCAACGATGAATAATCAGCCTTCCCTCAAAGTATATGAACGCCGAAATGCAGTACGTGTCGCTATCCCTGCCAGTACCGCCAACCTTGGTCCGGGTTTTGATACGCTTGGCATGGCGCTCGGTCTGTACTCATGGATCGAAATGCGTGAAGCAGAACAAACCAATATTACACTGCTTGGCGATCAGTTATACGGCATTCCGACTGACAAAAGCAATCTGATCTACAAAATGGCACAATCCGTTTTCCGCAAAGCAGGCATATCAATTCCTGAGCTGGATATCACTATGTATTCTGATATTCCATTGACGCGCGGGCTTGGTAGCAGTGCTTCTGCGTTAATCGGGGCGTTAGCTGCTGCCAATGCGCTAACCGGTCATGCATTGCCTGATGAAGAATTGCTCAATATGGCAACTGCTTTTGAAAAGCATCCCGATAATGTCGGTGCCTCTCTATATGGTGGTATTGTCGCGGCAACATGGAACGGAGAGCAAGCGAACTGTATCCGCATTACGCCACCAGTTGATTTACAAGCGCTAGTTGTCATCCCTGACTTCCAATTATCCACCACCAAAGCCCGTGAAGTATTACCATCGCAATTGTCAGTAGCAGATGCCGTTTACAATATCAGTCGTAGCTCGCTGCTGGTTGCCGCATTATCTTCCGATCGTCTTGATCTGATAGGCGATGCGATGAAAGATCGTTTGCACCAGCCTTATCGCGCGGCACTGATTCCAGGTATGGAGCAAATACTGGATGAAGGAGTGTCTCACGGGGCACTAGGAATCGCATTGAGTGGAGCAGGGCCAACGATGATCGCATTAGTAGATCGCAACTCTACGCAAAAGCAACAACTGGCACAATATTTGACCGATACGATGCAAGCTCAAGGTATCAGTGCGAGCACATTGTGGCTTGAACCCGTTACAGAAGGCGTTATATACTATTACGACACCGAAACCTATTCATTTATGGATACTGTCAAAGGAGAAGTTCGTTTATGATTCGTATAGCAGCCTTACCGTCCGGTTCTGTGTCTCATGAAGCCTTGCTGCATATTATGGGCGATGTACCGATAGAGATTACCCATCACAAAATGATCGCCGATGTTTTCCTGTCAACTGTGCAGGGCAAAACAGACTATAGCGTAATTCCGATCGAAAATACAATCGAAGGCTCCGTAAGTCTTCATATGGATTGGCTTGTTCATGAAGTCGATATTCCAATGCAATTGGAGTGGGTATATCCATCGATTCAGAACTTGATCGGACGTCGTTCCGAGATTACGGGAGCAGACGGTCAACCAGAATATAGCCGCATTCGCAAAGTACTGTCCCACCCGGTTGCGATGGCACAATGTCACCAGTTCATCCGCCGCGAATTGCCAGAAGCCGAATTGGAACATGTAGGTAGTACTGCGGAAGCCGTACAAATGGTCAGCCAGAATCCAGATCAAGGACTCGCAGCGATTGGTACATCTCTAGGTGCGCAAAAGTACGGGCTGGATATACTCGTTGAACGTGTTACCGATCACGATAATAACCATACTCGTTTCGTTCTAATCGGCAATCGCCCGATTCAAGTCAAGCGCGATGCGGATCATGTCAAAACAAGTATGCTAATTACACTATCCGAAGACTTTGCCGGTGCACTGCATCAAGTACTTGCCGCCTTCTCGTGGCGCAAACTAAACCTGTCCCGCATCGAATCCCGTCCAACCAAGAAAAAGCTAGGTAACTATTACTTTTATATCGACGTAATGGCAGCACAGAACTCCGTCCTGCTCAACGCCGCAATGGAAGAAATCCAGGCACTTGGCTGCCAGGTCCGAATTCTAGGTTCCTACCCATGCTATGAATAAAACCTGACCCAAGCCAACAGCTAACCAATACAATACAGCTGTAACCCAAGAACCAAGAACCAAGAACCAAGAACCAAGAACCAAGAACCAAGAACCAAGAACCAAATACCCTTGCAACCTACTGGTTTCTTAATGGTGTGGGTTAATAGTTAATAATAGAGACTATACAATTCTTACTCAGTACCAATCTTTGATTGAATTCAGTATCTATAACAGCAATAAACTTAAAATGCCTAATACATTGGTTCTATGTTGCGTCTAAAAATCAAGACAAGTATACAAAATAAGTCCCCTCAAAGCAGACAGTACAAAGATCTCTCTTCAAATATGAGATCAACACTAAATGCCAAAGGGGATTTTTTATGTACATTTTTTATGTACATATGTAATATCTTTAAGCATATTTTTGCAAACACGATACTACTCAACTGCTATACAACCTGATACAGATGTATATAAATTTCTTTATTATAGCTTAATACAGTTTGATCGAAAGAAAGCTATGCTGAATGAAAGCTATAAAGCTACAGTGAAAGCTGTTAAAAGATTATCTTAATATAGAGAACATACAATCAAATACTTGCTTGCACAGTTATCCTTACCACAATATTCTATGATTTTCGATATTAAAATATCTTTGCAGGATGAATATATGCCTATAGCATGTATAAAAAATCAATCAGCTGTAACGTATCAAGTTTGTTGTTAATCTAATGATTAGAATGCTAAAGATACAATAGAAAAGTGTAGTAATAATTCAATAAAATACGTTTCGGAAAATTATAAAAGAAAATGCTTGCTAATACGCTAGATACATGATATATTATAAAAGTTGTCACGGAGACGTGATACAAAACACTTTTGAATCCATTAAGTATATAGCACATTTTGTGCATACTTATCCAACAACTTTATAAATGAAATGAACTAAGATTGATCAAAAGTTCTTCAAAAAAAGTTGTTGACAAGAAAGTGTTAAAATGATAAGATATAGAAGTTGCTGCTGAGAGATACAACGGCATACGAAAGAGCTTGATCTTTGAAAACTGAACAACGAGTGAGTGAAGAACTTAGGTTCTTCAAACAATAGAGAACAGCAATGTTCTCGCCAGCAAGAATTGAGCAAGTCAAACACTTTTATGGAGAGTTTGATCCTGGCTCAGGACGAACGCTGGCGGCGTGCCTAATACATGCAAGTCGAGCGGAGTTAATAGAAAGCTTGCTTTCTTGAGACTTAGCGGCGGACGGGTGAGTAACACGTAGGCAACCTGCCCTTTAGCCTGGGATAACTACCGGAAACGGTAGCTAATACCGGATACGTTCGATGTCTGCATGGACGACGAACGAAAGACGGAGCAATCTGTCACTGAAGGATGGGCCTGCGGCGCATTAGCTAGTTGGTGGGGTAACGGCTCACCAAGGCGACGATGCGTAGCCGACCTGAGAGGGTGATCGGCCACACTGGGACTGAGACACGGCCCAGACTCCTACGGGAGGCAGCAGTAGGGAATCTTCCGCAATGGGCGAAAGCCTGACGGAGCAACGCCGCGTGAGTGATGAAGGTTTTCGGATCGTAAAGCTCTGTTGCCAGGGAAGAACGTTTTCTAGAGTAACTGCTAGAGAAGTGACGGTACCTGAGAAGAAAGCCCCGGCTAACTACGTGCCAGCAGCCGCGGTAATACGTAGGGGGCAAGCGTTGTCCGGAATTATTGGGCGTAAAGCGCGCGCAGGCGGTCATGTAAGTCTGGTGTTTAATCCCGAAGCTCAACTTCGGGTCGCATCGGAAACTGGGTGACTTGAGTGCAGAAGAGGAGAGTGGAATTCCACGTGTAGCGGTGAAATGCGTAGAGATGTGGAGGAACACCAGTGGCGAAGGCGACTCTCTGGGCTGTAACTGACGCTGAGGCGCGAAAGCGTGGGGAGCAAACAGGATTAGATACCCTGGTAGTCCACGCCGTAAACGATGAATGCTAGGTGTTAGGGGTTTCGATACCCTTGGTGCCGAAGTTAACACATTAAGCATTCCGCCTGGGGAGTACGGTCGCAAGACTGAAACTCAAAGGAATTGACGGGGACCCGCACAAGCAGTGGAGTATGTGGTTTAATTCGAAGCAACGCGAAGAACCTTACCAGGTCTTGACATCGGAATGACCGGTACAGAGATGTACCTTTTCTTCGGAACATTCCAGACAGGTGGTGCATGGTTGTCGTCAGCTCGTGTCGTGAGATGTTGGGTTAAGTCCCGCAACGAGCGCAACCCTTATGCTTAGTTGCCAGCACATGATGGTGGGCACTCTAAGCAGACTGCCGGTGACAAACCGGAGGAAGGTGGGGATGACGTCAAATCATCATGCCCCTTATGACCTGGGCTACACACGTACTACAATGGCCGGTACAACGGGAGGCGAAGCCGCGAGGTGGAGCGAATCCTAAAAAGCCGGTCTCAGTTCGGATTGCAGGCTGCAACTCGCCTGCATGAAGTCGGAATTGCTAGTAATCGCGGATCAGCATGCCGCGGTGAATACGTTCCCGGGTCTTGTACACACCGCCCGTCACACCACGAGAGTTTGCAACACCCGAAGTCGGTGGGGTAACCGCAAGGAGCCAGCCGCCGAAGGTGGGGTAGATGATTGGGGTGAAGTCGTAACAAGGTAGCCGTATCGGAAGGTGCGGCTGGATCACCTCCTTTCTATGGAGAATCGTCTTCTGCAACGAAGACATTCAAATCGAAGTCGTTTGGGAAACCAGACGCGGGTCCCATGTGGATCGACACTCACTCGTTGTCAGTTTTGAAAGAGCAACTACTCTTTCAAGTTGATCCTTGAAAACTGGATACCGAAACGAAACATCGCGTTTTAGAAGACTGTTCTTACTGAACACTGTGTAAACAGGATTCGGTAACGAAGAGTAAGATAGGTTCTTCTTTTCTAAGAAGACCACCAACTAGGTTAAGCTAGTAAGAGCACACGGTGGATGCCTAGGCGCTAGGAGCCGACGAAGGACGTGGCGAACAACGATAAGGCCTCGGGGAGCTGTAAGCAAGCATTGATCCGGGGATGTCCGAATGGGGAAACCTCACTGGATTCATCTCCAGTGACTCACATCTGAATACATAGGATGTGTAGAGGCAGACGAGGGGAACTGAAACATCTAAGTACCCTCAGGAAGAGAAAACAAGAGTGATTCCGTCAGTAGCGGCGAGCGAACGCGGAACAGCCTAAACCAAGAAGCTTGCTTCTTGGGGTTGTGGGACGTCTCTTTGGAGTGACAAAGGAATATGGTAGATGAAGAGGTCTGGAACGGCCCGCCGTAGAAGGTGAAAGCCCTGTAATTGAAAGTATATTCCCTCCGAGACGGATCCCGAGTAGTGCGGGGCACGTGAAACCCCGTATGAATCTGCCAGGACCATCTGGTAAGGCTAAATACTCCCTAGCGACCGATAGTGAAGCAGTACCGTGAGGGAAAGGTGAAAAGGACCCCGGAAGGGGAGTGAAATAGAACCTGAAACCGTGTGCTTACAACAAGTCAGAGCCCGTTTTAGGGGTGATGGCGTGCCTTTTGTAGAATGAACCGGCGAGTTACGTTCCCGTGCAAGGTTAAGGTGAGAAGCCGGAGCCGCAGCGAAAGCGAGTCTGAATAGGGCGACATGAGTACGTGGACGTAGACCCGAAACCGGGTGATCTACCCCTGTCCAGGATGAAGGTACGGTAACACGTACTGGAGGTCCGAACCCACGCACGTTGAAAAGTGCGGGGATGAGGTGGGGGTAGCGGAGAAATTCCAATCGAACCCGGAGATAGCTGGTTCTCCCCGAAATAGCTTTAGGGCTAGCCTCGGAAGATGAGTCGCGGAGGTAGAGCACTGATTGGATGCGGGGCCCGCAAGGGTTACCAAGTTCAGTCAAACTCCGAATGCCGCAGACTTTATTCCGGGAGTCAGACAGTGGGTGCTAAGGTCCATTGTCGAAAGGGAAACAGCCCAGACCATCAGCTAAGGTCCCGAAGTGTGTGTTAAGTGGGAAAGGATGTGGAGTTGCCCAGACAACCAGGATGTTGGCTTAGAAGCAGCCACCATTGAAAGAGTGCGTAATAGCTCACTGGTCGAGTGACTCTGCGCCGAAAATGTAACGGGGCTAAACACACCACCGAAGCTATGGCTTGATGCATTCGCATCAGGGGTAGGGGAGCGTTGAATGAGGATTGAAGGTGTACCGCAAGGAGCGCTGGACATCATTCAAGTGAGAATGCCGGTATGAGTAACGAAAAGATCAGTGAGAATCTGATCCGCCGAAAACCTAAGGGTTCCTGAGGAAGGCTCGTCCTCTCAGGGTAAGTCGGGACCTAAGGCGAGGCCGAAAGGCGTAGTCGACGGACAACAGGTTGAAATTCCTGTACCACCGAAAGCCGCTATGAGCAACGGGGTGACGCAGGAGGGTAGTGACGCAGGCTGATGGATGCCTGTCTAAGCAGTGAGACTTGTGTGTAGGTAAATCCGCACACTCCAAGGTCAAGCTGTGATGGGGAGCGAAACTTATAGTAGCGAAGGTCATGATCTCACACTGCCAAGAAAAGCCTCTAGCCAGGAAGCAGGTGCCCGTACCGCAAACCGACACAGGTAGGTGAGAAGAGAATTCTAAGGCGCGCGGAAGAACTCTCGTTAAGGAACTCGGCAAAATGACCCCGTAACTTCGGGAGAAGGGGTGCCCCGGTAGTGTGAATAGCACGAGGGGGCCGCAGTGAAAAGGCCCAAGCGACTGTTTAGCAAAAACACAGGTCTGTGCGAAGCCGCAAGGCGAAGTATACGGGCTGACGCCTGCCCGGTGCTGGAAGGTTAAGGGGAGTGGTTAGTCTTCGGGCGAAGCTATGAACCGAAGCCCCAGTAAACGGCGGCCGTAACTATAACGGTCCTAAGTAGCGCGAAATTCCTTGTCAGGTAAATTCTGACCCGCACGAATGGCGTAACGATTTGGGCGCTGTCTCAACGAGAGATCCGGTGAAATTTTAATACCTGTGAAGATGCAGGTTACCCGCGACAAGACGGAAAGACCCCATGGAGCTTTACTGCAGCTTGATATTGAACTGGGGTGCGATTTGTACAGGATAGGTGGGAGCCTAGGAAGAGGGAGCGCAAGCTTCCTTGGAGGCGCCGTTGGGATACCACCCTGATCGCATCTGAGTTCTAACCTAGTACCGTGATCCGGTACGGGGACCGTGTCAGGTGGGCAGTTTGACTGGGGCGGTCGCCTCCTAAAATGTAACGGAGGCGCCCTAAGGTTCCCTCAGAATGGTTGGAAATCATTCGAAGAGTGCAAAGGCAAAAGGGAGCTTGACTGCGAGACCTACACGTCGAGCAGGGACGAAAGTCGGGCTTAGTGATCCGGTGGTACCGCATGGAAGGGCCATCGCTCAACGGATAAAAGCTACCCTGGGGATAACAGGCTTATCTCCCCCAAGAGTCCACATCGACGGGGAGGTTTGGCACCTCGATGTCGGCTCATCGCATCCTGGGGCTGAAGTAGGTCCCAAGGGTTGGGCTGTTCGCCCATTAAAGCGGTACGCGAGCTGGGTTCAGAACGTCGTGAGACAGTTCGGTCCCTATCTGTCGTGGGCGTAGGAAATTTGAGAGGAGCTGTCCTTAGTACGAGAGGACCGGGATGGACGCACCGCTGGTGTACCAGTTGTTCCGCCAGGAGCATCGCTGGGTAGCTACGTGCGGACGGGATAAGCGCTGAAAGCATCTAAGCGTGAAGCCCCCCTCAAGATGAGATTTCCCAAGTTTAGTAAGACCCCTTGAAGACGACGAGGTTGATAGGTTGGGGGTGGAAGTGCAGCAATGCATGGAGCTGACCAATACTAATCGGTCGAGGGCTTATCCAAGATTCTAGACACGCGATGGATCGTTTCGGATTCAGTTTTCAGGTGATGAACACATCTGCACGTTTGGTGATGATGGCGGAGGGGTTCCACACGTACCCATCCCGAACACGACCGTTAAGCCCTCCAGCGCCGATGGTACTTGGACCGCAGGGTCCTGGGAGAGTAGGACGTTGCCAAGCGAAACAGCAAGACTAGCCACTCTAGAGAGTGGCGACTATTCCCTGATAGCTCAGTTGGTAGAGCACTCGACTGTTAATCGAGTTGTCACAGGTTCGAGTCCTGTTCGGGGAGCCATATGGAGAGGTGTCCGAGTTGGCCGAAGGAGCACGATTGGAAATCGTGTAGGCGTCACAAGCGTCTCGAGGGTTCGAATCCCTCTCTCTCCGCCAGAAAGATTTGAATATACTATATATTTAATATGTAAAGATCAGGTTGTCTGTTTGTGAAATACATGTTAACATGATGTAGGATGTTTATAAGTAAGGCCCGTTGGTCAAGGGGTTAAGACACCTCCCTTTCACGGAGGTAACAGGGGTTCGAATCCCCTACGGGTCATGAGATGGAGACTTAGCTCAGCTGGGAGAGCATCTGCCTTACAAGCAGAGGGTCGGGGGTTCGATCCCCTCAGTCTCCACCATCTAGATTTTCTTTTTCAACGACGCGGGGTGGAGCAGTCCGGTAGCTCGTCGGGCTCATAACCCGAAGGTCACAGGTTCAAATCCTGTCCCCGCAATGATGGAACCGTGGTGTAGGGGTTAACATGCCTGCCTGTCACGCAGGAGATCGCGGGTTCAAATCCCGTCGGTTCCGCCATTTTCACTTTTGGTTTTCGAACGAAAAGCGGAAATGGACTGAGAAGTACAAGCAAAATGCGGACGTGGCTCAGCGGTAGAGCATCGCCTTGCCAAGGCGAGGGTCGCGGGTTCGATTCCCGTCGTCCGCTCCATTTGCGCCCTTAGCTCAGCTGGATAGAGCGTTTGACTACGAATCAAAAGGTCAGGAGTTCGAATCTCTTAGGGCGCGCCATTATTTTCATATCTTCACACTTGCCGGTGTGGCGGAATTGGCAGACGCGCGCGACTCAAAATCGTGAGGGAAACCGTGGGGGTTCGAGTCCCTTCACCGGCATATATCGGGATGTAGCTCAGCTTGGTAGAGCACCTGGTTTGGGACCAGGGGGTCGCATGTTCAAATCGTGTCATCCCGATACCAAAAACCACTATTCTTTAGGAATAGTGGTTTTTTTGTGTTTTAATTTTATTCATTAGGATGTAGCAAATAAAATTCAGATCATTAAACAAAGCAACATAGCCCGATAGTCAAACTTTCTGATATAATAAAAAAATGATACATATGTTCGCTTATTTCGCTTATGATAGAAGACAAGCAGATTGGGATATGTACGTTCATTATTATGAATTGAAACTAGAGTAAGTGAAGCTGAAGATCGTAGGCGAATATGTAAAGGACACGGATGATTATAGGGGAGAGATGGTTTTGCGTATTATGGGAATTGACCCCGGAATTGCGATTGTCGGTTTCGGTTTTATTGATAAAAATGGTAGTAAGCTGACGCCAGTGCAGTATGGTTGCATTCAAACTGAGGCGCATACGCCGGATGAAGATCGTCTTGTACATGTGTATGAAGGTATGGTGCAGCTGATTGAAAAATATGAGCCGCAGATGGTTGCTTTTGAGAAGTTATTTTTTAGCCGGAATGTGACGACAGCGATGTCAGTCAGTCAGGCGCGTGGTGTAGCAATTTTGGCAGCGGCGCAAAAGGGTTTACCTATTGCTGAATATACACCAATGCAGGTGAAGCAGGCGATTGTCGGTTACGGTAAAGCAGAGAAGCGTCAGGTACAGGAAATGATACGGATGTTTTTGAATTTGCAAAAGATTCCTAAGCCGGATGATGTTGCGGATGCACTAGCTGTTGCTGTATGTCATGCACATTCTTATGTTTTGAATTCCAAACTAAATGAGGTATTGAAAAAATGATTGATTTTCTGCGCGGACCTGTAGTTCATATGGAAAATGAATATGTTGTGATGGATGTGAATGGAGTAGGGTACCGTGTCTTTTGCCCGAATCCATATGCGATTGCTAAAAATAACGGTGAAGTGATGGTGTATATCCATCATCACGTTCGTGAAGATGCGATTCAACTGTTTGGATTTTCGACCAGAGATGAGCAGAAATTGTTTCGTAAGTTGATTGAAGTATCTGGTATTGGTCCACGAGTGGCACTGGGGATTTTGAGTGGTGGTAGCCCGGAAGGTGTCATTGCAGCTATTTATCAGGAGAATATTACATTTTTGACCAAGCTGCCGGGAATAGGGAAGAAGACGGCACAGCGTATGATTCTGGATTTGAAGGACAAGTTGGATGGAATTGGTGGCTCCATTATTGCTACAGGATTATTTGCACCGATTGATTCGTCTTCTGTCTCATCGGGAGAAGTGTGGCCGGAAGTACGTGAAGGTTTGAAGGCGCTTGGATATACGGAAACCGAACTGGATCGGATCTGGCAGATGCTCAAGCATGAGGTGTTCCCGGAAGATTCTGCGGATTCGGTAATGAAACGTGCGTTGAAAATGCTGTATACTGGATAAGCATACTGTGGATGTATTATATTGTGTGTCTGATGGGTTACTACATGAATGCATTAAGTTTTTGTACTAGATAGGTGTAGTGCACGATTACGTTTGGTTTTGTGCTGGAATTTATGCTGGAATAAGTATATTAAATGATTTCATGTAATTATATATTGACATAATCATGCTTGGTTATGTTCTAGTTGGGCGTACTGGATGATTGCATTTGATTATATGTTGAATAGACGTACTATATATTGCATAGACATATTATACATGGTACAGACGTATTATATGATATTAGTTATATGCTAGATAGATTTGCTGCATGATTTGGTTTATTCGTGTAATGTATACGGGTGTTTCGATGATCACCTGTGATTGCATAAGTATATTTGAGTTGTGCTATGCTCAATTCATGATGGAATAGATAAATGAGCTTGCGTAAGGCAAGAAGAGGGGAGCGATAAAGATGACGGATGACCGCATTATATCGGCTAACTTGATGATGGAAGATCAAGCGGTGGAACTCAGTCTGCGTCCCCGTTACCTTGCTGAATATATCGGACAGGGCCGGGTTAAGGAAAATTTGAAAATTTACATCGAAGCAGCCAAAATGCGTGGTGAGGCGTTGGATCATGTACTGTTGTATGGTCCACCGGGACTCGGTAAAACGACGTTAGCGAATATTATTGCGAACGAGCTGGGCGTTAATTTGCGTACGACTTCCGGTCCAGCGATTGAACGTCCGGGCGATCTAGCGGCGCTACTGACTAATTTGCAGGATGGCGATGTGCTGTTTATTGATGAGATTCATCGACTAAATCGTTCGGTAGAGGAAGTGTTGTATCCGGCGATGGAAGATTCAGCGCTTGATATTATGATTGGTAAAGGTCCGAGTGCACGGTCGGTGCGACTGGATTTGCCGCCATTTACGCTTATCGGGGCAACGACAAGAGCAGGGTTGCTGTCTGCACCGCTTCGTGATCGGTTTGGTGTCGTTAGTCGATTGGAATTTTATACGGTGGATGAATTAACTTTTATCGTTAGCCGTGGTGCTGATATTCTCGGAATTGAGATTCTGGGCGATGCGGCACAAGAGATTGCACTTCGTGGACGAGGGA
The DNA here is from genome assembly GCF_046603665.1 of Paenibacillus sp. WLX2291. Lineage (NCBI taxonomy): Bacteria > Bacillati > Bacillota > Bacilli > Caryophanales > Paenibacillaceae > Paenibacillus > Paenibacillus sp. WLX2291. The sequence goes on along the minus strand of NZ_CP176755.1, from coordinate 4,237,802 downwards.
CGCCGCGGATTGCGAATCGTCTGCTCAAGCGGGTACGTGATTATGCGCAGGTACGAGGCGATGGTATCATTACGCCGGAGATTGCTGAGGAGTCGCTGAATATGCTACAGGTTGATCCTTGTGGTTTGGACCAGATCGATCATAAGATGTTAGAAGCGATGATTCATAGCTTCCGCGGTGGTCCGGTTGGTTTGGATACGATTGCGGCGACGATTGGTGAAGAAGGGCAAACGATTGAGGATGTGTATGAGCCGTATTTGTTGCAGTTGGGTTTTTTGCAACGGACGCCGCGTGGTCGTGTTGTAACGCCGAAAGCTTATAGTCATCTGGGGATTCCGATGCCAGAGGATTTGAAAGGTAGATAATTGAATTTGCTTTTCGTTCATGTACTGTATTAGAAATGCCTTCAAGAATAGGAAATCCTTATTGCGAAATGAGGATATATTCTTGAAGGTTTTTTTGATTGATAACAATTTTAAAAGACACCAAGTCATTTGGCGGAAATGTGCGTATAATGAATATTGGGACTTTTTACATGGTTGGATGAATGTGTTGAATCCATTATGGATGAAGATCGGATAGAATTATGTTTATAATGAGAGCTAATGAGAGCTAATGAGAGCTAATGAGAGAAATGAGAGCTAATGAGAGCTAATGAGAGCTAATGAGAGCTAATGAGAGAAATGAGAACTAATGAAATCTAATGGAGGACAAGGGGAAGGAAGATGGTAATGAAAAAACAACTACAGGATCACAATATATGTTCGTATCGACCGCTATTATCAGCAACAGCGAAAAAGAAGATGGGCAAAAAAATCGGTACAGCGGCAGTTGCGGTTATGACCGCTGCAGCTATTTTTCTGTCCAACGTTCCGCATACACAAGCGGCGACGTTTGAGGAGGATGTGCGGGTCGGGTTGTTTTTTAATGGTGGCAGTACGTATTCTTCTATCGTGCCGGTTGTTAATGTGAAGTCCGCTGGGGATTTGCAGGTAGGGGTGAACAGCGGCGGAAGTTTTCGTTCGTGGGCAGATATTGGCGGACAGGCGAGCTTTGGTATTGATGGCTACCGGGTAAAGGTTCTGGAAACGACTAGCTTTGATACAGCGGCGGCAGGGATCAAGCTATTGCAGCCAACAAGCGACAAGCCGATTGTATTTGCTACTTCGAAAGGCGGCAGCACGGTGTATCAGTTGTACACTGGCATGTACGCTTCAGAGGCGGCAGCAACGACGGCGACAACACGGGTATCGCAGACAGCCAAGTCGTTGCTTGGCACACAGACACCAGCAGTGAAAGGAAATATGCATCTATCGGCAGGCAATTATGCCAGTTCAGCAGAAGCGCAAACAGTGCTAAGTACAGCGCAAAATGCGGGATTGGATGCGTTTCTCGTGTTGACTGGCAGCAGTTCGTATCAAGTCTGGATCGGTGAAGAAGCCAACAGTACTGGATTGGCACAGTTAAAAGTAACGGCTGCTGCCGCTTTGCCATCTGCTCCTTTAACGACGGTATCCGGTTCAGCACCAGCGCTAATAATGCGCGAAAATGTAACGTCCAGTGTAACCAGTCCTTCACCGGTCGATCATTATATGCTAAGTGGCAATAGTGCAGTATTAACGGTCAAAGGTAATGATTCCGGTACTCAAGTAACGGAACGCTCTGCACGCACGTATCGTGGGGATTTTGAATTGAGTAATTACAATGGGCAACTCGCTTGGATTAATGTGTTGCCGATGGAAGAATATTTGTATTCGGTTGTTGGTGGTGAAGTTTCGGCTTCATGGCCAGCAGAAGCGCTCAAAGCACAAGCAGTAGCAGCACGCAGTTATGCTCGTTTTCAAGAACAGGGCTCTAAATTTAAAATTGCCGATGTGGTTGATACGACGCTAAGTCAGGCTTATAATGGCGTAGGTGCCGAAGATAAGCGGATCATTGCGGCTGTTGATGCGACGGACGGCGAAGTGGTGATGAAAAACGGCAAGCTGGTCGAAACGATCTTCTCTGCCAATGCGGGCGGTGCCAGCGCAGACAGTTCGGAAGTATGGAACGGTGGTGGCGATGTATTCGTTAGTGTCGATTCGCAAGCAGATGAAGCAGCACAGGCTTCGTTGAAAAAGTGGTATCATGTACTACTGGACAACGGAAATTCTGGTTATGTGCGCGAGGACAATGTCAAACTGACTGGTGACAAAACTGATGCCGGTTTGGATCAAATGACGGTAACTACCAAAAATACGAATGTTCGCAAAATGCCTGTCGTACAGAGCAATGTACAGGCGGTTGCCCAGCTCAATCCAGGTGATGCAGCAACTGTATTGGAAGTAGTGCCGGAATCGAACAGTTATCAATGGATCAGAGGACCATATACGTCGGCACAACTGGTGGCAACATTGAAAGGGAAAACGACGTCCAGTCTGCCTTCAACGATCACTTCGATTCAAATTACCGAACGCGGTCCATCCGGTCGTGTAACCGAGATCAAGGTCAATGGCAATGTAGTTGCTGTTAAATATCCTGATGTGTTCCGTTCCGCGTTGAACGGCTTACCCAGCACATTGTTCGATGTGGTCAGTACGGATAAATATACGGTCATTGGCTCCGGTAACTCACAAGATGAGCTAAGTGCCGCAGGAACAGTACTGCTAGGTGCTTCCGGTCAAGGAACAGGTACATCAAGCACTGTCATTATGAATGGTGATGGCAACGCACGTGTGACAGAAGCAGGCGGGTTCTTATTTACCGGTAAAGGCAATGGACACGGATTGGGCATGTCGCAATGGGGTGCCAAAGGCATGGCAGACAAAGGATCGAATTACAAAGACATTTTGCAACATTATTATCATGATGTAGACATAGTGAAGGGATAAATGAACAATGAAAGTGGATGTATATGATTTTGAATTACCAGAACGACTAATTGCACAGGTGCCGCTGCAAGACCGAACGGCATCACGCTTGCTCACGCTGAATAAACAAAGCGGTGAGACTCGGCATGAGCATTTTGGCGATATTTTGAATTACTTGCACGAGGGCGATACGCTCATTCTGAACGATACGCGTGTCATTCCGGCTCGATTGTTTGGGACGAAAAAGGATACCGGTGCCAAAGCAGAGATTTTGCTGCTGACACAATTGGAGGGTGATCGCTGGGAAGCGCTAGTGAAACCGGGTAAAAAGATCAAGCCTGGCGCTGTTATTCATTTCAGTGATGAGCTGGAAGCGGTGATCGAAGAAGAAGGCGATATGGGAATGCGTGTATTATCGTTCCGGTATCAAGGAATTTTCCAAGAGATTCTGGATCGACTTGGCGAAATGCCGCTGCCTCCATATATTAAGGAAACGCTGGATGACCGTGAGCGTTACCAGACGGTATATGCCAAAAATGAAGGCTCGGCTGCTGCTCCGACAGCAGGGCTTCACTTTACGACAGAGCTGTTGGATCAAATTCGTGCCAAAGGTGTATCGGTAGGCTTCGTGACGCTACATGTTGGATTGGGAACATTCCGTCCGATGAGTGTGGAGACAGTAGAAGATCATGTGATGCATGAGGAGTATTATTCTCTGCCTGCAGAAACAGCGACTCTGATCAATAAAACGAAAGCGCGCGGCGGACGTATTGTAGCCGTTGGTACGACGTCAGCACGTACGCTGGAGACAGTCGCACGCGACTTTGCGGGTCAACCGCTGGAAGCGACAAGCGGCTGGACACAGATTTTCATTTATCCAGGTCATACGTTTGGTCTGGTGGATGCGATGATTACGAATTTCCATTTGCCTAAGTCGACGCTGGTGATGCTGGTGAGCGCATTGGCAGGACGAGATCATATTATGGCGGCGTATCACGAGGCGATTGAGCGAGAATATCGGTTCTTCAGCTTTGGCGACGCGATGTTTATTTATTAATTCCTTGTCTATCATCGCAGTCGAAAGAAGTTGTAGAACGCGATAGTGACATTGCTATAGAAATCGATATATTCAGATAAACATAGCTTGTGCGAAACAGGGTGGCTCCGGTATAATAAAATGTCGGTGCCGCCTTGTTTTTTGTGCTCTTGTAGAAATCGCGAACCATGGGCGCTTTGAACGGAAAGACAGGTACGATGTAGCCGTTCGATAGCACGAGCAGCTACGAGTAGCTATATGAAGAATGAAGTCCATTGTAGCTTATGAACATGTTAAATAAAGCAGTAGGCAGGATGGGACTGCTATCAGACCATTTGGGTTCAACATAGCGACAGATTGCATAGATCATAGCTATAACGCTAAATGGAAGCAGCAAAATCAATGTCATTGATATACGAAATCTTGAATGCAGAAAGAAGAGAATACACATTATGTCATCACCTATTCGTTACGAACATATTAAAACGTGTAAACAGTCTGGCGCGCGTCTTGGTCGCGTGCACACGCCGCATGGCGTGATCGAAACGCCTGCATTTATGCCAGTCGGTACACAGGCGACCGTCAAAACGATGAGTCCCGAAGAATTGAAGCAGATGGATGCGCATATTATTTTGAGTAATACGTATCATCTGTTCTTGCGTCCGGGTCATGATCTGATCCATGAAGCGGGTGGATTGCACAAATTCATGAACTGGGATCGTCCAATTCTGACGGATAGCGGCGGGTTTCAAGTATTTAGCTTGAGCGAAATGCGTAAAATCACTGAAGAAGGCGTACATTTCCGCTCTCATCTGAATGGAGATAAGCTGTTCTTATCACCAGAAGTGGCAATGGAAATTCAAAATGCGCTCGGTTCTGATATTATGATGGCGTTTGACGAGTGCCCGCCATATCCGGCAGAGTACAAATACGTTAAACAATCGCTGGAACGTACGACGCGCTGGGCAGAACGCTGCCTAGAAAGTCATAATCGTTCGCATGATCAAGGGCTGTTCGCAATTGTGCAGGGTGGTATGCATGAAGACCTGCGCAAGCAGAGTGCACTTGATTTGACTTCGATGGATTTCCCGGGGTATGCTATTGGTGGACTGAGCGTTGGGGAGCCGAAGCATTTGATGTATCAGGCTCTGGACTTTACAGTGCCATTTTTGCCGACTAACAAGCCTCGTTATCTGATGGGCGTGGGCTCACCGGATGCGTTGATCGAAGGTTCGATTCGTGGTGTTGATATGTTCGACTGTGTATTACCTACCCGAATCGCTCGTAACGGTACGACGATGACAAGCGAAGGTCGTGTTGTAGTTCGTAATGCAAAGTATGCGCGCGATTTTGGTCCACTGGACCCGAACTGTGATTGTTATACATGCCAGAATTATTCACGCGCGTATCTGCGCCATCTAATCAAGGCGGACGAGACATTCGGTCTGCGTCTGACTACGTACCACAATCTGCATTTCCTGCTGAATCTGATGCGCAATGTGCGTCAGGCGATCATGGATGATCGTCTGTTGGATTTCCGCGACGAGTTCTTCACTCAGTACGGATTGCATGATAATGACAAAGGCTTTTAATAAAGACGTATGCTTATGAGCAAAGTAAGCGATGACAATGGAAACACAACGGGTGCCGAACAACCGGCTTCCGGTTTATATTTTAATAAGGGGGAAATACCATGTTTAACTTAGCTGCTTCGACTGGCGGTACAGGTAATCTGGTAGGAGCGATTCTGCCATTCGTATTGATGTTTGTTGTATTCTACTTCCTGCTGATCCGTCCTCAGCAAAAAAAGCAAAAGCAACGTAATCAAATGCTGAATACGCTGTCCAAAGGCGACAAAGTCGTAACGATCGGCGGACTGCACGGAACAATCGTGGAAATTACAGACGATATCGTTGTTCTGCGTGTGAATGATGTAACGAAGCTGACGTTTGACCGTTCAGCAATCAGTCATTCTACAGTAAAAGAAACGACGGTTCCAGCTGCTAAAGTATAAGTGAAATCTATTGGAATCTTTGGCACGCATGACAAAGTAAGAACTGACATGCGTTCAGTAACGTACTACATGATGATGTAACAGATAAGCGGACCTGCGCCTCGGCGAGGTCCTTTTGTTTTGCTTATGATGTGTATACATAGTGGAAAGGATGATTGTATGCAGATGACAGAAACGATGATGAGCTGGCAGCCTACGGTGGCGATTTTATTATTTCTAATAGCGTACGCGGTATGGATGACGGATCAATTAAATCGGACGTTGATTGCCATTGTGGCGGCAGTGCTGTTTCTTCTGCTCGGTATTGCGGGCTGGAATCATGTATTCACGTATATAAACTGGGATATGTTACTGCTCTGGACTGGAATGATGATCATATCAGCAGTGCTGGGGCGTAGCGGTTGGATTCGTGTCTTAACAGTGCTTGTGCTGCGACGTAGCGGTGGACGTCCGGCATGGATGTTTATTGGGCTGATGGTGCTAACAGCGATCTGTTCGGCATTGCTGGATTCCGTATCGACGATGCTGCTGCTCGTACCTATGCTGTTATCCATTGCCAAAGAATGCCGTTTGCCGGCTGCTCCTTTTCTAATCGGAGCGGTGCTGATCAGCAATACTGCGGCAACTGCGACGCTTATCGGTCAGACAAGCAATATGTGGATCGGTACTGCCAATCCGCAGCTAACTTTTATGGCATTCATTCAGGTGCTTGGTCCGATTATTGGGGTGCTGCTCTGTATTCAAGTGCTGTGCATCTGGCTTGTTTATTATAAAAGTCTACGTTTTCAGCCGCTCTTGCTACAACCGGAGAAGTGGAATATCACAGATCCGCAAGATGTACAGCAGACGGTACGACGTGGTAGCCGTGAAGCGGTACTGGTAATCTTTATTTTAACGATCATATTGTTGATGATCGCTCCTGCTCTTGGATGGAAACCGGGCTGGATTGCAGCGGCTGGTGCAGTTGTTATGCTGCTGATTGGGCAGCTGGCGGGTATTCGAACAGGGACGATGCTGAAACAGCTGGAATGGGAGCCATTGCTCTTTTTCGCCGGGTTATTCATTATTGCTGGTGGATTGGTGCAATCTGGTTGGATCACGACGGGAGCGACTGCACTCATTGAGTTGACGAATGGCAGTATGGCGTGGATTGCACTTATTTTGCTATGGATGACTGGATTGTTGTCGATGGCAATGGATCATATGCCGTGGATCGCTGTAATGATTCCGCTGGTGCAGGAAACAGGTATCCAGATGGATGCAGAATCAGCTGGTGTGCTTCATCCGATCTGGTGGGCGCTAGCGCTTGGTGCAGGCATCGGAGGTAGTGGCACTTTGTTAAGCTCGGCAGCTGGTCTAATTGCAGCCTCAATGGCTGAACGCGACAATCAGCGACTGCGATATTTGGAATTTTTAAGAATTGGCTTGCCATTGACGCTATTCTCACTGCTTATTGCTTCTCTGTATGTAGGATATGTGCTTATTCCGTAAAAGGTTTATGTTCTTATGTGGCAAAAGAGAGTTATGGAGTCGACTAGTTTGTATAGCTTATAACGCTTTGGTAATCGCAATCTGCGAATTCCTCATTTTTATATGTAAAGTTTATGAACAATAGCAGGAATTCGCCATTTCCTTGCCGAAAGGTACAGGGTGTATGGTGTGCTGGCAGGGATATACCCCGGCAACGGTCAATGTGAACAAGAACATGATTTTGAAGCTTATTACAGGAAGGTAGCTGGTGGACATGGATGAATTGAGCAATGCGGAGTTGACGGAGCTGATCGAATCGCTGTGCCAGAGCAAAATCGATGAGTTCAAAATGCTGGGTTACGAGCAGATTACTTCCGAGGAATTATGGGATTGCCTGAACAGCAAGTATGAAAAGCAGGGAATGCCACGGTTGTATGCGCTGGTCAACGATATTTTGTCGATGAAGCCCAATCAGCTGATGCACTATCTCACAATGTCCTCGTACAAAGAAGCGGAAAAATGGTGATGCCGTACGGTAAGGGGGAAACGTGACGGATATCGGTCGTGGATGAAACGATCGGCAATTGTAAGATTTTGTTCACATCAGGATAAGCAAATTCATTGGACCAATGGGAAGCTGGGACCGGTGTTTTACTGGCATCAGCTTGTTTGTTTTGTCGACCACCGGTAAATTGACTGTCATTTGTGTCACCGATATAATAGGAATATTGAGAATGAAAGGGGAACCACATACGGGATGAAAAGAGTCATCAGTTTCGTAGTCGTCATACTGGTCGTAGCTGGCATCATCGGCGCAACGACCCCGCTATTTAAAGACATCCGTTTGGGATTGGATCTTAAAGGCGGTTTTGAGATTTTGTATCAGGCTACGCCAACCACGCAAGGGGAAGCAGTCACCAGGGAATCCCTGATTCAGACTGCGAAAAGTCTGGAGCAACGCGCGAATGCGCTCGGTACAAGTGAGCCCGAGATTACGACGGAGGGAACCGACCGGATTCGCCTTCGGATCGCCGGTGTAACGGATGAAGCAACCGTTCGCCAGACGATGAAGGAGCCGGCAGAGTTGACGTTCCGCAGTATGTCTGGATGCTCGACCGATACGTCCAGCCAACAATCCTCGGACAAGTCGTCGTCCACGGAAAAAAGCAGCAACACAACAAGCAAATCAAGCGGATCTGCAGACAGCAAGAGCAATTCCGACAGCAACACGGTAACGACACAGAGTGCGGAATCGACACCAGCAGTAGAAGTGACGCCTAGCACTGGCGCTGCTACTTCATCTGCAACGTCCGATACTTATGCCAATGAAGATCCATTGAAAGTATACTGTAAGGTGGAACTGCAAGGTGATGATTTCAAGGAAAATGGCGCATCGGTTGTCTACAACCAGTTGAACCAACCTGAGATCACCATTCAGGTAAAAGATGCAAGCAAATTTGCCGAAATTACCAAACGTCTGATCAATCAGCCGCTGGCGATTTTCTTGAATGATACGCTGTTGTCTGCACCGGTTGTACGTGCAGAACTGACAGGTGGTACAGCAAGCATTTCTGGTGATTACACCACTCAGGAAGCACAGCAGCTCAAAGACCAGATCAATCTGGGCGCATTGCCGTTGAAGCTGACCGAAGTGTATTCCCAAAGTGTTGGCGCTTCGCTCGGTCAGCAATCGTTGACTGATACGCTGCGTGCAGGTATTGCTGCGTCGATCGTGATCCTGTTATTCATGGTTCTTGTTTACCGTGTACCAGGTTTGATCTCCGGTTTCTGTATCATCGTGTACATCTGGCTGACATTGATGATCTTTATCGCAGGTGATTTCACATTGACATTGCCAGGTATTGCCGCCTTCATACTCGGGGTCGGGATGGCCGTCGATGCCAACATTATTACGTTTGAACGGATCAAGGATGAGATCATTAACGGCAAGAGCATCCAATCCGCATTCAAATCCGGTAGCCGCAGTTCCTTTGGTACGGTTATGGATGCCCAGTTGACTACGATTATCGCAGCCGCGGTTATGTTCGGTCTGGGTACAGGCGCAGTACGTGGTTTTGCCCTCGTTCTGATCTTTAACATTATCGTAAGTATTGCAAGTAACTTGTTCTTCTCCCGTTATCTGTTGTCCCTGCTTGTTAAGGGAAGACTGATCAACAAACCGGAGTATTTCGGCGTAAAGGAGAGTGAACGAAATGCGCTTTAAATGGAATTATGATTTTGTTAAGCTGAGCAAGTATTTCTACACATTTTCCATTATTGTGACCATTGCCGGTATTATTTCACTGGCAACGCTCGGTTTAAATTATGGCGTTGACTTCCGTTCCGGTTCCAATGTGGATATTACATTGACCAAGCAATTGACAGAGGCAGAAGTTCAGCCTGTGGTCGATAAACTGAATTTTTCTAATGATCCAAGCATCAATATCGGTAGCGGCGGCAAAATGTCGATCCGCTTCGAAACGGTATTGACCGATACGCAGGAAAATCAGCTGAAAGAAGCATTCACCAAGCAACTGGATAGCGGGGCTTCCTTTGAAGTCAATACCGTTGATCCGGCAATTGCCAAAGAGTTGGAGCGTAACGCGATCTATGCCGTACTGCTTGCCAGTATCGGTATTATCATTTACGTAACGATTCGTTTTGAATGGCGGTTTGCGGTTGCATCCGTTGTAGCATTGCTGCATGATGCGTTTCTCGTCATCTCGGTCTTCTCAATCTTCCGCTTGGAAGTCGATCTGACCTTTATTACAGCGGTACTGACCATTATTGGTTACTCACTGAACGATACGATCGTTATCTTTGACCGTATCCGTGAAAATCTACGTTTCTCGAAACAGAAAAAAGGCAGCGATGTGGCGACCATCGTCAACCGGAGTATTTCTCAGACGATGACCCGTTCCCTGAACACAGTATTGACCGTATTTATTGCGTGTCTGTTCCTGTTCATTATGGGTAGTGAGTCGATTCGCATGTTCTCGCTGGCAATGATGATCGGTCTGGCATTCGGTGCGTACTCCTCGATCTTTATCGCGAGCCCGCTCTGGCTAGTACTGAAAAACAAACAAAAGCCAAAAGTAAAAAAAGCGTCGAAACCGGCGTAACCCTGTAAGCTTTCAACTGTTGAAGCCGCGTCCAGCTATTGACGCGGCTTCCTTTCGTCTTAGGAGGAATGCAATGGAGAACAAGTTTATCCGGCAACAGGAAAAGGTATTCTGGACATCGATGCTGACTGGATTAACGCTGGCAATTGTCAAAGGAATCACAGGATATCTCGCGATGAACAAGGCGTTGATCGGGGATGCGTTATATACAGCTGCGGCAACAGCACGTCAGCTGACGGATCGTGTCTTTCGGCAGGATGGTCGTCGAACGCGCAGAGCACAGGCAGTCGATGTATCGTCGGGAAATGGAAGTAGCGGTATTCCATTTGCCAATATGGTGATGACAGTGTTGCTATTGCTAGGTGGTCTGGAAATCGGAATCTCAGCGATTCGCGATATAATGGCAGATGAAATGGCAGAGCCGAAACCGTTTGCGATTGTGCTTGTCTTTTTGGCGATGGCAGTCAATGAAGGAATCTTTCGGTACCGTTATCGATATGTGAGCAAGTTGAACCATACGACATTAACGGAAATGGTAGATACTCATCGCTATTCGCTGTACTGCTCTATTGTCGTGCTTGCAGGATTACTCGGTACGATTGCCGCATTGGAGCTGCAACAAGACCGACTGTATTACGTACAGCCGATCTCGGCACTGATTGTCAGTATGATCTTATGGCGTCAGGGGTATGTACTGGCTCGTCAGTCGATCTACGGTCGATTGGTACATACGATGGAGCAACAGGATGCCAGCGACTATATGGAGACGGTACAGCGCGTACAGGGCGTGATCACTGTCGAACAGTTGCAAGCACAGGAGCAGGAAGATGGTGTGCATATTCAACTGATCATCGGCGTTAATCCGCAGATTACCGTGCAGGCAGCTGCTGAGATTGCCGATTATGCCAAAAATCTACTATTAACCCGGTTCACCCATGTTAGTCATGTCCATGTACAGGTTGTCCCGTACAATGGCGGTTATCCGTACAAGTCCAACTATGATTGGAACCGTAGCGAAGGACGCTCGGGCGACGGAATGCTTCACTGAAGGAGGAACAACATCATGATTCATTCACAATATCACTGGAATGTGACTACGCCGGATCAGCAGGCTGCCCAGCAGCTCAGCATGGAGCTTGGCATTGCGCCACTGACCGCAGCCTTATTAAGCGGTCGGGGGTATACGACTGTGCCAGAGGCGGAAGCATTTCTGGAAGGCAGTCGTACGGCGAGCCATGATCCTTTTCTGCTGGCAGGTATGCAGGAAGCAGTTGATCGTATTCGATTGGCATTGGAACGCAGTGAGAAAATCTGGATTTATGGCGATTATGATGCAGACGGTGTATCTAGCACATCGCTCATGATCCAGTTGCTGCGCCATCTGCATGCTGATTTTGACATGTATATTCCGCATCGCTCCAAAGAAGGCTACGGGCTTCATAATCATGCGCTGGATCAGGCACATGCACAAGGCGTAACCCTGATCGTAACGGTAGATACCGGGATTAGTGCGGTAGAGCAGATTGCTCATGCGAATGCGCTGGGGATCGATGTGGTCGTTACGGATCACCATGAACCGCCAGCTGAATTGCCGCAGGCGGTCGCACTGGTCAATCCGAAGCTACCCTATTGTAACTATCCGTTCAAAGGATTGGCAGGCGTAGGCGTCGCTTACAAGCTCGCTCAGGCATTACTTGGTATGGAGAACGTGCCGGAAGCATGGCTGGAGATCGTATCGATCGGTACGGTAGCTGACCTAATGCCTCTGGAAGATGAGAATCGGATGATGGTACGTATCGGTGTCGAGCATATGAAAAACAGTTCGTTTCCCGGTGTACGAGCGCTGATGAATATCGCCGCCATCGATCCTGCGCAAATGACTGCAACGAGTATCGCCTTTGCTATGGCGCCACGTATTAATGCCAGTGGACGGATGGAGCATGCGAGTCGGGCGGTCGAACTGCTGACGACGGAAAATATGAGTCTGGCGGATCGTATTTCCTTTGAACTGGATCAACTCAACAAGTCTCGGCAGGAGCTGGTCAATCGGATGGTGCAGGAAGCAATCGTCATGCTGGAAAGCGAAAAGGATCAGTATCCGCATGGTGTTCCCGATGTGATCGTCGTAGCGGGCGAAGGCTGGAATCCCGGCGTTGTCGGTATCGTCGCCTCGAAGCTGCTGGATCGGTATTATCGCCCAACCATTGTGCTGGGAATCGATCCTGAAACCGGTATGAGCAAAGGCTCTGCTCGTTCGATTGCAGGCTATGACATATATCGTGCGCTGCTGGATTGTGAAGATGTGCTGGATCACTTTGGTGGACATCCGTCGGCTGCCGGTATGAGCTTACATAGGGATCAGCTGGATGCCTTTCGCCGTAAACTGAATGACCGTGCCGCTACCCTGTTGACCGAAGAAGACTTGATTCCGCAAACGCAAGCCGACTACGAAGGTCACATTGATCAACTGACACTGGCAGCGGTGGAGGAACTAGATCGACTTGCCCCGTTTGGTATGTCCAATCCGTTGCCCAAAATCGTGCTGCGCGGCGCTACCATTTCGCAGGCAAAAGCGATCGGTAAAACACTGGATCATCTCCGGCTGGTCGTTGAGCAGGATGGCAGCATGATCGAAGGCGTTGCTTTTGGGAAAGGGGAATTGGCGGAACTGCTCAGCGAGGGCGATGTGATCGATATACTCGCTGAGACAAGCATCAACGAATGGCGCGGCAATCGTAAACCACAGTTGATGGTACAGGATCTCGCCGTACCGGGCTTACAAATCTGGGATCGGCGCGGATCAGGGCAATGGGATCGCAATTTGCATCATATTCGTAGCAAATGGTCGCGTTATATGGCGGTAGAAAGTGGGCAACTTGGTGTCCTTTGCGATGAAAAACGTGCTGAAACTTTAAAAAGCCAATTGTCTGATGTATCCCTTTGGGGTTATGATAGACAGGTTGATATTGCGGCTTGCAATCATGTCTCCATACAGCATGGGGCAGAAGCCATACGCACATTATGTCTGTTATCATTACCGGCGCATATTCAGCAATTGGATCATATATTTGCCACATTCACATCGCTGGAAAATATCATTTTGCTGCATGACCGACCGAACCAGCAGGAACGCCTGCAAATTCCCGATCGCGACATCTTCAAGCTGATCTACGGCTGGCTTTCCAAAAGCAGTCAGCATATGTCGGACGAGAGTAAGCTTGTTCCTTACCTGAGTCAAAAAACGTCCAGCTCGGTACGCATGGTACAGATGATGCTGGATGTGTTCGAGGAGCTGGAGTTCATCATTCGCCACAATGGCACCATACAGATGAATCAGGCTCCGGCGAAACGTCCGCTGCATAGCTCACAGCTGTACCGGGAGCTTGGCGAGCTGGCTGAGATGGAATATATGTTATGTGAAAGTGATCTGCCGCAATTGACTTCATGGATGATTTCCCGTATGCAAGGCGTATCATAAACGCTAATTTTAGGAGGAGATTTTTTTGGATTTTAAAGAGCATATTCGTGTGATTCCCGATTTTCCGCAGCCCGGAATCAGCTTCAAAGATATTACAACACTGCTGCAAAACGGCGAGGCTTACAAACAGTCCATCGACGAACTGAAAGTCATGCTGAAAGACCTGAAAATTGATGTGATCGCTGGACCGGAAGCACGCGGCTTTGTTGTAGGCGCGCCGCTGGCTTATGCTCTTGGTGTAGGTTTCATCCCGATCCGTAAAACAGGCAAACTGCCATACAAAACAATTCAAGCAGAATACGCGCTGGAATACGGTAAAGATGTACTGGCAATGCACGTTGATGCAATTCAGCCGGGTCAAAACGTACTGATCGCTGATGATCTGCTGGCAACTGGCGGTACGATTGCGACTTGTGTCAACTTGATCCGTGAAGTGGGCGGTAATGTAGTTGGTGCAGCATTCATGATCGAGTTGCAGGATCTGAACGGACGCGAAAAACTGCCAGATATCGAGGTATTCACACTTACGCAATATCCGTTCTAATTACAACAAAGAATATGTATTGCAGTATCGGGATAAAGCAAACCAGATACCGCAAAGATTTTCTTGTTTTATAATGGTAATAATATCCATTTGGTGCATGTTCATAAAAACCCGATTTTGTCGTCGTTGTAGACGAAATCGGGTTTTTTGGTCTTTTTTGCACAAAATCGGTCGAAAATGAACGTTTTCTTGAAACCTGCTTGGATGTATTGCGTATTAGGTAAAGAGGCATGCTGTTTATATGCAAGCATTTTCATGTGTCAGTATGTTCAACTTTAGAGAAAAAGGAGGGGGAAGTATGGCGATTATTCGTGAAACGGACTTGCCCGGTATTGGAAGGAAATTTGTAGTGGAAACAGACGACCGTGATCAGGTGGCAATCGTTGTGCATGAGGATGGCAAGCGTGAAGTATACCGCAATCCGGTATCTAGTCCAGACGATCATGAGCTAGTGATGACGCTCAACGATCATGAGGCACGTCAGCTGGCGAGCATTATCGGTGGTATGAGCTATCAACCAAGCGCACTGGAAAAGGCGGAGCTGTCCATTTCAAAATTGAGCATCGAATGGTACAAGCTCAAAAATGACACACATTGCATCGGCAAAACGATTGGCGAGTTGTCCATCCGCGAGCAAACGGGCGCTGTCATTATCGCAGGTATCGGCGCGCAGGAGCAGCGTATTATTCCGGGACCGGAATATGTACTGCAACAAGGCACTACACTCGTCATTGCTGGTGAGCGTAATGGCATCACGGCGTTGAAAGAGCTGCTTGAAAGGGGGAGCGGCTAATGGATTACATTGTATTCGAGATCGGTATTGCTGTGCTATTGGTCGCGCTGGCAGGATTGCTGGCAACCAAGTTGCGATTCTCGGTCGTTCCCTTTTACATTCTGGCAGGGATGGCGGTTGGACCGCATGCGCCGGTATTCGGTATTGTGGACTTCCGGTTTATCCAGAGCGCAGAGCTGATTGAGTTCATGGGCAAGATCGGTGTGATTTTCCTGCTGTTCTATCTGGGACTCGAATTCTCGGTCGGACGGCTGGTAAAGGCAGGACGTTCCATTGCGATTGGCGGAACGATCTATATTGGTATTAACTTTACGCTGGGGCTGCTGTACGGCTTCCTGACAGGCTTTGATCTAAAAGAAGTGCTTGTTATCGCCGGTATCACTACCATCTCATCTAGTGCGATTGTGGCGAAGGTGCTGGTCGATCTCAAGCGGACAGCCAATCCAGAAACCGAGATGATTCTGGGCATTATTATGTTCGAGGATGTCTTCCTTGCAGTGTATCTGTCCGTACTGTCTGGTTTGCTGCTTAGCGGTGCAACATCAATTGGTGGCATTCTGTTGTCGGCAGCAATTGCACTTGGATATATGCTGTTGATTCTGATTGTCGGGCGTAAGGCGGTTCCGCTGCTTAATAAAGCGCTCAATATTCAGTCAAACGAAATCTTTATGTGCGTGATCTTTGCTGCATTGTTCCTGATCGCTGGTTTCTCCGAGACGATCCACGTTGCCGAAGCAATCGGTGCGCTGCTGGTCGGTCTGGTACTGGCAGAAACGTCGCATATGCATCGAATTGAAAAGATTATTTTACCGTTCCGTGATTTCTTTGGCGCCTTGTTCTTCTTCAGCTTCGGCTTGACGATTGATCCACTGTCACTGGGTGGCAATGCGGTATGGCTGGCAATTGGCGCAGTGATCGTTACGATGATCGGTAACTATACAGCAGGTATGATGGCAGGCAAAACCGCCAATCTGTCTCCGCAAGCATCGTCCAATGTCGGTCTGACGATTATGTCGCGTGGCGAATTCTCCATTATTGTGGCGAATCTGGGTGCTGCTGGAGCGCTATCGGGTATTCTACAACCATTTGCCGCGATCTATGTACTCATTCTGGCGATTCTCGGACCGCTATTAACCAAAGAGTCGAAATTCATTTACAAAGGCGTGTCGCGCATTTTCCGGCTTCACAAAGCAAACAAATAAATCATCAATATTCATGGGCATTACAGAGCAAGCAAATTATTTTCCTATAACACGTCTAGCCGACCGGCACTGGTTCGGCAGCGCAGGTAGGCAATACGAGAGTAACATGCAAGATCGTATTATAAGAAAATGACTTGCTGAGGATGGTTTGAACAACCAAGATATCCTACTGGGACATGCACAATCGACAGGAAATTATATCCGCCGAATATAAAAGGGAATGCAAATGAAATGTTAGTCTATTTGGCATCGATAGCAAAAAAGGACTGCTCCGTAACGGAACAGTCCTTTTTTGTATATTCATGTTGTGTATTGATCGGGAGGAATCAGTCTGGAATCTTCGCAGGTGGTGCTTCATCATTTTTGTCGTTGGATAAGCCGGTGACGTGTAAGATGCGGAAGAACAGACTGAGCAGAATGCCGACGATTGTTGCCAGCGCCATACCTTTAAGCTGTACCGTACCGAATGTTACGGTTGCACCACTCAGACCGGTAATCAGTACAACGGTAGTGAGCAGCATATTTTGCGCTTTGGAATAATCGACCTTTTGTTCAACCAGAATGCGCAGACCAGATGCGGCGATGACGCCAAACAGCAGTAGTGATACGCCGCCCATAACCGGTGTTGGGATAGCAGAGACTGCGCCAGTAAACGTACCAGAGAACGACAATACAATTGCGATAACCGCCGCGCCACCGATTACATATACAGAATACACGCGGGTTAATGCCATAACGCCGATATTTTCACCGTATGTCGTATTTGGTGTCGAGCCGACAAACCCGGAAATAATGGTCGAAATACCGTTACCCATGAGCGAGCGATGCAAGCCGGGGTCTTTGGACAAGTTTTTGCCAACGATATTGCTGGTAACGAGTAGATGACCGACATGTTCTACGATAACGACCAGGGCCACAGGAATGATCGTCAGAATGACCGACCAGTTAAATGTAGGTGTTGTAATATGCGGCAGCTGGATCAGACTCGCTTCGGTAATTCGCGTTGTATCTGCCAGACCGAGCGGGAATGCCAGTACATACCCGACGACAATACCGATTAGAATATGAATAATTTTGGGAAAGCCGCGGAAGGTAACGGCGCCGATCAGTGTCACGCCAAGGGTGACGAGCGACAACGTAATGACTCGACCATCCGGTGTCCATGTAGTTGCATCTACACCGGATGGAGCGATAAAGCCTGCCATCTGTGCAGCAACCGGAATCAACTCCAATCCGATCAATGCGACAATTGCACCCATCGCTGCGGGCGGGAATACAATATCAATCCAGCTAGTACCTGCATATTTGACGAGCAGGGCAACGAGCAGGAAGATGACGCCAGTCACGATAAAAGCACCAAGTGCCAGTGAATAGCCGGTATCATCGTAACCGTATTTGGTCAAGACAAGCGTAACCGGTGCGATAAAGGCAAAGCTGGAACCGAGATAAGCGGGAATTTTACCGCGACAGATCCAAATATACAGCAGGGTGCCAATACCGTTCATTAGCAAAATCATGCCGGGATCGACTTTGAACAGATTCGGTACAAGCACCGTACTTCCGAACATAGCAAAAAGATGCTGCAAACTGAGCAGCAGTCCCGGTCCGAACGACAATTTTTCATTTACTTGAATTTCACGCTGCACTCATTTCACTCCTTAAAGGTCGATTGATATGTACATTATGCACGTGCGTATTTGCATCCTTAATAGCTTAATGAGTTTGCCCGGTTTTTTCAATACAGATTTTCGCGTTGTTTGTTAGGGATGTGGATACTTTGCAATCGAAAGGTCGACAGCGGGACTGTATGGAATCTTTACAAACCCTTCATGTATAACGGTTGACGCCGTTAGGTGCAAGAGGCATAATTAGGGGAAACCTCTTTTGAGAACCTGCCGCCGTGTTTACTGCTGAACAGGTTCCATTTTGAGTTTGGTATCATGAAAAAGATTCCATACAAACGTCAACATTTTCATATACAATCCAATGTGTTACATGCTGCGTCCGGCTGTACCAGTAGGGCGTGCATGTTATTTTGCAAATAGAAAGGATACGACAACGATTCCATGGGCATAGAGCGATTACTCGAAAAGGCGTCCGCCTATATAAAACCAAAGGATCTGGAGCGCGTCAATGAGGCGTATGAGTTTGCCGAGCAGGCTCACCACGGTCAAGTACGCAAATCCGGAGAACCTTATATTTTGCATCCACTGGCAGTTGCAGATATTGTTGTGGGCATGGAGATGGACACCATCTCGATCATCGCCGCGCTGCTGCATGATGTTGTTGAAGATACGACCGTATCCCTTGAAGAAATCCGCAGCCGTTTCGGCGACACCTGTGCGATGCTGGTTGATGGTCTGACCAAGCTGGAACGGATCAAATTCCGCTCCAAAGAAGAACAGCAGAACGAGAACTACCGCAAAATGTTTATCGCGATGGCTCAGGATATTCGGGTTATCGTTATTAAACTGGCAGACCGTCTGCACAATATGCGTACCTTGAAATACCAGTCCGAAGAAAGTCAGCGCCGTATCGCTTATGAAACGCTGGAGATTTTCTGTCCGGTCGCGCATCGTCTCGGTATTTCCGCGATCAAATGGGAGATGGAGGACATTGCACTCCGCTATTTGAATCCGCAGCAATACTACCGCATCGCCAATCTGATGCACAAAAAACGCGCTGAACGTGAGCAGTATATCGATAACGTCATTGACCGTATTCACGAGAAACTCAAGGAAATGGGCATTGACGCCGATCTGTCTGGTCGTCCAAAGCATATTTATAGCGTTTATCAGAAGATGACGAACAAAAACAAGCAATTTAACGAAATCTACGATCTGCTGGCGATTCGTATTATCGTTGACAATATCAAAGATTGTTACGCCACACTCGGGATTATTCATACATTGTGGAAACCGATGCCGGGTCGATTCAAAGATTATATCGCTATGCCGAAGCCGAATATGTACCAATCGCTGCACACAACCGTAGTCGGACCGAATGGTGAGCCGACGGAAGTACAGATTCGTACGTGGGATATGCACCGTACAGCTGAGTTCGGTATCGCTGCTCACTGGGCATACAAAGAAGGCGGCTCCAATGGCGGCGTAATGGAAAATAAAGTGCCGTTTTTCAAAGAAATTCTGGAGCTGCAACATGAAGCTCAGGATGCGTCCGAGTTTGTGGAGTCGCTGAAAATGGACTTTTTCTCCGATCTGGTGTTTGTATTTACGCCAAAAGGTGAAGTGATCGAGTTGCCAAATGGTTCGGTACCGCTTGATTTTGCGTATCGCATTCATACCGAGGTCGGCAACCGTACGATTGGCGCGAAGGTGAACGGACGGATTGTACCGCTGGATCATCGTCTGAAAACAGGCGATATTATCGAGATTTTGACATCCAAGCATTCGTATGGACCAAGTCAGGACTGGCTGAAGATCGCTCAGTCTTCCCATGCGCGCAGCAAAATCAAGCAGTGGTACAAAAAGGAAAAACGTGAGGAAAATGTACAAAAAGGTCGTGAAGCGCTCGAACGTGAGATGAAGCGCTTGAACCTCGAACCTTCTGTCTGGCTGACCGATGACAAACTGCTGGAAGTCGGCAAGAAGTTTGCATTCCACGATGTAGAGGATATGCTGGCAGCGATCGGATTTAGCGGTATTACGGCTGCACAAATCTGTACACGACTGACGGAAAAGTTACGCCGGGAGCAGGAAGAATCGAGTATTATCGAATTGTCTTCACAGGTTAAAGAAGTCAAAACCGCTGCACCGGAGCAAAAACGCCGTCCAACACATGGCGTGAGCATCAAAGGCGTTGACAATCTGCTCGTGCGCTTTGCACGCTGCTGTAATCCCGTGCCTGGTGACGATATTGTCGGTTATGTTACGCGTGGTCGCGGTGTATCTGTTCACCGCAGCGACTGCACGAACGTGCCGGATGTGAGCGATAATAGTGAAGCAGCTCGTGTGATTGAAGTAGAGTGGGAAGATGCGGTAGAAGCGAACTACAACGTGGATATCGAGATCACTGGTCACGACCGTCGCGGACTGCTGAACGAAGTGCTGCAAACGGTAGCCGAGAGCAAAACGAATATTTCCGCCGTCTCTGGACGCTCGGACAAAAATAAAATGGCGATGATTCACATGACCATCATGATCCGCAATACCGATCATCTACAATCTGTCGTCGATAAGATCAAACGCGTGCAAGATGTATATACGGTGCACCGGATTATGCAATAAGTGATGTCGTCATTGTGTACAAGACGCTGTCTGTGAATAGTCAAACAATCTGTAATTGCAATGGTGTCAAATGAAAGCAGCCAATTCCGTAGTATCGCGGAGTCGGCTGCTTTTCATTTTCAAAAGAGTATGATAGTTTTAGTCATATTATTCACCTATAGGATAGACCAACTAAGCTGGATCAACATTGTCGTGTATGTTAGATATCATCGTAAAAGGAGACTTACATATGAGAGTTGTTATTCAACGCTGCAAGCACGCATCCGTAACCGTGAACGAGGAGATTGTCGGTCAGATTGGCAAAGGACTGATGGTGCTAGTTGGTGTCACACATGGAGATACCGTAGAAGACGCCGAATATTTGGCGGGCAAGGTAGCCAGTATTCGTATTTTTGAAGATGAACAGGGCAAAATGAATCTCGGTATTAGCGATATTGGCGGACAAGTGCTGTCGGTATCGCAATTTACGCTATACGGCGATTGCCGCAAAGGAAGACGCCCTAGCTTTATTGATGCAGCACGACCGGAACAGGCGGTTCCTGTGTATGAAGCATTCAATGAGGCGCTTCGTCGTCAGGGAGTAACCGTGGAAACCGGCATCTTCGGCGCCGATATGGACGTGGCATTGACTAACTGGGGACCGGTAACATTGATCGTCGATAGTCCAGCCAGAGCAGAATAAATAGAGTATCCACGATGTTCATGCAATTATGGCAATATTGTGCCTGTAAAAGCGTAAATAAGTACCCAAATTCTCACCTTTGAATCTACCATTCTTCTGTTATATTCGGTCTATAACCGGGTAATAACAAACCGAAAACATCTTTGCGGTTCCACTCACCACGACTGCAACATCACTGCGCAATTCCGTGAACCGCAAAGTCCATTTCTGTATAGATATGAACATCATTCACTAGCAATGAAGGGAGAATACACATCATGAGTAAAATCGCTTTTCTGTTGGCAAATGAATTTGAGGATACTGAAATGCAGGTTCCCTACGACGAACTGACCAAAGCCGGTCATCAGGCAGACATTATCGGTCTGGAAAAAGGCGAGAAAGTAACTGGCAAAAATGGCAAAGCTGAATATACAATCGAAAAAGCAATCAGCGAGGTGCAAGCTTCCGATTATGACGCGCTGGTCATTCCGGGCGGTTCTTCTCCCGAAAATCTGCGTCTTGATCCGAATGTACTGAATTTCGTGACCGAAATCAGTCAAGCCAACAAAACGATCGGAGCGATCTGCCACGGTCCACAAATTCTGGCAAGTGCTGATCTGCTGAAAGGTCGTACCATTACATCATATCCACCATTGAAAGTAGACATGGTGAACGCTGGTGCTAACTTCCAAGATGGTGAAGCGATTGTAGATGGCAACTATATTACATCCCGCACACCAAAAGACGAGCCCGCATTCGTACGCGAACTGCTGAAAGTATTGTAATTCTCAACATGTAACGCCTAGTTCAAGCCTATTTTGACAGGTCTTCTGAACGACGACCTGTACATTAGCGAGGAGGTTATTATAATGACCCAGCATATTCAGGCTTATTTCCGTACCGAAGATCAGGCACAGGGTGCACAAACGTCTTTACAAACTTTTAATGTCAAAAATCTAGAAGTTGGACGCCTTGATAAGCAAATTAGCCAAGGCAGCCGCGTTCTCGTTCCGCTTGTTCCGTTAAACGCGGGTGGAGCGGCAGGCGGCGGCACAGCGTCCGGCGTATCTGCTGGTGTTGGTCCAGGCACGGTTGTACCGCCAACAGCTATTATTGATGAAGATGGCAAACGCAATGAGGTTACTGACGACGATACAGCAAACCGTCGCAACGATGCGGATGGTTGGAGTGCGTTCAGTGCAACCGACAAAGATTATGACGATCTGAAATATGTATTATCTGCTACTGTGATGGAAGCGGATGTAGAAGCAGTGGTAGAGAAGCTGCGCACGAACAATGCATTCGTGGAAGTATTAGAATAGTCTTCCGTTTTGCAGAATGTGCATCTACAGGATCATATACGTATACAATATAAACGACGAAAAGCCCGGTATATACTATCGGGCTTTTTATTTTGTTTGAGAGACAAAGAGATGCTTCTAGTATATGACTGCTACTTGAAGACTTGTTAAAACCATTGATAAACAAGGGCTTTGGATCATCTGACCATGCATGTTATACCTATTGTAATGAAACTGTAATATAGGAAACATCTTCTCTTAACAAACACCATCTATAATGAACCCATGACCCCCTTTTAACATACTTGTTGGCCTGCGGCCCGTTGCCGCAGGTTTTTTCTTTGTCTGAAAAGTATTGACTTTACTACAGTACTTCATTACAATCGGTAAATATAACATGGAGCTGTCTCGTAACAGAAAGCAGGAAAGTAGTGCTTGAACAGCTGCCAGATGGTATACTATATGTTAGGCAAAACTGTATGATCGATTCATGGACGGGAAAAGTACCACCGACAACGAACAGTTCCATTTTGGAAAAAGAGAGGCATTCCCTTAGGCTGCAAGGAATCCCTGGACGACGGTGCGAAAAGACCTCCCCGAGAACAGAAAGTGAAAGATGGAAAAGCAGGCAACGGTATACAAGCATATGCTGGATATCGCCGGATGAATAGTCGATTTGACTTCATTGCGGATACCGCTTTTGGAATCCAAGTAACTTTGTGCGTAGTCAGCGGGCGTTAACCGCTTTTAATGAAGCGAATGTGGATGGATGAAACGGCTTGATTCATCAGACAACCGCTGTATATGTAGTCATCTGCTAATGGCATATGGCGCAACATATCAGTCGTACGCCGGATCACGGCAGCATTCGAAATGTGGGTGGCACCACGGGTGAATGGTATATCCAGTCCCTCGTCCCTGTTTTGCAAGTGAAAACAGTGACGTGGGGCTTTTTGTGTTCTCAAAAATAAAAAGTCATCATAAACAGTCACTGGTCTTCAGCTGATTGAAGGAGGAGCAATTATGGCGTTTCAAAAACCGACAGGCACGCAGGATTTTCTGCCGGGCACTGTGGAGAAATGGCAGTATGTCGAAGAAAAAGCAAGAGAGCTGTGCAGACGATTCAATTACCGTGAGATTCGTACACCGTTGTTTGAGCAAACTGAGCTGTTCCAGCGCGGTGTAGGCGAAACGACGGATGTGGTGCAGAAGGAAATGTACACCTTTGAAGACAAGGGTGGTCGTAGCATGACCCTTCGTCCAGAAGGGACGGCTGGTGTGGTACGCGCCTATGCAGAGAACAAGTTATACGGATTGCCGGACGTAACGAAGCTGTATTACATGGGACCGATGTTCCGATACGAGCGTCCACAAGCTGGACGGTATCGTCAATTCCACCAGTTTGGCGTAGAAGCGTTCGGTTCGGTCGATCCGGCGATTGATGTTGAAGTAATCGCACTGGGATTGGAATTTTTCAAAGAATTGGGCTTGAAGGATGTCACAGTGGAGATTAACTCCGTCGGAACATCCGAGACGCGCGCCGCTTACAATGAAGCATTGCTTGGCTTCCTACGTCCGATGAAAGAAACGCTGTGCAAAGATTGTCAGCAGCGAATGGGACGTAATCCGATGCGTGTACTGGACTGCAAAGTGGATCAGGACAAATTCGTCGGCGCACCTTCCATTCTGGATAGTCTGGATGAAGACAGCCGTACGTATTTCCAGCATGTACAGGATTACCTGACAGCGATGGATATTGACTACACCGTTAACGAACGATTGGTGCGCGGACTGGATTATTATACGCACACTGCGTTTGAATACAAAGCACAGGGCATCGGTGCTATCGACACTATCGGCGGCGGTGGACGGTATAACAAGCTCGTCTCTGAAGTAGGTGGACCGGAACAACCTGGTATCGGCTTCGGTATCGGCTTAGAGCGTCTACAACTGATTTTGGAAAGTCAGGGCGTCGATGTACCTGCAAGCAAGCCGCTGGATGTATATCTAATCGCACTCGGTGAAGCAGCTGAGAAAGAAACCGTCAAGCAGCTTTTCAAGCTGCGTACACTAGGTTTTGCGGCAGAACGCGATTATCTGGGACGTAAAATGAAAGCTCAGATGAAATCGGCTGACCGTCTGGAAGCGCGCTATACCGCCATTCTGGGCGATGACGAGCTGGCAAACGGCGAAATCGCGCTCAAGCATATGGCGACTGGCGAACAGCAAACCGTCAAGCTAGTAGAGCTGGCTAACCACTTAAAATAAAGCAATACACTTTTAAAAAATAATAAGCTGGTAAGCTCCGAACGTTTCGGATATTACCATTTCATGCACGACCATCAACCCGCTCGCATTGCTGATCACACAGCAGTCGAATGAAGCGGGATGTATATTTCACTACAAAAGGAGAATGTAATATGTTAAGGACTCACAACTGCGGAAAGCTGACCGCCGCCAACATCGGCGAGACAGTCACATTGAATGGATGGGTGCAAACTCGTCGCGACCTCGGGGGCGTACTGTTTATCGATTTGCGCGATCGCAGCGGAATCGTACAGATCGTATTCAACCCGGCGTACTCCGGCGATGCACTGCAAATCGCTGATCGTGTCCGCAGTGAATATGTATTGTCGGTCAAAGGTGAAGTCGTTCGCCGTGACGAAGAAACGATCAATGCAAACTTGCCAACGGGTGATATCGAAGTACGCATTACTGAAATCGAAGTAATCAATGCAGCGAAAACACCACCATTCTTTATCGAAGACGGCGTAGAAGTCGACGAATCGCTACGTATGAAATATCGTTATCTGGATCTGCGTCGTCCGGAAATGCAGCAAACGCTCATTCTGCGTTCCAAAGCGACCAAAGTATTCCGTGACTACCTTGACGAGCAGGGCTTCATCGATGTAGAAACACCGATCCTGACTAAGAGTACTCCAGAAGGCGCGCGCGACTATCTCGTACCAAGCCGTGTGCATGAAGGTGAATTCTTCGCCCTGCCACAATCGCCGCAAATCTACAAACAGCTGTTGATGGTGAGTGGTCTGGAACGCTATTATCAGATCGCTCGTTGTTTCCGTGACGAGGATCTGCGTGCGGATCGCCAGCCTGAATTTACTCAGGTCGACATCGAGACGTCCTTCGTTGAGCGCGATGAGCTGCTGGGCATGATGGAGCAACTGATGGTACGTCTGTTCAAAGAAACGATCAACGTGGACATCCCGGTTCCGTTCCAACGCATTACTCACGCGGAAGCGATGGACAAATACGGCTCCGACAAACCGGATCTGCGCTTCGGTCTGGAACTGGTAAACGTTAGCCATATCGTTGCGAACAGCGGTGCCAAAGTATTCGCAACCGTCATCGAAAAAGGCGGCGAAGTGAAAGTGCTGAACGCCAAAGGCTGCGGCACATGGACACGTAAAGAAATCGACAGTCTGGAGCCATACGCGAAGCGTTACGGTGCCAAAGGTCTGGCATGGATTCAAGTAAAAGAAGGCGAATTCCGCGGTCCAATCGTGAAATTCCTCGGCGAAGATGAGATTCAACAACTGCGTGAAACGACCAATGCCGAAGAAGGCGATCTGCTGTTGTTCTCCGCGGATACGAAAAAAGTCGTTGCCGATGTACTGGCCGCAATGCGTCTGAAGATCGGACGCGACCTCGGTCTGATCGACGATAAAGCATACAAATTTGTATGGGTTGTCGACTTCCCGCTGCTTGGTTACGACGAAACATCCAAGCGCTATGTGGCGGAACACCATCCGTTCACTCGTCCGTACGAAGAGGATCTGGAACTGTTCGACACCGATCCGGGCAAAATCCGTGCGCAAGCGTACGATATCGTCCTGAACGGCTACGAAGTAGGCGGCGGTTCCCAGCGTATTTACCAACGCGATCTGCAAGAGAAAATGTTCGAAATGCTCGGCTTCACCCCGGAAGCGGCACGCGCACAATTTGGCTTCCTGATGGATGCGTTTGAATATGGTACGCCACCACACGGCGGTATTGCTTTCGGTCTGGATCGTCTCGTTATGCTGCTGGCTGGTCGCACCAACTTGCGTGAAACGATCGCTTTCCCGAAAACGGCAAGTGCAACCGATCTGCTGATGGATGCTCCGGCACCAGTCGATCAAGCACAACTGGAAGATTTGCATATCCGTCTAGCTCCGAAAAAGCCAGTTATCGACAAAAACTAAATACGGCACAATCAGCTGTCTGCTGATTATGTCTGTATCCTTGCGATGTAATGGCTTCACGCATATATTGGTTTGGATTGCATGTCTACTCAACCCCTGTGTCTGGCATCATGCTGGATATGGGGGTTAACCCATGCTATGAGACAATCATATGAACTGGAGTAAACGGTGTAACTTGAATGAGATTGTGCATGACGGTTAATACAATATAGAATGTAGTAAAGAAGTCTCAACATGGTATAAGCAAACATATTGAAAGGAGCTTATTTATGCTAAATCAATTTTCCCGCACCGAGCTAGCGTTTGGCCCGGAAGGTATTGAAGTAATGAAGAACAGCACCGTTGCTGTCCTCGGTATTGGCGGTGTTGGTTCGATTGCGGTTGAAGCGCTGGCACGTACAGGCGTTGGTCGTATCATCCTGATCGACAAGGACGTCGTGGACATTACGAACATCAACCGCCAGATTCATGCGCTCACGACAACGGTCGGTCAGAAAAAGGCAGACCTGATGGTCGAACGCGCCAAGCTGATTAACCCCGAATGTGATGCGATTGCACTGAATATGTTTTACACGGAAGAGACGTATGAGGAACTGTTCAAATACGATCTGGATTATGTGATCGACGCGTCCGATACGATCATTTACAAAGTCCATCTGATCAAGGAGTGTCTGAAGCGCAAGATCCCGATCATCTCCAGCATGGGTGCAGCCAACAAAATCGATCCAACTCGTTTCCAAGTTGCCGACATTTCCAAAACCCATATGGACCCAATCGCTCGCGTCGTACGTACGAAGCTGCGTAAAGATGGTATCCGCAAAGGCGTAAAAGTCGTCTTCTCCACCGAAGAACCGAAAAAGCCACGTCAGGACGTGACTCAGAAGATCGTACCTGAAAATGCACCAGAGATCCGCAAAGCGAAGCAGCCACCGGCAAGTAACGCCTTTGTCCCACCGGTTGCCGGTCTGATTATGGTTAGCGTGACCGTTCGTGAACTGCTGGAAAAGCACGGAATTGAACTGTAAGTGTAAGAGAATAGAGAAGCATACGGCTTGTGTAGAAAACATACTTTTCTATGCAAGCCGTTTTTTGATTGGGTATGGAAGTGGAAAGATAAAAGATGTCGTTTGCAGATGAGCCGATAATGTCTACTAGCGCGAACCCTAAGCTCACATCAAAACCCTAGGAGGTTCGCGCTCCTTGCCTAGCAAGGGATGGCGGGGATTTTATTGCAATTTGGGCTGGTGTTGAGTAAGCTAAATAAGAGGTTCGCGTTTTTGGAAGTTTTTGCCCTTGTATGGTAAGGGATTCAAGGCGCGCAGTTGCACTCCGTGCGAGTGTATGGATTGAAAGCATACGATACGATCAGAAGGCGAAAGCTCATATGTTGCACTCCGTGCGAGTGTATGGATTGAAAGCATCCGGATAGCCTTTCATAACGGCTGCGCGAATCGTTGCACTCCGTGCGAGTGTATGGATTGAAAGTGGAGAACCAGTACCATAAATCGCCTGCGTTATTTCGTTGCACTCCATGCGAGTACATTGATTGAAAGAGGATCAAAAGATTCTACTACTAATGAAGGTGTACGGTTGCACTCCATGCGAGTGCATTGATTGAAAGATATGCATCATAATCGCGATTCGTAAACGATTGAAGTTGCACTCCGTGCGAGTGCATAGATTGAAAGGAGCCATTGATTTTGACAACCTTGTAGTTAGTAACTAAGTTGTACTGCGTGTGAATGTTTGAAGTAAAATACCTAGTGTTAAGATGCAATTAAATTTTTTGAATTATAAATTGAGCATAGATAATGGAATATTTTCAAATTTTGGTTGCCTGCATTCTTTTAGAGTCAAGGTATAGGAAAATTGAATCTATCTCTATTTGAGTTTTGAAATTTAAATAGACCTTATTTATAAAAATTCTTGCTTAATTAAACTGGAAATTTGATGAACACATCACAAAAGAGAGTACTATACAAATGCTATGAAGTTGAACTAATAATAAAGTGTAAAGAGAATCAAGACCCCATTTCTGCAACTAGGCAGAAATGGGGTCTTTGAGTTTTGATGAATTTTTAGATAACAAATTGAATAAAAGAAATTGTATAGATTAAAACTAAGTTATTTACGTAATATTAATTGCAAAATTAAATAGACAATACTTATCGTACTCACATGAAGTGCGACAGTAGGACAGGACCAAGTGGCTGTTCTCGGTACGGTCTTTCAATCCACGCACTCGCGCGGAGTGCGACGTCAAATCTTCGGATCAGACAAACAACAACGAAAAGAACTTTCAATCCACGCACTCGCGCGGAGTGCGACTCAGGCTCTGTACCACGTAGATCAGCATCAAAGTTCTTTCAATCCACGCACTCGCGCGGAGTTGTGGAGGCCTTCAGCCCTTGCTACATAAGGAAAAATACTGCCAAAATCGCGAACCTCTTTTTTAGAGTACCTAAAAAGACAATCAAACACAAGCAAAATGCTCAAAACCCAGTCGTAGCAAGGAGCGCGAACCTCCCAGGGTTTTGATGTGAGCTTGGGGTTCGCGCTTATTCCTACGTATTTAATCGGATATCGTATTCATGATGAATTCCTTATTTTGAAGTATAGTAGCATTCCTCATTCGTTTATGATAAACTAATCATCCTTTGTCTAGAGCGCATATCATGATGATGCACGGATAAAATATGGCGAAAACCATAATCAAAGCGCGAACTTGAAAAGAGTACACATAGAAGTAAATATCCACAGAGAAAATGATTATTTTGCACTGAACAATATTTTTCTGGATCATATCTCCGAGGTTTTACTGGAGCTAGATGTAGGCGATATTTAGAAAAAGCGTGAAGATCGTCTTCTTACCTAACAGCCGAAAAAAATGCGTCAAGATGTAACGTAGAAGATGGTTTGCGAAAATGAAAATAAACCAAAGATTCGCAAAGCCCAGTAAGTGATATTTTTATCCTGTTGGTTGCCAGTCTGAACATGGTGAGTATGACGTTTCGGGAACTTATAGAAAAGAATGGGATTGAGCTGTAAGTGTAAGAGAATAGAGAACCATACGGCTTGTGTAGAAAAGATACTTTTCTATGCAAGCCGTTTTGATCGGGGATGGAAGTGGAAAGATAAAAGATATCGTTTGCAGATGAGCCAATAACGTTCACTAGCGCGAACCCCAAGCTCACATCAAAACCCTAAGAGGTTCGCGCTCCTTGCTTAGCAAGGGATGTCGGGGATTTTATTGCAATTTGGGCTGGTGTTGAGTAAGCTAAATAAGAGGTTCGCGCTTTTAGACGTTTTTGCCCTTGTGTGGCAAGGGATTCAAGACGCGAAGTTGCACTCCGTGCGAGTGTATGGATTGAAAGTAATTAAAAAAATGAATAATATGGGACGTTGGTGTTGCACTCCGTGCGAGTGTATGGATTGAAAGATATCAGGTAGATAATTTGGTTTACATGGCATCAGTTGCACTCCGTGCGAGTGTATGGATTGAAAGATTGCTATCATCTGTCCCGGACCAAAACGCATCGTTGCACTCCGTGCGAGTGCATGGAGTGCAACGATGCGTACTGGTAACTGGAGAAATCCGCAGCGTTGTTGCACTCCGTGCGAGTCCATGGAGTAAAGGAGCCGCATATCGAGCTATATCGCTATCTTGTAAATAATTGCACTGGCTCTTACCAATACATACTGCACCTATACAAATATATATTTCAAAACACTACCATCCGTTCAGTATCTTATTTGTCATTGAGAATCTTTAAAACATAATATCTTGAGTCGATCACACAACGCTTTTAGTTATTTCAGTCTCTTCTGTTCAACCTAAGAAGCAATCTGTAAGTATGAGCATAGCCATACTATACCGATTGCTTCTTATTTTTATGACTATTCCCCTCCTAACTCCTCCTTCATTTATCACAAACAATGAAATATGATTACATTAGAAGAAAAGCATGACAAAAGACCTAAAACTAGTTATACTTATATTTACTTATTTACTATTTACATCTTTAAAAATAATTTTATTGTATTTATTCCTTTAAAAACTTATAAAGGGGATTTGTGTATGAAATTACCGCAATACTCTCAACTATTTCTTAGCCTCCCGCCTGCATCTTCCTCATCGCAATTAGCAGAATCTCAAGTAAAAGATGCGATTCAATCCCTTCAACAAGCGGCACATAGTGATAATGATTCTCCACATCACGAGCAATATACGATAACGTTAACAACGCCTATGTTTGGCGGCGGCGTTATTGCAGGTCAAGTCGATCCAGTTGCGCCAGTTCGCGCGAGTTCGGTACGAGGACATTTACGGTTTTGGTGGCGAGCGACACGTGGAGCAGTGTATACAAACGTTGCAGAACTTGCCCAGCGAGAAGCAGAAGTGTTCGGACATACAGCTAACAGTTCACCTTTCTCAATATGGGTTGAACATAAAGATGAATTGGCTGAAATTAAACCAAAAATTCATGAATATAAAAATGAAATTTTAGGCATTCCGCCATACTTGTTTCAGTTCACACAAGATGGTAAAGGCACCAAGTGGTATGGTCTGGAAAAGTATGCTTTTATTTTACATATTAAGTGGTCTCCACATTTTTTTGAATACGATAAGCAAGATGATGTAGAACATCAATGGCAACTCCGCATCAAACCTCAGTATATAGAACAAATGAAACAGTGGCAGTGCGATCTACGAGCGGCGCTCTGGGCATGGATCAATTTTGGCGGTGTTGGTGCAAGAACACGCAAAGGATGCGGTAGTTTATACTCTGAATCATTCTCTCCATCGTCAGAAGATTGTAAAAATAAGTATAAATTACAAAAGTGGTTCAATCAGCAGCAAAAGGATTTTAACGTTTGCTTGTTACCTGCTGGGGAATATCGTCCGTGGCCTACCCTTCGTTCAGAATTCTATACAAAATTCGACTCGTTTTCTCAAAGAAATCGAAAAATATGGAATATCTTAATCGAAGATTACAAAAAATTTCGTCAGCAACGACCTATAACGAAACAATACTGCTCTAAGAAAAAAAGAAATATCAACAAGTTTGGTCGAAGTTATTGGCCAGAAGCGGATTCTATTCGAGCTGCATTTAAAACAGCTTACTGGAAGCATGATCGCCCCACACATTATTTTTCGCAGTCCAACACTCCAGTAATTGCTTATCCAAGAGCCGAATTGGGGATGCCGATTAACTTTGAATTTAGAATAAATGATCCAGAACGGGAACCAAAAGATTTTGTTCCGCAGAAACAAGGTAAGTGTGAACCAGACCGTACACAGCTTAAACCGAAAGGCAAAGAACGGCTTGCTTCCCCCCTAATTTTAAAATCGTTGGCATTTAGTCCTGATGAAGGTGTTGCCTTGATTGCTGTTTTGAATCATCCGCCTCATGGGCAACTTTGCCTTACACAACCAGGTATATGTGAAGATATTGAATGGTTACCTAATATTCCATTACATTATCCAAAAAGTCCATTAAATTACAAAGCGCCAGATTTGACTGAAACAGCCTACACATCAGCATTACAAGCCTATGTGGAGAAAGCAAAGGAGGCAAAATTTTGTCCGATAACATGCACACCTCAATAACACCATTCACTACACCTCATGAACAACCTTGCCGATGGTTGATGATCTTTTCCATCGGGCCTGTACAGGAATTTATTGCGCAAGCTAGGCGGACGCGGGATTTATGGTTTGGTTCATATTTGTTATCGGAGCTAGCACAGGCAGGTGCAGTAGCTTTTCAGAATAAAGACGTGACGACAGGTGTAGCTTCCGGTGAGTTGGTTTATCCGGTTCTATATGATCCAAAAGCTGAACAACAAGAGCAATCCAGAAGCGAAACAGATGATGATGAATTAAACGCACCTAACAAAATCATCGGTCTGATTCATACGGATCGGCCACATGATATTGCTCGAAACGTCAGGTTTGCCATTACCAAACGTTGGATGGAGTTATCAGAACAAGTGTTAAATATTAGCGGGTTAAAGCCGATGATCGACATCGGTGCGTGGAATCGTCAAGTTCGTGATCTGGTCGAGTTTTATGCAGTGTGGAGTAAGGTGAATGACGAAGCAGATGCCTATTTCCATGCACAACGACGAGCGGAAGCGATGATGACGGCACGCAAAACATTACGCGACTTTAAGCCGAATGAGCCGCGTCTATTATTTGGTGAATCTAAATCCTCGTTGGATGGCGGACGTGAATCGGTATGGCGTTTGAATGCTAAACCGCATGCAGATGAGGAACGGTTATTGCGCCAGTGGGGCATCACCGTACGCGAACCATCGTCCGATGCTACGCGTCATGCTCACTCGCACACTTCAGTGGAGCAATTGGATGCGATCTCACTTGTCAAACGTCTTTTTTTACATACACAGCGAACAAATGCCCAGCAACCTCATTCTACATCGACAGCGTCCACGACAAACCAAGGATGGACGAATCGGATGTTTGTCTCGGTATGTGAAAAGGCATTTCTTCCTTATTTAGAGCAGTTGAAAGTATCTGCTCATGATGATCGGAACCAACAATCAAATGGACAGAATAGACAGACGATGGCGACTGCGGTACATGAGTATTTGCATCATATTGCGCAATATATGGAGGAGCAAATACAACAGCATCATCCGCAATTCAATATTTCTTTATGTTGTGAACCTTTACAAAAATTAAAAAAAGCATCACTCTCCTTGCTTACAGAGAAAAACATCAGCTATGAGAAACTGGTTGAGACTTATAATCCACGATTGTTTTACCGTCGCCAAATTGCTGATTTTGTGAACGAATATTTGATTGTAACGACGGAAGCGACAGTTGAGTCTACAGCTACCAAACAACCTGCTTTATCACTACCCGTAGAGACATTAGAACAAATGATAGCGTATATCACGAAGCAACTAGACATATTATATGGTATGACTGTATGGCAACCACGACGTAGGATATCGTACGATCCTCAACCGTTATCTACTTGCTCATCTGAGGGTACACTACCTGTCGATCAGCCAAATCGCAACCAAGCCCAACATGTAGCAAATAGGAAACAACAGCGCATGCCGGAAGCTTCGCCTTATTATGCTTTTCTCGTTGCTGATGGAGATAAGATGGGCGATCATTTGCGAAGATTGTTGAAGGGCAAGTCATTGACTGTACAGGAAGCGATCCGCAAAAATCAAGAATTTTCTGCTCACTTGTCGGCATTTTCCTCTAAAGCGAAGCGCATTGTAGAGAAGCATGAAGGCACGCTTATTTATGGAGGCGGCGATGACATTATGGCGTATTTGCCATTGCATACCTGTCTGCGCGCTGTGCAAGAGTTGCAAGTGACATTTGCGGAATCATTTGCGTATATCTTCAAAGAAGAACCGCTTTATCCGTTTACCTTGTCGGCAGGGCTTGTTATCGTGCATATGTTGGAGCCGCTAGAGGAAGTTCGGCAACGAGCACATGCCGCTGAAAAGAAAGCAAAAGATACGCGTAGCACATTAGTGATTGAATTTCATAAACGGGGTGGTGCAAAGCCACATACCCTTACGTTACCTTGGACGGAATCTGCCGTTAAAAATGAATATTTTGATCCATCTAAGCAGTTGTATCCGACATTGCCTTCTTTTCAGCAACTGATTCGATTACAACAACAACGAGCAGCTTATCCATTATCCAACGGATTTGCTTATGATCTGCAACGTCTATGTGAACAATACCGTCAATGGGTTGGAGCATCTTCGACCTATCTTCATCCTTCACTAACGGAACATCCGGCGCAACTGGAAGCATTGTTATGGTTAGAAGTTTTGCGATTGTTACGTAAAAAGACGACCGACAATGATCCCTTTGCTGTATCGTTCTCATCGGCAGCTGTATCAGTACAGACACCGATCTTTGCCCAAGCTTCTTCATCTAATGAAGCAGTAGCGCAAGCAAGATTAAAACAACTAAAACAATTATTTGTATTAAGTCATACTCTTTCTTCAGACGCCTCTGATGATAGGAAGAAAATGCTGCACTCATTACAACAAATCGCAGAGCAACTCATTTTGCTGATCCAGATGGAAGGAGCAGGAATCAATCATGAATAAATCGCGCAAAAAGAAACATTCTCAATCGTCCACCTTTGTAAGCTCCTACAAAAAAACGCACAAGCAAAAGCAAAAACAGGCTACTGCATCATCTGTTCCCACAGATCATTCTTCATTAGTAAGCAACTTGATCTCTATCCAGCCCCTTGAACCTTTGATGATTCGTGATGGTCGCCCTTTTCACAAAACGCCTGGTATTCGCGCTCATACAATGGGGCATCTATCACCGACTACATTAGCAGGAACGATTCGTACGATGCTGTACAAAAAAGCGGGGATAGATGCCCCTTCAGTTCGTTCAGATGGTTCCGCTCAATCGTCTCAGCCGACGTCCGATCAACAGATACAATCGTTCGCTCCTCTGGATCGTACGGCCATAAGCCGATTGGCTATTCGCGGTCCTTTGTACCGTTGGCAGGGCAGTTTGTATTTTCCTATTCCGCAAGATATGGAGTTGAATAAAATCAAGTCTAGTGAGGCATCATCAGACCGATATGCGCTAAATATTATTACGCCTGTACCTGATCACAGTACAGATGTAGGTTGTTACGGCGTTGGACGGGATGGGCAATTGGAACATGTATTGTGGCCGCCATATGTGGAAGACGATACCTCATATACAAAGCCGCTGGAATCTCATAGACAACCAGCTTACGTTTCCGAGCAGTGGATGTATCACTGGTTATGTTCGCCAAAGATGGCGAAAGATATGCATAACGACGAATTACAGCACTGGCTACACGGAACTACATTCAATCTTGCTAGCAGAACATCGTCCGCTACGACGATCCTTGATGCCTCTCATCGCGATCACCCGGTACAGCCAGCACCTTCTTTTATGAATTCGTTTGTGCGTGAGCAGCGTACTCATATTCAGATGGATACAGAGCGACACACCGCTCAAGATCAACATCTGTTTTCGACAGAATCGCTTGTATTTCCTGAAGGATTAACGATCGAAGCACAAATAGAAAGTCGCTTCAACGTGTGGCAAGCTCATGGGCTATCGTCTGTTGACGAACTACATTCCTTAGGTGGCAAGCGTCGGCTTGCTCGTTTTAAGGAACAGAAGCCTATGATTCACAACAGTAATAGGCAATCGAATACGACAGATGTGAATGATTTTTGGCAAAGTCCTCCTAAAACATTATTAAAAAAATTAAAAAATAGTACGTATTTACGATTAATATTAGCAACTCCAGCTTATTTTACAAAAGGCTGGAAACCCGGTTGGTTAAATGAAGAATTGCAATCGGGAGATCATTTGAAGCGATGGGCTCCCGGTTTGGAACTACGTTTACGCTGGGCATGTCTACCTAGATGGCAACCTGTTTCCGGTTATGCCACTGCCAATGGGAATCAGGAAAAGTCGATCCGACGTATGGTTCCGGCAGGAAGTGTATACTTTTTTGAAGTGATTACCGGACAAGATCAAGTGGGGACATTCGTTCGTAACACTTGGCTCAAACCGATATCGGATGGCAATCGACGTGGAGAAGCTCATGATGCGGAAGATGGATATGGATTAGCATTATGGGGCGTATGGGAACAATAATAAAACACTAGAGATGTTAAAGGAGTGATACATTCAATGAGTACAACTTTAAATTTGACCAGTCGAGTATATTCCATTCATACGTTAACCCCATTACATGTTGGCAGTGGTGAAGGTGCAGGTGGAATTGATCTGCCTATTATACGTGAAAAAGTAACGGAATGGCCATTCGTTCCGGGTAGTACGATCAAAGGTGTGAAGCGGAGTTATTATGAATTGCAGTCTCATCATCAAGTAGAAGATTGGTTTGGTCATCACATGCAACAAGAAGCAGATGCTTCTGCTGGCGCGCTGGTATTTAGCGATGCGCGTCTGCTTGCTTTTCCGGTGGCAAGTCGTTTTGGAACGTTTGCGTATGTTACATGTCCATTGGCGATTGAACGATTTCATCGCGATCTAGCAGCTGCTGGACAACACGTTCCCATTCAATCAACATGGCTACAACATCAACAACAGCTAAATGATCCCGACGAAGCTAAAGTTATCGTTTGTGAGAAAAGTCAAGTTTGTGAAAAGCAATCACGTTCCGAGAGTAATCAACGTTCGACCTATGCAAAAAACGTTTCCACAGACAAAGTGTTTTTGGATGAACTGGAAGCGGATAGTATGGTGGATGCATCATTTACCCAGTGGGCAGAATGGAGCGGCTCGTTTTTATTTGGAGCGGAAGATTCTTTTTTTAATAAACAATGGTGGCGCGAGCATTTGGTGATGGTTTCAGATGAATTATTCCAGCATATTGTCAATTTAAGCTGTGAAGTCATTAGTCGGATTCGTATGGACGAACAAACGGGAACTGTAAAAAGAGGCGCATTGTGGAATGAGGAATATATTCCCACGGAAGCGATTTTGTACGGATTAATCTGGTGCGATCGTGTCAAAGGAAGCTCTAACCTTCAATTACGAGAAGATATGCTCAATCAATTGCATACATCCACAGTACTGCAAATTGGAGGGAATACTAGCGTCGGAAAAGGCAGAGTTCAATTTCGTGTGCATACATTGAATGATATAACCGTTCTATTGACCGGAAGAGGAGATGCCTGATGAAAAGGACTCAACAGCATTATGCAGAGATTGCGTATGGTGGTATCATAGGCATCGCTAATCTAGACGATCTGACGTTAGAATCGATTGCACAAAAACAAGCAGACCCCAAAGTGACTACCTATGGACGATTATGTCATCGTTTCCCGGCTATGGTGCGTCATAATGGATTGCAATTGACGTTAGTCTTTTTTTATGCAAAAGCAAACGTAGATTCGTCGAGTGCTTCCGATTCTAAGAAGCAGACTACACCTGTCGCACAGGCATACGAATGTTTTTTGAAGGATATGTATGAAGCGATTGTGCCGTTACATCATCGACCTCAGTCTATTTCTGCTTCTGCTCATCTACAGCAGTGGATTCATTCGATGCAAACCGTATCGCCATTACGGTATTACGATATGTCACGCCGCGCACTGGATGCTTCGGTGTGGTTCAAACGATATGCAGAAGCGATTTTACAAATTGATCAAACAGCGGTAGAAGACGATTTGACATCAATGGTGGAGGAACATGCATGAATACGTATTTACGTTTAACGAAAGCAACGTGGGCACATCCACCGGCTCCAGCAAATACAGACTCAAACAAAAAAGTCTCAAACAAAAAAAATGATTCTCTATTGCAGCAATTAATAGAAGGAAGGATGACTAAACAATCGTTATCCGATGAAATCAATAAATATATGATGAAAGAACATCTTAATATTAATCCAGACGAAGGAACGAAAACTTCTAACGTATCTGCTGAATTCGTCGAATCACCTTACGTATCGTTATATAGCAAAGTATACGAGCGATATTACAAAACAATCGTTGCGGGGCAAGCTGCCCATTGCTTCTCCATGAGTACAGCATCCAATCTATTGCTTGGACATGGCGAAGTATCTGCACTCGATAGTAGTGTGGAATTGCATCGGATGTACGGGGTTCCTTTTATACCGGGTACCGCAATCAAAGGAGTCGCTGCTCATTATGCACGAACGGTCATCGGTTCGGCATTTCCATCATTGTTGCCCGGCGGCGCAGATGATGTCGTGTTGTTCGGAACACCGGATCGCGCAGGTGCGATCACCTTTCATGATGCACTGATTACGCCAGACACGATTGTTATGAGATCGCCATTATCGAAGACGGTTGTATCGTCACTGAAGCTGGATGTGCTTACCCCTCATCATCAAGCATATAACAGTATGACAATTCAGCAGGTCAAACAACCTTCATCAGATGAACGGTCGAAGATGCCTGCATCATCGCTCCGCGACACAACTAATAATGGTTCAAAGCAAGACTTGCCCGCACCGCGGGACGACGATTCTCCCATTCCTGTACATTTTTTTGCAGTGCAAGGAGAGTTCAAATTCATGGTAACGTGCAGTGGTGAACAGATGCAGGTGGCGCAGCATTGGTTACAGCTAGCGCAAGAGATTGTAGTCGGAGCATTACATCATTCCGGTATCGGAGCCAAACGTAATGCTGGATATGGACGGATGAAGTTAATATAACAAGGAATTTTACATGAATGATCTATAAACTTTGGATGGACTTAGCTACGATACAAAGGTGCAGTCTATATTATTATGCAAACAAAGGACGTGAACGGGATGGTCAAAAACAAAAAAGCGAACAAAGTTGCTGATAC
This sequence comes from Paenibacillus sp. WLX2291, assembly GCF_046603665.1. Taxonomy (NCBI): domain Bacteria; kingdom Bacillati; phylum Bacillota; class Bacilli; order Caryophanales; family Paenibacillaceae; genus Paenibacillus; species Paenibacillus sp. WLX2291. The sequence goes on along the minus strand of NZ_CP176755.1, from coordinate 4,198,528 downwards.
AATACAGACAACAGTCAAATCCAAAAGCAAAACCAAGGACAAAGGCAAAGTGAAATCTAACGCATCAGCGGCCCCGCTGGCGACATCCACGATTCGTAAAATTAAAGAAAACTATATCTCGTGGGAACGTTCGCTAGTCGAACAACTTCAAATGGCAAGTCCCAATCATCATCTGACAACAGGCGGTTTTCGCGAAGAAGTGTGGATGTCTATGTTTGAACAGATGATTCCGCAAAAATTCTCAATTGCTCGCTCTGTGTTTATTATCGACTCACAAGGACGTATATCAGATGAAATAGATTTAGCTATTTTTGACGAGCAGTATACGCCGTATATTTTTCGACAAGGCGTTATCAAATACATTCCCGTTGAAGCAGTAGCAGTCGTCGTGCAATGTAAGAGTGAAAGTTTGAAAATAAAACCGCTTAAAAAATGGTTAGATAGTATTGTGAAATTACAGACTTCGTTGCGTGGAATAAGCCGGATCATGACGGGATATGCATATAACGAAAATCAAACCTATGTTAAGGACAGTAGGATTCCTCATGAAAAAGGATTAGCACAAACATCGACTCGACCGATTGTTATGTTGTGTCATTTATCTCAAGACAATAGCAGTAGTGGAGAACTATACAAGCAGATTCAACGTTTTGACTTTGTGATTTCTCCAAATCTACAGTCGAAAGGGCATCTACGTGTGCAGATGCCGATGGAAGAACAGGCGAAAGAATATCCAGATGATATTCACAACAGCATTTTATATTGGTTGCGTCAGTTGAATCAGAATAATCACAAACAATACAATGAAAAAGCGATGCCCTATACGGATAAAAGGTCACGAACAGGAGAAGATGCGATTCCAGAGCCGCTCCATTTTACGATGGATCAATACCGGGTACATACCCATTCCAACCCTGCGGTCGGTCAAGAGATTTCATTATTGACGTTAACGTTCCAATTGAATCAATTGTTGATGCTAATCAATAACCCGCTACTTTTTCCTCATCAGGCGTATGTGGATATGTTTAACAAGCCGGAGTTCGATGATAATATTCATCAAGACGATATAGGTCAACCAAATGAGGAATAAAATACAAATAATCAAAAGCCCTGTTTCTGCGATTAAGCAGAAGCAGGGCTTTTGGTTTGATTGGAGAAGATCCGTTGACAGATGAATTCGAGGATAAAAGTTTGCTTAGACTATGATGGTTTTGAAGTAGTATACACGTACGTGCTGCAAGCACTCGCGCGGAGTGCGACTTGATTACAGCCTCTACCATCCGAACCCAAGCGAACTTTCAATCCACGCACTCGCGCGGAGTGCGACGGAGCAGCTGGCAGGAGGATTAGTATCCTATCACTTTCAATCCACGCACTCGCGCGGAGTGCGACATCATATTTGCAGAGCCGTATATGCGGGCGTTCCATATCTTTCAATCCACGCACTCGCGCGGAGTGCGACTGTGGGGACCATCAGCCCTTGCTACACAAGGAAAAATACTGCCAAAATCGCGAACCTCTTTTTTAGAGTACCCAAAAAGACAATCAAACACAAGCAAAATGCTCAAAACCCAGTCGTAGCAAGGAGCGCAAACCGCCCAGGGTTTTGATGTGAGCTTGGGGTTCGCGCTTATTCCTACGTATTTAATCGGATATCGTATTCATGATGAATTCCTTATTTTGAAGTATAGTAGCATTCCCCATCTCTTTATGATACACTGAACATCCTTTGTTCCGGAGTGCATACGACTACGATGCATGGATAAAACATGGCGAAAACCATAATCAAAGCGCGAACTTGAAAAGAGTACACCTGGTTCTGCTCCTGCCGATTGGCATGGAGGCGGCGCTGTGTGTGCTTTTTGCTTGTTATTTGCCGGACGGGGATACTATAGATTTCTTAGGAGGCAACTGAAATGGACAAGGATTTTCAAAGTGCCTATCAAGAAGAGCAGGCGAAACTGCGGCTCACGCTGGATGAGGTGGATACACAGCTTCAACGGTTAACCGGCATTCCGGTCTATACCGGACATGATTTTACCGAGCAGGTATTGGAGGCCGGACGGGAGCAGCAGCGCCAGACGCTGGCAAAGAGCGCACGGGAACCTTATTTTGGTCGGCTTGATTTTGCTGAGGGAGAGGATGGCGAACGTCGTCCGCTATATATCGGCAAGGTTGGAGTTGGCAAATCGGAGATTGATGAGCAACCGCTCGTTGTAGACTGGCGGGCACCGGTTGCCAGTCTGTTTTACTCGTTTACCGGCGGCGAGGAGATCGCGGAGTATGAAGCGCCGGAAGGGCTAGTACAGGGGCTTGTATATTTAAAACGAAATCTGGTGATTCGTCAGCGCGAACTGGAACGGCTTGCCGATACGTATGATCGTCATAGTGCCGAGCCAGTGGTGACGGATGAGTTTCTCGTGTATCGTTTGGGTGAGAATAAGGATAATAAGCTGCGCGACATCGTGTCCACGATTCAGGCGGAGCAGGATCGGATCATCCGGGCAGTCAAGAATACCGCGCTCATCATTCAGGGCGTCGCAGGTAGTGGAAAAACGACTGTTGCGCTGCATCGACTCGCCTTCCTGCTGTACCAGTATCAGGAGCAGGTATCCGCGGAGAAAATGATTATTTTTGCACCGAACAATATGTTTCTCGATTATATCTCGGAGGTGCTACCGGAGCTGGGTGTGGGCGATATTCAGCAAAGTACATTTGCCGACTGGGCACAGCAATTGCTAGAAAGCGACCTGAAGCTAGTGCCAACATCCGAAACGTATGAGCAATGGTTTGAAACGTCGGATCGACCGGATGTGCATGACGGTACACCTTCACGCTACAAAGGCTCGCTTGCCTTTATGCAACTATTGGAACGATATGTTGAGCTGTTAGAGCAAGTAGCCGTACCGGACATGGATTTTAGCCCATGGGATGGCGCGGTGCTGAAGCGGGAAGAGATTCTGGAATGGTATAACGTCGAATACCGTCCATATCCGCTTGCCAAACGCAAAGAGCGTGTGCTGGCGCGTGTACATCGCTGGGTAGAAATGCGTTTGAAAAAGGCACCATCCGAAAGTATCCGTAACGAACGCAAAAAGAAAGCGACCCAGCGCGAAAAGTCATACGCTAACAAATGGCCTAAATACGAGCCGCTGGCGTTGTACAAGCAGCTATTCAAAGCAAGTAAAAGTACACTTGTCGCCGAACAACTGGAACCTCTCTGGAGCAAGCTGCCAGATGGTATGCTCAAAGCGGTATCAGTCGAGCTGAAAAAAGATCGTTTCCGCGATGAGGATTTGCCTGCATTGATTTACATTCATACGCTGCTGAACGAGATGGACGGCAACCGGCGCTTTGACCATGTGGTGATTGACGAAGCGCAGGACTTCTCGCCTTTTCATGTAGCGCTGTTGAATCTGTACGTGCGTGGCGGTTCGTTTACGATTCTAGGTGATCTGTCGCAGGGCATTCACGCCTATCGCGGGGTACATGCGTGGGAGGAGATGAGCACGCTGTTCCCGCAGGAGCAGACGGACTATTTCCCATTGACTCGAAGTTACCGCTCGACGATGGAGATTATTGAGTTTGCGAATATCATCTTGGAGCATGGGGTACGTAATGGCATTACCGCCGTGCCGGTATTCCGTAGTGGCGATCCGGTGCGTATGCTGGAATGCCCGAATGACAAGCGCGTCGATATCATCCTCGCTCGCTGGCAAGAATTGCAGGCGAAGAATTTCCGCACTAGCGCGATTCTAACACGTACGCTGCATGAAGCAAGAGAACTGCATGAACAGCTGACTGCCGCTGGGGTGGAGCTGAATCTGATCGACGGCGGTAAAGCGACGTATCAGGGCGGGCATTCTATTTTGCCAGTGTATCTATCCAAAGGATTGGAGTTCGACGCGGTTATGCTGACGGATGTAGACGTGCAGCATTATCGTAACGATCCGTGGGATGCGAGACTGTTGTATGTTGGCTGCACGCGTGCCTTGCATGAACTGTGGCTGCTGCATGGTGATGATCTGCCGGATTATGTAGAAATATAACGATCAAAAGGGTTCTATTTAATTATAAATAGAACCCTTTTGATTTTATAAGACTTTAGACTTTACTAGACTAGTGATAATGAACTAAAATAACAAAATAATATGGGAAAATTTGAAATAATCGACTATGGAGGTACATATAATGAAATCATCTTTGATTAAATCTATAAAAATTTCTAATTTTAGAGCAATAAAAGAAATAGAATTTATACCTGGAAGAAGGTTAACATTACTAACTGGAAAAAATGGTACAGCTAAATCTACAATTTTAGGAATGATTGCTCAGCCGTTTTCTTTTAATTCGCAAACGGTATTGGGATATTCTTTAACTCAAGCTAACCAAAAAGAAGCAGAAACAAAAAAAGAAATGTTGCAAAAAATCCAAAAAATCAAAACTATATACAATAAAAATTTTGAATCCAAGGTTGATCAACATTTCAAGTTAAGTGAAATTGATGCACGCGGAGAAGAACATGCACTCATTAATTTTTACAACAAAACGAGTCGTCTTTCAATAGATCTAAAAATTGAAAGTAATAATTATAGTGATAGGTTAAATCCACGATTAGTAACGAGAAAGCCCAATTTACCTGCACCAAAGAAAGGAGAAAAAGATCAGAGATCTTCTAATGAAACTTTTCCTGTTGTTTATTTGGGATTGAGTCGTGTGTTTCCTATCGTTCTTACAGACGGATTCGATATGGATTTAAACTTAACTGAATCTGAACAAAAATATATAAAAAGATTGTATGATCAAATTTTATTACATCACTATGATGGAGACTTACAAGGTACAAATGATAAAGATAAAAATACACTAAGTTTTATCCCTTCTAATAGAAGCATAAACATGATTTCTGCTGGGGAAGATAATGTGGGGCAAATATTAGGGGCCTTACTTTCTTTTAAAAGGCTAAAACAATCTTACCAAGAATATACAGGTGGAATTCTTTTAATTGATGAAGTAGATGCTACTTTATATCCAGGAGCTCAAAAACAGTTACTAGAAGTTTTATTATCTCAAGCTAATGATTTGGACTTGCAAGTTTTTGTGACTTCGCATTCAACGTATCTAATAGATATAGTGTCTGCTAAAATAGAAAGTGCAAAATCTGATCTACCACCTTATCCAGGAGATCTAAAAATTATATCTTTGAAAAAGGAAAATGATTCGACTATAAATGTTCTTGATAATGAATCTAGATTGACTATATGGCAAGATTTACACGAAGAAATTCGTGCAAAAGAAAAAGAAGAGAAAATTAGACTCTATTTTGAGGATAAGGAAGCCAGTTTTTTTTATAAATACCTTACGCCAGCTTATATTAAAAAACGTACTGAAATCATAGATGTTTCATTAGGATGTGAGCAATATCTTACTCTAAATAAAGCTAATATACCTGAATTTTGTCATTATGCTTGTATATTATTAGATGGCGATGTTGATAAATTGAAAATCAAATCAACAAGAAATATTGTATTATTACCTTCAATAAATAAGTCGCCTCCTGAAAAGTTAATATACGAATATTTGCATTCTGAAAATTGCTCATTTTGGAAAAAATGCGATTCATTTTATAAGAAGACAATTTTGACTTCAAATTCACATAACGTAGTAATCAAAGAAATACTAGATGGAGAATTCAGAAATGCAAGTTGTAAAAGCTCTGGTTCTCCATATTACAAAAAACACGAACGGGATGTTTGGAAAATGTGGTTTAAAGAAGAGCAATCACATTGGACTCTAAAAAAGAATAATCCCATAGTCTATTGGGCAAAAGAAAATCCAGACCTAGTAGATTCTTATATCGATAATCTCAAGAAGTCTTTGACGTATGTAGCAACGAATTTAGGGCTAAGGCCATTTTAGTTGTAATAAAAAGGAGGGTTTCGTTTGTCCACTACTAAAAGTCCTCTACGTTATCCTGGAGGGAAAACACAACTTGCGAGTTACGTGAAGGATATTATAGAGTTGAATTTTGATGATAAACCGACTTATATAGAACCTTTCTCTGGTGGCGCTGGTGTTGCTATCAGCTTATTATTAGATGATATAGTCAAAAATATTGTGATTAATGACTATGATAAAGCAATATACTATATGTGGTATTCTCTATTATATAATACAGAGGATTTTATTAAGCTCATTCAAGATACTCCTATTTCCCTAGAAGAATGGCATAATCAAAAAAATGTACAAAATAATTTTAGCAACCACAACATTTTAGAGATAGGGTATTCTACTTTTTTTTTGAATAGAACTAATCATTCTGGGATTATAAATGCTGGACCAATAGGAGGGAAGAATCAAACTGGAAAATATAAGTTAGATTGTAGATTTAATAAATTTAACCTAATAAAAAAAATAACAAAAATAGCTACTGAAAAAGAAAGAATTAAACTTCATAATTTAGATGCTTTAGAACTTATAGAATTATATTTGAATAATCATAATAATACTGAAGGTAAAAATATATTCACTTTTTTTGACCCACCATATTATAAAAAGGGTCCAGAGTTATATACAAATTTTTATAATCACGAAGATCATTTGCTCCTTTCAAAAGCAATAAATGCTTTAGATGATCATAAATGGATTGTAACATATGATATTTGCGAGGAAATAAAGCAAATGTATACTACTGTAAACGGCTATGAATATGCTTTGAATTATAGTTTATCTAAAAGATCTAAAGCTTCAGAATTTATTTTTTTCAGTAAGCAAACTCAAATTCCTAATTTTAATAAGATTAAACTTGTAAATTTTTCTTAGAATTACAAAAAAGTATATTGGTGATTTAAATATTTTCTAAGGTAGGAAGCTCTTTATTTAAGAGTTTCCTAAATTTTTATATTTATTTTAAATTATTCATCAAAATATAATAGATTTTAGTTATATATTGATGAATATGCAAGGATGTGATGATATGGATTTGTTCTCCTTTAATGAACAACAGAATGATGCGCCAGACAGCATGGGTGTGCTTGCCGATCGGATGCGTCCACAGTCGTTGGATGAATATATCGGACAGGAAGATATCGTTGGTTCCGGCAAGTTGCTGCGTCGTGCCATTGAGGCGGATCAGGTATCGTCGATTATCCTCTACGGGCCACCCGGATGCGGGAAGACGACGCTTGCTCATATCATTTCCAAACATACACAGGGCGAGTTTGTGCGGCTGAACGCCGTTGATGCTACTGTCAAAGAAGTGCGCGAGGTCATTGAGCGCGCTCATAACAATAAATCACTATATGGCACGAAAACGATTTTGTTTCTGGACGAGGTACATCGGTTTAACAGCTCCCGTCAGGATGCGCTGTTGCCAGCAGTGGAAAAGGGAACGATTATCTTTATTGGGGCGACGACGGAGAATCCGTTTCATTATGTGAATGGTGCCTTGATGAGTCGTTCGACGCTGTTTCAATTGCAGCCGCTTAACAAGGAGCATTCGCTGATCGCGATGCGGCGCGCATTGGAGGATACAGATAAAGGATTGGGCTTTATGGAATTACAGGTGGATGAACCAGCGTTGGAGCATATCGCGTCAATGGCAAATGGGGATATTCGCCGTGCGCTGAATGCGCTGGAATTGGCAGCATTGACCACCCCACCGCAATCGGATGGCACCGTTTATCTGACGGTGGAGGTGGCAGAAGAATCAATCCGTCGTCCAACCGTCCGGGCGGATGAATCGACACAGTACGATGTGTTGTCCGCATTTCACAAAAGTATTCGCGGTTCCAGTGATGCGGCGCTATTCTGGTTTTTCTATGCGGTGGAGAAGCTTGGTATGGACCCGATGACCTTTATCCGTCGACTGATTGCCGCTAGCAGTGAGGATATCGGGCTTGCCAATCCACAAGCGATGGTGCAGGCACTCGGCGCGCTGGATGCATATCGAACGAACGGCTGGCCGGAAGCGAAGTTGAATATCGCGCAGGCGATTTTGTTTGCAGTGGAAAGTCCGAAGTCTAACGCGGTGTATACTGCTATTTCGAGCGCGATGGCTGCGATTGATGAGATCAAGTCGGCGGAGGTGCCGCTGCATTTGCGCGATACGCATTACAAAGGTGCCGAGAAGCTAGGGCATGGAGGCTACCAGTATCCGCACAATTTTCCGAATCATTATGTACAGCAAGAGTATTTGCCAAAACATCTGTCAGGGCGCGTGTTCTACAAAGCGACCGAGCAGGGCAATGAGTCGAAGATCAAGCTCAATCAGGAGCGACGACGCGGCAATTCGCATTCATAGTTCCCAAAGTGCCTTGTCTGTTGAGTTAATCGTTTCGTCTATTTTCTCATCTATAGACTGATCTATAAGTATTGTATATATATTTACACATGCCGCATATTCCAGTATGATAGATACAACTTATAACATGTAATGGGCGATGGAGTTCGCCATCAACCGCTGATCTCAGCTAATGACTCCTACCTGCTTAAAGCACAGATGCTCTGTGTTTTTTCGGGTAGGAGTTTTATTGTGTATAGATAGATGCAGCTCATACGTATCAGTTACTTTTCATAAAGGATGTGGATTGGATGGTATATGTACTTCTTGCTGTTTTTGGTGTACTCGGGGCGATTTGCCGATATTTGCTCAGTGTATGGATTCCCAATCATGGGTTTCCATTCGCTACACTACTGATCAACCTGATCGGTTGTTTTCTGCTAGCGGTCATTATGAAATATATTGCGCGGTTACCGCGCATATCTCCTGTATTGGTAACGGCAGTTGGAACAGGTTTTGTCGGTTCATTTACGACCTTCTCAACCTTCAGTCTGGAAAGTATACAACTGTTGGAACAGCAGATGTATGTACTGGCAATGCTATACATCGGCGCAAGTCTGTTCGGCGGTTTGCTGGCGACCAGACTTGGCTTTTACCTGAGTCAGCGCTGGTTGGATCGAAAGGAGGCACAGCCACATGCTCATTAATATCGGACTGGTAGCATTGGGTGCAATCTTTGGCGTACTGGCACGCTTTCTGTTTTCCAATTGGATGAAAAAAATCTGGTCAAAAGAATTTCCACTCGGTACGTTTTTGATTAATTTGCTTGGTTCGTTTTTACTAGGATTGTTGATTGCTAGTGGAGCCAATAACCACATGCAGCTGTTGATCGGGACTGGCTTTATGGGGAGCTTTACGACCTTTTCCACATTCAAGTTGGAAAATATGGAGTTGCGGCTGAAGGAGAAGCACAATACGCTGATCTGCTATCTGGGATTATCGTATATTTTCGGTATCGGACTTTCTGGGGTCGGGATATGGCTGGGACATCAGTTATGGTAAAAGAAAGTCTAGATACTGCTACAAACTCATTTACAAAATCAAGCTAAGAACCTAGAAATGAACCTGTCTACAACTCGAAAAGACCTTTCATCCTCATTGCCTTTAAGTAAGGTAGAGGTGAAGGGTCTTTTGATTGTGGTTAATTAGCGATTACTGATTACTATTCAGTCATGATCTATTCATTATGCCTGTGCTTGTTGCCCATGCCACACATCGTTAAGCGACCAGCAAGTCCATTCCTGCACGACTGCATTGCCACCCACTGTTGTAAGCTCCAGACTTGCCATCGTGCCTGTCGGGTATATACGACTCGTCAATGTTGCCAGTCCATCATTGGCAAAGATTTCAATAGACGAACGATCTACGAAGATACGCAGCGTCAGCTGTCCCTCATGCTGCAAAGGTGCTGTTCGAACGCCATCTTGCGGTTTACCGGATTGAGAAGCATCCAACGTCAGCTTGCCAGCCGCGACATCGTAGGTAATGATCGTTTGATCCCCCGCATCACTATGCAGCGTCAAGCCAACCTGCTCCGCGCTACTCTGGCTCAAATCGAAAACAGTACAAATTTCCAGCAGTGATTTCTTCATATCCACCTTATAACTATGTTCCACCGTAAAGCCTTCATCCGTCGGGACAGATGCATCCACTAGAGTAGTCGTATTCACTGCATTAGCCTCACCCAATGAGAAGAACTCGCGGCGCAGCAATGCTGTTTCTTCCACTGGATTCATCAGCAGCTGCCCGGCTTCATTCAGACGTAGCACGCGTGGTAACGTAAGTGCACCTGCCCAGCCATGCTGCTTGGTCGGCATATTCGACTCCCACATATCCATCCAGCCAATGGCAATACGTCGACCTTTATCATCCAGCAGCGTCTGCACGGCATAAAAGTCATGCCCATGATCCATCTCCCGAAATTCACCATGCTGAAAATCATTGTTCGCATAATCGTAATCACCGATCAGATATCCGGTCTGAAACAGATTCAGATAACGATCTTCCTCACGTTCTATGCCCTGCGGCGAGCATAACAGCACATATCGTCCATCCAATTCGAAAAAGTCTGGGCATTCCCACATAAAGCCAAGCGTTCCGTCGCTTGCTGCAAGCACACCATCATACGTCCAATTCCGCAAATCCGGCGAATGATATCGAATGACACGTCCATGCCCATCCTGCGTCGCATTGCCCAGCACCATATACCATGTATCCTCATGTTTCCATACTTTCGGATCACGAAAATGATGAGCGCTATCTGCTGGCGGCTCGGCGATCACCGGATTCACACCGCATTTGTCAAAATGAATACCATCGCGACTAACCGCAATATTCTGATTTTGTGTGAACAGGTCTTGGGCGCGATCCGTATAATGATGCCCAGTGTAGATCAAGGTCAATTCACCATCGTTATCCACTGCACTACCGGAAAAGCAGCCGTCTCTGTCGCAATCATCTCCCGGCGCGAGCGCAATCGGACAATGCTCCCAATGAACGAGGTCTTTACTTTTTACATGTCCCCAGTGCATCGGACCCCAATTCTCATCGTATGGATGATGCTGATAAAAGACATGATATTCGCCGTTAAATTGCACCATGCCGTTCGGATCGTTGATCCAGTTCGCAGGAGCGGCAATATGATAACCGAGACGATATTGCGGATTGATATGTTCCCTGGCAAGCTGAAGTGCCTGCGCGGCGTGTTGAATAGAATGAAGTGTAGACATAGATGTTCCTCCTTGAATGTATGGAATCGGTGAGAATGGTGATGTTTACATTCGTTGAAACTCTGAAACTCTGAAACTCTGAAAGTAAGAAAGTACAGAACTACAGAGCCACAGAGCCACTAAGCTATCGAACGATGTAAATGGTAAGGTGATGGGAATCATTTGGAGCCGCTATTCAACATCGAACTCGAACGTTACGTTAATTGCTGCTGTGGCTCCAATTGCCCGTTAAGCTGTGGTGTTTTATTTTTGTCGTTAAACAGGGTGAAGATTGAGATCAGCGTGAACAATAAAACTAGCGCGCCCATCACCAGATACGTATACCGGAAACCGATATCGTCATACAACGACCCGGCGATTGGCGATAGTACTGCCTGACCGACCTGCGAAGCAAATTGGAAGCCGACCAGATACAGAATGGAAGAGAGGCGATTATCAAAATGCGCTGCTAGATATTTGAAAGTAGCAATTAGCATGATCGGTAATTCCAGTGCGTGAATCAGCTTGACTGCTGAGATGCCAATCGGCTCGAATACCAATCCAGAGCCAATAATACGTAGTGCCATCAACAACCCGGCGAGAATCAGCGATTTCTTCGCGCCCAACTTGTTCACGATGAATGGTGCCAGGAACATCATGCCAGCTTCGAGAAATACTTGAAATGAATTCAGATACCCGTACACTTGATTACCGATAGCGTGAGAAGGAAATAATGACGAGTAATAGATCGGAAACTGCTGATCATATACCCCGTATACACAGGCAACGCCGATCACATACAGCATGAAATACCAGAACGGACGCATCGTGAACAGATTGCCAATATCTTTGAGTGTGACGGAAGCTGCTTTTTCTAGTTCTGTTTCCGTTACTTGGATGCGTACTGACAGGATAATACCAACCAGAATGACCGCCGAAAGGGATGAGATCCAAAAGTTAATATTGGGATTCAGATTAAATAGCTGTCCAGCGAAGAATGTCGCTGCCGCCCAACCGAGCGAACCCCACATCCGCGAGCGCCCATACTCAAACCCGTACTTGCGGCTGATCTTTTCCACATACGTTTCAATTGCCCCAACCCCGGCAAGAAAACCCACGCTCAGAAATAGCCCGCCCACAATCGCGCCCAGCCATACATTGACCTGCAATAATGGAGCGTATACAAACACGAAGAACGGTCCGGTAAACACGAGCAGCAAACTAATAAACAGTAGAATATTGCGCCGTAATCCGATCTTATCAGAAATGTATCCGTACAATGGTTGCGCACATAGTGCAAAGATAGCGTTTACAGAGAAGATCAGACCCGTTTGTGCTCCTGTCAGTTTCATCTCCTGTCCCAGCCAGATGGAGAACAGGGAGTAACTGGACGACCAGCATACGAAAAAGAAGAAAAAGTACAGACTCAGCTTCCAGTACAGGCTTTTTGATACAGGCATATCGCTCGCTCCTTCATTCATGTAAGTGCTTTCTTGAATGAATTGTATGTCAACCGGTTTCATATGTCAACCGGATGACATAAAATAATCATGCCTCATTTCATACAACATACAAACGAACGAATGAGCAAATGAACGAACAAGCGAATAAACAAATAAACAAATGAATGAGCAGCTACGATTCTATAGAGCTTCATAGGAATGGATCGCTGGGCGAACATCTATCGCTCAATAAACATCCATCACTTAGTAGTCCATCGTCCAATCAAAGCCTAGCATTCAATAAAAAAACGCCTTCATTGAAGGCGCTACATTGCGGATGAAACCTGTATAGAATGATGATCTAAGCCGTTGAACCATCATACAGCTGGACTGGCAAAATCGTCTGCCGCTCCGCTTCATCAAATTCACCATCGATTTCGCGTAGTAATACGTCGATCGCGGTACGCGCAATCTCTTCAATGGGCTGACGAATCGTAGTCAGTTGTGGGATAGCAGAGGAGATCACATTGGTGCCGTCATAACCGACCAATTTCAGATCATGCGGAATACGGATACCGCGTACACCTGCTTCATACAGAACCGAAGCCGCAATCATATCATTACTTGCAAATATACCATCCATTTCTGGATGCTCGTCAAAGGCACGGCGAATGAACGTCAGCTGATCATCACGATCCAGCGGCAATTCAATCTCATACGTATAATGTGGCAATCCATGTTGCTGCATCACATCTTCAAATGCTTTGCGGCGCAGTTGTGCAGGCGTTTCCAACTCCGCAGGTCCGTTAAAATGCACAATGTGCTGACAGCCCCGATCAATTAGCCGCTGCGTTGCTAACCGTCCACCCTCATAGTTGTCAGAACTAACGACCGGAATCGTGTCCGACAAATAGCGGTCAATGGCAACCACTGCGAGATTGGCTCTTTTATAATTCAAAATTCCACGATTATGCGTGCCGACAATGATGCCATCCACCTGATTACGCATCAGCATCTCGGCATATTGTTCTTCTTTGTCGATTCGATTCAAGCTGTTACATAACAGCACCTTTAACCCATGCGCCGCACACAGATTCTCGATATGAAACGTCAACTCACCAAAAAACGGATTGGCTGTCGTTGGTAGGATCAGTCCGATCAGATGAGTACGTTTATTGAATAGCGAGCGCGCAATATCGTTAGGAAAATAGTTCAATTCTTCCATCGCGCTGCGTACTTTGGTTTTGGTTGCTTCACTTACATAACCTCGGTTGTTCATCATACGCGATACCGTCGTCGGCGAGACGCCAGCGAGTCGGGCAACATCTTCTAGTTTCGCTTTCATACGGCAGCCTCCGTTTTTTCTTTTAGTATACCATTTGCCTGATGGCAAAAGAAGAATAGTGCTGGTAAGCCAAAAAACCTTCCGTTTGCGAATACGTCAACAAGACGAATCGCAAAACGGAAGGTAGAGTGGATAATCTGCGAAGTAGTTACAATCATATCTAGTCTGTTCTTACACCAGCGCCTCATAAGGAACTTTTTCCGCCACTTCAATTGTGCCGCCGCCCAGACAAACATCACCATCGTAAAAGACAACTGCCTGTCCCGGTGTGATCGCTTTTTGCTGTACATCAAATTGTACATGTACATTGCCATCTTCCTGCCAAGTAAGTGTAACGCCTTGATCCGGTTGACGATAACGGAATTTGGCGGTGCATGTTACGATTGTACCGACCGCTGGTGTATTGCCATTGATCCAGTTGATACCGGATGCGACCAGCCCGGTCGAGTACATACTCGGATGTGCATCCCCCTGTACGACGTACAAAATATTTTGCTCCAGATCCTTGTCAGCCACGAACCACGGTTGTCCATTGCCAGAGCCGCCGATGCCAAGACCTTGACGCTGACCTAGCGTGTAGTACATCAGACCGTCGTGACGACCTTTCACTTCGCCGGTTGCAATATCAACCATATTGCCGGATTTGGCAGGCAGATAGTTGCTCAGGAACTCGCGGAAATTGCGCTCTCCAATAAAGCAAACGCCGGTGCTGTCTTTTTTCTTAGCAGTATATAGATCATGCTCCGCCGCGATTCGGCGTACTTCCGGCTTCGGCAGATGACCGATCGGGAACATCGCTTTGGACAGCTGCTGCTGATTGAGCGCGTTCAGGAAATACGTTTGGTCTTTGTTGTTATCAACGCCGCGCAGCAGAGTGAGCGTTCCATCCTGATCGACAACGCGTGCATAATGACCGGTTGCTACATAATCCGCGCCCAGATCCAGCGCTTTGTTCAGGAATTCACCGAATTTGATCTCGCGGTTACACATTACATCTGGATTTGGTGTGCGTCCGTTTTTGTATTCTTCCAGAAAGTAAGAGAAGACTTTGTCGAAATATTCCTTTTCAAAATTGACCGTATAATAAGGAATACCGATCTGTTCGCAGACGCGGCGTACATCTTCCGCATCGTCCTCGGCGGTACAATTGCCGAACTCGTCGGTATCATCCCAGTTTTTCATGAAAATACCGATTACATCATACCCCTGTTGCTTGAGCAGCAGTGCTGTAACCGAAGAATCTACGCCGCCGGACATCCCGACGACTACACGTGTTTCTGAAATTGCTTTTGCCATTTGCATATCACATCCCCGTTTAATATTGAACCGGATTGAAGTGCCGGTGGTGCAGCAGGTGGCATCCCACTCACCAATCATTACAATTTTGCTACAACTAGCAATTCCATTTCCCAAACGCTATTCATCTGTGTTACGATAAGATAGAAAAATGATCGGAATACAGTGAATTATTGAGAATACATCGCTGATGTGCAACTGCTAATTATAATTGGGTTTGTGAAATAAATCAACAACTAATAAAGCGGCAATATTTCATGCGTTTGGTCATATTAGAGACGAGGTGCACACTATGAAAATTTCAACTAAAGGACGTTACGGTCTGACGATTATGATGGAGCTGGCTTCGCGTTTTGGCGAAGGTCCAACTTCCCTAAAAAGTATTGCTGAACGAAACCAGCTGTCTGAGCATTATTTGGAGCAGCTAATTGCTCCGCTACGTAACGCTGGATTGGTGAAAAGTATCCGCGGCGCATATGGCGGTTATATCCTGTCCCGTGAGCCAGAGCAGATTACCGCAGGCGAAGTGATCCGCGTGCTGGAAGGACCGGTGTCGGTCGTTGATTTTACCGATGAGGACGTGGCAGCCAAGCGTCATCTGTGGATGCAAATCCGCGACGCTATCGCCAGCGTGATCGATTCCACCACCCTCAAAGACCTGATCAGCTATCAGGACGAAGGTGCGGAAGACAATTACATGTTCTATATCTGATCCTCATCGCTGCTTCATATACGTTGCTGTATATGACAGCTAGCACAATGCGATCACACAATCAGAACAAGCGGAAGAACCGTCGCCATCGCGCTGCGCATTCTTCCGCTTTTTGCTATGTCTGGCATAGGGTATCGTATCGACTTATACTATAGAAGATGGCTGACTACACAAGCAATAATCCACGATGTTACGGATAGAGACTTATATTCGTTGACGATTCGTTAATTTGATATAGAAGCTTCTTTTGCAGAAACTTTACAATATAGAAGGAAAGACAGGGTGAAATGAAATGACTCCAATCTATCTTGATCATGCTGCTTCCACACCGGTACACCCGGAAGTGGCACAACAAATGTTGAATGTAATGACCGGCACACATGGCAATGCGTCCAGCGTGCACGCCTTTGGACGTGCTGCCAAGCGGATCGTCAGTCAAGCGCGCGATCTGATCTCATCGCGAATCGGCTGCCATCCGAATGAACTGGTGTTTACAGCAGGTGGAACGGAAAGCGACAATATGGCATTGTTCGGCGCAGCGGAAGCGCTGAAGGAACAGGGACGTCATATTATTACATCGCAGATTGAACATCATGCAGTGCTGCATGCGTGCGAAGTGCTGGAGAAGCGTGGTTATGAGATTACCTATTTGCCAGTGAATGAGAGCGGTCGCGTATCGCTCGACGATCTGCGCGCTGCCATTCGCCCGGATACGATTCTGATCAGCATCATGTTTGGCAATAATGAAGTGGGTACCTTACAGCCGATTGTGGAAATAGGACAACTGGCGCGTGAGCATAACATCCTGTTTCATACCGACGCAGTGCAGGCGCTCGGTGGTGTCAGCATCAACTGTCACGAGCTGCCGGTCGATCTGATCAGCTTTTCCAGTCATAAGATCAATGGTCCGCAAGGGATCGGTGCATTGTATGTACGTCAGGGAACGAAGCTGGAGCCGCTGCTGCACGGTGGTTTGCAGGAGCGCAAGCGCCGTGCCGGTACAGAAAATCTCGCCGGAATCGCTGGCTTTGGTAAGGCGATAGAGCTGGCGACAGACAAGCTGGAGCAACGTAATAGCGAGCTGGCAGCACTGCGTGGATATTTTCTCGAGCAGCTGGAAGAACAGGCAGGAAGGGATGCTTTTGTGATCAATACGCCGCTGGAGCAATCGCTGCCGCATATTCTCAATGTGAGCTTCCCGGGAACGACTAGCGAAACGATGCTGATGAATCTCGATATGGAGCAGATTGCTGCGGCAAGCGGTTCCGCATGCACCTCGGGATCGCTGGAATTATCACATGTATTACAAGCGATGAATTTACCGCAAAATGTGCAGCAATCGGCGATTCGTTTTAGCTTTGGACTGGGTAATACTACACAAGAAATTGAACAAACTGCACAGAAAATTGCAACCATTTTACAACGGATACGTAAATGATGTTAAGGACTCCCCTGTATGGTGAATAAGGGAGGATAGATGTCGGGCGTTGCCATCTCCGGACACGATCATGTTCCGGTTTCCGTACCCGCGCAAAATGTGCGCTGAGGAGGTCCTGAAAGTGTTAAAAGTACAGAGCATGATAGGACTCGCTGTATTTGATGTGGAAGACGGCAAGCAGCTGGGCAAGATCCACGATTTTATCATTACGGAAGATTGGTCAGTCTACGGATTCGAGCTGGAAGGCAAAGGTCTGTTCTCGATCCAAGTCCGTACGGTGAAATGGGAGGATATTGTGAGCTATGGCAATGATGCCATTATGATTCGCAATCAACAGGCAGTTCGCCAGACGGCGGCTGACGATATTCAGCATACATTTTTAATTGGGGATAGCAAGGTAAAAGAATTGCCTGTCCTTACCGGTGACGGAGCAATCCTCGGCTATGTGTCCGATGTTTACTTTAATCCTGAACTGGGTAAAAGCATTACCGGGATCGAAATTAGCGACGGTTTTATCTCCGATCTGATTGGCGGAAGAAAATGGCTTCCGATTAGTACGCAAGTTGCGTTTGGTGAAAGCGCCATAATGGCGCCGATTGCCAGCGGACAGCGGCTGGAGGAATGTCTGTAAACTGTAGCTGGCACAGCAGCGGCCGAACGGAATATGCTGCGGACGCGCTTCTACATTAGACGTGCGTCCGTGCCGCGTATACCTGTGGCATGAGCATCTTACTATAGGATGTCGTACAGCAAGCCAGCTGCCCAAACTCGTAGACGGATAGGGTGAGCGCGGAATGAAATGTCCAAACTGTAGTTCCAAAGATATCGGCAAGATTGGCTCGCATCAATTTTATTGTTGGGGCTGTTTTATTGAATTGACTGTAAATAACGGCAAAATGTCTGTATACCAGGTGGAAGAGGACGGTACGCTCAGCTCGCTGGACGATTTGTTCGTAGAGCAGCCTGTAGCGGCGGCATCCATTGCTTTATCCTCATAATCCATGCATAACGCAATAGCGAAAGTGGTCGGGGCATTAATGCTGGACAGTCGTAATTCCATACATACCATGGTAGCATGCAGCTCATGACTGAACATCGCCGCGGCCGATCGCATACGAAACACGTATGTTGTCGAGTCGCGGTTTTTTGGCATCTAACATATCGATAGTCAGCTTCACCAAAAGGATGATATCTCGGCGGATCGACGTGATCTGGCGCAAGATGTATAGCAAGTGGCAACCTTTCTTTTTCCTAGAAACGGTAACGCTCTCATACCGCTTGTATCCATGTCTGCTGTCATTGACAGAGCCGAATACGCTGGATATACTGGTATAGGTTGTTGAAAATCGTGAAATTCCGCGCAGCAGGCATCATTGCGGCGGAAATGGGTATCTGTGCATACCTCTTTTTTTACGGTTCAGCTCTTGCTGGACATATGCATAATCAAAGAAGAGGTGCAGGGAGAAGCCGCTGTAGGAAATACAAGAATACCGTCCCTGATCTATGAGCAGGGGCGTTTTTTTAGATTTCAAGTCATTACAGGTACAGATTCCATATGCGTTGATTTTATGGGATAAGCAGTATGAGACTGCTGTTATCATGCGCACTGTGTACATGTTACGCATCGAATTCCCGCGTCTATGATGTAGACGCTATATCTAAGGAGGCTCGCTATTTATGAAAGCAAGTGAAATTCGTTCCAAATGGCTCGCTTTTTTTGAGAGCAAAGGGCATAAAGTAGAACCCAGCGCGCCGCTCGTACCGATTAACGATCCATCTCTGCTGTGGATCAACGCTGGTATGGCACCGCTGAAAGCGTATTTCGACGGACGGGTGCAACCGGACAATCCGCGTATCACCAACTCGCAAAAATGTATTCGTACTAACGATATCGAGAATGTCGGCAAAACGCGCCGTCACCATACATTCTTTGAGATGCTGGGTAACTTCTCGATCGGTGACTACTTTAAAGAAGAAGCGATCACATGGGCATGGGAATTCCTGACTGGCAAAGAATGGATCGGCTTCGATCCAGAGCGTCTGTCTGTTACCGTATACCCGGAAGATGAAGAAGCGTTCAAGTTGTGGAATGAGAAAATCGGTCTGCCTGCGGAGCGCATCATCAAGCTGGAAGATAACTTCTGGGACATCGGCGAAGGTCCATGTGGACCATGTACTGAGATTTTTTATGATCGTGGCGATGCTTACGGCGCGCTTGATCCGAACGATCCAGAAATGTATGCAGGCGGCGAAAACGAGCGCTTCCTGGAAGTATGGAACCTCGTATTTTCCCAGTTTAACCATAACAAAGATGGTAGCTATACGCCGCTTCCGAACAAAAACATTGATACCGGTGCTGGTCTGGAGCGCTTCACATCCATCTTGCAGGATGTAGATTCCAACTTTGACACCGACCTGTTCCAACCAATGATTCAGGAAACCGCGCGTATCGCTGGTGTCACTTACAAACAAAACAACGAAACCGATGTGGCGCTGAAAGTCATTGCTGACCATATCCGTACCGTGACATTCGCTGTAGGCGATGGCGTACTGCCATCGAACGAAGGACGCGGTTATGTAATCCGTCGTCTGCTGCGTCGTGCCGTTCGTTACGGAAAAGTAATCGGTCTGGACAAACCATTCCTGTTCAGCCTTGTCAAAACTGTAGGCGATGTGATGGGCGTATACTACCCAACTGTCGTAGAGCAACAAGATTATATTGAGAAAATTATCCGTACTGAGGAGGAGCGTTTCCACGAAACGCTATCCGATGGTCTGAATATTCTCGGTGAGCTGGCGCAACAAGCCAAAGCACAAGGGAAAAATGCAATTAGCGGTGCAGATGCGTTCAAGCTGTATGACACATACGGTTTCCCATTTGACCTGACAGAAGATTATGCACTGGAAAACGATCTGACTGTGGATCGTGAAGGCTTTGATGCAGCGATGCAGGAGCAGCGTGATCGTGCGCGTGCAGCCCGTCAGGACAGCGGTAGTATGAAAGTACAGGGCGGCGTACTGTCCGAACTGGAAGCGAAGAGCGAATTTATCGGTTATGAGCAGCTGAATGTTCAATCGACTGTCGCAGCTATTATCGTCGACGACGCGTTTGTACAAAGCGCTGGCGCTGGTCAAACGGCACAAGTCATTCTTGACGTGACTCCATTCTACGCAGAGAGCGGCGGTCAGGTGAGCGACCTCGGTCTGCTCAGCAGCGACAAAGTCGAAGCATCGGTAGAAACGCTGTTCAAAGCACCCCGCGGTCAATCTGTGCATATCGTAAATATCAGCTCCGGTGAGCTGCATGTGGGCGATACCGTCACCGCACAGGTCGACGAGCCGAACCGCAACGATATTATCAAAAACCATACTGCGACTCACCTGATGCACAAAGCGCTCAAAGAAGTGTTGGGTAACCATGCCAATCAGGCAGGTTCACTCGTGGAAGCCGAGCGTCTGCGCTTTGACTTTTCCCACTTTAGCAGCGTAACACCAGAAGAGATCGTCGATATCGAACGCCGCGTAAACCAGGAAATCTGGAAAGCTCTCGATGTGGAGATCAACTATGCAGCAATCGACGAAGCCAAAGCAATGGGCGCAATGGCATTGTTCGGCGAGAAATACGGCGATATCGTGCGCGTAGTCAAAATCGGCGATTATAGCATCGAGCTGTGTGGCGGTTGCCATGTAGATAACACTTCGCGTATAGGTTTATTCAAAATTTTGTCCGAAAGCGGCATCGGCTCCGGTGTACGCCGGATCGAAGCGGTAACTGGACGTCTGGCTTATATGTTCCTCGACAGTCAGCTTGATCTGCTCAAACAAGCAGCTGGTCAACTGAAATCGAATGTACACGATGTGCCGAAACGCATCGAAGCGCTGAACCAGCAAGTACGCGATCTCGGTCGTGAAAACGAATCGCTGCAAAGCAAGCTGAGTCTGATCGAAGCTGGTCAATTGACCGATCAAGTGGAAACGGTAGGCAGTACGCAATTGCTGGCAACCGCAGTGAACGCACCTAGCATGGATGCACTGCGCGGTCTGGCAGATGAACTGAAAGGCAAACTGCCGGAAGCAGTTCTTGTACTGGGCGCAGCAATCGAAGATAAAGTAAACTTTGTCGTTGTAGTACCGAAGTCCGGCATCGACCGCGGATTGCACGCTGGTAAACTGGTCAAAGAAGTTGCAGCCATCTGTGGCGGCGGCGGTGGTGGTCGTCCCGATATGGCGCAAGCTGGCGGTAAAGACGCGTCCAAGCTGAACGAAGCGCTGGAAGCCGCTAAGAAACACGTCGCTTCTGTATAACGCACAACAGCAGGATACACAAGAAGCATAATCAAGCACGCAAGCAAGAATGTGGATCGCTTACATTATTCTGCAATATACTTTAAAATTCTGTAACTTTTCGATTAGTTTTAACGTAAATATTCCTTGTATATCCCTTGATGTGTTATGATGAGAGAGAATCAACATGAACATCAGGGGATTCCATTTTGAGGAAGCGTGTGTTCCATCACTTTCCGAAAAAGCGAGGTGTCAGCGAGTGGACTCCATGGACAAAACTATGAAGTTTAGTGTCAAAGGTGACGAGCACGAAAGCTCCTCACAAGAAATACTGCTCACCGTGTATGATGCATTGGTGGAGAAGGAGTACAACCCGATCAACCAGATTGTTGGTTACCTCATTTCCGGGGACCCCGCTTATATTCCTCGGCATAACAATGCGCGTAGTATGATCGGTAAAAAAGAGCGGGACGAATTAATTGAAGAACTGGTCCGTTCCTACCTGGCCAGTCATCGGTAGAGACGGAGCGTACACATCATGAAAATATTGGGCCTCGATTACGGAGACCGCCGGATTGGTATTGCGGTAAGCGATGCGTTCGGTTGGACCGCTCAGGGACTGGAGGTTATTGACCGGCAGCGCAATCCCGAAGTACTGGAACGTATTGCGGAATTGGTCAAGGAACATGAGATCAGCGAGCTCGTGGTTGGACTCCCCAAGAACATGAACGGAAGTGTTGGTCCCCGTGGTCAACTATGTATCGAATTTGCAGAACATCTTCGGGAATCTGTGCAGCTGCCTGTTCACCTTTGGGATGAACGGCTTACAACGATGTCAGCCGAGCGCACATTGATTGAGGCTGATGTAAGCCGCAAGAAACGCAAGCAGGTCGTGGATAAAATGGCCGCAAGCTTGATTTTACAAAATTACTTGGATTCTAAAAGTAAAAGGTGAGGGTGGTTAATATGGCTAAAGATCAAAATTTGCTTGAGGACGAACCGGAAATTATTTATATTCCTGATGATGAAGGTAACGAAGAGGAATTTGAAGTCATCATGAAATTCGAGGTTGATGGTTCGGAAGCCAAATATATGATGGTCGTGCCTATGGAAGCCACAGAGGACGATACCGATGAAGTATATGCGTTCCGATATGAAGAAGAAGGCGACGATTTGAAGCTGTACATTATTGAAGACGAAGACGAGTGGCAGATCGTCGAAGAAACCTTCAATACATTAGTAGCTGAATTGGATGGTGAATAAGCCCATGAGTGATCTTTCTGCGAGTAATGTCAAGTTATCGTCCAGACTGCTGGAAGCCTACGGTGTACTTATTGAGTTAACCGATGAAGACGGCGAGACCGTTGTTTATCGTTTGATCAGCGAATTTGAGGCGGAGACCGGTGCGTATGCTGTATTGCAAAAAGATACAGCACTGCCGGAAACGGAAGTCGAAATTTTGAAAATTGTGGATGGTTCAGGTGAAAAGCCAGAGCTGGTTACGATTGATGATGACGATGAATGGGAAGATGTAGCGGAATTGTATGATGAGTTGACTTTACCGTTTGAAGATTAATCACGGATCTGTATACAGCAGGCATTGCTGCTGCGGTCATGTACTTTCTGAGAAGAGCGGGAATCTTTCCGCTCTTTTTGACTGTCAAAGGAGATGTTATATCTATTGCGTAAAGTGGTCAGGACATTTGCAATTATCGTAGTCATTGTCATCATAGCTGCCGCAGCGGCAGGGATTTACGGCTGGAAGGCGATGCAGCCGACAGCAGCTTCCGAACAACCGGTAGCGTATACACTGGAGCAAGGCACGTCCACGACATCGTTAGCTCAAGAGCTGCAAAATAACGGTATTATTCGCAGTGCGCAAGCGTTCAAATGGTATCTGCGCTGGAAAAATGAAGGCAATCAATTCAAAGCAGGCAATTATGAATTTACGCCAGGCATGACGTATGAGCAGATTGTTACCAAGCTGAATAACGCCGATGTAGTCGTACCGAAAACGATGAAATTTACGATTCCAGAAGGATATACCGTTACTCAAATTGCGGACAAGCTGAGTGAAGCTGGCTTTGTGGATCGCGACAAGTTTATGAAACTGGTAGATGATCCATCTCAGTTCAAACAGGCACGCGAATGGAATGTACCAACTGGCAATGGTATTTTGCATCCGCTAGAAGGATATCTGTTCCCGGCAACGTATGATTTGCCAATTGAAAGTACGGAAGAAGATGTGATCGCTAACATGCTGGCAGGCATGCGTACGAATTTGGCATCTATTAGCGATCTGGATAGTAAGTTGAAAACACGCGGCATGAATCTACACCAATTGCTGACCGAAGCGTCGCTGATTGAGCGCGAAGTTGTCGTACCAGCAGAGCGTGCTGAGGTGGCAGGTGTGATCGACAACCGGATCAAGCAAAAGATGCGTCTCCAAATTGATGCTACTGTCCAGTATGCACTAGGCAAGCAAAAGCAACGTCTGCTGTATTCCGATCTGAAAATCGACAGTCCATATAACACTTATCTGAATGACGGTCTGCCGCCGGGTCCAATTGCTAATCCGGGCATTGAATCGATCAAAGCGGCACTGGAACCGAAAACATCAGAATATCTGTATTATGTGACCAAAAAAGACGGCTCTGGCGGACATCTGTTTGCCAAAACGTATGCTGAGCATCAGAAGAATATTGAGACTAGCAATGCAACTAGCGCTGCTGGATCAGGACAGAGTACCGATAATGAAAGTACAGAAGGTACAGGCACTGTAGATGGAACGACAGGTACAGATGCGTCAGGAACAACAGGGACTGAGTAAAGTACCGCAAGCTCCAATTTGTAATAAACCTGTAGACACCATTATCGCATTGTATGTAAACACAGATAGGCTGTAACTGATTGTTTCCTAACGCCACAAATAAGGCGGGCACCATCAAGCAGGCGATATCGCTGCATGATGCGTGCCTGCTTTTGGGCGTGCAGGGAAAATGTCTTCACATGCACACAAATGTGCTTCAAATCTGCTCCGTTTATCCTGTATGATAGATATCGTGCTATCATCGGAAGTAAGCGGAGCAATGCTGTACGAACGAATGCGAATATGTAAATAACAGCCGGAAGGCTGGGAGGTGCTGGACAATGAGTAACAAACCTGAACTGCTGGTGACGGTATCCTCGTTAGAGGAACTGCGCCGTCTGGCGGAAGCGGGCGCTGACGCTTTTCTCGTTGGCGAAGAACGATATGGTATGCGATTACCCGGAAGCATGAACGTGCAGCAGATTGGCGAAGCGGTAGCTTACAGTCATGAGCATGGCAAAAAGGTATATGCAGCGGTCAACAATCTAATGACCAATGAGCTACTGCACGGTTTGTCTGTTTATATTGAAGAGCTGCGCGATCTAGGTGTGGACGGAATTGAGTTTGGCGATCCAGCAGTGCTGACAACCGTGCGTGAGCGGGCGCCGGAGCTGAAGCTGCACTGGAATGCTGAGATGACATCGACCAGTTCATCCACTGCGAACTATTGGGGCAGTAAGGGCGCTACACGAGCTGTGCTGGCGCGTGAGCTGAATATGGATGAGATTACCGGGATGATGGATAAGATCAAGGTAGAGGCTCAGGTACAGGTACATGGGATGACTAATATTTATCACTCCAAACGTCAACTCGTGCAGAGCTATATGGCACATCAGGGGCGCGAGGTGGATGGCGATCTTGGCTTGAATCGCGGCTTGTTCCTGATTGAGGCAGAGCGCCGGGATGAGAAATTCCCGATCTATGAAGACGGAAATGGGACGCATATTATGAGCTCTGAGGACATTTGCATTTTGGAAGATTTGCATCTGTTGATGGAAGCGGGCGTGCATAGCTTCAAGATCGAAGGCATACTGAAATCGCTGGAGTACAACGAAGCGGTTGTGCGCGCGTATCGCCAAGCAATCGACGCTTACGCACACAATACGGATGAATACGAGTATGAGGAAGAATGGTTGGATGAGGTTCGCGCCTTGCAAGACCCGGAACGCGAGTTGGCGTTTGGCTTCTTTTATAAGGAACAGGTATTTTAAAAGGAATGTTATATTAGCAGATGCTAAATGTACTGTTAAAACTATGCACGATCTGGAATAAAGATCGTAAGAGTTATATTCGCATAAGTCATATTCAACAATGTTCAAGCAATATGATCGAGGGGGAAGATCTCCAATGAATACAGCAAAACCAATCCATTTCGGTAAACGATACCGTCTGGACAAGCCTGAGCTGCTTGCGCCTGCTGGTAATCTGGAAAAGCTGAAATTCGCTATTCACTATGGCGCAGACGCCGTCTATATTGGCGGGCAGAAATACGGTCTTCGGTCCAACGCAGATAACTTCAGTTTTGAAGAGATGCGGGAAGGCGTACAATTTGCCAATCGTTATGGTGCCAAAGTGTTTGTAGCGACTAACATTTATGCTCATGATGAAGATGTAGATGGTATCGAAGAATACTTGCGCAATCTGGAAGACGTCGGCATCTCCGCGATCATCGTAGCAGATCCGACTATCATTGAAGTCGCCTTACGCTGCGCACCGAGGCTGGAAGTGCATCTGAGCACCCAGCAATCGACGCTGAACTGGCAGGCGGTAAAATTCTGGAAAGAACAAGGCTTACCGCGCGTCGTACTCGGTCGTGAAACAAGTCTGGAAGAGATCGCGGAGATCAAGAAACATGTCGATGTAGAGATCGAGTCGTTTATCCACGGTGCGATGTGCTCATCGTTCTCAGGACGCTGCGTATTGTCAAACCACTTTACTGACCGCGACTCCAACCGTGGTGGCTGTTGCCAGTCCTGCCGCTGGAAGTACGATCTGTTTGAGGATGCTCGTCCGCAATCTCGCTGGATGTCCGAGGAAGAGATGATGGACAAGCAGGCGCCGGAACCGTTCTCGCTAGGCGACAATCAGCTGCCATTATACAATGAAGGCGATAACCCATTCTCTATGGGATCAAAGGATCTGTGCATGCTGGAAGCAATTCCTGATCTGATCGAAGTGGGGATTGACAGCTTCAAGATTGAAGGACGGATGAAGTCGATCCACTATGTGGCAACTGTCGTTAATGCTTACCGTCAGGCAATCGACTCCTATATGGCTGATCCTGATCACTATGTACTGAAGCCGGAATGGCTGGAAGAGCTGAACAAAGCGGCGAACCGTCCGCTTAATACAGGGTTCTTCTACGATACACCGGACGAAGAGGATCATATTTACGAGCCGGAAGATAAAGCGGTACCGTATGACTTTGCTGGTCTGGTGCTGGATTATGATGCTGCTACAGGCATGGCGACCATTCAGCAGCGCAACCATTTTAAACCGGGACAGGAAATTGAATTTTTCGGACCAGACAATACGTTCTTCAAGCAACAGGTCGGTATGATCTGGGATGAAGAGGGCAATGAACTGGATGCAGCACGTCACCCTTTGCAAAAAATCAAAATGAAGGTGGATCAACCGGTTCGCTATTTTGATATGATGCGCAAAAAGAACGTAAAAGTAGCAAAACAAGCCAAAACAGCCGCTGCTGTTTAAGATTATAGCTATCGATCAGCCAAGGGATAAATCAAATAGTAGGGGCAAATGATACCGGAATAATGCGTGAACCGGTTGTCATTTGCCCCTTTCTTAATATGAATATGTAACAGAACATGACATATTACCCACTTGCATAATAATGATAGCGATATCAAAATAAATAAATGTAGATATAATGTTAGGTTTTTCATACATAATAGGCGAAAAGACCTTAATTATTTGGAAAAAGGGGTTCATTTTTACTGGATAATCACCGATAATGGAAGCAGAACTGTAACTATAGAACTCCAACCAGAGTATAGGATGCAGATGATACAAACAATATAGCCGAAATCCGGGAACAGGTTCATGAATTTGAAAATGGTGGGTGAAAAGTATGGGGTTATGGCAAAAGCCAGACAAGACCAATCGCAAGCCAGCAAAATTATCGAAACAGTTACTGAAAACATCGGGGGAAGACAAGCAAGAGCCAAAGGGGAAACGCAAGAAACCTCGGCAACAGGCGCCATCGCAGCAAGCTTTACATAAGTGGTTCAAAGGGCGAAGCCACAATCAAGAACAGGCGATCTCGCAGGATCAGCCGCAGACGGCGGATGTATCGCTCAGTTCGGATCATCATCTGGACGATACCACATCGGATCCAACACCAAAATCAGTAAAACCAGCAAAGTCATCCAAATCAGCCGTCCGATCTCGTAACCGTTTCAAACATGCTGGTCAAGCATCGGTAGCAGCGGCGCGTAATTGGCGCAGTTTTAATCCGTCCAAATCGGTTGGGGTTAAACTATTTTTGATGTTTTTTATCGCGATTATGGTCTGCGTCGTGCTGCTGGGTACGTTCTCGTATGTACGTGCCAAAAGTGTTATTCAGGAAAATGCAGCGATCAGCAATGAACAGACGATCATCCAGACAGGAGAAAAGCTGGACGTCATGCTAAGTCAGTTGGTTAATACATCTGTTCAAGTATTCTTCGATCCGACAATGCAAAGTGATCTGGCAGCCCTGTCGCGTGCCGGACAATCTGAATATGATAAATATCAGACGATCAATTCGATCAGCGAAAATCTGCAAAATCAGCTGAATTCTACTGATTCGGTCGAAGCGATCTATCTCGTGCCTATGGATCAATCGCTAAGTATCATTAGCGCAGGCACAGGAATTCCGAATGTAGAGGACGTTCGTAAAACAGATTGGTATCAGTCACTGGCGAATAATGACAGTGTCATGCAGTGGGTGCCAACTGCCAAAACAGAAGGAACAAACAAAAACTTCACCTACGCACGCGCGATGCGCATTTCCAGCAGTACCGATTCGTTCGTATTCGTCATGAGCATCAATAGCAAATGGCTGAACGATCAGATCGATAATTTGAATCTGGGAGATGGCGGCAATATCGATCTTGTAGGCGGACCATCGAATACGGTGATCGCTTCTACAGTCGAAAATATGGTCACAGAACCATCTCAGTTATCGTTTATCGATCAGATCAAAGATGGCAATGGACGTTTCCAGAACAGTCAAGGAACACAGCCAATCCTAGTCGCTTATTCTGTACTCAGTACGGTGGATTGGAAGCTGATTGGAACGGTGCCGGTACAGGTACTAGTTGCTAGTGCAAGCCCGATTCTGACATTAACATGGATTATGGCAGCGATCTTCGGGATTATTGCCATTCTAATCGGTTTGCTGATCATTCGTATGATCGGTCGTCCACTGCATAAGCTGCAATTGCTCATGCATCAAGGTTCGGAAGGTGTACTGAATGTGCGTATGCAGCACAAGTCATTCGATGAGATTGGACAGCTATCCACGGCATTTAATACGATGATGGAAAATATTACGAATCTCGTCAAGCAGACGAATGACTCTGCGCAACATGTGCTGGATACAGCATCTACGCTCAGTCAAGCATCGCGTCAAACCGCCGTATCTGCTAAGGAAATCGCGGTTGCGACGGAGGAGATTGCCAACGGTGCAGGTAGTCTGGCACTGGAAGCGGAGCGCGGTACTGAATTGACGGAGACGATGAATGACCGTATGGGCAAAGTGGTAGATGCCAACAAACAAATGGAAGTATCCGCCCAACAGGTAGAGCAGGCAAGTGAAACTGGCGTTCGCCATATGGATAGCTTGCTCGGCAAAACCAAAGTGACCGAAGATATGATTCGTTCCCTGAATACCCGTATTGATTCACTAAAAGAAAGCACATCCTCTGTACAGCAAGTGCTGGATGCGATGCAGAACATTACGAAGCAGACGAATATTCTGTCTCTGAATGCGACGATTGAGGCTGCACGCGCAGGCGCAGCTGGTAAAGGCTTTATGGTCGTTGCTGACGAAGTTCGTAATCTGGCAGAGCAGTCGCGTCAATCGATTCTCATGGTTGGCGAGATCACTACCAACATCCAGAAGGAAATGGATGAAACGGTACGTGTGCTGAATGAAGCATATCCGCTATTCCGTCAGCAAACGGAAGCTGTGCAGGAGACGACAGGAATTTTTGAAACGGTACAGGAGCAGATGCAGGAGTTTGTGAACAAGCTTGGTTCAGCAACGCAATCGATCTCCGAACTGAGCAATGTGCAGCAGTCGATGAGTGAAGCAATGAGCAACGTGAGCGCAGTAGCGGAGCAATCATCGGCAACGTCGCAGGAAGTTGCTTCTCTCAGCAGCGAACAGCAAAATGTCAGCGGTCAACTCGTTACGTTATCCAGTCAACTGGAAACCGTCTCGGTTGGTCTCAAAGAAACGATAGCCCGCTTCACGATTGATGAAACCGAACAGACTTCTACGGATGACCTGTCAGAAGCCACGACAACTTCGGAACCGTCAGAAGTACAACAGGCAGCAGGTAGCGATCATACTTCTGAAAAAGAACAGACCGATCTGTCATCCCCACTTGCAACGCAAGATGATGATACTAAGCCTCATCTTGGAAAAGAAGCGTAAGCAAAAAAGCTGGAATGTCTATTTTATAAAAATGGTAATACCATGTAGGATAGCCCAGTACACAGTAGTATCATGGCATACAATGAACTTCGTTCAAAGACGATAGACATGTTCAATACAAACAAAAGGACGCTTTCCGATGAAGGAAGCGCCCTTTTTGTGTTTGCTTGACAGACTGGATCATAACATAATTGTTGAGTATGAGTATGAGTATGAGTATGAGTATGAGTATGAGTATGAGTATGAGTATGAGTATGAGTATGAGTATGAGTATGAGTATGAGTATGAGTGATAATATTCGCGTTCTACATCATCATTTTAACTCATCATCAGGCGGTGCTGGTTCTGCTGAAAATGTAGGTTCTTCACTTCCATCATTTGCGTTTGCGACTGTACCTTCACGTCCCATCGGCTCAAATTCTTCTTTTGGTAACGTAATCCAGCGCTGCAAGTATCCCTGTACAAATAATTCTTTGAGTAAAATAATCAGAATCGGCGAGAGCACTAGCCCAGCAACGCCGAAGATTGATAGTGAGATAATCATCGCCGACAGCATCAGATAGGCGGAGGTGATGCCGATCGAATTTCCGGTTATTTTGGGCTCCAGCAGCTGGCGCGTTAGCATGACGACAATCAGCAGCACGGTGAGTCCAATACCAAGCCCGGTTTGTCCGACGATAAACAAGTAAATGATCCAAGGAATGAAAATAACCGGGATTCCCAGTAACGGCAAAATATCGAATACCGCACTCAAAATCGCCAGTGAAAACGCATGATCTACTTGCAAGATCAGTAGTCCGATATATACAAGTACGAAGGTCAGCGACACCATAATCAGCTGTGCTTTTAAATAAGCACCGATTGCGAAAAAAACGTGATTTTTCAGGAAGAAGACAGCTTTTTTGATCGTATTTGGCGTTTTCTCATGAGCAATTCTTCGCCACAGATTAATCTCAGCACTCAGGAAGAATGCCAGAATGATGCCAACTGCAAAGCTGCCGATAAAAGACGAGAAGGTGCCAAGCCAACCGATCGCGATATTGAACAGGGATTTGCCCCATACCGCCAAGCCCGCGGTAAACGTAGCAAAATATTCGTTAATCTGCTCTGTTAGATTAGGTGGCAACGCATTTAGCTTATCCTGTAAAAAGACGGTAAAGCTTGCAAAATGCTGCTGCACGATGGACGCATATCCTGGTAGATCGTCCGTTACCTGACTAATCTGAGATACGAATACAAGTCCCGCGCCAAATAGCGCACCAAGAATAATCAGAACAAATACCAGAACAGCAATCGCAGAGCTTGCCATTTTGGGCAATCCGCGTCGATTCAAAAACATCGCAAACGGTTCAATAATCGCAAAAATCAACACCGATAGAAATACTGGTGCAGCAATCCGATATAGCCAGCTAGATAGCAATAAAACAAGATACACAGTCAATACGACGATCGCAATATCAAATGCGGTTCGCCAATATTTTTTGTACAAAGGCAACATAACGATGAAAACTCCTTTTTACGATAATCTAAGCGCGTCATGTAGTGAATATACGCAATTGTAAAGTCTACTGTTACAACTGACATTCCGCAGTATGCTAAAATAGTATAGAGGCAATTGGTACAAAAGCCAATCAGACCGCAGCATGATTCTACGACACAAGCATATTGTCAACCGATATGAATTCCAATCGCCTGCTAACCGCAATGGAGCCTTTTCTACAATTCCAAGCTGGATATGGTGCCGAAAGGAGCTAGTTATGGAACAATTATTTTTGTGGCTGCTGTACATAGGTTCATTTTACGCGTTTATTCCCGGTCTGGTTAGCCGGATGTTCGGCTATCGCGTCTTTCGTCGGGGAGAGAGTGATACACAGTTTGCGCTTACGTTTGACGATGGTCCTGATCCAGTGTATACACCGTTATTGCTAGATTTGCTCCAAAAGTACAATGGCCGCGCGACTTTCTTTGTTGTAGGGCGACATGCAGAACAGCATCCAGATATACTGCGCCGGATTCATGAGGAAGGGCATCAGATCGGCATTCATAATTATAATCATAAAGCCAATTGGTTCATGTCACCAGCAGCAGTGCGGCGGCAAATCCAACTGACGCAGCAGGTGATTCATCAGATTACGGGTGTGCATCCGGTCTACTATCGTCCACCATGGGGGATCGTCAATCAGTCCGATTTATCCAAACATAATCATTACGATATTGTACTCTGGTCTTCGTTGTTCGGCGACTGGCGTAAGCGGGTTGGTCATCAACGGTTGTCCGCACGCATGCTGCGCAAGCTCAGAGGCGGCGAGATCATGCTATTGCACGACTGTGGCAACACCTGGGGAGCGGATGATGACGCGCCAGCGGAGATGCTGTTAGCACTAGAACTGGTGTTGCAGGAAGCGCAGCAGCGTCATTTACAATCCGTAACGATTGGAGAACTGATGGAAGGGAGCAACTATATGTCCAGACATATACGAAACCAGTCCGAATGGGATGATCGCCAGACTGCAAGCAATCGTAGAGCACCAATTGGAACGCTCATCTCTCCATGGAAACGGGTATTGATTAACATCTGGCTAGGCTGGGAACGGATATTTCGCTGGGGATTCCAGCTGCAACGCTCAGATAGGGATAGTTTATTTCATTATCGGCTGCGTGCTTATCAAGGACAGCCATTGAAGCTGGACGATGATCGTATGCTATGCAAAGGCGATCTCATTATAGAACTGCACTTGGATAACCAACAGTTAGTCAGTTTGTCTTCTCGTTCGCGTTCCATGATGCAACTGGCGATTCTGCTCATACAGACAGCGAAAAAAGATTTCCCCCGACTTGCTACTTGCATTCAACAGCAACCAGAATTGCAGCATGCCAAAGCGCTGTATGGTGTTAGTATGATTAATCGTGGACCGGAAAAGTTCGGCTTCACAATTCATGATCTACCACGAGGCTTATTTTCCTGGAGCACACGATTGTATCTCAAATTGCTAATGGCGGTGATGCATCCATCTGGCAGTATGCGTCTCAAAGAACAGTCTAGTCAGCTTGTGCCGAAGATTATGCTTTGCCCGACTGATATATTTCTGAATCGGTATGCCGAGGGAACGCAATCAGTACATAGCGAACTAGAATTGCCAACAGCTACATCGATTATGGCGGTAGCGAATGTGAGCGGTGTATCTGTAGACAATCCTGCCGTTCCGTCCAACAGCACAGACTCTTGCGTACCTATATCGTATCATGACAAAGAATGATCGCGTGTTAACAGAGGAATACACATAGTGCATGTGATCGGTTTCCTGTATACAAAAAAGCGAGTCACCGTATCTATGTATACGGTGACTCGCTTTTGTTTTGCGTAGTGCAAACCCAATCCGATGTTGATGTTACATCAGGTTTGTCGTACAGCGGATAAGCGTATTGCTATATCTGTTCTTCCAAGCTGGAAGATTAGATTTTCATGATACCGCCCATGCTGGCATTGGTTACGAGTTTGGAGTAACGAGCGAGGTAGCCTGTTTTTACTTTTGGCTCGAACTCTTTCCATTCGGTTTTACGACGTTCTTCCAGTTCCTCGTCGCTAACATGCAGCGTAATTTTACGTTCGTTCAGATTCAGCTCGATGATATCGCCATCATGTACAAAAGCGATGGGACCGCCTTCGGCTGCTTCCGGCGATACGTGACCGATACTGATCCCGCGGGATGCACCGGAGAAACGACCGTCTGTCAACAGGCCGACTTTGGCGCCGAGACCCATACCGACGATTTGCGAAGTAGGAGCCAGCATTTCCGGCATACCCGGTCCACCTTTTGGACCTTCATAACGGATAACGACAACATGACCTTCTTTGACGTGACCGTTAGCGATACCGTACAGCGCATCATCCTGGGAGTCGAAGCAGATTGCAGGACCTTTGTGGTACCCGCCAACTGAAGCATCAACCGCGCCGACTTTGATGATCGAGCCTTCTGGAGCAAGGTTACCGAACAGTACAGCCAGACCGCCGCGTTCGGAGTGTGGATTTTCCAGAGCATGAATGACTTCATGATTTTGGATTTCTTGACCTTCTACGTTCTCACGCAATGTTTTACCAGTTACGGTAATACAATCATCATGCAGAGCGCCCGGTTTTTTGAGCAGTTCGTTCAATACAGCACTCACGCCGCCTGCCAGATGCACATCCTCGATATGCCAGTCAGAAGCAGGAGCCAGTTTCGCCAGATGCGGTACACGGTTAGCGACTTCGTTGATGCGGTCGATTGGATACTCAATCTCAGCTTCGTGCGCCAGTGCCAATGTGTGCAGAACCGTATTGGTGGAGCCGCCCATTGCCATATCGAGTGCAAACGCATTGTCGATCGCTTTTTCCGTTACGATATCGCGTGGTTTCAGATCCAGTTTGATCAGTTCCATTAGCTGGGTAGCCGATTGACGAACGAAATCGCGACGTTCTGGCGATACAGCCAGAATCGTACCGTTACCTGGCAGCGCCAGACCGAGTGCTTCAGCCAGACAGTTCATGGAGTTCGCCGTAAACATACCGGAACACGATCCACAGGTTGGACAACCAAATTGTTCAAGTTCCAGCAGGCTCTTATCATCGATTTTACCCGCTTGATACGCACCAACGCCTTCAAATACGGATGTCAGAGAGATCGAACGACCTGTGCTGTCTTTACCAGCCTTCATCGGTCCGCCACTAACGAATACAGTCGGGATATTAACGCGCAGTGCGCCCATCATCATACCTGGTGTGATTTTGTCACAGTTCGGGATGCAGACCATACCGTCAAACCAGTGTGCCGATACGACGGTTTCCAGAGAATCCGCAATGATCTCGCGGCTTGGCAGGGAATAACGCATACCGATATGTCCCATAGCGATGCCGTCGTCCACGCCAATCGTATTAAATTCAAACGGCACGCCGCCTGCTTCACGGATGGCTTCTTTAACGATTTTACCGAACTCCTGCAGATGCACATGACCCGGAACGATGTCGATGTAAGAGTTACATACAGCGATAAATGGCTTGCCAAAATCTTCTTCCTTCACGCCTGCTGCACGGAGCAGACTACGGTGCGGTGCGCGATCGAATCCTTTTTTGATCATGTCCGAACGCATTTTCTGTTTTGTGTTAACTGCCATGGTGTCGGTTTCCCCCCAAATATATAATAGTAGCTTTTTTACTTTAGCGCGTTTGAATACCAAAGTGAGAAGCTGAAAAAGCAGTGCATAATACAGCGGATGAACATACGGAAAGGATGAAAACATACATTATGTCATGAACCCATACGGACCAATATGTGCAAAGCAAGTGTAAACAAGCTGATATTACACAAAAGTTTTTAATAGAGTCTATCATATGTGTCAGCTTTTTGCCAGCTTATATTATGTAAATTACGGAGAAAAAGAACACAAAAAAGCAGACCTTTTTTGTGCATCACACAAAGCGGTCTGCGAATCATTTTGATTATCGCATCAATGATTTCCCTATATTTTACACATGGTGAAAAATGAACCAGTGGTTATAATCAAATGGTCAGCAGACATAAACAACGCCAACGCCACACGCTATAAAAAGGGTGTGAAGCTGGCGTTGCAGAACAGGCGGCTTACCATGTGAACAATGAATACTATCGATTAAAGCAAACCGACTGCGTCTGCGAACAGGTAAGCGCCACAATGACATTACCTGACGGGGCTGTAATCAAACATGCCGATGCCATATCGGCGTACATTATTTACTGCCACCTTTACGTCCAATCTCTTTATAAAAGTCGCGATCATGCGTTTCCGATGTTGCTTCGCCGCCTTTGCGTCCAATTTCCTGATAAAAATCTTTGTCATGATTACGGGACGTAGCTTGTCCGCCTTTTTTACCGATCTGCTGGTAGAATTCTTTGCTATGTTTACGGGATGTGGCTTGTCCGCCCATACGCCCGGCTTCTTCGCGGGTCATTTTGCCATTGCTCTTGTTGTTTGCCATAACAATATCACTCCTGTCAGATTAATAAACGGTTAACGTGTTACCAACTACATGTAGTTGCTCATTAATTACCCGGTAGGTATCGACTGAAACGAAAATTGCCTAATTTATCCACCTGGCATTGATTTTTTAGTGAAAAAAGGCAATATAAAAGCAATATATCAGTGTTGTGATTGAATTCACAACGAATATTACCTCTTTCCTTTACATTATAAGGATGGCGATGAATTCGTATCATTGACAATAAAGAAAGCGGTTGCGAAAATAAACAGTGTAACTGTTACATACGCTTGTACCGCAAATGTTGGAATCGGGAGGATAAACGATGAACAATCAGACAGGATATCCGGAAGTCGTCACCTTTGGTGAATCTATGGGTTTGTTGACTGCCGAGGATTCACGAGGTCTGGAGTATGCAGCCCAGCTGCGCAAATCATTCGGTGGGGCTGAAAGTAATCTAGCGATTGGTATTGCCCGCCTAGGGCATTCGGTCGGCTGGTGTGGTCGACTTGGCAATGATCCACTTGGCATTATGATTCAAAAGGCGCTTCGCGGCGAAGGCGTCGATGTGTCACGTTCACAGCTGGCAGATGGCGAGCCGACGGGTCTGATGTTACGCGAAAATGTATCTGGCAAAGCATCTGTCCATTATTACCGCCGTTTATCGGCAGCCAGCCATATGAAACCGGAACATCTGGATGAACCGTATATTGCCGGAGCGCGTATTTTGCATGTGACTGGTATTACCGCGGCGATTAGTCGTTCGGGTCTGGATACAGTGCGCCGGGCGATGGATATTGCTACTGAAGCAGGTGTGACCGTATGCTTTGATCCGAATCTGCGATTGAAATTGTGGACGCTAGAGGAAGCGCGTCCGGTACTGCTAGGATTGGCAGAGCGCTGTGATTACTTTTTACCGGGATTAGATGAGCTGGCGTTGCTGTATGAGACGGAAGATCAGAACCAGATCTTTGACCGTTTACGTCAATTGAAAGCCGTTAGCATCGTCAAAGGTGGTCCTGATCTGACGTATGTAGTGGAACCGGAGCGCACGCTGGAAGTGCCGTATTTCAAGGCAGAGCATGTGCTGGATACAGTCGGTGCTGGAGATGGATTTTGCGCCGGATTTATTACCGGATTGCTACGCGGCTATTCCAATGAAGAAGCAGTACGACTGGGCAATCTGAACGGCTCGATGGTTATTCAAGCGGTGGGTGACTGGGAAGCACTCCCTACCCATGCACAGGTGGAAGCAAAGCTGGATAACAAAGTGCATATTGAGCGTTGACGGGATAGGAAGCAAGGTTGCACAAAGCTTGATGCGACTTTACTAGATGACAGTATGAAATAGATCCTTAAACTATGTGAAAAGTACAAATAATATTTTGAGTATGAATCCTCTATAGAGAAACGAAATACATGTCCGACAGGATCATACCCAGTCTATATTTTCACAAATAAATACTGTCTTTCATTTCATTTTGTTCACGTTAATATTGTAAAAAATTTCAAAATGATCAAAGGAGTATATATATGAAAAAACTACAAATACTACAAAAAATAATCGATAACGGAGTAGTTGCAGTACTGCGCGGGGATTCCGCCGATCAAGTGTTCAAAATGGCAGAGCAAGCGATCGCTGGTGGTATCAAAGTCATCGAAGTAACACTTACTGTACCGGGCGCACTGCAAGCGATTGAGAAATTAAGCCGTATTTACAGCTGGAAATCGGAAAGTGCTGATAAATTTGCCATTATCGGCGCAGGCACTGTATTGGAGCCGCAAACCGCGCGTGCAGCCATTATGGCGGGTGCCGAGTTTGTCGTAGGACCATCGCTCAATCCAGATACGGTGAAAATCTGTAATCTGTATCGTATTCCTGTTCTGCCGGGTGTTACGACACTGGAAGGCGTGCAGCATGCGCTAGAGCTTGGCGTAGACATTGTGAAGTTGTTCCCGGGCAATCTATATCAACCGTCCATTATTAAGACGCTGAAAGGTCCAATGCCACAAGCTAACTTTATGCCAACTGGCGGCGTCTCGCTGGACAATCTGGGCGAATGGATCAAAGGTGGCGCGGTTGCCGTCGGTATCGGTTCAGATCTCACGACCGATGCGCTCAAAACAGGCGATCTGAGTCTAGTGCGTCAAAAAGCGGAGCAATATATGAAAGTATACCGTGAAGCCAAGCAAAGCTAAACTTTTCACTGGATTAGCGGGCTGACACACATTGGTTGAAGCGCATGGAGAAGCATACGATGTTCCATTGCAAAATGATGACTGATCAGATGATCAACTGTGTCATCGTGGCATAATGTGGTGCAGCTTGGAAAAGATGATTTTGCACGGTTTTGCAAGGGAAAGTTTCTTCCGATATATCGAAAGTGGTATACTACACATACGAGCAGCCTGTTGTCCTGCCAGGGAGACAGGCTGTTTTGCATCGCACAACGCTGCTACGTATGCGAAGTGTGCAGGTGCAATATTCATTTTTACGATGTGGTTTCACTGTCCATGTTGACGCAACGTATATGCGGAAGCAGGAGTATGGATAGCAGGTGGTCAAGCGACAATTCTTCCTTTGTAGGAAGTGGTCTGACGCGATCGCTCTGAAGAAACAGCAATGGAAGGAGAGCATGATGTTTAGACGCAAGCGTAACAATTATCTCGGAGGATATAGCGGGGCAAGGCGCGGTGGCAGTCGTATTCGCACAATCGGCAAAATTTTGCTGGCTGTGTTGATTGTACTAGTGATTGCATGTGGTGCAGCCGCATGGTATGTGCTGACTCCGTATCAACCAACAACAGAGGCACAGCAGGCGATCAACGCGACGGAAGAAGGCATAACGGTACATAATTCGGATAACTGGATTGAGTTTGCCGCAGCCAAGCCGACAGGAGACAGCGTCATTTTCTATCCGGGTGCACGCGTGAAGCCAGAGGCGTACAGTCTGGTAGCACAGCGGTTGGCTAAAAATGGACATTCCGTTTATATTATGAAAATGCCATTTAACTTTGCTTTCTTCAAGCCCGATGCGGCACAGGCTGTAGTGGATAGCAATCCGAATCAGAAATTCATTATCGGTGGTCATTCACTTGGTGGCGTCTTCGCTTCACGATATGCAGCCAGCCATGTAGATCAGATCTCAGGCGTCTTTTTCCTAGCTTCGTATCCGGATGAAAAAGGGAGTCTAGGGAACAGTGGTTTGCCAGTCATTTCAATTACCGCATCCAGTGATAAAGTATTGGATATAAGCAAATATCAGGCTGCTCGCGAATTGCTGCCAGCAACAGCTGTATATTACAACATTCCAGCTGGAAATCATGCTCAATTTGGTAGCTACGGTGAACAAAAGGGAGATGGCCCTGCCCAGATTACAGCTGATGAGCAACTCAAACAGACTGTAAATGCACTGCTGAGTTGGATGCAGGACATTGATAAAGCAAACGATAAAACATCGTCCAAGTGATGAATCGCCATCCTTGATCATCAGACCGTCACAACAGCAGGCAGCGTTTCCCATCGTCGATACGGTGCACAGAAACGCTGCCTTTTGTTTTTGGATGTGGGGCAACGCTGGAATTGTACAGGTGCAAGAAGATTGTTCACAGAGCATGCTGTAGCAACGATGCGCATAGTAAGCAACGGCAATGATACACGTATACAAAATGACATACTCAGGAGGGATAAGATATGGATACAATCAATCAGCTGGCACAATGGATACATGAATCAGAACGAATCGTCTTTTTTGGTGGCGCAGGTACATCGACAGAGAGTGGCATTCCCGACTTTCGTTCGGCAACGGGCTTGTATCAGGAAAATGGACAGCGTGGATACTCACCAGAGGAGATGCTGAGTCGTCCGTTTTTTGATCGGGAGCCGGAGTTGTTTTTTGACTTTTATCGAGGCAAGCTGCTGCATCCAGATGCATCGCCTAATCCAGTGCATCATCTGCTCGCAGAATTGGAGCAAGAAGGCAAACTTAGCGCGGTCATTACGCAAAATATTGACGGCTTGCATCAGAAGGCAGGCAGTCGCAATGTGTTGGAGCTGCACGGTTCGGTATACCGCAATTTCTGTACAACATGTCGCAAGAGCTATACGCTAGAGGATGTGCTTGCACAGGAAGGCGTACCACGCTGTCCACTTGATAACGGTGTGATTCGCCCAGATGTCGTATTGTATGGGGAATCGCTGAATTCCGATGTGATTAGCGAAGCGGTAGCGGCGATTGCACAGGCGGATTTGCTGATCATTGGCGGTACGTCACTCACGGTATATCCGGCAGCAGGCTTTGTCACGTATTTCCGGGGAAATCATACTGTGTTGCTGAATGCATCGGCAACGTCGCATGATCGTCATGCGGATCTGATCATTACTGAGTCGATGGGCAATGTACTGCAACAAATCCGACAACAGCGCCTTTCATAACGACACACAACCTCAAACAATGAGCCAATACAACAGCTGTAGAAATAGGATTGCATATTGATAACGCTTCCGTTATGATTTGTGAGGATATGCAAGGCAACGACTTTATTTAGCAGAAGGGTTGGGATGATTGTGGTCTATGTAGCTTCGGAACAACGCTATGACAAAATGAAATACAACCGTCTTGGACGATCGGGATTAAAACTGCCAGCGATTTCGCTCGGCTTGTGGCATAACTTTGGCGGTGTCAATACACTGTCCAATTCGCGTGAAATGTTGACCCGTTCGTTTGATCTGGGTATCACTCACTTCGATCTGGCGAATAACTATGGTCCACCACCGGGATCGGCAGAGGAAACATTCGGTCAGGTGCTGAAGCAAGATCTGGCGCCATACCGCGATGAACTCGTTATCTCGACCAAAGCTGGGTATTACATGTGGCCGGGACCATACGGCGAATGGGGTTCCCGCAAAAACCTGATTTCCAGTCTGGATCAGAGTCTGAAGCGGATGGGATTGGAATATGTTGATATTTTCTACTCTCATCGATTCGACCCGGAAACGCCATTGGAAGAAACAATGATGGCGCTGGATCATATCGTGCGTTCCGGCAAAGCGTTATATGTCGGCATTTCCAGCTATTCCGCCGAGCAAACGCGCGAAGCGGTCAGCATTCTCAAGCAGCTCGGTACACCGCTGACCATTCACCAGCCGCGTTATTCCTTGCTGGATCGCTGGATTGAGAATGGATTGCAGGATGAGCTGGACACTGCGGGTGCAGGCAGTATCGCTTTCTGTCCATTGGAGCAGGGCGTGCTGACAAGCAAATACCTGAACGGTGTGCCGGAAGACTCCCGTGCTGCTGGTTCCTCGGTATTTTTGGGCAAAGACCAGATCACTCCGCAAACGATTCGCAAAGTAACAGCGCTCAATCAGGTAGCAGCTTCGCGCGGTCAAAGTCTGGCACAAATGTCGCTGGCATGGGTTCTGCGCGGTGGCAAAGTCACCTCCGCTTTGATCGGCGCCAGTCGCGTATCGCAAATCGAAGAAAACATCAAAGCACTGGACAATCTGGACTTCTCGGATGAGGAATTGCAACGCATCGAGACGATTCTCAAAACTGATAGCGAGCATCACGAGCAATAATACGTGAACGTTCGACACGGTGAGATTGATGGATCAGCGTATTTGATACGGAAAAGGCTTCGCCAACTTGGCGGAGTCTTTTTTTCGATAGCGCAGCAGACTGTTTCGATAGCGCAGCAGACTGTTTCGATAGCGCAGCAGACTGTTTCGATAGCGCAGCAGACTGTTTCGATAGCGCAGCAGACTGTTTCGATAGCGCAGCAGACTGTTTCGATAGCGCAGCAGACTGTTTCGATAGCGCAGCAAACTATTTCGATTGTGTACCAAGCTTTTGCTATCTTGGATGTATGCGTGATCGTGTTTTTCGTATTGAGTTGATACCTTTCGCGTTAAGTTGCAATTTTCATATCCAAAGCAGACAATAAAAGATAG
Source organism: Paenibacillus sp. WLX2291 (assembly GCF_046603665.1). Classification (NCBI taxonomy): domain Bacteria; kingdom Bacillati; phylum Bacillota; class Bacilli; order Caryophanales; family Paenibacillaceae; genus Paenibacillus; species Paenibacillus sp. WLX2291. The sequence continues at coordinate 4,156,483 of NZ_CP176755.1, read as the reverse complement.
ATGCAAAACAGTGACACAGCAAAATTACATACGTTGCAAAGGAGCGAAGCATTCATGTATCGCATACAAGATCAAGGTAATTACGAGCATTTGCCTGAGTTGGCACTTGCCATTTATGAAGGGCAAGCAGAGCAGGTCATAACGTTGCTAGACAACGGACATGATCTCAATGCGCCAATCCAATTAGGAACATATACATCGCTAGTACCGCTTCACTTAGCAATTGTTACTGAACAAAGCAATATCATACGTTTTTTAGTAGAGCGTGGAGCAGAATTGAATACGATCCATAACCCAGCCATGCTCATAGCCGTCCGGTATGCTAGTGAACAGGACATTCGTTATTTGTATGAATCTGGCGCACGACTCGATCTGTACAATAACGTCAAATCAGGAGCATATCAGGAAGCATACTACGGTGGCGGTCAGCATATTCCATTGTTGCAGGAACTCGGTCTCGATATTGTTAAGCATGCAGGCGAAACGCTCCGAACTGCTGTACAGAAGCATGATATGAAAATAGTAGATTATTTGCTAAATCAAGGCGTGGACATCAATTACAACGAAGCCGATCAAGTCTATCCATACAAGGCAACCCCGCTAACGGTCGCCGTACGTAATGGCGATGTGAAGATGGCTCATTATTTACTAGATCAAGGTGCAGACGTCACAATAACCGAAAAGAGCGGTGAACGTGCATACACGATTGCACGTACAGGTGATCATCATGAACTAGCAGAACGTATCAAGCAACTGGAACCGCCCGAATTTCACGATAAAAGCAATAAACATCATTCGCTGCTTCCGTATAAGTTACCAGCGGATTTGCAGCAATGGTTGGAACAACAACCCCAGCGATTGGAATTGCCGGAAAACAATGAATATGGGATACGTTATATCGATTTTTTCCAGCTGATGGATACGATTGCATTCAAATTTGGACGAACAAAATTACTGCGTCTGTCATCTGTAGTGGATAATTATAGTCATCTTCATATTGTCTGGCACGCCGGATCACGCAAGATTGCTTGCTACGATGAGGAGCATTTGACCTTAGAACCGCTGACAAACTGGAAAGCATTCCAGCAACATCCGCTGAGTAGCTTGGAAACGTTATTCTAAATAAATGGAAACTCATTCCCAATTTACTGTTGCGCTCGTCTATTCCTGTACCTCTGGAGGCTGAATGGACGAGCGGTACTGACTGGGCGATACATCATAAAAGCGCCGAAATTGCTTGGAAAAGTATAGCGCATCCGTCAACCCAACGGATGCCGCGATCTGCTGAGTAGACAACTCGGGTCGTTCACGTAGCAGCTGACGCGCTTTATCAATTCGCAGCTTGAGCAAATACGTCACTGGCGTCATGCCTGTCTCTTTTTTAAAAATACGTGACAGATACGCTCGGTTGTAGCCGATACTACTGCACATATCCTCAATCGATACCGGATGTGCGTACTGGCTGGACATGTAGTGGATCATCTGCTTAACCGTACGCCGGGTAATCGATTCTGCACCGGGCAGCGCTGCTTCACGCGTCAGCAGCTCTCCAGCTTCTGCCATAATCAGGTGCAGATAGCCAAGCGAAGCCAGATCAGAGCTATCTTTTTGCGTATAAAAGGCTTGTAGCATCTGCTGCAAATGCTGGCGAATATGACTGCCGTTCTGCTCATGGAGTGGAGCGGTTCGAGCGACTGGTGAGCTAGCGCTGAAGCCTGCCTGCTTGACCAGCTCATCTGCCTGTTGACCGGCAAAAGCAACCCAGTGATAATGCCAAGGCTGCTGCCGATCTGATACATAGCTGACCAATTGACCCGGATGAATGAGAAATGAATCACCTGCATTCAGCTTATACGTATGATCCTCGGTAATGAATTGCCCGCGTCCAGCAGCCACATAATGATACAGATAATAATCATAAATCTTAGGTCCCAGTCGATGCGACGAAGGCGTCTGACTCTCGCCCGTAAATAGCACATATAATGTACCTTGATCATGAAAAATAGGATTTGGTGCTACCTGATACGTTTTATCTAACATGAATCACTACCTCCTGTGCATCATACAATGTGCGTGCTTGTACTCATTTGCTGCAAATTTAATGCTCGCTTTATCTTTTGTTCATACACGCGTCATATTGCTACAGTATAATTATACAATCTTGAAGTCACATTTATCCATATAAACAACACATCTGTTCATTACGCTTCATAGCGCTTTCAAGCTATACTGGTATCATAACAGCGCAGGGCTGACAGCAAACCGAATTTATGAAACAAGGTGGAATCAACCGATGAATCAGGAACAGATGAAGCAGGCATTTACGGATAAATACGGTGTGAACGGCGATATTCATGTCTTTCATGCACCGGGTCGCGTAAACCTGATTGGCGAACATATTGATTATAACGGTGGCTATGTGCTTCCGGCAGCATTGGAATTCGGCACAGCACTGGCAATTCGTGCCAATGATGATCGTATCATTCGACTGGCTTCGATCAATTTCCCAGAGCTGGAAGGCGAATTTGCTCTACCCGAGATCGGGATTGGCACAACGAAGGAATGGATGGATTACCCGCTTGGTGTCATTACCGTTTTGAAGGAAAAGGGCACTCCACTTAGCGGTGGATATGATCTGTTATTCTTCGGCAACATTCCGAACGGCTCCGGTCTTTCTTCTTCGGCTTCGATTGAAGTCGTCACCGCCTACGGACTGCTAACGATGGAGAAAGGTCACATTGACACTGTCGAAATTGCTGTTCTATCGCAGCGTGCAGAGAATGAGTTTGTCGGCGTGAACTGTGGCATTATGGATCAGTTTGCTGTCGCTAACGGGTTAAAGGATCATGCGATTCTGCTCATGTGCGATACACTGGAATACAAGCATGTGCCCTTCAACACGGGTCATTACCGCATCGTGATCGGCAATACGAACAAGCGCCGCGGGCTGGTCGATTCCAAGTACAATGAACGCCGCTCACAATGTGAAGCTGCACTGACCACATTACAGCCGCATGTCGACCAATTGAACTATCTATCTCAGCTCACACCAGAGCAGTACAATTTGCTGGAAGAACAGATCGAGGACAAGATCGTTCGCAACCGCGCCCGTCATGTCGTTGAGGAGAATGCCCGTGTATTGTTATCGGTTGAAGCGCTCGAGCAGGATGATCTGCAACGCTTCGGGCAGCTGATGAACGAGTCACATGACTCGCTGCGTGATCTGTACGAAGTGAGCTGTGAAGAGCTGGATGTGATGGTAGAGGAAGCGCGCCTGATCGCTGGCACAATCGGCTCACGTATGACTGGCGCAGGCTTCGGTGGTTGCACGGTCTCGCTCGTGCATGAAGATCATGTCGAGCTGTTCCTGCAAGAAGTCGGAAAAGCATACGAAACACGTACCGGGCTAAAGGCAGACTTCTACGTTTGCTCCGCAGGCGATGGCGTGACCGAGTGGAAATAAGAACAGATACAGGTAATATCATCTATACAATACAGATCGGGAGGAATTACAAATGGCTATTTTGGTAACAGGTGGAGCAGGATATATCGGATCACATACAGTAGCAGAATTGTTAGAGCGTGGGGAAGAGGTCGTTGTAATCGACAATTTCCTGACTGGACATCGCGAAGCATTGCTGGGCGGCAAGTTATATGAAGGCGACCTGCGTGACAAAGAACTGCTGGCAACCATTTTTAGCGAAAATAACATCACTGCTGTTATCCACTTTGCCGCCAGCTCACTCGTTGGTGAAAGTATGCAGAATCCGTCCAAATACTACGACAACAACGTATACGGCGCGATGTGTCTACTGGAAGAAATGCAAAAAGCAGGCGTTAGCAACATCGTCTTCTCTTCTACCGCAGCAACGTATGGCGAACCGGACAAAGTTCCAATCGAAGAAACTGACCGCACCGAGCCAGCGAACGTATACGGCGAAACGAAGCTGGTGATGGAGCGCATGATGTCGTGGTTTGATAAAGTACACAGCATCCGCTATGTAGCTCTGCGCTATTTTAACGCAGCTGGCGCACACGCTAGCGGCAAAATCGGCGAAGATCATCGTCCAGAATCGCATCTCGTTCCACTAGTTCTGCAAACTGCACTCGGTCAACGTCAGCACATCTCCGTATTCGGCGATGACTATCCAACCGAAGATGGCACTTGCGTACGCGACTATATCCACGTCAGCGATCTCGCAGATGCCCATGTCAAAGCTGTCGAATACCTCGCAGGTGGAGGAGATAGCAACGTATTCAATCTTGGTAACGGACAGGGCTTCTCAGTGAAACAAGTAATCGAGACTGCCAAACAAGTAACCGGACGCGACATCCCGGCTGTGATCGAACCGCGCCGTAGCGGTGACCCGGCAGTACTGGTCGCATCATCTGCCAAAGCACGCTCCGTACTCGGCTGGACACCAACGCGCGATCGTCTGGAAGATATTATCGCCAGTGCATGGCAATGGCATGAATCCAAACCACAGGGATATGGTGATCATGAATAATACCGAGCGTACTCCAGAACAGAATAGTGCATTACTGGCGATTGACGAGCTGGTCACATTCGCCTTTGATAAACAGCTGATTAAGCTGGCAGATCTCGATTACGCTCGCAATCTGCTGCTGAGCAAATTCCGATTTGATGAGCCGTATGATGCCAACGTGCCACTGCTGGCAAGCGTCGATCAGGGCGAAGCCGCAGCAGAACCGCAACTATTGATCGATACGCTGATCGATTATGCGTTTAGCATTGATATGCTCAAGGAAAATACCGATACGTACCGTGATCTGATGGATGCAGAGATCATGGGCATGCTGATGGCGCGTCCGTCCGAAGTGACGTCGGATTTCTTCGATACATTGGATCGTGAAGGGATCGAAGCAGCGACTGACCAGTTTTACCAGTTGTCGATTCACTCCAACTATATCCGTATGGATCGTGTTGCCAAGAACGTTTACTGGAAACAGCCGACGACGTATGGCGATATGGAGATGACGATCAACCTGTCCAAACCGGAGAAAACATCGGCAGAGATCGCACAAGCGAAGCTACTGCCGCCGCCTTCGTATCCGAAATGCCAATTATGTCGCGAAAATGTTGGCTACGCTGGACGCATCAATCACCCGGCACGCCAGAATCTGCGTGTTGTACCGCTCATGCTGAGTGGAGAAGCATGGTTCCTGCAATATTCGCCGTATGTGTATTACAACGAGCATTGTATCGTGTTCCACCACGATCATGTGCCAATGCAGCTAACGCGACAAACGTTCCGTCGTTTGCTTGATTTTGTTGAGGAGTTCCCGCATTACTTCCTCGGTTCCAACGCGGATCTGCCGATTGTTGGCGGTTCGATTCTGACTCATGACCATTTCCAAGGTGGACGTCATACGTTCCCTATTGAAAAGGCAGCAGTCGAAGAAGTATATCGTCACACGAAACGTGAAGATATTACGCTGGAGCTGGTCAACTGGCCGATGTCGGTCATCCGTCTGCGTGCGTACAATGATAGTCTGCTGCTGGATGCGGCGGATGAAATCTATGAAGCGTGGAAAGGTTACAGCGATGCCGAAGTCGACATTTTGTCGTCTACACCGGACAGCCAAGGGAATCCAGTACGGCACAATACAGTAACGCCGATTGTGCGTCGTCGCGGGGAGCAGTATGAGATGGATCTGGTGTTGCGCAACAATCGTACCAGCGAACAGTACCCGGATGGCATTTTCCATCCGCATCCTGAGATGCACCATATTAAGCGCGAGAATATCGGCTTGATCGAAGTGATGGGTCTGGCGATTTTGCCGGGGCGTCTAAAAGAAGAACTGGATCAGATCGGTTCGGTTCTGGCTGGCGATGCCGCATTACTAGAGATTATCCGCAGTCAGCCGGATCATGCACTGCACCTGCATTTGCCATGGGTGGAACAGATGATTGAGCAATACGGCACCGAACTGACACATGAGCAGGCAACATGGACCATTCAAGACGAGGTCGGTCGTAAATTTGCCGAGATTCTGGAGCATGCCGGCGTGTACAAAAAAGACGATGCCGGACGCGCAGCATTCCGCCGCTTTGTGCAAAGTGCAGGTTATGTACAGGCGTAACGTAAGAATGAACTAGTAACGCATGGGTATTACTTTTGCACAGAAACGTTCCCCAAAGGTGCTGTATACCAGCAACCATGTTCGTGGGACTATTCAGTCAAAAGCAAGAATAAAGCAGAGTGCCAAATGAAAAACTAAAAGTAAAAACAAAGCAAAACGCAAAATGCTGATCGCTGGTCCCCCAACATAACCAGAGATTGGCTTTTTGCGTTTTCAACAATTGCCAATTTGCTATTGTTCATTTGCATGTCGTTCATCAATTTATCACAATATAATTGTTTGAAATGAAATGCGAAGTTTACAAGTATACAGAGTAGTTCTGTTACCCGCACCTCGTTTGATACAGAGGTATCAGCCTTTGATATAAAAGTATCAGCCAATGAGTTCCCATTTCTTGCTACTTGGCTACCATTCTCTATAGCATTATGACAAACTCCATAGCAGCATGACGAATGGAATCAGGCGGAGAATAGCTAGGCAATTTTGTTTTTGTGCGACAAAGGTATATAATTGTAAAGGGCTACAGAACCGTAACTAACTTATCGCAATGATTGGGTAATGATTGCGTAACGAATCAAGGGAGGATTTTCCGATATGAAATCTTTTGAATTTTATAATCCAACACGATTGATCTTTGGCAAAGGCCAACTGCAAACACTGCAAAGAGAAATCTCTAAATACGGTAAAAATGTACTGCTCGTTTATGGCGGTGGCAGCATTAAGCGCTCCGGTCTGTACGATCAGGTCTTGGCGCAATTAAGCCAAGCCGGCGCCAATGTAACCGAACTGGCAGGCGTAGAGCCAAACCCGCGTCTGAGCACAGTACGTAAAGGCGTTGAGCTGTGTAAAGATAACGGAATCGACCTCGTACTGGCTGTTGGTGGCGGTAGCGTGATCGACTGTGCCAAAGCGATCATCGTTGGCGCGAAATACGATGGCGACGTATGGGAGATCATCGAGCGCAAAGCAGCTGCTCAAGACGCATTGCCACTCGGTGTGATTCTAACAATTGCGGCGACTGGTTCCGAAATGAACTCTGGCTCCGTAATCACGAATGCGGAAACGCAAGAGAAACTGGGCTGGGGCAGCGCATACTCATTCCCGGCGTTCTCGATCCTTGATCCAGAATTCACGTATTCTCTGCCTAAAGACCAAACCGTATACGGAATCGTGGATATGATGTCCCACGTACTGGAGACGTACTTCCATCCAGAAGAAAACACACCAGTACAGGACGGTTCTTGCGAATCCGTACTGCGCGCTGTTATCGAAGCAGGTCCACAGCTCGTGAACGATCTGGAAAACTTTGAACTGCGCTCTACCATTATGTACTCCGGTACGATGGCGCTGAATGGCGTACTGAGCATGGGCGTGACTGGTGACTGGGCAACGCATAACATTGAGCACGCCGTTTCTGCCGTATACGATATTCCACACGGTGGCGGTCTGGCGATTCTGTTCCCGAACTGGATGAAACACAACCTGCATGTGAATCCGGCTCGTTTTGCCAAACTGGCAGTCAACGTATTCCACGTCGATCCATCCGGCAAATCGGATGAGCAAATAGGCGAAGAAGGAATCCAAGCGCTGCGTGATTTCTGGAACTCCATCGACGCACCAAGCCGTCTGGCAGACTATGACATCGACGATAGCCAAATCGATGTAATGGTAGAGAAAACTCTCAAATTCGGCCCATCGTTCGGTAACTTTGCCAAACTGAAAGCCGAAGACGTACGCGAAATCTATCGCATGTCACTGTAAGTTTTACTGATACTAGATATACGAATACAATTTTACGATATCAAGCCAAGCCTGTTTCCGTTGAATGGAAGCAGGCTTTTTTGCTCTGATCACAGTTGAGCAACCTTGCGATACATTACCGAAGGCATTGCTGAATGGTGTTTGAGAACATTGCTTGCAATCTGTTCGAAAATAGAAAAATCAGCTGTGATGAACATAATCGGTTATGCACAACAACAATCATACATATTCCACTTCGCTAACATAATTGTAAAAAATTGAAACCTGTAGGGTGTATATACGTAATTATAGGTATATCGCCATTTCTAGCGGCTATTGCCGCAAACTCATGTTTGAAATTAGTTGTTTTGACATCTTTTCAACCGATTGATGCTTTTCGTACATATCCATATCGGCTCCACCGGATAGCGGCGGAAGGCGGAAAGGAGGCAACGTTATGGAAACGCTCTATTGGACGTGTCTCATCATTGGTACAGTGTATGCGTTATTCAGTCTGATTTTTGGTGACTGGCTGGGTGATGTATTCGGCGGATTGGAATTGCCGGGACTGGATCTGTTTAAACCTGTTGTGCTTGCTGGTATGGTAACGGTGTTTGGTGGTGCTGGGATTTTGCTGGATCGGTATACGGGATTGTCCACCGGAATTGTGCTGACCGGATCGCTGGCAGCTGCGGTAGCAGGTGCACTGCTTGTCTTTTTTGCTTATGTCAAACCGATGGAACATAGCGAAGTATCGACTGGCTACTCTATCCGCGAGATGGTTGGACGAATTGGAGAAATAACGATCCCGGTGCCAGAGGTCGGATACGGAGAAGTGATGATTGTTGTTGCGGGTGGCAACACGGTACATATCGCGTCAAGCTTTGACCGCTGTGCCATTGCCGCAGGTGTGCGCGTCGTCATTGTCGAGGAGTCGGAAGGCGTGCTGGCTGTCGCTGAATTTGAACGTCAGTCGATGCTCGCTCCGAGTTAGTAGGATGATTCTTTTCAATAGAAAGAAATACACAATATCCGCAGGTAGATACGTAACCAAGAACTAGGTAACGGTTGAACAAGATCGTCAGCTAAGAAAATAGGTATACGATTCATACAGAGCTTCATACAGATAGGTTCGTCTCAAACGAAATGGCGATATTCGATATTCAATCAAAGGGGAGAGTATGAATATGTGGAATGAATTGATTTTGATCCCAGTCGTTGTTGTCGTTGTATTACTCGTACTTGGTGTTACCTTCTGGGCGCGTTACAAAACAGTCAGCACTGATGAAGCGATGGTGGTGACGGGCTCGTTTCTCGGCAGTCGTAACATTTCTGATGATGGGGATGGACGCAAAATCAAGATTGTACGTGGTGGCGGTGCGTTTATTTGGCCGATTTTTCAGAAGTCTGAATTTCTATCGTTACTGTCACATAAGCTGGATGTGAGCACACCGGAAGTATACACGGAACAAGGTGTACCAGTGCTAGCAGATGGCGTAGCAATTATCAAAATCGGCAGCTCTGTAGAAGACGTAGCTACTGCTGCTGAACAATTCATGGGCAAGCCGATTCAGGCGCTACAGAGCGAAGCGCAGGAAGTACTGGAAGGGCATCTACGCTCGATTCTAGGTTCGATGACTGTTGAGGAAGTATATCGGAACCGTGACCGTTTTGCACAGGAGGTACAGAGCGTCGCTGCCCGTGATTTGAAAAAGATGGGCTTACAGATCGTCTCTTTTACTATCAAAGACGTACGCGACAAGCATGGATATCTGGAAGCGCTAGGTAAACCACGGATTGCTGCTGTAAAACGGGATGCCGATATTGCCGAAGCCGAAGCAGTACGTGACTCACGTATCCAAAAAGCACGCGCCGAGCAAGAAGGACAAAAAGCCGAATTGCTGCGCGATACGAACGTAGCCGAAGCCGAGAAAGAAAAAGAACTAAAAATCGCTGCCTTCAAAAAAGAACAGGATACCGCCAAAGCCGAAGCGGATCAGGCATATCATATTCAGGAAGCAAAAGCGAAGCAGATTATGATGGAAGAGCAAATGCGTATTGAACTCGTACGCAAGGAGCGTCAGATTGACTTGCAAGAACGTGAAATTACCGTTCGTGAGAAACAATATGACGCCGAAGTGAAGAAAAAAGCCGAAGCCGATCGCTTCGCTGTCGAACAAGCAGCGCAGGCAGACAAAGCTCGTCAAATGCGTCAGGCAGAAGCCCATCAGTACTCCATCGAAACCGAAGCCAAAGCATCGGCAGAGCAGCAGCGTCTTGCTGGTCTTGCCATCGCTGATGCCGAACGTGCCAAAGGTACAGCGGAAGCCGAAGTCATTCGTTTACGCGGTCTTGCCGAAGCTGATGCGAAGCAAAAATTGGCAGAAGCTTTCGAAAACTACGGTCAAGCCGCCATCCTAGATATCGTCGCCAAAATGCTACCAGAGCTGGCAGGCAAAATCGCCGAGCCAATCAGCGGCATTGACAAGCTGACTGTCGTCGATACCGGCAAAGGCGAAGGCGGGGGTGCTACCCGTGTCAGCAATTATGTAACGGAGCTGATGGCAACCGCGCCGGAAATGCTGCGTAGTGTGTCTGGTCTGGATCTGGAAGAGATGATCAAAGGCTTTACCGGACAAGCAGCCGCAGCGAAGTCTACTGACAAGCAGCCTGTTCATGCGCAGAACGACGCAGCAACGGTGTTGGAACTGTTACCCGACGAGCTGACTGCCCGCAACATCGGCATGGGTGAACGCAATCGCATCATCGAACAGCCATTATCCGAATCAAATGACACTGCCATCAAATCCGAATAAGGGATAACTGTAGGTCTATACAACATAGCATGCCATGGCAAAAGGCGGTCGGATTCTCTCACCGGAGAGGTCTGATCGCCTCTTTGCATCACCGCGCCGATGGGCGTTTGTTATTGACGGAACAGTGTTTTTTTGATAACTTAGTCGGGATAAGGCGATAGTAAAAGGGGTGCAAATGTGAGCAGCCTACAGGTGGCTAAAGTACTGAATAACAACGTAATCATCGCAGACCATCCCCAGTACGAAGAGGTTGTGGTGATCGGCAAGGGAATCGGCTTCAACCGTAAGTCGCATGATATCATCCCACTGGACGTCGTAGAGAAGATGTTTATTTTGACCAATCAGCAGGAGCAGGAGCAATACAAGCAACTCGCTGTGCAGATTGATGAACGTATTATCGAAGTAATCAACGAGATTATTCATTATATTAATAAAGAAAGCAAAACTCCGCTCAACGAGCATATCCATATTGCATTAACCGATCATATCGCGTTTGCGATCAAGCGTGCGGAGCAAGGCATGACCGTGCAGAATCCTTTTTTGTATGAAACGCGGGAGATGTATCCGGCTGAATATCGATTGGCACAGCATGCGTTGGAGATGATTCATAACAAGCTGGGCGTAACGTTGGAAGAAGATGAGATCGGTTTTGTAGCGCTGCATATTTATAGCGCATTGACTGACCAGCATATTACCGAGATCAAGTCGCATTCCCGTCTGATCGCCGATATGGTGAAGGTTGTAGAGGATGCGCTTGATTTGAATATTACCGGTGACAGCCTTGATTATTCGCGTCTGCTGACCCATCTGCGGTTTGCAATCGAGCGTATTCGTCGTGGGGAGAAGGTAGCAGCGACCCATCGACTGGAAGAAATGCTGAAGTTGGAATACCCAGAAGTATATTCGCTCGCATGGAAATTGACCAAAATGATGGAAAGACGGCTGCGTCGTCCGGTATATGCCGCTGAAGTCAGTTACCTGACGATGCATCTGCAACGGTTCGTTGAGAAAAATGAGTAACTTTTTTAATGAAAAGGCTTGCACGTTCGAAAGGTCAATGCTATAATTCAGAACGTAATCTTCAATTGAATAACGGATACAACGTGTTACTGATTCGATCAGGCATGAGTTTACAAAGTATCTGCAAAGTAAGACATCATATCCAGGGAGAGAGTATGATCCTCCTGATGGGCTGGGGTTTTATTTTACAGGTGCGTTGTTCGCTCATGCCTTTTTTGCATGTTTGCCCGAAATTCGAGAGAAGAATGCCACGATCATGCGATGATTGGGATGCTCGGAATATACCGTTCTGACGACGGCAATAAAAGCGGCGACAGAGGTTTGAAGAGTTCTCCATCTGGGTCAATACAAGATGGAGAGTAAAATCGCATTATATTGGCAGAAAATACTTATTTTACTATATTCTTGAGGGGAAGTGGCTGTATTGTTTAGACGTCTGTTTGGCGTTTTGCAAAAAGTCGGTAGAGCGTTGATGTTGCCAGTAGCGATTCTGCCTGCGGCAGGTTTGCTGCTCGGTATCGGTAACATGCTGGTGAATCCAGACTTTTTGCAGTATATACCTGCACTGAATGCAAAGTGGATTCAAATCACTGCCGAAGTTATGATGAACTCCGGTCAAATCGTATTCAGTAACTTATCATTATTATTCGCGGTCGGGGTTGCCGTCGGTCTTGCCGGTGGTGAAGGTGTTGCGGGTCTTGCCGCAATTATCGGTTACCTGATCATGAACGTTACAATGGGTACAGCGATGGGCGTTACTGCCGATCAAGTAGGCAAACAGGATTTCTCCGTTGCTTCTGTACTCGGTATTCCAACGCTACAAACGGGTGTATTCGGCGGTATTATCGTCGGTATTCTAGCAGCAGCTATGTACAAGCGTTTCTTCAAAATCGAATTGCCTTCGTATCTCGGCTTCTTTGCCGGTAAACGTTTCGTTCCGATTATGACGGCTGTCGGTTCCCTGATTCTCGGTCTGGTTATGATCGTGATCTGGCCACCGGTTCAATCGTTCCTGAACACCGTATCTCACAACATGGTTGATGCGAACCCTACACTGTCCGCCTTTATCTTTGGTGTGATTGAGCGTTCCCTGATTCCATTCGGTTTGCATCATATCTTCTACTCGCCGTTCTGGTTTGAATTTGGCGAATATGTTAACAAAGCAGGTCAACTGGTACGTGGTGACCAAAACATCTTTATGGCTCAGCTGCGTGATGGCGTTCCGTTCACAGCTGGTACATTCATGGTTGGTAAATTCCCGTTCATGATGTTCGGTCTGCCTGCCGCAGCACTGGCAATCTATCACGAATCCAGACCGGAACATAAAAAATACGTTGCCGGTATTATGGCTTCCGCAGCACTGACTTCGTTCCTGACAGGTATTACCGAGCCACTGGAATTCTCGTTCCTGTTCGTTGCTCCTGTACTGTTCGGTATCCACGCAATCTTCGCAGGTCTGTCCTTCATGACCATGCAATTGCTGGGTGTCAAAATTGGTATGACGTTCTCCGGCGGTCTGATTGACTTCATTCTGTTCGGTGTGATTCCGAACCGTACACCATGGTGGTACGTAATCATCGTTGGTCTGGTTCTTGCCGTTATTTACTACTTCGGTTTCCGCTTTGCTATCCGCAAATTCAACCTGAAAACACCGGGTCGCGAAGATACCGTAGCTAGCGAAGAAGGTTCCAGCACTGGCGCAGCTACACAAGATGAATTGCCAGGCAAAATTCTGGACGCTTTTGGCGGACAACAGAACATTTCGAGTCTGGATGCATGTATTACTCGTCTGCGTATTCAGGTCAAAGAACCGAAAAACGTGGATAAAGGTCAATTGAAAGCACTGGGCGCGTCCGGTGTCCTGGAAGTGGGTAATAATATCCAGGCTATATTCGGTACACGTTCCGATACGATCAAATCGCAAATGCAGGACATCATTGCGGGTCGTACACCAAGAGCTACACCACCAAGCGTAGACAATGAACCTGTCAAAGGCACAGCCGAAGAGCAAGTGAACATCATGGCTGAGGAAATGATCGTTGCTCCAGCAGACGGCGAACTGTTGAGCATTACCGAAGTACCTGATCCTGTCTTCTCGCAAAAAATGACCGGTGACGGTTTCGCGATTCTGCCGTCCAACGGTACGATTGCTTCTCCAGTTAACGGTAAAGTATTCAACGTGTTCCCGAGCAAGCATGCCATCGGCATCATGTCCGAAACGGGCAAAGAAATTCTTGTACACGTTGGCGTGAATACAGTGAAACTGAAAGGACAGGGCTTCAATGTCCTCGTTGCCGAAGGCGACGATGTGATGGCAGGCCAACCGATCCTAGAAGTGGATCTGGAGTATGTCAAAGCCAATGCACCATCGATCATCACGCCGGTGATCTTCTCGAACCTGCCGGAAGGCGCGACCGTTACATTGAACAAATCCGGTACGGTCAAAGGCGGAGAAGGCGACATTATCTCCATTAAGTAAATCCGCATGTCATGCAGCACCGTTTCATGTAAACAGGCAGCATCATGAATTGAATATCCACATCTATGCAGCTGAACAACAGGAAGCTTACCGTTGAACAGCATTCCTAACAAACTATAGGCGGCTCTCACGAGCTTCGCCTATAGTTTGCAATCATTACGGAATGAAAGCATTTTTTGGTGATCTGTAGCATTTCAATGATTCGTTCATGAATTTGCCTAAAAATTACCGGAAATTGTTGGCTGTTGCTGAAAAAAGTCGAAATTTTTTTTGGCAGAAGGTGCATCCAGCGTTATTATGCTGTACAATAGAGTGGATGGCTTGATGATTTACATCTATCTAACAAAACCCCAAATTACAAGAAAGCGAGTGACTCTATAATGGAAAAATCCTTTAAAATCGTTGATGAAGATGGTATCCACGCACGCCCGGCAACAGCTCTGGTAACTGCTGCTAACAAATTTGCTTCTACTGAATCTTTTGCTGAAGCGAAAGGTAAAAAAGTAACCCTGAAATCCATCCTGGGCGTTCTGTCCCTAGGTCTTGAACAAGGCGACGTTATCGTTCTGTCCACTACTGGCGCTGAAGAAGAAGCTGCTCTGAAAGCTTTGACTGATGTTATGGTGAACGAAGGGCTAGGCGAAATCAATGGCTAATATTTTGGGAATTGCGGCGTCTTCGGGCATCGCCATTGCCAAAGCATTCCGTCTGGAGCATCCTGAGTACGAAATCACTAAGCGCTCCGTAAGTGACACCGATGCCGAACTGGCTAAACTGCAAGACGCTCTGACCAAATCTCAGGGCGAACTTGAGGCGATCAAAGAACGTACCCTGCAAGAAATGGGCGAAAAGAAAGCCGAGATTTTCCAATCTCACCTGCTGATTCTGAGTGACCCTGAGCTGATTGATCCGGTCAAAGACAAGATCACCAGCGATATGGTGAATGCAGAATTCGCATTGAACGAAGTTGCATCGCAATTCGTGACGATGTTCGAAAACATGAAGAGTGCTTACCTTCAGGAACGTGCAGCAGACATGCGTGACGTAACCAAACGCGTGATCAACCACCTGATGGGCGTGAATTTCCAAAGTCCTGCGGAAATCCGCGAAGAAGTCGTTATTATTGCTGAAGATCTGACGCCTTCGGATACAGCACAATTGGATCGTAACTATGTAAAAGGGTTTACTACCAATATTGGCGGACGTACTTCCCACTCTGCAATCATGGCACGCTCTCTGGAGATTCCAGCGGTTGTAGGTACAAAGGAAGTTATGGAAGTCGTACAAAACGGCGATATCGTTATCGTCGACGGTCTTGAAGGGAACGTTATCGTAAACCCGGATGAGACTGTATTGGCAGATTATCGTGCAAAACGTGAAGCGTACGAAGCACAAGTAGCAGAATGGCGCAAACTGCGCGATGAAACCACTGTGTCCAAAGACGGTGTTCACGTTGAGCTGGCTGCCAACATCGGTACACCAAACGACGTAGCTGGCGTTATTGATAACGGCGGCGAAGCGGTAGGTCTGTATCGTACCGAGTTCCTGTACATGGGTCGCGACGAACTGCCTTCGGAAGATGTGCAATTTAACGCGTACAAAACCGTACTGGAACGCATGGAAGGCAAACCAGTCGTTGTCCGCACATTGGACATCGGTGGCGACAAAGAGTTGCCGTATCTGATTCTGCCAAAAGAAATGAATCCGTTCCTCGGCTTCCGTGCGATTCGTCTTTGTCTGGATCGTCAGGACATTTTCCGTACGCAACTGCGTGCGCTGCTCAGAGCAAGCGTATTCGGTGAACTGCGTATCATGTTCCCAATGATCGCGACACTGGGCGAATTCCGTCAAGCGAAAGCGGTTCTGGTTGAAGAGAAAGACAAACTGGTTGCTGAAGGTATTGCCGTTTCCGACAATATCCAACTCGGTATCATGGTTGAGATTCCATCGACAGCTGTTCTGGCTGACCAATTTGCCAAAGAAGTGGACTTCTTCAGTATCGGTACGAACGATCTGATCCAGTACACAATGGCAGCTGACCGCATGAACGAACGCGTCTCCTATCTGTATCAACCATACAACCCGTCCATTCTGCGACTGGTGAAAATGGTAATCGATGCAGCACACAAAGAAGGCAAATGGGCTGGTATGTGTGGCGAGATGGCAGGGGATGCAACTGCAATTCCACTGCTGCTCGGTCTGGGACTTGATGAGTTCAGCATGAGCGCAAGCTCGATCCTGCCTGCACGCAGTCAGATCGCTAAACTGTCCAAAGCTGAGATGCAAGAGCTGGCTACCAAAGCACTCGATATGCAAACAGCCGAAGAAGTGGTTGAGCTGGTAAACGCGATTCAGGCGTAAGATTGATTTTCATTTTGCATGTGGTGCAGCTTTGTGCGGCATGATGTGAGTGGAATTCGTTTTACAAAGACTTTTTATTGTTTGTCCAACAATCCCATGAAGCTGATACTCTGATGATTCGGAGTATTAGCTTTTTTTCTGTCATTGCTGTCGTTGCTGTCATTGCTGTCGTCGTGGGGACGTTGTTTTGGGGAAGCCGCTGCGGAAAAGGATTGTCCAACGGTCTCCGGTTAAGCCTGTAGATTCTGGAATGGGATAAGTCGGTGAATCTACAGGCTTAAAGGTCGACCTTTTGGACAATTCCTTTTCCTCCGCTCTGTGCAAGTAGCAACTGTTATGTTGTATAGCGACTGCTTTGATGATGTGTAATTTGGTAATGTGCATGGTGAACGATGTGGTAATGGTGTATTTAAGGTACATGATAAAAATGGGATTAGAGAAATGAAAATTGGTGTAGGGTGAAAAGTATTGATATTTGGGGATTTGTGCAACAGATAAATGGTGGAAGCACTAAAAGCAGTACAATACTCTTATCAAGTTAAGCCTTTACCGCCGATGGGGTGGAGGGTGGATATGCGTTCCATTCCCGTAATGATTGGTTTAGCTTTTTGGATTAGTGTCTGTGTTGACTCTAAAGTTAACGATGCCTGATGCGCGTCTTGGTTGCTCCATACTTCGTAAACGTAAATACAATCGGGTTCATTTTCGGCAATGCTGACGGTATAAAGCTCGCATTCCTGCAACTGCTCCATTGATTTCGCAGCATCAAGTAGAATATCGACCATGTGATCGCGCTGACCTTCCTGTACTGTAAATTTGCCGAATAATCCGAATTTGCTCATAAGACGCCTCTTTTCATAAGTAGATATGTAGCTGTTATGATTATTCGATACGTAACTTCGTTTTCCTATTGCGTATGGTATGTTTCGATTTCAAATATAGATATTGGAATATTTATGTATTGTATTGTATTGGGAGAGATGAGAGCATACTTGATGCAGGTAATGCAGGTAATGCAGGTAATGCAGGTAATGCAGGTAATGCAGGTAATGCAGGTAATGCAGGTGAAGATTTTCGGGTAATATCAGAAAAAGGAGCGTACCGCGATGGTATGCTCCTTTTTTGGAAATATGAGCGGTTGTAGTTGGTGATCAGCTACATGCGCAGTTGAGTACTGGTTTGCGAGCAGCGGTTGCTTCGTCGAGACGACTGACTGGGGTACTGTATGGTGCATTCAGTACCAGCTCTGGTGTTTCTTTGGCTTCGTTTGCGATGCGGATCATGGTGTCGATGAAGGCATCAAGTGTTTCTTTGCTTTCGGTTTCGGTCGGTTCGATCATGATGCATTCTTCTACATTCAACGGGAAGTAGACGGTTGGTGGGTGGTAGCCAAAATCGAGTAGTCGTTTGGCGACATCCAGTGTGCGTACGCCGTATTGTTTTAGACCTTTACCAGACATAACGAATTCGTGTTTGCACACATTGTCGTATGGCATGATGTAGTGGTCTTTCAGACGATGCATCATATAGTTGGCGTTCAGTACGGCACATTCCGATACACGGCGCAGTCCTTCGGGTCCATAGCTACGGATGTAGGTATAAGCGCGAATGAGAATGCCGAAGTTACCGTAGTATGCTTTGACACGACCGATGGAATCTGGGGAGCCAGAACGTAGCGTGTACGTTCCGTCTTGTTGTTGTTCTACGACTGGCTCAGGCAGGAATGGCAATAATTTGTTTTTTACGCCAACCGGACCGGAGCCGGGACCACCGCCGCCATGTGGGGTGCTCATCGTTTTGTGCAGGTTAAGATGGACAACGTCGAAGCCCATATCACCCGGACGGGCGATGCCCATGATCGCATTGGAGTTAGCGCCATCATAATACAGCAGTCCGCCAGCTTCGTGCACAACCTGTGCGATCTCGGTAATTTGTTCTTCGAACAGACCGAGTGTATTCGGGTTAGTCAGCATGAGTGCAGCGGTGTCGGAACCGACAGCAGCACGCAGTGCGTCCAGATCGACCAGCCCGCGTTCGTTGGACGGGATTGTTATCGTTTGGAAACCGGCAACCGTTGCGCTGGCAGGGTTCGTACCGTGCGAAGAATCCGGTACGATTACTTTGGTGCGATGCTCGCCGCGCTTCTCATGATAGGCACGGATCATCATCAGACCTGTCCATTCGCCATGTGCTCCGGCAGCTGGTTGCAGGGTGACAGCATCCATTCCGGTCAGTGCAGCTAGATCGTTTTGCAGCGTGTGCAGCAGTTCCAATGCACCTTGAATGCTTTGTTCTGGTTGGTACGGATGGATTTTGGCGAATCCAGCATAGCGTGCTACATCTTCGTTTACTTTGGGATTGTATTTCATCGTACACGAACCGAGTGGGTAGAAGCCATTATCCACGCCGAAGTTCAAGCGGGACAGCTCGGTATAGTGGCGGATCACGTCGACTTCGTACACTTCTGGCAGGGCGGCGGCTTCACTGCGCAGCATGTCCTGTGGAATGAGGGTGCTCACATCCACCTGTGGTACATCGCATTCTGGCAGCGAATAACCAATACGACCCGGCTGGCTCAATTCGAAAATGAGGGCTTTTTCTTTGACAATATCGCCTTGTATTTCGGTCGATGCAACCGCAGGTGTAGATTCTCCGATAGGCTGAATGCTGGTTGGTAACGTTTCGTTTGTCATAGCGATGCCTCCAATTCGATAGCCAGTTGATCCATTTCGGCTTTGGTGCGCTTTTCTGTAACGGCGAACAGCATATGCCCAGACAATTCCGGGTAACTCAGACCGAGATCGTACCCACCGATATAGCCTTTATCCAGCAGCTTGGCATTGACCTGCGATGCGCTTGTAGCTTGCGGTAATTTCAGTACGAATTCATTGAAAAATGGAGACTGGAACGCCAGCGAGCAACCTGTGATTTGTGCTAGCTGTTGTGCGGCGTAATGAGCCTTTTGTACATTCAGATTAGCGACATCCTGCATCCCCTGTTTGCCCATCACGGACATATAAACGGAAGCGGACAAGGCGAGCAGTGCCTGATTGGAGCAAATGTTGGATGTCGCTTTGTCACGGCGAATATGCTGTTCGCGTGTTTGCAGTGTCAGTACGAAGCCACGTTTCCCGTTGCGATCCGTCGTTTGACCGACGATACGACCTGGCATACGGCGCATCTGTGCTTGCGAAACGGCGAAGAATCCACATGTTGGACCGCCGAGTGACATCGAGATACCGAGCGGCTGTGCATCGCCGACGACGATATCCGCACCTAATTTACCCGGTGCTTCCAGTAGACCGAGTGAGATCGGGTTGGTGCTGACGACGAGCAGTGCGCCATGTTGATGTGCGAGATCGGCAGCTGCTTGAATGCCCTCGATGCCACCGAAGAAGTTCGGCGATTGCACCAGTACAGCCGCTGTCTGATCATCCAGCACTTCTTCCAGTGCACTGATGTCGGTAATGCCATCGCCATAAGCTACTTCGACCACATCCAGATTGAGTCCGCGTGCATAACTGTTCACAACAGCGCGGGATTCGGGATGAATGGTGGAGAAGGCGACAATCTTACTGCGGCGGGTAGCAGAGGCTGCTAGCGAAGCGGCTTCTGCCAGTGCGGTCGCACCGTCATACATACTGGCATTCGCAACTGCCATACCGGTCAATTCGCAAATATACGATTGAAATTCAAATATCGCCTGCAATTCACCCTGACTGATCTCCGGTTGATATGGAGTATATGCCGTATAAAATTCCGAGCGAGAAATCACATGATTGATGACGGAAGGAATATGATGATCGTAAATGCCCGCACCAAGAAAGCTTGTATAGCGATCTGTATCCGCATTGCGTCCTGCCAGTGTAGACAGATGACGGGTTAGCGCATATTCGTCCAGCATACCGGACATCGGCAGTGTACCTTCATAACGAACAGAAGCTGGAATGTCCTTGAACAATTCCTCAATGGAAGAAGCGCCGACAACGGCTAACATGTCCTGCTCATTTTGTGGCGTCATCGGGATATAACGATGGGATTTCATAAGCTGTACTCCTTTCGGCAGCGTAGCTACCGGTTAGTGTGGACTTGCGTGACGTGCAATATCGCAGAAGAGAAGTTGCCAGATTTTGTTGTCTATTGAGCATCTAGCCGTACATTTCGTTGTGATTGCAAGCGTATGCGTCTATTTAGAACGATAGGTAACAGTAAATTTGTCCGTGAATGAGAACCTGCTCGTAGCTGTGATCTTGTCTATACGGTCATGCTAATTATGAAGCTGCAAACACCACATATAACAATGAACATCAGCTAACAATGAACATCAGCAGCATGGAGCATCAGCTACAGTTGCATCATATAATGTGTTATACGTTCACCGGTTGACGTTTGTAAAAAGGAGCCTTCACGACTTCTGCCTTCAACAGCTTGCCGCGAATCTCGACTTCGACCGGCGTACCGAGTGCGGCGCTATCCGCTTCGATCAGTGCCAAGCCCAGATTGCGCTTCAATGTCGGCGATTGTGTGCCGGTAGTCACTTCGCCAATCTGCCGACCATCGCGGTACACCGGATAATGTGAGCGCGGAATGCCACGGTCGATCAGCTCAATGCCGACCATTTTGCGTGGAGCACCGTGTTCCTTTTGCCCAGCGAGTACGTCGCGTCCGATAAAATCACCCTTATCCAGCTTCACGAAGAAACCAAGCCCTGCTTCCAGCGGCGTAATGTCCGCCGACAGCTCTTGCCCATACAGCGGCAGCTTCGCTTCAAAACGCAGTGTATCACGCGCACCAAGTCCGCATGGAATCAATCCATCTTCCTCACCAATCTCCAACAGCTTGCTCCAGATTACATCTGCCTGTGCAGCCGGTGTATAGATCTCGTATCCATCTTCACCCGTATAGCCTGTGCGGGAGACGATCACTTCCACATCGAACAACTTCGCTTCCGGTACAAAGGAAAAGCCGGGCAATTCAGCGTATACATCACTGCCAGCTGCTTTGGATAGAATGGCGGACGCATGCGGTCCTTGCAGAGCGATCAATGCCGTTTGCTCCGAAATGTCCTTCAACTGCACACCTTCTGGCAAATGCTGGCGCAGCCATGCGATATCTTTATCGATATTCGATGCGTTCAGCACGAGCATATAATGCTCCTCACCGATCCGGTAAACGAGTAGATCATCCACAACGCCGCCATTGTCATAGCACATCAGTGTGTACTGCGCCTGTGCATCCTGCAAACGGGAAACATCGTTGGTCAGCATATGCTGTAGATAACGGAGTGCGCCAGCGCCACTGATGATCACTTCACCCATATGGGAAACGTCGAATAAACCAGCTCGTTCGCGTACAGCTTCATGTTCTTTTTGGATACCGTAAAATTGTACCGGCAGTTCCCAGCCGCCAAAATCGATACAGCGCGGGGAACCAGATTGTTGATACAGCGGGAAAAGCGGTGTTCGTTTCAATTCAGTCATGTGGATTCACCTCGAAATAGTATTTTGAGCGGTGAAACGGTATACAAGCACAAAAAAGACAGGAAGAGAAGGGAAAGAAACCGGCATATATCCGGTACTTCATTCCCTTTTCTCCCTGTCCTTGGTACCTGAGAGTTACCTCGCTGAACATTCTTACCAGCATATAATGTCTGCCGATCATTCAGAATGGCTCAAAACAAGTTTCCCCTTGGGTGATCCGCTGTGCACTTATCGTTGATTAGCACCGGATGCTCTCCAGAGTTGCGTCCGGTACAGGTCCCTGATACCTGAGAGATTCACCGTTTCCGGCTTACTCCTTCGGCGCTGCCATCGGTGTGGCAGTCTCTCCCTGTACGTTCATCCGCTCACATATGATGTTATGTATTTCCGAACATTCAACACTAGAAACGTTAAAATTGTATGTTTATTATATTAATACTTGATTGAGTAAACGATGTCAAGCCTCTTGACAGTGCCAACTTCCTTACTATACTCTTGTGGCATTGAGCAAAATGCAATCACGACATGGAACCGGAGGAGCATAATCATGAGCGAAATCAAGGATCAGCTGTTGTACAGTGAGGAACACGAGTGGGTAGAGCGTATTGGCGATGATACAGTACGGATTGGTATTACGGACTTTGCCCAGCATCAGCTGGGTGATATTGTATTTGTGGAATTGCCAGAAGACGGTCGCAATGTGAGCGAGAATGAAGTCGTAGGCACAATCGAATCGGTCAAAACGGTATCCGATCTGTTTTGTCCGGTAGCTGGTGTTGTTAGTCGCCTGAATCCCGATCTGGAAACCGAGCCAGAACTGGTCAATACCGATCCATACGGTCGTGGCTGGATGCTGGAATTGAAGGTGGACGGCGATCTGGATGCTGCTCTGTCCAAGCTACTGGATGCAGCTGCTTATGGTGCGCACGCTCAGGATTAATATGCCCCAATATTCATATTTCCTAGCGAAGATCGATGGAATATGGATGAGAAGAATGTATAGTGGTGAAAAGAGGAATATACCTTATATTGTTTGTGAGTACATGCCGTTGTCTTGTTCGTTACAGAACAGGGCGACGGCTTTTTTACGTGCTTTTTGTCGTTTTCCATATTCCTTATTATTCCATACTATACCTATTCCATATGCGTTGCTGAACTCCTTTACGTTTACTTAAAATATAAGGTTGCATAATATAAAATATATTCGTATGAGATATGAGCATGTACTAATGACATAGACATAAACATACGCTAATAAAATACACATGTGCCAATGAGATACAAGAATGTTCAACATGCGACAGTTCAAAACAACGAAATAAACGTACAGTAAACGAAAACAATCTGCATTTCACTTTCATATCGAGGGGAGCAACCGTATGACTCATTCTGCAAATATTAACACCACTAACACAGCTAACACCGCTACCGATCGCAAAACCATTCTCATCACCGGCGCCAATTCCGGTATGGGACTAGCTTCCAGCATCGCTCTGGCGAAGCAAGGACACCATATCATTATGGCATGTCGCAATCTGAAGCGTGGACAGCAAGCGCTGGAGCAAGCGAAGCATGAGAGTGGTTCCGATCAGCTCACACTGATGACGTGCGACCTCGGTTCACTGGATAATATTCGTGAGTTTGCGGCTGAATTTTACAAACAATATGACCATCTCGATGTCCTGCTGAACAATGCTGGGGTCGTTCATCCTACTCGCAAGGAAACAGCAGATGGCTTCGAGATGTCGATCGGAGTCAATCATTTGGGACACTTTTTGCTGACTTCTCTACTGCTGGATGCCCTTCAACAGGCAAAGGCAGCTCGCATCATAGTCGTCAGCTCCAACGCCTACAAAATCGGCAAAATCCACTGGGATGATCCGTATTTGCAGGATGGGTACAATGTGGTCAGCGCCTATTCGCAATCCAAGCTGGCGAATCTGTATTTTACCTCTGTGCTGGCAGAGCGGTTAAAAGACACATCCGTCACCGTCAATAGTCTACATCCCGGAGCGGTTGCAACGAGTATCGGTGTGGATCGGGATACTGGCTTTGGCAAACGCTTGCTCTCTGCACTAGCACATACACCGTTTTTTCAAACGCCAGAGCAGGGAGCAGAGACAGCTATATTTCTAGCAACGGATCCATCAGTTGCAGGGCAAACCGGTCAGTATTTTTATCGTAAAAAAGTGATGACCCTTCAATCCAGAGCATCGGATAGACAGCAAGCGTTACGTCTATGGGCATGGAGTGAAAGGCAGACCGGGCTTAGCCAAACGTAACAGGAAAGGGAAGTGCACGCGGTCATGTAGGATAAAATACTATTCTGACGCTGGCTATGGTAGACTGGAGAAAGCGGGATTTGCGTGCTTATGCTCATCATTTGGCAGTGTATCATCGGATTCGCAGCCGGATCATTACACCTTCAAAATCAAGCCGAGTAGCGACCGCGATCAGCCGTCTTGTACGGTCTGGGAACAGATTAGAACTAGAAAGGAAATAGAACCAATGAACAACAATTTTCCACCCAATCCTAACGATCCCGGGCAGCCACCATTTAACGGGCAACCGAATGAACCACGTCCGGGACAACAACCACCGGATTATAATCGTCCACCGCTTGTCGGACTTGGCGGTTGGATGGCTGTTTTTCAGGTGTATATGTACTGGGGACTATTCGTTTCCTTTGTCACCATTCCCGCCTACATATTTATTATGTTTATCGCAGCCAACCCGGATATTTTCCCGGCAGATATGCAAGCTGAAGTGAACCGTGCCTTGTCGGTATACGATACAAATTTGCAGTCGTTGTCTAGCTTTGAGCTGGTGGCAGCAGGCATCAAATTGGTGTTGTTAATCATTCTGCTCGTGCTGCTGTATACGCGCAAACGCTCGTTCCCGCGTATGGCACGCTTGTATCTTTTGATTAAT
This sequence comes from Paenibacillus sp. WLX2291, assembly GCF_046603665.1. Classification (NCBI taxonomy): domain Bacteria; kingdom Bacillati; phylum Bacillota; class Bacilli; order Caryophanales; family Paenibacillaceae; genus Paenibacillus; species Paenibacillus sp. WLX2291. Next base: position 4,131,551 of record NZ_CP176755.1, on the reverse strand, counting down.
CTGGCACTCGTTGTACTTACCTTTTTCATCGTGCCGCCAACGGTTAGCATGGTGAGTAGCATGATCTGGACAGCTGTTATTACATTGCTGTGGAATTTGTATTTCTCACGTTCGGTACGCGTACGAAACACGTTTATACGTTGATGTCATAGCATGATGATTGGGCAAAATCGTCATCGCAGAGGGATTGTCCCATTCGTATTTACAAGCAGTAGCATGCTCAACTAGAATCATACAAAAGAGAGAATTTTGTTGAGGTGAGGTAGAGAGATGAGCGAAACGGTAGCATATGAGATCAAGATTGCACGTCAGGAAGATCTGGCAGCAATTGTGGACATTTACAATTCTTCGATTCCCGGTCGTCTGGCGACTGCGGATACAGAACCGGTGACGGTCGAGAGCCGTCAGGCATGGTTTGACGAACACCAGCCAGAGCGTCGTCCATTATGGGCATTATGGCAGAGTGGACGGATTGCTGGCTGGGCGAGTTTGCAGACGTTTTACGGTCGACCGGCTTATAATGGCACGGTAGAGCTGAGTGTGTATGTACATGAGGATTTTAAAGGGAAAGGCATTGGCAGCAAGCTGGTTAGTTACGCAATCCAGCAGGCACCGGCGCTGCATATTCATACCTTGCTCGGCTTCGTATTTGCCCATAATGATCCAAGTCTGAATCTGCTGCGCAAATTCGGATTTGAAGATTGGGGTCATTTGCCACGTGTTGCTATTTTGGATGGAGAAGACCGACATCTGGCGATTCTTGGTAAGCGTCTAGGGGAGTAAATCGCAGGTTGCAGCGAAGTGATCGTATGGTCAAATGAGTGACGACTTTCTCATATGGATCGAAATTCCATAGAGACGAATAGGAATAGTCCTTTTTTGGATCAGCTGGTACAAGCACCTTCGTAACACGAAAAATCAACAATAAAAAAGCCTGTCCGATGCAACGATGCAGTAAACGCCTGTTGGCGAAACTGTGTAGCTGCAAAGGACAGGCTTTTTATGTAATTACATAAAAAATATATCTGAAGCATGGTGTTAAACGGTATCACAACGTATTAACGAACGAAATTTGTATATCGCACAGTTATTATGAACGATATCAACTTCGAATGCCGTCGTTAATTCCGAATGCCTTCGATACGATGGTACATTGAGTCATTGTGTAGTTGTTGATCCCGTCTCTGGTCTTTGAACAGTAGAACTAGATCTTCAAGTTGTAATAACCCGGCAATTAGAATGAGCGGTGTAAACAGAATCCATTTTCCGATGTTGATCAATCGACGCATACGTATCGTCTCCTTTGGTATCATGACTGTATTTGCATATGAGCATGAATGATGATACGCTGCATCGAAGCTATCGTTTCATAAAATAGGCAATTCAGTTCTGTCTATAAGGAGCGCGTTTTACCATTTCAAAGTTGCTGAATACGCACACAAGGTTTACTATAATACATACAGCAAGCATGGAGCGGCTTACCCGTATTCTGATCTTCGTCCGAAGCTATCATCCGATCCATCCGCATCTACACAGCGGATAACACGTCCAGATGCTGTCTTACATACATCAAGAGAGGAAGTTTCCACTGATGATTATTTTAAAAACACCGTCAGAAATTGAAGACATGAAGACTGCTAGCCAGATTGTAGCAGATTGCCATCGTCATATTGCACAGATGATATCACCGGGCATCACAACACTAGAGATCAATGAATTTGTGAAAAAGCATATTACCAAGCTTGGCGGCAAGCAGTTTACGAACGGGTATAACGGATTTCAATATGAAACGTGTGCTTCCGTCAATGATGTGATCGCACACGGATTCCCCGATCGACGGCGGTTGGAAGAAGGCGATGTGGTCAAAATCGACATCGTTGCCGAATACGGCGGCTGGCTAGGCGATTCCGCTTGGTGCTATGCTGTAGGACAAGTATCCCCGTCAGCTGAGCAGCTAATGAGGGTGACGCTGGAATGTCTGGAGCTTGGTATTCAGCAGGCGGTAGTCGGCAATCGACTGGGGGATGTGACTTCTGTTATTCAGCAGCACGCCGAGAGTCATGGTTATGGCGTCGTACGCGATCTGCTCGGTCATGGCATCGGGCGCAATCTGCATGAGTCGCCAAGTTTTGCCCATATCGGTTTACCGGGGAAAGGGCAGCGGTTAAAAGAAGGAATGGTGTTCACGATTGAACCAATGATCAATGAAGGCACCTACCGAATGACGATTGATGAAGATGGATGGACAGCTCGCACTGCTGACGGCAAATGTTCGGCGCAATATGAACATACGATTGCGATCACAGCGGATGGACCACTGGTATTGACTGCCCAGTGATGCGTACGACGTAAAGGAATAAGTGTCGCAGCCGCTACCGCTATTCGCGGCTGCTTTTTTTTAACATCGTTGGGCTACTTGATTCAACCGTCAAACTGTTGATTTTGACGAAATGATCGTACCATCCAGAAGTAAATTAGAAATAATTAGAAGTAATGACCGTCGCTGTTGTGATTGATACAGTTATTTGTGCTAACGATTGCACAATGGGCGATACCTTCATCCGCGTAATCCACTTCATGAATATCCCGCCCCCGACCTATATTTGCACAAATGTGCAGGTGACATAACCTACAAATATCCGACAAATTTTCCGATACTCTAAGTAAGTAGTTAGTAACATAAGATTCCTGTTACGATATTGCACCAGCTGCAAAGTAACAGGCAATATAAAATGGTCGCTGCTGCTCCATACCCTACACTCTGCAAGGCAAGTCCCGTGCAAGCAATGGATAAGGAACATAGGCATTATGCAATGATCATGTATGGAAATGGTGGTGAAGATAATGCTCGATAAAATGAATCATTCGCTTACGCGAAGTTTGGATATTGCAACAGACTATTTTTATGATATCGATGATCTGGGGTTACAGTATACCCCTGCCGTGAGTATCTTCAAAGTGTGGACACCTGATGCAATACGCGTCGATCTGGTATTGTATGATGATCCTGGCGAGTATGACGAAGAAGGTCTGGTACATGATCATGAAGGCGGGCATATTCTGTCCATGCAGTCAGAGGAAGGCGGCGTGTGGGAAGTTCATGTCAACCGTGATCTGGCAGGAGAATACTACATGTACCGCGCCGAGTTTCATGACGGCACCGTGGAGTACAGTGTCGATCCGTATGCGCGTGCTGTATCGGCGAACGGTCGACGTACCGCTATTATCGATCTGCGCTCTACCGATCCAGAAGGCTGGGACAACGATATTCGTCCACCGATGGCAAGTGTAACGGATGCGGTAATTTATGAACTGCATTTACGTGACTTTTCCAGCGATCCACAGGCACCGATGCAGCATAAAGGCAAGTTTCTGGCGTTTACCGAAACTGGATTGACGGATGAATATGGCAATAGTGTGGGCATTGACCATTTGCGTGATCTTGGTGTGACGCATGTCCATTTGCTGCCGCTTGCTGATTTTCAAACGGTCAACGAGTTGACGGTGGATGATCCAGACAGCGATCAAGTGAAATACAATTGGGGCTATGATCCGCAGCATTATAATGTGCCAGAAGGCTCGTATGCAACCGATCCGTCTGATCCGATATCTCGTATTCGCGAGTTCAAAAAGATGGTACAGGCACTGCACGGCGAAGGTATGCGCGTCGTCATGGACGTCGTGTACAATCATACGTTTTCTGTAGAGGATGGTCCGTTTGAACGACTGGTTCCAGGTTACTTTTACCGGACGGATGAGCGCGGGCAGCTGACCAACGGCTCCGGTGTGGGCAATGAGATTGCAACCGAGCGTCCTATGGTGCGCAAATATATTAAAGATTCGCTGCGCTATTGGGCGAATGAGTATCATCTGGACGGCTTCCGTTTCGACCTGATGGGTCTGATCGATACGGAAACGGTGATCCAGTTTACAAAGGAACTGCGTCGGGATGTTGATCCGTATATTCTGATCTACGGTGAGCCGTGGACAGGTGGCTGGTCGCCATTACCACAGCAAACGCTAAAAGGTGCACAACGCAGCAATGGGTTTGCGCTGTTTAACGATAATTTCCGTAGTGCGATCAAAGGCGGCAGTGATGACGATTCCAGAGGATTTGTCACTGGTGAATTTGGCAAGGAAGGCGAGATTGTGCAGGGGGTGTATGGCTCGATTGGCGATTTTACAGATCGTCCGGGCGAGAGCATCAACTATGTCACTGCGCATGATAACTTGAATCTATGGGACAAAATCGTACGTGTAAACGGAGCAGAGCAGCAGTTGTCGTTTTTGCATATGATAGATGGTCGGGTGGCAGATGGTACACCTGTGCATGAAGCGGTAGAACAGGCAAAGCCTTATGGCACGCTCGATTATAGTCGTGTAATGGAGCATGATTGGGTGCGCCGCTCACTGCTTGCAAATGGTATCGTGTTAACGAGTCAGGGGATTCCATTTATCCATGCCGGTGATGAGTTGTTGCGTTCCAAATATGGAGATCATAACAGTTATCGTAGTTCCGACGAGATTAATATGATCCGCTGGGAAAATAAGCATATCTTTGGCGATGTATTTCATTATTATCGCGGTCTGATCCAATTGCGTCTGCATCATCCGGCATTTCGCATGAATGAGCGCAAAGATGTGGAGCAGCACTTAAAAGCACTGCGCCGCGACAACCAGATCGTCATGTTCCAACTGGGCGAATACGCGAACGGTGATAAATGGCGGCACATTATCGTGATCTATAATGCGGCTACAACAGAACAAAACGTAACGTTGCCGCAAATTAGCCGTCAGTGGCAGGTGGTCGTCAATGAGCGTACTGCTGGTATCAAGCCACTCGCTTCTGTACTGTCAGGCGAAGTGGCAGTAGCGCCATTGTCGATGATGGTATTGTTCGATGAGCAAGATCAATATAAGCCGATTCCAGCAAGTCTGGAGTGGGATTATACGCCAAGTATTATGGAACCGGGTGAAAAGCTGCAACTGCATGTAATTACGCGTGATCAGCGCGGACGTGTATACACAGCGGAGCGGGTACGGTTCCAATCTGCCAACGATCAGGTTGTTCAAGTTCGGGCGGATGGACGCATGACGGCACTGCGGGAAGGCAATACGACGATTTGTGTGTCCTGTGGCGATGTGGAAAGTTGTCTGCTGCTGCATGTAGAGACGCTTGTCCCGCATATGGTCAATTTGCAGGGAGAGCATCAGGTGTATGCGGGCAAACGTATGCGTCTGAAAGCGGATGTGCTTGATCAATACGGACGCCCGATTGCTCGACCGAAAATAACTTGGAATTCTAGCGATAAACGGATTGCTCGTGTGAACAAGGATGGTGTCGTACGTGGCATCTCGGCAGGTAAAACGAAAATTACCGTTACATGTGGTCGTGCGACGGCACAATGGTATCTTGAAGTTGCACCGTTCGTACCACGTAGCATTGAAGTGGAATACGAGCGTCCGAATCAGGATTATCGCGGCTGGAATTTGTGGGTATGGGGTTCTGTACTCGGTCACCGTCAGGTTGACTTTGACCGGGTGGAACATGGACGTGCGATTGCTCGTATTCCGGTTGCGCCGGACGAGACGAATATCGGTTTTATTATCCGGCTCAAGGATTGGCAGGCTAAGGATATTGATACCGACCGCTACATTTTCGTAGATACCAAGCAGGATTCGATGAAAGTTGTTATCAAAAGTGGCGATCTGCAATTTGAAGTGGAATCGACCGGTTAAATAGTAAGATGTCGGACAGCGGTGTGGCGGAAGAAGGCACCGCTGTTTGGCATTGTTGTCCGTCTGTCCACACGAAAAACCAAACTTTTCCATAAACGATTGTGAAAAATGGATTACTTGTGGAAATCACTGTCTGTTCCTGATAAAATCATAACAATCAAGCGTTTGGTACGATAAACGCAATGTAGGGAGGAACTCGTTAATGGCGATGTTTGAAATCAAGGATGCGTGCATGGCGAGGATACAATGAGCGATCATCGTAACCGGCTCGGAATCATAGACATTGGCTCGAACTCCATCCGTCTGATCATTTATGAAGCAGGGAATGATCGGGTATGTCGGATGGTTCACAAAGCGAAGGAAACGGTACGTCTTGGTGTACGCCGGGATGAACATGGGAATCTGAGCGAAGATGATATCTGGACGGTGATTCCTGTACTGAATCGGTTTAAGGAGATTTGTGCCGCTAATCGCGCTGATCAGATTCGTGCTGTTGCGACAGCAGCGGTACGCCAGTCGCCCAATACGCAGGAGATTACAGCGACCTGGGAACGCGAAACGGGCATTAGCGTGCAGATTCTGACCGGTGAAGAGGAAGCGTATTACGGGTTCCTCGGCGTCACCCGATCGCTGCCATCGCATGTGCAGGAAGGGTTTATCGTTGATATCGGTGGTGGCAGTACAGAGATCTCTTATTTTAAAGGAGAAGAATTGCTGCACAGTACGTCCCTGCCTTGCGGAGCGGTCAATATGACGATCCAAAATGGCGGTCGCGAGCGCTGGTCTGAATCATCTCGGGAGCAGCTGCAACACAAGATCGCCGGGTTATTGGAGCCATATCCGTGGACAGCGGAACACCGTCGTCTGCCGCTGATCGGATTGGGCGGTGGGATTCGGGCGCTGGCACGGATGGAACGTGAACGTCAGCAGCAGCTCAAGCCTGCGGGCGACCCGTACACGATTGAAGCGGAGAAGATCCGTTATTATGCAGATGCGCTCGCTGGACTGAGCGTAGAAGAGCGAATTCAGCAATTCGATCTGGCTGCTGATCGTGCCGACATCATTGTCGCCGGGACGATGATTTTGCGGACGGTGTTTGATCATATGCAGTGTTCGGTGTTGCTGGCAAGCTGGCGCGGATTGAGTGACGGTCTGGCACATCATACACTGAGTATGAATCCGCAGACCGAACGCTCAGTGAAAGGACGTTAAGATCAAGCACTTGATCTTCAACGGATTCAGTTCTTATTGATGATGCTGTCAATCATTACTTGCTACAAAGAAAAAGCGTGATTGATGATCCTACCACAATAATCATACAACGACTTTCGAATAAAAAGCACGAGCTGCACAGAAACAATCCTGTGTAGCTCGTGCTTTTTTGTTACGCCTTGCAAAGCTATATGGACTATTAGAATATACCGTATTCCCTTTGCGATCATCATGTGATTTTGTTAGACAGAATCATTGGTTGGGAATGGTGCTGAAGAACGCACAAATGTATCAATCCTATCGTTATGCTGCGGTTGGAACTTCTGGTTAGCGCGTTTGCATCCATTCCGGTTTGGAGAATCCTTGAAAATCAGAATCGATGATTTGTTCAAATTCAGCAGATTGAACCGCTTCTTTCAGGTCTTTTGCCAGTGTGGAATCAACATCGGCGGTGCGGACGGCGATGAGATTGCGATATTGCTCATCCATATTTTCCAGCTGCAAGGCGGAGTTCAGATCTATGCCTGCGGACAAAGCGAAGTTGCCGGGAATGACGTCTACATCGACACTTTGCAGTGTACGTGGTAATTGGGCAGCTTCGAGCGGTTGCAACACCAGATTTTTTGGATTCGCCGATACGTCTTTTTCCGAAGCGGTGGACGATTGCATATCCTTATTCACTTCTAGCAGCTTGTTGTCTTGCAATAGCAGCAGGGCGCGTCCGAGATTTGTTGGATCGTTTGCAAGAGCGACGGTGCTGCCATCTGCAATCTCGTCGATCGATTTGTATTTGCTGGAATAGATGCCAAGCGGCGCAGTAGGGACGGTGATCAGCGGGCTTAACTCCAGATTGTTGTCCTTCGTAAACTGCTCCAAATACAGACGATGCTGAAACAGATTGGCATCAATTGAGCCGTTGGCAAGTGCTTGATTCGGCTGTACATAATCGTTGAATTCGGTCACTTCGACCGTGTAGCCTTTCTTTTCCAATATTGGCTTGATCGCTTTGGTAATCATATCGCTGTAAGGACCAGTAGTAGCGCCAATATTGATCTGTTTGGATTCTCCGCCAGCAGCCCCTTCGCTTGTCGTTTGCTCAGATGAGTTGCCACAGGCGGCAGCCAGTATACCGAATACAGTGAGGAGAACGAGTAGAGTTGCCCATTTTTTCATTAGAAAACACTCCTTATTATTATAAAATGATGGATTTATCGTTTGCTTACTTTGCGGGCAGCGGTATCGCCGATGAATTGGATCAGCTGCACCATGACGATCAGAATGATCACCGTAGTGAACATGACTTGATTATCGTAGCGATAGTACCCAAAGCGAATCGCCAGATCGCCAATCCCACCACCACCGACAATGCCTGCCATAGCTGAGAAGCCAAGTAGACTGATGGCAGTCATCGTAAGACCGGAGATGATACCGGGCAGCGATTCGGGCAACAGGACACCAGTAATAATGAGCCACGGCTTGGCACCCGCAGCAATCGCTGATTCGATCACACCGCTGCTAATCTCACGCATAGAACTTTCTACTAGTCGCGCGAAAAATGGAATTGCAGCAACTGATAAAGGCACAGATGCAGCGCCGGGACCGATCGTTTTGCCAACAATCTCCTGTGTCACGGGTAGCAACAATACAAGCAAAATGACAAATGGAATCGAACGTACAATATTGGAGATCAGTCCGAGAATTTGTCCAACCCAGCGACTACGCCAGAACAGACCACGATCGCTAATGAATAGCAATACACCAAGCGGAATGCCGATGATGATCGCAATTGATAACGAGACGCCGACCATGAATAATGTCTGGTTGAAGGCTTTGATCATATCGGGAATCATATCAAGCCATGTATCCATGCTGGATCACCTCCACACCAGCAGTCCGATCCTGCAACATTGCAATGGCGCGTTCTTGTTCTTCTGCCGCTCCAATGATCTCCATAATGAAGAAGCCGAGCGGCTGCTCCTGAATATATTCGATTTTGCCATGCAGGATATTGCCCTTAATTCGGCATGCTTGCAATACATCCGAGACAACGGCTTCCTCGGCGCGTGAATCGCGGAATAGAATGCGTACAATCGTACCGCGACTTTCATCCAGCAATCGTTGTGGCAGTTTGAAGTCCAGCACTCGTGCGATAAAGTCGCGAGTTAGCGAATGTACCGGATCGGCGAAGATGGAATACGTTGCACCTTCCTCGATGATACGTCCGTCTTGCATAACGGCAACTCGATTGCAGATGTCCTTGACGACTTCCATTTCGTGCGTAATCAGCACAATGGTCAAATTCAGCTTGCGATTGATCTCTAGCAATAACTGCAAGATCGATTCCGTCGTTTTGGGATCAAGTGCGGATGTTGCCTCGTCGCACAGCAGTACCGTTGGATTGTTCGCAAGCGCACGGGCAATACCGACACGCTGCTTTTGCCCACCGCTCAATTGCGCCGGATATTGCTGATGACGGTCTTGCAATCCGACCAGTTCTAGCAATTCTTTGACTCTACCGGGAATTTTGCTGCTCGGCCAGCCGCCAGCTTTTAGATTGAAGGCGATGTTGCCAGCCACCGTTTTGCTGGTGATCAGGTTGAAATGTTGAAAGATCATGCCGATTTTTTGCCGGGCGAGACGTAAGCGCTCCTTGGGCAGACGGGTTAGATCCACGCCGCCGACCAGCACCTGACCGGATGTTGGGCGTTCAAGCAGATTGATACAGCGTAGCAAGGAGCTTTTGCCTGCACCGCTATAGCCAACGATGCCATAGATATCGCCCTGATGGATGTGCACATTCACATCCTGCACAGCATCAATGACCTTGCCTTGCAGTTGATAACGCTTATTCAGGTTCACCAATTCAATCAATGACGTTCCTCCCGTGAAAGTAGTTTTGGGTAAATGACGAATAGTATGTATCCAATATAAATAGTGTTTCATTAATCTTATTAACTTACTTGGAATTAGTCAATGACTATCGTATGACAAGTGGGAATGTAAACGATACCATGCATAAATACGTCTATACGTGCAGTTCTTCCGTTTACATTTGATGATGATTCGGGTAATAAGCAAAAGGTTATTATGACGTTTATGACATGCTCCATAATGACAAAGGGTATGTTATTTCATTGGAACAGGAGGAACATCCGCAATGTACTCAATTTTTGGACTGAGCCATCAGGTGACCCTGCTGATCTGGGCGCTGGTGGCAATTGCGATACTGATCGTTATGATCGCACGGTATAAATGGAATCCATTTGTCGTGCTGCTATTCGCGTCCCTATTTTTGGGATTGGTTATCGGCATGAAGCCACTCGATGTAGTGGATTCGGTGCAAAGCGGATTAGGCGGGACGCTCGGTTCGATTGCGATTGTGATCGGACTAGGGACGATGCTCGGTAAAATGATGGCGGAATCCGGTGGCGCCGAGCAGATTGCGACTACGCTCATCGACCGCTTTGGCGAAAAGCGCGTTCCATGGGCGATGCTCTTGGTCGGGCTTATCGTCGGTATGCCTGTCTTTTTTGAGGTGGGTATTATTTTGCTGATTCCGATATTGTTTACGGTCATCCGCAAAACAAATATCTCGTTGCTCAAAGTTGGGATTCCGATGTTGGCGGGATTATCGACCGTGCATGGTCTGTTGCCGCCGCATCCAGCGCCGATGATTGCGATTGATGCGTTCAGCGCAAACATCGGTACGACGATTGTGTACGCGCTCATTGTCGGTATTCCGACCGCGATTGTTGCCGGACCGTTATTTGGTACATATATCGGCAACCGGATTGTCGTCCAGCCACCAGAAGGATTGTCCAAGCAGTTCTCGTCCAGTCCGCTGGATCAACCGGATCGTAAGCTGCCGGGATTCGGGCTTACGTTGTTGACGATTCTAATGCCAGTCATCCTGATGCTGTCCGGCTCGATTGTAGAGATTGCTGCACCGGATAGTACGAGCGGTGTTGCGGTATTTTTCCGCTTTGTCGGTAATGAGGTGGTAGCGATGTTTATCGCGACCGTGTTTGCCTTTTTCTCACTTGGCTTCGGGCAAGGATTCAACAAAGAGCAAATATCCAAATTTGCCAGTGAATGTCTGGCACCGACCGCTTCGATCATTCTGATTATCGGTGGTGGTGGGGCATTCAAGCAGGTGCTGATCGATAGTGGTGTAGGCGATGCGATTGCGAGTGTAGCGACATCGGCGCATGTGAATGTGATCGTGTTTGCCTTTCTTGTCTCAGCATTGATCCGCGTTGCGACGGGTTCGGCAACGGTAGCGATGACAACGGCAGCAGGGATTGTAGCGCCGGTACTGACATTAACGCCGGGTGCAAATGTAGAACTGGTCGTATTGGCAACAGGTGCAGGCTCGCTTATTCTCTCACATGTGAACGATGCGGGCTTCTGGATGGTTAAGGAATTTTTCAATATGACTGTACCGCAGACGCTCAAATCGTGGACGGTAATGGAGACGATTCTGTCGTTGTTTGCATTTGCGATCATTTTGCTTTTAAGTGTAATTGTGGGATGATAGATAGGACTGATATTATGAGCGAAAGTAGGTTGACACGATGAGTACCGGAAAATTCATGATAGGCGTCGATATGGGCACAACTAGCACGAAGGCAGTATTGTTTGAAGAAAGTGGGGAAATCGTTTCCCAAGGCAGTGTAGAATATCCGCTGCATACTCCGGTACCAGCAGTGGCGGAGCAAGACCCGGATCAGCTGTTCCGTGCGGTCATCGATTCCGTACGTCAGGTGATGGACAAGAGCGGCAAATCCACTGACGATATTCTATGCGTATCGTTCAGTGCGGCGATGCACAGTTTGCTCGTTGTCGATAAGGAAGGTAAGCCGCTGACTCAGTGTATTACGTGGGCGGACAACCGTAGCGCCAAGTACTGGCGGCAGTTAAAAGATGATCCCAAAGGTCACGAGATCTACATGCGAACCGGTACACCGATTCACCCGATGTCTCCGCTAACGAAGATTATGTGGATTACGCATGAGAAAAAAGATGTGGCAGATGCCGCACATAAATATATTTCGATGAAAGAATATGTATTTTTGAAGCTGTTTGGTGAATATGTCGCTGACCATTCGATGGCGTCGGCAACCGGGCTGCTGAATCTGGAAAAGCTGGACTGGGACGAGGAAGCACTGACGGTTGCTGGCATCACACGCGATCGTCTGTCCAAGCTCGTACCGACCACACAGATCATGAACGGATTGCATGAAACGTATGCGAATGAGATGGGCTTGAGCACTTCGGTGCCATTTGTACTTGGTGCGAGCGATGGCGTATTGTCCAATCTCGGTGTAGGTGCGATTGATCCGGGTGTTGTGGCAGTAACAATCGGGACGAGCGGCGCCATCCGCACTGTAACCGAGAAGCCAGTCACCGATCCGAAAGGACGCTTTTTCTGCTACGCATTAACAGAGGATAAATGGGTCATCGGCGGTCCGGTCAACAATGGCGGCATTATTTTCCGCTGGATCAAGGATGAGTTTGCCGCTTCTGAGGTAGAGACAGCGAAGCGTCTCGGTCTGAGCGCGTACGAAGTGCTGACTCGAATCGCTGAAAAGGTAGACCCCGGTGCAGACGGACTACTGTTCCATCCGTATCTATCCGGCGAGCGTGCGCCGCTCTGGAACCCAGATGCACGCGGTTCATTCTTCGGGCTGGCATTGCATCACAAAAAAGAGCATATGATCCGTGCCGCGCTGGAAGGCGTGCTGTTCAATCTGTATACGGTGATGCTGGCGATTGAGGAGCAGATCGGTGTACCGCAGAAAATCCACGCTACTGGCGGGTTCGCCCGTTCCGAGCTGTGGCGGCAAATGATGGCGGACATCTTCGACCAACCGGTCATCGTGCCGGAAAGTATCGAAAGCTCCTGTCTGGGCGCAGCCGTACTCGGTCTGTATGCACTGAAGCGTATTGACACGCTGGATGCGGTATCGAGCATGATCGGTACGACGTATGAGCATCGTCCGTATAAGGATCATGCTGCGATTTATCGCGAATTGCTACCGATCTATATTCGCATCTCCCGCAAATTCGCTGAGGACTATGAGGATATTAGCGAATTCCAGCAACGGATGCTAGAGAAACGCATCCCACCAGAACCAGAGCATCATGATCACGATCTGTAATAGGTAAAAGAAGAACGAAGCGTATCACGAACAGTTTTGCTGCTGTGCTATCTGCTCTACACGACCGGCATTCCTATAGGGATATGCCGGTTATTTGCATGTTGCGATGAATCTCATGAACGTGATCAACAATAAACGTGATCAACAATATTAGAATAATAACAGTAGAAGGGTTACAATATAATAGTCGTACATATTTTCAGAGGAGTTGTCGTTTTATGATTGAACTAGTCCCGATGAATACCCAACAGTTTGTAGCTTTTCGTGAATTATCGATGCATGACTATGCCGCTGAGAAAATTCAATCTGGCGATTGGAGTAAGGAAGAGGCGCCTGAACTAGCAGAGCAGTCGTTTCAGCGTTATTTGCCACAAGGCTTGGAGACGCAAGGAGCATATATTTACCATATGTATCGTCAAGGTTCTAGCGACGAGCCGCTGGGTCATCTATGGGTGAATGTGGATGATGCGCCTGCGGGTAAACTAGCTTTTATTTATGATATTTTGATTTATGAAGCATTCCAGAATCAAGGCTATGGTCAACAAACAATGCAGGCGTTGGAGCAAGAGATGCGTCAACAGCAAGTACAGCGTATCGGTCTGCATGTGTTCGGACACAATGATCGCGCAGTACATGTGTATCAGAAATCGGGCTACGTAATTACCGATTACACCATGGCGAAACTGTTATAAACAGCCGATTCTTCAGTCTACATTCAGACTGTACCAAATCTGCTTGAATCATTTCCAAAAGGCTTGCTGAGTCCGATCCAGTTATCGGTCAGCAAGCCTTTGCTGTTGTATAGCTTCTACATTTACAGCGATACCGATTGCATTCGATATATTAGCGCTTCATACGGACGCAATTCTTTCAACTCCGACAGATCATGCTCATCCTCACGATTTGTCGGTCGTGAGAATTTTGGATAGTTGCCGTGTAGTTTGATCATCTGCTGTGTATCGTCAATCTGCTCCGCACTCCAATCGATAGATACATCCTCATCTGCAAAATTCAGCATCACTAGCCAGCGTTCTTCTTCCCATTCCCGTACATACGCCATAATCTGCTCATGCTGCGGCAGCAGCATCGTTAGCGAGCCATAGATGACAATGGGATTCATACGGCGTAGCTGAATCAACTGGCGATAGTAGTACAGCACCGAATCGGGATGCGTCATCTGATCGTTCACACACCGACCGTGAAGCTGTTCTTCCGGCGTAACCGGAATCCAAGGCTCCACTTCGCTAAAGCCCGCCTGCGGCAGCGCGCAATTCCACGGTATCGGCGCTCTTGCACCGTCGCGACTGCGTTTGTGAATATGCTCCAGCACTTCCGTTTCCGATTCGCCATCTGCTACAGCATGTTCATAATAACCAAGCGTACCAGCATCCCGATAATCGTCGATGCTCGAATAGATCGTATTGGGCAGCCCTAATTCTTCTCCCTGATAGATCAGTGGAATACCCGGAATCGTATGCAAAAAGGTTGCTACCAGCTTGGCAGCCTGATCATAATGGTCTCCCGCACCGATTATATCCGGCAACATGCGCGGATGATCATGGGTGCTCAAATAAACCGCATACGCGCCGCGCCCATGCACACCTTCATGCCATTTTAATACTGATTCCTTCAATTCGTTTATCGACCAGTCACGGCTACGCCACGGATGCTTGGGATCTTTGCCAATGCGCATCATATCCATCGCCAGCACCATATCCATCTCTCCGCGTTCTGGCAATGTATACTTCAGCACTTCTTCCATCGTAACGGACGGCGCTTCACCGAGTGTCACGATATGATCATAATGGGCGAATGTCTGCTCATGCAGTTCATGCAGAAACTCATGAATGCGCGGACCGTTTTTGTAAAATTGTTGACCGAGTGGATGGGCAGCATCCTCTGGTGCATCCGGCAGATCGGGATGCTTGGAGATCATATTGATCGCATCCAGTCGAAAGCCGTCAATGCCCTGATCGAGCCACCAGCGAATCATTTTATACAGTTCTTCACGCAATGGTGGATGTTCCCAATTCAGATCGGGCTGCTTGCGGTCAAACAGATGCAAATAATATTCGCCCGTCTGCTCGTCATACGTCCACGCGGACTCACCAAGAAAGGAACGCCAGTTATTCGGTTCCCCACCATCCGTGCCAGGCGAACGCCATATGTAATACTCCCGGTAAGGATTGTCTTTGCTGCTGCGCGATTCCTGAAACCATGTGTGTTCATCCGATGTATGATTAATGACCAGATCCATAATGAGTCGGATATCATTTTCATGTAACCGCTTTAACAATTGTTGAAAATCATCCATCGTTCCATAACGTGGATGAATACGCTGATAATCTCGGATATCATAGCCGTTATCGACTAGCGGTGAATCATAGATTGGACCGAGCCAGATCATATCGGTACCCAGTTCTATCAGATAATCTACCTGATCCAGTATACCTTGCAAATCTCCCCAGCCATCACCATTCCCATCTTTGAAGCTTTGCGGATATAACTGATAGATGACGGATTCTCGCCAGTTTCGGAATGCCATGAACGTTTCTCCTTATCACAGGTTGAATTTGGAAATATAACCTAATATCCGTTAAACCTGCGAACGATAGCCTAAACAAAACAACCAGACACCACGCGGCATCCGGTTGTTTGATCATGTAAGGAGTTTGATCATTCGATCATACAGATGACTACTGATCTCGATAGATCCATCTTCCGTATAACCCAATCGCTCGTACAGCGCTCTGGCACGTACATTGTCTAGATCGACAATGAGCAGCAGTCGTTCATGGTTCAATTGACGTGCAATCTGCTCAAATTCGGCAATCAGCAACGTACCGATGCCCTGACCTTGATAATTGGGACTGACAGCAATCGAATCTAGATAATACTCATTTGGTCGTGCTTCTGGAACAACCTCATCACCGGACCGTCCTTTTTCACGTAATTGCGCAATAATCGGTGCATCCAACGCTGCAATATCATGACCGTGATAAGCTAGGAAGAATCCAGCAATCTGATGTTCTCGCT
This sequence comes from Paenibacillus sp. WLX2291, assembly GCF_046603665.1. Taxonomy (NCBI): domain Bacteria; kingdom Bacillati; phylum Bacillota; class Bacilli; order Caryophanales; family Paenibacillaceae; genus Paenibacillus; species Paenibacillus sp. WLX2291. The sequence goes on along the minus strand of NZ_CP176755.1, from coordinate 4,115,403 downwards.
CCAGCACATAGACGTTTTCATAACTAAGTCGATTACCAGATTGGGTAAAAAATTGTCCTAACGTATCTAGCATCTGCGCATGATCGGTTGTACCAGCTAGCATTTGTCCGATATCGCCAATGGCGGATAATAACAGTGGAATCACCTCATGCACATCGCTAGGTTGTGCCTGTCTCACACTCATTACGAACTCTCCTCTGTCACAAAGGTAAGCAGCACAGGGCACGTACATAGCATGTGCATAGAAAGAATGAAGATACCGCTACCTTCAATATCGGGTATATGATGTATACAGGTATAGTCTAATGGGCATCTTCACTTTTCTATATCAATCATCCGTCCCTGACTGCATTCCTTGCCAGTATATCACACCAACTGTCATCTTTTGCAAAAGAGATACAGCACTACATTGCGAAAATTGTGGCACTACGTCCCCATATGTTTAAATGAGAATATACACTTTAGTATTACGAACCGGAAGGATGAAGAATAGTCATGGAAAATACACTCATTTCTACAGTATACGGAGAAGTTCAAGGTGTGCGCGAGAATGGCACAGTCATCTGGCGCGGCATTCCTTATGCCCAGCCACCGGTAGGCGATTTACGCTTCCAGCCGCCCCAACCATTACAAGCATGGGAAGGCGCGCGCGATGCAACACGTTTTGGACCTGTTAGCCCTCAGTCGGATAGCGAGCTGGAAAATTCATATCCCGATGGGATGCGTCCGGTCAAATCGGAAGATTGTTTGTATTTGAATATATGGGCAGCCGACGGTCCCGCTCGGGAGACTCCACTACCCGTAATGGTTTGGATTCATGGCGGAGCTTTTATGAACGGTGCAGGTAGTTTGCCATTTTACGATGGTACTTCATTTGTGCTGAACAGCGAAGTTATTGTTGTTACTATCAATTATCGACTTGGTGTATTCGGATTTCTCGATTTGTCTCATCATGGACAATCGGAATCTGCGAACCTCGGCTTACAGGATCAGATTGCCGCACTACAATGGGTGCAAGACAATATTGCTGCATTTGGCGGTGATCCAGATCGAGTAACGATTTTTGGTGAATCTGCCGGAGCGATGAGTATTGCAGCATTGCTGGCAATGCCTGCATCCAAGGGATTGTTCCGCGCCGCCATTTTGCAAAGTGGAGCATCTCAGTTTACTACGCCTGACGTATCCCGTACTGTTACTGAGCACCTGATTGCCAGTCTGGGTGGTAGTCACGGTGATACGTCTGTACTGTATCAGGCTTCGACGGAGCAGCTATTAAGCGCTGGCGAACAGGTGCGAAGTGGCGCGGGAGCATTATCGATGCCGTTCCAACCTGTGCTGCATGAATCAACGTTACCTATAGAACCACTACAAGCGATTCGCAATGGGGCAGCCAAAGGAATCCCCCTAATTATCGGTACCAATATGGATGAAGGATCGATGTTTGTGCATATTTCATCTGAGTTGATGAGCAAGCCGCAAATTGCCGGAGTACTAGAATCGATGACCGGTTTGAATGCAGCTCCATTGATTGAGCAGTATCCCATGACTGCCGAAGGTCAAGCACAGATTATGACCGATCTGTTTTTCTGGCGCAGCGCCATTCAATATGCGGAAGCGCAATTGGAGCATGGTGATGTATGGATGTATCGGTTTGACTGGAATCAGTCAGGGCATCAATTTTTTAATACGGCAACTCATGCGAGTGAGATTCCATTTGTATTTAACAATCAGCTTCTACTTCAGCATATGGGTGTTGAACTGGATGAGCAAACGTTGAATATGGCAACACAGATGCAGCGCGCATGGGCGACATTTGCGCATACTGCTATTCCGACTACTCTGGAAATTCCATGGACGGATTATAATCGTCATGAGCGTAATACACTTGTATTCAACCGTATCATTGAATTAGTACAAGACCCGGATGCTGAGAAACGCATTCAGTTCATTGGTGAATAAGCACGATAGATCAACAAGGCGCAAATGAAGCAGCTAGTTTGGCTTCATTTGCGCCTTGTTTTGTGATATTCTCCATTCAGATAGCAGCCTCTATGAAACAGCTGTAACCACAAGTCTAGTCTATTCTAGTCCAAAAGAGATAGTTACTACATGCCTGCCTGCACAAACGTGAATGCGCTATATCTCAGGATTGAGCAAGAAGTTCTATAATAAAGTAGCAATCATTTACCGATAACATTAATACTTAAAATATGTCAAAATATGCTGTAATGTTACATATTTACTGTTCATTCTGCATCTTATGCTGTCGAATATACTCATTTGCTGGAGGGATTATTTTGTTAATACATATTGATGATATAAAACAGGGAGACCGGCTTGGCGCAGATGCATTTAACCATTCTGGTGTCCCGCTGCTCAAGCAAGGTACACTGCTAACAGCGGAAGATATTACGCTGTTGACGCGTCACCAACTCGATTATATCGATGTGGAAACGGCGGCAACGTCCAAATCGCTGGATGATCCAAGCGCGCTTGCTGTCCCGGATCTGATCGGTCTACCTACCCAATTGAAAAAGAACGTAGAGCTATCGCTGCAAACGTATCAATCCATTTTTCTGGAATCGTTAACACGGGGCAAGTTCAGCGGCGATCTGACCGGGCAACTGCTGGAACCATTATTGCTTGATCTGGATGGAAAAAAGGATGTCGTATCCTTGCTGCTGATGCTGGAAGCAGAGGATGATCATATTTACAGCCATTCACTCAAAGTCGGCTTGCTCAGCTATTACATCGCCGGTTGGCTTGGTCATACGGAGGCTGAATGTTATCGTATTAGCCGTGCTGGTTATTTGCATGATATCGGTAAAAGCCGTCTGCCTTCTATTATTCGTGGCGGTAAGGACAGCATGAACGCATCGGAGATGAAAGAATATCGTATGCATACTCAGTATGGCTACGATCTGATCATGGAATCTCTAGGCGATAAACCGACCGCACTGGTCGCATTGCAGCATCATGAACGCGGCGATGGCACCGGTTATCCACAGCGATTATACAAAAATGGCATTCATGCTTACACTCGAATCGTGTCCGTTGCGGATGAGTTTATTAATATGGCGGCTGTGAACGAAGATGGTAGCAAAGAGGGGCTAGTTAGTATTTTGCAAAATATTTACGAACTTGGCTTCTCCAAACTGCATGAGAAACCGGTACAAGCGCTGATCTATCACATGTCGCCCAATCTGGTTGGCAAACGCGTCGAATTGGATAACGGTCAGAACGGCGTGATTATCCTTGCCAATCAGACCGATATGTTCCGTCCGCTCGTGCAGACAGGTGAACAATTCATCGATCTGTCCAAAGAACGCCAAGTAAAGATTCGCAAAGTACTCATTTAATCGCGTACACTTAGACACAGACACAGACACAGACACAGACACAGACACAGACACAGACACAGACACAGACACAGACACAGACACAGACACAGACACAGACACAGACACAGACACAGACACAGACACAGACACAGAAACAGACACAGACACAGACACAAGCGAGAAATGTGACTCCATCCCTCTATCCCTCTATCCTTGTCTTACCTCAGCCTCGGTATAACAACCGGGGCTTTTGCATGTTGATTTGCCATCATGTCGCACATTGCGTAATGACGTCAGGTGGGCTACTATGTGCAGTATGGGTGAAAATGGAAAGAACGTACGAATTGTTCACCCGATGAGGAGGCGGATGATGATGGGCAAACAACATAAAGTACAAGCAGAGGACTTATACCGTTTTCGCTGGATCCAAGAACCGGTTGCTGACCCTACCGGGCAACGGATTGTATACGTGAGTCGTCAGGTGAATGAGAAGCGTACCGGATATGATCTGCAATTGCGAATCATGCAAGCAGATGGCAGTGACGAACGCCAATTTACAGCAGGATCAAGTGACCGCGCACCAGCTTGGTCGCCAGATGGGCAACGGATCGCTTTTTTGCGATTACACGATAAGAAGACACAGGTATGGATCATCCCGGCAAATGGTGGTGAAGCGACGGTAGCAACCTCATTGCTAGAAGGCGTAAGTGCATTCCAATGGTCGCCAGATGGCAATCATCTACTGCTGACGGCTGAACAGGAACAGGATACAGAGGAGACGACCGATCATTCCAAGCAAGCCGATGATAACGATAAGCTGGAAGCACTGATCGTCGACCGGATTACATACAAATCGGACAGTGGCGGATTGTGGAACGGACGACGTGAGCATTTGTACGTTTATCATGTGGAAACTGGAAAAGGGCAATGGATCACGTCCGGTGCTTACGATGTGCATGCTGCGGTCTGGTCACATGACGGACAACAGATTGCATTTGCCGCACATATGCCTGCGGACGACGAAGCCGATCCTGATTTTGCCCTGACGAGCGATCTGTATAGCATTCGGATAGATGGCAGTGGATTGACATGTTGGACAAACAATCAATACGAGCTGGCTTCGCTATCCTGGTCGCCAGATGGCAAGCAGATTGCTTTTATCGCCAGTGATGAGTCGTATCACAATGCGACTTTGTTGCGACTGTATGGGTTGTCATTGCACGATAGTAGCATCACCTGTCTATGCGATGATGCAGAGCTAATGATAACGAATGTATTGGTTGGCGATACTGGTATCGGCGCCAATGCGCGACCGATATACAGCAAGGATAGCAAGCACATTTATGTGCAAAGTTCAGCGGAAGGCACAGTGCAGTTGCTGCAACTGGCAGCAGATGGTTCCGGTCATACTGTATTGCTGGATGGACAGCGCAATATTCATTATTTTACCCCGCTGCATAATGGGACATTCGCAATTGTATCTGCTTCTCCATTGCAACCCGGGGAATTGTTTCTAGCTGATCCGGCAACAGGGACAGAAACGCAATTGACACATGCCAACGATGCATTGCTGGCGGAATTGTTGCTCAGTACACCGCAGGAGCTGCATTTGACTTCGGTAGATGGGCATCCGCTACAGGCATGGCTTATGCCACCGGTAGATGTGGAGTATAGCGCCGATCACAAAGTACCTGCTGTGCTAGAGATTCATGGTGGTCCGCATATGATGTACGGATTTACATTTGTACTGGAATTCCAATTGCTGTGTTCGCAAGGATATGCGGTCATATTCACCAATCCACGTGGTAGTCATGGGTATGGGCAGACCTTTGTAAATGCATGCCGGGGGGATTATGGTGGTGGCGATTATCGTGATCTGATGACTGTGGCCGATTATATGTTGGAGCATACAGATTGGATTGATCCCCAGCGCATCGGGGTAACAGGCGGTAGCTATGGCGGATTCATGACCAACTGGATTGTCGGTCAGACGGATCGCTTCAAGGCAGCAGTGACGCAGCGTTCGATTAGCAACTGGATTTCATTTTATGGAGTGAGTGATATCGGATTTTATTTTACGGAGGATCAGATTGGCGGCAATCCGTGGGACAAGCTGGAGCAGCTATGGAAGCATTCGCCACTTGCGTACGCAGGGAATGTGAAGACGCCGATTCTTATCCTGCATGGGGAAAAGGATTTGCGTTGTCCGATTGAACAGGCGGAGCAGTGGTTTACGGCATTGAAGCGTCTTGGTGTCACAACGCGTCTTGTACGCTTCCCGGAAGCCAATCATGAACTGTCTCGTTCCGGGCATCCGCAGTTGCGTATCCAGCGGTTGCAGCAGATTACCGGCTGGTTTGAACACTATCTCCGTTGAGCGAATCATACAATATGGAGATGATCAGATGGAAGAAGCAACATCGTATCAAGAAGGCGTAGTCAAGATTCGTCCGGCAGTACAGATTGATGCGGAAACGCTATGGCGACTTGCTTACGAAGACGTCGCACCAGAATGGAAAAAGTGGGATGCTCCTTATTATGAGCATGTGCCACTCACGTATGAGCAATTTATAGAGCGCGAGCAGGAAAGCTGGATCGATAATGATGCTCGCTGGGTCATTGAAGTCGATGGGAATGTAGTCGGAATGGTTAGCTATTATTGGGAGCATCAACCGTCGTGGTGGCTGGAGATGGGCATTGTTATTTTCGATCCGGCGTACTGGAATGGCGGCTATGGCACGATTGCATTCACGTTGTGGATCAGACATTTGTTTACAATTATGCCACTTGTACGTGTAGGATACACAACATGGTCTGGCAATGAGCGAATGGTGCAGATCGGCTACAAGCTGGGCATGACAATGGAAGCGCGACTCCGCAAATGCCGTCTCTATGAGGGAGTGTACTACGATTCGATTCGAATGGGGCTGCTACGCGAAGAATGGGAAGCATTCATAGCAGCGAAAACAGCAACAGACACGTAGTATTGAAATGGAATCTACCATCATAAAAGACCTTGCCAATGGATCAGAGAAGATTGACGTCCCTGTTCCAAAAGCAAGGTCTTTGGTTTGTGATGCAAAGGTATGAATGATATCAAGTGATGCATGATGTACATACATATACGCCATGTGTTCCGTACACTACAGCATGAACCTCTACGTACTATTATAGTTATTGTTAACTTTCGCCCTCAACTGCATCGTCTGACGGAGTCATGCTGGTATTGTCAGTCGTTGGATTGCTCAGCTCTGGATGTTCCTGCAAATATTGTAGCGCATTATAGATCATTACCGCTGCTTCAGCGCGAGTAATCGGCTGCGTCGGATCGAAGTTACCACTGCTGTCCAACTCGGTAATATTCCATGCGAGCGAACGTTGAATCGCGCCTTGATAAGCGGCAGTGATTTTGCTCTCATCCTTGATTGTTACTGGCTCAACGTTGATCTGCGGCAGATTACCAGCTTTTTGCATAGCAGCGACTGTGAAGTTAGTAAATTGTTCACGCGTCAGTTTGCCGGACGGTTCAATCGCACGTGGCACTTCCAGTCCATTGACCGCAGCAATGATGAACGCGTCTGAGTACCAGACGTTATCTTTCACTTTGGTATAGGAATCGCTGGCTTCTGGTGCTTTGATAAATTTGTAATCGTCTAGACTGAGTTTGAAGCTGTTGACGAGCAATTGTACACCTTGCGAGGAGGTGATCGTCTGATTCGGTTTGAACTGTGTCGCTGTCACTCCACTAATATAACCACGTTCCTGTAGAGACTCAATTTTGTCCTTGCCCTCTACATTAGTAAGGTCGGTAAAGTTACTGCTTGCTGCGAACGCCTGCGTACTTAATGCGAACGTTAGTACGGAAGCAGCAGCTACGGCTGTCCATGTATGCTTCATGAATAATCCCCTTTCCTACTCCTAAATGTGATCCTTCCTACTCCTTCTGACGCGTCTGTGAAAAAGAAGGTTGCACTAATGATACTTTTAATTTAAAAACATGTAAATATGAATCAGTCTTGCGACATATGCCCTTTTTTCGTAATTGTCGACAAATGTAGGGTATATGATCCTAGTTTTTGTCGACAAAAAGTATGCGAAAAAGTCAAAATAAATTCGACAAACCGGGTCTATCGATTCATTTATAGAAAAAACTCCAGAATATGTATTTTAGGTATTTTCAATAGGAAGATTTGGGGGTATAACTATATTAACTTAATTACATGTGTAGGAAGTCGACATAGGAATTCCTAGGAAGCAAAACATACATCGAACACGATCACATTACATCACAAAATAAGGAGCGTGAATGAAGATGAATATCAACTTGAGCGTATATCAAATGACACCATACAATCATCAACAATTCAGACCACAAGCAACAGTAACGGCAGCGAAGACGGATGCAGGTGGCAACGGTCAAAGTTTCCAAGAACTGCTGAACGCACAAATGGCAGGTAGCACTGGGATTACAACTTCCCGTAGACGCTAATCACTCATTGATCGGTAAGCAATGGAATGACGGTTATCTATTTTAGTAACAGGTATTGATCTGTGAATCACGCATGAGAACGAGCGGAACGTTGCTCAGCGATAGTACGACCATATCATATAATGATTCCAATATGAGATTCCTATTGGGAGCCGAAGCTTACATAACGGGCAACTGTCTTTGCAGACAGGGGTCCTTTTTTATTATGATGAAAAGGAATAGAGCAGAGGAGGCTATAGAATGGCACTGATTCAATGCGACTTTTATTCTGATGTACTTGGTTTATCGACATCGATGACGGTGATTTTGCCCCAGCAAACCCGTACCCAGATTGGTATGGAAGGGAAGGCGGGGGATGGTAAGCATCCAACGCTATACTTGCTGCATGGGCTATCAGATGATCATTCGATCTGGTTGCGTCGTACATCGATTGAGCGCTATGCGGCGGCATATGGATTGGCAGTCGTGATGCCGAATGCACATCGCAGCTTTTATACTGATATGGAGCAGGGTGGACAGTATTATACGTTTGTATCCGAAGAACTGCCACAGTTAGCAGAATCGTTCTTCCCGCTGTCTACGCGTCGGGAGGATCGTTTTGTTGCGGGTCTGTCTATGGGTGGATATGGTGCGTTGAAGCTCGGTATGAGCAAGCCAGAGCGGTATGCAGCAGCTGCCAGTCTATCTGGGGTTACGGAGCTGGAATTCATGTTCAATACGCGAGAGAAGGACCCGACATCATTAGGTGAGATTCAGCGAATCTTTGGTTCATTGCAACAGTCCAAAGGTACAGTAAACGATCTCTTTTATTTGGCGGAACAATTGGCGGATGGGAAGACTGACTACGTTCCAGCACTATATCAGTGCTGTGGTACTGAAGATTTCTTATATGATGGCAATGTGCGCTTTCGGGATCATGTGAACAAGCTAGGATTGGAACTAACGTACGAAGAGGAGCCGGGTAAGCATGAGTGGGGCTACTGGGACAACAAAATTCAGCGTGTGCTAGAATGGCTACCACTGAATCCAGCAGAGAACGATTAATTGTTGCTACACAGAGATGACTTTTTCAAATACCAATGTTTCTATAAAGATATACGTCTGTACACGTAGGAACGGATCACCTGCTCCTATAGGAAGATGGTGTGAAAATAGCCAGTCTGCGCATATTTCTCAAAGCGCAGACTGGCTATTTTTATGACCGCTATTCGATTAGATTATGCTTTGCGCGCTTCCAGTTCCGGTTCTTGCACAAGTACACGCTGTGTTGGGAATGCCAGCTTCACGCCTTCTTCCTCTAATACTTGCATCACATGCAGATTCAGCTGCTGACGATATACCAGATTATCGCCCCATGCTGGAGACTTGGTAAAACACTGCACCATAATGCCAAGACTACTCTCATAAAATTCATTAAACTTAACCATTACACTACCTGGTGCAATCGATTCGTCATGTTCCAGATACTCGGTCAAACGGGCAACGACCTTCTCAATGCGATCGCCTGACGTGTATAGCGATACTTTGATATTGAAGAAGATTTTACGTTTGCCCATCTGACTGCCGTTTGTAATCGCGGAGGCAGCCAGCTTGGAATTAGGAACGATAACTAACGCATCGGTAAAGGTGCGGATCTTCGAGCTGCGGAAGGTAATATCTTCAACAATGCCCTCAATATCCGGTGTAGAGATCCAGTCGCCTCTGGAGAATGGCTTTTCCAAAATAATAATAATACCAGCGATAATGTTACTAAGCGATTCCTGAGCAGCGAGCGCGATGGCGAGACTGCCCAACCCCATACCTGCAACAACGCCGTTAATGCTGAATCCCCACTCCGCGCCGACAATCGTAATTACGAGCAGGATTACGATAAAGCGGATCACTTTGGACAAAAAGGGAATAATCATGCTGGATGCATCCAGTCCGAATCGTTTGCCTGCGCCTTCCAGTAGTAGGGAAGAGGAGGCAGACACATTGTACAATCCCCAGCCAAGCAGCGCGACGCTAATGCTGCGATAGATCCGGTTCACATCGACAACAAAGCTCCATTGCTCATGCATAAAATAACGCAAGGATAAATACGTGCCGATCAGAATGAAAAAGTACTGAAGCGGCTTCTCGAATGCTTGCGCCCAGCGGATCAACGCTGGATGATTCTTGAAGCGTCCAATTACAAAGGCAAACAGATAACGCGTAAATAGTTTACGAAAGCCTAGAAACAATGCCAGAATTACAAAAGATACTAGCAAGTCGATCCAGCGTATATTGTAATACCACTGTACTGCCCAATCCCAGATCCAATTCAAATTCATACATCCCATCCTTTATCTCTGTATAGTTGTGTGTTGTGTAACAATGTTGTTCTTATAAGACTTCATGTTGTAGCTACAGTATCGCTGGTTTACTCTCTCTGTACTTCTATTACCCGTCTAACAGCCGAGCGACCAAATAGATATTGAAATATATTGAAAAGGAGAATAAACATCATAGATCAAACAACACAGAATACACAAAATAGACCAACTGAAATAGAGTAAAGGAAGTAGAAAAATGAGCGAATGAGCACAAACAAAAACCCTGCCTCACGAGGAAGCAGGGTTTCTTATAAAGAACAAGTCGATGATTGTGCTGTGATTAGAAGTAGGAATCATCTCAATGTTCCGTGTATATTGTGTACAATTTCGTATTCTACAATTAGCTACGGGTTCTGCGCATCGAACGCATAACCAGACTAACGATGAATACAAGAATGACTGCACCGATAATGGCTGGAATCAGATAGAATCCGCCAACCTCAGGTCCCCAAGAACCGAGCAATTTGCCGCCCAGCCAGCCACCGATGAAACCGGCGATAATGTTACCGATTACGCCACCAGGAATATCGCGTCCCACGATCAAACCTGCTAACCAACCAATAATACCTCCGATAATCAATGCCCATAACCATCCTAACATATCATTCGCCTCCTGAAATTATAAGTAAATTAAGTAAGTATATGAGAGTTGAATATATTTGCTACGCATACCCGATGGCCATATTATACGTTCCGGCAGAGTAGGAAAAATATTCAACAATCCGTCGTCGTTTATTACTTAACCAGCTACAACCAATTTAAACATTATGCTAAAAATTTAATAAATAGATGGCTTTTGTTGTTAGCGTTATGACGTTGAAATTGGATAAAAAATGGTTCGTGTTCGTCGTTATGAACACGAACCATTTGTGCAAGAACGTTTGATACATTCACAATGATTACATACAATAAAAGATCGAAATAAACATCATCAAACAATGAATAGGCTGTACATTCATTTGAGTATGGCTCTAAGCGCTTAAACGAATGGAATACGGAATCAAAGCAACTTAATGCACGTTTCCGCTTTGTTTCAGACGTTTGGCAATCGCAGCAAAATCTTCTTTGGAAATACCCGGAGCAAATTCTTCTTCCACTTCTGGATATTCCGGTACAGGAACGCCTTCAGGGAATCCATGAATGACCTCAAGCGGCTGACCGTCCTCTGGATGCGTGCCTTTCCAGATCTCGCCAATCGCTTTGAAATCTTCCGTACTGTGTGTGTACAGACGGGTATGCACACCTTTTTCCTCATATTTGCGCGCTTCATTAAATGACTTGTTGCTCAATGACGGCACGGGTACGAGTTTGGTTACGTCAACACCAGTAGCAATTTCGAGCGCTTTTGCATAAGCGACCACATGGACGCCGCCACGTACGAGCAGGAAGCCGACCACTTCGCGAGCTGCTGGATGATCCGTCATTTCGTATACCTTCATCTTATGCGTTCTGGCGCCGCACTCTAAGAAGAAGTTGTGCAGCAAGTCTTCGACTAAGTTGCCGCTGTTAAATACATTGTCGCCTGTCCAAGGGCGTCCCATCGAATCACGCGGCATCGCACCTTGCGCACCGGCAAGATACGGATAACTGAGACGTACATTTTTGACCGAACCGAGCGGCGTGTCATCTGGTTCTTTGTACGTGGTGGAACCTGCTTGGATCTTGTTGATGCCATGCGCCACAAGTTCCACATGTCCAAGTTCCTCCGCCGTGATGCTCGTAACGAGATCATAGAACGGTTTTAGCTTGGACTTATTACGGAAGTTAAACGACTGGAAAAGATAATTGTTCAGAGTCGACATTTCGCCAAATTTGCCGCCTAGCAGTTCTTGCACCGCTGCTGCTGCATCAGGGTCAGGACGGTCCACATCGGGAATTTGGATCAAAATCTGGTCAAGACGTGTAAACATAATCATACCTCCAGTAGTTTTGAGAATATGGCTCCGCACATAAAGAAAGCATATGTACATCATTTTGAAGCCTACACAACCAATACCCTATTTTAGGTAAAAAAAACGTTTTTAACATTTTATTACCAAAAATTTCATAGTTTCGTTGCGATCGAAAATGTCATATCATCGTATTTTGAATCGGAAAAATGTATAATCATCATAACAAGGGAGAATGTCGGCATGGCACCATCCCAATATTAATGGAGATGTGGGATGAACAGCATGGATAATGACAAGCAGCGCCTTAGCGTTGAAGCTGCCAGATTGTACTACCTATCGGACTATAGCCAGCAAGAGATCGCTACGAAACTCGGCGTCTCCCGCCCAACTGTTTCGCGCTTACTTCAACAGGCAAAGGAAAAGGGATATGTTCGGATTGAGATCGTGGACCCGCTGGAAGATTTGGATGCACTGGGAGAGCAATTGCGCCAACAGTTTTCGTTGGAGACCGTTCATGTATGTTATGCACCGGTCAATGAATACAAAGAAATTCAGAAGCATATCAGCAAGCGTGCAGCAGACTATTTGCATGAGACGGTGCAGGATAGCGACATCATCGGCGTCACATGGGGGCGGACGATGTATTCTGTAGCACGGCAACTGGAGCAGAAGCAGGTGCGCGGGGTGGAGGTTGTACAGCTGAAGGGCGGCGTTAGTCATTCGCACATTAATACATATGCTGCTGAAACGGTGAACCTGTTTGCGGAAGCATTTCATACGAGTGCGCGTTATTTGCCATTGCCGGTGATCTTCGACAGCATTGAAGTGAAACGGATGGTGGAAGAGGATCGACACATTCAGCGGATTATCGAACTAGGGCGGCAGGCGAATATCGCGATGTTTACCGTAGGTACAGTGAAGCAGGATGCGCTGCTGTTTCAGTTGGGTTATTTTAACGCGGAAGAGCAGAAGCTGCTGCAACGTACGGGGGCTGGGGATATTTGCTCACGCTTCTTTGATGCTAGTGGAGAGATATGTAGTCCCGCGATCAATGACCGTACGGTAGGCATTGATCTGCCAGATTTGCGCAAGAAGGAGAAGTCAATTCTAGTAGCTGGCGGACAGCGCAAGATCGATGCAATCCGCGCGGCACTGGTGGGCAGATATGCGAATATTCTGGTAACGGATCAGTTTACAGCGCAGGCGTTGTTGGCAGAGTGAGGGAATGGTTTGCTTTTTGAGTGCATGTTAAGGGTAGGTTATGAAATACAAAGAAGCTTTCCATTCATTGTGATGGAAGGCTTCTTTTGTTTAGATGATTAAAAGTATGTTTTTTTGCTTAACGTTCGTTATTTTTCTTTTACTGTTCACATTGATAGTAGACATTTGTTACACTTCATTAAAACGTATAAAATGGATTAAATAGCAATAAACTTGCCAAACATGATGTAGTTAAACTATTGAAAGAAAGATTGATAAATACCAAAGCTTCTAAAGTAGGAGGGAATTATCGTGTCAAATATTAAAGAAGAAGTAAGGAAAAAATGGCTGTTCATGAACAAAGAAGAAATGATTCCAGGTTTGATCGTAGATAACATGACTTATGAGCAAATGATCGGCTGGATGGATACTACTCCGTATGAAGATGCTAGAAAGCGAATGAATAGTGAAGAAGTCGAATCTTTTATTATAGAATTTGTAGAAATGATGTGGAGCATAATACCAGATTATTATGACTTGAAAGCAATATTAGATACAGAGTTCTACATAAAAAATGAAGATTGTGGAATGCTAGTAGAATGTACAGTGAATACAAATACCGTTAAGCTCTTAAAAAAGATCAGTATGCTATTAAGTCAATCTAATAGACATATCCAGGTACTTACTTTATATGTAAGTCAGCAATAATTAGATGATTTATCTGAAGAATTTGACATGACGCATGTGAAAGATTCGATTTGTATTGAATGGACAAATAAGAAAGTCATTGTGAGAATGCAAAATTGATTGGCTTGAATTTGAAATAAGAACTCATTCAATAGACAGGAGTATTCTAACATTAAAATGAAACAGTATCTAGCCTCTATGAAAATGGATTACAAGCAACAAAACATAGCTGATTTGTCCACAATAGACTTTCTTGTATTTCCTCGGTTTGTAGAATGGGATAATTGTGTTCTTTTGAAACAAAAAGAAAGTATCGATTTGCCACAGAATTTTGTTCCAAGTACATCTTGTCCAGATCGAACAGCGCTTGAAGCAATGTACAATCATATTCATTTCAATGATCTACTAAATACAAGCTGAGATCATGATTCTATATTAGGCATAGGAATAAAAGTAATGGAAGCTTGGACTTCCGTACTGTATACAAACTATGGTTCTAACAAAAAAATTACAATTGTGCTTTCTACAGATGGAGAAGAGGTCACTTTAAGATTCTATACGATGCGAGATAATGAACCGTCATGGCTTAGACTTTCCCAATTAGAGAACTACATAGAAGGACTAATGATTGCGGAAATAAACGGATGAGTAATTTTGAGGAAACACAATGCCTTGTATATATTTAATTCAATTATAGAATGGAGTAGCTAAATGAATCTAAAATGTATCTCCCTTGAAAATAGCAAATCCATCTCTCAATCCGTCTGTTCATATATACCCGAAGTTCAAACGTTCAATGTTATAACAGAATATATGTCAGATGAATGTATCCCTTATAGATTAAGTATGGGCGCGTGCGTATGGCTAACTGCAACAGGTGTGCTAGGAGAAATTGAACTCATCTATCCTCTACAACTATCTGAACATATTCTGTGGAAAAGGAATCATACTAGCAAACAAAAAGGTCATCCCTATTTTCAAGACCTTGAATACGAATATGAGAATGTAGTAGTAGAAGTAGCTGAGAATCAATTTATTATTTGGCTAGATACACAAAGCGTAATCGATTTGGAAATTACGGCAAATAATCTGATGTACCTTTTCAGTAAGAATCGTTTGGTTGGTTTATATGCAAAGGGCTACAAAATTATAGCGTATGAATCAAAACATTGATTATGTGCCTTTTACTAAGAAAGGAGAGTCTATTTGAATCTACAAGAATTAATGAAAATGCCTGACAGGTTATCTGCCGAGACTTTGGAGAACCTATTCAATCAAGCCATTCAAGATTTCCAAAATCAATCCAACAACGAGAATCAGTTTCTAGAAATCATTATGGAATTGACCGATCGGCAGGTTATGACATATCAGCTGTTGGATACAGAAATCAGGAATACGATAGATCAGATCCTATGCTCTATATTAAATATTGAGATGTATCACAATGTAGATATCATCTTATCCATTGTTATTAATCTGGGTTTGGAGAATTGCTTTAACCTTTTTACACAGTTTGTTGAGAGCAATGTACAAATGGACAAAGAAACATATGACGAGATTACAGCAGCTATTGAAGAAGTAGGCAATCATATCTGCAATCCTTACTATGATTTAGAAGCACTCAAAAAAGACGTTAAACTTTAAAATGATCAAGAAGAATAAACTGTCCAGATAAACCGTCAAAGGTGATGACGAATGTAGGAGGAATGAGCATGTATCAGTATCATGGCTGAGCAGTTGTTCATCCAAAAGGTCTGACTAATCTTGGGTATGAGCAGCAAGTAAACATGATGCGTGAGGTTCAGGAGTATATCGAATATCTGCAAGAACATTTGGATGTTGTCCAAATTCAAGCAATTAATGGTCAATATCATATTTGGCTAACCGGCTTTAAAAATCGCCAAGTAGCAGATGAACTTGAGCCGATCCATCTGGTATACAAATTAGCTACATATACAGATGAAGCGTATGGAATAATCTACGTTTATGATGATGAAGCTGATTGATATTGATAAGGAGGAACATAGTTGAACCAACACAGAACGCCACGATTTAGCATCATACATGACGATGACGAAACCATATTGGCATATTTTAATTGCTGGTCGATTGTCAACGGGGAAGAGGACGACGAGTACCAGTTCATGCTTAGCGATATTCAGTGGATGCCTTGTGCATATAAAGCTTCTTCTATAATTGGAAATATACGCTTAGGCATTTTAAACTATACTGGTAATAAGATTGGGGAATACTTTGTTCATTTGCAACAACGCACAAAGTGGCGCGATCTTGGTAAGCAGGAATGGATGATAGATACGGTTATGAACGAAGAAATATGTATGGAAGAGTTGGATATGTGGGATTTGCTCAGAGATGATCGTCGTATATCTTCCGGTATGTGGTTGACATTTTCTCAGCATCGGAGAGAAATGTGGTTGAAATTGGTCAGATATCACTCTTCATATAATGATCTACATACTGATAAATTGATCTATGAAAGCAAAGAGCCACACTCTTTTAAGCTTGATATGCATCATGTACGGGATAGAGTTTCTTTCTTCTTACTGTTGGGTGAATGTTTGAATGGACCTGCTGGTTATTATGGAATAGGTTTGGATAGTCTGAAAGATTGTTTGTATGGTGGTTTTGGAACGGTTGTGCCTTTTACATTGCAAATCTTACATGCTCCAAATAAAAATAAGACCCTACAAGATCCTTTTATTAAAGAATTCTTACAATTGATTGATTTGATGCAGAATTCTGGTGTTGAAGTGATTGTATAATAAGGAGCAATTCATATAGTAAGAAAGGAGCATAAGGCAAATGGAGCACAATCACAACATCACTACAATCATTAATCAATGGAATCCAATCGGTATTTATCCGTTGGTAGAAGATGAATATGAGTTTGAGATTGCCATGTTGATCAATGAAATTAGTAAACATGATAACTTGTTTGATATCGATCATATAGCACATATGCTTCATCGAATATTTAAACTACAATTTGCCGAAGACTTTAGTTGCTCTATAATGGAATGCAGAATTATAGCTATTCAAATATTCGCATGCTATACCCATTAATCCATCAATAGTCTCCCCATTTCCCCCTACCACAAAATCTTCACGTGCTATTCCTCAATATCTGTGCTATCATAACAATCGTTTGCCCCATTTTTCCTGTATGCACCTCACTGAACATAATTTCAAAAACAGTTTTACATTTGTTCAAACGGGTGCTATGATGATTCTACAGGCAGTCATACCCTGACTCATAGTGTTACGTTCGACCGATTGTTTGGACAATATACACGACCAGGGGAATAACACAAAGTGTGGCATGATTGAATATCAAAGGAGCGATAATAGATGAATGTGGCAAAACTGATCGATCATACGCTGTTGAAAGCGGATGCGACGCAGGCAGAAGTTGCCAAGCTGGTTGCCGAAGCGAAGAAATACCAGTTTGCATCGGTATGCGTAAACCCAACATGGGTGTCTTTCTGTGCAGAACAACTGCAAGGTACAGGCGTGGATGTATGTACAGTAATTGGTTTCCCTCTGGGAGCGAATACGCCGGAAGTGAAAGCTTTTGAAGCAGCTAACGCGATTGCTAACGGTGCAACGGAAGTCGATATGGTCATCAATATCGGCGTGCTCAAAGATGGCAACAACGAGCTGGTTGAACGCGATATCCGTGCAGTTGTAGACGCAGCCAAAGGCAAAGCGCTGGTTAAAGTAATCATCGAAACGTCTCTGTTAACCGACGAGGAGAAAGTACGCGCTTCCGAATTGTCTGTCAAAGCAGGTACTGATTTTGTGAAAACATCTACTGGTTTCTCCACTGGCGGCGCAACACCGGAAGACGTAGCTCTGATGCGCAAAACGGTTGGCCCTAACATCGGCGTCAAAGCTTCTGGCGGCGTACGCAGTGAAGAAGATCTGAATGCCATGGTAGCCGCAGGTGCAACGCGTATTGGCGCAAGCTCCGGCGTGAAAATCATGGAAGGCGGCCAGTCCACTTCTTCCTATTAATGCAACTTTACAATATCCGGTCTGTGTAATGCAGACCGGAGCACTGCTCGGACAGTGAAAGTAACAAC
The DNA here is from genome assembly GCF_046603665.1 of Paenibacillus sp. WLX2291. Taxonomy (NCBI): domain Bacteria; kingdom Bacillati; phylum Bacillota; class Bacilli; order Caryophanales; family Paenibacillaceae; genus Paenibacillus; species Paenibacillus sp. WLX2291. The sequence continues at coordinate 4,097,337 of NZ_CP176755.1, read as the reverse complement.
AGGAACGAATCTACCCGGAAAGGCCGTGGAATGTATGAAAGAACAACTGATTCAAGCGGCAATTGAAGCGCGCAACCATGCGTATGTACCGTATTCTCATTTCCAAGTAGGTGCTGCCCTATTGTCCGAAGATGGCAAAGTGTACGGCGGAGCCAACATTGAGAACGCGTCCTACGGACTGACCAATTGTGCGGAACGTACTGCTATTTTCAAAGCAGCTTCTGAAGGTGTACGCAAGATTCAAGCGATTGCGATTGTAGCGGACACGGATGGACCGGTTTCACCATGTGGCGCATGTCGTCAGGTAATTGCTGAATTCAGCGATGAGAATACACGCATTTATTTAACGAATCTGCATGGCGATGTGAGCGAGTGGAGTATCGGGGAGATTTTGCCGGGATATTTCCAAGCGAAGGATATGGATAAAGGCTGAGACGGTGCCAAGCACCGTTTTTAAAAAGCTGGATGTCATAACCATTGTTTTTCAATCGATATTGTAAGCGCTTTATGAATGAGAGAGAAAGTTTTCATGATTATTTTTACTGTTGCTTGAACGGGAAAAGGGTTGCCATGATGCAACCGATGACCGGCAGAAGCGACAACATAGAACAGGAGCTAATTACGCATGAAGTATATTATCGCTATTATCGGTATTCTGGTTGTCTTCGGTCTGGCTTATATCGCTAGTAATGACCGCAAAAATATCCGTTACCGTCCACTGATTACAATGGTAGTTTTGCAGATTGTTTTGACATTTGTGCTGCTATATACTACCGCTGGCGCAACACTGATTGGCGGATTCTCGGCTATATTTGAGCATTTGCTCGGCTATGCAGCTGAAGGAACAAACTTTGTCTTTGGTAATTTTGTATTTAAAGAAGTAAATGGTCAAATCCAAACTCCGTTCTTTTTCAATGTTCTGATGCCAATCGTATTTATCTCGGCACTGATTGGTATTCTGCAATATTTTAAAATCTTGCCATTCGTTATTCGCTATATTGGTCTTGTATTGAGCAAGATTAATGGCATGGGCAAGCTGGAATCGTACAATGCGGTTGCATCCGCGATTCTCGGTCAGTCCGAAGTATTCATTTCCGTCAAAAAACAAATTGGTCTGTTGCCGAAGCACCGTTTGTACACATTGTGTGCATCCGCGATGTCTACCGTTTCTATGTCCATTGTTGGCTCATATATGTCCATGCTACAACCACGTTATGTTGTTACAGCACTAGTACTTAATCTGTTCGGTGGTTTCATTATCGCTTCCATCATCAATCCGTACCGTGTAACAGCGGAAGAGGATATACTGGAAGTACAGGAAGAAGAGAAACAAACCTTCTTCGAAATGCTGGGCGAATACATCATGGACGGCTTCAAAGTTGCGATCGTTGTTGCTGCCATGCTGATTGGTTTTGTCGCATTGATCGCTATGATTAATGGTCTGTTCGATCTGATCTTCGGCATCACATTCCAAGAAATACTCGGTTACATCTTTGCACCACTAGCATTTGTAATGGGTGTGCCGTGGGCAGACGCAGTTACTGCGGGTAGTCTGATGGCAACCAAGCTGGTTTCTAATGAGTTTGTAGCTATGTTGCAACTGGGCGATCACAAAGAACTGAGCGCACGCGCTATCGGTATCGTATCCGTCTTCCTCGTATCGTTTGCCAATTTCTCATCCATCGGTATTATCTCCGGTGCGGTCAAAGGTCTGCATGAGAAAAAAGGGAACGAAGTTGCGAAGTTTGGTCTGAAGCTGCTGTACGGTGCAACATTGGTCAGCGTATTGTCCGCAACGATTGCTGGTTTGTTCCTGTAATACAATCGGCACAGTCGGCAAAAGGGCAATAGAGAAAGCTGTTATTTTCAAGCACCCCCGATCTGTTGTAAAATAGGTTTTTGCACTGTTTGCAGAAATCACGCTGTTCATAACGGAAAGGAGCACAATTATCATGACACCATTCAAACGCGTACATTTGATCGTTATGGACTCTGTCGGCATCGGTGAAGCACCAGATGCAGCAGAGTTCGGCGATGTGAACGTTGATACATTCGGGCATATTGCCCGCGAGAACGGCGGTCTGAACATGCCGAATATGGCAAAACTCGGACTGTCCAATATTCGCGAAATTCAAGGTATACCGGTAGCGGATCAACCGCTTGGGTATTATACCAAAATGCAGGAGGCTTCCCGCGGCAAGGACACGATGACTGGTCACTGGGAGATCATGGGTCTGTATATCGATACCCCGTTCCGCGTATTCCCAGACGGATTCCCGGATGAGCTGATTCAGCGCATTGAGGAGAAAACAGGACGCAAAGTTATCGGAAACAAACCGGCAAGCGGCACCGAGATCATTGATGAGTTAGGTGAGGAGCATGTGAATACCGGCGCACTGATCATCTACACATCCGCCGATTCTGTGTTGCAGATCGCTGCTCATGAAGAGATCGTGCCACTCAAGGAATTGTACGAAATCTGTGAATTCTGTCGCGAGATCACACTGGATGATCCCTACATGCTGGGGCGCATCATTGCACGTCCATTCGTTGGCGAACCGGGCAAATTCACCCGTACATCCAATCGTCACGACTACGCCTTGAAGCCGTTCGGTCCCACAACGATGAACGCGCTGCAAGATGCAGGTCTGGACGTAATCGCAATCGGGAAAATCGCTGACATTTACGATGGCGAAGGTGTAACGGAATCGATTCGTACCAAGTCCAATATGGACGGTATGGATCAACTGGTGAAGGTAGCGGGCAAGCCATTCCACGGACTGAGCTTCCTGAATCTGGTCGACTTTGACGCACTGTTCGGACACCGCCGCGATCCGAAAGGATATGCGGATGCGCTGGAAGAGTACGATGCACGTCTGCCAGAAGTATTCGATAACATGGACGAAAATGATCTGCTGCTCATTACAGCGGATCACGGGAATGATCCTACCTACATCGGAACCGATCATACCCGCGAATATGTGCCGCTGATCGCTTACTCCAAACGCTTCAAAGATGGCGGCAAAGAATTGCCACTACGTACTACCTTTGCCGATATCGCTGCAACGGTAGCTGAGAACTTTGATGTGAAGAAGCCAGAGTACGGTACAAGCTTCCTGTCTGACCTGAAATAATATAGCAAATGACATGTTTGCTTATAAAATCATATTGAATATGTAGATGCCCTGTTCATTCAGGGCATCCATTACTTTTGGAGGTTATACACAATGAGCGTTCATATTGGAGCCAAACCCGGCGATATCGCCGAAACGATCCTGCTGCCCGGCGATCCGCTGCGTGCCAAGTACATCGCCGATACGTATCTGGAAGATGTAACCTGTTATAACGAAGTGCGCGGTATGCTCGGCTTTACCGGTACGTACAAAGGGCAACGCATTTCCGTACAAGGAACTGGTATGGGCCTGCCATCGATCAGTATCTACGTGAACGAGCTGATCAGCGAGTACGGCGTCAAAAACCTGATCCGTGTCGGTACATGTGGCGGTATGCAGGAGCATGTGCATGTACGTGATGTCATTTTGGCACAAGCAGCAAGTACCGATTCCAGCATGAACAATCACATTTTCGGCAATTACACGTTCGCACCAGTTGCCAGCTTCCCACTGCTAAAAGCTGCTTATGATCGTGGTGTGGAAAAAGGTCTGAACCTGCATGTCGGCAACATTTTTAGCTCTGATTCGTTCTATCGCGATGACAAAACGATTACTGGTCGTCTGATGGAATACGGCGTACTGGGTGTAGAGATGGAAACTAGTGCACTGTACACACTTGCTGCCAAATTCGGTGTGAACGCACTGACAATTCTGACTGTTAGTGATCACCTGCTAACTGGTGAAGAAACGACATCCGAAGAGCGTCAAACGACTTTCAACGAGATGATGGAAGTCGCACTGGACGCAGCAATCTCGCTGTAATCTGTAGATTGATACAGGATGCGCTTCATTGGATATAGATACCTATCTGGGTAGTTATGCAGTGACAAGCATCTTATAGAACAGCATAACGACAGACGATACAATTCGCATTCGTACTCTGCCAACAGAATCAATCTGGCAAAGTGCAGAGACAGTGTCGCATCGTCTGTCGAATGCTTTTCTTTCGATGATTCTGATGTTAGGTTTGTGTTAATTTTAAAATAGGAGATGATCTGTATGAGAATGGTAGACCTGATTGAGAAAAAACGTGATGGCAAAGAACTGAGCACCGAAGAAATCAACTTTATTATTCAAGGATACACCGAAGGCGATATTCCAGATTATCAAGTGAGCGCATTTGCAATGGCGACCTTCTTCAAAGATATGACCGACCGGGAACGTGCTGATCTGACAATGGCAATGGTCAACTCCGGCGAAACAATTGATCTGTCCGCAATCGAAGGCGTCAAAGTCGACAAGCACTCCACTGGCGGTGTAGGCGATACGACGACACTTGTACTCGCTCCGCTTGTAGCAGCTTTGGATATTCCAGTTGCCAAAATGTCCGGTCGTGGTCTGGGTCATACAGGCGGCACCGTGGACAAGCTGGAATCCGTGGAAGGCTTCCACGTTGAAATTACCAAAGACGAGTTCATCAAGCTGGTAAACGAAAACAAAATCGCTGTTATCGGTCAAAGCGGCAACCTGACTCCAGCCGACAAAAAGCTGTATGCGCTGCGTGACGTAACCGCAACCGTAAACTCCATTCCGCTGATCGCCAGCTCCATCATGAGCAAAAAGATCGCTGCCGGCGCAGATGCCATCGTACTGGACGTAAAAACCGGTGCAGGCGCATTTATGAAAACACCAGAAGCAGCCAAAGAACTGGCACATGCTATGGTAAGCATCGGTAACAATGTCGGTCGTAAAACGATGGCAGTTATCTCCGATATGAGCCAACCTCTTGGTCTGGCAATCGGTAACTCGCTGGAGATTCAAGAAGCAATCGACACACTCAAAGGTCAAGGTCCCAAAGATCTGGAAGAACTGTGTTACGAACTGGGTAGCCAGATGGTATATCTGGCGGGCAAAGCAGATTCACTGGAAGATGCCAAAGTAAAACTGCAAGAAGTAATTGAGAACGGTAAAGCGCTGGAGAAATTCAAACTGTTCCTGTCTAGTCAAGGCGGCGATGCTTCAGTTGTCGATCATCCAGAACGCTTGCCACAAGCACAATTCCATATCGAACTGCCAGCCAAACAAGACGGCGTTGTAGCTGAACTTGTCGCTGACGAGATCGGTACCGCAGCGATGCTGCTAGGCGCAGGTCGCGCAACCAAAGAATCCGAGATCGATCTGGCAGTAGGTCTGATGCTGAACAAAAAAGTTGGCGATACCGTCAAAGCTGGTGAATCGCTCGTAACGATCCATGCTAACCGCGAAAATGTAGACGATGTAAAAGCGAAACTGTATGACAGCATCCGCATCGCCGATCATGCCGATGCACCAACACTCGTATACGGCACAGTAACTGAGTAATTGCGCTAATTCTTTTCTCTGTCTGCATCGGAGATAATCAAGGTTGGTATACAACCAGTTTAGCTGTGATAGCGAGATATGAGATAGAGTGAAAATTGAGGATACAAATGAACTATGAAAACCGTTATTGCTCATTGAGTAATAGCGGTTTTTGTGTATAGATCGTTCTTTTTTTAGATAGGCATCTCTTTGTTGGATATAAGTATTTCTGTTCAATGAGTAACGTATTTCACTTGCAAACTCTACTTTTGCACCCCTCCAAAAAGCTAATTTCTTATCTATAGCTCATATGTAATTTCAAATATATCAGTCTGCAAAAAATGACAATTCCTAAGTACATATGCCTTATTTATAGCAATACGCGTGATGCGGTTGCGTAAATACGAATGGTTCGATTGAATCAAATTCAATTTAACGAAATGAAAATTCAGTCAGCTACTACATCTCCAACACTTAACACCGATATAACTAATATTGCCAGTATTTTAAATATATGAATGATACGATGAGCTGTATAAATTTTATGTGTGATTCATCAAATGGCAATTCAAGATAAATATAAACCAGCGCTATGATAATAAAAAAGAAATAATTTACAATTAAGGAAGGGATGAAAGTGGATATGATCGGATGTCTGCAGCGAATCGAGCAGGAACGTCAAGAACTGCATAATCTGGTGGAGCAATTCGGATTCTCGGACCACCGTGTACTGCTGAAATCGCAGCAACTGGATCAAACACTGAATGAGTACAATCAGCAATGGATTAGTTATAAAGCGATTCAGCAGCAATAGTCTGAGGTAACAAAACATAATAAATAGGCGATGATAGGAAGCTTTGACGTATACGAAGAGAAGCTGTACAAGCCGGGCAAAAGCGTAAACAATGAAGGCATTTCGACATTGACCGTCGGACCGGACGGAGTAGAATATAGCATGCAAGGGACAGCATGTTGCCTTACATTGGGAATGAGCATTAAAGACAACATGATTTAAACTGGAAGAAATCCTTAGAAATGCACCGATTTATGGTAAATCATGAAGACGTTTGCATACAAAAGATATAAGCGGATCTACAAAGTTACAGAATCTTTATAACAAAGTGACATTACTTTTCTTTGAATGATTCTCAAAAATAGTGTTATATTAATTAAGTATGGAACATGTTAGCCATCTACAGGATGGTTTTATTATCGTTGAGGAAAATAGAATGTGTACAATCTACATATGCAATGCAGTACGTTCCCGCTTCGTTGCACAATACCAAGACAACCGGTCCAAGTGTATCCGGCTAAGTTAGGAGAGATTACGTCATGCCCAAAGCCCTCAACATTCGTTCCATTGTGGAACAGGAAATTCAGAGCAAAGGATATAACCTGAGCCAGTTCAGCCAGATTTCCGGTATGAACCGTGGCACCCTGAGCCTGATCCTGAACGGCAATCCATCCAAAATGCCGTCCATCCCGCAAATGGACAAAATGGCAGAAGCGCTCGGTTACGAGCAGGGCTGGCTGTATGAACTGTATCTGAAAGAATGCTTTGACCGGGAAGTCCCGCATTGGAGAAGGCTCAAAAATTTTCTGTACCGTTGCTTACAATTGGGCAAAGATCACATGATTCAGCAGGTACTGGACCGCGTGCTGGAAGATTCCAACCAGACCGGTGCTATTTTTGACGCGGCGGAAGAGTGGTATGAAGAAGGCTATCGTGAACAGCTGCTGCCACTGTACCAGTGTGTCATTATTCATGAGCGTTATCGTCATGCGGAACGGCTTGCTGTGAGTCACTATCGTATTTTCCGATTGAACCAGAGCGAGAACTTTGAGAACAATCTGCGCGCTGCCATCGCCTTTGAACCATATCGGAATGAACTGCCGATTGGGTTCAGATTAGATGGTTTGTTGAAGTTGGCGAATATTTATTTTAACCAACATATGTGGGAGAAGGTAGAGTTTTTCGCAGATGAATTGCGCGAGCTAGCAACGATGGCTTATGAGAATCGTGTGCATATGCGTGAAAATAGAGATGGAGAACGAGGATTACAAACTGAGCGCCATCTGGTTGTTTATTACGGGCAGAGTTTTGTTATGAGAAGTGTATCTTTGGAAGAACAGAAAAAATATGAAGAAGCAATAACAATTATATCGAATTACCAAGATTTAAGCTGGTTTGAAGGGCTTGATAATACCGGACTTAAAGAAGTGGAAAAATTTAATTGTTTTGCTGAAGCGAATATATTAAATTTGCATGTTCTCATGGGGCATCAAAATATGTTAATGGATTACGTTGAATTTTTACAAAACAATTCAATGGAAATATTGCCAGGGCTTTTGAGTATTGTTGAAGCTGCTAATATATATGGATTTGATGTAAGTAATATATTGGAGAAATTCACTAAAGATATTTGGGAAATTGATACTGAAAATAGTTTGAATACTCGATACTATGACTATATATTTAGCATTGATCGTTATATCGAATTACACAAAAAACTTGCTGTTTATTTCTTTAAGAAGCATGATTATAATGAAGCTATTGAAAGTTTATTAACAAGCTTGCAGTTGAGCATGAAGGTTAATAGCAAAAATAATTTCATGGTATGTGCTGCTCTGTTTGAAGTTAATAAAGAGCATGCTTTAAAAAGTCAGCTTGAGATGTATCATTCATTCATGAAGGAGGTGCTAAGTATTGAAAAAATTGATCTTGATCCTATCTTTAATTTCAGTGATCAATAGCACTTTTCTTATTTCAAGTTCTTCTGTCATATCTGAAACTAAAACAGGTTATAGATTGACGGCTTTTGGACATGGACCAGGGGGGTAATATTTTAACAAGCTGAAATTTAGTAATTTAAAATAGATGAAAGATTCTGTATTTAATGAATCTTTCATCTATTTTTGTATTCGTTATTATTGCTTTTGGAAAGACGCGTAAAACATAGTTTATATAGAGAGGAGTAACGAAGATAAAATATTTTCATACAATAATTGAGCAAGAATTCAAAGAGAAACAACTTAACTTAAACAAACTCAGCCAAATGACCGGAATTAACAGAGGTACTCTAAGTTCTATTTTTAATCATTACAAGCCCAAACTGCCCTCCGTCATACAACTAGATAAAATTACAAAAGCTCTAGGTTATGAAGAAGGCTATTTCTATGATAGCTACATAGAAGAATATTTTGCAGAATTCACCCCACATTGGAGAAAACTAAAGCCATTGTTGAAAAGATGTGTGGAGCTTGAATTCATTTCTAAAATCGAGCGAATTTTAGACCATTTGATGGAGCAAAGTAATCAAACGACTTTTGTTTTCGAATTAGCTGAATCATGGATTTTCGATAAGTCTCCTTCTGCGCTAATTCCATTTTATGAGTATGTAATTAAAAATGAAAAGTACCGGCATAACGAGAATCTGGCTATTAGTCGATATCGAATTTTTCAACTACAGTTAAAATATACCGACTTTGATAGTAATATTAGAGCAGCTATACAGTTTGAAAACTATCGAGATGAGCTACCTGTAGATTATAAGTTGGATGCTTTGCTTGAACTAATCAATATATATTTTAATCATCATGATTATGAAAAAATTGGGAAATATGCAGATGAATTAAACGAACTCGTCTTAGAAGTTTACAATCAGCGACTTCATATGAAAATGAAAAAAGATGGCTCGCCAGTTTTAAATTTACAAAGACATTTAGTTGTTTACTATGGACAGAGTTATTTAAGTAGAGGCACTTCTTTAGAAGAGATGGGCAATTATAAGCAAGCTCTTGAATTTCCACCCAAATACGCTGATTTGAGTTGGTTTGAGGGATTGGACGATATAGGGCGACTTGAAGTTGAAAAATTTAAAACATTTGCTTATGCTAACGATTTGACTCTTCGTGTATTAATGGGTCAAACTGATAAAATTCCTGAATATATCCAGTTTTTAAAGCTGAATCCGGGTGAAATATTAAATGGTTTTATTACATTGTTTAAGGTGGAAGATGGTCATAATATTCCAATTCAAAGTATTTTTGATGAGTTTTTAGACATTATTATAAAATTCGAGAATGATGAGGCTATTGAAGGAAATTATTACAATCGCTCTGCAGTACTGGGTAAGCTGGAAACACTCTATCGTCATCTTGCCATATATCATTTTAAGCAAGAGAGATATGCTGAGGGAGTTCGATATCTTTCTAAATGTTTGACGCTTGCAAATCAGATCAATAAAAAAAGCGAATTCAACGAATATCCCGAACTGATGAATATCCTAAAAGAATGGTCGTTGCTCATGGAACGCAATCACAAAAACGATCCTGGCTGATTACATCCAAAAATTCTCCCATGCAAATAACTACACTCACTACATCCGTTCAGACATAACCACTCCAATAAACAAAAAACCAAAGCCCCTGCTAAGTTCTCATAGCAAGTAGGCTTTGGTTTTTTCATTTAGATTGAACTTGGTTGCTTATTCAATACCACCCAAGTGCTTGCTTCGTTTCTCCCTTTCAATTCACCTTCACAATCTGAAAATGCTGATTCGTGCCGCCATTATCCGTCCACTGAATCGCTTTTGCTCCATCCGCAGTGGATTGATCCGAAATATCAATCAGCTTACCAGTCGCACGGTTTTTGAGTTTGTAATACCCGCCACCGACGCTTACGAGTTGCCATTGTTGACTTGTCCAACCACCATCTGTCCATTGTTCAATAACAGCGCCGTCAGCAGTGTTGCCACTCTCTACTCCGATGAGTTTGCCTGTAGTGCGGTTGATGATTTTATAATATCCGCCGCCTGCGTCGGTGATTTGCCATTGTTGGCTAGCAGCTCCACCGCTGGCGCGTTGTTCGAGGTCGGTGCCGTTGGCGGTTGCGTCGCCAATTACGCCGAGTAATTTGTTGCTTTTGCGGCTGATGATCTGATAAGAGGCGCTAGCATCCCAGCTGTCAGTAATGTTATTGCCGGTAATGGTACCAGTCGCGGTATCCACGGTAATACTGCCGTACCAGTTCATTGCCAGACTGGTAGCGCTTGGGAAGCTCAGCGGCAGCCAGACGTATTTGGAATCCTGAACGGGACCGCTCCACGCGCCTGCCCAGCGATCGCCCATATACAGATACGATGTCGTTTGCGATCCTTCTACCGGTACGACGTATGCAGATTGCGAGCCGTAGGTCGTGCTATCGGCGAAGTTGCTCAAGCCGCTCCATGTACCGGTAATGCTACTAGCGGTTGCGTATTTTGCCTGATTCGGATTCCAGCCCGTTGCGCCGGAGGTGATCAGGAAGTAGACGCCGTCTTTTTTGAACATAGCAGGGGCTTCGCGGTATTGCCCTGTCCACAATGTGGTGACAAGTGAATCGACGCCCAAGAAATCAGGTGTTAATTTGTAAATATTCAGGTCGGCATTAACGCGTGTAGCAGAGATCAGGTAGGCGGTGCCGTTGTCGTTATATACGGTCATATCGCGGGAATCGTAGCCAAGTGGACGGAAGCTACCTTGATACGCATAGTTACCGTCTACGGTATCGGATGTGGCAACAGCGACACGAGCTTCGCCATAATCCGAGCCGTTTTCTTTGTGCATCCATAGTACGTATTTTTTGGTGGAGCTGTTATAGATGACTTTTGGACGTTCGATATTGGATACATTCAGTTCGGAAGCGGAGCTGCTAGTCAGCACATTGTTGCGGAACTCCCAATTTTTCAGATCGGCGGAGCGATAGACGGATACGGCTTTGAATGTGCCGTTCGTATTGCGGTTCTCGCCGAACCAGTAGTAGTAGCCACTGACTTTGATCATGCCGCCGCCGTGGGCATGCACGATATTGCCACTTGTATCTTTGAATTGAATGCCGTTCGTAATAGTCACGGGTGCTGCGGACACCTCCTGTGCCGGAATCAGTAGACTGCCCAGCGTTTGCAGCAACAGAGTCAGGGCAAGCAGGGTGCTGAAACGGCGAAGCTTTTGCGTCATCGTACGGTTTGCGGTTAACAATTTCACTGTACATCCACCTCTGGCTTTTTATTTGAAAGCGATTACATAATGCTCCGGCAAAATGGTCTGTTCTTCGATAGTCACGGCTCAGGAAACGAGAAGACGTTGGATGGAAATAAGTAGCTGCGTGTCTTCCACATGCGTAGCATACAAAGCCGGTGCAATCGAAACTATGAACTATGTAGGTTGCCGATTATGTAATGCTCTCTTGCATCTTATTTTAACAGGCTTCCAAAATACGGCATATCAGACAATATTGCAGTGCATATAAGAATAGCGAGAGTCAGCAGATTTATTTGTATCCGAGCTATATTTTGCGAAGGTCGATGATTGTTAGATTAAGAGAATGAGTGGGAATAAAAGTATAAATGTAATATTTTGGCGGAAAATAGCGGAACAATGCGCATTATACCTAAAGTTTGTCGTGTAGAAAACCGATGATTAAATCACATATCTTTTTGTATTCCTCTAACTTAGTTACTTCAAATGTTATGCAGTCAAAGTATCAAGCATGGAATGCCTATCGTTGCACGGGCATGACCACATTCACATTACAACAAGGGGAGAAACCCATGCAGTCATTATATTTTACGAGTACGATTCAAGCGAAAGAATATATACAGGCGAATCCAGCTACCGGTATTGTACTGTTTGCCGGTGTGGAGAAGGTTAAGGAACTGAGTGCGGTTGCTACTGCTCATACTGTACTCTGCTCCACGGCAGGTGAGTATACGTCGGAAGGATTCCGCGAAGGCGTCATCAGCGGATTCGCGTATCCGACTTCCTTGGCACAGGCGATTGAGATTCAATCACCAGCGATTTTGAGCATTCATGAGTTGCAGGCGGGTTACAACAAAGTCCGTCACAATCCCAATGCGTTTATGTTTATTTTGTACGATGGTCTATCAGCGCAAGAGGAAGGTGTCATGACGACGCTATTCTTTATTAAAGATGATTTTAAGGTGATTGGTGGTAGTTCAGGCGACTATGTGAAGTTTCAGGAAACGGCAATTTATATGGGGGGCAAGCGCGTACACGGGGTTGCGATGTATTTTGACTATCCAAAGCGTACGCAGCTAGTCAAAGAGAATCTATATTTCTCCACTAAGCAGCGTTTGCTTGTCACAGATGCCGATCCGCTCAAGCGTATCGTATATAGCTTCAACAATCGTCCGGCGACCGAAGCCTATGCTGAAGCGCTTGGTATCCCGGAGAGCCAGCTGGAGCAAGCATTTATGAATTATCCGCTTGGCAAGGTGATCAAGCAGGATACGTATATCACTTCACCGATGAAGGTGAATCCAGATCGCTCGATTACCTTTTATGCGCAAGTGGCACCGAATACGTTTATGGATGTACTGCAACCGTCGGATATTCAGGAATGTTTTCAGGATACGTTGAATCGGTTAGCGTTCGCACCGAACTTTATTTTTTCGCTGCATTGTATTTTGCGCAGTCTGAAATTCAAAAGCGAGAATACATGGAAAAGTCTGGACGATAAGCTGCTGAGTGTGTGCAAAAATCAGGCGGGCTTTATCAGCTATGGCGAACAGATTCATAATAAACATTTCAATCAGACGATGGTGCTGTTGGCATTTGAATAGGAGGAACAGCATGCTGAAGAGCATATTTAAAGGAAAGCAAGCAGAAACGGTACCACAAGTTGTGCAAGCGCAGGCGGAGGAGCAGGTCAAGCCGAATACACTGCCTTATGTATATCTGCTGACCGATGAAGTGGAGAAAAATATTAAGCTACTGTTGAATGAAGAAGGCAATATTACGTACGGATTTCAGCAGGCAGCGGCTTCGTTGAACGAAACGACGACCGAGATCAAAAGCATCGAAAATGTACTGCATGAGCTGGATCGTGAAACCGAGAGCATTATTAATGAAGTCGGCAACAGTATTGAGATCTCCCAGCAGACTATTACGCATACCCAGCAGCTGGTCAGCACGTCAGCAGGTCATATGGGCGATGTGTCCGCGGTGTTCGAGAATTTTGTATCTGTATTTACCGCGATTGAAAAGAAATACGCCGAGATTAACCAGTTTGCCAGTACGATTACCAATATTGCGACCCAGACCAATCTGTTGTCGCTTAACGCTTCTATTGAGGCGGCACGAGCGGGAGAAGCGGGGAAAGGCTTTGCCGTCGTTGCAGGCGAGATCAAAACCCTATCCGATACGACCAAAAAAAGCGCCACCGACATTCTCGATCTGCTGGGTGATATGAGCAAAATCATGGAGTCGATCCGTCTGGAATCAGACAAAGGCAAAGATATCGTCAAAAATGCAGCCGATACGATGCAGCGCTCGACCGAAAGCTTTGAAAGTGTAATGAACGCTGAGGCAGAAGTGAATCGTCAGCTCGGCATCGTCAAATCGTCTCAGTTGAAAAGCATTAACGATATCGCGCGCAACATCTCCAATATCGCCGATCTGTCTGGTAAACAAAATCGCAACATCGACGAGCTGATATACAACGGTGGTAAGAAATCGGAGCAATATTTGTACATCCTCAATCACTTGAATCAGATTCAAATGCTGCAAGATATCGACAAAGGCAAACCAAGCGGCAAATAAAAAGCTAACAGACAGATAGATCAAGGCAATACAGCTCATTATTTCGTTTTGATCCTATGCTAATTCATTATGATGGTAACAAAGCACAAAAGACTCCAATCTGGATAATGGATGTGGAGTCTTTTGTGCTTTGTTCAATACGTGCATACGATTCAACTATTCCAGATTGATCATGCGTACATCGGGCTGGGATTGCAAAAGAAGCAAAATGTCTGACGTTTTCAGAGAAGCTGGGAATTTGATCTCCATCCGCAACTCAATTTCTGACTGAATATGAGAATCGTGAATATCTGGGTTGTTTTGCGTCGGTTCGGTTGTTTGCGAATATAGCTTGATCACATGTACTTCATTTTCTTCTAATACATCAAGCAAATTTTCCACTGGATCGGTATGATTCACTAATCGTACATGTAGCTGATGCGAATGTGCTGCTAATACTGGCGCGCCACGTCCATGCATTGCAAATTGAACGAGCAGAATGAGTAAAGTCACCCCAATACCTATCCAGTACATACCAGCGCCAATCGCCATACCGACACCAGCAGTAGCCCAGATGCCAGCTGCGGTTGTCAATCCTTTGACCTTTTGCTTGTTCATAAAGATCGTACCTGCTCCAAGAAATCCGACACCACTTACGATCTGGGCGGCAACCCGGGACGGATCAAGTGAGACATTGCTCCAGTTTTCCATATCAGTAAAGCCATATTTGGAAATAACCATCATCAGTGATGCACCAACTGCCACGATAAAATGTGTACGAATTCCCGCTTCCTTATGTCGACTCCGTCGTTCGTAGCCAACCAATACTCCGCAAAGCCCGGCAATTACTACTCTGAAAATATGCTCCAGTGTTACAAGGGTTAGCATGCGATCACCTCCTTTTTACGATAGTTCTTATTGCGACGCATCATAGATACAAGTACATACGAAGCTATGCATATACTCTTGTGTATATACCCGCAATAGAAGGAAATAGCATAAATTATGGATATAAAATGAATGTTTCATGAGAAAATTTCAATACCTACTAAATGTATCGGAAAAACAGTTGACGTAGCATGACAGACAGTGTACTATTCAATTTGCAGTTCGTTATTTTTTGAGACCAGGTGAACAAAACGGATGTACCGGATGGAAGCCATTTTACAAAAAAGACGAGGCAGTCCATCACTGGACTTTGACGGCAGACCGTAATCAATATAAACGAGCCAATACCCAAGGGAATGCGTACAACGGGCGGGTGATTCCGATTCGTCCTGATTTCGAATGCCTGGAATGGTGTATTAAACGAGTATGACGGTTATCGACTACCGATCCAAACAACCTACAACAAAGGGGAGTCCTACACAATGAAAAAATGGGGTTCGTTAACACTGATGCTGATTCTGACTATGCTGGTCATTGCAGCGTGCGGTAACAGCTCGAATACAGCAACAACTGGCAGCGGTTCGAATGAGGCGGCTACCAGCAACGAGAGCACTACATCATCTTCCGGTGCAGCTACACTGGAATCGGTAAAAGCAAGCGGCAAACTGCGTATCGGTACAGAAGGCACTTATGCGCCATTCACATACCATGACGAAGCAGGCAAATTGACTGGCTTTGACGTGGACATCGCAACAGAAGTGAGCAAACGTCTGGGCGTAGAGCCAGAATTCATCGAAACCAAATGGGACAGCATGATTGGTGGTCTGGATTCCAAACGTTTTGATACAGTCTTTAACGAAGTAGGTATTACACCAGAGCGTCAGGAGAAATACCTGTTCTCCGATTCGTATATCTCTTCCAAAGCTGTGCTGATCGTATCCGAAAGCAATACAGATATCAAATCTTTCGCTGATCTGAAAGGCAAAAAATCGGCTCAATCTTTGACAAGTAATCTGGGCAAAATCGCTCAAGAGAACGGTGCTGAGCTAGTATCGGTGGATGGATTCAATCAGGCAATCGGACTGCTGAGTTCCGGTCGTGCAGACGCAACGATCAACGACAACTTATCCTTCCTTGATCTGAAAAAACAACAACCTGATTTGCCGATCAAAATCGTTGCTGAAGAAGCAGATGCTTCGCAAAGCGGTGCAATCTTCAATAAAGGTAGCGATGATCTGGTAGCGGCTGTAAACAAAGCACTGAAAGACATGAAGGATGATGGGACGTATTTGAAAATCTCCGAGAAATATTTCGGTGAAGATGTTTCCAAATAATCAAACGTACACATGAAAGCTGTAAACCAATATCTTGGTGACCTGATTAGGCATCAAGATATTGGTTTTTATATTGAATATGTTGAAAATGGAGGTCCAGTCATGACAGATCGTCAAATTCAAATTCTTATTGATTCATTCTGGCCCATGCTGGAAGCAGGGCTGAAATTCACCATGCCGCTAACGATCTTCTCATTTGCGCTTGGTTTGATTCTGGCTGTTCTGACTGCGCTAGCACGTTTATCTTCGTTTGGTGTGTTGCGTCAGATTGCACGCTTTTATGTATGGATCATTCGCGGAACACCGTTGCTAGTACAGTTGGCAATCATTTTCTACGGATTGCCTTCGATTGGGATCGAATTTAATCCGTTTACTGCGGCATTGATCGGCTTCTCACTGAGTGTCGGTGCATATGGTTCTGAGATTGTCCGAGCAGCCATCGAGTCTATTCCAAAAGGGCAATGGGAAGCGGCTTATTCGATTGGTATGACGCGTACAGAAGCATTGCGTCGTGTCATTTTGCCGCAAGCAGCAAGAGTATCTGTTCCACCGCTAGCAAACTCTTTTATCAGTCTGGTCAAAGATACCTCACTTGCAGGAGCAGTCACCTATGTAGAATTGTATCGTACGTCTGAGCAAATTGTAGCAACTACGTATGAATATTTGCTAGTCTATTCTGAGGCGGCAGTCATTTATCTTATTTTTACGACTATATTATCAGCGTTGCAAAATCAATTAGAGAAACGACTTGCTCGCTCATCTGCTAGTTAATCAGGCATACCTGCATTCAATTTCGTAATATATTCTTATAGATCGTAAGGAGGCAAACTCCATGATGCTAGAAATACGCAATCTGCACAAAGCCTTCGGCTCACTTGAAGTACTCAAGGGAATCGATGTAGATCTGGAAAAAGGAAAAGTGCTTGTTGTCATCGGTCCTTCGGGCTCTGGCAAAACGACGCTGCTGCGTTGTATGAATTTGCTGGAGATGCCGGATCAAGGGACGTTGAAGCTGAGCGACCGGCAATTGGAGTTTCAACCCGGACGCAAATTAAGCAATCGTAATGTAACCGAGCTGCGTAAACGTACCGGTATGGTATTCCAATCGTATAATCTGTTTCCACATAAAACGGTCATCGAGAATATTATGGAAGGCCCAGTCATTGTCCAGAAAAAAGACAAAGCCAAAGCGCGCCAGACCGCTCAGGAATTGCTGAACAAAGTGGGGCTTGGTGAGCGTGGCGGCTATTACCCGCATCAGCTGTCTGGCGGTCAGCAGCAGCGTGTAGGGATTGCTCGCGCGATGGCGATGGAACCGGATGTATTATTATTCGATGAGCCGACTTCGGCGCTTGACCCCGAGCTGGTCGGCGAAGTATTACGCGTTATCAAGCAGCTGGCACTGGAAGGGCGTACTATGGTGATCGTCACCCATGAAATGAAGTTCGCTGCTGATGTAGCAGATCATGTGATCCTGATGGATAACGGCGTTATCATCGAGCAAGGTCCACCACAACAGGTGATCAACAATCCACAAACCGCACGCGGACAGCAATTTATGAATCGGATCAGTGGAGAAGATATTTAACATAACGATAGGTATAGCAAGCATCTAATGCACGCTACACATTCCATAATAAAGAGCACTTTTGACTATAAAGGTGCTCTTTATTATATGGATGTATAAGAGGTAGTAGCAAACGTATGCAATTGGTCTACCAGCTGCATGAGCAGTGGATCGCTATGATGTTGCGGTGCCCACTGAATGAGCAAAGAACGGCGAATGGAATCCGGTAAAGCTTGTGTATAGAAATAACGTCGCCAATCTTCTGAAAGGCTATTTGCAGGAAGGATCGTGATGCCTTCAAGCGCTTTGGTCATCGCAAGCGTGCTATGAATAGTTTCGACTTCCATTACTTGTTGAATCCGTAATCCCTGGTGTCTTACATAAGGGGCAATCCATTCCTTGCATCCCGACAACGGCATCACAAATCGATATTGCGACAGATCCTCAAGTGCAATAGGAGCAGGAATAGCACGAGAACAGACCAATACATATTCGTCTTCCAATAATGAAGTGGCATGAAAGCCCTGAATACGTTGCTGTTCAGCCGTAATGATCAATTGAGCGCTACCGGACAATGCCCATTGGTGTACTTCATCATAACTGCCTTCACGTATCGTCAAGTTGTACTGTTGAACATGTTGTAATCGTTGATGCTCATCCATCGTTTCCATCCAACTAGCCAGCTGATTACTGACGACAGACGGATACGTCGCAATCGTAACATGACGTGCCGGATGACCCGCCATATAGGCGGCTTGTTTCTGAAATTTCTTATATTGCTCCAATACCAACTGAGCTTCTCGAAATAACGACTCACCCGCAGTTGTCAGTGTAGTGCCCTGACGTGAACGGACAAATAACGTCAGACCTAGCTGATTTTCCAAT
Organism: Paenibacillus sp. WLX2291; assembly: GCF_046603665.1. Taxonomy (NCBI): domain Bacteria; kingdom Bacillati; phylum Bacillota; class Bacilli; order Caryophanales; family Paenibacillaceae; genus Paenibacillus; species Paenibacillus sp. WLX2291. The sequence goes on along the minus strand of NZ_CP176755.1, from coordinate 4,078,630 downwards.
CTGCGCACGATCTGTGTCACAGCCGGTTGAGACAGATGTAATGCAGTGGCTGTATCGCTAATACTGCCCAGACGAGCAACATAAGTAAATACATGAAGATCATCGATGTTCATATAAGCCCTCCTTTGGTCGGTATACCCTTTGTATTATAAAACGTGATGATAAGTATCATTAATATTCATTTTATTTATATTTGAATGAATCGTATAGTGAATTGCAGAGATTATTTATATACAAACGAAGGAGTGATCTGTGATGACACTTGAATGGAATGATGATCGCAATGCTGCCAAGGATGCGGATGTGCCGAAAATGGATACACAGTATAGAAGGATAGGAGCATACCAAATTGCTGTGCATCGAATTGGTAAAGGGCAACCGTTACTCTTGCTGCACGGAACACCTGCCTATTCTTATATTTGGCGGCAGATTGCTGCTGAACTGGGGCAATATTTTTGCGTGTATCTGTACGATATGCTTGGTTACGGTGAATCGGATAAAGCGATCGATGATGACGTACATCTCGCTGTTCAGGCACAGCTATGTGTGGATATGATACGAGAATTGGAAATACAGGAACCGCTAGTAGCCGCGCATGATTTTGGTGGGGCAGTTGCGTTACGGGTTCATTTGCTACATCAGATTCCTTTTCGTAAATTGATGTTGTTGGATGCGGTGGCAATGCCGGGATGGGGAACGCCGTTTGCGCAGCTAGTACGCGAATATCATCATGTGTTTCGGCAAATTCCACAGCATATGGCTGAACCTATGATTCGTGCTTATATAGAGACGGCTATGTGTAATCCTCGGCAGGAGGTGCTGGATGAATATATGAAGCCGTGGCAAGGGGATGTAGGAAGAGCCGCCTTTTTTAACCAAATCGCTCAGTTTGATCAAATCTATACAGATGAATTTGTCCCTCTGCTGCCAGCGATCTCGATACCTGTTCACATCGTGTGGGGAGAACAGGATCAATGGCTGCCTGCTGCACAGTCAATGCTGCTGTCAGAGCAAATTCCCGGTGCGACATGTACACGGATTCCGAATGCAGGGCATTTTGTACAGGAAGATCAGCCTGCGCGTGTTATAGATGAAATGAAGCGATTTTTTTGTGCAATAAGAATATAATGAATACATGGAATGAAAGTGGCAGACATGTAGACGATTGTTGCCACTTTTTTATCCCAATTCCATTCTTCCTCCCATGTGTTTACTTGAATATTTCAATAAAATGTTTATATGGTTTGCCGAAATTTTGAGTCTGTTCAGCCGACATATGGAAGGCGTCTGTGTATTTATACCCATATATTGTTGTTTGCTTAAACAAAGTTGGTTAATCACTATGTAAGCGTGACAATTTTTGTGTTCCAATACGGTACAAAAGCTGGATAATTGCCCGCTTTTTCGTTAATATAACTGTTGAACACAACAATTAGATCAACTCAATCATTGGGAGGAATGGGATGTATGGGGAAAGTTAGAGTAGCAGTAGTAGGTTGCGGTAGCATTTCAGAACGCCGCCATATTCCAGAATATGCAGTAAACTCAGATGTGGAACTGGTCGCTTTTGCTGATCCGGTTGTTGAACGCGCACAGGGTTATGCTGATTTGTATAATGCAAAAGCATATAGTGATTACAAGGAGTTGCTGGCGGCTGGTGGGTTCGATGCTGTAAGCGTATGCACACCGAATGGGCTGCACGCCGAAGTTGCGATTGCGGCTGCCAATGCCGGTGCACACGTACTGGTGGAGAAGCCAATGGCAATCTCTGACGAGGAAGCGCAGCAAATGATCGCTGCTGCTGAGAAAAATAATGTATTTCTGATGGTCGCGCATAATCAGCGCCTGATGCCTCCGCATGTAAAAGCTAAACAAATATTAAAACAAGGGTATCTGGGACGTGTGCTTACATTCCGTACCGCATTCGGTCACGGTGGACCGGAAGGCTGGAGTATTGATGGCAAGAACAGCTGGTTCTTCCGCAAAGGTGAAGCAGCGATGGGCGCGATGGGCGATCTGGGTGTACATAAATCCGATATGATCCGCTGGTTGCTGGATGATGAAGTGGTGAGCGTGAGCGCTTTTATCGGCACGCTGGATAAAAAGGATACTGATGTAGATGACAATGCCATCTGCTTGCTGCGTATGGGTAGCGGCGCGATTGGCTCGCTCGTTGCCAGCTGGACTTCATACCGCGGCGAAGACAATGGTACAGTGCTATGGTGCGAGAATGGCGTGATGAAGATCGGAACCGATCCGGTCGATCAGGTGATCGTCGAGCTGAGAGATGGAACGGTAGAGCGTTATCAAGTGGGCGAGATCGCTACTAACGAGAAACAGGTAACTAGTGGCATCGTAGACGAGTTTATCGGTTCGATCACGAACAATGTAGCGCCAACGATCTCCGGCGAAGAAGGACGCAAATCGCTGAATGTGATTCTAGCGGCATTCCGCTCGCAAGAAGAAGGACGTACAATCGATCTGTAAGCAACATAAACAAAATCTGCTATTCCCCAGCATCATATGCGGGGAATAGCAGATTTTTCGTTTCGATCAGCTCAAGATTGATCGTATGCCGTTTTGGGCTTGTTCATATTGGTACCGTGATATACAGGTGCTGCACCAGTAGCAGGAGTCAACATTCCTTTTTCACTATTTTGTTGGGATTGTGCTTCTTCTGCATCCAGTTCATCTTCGCTGATTTGACCGGACAGCACCGCTTTCATGCGTGTCGTATCCAGCATACCTTCCCATTTGGCGACCACAAAGGCGGCTACGCAATTTCCCATCAGGTTCGTGAATACGCGCATCGTATCCATAAACCGATCAGCGCCAAGTAATAACGCAACAACTGCAACCGGGAAAGCGTTCAATGCCGCAGCCGTAGCGGACAATGCCAGAAAAGCAGAACCCGGTACGCCAGCCATACCTTTGGAGCTAAGCATCAGGACAGCCAGAATAGTTAGCTCCTGTACGAGCGTCAGTTCAATACCGACTGACTGTGCTAGAAATACCGTAGCAAGCGACAGATAGATCGACGCGCCATCTAGATTGAATGAATAACCAGTAGGCACGACTAGTCCAACGACAGCGCGGTTACAACCAGCGCGTGTCAGCTTGTCCATCATACGCGGCATGACGACTTCCGACGATGCTGTACCGATTGCCAACATCACTTCAGAGCGAGTGTAGCGTACGAATTGTAGCAGATTCATACCAGTGATCCACCATGCAGCCAGTCCAAGCACGACGAGGAACAACAGCGCTGAGGCATAACAGGCGATAATCAGCATTCCGTACGATGCAAGTGTAGCTGCGCCATATGCGCCAACCGTATAAGCAATAGCGCCAAATGCGCCGAGTGGAGCGAGTTTCATAATATAACCGATTACGCGGAAGATTAGTTCCATAATCTGATCGACCAGTGTCAGTACATTTTGCTTGAGCGCACCTTCACTGGCAGCCAGTGCTGTACCGAATAGACACGCTAGCAGTAATACTTGCAGCAGTGCATTTTGAGCAAACGCATCGACCGCACTAGTCGGAATGATATTCAAAATAAAATCAACGGTATGAGGCAGTTCAGCACCGCCAGTTTTGGCAGCAACGGCATTCGGATCGAGGCTAGCTGGATCAATATTCATACCTGCACCTGGGCGTAGCCATTTTGCAGCAACAAGACCGAGCACAAGAGCAACAGTTGTTGCCAGTTCAAACCAGAGGATCGCTTTCAGACCAATTCGACCAACCGCCTTCAGATCGCCAGCTTTGGCGATACCAGCAACAACAACGACGAAGATCAGTGGAGCAATTAGCATTTTGATCAGTTTGATAAATCCGGTTCCAAGCGGTTGTAGCATTTCGCCAACGTTCGGCCAGATCAGACCGACTCCGATACCGATCGCCACCGCTACGATAATCTGGAAAAACAGGGATTTGAAAAATGACATAATAAACCTCCTTCAAAATGAACTGCCAGTACAGACACAATCATTGCCACCCAGAATGCCGTTTATGCTGTAAATAATACTGCCGTATAGGCAATATAGAGTATGATCACAACAACAAACAAAGTAGTAAAATCGTTTTGATGTAAACAATAGTCTCATCGCTGAGAGCCATTTGAGCAATTTGAATCTCATGTAGCTTTTTATAACATTTCATTTCGGCGTATAACAGTGAATTTGTCATCTTTTAATACAATGCACAATCCACAATGCAAAAATTGAATCATGATACAAAAAAATAACGAACGATACGTGAAAAATCATCACATACTGTTCGTTATTAGCAACGTTAACATCCGTTTTTGATTGGAGTCGTACGATAAACTGTGGTAAACTATTCAAAGTAAAGCAGGATGACAATATCATATGTACAGCCTGCCTTTACCTTAGCATTCCTAACTTATCTCATGAAATGGAGGGTATACTGCCCATGGCACGTACCACAACGCAAAAAGCAATACGCAAAGCACAGCGCAGCGGACAACTGGCGCCAAGCTTAGAACGCAAAACGAATAAAGCCTATGCCGAGATGTCCCAACACACCCGAATCAAACCTGGCAAACAGGAAAAACTGCAAAAGATCAAACACAAGAAGCGGATTCTGCGAGATGATGCTTCTTTTTTATTGCCTGTCATTCCTGATGGATTAGTCAAACCGTCGAATTCCCGGTATACATAATCCGATAATCAGCAAAGCAATCCCCGCACTACCGAATAGCGTAATCGTCCAGATACCGCCCATATGATCAGCCAGCCATCCAACAAGCAAATACCCGACTGGCAACAAGGCAAACGAACCAAGCATATCCAGACTCACCACACGACCGAAGCTCTCCGTTGGCACTAGTTCCTGTAAGCTCGTCTCCCACACAAGTGCAAACATCATCATACCGAACCCTTCCAATACCATGACGCCGATCAATAGCGGCGGTGAAGACACGACAGTCAGCAGCAATAACGCAACACCGCTCAGCAGTGCGCCACCGTAACCAATCCAACCACGTCGATGCCAGCGGCTACGCGAACCGAACACTATCGCCGCAAGTACTGCTCCGGCACCAACGCCAGCCATTGCCAGACCATAAATGACCGGTGTTAACCCATAATGAGCCTTGAATAGCCAAGGGATCAAGACGACAATAATACCCTGATAACAAATATTCAGCAGTGAGAAGATCACGATTGTAATCCATAACCACTGTTGTCCCATTAGAATGCGGAAGCCTTCCGAGAAATCCATCTTGATCGTCGCCCAATTGCTTACCTTGGTGTTTGACGAGTGAGTGGGCGTGATTGTTGCAGCAGTAAGCTTTTGCCGATGTGCCGATACAAAGTGCTTGCTCAGTAAAAGAAAACAAATCAGCGACAGCAGATACGTTAGCGAATCCAGTGCAAATCCACTTCCTGCCGAAGCAAAAGTAATGATCAATCCGCCCACCGCTGGTCCGAGCAACCGTACACCTTGAATGCTCATCTGACTCAGCGCATTGGCAGCATTACGAATATCCGGGGTAAATATCTCCGCTCGTAACGCGGCGTAAGCAGGATTGAAGATACCATCCATTAGCCCGTATAACGCCAGCGCTACATACAACAGAGGCATCGACAGATGACCGGTAAAGATTAGAATCGCTACTGTCATCATCAGTACGAAGCGTACCGTATTGGTGAATAGTACGAGCCGAATGCGGTCGGTTCGATCTACAATCCAGCCCGATATCGGCAGGACGATCACATTAGGCAACATATAGATCGTCATGGCAAGCCCCATTAGGGTTGCTGAACCAGTCAGATTATAGATCACAATCGGCAAAATAATCATCGTCACAGAGCTGCCCAGTACCGCAATCAATTGACCAAGCCATAAGTACAAAAAGGCTTTCGATTGCCGTAACGGTTGCAGCAATTGTTGCAATGCAGAGGAAGCAGATGCTTCATTCATAGACAGTGCAGAGTTTCGTTTCACGTTAGGATTCTTCTCCGATTCACAATAGACATCCTTGAAGTGTATAGCTTCCTTCCCAGATTGACAATACCTGAATACAGGATTACTAGAGGGATGATACGAGAACAACATTGCTCCTCTATCATGACCAAAAAGCCCCGATCCAGTTATATTCCGGGCAGGGGCTTTCAGGTATATACATTATCCTTTTTGAATCTCGGTTTGTGACACGTCAGCAGCTTGCTGGCGATCCAGATACCGATCGAATACGAACGGTCCGAATGGCAGCACCGAAGCGATTAGCCCCAGAATAGCTTGCTTGATGTTCAGTTTGCGCAGAATCAGTGTCAGCAGAATAGCAGCCACATAAGCAACAAACAGAACACCGTGAATCATGCCCACATATGTAACGGCTAACGGCATATTGGCAAAATACTTGAGCGGCATTGCAATCAGAACAAGCAGCAAATAAGAGACCGCTTCCACATGACCGACCACACGTAGCGTTTTGAGCATATTTCCCATTCTTCATAGCTCCTTCGGCAGGCGAACCCGCAACATATAATGAAAATGGTTTTAATTGTGACTATTCAAATATAACGTAAAATTCCGCGGCATGGAGACGATTAAAGTTACAATTTTTTGAACCTCTCTATGTTCCAACTCATCCTATCGTTGATCAATCTTCCCTATACAGCTGCGCTTTTAGAAGGCTTCCACTTTTCGTTGTTCAATTGTAAACGCTGTGTAAAATCAAAGGAAAAAGATGTGCGTGAACATGCAAAAATACGCTCCATATCCGCTGTTTTTTCCATCATCTGGATGGTGAATCGAAGTTTGTTTAACGCTGTGTAAAATTTAATAAAGTCGCTAAACTATCACGTAAAATGTCCGATAAATATGGATGCTACTCATTCATAAGTTTTCCATCGGAGGCATCACTTCATGAAAGTTAGAACAAAACTTATCGCCATTCTAGTTATCCTTGTCGGCGCTATTATCGGCACCGGTGCTTTGTCTGTCGTTACGATCAGTCAATCTATCCAGCAAAGTAATCTGTTGCAGGACAAAATGGAACTGCAACAAAATATGAAACAGCTTGAATTTCTGCTTGCGGGTCTGTCCAACGATGAGCGTGGTTATCTGCTTACCGGTGATGCCGACTATGTAGAAGGCATGCAAAAGAAAATCAAGGAAATTCAATCGACGCAGACCCTTGTGCAACAATCGTCTGCATCCACTCCGTATACAACCGATATTCAAACGATTGACTCTACCTTCACCAAGATTCTTGATCTGAATACGAAAATGCTATCGCTGCGTACGACTGACCTGAATGCAGCTGAAGGTGTGCATTTTGGTGAAGAACGTACTTTGCGCAAGCAGGTGCTGAGTCCAGCTGTTGATAACGTAGTTAGCTTGCTGCAAACCGAAGTACAGCAGTTGAAGCAGGCTGCTGATGAACAGGCTCACCAGCGCAACTTTATTTTACTAGCTGTTATCGCGGTCACTTCACTGGCAGGTATCGTACTTGGCATTCTGCTGCTGCGGTCGATTCTGAAGCCACTGCATTTGTTGAATACGCAAATGAATGCAATTGCCGAAGGCGAAGCCGATCTAACACGCCGCATCGATATTCGGCAAAAAGATGAGTTTGGCGCACTGGCAAATAGCTTTAACCGTTTTGTCGCTTCGTTGCGCGATATCGTTAGCCAGATTGGTGCATCGTCAGAGATGGTTGCTGCGTCTGCTGAGCAATTTTCTGCCAGTGCTGGTCAATCCAAAGCGACCTCCGGTCAAGTTGCTGAGTCCATGCAGGTCATTGCAGACAAAGCTGGATATCAAACCCGGCAGCTGGAACGCAATACTGCTGCTCTGCAAACGTCTCTGGATAAACTCAGTGCGATTTCTACGAATACGACTTCCATGGCAGACTTCTCGCGCAGTATGCGTGATCAGGCAGAATCGGGGGAGCAGTCGATCAGCAAGGTTGGTCAGCAAATGACATCAATCCATCATTCCGTACTGCAAACCGATCAAAGTGTCGATACACTCGCAAGTCATGCTGCTCAGATCGACACAATGACTACATTAATCAATCAAATTGCGACCCAGACGAATCTGCTCGCACTGAATGCCGCGATCGAAGCAGCGCGTGCTGGTGAGCATGGTTCCGGTTTTGCCGTTGTCGCTGACGAAGTGCGTAAGCTGGCAGAACAATCTGCCGATGCCGCGAGTCAGATCAAAGAACTGGTCGTACGTATCCAGACCGAAACGCAATCTGCACAATCGTATATCCAAATGGTCAAAGAAGAAGTTCAAACCGGTACGGAGCTAACAGGTACAACCGTGCAGCAATTCCGTCAGATCGTTACCGCAGCTGAACAGATTTCCGATCAAACTCGTCAGATTGCTGACAATGCTGTCCAGATGAACCGGGACTTTACCGATTCGTCGCTTATGCTGCAAGAAGTCAATGCAGGCACTCGCGACATCTCGGGTAGCACCGAAGAGATTGCTGCCGCAACTGAACAACAGCTCGCATCGAGCGAAGAGATTCTGCACTCTGCCGCTTCCTTGACGACGCTGGCAACCGAACTGCAAACACTGGTACATCGATTCAAAGTAGCGGAATAACCCATTCGTTATCATTGTTCCATCTATAGATGTAGCAATGTAGTGACTCATATAACAGCTTTACTGTGTGCACCGTGCATGTCGCATCGATCGTTTCAACAATAAAATAATAGTCGTAAAACAAAGAAACAAGCACCTACATCATACGGTGCCTGTTTCTTTGTTTTGTAAAATATGAAATACGTATCAGCTTAGCGAGTATGAGCAATCTGTACATCTGGCTCAGTATCGGCTTCATAATCGACGCCGTCTGTCTCAAAGCCAAACAGTTGGAAGAACTCTTTGCGGAAGCCTTCCAGATCGGTCAGCTCGTACACATTTTCAGTACGCAGTGCGTCCCAGATCTTTGCCACTTCTGCTTGCACATCCTCACGCATTTCCCAATCGTCCAGACGCAGACGGTCTTTGTCATCGACTGGTGTCTCGCCTTCGATATAGAGGCGTTCGGCAAACATGCGGTACATTTGCTCAATACAGCCTTCATGCACGTCTTTTTCTTTCATTACTTTGTACAGTGCAGACATGTACAGCGGGACAACTGGAATAGCGGAGCTGGATTGGGTTACAAGTGCTTTGCATACAGCTACATACGCTTGACCGCCTTTGGCACCAAGCTGCTCATTCATGCTGCGAGCAGTGTCTTCCAGATGATTCTTCGCCTGACCGATTGAACCTTGACGATAGATCGCCTGTGTAATATCGGAACCGATATAAGAAAAAGCGACCGTAACAACATCATCTGTCAGTACATCGGCTGCATGTAACTGATCAATCCACGATTTCCAGTCATCGCCGCCCATTACGCGTATTGTTGCATCGATTTCTTCCTGTGATGCAGGCTCAATGCTGATCTCGGTAACATCGCCAGTATGGAAGTTTACAGTTTTGTTCGTGTATGTCTCACCAATAGGCTTCAATACAGATGTAAACGTCTCGCCTGTATTCGGATCAGTACGACGTGGCGCAGCTACACTGTAAATCACCATATCAACTTTACCAAATTCCGCGCGGATCGCTTCAATCGTATCGGCTTTTAACTCATTGGTAAACGCATCGCCGATCACGCTGAACGATTTCAGTCCTGCATCCTGTGCTGCCTGTTCGAAGGCAGCGGAATTGTACCAGCCTGCTGATGCTGTGCGTCCTTTGACCGAAGCGCCATCACGGTATACACCAATGGTGTTAGCGCCTGCACCAAAAGCAGCTACAATACGTGCCGACAGACCGTAACCAGTCGATGCGCCGATAACGAGCACATTGCGTGGACCTTTGACAGCAGGTTGGGATTGTACATATTCAATCTGTTCCTGCACCTGGCGTGCACATCCATCTGGATGCGCAGTAGTACAAATAAAACCGCGGGTTCTTGGTTTGATAATCATAATCTATAGTCCTCGCTTTCTTATCCATGCTTATCGATAATCAATCGTATACATACCTGCTTATTGTAGCATTTTTTGCGTTGGCTGGCATCTGGGAAGGCAGATGGAGCAGGGGAGTAGGGGAATATCGATAAACGTTATGACCTGCTGATGGTTTAGCAAGAATCATAATTAACCAATAGAAGCGATATATTGGCTAAAAGCTCTTGCTATCTGCTGCAAGATGATTTATATTGATTTTAGTAATTGATCAATCACTAAAAATTAACTGGAGGTTCAGCATGAAAAAAGTGAGTGCGACCTCAATCAATCGGCGTAATGAGATTGTTGCTGCTGCGATTGAAGTGTTTGCTGAAACGGGGTATTATCGCGCTACGACAGCACAAGTAGCTGAACGAGCCGAAATCTCGCAGCCGTATGTGTTCCGCTTTTTCTCGACGAAGGAATCGTTATTGATCGGCGCATTGGAAGCATCATGGGTGCGGATCAAGGAAGCATTCGGGCACATTATTCGTGCAACTGCACCAGAACAGCTAGAGCAAGAACTGGTAGAAGCGTACGCTCGTATTATGCAGGAGCATCGTAATGAGATTGTACTGCAAATGCAAGCGCAAACGATCCAGGAGCCTGCCGTCCATGAAGTGATGCAGCGTAATTTCCGCGAAGTACATCAGGTGGTAGTACAGGCATTTACCGATGCGGGCATTGAACATCCATATGATCGTACCTTGATCTTTTTAGCACGCGGTATGCTATGCAATATTTCTATGTCGCTGGATCTTCCTGAATTGATGCAAAGTGAGCTGCGTACACACCAATGATTTTGCAGATATCCTGACAGGATGAATGAGCTATAGATGGTTACATTTATATGGTTACATTTATGAATATGAATAGCCCCATATTTCTATATTTCATTGATCCTGTCAGGGAACAGTTACATGCAGAGGATATCGACTGTGAGATAATATAGCTTGCCATAATATCGTTCGACGCTAACTTTGGAAAGGCGATTTTTCATTTCGATCTATTTTGATTTGGATTTATATAAAACGAACGATTATGGAACAAACATGGAACAAACAATTATAAATGAGAAGCTGGAAACATTATAAGAACAAGCGATGTAGAGAAAATAGTATCTGCCTATCGAATGATATTGCTCAGGTCGAATGATAGTAAGTCGAATGATAGGTATCGGATGGATGAAGAACTGCATCTATAAAAAGTATGTTTAACAGTGTATGGACAAAGGAAATATTTTTTTGACTTTTTGTAATTGATCAATTACTCACAAATATATCTCCTTGTTTATTTTGTACAATGCATCATCTGAGTGTATGCAATCCGTCATCTGGCAATCAGGTTTACCAATTCTATTCTATGAAGGAGCGATTACTATGAACATGTATGATCCAATGTCGTCACCATCTCGTTCAACAGATATACAGGAGCAACAGCAGCAATCGAATGATCATCACTCGTATGAGTCACAGCGCTATCTCTACCAACCTATTTCATCCGCGCTTGTGCTCGGTGCAACTGGTGGAACAGGGAGAGTAATTGTAGAAGAGCTGTTACGCCGCAATATTGCTGTTACTGCTTTTGGACGCTCATCTGCCAAGCTAGAGCAGTTGTCTACTGAGCTAGGGCATCCCGCATTGCTACAGCATTACACAGGTGATGTTTTTCAAACAGAGGATGTGCAAGCGGCAGCAAAGGGAGTGGAGGTTATATTTCAATGTGCTGCTGTTCCGTATCATGAAATGAATGATCGCCAACTGCCGTTAGCGCTATCGGTATTGCAGGCAGCCGAGAAGATGGGCATCAAAGTTGTTGTGGTGGATGGCATTTATCCATATAGTATTCGTTCTGGTAACGAACCGATTGATGAGAATTATCCCAAACATCCGCCTACTGTCAAAGGTCGCACCAAGCTAGCGCTGGAGCAATCTATTTTTCATGCCCGCTGGCAATCGCTGCAAGCGATGATTGTGCGTTTACCCGACTATTATGGTCCATCTGCGAATCAAGCAACGTATTTGTTCTCGACATTGCAATCTATTGCAAATGGGAAAACTGCCATCTTTATCGGCAATACGCATATAGCGCGTGAATATGTATATTTGCCAGATGCGGCACAGATGATTGTAGAGCTAGCATGTCGTGAACAGGCGTATGGACAGAACTGGCATATTCCATCAGCTGGACCAATCCATGGCAAGGCACTGATCGATCTGGCAAGAGAAGCCGCAGCTCAAGGCAACAAGCCTGTGATTCCGCTAGGCAAATGGTCGTTGAGACTGCTAGGCACATTTGTACCTGTGATGAAGGAGATTGTGGAGATGCTGTATTTGACCGAGAAGCCATTGCTGCTTAGTGGTCGTAAATATGAGCAATATGTAGGAGACATTCCGCGCACTTCGTATAAAGACGGAATAGCCATAACGATTCAACATCTTCAACGATAAGTAATTGGTTACTAACAAACTTTGAAAAGTTCTAAAAAGAGGTTTAGAATATATGTAGGTTGGTTAACTATATATCAGGAATTGATTTTACAAAATATAATAAAAATATCTTTAGATAGTATTGCAATCTTCTTTAATTAGTGGTATATTTGATTCATAAAGTTACGAAGTGGTTATAAATAACCTATCGAAAGCTAATTACAAAATATAAATGATGAAGAGGAGATTTTACCATGAGTACAAAATTTAGCAAAATCCTGATGTCCACTGCTTTAGCCGCAAGTCTAGGTGCCGTAGCCGTAGCTGTTCCAGTTGGAGGTAGCCACGCATACGCTGCAACAAACGATCAATCTGCTGCTGACAAACGTAAAGACAAAGAAGAACGTATGGCTGATAACAAAGCATTCCAAGAAGCACAAGCTGCTGAATTCAACCGTCTGTTCGGTACACAAGAAGATAGCACAACAACACAAGAACAACCTGCTAACTCGCCTACAACTACTGAATCCACTACAACAACTACCAAAGACGGTATCACTGTTGTCGTTCCACAAGGTGTCAGCCTTGCCGAAATCGCTGCTCAATATGGTATCACTGTAGATGAGCTGGTTGCTGCCAACAACCTGCTGCCTGCTGGAACTCAACTGACTATTCCGCAAAAATAAGAACGTAACAAATATTCGTCTTATATCCCATCAAGCCTGTATGTTCAAGATCGGCCAAAAACCCCTGGTTACGCTACATCTGCCAAATGCAGCATAACCGTTCACATAAAAAGCTGACGTCCTCCCCTGAACGTCAGCTTTTTTTGCGTTTTCTATGTTTTATTGCGGATTGTTTTGCCTCTTTACTAACAATTATGCAAGGTAGAAGAGAAGGGGAGACGAAGCAACATGTATCAAGAGCGAACGAGATAGGATGTAGTTAACGGAACAAACAGTACGGAACCTTTATCGTAATCTGTAATTTGTACAAAGATCGCTTTCGTGCCACTTACATCAACATCAACGGATTGAATTCCTTGAGTAGAAGATAACGATACCTTTTTAAGCGATATGCCGTCCAAATCTTTAATATCGATTTGTTGATTTCCGTTCAACACTCCCAATTCTAAGTGTAATTTGGAATATTTATTATTGGTCATGATTTGGAAATCGGTGTAGGACTGAGGTTCTTTATTCAAATATACATCTTTGTAATCTTTGCCATTGTATACGGTATCGGCAGGGTCTTTGGTGTGGAGAATGGATGTGCCGAGAACAGTGGTGCCGAGTACGCTGAGTGTTTGCTGATTAGCAGATGAAGTAGAGTCGCTTCCGCCAGGCGTTGTTCCTGAACCGGAGCCGCCAGTTGAAGTGCCTGTAGAGCCACCGATGCTTACAGATGAAGAGGCACTATCATACGTTACCGGAATATCCATCAAGTCACCTACGGCACGCACTGGCAAATATGTAGTTCCGTTGTAAGTGATCGGCAGCATGACTTTCCCGCTGGCATCTTTTGCCTGTACGGTAGAGCCACCTACTTTTAATGCAATGGTGCTGTTCAAATATGCTTTAATCGGCTGCAATCCGGTAGCCGCTACGGCACCAGTACTAATGCCAAGTGTCAATGCAGCAGTAACCAATAAAGCTGTTCCCTTTTTGTTCATCATTATTCCTCCTCGTTGTGGATAATAGAATGAATTAACAGAGTACACAAATGGAATAATTTTCATAATTATTCTAGCTATACGTATAACACATGATTGTTAAAATCGAACACCCTATAATTAATATGTATAAAATATATATTTTACTATGACTATATTTATTGGTAACGGTTACATATATTTTTTTTCGGAAAAGGGTAGGAAACGAGAGACAAAATACAAAGTACAAGAAAAGATAGAGCAGAATTAAAAAATCGGCAGAAGCATAAAGCTCCTGCCGTGTATGATTCACTTCAAGGCATAGTTGAGAGTATAGTCAAAGTGAATATGATATGCATCATGTATCGCTAGTTGAGCGGAATACATTCTTTTTAATACAAGTGTGTAGGGTCGTGATGGAATGCAACAGTACCTAGTTGTAATCGAACATATATGCAGCTATGCAGCAGTTCGTGTGAGGCATGTATACTATTTTACTTTAGTGCTTGGAGGAGTCGTTTTTTAGACCATGACCGAGACCTTTGAGGAAACGAAGTCCAAAGCCGAGCGCACGCTGAATATCCGGGTCTTTCATAGCACGTAGCATGGACAGCAGCCCGACCTTCTCAGTCGATGGTTTGGCGGCTTCTTTAAGACCTTCCTGTACACTGCTCATTAGCTGTGATGTTTGTGCCGGATCAACCGCGGTTAATGCGCCTGCTGCCGCCATGCCGTTATTGATCAGATTCGTAATCTCTTTGCGCGATACCTGTCCGAGAACGATCTCGGCAATCTCGGCTTTGGCTTTGATCATGGATTCAGCGGCACCAAGGATGCCACTGCTCTCCAATTCGCGCAGGATGGATAAGGAACGCTCCAAAGCAGCATTGGATTCGGATAGCTGTTTTTGCAGCTGATCAATCACCTGTTGCTGCTGTTCCTGTTCGGTTAGTACCTTTTTGCGAATATTTGTAATGGGCGCAGCCATGCAGAACCCTCCTTTATACATAATGGATAAGTCGACATTACATATCTACCAGTGGAACGAAGTCTGGACGATCCCACTTGCGCTGAACTTCGACACCGTTTTGTGGGTGGCGCTGTTTGTAGCGGGGGTTGATCTCAGGCAATGGATTCACACCTTTAACATTCAGAATCTGCATCCGTACTTTGGTTTGCTTGTAAGCAGGAGTATGGGTACGAACATCGACCGCAGAACCGGTCAACAGATTGACAGCAGTCTCATGGCTGACAGAGTGCATGGGCACATAGATTTCTTCGCCGCGTACCCGGTCGGTTACGACTGCGCGCAGCTTGATCGCACCGTATGGTGATTCCAGTCGTACCAGCGTACCATCCTCAATGCCGCGTACTTCTGCCAGTTCTGGCGATACTTCAACGAATACTTCCGGCAGCTTGCGATTGATGCCTTGGGATTTGTTAGTCATATTGCCTTCATGGAAATGTTCCAGCAGACGACCGTTATTCAGTGTGAGATCGAATTCGGCAGGATATTGTACCGGTGGCACGTAATCAACGAGCGAGAAGCGCGCTTTTTTGTCCGGGAAATAGAAGCCGTCGGTGTACAACAATGGGGTATGTGCGCCATCTGCTGCGCCCCATTGGAAGCTGCCCCAGCCTTCCAGTACATCATAGTCACATTGGGAGAAGAACGGTGTCAGACTTGCCATCTCGTCGAAAATCTGGGATGGATGCGTATAGCCCCAATCAAATCCGAATTTCTTCGCGAGTTCGGTCGTAATCCACCAGTCCGGTTTGGAATCGCCCAACGGTTCCAGTACTTGATACAGACGTTGTACACGACGCTCTGTATTGGAGAACGTGCCGTCTTTTTCCAGCGATGGTGCGGCTGGCAGGATCACATCGGCGAATTGTGCCGTTTTGGACAGGAACACATCTTGCACAACGAAAAATTCCAGTTGTGACAGCATTTCGTGCACATGATTGACGTTGGAGTCGATCCACGCCATATCTTCGCCGACCAAATACATAGCTTTCATCTCACCACGGGCAATACCATCGACCATAGCGATATTGTCTTTACCCGGTGTTGGCGAGATCGAGACGCCATATGCTTTTTCAAACTTAGCGCGAGCCAGATCGTTCGATACGTGCTGGTAGCCCGGCAGCCATGGTGGCAGTGTACCCATATCGCAGGCACCTTGTACGTTATTGTGTCCACGCAGCGGGTAAGCGCCAGCACCTGGACGCATATAGTTACCAGTAGCGAGCAGCAGGTTGGAGATCGCTGCGGATGTGTGCGAACCGGCGATATTTTGCGTTACACCCATGCCCCAGCAAATCGCAGTGCCGTCGGCATCCCGGATTGCTTCGGCGATAGAGATCAGCTCGGCTTGTGAGATACCGGTAATTTCTTCGGCATAGGCAAGTGTATAGGTTTCGATCAATTGCAAATAGTCTTCATATTGGTTAACATGCTGCTGGATAAATTCCGGCTGATGCCAGCCTTGTTGAATCATATAGTTCGTAATTGCTGTGATCCAGACAAAATCTGTACCTTGCTTCGGACGGATAAACAGATCTGCACGCTCTGCCATCTCATGTTTGCGCAGATCGGCAACGATCAGCTTTTGACCGTGCAGCTTGTGGGCACGTTTGATCCGGGTTGCCAGTACGGGATGACCGTCGGCAGGTGCACAGCCAACCAGAATGACCAGACCAGCGGCAGCGATGTCTTTGATCGAACCAGCGTCACCACCGATACCAACCGTAGACATCAGACCATCGGAAGCCGGAGATTGGCAATAGCGGGAGCAGTTATCCACGTTGTTCGTTTCGAACACTTGACGTGCCAGCTTCTGAATCACATAGTTTTCCTCGTTTGTAATTTTGGAGGAAGAGATGAAGCCGATTTTGTCACTACCATGTTCCTGACGGATAGCGGTCATACGCTCTGCCACATAAGTGAGTGCTTCATCCCATGTTGCTTCAACAAATTCGCTGCCCTGACGGATCAGCGGCGTAGTCAGACGTTGTTCGCTGTTTACGAAGTCCCAGCCGAATTTCCCTTTGACGCAAGTAGAGATCGCGTTCACGGGTGCATCGTGGGTAGGTTGAACTTTTAGAATCTCGCGTCCTTTTGTCCATACTTCAAACGAACAACCGACACCGCAGAAGGTGCAGACGGTTTTCGTTTTGCGGGTACGGGTGTCACGCATAGCTGCTTCCACTTCGGAAATAGCGAAAATACCGCTGTAGCCCGGTTCTACTTCTTTGATCAGATCAATCATCGGGTCGAGCATTTCCTCGCCGATTCCGGACATGAAACCGGCTTGACCAAGCATTGTTTTCTCCATCAGGGCGTTACACGGACAGATCGTTACACATTGACCGCAGCTGACGCAGGACGATTCGTTAATCTGGACGCCATCATCCCAAATGACGCGTGGACGGTCGGCTTCCCAGTCGATGGACAGCGTTTCGTTCACTTGCAAGTTTTGGCATACCTCTACACATTGACCGCAAGCGATACACTGGTTCGGATCATAACGGTAAAAAGGGTGGGACATATCAACTTCAGTCGATGGAGCTTTCGGCTTGTATGGATATTTCTGATGCTCAATTCCCATCGCTTCGACGGTATTGTGCAGCGTGCAGTTCCCATTGTTGTTATCGCAAACGGTGCAATATAGCATATGGTTTTCCAGCAGCCGATCCATGCCTTCAGTCTGGGCAGTCTTAGCAGATTGTGAATCGGTCTGAACTTTCATGCCGGATGTGACTGGCGTGGAACAGGCACGAACGAGTTTGCCATCAATCTCCACGATACAAGTATCGCAGGTCTGGATCGGATCAACTTCGGGTACGTAACATACTTGGGGATGTTGAATGTCAGCAAGATTGATCGCCTGCAACACGGTCATGCCGGGCTGGGCTTCATAGGATTCGCCGTTGATCGTAAGCTTGACGATTGTCGAATTGTTCATGCGGAAACTCCTTTATTGGTAGATGATAATATACGACGGATACTGATGATCCAATGAATAGATCTCTTTCTATCAAAGCGTTGTCGCGTGCTATAGCAGAATGGGTAAATATAGAGAATCGGTAGCAAAACAGGACATAAAAAAACTCCACCTTAAAATCGATGCCTGTACCAAAAAACAAGCAGCAAGTTTAAAGTGGAGTAATCCGTCAGCAATGACATACTGACCAATCAATCCGAATGGTTTGACAATAATGTGACCAGAATTCATTATACGCTTCTTTTTTTGAAATTCAAGACACAAGTTGTTCAAACATGACATTACTAGCCGATAATAAGCAAAGAACGCTGTAGAGTATATGTTCAGCATATTCGGGGGCTTGAAATTCGGAAGATCAAGTGTATGATCAGTAACAGAGAATCAAGGGGGAACAAGCATGAAAAGAGAATCCGCGTTTAACGATATCGTACGCAAAGTACGCAAGGATACATTTGGCAAAGGACCAGAACGCATTCATACGACGTTTGTTGATAATATGGCGATCACGAAGATGTGGGGCAATTTTACGCCAACCGAAAAGTTTATTGCGAGTACAGAGGAAGGCAAGGAAATGGTGCATCGTGCACGCACGCAGATGGTTCAGCGGCTATACGAACAGCATATCCCGGATGGACTGGAAGAACTGTGCGGTTCAAAGCTAGAGCATCTGTTTACCGATATTAAAGTGGAGGATGACTTTGCCATTTCGGTATTTGTCTTTGAAAAAAATATTGAACAGGGATGATGAGCATGAAGCCGGAATTACAGCGGCAACGCAGCGTAATCCGCTATGAACGCGGACAACTGGAGGAACGGCAAGACATCGTTGTCTCTGAACAGCCGGTAACGATCAAGGTCAACGGCGAGGAATTTGTTACGCTTGTCTGTACGCCCGAGCATATAGAGGATATGACTGTAGGCTTTTTAACATCTGAGGGTGTCATCCGGCGCCATAGCGATATTCAGGAACTATGGATACAAGAAGAAGAAGGGTATGTACATGTGCGTACCGATCGCTGGAAGCCTCAGCATCGTCAACTGTTCACCAAGCGTTATATTACGTCCTGCTGCGGAACAAGTCGGCAGGGTTTTGTATTTGTAAACGATATGCGTACCGCCAAAAGGATGGATGAGGTGCACGTCAGGCTCTCATTTGATCAGTGTTTTGCGCTGATGGAGCAAGTGCAGCATAGTGCTGATCTGTTTCAGCAGACCGGTGGTGTGCATACAGCAGCGTTATGCGATCCAGACGGCATTTTGCTGGCGCGCAGCGATATTGGTCGCCACAATGCACTGGACAAAATCTACGGCTGGTGCCTGCGCAACGAGGTGAATTTGCAAGGGAAAATCATTGCATTTAGCGGGCGTATTTCTTCGGAGATTCTGACCAAAGTTTCCAAAATTGGCTGCGAGATCATTCTGTCCAAATCGGCACCGACCGAGCTGGCATTGGATCTGGCAGATCATCTGGGCATTACGACGGTTGGTTTTATTCGAAATGGTAGCTGCAATGTATATACACATCCGCAACGATTACAGGAATATGCGGACAGAGATCAAAGCTCTGTGCTATTCTAAAGGGAAACCGTTATCTATCGCCTATGTATAGTTATTTTTTATATAAAGTTGTAAAAGCATAAAGTATCGCCATCAAGCGAAGATTGGAGGAGAGACGATGACTACCTATGATCAGCATAACCGTATACTGCGTGACTTACGGATCTCCGTTACCGATCGCTGCAATTTCCGTTGCCGGTATTGCATGCCGGAAGAAATCTTTGGCAAAGATTATGAATTTCTGCCTAGTGACAGCGTATTGAGTGAACAGGAGATTGGACGAATCGCAGCTATCTTCGTCTCGCTTGGTACACGCAAACTGCGCATTACTGGCGGAGAACCGCTATTGCGCAAAGATTTGCCCAGTATTATTGAACGATTGTCTGCACTAGATGCTGACGATCTGTCGTTAACGACCAATGGCAGTCTGTTAGCACGCAAAGCTAAAGATTTGAAGGCGGCAGGCTTACACCGGATTACGGTCAGTCTGGACAGTCTGGAAGATGATATGTTTCTGCGGATGAATGGTGGACGCAGTCGGGTTAAGCCGGTATTGGACGGTATTGATGCCGCCGCAGACGCTGGTTTGCAGGTGAAGGTCAATATGGTCGTGCAAAAAGGATTCAATGAAGATGCTGTCGTACCGATGGTGGAATATTTCCGTGAACGCGGTCATATTTTACGTATGGTTGAATATATGGATGTTGGAAATACGAATGGCTGGAATCGTCAGCATGTGGTCAGCAAGCAGGAATTGCTTGATCGCATCGGACAGCATTGGCCGTTAGAACCGCTGGCACCGAATTACGACGGTGAAGTGGCTACTCGTTATCGGTTCAAAGATGGTAAAGGCGAGGTAGGCTTCATCTCCTCGGTTACGGAAGCATTTTGTTCTTCTTGTACGCGTGCTAGATTGTCAGCAGAAGGCAAGCTCTACACCTGTCTGTTTGCAACCAAAGGGCATGATCTGCGTCAGCTGCTACGCTCTGATATGACAGATGAGCAACTGGCTGATCAGGTAAGCCGAATCTGGACGGGACGTCATGATCAATATTCAGTAGATCGTGGGAATAATCAGCCAGTTAATAAGGAAAAAGGTAGCAAAGTAGAAATGTCCCATATTGGCGGATAGGAAATAGGAGGCGTATGCCTCCTATTTTTCTGTCACAATATTGACAAAAAATAGAGCCTGAATTAACCTTAGAAAGCGGCTGAGGCCGGTTTGGTATTCATTCAGGGATTGTTTGGATATTAAGCATGGAATTTTGACTACGTAGATTGATTCGCTTATAGGAAAACTGTAAGAGAATGAATCGACAATTGAACCTTTTCTCTCGGTACGTTTGGCTCATAACAGAATGTCAGCATAATGAGGGCTTGTCATGAGGTTTTTTGTGCTGTAATGATTCGCTGTCTGCATTGCAATCTGGCGCCAGAACTGTAATTACAACATCGAGTCTATGTCTGCACATCATACGCTTGACTACAACGAAGACGACATGGATGGAGGATTTACAATGTCTTACTACACACCACAGGAAATTATGAAAATGTCCGCTGAGGTTGGCTTGAAAAAGTCGAAAATGCCAGTATGGACAGTGCTTATTCTGGGATTTCTTGGAGGCGCTTTTATCTCACTCGGATTTCTCGCAGATATTCGTGTCATCGGAACAGCTCCCAAAGAGCTAGGTTCCATTGCAGGCTTTTTTGGGGCAGCAGTGTTCCCGGTTGGTCTGATGCTAACGTTGCTTGCCGGTGCTGAATTGTTGACCGGTAATATGATGACGATGGCAGCCGCTTTATTTTCCAAAAAAATCGGATTTGGACAATTGGTAAAAAATTGGGTACTGGTGCTGATCTCTAACTTTGTCGGCGCGATTGCTATTGCTTACTTTTTTGGACATGTCGTTGGATTAACAGAAGGTGACTTTCTTGCCAAAACGGTAGCGATTGCTCACGCTAAAGTAAGTGAAGGCTTCGGCGAAGCATTTATTTCGGCAATCGGTTGTAACTGGCTCGTTTGTCTGGCTGTCTGGCTCGCTTATGGCAGTAAAGATTCGTTCGGCAAATTTGCCGGTATTTGGTTCCCGATTATGGCGTTTGTTGCGATCGGATTCCAGCACGTTGTAGCCAATATGTTTGTGATTCCGGCAGCGATCTTTGGCGGAGCAGATATTACGTGGATGCAATATCTGGAGAACTTTGTACCAGTATTTTTGGGCAATGTAGTGGGCGGTTCTGTATTTGTAGGACTCGCTTATTTCCTCGCTTATCGTCATACGATGGACGATGTACCAACACAGACACAAGGCGATATTTCACAGGCATCTTCTGCGGTTCCAAGCCCGCCACGCGCTGTCAATGAAGCTGCTGTCGGTGGCACACGCGCTATCAAACACTAATATTATGTACCTACAAATGATCCAGAATGGAATCCGACTGCTGGTAGAGCAGCGATCCTATTCTGGATTTTTTGTACATCAAAACCCCGTTTACCAATCATGCACACATGACTGGTAAACGGGGTTTTGGTTTAGAGCGTATTATTTCCAAGCGTTTGTGGTTGAGCTTTTGCCAAAAGTGGTGAGATTAAGCTGGCTTAGAGGTCTGATCTACATCGCTGGCTGCATGCAGCGTATCTGATGCCGTTTTGCGAGTAGCCACTTTGCTTGAGTTATTACCGCCGATGGCTGAATCCAACTCCGAAGCTGAAGCGGTATCGTCCAACTGGAAACGATCCAATTCTTGCTGCATTTCTTCGCGAATCTGGCGCAATTGTTTCACCTGTTCACTGGATTGCTGGAAGGCGTGACGTTGTTCGACAGTGGAAGCGGTGATCTCTTGGCTGCCTGCTGCGGATTGTTCGGTGATGGCGCTAATATTCTCGATTGCCTGCTGTACTTGATTGCTTAATTTGTGCGATGCTTGCATGTCATCTGCCAGACGGTGAATATGAGCGGTAATTTGCTGAATCTGACCGCTAGTTTCGGCAAATGAAGCACTGGTAGAAGCAGTTGCCTGTTCTTGCTGCTCAAACAATTCGACGCTGCGAGTAACCGAAGTATGCACATGTCCGACTGCCGACGTGATCGATTCCACAGCGGTGAAGATCTGACGCGCTGCCTGTACGGATTGATCCGCCAGCTTTTTCACTTCACCGGCAACGACGGCAAAGCCTTTCCCTGCTTCGCCTGCACGGGCTGCTTCGATGGAAGCATTTAAGGATAGCAGATTGGTTTGTGATGCGATATCTGATACCAGTCTTGTCATATTGGCAATCTGATCGGCATTTTGCTCTAGGGAGCTAACGGTTTGTTGCAATTCAGTCATCGCAGCACGGTTGCTAGATACGAGCTTCAATTGCTCTTGCATCCGTTCATTGCCTTGCTGAATCGATTGCAGTACTTCATTGCCATAGGCGGCGGATTCGGCTGTCGTTTGCAGATTGGTCTGGAAGGTGTTCTGCATCTGGTCAACGACTTCAACCGTTACGCCGAGATCTTCAGCGATCTTCTGGCTACCGATCGCCAGCTCTTCTACCGATTGCGCGACTTGACGAACGACATCCTGCATCCGGTCATTACTGCTATCAATATCGCGTGCGCGCTCATCTACACGGTTACCTGCTTCACCAATGGAACCAACGATACTGCGCAAATTGGACACCATCTGATGGAAGGAACGATTGAGATCGGCAAGTTCATCTTTGCCTTTGGCAACAGGCAGCTTCACGGTAAGATCACCAGCAGCAATGCGCTGGGCAGCTGATGTGAGTACCTGTGTACGGCGAGCAAGCTGTCTAGCAGTGTAGGTATTAAAAATACCAACTGCAATCAGCAGAATGATGGCACCAAACAGTGCTACCTGTACGGTCGTCGAGATGCTGGATGTCAGATCCGAAGTATAGTTCTCATAGTTGGCTTTGCTGAGCAGTTTTAGCTCATACACGTCATTTTGCATACCTTCTACACGGATGCTTTCACGTTTTGCTTCTGCATTGTCCTGCGCTTGCATCGCTTTGGTAGCGGCATCAGTCAGTTGAGTGAATTTGGTCTGAACCCGTTGTAGCAATTGTTGTTCTTCCGCGGTCGGGATGTCTGCGGATGTCAGTGCAGTTAGGGTAGCTTGTGTACTTTGCAGCTGTTTCTCTACAATTGCTTTATTACTTTCGGAAATGGAGAATGAATAGTTGTTGAGTGCTTGCCCGGTTTGAACAAGATCGCTGTCCAGTTGCTGTACATTCATCATAATCGGAACAAGGTCGCTATTTTGCGAATTGATGTTCAGCAGTTGGAAAATGATATATCCGACCAGTACGAGCGAGGCGACCAACGAGATGATCGCATTGAGTACCAGTTTGCCTTGTAATTTCATAGGTTCCTCCTGTAATTGGGAAAATGGAAATCAGTCGAATCAGGATGCATCCAGTTGAATTTTGATATCGCCGGAGATGAGCTGTTGTTTCAATTCATCCAGCTTTTTCTGTTGTGCATCAGTTAATTCAAATACATGGATCGGTGCCAGTCCAACACCGCCATCCTGCAATCCGAATACCATATCCTTTTCAGGGAATGTACGGTTATTGTCGATATAGGTTTGAGTGGCATTGTACAGGGCAACATCGATATTTTTGATCATGGATGTGATGACCGATTTTTCGGCGAGGAAGAATTGATCGCTATCTACACCGATGGAGTAGATGCCTTGCTTCTGCGCTTCCTGTAATCCGCCTACGCCAGTCAGACCAGCTACCGTGTAGATCACATCCGTATTATGGTTGTCGATCATATCTTTGGCAGCGGCAGTGCCGAGTTCCGGTTTACCGAAGTCGCCTGTATAATTGATTGTAAACTGCGCATTCGGATTGATCGCTCGTGCGCCTTGTTCAAATCCGCTCTGGAATTTGTGGAGCAGTGGGCTTTCCATACCACCGATAAAGCCAAGCTCGCCGGTTTTGCTTGCCATCGCTGCCAGTGCTCCTGCGAGGAAGCTACCTTCATCCTCTTTAAAAGTAATAGAAGCGACATTCGCGAGATCGGACTTTTCATCGATCAGCAGAAACTGCTGCTTCGGATTGCTCTTGGCTGCTGTTTCCAAACTATCCTTCACCGCATAACCGAGTCCGATGATAACATCGTTGTGCCCATCGATTAGCTGTTTGAATGCTTCATCGTATGTTTTTGTGTCCGAGATTTCGCGGTAATCGAACTTAATTTTGCCTTCGTCTCGTGCTTGAATCAATCCATTGAATGCGCCATCGCTAAAGGATTGGTCGCCCAGCCCGATGTCGGACAACACGATACCTACTTTCAGTCTGCTGTTCGCAGCCTGCGCGGTAGAGCTGGTTGTGGCTGAAGAGCATGCGCTTAATAGCAGCATCGCAGCCAACAGAATAAGAAAACTTGCTTTTTTCCAATGATGATGTTTGTACATTGGCGATTTCCTCTCTGAATTCAAATATTATTCATAGGTTATTATCGGCATTTCAATTTAGTTAGTTAACCGACAAATGATGATAAAATATGCGAAAATGATAAAACTTTAGCAAATTAATGCTTGGAAGCAACTCCATGACAGGGTATGATAGAAATTAATAATTTTTCATATTGAATGAAAGTGATGAACATTACAGATAACTGGGGGAAAACTATGAAGTATATCAGCACTAGAGGACAAGTGGAGCCAAAAGGATTTATCGATACCGTATTGATGGGGCTTGCCGATGACGGCGGTCTGATGATACCGGAACAAGTGCCTGTTGTATCCGCGGAGACGCTGAAACAATGGAGCAAGCTGAACTATGTTGATCTGTTTCTGAATGTATTCGCCCTGTATGTAAATGATGAGATTCCTGCTGCCGATCTGCGTGAATTGGCTGAGCGTAGCTATGCGAATTTCCGTCATCCAGAAGTAGCCCCGGTTCGTCGCATTGATGATTCCCTGTATATTATGGAGCTATTCCATGGCCCTACCTTTGCGTTCAAAGATGTAGCGCTGCAATTCATGGGTGAACTCTATTCCTATATGTCACAAAAGTACGGCGAAGTAATTCACATTCTGGGCGCAACCTCCGGTGATACGGGAGCGGCAGCGATTCAGGGCGTACGTGGCAAAGAAGGCATCAAAATCTGTATTCTGCATCCGCACAATCGGGTCAGCAAGGTGCAAGAGCTGCAAATGACGACCGTAGACGATAGCAATGTGCTGAATCTGTCAGTCAAAGGTAACTTTGATGATTGTCAAAAAGTGATCAAAGACCTGTTCGGCGACCTGCCATTCAAAAAGCAGCATCATCTGCGGGCCATCAACTCGATCAACTTTGTACGCATTTTGGCGCAAACAGTGTATTACTTCTATGCATACTTCCGTGCGCAAGAGGGCGCGAATGGACGTAAGATCAACATCTGTGTGCCATCCGGTAACTTTGGTAATATTTTCTCCGGTTATCTGGCGAAGCAAATGGGACTGCCGATCAACCGTCTCATCATCGCGACGAACGAAAACAACATTTTGGAGCGCTTCGTAAAAACAGGCGAGTACAAGCCGGGCGACTTTCGTAGTACGCATAGCCCATCGATGGATATTCAGGTGGCGAGTAACTTTGAACGTTATCTGTACTATTTCCTGAACGAGGATGCAGCCAAAGTGTCGGCATACATGCAGCAGCTGCAAACCGATGGCAAAATCGTCCTGTCTGGTGCCGATCTGGAGCAGGTGCAGCGCGACTTTGCTGCGCATGGTGCTTCCAATGAGGAATGTCTGGAAGAAATCAGCAAGTATCATGCAGAGCATGATTATTTGCTGGATCCGCATACTGCTTGTGGGATTGCCGCTTATGAGCAGCATAACGGCGAAGACGAAGTGTGCGTAACACTGGCAACTGCGCATCCTGCCAAATTTGACGAAGCGATTGTGCTCTGTCAGATCAAACAGGAATTCCCAGAGCCGATTCAAGCATTGTTCAATATGCCGCAACATCAAACGGTGATTGACCATGATCAAGACGAAGTCGTTCGTCAGCTGGAATCGTTCTACGCACTGCAAGTATAAGCTGTAAGTGTAAAAGATTATCGGTATCATGTAGGATCATCATTGTTGGTAGGCAGCAGAGGAAGCCGTAGTCATTGGACTGCGGCTTTTTTGACGTTGGGTCGCGGGATAGGGCATAGTATAATTAATAGACTGACAAGGCTTGGTACATAATAATGTTGGATAGATACGGCATGTAATACGCAATATCATTCATGTCGATGTGTAAGATGGAGGGATCATGATGACATTGCAACAATCGTTTATAACATGGCGTGAACAATGGCAGACTTTGCTGGATCAATTGCAGCAGCGTGGAGTAGATACGGCGGCAACCTTCGCACCAGTCGCTGATTTGCAGCAAGTGGAACAGGTGGAACAGCAGCTGGATATAACACTACCGACAGAATTGAGAGAATTGCTATTGACTGGTGCGAGCGAAGTATCGGTAATCTGGTATGTTCCGTCTGAACAGATGGTGCCGTTTGGCTTGACTGGCGATGTAGGTTGGTCGCTGGAGGCACTGGATTTCGTGGAAATGTGGTCAGAAGATGCAGAGTCACCGGAACAACGGCGGTACTTGACCTTTTATCATGCTGGGAATGGTGATCGTCTGGTGCTGGATCTAAGTGATGTAGAGCGCCCAGCCGTATTAAGCTGGGATCACGAAACGGGTGAATTCCGACTATTGGCGGGCTCACTGACCGCCTTTCTAGAGCGGATTACGGCGTTGTATGGCATTGGAGCGGAGCATTGGCAATATGAGCATTTTATCGATCATGGCGGATTGAATATCCATCATCCTCAGGCGCAGCGCTGGCAGCAATGGATGCACGATTATGTGCATTTGACGCTGGAGCAGGCACGTACGCAATTGGACGTCTTAATTCGATATGCGGAAATGCACGATAGCGATGATGCAGCGCTACAACAAGCATTTGCAGCATTTTCAGAGCAGGACGTGTTGACGGCATGGCTCAATCGGATTGAGCAGGAGCGTGACGTTCATCTGCGCCATAGTCTGATGGAGTGTGCAGCATCCATCTGTCGTTCTGCGGCGGCGGATTGGGTGCGTGAGCTGTGGAATGCACCGTCAGATCAGCGCATCAATTCGGCAGTGCTGGCGTATGTGACGGCTTGTTGTTTGCCTGAGCAGGAAGGGTTACAGCGTGTATATGCTGCATTGGAGCAGCTTCAGCAATCTAATCGTCTGAATGGATATGGCGCCAATAGCTGGCTCAAGCCATTTTATAGTCGCGAGGTGTTGCAGTGGATGTGGCAGGGCAAACGTGTCAGCTATCCGTATGACGGCTGGGATCGCCTTTTTGCCTGCTCTGCACCGGAGGCTGAGGATATCTGGCAATGGCTTGGCGGCAGTACCGTTCAACGTCAGGTGGTCATTAGCGCGCTGTCAACGGCAGAGGATGTACAGGCTATTTTTCCAGAGCAAGATCAACTGCGGCATACACTGGCATTGCTAGAAGGCGAGCTAGACAAAGCAGTTACAAAAAAGGAAAAAAATCTCGTCAATAGCGCTATTCAAGCACTGAGCAAGCAATAGAAAACATCATAATCTTATTCCGAAAAGGTGGTCATTGCAGTGGACATTCAGCATCGTATTCCTTCAATGGATGAGTATTTGCATTTGCGTAGTATTTCGGGCTTGAGCGAGATGAGCCGTGAAGGAGCAGAAAAGGGATTACCACTCAGTCTGTTTGCAGTAGTGCTGGAGGAACAGGGGAAAGCGATCGGTATGGGACGTGTGGTAGGCGATGGCGGGCTGTTCTTTCAGGTGACCGATATTGCGGTACACCCGGATCATCAGGGCAGAGGATATGGCAAAGCCATCATGGGTGAAATTACACAGTATTTGAAGCAACATATGCCACCGCTTGCGATTGCTACGCTATTCGCCGATGTACCGGCAGATCGGTTGTACGCGCAGTTCGGATTTGAGTATACAGCGCCTGCGTCGCTAGGGATGTGGCTGCGACAGCCGTAATAAGTGACGTCATCTGATAGGAATAATTTTGCTTTTGACTGGAACCGGAGCGAGGCTGGTCGTATAATAGGACTGTTGTTGTGAAACGAAATCGGGATTCAGCAAATTTGCAGTCGTGCCTACGCGCACTGCTTGCAAATTCGCTACTCCCATACAGCCGGAGGAATGCGTTGTGAGAGTAGAAAAAGATTTTCTGGGCACCAAAGAAGTTCCTGATGAAGCATACTATGGCATCCAGACGCTGCGGGCAGTGGAAAACTTTCCGATCACCGGTCAAAAGCTGCACCCGGAGCTGATTCGGGCGATGGCAATGGTCAAAAAAGGCGCAGCTCTTGCTAACATGGAACTGTCCCGTCTGTACGGACCAAAAGGGGAAGCGATTGTACAGGCTGCTGACGAGATTCTGGAAGGTCGCTGGATGGACCAGTTTATCGTGGACCCGATTCAAGGTGGAGCCGGAACGTCGATTAATATGAATACCAACGAAGTCATTGCCAACCGTGCATTGGAAATTATGGGCAATTCCAAGGGCGATTATGTCAATATCAGCCCGAATAATCATGTGAATATGGCGCAGTCGACTAACGATGCGTTTCCAACTGCCATTCATATTGCTACCCTGTCGATGATCGAGAAGCTGCTCGTAGCGATGCGCGAGCTGCAACAATCATTTCAGGTGAAAGCCGACGAATTCGATACCGTTATCAAAATGGGCCGTACGCATCTACAAGATGCCGTGCCGATTCGTCTTGGTCAAGAATTCCAGTCGTACGCTCGTGTACTTGGTCGCGACATCGTTCGTGTGGAAAATACGCGTGAAAATCTGTTGCACATTAATATGGGTGCAACCGCCGTCGGTACTGGTCTAAACGCTGACCGTCGTTATATTACGCGGGTCGCGGAGATTCTTGCTGATATTAGCGGTTTTTCGCTGGCGGCATCAGATCATCTCGTTGATGCTACCCAGAATACCGATGCCTATACCGAAGTATCCGCCGCACTGAAGATCTGTATGATGAATATGTCCAAAGTGGCAAATGATATTCGTCTTATGGCATCTGGACCGTATGCTGGTCTGAACGAGCTAAGCTTGCCTGCTCGCCAGCCGGGTTCATCGATTATGCCGGGTAAAGTCAATCCTGTGATGTGCGAAGTTGTCAACCAGATTGCATTTCAGGTTATTGGGAATGATCATACGATCTGTCTTGCTTCCGAAGCAGGTCAAATGGAGCTGAACGTTATGGAGCCAGTGCTGGTATATAACCTGCTGCAATCACTGGAGATCATGAAGCAGGGCTTTACTGTGTTCCGTTTGCATTGTGTAGACGGTATTCAGGCGAATGTCGACCGTTGCCGCGAGTACGTGGAGCGCAGTGTAGGTATCATTACCGCGCTGAATCCGCATCTTGGTTATGAAGTCGTATCGCGGATTGCCCGCGAAGCGATCCAAACGGGCAAATCGGTACGCGAACTGTGTTTGCTGTATAATGTATTGACTGAGGAAGAGCTGAATATCATCCTTGATCCATATCAAATGACGGAACCGGGCATTGCCGGGGAAGAATTGCTACATCGCGAGTAGTTGGAGCGTCTTACTTTCTGCTTACTTCCATATAGTGCAAGACAGAGCAAGCCTGTCCTGGGTTCAAGGGCAGGCTTTTTCATATATTTATGTGTATGTAGATAAATATATAAAATTCAGCAAACAGAAATTAGACGCTATCGCCGAGTCATTTTTCTGCTGGAAGGGTAGGAATATTTTAGCTTCCTACTAGCAGATATGATATAGTGCATGTAGAAACCGCGCCTATACCGGCGATGGTGAACTAGTAAAATGCCGATCTATCGCGTCCTTTTACAGTCAATATGAATAGATGAACGGAGGAATACTTAATTAACTAATTCAGGTCTGCTATAACACCGACAAACGGAAGGAATGAGTTTATGAATATGCAAAAGAACTGGATGAAACCTGTATTAACGATAAGTTTATCTGCTGCGCTGCTTGCTGGTAGCGCTTCATTATCTGGATATACCGGCACACCGACAGCCGCAGCAGCAACAACAGCCAAGTCGGATGTCACGTCCAAACTAGAAAATCTGGGGCAACCATTTAAAAGCGAACCATATGCGCGTAACGTATGGGATATGCAAGTATTTGACGGTAAAATCTATCTAGGTAGCGGCAATAGCAGTAACTCCGGTCCTTCGCCCAATGCAGGTCCGATTCCGGTCATTTATTACGATCCATCCTCTAACAAATTTGTTACTCAAAAAGTCATCTCCACCGATGCCAAAACGGGTAAAGAAACGACACGCGAAGTGACGGATGACGAACAGATTGATACGTTTAAAATTATGAAGGGCAAGCTCTACATACCGGGTAACGATTCCATCGTTCCGGGCTGGAAATACGGCAACTTTTATGAGCTGAACGGTGAATCGTGGACAGAGTATCAGAACATTCCCGATGCGCTGCACGTCTACGATCTGACTTATTATCAAGGTAAAATGTTCGCAGCTGTCGGTACTGAACAGACGCCTGTCGTCATGGTCTCCAGCGATAACGGCAAAACATGGGACAAACTGGCAGCAATCGACGGCTACGGCAGTCGCGCATACAAGTTTTTCCAATTCAAAGGCAAGCTGTACGCCGCCGCCATCATCATGCCAGACAATCAAATCTGGGGCGACGAAACCCATGTACTGTCCATTGACAAAAACCTGAAAGTCACTCAGCAAAAAATCAACGGCAAAAATATCCTGCCCGGCATGAAATTCGTACAGGAACCCGGCAAAACGCCATACAATCGCATTAGCAAAACGGTAGTCGTTAATAACCAGCTAGTGTATATTGCTGGTGAACTGTATAACGATGCGCAAACGATGCCAGAAGCGCTGATCGCCGCCAAAGACATCGACGATGCGCGCCGCATTACGTTGCCGGATACCAAAGCACTGCCGACCGATATGATCGTGCGCAACAATGTGCTGTATGTGTTAACGTATACGAAGCAGAGTGACGGTAGTTATATCAACCGCGTCTACAAAACCCGTAATTTGAAAAACTGGTCGCAACTGCTGCAATTTGAAAAAGGCACGTATGCTAAGTCACTGGAAGAGTTGAACGGTGATTTCTACTTTGGTCTGGGTACGGATACCGAGCCACTAGCAGCGTCCGCTGGTCAAATTTTACGGGTGAAAGCAGCCGA
Organism: Paenibacillus sp. WLX2291; assembly: GCF_046603665.1. NCBI lineage: Bacteria > Bacillati > Bacillota > Bacilli > Caryophanales > Paenibacillaceae > Paenibacillus > Paenibacillus sp. WLX2291. Next base: position 4,046,751 of record NZ_CP176755.1, on the reverse strand, counting down.
TATCCGTAATTAATTGTAGAGCATACACTTTTTCGTGACAGTGACAGTGACAGTGACAGTGACAGTGACAGTGACAGTGACAGTAACAGTGACAGTCGTTAGAGTGAAGAGAAGTGTATCTGGATAGGAAAAAGCACAATCGTCCGTAGCATAAGTCGCTGCGAATACGATTGTGCTTTTTGTTGTGCTATCTTTGAAGCCAGTGTAATGCCGTATCACTCTGCCTTCTTACAAGATTCCAATATTCCAAAAAATCTACAGTAACGTGCCTTCCATCCAAAACTGCTGTGAACTATTGTAATGATTCATCCTACATTAGTAAAATGATTCAATCGTTGATTCGATTGACATTTTTGTGCTCGCCAGACAATTCTTTGCGTAAATTCAGCGGCGGTGCAATTTTCGTAGGTAGCATCAACCCAAGCTGAGTTAAATCCTGCAAAATGCAGCGTACATGATAGCGGTAAATCATTAGCAAATCCTCACCATGCACCGTCATAGGGCGAGCAGGAGGGGAACTAAATTTAAAATCCACCTGTGGCTTCGATTCCACCGCTTGTGGCGGTTCATCAGTTAGCAGTCGCAGCATTCGCATATGGGAATACGTATTGTGATAAATATCGATTTCCTCTTCCAGATGATCCATAATTGTTCGTTTCTTTTTGTTCAGATGAAATTCCGAAGTATAGATCTCATACACCTTTTCCAGTTCGGACATATCCTTTTTTAGCGAACTGATATGTACACCACCGCCTTCAGCGAGCAATTCATGCGACAGCACCGTCAGCCGCTGACGCAGAATTTTGCGCCGCTGCTCCATATTGCGCTCATGGTTAGGCGGAAAGACGAGATAGTTGATGATCACCGCTACCCCAATGCCGATTAGTGTATCCAGCACCCGATTCATCCCGTAAAACCAAGGATTCTCACCCGGTCGCAGATTGAGCATAATCGCCAGAAATACGATACTGGCAATGGAGACCGATTTGTTCCATTTGAGCAGATTACAAATATAAATGACGACCACAATTCCGACCGCCGAGAATATGGCACTATGCGGATCGATAAGTGCAAACCCCATTCCGAATACAGCGCCGACAATCGTACCCATGACGCGATTTTTGCCGACTGTGTACGAGTTCGTGACCGAATTTTCCATCGCAATAATCGTCGCGATGACTGCATAAAACGGATACTCCAAATTGAATACTTTCGAGATCAACAAGCAGATCAACACCGCCAGCGCGGTTTTAATATTACGCATACCAATTGCCAATTTCATAATTTCAATAGATTCCTTCCTGACATTCCGGCTTGAATAGTGGATTTATACTATAATGGATTACCCCAATCTTGTCTATGAAGTAGATGAGGGTTGAGTGTAGAGTCAATATAAGATTTTGGTCTATTGTTATTGTAAACGGGAAAGAGGATCAATAAAAGTAATGAGCAATTTTGAAGTGAGGTAACGATCGTTTGAATGGATATGTTAATGTAAATAAAGTGTTGCCAAAAACTTACATAGGACTGGGAAACTGTATCGAATATGTAGATAGAATTGAAAATATAAAATATTACTTTTTAGTATCATTTGTAGTTTACATGGTATAAGGTGCATGCTACGATACGTTTAATGTTAAGCTAAAAAGATCTAAAATGTGCACATTAGGCTACATATGTTTGACGTTGGCATATCAACAATTATCAAGCTTTTCAAAACATCATGAAGACATATGATATGCAAACTGTAATAGATGAATATCGCGAATATCAGATAAATGATATGGACATTCATTTGAATAAAGTTCATGCTATCGAAAGTATGAGTCAACATTTATAAAATATCATTCTTACTAATCTACAGAGTGAGAGGAAGAGAATGGAAATGAAACGAAGGATTCAGCAAATCTTCAAAAGAATACAAAACATAAAACTGCTGCAATGGATTTTTATAGGCATCGCCTTTAGTATATTCATGTATCCCGTAATCAAGCATTACGATCTGGAGTTAGTAAAACGAGAAACCGACGATTATTTGACGGCTAAGTATCACGAACCGTTTACGATTACAGGTTTAGAAGAAGAATTCAGGATGTACACACTTTATAATATAACGGCTGTTTCGGATCGTTATCCGACTGAAGAATTCTCTGTACGTAGAAATGCCAGTAAACCCGAAGATTATATCGACAATTATCTAAGCATTAAGCCAACTCAGCAATCGGAAGAAATAATTGAACCTATTTTAAAAAAATCTGTACACCCACCGGGCTGGGCATTTATTGATTTTGATCGTGATCGTCCTGAACAAGGTACAACAGGGCTTGTTGATTTATCATACACTCATGTCAATATGGTTTATATTATTCAACCAAACGAAAAGATGAAGTACATACACAAAGTGGAACATTTGATTGAAATGCTAAAACAAAATGGGGTTACGCAAGCCTCATTCACGGTCTACTTTTATGATAGGACGCACTATAGTAGCTTACAACAATTTAAGGATCAATTGCAGCAAGCCGGTCATCCTGTCACCTTGGCTGCGCAATCAGGGAAAGCATTATTGTCAGAAGAAACGTTTGATATTGGTCTAAGCGACAAGTGAGGATTAGAACTCAAATTACATTTCTAACAATTAAATTTTTACAACACTAATTGCAAACCTATCTAATCTATGATATTATTTGATGCATCAATGATTGATGGGTCACAGATTATTTCAATAATCCTTCCGTCATTCCGTATCACCAACGTACAGACAGAAAGGGGAGAAGACTTGTGTCGCAGTCATCGTCAGAGGATATATTTTATCAGATACAGGGACTTCAACGCCAGCTATCCTGTACGTTTGAAAAGTGTGCTGGGATTAGTGCTTCGCGGTTGCAACTGCTCTGTCATCTCTACCAGTCAGAAGAGATTAGTCAGAGTTCGCTGCAAAAGTTGGTCGGAATCGATCATGCAGCGATTACACGCCATCTGAAGCAACTAGAGGTAGAGCAGATCGTCATCCGGCGCAACAATCCGCAGGACAATCGTATTACGCTTGTACAGTTGACCGATATAGGACGGGAGAAGATTATATCGTTTCGTCAGGAGCGTCAGCAATATGTAGAGCAGATGCTGAGCGGTTTTGATGAACACGAACAACAGCAACTCTCCAGTATGCTGCAACGCATCAACGTCAATATCGGAAGTATGTAAGTTACACGTAACCAAACCATATAGAGAATCAAAGGAGAGAAACCAAATGACAACTACTAACAACGCAACAAACGCAGTAACACCAAGCAATGACTTTGCCAAAATCGCTCTGGAACGTCGTTCCATCAAAAGTTATGACCCAGAAGTGAAAATCAGCAGCGAGGAAATGAACGAGATCCTGACAGAGGCTACTCGCGCGCCTTCTTCCATCAACCTGCAACCTTGGCGCTTCGTTGTCATTCAAAGTGAAGAAGCCAAAGCACAATTACTGCCATTCGCAAAATTCAACGCTCATCAAGTGGAAACTGCCGCAGCGGTTGTAGCGATCTTTGCCGATCTGCAACACGAGCAAAATGCAGAGTATATTTTCAACAAAGCAGTGGAACTGGGTTATATGCCAGCTGAAGTGAAAGAGCGCCAACTGCCATTCGCACTCGGTCATTACGAACAGCTTTCCCGTGAAGCGCGCAAAGATATCGCTCTGATCGACAGCGGTCTGGTAGCGATGCAGCTGATGATGGTTGCTCGTGCACATGGCTATGACACGAACCCAATCGGTGGTTACGACAAAGAGCAAGTCGCTGCAATGTACGGTATGGACAAAGAGCGTTATGTACCAGTAATGCTCGTATCTATGGGTAAAGCAGCCAATGAGGGCTATCCTTCGATGCGTCTGCCACTCGATATGATTGTTGACTTCAAATAAGATTCTTCTACAATCAAAAAGAGAATGTGGATCGACTGTTCCATTTTCCTTTCCATCGCTGAGAAGCATGGATCGGGAAGCGGAATATGTCGTTCACATTCTCTTTTTTTCATTGATATGTGGCAATTATAATGAGATATACGGCGATTACATTCTGAACTTCGCGACCAGAATACCGAGATATTCTTTACAAGCAGAGCTAAATGCATTCATAGAGCTGCCAGATGGTGCAAATTTACTAGCATATAGCGCCCGTGGTGTGCTCGTCCAATAATCTGTCGGATACGGCAGTACATTCCAGCCAGCACGTTCAAATTCGATAACTGAACGCTCCATATGCATGGCGGAAGTAACGAGTACCGGCTTGCTCCATTGATTCTGTTTGAGCAGCTTGGATGTATTGGCTGCATTCTGTTCGGTATTGAGCGATTGATTCTCAGCGATGATATCCTGCTGTGGTACGCCCATCGCTATAAGTTGGCGACGTGCAATATCCGCTTCATTGCCGCTATCTGAGAATACTTGACCACCGGAGAAAATAATCGGCAATCCCGTTTCGCGATACAGGCGTACTGCTGTGATGAGCCGATTTCCCGCCGCACCAGATAGATTGCCAGTACCGTTCATATCCGGCGTACCACTTGTCGCGCCGCCGCCCAGCACGACGATGACATCGCCGCTTGTTTGTACGGTTGCCTGTTGTGGTTGCGGATATTTGTGCTCCAGACTGCCAATCAGCATATCGGCAATCAGTGGAATCATCGACAGATATAGCAGTACATTCAGACCGAGCAATACACCAGCTGCGGTCGCATGAATTTTCCATAGCCAGATCGACATGAGCAGTAGCAAAATGACAAACAAACCCGGTGGCAGAATGAAACTGTACAGAAATTTAACTACATATAACAAGCAAAAACCGCCTTCCGGTATAATTTCAGATGAACGTAGAATAAGAGTCTCAGCATAGCAATATAGCCGCTAGTCATGAGATTCAGGGTCGGTTGATAGCGTATCTGGCCACATGATCTGATGCGATGTACGACTCCATTGTTCGTAAAACATCAGGGAACCTTTACGGAAAAAGCGTGTCACTAGATGGAGGAAGAAGCCAGCATTCAATACAAACAGAATGATTAGATAGACAATCGCTTCTAGTCGAGACGGATAGCTCTGTGCAAATGGCAAATTCAGCACTCGCTCCAATCCGAAAAATCCCCAGTACAGCAAACCGTAGCGCACGATGAGAGCATGTAGTGGCAAGCGGCGTTTGGTCTCCTGTTCATTGGTACGATCGCTGACGAGCCGAATGCGTACGATCCATTTGCCAGGTGTTAGTCCATTCATCGCATACGTTAACAGCATAAAATACAACCCTGTCGCTACCCAGAACGAAAGTGGAATGTCCAATGCCGACAGGATCGATAGCAGCATAGAGCAGAGCATATTGTCGATGAGAAAAGCAATCCCGCGCCTTGTATACGTTACCCGTCGTTTGGAACGATCAACACGCGCATCCAGTTGCCGCACATTGGGCAGATGCTCCGAGATCCATGCAGCAATCAAGAAGCCGATCATGCCGCCAAAGGTATTACAGATCAGATCATCCACGTCAAAGATCCGGTACGCATGATCATAAATGCCATAAATTCCTGTCAATTGCGTAATTTCAAACGATAGCGACAATAGAAACGACCAGCACATTGCACCCAACCAGCCGCGATGGAAATAATAGCGTAGCAACATCCCGAATGGCACAGTCAGCACAATATTAAACATTACCTGCCAGAAGGCACGCTCGCGAAATATGTGCATATAGGTCGTCGGGTGCTCCAGCGAGACAGAGGTTTCTTTTAAAAAGTCACTCACAAACTGAAAAGGCACCAGCTGCATATCCCCACCTGCCAGTGCAGCATTGTGCCGGGACGATGGAAAAGGCAGGATCACCAGAAAGTAAGCATTCATCAAATACAGCAAGCAGCTATATAGCGTAATCGCGCGTACGACATGAATATAGCCATATCGACGATATTGATACATCAAAAAAGGCAGCGTAAATAAAGCTGCTGCCAGCGGAAAAGCGATAAAAGCATACAGAATTGGTTGAAAATAAGCGTCCACCATTATCGTTACACCTGCCACAGCTATAAGTGAAATTGATCATTTACTGAATCTCATATTACCGAATGGACATAGCAATATTCCGATTCCGGTAATGTTGTATCATTCCTATCATTGTACAGCAATTTATTATAAATACCAGTTTATCAGCATGACAATCAGGACTAGAATGCACAGGCAGGCAACGCGTGTATTTCAAAGTTTTTATACAAAATAAAAGCTGCCTATGATGCCAGAGGGCAAAACAGACAGCTTTTATTTTATGATGAGAATCTAGTTGTTACGCTTGCGATTTCCCGCGGAACTTGAAGAACGAACTGATCAGCAGCACGATCAAGAACAGGATACAAGCTCCGATACTAATGCGATTGTTAGCATCAAATAAGAACAGCACCGCAATAACAAGCAGACACAGAGCAGTCAAACCAGAAATATATGGGTAACCCCAGATGCGGAATTTCGGTTCCACCGGATACTGCTTGCGTAGCTTGAGCTGGGACAGACAGATGCTAATCCATACGAGCAATACGACAAATCCCGGTACAGCGATCAGAATACCAAATACTTGATCCTGTGCAACATAAGCAAACCATGCGCCAATCAGCAAAATAACAGCACACAAAATCAAACTGTTCACAGGTACACCGCGCCGTGATGTTTTGGATAGCAACGCAGGTGCTTCGTTATTAATCGCCATCGAATGTAACATCCGTGTCGCTCCATAAATACCAGAGTTCGCCGCTGACAACACTGCTGTCACCAGAATAAAGTTAATGATATGCGCTGCTCCCTGCAACCCAGTTGCAGTCAGTACCTGTACAAAGGGACTGTCCTGACCGCTCAGTTGATTCCACGGAATCAGACCACAGATGATCAGAATTGGCAACGTATAGAACAGAATAATACGCAGGATGAAGCTTTTTACGATCTTTGGCAGTACTTTGTCCGCATCCGGTGTCTCGGTTAGCGTCAGACCGATCAGCTCGGAACCGCCATACGAGAACATGACGACCAAGAGCGCAGACACGACAGCCATCCAACCATTCGGCAAAAATCCACCATGGGATGTAAAGTTGCTCAAATACGGCGTGTTACTACTTGGAATAATACCAAACAGCAGACAAGCACCGAGTATGATAAAGATAATAATCATCGCGATCTTGATACCGGCGAGCCAGAATTCCAGTTCGCCCAATCTGCCTACGCTCATCGTATTAACAAGCAGCACAAAGGCGGCACTCGCGAGACTGAGCACCCATAACGGTGTATCAGCAAACCAGAATTGCAGAAAGCTGCCCGCAGCGATAACTTCAATGACACAAACCGCTAGCCACATAAAGCAGTACAACCAGCCGACGATAAAAGCAAGCCGTTGACCAAAGGCAAGCGAGATAAAATCTTTCATATTACGGTTCGGATACACGGTTGCCATTTCAGCAATTGCACCCATTACGACGAGCAGCAGCAAACCGGCAAAAATATACGTGAAGATAACGCCGGGTCCTGCCAGACCAATCGTTTCGGAACTACCTTTGAAGATACCTGTTCCGATGACGCCGCCCATTGCCATAAATGTAATATGACGTGGCAGCAGCCTTTTTTGCAATGATGCTTCAGGGGTTGCTTTCAAACTAAAATCCTCCTCAATACGAATACAGTAGTAGTGCTTTAAATCAGTCCAGTATATCTATACTACAATAATATTCGGTATTACGATATGAAATGATTAAGCATTTGCAGTTCCTTTTTATTAAAGTTTCGACTTTATTCTTATATTGTGTAAAATGCATAATATTTTTACAATAAAGAAAACGGTTACAAAAACATGAATACGTAAACATTCTTGTAAAGGGGTTGAGGATAATGAATTGGATAGTATTCGGACAACAAGGTACAGACAACAATGAGAAGGTAAAGAAGAAGCAGGGTCATGAGCGAAAAACTCGATTGATCAAGCAAACACAGAAGACTCGTCATTCCCGTACAATGCTAAACATGTTGGAGCGTATGCCGGTATCGGCGCGCATGTGTTGTGCATTACTACTAACAGTTATGATGCTGATCTCACTCGTGCCACAGCAGGCGCAAGCGGCGTCTACGACGTTTATCAATCCAGTTGCTCCTTATTCGTCTGCTGATCCGTTTGTAATGAAGCATACGGATGGATATTACTATTTTGTGCATACGTCACGTAACTGGGACAAAATCGATATTAGCCGTTCCAAGACGTTGACTGGCATCGGCAACGGGGAAAGCAAAACCGTCTTCACCAAGCCGACTGCTACCTGTTCAGGTGGTAGCTGTTACTCCAACAATATCTGGGCACCGGAGCTGAATTATATTAATGGCGCTTGGTATTTGTATTTCTCAGCAGGTAGCAACGATGGCAACAATGCCAATCAGCGAATCTGGGCGATTCGCAATACGAGCGCCAATCCGCTGCAAGGAAGCTGGTCTGCACCGATCAAAGTCAATGACAGTAACGATTACTGGTCGATCGATCAGACAGTAACGAGCATCAATGGACAGCTGTATATGGCATGGTCGCAAATTGCACCGGGCAAACCGCAGGAAATCGCTATTGCCAAAATGAGCAGCCCAACAGCACTAGTAGGCAAAGCGACGATCATTTCCAGTCCGACGATCAGCTGGGAAAAGGTCGGCGGTGATGTGAATGAAGCGCCAGCCTTTTTGACGCATGGTTCGCGTGTGTATCTTACCTATTCTGCCAGTGGGTGCTGGACGGATGATTATAAGCTAGGTATGCTCAGCGCCAGCTCCAGCGCCGATCTGTCGCTGGCAAGCAGCTGGAGCAAAGGAGCCAATCCAGTATTCCAGAAAACATCAACTGTCTTCGGTCCGGGTCATAACAGCTTTGTAAAATCGCCGGATGGTACGGAAGATTGGATCGTCTATCATGCCAATGATGGCACTGGTCAAGGCTGTGCTGAGCAACGTACTACTCGTATTCAGAAAATCAATTGGAATGGCGATACACCAGTCTTCGGTTCGCCTGTAACACCGGGAACTGCAATTACTCGTCCATCTGGTGAAGGAACGGCGGACATTTACTACCGTATTCGTAACAATAACAGTGGCAAAGTATTGGCTGTGCTGAATGCTTCAACTGCGGATGGCGCGGATATTATTCAGTGGACATATAACGGAACAGGCGATCAACGCTGGGCGCTTGATCCGACAAGCGATGGATATTTCCAATTGCGTGCGAGTCATAGCGGCAGATTAGCAGGTGTAACCGGAGCGAGCAAGGACGATGGTGCCAATGTCGCTCAGTTTACTTCCAGCGGATCGACCAGCCAGCAATGGAAATTCAATCTGGTCGGCAATCAGTTTTTTGAAATTTTGAACCGCAATAGCGGCAAACTGCTGGACGTGACCAATGGCGGCACCGCTGATGGTGCGGATGTACGGCAGTGGGCAGATCTGAACAATACGGTGCAGCAATGGATCTTTGAACGCGTAAATTGATCAGTTGCAAAGTCGAAATGAACAACTCCGAAACAGAACAAAGCTGAACTAATAAAAAGCTGAAATGACAAAAAAGCTGCCTTTTCCGTACCGAATGATAGGAGAGTTTGATACTCCTGTGCAGCATATGATCTTGGATCAAGATCATATGTGTAATCGGTTGTGGGAACGGCAGCTTTTGTTGCGATTGGATCGTAATTATCTGAACCGCATGACGCATCAGGTATACAACATATTGCATCATGAATATATTGTATGTCTGTATTTTGCTGTACCTTATCGGAACAGTGATGAGTTTATTTCGATACGACGTTTTTCAAAATATCGTCAATGATCATGGAGTTGGCAACAGCGCCGGTGTACAGCCAGCTGGACTTCATGCTGAGCGTGTAGGCATGACCTGCTTTGACAGCGGGAATGCTGTTCCAAACGGAGGAGCTGATACCATCATCTGGTTTGGCACCGTCTTGAATAATGACGAACAGGTAGTCTGCATCCAGAGTAGACAGACTTTCCAGTGCGAGAGAACTCCAGTTAGCGGTTTTGCCTTCAGACGCTTGGGTGACTACATCTGGTACAGTGAAGCCTAGATCGTTGTACATCACATCACCACTGGATAGCTTCGGATTCACGACGAATACACTTTTGCCACTAATCCAGATGGCTGCTGCGGATTTGGTGCCGACTTTTTGCTGGATTTGAGTTTTGGCATCGGCTACTTTTGCATCGTAATCGGACAGCACTTTGTCAGCTTCGGTGCTTTTGTTCAGCACTTCGCCGACCGTTTTCAATTCTTCACGCCAGTCGTTATTTTCGGCATTACCGACGACATATGTTGGGGCAATAGCGGAATATTGGTTGTATTTATCGCCTTCGACCATTTCCGCGCTGTCCATCAGCAGCAGATCAGGTGTAAAGCTAGCTACTGCTTCAAATGGCAGATCAGAAGAGATCGTTGGCACATTTGCTAGTTTATCCTGCAAATAATCTTGGACACTACCGCCCTTGATTGACCATTGTGCTGCTGGCGTTACGCCCAGCGCGACCAGTGGGTCTTCGAGATACGAAGCGATAATACGCTGTGGATTAGCAGGAATCTTCACTTCATGACCCATACTATCCTTGAGTGTACGCTCAGACGCAGTTTCCGTCTGGGTTGCAGCCGGAGTCGAAGATGACTCATTGGTATTGCTGCCGGTTGTAGCAGCCGAGGAGCAGGCGCTTGTCAGCAGAGCCATAGACAGGATTAGCGTTCCCGCTACGGTTGTTTTGGTACGACGTTGCATGATGTGATTCCTCCAGATGATATAAGTTTAGCCCATATGTATACCGACGCACGCTCCGAACATGGACCATTAAGAATAGTATACACGATTATGAAGATAAGTGATAATGATTATCACATGATAAATTCAATGTACGGACTGAATCTGGTTATGTAGTGGAAAATAGCCTGTTTGCCGAACCAACTCCTGTCCCTGTGATGACAATATCCAGCGTAGCAATGGCTCCAGATGCGGATTAGAGGAGCGAAGCTTCGGAAATGGAGGCAATTGTAACGCTTCATCAGAAGATGAATTGATGTCAGATGGATCGACAGATATGATTTCATCAGATGGTTGATCAGATGTTATTTCCGACTTTGCGGCGTGTGCGCGTTCATTTTCTAATTGTCCGGTATATTTGTAACTGGCAGTTACCGCGTAAAATGGAGCGATCAGTGGATAGTTTCCACTAGCAATCTGTTGTTCATCCGGGTATACGCTATCAATTGCCAGCAGCTTAATATGCGACTCTGGATTCATCACCGTAGCAAAATAATGAAACGAATAGCCAATCGCATTCTTATAATTGTGATAGTCATCGACACGTTCCATCATGCCACCCATTCCGGTTGCAATCCTTTGCTGAATCGGTTCCATTATCTGTTGATCGCCCATCCAGCGGCGAAGCATAGCCTGACTGCCACTGTCCTCTGGACGTTGAAAGGCAGCGATCGTCTCATCGTTGCCTCCAACTTGCTTCCAATTGGTAATCTGTCCACTGTATATTTGCTTGACCTGTTCAGAAGTTAGATTGTTCACCGGGTTATCGGTATTTACGAAAAAAACAAATGCCTCCTGTCCGATCGGGGTTAAATAGAGCTGGATACTGCTATTCTCTGCCGCTTGTAACTGACCCGTAGAAGGCGCAGCCGCAAAGATCATATCGACGTCGCCATCAATCAGATGTTGATAGGCAGAACCTGTACCGCGACTAATCACTTCGCCACTGTGGGCATCATACAATTTCTGCGGATACACTGCCTGTGCAAAAGCAGCATATACTGGATACAATGCAGTAGCTCCATCCAATTGAGGCAGGAGATCATTCGATTGTAACTGATAGGTGGATGGTTGCGAGAGTGTGGCTAGCCGATTGTTTTCGGTAAATGGAGTATAGGCACTCAGATCGACATCCTGCGTATTTACAGCAATCAAGCTGTCATCATAGATTGAATATATTTTGTAAGCACCAGCTGTGAACAAGCAGAGGGCAAAGCCGCCGAGTAGTAGACGTTTGAATAATGGATGGGTAGTGATGGTGTGGAAGACAGATAAGACGACATAAATTTCGATCAACATCAGCATAGCAACAAAGCAGAATATATAGAATAGTGGCTGTTCCATCCTCATCATGATGAGAAGACTGCCAACGAAACCGATGATGCCAAGTACGGCAATACCACTTAATCCGAGCGCAATGGAGAGCATGATTTTGTTATGCATGATTCCTCCTGATTATGTAGATGTACAGCTTGCGCAAGATGAGCGGTGGACAGTAAGCACACTCATTTTGGCATAGCTGTACAAGAAATAGGACGTTCTTTTTGATCATAAATTTTGGTCATAGTATAGCGTAGCTTACTCATTATCGTTGTTCTTAGCAAAACGTAATCTGTAGGTACTTCAATAATACAGATCGTACTATTCATAAAACTTAAATTCGCTTGACTGGATTTGCTTGAATAGATCTGTATAGATGGTAACTTCTTTTATAGATTCGCCATTGCTGTAGGATTCGCCAACTGCTGCTCATCCAGCTCTAACAGTATCGGGCAATGATCACTGCCGAGAATCAGATGATCAATGTGCGCATCGCGTAGTGCCGGAGTGAGGCGCTGAGACGCTAGAAAATAGTCGATTCGCCAACCGATATTGCGCTCACGCACCTTTGCCATATACGACCACCAGCTATACACGTCGGTACGATCTGGGTGGAAATAACGGAACGTATCAACAAAGCCGGATTGTAGCAGGCTCGTTAGTTTGCCGCGTTCTTCGTACGTAAATCCGGAATTGCCGATATTGGAGCGAGCATTTTTGAGATCAATTTCCTCATGTGCCACATTCAGATCACCGCAGATGATGACTGGCTTGATCAGATCCAGCTGAGTCACATACGCACGGAAGCGGTCTTCCCATTCCAATCGGTACGGCAGACGCAGCAGATCGCGGCGCGCATTGGGCGTATACACATTGATCAGATAAAAATGATCAAATTCCAGCGTCAGCATGCGACCTTCTTCCTCGTAATCTTCTTCCATCCCATAGCGTACCGAAAGTGGGGCAATTCGTGTAAAAACGGCGGTGCCGGAATAGCCTTTTTTTACTGCATAATTCCAATACTGACGATATTGATCCCCATGATCTAGTTCAATCTGTCCTGCTTGCAGTTTGGTTTCCTGAATACAGAAAATGTCTGCATCTACAGTAGTAAAATATTCGTTAAATCCTTTTTTGACAGCGGCACGCAGACCGTTTACATTCCAAGAAACAAGCTTCATTGATGTATATTCTCCTTCATAACGGCAAAAGTAAGTGTATATCGCAACGAATGATGCACGATAATCTTTTTCAGTGTATCATGTTTGCCAGAAAGCATTCATGTGCAATTGGTGAAAAGATTATACTTTATCAGTTGGCTTTACAGTATGGAGATCCAATTACTGTATGATTGCGAACGTATGATCTTTTTTGGTTGACAGAGAGGAAGTAGAGCGTTTATAGTAAAAGCAATTCAATTATTGTGCGAGCGAAGCACCTCGCAGGACAGAGTAATTTCTGTTCTGGAGGTGCTTTTTTGTGTGCATAACTTCAGTAGATTGCAGTCTGTCCAGTTGAAACGGCAATGCCAATATACATAAAAGGAGTCAAGGATGATGAATCAAACAAGTGGAAACAGTAACTATGAGCGAATAGCAATGTTGAAGCAGAGGAATAGTCAGAACAACAGTCATACATATCCAGATGGACACCAGTACAAATGTGCAAGTAGCAGTCGAGACGGTATAATACATAGCGGCAAAATCCTGTACAAACAAGCAGCAATGATAGCATTGATTATTCTGCTATTAAGCGTCTGGATAGCTGTTCCACAAACGGCATCGGCAGACCAATGGTCCAGCGCATTAAGTGGCATGGATACGTTATACGATAGTGTAACTGCGCTGGAGAAAGTATTGGAGCTGCAAAGCGATCAGATTATCGCTCTACGCAAGCAAAATAATGCATCCCTGAAAAGTGTCAAACAACGTATCCAAACAATTGATACCAGCCGTATCCAGTCATTACAAACCGCTGTCCAGCAGCTAGAGTCGAAGCATGCGCCATTGCTTAAACAGTACAAGGAGCTGGGACAACAGATTACCGCTGCTCGCAAAGTCAAACATACCAAAACAGCTGAATTATTAACTACTCAACGCAATCGTATGAAGGCACAGGTGCAGACCGCCAGAACCGAGATCAGTGCCAAAAAGTGCGAACTATCGTCCGCCCGCAAACAGACAGCAGCGCGTAAGCAAACGGTACGCAATCTGCTAGAGCCAGTACAAGTTCTAAAAAAGCAAATTACAGCTGAAAACAAAGTAATATCCGCTGCGCATAAGCTGCGTACGTCTGCACGCAAAGGCTATCGTTCAGCAGTGAAAAGGGGCGATGCAATTATAGGTGCCGCGCAGCTGACAGTCGTTTATCGGCAAATGACCATCGTGCAGAAATCCCGGCAGAACATTTATGATTGGGAAAAGCAGATCAGTCGTCATATTCAAACTGCCGAATCCAAAGTAAACAGTCTGACATAATCAACTATAGGTAGTAGCATGAAAACGGAGTGGTCTCTGTTTCTCACAAGTGTGATTTTGAATAAGCACACAGCCGAGAATCATAGAATTCTCGGCTGTATTTTTGACATATTTAATATGGAATTTTTAATGATGAGCAAGAATGTAATAAATCGTGTAGGGACAAATGTAATCGTTCTTCAATTTCTGGTGTAAGCCGAAATCCAATTGGTTGATGTTGAGCATCGTTTTCCATACGTTCAATTGTATGTTCACATGCAAACACGTTTGCAGCAAAATGCTTTGCACCCATTGATGACAATATGGGCTTCATTGCATAATCGATGGATAATTGTGCAGCCGAAGATCCTCCAACAAAATAGATAGCGATTGTTTTGTCACGAAATGCTTTTTGTGGCAGCAAATCAAGATAGCTTTTCAACACGCCTGTACAACTTGCTTTGTACACTGGACTGGCAATGATGATTCCGTCTGCTTGGGCAACACGTTCATGCGCACCCATAATGGCTGGACTATCAAATTGTGCGTGAACTAGATGTTCAGCAGGCAGAGAAGCTACATGAATGATATCTACCTCACACTGCTGCTGCTCCAAATGAACTTGAGCGTAGCGGATAAGACCATTTAAGCGTGAATGCGTGTTGGGGCTGCCAGATATAATTGTTATTTTACTCATTATGATTTCCGGCGGGCACCAATTCATGAAGCTGTGCAGCTATACCCAAAGTCATAATCTGTTGTGGAGCTTGTCCCATCAGTATTCGCCCATACAGCTCCAGACCAGTAGATGCTGTAGTCAGTGCATGATTGGCACCACCACGAATATCGCGGAAAATTTCGGAGAGTCGATTCGATTCAGCGATAAAGCTACCGCCGCTTTCGGCTACTAGCAGATCGACTGCTTCCCAGCACAATTTAGAAGCATACGCGATATCAGTTTGAATCTGGGCAAATTCCTGTACGGTGAATGGACGATGAGTCTGTACGTGATCTTCCAGATTGTCGATCGTGCGATTGATATGAAGATGCGCCGATTCTACCTTCATTGCTGCCAATCCGACATGATATTGAATATGACCGACAGCTGCTTGCGAAGGGTGAACAGTCATCGTAATCCCGCGTGTTGGAGCTTTTTGAACAAAACAATCAACCGCAGCTCTTGCCAGACCGAGAATAGCACTGATTCCTGTCGTAATGGTAGTGATGACTTGAGCATAAGGTCTGTATCGATTCATGCTATCTGTTGGCTGCTGGGACATCTCGATACCGCTTAGCGTAGTATTGGCAATATATTCATTCGGCACGAATACATCATGAAGCTTCAGACTATTGCTGGCAGAGCCTTTCAGACTGATCGTATACCAATCATCCACAATTTCAATCTGATTCATCGGTATAACTGCCAGAATCATACCCGGCTGCTGCTGATCAGTACGACTGTTCAGATCATTAATGTTCAGTAGCGCATGAGTAGCATGCTTGGAACCGGAAGCAAAGCCCCACAAACCTTCTTCAATCAGGTAACCATCATCGGTTTGTTGAATCTTCGCTTTGCGTGGTTGTAATACTGAGCAGAAGCGCACTTCTTCATGTTGACCAAAGATGGAGTCCAAAATAGGCTCAGATAGTGACAAGGTAGCATTATAATTGTTGCCATTAATGATCTGTACGACCCAGCCAACCGAACCATTTCCTTTGGCAACTTCGGAGATGATTTCAACCATAGCGCGAATACTCACTTCATGACCGCCATATATTTTACGTGTACCTAATTTGAATAGCCCGGCGTCTGACAGCTTAGTGATCACTTCATCAGGAATATGACGTTCTTGATCAATCTGACGGGCATAGCTCTGTAGAAATGGAATCAGATCGGTGGCATTTTGTAGCAGTTGTTTTTCGGTATAGTTAAGTTTTGTATCGTTACTCATCAAAGTCATAATGGTTCGCTCCTTTTTATACACCTGTATAGTTAAATGATGTTTGTAAGCTAAATAGTATGGTGTATAATAAGTTGCTTCAACCGATAATATTTCAAATTTGACGAGTAACTATACACAAAGGAGAATGTGTCGTGAATAAATCCGAAAAAGAAGACCTGCGAGTCAAACGAACACGTAAATTGCTATATCAGGCATTGATGGATTTGATCAAAAAAGAGTCATTTGAAACGATTACTGTCAAGCAAATTTGCGATCTGGCGATGGTTCACCGCACGACATTTTACGTTCATTTTCTGGATAAATTTGATCTTCTTACTCAAATGCTGCGACAAATTGCTGATGAAGAGTTGAATCAAGCAGGACAGCTGGACCCGGCTCGCAATTTTCAGAAAGTGTGTGAGGTGGCTACACAATACCACGAACTTTTTTCTCAATTGTTGCTGGAAGAGCCTGATTCGCTACGTAACATACTACGAAGCGAGATGAAGATAGGCATGATCCGATATGCAGATGAGCAAATTCAGGGATGGAACGAGATGGATGCAATGGATATGGAGATTGCAATTGAGGCGTATATTGGCAGTGCGCTTGGTGTACTGCAATGGTGGTTGCAAAATCATATGCCCATCAGCACAGAGGAGTTGTACCGCAAGTTTGAACGCAGTATGAACTGGAAGTTCTGATACGTACGTTGTTTTGATTATTGTTGTTGTACTAAAAGTTATTATGTTGTGCCTTGGATTTACAGTAAAAATTACGTTGGTTGTAAGAATGAATCTCGAATGTATGTAGAGCAGGTTAGAATAGCTAATGGTGCTTCATGCAGACATGTATCGTGTAAGATGAACTTGTTATGCAGAGACTATGAATCATAGACAATATGTAAGCCAATTTTGCATTTCGTCGAAAATCTGCTATACTGCTTGAGAATAATGACAAAAATGAAACTTATGGGCTGAGTAGTTACTTACCAAAAGTCCTTTAAATTTGGAGCCACGGTCTCAGTTTCATTGCTGAATATGTGTAATTTGCTAAAAAATGCTTGATTTTCAAGCAAATGTTAGGTCTATGGCAGGGCGCAGACATAAAAATGGCTATGCTATACTGCTACGTATAAGCACATCATTTGCATACTTATCTGGTTACAAAATTGTCATACGTAATCCAGAACCACGGCTGTAGGAAGTTGAATGCCATACAGCGGCACATAACAGCACGTATATATCGTGCGAAGCATGTTACACAGCAAGCAAATGGTGTTAAAAGAGAATAGATTTGCCGATATTAATAATACAAATGTAGACCACGTAAACCGGATATGCACCGGTATTACTTTCAATAGGATTGTAATTATTTACACAATGTTTGTGCAGGTATGATCTGAGTACAAGCCAGTTCCGCTAACTTGGAATTCCATATGCCTTTCATTTTACGACATCAATTCATGACTAAACTTTATTATTGAAATATGGAGGTAGTACCAAACGATGAGAAAATTACCCGCTTTTGTAGTATCCTGCGCCTGCGTGATGGGCGTAACCATGATGGCAAAATCTGCTGATGCCTCGCTGTTGAAACAAGGAATGCGCGGTCAGAATGTAGTCGATCTGCAACGTCAGCTCGCCAAAGAAGGATATTTCCATGCAAATACAACAGGATATTACGGAAGCATCACATCCAATGCAGTGAAGCAATTTCAGCGTGCTCATGGTTTGAGCGCAGACGGTGTCGCTGGACCGGCGACATTTTCCAAATTGGGTGTGAAAAGCACTGGTATCGTAACGGCAAGTGCGCCAGTTACATCTACGTCTAATCGTAGCGGCAGTTACAAAATGGATCAGGATTCACTGGATATTTTGGCACATGTCATTTACGGTGAAGCGCGTGGGGAATCGTTTGAAGGTCAGGTGGCAGTAGGCGCAGTTGTATTAAATCGTGTGCAATCTGGCGAATTCCCAAGCACCATCTGGGGCGTTGTTATGCAGCCCGGTCAATTCACAGCAGTGGCGGATGGACAATATTATCTGACGCCTAGTAAGACAGCATATAATGCTGCTAAGCAGGCACTACGTGGTGTTGATCCAACGAATGGATCGCTATATTACTACAATCCACGAATCGCTACATCCGAGTGGAGTATGAAGCGTCCAGCAGTCATTACGCTGGGACAGCATATTTTTACAAACTAAGCCCGATTCATACTACAATGACTTAGACTATGCCTAATTTAAAGATGACACTCCTCAAATTACTTGAGGAGCAAACGAAAAACGATGCTCATCAAAGTACATGAGGAGCAAACGAAAAACGATGCTCATCAAAGTATATGAGACGCAAACGAAAGATGACGCTCCTCAAAGTACATGAGGAGCAAACGAAAGACGATGCTCCTCAAAATACATGTGACGCAAACGAAATATAATGCTCCCCAAATGACTTGAGGAGTACAGCAAAGACGACGCCCGTCAGTTTATATGAGGAGCGTCGTCTTTTGTGTTGTATCGATATGTTATATGAAATGGAAACCGAAGTATATGTGCCGTGCAGCATACGCGTAAACCGTAAGTTGGCAAGTGCAAGCAGAGTTAGGGTGTTCCGCTATGCGTGGATGCAGATATATATCATTTCAACCTGCATCCGTTGCTATTCACAGAAGGTTCGTGCGTATGTGTTTTGGCAATATACAAGTCAGTATCACAATAGGGCTACTGAATCATTAGATATCTGGTACACGGTTGCTGGATATTGCTGGATTAACGTTTTAGACTTTTGCCGTTAGTAGCAATAACGTCTTTGTACCAGTGGAATGATTTTTTGCGATAGCGTTCCAGCGTACCAGAACCATCGTCATTGCGGTCTACATAAATGTAACCGTAGCGTTTTTTCAGTTGCGCGGACGAAGCGCTGACAACGTCGATACAGCCCCATGAGGTAAAGCCCATCACGTCAACGCCATCCTCAACAGCTTCAGCCACTTGCAGTAGATGGTCATTCAAATATTGAATACGATAGTCATCTTCAACTGTTTTCTCGCCATCTGCATTGGTGATCAGTTCATCAACAGCACCAAGACCATTTTCTACGATAAACAATGGTTTCTGGTAGCGATCATAGAACATATTCAGTACATAACGCAGACCTTGTGGATCGATCTGCCAGCCCCATTCGCTTGCTTGCAAATACGGGTTAGGAACGCCACTGAACAGGTTGCCTTGTCCCGAAGTTTTTTGTTCTGGATCGGCAGTTTCACAGATGCTGACATAGTAGCTGAATGAAACGAAATCAACGGTGTGCAGCAGCGTTTCTTCGTCTCCAGCTTCCATTTTGATCTCAATGCCTTTTTCACGGAAATAGCGTTTCATATAGCCCGGATAGCGTCCGCGTACATGAACATCGCCGAAGAAATAGTTTTTGTGCTCCGATTCCATCGCTGCGATTACATCGTCCGGGTTCGGAGTCAGTGGATACGTCGGCATGCTGAGAATCATACAGCCGATTTGTGCATCTGGAATGATCTCATGGCACAATTTGACTGCGGATGCGCTAGCAACAAGCTCATGGTGAATCGCCTGATACAGATCTTGCTTGCTCAGCTCTTCCTTCGGAGTATAAATACCGCCGCTCATAAACGGAGCTTCCAAAATGGAATTGATCTCGTTAAAGGTCAGCCAGTATTTCACTTTATCTTTGTATCGACGGAATACAGTTTCGGCATAACGCTCGTAGAAACCAACAAGTTTGCGGTTGACCCAGCCATCGTATTCTTTGGACAGATGCAGCGGTGTTTCGTAGTGAGATAGGGTAACCAGTGGTTGGATGCCATATTTCAGACATTCATCGAACAGATCGTCATAAAATTGCAGACCTTCTTCGTTCGGCTCGGTTTCATCGCCTTTTGGGAAAATACGCGACCACGCGATTGACGTACGGAACACTTTGAAGCCCATTTCGGCGAATAGCTTCACATCTTCTTTGTAACGATGGTAAAAGTCGATGCCGACCAGTTTCATATTATCTTCGGTTGGTGTTTCAGTAATCGGACCCATGACGCCTTTGGGTGCTACGTCCTGCGTGGACCAGCCTTTACCATACTGATCAAATGCGCCTTCCGCCTGGTTGGCTGCAATCGCGCCGCCCCATAGAAAGCCGTCCGGGAAATTCGGTACGTTATTTTGAGAGTTACTCATGTTCAGCACTCCATTTCTGTCTGTTTTTTGTGCTACACTGTTAGCAGCACTGCCTATCAAGCGTAATCGTTGGAACGGGTTACATGTCAAGCGTGATTTTGATGTAAGTTATTGGAAATGAAAAAAGACTCACTTCCAACCGATCCAGTGCTGTAAAGATATAGGGTAGAGACAGACCAGCCATGCGATGTTATTCATGTGCAAGAGGAGAACAGACATGTCCAAGTTCGATGAGATTATCAAATTATCCGGTTATTCGCGTGCGACCATCTCGCGGGTAATCAATCATTCGCCCCATGTGAGCGATGAAGCTAGAGCGAAAATTACAGATATTATGCGTCAGCTTAATTATGTGCCGAATCGCAATGCCGTTTCACTGTCCACCGGACAAACAAATCAGATCGGTATGGTGATGGCGAGTACGAGTGAGATTATACTATCTTTTCTGGAGCGATTTATCGATATTGCGATGGATTATGGCTTCCAGACGATTATTTATACAACCCGTGACGATAAGGAAAGTGAACTGCGTGCATTTGAGGATTTGCGCAGCAAGCGGGTGGACGGATTGGTGATCATCACCTGTGTGAACGATCCGAAAATGCTGAAAACATACTGCGAATACGGTCCTATCGTGTCATGGCAGCGAATGGGGAACGATGAGATTCCATCGATTGCGATGGATCAGGGCGAAGGGTATCGACTGGCGTTGGAGCATCTTGTGTCGCGCGGATATACGCGTATTGCCAATATGTTTGGACGCGTTGACAGCTTGAATACGCGCAGTCGGCGCGAAGCGTATGAAGATTTTATGAGCAGTCAGAGATTGCCGGTTCTGCGTGATTGGTATCATTATTCGGTATTCAATGTGTCCAATGGTGAGGACATGGTGCGCCGCCTTGCCGCTGCGCCAGAGATGCCACAAGCGGTGCTATGTGCCAACGATTATGTGGCGATGGGCATGCAGGCAGAAGCGCGTCGACAAGGAATTGATGTGCCAAGGCAGCTGGCGATTATCGGTTTTGACGATAGTGAGCTGGCACGAACACTAGGCATTACGACGATTCGCAACCCAATTGCCGATCAGGCAGTGCATGCTTTTTACCGATTATGGGAAGTACTCGGTCGTGAGTTGATCGAACCGAAGCGGCTCGAATATGAGCTAATTGCACGCGAAACGACTTGAATTGGCAATGCGAGAGCGATCGATTTGGATATGGTGATTGCTGAGCTTTAATCATTGAAAATATGTAGGTAACGTTGTAAAATTGTGGATTTCTCCCGTGATTGCTGAACCAATTGCTTCGATTTTGGGTAATAAGACCTTAACATTCTTGTAGGAATGCCGATAAAAAGGGTAGAACGGCAGGATGGTGCCCGGCGAATAGCCGGTACGGAGCACCTTTTTCCATTTTTGCGAGAGGCGGGGATTGGGATGAAGCAGATTGCGGTACAGCCTTATTACAAAATTGAGCGTGAATTGAACAGTACAGGACAACATTATTTGACTGATGAGCGCGAGATGGTGCTGTACGAGGATCGCTTGATCACGCATCGCCGCGAATTTTCGTTAAAGGATGTATTTGATATGTCTTACCGCCGATTGGGTGCAGGTGAGGGACTGTTTTACCTGCATACAAGTAAAGGGGTATTTTCCTATACGATTCGTCATGATCCATCGCGGTTTATGCTTGCATTTCGGGAAAATGAGCAGTTGAAGCAGCAGGTACGGATTAGATAAGTATGTTGTATCCACCATATAAATACATCCGTCTTTACATGATTGGTATAGATCGTTGAAAAAGCAACCTATGGGATATGGAATTCCCATGGGCTGCTTTTTTGTGGATATATGCAATGCAGTTCGAATCTTCTGCTATTGCCTGCTATTAGTAAAAAAATACTATCAGATGTATCAGGTGGATGCGCAGATTGTTCAGTTACTGGTTACTCATCTGCTAACACCTTTACTGCGCTGTAAATCCACCATCAATCGGTACAACTACACCGTTAATATACTTTGCTTCATCACTCAATAGAAACGCAACCAGTGCAGCGATTTCCTCTGGTTGACCGAGACGACGTTGTGGAATAGCGGCTTCGACTGCTTGGAATGTTTCTGGATTGTCCTGACGGTATTGTTTAACCATTGGCGTCTCGGTCGTACCGGGCGCAATGGCATTCACATTGATGCCTTCTGCCGCATATTCCACAGCAATCGTTTTGGTGATGCCGATGATGCCATGTTTGGTAGCGGAGTATGAACCAACGGTTGCTTGACCGACCAGACCTGCGGTAGAGGAGGTATTGACGATGGAACCGCCGCCATTTTGCAGCATTACTTCCAGTACATATTTTAATCCGTACAATCCGCCCAATAGATTGATGCCGACGACCTGTTCGATTTGTTCAATCGTATTATCGGCAAAACGAGTGCCGGGACCAGAAATACCAGCGTTGTTGAAGAACATATCAATCGTACCGAAGGTACTGACCGTTTGATCTACATAGTGTTTGACGTCTTGTGGCTGGCTGACATCGGCTTGCACGAACAGAGCTTTGACGCCTTTCGCTTCCAATTGCTGCACAGCCGCAGCGCCAGCCGCTTCGGAAATATCTACAATCGTAATATTCACACCTGCGTCAGCTAGCTTGAGCGCAGTGTATAATCCAAGTCCGCTGCCACCTCCGGTGATAATAGCGACTTTCTTTGTTTTGTCAGTCATATGGTTCTCTCCTTCGTACGTTATGATGTATCGTACCCATTATGGTACGGTTACTGAAAAATTACAAATGGGAATACAAAAATTCCGCAGCAACCATCGGTAGGTTGTGCGGAAGGGAGTATCAGGTGATGACAATCAGGTTTTTGCTCGCCAGCAGTCGCAATTCGCGCAGTAAATGGTCGCGATTATAGGAGGTCATATCCAAATGAATACCATAGTGATATCGTCCGCCATCGGTGCGATTCCATTGTAATCGACCTTCCAGCAGTAGCGGATCTTCGTGTAGTAACATACGGATGCGGACATGCACGTCATTATTTTGAGCAGGAATTTCCAGCGGTAATGAGATACGGCAACCGGAACGGCTGAGATCCAGCAATAGTGCCTGTACTGGTTTGGTATCAACAATCTGCCCGTTAATATGCATGATTTGCATTTCAAAGGAAACGGGCTCTTTTAATACATAGCGGAATGGGGACTTTCGGCGATTGAGCATCATGGCGACCTCCCGAGTAGCAGACTTAGTTCTGTATGTATCGGTAGGCAGGAACACGCATACCGGATAAGCTGCGATTGTGGAAATGAGAGGCAATAGGAATACGGATCAACTCTAACAATACTATACAAGCTGCTTAATGATTCCGTATACCGCTTGCTCTCTAAATATGTCATGTATACTTACTATCGACAGAAGCAGTTTATAAATGAAGAGAATTACATTATTTTACATGATGATTCATCGCGATTTACATCATAAAAGGCTGGTTCCCATTACTGGGCCAGCGCTTCCTCGGTGATGCGTTTGATATCGATTGTCGAGAATGTGCCTTCGTGAACCATATCCGGCAAGATGTTATCGAGAAAATAATCGACACAATGCAGCTTGATATTTTTGATTTTTACCAGCGCACTGCGGTACATCGTAATAAATTCTTTCTCGGTATTGCCGCGCTGCAATTCGGAAAAGGCTTCGTACACCTGATCCATTTTATCAGCAACCTCGAGAATGAGTCCTTCGGTGGAATGATCTTTGCCTTCGTGTAGTTGGCGGCGGAAGATGCTTTTGAAGTCTTCTGGAATATTCTCATCGATAAAATGCTCAATCATGCCTTCTTCCACCTTTTGCAGCAGAGAACGCAGTTCTAGTGAGGAGTGCTTAACCGGAGTTTTGATATCGCCGATAAAAATTTCGCCATAGTCATGGCTGCTAGTAATTTCGTATAACTTTTTCCAATCGATCACGACACCGTGTGTTTCTTCGATATCGGCAAGCGTTTTGGCGTATTGAACGACTTTCCATGAGTGAGCGGATACACTGTGCTGCTCAAATTTGAATTTGCCAGGACAGCGAATAATCCGTTCCAGATCATCCAGCGAGCGAAAGTAAGCATGAATTCCCATATGACTAACCATCCTTTGATTGCATAAATTGATGTGAAATGATAACTATATCTGCTTGATGTGTATGCAGTAGCATGTTAAGAAGATATCCATTTCAGCATAGCCCTGTAGTGTTAACGGCACGTTAAGTGCAGGTCAATTTTTGCTTAACGCTTGCTATAAAAGGAATGAACTTCATAGGATGACATCATTCATATAGCTCAAGTCTGCTTGTTTAGGATGGAGTGAATAGGATAGAAATTAGAAAATAGAAGCATTACTAGATTTATTTCCCTTCTCCAACATTTATTAAGCGTTTACATTGTAAAAAAACTATGATACCGTATTCATCAGGATTGTGACTGGTCATGCAGGCAAAACCTGGTTATAGCGATATTCCGTGCTCGGGATATGGCTGTAGCCAGGTTTTTTTCGTCTCAGGGGATGGAGACGAAGCGAACAGGCGGTTTGCATAGGGACATGCTCATCATCCGGTTGGAATTGATCACAGGGAAAAGGGGTAGATTCAAATGGGAAAAAGCAAATGGATCAGAGCGCTGTTATCTGTTAATCTGTGCGTGCTGCTGATTGGCGGTATGGGTGGACAGGCAATGGCAGCAGACAGCAAAACCGCCAGCAATGTCAAAGCTTCCACCGCCGCGCAGAACAAGCAGCAGGAAAGTAAAGCCAGAACCGTCATTACAAACGATGGTGAAGTGGATGATATGAACTCGATGCTGCGTTTTCTACTGTATTCCAACGAAATGGATCTGGCAGGTATCGTGCTGACCAGCTCGGTGTATCATTATGCTGGCGATCCAGATAAAGGCATTGAGCCGTATCGCTGGACAGGTACGGAGTGGCTGAGCAACATGACCGATGCGTATGCAAAAGCATATCCGAACCTGAGCAAACAAGCCGACGGTTATCCAACACCAGACTATATTCGCAGCGTGACCAAGATCGGTAACATCTCCTACAAAGGTGAGATGGACAAAGTAACCGAAGGCTCGGAATTCCTCAAAAAGCTGTTCCTCGACAATGATAAACGCGATCTGTATGTGCAAACATGGGGCGGCACCAATACGACAGCTCGTGCGTTAAAATCGATTGAAGAGCAATACAAAGGCACCGATCAATGGGCAGCCATCCAGAAGAAAATCAACGACAAACTTGTACTGTACATCATTCTTGATCAGGATGACAGCTACAATGATTATATCGCCAAGAGCTGGCCGAATATCCGCATTATCAATGACCAGTCGAACTTCTGGCATTTTGCCTACGCATGGAAATATCATACTGAAGCGGTGAACAGCAAGCTGCACGGCATGTGGAATTACGATAACATTCAGCATGATCATGGTCCATTATTGGCACTGTATGCGCTCATGGGTGATGGCAAAATGATCGACGGCGAGCTGGCAGAAGAACAACGCGGCAGTGCCGATTATTTGAAAAACAATCCGCAATACGATCAGTACGATTTCATTTCTGAAGGAGATTCCCCATCCTTCTTCTACCTGATCAACAACGGTCTGCGTAGCAATGAAGACCCAAGCTATGGCGGTTGGGGCGGACGCTTTGGCAAAGTGAATGACAAGCTGTATCGCAACAATGTACTCGATTACGATGTGTACACTAACCGCTATGAAGCCGAATATTCGCTGATGCGCTGGTTTGACGATATCCAGAGTGACTTTGCTGCTCGTGCAGATTGGGCAATCGCAACCAGCTACAAAGATGCTAACCATAATCCAACATTGACGGTCAAAGAAGGTCTGAATCTGACTGCGAAACCGGGACAATATATTACCCTGCATGCCGTAGGCAAAGACCCGGATGGCGACAAACTGACGTACAAATGGTGGCGTTATTTTGAAGCGGATACGTATAACGATTCTAGCGTAGCGCCTGCCGCAGAGGAGAAACAAATGGCTGGCGATCTGCTGCTCGGCATCCATCGCCCAGTGGTGGAAGGCGAGAAACGTAATACAATCGGTCTGAAAAATAGCAATACCGCTACCGTCAAATTCCAAGTGCCGAAGGATGCCAAATCCGGTGATACGATCCACATGATCGCCGAAGTGCAGGATGATGGCGCACATACGCTCAAGCATTATCAGCGTGTTATTATTACGGTGAAGTAATCACGGTGGAATTGGGAATGCGATTTTTATCCTGACTATCTGCTACTAAGTATGAACGAAGCCTTTCTGTACAGTTGCTGTCTTTTGCTACGCATCGGCGTATAGCAAGCAGTGCTAAACGGGAAGGCTTTTTTCATTGATGAAAAGAATGGTGTAAACTGTATAGGGAGTAACTATCGTTGAATGAACAGAAGCGAGACGAGCAGCAAACACAGCATCATAATGATCCAATCGATCAGAAAGGCAGGAATAGCATGGACAAAAAAGCCAAACAGATTCTGATGAAAACCTTTTGGAGCTCCGCTGGCTGGAAGCCAGGCGTGCGAGTATTTGCCGGACCGGATTTTGAATATGCGCGCAGTCAGGGTGTTATGTTCGATCCCATCACAATCACACATGACGAGCTGATCCAGCGATTGCATAAACTGCACCAGCAGATCACACAGCAACAAGTTAGCGAAGCTTTTTTACATAGTTTATCAACGCGGAAAACGCATCTGCGCAGTGCGTTATCCAGTTGGGCATTGACGGTGAATCTGCCGCTGCATACGTATGAACAACGTAAAAGTGTACATCCTCTTACGAGCAGTTGCGGGGATTGCAATCATCAGGGATTAATGTCTAGCGAAGAATTGGTGAACGAAGATCTGAATGTACTGAATTTTGAACGGATTAAATGGGGTGGTGTCCGGTTAGACTGGTTATTATATTGCTGGATGGATCTGGAGTTGTTTAGCCGAGAGCAACCAGTGGAAGCGACAGAGCAGGATGTGGATTTATTTCGGAAAATGCTAGATGCTGTGAATCAATGCGAGCCAGGAGAAAGTGCGCGTAAATTGGAAAAGCGCTGGAAAGATCTTCTGCCTTCCAACAAGGGTGAACGTGATAAGGTAATGGAAATACTCGGTTATGCCGGTATATTGCAGACGACAGATCTGCCGCGTATCGGTCGCGGTCATGATAATGATTTTATGTCGATGGCAATTTGGCAGGGGCAGGATGGGTATGATCAACAGACCGTGGCACATTATTTTGGATATCGGGGGTTGAAGAGATGAATGGGGAACTGCATCAGATGCTGCTCATTACCGCACTTGGAAATGGGTACCTGATCAATGCCAACGATGCTGCCAGTAAAGAATTGGAGCAAACGGACAGATTGATCGTACGTTTTTGTAGTGAAGATCAGCTACTGACCTGGAGTGCATGGCTGGAGCAGCTTCGTAATCAGAAGTATCAGCGGCTAATGCTTGTTCATACAGCGGACAATCCCTCGACTTCGTCATGGCAAAGCAGTGGATTTGCAGGCGGCGGTGCAAGGCATGGCATCGCTACGCTAGCAACTACTGGGCATATGATCTGGATACCGGAATGGAAGCTGGATCGACATCCGACTCGTTCTAGCTGGCAAGTGACCTACTGTGCATATCCGTACAGCGGCAGTCAGCAGGCTGGTCATGCGTTTGTGCCGCTTGCGGATGTGACGTTGCAATTACGAACGGTATTAGAACAGGTAGGTACACTAGCTGAACAGATCGGAGAAGCATTTTGGAAACAAAACTTTTTTGATCCTGCATTGCAATTGTTGGATGGTAGCAGTCAGGAAACTGCCAAATATGCGTTTGAATTGCCACCTGTATACAGTGCCGAAGCATGGCGCTTGCTGAATGCTGTATACAAGAGCTGGGTGTTCGGTGGCATGGGATCGTGGAACGATAGCACGCCGGGGATGGCATATGCGCATGGCAAAGAAGCCGAATACGAACGATATTCCGGCGAACTGTACGAAGCTCTGCTGCAAAGTTCCAGAACAGCGGTGAACTCTGTCGTTTTTTAAAAGCGCATGGAATGTAATAATTTATGATGACTAATATAGTAAATTTGCATGGTAATCGAATAAGGAACATCATTGCAACACAGAACACAGAACACAGAACACAGAACACAGAACACAGAACACAGAACACAGAACACAGAACACAGAACACAGAACACAGAACACAGAACACAGAATGTAAAAGATCGGAGAGAGCTGTATGGACTGGAATACTGTATTTGATCAAATAGTATCTGTTAATCCGGGAGCGGATGATGAGCAATTGCACACCTTTGCCCGTCATTGGAATATAGCGTTGCGTGATGAAGAAATACAGCTGGTAAAGGATCAGCAACGCAATCCATTTCCGACGCATTCTCCGCTATACAGTCAGTATAAACCGCTCGATGCAGCGCAATGGACATTTCCGCAAAAGCCACTACCAGACAATTATCTCAACTTGCTGGGATGGGCGAATGGTGGCGAGTATCAGACAGGTGAACGTATGTTTCAGTTTTTCAGAATGGACGAATTGCGGGAGATGAATCTGGTGTACGAAGTACTGCATTATATGCCGGGTGCGCTGTCGTTTGGGATGAATGGCGGCGGCAGGCATTATCTATTTGATATGCGTAGTGATCTGGTGAATGGAGAATACCCAATTTTGTTAGCAGATTCAGGAAATCTGGATTATAGCGATGCGCAGCATGTCGCAGACTCGCTATGGGAACTATGCAGTCGGGGTGATGAACTGGATTGAGGAATGATTGTATGTATAATAGATTGTCTTTGCTAAAAAGCGATACCATTTGAGCAAGTGGTATCGCTTTTTGAATTGCGTCGCTGGTCTAGGAGCCGTTCGTTTTGTTCAAGATCACACATGTCTGCGATGCTGCTTGTTGGCAAACGATTACTGTTACAGCTTGTGCTCATCAGCGGCCTGCATCAAACGGAAAATCTGCCGCGTCGTATTCACATTGCGCACCGTCATGTAGCGGTACAATCTCGAACCTACCAGCTTGTTCATGCCGCTGCGCACTACGTTTTCGCGTGGAACGGACACGAGAACAGCGCCGGAAATATAATGTACCGTGCCCATATCCGGTTTGAGGGGCAATTGCTCCAATATCGAACGATCATCAATCTCGTCCCAGAGAAACAGCACATCACTTTTCATACTGTCGTCGTTCGTCCATGTCTCTGGTAATGCGTCGATCACAGCAGTCATCTCTGGCAGACTGCGCACCATTACTGGAATCTTCAATCCAAAATCCGTTTGAATCGCTCGCTCCAATCGTACCGCCAACTCGGTATGAGGCAGTTGTTCACTGGCAAAAATAATATTGCCGGAATTGATATACGTTGTCACCTGAGTCATACCAGCATCTTCAAAAGCAACTTGTAACTGCTTCATGTTGATCTTGTTGTTTCCGCCTACATTAATACCACGTAACAAAGCGACATAGATCATGAACAAGCCCTCTTTTCCTCAAAAGAATCGACATGAACGTGCACCAGCATAGATTCTGTATTGATTCTGTTGTTGTTACCAGCGCAGCGACAAGTAGACCAGCAGGTGATTCGTCGCTTCTTCGCCTAGTAATTCATTCAACTTTGGCTCTACTAGCTTGAGATAGATATCTTTGACCTCATAGGTTTCTTCATCCTGAATCTCGCCGCCCAGCATGGTTGCGGCTTCAATCAGCAACGTCAATGCCGCGAAAAAATCTGCCAGAGACTTCGCTGCCAGTTCTGCATCGCCACCTTCAAATGATACATAAACAGGTGTGCCTTCTGCTGACGTATCTGCAATAATCGGATCATCGTTGTAGGTAGCAATCACTACATGCTGCGGTGCCCATTGCTCCGATTCCTGCGGCGCATTCACATCACCAATCCAGCGATGTCCCAACTGCAACCGATCCAGATAATCTGGTGCGGCGAAACAGAGCAAAATGCCATCGCCGATCAATACCGCTGCATTTTTTAGCTTGAGCGAACCTTCTGCTGACGGGTCCATAATCTCATAATGCGAGTATACATATTGCAGCTCCGGCGACAGCGGAATCCGTTCATCCACTGCAATATCCAGCGTCTTCCCTGCTTCGACGAAGCCATTTCCGGCAAATAATCCATACAATGCGTTATAATCCTGATGCTGACGTACAAATGCAGCAGTCGCTTGCTCCAATGTCCAATGCTGTTCCATCATATTCATTCCTCTCTGTATGTATAGGTAGTCGCTACAAGATGTACACATCACCATTTCACTATTTGGAAATGCGATCTCATATCCTTCTTCATATATTGTAGCATTCCACCTCAGCGGTTCAAACAAAGGATGATCAAAAAGGAACCTCTCTGTTAGAAGCAGTAAATGAAAGCAAGTTTGCCTATCTATGTTCGATTGGCTCTGGCTTCTACCCATCTGTTATACTGTAAGCACAAGTATCTCTATACATTTTGTCGTATCCTATGGCATCATCAGTTCCTAATTAAATCAATCATAAAGGGGTTAGACCTATGCACTCATTATCTGCGGATCAATTGATTGACCATGAGAATCATGCCTGGGATGAACTGATGCAACTGTTCACAGGCGGTCGCCATACATATATGATTTTACCTGTTGATCGCGGAGAAAGCAGACAGACATTGGAGCGTCTACAGATTAGCACCCGTTCGTATCTAGGAGCCATCGCATATGAAACAGGTGGTGTGCTAGTCGATCATGGTTGGATCAAGCTTCTTGGATCAGGTGCGCCGGGGATTTATGGTAGCTTGCGTTCATGGAATGGACTGCATGAGCAGCCGGTAATTACGGAGATTCCGGGTATGCTAACTGTGGCATATGATGCGGCAGGTGGCTTTTTTGCGCTGGATACCGGGCGTTTTGGGCAGACCGGGCATATTTATTATTTTGCACCGGATACGTTGGAATGGGAATCGACCGAGCTGGCATATTCCGGATTTATCAACTGGTTAGCCGTAGGCGATTTGCAGCAATTTTACGATACGTTCCGTTGGGAAGGCTGGCAAAGTGAATCGTCTCAACTGGGTGCGGATCGTGTATTGTCTTACTATCCGCCGCTCTGGACGAAAGAGGGTGGGGGCCAGAATAGCTACAAATCACCGATATCGATTCGCGAAGCATGGGAACTCGTGCTAGAGCAATATCAGGATGAACAGGCACAGCAGAAACGGCAGACAGACATCATTAACAGCAATACAGTTAGCAGTAGTGAAGTGAGTGAAACCGAACATCATATCGATGAGATTGAGCAGCATTATAGTATCTGTTTTCCTTTGGATTATTTGGCGTTTGTTCGTCAAAGCGGCGATCAAGCGTACCAGTTTACCGAGGAAGGTGGACAGACGGATTGGGAAATTCACTTTTCAGCGTTGGATGGTCAGTTTATTGCAAATAACCAGGCAATGGTAAACGATGTGAATCCCGATCCCCAGCGGATCATTCCGATTGCATGGAGTATGAGCAGTGGGAACAATTATTTGCTCGATTACCGCTACAATCCGGCAGAACCGGCAGTATTGCTGCTTGAGCATGAAGAAGCGATGGTACGTGAAGATGCGGAAGCCGAGGCGGACAGCCCGGAGGAAGCACAGCAGCTGTTAGAAGGCAATGTACGTAAAGTTGCCGATCACTTTGGACAATTTGCTACTCTAATCAAACAACAATAAATACAATAGCCTGTATATGCCGAGATTGCTCTAGGATCGACATCTACAGGCTATTTGAATGTTAAATGTTCTTATATAATCGACAAACAAAATGCCGCTTCATTATATCGAAGACTGAATGATGCTTATAGCCGCATGTCGACCTGCTACTCTTCCAAAAGTTAGTCCATTCAATAGAGAAGCGCCACTACCAATATATTCCTGATTAAGCGTTTGTGAAGAGGCAGCCCCGCCAGCTGCATATAGCCCTTTCATGACATGACCACTTTGATCAATAACTTGTGCATGCTTATTAATACGTATGCTGGTAAAAGTATCGTTAATAAAACCAGTCATCATAAGTCCAATATAAGGAGCTTCCAGTGCATAAAGATATTCCGACGGTTTATGAAAATCGCTATCATATCCTGCCCGTGCATAAGCATTGTACTGCTCTATCGTTGACTGTAATACGTTGGGTTGCACATCAAGTTGAATCGCTAATTCTTCTATAGTATCAGTACGAAAAGCCATTCCTTCAGCAATGGCTTGATCAATCCCTTTGCTGTGTCTAGCATAAAGTGGAGCAGGGACGAGCAGATGTGTGTCACCAAAACCTGTATCATTTAATTTACGAGTACGTGTGAAGAAATATTCGTTCTCATCGACATAACGCTGTCCATCAGGAGTAATATACACTCCTTCCGGTGCTGAAAAGCCAATCCCAAAATCGGTAGGCAATGTATGGAAAATTTGAGCAGCATTTTTGACAATAATATCTGCTTGTACAGCTTCTGCCATTTTGATCGAATCTCCAACGTTGACGGAAGCATTCTCATATCGTTTATATTGAGGGTAATACTGAGCCATCATCTCTGGATTACCTGAAAAACCTCCCGAGGCGATAATAACCGATGAGGCATGAATCTGTATCTCTTCTCCGCTAGTATGGATTGCCTTCACACCTATAATAGACTGATTGTTTTGAATTAATGTTGTGACACGTGTATTGAAATAGACTGGTATATTCAATGCAGATAGTGAATCAAATATACTGCTCATCATCTCTTTACCACTCTTGGCATAATGGATGCGTGGCGTCGTTCTACCTTCATACTTGCCAGAAGGTTTGATTTTATCAGTGATATGGACTCCATGTTCAATAAGCCATTGCAAATTTTCAGCAGAATGCTCGGTAATATAACGTACAAGCTCGGCGTCTACATATTCGTCATTTGCTTGAGTAGCCAATTTCATCCAATCATCAAAAAATTGTTCGGAATTATCAGTAATTTGATGTTTTTGTTGGATTGCAGTGTCAGCTGCATAAAAACTACCAGCGGAAAGGGCAGATGTTCCACCAGGATGATCAAGTTTTTCTAGTAAGATGACTTTTGCATTATGCTTAACAGCTTCGATAGCAGCTCCCATTCCTGCAAGACCGCTTCCGATCACCAGTACGTCTGTATTTTGTATTTCAGCATTGGTTATTTGTTTGGATAATGGTTCCATTGCGACTTCACTCCTCTGATGCAACATGGATGTTAGGACGTTTGTAATTACAAACATTTTGTTAAAGCAACATATGTTAGCATAAAGTATAAAGTTCACTATCCTTGTGTAACAACCATCAATATTGCTGAACTGTTGCTATAAAGAAAATCACCTTGCTTCGTGTTCGATAGATTCTGATACATGAGGTAGAATCAAGCGCGTAAGGCGATCTGCAATATTTTGATGATCATATTGGATTTGACCGTTTACGGCTAAATATGCTGCTTCATGAATCATACTGGCATATAAAGGCACATAAAATTGTTGTTCATCCAATGAATAAACATCTGTAAGTTTTTGTTGTAAAAACGACTGCAAAGCATCCAGCATATGTTGCTGTAGCATGGCGTTAAAAATCAGATGATCTCGTTTGCATTGTTCTTGTGGTTGAATATAATATTCACAAACCGCAACAACAAGTTGATATATGCATTCATGATCAAGGTTAGCGAGATTGTTGGTATGATGCTCTATTACAGAGGTAGCACTATCTCCGATCATATATTCAAAAAGTTCGTATTTATCATCAAAATGGGCATAAAATGTTGAACGGTTCACTTGTGCCAAGGAAGTAATATCATAGATTGAAATTTTCTCGAATGGCTTCTCATTCATTAACTGGATAAAAGCATGAAGTAATGATATTTTTGTAGCTGTATTTCTTACATTTTTAACTTTGATACTCATGTCCATCATCCCGACTTTCTTTTGCATTTTATTATGGACGCATATACATATAAAAAAAGAAGCCCGCATGAAACGGACTTCAGTACAATGTATCATAATCATTCTTTTTGTAAAGCGCAAATATATTTACAGATTTGGCGAAACGAGGATTTTCACCTGATTTTTCTCTTTCAGCAGTGCCTCAAAGCCTTGTTCCATAATGTCGCCAAGTGCAATACGTTTCGTAACGAGTTTATCAGGAGCGAAGTAGCCCTGGCTCATCAGGCTGATAACAGCTGGGAATACGTCGCGGTATCCGATAATACCGGCGATATTGCGCTCTTGCATTACGATACGGTTCGGATGAATCGGTGCTTCTTTTTCAAAAATGCTGACGATCATAATCTGACCGCTCAGTTTGGTCGATTCAATCGCTTGTGTCAGTACAACGGGTACACCGGTAACTTCATACGCAACATCTGCGCCACCTTCCGTCAGACGGTGGATTTCTTGCACGACATCGCCGTCCGCCGGGTTCAGACCGATCGCGCCGAGCGATTCTGCTGTTTTGCGACGTTCTTCGGACAATTCGACTGCGTAGATTTCGGCAGCGCCGGAAGCTTTTAGCGCTTCGATCACGAGCAGTCCGATCGGGCCAGCACCGAACACAACGGCACGGTCGCCGACTTTGAATTGGCTTTGGCGAACTGCATACAGTGCAACTGCGGAAGGCTCAACCAGTGCGCCTTGCTCATACGATACGCTGTCTGGAATTTTGTGAACCATATGCTCATCCGCAACAACATATTCGGAGAATCCGCCACCGCCGCCAGCAAGACCGAGGAAACCCATTTTTTCGCACAGATTGTATTTGCCCTGACGACAGGCAGCACATTCACCGCATGCAAAAATAGGCTCGACTACGACACGGTCGCCAGCCTGAATACGAGTAACACCTTCGCCAACTTCAACTACTTCACCGGAAAATTCGTGACCCATTACAACGGGTGCTTCTTCCTGAGTGAGTGGATGCTTAGCACCTTGCGGGATAAAGATAGGGCCTGCCGCGTACTCATGCAGGTCACTACCGCAAATACCGCACCATTGGATTTTGATTTTCACTTTCCCTTTTTGGGATGCGGGTTCTTCGATCTGTTCTACACGTAAATCTTTTACACCATGCCATCTTAAAGCTTGCATTAAAGTCATCTCCCTGTAAGTCTGTCATTGGAATGTGTGCACTGTTGAAATAGCAGGTTCAAACGCTTGTTCAGGCGTGTTCATAAAAGTATGTGTTCTGTTGCTATATGCTTGGAGTTTGGTTGGGACAGCGCCAAATCATCGCTGAAGATGCTATCAACAACTACAATTTTAAAGTTTTATAGGAAACGTTTCCGAAATAAATAATGTCATAATTCCGTCATAATGTCAAACCGATCTCGGTAATAGATAGTAAGGATTAAGATAGAAACGCAAAAACGATATACCAACATCTTCATATTATTTTAAGAAATACACCACCTATCAGTTTAGTAACTAAATAGTTAAAATATAATGAAAAGGTTGATAGAAAGCTTTTTCGCACATTTTCGTATATTTACAAGTTGAATTTTCAAATGGAAATGGATACAAGTATAATGTAAGGAATACAAGCTAGCTGATTACCAATGCAGCTGGGTACATTTGGAATATGATATAATGGATGCAAAACATGAATATTTGAATTTAGATTGGAAACATTTCCGATTATGAAGGGGCATTCATATGGCTGACAGGAAAAAGGTAACGATTGAGGATGTTGCAAAACAGGCTGGCGTTGGTATTGCTACCGTATCGCGCGCACTCAACAATAGCGAAGGCATTAGCGCCAAAACAAGGCAACGCATTCTACACATCGTGGAAGAGATGGGCTTTGTCCCCAATACATCTGCGCAAAGTCTGAAAATTCGTCAAACGCGTCAGATTGCACTGGCTGTACCAGATATTCGCAATGCGATTATTCCCGATATCGCTTGGTCGGTCGAACAAGCCGCCAAGCAACACGGATATCGGGTTGTACAGATTAATATGCTAGGTAACGCAAGATTGGAGCTGGAAACGCTGCGCGAGGTGAAAAAGCTGCATGTGGACGGGCTCGTCATGATGCCGCTCGCATATCCGAAAACGCTGGAGCAGCTGATAAATCAATCGAGTCTGCCGATCTCGGTGATCAATTACAGCAAAAAGCTCAGCCCTGATCTGAAAGCAGACATTGTAGGCATGGCGCGCCCGGAAGGACGACTCGTCATGGAACATCTGCTGCAAATCGGACGTACACGAATCGCTTATGCTGGAGCGCCAAAGGATAAGATTGAAGAACGATATTTAGCATATGAGCAGGCACTGCCGCAGGTTGATACATCGTTAGTATATTTTGGTGAAGATTTCAACTTTGATACCGGTCGTCAGGCAGCAGATTACTTTTATAACCTCAAGCATATGCCGGATGCGATCTATGCCGTCAACGATATGGTAGCGATTGGCATTGTAAATCGCTTCAAGGAGCTAGGTGTCAATGTGCCAGAGGATGTTGCAATTGTCGGTATTGATAACAATCTATGGACGACAATTACGACGCCACAGATTAGCTCAGTGTCGATTATGGGTGCCGAAGTCGGGCGGTTGGCGGCTGAATTGCTGCTCAAGCGAATCCAGTCCACCGAAGCCTTGCCCTATGAACGTGTTGAGTTTGAACCGCGCCTGATCGTCCGTGAATCCAGTCTATCTGCTCATCGATATCTGCGTAGCGAATAGTGAAATAGTGAATACCAATGGAATGTACGTTAAATGATTCCCTGCTGTAGCATAGCTTCTGCTACTCGGCGGAAACCAGCGATATTTGCGCCAGCAACCAGATTGCCCTCAAAGCCATATGTTTTCGCTGCTTGGACGCTATCGCGGTAAATATGCTGCATGATCTGTTTTAACTTGTCATCCACTTCGTCAAAGCTCCAAGACAGACGCATGCTATTTTGCGCCATTTCCAGTGCGGATACGGCAACACCGCCCGCATTGGCAGCTTTGGCAGGACCGAATAAAATATCGTTATCCAGCAGCAGATGTACCGCATCGAGCGTGCTTGGCATATTGGCACCTTCTGCGATTGCGATCAGACCGTTGCCGATCAGACGACGAGCGGCGGCAGCATCCAGTTCATTTTGCGTAGCACAGGGAAGGGCAATCTCGCATGGCACGCTCCAGATGTCTGTACTGCCGTAGTGATACGAAGCTTCAGGATGGTGTGTTACATAATCGCGGATACGTCCACCTTCAACCAGTTTGATCTGTTTCACCGTATCTAGCTTGATGCCATTAGGATCGACGATGTAACCGCCAGAATCGCTACATGCGACTACAATAGCGCCCAGTTCTTGCGCCTTTTCCATAGCAAAAATCGATACATTGCCGCTGCCTGATACAACGGTACGGCGTCCTTGCAGATGTAATCCGCGCGAAGAGAGTAGTTCCTGTAGGAAGTAAATACAGCCGTATCCTGTCGCTTCTGTACGTGCCAGACTACCGCCATAACCAATACCTTTTCCAGTTAAAATGCCCGGTTCATTGCCGCCGCGAATCCGTTTGTACTGACCGAACAAATATCCGATCTCACGTCCGCCAACCCCGATATCCCCGGCAGGTACATCGACGTCGGAGCCGATATATTTGTATAGTTCCGTCATGAAGCTTTGGCAGAACCGCATAATTTCCATATCTGATTTGCCTTTCGGATCAAAGTCAGAGCCGCCTTTGCCACCGCCGATCGGCTGCCCGGTTAAGGCATTTTTGAAAATCTGCTCAAAGCCGAGAAATTTGATAATGCTGCTGTTGACCGTCTCGTGAAAACGAAGTCCGCCTTTGTAAGGACCGAGTGTACTGTTAAACTGGACTCGGAATCCTCGATTGACCTGCACTTGCCCATGATCGTCCACCCAAGGTACACGGAAGGACACCAATCGCTCTGGTTCTAGCAGTCGCTCCAGCACGGCATGCTGGCGATATTCAGGGTGCTGCTCGATTACCGGCGCCATACTTTCCAGAAATTCGTTCACTGCCTGATGAAATTCCTGCTCGCCCGGATTACGTTTGATCACGGTATCATAAATGGATTGTATGTATGTTTCTGTCGTTGATGTATGGTCTTGTATCAGTTTACTCATGCTTCTCGTACTCCTTTTTGTATGGATTCATGTAAGCTTCAAGTTAGCTTTACATCATTATAGATAGCGTACTTTGAATGTGCCAATCGTTTATTTCATCAACGCTCATAAAAATAATTTATAATTTGCACAGTTAAATTTTGAACATGCCATGTAAGGTATAACGTGCTTTGCATGTGCACAGTCAACAATCAATAATGCAATAGTCAATACGAAATGATAAAAATGGAACCTGTATATCGTTTATTAACATGTATAAAATAATTAATAAGTATACTTTATAAAGTTTATTTTATATGGTAACATCATTAAAAAATAACATCAAAGGAGACGAAAACTATGACTGTAGCTTCTTCCAATCAAGATAATATCTTGTCCGAGAATAGAGTGTATATTATCCACGGGTATACCGCTTCCGTTCATGACAATTGGTTTCCATGGCTCAAAGAGCAGTTATCGGCTAAAGGTATTGCGGTAGAAGTGATTGAGATGCCTGATCCGAATCAACCGATAGCCGCCGATTGGTTAGAGCAGGTATATGCACGCATTGGCACACCGGATCGCCACACTTATATTGTTGGTCACAGTCTGGGCTGCATCACTACACTACTCTATATGCAGGAGCAATTGGCGATTGCACCAGTACAACTGGGTGGAGTGCTGCTTGTTTCCGGGTTTGACGAGTCGCTGTACACTTTGCCGCAATTGGATGAATTTGTGCAGATTCCCGTTCAGTATGAGCCGTTAATTGCCGCTATTCCGCAGCGTGTTGTAGTTGCCGCCGCAGATGATGACATCGTGCCTGTGGTGTTCAGTCGTCACTTTGCTGAGCATGCGCAGGCGGAATTACATGAATTGGAGCATGGCGGGCATTTTCTGGATCATGATGGATTTACCGAGTTTCCGCTAGTGTTAGAATTACTGGAACGCATGATCTCGACTAGATGAGAAAAACCAGCATTCTTCATCTGCTTATGCAGACCGGGAATGCTGGTCTTTGTTATATTCTATTCACATTATTTCAAGTTCCAGCGATACACTTTGCCATCGTTGAGCGTTGTGTATACGGCGCGATCAGCATAGCTTTTTACAAAAGGATCGATCCAATCGCGATCTGTAGCGAATGAGAGTGCGACATTGAGTGTTTGTGGATTTATTACATACGTACGTTGTGCCAGATTGAGCATCAGATTACCATTTACATTGGTCGTTAGATCGGTTGTCTCATCTGCCAGTTCGTTGAAGCTGTGAGTGGCGATTTTGCCTTTGAATGAATATAGATCAAGAGTCATCGTAGATGGACTATATGTGGCGTAACCCGAACCGGCAGGCTGTACAAATGCGTCTACCGGAATCAATCGTCCCCATAGCAATGTGCCAGTTGGAGAGAAGCCATACAATTTATCCTGAGTGCTGGTCGCTTCCGCGCGAATGACGACAGAGCCGTCTGGCATCACCAGTTGACCGGCATTCGATTCACTGAACACATAGGCATTTTTCGGTAGTTTATAAGCAAACGTCTTTTTGAGACTGAGATCATACACAGCGATTTGTGGACTGTATGGATTGCCCCAGATTCCTGATTTGTCCTTCACGAGTGGACTGGCATTGAACAGGATACGATTTTGCTGGATACCCAGTACTTGCCCTTGTACAGACGTACGATTCAGCAGCTTGCCGCCTGCTTGAAAACGGAGCA
The DNA here is from genome assembly GCF_046603665.1 of Paenibacillus sp. WLX2291. Classification (NCBI taxonomy): domain Bacteria; kingdom Bacillati; phylum Bacillota; class Bacilli; order Caryophanales; family Paenibacillaceae; genus Paenibacillus; species Paenibacillus sp. WLX2291. Next base: position 4,006,114 of record NZ_CP176755.1, on the reverse strand, counting down.
AGTCGGTCGTGTAGATGCCTTTGCTATTGTAATCATGCTGAACCGCCGCCACGATAGAACCATCCTGCATGACTTCAAAATCGACGATATCACCATCACCCTGACGTGGTAGAGAACGAATCCAGTTTAGCTCGCCAGAACTGTTGATAGAGTAGAGACGGTACGTATTATCGGAAAAGGATTGAAACACGTACGCCGTACCGGAAGCAGTGAATTTTGCCAGACTGTAGAGAGTGTAGGGACCTGCGGATTCGTGGAATGTGTACGTCCATTTTACTTTACCTGTATTCTGATCCAACGCCTTGAGGCTATCCACAACCCAGCTATATTGCGTCTTGGCAGCGCCCGTATTCTGAATGAGCTGTGAGATATGTACATAGACCAGCTTCTTGGCAGGTACGACATACGTGTCTGCCATTACGGATTGCGATGCATCTGCGACTAGTGCCGATGTGGTCAGTAGATTGTCGGAAGCCCACGCTTTTTGCGGCTGTAATCCATTGCTGGACGCAGTTGCAGACGTAGCAGTCGTTGCTACTGCATTTGCGGGTGAGCTGTTTGTCGTTGTGCTTGCTGTATTGGATGAAGAGGAAGATGTAGAACTTGTACTCGCAACCGAAGAAACGGATGAATTGGTCGTCGCTGCATGTGCAGATCCTGGAGCGATACATCCGGCACCAAGCAGGCTGGCTGCCAGTAATGCACCGCATGTATACGATAATTTGTTGTTGGAAGCCATCATGATTCCACCTTTGTGTATGAAATTTATTTCCATATCCTTACTATTGTAGACATAATCGTGATCCAGAAGAAGATGGGAAAAGTAACAATTTGTTTGCCGAAATGATACTTTATTATCTTCTGATTATGTATAGGCAACAAAAAACACCGAATCCGCCGTAGGGACGAATCCGGTGTCGTTGTGTATTTAGTTGTTTTACATAGAAGCGAGCGGAGCTTTGATATCATCTGCTTCATCGCGAATATCGCCGACGATCTCTTCCAGAATATCTTCCATGGTGACCAGTCCGACCGTCTGTCCGCCGGTGCCGGTAATAGCAGCCATATGCACGCGGTTTTGCTGCATGCTCAGCAGTACTTCCCTCAGCGAAGCAGTCTCGGCAAAGGTAGGAAGGGCGTGCATGAATCCAGACAATTCGCCAGAACGTCCGGCTGCAATCGCGGTCAGCACTTCCTTGCTATGGATAAAGCCGATCAGCCGGGTATCATCTGCGGCAGCGGTGACGGGATAACGCGTATATTCGTACTGACTGAGCCGAGCGATTAGATCGGCTTGTGGCAGCTGTTCTGCAATGGTGATCATCTGATCCGCAGGAATCATAATCTCGCTCAAGGTGCGGTCGTCAAATGCAAAAATATTTTGCAAATACGTCTGTTCCGTCTGGTTGATCTCACCACTCTCAAAGCTTTGCTCAACCAACCATTTCAATTCTTCCTCTGAGTGAACGGTATCATGACCAGCAGGCTTGACGCCGAACAAACGTAGCAGCAAAGTAGCCGAGCCGTTCAACAAGCGGATAATCGGCGCCATCAGACGACCAAAGCGATACAGAGAAGGGGCGAGCAACAAGGTCATTTTCTCAGCAAATTGAATCGCCAGTGTCTTCGGTGCCAGCTCACCAAGTACAACGTGCAGGAACGTAATCACTGCTAGTGCGATACCGTACGACAATACAGTCGAGATCGCTTCTGGTACTGCAAATCGTTCAAATACCGGATGCAGCATCCGTTCTACCGTTGGTTCACCGAGCGCACCGAGTACGAGCGCAGTAATCGTAATACCGAGCTGACAGGCAGAGAGATAATAATCAAGGTCAGTGGCGACTTTTTTTGCCATGACTGCTTTTTTGTTGCCATCTGCGATCAATTGATCCAGACGGGACATCCGTACTTTCAAAATCGCAAATTCCGCTCCGACGAAAAAGGCAGTAAGACCGATAAATACCGCGACCAGAAATAGATTTAAGCCAATAGTTCCGTCCAATGATTTCCCTCGTGTGAGGGATTCACCTCCATATGAATGATGTTGTATGAGCAACGTGCATCTTAGGTTTCAAGTGGTACTTCACTGTAATTCAACGATACCCATTTGATCTGCATATCGTCTTTTTCCGCGACTGTCCAGACACGCTCTGCCTGTTCCAGACGCTCGCCTTCGCCAATATCCGTCCCTTTATGATGCAAAATCCAGCCACCAATTGTATCGGTATCGTACCGATCGTCAAAAGCAATACCAAAGCGGCGTTCCAGATCATCCAACAGCACGCGTCCGTTGATCAGATACTGCCCTTCGCCAGTCTGCCGAATATCGTTCACCTCATCAGCATCAAATTCGTCGCGAATCTCACCGACCAATTCCTCTAGCACATCCTCCATCGTCAGCAAACCGGCAGTACCGCCGTATTCATCGACAACGAGCGCCATATGAACCCGTTTCTGCTGCATGCGTAGCATCGCTTGCTGAATTGGCATTGATTCCGAAATGAATGGAATCGGACGAATAAATTGATCCAGCTTGGCAGTTGTGCCGTTAATAATATGCGGTAGCATCTTCTTCGCATTGATCATCCCGATAATCTGGTCTTTGTTCTCATCCGATGTGACTGGATAACGGGTGTAATAATGCTCGTCCAGAATGCTGACAATCTCGCTGTAATCCAGATCGCGATCCAAGGTGACCATCTGGGTACGCGGAATCATAATATCACGCGCTACACGCTCGTCAAAGGAAAAGACATTTTCCATATACGACAGCTTGGTTTCGTTAATCTCGCCGCCTTCGTAACTTTGCGTCATAATAATCTTCAATTCGTCTTCTGAATATACCTGTTCATGTCCAGCAGGCTTCACGCCAAAGGCACGCAGCAATACGCGCGATGTTCCGTTCAATGCCCAGATGAGCGGATACATAATCCGTCCGAACCAGTAAAGCGGACTCGCAAGCAGTAATGTCATTTTCTCCGCAAACTGAATTGCCAGCGTCTTCGGTGCCATTTCGCCGACAACGACGTGCAAGAACGTAACGAGGAAAAAGGCAATCGCATACGAAGCGACAGAGGCTGCGGCAGCCGAAATGTTGAAAAAGTCGAATACCGGATACAGCAGCATCTCTACCGCTGGTTTACCGATGGCACCGAGTCCGAGTGCGGTCACCGTAATACCGAGCTGACAGGCAGACAGATAGTAATCCAGATCATGGGCAACTTTTTTGGCGATGATTGCTTTTTTATTGCCTTCTTGAATCAACTGGTCAAGCCGGGATGCCCGTACCTTGACGACAGCAAACTCCGAAGCGACAAAGAACGCGGTTAATGCCAATAGGACAACCAGAATAAACAAATTGATTATCGTTGTTAGGTCCAATGATTTCCCTCGTGCGAGGGATTCACCTCCACAATAGAAATAGTAAAGCAGTAGCATAACAAGATGAAAATCGATACTGTGCTGATATTGTAGATTGTGATGCCAATATTAATGTTAGCCCTGTGCGATTACAAAAGTACGCACATCCGACGGTGCAGTTATTCTAGTACATAATCGCCTATTACGTAAAAAGTCCGTATGAAGGAGACAATATACAGGAACGGAGAAATCAGTAGAAATCGCTAACGCCTTCCCAAGTCTGTTGCCTCCTTCCATAAAGTAGTGCTTACAAGTATAACATAAACACATCTGTACCATACAGTATCACGTTATGGTTTGAAATTTTGTCAAATCCTTGACAGAAGAAGGGAATTGCGACGATTTAGATAGCAAGGATGACGATATCGGTAAGAATTGGTAAAATGATACAAGTGTAGGAAGGCATTGGCTGGAGAAATGAGAGGAAAAGGAGAGTACAGAACAGATGATTTTGGGACTATATGAAGCTCATTTGCCGGTTAGTAATCTGGCGCAATCGATTGAATTTTATGCCAAACTCGGTTTGGAGCTGGCTTGGGAAAGTGAAGATACTATATTTTTCTGGATTGAAAAAGAAAAGAGTTGGCTCGGATTATGGGAAGGCGGGGAGTATGCTACACCGTATCATCCATCGCTACGACATATCGCTTTTCGCGTCAGTTATGATCAGCTAAAAGAAAGTGTACAGTGGTTGAGAGCATTGGATATTCAACCCGTTCCTTTTCGTGATCGAAGTACGATCGATCCTTTTGTCAGACCGGATCAGGGGAATGCTTCTGTTTATTTTGAAGACCCGGACGGCAATAGTCTGGAATTTATGTGCTTTGTAGAGGTGCCAGAACAGATGAAGCAGGTGACGGATAAGCTGTCTCTGGAAGAATGGGAGCTTGCTTGTGCGAAATATAACGGAAGCTTGGAGTAAGGTGGGTATGTAGATTGTTTTGTGCCAAGGAGGTTTTGAGATGAATAAGCAATACGCAGCAGTCATCGCGATAATCTGCTCGATCATTATAGGCTTATCGATCATCAGCGGCTTTTACATGTTGAGTAAGTCTGCCAGTATGGGAACGGTGAGTGAGAGTGAGCAGACGGAAACGACACAATCGAATGTGCAAAAAGACGTGATGAATGAGCAGGAGGTTGCTGCTTATCTGGGCATAGATGTGACCGATGTGGAAGCAGTTTTGCAAAAGGACAAAATGACCAAGCAGCAAATGGGCGGTGGTATCTATGACACGTATCAGTTCCTGCCTTATATGCAAACGGCGTCTGGTAAGAAAATCTTTTATAAAAAGCATGTGGATGGTTGGGTTGATTACCAGTCTCAGAAATAGGACTACGCAGATCGTTAAGTACATCATCACGTTGTTTCTTTAAGAACAACAAGCAAAATAGCGTCCGATTCAACCAGTACGGGAATCGGACGCTATATTTGATGCTGATTTCTATTCAATATTGTCCGATGATTAACTCGTGCCTGTTGCAACTGGCGCATCTTCATAGCTAATCCAATCGCCCCAGCTGCCTACATATAGTCGAACATGCTTATACCCTGCTTCCAGCAAAGCCAGCACATTTGGACACGCCGTCACACCAGCGTTGCAATACACGGCATATTCGCGATCCACTGGCAAATCAACCAATCGATCCCGTTGTAGCGTTGCATCACCGAAGACTCCATGTTCCGTCACACCGTGCTCCCAGAAATAATTCACAGCTCCGGGAATATGACCATTTCTTGCGTATTTGGTTGGCGTCTCGGCTGTGTAACTTCCGTGTGTCCGCGAGTCTATGAGCAGCAATCCATCTTCACCTAGACGACTGGAAATTTCATATACATCGATGACCAGTTCACGACGAAGTTGTGGTAGAAATGAACGCGCAATCGCAACAGAAGGCTCACTTGTAACTGTTCCGCCAGCCTGAACCCACCCGGCAAATCCCGCGTCTAGCAGCTTCACCTGATCATGCCCGTAATAATGCAGCATCCACCAGAGCCGTGCCGCTACAGCGCCATGCTGATCATCGTACACAATGACTGGTGTGGAAGCATCAATTCCTGCCTGTCCCAGTTTGTGTGCAAATACCTGTTCATCTGGCAGCGGATGTCGACCACCATGCTCCAGAATAGGACCAGACAGATCGTCATTCAGGTCAAAATACATTGCGCCCGGAATATGACTATGTGCATACGCAGCTTTACCTGCTTCGATATCGCCAAATATAAACCGCGCATCCAGAAACACAGCTTGTTGAAGTTCCCATTGCTGTAGCGCTTCTTGCACTGAAATTAAATAAGACATACGAAATCATGCTCCTTTCCAGCAATCCTTCAAGCTCCCAGCGACCGAATCGGTACGATCAGCTCGGTTACATAATGCTCTGGCACACGCGTGCTCCACGGATCGATAATATTACGCTCATACGCCGATCCACGCAATGCAAAGTTATGCCGTTCCGCCCAGTCTAGCAGTCGTCCATACGTTTCACCGATCTGACCATATCCACCTTTGTGCACCGTCGTAATTGCCTGAAAGCCGCCAATCACCTGCGTATGCACGCCTGGTTGATCATCCTCAATCACCGACGTATAACAATCCACCTCGCGGAAGTTACCATCCATCCGCTCCTGCAAATGGTCAAAATGCAGCATAAATGGTCCATACGCGAACACATCACTACGCTGGCACAGTTCTACAAAGGAGTTGCTGTACAGCATTTCCTCATGCTTTTGCCCATCTTCCAAGCGATAGCGAAAATGCACGGTCTTGTATACCGGAATGGTGCGCAGATCGATTCGTCCGGTTGCACCCGGTTGCGTCAGATACGCTTCACCATCCTGTAGCAGCTTTCTCCATTCCGTAATCGCAAAATGCTTTTTGCGTAGCGCATCCATTTGTTCCTCGACCGAAGTCAGTTCTTTTTGGAAAAAGTTGCTCAAAATGCCGATATCCAGCTCTTGGATCAGCTCCTTAATATCATCGAGCTTGAAGCCAAGCTGCTTGTAGTACTTGATCAATGGGATTTTGAGCGCGCTTTGTTTGGAGTAATAACGGTAATGACTTTCATTCGAAATCCGATCCGGTCGCAGCAGACCAATTTCATCGTAATAACGCAGTGTTTTTACGGGAATATTGCATAGCTTGGACACTTCTCCAATCGTCAAAAATTCCAATTCCATGCCGGTCGCTCCTTTCCGGTACATCTGTTGTATGGAAACTATAGAGTTCGAGTTACCACCGAGTTTCACCGAACATCAACGCAAAGTGAAACCGAAAACAACCTAAAGCAAGGACAAAATGTGCTCCTTGATCTCCAACAATTCGCCTGAGACCAACCGCTGTGCCTTATCTTCTCGCAGCATGGGCAAGCCCAGTTCTTCTACAATTCGCCCCGGACGTGAGGACATCACATACAGCCGATCAGACAGCAGCAGCGCTTCGTCAATGTCGTGCGTAATGAGCAGAATCGATAGATTCAGATTGTCTTTCATCTCTAATAGCCAGCGTTGTAGCTTACTACGAGTGATAGAATCAAGCGCACCAAATGGCTCATCCAACAGCATCATGTCCTGTGACGTCAGAAACGTACGCAAAAAGCTAGCCCGCTGCTTCATCCCACCAGACAATCGATACGGATACTGGGACTCGTATCCGCGCAGCCCCATTAGATCGATATATTCTGCTGCCCGCTGGCGACTGTCCTTTTTGGAGACGCCGCTTAATCGCAGAGGTAATGCGATGTTGTCGATGACCGTTTTCCATGGTAGCAGCAGGTCTTTTTGCTGCATATAGCCGATTTGACTTTGCACCTGAACTTGCCCGGCGTCTGGTTGAATCAGTCCAGCAATCAGGTTGAAAATCGTACTTTTCCCGCAACCGCTTGGTCCCAGTACAGTGACCAGCTCGCCGCGACGAACGTACAGATCGATGTCGCGGATAATCTCGGTATTGCCGTATCGCTTGCCCGTTCCACTGAGCTGAATCAATGTATCCGTGTCTAACGTGGAAGATGGGGAGAGGATGGTGGACATGAAGATCAGCTCCTTTGATGCCTAGTGCTAGTTATGTGTAGCTTACTTGGATGGTTTATTTCCAATGCGTAACTTTTTTCGAAATATATTCAATCAGATAGATGATCAGCATGCTAACGATGACGATAACGACGATTGAGGCGAATACTTTATCCAGCGCATATGCCTTTTTGGCGCGAACCATATAGACACCGATGCCCTGCATGCCGCCTTGCCATTCGGCGATCACTGCTGCCATGATCGTGTACGTAGCAGCAATTTTTAAGCCGGAAAAAAAGTTCACTGCCGCCGCAGGTAATTTTAAATGCAGAAATACCTGTATTCGCGATGCGCCAAGCGAACGGAACAGATTCAGATAATCCTGATCCACTTTGCGAAAGCCGTCTGCCAAACTGACCGCAATCGGGAAAAAGCACACCAGAATAATGACCAATACTTTGCTCAATATACCAAAGCCGAACCAGACGATCATGAGCGGTGTGAGCGCGATAATGGGAACTGTCTGCGAGATGATCAGAATCGGATACAATGATTTTTGTACAGGTGCAAAGCTATCCATAACAATGCTGAGTAGAAATGCCAGCACAATCGACAGCGAGAATCCAATCACCGCTTCGAGCAATGTTACTTTGGTGTGATCAGCAATCAGACCCAAATCGGAACCTAACGCTCGTACTACATCTAGCGGGGAAGGCAACACATAAGCCGGAATATGTGCGAGCGATACAATCGCCTGCCATAGACCAATAAGAACAATAACAGCAGCCAGCGGATAGATCCGGTCTGTACGCCGTAACGATGATTGAAGCATATGATCACGCCTTTGATTTATAAATATACTATTCTGATGAATTTAATATGAATTAGAATCAAGATAGCAAACTTGCTTACTGACGTCAATGTGAAATTGGTAGCTTCTGAAGCGAAGCGTGAATATAATCCAGCACATCCCGACCATCCTGATGATGAAACCAGTGCGCATGTCCCAGCAGGAATTCCTCATACGCGAGATCAGCATTCTGTTGTGAATGAACAATCCCTTCAAAATAATCAATCTCCGATAACGCATATTCTGCATGCACGAGCGGTAGCATTAGTGGCAATGCTTTGCGCTCAGCCTCACTAAGCGGACGCACTTCATGATATCCCTGCAACAACGCATCTAGCTGCTGATAATGGACAATGCCGTTGTCCCCTGGATGATCCATCCGTAACCATTCAATCGTATTGCGCTCTATTGTCGTTGCGAGATCATACATCGCATTCGTGCGATCTGCCAATCCAAAGTCCAGTATGGCAGTTACGCGCACATCGCTGCCTGACCCGCTCCATAGCATATTGGAGCCATGCAGATCATTGTGCGTCCACAGCGGTGGAAGCGAAGATAGCAGCGGATATAGCTGACGGTGAAAAGGAAATAAAGGAAGCAAAATATCTTGCTGCCAGCTGCGACCATTCAGATAACGTGCCAACGCTGGACGCTGGGCAATATAGCGATCCAATCGCGCCGCCGGATCAATCGAGGCAAAGATACCAAAGCTGGAAATGAGCGGACGCGGCTGACGCGCAGGTGCATCATACCCTTCTGCCGCCAGATGCAGCGAAGCAAGCGCGCGTCCAGCTTCAAACGCATGAGACACATGGTGAAACGGCGTCCACGATACATCATCCCGATACCAGTCTTCACCGACCGCGAGTGGTTGCAGTTCATACGTCCATTGCCCAATTGCATGCGCAGTTTGCCCATTTACATCTGCCCATACCGGGTGTACCGCCGCACCATGAGCATGAAGATGCTGAATCAAATGATGCTCCTCCAGCATCCCCCGTACATCTCGTACCGATACATGATGCCGTTTTATAAATACCGACCCGTCATCTGTCACAGCAATCGCTGCACTGGAAAAGGGGCGCGGGCTATGCCAAGATAGCTTGTGCAGCTTGCCGAGCTGTGGATAGCGATCGATTAACTGTTCCGCTTCCGTCAGCGTAATAGTCTGCCAGTCACGAAGCGCCGGTTCTACGCCCATTCCGTGGGCAAAGCCAGTATCCAGCTCATTGCTCATGACGATTCCCCCTGTGTCAGAAATTCATTCGTATAGGAGTCGCGCCAGCGCTCAGGATGCTGCAAAATGCCATGACTCGCCAGCCAGTGCGAATATGACTTGATCCATTGCGCGCGCTGGTATCCCCATTGCCCATCATGCAGCCACGTAGCCGCAATGAGCGGCAAGGAACGATGAATTAGTTTCGCAGGAAAGTAAGGCAAAATCTGCTCATAAATGCCTACCGCCAGCGATGGATCCGCAGCAACTGCCTGAAACCCTCGCGCAGTTACGGACAGAAAGGTACGAATCTCATCCGGATCAGCCGCAACTTTAGCCGATGTTGTACCGAGCTGATAGCTATGATACGAAGGAGCACCGATTTCATCGACGGGCCAGATCAACCGTTGCTCTGCCGGAATGAGCGAATCCATCTGAATCTCCCACGCCCAGTAGCTGCCAAACGTCGCATCCGCTTCACCCGCAGCAATATCTTCAGCTGTCCATTCCCGTACGCCGCTGTTCACCCATTCAATCTGATCGGGGTCGCCGCCGTCGGCTGTCACCAGATGACGAACCATTGCCAGCCCGCGTGGTGTCGGATTGAGTGCAACCCGGCGACCGCTCAGATCACGCGGACGTACAATGCCGGTTTGTTTGACCGTTTGGATCGTTTCCATTGCCCGATGATTGATCGCTGCAATCGCTTGGACGGAAGGCTGTCGTTCTCGCAGTACCAGCAGGCGATTGCCTGGAAAGATGCCATAATCCGCTTCACCGCGATCCAGATAGGAGAGCGTATCACCACGCCCTGGATCGGCAGAAATGAGCTCCACATCCAGCCCGGCATCTGCATACCAGCCCTGTTCGCGGGCGTAATAAAATCCAGCAGAATTTGTCCACGGATAAAAATATTCCAAAATAACCCGGATACGTTTCGTCATAGCGATAGACTCCTTATGAATCAAAATAATAGAAAAGAGAAAGCGGGAAATTCGTAACTTTTGGCGATAGATATAGAAGTTCATCTGCTTCGTCAACGTTAAGTTTGTGGCAAAAATTCGTTCGTATACGCCTGATCAGCAGGCAAGTCTTTTGTAATCAAGCCATTTGATTTCAAGAAATTCGTATAACGGTTCCAGACTTCATCCTTCATCTCGCCCCAGCGTGGTGCATCGTCGATGTATTTGTCTGCCAGATATTTCTGACTGTCGATCGCCAAGTTTTTATCAATTTCCGGTGCATATTTTAGCAAAATATTGGCGCTTTCCTCTGGATGCTCAATCGCATATTGATAGCCGCGAGCTGTAGCTTGCAGGAATTTACGTACTTTTTCCGGGTTGGCCTGAATCGTCTTCGTGCCGGAGATCAATAGTGGTGTATAATAATCGAGCGCCGGATCAAGATCACGAACTGGGATGTAATTCAGCTCGATATGCTTCAATTTGGCTTGAATACCTGTCCAGCCTTCGAAGATCCAGGCGAAATCTACATTGTTCTGCGTGGCGGCGAAGAAGTCGTCATCCCCAAGATTGACCAGCTTGACCTTGCTAAAATCGGCGCCGTTCTTGCTCATCACCGCTTTGATTACTGCTTCTTCAGACGGTGTACCCCAGCCGCCATACAATTTGCCTTCAAAGTCTTTGACGGTTTTAATACCTTTGTCTGCTGGTGAAGCAAAGCCAGAGGTATTGTGCTGAATGAGCGCTGCCACCGCCTTGATCGGCAATGGATCGTCGTTCGTCAGCGCGTAAGTCACATCTTCCTGATAACTGACTCCAAAATCTCCCTGTCCCGCTGCAACCAGAGTGGCTGTTGTACCGTCAGAAGGTTGAATAATATCCACATCCAAGCCCGCTTCTTTGTAATAGCCTTGGTCGAGTGCGACATATAATCCGGTATGATTCGTATTCGGTGTCCAATCGAGAATGACGGTCGTTTTCTCTAATTGCCCGCTACTTGCGCTCTCCCCGGATGCTGTTGTTGATGATGAGCACCCACTCAGTACTAGTAATAATGACAGTGCGCCGGTGATGCCCAGACTGAGACGTTTAGAAATAACATTCATCTTGGTTCCCCCTGTATGCTGACATGACGCCAGCGAATGAATACAATGAAACAACTTATCTGTTAATTCTGATGAGTTTACTTGGTAATGTGAGTATGATAAACCCTCCACATAAGGGGAGAGTCAAGAATAATTTAGCAAAAAAGTTGTGTTAGAGAATTTTTCACTCATTTACTGGGCATCCTGGCAATATGTTGTGTGCAGGCAGAAGAAGATGTATTACATACGATATAGAGGAGGAATATCAATGCAAAGCTCATCTACCATGCAGAAAATTATGATCATCGGCTGTTCCGGTGCTGGCAAATCAACATTATCGAGAAAACTTCATGAGACGTTGCACATTCCAGTTATCCATATGGATGCGCATTTCTGGCAAGCGAACTGGCAGGCGACCGAGGATGAGGAGTGGGACAGACAGGTGGAAGCATTCGCACAGGCAGATTGTTGGATTATCGATGGCAATTATGGTCGTACGATGGATATTCGTATCCAGCATGCAGACACGATTATCTATCTGGATATGCCGCGCTGGCTTTGTCTGTACCGAGTTATCAAACGCCGTATTCAATATCATGGCAAAAGCCGTCCTGATATGAACGCAGGCTGTAATGAAAAGATCGATTGGGCATTTATCAAATGGATATGGAATTATCGCAAACGAAGTCGCCTACAAACATTGGAAAGATTACGCAAAGTTGAAGGGGACAAGCAGATCATCACGATCCGTAATTCGCAGCAATTGCATACATTTCTGAAGCAGCTGTCTACATCATCTGTTATCGTCTAATTGCCGCTATGTGTATTGCGTTAGCAATGACAAACACTCGCCAGCATGCTGACGAGTGTTTGTAGTACTGCTATGTTAGACTCACACGTATAGATCCACACATAAAAGGAACAAAAGCGAAACAGAATAGCCAACGTACCCGTATTATTGTTCAAACATATGCTTGGTCGACTGATACATCTCATCGGTGTATCGGTCAATATCATCCCGCGACATGCGCATACGACTCACCGATGTACCGTAGCCAACTTCCAGCTGTCCCGCTTCCAACCCTTCAAAGATGCCATCTGCAAAATCGTTAAGCGGCTCGCCATGTGTATGCAAACCAGCGCCACCGAGATCGGTATTGACCGCAGGTGGGGCGATCTCGATCACCTCGACCGACGTATCGCTCAATTGATGGCGCAGACTCATCGTGAACGAATGCAGCGCTGCTTTGGTAGCGGAATAGATAGGAGCGATAGCGAACGGCGTAAATGCCAGCCCGGACGTCACATTCAGAATCGCAGCCGACGATTGTTTGGCAAAATAAGGTGCAAACAGCATCGCCAGATGAAACGGCGCTTCGATATTCGTCGTAATCTCGCGATTGAATTCGCTCCAGTTCGTCTTGGCATCGGAGCGAAGTACATGGAACCGTTGCTGAATTCCAGCATTGTTCACCAGCACATTCACATCAGGATAGGTAGTTGTCACCCAGTCAAATAGCGCGATGCGCTCGGCTTCCACATCCAGATCGCTCACACGGGTAATTAGCTCAGGAAACCGTTCTTTGGCTTCCGCAAGTGCTTGCTCGCGCCGTCCACAAATAATAACCGTATTACCCGCACGCAAAAATCGTTCCGCAAAAGCCAGTCCAATACCGGCGCTTCCACCTGTGATCACAATCGTATTTCCACTCAGCTTCATAAAAGAATACCTCTTTTCTGTGTTTGATTTACATCGTCGTTGGGGATTCTGTTTGGGATTGCAGTTGTTTTTGATAACGTGTGATTTTGGAGTCCATCGCGTCTAGCGCTTCGTGCATAAACGAGATTTCGTCCAATACCGCCTGCTTGTGTTGCTGCATCATGTCCAAACGTTGCGGTATAGTATGATTACCCTCAATGACCCAATCTACATACTGTCGAATAGTACGAATCGGCATATGCGTATGTTTGAGATAAATGATAATCTTGAGCAGCATCATTTGATGCTCCGAATACAAGCGACGTCCGGCTGCATCGCGCTCTACAAGCGGCAGCAATCCCTTTTTCTCATAAAAGCGCAGCGTCGATTCTGGCAAATCAAAATGAGCCGCCGCTTCGCCAATGGATACATAGTTCATCTGAAGGCCTCCAGGTGGTTGCAGTATACTTTCGATATCGATAGCTTCATGATAGGACTTAAACCATGGTTCATGTCAACAGAAAAAATTAGGGAGGGAATAGAATGGACGAGTTAAAAGAGTTTCGCCGATTTTTACGATTTTTGTTTCTATTGATGCCAACGATCTTAACAACGATGTTATTGATCAAATTTTTCCCGTATACGGGCTTGGGAAGAATTGTAACGGTTCCATTTACATTTTTAATAAATATTTTTATTGTTGGACTAGCAATGTTAATCACGTATCGGAAAAGGTGGTTCGTGATTACCAAAGTTACTTTGACTATTATTATTACAACGGCGATTACGATTAAGATGTATCCGCAAGACTCAGGTATATCGGTCGTTCAACAAGCAAAAGAAGCAGTTCAAGCTATTCAACATATCGGCAATTTAGACAGATCGTATCTTCAGTATGACGGCTACAATCAGGAAGAAGAGTACGTCGTAGCATTGTATAAATTTAGAAACGAAATTCCGATGGACGGTACATATCAGTTGTACGATAGAGAAAATTTATATTTTTACGGATTTACTATTCATAATATGCAAGATATCCCCAAAAAGTTAATTGGACATCATAAGCTAATGTGGCTCTATATGTTGATGTTTAAGTGAATAGGAGAGCAACTCATGGTTTACTACAACAAACCCATATTAGGATGGATTGGGATAGGATTATTTTCAATGACGGTTGTTGTTCATTTGTGTTTTAAGTTGTCTCGCACGACAGATGTAGGAATAGGCATACTATTATCGGGAGCCAATGCATTATGTATGCTATACACATTACTATGGATTGTACTTGGTATATTGGAACTTCGTATCTTTTTGAGAATGAAAGAAGAGTTGGAGGAGAGAAAGCATGACAAAACAATATCCACAGAAAAGTATCTATTAACATCCAAAAATCTAAAATATTGTTTTATCATAAACGGACTTTACTTATTGTTATTTGTACTGCAATTAGGCTATGTCATTTACAGCTGGGATGAATTGAATATCTAATCATCTATACTGACGCCATAAAACAAAACAGTGCCTTTTCGCCAGTTCCTTTAGTTCAAGGAAATATGCGAAAAGGCACTACTTATTTACAATCCGTTCGATTTACTTACAAACATCCGTCTTCGCTCATTACACCTGTTCTTCCCACAGCTTGGCTTGATATTCCTTCACCTGCTGCTCGGAAGCTTCTGGGTACACATTGCGGAATGGATGGTGCTTGGCATCAATGATTTCGACCATTTTCTCAATCATATCTTGTGGATCAAATTGCTGGGCAAGCAACTTCTCGCCCTTGAGCAGATCGGCACGTTTGGTAAAATTGGTCTTTTCGTCGTACCATTTTTCTTTTTCGGCAAACATCATATCGTTGAATCCAGTTTTGAAAGGACCCGGATTGATCGTAGCCACCTGCACATTAAATTCAGCCAATTCGTCCTTGAGCGCCTGTGCAATTGCTTCCACCGCATGCTTGGATGCGCAATAGGGACCGAGATAAGGCGTTACACTCAGACCTGCAATGGAGCTGATAAAGATAATTTTGCCTTTTTTCTTCGCAACCATCTGCTTGGCAACGAGCTGTACCAGCTCCAACGAACTGAATACATTTGTTTCAAAAATCTGGCGTAGATTCTCTACTGGCAATTCAGCTAGCGGTCCGCCCTGTCCAATCGCAGCATTGGCAACAAATACGTCGATATCGTATTTATCCACCTGAGCGCGATCCAGCGGATTATTCACATCCAGCTTGAATACATCGATCGTTAAACCTTGTTCCTTGGCATAGTCTTGCAATGGTGGAACCTGAGAGATCGTTTCAACGGTAGCAATAACGCGGTGTCCTTTTTGTGCAAGCCCGATGGCAGCGCCTTTTCCGAGTCCGGTTCCTGCACCTGTGATGAAAATGGTCTTTTTCCCTAGCATGTCGTTATCCTCCTGTTCGTTGATCATTCTCAATCCTGCTCGTACTGCATTTACCCGGACAGGCAGAGTGTCAATCATGGGAGAATAGGGCACTTCTACAAACGACCGATTGTACTACTTGGACACTGGCGCATAGGATGCCTCTGGCTCGTTTTCCAATAATTCAATCTCTTCACCTGCTTGCTGGCGCATATGGATATTTTCCGTTCCCCACGCGCACATCACTTCCACAATACGATTGGCAGTGACACCATATGGAGTCAGACTGTATTCAACGCGTGGCGGCATTTGGTCATACACCTTGCGTTCTACCAGACCATCGCGTTCCAGTTCGCGTAGTTGCTGGATCAGTACTTTTTGTGAAATGCCAGTGATGCTGCGTTCCAGTTGTCCAGTACGTTTAACACCAGTGATGAGCAGGCAGATAATCAGCGCTTTCCATTTACCACCGATGATTTCCAATGTGGCTTCAATGCCTAGATTATATTGTTTCATGATCTCATTCCTCTTCATTGTAATTTGCCAATATATGCTTGTATGGATGCATGGAACAGATAGATTTCACTTTAGGAATGGACGGATGAACTTCTATTCATTGCAAAGAATGATATCATCGTAAACCTTTATTCTGGCATAGCAGATAGCTACCGTCCAGTACACACTTTCAGGTAAGTATCTTACTTCATTGTGTGTATTTTCATCTTGAATGGACAGTAGCATAATAGGGATATTCCGAAGTACAGGAAGATGCATACACTATAAATCCTATAGAGAGATAGGAAAGGAGTACAGGATATGACACAAACATTAGTAATTCTCGCACATCCGAATCTGGAGGTATCGCGTGTCAATCGCCGCTGGCAGCAAGAATTGTTACAGCATCCACAAGAGATAACGGTGCACGAATTATATACTGAATATCCGGATTGGCAGATCGATGTAGAACGAGAACAGCGCTTGCTGGAGCAATACGATACGGTGATTTTACAATTTCCATTATACTGGTACAGCTATCCACCGTTACTGAAAAAATGGATGGACGACGTGTTCGCCTACGGCTGGGCATATGGATCGACAGGCGATCGTTTACAAGGCAAATCATTCGGGCTGTCCATGTCCATTGGAAATACACAGACTAGCTACCTACCAGATGGTTCCGTTTCGTTTACAGTAGAGCAGCTTATCGCTCCGTTCAAAGCAAGTCTGCATCATGTCGGAGCTATTGAACTGCCGTATTTCGCATTTTTCGGAGCTTCGTTTCAGGCAACAGATGAGCAGGTGGAGCAGAGTGCAGCCGATTATATACGGTATATTTTGCAATCTTCTCCTGTAGTGGAACAGAAATAATCGGATACGAGCATAGAGATAGTATGCGATATAGTACGCAAGAATCGGCCCAGATTGTGCTAGACCATCTCGTAATTACATGAAATGAATCGTCAATGATGTACTGCCTATATCCACCGATGCTCTCGCAAAACTGTGGGAGCATTTTTTCATATTTTGCTTACAATGAAACCTTTTCAAACATATAACCGTCATCAATTATACATACATAAATTAGGAGGTTGCCCAATATGCGTAAATGGATTACAGCTTTGACGATCGTGACAAGCCTATGCCTGACTTGCAGTACACTACCATCTTCTGCCCAAGCAAGTAGTACAGTCAGTATAAAAGAAGCAAGTATCGATTCCGGCGGCGATCGTTACCGTGTTACACTCACCAATCCTGTTTATATCAAAGACGGAAGAGTACTGCTACCGATTCGTGAACTTAGTCAACATGCCAGTCTGCGTACTTTCTGGAATGCTACCAACCAAACCGTTTCGCTATATGGAGCCGAACATACCATTCAACTGACCATCGGCAGCCAAACCGCTGCGGTAGATGGCAAAATAGTCCGTCTTGACGTACCCGCTCAGATCATCAATGGAGCTACCTATCTCCCACTAAAATTCATCGCCAGCGCCTTAAAGCAGACTGTATCTTGGGATTCGCCTAATCGAATCATTACTCTGCCTTCCTTGTATGTGATGGGCATGGATCACAATCTCACCTACTGGATCAACCGCGATACCAAGCATGTATACCAAGCGATTGGTCAGAAGCGTGGCAACCTCATCGGTAAAGTGAACATCGATCTGTACTATTCCACCGACTTTGAAGTGAAGAAGCTGTCAGAGTCATCCGCGTATATCAAAGCCATAGAAGCTGTCGGCGTCAACAACCGCATCCGTACAACAGAACGCTTCATCGCAGCCAAGAACATGATCGTAAAACAAAGCGTTTTATCTATTGTCGGCGACTTCAAGGACACCAGTATCGATACGAGCAATGGTGACTATGTACTGACCAATGGCAAACAAACCGACTTTGTCACACCAACAGGTCAACAGACGGCATCCTACCATTGGGCTGCTCCATTAAATCCAGCATATAACTATCTGGTCGAACACGCCGAAGCTCCATTCCTAATCGTCCGCGAATACGAAACCCAGCATCTGATTGTGTATAACCGAGAAACGAACAAACCCGTCTATCTGCACGAAGTACTGAATCTACCAGCAAAAGAAAAACAGTTCCTCATCCAAGCCGCCGCCGACCGATTCGCATATCCAAGCGAAGACAGTATCATTACATTCGTAAAAAACGATAACGGTACGTTGTCATTCCGCTACACATTTGCTTCGGATCATTCGACTCATACGTATACGTATAAGCTGGATTGAAATTAGAAGAGGAATGAGAGTGTAATGTTAAACATGTCATTGAACAGAGCCATGTAAATCAGTCCCAGTAAGATACAATGATAAAAAGCCCGTTTTGTACGGGCTTCTCATATGCTAATAATCAAGTTTTAAAGTGAAAAAGACGTTGGTTCACTTCTACAATCCAGAACATATAATCAGAGTCGTATTCGTATTATTGAAGTTTGAGATTCAATTGTTCCATTTGTTTTTGAAGCAGAGCCAAAGTGGTAGCCATTTCGTTAACGAGTTCCTGAGTCTGCTCATAAAGAGATTCGTCATCTGATTGCATATATTCGATACTTTTTGACACTACATCTCTACCTGTACTAGCAAAATACCAACCACGATCGCGAATACTTTCTACTTCCGTACGTATATCTTCGTTATTGATTTGCGGAAATTTCATAGATTGAAGCTTTTGCAATTGATCATTTATATTGTTATTATGTGTCTGAAAATAAGCTATAATCTCTTCATTGGTCGCATCCGAGGGCAAGTTTTCGACATCCCCTGCTTTACTCATTTCTTGTCCTATATAGTTGATGCCTGCATAGTATTGTTGCAAATACAGTCGAATATCTTCTTTTTCCTTAGTGGATAATTCAGAAGCGTTGCCACTGTTGGCTGCTACATCATCCGTTTCTGTTGAAGCTGCATCGGTACTACTTTGCACGGTTGGTGCAGAAGAGGAATATGTATCTTGCTGGTTGCTGTCTACTTCCTTACTATTTCCACAGCCGGATAATACTACGATAAAAGCTGCTGATAACATCCATTTTTGCAAATTCATAAAAATATGCACATCCTTTTTCGTTATAAAATGAGCTTCGTAACACGAACTTACTGCCCATCCTATATATCGGCCTCTACTCGGTATACTTTACCATATGACTATCTTGAATAGAAAAGGTTTCATGTTCAGGCATGAAATAAGCAGTTTAGCAACATAATCCATCATTTGCGCGTCAATAGTTCAAACTAGTATAGGATGTGTAATCTTTGACCAAAAGACCTTTATCAGTAAATATCATTTCTGTTTTGCTTATTCTTATCGGCTTTGCCAATCTTGTGTCGTATTCTATTGTTTTACGTAACGGTCTTGCTATTACAGCAACTATGTTTTATGAACTGCCCAGATGGGTCAACTTCGTTATTATGTATGCCGGAAGCTTGGCTTTGCTGATTGGAGGCATGTTGGTATGGAAAGGAAAGAACATCGGTCGTCTGCTTGTTGTTGGATGGTGTGTGTCGGCTATCGTTATATATGCAGATTACGTCATTCCAAGAATCCTGTATCTTTTCATAACTGTATGTATGCTGTTCAATAAGTCAGCCAATCTCTTTTTTGAATCTTCTGTAAGAACAAGCAATGATAGGAAGGGTGAACATTGAAGTTACCGAAAAAGTACCTTATTTGATTGCTGAGTTTAAACAATCCTTGCTGGACAATATGATGGAAACGTATGGCGAAAAAGATCAAACACGCTACGCTATCATGACAGTAAACAAAGAATGGAGATTTAATAATGGACTTTAAATATTGTAAACGAGATCCATTCCCTGAAAAGCAAAATGACCATTTACACTACGATACATTATCTATTGAGCTGCAAGTAGAGAAAAAAAGGGTCTACAGAAACATAAGTAAAGTAAAAGGGAAGATGGTTTCCGTTGTTGATTGGAAGTTACTTGTATACATAAATGGCAATAAATTAGCTCATGACGAAATACTGGTTGTGGAGGAATTTTTCAATACGTTGCTTCGTCCGGGCATCTATCCATTGTTCACATGCTCATGCGGCATTTTTGGTTGCGGCGGATATTATGTTGAAGTCATTCATGAAGGACAAAATATCACTTGGCGTACAGAGCAAATTCCTTTTGAAGATCCTCAACTGAAAACGCAGAGTACATTCGTTTTTACTCGCCATCACATGACCGAGGTGGCTGAAAGTCTCAGACAAGATCTTGCTGAACTTAGACATATTACCAATGCAATAATAGACTGAGCTAGCAATAATAAAAAATGGTTGAAGTGTATTAGATATTCAATCACTGTGACATGCCAGTGCTCAATAGCAAATGATCATATATATAAAATTTGTTTTTTAGGGAGAGTATTTAAAAATGATCAAGAAGATCGAAGAAATACAATCTATTATCGGTCATTTTGCAATTCATAGACTAAAATGGATTTCAGATTTTCATTTGCGCATTATTCACAACAAATATTTCGAGCCGATTTCTACACTTGATGTGACATTTTTGCTTAAAGAAAATGAAATAACTTATGAGTTATGTATACGATTTTCGGGTGTAGAATCTTTGAATTTTGAGTCTAGAGCAATTCTGACATACATAAGTGGTTTTAATATTAAGGATGTAACAAAATATGGTTATCATCCAATGAAATATGAGATCGAAGATTATGAGGATGCAGCTATACATTTTTATTGTACTGATATTGAGTATTTAAGTATCAAAGAAAGTGAAGATTTGGCTATTTGAAACACAGTACATCGTAAAACACCTAGTATAAATATACCGTACATATTTTAAGTATTTAATTCTCATATAGTCAAAGGAGAAGAATGATGACTATGCAATTCTTTCTAGTTCGTCATGCCGTAAAGGAAAAGGCTGTAGGGAATGTGGATATTACAATAGAAGGTATTAGTCAGGCACAGAAGACAGCGCAATATTTTGATCATGTGCCGATAACGGCGCTTATCTCAAGTCCTCTACAAAGAGCTATTTCTACAGCTTCCTATATATCACAGGTAACTGGTGTGGCAGTTCAAGTAGACCAGCGTCTGCGAGAGCGTGTGAATTGGGGAGATTTGCCGGAACAGACGTTTCAAGAATTTGTTGAGATGTGGGATCGATGCACGATGGAACCTCATTATATACCGCCGATAGGTGATTCCGCTCATGAGGCTGGAGAACGGCTGTTTTTATTGTTGATGGCATTAATTGATCAATATCCCAAGAGTAGTAATATTGTGATGATTACGCATGGGGGGCTAATTACCGATTATCTTACTAACTTTT
This sequence comes from Paenibacillus sp. WLX2291, assembly GCF_046603665.1. NCBI lineage: Bacteria > Bacillati > Bacillota > Bacilli > Caryophanales > Paenibacillaceae > Paenibacillus > Paenibacillus sp. WLX2291. Next base: position 3,984,654 of record NZ_CP176755.1, on the reverse strand, counting down.
TTCCCGAGTCTATATTGAATAAACTCAGATCTGATTTTATTTTGCAGCAGAGCCAGCTCGTATCCGAATGTTCTATTACGAAGTTAAGTTATGATGGCAATACATTCTCGATTGACCAGTTTGCTTCTACGAAACATTTACAATAAACGTTAATCACATGAACAAAGGAGTGGCGCGTTGATCAAAGCAGTTATTTTTGATTTAGATGGAACACTGTTGGATCGCGATCTTTCTTTGGAGAGCTTTATTAGAGATCAGTATGATCGACTAGACGTACTCCATTTCATTGATAAAGACGAATATGTTGCTCGCTTTATTCAGCTGGACAACAAGGGTTATATGTGGAAAGATATCGTGTACGCTTCTCTTATTGAGGAATATCAGATCTGGAACATTAGCGCAGACGAACTATTAGCCGATTACATAGAAAACTTTAAAAATCATTGCATCCCATTTCCTCATCTTACAGAGTTGTTAGAGCATATTATTTCCCAAAAAATCAAGCTTGGCATGATTACGAATGGATTTAGTGATTTTCAACTGGGCAATGTAGAATCCCTTGGTATTCGTCATTATTTTGAATTTATTATGGTATCTGAACTTGAAGGAATCAGAAAGCCAGATGTTTCTATTTTTAAAAGGGCGCTTGAACGTTTGGAGATAGAGGCTTGTGAAGCAATATATGTTGGCGATCACCCTGTTAACGATGTGATGGCGAGTAGACGTGTAGGAATGAAAGGGATTTGGAAGTGTAATCGTTATGATAAAGCTGATTTTGAGCATGACGGGATCATTTATGATTTGATGGATTTGAAACATTACTTGTAATGGATGAAAGGAGAACAGTGATGAAGCACGCACTCGTTATCGGCGGATCAGGAATGCTGGCGCAAACCTCATTATGGCTTGCGGATCAAGATTATTTTGTATCGATCATTGGCAGAAATGTAACGAAGCTGAAGCAGTTGTCCGACTTGAAGCCCAATATCACTTCCATTCCAGTCGACTACAGCAACGAAATCGAATTTAGAAACGCAATAAAGCAATCCATAACTGCAAACGGTAGCTATGATCTGGTAGTGGCATGGATTCATGGCAATGGGCAACCAATCATTCATATGTTGGATAGCGAAATAAAGCAAAGGAGTAGTAAGAAGTGGAAGCTATTTCATGTGCTGGGTAGTGGCGCGAATGTGGAGAAGTACGTGCAGAGTATCAACCAGACGGAGAACTACGCATATTATCAAATTCAGCTTGGCTTCGTGATCGAACCTACGGGCTCGCGCTGGTTGACCAATACCGAAATTGCCAGTGGAGTGATGGAAGGAATCATGGGAGACTCTAATTATCATCTGGTTGGCACATTAACACCTTGGAGTCAAAAGCCTTAGTGTAATCAACATCTAATATCGAGGTTAAATCATAAATAGACGCTCTCACAAAAAGCGAACTTAAACATAAAGGAGGAATCAAGATGTTGTTTATGATCATCGTTAAAGCTTCGGCAAATTCAGAAGCCGGACATCTCCCAAGTCCAGAGCTGATGGAAGCCATGAACCGGTATAATCAGGAATTGAAGGATGCAGGTGTACGTGTAATGGCAAAAGGACTTCATCCCAGCTCTAACGCCATTCGTTTGTCTTATCCTGAAACAGGTGGCAACCCCGTGATTAGCGAAGGCCCCTTTACTGATCCTTACAATACCGTAGCTGGCTTCATTCTTATCGATGTATCATCCAAAGATGAAGCCATTCAATGGGCGAAGAAAATGCCAGATCCGCAGGGGAATGGCGAAGGTCAGGTTGAATTGCGGCAAGTTTTTGAATAAGGAGTTGGTTTAACATGATGTATATCTGTCCCTGTTATGGATATAGAACCCTTGACGAAGAACCGCCGGGGTCCTTTTTTATTTGTAATATTTGTTATTGGGAAGATGATGATTTACAGTATTATGATGCAGATTTTGAAGGGGGAGCTAACCATCTTTCTCTTCGTCAAGCACAGTCTAATTTTGGGGAATATAAGCATGAGCTGTTGGACAAAGTCAGTGCATATGAATATGTAGGTGTGAGGGATATTTCCAACATGAGAAGAGTACCTTTTATAGAAATGTATACACTATTTAAAACCATGGATGCACATTTGAACAAATTGCTGCAACTGTACTCAGGATTACTAATAAGAAAGGAAGATAGTGAGTTTGTATACAGCTATGAAGAGATTGTTGATGTATATATCGACAGCGATCTCTGGGTTCGATACTTGAATGTAAAAGAGGGCGGCGAACAAAAATTGAATCGATTGGAAGTACATCGGGAACTTGCAAGGATAGAACAATACTTTACTGACCAAGTACGAATAAAACACCCGGATATTTGAGATACCAAATATGATGCAGCAATTTCCTTAAAACAAAAATATATCTCACAGATAAAGTTTAAGTTTTATAAAAATAAAATTGATATGAATGGGAAGATAGCGATATGACTAAAAATTTAATTGTTATTGGAATAATTATAGGTGCAATTTCGATATTAAGTATATTATTTACATATATATTTATGAAAATTGTTTTACCAATATGTGAATCATTAGGTGTATCTATCGCAAAAAGATTAAAGTCTACTTACTGGTTGTATATTCTTGAACTATTTTTCTTTGTTTTGATGATTTCGTTTTTGGTTTTAAGTATCAACTTAGGTGCTTTTTCTGGCGAAATATCTTCAACATTACTAATATACTTTTTTGTTTTTATAATATTAATCATTATTGAAACGAGTGCTTATCATGAATTTAGAAGGAGACATAGTGTACCAGTTACTGTAGGGATTATTGGTTGGATAACCCACAGGCAAATTTGGAAAAGCTATCTTGCAAAAAGGTTCATATTATTTCTTGAACAGTTAGCACACATATTTTTGTTACTAGTTCCTTTATATCTCTCTTTATATTTAATTTCTATTTTTCATTGGGAAGATAAATTTTACTTCATTACGCTTTTATTTTTACCTATTTATTCTAATATTTGGGTGTATGTAAAACTTGTATGGAAAAAATATTATTTTAGAAATTACTTTCAATAAATACGAGAATATTTTCATGAGAAGATTTATAATTTATTCTCTTATTATTTTTTATGTTTTTTTTGAAGTATATGAAAAATTTAATCAATATCTAGACGGATCTGGAAAAATTACGTTTGAATATATATTCATTAGTTCAGCAGTCATTTTATATATCGCAATAGATCGATTATTTAAAGAATTAGTTTCTGACGTAGAAAAGTTTAAGAAAGAAAATAACGAATGATTTAATTTATCAATACTAAATATAGGTTATGAACTATAGAAATAATCTGCTATAGTGCATATTTTAATACTTTGATTGCATTTGATTATTAGGAATAAAATCCACTGCAATCTTATTAAATATATTTACATCGACGAAGAGCGTAGTCATAAACTGCTGATCTATGAATATACTTCCATTCTATAAAATAGAGCAACACAGCACTAATATGGTCGCGATCTGTTCGCATTGAAAGAAGTGTTTACCATATGTGAATATGATGCGCGAGGTGGCTACAGTAAAATAACTGCACTGAGTTTTTACAATGTGCTGGAAGAATTGATTCGTTGGTTGGTGGAGTAGGGTGCAGATATGGAAGCAGTGGATTATCAGAACGAGACTCCGTTATTCACTGCTGTTGGTTCACATAAGTCTGCTGCTGTTCATGCATTGATTGGATTGCCAAAGGCGTCAATATCCATGCGCAAAACAATCAGCATCAGACTCCGCTGGAAAAGGCTTTGGCAACATGCTCCAATATCGATATTGCAGAGACGGCGAAGATTGCTGATCTATTGCTGGAAGTAGGAGCTGCAAAAACGCCGAACACGAAAGACGATATTAAATATATCGGTACTCATTTTGAATTTCATCGAGAACGATTTAACAAAGAATATATCCAAGAAACGGATGAAGGGCTTGCACATCTCTATAAGCTATTCGAGCTTGTACCGATTCAACAGCGTAAGATACATGATAGTGTATCGCAGATCCTGATATCTACACACGGTTGGCAGGCGCAGCGTGATGAGCTATGGAATGTACTTATTTCATCTTCTGGTTCCGCGTCTACGGTTCAAGCGAAGTGATCCGAATTATCGGCAAAGTCTCGCATGAGATTTTGGATAATGGCGAAGTGAATTGGGATAACCAATTCCGCAAAATGCTGCGCAATTTTAGTCTGGAAACACCATTAAGCGATGCCTTACTGAAAGAGGCAGAAGCTTTGGCAAAACAACTTCATGATGGAGACAGCACGGAGGGACCAGCGAGATTATGCCAACTGGCTGTAGAATGGGTATCACTAAATCCACAACCAATTTCGCTGGAGTCACCAGATTAAAGGCGTTGAGTTTGGAGTATTGCATAGGAAATAAGAGTAAGCAGCACTGCCGATATGCTTAGCGCTGCTTGCTTTTATTTATGCATGTATAGGGAACCGAGTAAAATCACAGCTATGAATAAAGGCTCAAAGTAAAAAATCAACACTGTATAAACAAAGCCAGTGCAGACAACGTTATTTCAAATAAATCTGTCTGAATATTATAAAATCACACTGTCCACAACCGCCGCTTCAGAAAATCACGAATCAACGACACGCTGATATCCAAATCTTCTTCCAACGGAAAATGCCCGGTATTCAACAGATGCACATCCACGTCTTCCAGATCATCCATATACGCAAGCGCCCCTTTGACACCAAAAAACATATCATTTTTGCCCCATGCGACTAATACAGGCGGCTGATACTCACGGAAATATTCATGCCATGTCGGATACTGCTTGAGGTTGTTCTGATAATCATAATAGAGCGCAAGCTGAATCTCCTGATTGCCTTCGCGATCCAGATGAATCTGGTCGTTGTTCCAATTGTCCGGGCTGATGCTCTGCGGATTGCGTGTGCCATTGACGTATTGCAGCTTCGTTATCGCAATCGATAACAGGTCCACTACACCTTGACGAACAGCAGCATCGTCCGGGTTTTGCCAAAATGCCTGAATCGGCGCCCATGCCGACTCTAATCCAATCTCGTACGCATTCCCATTTTGGGTGATGATGGCTTGTACACGTTCGGGATGCATAACCGCTAATCGGTAGCCGACTGGAGCGCCATAGTCATGCACATAGAGGCTATATTGCTTCAGATTCAATTGCTCCACAAAAGCATTGACCAACTCAGCAATCCCTTCAAATGTATAATCAAATTCCGTCATGGACGGTTGGTCGCTATTGCCAAAGCCCGGATAGTCAGGAGCGATTATATGGTAATCATCTTCCAGTTGCAGTATTAGATTGCGATACATATGAGAAGAGGACGGAAACCCATGAAGCAGTAAAATAGTTGGGTTATTCCGGTTGCCTGCTTCTCGGTAAAATAAGTTCAACCCTTGCACAACAGCAATCTTGTGTTGGACGTTCATATCAATCACCTCATCGTAGGATATGAAATAGAACCTGCAGGATTCTGTTCGTTTTGAATTATACATACAGGTCTGTATAGTTTCAAGTGTTTTTATTTGGTGCTTTATTTGCAATTCTAGTCGTACAGCTTTAGTATAAGTATACAGGTCTGTATATGTTGAAAATAAATTAATGCAAGTGCACATGGAATGGAGATTGTTAGATGGTTAATAAAAGCAAAAAAGAACAGATTTTGCGCGTGGCGTCAGATCTTTTTAATAAACAGGGTATTCGTGCGACTGGGGTCGATCAGGTGGTTACGGAATCGCAAGTTGCGAAGATGACGTTATACAACCACTTTTCGTCCAAGGATAAGCTGGTGTTGGCGTATCTGGAACGACAGGATGAGCAGTGGAGAGATTGGTTTCAGTCTTCAGTAGAGCAAAAGGGCAATACGCCGCAGGAGCGTTTGCTCGCGGTGTATGATGTGCTGGGTGAATGGTTTGCGGCGCCGGGCTTTACTGGGTGTGCGTTTATTAAGACGGCATCGGAATATCTGGATCGCAGTCATCCGTATTTTGAGGCGACCCGGCGGTATAAAATAATTTTACGTGAGTATATCGAGCAGCTAGTGGAGCAATCGGATTACAAGCAACCAGAAGCGCTAGCAAGTGCATTGTATTTGTTAGTAGAAGGAGCAATTACGACGTATATGCTGCAATCTGATCCACAGTCTGCTGTGCACGCGCGCGAGGCAGCAGCGATCCTGATCCAGCATTTTAAGATCAATTGCTAGTAGTATATTATTGTAGAATATGTAATTGCATTAATAATCATTGAGCTGTAAGGAGATGAGATTGTGTTTAGAGATTCGAATCATATCTGGAATCCGACTCCTGAAGATATTAGAAGATGGGCATATAGCAAAGAGAAAATCCCAGATCAGGATTGGGAACTGGCAGTGAATGAGTTTGAGAACATACCGATGATTTGTGGCTTTGTAGATGATCCGGATTGTAAGCATATTCAATTTTTTCTTAGCTGCCTTTATGTTTTTACTGGAGATATAGTAAGTTCTGGAGATGTTGAGCAAATGAGCAGGCTTTCTGATTCATTGAATAAATTAGAAAGTCGAGCGAAATCGAGACAATTGAAAGATTGGGTCATACGATCCAAAGAGCTTTTACTTCATCCTGACAAATATGATTACGATTATTGGGGGTTAACAAGTAAATATGTATATTGAATAAGCAATGGACTTGCACATAACATAACCACTTTTATTTCCAATACGTCGAAGTCTGTTGATGAATGACCCCCTTTAAAATGGACTATGTACATTATTCTCATCATAACGAACAACAAAAATATAGACTCATCCCTACTACACAAACGAAAGGAGATATATATGATTGCCTTTTACGCGTTAATCGTATCATTCATCGTATTCGAAGGTCTAGGCATAGTTGGTATTTCTCATTTTCAGGAATGGCAACATTCGCTTCAGGCAGCCGTTGCCGTCATGTTTTTGTTGGGGGCGTCTACACATTGGGGCAGCAAGCGTTCCGATATGATTCGTATGGTTCCGCCTGCATTTCCGAGACCGGATTGGATCATAACGATTACGGGTGTGCTCGAAATTGCCGGAGCGATTGGCATTCTGTTCGATGCTACTTCCAGAGCAGCTTCGATCGGCTTGGCTGTGCTGTTGATTGCCATGTTCCCTGCCAATGTGTTTGCAGCGAAAAAGAAACTGACAATCGGTGGTAAGCCAGTTACAGGTTTACTGGTGAGAACGATCATTCAGTTGATTTTTATCGCAGCTGTATTGCTGGCGGGTTGAAGATAGGGGAATGTGGAAGTTGATCTGTAATGATGGATCTACTCTACATATGAGCTGACGGTCATATCCATTTCGGTTGTATTAGACAATATCTGATGCGCAGGAATCATATAGAAAGGATGACAACGTTATGAGTTGGGACGTCATGATTTTACATATCACTGGAGAAATTACGGACATTGAAGAGATCACGGAAGATCAAGTGATACCTTTGGGAAGCAAGCATACCGTGATCGACAGACTCCGATCGCTATTTCCAGATGGAGATTTTAGAGATTCTGCCTGGGGAACGTTGGAGCGTGAGCATTATTTTATTGAATTTAACATCGGATCGGAGGAAGAGATTGATAGTATCATGCTGCATATTAGAGGTGACGATGATGCTATCGAAGTACTAAGGATCATCAACGAGGAAACAGGATGGACGCTAATTGATGACGGCGAAGGAATTATCGATTTTGCCGATCATCCAGAAAAAGGCTTCCAAAAATGGCAGCAGTATCGAGATCAGGTGATGAAGGATATGCACGAAGACGATACGAAGTCTTGATTAGGAAAAGGATGGCAAAGAGAGTACAAGTCTATGCCATCTGTTCAATAATAAGAGATTTGTATAATAATCTCTCTGTTGAAATGGTAAGGACGGCGATATAAGCATCGTGAGCATCTTGGTACACAAGCAAACGTACCATAATCTAATGTCCCAACAACACAAACAATCTCCCCGATACGAAAATGGAAGACCAATGTCATTCCTTTCTCATACCGGGGAGATTGTTTTTTGAGATCGGTCAAATATCATTTAATCAGAGGTGTGTTACGTTGAATGCATAGTCACTACTTATGCCCTCAGCTGAACCTGTCCATCTGACATTGCTACATGCTAACCAAGTACGCGTATTGATTCACGGTGTATGTTGAACGATGCGTATCTCGGGAAGTTGCTGCTTGGTACGCGCGACATGACCGATGCGCGAAGCAAGCTTACGAAACGGACCGAAGCTGGCGATTCGGATAAACGTCTGCATCGTCCCAACTCCCAGCTTGGTCTGCGGGTAAAAGAAATCCGGTGCTCCTGGCGGCAAATGCTGCGCTTTATCAATAATTGGACGCATCCATTGTTCATACTTGTTGAGACAATCTTGAATGTCTGTGGATTCGCCAGATGTACCCTGTGATAAGAACGCTGCCAGAACATATCCGCCAATCAATGCTAGCGAAGAACCGCCGCCACCGATCGGAGTTACGCACCATGCAGCGTCGCCGGTAACGCACACTCTGCCTTTTGACCAAGACGACATCATAATCTGAGTTAAATAATCAAAATAAACATCCTGCGATGTGGCGAATCCGTGGATCACTCGCTCATCCTGCCAGCCTGCTCCGGCAAAAATATCTCGCAATGCAGCGCGAGCTTCTTCAGAAGACATGGCGGCAAGATTGTTGCCGCGATCTTTGAACGCCAGCATCGCACGAATCGTTCCCCGATTATCCGGGCGAAGGGAAATCTGGCGACCGCCTGTAGACGTATACCAGCGCCACCAATGATCGTCTTCGTTTGTCCGTTCAATCGTCCCGTACGCAATATTCAGCCCAAGTTCGCGTCGAGAGATAACGTCTCCGAATAACATATCCCGGGTTTTGGAACGAACACCTTCCGCAATAATGAGCAAGTCGTAGCGTTCCGTTTGCCCCGAATGCAGCTGAACCTCAACCTGCTCGTCATGATGGATCACATGCTCAATCCAGTCGCCATAACGAATATCCACACTCGGCGGAAGAGCTTCCAGTACGATACGCGCCAGATCGCCCCGCAGAATCTCTAGCTCTGCTGTCATACCATCCGAATCCTCTACCGGAAAAGCACCGACAACCTGACCTTTTTCGTTTACAAAGGCGGTACCTTTCTCGGTAGTTGTTTGCTTCCGAACCTGCTCTTCCAACCCCATTTGCTTCAAAACATCGCGTGCAATCCCACGTACATCCACATTCTGCCCACCGTCACGAAACGTACGCGCCCGTTCAATAATCGTAATCTCCCAGCCTACTTTACTTAGCCAAAATGCAGTACTAAGCCCGGCAATACTCGCACCTGAAATAAGTGCCCGTTGAACGTTCATGAATTGACTCCTCTCGGTATATAAACTTTTTATTATATATAGGTTGGAATGAATGAGAATGGATAATATCAGAAAACCGCATCTAACACGTAGTAGATAGTGAGAAGATACGGTTAGATGTTCCTTACCCGGTAATAGGCGGTTGAAACTGTGAGGATGGGGAGCGAGGTGATTGAGTGTAAATTATTGTGTGTAGGTATATTCTTATGTAGTAGACGTAGTTTATTTTAGCGTATGATTGTAGAACACAGAACTACTCATGCAGTTATAAAAAAGCCTGAATTCTTCGTACTATAATTACTAGAAATCAAAGGAGTCGAAACTAAATGATCAGAGTCAATGTCGTCTATTCCCTAATTACCAATTCTACACAATCTAAAGTATTAGCTGTTTGCAATATCGATCCAGCCGGTAATCGCTGGTCATTGCCAGGCGGAGCGGTTGAGAAGAATGAATCTCTGGATCAGGCAGCTATCCGAGAAGCAAAAGAAGAAACAGGATTGGATATTAAAGTAGATGGAATCGTAGCAATTCAAGAACGTGTATTTCTGGAAAAGCAAGAACACGCATTATTTATTACATTTAAAGGTAAGGTTGTTGGAGGCAATGAAGAACTAGTTAGAGCAGATGAGATTGCGGAAATTGCTTGGTTAGACATTGAGCAAGCAGAAGAGTTAATGCCTTATTATGAAAATGGATTACGGAAATTGATCATGGGAGAAGGGATACCTTATTGTAATCAAGGTAGAAATTAAAGAAAATGTGTTTCTATTTATGTAGTATATAAGCAGGTAATACCGTCATGTGAAATGATTTTTATATTACCTACATTCATCTGAGGTCTTATTTTTATTAGGAATCTAATATGTGCTGTATTGTAAATAAAGGAACTTTAGTTAAAATAGCTTTAAAATAGGAAGAGTGTTTTATGGATTTATTAATTGAAATACTTAGAAATTCTATTACAGTAATCGTGGCAGTTATTGGAAATAATCAACAAATTAAAATGGCAAAAGAAATCTCAAAACAATTACAAGATAATGGCGTAACAGATATTCAACCCTTAATAACAAACCTGAGAGATAGTCTAAGAGAAGAATTAAGATTAGAAAAGACAAATGAGAAAATAGTACATCTTCGTTTCAGAAAGGTTAAATAAAACTTTAAGATGCCACCCTTACACTGTTTACTATAGTGATATTTTATATTTATTTTTTGAAAAACTTCAGTTTTGTATTGATCTCTTATTAACTTCATGGATATTGAAACGTTGGACGGTAGCCAAACTTATCTTCTATACTTCATATTCTCCCAAATCACCTTGAAACCAAGAAGCCCGCGATAGACGCGGGCTTTCCAGCTCTAAACTAACCTATACTTTCTTCCCCAGTCGCAATCGGATTCTCTTCATAACTAATCCAATCGCTCCAACTACCTGTATACAACTTCACATTCTCAAACCCAACCTGCTTCAGCGCCAGTATATTCGGGCAAGCCGATACCCCAGACCCACAATATACAATAATCTCCGCTTTTTTATCCAGCCCAGCAAAATGCTCTTCCAGCTGTTCCTTCGATTTCAAACTACCCGTTTCCGTCAGTACATCCTGCCAGAAGAAATTCACAGCACCCGGAATATGTCCGGCTTTGCTGTACATCGTCTCTTCCAATCCCAAGTAGCGGTTGCGTGCGCGGGAGTCGATCAATACGGTGGAAGCAGCTGTATCAGCATTGCCAATTTGCGTATTCCCAGCATGTTCAGTATTCGTATCCTTCCCTTGCGTTTGACCAGATAATCTTTGCGATAACGGACGGACGTAGTCAATATCTACCAGCAAACCCTCTTGCGGACGAGCTTCAAAGGTTTTGGGTACGACGATCGGTTGTTCATCTGTAACTGGGAAACCTGCTTTTTTCCAAGCGCTAAAGTCCTGCTCCAATATGTAAACCTGTGTATGACCGAGATAGGTCAGCGTCCACCACAAACGGGCAGCATACATCCCATTGTTATCATCATAAATCACGATACGGTCGTCTTGGCTCAGCCCGGCGCGTCCTAATGTTTTGGCGATGTGTTCCGCTTCTGGCATGGGATGGCTTCCACCGTGAGTGCTAATTGGGGAAGAAAGGTCTTCTTTCAGATCGAAATAAATGGCGCGCGGGATATGTTCTTCGTTATATTTTTGGCGACCAGCCTGTGCGTCGTTTAGCCAGAAGCGGCAATCGGCGACGACGAGATCGGGTTCGTACAGGCGGGCGAGCAGCCATTTGATGGATACGGTATTAGACATGGAAGTGGCTCCTTTCAGATGGTGGTTCATAGTCAATACATTCGTTTGTTAGATCTAGCCCATATTATAGCAGAAAGGGTTGCGGCAGATGAACTGTGTAATATGGATGAATCATGTAGGGTGGAAATGTGGTAGATAATTCAAGTTAGGACGTTAGATTTTATTGCTTTTGCACGGGCATGATATACTAGTTGAGCAGACAGCAAATGTGTGTCAGCAGGCGTGTGTCTGTCTGGCATTTTTGTTTGAAGATATATGCAATTCAAGGAGGATACATATGGTTCGCGTACAGAGACATACAATACAGCTACAGCAGGTGAAGTTATTTTATCTGGACACACATACAGAAGGGAAGCCAGTCATTCTGTGTTTGCATGGACGATACGGCAGAGCGGAGACATGGACGGAGTTTATGCAGCGTTATGGCGAAGATTACCGCATCATTGCGCAGGATCATCGGGGGCATGGGCTGAGTGATAAGCCGCTGGGACGGTACACAGCGGAGGAACTGGCGGAAGATGCGCATCAATTGCTGCTGGCGCTACATATCTCGGCTGCAATCGTCATCGGGCATTCGTTGGGCGGACAGGTGGCGGCTTATTTGACGACGACATATCCAGAGCAAGTGCTGGCGCTGGGAATTCTGGACAAAGCGGCGTTTGGACCGGATGTGCGGGTGGAGATTTCACTAGAGCAGTTGCCGGACGTCGATCCGGTGACGGCGGATTGGCCTTTGCCTTTTGCCAGTCGGACGGAAGCAGAGCAGTATTTGCGGGCGACGCAGGATACGGAAATTAGCTGTCAGTATTTTATGAAAAGTCTGGTGGAGACGGAGGAAGGTGTAACCTTTTTGTTCAGTCGGCAAGCGATGGCAGCAAATATTCTTCACAATGTGAGCTGGTATCATATTCTATCGCAGTTGGATTGTCCGACTCTGCTCATTCGCGCGAAAGACAGTGAATCGTTGCCGGATGAGGAGTGGGAGAAGATGACGACTTTGGTTCCTCATGCACTGACGTATGAGATGACGACTAGCGACCATAATGTGCATTTGAGTGAGCCGGAGTTGTTTTATGGATATGTAGATAAATTTTTGGCGCAGGTGCATCGTTCTATTGATTCCAAATGACTATAAGCATTACCATAGTTTAGCAGTTAGCAGTTAGCAGTTAGCAGTTAGCAGTTAGCAGTTAGCAGTTAGCAGTTAGCAGTTAGCAGTTAGCAGTTAGCAGTTAGCAGTTAGCAGTTAGCAGTTAGCAGTTAGCAGTTAGCAGTTAACGGTATGAGTATGTATATATGAGAAAAGGAGCGGATACCCCTTAATGGGATATGCGCTCCTTTTGCATTGCTTCGATATAGTATGCTGCGTATTGTAATTGCGAATAATTTGGGAACACAGACGTAGATCGCTTTATGAAAATACAAGCACTGCCACTATCGAAATCATGTTCCATCCATCCATTCAAGCAGTCAGCTTGCAGCTTGCATATTGCATACTCTGATCTACGGATTGTAGCTTAATAGCATTAGCTTGCTTGTTGGTCTACGCTGGTATCTTTCTTTTGCAAAGAAACGTTGGCATTGCTTGGTGTAATGTTAGCAGGTGCATGGGTACCATTTGTAGCTACGTTTGTAGAATCTGCGATATTCTCCGCTGACGATAATTCATCATCCAATACCAGCTCATTTAACCCTTGGAACAACACTTCCAATTCGGCAAAGCTATTCACCATATGCTGGGTCAACTGCTGCTGTTGCTCCATACTCGCCAGAATCTCTTCGGCAGCAGCGCTGGATTGTTGGGTCATGCTAGAGATCTCAGTCACTTCGTGTACGACGCGCGCAGAGGAATCCTTCATCGTTGTAGAACTACTCTCAATGTCGGACGCTTGGCTCAACACTTGCTGGGAGCTATTGTTCACGTTACGGAATACGTCAGCAGCCGATTGAACGGATGCACGCCCTTCTTGTAACGACGCCTGAATACCGTCAAAACGCTCATTCAGATCGCGTGTACGTGCTTGCAAACGAGTCAGGATGGCGGCGATATCGGTAGCGGATTGACCGGAACTTTCGGCGAGCTTACGCACTTCATCTGCAACGACAGCGAAGCCTTTACCATGTTCGCCAGCGCGCGCAGATTCAATAGCAGCATTCAATGCCAGCAGATTGGTCTGGCGAGCGATATCGGAGATGCTGCTTAGCATCGCGCTCATCGATTGACTTTCTTCGTTGAATTTCTGCATATCGGTTGTTGCTTCGTTCATCATGTCGTGCAGCTGTCCCATTTGACCATTCAATTGCTCCATCCGTTGACTGCCAGATTCGGTGCTGGATGTCATCGTGTCGGACAATTCTTTCATTTGATACGAATACGCAGCTACATCCTGAATATGACGATCGGATACAGATAACGATTCGGAAATTTCATACACATTGTTTGCTTGTAATTCTACACTGCGAGCGACTTGATTGAAGCCTGCGGTCACTTCGGACGTGATGGTGCCAGTTTCGTTAACTTTTTGCTTCAATTGTTCGGTGAAGCGTGCCAGACCATGTACCGATTGGCGTACTTGCTGCATGATCTGCTCCATACGAGTTTGGGATTGAGCGATCTCAACCAAACGATCTTCGCTAGCTTGAAACAGATTACGATTGACGCGAGATACAGTAATGAAAATAATGCCAGTTACGATGAACATACTGATATTAATGATGTCAGTCAGTAGTAGTGGTGTGCTGGCAGCAGGTGCAATCACAATATGCAGGATAAAGTATGCAAGTAATGTAGTGAATGCAATGTTGTAGTAGCGGCTGGTTGGATACAGCAGCAAAGGAGACACGATGAGCAATCCTTGCATCGTGCTGATCGATTCGATATTGACATAAATTCCGCTTGCAATGATGGCGATAGTCACAACCCAAGGAATGATATGAATGCCTTTTTTGGCAACATTCATACCGGTGATGATGCCGGTTACAACGATGGAGACCAGCGTGGATATCCACAGGGCAGGGATCAGGAGAGTGATGGCGGCGCTGATAACAGTAATTGCCCACAGCATATAGCTGATCAGCTTGTTCCGCTGCCAGATGATTTCGGTATTGCGATTGATCATGAATAATCTTCCCTTCTCTACTTACTCATTCTGATATAGCTACAGGTATAGCTTGGTGGAAAAGCGGTCTGTACGGTGATGACTATGTACGTTGCTTCCATTGCATCATATCGACTTCACCTATATCGGACGTAAATCGGAAAAATGAATAGAAATTGGAAATTAGCTACTTAGCATTTGTCGGTGCAACTATTGACTTCCGCTGTCAGTTCATTGTTGAGATTATAAAAATGCTATTTTACAATGAGAACAAAAGGTATCATTCAGGGTAAGAGTACTGTATAACGATTGCAATATGACAGATAGAACTGTTGTTTAGACATGATCGTCATCTTACCGGCATACAGCCAGAACTCCATACAGCCTATGTATATAGAGGAGGACATTTCAATGAAGACCGGATCCTATGCAAAGCTGACATTTGCGGATATTAAGCACAAGCTACCGGCTGAACGTCAGATTGTCTGGTGGAATAACAGACAACCTGAAGCTGTTGATGAGCAGACGATTTTATATTATGACGGTCATCTGGAACTGGATGTACTCAATCTGGATGATCCGCATACCGCCGGTTGGTTGTCCGATGATCCGATAGACGAGCACCTAGCAGGAGCAGCGCATCATCCACCTGTATTATTCGTAGATGGAGATTTGACCGTTCAGCGTCTGATTGCCAATGAGCATACACAGCGAGCGGGTGGATTGATTGTGCTTGGTAATCTATATACGCCGTATATGCTAATTGGCGGTCAGGAAGTGTATGTAACCGGAAATATGATGGCGGAGCAATGGTTCTGGGGTGATGGTCAAGGCAGCCTGACCGTTGATGGGGAACTGTCTACCGGTCTGCTGCTGCATACGGATAACTATACAATGAATGTCCGTGGCAATGTGCAGTGTAGCGCCTGTTGGCGCGATCTAGAGCCTGTTACGCCTTGGGACGGTGTCAATCGGCTGTCCGCGTTTGACGTCACTTGTGTGCAGGATCAGGATGGCGATCAGCCCCATCTGGATCGTGCTCGGATCATGACTTTGCTATTACAAGGGGAATCGGTATTGCAATTGGAGCGAGTTCGATTGCCAGTCATCCCCGTTATTCCGTTATTATTTGAAAATACGGATGTGAATCCTGTCAATATGCGGCGCGTTACAGATGCTTCGCTGCTCGGTATGCGTCATCCTGAAGATACGGCACCTTGTTATGAATTCTGGACGGATGAGTTGTTCGTACGCGGGGTCGCGTATGGAGACGAAGGGATGGAAGGGTGCTTCCAAAGTATCTATATTCAGAATCGCGGACGACAGGCTGTCTTGCTTCGTAGTGAGCCAGTGGAGCAGCAGCGGAATATTTTACCGGGATTGTTGTCTGGCAATTCCGCTTATCTGTGGCAAGTATCGCGTAAATTCCGCTATCTGGACGGGGCAGATACGGATTGGCATACGCTGAATCAGGGAGCGCCAAGCGTGTTCCACCGACTTGCAGACGAGGGATGGATGACACTGCTGCAATCGGTATCCAATTATGAGTTTGCGCGTAATCTCATTCAGCCAGAACAGATCCGCGAATTGCTGGCTCTACCGCTGGCAGAGCCGTATGATGATTTCTATGATGAGCAGCGGCATGGATTGTGGCTAGGTCCGCTATTTATCGCGTTTCGGCAGCCGGGGGCATTGTTTAACGGTGAACCGCAAACGCCGTTGTTACGAATCGGTCGTCAGTATGAAGATGAGTACGGCATGAAGCATCATGAGAATTACTTCTATACGATCTGCAATCAGGCGGACGGCTCGCAAAGTGTGCAGATCGGCTACAAAGCGGATGAAGATCATGGACGCCGATTGCCGCTAAATTATACTGGTGAAGCTGCGCTGCATTATGCGGTGCCATTGTTCCAGCGTGCGATGCGGGCATTGCGGCGGTACAATGATCGTTTACTAGCGGGAGAGCTGCCAGAGTATGCCGCAGAGTTTGCTGTAGAATACTGGCAGGAGCACGGCGTGTTGGGTAGTATCTCATCTGGAACGCGCTAGTCATCCGTTTATTCAGCTTGCTCCACACATAGATTCGGAACATAGAGCAAAGGCGTTCGGTAGGCTGTCGCATTTGGACGGTGGGAACCGGACGCTTTTGTCTGAAACGATCGCAGGTTCAGGAGCAAGGACAGGCTGTGCGGTTTCGCCGTTATCTGGTATAGTTACTCCGATCATGAGAACAGTCAGACTCCGACTACAAGAGCAGTCCGAAGAAAGGAATACATATATGATGGAGCAGGCAGCGCATTTATGGAAGGAACAACCGATCTGGATCATAGTAGCGGCGGTTGTTGTATTGCTACTAATGATCGTCTGGATCATACGTGCGATTCGTCGTCATGTGGCGCGGTTGCGTCGTCTGCGGCTGGACCCACGCCGGATTACGATTGCTGATATTGATGAGATGGAAGGCTGGGAATTTGAACGTTATTTGCACCGGTTATTTAGCGAATTGGGATATGACGATGCGTACAAAACAAAGGATAGTAGCGATTACGGCGCAGACCTTGTATTTACCGATCGGCTTGGTGTGCGCAATGTGTTACAGGCAAAGCGTTATCAGGCAAGTCAGGCGATTGGGCTGGATGCAGTGCAGGAAGTGTATGGATCGATGCGCTATTATCAGGCGGAGCGCTCGTTGGTGCTGACGTCCGCTGAGCGATTTACCAGTTCGTGTCAGACATTGGCAGGCGTGAATGAAGTGAAACTGCTAGGACGGGATGATCTGTTGTTCGTCATTCGCTGCTTCAAAGCAGGACGCTACGATGAAGCGATGGATCTGATCGAGAGCGAAGCTGATTTTCTTACATCACCTTGGGAACAGGAAGAGCAGCAGTCAGAACCGTTACAGGCATTGCTGCGTACAGGTAAAGGCGGAAAAGGACGACGCTGACTTCATAGCGTCGTTTTATTTTATATGTAAGAGATTATAGTAGTAGAGCAGATTACCTGGTAGAGAAGATTGTGCAACGAACTATGCAGATGATTTTAGCGATTTGCATTGACAAAGTACCTTATTCACTTCATAATCCATTATTGATAATGATTATCATTATCTTAATAAAGTTACATACAGGGGAGAACACGATGAATAAAAAATGGGGTTATTTCATGCTGCCACTGGCGTTTACGCTGGTGCTAGCGGGTTGTGGAACAGCAGGCAATTCGGCACAAGAGAATCAGCCGACAACTGCAACAACGGAAAATACGGCTGGACCGGTTACCGTTACGGATGATCATGGTGAAGTGAAGCTGGATCAACCGGCTAAACGTGTCGTTGTACTGGAATGGACATTTGCCGAAGATCTGATTGCTGTTGGCGTACAGCCAGTAGGTAATGCTGATACGGCTGATTACAAGCTGTGGGTAACACCTGATGCAGCACTGGATGCTAGTGTAACGGATGTAGGGACGCGTGCGGAACCGAATCTGGAAGCAATCGCTGCACTGAAACCTGATCTGATTATCGAAACGTCGGATAATACGCCAGCATTGTACGATCAGTTAAAAGCGATTGCACCAACGCTGGATTATAATATGTATAAGGATAAAGGATACGATTATGATCGCATGGTTGAAGTATTCAACGAAATTGCCAAAGCAGTAGGCAAAGAAGATCAGGCGAAGCAAGTACTAGCGGATCTGGATACTCATTATGACGATGCCAAAGAACAATTGAAAACAGCGGGCAAAGAAGGTATGCATTATGCGCTGACGCAGGCATTCACTTCACAAAATGCTGCCAGTCTCCGTATGTTTACCGACAATTCAGTCGTTGTGGATACGTTAGACAAGATTGGTCTTGTTAACGATTGGAAGTCGGATCAATTTGAACAATATGGTTTCTCTACCGTTGGGATCGAATCATTGTCCAAAGTGAAGGATAGCAGTCTGCTCTATATTGTACAGCCGGACGACGATGTATTCGGCGCTCCGATGAAAAACAATTCGGTCTGGAATCAGCTTGATTTTGTAAAAGAAAAGCGCACGTATGCGCTGGATGGTACAACATGGACCTTTGGCGGTCCGATTTCTTCTAAAGTACTGGTAGATCAGGTCGTTGGAGCGGTTACGAAATGAGTTCCGTTTCACAACTGCAACCGGTTCAACACTGGCGTGTAGTAAGCATCTATGGGGGCGGCATTGCCGCTCTCATCGTGCTTTTTTTTATAAGCTTATGTTATGGAGAAGCGTCGATTCCGCTGCATACGGTCGTCGCGGCTTTGACTGGACGTGAAGGTACGCTTGAGCACAATATGATATGGGATCTGCGTATGCCGCGTACGACGATGGGGATTTTGTCTGGTGGCGCACTCGCTGTCGCCGGGGCTTTGTTGCAAACGATTACGCGTAATCCGCTGGCGGCATCGGATACGCTCGGTATTAACGCAGGAGCATATTTTGTCGTTGTGCTGGGTACGGTGATGTTTCCGGGATTACTTCATCAGTCGCCCTTTTTGTTCGCTTCGCTGGGTGGTTTGTTAGCAGCAGGTGCTGCTTATATCATGGGCGGTGGGCGTACGTCTAGCCCGGTTCGATTGGCGCTGTCCGGTATGATTGTGTCGATGCTGCTAGGTTCTTTTACAAGTGCGCTGCATATCTTTTTTGCTTTTCAGACACAAGGATTGTTTCTGTGGGGCTCCGGTTCACTTGTCCAAAATGATTGGAGCGGGGTGAAATATGCGTGGCCGTGGGTAATCGGGATTGGAATGCTTGCTATCGTACTGTCACGACAGTGGGATGTACTGGATCTCGACGAAGCAACCGCATCTTCACTAGGACAAAAGGTAGCTGTCGCACGAGCTGGTGGACTTATCATCGCCGTATTGCTGGCGGCAATGATCGTCAGTGTTATCGGACCGATTGGATTCGTCGGTCTGGTTGCACCGCATCTCGTTCGCTTGAGCGGTTTGCGTTCTCATCGCTGGTTGCTGCCAGCGGCATTTTTATGGGGAGCGGTGCTACTTACGGGTGCAGATGTACTCGCCAAAATGGTGCGTAATTCCAGTATGGAGCTGCAAACAGGAGCTGTAATGGCGATTATTGGTGCGCCATGTCTGATCTGGCTGGTGATGACCCGAATGAAGGCAGCGGGTGGAGCAGGGGCGTCTTCCATGAATGCGGGTAGCGTTAGACGGCGTTTGCCGTTTCCGCTGCTGGCGAGTTTGTTTGTGATAGTTACGCTGTTGATTATAGTAGGCAGTACGATGTTTGGTGGGCTGCGCATTCCACCAGGTGAGCTATTGTCATCGCTGTTCGGTTCAGAAGGGCTGTATTCGGCGATTATCCAGTTACGTATTCCGCGTACACTGGTTGCCGCCGGAGCGGGCGCAGCGCTGGCGATCAGCGGCACGTTGATTCAGCTTGCTGTACGCAATCCGCTTGCAGATGCCTCTATTGTGGGTGTGTCCTCTGGAGCAGGGTTAGGTGCGATGCTGGTGATCATTATGTGGCCTAGTTTGCCGGTGTATTGGATGCCACTTGCAGCGATTATTGGAGCGGCGGTGGCGGCGATATTGATCTTTTTCCTATCATGGAACAAAGGGTTGAATCCATCGGCTGTTGTGCTGATGGGGATTGCAATCTCGGCGATTGCCGGAGCGGGAATTCAGATTCTAATCGTGCGTGGTGCATTGTGGAGCAGTATGGGCTATATCTGGCTGACTGGTAGTACGTATGCACGTACATGGCAGCAGGTGTGGACGATTGGTATATTCCTGCTGATTCTGGTGCCAGTTGCTTGGTGGTTGGCACGGCGATTTGAGTTGTTGGTGTTCGATGATCAGAGTGCAGGCGGGCTTGGATTAGCGGTACGTCGTACACGTCTATTATCGATGACGGTTGGCGTACTGCTGGCAGCCGGAGCGGTCGCTTGCGTGGGCACAGTCGGCTTTATTGGTCTGATTGCGCCGCATATGGTGCGACTACTAACCGGACATCATCTGCGACAATCGATGTTTTTATCAGCATTGACAGGGGCGCTAATGCTGGTGCTGGCGGATACGATTGGACGTACGGTGATGGCACCGGCAGAATTGCCATCCGGCTTGTTAATTGCACTAATCGGCACACCGTACTTCTTGTATCTCATGTATCGCTCCAACTGGCATCGACCGCTACAATAAGTACTGGATGATACAAGCAAAAAGCTTCCCATCTCGCTATATCAGCGGTAGGGAAGCTTTTTATTGTACGGTAACATCGTTTATTTTTTGCTGATTTCGGCTTGAAGAGAGCTGGTAGTGGCATCTGATGATGAGGACGTATCAGAATCGTCGCCGGGTTCGTGCTCAGGTGCCATAATATCCGGTGGCACGAGCGTTTCTTCTTTTTCATTGCCGAATTGGATGAAGATCCAGACGCCGATCAGAATGAGTGTACCTGCACCAAGCTGCATGCCAGTCAGTGCTTCGCCCAGTAGCCAAAATGCCAGTAGCGAGGAGAAGACAGGTTCGCCGAGGACTGCCATCGATACGGCACCTGCGTTCATGTACTTGAGCAACCAGTTGAATAGATAATGCCCGAACAGTGTTGGCACCAGTGCTAGCAGCCAGAATACGCCCCAGTCGCGTGCATCGTATCCGGTAAATGGCACATCGTTAATCAGATTATAGACAGCCAGCACAGTTGCCGCCATGAAGAACACCCAGAAATTGTATACCAGTGCATCCATATGCGCACGTACTTGCTTGCTGATCAGCATATGGATAGCGACGGCAATTGTACCGAAGAATGACAGCATATCGCCTTGAAAAGCCGTACCGGACACTTTAAAATCGCCCCAGCCAATCGCAATCGAACCGATAACCGCAAGCGCCATCCCGATAATCATGAATCGATTCGTGCGCGTCTTGAATAGAAAGTACGATCCGATCACGACCATAATCGGCTCCAATGTCAAAATAACGGTCGAACTGGCTACCGTTGTCAGCCGTAGCGAGCCCATCCACAGTAGAAAATGCAGCGCCAGCATGATGCCAGACAATGCCAGCATCAGCCACGCGCGTAGTGGAATATTCAGAAGCGCACGATAGTGCCGTAGCGCAAGCGGCAACAGCAGCAGATCGGTGAGATAGAGTCGGTACATTGCGATTGCCGATACATTGGCATCCGACCAGCGAATAAAGATGGATGAAAACGAGATCGCAATAATGCCGATCACATACAACAATTCAAGCGGAACCCAGTGTTCCCGCTTTGTGATTACCTGAGTCATTGGTACATTCTCCTATACTGCTTATCAGCGGTTGTCAACGTGATCAAAAACGTGGTCAAAATGAAGGGCGATCATGAACCGATCGCCCGGTATATCCATCGTCATCCGCGGTAACCTGCGCATCGACGCGTATCAATATTGTGTTTCCTGATTGGAAAATGCAGGATTATTCCGCTACCTGTACATATTTGTACCCTGTACCCCAGACGGTCAGGATATGTTCCGGGTTTTTTGGATCGCGTTCGATTTTTTTGCGTAGATTGGAAATATGCACATCAATCGTACGATCCAGATACGCACGGTCACCGCCTTTGATCCGATCCATTAACTCGTTGCGGGTAAATACTTTGCCCGGTGAATTGTGCAGTTCTTTCATAATAGCAAATTCAATCTGGGTCACTTCTACTTCCTGATCCTCTACAAACAGACTGTGTCGGTAATCATTGACGGACACACGATTTTGCGTATTGCTGGTAGACAGGCTGTATCCGTTCATCCGGTGCAAGTCGCTACGACGTAGCAGTGCCTTGATGCGCGCATCCAGCTCTTTGAGACTGAATGGCTTGCACAAAAAGTCATCTGCACCGCTTTCTAGTGCTTTTAACCGTTCGTTGAGCATCGTATTGGCTGAGATCATCAGCACAGGTACAGTCGATTGCTTGCGAATTCGCCGTACTAGCTCACTGCCGCTCAGATCAGGCAGCATCAGATCGGTCACGACAATATCGGGACCATATTCATCGATCAGCGCTAGCGCTTCGCTGGCATCGTGAATCAATTGGGTATCATAGCCTTCTTCCTGAAGGAAAAAGGCGATCATATCGGCAAGACTTTTTTCATCTTCAATGAGCAAAACTTTGGTAGGCATTGCTGTCACTCTCCTGTACGAAAATTAGGGCTGTATCGAGGTGGAATATAGGATGTACCTTTGAATTTGTATATAAAGTAATCCAATTCGGTCCATGATACGAATCTTGGAAGATGCAAGGAAACAGGTTTACATACATTAACCAGAAGGTCGGGCAATGTCGGACAGAACGATCGTCATGACGGTAATCAAGCACATATGATGCGGATAGGCTGCCACGGCAAAATATTATCCCTGGTGCATATGTAAAAGAGTTTGACAATGAATTTTAACGGAATGGTCACGTGTCCTATGATTCTCTGATTGGATGTTTGCGGTTATAATTATCTTACTTGGTTATCTTATTGTCTTAATGATTAAGATACTGTAAGCCTGCCGATTGGTAAATACGGATATATTGTACCATTGATAGACGATATGGGGGATATGGAATATTTTTAGTAAAACAAATGACAGTCAGCATACCCGTTTTGGAAGTACAGATGAACGGATGCGCCGCGCGTATCCCGGGTCTATCCCGAAGTCAGACGGTCTTTCAGGTGCGATTGCTGTCCGCAATGGAGAGGACCGTTGATTATGAATTACAGATTATTTCAATCATTTACATCACCATGGATCGGAACTATTATTCTCACGCTGCTGGGTGCAGCACTCAATTACTGGGTGCTGGACCTGTCGTTTGTGCTGCAATTCATGTTTGGCAGTGTTGCGCTGCTAGTCGTGTTGCGACTATACGGACTTTCCTTTGCGGTGCCTGCGCTGATATTGATTCATCTGCCCATGCTATGGACCGGGTCATTTGTAACGATGACTGTGCTGCACGGGATGGAAATTCTGTTTTTGGCGTTGGGATTTCGCTGGTTGCCGCGTGCCAGTCTGCTCAAGCTGGATTTACTGTTTTGGGTGACGATCGCATTGCCAATCATCTACGGTATGCACGCATTGCGCTGGCACGATGAGATGGATATGCGCTTAGTCTGGTTGTTGCTAATTAACCGACTGCTAAACGGCATCTGTAATGCGTTGCTGGCTTCAGCGATGGTTGTCTTTTTGCTGAATCGTGTACGCGTTGGCAAACGACCGTACTATTATATGACGATTCGCTGTGTGATTTTCAAGTATTTGCTCATGGTAGTCATGACCAGTTCGATCCTGATTCTGTTCGTGAACGGCAGTCAGCAGTTTCAAGATATATTGCACTGGGGTTCCAATTATGTCGAGCGTTCATCACGTCTATATATTTCCAGACTGGAGCAATTGGAAGGAACAGAGCAGCAGCGTCTGATGCAAACGTACAAACAGGACTTTTCCATCGATTCGATTATTGTGGATGCTGAGAATACAGTGTTGGCGACGACGATTCAACAATCAGAGATTGGACAATTCACTGAAAGTACCGGTTATCGGCAGTCCTTATTGCAGCAGCACAATCAAGTATCCGTCTATGCTCAGTATCCGATTGATGCTGTCTATCCACCAGATCGGTGGCAACGGTCTTATTTTGTATTAAACACTGTGCTGGATGATAATCAGCGCTTGATCCTTGTTTTGCCGTTTTCGTACCACTTGTATCCGGTATATGGCTTCTATTTGAAGATGATGTTGCGTATGCTTGGCATCATTCTACTGGCGGCTATACTGGCTCAACTTATCGGACGCCGCGTCGCTATTCCATTACAGCAATTAGTAGACGCAACCAGTCATATCCCGCAAAAGCTACGTGAGAATCATACGCTGGAATGGCCGAAAAGTAGCATCGTCGAAATGCGCAAGCTAATTCACAATTTCCAGCAGATGGTGAGTACACTGGAATATCAATTTTTGCAAATTAAAAAAGATAAAGAATTGTTGGAGATTCGTGTTGTGGAGCGCACGTTCGATCTGGCGGAGAGTGAAGCGCAGAAGAGTGCGATTCTGAAAATGGCAGTGGACGGTATCATATCTACAGATAGCCGGTTACGCATTACAGAGATGAATCCGGCGGCTGAGCAGATGTTCCGCTGTGATCTGACCGAAGTGTCTGGCTTGCCGTTGTCAGATCTAATCCGCATTCATGGTCGTGCGAATCCAGATCGCGAGAGTAGTACGGTGCTGGCGTTCCGACTGGATGGTAGTACCTTTACAGCAGAATTAACCCGTAGCGAGATATTGAATGATGGGGCGGCAGTGCATACCTTTTTCCTTCATGATCTGACGGAACAGGAGCAGGCGCTGGCACGTAACAGCGAGCATGAACGCCAGTTGCAGCAGTTGACAGAGCGCTTGCTGGAAGAGCAAGGTGCTGCGCGTATGCAGAAAAGCATTACCGGCAATCTGCTGCAAACGGTGCAGGATGGCATTATGATGTGCGATGAGGCGCGTATCGTATCGTTAATCAATCCGACGTTACAGATGCTGTTTGGACTAGACGATTACAATGGCAAGCCAGTGAGTGAAGTGCTGGAGCGCATTCAATCGCAACTGATGGCAGGGACGTTTATTGTGGGTGAACGTTTGAATCAGCATCTGGATCAGCATGAAGAATGGGAACAAGGATGCCTAATCCAGATGCAGGATGAGCGCTTGTTATCGCTCCATCTAACCCCGATTACCGATGCGGCGAGTGGTGTTGATCAGGGATTTCTGCTTATTTTCCGTGATTGTACCGAAGAGAAACGGGCGAAGCAGCTGCAAAATGAATTGATTGCTGTCGTCTCGCATGAATTGCGGACGCCATTATCGGCGATTATGGGGTATATCGAGATGTTGTCGATGTATGAGGATATTCCGGCAGAGCGCCGACGTGAGTTTATGAATACGATCCAGTTTGAAGGTGGAAGGCTGTCGAGATTGTTGGATGACTTTCTGGATAGTCAACGGATTGAGGCGGGGCATGCAGAATATTTGATGAGCTGCATCCAACTGGATGAACTGGTGAAGATGATCTGCTGGCAGTGGGATATTCAATCTCGGGATCGTCTGCATGTGGAAGTGGAAGAGCGCCATCTCTATATATTGGGCGATCATAATCGTATGATTCAGGTAATTAGTAATTTGATAGGCAATGCACTTAAATATTCACCAGATGATCGTCCAGTCGATATTCGCGTGCGACGCCAAGCCGATCATGTACTGGTAGAAGTAGAGGATTACGGGATTGGCATCTCGGAACAAGATCAGCCGCGCATTTTCCAAAAGTTCTTCCGGTCGCGATCAACGGAATCTCGTCAGATTCGCGGTACAGGTCTGGGGCTGTTTATCGCTCAGCGGATTGTTAACGATCATGAAGGCGTGCTGAGCTTTACGTCATTGCGGGGGAAAGGTTCGGTATTCGCGATCCGTTTGCCTCTATTGGAGACGTCCGAAGAATGGGTAGACTGAGGGGGATTGCCTAGATTTGCGTTTGTTTTTACAGGGCATGTCAGATATGCAACTTATTTTCCCGATGGCAATTGACAGCGTTCAGCGGCTGGATTAAGCTAGGAATGATCAGGAACATGCCGGGCATACGGCGGTGTTCATTGTAACTTCTATATGCGAATGAAGACAGCGGGAGAGTTAGCGGAGGCACGTAATCCGCCACCGAAGGAGCAAGCAGCCGCAGCCAACGGCTTGCCAATCTCTCAGGTCCCAGGAACCGCTGCCGGACGCAACTCTGGAGAGAGCATTCAGCCACCCAAGGGGTATAACGGATCGTCAGCATCGTCCGTCCAAACTCTCAGGTACACAGGACAGAGCACACAGGCCGCCGCAGGTCCTGCTCTGTCCTTTTTGATGTGCTCTTCGGGGGATTGCACACAATCGAATTAGCATAGAAAAGGATGTATCAGCAATACCTGCTCAAATGATGCAGCAGCGGAAAAGAGGAGTCATATGCGTTTCAAAAATGTATTTAATATTATTGGGCCTTCTATGGTCGGTCCATCTAGTTCTCATACGGCGGGCGCTGCACGATTAGGTCGAGCGGCACGTCAGCTGCTTGGACAGCAACCGGAGCATGTGGATATCATTCTGTACGGTTCTTTTGCAGAAACGTATTGGGGACATGGTACCGATCTGGCGCTGGTGGGCGGTCTGCTGGATTATAGTACGGACGATGATCGTCTGCCGGATGCAGCCGAAGAAGCGGATCGACTGGGTATGACCATTCAATTTGATAAAGGATCGGGCAATTATCCACATCCGAACTTTGTGCGTTTACGTCTACGTGCGGGAGAACAGCATGCTGAATTAGCAGGTGCATCAATCGGTGGCGGGAATATTGAGATTCACGAACTGAACGGATTTGATCTGAAAGGTTCAGGGCAGTATCCGACGCTCGTAGTGGAGCATATGGATAGTAAAGGCGTGCTGGCAGATATTACGCGTACACTGAGTGAAGCGGAGCTGAATATCGGCTTTATGGATGTGGATCGCAAATCGCGCAGTGGCGAAGCGATGACATTGATCGAGCTGGACGGTGTACCCGCAGATGAGATATTGACTCGTATCGTTGCATTGCCGCATGTTACCCGTGCGGGTGTTATTGATCTCGATTAAACGAAGAAAGGAGGAAGCAAGATGCAATTTCGTACATTAAAAGATATTATTCGACTGTGTGAAGAACGCTCGTGCAGCATTGCCGAGCTGATGATTGTGGAGCAGGTCAAAGAAACCGGAGTACAGCGAGAGGAAGTTATCGCTCAGATGGCGGCGTATTACGAAGTGATGAAAGAAGCGGTTCACCGTGGGATTCACGAAGATACCGTTTCGCGAAGTGGATTGACTGGCGGAGATGCACGTAAAGTATATGATTACTTAAATGGCAGCGAAACCGTATCTGGTGCATATTCAACGCGTGCGATGTCATATGCGCTGGCAGTGTCCGAAGTGAATGCTTCTATGGGACGTATTATTGCGACGCCAACTGCGGGTTCCTGCGGTATCATTCCGGGTGTATTTGTAAGTACGCAAGAGCGATTTGGTTGGAGTGATGAGCAGATGGTATTGGGCTTGTTCGCTGCTGGTGCGATCGGCTACGTCATTGCGAACAACTCGTCCATCTCCGGTGCTGAAGGAGGCTGCCAAGCCGAAGTCGGTTCTGCAATCGGTATGGCTGCGGGTGCGATGGTGGAGCTGCGTGGAGGTAGCCCTGAGCAAGCGATGCATGCCGTCGGTCTGGCATTGAAAAATACACTCGGTCTTATCTGTGATCCAGTGGCTGGTCTGGTAGAGATTCCCTGCATCGTACGCAACGGTCTAGGTGCTGTTAACGCATTGGCTGCTGCCGATATGGGACTAGCAGGCGTGCGCAGCGCAATTCCATCGGATGAAGTCGTCGATGTTATGTTACAGGTAGGACGCTCCATGCCAAGCGAGCATCGTGAAACCGCGCGCGGCGGTCTGGCTCAGACGCCAACTGGACGGAAGATTACCGAAGAACTGCGCCGTCGTCGCGAGAATAACGGGGGATAAGACGAGCAGTAATTTGATGTACATGTATAGTGGTATTGCATGCAATGCAAGATATGAACGTGGAAGTAGCAGAATGTAGAGGAATGGAAGGACAGAATGCTATCCTTGTTCTGGCTGGTCTTCTATAGATGCTAGAATCCATGATCTGATCATAACCAACGAGAAAAGAGACTGTAGCGATGTACAGTCTCTTTTTGTCATACATGGATTGTTCATATCGAGTAGATCAAACGGACGATTGTTCAGAATTCATTCTGGCGACAGTTTCGGCAAATAGTGGCTGCAATTCTGCCGCTTGTGTGTGCCGAATAAATACAGGTGTGATTGCCAGTGGTGCATCGGTATGTACCACCTCACCACCTGCATGAGTGTTGCCTGTCCACGCATTCACCCAATCAGAACCGGATGGCAGATAGATAGAGCGGCTGCGCTGTCCTTCTTCCATAATTGGTGCGATGAGCAGACTGTGTCCGAACATATACACATCTTCCGTTTCCCAGCAGAACGTGTCCTGTGGGAAGTCGTAAAAGAGCGGACGCATGAGCGGAGAGCCTTTTTCATGAGCTTGTCGCATCAAATCAGTAATATACGGTCGCAGCGTTTCACGTAAATGCATATAAGCAGTCAAAATAGGATATGCTTCCTCGCCAAAGCTCCATACTTCGTTATCGCTACCACTAAAGCACTGACCGCCGCCCGAAGAACCAATCGACCCCACATTTGGCTCACGATCACCATGCAACCGGAATACCGGGCAGAAGACGCCAAATTGGAACCAACGAATCAGACATTCGCGAAAAGAGGGATCGGACGGATTGCCGCCGTGGAATCCGCCAATATCAGTCGTCCACCAAGGAATGCCTGCAATGCCCATATTCAGCCCGATTGCCAGCTGATTGCGCATCGCACGGAAGCTGGAATCAATATCACCGGACCAGACGAGCGCGCCGTACCGCTGACTGCCTGCCCAAGCGGCGCGAACCAGATTGACTACCTGCTCTTGATTCTCGGCGGTCATACCATCATAAAAGGTTTTGGAATACATCGCCGGATACTTGTTGCCGACCTGCAAATTGCTGCCCTCATAATAACGATAATTATCAAAATCATATACCGTATACTCTGGCTCCGCTTCATCCAGCCAGAAGATACGAATACCGAGATCGTAATAGTTTTGCTTCACCTTGTTCCATACATACTGTCTTGCCTTCGGATGAGTGGCATCAAAAAAGACACTGCTGCCATAAAACTCCATTGTGACATTCACACCGCGCTCTGTACGTACAAGCAATCCCTGTTCATACATTTCTGCAAAATGCTCGCTTGTCTTATCAATCGTGGGCCAAACGGATACCATTAGCTCGATATTCATCTCTTTCAGTTCGCGCACCATCGCTGCCGGATCAGGCCAGTATTCGGGATCAAAGCGAAATTCTCCCTGCTTGGTCCAATGGAAGAAATCGATCACGATTACATCAATCGGTAATTGGCGGCGTTTATACTCACGGGCTACTTCTAGCAGCTCGTCTTGTGTACGATAGCGCAATTTGCACTGCCAGAAGCCGATTCCGTAATCTGGCATCATGGGCACCTTGCCGGTAGCCTCACCGTAGCGCTCTACGATTTCGGACGGCGTATCGCCAGCGGTAATCCAGTAATCGAGCTGCTTGGTGGAGCGTGCATGCCATTCGGTGCGGTTTTTGCCAAATGTCACTTCGCCAATCGCTGGATTGTTCCAGAGGAAGCCGTAGCCGAGACTAGACAAGGCAAAGGGAATACTCGCCTGCGAATTGCGATGCGCAAGCTCTAGCGTACAGTGCTTTACATCCAAAATATGCTGCTGGTACTGCCCCATCCCGTATAATTTCTCATTAGCTGCCCCTTCAAAGCGTACCGTCAATCCGTAATCGCCACCAATCAAAGGCGTAAACTGACGTGCAGGTATATTCAAGGCACTATTAAAATGCCGATCACTACGATAACCGGTAATATCATCCTCCTCGGCAATCGTGCCATACCGATACCGACTGTATTCCTCCAGCAAAATATCACCATGCTGATTCAAAAAGGTAAGCTTACCGTGCGGATCAACAATGACGGTCAGCTTGCCATGATGCAAATAACCAAACCCATTTTCCTTAATGCGAATATTAGCAGACTGCGGCTGGTGCAATTCCAGTAGTGCACTGTGATCATCTTGCAGCTGTGGATACAGGGTGGAGCGTACACGCACACTATGCTCCAGCCATGGCTCGATCACCAGATATTCACTGCCATGTTCATAGATAAGTTTGTTCTGTGCCTGAGTAATCATAAGTAAACCTCCTGAATGCGATGGATGCCAAGCGGTATATGTATATGCAATAAACCACTATTTGGAGAGAAAGGCAGGAGAACAGGTTACATCCATCGAAAATGATAAAACGCTTACAAGGAAAATCATAAGAGGTTTAGTAGGTTGATAAAACCGATAAAATCGTGTTTTTGGTGGTGAAAAACAGCATGTGTATAGAAATCTGGCAGAGTAGTGTTAAACAACCGGTTTCGTATTTTAAATCAGGTAAATTTGTTTGCGAGGATAACTGGTATCATGAGCGGCTGAGTTTGGAGCAGGATTATGAGGTTATTATCGGCATTAGTGGATGTTTGTATATTCAGGTAGAGGGACAACGATATACGGTAGGCGCTGGGGACATGCTCTTTTACCGACCGGGGCAGCTGCATGACGGATATGCACCGTCTAGTAGCGATAGTTCATTTTACTGGCTGCATTTTTTTAGCGAGGATGCGGGAAGATGTGTGGACGAGCAGCAGGTTCGTGCGCAATATCAAGAAGCGCATTTGCTGGATGGTAGCGGGAATTCGTTTTCATTGTCGCATAGCGTTCTACTGCCTACATTTCTAAATCTACATCAGCCGGAAAAGGTCTTTATGCAGTGTCAGCAGTTGCTGGACATCGCTCATTCGCGTCACTATAGTCATCTGGCTGCCGATTACACCGTCACAGGGCTGCTCATCGAATTGACCCGTCAATATATAGAGCAGATGACAGACAGTCAAGAAGAGCATAGTGGAGATCGCCGCTTCCGGCAGGTGCTGGAATGGATCAAGCTGCATATTGGCGGCGACCTCACGGTGCATGAGGTGGCGGAACAATTCGGCTATACACCAGATCATGTAACACGCTTGTTTCGCAAGCGGCTAGGAATCAGCACACTTAAATATATCAATGATATGAAAATCAGTCGCTCCAAGGAGCTACTACTGCATTCAGATGCTTCGATTAAAGAAATTGCCTATACGCTACATTTTCAGGACGAGAAGTACTTTATGAAGCTGTTCAAGGCAATCGAGGGCATTACACCTAGTCAGTATCGGGACGCGTATCCCAATACGTATATGAATACCAATTCCACAGACCCAGATATTCCGCTTCCTGCCCATTTGCAGCAAAAGAATCCGATTTACAAAGGGACGCGTCCGTATATATGAATGGTATGCTGTCTATGTTCTAAGGAATGCGCTTAGTCTGTCTGTATATGCTGAATCCAATCGGTAATGGCAGCATGAAGGAACCTCGCAAAGTCTGTTCCGTAGCTTTCAAAATAATCAACAAACCTTTCATCCTCTATATAAGTGTCGGCAATACAGCGCAGCAGCTCTGGCTCGCACGGCATTTGTATCGCCAACAAGGCTGCCCACTGCTGGATTAGATTCTGTACGGCGGGCGATTGCGGTAGTGCATCCATCTGTTCTGCCAATTGCTTATAAAGAGCATTCATCTGCTTGGCGATATATTCGTTCTGCTCCTGCTGCTGTGCAGGGGAGAGGGCGCTTTGCTGCTCTTGAAACTGCTTATATGCCGTTGTGTTGCCATACGTGAGCGCAGCTTCGGCTGCATATTGATCCTGTAATGATTTGACAGATGTATCAGGGGATCGCTGTAATTCGCTCCATGGCTTGCCTGCAAGGCGCTGATCCAACTGCTGGATGGTATGCTTTAGCTGCTGCTTATGCTGCTCCAATAGCTGGCGCTGCTGCATGAGCATGTGCTGTTGCTCTGTTGCCGGAAGCTGTAGGATCGAGGCAATGTGCTTGAGCGGAAACTGCATATCCTTGAGCATTAAAATGGTTTGTAATTGTGTCAGTGCATCTCGGTTATAACGTCGATAGCCATTATCCGCCAGCTCGCTCGGCTTGAGCAGATCGATGCTATCGTAAAAGTGGAGCGTGCGTCGGCTAATGCCAGTAATCTGGACGATGTCATGAACCGTGAACAATTGTTGTTTCATGCCAGAACTCTCCTACTTCCGCAAGAATCTCGCTTGCGGGTAATGTGGTTGCTTCCGCAATGGATATGCCGGTACGGCGCAAATAATAGTGTACCAGATGATAGCCGCAAGCATAACCGCCTGCATATGGCATACCGACCGGTGTTCCTTGCTGCATCCTTGTAATCTCATCCCCATATAGATACGGGCTAAATTGCTGAAATCCGGTTAGCTGAAGATATGGCTGAATCAGCGGTTTAACGGTAGTATTCAGCACCTTTGCTGATGTGCGTGTGACCCAAGGACCTAGCATATTCATACCGTATAACGATTCGGCAAAATTCTCCGCCAGCCCTTCACTGACAATCATCTCGCCTAGCGTTACATGCTGATCCCATTGGATAAACTGATACCGAACATTGTGATTGCATTCATGCGCTAGCACCGCTGGAATGCGCGATAGCGTATCAGCATTTGGCACCAGATTGACGATGATATAACCCGGAATACCGCCATCACCGCACAAATGATTGTTGATTTGCATAAGGGGACTGTTCTTGTCGCCCAGCCATATCGTATACAGATAGTCAGATACCGGAAGCGAAATGCCCTGCTGGATAAACACATTCAGACTGGACTGAACTGCTTGCTGACAGGCTTGCCAGAAGTCATCAGTAGAAATGGCAGCCAATTGGTCATGAATAGTGGGCGTAATGTGTATAGGCGATATATTCGTTATATTGCTCATTTGGATCACATCAAAGCCGTTGGGATCGCTGCTTTGAAAAGGGATGTGCTGTATTTGCCATTTGGGCATAAAGGGACGCAGCATCTGCTGTCGATATAGCTCTATTTTATATTCCAGAGGGGCTTGCATGATATGTTGGTAAATCCGATCGGAACGAAGCGGTGTAATGTTCATAGTCATTCTCTCCTTTATACTTGATCTGCGTCTCATTATCGTCTGTAACGTAACGTGACAGTCAAGAGGAGGGGAACGGAATAGCATAAAAAATTAGGCACATCAAAGAATATAACTATTTACAATACGGGCTTCATCAGCAGATGAATGTGCTGCTTGATAGACTCCATCCATGGATTCTGGGCAGGGTTCAACGCATCGGAACGATCTAACCGAAAATATAAGCTCGATAGTATATTTTTCACATTGCTTATGCGCTGATATTCACGTTCGTATTGTGAAGTCATTTTCCAATGAATCAGATGATCCAGCCAGCGGTTCCAGTCATCGCTATGTAGACGACTTTGAGTTAGTAAGGTAGTGAGGGCAGTCGCCAAACGTTCCTCTTCCAAATGAGTATAGGTTTCATAACGTGAGACTACATCGCCGATTGTATGTAAGATTTGAACATATTGCTCATATGGCAGAGAACAGGAAGCTAGTGATTCAAGCGCGTCTGCTCCATGAGCAATTGCGTGTGCCCAGCCTTTATCAGTGATATGCCCTCGAATATCCTGTTCAGTCTGCAAATAACGAATAACTGTATCACAAAGCTGCTTCAATTGCTCTGTAGGTAAAAAAGGTTTCTGCTTGTGATGCTCCAACAATAATGGAATAACGAGGAGAGAGAAGGAGCGTGTGAATACACTATCATTTGTTGGAAGATCAATATTGTAAAACAAATGGTGTTCATCCGTAACCTTATTTAGAATATATAATAGCTGTTCTTGAGATAACCAATCTATGGAACCGATCAAATCACACCAAGTTGAATAAATGAATGTATCGCGTAATTGCGGATCTGGACTGCCGATATGTATAAGCATATGATCAATCAGATTGTTTTGAATATCTACCGTCGCTAGTTCTTTCTTCTTGTCTAAAGGGGATAGAGCTTGAAAGTGAATTAAGTATGTTTTGAGATCCAATAGGTATGTCTCCTTTACTATGTACAATAATGTTATGAGTAGTTTAGAGAATAAATGAAAAACTGCCTCTTTGCCCATTATAATCTTGAGCGAAGAGGCAGTACAGAAGGTTATAGAATAGAATAACCGTTAGTGAATTGCAGTAGTTAAATTAATCTTCCAGCGTCAATGGACGCAATTTGGCTTCAATGTCTGTACGGCGTGATTCCAGAAATGGAGGGAGGGACAAGGTTTCACCCAGCGAGTCGAGCGATTCATCCACATCAAATCCTGGTGTATCCGTCGACAGCTCGAACAAAATACCATTCGGCTCACGGAAGTAGAGCGCGCGGAAGTAATGGCGGTCGACTTTACCAGAGTTGGGAATACCGAGTTGAGCAAGCTTGTCCGCCCATTTATTGTATTGCTCCTCATCCGGTACACGGAACGCGACGTGATGCACACCACCACGACCGAGACGGGCTACTGGCAGATCAGGACGCGTTTCGATATGCACTTCCGCACCAGCGCCGCCTTCTCCTGTTGCATACACCAGTACATCCAGATACTCTTCGCCTGCAAGGGAAGGGTAGGAATCGAGATACCGGAAGCCCAGTACTTCTTTCAGAATCATCACGGTGTTTTCAGGTTTGGCAACCGTCAAGGTTACTGGTCCAAGACCGAGAATGCCGTATTCCACAGGCACATCCGAACCATCCCATGCTTGACCCGGTGCAACACCTTCTTCATTATTGTCAGCTACCAGCACAATACGCGTACCTTCAAAGTCCTGAAATGCCAGCGTATCCCGTCCTGCGCGCTGACGAATCGGCTCATGGCTGACATTCAACTCGTCAAACCGACGCGACCAGTACTCCAAGGCTTCAGTACTGGCAACCCGCAGCGAGGAAGCCGAAATGCTCGACACACCTGGATAACTCGGTCCAATGCCCGGCAAATCAAAGAACGTCAATTCCGTCCCCGGCGAAGCAACTGCATCTCCATAAAACAAATGATACGACGTCGTATCATCCTGATTCACGCCCTTTTTCACCAGCCGCATACCAAGCACCTTCGTATAAAAATCAAAATTCTTCTCCGCTTTGCCCGTCATAATCGATACATGATGAATACCCAGTAATTCCATTGTCCTCATCCTCCTCCAAATAGTACATAGCGTATATTGACATCTATTGTAAATACAATCCTATAACTCAACCGCTATCCATTGCGCGCAAACTGCGCAAATAAATACAACATCTATCCATACATAAACAAGAAACCAAAAACGAAATCGCCTTACATTTAAAATCTTTATATTAAGATAATTATATCATCCTATACTCCATTTGCAATACCACACCACAAAATAATAAATAAAAGAAAGTAACTATACAAAATAATAAAATAATACATCAAATAATAACCAAGCCCCCCAAACAAGTCAAATCCCATCCCTTAAACGAAACAAATCAACCAACAATCCAAAATCCAAAAAATAAAAATAAAAAAATAAAAAAACAGGCAGCAACTCCAAATGAAGTCACTGCCTGCTCTTATGCTGCCCAATCTCCAGGGTCCAAAATGTATGCGTGTTGCTCAAAACGGAGGGGAGGAAATAAGGGGAAAAGGCGACTTTGGAGGTGCGAGAATCTACCGTCACTCCTATTCCGTAGATTCTCGTGACTCCACCGGAGCCGTTCCCCTTATTCCTCCCCGGAGTGATTGATGCAACCCAGCAGCATCATTTTAAAACCATCATCCTAGTGATTCGACAAGCCGCCACTTTCCGCACGCGTAATGACCCGCGTCCGATAATCATCTTTCAACAGCCCGATCTTCGGAAAAACTTCATTCAGATCAGGGAATTTCGCCAGTACTTTGGCGTTATCCGTACGCAGATCCATTTTGCTGTAATCGTAGAACTGTGCATCGGCTACGCTGCTGATGGAGTCGTTCCCATCCACTTTCACATCGCCGACTTTCGGAATTACTACATCCGGCGTGTTGACTAGCATATTGTCAGTCATACGTGTACCGTTTGGATATTCTGGGTGCCATTCTGGATCAAGAATGCTATCCCATAACGTATGATCATAACCATACGTATCTTGCAGCACTTTGCCGTAATTTGCCCACGGATTGCTATCCGGGTTCATCTCGCGCAATTGGTCCGCGAAGATGCTGTTCACGCCATGACTTTTGCTATCACCGCGCTGATCGACCTGAATCATATTGGAATCGACGACCAGATTGTTTGAAGCGATGTTATCATGCCCGTTTAGCAAAATGCCTTTGGTAGAACCTTGTACGATATTGTACTTGTAATTATCTCCACTGTCCGCGCCATCGGAATAGAAGCCGTTGGAACGCTTGTTATGGTGGATAAAGTTGTAGCGCAGCACGTTACCGTACGATGCCCAATCTTGAGCGGTATAGAACGCGCCCGTATCGCCCTCAATTAGCGATGTATTGTGCACCTCATTGTATTCAAACGTCAGATTGTTGCTGTACACATAACGGACTGCATCTTTTGGTACATCGTGCAGCAGATTATGGTCAAACGTAATACCAACTGACTCACGTACAAGAATCGGCTCCAGATGAGTCAGTTCGCCGACGTGATGAATATGGTTGTTGGTAACTCTGCTATTGGCAGGGGTGAGCGTTTTACGATCGCCGGATTTGTTAATGCTAATGCCAAAGCCGCCGGTTTCGTAAATGTCGTTGCTCTGGAACAGATTGTTCTTGCCGCCAACATCCAGAATGCCGCCATTCCCCAGATTACGCAGCGTATTACCTGCCAGTGTAATATGATCGGCTTGATTCAGCTCAATTCCGTTCCCCATACTACCTTCAAAGGTAAAGCCGTTCAGTTGCACATACGATGCACCGTTGAACGCAACGACCGGATTTTCATTGTCGGCGATAATGATGTTCAGATCATCCAGACTGCCTTTTGGATAGTAGTACAGCTTTTTATCTTTGAAATCAAGTGCCCATTCGCCCGGCAGATCAATCTCGTCCAAATAATTCAGTGCTTGCCATTCTTCCGTACCAGAACCGATACGATAAGGGGCGCGTACTTTGGCGACGTACGGTGTGTCATACGTATCATCACTGACAGATGCGTTATCGTACACATCGTCTTGGACAGATGAAGAGGAGTAGGCATCCGAAGTGACTGACGTCTCACTCAGATCGCGAACCGGCGAAGAGGATGAATCGTCATAAGTGGCGGAAGATACATCCGTGCCTTGATCCGTCAACTTGATCGGTTCTGCGTCTTCAGCGTCCTGTTCGGGGCTGGATGTTTTCGTTTCGAGCAGGGAGTCGTCACTTTGTTCTTCCTTCAGAGACATAGACTGAGCCGCACCACCATCTTTGTACACGAGATACGATTTACTAGATGTATCTGTATCATCATGCAGCGAGTCATCTTCGGACGCAGCGGTCGTCTCGGTAGCTGCCGTCTCCTTGCTGACGATAGGGGCGCTAAGGCTGGAACGATAATCTTCTACAGCTTTGCTCCATTTGGAGCCCATACCGCCATCTGGAATATCTTTGAGTGTGATCACATGGTGCTTCGTATCAATTTCTTGTACGGAGCTGGTAATGGGACTCCAGACGGTGCGCCAGAACCCTTTGAGATACAGGGGATGACCGTCTTCCAGTGATTGTTGCCAGCGTTCTGCTCGCTTCGTGCCGTCCAGATCCAGCGTATTGGTTGTATCCTCATTCTCAGGAATACCGCCTTCGCCATAATAGAACGATTTGGCATCAGCAGAGCCGTTGGCAGTCGTCCAGCCTTTACGGTGTTTGTCTACCGATTCCCCCGGATTCGGCCACTGTGAGATCGGTTGACGTACACCATCCGCAATCAGATCAATAATGCCCCATTGCTCGGTAAATGACGTACCACCGGAAAAGTGATTGATGTGCTTCAGCCCTAGCTTTTGCACATCCAGTTGGTATAGATCATCCGCGTACACATCCGGATGGACACGTGCCACTGCATCTTTGCTAAGCGGCTCCCAGTCGGAAGGAGAGATGTGTACGCCATTTGTCAGCGTCACCTGCTCACCCGGATAGGTGCGGTAAATGATCGGTTTGTCAGCTGTTCCAGAATCCTGTGCTGTCAGTTCAAAGTTGGACATCTCGTATTCGCCTGCTTTGACCCAGACGGTAACGCCACCAGTGGGTAGCTTTCCGCTCAGAGCACGAATGCTATCACGCGCTTGGGTCAAAGTGGCATACGGTTTATCTTTGCTGCCATCTCCGCTAGAGTCACTACCGGATGGATCGACGTACAGATTTAGCCCTGTTTTGACCGTTGGGCCGCTATCTAGAGTGACCACTTCACGATTGTTGACCTGATCGGCTGCTGCATAGGGTGCCGGGAATGCCAGCGTACTGCTTAATGCAACAATCGTAGTCAGCGATAGGAACGTTTTTAGCTTATTCATTTGTATGATTTCCCTCCATTCTCTGTGCATGCAGGTCGTCGGGTGCATTGTGCCCCGTCATGATGCAAGGTAGCCATGCCGTATCCATTGATTGTGCCATCACCTCCCTTATGGAATGATTGACTATGGCTGTATGAAGAATGTGAAATTGGTGCAAATTACAAACCTATCATAAAGTAATTTCTAAAAATTAGCAAAAATAAATAGAAAGTATCAATAAATGTAAAATATGTCTCACAAAATTAACTATTTGATTGCTTTTTTGTAACTATTTCAGCATAGCGTATCAAAGTCTGTCAAGTCTAAACGCACAAAGAGCTACCAAGCTGCGGCAAAAGGTACAGGTTGCCGGGCAGAATGATAGCCACTGTGTGTCTTGAAGACTATACCAAGCGTAAAGTCGTACAGTTAATCGGTTGCATGGTTGCTAAGTCCATCGTACTGGTTGCGAGTGATCGGATTCACCCGATATTGGTCTTTGTACAGCCCGATTTCAGTAATTACTTTGTTCAAAGAAGGGAACTTTTTCAAAATAGTGCTGTTATTTGTACGCAAATCTAGATTGCTGTAATTGTAAAAACCAGCATTTTGCACACTTTTCAGTGTAGCATTACCCATGGCAGCGACATCGCCTTTTTTGGGCAATTTAATACTTGTACTGCCAATGATCACATTATTGTTCAGCTTGCTGCCATTTGGATATTGCGGATTCCAATTGCTGCTCAAAATATAATTCCACAGATTGCCCTTCAGTCCATATTGCTTGCCTAGCGCTTCGCCATATTCTTTCCACACACCTGTGGTTGGCTTGAAGCTGCGCAGCAGTTTGGCATACGTACTGTTAAGGCTGTAATCCAGGGAAGAGGAGCGGTCGTTAATCTCCATCGTATTGGCATTGATCAGCAGATTGCCGGTCGCTACATTATGATGACCATTTTCAATAATAAAGGCGCGCTTCGTATCCTGAATAATATTATTCTGATACGTATTGCCGCTGCTGCCGCCATCTGCATAGAAACCATTCGAGCGCTGGTTATGATGAATCATATTATAACGCAGCACATTGCCATACGAAGACCAATCCTGAGCGGTGTAAAATGCCCCGGTATCGCCTTCGACAAGCCCGGTATTATGAACCTCGTTATACTCAAATAACAGCTTGTTGCTATACGTATAACGAATGGCATCTTTCGGCACGTCATGCAGCAGATTGTGATCAATGCGCATACCGACCGATTCGCGGATAATGAGCGGCTCCAGATGAACGAGAATGCCCGTATTGTAAATATGGTTGTTCGTAATACGTGTATTGGAAGCTTGTAGCTTCTCACGATTCCCCGCTTTGCTCACACTAATGCCAAAGCTACCGGTGTCATACACATCATTACTTTGAATCAGATTGCTGGTACCACCGATATCGGTAATGCCGCCATTGCTCATATTATGGATGGTCAAACCAGCCAGTGTAATATGATTCGTATTTTGCATCGTGATTCCGTTACCCATACCATTTTTAATGTCAAAGCCGATAAATTTCAGATGAGAAGCACCTTTGAGACTGAGAATCGGATCGGTATTGTCGGCGATCACAGCAGTCGAATCCTTCAACGGCTGGGAAGGATAGTAATACAGCTTGCCATCTTTGAAGTCGAGCGCCCATTCGCCGGGCTGATCCACTTCCTCCAACAGATTCAGCAGTCGCCATTCTTCACTACCGTCACCTACCCGATACGGATTGTCATTGGACGATTCGTCAGCAGCGGCGCTGAATTTGGAGCCGATCCCACCTGCTGGTGTCTGAGACAGATGTAAGGTGCGTGAGCCTTCTTCAATCTGATTGAGTTTGATCGTGACGGGACTCCATACAGTGCGCCAGAATCCTTGTAAATATACATCATGCCCACTGGCGATTGCTTTTTGCCAGCGTACCATCCGTCCTTCG
The DNA here is from genome assembly GCF_046603665.1 of Paenibacillus sp. WLX2291. Classification (NCBI taxonomy): domain Bacteria; kingdom Bacillati; phylum Bacillota; class Bacilli; order Caryophanales; family Paenibacillaceae; genus Paenibacillus; species Paenibacillus sp. WLX2291. Next base: position 3,943,714 of record NZ_CP176755.1, on the reverse strand, counting down.
GCGCTATTATCTGTATTTTGCGAAGGATCATAGAAGAACGAGCGTTGATTCAATATTCCCGATGCAACTGCCCAGCCATCACGCAACCCTGCGGTTGCATCATTGCGGTTTGGCCATTGTGAAATCGGCTGCATGGCATCGTTAACGATAAGCTGTAATATTCCCCATTTCTCAGTAAAATAATCGCCACCGGCAAACCCGGTACTGTTGCTGAAGCCTAACTTGCGTACGTCTAATTGTACAAGCTGATCTGGTTTGACTGCCGGATTGACCCGACTGCGTGCAGCTGCATCAAGCGGTTGCCAATCGGACGGATTAACTGTTTTGCCATTCGTCAGACTGACCTTTTCACCTGACATCGAACGATAAATGATCGGTGACGCAGCTGTGCCTGAATCATCAGCCGTCCAGTTTAGCGTAGAATCCAGATTATATTGTCCGCCTTTGACCCAGACGGTTACACCACCCTGAGGTAGTGGACGCTTCATCTGACGGATATCGTTGCGAGCTGCCTCGATGGTTGTATACGGATGCTGCTTGCTGCCATTTTGCTGTGCGGCATTGGCAGAACCGTCTACATACAGATTGACCGGTGTATTGTGATCAGGACCACTTTCCAGTGCACCCTGGCGGTTATCACCAAATCCCTGTCGCCATAAAGGAAAAAGTAGAAGCAATATCAGACCAGCTGAAAGTGCGGTGTAGCGAAGATTTTTCACCTCTGATGCCTGACCTCCCTTAAAAGACCTTTTACAGTCAGTATAGGGAGGCTGGAACCATAGTGTCAATTTTTTGGAAGTGGAGTTTGTTATGAATTGGTATGCAGTAGAGGGAGGCGAACGCTTACAATAGTAGATTTTCTGCAAAAGAAAACCGGACTGTGGATGATCCAGTCCGGTTGGGTGCCTGGCGTTGTGGGAATGCCGGGCTATATAAAATTGGGTGAATCAGTGGTTAGTCAAGCCGCCGGTTTCTGCACGAGTGACGACGCGGATACGGTACGCGTCTTGTTGCAGACCGATTTGTGGGAAGATGCTGTTCAGGTTCGGGAATTTCGCCAATACCTGTGCATTTTTGGAACGCAGATCCATCTGATTGTAATTGTAGAAGCTGCCTGCGGCGATCGTATCAATCACATTATTATCGCTAACAGCGTAGTTACCGTATTTCGGTTTAATGATTGTTCCTACTTGAACTAGCGCATTGTTCGTAATGGCTGAACCATTGGAGTATTCAGGACGCCATGCTGGGTTTAGAATATCTGTCCACAGGTTGTCGGTATAACCGTATTTCGCTTTGAGCTTGGCTGCATAATCCATCCATACACCGGATGTTGGATTTTTGGACAGGAGCGTATCGGCAAACGTACTGGTTACGCCATAGCTTCTCGATACAATCTCGGACATATCTTTCGTATCGCTGCGGTTCTCAATACGTACACTGTTGGATGCAATCACGACGTTGTTTTTGGCAATATTATGATGACCATTCAATTGGATCGCACGGTCGGAACCTTGAATAATATTGTTGTAGTAGTTATCACCGGCATCGCTACCGTCGGCATAGAAACCATTGGAGCGGCGGTTATGGTGAATAAAGTTGTAACGCAGATCATTGCCATACGACGACCAGTCCTGAGCAGTATAGAATGCACCAGTATCGGTTTCTTCGAGTGCGGTATTGTGCACTTCGTTAAACTCGAATGTTAGGTTGTTATTGCGCTCATAACGGATAGCGTCGCGCGGTACGTCATGAATCAGGTTGTGATCGACCCAGATGCCGACCGAATCGCGGATGACGATGCCTGCCAGATGGGCATGTTCGCCAATGTTGTGGATATGGTTGTTGGTAATACGGGTGTTGGCGGCAGTCAATTTCATACGGTCGCCTTCATTACCAACGCTAATGCCGAAGCCGCCAGTATCGTAAATGTCATTGCTTTTGATCATATTGGAGTAACCGCCAGTGTCGATGATGCCGCCGTTGCCCACGTTGAGGATCGTGTTACCAGCGATGGTGATATGATGACTATTTTGCATATCGATGCCGTTGGTCAGGCTATCTTCTACATTGAAGCCGAAGAAGGAAACGTAAGAGGTGTTGGTCAATTTGACAACTGCACTTGGTTTGTCGGCGATTTCGACGTTTTTGGTACTCATGTCAGTGCCGTCTTTTGGATAGTAGTAGACTTTGCCATCCTTGAAATCAAGCGCCCATTCGCCAGGCTCGTCAATTTCGTCCAGCAGGTTCAGTGCGCGCCATTCTTCTTTACCACTACCGACGCGGTAAACAGGATTGGAGCCGACGATTTGTTTACTGAATTTATCGCCCATACCGCCAGCTGGCATATCCAGCAAGGTGATGCTACCTTCGGAGGTGTTGACGCTTTTTACTTTACTCATGACAGGTGCCCATGCTGTTCTCCAGAAACCTTGCAAATACAGATCATGACCTGCATTAATACTGCTCTGCCAGCGTTCTGCGCGGTTCGTACCGTCTGCATTCAGTGCGTCTTCGGTATCACCATCAGCAGGAATACCATCTTCACCGTAATAGAAGGAACTAGCGTCAGCCGAACCATTTGCTGTTGTCCAGCCACCGCGTGAATTGCCTACTTCTTCATCAGCGTTTGGCCATTGGGAAACGGGTTGGCGTTCATTGTTAACGATCAGGTCGATGATTCCCCATTTGTCCGAAAAGGAAGTACCGCCTGGATAACCGTTCACATTGCTCAGACCGAGTGATTTCACATCCAGCTCGACCAGATTGGAAGCATTAATTTTGGGATTGACACGTTGAGCTGCTGCGCTATTCAGCGGTTGCCAGAGGGAAGGATCAACGGATACGCCATTAGACAGAACAACCTTTTCACCTGGATAGGTGCGGTAGACGATTGTTTTACCAGCGGAGCCAGAATCGGAAGCGTTCAAATCGAAGGTATAGGGGAATTTGTAGGTGCCGCCTTTAACCCAGACAGTAATACCGCCAACAGGCAATGATCCTTTTTTGGCACGAATGGCGTCACGCGCCTGTGTCATCGTTTTGAACGGAGTGCCTTTGCTGCCATCGCCACCAGTGGCGACCGATCCGTCTACATATAGATTCAGACCAGTATTGGTCGTTTGTCCGCTGCTTAATGTAGTAATGACAGAACCGTTGGCAAGACGGTCAGCTTGTGCTGCATGTGGAGACCAAAGTGATCCAGTGATCAGTGTCCCCATCAAAAATAAAGTCGCGATGGATTTTGTACGAAACATTATAAAACTTCCTCTCTGAAGGTGGTTTCCCGGATGCTATAGTTATGGGCTTATATTCATTCTCCATTAGTTGTTATAAGGTAGGACTAAATGCGATAGTTATTTTGTCGGATAAACCGCTCTAATTATTAATATTTATAGATAAAATTGGTTAATTAAAAACAAAATACGACGATTTCCGCAACAATTTATAGTGAAAAGTCTACTCGTTAAAGACTTTTTTAATATTTATAGTAGGTGTAGAGCGTGATGAATTTAGATAGTTAGCCTTATGAGTAAAAAGACTTACGATTTTTGTAACTAACATGCTAATTTCTGAAATGCTAAATAACTGGTAGATCTCTTTGCCTATATAAATTGAGAATGGAAAGGGTGAAGATGCCAATGAGGCAAAAGCAGTCTTGCAGAGGGAATAACGATGAATGTAGATGAATATAATCGAAGCAGATCAAGCGGATCATGAAAGTAGAGATACAGTAGAAATGAAGTAGACAGGTAAACACATGTTTACTGGATGAGGCTGAAAAGAAAGTACTGCCCGTGTGCCGGGGGTGGTACCGGGCAGCAGCATGGGGGAAGATTCTGATTTTACGAAAGGGCATTACATACAACAGGATGACTCAACTGCATAAACCGGTATTTCGTTGCCAGGCGGCAAAAACGGAGAAGTGCCGGTCAAAAATGTTGAAACTTGTACGGCAATTGTTAGATATGAAGAAGCCATCGCCGTGAACTTTGTAATGTAGTATGAAGAGTGGTAGATGAATGATTATGAATAAGCTAGAGCAAGTAGAAGATTTCCTTTCGATATGTTCAGTATAGTACAGTTATGTAGGTGTGATAACCGTCAAAAATTCTTATTTTAACAACAAGGAAGACCAGTAAATGAATGGAAAAATAGTAAATGTGATAGTAAGTAGTTCCTATTCATCCAATAGAATCACCAGCCGATTTAGCATAATGCGTATACATTGTAAACTGTATCTCGATAATGTTCACAAAACTTTTTGGGGGAGTTGTGCGTATACAGGAGTAGGTGCATGAGTATTGGCGATCAAATGATGGATAAGAGGCGCTATGGACGCAATCGTGCATGAAATATGTTAATATACGGAACAGTTTGCAGGTGATGGGTGCATTCTGAGCAAAAGGTTACAATTTTTTTAAGAAATATCGCTTTTGCCGCGTCACGACAGGATTAAAGCGTAGAACTGCCGGGTTATGAATTAGTAATACACCAGGCATTTGCAGATGTGTCAGATTGAATAAAGAATAATACATGTACAAAAAGGCGACTATGCCCATTATGTGATTTCGGTAGGAACACATAATGGGCATAGCCGCCAGACAAAACATCCGGTTTGGGTAGACTGAGCATCACGCGCTCATTGTGAATTACGGATGCTGTAGTTTACGGATATAGTATTCATTTAGGATGCAATGTAGTAGGAACGAAGGTACGGAAGTGTGCTTCAGGCGCGATCAAGAATCGTCTGATAGGTCGACGAATTCATACCTTTGACCAACTCGATGAGCAGTGCTTTGGCAGCGTCGTAATCATCGGTATGAATAATAGAAGAAGATGTATGGATATACCGTCCGCAAATGCCGATAATACTGGAAGGGATACCGATTCCGCTCAGGTGAACTTGACCTGCATCCGTGCCGCCCTGAGAAATGTAATATTGTACAGGAATACGATGCGTGCTGGCGGTATCCTGAATGTACTCTACCATGCCGCGATGGGTAAACATGGTCGGATCGTAAATACGCAGCAATGCTCCTTTGCCCAGATGACCGAACGCATTACGATCACCGGTCATATCGTTGGCGGCACTGCAATCCAATCCGAAAAATACATCCGGCTGGATCAGCTGGGTCGCGGTACGTGCGCCGCGCAAACCAAGCTCCTCCTGCACGGTAGCACCAGCGTATACCGTTCCGCTAAAGCTTTCACCATGCAATGCTTGCAGCAGTTCGATGGCTAGTCCGACGCCATAGCGGTTGTCCCACGCTTTTGCCATGATCTTCTTGGGATTGGCGAGTGGAGTGAATTCGCAGACCGGAACGATCTGCAAGCCGGGACGAATACCCATCTGCTCCGCTTCAGCACGGTCGTCTGCACCGATATCAATATACATGGACTTGATATCGACCGGTTTCGCACGCTGCTCCGGGCTGAGCAGATGAGTAGGGGTAGAACCGACGACTCCTTTAATCACACCATGATCGGCAATAATATCAAGTCGCTGTGCCAGCACCACCTGACTGAACCAGCCGCCAAGCGGTTGGAAGCGTACTAGCCCCTGATCGGTAACTCCGGTTACCATAAAGCCCACTTCATCAAAATGACCGGCAACCATTATTTTCGGTCCGGTTTCCTTACCCCGAAGCACGCCAAATAAGCTTCCGAGACGATCCTGTACGAATTCATCAGTGTAAGCGGACATCTGCTCCTTGACCCACTGACGTAATTCACGTTCAAAACCGGATACCGCTGGAAACTCAGTTAATTGTTGAAACAGGCGAAGCGTCTGTTCATCCATTACGATGCTCACTCCTTCAGATGGAATAACTCATCATAGTATGAACCCACTCCCTTTAAAAGTCCAACTGTTGGCTTCATTTGCACAGCAAGCTGTAACTGCTCGAATTGCATGTAAAAGTGACTCTGCTTCCTGCTTCATGTACAATATAATGGAGATTACACGGGAATGCAGTGAACGAGTGCGCCGTTAGCGGACGATTGCGAACGAGCGATACAGTGTAAATTTATGAATCCGCACCACCATGTGTTAAAATCAGCACACATCATCCGTAAGATTGGACGATGCAACTTGGAATTATGAACCCGAGGTAGGAGGTTTTTGATATATGCCGGTACGTAAGGAATCCATGCAGGTCATATCGGACGTCAAATCCAATCTGGAAGCTTGCATATTAGGAAAATCATTTGAAATTGAATTGCTGCTGACCGCAATGCTGGCTGGTGGTCATGTTCTGATTGAGGACGTGCCAGGCACAGGCAAGACGCAGATGATCAAAGCACTCTCCAAATCGATGAGCGGGCAGTATCGCCGTATTCAGTGCAATCCCGATTTGTTGCCGAGTGATATTACAGGGGTGTCTATTTTCCATCCCAAAGACGAGCAGTTTTACTTCCGCCCAGGTCCTGTTATGACTAACATTCTACTGGCGGATGAGATTAACCGCGCAACAACCAAGACGCAATCCGCTCTATTAGAAGTTATGGAAGAACGCAATGTAACGGTAGACGGTGAGACTCATCCACTGCCGCATCCGTTTATGCTATGTGCGACGCAGAATCCGATTGATTTTGAAGGCACGTATATGCTGCCAGAAGCGCAGCTGGATCGGTTTATGATGAAGATTACGATCGGTTATCCTGATGAGCAAACCGAGAAGAATTTGCTAAAACAGCAAGGTAATGTGAGCGGACATCCGGTAGATCGCTTGCAGCCCGTTACAGATATGGAAAGTATCGCTGCCATTCAGCAGGAGATTCGTGCTGTGCATATGGACGAATCAGTAAGTGATTATCTGGTGAGTATCATTCGCGCGACGCGTGAGCATCGCTCTGTATTGCTTGGTGCGAGCCCACGTGCGACGTTGTCCTTTATGATGGCAGTCAAAGCGTATGCACTCATTCATGAGCGCGATTATGTATTGCCGGATGATGTGAAGAAGCTGGCGCCTTATGTGATTGCCCATCGGATTCTCGCGCGTCCGGAAGCGCGGATGGAGCGGATGAGTGCGGAGCGAGTCATGCAGCAGATTTTGGAGCAGATTACAGCTCCGGTATCGGTAGGGCAGTAAACATATGAGAGCCTTATTCTCGTATTTGCGGTTGAATCTGAATTGGCAGCGTCAGCCGTCTAAGCTTTGGCTTGTCATTATCGTCTGGATCGGTTGTCTGTTTTATGTACTGTTTCAAGGTGGCAAAACTTCAATCATGCTGTTCTCGATGGTTACGCTGTTGTCGCTATATTTGATTGGCGGCGGCTTTCGCGGTGTCGGACGCGCGCGGGGCAGCCGTTATTTGTCTATCGATGGTGAAGAAGGTGGCATTATCCATGCTGGCGATCAGGTGCAAGTACGTCTGGATGTCAGTATTCCAGGGTTTTTACCACTGCCGTATGTCATTATCCGTGAGACATTGAAACGTCATAATGGAGAATCGTGGTCATTTGAAGAAAGTCTGATGCCTAGCATGCGAGGTCGCGGCGAGCTGTTGTTTCAGACGCCGCCGCTAGAACGCGGACGATACCGTTTCTATGGTACGGAGTGCATCAGTGAAGATATATTTGGTCTGCTAGAAAATCGCGGCAAGTTCAATGCGCCAGGTGAATTTCTCGTCTTGCCACGAACCGTATTCGTGCCATTCTGGGAAATGGGTTCCCGTCATTCGCGGCTTGGTGGTCAACAGACTTCGCAGTTGATGTCGCGCCCCGAAACGAATCAGATCAACGGGGTGCGCGACTATGTGTATGGCGATCGGATTTCGCGGATTCACTGGAATGCGACGGCGCGTACCGGGATTTGGAAATCCAAGGAGTTTGAGCATGAATCGTTGCCACGTACCATTCTCGTACTAGATGCGACGGCGGATCATTATGAATCCGGCGATCATTTTGAATTGGCGGTATCGGTCACATCGTCTATGCTGGAGTATGGTGCGCGTGAACGCATGGGCATGGGTCTATTTACGATTGGTGCGCAGAATGACATCTTTTTACCGTCGGATCATTCGGCAGATTGGCACCGGATGCAGATTCATCTAGTTGATATTAAGGCAGATGGACAACAGCACCTGCTGGAAGGATTGGAAAAAGGGGCACGCAGCTTCCCATCTGGATCGCTGTTTGTGCTGATCAGTCCATTGACCGGTGAGAAGGCGTGGGAAGTGTTCCAGTTTGCTCGTATGCGGCAGATGACGCCGGTACAACTGCTGGTAGAAAGTCAGCAGCAAAGTGACAATCATATCGCCCGGGAATGGAATATGGATGCCAGCGCACGCGGAGCAGCCTGTTACCCGGTTCATGATCTGGAGCAATTGCCGGTGGTGTTAGGGGGGAGAGCCTGATGAGGAAATGGTGGAGCGGAATTAGCAGCTCCTGGTACTATTCATTATGCCTGCTGTGGGTATTGATTATCGCCTATCAGTGGATTCAATATGCGGACAGTATCTGGTATACCGAGACGACAATGCTGGTGCTAGGTACGATGCTGGCTGTTGCGATTACCGATATTATTTTACCGGTCAGCGCGTGGTATCGGCTGCTGGTGAAGCTGGTCGCTGTCATTGCAGTTGTGTACTATTCCATGCATGTATATGGGATTTTCACTTGGGAAGGTAGTAGCGGGCTAGCTGATAATCTGGAAGAGTTTATCGGCGCCTTGCGCTCGTATATTTGGTTTATCGTCGCAGCATGGGTGCTGCTGGAAGTATCGGCACGTATCGGTACATCACGCCGTGCGATTATTATGTTTGTCGGCACCAACATTGTAGCGCTGGCGATTCTGGATTCATTTACGGCAACTCCACTGTGGCAAGAAGTCGCGTGGGTTGTATTTGCCGGGATGGGCTGGCTCGTTAGCAATCATTTTCGTTATTTTCAAGAACGATTTCCCAAAGGATGGCGTCATCTACGTCGCTATCCGCTAAAAATCATGTTCAATGTTGCGGTGATCTTCTCGATCATTCTGCTGGCAGGAGTGAATATGCCAGAGGTACAGCCGACACTCAAAGATCCATATACCGCGTGGAAAAATTGGCGCGGCGAATCGGTTATTACCGTCAATGGTAGCAATCCGCTGGATGGACAGGGAGCTTCTTCCGGTTATAGTCGGGAAGATTCCAATCTCGGTGGTGGCTTTAACTTTGACTATACACCGGTCATGACTATTAGCACGACGAGTCGTAGTTACTGGCGCGGTGAGACGAGACTTGCTTATTCCGGTACTGGCTGGATTGATCGTTCTAGTAATAGCTGGCGTGATCTGGATGCAGTGCAAGCGGGAGAGAATTTGTCGATGGAAGAACAGCCGACAGATGCAGAGACTCGTACCGTCAAACAGCAGGTCAAAATGCTGAGCGATCAGAGCACGACGTATCCAGTATTGTTCGGTGCCTATACAATTGCGCGCATCGATAGTATTAACGGTGGCAATGATACGGATCAGCTGGACTGGCGCAGCAATTCCGGCGAAATCCATTGGAGCCGTACAAGGCAGAATCGCAATTATCCAGAATCGTATTCGCTTGTTTCTAAAGTACCAGTTGTGCCAGTCAAGGAATTGGAAAGCAAGACTTACAACCAGCTGTACGAGGGACGTTCGCTTGAACCGTATTTACAAATGCCGACCGATTTTCCGCAGCGTGTCAAAGATCTGGCAAAAGATGTGACAGCATCAGCAGATACACCGTATCGCAAGATTGAGCTGTTGCAATCGTATTTGAAAAATAACTACACGTACACGAATAACCCTGATCTTTCCCGCAAAAAAAGCAGTGACTTTGTCGACAGCTTCTTATTTGAGGTGAAGGAAGGGTATTGTGATTATTATTCCACTGCATTGGTCATGATGGCACGTTCGCTAGATATTCCGGCACGTTGGGTTAAAGGTTATGCACCGGGTCAGGCATCCGGTTATGTAACGAGCGATTATTTCCCTAACGGAGCAACTGAATATACCGTTACGAATGCAGATGCGCACTCGTGGGCAGAAATTTATTTTGCCGGATATGGCTGGATTCCAGTAGAAGCTACACCGGGCTTTGATATGCCGTTGCTGACGGAAACAGTGCAAACGCCAGCTCAGGAAGAACAAACGCCACAGGCGCAAGAGCCGGAGCAAACACCAGAAGAAGACGCGGCAGATACACCGGTACAGGCAAATGATGCTACCGTACCCGCGGCTGTAGTGTGGACAGCCAGCTTACTCGTTGCCGCATGGTTCGGATTTCTTGCTTTCCGTTATCGTCGCCAGCTGAAAGCCGCTTATATCAAAATGCGCTACGGCGAGCCGCAAACACCTCAGCAGCAAATACTCGCTGAAGCGAAGCGCTGGCTATCGTGGATGAAACGCCACGGCATGGATCGTGAACCGCACGAAACGCTGCGTGAATCGGTCTCGCGCTGGAGCGAGATGAAGCCGGAGATGGCGCCATTACTGGATTCGCTGCTGCAATTGTTTGAGCGTGCGAAGTACAGCCCTGATATAGTAGGCGAAGCGGAATATGAGCAAATGAAGCAATATGTACACGATTTACGAAAAATATGGCGCAATCACACTGCAAAGTAGTATAATGAAGATTGTGTCTGTACGATGTGCTGCACCGCTTGGCGCAGCAGGGAATAAAACTTGCATAAGCTTTGAAATAGCGCCGCTTTTGCGGCGTTTCTTTTTGTCAGAGTGGTTAAATTTATGGTATAGTTTGTCGTATGAAATCGAGGTGAATAAAGCTTGTTTGAAATGCTGATTCCAAAATTACATGTAAATACGGTATTCGATATTGATCTGGAAAAGTTGTATGCGGACGGGTATCGGGGAATCATTACCGATCTGGATAATACCCTTGTCGGTGCGCGTGCACCGGAAGCGACGCCAGAATTGATCGAGTGGTTCGCTAAAGTCAAGAAACACGGCTTCGAACTAATTATCGTTTCCAACAATAATATGAACAGGGTTTCCCTGTTTGCGACTCCGCTGGATATCAAGTTTGTACATGCTGCTCGTAAACCGTCCAATGCACCGTTCCGTAAAGCGATGAAATTGATGAACTGCCGCGATGATCAGACGATCGTTGTAGGGGATCAACTGCTGACGGATGTGTATGGCGGCAACCGACTGGGCTTATTCACCGTTCTGGTGCTGCCGATCGCGCTGAATGAAGAAGGCTGGCGTACAAAGTTTAATCGTCAGGTAGAACGGCTGGCACGGCAAAGACTTCGTAAAAAAGGCCGATGGGCCGAGGAGGAACGCAATAAATGACAGAACAAAGCGGCTTGACCGCTGGAAGCAAATGCAGTGGATGCGGAATCCAACTGCAAATGGAATCACCGGAACAACCGGGGTATATCCCGGCACAGGCATTGGAGCGTACGCCGCTCCTATGTCAGCGTTGTTTCCGTATACGCAACTACAATGAATCGTCGACAGTGACGGTCGATCAGAGCGAATTCTTACGCCTGCTCAGCCAGGTAGGAGATCAAGACGCACTGGTGATCCATATTGTCGACCTGTTCGATTTTCACGGCAGCGTCATCTCAGGCTTGCAGCGCTTCGTCGGTAATAACCCGGTCATTCTGGCTGTGAACAAAACCGATCTGCTGCCCAAAGTAACCAACTGGAATAAGATTCGCAATTGGGTACAAAAGGAAGCCAAGGAGCTAGGTCTGAAAGTCGAAGACATCATTCTGTGCAGCGCTAAGCAAAATACAGGCTTTGACCGTTTGCTAGAAGTGGTCGGATTTTTACGTGGGAATCGTGATGTATACGTGGTCGGCGCAACCAATGTTGGTAAATCGACCCTAATCAACCGTCTAATCTCGGACTATAGCGATCTGGAAGAAGAACTGACCGTATCGCGTTATCCGGGTACAACGCTCGATACCGTTAACATTCCGTTAGATGATGGGCACGCTATTATCGACACACCAGGTATCGTATACGAGACTCGGTATACCGAGCTGGTCAACAAAAAGGATCTGGCAGCGATCATGCCGGACAAACCGTTGAAACCTGCGGTATATCAGCTGAACGAAGGTCAAACGCTATTTTTTGGAGCGATGGCGCGTTTTGATTATATCGAAGGCGGACGTCAATCCTTTACGTTCTATATCAACAACCGTCTGAATATCCACCGCACCAAGCTGGAGCGCGCGGATGAGCTGTTTGCACAGCACGGTGGCGAAATGTTGGCTCCACCGACTCGTGAACATCTGGCAGAATTGCCTGCTTGGACGCGCCACGAACTGCGCATTCCCAAAGGCAAACCGACGGATGTGTTTATTTCCGGTCTCGGCTGGGTCAAAGTAAACGGCGAACAGGGCGCACTGGTGGCGGTACATTTGCCAAAAGGCGTCAAAGTAATCATGCGTCCATCGCTGATCTGAATGAATATCTGATTCAGGAGGAGATTCAAGATGACTGGACCTACAGAACATGTGCATATTCACGCTCCGTTACTGTTAGGTGTAATCGGCGATCCGATTGCTCATTCCAAATCGCCCGCTATGCACAATATCGCATTGGAAGCAGCGGGATTGCCGGGCATGTATGTACCTCTGCATGTGAAGCCGGAGCATCTGGCAGAAGCCGTAACCGGAGCGCGTGCGCTAGGATTCAGCGGCTTCAATGTAACGATTCCGCATAAAGTGGAGATCATGACATTGCTGGATGAGCTGGACGAATCGGCGATCAGCTGCGGTGCAGTGAACACGGTCGTTATTCGCGACGGCATCACAACAGGCTACAATACGGACGGTATCGGCTATGTGCGCTCGCTCAAGGAAGAAACAGGCGAGCTGAACGGTAAAAAAGTAGTCGTACTGGGCGCAGGTGGCGCAGCGCGCGGCATCGTTTATGCTCTGCTCAAGGAGCATGTGTCCGATGTCGTGATCGTAAATCGTACGCGAGAGCGTGCAGACGAGCTAATTTCCATTTTGACTGACAAAGCCGAGGGGACAAGCTTGTCCTCAGCTTCACAAGACGAACTGGAATCTGTACTCTCATCCGCCGATATACTCATTAACACCACATCGATCGGCATGCACCCGGATCTGGATGCTACCCCTGTCGATGCGGCGCTTATACCGGAAGGCATTGTAGTCAGCGACTTGATCTACAATCCGCTAGAAACGCGACTATTGCGTGAGGCCAAGGCGCGTGGGTGTACCGTTGTCGGCGGACTCGGTATGTTTATTTATCAAGGGGCGTATGCCTTTGAATATTGGACCGGTGTAGAAGCGCCGGTATCTCTCATGCACAGCGCGGTATTGGAAGCACTGAATCATGAACACAATCCGTTATAAACCAAAGGGGATTTCTATGTTAACAGGAAAACAAAAACGTTATCTGCGCAGTCAGGCGCATCATCTGGACCCGATTTTCCAAATCGGTAAAGGCGGCATGAACGAAGGTATCATTCGTCACGTTGTCGATGCGATTGAAACGCGCGAATTGATGAAAGTATCCGTACTGAACAACTGTCTGGAAGAGCCGAAGCAACTGGCGGAAGAACTCGCTCAAGGCGCAGAAGCTGAGCTGGTACAGGTTATCGGACGCACAATCATTCTGTACAAAGAATCGAAAGAGCACAAGCAAATCGAACTGCCGCGCGGATAAGAATGATCTGCATCGTTATCTTACCAACGATATAGATATCTCGTAGCATCGCGGTATCACGATCTATTGATTACAAACGATTCGGTGGTGGATTCATGAAAGTCGGTATTATGGGGGGCACCTTTGATCCGGTGCATATCGGTCACATGCTAGCGGCGGAAGCGGCGCTGGACGGCTGTGGACTGGACGAAGTTTGGTTCATGCCATCGCATATTCCCCCGCACAAACATGCTGCCGGAGCAACCGGCGAACAGCGTCTGGAAATGGTACAGCGTGCCATTGGCAGCAATCCATCTTTTCGTACGCTGGATATCGAACTGGAGCGCGGTGGTGTCTCCTATACGATTGAGACGATCCGTGAGCTGCAACAGCGGTATGCAGAGCATGACTTTTCCTTCATCATCGGCGCGGATATGGTCAATTATTTGACTGAATGGCATGGTATTGAGGAGCTGGCGCAGCGACTAACGTTTATCGGAGTGGGACGTCCCGGCTCGGTCATCAACAAGGAAAACATGCCAGCGTACTTGCAGCCGCGCGTCGTACTGGTCAATATGCCACAGGTGGATATTTCCTCCACCGACATCCGCGAACGACTCGTTGAAGGCAAAACGGTTCGCTATATGGTCCACGATCATGTCTATGATTATATTAAGGGGAGCGGAGTGTATGAAGCTGACACGCGATGAACTGATTCAATCGGTGTCCGCCCGGATGCCGGAGAAGCGCTGGCGTCATACCGAAGGTGTCATGCATTCGGCTGTACTGCTTGCCAAGCGGTACGGAGCGGACCCGGATAAGGCGGAAGTCGCTGCCATTCTGCACGATGTCGCCAAATATTGGCCAACCGAGCAGCAGGAGCAAGTGCTGCGCGACAAGGCACTGAATGATGAATTGCTACTGTATGACAAACCGCTCTGGCATGCTGAGATCGGTGCGTATGTGGCGGAACAGGAATACGGCATTACGGATGAGGACATATTGAATGCGATTCGGTATCATACTTCTGGCAGAGTTGGTATGACCTTGCTGGATAAAGTAATCTGTCTCGCTGATTATATTGAACCCGGACGCGACTTCCCGGGCGTGGATCATATCCGACATCTGTCGGAAGTGAGTCTGGAAGCGGCGCTGGTCGCCGGTTTTGATTCGACGATCCATCTGCTGCTGGCGCGTCGTCAGGTGATTTATCCGTTAACGATGTTGTCCAGAAACGATCTGGTCAAACAACTTGAATTGGAGGGAGATCTTTAAATGGCATTAAATCCAGAAGAATTGCTGCAACTCACTGTAGGTGCAGCCGAAAGTATAAAAGCTCATGATCTGGTTGCACTGGACCTGAGAGGAATTTCACTGGTGGCGGATTATTTTGTGATCTGTCACGGTAACTCAGACACCCAAGTACAATCGATCGCTGCTGAAGTGCGCAAACGCGCGCATGACGCTGACGTTACGATCCGCGGAATGGAAGGCGTTAACGCGGCACGCTGGGTACTGATTGACCTTGGCGATGTTGTTGTCCACATTTTCCATCGCGACGAGCGTGAATATTACAATATCGAGCGTCTGTGGTCTGACGCCAAAGTGGTGGAAAAAGTATGAGTTTTGAGGCAGGCAACCGAATCGCACTGAATATCGGGCGCGAAGTCTCACCGTACGGCTTCTTCCTAACCGATGGCGACGAAGAAGTACTGATGCACTATAGCGAGATCGTAGGCAAGATCAAAATCGGTGATACGGTGGAAGTGTTTATTTTCCACGATACCGAAGACCGTCTCGCTGCTACGATGAAAAAGCCACTGCTAACGCTGGGCGAATTGGGCAAACTGAAAATTGCCGATCTGCATCCGCGTCTAGGTGCTTTTCTGGAAATGGGTCTTGGTCGTCAGCTGCTGCTGCCGATGAGCGAATTGCCAGAGAAACCCGAACTGCGTCCACAAGTAGGCGACGAAGTGTACGTCGTAATGCAGCATGACCGTCAAGGTCGTCTGCTCGCACTTCTGGCGGGCGAAGAAGAGTTCGATGAACTTGTGTTCCATGCACCGACGACGTGGATGAACCAGTGGGTCGATGCGCTTGTATACAAGCCGCTGCAAATGGGCACATTCGTGCTGATTGACGGTGGGGTGCTCGGATTTGGCGCACTCGGTCTGATTCATCAGAATGAGCGCAGTCATTTGCTGCGTTTGGGTGAAAAAGTACAAGTACGTGTCACGCAAGTACGCGAAGACGGACGAGTGAATCTGTCGATGTTGCAGCGCAAGGAAATCGGACGTGATCAGGATGCAGAGCGTCTACTGACATTTATCAACGAGCGTCCGGACAAAGCAATGCCATACTCTGACCGTACACAACCGGATGTGATCAAGCAGCGCTTTGGCATCAGCAAAGCCGCGTTCAAGCGCGCACTAGGCAAGCTGATGAAAGAAGGCGTCGTTGTGCAGGATCAGAACTGGACGCGTCTTGCTGAGCATGCGAAGTCTGCTCCAGATGATAACAAACCAGATGGCGAAACTGACAATCCGGCACAATAAAGAAACCGGCAATACGGACGTCATGAACCGGCACAGAGAAATCGAAAGATAGAAAGGCAAGAACCATGTGCTGTGGTTCGAGCCTTTCTGTTTTTGTATGAATGGGAACAGGAAGGACGGTTGAATCGTGTCATACCGCAAGTTTGCCTATGTATATGATGAATTGATGGATGATATGCCGTACCCGGAATGGCTGCGCTTCGTACGCGAAGTATGGGACAAATACGGGATGCCGCGTCAGGTAGCAGAGCTGGGCTGCGGCACGGGTAGCATTACAATTCCGCTAGTGAATGCTGGTTTTCGTGTGACTGGGATTGATCTGTCATCGGATATGCTATCTGTAGCACGCGACAAAATGGAATCCACGCCGCAAGGACACCGATTGTTTCAGGATGGTCATGTGCAGTGGGTTTGCCAGAATATGACGGAATGGATGCTGGCGGAACCGGTAGACAGTGTCATTTCATTTTGCGACTGTATTAACTATGTGACCGAACCGGAAGATGTGGTACGGACATTCCAATCCACGTATAACGGTTTGAAGCCGGGCGGTACGTTTGTATTTGATGTGCATCATCCAGATACATTGCGTCGGTATGATGCCGAGCAGCCGTTTATGCTGGATGATCGCCATATTTCTTATTTGTGGACGTGTGAATACGATACCCAGCGTACTGAGATTGAGCATCATCTTACGATTTTCGCCCAGACTGGAGAGAACAAAAACCTGTATGAGCGTTTTGAGGAAGTGCATGTACAGCGTTCGTATGAGCAGGAATGGTTGACGACCGAGCTGTACAAAACCGGGTTCCGTGATGTGAAGTGCTTTGCCGATTTTACATGGAAGGAACCGGGCGAGGAAGCGGCACGCTTGTTTTTCGTGGCGGTCAAATAGGATCATGATCAGATTCGTAGTGAAGAAGCTTCGTATAGAGGCTTCTTTAGTATGAACATTTATCGTCGGCGCAACCGATATATATGGTAAGGACAGGAAGCCGTTTAGCATAATAGGATGAGAAGGTTTTTTTGATGTAAAAGATAATTTCCAAATGATCTCTTCGTAGGATAATGATGTATGAGTTAATAGGAATGTACGAAAAAGTTACATACAAATCTAACATTTTTACTGTCATTTGTCGAAACATGGAGATAGTGAAGGTTGAGAATCATGTATAATAGATTCAACAAGTCCACAATCATTATGGAGTACAGTGAGGGCGCAGCATGCAAACCATAATTCAAACGCTATTTAACAATTTGACATTTCTGACAACATTTTTATTTTTTAGTGACCTGTTTTTGAAGTTTTTTGAGAGGAAGATGGGGCGTAAAAGTATCTGGTTTGTGCCTATCCTCTATGGTTTGCTTGCCGGCGGTGTCGGCATTGCGATGATGATGTTTTTCTCGATCCGTTTTCATACGAACACGAATACGATCATTGTTGACTTTCGGCAGCTTGCTATTATGATCTCATTTTATTATGGCGGCGGTTGGAGTGGTTTGATTTCGGCGGTAATGATCGGGATTTATCGGTTATTTGCAGGAGAAACGATACAGTTCAGTTCGTGGATCGGACTGTGCAATGTTATGTTTACGTATGTGCTTACCGGAATGTGTATGAAACGTGCGCGTGAAGTATCGCTCAAAATCTGGGTACGGACGCTGATTGGTACAGTATGTATTTATGTAGTTTCAGTAACGATTGTGAACGCGTTCAGTCACTCGTATGCGCTGCATGCGTTCTACGGCATCTTTTATATGACGGCTGGACTGTTTGCTTATTATATTATCAAATACATGAAACGGGCGGATGAGACGCTGGTCAAAATGCGGGAAGCTGCCAACCACGACTTCCTGACCAAATTGTACAATCCGCGTTCCTTTGATCGTTTATTCCGTTCTACTGCGGATGATGCAGAGCAGAATAATACTTCGTTTGCGCTACTGGTTCTGGATATCGATCATTTCAAAAGGGTAAACGATCGCTACGGACATCTGAACGGGGATGTTGTGCTCGTACAGATTGCACAATTGCTGGGAGAAACTATTCGCAAAACTGATTTCTGTGCCCGCAAAGGAGGCGAAGAATTCGCTGCCATTCTCACGCCGTGCACGATAGAGGAAGCGATTGATATCGCCGAACGAGTACGCAAGCGGATTGAGGAGCATCTGTTTGTTCTGGAAGAAGGTCAGGAGATTGTGCTGACTGTCTCCATCGGCGTAAGTGGGTTTCCACAGCTGCCAGCGGATGCTTTGTTTTATGAAGCAGATCAGGCGCTATATCGTGCCAAGGAAACGGGGCGTAATCGTATCTGTGTCGCAGACGCCAACACAGAGCAGCTACATGTACCTGCGCGGGGATAAGTCACCTGTTCACCATATCGATTATATGTATGCAAAACGACCTGCTTTCTGAGCCGTAATGGACAGAAGGTAGGTCGTTTTAATGTGCGCCTGTCTTGATGTTTGCATAAGGTAAAGCGTATTGCATTGATCTTACTTATATGACCGCTACAGCATATAACTGTTACAGATCAATCATATGCTTGTGCACATACATTACAGCGAAGCTGTCTGCTCCCATTGCTCTGTCGTTTCCTCTGAAGGCTTACGTTTCAGACGTACACGACTGGAAAAGAATGTTGCGCCGCCGCCCATATCTGATAGGCGATCCGACGTTAGCGCATTCACCAGATGCTTCGGTTTGTGATCGCTGCTGTCCGCCCATAATCCCTGACTAACCACCACACCCGGCAATACCATTTCGCCTACGGTTGCTAGCAATTCGCAGGAACCATTTTCATTGGAAATGTTGACCCAATCGCCATCCGCAATTCCTTCGCGCTCTGCATCTTCCGTATGGATAAACAATTTTGGCATTTTTTCCATGCCGGTATGTTTGGCATTGTTGGAAAATGTAGAATTCAGGAAATTATGCGTCGGTCCCGGAATAAAGATATACCCGTCCTCATCCTGTTCACGCAATGGAATATACGTTGGCAGCGGTGGTAGCCCCATATGAAGCAGCGTTTCTGAATACAGCTCGACTTTGCCGCTTGGCGTAGCGAGTCGTTCTGGATAAATAGTCGGTCGATAGGCTTTGATAAATTTATGCTCGACCAGCGCGTCGTAATCGATCGTGTTAAGCCCTTCATTGGCCGGATGATCCAATGCCTGACGTATTAATTGCTCATCGCTATCATGCAGCGCTTGTTCCTCATAACCCATCGCTGTTGCTAGCAAGCGGAATACTTCGGTATTCGATTTGCTTTCTCCGTATGCTTCGATAACCGGTTCGCCAATCTGCATATAATGATGCCAATACGATGTATAGAAATCCAGATTCTCAAACGCCGAAGTCGCTGGCAAAATAATATCAGCATACGAAGCTGTTTCCGTCAGGAACAGATCATGTACGACGGTAAATAGATCCTCACGCTCCAGCCCTTGACGTACCTGACCTGCACGCGGGGCTACGACTGCGGGATTACTGCTATAAATATATAGCGAATGCACCGGCGGTTCCGTATCGTTCAACGCGCGACCAAGTTGATTCATATTAAAGGAACGCGTATTCCGTTTCTCCAGCAGATCGGGACGCTGCAACGCTTGCGCATTATGTGCCAGATAAGCAGAGTTGGAGCGGATAGCACCGCCGCCTTGCACAAGCCATTGACCGGTCAATACGGACAAGCACGTAATCGCGCGCGTATTCATACCGCCATTATCATGATGCTGCAACCCATTGCCGATGCGGATCAATGCAGGTGTTGTCTCATGATACATGTATGCCAGTTTGTATAGATCGTCCACTGGTACACCGGTAATACCGGCAACGGTAGCGGGATCGTACTGCTTTACATGCTCACGTAGCTCCTCATGTCCAATCGTATGCTGCTGCAAAAATTCCTCGTCTACTCGATGTTCCGCAAACAGAATATGCATCAGACCGAGTGCCAATGCGGTATCAGTACCCGGCAAAATAGGGATAAACCAGTCGGCAAGTCGTCCAGTCTGGTTTTTGTGCACATCGATAACGACGATTTTGGCACCTTGCTTACGGGCTTGCTGCGCTAGTGTAATCTGGTGCATATTCGTACTAACCGCATTGATACCCCAGAGAATGAATAGTTTTGTATGAACAGTATCTTCGGGATCGGCACCGATACTGCCGCCCACCGTATACTTGAAGCCTGCTCCACCGGCAGCCGTACAAATGGTACGCTCCAGCTGACTGGAGCCCATACGATAGAAGAAGCGGCGATCCATACCTTCCGCATTAATATTGCCCATATTGCCGTAGAAACTATACGGTAATATACTTTCCGGTCCATGCTCCGCGATCAATGCCTTCCAGCGCGAAGAGATCGTATCCAGCGCTTCTTCCCAACTGATGCGGGCGAATTGGCGGCTCCCTTTTGGTCCGATGCGTTTGAGCGGATGCGTCAACCGTTTTTCATCATAAATGCGTTCCGCCATATGGCGTACTTTATTGCAAATATTGCCTTTTGTAACGGGATGATCGGGATCACCAGCGATTTTGACGATCTTGCCGTTTTCTTTGTGAACGAGCAGTCCGCATTGATCCGGGCAGTCTAGCGAGCAGACAGTTTTGAATGTACCGTCAGGTTGTTCTGTATAAGCAGACATGGCTGTCACTCCTTTCCTTACTTTCCTTTAAAAATTGAGATCGGATGAGTGAATGCAGTCGTCTCATCTATAGAAGGAACGAATCGTTAGTTGAATGTAGAGGTTATAATAAAATATAAAGTAGAGTAAATAACTTGGTTTTATATGATTTATCATATTATTGTTGAATCTATCGCATTGGTCAAGTGTGCATTGGTACATATGATAGCGTGTCTGCTGTCATTGTTCAACAGAATTTGACAAAATGATAGATCCACGCCAGTCTTCCGAATATTTCTTTCATTGACTTTAGCGGCTAACTTTTTTACAATAAAATCATTGTTACAACCGGACAGGTTATGACCGGACATATGTAATGCTCAGTGAAAAGGAATAGTAATAGCGGCAAGCATGAATAGAGAGTCGACGGGTGGTGCAAGTCGATATGATGCCGATATGAACTCGCCTTGGAGATATGCGGCAACGATCTACGGAATACCAGCTCTGTCAAAACTGACAGCGATATTCTCGATTGCAACCGCATCGGCTTCCTACCGTTATCAGGAAACTAAGTGAGTGAATGGTGAAGCATGCCTGTTCACTAACTAGGGTGGTACCGCGAGATCAACCTCTCGTCCCTAGCGATTATTTGCGCTAGGGATGGAGAGGTTTTTTTATGGCTTTCGGGCAGCACACATCCGGCGCAGCGGGCGTTATAGACAGTGCATAATATGAAGGAGGAATAGGGATGACAGACAATAATACGACCTCGCAGGGCTACCGTCCGCAGGAGATCGAACCGAAGTGGCAGGGCTACTGGGACGAACATAAAACATTCAAAACGACAGAGGAACAGGACAAACCGAAGTTCTATGCGATGGACATGTTCCCTTATCCATCTGGCGCAGGGCTGCATGTTGGTCACCCGGAAGGATATACCGCAACCGATATCGTTTCCCGTTACAAACGGATGAAAGGCTTCAACGTACTGCATCCGATGGGTTGGGATGCGTTCGGTCTGCCAGCTGAGCAGTATGCAATCGATAACGGCGGTCATCCGCGTGAATTTACATTGCAAAATATTAACAACTTCCGTCGTCAGATCAAATCGCTCGGTTTCTCCTACGATTGGGATCGCGAGATCAGCACGACGGACCCGGATTATTACAAATGGACACAGTGGATTTTCCTGCAATTGTACAAAAAAGGGCTGGCTTACATCGCTGAGATTCCAGTGAACTGGTGTCCGGCACTTGGTACAGTACTGGCAAACGAAGAAGTCATCGATGGCAAAAGTGAGCGTGGGGGACACCCGGTTATTCGTCGTCCGATGCGTCAATGGATGCTGAAAATTACCGAATATGCAGACCGTCTGCTGGAAGATCTGGACGAGCTGGATTGGGCGGAAAGTATCAAAGATATGCAGCGCAACTGGATCGGTAAATCGACCGGTGCCGAAGTCAGCTTCGATATCGACGGCACAGAGGAGCAAATTCGCGTCTTCACCACTCGCCCGGACACGCTGTACGGCGCCACTTACTGTGTACTCGCTCCTGAGCACGCATTGGTAGACAAAATTACAACTGCCGAGCAACAGGATGCAGTGAAAGCTTATCAAGAGAAAGCATCCCACAAGAGCGATCTCGAACGTACCGATCTGAACAAAGACAAAACCGGTGTCTTCACCGGCGCTTATGCGGTTAATCCGGTAAATGGAGAGAAACTGCCAATCTGGATTGCCGACTATGTACTGGCTGCTTACGGAACTGGTGCCATTATGGCGGTGCCTGGACACGATACGCGTGACTGGGAATTTGCTCAGAAATTCGATCTGCGTATCGTTGAAGTGGTCGAAGGTGGAGACGTGACCAAAGAAGCCTACACAGGCGAAGGCAAGCATGTGAACTCCGGCAGTCTGGACGGATTATCGACCGAAGAAGCAATTCCGACGATGATCCAATGGCTGGAAGAGAACGGCAAAGGCGAAGGCAAAACGACCTACCGTCTGCGCGACTGGTTGTTCAGCCGTCAACGTTACTGGGGTGAGCCAATCCCGATCATCCATTTGGAAGACGGTACGATCAAGCCAGTTTCAGAAGATAGCCTGCCGCTCTTACTGCCGGATCTGGATGAGATCAAACCATCCGGTACAGGCGAATCACCGCTGGCTAATGCTACCGATTGGGTGAATACTATCGATCCAGAAACAGGATTGAAAGCACGCCGCGAAACGAATACAATGCCGCAATGGGCAGGCAGCTGCTGGTACTATCTGCGCTACATCGATCCAAACAACGATCAAGAGCTGTGTTCCAAAGAGAAGCTGGACTATTGGATGCCAGTCGATCTGTATATCGGTGGTGCTGAGCACGCTGTACTTCACTTGCTGTATGCCCGTTTCTGGCACAAAGTGCTGTACGATATCGGTGTAGTGAATACAAAAGAGCCATTCCAAAAACTCATCAACCAAGGTATGATCCTCGGTACGAACAATGAGAAAATGAGTAAATCGCGCGGTAACGTGATCAACCCGGATGATATTGTCAACGAGCACGGCGCTGATACACTGCGTCTGTACGAAATGTTCATGGGACCGCTAGAAGCAACCAAGCCGTGGAACGAGAACGGTGTAGAAGGTATGTACCGCTTCCTGGCGCGTGTATGGCGATTGTTTATTAGCGAAGATGGTAGTCTGAATCCGAAGATCGTACAAGATGGTGGCGATGATGCGTTCAAACGTATCTGGCACAAAACGATCAAAAAAGTCAGCGAAGATATGGAAGCACTGCGCTTCAACACGGCAATCAGCCAGCTGATGATCTTTATCAACGATGCGTACAAAACCGATGAATTGCCACGTCAGGCGATGATCGACTTTGTACAATTGCTGTCGCCACTGGCACCGCATATTGCGGAAGAACTGTGGAATCGTCTCGGTTATACCGACAGCATCACGTATCAGCCTTGGCCGGTATACGATGAAGCTTGGACGAATGAGTCCGAAGTGGAAATCGTAATCCAGATCACAGGCAAAATCGTACAGCGCGTCAATATCGCCAAAGATATGAATGCCAAAGACATGGAAGCATTTGCCCTGTCTCTGGAAGCTGTACAAAAAGGAATCGAAGGCAAAACCGTACGCAAAGTCATTGCTGTACCGGGTAAGCTGGTTAATATCGTAGCTAACTAATTTTACGAATACAGGTTCACACGTTAGATCAAGTGGAAGCACCACTGGACGCTCCGGCATATTGCCGGGGCGTTGTTTTATACTCACGTACATCATGTGAATGAGTACGGAGAATAATATGGGAATGCGTAAACTTCGCATTTTCAATAACAGGGGTGCAAATGATGAAAACGAAAATAATGATCGTAGCTACCATACTATCTGTACTTGGCATAGGACTTATCTGGTTTGGCGCAGCTCAGCAACCAGAACAGGGCACAGAGTGGGTGCAAGTGAACGAACGCGCAGCAGCAACACTTGAACCTTCCTCTGCTACAACACAAGCAGGAGAACAAGATTCCAATATCGAAAAAGGTTCAAGCGATCTGCTCCGTAACTCTTCATCATTAGTTGCGAATGGAGCAGATACAGGTACAGCAGGTACATCATCCAACACAGGAATTTCTGGCGTTCCAACGTCTACAGACACGAATACAGTTACATCCAAACAAGATACTATCGATACATCTACTAATGTCTCAACTATAGGCGAATCTGCTACCGGCGATCCTCATTCTTCGTCAGCAAACGCAGTTTCGTCGCAAAGCAACCAGACCAAATCATCAACCAACAGCTCAGAATTAGATACTCATTCCGCATCTTCTGTTAGCGAAGGTAAAATTAGCATCAATCGCGCCGGATTAGCGGAGCTAACTGAACTGCCCGGCATCGGTGACAAAAAAGCACAGGCAATTATTGATTATCGCAATGTCCATGGTGCTTTTCAACATGTAAACGAATTGGATAATGTCAAAGGCATCGGCAGTAAAATGCTTGCCAAGTTATTACCATATGTCAGTCTGTAAATGGATAAAGGGGGAAATACAAAATGCGTAAAGATTGGGATACGTATTTTATGGATATCGCTCATATGGTGTCCACACGCTCGCGCTGTCCGCGCCGTCATGTAGGAGCCGTTCTGGTACAGGGGAAAAAGCTACTCGGTACAGCCTATAACGGCGCACCGATGGGCGTACCAGATTGCTCGGAAGATGGTTGTATGATCTCCGAAGAGGTGGAAGTGGTCAAGGTGGATGGCGTCGAAACAATGGTCAAAAAGCAACGCTGTATTCGTACCATCCATGCCGAACAGAATCTACTACTGTTTACCGACCGCGCTGACCGCGAAGGTTCAACCGTATACGTAACCGACGAGCCATGCTGGACATGCGCTAATATGCTTGCGAATAGCGGCGTAGTCGAGATCGTCTATCATCGTAGTTATCCAAAAGACACACGCAAAGTACACGATATGATGCAGCAAAAAGGCATTATATTCCGCTCACTACAATCATACGAACCACCAAAAGAAACAGTTGTCATCGATTAATTAACAATCCGTATTAGAGCATACTGAACAATCAGAAGTTAGCCAGAATGGAAGAACCATGACTCCGGCATGCTGTACACACAGCAGAGGAACATGGTTCTTTTTCACATTTCACTAGTAGCTATACCAAGCAACAGCACCACTCTAAGCAACAATATAGATCTGAGCAATAACATAGAAGAATAGAACAACACATAGGAAAGGGACAAGTATCCAATGAATGATAGTGTACATAAAAGCAAGCGACCACTAGTAGTCGGTTTTGCTACATGGACTGCCGGTAACACATGTGCCGTATTACTGGATGAAAGTGGTTTTTGGACAGTGTTATGCGGTATATTAGTGCTTGGCGGGTTGCTATTACTGAGTTTGTATATATGGTTACCAATACGATTGGATTATCGGGGTTTGATTCTATTGGTCGTATTATTTTGTATAGCAGCCGTGTACTGGCACTGGAATGATCAGCGTAATATCAGCCAACTGCCAACATTATTACAATCTACATCTTCCAGCATGATAGAGCAGCCTACCCAAGCAGAAGGGGAAATTGCCGGTACAATAGAAATCGACGGGGATCGTGTTACGTTTCCGCTAGTATTGTATCGGTTACATCCATCGTCCAAGGCTTCATCAACCATTCCTTCGTCTACGATTGAGTTACACAAGCACGAGACAGTCTGGGTTCAGCTCAAGCTTGCAGCAGAAAAAGAATTAACAACAGCAGCACAATGGCGACGCGGAGATAGGATCCAACTCCATGGCACATGGAAAGAAGCAGGAGGCGCACGTAATTTTGGCGCTTTTGACTACCAAGAGTATTTGAGACTCAGTCATATTCATTGGATGATTGATGTGAAAGGTGCCTCGGCGCTGCGCCCATCCGATATACAATTGTCCTATTGGTCATCTATTCAGAGTCGAATTTTGCGCTGGAACGATGATACAAGGCAGCGGCTTGGACTACAAGTACAGCGTATATTTCAACCGCTCGATAGTGGTTATATGGAAGGCTTACTGATCGGTTTAACCGATGACATCGATGCAGAGACGTTTGCTTCTTTTTCAAGACTCGGATTAACACATATTCTTGCGATTTCAGGATTGCATGTAGCGATCTATGCTGGTTTGTTATTATGGATGCTGCGTGCAATGCGATTGACTAAGGAGACAGCATGTTATATCGTCATGTTGCTGCTGCCGATATACGTCTTGCTTACCGGAGCATCTCCATCTGCGATTCGTGCCGGTTTGATGGGCATGATCGGATTATATCTGGCAGGACGTGGACAGTTAAAAGATGGATTACATATTTTATGTGCAGTTGGATGGAACATGTTGCTATACGAACCGTATTATTTGCTCAACATTAGCTTTCAGTTGTCATTTATCGTAACGGCAGGCTTGATTATATATGTTCCGTTATTCATGCCGCTGTTGAGTAGATTGCCTTTTAAACTGGCTTCGGCGTTATCCGTAACGATTGTTGCGCAATTGATATCGTTTCCGCTAACGATTTATTATTTTAACCAGTTTTCGCTGCTATCGTTTGTTGCTAATTTTGTGCTGGTGCCTGTATCCAGTATTCTTGTGTTGCCTATTGGCACGCTTGCGCTGGCGGTCAGCTATATCTGGTTTCCGGCAGGATATTGGCTTGGACATGCAGTGTCTTGGCTAAATAGTTGGTGCTTTATACTAATCGATTGGCTTGATCATGTACCATATATGTTAAGTATCTGGTCGTCGCCGGGGATTGTAGGTATGTTAAGTTATTACGCATTGTTATATATTACATTACGCTGTTTCCGCGATATTCATCATTGGCTTGAACAACAAGTGATGAGTCAGCACATCGTCCGTCAGCATTCACAAGTATCCAAAGTACAACCAGCAGTACAACCAGCAGTACAACCAGCAGTACAACCAGCAGTACAACCAGCAGTACAACCAGCAGTACAACCATCCCCTTTGCGACCGCCATTTAGTAAAGTTTCAGTTGCCAGATTATTCTGCAAACGCGGTATTCACTGGCAGATTCCATGGTTGCGCAATAGACTGCTGATCATGCCTGTATTCGGCTGTATACTCATCATTATGCTGAACAGCTGGTACAACGCATCCCCATATCAATCGAATCATGAGGCACTATTACAATTTCTCGATATCGGACAGGGAGACAGTATTCTGATCACGACGCCAGATCAGAAGCATATTCTAGTAGATGGCGGAGGTACTGTTCGTTTTCGCAAACCAGGCGACGAATGGCGTGAGCGTAAACAACCGTACGAAGTTGGTGCCAAGCTAGTTGTACCTTTGCTCAAAAAACGCGGTGTTCATCAGCTGGACGCAATCATTTCCACACATTGGGATCAGGATCATGCGGGTGGACTGCTGGCGGTAGCAGATCAGATACCAGTGAAGCAGTTTATTTTTAATGGCACATTGCCGGATGACGATAAGCAAAATAAACTCATTCAGACTTTGCTGGATCGCCATATTCCCATGTACGCCGCGTCATCAGGTCTGCAATGGAAGCCAGACCCGGATACTACACTGATTTTTCTGGCGCCCGCCTTATCCACTAGTTCCACTACACTGACAAACGAAAAAATAAAGTTTTCACAATCATCTGCGATTTTGAATACAAATGTTCAAAAGAACACGCAGAATACACATGATTCTATTACTATAAAACCTACAGCTCATCCTGTAGCTAGTCTACTTCCGCGCAAGGAAGACCAAAATCTATATTCCGTTGTCTTTATGCTGGACATATACGGACGTCATTTTCTATTTACAGGCGATGCCAACTTTACAGAGGAACGCTCGATTCTAAATGAATGGGATCAAGTATCAGCTACTAATACAGCTCACAATAATACTACTGATTCCATGGCAGCATCGCTCATTTCTGCGCCGATTGATGTGCTCAAAGTCGGTCATCATGGCAGCAAAACATCCACTTCACCGGAATGGTTATCCTACTGGCAACCGCAAATGTCTGTGATTTCAGCAGGTGTCAACAACATCTACGGTCATCCTAAAAGTGAAGTGCTGGATCGTCTGCATGATGTCGGTTCTACTATTTTTCGGACAGATCAGCAGGGCGAGATTCAGATGCTAATTGATAAAAACGGCAACATGCAGACCCGTACCCTGCTTCATTCGCCGCAATGATGCTTGAATTTTATATATGTATTATCGCAAATCTGTTTGAATGCATCCTATCGCTGTCGTACAGAAGATGACGAATAGAGCGGATTTTGGTATCCTAGATACATCTGTATCACGTTTCGACATATGACCCGGAAAACGTTGATTTTAGGTAGTCCAAATGCAGCCCGGATTCGTATGATTCCTACATAGGGTAAGTGTTTGTAATAGCGTTTTGCGGCACTTACCGCTTTGAATCAATAAATTGAAATTATTTTAACAAACACTGCAACAATCGGGGCGCCGTTTGCGTCTAGGAGTTGTAAGGAGAGGGGGATCCTCCGTGGTGGAGCAGGGACTCATCAAGGCCGCCCAAGAGGGAGACCGAGATGCTCTAATCACCCTATTAAGAGAGATAGAACATCATGTGTACAAAACAGCTTACTACATTTTGAACAATGAACAGGATGCTCTGGATGCGGCTCAAGAGGCGTTAATTCGCATCTATACCAAAATTGGTTCCTACGAAGAAAAAGCGCAATTTAAAACTTGGGTGCAACGGATTGTTACGAATATCTGCATTGATAAATTCCGTCGAAGCAAGCCGACGGTTTCGATTGAGGAACATGAGATGGTGTTTGAAGGTCATGACGATGTGGAGCAACAGGTGATGCGTACCTATACATCCAAGGATGTACAGGAAGCGATTAACCAGCTGCCTGAGCATCATCGAACAGTGATCGTACTGCGCTATATTCAGGATTTATCCTACAACGAAATTGCGGATTGCCTGGATTTACCTCTGAACACGGTAAAATCGTATTTATTTCGCGCGCGCCAGCAACTACAAAGTCTGCTAGCAGACTATGAGAAAGGAGGATTGATTGGATGAAACGTGAAGTAGCGGAAGAATGGATGAGCCGCTATTTGGACGGGGACCTGGGCGCGGAAGACAGCAAAGCTTTATTCCGTTATATCGATGAAAACCCGGATGCAGCAGAGACATTTCGGATCATGACCGCTTTGTCACTGCGTTTGGAAAAATTGCCTGATGTAAAACCAAAGTACAGTCTGGTGGATGCTATTTTGCCGCAGTTGGATCAATTGGATGCAGAACGACGCTCCGAAAGTGCAACAGAGATCGGTATTATGGAACCACAGCAAGACGAACAGGATGAACTGGCACAGCGTCGTCGTCAGCGTGGGAACTGGCGTGATCGTTTGCCGGTGCGTACAATCGGGGGGATTGTTGCCGCCGGTGTGGTACTTGGTATTTCTATTGCGAGTTATGAACCGAAGACCCTTACGGATGCGGGATCGCCTGCATCGCCATATAGCTACAATCAGGAGAACGCGACTGAAGAGAATGGCAGTGTAAGCAACCCGGAAAAGAAAGAGCCTTCGGTAGACTCGACCAACAAGGAAGAAGATCAGAAGCAAGCCGATAAGCAAAAGGAACCGTCCAATGCAACGGATACAGGAAGTTCATCCAATGAGCCTTCTGACGGACAAACTTCAACAAAGACTCCTTCCACTTCAGACACAACGAAGAATAAGGAGAACAACACGAACACGACTCCTCCGTCAAGCGAGTCAACCGGTAATCACAGTCAGTCGCAGGAACCGTCTACAGACAAGCGCGGTGGTGTTCCTTCGACAGGCAATACGGACAGCGGCTCGACGACAAAGTCGAACAGCAATGACAAGTCGACTGAGCAGCAAGAGACAGCTACACCTTCGACTTCTACAGATCAGGGGAATAGCAGTTCAGGCAAAACAGATTCGTCCACATCTGGAGGAACCGACTCTACATCAACAGATCCGGAAGCTTCCGGTACAGATGAAGAAGCAGGCATTTTGTCTACTCCAGAAGCGCAGCCAAGCCTGGTTGCGCCGGATACGGGCTCCACATCGACGGGAACAACAGATTCACCGTCAACGAATTCATCGTCTGGTACGACAGGTACACAGGGCAGCGATACACCTTCTACTAACTCTGCTGACGTGACTATGCCCAAAACAGAGCAAGAATGGAAATCGCCAACTGAAGATTATACCGTTGTACTGACTACGCAAAATACACTTCGTTTGGACAGCA
Source organism: Paenibacillus sp. WLX2291 (assembly GCF_046603665.1). Classification (NCBI taxonomy): domain Bacteria; kingdom Bacillati; phylum Bacillota; class Bacilli; order Caryophanales; family Paenibacillaceae; genus Paenibacillus; species Paenibacillus sp. WLX2291. Next base: position 3,913,113 of record NZ_CP176755.1, on the reverse strand, counting down.
TCGCAGCTGACAATGTGAATGGTCGCAGTGTCGTATCCTCGATTCCGCTCAAAGGAACATGGATCAGCGGCAAATGGTCAGATGATGGCAAAGTATTTACGTATCAGGTGAACGAGAACAACATCAGCAAAACGTACAAAATTACAGTTGGTAACTAATTTACCGTCATCAGCGATGATGTAGGTAGCATTCAGCGCCGACATAAGGACTTTCCGGATCACATATCGGAAAGTCCTTTATTGTTTTGCATCGTGTCTTCTCTTTGCGGTAATCCATTTTTCCGTTACAATACATATAGTGAAGTCAGGAGGAACGTGGAATGGATTTGAAAACAGCAAGTAAGGATATTCAAAATAATAATCCGGCATCCATTTATGTATGTTATGGATCAGAAAAATATAGAATTAGCGAGTTTATCGATTTTGCGATTCAGCAATTGATTGAACCAGAGCATCGTGATTTTGCGCTTGCTCGTTACGATTTGTCCGAGACGGCACTAGAAACGGTACTGGAAGAAGCAGAGGAGATTCCGTTTATGGTGCCGCGCAAGCTGTTGATTATACGAGATTCATCCGTGCTTACAGCAGGCAAGGATAATAGCAAATTGGAGCATCGTGCTGAAGCTTTGCTTCGCTATATGGAGGAACCGGTTGATTATTCAATCTTATTATTCTGGGTCAATGGCGAAAAGCTGGATGAACGGAAAAAGGTCGTCAAAGCGCTGAAAAACAAAGCCTGTATATTGCCATTTCAGCCTATGGGCGCAGAAGAATTGCTCACATGGCTCATCCGTCATGCCAAAAAGCAAGAATGCGAATGCTCCAAAGCGGCGGCTGAAGCACTGGTACAATCGGCGGGTACGGGGCTGGGGATTTTATCTGCGGAAATGGACAAGCTATGTCTGCATGCTGGACGCGGTGGTACCATTACCGAAGATGATGTGCAAAAGCTAGTTGCCCGCAGCACAGAACAAAATGTATTTATTTTGGTGGAGCAGATCGCGGCGGTACGATTGGAGCAGGCACTGACGATCTTTTACGATTTGTTGAAGCAGCGTGAAGAACCGATCAAGATTGCGGCGCTCATTGCCCGCCAATTCCGTATTATGTTGCAGGTCAAAGAATTGGCTGGGCAAAATTATTCGCAGCAACAGATGGCTTCTCAGCTGGGGCTACATCCGTATGCTGTCAAAATTGCTGGTGAACAGGCACGCAAATTTGAAGTGGGCAAGCTGCGCTCTATTATTGCTCATCTGGCACGATTGGATTACCAGATGAAGACCGGAGCGATTGATAAAGTGCTCGGTCTGGAAATGTTCCTGTTGCGGCTTGGTGCATAGACTGGTGCAGCACCTATATGTGAAGGTATTGCATAAGTTAACGATTTGCGTCGATTCGTTTCTTTTATAAATGACTTAGAACAGGTATGCTACAAAACATAGATCGAAACCATATGTGAAAAGCCCGAAAGCGATGGAATGACAGGACACTCCAACGTTTCCGGGCTTTTCGTTTACTTAAACTGCTCCACCGACAAGCTTAATTTGAAGTTGCCATACTGCAACAAAGAATCCAGTAGTTGATTCAGATCGCTCATGGAAGCAGCATGAACTCGCATCCAATAACAACCTTCCCCACTAATCCGATGCACCTCGTGAACTGCATCTTGCTGACGAACATGCTCCAGAAAAGAGGAATGCGAGGAGGCGGAGTTCATATACAAAATCACAAAGCCTTGAATCCCTTGTCCAAGTGCCGCCGGATTCCATTTGACCGTGTAACCTTCAATCACGCCCATATCCTGCAATTTGCGAATACGCTGCCCGACCGCTTGTCCAGATAGATGAACCAGCTCGCCGATATCTTTATGAGAACGAGCTGAATTTACAATTAATTCATGTAAAATACGCAGATCCACTTCATCTGCTCCTAGCATATAGTTAGAAAGATTCATAACCGATAGACTCCTTTGATAAACAGGTTAATAACATGACATCCAATAGCTAATACGAAGTAAGAAATGATACTTAATCTTATTTGCTTTCAGCGTGAAAGTAAATTCATGATTATACGTTCAGCTGACGCTGTTGGGCTTCGTGTTGATTATTTTATAATGAGAATAGCTCAAGCAACAATACCAAACAACAATATCGTATCATGTGTACCGCAGGGCGATATGAATTGGAAAAGGAGTAATATCATGAAAATTCAATTGATCCGCAATGCCAGCCTATGGTTGGAATACAATGGAGTTCATCTGTTCATAGATCCGATGTTAGGAGAGCAAGGAGCTTATCCGCCGATTACGAATTCGGAAAATGAACGGCGCAACCCGCTAGTATCATTACCGGGAGCGCTGCAACAGTGGAGCCAGCCAGATGTGATTGTGCTAACACATCTGCATAATGATCATTGGGATGCAGCAGCGATGGAAGCACTAGATAAACAGATTCCAGTATGGTGCCAACCGGGGGACCGTGACCGCATTGTAGAACGGGGATTTATTCATGTTACCGAGATTTCGGAAAACCAGCAGTACAAAGGCATTCAATTGCATCGTACTACTGGTCATCATGGAACCGGTGAGATTGGGGAGAAGATGGGCAATGTGTCAGGCTTTGTCTTTCAGTCGGAACACGAGCCAGTGTTGTACATTGCCGGGGATACGATCTGGTGTAAGGAAGTGGAGCAGGCATTGGAGGATTACCAGCCGGATATTACAATTGTAAATGCTGGCGCTGCTCAGTTTGTCGGTAGCGACCCTATTATTATGGATCAATATGATGTGCAACAGGTTTGTAAGCATGCTCCCGATAGCCAAATCATTGCTGTGCATATGGAAGCGATCAATCACTGTTTACTCACGCGCAAACAGCTGGCTGACTTTGCAGAGGAGCATGGACTAACCAAACAACTCGTCATTCCACAAGATGGAGAGCAGTTGGAGTATACATCACCACGCTGATGAGTACGGATCACAGGAATAGGTTGCTCAAGCTTATACACTGACATTGATAACGTTCTATCCTATGAAGCCGAAATGGTCTTTTGATGATATTCACAAAAGACCATTTCGGCTATTTATGCTTCTATATTCGGAATCAATGGTTTGTATTCAACGGGGGTAGACATCACGATTAGCGTGACGGAATCGCCATATTTGCCACAGGTGTTGGTGAATGTTTCGAGTGTTTGCAATGACTCCGTAACGACTTTTAACAAGAAATTATACTGTCCGCTAATTCGGTGACACTCCATTAGATCAGGTGATTGTTTGCAAAATTCAACCAGACCTTCACAGTCTTTGGTCAAAAACATCAGGTACGCTGTAATCTTTTTATCAATGTCGGCTGGTGAGATGACAGCCTGATAATGATGAATAATACCGCGATCTTCCATTTTGTGAACACGGTCAGTGACCGCAGGTTGGGAGAGGCCGACGAGATTGCCCAGCTCTTTCATCGAAATTCTGCCCTGCTGTTGAAGCAGTTCGATCATTTTTTTATCAGTATGGTCCAATAGATCAACTCCTTTATATAATATGGTTTTATGATTACTATTCCTCATTATATCATGTGAGATGTAGCAAACTCCTTTATTTATCTATTCAGCAAATCGGCTGATTTTTTTAAACTAAAGAGGTTACGTTATACGAATGAAGGAGTGGTTTGAGATGAGTTTGCTGTTGAGTCCATACACGATTCGCAATATGACTATGAACAATCGGGTGATGATGTCACCGATGGGAATGGTATCGGCACAGGAAGATGGCAAGGTGAATGATTGGCATATGCTACATTATGGTGCTAGAGCACTTGGGCAGGTTGGATTGATTATGCTGGAAGTGTCTGCTGTAGATAAACATGGCAAAGATTACGGTTCGCTTGGGATATGGGAAGATGCGCAAATGGAAGGGATGCGGCGGCTAGTATCTCTTTTACAGGCACAGGGGTCCAAAGTGGGCATTCAACTATGGCATGCTGGTCGCAAATCGGATATACCGGGTCATGCGGTGTCTGCCTCTGGTTTGTCGCATGGAGATCAAGATAGCCGGGCTTTAACGATTGCAGAAATCCAGCAGACGATTCAACATTTCCGTGAGGCTGCCATTCGTGCAGTGAAAGCAGGATTTGACGTAATTGAACTGCATGCAGCGCATGGTTATTTGTTAAATGATTTTTTGTCGAGTTATACGAATCGGCGTACCGATGCTTATGGTGGAACGGTGGATAAACGCTATCGATTGCTGTCGGAAGTAATTGCAGCTGTACGCGATGTATGGGAAGGTCCATTGTTTGTAAGGGTATCGGCGGATGAGTATGGGGAAGAGGGGAATCGGATTGAGCATACGGTGCAATATACGAACAGGATGAAGGAGCAGGGGGTTGATCTGATTGATGTGAGCAGTGGCGGCGTATATCCTGACAAACCGAATGTATATCCGGGTTATCAGGTGCCGTATGCCGAAGCCATTCATCGGCAATCGGATATAGCTACAGCAGCGGTCGGCTTGATTACGACCGGAACGGAAGCGGAAGCGATTTTGAATAAAGGACAAGCAGACGTGATTGCCATCGGACGAGCATTGCTACGTGATCCATTCTGGGTTCGCACGGCAGCACTTCAATTGCATGAGTCCATTCTAGCACCGCAGCCATACCGGGCAGCATGGTAAATCGAATATAAACACAATAAACCCCTGAGCGGATAACCGTTCAGGGGTTTATATGAAAGGCAGCATTAAGCTTGGCTGGAAAGAGCGTTCAGTTTCTTAGCCAGACGAGATTTTTTACGAGCAGCTGCGTTTTTGTGGATGTGACCTTTAGTTACAGCTTTATCCAGACTTTTGGAAGCAGCAGCAACAGCAGTTTTTGCATTTTCAGCATCGTTATTCACAAGTGCAGTATCTGCAGTTTTTACGCTAGTGCGCAGTGCGGATTTTTGAGCCGCATTCAGAGCACGACGTTTTTCGCTAGTTTTTACACGTTTAACCGCGGATTTGATGTTAGGCATTACATTCACCTCCTGTAAAGCATATACGAATCATCGTTAAGACTCACAACTCTAAATATATTATCATGTTATATTCAGTTTTGCAATATAAATTGCTGCTTGTTTCTGATTGGGAATATATGGTTGAAAAAGCAAAGCTGAAAATAAAGAGAATCAAAGTAAGATATCTAGTAATATCAATATCGTTTTGTTGTATTTGCAATAAAATTGCATTATGATAAATCGTAATTTGGTAGATGATAAACGTTTCGTCAACTTATCTTTCCTAACATTAGAGTACGTACAGAAAGGGAGCAAATGAATGAACCATTCACATTCGACTGATATTGATCTGCAAATTGTGATGACAACTGAACAGCTGGAAGCAGCCAAACAGATTCGCCAACATGTATTTGTGGAGGAGCAAGGCGTCCTATTGGCGGACGAGTTTGATGATCATGATGTATTGGATGCGCCATGCGTGCATGTACTAATTTATTATCAACAGCAGCCTGCGGGTACAGGACGATGGCGGACAGTAGATGGAACCGCCAAGTTAGAGCGCATCTGTCTGCTGCCAGAATATCGACAATATGGACTGGGACGTATATTGATTCAAGGGTTGGAACAACAGGCGATAGCGGAAGGGCTACGGCATTTTCAACTGCATGGACAAAGTCAGGCGGCTCCCTTTTACGAAAAGCTGGGTTATCGTATATTCTCGGCGGAATTTCTGGAAGACGGTATCCCGCATGTATGGATGATTCGCGAAGTGGGCGAGTAAAGAGGAGCAGGGAAACAACGTGCAGAAACGAAGAAATACAGCGTAGTTATTCAGATTACAACTGTTTTGAATTCCTTTTTGTAATGGGATTGCTGGGGAATCGCCCAACTGCTATAATAAATTGATTAATGGGAATGGTTAACCTTTCATACAGGACCGGACCATCAGCATTATATTTCAGGCTTATGTTGGGGGTAAGGCATGACTGATATTTCAGCAAGACAGGAAAAAATACGTAATTTCTCTATTATTGCGCATATTGACCACGGAAAGTCCACACTGGCGGACCGTATTCTGGAGTATACCGGCGCACTGACTTCTCGCGAAATGCAGGAGCAGGTACTGGACCAGATGGAACTGGAGCGCGAGCGCGGAATTACAATCAAATTGCAGGCAGTTCGTTTGACATACAAGGCCGATGACGGCGAGGAATACCTGCTCAATCTGATCGATACACCGGGACACGTCGACTTTACGTACGAGGTTTCCCGCAGTCTTGCTGCCTGCGAAGGCGCACTGCTGGTTGTCGATGCGGCTCAGGGTATTGAAGCCCAGACGCTGGCGAACGTGTATCTGGCACTGGATAACAATCTGGAGATTCTGCCGGTCATTAACAAAATCGACCTGCCAAGTGCAGACCCGGAACGTGTCAAACAAGAAGTAGAAGATGTAATCGGACTGGATGCCAGTGAAGCAGTACTTGCTTCTGCCAAAGCGGGCATCGGGATCAAGGAGATTCTGGAACAGGTTGTACAGAAGGTGCCTGCACCGACTGGCGATCCGTCCAATCCGCTGAAAGCGCTGATCTTCGACTCACACTATGATCCATACAAAGGGGTTATCATTTACTCCCGGATCGTGGATGGTAAGATCAAAGCAGGCTCCAAAATCAAAATGATGGCAACTGGTAAAGAATTCGAAGTTATCGAAGTCGGTGCTTTTATGCCACGTATGACGATTGTCGATGAACTGAATGTCGGCGATGTCGGCTTTATCGTTGCTGGTATCAAAACGGTTGGCGATACGCGTGTCGGTGATACGATTACCGATGCCAAAACGCCAACGACCGAAGCACTGCCGGGTTATCGTAAAATTAACCCGATGGTATACTGCGGTCTGTATCCGATCGAATCGTCAGATTATGTTGATCTGCGTGAAGCATTGGAAAAATTGCAATTGAATGATGCGTCTCTGAGCTTTGAGCCAGAATCTTCAAGTGCACTCGGCTTCGGTTTCCGTTGCGGTTTCCTTGGTTTGCTGCATATGGACGTGATTCAGGAGCGGATTGAGCGCGAGTTTAACATTCCGCTGATTACGACAGCACCGAGCGTTATCTACCACGTTACACTGACAAATGGCGATGTTCTGACGATCGATAACCCGTCAAACTATCCAGAAGTCGGTCGTATTGAATACGTGGAAGAGCCATATGTGAAGGCATCCATCATCGTACCGAATGATTTTGTCGGAACGGTTATGGAGCTGTGCCAGACCAAACGTGGTGAGTTTATCAATATGGAGTATCTGGATACGACGCGTGTAACGATCACGTATCAGGTGCCGCTGTCCGAGATCGTGTACGATTTCTTCGACCAGTTGAAATCAAGCACGAAGGGGTATGCGTCGTTTGACTACGAGCTGTCTGGTTACCGCAAATCGAATCTGGTGAAAATGGATATTCTGCTGAACGCCGAACAGGTCGATGCACTGTCCTTTATCGTTCACCGTGATCGTGCGTATCATCGTGGACGCGTCATCTGTGAAAAGCTGCGCGAATTAATCCCACGTCAAATGTTCGAAATTCCGATTCAAGCTTCAGTCGGAACCAAAGTCGTTGCTCGTGAAACGGTAAAAGCAATGCGTAAAAACGTCCTTGCCAAATGTTACGGCGGCGATATTTCCCGTAAGCGTAAGCTACTGGAAAAACAAAAAGAAGGTAAAAAGCGCATGAAGCAAGTCGGTAACGTAGAAGTGCCACAGGAAGCATTTATGGCAGTGCTGCGCATCGACGATTAGATGCTAGCCGAGTATACACGATGGATCAAGCAGGGAAGGCCCGACAACGGGCTTTCCCTTTTGTCCATTATTGAGATTAGAATCAATCCATCTAATAATGAACAGTCCCCGGTACGATTGCCGGGTTTACAATAGACTGACGGGGAGGAAACCGGTCATGAATACAGCAACCCATACAGACGCGCCCCGTGCAATATATGTGCACATTCCGTTCTGCACCAATAAGTGCTTTTACTGTGACTTTAATTCTTACGTTCTAAAAGATCAGCCAGTGATGGATTATTTGCGGGCTTTGGATCGTGAGATGGAATATACGGTACAACAGACACCACCGGGCGTGATCGATACGATCTTTGTCGGTGGAGGTACACCAACTGTCCTGAAAAATGATGAAATGGAATACTTTTTGCAAAGTTTGCGCCGTCATTTCCCGAACTGGTCGGAGGATATCGAATTCACGATGGAAGCCAATCCGGGTACAACGGATGCGGACAAGCTGGCGATTATGAAAGCAGGCGGCGTGAATCGTGTTAGCTTTGGCGTACAGGCTTTTCAAAATGAACTGCTGACTGGCATCGGACGGATTCACAATACAGATGATGTATATCGCAGTCTGGAAAATGCGCGCAAAGTCGGTCTGAACAATCTGTCGATCGACCTGATGTTCGGATTGCCGAATCAGACGCTGGATATGCTGTCATACAGTGTGGATCGCGCCTTGGAGCTGGATCTGCCGCACTACTCGATTTACAGCTTAAAAGTAGAAGAAAACACGCTATTCCACACCCTGTTCCAGAAAAATCAGCTGCCACTGCCAGATGAGGAATCTGAGCTTAACATGTATTTGCTGCTGATGGATAAGATGAAGCAGGCAGGCTATGAGCAATATGAGATTAGTAATTTTGCCAAGCCAGGGTACGGTAGTCGTCATAATATGACCTACTGGCGCAATGAGGATTATTACGGACTCGGTGCTGGTGCGCATGGATATGTACATGGCAAGCGTCATATTAACATCAAAGGTGTAAATCCGTACAATGACGCTGCTGCGACGCGTTTGCCACGTCTGGATGCGTCCGAGATTGATCGTGATGAGGCGATGGAAGATTATATGATGGTCGGTCTACGCATGCTGGAAGGTGTGTCCAAGGAACGGTTTGCCCGTCAATTTAACGGGGAACAGCTGGATGATGTGTTCCGGGTGCAATTGGACAAGCTGCTCAAGAACGATCTGCTACAACCGACCGAGGATGGCTATCGTTTGAGTGAAAAAGGCTTGCTCTTCGGTAACGATGTATTTGGCGAGTTTGTAGGCAGTCTGGTGCAGGAACACGCGTAACATAATAGGACTAGACAAAGATTTGACCGTTAAGCATAATTACTGCGTAGACGCAGACGCAGACGCAGACGCAGACGCAGACGCAGACGCAGACGCAGACGCAGACGCAGACGCAGACGCAGACGCAGACGCAGACGCAGACGCAGACGCAGACGCAGACGCAGACGCAGACGCAGACGCAGACGCAGACGCAGACGCAGACGTAGACGCAGACGCAGACGCAGACGTAGACGCAGACGCAGACGTAGACCGTGTAGGCGGTAAACAAATAGGTAAAAGAAGGCGCTGACCGTATAAGGTTGGCGCCTTCTTTATTTTGATGCGAGCTAGTTCAATATTGGGATGATGTATATCCACATACCAAAGCCGCAATATCCATCCAAACAGAACATTTTTATGTTGTGAATCATATTATTGATCACTCTGCTCATACTGACAAAAAATAGTGATACTAATACATACACGTAGAACTGAATAATTTTCATTTATCTGTGTAATGTATACGTATTCCCTTTTAAAGATGAATAAAATACAGTCATCTCGATTTAGTTTGCTATTCAGCTAGATAGAAAAATAATCAAAAATACATTAGGAAATAACATTGCAAATATAGATTTTCCATAGACATAGCAAGGTTTTGTTTATATAGTATATACTTCAAAAAAACTCTAAACATTTTCGCGTAACCTATTGAATTTTCATTTGCTATGATGTATATTTATACGTATTCGTTTCACAAAAAGATAACATTGCTGTGAACATTTAAAATGGCGAAAACAAAACGCACGAAAATAAAACGTAGGTAAACGGACCATTGATCATACCATGTGACAGATCCGCAACGCCGCAACGGGGAGGAACGTATCATGCATGCTGTCGTCACTTGCAGAGCAGCCGTACCAGCAGATGTAGAAGCACTTTATCAATTAATATCGGGATATGCCGAGCGAGGCATCATGCTGCCACGTTCACGCGATGTGTTGCATCGTCAATTGGAGCATTTCGTTATTGCTGAACTTGATGGTGAGCTAGTAGGCTGCGGTTCGTTATGCAAATTGGGACCAGAGCTGGTCGAGATTCGTTCGCTCGGTATTTCCGAAGGGCACAAAGGTCATGGCATCGGTTCGCGTCTGGTTGATACATTGATCGAGCAAGCAGCTGCCAAAGGCTTGCGCAAAGTCATGGCGCTTACGTATGAAGTTTCGTTTTTTAAAAAGAATGGTTTTGAAGTCGTACAGACTAGCATTTTCCCGGAAAAGGTATGGGCAGATTGCCGTCATTGTCCGAAGCAGGACAATTGCGACGAGATTGCCGTACTGAAAGTGTTGGATATATAAACATTGAAAAAAGCCGCTATATATAACGGCTTTATACGATATGACAGAACAAGCTCGATGACAGTGCATCTCCTTGCTGTTGTCGGGCTTGTTTGTTTTCTGAAATAGATATCGCAAAAATACCAAACCGACTTGACAATAAAGTCGTCGATTTGGTATTTTTGTATTAGTCGTTAGCACTCATTGAAGTTGAGTGCTAACGAAAAAATGAATGTTCGATGTACAGGCATGTATTCTAGTTTTACCATATCACCATTCAAGAGGAGGGAACCTCATGTTAACCGAGCGTCAAAAAATGATTCTGAACGCAATTGTGGATGATTACATTCGTTCGGCAGAACCTGTCGGGTCCCGCAGCATATCCAAGCGCGGAGATGTAAATTACAGCCCGGCTACGATTCGCAATGAGATGGCCGATCTGGAAGAACTGGGATTTTTGGAGCAGCCGCATACATCCGCTGGACGTATTCCTTCCAATAAAGGATACCGTTATTATGTCGATCACATGTCGCCGATTCAGGCAGTCAATGTGGGCGAGGTAAAAGAGCTGAAGCGCTTTTTTACTGAGAAGCTTAATGCCGCGGAGCAGATGATGCAGCATACCGCGATGGTATTATCGCATGTGACGAACTATACTTCTATTTTACTGGGGCCGGAAGTATTCCATACTTCCTTACGCCACTTCCAACTGTTGTCGCTGGATGATCAGAATGCGATTGCCATTCTGGTGACAAGCACCGGACAGGTCGAGAATCGCAAAATCCGTATTCCTGACAATGTATCGGCTTCCGAACTAGAGCAGATGGTCAACCTGCTTAACAGTCGGTTGGTAGGCGTGCCTTTATATAAACTGAAAACCCGTATCTTCTCCGAAATTGGCGAGGAAATGCAGCGTCATCTGGAGCATTACGAAGATATGATGACTGCGCTAGAAGGCGCATTTGGTCACGAGCAGGAACAGAAGATTTTCCTAAGCGGTGCAACCAATATGCTGATCCAACCAGAATTCAAAGATATGGACAAAGTCAAAAACATTCTTGATCTTTTGGGAGAAACACCGACGCTAACTCGTCTTATGACAGAAGCATCCAATCCGAATGGAATTCAGGTTCGGATCGGTGCCGAGAATGCGCATGAAGCTTTTGAGAATTGCAGTCTGATTACCGCCACATATGAATTGGATGGCGAATCGCTAGGTACGATCGGTATATTGGGACCGACGCGGATGGAATATGCACGCGTGATGGGCATATTGAATATGCTGTCTCATGATATGACTCGTATTTTGAAGCAGTGGTATCGTTAATTGTTCTCTCTACAACAAGATAACATTCGCTGATTGGATGAATCAGAAGCTGCATAAATGGTTATTTTAGCAGGCAGGAACCTTTTCGCTCATAGGAACGTACAAGCTCATAGCGGATGGGACTCAAGCCCGGTATTTATTTTAAGGAGGTGAACAATCTTGAATAAAGAGCAATCCTTTCAAGAGAACAACAATCCGGAACAACAGCCGGTAAATGAAGCCGAAGCAATGGAAAACGTGGAATCGACAGAAACTACGGAACAGGACAACACTTCCGAAGCAGCAGAAACGCCGATCGAAGAAGTTGTATCCCGTGCTGAGCTGGAACGCGTACAGGCACAAGCCGACGACCAAACCCAGCGTTTGCTGCGCGCACAAGCTGATTTTGACAACTTCCGTCGCCGTACACAAAAGGAAAAAGAAGATCTGGCAAAATACGCTTCCGCAGGCTTGATTACCGAACTGATCCCGGTTATCGATAATTTTGAACGCGCGATGGCAACCAAACCGGATAGCCCGGAACTGGAATCCTTCAGCAAAGGCGTAGACATGATCTTCCGCCAACTGTCTGATGTACTCAAAAACACAGGTCTGACACCAATGGAATCTGTAGGTCAACCATTCAACCCTGAATTCCATCAGGCTGTGATGCAGGTCGAATCCGACGAACACGAAGAAGGAACCGTCGTCGAAGAACTGCAAAAAGGCTACATCCTCAAAGACAAAGTCATCCGCCCAGCAATGGTCAAAGTCAGCGGTTAATAACAACATTATTTGTGCCTACGATCAAATCCAAGTAAGCCGAATAAGTATATTTCAATGCTTTTAAAAGTATATTTAAAAGCTCGTACTACGAACCAATAAATACAATTTTGGCACAGCCAAAATTCACAGCTAAGCCCACTACTTAGCAACTTCTAAAATTGACCTTGTTATTGAACTCACATGCTCGTGTTCGCACGGAGCGTAGGGAAGGGAATAAGGGAAAAGGACGACTTTGGAGCTGCGGGAATCTTCATTTCCAACTACTCCAAAAGATTCCCGCGGCTCCACCGAAGTCCGTTCCCTTATCCCTTCCCGAAGCGGTCTGCCAACACCCAGCAAAGTGAGTACTCAAAACAAGTCCAATTCCAAAACAGGGAGGAAATTTAAGTCATGAGTAAAGTAATCGGTATTGACCTTGGTACAACCAATTCATGTGTAGCAGTAATGGAAGGCGGCGAAGCAGTCGTTATTCCTAACCCGGAAGGCGCACGTACAACCCCTTCCGTAGTTGGCTTCAAAAAAGATGGTGAGCGTATCGTTGGTGAAACAGCAAAACGTCAATCCATCACTAACCCGGATCGTACGATCAGTTCCATCAAGCGTCATATGGGTACAGATCACAAAGAAACCATCGACGACAAAAACTACAGCTCCCAAGAAATCTCTGCTATGATCCTGCAAAAGCTGAAATCCGATGCAGAAGCATACTTGGGTCAACCGGTAACACAAGCTGTTATCACAGTTCCCGCTTATTTCAACGATAGTCAGCGTCAAGCAACCAAAGATGCTGGTAAAATCGCAGGTCTGGAAGTTCTGCGTATCGTCAACGAGCCGACAGCAGCAGCGCTGGCATACGGTCTGGAAAAATCCGAAGATCAAACGATCCTCGTTTATGACCTGGGCGGCGGTACATTCGACGTATCGATCCTGGAACTGGGCGATGGTTTCTTCGAAGTAAAAGCAACAAGCGGTGACAACCACCTCGGTGGTGACGACTTTGACCAAGTCATCATTGACTATCTCGTAAGTGAATTCAAAAAAGATCAAGGTATTGATCTGAGCAAAGATAAAGCAGCGGTACAACGTCTGAAAGACGCAGCTGAAAAAGCGAAAAAAGAACTGTCTGGCGTACTGACAACGACGATCTCTCTGCCGTTCATCACAGTTGCAGACGGCGTACCTCAGCATTTGGAAGTAAACTTGACTCGTGCCAAATTCGAAGAACTGACTGCATCTCTTGTAGAGCGTACCCTCGGTCCAACTCGTCAAGCGATCAAAGACTCCGGTCTGAGCGCTAACGAAATCGACAAAATCGTTCTCGTCGGTGGTTCGACTCGTATTCCGGCCGTACAGGAAGCGATCAAAAAACTGACTGGCAAAGACCCACACAAAGGCGTTAACCCGGATGAAGTAGTTGCTCTGGGCGCAGCCGTTCAAGCGGGCGTACTGACTGGTGATGTAAAAGACGTCGTTCTGCTGGACGTAACTCCACTGTCCCTCGGTATCGAGACAGCAGGTGGCGTATTCACCAAAATGATCGATCGCAACACAACGATCCCAACTAGCAAATCGCAAGTGTTCTCCACTTACGCGGACAATCAGCCTAGCGTTGAGATTCACGTTCTGCAAGGGGAGCGCGAAATGGCAGCAGGCAACAAAACACTGGGTCGTTTCATGCTGGGCGATATTCCAGCTGCACCACGCGGTGTACCACAAATCGAAGTTACTTTTGACATCGATGCGAACGGTATCGTTAACGTATCTGCAACGGACAAAGGTACAAACAAAAGTCAAAAAATCACAATCACTTCTTCCAGTGGTCTGAGCGATGAAGAAGTTGAGAAAATGATGAAAGACGCTGAGCTGCACGCAGAGGAAGACCGCAAGCGTAAAGAGCTGGTTGAAGTGAAAAACAGCGGTGATCAACTCATTTACCAAGTGGAAAAAACAATCAAAGATCTCGGCGAAAAAGCGGATGCAGGCGAAGTCGAAAAAGCAAATGCTGCAAAAGACAAGCTGAAATCCGTACTCGAAGGCGAAGACGTAGAAGCGATCAAAGCAGCTACCGAAGAGCTGAGCACTGTTGCACAAGCATTGGCAGTGAAACTGTACGAGCAAGCACAGCAGGATCAACCAGCTGGTGATGCAGCACAGGGCGCTCCGAAAAACGACAATGTCGTAGACGCTGAATACGAAGTTGTTGACGAAGACAAAAAAGATTAATCATCCAAACATGTTTGGAATGGGAAGGTCAAAGCCGGGGCATCCCGTGCTTTGACTTTCATTTTTTATGTCCGCATGGTATAAACACATAGTGGCATACGATGAACGGATGAGTGTACAGTTGGATGAAGTGCAGCACCGTTTCATACAAATACAGCAGTGAATAGCTACATGCCCGATCTGGGGAAAGTGAACCCTGATGTTGGATGTCGTGTAGTGTAATCATGAAGTGGAGGTGGACCGATGGCGGACAAACGCGATTATTACGAGGTGCTTGGCATAGGCAAAGATGCCTCTGATGATGATATTAAAAAGGCATACCGCAAGCTGGCGCGCCAGTATCACCCGGACGTCAACAAAGAGGCGGATGCAGAAACAAAGTTCAAAGAGGTCAAAGAAGCTTACGACGTACTGAGCGATTCGTCCAAACGGTCGCAGTATGATCAATACGGTCATATCGATCCGAACCAAGGTGGATTTGGCGGATTCTCGGCTGGCGGTGGCGGCTTTGGCGATATTTTTGATATGTTCTTTGGTGGCAATGGCAGACAGCGTAACCCGAATGCACCGCAGCGTGGTAACGATCTGCAATACACGATGACATTGGAGTTTAAGGAAGCGATTTTTGGTAAAGAAACGGATATTACCATCAACCGTACCGAGAATTGCGATGTGTGTAACGGTAGTGGTGCCAAACCGGGCACTGAACCGAAAACATGCTCCGTCTGTCATGGCTCTGGACAGGAAGAAGTAGTACAAAATACGCCATTCGGACGTATGGTGAATCGTCGCAGTTGTTCCAATTGCGGAGGCACCGGTACAATCATCGAAGAGAAATGCGGTAATTGTAACGGTGCAGGTCGTGTGAAAAAACAACGCAAAATCCATATTCGCATCCCTGCTGGTGTGGATGACGGTTCGCAAATGCGCGTAAATGGTGAAGGTGAAGGCGGCGTGAAAGGTGGTCCTCCGGGCGATCTGTATATCGTATTCCGCGTAAAAGATCATGATTTCTTCCAACGGGAAGATGAAGATATTTATTGCGAAATCCCGCTTACCTTTACACAGGCAGCGCTTGGCGACGAGATCGAAGTGCCAACATTGACCGAAAAAGTAAAAATCAAAGTGCCGGCAGGTACACAGACAGGTACGTACTTCCGTCTGAAAGGCAAAGGCGTTCCACGTCTGCGCGGTACTGGTCAAGGTGACCAGCATATCAAAGTTGTGGTCGTGACGCCGAGTACGTTGACTGACGACCAAAAAGAGCTGCTGCGTCAATTCGGTTCATTGAGCGGCGAGAAAACACATGAAAATGAACAGTCGTTCTTTGATCGTGTGAAACGCGCGTTCCGCGGTGATTGATACGTCGCAGTGATGCACAAGTACAAAAGGAATTGTAGAAGAAGCCCGGTTCTTTCGCGGAACCGGGCTTTTATACTGTGAACGTACTTGGATGTGTAATAATGGCTTTGTTTTGTATTTTGAATTAAATCAGGAATGTGTAGTACAATGAAGCGTAATGCAAACCGGGCAGTGACAGGTCCGATGACGATCAGGAGGAATGAAATCATGTTATGGCATGAATTGACGATACATACGACGGAGCAGGCAGTGGAGATGATCTCTAACTTTTTGCATGAAGCAGGCGCAGGTGGCGTGACGATTGAAGAATCGGGTACGCTGAACAAAGAACGTGATACCTCATACGGACAATGGTATGAATTGCCACTGAACGATATTCCAGAAGGTCTGGCAGTCGTACAGGGGTATTTTTCAGAGGATATCGATATGGACACCATTGCAGCTGAGATTGGTACTCGTACTGCGCAGCTGAAGGAGTTCGGTATCGATGCTGGTGAAGCGTCGATCTCAGTGCGCACTGTGGATGAAGACGATTGGGCAAATGCGTGGAAGCAATATTTTAAACCGATTCGTGTGTCTGAACGTCTGACGATCAAGCCGACATGGGAGGAGTATACGCCACAGAGTGAGCAGGAGCAGATTATCGAACTGGACCCGGGTATGGCGTTCGGAACAGGTACCCATCCAACCACATCGCTCTGTCTGCGTACGCTGGAAACAGTGATCAAGGGCGGCGAAGAAGTGATCGACGTTGGAACCGGCTCCGGTATTCTGGCAATCGGTGCAATCAAGCTTGGTGCAAAAAGTGTACTAGCGCTTGATCTGGACCCGGTAGCGGTATCCAGTGCGCGTGAGAATACGCATCTGAACGGTCTAGATGACCGTATTATCGTCCACGAGAGCGATCTGCTGTCTGTGCTCAAAGCAGAAGCTAACACAGCGGAGAATGCGCTCAACGTTACGCTGCCGGTACAGGTAGTTGTAGCGAATATTTTGGCGGAAATTATTTTGCTATTTATCGACGATGTGTATGAAGCGCTGCCTGTAGGCGGGGTGTATATTGCATCCGGTATTTACAAAAATAAAGAAGAAGTCGTGCATCAAGCGCTGGAGCAAGCTGGCTTCGAGATTGAAGGCGCTCATCGCGATGAAGATTGGATCGCGTTTGTGGCGAGAAAGAGGTAAGTATGGATTTTCTGAACAATATTCTGTTTGTACCTCTGAATATTTTGCCGTTTTATGTGCTGGCACTAGTAATCGGCTTTACGGTGCATGAATTTTCCCATGCATATTTTGCTAACAAGTTTGGTGATCCGACGGCAAAGATGCTAGGGCGAGTGACATTAAATCCGGCAGCACATGTTGATCTGCTTGGTTTGGTTTTGCTGTTGATTGCAGGCTTTGGCTGGGCGCGTCCAGTGCCGGTGAATCGTGCCAACTTCGACCGCCCGCGCTTGATGGGCATTATCGTATCAGCTGCGGGACCGGTGAGTAATCTGCTGCTGGCGCTGGTGACTGTAATCATTTATTACGGACTGAACTACTTTGGCGTGATCGGTTCGTTTGCGAATAATCGAATTGATATTGCGATCGTTACTTTTGTGCAATACATGGTATTGATGAACTGTTTCCTGTTTATTTTCAATCTGATTCCATTGCCACCGCTCGATGGATATCGCATTCTGTCCGATTGGTTACCGCCACGGATTAGTTACAAGCTGCAACGAGTAGAACAATGGGCAATGCTGATTTTCTTGTTGCTATTATTCCTGCCACCGCTGCGTGCAGTCACGATCCAACCGTTATATGGATTAGCGGGATCATTATCTGAAAGCTTCTATACACTTGCTGGGTATATTTTTGGCGGTAGGTAGTATGTCGCTCCTATGATGCAACGCAACGTTCATTGAAGCTATATTGTTCTATAGGATAATCCAATTAGGTTAAATGTAAAATATCCTAATATCTTGACGATTAACAAAATGCCGATACACAGTGTCTTTCGCTGTTATCGGCATTTTGCTTTTTCATGAACTTCATGAAGATTGATTGGAAGTGAAAATGAAAACGGAAAATGCTGTATTGTAAACGCTCTATATGCAAAAGGGCAAATATGAACAAATATTGAACTTTTATCAGTCAAAATAGATACGAAAATGGGCAAAATCGTGAAAATCACAGACAGGAAAATATAGTTCATCGTATGCTAAAATGAAGATTGAGTGAAGTGTAGCACATCACTTGACATTACCCTGCAACAAGTATGATAATGATTCTCAGATTGTATTTATTCTAAATACAGATGACATCATTCAAAAAATCATTGGATATAGGAGGAATTATATTATGTCTCTTATCGGTAAAAAAGTAGATTCTTTCAACGCAAAAGCATTTCACAACGGTGAATTCATCGACGTGTCCGAGCAAAACTTCCAAGGCAAATGGAGCATCGTTTGCTTCTATCCAGCGGATTTCACATTTGTTTGCCCAACTGAACTGGGTGACCTGCAAGATCAATACGCTACACTGAAAGATCTGGGCGTAGAAGTATACTCCGTATCGACAGATACTCACTTCACACACAAAGCATGGCACGATCATTCCGACGTTATCAGCAAACTGGAATACATTATGATCGGTGATCCTTCCCAACGCATCTCCCGCATCTTCGACGTTCTGGATGAAGAAGAAGGTCTGGCACAACGCGGTACATTCATCATCGATCCTGAAGGTGTTGTACAAACGGTAGAAATTAACGCTGACGGTATCGGCCGTGATGCAAGCACACTGGTTGATAAAATCAAAGCAGCTCAATATGTACGTAACAACCCAGGTGAAGTATGCCCTGCTAAATGGAAAGAAGGCGGCGAAACGCTGAAACCAAGCCTGGATCTGGTTGGTAAAATCTAAGTTTCAATAGAGATCAAGCATTTACGGATAAGGAGCATGAGCACATGGTATTAGATGCAGAAATGAAAACACAACTCTCTCAATACCTTCAACTTCTGGAAAGCGACATCGTGCTGAAAGTTAGCGCTGGCGATGACAAAGTTTCTCAGGAAACGCTGGAGCTTCTGAACGAACTTGCTGCCATTTCTTCGCGCATCAAAGTGGAAACAGCTGTGCTGGAACGCACGCCAAGCTTTAGCGTAAATCGTGTTGGCGAAGACACCGGTGTTGTATTTGCCGGTGTTCCGCTTGGACACGAATTTACTTCCCTTGTGATGGCACTGCTCCAGGTGAGCGGTCGTGCGCCGAAGGTCGATGACAGTCTGATCGCTCAGGCAAAAGCGGTGAAGGGCAATTATACATTTGAAACGTATGTTAGTCTGACATGCCACAACTGTCCAGATGTCGTGCAGGCACTGAATATTTTGAGCGTGCTCAACCCGAACATTACGCACACGATGATCGAGGGCGGCGCATTCAAACACGAAGTGGATAGCAAAAACATCATGGCAGTACCAACCGTACTGCTGAACGGTGAAGCATTTGGTAGCGGTCGGATGTCCTTGCAAGATATTTTGTCCAAATTGGGCGCAGGTCCAGATGCGGATGAACTGTCTGAAAAAGAAGCCTACGATGTGCTTGTAGTCGGCGGCGGTCCTTCCGGTTTCAGTGCGGCTGTATACGCAGCACGTAAAGGTATTCGTACTGGTCTAGTAGCTGAACGCTTTGGTGGTCAGGTGATGGATACAGTTGGGATCGAGAACTTTATTAGCGTGAAGTACACCGAAGGTCCTAAGCTGGCAGCCAGTCTGGAAGAGCATGTGA
The DNA here is from genome assembly GCF_046603665.1 of Paenibacillus sp. WLX2291. Taxonomy (NCBI): domain Bacteria; kingdom Bacillati; phylum Bacillota; class Bacilli; order Caryophanales; family Paenibacillaceae; genus Paenibacillus; species Paenibacillus sp. WLX2291. The sequence continues at coordinate 3,893,216 of NZ_CP176755.1, read as the reverse complement.
AGGAATATGGCGTAGACATTATGCCATCCCTGCGTGCAAAACGTCTGGAGAAAAAAGATCTGGTTGAAGTAGAACTGGAAAACGGCGCGGTACTGAAAAGTAAAACCGTTATCCTATCTACGGGCGCACGCTGGCGCAATATCGGCGTACCGGGTGAAGCAGAATTCAAAAACAAAGGTGTCGCTTATTGCCCGCACTGTGATGGTCCTCTGTTTGAAGGCAAACACGTTGCAGTTATTGGTGGCGGCAACTCTGGTATTGAAGCTGCAATCGACCTCGCTGGTATCGTTAAGCATGTAACCGTTCTTGAATTTGCACCAGAATTGAAAGCCGATTCCGTGTTGCAGGAGCGTCTGTACAGCCTGCCAAACGTAACGGTTGTCAAAAATGCGCAAACAAAAGAAATTACTGGTACGGATACAGTGAACGGTATTAGTTATATCGACCGCGATACGCTGGAAGAGCACCATGTAGAGCTGCAAGGTGTGTTCGTTCAGATCGGTCTGGTGCCTAACACCGATTGGCTCAAAGACACGCTCGAACTGACTCGCATGGGTGAGATCGTTGTTGATAAGCACGGCGCAACAAGCGTTCCCGGCGTATTCGCAGCCGGCGATTGCACAGATAGCGCGTATAAGCAGATCATCATCTCAATGGGCTCCGGCGCAACAGCTGCACTGGGCGCATTTGATTACATGATCCGTCATTAAGTTTATTGTAAAGCATAAATAAAAGTCCTTCTGTCGTATCGATTCATTCGATCATGGCAGAGGGACTTTTGCTGTTTTATAATAGAGGAAATCGAATAGTACGTTTGATACATGATAAAGTAGGACAAAAAGGAGCGCAGCGATGTCCTGGATATTAGAGGATATGAACGGAAATACATTGCATGTTCATTTTGAATATTTGACAAGAGAGGATACTGATTCTTTTTCTACAGCAAATGGCTGGGAAGAAGGATTCCATTGGGAGGTGTATTTGGCACAAGGTTCTTCATTCGAAGCGTTCAAATTAGTGGATAAACATGGTTATATTCATGGCTGCATTGCTTACAGAAAAGACTTTGATAATCTTTTCGTAGAAGTGGCTTTGGTTGAAAAAGCTCCTATCCATCGTCGAGGTTCACTATACATAAACGTAGGTAAAATTTTACTCGCACAGGCGTATAAAACAAGCTTTGATTGTCAATTTGATGGATATGTTGTACTGACACCGAAAAGCAAATTGATTGAATATTACACGAATGTATATCGAGCTACTTTTATCGGCAATGTCAATCATCATCCGCGGTATCTGCTTGATCCGGCTGTAGGTAGATCTTTAATTGTGCTATACTATAAACACTAGAAAAGGATGTGATGAATATGTCCAATCGGGTAAAAGCAAAAATGATGAACGCCAATGATCAACCGAATACCTTTACGAACAAAAGTCGTTCAAGCCAATCATTGTCCAGCCTGAATCGGAGCACATTGCGTACTAGTGTGCAGATGTCTGTTCATGCGCCTCTTTCAGATGATGATGCCAAAGTGATCGGCGCTCGCATTGACGAGATTCGTAGACAAACGCGAAATGATCATTCCTAAATAATCAATTGTTCATAAAATAAAATATATTTCTTGATTAGATTAATCAAATGACATTCTGAAGAGTGTCATTTTTTATTTTATCGCGCGAATGACAATTTATCCTGAACACCTAGCCCTCACTGGTTAAAAGTTGTATGATAGAAATTCAGGGATTCACTTCGATATCCTGTTCTGCTGTGTTAGTATGCCCGGCTTGTAGGTACATAATTCGGGCTATTTGAATGCAAGCGGTACAGAATTATATACTAGTAGTAAGGAAAATGTCATACAGAAAGTGGATGAAGGATGCAGCGATATTTTGTACCGGCAGAGCAATTCAGTGAGCAGCAGGTCATCATTACTGGCGAAGATGCCCGGCATATTATTCGGGTGATGCGTTCGCAGGAAGGTGATGAATTCATCGCCTGTGATGGCAAGCAACTGGATGTGCTGGCTGAAATAATCAATATGGATGAAGGCATCGTAACGGCACGTATTGTAGAGCGATTGGAACAATTATCGGAAGCCCGCGTGCAAGTGACGATTGCGCAAAGTTTGCCAAAAGGCGATAAGATGGAGACAGTCATTCAGAAATGCACCGAGCTGGGTGCAGCGTCCTTTGTGCCATTTTTGTCCAAACGTACTGTTGTGCAGTATGATGCTCGCAAGGAAGAAAAGCGATTGCAGCGCTGGAGCAAGATTGCCAAAGAAGCAGCGGAGCAAAGTCACCGTAGCCGTGTGCCGCAGATCGAACACGCGCTGACGTGGAAGCAACTACTCGCATCGCTGGAAGCATACGATCTAATTTGTTTTTGTTATGAAAAGGAAAATGGACACCAGCTTCGCGATGTGGTGCAGCCATTTGCCCGTGAATTGAACGAACGCACAGCACAGGAACAGTCTGCTCGTGTGCTGATCGTCGTCGGACCGGAAGGTGGATTTACCGAACAAGAAGTGGAGGAAGCCGAAGGGCGAGGAGCGACATCAACCGGATTGGGACGACGCATTTTGCGTACCGAGACGGCAGCGATGACCGCACTTGCCTGTATCATGTATGAAACCGGAGAAATGGGAGGAATGTAATGATGCCATCTGTAGCGTTTTACACTCTGGGTTGTAAAGTGAACTTCTATGATACCGAAGCCATGTGGCAATTGTTCAAAAATGAAGGATATGAGCAGGTCGATTTTGAAGAAAAAGCGGCTGATGTATATGTCATTAACACCTGTACGGTAACCAATACCGGCGATAAGAAAAGTCGTCAGATTATTCGCCGTGCTGTTCGTCGTAATCCAGATGCAGTGATCGCTGTCACGGGTTGCTACGCACAAACCTCTCCGGCGGAGATTCTCGATATTGAAGGCGTCGATCTTGTCGTTGGTACACAGGATCGTGACAAGCTGATGGATCATGTACGTAGCTTGCAAGAAGAGCGGCGTCCAATCAATGCGGTACGCAATATTATGAAGACGCGCGAATTTGAGGAGCTGGACGTACCGGATTTTGCTAATCATACGCGTGCATTTTTGAAAATTCAGGAGGGCTGCAACAATTTCTGCACCTTCTGTATTATTCCGTGGTCGCGTGGTCTGTCCCGTAGTCGTGCTGCAAGCAGTGTGATTGCGCAAGCACATCAACTCGTAGCGGCAGGATACAAAGAAATCGTGCTGACCGGCATCCATACCGGCGGTTATGGCGATGATCTGGAAGATTATGATCTTGCCGATCTGCTGTGGGATCTGGATAAAGTCGAAGGTTTGGAGCGGATTCGTATCAGTTCGATTGAAGCGAGTCAGATTGACGACCGCGTGCTGGACGTGCTGAATCGTTCGTCCAAAATGTGCCGTCATTTTCATATTCCATTGCAAGCAGGCGACGACAATGTATTGAAACGGATGCGTCGTAAATATACCGTTGCTGAATATGCAGAGAAAATCCGCCGTATCCGTCAAGCGATGCCGGACGTAGCGATTACTACCGATGTCATTGTCGGCTTCCCAGGCGAAACGGAGGAAATGTATCGTAACGGCTATGAGCTGATGAAGTCGATCGGCTTTTCTGAAATGCACGTCTTCCCGTATTCCAGACGTACTGGCACACCAGCTGCACGTATGGAAGATCAGGTGGATGAAGAAGTGAAAAATGCTCGTGTGCACGAACTGATCGATCTGTCCGAGCAAATGCAGTTATCGTATGCAGAGAAATTCGTCGGTCATGTGCTGGATATCATTCCAGAAAATAATGACAAAGGTTTATTCGGTGATGGTATGATTGCTGGATATAGCGATAACTATTTGCAGATTGCTTTTGAAGGTTCGGAAGAGCTGGTCGGCAAGCTGTGCCGCGTGAAGCTGATAGAGCCGGGCGTCAATACAAGTCAAGGTCAACTTGTGCGCGTCTTGGAGCAAGAGCCAAGCAAGATCGCGCAGTAAACGGAATGACAGTGTGTCACAGTTGAACCTATACAATGTATATAAGATGTGCACGAATAGAGTTTGAGATATGCATGAACAGAGGATTTCGTTTTGCATGTCCGGTTCAGAGCCGGAGCAGCAGGATGAAATCCTTTGTTTTGCTGTTAGGAATTTATCAAAGGAGTGAACAGAATTGGCAAATATTATTTTGCATCAAAAACGAAAAAAACGGTTGGAGCAAGGGCATCCGTGGATCTTTGAAAGTGAAATCGCCAGCGTAGAAGGCGAGCCGCAGGGTGGACAGGTTGTGCATGTGCTGAATCATCAGCGTAAATTCCTGGCATCTGGTTATTATAACCCGGCTTCCAAAATTACAGTGCGTGCTATTTCCAGACAACCGATAGAGGAGATGGATCAGGCATTTTTTGCCAAACGGTTTGCATGGTGTCTTCAGCATCGGGGACGCTTTTTACCGGAAGAAAATGCGTATCGTCTCGTGTATGGGGAAGCTGATTTCCTACCGGGTCTGATCGTGGATCGGTTTGGCGATGTACTCGTTGTACAGCTGCTCACGCTGGGGATGGATCAGCGTCGTCAACAGATCGTAGACGCGTTAGTAGAAGTAGTGCAGCCGCAAGGCATTTATGAACGCAGCGATGTGTCTGTGCGCAAGCTGGAAGGATTGGAAGAGGTCAAAGGATTGCTGTACGGCGAATGCCCGCGCCATGTGACCGTATCGGAAAACGGTCTGCTGATCAAAGTAGATATTGAAGAAGGTCAGAAAACAGGCTATTTCTTCGACCAGCGTGAGAACCGTGCTTCGATTGCACCGCTCATGCTCGGCTGGGGAGAACGCAGCGGTATTACGATGCAGCAGGTGGAACAGGACGGACAACACATCACTGCTCCGGTTAATCGTAAAGGTAAAGTTGTCGATTTCCCTTACTGGGATGGCGCAACGGTACTGGAATGCTTTTCCCATACGGGTAGCTTCACATTGAATGCGTGCAAATACGGCGCCAAAAAAGTAACCTGTCTCGATATCTCCGCTCATGCGATCGAAAGTGCACAGGAAAATGTACGCTTGAATGGATTTGAAGAACGTGTGGAGTTTGTCGTAGCCGATGCATTTGACTATTTGCGCAGCAACGCCAGAGGTCTGGACGAGCGACGTAATCGTGCTGCTGTCGATAGCAAGCAAGATACTTCTGTCCCCATGACAGCAGGCGGCGGACGTAGCTGGGATGTCGTTATCCTTGATCCACCGGCATTTGCCAAAACGAAAAGCGCAGTTCAAGGCGCTGTACGCGGCTACAAAGACATCAACTTGCATGGGATGAAGCTCGTTAACGAAGGCGGCTACCTCGTGACAGCTAGCTGCTCATACCATATGAAACCGGAACTGTTTCTCGAAACGATCCAAGATGCTGCTCGCGACGCTGGTAAAATCCTGCGCCTGATCGACTGGAAAGCCGCAGGCAAAGACCACCCACAAATTCTGGGCGTCACCGAAGGTCACTACTTGAAATTCGCAATCTTCGAAGTCCGCAGCGCAGACTTTTAAGAAGTATCGCCAGTGATGGATGGAACAAGCGTACTATTTTGCATATATATATCCAATCATTGCATTCTGCGTGCAAGATCATGATCCATGTAACCGAACCCGTTATCGTTTGCAAAGCCGTTATAGTATAATAAACCCACGGTGAGGAATCCCCTCCGCCTATCGTACCGCTTCGTACGCTACAGGCGGAGGGCTTTTCCATGTCCATGCATCTGTTACACGCAATGAGTGTATACCTATCATTCCACACATCAAAATGATTGAGCTTGTTGAACGTACAATCAGGTGCTATACGAAAGCTTCAAAACCGCTCCAACCTGTGCCCAAAACCGCTACATATCCAACTTCATCTTGTACCTGTATTGAATTTTGCATCCATGTGGAGTACATTGAAGTATAAAGAACATATGTTCTCTAATGAAAATAAAGCCCATCCCAATTTAGAGGTGATGTTCCCATGCCCCTTACATTTATACTAGGTCGCTCTGGTAGCGGCAAAACAACGACAATCATCAACCGGGTCATTGATCAGATTAGCGCCGATCCGACCGGATCACCGCTGCTGATCATCGTACCGGAACAAGCTTCCTTTCAAACCGAGCACGCCCTTATCCGTAGCTCGCGTCTGAGTGGCAATATGCGTGCCAGCGTTTACGGCTTTCGTCGTCTGGCTCAACTCGTTCTGCGCGAAGTGGGCGGCTCTGCCAAAACGCCGCTGGGTGATGAAGGCAAGAAAATGCTGTTATACAAACTCATTCAGCAGCACCAGCCACAGCTGCGACTGTTTGGCAGCGCAGGTGATCAATTTGGCTTTATTAGCCAGCTAAGCGAGCTGTACAGCGAGTTCAAGCATTATTCGCTGACCGCAGATAAGCTGGAGGAATACGTCAGTCAGGCGGCAACCGGAATCTCGCCGCTACTAACAGACAAGCTGCATGATTTGCAACATATATATCAGCAATATGAATCCGGGCTATCCGGTCTGTATGTGGATCGCGACGATACGCTGAACGATCTGGCGCTAGCATTGCCGCGTTCCCAAGCGCTGGAAGGCGTGCAAGTATGGATTGATGGCTTTCACAGTTTTACGATGCAGGAATATGCTGTTATCGCTGCCTTGCTGGAAAAGGCAGTATCAGTTACCGTATCGCTGACGCTGGATACTCCATATATTCATGAACAGCCGGGTGAGATGGAACTGTTTTATCAGCAGGGAATGGCGTTTCGCCGTTTGTATCAGCTGGCAGAAGCGCTCGGTCATGCCGACGAGCAGGCGATAGAGAATCTGTCTACCGATACAACCACCGTGCCGATTCGCTTTCGCACGAGTCCACAGCTGGCTCAGTTGGAAAAAGGCTACCGAACGCGTCAAGCATGGAGCCGCAGTCAAACTGCCAATCATGACAAGGGAGAGCTGTCTGTTCATTGTGCACCGGATCGTCGTACCGAGATTGAAGGTGCATTGCGCGAAATGGTACGACTGGCACGCGACGAAGGCGCACGCTGGCGCGATATGGCAGTATTCGTTCGTAATTTGGAAGATTATGAGCATCTGATTGCGCCGCTACTGGATGATTACGGGATTCCGTATTTTCTGGATAAACGACGTGGTATCCTGCATCATCCGCTATCGGAATTGATGCGCTCCGCTCTGGATATTGTGATGTACAACTGGCGCTATGAGGATGTATTTCGCTGTATCAAGACCGGTTTGTTAGTTACGCTGGATGAGCAGGTCAGTCAGACCGATCTGGATCGACTGGAAAATATGGTACTGGCATCTGGTATTCACGGTCATCGCTGGGCGGACGGTCGTCCGTGGCAGGGAATGCCCAGCTTATCGCTGGAAGCGGATGAACCCGAGAAGCAGCAGAGTGAACGTCAACAGATGCTATCACAGCAAATGGAGCTCGTACGTAAGCGTGTTGCTGAACCGTTATCCCGTTTTGAAAAGAAGATCAAAAAAGCGAAGCATGCTACGTCGCTCTGTATCGCCCTTTACGAATTGCTGGACGATCTGAACATTGCTGACAAGCTGGAACAGCTCAGTCATCGTGCAGCACAACATGGTGATCCATTACGCGCTCGTGAGCATATCCAGATCTATAGTAATGTCATGGAGCTGCTAGATCAGGTTGTCGATATTATGCAGAAAGATAAGCTGGAACTGGAAGCCTTCTCCGGCTTGCTGGAAACCGGTTTGTCCGGTTTGCGACTTGGTGTTGTGCCGCCTGCCCTTGATCAGGTGCTGATCGGCTCATTGGATCGGACACGTCCGCTGGATATTCAATACGGATTTGTGCTTGGTGTGAATGATGGCATTGTGCCATCTGTCTTTGCCGATCAGGGAATTCTGAATGAAGCGGAGCGCCTTAATTTGACGGAAGGCGGATTGGAGCTGGCGCCGGGCATTACGCGCCGTCAGCTGGATGAACGCTTTATCGTATACCATGCGTTGACGGTAGCGAGTGAGCGGCTGTGGATCAGCTATGCGATGAGCGACGAAGAAGGTAGAGGTCTAATGCCGTCTGAAGTCATTACGACGGTCAAAGGTCTATTTCCGGGCATGCGTGAGCACAATATCTGCCTGACTGCCGGGATTCGTCAGACGCCGGAGGAGCATCTGGAATTGATCAGCACGCCACAAACGACGCTGCCGCACCTGATCGGACAGTTGCGTGATTGGAAGCAGGGCACCGATATCCCGATGATATGGTGGCATACGCTATCGTGGTATGATCGTCAGCCAAGTTGGCAACCGCAATTGCAGTTGCTATTACGATCGCTGGATTACGCCAATGAAGGCACTCCACTACAAGCAGCAACAAGTCGTCATCTCTATGGCAGTACGCTGCGCACCAGTGTATCGGGTATGGAGCAGTTTGTATCGTGCCCATTTGCCCATTTTGCTTCCCGTGGCTTGAAGCTGCGCGAACGGCAGGAGTATCGCCTAAAAGCGCCGGATATTGGACAGCTGTTCCATGCGTCACTAACAACACTGGCAAAGGATTTGCAAAGCTCCGGTCGCAACTGGGGCGATCTGACGCCAGAGGAATGTGTACAGGCGGCGGAAGCGGCGGTCGACAAGCACAGTCCGCGCTTGCAGGGGGAGATTTTGCTCAGTTCCAAACGATACGGTTATATTACGCGGAAGCTGCGGGATATTGTGAGTCGTGCTTCCGTCATTATCGGGGAACAGTCACGCCGTGGACAATTTGAGCCACGTTATCTAGAATTGGCTTTCGGTCCGAATGGGGAATGGCCACCGCTGCAATTTACGCTGGATAATGGATATACGATGGAGATCGTTGGACGAATCGACCGGGTGGATGTGGCAGAAGGTGAGAATAATCTGCTCATTCGCATCATTGACTATAAATCCAGCTCTACCGATTTGAAGCTGCATGAAGTGTATTATGGACTGGCGCTGCAAATGCTCACGTATCTGGATGTACTGCTAACGCACGCGGAAGACGTGATGGGCAAAAAAGCAGACCCCGCGGGCGCATTATATTTTCATGTGCATAATCCGCTGCTGCAAGCAGGCAATCGTTTGAGCATGGAACAATCGCAGCAAGAGCTGCTCAAAAAGTTCAAAATGAAAGGTCTACTGATGGCAGATCGCGACGTCATTAGCAAAATGGACACGACGCTCGAAAAAGGATATTCGTCCATTTTACCAGTAGCGATCAAGGCAGATGGTGGATTTTACAGCAGTTCAGCGGTTGCATCGCCGGAGCAGTGGCAGGAGCTATTACGCAATGTACGCCATACTGCGAAGCAGATCGGTAGCAGCATTACCGATGGTGCGACAGACATTACTCCGTATCGAATCGAGCAGGAAAAGGCATGTACGTTCTGTGCCTATAAACCTGTTTGTCAGTTTGACGAGAGCATCAAGGGGAACAATTATAACTTACTGAAAAAGCCGAACAAACATGAAACTTGGGAACTGCTGCAAAACCGGCAGGACGGGCAGAAAGGAGATAGCAACCATGAGCAACGATGATTTGCATGTTCATGATAGTCAATATGACGACAATAAGCGGACTACCGAATCTAACGAATCCTATGTGAGCGGACAACAAGATGAGTTGTTTGGAAATGTTGATGAGAATAGTGAGCGTGCACGGGCTTTGCAGCAATTGCATATGCCAAGACCGGATAATAGCACTTGGACGGACGATCAGTGGAACGCCATCTCCCTGCGCGGTAACAATCTGTTGGTCGCAGCAGCAGCTGGTTCTGGTAAAACGGCGGTTCTGGTTGAGCGCATCATCCGTCAGGTTATTGATCCGCAATATCCGCTTGATGTGAATCGGATGCTCGTTGCGACCTTTACGAAGGCAGCGGCAACCGAGATGCGGCAACGGATTCGGGCAGCACTGGATCGCGAAGTGCTGAATCGACCGGAGGATGAGCGGCTACGTCGACAGCTCGCGCTGATCGGACAAGCGTCGATTACGACGTTGCATTCCTTTTGCATGGAGGTTATTCAGCGGTATTATGCGATGATTCCGCTAGATCCAGGTTTCCGTATCGCCAGTGAAAATGAATGCGCGATGATGCGCGAGGAATTGCTGGAAGAATTGTTTGAGGAGAAATATACCGAGGAAGAAGAACGGGACAATCGTCAGTTTCACCGCTTGATCAACTGGTTCGGCGGCGAGCGCAGTGATGATGCAGCGATGAAGCTGGTTGAGCGATTGTATCATTTTGCACGCAGTCATCCGTGGCCGGAGCACTGGTTGCGGGAGATGGCGAATGCGTTTTATGTGGACAATGCGGTACAACTGGAAGAATCCACATGGGTGCGTCAGATTGTGAGCGATGTGCAGGTGGCGCTAGATGGGATGGAAGCTGTGTTGCTGCAAGCGATAGAAACGGCACAGCTACCAGGTGGTCCGGCGGCGTATGTAGAGACGCTGAATGCTGATCTGGAACTGATTCATCGGTTACAAGATATTGCGGCGATTCAGCCATGGTCGGAACTGTATAAGTCGTTTCAACAGGCGGCGTTTGGCAAGCTGAAACCGGTACGTAAGGACGGTCTGGATGTGCGCATTCAGGATCATGTCAAACAAATGCGCGAAACGGTGAAAAAATCGTTATCCGAGATAAGCGGACTGTTTTTCGGACGTACACCAGATGAGTTTGCTCAGGAATTGCGTGAAGCGGCTCCGCTGATGGAAGAACTGGCAGAGGTCATTATCCGTTTCAGCGATAAATATCAGCAGGAGAAGCAGCGGCGCGGTTGGGTCGACTTTTCCGATCTGGAGCATTATGCGCTGCACATTCTGCGGCATCCTGATTCGACACCGGAGCATGTAGTGCCGTCAGCGGCTGCACTGGAATATCGTCAGCGCTTTGACGAGGTGATGCTGGATGAGTATCAAGATACAAACTCGGTGCAGGAGCAATTGGTACGCTTGATTTCGCGTGATGTACCGGGCAATCGGTTTATGGTAGGCGATGTGAAGCAGAGTATTTATCGATTCCGTCTGGCAGAGCCGGGATTGTTTTTGGAAAAGTATCATCAGTATCGCGATGATTGGAGTGGGAAGGGGCGTCGCATTGATCTGTCCCGTAACTTCCGCAGTCGTGAGCAGGTGGTGGATGCGGTCAATATGATTTTCCGCCAGCTGATGAATGTGAAGGTAGCGGAGATTGAATACGATGAGCGCGCCGAATTGGTCGCAGGTGCATCGTATCCGGCGGGCGCGCCAGAATCTGTCAATGATTATGCACCCGAATTCTGGTTGCTAGAACGGAGTGGCAACGATTCGTATGCTGCTACGGATTATGGCGAAGAGGAAGGTGCTGTCGTCGATGATTCGGAGCTAGAAGCGGCACGCTTGGAAGCACAGGCGATCATCCGACGCGTGCGGGAGATGACGTCACCTGATGGCAAACCGTTAATGATTTACGATAAAGGTCTGGACGATCTGCGTCCGGCGGAATATCGGGATATGGTTATTTTGCTGCGCTCGACGATGATCTGGGCACCGCTGATGATCGAGGAATTGCAGCTTGCTGGGATTCCTGCATATAGCGATGTGGAGCAAGGATATTTTGAAGCGGTGGAAGTGGATATTATACTATCGCTATTAGAAATTATCGACAATCCACAGCAGGATATTCCCCTTGCATCCGTTCTGCGCTCGCCGCTGGTCGGTCTAAATGAAGACGAATTGGCAAACGTACGGCTGGCGCAAAAGCAAGTGACCTTTTACGAGGCATTGCTGTCGCTGGTGGATACACATCGTACAGTCAATGATGAGCATTCTGTTGATGAAGAAGGACAGTCGTATCCTATGCTTCCTAATGATGCACTGCATCAGTATGACCAACCAGCGGTTGTAGCTGATGTTGACGATATGCCAGCTGTGGAAAATGAGATTCCGAGTCATGCTGTCAATGAGGATGATGCTTCATTGTTTGGCTCCGTGCCAGCACATATAGAAGGTGAGCATACAGGTGACGAAGCAATGCGAGACGCTTCAACCTTCGTTTCAGCAGATTCTATGTCTATTCATCCTGCGTCTGATGCACAGAATATTTCGCAAGCATTGCGACTGCGTTTGCAGCGCTTTTATGATCAATTGCAGAGCTGGCGTGCCGAAGCGCGTGAAGGTGAGTTGGGCGACCTGATCTGGCGCATTTATCGGGAAACGGGATATGTGGACTGGTTGGGCGGATTGCCCGGTGGTGTGCAACGTCAGCACCATTTGCGCATATTGTATGAGCGTGCACGGCAGTTTGAACGTTCGACATCATCGCGCGGATTGTTCCGCTTTTTGCGATTTATTCGGCGATTGAAGGATACGGGTGGCGATCTGGGCGCAGTATCTGGCGGTGCAGAGGAGAATGCGATCCGAGTGATGACCATTCACAAAAGTAAAGGTCTGGAGTTCCCGGTCGTCTTTCTTGCAGGCATGTCCAAAATGTTTAATATGCAAGATTTGAATGCGCCTTTCTTAATGCATAAGGAGCTTGGATTTGGTCCCAAATTTGTCGATGAAGATACACGGGTGAGCTATCCGACTTTGCCCAATCTAGCAATTCGCCGCCGTGGTATGAATGAACTGTTGGCAGAGGAACTGCGTGTACTGTACGTAGCACTGACTCGTCCGCGCGACAAGCTGATCATGATTGCTACCGTCAAGGACTTGGATAAAAAGATTGCGTCATGGAGTCAGATTCAAGAGTATCCAGCGTTGGAACTGCCGGATTATCTGCTGTCCCGTGCGCGTAGTTATCTCGATTGGCTCGGCCCTGCCTTCATGCGCCATCGTTCTGCCACCTTGTTCCGCGAACGAAGCGAAGCTGCTGCCGCACCGTATGCGGCAGTGCTAGCTGACGACCGATCAGAATGGCAATTGAGCATTATCGATACACGTCAGCTGCTGAACGAAGTAGCCAGTGAGGAACAGGATGAGCATGGTATTCGCGAAGACGATGCCAAATGGAAATCTCTCCAACATCAGCATGCCCCGGATTGGCAGCAACTGCTAGACACTGCACGGCATCATAAACAACATCTACCAGCACCACATCTAGCTTCGGATGATGGTACAGCGGATATTGCGAATGAAGAAATACTAGAAGCACAGCTGGAACAGCAACAGCGTGAATTGGAACAATCTATTCATGAACGTTTGTCTTGGCAGTATCGATATGAGCAAGCCGCACATATTGCAGCCAAAACAACAGTCAGCGAATTGAAGCATCAGCTCGTGTCCGAAGATGCACCTGATGCCGATCTGTGGGAAGACATCTGGAATCTCAATCCATTGCTGCAAAAGTATATGCGCCGCGTGGAAGAGACATCAAGTGCCGATCACACAAGTTCAATATCCAGCGATCTCGTATCGTCTACTACGGGAACGACAGAATCCAATGCTACGTCGTCCAATCCAACGCTTCAACTGAACCGCGACAACAGCTTGAAGCTGCACCGTCCCAAATTCATGGAGCAAAAAGGTCTGACCGGTGCAGAGCGAGGCACAGCTTATCATACTGTAATGCAGCGTGTACCACTAGATACAAGTCGCGGTGTGACCGTAGAGGATGTAGAGCAGGTCAAACAGCGTCTTGTGGAAGATCAGATTTTGAGGCAAACAGAAGTCGATAGCGTCACAACGAGCGATATTACAGGATTTTTCGAAATAGAGCTTGGTCAGCGCATGCTTCAAGCAGATTGGATCAAGCGCGAGCTGGCATTCAGTTATGGCTTACCTGTCAATGATGCTGGTGATGTGATGCTAACGCAGGGCATTATCGACTGTCTGTTTCGTGAAGGTGAGCGCACGATTCTGGTCGATTACAAAACTGACCGTGTGCTGGAACATCAGGGCGGTACGGCTGCGCTGGAAGAACGCTATCGTGTACAATTGGAGCTGTATGCGCAAGCAGTACAACAGTCACTCGGCTGGAAAGTAGATGAGCTATGGCTCTACTTCTTCGACGGTCAGCAGGAAGTTCGTTTGAGCGTATAATGTATTGTTAATGAGAGTGCAAAGGCATCCTATATTGAAAATGATTGATTCATATGAATATAAGAAATCATATATCTAAACGTACTGATTCAAACTCTACACGGAATGAACCAAATTCAAGTGTCGGATTTTCATTCCATTTCATCTTATTCAGCTAATAAATATATTCAACCAACAAAGGGTATGCCGATTCATGGCATGCCCTGTACGATAAAGGAGGAATTCTGTGCGTATTTTACATACCGCAGACTGGCATTTTGGCAAAACGCTGGAAGGCAGAAGTCGGCTGGAAGAGCAAATCGCTTTTGTCGATGAACTGGTCACACTGGCGGATGATCAACAAGCCGATCTGATCTTAATGGCGGGCGATGTGTACGATTCCGTCAATCCGCCGGCAATGGCGGAACAGCTATTTTATGAAGCGACAGCACGACTAACGCAAAATGGACGACCGATGGTCATTATTGCTGGTAACCATGATCAGCCGGAACGCATTTCATCCGCGGCTCCGCTTGTACGTGGCAGAGGGATTCATCTGCTTGGCGTACCGTCACCAACCGGATTAGAGATTTCCATTCCGCGTACTGGTGAAACGGCGGTTATCGCACCATTGTCTTACCCGTCCGAATCGCGGCTGAATGAGTTGCTGATCGACGATCATGATGAACATAATATTCGGCGTGCTTACAGTGAACGTGTCGGTCGACTGATGAAGCAGTTATCGGCAGGCTTCCGCGCAGATACAGTCAATCTGGCGATGAGTCATGTATACGTACTCGGCGGTGTCGAAACGGATTCCGAGCGTCCGATTCAAGTTGGTGGCGCTTATACCGTCGACCCGTCAGCGTTGTATACCGGCGCGCAATATACAGCACTCGGTCATTTACATCGAGCGCAGGCGGTCAAAGGGGAAGGTATGATCCGCTACAGCGGCTCCCCACTCGCATACAGCTTTTCCGAAGCCGGGCAAGCTAAATCAGTGACGATGCTCGACATTGTACCCGGCGCTGTACCGCAGATGGAAGAATTGTTCCTGAGCAGTGGACGTCCACTTGTACGCTGGAAGGCGAAGGGCGGTCTTGCCGAGGTCTATCAATGGCTAGACGAAGGACGCGATCCCAACGCCTTTATCGATCTAGAAATATCGTTACAGGAAGCATTGTCGATGGGCGATATTCAGAATCTGCGCAAAGCGTACAGTGGCATCGTCAACATTCGCCCGGTATACCCGCAAACTGAAGCTGAAGAACAATTTAGCGAGCGTGCACAATTACCAGTCCATGAATTGTTCCGCAAATTTTATGAGCGTCAGACTGGCGGGGCTGTACCGGACGACCGAATGGTTGAGATTTTCTTGGAACTGATCGATGGCGAGGAGCAACTGGAACCATCGTCAACGGAGACAGGTAAGGGAGTGCAGTCATGAAGCCTATATTATTAAAGCTGTCCGGTCTGCAAAGTTACCGTGAACAGCAAGAGATCGACTTTACTACCTTGTGTGAAACGGGATTGTTCGGCATCTTTGGACCGACTGGAAGTGGCAAGTCGACGGTACTGGATGCGATCACGCTAGCACTGTACGGCAAGGTCGAACGTGCACAGAATGGTACACAGGGCATCTTGAATCATTCGGAGGATGCGGTGTTTGTATCGTTTTCCTTTGAGCTGTTATCGGATGTCGGTACGCATCAGTACCGGGTCGAGCGACGCTTCAAGCGCACAGGCGAGCATACGGTGAGCAACAGCATGAGTCGTTTTATCGAATGTCTGGCAGACGGGGATCGTGTCATTGCTGACAAGCTGGGCGATGTGACTCGCTGTGTAGAAGACTATATCGGTCTGAAAATGGACGATTTCACTCGCGCCGTCGTATTGCCGCAGGGCAAATTTGCCGAGTTTTTATCATTAAAAGGTAGCGACCGGCGGCAGATGCTCCAGCGATTGTTCCATTTGGAAAAGTACGGCGACCGATTGATGCAAAAGCTCAGTCAGCGTGTCAAAGATACCGATAATCGTCTGGATCGACTTGCCGCCGAGCAAACCGGTCTGGGCGATGCGTCTGCTGATGCCGTCAAAGTTGCCAAAGAACGTTTGCAGCAGGCGGCGCAGGAAGCGGAGCAATTGCGTCAACGATTGCAGGAAGTGACCATCCGTCTGGAAAAGTTGGGCAAAGTACGTGAGCTGATCCATGAACAGTCATTACTACAACAGCGACTGGAGCAATTGTCCGGGAACGAGGACGCAATTGCTGCTCTTGAACAACAGTGGGAAGCAGCAGTATCTGCACAGACATTACTGCCTTTGCTGGACGGCTGGAAACAAATGCATCAGCAATCCCAGCAGGAGCAGCAACGCGCCGATGAATTGCACAATCAATGGAAGCAGGCAGAGCAAGCGTCTGTTCATGCAACGGAGCAGGAGCAACAGGCACGTCAGCAATTGAATCAGCACGAGCCACGGCTTCTGTCACGTCTGGAACAACTGCAACAAGCACTTACACTGCAAAAAGAATGCCGTGAACTAGAGCAGGCGCAGTTGCAACTGCATCAGCAATTGGAGCAGATTGCTGCCCAGCTCAACGATGCCCAGCAGCAAGCTCAGCGTGAGCAAGCGCTACTGGACAAAGCGCAAGCACTGCGCGAAGAATTGAACACACAGCTTCGCGCATCCGAAGTGCGCAGTCAGGATCGCCGCGAATTGCAAGAAGCGCAGCAACGATTGAATGCACTGGATACCGCTCGTTCTCGTTTCAAAGAATTGGAGCACGAGCAGCAAGCTCAACAGTCCGCCGCTTCACGATATGATGCAACATGGGAACAGCTGGAACAGGAAAATATCCGTTTTGGTAGTGAAGAACAGCATCTCTTCCAGCAAGCAACATCGTTGCAAAGTGAGCAGCAACATCAAGAGCAAATATTGTTGCAATTTCAGCAGCAGCTTCAGCAGTGGGAGCAGTCACATCATGCTGCCTCCAGAGAAGCCGAGACGCATCGTCTGGCTACCGTGCTGGCAGCTCAATTGCAAGATGGAGAACCATGCGCGGTCTGCGGATCAGTACATCACCCGCATCCTGCCAGTCTGCCGCAGAATTCCGAGCAAGCACCTACTGAGCAGGAGCAGGATGCGCTGCAAGTGATAGAGCAGCTACAACAATCGGCTCGTGAACATAGCGAAAGTATCCGCAGTCGTACCTTTGAATTGCGCACACTGCTGACGGATTGGGAGTGGCTGCACAGCGATGGATCCACTGTGGAAGCATATTCCCATACCGATGCAGCTTCTACGCAAGCACAAACAGAGTTAGCGGAACAAGATCGACTTGCCAAGCAAGATCCATACAACACTGAATTTGCAGGTTCCTATGCAAGTCTTGCTTTCCAAGATAAGACAGATGTCAACTCTATGCAGAAAGAAGCTACAAACTGGCTGAATGCATATGTAGCGCAAACTAGCGATCTGGAACAGCGTATTCATCAACTGCGTCAACAATTGCGCAATTGGCGCCAACAACAGCGTGATTGGTCGCAGCGTCGTACTGCATTGCAAGCGGAGCGTCAGAGTGCCCAGCGGTTGCTGGAACAATCCCGCAACCGACTGGAAGCTACTCAGCAGCAGACCCAGCAGTTGTTACAGGACTGGCAACAGCATCATCCAGAGCTGACCGAGCAGCAAGCAAGAGAACGGTTTGCCGATCTTACACGTCTGGATGAACAAGCAGATCAAATTCGAGGACGTTTGGAAAAGAGTGCGCCTTATATTGAAGAGCGAAGCCAAGCGATTCGCCAATATGAGCAGCAGATCAATACGCTAGAACGTCAGCAGATTCAGGAACGCACTCGTTATGAAGGCGATCAGCGATATTTACAGGAAAAACAAAACCTGTTGCAGCAGTGGATTGGAGAGCAATCTGCCGAGCAGCTGATTACCGAAGCGAACAATGAGCTGAATCAGTATCGCCACGAAGCGACGCAATGGGCTGAGCGGCTTCGTAGCGCGCAGCAGTTGCACCAACAGGCAGGTCAACATCACGCCCTTGCCGTGCAATCCGCGCAATCTCTATCCGCGCAGTCTGAACAGGCTGCACAGCGTTGGCAGCAGGCGCTGGAGCAATCGCGCTTTGACGATGAGCATCACGTAGCAGCGGCGCGGATGGATGAGCAGCAACTGCAAGCAGCACGTCAGCGGATTGACAGTCACCGTGAACAGCAGCGCGAGCTAAGTGTTCATTTGCGTGAGCTGGAATCCAAGCTGGATGGTCAAACGGTGTCAGAAGAACAATGGCAGCAGTTGCAACAGGAATGGCAGGAGACGCGTCAAGCGGACGAAGCAGCACTGGAGTATCGTGCACGCGCTACGCGCGATTTTGAAGATCTGGAACAGCGGCATGTTCGCTGGTTGGAACTGGAACGTCAACGGACAGAGCTTGCCGTAGAATCCAATCATTTATCCAAATTGCAGGCAAGTATGCGTGGTAACGCATTTGTAGAATATATCGCTGAGGAGCAGTTAATGCAGGTCAGCCTGGCAGCTTCGGAGAGACTACGCTTCTTGACCCGACAGCGCTATTCGCTGGAAGTCGATTCCGGCGGCGGCTTTGTCATTTGCGATAACGGCAACGGCGGTATTCGTCGTCCAGTGTCCACCTTGTCCGGCGGTGAGACGTTCCTGACTTCACTATCCCTTGCGCTGGCATTGTCAGCACAGATTCAACTACGCGGGCAATATCCGCTTCAGTTCTTTTTCTTGGATGAAGGATTTGGTACACTTGATCCCGAACTTCTGGATACAGTCGTTACGTCGCTTGAGAAATTGCACACGGATCGTCTGTCCGTCGGCATTATCAGCCACGTACCGGAGCTACGTATGCGGCTGCCTCGCAAATTGGTGGTCGTACCGGCAGAGCAGGCGGGCGTCGGTTCACGCGTCGTAATGGAAACGATGTAATATACGTTCAACGAGCTAGTAATGTACGATCATTTGATCGAATCCAATACGTGTAACGATGAAAGGGGAAGTTTCCATGTTCAAAGAAGATTGCCTATTTTGTAAAATCGCCGCTGGCACCATCCCCGGCAACAAAGTGTATGAAGACGACTGTATTCTTGCTTTTCACGATATCGCCCCGGCAGCACCTGTGCATGTGCTGATCATTCCGAAAAAGCATATCGATTCCATGAATGAGGTGACTACCGACGATCTGCCATTGATTGCTGATATTCACGGCATCGCAATTCAACTGGCAAAAGAACTTAACGTAGATCAATCCGGCTACCGTCTCATCAACAACTGCGGTCCAGATAGCGGACAAGCAGTGCAGCATGTGCATTATCATCTACTCGGTGGTAACAAGCTGGGCGCCCTGATCGGCAATTCTGATTCGCACGCATAACAGTTTATTGGAATGGACGGCGCACACAAGCATACGCATTTCGTTCATTGATTAGCGCTCGATCTAGCATCGGACATACAAAAATTACGTAAAAAAGATTCCGTTTACAGCATTACGATCACGGCACAGCAACAATAGTTCGCAATAGAGAGATAACGATTATAGTGTCAAACACAACCACATCGTGCGCTATGACAGCTTCAGACTGTGGATAAGTGATCAATTGACGGACTAATATTATCCATTTTTAATCCAAAATAACAATTTGATCAGATTCGTCATAAAAAAATGCTGGAAAAAGCTGTGTTGATGTTGACACTGTAATCCATTCTCACCTATAATGAAAGTTGATAAGCCGTGTTATTTTTCCGGACGGTCTGGTCGGAGGGAGGGAAAACTGGTGTCTGAAACGAAAGTTCGCAAAAACGAAACAATTGATGCAGCACTTCGTCGCTTCAAACGCTCCATCGCTAAAGATGGCGTTCTGGCTGAGGTGAAAAAACGCAAACATTATGAAAAGCCGAGCGTAAAGCGTAAGAAAAAATCTGAGGCTGCGCGCAAAAGAAAGTTTTAGGAGGATTTATCCGTCATGAGTCTTAGCGAACGATTGAACGAGGATATGAAGCAGGCGATGAGGGACAAGGATAAGTTTAAATTGTCCACCATCCGCATGGTCCGTTCGACGATTAAAAATCAGGAAATTGATTTGAAACGCGATTTGAACGACGATGAAGTGCTTGATATTCTTAGCCGTGAGATCAAACAGCGCAAAGATGCCCTCCAAGAATTTGAGAAAGCAGGTCGTGACGACCTGACAACTAACCTTAGAGCGGAAATTGAGATCGTTTCAGAGTATCTTCCTGCCCAGCTTTCTGAAGAAGAAATTAAAGTCATTGTACAGCAGACCATCCTGGAGACCGGTGCTTCTTCAAAAGCCGATATGGGGAAAGTAATGAGCGCCTTGATGCCTAAGGTCAAAGGTCGCGCAGACGGAAAAGTTGTGAACCAAGCGGTTCAGCAGCTTCTGCAATAAACAAATTCAAAAGCACCTTCTTTACTCGTTAAAGAAGGTGCTTTTTTCTGTACCTTTTTAGAGAAGGCTCACATTTAATATGAAGATTATTACATTTTTGTGAAACGTCGCAGCGTATTGTGCGTATAATAAAGTATAAGCAGTTTCTGCTGTTTACTTGGTCATTTTGACAGGAATGACCGTAAACGGTATGTCCAGCCTTGTTCAGAATGTACAGCTGAAAAGAAGGGGGCAAGATCATATGATGATGTACAACGATGGCGGAAAGGATTACCGTCGTCCATCCTTAACTTGGGGAATACTTGCGCTAACGCTGATTGTAGGTCTGCTGGCGTATGCATTGCCGGTTCATGCCGCAGCCGAAACTGTGCAGGCGACCCAGTCAGGAGTCGGAACTGGCATTGCTGCATTTTTGACCCACCCAGTCGTTCAAACGTTGCTCTTGTTTGTCGGGATTGCAGGGATTGCAATTGAAATTCTCGTGCCAGGCGTGATCGCGCCGGGAGCAGTTGGCGTTATTGCGTTTGGATTGTTTTTCTACGGCGGACAGCTGGCTGGTTACTCGGGTTCCTTAACATGGATTCTGTTCGCTGCCGGTTTACTGTTGCTAGTACTGGAATTTTTCATACCAAGCTTTGGCATATTAGGAATCTTGGGGGCGGGGAGCTTGATCTACGCGGTTGTACAGGCTGCACGTGATACATCGGATGCGCTGCTTTCACTAGGCATTGCTTTTGTAGCGGCTGCAATCGTTGTTAGTATCGTTGCATACATTTTCCGTAAGCGCGGTGTTTGGAATCGTTTTATTCTGAGCGAGCAATTGACCTCGGATGAGAGTTATATGGCGAATTTACAGCGTGAGCAGCTAATCGGTCTAGAAGGGACAAGTTTGACACCTCTGCGTCCATCGGGAACGATCTTGATCGAAGGTCGTCATATCGACGTAGTAACGCAAGGCGGTTATATTGAGCGCGATCGTCATGTGAAGGTTGTCCGTATCGACGGTAGCCGCATCATTGTAGATGAATGGTCAGCATCCAAAGAAGCCTCTCGTTCCGAATCTGCTACATCTGCCGATTCCGCCAATTAATCACAGAATCTCCTATTGCAGCACTCCTGTCGTATCATCCGGCGCAAGCTTTTCAGTTGTACCGTACCGGGAAGGGCGGACCCGCAAGGCACAGGCAGTTTCACTGCATGACTGCCTGCGCTGACCGCTGTTCTTACATAACTATGACGGTCAATTACAGCCACAACGCCGGCCGTTTGACCCAATCCAATGAAATCGGAGCGTGATGAATGAAATGACTTCACCTATCGTAAGCGCTATTTTTATTATTGTAGTTGCCATTATTGTGCTTAGCGTGTTTTTCAGCTTTTTCCCATTAGCGCTGTGGATTTCCGCAGTCGCATCCGGCGTACGTGTCGGCATCATTACCCTTGTAGCGATGCGTCTGCGTCGTGTTGTGCCATCCCGTATCGTCAACCCGCAGATCAAAGCGCACAAAGCTGGTCTAGGTCTGAATTTGAATCAACTGGAAAGTCACTATCTGGCAGGTGGTAATGTTGACCGTGTTGTTAACGCCCTGATCGCTGCGCAGCGTGCGAATATTCCGCTGGAATTTGAACGTGCAGCTGCGATTGACCTTGCCGGTCGTGACGTACTGCAAGCCGTACAAATGAGCGTTAACCCGAAAGTGATCGAAACACCTGTCGTCGCTGCTGTTGCCAAGGACGGTATCGAAGTACGTGTTAAAGCGCGTGTTACTGTGCGTGCCAACATCGATCGTCTCGTCGGTGGTGCCGGCGAAGAAACGATCATTGCCCGTGTCGGTGAAGGTATCGTTACAACCGTCGGTTCCAGTGATTCCCATAAACAAGTACTGGAAAATCCCGACCTGATCTCCCGTACCGTTTTGCAGAAAGGTCTGGACTCTGGTACAGCTTTTGAAATTCTGTCCATCGATATCGCGGACGTTGATGTAGGTAAAAACATCGGCGCGATGCTGCAAACCGAGCAGGCGGAAGCTGACAAACGCATCGCTCAGGCAAAAGCCGAGGAACGCCGTGCGATGGCGGTTGCACAGGAACAAGAGATGAAGGCACGCGTCGTAGAAATGAGAGCGCGCGTGGTCGAGTCCGAATCCGATGTACCGCTCGCAATGGCAGAAGCGCTCCGTAACGGACAGATGGGTGTGATGGATTATATGAACTTGAAAAATATCGAAGCAGATACACAGATGAGAGGCTCGCTTGGCAAAGCCAATGATCCGAATCAGGGCGGTAACGATCAACAGCCATTGAAATAAGGATGTGTAGCATATGATCGATTTTGTGTTAAGCAATCTGTATATTGTGGTCATTATTGCCTTTGCCATTTTTACAGCGATTAGTAGTCGTTCTGGTAAAAGTAAAAACCGTCGCAGTAATCCGGGGATGCCAACTTTTGGTGGCGGACCGATGAATCGACAGGATGGCAACAATCGCCCAACCCAACCACATCCGTGGAATGCTCCCCAGCAGGAGAGCGAAGAGGAGGTGCAGCGCCGTTATCAGGAAGCGCAGCGTCGCTACGATATGGAGCAGCCGCGCGGCAGTCTGGATGAAGGCACATCGACGGAAAGCCCTACCTATTCGCGTAATGATGAAGGTGAATTGTCCGCAGGTACTTCGGGCAACAGCCGTGAAGGTTCACGCTCAGAATACGACGATCGCCAGAATATTGGACGTAATGCGGATGATTATCGCAAAGAAATGCAGCAACGTCTGGATCAACTGAATAATGTATTGGGCGAACGAACAAGAGATATGACTGACCAACCGCGCAGTACACAACGAACATCATCAGCATCGCAGAGTAAGGGTACACGCAATACATCAGCAGAAGGTTTGAAGCTGGATGCTGATCAGGCAACACAGGGCGTGTTGTGGGCGGAGATCTTGAGTGCACCGCGCTCGCGTCAAGCGCAGGGCTGGGGACGAATCAATAGCCAGCGCAAGCCATCTTAAATGATGGGACGTCGTTCATGTATTATCTTCTCTGTTTCATAGAATGTTAATATTGAACAGAAGACAGATACTACGACGATGCAGTAATAAGCCGATTCCGCGAGGGATCGGCTTATTTTTCCATCAACACTGCGTTAGAGTCGGCAGGGCTGCTTCAAAAGAACCAATGAGGGTGAATAATAGCATCGTACCCCTCCAAAAAATTTTGCATGACTCTCGATACAATGGTAAAGTTTATGAGAAGGTATGGACACTATAATTTATTATTGAGGAGATTGAGGCTATTTGTCAGAGCAAACGCAAAGCATCAGAATTCCCCTGCAAAATGCAGAAGAAGGACTGTCCTTGTTCGGTCCTCAGGACCAGTTTCTGAAGATTATCGAACGCGAGACAGAAGCGAGAATCGGCAGCCGTGAAGCCGAGATTGTTATCCAGGGTTCCGTTCCAGTCGTGGATCAGGTACAGCAGTTGTTTGAAGTACTGCTTGAACTTGTTCGCAAAGGCTACGTGTTGACCGAACGGGATATTTTATATGCCATTGAGCTTGCCAAAGACATGCGAGCGGATCAATTGCTCGACTTATATAAAGGAGAAATCACCCAGACCTTCCGCGGCAAACCGATTCGAGTCAAAACGATCGGGCAAAAGCACTATGTCAGCACGATTCAAAAACGTGATATCGTGTTCGGCATCGGTCCAGCGGGTACAGGTAAAACGTATCTCGCAGTCGTGCTTGCTGTTGCTGCATTGAAGGAAGGCAAGGTCAAGCGCATCGTGCTGACAAGACCAGCGGTGGAAGCGGGCGAAAGTTTAGGCTTTTTGCCGGGCGATTTGCAGGAAAAGGTAGATCCTTATCTGCGTCCACTGTATGATGCTCTGTATGACGTTATGGGTCAGGAGCAGACCGCAAAAGCACTAGAACGTGGTCTGATCGAGATTGCGCCGCTTGCTTACATGCGCGGACGCACACTGGATGATTCCTTCATCATTCTTGATGAAGCGCAAAATACGACAGCAGAACAGATGAAGATGTTCCTAACCCGGCTTGGCTTCGGCTCCAAGATGGTCATTACCGGAGACGTGACTCAGATCGACCTGCCACGCGGCAAAAAATCCGGTCTGGTAGAGGCGCGTCTCATATTGGACGGCATCGGAGAGATCGGTTTTGTAACATTCGCCGAGCAGGACGTGGTGCGGCATTCACTGGTACAAAAAATTATCGTTGCTTATGATAAAGCATCGGAGAATCTGGAATAGCAGATGGTCAGTGGATACGCAGCATCCGCACATTTTGAATATTCAGAAGTGAGAGGACTGTATGTATGACTTCCAAGGAACCGTCCCCAAGTAACAAAACATTCTATTCCAGACTCGCTGGCTGGAAAACCGACCGCCTATCGCGCTATATTTTGTTTGCGCTCCTGTTGGTACTATTTTATGTCAGTCTGGCGCCGAATTTGCTGCCACAGCGCTTTGATCTGCGTGTCGGTGCAGTTACCGAAAAGGATATCGTTGCACCGATGCAGATTCCGAACAATAAGGCAACATTGCAGGCGCAGGAAACGGCAGCTGAGCGGGTGGAGTCGGTCTATACGATCGTATCCATGCATCGGGAAAATGTAATTGCTCAGATGCTGGAGCGGATCGAATCCCTGAATCAGGATGATCAGATTTCGAGTGCGGATAAGGCGCAGATTTACAGCCAGGAGATTCCCGGGCGTATTCGTAACTCTGTAGCTAACTTTATTCGCAATCATCGCGATGCTAGTAATTATTCTTCCCAGCTGCTGGATGAGATGCAAAGTACGATTTCCAATCAGACATACAGCATTCCGGAAGAAACGTTTCTAAAGATACCGCGTCTATCAACTGATGATGTGCAGCAGATGAGCCAGGTAGCAGCAACGATTGTTACACGGCTGATGAGCGATCAGATCACGGATGCTCAATCTGCGCGTGCACGCGTAGCAGAGTTGGTGAATACTAGCTCACTGGAGAGCCGTACTGCTCGTGAGGTTATGCAAGAATTGATTCGTGGTGTACTGACAGCAAACAAGTTCTATGACGAAGAAGCAACCAAAGCAGCCAAAGTGGAAGCACGTGAGAATACGCCGATCGTTTACGTGCAACAAGGGGAAGTGATCGTTCCTGCGGGTCAGATTATTACCCAGGAAATGTACACCTTGTTGGATGAGAACAACTTACTTAAAAATGAGGTCAACTACTGGCCGCAGCTCGGTTTGTTGATGTTTGCCTTTTTATTAACGCTAGGTATCTATGTGTTTTTCCGTCAGTCAGCGCAGCGTGGCACCTACTATAACAATTCGCAGCTGTTGATGCTAATCTTGATTTTTGCCATTTGTATCGTTACGTTCCATCTGGTACGTATTTTGCAAACAGGCAATTCGCCATACTTCGGCTATCTCGTACCGGCAGCACTAGGTGCGATGCTGATTACTCTGTTGCTGGACTTGCATCTAGCATACATTTGCTCTGTTATACTGAGTGTGATCGTTAGTGTTATTTTGAATATGCGTCAGGGTGAGATGTTTGATTATCAATTTGGCTTGTTTACGCTCGTTGTGTCACTGGCAGTAATTCACTCTATTCATCGAGCAAGTCAACGATCGACCATTTTAAAGGCTGGCATTATGGCGTGTCTATTCGGTGCGTTTTCGGTGCTCACACTCGTATTGCTGAATGATAGCGAGTGGACGCGTATGACGGTGCTGTATACGCTTGGATTTGCCTTTATTGGTGGTCTTCTTAGTACAGTACTCGTGCTTGGTCTAATGCCGTTTTTCGAAACGACATTTGGCATTTTGTCAGCGCTCAAGCTGATCGAGTTGTCCAATCCGAATCATCCATTACTGCGCAAGCTGCTGATCGAGACGCCGGGTACGTATCATCATAGCGTTATGGTCGGCAATCTATCAGAAGCTGCTGCTGAGGCGATTGGTGCCAATGGATTGCTATGCCGGGTCGGTTCGTATTATCATGATATCGGGAAAACGAAACGTCCGAGCTATTTTATCGAAAATCAAAATCATATGGAAAATCCGCATGACAGCATTGATCCAAAGCTGAGCAAATCGATCATTATTGCCCATGCGCGAGATGGCGTGGAAATGCAAAAGGAATACAAGCTGCCCAAGCCGATTCGCGATATTGCGGAGCAGCATCACGGCAGTACGTTCCTACATTTCTTTTACCATAAGGCGCTGAAGCAGGCAGAGGAGCAAGGCGTAGAGCCAGACTTTACCGAAGAGGATTTCCGTTATCCGGGTCCAAAAGCGCAGACGAAGGAAGCGGCAGTTGTCGGTATCGCTGATAGCGTGGAAGCGGCAGTGCGTTCGCTCAAGCAGCCAACAGTCGAGCAGGTCGAGACGATGATCGAGAAAATCATCAAAGGTCGCTTGGATGATCATCAGTTTAACGACTGTGATCTGACGATGAAAGAGCTGGATGTCGTCGCTCAAACGCTGAAAGAAGCAGTTATGGGGATTTTCCATTCACGGATCGAATATCCGGAAGATATCAAAAAGCCGGAGTCAAAGGAGAACAAAGCATGAGTTTACAGCTCGCATGGGAAAATGAGCAAACGGAATATGCAATCACAGCGGAGCTGATTGGCGTGCTGGAGCAGATTTTGCAAGCAGCAGGACAGCAAGAAGGTGTAACCGAGGGCGAAGTGGTGCTCACCTTTGTAGACGATGAAGCGATCCATGAGCTGAATCGCGAATACCGCAACATTGATCGTCCAACTGATGTACTGTCATTTGCGATGAACGAATCACTGGATGATGAGCCGGAGATTCACTATGGCAACAGTGAAGGACAGGATGCGGAACAATTACCAGGCGTGATGCTTGGTGATATTATCATTTCTGTACCGAAGGCGATTGCTCAGAGTGAGGACTATGGTCATTCTGTTGAACGTGAGCTTGGTTTCCTGTTTGTGCATGGATTTTTGCATCTGCTTGGCTACGATCATCAGGATGAGGAGAGCGAAGCAGAAATGATGGGCAAGCAGGAGCAGGTGCTGCGGCAGATTGGATTGACGCGCTGATGAAGAGATCGTGGAGAGACGTATTTTATACAGCTTATGAAGGCGTTGTTGCTACATTCCGTACGGAGCGTAATTTCCGCATTCATGTGCTGGCAACGCTTGTGATTGTTGCTGCCGGATGGTTTTTTGATGTGAGTCAAGTGGACTGGATTCTGTTAATTCTGGCGATTTCGCTGGTGCTTGGTACGGAATTGCTGAATACCGCTGTCGAAGCTACCGTAAATCTGTTCTCTCCCGATATACATCCGCTTGCCAAAAAAGCCAAGGATGCTGCCGCTGGTGCGGTATTGATCTCGTCGCTGGCTGCGGCAGTGATCGGTTTGATCGTGTTCTGGGACCCGTTCTGGATCTGGTTTCAAGCTTTGTCGTCCAGCGCGACATCGGGATCTTCGGGAATTTCCCGATAATCAGATAGCTGCGATGTTCGAGAATATGCATTTTATCATGAGCCCCTTGCCAAGATGGACTGGTAAGGGGTTTATTTTGCTGTGGAAACTATGTTTGCTATGGGCGAACGTGCATAAATGATGTAAAATAGAAGGAAACGCTGTGTACCGCTATGTCCGTCGAAATAATCAGTACAGATCAAACGTAGCTGTACGGGAGGAACATGTATCTTATGGAAACATCTCAACTGCTGCAAGAGGCAATCATTGCTCGTGCCAAAGCTTATGTACCGTATTCGCATTTCTCAGTTGGTGCTGCGTTGCTGGATGCTGCCGGCAATGTACATCATGGTTGTAATATTGAAAATGCTGGCTATACGCCAAGTAACTGTGCCGAACGTACCGCATTGTTTAGCGCGATCGCGCATGGACAAACGCCGGGTACATTTCAGATGCTGGCTGTTGTTGGCGATACCGATGAACCGATTGCGCCATGCGGCGTTTGCCGTCAAGTCATGGTCGAGCTGTGCAAGCCAGATATGCCGGTGCTGCTCTCCAATATGAAGGGCGATACACGGATGACTACCATCTCTGAGCTGTTGCCACATGCATTTGGTCCATGGAACTTGAATAAATAAACATGTAAAGCTATACCCAACTAACGGCGGCTTTGACCGTCGATGAACGGAGAACCATATGTCCAAACCATCGTTTAAATCCGGTTTTGTAGCGATTGTCGGTCGTCCCAACGTAGGCAAATCAACGCTGATGAACCAAGTAATCGGGCAAAAGATTGCGATCATGTCCGACAAACCACAAACTACCCGTAACAAAATTCACGGTGTATACACAACTGAAGAAATGCAAATCGTCTTCCTCGATACACCGGGCGTACACAAACGTCAATCCAAGTTGGGCGATTATATGAATCAAACCGCTCTTAATACACTCAACGAAGTCGAAGCAGCGCTGTTCCTTGTAGATGCAGCCGAAGGGCTGGGCGGCGGCGACCGCTTCATTATCGAGCATCTCAAAAAAGTCAAAACGCCGGTATTCCTCGTCATCAACAAAATTGATCAGGTATCCCCAGAAGAATTGCTGCCGATCATTGATAAATACCGCTCCTTGCACGAATTTGCAGAAATTGTTCCGATCTCTGCCAAGAATGGGAACAACGTCAGCACCTTGCTGGAGCAACTGGGCAAATATCTGCCTTCCGGTCCGCAATACTACCCGGACGATCAAGTAACCGATCACCCGGAGCAATTTGTTTGCGCAGAATTGATCCGTGAGAAAATACTGCAAATGACGCGCGAAGAGATTCCCCATTCCATCGCGGTAACAATTGAAGACATGTATACGCAGGAAAATGGTCTTGTTAACATCTCGGCAGTCATTTTCGTTGAGCGTGATTCCCAGAAGGGCATCATCATCGGTAAACAAGGCGCCTTGCTGAAGGAAGTTGGCAAACGCGCACGAATGGATATTCAAAACCTGCTTGGTTCCAAAACCTTTTTGGAACTGTGGGTCAAAGTGAAGAAAGACTGGCGTAACCAGGATCGGGTTCTCAAAGACCTCGGTTTCCACAAAGACGCCTGATCAAGAGAACAGAGCATTTGTATATATGCTCTGTTTCTTTTATACGTGACAGGGTATGTTTGCTTAACGACGCGTATGATGGAGATCGGAGGATGAAGCGTGTTATACAGACTGGAAGGAATCGTCATCCGCAGTATGGATTACGGTGAAGGCAACAAAATCATGACCCTGTGTACCGAAACGCATGGCAAAGTCGCCGTATTCGTCCGTGGCGCGCGTAAAGCCAAAAGTCGTTATGCAGCGCTCGTACAGCCATTTACACATGGTGAATTTTCATTTCTACGCAGTGGAACTGGCATGGGTACGCTGAATCAGGGCGAAGTGATCCAATCCAATCACAATTTGCGTGAGGATATTACGCTGGCAGCTTATGGTGCATATGGATGTGAGCTGGTCGACAAGGCGCTGCTGGATAACGAGACCGGGCATTTCTGGTTTGATCAGTTGAAGGCGTATTTGTCCTTTCTCGGAGAAGGTCGCGATCCGGTTGTACTAACATCCTTGTTCGAGATGAAAGTATTACAGGCAGCAGGCTATGCCCCGCAGGTTGATGCTTGTATGTTTTCCGGTGAAACCGAAGGTGAGTTCTGGGTCAGCCCCGGACTGGGTGGTATCCTGTCCAAGCGCGAACGTCGTCAGGACCCGGCAGCCATGTCCATTTCGCCAGGCACATTGCGCTTGCTGCGTCTCTTTTCCCGCCTCGATATCCGCCGCCTTGGTAATATCGATGTAAAGGAAGAGACGAGAGCGGAACTCAAAAAGATCATGAACGCATTTATGGAAATTCAGCTTGGCTTAAAATTAAAATCGCGTCGCTTTTTGGAACAATTGGAGCGCTACGAGATCTGATATTCCGTATACCAACCGTGGAGACACGTAAGACAATCATCTTAGCGTTGTATGACCATTCAGATCGACGATACGACCATTGCTTAATGAAATTCAGGTGAGATTGCCCAATACACGCAGCAGAGCCGAACAATCAAATGCAAAACAGTCATGCCTGTTATTGACGAACGCTGTCAATTCCGGTATGATGTGATCTAGATTGTGCTGCATTATGAGCACACATGATGCGTTGACCGGAATAGTAAACTATCGATCATCGTCCCAAGCGAGTCAGGGATCGTGCAAGCCTGACGGCGAGCGACAGTTGAATGGCATCCGTGAGCATATGAGCTGAATACGGAAAAGTGGATGACATGCAGTATATGTCTTCAAATAGGGTGGAACCGCGGGAACTGAAACTCTCGTCCCTATGTCTGTGACCAGGCGTAGGAACGGGAGTTTTTTGCGTGCGTTGCAGATGAATATGCCGTGTCAGCACCCGCAATTCCAATACGAAGATTACGGAAAAGGAGTAATGTCGATGAATTTCCAGCACATGATTTTGACGCTGCAAAACTTCTGGGCAGCACACAACTGCATTATCGTTCAACCGTATGATACGGAAAAAGGTGCAGGTACGATGAACCCGATGACCTTCCTGCGTACGATTGGTCCTGAGCCGTGGCGTGTTGCTTATGTAGAGCCATCTCGTCGTCCATCTGATGGTCGGTATGGCGAGAACCCGAACCGTCTGTACCAGCATCACCAGTTTCAGGTAATCATCAAGCCGTCTCCAGACAACATTCAGGAAGTCTATCTGGAAAGTCTGCGTGCGCTCGGTATTGAGCCATTGGATCATGATATTCGTTTTGTTGAAGATAACTGGGAGAACCCGACCCTCGGTTGTGCCGGTCTTGGTTGGGAAGTATGGCTGGATGGGATGGAAATTACCCAGTTCACGTATTTCCAACAAGTCGGTGGTATTGAAACGAGCCCGGTCTCGGTAGAGATCACTTATGGTATGGAGCGTCTGGCTTCGTACATTCAGGAAAAAGAAAATGTGTTTGATCTGGAATGGGTAGAAGGCATTAGCTATGGCGATGTATTCCATCAACCGGAAGTAGAACACTCCACCTATACGTTTGAAGTGTCCGATGTAGCGATGCTGCTGAATCTGTTCAGTACGTATGAGCAGGAAGCAAAACGCGCGATGGAATTAAATCTCGTATTCCCAGCGTATGACTATGTACTGAAATGCTCGCATACATTCAACCTGCTCGATGCGCGCGGTGCGATTAGTGTCACCGAACGTACAGGCTATATTACTCGCGTCCGCAATCTGGCACGTCAGATTGCCTCGACATATCTGGAAAGCCGCGAGAAGCTGGGCTTCCCGATGCTCAAGAAGGGAGAGGTATAATCATGGCTAAAGACTTACTACTTGAAATTGGTCTGGAAGAAGTACCTGCTCGCTTTTTGCGCGCAGCGATGAACCAATTGCTCGATAAAACCGTCAAATGGTTAGATGATTCCCGTCTGACACATGGCGAAGCCAAAGCATTTGCCACACCGCGTCGTCTGGCTATCTGGGTGAAGGATGTAGCGGAGAAACAGGAAGACATCAGTGAAGACGTCAAAGGTCCTTCCCGCAAAATCGCACAGGACGAAGCAGGCAACTGGAGCAAGGCTGCACAAGGTTTTGCGCGTAGTCAGGGTGTTGACCCGGCAGACTTTACATTCCGCGAAGTTGGCGGCGTTGAATACATCTATGCACGCAAAAGCAGTGTTGGGATTAATACTGATGAGATTGTAGCCGAAGCGCTGCAAAGCATCATTACCTCCCTGACATTCCCCAAAAATATGCGCTGGGGCGCATATGATTTCCGCTTTATCCGTCCGATTCGCTGGATGGTGGCACTATGGGGACAT
Organism: Paenibacillus sp. WLX2291; assembly: GCF_046603665.1. NCBI lineage: Bacteria > Bacillati > Bacillota > Bacilli > Caryophanales > Paenibacillaceae > Paenibacillus > Paenibacillus sp. WLX2291. The sequence goes on along the minus strand of NZ_CP176755.1, from coordinate 3,860,927 downwards.
GACGTCATCGACTTCGAAATTACTGGCGTTCGCACCGGTCGTACGACACGCGGACATCGTTTCCTCGGTCATGATACCGAAATTGCCGAACCGAATCTGTACATGGAAGCTCTGCGCCAGCAGCATGTAATCGCAGATGTGGAAGAGCGTCAGGCAATGATCAGCGCGCAGATTGCACATCTCGCTTCTCAGCAAAACTGGCATATTGATGTCAAAGACGATTTGCTGGAAGAAGTACTGTTTCTAGTAGAGACACCAACTGTGCTGTACGGAACATTTGAAGAATCGTTCCTGAACATTCCGCAGGATGTTCTGATTACATCGATGCGTGAGCATCAGCGTTACTTCCCGGTGCTGAATCAGGAAGGTCAACTGCTGCCATTCTTCGTTACCGTTCGTAACGGTGATGATCGTGCGCTGGATGTCATCGCTCGCGGGAATGAAAAGGTACTGCGTGCCCGTCTATCCGATGCCAAATTCTTCTATGAAGAAGATCAGAAGCTGAAGATTGAAGATGCCGTTGCCAAGCTGGACAATATCGTATTCCATGAGGAAATCGGTACATTAGGCGAGAAAGTACGCCGTGTGCGTCAGATTGCTGATCAGCTCGGTACAGCTCTGCATGTATCGCCAGAGCAAGCAGTTCACATTAGCCGCGCTGCCGACATTAGCAAATTCGACCTCGTAACTCAGATGGTCTACGAATTCCCGGAATTGCAAGGTGTCATGGGTGAAGATTATGCACGCAAAGCAGGCGAAAGTGAAGAAGTGGCACGCGCTATCTTTGAACATTATCAGCCGCGTTTTGCCGGTGAAGGTGCTCCGGCATCGATCACAGGCTCCATTATTAGCATCGCTGAGAAGATTGATACGATCGTAGCATGCTTCTCGATCGGCATCATTCCGACCGGTTCGCAGGACCCTTATGCACTGCGTCGTCAAGCTGCTGGTATCGTACAGATTTTGCTGGAACGACAATTATCGCTCACTTTGGAACAAGTGTTTGATATTACACTGAAAATTCATGAAAATTTAAGGAATTTGAAACGTTCTTCCGATATAATACGTATAGATTTATATGAGTTCTTTGGACTGCGTGTCAAAAAGCTGCTGTCCGAAACGCTTCGTTACGACGTAGTTGATGCCGTGATCTCGGCAGGCTTTAGCCATATTGGCTCCGTTGTAGCACGTGGTAACGATCTGATGAAATCAGTTCAGGACGTTCCTGACTTCAAGCTGATCATCGAATCGTTTGAACGCGTATCAAATCTGGCAGCCAAATCCACAGTAGATATCGTGAACCCGGCGCTGTTTAGCGAATCCGGCGAATCGGAGCTATATGCGGCATGGCAAGCTGTCACCCTTCAATATAACAACCTGCTGGATCAAAATCGTACTGGCGAAGCACTGGCATTATTGTCTACGCTGCGCCCAGCAATCACCACCTTCTTTGACCATATTATGGTTATGGTGGATGATGAAGCAGTTCGCGCCAATCGTCTGGCATTGCTGTCAGTCATTGACCGCGATGTAAAACGCTTTGCTGATTTCTCCAAGCTGGTTAAATAAGATACAACAGTATTTTCATATCTGTTCATACCCGTATACGGAACGACAATTATGCATGGTCGTTCCGTATTTTCCGCTTCCTGAACGAACGTATGCTCCGTGACGCCGCATGTTAGCTGGAAGCTTCATTTCCAGTGCGGATCATGTGCAGCATGGAAAGGAGAGCACATTTGCAATCGGAATCCACGCAACCCGGATCAACGATCGTCGTTGATGGCGATGCCTGCCCCGTCAAGGCAGAGATTGCTGTAACGGCACGCCAGTTTCATATTCCAGTGCTGATTGTTTCGTCATTTGACCATCGTATTCAAGCGGAAGAGGGCGTTCAAGTCGTGCAGGTGGATCGCAGCGACCAGAGCGCGGATCTGTACATCGTCAATCATGTACGCCCCGGCGATATTGTGATTACACAGGATTATGGGTTAGCGACGATTGCGCTTGCCAAGCGCTGCCGTGTTCTATCCTTTCGCGGGATGGAATTTCATGCTGACAATATCGATTTCTTGCTCGCCAGACGCCACGAACAGGCAAAAGCACGTCGTCAGGGCAAATATGGCAAAGGTCCACGACCACTGACTGACGAAGATCGTAAAAATTTTCAGTATCAGTTGGCAAAACTTTTGACAAATTTGCAGGAGTTTCGTTCTGACTAGCGAATATTATTTATCGTGCGAAAAGAGATGAAGGTGGTAACGATGAACACCGAACATAGCGGTGGTATTCCCGATGAAGTCATTGAAGCGGTACTTCAGCACAATGACATTGTTGATACGGTAGGCAAGTATGTTCATCTGACCAAGCAAGGAAAGTACATGAAGGGCCTCTGCCCGTTTCATTCGGAAAAAACGCCTTCGTTTACGGTCACACCGGAACGCCAGATTTTTTACTGTTACGGATGCGGCGCAGGAGGCAATGCCATCAAGTTCAGAATGGAAATTGACGGCCTGTCCTTTCCGGAAGCGGTCAGATTGATGGCGGAAGAATCACATGTTCCTTTTCAAGATGGCAAAGGAGCTGCGGTGACGCCGCAAAATAAGGAATTGGAACGTTTGCTTCAAGCTCACGAGTGGGCTGCCAAGCTGTTTCACTATCTGTTGAAGAATACTGAACACGGCAAGGCTGCGATGGAGTATCTACGTGCTCGCGGTATTGACGACAAGCAGATCGACCAGTTTCAGGTCGGTTATGCACCGGATCGCTGGGATACGTTAGTACAGTTTTTTGAAAAGCGTTCCTTTGATCTAAAAGAGATGGAAAAAGGTGGACTGCTATCGCCGCGGCAAAACGGTTCCGGTTATGTGGATCGATTCCGCGGACGTATTATGTTTCCGATTATGAACCGCAGTGGCAGAGTGATTGCTTTTGCCGGTCGTATACTCGGAGAGGGGCAGCCCAAGTATCTGAACTCGCCGGAAAGTCGGCTGTTCAACAAAAGCCGTACCTTATACAATCTCAACCTTGCCAAAGGAGCGATCCGCAAGCAGGGACAAGTCGTATTGATGGAAGGCTTTGGCGATGTGATTGCCGCATGGGATGCGGGGGTACAACATACTGTAGCGACAATGGGCACGGCGCTGACCGAAAATCACGCTGCTCTGATTCGGACGCTCACAGAAGAGGTTATCGTCTGCTACGATGGCGATAATGCCGGTCAGAATGCCGCGCTCAAAAGTATCCCGATCCTGGAAGGCGCAGGATTGCATGTGAAGGTGGCGATGCTGCAAAACGGATTGGACCCGGATGAATATATCCGCCAGTACAGCCGCGAGCGCTTTGTCGACCAGATCATTCACGGAGCGGTATCCACCACCAAGTTCAGACTACTGAATGTGAAGAAAAACTATAACCTGCTTGAAGAGGACGGCAGGGCGGCGTATGCGCAGGAAGCGATTCAGATTATCGCTCACCTGACTTCGCCGACTGAGCGGGAAGTGTACCTGAAGGAACTTTCCGGAGAAGTTGGCGTGTCGCTCGAAAGCCTCAAGCAGGATTGCAATCTAGCGCGTCAGACACTGAATCGCAGACAGGCGCAGGGACAGCAGAACAACAGTCGCAATTATAACGGCAATGGTGCTCAACAGGGCAACCAGCCGTCACGCGGCGGCGGATCACGCAGACAGGCGACTGCACCAACACTGTTACCTGCTTATCATGTAGCTGAACGCCGACTGCTGTCGATTATGCTTCAGGACGGCGAGGCGGCACACACCGTCAGCGAGCAACTGGGAGATGCCTTTAACATTCCAGAACATGCTGCGCTGGCTGCGTATATTTATTCGTATTATGCGCAGGGAAAGCCGCCCGATATTAGCAGGTTTATTGCCTCGCTGCAAGATGATCGGCTGGAGAAGACGGTAACGTCCATCTCGATGATGGATGCGCCGCTAGATGAGAGTCTGCGTGGGATGGATGACTATATTCGCGAGATCAAAAAGTTTCCAAAGCAAAAGCAGATTCAGCAGAAAAGAGAAGAGATGTTGCGTGCCGAGAAATCTGGTGATTTCTTACGCGCTGCTCAAATTGCAAGTGAGATTATCGCCCTGGAAAGACAGTAGCCGTTTCGGACGGTTGTTTTCAGGGAGGAGGGAGTCGAAAGATGGCGAACGATCAGCATACTGAATTGGAAACCGAATTAACGCTTGAACAAGTAAAAGAGCAGCTTATGGAGGTAGGCAAAAAGCGCGGCTCTTTGAACTACAAAGATATTACGGAAAGATTGGCTGTCTTCGACCAAGACGCCGAGCAGATCGACGAGTTTTACGAGCAACTGGGTGACAATGGCGTCGAAGTGATCAATGAAGGCGACGAAGAAGTATCTTCCGATTCCGAAAATGACCGCGAAAATGGCGATAACGATTTTAGCTTTGACGATGATCTGGCACTGCCGCCAGGTATCAAAATCAATGACCCGGTGCGTATGTACCTCAAAGAAATCGGTCGTGTTCCCCTGTTGTCGGCTGACAGCGAAGTGGAATTGGCGAAACGTATCGAGCAAGGTGACGAAGAAGCAAAACGCCGTCTGGCGGAAGCGAACTTGCGTCTCGTTGTCAGTATCGCTAAACGTTATGTTGGACGCGGTATGCTGTTCCTGGATCTGATTCAGGAAGGTAATATGGGTCTAATCAAAGCGGTTGAGAAGTTCGACCATACAAAAGGATACAAATTCAGTACGTATGCAACCTGGTGGATTCGCCAGGCGATTACACGTGCGATTGCTGACCAGGCAAGAACGATTCGTATCCCGGTGCATATGGTAGAAACGATCAACAAACTGATCCGTGTTTCCCGTCAACTGCTGCAAGAACTAGGTCGCGAACCGTCTCCTGAGGAGATCGCTGCCGAGATGGAGCTGAGCGTCGAGAAAGTACGCGAAATCATGAAGATTGCACAAGAGCCGGTATCGCTGGAAACGCCAATTGGTGAAGAAGACGATTCCCATCTGGGTGATTTTATCGAGGATCAGGACGCACTGGCTCCAGCCGATGCTGCCGCTTACGAGCTGCTCAAAGAGCAACTGGAAGATGTGCTGGATACGCTGACTGAGCGCGAAGAAAACGTTCTGCGTCTGCGTTTTGGACTGGATGACGGTCGTACACGTACGCTCGAAGAAGTCGGCAAAGTGTTCGGCGTTACGCGTGAGCGTATTCGTCAGATCGAAGCCAAAGCGCTGCGTAAACTGCGCCATCCAAGCCGCAGCAAACGTCTGAAAGATTTCCTCGAATAGAAGGTACGTTTATTCAAATAATCTACCCAGCAATCATCGAAGGATCTGTCGGTAGTTGCTGGGTAGTATATACATGAAAAGTCTGCTGTATATCAGCAGGCTTTTTTATGTACGATCTCACCAAGATAGCAACTTGCTGGAAAGCCTTTACTTTTTCTCTCCGTTCAGCGATATATAAGTATATGGTTTACAATCCGGTGTAACATGTGGCGAACCTTGGCGCTGCTACCGGAATGATACAGGGAAGCGGGGGACAAGTGTGAATCAGGAACGACGGGGCGTTATTTTGGACGAAATTGAATACTGGCGGGAAAATCGGCTGTTGCCGGAACATTATTGCGATTTTTTGTCCAATCTGTATGATGTGGATCAGGAACGCAGTGACAAAAAGCTGCTGTCAATGAGTTCACTCAAACAGGGTAATCTGCGCACATGGATGTTTATTTTTCTGATGCTTTGTTTTATTTGTTTAATGGTGCTGTATTTCTCGACGTTTCCGTTTTTGATGCAGGTGTTATGTGTACCGGTCTTTACGGCAGCCTGCTACATCGTCGGCATCCGAATGCGCAAAAGCAATGGACCTGTTGCATCGGTACTGCTAGCGCTAGGCAGTGTGTTAATGCTCGGTTTGGGGCTGCTCATTATACGAGAGCATCATCTGGATATGGCGTTCTGGACACCGCTACTTGTTATTGGTTGCGGAGCGATCTGGTGTATAATGGGGTATGTGATTTCCAGTCCGGTGTTGCTATATATCGGATTCGGGGCATTTGTGATGCTGTATGGTAGCTTCTTTGCACAGGTGAAGCCGGATGCGTCATGGATTATGCTGCAAGCGCTATGGTTGCCGCTCAGCATGTTGTTTGTCTGGTTTTGCTGGCTTGTGCATCATCGTGGTCGCAAGCTGGCAGCAGTTTATTTTACATCTGGCGTAGCGATCTGGTTTATGCCGGAGATTGATGAAGTGCTGTTGCGCGGACATATGCCGGATATATTTACCGTGCTGTGCATTACGAAAATTGCACTGGCATGTATATTGTTATTTGTTTTACGAAAAAAATGGATTGTGTGGGTGACAGCGTGAAATTATCAACAAGATTGACCAAAATAGCAGAGCAAATTCCGGCGGGAAGCCGTCTGGCGGACATCGGGTCCGACCATGCCCTTTTGCCGGTTTTTGCCGTGCGTCAGGGCTGGGTAACACAGGCAATTGCCGGTGAAGTGAATCAGGGTCCACTGGATGCCGCCCAGCGTCAAGTAAATGAAGCTGGGCTAGGTCAGGTGATTCAGCCGCGTCTCGGTAACGGGCTGGCTGTACTGGAACCCGGTGAAGTGGATGTCATTACGATTGCAGGTATGGGCGGTGCACTGATCGTTACGATTTTGTCAGAAGGCATATCCAAGCTGGCAGGTGTCTCGCGTTTGATTTTGCAGCCCAATGTAGGTGAAGAATTTGTGCGTCGCTGGTTGCTAGAGCATGATTGGTTCCTGTCGTCTGAGCAGATTTTGGAAGAGGACGGGCGTACATATGAAATTCTGACCGCAGATCGCATAGATGATGCAGCAGAGCGTAATAACGAGCTGTATCGTGAACGTACGTTAACCGTGTCTCAGGTAGAGGACATTTTCCTGTCTGCGGATCATTTGCTGCAATTCGGACCATATTTGCTCAATCAACCAGAACCGGTCTTTATCGAAAAATGGCAGCAGGAAATCGGTAAGCTGGAAAAGGTAGCAGCATCTGTTGGATTGTCCGAAACAGACGAAGCACGATTGAAGGTAGCAGCATTGCAACAGCAGATCAAGCTGGTGAAGGAGGTCGTAACATGCTTGCAAAAGGACAAACAGTAATTCAATATATGGAGCAATTTGCTCCCAAATCTATCGCTGTACCAGATGACCGAATTGGTTTGCAGCTCGGCACCTTGCAAAAGGACATTACCGGCGTTCTCGTTGCACTGGATGTAACCGAAGCAGTGATTGATGAAGCGATTGCGCTGAACGCCAATCTGATCGTTGCACATCATGCGATCATGTTCCGTCCGCTGAAAAGTCTACAAACGAGCACACCGATGGGACGTTTGTACGAAAAGCTGATTAAACACGACATTGCCGTTTATATCAGTCATACGAATCTGGATATCGCCGAAGGTGGAGTCAACGACTGGATGGCAGAAGCGCTTGGACTGCGTAATACCGTACCGATTGAGCAAACGTCATCCGACGACTATTTGAAGCTGGTAAGCTTTGTTCCTTCGTCGCATCTGGACAATGTGCGTAATGCAGTCTGGGCAGCAGGAGCCGGGCATATCGGCAATTATAGCCATTGTAGCTTTCATACCGAAGGCACGGGCACGTTTCAGCCGGAAGAGGGCACGAACCCATATTACGGGCAGCAAGGCAGTATAGAGCAGGCGTCGGAAGTACGTTTTGAGACGATTATTCCATCCAGCCTGCGTAATAAGGCTGTGCAAGCTTTGATCAAAGCACATCCGTATGAAGAAGTCGCATACGATCTCTATCCACTAGCATTACCAGGCAAAGTCTTCGGATTGGGGCGTGTTGGCAAGCTAGACGAGCCAGTCAATCTGGCTCAATTCGTTGATACTGTTAAAAATGGATTAGACGTACAAACGGTACGTGTTGTCGGAGATTTGCAGCGCACGATCAAAAAAGCTGCTGTACTAGGTGGTTCGGGTAGTCGATATGTGAATGCAGCACTATTCAAAGGCGCAGATGTCATCGTCACTGGTGATATCGATTACCATACAGCCCATGATGCACTGCTGGCAGGAATCGCGATTATTGATCCGGGGCATAATACCGAGAAGATTATGAAGCCCGGTGTAGCCAAAGTGCTGAGCGAGCGTCTACAGGCTGATAAATACACAACACCTGTTCACGCATCAACAATCGATACCGAAGTATTTCGTTTTGTTTAAGTATTCGATATACACATTGCATATACGCATGCTATCAAAGATGAACGGATTTTTATATTAAACTTCCAAGCTGACTAAGCATATAAAAATGAAAATTGAATTTGCCTCTTGTCACGTTCATCAGAAAATTATATAATCTAGAGTGTTGCGTTTACGGAAAGTTTAACAGACAATCGCCGGTGGTTGAGAGACCACGGGAGGAAAGTCCGGGCTCCGCAGGGCAGGGTGCTGGATAACGTCCAGTCAGTGCAAACTGAAGGATAGTGCCACAGAAATGGACCGCCGATGGACGGAATGATATTTCGTCACAGGCAAGGATGGAACCGAGGTGTAAGAGACCCCGAGGAACGCTGGTGACTTCGTTCCTGGTAAACCCCATCTGGAGCAAGACCTAAAGAGATACAGCTTCTCTTCACGGAGAAGCAGCCTTCGCCCGAGGTGTATCGAGGTTGGTCGCTGGAGCCAATCAGCAATGTTTGGCCTAGATAGATGATTGTCACCAAAAGTGGGAGGGTAGTTCCCGATTGAACCACAACTGGTACAGAACCCGGCTTATGAGAAGCTTTCCCCACTAACGCTACGCTATGTGTATATTATGTATACAGATATAGCCGGTTATCCTTATCATTCAATGAGTTTGTTTCACAAACGATATAATCATGTACTTGATATCATGCTAATAGGTAGGATCAAGTTATGAGGAACCGGCTAATTTTATACCCGCTATTCAATGAGCGGTGCATTTTCCGATATAATTGGGAGATGCGCCGCTTTTTTGCGGGAGTTTATCAGGTGATATCGATTTCTTGGCACAAGGAAGCCGGGTGATTAAAGTTTTTGATCAAACCTGTCATACATCTTGATTGTTAAGGGAAATCAAAGTAATCTATATGATATTAAACCATTCATCAGCTGATAAGTTGATGCGATGGGTTTTCATCCATGTGAGGTCTGGTTAAACAATGAATATATGATTTTGCATGCAGGATATGATAGGATGGATTGTAAATCAGGGTTATATTCCGTATGATACAACCCGGTTTGAAGGAACCAATTAAGGGGGAGCTACAGATATGTCAGCTGCAAATGTCCACAAATTGAGTGAAAGCACCAGGGAAAAGTTGAAACCGGCCATTGAGAAACTTGAGAATTTCCTAAATGAGTATGCCTTGAATACATTGGCATCAGAGCAAGGTCAAGAGACTGCTCCTTTTTACAAAGGATTTCTAGCAGATCTGCGTCACTTGCTTGTATTTTCCGAAGTTGCTTATGAAAAACTTGGAGTCGTTCTGCGCCGCGCTAATTTTGACGTAGATGCTGCCGAAAAAGCATTGTATAACACGTATCATCAATGCATAAACAGCTTTTTCTATCCCAAAAATGAGTGCTATTCCGAAGATGGACGTTACGCTTATACTGGACAGGAAGCCATCCGTTTCCGTCAAACTCCGGTCAAACCGGTAAAAGATATCATCCTGGAAGTAACTAGAACATTCGAAGAACTGCGCGATGACCTAGCTTACTATGAAAGTGACTACCTGACCCAGCGCCGTATGAATCAACGCCACGCTTAATTGGCACTGCGCTGCATAACAATGAAAATGAACATAAAGGATGCCCTAGTGGCATCCTTTTTTAGTGTGAGCATATTAGATGGAAGAACAGAAAGCAGATCGTAGCGACATCACAGTGATAGCTGTATAAATGTTCACGTAAAAGGATGGATAGGAGAAAATATGACTTCGAATGGACAGCAATATCGTTTATTGGTTAGAAATAAATCTAGTATGTAGATATAAATTTCTTATGAAGTTATTTTTATTTACACAAATATGTCGCAATGACAACTGATTTTAACTTATAATTTTATCAGAATATATATCATGTAGAACCCATTCTGTACTAAATAGTCACTATAGGTTGCTATTTTTTACTATATAATGATTGGCAGAACGACTAGTAGAATCTGCGAAATGACCTCTTATTAATCGCTACACCATGTATCTAACAATTTGCATCAGAATTGCCTTTAGAACATTGTCCGTAAAAAATAAATGCTGCTGTTATTCAAAAAAACGATGTAAATGACGAAAATATAGTAAGTGAAGCATCATTCGCATGCAAAAAACGAATACTGCCCTGCCTATAACCGGGAAGTAGTTCCTACTAAATCTTATATTAGATCTTCTATACATGCTGCATCCAGCACCTACTATCTACAAATTAGTGAGAATACTCGCTTTTTAGGAAGCTTCAACATGCAAGAATCACCCGTTCTTCTTATAGCAGGAGTACGGAAAAGTCAGTAAAATAAAAGCATACCATCACACCACTAGAAACGACACGATCCAGACTCTATATTCACCTTACACATAAACAACTATTTTACTTTTTAAAATATACAATCACTCGCTTCATAAACCTAATATTGATAAACAGACAGGAGATACAGCGCACATGCAAATCGATGCAAATACGGCAAAACAGTTGCTGGAAATGCGATATTTGAATGCTTCCGGTGGAGGCAGTACAGATGGGGTGGAGGTTAATACCGACGATACCGATCAGCTGTTTCAAATGATGCTGGATCAGAATCTTGGTACATCAAGCGATGCCAAAGGCTCCAGCTCCGGTTCCAGTATGACTACAATGGCAAAGTTGCTATCTGACGGTACAGCTACAACAGTAGCGGGCAATACGTACGGTGCAAGTAGCAGTGCAGCGACTGTAGGCTCAGTAGACCCGTGGCAAAACTTTGACCAGTTGCCGGATGTAGACCCGGACAGCTCTACATTAACAGCTCGTCTTGGCGCGGTAGATTCTAGTAGCAATCTGGGAAGTTTGTTATCTTCGGCAGGTATCGGTGGAACGGATGGAAGTAGCGCTTTGAGCAATAGCCTGTCTACTTTGCAAGGATTGAGTAGTAGCAGTGCAAGTAAAGATACCGCCTATAACGACATTATCAGTACAGCCAGTAGCAAATACGGCATTCCAGAATCATTGATCAAAGGTATTATTGATGTAGAATCTTCCTTTAACCCGAACGCGGGATCTTCAGCTGGTGCCAAAGGGTTAATGCAGCTGATGGACGGAACCGCAGCAGGCTTAGGTGTAAGCAATTCGTTTGACCCAGCGCAAAATATTGATGGTGGAACCAAATATATCTCGTATCAACTGAAGCGCTATGACAATAACATCAAAACGGCACTGGCTGCTTACAATGCCGGTCCAGGTCGTCTGCAACGCCTTGGTATTACGAATGATCAGGAACTGATGGCTAAATTTGATCAATTGCCAAAAGAAACCCAGCGCTATATTAGCAAAGTAGAAACGGCACAGCAAAAATACGCACTGTAACTGCATATGCTGCGTTTCTATTTTGAAGTAAACGGAGTACTTGTCATACAAAGATTCTGTTTCATGCAGGGCAGTCAATACGCGCGTGTTATGATATACTAAGACACAGTGGGTGAAATCCTGTCCTGGCGAAACGATGAACTTCATTGCATATAAACCAGAGATCAAAGAGTGGAGCATGACCTCCTTCTTTGATCTTTTTGCTTGTTAATTCCGAGATTGCAGGAGGAATGTCAGATGAAATATTTTGATTATGCGGCAACGACACCTCCGTATCCCGAGGTTGTACGCGTTATGTCCGACATGATGCAGCAGCATTACGGCAATCCGTCTTCGTTGCATCGCTACGGTGAAGAAGCGGATCGTTTGTTGCGTCGTGCGCGTGAGGTGAGTGCGGGTATACTTGGTGTGCAGCCGCAGGAATTGATTTTTACATCCGGCGCCACGGAAAGCAACAATTTGGCGATCAAAGGTGCGGCTATGCGTCGGGGCCGAATGCAGGGGCATATTGTAACGACAAGCATTGAGCATGCTTCGGTATATGAGTCATGCCGTCAATTGGAGCAGATCGGTTTTGATGTTAGCTATGTGAATCCTGAGCCAGATGGAACCGTATCTTTGGAACGGATTCAGCAGGCTTTTCGACCGGATACGATTCTGTTCAGTATGATGCATGTGAACAATGAAACCGGAGCGATCCAACCAGTAGAAGCAGCAGCGCGCTGGATTCGACAGCACTATCCACGTGCAGTGATTCATGTGGATGGTGTACAGGCATTTGGCAAAATTGCCGCTCTGCCATTGCACACAGGGATTATTGATCTATACAGCCTGTCCGCACACAAATTGCGTGGTCCGCGCGGTACAGGATTGCTGTATGCACGTCAAGGTACAGAACTGTTTCCACTACTAGCAGGTGGAGGACAGGAACAAGGGTATCGTTCCGGTACAGAGCATGTAGCCGGTATTGCAGGTATGACCAAAGCACTGCGATTGGCTGCTGAACGCCAACCACAGCAGCAACAACATTGGTCTGCGCAATCGGACGAGTTGCGTTCGCACATCGCCGATATCCCCGGTCTGATATTAACGGATGTGGCATATCCGGCACCACATATTGTACATTTTACGTATCCTGGGATGAAGGCAGAAGTTGTACTGCATAGTTTGGAGCAGCAAGGCTATCTTGTATCTACCCAATCGGCTTGCTCGTCACGCCGTGCACAACCAAGTCGGGTATTGCTGTCTATGGGCATGAATCCAGAGCAGGCAACTGGTGGTATTCGTATTAGCCTTGGCGATGAACATACAGCACAGGATATACAGCAATTGGCAGCAGCACTGAAACAGGTAGTCACTGCATTGCGACCGCTTGAGAGGAGATCAATTCAATGATGGAACATATAGATCGCTTGATGCTCAGACTGGGCGAGATCACATTAAAAGGCAAAAACAGAGGACGTTTTGAGAAAACGATTGCTGAGCATGTACGCGAAGTACTAAGGCCATATCCACAGGCACGTTTACACCGTGAATATGGCAGAATGTATGTACAGACGGGTGACATTCCAGCAGAGCAATATATTGATAAACTGAAAAATATATTCGGTATCGTGGATATCATTCCGGTCAAGCAGACGGAGCCAGAATTGGATCAGATCATTCAAGCAGCACTGAATCTGATCGCTGAACATCATTTGCAGCAAGAGACCACGTTCAAAGTCACCGCTAAGCGTGTATGGAAGGCGTTCCCTCATTCATCACACGAGTTGAATCGACTGATTAGCTCACCGGTATTGCGCGAACATCCACTGCTAAAGGTAGATGTACGCCAACCACAAGTTGAGCTGCGTGTGGAAGTACGCGAAGATGCAGCATACATTTATAGCCAGATCATTCCTGCTGTTGGCGGATTTCCACGGGGCAGTAACGGGAAAGCGATGCTGATGCTGTCCGGTGGTATCGATAGCCCGGTAGCAGGTTGGTACGCTATGAAACGCGGTTTGGAGATCGAATGTGTGCATTTCCATAGCTACCCATTTACAAGTGAACGTGCCAAGGTAAAGGTCGTTGATCTGACGCGTGTGCTATCTGGCTTTGCAGGTAAGATCAAGCTGCATGTAGTGCCTTTTACCGAAATTCAAACTGCCTTTACGACAACCGGTCAGGATAACTTGATGATTACACTCATGCGGCGCGCGATGTTGCGTATTACGACGCGTCTAGCAGAAGAACGCAAAGCACTTGCCATTGTAACTGGCGAAAGTCTTGGACAGGTAGCCAGTCAGACGCTGAATAGCATGAATGTCATTGAACGTGCGACCGATCTGCCTGTACTGCGTCCGCTTGTAATGCAAGGCAAGGATGAGATTATCGAGGTGGCGCAGCGTATCGGTACGTACGATTTGTCCATTTTGCCATATGAAGATTGTTGTACGCTATTTGTACCACGTTCACCGGCGACCAATCCGAACCGCTGGATTGTAGAGAAGATCGAGCAGCATCTAGAGATGGATGAGATGATTGCGCGTGCCGTGGAGCAGACAGAGCTGATCGAAATTACACCAGGTATGTCACCGGTAGTATCAGCAGTTGGGGCGACAGATGAGCAAGACTGGTTTTAACAGGAACCCTGAGTGTGTTAAAAGATAGTGGCAGTAGCAGTATCGGTACAAAGATGGAATTGCAACAAAAGAACAAAAGGGACATCGGCATTGTGATGACAGCTTTTTCTATATGATGTGAAAGTATATAAAAGTATAAAGCATGAACAAAAAAGCCGCCGGATTCGCTCGACTGAGAGCGCTGATCTGGCGGCTTTTTACTATAGAGTGGCGACTATTCCCTGATAGCTCAGTGGAAGTTTTGTTTATCAATTCTCATATACTGTTGTGATCTACTGTTGCCATCATACAAGCAGACACTGAATTTGCAGCAATTTGTATGCAAGCATACTCGTTTGTCACAACGCATCTCAATTCGTTGATGTTACGATTTAAATACGTTTATCCTCATATTCAAAACGTTCCACTTAATTGCTCGTTTCACTTGTACGTCCTGCCACTTGGCGATTACGCAAGTACCCAGCGAGTAGAACACCGATCATGATAAAAGCGATAAAGATCCAGCTCCATAATGGATGAGCGCCAAAGATAGAATCCAAACGACTTTCCTCTGTGATCATATGCGAAGCGGTATAAGCAAGCACCGCACTACCAACATAGATGATCCATGGGAACCGTGTTGTCAATTTAATGAAGATCGTACTTCCCCATACTACAATCGGTACACTGATACAAAGACCGATAATAACGAGTCCAATATGCTGATTGGCAGCACCGGCAACAGCAATAACATTGTCCAGCCCCATCGCCGCATCGGCAACGATAATTGTCCATACTGCGCTCCAGAGCGATGTACCAGCTTTGACATCATTATGATCGTCATTGTCAGTCAACAGCTTGTAAGCAATTGCGATCAGCAATACTCCGCCGACAACGAGCAACCACGGAATTTGCAGCAACCATACAACGACTACGGTTGCCGCAATACGGATAATAACCGCACCAAGCATACCATACAGAATCGCTTTTTTCTGAGTTTGTTGCGGCAGTTTGCGAGCAGCCAATCCAATGACAATCGCATTATCACCAGCAAGGATCAGGTCGATAAAAATAATATTGAGTAGAGAAAGCCAAAATGTCGCCTGAGTAATATCCATATTGTTCACTCCTTGATTATAAATATGTTCATTTGTCCGTCAGACTCCAATTTGGCTACAGATCGACCGATATAATAAGCAGGTACATGATCATCATCAGAGAATGTTCTGCAAACAGATCATATAGACTGTAACAAACAGGCGTATGGCTTCAAATAAAAGTTATGTTAAAGCATACGTATGAACAATGAATTACGTTGCACATGATCTAATAATAACCAGAACGCCGGATCGCTCAAACGTTCTACCTGATGTTGCTACTAATATTATCGGCACATAGGCATGAATGCTGTGCCATAATAAAGGAAGATGAAGCGCATGTATTTGTTCATGAGAACGACATGAACATTTGTCATACTCGTATTAGAAATGCCGGAGAACAGGGGGGATCACAATGAATCGCAACCAGGGGAAAATTGTCATAGGGATGATTGTAGCGGGACTCATTATTTTGCTTGGTAAACTGGGATTTTTCAGCTTTGTGGGACATGCGTTCTGGCCGCTGCTTATTTTACTGCCAGGTATTATGCTGCAACTCTTTTATTTCAGCCGCAGCATTCCGTCTTATCTACTGGTGCCAGCGGGCATACTGACAGTATATGGTGTTTTATTTTTCCTCTGTAATACATGGGGCTGGTGGCTAATGGATTATTTGTGGCCGCTGCTGATTACGGGGATTGCACTTGGACTGTACGAGTACTATGCGATGTCACCTTTCCGAGTAGATGGTCGAATTGGGATCACAGCGATATTGTTAGGTTTATTATCCGCTGTTCTGCTACTGATCAGTATTCTAGGGAGTGCATTACTATATATCATTGCGATTTTGTTAGTTGTTAGTGTAGGCTGGATCTTTTTTACGCAAAACGGGTATAAAAGACCGCGTTTATGAACCGATTTTTCTTGCTTTATGCGATTTATAACGTATAATGAATAATGAATCAATTTAGGAATGACGGTTTTCATTGGTTTTCATAATAAATAGTAGAGCGTCGGCTTTAATGACCGACGCTCATTTTATGGAGAGGATTTGGAGAATTTTATGCATTTGAGAGAAAACATCCGCAATATCGCCATTATTGCCCACGTTGACCACGGTAAAACAACGCTGGTGGACAAACTGTTGCAACAATCCGGCATTTTCCGTGATCACGAGACTTTGCAGGAGCGCGCAATGGATTCTAACGATCTGGAACGCGAACGCGGTATTACGATTTTGGCTAAAAATACAGCAATTACCTATAAAGACTATCTGATCAACATCGTGGATACACCAGGACACGCCGACTTTGGCGGTGAAGTGGAACGTATTATGAAAATGGTTGACGGTGTACTGCTCGTTGTAGACGCTTATGAAGGTTGTATGCCACAAACCAAATTCGTTCTGCGCAAAGCATTGGAGCACAACTTGACTCCAATCGTTGTCGTGAACAAAATCGACCGTCCGGCAGCACGTCCGGCTGAAGTTATCGATGAAGTATTGGAACTGTTTATCGAGCTGGGCGCGAATGACGAGCAACTGGACTTCCCGGTTGTGTATGCATCCGCACTGAACGGTACATCCAGCATGGAAGACGATCCTGCAAAACAGGACGATAACATGCAAGCAATCTACGAAACGGTTGTTAGCCACATTCCGGCACCGACTGAGGACGTAGAACAACCACTGCAATTCCTCGTTACCCTGATGGACTATAACGAATACCTGGGACGTATCGCGGTTGGTCGTGTAAACCGTGGTGTCATCCGTCAAGGTCAATCCGTAACAGTTATCAATCGCGAAGGTCAGAAAAAGACCGCTCGTATCGAGAAACTGTTCGGTTTCCAAGGTCTGAAACGTGTTGAAGTTGAAGAAGCAGGCGGCGGTGACATTATCGCAATCGCTGGTATCAAAGACATCAACATCGGTGAAACGATCGCCGATTCACAAAATCCAGAAGCATTGCCGGTTCTGAAAATCGACGAGCCGACACTGCAAATGACATTCCTCGTTAACAACAGTCCATTTGCTGGGCGCGAAGGCAAATGGGTAACGTCCCGTCGCCTGCGCGATCGACTGTTCAAAGAATTGGAAACAGACGTGAGTCTGCGCGTTGACGAAACCGATAGCCCGGACGCTTATGTTGTATCCGGTCGTGGTGAGCTTCACCTTGGTATTCTGATCGAGAACATGCGTCGCGAAGGCTACGAGCTGCAAGTATCCAAGCCTGAAGTTATCGTGCGCGAGATCGATGGCGTACGCATGGAGCCAATCGAGCGTCTGATGATTGACGTACCAGAAGAAAGCATGGGTTCCGTTATGGAAAGTCTCGGAACACGCAAAGCTGAAATGGTAAACATGGTGAACAACGGTTCTGGTCAAGTTCGTCTGGAATTCTTGATTCCAGCACGCGGTCTGATCGGTTATCGTACGTACTTCCTGACACTGACTCGT
This sequence comes from Paenibacillus sp. WLX2291, assembly GCF_046603665.1. Classification (NCBI taxonomy): domain Bacteria; kingdom Bacillati; phylum Bacillota; class Bacilli; order Caryophanales; family Paenibacillaceae; genus Paenibacillus; species Paenibacillus sp. WLX2291. The sequence continues at coordinate 3,843,180 of NZ_CP176755.1, read as the reverse complement.
GGTTACGGTATTATGAACCACGCGTTTGATAGCTATGGTCCACTCGTAGCTGGTCAAGTTGGCGGACGTCACCAGGGCGTACTCGTTTCCAGTGAAAATGGTTCTTCCACACTGTACGGTATTCTGTCTGTTGAAGATCGCGGTACGCTGTTCGTTGAACCGGGCGCTGAGATCTACGAAGGCATGATCGTTGGTGAGCATACACGTGATAACGACATCGTCGTAAACATTTGTAAGGAAAAACAACTGACTAACGTACGTTCCGCAACCAAAGACGACACCGTCAAAATGAAAACTCCACGTCTGTTCTCTCTGGAGCAAGCACTGGAATATCTGAATGACGACGAATATTGCGAAATTACGCCAAAAGCGATTCGCCTGCGTAAGAAAATCCTTAACAAGAGTGAGCGCGAGCGTGCGGAGAAACACCGCAAAACTGCGGAAGCTGGCCGTTAAGTTGCAATTGTAGCCTGAATTGTTCATTATATTAGGTGGCTGAACTACACACTGATAACATCAGTGTCCATGGTTCAGTCACCTTCCCTTATCTAAGTAGGTAGGGTATGGTGATTTGCAGAAGTCATTTGTATCAGACCTCGCGTTTTTTTAGTCAAACGCTAAATACGATGGAACAGGTGTTGAGAGCAATGAGTACGACGACAGGTGGACTGCCGCCGCGTGCGGGGGGCAAGACGCAGAAGACAAGCGCTTCCAAGTCCAAGAAAAAGCAAAAGAAAAAAGCAAGCGGCTTCAAGCGCTTTATGCAGGTTCTGCTAATTATCATTCTGCTGGCTATTGTTGGCGTTATGGGATATGCAGGCTACCTGTATTACCAGGTTGAGAACATGTTTGATGGCAAAGCCGGCGGTACAGGTACAACGCCGAATACCGGTGTGGTTGATACGAGAGTGCCAGAGAAATCGGCAAAGGAAAAGCCGATTACAATGATGCTGCTCGGAACCGATTATCGCAAAGAGACCGGAACGCGTCTGACGGACGTCGTGATGGTAGCTACGCTTAATCCGGATACCAAATCGGCAACGATTGTTTCCCTGCCACGGGATACATACTTCCAGCTGGAAGGTTATATTCCGAACAAGCTCAATTCGTATTATCCGAAGTTTTACGCCAAGGATAAAAAAGAAGGCACTGACACCGCGATGCAGGAAATGCAGACGATGCTGGGTAAATACTTGAATGTCGATATTGATTATACGACCATTCTCAACTTCCAGGGCTTCAGTGATGTAGTTAATGCGGTTGGTGGCGTGGACGTTAATGCAACGATGGATATGTGTTATATTGATAACGCCGATGGCACTAATATCAATATCAAAAAAGGTCAACAACACTTGGACGGCGAGAAAGCACTTGGTTATGTGCGTTATCGTCACTCCGGTAGCGGCTGTAGTCCGCGTACGCAGGAATCCAGTGACTTTGACCGGAACAAACGTCAGAATGAAGTACTGAATTCGGTTGTCGACAAAATTCAGTCATTCAGTGGTGTAACGAAGCTCAGTTCGATTATCCAATCTGTAGACGATAATATGGAAACAGATATCGAAGGTAGCCAATTTACGAACCTGCTGACAACGTACTGGAATATTCCAAAAGCGAATATCAAGTACATGCCGGTTACCGGCGACTGGCGCAGTCCGTATGTGTATATTAACGAAACTGAACTTGCCAATGCGAAACAAGCGTTGCAAGAGGAGCTGAGTGGTACGGCAACTCATACTGATCAGTTTGATAGCACATCGACTACGGAAACTACAGGCAGTTCAACTGCAACGCAATAACGGAATGAGTGTGTAATTATAAACGTCCTGTACCTTTTCTTACATAGGAGAAGGTACAGGACGTTTTTTTATTTATCGTAAGATTTCAATACGGACTGGTTGCAATTGCTGTTCATAGTATAGATAGATGGATAAGTATACATTCTGGCAAGGGGCACTATAATCGAACGGACGGATTGTTTACTGATAGAAGGGCAAGTATAGAGACTCAGGCATTTTGGAGTGAAATAAGAGGTGAAATCCACAAGTTTTACATGCGGAATATTTGTGCTATACTATGCTTGCATCCACCTTTTCAGACATTCAAGCAAGTGACTGGGGGTTCTTATTATGCCGCAATGGACATACACGATCGTAAACTTCACCGTTGTTACCTGTTGCGCTATAACAGGTTGCGCCCACGTCTGTTGTCATGGGGATGTTCAAGGAAATGAATATAATTCACCTGTATATTGGACGGGAAAGGTCTGGCTTTGAACACAGTCAGGCTTTTTTGTTTTTCATTCAGAGGAGGGTGAGGCTTGGCGGTTCAGGAAGCGGGAAGCATCAACTGGAGGCATCAGAGATCACAAACAATTCGTACCCAGGGGGGAATCTCCATGAAAAAGATTTTTGTATTGGATACCAATGTGCTTCTTCACGATCCGAATGCCATTTTCGCTTTTGAGGAAAATGATGTGATTATCCCCGCTGTCGTCTTGGAAGAGATTGATTCCAAAAAACGAAATGCCGACGAGATTGGTCGAAATGCCCGTGGTGTGTCCCGTTCATTGGACGCTCTGCGTGAAATAGGTCATCTGCATGATGGTGTACAACTGGAAAGTGGCGGCACACTGCGCGTGGAACTGAACCATCGCAGCTTTGCACGAGTGCAGGAGATGTTTGGTGAGATTACGAATGATAATCGCATTCTTGCCGTTGCATTGAATTACAAAATGGAAGAAGATGAAGCGCATAGCGGTCGCCATGTAGTTCTGGTCAGCAAAGATGTGCTTGTTCGGGTCAAAGCGGATGTACTCGGTGTACAAACGGAAGATTATTTGTCAGACCGGGCTGCTGAGCCGAATGAGATGTATACTGGCTACACAACGCTGCAAGTGCATCCATCTGTCATTGATGAATTTTATAGTCATCGGTTTTTGCCGGTTTCCTCCTTACATTTAAGCTATACGTTACACCCGAATGAATTTGTGATTTTAAAAGACGAAATGGGTAGTGCCAAATCTGCACTATTAAAAGTCAATGCAGATAGTAGCCGCCTGGAACCACTATTCCTCAGTAACGAACCGGTATGGGGAATTGCTGCTCGTAATGCACAGCAACGGATGGCATTGGAATTGCTGCTCAATGATGATATTCCGCTCGTGACAATTAACGGTAAAGCGGGAACTGGTAAAACGCTGCTCGCCCTCGCCGCTTCTCTTTCCAAAGTAGAGGACGAGCAAAAGTATAAAAAGCTGCTCATTGCCCGTCCGGTTGTTCCGATGGGGAAAGATATCGGTTATTTGCCGGGTGAAAAAGACGAGAAACTTCGTCCTTGGATGCAACCGATTTACGACAATTTGGAATTCCTGTTTGATACGAAAAAAGCTGGCGATATTGATAAAATCCTGATGGGACTAGGTAGCATTCAAGTAGAAGCACTCACGTATATTCGTGGTCGCTCGATCCCAGGACAGTTTATCATTATTGATGAAGCGCAAAATTTATCTCGTCATGAAGTGAAAACGATCGTATCTCGTGTTGGCGAAGGTAGTAAAATCGTGCTTGTCGGTGATCCCGATCAGATTGACCATCCGTATCTTGATTCGATCAGTAACGGATTGACTCATGTGGTAGAGCATTTTAAACAAGAAGGTATCAGTGGTCACATTACGCTGGAAAAAGGCGAACGCTCCAAACTCGCTCAACTTGCCGCCGATCTTCTATAAACTACAGGTTACAGTGCACGAAGCGATACATGTAGATCATTGTTGTGAACGTAGATCATCAATATGCACGTAGAGCATCAATGTTCCCAATCCATGCTCTGTGATGTATAGCATGAACAGTATAGACAAAACGCCGAATGCAACTTGCAGCTCGGCGTTTTTATTTTGCGATACATTCGATGATCATCAAAGCGATAATTGTAATTCAATGCGCATAGTCTGTCCCGTCATGATCACCTGTCTCGCTTTTAAATAGGAAATGATCTGTCCCGGGTAAAAGCCGAGATCAAACTGATTTTCTAATGTTTGGCTCGTTGTATCTGGTAATCTTAAACCGTTGAACACAAGACCGTCCACTCGGAATCGAAGTGCATTTTGCGGCTGTTCTTCGACTTCATAATGCCCGGTGATCTCCAGCTTCAGGTTTCCTTCTGAACCGTTCACTACAATGCCCTGATCAGTAAAATGAAATTGAAAACTATCCGGCATACCTCCTTGCCGATGCAAAAAATCGTTTAATTGCTGTTCGCTGATCGTAATCGTGTAATTTCGTCCATTCATCTGAATAGCATCTGGCTGGGATTGTAAAAAAGAAGGAAACTGATCCATCGAACGAGCCAAAATACGGAAATAATTTTTCACTTCATACAAACCAACATTTTCCCAGTATGAATTGAACTCATCCATGAGTTGGCGAGTGACCTCTGCATTGGATGAACCAGCCAGTCCTTGATGGATCCGGCTTTGTAAACTGACAACACGCGTTTTCTGTTCTTGAAGGCGAGTACCGATTTGTTCCAATTCTGCTGATGTATTGGCAAGCTCATTTCGCTTGGATTGCAAATCATTGTATTGCTGCTGGTATGATTGCATGATGTCATGGTCATGATCAATAATCATACGATAATATTCATAAAAGGTGATCATCCCAGATAAGCTGCCTGTACTAAACAATGCTGCCCAAAGCTGTTCCCGTTCCCCAGTGTAATAGGCAATAAGCACACGATCTGATTGTTGCCTTGCTTGATCCAGATCATGTTGCCGAACGACCAGATCTTTTTCCAATTGTCGATAATGATGCTGTGCTGTCTGCTGTTCTTGCTGTACTCTGGCAATTTCCTGATCTAGCTCGTGTACCGAAAGGCTATCTTCCAGTATGGCACGCGTTTGCTCATCTAACTGATTCGTACTTGGAGCAGATTGCGAAGAAGACGCAGAGACAGAAGCAGCAACAGAGGAAGCAGAAGGAATAATGATAGTAAAAACTAGCAATGTTCCGCATAAAAAAAGACAGACGATCCGTCGATTTGGATGAAATGGTTTCATGAATCGTCTCCTCCTTGTATAATAATGAATTAGTATGAATGCAGTAGTTATATCTATTATGTATGTTAAAGGGACACAGTTTAGTATTCAGCGCGTTAGCGGTCTGTATATTGTATTTTGTATAGGCGGACAAGCTGTGTGATGACATACTTATTTGTATTGTAGCGTATGACTGGCAGGAGGGAAACTATATGATCATTGATATTTGGGGCGGGGGAGCATTGGGATTGCTTTTTTATAGCAAAATAGCTACACATCTTGCCGATAACCAGCTCAACCTATGGTGCCGTACACAAGAGCAGGTAGATACGATACATAGTGAAGGCATTGTATTCCAAGAGAATTATATAGCCGACCCACAAATCATGTTCCCCAATGAATCTTCCGGTTGCAATGTTTATGCCGTAGATTCGCAAAGTACAAGCACATTGTCGCTTGCTGATCTGATTATCGTTACGATCAAACAGACGCATCTTACAGCGTCATTCATTCAGCAACTCCAAACAAGGGTAAAGCAAGGAACTGCCATTATTTGTCTGCAAAATGGAGTGCGAGCAGATAATCCCTGGCCTGAGTCATGGCAGGTTTATGCCGCCATTACGACAGAGGGCGCGAAGAAATCAGCAGGCAATCACATTACCCACGCAGGGTATGGACAAACAGTCATAGGTCGAATGGATAGTCTCTATAGGTCAGATGATGCAACATCTCATATGGCAATATGCACGCAGAATGAACATGCTCATTTGTCTTTTTTAATAAATTTGTTTCAAAAGGCAGGATTCCAATCTTCTTTGTCGAAAGATATCGGGAAGGAAGTATACCGGAAGTTGATTATCAATGCCGTGATCAATCCTTTGACCGCAATATGGCGTGTGCCGAACGGAGAATTGCTGGCAAGTCATACGCGGGTGGAGCTGATGCGGCAATTGTTCATGGAAGCGGTTGAAGTGTATCGACGCAATCATATTCCGTACTCGGAGCATTGGTGGGACGATATCCTGAATGTATGCCGCGCAACAGCATCCAACACATCATCCATGCTCGCAGATGTTCAGCACAATCGGCGTACTGAGATTGCCTGGATAAACGGTACGATCATCGAGATGGCAAGGCGTACGGATTACCGTGCAGAAGCGCATGAGTGGATGTACCGATTCATTGAACCATTGACACTAGAGGAGGCTCCGTAAATGGGAGGATTGTTTGGTTGGCTGCTGAATGGCGCCATATTTTTAAGCCTTGTTCCCTTTATTCCTTTTATTGCTACTTATTTTATTATGATTCTGCGCAAAAAGGATAAAAAGCAGGCAATCACCTCCGCCATGGACGTGACAACACCATTTTTGTACATTTCGGTAGCAGCACTATTCAATACAATCTTTAACAGTGGGCTTGGATTCTACATTTTCTTGCTGATTTTGTTGCTGGCGATTGGTTTGATTGGAAGTGCACAGAATAGAATGAAAGGAAAAGTCGACTTTCAACGATTATTTCGCGCAGTATGGCGGCTATCCTTTTTCTTTCTGAGCTTAGGTTACATCGTTCTGCTGCTAATCGCAATTTTGCAATACATATCCCGCTAAACGTGTCGAAACTTGGAAAAAATATACTTGATGTCAGGTATTCGACCGTGGTATGGAGCGTATTTTACGCTTCAATGTGACAAATATGTTGAAAAAAACGAAAAAAAACGATTTTTTTAAGTTTGAGATATAGATTTTTTTGACCACTGGTTGTATAATCTAAAAGCATATACCACATTTTTTTAGGGGGAAACTGCTAGATGAAAAGGAAAAGTTGGTTAGTACTTATGGCACTCGTACTGGCGTTCGGATCATTGCTTGCAGCATGCAGCAGCGGTTCTAACAGCACAGGTACAAGTGGAGAATCTGGAGAAGGAACAACAGCATCACAAGATCTGAAGATCAACATGAGCGCTGAACCTCCTACTTTTGATCCAGCTCAGGCAAAAGATAGTCAAACAAATACTGCCCTGAAGCTGATGTACGAAGGCCTTACACGCATGGGTGCGGATGGTAATCCAGCTCCAGGCGTTGCTGAGAAATGGGATGTTTCCGAAGACGGTTTGAAATATACTTTCCACCTTCGTGATAATGCAACCTGGAACAATGGCGAGCCTGTAACAGCAGAAGATTTTGCTTATGCTTGGGAACGCGTATTGAGCCCAGAAACAACTCCAGCATCTGAATATGCTTACCAGCTGTACTACCTGAAAAACGGCGAAGCTTTCAACACTGGTAAAATCAAAGATTTCTCCCAGGTTGGCGTAAAAGTCGTTGACGACAAAACGCTTGAAGTAACGCTGCAAGATCCTGCTCCATACTGGTTGGGTCTGACTTCCTTCTACACGTACTATCCTGTAAACAAAAAGAATGTTGAAGCCAATGCTGAGTGGGCTTCCAAAGCAGATACTATGGTTACCAACGGACCATTCACAATGACGACTTGGACTACAGGTCAACAACTGGTTTGGACCAAAAACGATAAGTATTGGGATGCAAGCAACATCAAGCTGAACACCATTACTTCTTCGCTGGTTAACTCTGGCGCAACTGAGTATGCAAGTTACCAAAGCGGACAATTGGATTATGCAGGTTCACCAACTGGTGAAATTCCTACAGACCAAATCCCAGCTGCAAAACAACAGTTCCCAGATCAATTCAATGCAAAAGGTATTGCAAGTACGTACTACTATGAATTTAACAATAAAGAAAAACCTTTCGATAACGCTAAAATCCGTAAAGCATTCGCAATGTCGATCGATCGTCAAGCGATTGTGGATAACGTAACACTGGGCGGTCAAATCCCAGCTTATGGCTTTGTACCTCCAGGTATCAAAGGCGAAAGCGAAGAATTCCGCACAGAGCACAAAGACAGCTTCTTCACTGAAGATGTTGCACAAGCAAAAACATTGCTGGCAGAAGGTATGAAAGAAGAAGGTATCACTACTTTGCCTGCAATTACACTGATCTACAATTCCAGCGAAGCTCACCAAAAAGTGGCTCTGGCAATTGCTGATATGTGGAAGAAAAACCTTGGTGTCGATATCAAAACCGAAAACCAAGAGTGGAGCGTATTCCTGAACAACCGTCAAAGCGGTAACTACCAAATCGCTCGTGCTGGTTGGACAGCTGACTACAATGATCCAATGACGTTCATGGATATGTGGGTAACAAAAGGCGGTAACAATGATGCTGGTTATGCAAACTCTGCATACGACAAATTGATTACTGATGCAAAATCGACTCAAGACAACGCAAAACGTATGACTGATATGGCTAATGCAGAGAAAATGCTGATTCAAGATGATATGGCAATCATGCCAATCTACTACTACACTAGTATCTCTCTCGTAAAACCAAATCTTAAAGGTATTGTAGTTGACTTCAGTGGAGCAGTTGACTTCTCCAAAGCTTATTTCGAATAATTCAATAACTTATTTGGCAGTTAGATGATTGCTGCGGGGTATATGTGGGGATTTTCCAACCATATATATCCCGCTTTTATGTGTGTTTTGCGTTTTACCATATATTGCTTTTTATAACGTTGAATATTGCAAGTTTTAAACTTGTTTCTTTTAAATGATATGAAGATGAACGCAGTTTGTTGTAAACTGTGGAAGGAATATTATGGTTGAACGTGAAATCTAACAACTAACAAAGGAGGGCTCCGGAGAAATGGTTAGATATATCGCCAGCAAATTTTTCTTTATGCTAGTGTCTCTATTTATCCTGGTATCACTGACATTTTTTCTGATGAAAATCATTCCGGGTGATCCGTTCATGTCCGAGAAGGCTGTACAGCCTCAAATTAAAGCGCGCTTGATGGCGCAATACGGACTGGACCAGCCTATTCCGGTACAATATGTTCGCTATCTGGGCAATATTATCCAGGGGGATCTTGGTATTTCCATGAAATATCAAAACCAGGACGTAACCGGACGTATCGCACAAACATTTAAGCCTTCCCTGCAAATCGGTATTTTTGCGATTATTATTTCGATAGTGGTCGGGATTATACTCGGTATGGTGGCAGCATTGTATCACCGCAAATTGATTGACCATGTCGCCATGATTCTCGCGATTCTCGGTATAGCGGTTCCGAGCTTTGTGCTTGCAACGCTTATTCAGTACCTATTCGCCCTCAAGCTGGGCTGGTTTGACGTTATGGGCTTTAGCAAACCAAGCGATTTTGTATTGCCGGTCGCAGCACTTGCTGTTCAACCGATTGCATTTATCGCCCGTCTCACTCGTTCCAGCATGCTGGAAGTACTGAATTCCGATTACATCAAAACAGCCAAAGCCAAAGGTCTGAACGGCTTTACCATCATGACACGCCACGTAGTGCGTAACGGGATTTTGCCAGTCGTTACTTACGTTGGACCGATGACAGCGAACGTTATTACAGGTTCAGTCGTTATCGAGCAAATTTTCGGTATCGGTGGTATTGGTAAAGTGTTCGTCGAAAGTATTACGAACCGTGACTATACGATGATCATGGGTGTTACGATCTTCTACGGCGTCATTCTGATGCTGGCTCGTTTTATTACGGATATTCTATATGTTCTGATTGATCCTCGTATCAAACTGTCAGGCAAAAAGGGGGCTTAAACGTTGGCAGCAAATGGAAACCAAACTCCAAATCCTACACCAGGTGATGTAACGATTGATCCAACTGCACAGCAAAAGAGTGTCTCCCTGTTCCAGGATGCAATGTATCGTTTGACTCGCAATCCTGTAGCCATGATTAGTTTGGGAACACTGGTTGTGATCATTCTTATGGCAATTATTGGTCCACATATGGTGGCGTATAACTACTACAGCAATGATTTGATGAATACCAACAAACCACCTTCCGGTGAACACTGGTTCGGAACCGATAACCTCGGTCGCGACATGTGGGTTCGTACTTGGATGGGCGCACGTATTTCCTTGATCGTCGGTTTCTCCGCAGCTTTGATTGACTTGCTGATTGGTGTAATCTACGGTGCAATTATGGGTTATGCTGGTGGTCGTACCGATGAAATTATGAACAAAATCTCCGAGATTTTGTACTCGATTCCGTATCTGCTGATCGTTATCCTGTTGCTCGTTGTTCTGGAGCCAGGTTTGCCAACGATCATCTTCGCACTCGCCGTAACAGGCTGGGTAACGATGTCGTGGATTGTTCGCGGGGAGATCATTCAATTGAAAAACCGCGACTTTATTCTGGCAGCACGTTCCATGGGTGCAGGTGCAGGACGTCAATTGTTCAAACACCTGTTGCCAAATGCATTAGGACCTATTATCGTAACAGTAACGCTTTCCGTTCCAAGTGCGATCTTTTCCGAGGCTTTCCTAAGCTTCCTCGGTCTGGGTGTACAAGCACCTGTATCGTCACTCGGTTCGATGATTAACGATGCATTGCAAGGATGGAATCTGTATCCTTGGCGTATGTGGTTCCCTGCTGGTCTGATCTGTTTGACTATGCTGGCATTCAACCTGCTGGGTGATGGTCTGCGTGACGCACTGGATCCAAAACTGAAAAAATAATTCATAGGAGGTGGGCTTAGTGGAGAAAATCTTATCAGTAAAAAATTTGAGCGTATCCTTCAATACTCGTGCCGGTGAATTTAAAGCCGTTAAAGATGTCAATTTCGAGATTGGCAGAGGGGAAACGCTGGGTATTGTTGGGGAGTCCGGTAGCGGTAAGAGTGTAACAGCTCAAACAATTATGCGTCTGATTCCTTCTCCGCCTTCTATTATTAAAAGTGGAGATATTACATTCCTTGGTGAAAGCCTGCTGAAGAAATCCGATAAGCAAATGGAGTCAATTCGTGGTAAAGACATCGGTATGATCTTCCAAGATCCGATGACCTCGCTGAATCCAACGATCAAAATCGGTAAGCAAATCACCGAAGTTCTGCGCAAGCACCAGAAGATGTCGGCAACAGAAGCGAAAAAATCAGCAATCGAAATGCTGAAACTGGTTGGCATCAAAAATGCCGAAGTTCGTTTTAACCATTATCCGCACCAATTCTCTGGTGGTATGCGTCAACGTGCTATGATCGCGATCGCACTCGCTTGCCGTCCGGCATTGCTGATTGCCGATGAGCCGACAACAGCGCTCGACGTAACGATTCAAGCACAAATTCTCGATCTGATGAAAGATATGCAGCAGAAGCTGGGTACTTCCATCATTCTGATTACGCATGATCTGGGCGTTGTTGCTGGCATGTGTGACCGCGTTGTTGTTATGAAAGAAGGGGATGTTGTCGAAACTGGTACAACCTCCGAAATCTTCAAAAATCCACAGCACGCATACACCAAACGTTTGCTTGGTGCATTGCCACGTCTGGATGAACCGAAAAAACCGAAATTGGCTTCTGCCATTGCTGGTTTGGATCCAACTCGTCCACTCGTTGAAGTAAGCAATCTGCGTCAGCATTTTAACTTGGGTAAAGGTAATATCCTGAAAGCCGTTAATGATATTAGCTTCAAAATCTACGAAGGTGAAACACTTGGCGTTGTAGGGGAGTCCGGTTGTGGTAAATCCACAACAGGTCGTACGATGCTGCGTCTGTATGAACCAACGGGAGGAAGCGTTAAATTTAACGGTACTGATATTTTCAGCCTGTCCCCACGTAAAATGAAAGCGATGCGTAAAGATATGCAAATGATCTTCCAAGATCCATATGCATCTCTGAACCCGCGCTTTAACGTTATGGATATTATCGGCGAATCGCTGGATATTCATGGTCTAGCAGGCAGCCGCGCAGAACGTAAAAAACGCGTCGAAGAACTGCTGGACATGGTAGGTTTAAATGCCAGCCATGCACTGCGTTATCCGCATGAGTTCTCTGGTGGTCAAAGACAGCGTATCGGTATTGCCCGTGCACTGGCAGTTAATCCTAAATTTATCATCTGTGATGAGCCGTTGTCGGCACTGGACGTTTCGATCCAGGCACAAGTTGTAAAATTGCTGGAAGATCTGCAACAGCGTCTTGGTTTGACTTATCTGTTCATCGCGCATGACCTGTCCATGGTAAAACATATCAGTGACCGCGTTGCTGTTATGTACATGGGTAAAATTGTAGAGTTGGCAGAAAGTGAAGAACTGTATGCGAACCCACTGCATCCGTACACCAAAACATTGCTGTCCGCAATTCCGATTCCGGATCCAGATGTTGAAGTGAACAAGCGCAGAATTTTGCTGCCGGATGAGCAACAAGCACCGGTTGAGTCCGCGAACCCGGGTGCACCAAAAGATCCATTTGACCTCGACAACTCCGAGCTAATCGAAGTATCGCAGGGACACTGGGTAGCACAACCTATCGCTTAAAATTAGATATGCAAAAACCGTCATAATATTGGCGGTTTTTTTGTTTTTTCCAAAATACAAAAAAGATTGTTTAATGCTTTGACTAAAACTGGATACTTTCGTACAATCAAATAAGGTTTAGAAAGTTACATTAAGTAACAACGATGAGGAGGACCTTACCCCATGAATGTAGTTCCGGAGAGGCTACCTGCGAATCAGCCGCTGGCAGAGCGGTATATGAATGATTTTGCATCGGTAAGCAGCTTGTATAATATGAATGTGACTGATCCGCAGACATGGGTTCAGCGTGCCGCCTGGCTGGATCAGAATAAGCACTCCCGGATCGAGCGTGGAGCGTTAGTGGATTGTCTGACAGCTTACAATCTTGCCCATAACGATCATGAATCTGTGCGTCAGGCACTGGATACGCTGCGTCAGGATGATACGCTGACCGTAGTTGGTGGTCAGCAGAGCGGTTTATTTACCGGCCCGTTGCTGGTTATTTATAAAGTCGTTACACTGATCCTGTCTGCGCGTGAAGCTTCAGCGCAGCTGGGACGACCGGTTGTACCAGTATTCTGGATTGCTGGAGAGGATCATGATTGGGATGAGGTGAATCATACGTATTTGCCCGATCTGCATGGAGAAGCGGTCAAAATCCGCATGGAGCATGAGCGTGGTGGTCATTCGCCGGTGAGTCGTACAGAGATCACCGAAGCACATATTCAGCCGGTTTTGAATCAATTTGAAAGCTTATTGCCGGACAGTGAGCATAAAAGTGAATGGATGACTGAATTGACTCGATGTATGCAGCAGTCCGATAATCTGAGCGATGCATTTGCCCGTCAGTTGGGTCGTTTGTTCGGTCGATTTGGTCTGATTTTGCTAGATTCAGATCATCCCGATATGCGCCAGTTGGAGAAGCCTGTATTTCGTAAAATCATTGAACAAAATGACGATTTGACGAAGGCATATCTAGCATCTGCGGATCAGGTTCGGGCTGCCGGTTATGAGGAACAAGCAACGGTTGCTGAAGATGGCGCCAATCTGTTCTATATCCATACAGATGAAATTTATAACAATGAGCGTTTATTGTTGTTCAAGCGAAATGGTCTATTTACGGATCGTAAAGGCTTAGTCACCTTTACTCGTGATGAACTGTTGGATATGGTGGAGCAGCATCCAGAGCGCTTTAGCAACAATGTACTGACGCGTCCGCTTATGCAAGAATCGCTGTTCCCAGTGCTTGGTACGATTCTTGGTACAGGTGAGATTGCTTACTGGGCATTGACTCGTCAAGCATTTGACGTATTTGGATTGCAAATGCCACCCATTGTACCGCGGATGTCATTTACGATGGTAGAAGAGAAAATTCAGCAGTTGATGCAGCAATTCGATCTGACTTTTGATGACGTGCGTCAGCGGTTTGAAGAGATTCGCCAAAGTTGGCTGAATGAGCAGGAAGATTATAATTTGGATGCACGGTTTGAGCAGCTGCGCAAGCAGTTTGCTGATCTGTATCATCCATTTGTACAATCGCTGTCTGAAGTCGATCCGGCGCTTCTACATATTGCTGACAACAATCAGCACAAAATAGAAGCACAGATTGACTATCTATATCGCAAAAGTATCCATGCAGTGGAAAAGCAGCATGAAGTAGGACTACGTCGACTGGATCGCATCGCCCATTCTCTTTATCCGTTTAACAAGCCACAGGAGCGGACGATTAACAGTTACTATTATATTGGACGCTACGGCGAGCGCTGGCTGGACCAGCTACTGTCGGTAGAATCGGATTTGAACGGCAGTCATCGTCTCATTTATATGTAATGAAAGAACAAAGCAAAAGCAGCCGACAACAATTGTTGGTTGCTTTTATTTTCATTAAACGATTAAATGGAAGTATAAATGAATTCAAAAAAGATGACAGGTTCATCGAAATAGTGGAGGAAATCGAACATGACATTGCCGTCCCTAGAAAAAAGTATTGTTGCGGATATGGCGCTTGCGCCGGAAGGACACCGCAAAATTGAATGGGTGGCTTCCCATATGCCGGTATTGAATCGGATCAAGGAAGAATTTGAACGCGATCTGCCTTTTCAAGGATTAAAAGTGACGATTTGTCTGCATCTGGAAGCGAAAACTGCTTATCTGGCAAAAGTAGTACAAGCAGGTGGCGCAGAGGTCACGATTACTGGTAGTAACCCGCTGTCCACGCAGGATGATGTATGTGCTGCTCTGGTGGAAGACGGTATTACTGTATTTGCAAAATACAATCCACATCCTGCGGAATACAAATCGCTCGTTCTGCATGCGCTGGAAACGCGTCCTGATCTGATCATCGACGATGGCGGCGATCTGATCACATTGATGCACGGAGAACGTCCAGATCTGCTAGAAGGTATCCGTGGTGGTGCAGAAGAAACGACGACTGGCATTATCCGTCTAAAAGCTTTGCAAAAAGAAGGCACATTGACATTGCCGATGGTGGCAGTGAATGATGCATATTGCAAGCATCTGTTTGATAACCGTTACGGTACAGGTCAATCCGTATTTGATGGTATCATCCGTACTACCAACTTGATGATTGCCGGTTCAACTGTTGTTGTTGTCGGCTATGGCTGGTGTGGTAAAGGGGTAGCGATGCGTGCCAAAGGTCTGGGCGCTAACGTTATCGTAACTGAAGTTGATGCGATCAAAGCAGTCGAAGCGCATATGGACGGCTTCCATGTTATGCCGATGATCGAAGCGGCGAAACACGGTAACTTCTTTATTACGGTAACCGGTAATAAGAGCGTAATCGTAGGTGAGCATTACGATGTAATGAAAGATGGTGCGATCGTATGTAATGCTGGTCATTTCGATGTGGAAGCGAACAAGCCGGATCTGGCTGCGCGTGCTGTATCGATTCGCCATGCTCGCAAAAATATCGAAGAATATCAATTGCAGGATGGACGTCGTATTTACCTGCTGGCTGAAGGTCGTCTAGTTAACTTAGGCGCAGCTGACGGTCACCCGGCAGAAATTATGGATATGACCTTTGCGCTGCAAGCGGTCGGACTTCGCTATGTGAATGAGAATTACGAGCAGCTTGGGGCGGGCGTCATCAATGTTCCTTACGAGCTGGATGAGCAAGTAGCACGCTATCGTCTGGAAAGTCTCGGTATTGGCATCGACAGCCTTACAGACGAACAGAAAAAGTATCTGGATAGCTGGTCTTGATTCATTTTGTCATTGGATAGAGCATCATGCGGTGGATAGAATGCAGCAATATGCAAACTATAAACCCGCAAGTTACTTGAGAATGAATATGCGACAAAGGAATATAAGCAAAAAGCCCGATTTCTTCGACAAGGAAGAATCGGGCTTTTTGCATGCTTTTTTGCAAAGCAACATGCTTCATTGCATAAAAAACGAAAAAAAGTATAATTTTTTTCAAAAAAATTGACATGTTGAGAAGGATTTTGATTTTAGTTGACGAATCTATTATGCTAGATAGGTGGTGGAAAGTGGTGCAAAGTGGGGAACGATGGGTAAAAGGAGTGAGCCGCCAATGTTCATGGGAGAATTTCAGCATAACATTGACGATAAGGGACGGATCATTATTCCGGCCAAATTTCGCGAACTTCTCGGCCAATCGTTTGTAATGACCCGCGGTTTGGACCATTGCCTTTTCATTTATCCACTAGAGGAGTGGTCTCTTCTTGAACAAAAGCTCAAATCGCTGTCTTTGATGAAGGCGGATGCACGCGCATTTACACGGTTTTTCTTTTCTGGTGCAGCTGAGGGCGAGTGGGATAAGCAGGGCAGGGTAAATGTACCTGGCAATCTGCGCCAGTATGCACAGCTGGACAAAGAATGCACCATTATCGGTGTATCGAATCGTGTGGAGATTTGGAGTCGTTCCGTTTGGGAACAATATTATAACGAATCAGAACAATCATTTAATGAAATTGCCGAAAAGCTGGTTGATTTTGATCTTGATCTGTAATCGTCTGGGAGGTTTAACAACTTGTTTCATCACATCACTGTATTAAAAGAAGAAGCGACCAATGCATTAGAGGTCAAGCCTGATGGCATTTATGTCGACTGCACGCTCGGGGGAGCAGGACACAGCAGCGTAATCGCAGCTGAGTTAGAAGCAGGTGGACGACTGATTGCCTTTGATCAGGATGATACTGCATTACGTAATGCCGAACAGGTACTATCACCATTTGCCGATGTCGTAACATTGATCAAAAGCAATTTCCGTCATTTGGAGGAAAAGCTTTTGGAAGCGGGTGTACCGACAACAGAGGACGGTATTCCGCAGGTGGACGGTATTTTGTTTGATCTTGGCGTTTCTTCACCTCAATTTGACGATGCCGAGAGGGGATTCAGTTACAATCACGATGCCGCGCTAGATATGCGCATGGACCAGTCCAGCGAATTGACTGCACGTACCATTGTGAACACGTGGCCTGAAGATGAAATTGCCCGCATACTATATCGTTATGGCGAAGAAAAATTTTCAAGACGTATTGCTGCTGTGATTGGCAAGCGCCGTGCCGTACAGCCTATTGAAACAACGGGGGAACTGTCAGAGCTTGTCAAAGAAGGCATTCCGGCTGCGGCACGCCGAACCGGTGGTCATCCAGCCAAGCGCAGCTTTCAAGCGCTTCGTATCGCTGTCAATGATGAACTTGGCGCTTTTGAAGAAGCGCTGCAACAATCCATTCGATGCTTGAAACCGGGCGGACGTGTATCTGTTATTACATTTCACTCGCTCGAAGATCGTTTGTGCAAGCAGATTTTTGCTGAAAAATTGGAAAAGAATGTGGCACCACCCGGATTTCCTGTGTATGTGAGTAACGGCGGTGAACTGAAACTGGTCAACCGCAAACCGGTACTTCCGTCTGATGATGAAATCACAACCAACAAGCGCGCAAGATCAGCCAAATTGCGAGTAGCGGAAAAGGTGGATAAACAAAACCAAAATCAACAATAAGGAGACGGGCTAATGGCTTATACAAGAGGAAATCTGGCGGTCAAGCAAAAGGAGACCGAAAAGGTTGTCCGTAAGTATCGCGAAACGACAAAAGTAGTAGTCCGACGTTCGGCTTTGCCTATGCAGGAGAAGATGCTGTATTTGGGTACCATTTTTGCCTGTGTGATCATTGCGGGAATTATCTTGTGGCGCTACGCTTATATTTATGAAGTGAACAAAAACGTTCAAAATATGGCAAGCGAAACGGCATCGCTGCAAAAGCAAGCCGTACAAAATGATCTCCGCAAACATCTATTGGAAAACGAAGTGGTGGAGCGTGCAACCGCTCTGGGATACATACAGCCCGATGCTGATCCAATTCAAGTTTCCCGTGAGAAGGGAACGACATCAACCTCGTCGCCGGATAGTCAAGACAGCAAGTAAAGCGAGGGATAAACGAAGTGAATAAACGAATCAGACTTCGCACTTTATTGATGGGAGGGTGCATTGCCCTCCTTTTTGTCGTCCTGGTCTTGCGTATTTTTTGGTTACAGATTGTACAGGGCTCCAGTTGGCATGAACGTGCTGTGGAGAACTGGACGCAAAATAGCGTAATCAAAGCTGCGCGCGGTACGATTACTGATCGTAATGGCAATGAGATGGCTATTGATGCACCTGCATATAATGTCGCACTCAATCCGCAAATTATCGATAAATATGGCATCAAAGATGAAATTGTGAGCGGACTGCACGAGATTCTGGGCACCGATGAAGCCGAAATCGAAAAGCAAGCGACGTCCAAAAATGATCAGGGCGAATTGCGTACATGGCGTGAATTGAACACAGGTGGACATTTGATCGCTCAGGATAAAGCCGATCAGGTTAACGCCTTGATTACCAAGTTAAAGCAGCAGATCGATCAAAAGTATGATGCTGGCTTATATTTGACTGAAAGTTCCAAACGCTATTATCCACAAAATGAGCTAGCTTCTCACGTACTCGGCTATACGGACAAAGAAGGTAAAGCTGTTGCGGGCATTGAAGCGTATTATGATGAACAGCTCAAAGGCTCGGATGGTAAAATCCAGTATCAGCATGACCGTCAGGGCGATAAACTTCCCGATTCTGACGATGTATATACGCCTGCGCAAAACGGTGATAATCTGAAATTGACGATTGACCAAACGATCCAATATTACACGGAACAGGCGATGAAAAAGCAATATGCGGAACTGAAGCCGAAAAGTATTACCGCGATTGTAGCTGATCCCAATACAATGAATATTCTGGCGATGGCAAATATGCCTACCTTTGACCCGAATAAATATAATGAAGTACCAGCTGATCAATATAGCGATTTTATGAATCTAGGCATCAAAGGTATTTATGAGCCGGGTTCGACTTTCAAAATTGTAACATTGACCGGTGCTGTCAAAGAAAACTTGTTTAATGCAGACGCTACGTATCAATCTGGTTCGATCCGTGTAGGCGGTTGGACATTGCATGATAGTCACACTGGCTGGGGAGCGATTACGTATTTGTCCGGTTTGAAGCGTTCCAGTAACGTAGCCTTTGTTAAATTAGGTTATGAAATGCTGGGCGCCGAGAGACTGCGTAAATATATCGATGCTTTTGGCTTTGGTGTCAAAACAGGAGTCGATTTGCCAGGTGAAGCATCGGGTGCGATTAATTTCAATCCGAATATCAAGGTTGAAGTAGCGACTGCTGCTTATGGACACGGTAAAGTTCAGGTTACACCACTACAGCAACTTGCAGCAGTATCAGCGGTTGCCAATGGCGGTAAGCTGTTGACTCCGCATCTGGTACAGTCCATTACGAACCCGAATACTGGCGTCACAACAGATACACCTGTTCATGAAGTACGTCAGGTTATCGATTCCGCTACAGCCGCCAAAGTTCGCAGTTATCTGGAGCAAGTCGTATCTGACCAAGAAATTGGAACCGGGCGTCAAGCGTATATCGAAGGATATCGTGTCGCTGGTAAAACAGGTACAGCAATTAAAGTTAAAACCGACGGTTCTGGCGGATATGACAAAAATAAACAGGTTTCCTCATTTATCGGTTTTGCTCCTGCTAACGATCCCAAAATCGCTGTCATCGTAGTGGTCGATGAACCGGCAGATCCACTGTATGGCGGTGGCAAAGCGGCAGCGCCAATTTTCAAAGAAATCGTTAGTCAGGCGCTTCCATATATGGGTGTAGCCAAAGTTGCTGAAGATGGAGCTACGACCCAGAAGAAGACTGCCAAAGTTCAACCTGTTCAAGTGGCGTATACTGCGCCAACGTTAACTGGTAAAGGATTAGACGAAGCGAAGAAGAAACTGCTAGCGGGTGGCATTGCGTATACCGTTGTAGGTTCTGGTACAAAGATTGTGAAACAATATCCAGCAGCAGGCGCTCCACTGGTAAGTGGTCAAAGTATCTATCTGATGACGGAAGACCCGACTAAGATGGCGATTCCAGATTTAAAAGGGGAATCATTGCGCGATGCGATGCAATTGCTAAATCTGATGAAAGTACAGGTCACTACCGTCGGTACGGGATATGTTGCTGAACAGGTAGAGTCGGAAGGAAACGGTCGTCGGATCGTAACCCTGACACTCAAGTCTGCCAAAGCAACGGTAACCGGTGTAGACGATCCAGAAGAAAATGCAACCGGTAGTGATGGTAAACCAACAGACGATACTGCGAATAGCAACACCGACACATCCAATAAAGAAAGTGATGACTCGTCTTCCTCCAGTACGTCTACGGATGATTCATCGTCTAGCACTACTGAAAAATCTAATAGTGCAACGACGCAAAAAGAAGATAATCCTGAAACTTCGGAAGAGGAAGAAGCTTCAACCAACTAGTTGATTTATGCATTATCTGTGATAACCCGGCAACGATCGGCGCCAGAAGCCTGCTTCTGGACGCTTGATTGTTGCCGGGTATCGTTATTAATTTTGGAAAAGAGGAATACGCATGTTGCTATCTGAAGCCGCAAAGCTATTGATAACGTCCCGGATTCACGGTGATCCGGCTGCGGAATTTTTGGGAATGGAGGTGGATTCACGCAAGGTTCAGCAGGGCGACTTGTTTATCTGTCTGCCTGGGTTTACGGTAGATGGACATGATTTTGCTAACAAGGCAGTCAAGCAAGGTGCCGTTGCTCTTGTCGTGGAACGTGTACTGGAACTGGATGTACCGCAACTGGTCGTCAGTAGCTGCCGTCAGGCGATGGCAGTGCTAAGTGACACCTTTTTCGATCATCCTAGTCGTCGCTTGAATATGATTGGAGTTACGGGAACCAATGGTAAGACCACAACTTCTTACCTGATCGAGCGTATTATGAATGATCATCATATCAACACTGGACTGATTGGCACGATTGAGATGCGTTACAACGGTCAATCCATTCCGATGCCGCGCACTACACCAGAAGCGCTGGAGTTGCAGCGTTTGCTTGGCAAGATGGCAGATGACGGCGTACAGTGCTGTGTGATGGAAGTGTCATCACATGCGCTGGAACAAGGACGGGTCAAAGGAACGGATTATCGCACTGCCGTGTTTACGAACATCAGTCAGGATCATCTTGATTACCATCATACGATGGACGAATACATTGCCGCCAAAGGGTTGTTTTTTGCCCGGCTTGGCAATAGCTACGGTCAACCTCATGAGCGCAAATATGCAGTTTTGAACATCGACGATCCCGCAGCAGACTATTTCCGCCGTATTACCGCAGCTGATGTGATTACATACGGAGTAGAACAAGAAGCAGATGTACGCGCCTCTCAGATTGCTATTACATCCGCAGGCACGACGTTTCATGTGGATACCTTCCGCGGCTCTGCCGACATCACGTTGAAGATGGTCGGTACGTTTAATGTCTATAATGCTCTTGCCGCTTTGACCGCCGCCTTGATCGAAGACGTACCACTGGAACAGATTGCTGCCAGTCTGGAACGTATTCCTGGTGTAGACGGACGGGTCGAATTGGTCGATGCTGGTCAGCCTTTTGCTGTTATTGTCGATTATGCCCATACACCGGACGGGCTGGATAACGTATTGTCTACGATCAAGGAGTTTGCTGAGCAACGTGTAATTACGGTGTTTGGCTGTGGTGGTGATCGCGATCGTACGAAGCGTCCACTGATGGGCAAAGTAGCCGCAACGTATAGCGATTATACGTTTATTACCTCAGACAATCCGCGTACCGAAGAACCGCTATCGATCCTAAATGAAATCCAGACCGGTTTGCAGGAAGACCGCATTCCAACCGAGCGTTACGAGCTGATCGTTGATCGTCGTACCGCGATTCAAAAAGCGGTTGAAATGGCGCAGCCTGGCGATGTACTATTGATTGCGGGCAAAGGGCATGAAACGTACCAGATCATCGGTACAGAGGTTATCGATTTTGATGACCGGCTTGTAGCCAAAGAAGCGATAAGGGGTCTTAACCAGTGATAAAAACAACAATGGGTCAATTAGCCGATATGTGTGGTGGACAGCTACAAGGCGATGCCGAAGCCGTTTGGCATGGTGTCGTTATCGATTCACGCAAAGTGTATGAAGGTTGTCTGTTTATCCCGATTATTGGTGAGCGCGCTGACGGTCATGATTTTGTAGCGAATGTACTGTCTGCTGGAGCGGCAGTATCGTTCTGGCAGCATGATCATGGTACACCACCAGCTGGCAATATCATTCTTGTAGAAGATACATTGCAGGCGTTGCAGCAGTTGTCGCGTTCGTATCTGGATCAGGTACAGCCACGCGTGATCGGTATTACCGGCTCGAATGGCAAAACAACGACCAAGGATATGGTGGAAGCTTTGCTGAAGCAAGCCTATCGTGTGCACAAAACGCAGGGCAATTTTAATAGTCATATCGGTCTGCCTTTGACCATTCTGGATATGTCTTCTGATACCGAAATGCTCATTCTGGAAATGGGGATGCGTGCGCGCGGCGAAATTGAGCTACTATCCAATATCGCTCGTCCACATGCTGTCATCATTACCAATATTGGCGAATCGCATCTGGAGCAGCTCGGTACACGTGAGGAAATCGCTCGTGCCAAGCTGGAAATTGTCAGCGGCTTGCAAGCTGGCGGTTTACTGATCTATAACGGGGATGAGCCGCTGCTGCATCAGGTACTGGCGGAACCGGAACTGAAGCAACGAGATATGACTACACTGACCTTCGGCGTGGAGCAGCAGAATAATCTGCATGTGACCGGCGTGATGGCACAGGGACGAACTACGATTTTTACAACAAATGATCTGCCAGATGATGCTTGGACGCTGCCGTTGCCAGGATTGCACAATGTAACAAACGCGCTGTCTGCGATGGCGGTTGCACGCCATTTCCAAGTAACGGATGAGCAGATCCGTATCGGTCTATCCCAGCTGCAATTGTCCGGTATGCGAATTGAACAGCTGGATGGACGCCAAGGCTCCACATTGCTGAACGACGCTTACAACGCGAGTCCAAGCTCGATGCGTGCTGCTCTCGATGTGTTGAGCAGTATGAAAGGTCACAGCCGCCGCATTGCGGTACTGGGCGATATGCTGGAGCTAGGCAGCGAAGAACAGACCTACCATGAGCAAATGGGCATCTATGCGGCGGAACATGCGGATCTGCTGTTTACGTATGGTGAACGTGGTCAATTCATCGCTGCGGGAGCATTGCGTCAGATGCCATCCGAGCTGGTATACAGCTATAGGTCCAAGCCAGAGCTGATTCAGGCGCTGCTGGAGACGGTGCAGCAAGGGGATGTCGTGCTGGTCAAAGCATCCCGTGGTATGAGACTGGAGGAAGTTATACAGGCGCTGATGCCTGATTCAATAAGCCAAGCAGAAGCGCTGGAGGAGTAAATGTAATGGATTTTCAATTATTGTTATTGGCGGCAGCCGCATCATTTATTTTATCGCTTATTGCGATGCCGATTCTGATTCCACTGCTACGCCGGATTAAATTCGGTCAGCAAGTGCGAGATGACGGACCGCAAACGCATTTGAAAAAGGCGGGTACGCCGACGATGGGCGGTATTGTCATCATTTTGGCGGCAACAATCGTGTACATCAAATTTTCAGTGATCGACATCAATTTCTGGGTGTTGCTCACGTCAACGGTCGGTTTTGGTCTGATCGGCTTTCTGGACGATTATATCAAAATCGGCCTGAAACGCTCGCTTGGTCTGACTGCCAAGCAGAAGCTGATTTTGCAATTGCTGTTCTCAGCCATTATCTGCTTCCTGTTGATTCAAAAAGGTCATAGTACAGCGCTGGCGATTCCGGGCACTGATTTTGCTTTTGACTGGGGTCCATGGTTTTACTATCCATTTATCGTTATTATGTTGCTCGCGATCACCAATGCGGTTAACTTTACCGATGGTGTGGATGGGTTGCTGTCCGGGGTCAGTGCGATTGCATTTGCTGCGTATGCAGTCATCGCGATTCAGATGTCCTCACCAGCCGCAGCGGTTTGTGCAGCAGCGATGATTGGTGCAGTACTTGGTTTTCTCGTATTCAATGCCCATCCAGCCAAAGTGTTTATGGGCGATATGGGGTCGCTCGGGATTGGCGGTGCAATTGGTGGTATCGCGATTGTAACCAAAAGCGAGCTGTTGTTCCTCATTATCGGACTTGTATTCGTCATTGAGCTGCTGTCCGTCGTTATTCAAGTCGTCTCGTACAAAACGCGCAACGGCAAACGGGTATTCAAAATGGCGCCGATTCATCACCATTTTGAATTGTCTGGCTGGTCGGAGTGGCGCGTCGTAACGACGTTCTGGGCAGTAAGCCTAATTCTGGCTGTGATTGGAGTCTATATTAGCAAGGGGTTGTCCTGATGAATGATCCTCAATCGTACGCTGGTCAGCAGGTCGTTGTGATCGGTTTGGCTCGTAGTGGTGTAGAAGCTGCCAAAGCGCTACATCGCCTCGGTGCCATCGTTACCGTCAACGATCTGAAGCCGCGTGAACAATCGCCGGAAGCGGCAGAACTGGAAGCACTGAATATTGAAGTGATCTGTGGTGGTCATCCAGAAGGATTGATCCATGAAGGATTAGCACTGCTGGTCAAAAATCCGGGTATCCCGTATACAGCACCACCAATTCGGCAGGCGTTGGAGCTTGGCGTAGAGGTCATTACGGAGGTTGAGCTTGCTTATCGCTTGACTGATATTCCGATGATTGGTATCACTGGCTCCAATGGTAAAACGACGACAACCACATGGGTAGGCAAAATGCTGGAATCTTCGCATTTACATCCTATCGTTGGCGGCAATATCGGCATTCCACTCTGTCAGGCAGTAGCGGAAGCTGATCCTGCTGTGGAACATATCATCGTTGCCGAATTGAGCAGCTTTCAGTTAAAAGGTACACAGGATTTCAATCCACGTATCGCTTGTCTGCTCAATGTGGCAGAGACGCATCTGGATTATCATGGGACAATGGACGATTACGTCGAATCCAAGCGTAAAATTTTTGCCAATCAAGGTGAGCAGGATACCGCCGTATTGAATTGGGATGATAGCTATTGTCGCAGTATAATTCCGTATCTGCGTGCAGGCAGGATTGTTCCTTTTTCGATCTACGAAGAACTAGGTAGTGCGATTGCCAATGCTACGCAATTCAGCGAACAGCCGTTAGCAGCAGCGCTGTATGTATCTCCATCGTATATCGAAGATGTGGAAGATGAATTAGAACGCAGCATCATGTATCATGATGAGCACGGCGAAGTGGAGATTTTGCCGGTATCGCAGGTTGGTATTCCGGGGCGCTATAATATCGCCAATGCGCTGGCTGCTTGTGCGATATCGATTGCCGCTGGCTGCAAACCTGCGGAACTATCACAATCGCTGCAAAGCTTCCGCGGTGTAGAGCATCGTCTGGAATATGTGCGCCAGCATGAAGGTGTTGAGTATTACAACAACTCCAAAGCGACCAATACGAAAGCAACGCTGACAGCGTTATCCGCATTTCAGGATCGGGATATCGTATTGATCGGCGGTGGATTGGATCGGGGTTCCGATTATATGGATCTGCTGCCTGCATTACAAAGTCAGGTGAAGGCGCTCGTACTGCTGGGGCAAACTCGCCACAAGCTGGCACAGGTTGCACAGCAGGCTGGTATTACACAGATTGCTGTGATTGAGGAAACGGATAATACCGTCCAAGCGATTGCCGAAGCTGTACAAGCGGCAGGTCAATTTGCTGCATCTGGTGATATTGTACTGTTATCACCTGCTTGCGCGAGCTGGGATATGTTCTCGTCGTACGAAGTACGCGGCGAACAATTCAAAGATGCTGTGCAAGCACTATAAAGGTGCATATGCAATGTAACATTGTTCATATGCTGAAAAGCTGTTTATTCATGTGAAAGGGATTCTTTCCCTTTTAAAAAGTGAACATGCAACAGCATCCAAATGAACATCCGATCGTTATTTCCATTTTTGCCATATACATTTGAATCATTTCCAACCAATTCCAATAGCTACACAACTTCCAGAGGAAAGGAGGAATACATGATGCGTATTATTTTGACAGGTGGCGGCACGGGTGGTCATATTTATCCGGCACTGGCGATTGCTGAGCAATTCAAGGAACAAGGCATCAAAGCCGAATTTCTGTACATTGGTGGCAAACGTGGGCTGGAAACAAAGATCGTACCGGAAACACGGATGCGTTTTGAATCGATTGATATTACGGGGTTTAGAAGGCGATTATTTTCGCTGGAAAATATACGTACAGTCAACCGCTTCATTCAGGGTGTGAAACATTCAAAGAAGATGATTCGCGACTTTAAACCAGATATCGTGATTGGTACAGGTGGATATGTATGCGGTCCTGTTGTGTATGCAGCAGCCAAATTGGGTGTTCCAACGCTCGTACATGAGCAAAATGCTGTACCGGGATTGACCAATCTGTTTTTGAGCGGTTATTCCAGCACAGTAGCTGTCAGCTTTGAAGATGCGATCCGACGGTTTAAACGTGCTAAACACGTGCTATTTACCGGCAATCCACGTGCCACTATGGTTCAGCATGCTGATCGTGAACGTGGATTGGCTTCGCTTGGATTGCCCGCAGATGCCCAGATCGTAATGATTGTCGGTGGTAGTCGAGGAGCTAGAGCGCTCGTTGAAGCGATGGTACAAACAGCTCCACTGCTCAAAAACAAGCCTAACGTACACTATGTGTTCGTTACCGGCGAGATTTACTACGATGAGATTTACGAACGGATTAATGATGCGGTCGATTCCATTCCGACGCATTTGCATATTTTGCCGTATATCCCGAATATGCCGGAAGTACTGGCTGGAACGGCGCTGCTGATCGGTCGAGCTGGAGCTTCTTCGCTGGCGGAGATTACATCGCTTGGCACGCCATCTATTCTCATTCCGTCACCCAATGTAACGAATAATCATCAGGAAGCGAATGCACTCGCATTGCGCAAAGCTGGAGCAGCTGAGATGCTGCTGGAGCGTGATCTGACTGGCGATTCGCTGATTGCTTTGATCGACCGAATCATGGATGATGAGGAGGAGCGCCAGAAGATGTCGGTAGCTGCCAAAACTCTGGGGACACCGCAATCCGCCTTTTTACTAGTGGAAGAGATTCAGCGCTTAACCCAGAATCGCAAAAGTAACAAATAATCGCAGCTGCATCACAGCTCGTTATGCAAACAAAGGCGTGAACGACTGACGGCAAGCTCAACGTACCTGCCTGTACTGCCGGGCGCTATAAATACGAAATACTGGAGACATGCCATGCCTAAGCGAAAATTGATTGTTGTCCCGAAAAATGAACCTACTGCCAATGTACGACCTTCCGTCAAACGCAAGCCGCTAATCAGCGCCAAAACGAGATGGATCGTTATACTGAGCATTCTGTTTGTTATCGTGGCGGGTGTCGTATTCTGGTTTTCGCCGGTTGGCAAAATTTCGCAGATTACGTTTACCGGCAACGCGTTTACGTCCAAAACAGATTTGTTCAACGCAACCCGTCTTGCCAAAGGCGATGCTTTTTACGGTACATCTGCTTCCACGATCAAAGAACGGTTACTCACCATTCCAGCGATCAAGGATGCAGTGATTACGAAGCATTTTCCAGGTCAGGTGAATATTCAAATTACCGAGTATCCGGTCGTAGCGTATGAGCTGGCAAGCTCTGGTGAGCTAACAGCGATATTACAAAGCGGCACATCGGTACGCGCCGATGACCGTGGGGTTGCTGTGGAGAAGCCCGTTCTGACCCAGTGGGGAGATTATGCCAAGAAAAAAGTAGAGTTATGCAAAGTACTTGGCAATATTCCGAATGAGTTAACGTCGGACATCTCGGAAATTATGCCTTCGCCTACGCCGTCCTTTCCAGATCGGATTATGATCTATACCCGTTCACAGTTTGAAGTGATTACAAGTATTTCGCTATTGTCGGACAAAGTCGAGTATTTAAACCAGGTTATTGAGACACAGCCTCCAGGTTTGATCACGATGCTGGAAGCCGACTCCTATACACCATTCAAGCCGGAAGCAGCCGATGATAGCGAAGTTCCGGTTGGACAATAAGTTGTTATTTTTCCTATTCTAACAGGGCTGCACGGTCTCTTTTTTCCGCAATGGCATAAGGATATGGTAGCGGCACTTTCTGTGAGAGAAGAAAAATGCTAGAATAAGTTTGGTAGATATTAAAGTTTTGTAAACTTTAATATTGGCAAACATGATAAGGCATCTGCTGAGAAACATGACATGCCCCGCGATCATTCTTTTTTCTTTACACTTTTACTGGCGCTACAGCTTTGAAAAAGTTTATAGAAAAAAGAGGGAAAGCATACGCAACGTTGAATACTAAAGTAGAGAGCAATTTTAAAAAAATGTTTTTCGGAAATTGAATTTCCGGTTGGCAACCAATATCGCCAAAGGCTGGAAATCAATCATTTATTATGCAATATGCAGGAGGTGCCAGGGGCTTGAGCAACAATGACATCATTGTTAGTTTGGACATCGGTACATCCAAAGTTCGTGCTATTATCGGGGAAATTAACAATGGAACCTTTAATATTATTGGAGTTGGATCTGCCGACTCGGAGGGGATTCGCAAAGGTGCAATCGTCGATATCGATCAGACTGTGCAATCCATCCGAAATGCTGTTGATCATGCAGAGCGTATGGTCGGCATTCAAATATCTGAAGTAATTGTGGGTATTTCGGGAAATCACATCGGACTTCAAACGAGCCATGGAGTTGTAGCCGTATCCAATGAAGACCGTGAAATCGGCGAAGAGGATATCGAACGGGTGTTGAAGGCAGCAGAAGTAATTGCTCTTCCTCCTGAACGTGAAATTATCGATGTTGTCGCCAAGCAATATGTTGTCGACGGTCTGGAAGGAATTCAGGACCCTCGCGGCATGATCGGAGTACGTCTGGAAGTGGAAGCAACCATCATCACCGGTGCCAAAACATCCATTCACAACTTACTCCGCTGTGTGGAAAAAGCCGATCTACATATCAAGGATCTGGTCTTGATCTCACTGGGAGCCGGTCAATTGGCGTTATCCAAAGATGAGAAAACAATGGGCGCTATACTGGTTGATATCGGTGCAGGTTCGTCCACGATTGCGGTATTTGAAGAAGGCGCACTCAAATCGACGTCTACTTTACCAATCGGCGGCGAATTCATCACCAACGATATCGCTTATGGATTGCGTACCTTGACAGAAAATGCTGAAAAAGTGAAATTAAAATATGGCTGTGCGCTGGTTGAAGAATCCGCACCGGATGTCGTATTTAAAGTTCAACGCATCGGCAGCAATGTGGACAAAGAATTTACCCAGCAGGATTTGGCAGCGATTATTGAGCCGCGCGTACAGGAAATTTTTGAACTGATTCGTCAGGAAGTTGTGCGTCTCGGTTATCAAGAGCAGCCTGGTGGTTATATACTCACAGGAGGCACAGTTTCGATGCCGGGCGTTTTGGAAATTGCCCGCGAAGAACTGGCAGCTTCCGTCAGAGTTGCAGTACCTGATTATATCGGTGTGCGTGACCCTGCTTATACGAGCGGTGTCGGCATTTTGTACAATGTAATCCGCAATATTCGCGGTGGCAGCAGCAGTGTAGCCGGAAGTAGCAAGAAGGCGCCGGCGCGCAATAAGACTGCATCGACCCCGGAAAGTAATGCAAAACCGGGCTTGATTGAACGGCTCAAAAATATGTTCAGTGAATTTATCTAATGAAGTTCATTCTTACTGGAAATGAGCCATTCATGGACAATGAGGGGGAGATGGGATAGATGTTGGAATTTGATTTCGAAATGGAGAGCCTGGCCCAGATTAAGGTCATCGGTGTAGGTGGCGGCGGAAGCAATGCTGTCAACCGTATGATTGAAAATGGCGTTCAAGGCGTGGAATTTATAACGGTAAATACAGATGCACAGGCACTGCATCTGGCCAAATCCGAGCATAAACTGCAAATCGGCGATAAGCTGACTCGCGGTCTGGGTGCCGGTGCAAATCCAGATGTCGGTAAAAAGGCAGCTGAAGAATCTCGTGACCTGATCAGCAACACGCTGAAAGGCGCAGACATGGTATTCGTAACCGCAGGTATGGGTGGCGGTACGGGTACAGGCGCTGCTCCAGTGATCGCTGAGATCGCTAGAGAATGTGGCGCGCTGACAGTTGGCGTTGTTACTCGTCCCTTCACCTTCGAAGGACGCAAACGCTTCTCGCAAGCCGAGCTTGGTATCGAAGCGCTAAAAGAAAAAGTAGACACACTGATCGTGATTCCGAATGATCGCCTGCTGGAGATCGTGGACAAAAAGACTCCAATGCTGGAAGCATTCCGTGAAGCGGACAACGTGCTTCGTCAAGCGGTACAGGGTATTTCTGATCTGATCGCTGTACCAGGTCTGATCAACTTAGACTTTGCCGATGTGAAAACAATCATGACAGAACGTGGTTCTGCTCTGATGGGTATCGGTGAAGCGACAGGTGAGAACCGTGCAGCGGAAGCAGCACGTAAAGCGATCATGAGCCCACTGCTGGAAACGTCCATCGAGGGCGCTCGCGGTGTAATCATGAACATTACTGGCGGCAACAACCTGTCGCTGTATGAAGTAAATGAAGCAGCCGAGATCGTAATCAGCGCTTCTGATCCAGAAGTGAATATGATCTTCGGTGCGATCATTGACGAGAACCTCAAGGAAGAGATCAAAGTGACCGTCATTGCGACAGGCTTTGAGCACAAACCGGCACAGCCGTTGCAGCCTTCCCGTCGTCCAGCGACGCCACAGCAACAACAGCAGCAGCCACAATCGTCATCTTCCGCTGAACAAGGCGAGGAAAAAGCACCAAGTCCACGTCAGTTCAACAATAACAACAATCAGCAGCAGACAAGTGGAGATCAACTTGATATTCCAACGTTCCTGCGTAATCGTTCCCGTCACAAAAACGACTAGATCGATAGATTGGAAGATGGATTAGCATCATAATTATTGCAATCGAACTGCAAGGAATATTGCAGATCTTATAAGGAAAGGACTTGTTTTCTACGGAAAACAGGTCTTTTTCATTTCAGCGCATTTCGGCAAGTTCATGATCAATTTATACTTTCAATAGTGAGGTGCAGCATGGAACCATTCGAAAGTCGTATCCAAACTACCGGTCCCGAACTATTTCAGCTGGATTGTTCAGGCTGGAGCAGCGGCATTAGTGCAGGCTTCACCGGGCGTCGCGGCGGCATTAGCCGAGAACCGTATCATTCGTTTAACTTGGCTTATCATGTAGAAGATCGCCCAGAGGATGTACTAGGGAACCGTCGCTTGCTCTGTGAAGCGCTTGGTTTTCAACCGCAAAACTGGGTGTGCGGTGAGCAGGTGCATAGTAGCAATATCGCTGTTGTCACAGCAGAGCATGCAGGGAAAGGCTGGGCAGATCGGGAAAGTGCGTTTCAAAACACAGATGGACTTGTGACAGATGTGCCGGGTCTGCTGCTCACTTCCTTTTACGCAGATTGTGTGCCATTATACTTTATAGATCCTGTACGCCGAGTCATTGGGCTTGCTCATGCTGGTTGGAAAGGCACTGTCGCTAATATTGCTGGCGAGATGGTACGTACGATGCAGCAGCAGTATGGTAGTAACCCTGCGGATCTGCATGCCGCTATCGGCCCTTCGATTGGGATGGATCAGTATGAAGTGGATGCGCATGTGATGGATAAGGTGGATGTTTGGACAGCCGCATTGCAGGGTAATGGACAAGAGCCTACATATGCAAAACAGGGATTACCCGGCAAAACATGGCTGGATTTAAAACAATTAAATCGCGAAATCATGATTTTTGCAGGAATACAGCCACAGCACATCGAATATAGTACATGGTGTACGTATGATCATCATGATCTTTTCTTCTCATATCGCGCTGATGGAGGCCGTACAGGCCGAATGGCAAGCTGGATTGGTATAGAAATGGAGTGACACAGATTGGGATTGCAAGAACGAATAGCTCAGGTACAGCAGCGTATCGAAGCTGCCTGTGAGCGCAGCGGACGACGTGCGGATGAGGTACAGGTGGTCGCTGTGACCAAGTATGTATCCACGGACAAAACAGAACGCGTGCTGGATGCCGGGCTGAATCATCTAGGTGAGAACCGCTGGCAACATGCAAAGGATAAATGGGAAGCTCTGCATGAACGCGGAGTGTGGCATTTTATCGGTCATTTGCAAACAAACAAAGTCAAAGACGTAATCGGCAAATTTCAATATATCCATTCATTGGATCGTCTGTCCCTTGCCAAAGAGTTGGAGAAAAAGGCGGCTGAAGCAGACTTGACGGTACAAGTATTTTTGCAGATTAACATATCGGGTGAAGAGTCCAAATATGGAATTTCCCCGGAGCAGGCGCAGCCATTGTTAGAACAGGTTGCAGCGATGCCACATATACAGGTGATTGGATTGATGACGATGGCGCCGGAAGTGGATAACCCGGAAGAGACGCGTCCCGTATTCCGCGGATTGCGGGAATTGCGTGACCGACTGAACAGCTTGCAACTAACACCAGAGCCGATTCAGCATTTATCCATGGGCATGTCGGGTGATTTTGAAATAGCTGTCGAGGAAGGGGCGACCTTTGTACGTCTTGGCTCCATCCTGGTTGGCAAAGAGGAGGATTAACGATGGGTGTAATGAATCGATTTATGAATTTTCTGGGGCTTCAGGAAGAGGAAGAAGTGATCGAGCGCGAGCAGATTATCGAGGAAGAAGACGATTCGCGTGAAACTTCTCCGGCGGACGTACGTAAGAACAGTAGAGCCAATAATGTCGTCAGTATTCATTCACAGAAAAATGTCAAAGTCATTTTAAATGAACCGCGCAGCTACGACGAGGCGCAGGACATTGCCGACCATCTGCGTTCGCATCGTTCGGTTATCGTCAACCTGCAACGCGTGCGTACCGACCAAGCGCTTCGTATTATCGATTTTATGAGTGGCACGGTCTATGCACTGGGCGGTAGCATTTCCAAAATCGGCGGCAACATTTTCCTGTGTACACCGGATACAGTCGAAATCGAAGGCACAATCGCTGAGATTTTGAGCGACGATTTTGATTATAACAAGATGAGGTGAGCGGACGTTGAGCGTAATTTTTGAAGTACTCGGTATTTTGTACCGCATTTACATGTACATGATCATTATCTACATCCTGTTGTCCTGGCTGCCAAGTGCTCGCGAGAGTTCTTTCGGACAGTTGCTAGGTCGACTAGTTGAACCTTATCTGGCACCATTCCGGCGCTTTATTCCGCCGATTGGCGGCGTGCTGGACATCTCCCCAATCGTAGCGCTGTTTGTTCTGCAATTGGCGTTCAGCGGTTTGCTGTACCTGCTGCAAATGCTGATCTACTAAGACGGGAATGATACGAAACAATCAAAGCTGAAGCGCAGTGCGGACGGTATACCGGTTATTCATCCGCACGTTGCTTCAGCTTTTTGGTATGCAAATGGTCTTATTATTTGGTTCACAGTGTTCGTATTATGAACGATACATGCAAAAGGAATGACAATGGAATAGACGAATGTTATATCGTTGAGGAAAGGTAGACATCACGTATGAACAACAATATTTATCATCATTTTCACCCGGACGAACGTGAATTTGTAGAACGGGCGGCAGAGTGGGTAGAGAATGCAGCTCGTTATCATGAGCAAAAGTTGACTGATTTTCTCGATCCACGGCAATCGTATATACTCTCTACTCTGGTGGCACGCGAACCGGATGTGCAAGTAAGGCTAGAAGGCGGCAGTGAACATGCCGAGCGCCGACGTGCGATTATCGCACCGGATTATCTTGATTTGAGCAGTGAGGATATGCAGATGGAAGTACTGATGATCACGCCGGAAGGACAGAAATATACTGAATTGGAGCATGGCGATTACATGGGTTCCATTCTCGGTCTTGGGTTAAAAAGGGACAAGATCGGAGATATTCATGTGCTGGATGATGGCTGTCATATCGTTGTCGCATCCGAAGTATCCTCGTATCTCAATCTGCATATGAATCAAGTGCATCGTCTGCATGTGATGACGGAGCTGCTTCCGATTCATCAGCTTCGGTCTGCACAGCCAGAGCTGCAAACGATGGAGCTGTCTGTCGCTTCCCTGCGCCTCGATGGAATCGCCAGTGACGTATATCGGCTTAGCCGCAGCAAAATTCTGGTGCCGATCAAAGCAGGACGCTGCAAAGTAAACTGGAAACCCGAAGAAGATCCATCTCATCCGCTCAAAGAAGGGGATATGGTATCGGTGCAGGGATTGGGACGTTTTCGCGTGCTGGAGCTTGAGGGAATCACCAAAAAAGGTCGGTATCGCTTGAAAATTGGAAAATTTGTGTAAATGAAAAGGAGGAAAATGACGGCGGTCTGTGGAACCTATACAGTAACGACCTGTTTCAAATTCACCATGTTCCGGTGTATATACAAAAGGGTCTGACTGTCCGGGCAAAGCCGTCATTTTACATGATTTTCCGTCTATGTCATATGATGATGCCACGGCTGCAAGATCAACAAAATCGTCGCTACAACCGATATCGTGATCATGCTGCTTCTTTAC
Source organism: Paenibacillus sp. WLX2291 (assembly GCF_046603665.1). NCBI lineage: Bacteria > Bacillati > Bacillota > Bacilli > Caryophanales > Paenibacillaceae > Paenibacillus > Paenibacillus sp. WLX2291. The sequence continues at coordinate 3,808,735 of NZ_CP176755.1, read as the reverse complement.
GTACAAGATAGTATTCAATCGCGTCGAAATGAAGTATGATATCACTAATGAGGCAATTTAGCGGCCCGAATATTATAGGAGGTGTCTACCCATGCCATTAACCCCGCTGGATATACATAATAAGGAATTCTCGCGCAGGCTGCGTGGTTATGACGAAGATGAAGTGAATGAGTTCCTCGATCAGGTGATCAAGGATTATGAGGGGCTTATCCGCGAAAACAAGGAATTGCAAAATCAGCTGCTTGGTGTTCAGGAGCGTCTGGATCATTTTGCAAACCTGGAGGAGACACTGAGCAAAACGATCATTGTTGCCCAGGAAGCGGCGGATGAAGTGAAAAACAACGCCAAAAAAGAAGCGCAGTTGATCATCAAGGAATCCGAGAAAAATGCGGATCGCATTATCAACGAATCGCTATCCAAAGCACGCAAGGTGTCGATGGAAGTGGAGGAGCTGAAGAAGCAGGCTTCCATTTACCGTACTCGTTTCCGCACGTTGGTTGAAGCGCAGCTGGAACTTCTCGGTCAAGATGGCTGGGACGCGCTGGAGAACCAGACTCGCGAACTCGAACGTACGAGCAGCGAACGTCAAGAGCGCAATGAGCGTGACCGCGAGCAATGGAATCGCGAACGTCAAGATGAGCGTGAACCGGAAGAAAGCCGTTCCGGCGGTAGCGATCTGTATTGATAAGACGAGCCTTGGATCGTACAAATGATCAAGTTGTGACGGTAACGGACATTTGCCCGTTGTTGTGCCGAAATGGTTGACATTTGACGGACAAAGCGATATAAATATTTTATAGCTGTGACCGGATTATGTCCCGTGTCACTCCCCGCAATACATTTGCATACATTCTGTGATGGGGCCAGTACAGGTTATGATTGTTCTATAGAGAGTTGGCGGTCGGTGCAAGCCAATGAACAACGAACCATGGAAAATCTCCCCGGAGAAGCGCGGCTGAAATGAATCAGTAAGCCAAGCCGGATTGCCTGCCGTTATCAAGGCGCCGCATACATTGTGCGGGCACAAGTGTCATTTTGAATGGACATTGCATGTTATAATGAGCATGATATGGCATTCAGAATGAAACAAGGGTGGTAACGCGAGCAACCTCGTCCCTTTCCAGGGACGGGGTTTTTTTGATGTTTTGCAAGCGGGATGTTTTGAATGAAGAGAGGATGAATGAACCATGCAAAGAGTGGATGTCAAAGAAAAAGCACGGGCACGCGACCTGCGTATTCTGAATAAATGGAATGCGGAGCGCACATTCCAGCGCTCCATCGAAAATCGTCAGGACAAGCCGAACTTCGTCTTTTACGAAGGACCGCCAACAGCGAACGGTAAACCGCATATCGGTCATGTATTAGGTCGAGTGATTAAAGACTTTATCGGTCGTTACAACACGATGAAAGGCTACCGTGTCGTTCGTAAAGCTGGTTGGGATACACACGGTCTGCCGGTGGAGCTGGGTGTACAGAAGAAGCTGGGCATCTCCCACAAATGGGAGATCGAAGATTACGGTGTAGAGAAATTCATTAACGAATGTAAAGCAAGCGTATTTGAATATGAGCAGCAATGGCGCGATCTGACAGAAGCAATCGGCTATTGGACAGATATGGACAATCCGTATATCACACTGAACAATGGATATATCGAGAGCGTATGGAACATTCTGGCAACCATCCACGATAAAGGTCTGATGTACCGTGGGCACCGTGTTAGCCCGTATTGCCCGTCCTGTCAGACGACGCTCAGCTCTCACGAAGTGGCACAGGGTTACAAAGATGTCAAAGACCTGAGTGCTACTGCCAAGTTCAAGCTGCATGATAGCGGCGAATATGTACTGGCATGGACGACAACACCTTGGACATTGCCATCTCACGTAGCACTGGCAGTGAACCCGGATATGGAATATGCGCGTGTGAGTCAGAATGGCGAAGTATATATCCTTGCCAAAAATTTAGTTGAAAAAGTCATGGCTCCAATCAAAGCCGAATACGAAGTGTTGAGTACACTGCCAGGTTCCGAGCTGGTAGGCAAAACGTACGATTCGCCATTTAGCTACATCAAAGCAGAGAAAACGAATATCATCCTCGGCGCAGGCTTTGTTACTGATGCTAGCGGTACTGGTATCGTTCATATGGCTCCAGCGCATGGTGAAGATGACTATCGTGTTTGCCGCGAGAATGGAATCAGCTTCGTTAACTTGGTCGATCTGGAAGGTAAATTCGTACCGGAAGTGACCGATTTTGCTGGTCGTTTTGTCAAAGATTGCGATGTAGATATCATCAAATATCTGTCCGAGCATAATACCTTGTTCAGCAAAGAGCGCTACGAGCACAGCTATCCATTCTGCTGGCGTTGTGATACGCCGCTGTTGTACTATGCGATGGACAGCTGGTTTATCCAAACGACTGCGATCAAAGATCAGCTGATTGCTAACAATAGCGATGTAACCTGGTATCCGGGTCATGTACGCGATGGTCGTTTTGGTAAATTCCTGGAAGACCTTGTGGACTGGAATATCAGCCGTGATCGTTACTGGGGCACACCGCTGAACGTATGGGTATGTGAAGAAACGGGTGAGCAATTTGCACCGCACAGCATTGCCGAACTGCGTGAGCGTGCGATCGGCGATGTACCGGAAAACCTGGAATTGCACAAGCCATACGTGGATGATGTGAAAGTACGTAGTTCCTGTGGCAAATATGAAATGAAGCGCACACCGGAAGTGATTGACGTTTGGTTCGATAGCGGCTCCATGCCGTTCGCCCAGCAGCACTATCCGTTTGAAAATAAAGATGTGTTCCAGCAGCAATACCCAGCGGATATGATCTGCGAAGGGATCGATCAGACCCGCGGCTGGTTCTACAGTCTGTTGGCAGTATCGACATTGCTGACTGGTCAAGCACCATACAAAGCTGTCATGGCAACCGGTCACGTACTGGATGAGAGCGGACAGAAAATGTCCAAATCGAAAGGCAATGTTATCGATCCATGGGAAGTCATCGACGAATACGGTACCGATGCATTCCGTTGGGCACTGTTATCTGATAGCGCACCATGGAACAGCAAACGTTTCTCCAAAGGTATCGTCGGTGAGGCGAAGTCCAAGCTGGTGGATACACTCGTCAATACCCATGCGTTCCTGACGCTGTATGCGACGATTGATGGATTTGATCCGGCAGAGCATCCGTTCCAACTATCAGCACACAAGCTGGATCGCTGGATCGTGTCTCGCCTGAACAGCCTGATCATCGTGGTCGACAAGGCGCTGGCAGTGAACGATTATTTGAACTCGTCCAAAGCGATCGAAGCATTTGTCGATGAGCTGAGCAACTGGTATATCCGCCGTTCGCGCGATCGTTTCTGGGGTACAGGATTGACGGATGACAAGCTGGACGCTTACCGCACGCTGACTGAAGTGTTGCTGACGACTGCGAAGCTGCTGGCACCATTTACACCGATGCTGGCGGAAGATATTTACCTGAATCTGAGTAGTGGCGAGAGCGTGCATATGGACGATTATCCGGTGTCCAACGAAGCATGGATTGATGCGGAACTGGAGCGCGATATGGAAACAGCACGTCGCATCGTCGAGTTGGCACGTAACGTCCGTAACGAAACAGGCATCAAAAACCGTCAGCCGTTGTCCGAATTGATCGTGTCGATCGACAAGGACTTTGATCTGGCAAGTTACGAAGAGATCATCAAGGATGAGATCAACGTAAAAGGCATTCGTACCGAGCATGATGACGCTGGCTTCGTTGATTTTACATTCAAGCTGAACCTGAAAGTTGCTGGTAAAAAGTATGGTAAAAACGTCGGTTTCCTGCAAAACTTCTTCAAAGAAATGTCCGCAGACGAAACCCGCCATGTCGTGCAAGCAGGCGTACTGAATGTGACTTCACCGGAAGGTGAAGAACTGCATGTCACGAGTGAAGAATTGCTAGTCGAGAAAAAAGCCAAATCCGGCTTTGCTTCCGCGTCCGGTTACGGTCTGACGGTTGCACTTAATACCGACATCACACCTGAGCTGGAACAGGAAGGCTGGGTGCGTGAAGTGGTACGTACTGTACAGGACTACCGCAAAAAGCTTGACCTGCCGATTGAGAAATATGTACATCTCACCCTCAACGTCAGCGATGAGTTGCGTCAGGCGATTCAAGCCTTTGACAGTGTACTGCGTGAGAATGTGCTTGTAACAGACGTGACCTTCGGCGAAGTGGATGGCATGGAACAAGTAGAGCTGGTCGGTCAAAAAGCTAGCATCCACGTATCGTAATTCGCTATTCTCTGTAACATATGCTAATCGTTCAAAGTAAGCCAAGCAGCCTGTTCCTTTGATAAGGAATAGGCTGCTTTTTGTATAGCAACTTGTTTGAAGATTTGTCATGATGATCCTGAACCTATCCATTAACATGAAAATGGGATAACTAGCGTATCCCTGTTTGATCAATAGACGCACCCCGACCCCTATGCTACAATAAGAAAAGCTGTGTTCACGATGAAACGGACCCTGTAAGGCGATCCGCTGTCGCCGGCACAGGGATTGAACAAACAGGGTGGAGGATGAACGTGATCTATTATGTCATTGCGCTCGTGGCGATTATTATCGACCAGATCAGCAAATTTTTCGTAGCAACGCGCATGGAGTTGAGAGAGCAAATTCCGGTGATCGGTGACTTTTTCCTGATTACATCGCATCGTAATCAAGGAGCGGCATTTGGTATTTTGCAAAATCAGCGCTGGTTTTTCATCGTCATTACGATTGCAGTTGTTGTAGCAATCGTGTGGTACATTCAAAAAGTCAAATCACGTCCGGATAAGCTGCTGCCTGTCGCACTGTCGCTTGTACTTGGCGGAGCGGTCGGCAACTTTATAGATCGTGCACGGATGGGAGAGGTCGTCGATTTCTTCCAGTTTAATTTTGGCAGTTATACCTTCCCGATCTTTAACGTAGCAGATTCCTGCATCGTGGTCGGGGTGGCACTGATCATTCTGGACGCGCTGCTGGATATGCGCCGCGAAAAGAATCAGCCTGTAGAGCAGAAAGAGGAGAACATCTAAGTGAGTAATCATAATAACGAGCAATACCCGCAAAACGAAGCTGACCTGAACGAAGAAACATTGGTCGACGAATTGTCCGCCGAGTTGGATGATGAAGAAACTGGCGCTGACACATTGGAGTGGACGGTGGAAGCGGCAGATGCCAAAGCACGGATCGACAAATACATTACCGACCGGATGCCGGAAGGCTTTTCCCGTTCTCAAATTCAAGGTTGGATCGTAGACAATCATGTGACCGTCAATGGACAAACCGTAAAAGCCAATCGCAAACTGGCAGAAGGCGAGCAAGTTGTCGTTACGATTCCTGATCTGTCCGCAACCGAGCTGGAACCGGAAAATATTCCGCTGAATATCGTATACGAAGATTCCGACCTGATCGTGATCAACAAAGCACGCGGCATGGTCGTGCATCCTGCTGCTGGTCACTATTCCGGTACGATGGTCAATGCACTGATGTATCATTGCACCGACCTGTCCGGCATTAACGGCGAACTGCGTCCGGGCATCGTACATCGTATCGATAAGGACACCAGTGGACTGCTGATGGCTGCCAAAAATGATAAAGCCCATGCATCCCTGTCTGCCCAGCTCAAAGATCACAGTGTGACCCGCAAATACATTGCGCTTGTACACGGTAATATCGATCACGATCATGGTACGATCGACGCCCCAATCGGACGCGCATCGCAAAACCGCAAAATGTTCACCGTAACCGATAAAAACGGCAAACACGCCATAACCCATTTTGCCGTTACCGAACGCTTCGGCGATTTCACTGTTGCCGAGCTGCGTCTCGAAACCGGACGCACGCACCAGATCCGTGTCCACATGAAATTCATCGACCACCCGCTGGTCGGCGACCCGATGTACGGACGCGTACGCGCCAAAGCATCCTACGTCAAAGGGCAAGCACTGCACGCCGCTGTACTCGGCTTTGTACACCCAACGACTGGCGAATACCTCGAATTCGAAGCACCGATCCCGGACGATATGGAACAAGAACTATTCGCCCTGCGCAACCGCTAATTCCGTTTAAGTACAGAACGAATAATGCTGAGTGGTTGCATAACGATTGAGTGGTTACATGTGCTATATGGAATCTTATACAGAACTCGACAAAGAACTCTATATAGAACTCTATATAGAACTCTATATAGAACATTTCATTTACACCAATTGATTATGCAACTACCCGCTCAATCAATATTTCATCTGTACAATGCTTCGTGCACTATCCTTCATGCACTATCTAAAAGAGAATAGATGATCACACCAAAAGACTGGGAACTTGCTATCATGCAAACTCCCAGTCTTTTTGCATGGATCAATACTTCGCCTAAAATAGGCTATGAGGTATAAAGCAAGCCGCACGGAACGGAGGAAAAGGAAAAATGCCAAAAGACCGACTTTGAAGAGTGGAGTTTTTACCACTCACCCCCTATTCAGAAAAAACTCCACTCTTCACCCGAGGTCGTTGGCATTTTCCTTTTCCGGAGTGGTTTCTCTTATTTAGTCCATGCCAACGTTGATCGGTTCCTATATCTACATTTTGCAGCATGTCCTAAAACGAATCCCACCAACAAGGTTGACATCCCCACCCGCATCTGTCATAATTCAGTTCAGATGAATAAGCACCTTTAATTCAGTCCAGAGAGACTGGCAAGGTAACGTGAATGATGTTCACTGCAAGTACGCCCTCCGCTGGAGTGGTGAGGTTGCAGTGCGTCTAAGTATGACAGTCATAACCGAGGGTAGATGACTGCACACTCCTTGCCATTCCGGGCAGGGAGTTTTTTTATACCCTGTTTCGGATGGCGCAGCACGAGTTTGCAGCATGACCACAGCACGGTATGCCTGTTAACCACGGGGCCTTAGGTGTAAGCAACATAAACCTGAGGAGGCTACAAATCATGACAATGGATACGCATATCAACATTATCATGGATGAGACGGCAATTCGCCGGGCACTGACCCGTATTGCACACGAGATTTTGGAGAAAAATAAAGGTATCGAAGATTGCATCATCGTCGGCATCCGTACACGCGGCGTGTATCTGGCACGACGGATTGCAGCTCGTATTCAGGAAATTGAAGGCACTCCGGTTCCTTACGGCGAGCTGGACATCACCGGCTACCGTGACGACCGTAGCGACGAACCGAAGGCAGCACTAGGCGAACAAGTGCGATTGACGCCGGAGAATCTGAGCATCCGCGACAAGAAGATTATTTTGATTGATGATGTACTATATACTGGTAGAACAATCCGCGCAGCTATGGATGCGCTGATGGATTGCGGACGACCGAATATGATTCAACTGGCAGTGCTGGCTGACCGCGGACACCGCGAACTACCGATTCGACCGGATTACATCGGTAAAAATGTACCAACTTCCAAACTGGAAGAAATCGAAGTGCTGCTAAGCGAAGTGGACGGGAACGATCAGGTCAATATCCTGCAACATCGGGAGGTACTGGTATGATCATGACAACAACAAACCTGAACCAACGCAGCTTGCTGGGACTGAAAGGCATGAGCGCCTCTGAATTGACTTCGATTCTAGATCGCGCCGCATATTGGGATGCACACACCGAGAAACAGGTATCCGTGCTGCAAGGCAAATTTGTAGCGAATATGTTTTTTGAAAATAGTACCCGTACTCGCGTTTCCTTTGAAATGGCGCAGAAGCGACTAGGCGCCGAAGTACTGAACTTTACATCAGCTGCTTCCAGTGTGGAGAAAGGCGAATCGATCTACGATACTGTCCGAACACTGGAAAGTATGGGCATCGATGCGGGAGTTATTCGTTTGAAGCCTGCGGGTGTACTGCAACAGCTGGCAGAGAAAGTGAGCGTTCCGCTCATTAACGCCGGGGATGGTAACAACGAGCACCCGACACAGGCGCTGCTTGACCTGTACACCATGAAACGTCATTTTGGCGATATGAAAGGTCTGCGTGTCGCGATTGTGGGCGACATCTTGCATAGCCGCGTCGCTCGCTCCAACTTCTGGGCACTCACGGCGATGGGGGCGAATGTTAGCTTCTGCGCACCGGACAATATGAAAGCAACCGACATTCCAGATATGAAATACATCTCTATGGAAGAAGCACTGCAAGCCGACGTGATCATGATGCTACGAGTACAGCTTGAACGTCACGCCAGCGGCATGATCCAATCTGCCGAAGATTACCGGCTGCACTACGGATTGACTGAGGACAGAGCAACGAAGCTAAAGCCGCATGCAATCATCATGCATCCGGCTCCGGTCAACCGTAATGTCGAGATCGACGACGCACTGGTAGAAAGCCCGAAATCGAAAATTTTCACGCAAATGCAAAATGGCGTACCGATCCGCATGGCGGTTATCGAACGCGCACTACGCAATTAATCATACAGTAGATACACTTGAATAACGATTCAGGTATTCGCATCTGTATGCAACGATTATGCAGTGATGCGAATACCGATAACTTCGGAGGTATAGGATGACAATTTTCATAAAAAACGCAAATGTACTGAACGGACAAGGTGAACTAAAGGCAACGCATGTATGGGTAGAAGACGGTAAAATCGCTCGTATATTTCCGGCAGATCAAGCGGCAGAAGAGATCATCCGCGAACTGGCAAATGGCGCCGAGCTGACCGAGATTGATGGCACAGGCAAGCTGCTGACACCGGGTTTGATCGATATGCACGTGCATCTGCGCGAGCCGGGCTTTGAACATAAAGAAACGATTGCCAGCGGCACAGAAGCCGCAGCAAAGGGCGGGTATACAACAATCGCTTGTATGCCGAACACCAAGCCGGTAACCGATAAGCCGGAAGTGGTAGAGCTTATTTTGGACAAAGCTGCACAAGCCAACGGCGTCAAAGTACTGCCATATGCAGCGATCACGTACAATGAACTGGGACGCGAATTGACTGACTTTGCAGCACTGAAAGCAGCAGGCGCTGTCGGCTTTACAGATGATGGTGTCGGCGTACAAAATGCACAAATGATGAAGGATGCAATGAGGCTAGCGGCTTCCATTGATATGCCGGTTATCGCTCACTGTGAGGACGATTCACTCGTTGTCGGCGCAGCCGTAACGGATGGTGAATTTGCTCGCAAGCACGGTTTAAAAGGCATACCGAACGAATCCGAAGCGATTCATGTCGGACGCGATATTTTGCTCGCCGAAGCGACCGGTGTGCATTATCATGTATGCCACGTTAGTACAGAACAATCCATCCGCTTGATCCGACTGGCAAAATCAATCGGCATCAACGTGACCGCTGAGGTGTGTCCGCATCACTTGATTTTGTCTGACGAGGACATTCCGGGTATGGATGCCAATTGGAAAATGAACCCGCCGCTGCGCTCGCCGCGTGATGTGGAAGCCTGCATCGCCGCGCTGGAAGACGGTACACTCGATATCATCGTTACCGACCATGCACCGCATAGCGCCGAGGAAAAGGCAAAAGGCATGGAGCTGGCACCATTCGGTATTACTGGATTCGAAACGGCATTTCCACTGCTCTACACCAAGTTCGTCAAGACTGGACGCTGGTCGCTTGAACTACTGGTACAGCGCATGACTGCCGATCCGGCAAGAGTATTCCGCCTCGACAGCGGACGTCTGGAAACGGGCGCACCTGCCGACCTGACATTGATCGATCTGGATAGCGAACGAGCGGTTGATCCGGCGACATTTGCTTCCAAAGGAAAGAACACACCATTTACAGGATGGAAGCTACAAGGATGGCCAACCATGACAATTGTGGGCGGTCAAATCGTGTGGTCAGAGAAAACGATAACTACTAGTGCATAAATATACCAACTTGTGATATAATTATTCAGACGATTCAATAAGAAGGATGCATGGGTGTCCATGCTCCATCATTATAACTTTCAGGAAAGACAGAGGAGTGAAACGGAATGCAGGCAAAATTGTTATTGGAAGACGGAACATTATTCACCGGCCGTAGCTTCGGAGCGGAAGGCGAAACGACGGGAGAGGTTGTATTCAATACCGGAATTACCGGTTACCAGGAGGTACTGTCCGATCCGTCGTACTGCGGACAGATTGTAACGATGACTTATCCACTGATCGGAAATTATGGTATTAACCGCGATGACTTTGAGTCGGTTCGTCCATATATTAATGGATTCGTTGTCCGACGGCATGAGCCGGTTCCAAGTAACTGGCGCGCTCAGTACAGCATCGACGAACTGCTGCGCGAATATGGCATTATCGGCATTAGTGATATTGATACACGGATGCTGACACGCCGCATCCGTCATCAAGGCACGATGCGCGGCATTCTGTCGACCGCATCACTGTCTACAGAGGAACTGATGGAGCGCCTGCAAGGCACAACATCGTCCATCGATCAGGTGAGCCACACATCGACTCGCCACATCTACAGCAGCCCAGGTGCGAAAGAGCGCATCGTGCTGATCGACTACGGTGCGAAGAGCGGGATCGTACGCGAACTGTCACAACGTGGTTGCGACGTCGTGGTAGTACCACAGGATACAACAGCTGAGCAGATTCGCCGTCTACATCCAGATGGCATTCAGCTGTCTAACGGCCCTGGGGACCCGAAAGATGTTCCGCATGCGGTCAATGTACTGAGCGAACTGCTTGGCGAATACCCGATCTTCGGCATCTGCCTTGGTCACCAACTGTTTGCGCTGGCATGCGGTGCGGATACCGAGAAGCTAAAATTCGGTCATCGCGGGGGTAACCACCCGGTCAAAGACTTGAGCACTGGACGCTGCTATATCACTTCCCAGAACCATGGCTATACAGTCAAAGAAGAATCAATTGTAGGTACAGATCTGGAAGTAACACACATCAATAACAATGACAAAACGATTGAAGGACTGAAGCATAGCAAATACCCTGCCTTCTCTGTACAATACCATCCAGAAGCGGCACCGGGACCATTTGATAACAGCTATCTGTTCGATCAATTTTTGAATATGATTCGTGAGCACAAACAAGACAATCCGAAGAAAACACGTCAGGCCGAAATGTTTGCCGCTTTGAAAGGAGCTAACTAAGCATGCCCAAGAATAATGACCTCAAGAAAATCCTCGTGATCGGTTCCGGTCCGATTGTAATCGGACAAGCAGCCGAGTTTGACTACGCAGGAACACAGGCGTGTCAAGCGCTCAAAGAAGAAGGCGTTGAAGTGGTGCTGATCAACAGCAACCCGGCAACGATTATGACCGATACGAACATGGCAGATAAAGTGTACATCGAGCCAATTACACTGGAATTCGTGACCCAGATCATTCGTCAGGAGCGTCCTGATGGACTGTTGCCGACACTGGGCGGTCAAACGGGTCTGAATATGGCGGTAGAATTGGCACGCGCTGGCGTGTTGGAAAGCGAAAATGTGAAGCTGCTCGGTACGCAGCTGAATTCGATTGAAAAAGCGGAAGACCGCGATCTGTTCCGTGATCTGATGAGAGAGCTGGAACAACCGGTTCCAGAAAGTATCATCGCGACTACACTGGAAGAATCACTCGTCTTCGCTAACGAGATCGGCTATCCGATCATCGTGCGTCCGGCCTATACACTGGGCGGCACGGGCGGCGGTATTTGCGCCAATGAAGAAGAATTGCGTGAGACGGTAGCGGCAGGATTGCGCTACAGTCCAATCGGTCAATGTCTGGTAGAGAAGAGCATTGCCGGCATGAAAGAAGTCGAATACGAAGTAATGCGCGATGCGAACGATAACTGTATCGTCGTATGTAATATGGAGAACTTTGACCCGGTTGGTGTACACACTGGCGATAGCATCGTGGTAGCACCAAGTCAAACGCTGTCCGATCGTGAATATCAGATGCTGCGCTCTGCGTCGCTGAAAATCATCCGTGCGCTGAATATCGAAGGCGGATGTAACGTACAGTTTGCACTTGATCCGCAAAGCTACCAATACTATGTAATCGAAGTGAATCCGCGTGTTAGCCGCTCCTCGGCACTGGCATCCAAAGCAACGGGTTATCCGATTGCCAAAATGGCTGCCAAGATTGCCCTTGGTTACACATTGGATGAGATCATGAACCCGGTAACTGGTCAAACATACGCATGCTTTGAGCCGACACTGGATTACATCGTTGCCAAAATCCCACGCTGGCCATTTGACAAATTCACCAGCGCGAACCGCAAGCTCGGTACGCAAATGAAAGCAACCGGTGAAGTAATGGCGATTGGACGTACGTTTGAAGAAGCGATTCACAAAGCCGTACGCTCACTGGAAATCGGAGTACACCGTATTCATCTGAAAGATGCGCACGAGATTTCCGATGAGAAACTGAATGAACGTCTGACCAAAGCAGACGACGAGCGTCTGTTCCTGGTCGCGGAAGCGTTCCGTCGCGGCTACAGTCTGGATCAGATCCAAGAGCTGACCAATGTCGACTGGTGGTTCCTCGACAAGATCGAGCGGATCGTCGCTTATGAATCGGTCATTGCATTGGAAGAACAACTGTCTGATGACACGCTCTATACAGCGAAGCGTCTAGGCTTCACTGACCGTTCCATTGCTGAACTGCGCAAGCCGAATCAGCCGGATGACAAGTTCAGTGATGAACATTCCATCCGTAGCTATCGTAAAGAAAAAGGTCTTGTACCTGTCTATAAAATGGTTGATACGTGCGCAGCCGAGTTTGAAGCGACAACGCCATATTACTACTCCACGTATGAAACCGAGAACGAAGTCACACAAGCCGAGAAGCAAAAGATCGTTGTGCTTGGCTCCGGTCCGATTCGGATTGGTCAAGGGATTGAGTTTGACTACTCGACCGTACACGCTGTATGGGCGATTCAAGAAGCAGGATACGAAGCGGTCATTATCAACAACAACCCGGAAACGGTATCGACCGACTTTAACACATCTGACCGTCTGTACTTTGAACCGCTGTTCTTCGAGGACGTGATGAACGTTATCGAGCAAGAGCAACCAATCGGCGTAATCGTACAGTTTGGTGGACAAACTGCGATCAACTTGGCAGCACCACTGCAACAAGCGGGCGTCAACATTCTCGGTACGAGCCTTGACAGCATCGACGAAGCCGAAAACCGTAAAAAGTTCGAAGCACTGCTGTCCCGTCTGAATATCGCGCAACCAAAAGGCAGCACGGTACAATCGGTTGACGAAGCAGTAGAAACGGCACAGAAGCTTGGCTATCCGGTGCTGGTACGTCCATCGTACGTACTTGGTGGACGCGCGATGGAGATCGTGTACTCTGATGACGAGCTGCTGCGTTATATGGCAGAAGCGGTGAAGATCAATCCAGAACACCCGGTACTGATCGACCGTTATATGCTCGGTAAGGAAGTGGAAGTGGATGCGATCTGTGATGGCGATACGGTTGTTGTACCAGGCATCATGGAGCATATTGAGAGAGCAGGTGTTCACTCCGGTGACTCCATCGCTGTCTACCCGCCACAACATCTGACTGCCGAACTGAAAGAGAAAATCGTTAACATCACGATCAAAATTGCCAAGGAACTGAAAACAATCGGTCTGGTCAACATCCAGTTCGTTATTTTCCAAAATGAAGTGTATGTGATCGAGGTAAACCCGCGTTCCTCCCGTACCGTACCGTTCCTGAGCAAAGTAACCAATATCCCGATGGCAAATATCGCAACACAAGCGATCCTCGGACGCAAGCTGGCTGATCTCGGTTACCAAGAGGGACTGTGGCCAGAAAGCGACTACGTATCTGTGAAAGTACCGGTATTCTCGTTCGCCAAGCTACGTCGTGTAGAACCGACACTCGGACCAGAAATGAAATCGACTGGTGAAGTGATGGGTCGCGACCTGCTATATGCCAAAGCACTATACAAAGGTCTGATCGGTGCTGGTATGAAAATCCCATCCACTGGCGCGCTGATTGCTACAGTAGCCGACAAGGACAAAGACGAAGCAGTTCGTCTGCTCAAAGGCTTCTATCGTCTTGGTTACAAAATCATCGCTACTGGCGGTACAGCCGATGCGCTGAAAGCAGCCAATATCCCGGTTACTGTTGTGAACAAGCTGTCCGAAGGCACACCGAATATTCTGGATCTCATTCGCAGCGGACAAGCAAACTTCGTCGTCAACACGCTGACCAAAGGCAAAACGCCAGAGCGTGACGGATTCCGTATCCGCCGTGAAGCGGTTGAGAACGGCGTCGTCTGCATGACCTCGCTTGATACAGTCGAAGCACTGCTGACTATGCTGGATACGATCAACTTCTCTTCCTACGCAATGCCATCGCTGAGCACGCAAAAGCAGGCAGAGCCAGCAAGTAAAGACATTCAAGCTGTTGTCGGTCAATTGCAAGATCAAGAAACTATCATGAGCTAAATGCTATACCATCATATGCGCGGCGGACCATTCCCATGTCCGCCGTCATTTGTGTGCGCATCGGCATAAAGGAGATGAAGACAGATGAGCGAATATGTACATAGCGCTACTGCCCGGCGGCTGATCGTGGCGCTGGACTATCCAGATGTGGAACAGGCGCGGCAGCTGATACACAAGCTAGCTGGTATTCCTTGTTATATCAAAGTGGGAATGCAGCTCTTTTACGCAGCTGGCCCAGAATTTGTCCGTGAATTGAAGCAAAAGGGCTACTATGTCTTTCTTGATCTGAAAATGCACGATATTCCCAACACCGTCAAAGGCGGCGCCCATAGCATCACTAAGCTTGGTGTTGATATGTTCAATGTGCACGCTGCTGGTGGCAAACAGATGATGCAGGCAGCCGTTGCCGGTATGGAGCAAGCGTTAAGCGAAGATTCTTCTCTGAACCGTCCGCTGCTCATTGCTGTCACACAACTGACCAGCACCTCGCAGCAGGTGATGAACGAAGAGATCGGTATCACTGGTAAAGTAGAGGATACCGTTGTTCGGTACGCTCAATTGGCACGCGAAAGCGGGCTGGATGGCGTGGTATCATCACCGCTGGAAGGCCCGGCAATCAAGCACATGTGCGGAACTTCTTTCCTGACGATTACACCCGGTGTACGCCCGGCAGGAAGCGATGTCGCTGACCAGACGCGCATTATGACGCCCGGACGTGCTATTGCCGCTGGTAACGACTATCTCGTTGTTGGACGCCCTATTACCGCCGCAGCCGACCCAAGGCAGGCAGCAGAACAGATAATCAAGGAGATGAGTGAACATGTTAACCATTGAAGAAATTCCGGCACATATCGCCGCAGCCCTACTCAAAATCGAAGCAGTCGCACTCCGTCCGCAGGAGCCATTTACGTGGACATCTGGCATCAAATCGCCCATCTATTGCGATAACCGTTTGACCATGTCGTATCCGTTTATTCGTGACCAAATTGCCGATGCGTTTGCAACGATTGTACGCGATCAATACCCGGATGCCGATGTCATTGCTGGAACGGCAACCGCCGGTATTCCACACGCCGCCTGGGTATCCGAGAAGCTGGATCTGCCAATGGCATACGTACGTGATAAAGCCAAAGGGCATGGTAAGCAAAATCAGATCGAAGGGCTAATCAAGCCAGGTCAGCGCGTCGTTGTGATTGAGGATCTGATCTCCACAGGTGGCAGTTCGATCAAAGCCGCGGAAGCGATCCGCGAAGCTGGTGCCGAGCCACTAGTTGTACTGGCGATCTTCAGCTACCAGCTGGACAAAGCGGTACAAGCGTTTGAAGATGCCAATCTACCACTGCAAACATTGTCCAACTATACCGCACTGATCGAGAAAGCGGTCGAACTGGGCAAAGTACAGGAAGAAGATCTGGAGCTGCTGCATTCGTGGCGCGAGAATCCGGAAGCATTTGGCAAGGAATAGACTAGATCGGATGAAATTAGAGATTGGATGATATTAGAGTAGACCTGATTAAAATCCAAGATGAAGCATACCAAGATTGCAAACTAGCAGCAGAATGGACGGTATCGATCTGATCTTCTGCTAGTTTGTTGATTGATATGTCTTGTTGGTTCATCGATATGTCCTTTAGCAGGGAACGATACAATATCCAAATGGCAATATGCGTATAAGATGTATGCTGCTACAGATGGAGTGGGTACAAGTTCGTTTGGTTATCCAACGCAAAGTGTATACATTGCAAGACGTATACATCTTGTACTGACGTACTATACCCGTTGCATGAAAATGATTGACAATTCAGCAAAAATTGCGGTATATTAATTGAGTCGCTGTTTACATGAAGTACCATAATATTACGTTCATTATGTTGATGCGGGCCTATAGCTCAGTTGGTTAGAGCTACCGGCTCATAACCGGTTGGTCGGGGGTTCGAGTCCCTCTGGGCCCATATGAAAAAAGACGATTCGTCCGTTGAAGATTAGCGGACGAATCGTCTTTTTGTTTTTGTCTGATATTCAGTTTTTCTAGGTTGTATTTGGTTTACCGCCTACCTGTATTTCATCTTGTCATTGCTATGATCTCGATCTCTTGTCATTGCTATGATCGATTGAATCAGCACGATGATGTGTTAAAATAATCAGCTTTTATGCTTTTGCGGTTTGTCGTCGTCGCCAGTGAAATCGTCTTCTAGCTTTTCTAGTGAGTCGTCGACGGCTTGCTCTAGCAGATCGGATGCGCTATTTTTATGATTTGGGTCGGGATCAGGGATAGGATCTACACCTGCGCCTTTCCCTTGTTCAAATGCGTCGTCTTTGTTGCTATCGGTCAAGTGTTTATCGTTATGTTCAGTCATGAGTATACATCCTTTCTTGTTCTGGTTAGTTTGATATTCATGTGGCAATCCTTCATGTTCCAGTTTGTTCAGCCCTATTCATGCTATTGAATTCTAAGTAGCTTATGAGCATAGGGTACTGGATTGTACTCGTATTGGTGCAACATGTATAGGACACGCTGCACGAATACCTATGTTATCGAATAAACATAACAGCGTTGGTATGAATCAAATACGGCGTAGCGCTTTCCCATTTGCACAATATACGCTACACTAATTGAAACTGGTTTCAATGTCAGAATGGGAGTGTGGCAAATGGTAAATATTATTGATGTGGCACGCCATGCCGGTGTGTCCAAAACGACCGTTTCGCGCGTGATTAACAATTATCCGCATATTTCACCAGATAAGCGTCGTCAGGTGATGGAAGCGATGGAGGAGCTTGGGTTTGTACCGAATCCTTCAGCGCGTAAGCTACGGGGACAGGTTCCAACAACCATTGCCGTGATCGTGCCCAAGATTGTAAACCCGTTTTTTGCATATCTCGTCGATGCGATTGAGCAGGAAGGGCAGAGACATGGGTACCAGACGTTAATTTGCCAAACTAATGAGAAAAAGGATAAAGAATTGTCCTATCTTGATCTGCTCAAAAACAAGCAGGCAGACGGTATCATTATGGCATCCATTGAAAATGAGTGGTCTGAGATTGAGCCATATACGCAATATGGACCGATTGTATTGTGCAATGAATACGTCAATCAGAACGATGTGCCAACGATTCGAGCAGATCAATATGAAGGCACATATGCGGCAATGCGCCATCTGATCGACCGCGGACATCGCAAAATTATGTATTGCACAGGTGGGCTGTTTACCGATTATGGCAAGGACAAAGACCGCAATCAAGCGTACCAGAAGGCATTACAAGAAGCGGGTATCGCCGTTGACCCGGCATGGATTCTGATTGATCGTCATACGATTCAAGATGGCAAACAGGTGATGCAAACGATTCTAGATATGCCGGATCGCCCAACCGCCGTATTTACGGGTAGTGATGAGATTGCCAGCGGATTGATGATGGCGGCGCGGCAAGCAGGGATGCGTATTCCTGATGATCTGGCGATCATTGGCTTTGATGATCAGCCGATTGCCGAAGTGTTAAGCCCTTCCTTGAGTACGATTCGCCAACCGATTCCTGCCATGGGCAAGCATGCTGTACAGATGCTATTGCAGCTCATTAATCAAGAACCGTTGTCTAAGCCTTTATGCAAGTTACCTGTCGAATTAATCATACGCGAATCCACCTGATACTAGAATCATAAGGGTTCGTACTGGCGAAATTGGTATCGTTCCCAATTTAAATATTAGCATAACATCCTGCAGGAATGGTATTCGCGAAAAAAATAATCTGCACACTATTGAAACCGTTCCCAAAGGATGATATATTTATTCCACATAGCCAACCTGTATAATAAGGACTGGAAAATAAACCAATCATTTATCATGTAAGCGTTATTAAAGTGATGCCTGATGTAAAGAAAGATGATGTTCCAAACCAATGAAACAGGAATGGCAAAGAAGTCGTTTCGTACGATTACACAGCATGTATCCAAGCCTACGCTGATACGCCGAAGCAGTTGATTTCACTGACATTTACGTGTGTTTTACTGGTATCTACGTGAACGTTTGAAGCTGTCATGTATATTGAAGGTCTGGTGTTGGACACCAGTTATCGTATGGCTACAATGCGTAGTATTCCCCAGTCAAAGATATGCGCCAAAGTCAGCAAGGAGCATCGCACTGTCTATCGTACCGAGCGGCATCAACAATGAGCATCTATTTTTGGTATCGTTCCCAATCGTATAACAACTTGTTAATCAGCTTATATTTTTATACTTTGATTCTCAAAACGGTTGGAGACTGAATCATCATGGTTCAGCAATGTGTTTTGGCAATTATAGTTTAGCAATTATGTGATGGAGGGGTTTCTGTTGAGAAAAACATGGCAAAAAACACTGGCTTGGACAATGACGGGCGTACTGGCATTTACACTGGCAGGTTGTGGTAATGCAAGTTCGGACAGCAGCGGAAGCGGCAGTACAACCGCAGATGGCAAAGTTAGCATTATTATTACTAACGGCAAAGGCGAGATGGCCTCCCAGTGGGCGCAGGCAGCCAAGGACTTTATGGCAGAGAATCCAGACATTCAAGTGGAAGCAGTATCGAGCGCTGTCGGCGATACCGTCTCACTGCTGGACAAACTGACTGCATCCGGTAAAACAGTAACGCTAGCGATGATGTCGCCCGACTCTATTACGAACAAATACAAAGATTTTGGCATTGACCTGTCTCAGGAAAAGTGGAATCAGGACACCGAATACGGAGTGAAGGATGCCAATGGCAAAATCGCCGGCTTCCCGTTCTCCATCGAAGGCTTTGGGCTCGTTTACAACAAAACTGTGCTGGACAAAGTAGAAGGCGGAACCTTTGATCCATTTACCATCAATACACGTGATAAGCTACAAGCATTACTCGACAAAATCAAAGCATCCGGCATCACCTATCCGGTCGCGTATCAAACGGAAAACTGGTCGGTTGCCAATCACTATAGTACACAATTCCTCAATCAGGCAGCCGATCCGAATACAATCGTAGATCAACTGAAAGCAGGCACACTCGATCTAGCAAGCAATCCGGTTTGGAACGGATACTACGATACGCTTGACCTGCTTGTATCACCAGAGTACAACAAATACGGCGAACGTCCTCTAGGCAAATATTACGATGATGCTCACGTTAGCGTCGGCAAAGGCGAGTCTGCTATTCTGTTTAACGGGAACTGGGCATACGACTCGTTGAAAGCGGTATCAGGTGAATCGTTCGGTTTCATGCCGGTGCCAGTGGACAACGACGCATCCAATCCATTGAATAACAAAATCGCGGCTGGTCCGACCAACATCCTCGTCATCAACCAGAAAGCAACGCCAGAGCAGCAAGCGGCTGCCAAGAAGTTTCTGGACTGGATCGTCTATAACAAAAAAGGTCAGGATTTCCTCGTCAATCAGTCACAGGTCATCTCAGCATTCAAAAACAATCCATACAAAGTCAGCAACCCACTCGGCGCCGCACTAGCAGAAGCGATCAAGGACGGCAAAACACTGCCATTCAGCTCCAACTATGTCAAAGTCGAAGACTGGGGCAGCATCCTAGCACCCGATATCCAGAAATACATCGCCAAAAAAGAAACCCGCGCCGAGCTGGCACAGGTCATTCAAAACTATTACAAAAACCAGAAGTAACACAAAAACCAGAAGTAACAGACCAGCTGTCGTACGCTTCTTATATATGAATCCCATTTTGCTTAGTATGACGCACATGGATTGAACGTCGATTGGACTGCGTATATGACTGTGGGATTTCTACCCACTGTTGCATCAGCCGATGATTGTATATTGTGTCCATGTTCATCGGCTGGCACAGAGGGGTATATAGGCGCCAATCAATCCGGTACCCATGCCTCATATCATTCCAAAGTCTATCATTCATTCTATAATCGATAGTTAACTTCCATATCGACTCACCAACGACATACGCTTATGTAAAAGCAAAATTCCAATCGAAGCAATTGCCTTACTCTTGATTCACCAAACCGTTTACAGGCAGGTGTTCTCCACTATGATATCTGAAAAAAATCCGCTGCGGCGTTGGCTGCTGCAACTGTTTTTCACTGGACCGACGATCGTCTTTTTCTGCATCGCTGTTATGGTGCCGTTCGCATATGGACTTTATATGACGTTTCATACGGTATCATCGCCGCTTGATCCGCTGCAATTCGCTGGGCTTGCCAATTATCGTGAAGCGTTTCAGGATGAGAATTTCTGGGCGGCGATGTGGCTAACTGTGAAGTTTGTTCTGGCAACGGTCATTTTGATCAATATTCTTGGCTTTTTGCTCGCTTTTCTAGTGACTTCAGGTGTGCGTTTTCAGAATTTTTTCCGTACATCGCTGTTTACGCCTAATCTGATCGGTGGATTGGTACTCGGTTATATTTGGCAATTTATCTTCGTCCAGACGCTACCCGCACTTGGCGAAAAGTTCAATATCGAATGGCTGCGACTCGGCTGGCTTGGTGATGAGACGATGGCGTTCTGGGCGATTGTCATCGTCTCGATCTGGCAATCGGCAGGCTATATGATGATTATCTTTGTCGCTGGGCTAGTCAATGTACCGAAGGATGTACTCGAAGCGGCAACAATTGACGGGGCGAATGGCTGGCAGCGTCTACGTGCAGTTACCTTGCCGCTGATGGTTCCTTCATTCGTCGTGACCGTGTTTTTAACGTTGAAAAATGCGTTTATGGTGTACGATCTCAACTACTCGCTTACCGAGGGTGGACCGTATGGCAGTACGACGATGGTTTCCATGCAGGTTGTACAAAAGGCATTTACCGAGAACAACTATGGTGTCGGTCAGGCGGAAGCATTTGTACTGTTTCTGATCGTCGCAATGATTACCGGGCTGCAAGTGTATTTTAGTAAAAAGATGGAGGTGTCGGCATAATGGGAATCGGCAAAAAAGTGACCTTGCCATTCATCTACGCGCTGTTGATCATCTTCTTTCTCCTGTTTGTATTTCCGTTTCTACTGATTATTATGAACTCCTTCAAAAGCAATGGCGAGATTCTGGAAAGTCCATTCGCGCTACCGACCAGCTTCACCTTCGGGCATTTTGCTGAAGTGATCGACAAGATGAATTTTTTCGTCTCATTTAGCAATACGGTGATAGTCACCTTTTTCTCGGTCATCTTTATCGGTTTGTTTGCTTCGATGACCGCTTATTATATGGTGCGTCGTGGTGGCAGATTGAATAACGGGCTGTTTGTTCTATTGGTGGCGTCGATGATTATTCCATTTCAATCGATCATGATTCCACTCATTTACATTTATGGTGCCAAGCTACACTGGATTGATGCGGCGCCGCTGCCATTTCTGATTGTTCTGTATATCGGCTTTGGCAGCGCGCTGTCGGTATTTATGTATCACGGATTCGTCAAATCGATTCCGTATGAACTGGAAGAAGCATCGTTGCTGGACGGCTGTACACGTCCGCAAACCTTTTTCAAAATCGTACTGCCGATGCTGTCACCGATTACAGCCACCATTGCGATTCTGAATGTACTGTGGATCTGGAACGATTATTTGCTGCCGTCGCTTGTGCTGACGGATGAACGCTATTTTACAATGCCTATCAAAATGAAAGCCTTCAACGGCACGTATATGAACAACTGGGAATTGCTCATTCCGGCGCTACTGTTGACAATTTTGCCGATTCTGATCGCCTATCTGTTCGGTCAGCGCTATATTATTCGCGGCGTTAGTCAGGGTGCGATCAAGTAACATATTCAAGCATATATGTTCATCAAAAGATGCATGAATATCGAAAGGGATAGATGCATAGCTAGCTGTATTTTAGAAGAGATAGATTTAGAAGAGATAGAATAGAGAGCGCTCCACAACGCTCTATAGAATAGGAGATGAATGGAATGAGTGAACCGCTGCAACAGCGTAAAACGAATACTGTGCCAGTAACAGACAGCTATACACATAACGATACGCCATTCACTAGCAAGCCTATGGATCATGGGCAACTTCAACAATTATCAGCACAGCATGAACAGAACTACGATACGCAACAGCAACATGAAACACAGCAGCAATTGCGCCCGGGCTGGTGGAAAGAAAGCGTCGTGTACCAGATTTACCCGCGTAGCTTTCAAGATTCAAACAGCGACGGGATTGGCGATCTGCGCGGCATTATTCAGCGACTGGACTATATCCATGCACTGGGCGCCGATGTGATCTGGTTATGCCCGGTGTACGATTCGCCGAATGACGATAACGGTTATGACATTCGCGATTATTACCGGATTCATGAAGAATTCGGCACGATGGAAGAAATGGAAGAATTAATTACTAGAGCAGGAGAATACGGCATTCGTATCATTATGGATCTGGTTGCCAATCATACGTCCGACGAGCACGCTTGGTTCGTAGAATCGCGTAGCTCACTGGATAATGACAAGCGCGATTGGTACATCTGGCGACCGGGTCAAGATGGACAAACGCCGAACAACTGGGGATCGCATTTTGGTGGTTCTGCTTGGGAATATGATGAGGTGACTGGGGAATATTATTTGCACTGCTTTTCACGTAAGCAGCCAGATTTAAATTGGGAAAATCCGCAGGTACGTAGCGAGCTGTACCGTATGATGGAATGGTGGATTCAGCTTGGTATTGCTGGCTTCCGCATCGATGCGATTACGTTTATAAAAAAAGACCAGCACTTGCTATCGCCAGCGATCAACGTAGTACAACAGGACGAACATGCAGTGACTTCCATCGCGCAACAGGAGCTTACAACCGCCCAGACAAATCCCACGAGCACGCAGGCAAATTCTACAACGACTCCGGCAATGATACCCGTCATCGCTGCCTGTCTGAATCGTCCGGGCATTATGGACTTTTTACAGGAGATGAAGCGTGAAGTGTTGGTGCCGCATCAGGCGATGACCGTGGCGGAAGCGCCAGGGGTGCCGATCGACGATGTGGATCAATATGTGGATGAGGACGAGGGCGTATTCAATATGATTTTCCAATTTGACCATGTGGATCTGGATCTGAATCCAGAGGAGCAGGGTATGTACCAGCATTGGAACTTAACCGATTTTAAACGGGTGCTATCTCACTGGCAAGAAGCGACAAGCCGCAACAGCTGGATGGCGCTATATCTGGAAAATCACGACCATGTGCGCAGCGTATCGAAGTTCGCCCATGACGGTCAGCACCGCGAAGCCGCCGCCAAAATGCTGGCTGCTTACTATTTGCTCATGCGCGGCACGCCGTTCATTTATCAGGGGCAGGAGCTAGGCATGACGAATCATCGCTTCGACTCTATCGAGGATTACCGCGATCTGGACAGTATCCGTATGTATCATGAGCAGCGTGCCGCTGGACGAGCAGAAGAGGACATTATGGAGTATCTGTATCGCCGCAGTCGCGATCAGGGGAGAACGCCGATGCAGTGGAATGCTGAAGCGGGAGCGGGCTTTACACAAGGAACACCGTGGCTTCAGATCAATCCCAATCATACGCAGATTAACGTGGAAGATCAACTTGCCAATGAGCGATCCGTGCTGCATTTCTATCGTAAGCTGGTTCAATTGCGGAAGCAGCATCCGGCGCTAATATATGGTGATTATACGCCAATTCAGAATGATTCCGAACAAATTGCTGCATATATTCGTTCCTACAAGCAGGAATTTTGGAGTGTGTGGTGTAATTTTACAGATAGCACGATCTCTCTGCCTGAACATAGAGGTGACGACATCATGCTGTGCAATCTGGAGCATCATGAAAGCGGTATATTGCAACCGTTTGAGACTGTCATATTCCGCTCCCTGCGTCCAGATTGATTCTGACAATCGGTACTACACATCATTCACCACGACTGAAAAGGGGAACCGTACATGCCAATTCAAAACAAAGCAATGCTGATCACGTATGCGGATAGTCTAGGCAATAACATGGGCGAGCTGGCAGATATTCTTGACCAGCATTTGCAAGATGTCATTAGCGGCGTTCATTTACTGCCATTTTATCCGTCGTCCGGTGATCGCGGGTTCGCGCCAATGGATTATACGCAGGTAGACCCGGCGCTGGGCAGTTGGGAAGATGTACGCCGGATTAGTAACAACTTCTATATGATGTACGATTTTATGATTAATCATATTTCCCAGCAATCGAAGTATTTTCAAGATTTTTTGGAAAAGAAAGATGCATCTGCATATGCCGATCTGTTTATCCGTTACAAGGACTTCTGGCCGAATGGCGAACCGACCGAAGAAGATGTCGATCTGATCTACAAACGTAAGCCGCGTGCGCCGTATGTAGAAGTGACATTTCAAGATGGTAGCACGGAAAAGGTATGGTGTACGTTTGACGAGCAGCAGATCGATTTGGATGTGACGACCGAGACGACGCGTCAGTTTGTCCGTGACAATCTGAATTTCCTCGCTGAGCAGGGAGCATCTGTCATTCGTCTGGATGCTTTTGCGTATGCGAATAAGAAGATTGGCACCAACTGCTTCTTCGTCGAGCCAGACATCTGGGAGATGCTGCAATACGCGGCAGACCTGACCGAAGCGAAGGGCGTGGAAGTACTACCGGAGATTCACGAGCATTACAGCATTCAACTAAAAATCGCTGATAAGGGCTATTATGTATACGATTTTGCCTTGCCGATGCTTGTACTACATGCACTATACAGCGGACAAACCAATCGCCTTGCTCACTGGCTGAATATCTGTCCGCGTAAGCAGTTCACCACACTGGATACACATGACGGCATCGGTGTCGTCGATGTAAAAGACCTGATGACTGACGAAGAAGCCGAGATGACACGTGAAAGCCTGTATAGCAAAGGCGCCAACGTGAAGAAAATCTATAGCAGTGAAGCGTACAACAATCTGGATATTTATCAGATCAACTGTACGTATTATTCTGCGCTTGGCAACAACGATCAGGCGTATGTGCTGGCAAGGGCGCTGCAATGCTTCGCACCGGGCATTCCGCAGATTTATTATGTCGGCCTGCTGGCAGGAGAGAACGACATTGAGCTGCTGGAGCGGACGAAGGAAGGACGTAATATCAACCGTCACTATTACAGTAAAGACGAAGTAGAGCAGGAGATTCAGCGTCCAGTTGTGCAGCGTTTGTTCGATCTGTTGCGCTTCCGCAATACAAGCACTGCTTTTGACGGCGAGATTGCGGTGGAGGAGAGCGGAGAGAATGAGCTGACGATCACTTGGAGTCATGGGGAGACGGCGGCACGTCTGCAAGCGAACCTGAAGACACATGAATTTACCGTGAGTGAGAATGTGGATGGTGCAGGCTGGCAAGATGTATTGTAATGGGTTTGTCAGTATATAGGATGTGAGATGAGGGGGAATATTGCACAGAATTCCCCCTCATTTCATATGTTTTAAAATTTTACTTTACAATATAGCTCATCTGTTATACGATATATTGGTGTTCGGAAAACGGAAGTGACTTTCTGAAATGCCAGTATACATAGCAATCAGCAGTTTATGCTTTACCATTGATGAACACACAAGCAACAACCTATTGAACATGCCGGGGTGGCGGAATTGGCAGACGCACAGGACTTAAAATCCTGCGGTAGGTGACTACCGTACGGGTTCGACCCCCGTCCTCGGCATATATGATTTGACTTGAAAACTCTTGCACAGCAAGGGTTTTTTTGTTTTGTTGATTAGATATTCGTGTTTGTTTCTTCATTTTAGAATAAGTGTCATTTTCAGTTTTGGGGACGGATTGGGGACGAACGTTGAGATTGAATACTTCAAGATGTGTTGTGGTTTTAAGACTTAGCTTTTTAGTAACATGAGGATATGTGTTTGAGTTGATTTTTGAAGTAGAATTTCTCAGCCTATGTTGGATCTCTTTAATAGATATGCTTTGCTAGGTTCTGGAAGATTTTGTTATGAACTTTAAATTACGTAAAGATTTTGTATGAACTTTCAAGTCTGATATATATCACTTAGGCATATTTACATAGTCTTCAGATGCTTCATTTTTTGCATCGCTTAGAATAGCTTTTCCGTTCTCCGTATTTGAGATACTTTCCTCTATACAAAGCTGATTGTTTATAAAATCATAATCATCTTTTTTGGACGCAATGAGTTCTTCTCAACGAAAACCTCCAATTATAGCTCCTCAAAAATATAATTTCCATAATGATGTTCGTTTGGTGATAATTTCAATAGCTACACCTTCTTCGAAAAGTTATTTCTATTTTTTGCATTTTTTATCTTTCTTACTTATCTGTAGTCATTGTATACTGTGCATTGGATTTTTATTAATCATGCCCAATTCTACTGAGCGTTTAAAAATACTACCGCTAGCTTATTTTCTTATCACCCGTTGATAGAGGCTACTGGAAGCAATGGGCATGAGGGCACTACTAAAGTTAAGGATTAACATAGCACCGTAAGGCGTTTTTTTATGCGTTTTAATCATATAACAAAGGAGCGACGCGGGCGCAAGATACTAAAAGATGCAGTGATACGAGCGGAAGCTGGACGGGAACGGGCAGAGGTTGAGCGGGACGAAGCACAAAGCGCATTTCAAGCGCTCGTAAACGATATTAACGCCGAGCGGAAAGAAGTCCTTGAGTCGCTAACCGGTATGGTCAGCAAAATTAAAAAGTATACCGACCATCGGGTAAGGTAAAGCATGTTTCGTAAATTGTTCAAGCGGTTCGTGCCTAAAGTGCCAGAGCCGCACGAAATATCAAAAAAGCCGGGAATCGCAAAGGTCAAACGCCGGGCGTGGATTGAACATGTTGCTTATCAGGATGCATCAGAAAAATTAAAGAGAGAAATTGAAAAGAACGGATTTGCTCCGTATCTGATCTATGAGTATAAGAAGGGTGAGCACAAACGTGATACTTAACGATGTGTTGCTATTACTATTATACGCAGTGTCTGAGTTTTGCGTAATTTACATGATCGTGAAGTTTTATCTTTATTTTCGGGAACGATTCACAGTCGAATTGGTTAGCCAGTATATGCTAGCCATGCTTAGATTCATGGTTGCTTATGGCATTGAAATGGCAACAGCGTTTTGTATCCGGATCAGCTATATCATGCAGCCGGGAGATAGCCCGATCAATCATGCCCTCCAGACATATACTTGGACAGCAGTTCAGTGCCTAACAACGATATCGTTGATCATATTGGCGATGTTAACGCGTAAAATGCTTTTTGATGCTTGGTTTAATTTACGTTGTCAGAATCAGCGGCAAGAACATAAACAGAAAGAAGATAACGAATAATGTAAAACCGAAAAGCAGGCAATGTACAAGGGATCGACGTATCCCATCATTAAGGCAATATTGATTGGAGAGGTGTCGCAGCCAGCGGCATCTCTTTTGCTTTTATTAAGGCGACGCAAAATCGTATCGATACAAAGTACATCCAGAACATCACTGCTGACCGCGCCGCCGGACTGCTAGCAGGCATATATCACTTCTTGGACAATTCGGTCATTACACCGGATCAAGCCCGTATCGCTGTTACTTTCCTTCAGGAGATTGAACGATTAACTGGCAAACGCCCGATTCTGTATACGTACCCAGCGTTCATTGGTAACTTTAGCGGTCTATCTCAATATCCGCTTTGGATCGCCCGTTACAGCGCCAGCAGAGTGCCAGAGGATGCGCAAGGCTGGAATAGTTGGGAGTTTTGGCAGTATCGCGGTGGAGTGGACGGCGAAGGTGGTACGCTGCCGAATGGTAATCAGCGCATCTCTGGTATAGGAGGTCCTATTGATCTGAACGAATACAACGGCACAGAAGCCGAGCTGCGATCCAAATACGGAAAGCAGACAGTTGCTAAACCGGAAACCACTCCTGAACAAAAGCAGATCTGTGTGGTGTGTGAAACTACGGTTAAGACTGGTCATTTGATCGGAGATATTATCTATGTAGCTGTGTGTGACCGCCCTAGCGGATATGTTCCGGGTTACAGTCGACTTTGACAACTCTAGTAAAGCGGCTATTATCAACGGACGTAAGTTACAGGATACGAAGCTGGTTGACGGTAAGGCATATTTGAAGGTACGTCCGCTTGTCAAAGCATTCGGTGGCGTACTGGTATGGGATAACGAAAGCAAAAAAATAATCAAGAAAGGTTGATAAATATGGATAAAATGCAATTGGTTCTGGCTTTTGCCTCTACACTGGCAGTCGTGGTACTTGCACTGGTAAAGCTTGTGAAGACGACTGCAAACATACCAAAGAATGTGTTGCTAGTGATTGGACTTATAGTAGGATTGTTGATTGGAGCAGCGGCGTATCCATTTAGCAATTTGGAGTTAGTGCTGCGATTATGGGCAGGTGGACTAGCTGGACTTTCGGCTACAGGATTATTCGAACTTACATTTAAGAACAGACCAGGCACTACTAGTAAATGAAGTTTCGTATAATACAATGTTTTGCTAAAATAGACTTGGTCTTTTTTATATTTCAAACATGCTTATACTAGTAAATAAAAGACTTCTAGTGTTATTCTAGAAGTCTTTATAATTTAATACGCTATTTAGACAATTAGGTGTTAATATGAGATTATAGCTTGTTTTTAAAACAGAACTTTTAATTTTAAATTTTAAATAAAAGTAATTATGTATGTGACTAAACATAATATAAGTAGTTAATAGAAATTTTAAAATGACTCTAAAAAATACATACCAAGTTACCGTTAATAATACTTATGAAGAAAATTATGTTAATTTTGGAGGCGTAAGTATGAGGAATGTTATTTCTTTCTTAAATATGAAAGGCGGAGTAGGTAAAACGACATTATGCAAAGAAATTGGACTTTACTTATCTAGGAACAAT
The DNA here is from genome assembly GCF_046603665.1 of Paenibacillus sp. WLX2291. Classification (NCBI taxonomy): domain Bacteria; kingdom Bacillati; phylum Bacillota; class Bacilli; order Caryophanales; family Paenibacillaceae; genus Paenibacillus; species Paenibacillus sp. WLX2291. Next base: position 3,779,506 of record NZ_CP176755.1, on the reverse strand, counting down.
AAAAAAGTACTATTGATTGATGTTGATCCTCAAGGCAACTTAACACAATCTATATTTGAGAAATTTAAGTATAGACATGAGTATGAATCAGAAACTGAAAATAATAAAAAGTATAGAATATGTAAAGCTACTATAAGTAATGTTTTTGAATATACATCAGTTGTTGAAGGGGCAAAAGAAGCCGATTTTATACTTACTTTGGATGAGAATCTTTCCATTATTCCTGGTGATCTTAACGCGGTGTTCTTCGAAAGGTCTGGGGGGAGTTCTGAAAGCGAAAATGCTATTAAAAATCTTATCGAAGATTTTAATATCAAAGAAAAATATGATTACATATTAATGGACTGTCCACCCACTTTTTCCTTTTATACTACGGCTGCTTTGCTAGCTAGCGACTTTTATATTTCGCCTATTCATCCAGATTCGTACTCCGTCTTGGGAATTGATTTATTATTTCAAGTTGCAGAGAGGTTAAGAAAAGTTTACAGAGATAGATTTAAACTCTTACCACTGGAGCATTTAGGTGTTATTTTTACTAATATACCAAGACCAAGAAGTATTCCGACTGGCATGCAAAATATGATGGATGATATTCGAGGTAGTAAAGTACTGAGAGATTTACAAGTGAATTTCTTTAATACAATATTTCATTCAAATAAAGAATTCTCAAAAAAAATAGATTATTTTATAGCAGATTCGAATAGTGAATTGTCTTATCGAAATTTGCGCGATATAGTAACCGAATTTGAAAAAAGTATTCATCTACTTCGAGAAGATCAAAGGATGGAAAGAGGGGGAGAAGATGGAGAAGAGTCCTGAAAACACTCTTTATAACAGGATATCAAGGATAAGAAAAGCGGACAGTGAAGAAAATTTAAGGTTTGAAATGTATGCAATAGTAACTGCGTTCATCTTATCAAAAGAAATATTCAAAAAAAATATAGATATACAATCATTTATTGAGAATGTACAAGAACCAAATTCAGTAGAAGAGAAAGAAAAGTTTAAGAATTACAGGCCTTACATTTATGATAGTAGAAGTGTTCTATTGTCTCGCGTTTTAAGAAAAATTGAAAAAGGTGAGAAGCAATTTTTATATCACTTCGCGTTAGATATAAGGAGCCATATAGAGAAGCAATATGATAGTATTATTTATGAAAAAAGTAAAGAAACTCGTTCAAATGAAGGCGATAAAAGAGCCTCTTCTATAAATTACACTGATTCTTTGTTTGAAAAATTTAAAAGAAAAGGGAATAACGAATGATTGATCAAGATTTAAGCAGATATAAAAGTTTTGTTCAAGAAAATTATCCGAATACAGGAGCAGTTGGTAATATTGTATTCGATAAGATTTATATTGAAGTAAAAAAAAATATGACTTTTATCAAATTGATTAAAAAAATCGATAATCAATCTGATAATACTAGAACTCAATTGTATCAAGATTTTCAGTTATTTAATTTAAGGATTTTGTATCATTTACCTTCTAACGATGAATTTGTAAACAATATCATAGTTAGGGTGGTATCTGAAAATATATTGAGGCTATGCTTATCTCTTATTAATAAAGAATGTGCTGATATACATGTAATGTCTTATAATAATTTGATTTCCAATCTTGAAGAAAGAGCCTTTTCGAGAAGATACCCTACGTTATATGATCACTTAACGAGATTATTTGGTAATTACTCTCAAGATGTACATGGAGAGAATATAGGGCGTTTGAGTGAGAAAGAATACCTCACATCAATTAGAAACATTCAAAGCATAAATGAATTACAGAAAATTCTTAAAGTTTACGAGAATATATCGAAAGAAATTGTTCCTTTTTTCTTAAAGGAAATCAAAACAAAAAGAGAAGATTTGAATGTGGGAGTTTTGAGTGAAATAGAAAGAGTTGTTGGACAAGAAGCATATGAGAAAAATTTTTGTAGAAAAGAAATATAATTTTTAAACTTTTGTAATCAAGGTAGTATGTAGCATTGTTACATTGGCTTAATTGGTTTTGTACACATTTAAAGTTCTAATGCAATTAAGATACGTGAAAACGCAGGGGGTCAGCAAGAATGACAACCTGCGTTTTGCTATATACCTCTATTTGTACATATTAAATTGTTCTGGTGTTATAACAGAGTATATAGTGTAAACATACTATATTAAATTATTTTTTATAACACGTTACATTCGTATATAATCGTAATAAGTGAAACTGGCAAAATAATTGCGAGTTTCGTAAAGTTGTGCAAGGGGCCTAGTGCGCCAACACTTTTTTAAGGCCCCTATTTTTGCTGTTCATACATGCGCTCAGAAAGTTTAAAATTGCTGATGCAAATGTTAGAACTACAACTAGCTCTAAAAGCAAGGTATGCACTATGGCACCTCCCTTCTTACTAGCATAAGTATTATTATAAGATTATAAATTGTCATGGATAGAGGACTTACTTTCTTTGTTTTTCGTGTTTATCGTATAGAATAAAATTTCCGAGAAACTTTATTTTATACGATAAATTGTGAAAAATTTGAGAACCTTTTGATTATATCTTTGACTTTTTTACATGATGACTTCGAAGTTTTTCTACTTGATCATAATTACCAAGTTCTATATAATTTGAAAAGGCACCTCATTTTTCAATGAATTGGGGTGATACCGTGAAAAGAAGTCATTGGAGCTTTGTTGTACGTATTTTATTTGTTGTTATTGTAGCAATCGCAGCTCTATTCTTTTTTTCTGGTACAGTGAGTTAATACATTAACTACGGTGCCAAAAAGATTACCTCAACAGGGGTAGTCTTGAAGGTACAAAAGACATAAAAAATCAAAACTACTTTATCAATGATTATTGAATATATCATGAAACCATCGAACTTACTGGATACCTTTACAGTGAGTTTTATTTGATAGAGATATAGTGAAAAGATCTGTACATAGAGAAGTAAAGACAGATATGGAGTTAATAGCTGCTACTTTATCTGAGGGGCGTGTACAATTAGAGGATGCTTCCAAGACAATCGTTGATTATGGCGGATCTGTAAAAATTTATACGCCAGACTTTGTGAAGATACAGGATACATATTATTCGCGTGCTTCACATGTATTTAAAGTGTCCACTCCTAAATTGAAGCATGTAAAAAAAGCACTTTGTCAGTGAGAATGACAAGGTGCTTTCATTATTATTTTATGCTTCAAATTTTTTTCATTATTATCTTCTTGTTAATCTTTTGAATTTTCTGATTCGCCTAAATAATGTATGTCTACGATATGCAGCCTATTTATTAAAATCTCTTCCCAAGCAGCTTTTAATGCATTATTTAAATTTACTTCAATTTCTTTGTTGTGATCAAAATTATATTGAGATTCTAAAGGTTTAATAATATAATCGCCACGTTTTGTAATATTTAAAAGCTCACACTTATAATTAGAATTATTTGATGTTGTAATATAGAGAATTGGTTTTTCTATTACATCGATTGAAAACAGTTTTGTAAAACCTTCCAGACAAATAATTACTGTTTTACACATTATATAACAGATGATAATGCCTACTATAATAGAGGCAATACCTATTATACCGTTCCATGAAATAAAGTCTTTAAAAGAAAAAGTGGTGAAAGTAAAAATATAGCCTATCACTACTACCAATGTAGCAATAGTTGCTATATAGAGAAAAAAAGTAGATAAATACAAAGATTTTTTTTGATTTGATCGAATACTTTCTTTATTTATAGTGATAAATATCCCAATAAATGGAATTATTAGAGTTAATACGAAAAATTTTGTATAGTAAGTTCCCAACACACTTGCAATAGAATAGCTGAGTACTAAAGCTGTAATAAAAAAAATAGGTGAAATAATCCAAATGTTAACTTTTCTTGCAATTCTAAACTTTGTCTCGATTTTCTCGATTTCGCTTATGTTTAAGTCTAATTTATCAATAGCGTTAAATGCTGTAGATAATAAAGAGTTAATTAAAGCCAAGTTCATTACTCCTCGCTTGAATAGAATGATAGATGTTTTTTTATTTATCAAAGTATTCTCAATATATAACGTTCTCAAAATCAACCCAAAACTTAATTAACTTTTAGGAACTCATCAACAAAACGCTTTCGATCAGCATCATTAAAATATTTGTCACTAATTTGAACACGCCACTGAGAATTTCCATCAGATGGATCACTGGTTTTTAGCGTATCAAAGTCGACACCGCCGTAGAATTTTTTTGCTTCATCTTCTTTAAGATCAATAGAATAGGTTTCTCCATTAAAAGGAACCGTCATCTTAATTTCATTCGCAGCGGGAAATTCTTTTAACAGACGAGTAGATTCTTCCATGAGAATTTTTTTGATTATATCGCCAGTGCTGAAATAATCATCATAAATACTTTGGGTAGCTTGCGACTGAGGATTAGCAGCTTTGTACTGTTTGAAACTGGAAAAGTAAGCTATGGAGATATCATTCTTTCCAACATTTACATCTTTGATAAAGGGACTACCACGTAACATACCGGCATAAGTTAGAACCGCTTCTTTATCAAGAGTCTGCTTAGTCTCAACGTAAATATTTTCTTTTCCTTCAGTAGATTTTGCTGGATCTGAAGCTATTTCAGTTGTAGAAGAAGTGGCTTGCTGATCGTCATTTAACTCACTTAGTTGACCAGCATTTGTAGAGGTAGCATCTTGCGCTGGTTCAGCTTCAGCCACTTCGTGAGTAGTAGCAGCTTGTTCAGGTTTAGTAATGCGCGCTGTTTGCCCCTTATTAGGATCAATGATCGTTAAGAGAATAACCCCACCTAGCAAAATCCACATGATTCGAAATTGCTGTTTAGCTTTGGGTGAGCCTTTCTTTCTTGATCTAATGGCTAATACTAAATAGACGATAAAACCAATGGTGATCATAGCACCTAAAAATCCGATCATTCTCAATATCCCCTTTTATATGTAAGATCATGGGAATAGTATATAGGAACTAGGAAACTAGGTCTACATATTTATGGATAATGAGTAAAATTATGAATTTATTATTGGAACAGATTATATCAGTGAAATGTACATATATAAGATTAATTACTATTTACTTAAATGAAAAAGATATTGGTATCGCATAGGAAAGAGCAGAAAGTAATTTTGAACTTCTTGATCAATCCCTAATTATAAGATATAAAATTAAATTTCAATGTTTCATGAGAGTAATATACTTATTCTACATTCAGTATAAGAGCGGAGTGGAATAAGTTGACTATTGCTAATTTTGATAGGTACTTCTATAAACCTAAAAATATTGTTTCTGTTGTTCCATTTTTAGATATGCTGGATGAGACAAGTGAATACACAGCTATAGAAGAAGAGTTCCTCTAAAATTATGATGCTTATCTTAATAAAACTAAATATTCATACGTCCTGTTTTCCTACAAAAATCCCCTCCGGCCTCCAATGTTTGTCCCTATCATAGTAAATACCTTTTTTTACTTTATATACCATTTTTTACGTTATATACCATTAATGATAATATAAGGATTGCGTCTTTTCTATTGTGCAAATTCGTGGTGCTAGTTGAAAAATAAAAATAGCCTTTGCCCAGAAAAACGTCCAAAATAAAAGTGACCAAACCCCATTTTGGAAGGTGGATTCCTGTGCAAAGACATCTTTATTGTACACAAAAACCATGCTCGGTACAAAGCCAATTTGTCGCTATTTTGAGAAAAGTTCAGCAGGAATGGAAAGCTGTTGCTCCGTTTCTGAAACGAAAAAACCACCATCTGCTTCAGCAAAGCGATGCCCATATCCTGACGCTTCATCTGCTGGGAAAAGGGCTAGGATTCACCTCCGAACGTGCCTGGCATCGCTTTATCCAAGGGAATTTAGGTACTGTCGTCGAACGTTCTCGGTACAATCGGCGATGCCGAGATCTTCGCTTCGCGCTCAAGTGGTTACGTAAACGACTCTCTTCGCCAGAGTTCGGCGGCCCTTACTCCATCGTCGACAGCCTTCCTCTTCCCTTGTGCCACCCCGTTCGTTTAGCGAGAGCACGAAGCTTTCGAGGGCTAGCTGACGTGGGGTATTGCGCTTCCAAACGAAGTCATTATTATGGATTCAAGCTACACGTGCAAATCGACTCCTTCGGTTTTGTCCAACGTTACGTCTTGTCGGCTGCTTCGGTTCACGATGTACAGATCGTAGAAGAGTTACTTTGCCAGGCACCTTCTGCTTTTGTTCTTGGAGACAAAGGCTATCTCAGTCACGCGGTACAGGTTCGTTTGAAACAACACTTGGGCACGCTCCTTTGTGTGCCCACTCGTTCGAACAGCAAAGAGCAACGGTGGACGCCAGCCTTTACACGCTGGATGCGACGCAAACGCAAACAAATCGAAACCGTATTTTCCATCTTAGTGACTCGGTTTGCTCTATCTTCGATCCGTTCGAAGAGTCCAGCCGGATTCGAAACGAATGTAGATGGAATTTTGCTAGCCTATACGCTTTGGAAATTAGGTGTCATTCCAGATTAGTTTTAACTAGCACCACGGGTTGTGCAAGTAATCTAATACATAATTATAATATGTACAGTTCAAACTTTCCCTCGCAAATCCGAAGGCTTACATCCCCGCAACTGCCGAAACACCCGATTAAACGTGCGAATATTCCCGAACCCGCAATCCAGCGCAATATCCAACAATCGCTCATCTGTATGTACAATCTGCTGCTCCGCTCGCCGAATCCGCAACTCATTCACATACGTGTTATACCCCATCCCAGTCACATTTTTGAAAAAACGAGAAAAGTGAAACACACTCATCCGCGCATAGTCCGCACCATCCTGTAAGGTCAACGGCTGCGTACAGTGTTGCTCCAGCTGATCAAGTAGCTCCTGCATCATTTTCAAATGAGCAGTGGAGCGGTGTTGACGCTTCTGCTCACTCGATCCAGCAGGAATATGCCGCTCAACCAGTCCACATAACAATTGCAGCAACCCGGTAATAATCATCTCCGACGGCTCTGCTTGCTGATCCTCTACATATAGCGCATGCATAACGGGTGCCAGTTGTTCTAACGCCTGCTGTCGCTCCACAGTCATCCCATCCATAGATGTAATAAAATGCGAACGAAAATCCTGCTCCACGGGCCAACCTGCCGGACTGCCAATCAGACGCGGGTTGAAAATGATCATAATGATCTCTGATTCGCCGCGACTGCTATCGTAATAATGAATATCCCCACTACCGCAAAAGGCAAATTCCCCCGCCTTCAATACCCGTGTCTCATAATTAATCCCAATCTGCAAACTGCCTTCTGTCACATACATAAATTCCAGATCGTGATGCCAATGCGCCAGAAAGCTAATATTGCGAATCCGTCCGATCTGCACTGGCAGCCCTTTGCCATAGGTACGATTCTCATGAAACGCCCGCATCTTCGTCACCTCATTATGAATTTCATCTGCCCCTAGATTAGCAAAAAATGTCCACTTCCACAACGAAAATGGCGCGCATCATGTATGCGTTTACTTTACAATGTGGCTGTACATGTGAAATCAGCATGAATATCGAAGCCTACAGATGGGAGCGTTCTACAAATGAGCAAACAAGCATTGATCGTCAGCGGCGGTTGGGATGGACATCAGCCGAAGGAAGTTGCCGATTTATTCGCCGAATTATTGCGCGCAGAAGATTTTGAAGTAGAGATTGCGTATACATTGGATGCTTTTCTGGATGAGGAGAAACTGATGCAATTGGATCTGATTGTGCCCGTATGGACGATGGGGGAGATTAGCAATGAACAGCTACAACCAGTATTGAACGCGGTCTCGTCAGGTGTTGGTCTTGCTGGCTGTCACGGCGGTATGTGCGACTCGTTCCGTAACAGTGTAGAGTGGCAATTTATGACCGGATCGCAATGGGTCGCACATCCGTTTAATGATGGGGTAGAGTACGACGTGCGAATTGTACAAACATCGTCCAGCCCACTGGTTGAACAGATCCCCGATTTCAAAGTCGTGTCTGAGCAGTATTATTTGCACGTTGACCCCGCAGTGGATGTGCTGGCAACAACGACGTTCCGTATTAGCGAAGGCGCACATTCTGCCAACGGGGAGATCGTCATGCCGGTCGTTTATACGAAGAAATGGGGCAAAGGCAAAGTGTACTACAATTCACTCGGTCACCAAGTCAACATTTTCGATATTCCCGAAGCAAAAGAATTGATGCGCCGCGGACTAATATGGGCAGCACGCTGATCTGACTGGACAGAGATTCAGATTGAGGGAAATTCTAATCTAGCATTAATTTTCTAATCATATACATGTATGAATATACACAGAACCATGGCAATAAGCCCATGTCAAAGCACCCTATAGGTCAACGAACATGTAATAGGTCGACAAACATGTCACAATAGTCTTCTTCTACTTTATACAATAGAAAGGTGAATCCCTTATGAGCAAAGTGAAAATCGGTATCATCGGCTGCGGTAATATTAGCAGCATTTATTTGGAAAATCTCACCCGCACCTTCGTCAATACCGAAGTCTACGCTTGCGCCGACTTTAATGAAGACAAGCTCAACGAAGCCACCGAGCAATACGGCATCCCGAATCGCTGGACAGCTGAGCAGATCATCGCCAGCGATGAGATCCAATTGGTTGTCAATTTGACCACGCCACCTGATCATTACGCCATCTGTCGCCAAGCATTGGAAGGCGGCAAACATGTCTACGTGGAAAAGCCACTCTCGCTGTCATATGAGCAAGGAAGCGAACTTGTACAACTCGCACAATCCAAAGGACTGCTACTAGGCGGCGCCCCCGACACTTTCCTTGGTGCAGGTTTGCAAACATGCCGTAAACTCATCGACGACGGTTATATCGGCGATCCAGTAGCCGCGACTGCCTTTATGGTCAACCATGGACACGAAAGCTGGCACCCCAACCCATCCTTTTATTACAAACAAGGTGGAGGTCCGATGTACGATATGGGACCGTACTACCTGACCGCATTAATTTCCTTACTCGGACCGGCACAATCCGTATCTGGTATGACTAAAACGTCGTTGCCTCAACGCACCATTACCAGCCAACCGCGTTACGGCGAGATCATCGACGTCGAAGTGCCAACCCATATTACCGGCACCATCCGTTTCCAAAATAATGCCATCGCCACCATGATCACCAGCTTTGACATCTGGAGCAGCACCTTGCCATACATCGAAATCTACGGCACTCTTGGCACCCTGATCGTGCCAGACCCGAACACATTCGGTGGTCCAATCCGCCTTCGTCCAGCAAACAGCACTGAATTCATGGAATTCCCACTCATCCATCAATACGAAGAAAACAGCCGCGGCATCGGCATTTCCGACATGGCACACTGCATCCAACACGGCGGCACCCCAAGAGCCAACGCTCACCTAACTAGTCACGTCCTCGAGATCATGCAAGCCTTCCACACCAGCGCCGATTCCGGTACCCATCACACTCTCGAATCCACATGCACCCAACCAACCCCACTCAGCCCCAGCCTACTCAAAGGCTACATCAACTGAATTTCAAAAACAGAGTGAAAATCAACCTCGAAAACTAACCTCTCAAGCACCCTTACCCAAAGTGGTGCTTTTCTTATTTATTTCTCTTTAAGTAAGAAGACAAAACCATAGCTACACCCATTCGCAACCGCAAAGAAGAGAATCCAGTACATTTTATCAACACGGTTCTTTCCAATTTGCTCCCCCCCACCCAAGCAGTCTTTTTAACCCGTAACTCTGAACAGCAACTTTTTGCAATGCACTAACATATGTTTAAGTTTTTTACATACCATTGATAAGTAACACCAAGCGGAGGGAAGGGAATAAGGGAAAAGGACGACTTTGGAGGGGCGTGAATCTACAATAACGATCTCATCCGTAGATTCGCGCGGCTCCACTGGAGTCCGTTCCCTTATCCATTCCCGCAGCGCTGTACCTCCCAACTCCCCATCAACAAAACACATCCTATCTCCCAAAGTTCCCCTCTCAAAGCCAAAAGTTAAAAAACCTGCTTCCCCCCAACGAATACATTATTATAAAATCAGGGTAATAAACCAAAGAACGCTACCACAACAGTCATACAGCTGCATCATCCTCACCAAGCAACACACCTCATAGCAGCATGCAGTTGCCACGACACATCATCATACGAAAGAAAGGATGTTACACATGTTTGGAAACGATTGGGATGATATACTGAAAGAAGAGATGGAGAAGCCTTATTTCAAGGAGCTTATGAGCTGGCTAGACGTGGAATACGAGCAGCACACGATCTACCCGCCGCGTGATTTATTGTTTCAAGCCTTTCGTCTAACCCCGTATTCGGAGGTCAAAGCCGTCATTTTAGGGCAGGACCCATATCATGGAGCAGGGCAGGCAGAAGGGTTAAGCTTTTCCGTACAACCGGGCGTCAAAGTACCGCCATCCTTGCGCAATATTTACATAGAATTGCAGGAAGATACAGGTGCACCGATTCCGAAGCATGGTTCGCTCGTTAGTTGGGGCAAGCACGGCGTGCTGCTGCTCAACACAGCGCTGACCGTCCGTGCCGGTCAAGCCGCTTCACACCGTGGCAAAGGCTGGGAGAAGTTTACGGATGCTGTGATCCGATTGTTAAATGAACGTCCAAAGCCGATAGTGTTCATACTATGGGGCAATCACGCGGCAGAGAAGGAAGTGCTCATCAACACAGAGCATCATGCGATTATTCGCTCGGCGCATCCAAGTCCATTTGCCGCACGCAAAGGCTTTTTCGGCAGTCGTCCATTTTCGCGAACCAATGATTTTTTAACCGAACAGGGCCAGCAGCCGATTGACTGGACCATTCCGGAGTTGACCTGATTATGGGGCATGGAGGTGGGATCTTGAAACGGTGGGAAGGGAAGAAAGTCGTGATTACGCGTGATGATGAGTACCGTTCTAGACTGTATGGCACGATTCAGATCTGGGATGTGGACAAGAACCGACTCGTACTACAACCCGGTTCGGTGCATGTGTTATTAAATGATATTTTGCATATCAAGGAACTAGACAAGCTGCCTCAAGATTTGAATTCGGCGGCATGGGAGCTGAATGCAGTCGGTTATGTGATGAAGCAGCCCGTTCAATTTGACAATGCGATTCTGTTCAGCTCCAAGGTGATGATCTGGAAAGGGGACGAACTGATCGAGCCGTTCGCCAAGCTGGTGCGACATAATCGTGAGCGCGTTATCCTGGATGACCAACGCGTATTTGCGAAAGCTGATTATCAGTTTGTCGTTCGTTCGCGTCGCGGTTGTTAAATGACAGGAGCTTAGAAACCGCATAGCTAGGGCATCTATAACGCTTACAACTAAAGTTAAATCAAGCTTCAAACTAATCGCGACTATCGTCTTGTATACAGGACGATAGTCTTATTTTGGGAAAAATTAGTGTTTATTTGCGGAAAAACCTTCAAATTTTCGCCTATCGCTCCGATATAAGTTAAGGACTGGACGCAGATAATACTATAATTAAGGGGAGAAAATAATGACACAAACGGCAAGATTGGGGAAACTGGTACTGTTGTTGGCAATAATCTTAGGTTTATTCCCAGCATCGACCTTTGCTGCAGACACAACTGTAGCCTCCATCAAATTCTCCGATTCTACAACATTGGATTTGTCCATCGACAGTGGCGAAACCGAATTGACTTTGTATGCTATCCAAAGCGATGGAACCAAAACAGATATTACAACGACGGCAACGTGGGCAACAAGCTCCTCTACAATCGTTGAAGTTAGCCAAGGCGTAATCAAACCGCTTGCAGCAGGTACGGTAACCATTACTGCCAAATATAGCGGATTTACAACAACTAGAAAAGTCGTAGTCACTTCACCGTATACTAAGTTAGCTTTGTCTCCTTCTTCGGACAAAATCACTAATGTAAATATCGATGAGCCGTATACATTTACTGCAAAAGCAACCAAGAAAGACGGTACTGTAGTAGATGTGAGCGATCTGGCTACGTGGTCTACATATGACACGAAGATCGCAACTGTAGATGATGGTAAAGTAGATGGCGTTGCACAAGGTTCCACTACATTGACTGTTAGTTATCTAGGTCTTACCGACAGCACAACGATTTATGTGCGTACATCTTTTGACGGATTGAATCTGACACCAGAAACGGATCAAGTTATGTTTGTCGGTCAAAAATCGGCTGCGATCAAAGCAGAAGTGATTGATTCCGATACAACAACAGACGTAACGAGCAAAACAACTTGGACTTCGTCCACACCGCTCAATGTAACGGTAGATAGCGGCGTATTGCAGGCATGGACAGCGGGATCAGCAACGATCACCGCTAAATATCAAGGCTTCACCAAGTCGTTTGATGTAACAGTCTACAAAAAGATGAAGAAAATCGAAGCAAGTGTAGAATCGATCGATCTGACTCCAGATCAAACGCTCACACTGCCTACTGTCAAAGGAACAGCGTTGGACGGTACAACGACAGACCTGTCCAAAGCAATGACATGGGAAGTGGATAGCAATATTGCGACACTGACTAGCACCAGCATCGTTGGTGAAAATATCGGTACAGCAAGTCTGATTGGTACCGTTGGTAATCTGAAAGTAACGATTCCGGTAACGGTAGCTAGTTCGTATAGCGATTTGAGCCTGTCTATCGGTTCCGAATTGAATCTGAATATCGGTGATTCCCAACAGATTACAGTTACAGCTACACAAGAAGATGGTACGACAGCAGATGTTACCGATCTGGATACAGTTACTTGGTCCACTTACGATAGCAAAATCATCAAAGTCGTAGACGGCAAAGTAACAGGCTTGTCCGCTGGTAAAACAACATTGACTGTCAAATACAAAACGTTAACTACTACTGCTACACTATATGTTCGTTCTTCCTTCCAAGGTCTGATTCTAACTCCAGAAGACGATCAAGTGATGTTTATCGGTCAAACGCCAACTCAGATCAAAGCTGAACTGGCAAATGCGACAGATGTCAAAGATATCACTTCGGATGTAACATGGACATCTTCCGCTCCACTGGTCGCAACGGTAGACAAAGGTGTGCTTACTCCATGGGTAGAAGGCACATCGACGATCAAAGCGCAGTACGAAGATTTCACGAAGAGCTTCAAAGTTACGGTATACAAAACAATGAAAAAGTTGGAACCAGACGTAACTTCCATTGATCTGGTTACTGGCAAATCCGTGACGTTGCCAAAAGTAACGGGTACAGCGGTAGACGGTACAACAACGGATCTGTCCAAAGTTGTAGATTGGACAGTAGACGGTTCTGCTGCATCTCTGACTAGCACGAAGATTACTGGTGAAACTGCCGGTAATGTAAATCTGGTCGGTACGGTAGGCAATATGCAAGTGACTGTTCCGGTTACTGTGAAAACAGAAATCCTCAACCTGACTCCAAGCGCAACTAGCTTGAGCGTGGTAGTTGGAGCAACAGCTGCAATCCCGACGGTACAGGCAGTAGCGGCAGACGGCACTACTTCAGATGTAAGTGACGATATCGTATGGACATCCAGTTCCAACAAATTGTTGGTTCAAGGCGATAACGTGAAAGCACTTGTCAAAGGTACAGCTTCCCTCAAAGGAACGTACTTGAACGAAACCGTTCGCGTTAGCGTGAAAATGGAAGGCAAACTGGCTTCTATCGTAGTAACGCCAACCGATATCGATCTAGCGATTAACAAAAGCAAATCGATCAAAGTTACAGGTAAATATACAGATGGCAAATCAGTTACCTTGTCCACCAAAATGAATTGGGTATCTTCGAACACATCAGTAGCGACAGTAAAAGGTTCTTCCGTGAAGGCGATTGGTATGGGTACAACAACGCTGACCGGATCGTATCAAGGTCTGACTGCTACAGTGAAAGTAACGGTAAGTGCACAGCTCAAAAAGCTGACGCTATCCGAAAAATCGCTGAAAATGACGACAGGCACAACAACGATCTTGCTGGTGACTGCGGAATATGATACTGGCGAAACCGTAGATGTTAGCCAAAATGCAACATGGACATCGTCCAAAACGAATGTAGCAACAGTAAGCAATGGTAAAATCAGCGCTGTTGCCAAAGGAACATCCGCTATTCGTGTCGAATTTGACGGCAAACGTGTAAGCACCAACGTAACTGTCAAAGACGCAGCAAGTAAATAATCCCTTTTTATAGCGACTTGTCCAGTCTGGTTAATGGATACATCCGTTAATCGTAGCTTGTCCGGCAGTATGTTGCCGGGGATTGAATGCAATAGCATATGATAAAGCTTGAGCCGTTTCCTTTCTTTATTGAAGAGAGGAAGCGGCTTTTTGTTGTTAAACAGCTAGCTGACTGAACAGTTGAATAGTGAGTGGAGATAGTAAAGCTGGATGGAGGATGTACTGAACTAGTATTTTCAGGGGAAACGCGGCAGTAGCTAAAAGACGGAATGTAGATGGGGAGGAACCTTCAAAATGTTGTTGCCAAAAAGCAATGGCAGTTTTATAATAAACAAGAACATATGTTCCTTCTTATTATTAGTCGAATACATATATCGGATTGAATATATACATCGTAATTGCATTAAGGTACAACAGTGATCTATGATTGCCTATTTGCGAATAGGAATGGAACTCAATCGAATTAGATTGAATTGATTTGGTTTGATTGTTGCTTGGTTTGGATTGCACCAGCTCTGGAAAAGTACAGGAGGCGACAGATATGCTGGATGATACGGAACGCAAGCTACTACGAGTATTATTTAACTTTTTTGCTTCCAGAAGGCGAATGCCGGTATGGAAAGAATTGACCGCTATAACGTATAAGACTCGTGCTCAGCTGACGCAGACGTTGTTGTCGTTGGAATCCCATCAATACATACACTGGCAAGATCAGTCTGGATCTCATACGATTGTTATGATCGAAGGGTGGGAGCGTAAGGATCAGCCGCTACCGCGCCGTTTTGCGCCGACTGATACGTCGTATTGGACGCAATATTAAGTATAAAATGAAGATGAGACGGCTCATTGTTTACAAGTTGGATACAATGACGAGCTTGTACCGATACAACTGTTGGTCAAAGTAAGAGCAGGAACAACAACAGACATCAGGTACATGCATCGAATATATCCCAACTTTAAAGGAGACTTTCACATGAAATCCAAAACATGGATCACCGTCGCACTGGCAGCAGGCATGACACTCACTACATCAGTAGGCGTATACGCAGGCACCAAGCTGGAATCGATCCGCGCCTACGTGAATCATGGTATTCAGATCGAAGTGAATGGTAGTGCCTATACGGCAAAAGGATCGAATGGAGAGCAGCTATCTCCTATCACATACAACGGCTCCACCTATCTTCCAGTGCGTGCGATGGCAGACGCTTTGAGCGTGCCTGTGAATTACAACGCTACCGCAGGCAAAGTATCGCTGGGGACATCGTCTGGCTCGGGAAACACGAACAACGGCAACGGAAGCTCTACTGGCAACACCAACAGTTTGAAATCCATCACCTACACCACATCCCAGATCAATCAGATCAAACAAGCACGTAGCAGCTTTGGCGTAGACGCATTTGCCGTACCATATGCTCCAACTCAGATCGGCAGTCAAGATTCCTTCGTCAAGGTCGCAGCCGCAGACGGCGCAGACAGCGTAAACCTGCTATACAAACACATGCGCGTCTCCGCAGCCGCACGCGATAACAGTGGCGGCGATTTTGGCAAAGGCAGTACTCAGGTGAAGCTGAGTAATGGAGTGACTGGGAACTATTACGCAGCGAGTGGAGATACCGGAGCACAAGTGACCTTTGAATGGAAAGGGAACTATTTTACGATTACAGCGCTGGATAGCAGCCTGACCAAAGATCAGCTGATTGGCGTAGCTGGATCGGTGAGCAAGCTGTAAGATTGGATGAAATGTAACTCTTTTCCCTAGCAAATGATAGGTATGAGAGAAGGATTACAGTTAAGATAGTGCAGGTATGAAATAGATATTTAAGTATGACAAATTCACGAAGATGAATGGAGCATACTATACAGATAATCTAATAAACTACAAGCTGAATAAAAAATCGAGATGTGTGCTGGATGCATACATCTCGATTTTCACTTGGCAAGTTAGGATTGACAGCGCTCTTTTGATTTGATATATTAAATCTTGTGATTGTAATATGACCTGTTAGCTCAGCGGGAGAGCACTATCTTGACAGGGTAGGGGTCAGTGGTTCGATCCCACTACAGGTCATCATATTATATGGACAAAGGGTTTGGATGCGATTTTACACTATGATTATTATAGTGGTCGTATTCAAACCCTTTTTCGTTTGTTTAGACGACAATCTTGCCATTCTTAATTAAATGAGGATGGTGGTCGCTATGTTATTCAAATTTTCACTTCAAGAGTTTCAGTCAGATCGAGAGTACCGCAATATTTCTAATCGTACATTGACTTCATATATGAATGTTATGAAGGAATTTCATGAGTTTGCGATTAAGTATGAAGTAGTAAATTTAGAAGATTGCACAATGTCTATCGTAAAAAACTATTTGATCTACTGCCAGAAACAAAGGGGTAATAATCCGACTACAGTAAATCATAAATTACATGTACTGAAAATATTCTTTAACTACTTTGAGAAAGAATTAGAGATATTTAATCCTAAAACTAATCCAACAAAGCGACTCATGTATACGAAAGAAGATGTTAAAATTGAAGTCTTTTCAGATGAACAAATAAAGCAAATGCTCAAATATTATCAGAAGCTAAAATATAGAGATAAATCGTTGTATGCTTATCGTGGATATTTCTTAATTATTTGGCTGCTTGGTTCTGCTTGTCGTTTAGGAGAAACTGCTAATTTAAAATGGACAGATGTGGATTTACTAAATGGTGTAGTGACTATAATGGGCAAGAAACGTACAGCCAGTTCTATTCCAATGACCGATAAATTAAAAAGTGAATTTCTTGAGTATAAAATGTTTATGGAACACACTTTTAAAACATTGCCTGAATTTGTATTTACAGATCGTTGGGGTAAACCATTAACTGATAATGCAATCAAATGTATCTTCAAGCATCTGAAAGGAAATATGAACTTTAAAAACGTTCGCTTATCTGCTCATACGTTTAGGCATACGGCGGCACATCGTATGTTAGTTGCAGGAGCATCGGTAGCCACTATTCAGAAAATCCTTAGACATGCAAATGTAAGTATGACGCTTCGTTATTTTGCATTGTGGGGTACAGCGTTAAAATCTGAGAATGATAAATTCAATCCACTTAATAATATAGACGTATGATCTAAATTCACAACTAACCGGACAGAGCTATCACGGCTCTGTCTTTTTTATTATTAAAACTATTAAATTAAAATCTCATGTGAGCCGCCTAACACTTTATATAAGGTAGTGTAGAAGTTTTCTCATCCTTGTTGTTTTCTTGTAAATTTCACTCTTAAAATTGATTATAGATGGTTTAAACCAAACTCCAACAAAGAAACACTTTGGAAATGTTTTGGTTGGGTGATCTTGAGAAATATTCGGCGTAACTTAGGACTGTGTGAAGAATGTGGTGTTGAGATTGTGAATAAAAAGAAAGAGCAGATTTATTGTGAGAGTTGTGCGAAAGAAAAACAACGTATTAGAGAATTAGAATATAAAAGAAAAAAAAGAATGAAAAATTAAAAATATAAAAGAAAGGAAATTTATGAAAAAAAGATACAAGTTGCATACAGAAAGATGGAAGTTTATAAAAGGCTATGATAAAAAATATATGGTTTCTAATACTGGATTTATAAAATCTTTTCACAAAGAAGAAGTTTTTTTAAAAAAATATGTAGATTTACATGGGTATGAAACGATAAATTTATATTTAAACGGAAAATGTATAAAATGTGCCGTTCATCGGTTAGTTGCAGAAGCTTTTATTTCCAATCCAGAAAATAAATCGCAAGTTAATCACATTGACGAAGACAAAATAAATAATAACTCTAATAATTTAGAATGGGTAACGCCAAAAGAAAACATGAATCACTCTCAAACTGGAGATAAACACCCAAGATCAAAATTAACAAATGAAGAAGTAGAACAAATGAGAGAGTTACATATTGAAGACCCAAAAAAATTTAATTCGATAAGATTGGCTGAAATGTTTAACATAGGTAAGACTCAAGCTTTTAGGATCATAAAAAAAGAACAAAGATTTTACGAAAAATGAAGATTTTGTCCATAGAGCTAAATTATCAATATCGAAAAAAACCAACAAACATAAGGGATTTTTACTTTAAAATGTATACCCATACTAAGGAGCAGAAAAATAGCCAACACAAAGGTATTTCTGACTCTTAATAAAACCAAAAAACAACCTAAAGGGAGAAATAAAAAATGAACAAAAAAGAATTGGCAACAGCAGTTAAAGGTGTAGTAGAGCAAGTATTGGGAGTAAAAGTTACACAGCCATAAGAATTGGAATTTTGTCCATAGAGCTAAATCTTCAATACTCAAAAAAACCAATAAGCATAAGGATGTTTGATTTTTAATAGGATGCTTATACTAAGGGAGTAAAATCATAAAGATTCAAAAATGAGAAAAAACTAGCGATTGCAAAATAATTAATCGTCAAAAAATAGAGTGATTATAGCAGTTTTTGCTTTGGGAAACTAGTATATACTAAGGAGCCTAAAATTGATAAATTTCATTGGCGGTAAATATTATTTAATTACATCTATTTACCACGAATGAAGGTTATCACCTTCAAATTAATAATGTACATAGATCAATAATAAGCTTGATTTATTCATTATTTTTTCTCCCTATTTGGTTGTGTCTATGAACGCATAGATACAACCTTTTTCTTTACCTTAATTTTTTAAGTAATTACTTTATTTTAGAAAGGATGAATGTATGTATGGAAGACCAAAGTTCTAATCAAGAACAACAAGTAACCTTTAGCGTTGAACAACAAACTAAAATTGATGGAATGTTAGAGGATGCTAAAAAACAATGGGAAGATGAATTTCTGAATCCCGTTATTTCTGAACGTGATGATCTGATGCAATTTAGACCCATTGAGAAATCAGATACTGAATTACAATTAGAATCGCGTGAGAAAGAACTATTTCAGAAGGAAATCAATTATACGTTAAAAGAATCAGAGTTAGAAGATTTTGCAGAATTTTTTCAAGTACATAGTGCAGAAGAATTACAAGCGAAAATTAATAAACTCAATACCATTCTAAATGATCGTAAAATTAAAAATTCTTATATCCCTGAAAATCATAAGTCGCAAAGTCAATATGAGCAAGCACAATCTAAAGGTTCAGTTAAAGATATGATTGCGGCTAAACTATCGAAATTAACCAACAACTAATATAAAAAGGATGATGTTATAATGGCAACTTTTACAAGTGCAGATTTTACTTCTGCACAATCCGTATCCCTCGTTAATGAAATCGCAATGGTAGGTATTCAAGATGCTCCACTACTTTCTATGATTACGGCTCGTGGTCAAATTGGTAAAGCACAAGGACGTATTCAGACTTGGCTAGAATATGCCCTCGACACTTCTAATGCGAGTGGTAAGCCAGAAGGTGAAGACCCAATTGGAACAGTATTTGGTGGTAGACGTGAACTGAATAATGCTCTGGAAATTTTCAGTAAAGCATCTAAGGTCACTGGCACAGCACAAGCGATTGAAAGTGGTATTCTAAGCGCTGAGATTCAAATGAGACTCAAAGAACTTAAAGTAGCAATGAATCAGAAACTAATCTCTGGCACACTCAATGACGGCTCAAATGGTAATCCACGCACTATGAAAGGTTTAGAGAAGTGGGTTCCAGCGGCATCTGTTGTAACTAATACTGCTGTGACAGAAAAAGCAATTAAAGATGCTGTAAGAAAACTATATGATAACGGAACAAATACAGGTGATATTGTTGCCGTATTAAACGCTGATATGAAAGAAGCCGTAGACGAAATCTTTGTTAATCGCACATCTTATCAGCACAATGTGGATGCTCCATTTGGTGCTAACACTTATGGTATGAAGGTGGATCAACTTCAAACAAACTACGGTACAGTAAACTTCCTTGTTGATCGCGCTGCAAGTGCTAATACGATTACATTTGCTAACGCAGATTATCTGTTTATTGATTATTTACGCGCTCCACACTATGAACCATTGGCTCAAACTGGTGATGCTTCTGGTGGCTTTGTAGTAGCAGAAGCAACTTTGCGTATCATGAGTGATAAAGCCGTATCTAAACTCACAATTGCAGCAAGCAAATAACCAATAACTAAAAAAGTGATAGAGGATTTTGATAGTCCTCTGTCACTTTTTTAAATTAAATTAATTAAGTAGGGAGACAATGTAATGAATAATGAGATGAATAGAATGGAATGGAAGTTAAAGCGCATTTCTAAAGGGATTAAACAAAAGGAATTAGCTAAACAATTACAAGTATCTGCTGCTCTACTCTCACAATTTGAACAATGCAAAACAAATATGAATGATGACTTGATAGCAAAGTATCAACAAATTATTGAAGATAACTAAGTTAAGAAATAGGAAATAGAATAATAAAACTAAAGGATGGTGTAACAATGAAGGGATTCATTTCTAACTCTCTGATTTGTAGGGTTGATTCGTAAATCGTAATTAAGTTTATATATTTTATACAATTTAATTGAGTGAACTGAAATGACAGGGAGAACAATAAATCAGGGAGTAACAAAATAGATGGTTAGATGAGAACTTTTCATCTAATTATGAACAATGAACTAAAACAAAAATTCCCGCAATGGGCAAACGAAAATGAAAAAGGCAAGTATAACTTATGTATGAGCGATGATCTAGATAGTTTCATTTCTTGCTTCATACTGAATCAATTATTTGGGTATGAGATTACATATTTTTATTCGTTTACAGATATTTATCAATCTATAACTGTTGATAAAAAAGAAGTGATTGGTGTAGATATAGCGTTAGAACATGGAAAGTGCTGGGATAATCATGTGACCAGAATCAATAGTGAGAGTATGGTTAATCCTCAATCTGCTAACTTGAACAACATTCAAATGATTCATAGTGGAAATTACGCAAATAAGTATAGCGGGTCAACACTATTACAAATAATGAGTTATTATGATATTCCACTTCCTAAAGATAAAGAGATGCTGATGGTACTTTTAGCAATCGACAGTTCTTATTTAGGTCATTATTCAACAAGCGATTATTTTGCTATGATCCATTATCAAATGATGAAGTCATTGGGCTATGATCAAGTGAATACATTTTTGGATACTGTAACCAAAATGGATTTCAATCGTATGAATCAAACCTACAATTTGAAAGACAAGATTAGAGTAGATCAGAATGGTCATTTGCAAACGAATATAAAATTAAAAGAATTAAGTCGTTTATTTAAAAAGGATTTCGTATTACCTATAGATCACTTTATACATAAACAAGCATTGGACAATAAAATAACAAGAATAAATGAACATACAATCAAACCTGATACGGGCATATTTAGTTTGGCGTTAACCGGAAAAGATAAATGTAAATACAGCATAGTCGTTTAATGGAGTGATAAAATGCAGCAGAAATATTTTTATGTATATGATCGAAAATTAGCAAAGCATATTCGTTATGAAAAGGATATTGAATGGATTTGTACAGGATTACATATCAAGACAAAAGATCAATTTTGGCAATTTCCAAAGTCAGAGGAATTGTATCGGATTATGGTTGAGTTTAATCAAGGAAAATAAAGAGATATAAAGAAATAGAATAGGGGAAAATGAATGAATATCGAAAAGATTAAAAAAGGTCAAATCTATAAGAATTATAAAGAATTATGTGAAACATTAGGTGAAAAACCTAAGCCCACTAATTCAAAGCAAGCGCAGATTAAACATTGGAGTAATTATTTTGAACACCATAATGAAGGTCATAAATGGATCATTGATAAGGTTTATAGAAAGCCGAGAGGAAAGCAAACTGCAAAATATGGATTTATCAATGATGTCGAAGAACTGATATTAGATTTACTGATACAAAGTGAGAATAATGGATTATTATTTTTACCTAAAAGTAAACTTTTTAAGTCATTAAATATGGTTAATGGTAATTATAATTTAGGTAGATATCAAATTCCACATCTCAATGAATTAACAAATATAGGTAAATCGGAGATTTTGGAATTCTATGACCTGTCTATGTCTTCAATTGAAAATAGCGTTGTTACTGCTTTAAATAACTTGCAGAAAAAGAAGTTGGTCTTCTGGAATAGGTCAATTACCATATGTCAACTTAATATTGATTTACCTAAAAACGATATTGATTATGTAATTTCAATAAAAGAAGACTATGATGATTATGGAAATTCTACATATGATTATAAATTAGAAAATAAAGTTACAAAAGTTCATAAAAAAGCAAATACAGAGGAAATCAGAAAAATTATAGATATTGAGCGAGAAACCTTAGATGAATTCCAATGTAATAGTGAAAATGAAGTCATAGCAAAATTTCAATGGAAAGCGTATAAACAATCAATCAACAAAAAGCTAAATGATCGTTTAAATATCCTGTATACATATAAGTCCTATGAGATCATTTTTAATGAAGAATATATTGCTACAGCATGGATTGATGTTAAACACTATATATTAGAAGATTATGCACGTAAGCTTAAAAAATCTAATATAAATCAGTCTGTATCTAATAAACTAAAAGAGAATACTGAGAATAGAATTCAAAAAGCTTTAGCCCTAAAGCATCAGAAAGAGAAAGTAAAAGATTATAGAGTACAAAATGAATATTTACATAATACGAAAGAATTGATTAAATTATTAATTGAATGGCAACAGCCAATTTTACAAGAATTAATTAATAATTCCAGTAAAAAGTGAATTATAATTTATAAAATTTTTCAATTATATAAAGGATTTTTTAGATGAAAATTATATAAAAAAAGTACATTGCAGCCTAATAATATAAATATATATATTAGCCACAAATGTACTTTTTTAATCCTTTTTTTGTTTATTTTTTCAATTGAGTAAAAGGTTTTTTGAGTGGAACTTAATTGATATAAAAGTAAAAGGTCAAGACCATCAGCGTAGCAGCGTCACATTCTAACGAATGTTTCGACTGGTACACTGTGTAATCCAATGCTAGCGCATTGTCTTACGTTAGTGTTACATAAAAGTATATTCTAATAATGATCTAGGATGCCCTCAAGGGGTACGGGGATGAAGGGCAGGTCGATTAAAACGATTACGAGCCGCAAGGCGAAGTGTTTTAATCGAGATGGTAATTCCCCGTCATACAATCAGGATATCAATTAAGGGGATAGTTTAAATGAAATCAATCATTAAAATGGCAAGTGTAGAAATATTCCGAAATATGATTATTGTTCCAACCTATATTGGTGCTGGATATGTAATCACGCATCTACTAAGTTTAATCATTTGAATGGAGAGAATGTAAATGACAGTTGAAGAAATGCTAAAGCAATTACCGTACAAAAAGGCTCTGTACATTAAATATAAATTTGATTTATGGTTTGGTAGAGAGAAGCCACCGACAGAACAAGAATTTTTGAAAATGGTAGATTTAAAAACATTCAATACATATATTAGATGGGAACGTACAGCAGAATTTAAACATATCACCTCTATTATACTTGCCACAAAACAAGCAGAAGATTTGATTCTTATCTATAACTTATGTAAGAAGAAAGTAGAACATAGTGAATCACCAGAACCTAAGGATATTGATATGTTGTTAAAGCTTAATAAAGAAATTAATTTACATAAGAAAGAAGCAGAGAACTACTTTAAACGTCATGGTACGGATCAGCAAGAGGAACATGATCACTTAGAATTATAATATTAAAACAGATGAGGGATAGTCTAAATGGGCTATCTCTTTTTGTTATGTAAAGGAAGGGAATGAATGACTACTACAGTAAGTAAGAGTAAGAAGAAAAGTACATTTGATATTGTATATGATGATTTTAAATTATTTAGTAAGAATTTTATAAAGATTGTTGACAATAAAGGGGAAACTGTATCCTTTGTTTTAAATAAGGAACAATCAGAGTTTATTGATAGTATGGGTAAATTTTCACAGGTGCTAAAGTCCAGACAAATAGGATTCTCTACTCTAAGTTTAGCGTATTGTTTATGGAATGCAGTTAAATTTCCTAATACATCTTATATGATTGTTTCTTTGTCCGCAGAATCCGTATCCTCATTATTTAACAAGTTAAAGTTTGCTAATGATAATTTACCGAGGGAGAAGTACAAAGGTAAATTTCCTGATACAGTCAGAGATAATCGTAATGAATTAGTTTTGACCAATGGCTCACGTATACAAGTTGCAAGTAGTGAAGGTAAAAGTGGAAATGTAGGTCGCGGGGGCAACTTTCAATTTATATTATTATCAGAATTTGCTTTTTATCAGAATCAACAAAAAGTATTAACTTCGATTGAACAATCTCTTGCCAAAAATGAGAATAGTAAATTGGTCATCGAGACTACTGCCAATGGTATGAACTTCTATTATGATTTGTTTATGAGAGCATGGAAAGGCAATAGTAATTATAAAGCATATTTTTATAATTGGTTTGCAGATGCGTACAAAGAACAGTTTAGAGAAGATCATGACGAAGCCGAAAAATGGTATTATGCCAAACATAAATATAGATTACGTGAAAATGATTTAGATGAATATGAGAAGAATTTATATAAAAATGGTTGTAATCTGAGATTTTTGATGTGGCGTAGATGGAAATTATCTGGTGGTATGGAGTTATCAGATTTTCAACAAGAATACCCTAGTACACCACAAGAGAGCTTTAAGGTCAGCGGTTATAACGTATTCAACCAAGGTAAGATACTTGAACGTTTAGATTATGCGTTACCAGAGTTATCGTGTAGTGATTTGCAATGTGAACTATCTGAGATGTTATTGAAATTTGTTGGAAAGAAAGGTTTGTCCATCTACCATTTACCCAAACGGAATATGAAATATTATGCCGGAGTGGATACAGCATCTGGATCAAATAAGGATAATAGTACAATTGCTATTTTTGATAGTGAAGGGATACAAGTTGCTAGATTTATGAGTAACCAGATGAGTGTTTATAAATTTGCTGATTTTATTAACGAGATTGGCAGATTTTATAATTATGCTCTACTTTGCGTGGAAAGAAATAGTTATGGATTACCAGTAATTGAGCGTCTACGAGAAACTTATCAATATATGAATATGTATAAACATAAAACCTATGATAAAAAAGGACAGCGTAAACTTAAACTTGGATTTTTGACGACAGATACAACGAAAGTAATTATGATCCAAGATATGAAGGAGCAATTTGAGAAAGAATTAATTCAGATTAATGATAAAGAAACGTTACAGGAAATGATCATCTTTGTTGAGAATGCCAATGGCAAGATGGGTAACAAATCAGGCAATTACCACGATGACTTAGTTATTGCTACAGCACTATGTATTCAAGGGATGAAATCAAATAAATGGTACGTTTAACAACAAATAAAGGAGTTAATAGAATGAGTGTTAATAAGCAAATAGTGAGTTCGTATAATCATTTAATTGATGAGTTTATTATAGACTTTGGATATGGTCAGCATTGGTTTGAAGAATATTGTGGAGATATCAATCAACAAATGCGTATTCATAATATTCTGGATACAAAAGAATATTTGGCTGGCTTACATGCTATCAATAATAGAGTTGATGAAATGTTTAATGGCAAACGATTTGTACCAAGAAAGATTGTACTGCAATATGCAAAACGATTGATAGAATTTGGAACTGCCTATCTGGTAGGAAATAAAGTGACAATTACAGGGGATGAAGAAGTTGTAAATGCCATTAAGAAAGTATACAAAAATGGATACGAGAAGATGGATTTTGATATTGTACATAGCGTAAATAAATTTGGTAATGCTTACGAATATAACTATATTAAAGATGGCAAGATTACATCTAAATTGTTTGACCCTGCTGATAGTTATCCTGTTTATAATGTAGATGGAGAATATATTGCGTTTATTGAACATTATATTTTGAGTAACATCAGTTTCTATAATGTATATTATCCTGAACGTGTAGAAAAGTATTCTAATGCAGGTGGACAAGTTTATTTAAAAGGTACGTATACTAATCTTAGTGGGCTACCAATTCTGTATAAGAACGATAATCCAATTGATGTAAATTATGGTCGCTCTGATCTCGATGATTACAAGACTATACTAGATAGTATGGAGGATTTAATAAGTAAAAGCGTTGATGCGTTCTATAAATATATAACAGGGATTCCAGTGCTAAAGGGACAACAATTAAAAGGAGATCAAGGGTTGCCAACTGAGGTTGTAGGTGGTGGTCTGGTGCTTGATAGTGATGCGGATTTTAAATTTGAGAACAATGAGTTTAATCATGATGCATTTGAATCATTGTATAAGCATTTAATGACTTCTTTGCTAGACATTAGTAATACGCCCGGTGTTGTAATGGGTAAAGTAGATATCAGTAATTTATCAGAAACAAGCATCAAGTTATTATTTAGTCTTAGTAATCTCAAAGCAATGATGAGTGAGAAATATATTAAGCTTAGTATGATGCAGCGTTTAGATCAGATCAGGAAACTATTAGAGTTACAGGGGATTATGTTTAGCGACGAGCAGTTTGATACGATTGATATTGTATTTGCTTATGCTATGCCACAAAGTGAGAAGGATATTATTGATAACCTGTCTAAATTACGTGATATGGGAGCCATCTCTATTGAAAGTATTCTAGGACAGTCGCCGTATACGACTGATGTAGGTGGAGAGTTAGAGAAATTGGCAAGAGAGAATGTAAGAAGTATTGATAATGTAAATTCTGGAACTGTAGAAGACGATAATACAGAAAGTTAAAATTATAGTTTTTCAATTGTAAGAAGAATGAGTAAGTAGTTTGAATTTTATGTGTATTGTTATACAACCATACGCATACCCGTCTTAGAAGCATTGGGACATATATTGTCCTGAACTTCTAAGGACTAGGTATACAATATAAATAATGGATAAGTATTATTTATAACAAACAGACTTATATATAAATAAATCGATGAAAAGAAAATTGAAATTTATAATTTTGAGTTTGTTTTTGAATGAAAGTTCTATCACAGGCGAATTTGAATTAATATACTCTAAATAGACCATAAGAATAGTTATGATCTATTTAGAACACTATCTAGGCTAGATGATGGTCTATTTTTGATGTATTTTGATGTGATAGAGCATGAATTTGTACTATTATGCATATTTGATATAGATTATGTACTCTATTTTTTATTTTAAAGCTATAATAAGGTGCTATTTTGCTGAAAAGTGCTTGCGTTCTAAGGGGAGCATTACCCTAAATTTTTTTCGAGATCGTCTAGCTTACTCATTTACACATAAACACAAAAAAATAATTTTTAAATTATGTAAATTTAATACTATTTATAATAGGAGGATTTTAAAAATATGAGAGATAGTGGATTAGATTTTAAGCATAAAGGTCAAAGTATACAATTAACTTATGAAAAATATGAAGATGATACAATCAGCCTTTCATTTTATTATAAAAACACAAGAATAAACGAACTCTTTGAGAAAAACTCGGTATGGCGTGAAATCAGTCAATGTATATGTGAGTTAATTGACGAAATTGGAGAAGATAAGTATTCTATTTTCTCTGAAAAGCGAAATGAATTGATGGAGATTAGACGAAAAAATATTATATTTAATTCTAAAGTGTACACTATCCAAATTGAAGAAAACTTTGTATCTGATTGTATAACAAGATATTACGTGTATATTCCGATGAAAGATAAGAAAATTATTTCAGCAACTCCAACTATTAATAAAGATAGTGAAAACAAATATGTAATGATTAATCATCTAAAGACTCAAGTTGAGAACTATCATAAACAGTTCGATATCGCACCACACGATGATTTTTTTAATGATGAATTGACAATTAAATATAAAGAATTATCAAAATGGATAAAAGAAAATATAAATCCTAAATATTATTGAACTTTATTAAATAAGAAAAAGCACTCCTAACGGGGTGCTTTTCTTATTACTGTGATAGTGACCACTATCTATTAATTTCTATAAATTCCTAAATTATCTTTTGTTATATTCCGATAGAATCTATGTTCAACATAACTTTATAAGAATATACAACTTAGAATGTTGATACATAAATAATTTGGAGGGGTTTATATGAAGGAAAGAAGAAGCGGAATATTAAGCAAGTCAGGTAAGTTTATTTTAATGATATTGGTTGTGAGTATGTTTTTCTCCAGTACATCGTTTGCAGCAAATAAAAGCGATACAGTGAAGAAGTCATTATTTAACCTCTCAGATGCTAAGATTCAACAGGCTATTGGTACAGCAAAAAAAGGGTATGATGCAGTGCTTGAATTTAATAATACTCAACAGTTGAGTATTATTAAGGATAACATGCAAATATGGCAACCAGAAGTATGGGCTTCTACAACATATTTGAATATCATGAGGGCTGCTTTTTTGAAGTTCGACAATTATGAATCTTATACATTGAGTGACGGAAAAGCATTTTCAAAAAGAGCATTAAATGCTAATCAATTATCTTTTGAGTTAAAAACATATGGTAATGATCTTGATTATACTGATCATGTAAATGTCGTTTTAAAGCAAGGAAATAAAATGTTACAGCCTACTAATATTTCTGGTAAAGGCGAATGGGCAGATCAAAGTTATTCTTGGCCTGATTCTCCTGCTTATACTAAAGTAATTATTGCATCTTTTGATGCCAGTAAAATAGATTTTAGTAAGAATGCCGAATTAGTTTATCTATACGCAGGTAAAGAATTATCAGTCACATATAAAGTTGATTTTTCTAAATTAAAATAACTAACTTATACCAAGTCACTCTTTAAAAGAGTGGCTTTTTTCTATCACCAAAATCAAAAGGAGAAAACGATATGACTATTACTAATCTTGAACGTGTAAAAATGGAAGTTGGGCTTACCATGCCAGATGATCAACTTTCTATTTATTTAGAAGAAGAAGGTTTAACATCTACAGATATATACGATTCATCTTCTCTAGTATTCAAACGGAAACTATTATTGACTACTTTAGCAATTCTGAATAGTGTGGCAAATAATCCATCTTATATGAAGAACTACAAAGAGGATGATATCACTGTTAGTGCCTTTGCAGAGAATTTACAAAATCGAATCGATCAGATTGAACGTAAACTTAGACTATTACCTACAGATGTTAATACAAATGAATCCAGCACATTCTTTTTATTCAATCAATGATGTATGTATTCATTAGTATTCTTGCTTTTATCCTAACTTTACTCATTCACCAATACAGAATTATTAAAAATGAAAATATAGTATTCATTCTATTATTTCTAACATCATTTAATTTACTATTATGTATCGCAATTTTTTCAGAAGGAGGAAAATAAATGGAGTTTAATTTATTCGGAGATAGTAATAATAAAGATTTTTTGTTTATACTCTCGCAATTAGGTAAGACGATTTCTGTAAACAATATTCCAAGACAAGCACTTATTACGAATACAGAACTTGAGCAGAACTATGATGATAAACAAATCACTACCCTAGATTCATTGAATCGCGGGGATATTGTAATCTACAACAATATTAAGTATTTAATTATTTCAGAGCAAAATGATAAACGATATAACAAATATAAAGGCATTATGCGTAAAGTGCCATTTACAATTGTATTTAATCATAACTGTATTTATTCAACTGTAGATGCTTATATTGAAACGGTAACTTATGGCATTAAAACAAACGAGTTTATGTCCATTCCAACAGGTACAATCAATGTACATATGCAAGATAATGAAGCGGCTGCCACCATCAAATTAAGTGATCGTTTTATTGTGAAAGGTCGCGCATACAAGGTCACAGGTATTAATAAAGTAGATCGTAAAGGTATTTGCACGATTACAGCAGATGTAGATCAAATTGATGCTAGTACTGATGATTTGATTAATGACGTGGCTGGTGGCAAGGTGTGTGCCGTTACAATTACAGCACCACCTAATCATACTCTACTCGTTACAGATAATACTTCACAGATTGAATATAAGGCTCCTACTGGTACATCTATTGTATTTAGTTCATCTAATCCAAATGTGGCTACAGTAAATGATTCTGGTTTAATTACAGCCATTTCAGCGGGTACAACTACAATCAAAGCACAAGTTGCTAATAACGATAGATTCAAAGATTCTATTATTATCAATGTTAAAATTCCAGATAAGTTTACAATTGAAGTATCTACAGATAAGACAACGCTGGAATATAACGATTCTTCAACAATCAAAAGTACAGTATATAACAATGGTGTACCTATACCGGATGCAGTGGTCAGTTATCAAGTCGTTTATGCAAATATGACTACAGAAGTTTCATCGGATATTGTGCAACTCGGTAACATGACCAATCGAACAGCAACTCTACTCAATGTGAACAAAGGGATTCCAGAAGATGTATATGTAAAAGTAACACTAGCTTCTGATACATCTGTTTATGGATATGTACCAATGCACTTAAACTATTATGTGCCTAATAATTATGCCCTCATGATTTATACAGGGCATGATCCAGCACACGAATTGATTTATAACGATACGATGTTCTTAGGGAAGTTTGTGTACAACAATGGAAAACAAGAAGATAATCATAAAGTAAATTGGTCATTGGTATCTAGTGATAAAGTGACAGACGTTCCAGTTTCTATTGCTTATATCGCAGAAGAAGATTCAGCCAATCAGATATATGTGAAGAATACTAATACTACAGGGGCAGATGTCATTTTTTATGTAAAGGCTGTTCTTCAAGATGATACAAGCGTAGTCGATTATTATGAAGTAAAAGCACATTCCAATGTAGTACAGAAAGCAATAACTATTTCTGGTAATATAACAATTACAAGTGAAAAAACAGGAACGTGGACTTCCACAGTAAATCCTAATCAAGAAGATGTAACTTGGTTATTATTTGCAGATGATCAATCTTCTGCAACAAATAAGGCAACAATTCAAAGTTCTACAGGAACGTCAGTGACACTTAAAGCGGCTAAAGTTAGTTCCTCTATACCACAAGGATATTTTAAATTAAAGGCGACACTTAAATCAGATAATTCTATCGTTACTTGGTATCGTATACAGTTAAAATCATTACTTTAAGATGCTATTGATGTGACCACTATCTACGAATTTCAAGCAAAGGCTATGAATCGTTTGCCAACTACTATATAATTGAGATATAAGAAATTGCAAGATTGTAGTCTGATATAAACAAATCGTATAAACGCTTGATATATTGATGATTTGTTATCCTGTATTCTTGACAGGGTAGGGGTCAGTGGTTCGATCCCACTACAGGTCATCGCCGAAAGTCCTTGCGTAGCAAGGGCTTTTTTTATGTACAAATCATATAATGTAGCAGTAAAAGGTTTGAATACGATGGTCACTAGATACCTCATAGTGGTCGCATTCAAACCTTTTGTTATGTGCAGATATAATAATAATAATTGTTATATTCGATTAGAATGAAGTCTCAATTTACGAGTTGATTTGTGCAAAAAATTGTTCTTTTTCTGCTCTTGATGCATGTGCAATCTGTTTCGCGATGCCTGGCACAATTTCTTGTTCCCCACGTTCCAATGCTTCCATTACTTCATCTATAAACATACTCAACGGCATTCCTGCTTCATTCAACCCCGGTGCACCCAGATCGGTGTGAACTTGGGGAGGAGCCAATTCAATAATTTCGATCGGTTGATCTTTCAATTGATGTCTCAATGAAATTGTGTAAGAATGAAGTGCTGCTTTTGTCGCTGAATATACAGCGGAATGTGCAAGTGGGACATGAGCCAGAGCAGACGTAACATTGATAATGGTACTTTCACGAGAATGCTCGCTAAAATATTTTGCGAATAAGGTATTCAAATGTACAGGTGCAGAGAAGTTAGTCAAAATCTCGCTCTCTGTAATTGTCCATGGTTCTGGTTGACGATACGACGGAAATCGCATGACCCCTGCATTATTGATCAATACATTTATCTCAGGATGTTCAGAAGTGATGTTCTCAAACAGAGTAATGCGCTCAGATTCTTTTGAAATGTCATTCACATAAGTATGCAGTTCTGGAAAATTGGCTTTGGCATCTGCAAGCTTTTCTGCATTTCTTCCGGTAATAATTAATGTATTAGATGCAAGCAGTCGCTTCGTCCACTCTAGTCCAATGCCTGCTGATCCTCCTGTAATTAAAATGGTATTATTGTGTAATTTCATGTTACTTCGTCCTTTCTTATTTAAAGTAGATAGGGTTGCATGTATTATTGTATAAAGCTGTGAAGCTAACAGGGAGAGGAGCCTTTATCCTAGTACTGGCAATACTATCTACAATCATGGTCTTTATGTACACACCGATGATAATCAACCGATTCAGATTATAGTAAGGGGGATAAACTATGGCAGATGTGGAGTTTGATCGATACAGTGAGCTCGCTCATTTTTTGCGCAGTCGTCGTGAGCGGTTAACACCGGAGCAAGCAGGTATTTCAGGTTTTGGACGAAGACGAACACCTGGATTACGTCGCACTGAAGTAGCGATGTTAGCTGGAGTTAGTTTGGAGTGGTACACTTATTTGGAGCAAGCGAGACCTATTAACGTATCAATCGAAGTTCTGGAAAGTGTGGCAAGAGCTTTACAACTGAATAGTGCAGAACGAAAGCATATGTTTCTACTTGCCCATCGTCAATCTCCTCCCCAGCAAGAAAGGCCTCAAACTCGCGTTAGTTTGGAATTGCAAAGACTGATTGATAGCATGGAATACACACCCGCAAGTATTATGGATACAAAGATGAATATTATCGCCCGTAACCAAGCAAATTTCATTTTTGAGGAAAATAAACCGACTCCTGATGAGCATGATGATAATTTTTTGTGGATTACCTTTACATCTGACTTTTTTCGCACGTTGAAAGGAGAGCATTGGGAGCAGCATGCTCATATGATCATGGCGCAATTCCGCTCCAATTATGCACAATACGCAGATGATCCTTGGTGGAAACAGCAGGTGGAACAATTATCTATGATCAGCTCGGAGTTTCAACGTATGTGGGCGAAACATGATGTGGTAGATACGTTCAATATGATGAAAGAGGTGTATCATCCTGTTGTCGGAGTATTAAACTTTGATCACTTGTCTGTTCATCCATCACAAGCCCCTGATTTACAAATTAATATGCATGTTCCGCACAATGATGGAACGGTTGACAAAATCAAGCAGCTTCTCCAAATCCAAAATAAATGCTAATCATTCTTCACGACATAGCAGGGGAATGCAAATTTCTAGCGAATAATTTACACATAGTAATGATGAGAGCTGCTGCTACACAATGATAGACGAACTTTAACATACAAAATACATGTATGTTGAGAATAGATGAATATGTGGATTTGGAATAAATCGTGTATTGATTTTCATAACTCTTAAAGAAAAGAGCCTATTCAGTATGAACAAAATCCTACTCAATCGAATCATTGGAATCGTTTTTGCAATTGCGTTAGTTTTTGTTATTTTGATTCCACTTACTACGTTGTTTATGACAATCAAGCTTGCTTTGCGAGATGTGCCGCTTAGTGCATTGTTATGGATTGGTCTGGCGCTGGTTGTTGTACGCTTGTTTGTCTATACGATGAAAACTGGCAAAACTACCGTTTGATGAGCCGTATGTATAGGTACGAACCAATGTGTAATATGATCGGTTGTGCTTCATGAGGATGAAGCAGTGAGAGCAGATTGCTTGAACTTCATAGGGCGCTTTGTTGTTTCACGCAGATTCATTCGCCGTACCTACTTAGAACTTAGAACTTAGAACTTAGAACTTAGAACTTAGAATGGGATATACTCTAAATTTAATAAGCATTTTGCATGCTAGATTATTGATACAGCATCAAACGCTACTACCCACAATCCCTTGCTGCGTCTGATCTCTCGGTTCCCGGACTTGCACTTTGTAGTCAACATTTACATAATAGAAAAAAGCACAAACCAATTATTGAACCAAGCAGAGACAAAGGAGGGAGATGCATGGCTAGCGAGGCTTATGCGTATATCGACAAGACGGCAAATCAAGTGTTCCATGTGTTGATCGAATATGAGGATGCAAGGAAGCATGCGAAAGGTTCCGTTATCGAATACAAAGGGGAGCACGAGTGCGGCTATCCTGTAGTAGATGGCAAGCAGTTGGTCGTTTATACACGCAATATGATGGAGAAGCACGATCGTTCTATTCCGTCGTATGTACAGGCAGCAATTGATGCGCTGCGTTGATTTACATTCCTGCATATATGCTAATTACAATATAATGTCATCCTCTATATTGAAAATCTCAAATCATTGCCTGTAAACCCTCCGATCTATGGAGGGTTTTTGCTTGAAATTGTCTCGTATTTCTTTGTATATTGTGCATAACTTTGTGTATACTATAGATTCGAGAATGCTAAGTGTCCAAGTATTGGACGTTTAATTCAGAGTCAAAAGGAGAGAAACCATGAGTCAACGTTATCGCATTACACGTGAAATGCAGAATATTGATGAGGCTGCCAAAGAAATTACGCTGGAGGAGTGCCAAGCTTATTTTGCAACTCAGGCGGATATTGAATATACACCGGTCTTTACTGTCAAAGGAGAGACGACCATGTCGATTGAAGGCGACTTTTTCTTATGGCATCAGGGCACGGCGACGATTCCATTCCGTCATTACGGCGGCGATCTGTATGTGTCTGGTGCCAATGAAGCGGTCATTCCGAAGATGATCGAAGTTGCTAGCGTATTGCGGGCAGATGTTTCGGAAGATTGAGGTGTGTTGGATCTGCGACAGTATGCTAACTGTTTGAGAAGTTCATAGCAGAAGACTATCTTTATCTAATGGAATAGATGTATATAAGAGTGCGTGCTTGTAAGCAAGTTCTTATATTATATAAGGATATAGATCATCCAATCACATATATATGCCAAAATCGGTCGGATAAGCAGCAGAATTACACTGCATACTTATCCGATTATTTGTGTTTTGAATACTCTTCATTTTTCATATTGAAAAAGCTACCAATTCACGTATAATTTATGTATGTATTTGAATTAGGAGGAAGAAAGTTGCTTGATGCAATAAGATTTGTATTTTTTTCCAGTGTTGAGAATCTAGCGGTTTTTGCACTGATGCTTTCGATCTTTCGGTTACGTCCGCTGGACTATGTCGGATCGGTAGCGCTGATCTCGCTAATTATGAGTTTGATCAGTTATTTGATTCGGGCGGAGCTGGATTTGTCGTCGATTATGA
Source organism: Paenibacillus sp. WLX2291 (assembly GCF_046603665.1). Lineage (NCBI taxonomy): Bacteria > Bacillati > Bacillota > Bacilli > Caryophanales > Paenibacillaceae > Paenibacillus > Paenibacillus sp. WLX2291. The sequence continues at coordinate 3,744,053 of NZ_CP176755.1, read as the reverse complement.
CGGCAGTTAGCACGATCTCGTTTATTCTGATTATTACGACGATTGTGCGGGTGCCCTTGTTATGGTCTACGATTATCGCAGTTTGCGGTATTCTCGTATATGCCATTATTCAGGCGCTTGTGATTCTCGGGTTATATGGTTCTTTTACGTCAGATATGCAATATTCAGTAGAAGGCTCCATCATTCAGGTTGTATCCAGTCTCATCGCTGTCGGTATCTGTTATGCGCTTCATCTGTTCAAATTCGGATTTATCGCCGACTTTGAGAAGTTTCGCTTCAAGTTTGAGCATATCGCCATCGTGATCTTCACGGTAGCGGCGCTGATTTTCGCCTCATTTCTGATGTATTACAACAACCTCTATTACATCATTATCTTCTTCGCGCTATTGGCAGGAATATTCATCTATTATTCCATTATGAAGGAGCGGGCGGCCTATGATTGAATATCTGGCTGAGCGAACTGCACAACATATTAAGCACATGGTACCACATCATCCCTCCAGCATTGCCGTTCTCAAATATGGCTTATCCATCGTTATCAATATAACGCTCATTATATTGGTGACGATGCTTCTCTCCACACTGCTTGGCACCTTCCATCCTGCCATGATCATTATGTTCTCCTTTGCTCTTTTACGCCAACTCACTGGCGGTTATCATCTGAAAACCGGAATGGGCTGCGTAGCATTCTCCTCTCTTCTCTTTGTCACATTATCCATGATGACATTGCCAACTATCTATTGTATAATTTTGACATGTATGAGTATTATACTCATTCTCTTCTACGCTCCGTCTCATCTAGCTAACCATTCCCGAATTTTCGAAACATACTATCCGTTGCTCAAAATAGCGGGCTGCTTTCTGGTCGCGATCAACCTTTATGTGCTGTCTGTTCCGGTTGCGCTAGCTTTCTTCGTTCAATCAGTTAGTCTGATACGAAGGAGGTGATTCCTATGCGCGCAATCCAACATGGTTATTTTGTGCTGGCAACAGTGTTGTCTTCATTAAGCCTGTTTTTTGTCAGTATATCCAGCTCACTGTTCGTTTATTCTCCAGAAGTACCCGAGGAGCTCTTAAAGAAATAATTATAGGAGTGATCGTGTTGTTGCAAGTAACCAGAGAACAAGATAAACAGACAGAGCAGCTTGAGATTGCCGTATCTGCTGTCTGGTTTATGAGTTATGATCGCCGGAAAGACCGGATCGTGGTTCATACACAGGACGGCACCTATCATATGAACGGCTCGATCAAGCACTGGGCCAGTCATTTGCGGGAACAGGGGTATCATTTTCTGGAGGTGGATCGCGGGGTATTGATTCATGCGGACAGCATCGTCTGGATCGATCTGATGCGTAAGGAAGCCTATTTTGAAATGGAAACCAACCGTAAATCCAAAAAATGCGGCATCGCCCATCATCGGTTTTTGAACACCGTGGATGAGTTACACCGCATGAATCCGGATCTCAGCATTTCATCGCCTGCCTGATCAAGGCAGGCTTTTTTGTGCGCAAAATCTGTAAAATATCAATATAGGATCGGTATCACAGATACGAGTAGTCTAACAGTTCACCCTGTGAAGTGAACAACATTACATTTTATTGTTATGGTGATGATTTATTGCTGGATGACATGATCCTGTAGCATCTCAGGGTATTACATCGTTAGACGTTGAAATAACCAGAACGCCGCAACACAAACCGCTAGAGCGTTGACCACGATAAAGGTACGCGGATACCATCGGGTGCGATACCACAGTGTCAATAGCGGCAGAGCAATTGCAAGCAAGGTCAATTGTGTCAGTTCAATACCAAGATTGAAGCTGAGTAGGGCAGGCACCAGTTGATTGGTTGGCAACTGCATATCTACTAGCAAATCGGCAAAACCAAGCCCATGAATCAGTCCAAACAGAAATGTAAGCCACCAGCGATTGCGAGCATTACGACGGAAGAACAGATTTTCCAGTGCAACATACACAATGCTTGCCGCAATCATCGATTCTACGAACCGCGAAGGCAGAGTAACAATACCGAGCACGGATAGCGCGAGCGTGAGGCTATGTGCAATCGTGAACGACGTAATGATTTTGATATAATCACGCAGTCGCATACGCAGTACGATCAAGGTGAGCAGAAACAGCAGATGATCGGTTCCAGTCAAAATATGCTGCGAACCTAGTCGAAGAAAGGTCAACCAGCCGCCACTTTCTACTTTGCTACTGCCGTCTGCATGATTGATCTCGACCTGAAAGCTCCATGGCGCTTGAAAGAGGGCAGAGGTGGACTGGATAGTGCCATCGTTGATTACATTAATGAAATTGGCATATTCACTTGGAATCACTTGATGAAAATCGTCCTGAAAACTGATGTTGTCCACTTTGCCTGTAACCGGAAGCTGCACGGTTAATGTGACGAGCTTGGCGTTAGGAAGCAGCAGATCGCTATAGCTGATCTTGTCTTTGAATTTGAAGTTCTCTTTGTCCGGCAGCTCGCGGTTAAGCATCAGTGTACCCGTATTCAGATCAACAGGCTGACCTTGATCTTGTACGTGCAAATACTGATTCAGCCACACCATGATTCGATCATGTGCAGCGGTCAATTCCTGCTCATCCAGATAATAATCCTGATTGCGATCTACACCGGGTAGCGCCTCCAACACAGACAGATCATCCAGCGCATATTGAAGCGTCATCTGTCCATCACTATAGCTGATCCGGGTAAAAGCGACGCTGTAGGCATGAGCAGAAGCAGTGCGCAGTGGCATCAGATTCATACCAAGTAGCAGCAAAAAGGCCAGCACATACAAGCTGGCTGGCCGAAACGGGAAACAATGAATCGCATTCCAAGAAAGCATCCGGGGCATCATTTACAGATACCCCATCGGATCAACCGGATTGCCGTTGATGCGTACTTCAAAGTGACAGTGTGGACCAGTCGAGTTGCCCGTAGAACCAACCTCAGCGATTTTGTCGCCTTTGCCTACCCCTTGGCCGACTGATACCATCGTACCGCCATCGCGAATGTGCGCGTACAGTGTTTGTGTACCGTTGCCGTGATCAATAATGACGACATTGCCATATCCGTTCAGCCAACTGGCAACAACGACAGTGCCACCATCCGCGGCATAGATCGGCGTACCTTGTGGAGCGGCGAGATCGATACCGGTGTGCATTTTATATTGTCCAGTAATCGGATGATAACGATAGCCGAATGGAGAAGAGATACGCGCACCGACGACTGGCATTGTCATGATGCCGCTACCGCTTGGCTGATAATTGCCACCAGAATTGCCGGAATCATCACTGCCACCGCCACCATCGTCGGAGCCACTAACACTACTGTCTGGTGCTTGTGCCGCTTGAGCTGCCTGTTGTGCAGCAGCGGCTGCCGCAGCTTCGGCAGCGCGTCGTGCTTGCTCGGCGGCACGAGCACGAGCTTCCGCCTGTGCACGTTCTTCACGTTCGCGACTTTCGGCAGCTGTCTTTTCCCGATAGAGGGAGGCGCGTTGATCGGCAAGCGCCCACAATTGCTGCTCCTGATCAGCGCTAATATCATCGGCATTCTCAATCTGGGCATTGTATTTGGTAATCAGCACATGCTTCTGATTTTCCTTGGCGCTCAATTCGGCTTTGCGGGTTGCCTTTTCCGCATAGAGAGATTTGGCGCGCGCATAATCAGCAGTCAGCTGGTTCTGGGTGATGATCACCTGCTGCTTGTCCTGTTCCTGCTGCTGCAAAATATCCTGATCCTGTTCTACGATCATACGCAGCGAATCGGCACGAGCGAGGAAGTCGGAAAAGTTGTTCGCTGACATGAGCACATCAAGATAAGAGACAAAGCCATCGGTATACATCATTCGCACGCGTGTATCGATCATACCTTCACGCGCCTGAATGCGTTGCTTGGCTTCCTGCAAATCCTGTTTTGCTTGACGCAACCCGGCTTCCGTCTGGGAAATATCATTGGATACGCGTGCGATCTGGCTGCTTACATCGTTAATCGCTGTTAATACTTTGCCAAGATCATCCTGCGCGTGCTGCTTGAGTATCTGCGATTGTTGCTTGCGCGATTCGGCGGCTTTTTGCTTGGCAGTGGCATCTTTGGATTGCTGTTCCACAGCATCCAGCTCGTGTTGCAGTTCATTTGACGACTTGGCTGCATAGCCCGGTTGTGACATCAAACCGGCAAGCAGCATGATGGCTGCGAAGGATATTAATTTTCTCAATTGTGCGCTCATCCTTTATTATGCGTTTTTCAGTGATGCCCGATGCTTTTACTAAAGATGATATATCGTTCACTGCATCTGTCTCCAACCTGCAAGATCAGTTTTCTGAAGCATGTATACACGACAATGGAATCAAAGCAAGGTTGTAATCTTCACAAAACATCCTACTTTTCTCCCGGTTATTAGCTATGTTCGACCACATCGATGCACTTCCCTGCCTGACAAAACGAAAATCATACAAAATGATTAAAAAATCGTAATTTTTACTATTAAGAATATAGCAGTGCATTCTCATACCGTCAATCAAAAAAGCAGCATCTTAACGTCGTCGGGAGCAATCACGAATAATACGGAGCATTATCCTATAAATGATACCGCTATCATTCTTATATTCACGAAAATTACATAATTTATGGTAAAAAACTTGCAAAACTCTGTTTTAAAAGTGTGTAGGAAGGTGATATACACATTAGAAATCATTACGATCCACTAACACTTGTTGATACTACGATACTTATCTAACACAGGGCGTTGCCCTTCATGCGCAGCTGTAATGCTGACGCTATATTATATATAACGGAGGATGAACATCATGATGGAAAATACACAAGAACAAGGTACATTCAATATCGACAACCGCGAGCTGGACTTTATGTCCCAAATTCAACAAATCGTCAGCAACCATAACAACTCCGATCTGGCAGTACGTGGCAAAGTAAAACAACTGCTGACTCAGTATATGGAAACCAACTAATACGTTTGAACATAAACAAATATACAATATGATCTCACTCTACTATGTATCGGCAGAATGAGCCGAAACGGATATGGGCTAAAAGATCGTATACAGAAAACGCGTAGAACGGTCTGACAGACTGTAGCTACGCGTTTTTGTTTGGCTAGCATCTTTACATTTCTAGCTATCGCGATATATTCAATCATGATGTATTCAATAGTGTTCGATATATTGTGCTTGTTCGGTGACTTAAAAAATAAGTGATTTTCTGATATGATACGAAAATGAATGTCTGTCAGGAGGTTGTCCGATGATTCACAGCATCATATCTTCCACATTTCAACCATCTTCTACAATCAAATATTGGACTGTCCAGTCACTGGAAGCATGGGACGCTGCGCAGCGTAGCGGATTTCTGCATGGACATCCTGAGCATATTATGTTTATGAAGCCATACCACTGGATGATGAGTCAGATGGGGCAGCGTTTGCCGGGGTATGACGGCAGTTATCCAGTATGGGTATGGCCGCAGCAGCCGGATTTACAGGAATTGCATCATTATACTGGACGACAGCAATGTGTATGCTTAACGCTCAGATTGCAGCCAGAGGATGTCTTGTTGTCGGACTTTGAGGAATGGCATGCTGTGTTAAATGATACATTTAATGCGCGTAATCATCGCGAATGGCAACGATACCGCGCTGGATATGGAGCGATCACCAAGGAGCAGAGCTGGCAACGTATCTTTGACACAGAGCGACCGGATCGGCAATCATTAACCGGGCAAACGAGCTGGCGACAGTTGCAAGGCGTGACTGGAGCGGTACCGCTGGAGCATGTGGTCACAGTAGAGCATCTGAATGAAGCGTCCGCTCGGAAACGGTACTATTACGTATAGAGGATCGTTTGGACACGTAAATTGAATATCACATACAACATAGTTTGAAATGCGCAATACATAGAGATCGTAATCTTGCTTCGTATGGAGATTGCGATTTTTTTGTGTCTATTTGTGTAAAATTGTTATCATATACCATATAGGGGTATAGTGTATAGAGAGGCGATAAGGATGAATACTTGGAATCAAGATTGCACATGAGATGATACTAACTAGAAAAGGTACAAAGGAGCGGATCATATGAAATCAACAAGTAAACGCACGTCGACAAAATGGGCGGCATATAGTGGTATTGTAGCGCTGACGGTATTGCTGAGTGCCTGCGGAAGCAACAATATGGGAAGCACCGGAACATCTTCCGATACAACCGGACAGCAGGAGACAGACACGCATATGCAGAGCGAAGACTCCAATTCCGGTACTATGAATCCAGAATCGTCGGATACATCGGATATGGAAGGAGAGGCGGATGATCAAGAGGATAGCATGGACATGCAGCATAACGACATGAATGAGCCGCCGGATGATATGAAAGCCGCAGCCAACCCGACCTTTCCTGTAGGTAGTCAGGTGACGATTGAATCGGATCATATGGATGGTATGAAAGGTGCCAAAGCGACCATACGTGGCGCTTATGATACCACTGTGTATTCCGTCTCATACACTCCAACAACTGGCGGTCAACCGGTCAAAGATCATAAGTGGGTAGTTCATGAGGAACTCGAAGACGCTGCTACCGCGCCTTACAAAGTCGGCGATCAGGTCGTACTGGATGCCGATCATATGAAAGGCATGGATGGTGCCAAGGCGACGATTGATTCAGCGCAGCAAACGACGGTGTATATGGTCGATTACACTCCAACCGATGGTGGACAACCGGTGAAGAATCATATGTGGCTGACCGGAGATGAATTGTCCGCGAATAAATAAACAATGTTGTTATACTACTATAAGGTGCAGGCAGTGAGTGAATCGCTGCCTGTTTTTTGTGCGTTTATGATTCTACATATAGGCATCGTTATTCTGCATCTGATTAAAGTTGATGTATACTGTGTAAGGATAATGATGTGCAAGATGGCTCTATTACCGAGTCAGACGATGGAAGATAATACAGGAGGGTTTTACGTCATGAGTGAATTTACATATACGGGGCTGATGCACCGAGCGATGGACATATATGCCCAGCACGGTAGCGCAGCGGCGCATCATTTTGTATGCGAACATCTGGAGGACGGTCAGGCGAATCCGGCGCAGATGTACAATTTGCAGTATTCTCTGCTTGCGGCGTGTGGACGTAAGGAAGAAGCGCTATCACTGCTCCGAGAAGCAGTATTACAGCATAGTTACTGGTATAGCCCAGATTATTTACTGGACGATGAGGATCTGGCTGATCTACGTGATGAGCCGGATTTTCAACAGATTGTAGCGGTTTGTCGCGATAAAGAAGCTCAGGCGATTGCGCAAAGTACGGCTGCGCTGCAAATCGTACTGCCGGACGATCAACAATCTCCTTCTTCCCTGCGGACGTTGTTTGTGTTGCATGGTGAATTGGAGAATAACGATGTGGTCGAGCCTGTATGGAAACCGGCGCTAGACAAAGGATACAAGCTCGCGTTGCTGCAATCATCACAGATTCAATTTTCCGATGCATATGATTGGAATGATCTGGAACAGGCATCCGGCGAATTGGAACATGCGATGATGGAGCTGGCGCGAATCGACAGCGGTTTGCCTGTAGCGGGTGAGCCAGAATCAGCAACAGCGCGTGCTGAGGAACAACTGCATGATCATGAGCGCACAACGGCACCACATACTGCGCGCAAGCCGATTCTAGCAGGTTTCTCGGCTGGTGCACGGGTGGCGCTGTATACAGCAGGATTGTATCCCGCTGCCGCGGCTGGATTGATTCTAGTAGCGCCGTGGCTTCCCCATCCAGAAGAATGGCAGGAAGCGCTGAACGATTGGCAAGAACATGGTGTGAAATTGTACATCATTTGCGGCGAGCACGATGAGGATTGCCGTCCAGGGGTGGAGGAATTGACCGCCGAATTGAAGGCGCGCGATATTCCGCATGTATTGCATTTGCTACCTGGACTGGAGCATAATTATCCAGTACATTTTACGAATCTGTTGCAGCAGGCTTTGGAATGGATGCAGGCGTGAGTGTTCATTTATACATGAACAGGCTATAATGACACATATGAAGATAACGACCGGAGCTGTACCGAAAGGAACGGGCAGGCGGCCAATGAATGGATAGAAGGATGAGTGAACGGCGTGAAGATCGCAATATTTGATTCCGGCATCGGTGGATTGACTGTGCTGCATGAAGCTATGAAGCTCATGCCGGACGAAGATTATCTGTTTTATGCGGATACCCGGCATGTGCCATACGGGGAGAAAAGCAAAGACGAAGTAAAGCAATATGTAATGGATGCTGCCCAATATATGGCGGATCAGCATGTCAAAGCGATTGTGCTTGCATGTAATACAGCGACTAGCATCGCTGTCAGTGAGCTACGCGCAAAATATGATTTTCCGATTCTTGGGATAGAACCGGCAGTGAAGCCAGCGGTGCAGAACAGTGTTATCAAGCACAAAAAGGTGCTTGTAATGGCAACACGTTTGACTTTGAATGAAGAGAAGTTTCACAATCTGGTCAAAAGTATCGATACTCACGATCTGGTGGAAAGTTTACCGATGCCAGGGTTGGTGGAGCTGGCGGAGTGTCGTCAATTTGACGATGATCATGTGATGGCTTATCTGGATGAGGCGCTGGCGGGTTACAAGCTGGATGAATACGGGACAGTTGTGCTGGGCTGTACACATTTTCCATTTTTCAAAGATCAATTGCGACGGTATTTTCCAGAAGAAGTGGATATTATTGATGGCAGCAATGGTACGGCGCGTCATTTGCAGCATGTGCTGGAAGCGCGCGGTCAACTGGGCGGTGGCAGCAGTCGTATCGAGTTTGTCAAATCCGGCGAGCCAGCGAATAGCGCGGCAGAGCTGGCGGATTATCATGATCTGCTAACCCGATTGTCGCAACTGAGCTGATGAGATGTGAAGATGTGAAGCAAGATATGATATGGCGAATTCATATATGATATGTGATGTGAAAGAACAACAATAGACAGCGGCTTTCTCTACGGAGAGCCGCTGTTTCTTTATAGATTGCTCGTGTTGTATCATTTATGAGTTTATGAGTTTATGAGTTTATGAGTTTATGAGTTTATGGGTTGTAGATTGTTGGAGCTGGAATTGTGTATGTGGTGTAATGGATGTTACTAGCGGCAATAAATTAGGAAACTTGTGATATTTTGTTAGTAAGAGTAGGAGATTTGTCTAATGTCATCGCTGCCAGTTCTTTGACTGAGATGGTTGGTCGTATCGCCTTAGAAGGCTGCCAAGCGAGAATATTTTCTTGTTTAAATGTGCGTGGTTCACCGGAACGAAGACAGTCGGCATAGACAAGACCATTGCGAATATGCCGGATCTCGATACGGCGCTGGGACAGCTTGCCTGTCTGGTCCAGATATACAATTTCAAGCAGTTCTCCGATATGGTTAGCTAGCATAATCATCCCTCTAATCAGAACATTTGTTCGTTTATTTATCTATATTATATACGAACAAATGTTCCTTTTCAATCATCGAATGAGCCAATTAGCAAAATAAACTTCGTTTATCAGAGTGCCTTTTATGGGTAATGAGATGGAGAGTAACTTGCTGAATTTTTGTAGGCTATTTTGAGATCAAGTGCGATATTTCGATTGATATGAAAGTTACATAAGCTGTAGCAGCGGTATGTACGGAGATCGAAGTAACAGTATACCAACACATATACTAAGCGCTTGACCGACGATCCACAATCAGAGAGGAGCACATGATTCATGTCAAATCATTCATCCCATTCCAAGCAAACAGCATCTGTTGATCCATCTACGATCCATTCATCTACCAAACATATCGCCGAGCTGATCCAGCAGTTAACGTTGGAGGAGAAGGCAAGTCTCTGTTCGGGGCTTGATTTCTGGCATACACAACCGATTGAGCGACTAGGTATTCCATCGGTGATGATGACTGACGGTCCGCACGGGCTGCGCAAGCAGAGTGAAGGCGGCGATCATCTGGGGTTAAACGATAGCGTACCTGCAACCTGTTTTCCGACTGCGGCAGGGCTGGCAGCATCGTGGAATCGCGAGTTGCTGCATCAGGTGGGGCAGGCGATTGGCGAAGAAGCACAGGCAGAGCAGGTTGCGGTTGTGCTCGGTCCGGGTACGAATATCAAGCGTTCCCCATTGTGCGGACGGAATTTTGAATACTTTTCCGAAGATCCGTATCTGTCGTCAGAGCTGGCTACTCATCATATTCAAGGTGTACAAAGTCAGAATGTCGGCACATCGCTCAAGCACTTTGCCGCTAACAATCAGGAAGAGCGGCGTATGTCAGTCGATACGATTGTTGACGAGCGGACGCTACGCGAGATTTATCTAGCGAGCTTTGAAGGTGTAGTGAAGCAGGCACAGCCATGGACTGTCATGTGTTCATATAACAAAGTCAACGGCACCTACGCTGGAGAACATCAATATTTGCTGACCGATATTTTGCGCAAGGAATGGGGATTCGAAGGTTTTGTCGTATCCGACTGGGGTGCAGTCAATGAACGTGTAGATGCGCTCAAAGCAGGACTTGAGCTGGAAATGCCTGCAAATGGCGGTATCGGCGATGCCAAAATTGTTGCAGCGGTCAAGGAAGGCAAGCTGGATGCGCAGGTGCTGGACAATGCTGTAGAGCAAGTATTGCGCTTTGTATTCAAGGCGGTTGAATTGCAACAGCCCAATGCTACTTTTGACAAGGAGCAGCATCATCAACTGGCACGCCGTGTAGCTGCCGAAAGTATGGTATTACTCAAAAATGACAATCAACTTCTGCCATTATCCAAACGTGGAACCATTGCGGTAATTGGTGAATTTGCTGTGCAGCCGCGCTATCAGGGAAGCGGTAGCTCACATATCAACCCTACCCATCTGGACAAAGCACTGGATGAGATTCGCCAGCTGGTAGGTAGTGATGCCGAGGTGACATATGCGCCGGGGTATGATCTGGATAGCGACGAAGTGAAGGAGGAGCTGGTGCATGAGGCGGTAAAACTGGCAGAACAAGCGGATGTAGTGATTCTGTTTACCGGTCTGCCGGATCGTTATGAATCGGAAGGGTATGACCGTACGCATCTGGATTTGCCACTCAACCATCAGCAGTTGATCGATGCACTGGCAGCAGTGCAGTCCAAGCTGGTTGTGGTGCTGAGTAACGGTTCACCGGTAACGATGCCATGGCTGGATCAGACGTCAGCTGTACTGGAAGGATATTTGGGTGGGCAGGCAGGTGGAGGTGCCGCAGCGGATTTGTTATTTGGCGAAATCAATCCAAGTGGTAAGCTACCAGAGACATTCCCGGTCAAGCTGAGCGACAATCCATCGTTTCTGTACTTCCCGGGTGAAGGCGACCGCGTAGAATATCGGGAGGGCATCTTTGTCGGCTATCGGTATTACGATACGAAGCAGGTGGAGCCGCTGTTCCCGTTTGGCTATGGGCTGAGTTATACGACCTTTGCCTACGATCATATACAAGTAGATCGTACATCAGTAACCGATCAGGATAGTATCCATGTGCAAGTCGAGGTACGTAATACCGGTTCCGTTGCGGGACAGGAGATTGTGCAGCTATATGTGCATGATCCAGAGAGCGTAGTGATTCGTCCAGAGCAGGAGCTGAAAGGCTTTGCCAAGGTCGCGCTGGAGCCAGGTGAGAGCAAGACTGTTCAGTTTACGCTGGATAAACGGGCATTTGCTTACTATCATACAGAGCTGCGCGACTGGCATGTGGAGACTGGCGAGTATGAACTACGTATTGGTTCTTCCTCACGCGATATTGTATTAAAACAGACCGTTCAGGTGGAATCGACTGTTCAACTCCAAACAGTGTTCCATCGTAATACGATCATCGGTGACATTGCTGCCAATCCAGCAACTGCCGATATGGCAGAGGAACTTGGCAAACGCTCTGGTTTGAACGACATGATGGGCGATAGCCCCGATTTGTTGCTGGCGATGACACGCTTTATGCCATTACGCGCGCTGGTGAATTTTGGGCAGGGACAGTATACCGAAGAGATGCTGGATGAAGATGTGAAGCGATTGAATAAAATGGTGGAAGAAGCGAACGGGTCAATGTAAAGCACGATCTACATTAATATCAGTACAAAGCCGTATACTATCTTCAATGGAGAATGACATTCTCTGTTGAAGTGCATCCGGCTTTTTTGTATATTAGCTTTTATTTATTCAAATGGAAAATCTGTCGTTAACCAGCTAGTGCGCCCAGCACTCTGCTCATCGGCGGCGTTCTTTTTGCCGTGTTCTTCCAGCAACTGACGAAAACGCGTAAATTTCTTCTCATTGCGCAGATGTACATAAGCACGTTGCAAGGCTGGATTTTGCAGCAGTGGGATGTAGTACTCGGCTTCCATTTCCCACGCTTCACGCTGGATAAACTCCGTTAATGCCGGAGGATGTTGTAGACTGTCCAGCCGCTGCAAGCCTTTCATATTATACAGCTCGATTTTGCGAAGCTGCTTCAATTGATTCAATGCAGGCAATTCGTGAATATGCGGCATCGCACCGATACGAATATACTGTAACCCTGTCATTGACGATAGAAAATCCAGTTGATCCAGCCCACGGATTTGCGACAGATCGATATATTTGAGCTGCTTCAGTTCGGCGAGCGCACCCAATTCATTCGTACCGCCAGTATAGATTTGCAGCCACCACAGTTCCGGTAACTGCCGCAAGAAATTCACATCAGGCAGCGTCAGATAGCGCAGACTTAGCTTTTGTAAATGAGTCAGCTGTGCAATCTCTTCGATCTGCTTCCGATGCCCTTCCACCGTCAATTCATGCAATTGCTCAAAGCGGGCAATACCTTGTAGCGAAGGTTTTTTGGATGCTGTTTGTCCTAGCGTTAAGCCAGACAGCTGAGGGTTCACCTGTTGTAAAAAGTCAAAGCTATCCAGCTGATGCAGCTGCACATTCAATCGTTGTAACTGAGGCAGCGCCGCGATACAATCCAGATTAACAAACTCGCCCTGACAGAGCACTGCTAGACTTCGCAAATCGGGTAACTGCTCTACAAAAGCAAGATCGCATACCTGTCCATGAAAATGATACGCGCGTACCGTCATATCCGGGCAAGCGGGAAGAATGATATGGTTGATATAATGGTAACTTTGCCATTCCAGCGCAGCGGTAAATTGCAGCGTACGGATAGAGGAGAGGCGCGCAATCTCCTTTGCCTCTTCCATCGTCAGTTTACCGTCAATCTCCACCACACCTGTATTTAAATTGCGATACATACGATCACGTCACCGTCCCGGGTTCGTCAGATGTAGATCTGTAAAGCGCATCAATGATGTAAATGATGCCGCTTTATCGCTCATATGAGGAATTTCATTTATTGTGGAAATGTATACCGTTTGTGCTGCTCGATAAACTCCATCTCGGCTGTTTTACCGATGAAATCGTCTTTGGTATCGTTATAGTGCATCAGCTTGATCGTAGCACGAACATCCTGTGGCAGACTGAGCAGTTCATCCAGCGTAGTATGCACAATACCCGGTGGATACAGCTGGCAATCGTGCAGAATGGTGCGCACGCCGCGTTCATATACAAGATGCTCCAACAGCTGCGGCTGGAATTTCATATCTGCACTGTAAAAGGTCGTATCGTTGATTAGCACAGAATAGCTATTTTTGCCTTCAATATGCGGAGTCTGGATCAGCTCGATTTTCAAACCGGGCGATAGCTGTACCGGATGCTCGGCAACGAGTGGCTTCACATCAAACACATCTTCAATGCGTTCAATTCCTTCCTGACTCATCCCGCCACTCAGCGTATTGTCCCACAACGGGCGAATAAGTGGACTCGCGATATACAACACCGGCTTGCGCTGATGTACAAAATACCCACGGAATCCGATCTCTTCCAACCCGCCGACATGATCACCGTGAATATGTGAGATCAGAATGCTGTCGATCTCTGGAATTTCTTTGCCTAGCTCATGCAGCGCAATTGGTGCGGTGATGCCACAATCAATCATCAGCGTATAATCATCCGCATGGACAAGCGCATTATTGTTATAATATTTTTTGGCAAACGCATTGCCAGTTCCTAGCATTTGCAACGTAATGGTCATGATGATCCTCCTCGTCAACGTTCCAATATACAAACGGTATACGCCTTAACTGTACCATATTCTTAACATCCTCCAAAATGTGCCGCTGTCTGCTTAAATACAATATGCCAAATCACAAAAAATACACGTCAGCAAGGAAAACACTGGTGTAAAGCAACCGTTCTGGATACAATATCATTAGGGGTTACCTACATAATGAACATCCGCAAATAACATGACGCTTATCGACGTATTCATGCTGTTTTCAATGCCCTTTTCCATGCAAAAGGTTACAATTTTTTTACCGCAACAGAACGCGTCATCTGGAGTATACATGTATAGAAGATCAGCATGAACCTCATGCTTGACATATCGTTGAAGGAGGAGCAATAAATGAAATGGAAAACAATAGCAGCCCTCACCCTGACGTTCTTTTTGATGGGAAGCTCGGTGCTGTTCGCAGATGCTGCCTATCAGCAGGTACGCGTCTGGATCAATGGCAATGAAGTGGATGGAGGCTCCTATATCATTGACGGCAAAACGTATGTGCCGCTGCGTGAAATCGACGGTCTGGTCGATTTTGACAATGACGCCAAAACCGTCAAGTTATATAAACCGAACGTACATATCTTTTTATTCAAGGGAGATACCGCCTTCGGGAATGTGAACAAGGGGAAAGTGAAATTCAACGTATTTACTCAGGTGGATAATCTGAGCACCGATATTTCTGCCGTTAAAGTGGCGATTACCGACCCTTCCGGCAGTGAAAAAGACATCCAGAGTCAAAATATCTCCCAGCAGAAAGACAATTTCTGGTTCCGAACGTACGATTTTACGTACAATTTTGCAACGACCGGACAATATACCGTCGGCTTTTATATGAAAAAAGCGGGCGCTAGCGACTACACACTCGTTTCGCAAAAAGTCATTACCGCACTCAATTAATCGCATCCCATTCTATGCCCAATAGATGTGCATGGTTCAATTGACCTGTACAGACGAAAGTGGTACGATACACAGGTGTTATTTTTAACTTCCGGACAATTCATCTCCGGACAGAAGCGGAAACGGACCGTTCGGTATCATTATGTCCGAACACCCGATAGATTGATGGAAACCGGGAAATATGTGCGTGAGTATAAAGATATCATATCCCCAATATACGTAAAGGTAGGTTATATCCATGAGCGAAAAGCATGTACACGATGAGAATTGCAACCACGATCATGACCACGAACACGAAGAGTACGTCCTGACCCTGACCGACGAAGAAGGCAACGATGTCGAGATGGTTATGGTCGAAACATTCGACGTAGGTGAAAAACTGTACGCCCTGCTGCTGGAACGCGGCAACCCTGAAGCAGACGGCTACATCATGCGTCTCGAAGAAGAAGAAGACGGCATGGTTCTGGCAAACATCGAAGATGAAGCCGAATGGAAAGCCGTAGAACAAGCCTACGAAGAACTGGTAGCCCAGTCCGAAGAAGGTTAATTCACTACACAATAACAAGACACTTCATCCGCACCTAACGATAAAGTGTCCATCACTAAAACAAAAGGACTTCATCCCCAGGGATCGAAGTCCTTTTACTTATTCAAATTCAATCCTAACACATCAAAAAGACTTCCCACATACAAAATGAGAAGTCTGTCTATTAAAGCATTACATAAAAATGATAAGGCTGCACATAAAGTAAATGAAAACTTTAAAAACAAAGTGCAAATCCAAAAGAAGCTAAGATCCAAAAGTATAAAGTAAAGTCTTAAATCTCTTCAACTCTTTCCCTGCCACTCACCTGGCGAACGATATGAAACCTTGGCAATAGCACGGAGCGGAGGGAAGGGAATAAGGGAAATGGAACGACCTTGGAGCTACGAGAATCTACATTTTATCCTAATTCCAGAGATTCTCGCGGCTCCACCGGAGTCCCATTCCCTTATCCCTTTCCGCAGCGGTTTGCCACGAGTTAAATAATCGCATCCGCCTCCACGATTACTTTAACGTTACGCACCGTTCGATCCTCAGGACCTTTCACCGGCAACCCAACTTTCACATGATCCGTGATGTAGTCGATGTTTTCCTGCGAAATAACCTCGCCCGGCAGCAGAATCGGAATGCCCGGCGGATACACATAAATAAACTCGGCGATAATGCGCTCCGCAGCTTCTGCCAGCGGAACCGTCTCGGTATCACCATAAAACGCATCACGCGGCGTAATAGCCAGCAGCGGAATCTCCGGAATCTTCACAACCAGTTCCTTGATCTCGCGACCAGAGCCATGGAATTCCGCAGACATCGCAGTCAGCGCCTGCACCAGAATCTCTACGCTGTCCTCATTATCACCCGGCGTTACCAGACAAAGGATATTGTACATATCGCTCATCTCAATCTCCAGATTAAAATGATCACGTAGCCAGTTTTCCGCATCATACCCAGTAATGCCTAGATGGCGAATGTGGATCGTCAGCTTGGTCGGATCGTAATTAAATGTCGCTTCGCCGCCCAGCAGTTCCTCGCCAAAGCAGTACAGACCTTCAATTTCGTTGATCCGGCGGCGCGTATTTTGCGCCAATCCAATCGCACGCTCGGCAATCTCATGACCGTTCAGCGCCAGATTGCGACGCGACGTGTCCAGAGAAGCAAGCAAAATATAAGAAGTCGACGTTGTGGTGAGCATGCTAATAATGGTTTGCACACGCTGCGGGTTCACATGCCCGTTTTTCACATTAACGTTCAGCACGGAGCTTTGCGTCATCGAACCGCCCAGCTTGTGCACGCTCGTTGCAGCCATGTCAGCACCGGCAGCCATTGCAGAGACCGGCAGCTGTTCATGAAAATGGATCAGTACCCCGTGGGCCTCGTCTACCAGCACGGGTACACCGCGACTGTGAGCCAGCTCCACAATTTCCTTCAGATCGGCACAAACGCCGAAATACGTCGGATTGATCACCAGCACGCCTTTGGCGTCAGGATGGCGATCCAGTGCACGGCGAACCGAAGAGGTCGTAATGCCGTGGTCAATTCCGAGATTCTCGTCACGCACGGGCGAGACGAAGATCGGTTTGGCACCGGCGAAGATAATGGCGGACATGATCGATTTGTGCACATTGCGCGGCACGATAATTTTATCGCCCGGCGTGCATACCGTCATGATCATCGTCATAATCGCACCGCTGGTTCCCTGCACAGAGAAGTAGGTATAGTCGGAGCCGAACGCATCAGCTGCGAGCTTCTGCGCCCTCTCAATAACCCCCATCGGCTGATGAAGATCGTCAAGCGGCGCAATGTTGATCAGATCTATGGAAAGGGCATTGTCGCCAATAAACTCTCGGAACTCCTGATCACTGCCGAGTCCTTTTTTATGTCCCGGAATGTGAAATTGAACGGGATTGCTGGCCGCATGCTGCTTGAGAGCAGTGAAAAGCGGGGTTTGCGTGTGATCCATTTTAAGCTGTCACAACCTTTCGAAAGTGGATTTGAAGTCAATGTAAGGTCATTCATTGAAAAACCAAACAAAAATGAGTATAGCAAAAAGAGGGGGGAATGCAATAGTTATCTTATGGGAGATTTTTGTCAAGTTATTGTAAAGCCCGCTATATAGGGAAATATGGTGCTTGTACAATGTGATGGTGAAACTTGCTGAAGTGGCTTTGGTCTATGATACAATGGCAGAAGATGGCATGAAATCGACAGCATGAAGGGAGTCGTCAATGTCCTTACTCTCATATCCAACAGCGCAACAGACGGCAGTGAAACGTCAGCGTAATCGACTGCTGTTTGTATATTTGTGGCTGCTTATTTTTTTTGTGGAATTTGTAAAAGGGGGATTACTCGTTACATTGCTGCCCCTTTATATGGGTCATCGACTAGGATTGCCTGCCTTTGCGATCGGGATTGCGTTTGCCAGTCAATATGTAGGGGATAACGCTCTGCGCAGTCCGGCAGGATGGCTGGCAGAGCGACTTGGCTTTCGCATGGTCATGACGATAGGCATGCTGCTCATTCTGGGAGCTGTAATCGTCATGTCTACGGTACAGTATTCAGGATGGCTCATTGTAGCCTGTGCTGTTATGGGGATCGGCAGTGCGCCGCTCTGGCCGTGTGTGATGTCCAAGATCACGGACATTTCCAGTGAGACTGGGAATTATGGTACACATATGAGCATTATCGAGATTGCTTCGCTAGGCGGAGCAGGCTTGGGTCCTGTTGTGATGAATTGGTTACATGGCGATTCGTATACTATTTCGTTCGGCATTCTGCTGCTGTGTATGATCATAGTTGTAGTGGTTGCGCTATTTTTACCGGGACGCGGTCATGGCGGTGCTATTCCTATACACGCCTCGGAAAGTAAAGCAGAAGCAGACGGCGATCCTACGTCATCTGAAGCTCCAACTGTTGCGATTCATGGCGATGCCACATCAGCTCTACCAGAGCGTCAACATGGCAAAGGCAAGCTTCATTATTATATCCAGCTACTACGTTCGCTGCGTATTCATCCGCTGCTATATCCGGCGCTGTTTATGCAGTCCTTTGCACTTGGTGTGTTGACGCCGATCATTACGTTATATGTAGTGAATGAACTTGGCTTAACGCCTGCGTATTTCAATGCACTCTTAATTGGCGGTGGTGCGGTCACAGTGCTGGGACTGATTCCGGCAGGACGGCTGATTGACAAGGTGGGCAGTAAGTTCTTTTTGCGTATCGGCTTTGTTATGGCGGGGATAGCGTTGATCGGACTAGCGTCAACGAAGCAGCTATTGTGGATCTGGATCTTTGTACTATGTGCTGGATTCAGTTATGCGATGATTTTGCCAGCGTGGAATTCCTTGCTTGCGAATCTCGTTCCGGCAAAAGAAAAAGGAGCGGTCTGGGGACTGTTTCTGACGCTACAAGGTTCAGGGCTCGTCATCGGACCTATCGTATCTGGTAAGCTATGGGACAGTATCAGTCCACAGGCGCCATTTTATGTGAGTGCCAGTGCAATGCTGCTGCTGTTCATCATTCATATCATTATGATTCGGCAACGCCCGGATATTCGTTAAAAAAAGCAATTTCCGCCACACTTAGAATCAAGTGGTGCGGAAATTGCTTTTTTAATATATAGAAATTGCTTTTTTTGATATACATAAGAATGAGTCATGTACCTTATTACAATCAGGCAAATGCCATTTTGTATAATGGAAGCAGTTGCTCAAATGTATCTTCAACGGTTTGAGCGAATTTCTCGCCGTCTTGTAACAAGGGATCATTCTTATCCAGTCGCATTCCACAGATGATTTCGGATTTTTTTACCTGTTGCAAGCGGTCTGCCATATCCAGTAGTTCCTTATCGGACAATTCGGACTGCGGTGTACCATGTGGCGACATATGATCCGGCGACCAGTAGAAATGATCAGGTACAGCATGTTTTACCTTTTTCAAATGTTCCGTCATAGCGCGTCCAAAATCTTTTTTGCGCGGGCTTTCGTATATAATAGCAAATACGACAAACACATGGCTGCCGAACATGCCGACTTCAAAATGGGGGAGCGCTTTGTAGCCGCGTTTGTTCGCTGCCCATGCGACCCATGTATCTTTGGGCGGATTTACGGTACGTCGTGCATGCTTGGCGACGTGCACGAACATTTCTTCACCACATAGTGTGGACAGGTGGGGTTGCAACTGTTCGCCAAGAGTCGTTAATTTGGGACGTATGCGCTCAATCAGCGCCTCCATACGCGGTTCCAGACCATCGATGGCAAATACGTCAAAGTCTTTGGCTGTAAAGCCGGGAAATGTGTTTTCAGTCGTTTGCTTCATCCAGAGTAGAGCCTCTCTTTCTTCATACAGGTTGTTATCGATCAACAAGATCATCTACCAGCTATGATAGCATATTCCGCTACGTATATTTCATGAAGATTACATGTGTGCGCCTGTTTACTGCTTAGAGAAACCGGCAAACGGGTAAAAAATAATCAAGCTGTTCCGGTAAATGAAAACGTGGACACCCGTCATCGGCATTGTGTTCCGATCGACTGGAAGACAGAGCAATATGGATTTCCAGTTACCCTCCCGTTCCATTTTCCAATCGACTTGTATGTTCTCATAATAAGCATAGTACACGACGTATCACTAACCGCTCGACAGCCTGATTGATCATATATATTTATTCTAATACATCATAATCAACACCATCGTTCTATCGTTTCCAACCAGTCAACGTTCAATGAACTCTTGCGTTTACCGCACCAAACGCCCAAAAGGAGGGATTACTGTGAACAAGAGCTATGAAGTAGAATATTGTAACGTAGAACTGCGTTTTGAACGCCGGGATATCCAGAATTTGATCCGCGATCTGATCAAGGAAGGGTATTCCCTCTACTGGCGCGAAACCGACGATTCTTTTATCGTATCGATTCGGACGAACAATCATATGACCAAGCTGCGTTTCCAGCAGACGCAAGAAGGCTACAAGCTGATCGGCGATTATCGGATTCACGATGCGCGTCTGGCAGAATGGATGGAAAAGTTGATCGGACAGACGAAGGGACACGCCATTGTCAAACGCTTTCGCGACCAACAGATTCTAGTTGAGAACATTCTGTTCGGCGAAGTGATCCGTATGGTGGAAATCTCCGGCTTTGAACAGCGCATTCTGTATCAGAAGGAATCGACACCAACGCGGGAATCGCTCAATACGCTCTATATGTCGATGGAAGGCGAGCAGCGAATTGCATCGATTGAGGATCAGATTGACGAGTCGTTGGATCGTCTGAATGCAGCTCTCAAAGCAGGCGATTCGGAGACAGCAGAAGCTTGTAAAAAAATGTTGGAAAATCTGCGTTTCGAGCTAATTCGTTTGGAAAAGTAAAATATAAGGCGTGATATACGTAGGAATCATAAAAATAGTTAGAATTTTACACAAAATTCAACGTTTTTATGAATTTTTACGCGATCACGCCTTTGGACTTTCTTTATATCCGTAAAACATGTAAAATGTTGAATGGACTCACATGAAAGATTCAAAATGAGGAAATACAAATACCGAAGTAAAGGATGGAGAACCGGAAATGTCTAAACAACAAATTGGTGTAATCGGTCTTGCCGTAATGGGTAAGAACCTGGCTCTTAACATTGAAAGCAAAGGGTTCAGCGTATCCGTATTCAACCGCTCCCCGCAAAAAACACATGATCTGCTGGAAGAAGCCAAAGGCAAAAATCTGGTAGGTTCTTTCTCAATCGAGGAATTCGTGCAATCGCTGGAAGTTCCGCGTAAAATCCTGATCATGGTTCAAGCAGGCCCAGCAACCGACGCTACCATTGAACAGCTGGTTCCACATCTGGATCAAGGCGATATTATTATCGATGGCGGTAACGCGCATTTCCCTGATACTCAACGTCGTAGCAAAGATCTGGAAGACAAAGGATTCCGCTTTATCGGTGCTGGTGTATCCGGCGGCGAAGAAGGCGCACTGAAAGGCCCAGCTATTATGCCGGGTGGACAAGAAAGTGCGTACAAGCTAGTTGAACCAATTCTGACTTCTATCTCTGCACATGTAGAGGGCGATCCGTGCTGTACATATATCGGACCGGACGGTGCAGGCCATTATGTAAAAATGGTTCACAACGGTATCGAGTATGGCGACATGCAGCTAATCGGTGAAGCGTACAATCTGCTCACATCCGTATTGGGTGCAGACACCAAAGAACTGCATTCCATTTTCGACGAGTGGAACAAAGGCGAGCTGGATAGCTACCTGATTGAAATTACAACTGATATCTTTACCAAATATGACGAAGAAACTGGCAAGCCGATGGTTGATGTGATCCTCGATGCTGCTGGTCAAAAAGGTACAGGCAAATGGACAAGCCAAAGCGCACTTGATCTCGGCGTGCCATTGTCCATGATTACCGAATCCGTATTTGCACGCTTCCTGTCCGCGATCAAAGAAGAGCGCGTAGCAGCAAGCAAAATCCTGAGCGGCCCTAAAACCGAAGCGTTCTCTGGCGACAAAGCCGAGTTTATCGAAGCGATCCGCAAAGCACTGTACGCATCCAAAATCGTATCGTACGCACAAGGCTTCGCACAAATGCGTGCAGCGTCTGACGAGTACGGCTGGGATCTGAAATACGGCAACATCGCTATGATCTTCCGCGGCGGCTGCATTATCCGTTCCCGCTTCCTGCAAAACATCAAAGACGCATACGACAAAGACGGCGGCCTCAAAAACCTGCTGCTTGATGACTACTTCAAAAACATCGTCGAAAACTACCAAGACGCATGGCGTGAAGTGGTTGCCACAGCTGTAAAATACGGTATCCCAGTTCCAGGCTTCTCCAGCGCACTGGCATACTTCGACAGCTACCGCACCGAGCGCCTGCCAGCAAACCTGCTGCAAGCACAACGCGACTACTTCGGCGCCCACACCTTCAAACGCGTGGACAAAGAAGGTACATTCCACTACGAGTGGATGAACTAATTCTTACATCACACTCACCAACAGCCAAACCTCAAGGAGCGGACACCAATCCGCTCCTTTTTTCATTGTCAAACAAACCAGAACAATAAACTCAAACATACAATTCCCAACCATATACAAACCCATTTTATTCCTCACTTAGTTTTCCAACTATTTGAAAATCTTTCAAAATCCCTCCTACTCATCACCTAATCCGGGAATCTGATTTGATGCAAGCAGCACGGAACGAAGGGAAGGAAATAAGGGGAAAGGACGACTTTGGAGATACGAGAATCTACAAGTACGTATCCAATCCGTAGATTCTCGTATCTCCACCGAAGTCAGTCCCCTTATTCCTTCCCGAAGTGGACCCTGCCCAGCATCACCCCAATTCCCCCCACCCAAACCATTGTCTAAACTTTCCTCATTATGTTATGATGTGTGGAATAAAACAGATGCTGAAAGAGGTGTGCACATTGCATCAGGAAAGTGAAGTTCAGCATGCCAACATCATTCTCGTCGGCATGATGGGAACAGGTAAGACAACCGTTGGCACCTTGCTTGCCGAACGTCTGGATTATCCGCTAGTTGATATGGATACCGTGATCGCCGAAAAGGAAGGCATGTCGGTACAGGAGATTTTCCGTATTCACGGCGAAGCCTATTTCCGCGATCTGGAAAGTCGTGTACTGGAAGAGGTGCTGCACCAGACCGGGCAGATCGTTTCTACAGGCGGTGGCTGTGTGTTACGTGAATGGAATCGTACGGTCATGTTAGAGAAAGGACTGGTCGTCGCATTGACAGCTGATGTAGATCATATCGTAAACCGTGTGGCTGGAGACGACAATCGTCCATTGCTCGCTGGCGATACGCGGCAACGCGTGCGTACTATTATGGAAGAACGCAAAGAGGTATATCAATTTGCGCATGTTACCGTGGACACTTCGCTATTAACTCCGGATGAAGTTGCTTTGCAGGTTTTAACACGTTACCGCGTTCAAGCTTCTTAGATTTTAGGCGTAGAAGTGGAGGATTACAGTCTATGGATGAGCAACAACAGTACAAGCCGGAGGAGATTATCCAATTTGAAGCAGAGTTTGCTCCTGAGGTATTAGATGTGATTGTGCTGACTGGCAGTAGCGGCTTCACACGCAGCTGTCTGTTTGACGAGCAGTACTGGACAGGCGTGATCAGCCTGAATGGCTGGCGTTTGCATGATCAGGACAAGATTCAGAGCGGTTCATTTACTCTGCTGGTCAAGGACGAAGTGCAGGTGCTGGACAATTATGCACAGCAGATTAAGTCAGACCGTCTATTTCATCTCAAGGTGCGGCGCAATGGGAACCGCTTTTTACTGGTGGAATGGCTATCGGAGATTGATCCGTTTGAAGATCCGGGGCTGGAAGCGATGCTGCAAGAGCAGATGGAGCATGTATCGATACAGGATGCTCGGCTAGGCAAGCTGACATTGAACCGTATGGTGCAAACCTTTGATGGCGAAATGAACTGGCTCGGACAACCAATACACATCAGCATCCAACAGAGTGAAGGCGACTTCATCCAGCAGCAGCTACAAATGGCGTATCGTTTTCTGGATGAAGCGGCGCAGTGGGATGAACGAATCCGAGCTTTTGCCGCTAAGGAATTAACAACGTTAAAAAATAACAGCTGGTTGGAAGAAGACGAGCAGCCGCTGACGGAAGCGGAGTTCGCCAAGCGTCTACAGCTGGAAGATATCACGATTACACCGGAAGGGTATTCGTTCTGGTTTCATGACAATGATCTATTCTGGGGTCATGTCGTTTCTGTAGACGGTACGCCGGAACAAGGGCTACAGCAGGCGCAGATTGCCGGTTGAGCAGCGCACAATATTGAAGCAATTCATGCAGGAGTAGGATGGAACCGCACGAATGATTCGATTCATCTGATCATAGATCAATAGCAATCATTGGATCTGAAGCATGGAAAAAGGGCGGGGGCTTATTCGCCCTCCACCCAATCGATCATACCGCCTGACATATTCAGGCAGTTATCATAGCCGTTCTCACTTAAATATTCACGTACACGCTCGCTGCGATATCCGCTGCGGCAGATCAGTACCACTTCCGTATCGGAGCTGATTTCGTCCAAGCGTGCGGGAATCTGACCCATTGGAATATGCTGTGCACCTTCAATCATACCTTGACTGACTTCCTCATCCTCGCGGACATCAATCAGTTGCAGTTTGTCACCGGCTGCAATACGCTGCCGGAGTTCTTCAGTCGTAATCTGTGTTTCTCTGGCCATAATTATACCCTCTATTCATTAAATTGGAATTATATACAAAAGAGAATCTATTTTCATCATACCGGGCATGACGTACCCTGTCAATTGCATGCAAAAACGGGAAAAAGTACCGTGCTGGTTATGTAAATTTAACTTATAAGGAGCTTACACTATGGATGTTATCGTCACCCCTACCCCGGAATTAAAAGGGGAAATCGGAGCATTGTCCTCCAAAAACTACACGACGCGTTACCTGCTAGTTGCTGCACTCGCTGATGGCACAAGCACGATCCATTTTCCGGCACATAGTGAAGATAGCGATGCGATGCGCCGCTGTATCCGTGATCTGGGCGCTGTGCTGGAAGAGGATGATGAGAAAATTGTCATTACCGGATTCGGTAGCAAACCGCGTGATATAAAAGAATTGAATGTTGGCAACGCGGGAGCGGTACTTCGTTTCCTGATGGCGATTGCGGCATTGTGCCCGGATGTGACTTTTGTCAATACATACCCGGACTCGCTTGGCAAACGTCCGCATGATGATCTGATTGAGTCGCTTGGTCAACTCGGTGTACAGGTGGAGCACCAGAATGGTCGTCTGCCGATTACGATTCGCGGTGGACAACCAAAAGGCGGCAAACTCACCGTTTCCGGTAGTGTTAGCTCGCAATATCTCAGTGCACTGCTGTTCCTGACACCGCTACTGGAGGAAGATAGCGAGATTACTGTTCTGAACGATCTCAAATCCAAAGTCGTTGTCGGTCAAACGTTGGAAGTGCTAGCGCAGGCGGGTATCGTGATCGAAGCTAGCGATGATCTGATGCACTACCGTGTACGTGGTCGTCAGCAGTACAAAGCGCAAGAATATACCGTTCAAGGTGACTATCCAGGTTCTGCCGCCGTATTGGCAGCAGCAGCGGTAACTACTTCCGATGTGATCATTCACCGTTTACCGGTAGAGAGCAAACAGGGCGAGAAAGCGGTTGTGGATGTGCTGCAAATGATGCAGGTGCCACTGACGCATGACAATGACATCGTACATGTCAAAGGCAATGCTACGCTGAAGGCGGTAGAATTTGACGGTGACGCTGCAACGGATGCGGTGCTAGCGATGGTTGCTGCCGCTGTATTCGCGGAAGGAACGTCCCGCTTCTATAATGTAGAGAATTTGCGGTATAAGGAATGCGACCGGATTACCGATTATTTGAACGAGTTACGCAAAGCAGGAGCGAATGTGGAAGAACGTCAGGCAGAGATCATCGTACATGGTCGTCCCGAAGGCGTTGAAGGTGGCGTAACGATTGATGCCCACTACGATCATCGTGTCATCATGGCGCTGTCGATCGTCGGTCTGCGTGCGAAAGCGCCGATTCGTATTCAGGATGCCCATCATGTTGCCAAATCGTATCCGCAGTACTTTGATCATATCGCCGCGCTTGGTGCAAAGGTAGAATGGGTATAGTATAGAACGATACCGAATCTATTATTTCACCAAGGAGGCGGAAGCGATGGCTTTTGAAAATCCTGCAAGAGAAGAGATCAAAACAATTCTGGAGCAAACTGGCAATATTGCCGTTGTCGGTCTGTCCGATAAAATGGATCGTACATCTTATATGGTAGCAGCAGCGATGCAAAGTCGCGGCTATCGTATTATCCCGGTCAATCCGATGGCTGCCGGGCAGCAAATTTTGGGTGAAACCTGTTACGCACAGCTTGCTGATGTACCGGAGCAGATTGATATGGTCAATGTGTTCCGGCGTAGTGAATTTTGTGCGGATATTGCACGCGAAGCGGTGGAAGTGGGTGCGCGTACATTATGGCTGCAACTCGGTGTTGTGAATCAGGAAGCGGCACAAATCGCTCAAGAGCACGATCTGAACATCATTATGGATCGCTGTATCAAGGTGGAAGAAGCAATTTTGCGTCCTGTGCGGCAATAAGTGAGTAGACAGGTTTATTTCCAATCATACTTTGCAATAAATCAACTAAGAACTGTTCCGGCAGGCAAGACGCCGGAGCAGCTTTCTTTTGTAGAGAAGAATATGTGTGTAGACAAGAATATGTATCGACTAATCAATGATGATATGCAGGGAAAATGCCATACCGATCGTCATACAGATGTTATGGATATATGTTCATATTCATAACTTGCTACGCAAGCGCTTGCAAAAGTATTAAAGATGCTTGTTTGCCGATTATGGAATGGTTTACCAATAGCTTTGACAAAACCTGACCGACAGCGTACCATCAGGTATAGGAAGGGGGAAGGCGCGTTGAATTGGCTAGGTTCCCTGCAGCAGTTCGGCAGAGCAATTATGCTCCCTACGATGGTACTTCCGGCTGCGGCGATTCTACTCAGTGTGGGCGGATTACCGTGGGCATCATGGGGCGTACCGATGGTTTCGGAAGTCGCCACCATCGCAGGACAGAGTATCTTTCATTATTTGCCTTTTATATTTGCAATCGGTGTCGCACTTGGCCTTGCCAATCAGGAAGGACCGGCTGGACTGGCAGCTTTTGCCGGGATGGCTTTATATGATTATGTCGTTAAGCATTTTAGTGAGGCGTTGCTTCAGCCTTCTACCCTGATCGGAATCATCATTGGTGTGATTGCGGGAGCGGCGTACAGGCGATTCAAAAATGTACGATTACCAGAGGCGATCCAGTTTTTTGGCGGCTCTCGATTTGTGTTGCTGTTTATGGGACTATTCTCGTCTGTGTTTGCGTGTATAATGCTCTGGTTGGCACCAGTGCTGCAACATATATTGAATGGACTGACTTGGGTATTATCGACGATGGGCGGATTTGGGCTATTTTTATATGGAGCGCTGTATCGGATTTTGTCAGCGTTTGGGCTTCACCATCTGCTCAACAATATCGTCTGGTTTCAGGTAGGCTCTTATGAGGCGCATGGCGATGTGATTCAGGGCGATTTGCCCCGCTTTTTCAGTGGTGATCCGACAGCGGGGATTTATATGGCGGGATTGTATCCGATTATGATGTTTGCTTTGCCCGCAGCCGCGCTGGCGATTATTCATGAAGCACGCGAAGATCTCAAGCCCAAAGTGCACAAAACATTCGTACGTGCCGCACTAGTATGCTTTTTGACCGGAGTATCAGAGCAGATTGAATTTGCGTTTCTGTTTGCGTCACCGGGCTTGTTTATTTTGCATATCGTGTTGTCTGGTCTGGCGATGTGGATTACGTATGCACTCGATATTCATCACGGCTTCTCATATTCCGCTGGTGTGATCGACTATGTACTCAATTATCATTTATCAACAAATGCCTGGTTGCTTATTCCGATTGGGCTTGTATATGCCGTTATATATTATACGGTGTTTCGTTACGCGATCCGTACATTCCGCATTCCGACACCTGGACGCGAGGAAGCGTCGACACTTGGGGACTGGGTGGGTAATATACCTTATCAGGCTCCATTGATTTTGCAGGCGCTCGGTGGCAAGGAAAATGTCGTGCAGGTCGAGGCTTGTATTACGCGTCTTCGTCTGACGGTGGTAAACGATCGATTGCTGGATGGCAAAGCGCTCAAGGAGCTTGGGTCCGCCGGATTGATCAAATTGGGCGGCGGCAATGTGCAGATCGTATTCGGCACGTATTCCGAACTGATTCGCGAAGAGATTCGCAAGCTGATGGAACGTGATCTGTCACAGGTGAAATTCTGTGCACCAGTACAAGGGAAAATGATTCCGCTGACCGATGTGCCGGATCAGATTTTTGCAGGTAAGCTGGTTGGAGAAGGTGTTGCCTTCATACCGGAAAGTGGAGAACTCGTATCGCCAGTATCCGGTACGGTTATTCATTTGTATCCGACCATGCACGCACTTGGTATTCGCACCGTGGAAGGTGTAGAGATTTTGCTGCATATCGGGATTGATACGTCCCAGCTCAAAGGCAGCTTTGAAGCACATGTGGCAGCTGGCGATGTGATCGAAGCCGGACAATTATTGATCAAATTCGATCTGGACCATTTGCAAAAAAACGCACCGTCGCTTGCGACACCTATGGTTATTACGAACCCGGACCGCGTCAAAGCATGGAGCTTTGCTCCATTTAAACAGGTGAAAAAAGGGCAGGGGACCGTAATGTCGGTAGTCTTGTACGACAAGAACGGTGGGGAGGAAAAAGCATGATTCATGGAGTTGCGGCCGCCGCAGGGGTGGCTATGGGCAAAGCATTTGTACTGCCAACCTGGGAATGGGACGTGCCGGAGCAGAAGCTCGATGCGACCGATCTCACCCGGGAGTTTGAACGCTTATATGAAGGCATTCGTACATCCAAGCATGAGATCCAATCGATGAAAACCGAATTTGCCGAAATTGCCGGTCCTGAGGAATCGAGCATCTTTGATGCGCATATTGCGATTCTCGAAGACCCGGAATTTATGAATGAAATCAGAGGCATTATTGAACGTCAGTATAAGGCGGCAGAGGTGGCGGTACAGGAAGCGACCGATCACTTTGTGACGATGTTCGATCTGCTGGATGACGAATATATGAAGGAACGCGCTGCTGATATCAAGGACGTGGGTAACCGTCTGCTCAAGCATCTGCTTGGTGCGCCGGAAGTGAAGCTGCCGACTGACAATCAGCCGTACATTCTAGTGGCGAAGGAATTACCGCCATCGCAGCTAGTGCATCTTAATCCGCAGCATGTGCTGGGCATCGTAACGATTATGGGTGGCAAGACATCCCACTCCGCGATCATGTCACGCGCGCTGGGCATTCCGCTTGTATCCGGTTTGGACGGCGAGCTGGACAGCCTGATCCAAACAGGGCAAAAGGTGATTGTCGATGGCGATCAAGGCATCGTCTACGTGGACCCTGACCGCGAAACTCAGGATCATTACAATAAGCTGCGCCATGAACAGCAGCAGCGTAAACGCCAATTAGAACAATTGATTGCCATCGATCCGGTTACCCGCGATGGTGTCCGTATGCGATTATCCGCTAATATTAGCTCGCTGAAGGAATTGGAGATCGCCTTGCAAAATGGTGCAGAGGGCGTGGGACTATTCCGTACAGAATTTATGTACATGGATCGCAAGTCACTGCCGAGTGAAGAGGAGCAATTTCATATTTACCGTCAAGTTGCCGAGAAGGCAGGCGAGCATCCGGTCATCATTCGTACGCTAGATATTGGCGGCGACAAGGAACTGGATTATTTTGAAGTACCAGAAGAGGAAAATCCATTTCTCGGTTATCGGGCAATCCGTATCTGCCTAGATCAACCGGACATGTTCCGCACGCAGCTACTAGCTATTTTGCGAGCTAGTGCGTATGGACAAGTGAAAATTATGTATCCAATGATCTCCTCACTGGAAGAATTACAGCAGGCGAACAAGCTGCTGAATACGGCAAAAGAACAACTGGATCAGCGCGGGATCACATACGACCACAAGATTCAAGTTGGGATTATGATCGAAGTGCCAGCTGCCGTTGCGATTGCCGATTTGCTCGCTGAGGAATGCGACTTTTTCAGTATTGGTAGTAATGATCTGGTACAGTACGTACTGGCAGTGGATCGCATGAACGAGCATATTGCGCATATGTACACGCCATATCATCCGGCTGTATTGCGCATGCTGCGTACAACAGTGGAGGCGGCACGCGAGAACGGCATTCCAGTTAGCGTATGCGGCGAAATGGCAGGGGATGAACGCTCTATCCCATTTTGGAATCATCTGGGCATTCGCCAGCTGAGCATGTCACCGCAATCGCTTCTCAAAATCAAGCAATCCGTGCTATATACATCTGCCAGCGAATCTGCCAAACTGGCTGCCAGCTGGATGAAGCTACGCACCACTGCCGAGATCGAGCGCGAATTGAACATTTATGTCAAAGCTCTTCATGCTACGATGTCCCCTGACCAGAAGCTGGCATCACTTGCACCCTAATATTGAATACAATTCGAATACAAACTGATTCAAGACGTATCCGAAAAGTATGAGATTGAGATCAAAGGACTCGAGAAGCTAATTCACACATTGGAGCAAAAGGATCGTAAACAAGCAGACAATGTTCGTTCACATCATCCATCAGTAACTACCTGTTATCATATACATGCCAAATGCGATTGGTTAGGAAATCAACCAGCCCATAATGGTGTAGATCATGTATAAATAGCCCAGCCTGTAGAGGAATCTACAGACTGGGCTATTCGTTTGGTTCACGTAAACGACGAGAACGATGCGCTACGACTACAATTCTCGTTTCAAATGATAGCCGTAACATCCTATCCTTTTATTGATTAGCCAACGCATCACAGAACGCTTTACCATACGGCGGCAAATCTGGCGGACGACGCGCAGAAATAATATGCCCATCCACAACAACCGCTTCGTCCTTCCAGATCGCCCCAGCATTTTCCATATCGTCTCGAATACCCGGCGTGGACGTCACAGTCACACCATCCAGAATCTTCGCCGAGATCAATACCCAACCTGCATGACAAATCTGCCCAATCGGCTTCCGCGCCTCATGCAGATCGCGCACCAGCTCCAGCACCTTCGGATAGCGACGCAATTTATCCGGCGCCCAACCACCCGGCACCAGAATACCATCGTAATCACTGCTATTCAGCTCATCAAAACTATACTCCGCTTCCGCAGGCACGCCATACTTGCCAATATACTTCTTACCCTTCTCTGCACCAGCCAGATGCACTTCCGCACCTTCCTCACGCACCCGATACACCGGCACCCACAACTCCAAATCCTCAAATTCCTCATCCACCAGCGCAATAACCTTCTTACCCGCCAACCTCATCTATTGATCACCCTTTCTCCGTCTATTCCTATTCATTTACACTGCCCATTGTAACAAATTCCCCTATACCGTTCAAAATACCCATCCTAAATCTCTAAAATTAAATCCCCTAAAATACCAAATATTGAAACGACCAAGTATTTAAATGCGCAAATACCCAAGTATATAATTGTAGAGGTATCCAAGTACATACGAATCCAAATCAAAAAAACCAACCCTCTAAATCCGCAATCTCTAATCCCTAATCCCTAACCTGCTCCCCCCGCCCCAGAGACGGGGCTTGCAAGGAGCGGAGGGAGTGGGAAAATGAGTTTGGGCGCCTTTGAAGGGTGGAGTTTTTACCGCCCTCTTTCCTTCCATCATAAAAACTCCACCCTTCACCCAAGCCCAAACTCATTTCCCACTCCCGCAGCGGACTCCCAACCCCGACATTCTGAAAATCCCATGAAACTTACATTTGCCCATAAAGTCCGAAAAAAGCGTTAACATTGACAAAAAAATAGATTTTTCAGCCTGTTTTTGATAAGATACTTATGATAGTTAATTATGAAAACGTTCTTACATTTAATACAACAAAAGGGGATGTGTGGGTAATGGCAAATGTGAACGAACTGAAAACGATAGAACAACTGAATGAAGCTCTGGATCATACCGCACAAAAGCCGCTTCTTGTCTTCAAACATAGTACTCGTTGTCCCATCAGTGCAGGTGCATATCAGCAATTCCAATCGTATTTGAACGAACAACCGAGCGAGGATGTGGATTATAGCCTGATCTATGTGGTGGAAAATCGCGATGTATCGCTGGCAGCTGCGGATACATTACACGTCAAACATGAATCGCCGCAAGTGATTTTAATTAAAGATGGCGCGCCGGTCTGGGATACGTCTCATTCACGCATTACGGCAAGTGCATTGCGTGAAGCGCTCTCTTAAATACTGCGCATATGATTGCATAGGCTAATGATTTAGCGTATTATGAATGTAAATGAAAAGTTTAGAAAACTTTTGAAAATGTAACGAAAATTTATTGATAATGGAGAGAAGGAACGTGACAGTAACTATTTACGATGTAGCACGCGAAGCTGGCGTCTCAATGGCTACCGTATCCCGCGTAGTCAACAACAATCCAAATGTAAAGCCACAAACCCGTAAAAAGGTATACGAAGCGATCGAGCGTCTGGGCTATCGTCCGAATGCTGTAGCTCGTGGTCTGGCAAGCAAAAAAACAACAACTGTTGGTGTGGTCATTCCCGATATTTCCAATTCGATTTTTGCGGAAATCGCCCGTGGTATCGAGGATATCGCCAATATGTATCATTACAACATCATCCTTTGTAATGCCGATAAGAAGAAGGAAAAAGAAATCCGTGTCGTGAACACATTGCTGGAGAAGCAGGTGGACGGTCTGTTGTTCATGGGTGGTACTGTAACGGAGGATCATCTCCAAGCGTTTCAGACGGCGGCTGTTCCGATCGTATTGTGCGCAACACGCGATGAAGAAGGTCTGATTCCTTCGGTTGATATCGATCACGAACAAGCAGCATTTGATGCAGTAAACACGCTAATCCGTCATGGTCACCGTGAGATCGCTATGATCAGCGGTACACTGCAAGATCCGGCAAACGGTTACGCACGCTTCCAAGGCTACAAAAAAGCGCTTGAAGCTGCTAATATCGAGTACAAAGAAGACTGGGTACGTATCGGCAACTACCGTTATGAATCTGGTGTGGAAGCAATGAAATATTTCATCGGTCTGAAAAAGCGCCCAACTGCTATTTTTGCTGCTACTGACGAAATGGCAATCGGCGCAATTCATAGCATTCAAGACGAAGGTCTGAAAGTGCCGGATGATTTCTCCGTCATTTCCGTTGATAACATCCGTCTAGCATCCATGGTACGTCCGCAACTGACTACCGTTGCACAACCGATGTATGATCTTGGTGCTGTCGCAATGCGTTTGCTGACCAAATTGATGAAAAAAGAAAACGTAGATAACTCCCGTGTCATTTTGCCGCATGAAACGATTTTGCGTTTGTCTGTGAACCAACCAAACGGCTAATATACAGTTGCTTTCTGCGAGAGCGGTATTTGCCAAGCAGAAAGATGAAATTCTGGTATTTGCAACAACAAGAACCGAATAGGTGAGGAAGATGTAATTTCAGCTGGAGCACGCTGCTCGTTGGATTAACAACCACATCTTCCGAGCGATTTTGTATAAAAAAGAGCAGGTATCCTTTAGGATATCTGCTCTTTTTGCGCCCACCATCACAACGCGCCCACCATCACAACGCGCCCACCATCACAACGCGCCCACCATCACAACGCGCCCACCATCACAACGCGCCCACCATCACAACGCGCCCACCATCACAACGCGCCCACCATCACAACGCGCCCACCACCACACACAAAACACCCCCGCAACTTGATTGCTCAGGTTGCGAGGGTGTTTTTAACTTTAAACTAAATGAGCAAACTGCGCTACATTATACTTACTGCTTAATCTGAACCGGCGACGACGGGTTGGACGCCAGATCGCCATTGACGGCGACGACGTAGAACCAGCCGCTTACCTTGGTTCCGATATTGTACTGATACGAGGTGTCCGGTACATTGCCGACTAGACTGTACGGACCACCACTATTGTGGCTGAAATAGATCCGATACCCGGTCGTTGTTTGTGATGGAGCAGACCAGCTCACATTGGCTGCGCCACCATCGGCAGGCTGGACGCTCACGCCGGATGGTGTACCCGGTGCGCCAGTTCCCCCATCGTCATTGTTTGTATCGGAGCCAGAGCCTAGTTCGCTGCCACCCGGAACGCCTTGTTCATTTTCTGGAATGATCGGGTCTGGAATGGCGCTATAACCAGCGGCTTCGCTTGGTGCGGATTCGTGTCCGCCTACGTCGACTGCCGTCACATAGAACGACGTATCACCGTTGCCAGAAACGCTAGAGCTGAAGCTTCCCGTACCAAGTTGACCGGATTTCTGATATTGATACGATCCGTCGCCGCTAGAACGGTATAGACGGTAGCCGACGACATCGTTTGAACCACTTCCGTTAAAGGTAATATTCGCACTGCCACCATTGACCGACAAGCGTACATTACTTGGCGAAGATGGTGCATTGCCGTCATCTCGCCTTGGATCGACTTGTGTTGGTGCATCGGCACCAGCATCTTCCGGCAGGTAATGACTGAGCGAGTACTTCGTTCCGCTCATTTTGGACAGTGCATTTTGTAGGTCTTTGATCAGCTGAGAAATTGGCATTTCCCGCTTCACTACCGTACGCTGACTTACCATATCGTTTGGTGTGCTGTCCTGCGGAATATAATTGACTCCGTTGTAGGTGATGTATTTGGCATACGATACGCCATCATCGAAGTCTTTTGGTACATATTTGCTATTGAACAAATCGGTAACCAGCTTGCCAGAAGCGCGTGTCGCACTCGTTGGAAGCTTCCCGCTATAACCTGATACCGTCTGACTAACAATACCGTCCGGTCTGCTGAACGAATCGGTCTTGAACAGCTTCGGCTCGCGGTCAGTTACTTTGTTCATAATGGTTGCCCAGATCGTACGCGCGCGCTTTTTGCCGTCTTCGGACAGGGTATTAACCGGTTCGCGGTAACCTGCCCAGACGCCCAACGTCACATCCGGGGTGAAGCCCATAAACCAGACATCTGCATAATTTTGCGTGGTGCCTGTTTTGCCGGCGATTGGAATCTTGCCGTATTTGTTAAATAGACTTTGCAGCGAGCGTCCTGTACCATCCGAAGCGGAGATAACGGTACGTAGCATATCCGTCATCAGAAAAGCTGTTTGCTGCGAATAGACGCGCTGTGGATTGGCTTCGTGTTGATATACGGTTTTGCCATAAGGGTCAACGATTTTGGTGATCATATACGCATCGTTGAATACACCTTTGTTCGGAATAGAACCGTACGCGTTCGTTAATTCCTCTACTGTAACCCCGTATTTCAGACCGCCGAGTACACCGGTTTGAGCCGAGTAGTCTGCATCTTGAATCGTAGTAATACCGAGCTTTTTGGCAAATGCCCATGCTTTGTCGATACCAACTTTGTTGATAAAGATCTTCAGTGCTGGCAGATTCAGCGATTCATTGAGCGCTGTCCGTGCTGTCACTAGACCTTGATAACGTCCATTGGCATTGCCCGGAATATGGAAGCCTTTGCTGCCGTCTTTTAAAATAATTGGTGCATCATCCAGCACACTAGCTGGTTGAACGACACCGCTATCCAGTCCAGGCAGATAAGCGGCAATCGGCTTCATCGCCGAACCCGGTTGACGAGTCATCTGGGTTGCATAGTTCATCTGTTCTTCTTGGAAGCTACGTCCTTCGATCATACCAAGGATTGCCCCAGTTTTGTGATTGATCATCATAGCTGCGGTTTGTTCCTTGCCTTTGGTGGAGCTATCTGGTGAGAAGTTGCTGCTATCTTCGGCAACTTCATGCATCGTATTGTAGATCGTTTTGTTGATGGTCGTGTATACACGGTATCCGCCGGTCAACAGCTTTTGCCGTGATTCTTCGAATAACGTATTGTATTCCTCCGTTGATAGCTTGGATGTGTCCAGATCTGGATTTTCCATTTTCATTACAACCTGTGCACCCTGACGTTCTACTTCCATCATCAGATATGGATAGGTAGAAT
Organism: Paenibacillus sp. WLX2291; assembly: GCF_046603665.1. NCBI lineage: Bacteria > Bacillati > Bacillota > Bacilli > Caryophanales > Paenibacillaceae > Paenibacillus > Paenibacillus sp. WLX2291. The sequence goes on along the minus strand of NZ_CP176755.1, from coordinate 3,707,792 downwards.
ACGCTTTGGCGGTCGGCTTGGCAAGTGCGCCTTTGATATCAAATGCCAGTGCTTCGGTATACTGGCTGTTCGTAATCTTGCCAAGATCTTTCATTCGTTTTAGTACTAGTTGTTGGCGCTGTACAGCGCGGTTGAAGCCTTCTTCATTGAATTTGCCGCCGCTGCTGAATGCCGAGTAGGCACTTGGCAGTTGGGGCAAACCGGCGATATACGCAGATTCGGCAATATTCAGATCCAGCGGATCGTTTACCCCGAAGATGCCCTTGGCGGCTGCTTTGATTCCAAAAATATTGTAGCCATTTGAGCCTTTACCAAATGGCATTTTGTTCAAATAAGCGGTCAATATTTCGTTTTTGGTGAGAAAGCGTTCAATTCGCATCGACAGCAACATTTCCTTGATTTTGCGGTCATTCGTTTTGTCCGCACTCAAAAATACCCGTCTTGCCAACTGCTGGGTGAGTGTACTGCCGCCGGTCTGAACCGATTCATTCAGCACTTTTTGTTTGACGGCACGTAGTGTACCGCTCATATCCACACCCATATGTTCGTAGAAACGGTTATCTTCTATGGATATAATGGCATCAATAACGGTTTTTGGAATCTGATCATACGTGACCAGACGCCGATCTTCTTCGGTGCGCAACTGTCCTATCGGAGAAGCATCACTAAAGTAAGCGAATCCGGTAACGGCATTCTCATCAATCGCCTTCACAATTTGCTCTCGTGAACGCACCGGTTCGTCTTTTACAATGGAAGAGACGTAGCCCAGCATAAGTCCCCCACCAAACAGGCAAACCGTGATGCCGAAGATCATCATCCATTTAAAGGATAACCAGATCTTGCGTCCCCAGGAACGGCCGCCGGAAGGCTTGGCAGGTTTTTTAGTCGGACGATTGTCCTTCTTTTCAGCCATGATATTTCCCCCTTTTACCAGCCACTATTATAGCACAAAATACGAGTCAGCAATCAGTTTCTTCCGACCGATAAATGGCGATAGGCAATTAGTCCGTCTCCTTTGCATTGACTTGCTGACATGGATATGATATAAAAAGGAATATCTTTTTCAGTACAGCATAATATAACAAAAGCTTGGAAAGACGCGCAGTAGAAGCGGAGAGAACCCTTGCAGAGAGCCGGTGGTTGGTGCAAACCGGTAGTGGTCTTCCTTTGAATTACACGTCTGGAGCTGTTCGGTACTCCCAGTGAACTGCATCCTTTGCCATCTTGGCGGAGAATACAGTGATCACAGAGCAAGCCGAGCCGGAATATCCATTCCGTTATGGTAATGAAGTGAGAATGGTGACATATACTGCTATGCAGAATATGATGACGATTCTAATTAGGGTGGTAACGCGAGACCTGGCTCGTCCCTTTGTTGGGGCGACAGGTCTTTTTTGTATGTCGTGATCCACAAAGGGAGAGGCGAACCGCCGGCAGACAGGTTCAATTTATAGCACAGAGAGGATTTTTATAATGGCAAAATGGGAAGAATTAACTCCGGAACAACAGGCGGAAGTCAATCGCCAGCTAGAAGTTATCAAACGCGGTACCGTAGAGATCATACCGGAAGACGGACTGCGCAACAAAATTATCAAATCATTACTGACCAATACACCGCTCAAAATTAAACTCGGTCTTGACCCGTCCGCGCCAGACATCCATGTCGGTCATACCGTTGTTCTGCAAAAGCTGCGCCAGTTTCAAGAGCTTGGTCATGTGGTGCAATTGCTGATCGGTGACTTTACCGGACGTATCGGTGATCCAACCGGTAAATCGGAAACTCGTAAGCAGCTGACCGAAGAGCAGGTCAAAGCCAATGCTGAGACGTACCAGAAACAAATTAGCAAAATTCTAGACCCTGACAAAACGACCGTATACTTCAACTCCGAATGGCTCAGCCCGATGAACTTTGCCGAAGTGGTTAATCTGGCTGCCAAAGTAACGGTAGCGCGCATTATGGAGCGTGATGACTTTACCAAGCGTTTCCAGAATGGATTGCCTATTAGCATTCATGAATTTTTCTACCCATTAATGCAAGGTATGGATTCGGTTGCGCTGGAAAGTGATATTGAGCTGGGGGGTACGGATCAGACGTTTAACGTACTGATGGGTCGTACGCTGCAAAAGGAATACGGCAAAGAGCAGCAGATCGTTATCACTCTGCCACTGCTGGAAGGTCTGGATGGCGTTCAGAAAATGAGTAAAAGTCTGGGCAACTACATCGGAATCGACGAAGCTGCCAACGAAATCTACGGCAAAGCGATGAGCATTCCAGATGAGCTGATGGCGAAGTACTACGAGCTGGCAACCGACATTAGCAATGAACAACTCGACACACTGAAAAAAGGTCTTGTGGACGGTAGCGTGCATCCGCGCGATGCCAAAATGAATTTGGCGTACACGTTTGTACGTATGTATCATGATGAAGCAGCAGCAGAAGCGGCAAAAAATCATTTTATTACCGTTTTCCAACAGCGTGCTTTGCCGGATGATATTCAGGAAGCGACGATTGAAGCCGCTCAACTGACAGATGGTACCATTGGCTTGATCGATCTGATCAGTCACCTCGGCTTTGCTGCTTCCAAAAGCGATGCACGTCGCAGCATTCAGCAAGGTGCTGTGAAGATCAATGAAGAAAAAGTGGACGATGTGAATGCGCAGATTACACCGGCTGAAGGGGATATCGTACAAGTCGGCAAACGCAAATTTGCCAAACTGACATTGTCCTAACAGCTACCTTTGAACGAAGCGTCTCCTAATTCAGGAGGCGCTTTTTACTGTGTATTGCTTCCTGTAAGAATGAAATAAAAAGAAATAATAAAATATTCATTACTGCTCAGATTGGCGAAATGCAGACAGACACGCAATCAGCATTGCATGGTGTCGAAGAAGGCAACCGAGAGGTGGATGCTGGACTGGTTATTTTAGATGAGATCAAGCAGCGTTTTGCTACGATTCGCGCTGATATTAGCCGGGTTGCGGATGAGGTGCAGGAGGTATCTTCGGCTTCACAGCAAATGTCTGCTGGTTCAGAGCAGATCAGTGCATCGCTCGGACAACTTGCCGATATTGCTCGTTCCACTACTACCTATGCGGACACAGCGTTAACCAATTCGCAAAATCAACTACAATCGCTGGATAGCCTGAATGCTAATACCGATGATCTTGCAGACGTTAGTGTGAAGCTGAACGGCATCATTAGCCAATTCCGTACAATGTAAACAAGCTAGGTACAGGAGTATAAACCAGTTCAACTATAGCAGTAGAAATAAGTCTAAATACAGAAGCAGAAATATGTTCAGGTATGACAGCATACGCAACTGTAGGCAGATGAGTAGATGGTAGCGGCGAGTATATTACTGGGTCGCTATACGCAATGATGTATCGACAAACAATCATATCGTATACACAAGCAGGCAGACTTTTTCTCTCCTAATAGAAGAAAGAGTCTGCCTGCTTTTGGTTATACCGAATGTATTACGAATGCCGCTATATACGAATTGATCATCTTTTCCATCCAAAGTCCTACTTTATTAGACATGAAATGACAGAAAGTTCCGTGAAAACCTACACAAATTAGGAGTTCCGACCGATATATATAGATTGTGATGTGCATTTGACTCACTACATATGGTATAGAGGAGACCCGATTATTTTGCGACGATTACAGTTTAGAAGTATTCAAGCCCGCACATTAAGCACATTGTTGCCTATTGTGTTGATTGTTGTTGTGCTGATTAGCCTGCTGGCATATCAGTTCGCCAAACAGAAATTGAACGAAGAGATGGGACATACTGCCAATAGTACATTGAATGGAGTTAGCTCGAACATTACCGAGCAGGTTTCGCGTAACTCACTCGTTGCTTCCTCGCTGGCGGATGCAGCTGGTCAGATTGCCAAAGGCATGACGATGGATGAATATGCTGCTTTGACTGAGCGGTGGACGATGCTAAACAAGCTTACTCATGGCACGGGGCTATTTTTCGCATCTGATGCGTTTGACGATGGTAAGACGTATCATTCTGTATATGCATCGCGTAATGGTGACAATATTACAGCGAGTTTTGATTATGATGATGCTTCTTATGATTATTTGAATAAACCATGGTATACTGGCACACTGAATAACTGGGACAAAATTTACTATACTGAGCCTGAGCTGGATCAAGAGAGCAAGATCAAGATGATCACCGCTGGCAAAACGATTCGCAATAGTGACGGTCAGGCGATCGGTGTAGCGACTGCTGATTTTAGCATTAGCAGTATTCAGGATTACGTGAACAACATGGATATCGGCGAAGTGGGACATACGTTACTGCTGGATCGTACAGGTCATGTACTCGCTAGCAGTCAGCAGGGTATCACTGCGGATCAAGCGATTGAAGGTGTCGACAATGATAACAAAGGTTCACTATCTACGGTCATGCAGCAGCAGAATGGTCATGTACCGCTGGTGCTCGGTGGAGGACATTATACGTTATACTTCCAGACATTGAGCGATACAGGCTGGAAAACAGGAATTATTTTGTCGGAATCGGAAATTCAGGAACCGGCAAAAGAAATGCTGAATACGTTGCTGATTATTGGTGGTATTAGCTTGATCGTACTAGCAGCTGCTATTTTGTGGAACAATCTCGGTATGACGCGCGAGATCAAAAAGGTTGTTCATATGAGCCGCCGTATGGCAGCAGGAGATTACTCTGATCGTTTGCAAGTACAGCGACGTGATGAATTTGGTCAGATGGCAACTGAGTTTAATCGTATTCTGGATTCCACATCATCCATCTTGCGTCATCTGAATGATCAATCGGTAGCGATTCAGGCAACCGCAGCAGGTGTAGCGGAAGAATCCAGACGTAATGCGATCGTAGCACGTAACAATGTAGAAGAACTGGAGCAAATGGAACATGGCTCCGCTACCCAGTTGCAAGCGACTGACGAAAGTACAACAGCGATGGAAGAAATGGCGGTTGGCGTTCAACGAATCGCCGAATCCATTCAGGAAGTAGCCGATGCTGCTCAGCAAATGGAACAGAAAACACAGACTGGTAATGAGCAGCTGCATAAGGCTGTCCGTCAGATTGATTCCGCCAAGCTCGTAATGGACGAAGGTGGCAAAATGGCGCGTTCCCTGCATGAACGTGCGCAACAGATCAACGGTATTATCGATGTTATTCAAGGCATTAACAAGCAGACTACGTTATTGGCACTGAATGCTTCGATTGAAGCAGCACGAGCAGGAGAAGCGGGACGTGGCTTTGGCGTTGTTGCTGCTGAGATTAGTAACTTGTCGACTAGCGTGGCAGAATCAACGCGTATGATCACAACACAAATTACCGCTATGCAGGAAGAAACAGCAATCGTACTCGCAGGCATGGAGAATGGAGCCAGTCGCGTAACGAAAGGGATGGCTTCATTGGAAGAAACGAGCCTTCTGTTTAACGATATTAAGAGCGATGTAGAGCAGATGTCGACCGAAATTCAAGAAGTATCGTCCGCTTCGGAGCAAATGTCTGCCGGAGCAGAGGAAGTTACAGCTTCGCTGGAGAATCTGGCGGACATCGCCCGCAGTACTGCGCAAAAAGCAGGTACAGCTACAACACGTTCAAGCGAACAATTGGAATCCTTGGATCGTCTGGAATCGTCTGCGCAATCACTGCATACGGTAGCCGATTCACTGAATGAACTGATTGCCCGTTTCCAAACTGAAGTTACACCGGAAGTAGTCGCAGTTGAACAATCAACAGAAATGAATCCTGATGGACATCACGAGCATCTGGATACTGAAGATACTGATGGAACGACTACCAAACCCAACGATTCATTAACCTCGGATTCAACTGATTCAACAAAGCTTATTTCATAAACAATATAACTATACGTAAAAAGTGAAAAGTAAAAAAAAAATGAACAACAAACAAAACACTGCTATACATCTAACTATGTATAGCAGTGTTTTTGTATTATTTGTACGTGTACGTGCACATACATGTGTAACGCCATATGTGTAAAAAATATATAAAAAAACCGCTGGAAGGAATCCAGCGGTTTGATATTCGTTAAGATTAACGGTTGTACCACTCAACGATTTGTCTTTCGTCGATGTCTTGAGTCAGCTCAGCGCGCTCAGGCAGACGAACATATTTACCTTCAACTGCTGCTTCGTTGTATTCAACGTAAGCTACCAGATGATTACGGTTTTCCAGAGCTTCTTTAACAGAGCTCAGGCCACGGCTTCTTTCACGAAGACCGATAACATCGCCTGGTTTTACAGCGTAAGAAGCGATGTCGACTTTTTTACCGTTTACTGTAACGTGACCGTGGGAAACCAGTTGACGTGCACCTGGACGGCTGTTAGCAAAACCGATGCGGTAAACGAGGTTGTCCAGACGGCTTTCCAGCAGGAACAGGAAGTTCTCACCAGCGATACCCGGCAGTTTTTGTGCTTTGTTGAACAGGGTTGCGAATTGTTTTTCACCCAGACCGTACATGAAACGCAGTTTTTGTTTTTCTTGCAACTGCATACCGTAGTTGCTCATTTTTCTGCGTTGGTTAGGACCGTGTTGTCCCGGTGGGAAAGGGCGTTTCAATTCTTTACCAGTGCCGCTCAGGGAAATACCTACGCGACGGCTTAATTTAAATTTAGGACCAGTGTAACGTGCCATTTATAGCAAGCTCCTTTGAATTCAATATAGTTTTGGTTAATATCGGGGCTTTGGGTCTTTGATTCATGTTGCCGCGTTTTGTTTGTCGTGGGGCCGGATAGAAATGCCTCACTACTGATCGAAGAGTTCAGCCGCTGTCCAATCAGCAACAAAACGCGTGAGGGTGAAACAACGTTACGCCCAAATCAGAATCTATCCATTCTTCATCAAGGATAAATTATATCGTATCCAAAACAGCAAAGTCAATGATTTTGGTTAATTATTTATTGATATTTTGCGCGTTGCTGCCGATATAAATGATAAAGTTGCTTATGTATATAACAAAACCCTGTTATGATTGTAAAACGAGCGAATACTGTGCCGATCCGAACGGTCTGCATAATAGGAGAGAATAGGCAATGGAGCAGCACCGTGCTGCCATCAAGGGTAGAAATTGGGGAGGCTTTTATGTCAAACAATTCGTGGAACTCGCCTGCGCAAAACTGGCGTACTGAAGATAAATTAACCTCTTATCCGGTAGTGCCAATCGCGGACGAGTCGTTCTGGCTGCAAAAAGTCGATATTACAGCCTCCGATTTCCCGCATATTGAACCGCTGCTGGAGGAAGGGCTAACAGACTGGCTCCAGCAAAATCGTGTACTGCCGCAAGTCGGTAAAGCACGCTGGTTCTTGCTAAATCATGAGCGCAGAATGATCGTCGCAGCCGCCGATCTGGAAGAGCCTTTGCGTGCGGTTGTGCAGCATACGGCAGCTCAGGCGCTGCTCAATCATGCGCCATTTAGTGAACGGATCAAGTACGAAAGCAAGCATACACTTGCTGATTCGGTTGTAACCGTAGCACCGCTATACACGCGCAATCATCAGGAATGTTTTGCACTGCTTGGTTGTATCAGTCCGCCGTCGCATCCATTGACGACTGGCGAGATGCAAATGCTGAGTATGTTTTATACATCGTTATTTTATAAACGATTTGAATATACGTATGTAGCGGATATGTTGTATTCCGCAACTGTGGTGGAGCGTGAAGCTCAGCGTCGTTCCGTGTTATTTCAAGTGATTCAGCGTATGTATGACAAGTTCGACATTCAAGAGCTGATTAGTGAGCTATTCGATATTGTGGATCATATGTATCCACAAGTGCGCTTTGAACTGCTGGTTGCTCAGGATAGCGAGAACAGTAATCCGCGTGTGCGATTGCTACAATTGCAAAATCCACAGGAAGATATGTGCGTACGCGCATTTACGACCGGCGAAGTGGCGATTGAGGTACATGCACAAGCGGAAGGTACGTCTGACCAGATGGAAACGGCGATCCCGCTGATGGGCAAACAGGGCGTATATGGCGTATTCCATTTGCTATCCGAAGTGCCACTCGAAGAGGAAGATTTGGAACTGATGGTCGTGATTGCGGAAGCTGCCGGACGTACGTTTGAGAATGCCAAGTTGTACGAGCAGTCCAAAATGATGAATGAGGATTTGCGTCTGATCAATGACATCTCGCGCAGACTCAATCAGAATTTGCAGCTCAAGCAGATTTTTAAATTTGCCGCAGAAGAGTTATTGCGTATTTTCAAAGCGGATTATGTATTGGTATTGTATTTGAATCCGGACACAGATTGCTTTGAAGTGATGGATGGTAATGTGCAATCACTCGAAGGCGGAGTGGTCGACAAAAATGAAGGCTTGAGCGGTGTCATTTACCGTAATCGCGAACCGATCATTTTGTCCGATTATTGCAATGAGCATAATACAGAATCCATCTTCATGCGTGAATCGGGTGCCTGTTCCTTAATCGCTTCGCCAATGATGGGCGGCGGTGAAGTGAATGGAGCGATCTATCTCGGTCACAAAGACAGACATTATTTCTCGTATGATAACTTCAAGCTATTGCAGGTCATTACGACGCATATCGGTCTGGCAGTATCCAATGCTGCGCTGCATGCGGAGTTAAGCCGAATGGCGAGCAAAGATGCGCTGACTGGATTGTATCAGCGCCGTTATCTGGACGAGTCGATCAAAAACTATCAAAATGCGACCTATAGCGGCTCGCTGCTGATGGTCGATATCGACAAATTCAAAGCGGTCAACGATACGTTTGGTCACCAGACTGGTGATGAGGTGCTCAAGCAAGTGAGCCGGGTTGTGCAGCAGCAGATTCGTGATGGTGATATTGCAGCCCGCTGGGGTGGCGAAGAACTGGCAGTGTATTTCCCACAGGTGGATAAAGGACGTGCCCAGTTCATCGCTGAACGGATTCGCATTGCAGTTTCGGAGGAAACCGATCCACATGTTACCGTATCATGTGGCATCGCCGACTGGAACTGGAAGGATAAAGAGGTCAGCGTTGAATCGCTGTTCTACCGCGCCGACCGCGCCTTGTATCAGGCGAAGAACAGTGGACGTGATCAGGTATGTGTGGATTCCAGCTTGCGAGCATAATGAATAACTTCCAAGTACACTGAAAAGCACAATCCCACACTGATCTGTGCATGAATTAGCAGATTCGGTACAGCGGATGGAGTCATAGCACCGGTGAATACGTGGCGCTCCCATGCATCTGGACTGAGTGCTGAATATGTTCTGAAATGGATATGTACAACTGCAATACAATAAGCCGTCATTTATGCTCTTGAGAGCATGAGTGACGGTTTTATTTGTATGTAAACGATCATTCCAGTACAAACGGTTTGTTGTTCAAAACATGTATGCCTGTATCTTCATAAACTTCCGATGATATAATCATCAAAATGATTTCTACATAAATATTCCTCACATTCAAGACAATTCGCGGAACATCGTGGTACACTTATCGGTGAATAATTAACCGTTGTTCAAAAACAAGGAGAGGAAGATATAGCATGCAGGACCCTAGAGTAAAAGTACTTGCCAGAAATCTGGTTCAGTATTCCATTGATGTACAACCCGGCGAAAACGTGCTGGTAGAGATGATCGGCACCGAGCGCGATCTGCTGAATGCTGTCATTCATGAAGTTGGAGCACGCGGAGGCAATGTATTTGTACAGCTGACTGACCGCAAAGTGCAACGCGCTATGCTGATCAATGCTACCGAAGACAGTCTGCGCACATGGGCAGCGCTGGATCTCGAGCGTATGAAGCAAATGCAGGGCTATATCGGCATCCGCGCAGGTGAGAACATCAACGACCTGTCTGACGTTCCCGATGACAAACAAAAGCTGTACAATCGCCTGTATCAGCATGTGGTACATAGCGAGCAGCGTGTTAAGCATACGAAATGGGTTGTGCTGCGCTATCCAAACGCGAGCATGGCACAATTGGCAGGCATGAGCACCGAAGCATTTGAAGACTTCTACTTTGATGTATGTAATCTGGACTATGCCAAAATGGACAAAGCCCAAGATGCACTCCAACAACTGATGGAGCGTACAGACAAAGTGCGTCTCGTTGCACCGAATACCGATCTGACATTTTCGATCAAAGACATCGGCGCCAAAAAATGCTCCGGTCATCGTAATATTCCAGATGGCGAAGTATTCAGCGCACCGGTACGCGATTCGATCAACGGTATCATCACGTACAACACACCGACAGTGTACAACGGCACCAGCTTTGAAAATGTCAGCTTCCGCTTTGAAAAAGGTCAAATTGTCGAAGCGACCAGCAATGATACAGACAAGCTGAACAATATTCTGGATTCCGATGAAGGCGCGCGTTATATCGGCGAATTCGCAATCGGCTTCAACCCGCATATTCTGCATCCGATGAATGATATTCTGTTTGACGAGAAGATCGCAGGCAGCTTCCACTTCACGCCGGGTCAGGCGTATGAAGAGACTGACAATGGCAACCGTTCCTCCATTCACTGGGATCTGGTATTGATCCAGCGTCCAGAGTATGGTGGCGGCGAGATTTACTTTGATGATGTGCTGATTCGTAAGGATGGTATCTTCGTGATCCCAGAACTGGAAGCACTTAACCCGGATAACCTGAAATAAAGATGCGTTTACGTAGATAATCATCGCCGCAATATAATGCGATTCCGGCGGTCAAGTTTACAACAAAAAGGGGTATATATGTAGCAGGGACGCGATTTTCAGGTGCCTGCACATATATCCTCTTTTTCATATGACAGGCGCAAGAAAGCAGTTGCATAAGAAAGCGTATTCATTTATGATGGTATGGAAAACTTGTTTACAGCATAACCAGACGGTAGGAGGGATTATTATGGCAACAAGCAATACAAACAATGCGGCAGTGGTAGAGATTGCCCAGACTGCGGGCCAGTTTACATCATCGATCGTTCTGCAATATGAAACGAAATTTATCGATGTGAAAAGTATCCTTGGACTGTTCACTACACTGGTAGCGAATCATGATTATGAACTGCATGTTCATGGTCCAGACGAAGAGGCTGCCAAAGCAGCAGTGACTGCCGCTTTTGAAAAACATGGTCTGAGCGTTAAGCTTGCCGACAATTAAGAATTGCTAAGATGCTGCCTTTCGATGGAAAGGCAGCATTTTTCTGTGTAGGGGCAGAATGGGCGGTAAGCTATTATTTCAAATATAAGATATTATCTTTCGATTTCGCGTGAGGTTCTTGTATTGCCCTCGGATTTCGTCTAATATTAGGAGTAGTAATGGCCGAGAGTTCTTGAACATAGGGGGGAAGAACATGACTTCATCTGATCTGCAAGAGCAGTTGAATATAAAAGCATTAAATCTTCTGCAAGAAGATGCATATAAAATTGAAAAGTTGATTGAAATCCAGATGGAGAATCTGGACACCCGGTATTGTCCTCTCTATGAGGAAGTGCTGGATACACAGGTGTACGGTTTTTCCAAGGAAGTCGATTTTGCGATTCGTGCAGGTCTAGTGTCCGAACCTGTAGGAAAACAGTTGATTAGTAGCCTGGAACGCAATTTGTCAGTCCTGTATGAAGCGATGAATAATAAGACACAGTCTGCTGAGTAGGAACTGTGAATCACATAGAGATGCCTGTACCCCAGTGTTGGAGTACAGGCATTTTTTGTTGCGTATTCGGTTGTTACACATGTGGTTTTATTGGTAACGCGACATTGGAGTATTCAGACCATATAGAACGATACGCCGAGAATGATATACACGACCATAAGCAATGTACCTTCATACCAATTGGTAGAACCGTCCTGAATGATCGATTTGGCGATAAAAACCGAGACCAGAATCGCCACTAGCTCCAGTGTAGTAAATACGATATCCATCGTATTGCCAAGGAAGAAGCTAACGAAGATCAGTACGGGTGCAACGAACAAGGCAATTTGCAAGCTACTGCCGACAGCAATTTCGACAGAGGCGCCGATTTTGTTTTTCATCGCTAGCAAGATTGCAGCGCTATGCTCGGCGGCATTACCAATGATCGCTACGACAAATGCTCCGACAAACAGCTCACTGAAGCCAAAGCTTTCTGTAAATGTCTCCAGCGTGCCGACGAGCCACTCGCTGACAAATGCAGTCATTACAGTAGCAATCAACAGATACAGAATGGAGCGACCTTTGCTCCACGCCGGTTCTTCTTCGTGTTCCTCTGTGCCGTCACCCTTCGGCGTCTTCACATCAGCTAGATAATTTTTGTGCGTTACCATGGAGAAAATTAGCCAAGCGATATACGCGAGGATGAGCAATCCCGCTACGATCAGACTCAGCATATTCACTTGGGTATGCGTGATCGAATGCGTGTTCAGGAACAGAGCGGGAACGAACAGGGCAATGACCGCCACGATCATTAAGGAACCGTTCATATTCGCCAGTGCCACATTGAAGTTCTGCACTTTGTGCTTCAAGCCGCCTGCAAAAATACTCAGTCCGAGCACGAGCAACAGGTTCCCGATAATTGAACCAGTCAGACTCGCTTTGACCATATCGTACAATCCTTCACGCAACAGCATGATCGCGATGATCAATTCCGCCGCATTGCCAAACGTCGCATTCAGAAATCCGCCCAGCCGCTGACCGGCATAATGGGCAACACTTTCAGTGGCGCGTCCAAGGAATCCGGCAACCAGCACGACGGCAATCGCCGAGAACACGAACTGGATGACTGGATTGAAGCCGGCATAATGGGCGATGGCGCTGAGTACGAAGAAAATTGCAAGCAGAATGGTAGATAAATGCTTTTTCATATTGCCACCTCACTATGTAAATTCTTAAACAATATACCCAATATACATGGCAAAGTAAACGTTTTGAGGATAGTAGAATATGATGATGAAATTTTAATTTTGAATATACGCGCTGGATGCAATAAAATAGAGGTGTAGTCATTATGCGATTTGAGCTTATAGTATATGCAATGTAGTTGTTCAAATCCAGAGGAGGATGGGCATGACCGAATCATTACAATTAGAGATGGGCACTATAAAAATAGCTGATGATGTCGTAGCCAAAGTAGCAGGCATGGCCGCACTGGAAACTCCGGGAATCGCTGCTATGTCTGGCGGTTTGTCGGAAGGCTTTGCTAAACGTCTGAGTGGCAAAAACGTGCAGAAAGGCGTAACCGTAGAGGTTGGACAGCTAGAAGCTGCGATTGATCTACGTATTATCGTCCTGTATGAAACGCCGATTCATGAAGTCTGCCGGATGCTTCAGCAGAATGTTCGCGAAGCGGTAGAGAATCTGACCGGACTCAAGGTCGTTGAAGTCAATGTAAAGGTGGAAGGTGTCGCCTTCAAGGATGAACTGGTTGAGATCGACAAGCTAAAAGGCACAGGTAATCATTTCAAAGTGCTATAAAACAAGGTAAAGTCTATGAAAAGGGCAAAGTGTGAACAAAAAAGTAAAGTAAGAATAAAAAAGGAACAGCAGAAGAATCCTGCTGTTCCTTTTTTGTTGTAATCTCAAGATCAATCATGCTGTCCTTATTTCATCCGCATGGAGATCGATTGTCGGCGAGTGGTACGTTCGTTGCCGGACGATTTCTGTTCTGCCAACGCCCGATTCGTTTCGCGCGAGATACTGAGCATAATCCCCATGCTAACCATCATAACCATCAACGAGGTACCACCGTAACTGATGAATGGCAGCGGAACACCTGTTAATGGAATCGTATTGGTAACACCGCCGATATTAATAAATGCCTGAATCGCAAACAGTCCCATAATACCGACACCAACGAGCGTTCCGAATATATCCGGGCAACGGAGTGCAATCCATACACCTCTGATAATAAAGTAAGCATAGATCAAAAGGAACAATGTTGTACCGACAAAGCCAAATTCCTCACCGATAACGGAGAAAATAAAGTCATTATACGGGTTCGGTAGATAATGCAGCTTTTGAATACTTTGACCAAATCCAGAACCGGTAAATCCACCCTGACCGATGGCGGTCAAGGATTGGATCAGGTTATACCCTGCTCCCTGTGGATCGGTAAATGGATCAAGGAATGTCTGAATCCGATCTGCTCGATAATTGGAAGAAGAAGCTTGATCGCTATCATGACTGAGTAGTGCCTTACCACCAAGCACTAGCGCCATTGCTAATACTAGCAGCAGCAGTGAGCCTAGAATATGCTTCATGCTCGCGCCACCGACATAGATGATCAGACCGGCAGTTGCTACCAGAATCATACACGTACCTAGATCGGGCTGTAACATGATCAGACCAGCAACCAGACCGACAATGAACATAACCGGAATATAACCGGAGCGCAGATCACGGAATTTCTCGCCCTTTTTGGCAATCAATGCGGACAGATAGAGAATGACCGCCAGCTTGGCAAATTCGCCGGGTTGTAACGAGAGCCCGCCGATTTTGATCCAACTGCGCGCACCGTTGATGTGCGAACCTGCAATCAGTACAACGACCAACAGGAAAATCGTAAACAAGAAGAACGGTGCAAACCACTTTTTATATTTGCTGTAATGTGCCTTCATCGCAAAAAACATACCGATCAGTCCAATGACAGCGAACATGAGGTGTTTTTTGGTGAAGTACATTGAATCGTAATTGAATGATTTACTTGTAAAAGTTAGACTCGAACTCGCACTGAATACCATTAGAATACCAAAGCCTACTAATACGAGTGTAAGCACCAATAATTGAAAATCCGGTGCGCCCTGCTTCAGCACTTTGCGTTCTGGCTGGGCGGGGTTTGGAATGTTGCGCACATTGCTGCGACTGTTTCCACCATTGCGGTAACGGTCTGCCAGACTTTGCGGCTGATTAGAGCGTGAAACGTTTTGTCTCATCTTATTCATGATGTATCCCCGATAACGGAACGGATATGTACACATGCAATGAATGTCGAGCAGTATGTAAATGGTTGCTCTTCATGTACAAATCCCCCCTCTGTAAATTGAAAAACCAATGATACCAGTCAGCATTGCAAACGTTGGAACATAGTCATAAAGCCTTGATAACCGTTTGCAAAATTATGTTAAGTTTATGTTCTCATGATAGTACGTTTTACGTAAGGGTGCAAGCTTTCGCAGGAGGGAAATGACGTATATTTGGCGTTGTCAATCATTACTGTGAAAAGAGCATTTTACAAACGGTACGTTTTCAGTCAGAATAATGCCTAAAGATTTATTTAACCTGATGAACAATATTGAAACAAAAATATTGGAATAGAAATAGAGTCGGTCAATGGATAGGAGGATGGAGTTCAGATGGGGGACTACCACTGGGAGGAACGATTAACGGAAATGGTGGAATGGCGGCGGCATTTGCATCGTCATCCAGAGCTGTCTTTTCAAGAATATGAGACGATGGCATTTATTGCGGACAAGCTACGCTCGTTCGGTGTAGAGACGAAGGAACAGGTTGGCGATACCGGCGTGCTTGGCGTCATTCGTGGTACACAACCGGGCAAAGTAGTCGCGCTGCGCGCAGATATGGATGCTCTGCCGATTCAAGATGAGAAGGATTGCGAGTATGCTTCCACGGTCCAGGGAGTGATGCATGCATGCGGTCATGACGGTCACACGTCAGGCTTACTGGAAGTAGCACGGTATTTTAGCCAGCGCCGTGAGCAGTTGAAGGGTGAGATTCGCTTTATTTTTCAACCCGGTGAGGAAGTGTGCCCGGGCGGAGCACTGAAAATGATAGAAGCTGGTGTGCTGGATGGCGTGGATGTGATCTACGGCGTGCATCTGTGGACGCCCATTCCATATGGTCAACTTGCCAGTGCGCCGGGACCTGTGATGGCATCGACAGATGAGTTCTTTATTGACGTTATTGGAAAAGGCGGTCATGGCGGAATGCCGCATGATACGGTGGACAGCCTTCTAGTCGGTGCGCAGCTTGTCGTACAACTGCAATCCATCGTCAGCCGTAATGTGAATCCGCTGCATCCCGCTGTGCTGACAGTTGGTACATTTAATAGCGGTACAGCACAGAATGTTATTGCGGAACAGAGCCGAATTACTGGTACGGTACGTGCTTTTGACGAACAGACGCGTATGCTGATCAAGCGCCGTATTCACGAAGTGGCAGAGCAGCTGTGTGCGCTGAACGGTGCTGAATCCAAAGTCGAATATCTAATGGGATATCCGACACTGGTTAATCACGAAGGCGAGACAGAACGGTTTTTCCGAGTGGCACGCTCGATATTCGCGGAGGAGCAGGTGGTGCAGACGCCACCGATGATGCCTGCTGAGGACTTTGCTTATTATGTACAGCAGGTGCCAGGCTGCTTTATATTCGTCGGTGCAGGCAACCCGGAGACTGGAGCAGTGTATCCGCATCATCATGCACGCTTTGATATCGACGAGCGTGCCATGGTGAATGCAGCGCAGATTCTGATCTCTTTGACTGAGGATGTGCTCTCGAATAGCAACGGAGCCAGCTAACCTGCTGATGGCAGGATGATTCACATGGATAGCCTGTTTTTGACAAAAGGGCTTCTAATCTGTTCTTGGCTTATGCTATGATGGGATAGACAGCGTGGAGAGGCGTTGTCCATTATATAGAGGAATGGGATGAACTTCATGAGCGTTACCGAGACAAGAACGGTTGACATGGCCGAAGTACTGCTTTGCGCCTATGATCTGGGCGATATGATCAACAATTCTATCGAAGTCGCTAATTATCTATATTGGAAAGAACGGATGCAGCAGCATCCTGACGTCCAGCGTTTGATCATAAAGCTTAATAGTAAGAAGGAACTTTTCGAGGAAACCCAGCGTTTTGGGCATTTCCATCCGAACTACCATGCTGCTAGAGAAGAAGTGGAGGCAGTGCAGGAGGAAATGCAGCGGATTGAGGCGGTACGTCGGTTTAGCGAAGCCGAGAGTAACCTAGACCGGATGCTGTATGAGATGTCGGAGAAGATTGCACATTCCGTTTCCCAGACGATCAAGGTTCCAAGTAATGATCCTTTACCAAAAGGAGGCGGATGCGGTAGTGGAGGCTCATGTGGATGCGGAGGATAACATTCCGCCAAAAGAAGAACTGACATTTCCAGAGCGCATCGGCTATATCATTTGGGTGAGTGATATCAAGTCTGCACGTAATCTGGAAAAGTACGGCTGTGTGCATTACATTTCACGCCGTATGCATTATGTCGTTATGTACGTAAATGCTGACAAGGCAGAGAATACCTTGAAAAATGTAAACAAATTGTCCTATGTGCGCAAAGTAGAGCGCTCGTATCGGAATGAGATCAAGACCGAGTACAGCAAAAAGGTACCCGACCCGACCCAGTTTTTCGGCATTTAAGCAACGACCGCAGAGTAGCGGCCGTCAACATCCGGCTGTGATCTGCGGGTTTTATTATAGTATTCACGGTGCAGGCAGCATGGAATGATTCTATGTTGCCGTGCCGTTGCAATTAACGAGCATACTAGCGGCCGCAGGGCCGCTTTTTTTTATGGAGATATGGCAAACGGTTACAATAAAAAGGAAGTAAATGTAATAAAATTCAAAAATATATAAGCAATTATTTTAAAAAGTTAAAAATATGGGTTAAAAGATAGTAGGGAAGTGTCGATATAATGCTTAATGGGACTCAAGCACTGATTAAGAAGTGCATTAAGTTAGCCAAATGGGTCCATACTGAAAATTTTAAAGAATATACGCCAAGTCGGGAAATGACAATGATAATGAAGCCCCTGAATGTAGGTCTAAAGATTTACAACTGATAATAAAGGGGAAAATACTTAGGTAATAAGACCTGTAAAGATGGGGAGTGAGTAATGAATGAGAGACAAAGTTATGGAGCGCTGGAGCACCTATGAACCTTTTCATGTTGTGCTCGGGGAAAAGAAAGTAGCCGATATCGTTATCACCAATCATGCCATCAGCCGTTACAACGACCGGATTGCCAAAGGCCAAACGCCGATTGAAGATATTGCCGGTTTCATGTGGGATAGCCTGAAGCAAAATCGCATCGTATCGTACTACCGTAAGGAAGAAGATGTGTACCTGATTGATGAAGATATCGTAGTGGTGGCAGAATTCGCTGAACTGCCGGGCGAATTTGATCTGACTGGCAACCCGCTGCACAAAATGATTGTGGTTACGTTCCTTGGCAAAATGTCCGAAACGATTGAACTCCGCGATCTGAAATCGTATTACTCCTGGCTGAGACACTCCCGTCGCATGACGCTGATCAAAAACAGCCGTAAGCGTAAATAATAATCTTTACAGGTTAGTATCAATATCGATAATTGTTTAATCAAGTAAAACCAGAGTCTGCTATTGCGGGCTCTTTTTTGCGTTATGCGTATGGTTGTATATTTCTTTTACTACTTTTCATACCGTCGTGCGAGTAACGATTACCAATGTCTGCTGATCGCAGTGCCATCTGGAAGACACACACAGTAGGGATAGGGTACAATAAAGTGGAAAGCAGGGAGGGAAACGGCATTGGCATTTAATTTTCATCAATTGCATATTTTTTATACGGTTGCTGAACGTGGCAGCTTTTCGGCGGCGGCGCAAGCGCTGCATATGACTCAACCAGCAGTGACGATGCAAGTACAGTCATTGGAAGATCATTTTAGTACCAAGTTGTTTATCCGTACGACCAAAAAGATCGAACTGTCGGAAGCAGGTCATGTGCTGATGCCGTTCGCTCGGCGTGGTATTGAATTGATGCGGGAAACGGATGCGGCGATGTCACGGTTTACCGACGATCTGGCAGGGAGATTGTTGCTCGGAGCAAGTAATACGATCGGTGAATATGTGTTACCTCGCTTACTTGTACCGCTTGGTCAGCGTTATCCCGAGATGAAAGTGATGCTCAAAATTATGAATACGACGCAGATTCTAGATGAGATTAGCCGCAATCGGCTCGATTTTGGATTGATTGAAGCGCCGGTGGAGCATCCAGATATGACGATCAATCCGGTCATGCAGGATGAGTTAAAACTGATCGTACCCGGCGATCATCCATTGGTTGCTCAGCATAGTGTTACGCTAGATGATGTACTGCAATACCCGTTTGTATTGCGAGAAAAAGGTTCAGGTACGCGTCAGGTAATGGAAGAGGAGTTTATTCGTCATCATGTCGATCTGGCACAGATTCGTACGGTGATGGAATTAGGCAGCACTGGAGCTGTAAAATCAGCCGTCGAAGCCGGGCTTGGAATTACGATCTTATCGCCTTCCTCGGTGAAGCATGAGGTAGCGTTAGGTTTACTCAAAATACTCACCATTGAAGGGCTATCGTTTCCACGCCAGTTTTATTCGATTCATCTTAAATCAACACTATTAAGCATGCCCGCGACGGCATTTTTGCAATTTTTGCAGGAGTATTCGTTAGATTAGTTGGATTAGTTGGATGATGCTCAAACGATACAAACAAGTTTCCTACCTGAATGTATATGAATCCGCAATGAACAGGAGTGAGCATAATGAACGAGCAGCAACATGTACAGCTAGCATTTGCCGATTTGCATACCCATACGCAGGCATCTGACGGTATGAATACACCATCGGATAACGTACGCCTTGCAGCGGAAGCGGGACTGAGTGCACTTGCTATTACCGATCACGATACTGTTGCCGGAGTGGCAGAAGCGATGGCTGCCGGTGAGCAGCATGGGGTAACCGTCGTACCCGGCGTGGAAATCAGTACAATGCAAGATGGCAAAGATATTCATATTCTCGGCTATTATATCGATACAACCGATGTGATTTTCTTGGAACGATTGGCTGATTTGCGCCGCATTCGTGACGACCGCAATGAGCTGATATTAGCAAAGCTGCGTGAACTCGGTATCCAGATTACGATGGACGATGTATTGACCCAGCTTGGTCGTGAATTGTTGCCAGATGAGAGTATTGGACGACCGCATATGGCAGATGTACTAGTAGCCAAAGGGTATGTGCAAGATATGCGTGAAGCCTTTGATCAATATCTGGCGCAAGGAGCCGCTGCGTACGTATCGCCGCCACGGATTACACCAGCCGAAGCAACACAATGGATTATCGAAGCGGGCGGTACACCCGTGATGGCACATCCGGGCATTTATGGAGATGATGATCTCGTATCGCGTATTTTCGATCAGAGCGATCTGGCAGGTATTGAAGTGTATCATTCCGATCATTCACCGGACGATGAGCAGCGCTATCTGAAGCTTGCTGAACAGCGTGGGCTGATTGTTACGGGCGGTTCGGATTACCACGGTGAACGGCAGGGCAAAGTATTTCATGGTCCACTTGGTGGACGCAAAGTTCCAGTTGCAGTGCTGAAGCAGCTTGCTCCTGCTTGAATTACGTAATACGTACGTTCCCGATTATAATGAACTACTGTAGTAGCATACCGGATATAATTAAACTGGATTTGGATTTGGATTTGGATTTGGATTTGGATTTGGATTTGGAACTGCGTAGTCTGTACAATACCAGCTGATGGTAAAAGGAGCGATCTTGCATGCGTGTTCTGATTACAGGTTCTTCTGGCAAAATCGGTACGATTGTGACACAGCATCTTATAGATAAGCATGAGCTGATTCTCGCTGATTTGCATTTTGATCATTTGGCGGATGACATCAAGCAGCGAACTACGCAGCATGTTGTCAATCTGGCTGATCCCGATGCTTGTCTGGAACTGACTGCGGGTGTGGACTTGGTCGTTCATCTTGCAGGCAATCCGTCACCAGATGCGGAATTTTATGATTCTTTGCTCAACGACAATATGAAAAGTAGCTATAATCTGTTTGCTGCTTGTCAGCAAAATGGAGTATCTCGGATTGTGTTTGCCAGCAGTGCTCAGGTGATGGAAGCGTACCCTGTGGATGTGCAGACAACGACAACTATGCAGATTCGTCCCAAAAATATGTACGGAGTGAGCAAAGCTTTTGTTGAATCGCTTGCCAGCTATTATGCATATGAATGTGGGATGGAAAGTGTAGGGCTGCGAATTGGCGCGTTTGATGAATTTCAACACGGCAAGCCTATGACAGCGCGCGATATGAGTGCTTATATTAGTCCGGCAGATATATGCCAGCTGGTCGAAAAAGCATTGATCACTCCGTTAAAAGAACCATTTCTACTCGTGAATGCGATCTCGAACAATCGGTTCAAACGATTGAGTATCGAAGATGCTATTCAAGCGTTGGATTATCGACCACAGGACGATGCGTTTGCTTTGCAGCATATTTTTAAAGAGGATTCATAACGGGAGTTTGTTTCTTTTCTAATGAAGTATATGAAAAAGCGTTCTTGAAGTCTGCAATAGACGATCAAGAACGCTTTTTTGTAATGTGAAAAGGTTGAATTGGCTGCGATGGTATAGAGTTGAATTTAGAACGATCAGGCTTTGATTGTACTCGTAAGTTTCTTGATCACATCAGCTTCTGGAGTAATAAACAGTGTCGTTTGATGATCGTAAATCACAAAGCCCGGTTTGGCACCATTTGGCTTATGCACATGGCGAATCTGAGTGTAATCGACCGGTACGCTGCTGGATTCTTTGGCTTGGCTAAAATAAGCAGCCAGCTGTGCCGCTTCCGCTAGTGTAGCATCGCCGTATTCACTGCTGCGAATGACGACGTGCGAACCCGGAATATCTTTCGTATGCAGCCATGTATCGTTGTTGCTCGCCATTTTGTTGGTGATGTATTCGTTTTGCAGATTGTTTTTGCCGACATACATTTCGATGCCTTCACTGGATGTGTAAATATGCAGCGTTGGGCGATTGTCTTTTTTCTTCTTTTTCGCCTTTTTGTTGCGATTGCGAACGTAGCCCTGTTCCGCCAGTTCTTCGCGAATCTCGTCGATATCTTGCAAAGCGGCACTTTGCAGTTGTTGTAGCAGGGAGTCGAGATAAGCGATTTCCGCATGTGTTTTGATCAGCTGTTCCTCGATCACGGCAAGGCTGTTTTTGTATTTGTTATACCGTTTGAAATAGCGCTGCGCATTGTCCGAAGGATTCAGCTGCGGATCAAGTGCAATCGTAATAGGACGCTGTTCTTCGTCGTAAAAGTTGACCAGCTCAATCTGCTTGTCGCCTCTACTGATCTGATGCAGCGAAGCGAATAGCAATTCGCCCTGAATGCGATATTTCTCTGCATCGCCTGCTTCCAGTTGATCCTTATGCAGATTGTCGAGCTTTTTGATGTTTTTGCTGCGTTCATTTTGTAAAAAGCGCAGTAGATCGCTCGTCTTCTGTTTGACTGTATCGCGCTCGGCTTTGTCGCCGTAATAAGCTTCCATGCAAGCGCTGATAGAATCGTACGACTTGGCTTCGTCCACTACCTGTGTCAACGGAACCGCTGAGAAAATAATTTTCCCGCGCGAATTCAGCCCGCTGGACGGAGCAAACTCTCCTGTTCGCACCGTATCCATCAATGCTGCAAAAGCAGACCACAGAGCTTCTTGTTCCAAACGCACAGCATTCAACACGACCGTTGTGGAAGGTTCTGCTGGTGGTGTTGAATCATGACTATCGCTTGTATGAGCATTGACTGTGTTGTCTGTATCTGTTGCGCTATTGGCTGGTTCAGTGTACGTAATTTGAGGTGTTTCCAGTTGAGCACCATTGTTCAGTGCGCGTTGAACGATCTCATCCGCAATAAGCGGACTCATGCCGGTAAACGCATTGACGATAAAACGAGACGACGGATCAGGGCTTTCGCGATAAGCTTGAGCGAATTGCGGCTGCTCTACATCCAGCGGATTCAGCTTGTGCTGTTGCGGCGGCTCCTGATAGCTGAAGCCCGGCATAACGATCCGGTAACTACTAATTGCTGGTGTCACATGGTGAATACCGTCGAGAATATTACCGGTAGCCGGATCGACCAGAATGAGATTACTGTGGCGTCCCATCAGTTCAATGACGATCTTTTTGAGCGATACATCGCCGAGTTCATCACGTTGCCGAATATGGAAATGAATGATCCGCTCCATGCCCACCTGCTCAATACCTTCGATAATGCCGCTCTCGCAATGCTTGCGTAGCAGCATACAAAACATCGGTGCTTCCTGCGGATTCATAAACGATTGCTCGGTAAATTGCACACGCGGATACGTCGGATTCGCGCTTAGCACCAATTTGCGATTATCCCGTTGTGCACGAATTTGAAATACGATGTCGTTCTCAGTCGGTTGATGAATTTTATTAATACGCGATCCTACGAGCACTTGCAGCTCCTGTACGATCGCACGGGTTACAATACCATCCAATGCCATAATCTATAGTCTCCTTGAAATGTCTGAAATGTTCCACAGTGATAGGATGTTGTGCTTTAGCATCATGCACTTCGGAAAGGAATAAGGGAACGTCCTCCGTTCCGCGATGCTTGCAAACATCTCAATCTGTGCGAAGCATTTCGTTTTAGTAGTGTATGAAGTAGGGTGAAGAGATGTAAATGAGAGCTGATAGCAACTCTGTTATTTTCATTGTCCAACTTATCTATTATATCACCTAAAACTATCCTTATATCATATCTGATTTCTGATACATTTGAAATTCCTTGGAAATTCTTTCTGTACTTTACTGCTACTCCCTCCATCAAGAGGGATTTCTACATTTTTGCATAAGCACGGAGCGGAGGGAAAGGAATTTGGGCAAAGGACGACCTTGGAGGTGCGAGAATCTACAAGTTATCCCTCATCGTAGATTCTCGTGCCTCCACCGGAGTCCGTGCCCAAATCCTTTACCGCAGCGTTGTCCCTTCATCAGCGCAGCAGAATCCCCCTTAACCTACAATGAAGATCATGCTATGCTTACCCAGTAGATAACAAAGGAACAGCAGACAACAGAGCAAGGGAGAGAGCCGAAATGGAATTTACGAAAATGAATGGGTTGGGAAACGATTTTATCGTCGTACACGGTGAACCTTCCCTGCCTGCAAATGCAGCGGAGCTGGCGATTCGGCATTGTAATCGGTATTTTGGCATCGGTGCGGATGGATTGGTGTTTATTTTGCCATCGGCGCGTGCGGATGTGATGATGCGCATTATCAATTCGGATGGATCGGAAGCGGAGCAGTGTGGTAATGCGGTGCGCTGTGTTGCCAAATATGTGTATGATCGCCAGATTGTTGGTAGCACGGACATTCAGATCGAAACGATTGGTGCAGGTGTGCAGACAGTGAGCGTACAGGCGGAAAATGGCACAGCTCGTACGGTACGTGTTGATATGGGAGAGCCGATTTTGGAAGGGGAGCGGATTCCAGTAGCAGTCGCAGGGAATCCTGTGCTGGACGAGCCGATTGAGGTGAACGGGCAGCAATTTCGCTTCACTGCGGTGTCGATGGGCAATCCGCACTGTGTAATTTACGTAGAGGATGCGGCGAGCTTTGATCTGCATACATGGGGACCTTTGCTGGAGACGCATCCGTTATTTCCACGCAAAGTAAATGTGGAATTTACAACGGTGCAAAATCGCACCCATCTGGATATGCGTGTATGGGAGCGCGGAGCCGGACCTACGCTCGCCTGTGGTACTGGTGCTTGTGCAACTCTGGTTGCTTCCGTATTAAACGGACATGCAGATCGCAATGCAACGGTATCGCTCAAAGGCGGCGATCTGTATATCGAATGGGATGAAGCATCCAATCGGGTCTATATGACGGGACCGGCAGAAGCAGTATACAGCGGACAGACGCTGGATTGAATAGAATGTGAATGGAATGATTGTATGCCAGTCGATGCCACGGACTCGTTGATATACTGCGAGTCGGCATATGCCAAACATGCAAGGTTGCCTATGTATAATAATGGACTGCCACCTTACCATACACCCCTGTGCCTCGCTATACCTTTTAGCTATATCAGCCAGAATCTGCTAATTTGTATGTTACATTAAGCGTAAATGATGACAGCGAGGTGTAGCACATGAAGCCGGATTTACGGACAAGATGGACAGAAGGTGTTATCGTAGGCGATGGCGCGATGGGAACGTATTTATACCAGCTGGGCTTTCCGGTCGGTATTTCATATGAGGAACTGAATCTGCTGAATCCGCAGATGATTGAAGATATTCATCGGCAGTATGTGAACGCCGGTGCGCAGATGATCGAAACGAATACATTTTCCGCCAATTATGAGCGTCTGGCGAAGTTTGGGCTAGAGCATAAGGTGGAGGAGATTAATCGTGCAGGCGTGCGCATTGCGCGTCAGGCTGCTGGTGAACAAGCGTATGTGGTCGGTTCGGTGGGGGCGATTCGTGAAGGCAAGCGCTCCAATACGCCGCTGCCAGAGCTGCGCAAATATTTTCGCCAGCAATTGAATGCGATTCTGGCAGAAGGCGTGGATGGTATTTTGCTGGAAACGTTTTTCGAGCTGGAAGAACTGGCATTGGCACTTCGTCAGGTGCGGAAATTGACCGATATTCCAGTCATTTGCCAGCTGACCGTAGAAGATTCTGTACGTACGCAGGATGGATATCCTCTACCGGATGCGTTTGCGATTCTGGCGGAGGCGGGCGCAGATATGGTGGGACTGAATTGCCGCATCGGACCGAACGGCGTCATGAAGGCGCTAGAATACGTGCGTGGCAAGGTAGCATTGCCATTATCTGTGTATCCTGATGCAGGGGTAGCGAGTTATATTGATGGTGAATATCGGTACAAGGCGAAGCCGTCGTATTTTGGTCAGAGTGCAGTGCGGCTTGCAGAGCTTGGAGCACGAGTCGTGGGTGGATGCTGTGGTACGACGCCGAAGCATATTGCGGCAATGGCGCGCGCATTGGAAGATTATAGTTCGCCAGCGCTTGATTTCTCATCGGTCAAGGTGCCTTCCCCACAAGTAAGCATTACGATGGAAAAAGATATTTTACACGGCTGGGATTCCAATGGAGAAGATACGCCGCCGACACTGGTCGATCTCGTGCAGGAGCGTCCGACCGTTATCGTTGAGCTGGATCCGCCGCGCGATCTGGATATTGCTAACTTTATGGTAGGTGCCGAACTATTGAAAAAAGCGGGTGCCGATGCCGTCACCATGGCGGATAATTCGCTGGCAGTGACGCGTATGAGCAATATGGCGCTGGCACATCTCGTGCAGCGCGAAGTTGGACTACGTGCGCTCGTGCATATTACGTGCCGCGACCGTAATATGATCGGCAGTCAGTCGCATATGATGGGCTTAAACGCACTAGGAATCGACCATGTGCTTGCCGTAACCGGCGACCCGTCCAAATTTGGCGATCTGCCGGGAGCTAGTTCCGTGTACGATATGACTTCTTTTGATATGATAAAAATGATTAAGCAATTGAACGAGGGAGTTGCTTTTTCGGGTAAAACGCTCAAGCATCGCGCACGCTTCGTCGTCGGTGCAGCGTTCAATCCGAATGTGAAGCATCTGGACAAAGCCGTCCATCGGCTGGAAAAGAAAATCGCTGCCGGAGCTGATTATGTGATGACGCAGCCCGTTTATGATCCGCAGCTTATCGCCGATATTCGTGCGGCGACTCGTCATCTGGATGTGCCGGTATTCATCGGTATTATGCCGCTGGCGAGTGGGCGCAATGCAGAATATTTGCACAATGAGGTGCCGGGGATTCAGTTACCAGATCATATTCGTGGACGCATGTCCGGGCTGGAAGGTGAAGAAGGACGGCAAACTGGTGTGTTGATTGCACAGGAGCTGATTGACGTCGCACTGGAGCATTTTAACGGAATCTATATTATGACTCCATTCATGCTGTACGGCATGAGTGCCGCGCTGACGGAATATGTATGGGCAAAAGCAAAGCAGCGTCCGAACCCCTTGTTTCAAGGCAAATAATCAATTACAATAGGATAACGGATGTGATGCCGATGTCATTCAGTATGACCGGATACGGTCAGTCCGCCGTGCAATATGGCGGCTACAAAATCCAAATTGAAGTAAAATCCGTCAATCACCGCTATTGCGAAGTGATGCTACGTTTGCCACGCGAGTGGGCGGCAACGGAGGATGGACTGCGCAAGCTTGTACAGAGTCGTGTCAAGCGCGGGCGGATTGACGTGTTTGTAAACAGAGAACAGGCGGATGGACAGAAGTCGACGCTTCAGCTGGATCACTCGGCGGCACGCGCTTATTTGGCGGCGGCCACCGAGTTGAAGCAGCATTATGGCGTCGAAGGAACGCTGGAAGTCAGTCAATTGCTATCGCTGCTAGGTGTCATGAAGGCAATGGAAAGCGAGCATAGCAATGAAGAAGATCCGGAGCAGCTGCAAGCTTTGTTGCAGCAGGGATTGGACGAGGCGCTGAACGGTCTGCTGCATATGCGGGCAAGTGAAGGTCGGCACCTGGTCCTTGACCTGCAAAATCGTCTCCGGCATCTGGAACAGCTGTATGCGGAGATGCGCCGTCTGGCACCAACCGTGGTGGAGGAACACCGCACCCGGTTGCGACAGCGGCTAACCGAATTGCAGGACGGCAGTTTCCACTGGGACGAATCCAGAGTTGGAATGGAAGTGGCGGTATTCGCCGATCGTTCCAATATTGACGAGGAATTGACGCGTCTGATGAGTCATTTTGAACAGTTCCGGCAATTGATGGAGCAGAATGATTCGATCGGACGCAAGCTCGATTTCCTACTTCAGGAGATGAACCGGGAAGTCAATACGATTGGTTCCAAAGCCAATCATCTGGCTCTAGTTAACCATGTCGTCGAGATGAAAGCGGAGCTGGAAAAAATCCGTGAACAAGCCGCCAATTTGGAATAAGACCAATAAGCGACGTCAATTTCGGCGCGATTGAGTCACATGTATAGGGGGAAAAACCTGAAAATGGCAATCAAACTTATCAACATTGGCTTTGGGAATATTGTATCCGCCAACCGGATCATTTCTATTGTAAGCCCCGAATCCGCACCAATTAAACGGATCATTCAGGAAGCACGCGATCGCCATATGTTGATCGACGCGACGTACGGTAGACGTACACGCGCCGTGATCATTACGGACAGCGATCATGTGATTTTGTCGGCTGTACAGCCGGAAACTGTAGCACATCGTTTGTCCCTCAAGGATGACGATAACGACGAATAAACAAATACAGACTGCCGGCGCTTCCCAGGGGATAGAGTCGGTAGTCTACATTGGAGTGTATCATGTCTAAAGGATTATTATTTGTATTGTCCGGACCATCCGGTGTCGGCAAAGGAACAGTTAGTGCGGAACTGCGCACACGCCAACCGGAGCTGATTTACTCGGTATCGGCGACCACGCGTCAGCCGCGTACGGGCGAAGTGGATGGCGTAAATTACTTTTTCAAAACGCATGCAGAGTTTCAAACGATGATCGAAAACGACATGCTGCTGGAACATGCGCAGTATGTTGGTAATCATTATGGAACACCGCGCGATTTTGTAGAGCGTACGCTGGAAGCCGGCAACGACATTTTTCTGGAAATTGAAGTGCAGGGCGCACTGAAAGTGATGGAAAAGTTCCCGGAGGGAGTGTTTATTTTCCTAACGCCGCCTTCGTTTGAGGAACTGCAAAGTCGTCTACAGGGACGCGGTACGGAAACAGTAGATACGATCAACAGTCGCTTGACCGCAGCTGCGGACGAATTGGAAATGATGAAGCATTATGATTATTCCGTCGTCAATGATGAGATTCATCTGGCTTGCCAGCGCATTGAGAGCATTATTATCGCCGAACACTGCAAGATCCGCAAATAAACCCCGGAAGCATCAAGCTCCGGAAGAATATGAGGTGCGAAAGCCATGTTATATCCATCCATTGATGAAATGATGAACAAAGTAGACAGTAAGTATTCGCTCGTTGTTGCAGCATCCCGTCGTGCAAGACAACTGCGTGATGGTAGCAAAAGCGAACTGCATCATCCGAAAGCTCACAAATTCGTTGGTGTAGCATTGGAAGAAATCTACAACGACAACATCAAGATCGAGCGCAGAACCGAAGAGGAACTGGAACAAAGCGATCGCGAAAACCATTAATAGTTTCCAGCTATCCTGAATGGGATGGCGCCGGGCAATGATAACAACCGCAAGGTTGTTATTTTTTGTGTCCGCATTTGTGTCCGCGATAGGAGAAATTGCAGATAAAGTTATACAGTAGGCAGAAACAGCCCGTTTTCTAGTACATTCCGTGAACGTGGATCGGAGTATACAGAAACGGGCTTATATTATATACGATCATTCTATAGTTAGTATTACAATACTTAACGTATATGTACAGCTCTGTGAAGGTGCATGTGTAGCTCTGTGCATGATAGCACTTTGTATTGTGATTGCAGCGTAAATACTTTATCCAACATCATATTGGATGCCTGTATCCTTACAATATCTGTGTCATAATATAGAGGAAACATGAGCAAGGACTCTGAGCATGTATGAGATATGTATGGATATAAGACGCTGCATGGAAGTACGAATACATGTACCCTTTTTGCATAATAAAAGGTATAATAAAGGGATGGAGAAGCTTGATTTCCACTCCTTTTGTGCATATCGTTTGTGCAGATAAACTTTGTTCTATAGCAACACTAACCTATTCATCCCAAGCGACGACTTGATGAGAATATATAGAGGCATCTGATCATACAATGCCTTCCACTACGCTTCATCTGAAGCAACAACAATGCAAACGTCATACTGCCCATGGGCGGTCATTCCAATACGAAAGTAGGGAACATCATGCTGAAAGGCAAAAAGATCGTGCTCGGTATCACCGGTGGCATTGCTGCATACAAGGCAGCATCGCTATGTAGCGGGCTAGTTAAACAGGGAGCGGATGTGCATGTGATCATGACCCAATCGGCGTCTCAATTTATTACCGAACTGACGCTTCAGACATTATCACGTAATCCGGTGCATATCGATACTTTTGATGAGCGTAATCCCGAAGTGGTGACCCATATTCACCTTGCCGATCTCGCTGATCTGGTGCTGATTGCACCGGCAACCGCGAATACGATTTCCAAAATGACACTTGGTCTGGCAGACGATATGCTGTCTTCTATGCTGCTTGCCACAACGGCACCGATTATGGTCGCACCGGCGATGAATGTGCATATGTACCAGCACCCGGCGATTATGCAAAATATGAACACACTCGTCGAGCGTGGTGTGCTGATGATAGAACCGGGCGAAGGTATGCTTGCCTGCGGGTATGTAGGCAAAGGACGACTGGAAGAACCGGAAACGATCATCTCGGTCGTTAACGATTTTTTCGCCGCTCAGGAGCATAAGAGACAGCTTAGCCATCTGCTATCCGGTCGCAAAGTCACGGTGACAGCGGGCGGAACGATTGAGCGCATCGATCCCGTACGGTATATTACGAACGATTCGTCTGGCAAAATGGGCATCGCTGTTGCACGTATGGCTAAACAGATGGGTGCGGATGTGCGTTTGATCGCTGCTTCCGTACAGGTCCCGCTACCACAGGATATGGAAGTTGTGCGCGTACAGTCTGCACAGGAGATGTATGAAGCAGTGCTTGGCGAATGGAATCATACCGACATCATGGTGCAAACTGCTGCTGTTGCTGATTACCGTCCCAAAACAGTACACACAACCAAAATGAAGAAAAAAGACAACGATCTGACACTAGAACTGGAAAAAACAGTCGATATACTGCAAAGTCTTGGCGAACGTAAGCAGCATCAGTTTCTGATTGGCTTTGCCGCTGAAACGGAACATGTCGCCCAGTACGCTATGGACAAATTACAGCGCAAACGTTGTGATCTGATCGTTGCGAATGATGTGACAGCGACTGGCGCAGGCTTTGGCACAGATACGAATAAAGTTCAAATCTATGATGTCAATGGACTGGCGGACGATG
The DNA here is from genome assembly GCF_046603665.1 of Paenibacillus sp. WLX2291. Classification (NCBI taxonomy): domain Bacteria; kingdom Bacillati; phylum Bacillota; class Bacilli; order Caryophanales; family Paenibacillaceae; genus Paenibacillus; species Paenibacillus sp. WLX2291. The sequence goes on along the minus strand of NZ_CP176755.1, from coordinate 3,676,980 downwards.
TGCCGTTAATGAGCAAAGAAGAAGTAGCTGTGCGTTTGCTGGAACTGGCTGCGCGCCGTCTAAGTGGGGTGTCTGCCTCATGAGCCGGATTGCCAGGGTGATCGTCGATGTACCGAGCCGTGGCACCGACCGACCGTTTGATTATTTGATCCCGCAATCGATGCAGGGCTGGCTGGAAATTGGCAGTCGGGTCGGTGTGCCATTTGGTTCACGCACGCTGCAAGGATTCGTCGTAGAACTGGCGGATGAATCGGAAACGCCGGACATCAAGTTGAAGGCTGTCAAAGAACTGCTCGATCTGGTGCCGCCGTTATCGGAGGATCTCGTACAATTGTCTGCGTGGATGAGTGCGCGTTATGCCTGTCACCGGATTACAGCATTGCAGGCGATGCTTCCGGCTGCATTGAAAGGGAAAGCAGAACGATACATTTCCGTCGCTGATCCATCAGAGTGGGGCGAGCGCGAGTCAAGCGGGGCATCTGCTGCTGCCGATGAGCCGGTATTGTTCGAAACGGTAGATGAATTGGATGACATGGAATCTGCTATCGTCACGCATATTCGCAAACAGCAGGAAGTGCGTATGGAGCATCTGAGCCGTAAATTTGCGAATCATGCGGATGTGATCAAACGGTTGCTACAGCGCGGTGTATTATCCGAGACGCGCAGCATTCGCGACAAAGTACAAAAGAAAACCGTTCGTACCGTCTCGCTGCATTTGCCAGAGGATGAGATTCGCCGTATTATCGACGAGTTTCCAGCGCGGGCGAGGCGGCAACAGGAAGTACTGACCTTTATTGCCGATACCGGCGGTGAGGTGCAGATGAAAGAGATTTTGACTGTACTTGGTGTAACAGCAAGCACCGTGAAATCGCTCGCAGACAAAGGCTATATCGTCATTCGAGATACCGAAGTGTTCCGTGATCCATACAAAGACCGCAATTTCAAACCGAGTGTACCGTTTGTGCTGACAGATGAGCAGCAGATGGTATACGACGCCATTATTCAGCAGATTGATCAACGGGTCGAAGGCGAATTTCTAATACACGGGATTACTGGTAGCGGGAAGACGGAAGTATATTTACAGTCGATACAGCGCGTAATTGAGCAGGATCGGCAGGCGATTATGCTTGTACCGGAAATCTCGCTCACACCACAAATGGTCGAACGCTTCAAAAGCCGGTTCGGCGATCATGTCGCTGTGCTGCACAGCCGCTTGTCGAGCGGTGAGCGATATGATGAATGGCGCAAAATTCGTGAAGGTCAGGCGCTGGTCGCCATCGGTGCGCGTTCAGCGATCTTTGCTCCTTTTACGAATCTGGGGCTAATTATTATGGACGAAGAGCACGAGACATCGTATAAGCAGGAAGAGAGTCCGAAGTATCATGCTCGCGATGTCGCCGTTCATCGTGCACATCAGCATCAGGCAGTTGTGCTGCTTGGCTCGGCAACGCCGTCACTGGAAAGTTACCATGCGGCGCGTTCGCAGAGTAAGGACGATTTCAACCCCACACTGCTGGAGATTCACGGTCGTGCACTTGGGAGCGAATTGCCGCAGGTGCATATCATCGACATGCGCGAGGAACTGAAGGAAGGCAATCGTTCTATGTTCAGCCGTCCGCTGCATGAAGCGATTGAAGATCGCTTGGAGAAAAAGCAGCAGATCGTCCTGCTGCTCAACCGACGCGGGCATTCTACCTTTGTCATGTGCCGGACGTGCGGGTATGTGGCGGAATGTCCGAATTGCGATATTTCGCTGACCTTCCACCAGCGCTCTAACAATTTGCGTTGCCATTATTGTGGACATGCCGAACCGGCGCCAGAAGTGTGCCCGGAATGTGGCAGTGAGCATATTCGCTATTTTGGTACAGGTACGCAGCGGGTCGAGGAGGAACTGGCGAAGCTGTTTCCCGGTATCCGTGTTGTGCGGATGGATGTAGATACAACTACGCAAAAAGGTTCGCATGAAAAGCTACTGAATCAATTCCGCGACAAGCAGGCGGATTTGCTGCTCGGCACGCAAATGGTCGCGAAAGGACTGGACTTTCCAGATGTGACACTGGTTGGTGTAATCGCTGCCGATTCGGCGCTGCATTTGCCGGATTTCCGCGCTGGTGAGAAGACGTTTCAACTGTTGACACAGGTTGCGGGACGTGCCGGACGACATCATTTGCCGGGAGAAGTTATCGTGCAGACGTATAACCCGGATCATTACTCGGTCATTCATGCGAGTCGTCACGATTATTCGTCCTTTGTACGAGAGGAGCTTAAGCATCGTCAGGTGCTTAGTTATCCGCCATACTGCCGTTTGGCACTGGTTACCTTTTCCCATGAGAAGCTGCCGTTACTAGTACGCATTGCCGAAAATTATGTGCAGATGGTCAAAGATCATGCGCAGCGAGTCGGTTGGCTTGGCAGTCTGGAACGCTTCTCCACCGAAGCGCTGGATGTGCTAGGTCCAGTCGCTTCGCCTATTCCTAGGCTAAAAAATAGATACCGATTCCAATGTATGATAAAATGGCGTGGAGATATGGACGTTGCTCGCTTGGCTGAGTATGTATCGGAACAGCTACAGGACAGCGTGCGCGACAAGGATTTGCTGATCAGCATCGATGTTGACCCTCAAGTGATGATGTGATGTGAGAACATCAGTCGCTGGGACTCACCGGAACACATAACAGGGCAGCAGCATTTTGCTGCCCTGTATTCTGCTTGAATAGAGTTGCAGATATACTCAGGCGCGACAATGAATATAACAATAGATAAGGGATGGGATGACAGGATGGCAATTCGTATTATTGTAAAAGAACCAGATGAAGTACTACACAAAAAAGCAAAACAAGTAACCAAAATCACACCCAATGTACAAAAACTGCTGACCGATATGGCAGAAACGATGTACGACGCAGACGGCGTTGGACTGGCTGCACCACAGGTCGGTATTTTGAAACGAGTGATCGTGGTAGATGTTGGTGACGACAATGGACTGATCGAGCTAATCAACCCGGAGATCGTATCCAGCAGCGGTGAGCAATTGGGTTCTGAGGGCTGCCTGAGCATTCCGGCGCTCAATGGTGAAGTACGCCGTGCGATGGAAGTGACAGTCAAAGGACTGGATCGCGACGGCAATGAAATAACCATTACTGGTACGGAGCTACTCGCGCGTGCACTTCAACATGAGATTGATCATCTGAACGGCGTATTATTTACCGATATTGCAGAGCGTGTCTATGACCGTAGACTGGATGAGGGAGGGGAATAAGCATTGACCAGAATCGCTTTTATGGGAACGCCCGACTTCGCAGTAGCCAGTCTCAAGGTACTGTTGGAGCAGGGTATGAATGTAGTTTGTGTTGTCACACAGCCGGATAAACCGCAAGGTCGGAAAAAGGTGCTTACTCCATCTCCGGTAAAAACTGCCGCTCTTGAGCATAACTTGCCTGTACTGCAACCGCAGCGCATGCGCAGCCCCGAGGCTGTAGCTGAGCTGGCTTCGTATGAACCGGATCTGATTATTACGGCGGCATACGGACAGATTTTGCCAAAAGCTGTACTGGATCTGCCACGCCTTGGCTGCGTCAATATCCACGGCTCCCTGCTGCCCAAGTATCGCGGTGGTGCTCCGATTCAGCGCTGTATTATAAATGGGGAAACAGTAACTGGTATTACGCTGATGTATATGGCAGAAGGCTTGGATACTGGCGATATGATCTCACGTTTGGAAGTACCGATTACGGATGACGATACATCCGGTACGTTGTTTGCCAAAATGAGTGAAGCTGGCGCACACATTCTCACAACCGAGCTGCCACGCTTGGTGGCAGGCAAAATAGATGCAGAACCGCAAAATGACGACGAAGCGACGTATGCGCCGAATCTATCTCGCGACGATGAGAAGATCGACTGGTCGCGCAATAGCCGTGACATTTACAATCAGATTCGCGGATTGGTGCCGTTCGCAGGTGGCTTTACACTCTGGAATGGCGATGTATTCAAAGTATGGAAAACGGTACAGCCACAGCCGGATGCTTCCTTGCCTGCGGGAGCGGCAGATGCAGCACCGGGAACTGTAGTAGAACTGGGCAAGAACGGTATCGTCGTGCGTACCGGTGATGGCGTATTGATGCTAACCGAAGTACAACCAGCAGGCAAAAAGGCACTGAACGCTGCCGACTTTGCGCGCGGTAATGCGCTTGCGGTAGGAACGGTGTTCCAGTGAGCGATTCTAACAAGCGCAATCCGAATCCCAAGCCAGCTTCTAACAATATTCATTCCCATTCCAATTCGTTTCATACCAAGTCATCTGCCCAAGCTTCATCAGGCTCATCACGCACTCATGCTTCGTCGCGTGGCAAATCATCGCAAGCACGTCAGCTGTCTGCTCGCGAAGTAGCGTTGAACGTATTGACGGATGTCGATGCAAGCGGCTCATACAGCAATTTGCAGCTGAATCAGGAGCTGGTACAAGCGAAGCTGGAGCGTGCAGATGCAGGACTGGCAACAGAGATTGTCTATGGCACGATTGCTCATTTTAATACGATTGATTATTTTCTGAACCCATTTGTATCCAAAGGGCTGAACAAGCTGCAACCGTGGGTGCGCAGTTTGTTGCGGCTTAGCTTTTACCAGTTGTATTATTTGGATCGCATTCCGGCACATGCGGCTGTCAATGAGGCGGTGAATATCGCCAATCGTCGTGGTCATCAAGGCGTGTCTGGCATGGTCAATGGCGTACTGCGCAATGTACTACGTCAGCTGGATGAATTGCAAATTCCAGATGGGCTGTCTGCGGTCAAGCGGATATCGCTTCAATATTCGCATCCAGAATGGCTAGTGAAGCGTTGGATCAAGCAGTACGGTGAGGAAACGACCGAACAAATCTGTATGTCTAACAATGAGCCGCCTACGGTCAGTGTACGGGTGAATACGAATCTCGTATCCCGGCAGAAGATGCTGGATATCTTAAATGAGCAGGGCTATTATGCTCAGCCATCGGCGATTGCGCCGGATGGTATTGTGCTCGGTGGCAGTGGAAATATGGCGCTAACCGATTGGTATCGCAGTGGACAAATTTCCATTCAGGACGAAAGTTCGATGCTAGTTGCCGAAGCCGTACAGCCGCAGCCCGGTATGGATGTACTGGACTGCTGTGCTGCACCCGGAGGCAAAACCGCGCATCTGGCGGAAAAAATGCAAAATAGCGGTCGGATTATCGCCAACGATATTCATGAGCATAAGCGCAAGCTGATCGATGATCAGGCAGAGCGCCTGCATATTTCTGTGATTGAGACAACGGTTGGCGATGCGATGACATTGTCGGATCGGTATCCGGCGGCTTCTTTTGACCGTATTCTGCTGGATGCGCCTTGCTCTGGTCTGGGCGTTATTCGCCGCAAGCCGGATTTGAAATGGAACAAGACAGCAGCTGATATCGGCGCCATTACCGAATTGCAGCAGCAACTGCTGGAAAAGGTAGCGCCTCTGCTCAAGCCGGACGGCATTCTGGTATACAGCACCTGTACCATTGAGCGTAGTGAGAATGAAGATATGATGCGTCGTTTTCTGGAAGCACATGAGGATTTCGAAGTCGCTCTCAATCCGCTTCGTGCTCTGTTACACAATACAGATGCAGTAACATCGTCAGATACACAGTCTGCAACCGAGCACCATGCTGCACCGACTACGATTGGCGTACAGATTTTGCCACAGGATTATCATTCCGATGGATTTTACATCGCGGCATTACGCCGTGTACGATAGAATTGGCTGATTTTTTTGGTATAGCCTAATAGCAGGCACACCACTCGCATGAATATTTGCACAATAAAGGGCAGATGTTGGCGGAGTGCCTCTTTAGGCTTTCTTTGTTTTGTGCTAAACTAGTAAAGATGTGAACCCGATAGTAAATGACAGATATACAAGCCGTGCATAGTGTTCAACAAATTTAATGATATTAAGAATAGGTGTGATAACTGCAATGAAACCCTTTATATATGACTTTTCCCTGGATGATCTCCAGGAATGGGTGAAAGAGAATAATGAGCCTGCATTCCGGGCATCGCAAATTTTTGACTGGCTGTATGTGAAGCGCGTATCTTCGTTTGAGGAAATGACCAATCTTTCCAAAGGCCTGCGCGCCAAGCTGAACGACCAGTTTTCTTTTGTCATGCTGGATGAAATTACAAAGCTGCAATCCAAAGACGGTACGGTAAAATTCCTGTTCGGTCTGCATGATAACCATGCAATCGAGACCGTTATTATGCGTCACAATTACGGTAACAGCATCTGCGTAACGACTCAGGTCGGCTGCCGGATCGGCTGTACATTTTGCGCGTCTACACTGGGTGGTCTGAAGCGTAACCTGACTGCTGGTGAGATCGTTGCTCAGGTTGTGCAGGCACAGAAGATTCTGGACGAAACGAACGAACGTGTCAGCAGCATCGTTATTATGGGCTCTGGCGAACCGTTTGAGAACTATGAAGCAACAATGAAATTCCTACGCATCATGATTCATGAAAAAGGTTTGAATATCGGTCAACGTCATATCACCGTATCCACGAGTGGGATCGTACCGAACATTTACCAATTTGCGGATGAAAATACCCAGATCAATCTGGCGATTTCCATTCACGCACCTAACGACAAACTGCGCTCCAAGCTGATGCCGGTTAACCGTCGTTTCCCGTTTGACGATGTAATGGAATCTCTGCGCTACTATATGGAAAAAACCGGTCGCCGGATTACATTTGAATACGCCTTGATCGGTGGCGTGAATGACCGTGCCGAGCATGCAGAAGAACTGGGCAATATTCTCAAAGACATGATGTGCCACGTCAACCTGATCCCGGTTAACTATGTGCCAGAACGTAATTACGTACGCACCCCGCGTAAAGATATTTTTGAGTTCCAGCGCATTCTGGCGGACAAAGGCGTGAACGTTACGATCCGCCGTGAGCAAGGTCATGATATTGCAGCAGCATGTGGACAATTACGTGCGAAGCATATGGAGTCGACTGCGAGGTGATGGGTGTTGATTAAAGCAGCACAGTTGAGTGATAAGGGGCGCGTCAGACAGGTTAACGAGGATTCCGTATGGATTGGTAGTATACAGGAAGAATATGTACTGGGCATTGTAGCTGATGGAATGGGAGGTCACCGTGCAGGTGATACCGCCAGTCAGTTAGCTGTCCAAACCGTAGTATCCGATCTTCAAGGCCTGGAAGTGGGGATGTCGGCAGAAGCATGCCGCGCCGCGCTGCATGATGCGATTTTACATGCGAATGATGTTGTTTTTCATACCGCACAAACAAGCAGTGATTATCATAATATGGGAACGACCGTTGTTGCCGTTCTGCTGCGTGGCAATCAGGGCATTATCGGTCATATTGGCGATAGCCGTGCGTATCTGGTAGGCGAGGATGCTCTTCGTCTGATTACGCAGGATCATAGTCTGGTCAATGAGTTGCTCAGAACCGGGCAAATTAGCCAAGAAGAGGCAGCTTCGCATCCACGCCGCAATGTATTAACACGCGCACTTGGCACCGATGCCGAAGTGAATGTGGAATTGGATGATATTGCCCTGTCTACGGGCGAAGTGCTGCTGTTATGTAGCGATGGATTGACCAATATGGTCGCCGGAGCACAGATTGAGACGGTAGCACTGGCAGGAATTCCACTGGAAGAACGTGCCCGTCATCTCGTTGCACTCGCGCTGGAAGCTGGCGGTGAGGACAATATTACAGTTGCCCTGTTTGAATTTACCGACTCTGTATCAGAGTCTGATGATAAGGGGTGGACGCCATGATCGGACGTGTTCTCGGCGGCCGCTATGAGATTATGGAAGAGATCGGCGGCGGCGGTATGGCGCTCGTTTACAAAGCGCTGGATGTGCTGCTTAATCGTCATGTAGCGATCAAGGTGCTGCGTCAGCAGTTTGTATACGATGAAGAATTTATCCGCCGTTTTCGCCGTGAAGCGCAATCGGCTGCTTCGCTGTCTCATCCGAATGTAGTCAGCATTTATGATGTTGGTCAGGAAGACGATGTGCATTATATCGTTATGGAATATATCAATGGGCAGAATCTGAATGAGATTATCAAAGAACGAGCACCGCTGCCAGTAGAGGAAGCGGTACGTTTTGCCACTCAGATCTGTGATGCATTGGATCACGCCCATCATAATCAGATTATTCACCGTGATATTAAGCCACACAATATTTTGATTGGTCGTAATGGACGGGTCAAAGTAACGGACTTTGGGATTGCACGCGCCGTCACCTCGACTACGATTACGCAGACCGGTTCCGTTGTCGGCTCCGTACACTATTTTTCACCAGAGCATGCCAAAGGTGTTACAACAGGCGAGAAATCCGATCTGTATTCACTTGGTATCGTAATGTACCAGATGTTGACCGGACGATTGCCATTTCAAGGGGAAAGCCCGATCAGTGTGGCGCTCAAGCATTTGCAGGATGAGTTTGAAGATCCGCGTTTGATCAATCCGCTCATTCCGCAGAGTGTGGAAAATATTATTTTGAAGGCAATGCGCAAAAATCCGGCAGAGCGGTACCATTCTGCTCACGATATGTTAACAGATCTCGATACATGCCTGCTGCCCGAGCGTAGCAAGGAATCGCGAGTCTATTTTGCAAGCAATGATGATGATGAACAAACCAAGGTGGTATCGGCAATTCGGCCGAACTCTATCCCCATTCCGCCACTGGAAAAGGAGGAGGTTCGCAATATGGAACGCGACCGCGGTCGAAAAAGCAGTGCCGCTACCAAGCAAAGCTTCTGGAAAAAACCAGCTGTGTGGGTATCGATTGTCGTACTCATTCTTCTGATCATGACAGCAGCAGCTTTTTATGTGCGTACTACATTTGAAGTGCCGGAAGTTACCGTGAAGAGTGTAGTTAATGAAACGCAGCAAAATGCAATCCAGATTCTAAGCGATCAAGGGCTGACGGTTTCCGATGACATTGTGTACGAGTATCAGGAGGGCAAAGAACCTGGTATTGTATTTGCCCAGAATCCAGAGCCGAACAGTGTAGTCAAAAAAGGAGCCAGTGTGCAGCTCAGTGTGACAGTCGACAAAGACCCGATCAAAATGCCGGATCTGAAGAGCGGCATTACATTTGAGGATGCACGCAAGCAATTGCTGGCATTGGGCTTCAAAGACGATCAAATCACTCGCGAAGATCAGACTAGTGATAGTGTAGATAGCGGTATTGTATTGAATCAGAATCCAGGTGCCAACGAGGAAGTTCAGCCAGAGATGCAGGCGGTTACGTTGATCGTCAGCAAAGGCGCTTCGACAGCAACCGTACCCGATCTGACCAATTCCAGTCAGTCCAGCGCACAATCGAAGCTGTCTGACACTGGGTTTGGTGTAGGGAATGTACAACAGGAATCCAGCTACAGTGTGGAATCTGGCAAAGTCACTCGTCAAAACCCACAAGCTGGTAGTTCAGAAACGAAGGGTAGCAAGGTTGATTTCTGGATTAGTACCGGTTATCCACCGGAAGCTCTGGATTATACGTACAGTGTATCCGTTCCACCGAAAACAGCAGGTCAGGCGAGCAAAATTAATATTATTTTCACCGATGCTCGTGGAGCTGATCGCAATTGGGGTACAAAAACGATTAATTCAAGACAGTCCTTACAGGTTAATATGATTTTGGACCCAAGTCAGAATGGTGTGGTCAAAGTATATCGGGATGGTCAATTCCTTGATACATTTGCGATTAGCTATAATGATGCCAAACAGAATACGGTACAGGAGGGTGTTGTAGAGCCTAGCAATTCCGGTGAAGTCACACCACCGGCTACGACGACACCACCAGCGACAACGCCGCCGGGCAGTACAGATGGAACTGATCCAGCGAATGGCACCGGCACGGGAACGACAGATGGTACAAGTACAGGTCAAGATGGAACGACCGATAGTACAACGCCACCTGACCCAAGTACCGATACGGATACAGATTAAGTATACGTAGAAAGGCAAGTCATCCTGTACTTTGCAAGTTCAATACAAGTCAATGAGAGTCGACGAGAGGACGGATTACATGCCTGAAGGCTTAATCGTCAAAGCGCTAAGCGGATATTATTATGTCAAACCGGGTGAGGAAGCCGGCGATGCCGGTACTTCGTCCGGTACGATTCAGTGCCGAGCACGCGGGATTTTTAAGAAAAAAGGCATCTCGCCGCTTGTTGGCGATCAGGTAATCTATTCATTGACTGAAAATGGAGAAGGCACCGTGGATGAGATATTGCCACGGCGGACGGAATTGATTCGTCCGCCTGTGGCGAATATTGATCAGGCGGTGCTGCTCTTTTCTGTTAAAGAACCGGATTTGAGCCTGATTTTGCTGGATAAATTTCTGGTACATATCGAGCACGCGGGGCTGGAGCCGCTCATTTGTTTTAGTAAAATGGATTTGCTGGATGAGCAAGATCAGCAGACACGAGATGAAGTGGAGCAAGCGCGTCTATTATATGAACAGATCGGTTACCATGTTATTTTGACCAGTGCGGAAAGCCAGCTTGGAGCACAGCAGATATCATCAGAGCTGAACGGACGTCTGAGCATGTTCGCTGGTCAATCTGGTGTGGGCAAATCATCGCTGCTAAATGCTGTCATTCCGGGGAGTGACCTGAATACGAGCGAGATCAGCATGCGGCTTGGTCGTGGTCGTCATACGACACGCCATGTGGAGCTGATCGAGTTGGAGGGTGGCGGCTATGTCGCCGATACCCCGGGATTCAGTCAATTGAACTTTACCCAGCTTGGCGTCGATGATCTTGGTTCCTGCTTCCGCGAATTCAATCGATATGCCGATAGCTGCAAATTCCGTGGCTGTACCCATCTGCATGAACCGGGCTGCAAAGTGATAGAAGCGCTCAATGATGGCGAAGTCGCGCAGAGCCGGTACAAACATTATCAGCAGTTTTACCAGGAGATGAAAGACGAGAAACGGAGGTACTGAACTATGCATGATATCAAAATCGCACCATCCATCCTGTCCGCCGATTTTGGCAAATTGTTGGATGAAGTGAAAGAAGTGGAACGTAGCGGCGCAGATTGGTTACACGTTGACGTAATGGACGGACATTTTGTTCCAAATATTACATTTGGTGCACCCGTACTGCAATCCATCGCTCCACATACCGGACTGTTCATCGATGTGCATCTGATGATTGAGAACCCGGATCGTTATATCGCTGATTTCGTGAAAGCTGGTGCCCAGATGATTACCGTCCATGCCGAAGCTTGTACGCATCTGCATCGCGTCATTCATCTGATCAAAGAACACGGCGCCAAAGCAGGCGTAGCCCTGAATCCGGCAACCCCAGCCAGCGCCATCCGCGAAGTACTGGAAGATGTGGATATGGTACTTGTCATGACCGTTAACCCCGGTTTTGGTGGGCAATCGTTCATCCCACGCACCGTACACAAAATCCGCGAAATCCGCGACTGGGCAAACGCTATTGGTCATACCGCCCTACACATCGAAGTAGACGGCGGCATCGCCGCTTCTACAGCTAAACAAGTCGTAGAAGCAGGTGCCGATGTCCTCGTAGCCGGCAGCGCCGTCTTCGGCGCCCCCAACCGCGCCGCAGCCATCCAAAGCATCCGCAATAGCTTAACCTAATCATATACAAAAAAAGGCAACCGATCTTCCACAAGATCAGTTGCCTTTTCCGTATATTCTTTCAAAAACTCCAAATATACTTATGTATCCACCTATAACCCAACCATTTCACAAATCTTATTACTCCCCAACTGCTCCACTCCCACCATAAGGTGCTATACATTTTTCCTCGCGAGCACAGCATGCCCGAATTAGCACATAGCGGAGGTAAAGGAATAAGGGAAAAGGACGACTTTGGAGGGGCGGGAATCTACAAGTATCAACCTTATTCGTAGATTCCCGCGGCTCCACCCGAGGACGTTCCCTTATCCTTTACCGAAGCGGTGTACCTAGTTCCAGCACCAAGCACCCTACCTCAAAAAATGTAAGCAGCAAAAAAGCACCCTCATATTGGAGAGTGCTTTCTCATCATCATATCATTATACGCGGGTAACTTTACCGGATTTCAAAGCGCGAGTACTTACATATACGCGTTTTGGTTTACCGTTTACGAGGATGCGAACTTTTTGAACGTTCACGCCCCAAGTACGACGGTTACGGTTGTTAGCGTGAGATACGTGGTTGCCGCTACCAGCAGTTTTACCTGTTACATAACATTTACGGGCCATAGTTACACCTCCTATTTCCGAAAAAGTGCATGAAAACAACACTCATAACATATTATCATAATCAAGAAAGCAACGTCAACACTTCTAAATACTTTATTTATTTCTGTACAGGGTTATAGTACAATGTAACATAGTTCCGTATGACCTTTGGACGGAAGCTGTGGCAGGTTTGCGCCTATTTGTAAAAGCGTTTTATCGGCTGCTTTTATACTCACCGGAGTAGCCGTTCATTGTAGCTCGTATTACCAAAAACAGCTGTAATGGCGCGCTTTTGCCCAGGTTTGGTACTTGGTACTTGGATAAGGTGCTAAACATATGAAACGTCAGTCATACTACTGGCGTATAATACAGCACATCCTGTATAGGTACAGGATCAATAATGGTGGCATGGCATAATAACGATAAATGATGCTTTGTATCACCTGATGAACAGTGTCTGGCTATCATTTAGCATTGATATGAGGGCAGGCAGAACAAGAAATAACAACTAAACAATTAACTATGACTAGCGTAAAGTTCTGCTTCCCATTAGTTATTGGCGAAGCGGATAGATGAGGAAGGGGATTTTTCATTGAGTAAGCGTTCTTTAAACGGGGTTGATTTTACCGCAATGGTACTGGCGGGTGCAGCACAATTGCACCAGCATGCAGAACATGTCAATTCTTTGAATGTGTTTCCTGTGCCGGATGGCGATACAGGCACCAATATGAATTTGACGATGACCGCAGGAGTAACAGAACTGAAATTGCATGAAACGCCATCCATCGGTCAGGCGGCAACTATATTGTCCAAAGGACTGCTAATGGGCGCGCGTGGTAATTCTGGCGTTATTCTGTCTCAGCTGTTCCGTGGCTTCAGCCGCTCGGCATCATCCCGCGATGAATTAAATGCTGCTCAATTTGCGGCTGCACTGCAACAGGGCGTAGAAGCTGCCTACAAAGCGGTCGTGAAACCAGTGGAAGGCACGATTCTTACAGTAGCCAAAGAAGCTGCCAAGCACGCGGTATACTATTCCCGCCGCACCACGGATCTGACAGATCTGATGGGCGAAGTATTAAAGCGTGCTCATGAAGCGCTGGCACAGACACAGGAAATGCTGCCGGTGCTCAAGCAAGTCGGCGTCGTCGATTCCGGCGGTCAGGGCTTAGTATATATTTATGAAGGATTTTACGAATATTTACAGCATGGACAAGCAACAACGAGTACAGCAGGGAATACGACTGCTCATACCTCTGTCAGCAGCGCGCCGTCTGCGGTAGCTGTGAAGACAGCGCCTGCAATTGATGTACCTGTATCGGCGCAAGCCAAGCTGGAGACGGAAGATATTGAATTTTTGTATGATATGGAGTTCTTTATCAATCGTACCCTTGGTCAGGCAGCACAGGCGCGTTTTGACGAAGAGCAGTTCCGTCAAGCGCTGGGCGTGAATGGCGATTCCATTATCGTCATTGCAGACGACGAAGTGATCAAAGTGCATGTGCATTCGCGTGCACCGGGCGAAGTGCTGAATCTGGCGCTGCAATATGGCGAGATTACACAAATTCATATTTTGAATATGCGAGAGCAGCATCGCGATCTGCTATCGGCAGGTCTGGATATTGCACCGCCACCGGAGCTGTTCGCGGATATTCCGCAGCAACCGATCCAGACACAAGCCGAAGCAGTACCACCGGCAGAGGAAGTTGCGCCTTACGGTATCATTGCTGTTTCGTCGGGCGATGGCATATCCGAGATTTTCCGCAGTCTTGGTGTAGACATTATTCTGGCAGGCGGTCAGACGATGAATCCAAGTACAGAAGACTTTGTCAAAGCTGCAGAAAGTCTGGCGGCGCGTCACATTTATATATTGCCGAATAACTCGAATATCGTACTTGCAGCACAGCAGGCGCGTGATCTGCTGGAAGAAAGCAAGCAGATTACCGTTATTCCGAGTAAAAGTATTCCGCAGGGCATTGCCGCGGCGTTTGCGTTCCAAGAAGACGAAGAGGTAGATGTGAATACCGCCAACCTGAACGAAGCACTGACTCATGTAAAATCCGGTCAGGTAACGCTCGCTGTGCGAGATACGAATATGGATGATATGATCATCAAACAAGGGAATTATATCGGTATTCATAATTCCAAAATTGTCGCTACCGATGCGGAGCTGCTGCACACCTGTCAACAACTGCTGACAGCAATGGTCGAAGACGGACAGGAAGTCATTACTGTTCTGACCGGCAGTGAAGCAGATCAGCAGCAAACGGCAGCATTGGCAGAGTGGATTGAATCCACCTACCCGGATGCGGAAGTGGAGATTCATGACGGCGGACAACCGGTGTATCACTACCTGTTCTCCGTAGAATCTTAATCATCCGTTATTACGGCACCGTACAGCCTCACGAGGAGGATACTGAATGGCACATCCTATGATCGTTACCGAAAGTACCGCCGATATTCCGGCAGAGCTGATCAAGCAATATAACATTCAAATTATTCCGCTGCGCTTATTTTTTGGACAGGACAATTATGCGGATGGTGTTGATATTACGTCATCAGAGTTTTACGACAAATTGGCGGCAGCTTCTCAATTACCAACGACGTCTCAGCCGTCTCCGGCAGATTATGCGGCTGCATACGAACGCCTATTGACCGAAGACCCGGAGCGGGAAATTGTCTCGATCCATCTATCTTCCGGTCTGAGCGGCACATATCAGTCAGCAACGATTGGACGCTCCATGACAGAACAGCCAGAACGCATTACGGTGATCGACTCCAAATCCGCTTCGTATGGGTATGGTCTGGCAGTTGTTCATGCAGCTCGTCTTGCACAGGAAGGGTTGTCGCCGCGTGCGATTGAGGCAGATGTTCATCGTTTGCTGGCGGAACGGGAACTGTATTTTCTCGTGGACGATCTGGAATATTTGCGCAAAGGTGGGCGAATCGGTCGTGCTTCGGCGATGATCGGTACGCTGCTGAATGTTAAACCCATTTTGTCGATTGATGAAAATGGAGTGATTTACCCGGTTGAAAAAGTACGCGGGCAGAAAAAGGCAATGCTGCGAATCGTTGAGATGATGAAGCAAAAGCTGACTGCACGCAAAATCCATCTGGCACTGGGGCATACGGCGAATCGCGAATCCTGTGAGCCACTGTTACAGCTGTTAAAGCAACATTATGAGATCGGTGAACTGGTCTATTCAGAGATCGGTCCGGTTATCGGTACGCATACAGGCGCAGGTACGATTGCCGTCTTCGCTTGGCCGGATGAACAATGAATGAGGGATGAATGATGAATATCAATCTGGATCAGATTGGCGTTCGGCAGGTCAGCGGCGTGAGTGCTTCCAAAGAGGGGGAGCTTCACGCCTTTGGCATCTCTACCGTGCTGGATTTGCTAGAGTACTTTCCCTTTCGGTATGAAGATTACCGGCTGAAGGCACTTCAGGAAGTCAAAGATGGCGACAAAATTACGGTAGAAGGCAAAATTGTCGGCCTGCCAGTATTACAGCGCTATGGCAAAAAATCACGTTTAACTTGCAATGTGATGGTGGATAACTGGATGGTCAAGGCGACTTGGTTTAACCGCCATTTTCTAAAAGATCAATTGACGACCGGGCGCGATATTATTTTAACGGGTAAATGGGATCAGCGCCGTGCACAAATGACGATTACCGATTCGGAATTTCCAGATAAAGGCACACAGCGTAGTGGCAGTCTGCAACCAGTCTATTCTGTCGGTGGCAAGATTACACAAACATGGATTCGCAAAATGATCAATCAAGCGCTGGATCAGTATGGAGAGATGATTCCCGAGGTTTTGCCGCAGGAGTTAATGCAGCGCTACAAGCTGATGTCGCGTAAACAGGCGATTCGTCAGCTGCATCAGCCGCAGGATGTAGGCGAAGGCAAGCAAGCGCGTCGGCGCATGGTGTATGAGGAACTGTTTATGTTCCAGCTCAAATTGCAGGCGTATCGCAGTATGAACCGCAAGCGCAGTACCGGTATTGTGCATACGACTGACAATGCGACGATTCGTGAATTTGTGCGCAGTTTGCCATTTGAACTGACAGATGCACAAAAGCAAGTGGAACTCGAAATTCTAAAAGATATGCGCTCGCCATATAGTATGAACCGTTTGCTGCAAGGGGATGTCGGTTCCGGTAAAACGGTCGTAGCGGCAATCGGCTTGTTCGCGACGGTACGTTCTGGTCATCAGGGCGCCTTGATGGTGCCGACTGAGATTTTGGCAGAGCAGCATGTACGCTCACTCAAAAAGCTATTTGAACCGTTCGATATTACCGTA
This sequence comes from Paenibacillus sp. WLX2291, assembly GCF_046603665.1. Classification (NCBI taxonomy): domain Bacteria; kingdom Bacillati; phylum Bacillota; class Bacilli; order Caryophanales; family Paenibacillaceae; genus Paenibacillus; species Paenibacillus sp. WLX2291. The sequence goes on along the minus strand of NZ_CP176755.1, from coordinate 3,660,437 downwards.
GAAATGTTAACCAGCAGTGTGACTGGACGTCGGCGCAAGGACTTGCTGGCATCGCTGCAAATGGGTATGACGAATATTATCGTTGGTACCCACGCGCTTATTCAGGAAGATGTCTTTTTCCGCAGTCTTGGTCTCGTCGTTACAGATGAGCAGCATCGCTTTGGTGTCAATCAGCGTAGCGTGTTGCGGCGCAAGGGCTTTGACCCGGATGTGCTGACGATGACAGCAACGCCGATTCCACGTACGCTGGCGATTACGGCATTTGGTGATATGGATGTATCCACGATCTCCGAACGACCGAAAGGGCGCAAGCCGATCACCACGTACTGGGTGAAGCACAATATGATGGATCGAGTACTGGGCTTTATTTCACGCGAAATTGGTCAGGGACGGCAAGCGTATGTCATTTGTCCGCTGATCGAGGAGTCTGACAAGCTTGATGTACAAAATGCGATTGATCTCTACGTTGAGCTGGATCAAGCATTATCGGACACTACCGTTGGACTGCTGCACGGTCGGATGAATGCGGCGGAGAAGGAAGAGACGATGCGCGCCTTTTACAGCAATGAAACGCAATTGCTCGTTTCTACTACCGTTGTCGAGGTCGGTGTCGATGTGCCAAACGCGACGCTGATGATCGTCATGGATGCCGACCGATTCGGATTATCCCAGCTGCATCAGCTACGGGGACGTGTTGGTCGGGGGGAGCATGAGTCGTTCTGTATTCTGGTCGCCGATCCGAAGTCGGAGATTGGACAAGAGCGAATGCGAGCAATGACAGAGACGGACGACGGATTCGAGGTGTCGCGTCGCGACTTAGAGCTGCGTGGACCGGGTGAATTCTTCGGTACACGTCAGAGCGGCTTGCCAGAGTTCAAGATCGCAGATATGGTCAGCGATTTTGAGGTGCTGGAAGTTGCGCGCAATGATGCGGCACGAATGGTAGCAAGTGACTTCTTCTGGACATCGCCGGAGTACGAGCCGCTACGCGAGTTTTTACAGCGCCAGCAGGTATTTCAGGGCGAGTTGATCGACTAATTGTGACAACTGCGATAAGTGCACATACAAAAGAGACGCGACTTGAAAGGAACACCGTTGAGCATAACGGGTTCGTATTCATGGTCTGCGTCTCTTTTGTATATTGCGATTGGATCGATTGCATCAATCATGCAACGGTCTGACGAATCTGCCTGAACATGATAGAATGATATCACGCAGCTCAATATCAACAGGAGGAATGCCGTATGCCGGAACCAGTCAAACAATACAATACTGCTGTTGAAGCGACGCTGGAAGTCATCGGTGGCAAATGGAAGCCAGTCATTCTCTTTTTCCTGACATTTGGCAAAAAGCGTAATGGCGAGCTGGTGCGTCTGCTACCATCTATTACACAAAAGGTACTAACCCAGCAGTTAAAAGAGCTGGAACGAGATGGCATCATTCAGCGCATCGTTTACAATGAAATGCCACCACGCGTAGAATACGAGCTAACCCCGTATGGTGACAGTCTAAAAGAGATTTTACATGCGATGTGCCGCTGGGGAGATGTACATGTACAGCGTACGTACGGCGAACAAGCGCAGATTGTTGCTCATGATCGCCTATCCCAACATGAAAAAAACATATAACTCCACGAAGGGGATTAGCGCAGATCTAACATTCAAACGCTGCCCATCCACTCTCTATATGGGCCATACGCTTAACCGGGAATAATCCGTTGCACACGCAGATCGTCGAAAATATCCCAAAACATCTGCTCTGTATGCACAAACTCATAAAATCCGAATCGGCGTGCCTTGCTACCATCAGCAAAAAAGTCATAATCCCAACCAAATACAAAATCGCCAAATGCCCATGATGATACGTCACTATAGGGATGTGGCTCAAGATCGTATTGTTCAACCATACGTTGCCATAGCGCTTCCTTGTCCTGCATCATCACGTCCAGTGGCATTGGCAACGGTGGTGCAGTCTCCATCTCAAAATAACTTGCAATCTTCGGCCATAGCTCATTCCAGCGGAACAAATCACCGTTGTTAATATTAAACGCCTGATTTCCACATTGCGGCTCGGTTGCTGCCCATACTGTCGCTTTGGCTAATAGCGTAGCGTCGGTCATTTCCAGTAGCGAATGATACGCACCGGGCTTGCCGGGAAAGCGCAGCGGAATGCCAATCTCGCGTGACAATGAAGCATATACCGCAATCACAAGCGCCAGATTCATCGGATTGCCAAGTGCGACGCCACATACAACAGATGGACGCATCGCCGACCATGTCCAAGATTTACCTTGTTGACGCTGCTCGACAAACTGCTGCTGTGCCATATTGAATTCTGGTGGCATAGGAGTAGCATCCTGCTCTAGCGCTGGTGTTTTGAATGGGCCGAGGTGAGCGCCATATACTTTGTAACCTTGCATCAGACTCACATGTTGCAAATGGGGAGCGGCTGGTTCTACCGCATTCAGCACATTTATCAGCATAGTCAGATTCGGCTCCACCAGTTCTGCCCAGCTCGGGCGATCCTGATAAGCAGCGTAAAAGAGATGGGTGACTTCCTGCAAGCTGCCCAGCTTGTCTATAGTATCGTTCTCGTCCAGTACATCCACAGATAAATAACGCAGTCGCTCACGATCCATCCCGCCACGCCGGGATACGCCTATAATATCCCAATCCGGTAAAGTCAGCAAATGCTGAATCAGATTGCTGCCAATCACACCGTTTGCACCAATTACCAGTGCCACCTTGGGCAAATGAGGCACCGATGGGGAAGAGGAAGATAGATTTGTCATAGGTACAGGCTCCTTTAAACATGAAGTTTGGATTGCCTGTTTATTGTGCCCGAGATTGATCGTGAACAATAGTACGCACTTTCAGGTTACACTGTTACTTCCAAGTTACTGATAGAGAGTCAAGCCAAAATAACTAGAGAGTACAATGACAACAAAAAGAGAGTACAGTCATAACAACTAGTACTCTCTACTTAGCAATATTCATGAGCGTCGTAATAATCTTACATAAGACAGCTATCACAACCCTATGAAGCAGAATCCCAATGACTCTATTCCAAATCACTCTACTTCCCAAAAGTATACTACAGAAAGATATATCCCTTCGTACCGATATACCATTACTGCTATGCTGCTTTATAAAGCAATAATTACCGCTAGCTGTTCATCCAGAATATCCATGTATTGTTCATATTGCAGATGTGTAATTTTGCCTGAAGTATGCTTCTTCTTCAAGGTCAGACTTATGTTATGACTGAGCAGCTTGCGGAATTTTGTAGCTGCGATGCCCTGATGTTCGGCAATATGAATCACATGATCGCCATCCTGCAAATATTGCTTCAATTCGGTTACGCGCAATCCGAGCAGACTTGCCGCATGTTCCAGCAGTCGGGATAGCATCCATTCTTTGGACTCATTGTGATCGATCATATAGGAATCATCCTGTGTCTCATCCTTGTCGTTCGTACGCAGTGATGCTGGACGATGGTAAGAATGAGAGTAGGATACGGAAGATTGTCGTTTGGGTTGTATCATCATATAGCTGTTGTTTGCTCCGGTTGCCGTGTAATCTGCGGCTCCTGCGTCAACACCAGCGAGTGCCGGAGAGCCTGTCGTTAGTCTATACATCATGTTCATACGTGCCCCTGCCTCTCCTGTTGTGGATAAGTTGCTGATGCCATTGTAAACCATTCATATGAACGATTCGTTAATCTAATCTTAAAAAATGCTGAAACGAACAAGACGACACAAAGCTGACATAGTTGCAATTGTTGTTTCAGCAAGAATTCGTATTGAATTCCTTTTCTAGCACATTTATGATAAACAGATGGTCAAAACAAAGCATCCTGCGTTTGGAGGACGGACATTTTGAATAGTATTGCTACACCGATTATTTTATTACAGCTGTTTGAACGTGCAGCGTTATTGCTTATTTGCTTATTTTTACTAAGTAAGCTACCGCATTTTCGCCAGATTTTTCAGAAGGAAGTATTAGATACGAAGGATCGTATTATCCTGTCGGTTATTTTTAGCGGCTTCGCTATTCTAGGTACGTATACAGGCATCAACGTAGAAGGCTCGCTGGTGAATGTACGGATTATTGCGATTGTATCCGGCGGTATTCTGTTCGGGTGGCCAGTTGGACTGATTACGGGCATTGTATCTGGCGTGCACCGTTATCTGATCGATATCGATGGAGTCACCTCGATCCCCTGTCTGATTACGAGCATCACTGCCGGGATTGTGTCCGGCTATATTCATAACAAGGTCAGCAGCAATAAGCGCTGGCTGATCGGTATTATCGCCGGGATGGCATGCGAAGCACTAACGATGATTCTCATTCTAGTTATGTCGCATCCGTATGCACTTGGACGAGAGATTGTATCGATCATTGGACTGCCAATGATTCTCGGTCAGATCAGCGTCGGGCTGATCGTGCTGTTTGTTCAGGGAGTAGAAGGAGAACGGGAAAATATTGCCGCCCGACAGGCAAAGCTGGCGCTTGATATCGCGAACAAAACGTTGCCGTATTTTCGTTCAATCAACAGCGATTCACTGAGGAAAATCTGTACCATCATTCGGCAGGATATTCATGCTGATGCGGTAGCGATTACCGATAAGCGCTATATTTTGGCTTATGTCGGATTAGGGGAGGAGCGCTACAATATCGGTCACGAGATCATTACGGACGCGACCAAACAAGCGATCTCTAGCGGCGAGATTGTATTGATCAATGACGACGCCGAAGGCAAAGTACCGAATATCCAGTCACTCATTATTATTCCGCTCAAAGAAAAAGGTGATGTGACGGGTACGCTGAAAATTTACTATCGTAACGCTCACAAAATCACCTACTCGCTGCAAACGCTCGCTGTTGGTCTATCCCAGATCATCTCCACGCTCATGGAAGTGTCGCGGATTGAGCAGATGAAGGAGATGGCGAATCGTGCGGAGATCAAGGCGCTGCAAACGAGCATCAATCCGCATTTTCTGTTTAATGCGCTAAATGCGATTGCTTCGTCGATCCGTATTAACCCGGACAATGCCCGTGAGATGATTATCAATCTGTCTGGATATTTGCGTCACAGTCTGGAATGGAGCGATGAGCTAATTGATATTAACAAAGAACTGGGGCAAGTCGTCAATTATGTGGAAATTGAGAAGGCGCGTTTTGGTAGTAAGCTGAATGTCGTTTACAATATCGATGAAGTGGAAGTGAAGATGCCGAGTCTGATTATTCAGCCGTTGGTAGAGAATGCGATTGTACATGGTATTTTAAAAGGACGCGGTTCAGGTACAGTCACGCTATCTGTCAAAGATGCTGGTGAATATGTAGAAATTATCGTTGAAGATACAGGTACGGGCATTGATCCTGATGTGATCGACAAAGTATATCGCGGCAAAATGCCGGAAAATCGGATCGGTCTATCCAATGTGCATCAGCGGGTTAAGCTTATTTACGGCGAAGGATTGCATATTGAGCGACTGGACAAAGGCACAAGTATCCGATTCAAAATCAACAAAGAGCGGAGGGCATCATGAGAGCGATTGTAGTGGAAGATGAATTTCTGGCACGGCAGGAGCTGGAATACTATATTCAAACGTACAGCAACATCGAGATTACCGGCAGCTTTGACGACGGTCTAGATGTGCTGAAATATGTACAAAATCACGAGATCGATGCTATTTTTCTCGACATCAATATTCCTTCGCTGGATGGCGTATTATTGGCGCACAATATTAGCAAATTCTCACGCAAGCCTTATATTGTGTTCATTACAGCATACAAGGAACATGCAGCAGAAGCATTCGAGATTGAAGCATTTGATTATATATTGAAGCCGTATAGCGAATCGCGGATTACGTCGATGCTGACCAAGCTGGAAGCGACATATGAACGCGAGCGCGGAGAACGAGCGCAGGATCATGGCACGCCGCCAGCTGTATGGCAGCCTGATCGATGGCAGCACAACACTGCACAGCCTGGTTCTGCGTCGGATGCGAATCACCATTCTGTCGGTAGCAGCCAAGCTTTTGTACATCCGGCTGGCAAACAATCGCCGTCCGGTCATAATACACATGCGTTACAAGGCAAGATCAGCCTATGGAAAAACGATAACATTCAGGTCATTCCCGTCGATGATGTATACTATGCCTCTGCCAGCGAAAAGGTGACCAATGTATTCACCCGGCGCGATCAGTATACAGTAAATACGAGCATTACGGAGTTTCAGGCAACGCTACCGGAAGAGTATTTTTTCCGTTGTCATCGTTCCTACATCGTCAATATTAGCAAAATCCGCGAAATTGTTCCGTGGTTTAACAATACGTATCTGCTTCGTCTACATGATCTGAATGACGAAGTGCCCGTCAGCCGCAGCAAGGTGAAAGAGTTCCGGCAGATCATGAATATATAAATGCATTTCATTCCGCATTCTGTGCATTTCATTCCGAATCCGTCTTCTGACACGCTATGTAGGGGTATACTTGTCCCATAGAGAATTCTCAAGTGTTCACACTACAAATTGCGGTTCATGACGGAAAGGAATACTCATTATGAAAACACAACCCGCGTACAACACACCAATTCCACAAACTGGCGAAAGTACCAGCAAACCGGTCAATCGCTGGATGATCGTATTGGGCACCATTATCGTACAGATGGGTCTGGGAACGATTTATACATGGAGCTTATTCAACCAGCCGTTGGTCGATAAGTTTGGCTGGCAACTCAGCTCCGTAGCGATTACGTTCTCCATTACCAGTTTTGCGCTTGCATTTGCCACTTTATTCTCCGGTAAATTACAGGAAAAATGGGGCATTCGTCGCCTGATCGGAACGGCCGGTATCGTACTCGGCGTCGGTCTTATGCTCAGCTCGCAAGTATCGTCGCTGTCGCTGCTGTACATTCTGGCTGGTGTCGTGGTCGGTTTTGCAGATGGTACCGCCTACATGACTTCACTGTCCAACCTGATCAAATGGTTCCCGGAACGTAAAGGTCTGATCTCCGGTATCTCAGTCGGTGCTTATGGTACAGGCAGTCTGATCTTCAAATATATCAACGGCGCTCTGATCGGTTCGGTTGGTGTATCGATGGCATTTCTGTACTGGGGCATGATTGTATTGGCTATGATCGTGATCGGTTCTCGTCTGATTCGCGAAGCGGTCGTCAGCGAGACACCAGCAGTTGCCAAGGTGTCGAAAGTGAAAAATGGTACAATCCCAGCTGCGCAAGTAGCAGCTCCCGTGCTTACGCATAACTATACCGTCAAAGAAATGCTGAAAACAAAACAAGCATACCTGCTGTTCATTATGTTCTTTAGTGCTTGTATGAGCGGTCTGTATCTGATCGGTATTGTCAAAGATATCGGTGTACAGCTGGCAGGTCTAGATCTGGCAACAGCTGCTAATGCCGTCGCTATGATCGCTATCTTCAACACCGTTGGTCGGATTATCCTCGGTGCATTGTCCGATAAAGTCGGTCGTCTCAAAGTCGTATGTGGTACGTTCATCGTCACCGCCGCCGCAGTTGCTGTACTAAGCTTTGTGCCGCTGAACTTCGGTATCTTCTTTGCAGCAGTAGCCGCGATCGCCTTTTGCTTCGGTGGTAACATTACCGTATTCCCAGCAATCGTCAGTGATTTCTTCGGTCTGAAAAATCATGGCAAAAACTATGGCATTATCTATCAAGGTTTTGGGATCGGTGCACTTGCCGGTTCGTTTATCGCAGCATGGATGGGCGGCTTCAAACCTACCTTTATCGTAATCGGTATCTTGTGTGTGATCTCGTTCCTGATTGCCGCAATGATCAAACCGCCGGTATATAATGAAAGTACAGAAGAACAAACCGACAATGCTACATCAAAATGGAAACCGGAACCACATACAGTTCGCTAATCCTTCCATTTCAACAACCTCCTGTTCATAGGAGGTTGTTTCTGTTTTATAGAACGTATTTATTGAATATATATGTACGAGTATGTCATAGAGCACGTGGGAGAATGGAGAATAGATGTATGTCTTTAAATGTAATATATTCCCATAAAGCTAGTATTTCAGGTGGTTATTAGGGTATACTCAAACTAACTGTAAATTACAAATATTAGTAAAAAACGACATGCACCACCTCTCAAACATGTATTACATCTCGCAGGAAGGAATGATCAGGATGACACAGATTCGATTGTGTACGCGCCGACAGGTGATTGTAATGGATTTACTGGAAGCGTTATCAAGAGAACCGAGATTGTCGCCGCTCAGGCTTCCGCAGCAATCCCATGAAAAGAATCACACTAGTGAAGAAAGCTACTATGCCTTTGTACTCGACGATCAATCGACAATGATCTACGTTATTATCGATCAATCAACCAGTATTCCTTATCTGTTGCTGGAAGGACCGAAGGCTGAAGCCGCATCGCGTATGTTGCAGCAGGCAAACATAGTCGAAACCGCGGACGAATTAATGCAACGCTGCCGTGAAGCACGTCACACGGATGACAAAATCGATGTCATTTGTCGGCTTGGAATTGCATCGTATTTTGAAGTACAGCCGGATATATTGGATGTATTCCACCAATATATGTTGGATGGCGATGTACGGGTACGACAATCAGCTGTGTTTGCTACTAGTTTTATCGGTTGGATCGAATTTGAACCGATGCTGGCAGATGCGATGGAGCGTGACCCCGATACACGCGTATCTGCTATTGCAGAAAGTGCCATTCGCATTATGCGCGAAAGTGACTGGACGTCCACACCGGACTCATCAACCCGCTAACTGTTAACGTTTTTTTCCTAAAAAGGATGGAACTGATGCAACGTAACGAATAAATAGAGAATTATTTTCATAAATAACTGCATTTTGTGGTAAAAGCAATTACAAGTAGCACATTTTGTGCTACACTGTCTGTAACAACGGCCGTACATTTTCGTGTAAGCTCCGGTAACTCTGCTGGCTGCTTCCTGCATGTACGGCCCTATATTTTTGCCGGTCAACAGTTCTCAATGCTGGAAACCGCGATAAGTGAGGTGGAAATGATGAGCAAATCGGTGAACAGGCAAACTCTCCCACGCAACCATAAACTTGCCAGTACATATCAGATCCGCCGGACGTTATCGGTCAGCGAGCTGTCGATCATCTATGTGGCAAGACATATGGAGCACGGAACTTTGCATGTCATCAAGGAATTTTTCCCGGCTGCACTCGTAAGTCGTAGTCAGGATCGTCGCACTGTGAAATGCAATGCTGCGAATCTGCAATCCAAATTTGCTGAGATGATGCAAACGTTCCGACAGGAAGGGCAAATATTGAGTGAAGTGAATCATCCGGGAATTGTGCATTATGAATCGGAATTTGAGCAGCATGGTACGGTATATCTGGTGCTGCAATATTACCGGGGCATGACGCTGGATCGGCATATCCGCGAGCATCCAGAGGAGCTGGATGCGAGATTTTTACAGCGGCGGTTGTTTCCTGTAATTGATGCACTGGAATACATACATGGGCTTGGCTATATTCATCGGGATGTGAAGCCCAGCAATATTATGCTGACGGAAGATGGACGGACATTACTGCTGGACTTTGGTTCTGCTGTTCGTTATGAGCAGCGAACGCACCAGATTCTTACGACTGCTGGATATTCACCGATTGAATTTTATTCGGGGCGTTCGGTACAGGGACCTGTATCGGATATTTATAGTCTGGCAGCGACTTTTTATTTCTGCTGTCGTGGTCAAGCGCCTGTTGATGTGCCGAAACGGTTATTTGATGATACACTGGAAAAGCTAGACGGCAATCAGGTCGCTTCGCCTATTCTGGCAAAAGTCATTCACTGGGGGCTTGCTGTATCCGCAGACAAGCGCTGTGCTTCCCTCAAATGGTTCAAGATTGCAATGCAGGCGGAACGCTTTTGGAAGCACGATATCGTCTTTCTTCGCAAATAAGCATGTATGTTGAAGATCGCATCGTACATTTTCGAATGATTTCAATATGAATCGATGTATAAATTGAGTTTCTTAATTTTATATTCGTATATGTAAACACAAGCAGATGAAATTAACTTTTTATCTGCTTGTGTTTACATTTTTGTGTCGATTGATGAACATCTCATTCACCTCATCTTAGGAGTAGACTAACTATGACAACCTCTTCGGCTTCTTCAGCAGCCACATCGCGTTCGCGGCTTCCATTTGCGCAACATCGCTCGTTTTACTATTTAATCGGCACACAAACGGTATCCAATGCCGCGGATATTATCTATATTATGGGACTCGTTTCCTTCGTACTGGCAGGAACGGACTCAATTATGGCGGGTGTGTTTGTCCCGTTTTTCCGTATCGCTTCACAGCTACTCAGCGGGCTGATTGCGCCGCTCGTGCTGGCACGTTTTTATTTGCCAAGACTGCTACTGTTTTGCCAGTTGGGACAGTTTTTAATCTTTTCTGTACTGGCAGCTTATTTGTGGACAGCAGGTATACAGGCTTCGTTGACGATAGTATTTACGCTGATTTTTGCTATGTCTTTTCTGGACGGGTGGACGACACCTGCACGTAATAGTCTGGTGCCCCGGCTGGTGGAAAAGGATGGCTTGCTGCGCGCCAATGGCATCGTTTCGGTTAGTGACCAGATGATTCGCTGTGCAGGCTGGGCAATGGGCGGCATTCTGGTTGCTTGGATCGGCGCATTGCCAACGTTAATGCTGGCAGCTGTGTTTTACGCGTTTGCGATGATCTTTACTATTTTCATTCGGGAGCCTCATCAGCATACGGCTGTCCATGTATCTTCAGCTGCGCCTGCTTCCGAAGATGAGCACATGCATGCCAAATATGTAGAGAAGCGCCATTTACGTACATTAACCGAAGGCTGGAAAATAATCTGGCGCACACGTAGCATTCGTACAATGATCTTTATGGATATGGTCGATATGCTGGGTGGCTCGGTCTGGGTTGGCGTCTTTATGCTTGCGTTTGTACAGCAGGCACTTGGTCAAGGAGAAGAATGGTGGGGATTTTTGAATACGGCTTATTTTGGTGGGGCTATCGGTGGCGGACTGCTCGTCGTTGGACTGGTAGATCGGTTAAAAGGCAGAGAATTCATCGCCATGCTCAGTGGCGTTGCAATCTATTCGATCCTGACGATTGTATTCGCGCTGAATACGATCCCACTGCTCGCGTTATTCATCGTAATCGCGATGGGACCTGCTACGGAACTTGCGGCAGTCAGTCGGCGTACGCTGTTACAGCAGAGCGTCGGACGCGAGCAATTGCCCAAAGTATTCTCGGCACAGGACGCTATTCTTAATTTCACCTTCTGTGTATCTCTGCTTGGGATGGGCTGGGTCGCTGAGCAATTCGGTATTGTCAATCTGTACGTACTCGCAGGACTGTTATCCGTATGCGCATTCGGTTACGGACTGTTCAATCGTCGTGCATTTCGTCAATATGCCGATAATATCAATACATCGAATGAACTGTAAAAGCAATGTAAGCGCCGGATTAGAGCAAAATCAAAACGTTGTACCCGCTTCAAAGACCCTCAAATCAGCATATTCGCATGTTTGGCGAGAAACGTCGCATAATGAAGCAAACGATGCAGGATAGTGAACCTACCACGTAATATTGCAGGATAATGACGGATTATTCCGAACCATTCCGGCTTATTGCGGAATATGGCTTGCAGGCAAGTTGTTTAGCAATGACGCTGCCGTGGTATAATAGAGATAGATTTTAACTCTAACACCAGAAAGGATCAGGATACCATGTGTCCCCGAAGGATGATTTCCCAAAGGACGATTTGGAAACGTTATGATCTCTCCTATACGTAGCTTTTCCGTAAAGTAGTGCCCCATTCTTGGCCTAACTTACGGAAAAGGAGCAGCATGTATGCGAAGGATGAAATCCTCCAGGTGCACCTCCCGTAAGAACAGGTCCATTACGACCACACTTACGAGAAAAAGAGGGAACCTGTATGAGGAGAAGAACAAATAACAATTGGAAGACGGCGGCTGGACAGATTGCTGCTATTTTGATCGGTACATTTATTCTTGCGTTTGCTTATTATCATATTAATTTTCACAACAATCTGTCGGAAGGCGGATTTGTAGGTCTGGCATTGCTTGGCAAGTACCTGTTCGGCTGGTCGCCGGCATGGAGTACGTTATTGCTGGACATTCCTGTCATTGCACTAGCATGGTGGCTCAAAGGTCATCGCTTTATGCTAATGACACTAATCGGAGCGGGAGCGTTCTCGTTATTCTATGCGGGATTTGAGCAATTATCGCCGTTTGTCGTGGACTTACACGGAAGCTTGTTGGCCGCTGCTGTATTATCTGGTGTTCTAACCGGACTGGGCGCAGGTATTGTTCTCCGCTATGGAGGGGCCACGGGAGGCGACGATGTATTGTCCCGTTTGATCAGTGATTGGAAAGGCTGGAAGATCGGCAACGTCTTTTTTGCCGGTGATGTGGTAGTACTTGGATTATGTTTGCTGTTTATGCCGTTCAAGGAAACGATGTTTACGATGCTGGCAGTATGGCTGGCTGGGAAAATGATCACATGGACGGTAACAGTGGAATTCAAACTGCCATTTACAGTACGTAAAGTGAAGGATGCCGCGTCTTCTGTGCAGGTGCCGGTTCCAGCCGCATCGACACTGCCGCGCTCATCTTGATTCATGTACGATATGATGATGGTGAATCGCCATCCAGTACAAAATGCAGATACGCATGTCGTATATCAGATGGTCACTGGCAATAGCAGAGATCATTATACACAGGCGATGGAGCAAGCAATACAGCAACACGAAAGGGCGCGCTGTACGGACAATTATCCGCACAGCGCGCCTTTTATTAATAACCAATGAATAATACTTCTATGACAGATTGCGTCAGGTAACGAACAAGAGAATGTATAAACAACACAAGCCCTACATAACAGTTGTTACAAAAGCGAAAGTATAGAATAGCAGACTAACATCTTGCTTCCACATTCTCTGTCTCTGTGCTGCTTGTTTGTTGTTGTACAGTCAGGTAGCGTATATGATTAAGCGCTACGTTGTTGTTTTTTCTCGACCATATAATAACTTAGGACAGCGCCAGCAACACCAACAGCAGCGATCAGCCCACCGATTAGAGGTACATACACCAGACCGAGATTAGTAATAACAACACCACCGAGAAAGGCACCTGCCGCATTACCAAGGTTAAGCGCAGAGTGACTGGACGTTGCCGCCAGACGCGGTGCTTCATGCGCTAGATTCATAATGCGCAACTGAATACCCGGCATAATACCAAACGCAGCCATACCCCATAGGAAAATAAAGATCAGTGCTAGCGCCGGAATGTGCAGCACACCGGACAGAATCATGAGCAGTGCCGATAGAATCGCGAAGATAGTAATGACCGAAGGCATCAGTTTCCAGTCTGCCAGACGACCACCCAGAATATTACCCAGTGTAACGCCAACACCGTACATAACCAGAATCCAGGTTACATTACTTTCCTGAAATCCAGTAACATCAGTGAGAAGTGGCGTAATATAGGTGAAAACGGTAAACATGCTGCAACAACCAAATGCGCCGGTTGCGAGAATAAGCAGTACTTGCGGTTGGAACAGACTGCTAACTTCTTTGCCCAGACTAGGCTGCTCGGTTTGCTGGATTTTGGGAATCAACAGAATGATACCGATTAGCGAAAGGATACCCATAATCGTAATCGCGCCAAAGGATGCACGCCAGCCGAGATGTTGACCAATCAGCGTGCCAAACGGCACACCAATAATATTGGCAATCGTTAATCCTGCTAGTACCATCGAGACTGCACCAGCTCTTTTATCTGGTCGTACGAGTCTTGCAGCAATCAGGGAGCCGGTGCCAAGAAACGTGCCGTGCGCAAGCGCTGTTACTAATCTTGATCCCATCAGTAGCCCATAGCTGGGAGCGAGTGCAGCGACCAGATTGCCAACAATGAAGATTAACATAAGCAGACAGAGCAGTTGCTTCTGCGCAATCTTGTTGGTAGCAATCGTCAGAATCGGCGCACCAACGGCAACGCCAAGCGCATACCCGGTAATCAGTTGCCCTGCTTGCGGAATCGTAACTTGCAGATCTTCCGCCACATTGGGTAATAGTCCCATAATGACAAATTCAGTCATCCCGATTGCAAAAGCGCCTGCGGTCAGACAGAATAGAGCGATTGGGAACCGACCGCTCGGATTCACGGTTTGTTGCGTAGTTTCCATTTTTTGCATGGTTTCTCTCCTGTTTCTGAAATTTTCTCTATCTATGATATATTCATCGTAACATTTCAAATTGCAAATTCATATACGAATGAAAGAAGGAATTATTTATGTTAAATCCATCGCAAGAAAAGCAGCTCAGTAAACAAATGACGTATATGTTGCGCCATAACCCCGGACAATACGGTCTTGTGCTTGATCCTGAAGATGCGTCCTGCCCGCTCGCCGAGCTGAGCCATATTTTATCAGAGCAGAGAGGTTGGGCATTCCTAAGCGAACAGGACGTACGACAGGTCGTAACAAATTCGGACAAGCAACGATTTGAAATTGTTGGTGATCGTATTCGCGCTCGCTACGGACACAGTAAGCCAGAAGTTCGGTATCCGGCAGCACAACCGCCCGCGAGATTGTACCATGGTACAGCGGAATCGATCTATCCGCTCATTGAAAAAGACGGCTTGAAGCCGATGGGACGGCAGTATGTACATTTATCTGCGGATACGCATTTTGCCGAATTGGCTGGACGCCGCAAAGGCAAGCTGGTATTGCTGCATATTGACACGGAACGTGCTGCACAGCAAGGTGTTATCTTTTACGATGCAGGGCATCAGGTATGGCTGACAGATCATATCCCAGCGGACTGCATCTCCATTGCCAAGTAAGAATCAGTAGCAATGCAACGAGATAAGCTTCCTTTATATAACAGGCTATAAGTTACGCTGTAGCTGTGGGTTGCCGTTTCGTTCATAATCTCTATATCATCTTAGCTCAACATGTATACCAGATTAGCAAAACTATTAGACCAGCAAAAAGCAGCGAGATCGCAGGATTCGCTGCTTTTTATGATGGGTTTTAGCTTAGTGTTTGCGTTTGAGGCGTACTCAATTCAAAAGCTTCCGCCAGCAGCTCGTACGAACGAATACGTGCCTGATTGTCATGAATGGCAGAGACGATTAACAATTCATCGGTCTGGTAATCAGCGGCAAATTGAAGCAGCTTTTCTTTCACCTGATCGGGCGTACCGACTACACGGAAGCGGCGAGTATCCTGAATATGAGCAAGCTCGGTGCTATTGTAATGGTAATCTGCTGCCGTTTTTGCCGAAGGCAGATAAGGTAGCGGACGATTCTCACGCAATGCGATAAAATACAGATCATTACTGCGCATCAGATGTTCCGCTTCTTCCTCAGTATCGGCACAGGCAACAGTAATCGCCACGAGTGATTTGGGCGTTGGTGACATGACAGACGGTTGGAAATGTTCCTTGTAATGCGCTACCGCATCTTCACCGCCAGTCATTCCGAAAAATTGAGCAAATGCGTACGAAGCACCCGTCATTGCTGCCAGATCAGCCGTACCGCCACTAGAGCCGAGCAGCCATAATTCCGGCATCCGGTCGATACTTGGTTGTGCAGTCAATCCGGCAAATCGGTGATCGGATGGTGTCGCATCATTCAGATAGCTGATCAGATCGACGATCTGCTGCGGATAACGATCAGCGGCGTGCATAGAAGGAAATTTGCCTTCTTGCAAGGCACGGTTGACGAGTGGCGTACCACCCGGAGCGCGACCGACACCGAGATCGATCCGATTCGGATACAGTGCCTCTAGCAAACGGAAATTCTCTGCTACTTTATAAGCGCTGTAATGAGGTAGCATAATACCACCAGAACCGACCCGAATGCGCGACGTATGCGAAGCGATATGCGCAATCATAATCTCCGGGCTGGAATGCGCCAGACTTGGAAAAGCGTGATGCTCAGACATCCAATATCGCGAATAGCCCAGTTTATCTGCTGCCTGTGCCAATTGAAGTGTATTGTTCAGCGCATCAGACGCATTTTGACCTTCATTAATATGACTCTGGTCGAGAATCCCTAGTTTTAACATATGGATCACCTCATTCATTCAGCATAGATGTTCAAGCAAGCAAAAAGTAGATCAAGCAAGAGTAGATAGAGTACATCTAACGTGGTATATCAAGATGGTATATACCATTTCGCCAATCCACCAAGGTAGTACAGCAAGATGGTGGATATCATATTACCAATCCACCAAGGCAGTATAGCAAGGTCTGCATACCATATTGAAAATTCACATCCTACGGTATGCGATGACATGGAAAGCATGTTTGCACAACAGGAAAGTAGCTACATTTACATATTATAGTTGTTACTTTTGAATACTATGTTACTTTGATGTCGTAACTAATAGTATAGTACAACTTGGCTCAAAACTCAAAGCATATACGTATTTTAATCACCTGCTGTAACTCAATTACTTGCTGTATCGATCACGACTTGTTCTTTGGGACGTCTATACATAGAATCGAATCCCAGCGCTTCCCTAATATCAACAACAACAAAAAAAAGAAATACAAAATCCCCGATTCAGCCACTTTGCCACGACTGCTCGGGGATTGTATCATTTGAAGTTGCGTGAATCTGTATCACAACCATGTGTGAATCTGTCATGTTCAATGGAACACTGCATATGAGAAACATGCTTTGAACGTTGTATCAAGCATATCAGTTATTCCAAACCGACTACTCCAGATTTGCGTGGTTGCTGAACATGGCTGCGGTATCGCCGCCTTTTTGACTCATCAGATGCAGCATCAGACTGTCGAACAGCAGCAGGATCGTTTGCTCAAACAGCGATCCCATCGGCTGCACCGTCTCAAAGCTACCTTTGTCTGCTGGATCTTTGGGAGACCCGGGTACTTGTACGATGATGGATGCTTTTTGCCCGATAGATGAATCCGGGAAAATGGTGACTGCTGCCAGCTCGACTCCTGCTTGAATCGCTTTGTCTGCCATGATTTTCAGACCTTGCGTCTCCCCGGAGCCAGAGGAAATAATGAGCAGATCGCCTTCACTAGCACGCGGAGTTACCGTTTCACCAACGACATAAGCGTCCAGACCAAGCTGCATCAGACGCATCGCCAGTGCTTTTGCCATCAGACCGGAACGTCCGGCGCCCGCAGTGAAGATTTTGCGCGCATGCAGAATGCGTTGTGCCAGTTGCTCCACTTGTTCCGCAGGAATGGCTGCCAGAGTGCCTTCCAATTCGCGGAGAACCGTACGGAAATGCAGCGAAATGTCAGGAGTTGTACTCATATTATGCTTGTGCGATCAGATCGCGGAATTGGGAAGCAGTTGCTGCTTTGTCATCTTGGCTAGTAATACCGCCGCCTACGATAACCAGATCTGGATTCGCTTTGATTACTTCTGGCAAAGTAGCAAGTTTGATACCGCCTGCTACAGCTGTTTTCGCATGTTTTACAACGCTTTTGATTGTGGCGAGATCAGCGAATGGGCTTTGACCAGCGGCTTGACCGTCATAACCAGTGTGTACGCAGATGTAGTCTACGCCCAGATCGTCCAATTCTTTGGCACGGGAAGCGATATCTTTTACGTTGATCATATCAACAAGTACTTTGCGACCTTGTTTTTTGGCTTCGTCTACACAGCCTTTGATGGTCAGGTCATTACTTGCGCCCAGCACGGTGATGATGTCTGCGCCCGCTTCGGAAGCCTTCATGATTTCATAACCACCAGCATCCATAATTTTCAGGTCAGCCAGTACTTTCAGGTTAGGAAATGCTTCTTTCATCGCTTTGACTGCATGCAGTCCTTCGTTAATAACGATAGGTGTACCGATTTCTACGATATCGATAAAAGGCTCCACTTCTTTTACCAGTGCGATGCCTTCAGGGATGTTGACCAGATCCAATGCGAGTTGCAGTTTCATAGTGTAATTCCTCCTGTAATGATCCGCAGTTGCGGATGATAGATAATATTGATGAATACGATGCGAACAATAGGGATTAAGCAAATAATGAACATGCAGTCGATTTTAATGACTGTACAATATTCATCGCAGTTGTCGATGAACGGTTGCGTTCGCTGTAGTGCTAGTATAAAGTAAACATTGTGACTTTCGTAAGTACGCACTTTTTTTTTACATAGTGCCTAAAAGTATACTATGAGGAATGACACGGCGTATGGCGAATATTCAAATGATGATGATATGAAATTGCACAACATAGAACGATAGAGTTGCTCATTTTATAAACATACATGGAGGAATGAATAGATGCGTGAACGGATATTCAATTGCGAGAAAGAATTGACACTTTCGGTTATTGGCGGCAAATGGAAGATGCTGATTTTGTGGCATCTAGGGAAAACAGGCACCAAGCGCTTTGGCGAACTGAAATCACTCATTCCGGGCATTACGCAGCGTATGCTGGTCAGTCAATTGCGCGAGCTGGAAGAGGATTTGATTATTCATCGTGAAGTGTACCCGGTTGTGCCGCCCAAAGTGGAATATTCATTAACCGAGATCGGCGAGAGTCTGATGCCTATTCTGGACGCGATGTATAGCTGGGGGCAGAATTATATGAAAGTAGCCGAAATTGAGCCGGTAGAGATCAAGCCGGCGATGTGGAATTAATCCGTTATTGAGCCAGATTATTAGTACATGATAGATCACACCCCATTTGCGGGTATACATGTAAGAGAGCCTGAATGATGTACTCATTGGCAGGTCTTTACAGTATATTCGTACACAGGAGGAGATCAATCATGAACATTACGATCATTGGAGCGAATGGACAAATTGGCAAATTGCTGACCGAGCGACTTGCTTCTCATACTGAACATCAGGTGACAGCGGTTATCCGCAAACCGGAGCAAGCCGAAGCATTGGAACAATATGGTGCGAAGACTGCATTGGCAGATCTGGAAGGTACAGTCGATCATCTGGCAGAAGTGGTTCGTGGCGCTGATGCTGTTATATTCGCAGCGGGCTCTGGTGGCAGTACAGGCGAAGACAAGACGCTATTGATCGATCTGGATGGTGCAGTGAAAAGTATGGAAGCAGCCGAACAGGAAGGCATTTCGCGCTTTGTACTTGTTAGTGCGATGTTCTCGTATGATCGCAGCAAGTGGTCGGATTCTATCAAGCCGTATTATGTTGCCAAGCATTATGCTGATCGTATACTGGAAGCCAGCTCGCTGGATTATACCATTGTGCGTCCAGGTGGCTTGCTGAATGACGAAGGTGCAGGCAATATCGAAATCGGTGAGCAATTGAGCGAAGGCGGCAGCATTCCACGCGCCGATGTAGCAGAGCTGATTGCACATCTGATCGATAATAAACAAACGTATCGCAAAGGCTATGATGTCATTTCCGGCTCTACGCCGATTGCGGATGCGCTGAAATCTCTGTAAACAAATGAGCCTGCCTGTTGTCAACTATGCGTAGTAGTTGAGGACAGGCAGGCTTTTGTATGTTGTGAATAGACTTTATGTTTTATTGATACAATTGTAGATCGTCCGATCTATGGATGTATCATTTCTTCTTATGCTCTGGATGATTCTCGTTCCACTCTTCCGCCTGTGATGTGGCAATCGCAATGGCACGACCTTCCTCGTAGCCTTCATCCAGTAGCGCATTGGCAATTTCTACTGCTTTGTCGCGTACACGTTTATCCAAGTTTTTCATGGAAGTGGGGTAATCACTTTTTGTCCAAGGCATCGGTATCGCTCCTTTAATTTAGAATGGCAGAGATGGAAGGGAGAGGTGAATATCCTCATCCCGATCTACATTTACAGTATTCGTTCGATACGTCTGTTATGCGTCTATACTATGTCTTCTATACATATGCTTTACCCGAAATGGATAGCAAGAAACGTGTATGACACTATATGCCGCCAGCCATAATCCGCAATTGCTATCTTTAGATATGATCTCCAATTGGGAGGGTTAAATTGTCGTCTCCAACAGAAAAGCAAATAGAAAAGCAGCGACAGAGTACATTCTGTCGCTGCTTTATTCCTATAGCATGTAATACAACCTTATCCAGCTCAGCAGCATTCATTTATAACGAAACTATACATGATAAACGAAACTCCTGATTCGGCTTCCATTCATGTCAACTTACTGAAACAATGCTTTGTACTCGCTGTATCCTTTTGCATCCAATTCTTCTTTTGGAACAAAACGCAGTGCAGCTGAGTTGATGCAATAGCGCAGTCCATTTGGACCTGGACCGTCGTCGAAGACGTGACCAAGATGAGAATCGGCTTCACGGCTACGCACTTCCGTACGCACCATAAAGTGACTCAAGTCCATATTTTCTTTGACATGATAGTCACGCAGTGGGCGTGTGAAGCTAGGCCAGCCGCAGCCGGAATCGTATTTATCCGTTGAGCTGAACAGCGGCTCGCCGGATACGATATCGACGTAGATTCCATCACCATGATGATCCCAGAATTCATTTTGGAATGCTGGCTCAGTGCCATTTTGCTGAGTGACTTTGTACTGAATGTCGCTCAGGCGCTGTTTCAGTTCCTGTTTATCCACTGATTTGGACCAGTGTTTTTCGATAAAAGCATCTCGACCGGAGCCTTTGCGATAGCGTTTGTAATGACCCGGATTCTTTTTGTGATAATCTTGATGATACGTTTCCGCTTCGTAGAACGTTTGAGCAGGTTCGATCGTCGTTGCAATCGGTTTGTCAAAACGTCCGCTGGCTTGCAAATCTTGTTTGGATTGTTCTGCCAGTTCACGTTGTTGTTCAGTATGATAGAAGATTCCGGTACGATACGAAGAACCACGGTCATAAAATTGTCCGCCAGCATCGGTCGGATCAATTTGCTGCCAGAACAGTTCCAGCAATTTTGTATAAGGGAAGATGGCTGGATCAAATACGATCTGTACCGCTTCCGCATGACCTGTTGTTTCGGTACATACTTCTTCATACGTTGGATTTTCGGTGTGACCACCTGTATAACCGGAACGGATACTAACGATGCCCGGTAATTCCTCGAATGGTGTTACCATGCACCAGAAACATCCACCGGCAAATGTTGCTTTTTCATGATGAGCTTCAGTCATGTATAAGTCACTCCATTTCATGAGAGTTATGAAAAGAAATCATGCTGGTATCAGACCAGTCATTTTAATTATACCCATAGCTGACGCTCCATATTCAAGCAAACGTCATTATCATCTCGTAAATATTATTTTATACAAGATGATAGAATACTATTATATTACATGCAATATAAAAAATCCAGTACCTATGGAAATGAGTGCAAGCCATATATGCACTGTTCTTTTATACGCATACATTGTGCAAAGAGATGTTTCTATGAGTTGTAGTAAAATGTTGTATCATCTATATGCATCTATCAATCGCATGTTACTAGTAGGCTATGTACATTTGCATATATTTGTTTTAACTTAGAAAATATAGTAGTATCCTGTATGGAAAAAATAGTGTATACTGCAAGTATTGCTTAAACATAGTTTCCAAAGGGGAGTAGCTTCCTACAGTAAAGTCGTCAATACGGGATCAAGTCCCCGGCTTTACCGGCAACGCATACTAACGTTGTTAGCGAGACCTTTGCCTAATTACTGAATTGGGTGAGGTCTTTTTTGATTTCAAAAATCACCATTGACCCCATTTCGGTTGATGGTGATTTTTTGTGTTCGGAAGCTATGACATTGGTGTCTGGAAGCTGTAGTGTAAGGGTTGAACTGAAGTGAAATGATAAGAGGAGTGGTCACATGGAGTTATTTACAGTTGAATTTTGGCTTGCTTTGGCATCGATTATTATGATCGATCTGGTGCTTGCTGGCGACAATGCCATCGTTATTGGTATGGCAGCCCGTAACATCCCGAAAGAAAATCAGAAAAAAGTCATCATCTGGGGAACCGCTGGTGCAGTCATTATTCGGATGATTGCAACATTGCTGGTCGTATATCTGCTGCTGGTGCCCGGCTTGCATCTCATCGGCGGATTAGCGCTGATCTATATCGCTTACAAGCTGCTTATCGAGGAGCAGGAAGATAATGAGGTGTCCGGCAGTACACGCATGTGGGCGGCGATTCGTACGATTATTATTGCGGATGCGATGATGGGGCTGGACAATGTACTGGGAGTGGCTGGAGCGGCGCACGGTGATACGCTGCTCGTTATCGTTGGTCTGGCGATTTCGATTCCGGTTATGGTCTGGTGCAGTACGCTGATTATGAAGCTGATGGAACGCTTCCCGTGGATTATCGTGCTTGGCTCTGCCATTCTCGCTTGGACGGCCGCCAAGATGGTCATGGAAGAATCGTTTATTACTAGTTATTTTGCTAATGGTTTTGTGAAATATGGCTTTGAGATTTTCGTTGTGCTGGCAGTGGTTCTGCTCGGTCTGCGCACGAAGAAGAAAAAAGAAGCCGCTCGTACTATCAGTGAGCCAGCACTATAATACAAATTCTTATGTTGATACGCAATGCCCCTGTATTCGCAAGTTTGCGACGCAGGGGTGTTTTCGTATAGGAACATGCACACATCACTGTTATAATGAAGCCATATGCAGCGGTAAAGGAGAGCAGAATCATGGGAGAAGCGCAATTCACACGTAAACGCAAACGAGTAGCATTAATCGGGATTGGCGGCATCGCACGCAAGGTGTATTTGCCTTTGTTATCCGGGCGTTCGGATGTTGAACTGGTAGGGGTCGTGAGTCGGTCAGAAGCAACAGTACGGCAGACAATGGAAGATTATCGTCTGGCGCATGGAAGTACACAGATCAGTGATATTGCGGCATGGGATGTAGATGCTGTATTCGTACATAGCCCGACAGATACGCATTATGATACGGTTACTACCTGTCTGGAATATGGATTGCCTGTCTATGTGGACAAGCCGCTATCGTACAATATGGAAGAAGCGCGTGCGATGACTGCACTAGCAGAAGCCAAAGGCTTGTTGCTGGCGGTAGGCTTTAATCGCCGGTTTGCTCCTTTGTATATGAATGCGTATGCTTTTCTGGCAGAAGCAGGTGGGTTTGAATTGTGCGAGATTAGCAAGCATCGGACACGAATACAGAGCATTCCTGCCAAAGAAACAGTGTATGATGATCTGATTCATATTCTCGATCTCCTGCTCTGGCTAGGCAATGATAGCTACAGCGTGCTCGCACGCCAGCTGCGTCGTCAAGGGAATGGACCGCTGCTGCATACTTCCGGTATGTTGTCGCTGGGCGGTGAGCGTTATGGTCAATACAGTATGGTGCGCAGCGCTGGGCTGGATAGCGAGAAGCTATCCCTGCATGGTGGCGGTCGTTCAGCAGAAGTGATCAATATGGAGCAGCTGCATTTGTATGAAAAAGGAGAGTTGCCACAGCAGCAGGTGTTTGGCAGCTGGGAGACGATTTTGGAGCGACGCGGATTTGCCGGAGTCGTGGATCATTTTCTAGATCGACTGCATGCGCCAGAGCAATGTAGCATTCGTGCTGATCTGGTGTTGGATACGCATGAGCTGGCAGAGCAGTTGACGGCTGGTTTATAATGCATATCTGAGAGTAGCAAGTATAGATCGCGAACAGCAACGAGGAACAGAGGGAGGCTTGCATTCATGGATGAATTTGATGATATTACCCGCGAGGAGCAGCTCAAGCGACGTGAAGAGCAGATTGTAGAGAGCTATCGCCGGGATGAGGACATGATGATTCTCGTATTCACGCAGTGGTGTGTCAATAATGATTTTGATGCGCGTGAGTTATATGGTAGCGCTTATCCTGATCAGATCGACAATCCTCGTCTGGAACAGGGGATTCGTCTTACCGTATCCAAAGAAGAAGCAGGTGAGATCGAGAACGATACATTACTGGGTGTACTAGCGATGTATGGAAATGACGATCTTGCGTTTGCAGTTAGTGAAGCGCTGGACGAACGACGTGCAATGAAACGCAGACAGACTGAGAACGATGAACAGGTCGATTAAGTTTCTGTAAGACAGATAAGTGTCATATCGTCAATCATGGAAAACCGCAATATTTCCGATGCGATTAGCGGAAATATTGCGGTTTTTTATTATGTATACATAGATGTGAAAATGAAAGACCATCTACAAGCACGGCGAGCTTGGATACAGAAGATGCTTTCGATAAAATATGTTTAACCTTTATTATGACAGTTTGTGTCGGTAATTGTAGATGAAAATGAAGCGTCAAAGATTCGCCAAACTGCGAATTGTTACCAACTTTCGACGTTTTCAGCCAGTAAGCGATTAAAAAGTCGAAATTCTGTTTATAACTCTATATCCTCGTAAAACCGAGGGCAGCGGTCATACAAGCAAACTAGGAAGGTTCCTTAATCATTGGATTGATGACAGTAAAATATTTAAAATGATTCATATAAAGTAAAATATTAACTTGGCATTGTAGTATTGATATGGTTTAATAATAACTATTACGATTAAAAATTTTGTAGATAAATGTAGAATGATGATATTGGAGGAGAACCAGAATGATGAAAGCAACAGGCATTGTGAGAAAAGTCGATGAGTTGGGCAGAGTGGTCATTCCGATCGAACTTCGCCGCATCATGAATATTGATGTAAAAGACGGATTGGAAATTTTCGTAGATAGCGACCGCATTATCTTGAAAAAATACGAGCCTTCCTGCATCTTTACAGGTGATACCGAAGACCTCGTATATTTCAAAGGCAAGTTGATCAGCCGTAGTGTCATCAATGAACTGACGCAAATCCATAATTCTCAAAAGCACTGAAATCGATACCAGTTATTATAAATACGAAAGGCATTCCAGCGATCATCTGCCGGAATGCCTTTTTCATATCGCTTTTACTCGTTTTTATCTATTCGTAGCGTATACCTTCATGTGTTAGCACATACTTTCATGCAGCCTATGCGCCAAAATTGAAAAGCTTACGTAATATGCTCGCGTTTGGATAATCGAAACTCTTTCGGTGACATGCCGAAACGGGAGCGGAACACCCGGTGAAAATACGTATAATTCGCAAATCCAGACGACTCTGCTACTTCCTCTAGCGGCATAGGACTGAACATGATTCGCTCCTGCGCCATATTTAAACGAACATCGAGCGCATATTGCATAATCGTTGTATCAAATGCCTCTTTGAACAGATGAACCGCGCGTGATACGCTAATGCCGATATGAAGCGCAATATCCTCTAATTTGAACGCCGAAGATGCGTTTTCCTCAATATAACTCTTGATCTGATAAGCCAGATAAGTACGCGGCGCGCCAACTGGCTGTTCTGATAAGTAGCGGTCAATCGACAGGCAAAGGATCTTCATGTAATGACTGGAAATTTCAGGATGAGGATTATCAATCCTTCGTTTCTCCATAGCAATCTGGCGCATCAGATCCATAATATTATCGGTGAGGGGAATTTTTATTTTGCAGGGACGTTTTATTTTGCGCCACCATTCATCCGCCCAGACTCCCCCGAAAAAGATATGATAATCTCCGCTCTCAATCACACGTTTCCCCGTTACATCAACCGTATCGCCGATTCGCAGCTCATACGGCTCATCAGGATCATACATATGCAATTCGCCAGTTTCTACCTGAACGAGTTCTCCGTCACAGCGTAATTGGCAGCTGCCTTCCGTTTGTAGACGAAACAGATAATTGTGAATCCCATCCGGTTCATTCATATAAAAGGGTTTCCGGTGAAAGGAGTACCCGGCTGTATATACTTTGCAATCTTCTCCGTGTCCATCCATTATGTAATCCTCATTTCAGCAACAAATTTAAATTATGACCAAATAGTTCATGTTTTAATCATATTATTCATTTTAATTGATACGGTTTCGTAATACTATGGTAACGAACATAAAACAACATATTTTGCATGCCATACAACGTACTATTTTTTGCATAATATGCTGTATAACGATTTATACCAATAAATGGCAAGCAATCGTATGGATAAGTCCATCGTACATACCGGGTTTATCATACATTGGCAAACGCCAAAGGAGGATTACCTGTGCAACGAATGAGAGCCGGATTAATCGGATGCGGCAATATTAGTTCCATTTACTTTACCAACTTGAAATCAAGTCCGGTTGTCGAAATTGTAGCCTGTGCCGACATGGTGAAGGAACGAGCCGAAGAACGGGCAAAAGAGTTTGGTATTGAAAACGCCTTCACTCCGGAAGAAATCCTGAAGCAGGATGATATCGAATTGATTATCAATTTAACGATTCCAGCAGCACACGCCAGCGTCAACTTATCAGCGCTTGCAGCAGGCAAGCACGTTTATGCGGAGAAGCCATTCGCCGTTTCGCTGGATGATGGACGCCGCACTCTGGAAAAAGCCAAAGAAGTCGGCAAACGTGTCGGCAGTGCGCCAGATACCTTTCTTGGAGCAGGATTGGAAACGGCACGGAAAGCGATTGATGAAGGATTGATTGGACGTCCGATTGCGGCATCTGCCTTTATGATGGGCGCTGGACCGGAGTCATGGCATCCTGATCCTGAATTCTTCTACGCGCCGGGCGGTGGTCCAATGTTCGATATGGGACCGTATTATTTGACCGCGCTTACAAGCTTGCTTGGCTCGATGACACGGGTCAGCTCGTCAACGGGCATTCAGATTCCAGATCGCAAAGTGCATACCGGACCAAAAGCGAATTCATCCATTCGCGTACAAACGCCGACGCATCTGGCTGGAACGATTGATTTTGAAAATGGTGCCATTGCTACACTTGTTACCAGCTTCGATATCCCGGGCGGTTCACAGCTGCCGCGCATCGAGATTTATGGCACCGAAGGTACGCTCGATATTCCTGATCCCAATTTCTTCGACGGGGATGTACGTTTGAAACGTCCGGGTGCGGAGAGCTACGAGATTGTAACGCCCGTATTCGAACCGATCAGCAATGAGCGGGGGAAAGGATTGAATGAGATGGTATCTGCTATCCATGACAATCGTCCACACCGTGCAAGCGGAGAACTGGCATTTCACGTACTAGAAGTAATGCATGCGTTTCAACGTTCTTCATTAGAAGGCAAGCATGTGATCATCGAGAGTCGTGCGGGTTATCGTCAAGGTAATGTATATCAATAATAATCACATCCAGAATTGACATCATCGCAGCATAAAACGAAACCACTTACAGGAGTGAATACTATTATGTTAAAAGTTGGATTGCAGCTGTTTACCGTACGTGAAGATCTGGAACGCGATTTTGAAGGTACGATTGAGAAGATTGCTCAGCTTGGTTATCAAGGTGTAGAATTTGCTGGATTTTACGGACGCAGTGCTGACCAGATTAACGAGCTGTTGAAAAAGAACAATCTGGAAGTCGTCGGCTCCCATACGCAATATAATGATCTGTTGAATGATGCTCAATCGCTGATCGATTATAACAAAGCGATTGGCAACAAATATATTATTGTACCGTTCCTGTCCGAGGAGCAGCGCAGCAACTGGCCAGAAATCTTTGCCAACCTGCGTACATTCGCTGACATTTGCAATCAGAACGATGTGGTTCTGCTATATCATAACCATGAC
This sequence comes from Paenibacillus sp. WLX2291, assembly GCF_046603665.1. Lineage (NCBI taxonomy): Bacteria > Bacillati > Bacillota > Bacilli > Caryophanales > Paenibacillaceae > Paenibacillus > Paenibacillus sp. WLX2291. The sequence goes on along the minus strand of NZ_CP176755.1, from coordinate 3,632,834 downwards.
TTTGAATTTACAGAGAAGATTGGTGACAGCACCGTATTCGATGCCCTGTATTCTGAATTGTCCGCAGATCTGATTCAGGTCGAGCTGGATACGGCATGGGTACAATATAGCGGTTACGATCCGATTGAATATATTGAGAAATATGCTGGTCGCCTGCCGCTTGTCCACTGGAAAGACTTCAAACGTACCGATGACGGCATTCAAATGCTAGAATTGGGCGAAGGCGAAGTGCCAGTTGCACGCGTTGGCGATGCGGCGGACAAAGCAGGAGCAGAATGGATTATTGTCGAGCAGGATAATAGCCTGCAAGCTCCAATGACAAGTATCGAGCAGAGCATCAATTGGGTGAAAAGTTATGGCGCCAAAGGAGGCGTCGTGAATGTCTGAGCAAATCCTTAATATCGGTATTATCGGATGCGGCGGTATTGCGAGCGGCAAGCATTTACCAAGTCTCGCCAAGCAGCCACTTGCCAAGCTTGTTGCCTTCTGCGATATCGTGCAGGAGCGCGCGACGGAAGCAGCGGAACAATATGGAGTGACGGACGCCAAGGTCTATACCGATTACAAGGAACTGCTTGCCGATCGCAGCATTGACGTCATTCATGTCTGTACACCGAATGATTCGCATGCTGTCATCAGTATCGCAGCATTGGAATCTGGCAAGCATGTACTATGTGAAAAGCCGATGGCAAAAACAACGGCTGAAGCGCAGCAAATGGTTGATGCAGCCAAACGTACGGGTAAGAAGTTATCTATCGCTTACCAAAATCGTTTCCGCGACGATAGTCTGTATCTGAAACAGATGGTGACAGACGGGGATCTAGGCGATGTATATTATGGTAAGGCGATTGCACTGCGTCGCCGTGCCGTACCAACGTGGGGCGTATTCTTGGATGAGGACAAGCAAGGTGGCGGACCGTTGATCGATATCGGTACCCATGCACTGGATCTGACACTGTGGCTGATGGATAACTACAAGCCAAAAAGTGTACTTGGCTCCACCTTCCACAAGCTCGGTCCACGTCCTAACTCTGCCAATGCGTTCGGTCCATGGGACCCAGAGCAATTCAAGGTAGAAGATTCAGCATTCGGCTTTATTACAATGGAAAATGGAGCAGTGATTGCACTGGAATCCAGTTGGGCGCTGAATATTCGCCAGTTTGGTGAAGCGCAGACTTTACTGTGCGGAACCGAGGGTGGCGCTGATATGAGCGATGGACTGCATATCAATGGGGAGAAGAACGGTCGCCTGATCGACAGCAAGATTGATCTGGATTCCGGCGGTGTTGCCTTTTACTCCGGAGAAACGGAAGATGCAGGTGCACGAGAAGCTCGTATGTGGTTGGAAGCAATCGTGAATGATACAGAGCCTCTGGTGAAGCCAGAACAAGCGCTGATCGTTACACAGATTCTTGAAGCGATCTATGAATCTGCACGTACCGGCAGAGCGATTGAACTTCAACAACAACCGGCATCTGTATAAAAGAACCTCGTGTTTCGTGACCAGGTAGCGTATTGCAATCCTCGTCACGAAACATAGGTGTCCTAAACAATAATTTTTATATGACAAATAAGTAAAATTTTATTAATGAATTTCTTGAAATTTTAAACTTTATTGGTATGGAGTTCGTATTAATAAGTAGAAGCTCATTCGAACCAATCAAACACAACATCCATTCCCCTTTATCTACACAAAACAGTTGAACCAGGAGGAAACACGAATGAAATTGGGCGTATTTATGGTATTGCTGAACAATAAAAGCTTTGAGGAGGCGCTTGACTATGTTGCCGAAAAAGGCGTTAAGGCGGTAGAGATCGGTTCGGGTGGTAATCCGGGTGCGGTACACTGCAAGCCAGACGAACTGCTGGCAGACGCAGGCAAATTGCGCGAATTCAAAAAAGCAGTAGAATCCCGTGGTTTGATCATCAGCGCATTAAGCTGTCATGGCAATCCGCTGCATCCACAAAAGGCGATTGCTCAAGAAGCGCATGACGACTTTGTAAAATCGGTCAAACTGGCGCAAAAATTGGATGTACCGGTCGTTAACACTTTTTCCGGTTGTCCGGGCGATAGTGACAATGCCAAATATCCAAACTGGCCAGTCGCACCATGGCCAACAGATTACAGCGAATTGCTGGACTGGCAGTGGAATACAAAAGTCATTCCATACTGGACCGAGAACGGTAAACTTGCTTCGGATCACAATGTGAAAGTCGGTATTGAGCTGCATGGCGGCTTCTCCGTTCACACACCGGGTACGATGCTGAAGCTGCGCGAAGCAGCCGGTGAAGCAATTGGAGCCAACCTTGATCCAAGTCATATGTGGTGGCAAGGAATTGATCCTGTCGCAGCAATAAAAATTTTGGGGAAAAATGGCGCAATTCATCACTTTCATGCTAAAGATACGATCACGGATACCGATAATATGAATATGAACGGCGTAACGGACATGCACTCCTACGAGGAGATGAATGATCGGGCATGGCAATTCCGCACCGTCGGTTATGGACACGACTTGAAAACATGGGCTGACATTATTAGCACGCTACGTCTTGTAGGTTACGATTATGTAGTTAGTATAGAGCACGAAGACGGATTGATGTCCGTAAACGAAGGATTTACTAAAGCCGTCCACAACTTGCAGCAGGTTATGATCGAAGAAGAGCTTGGCGAGATGTGGTGGGTCTAAACAACAGGGAGGCACTAACAGTATGATTAACGTAACAGTCTGGAATGAGTTTGTACATGAGCAAATCCGCGATGATGTAAAAGCCGTATACCCGGATGGAATTCACAAAGTACTTGCAGACGGATTGACCAAAGAAGGCTTCGCCTGCCGCACAGCAACGCTGGATCAGGATGAGCACGGTCTGACGGAATCCGTTCTGAACTCTACGGATGTTATGCTCTGGTGGGGCCATACTGCCCACGATCTGGTCGACGATGATATCGCCGAAGCAGTCGTACGACGCGTAAATGAAGGCATGGGTCTTATCGTGCTTCATTCTGGACACTTTTCTAAACCATTCAAACAACTGATGGGCACTAGCTGCGACCTGAAATGGCGCGTAGCCGACGAGCAGGAAATCCTGTGGTGTGTCAATCCGACACATCCGATCGCACAGGGCGTTAACCCTTCGATCACACTGGACAAAGAAGAAATGTATGGTGAATTCTTCGATGTACCAGCGCCGGATGAACTGGTGTACCTGAGCAACTTTGAAGGTGGGGAAGTATTCCGCAGCGGCTGTACGTATCGCCGTGGTCACGGGAAGATCTTTTACTTCCGTCCAGGTCATGAAACGTACCCTACGTATTACAATCAAGACATTATGCATATTATTGCCAATGCGGTACGCTGGGCATATCCTGCCAGCAACGCACGTCCAGCATTTGGACGTACCGAACCGCAACGTGCAATCGGCAGCAAACTGACCGTATGATAACGGCAGCTTTGCCTGCATAAGAGAAAGGTTAGTACGCCTGTTGATGGTATATCGACAAGCCCACTTTAATCATACTGTAAGCAACCTGTTGTGATTGAGCAGATGGACGGACGGGACGCCTGACTTTTATGTAATACAAGTTCTGTATAATGCCACAATGATTCAAGACAGCATAGAGCATGATTTCTAGGGTGCGTCTGCATGGTTGATCTCAACCGGCAGGCGCACCTTTTTCGTTATCATTGTAATGAGGGTAATAAAGGATAGGGTTGTTGTAGCTGCTTCATACTCTTGAACCTCACAATCGCAGGTCAAGGTCATGTCGTTATGTTAGAGGAGGCGTTGGAATTGACCGAATATAGGAACAGCCATGAATCTACTTTTCGAATCGGTCATGTTCCGTTGCCACCGGAGCTGATCCAATCCTGTCTTAAACGAGTCGAAGGATTACGAATGGAAGGCTTTTTGACCGGCTTTGGCAAATGGCCAGGTTCTCTCATGCTGGTTGGCGAAGCGCCAGGAGCGAATGAGATTGAGCAGGGGCGTCCTTTTTGTGGACAGGCAGGCAAGGTGCTGGACGGGTATCTGGATATTTTACAATGGACTCGCGATGATCTGTATATTACGAGTGCCGTGCGTAGTCGTCCGTATCGTGATAAGCCAGTTAAGAATCATCCGGAGCGATTAAGTCGATCCAATCGTACGCCAACAACGAAGGAAATACTGGCGTATGCACCCATTCTGGATTATGAGATCGCTACTGTTCAACCGCAAGTGCTAATTACACTGGGCAATATCGGACTGCATCGACTGATTGGTAACAGTTCCAGCGTATCGCAAATTCATGGACAACCGCGGCAAACTGCTATTCGCCAAGTTGATCCGTATCATCCGGAACAAGGGTATACATGGTCGGAACGTCAATACTGGATTTTTCCGTTGTATCATCCAGCAGCGATTTTATACAATCGTTCGCTAGAACAGACGATTCAGGATGATCTACATCGGCTACGTGATTTTGTCAAAGAAGTCATAAAGTATAAGCTAGAACAATGATTTATTATAAGTAGTTATTTCCAATAGGAGTTGTTGTAAAAATACGACAGAAAGCGCTGAAATCGGCAGGTTTTCGTTTTCTTATAGCTGGAAATGTGTTAAACTATATGTGCTAACTTATTGTAAGTTTACATTGAGAGTTCCGGTACGATAGGCATGATGATATCGGGCTACGGACCAGTAAAGAGGTGAAACGATGGAACAGCATCAGCTGGGTTTATGTCCGCGGTTTGAGACAGCGTTCTCTTTTCTCGGGAAACGATGGAACGGTCTGATTATTCAGTCCCTGATGAGCGGACCTAAACGGTTCAAAGACATATCCAATCTCATCCCGATGATGAGCGACAAGATGCTCTCGGAACGTATGAAGGATCTGGAAGCAAGCGGTATTCTGGTACGCCAGGTATACCCGGAGACTCCGGTACGGATTGAGTATGAACTGACGGAAAAAGGACGCGCTTTGCAGCCTGTGATGGATCAAATCCAGAACTGGGCGGAGCAGTGGGTGGACTAACACGTCAATCAGGCTGATCTGTTGGAGTTTCGGCCATAGAGAAAAAGCTTTCCCCGGTATATTCCGGTGGAAAGCTTTTTTGCTGTATCTGGCAATCTGGTTATACGTGGTGGGGGAGGGGGAATCAGATCCGGCAGATTTCTTTTGGGCACAGTTCGCAGTGACATACTTCTTGCAAAGCTTCCAGATCATGAATAATGATCATGCCATGCTCATATTCGATTGTATCTTTTTTGCGCAGATCGCTCAGCATCCGGTTGACGCTCTCACGCGTAGCACCAATCATATTCGACAGATCGGTATGTGTAATTTTCTTGTTGATTAGAATCGAGCCATCTTCATTGTAGTCTTCGCCGTACGTGTTGCTCAGACGAATCAGTGTCGAGCAGAGGGCACCTGGTTTGCCGTACAGCATCAGATCGCGTACTTTGGTCTGAGTTAACCGATGATGCGTACCCATCCATTTCATAAAATCAATCGCAAAATCACAATGCTGGCAGATGATTAGCTCTAGGTCTTTGTGATCGACAACCGCTACTTCCGTATCTTCCAACGCTTCGGCGGTAAAGCCGAGACGGTTACCCGAGAACAGGTCTGCTTGTCCAATCATGTCACCACTCTGGTACATGTACAGGATCAGCTCTTTCCCTTCATCGGTCGATTTGGTCAATTTTACACGTCCACTTTTAATGTAGTATAATTTGTCCGACAAATCGCCTTCCCAGAACAGATGCGAACCGGCAGGCACATTGCGCTCCGTTGCGTACGACAGTAAGCGTTCCATATTAACGGGCGAGAAACTGTGCGTATTGCTGTTTTCGTTCTGAGTGATGCGTTCCATTTGATTATTCATGATTCGTCCTCTCCTTTTGTCCCCATTATACGTAGAAAATAACCAGATTGCATTAAATTATAGGAAAAATTAGTAAGATTATTTGAGTTCTTCCACTTTTGATGTGTACTCTCTTCATATGACTCTTATCCATATCGGTTACAAACAATGAAACATTAAATTTTAAAAGTTTGTGATTATTTTCACTTATAGTATAACTCTAGTTAATTCAAAATGCAAAAAGAAAAAACGCGAAAACAAAATTTTTAAAAATTAAAATTGATTGTGAAAAAAATCACATTATGATGTATGTCTCTATGCTATGATCAGTGCGTAGACAAAAGCAACACACATTCTGAGGAGGATGAGAGAAATGGCTGTAAAAAATGATGCCGCTCGTACCGTTGAATTGACTGCACAGGAAGAAGTTCAAAAGTTAATCGACAAAGGTAAAAAAGCCACTGCCGCTTTTATGAAAATGGATCAGGAACAAATTGATAACATTGTACAGGCGATGGCGCTTGCTGGACTGGACAAACATATGCAACTTGCCAAAATGGCAGTAGAAGAAACAGGTCGGGGGGTATATGAAGATAAAATTACCAAGAACCTGTTTGCTACCGAATACATTTACCACAGCATCAAAAATGAGAAAACCGTCGGTGTAATCGAGGATAACGCGTATGACAGTTTCCAAAAGATCGCTGAACCAGTTGGCATTATCATGGGGATTACGCCGGTAACCAACCCGACATCCACAACAATGTTCAAAGCATTGATTGCGATCAAAACGCGTAACCCGATCATCTTCGGTTTCCACCCATCTGCACAGCAATGTAGCCGCGAAGCTGCCAAAACACTGCTGGAAGCAGCTGTCAAACAAGGTGCACCTGCTGACTGTATTCAATGGATCGACAATCCGTCGATGGATAAAACGAATGCACTGATGAATCATCCTGATGTAGCGCTCATTCTCGCTACTGGTGGTGGCGCAATGGTAAAAGCGGCATATAGCTGCGGTAAACCGGCACTCGGCGTAGGTCCTGGTAACGTTCCTGCCTTTATTGAGAAAAGTGCTGATCTGAAGCAGGCGGTTAATGATCTGATCCTGTCGAAATCGTTTGATAATGGTATGATCTGTGCTTCCGAACAGGCGGTTATTATTGAAGAACCAGTATTCGATCAAGTGAAAAAATTGATGATCGACAATGGCTGCTATTTCCTCACCAAAGAAGAAGTCGGCAAACTGACTGCCGGTGCAATGAACGTAGACAAATGCGCAGTGAATCCGGTAATTGTGGGACAACCTGCTGCTAAAATTGCTGAAATGAGCGGAATCACCGTGCCAGCCGATACCAAAATTCTGATTGCCGAGCTGGAAGGTGTAGGTACTAAGTATCCGCTGTCTGCTGAGAAATTAAGCCCTGTACTGGCTTGTTATAAAGTGAAAAATGCCGAGCAAGGAATTGAACGTGCCGCTCAGATTGTTGAATTCGGCGGTATGGGTCACTCCTCGGCGATCCATTCGAACAACGAAGAAGTGATCCAGAAATTTGCGGATCGTCTGCAAACCGGACGGATTATCGTGAACTCGCCTTCGACACACGGCGCAATCGGTGACATTTATAATACGAATCTGCCTTCGCTCACACTGGGCTGCGGATCGTATGGACGCAACTCGACATCGTCGAACGTCACTGCTGTCAATCTGATTAACATTAAAAGGGTGGCTCGCCGTACCGTGAATATGCAATGGTTCAAAATTCCATCGAAAGTATACTTTGAAAAAGGATCGACGCAATACCTTGCCAAAATGCCGAACATTAATCGTGTTGCAATCGTAACGGACCCGATGATGGTACAACTGGGCTATGTGGAAAAAGTCGAACACTATCTGCGTCAACGTAAAACACCAGTAGCAATCGAAGTGTTCTCCGAAGTGGAACCAGATCCATCGACATTGACGGTAGAACGTGGACGTCAAATGATGGAACGCTTCCAGCCAGACTGCATTATCGCACTGGGCGGCGGTTCGCCAATGGATGCTGCCAAAGGCATGTGGTTGTTCTACGAATACCCAGATGTAAGCTTTGACAACCTGAAACAGAAATTTATGGATATCCGCAAACGGATCTACAAATATCCAAACCTAGGTCAAAAAGCGCAATTCGTAGCGATTCCAACGACATCGGGTACAGGTTCAGAAGTTACTTCGTTCGCTGTTATCACTGACAAAGAAAAAGGCAATACCAAATATCCACTGGCTGACTATGAGCTGACTCCAGACGTAGCGATTGTCGATCCAGAATTCGTCTACACCCTGCCACGCGTAGCGGTAGCAGATACCGGTATGGACGTGCTGACTCACGCGATCGAAGCGTATGTATCGAATATGGCGAATGACTTCACGGATGGTCTGGCGATCAAAGCGATCCAACTGGTCTTCCAATACTTGGAGCAGTCGGCACTGGTTGGCGACAAACTGGCTCGTGAGAAAATGCACAATGCTTCCACAATTGCTGGTATGGCATTTGCCAACGCCTTCTTAGGTATCAACCACAGTCTCGCACACAAATGGGGCGGACAATATCACACTGCACACGGACGCACCAATGCGATTCTGATGCCACACGTGATCCGTTACAATGCGAAAAAACCGACCAAATTCGCATCGTTCCCTAAATATTCGCACTTTATCGCTGACGAGCGTTATGCTGAAATCGCCCGTATTCTGGGGCTGCCTGCACGTACAACTGAGGAAGGTGTGAACAGCCTCGTGAACGCTGTTCGCGATCTGAACCGCAAACTGGGTATCCCTGAGACATTCCAAGAATTGGGCTTTGACGCTAAAGATTTTGAAGCACATGTCGACTATTTGGCAGACCGCGCATTTGAAGACCAATGCACCACAGCCAATCCAAAAATGCCACTCGTTACGGAACTGGCTGATGTATACCGCAACGCGTTCTATGGCAAATTTGAATAAATGATCTAACGGCTGTATAAGCCGAAGTGGCGAATGAACAGTTGCATGCTTCCCATGTATCACCCTATGTGTCATATGTAGTTTCTCCTCCCTAATAATATGGGCTGCTGTCATCCGCTGTGAGTACGGATTGACAGCAGCCTTTTTTCTCATTCCGGAAAGGAGGTGATGAGGTGGACACTTACTTTCAAAACGTGTCCGTATATTGAAGTGACAACTACGGCGTACCTGATTGCAATCAGCGGATATTCCTGCATCAGGACGAACAAGGAGGGATCAACGACAATCCCATATCGTATGTGGATATAACTTGAAGGAAGCGGAAGGCATTTCAAATTGCGGCAGTTCCATTTTGCACTATTCAAAATCGCTTCAACTGTATCTAGATTTGCTGCCTGTCTGTATCAAACCTGAAGCGGAATATGGGATTCCCAACGTTACATTTTTACCATATGTCCGAGGATGAGGAGAATTATCTGTATCATATTTAAAATTTTACTGTATCAATGACAGAAAGTGATAAAAATCATAATGAAACTGTCTGATTGTGATAAAAATCACATTAATACCATCCATCATCCTGCATAATAAGGACATAGCCGGAACACAAGTTACCGGCGGCGAGACAACCAAATCAAACTCATAACAAAATTTGTGATTTAATTCACAAATAATGGAGGGATTATCAATGTCGGTAATCGAAAGAAACGTACAAGATCAATCGCAACAAGCCTGGAGAGGTTTTAACACAGGCAAATGGACAACTCATGTAGACACCAAAAACTTTATTGACGAAAATATCAAACCTTATGTTGGCAACGAAAACTTCCTCGCAGGTCCAACTCAGAATACAAACGACCTGTGGAAAATCGTTTCCCAGCTGTCCAGAGAAGAGCGCGAGCGTGGCGGTGTATGGGATGTAGACGTAAACACACCAGGATCGATCGTATCGCACCGTCCGGGTTATCTGGACAAAGACAAAGAACAAATCGTCGGTGTTCAAACGGATGCGCCTTTCAAACGTTCGATTCAACCTTACGGTGGTATTCGGATGGTAATCGATGCTTGTAAAGCATACGGATTCGAAGTTCCACAATCCGTCATCGACATCTTCACTGATATCCGCAAAACGCACAACCAAGGCGTATTCGATGCTTACACTGCTGAGATTCGCGCAGCACGTAAATCCGGTATCGTTACTGGTCTGCCAGATGCTTACGGTCGCGGTCGCATCATCGGTGACTATCGCCGGGTTGCACTGTACGGTGTAAACTTCCTGATGCAGCAAAAACAACGTGAGCATGATGAAACACTGGGCGAATACATGGATGAAACAACCATTCGCCAACGTGAAGAAATCAGCGAACAGTACAGAGCATTGAACGAACTGAAACAAATGGCAGCTGAACACGGTTTCGATATTTCCAAACCAGCACAAAATGCCAAAGAAGCCTTCCAATGGTTGTACTTCGGTTACCTGGCAGCTGTCAAAGAACAAAACGGTGCGGCAATGTCGCTCGGACGTGTATCTTCCTTCCTGGATATTTACATCGAACGCGATGTAAAAGAAGGCACACTGACGGAAGAACAAGCACAGGAACTGGTTGACCATTTCGTTATGAAACTGCGGATCGTCAAATTCCTGCGTACACCAGATTACAATGAACTGTTCAGTGGTGACCCTACTTGGGTAACGGAATCCATCGGCGGTATGGCAATGGACGGCAAAACACGCGTAACCAAAAACAGCTTCCGCTTCCTGCACACCCTCTACAATCTGGGTCCTGCACCGGAACCGAACCTGACCGTACTGTGGTCCGATCAACTGCCAGAAGGCTTCAAAAAATACTGTGCTAAAGTTTCTATCGAAACAAGCTCCATCCAGTATGAAAATGATGATCTGATGCGTCCAATCTACGGCGATGACTACGGTATCGCTTGCTGCGTATCTGCAATGCGCATCGGTAAACAAATGCAATTCTTCGGCGCACGTGCCAACCTTGCCAAAACATTGCTGTATGCTATCAACGGTGGTAAAGACGAGAAATCGGGTGCACAAGTTGGTCCTGAATTCCCGGCAATCACTTCCGAGTATCTTGACTACGATGAAGTGCTGAATCGTTACAAACCAATGATGCAATGGCTGTCCAAAGTGTACATGGATGCACTGAACATCATCCACTACATGCACGACAAATACAGCTACGAACGTATCGAAATGGCATTGCACGACCGTGACATTCTGCGTACGATGGCTTGCGGTATCGCTGGTCTGTCGGTTGCAGCTGACTCCCTGAGCGCTATCAAATATGCCAAAGTAAAACCGATTCGCAACGAACAAGGCATCGCCGTTGATTTTGAAATTGAGGGCGACTACCCTTGCTACGGTAACAACGATGATCGTGTCGATCAGATCGCTGTTGAACTCGTTGAAACGTTCATGAGCATGATTCGTCAGCACAAAACGTACCGTAACGCAATGCCAACGCAATCCGTACTGACAATCACATCGAACGTCGTATACGGTAAGAAAACAGGGACTACCCCTGATGGACGTAAAGCAGGCGAGCCGTTCGCACCAGGTGCTAACCCAATGCACGGACGCGACAAAAAAGGCGCACTGGCATCTCTGAGTTCCGTTGCCAAACTGCCATATGAAGATAGCCTGGATGGTATCTCCAACACCTTCTCCATCGTGCCAAAAGCACTGGGTAAAGAAGAAGAAACACGCAAAGCCAATTTGGTAGCGATGCTGGACGGTTACTTCGGTAGCGACGCTCACCATCTGAATGTCAACGTATTTGACCGTGAACAACTGATGGATGCAATGGATCATCCAGAGAACTATCCACAGCTGACGATCCGTGTTTCCGGTTATGCCGTCAACTTTATCAAACTGAGCAGAGAGCAACAGCTTGATGTAATCAACCGTACGTTCCACAACGCAATGTAATATTGCAATACTAATGAAAGGGGCTGAATGATCATGGTAACAGGCCGTGTTCACTCGCTGGAGACCTTCGGTACCGTCGATGGTCCAGGTATTCGATTCGTACTATTTATGCAGGGGTGCCTGATGAAATGCCAGTATTGTCACAATCCCGATACCTGGAATCTGGACGGAGGCAAGGTGATGGAATTGGAGGAGGTTCTCGCCGAAATCCAACCTTACCTGAGCTACTATCGCAGTTCTGGCGGCGGACTCACCGTCTCGGGCGGCGAACCGACATTGCAAGCCCCTTTCGTAAAAGCTTTGTTTAAAGAGGTCAAAGAACGCTGGAATCTTCATACAACCCTTGATAGTAACGGCTACAACGATGGGGAGAAGATCCATGATCTGTTGGATGTGACCGATCTGGTCATGCTCGACCTCAAGCATATTAATAATGAAAAGCACAAAAAACTGACCGGCGTATCCAATGAGCGCACACTGAAACTGGCTCGGTGGTTATCGGATCATGGACGCAAAATGTGGATACGGCATGTCTTTGTACCAGGTATTCACGATGCGGAAGAAGACCTGATCGCACTCGGCGAATTTATCGCTACATTGCATGGTGTGGAGAAATTCGAGATTCTGCCATACCACCAGATGGGCATCTATAAATGGGAGTCGCTGGGCCGCCTCTATCCGCTGGATGGCGTGCCTTCACCGACCGATGCTGAAGTGGAACGGGCATATCGCCTGATCGAACAGGGACGTCGTCAAGGAACCTGCGTATAAAGAACTTGCCTCAGGTATACAGACTTCTCTTATCATTATCCTCACTTATGAATGTGTGTTTACACACAGGTTTATCGTTTTATCTTCTATGCACCCTGTCTTCGGACAGGGTGTTTTTTTGTACAATTTGTCCAATTGTTGCATAGCGAATGGCACTTTATACTGAATAACAATACATACCATACCGGATCGAACGTACAACAGATCCGCAGGAGGGATACAGATGTCATCTATGAATACAGATCAGTGGACGCTGGAACAGAAAATTGGACAGTTATTTGTATGCGGATTTCATGATATTGTACCGGATGCACAGGTGGAGACGTTGATCGCGGATTATCAGATTGGTGGTGTGATTTATTTTCGCCGCAACATTGGTACACCGCAGCAGATTCATCAGTTATCGATAGAGCTACAACAGCAAGCTCATCATCAGGGCTTGCCACCGTTACTGATAGCGATTGATCAGGAAGGTGGAATGGTCAGTCGAATTGATCAGGAAGAACTCAGTCTGATTCCGGGCAATATGTCGCTTGGTGCAACCGGTGATCCGGCATGGACTGCGGCGGCATCATCGATTAGTGCGCGTGAGCTGCGAGCGCTGGGGATCAATGTGAATTTTGCGCCGTGTGTGGATGTGAACAACAATCCGCGTAATCCGGTGATTGGCGTACGTTCCTATTCGGAAAAGCCAGACATTGTTGCTGCTCATGGTGTGGCGGCGATTACTGCTATGCAGGAGCAGGGAGTGGCTGCGACCGCCAAGCATTTTCCGGGACATGGCGATACCGAGGTCGATTCGCATTACGGGCTGGCTTCGGTTCTCCACGATGTGCAGCGTCTGGAGCAGATCGAATTGTTGCCGTTTCGAGCAGCAATTACTGCCGACACCGATCTGATCATGTCGGCGCATGTGATATTCCCGGCATTTGAGCCTGATTCCATCCCAGCGACATTGTCACATCGCGTGCTAACCGGGCTGTTGCGTCAGCAGTTGGGATTCGATGGTGTTATCGTAACGGATTGTTTGGAGATGCACGCGATTGCGAAGCATTTTCCGATTCCTGAAGCGACCGTTATGGCATTGGAGGCGGGAGCGGATCTGCTACTCGTTAGCCATACGTTGCAGGAACAGATTGCTGCGATCGAAGCCGTGCGGCACGCGGTAGAGCAAGGTAGAATATCAGAGCAGCGGATTGATGAATCCGTTACACGTATATTGCAGTTAAAAGCAAGACGGCAGATGGATCGTCAACCGATGAGTGAGCAGGAATGGTTGCCATTGCTCGGTAATGAACAAAGTGCAGATGTACTGCGAGCCATCGCTGCGCGCAGTATCACCGTAGTTAAGGATGATCACCAGCTACCACTGCAACCCGCTGCTGATGGCAAACAAGGACTGGTCATCTGGCCACAGCTATCGCGGCGTACCGAAGTAGCAGAAGCGGTCGGACATGATCGTAATCTGGCGGAAGTGTTAACCTCGCTCGGCTTACCGGCAGAGCGACTGATCATCGGTACAGAGCCGGATGCAGAGGAGCGCCTAGTAACGCTACAGAAGGCGCAGCAGTCAGGATTTGTCGTACAGGTGACATATACGTCTACCGGACAATTGCCAGCAGAACAGGCGCAACTGACTCAATGTCTGCATGAACAATTGCGCGTACCGCTAATCGTTGTATCGATGCGCAATCCATACGATCTGAACGAACTGCCAGAGCTGCGTACTTATATTTGTACTTATGAGAATCGCAAGTATGCGGTGGAAGCATTGGCAGCGGTGCTAGCAGGTACGGAGACAGCGACTGGCAAGCTGCCTGTTAGTCTGAATGCAGACTATACAGTGCAAATTTGACTTTGCCTGTGAGGAGCGCATATCATTTGAAGCATAACCTTTTACGGGATGTTCAAAGAAGCTATATCGTTACACCGGGCAATGCTTTTCTATTCCGGTCATGTGACGAATAGCATACAAGCGCCAGTGCGTGCAATGAAGCCTGTCGATCTGCGGATGGACAGGCTTTTTCTGTATGGAGCAAGGAATGACGCACTGCTGCAACAGCATATGGTAATGTACATATCCCAGAACAATAAGCATACCCCCCTCTGTATACAAATGTGAACGAATTGTGAATAGATCACTTTTAATGAGTGTTTGCGATATTCAGGAGAAACTTTTCAAAAAAAGTCGCGTCTTATTAATGTGTCATGTAAGCGTCGAGTAAGTGGACGCGGGGGAACAATGGAATTTTGCCTTTGCAGCAACCGACTTTCGACCTGCGATGGTGAAGGGAATTGTGCCTTTCAGGGGGAGTTTTTCTTTGACATCTCGGTTATAGAAAACAGATAAAAGAAGGAGTCGAACGATGAAATTCAAGAAAAGCATACTAGTAGCTGTACTTGCCTTCACACAGGTTGTGGCAGCGTTCCCAGCAGCGCAGGCTTTCGCAGCAGAAGGCGATACGGCAAATGGAGTTGTTCAGCAGGATGTATATAGCGACAATTCTGCTACGACTACTGTACCTCAGACTGATCCGACAACAACGGGCGACGGAACAGGCGTAGATGGTACGACAGGAACAGATGGAACAACGACGCCTACCACACCGGTAACGCCGACAACTCCAACGACTACACCAACTACACCGGTAAAGACTACACCAACTGTGATCACAGACGTGTATTCGGGTGGTCCCAACAAATTGATCTTCCTTATGAACTCCAATCAGATTTACCGTGACGGCAAGCTGTATTTCTCCAATCAGCCGATGACTGTCAAAAACGGTGTATCCTATGTATCTGTACGCGCACTGGTGGAACGTGTTGGCCTTACGCTTACATACGATTCCGTAACCAAAGAAACCGTCATGACTAAAGACGGCAAAGAACTGCGTTTCAAAACAGACAGCAAGTACTACACAGTAAACGGCGTTCAATCGCTGATGAAAGGTGCATCGTTCCAGCAAAAAGGAACCTTTATGGTGCCGCTCACTTCCATCACTGCCGCACTGGGTATTCCGTATACAGTACAAGGCAAAATGGTCATCATGGACCTTCAGGTGAAACCAACCGCATCCTTTACGGTATCGCCAAAAGACATCTATGCTACACAAACAACCGTACAATACAAAACGCAATCCAGTTCATCCAACGGAGCTACCATTGTTGATGAACGTTGGACCGGACGTGAGGACATCTTCACGACTGCTGGTGCTCACGTTGTAACTTACCAAGTATTGGACTCCAATGGACAATGGAGCGATCCGTACAGCGTAACGATTAATGTACTAGCTCCAAACCAACCGCCGGTAGCGATGTTCAGCACGAACAGCGACTCCTATCGCATGGGTGAACTGATCACCTACACCGATATGAGTACAGATGATGAGAATGCGATTACCAAAACCGAATGGGGCAACAAGCAACTTGCCTTCTTCACCGCTGGTCCACAAACGGTCACATTGACTGTAACGGACAAGCATGGCGAAACCAACACGTATAGCAAAACGATCAACATTACAGACAGCAGTCTGTATACAGCTGACGAATTCTATCCGCTGTTTACGCCAATTGGCGATTCGTTCGACTTTAACGGTGCAGAAGTACCAGGACGCGCAATCACACCGTTCGAATCCAGCTCCGAGCCTGTACGCTTGATCCGCAGCAATAGCCCGGAACGCGTATTGTCGGAAGGTATCGTTTATCAAGAAACAGCTAACGGTGCAACTCGCTTTATGGTTCACCATCTGAATGAAACAGGCAAAAATGTGAAAATGTACATCGTTGCTACGAATACCAATGCAACACCAGCTAACTTGAACATTCTGGATGTTGGCTTTGGCGGACCAAACCCGTATGCAACAGCAGCAGGGAAAGTATCGATTGACCGCTACTACAAATCGATCCAATCCGGCGCAGATGCACAAACGTTGACTCTGCAACCAGGACAAAGTCAAGTGATCTTCAATCAGCTCAGTGCATCGACAATGAAGAACGATACAGTCATTTCTTTGTTCGGTGATCTGGTCAGCGACGCGAATGTGCAGTACACTGTACTGATGGTGGATGAAAATGCTGATCCGCTGCAAGCGATGAATACTTTGCCAAAATTGGATCGTGACGGTATCCACAACCGTGGTACGTACGACAATGCGACTCGCATTATCCACGTTGGCGATCTGATCGGTAATACGAGCGTACGTCTGCCAATCGGCGACAACAACAGCGATCCGAACCTGACAGGTACAGACCCGCTGGCTCAAACGGAAGCATCCAACGCTGGTAACTTTGGCGTACTGTACAAAATCAAACTGGATATGGTAGCACCAAACACGCTTATTTCCTTTAATGCGCGTGGTGGACGTTACTCCGGTTATATTTATGTCAATGGCGTAAGTACTCCGATCAAAAATAACGGTGGTACAACTAGCGCCAACGATAACGTCGTTATTTACCGTACCGGTACATTGGATACAGAATCGGTCGAAATCTGGTTTACAGCTGCACCAGGCAGTAACTTGCCAGTCAACCTGCTGTTCAACCAGATGCCAAGCAAAAAACAATAATTAAGATCTGATACAAAGGATGTCTGCTCACAAACTTTGCCAGATCTGAACAACTGGAACCTACACCTGTTATCGATATGGGAATCCCTAACTATCGTGTACAGGTTATCCAGTTACAGATAGCCGGAGCCGCCATTGCGGTTCCGGTTTTTTCTATGTATTGCATGATCTACCGTTTGGGATGGATATAATAATTCTGGTATTTTATGAAGAAATATTCGGCAGCGCGTTCGTTTTCGTGTATAATAGTTATGATTACGAATAGTGTTGATTGTGTACGTAATTGGTTCAGAACGATGACAGGAGGAAGATTCATGCTGTCCACAGAGCAAATTATTGATATTATGTCCAAGCAGGGTCTGCGTATTACCGATCAGCGCCGAACGCTGGCGAAGCTGTTTGCCGAAGCACCGGGCTATCTAACTGCCAAGGATGTATACGAATATATGGAACGTAAATATAGTGGTCTTAGCTTTGATACGGTGTATCGCAATCTTCGTGTTATGCAGGAGCTGGGCGTGTTGGAGCAGATCGTGTTTGAAGATGGAGTGAAATTCAAAAGTCATTGCAGTCAGGATCATCATCACCATCATATGATCTGTTTGCAATGCGAGAAAACGTACCCGATTGCTTTTTGCCCGATGGATATGACGGATATGCCGGAGGAGTTTCAGGTGATTCGTCATAAGTTTGAAGTGTTCGGCTACTGCAAGGAATGTCTGGCACAACAAGCTGGATATAATAGTGAAGAGGGTGTACCCGTCGGTGGTGATGGCAAGGAAGGGCCTGCGCTTCATTTGAAAAAGAAAGCCGTATCCACAGCGGTAGGGAAACATCAGTGAATACATTGCAAAAGTTGAGCCGTCGCGCTGTGCAGGTGCCGATTCACTTTTACCGTAAATGTATTTCTCCCTTGAAGCCGCCCAGTTGTCGCTTCTATCCAACCTGCTCACAATATGCACTGGAAGCGATTGAAGTGCATGGTGTGCTCAAGGGGAGCTGGCTGGCAGCACGCCGGATTAGCAAATGTCATCCCTTTCATCCCGGCGGCATCGATCTCGTTCCGCCACCGCGCCGTTCCCACATCAACCCTGTCCATACAGACAGCGGCGATGAACAGGAGCAGCGCGGCAACCATGAATACAAACAGGACCCGCGGAACGCTTGACAGCTTCGGCGGGTATTCGGTATATTGAGAAACATAGTCATATATGCAATCCAGTGAACGGATAAGTATACGGAATAGGCACAGCACAGAGAGCCGGAATAGCTGCGAACCGGTCTGGAAGCCACTGTAGAACATGGTCCGGGAGGAACTGAAGTCGAGCTACCGCATAACGGTACGTAAGGCTCCAGCGTAAGCCCGCGTTAAGGGTCAGCCTGTATAGGCTGCTGAGCCTGCTTTTGCAAAAAAGTGGGGAAGTTGGGTGGTAACGCGTGAGTACAAGCTCTCGTCCCATTAGGGATGGGGGCTTTTTTGCGTCCATATGCTGCGCGGTACGGTATATATGCTGATCAGAATGCGGATGTATTTTACACAAGGAGGAACAACCATGCCAGAAGAGAAAAACACATTTTACATTACGACCCCGATTTATTATCCAAGTGACAAGCTGCATATCGGTCACGCCTACACAACGGTGGCAGGCGATGCGATGGCGCGCTACAAACGTCTGCGCGGATATGAGGTGCGTTATCTGACCGGTACGGACGAGCATGGTCAGAAGATCGAGCGCAAGGCCGCTGAGAAAGGTCAAACGCCGCAGCAATTCGTCGATGGAATCGTTGAGGGTATTAAGAGCCTGTGGGACAAGCTGGATATCTCTTATGATGACTTTATCCGTACAACCGAAGAACGCCACAAAAAGGTCGTACAGGACATCTTTGATCGTCTGCTAGAGCAGGGCGACATTTACAAAGGCGAATACGAAGGCTGGTACAGTATTCCAGATGAAACGTTCTACACCGAGACTCAGCTGGTTGATGTAGAGCGCAACGATAAAGGCGAAGTGATCGGTGGGAAAAGCCCAGATAGCGGTCACCCGGTCGAACTGGTCAAAGAAGCATCGTACTTTTTCCGCATGAGCAAATATGCCGATCGTCTGCTGAAATATTATCAGGATCACCCGGACTTTATTCAACCGGAATCGCGTAAAAATGAAATGATCAATAACTTTATCAAACCGGGTCTGGAAGATCTGGCTGTATCGCGGACGACATTTGATTGGGGCGTTAAAGTTAAAAACGATCCGAAGCACGTCGTATACGTCTGGATCGATGCACTGTCTAACTATATTACAGCGCTCGGTTATGGCAGCGACAATGAGGAGCTGTTCAACAAGTTCTGGCCGGCAGACATCCATCTGGTTGGGAAAGAAATTGTGCGTTTCCATACAATCTACTGGCCAATCATGCTGATGGCACTGGATATCCCACTGCCGAAAAAAGTATTCGGTCACGGCTGGCTGCTGATGAAAGACGGCAAAATGTCCAAGTCCAAAGGGAATGTCGTTGACCCGGTTACGCTGATCGATCGTTATGGTCTGGATGCACTGCGTTACTATCTGCTGCGTGAAGTGCCATTTGGCTCTGACGGTACATTTACACCGGAAAGCTTTGTAGATCGTGTAAACTCCGATCTGGCGAATGATCTTGGTAATCTGCTCAACCGTTCTGTGGCGATGATCGACAAATATTGTAGTGGCTCCGTGCCTGCCTACAATGGTGTTGTCAACGAAGTGGATGGTAAATTGCAAGAGTTCATCGGCGATACAATCGGCAAGATTGAAACGGCGATGGAAAAACTGGAGTTCTCGGTTGCACTGACTGCGATCAGCCAGCTAATTAGCCGTACGAACAAATATATCGATGAAACGCAGCCATGGGTGCTGGCGAAGGATGAAGACAATCGTCCACAATTGGATTCGGTTATGTTCCATCTGGCAGAAGCGCTGCGCATCATTTCCATCTTGCTGGAGCCGTTCCTGACACGCGCACCGAAGCAGATTCGTCAGCAAATCGGTATTACCGATGGCGAGCTGACAACATGGGAGAGTACTGGTCGTTTCGGTCTGATTCCAGCAGGAACGTCTGTAGCCAAAGGTGATCCAATCTTCCCGCGTCTGGATTCCAAAGAAGAAGTGGCATACATCGTGGAAGCGATGGGCGGCGTACTGAAAACGGAAGCTGAGCAAACGGCGACAACCGAACAGCAAACGGTCACTGCACCAGCTGTAGAAGAAGAGGAATCTACACCAGAAATCAGCATCGACGATTTTGCCAAAGTTGAGCTGCGTGTTGCGCAGGTCATCGCTGCTGAGCCAGTGAAAAAAGCCGACAAGCTGCTGAAGCTGCAACTGGATCTGGGCTTTGAGCAACGTCAGGTCGTATCCGGCATCGCCAAATTCTACACACCGGAAGAACTGGTCGGACGCAAAGTGATCTGCGTGACCAACCTGAAGCCAGTTAAGCTGCGCGGCGAAGAATCCCGCGGTATGATTCTGGCGGCATCGCAAGGCGATCAACTGACGCTGGCAACCGTACCGGATAACATGCCAAACGGCGCTATCGTCAAGTAATCATACACAACTATCCTAATTGTAAAATAAGCAAACAACCGTTATTTTCATACGAAAACGAGAACGGATATACAAGTTGGAACGAACCTTTCATACCGCTGCGATTTGGATGTGCAGCGTGTGTGAAAGGTTCTTTATCCGGTAAAAAAACAGGTGAAAACTTGCCAACCGCTCGTTATTCCATGTATGATTATTGAATGAACCATGTGATTCTGGTCGCAAGCAGCGATGTGTGGAACACGCGACATGATCACGTATTAGAGAGTGTAATTAAAGGGGGAGCAAGATGCCAACGCCCAGTATGGAAGACTATTTGGAGCGCATCTACAAGCTGATTGATCAAAAGGGCTATGCGCGTGTATCGGATATTGCCGAAGGGCTGGAAGTTCATCCTTCATCCGTTACAAAAATGATCCAGAAGCTGGATAAAGATGAGTACCTGATTTATGAGAAATATCGTGGCCTCGTGCTGACAAGCAAAGGGAAGAAAATGGGGAAACGACTCGTAGAGCGTCACCAACTGCTGGAAGATTTTCTGGATATTATCGGAGTCAATCCCGATTATATATACAAGGACGTAGAAGGCATTGAGCATCATCTGAGCTGGGATTCGATTACGCAAATCGAGACGCTGGTTGAATATTTCCGACGCGACCCGGAACGTGTGGAAGCACTGAAACAGCTGCAAAATGAGCTAGTTAGCGATTCATAAGGCAGACATCTGTCGTTCATCTGACAGATGTCTTTTATTTTGTGCGCAACTTTTGACCGTGAATCAGGTTTAACTAACTAAGAGCAGTATGCCGTATAGAGAGACGTTGGGCAGAGGGGCAAATGATGTACTGGAGGTACAACAACATATGAAATGGATTCGCTTCACATCTTTATTTCTGGCACTCGTCGTAATTTTCCCGATCATCAGCAGTACGATGACTTCAGCAGCATCGAACATTCAGATTGTACTGGATGGCAAGACGATTCAAGGAGACGCAGCTCCGTACATAACGAGCGACAGCAATGTCACGATGGTGCCGCTGCGACTGATCAGTGAAAATCTAGGTGCCACGATCGGCTGGAATCAACAGACCAGTACTGTAACGATTAATAGCGGTAAGAACAAGCTGGTACTGACGTCAGGGCAACCTACCGCTACTGTCAACGGTACGTCGGTATCGCTGGATACATCGGTTCAAATGAAAGGCGGACGCGTGATGGTGCCACTGCGTTTTATCGGTGAAGGTCTTGGCTTGACTGTTGGCTGGAACCAAGGGACGCAGACCGTAACCTTGCAAACAGGCGGTACAGCTAGCGACGATACAACGACTGGCAGCACAACTGGCAATGGTAGCGTGCTGGGAACGTCGAACAGCTCGGGTAGTACGACGACAGGTACATCAACCTCGACCAGTACAACAAGCAAACCGACCACCAGTGCCAAAAAGGAAATGCGTGGTGCATGGATTTCTACCGTATTCAATCTGGATTGGCCAAGCAGCAGTACATCCGGTGCTACCAAGCAAAAGCAGGAGTTTTCCAGTCTGCTGGATCAATTGCAGGGCATGGGAATGAACGCGGTGTTCGTACAGGTTCGCCCTTCTGGTGATGCATTGTACAAATCGTCCACGATGCCATGGTCGAAATATCTGACCGGCACACAGGGCAAAAATCCGGGCTATGATCCACTCGCTTATATGGTAACCGAAGCGCACAAGCGCGGCATGGAGATCCACGCATGGTTTAACCCATTCCGAGCGACAACCGATGCCAATACAAGTTCACTAGCATCCAATCATGTAGTGCTTCAACATCCGGACTGGGTGATCAAGTTCGATAACAAATACTACATCAATCCGGGCATTCCGGCGGCTCGTCAATCGATCATTGATACAGTGATGGAGGTCGTGAACAATTACGATGTGGATGGGGTACATTTGGACGATTATTTCTACCCATCCTCAGAAACGACATCCAACAAATTTGCTGACGATAGCACGTATACAACGTACAAAGGCAAAACCTCCAGCAAAGCAGAGTGGAGACGCGCCAACATCAACAGCTTTATTCAAGATCTGGGCGCAGACATCCATGCGGCTAAACCATCTGTTCGTTTCGGTGTCAGTCCGTTTGGCGTATGGCGTAACAAATCCACTGACATTACTGGTTCCGATACCAAAGCTGGTGTGACCGCTTATGACAGCATGTCTGCCGATACACGCACTTGGATCAAAAACAAATGGATCGATTACATCGCACCACAGGTATACTGGAGCATGACACTGCCAGTTGCCCGTTACGACAAAGTAGTCGATTGGTGGGTAAATGAAACGAAGAACACTGGCGTCGATCTGTACATCGGTCATGCCATTTACAAAATCAACACCCCGGAAGTCGGCTGGAATACCTCGAATGAGATCATTAACCAGCTCAAATACAATGCCAAATACAGCACAATCAAAGGCAGCATCTTCTTCAGCGCCAAAGACCTGAAAAAGAACCCGCTGGATGTGCTCAGCAAGCTGCGCTCGTACTGGGGACTATAAGTCACTATAAAGGCAACCTGTCATTGGGATGATCCAAGTGACAGAGATTGCTTACACTGCCTATTCTATTGCGCAGGAGATATAGAAAGTAAACGGAAATCAACACAAAAAGAGCTGCTCCCTACGAGGGAAGCAGCTCTTTTATTATAGGTTGTACCAGATCGGTACAGCGTGTAGATTAGGACAGAAGATAAGGTTCTACGCATATAGTCAATGGAACTTTGGAATTTCCTCGTCATCTTTGCCTTTGTTGCCCTGAATGACCTGAAACGGATAATTCTTTTTCGGCTTATTGCCGCCCGAACCGGATACATTTTTACCTGGTGTACCGGATTTGGCAAAAGGAGATGACTTGGACACGTTTTTGTAATTGCTCTGTTGTGCTTTGATTTTGGCCATCGTCCGCGCAGACGGCTTCACCTTCGGTTGATTGCGTGCGCCTCCTTGAAATGCCGAAGAACGAAAAGCAAATATCAGAATGCCGATGAGCACTAGTGTAACGATAATACCGCTCCAATCAATCGTCGAAGGCATAAAGATCATGCGGTAGATTCCCCAGACCAGTCCGACCAACGCCAGTACAGCCATAACACCAATAAACACCGTTTGAGCAGGTGACTTTCTCATCATTACATCATCCTTTCACAGGGTCAGGAGAAGCATCCGGTACAATTGTGGCTACAGATTGTCGTTCCAGCTGCGTATCAAGTTCGCGCATCCGGTTGAAGGAGGCGATGGATACTTCCAGCTGATCTAGCGTAGGTTCTTTTGTCGTGAGCAGTTGCAGCCACAATCCCGGGTAGCCCAGATAACGCAGCACCGGAATATCCCGCAAACTATTCGTAAACTTCAGAAACTCAAATGAAACGCCGATCACGACCGGTAGCAGCACAATTCGTTGAATAATGCGCTCGGTCATGCCATCCCAGTGAAAGAGAGAGTAGATCAATACACCAATAATGACAGTCAGAATAATAAAGCTGCTACCGCAACGATAGTGAAGACGGCTAAATTGCTGTACCTTCTCAGGTGTTAGCTCGGAGCCGTTCTCATACGCGGTAATAACTTTGTGCTCGGCACCGTGATATTGGAACAGGCGCTTGATGATCGGTGTCTGGGAGATGCCCCACAGATACGCGAGCAGCAGGATAATCTTGATCGCCCCTTCCAGCAATGTATGCAAAAACTGGCTCTGGAATAAATGCGAGAATAAGAAGCCTTCAATGGCTGCCGGTACGACGGTGAAGATTAGCTTGCCGACGATTAGAGACAGAATACCGACAACGGCAACACCGAGAATCGTATTGAGGCTTGTTTTGGATTGTTCTTTTTCCTTTTCGCGGGCGTATTCTTCCGGGTCCATCTGGTCTTCAGAATAAGCGTCTGCCGCATAGTTGAGATGGCGCGAGCCTTTGGCGCTAGAATCGATCAGACTGACGATACCGCGCAGCAATGGAACACGTCGCAGAGAGCGTACCCATGCTTTGTCACTGCGTGGAACTTCCAGATAGGTGATCTCACCGTCCTTGCGTCTGACTGCGGTCACATTGACGTGTTTGCCGCCGAACATCACGCCTTCGATTACGGCCTGGCCGCCATAGCTGACTGGAGAAGATTGTTTTGGCAAGTACAGTCACCCTTCCATAATTGATCATCCGGATGGATGATGGTTAAAGTAGCATTTACGCCTTTTTCTGTAAAAATAAATGGCGAATGATGGCGCAAAGTGTTGATACACTATATTGTAGCGGATTTCCCGTATCATTACCACATGTTCCAAACCGCTGCGCTATGCGGAATGTTACAACTGACTATTCTCAAAAATGCCGCTGGTATGGTAAAATAATCTCTGGCTATTTGAAGACAGAACGGAGCGAAGGGGAGAGTGTTTATGACTACAGCACGTTTAAACCAATTGCGCCAGGCTATGCAGGAGCGCG
This sequence comes from Paenibacillus sp. WLX2291, assembly GCF_046603665.1. NCBI lineage: Bacteria > Bacillati > Bacillota > Bacilli > Caryophanales > Paenibacillaceae > Paenibacillus > Paenibacillus sp. WLX2291. The sequence goes on along the minus strand of NZ_CP176755.1, from coordinate 3,607,652 downwards.
AGCTGGAAGCAATCCTGATTACAAGCGGTATTAACCGCCGGTATGTGACTGGTTTTACAGGTTCTGCTGGCTATGTACTGGTAACCGCAGAGCAGGCATATTTGCTGACCGATTTCCGTTATATGACTCAGGCGCCGGAACAGGCGACTGCGTTTACCGTCGTGGAGCACAAGCCGAATGTAGCAGAGACTGTGAAGGAATTGCTATCTAGTTGGGGTGTAGGTAAGCTTGGATTTGAACAGGAGCATGTATCGTTCAGCCGGTATGCGACTTACAAGGAACAATTGACTCCAATCGAACTGGTGCCGGTATCTGGACTGGTCGAAGGCATTCGTAACTTCAAGGATGCAGACGAGATTGCCTTGATCCAAAAAGCGACTGAAATCGCTGACAAAACGTATGAGCATATCCTCGGCTACATCAAGCCAGGTGTCACCGAAAAAGAACTGGAAATGGAAATGGAATTTTTCATGCGCCGTCTGGGTGCTTCCGGTCCATCATTTGAGACGATTGTCGCTTCTGGTGTACGTTCCGCGCTGCCACACGGTACAGCGAGCGAGAAGCCAGTAGGACGCGATGAGTTCATTACGTTCGACTTTGGCGCATTGTACAACGGATATGTATCTGATCTGACGCGTACCGTATTCGTAGGTACACCTTCGCATAAACATCGTGAGATCTACAATATCGTACTGGAATCGCAGCTGCATACACTGGAAAACCTGAAACCAGGTCTGACTGGTAAGCAAGCGGATGCACTCTCCCGCGACATTATCTCTTCGCACGGTTATGGCGATGCGTACGGACACAGTGCCGGACACGGAATCGGTCTGGAAGTACATGAGGATATCCGCCTGTCCAAAATGAGCGATATGGTGCTCAAGCCGGGCATGGTCGTTACGGTCGAGCCAGGCATTTATATTCCGGGCTTTGGTGGTGTACGCATTGAAGATGATGTGTTGATTACCGAAACTGGGATTACTGTACTGACTCATTCCAGCAAAGAATTCACGATTTTACCGGCATAACATTTTCCGCTTCCAGCAGGTTGCGGAGACGATGATGCCGAATAAAATAAATGGAGCATGCGCGAGCGCACATTCCGCAACATTCTGCATACAGCCGTCAATATACGCTGGCAGAATGGTACAATATATAGAAGTGAGGCTGATGACATTCATTACGAATGTTTCAGCGGCAGTAAAAATGAACATATATTGTATGACCACTGGCTTTACCCATACATGAGGAGGCGTTATTTTGATTTCAGTTAACGATTTTAAAACAGGCTTGACCGTGGAAGTAGACGGCAACATTTTCTCCGTTCTTGAATTCCAACACGTAAAACCAGGTAAAGGTGCTGCATTCGTGCGCTCCAAGCTGAAAAACCTGCGTAACGGTAACGTGGTTGAGCGCACATTCCGTGCTGGCGAAACCATTGCCCGTGCCCAAATCGAGAACCGTGGCGTACAATACCTGTATGCAAGCGGCGAAGAGCATACATTCATGGACAACGAAACTTATGACCAGTTTGAGCTGAACGAAAGCCAACTGGAATGGGAACTGAAATTCCTGAAAGAAAACATGACTGTTAACATCGTTAGCTATCATGGCGAAATTATCGGCATCAACCTGCCAACATCTGTTGAGCTGGAAGTTGTTGAAACTGAGCCAGGTATCAAAGGTAACACCGCTACTGGTGCAACCAAAAGTGCAAAACTGGAAACAGGTCACAGTGTTCAAGTGCCTTTGTTTATCAACCAAGGCGATGTACTGATCATCGATACTCGCGAAGGCAAATACGTATCCCGCGCGTAATTGATGATCCATCTGTGCTTTGCCAGGCAGGCTGCTCTTCATCATCCGATGAGAACAGCCTGCTTTTTTATAAAGATTAATGTATAATTATACTGTTAACATTATAAATTTGCATCATTGCAAGGATCATTTGGATTCCGTGAATGATCGTGAATGATTAGGTGCAGTACAATGTACATAGGGAACACGTATGTTTCCTTTCAGCCGGAAAACGAAAAATTTGCGGTAGTACTTAACGCGTTGTCGTATTATACTGTTAAAGAATGAGCATTTCATATCATGTCATATTCGGTATGATGGATATGTTGTTAATGATGGCTGTGGCGCTTGCCAAGCCAGTATCAAGTAGGGAGTGAAGATGTCTTGGCTTTGTACGTGATGAAATTCGGCGGTAGCTCCGTCGGCGATGTAGAGCGCATGCAGCGCGTAGCAAAACGCATTATTGAAAAGCAAGATGAAGGACATCAATGTGTAGTCGTAGTATCCGCTATGGGAGATACGACAGACGATCTGATTGATCAGGCGCTGATGCTGAATCCAAATCCGCCTGCGCGCGAAATGGATATGCTGATGACGACAGGCGAACAGATTTCGATTGCGATGTTATCGATGGCGATTGCACATCAGGGACGTGAAGCGGTATCCTTTACCGGCTGGCAGGCAGGCTTTGAAACAGAAGCAGAGCATAGCCGTGCTCGTATTCGCGACATTCGTCCGGAACGTGTACTGAAGGCACTTGGTGCTGGTCAGATCGTCGTGGTAGCTGGTTTCCAAGGAGTTACCGAAGATGGTGACATTACGACATTTGGTCGTGGCGGCTCCGATACGACAGCTGTAGCATTGGCAGCAGCCATCAATGCCGATGTATGCGAAATTTATACAGATGTGGATGGTATCTATTCCACTGATCCACGTATTGTCAAATGCGCACGCAAACTGAAAGAAATCTCTTATGACGAAATGCTGGAGCTTGCCAATCTTGGCGCAGCGGTATTGCATCCGCGTGCAGTAGAATACGCCAAGCATAACAACGTGCGCCTCGTCGTACGATCCAGCTTTAACTATAATGAAGGAACGGTAGTGAAGGAGGAAGCGGTTATGGAACAGGGAGCGGTAGTTAGTGGCATCGCTTATGACAAAAACGTGGCACGCATTACGATCAGAGGAGTCAACGACGTACCTGGCGTACTCGCCAAAATGTTCAGCGAATTGGCAACTGCCAAGATCGACGTGGATATTATCGTACAGAGCGGCGTCATGAATGGCAAAGCTGATTTCTCTTTTACTGTTAACCTCGAAGAACGTGAACGTGCTCTTCAAGTGATTCAAGCGATCCGCGGCGAACTGCCGTACGATGAAGTGACATCCGAAGTCGATCTGGTGAAAGTGTCTATCGTTGGCGCTGGTATGGTCAGCCATCCAGGCGTAGCTGCACAGATGTTTGAAGCGATCTCGGCTCAGGGCGTTAGCATCAAAATGGTAAGTACGTCCGAAATCAAAGTCTCTTGTGTCATCGAAGCAGGCAAGCTGGGCGATGTTGTAGCAGCACTGCATACCGCTTACGGTCTCGACACGGAAGAACAAGCTTTTGTCGGCGGCCCGCAAGATCGTCGTTAAGTTGATTGCAGTATCTTCTAATACCTTTGCAATACGTTAGCAGACAATGAGATGATATATTTGCTCAGGCTCAGAGAACATGCGCAAAGTCAGGCTAACCTTATCAATCGTATTGCATATGTAGGGAGGAGATTATGATGAATCATTATTCCGTTCCGATTATAGCAAGCGCCAATCTTGATGAGAGTGAAGCGTTCTACAAACGATTGGGTTTTCATGTACTTAGTGATTATGGTCATTATCGTATTCTCGCTGACGGACGCGGCTGGCATTTACATTTGAATCATGTTCCCAATTGGCCGCCCAATGTGGAAGATAATCCGTTTGGGATATATCTGTATGTAGATGACGTAGATGAGATAGCAGCAAAAGTCAGTGATTTGATTATCGAACAAGGAACCCCATGTGTAAAACCTTGGGGAGTGTACGAGTTTGCATTTAGCGACCCTAGCGGTTTACTTGTACGTATTGGTCGGATCGTTTCGCAGGATGAATCGTGACACACTCGTTCCTATTCCGATATACAATTGAAAATGAATAAAGAGTTGTTCACCAAATCATAGGTAAATGGCTCTCCAGCAAAAGGCGTGAACAAAGATGTTCACGCCTTTTTGATGAATGTGCTATAATACATAGCGTTATGTGTAATTTTCCCGAAATGGGCGCCAGATTGCGCTCATCTGACAGGCGATAAAGCCAAAGGAGTGAATGTATAGATGTTCAAATTAAACGAGATCAAAGAACTCATTCAACTGGTGGACGAGACGTCCGTACAGGAAGTTGAAATCGAAAATGAAGGCTCCCGCCTGGTCATCCGTAAACCGGGTAAAGCCGAAACGGTATTCGTACAGGCTCCGGCTGTACAAGCGGCAGCACCAGCGATTCAACCTGTTGCAGCACAACCAGCAGCAACTTCCGCAGCGACACCTGCTGCAACGCCAGCAGCACCTGAAGCCGATCCGACACTACATAAAATTGTGTCCCCTATGGTCGGAACCTTTTACCGTTCTCCATCTCCGGAATCGGGACCATTCGCAAGTGTAGGCGATAAAGTCAACACCAAATCCCCAGTCTGCATCATCGAAGCGATGAAGCTGATGAACGAACTGGAAGCGGAAGTGAACGGAACGATCGTCGAAGTGCTTGCCGAAAACGGACAGCTGGTTGAATACGGCCAACCTTTGTTCCTGGTGAAGCCGGAATAAGACCACGCATCCGCGTATAAGGCTGAAGGAGGAAAGGCAAATGAAATTTCAAAAAATTCTGATCGCGAACCGCGGCGAGATTGCGGTTCGTATTATTCGCGCCTGCCGTGAGCTAGGTATCTCCACGGTAGCCATATATTCCGAAGCAGATCGTGATTCGCTGCATGTTCGTCTTGCAGACGAAGCATACTGTGTCGGTCCAACACTGTCCAAAGACAGCTACCTGAATTTGACCAATCTGATGAGCATCGCAACGCTGACAGAATGTGACGCAGTGCATCCGGGTTACGGCTTTTTGGCGGAAAACGCTGATTTCGCTGAAATCTGTGAATCTTGCAACATTACGTTTATCGGCCCATCTCCAGATGCGATCAATCGCATGGGTGACAAATCCGAAGCGAAGCGTACGATGCAAGAAGCGGGCGTACCCGTTATTCCGGGTTCTGAAGGGATCGTAGAAGATCTGAATGAAGCGGTGAAAATCGCTCGCGAGATCGGCTATCCAGTTATCATCAAGGCAACTGCTGGTGGTGGCGGGAAAGGGATTCGTCTTGCTGAGGATGAAGAATCACTCGTGAAGCAGATTACAAACGCACAGCAAGAAGCCGAGAAAGCGTTCGGTAACGGCGGTGTGTATCTGGAGAAATTCCTGACTGGTATGAAGCATGTCGAAGTACAGATTATTGCTGACCGTCATGGCAATGCCGTGCATCTGGGAGAGCGCGATTGTTCCGTACAGCGTCGTCGTCAGAAACTGGTAGAGGAAGCTCCTTGTCCGGTATTGTCTCCAGAACTGCGTGAGCGAATGGGTGCTGCGGCTGTCCGTGCAGCCAAAGCGGTGAATTACTCTGGTGCAGGTACATTGGAGTTTCTACTCGGTCCAGACGAACAGTTTTACTTTATGGAAATGAACACCCGGATTCAGGTAGAGCATCCAGTGACCGAGATGGTAACAGGCGTCGATCTGATTCAGGAAATGATTCATGTGGCAGAAGGGCATCCATTGTCCTTTACACAAGAAGAAGTGGTCATCAACGGCTGGTCGATCGAGTGCCGTGTTAACGCGGAAGATCCAGATCGTAACTTTATGCCAAGCCCTGGTAAAATTGACTTTTACCTGCCGCCGGGTGGTCCGGGCGTACGTGTCGACAGCGGTGCATATCCCGGCTATACGATTTCGCCATATTACGATTCAATGATTGCCAAGCTGATCGTATGGGCGCCAACGCGTGCTGAAGCAATTGCCAAAATGAAACGCGCACTGGATGAATTCGCGATTGAAGGTATCTATACTACTATTCCGTTTCACCTGCGTCTGCTCAATCATGAGACGTTTGTACGTGGCGATTTTGACATCAAATTCCTCGAAGAAAACGAAGTGTAATCCCCGCTGGCTTGCGTTTGTCAAGCAACCGGGTACATGTTATATTTAGTTTACTTGGCAGGAGGTGTATAAATCATGAGTACATTCCCGACTGAATTTGAACGGACGGATATCGGCGAGATTCAGATTGCGCCGGAAGTGATTGAGGTCATCGCCGGTCTGGCGACGATTGAAGTAAACGGAGTGGCAGGCATGAGCGGCGGCTTTGCTGGCGGAATCGCCGAGCTATTGGGACGCAAAAATCTGTCCCGTGGTGTCAAAGTCGAAGTTGGTCAGCGCGAAGCAGCGGTTGACGTATCGGTCATCGTCCAGTACGGACATCGTTTGCCAGAAGTGGCTGCCGAGATTCAGCGCAATGTCAAACGCTCCATTGAAACGATGACGGGGCTGACCGTTGTTGAAGTCAACGTGCAGATTCACGATGTCCATCTGGAAACCGTGGAGAAGACGGAAGAGAGCGAATTCACCCACCGTGTAAAATAAAAGAAAGCGGCAGCGTCCATTATGGATATCACCTGCCGCCTTCTCTTCAACCCCGTATATGCACATTGTATATGCCAGAAGCGAGTCGGCTTTGCTTGACAAAGCCGCTCAATCATAAACCCCTGACGAGGCAGTCTGGGGTTTAGTATATTGTAAGGGGGCTGCACACTGTTGGCTAAAATTATCGATCGACTGCTCTTATTTATGTATAGCCTCAGCATTGGTATCCTGTCCGTACTCGTTATTCTGCTGCTTAGTGGTCAGGTGCCGATGGAACTGGATTACCGGAATGAGCAAAATGTGTATATTACGATCGTTGTGATTGCTGTCGTTCTATTTCTACTGAGCATTCGCTTTTTCTATGTGTCGATTCGGACGGAGCGCGGCAATCTGAATGCTGTGCATCAGCATACTGAGTTTGGCGATATTCAGATTTCACTAGAAACGATTGAGAATATGACGTTGAAAGTAGCCGGGCGTACGCGCGGTGTGCGCGATCTCAAAACCCGCGTCCGTGTAATCGAATCCGGTCTGGATATTACGATTCGTGCAGTCGTAGACGGAGAAACGCCGATTCCTAGTTTGACGGAAACTATGCAAAAAACGATTCATACTGAAATTGAGCAGATTACAGGTATTCCTGTCTCCAATGTTTCGGTGTATATCGCCAATATCGTTCATTCGCCTGCATTCAAGAGCAGAGTGCAGTAGAGGGAGGCTATCCTCATGATATGGAAACAGATCTGGGAGACGCACGGCGGACGTATTGTTGGCGTGCTGGCAGGCATTGGCTGCGGAGTTTTGTATGTAACGGTTGGTTTTTGGGATATGTTGTTCTTTGCATTGTTAGTGTTCATAGGTTACACCGTCGGTCGCAACCGGGATCTCCGGCTTGGCCCGTTCATTCCGTGGCAGCGCCTCAGCGAATGGCTGGGCGACCGCTGGCGTCCATTTCGATGAACCCTGTCATACATCATTTCCCGGATTGCACTGTTATTGTTGAAGCGTAAACCGGCAAATCATGTATGGTGGGGTTTTTCATTTGCAACTTTTCTTTGGTGCTGAGTGTTCTTTTTTGTAAAATGGAGTTTTACGCATACGCTGTGAGGTGGAGGTCATGCACTGCGGGAAAGGCGAATGCCAACGACCTCCGGTGAAGCGCAGGAATCTACGGAATAGGAGTAACTTGTAGATTCCCGCACTCCAAAGTCGGCTCTTATGGCATTTCGCCTTTCCCTCCGTTCCGTGCTGCTTGTGGACTGCTGGTTATGGATTGGTGAAATGTGATTCAATTGGTTGCTGGTAGGGACTTTTTTGTAAGAGCGTAAGAGCGTAAGAGCGTAAGAGCGTAAGAGCGTAAGAGCGTAAGAGCGTAAGAGCGTAAGAGCGTAAGAGCGTAAGAGCGTAAGAGCGTAAGAGCGTAAGAGCGTAAGAGCGTGTAGGAATGGTTTTGGCGCTTGGGAGAAGTTGCAAATGAAAGCTTTGGGTGGGTGTTAGAAGGTAGAAGGGAATGTAGAACTTGGAAGGTATTGAGGGAGCAGTTCTTTTTGTATGAGTGTAAGTGTGATTCTCGTGCTTTAGCGCTTTGGTACGTTTTGAACTTCCTGAATTTCTATCGTTCTTTGTGGATACGTAGTTGAAGTTGATTAGGTTGAAGTGTGGTGGGCTTGAACTTTGAGTTTGTCTGCACTTCATTTTATAGTTGTATGAGTTGGAATTTGGTTTGAGGTTTTGGGATATGGATGGTTTGAGTTGATTACACACAATTAAAGAGGCAATGGTCGTGGGATGGGATTGAAGGCAGTAGGGCGTGAGGTTATGGCGACCGGGTATTGTTGGAGGTCTTGGACTGCGGGTGGTTGCGGGAGGATATGAAGTAGATGGCGATTAAAAGAAGATTGGCGCGGGAGATTACGGTGCAAAGTTTGTATCAGATGGAAATGAATGAGGTGCAGGCAGAGGAAGCGGTAGAGATGCTGCTAGAGGAAGCGGCTGCGGATAATGAATCGGACGTTCAAGTACGGGATGAAGCGGAGCTGAGTGCGTATGTGCTGGGCGTTGTGAACGGCGCATGGAGTCAGCGTGAAGCAATTGACGGGCTGCTGGTCGATTATTTGAAGAATTGGCAAGTTAGCCGTCTGTCTCGTGTCGATCGTCAGATTTTGCGTCTGGCAGTGTATGAGATGGTCTTTACCGAAGATGTACCGGCGAAGGTTGCAGTCAATGAAGCGATTGAATTGTCCAAGCACTTTGGTACAGAGGAATCGGGCAAATTCGTGAATGGCGTACTTGGTAAAATGATTCAAGATCTCGATAAGCTCAAAGGCAAACAGCAGTAAGCGAAAGTACGCACAGTATTTTATCTTATATTCTTGGTTTCACACGTCATATTCGGTTGTAACCAGACGTGAGTTATTGTTTATAGCTGATAGAGCAAGCTTGCTCTACGATTGTCCACAGCATGAGTGTTATTCCGCATCAGGTCATTGCAAAAGTTACGTGTATACACAGGATTACCGTGCATCATACCATTTTTCAATGTTAAAGGAGCGATTTATCATGGCAGCAACAATCATTAGCGGTACACAGATTTCGAAGGACATCCGTCAGGATATCCAGCAGGAAGTGGAGAAAATGAAAGCACAGGGTGCTCAACCCGGACTGGCAGTCGTGCTGGTTGGCGAGGACCCAGCTTCACAGGTTTATGTACGCAATAAAGAAAAGACCTGCCATGATCTAGGCTACTATTCCGAAGTACACCGTCTGTCGGCAGAAACATCGCAGGAGGAACTTCTTGCATTGGTCGATACGCTGAACAATCAGGACAATATTCACGGCATTCTCGTCCAGCTTCCATTGCCAAAGCATATTGAGGAAAAAGCAGTCATCGACGCGATTTCTCCAATCAAGGACGTAGACGGATTCCACCCAATCAACGTCGGTAATCTCGTGATCGGCGACGATAGTTTGCTGCCATGTACACCGGCAGGCGTGATTGAGATGATCAAACGTACTGGTATTGATCTGTCTGGCAAGCATGCGGTTGTAATTGGACGCAGCAATATTGTCGGTAAACCGGTATCTCTGCTATTGCAACGCGAGAATGCTACCGTTACGATGTGTCATTCCCGCACAGCTAATATGAAGGAGCTGACGCAGCAAGCGGACGTGCTTGTTGTGGCAATCGGTCGTGCTAACTTTGTCGATGCCAGCTTTATCAAACCGGGTGCAGTTGTCATCGATGTAGGTATGAATCGCCTGGAAAACGGCAAACTGGCGGGCGATGTTGATTTTGAAAGTGCGAAGGAAGTATCCGGTCCAATCACTCCGGTTCCGGGCGGCGTTGGTCCAATGACAATCACCATGCTGATGCAAAATACGCTGGTGGCTGCAAGACGCGCGTATGGCCTGAACTGAGAAAGGCGGCTTACATGCAGCAACAGCAGCGCATATACTCCATCAAGGAGATCAATAAATATATCCGTATGAAAATGGAGTCTGACTCGCTGCTCTCCGAAGTCTGGCTGAGGGGTGAGATTTCCAATTTCACGCACCATTCGAGCGGGCATATGTATTTTACGCTAAAGGATGAAGGCAGTCGGATCAAAAGTATTATGTTTGCATCGTACAATCAGCGATTGCCATTTATTCCAAAAGAAGGCGCACGTGTCATTGCACGTGGTTATATTTCGGTGTATGAACGAGATGGGCAGTATCAGTTTTATGCGACTCAGATGCAGCCGGATGGTATTGGCAGTCTATATCTGGCGTATGAACAGCTCAAGCAGAAGCTAGAGCATGAAGGACTATTCGATTCTTCGCGCAAACGGGATTTACCGCAGTATCCGCGTACGATCGGCGTCGTTACATCACCGACTGGTGCAGCGGTACGTGATATCGTCATTACTCTGCGTCGGCGGTATCCGGTCGTGAAGATCGTAGTGTATCCAGTGTTGGTACAAGGCAAAGGCGCAGCGCCATCTATCGTCAAAGCGATTCGCGATCTTAATTCACTCGGCGAAGCTGATGTGCTGATCGTCGGTCGCGGTGGTGGCTCGCTAGAAGAACTCTGGGCGTTTAACGAGGAAATCGTCGCACGCGCGATCGTCGGCTCGAAGATCCCGGTTATCTCTGCTGTCGGTCACGAGACGGATTTTACGATTGCCGATTTTGCAGCTGATCTGCGGGCGGCAACACCGACGGCGGCTGCCGAGTTGGCAGTACCAAGTATGAATGAATTAAAAGCCCAGATCGGACAACTGCGTCGCCAGCTGCGTCAGGGATTGCTGCGTTTGTCCCAGCGTCAGCGTGATCGTTTGAATCGACTCAAGCGCTCACCGGCACTGCTTCATCCGCAGCGACAACTGGTACAGCATATGACTCGGCTTGATCTGATGGAGCGTCGTCTGACGTCCAGTTTACAGCGGCGTGGACATATTCAGCGCGAACGTCTCGGTCGACTCAATCAACGTCTGGCACGTCATAATCCACAGGATCAGTTAGTATATGCGAAGCGGCGTACTGATTCTGCTCGTCGTCAGCTAGAGCTACGTATGCAGCAAATTCTGCGGCAAAAGCAACAGAAGCTGGGCTTTGGTCTCAAGCAGCTGGATGCGCTTAGTCCGCTCAAAGTTATGGCGCGCGGATATAGTCTCGTTTACGACGAGCCGGAACAGCAGCTGATCAAATCGGTCAATCAGGTAGCACCGGGCGATATGATCAAGGTGAATCTGGAAGATGGACAATTGCATTGTAATGTATTCACGATAGAGGAGGCGCACAACGATGGCGAAGGCGGCAAAGGAACAGGAGCTTAACTTTGAACAGGCGATGGATCGACTGGAAGAAATCGTATCCGAGTTGGAACATGGCGATGTCCCACTGGAAAAGGCGATTGATCTGTTTCAGCAAGGGATGAAGCTGTCGCAGGTTTGCGGCTCCAAATTGGAAGAAGTCGAACGCAAAATTGAAATGATCGTCGAGGAAGATGGCGAACTGCGCAAGAAGCCTTTTGATGCTGCGGAAAGCGGTGAAATCATTGAGTAGTCGTCCGGAGCTGACATCATATATCAACGATATTTCCGTATTTATGGAGCAGCAGTTGAAGCAGTTTCTGCCGGAAGATTGGCAAGTACCGGGTACGCTCAAAGAATCGATGTTGTATTCGCTCATGGCGGGCGGCAAGCGTCTGCGTCCCGTATTCGTCATTGCCGCAGCAGAAGCGCTCGGCGGAAGCCGGAAAGCGGCTGCTCCGGTAGCGAGTGCAGTGGAGATGGTACATACGTACTCGCTCATTCATGATGATTTGCCAGCGATGGACGATGACGATTATCGCCGCGGCAAATTGACCAACCATAAAGTATACGGCGAAGCGATGGCGATTCTCGCAGGTGATGCCCTGCTGACTCACGCGTTTCATGCTGCTACTTGTTCCGTACAACACGGTGTAAGTGCTGAAGCTGCACTGCATATTGTGCGCGATCTGGCAGAATACGCAGGTCCGCGCGGTATGGTCGGTGGACAGGTTGCCGATATGGAAGGCGAGCAAGGCATGACAGAACTCGCACAGCTGCAATATATTCATTTGCACAAAACAGCTGACCTATTCATGTTTTCCCTGACTGCTGGCGCGCGAACTGCTGGTGCAACCGACGAACAACTGGAAGCGCTGCGCCGCTTTGGCTCCGATATTGGTCTTGCTTTCCAGATTCAGGATGATATTCTCGATGTGATTGGCGACGAAGCCAAGCTTGGTAAAAAAACGCAGAGCGATAGCAAGCTGCAAAAGGTAACGTATCCGTATTTCATCGGTTTGGAAGCTTCGCAACAAGAAGTCGCCAGACTGACTGCAAGTGCCAAAGATGCGTTACAACAAGCCAATCTTACAGACTCCAGCCGTCTGGAGGAAATCGCCGATTATCTGGTGCAACGCGATCATTAATGGTTACGTATAGCCAATAAGGTTTCTCCAATATACAACAGGCAAGGCACCCGATAACCGGTACTAGACCGTGTTTGATGCTATACATCATGCTTTCCCTGATCTGCATATGGAACCCCGTTATGTACAGACTATATCAGCACACTGCATATACATGATGCTGCTCTGTTAAACGATGATCAAGAACAGTGTCAGATTTCGTAAAATGTTGCGCTTGTGGTATAGTGGAAAGTAATTATAAAACGTATAAAACAGATCAATGGCATGGAACCTGCATGCAAACAACATTGGAGTGCCGTTACGATACTCACAGGAAAGCGGGGAAATGGTGTGCTGCTTCCACAGATTCATCAACCAAATGACCTAAAACATTTAACAACAGAACAGTTGACCGAGCTGGCGGTAGAAATCCGTCAGTTTCTGGTTGAAAAATTGTCGGTAACCGGAGGGCATCTAGCTTCCAATCTAGGCGTCGTGGAACTAACACTGGCGCTGCACTATCTATATGATAGCCCGAAAGACAAATTCATTTTTGACGTTGGACATCAGGCGTATGTGCACAAAGTACTGACCGGACGTATGGATCGTTTTGATACGCTGCGCAAGTACAAAGGATTGTGTGGCTTTGTTAAACGCAACGAGAGCGAACATGACGTTTGGGAAGCCGGACATAGCAGTACATCGCTGTCGGCGGCGATGGGCATGGCGCTCGCACGCGATTTTAAAAAGGAAGATAACAAAGTCGTAGCTGTAATTGGCGATGGCGCTCTGACTGGCGGAATGGCGTTTGAAGCGCTGAACCATATCGGTCATGAGCAGCGCAAACTGACTGTCGTGCTCAACGATAACGAGATGTCGATTGCTCCAAACGTGGGCGCAATGCACAAATATCTCGGCAAAATCCGTTCCGACAAAGGCTATCTCCGTGCCAAAGACGAAGTGGAACAATTGATCAAGAAAATTCCAGCGATTGGCGGCAAAATTGCCAAAACAGCAGAAAAGCTAAAAGATTCACTCAAATACGCGATGGTATCCGGCGTTTTGTTCGAAGAACTGGGTTTTACGTATTTTGGCCCAGTAGATGGGCATGATCTGCCGAAACTGCTGGAAACGTTCCGTCAAGCGGACAACGTAGATGGCCCGGTACTCATTCACATCGTAACGATCAAAGGTAAAGGCTATTTGCCAGCTGAAGCCGATTCGTACAAATGGCATGGCATTACGCCATACAAAATCGAATCCGGTCAGGTCGTCAAAGCTGCTGGTCATCCGATGTATACCGAAGTATTTGGTCAGACGCTGATCGAGCTGGCAGAGCAGGACGAGCGTATCGTCGCAGTTACTCCGGCAATGCCGGGCGGCTCGGGCTTGTTCCCATTTGCGGCTCGTTTCCCGGATCGTATGATTGATGTCGGTATTGCTGAACAGCATGCGGCAACAATGTGCGCAGCGCTTGCAATGGAAGGTATGAAGCCGGTCTATGCGGTATATTCGACCTTTATGCAGCGTGCGTATGATCAGATTGTGCATGATATTTGTCGTCATAATGCCAATGTAATGTTTGCGATTGACCGCGCTGGGTTTGTCGGTGCGGATGGTGAGACGCATCAGGGTGTGTACGATATTGCCTTTATGCGCCATATTCCGAATATGGTTATTATGATGCCGAAGGATGAAAATGAACTGCGCCATATGATGAAGACGGCGCTGGAATACAATGATGGTCCAATCGCTTATCGTTATCCACGAATTAACGGTCTTGGCGTACCGCTGGATCAACAGCTGATGCCGATTCCAATCGGTCAATGGGAAAAAGTGCGCGAAGGCGAGAATTATGCCATTATCGCATCCGGTCCGATGGTACAAATGGGTCTTGAAGTAGCTGAAGAACTCAAACGCGACGGTATGAATGTAGCGGTTGTTAATGCACGTTTCATGAAGCCGCTCGATGAAGAGATGCTACTGGAACTTGCTAATAGCGGCACACGCATGTTGGTCGTTGAGGAAGTATCGCAGGCAGGTAGCATGGGTAGTGCGGTGCTGGAATTCTATGCAGCACGCGGTTTGCATGATGCAACGGTCGGTCTGATGGGCATTCCAGACGAGTTTATCGAGCATGGCAGCATCAAGGATCAACAGCGCGAAGCTGGGCTGACTCCAGAGCATATCGCTGCTTCGTTAAAAGCACTTGCACCGGGCAAAACTTGGACTTTCCAGAAAAACTCGGTCTGAGCAGATGTGCAAGCACCACCAATCATACATTAGCGCGCTATAAATACGCATAATGAATGGCGGTCATTAGTAAGATACTGATTACGACAAACAAAGTCGTTATATAGCGGTAGATCGAAGCGGAAGGATTTCCTTTCCGCTTCGTTTGCTGTTTCATGTATACTTTGAATATGAATAAAAATACGGTAAGCCGTACAGGAGCTAAAACGCATGGCAAGTGACAAAGAACGTCTCGACGTCCTGCTCGTCGAACAGGGATATTACGAAAGTAGGGAAAAAGCAAAAGCAGCCGTTATGGCAGGGCTTGTATATGGTGGAACAGAGCGTCTGGAAAAGCCGGGCATGAAAATTCCTCGTGATACTGCGCTCAATGTCAAAGGAGCTGTACATCCGTATGTAAGCCGTGGCGGATTAAAGCTGGAAAAGGCGATTAGTCATTTTGGTATTGATATGCAGGGACGTACAATGTTAGACATCGGTTCGTCTACCGGAGGTTTTACCGATTGTGCACTACAGCATGGTGCGGAATATGTATATGCCATTGATGTAGGGTACAATCAGCTGGATTGGTCGCTACGTAATCATCCGCAGGTACATGTGATGGAGCGGACCAATTTCCGTTATATGACGCCGGAACAATTGGAAGGACCTGTGCCTAATTTTGCCAGTATTGATGTTTCGTTTATTTCGTTGCGTTTGATGCTACCACCACTCAAGGAATTACTGGCACGCCCTGCTGATGTGGCAGCGCTGATCAAGCCGCAGTTTGAAGCTGGACGTGAGAAAGTCGGTAAAACTGGCGTTGTACGAGATCCCAAAGTGCATCAGGAAGTACTGGAAACTGTTCTGGGCTTCGCGCAGGAACTTGGTTATGAATTGCATGGATTAACCTTCTCACCGATCACCGGTGGTGAAGGGAATATTGAGTTTCTGGCGCACTGGCATCTGCCATCGACAGACGAGTATGCAGAGGATGAACAGCGGCAATCACAACCAATATTGACCGATATCAAGACATTAGCTGTACAAACCGCCGCAGAAGCATCCCATCGTTTTCGTGGGGGAGCAAGCGAAAGAGTAAAATAGAATCATTCACCAAGACCCGTACAAGGGCACCCATGCCGGTACGGGTCTTTTTGCGTTCACATGTGCACTCAGCCCGCGCCACTACGCAATATATACAAAAGTTGACAAATTTAATGATCCAAATTCAAATTTGGCTATTGATTTACGAACAGATATTCCTATATAATGAGAACGAACGTTCCGCCCTGAAGTTATCACATGAGGGGTTTGGACCTTTCCGTTCTGAATGTTACAATAGGGTAATGTGCGAGCTAAATTTGCGATCAAGTTATGATGAACAGGATTTTCCAATTTGATAGATCAAAAAGGAATATACCTGCATCAGGACGAATAAATATAGAATCCGGTATTGATTCAAACCGGTATTCTCACTCATTCATCATAACGGTCATTTGCATAATAACTATAGAGCATACTACCAACGGAGGTCTTTATGAAGGGACAGCGACATATTAAGATTCGAGAAATTATTACACATCAGGATATTGAAACTCAGGATGATCTGGTTGAAGCATTGCGTCAGGCAGGCTTTCAGGTAACTCAAGCAACCGTATCCCGTGACATCAAAGAATTGTTATTGATCAAGATTCCGACAGACGATGGACGATATAAATATTCTTTACCAACCGATCAACGCTATAACCCGGTGCAAAAGCTAAAACGTGCGCTGGTGGATAATTTTCTGCAAATTGATTACACAAACAATCTGGTTGTAATGAAATGCCTTCCCGGTACGGCAAACTCGATTGCCTCGCTAGTGGACAGCATGGAATGGTCGCAGATCATGGGAACCATTTCTGGGGATGACACGATGCTAATTATCTGTCGTACACCTGAAGACAGCCAGAAAGTAATCGAACAGATTATGGGCTTTATCTCTTAACAGAAGATAAGACCGTAAGATGTCGATGTTTTCAATTATTGCCTGTATACGTATGCTGGCTTGCAGATATCCGACTCCACGGGGCATAGCGATTGATCGTCAGTTCCTATGACGAGAAGGAGTGATCTGCATGCTGGTCATGCTGAGCATTAAAAACCTGGCTGTTATTGAAGAAATCGACGTTTACTTTCATAAAGGATTCCATGTGCTAAGCGGTGAAACCGGAGCCGGGAAATCGATCATCATTGATGCGCTCGGTCTTATTGCAGGTGGCAGAAGCTCAGCGGAGATCGTTCGCTATGGCTGCGACAAATCAGAGATGGAAGCGCTGTTTGAACTGCGCTCTTCTCATCCTGTTTGGTCCACGTTATCGCGCCTCGGTATTCAAGGCACGGCGGAAGAACATCTGGTTATTCGTCGTGAAGTGACCAGCAGCGGCAAAAGTACAGCTCGTATCAATGGGCAGCTCGTTAATCTATCCATGCTACGTGAAGTAGGCGAGCAGCTCGTCAACATTCACGGACAGCATGAGCACCAATCGCTTATGAAACCGGAACGCCATCTTGGTCTGCTGGATACATTTGGCGATGTGAAGATCGCTCCGGTCAAACTCAAATATAATGAGCAATATAGCGCCTATATTAAGGTCGGACGTGAACTGCGCGAATTGCAAGAAAATAGCCAGAAAGCATATCAAATGATGGATTTGTATCGTTTTCAGCTGGAAGAAATCGCAGCAGCTGACCTCAAACCAGGTGAAGACGAGTTATTGGAAGAAGAACGCTTGCGTCTGGCACATAGCGAGAAAATGATGGAAGCGGTAGCTGGCGGATATCATACTCTCAATGGTGACAGCACAATGGGTGCAATCAGTGTGGCGCTCTCACGCCTAAGCGATGTGGCACGTTATGATTCCAAAAATCTGGATCCAGTAGTTGAGCAGTTACAGTCTGCTTATTATCAGCTGGAAGATGTCGTATACCAGCTGCGTGGATATCAGGAAAATATCGAGTTCAATCCTTCACGACTGCAAGAAGTAGAATCCCGTCTGAATCTGTTGATAGGCTTACGTCGTAAATATGGCGAAAACGTTGAACAAATTCTGGAGTACTACGAAAAGATCAAACGTGAAACCGATCTGCTTGAAAACAAAGATGAGCACCTACTCAAACTGGGTGCCAAACGTGATAAATTGCGTATTCAACTGCTCGAAACCGGTAGCAAGCTGAGTAAGCTGCGCCGTGAAGCAGCAGATGAATTGGCAAAACAAGTAGAAGCCGAATTGAAAGATCTGCAAATGCAGCGTACGTCACTGGGTGTGAAGATGGATTATATGGATGATCCTAACGGTGTAGAATGCAACGGTCGCCATATTCGCATTACACGTCAAGGTCTGGACAACGTCGAATTCCTAATCTCTGCCAATCCGGGTGAGCCGCTTCGTCCTATGGGCAAAATCGCTTCCGGTGGTGAGCTGTCTCGTATTATGCTAGCACTGAAAAGCATCTTTGCCCGCCATGAACAGGTTCCTGTACTCGTATTTGACGAGGTGGATACTGGTGTAAGCGGTCGTGCGGCGCAGTCGATTGCCGAGAAGTTGTTCAAATTATCGTCCGAATGCCAAGTATTCTCCATTACTCACTTGCCGCAAGTTGCTTGTATGGCAGATCATCAGTATTTGATCGAAAAACAGATCATTGCCGATCGTACAGCAACACGTGTCGTATCGCTGCATGAAGATGGACGTGTGGATGAGTTGGCTCGTATGCTAGGCGGAGTTGAGATTACAGAGAAAACGAATCACCATGCGCTTGAGATGCTCAAGCTGGCTGAAGCACGCAAAGATGGCGCTATCTATGCGGTTCACTGAATATCTACCGCTGTATTGAACAATTTTATAATGAAGTACAGATCAAGCGGTGCGGGAAGCCTGCCTTTCAAGGTAGGCTTCCTTTTTCATTATTCTTTTTGATCATGGTAGAATGATTCGGAATCATGCCTTGTTCTGAACATTCGAAACGGTGATGTGAAGTATATATCGTATTGTATCTTAAACGATACATTGTATAGAAGAATTGGGAAATTTATGCGTTTTCTATTTTCGACAGAAGGTATTACATCAGAAATGTCGAATTACATATAATATGAGGATATGAGCGCTTTATTTCAAATTTTTCGTTCCTTTTCGTTCGATTTTGGCGAATGATAGGTATGAGAATTATTCATACAGTAGCGAAGCATATACCGATCGCAGAGGAGGAAATACCTTGTCCAATATTCAAGTTTTACTAGCTGATGATAACCGCGAATTTACGAATATGTTGGCTGATTATATTTCTAGTCAAGAAGATATGGAAGTAGCCGGTATTGCATTTAACGGCGAAGAAGTGCTGAAGACGATTGAGAATCTACCCGTACTACCAGACGTACTGATTCTCGATATTATTATGCCGCATCTCGATGGTCTAGGTGTACTAGAACGCTTACGTGATCTGAATCTGAATCCTTCACCGAAGATTATTATGCTAACAGCTTTTGGTCAGGAAAACATTACACAGCGTGCAGTACAGCTTGGCGCTTCGTATTATATTTTGAAGCCATTTGATATGGAAGTACTCGTAAGTCGTGTGCGCCAGCTGGTGGGTCAACCTGTAACCGTGAGCAATAATGTTGGATCAAGCAATATGAGCCTGAATTCCAATAAGTCTGCTGCTATTCAGTCCAAAGGACGCAATCTGGATGCTAGCATTACAGCAATCATCCATGAGATTGGCGTACCCGCTCATATTAAAGGCTACCAATATCTGCGCGAAGCGATCACCATGGTGTATAACAACATTGAGATCCTTGGCTCTATTACGAAAACACTGTATCCCGCTATTGCTGAGAAATTCAAAACAACACCATCCCGTGTAGAACGTGCGATTCGTCATGCCATCGAAGTTGCTTGGACACGCGGCAATATTGACAGCATCAGCCATCTATTCGGCTATACGATCAATATCAGCAAATCCAAACCAACTAATAGCGAATTCATTGCCATGGTGGCAGACAAATTGCGCATTGAGCACAAAGTTCCGAACTGATTCGGATGTTTGCGATGTCTACTTCAATAAGATGGATGTAGAAAATAATACGAGACAACAAAGGTCCAGCTGAGTACAATTGAACTGCAAACTGCAAACTGCAAACTGCAAACTGCAAACTGCAAACTGCAAAACTCATACTGTATAGATCAATCGACTGAAACCGTCAGTTATAGCTACTGACGGTTTTTGTTATTTCAAAAATCAGTATAATGAGGTAAAATCAATTGTCCGATGCTTGAATAACAATGGATCACAAACACTGGACATTCGTGTATAGAATGTATCTAAAATGTAGACTACAACATACAGGAGGCTAGCCTTTGAATCGAAGTATGATATGGAAGCTATTGCTGTTATTATCATTGACTGTATCAATGATGCCTTTTACAGCGACTACATATGCTTCAACTGACCGAGCATCGCAAGATCAATCTTCTCCATCATCAAGTAATACTCAGCAAAACACGCAGCAGCAAGAAGAACGTACACTTATCTACGAAGGTGATTCCAAAAGCAATACAGAGAATAATTCTTTTACATATCATGTGCAAGTAGCGCCAGCGACTGTGCAGCTCGATACTATCGCTTCATTCCAACTGACTCAAGATCTGGAATATATGAATGGTCAAGATGCGGCTGCTTTTACGAAGTTTCTGGATACTGATGATCTGCTCAATGGTTCTATGCTAGGAGTGATCAATATTCCTAAAACCGATGCTTGGATTATTTTGCAGTATGTCGAATCCGGGCATATTCTAGATACGGATTATAAGCAGATTGATTCTCAAGAGCTGCTATCTACGTATCGTCGTGATATAGAAGAACAAAATAAAAAAGCGGCTGCGGACAAACAGCTACAAGTTGTTGGTTGGGGGCAAGTGCCCAAATATGATCGTCCAACCCGTACATTGTCCTGGGACCTCATGATGGTCAGTGATCCATCGGATGAAGTATTTAATTACAATGCACGCATACTTACACGTACTGGTTATATCAGTGTTTTAATGATTACGACTCGCGATCATTATGCCTACGATACGGGCATATTAAACCAATCTATTTTACCTCATATACGCATTCAGTCCGGCTCAACCTATGACAGCTACATCGCTAATCAAGATCATGTATCCAAAATGACATTGCAAGGCTTGATTGCGAGTGGAGCAGGAATTGGAGCTGCACATAAATACAGCTTTTATTTCTTTGTCAAAAAGTTATGGTACATCGTCGCACTCATCGCCGTAGGCATCTATCTATATAAGCGTAACGGCGCTAAACGTGATCTTGAACATGAATTGATGATTGAAGAGATCCAATCTCGGGATTATCAGCAAAATGAGCTTCCCATTCGGCGTCCAAAACCCGCTCAGCCTATGGCACCGCTAGTACAAGAAAAACCGTCGGCATCATCAGACGAAAAGTAATCAGATCCTAAACAGAATGAAAATGAAAGATTAGTAGTATAAGCTTATCTTTTCTCTATATGCCGAAACGATTCGTTCAATGGTTCATTTCATACAGCATTTAACTATGTATTGAATGATTTGATTCGCAATAGACGTCCGAACAATAGGAGGAATATTTCTGTTAACGGTCGGGAGAATAGAACGAATGATGGATAGTAATCATTCATATGAACGATTACTATCCATATATAATCTATACAAGCCCAATTTTGTATATAGCTGATTCGCTTGTGCTTCACTAAACGTATATAATAAATATATCTGTACACAGACTGGACAGGGACGGAGGGATAGATATGGAAAAGACAAATGCGTGGGTGCTCGTGCTAGGTACATATGCAGTGGGCGTACTGCTGTTTTTCGGTACTTGGAAACTGAGTGATATTTTATTCTTCCAATGAGCAATTGGATGCAATGAAGCGGGTCTATCTATGTAATGACTAAATCTCTCATATATTGCAGCGAGTCTAGTAGACGATTCTATACAGCGCGCATATTGGAATATATGATAGGTGTTCAAATGCATAATAGAAGCTGTGGTGCACGATAGGAGTTGTGATATAACATAGTGTTTTTGCATGATAGACTTTCGCATACGTGATGTATAATTCTATCTATCAGCAGCCGCCGCCGCATACAAAAAGTCGTTTCTTCTCCTTGCCTGATCTGAAGCTAATCAGCAGAGCAAGTTGGGAAACGACTTTTTGTATATATCTTGTAGCAGTCAATTACTATACGATAGAAAGTAGAAGATAGAAAGTAGAAAGTGGAAGATAAAAAGTAGAAAAGTAGAAGACAAAAAGCAAAAAGTGAAATTATACTATTCTCTACACATCCGCAGAATTATATGATTTCCTACATCTCTACCCATATCTTCTGTTCGTTCATGATCTTTTATTCGTTTATAATCGTCCATTCGTCCATTCATTCATTTATTTGCTTGATGCCCAATATTATGTGCTTGCATCAATGTGTCCATTCTTTTCGATACGCTAATGGCGTACAATCGACTCGTGCTTTGAACAGATTGATAAAATGCGACACATTATAAATGCCGACTTCGCTTGCGATCTGCTGAATGCTTTTGTCGGAATACCGAAGCATGTTTTTGGCAGCATTGATGCGAATATTGATCAGGTACTCAATAGGGGGCAATCCAATATGCTGCTTGAAATCGCGACTTAGTTGAAACTTATTGGTAGCGTATTTTTTTGCTAGATCGTCCAATGTGATCGGTTCGGTATAATGCTTTTCCAGATAAGATTGCAAATCAAGAATCGGTGCAGGGATGCCATTATGCTTTTCGCCTGCATAAATAGAAGTAAGCAAAATCTCAGTCAACAACTGCACAATCAGCTGTGAGCTAATCAGCTCGGTTTTGTTATTACGGGGTGTCTGTACATTCAACAATCGATTCATGAGCTCTGGTATAGCTGAATGCTCAGCGGGATGACATACTGGCAATTGACGCTGGCTAAATGGCCCATAATAACCATCCATCGCTACACCACGCACATGCAGCCACAGAAACTCCCATTCTTCATTGGGCAGTGTCTCATAACGATGCGGCTCGCTACATTGAATAAAGAACAGGTCGCCTGTCGTCAGCGTGTACTGCTGACCATGATAACGTAATTTGCCACGTCCAGATAATGTATACAAAATGAGATAGGAATGGAGATGCTCGCGATCAGTAGCAAACGGCGCGGACGTCTTCAAATGCCCGATTTCCTGAACGTAAAAGTAGTAGGCCTGTGCAGTAGAAGACGGCGTGAGTATAAGGCGAGTTGAATCTTCTGTCCATGCATGTGATGCTTTTTCCCAGTAACTCATCATAATGATCTTCCTCCTGCATAGGTAGCATGCGGAATAACGAAGTCAGCTGGACTCCTTATTCCAATACAACAGTAATTGAATCAGTTACCCGTTAAAAGCATAACTAAATTGTAAGCGTTATCTTTGAATTTATCAATTCATTCATGTACACTTCATCTGTTGTTTTTTATTTTTTTTGTAAATGTATTTGAAAAAGGAAGTAAGCAAGAAGGACGAAAAGAGGAAAACGATAATGAAATGAGAGGTGTGAAGGGACAATTATGAAATCCATATTAATAGGAAGAAACAGGATTAAACAACTGTTTTACCAGATATGCAATATGAATAACAGGATGATGTAATTGCAGTTTTAATGCCGAAACAAATAAATAGAATGCCAAGTCACTTCGCGGTATAGCATAGACAGTACAGGTGGTGTATCGTTTCGGCAAAGTGGGATCGCTTTTTGAAATGTATTCAGGGGATGTAATCATATGGAAATGGATTTAGATTTGGAAAATGGAACCGGTCCCTATCTATTCCATCCATATGAGCCGTAAAAAGACAAAATAAAAAGGCCACCCGCAGGTGACCTTTCTAACCCAGATGGCGCTATTTTGAAACTGACCGCATCCCGCGCCGACCGGAAATTCTGGTTCTTACACCAGAACCTCGGTTTGGGTAAAGGACGCGTTCAACATGTGATTATTGATGTTGACGCACCTCCTTTCTGTATGGGGATAGTTTAGCATAGGTTTACATAAACATCTAGTGCTATTTACAAAAAAAAGAAAAAAATCGATCTCGATGTTAGTACTCCGTTGAAACATGAACATCTGTAGGAAATGAGACCTGAACTTTCGGGAAATTTGCATAAACGCACAAATAACAGGTGAAATTTTATCGATTTCATGTATAATCCCTATTACATACAGTACAATAATAACATATATTATCTGGTAAAAATGAAGATAATAGGGTGATTGTGAGGTCTGCACATTTACGGATTGGACGACCTTGCAT
This sequence comes from Paenibacillus sp. WLX2291, assembly GCF_046603665.1. Taxonomy (NCBI): domain Bacteria; kingdom Bacillati; phylum Bacillota; class Bacilli; order Caryophanales; family Paenibacillaceae; genus Paenibacillus; species Paenibacillus sp. WLX2291. The sequence continues at coordinate 3,583,610 of NZ_CP176755.1, read as the reverse complement.
ATTCAGTGTACAATAGCATGTCTGTACGTAAAAGTTTAACCGCATTAATTTTGAGGATATAGCCATGAAACTACAAATTGAATTGATTCCCTTACCTACGATGAATGTGAATGTGCGTAGCCGTCTTACTCCTTACCGATGGAAGAAGCTCAGTCAGGCAATTCAGCGACGTGACGGATATGCCTGTGTCATCTGCGGACGCAAGAAAGGACATGACATACATAAACTGCACTGTCATGAAATGTGGGCATTTGATGAGCAACACGAGATTCAGCATCTGACCGGCTTTCAATCCCTGTGCTTCCAGTGTCATATGATCAAGCATATCGGTTTTGCAGATCTGAATGGCTGGATTGAAAAGTATCATCTGGTGGATCATTTTTGCAGGGTGAATGAGGTAGAGAAGAAACAATTTGCGCTCCATTTGCACGATGCTGTACAGCTCTGGCTTCGCCGCAATGAGATAAACTGGACAGTGGATACAGGCGACCTTATATAATTAAGCATCATAACCTAACCGTAAATAAACAGCATGTGAATCATGATTGATTTTTATAAAAATGAACGAAGCTGATGAGACGTTGGAGATGGGATTACGCACTTGATGAATATACGTTCCCATTGACCTTCTATGCCAGACTGCCAAATATCCTGAATACAATCAAAGCTGATTGCGAATTGAATAACATGGAATTTTAGTTAAATTCACGCTTTGATTAAAATGATATTTTGTAGTACATTAGCTTTTGAAGAAAGAGGAGGTTTCTAATGTACTCAAGCAAACAGAGTGACGCGTTGCACATCATGACTTACACCTTGAACAGCGGAATCAAAGGCACTGTGCCTTTATCCAACCAGCAGATTGAAGAATGGCTGGAAAGCTACAGAACGAATACTCGTTATGTAACCAGTATAGGCAAAGAATTTTTTGGTTTGAATCCAGAGCTGGTTGCCGATTTCAAAGTACAGAATCAATTCTCTGATTACCAGCGTGTAATCGTACCTAATCAGCAACCAGAAGAAGAGGAACATCTGAGCAGTGCGTACAAGCAAAACGAGATTCTGATCAAAGTGGATTGCAAATGTGGCACCGCTTATACAACGGATTCGCCGTTTATGCGGACCAAATGGTATTGTACCAAATGTAAAGAAATCGTCTTTTTGGACCCGAAAAAAGGCAAAGTAGAAACTTCTCGCGGTGAAGCGTTTTATATGACCAACAAATATTTTGTGGAACGCGCTCCGATTGAATAATATAGCGACAGTCTGTACTATGACTGCTATCTTACTGCCGGTTTATTGGATAAAACTGCGCATGTATTCGGCATGATGTAGACAGACTGTTTTCATTCTGGTAGCAATTTTTGACTTAATAAGTTAGGTTATTATGAGGTCAGCGGATACGGACAGTCCACGGAAGAAGGAGTCAACAGAAACTAGGGGTAGTGTATGTGATTTGCGTACATATGCAGCGGTCATCTACCGTATAGAGTTGTATACATGCACAGGAATGGATAGCTGAATACATTTCGCAATTACGTGATATTGCAAGCGAAATGTGCAGGCTACGATGTCCTTTGGGGATGGACAATTCATGTGCATGATGAACAGTTGGAAGGAGGATGCGATATGTTATCGACGCATTCGTCTTATCATGATCGACGTCCGCGTATCGTGCCGTTGATCATCTGGTTATTGCTGACACTAGGATGGATGGCATTTATTTTTGCAATGTCGAATCAGCCGTATCAGGAGCAGGATATGAAGCCACTGCTGGCATCGTGGATTGCGGAGCCATCATTAGCGGCATTGACACCATCGCTAGAGTTTACGTATGACGGGTACACTGTGAGCGGACAGCAGCCGTACGATTTTTGGGAATTTTTTATACGCAAAGGCGGGCATGTGAGTGAGTTTGCTGTATTGACGTTTTTGCTGATTCGCTTATTAAGTCAATGGATGCGTTCTACGTACCAGCCTCTAGTGTGGGGTGGAATCATCGCTTACATCTATGCTTGTAGTGATGAGTGGCATCAGACGTTTATTACAGGACGTACCGGGCATTTTGCAGATACGTTGATTGATGCGATAGGTATTGTGTTGGTCGTTTTGATCTATGCTCTGATCCGGAAGCGAAGCAGCCAAAAGCAGGGGTTGCGATTTGCATAATCATGGCATGAGAGTTCCAGAATAGAGATAATAGATCATAGAATACAGATAATAAATCATATAGTAGATCGTGTGGAAGACAGGCAGATAAAGCCTGTCTTTTTTGTATTTGAATGTGGGTTTGATCATTGGATATGCAATATGTGATGAATGAGGCGAGCATAATCGCAATAATGATAAACGTACACAGGATGATGGACAGCGAGATCAACAACAATAGTAGATAAGAAATATATACAGCGAGATGGATCGGTACTGTTTCGTACAGGCTATGTATAATAATGATTTAACTTTGTTGACAATGTCCACAAATAATTTTATGATACATACAGCTTGATTGTGGACGAAGTCCACTAATGGAATGGCAGCTATAAGGGAGTGATTCATGTGGACGACAATATGATTGCGGATATACGCCGTTTCAACCGCCGGTATACGAATACACTGGGCGTGCTGAACAGCCATGTATTGGATAGCGGATATTCATTTGCTGAGGCGCGTGTCGTGGTTGAGATTGGGATGATGGAGCCATGTATCGCCAATACATTAGTAAGTAGTCTCAATATTGACCGCAGTTATATGAGCCGTATCATTAATCGATTGGTCAAATTGCAGATTCTGTCGCGTCAGCCGTCCAAGGACGATCAGCGCGTCAGCCTGCTTCGTTTGACAGCGAAGGGGCAGCAATTGTACAACGAGTTAAATGACAAATCCGATGAGCAGATTATTCGTTTGTTTCAGGCTTTGCCGGAGCAGGAGCTAATACAGCTGCATGCATCAATGCGAGAGATTGAACATAAATTAGACCAATTGGAGCGGATGGAACATGATACGATTTGAGAGTGACTATACCGAAGGCGCACATGAGCGCATTATACAGAAGATGGTACAAACGAATATGGAGCAGACGAGCGGTTATGGCATGGATGAATATTGCGAACTTGCCAGACAGCATATTCGACGTGCCTGCGAGAATGAACATACAGAGGTACAATTCCTCGTTGGAGGTACACAGACGAATACGACGGTCATTTCTGCTATTCTTAGACCGCATCAAGGCGTAGTCGCTGCGGTATCCGGGCATATTGCTGTGCATGAAACGGGCGCGATTGAAGCAACTGGGCATAAGGTGATCACTTTGCCTAGCGACGATGGCAAAATCACTGCTGCTCAGGTGCAACAAACGTATGACGATCATTGGAACGATGTGACTCACGAGCATATTGTGCAGCCGGGTATGGTGTACATTTCCCAGCCGACGGAGAATGGAACGATCTATAGTCGCGCTGAGCTGGAGGCGCTGTATGAGGTATGTCGCGACAGTGGGCTGCCACTATTTATTGACGGTGCACGTCTTGGGTATGCGCTCGCTTCGCCGGACAATGACGTGTCTTTGCCGCAGCTGGCGAAACTGTGCGATGTCTTTTATATCGGTGGTACCAAAGTTGGTGCATTTATGGGTGAAGCGGTTGTGATCGTGAAGGATGCGCTGAAAAAGGATTTTCGTTATTTTATCAAGCAACGTGGTGGCATGCTTGCCAAAGGGCGTATTCTTGGCATTCAGTTCGAAACGCTGTTTGAAGACGGATTGTATCTGGAGGTGTCGCAGCACGCCGTACAGCAAGCGCTGCGCATCCGTGAAGCCTTCGCTAGTCGCGGCTTTACGTTCCGTTACGATTCCAGCACCAACCAGCAGTTCCCGATTGTACCTGATCGTCTATTGGAACAATTGCGTGCGAAATACTCCTTTTCATTCTGGGAAAAGGTCGATGAGACGCATAGCGTTATTCGCTTCTGTACGAGCTGGGCAACGAATCCAGCACAGGTCGATGAGCTGGTGCGGGATATTGAAGCGCTGGAACAGCAAGGAAAATAACATCCTGAAAGATAGCCTGCAACAGTACGTCACACCATTTGCAATGGGATACCGTCTCAAATCATACATGTCCCATTCGCTATACAATGATTATGCAAAAGAGGAGGGCTGTGCGCATGAATATACGTGAAATCCAACCGAAAGATAACAACGCCATTGAGAGCATCATCAAACGCTCACTGGAATCCTTCAACCTCAATCTGCCCGGCACCGCCTACTTTGATCCGCAATTGGGTAGCCTTGCCGAATACTATCAACAGTACCCCAACGCCAAATACTGGGTAGCTGTCAATGATAACGATGAAGTACTCGGCGGTGCAGGTATCGGTCCATTTGGTGCCAATGCTGACGTCTGCGAATTGCAAAAATTATACCTTACACCCGCAGCTCAAGGTCAAGGGATCGCCAAACAACTGATGCAAACTGCTCTATCATTCGCCGCAGAACACTACAAACTCTGCTATCTCGAAACATTCCAATCGCTGGAAGCCGCCAACACCCTTTATCTCAAATTCGGCTTCCGCCAACTAGAAACCCCCTTCCCAGACACCGAACACGGCGCCTGCGACGCATGGTACGTAAAAGACCTTGCACAGTAAGTAAATACAATGAATGTCCATCTACAATCAGAAGCCGCGTCCATGATAAGTAACCCAACGTTATCATGGACGCGGCTTTTTTCCATTACATACACTCCAAAACCATCTAAACCGATCCAATATGATCTAAAACGATGTAACACTCATATCCATCATAATAACCAATCTACACCCATTCAAGTGCACATTGAACCTCAATTCAAACCACACCTTTTTCTGTTTTTCTACCCCCGCCACCACCGGAAAAGATGCGAGATGCTCGGAGCGGAGGGAAGGGAATTAGGGGGAAGGGACGACTTTGGAGGTGCGAGAATCTACCAGTTCTCCTAATCCGTAGATTCTCGTGCCTCCACCCGAGTCCCGCCCCCTAATCCCTTCCCGTAGCGGTCCCCCATCTCCATCCCATTTCCCCAACAAGTAAGATTTGTCTCCAAACCAGTCATATCTGTTGCTTATCCCCATTTCTGCCAAACGATACAATAACAGCAGAAGTCACATATCATATTCCTGTACCAGTCCGCGGCTGGCAGACAGGAATCAGGGAGGTGCCCGTGATGGAGCGTTCCGCATCCACAGCTTCATCCAAAACAGCCGGTTCGCGTTCGTGGCTGTCAGTCAGGACGAAAGAAACGCTGGCTGGTTATTTGTTCGCCGCGCCGATGCTGCTCGGTTTGACTGTATTTATTTTGATTCCGATGATCTCGCTCTTTTTCGTTAGTTTAACCAAATGGAATTTTATTCAAGGATTGAGTGGGGTGGAGATGGTCGGACTGGACAACTTCCGCCATCTGTTTCAAGATACGACGTTCTTCGTATCGCTGCTGAACAATCTGAAGCTGCTCATTGCCGTTCCGGTCACGCTGTTCGTATCGCTAATTGTGGCGATTGTGGTAGATGAACTGGTTTATTTCAAAAGCTTTTTCAAAGTCATCTACTTCATGCCCTACATATCCAGCGTAGTGGCAGTAGCGATCGTATTCCAGATCCTGTTCCACCCATCGCAAGGACCAGTCAATCATTTCCTGATGTCACTCGGCATTGAGAATCCACCCAAATGGCTCGCCGATACATCATACGCATTGCCATCGATCATGCTGATCAGCGTCTGGACATCCATCGGCTTCAACATGATCGTATACTTAGCAGGTCTACAATCCATTCCAAAAGACCTGTACGAAGCCGCCGAAATCGACGGTGCATCCAAATTGCGTCAATTTCGCTCGATCACCGTTCCAATGCTGTCGCCAACAACCTTTTTCCTACTGATCACCGGCGTCATCTATTCATTCAAAACATTCGACCTGATCGCCGTACTCACCCAAGGCGGTCCCGCCAAGTCCACTAACGTCATGGTCTACGAAATCTACGACCAAGCATTCATCAACCTAAAAATGGGCTACGCCGCCGCCGAATCCGTCTTCCTATTCGCCGTCATTCTACTCATCACCATCCTGCAATTCTGGGGTCAAAAAAAATGGGTCAACTACTAACAAGTTCATCCATAAAAGAAATGAACTACAAAGCATTCACATCACACACTCAAGCTAAATGAGTTCAAAAAAAAGTAAACAACACCAAACCCAAAATAATCTCAAATCACATCAATACACAATACTAACCGCATTCTTTCAACCTTGCTCCAATCACAAAAAAACTGCTCCTCACCGTGTGAGAGTGGCATGATGCATTTGCACGGAGCGGAGGGAAGGGAATTAGGGAAAAGGGCGACTTTGGAACGTGAGGAATCAACCTTTACTTCCAATTCATAGATTCCTCATGTTCCACCGGAGTCCCGTTCCCTAATCCCTTCCCGCAGCGCACCCTGCAACAAGCACATCCACCCACCCACAATCCATCTGAAAGGAAGGTGCTACTCTTGGACAACCCGCTCAATCCAATTCCGGCTCCTGCACGCGCCATACCGCCCAAAAGCAAGAGCCGACCTGCTATCAAATGGTCTTTGACGAAAATAATTGTAACCGTTATCATGCTGATCATAGGCGTCATTTTTCTACTGCCATTCATCTGGATGCTGTCCGCTTCATTCAAGCCGGAAGCGGATGTGTTCAAGTATCCGGTGCAGTGGATTCCACAGACGTGGAACGCCATTGAGAACTATCGTACCGTCTGGTTCGGTGATCCACCATTTGTGCTGTATTACTGGAACTCTATCAAGGTATCTGTGCTGACTATTCTGATCTCCGTCATCACCTCCGCAATGGCAGCATATGCCTTTTCCAAAATTCAATTTCGCGGTCGGGATACGTTGTTTATCGTAGTGCTGCTGACCTTTATGATTCCAGGGCAGGCGCTGCTCGTACCGCAGTTTATTATGTATCGCAGTCTCGGATTGTTTGATACGCATATCGGACTGGTGTTACTGGAATCGTTTAGTGCACTAGGTACGTTTATGCTGCGGCAGGCGTTTATGTCGATTCATACGGAGTTTATCGAATCTGCCAAAATCGACGGAGCTGGACATGCGCGTATTTTTGCCCAGATTGCGTTGCCGCTCGTGCAGCCGTTTATTGCGACGTATGCGATTTTACGGTTTATCTGGACATGGAATGATTATCAGGCACCGCTGATCTTTTTACGTTCGCCAGAGCTATTTACGGTGCAACTAGGTATTAATCGATTCGCTGATGCAACCGGGGAATTTTACTCGCTGATTATGGCTGGAACATGTTCGGCGATTTTGCCGCTGTTGATTGTGTTCTTGCTGGCACAGAAGCATGTTATTGGCGGTATTGCATTGGGCGGAGTCAAGGGTTAACTGTATCTGGTGTGCATTCGTTATCGGTATACATCTTGTATTAGATAAAATGGCATACCGACAGTTCATACCCGTGTATCATCGCTAATCATCGTTTAAATAAAAGCATTTGATCACATAACCTACACTGCCAATCGAAAGGGGAACATTATGACATCCAAATCACATACATCTGCACATCCTGACAATCCAGCAGGACAGACATCTACTGTTACAACTTCTTTGCAACGTTTATCGCGCCGTTCGGCCCTGCTGATCTTTCTCTGTATCATGCTGGTGCTAGCAGGCTGCGGAAAGTCACAAAGCGCCACCACCGGAGCAGACGGGAAGAAGACGATTACCTTTTACACCTGGTATACCAAAGAGCAATTCAACTGGGATAAAGTCTACGCTGCTTGGCAAAAGGCACATCCTGATATTGATATCCAGTACGTCGGTCTATCTACCAAAGGTGATACCGACGAATATATCAAAAAGCTCGATCTGGCTGCCGGTTCCGGTGACAATATCGACGTGGTGATGGTCAACAATGCGATGACCTACGCACAGCGAGTCGATATGGGCATGTTTGCACCACTGGATGATCTGATCGATTTTAATTACGGAGATGAATATTTGGCAGATTTCCCGGTCGACAATGTACGCTATGCCATTCCGGGTAAACGTTCCATTACGTATGTATTGCTGAACAAAGACCGTCTGGACAAAGCAGGGCTGAAAGTACCGACCGATTGGACGTGGGATGAATTCCGCGAATATGCGAAAAAGCTGACTGCTCCTGACCATAGCTACTATGGCGTATATTTCCATACATGGGCATCGCAGACGTTGCTGGAACTGCTGAACCAGCCAGAAAACAACAGCTATCTCAAAGCCGATGGCACATCGAATATGGATGATCCGAACCTGCGTAATTCGTTCCAGCTGCGTTATGATGCTGAGCATACCGATCATTCGGCAGTGCCATACAGCGATGCGATTTCCCAGAAGCTGAATTACCGCGACCAATTCCTGAGCGGTGCAGCGAGCATGCTGGTGATGGGGAGCTGGATGAACTCGACGATCTCCGGTACTGCCGAATCCGCACCGGACTTTAAGGTGGCGGTAGCTCCGTATCCGAAAAATAATGCTGCCGACAAAACCATTTACACAAGCAATGACTACGATTATTACGGCATCGGTGCCGGTTCCCAGCAACAAGATACTGCCTTCCAGTTTATTCGCTGGATGACTACCGAAGGCTTGCAAGCGCAAGGCACAGACATCTCATCTTGGAAAAAGGCAGATGTCAGCAAGGAGCTGGAAACGATCGTTAACAACGGTACGCATCCAGAACAGGTCGATCTCGATTCACTGACTGCGACTTTCAAAGTGAGTCAGGGCATCAACAAACCGCCTGCGGTTCCGTATCTGTCGGAGATCGAATCCGAAGTGAATGCAGAGTTTGAAAAGTATATTTTGCAGAAGCAGGACTTGAATACAACGATTACTAACAGCAAAGCGATTGTGCAGCAGATTATTGACGCCAACCGCAATTGACGAATACCAGATACACTCATCATTCGTATAGGCAATACGGTAACAGACTATTCGGCTGCGGCGCGTTCATCATATTGACGCGCCGTTGTTCCGTTTTACGATATATGCCATTTATAATGTAAGCGGAAACAATATAATAGAGATATATGTTCATAGAGTGCATCTCAGTATTGTTCACAAAAATCAAAGTATGACCCAGAGCAAACATGAGAGCATATTCAAAACGAAGTATTACCGAACCATCGAATCATTGAAACTACGAATCACTATGGAAATGAGGCGGACGGGATGAACAAGTGGCACGGATGGCGACCGGTATCACTGCGCAGCAAGCTGATTGTGGCAGTTGCCTGCTGTCTGTTGCTGACGATCGGGGCAGGTTCGCTGCTATCAAGCTGGCTGACCAAAGATATGATGAAAGAAACGGTTATCCAGAATGCGGGCAACTCGCTCGATGCAGCGAATCTCTATTTGACCGATCAGATCAACCGTCTGATCTACATTTCCAATTATCTATATCTAGACAATGAATTGAATCTGTCGCTTAAATATCGGCAAAGCGGCGTCTATGTCGGACAGACGGAAGTGTCTGATGTGATGCGTAAGCTGGACAATCTATCGTATGCGGGTGAGCCGGTGTACATTTCTGTGTGGACGGGCGATGGCAAGATGATCTATAGCAATTTTCAATCAGATCAGTACCGGATTGACGGGCTGAATATGAGTAGTATTGTTCATAGCGAGCAGTTTGCAGCTGGAGGGCGGCTGAATTTCTGGCTGCATCCAGCGTATATTAGCCAGCAGGGAGCCGATGCGAGACAGCATCCGTATATGTTGTCTGTGGCGCGAAGTTTGCGTATTTTGTCAGGGAAGCCGTATGGCTATGTGGTGATTAGTATGGATGAGCAGCGGCTCAAGGAAGTGCTGAGCAAATACAGCTCCACCATTCAGATGATGGTGGTCGGATCAGACAACCGGATCATTTCGCATAATGATGACGGCATGATCGGCAAAGATTTTGAAACGGTAAAAAATGGGCGCAGCGATCTCGTAGAGGTCGAGCGCGATATGTCCGTCTCCGGTTGGCGGTTAGAGGGGTTAGTGCCGTATGGTGCGGCGGCGCAGAAGATTAACCGAATCTATCAGGTGACGAATCTGGTGCAGGCGGTTGTCGTGCTGTTATTTCTGCTACTTCTCATGCTGGGCATCGCTCGATTGACACAGCCAATTGCCCGACTCGTGAAGGTAGTACGCAAGATCGACAATGAGCATTTGCATCTACGTTCTGGCATTCGCGGCGAGGATGAAGCGGGACTACTCGGTCAATCGCTCGACGATATGCTGGATCGGGTGGAAAATATGATTACACAGGTGGAACGCGAGCAGAGCGAACGCAGGCGTGCGGAACTGGATATGCTGCAAGCGCAGATCAACCCGCATTTTCTGTTCAATATTCTGGGTGCGATTCGTATGGATCTGCTGCTCAAAGGCTCAGAAGAAGCTGCCGAGTTGCTTGGGTCGCTCTCTTCGCTGCTACGTATGACGATCAATCGTGGTAACGAGATGATCCCGGTACGCGAGGAGATGGAGACGGTGCGTCATTATGTGCGGTTGATCGATTTTCAGCGCGATACACGCGTACGATTGGAGATGGATGTGCAGCCAGAATCGCTGGAAGTGATGCTGCCGCGCTTCATTATCCAGCCGCTCGTGGAGAATGCGTATCAGCACGGGCTATCTCGGTATGGCGGCATTTTGTGGATTCAATCGTGGGTGGAAGGGCAGTTTCTGCATATCGAAGTGCGTGACAGTGGCGAAGGCATGGATGAGAAGCGGTTACAAGCAGTTCGGGCAAAGCTCGCTTTGTTAGGGGAGCCTGTGGATACTGATGTTTTTGACGATTCTGATTTGTTTGCACCGACAGATTATACATTGCAATCGGAAGTAGAAGCTATGACATCGGAAGAGGAAGGGACAGCGTTCGAGCAACATCTGAACCAGACATCGCCGCACAATCGTACAGGCATTTCCGGTATCGGTTTGACCAATGTGGTGCGTCGTCTGTATATGATCTATGGTAATCAGGTGCAGATTCAGGTGGATAGTCATCCAGGCGAAGGCACGGGCATTGTGCTGGGAATTCCGTTGCATTCGTCTGGAAACGGAATTCATACCACGACTCAGGCTGATATGGATTCCGAATCGTCTATAGCTCCCGATACGGATGCAGGGACAGCATTATCGAATGACAAGGAGGAGAAGCAGGATGTACAGCGTAATGATCGTTGATGATAATCGACCGGTCTTGAATTATTTGTCCAAGTCGGTGCAATGGGAGTCGTTAGGTCTGGAATTGAAGGGCTGCTTCAGTGGATCGCGGGAAGCGCTTCTGTACGCGCAGCAGCACGGAGTCGATATCGTCGTAACTGATATTGGCATGCCGGAGATGAACGGGATTGAGCTGATTACACAGATCAAGCAGCAGCAGCCATCTTTGCAGTCGGTCATCATTTCGTGTCATGGCGAATTTGCATATGCACAGCAAGCGGTGAAGCTAGGTGTCAAAGATTATTTGCTAAAGGAGAATCTGACCGCGGGGCAATTGGAGCATGTGCTCAAAGAAATCTGCGAACGATTGGAGCGTGAGCAATCCGATTCGCGCGAACGTCGCCGTTTGCAGGAGGAGCATCGTCGTCATCGGCTGCTGCTCAAGCGCAAGCTGACTGATGAATTGTTATCCGGCAGTGAAGTGGACGAATCATATGGTGTTCGGCGACTGGCGCACTTTGGATTTGAATGGAATGGAAGCGGACTGGTTCCAGTGTATTATCGGATCACTGCCAGTGCGGAGCGCAAGCGTCGTTTTCATGATCTGGAACTGCTGTCGTTTGCAGTGGAGAATATTGTGGAGGAGATTGCCGAAGGTTCTGGGCGAGCGATTCATTTGAGTCAGCAGGGCGGGGAGGGATATATCTGGATCTCGTTACCTGTACGGTCGCATCATGAGCAGGAACATATTTTGCATGATGTGATCTACCGGATGATGCACAGTGTCAAAAAGTTCGCCAAAGCGGAAATGATCGCTGTCGCTGGAGCGGTACAATCGGGATTGTTGCCATTGATCCGCCAGTCGATACTGCTCAAGGAGCAGAGCGATTGTTATTTCTACCTGCAACCGTCACAGCTGTATCGGGCACCGATTCCGGTAGCGTTTGGACAGGAAAGTCAGTTGTTCGCCGATTATCCGGCAGTGACGGAGACGCTTGCCACTGTATTGCAGCCAGAAGGCGATATTCACGGCTGGATCGCGGATTGGTTACGCCAAATGACCGAGCAATGTTATCACCCGGAGGTGGTCAAGTCCTTCATGCTCAAGCTGGCGATTGACTGGCAGCTCAAGCGGCAGCAACGGTATGGGCAGCCTTTTGCCATTCCAGTTGAGCAACTGCATCGGCAGATGTCGGAGGTGGGGCATCTGGGTGAATTGGAGGAATGGCTGGATAGTACATTCGTTGCGCTGGCAGAACGGGCACGTAGCTGGGCAGGGCAGCCGGATTGCCGACCGGAGATTTTCCGGGCGCGCAGCTATGTGGAGCAACATATGCATCGGCTGGTCAAGCTGGAGGAGGTTGCCGATGAGCTGCATCTGAATCACAGTTATTTTAGCCGGCTGTTCAAGCGCGAGACGGGTGAGACATTTATCGAATACGTCACTCGTGTCAAAATGGAGCGTGCGCAGGAATGGATCTCGTCGGGCGAAGGCACGGTGGAGGAAGTGGCACGGATGCTAGGATATCAGTATAAAAGCTATTTTCTGAAATTATACAAGCTGTACACCGGTCAATCTCCTGTCAAAAGCAAAGGGGAACAGGGATGAATGCCGCGGCTGGCATGCAAAGCTCCGGCGAAATATGGACATGGACAATGGATACAATCCGAGCACAGTCACCAATCATTCGCGATCATTTTCCACATATTGCCCAGCATGGTCGGTATGATCGTTGTACACCGGAATGGTGGACAGCAGGCTTCTGGCCGGGCTTGTTATGGTTAGTTCAGCGATATGATATCAGGGAATTGATGCGAACATTGGATCAGCAGCAGATGGAACAGGATCAATCATTATTGCGCTGGGCACGAAGCTGTGAGCAGCAGTTGGAGCGCTGCCTGCACCATCCTGAACAAGTAGATCACAATCTCGGCTTGAGCTGGTTACTGAGCGGAGTGGCAAATTATGAGCAGACCGGTGATCTGGAAGCGCGTCGTCGTAGCTTGCTTGCTGCTAATTTGTTGGCAGGGCGATTTAATGTGCGGGGTGGATATTTGCGGGCGTGGAATTTTGAATCGGCGCTGATGGATACGCGCGGGGTTACGGTAATTGACAGTCTGATGAATCTGCCGCTGTTATACTGGGCATCGCTGCAAACCGGTGATCCGCGTTATCGCGCGCTGGCAATGGCGCATGCGGATACGGTGGCGCGTGAGCTGGTGCGGCAGGATGGATCGGTCTGTCATGTGGTAGAGTTCGATCATAATACCGGGCAACGACAGCGCGAGCATGCGGGTCACGCTCATCATGTCGGTTCGGCATGGGCGCGAGGAACGGCGTGGGCATTATACGGGTTTACGTTGTCGTATGCGTATACTGCCAAGACTCGATATTTGGAGCTGGCACGGCGGATTGCTGACTTTTTCTTGGAACAAATGGAGGAACGGATTGTGCCCTGCTGGGACTTTCGTGCGCCAGCGGAGCAGCAATATCTCATCGATTCCTCAGCAACGGCAATCGCTGCTAGCGGTCTACTTGAGCTATCGAATTATGTAATCAAATCGGAGCGACGCCGATTGCAGCGAATCGCATCGATCTGGATAGATGGGCTGTATGAGCAGTATTCGACGCGGCATGCCGGAGAAGAAGGGCTGATTACAGGCGGATATGTACCGGATATGGAGCAGCGGCATACGCAGATGCCGATCATTTATGGAGATTACTTTTTTACCGAGGCACTGGTGAAGCTGCATGGTGGACAGGGATTGTTAACACCGGGCTTGCAGCTGCACACATAACTGTCGCTTGACGCTTACTGGGCATTGTGGAACTATAGAAACAGAGGTGTGGGATCATCTGAACATACGGACGCGAATGATAAACCGGGCCTACTGCGCCTGGTTTATCTCTGTTTTGCCGTCTATGTCCACATTCACCAGGGAGGAACCAGTTATGAATGAACAGCACCAGCAATGGATCGAAGACGTGGAGGCATTGCTGCGTCAAGAACGGCTTAGCCCGGATGATGAGCAGGCAGTGCGTCATCTGCTGGAAACGGTGCAGACACTACGCGCCGAGAATCAGCGACTGCGCAGTGCACTTGTGAAGGCAAATAACAGCAAAAAGCCGAAAATGTCCACTCGTTTGAAGGATGCGTTATACGAGTAGACTAGCGATATCTAGACAAAAGCTACGGTGACTATACTACAAGTCTGCAAGTCGATGAAATGTTAGGACTTGAATATTGCCGGTGTCTGGATTTACGATAAACAAGTGTTTCTATACAAGCATTAGAGATACAGCATGTTAACAAGTACTTTATTTTAAATTTTGAAAAGAGAGTGACTCAACGATGACGATAAATTGTGATGTAGCTATTCTAGGAGGCGGCACCGGAGGATATGTGGCGGCGATTCGCGCAGCCCAACTCGGCAAGGATGTCGTGATTATCGAGCAAGACAAATTGGGTGGTACATGTCTGCACCGTGGCTGTATTCCGAGCAAAAGTCTACTGCGTAGTGCCGAAGTGTTCGCGCTCATGCAGGACAGTGAGCATTACGGCGTTGCCGCCGATAATGTAACGCTGAAGTTCGCCAGCGTACAGGCGCGCAAGCAAGGGATTGTTGATCAACTGCACAAGGGCGTGCAATATTTGATGAGCAAAAATAAAATCCGTGTTGTGCAGGGGCAAGGACGCGTGATTGGTCCGTCCATCTTTTCCCCGCAAAGCGGTGCCGTAGCCGTTGAATTCGAAGATGGTGAGATGGAGACAGTTGTATCCAAAAATCTAATCATCGCTACCGGTTCGCGTCCACGCGATCTGCCCGGTCTGGAAGCGGACGGACAGTTGATTCTGAACAGCGATCATGCGCTGCAATTGGAGCAATTGCCGGCATCGATTCTGATCGTAGGTGGCGGCGTAATTGGTATGGAGTGGGCATCGATGCTGAATGACTTTGGCGTGCAGGTGACGGTTGTTGAAGCGGCACCGCAGATTTTGCCATTGGAGGATGAAGAAGTGGCACGCGAGCTGCGTCGTTTGCTGGAGAAGCGTGGCGTAACCATTTACACGGGAGCGGCGCTGCAACTGGATACATATCGTCCCGGTGATGGCGAATTGTCCATCGATATGCTGCATAAGGAAGAGACTATCACTCTGACGTCATCGCAGATGCTAGTATCGGTAGGACGTCGTGCGAACGTGGAGACGATCGGTCTTGCTAATACGGATATTCAGGTGGAAAACGGGTTTATCAAAGTCAATGCCAATATGCAGACGAGCGAAGCGCATATTTATGCAATTGGCGATGTTATCGGCGGATTGCAGCTCGCCCATGCTGCTAGTCATGAAGGGATCGCCGCTGTGCATCATCTGTCTGGCGAACCTGTGCATTATGACGCCGATCAAGTATCGCGCTGTGTATATACTCGCCCCGAAGTAGCCAGTGTTGGCATTACCGCAGCACAAGCAGAAGCGCAAGGCAAAACCGTCAAAATCGGCAAATTCCCATTCAAAGCAATCGGCAAGGCACTTGTTCACGGCGAGAGCGATGGCTTCGTCAAAGTGATTGCCGATGCACAAACCGACGATCTGCTTGGTGTGCAGATTATCGGTCCACAAGCAACAGATCTGATCAGCGAAGCGGCACTGGCGCAATTCCTTGATGCTACGCCATGGGAAGTTGGACAAACGGTGCATGCGCATCCGACGCTTGCTGAGATTATGGGTGAAGCGATGCTAGCAGTCGATGGCAAAGCGACTGGCATGTAAATTCAACAAATTGTAAAAGATGGACTGCCCATTCTGCAGAATGGACAAATCCATCTTTTCTTTTGTCAGAAAGTATGCTTATAATAGGGTTGTACCTAAGTCTTAGTACCAGGTTTTAAGACAAGCGCCAATGATGACGTATACACTGCATGGTATCCGGTTATATACTGCGTCACACATGCAGATAGAGTAGCACCATTTGCGAATGGAGAGACAGAAGTGTACCCTTAACCTATACAGGCAAAAGGCAACGTGCATCCTAATCGGATGAAGCATAATCCACACAGCCAGGAAGCCGCATAACGGCTTCGCTATTGATGAAGGAGGTACCTGTGATGAAAGCAAAAGGTACTATTGACCAGCAAACCCGGCATGAACAGCTCGGGCTGAGCAACGAACAGGCGATTGAACTGTATCGATATATGATGATGGCGCGTAAGTTTGACGAACGTTGTCTGCTGCTGCAACGCGCTGGTAAAATTAATTTCCACGTATCCGGTGTTGGACAGGAAGCGACTCAGGTCGGTGCAGCATTTGCACTGGATCGGGATCAAGACTATTTCCTGCCATACTATCGCGATTACGGATTTGTACTGTCTGTTGGTATGACTGCTCGCGAACTGATGTTATCGGCATTCGCCAAAGCGGAAGACCCGAACAGCGGTGGACGTCAGATGCCAGGTCACTTTGGCAGCAAGCGTCTGCGCATTGTAACTGGCTCTAGTCCGGTAACGACGCAAGTACCGCACGCTGTTGGCGTCGCACTTGCCGCCAAGATGAAGAAGCAGAAATTGGTATCCTTCGTCACGTTTGGTGAAGGTTCCAGCAATCAGGGCGACTTCCACGAAGGCTGTAACTTTGCCGGTGTACATAAACTGCCGGTAATCATTATGTGTGAAAATAACCAGTACGCAATCTCGGTACCGCTGCACAAGCAATTGAGCGGTAAAGTTAGCGACCGTGCACTTGGTTACGGCTTCCCCGGTCTACGCGTAGACGGCAACGATGTGCTGGAAGTGTATGCGGCGGTTAAAGAAGCCCGTGAGCGTGCGATGAACGGCGAAGGTCCAACACTGATCGAATCGATGGTTTACCGCTTGGCTCCACATTCCACTTCTGATAACGATCTGGCCTACCGGACGAAGGAAGAAGTAGACGCAAACTGGAAAAAAGACGGCGTACCGCGCTACAAGCAATATTTGCTAGATTGCGGCATTTGGACCGAAGAGCAAGATCAGGAGCTGCAAAAGGAATGCACGCAGATCATGAAGGAAGCGACCGAATACGCGGACAACGCCCCTTATCCGCGCGCGGAAGACACACTGCTGCATGTATTTGCAGGTGACGGGGAGGATGCACAGTAATGGCAATGATGGAATATATTGATGCGATTCGTCTGGCGATGAAAGAAGAGATGGCGCTGGACGAGAATGTATTCGTACTCGGTGAAGATGTCGGTGTCAAAGGCGGCGTATTCACGACGACCAAAGGATTGCAAGAGCTGTACGGCGAAGATCGTGTGATGGATACGCCGTTGTCGGAATCCGCGATTGCCGGTGTAGCCATCGGTGCGGCAATGTACGGCATGAAGCCGATTGCTGAGATGCAATACTCCGACTTTATGCTGCCAGCAACGAACCAGATTATCAGCGAAGCGGCGAAAATTCGCTATCGCTCTAACAACGATTGGAGCTGTCCGCTGGTCGTACGCGCACCGATCGGTGGCGGTATTTTCGGCGGTCTGTACCACTCACAATGTATGGAGTCGGTGTTCTTCGGAACTGCTGGATTGAAGATCGTTGCTCCATTCTCCGCCTACGATGCGAAAGGATTGCTCAAAGCAGCCGTTCGCGATCCAGACCCGGTACTCTTTTTTGAAAATAAAAAATGCTATAAGCTGATCAAAGGTGATGTGCCGGAGGATGATTATGTCGTGCCAATCGGCAAAGCCAATGTGTTGCGCGAAGGCGACGATATTACCGTAATCAGCTACAGTCTGCCCCTGCATTTCATCATGCAAGCTGCTGAGGAACTGGAGCAGGAAGGCATTACTAGTCATGTACTGGATCTGCGTACCATTCAGCCGATTGACCGTCAGGGCATTATCGATGCGGCTCGTCGTACGGGTAAAGTGCTGATCGTGCATGAGGACAATCTGACTGGCGGTGTTGGCGGCGAAGTGGCTGCCATTATCGCCGAGGAATGCTTGTTCGATCTGGATGCACCGATTCGCCGTCTGGCAGGACCAGATGCACCGGCAATGCCGATCAACCCGCCGCAGGAAAAAGCGTATATGCTGAACAAAGACAAAGTGAAAGCCGCCATGCGCGATCTTGCTCTTTTCTAAAAATAGATCATATCTGCATCATTCAATGGCAGCGGAAGGTTGAACCGCCTGTCCGTGCCATCTTATGTAATATGCAACATGTAGTACGCAACAACAACCAAAATAAATTGCCGGTTCATCTACAGGGTGACCGGCAATTTTCAGGAGTGAAAATAATGTCTCAACAAGGAAAACCGACTGATATCGCGATGCCGCAACTGGCGGAATCGCTCGTATCCGCAACCATCGCCAAATGGCTCAAGCAGCCCGGCGATCCGGTCGACCAGTATGAACCGATCTGTGAAGTGATTACCGATAAAGTAAACGCTGAGATTCCATCCGTAATGGAGGGCATCATGGGTGAATTGCTGGCGGCAGAAGGTCAGGAAGTCGCTGTTGGCGAGATCATTTGCCGTATTCACGTGGAAGGTGAAGCACCAGCGAATCCGCCACAGGCAACGCAACCGACGGTACCAGCTTCCCCATCTACACCGCAAGCAGTGGAACCGACAGCGGCTGCATCGTCTGCACCAGCACCACAGCGCACTGCTACTCCATCTGCATCTGGCGCTATGGCTGGACGTTATTCTCCTGCTGTACAAACGCTGGCTGGTCAGCACGGACTGGATTTATCGCTGATTCAAGGCACTGGCGCTGGCGGACGTGTAACTCGTCGCGATGTGCTCAAAGCCGTGGAAAATGGTAGCGCCGTAGCAGGTTCTGCACCTGCCGCCAATCAGCAACAAGCAGCAACTTCTACACAACCAGCTCCATCGTTTGCTGCTCAGACACCGTCTGCAACTGATTATGCGGTTCGTAATTCGGGTATCCATTTGAGCGAAACGCCGGCCATTCCGAAGATCGAACTGGAACAGAGCGAATCTGCACCGGGACGCGGCGAGCATATGATCGACGTAACCCCGCTGCGTAATGCGATTGCTCGCAATATGCGTCAGAGCGTATCGGAAATTCCACATGCGTGGACGATGATCGAAGTGGATGTAACCAATCTCGTTATGCTGCGCAACAAGCTCAAAGATGAATTTAAACGTAGCGAAGGCATTACTTTAACCTACCTGCCATTCCTGATCAAGGCAGTCGTGAACGCGATCAAAGACTATCCCATCGTCAATTCCGTCTGGGCAGTCGATAAAATTATCGTAAAACGCGATATCAACGTCTCACTCGCTGTCGGCACCGAGGATTCCGTTATGACGCCAGTCATCCAGCGCGCTGATCAGAAAAATATCGCCGGGCTTGCACATGAGATTGACGATCTGGCACGTCGCACTCGTGACGGTAAGCTGAAGCTGGACGATATGCAAGGTGGTACATTTACTGTGAACAATACAGGTTCCTTCGGTTCGGTACTGTCGTATCCGATTATCAACTATCCACAGGCAGCGATTCTGACGTTTGAATCGATTGTGAAGCGTCCAGTTGTAATCAACGATATGATCGGTGTCCGTTCGATGGTGAATCTATGTATGTCGCTGGATCACCGGATTCTGGACGGCGTCATCAGCGGTCGTTTCCTACAACGGGTAAAAGATAATCTCGAAGGCTACAGCATGGATACGAAGCTGTACTGATCCACGTTCAAAGTTGTATTGCATGAGGGAATGCGGTACATTAAATAAAGTGAATACGCAGCGGAATACGCATATGCAGAAGGTTGACAGCCATACGGTTTTGTCGACCTTTTGCTTATGTTTTCTTCAAATTCCGCAATTGAGGTTAACGATGGGGAGGGAGTGTTTCAGCATGAGCAGGTCCATTCACGTTTCTTATACTCCTTTGATGGAATATGCGTCAGCATGGGACAGACAAAAGGAACTGGTGCAGCACATTGATCAGGGAGAGCTAGACGAACAGCTATTGCTGCTTCAGCATCCGCCGACGTACACGATTGGCTCACAGCGCCATCCAGAGCATTTGTTATGGAGCGAGGAAGAGTTGAAGGAACGCGGCATCGCCGTTTTTCAAATTGACCGTGGCGGGGACATTACATATCACGGTCCGGGGCAATTGGTCGGTTATCCGATTTTGCTGCTTGATATTGCCAAAGGCATGGACCCACACACGTACTTGCGCACACTGGAGCAGGTTATCATTGACTATCTCGCCGAGCAGGGCATTCAAGCGGGACGCAAAGAAGAGTACACCGGTGTCTGGATCGGTGATCTGAAAATTGCCGCGATCGGCATTAAGTTCAACAAATGCCGCAATCGCAAAGGCTTTATTACGAGTCACGGTTTTGCTTTTAATGTAACTTCAGGGATTCAACATGAAGGGTTCAGCGGCATTATTCCGTGTGGTATTGAGCAATACGGGGTAACATCGTTAGAAGATATGACCGGCCGCGCATATGATATCCGTCAGGTTGCTGAGGATATAGTACCGCATTTTGTGCGTCATTTTGGCTATGAGCAGCCGGTATGGGACAGCCTTCTATAGAAACGGCTGAACGAGGGAGAAAATAACCGATCCGACCAGCGCGATCAGCATGACATAAACGAACACTTTAAACCATTTTTTCTGTTGCATAACGGGACTCCTTTGCCAATTGGTAAATAATATACAGCTGCATACCTGTTCGCTAAGAGAACATACTTGTTTGTTCGCAAGAGAACATATCTGTTCGCTAATAGAACATACTTGTTCTCCGCGTAAAGGCGTATCTCTGTTATCATACCTATTCCCATGCCCATTTGCAAAGAGGTTTATCATCCTTATGTCAGCTCTGATATAACACGATAACGGCGTGTAGATGTATCTTTCATCCTACATCCGGTCGGATTCACTATCGAAATTGTATATAGATTAAAGGGGCGAATTGTTGTGGTATCACAAAACAGACTGATCGAAGAATTTATGGAGCTTGTACAGATTGACAGCGAAACGAAGCAGGAGCGTGTGATCGCCGATGTGCTGACCGAGAAGCTGATTGCGCTCGGCTTTACCGTCGTGGAAGACGAATCCGCGGCGAAAACAGGTCACGGTGCAGGCAATCTGATTGCAACGCTGGCACCCAATACAGAGCAGCCTTTCCCGAAAATCTTCTTCACAACGCATATGGATACAGTGAAACCGGGCATCGGTATTCAGCCAGTTATGGATGAACAGGGCTGGATCAGCAGTGCTGGTGAGACGATTCTCGGCGCAGATGACAAAGCTGGTGTAGCTGCATTATTCGAAATGGCGCGTGTATTGAGCGAGCAAAACATCCCGCATGGTCAGATTCAATTTGTCATCACTGCTGGTGAAGAATCCGGGCTGATGGGTGCACGCGCGATGGATTCGTCGCTGCTGGATGCCGAATTTGGCTATGCACTGGACTGTAACGGTGCAGTTGGTACGATTGCTGTAGCGGCACCGACACAAGCGCGTGTCGTGATGGAAATCTACGGCAAATCTGCACATGCTGGTGTGAATCCAGAAGACGGCATCAGTGCCATTCAAGTAGCAGGCAAAGCAATCTCCCGTATGAAGCTAGGACGCATCGACCACGAAACAACCGCCAATATCGGTAAATTCGAAGGCGGCGGCGCAACCAATGTCGTATGCGATTATGCTCGTCTGGAAGCGGAAGCGCGCAGTCTGGTACATGAGAAAGTCGTGACCCAACTGGAAGCAATGCAAGCATCGTTAGAAAGTACATGTGCTGATTTTGGCGCCAAGGCACATTTCCAAAGTGTGATCGTCTATCCGGGCTACAAATTTACAGCTGATGATGAAGTGGTGGCACTCGCTCAGCGCGCATCCGCCAACCTCGGTCTGCCGAATGATATTTTTCATACCGGCGGTGGCAGTGACGCCAACATTTTCAATGGGATGGGTGTGCCGACCGCGAATCTGGCAGTAGGCTACGAACATATTCATACAACAAGCGAGCGCATTCACCGTGACGATCTAGTGAACGCTGCACGTCTTGTCATCGAGATTGTACAGGAAACAGCCAAAGTCAAAGCATAAACGTTATGCGCATCGCCATTCACGATAAGGCATACACTACACTTGTTCAGGAGGCTCATTATGACAAATTCCAACCATACACCGAACCCCGCATTGGACGAAATTACCCTGTCCACCGAAAAGATTTTTGATGGCAAAGTGATCAAGCTGCAAGTCGATACCGTACAACTGCCTAACGGCGAAACAAGCAAACGCGAGATCATTCGTCATAACGGCGCGGTCGCTGTACTAGCAATTCATGACGATAAAATGATCGTCGTTGAGCAGTTCCGTCAGCCGCTTGGACGCACGCAGGTGGAGATTCCAGCAGGCAAACTAGAAATCGGCGAAGATCCAAAGGATGCCATCGCGCGTGAATTGAAGGAAGAAACCGGATATGAAGCCAAAGAGCTGAAGCTGTTATTTTCCTTCTATACATCGCCGGGCTTTGCGGATGAACTGATTCATCTGTATCTGGCGGACGAGCTGATCGAAGGCGAAGCGAAGCTGGATGAGGACGAATTTCTGGAAATGAGCACAATCACGCTGGAACAGGCATACGAGCAAATTGCCAATCAACAAATCAGCGATGCAAAAACGATTATGGCAGTACAAGCATGGCAGCTGATCAAACTTGGCGGCAAGCTTGGACAGTGAAGGATAATATGATGAACAAGCAAACCAGACAACTAGACTCCACTGGGGATGTTTCCACAGGTTTGCAGCGCATTTACACAGATCTGCATATTCATATCGGTCGCAGCGAAGATGGGCAGCCGGTTAAGATCAGCGGCAGTCGCAATCTGACCTTTGCGAATATCGCCCGCGAAGCGTCCTTGCGCAAGGGCATTAACCTGATCGGTATTATCGACTGCCACTCGCCCGGTGTTCG
Organism: Paenibacillus sp. WLX2291; assembly: GCF_046603665.1. Classification (NCBI taxonomy): domain Bacteria; kingdom Bacillati; phylum Bacillota; class Bacilli; order Caryophanales; family Paenibacillaceae; genus Paenibacillus; species Paenibacillus sp. WLX2291. The sequence goes on along the minus strand of NZ_CP176755.1, from coordinate 3,560,439 downwards.
TCAGGATATTCGTAATCTGATCTCCAGTGGTGAGATGAGCGAAATTCCGGGCGGCGGTATTCGGTATCGCGATACGACCATTCTGCTCGGCTCCGAGATCGAAATTCGTGAGCCGGGCCATCATGAAGCACATGTGCTAGTTTATTTTCGCGATCTGGAGCTGATGGACGACTTCGCGCAATGGATGGGCAAGCATATGAAGAATCTTCAGCTTAGCTCGCAGCGTCTGTATACCAGTTATCGCGAATTGCAGCAGCAGGTGAAGCAGCGTGGTGGTCTGTTCATGCCTGCGCATATGTTTACCCCGCACAAAGGCATTTACGGCAGCGTCACCGATCGAATGGAGCATGTACTTAATTTGGAGCAGATCGATGGCGGCGAGCTGGGATTAAGCGCCGATACCGAAATGGCAGGCTATATCAGCGAGCTGGATATGTACTCACTGCTAACGAATTCCGATGCCCATTCCCTCAGCAAAATCGGTCGCGAGTATAATGTCATGCAGATGCAAGAAGCCAGCTTCGACGAGCTGGTGCAGGTGCTACGCGGTACAAACGGACGCCATATCGAGGCCAATTATGGACTTGACCCGCGTCTTGGCAAATACCACCGCACCTACTGCATGAACTGCGAGCATATCATTCACGAGCCAGAAGCGGCGCTGGAACGCTGCCCGTATTGTGGTAGCACCAAGTTGACTGTCGGCGTTCTCGACCGCGTCTTGAACATCGCTGATCGTCCCAACCCACAGCCACCGTCCAGCCGACCGCCATACCGTTATCAAGTACCACTAGCCTTCATCCCGGGTCTAGGTCCCGCCAAAATGAACCGCCTGCTGGATGCCTTCGGTACCGAAATGGACATCCTGCACAATACATCAACGACCGACCTCGCTACCATCGTCGGCACCGAAATCGCAGACTACATCCACCAAGCAAGAACCGGCACACTCACCCTAAGTGCCGGAGGCGGCGGAACCTACGGTAAAGTTGTCAAAGGGTAGAGCTATACCTTCGCCTACATCGCAAAAGAAACAAGCATAAAGCCGCATCCATTGAGCCACTCAGCTCAAAAGTTGCGGTTTTTTATTTTACATAGCCAATCCTATACCTATTCCATTACACTTTCACATGCTAATGCTAATGCTAATGCTAATGCTAATGCTAATGCTAATGCTAATGCTAATGCTAATGCTAATATTAAATTTACCTCTCCACCCCCAGACAAGCACAGAGCGGAGGCAAGGGAATAAAGGAAAAGGACGACTTTGGAGGGGCGGGAATCTTCAAGCACTTCCCATTCCAAAAGATTCCTGCGGCTCCACTGGAGTCCGTTCCCTTATCCCTTGCCGCAGCGCTGTTACACTACCATCATTAGTGCACCTCCAGCAAAGTTGCCCCACTCCAACACCACCCACCTCAAGATGCTAAAACGTTTGACTTTAACTTCCTAATCCCCCTATAATAATTGAAGTGAGCATTTCAGCGATGCAGTGATTTCCACAGGGGGAGGGCAAAAATGGAAGCACGGATCGATAAAATCAAACATCAACTACAATCCAAAGGTTACAAACTAACACCCCAGCGGGAAGCTACCGTGCGAGTGCTCCTTGAGAACGAAGAAGATCATCTGAGTGCCGAGGACGTATTCATGCTCGTCAAGCAAAAAGCTCCCGAAATCGGTCTGGCAACTGTTTACCGTACCCTTGAGCTACTAAGTGAACTGCATGTCGTGGAGAAAATCAACTTTGGCGACGGCGTGGCGCGTTACGATCTGCGTACCGACACGAGCAAGCATCACCATCATCACTTGATCTGCGTACAATGCGGAAGCATGGACGAGATTCGTGAGGATTGGCTGGGACCATTGGAAGAACGGCTGGATAAGGAATTCGACTTCGCGGTTCTGGATCACCGACTGGACTTTTACGGGATCTGTTACCGATGCAAGGATAAGGAGACTGGGGAAGATCAATCCGGCAACGGGCAGTAATTCGTACCGCCGTGCCATTAAGATTCAGACTACCTGCATAACAGGCTGATGACGTAACTGAATAGATGAAATGGATACCAGAGACTCTCGCCCGATAATTTTGGCTGTTCGGGAGAGAGTCTTTTTGCCGTAATGGATACCGTTATATCCTTCATGCTGTTCATTTGCTAGAGCGCTTGCAAAAGGACGATGCATATAGAGCATATAATGGTATCGAAGCCACCTTTGCATCAACAGTATGATCGTACGTACATAACACCATCCATTTCACAGACATATAGAGGAGGCTGACTTGAGATGAACGAATATTTAGAGAAGTTTATCCGTTATCTGACGGAGGAAAAAGGTCTATCCCGCAATACGCTGGAATCGTATCAGCGCGATTTGAGTCAGTTTATTGATTTTGCTCATCAGCGTTATATTATGATGCCGGATCAGATTCGCAAGACACATATCGCCCTGTTTCTCGGTGAAATGCGCCAGATCGGTAGAGCGTCATCCACCATTACACGGATGACGGTTTCGTTGCGCTCCTTTTGTCAGTATTTGGTACGTGAAAATGTCATTCAACAAGACCCGTCGATACATATGGAAGCACCCAAACCGGAGAAGCGTCTGCCACATGTCATGAGCGTGGAAGAAGTGGAACGATTGCTGGAAGCGCCGGATAACCGCACTCCGCAGGGACGGCGTGATCGCGCGATGCTAGAACTGCTGTATGCGACAGGGATTCGCGTATCCGAACTAATCTCGGTCAATGTGGAAGATGTGCGCCTAGATCTGAAATTTCTGCGATGTTCTAGCAGCTCAGGTAAAGAGCGGATCATTCCCATTACTGGCGTGACTGTTAAACGAATCGGTGAATATGTACAGGATGGTCGCCAGCAATTGGTGCGCAATCGTGAAGAAGAACTGGCGCTGTTCGTCAATCAGCTCGGTACACGATTGACTCGGCAGGGCTTCTGGAAAATCATCAAAAAGCATGCCCGTGAAGCTGGGATCGAGATGGATATTACGCCGCATACGCTACGTCATTCTTTTGCCGCGCATCTATTGGAAAATGGTGCCGATCTGCGTTCGGTACAGGAGATGCTTGGTCATGCCGACATTTCGACAACTCAGATCTACACGCGCGTATCCAAGAAGAATATGAAGGACGTCTACGAGGCAAATCATCCGCGCGCGAACGCGACCTGATCCGTAACGGGTAATAGCACAATCGCAATACATGTGGAACAGCTTATTTTATCCCTATCCATCAAGGAGGACATATCATGACAGTGATTACACAAGCAACGATTCAAGAAGCTGCATCCTATATCCGCAGCAAAAGCAGTATCAACCCCGAGATCGGTCTCATTCTCGGTTCCGGTCTGGGCATTCTTGCCAACCTGATTGAAGACGGCGTATCCATTCCATACGGGGATATTCCACATTTCCCAGTATCGACAGTAGAAGGTCACGACGGCGAACTGCTGCTCGGCAATGTACAAGGACGTCCGGTTGTAATGATGAAAGGTCGTTTCCATATGTACGAAGGATACGGTCCAGAAGTGACTGCTTTCCCAGTACGTGTGATGAAGGAGCTGGGCGTATCCAGTCTGCTCGTCACAAATGCCGCTGGTGGTGTCAACACATCGTATGAGCCGGGCGATCTGATGGTACTGAGCGATCATCTGAACATGACCGGACGCAACCCGCTGATTGGACCTAACGATCCAGCGCTGGGCGTACGTTTCCCTGATCTGTCTGAAGCATATAGCCGTCGTCTGCGCAGCGTATTCAAAGAAACCGCTGCTTCGCAAGGTCTGAAAGTACAAGAAGGCGTCTACGCTGGTCTGCTCGGTCCAACGTATGAGACTCCATCCGAAATCCGTATGCTGCGCACACTCGGTGCGGATGCTGTAGGTATGTCTACCGTATCGGAAACGATTGTGGCGCGTCATGCAGGTCTGGAAGTACTCGGTATTTCCTGTATTACGAACATGGCAGCAGGTATTCTGGATCAACCGTTGTCGCATGACGAAGTGATGGAAACCGCAGATCGTGTACGTGATCAGTTCCTGAAGCTCGTACTGGCGATCATTCCACAGATGTAATTTATTTTAAGGAAGTATTACAAAAATAAGGCTGCGCTTCATCTGATTTTTAGAGATGAAGTGTAGCCTTTTGTTTGAGTAAACTTCAAAAGAAAGTAAGAATACTATCTTTGAAGTCGTGGATTTCACTTATTGATCAAGCAAAAAGGCTACCTTGTTACGAGGTAGCCTTTTTGCTGATTCTGTGTGTACCATGTGCTGCGATATATCCAATCGGGAAAATATCAGTTTTTAAAACTATGAATCGGCGCTGGAATGCGTCCGCCGCGGTTGATAAAGCTCTCGCAGCTGAAGCCGTTGACTGGCATCACCGGAGCGTACCCCAGCAGCCCGCCGAATTCAGCAATTTCGCCGACTTGCTTGCCGATCACGGGAATGATGCGGACAGCGGTCGTTTTATTGTTCACCATACCAATTGCCGCTTCGTCAGCGATAATACCAGAAATGGTGGAGTCCTTTGTATCGCCCGGAATTGCAACCATATCCAGACCGACCGAGCAGACACACGTCATCGCTTCCAGTTTTTCCAGTGTGAGTGCGCCACGCTGAACCGCTTCGATCATACCGTGGTCTTCGCTAACAGGGATAAATGCACCGCTCAAACCACCGACATAGGAGGATGCCATTACGCCGCCTTTTTTGACGTTATCGTTCAGAATCGCAAGTGCCGCTGTTGTGCCGGGCGCACCTGCTTCTTCCAGACCCATCACTTGGAAAATCTCAGCGATGGAATCGCCAATTTCCGGTGTTGGCGCGAGAGACAGATCGACGATGCCAAAAGGAACACCGAGACGTTTGGAGGTTTCTTGTGCGACCAATTGACCGACACGGGTGACTTTGAAGGCTGTACGTTTAATCGTCTCGCATAGCGTTTCAAAATCGCTGTCTTTTGCATCTTCCAGCGCACGCTTCACCACACCAGGACCGCTGACACCGACATTGATCACACATTCGGCTTCACCGACACCATGGAACGCACCTGCCATAAATGGATTATCTTCGACCGAATTACAGAAGATGACCAGCTTGGAGCAGCCAGCAGAATCGCGGTCGGCGGTTAATTGTGCCGTTTGTTTTACGATACTGCCCATCCATTTGACGGCATCCATATTGATGCCGCTGCGGGAGGAGCCGATATTGACGGACGAGCAGACACGTTCGGTCGTCGCTAGCGCTTCTGGAATGCTAGTAATCAGCTTGCGGTCGCTGGTCGTGAAGCCTTTGTGTACGAGAGCAGAGAAGCCGCCGATAAAGTTCACACCGACCTCGCGTGCCGCCCGGTCCAGCGTTTCGGCAATTGGCACGTACGATTCAGCATTGACGCCGCCCGCAGCGATGGCAATCGGGGTGACGGAGATACGTTTATTGATAATAGGAATACCAAATTGACGTTCCAGATCTTCGCCAGTTTTGACCAGTTTCTCAGCGAGTTTGGTAATTTTATCGTAAATATTGCGGTTGAATACATCCAGCTCGCTATGACCACAGTCGAGCAGGCTAATGCCCATCGTGATCGTTCGCACATCCAGATTCATTTCGCGGATCATTTTATTCGTTTCCTGTACTTCAACGATTGAAATCATAGTATTCCTCCTGTATAAAAACGCCGCACAGACTAGCAGCGTAGTAGTCTCTTAACGCATAATGTTGCGTTCGTTGCTCCTATAGTCATCCATCTATTCATTTCACCGAGTACCCATAGTCATTCTAAAAAAGGATGCGAATGATACGGTTACTGAATAGATGTGAGTACAATCAAATACGATGCATCGTACTGAAAATATCCTCATGTTGCAGCTTGATCTCAACACCGATCTCGACGCCAAGCTGCTGCAAATCCTCAACCAATTCTTCAAATGCTTTGCTTGCACCCGATGCGTCGACGATCATCATCATATTGAAGTAATCCTGAACAATCGTTTGCGAAATATCGAGAATATTCACGTTCTGTCCAGCCAGGTATGTACATACGCCAGCGATGATGCCAACCTTATCTTTTCCGAGTACAGTAATGATTCCTTTCATAACCAACAACCTCTCCTCATAACATAATAGGCGGCACAAACGGGGGATATCGGCATCTCTATTTTCTGTTACCCGACACCGCGTTACTGTATCCGTTCGGCGAGCTATCGTTATTATGTCAGACGTTTGCAGATCGTTCAACCTGATTTGACGGACATGAGAGATTGTTTTAGTATATGTTCCTAAGATTGACATAAAGTACAGAGTCCGTCTGTTGCTAACAGCATTTGCAGTGGAACGATGATGGAATGACTAGGTTGAGACAGACAAGATCGGAGGCAGAACGAAATATGGCGATTGAAAGTGTAAAAGAGCATTTCCGGCAATTTGGACGCGAGCAGGATATCCAGGAGTTTGAAGCGTCCAGCGCGACGGTACAGGAAGCTGCGGATACAATTGGTGTTATCCCGGCACGTATTGCCAAAACGATCTCGTTTCGTGGTGAAGGGGAGCTGGCGGTACTGATCGTTGCAGCAGGCGATGCCAAGATCGACAACAAAAAGTTCCGCGCGGCATTTCATTTCAAACCGCGTATGCTGACTGCGGAGGAAGTGTTGGAGCAAACGGGGCATGCAGTAGGCGGAGTGTGCCCTTTTGGACTGGCTCATCCATTGGACGTATATATGGATGAATCGCTGAAAAGGTTTGATACTGTCTTTCCTGCATGTGGTAGCAGCAATTCAGCGATTGAATTAACATTGCCAGAGTTGGAACGTTTTGCTGGTTCCAAAGGATGGCTGGATGTGTGTAAGGGCTGGCAAGAAGAGGAACAAGACAATGTTGAAGGGAGTGCCTAAGCGTTCTCGCTCTACATATGGACGTAGACAGGATCATAAACCTCAGAAGCAGCAAAACCACCGACATTCGCTTCGGTGGTTTATTTGCAATGATTTCTCATAATGTTTGGTATATGTAATGGTGGTTTGGTGTATGTAGTGGTGGATACAACAAACAGAAAACAGACTCTATCCATGATCAGATAGAGTCTGTTTGTGAAGAAGCGGTATTTGATGGATACGATTAGGATTCACCATACGTGGAATCTTCCACGCTGGTTGGTGCTGCTGGGACATCGACTGGATTGGATTCTGCTTCCGGTGGTTGCTCCGATTCGGTTGGTGGGATGACCGGTTCCGCAGGTGCTGGACTCGTAAAGCGAATTTCGCCAGATTTGCTGTCCACTTCCAGTGCTGCGCCAGTTGCCTGACTGATCAGACGTGCTGGTACGTAAATGACGTTATCCGTCATAATCGGCGCTCCGCCCATCGTAACCACTTTGCCGTTCACGCGTGCATATTTACTACCCATCGTGAAGCTGATTGTACCGGATGCGCTGGATGTTGCAGTGACCGTCTTGGTCGTTTGATCCCAGAACGCATTGAAGCCGTATTGTTTCAGCAGCGGTTTGTATGCAACATAGTTGATACCGTTACGCAGGAATGCTTGCGTTTCACTTGCCGGTGCCTGACCGTCGATCAGTACTTTCAGCGGAATAACCGGATTGGGATTTTTCTTCGCCCACAGGGCATATCCTTCTTGAGCGATCCAAAGACCAATTTTCTTGTTACGACGCCATTCTTCAGGGAAGACAGATACGGACAGGTTAGTCTCGCCATTCTTGATCCCGATCTCCGGTGTGAAGGCAGGACGCTTAAAGGTCGTAATAAACCAGTCTGTATAGCCACCACCAGAGGAATCGCTACGCTGCGGCATCAGCTGATAGCCGGTAAACTGGCGGAAGATATTCGCCAATCGTTTATCACGCGGCAGATTCGCCGCCAGCGTATGGAAGCTCCAATAGAGAATACGTCCGGCAGAATGATAGGAAACGGCGATTTCCGGATCGATCTCATATGTAAAGTTCACAATCGCCTTATTTTCTAGCGTCTGCACTGGAGCGGTGCCCTTGTGGTTGCGCCAGAACGGATACGCTACATTCGCTTCCAGTGTCGCCCAGTAAGAATCATACTGACGGTTCGGATCAATGCCTTGCAGATTGGCTTTCCAACGTTTGAAATTGGTGCTGCCGCCATTCATACGAATAAGTGCCTGATGAATGGAAGCGGGAAACTGGCTCAAGCCAAGCTGTTGCAGTGTTACGCCATCTGGGTTGACCATCGGCACAAACCAGATTTTCGTTTTGTCCAGAATACCGCGTACATTGTAACCTTCAAAGGTACGATTGGTGGTATAGGCAGCGGCGTATTGCTCGATCATCGTCATATTGAGCGTAGTGGTCAGCCATTCACGCGCATGATGCGAGCCGTTAATAAATACGGTCGCCTGTCCATGTCCCAGACCGACTGCCCAAATATCACGTCCGTATTTTGTTTTGCCGATGGATTTGTATTCAATCACATCCGGGTACGTTTTGGCGAGTGTCTGGATGTCCCGAGTCATTCGCGCATATGTATAGGTGGCGGTAGAGTCCACAATGGAGCTGCTCGCGGCTTGAGCGGCAGGCATCGGGATAGAGGTCAGCAATACGAGCAGACCTAATAAAGCAAACACAATCTTTTTCAAAAGAATCCCCCTGTCGGTATATAGTTGTAAACGCCACCAAGCTCAATGCTTTGTCTCAGTATACCAAGTCTGATTGCATTGAGATATGAGAATTTGTCGTCTGTATGTATTTAGCCACTTATCAAGCAAATGATTCAGGGAAAGTATGAATTTTGCATGAGGGATTTGACATATCGAACTTATTCGATATACACTGTGTCTCATGACGGAAATCGATATGTTTAAAGCGCTGTCCAATCGGACGCGTCTACAGATTTTGCAATGGTTGAAAGAACCTGAGCAGCATTTTCCCAAACAGCAAGCGCATCTGCCGAAGGAGGTTAGCATCAAGGGCGGTGTGTGTGTCGGCGATATTCAGGACAAGGTGAATCTGTCTCAGTCAACCGTGTCGCATTATCTGTCCATGATGCAGAAGGCGGGACTGCTGGAAGCGGTTCGTTACGGGCAATGGACGTATTATCGGCGCAATGAGGATAACATTAAGCAATTGGCCCGGTTTCTCGATCAGGAAATCTGACCGGGTCAGGTTCTTTTTCGTGTTCTTATATCGAATATTCTCGATATATAAATATAAAGGAGTGGACATCATGACCAAACTGTTGATCTATGCCGCAGCTGTCATTGCAGGTATGTCGCTGAGTATTGAAGCCGCCATCGGCGGTGCGCTCGGTGAACATATCGGCGAGCTGGAGAGCACGTATTACATTTTTATTATCGGGGCAATGGCTACCTTTCTGGTAACGCTCTTCTTTGGTAAAGGGAATTTGAAGCAGATTTTTACTGTACCACGCTGGAATCTGACGGGCGGGCTGCTGGGCGTCGTGTATCTGGGACTGCTCGTAATTAGCGTTACGCTGATCGGTGTAGGCGTATCGGTTACAGCGGTTATCGTCGGACAGATTGTGATGAGTATTATTATTGAGCATTTTGGACTGCTAGGTGCAGAGAGAATTCCATTGAACAAAAATCGATTAGCGGCAGTTGTGCTGCTGGCGGTATCATTCATATTGATTTTATAGGAGGTTGAAGCATGAGTTTAGTATTGATGATATTACCTTTGTTAGCGGGAATTGGACTGAGTATTCAGTCTGCGGTTAACGGTACACTTGGTCGGCAGATTGGCACGATTGAGAGTGCCTTTTTCACCTTTTTCACCGGAGCGATTGTATTGACGATTGTGGTTAACTTTTTTGGTCAGGGCAATATGCTGAATCTGCATGAAGTGCCGCGCTGGCAATTGCTATGTGCAATCTTCGGCGTCATTTATTTGTCGCTGATGGTATTGGCGGTTCCGAAGATTGGTGTGACAGCTGCGGTTATTTCCGTTATTGTCGGACAACTGGTAGCAAGCATGGCGATTGATCAATTTGGCTGGTTTGAAAGTGCCGTTGTACCGTTTGGCTGGAAACGATTGATCGGTGTTGTGCTGATGCTGATTGCGCTGTACTTCGTATTCCGCGAGAAAAAGGCTGATTCAACAACGACTGCTTGAACATGCTGTAACGTGAATTGCTTATGCGATTAGGATGGGACGCTGGAAAATGCTACAATATACAGAAGCTTATACGCTGCCAAACATGCAATGCGATAACGTTTGCAGCGATTATTGTATTCATAAAATGTAGCAACATCAACGACTGGAGGGAATCTGATGCTTCAACCTGCACTGGTGGAAAACATACTGCAAGTTGCGCTGGAAACGGGCGGCGATTTTGCAGAAGTATTTGTTGAGGACCGAATTGACCGCGATCTGGGAATGATCGGCGGCGTCGTGGAACGTGCGCTGTCCGGGCGGGACTATGGCATCGGAATCCGAATTTTACAGGGCGTATTTTCCGTTTATGCCTATACAAGCGATCTGAGCGAGCACAATTTGATCCAGACCGCGCGCAAGGCGGCTGGCGCATTGAAAGGTGCCAAAGGCGATATTGTACTGAATTTTGACCGTTTGCAAGTAGAAAATCGCCATCCGATCCTGCAACCGCCATCGGCTGCGCAAAATGCACGTAAGGTGGATATTTTGCGGCGTGCACATGAAGCGCTCAAAGCTGCTGATCCGTTGATTGAACAAACGTCGGTCGGTATTCTAAATTGGCAACAGCAGGTGTTGATCGCCAACTCGGAAGGGCTATGGGCAGAAGATACCCGCACGTACTCGCGACTGCGTCTGAGCGCGGTTGCTGTAGATGGCAATCAGCGTCAGACTGGATTCCGCGGACCTGGTGCACATGCCGGACTGGAATATATCGAAGGGCTGGATATTGAAGCGGAGGCGCGTGAAGCGAGCCGTATCGCTGCCACTATGGTCAAAGCCGATTATGCCCCAAGCGGCAAAGTGCCGGTTGTGATCGAAAATGGCTTTGGTGGTGTGCTGTTCCATGAAGCGTGTGGGCATGGACTGGAATCGACGGCAGTAGGCGTGAACGCGTCCGTGTTTGCAGGGAAGCTTGGTCAGCAGATCGCTTCCCCACTCGTGACTGCTATTGACGATGGTACGATTCCGAACGCATGGGGATCTCTTAATATTGATGACGAAGGCATGAAGACGCAGCGCAACGTGCTGATCGAGAACGGTATTCTCAAAGGCTATCTGATCGACCGTGTCGGTTCGCGCCGTATGAATATGGCACCGACTGGCTCCGGTAGACGGCAATCGTACCGTTTTGCACCAACATCGCGGATGAACAATACATTTATTGCGGAAGGGAATTCGAGCCGCGAAGACATGATAGCCAATACCGAATATGGCATTTACGCCCGTTCGCTTGGCGGGGGTTCGGTCAATACGGCAACAAGTGATTTTAACTTTGCGATCAACGAAGCTTATATGATCCGTAACGGCAAGATCGCTGAACCAGTCAAAGGCGCAACCTTGATCGGTAAAGGCATGGACATCCTGCAAAAAATCGATATGGTTGGTGGCAATCTGGATCACGGTCCAGGCATGTGTGGTTCTGTCAGCGGAAGTCTGCCAGTCAATTGCGGACAGCCGACACTACGTGTATCCGAGATGACCATCGGCGGCAGAAAGGGGGAGTAAGGGATGAATATTACAGAGTTCCAGCAGCATTTGTTTGATCAGGGCAAGGTGTACGGTTATACCGAAATGGAAGTGTATTACTCGGCAAGTCGCTCCACCGCAGCCGTTGTACGCAGTGGCGAGGTGGACAGCTATCGTGTCGCTGAGACGCAAGGGCTGTCGTTTCGTGGATTGATTAACGGTCAGATGGGCTACGCCTCCACCGAAAAGATCGCTGCCGACAGCATTCCTTTTCTACTGGACGAAGCCGCTGGCAATGCCGGTATATTGGAGATTGCCGATGATAGCGATCTGTTCGGCGGTTCCGTCTCCTATCCGCAGCTGAACACGTACTCGGAGCAGATCATTCAGACATCTCCCGAAACGCTAATCGCTGCCGCTACTCGTCTGGAACAACTTGTACTAGACAGCGACGAGCGCATTACGATGGTGCGTCAAAGCTCTGCCAGCGTGCGCGAGCATGAGTTGCTGATTGCCAATAGCAAAGGACTGCATTGCCATCAGCGTGACAGCATTGGTAGTGTAAGTGTATATGTACTCGCCGGAGCTGACAGCGAAACGGTCAGCGGTGGCTGGTTCGACTATGATCTGCGCGACTTTGACGATATCTCCATCGAAGACGTTGCCGCCAAAGCAGTACACGAAGTCGTATCCAAACTCGGTGCCGCACCTGTACCATCGGATAACTATCCAGTTATTCTGCGCGAGGACGCTGCTTCATCGCTGTTGTCTGCACATACGAGCGTATTCTCCGCCGAACAGGTCGAAAAAGGCTTTTCCAGTCTGGTTGGCAAATTAGAGCAATCGATCGCCGGCAGCAATATTACCCTGATTGACGATCCGCTGATGGAGTATGTGCCGGGGACGACGATGTTTGACGCCGAAGGCGTAGCTGCCAGCCCGCATACATTGATCCAAAATGGCGTGCTCAAAACATTCCTGCATAACCGCAAAACCGCCGCCAAAGCCGGGTTATCCACGACAGCCAACGCTTCCAAAGGCGGATACAAAGGTAAACTGGGCATCTCGTACCATAATCTGTATCTCCAGCCCGGCACTCGCAATCTGGACGAGCTGATCAGATCCATTGAAAAAGGTGTGCTGATTACCGAGCTGCAAGGCATGCACGCCGGCACCGACCCAACCAGTGGCAACTTCTCACTCGCGTGCCTTGGCTATTGGATCGAAAATGGCGTAATCGACCGCCCCGTCAATCAGATCACCGTCTCTGGCAACTTTTATGAGTTGTTAAACAATGTAGAAGAACTAGGCAGCGATCTGCGCTTTACCGGAAGCTGCACCTCACCATCACTGAAAATCGGCTCCCTGTCGATCTCAGGAAGTTAATAATAAAATCAGGAAACTGACGATACAACACAGTACGCTGATTACAAGGTAATATCACATCATACAACAGCCGATGTACACTACCCCAAAATGAGTAAAGATCAACCGCTCATGGCGAACCAAGTGTACATCGGTAAACCCTTCGTTCCCCCAATCAACCTCTACAATATCCCCCTAACATTCTTCTTAATCCATTGCTCTGCAACAATTCCTTCCCTGAATTTCAAATTCTTCTCTCCATATCAAACATAGTATAGCCTTAGAATTTAACAGGATTTAAAAATGATAATAGATGCACATAGCGGAGGGAATTTAGACAAAGGACGACTTTGGAGGGGCGGGAATCTACATGTACTCCTAATCCAGTAGATTCCCGCGGCTCCACCTGAGTCCGTGTCTAAATCCCTTCCCGTAGCGTTTGATGCAATCACCACCCATTTCACTCCAAAAGCATAAAAATACAACCACCAGCATATTTAACCACCCAAACCCATTCCATGGTACAATAACACCAGCTAACACCACAGCAACATATACGATCAAACCAAGGCAACTCACAAAATACAAATGTTCAGCACATTAATCCATTCTGAACACCGCATAACAAATCTATACTGACCTTACATTGTGATACAGCACCACGCGCCACATTGCGCCAGCCATCACATCAGTCGACAGGAAATGAACGGAGGACAACGATGTATTTACACGGAAGCAGTACCATCAACGAACAAGGACATCTGCAAATTGGCGGCTGTGATACGCTCGAACTGAAAGAGCAGTATGGCACGCCTTTATATATTATGGACGAGCAGCTGATTCGTCAGCGCTGTCGCGAATACATGGATGCGTTTCGCGCAACTGGCATGCAGTTTCAGGTTGCGTATGCTAGCAAAGCATTTTGCACAATGGCAATCTGTCGCATTGTCGAAGAGGAAGGGTTATCGCTGGATGTCGTATCCGAAGGCGAATTGTATACAGCGCTGGAAGCAGGCTTCCCAGCAGCACGCATCCATTTTCACGGCAATAACAAAACACCGGATGAGCTGGAAATGGCACTGGATGCGCAAATTGGTTGCTTTGTCGTCGATAATTTTATTGAGCTGCAAATGCTGAATGCCATCGCTGCTGAAAAAGGGCTGAAACCTGCTATTTTACTGCGCGTGACGCCGGGCGTGGAAGCTCATACGCATGAGTTTATTTCTACTGGACAGGAAGATTCCAAATTCGGCTTTGATATCGGTAACGGATCAGCGGAGGAAGCAGTGAAGCAGGCGCATCAATTGCCGCACGTCGAGCTGCTGGGACTGCATTCGCATATCGGATCGCAGATTTTTGAAGTGGACGGTTTTGAAGTGGCGGCACAGCGGGTAGCGGATTTTGCCCGTCAATTGCAGCAGGAAGCAGGCGTAAGCTTTAAAGTGATTAACTTGGGTGGCGGATTCGGTATTCGTTATATCGAAGAAGACACTCCACTGGCGGCGCATACGTATGTGGAAGCAATCGCCAATGCAGTCAAGCAGCAGTTTGCTGGGTTGGAAGGCGAATTGCCACAAATCTGGATCGAACCGGGTCGCAGCATTGTCGGTGATGCAGGGACAACGTTGTACACAATCGGTACAAGCAAAGACATTCCGGGTGTGCGCAAGTATGTGTCTGTCGATGGCGGCATGACCGACAATCCACGTCCAGCGCTATATGATGCCAAATACGAAGCATTGCTTGCCAATCGGGTCAACGATGAGCCATCCGAACTTGTATCCATCGCTGGTAAATGTTGCGAGAGCGGCGATATGCTGATCTGGGATATTGAGCTGGCAGAGCCAGTTGCTGGTGATCTGCTGGCAGTTCCATGTACAGGTGCGTACAACTATTCGATGGCAAGCAATTACAATCGTATCCGTCGTCCGGCAGTGGTGCTGGTTAATGATGGGCAGAGTGATCTGATCGTAGAGCGCGAGAGTTTTGAAGATATTACGCGCAAAGATGTCGTGCCTGCACGTCTGCGTGCATCGGTAACGTCGCGCAGCTAGATGGCAGCATTTGCATATCCTTTGCGTAAAGAGCAATTTCATAGTACACTGATAGGGTGCTGTGCCGAGGACGATGATGTCTGCGGGTACGGCATCCTGTGTTTATCCGTCAACCTGTCGTTGTCATTGCAATGAACAGGCAGTATTCGTCGCATGAATCAATGCTGCGAGTAGGCGAACCAAGGAACGCGGGATATGGGTTTACATGATACGGCATGATCATCATGCTTAATGCTGAGAGGAGATAGATTATTCATGACGAAACAAGCAAAAGTAAAATTGGAAAATGGCGGCGAGGTTGTTATCGATCTGTTTGAACAAGACGCGCCTAACACAGTAGCAAACTTTGAAAAACTGGCAAACGATGGCTTCTACAATGGTCTTGTTTTCCACCGTGTGATCCCAGGCTTCGTAGCACAAGGTGGTTGTCCAACTGGTACAGGCACAGGCGGTCCTGGCTACACAATCAACTGTGAGATCAACCCGAACAAACACGAGCGCGGTACACTGGCTATGGCGCACGCTGGTCGCAACACAGGCGGAAGCCAATTCTACATCTGCTACCAACCACAACCACATCTGGACGGTCAACATACCGTTTTCGGTAAAGTGGTTAAAGGTATGGAATATGTAGACGCATTCCAAGGTCGCGACAAAATGGAATCCGTTGAGATCGTTGAAGCGTAATTCAATATCCATCAGAAGGCTGCACACTTTGTAAAAGAACTGTGCGGTCATGAGGAAATAAAGATGCCGGGCATATATATGTCCGGTATCTTTGTTATGAATCTTTGTTATAGATATTTTTTGAAATTATCATGTTGGTTGTTAGATGTAGCATGATAACCCATACATATTTAAACATCATAACGTTATATTTTAATATGATCTAGAATGTGATATGGTAATACAAAGAAACAAAAGCCTGCGTCATTCACCATAGCGAACAGGAGGTGGACATCTTGCGCAATCATTCCAACAAACAGCAGAAACAAGAACCTCTGCCCTCTGCATCGTCTACATTCATATCAGAGACAGAGACGGCTACAGAAGACAATATCCAAGCCACCGTAGATGCTAGCAAACAAACTACTATGCCATCTATATCCTCACTTTCTTCTACCGAATCACTGTTGTTGCAGCATGTGCGATTGCTGGATCAACGTCTAGTAAATATCCGGTTGGACGATGGAATCGTTACAACGATTACGCCTTACCAGCCATCATCAGAACTACCGTCCCATTCATCTGCTGCATTAGAGCAGCATACAGCAGACGGCAACAACGTACATATTGTGGATTGCCATGGCTGGTACGTATCGACTGGATGGATTGATCTACATGTGCACGCGTATGCTGAATTGTCGCCCTATGGTGACGATATGGATGAGATCGGTATCCAGCATGGGGTAACAACGATTGTAGATGCAGGTAGCTGTGGTGCGGACGAGATTGGGATTTTGCTGGAAAAGGGACAGTCAGCGCAAACGTCATTACTCGCATTTCTGAACATTTCCAAAATCGGACTACGGCGTACAGATGAATTATCGCAACTGGAATGGATTGACGAAGAGCTGGCAGTGCAGGCGGCACAACGATACAGTGAGCAGATTATCGGATTGAAGGCACGAATTAGCTCCAGTGTAGTTAAGGCAAGCGGATTAGAGCCGCTGCGCCGGGCACGTCAACTGTCCGAGCGATTGCAGTTGCCGCTCATGGTACATATTGGCTCTGGTCCGCCGGATATTCGCGATGTGCTGAATCTATTAGCAGATGGCGATGTGATTACGCATTATTTGAACGGTAAGGATAACAATCTGTTTGATAATGCGGGACAGCCTTTACCAGAATTGCTGGCGGCGCTGGCACGCGGCGTGCATCTGGATGTGGGACACGGCTCAGCCAGCTTTTCATTTGAAGTGGCGGAGCAGGCACGTGCTGCGGGCATTGCACTACAAACGATTAGCACTGATATTTATCGCGGCAACCGACTGGACGGTCCGGTGTATAATATGTCCAACGTACTCAGCAAATTTTGGCTGCTAGGTTATGAACTGGAGCAGATCATCGACGCGGTTACGAAGACAGCGGCACAATGGCTGCGCCGACCGGAGCTGGCAGTGCTGGAAGTGGGGCATCCAGCTGATCTGACTCTATTTTCCATTGAGCAAGCGACGACGATCTTAACTGATTCGAATGGACAGCAACGCGAGAGCAATCAATTGATTACAGCCAGAGGAGTGGTAAAAGATGGAACATTCTTTGCATGCTAAATACGGCTTGAAGCGTGTGATCAATGCCAGTGGACGCATGAGTATACTCGGCGTCTCGGCACCGACCGATACGATTATGGAAGCGATGAAGATTGGTGGGCAGAGTTATGTGGAGATTGCCGATCTGGTCAATAAGGCAGGTGATCGTGTTGCCAGTACAATCGGTTCGGAAGCCGCAGTCGTCGTCAATTCGGCATCCAGCGGCATCGCATTGTCGGTAGCAGCAGTCGTGACGCAAGGTGATCATCGGCGCAGTATGAGATTGCATCAGGAGCCGCTACTACGCAATGAGATTTTGCTATTCAAAGGGCATAATGTACAGTATGGCGCACCGATCGAGACGATGGTCTATCTGGGCGGTGGGCGCATCACTGAGGTTGGTTATGCGAACGAAGGCAAGGCGCTGCATCTGGAAGAAGCAATCTCTGAGCAGACAGCAGCCATTCTGTATGTAAAATCGCATCATAGTGTGCAGAAAAATATGATCTCTTACAAGGAAGCATGGGAAGTGGCACAGCGCAATCAGATTCCGCTCATTATCGACGCCGCCGCAGAGGAGGAGTTGCAGGCATTCATTCCATACTCTGACCTTGTCATTTTCAGCGGTTCCAAAGCGATTGAAGGTCCTTCGTCGGGAATTGTAGCAGGTAAGCGTCAATATATCGAATGGTTAAAGGTACAGCTGCATGGCATCGGTCGTAGTATGAAGGTGGGCAAGGAAACAACCTTCGGTCTTCTACAGGCGTTAGACGAATACAGTCACAAGCCGGACAATAGCGAAGTCGAAAAGGAGGCGTTGCAAGACGTACTGGTGCCGTTGTCGGATACGTTGCCGGGGGTAAACGTAGTCATTGTGCAGGATGAAGCGGGACGTGCTATTTTCCGAGGCAGAGTGCATATCGATGAGTCTATCACACGCTACGATGCGAGTCAGGTGAACGATCAACTGCGTGAAGGCGAGATTGCCATTTATACACGGGATTATGGAATACGTCAGGGATTTTTTGATATTGATCCGCGTCCGCTGCTAGGCGACGATCTTCAAGTAATTGCCAGTCGGTTACGCGAAATAATAGGAGGTTAATCCATGAACCAATCCACATCTTCAACAGCATCTGAGCAGAACCAGAACCTATTCCCGGCGATGGCGAAGCGTCTGTATCGCGGATGCGCAGCGCTTAATGTCCTGGCGGGTAGTATGGAGAATGCAAAGGATATCTTTGCAGCCGCCGAAGGGCATGTACTGGTCGGTGTATTATCCAAAAGCTATCCAGATGCAGCGACAGCAATAACAGCGATGCGTGAATACGGGAGTGAGATCGAGGACGCGGTATCCATCGGTCTGGGCGCAGGTGATCATCGGCAGGCAGCGGTCGTAGCCGACATTGCAGCGCAATATGGCGGTACCCATATCAATCAGGTCTTTCCGGCAGTTGGACGAACTCGCGCCCAGCTTGGCAAGCGAGATAGCTGGATTAACAGTCTCGTGTCGCCAAGTGGCAAGCCCGGTTATGTCAACATCTCAACTGGTCCATTCAGCGCTGCAACGCAGCCTGCCATTGTACCGATTGAGGCGGCAATTGCACTCATTCGCGATATGGGCGGCAATGCGATCAAGTATTTTCCAATGAAAGGATTGCAGCTGGAAGATGAATATCGTGCGGTAGTGAAGGCATGTGCGGCGGCAAACTTTGCACTGGAGCCGACTGGTGGCATCGATCTGGATAACTTTGAACCAATAGTACAAATCGCGCTGGAAGCTGGCGTGCCACAGGTGATTCCGCATGTGTACTCATCCATTATCGACAGCGAGGGCAATACCAATGTGCAGGATGTACAGACCCTGCTGAGTAAACTGAAAAAGCTGGTGGATGCGTATGCCTGAACAGCCGAATGACATTTCGGCAACACAGAGTTGTAAGGTCGGAGCGTTTGGCGAAGTGATGATGCGCTTGCAGGTGCCTGGTGTGGAGACACTGGCGCAGGGGAACGAGCTGCGGTATTCCTTTTCCGGTACTGGTGTGAATATTACGTCTGCCTTGACACGATTACGTCATGACGGCTATCTCGTATCAACGCTACCAGCGACGCCACTCGGCGAGGCGGCAATCTCACATCTGCGGCGGCTTGGTATCTCCACTTCGCTGATCCAACGCGATGGTCAGCATCTGGGCATGTACTTTTTGGAAAATGGATTTGGACCGCGTCAGAGCCGAGTAACGTATAATGATCGACTCGGTAGTAGCTTCAACACATCGCCAATCCATATGTACGATGAACAACGGATCGCTGCAACCGTCGAGCTGATGCACTTCTGCGGGATTACACTGGCGATGAACGATACCGTTCGGCAACAGATGCTGCAGCTGGCGCAAGCGATGCAGGCACAAGGGAAACAGGTGGTGTTTGACTGTAACTTCCGTCCGTCTCTATGGGGACCAGACAGTTATGAATTTGCGCGTCCTCATTATCAGAAGATGCTTTATATGGCAGATATTGTTATGATGAATGAACGGGATGCAATGGGCATTCTCGGTATGCCCTGTGAGAGTGAGGAACGGCAGCTGCAATTAAAACAATTGATTCCAGACGTCGCTGCACAGTATGATATTCCTGTAATTGCTGGAACGCATCGTGCGATTCTGAGCAACCATATGCACTCGTTACAGGGCTACATGTATAAGAATGGCTCGTTTACTTTTTCCAAAAGTCTGACATTCCCCGTTCATGACCGGATTGGCGCAGGCGATGCGTACACATCAGGCATTATTCACGGTGAGCTGAGTGACTGGATACCGCAGCAGACGGTGGATTTTGCCGCAGCGGCAGCGATGCTGGCGCATACCATCACTGGCGATACCCCGCTGTCTACCGAAACGGAGATTATGCAGGCGATGGCGGATATGTACAGGGATGTGGACAGGTAACGGGCGGAAAGGCAGGACATCCATGTCCATTACGCGTAAAAAAGGACCTCTTTATTTACAAATCAAAAAAATTATCAAAGACCGCATCATGCACGGCGTGTACCCACTCGGCACGACCATTCCATCGGAGCCGCAGCTAGAAAAAGAATTCAGTGTCAGCAAAATGACCGTCCGCAACGCCGTGCAGGAGCTGGCGCAGGAAGGCTATGTGGAAAAGCGCAGCGGCGTTGGCACTACCGTCATCCGCAATACATCATTATCCAAATTGTCCAAAGGCAAACGGTTTACCGAGCTTCTGGTCGAAAACGGACACCAGATTCGCAAGCAGTTGCTGCACACCTCGTGGATGAACAATGAACCAGATAGCCTGCTATACCAGCACTTTGGTTCACGTTGCCTGAAGGTCGAACGGCTGTACTGGCTGGACGAGCAACCGTATATTCATTACGTGCACTATCTGGCATCGGTATTCCCACAGACGTTATCGCTGGAAGGACTATCGCTGCAATCGCTGTACGATCTGATTGAGGAATACGGCATTGAGCTACACAATTTTCGCGACAGCTTTACCGTATCATCGGCGAATGAGGATACAGCGAAGCTGCTGCAAGTGAAGCCGCAGAGCGTTATTCTGGAACGGCTGCGTTATTCGTACGATATTGATGGCAATCTGGTGGAGTACAGCCAGGGCTTTTACAATACGGGCTTGCAGCATTATCTAGTAAATTACGACGTGTAGCAAGACATGATATCCCAACGATCAGATAACTCTTATCCAATGACTACGACGACTGGACGAACTTTAATTCGGATAGTCGTCTTTGTTATACAGACTTACAGATTCCATGCCTGCCCCAGCAAGTGAATGCCCGTACGAATATCTGCATCCGATAGACCGGCGAAGCGCTTCGCTTGATTCCATTTTCCAGCAGATATGATCCCTATCGGGCAAGTAGGGAGCAGATATGGCATAATGAAATAGATACACAAGGAATGCCTACACATCAGCGGACAGGGGAGAAAGAATATGAGTGGAACCTTATACATACATGGCGTATTTGCCGCGCCCACTGGCATAACAGCAGGTCATAATGCGGTGTATGTCGAGCAGGGCATCATCCGCGCGATTGGCAGCCGCGACGAATTGAAGCTTCAATTATCCGGCTCCGATTACCAGATCGTAGACTGGGATGGGGGTCACGTACTGCCCGGATTGGTCGATTCGCATATGCATCTGTCTATGCACGGCATGAAGCTATCGATGCTGGACTTTTCGAACGTTACGTCCAAAGAGCAGATGGTACATTTAATCCGTGAGCGTGTACAGGTGACACCGGCAGGAGAATGGATTGTTGGTCTGAACTGGAATGAAAATGCCTTTCAACCCGCAGTGCCGCCGCTGCGTGAGGAATTGGATGAGATCACGACTGATCATCCGATCTATCTCACTCGAACATGCTTTCATGCTTTTCTTGCTAACAGCACAGCATTTCAGTTGGCGGGTGTACACAACGATACGCCCAATCCACCATCTGGCTCGTTTGGACGTAATGAACAGGGTGAGCTGAACGGCTGGGTCTATGAAGAAGCAAATCAATATTTTACACGTATCCAGCCAGAGCCAGATTATGAAACGAAAAAGTCAGCCATTCGGCGTGCCTGTGAAGACGGACTGCGACTTGGTCTGACTGGTGCGCATACGGAGGATTTGCGCTTTCTTGGCAGTATCGAGACGATGCTGCGCATTCACCGTGAGCTACGGGAAGAAGGGCTTCGTTTTCGCAGTCATCAGCTGCTCTATTATACGCATCTGGATGAAGCGGAAGCGCGGAATGTACGTGCAGGCGATGGAGATGAATGGCTGCGCATCGGTGCCGCCAAAATATTCTCCGATGGTGCAATTGGCGGACGAACGGCGCTGCTGCAACAGCCGTATAGCGATGATCCATCCACCGCTGGCATGGCGATTCACGATCAGCAGCTGCTGGATGAATTGACCGCCCGCGCTCGCCGTCTTGGCTTCCCGATTGCTGTACATGCGATTGGCGATGGCGCTGCTCATATGACATTGACGGCGATGGAACGGAATCCGCTGCAAGGCATTAGCCATTTGCCAGATCGGTTTATTCATGCGCAGGTGTTGGATGCAGCATTGCTGCAACGAATGACAGCATTGCCGCTAATTGCCGACATTCAGCCACGCTTTGTTGCCAGTGATTTTCCATGGGTATTGGATCGGGTAGGTGCGGAACGAACAGCTTATCTATATGCTTGGAAAAAGCTGCTGCAAGCAGGTATTGTCTGTGCAGGTGGTAGCGATGCTCCTATCGAACCGCTTGATCCGCTGCTGGGCATGCACGCTGCGGTTACTCGTCGTCGTCCGGATCAAAGTGAACCAGCATCTGGTTATTTGCCAGATGAGCGTCTGAGCATCGCCGAAGCAGTAAATTTGTTCACGTCTGGTAGCGCTGCGGCAGTGAGTGAACAACAGACTCGCGGTAGTATCGAAGTAGGCAAAGCCGCCGACTTTACCGTATTGGATCGCGATCTGTATACCGGAGCAGAGCAATTATTGAATGCTCAAGTTCGCATGACGATTGTGAACGGCGAGACTGCGTATACGGGTGCTTGAACATAAAACAAACTATAACCCTGATGACATCAAGCATCAGGGTTATTCGCCGTTGGCGTTGTATGCTGCGCAACTTCATTCAGGAAAGCAGAGAGTGCCGGAGTCGTCAGCGTATCTTTGCGTTTCACAAACAGTGTATCCACAGCGGAATATGGAACAGGTAGAGCGTGGCTGATCACCTTGCCCTGTGCTTCATATGCCGCAACGATCGACAACGGCAATAGGCTGATGCCCATCCCAGCACCTACGCAGGCAATGATCGTTTCTAATGTGCCAAACTCCATCATTTTGACTGGCAATACCCCTTCATCTTGTAACAGCATATGCAGGCGAGCACGGTAGGAACAGCCTTTGCGAAAAACGAGCATGGTGCGGTTATGCAGCTCATGAACTGAAGGCAGAGCAGGCTGATCTGGCGAAGTGATCAGCACAAGTTGTTCGTCCATCACCTTGTGCTGCATCAACTCTGGATGATCCACCGGACCTGCCACAAAGGCGCCGTCCAGCTCGTAATGAAGCACCTTCTGTAACAATTGATCGGTGGCGCCTGTAATGAGCGAGAAGTCGACATGCGGATACTGACGATGATAATGTGCCAGCGCATCCGGTAATCGTACAGCAGCAGTTGTTTCCATCGAGCCAATCGTCAATGGACCGCGAGGAGAAGACGTATCGTTGACTGCTGTTCTGGCTTCGGCAACGGTATGCAGGATCTTTTCGGTATACGATAACAGTACATGCCCAGCAGGTGTTAACGTAATGCCATGTTTATGACGGTAAAATAACGACGTCTGCATATCTGCTTCCAGCTGTTGAATTTTGCTAGTCACATTGGATTGTGCGTAATTTAACGTTTTCGCCGTCTGTGTAATGCTGCCTTCACGCGCTGCCTGTCTGAAAATTTCCAGTAAATGAAGATCCATGATGTCCTCCAGCCGCATCATCCATCTGAAATGGAGATGCCTGTGATCTGATTTTCGGATTATACAGGATCGCTGTGCCCCATGTAAACTGAATCTATTCCTGTTCTTGTTCCTATTTCTGTTCATGTTCATTGAAGCAGTGGATTTGTGTACGTCATACAACTTACTAACAATAATATTTAGGTATTCCCACTAGACCTAGATAGGGAGGCTTCTCATTATGCATACATCCGCAAGTAATTCTCTGTGTCAACGACTTGGTATCCGTTATCCTATCATACTCGCGGGTATGGCGGGCATTCCCAATATGGCTCCACTCGTAGCTGCCGTATCCAATGCAGGTGGATTGGGGACGCTCGGTGCCGCTTATATGGAGCCAGAGCAGCTGCATACTGCGATTCAGGAAATTAGAACATTCACGTCGCTGCCCTTTGCAGTCAATGTGTTTGCCCATATTGGCGAGGACGATTATACCAACTTTGAAACCGTCAACGATCAATTGCAGGCGACGCGGGACGAGCTAGGGATTCCACGTCCGACACAGAAGCAGATTCATAAACGCCAGATTCTGGAAGAACAATTAGACATTCTGATCCAGCAAAAGGTTCCAGTGATCAGCACGACATTCGGCTTATTGTCTGAGTCTCAAATGGAAATAATCCACTCGGCGGGCATTCAGGTGATGGCAACTGCGACTACCGTCAACGAAGCGATTCAAGCGGAGCAGAGCGGGTGTCATTACGTTGTCGCTCAGGGCAGTGAAGCTGGTGGGCACCGTGGAACATTTGACCTATCATCAACAGATCTTGGCGCTAATATCGGCAGTATCGCACTCATTCCGCAAATCGTTGATCATGTGCACATTCCGGTTATTGCTGCTGGTGGCATCATGGACGGCAGAGGGCTGGTTGCGGCGCTGGCGCTTGGTGCACAAGGTGTACAGTTAGGCACGCGCTTTCTAACAGCTAGCGAATCCGGCGCACATCCAGCCTATCAGCAAGCTTTGCTGAACAGTACGGAGGAGAGCACCGAGCTGACGCATTCTTTTTCAGGTCGCCCTGCTAGAGGCGTATCCAATACGTTTATAGAGCAATGGAATGCAGGCGGATTGCCACCTCTATCCTTTCCTACTCAAAATTCACTGACAAGAGATATCCGAAATGCTGCTGCTCAGCAGAATCGCTCTGAGTATATGGCACTCTGGGCAGGTCAGGGGACAAGAATGCTATCGTCCAATCAGTCTGCTTCAGACATCATACAGCAGATCATTCATGAAGCGAATCAGGTCAAAGAACGACTGTAACGTATTCCACGACTGAACGCCACCACTTTACTTATCCATACTAGGAAAACAAAGGAGAGCATACATGATCACGTATCATCATATCGACATTGAAGGCGTTACCATTTTTTATCGTCAGGCAGGATTGCTGGATCGACCAGTGTTTCTATTGCTGCATGGCTTTCCGAGCGCAGGGCATATGTTCCGTGATCTGATTCCGGTATTGGAGCATGACTTTTACATCATCGCGCCTGATTACCCGGGCTTTGGCAATTCGGATGCGCCTGACCGAAGTGAGTTTGCCTACACGTTTGATAATTTGACGGTAATAATGGAAAAGCTTCTATCCAAGCTGGAGATTACGAGTTACGCGATGTATGTATTCGACTATGGCGCTCCAATCGGCTTTCGATTGGCAGCACGTCATCCGCAGCAGATCACCGCCATTATTTCACAAAATGGCAATGTGTATCAGGAAGGTCTGGGTGAAAAATGGGCGGCACGGAAGCAATTCTGGCAGCACCCTACCGAGGAGCAGCGCCAGCGTTACCGAAGTACCTTTGATCCTAATATGATCCGGCATCAATATACAGATGGAACACCAGCACATACCGTATCACCAGACGGTTATACGCTGGACAGTCTGTATATGTCGCGACCGGGCAATGATGAGAAGCAGCTGGATTTGATTTATGATTATCGAACCAATGTAGATTTGTATCCGTTATTTCAGCATTATTTGCGTGAGCATCAGCCGCCATTGCTAGCAGTATGGGGGCAAAACGACGCTTCCTTTATTCCGGCAGGTGCACACGCATTTGCTCAAGATGTGCCAAACGCAGAGATTCATTTGCTGGATACCGGGCATTTTGCATTGGAAACTCATGCGAAGACCATTGGCAATCTCATTGTGGATTTCTGGCAACGTCGTTGTCATTCTTCGCATACGTAGATATCATCGCATACAGATTGCGCAGATTTTGTTTACTGAATCATCTGA
Organism: Paenibacillus sp. WLX2291; assembly: GCF_046603665.1. Lineage (NCBI taxonomy): Bacteria > Bacillati > Bacillota > Bacilli > Caryophanales > Paenibacillaceae > Paenibacillus > Paenibacillus sp. WLX2291. The sequence goes on along the minus strand of NZ_CP176755.1, from coordinate 3,534,343 downwards.
TTGCGATGCAATATATGCCATAACTGCTCTGCAATTTGTTCTGGCGGTTGTGGCATATCGTTTATAATCCACCATAATTGTGTTCAGCCTTCAATATATGTGATGTATAGTAAGTAGCTGGACACTTCTAGGGCTAAAGTGGACAGAAATAGGGTGGAGATTTGATCATTTCAACGATTTGCGCCCTATTTTTGTCATAGTTCCATATCGATCTGCTCCAAGATCATCATATTGCACCTTACTTCCACACATAAAATAACAAAATAACATGGACAGTTCCCCACCAATTATAGCTCTCACATAGCACACCCTATTTTTGTCCATCTTTATAATACTGATTGTAAAACGATCCTGATTCCCAAATGTTCATCCCAATTGGCATAGTCCATTTCTGCAAAATTGGCACTTAAAACACTTCTCTATTCCCCCTATAATAACCCTCAGCTTCAAGTTCATCGAAGAGAGGGCGTATACTATATGTTCAAAGGCTTATGTGCATTTCCATTAACACCAATGAACGAATCAACGATTCATGATCAATCATTTGTTCCATTCATTCATCGTCTTGTTCAGGCGGGCGTGGAGCAGATCGGTGTGCTCGGTTCGACTGGCAACTATGCGTATCTGGATCGTCAGCAGCGGCGGCATATTTTACAGCTAGCAGTGCAGGAAGCCAATCATGTTCCGATTATGACCAGTATTAGTGCCTTGCGCACCGCAGAAGTGTTGCGTCTGGCAGAGGATGCGCAGCAATCTGGAGCAAGTGCCGTGTTATTGGCGCCGATCTCATATCAGCCGCTGACAGAGGATGAAGTATTCGGACTATATGAACAGGTATCTCATTCGCTATCTGTACCACTCTGCGTATACGACAATCCGCGTACATCGCATTTTACATTTAACGACGACTTATATGCCCGCATTGCGGAACTGCCGCATGTCGGTTCTATCAAAATCCCGGCTGTTTCAGAAGAACAGCAAGCCGCGCGCGAACGTGTACAACAGCTTCAAAGTTCTCTTCATCCGAAGATCGCTCTGGGCATTAGCGGTGATCCTGCCGCTGTGACAGGTCTAGTTGCTGGCTGTGACGTCTGGTATTCGGTATTAGGTGGATTGTTCCCGGAGATTAGTTTGGAAATCACCTCTTTGGCGCAGCAGGGCAATGTGGCTGCGGCTCACGAGCTGTCGAATACACTGCAACCACTCTGGACATTGTTCCAGCAATTCGGCAGTTTGCGTATCGTTACCGCGCTCGCGGTCATACAGGGATGGATCTCAGAGCCGGGACTTCCATTGCCGCTATTACCTGTTAGCCGAGAAGTGCAGACACAGTTACGGCAGATTTTGCAAGATTTGCATACGAACGAGCTAACGCAATCTTTCTTTTCAACAAATAACAACCGGAGGATGGATAGTAATAGAACAACAGATTATATCTGAAACATAGCAAGCATAGATACGCGAATAAAATATTAGGCTTCCGTAAGAAAATATCTCTTGTAAGACGAATATAGGGTTAGTATGGACAAAAATAGGGTAATGATTGAGTTCCCTTTATGCTGTACGCCCTATTTTTGTCATAGTTGAGCAAATTTCGATCAGAAATAGCTTTCTTTACACTCCGTTTTGCTATCAATAAGGAGAAATGAGGTGTATATCATCGTAAAGATCAGCTTACATAATGATCAAATCACCCTGTACAACAAAGCGCCCTATTTTTGTCCATCTTTAAAAAAGAACAGCTTCCATACCACAGCATCCCATTCATAGCCAACACAGTGACCAATATAAACAAAAGCAACAATCGCAGATGAAAATAAAACTGATCATCAAACACACCAAAATAACACGAAAACAAAGTAAAACGACAAAGTGAAAAATTAAAACGAAAACAAAGTGAAATATATAAAAAAAGCCAGCACCTGTAACGGTTGCTGGCTCTTGATCATCTATTCATTACGACTCATCTATTCCTCATCAATCCGTCTTGCGTCTGTATCCGCCTTCTGTTCACAATACCGCTCAAACGTATAATCCTTAAAGTACTTTTTCTGAATATACTGGATAAAATAACTGCCGCTTTCGCTAAATGGATCAGTTACCTCGTCATCCACAATTGCAATGCCCAGCGTCCGTACACTATATTTTAGCCCGTCTAGCTCTTGCTGAATGTGTTCAGCCGATAGATTCGTAATATAATCGCGAACCTGCTGAGACAGCTCGTGAATATATGATTCCAGCAGATCACTTTCGACTTGTTTGGCTTGCTGAGAAGCGATATGTTCCTCTTCCAGACCGGAGCGTTTTTTGCGGTAATCGGTTTTGAGCGCAGACATTGTATATGCGGGAATATCCTTGATTCTGCCGCGCTTGGCATCGGCGCGCACCACGTCCAGATTTTCAGCGATATAATGCTTGTCATACTGCGACAACACCTGATCAATCGCTTTCGCTTGCAGACCGAATTCCTCTTTGAGCTGCTGCCGCAACCGAGAGGACGTATGATGACGCGCGCTCGCAGGCTTGTCGGGATCGGAGAGTACACTGGCTTTGGCATCGGCAGACTTGCTACTGAGCAGAAACTTGATCTCCGTAATTTTGCGCCCCGTCTTCATTTCCTCAAATGAAAACGAAATATCGGTATGCTTGTTAATCTCCTGCTGTGCCTTAACGAGTACACGTTTTTTGAAATCGGCATACACCGGATACTGATCCTCAATGCCGAGCAATTCCTTGAGCCGCTGTACCGTAAATGTCCGACTACCGATTCGCTCATATTGCTTGAGCAATTCGTAGATTCGCATTGCATAGGCGCTTTTCAGCTTAATAATATCGATCAGCCGATAGGTGGTGAACTTTTCCTTCAGTTGCAGTAGATACGGTCGTAGCTTGGGCGAGAATTCTACTTCAACGACGCCTTCACCGGGAAAATATTCCGCAGACGCGAGCCAAGTGACCTGCAAATTATCATGCAGATAAAACGGCTGCGACATCAGGCTATATGTATAATCTTTAATTTGCTGATGAATATTTTTATTCTTTACACCGATCATCTTCGCAAATTCAGAAATTTTAAAACGATATGGCTTGAATTCATCATCATGCGGGGAAATGGTACTGATTAGCACAATGACAATCCGCATTTCAACGACCCCTAATTTCAATGGTGTCTCGATCAAGTTGTTTGCTTTTGTAACGAGGTTGTTGCCACGCATGTCAATTCCTCCACAACAGATAATACAGCCCATTATATAGTATAAATGAGTAGAAACATAGAGTGAAGACAACAACAATCGCCTTGTGATGTTTTCCTCTTGTTTTACATTTCTTGTTTTCACTGTTTTAAAATATTTACTTGTTTTAGCTCGCCAGCAAGTCAAGAATATCAGGAGTTTTTCGTCTTTTAGATGGACGAGTTTAGGGTAAAGTATGACTTTTTTAGGGTGAGCGATGGTCGTTTTTAGGATATAGTGTGGACGGAATTAGGTTGTAACGATGGACAGAAATAGGATGTGAAAGGACACTTTTAGGGCGAAAGAGGACAGTTTGAGGGTGAGTATGGTCGAAAATAGGGTGCAGCAGCATGACAGAGAGAATTGACCCTATTTTTGTCATAGTTGCAAGATGTACTTGCGTGTATCGTATGAAACGATGATAGAATAGAACGAGATGTCACGGTTTGCACCCTAAATTTGTCCATAGTAAAGCAACGGAATCCTGTCGTATCAAGGATGTATCCGAACGATTCAATATATGAAATACGCATTCACGTGTTGTTCGCAATTGCGCTATTTTGACTTGGATGACTGAAAACCGCTATTTGGTTGTATTCGTCTATAACTTATTATTAGATATAACAATCGTATAGCTAAGGATATAGTGAAAAGGCAGTTTCTTGATTTTTACCGATGACGGTGATATGATTTCACCATCACGCTGCATGAAAGAAGGCAGCTCGTGGTTGGCAAGTGGAGTATACAATTGAATAACGTTTATCCTCGGGGCGGGGCGAAATTCCCCACCGGCGGTGTTGAGATATGGGATTGCGATGTGCAATCTGTAAGCTCTAAGTCCGTGACCCGGCAGATATCTGATGATGTCTGGCGGTGGATCTGGTGAGAATCCGGAGCCGACAGTATAGTCTGGATGGGAGAGGAACAGGACAGGTCTGACCTAGGTGCAGGCGCTGTCCGTATGGAGATGTATGCGTTTTGGGACAGATAGGAATACAGGAGTGCCGACTGGAAGTGGCTTATTTGGCTGCATCCTTGTTTGAGGCTATGCCTGTATATCATATTGCTTTCTCCCAAAATGCAAGCTTATGCCAAACCAAACTGCACGGCAGTATCTGCAAAAGGAATGGGTCGATCACATTCGTATGCAGTTCGTTTGCGCATGATCTATCTCTATTTTCTGTCTATTTATGATGCCCCGTAGTACCGGAATGATGCCGGTCTGCGGGGCTTTTCGCGTTTTCGGATTGTTCACACAATATAATTTTGTTACTATGTTATAAATGGTAACTAAATGAATGTTGTGATCTATTGTTCTATTTCTCATTTATGACGAAGCAATAGATTCCATTATATTTTGCACAAGACGAAGGAGCCCTGAGGATGAATTTGTTAAACGATGAATTTTATATGTCACTTGCACTGGATATGGCGGAGCGTGCGCAGGGGCAAACGGAGATTAATCCGGTTGTCGGCTGTGTCGTTGTAAAGGACGGTCGTGTCGTCGGCATGGGTGCGCATTTGAAGCGTGGCACCGGACATGCGGAAGTACATGCGCTTAATATGGCAGGCGATGAAGCGGAAGGTGCGACTGCCTATGTCACGCTCGAACCGTGCAGTCATTATGGCAAAACGCCGCCTTGTAGTGATCGACTGATCAAGGAAAAGGTAAAACGTGTCGTCGTCGCAGCCGTTGATCCGAATCCGCAGGTAGCCGGTTCTGGTATTGAGCGTCTGCGCAGTCATGGCATCGAGGTAGTGACCGGTGTGCTTGCCAAACGTTCCGAGCGTCTCAACGAAACATTTAACAAGTACATCACTACCCAATTGCCGTTCGTTACTCTGAAGACAGCAAGTACGCTTGACGGTCGACTCGCGTCCCATACTGGCGATAGCAAATGGATCTCCAATGCCGCTGCGCGTGAACGTGTACACGGTATGCGTCATCGTCATCAGGGCATTATGGTCGGGATCGGCACAGTACTGGCAGATGATCCAGAACTGACGACTCGCACTGAAGTCCCCGGCTTGCATCCGGTACGCATCGTTATCGACTCGACACTGCGTATTCCAGATGCAGCACGTTTGCTGGATATCAGTGTGGCACCGACGATAATCGTGACTACCGTAAGTGCTAGCAAGGAGCGCATCTCCCAACTGGAAGCACGCGGAGTACGCGTCATCGTCAGCGGCGAAGGGCAACATGTCGATCTGAAGCAGGCGATGACGCTGCTAGGCAAACTGGAAATTTCGTCGATTTTGCTGGAAGGCGGTGGTCAGCTGAACGGCGCGATGCTGGAAGCCGGATTGGTTGACCGAATTACGCTGTTCTTCGCACCGAAGCTGATTGGCGGTCATATTTCAACCTTTACCTTCGACGGTTTTGACAAGATGAATCAGGCAGTCACACTGGATGAATTGGAAGTAGAGACGCTGGACGATAATGTGTGTATCAGTGGTCTAGCACGCTACCATCACCAGTAAAGCTCTTGTTATACATGTTCATCGTAACGTTTGGCTTATCCATCATGCAGCATAGTAGCTCCAACGATAAATGGATTCCAATTGAAGGAAGGTGATGATACATGTTCACCGGGTTGATCGAAGAAATCGGTACACTGAAAAAAATAGACCGACGCGGCGAAGCGATGGTGCTTGGTATTCAGGCATCGCATATTATGCCCGGTCTGCTGATCGGCGATAGTGTTGCCTGCAATGGCGTCTGCCTGACGGTAACGACGATTGCTGGCTCTCTGTTTACGGTAGATGTTATGCCGGAGACGTACCGATTGTCTAGCTTGAAGGATGCACGTACTGGCAGTCCCATTAACCTGGAACGAGCGATGGCTGCGAATGGTCGCTTTGGCGGTCATATTGTGCAGGGACATGTGGATGGTACGGCGAGTATTGAACAGATTGAGCATAACCAGAATGCAGTCATATTCCGTATTAAGCCGCAGCATGCTGATCTGTTTCGCTATATTATTCCGAAAGGCTCAATTACAGTAGATGGAATTAGCTTGACGGTGGTGAGCGTAGAGAGCGGCAGCTTTACGATTTCGATCATTCCGCACACGCTCAAGGAAACCGTGCTCGGTCATCGAAAGCCGGGCGATACCGTCAATATTGAATGCGATGTGCTGGGCAAGTATGTGGAGCATATGCTGCGTTACCGTGAAGCTACACCGAATGATGCGGCAGGTGGTACAGGTGGCGGTTCTAAGTTGACCGCTGACTTTTTACAGCAAAACGGATATTTGTAAATGAACACACAGGTAGAGGAGGCGGAGAAGATGTCCGAGGAGCTTTCCGGCCTTCACCGGATTGAGGAAGCAATACACGATTTGCAGCAGGGCAAAGTCGTTATCGTTGTTGACGATGAAGATCGCGAGAATGAAGGCGATTTTATTGCACTGGCAGAACAGGCAACTCCGGCAGTCATTAACTTTATGGTTACGGAAGGGCGCGGGTTGGTGTGCATGCCGATTACAGCGGAACGCGCGGAACAATTGCAATTGCAGCCGATGGTTGCGCACAATACTGATTACCATGGTACAGCGTTTACTGTGTCCGTCGATCATGTCGGTACGACGACTGGGATTTCCGCACATGAGCGCTCTATTACTGCGATTGGCATGACCGATCCAGAGGCTGGGCCAGAGCAGTTTCGTCGTCCAGGGCATATGTTTCCACTGATCGCCAATTCCGGCGGCGTGTTATCCCGTCCCGGTCACACCGAGGCGGCGGTTGATCTAGCGCGTCTTAGCGGTGCATATCCGGCTGGTGTCATCTGTGAAATCATGAACGAAGATGGCACAATGGCACGACTGGATCAGCTGAAGCAGATTGCCCACAAGCACGATCTGAAGCTGATCAGCATTCAGGAGCTGATAGCTTACGTACAGGATCATCAAGAAGCATTGCATGGCAAAGCCTGAGGCTGTAGCATCCCACATTCTAATACAAAGCGAGGAACCTATTCATGGCGAACATTTTTGAAGGACACTTAGTTTCCCAAGGATTGAAATTTGGTATTGTAGTTGGACGTTTTAACGAATTCATTACAAACAAGCTGCTGAGCGGCGCACTGGATGCTCTGCAACGCCACGGAACAGCGCAGGAAGACATTGATGTTGCTTGGGTACCCGGTGCATTCGAGATTCCGTTAATCGCTCAGAAGATGGCACAATCCGGCAAATACGACGCTGTCATTACACTTGGCACAGTCATTCGTGGATCGACGACGCATTACGACTATGTGTGCAACGAAGTTGCCAAAGGCGTCTCCGCGATTAACCTGAAAACTGGCGTACCAGTCATCTTCGGTATCGTCACAACAGAAAATATTGAACAGGCGATTGAGCGTGCAGGCACCAAAGCTGGCAACAAAGGCTGGGATTCTGCCAATGCTGCAATCGAGATGGCGAATCTGTCCCGCCAGTTTGCAGACTAATCTAGTTCTCATTTTAACTTCATCTATATGCAATTTTTCACAAAAAGAGGCTGTCCGAAAAGGATTGAGCCTCTTTTTGCTGAATATGTATAGTCATGCCTTCACATTCAGGATAAAATAAGGGTTATGTGATAAGCTGACCTGTGGGCGTTATGATCTGGTTATGCCCTACGGAAGTCCAACATTGAATTAAAGGAGTGTGCCTGTGACTGTACTATACAAACTCGCCACGTTTGAAGGGCCGCTCGATTTGCTGCTTCACTTAATTGATGAATCGGAAATTGATATCCAGAATATCCCGATCAGTGAGATTACCGATCAATATCTGGATTATCTTCATAGTATGAAAGAGCTTGAACTTGAAGTGACCAGCGAATTTCTGGTTATGGCAGCCACGCTGCTATCGATCAAGAGCAGATTGCTGCTGCCGAAGCCTCCAGTTATGGAGATCGACGATTTTGATTATTATGAGGAAGATGATCTCGATCCGCGCGCAGAGCTGGTACGTAAGCTGGTGGAATACCGCAAGTACAAAGGAATTGCCGGTCATCTGCGGGAGCGCGAGGAAGAGCGGGGCTTGATTTTCACCAAGGAGCCGGAAGATATGACTCCATTTGTAGCGAGAGTGAACTACAATCCGGTCGAAGGGTTACATACGCTGGATCTGGTGGAAGCTTTTCAAAAGGCATTGCGCCGGGCGACACGCCGCGAGCGCATTACGACCATTCAGCGTGACGAGATTTCCGTCAAGGATCGGATACGCGAAGTGGCAGATCGGTTCCGCGGTCTGACCAAAGGGGAAAATATGCTTTTTTCCACATTGCTGCATGAAGAGATGATTCGTCATGAAGTCGTTGTGACGTTTCTAGCGATATTGGAAATGATGAAAATGCGGCAGATTTCGTGTTATCAGAGTCAGCTATTTGACGATATTGTGATGGAGTGGAGAGGAGAAGTCAGCATTAATGAAGTCCCAGAAGTTGAAAGCAGTTATTGAAGGTATGCTCTTCCTGTCGGGAGAGGAAGGGCTAAATGTACGTCAGATTGCCGAGGTGACCGAGCAACAAACGGAAACCGTGCAGATCGCTATCGACGAACTGCAAGCAGATCTGAAAAAGACACGTCGTGGTATTCAGATTGTGAATATCGCAGGCAGTTATCAGCTGTCTACCTTGCCCGCACACGCCGCTTATTACAAACGGCTGGCAGACTCACCTAACCGTTCTTCACTGTCGCAGGCGGCGCTAGAGACGCTGTCTATCGTGGCGTACCGACAGCCAATTACCCGAGTTGAGATTGAGGAGATCCGTGGTGTCAAAACCGACCGTGCGATCTATACGCTCGTGAACAAGGATTTGATTCAAGAAGTCGGTCGCGCCGAAGCGATTGGACGCCCGATCCTGTACGGTACAACCAAGTCGTTTTTGAATTATTTTGGACTGAGTGGTCTGCGCGAATTGCCGGATGCGTCGCAGTTTGAAGATAACGACAATCTGGAAGAGGAAACGCAGCTGCTGTTCCATCGTCTGGAAGAACAGACGTATGGTGAAGAGATTGCAGCGCTGGAAGAGATCGGTGAGGAATTGATCGAAGTCGCGGAGGAAGTGCTGGAGCGCCCTGACGTGGAAGCGCCAGAAGAAGAGAAATATCCTTCCGCATCGGATCAAGATCATTCTAAAGAATAACGTAGGATCATAGATACATGATCACCGAGCAATCCGATGATTATGATGTTATTACAAAAAAGCAGGTGAACCGGATAAGCTACGGTCACCTGCTTTTTCTATATTCTACTGATTGTATAATTGCTAATGATTGACTATATTACAACTTCTTCTGCACAGGAATATAAATATCCATCACCAGATTCTCATCCCCATAGCAACGCTCATCATACAATTCAAAATCAGCCGCGTTGGCATCATATACATACCCTGAAGCTGGAAACCATTCGTTGAAAATATACTTGGTTGTACCTTGAATCGCTTGGATGAATCCGCCATCCTGACGCTGCGCAGGTGGGGTAGTAAACACAGCATACGTTGCTGATGGTAACGTTGTCGTATACAATTCCTTCGGTACATCGTCAAACTGCGCAACCTCTACACCGATCACATACGTAAATTGCTCAGACTGCGGCGAATTCATAATACAGGCGCCATATTCGCCATGATGCACAGGCTGTACTACATCGTGCAGCATATGTCCCCAATGTTCCTTATTATACCGATCCCAAAAAGCAGGAATATCCGATAGATTTTGTCCATTGGCTGACGTTTCCAGTGCATAGCCTGCCAGTTGAATTGCTGGTTTGGTAATAAAGGTAGGTCTCATCATCATGCCTCCGTTCAGTTGATAATTGGCAAGCTTGTGCAGATCTACTCGTTCAGGCACATAACCGGTCGCATGCATGCGATACCGCTCTGGCGACATGCCATACACTTTGCCAAAGGCTTTGGTGAACCCGGCATGGGTCTCAAAACCATAGTCCAATGCAATCTCCAGCAATGTTTTGGGATATGCCATATCTGCCGCAGCATGAGCAAGTCGCCGCCGCCGAATGTAATCCATTACCGACAACCCGGTGTGCGCTTGAAAGATTTTGTAGAAATGATACAGCGAGAAGCCTGCCAGACTTGCCAGTTGTTCCGCAGATAGCGGTTCTTTGAGATGATCTTCAATATAATCGATACTTTGCTGTATACAGACAATATGATCCATACGTCATGCCCCTCCCGATCGGTATCTGTATTGTAACAAAGGTGCAGTCAGGTCGTTTGTCCATTTTTGTCATGATCCTTATGTAAGTTGAGACTGATAGAAACGAGAAGATCACATCACAGCAAAAAGAACCGATTCGACACGATGATACGAGATCGAAACGGTTCTTTTGGTAGGAAGCATATCTGTTTTTAATTTCTTATTGGGTTTATGCAAATATAAACGAACGATTATGGACCTTACTCACTACGCAGCGTAACATTTTAAACACGTTAGTGAAACCCAGAGTTACTTTTTCAGCAGCAAATACAGGAAATACGGCGCCCCGATAAAAGCAACCACAATCCCTGCCGGAATACCATCCGGGTCGGACAGATTGTGACCGATCGTATCGGCGAGTAACAGCAGCCAGCCGCCGATCAGCACGCTGACTGGAACGAACAGCTGGTGACGCGGGCCGACGAGCGCACGGGCGATATGCGGAGCCATCAGCCCGATAAAAGAGATACCGCCGGTAACCGAAACCGCAGCCGCTGCCAGTGCTACAGCAGCCAGCATAAGCAGAATGCGATCACGCTGAATGTGCACCCCTGCACCGACCGCCGTTTCTTCATTCAATGCCAGCAGATTGAGCGTCCGGCATTTGTATAAAATATACGGAATCAGCACAATCAGCCACGGCAGCAGCGCCAACACAAACGGCCAATCGGTACCCCACACATTCCCTGCCAGCCAGCGAGAGATAAAGTCTACCTTTTCCCGGCTTACCGACGAGATCAGCACGATCATAATACCAGACATTGCTAGCGAGAATCCGACACCGGTAATGATCAGCTTGATCGGCTGCATTCCGTCTCGACGACTGTATGAAAAGACATAGATCAGAATGGAGATCAACAGCGCCGATACAAAGGCAACAAGCGGTAGCATATACACAAAACTGCCTACATCCAGCGGAGCAAACAGGAAAAATACACTTACCCCGACGCCTGCTCCGGCGTTAATCCCAACGATACCCGGATCAGCTAGTTCATTGCGAGTAATGCCCTGCAATACTGCACCTGCAAGCGCCAATGCCATGCCAGCGAGTAACGTAATCACCATACGCGGCAAGCGAACGGAAAAGATAACGAAATTCTCCACAAAGCTACCCTGACCGAGCAATGTCGGAATAATCCGATCATATGATACCGCAGAAGCGCCAATGCCAAGTGCAATCGCCAGAGTTCCCAGTACGAGTACGGTCAGCAGTAGCATAATCAGCCGCTGATGCCGTGCCGTCTGCATTTGTTTGATCATAGCGAACGCACCCCTTTACGTACAACGATCAGGAAGAAGGGGAGACCAATAATAGCGATAATAGCAGCCAGCGGCGTTTCGTACGGCGCATTGATCATACGCGCCATCGTATCAGCAAACACCATAAAGGCAGCACCGAGAATAGCAGACAATGGCAAAATCGTCCGATAATCCGTACCTGAGAACATACGTACAAAATGGGGAATCATCAAGCCGACAAACGCCAGATTACCAACCAGTGCGACCGCTGTACCTGCCAGCAGAATGATCAGGATGAACATGATGATTTTGATCTGCGTCGTTTTCAGACCGAGACCGACTGCGGTGCTTTCACTGAGGCTGAGAATCGTTAATTGACGGGACAGCATGATCGCTACAATCAGGCAGATGACGATTACAGGCGTCATAGCTTGAATCTGTCCCCATGTTGTACCGATCAGACCACCGGATGTCCACATAGATACACTTTTAGCAATTTTGAACTGCAAACTGATTCCATCTGCAATTGCTGTCAATAGTGCGGATACCGCCGCACCTGCCAGCACCATGCGCATCGGTGACATATTGCGTTTACGAATAGCTGATACACCGAATACGAGCAGTACACCGATCGCTGCACCAACAAAACACGTCACCATAATACCGAAATAGCCAATACCCGGTGCAAATGCCAGTACCGCTGCCAGCGCCATACTTGCACCAGCGCTCAAGCCGAGCAGACCCGGATCAGCAAGCGGATTGCGAGTGAGTCCCTGCATAATCGCACCAGCTACACCAAGTGCTGCACCGACCAATACACCGCCAACTTCACGGGGCAACCGCAATTCACGAATGATGGAAATATCGTCATTGTTGACGCCAGGATTGAAAATGGCATTGCGCACATCGATCAGCGAGATACTTTTGGCACCGATCATAATGGCAGCGATGAAAATAATCGCAAACGCGATCAAGCTAAGCACCAATTGAAGCGGAAAATAGCGCAGACGCTTTTTGGAAGTTGAAGTTTTCATTACCCTATCCATTCCTTACGTTTTTATTTAGAAAAAAAGGAACGCAAGGCGTTCCTTCTCTCTGCTACATATGTGTAATTAGGATTGACCGAGCAGTGCTTTGGTGATGAAGTCCAGCTGATAATCCAGCGTGACAGCATCATTGAAGTAGAATCCGCGAGCGTCGGCTTCATACACGTGTTTGTTTTTGACAGCCGGAATATTTTTGTACGTATCGGTATTTTGGAAGGACAGATCAACATCCTGTGCCTTGCTGTAGAATACGTAGTCACCCAAGTATTGCGGCAACACTTCTAGCGACAATGTGTAATATCCGTCTTTCGCAGTCATTTCTTTTACTTTTTCTGGCATTTTCAGACCCATTGCTTGATAAATGATCTCAGTACCACGACCCCATGCATCGCCGAATACGTACAGCGATTTGGTATCGCCTTCCATAACGGTTACAGTAGCATCGGCACCGATTTTGGCTTTGATTTCATCGCCTGCTTTGGAAGCACGAGTTTTGAAATCATCTATCCATGCTTTGCCTTCGTCTGCTTTGTTCAGCGCTTTGGCAACTTCTTCGATTTGAGTCAAGTAATCAACTTTATTGTAAGTATACGTAACGAGTGGAGCGATCTGCTTCAGCTTGTCCGCATTTTTTACAGTGTTGCTTGCAATGATCAGATCCGGTTTCAGTTCAATGATTTGTTCCAGATTGTCCGCGGATACTTGTTTTACGCCATCCAGATAAGGTTTGAATACCGGGCTATCCATCGTCCACGAATCTACGCCGACCAATGGTACATCGAATTGCATAACATCACCTGCAAAGCTATCTAAAGCAATGACGCGTTGTGGATGAGCAGGTACTTCAACCGGTCCGGTTTCGGACTGATATGTAATCGTCGTTGCGGCATCACTGCCCGCACTGCTGCTTTCTTCATTAGAAGCGGCGCTATTCGTTGCTGTACTGCTGCTCTGCTGATTGCCGCATGCGCCCAGTACCAGAACCAGTGCCATCATCAAAGGTATTAACGTTTTTCTCATGCTGAAAATCCCCTTTTTCTTAAAATGAAATTGATAATCATTATCATGTATAACAATAAAACTTTAAGTGGATAAAGGATATTTGTCAATATCTAATTTTGTATACATCTGCATACCAGTGTGCTCGTTATAGAGGTGAAATACCGCAACATTCAACCAAATTTCTTTTAACAATTCAATACAAATCGTACAATATTGCATGTATACAAAGATGCACGATCATGGTCAATGTTTGCTGATTCCGTTGTTACAGGCGCTGGCTCAATTTGGAGAAGTAGATAACGCTTACAATAAGCTTGAAATGGATTTGCTTCTTATGTAGGTACGTAGTAAGGTGAAGGCATAACCTTATGTTGAAAGGATGATACACTGATGAGCAATGTGCAATCAACGCCTTACAGTCAGACCTTATCCAACTGGAAATTCAAAGCAATAGATGAGCAGGAATGGCTAGATGCTCAGGTGCCCGGAACTGTACATACCGATCTGCTGGCACACGGCAAAATTCCCGATCCCTTTTACGGTACGAATGAGAAGGATGTACAGTGGATCGACAAGAAGGATTGGGAGTACATATCTACGGTTTCCATTGAAGAAGCGGTATTGCAGCAGTCGCATGTGGAGCTAGTATTTCACGGATTGGATACGTATGCAGATGTGTATCTGAACGATCAGCATGTGTTGTCAGCTGACAATATGTTTCGTACATGGCGCGCCGAGGTCAAAGGCTACGCTCAAGCAGGTGACAATACGCTACGCATCGTATTCCGTTCGCCGATCAACGAAGACCTGCCCAAGTTGGAAGCGCTCGGTTATCCATTGCCAGCCAGCAATGACCAATCCGACGTTGGAGAGCTAGGCGATAAACGAGTCAGCATCTTTGCACGCAAAGCGCCGTATCATTACGGTTGGGACTGGGGGCCACGATTTGTAACGAGCGGTATCTGGCGCAAGGCAGAGCTGGTAGCATGGTCGGATGTTCGGATTGAGAGCATTCATATTCGTCAGGATCAGGTCACTGCGGAGAGTGCTGAATTGACTGCCATTGTACAGATCTATTCGGAAAGCGAGCGTAAAGCAAATCTGCATATCGCTACCGAAAACGAAAACTGGGAGCAGCAAGTAACGTTGCAGGAAGGAACGGATATTATTGAATTGCCGATTACGCTGGATAACCCGCATCTGTGGTGGTCGCGTGGTCTGGGCGAAGCGAATCTGTATACGTTTACAACAACAGTAGCAGATCCTGCCAGTCAAGAGACGCTGGCTTCGCAGCAAGTACGTACGGGTATTCGATCTATTCGTCTCGTGCGTGAGCAGCATGAGGATTTGCCGGGCACTTCGTTCTATTTTGAAGTGAACGGTGTACCGGTATTCGACAGGGGGGCGAATCATATCCCGAATGATAGCTTCAGTCCGCGTGTCGATTATGGGCGGTATTTGCATGAGATTGTGTCAGCGGCGGACGCCAATATGAATATGCTGCGTGTATGGGGCGGCGGTATTTATGAAAATGACGAATTTTATAATCTGTGTGACGAGTACGGGATTCTCGTCTGGCAGGACTTTATGTTTGCTTGCAGTATGTATCCGGGTGACGAGGAGTTTCTGGATAGTGTGCAGGCGGAAGCAGAGGATAACGTACGCCGTCTGCGCAATCATCCGTCCATCGCGCTCTGGTGTGGCAATAACGAGATCGATTCGGCATGGTCGCATTATGTGGAAGACGGCGGTTGGGGCTGGAAAAAGGATTATACAGCCGAGCAGCGCGAGCAAATCTGGGCAGATTACGAAGCTGTTTTCCATGAGTTACTGCCAGATGTCGTGCAAACGGAAGCACCGGGTGCCGAATATTGGCCTTCCTCACCATTGGTTGATCTGACTGGTGACGAGAATCAGCATGCCCGTTCCTTGACCGATAGCGGCGATATTCATTATTGGGGTGTGTGGCACGGTAGTGAGCCATTTGAGAATTACAATGTGCATGTCGGTCGCTTTATGAGTGAATATGGGTTCCAATCGTTCCCGGAATATCGTTCCGTGCGTACGTATGCCGAGGAATCTGATCTGGAGCTAGAATCGGAAGTGATGCTGCGTCACCAGAAGAATGGTGCTGGTAATCGTCTGATCAAAGAATACATGGACAAGTACTTGCCAGAGCCAAAAGATTTCCCTTCCTTCCTCTATATGAGTCAGATTTTGCAAGCGGAAGCGATGCAGATGGCAATTGAGGCACATCGCCGTAATAAGCCGTATTGCATGGGTACGCTGTATTGGCAAATGAACGACTGCTGGCCGGTTGCTTCTTGGGCAGGGATGGACTATTTTGGTCGCTGGAAAGCCCTACATTATTATGCCAAACGTAGCTTCCGTGATCTGGCAGTATCAGTTGATGGTACAAGTGGCGAACAGTTTGACATATATGCTATTTCGGATATTCTATCTCCGGCTGCATTGACGCTGCGGGTAAAAGTACTCGGATTGGATGGCGGTCTGTACAAAGAAATTCCACAATCGTTCCATCTAGCAGGCGGCGATTGTGTGAAGCAAGTGTCACTGTCCCGCGATCATCTGCTGGATGGTGTTGCTCCGGAGCAAGCGGTATTGCTAGTAGAATTGGAACATGAAGGCGAGATCGTAGATAGCAAGCTGAACTATTTTGTCCCAGCCAAGGACGTTGTGTTGGAGCAACCGAACATTACCCTGACCGAGACAACTGAGAATGGCGTGAGCGTTATCCAGTTGACTACTGACAAGCTAGCGCGTCAAGTATGGCTATCCGCAGATAACACAGGTGAATTTAGTGATAACTATTTTGACCTGCTGCCGGGACAAACGTATACTGTCTACTTCCGCCATATGGCTGCTGTACCGCGCCGCAATGCACAGCAACCGGAATACGGTGCACGTGCTGCTTACTTTATGCCGATAGCTGCAGAAGGATTGAAAGTAACGTCGATGGCGGATTATATCAACGTTTAATCTTAGGTGAGAAGTGCTTATCATTTCCTATCTATATAAAGAGATGTGGAATGCAATCAACGAAGTGCCAGGTGATCCTAGATCATCTGGCGCTTTTTAATATGCAAACTAAAATGTGCTAATTTGCATACTGTCTTGTGATTTTGTTCGCGTATGAGTATCATTAGTGTGAGGTGAATTGACTATTATGGAACGATTGCAAAAAATACTGGCTCAGGCAGGGATCGCTTCGCGTCGTAAAAGTGAAGAATTGATTCTGGCGGGAAAAGTAACCGTCAACGGTGAAGTGGTCACGGAGCTTGGAACGAAAGCCGACCCGACTGTCGATGAGATTACGGTGAACGGACGCTCGATCGCGGCCGAGAAAAAAGTATACTATATGCTGAACAAACCTAAAGGGGTTATTACAAGTGCTTCCGATCCGGAAGGTCGCAAAACGGTACAAAACTACATGGACGGTGTCAAAGAACGCGTCTATCCGGTCGGTCGTCTTGACTACGATTCGGAAGGCTTGCTGATCATGACCAATGACGGCGAACTCGCAAACTTCCTCACTCATCCGAAGCACCATGTACCAAAAACGTACTTGGTTACCGTCGAAGGCGTACCACACGGCGAAGCACTGGAGAAATTCCGTCAAGGCATCAAGCTGGAAGATGGTATGACCCAGCCTGCCGAAGCTGAATATTATGATGTAGATACCGACAAAAAGCAGGCAACGATTCGTGTAACGATCTATGAAGGCAGAAACCGCCAGATCCGTCGCATGTTTGAAGCGCTCTCGCATAAAGTAATCCGTCTGAAACGTATTTCCTTTGGCGAATTGCTGATCGGTAACCTGAAACGCGGTATCTATCGTCCGCTGACCAAACAAGAAATCGATCAATTGCAAAAAGGAAGCAAGTAATCCAGTTCTACCGAACGATCTCTGTTTTACCATAACTATTGAATATTCCGTCGCACAGCTAGGAGGCATTAGGGAATGAGTGAACCAATGAATCGTATTCTGGTAGTGGATGACGAAGAGCGTATTCGCCGTCTGCTGCGCATGTATTTGGAAAAAGAAGGATATGAAATCGAAGAGGCTGAAGACGGCGAAACAGCGCTGCGCAAAGCGCTTGCCGACGACTATGGTCTGATTATGCTGGATTTGATGCTGCCGGGCATTGACGGGATCGAAGTGTGTAATCGTCTGCGTCAGTCCAAGTCGACACCGGTGCTGATGCTTACTGCTAAGGGCGAAGAGGTTAACCGTGTACAGGGCTTTGAAGTGGGTGCGGATGACTATGTGGTCAAACCGTTCAGTCCGCGCGAAGTCATTTACCGGGTGAAAGCGATTATGCGCCGCTCGTCGGCAACCGCGTATCTGTCACAGGAGACGAATTCCAGCAACAATATCGTATTCCCGAATCTGATCATCGAGCATGATGCACACCGGGTAACGGCAAGTGGTTACGAGATTAGCCTGACGCCAAAGGAATATGAGCTGCTGCATTTTTTGGCAACGTCGCCGGACAAAGTATTTTCCCGTGAGGAATTGCTCAAAGATGTATGGAACTATGAATTTTTCGGCGATCTGCGTACCGTGGATACCCATGTGAAGCGTTTGCGTGAAAAATTGAATAAAGTATCTCCCGACTCCGCCGCCATGATTACTACGGTCTGGGGTGTAGGCTACAAGCTTGAGGTGCCGAAGTAAGTGGATTTCTGGAGAACGCTTGTCGGGAAACTGTGGCTGACGATCAGCGGTCTGGTGGCGTGCGTACTGCTGACGCTCGGATTGTTTCTATTGCCGTACATTGATACGAACTTTACCAATTCGGATGCGATCAAGCGTCTGTTTACGTATGTGTCGATTATCGGATTTACGATGACGACGTTTTTTGCCTTGTTCTTGCTGACCAAGATTACACAGCCGATGCAGCAGTTGATTCAGGCGACCGATGGTATTCGGAAAGGAAAGTACAATACCCGTCTGGATCTGCATACTAGCGATGAGATCGGTCAACTGGCAAGTGCCTTCAACCATATGGCAGAAGAATTGGAGAAAAATATCCAGAGCCTGCAATTGGAAAAAGAACAGATGGCGAGCGTGCTGCGCAGTATGGGCGACGCAGTTATCACCTTTGACAAGCAGGGCAATATGATACTGCATAATCCGCTAGGCGAGATGATCATGGACAGTTGGCACAAAACCGGTTGGGAGCAGAGCGGCAACAGCGAAGGCACAGCCGCATCGCGTGTGCCGCAACCGCTATACCCGATGTTTGAACGCGTTATTCGCGAACGGCAGGAGGAAAGCTCCAATATCCATGTGAAGCAACAGGTGTGGGCGGTCAATATGACGCCGCTCTATTCTGGCGAGGATGTGCATGGAACCGTATCGGTGCTACGTAATGTAACAGAGGATGTGCGGGCAGAGAAGATGCTACGCGACTTTGTTGCGAATGCGTCCCACGAGATTCGTACGCCGCTGCAAATGATTCAGGGCTACAGTGAGGCGCTGCTTGACGGCATGGCTTCGTCGAAGGAAGAGAGCGACGAGCTGGTGCAGGTCATTTATGAGGAGTCGCTACGTATGAGCCGACTTGTACAAGATTTGCTTGATCTGTCGCGTATGGAAGCGGGACATATGGATATGGGCTTTGACGAAATGAAGCTGAATGAGCTGATGGAGCGTATGGATCGCAAATTCTCCGTCCGTGCCAAAGAGCGTGAGTTAAAGCTGGATGTGATCTGTCAGCCTTCCTTGTTGCTTATTGAAGCAGATACTGATCGGTTGGAGCAGGTATTTACCAATTTGCTTGATAACGCCTTCCGTCATACACCGACAGGCGGGCATATTCAAGTGAAGGCAATGCTGCAAGGCGAGCAGGTGGAGGTTACCTTTACCGATACTGGCGCTGGTATTCCACAGGAGGATCTACCGCACATCTTTGAACGCTTTTACAAAGCCGACAAAGCACGCGTGCGCGGCGAATCCGGTGGTACTGGACTTGGATTGGCAATTGTACGTAACATTATTGAAGCGCATCATGGTGTCATTAGCGCGGATAGTGAAGTGGGCAAAGGCACAACCTTTACCTTGCTGCTGCCGCTGCGTCATACCGAGCGTGTATGATGCCATCGTAAGCACTGGAATGTAGAAATCGAGAAGCACCGCTAAACATACGTATCGCACAACCTTGTCGGTCAGCGATTTGTATGATTAGCGGTGCTTTTTGTACATAAATCTGTTTGATGTCCTCAATCCGTGGGACGATTGTTTCTACCAATACAGCAGAAACATCTAGTGTTGTGCATATATATGTAGAAAAGTTGAATAATTTCTTCATCTATTACGTAATAAAAGGATATAAAGGATATTATTGGTTTTTCAGTTTGGGATGAGTCATACTAAAAGCAGTAGCAGTAGCAGTAGCAGTAGCAGTAGCAGTAGCAGTAGCAGTAGCTACAAAGTGAAGAGACACAACGTCATGCGCAACGATGAATCGGCAGAGCTATGTATAGCTATACCGTAATGAAAAGGGGAGCATAACGATGGCAAAACGTAAGTACAAGACCAACATAACAGGAAGAATTATCGCCGCAATCTATCTTATATTCGCCTATCAGTTCGCAAATGATATATTCGGTAATCCAATATCGGGATATCCATTTGGTTTATTCTCGCTGATTCTGCTTGGAGCCTTCATCATTACGACTGTGTTTGATCGTTTTGTAAAATACGACTTTTTCAGAAATGATCAATAAATGATAATAAAAAATAACAAAAAGCAGCAATGTCAAAAGACAAAAAAGCAGCAACGTCCACCGTTTATAGGTAGGCGTTGCTGCTTTGGTTTTGGCATAGTGTCATCTATTATACAAGCACAACTTCCTGCGCCGTATTCAGATTTGGCAGTTCTACCAGTCCAAGCAGAACTTCCTTCGGTACATCTTTGTCCACAGTCAGGATCATGATCGCTTCGCCGCCTTCATTTTTCCGTCCTACTTGCATGGAGGCGATATTGACGTCCTTCTGACCGAGCAGGGAACCGACATTACCGATGATGCCCGGTTTATCGGTATGGGAAACGAGAATCTGGTGACCTGCTGGCAGAACGTCAACCGAATAACCGTTAATACGTACGATACGCTCACCGTAGCCGCTCAGCAGCGTACCGGCAACCTGCTGGCTTGTTCCATCCTGACCTTGCAGACTTACTGTAATCAGGTTAGTAAAGCCGCGTGTCGATGGCGAGCTGGTTACTACGACATTCAGATCACGAATTTTCGCGAGATGCAGCGAGTTAACGATATTCGCTTCCGAACCGAGATGACGGGCAAGAATGCCTTTCAAAATATAACGTGTCAGCTGTTGTGTATCCACTTCGGACAATTCGCCTGCATATTCAATACGAATCTCTTGAATTGCCTGAACCGAGATTTGAGCGGCAAAGCTGCCCAGTTTCTCACCAAGGCTAAAGTATGGTTGTAGTTTACTCATAACGCTGGCAGCAACAGGAGGCATATTGACTGCATTTTTGAACGGCTCATCACGCAAAATATGCAGTACTTGCTCGGACACGTCAATCGCTACGTTCTCCTGTGCTTCGACGGTCGAAGCGCCTAAGTGAGGCGTCACGATAATATGCGGGTTGTTCAGGAATGGGTGATCTGCTTGCGGAGGCTCGCTTTCGAATACGTCAAACGCTGCACCAGCAACGATACCGTCTTCAATCGCTTGTACAAGCGCCAACTCATCCACGACACCACCGCGTGCACAGTTGACGATACGCATCCCTTTTTTCATAATCGCAAATTGTGCAGTGGATATCATATGCTTCGTTTCTGGAGTGAGCGGCGTATGCACAGTCATAAAGTCGGCGTGTTGCAGAATGTCATCTACACTTGCCAGCTTGATTCCCATTTTGTCAGCGCGCTCTTGGGTCAGGAATGGATCGTAGCCGAGAATGTCCATGCCGAATGCTTTGGCGCGCTTGGCGACTTCACTACCGATCCGACCCATGCCGAGTACGCCCAGTGTTTTGTTGCGCAGCTCGACGCCGAGGAACGATTTGCGATCCCAAGTACCGTTGATCGTCTTGGCATACGCCTGTGGAATGTGACGGGCAAGCGCCATCATCATTGCAAAGGTGTGCTCACACGTTGTGATCGTATTGCCGTCCGGGGCGTTGATTACGATAATCCCGCGCTGGGTTGCTGCTTCCAGATCGATATTGTCAACGCCGACACCGGCACGTCCAACGACTTTTAAGTTGGTTGCAGCTTCCATAATGCGAGCCGTTACAGTCGTCTGGCTACGCACCAGCAGTGCATCGTATTCGCCGATAATGGCAATCAGTTCATCTTCGCTCAAACCTGTTTTCTTTTCCACCGTAATGTCGTTTGCATCCACCAGCTGTTGAATTCCCAGATCGCTGATCGGATCGGATACCAGTACCTTAAACATTGTGTTGTTCCTCCTCCAGAATGGTCATTCGTTTTCAACATTCGCAATAATCGTGAGTGAACTTGTAAATGTACAGCATAATTTATATAAACATTTGCCTCTGTCGCCAGCGCTGACACGCAGCGGCGAAATGTCAATATTCCGTATAAGGTCTGTTCAAAATCGCTCTGTTCAAAGCATGCAAGATCATTGTTTGTGCAGCGTCTATTCTGTTCACAGATTTAGTTAACTATAACTGGTTACCGAATAAACGCAGTAACGCATAAAAGCGAAAATCATACAAAAAAAGCGCTCATCTCCGCACTACAATTGCAAACTGTAGCAAAGGGACGAGAGCTGTCGTGGTACCACCCTAATTCGCTGTCCTCTCACGAGGGTCAGCCTTATGGTCAAATTGAACTTGACCGGATCGCTAACGGGATCATCCGACTGTACCTACTAACATTTCAATACAGTGACTCGGGAGCGCTCAAAGCATCAATCGGTTTACCGGTTTGCACCAACCACCGGCTCTCTGAAAACCTGATTCGAAGCTTTTCTCCTTCATTGGCGTTCTCAATGATTTAATTGTTTCATAATGTAACATGGGTTACATGCCATGTCAATAACCATTTTTAAATCAAAACACGAATATTCAAGATCGATAGGTCTGAAATATACGTGTTCTATCCACTTGGCTTTTATTGTAGCGCACAACTATGCGATAATACAATGAAAACAAAGACGATTTTAAATCGTATACAAAAAATAGGTACATCGGTGTTGTGAAATGACAAGCAAAATGGGCATTAGGGATGAATTGGTATTGCTTGCTATGGCATCGTTGTCGGCCATGTTATAATACGTATTCCAAATGCTTGTTATCTACCTGATGACTGTAACTATCAAAGGATCGTGACTATGAAAAAGAAGAAAATTCGCTCGTTCAAGCTGCAACGCGTCAAGCCGGAGCAATTAACAGACCGGTTGTTGCTTGCCAACTTATATTTGACACAAGGATTGACGTTGCTTGTTGGATTGATCTGGATCTGGGCGCAAGGACGCAATCCATTGACGTTATCGAAGTTACCGACGGATTTGAATTTTGTATGGTGGGGATTAGGACTGGCGGCAGCGATGCTGGTAGTTGATCTGTTTCTCTCCAGAGTAGTGCCGGACAACAGCATGGACGATGGTGGAATCAACGAGATGATTTTCAAACATCGACCGATCTGGCATATTGTGATCATCACGCTGATCGTCGGCGTTTGTGAGGAATTATTGTTTCGTGGTGCGCTACAATATGCGTTCGGACCGTACTGGACGAGCATTATTTTTGCGGCGATTCATTTTCGTTATTTAAAACATTGGATTCCGACCGGCTGGGTGTTTGTCAGTAGCTACGCTCTTGGGTATATTTATATTGAATCCGGTACATTATGGGCACCAATTTTATGTCATTTTATGATTGACCTGATATCCGGTCTGATTATTTCGTTGCGGAGGGAAAAATGAGCGAACGTCTAAGCCGGTTGAAACGTTATGGTAGTAATCGGGATGAAGGGTTACTCACAAGTGGACGCATTAAAATGCCTGGAGGTCGCAGCAAGCGATCATCGCGCACAGTGAGACAGGCAGTTTACCAGCCTGCACTGGCTGATGGGCAAGTGCTGGAACAGGATGTTGATGGAGAAGAGGAAGAAGATGAGGACAAGGAATATGCGCCTCGCAGCACGATCTATCCATCACGCAAAATCAAGCTTGCCAAGTTTTTCTATGGTTATTTGATTTTTATGTTTGTCGTATTGACCAGCATGCTGCTCTGGTGGGGCTTCCAATTGTCCGGCTTTACGCTGACATGGAGCTGGTTCAAGCAATTGATTACGTAAATGGATCACCAAAAAGCAGCCTCGGTTTACTCATCCGAAGCTGCTTTTTGTACGTAGTTATATGATAAGCGCATTAGCGCATTTCAGGCTCGATGCTGTTGGGATCGACGAAGGTGTAGCCTTTTTGCTCCAATTTGGTAAGCAGGCGATCCAGTGCTTCCACGGTCCACGGTAACTCGTGCATCAGAATGATGCTGCCGGAATGCAGCTGATCCATGACGTTAGTAATGACCGCATCCGGGTCTTTTAGGTTCACCCAATCCAGTGATCCGACCGACCAGTTCATATACAGCATATGATGCTTATCTGCGAGTGCATGCACTGTATCGTTAGTAGCGCCGTTTGGCGCGCGCAGGAAGCGCGGTGATTCATTAATCGTATCTTCGATCAGCTTCTGCGTGTCCTCGATTTGTTGCGTAACCTTCGCTTTGGATTCATTTTTGAGTACGATATGATCCTGCGTATGGTTACCGATAATACCGCCGCGGTCATGAATCAGTTTCAGCAATTCAGGATGAGTTTTGATCCGATAGCCATTGACGAAAAAGATCGCTTTGGCGTTATGCTTGTCCAGCGTATCCATCATGCTGTTGATCATTTCCTTTTCCTTCGGACCATCGTCAAATGTTAGCAAAACGACTTTTTTCGGTGTTTCCTTGGATTCTTCATTCGGAATGATATTGTAGTTTTTGTCCATATGATAGGTGTACGTAGCAGGTGCTTCTGCTTGATCATCGGTTGTGGATTCACTTCCAGATGTTTCACCGGTTGCTGCCGTTCCCGTTGCTGGAGTGGTGCTCTCCTCATTGGATGGGGCAGTCTCGCCAGTTGTCGGTGTGGTTGTCTCGCCGCTGCCTGAGCTGTTCTCTGTGTTGGTGGTAGCAGAAGGATTGCTGCCCGATGATGTGTTAGCTGCCGTATTGTTTGCTCCCTGACTGCTGCATGCAGACAGCAGAAGCACGGATAGTAGCAGGCAGGCTGCTGTTTTGTTTTTCATGAATGTCACACTCTTTTCCCTATGTATTGTATAGCAAAACGCATATGTAAATTAAACCCATAACATACAGCAAAAATCAATCACATTTCGTAACTTTTGCATATCCGGGCATACACCGCATTTTATTAACCTTGCTGCGGCGCGGCTGAATCATTTTTTGCTGAATTTGCGCTGTGATGCAGCAATTCGTAATAGTACGTTTTATTGCGTGCATTTACGGATAATAAATGGTAACATAGTGAATATAGCATTGCTATATTT
Source organism: Paenibacillus sp. WLX2291 (assembly GCF_046603665.1). Taxonomy (NCBI): domain Bacteria; kingdom Bacillati; phylum Bacillota; class Bacilli; order Caryophanales; family Paenibacillaceae; genus Paenibacillus; species Paenibacillus sp. WLX2291. Next base: position 3,509,029 of record NZ_CP176755.1, on the reverse strand, counting down.
ATCATCAAATGAATAGGGAATAGATGACCGGTCAGCTGACTGGATCATAACCTATGTTTTTAAGGGGGATCCTATCATGAAAATAGAAAGATTGAGCTCAGACAAAATACGGATTTTCCTTACGTTTGACGATCTAACTGAGCGCGGGATTCAAAAGGAAGATATGTGGCAGGAGATTCCAAAAGTACATGATCTGTTCACAGAGATGATGGACCAGGCTTATACGGAGCTTGGATTTGACGCTACCGGTCCGCTGGCAGTGGAAGTATTTGCACTTCCTGCACAGGGTATGGTAGTTATCGTTACTCGCGGTAAATACGATCAGCATCTGGGCACGATGAGCGAAGATGATCTGGCGGATGAGATATACGAAATGGAAGTCACATTGGAGGAAACCGATTTTATCGCGTATTCCTTTAAGGATTTTGAAACGTTGATCGAAGCGGCACATACATTATCGCAAAATGTGACCGAAGCCGGTCGATTGTACCACTATAAGGATCAATGGGTATTCACATTGGATCCGGCAGAGGTGGACATGTCCAAACATGCCGCTCTGATCGCGGTACTGGCCGAATTCGGAGATGCAACATCATTGACGGAAGCTGTGCTGGATGAATACGGCAAGGTTGTTATGCCGGAACATGCCATCCAGACGATCTGCGAGCATTTCCAGCGCAATGATTGATTAAGATGAGGCATCCGGGTAGTCCTTCATTCTAAATAGTCAGAACCGGCCGGAAGGAGTTCCTGTTGATCCATTGCAGATCATGATTTGTCTGCCGGTCGTCGGGCTATTTTAATGAGGGGGTATACGGGTGTCTTTATTTTCACTCTTGATGGCGGCAATTGCTCCAGGAATTGCGCTGTTGACTTATTTTTACCTGAAGGACAAATACGACACCGAGCCGCTCCATCTAGTTGCCCGCTTTTTTGTATTCGGGATTGCGATTGTGTTTCCGATTATGATTATTCAACGGGGGCTGATGTTTGGCCTTGGTGATAATCCGTATGTATATTCGTTTGTCATCTCCTCTGGCGTGGAGGAAACGGTAAAATGGTTTATTTTGTATCACATTCTGTACAATCATACTGAGTTTGATGAACCGTATGATAGTATCGTATATGCTGTGGCGATTGGACTTGGTTTTGCAACGCTGGAAAATGTACTGTACGCATTGTACAATTCCATGTCGATTGTATCGCTGCTTGGACGCGGATTGCTGCCGGTTTCCGGTCATGCGCTGTTCGGTGTTATTATGGGATACTATATGGGCAAAGCCAAATTCAGTATCAATGCGCGCAAGCGTCGCTGGTTTGTCATTTGTTCGGTGTTGCTGCCGGTATTCTGGCATGGTGTGTACGATTTCATTTTAAACACGGTGACTCAAGGCTGGTTATGGTATATCGTACCGTTGATGCTATTCCTATGGTACGGCGGCATGCTCAAGATTGCTCGCGCTAACAGCCGTTCGCCGCTGCGCTTTGTCAAACGTGAGGAAGAAATAAATACGTAAATACAGGTAAGACGGATTTCGCAGTCGGCTATGCGGCCGATGTTGGCGAAGTCCGTTTTTTATATCGTTATTGATTATAGGAGGTGCAGAGGATGGATTGGAAACAGTCAGAGCATCTGTGTTTGGAATTTGGCACAGGTGAAGCAGGAGATGCAAGTGATATTTATACAGCCGATATGACGCTGGTAGACGATGAATACATACATACAGGACCACTGCTGGGCGCAGATGGTCATGGGAAAGTGCTGGAAGCCGGTCAGTTGATTAGCGGTTACATTATATTGAAAGATGATACCCGGTACTATTTTGACAGCGAAATCGTCTCGCATGATGTCGCGCAACAGCAAACGGTATTGCGACGTCCAGACGAGCAGGAACTAACCGAGACGCGTAGCCGTAAATATTTACGCGTGCGGGCACAGCTAGAACTGGCAGTAAAATGGAACAATGAGCGCTTCACTGCTTTGACAATGGAAATCAGTGCAGGGGGACTCGTATTCGTACCGGAAGCGGGATTGCAAATTCAGCGTGGCGATGCACTGGAATGCTGGCTATTAATCCAGATGAAAAATAGCGCTATCGAGCATGTGCCGCTGGAAGCAATCGTATTGTCTACGAATGGAGCGAGCGGTGACGGGAGACGTTGTAAAATTGAATATACAGCAATTGCTTCGGCTGATCAGCAAAAGTTGATCCGTTACTGCTTTGAACGACAGTTCGACTTCCGCACGTAACGAGCCGCTGGACGCTTTTGCATGTTGGTATGGACTGTGTTATAATTTGCTTGACGCAGGCCATGCCTGTTTTTTTATTGAGTTGGAGTATGAAGGTCGAGGGGGAGTTCCGATTGGAACGCCAGGATTTGCACAACAGTGGGAACATCAACATTGCGATTGATGGACCTGCCGGCGCGGGGAAGAGCACAATTGCCCGTATGGTTGCCCGGCATCTTGGTTATGTATACGTAGATACCGGAGCGATGTACCGTGCCGTTACATGGCATATGCTTCAATTAAATATTGAACCTGAAAATGCCGAAAAGGTGCTTCAAGAAGCACAAAATCTGGTGATTGAATTAATACCTGATGAGCAGGGACAGCGCGTGCTGGTTAACCAGACCGATGTAACGACTGAAATTCGTACACTAGCTGTAAATCGCATCGTCTCGCGTTATGCGCAGATTGAAGGCGTACGCATTTTGCAGGCTGCCGTACAGCGCAAGCTTGCTTTGCGTAAAGGCGTAGTTATGGATGGACGCGACATTGGATCGCATGTGTTGCCGGATGCTGAATTGAAGATTTTCATGACAGCAACGGTACAGGAGCGTGCAAGACGCCGCTTTGCGGAGATGGACGCTTCCGAGAGCATTACGCTGGAACAGCTTGAACGCGAAATCGCGGAACGGGACCGGTTGGATGAACAACGCGAATTCTCGCCGCTGGTATGTGCCGAAGATGCGATTGTACTTGATACCACATCAATGTCGATTGATGAAGTATCCAACCGCATACTAGAGCTTGCTCATACTACGCTGGCAGGGAGACATTAGACGATGTTCTATTCATTTGCTCGTGCTGTGATTCGTTTTGTTTACAGGTTATTGTTCCGTATCCAGAAGGTCGGAACCGAGAACATTCCCGCTGAAGGCGGTGTGTTGTTATGCTCCAACCATATTAGTAATCTGGATCCACCGCTCGTGGGGATTCTAATCAAACGCCATATCCGTTTTATGGCAAAAGAAGAGCTGTTTGCTTTGCCAGTGCTTGGACCGATTCTTCCCAAGCTTGGTGCTTTTCCAGTCAAACGTGGAGGCATCAGCAAAGATTCGATTCGCACAGCGCTTAATGTGTTACGCGATGGCGGGATACTTGGTATTTTTCCGGAAGGCACACGTAATTCGCAAGCACAGGTTGCCAAAAAAGGTGCCGCGGTTTTTGCTTTGCGAAGTGATGCAGTCGTTATTCCGGTTGCCATTATCGGTCAGTACAAATTATTTGGCAAAATGAAAGTTGTCTACGGTACGCCGGTCGATCTGACTGCTTACAAAGGTAAAGACGCAACAGGCACAGCCGAGGAAGCAACAGACAAGATTATGGCTGCCATCAATCAGCTAAAACAGCAACATCAATCATAATAATGTGTTTTGAACTACGCCAACGTGCGAGTTTAAATAAATGGGATTTGAATTGAGGAGGGTATTGACATGTCGGAAGAAAATAATAACCAGGAAACTACCGAAGTTACTAACCAGGAGGCACTGGAGCAAGTGGTGTCTGTAAACAAAGGTGACACGGTTACCGGAACAATCGTCAAAATCGAAGACAATCAAGCTTACGTAAGTATTGGATATAAATATGACGGTATCATTCCGGTTCGTGAACTTTCTTCGGTACACGTAGACAGCGCTGCGGAAGCAGTAGAAGTCGGTCAAGAAGTAGAGTGCAAGGTTGTCAGCATCAATGACGACAAAGAAAGCCTCGTTCTGTCCAAACGTGCAATCGACAGCGAAAACGCTTGGGAAACACTGGAACAGCGTTTTGAAGCTGGCGAAGTATTCGAAGTTACCGTATCCGATGTAGTAAAAGGCGGACTGGTAGCAGATGTAGGCGCTCGTGGATTCATTCCTGCATCCATGGTAGAACGTCATTTTGTTGAAGATTTCAGTGATTACAAAGGCCGCACATTGCGCGTCAAAGTAAAAGAACTGGATCGCGAAAACAACAAAGTGATTCTGTCCCAAAAAGATGTTCTGGAAGCAGAATACGAGTCCAACAAACAATCTATCATGGAGAACCTGCAAGAAGGTCAAGAGCTGACAGGTACAGTACAACGCCTGACCCAGTTCGGTGCATTCGTTGACGTAGGCGGCGTGGACGGTCTGGTTCACGTATCCGAAATCGCATGGACTCATGTGGACAAACCAGCTGACGTCCTGTCCGAAGGCGACGAAGTAAAAGTAAAAGTACTTCGCGTTGATCCGGAAAAAGGCAAAATCAGCCTGAGTATCAAAGCAGCTCAACCAGGTCCTTGGGAAACTGCTGCTGACAAATTCCACACTGGCGACGTTGTAACAGGCGAAGTAAAACGTCTCGTTAACTTCGGTGCATTCGTGGAAATCGCTCCAGGTGTAGAAGGTCTGGTTCACATTTCCCAGATCTCCCACAAACACATTGGTACTCCGCAAGAAGTACTGGAAGAAGGACAAACCGTTACAGTGAAAGTGCTGGACGTAAACCCTTCCGAAAAACGTGTAAGCCTGAGCATCAAAGAAACTGAGGAAGCTCCAGCTGACGAGCCAAAAGCTCCACGCGAAAGCAAATCCAGAGCGCCTAAACAAGAAGAACTGAACAACCCTAACGTATCCCTGAGCAATCAAGGTATGAACGTTACTCTGGGCGACCTGTTCGGCGACAAACTGAGCAAATTTAAGTGATCAAGAGCAAGCGCCCTCCTTGCTCGCCGTAAACCGGAACGCTTCAACCGGTTTACCACGCTTTTAGCAAGGGATCTCTTTGCTCGCCGTAAACCGAAACGCTTCAATTCGGTTTACCAAAGTCTTAGCAAGCGCCTTTCTTGTTAACCGTAAACCAAAGCACTTCAATCTGGTTTACCAAGTTCCAAGCAAGCGATCTCCTTGCTAAACTTCAGAGAAACATCATCACTTCAATTCCATCGCAACCATCTGCATGTTTCATGCCAGATGGTTTGCCTTTGAATGCAAAATGATGCCTGTTCTCTCTGAATCACACCTCATATACCGGGCTCACCGTATTGCCATTTTGTAACACTTGGCGCTGCGGAATGTCCAACAGCATAATCGGCGAATCCGAAAGTGGATTCGCCGATTATTGCTTTTATTGGTACTTTTCGTGATCAAATCATTATAATTGTTAGCCAATGGTAGCGTTTTTTGCTATGATGGTTAACGGAAAGAAAGAACAGGAGGAATAAAACCTATGGCAAGACCCGTAGTGGCAATCGTTGGCCGTCCCAATGTAGGGAAATCAACGATATTCAACCGGATGATCGGAGACCGGTTGGCAATTGTAGAAGACAAACCGGGGATTACCCGTGACCGGATATATGGTACATCCGAATGGAACGGCAAAGCATTCAGTGTTATCGATACTGGTGGTATCGAAGTAGATGGCGAAGACACCATGCTGAAATCGATCCGTATGCAAGCTGAACTTGCGATTGAAGAAGCGGATGTCATCGTATTTATGTGTGATGTGAAAAGTGGCTTGACGCAATCCGATGAAGAAGTGGCACAAATTTTGTACCGCTCTGGCAAACCAGTGATCGTGGCTGTCAACAAAGTGGATAACATGAATCGGATGAACGATATTTATGAGTTTTATAATGTAGGTTTTGGCGATCCAATCGGTATTTCCGGTAGTCATGGTAGCGGTGTAGGCGATCTGATGGATGAGATCGTGAACAAACTGCCTGAGCTGGAAGACGATGGTTATGATGAGGACGTTATTCGCGTCGCATTGATCGGTCGTCCGAATGTAGGGAAATCATCGCTCGTCAACGCTATTCTTGGCGAAGAACGCGTTATTGTCAGCAATGTAGCTGGAACTACACGCGACGCGATTGATACGCCATTTGAAAAAGACGGTCAGCGTTATGTACTCATTGATACCGCTGGTATGCGCAAACGTGGTAAAGTGTATGAAAATACAGAAAAATACAGTGTAATGCGTGCAATGAAAGCAATCGAACGTGCAGACGTTGTACTGATGGTAATCAACGGCGAAGAAGGTATTATTGATCAGGACAAACACGTTGCCGGTTATGCACACGAAGCAGGGAAAGCAGCTTTAATCGTTGTTAATAAATGGGATGTGGTGGAGAAGGACGACAAAACGATGCAACGTTTTGAGACGACAATCCGCGATCACTTCCTTTATATGCAGTATGCACCAATCGTGTTCCTGTCAGCATTGACCAAGCAGCGTATTCACAAGCTGCTGCCGGTTGTGAAGCAGGCTGCCGAGCAGCATTCTCTGCGTATTCCGACGCATCTGTTGAACGATGTTGTATCGGACGCGGTTGCAATCAATCCGCCGCCAACCGACAAAGGCAAGCGTCTGCGCATCAACTATGTGACTCAGGTAGCCGTAAAGCCACCAACCATTATCGTATTCGTGAACGAGCCGGAAATGATGCACTTTTCCTATGAACGTTATTTGGAAAACAAAATCCGTGCTGCCTTCGACTTTACAGGTACACCGATTCGTATCTTTACCCGCCGCAAATCATCGGACGATTAAGGAGAGAAGCACGTGATCTTATCAGTGTTGGCTATCATTATTAGTTATTTGCTCGGTTCGATCAGTTTTAGTGTGCTGATCGCCAAAAGTATCAAAGGCATCGATATTCGTGATCATGGTAGTGGCAATGCAGGTGCAACGAATACGCTGCGCGTGCTGGGCAAAGGCCCGGCGATTGCCGTCTTGCTGCTAGATGCGATCAAAGGTATTGTTGCAGTCTGGATCGGTGTCTGGCTGAGTGCTACACCGGATTTCTGGATTCCGGCATTGTGCGGATTGGCTGCGATTCTGGGGCATAACTGGCCGATCTATTTTAACTTTCGTGGTGGTAAAGGTATTGCTACTACGATCGGTGTACTAGCAACCTTATGTATTGTACCGACGCTGATTGCTGGTGTTGTGGCAATTCTATCGATTGTATTCACCCGTTATGTATCGCTCGGTTCGTTGATCCTTGTTACATTGACGCCGATTTTGCTGCTCATTATGGGCTATACGGCACCGATTGTAATCGTCAGTATTGTGATCTGGGCACTGGGCGTTTGGCGTCACCGGGCCAATGTAGGCCGGATCATCAAAGGCACCGAAAGCAAAATCGGAGCCAAAGCGGACAAGGGAGGAAGCAAAGTTGTCTGATAAGGTGACTGTTCTAGTAGCTGGAAGCTGGGGAACCGCGCTTGCCTGTGTACTGGCGGACAACGGATTTCACGTATCGCTGTGGGCACGTACGCCTGAGCAAGCCGCAGAAATCAACAATCTTCACCGCAATAGCCGGTATTTGCCGGACGCTGAATTGCCAACGTCCATCGTAGCGACTTCCAATTTGGAAGAAGCAATGAAAGATACGGCAGCTGTTATCATCGTGGCACCGTCCAAAGCGATGCGTGATGTATGTCAGCAGATGAAACCTTTTTACCATGAAGACATGCTGTGCGTGCATGCGACCAAAGGATTTGAAACAGGCTCGTTAAAACGAATGTCCACCGTCATCAGTGAAGAACTGAATATGAAGGAAGACGATGTTGTCGTTCTATCTGGTCCAAGTCATGCCGAAGAGGTAGTCAAGCGTATGCCGACAACGGTCGTGGTTGCAGCTGCCAATGAAAAAGCAGCGGTTGCCGCACAGATGTTGTTTATGAACGAAGACTATTTCCGCGTATATACGAATCGGGATACCATTGGCGTAGAACTCGCAGGTGCACTGAAAAATATTATCGCACTTGGTGCTGGTCTATCGGATGGACTCGGTTTTGGTGACAATGCCAAAGCTGCATTGCTAACCCGTGGTATCGCTGAGATGGTGCGTGTAGGCAGTGAAATGGGTGCCAATCCGCTGACCTTTGCGGGACTGGCTGGCATCGGTGACTTGGTTGTTACCGGTACGAGCAAGCACAGCCGTAACTGGCGTGCCGGTTATATGCTTGGTCAGGGCAAGACGCTGGATGATGTTATGGACTCTATGAATATGGTGGTAGAAGGTGTACGCAGCACGCAGGCAGCACATGATATGTCTCGTCGGCATAATGTGCAGATGCCAATCGCTGAGCAACTGTACCGCGTATTGTTTGAACAGGCAGATCCGCGTACAGCGGTGGAAGCACTTATGGGTCGTGACCCGAAAAATGAAATGGAATCGATGAAGCTAGAAACCTGGAGGCAGTGGCATTCTTGATGCTGCTTCCTTTTGTCATACCCGGAAGGAGTGAAGTGAGTGGCAAAGCATAGTCAGACCTTACAATTGCAGCCGGAATTGCAACGCACGCTAGATCAGCTTGCTGCCGTGATCGGTAGTTCTGCAACACCATTGCCATGGCTGCTTGGTGGTAGCTGTGGATTGTTATTGCAAGGTGTTCAGCTGGAACGTTCACCACGCGATATTGATCTGTATGCAGATGGACCTGCGATCTCCGGGCTGGATGAACAGCTACGGCATTCCTTTGCTCTATTGGATGGGCCGGAACTCAATGAAACGCGTATGTATCGCTCTACGCTCAGTCATTATCAGGGAGAGGATTGCACCATCGAACTGGTCGGTGACTTTGAAGTGCGTGCGCGTGAATCCTATTACCGTGTTCATGTAGATCGGACGCTCTACATGGCGGCGACAATGGTGGAACTGAATGGGCATACTGTTCGTCTGATGCCGCTAGAGCATGAACTGATCTTTAATCTGCTACGTGATCGCGCGGATCGGTATGAAGCAATCGCTGAGCAGTTGCGCCAACAACCGGAGCGCCATGAACCATTATTGCGTCAGTTGATCGACCATAATGGATTTCATCCGCAACTGATGCAGCGTATTCTTCGGCTGGCTGGATTGCAGGCTTGAATATGAATAAAATAAGCAAAATCAATGTACAATTGCTGCCATCCGGGCGTTCGATACAGGTTAGTGCAGGTACGACTGTTTTACAGGCGATTCGTCGGGCAGGAGTATCGTTACCGGTTCGCTGTGATGGACGAGCAGCATGTTTAATGTGTAAAGTGCATATTCAGCCAGGAGAGCAAGGCACTGGCGATGGATTATGTGCACCGAATGCAGCTGAGCAACGCAAGCTGGGCAGTCAGCTACAGGAAGGGATACGACTGGGGTGTCAGGCGAGAATTGAAGCGCCAGCCGTTATCACAGTGCCGGAAGATCGGCTCAAAGCAGCGATTCGTAGACAGCTAGAGCAACAGGACGATGATTTGAGCGATTGGTAGATAAAAAACAGGCAAAATGCTTGAAATTCAAAGATGGCTGTATTACTATAGTTTTGTTCTGTTTGCCGCAGTTTGTGGCAGACTGATCAACTGTACAAATCCGCACCGTTTACACATATTTTCGTATTCACGAAAACTACAGTAGCTTGTGGATACACGCATACTTGCTCAGGAGGTGACAACTATGAACAAGACAGATCTGATCGCACAGGTAATTGAAAAAACCGAGCTGCAAAAGAAAGATGCAACAAAAGCAGTTGATGCTGTTTTTGAAGCTATTGCAAGCGCGCTGCAAAGCGGTGATAAAGTGCAACTGGTTGGTTTTGGTAACTTTGAAGTTCGTGAGCGTTCTGCCCGTAAAGGTCGCAACCCACAAACTGGTGAAGAAATCGAAATCGCTGCCAGCAAAATCCCGGCTTTCAAGCCTGGTAAAGCCTTGAAAGATGGAATTAAATAAGTTGTACATATTCCATGTTCAGGAAAAAGACCGTGATCAGGTTTGGTCACGGTCTTTTCGCGTTTACGCAGTGTAGAATAACGATAGGGTTTACGAATTGCTGAACCAGCCTGTATGATAGGATGGTGTACATATACGTACAGATGAATCCCGCCGTCGGCGGAAGGAGGAACATAATGCAACCATCCAATGACAACAATTATGTGAATAGCGAATATGTAGTGATCAAGGCAAAAGACAATGGCGTGCAGGTGATCGGCTTGACCCGAGGTCGCGATACACGTTTTCATCATACCGAGAAGCTGGACAAGGGTGAAGTGCTGATCGTTCAGTTTACTGAGAATACATCCGCCATCAAAATCCGTGGCGATGCTGAAGTACAAACGAAGCATGGCATAATGCATACAGATTAACTGATTCGCCGCTTGAATCCGCTTGTATGTATGATATGGGTGGAATTGGGTGCAGTTATCATATCTGACGTTTTCTCAATCCAATATTTAGTATACCGGTCGTTCATCGTCTAACATGCTACAGGCATACGGCGAATAAGCGTACCGGTATTTTGTTTGGGAACGGTTGAAAATAATGATTTTTGTGTAAAAAGTAACATATTATGATCGGAGGTAGATGACAACAATCAAATCCTGCATCACCCTGTCTTGTGATGACAACATATGATATAATGAACTGAAGTGGTTTAAATCTGAAGTATTGTGTATTTCAGGTTTGTGAAAATATAGACTTGCCTGGATAAGGCGCGGAGGCTGAAATGAAACCGTATCGCTTGTTGGAAACATCCCAAAAATATACCGAATACGATATGATTCAAAAGCATACAGAGGTTGCCGGATTTCCGGATGTCCGTGCCCGCTTGTTACACCTGTTTTTAAGCGAGGCAGGCAGCAATCATTTGCAAACACATGCGGACCAACTGTTTCCACTGGTGACGGGTCTAGTACAGATGGCATTGGATACACATGATATGATCGATACGTCGCCTGCTCATCAGCAGGAGGAACAGATGAGATCACGTCAATTGAACGTACTGGCAGGCGATTATTTCAGTAGCCGTTTTTATGAGTTGCTAGCTAAAGCAGGCGAGATTCAGATGGTATCGCGTTTAAGCGAAGCGATTTGTGAGAACAATCGATTAAAAATGAATCTGTACGAGCAATCTCAGCGCGGCACATTGACAGTGGAACAATATATGGAAGCAAGCATACAGCTGAAGATGCAGCTGTTTCTTTCGTTTAAGCCCTATATTGCTGAGGAGCAGCGTCAGCTGTGGGAGCAGTTATTATATTTGTTTAGTCGCTGCGAATTGCTGGCAAACGAGCTGAATCCCGGTAGCGCAGAGCAACCATTCGGTCATTTCCGCTTGTATGATGCGCTGGAACAAGCGCCGGAGCGTCGGAATGAATTATACAGTGAGCCACAACAAAGTCCTCGCTGGCAGGAATGGGATGCACTCTATGGTACAACTGCACGATTGGAGAAACTGCTCGGACATGCACTGGCAGCGATCGGTGAACGTTTACAGCAAAGTGATCATGATGTATTGCAAACGGAAATATCCGGTCTAACCGGCAGCTATGCCAAGCTTGTTCATCAGGTGTGAGATCATCAGAAGAGGTGAAGAAATAATGAGCAAACCGGAAAGTGCCAAACCCAAAGAACAGTTCGTACAATCGGTATTTGAATCGATTGCACCGAAATACGATATGATGAATGATGTGCTCAGTTTCCGTATGCACAAAACATGGCGCAAATTTACTATGAAAAAAATGAATGTGCAGCAGGGCGATTCTGCACTGGACGTATGTTGTGGAACATGTGATTGGACACTCAGTATCGCTGAAGCAAGCAAAACAGGCAAAATTTACGGACTGGATTTTAGCCCGAATATGCTCAGCGTCGGTCAAACGAAAATTGACCGCGATGGCTGGCAGGATAATATTACACTGACACAGGGTAATGCGATGGATCTGCCTTTTGAAGACAATTCGTTCGATTATGCAACGATTGGCTTTGGTCTACGCAATGTGCCTGATCTGGAAAAGACACTGCGTGAAATGCAGCGTGTCGTCAAACCGGGTGGCATGGTCGTATGTCTGGAATTGTCCAAACCAACGTGGCAGCCGTTCAAAGGCATCTATTATTTCTATTTTCAAAATTTGCTGCCGCTAATGGGACGCCTTGTCGCCAAGCGGTATGAGCAGTATAAATGGTTGCCGGATTCGCTAAAAGCTTTCCCGGGGCGCTCTGAGCTTGCGGGTGTATTCAACCAGATTGGTTTGCAGCAGGTGCAGGCGTATCCGCTGACTGGCGGAATTGCCGCACTTCATATTGGAATCAAGGAGAAGTAGGATGTTTAAGAAAATTAAAATTTTTCTCGAAATGATTAAAGTGGAGCATACATTATTTGCATTGCCATTTGCTTTTATGGGTGCGATGCTCGGCTCTTATGTAGTATTTGGACATCTGCCAACATGGCAACAGGTAGTATGGATTCTAGTTGCTATGGTCGGCGCACGCAGCGCGGCGATGGGGCTGAATCGCCTGATCGACCGTACGTTTGATGGCAAAAATCCGCGCACGATGATGCGTGCCATTCCGGCAGGACTGCTGCGCTCCGGCGAAGTGGTTATTTTTATCGTGATCTCGCTCGTTGTATTCTTCTGGGCAGTAACCGAATTGTCTCCGCTAGCATTGCGTTTATTGCCGATTGCTGTCTTTATGCTTATCTTCTATTCGTTCACGAAACGCTTTACATGGTTATGCCATGTGGTTCTGGGCATGACGATTGCACTCGCGCCACTGGGTGGCTGGGTTGCGGTGACCGGTACAGTTACTTGGACGGCAATTGTGTTCTTCGTTGCGATTACGTTCTGGACAGCAGGGTTTGATGTTATTTATGCGTGTGACGACGAAGAGTTTGACCGCAAAGAAGGGCTGCATTCCATTCCGAGCCGATTCGGCATTCCGCGTGCATTGAAAATTGCACAGGGCTTCCACGTTATTACGGCGATCGGTCTGATTAGTCTGTTCTTTATCGCGCATCTGGGCTTATGGTATGCCACGGGTGTTGTTATTGCGTGTGCGATTTTGTTCTATCAACATTATATTGTAAAACCAAAAGATTTGAGCCGCCTGCAAACGGCGTTCTTCACGATGAATGGTGCACTCAGCATCATCATGTTTGCATTCACGCTTATTGATCTGGCGGTGAAACAATGGCTGTAAACGACGAACATTCATCTCCGCTATCTGCCCCGGTTGTTGCCGGGACGGATGGCGCGCCTTCAGCCAATGCCGGTCAGCGTTATGTGATCGGCATTACTGGTGCCAGCGGCTCGGTATATGGTATTCATCTGGCTGAAGTCTTGCTGTCGCTCGGCTATAGTGTGCATCTGGTCATCTCCAATGCAGGCTGGCGTGTATTGAAAGAAGAAATGGATTGGTCGGCTTCTGGACGTGACGAGATGCTGTCGCAGCATTTCGGTCATCTGCCGGGAAAGCTCGTATATCATTCCTTTTCCGATATTGGTGCTTCTATTGCAAGCGGCTCGTTCCGGGTGAAAGCGATGATTATCATTCCGTGCTCTATGGGCACGCTGGCGAATATTGCTGGCGGCATGTCCACCAATCTGATGACCCGCGCGGCAGACGTTATGATTAAAGAGGAGCGCAAACTGGTTATAGTTCCAAGAGAAACACCACTGCATGCGATCCATTTGGAAAATATGCTGAAACTGGCGCGTTTGGGAGTCAGCATCGTTCCGGCTATGCCGGCTTTTTATTATCGCCCCAAAACACTGGAAGATGCGGTTGACTTCATGGTTGGCAAAGTGCTCGATCTGCTCGGGATCGATCACGATTTATTTGAACGATGGGGGAATGACCGTGACGAAGTTTGAATTGCCGATCCAAATCGGTAAAATTGAATATACGAACGACTGGCCGATCTATCAGCATTTCCAACCGGAGCAGCTGTCGGTATCGGCCGTTATTCATAGTGATCTGCCTGCCAATCTGAATCGCGGACTGCTGGAAGATACGTTGTATATCACGCCAGTATCCTCATTCGCTTACGGAACGCGTTCGCAGGACTTCTGGTTGTTGCCGGATCTGTCGGTCAGTGCTCAGAATGCGGTCGGATCAATTCTTCTGTTTTCCAGAAAACCGGTGGCAGAACTGGGAAATGGAACGATTGCGCTGACAAACACTTCGGCAACGTCTGTGAATTTGCTGAAGATCATTTTACAAAAACGATACGGGTTTGCGCCTGAATATGTATCGATGAATCCGAATCTGGATGAGATGATGGAAGCCTGCGATGCGGCATTGCTGATTGGTGATCATGCGATTGAAGCAGCGCGTCACGATAGCGGCTATATTGTGACTGATCTAGGTCGCGAATGGAAATCGTGGACAGGGCACAGCATGACGTTTGCCGTATGGGCAGTGAATAAGCAATTTGCGGCGGTATACCCGGAGCTGGTGACCGAGATTGCCTCTGGTCTGCGAAGTAGCAAACAGCAAAGTTTGCACAATCTCGAACCTGTCATTGCCGAAGCACAGCGCAAAATGGGCGGCGAGCATGACTACTGGGAACATTATTTCCGCCAGTTGTGGTATGATTTTGGTACACAGGAACAGCAGGGACTGGCGCTGTACTTCCGTTACGCGTATGAACTTGGCCTGCTGAACCATGAAGTGCACATGGAATTATGGACTGACAATACGATGACACGGGTGAACGAATGAAACTACTGGATATTTTCGGGACACTAAAAAAAGACATGAACGTCATTGAACGAGAACTGAGCCGCAGCATTGATACTGATCATGCGCTGCTGAATGAGGCTTCACTACATTTGTTAAAAGCGGGAGGAAAGCGGCTTCGTCCCGCTTTTGTGCTGCTTGGCGGTAAATACGGCACCTATGATCTGGAAAAGCTCAGCAATGTCGCTGTACCGCTGGAGCTGATCCATATGGCATCTCTAGTGCATGACGATGTGATCGACGACGCGGAAACTCGTCGCGGTCAACTGACGGTCAAATCAAAATGGGACAACCGGATCGCTATGTATACTGGCGACTATATTTATGCCAAAGCGCTAGTTATCGTCGCCCGGTTGCAAAACCCGGAGATTCACCGCGTACTTGCCAAAGCGATGGTGCAGATGTCGATCGGTGAAATGGAGCAAATTCGCGACTTTTTCAACACCGAGCAAACGATCCGTCGTTATTTGCTACGCATTCGCCGCAAAACGGCATTGCTGATCGCAATTAGCTGCCAACTCGGTGGGCTTGCTGCCGATGCACCAGCTGCACATACGCGCCAACTGTATCGTTACGGCTACAACGTAGGCATGGCTTTTCAAATCCGTGACGACGTACTCGACTTGTGCGGCACGGAGAAACAAATCGGCAAACCACCAGGCAGCGACCTGCGTCAGGGCAATATCACCCTGCCAGTACTGATGGCACTTCAAGAACAGGAGCTAAATCAGCCTCTGCTCTCCGAAATCCGCCGCATCCACGAAGCCGACGGTCAAACCGATGTGAAGACAGCCGTAAACATGATCAAAAATAGCCAAGGCATTGAGCGCGCCGAACAACTAGCCGACCGCTATATTCAAAAAGCAATGGACGCCCTACAACAACTACCAGAAGGCAAAACCCGTAAGCACCTACAAGAAATCGCTCACTTCGTAGCCAAGCGCTCCCACTAATCCCCAATCTTGCAAACAGCAAGCAATCGGATAAGAAGAGCCATAAAGCGACAAGAGTAACTACAAAAAAGCACCCCCCCAAACCAGCCCTGAACCCTCAGCGCTGGTTTTTTTCTAATTAGTAACTACTCAAAACTACTCAATTCCCAAAGATTCGCCTTTATTAACAAAAGCAACAATAGAGATATCATTCGATCAGCAGGAAACAACTCTATAACCACAAACAAAAAAGCCATCAAAACACACCATCCTCATAAATAATCCACAAAACACTTCAAACGTTCTAAACGCCTAAACGCCTAAACGTCTAAGCGACCTAAACATCCTAAACATCTTAAACGCCCTTGACCTTCCCTGCTACCCCACCCACTCGTGAGAGTCGGAGGGAGTTGTCAGCACATAGCGGCGGGAAGGGAATAGGGGATAAGGACGCCCTTGGAGCGCGGGAATCTACAAGTAACTCCCATTTCGTAGATTCCCGCGCTCCACCGAAGGACGTTCCCCTATCCCTTCCCAGAGCGATGCCCGCTCACAACATCCCCCCACTCCCACCAAATTCCAAATTATTTATCTCCCGGGACTAAAAGACTACCCCTCAGATGTCGATATATACAATACTGAAGTATGCAGACCGTTTCCGATGCTACAAATGGCAGTAATCACGTCGGCAGACAGGCGCATAACAAGTGAGAGGATTCATGTGGGCGGTATTGTATCAAAAATGAGCTGTTATGGATATGATTCGATTTCTTTCTGTACTCCCAGGTTTCTGTTAGAATACACAAGTGAGCACTTTGCATTGCTCCGATAGCAGATCACTTTGTAGATAACAGGAGAGTGAGTCAGATGGAACGAACATTTTTGATGATTAAACCTGACGGAGTACAACGTGGGTTAATCGGACGCATTATCAGTCGCTTGGAAGACAAAGGATTCAAATTGATCGGTGGCAAATTCCTCATCCCAACCGAGGAGCAAGCCAAAAGCCATTATGCTGAACACGAAGGCAAAGCGTTTTACGGAGAATTGATTGATTTTATTACCTCCGGTCCGGTGTTCGCGATGGTGTGGGAAGGCGATGATGTGATCACCCTTTCCCGTATGCTGATGGGCAAAACCCAGGTAAAAGAAGCACTGCCTGGCACGATCCGTGGCGATTTTGCTGCACATACGCCGTTCAATTTAATTCATGGCTCCGATTCGCCGGAAAGTGCGGACCGGGAAATTGCCAACTTCTTTGCTCCCAACGAATTAAGCGTTTACGAAAAAAACATTTCGGCCTGGCTCTAACACATACCCCCGCATGGACTGAACTTATAATCATGATCAAGGAAGTGATTCCATGCTTACGAATGATGCCATTCAACCGGACGCGGATTATGCCGGCTTTATCAAAAAAGTAAAAGACAATACAGGGATCGATCTGTCGCAGTACAAAGAAGCACAGATGAAACGCCGTCTGACGACGCTGCGTACCAAAAACGGATTCTCGACATTCAGCGCATTTTTCGACGCCATGCTGAAGGACAAAGCATTGTTTTACGAGTTCCTTGACCGGATGACGATCAACGTATCTGAGTTCTGGCGTAACCCGAACCGTTGGGAAGTGTTGCGCGATACGATTCTGCCCGATTTGCAGCGCACCAGCAAAAATCTGAAAGTATGGAGTGCTGCCTGCTCGACTGGTGAAGAGCCGTACACGCTTGCAACGATTCTCGCGGACAAAAACTTGCTTTCGTCCAGCACGCTGCATGCCACTGATATTGATGACGGTGCTCTGGAAAAAGCCAAAAAAGCGCTATATCTGGAACGCTCGCTCAAGGACGTGCCGGCGGACGTGGTCAAACGGTATTTCACTGCGCAAGGACCGATGTTCAGTGTTAACGATACGCTGAAAAAGGCAGTTCAGTTCCGTAAGGGCAATCTGCTGATCGACAAGTTCGAAACAGGATATGATCTGATCGTATGCCGTAATGTTATGATCTACTTTACTGAAGAAGCGAAGCATTTGCTGTATCACAAATTTGCAGCAAGTTTGCGCCCGGGCGGCGTTTTGTTTGTAGGTAGCACGGAGCAGATTTTCTCTCCGGGTCAGTATGGATTCGATTCCTCAGAAACATTCTTTTATCACAAAAAAGGTTGATCATCCGGCGGGGGCTGATCTGCAACATGAACAACATAGATGCCGGTTCTTGTATCTGAATCGGTATCCTGCAAGGCGGGCCACAAGCAAGACCGCATGCTTAACATCAATCATGGTAAACACAAGCACACTGTCTTACAGGCGAAAGCCATCGGCAGTGTGCCTTTTTGCATAGGAACAGACCGTAAAAATGCCGGATAGATATGCACAAATACAATATTTGACGTTCCTTGTCAAATGGATGAAGGCTGTACTATAATAAGCAAAGGTAACTACGGATTTTAGCGATGCACAGTTTAACAGTTTAAAGGGGGAACGCAACATGAGTATACGTTACTTGACAGCCGGGGAGACGCACGGTCCCCAGTTGACTGCGATTATTGAAGGATTACCAAGCGGATTGGAGCTTGATTTTGAAGCGCTCAATTTCCAACTGGCACGTCGTCAAAAAGGATACGGTCGCGGTCGCCGCATGCAAATCGAGAAAGATACAGCAGATATCGTGGGCGGTGTACGCCACGGGTATACAACAGGTGCACCGGTAGCTATGGTTGTTGCTAACAACGACTGGAAGCACTGGACCAAAATTATGAATATCGAACCGATGGAAGGCACAGACGAAGAGAAACGTCGTGTTCACCGTCCACGTCCAGGTCATGCGGATCTGAACGGCGGTTTGAAATACAATCACAAAGACCTGCGCAACGTATTGGAGCGCTCCAGTGCACGCGAGACAGCAATCCGCGTCGGTGTCGGCGCAGTTGCTCGCCAATTCTTGGCACAGTTCGGTATCAAGATCGGTGGACAGGTTATCCGCATCGGCGAGATTGAAGCGCCAGCTAACGATCTTTCACTAGATGAACTCATTGAACGCACAGAAGAATCTTCCGTTCGTGTAGTTGATAAAGAAACCGAGCAGAAAATGGAAGCGTACATCGATCAGATCAAAAAAGAAGGCGATTCGATCGGTGGTATCGTGGAATGTATCGTAGAAGGCGTACCGGTCGGTTTGGGTACGTTTGTGCAATATGACCGTAAGCTGGATGCACGCATTGCGCAGGCAGTTATGTCCATCAATGCGTTCAAAGGTGTAGAGATTGGCATCGGCTTTGAAGCTGGACATATTCGCGGCTCACAAGTGCATGATGAGATTCTGTATAGCGAAGAGCGTGGATACCATCGTGCTACGAACCGTCTCGGCGGCTTTGAAGGCGGCATGACGAACGGTATGCCAATCGTCGTCCGCGGCGTAATGAAGCCAATCCCGACGCTGTACAAACCGCTGCAAAGTGTAGATATCGATACGAAGGAGCCATTTACCGCACAAGTAGAACGTTCCGACGCATGTGCCGTACCTGCGGCAAGCGTAGTGATGGAGAGTGTGGTTGCCTGGGAAGTTGCCAAGGCTTTCCTGGAAAAATTCGGTGGCGACTCCATGACGGAGATTCGTAAAAACTACGATAATTACCTCGCACAGCTGGAAGCTTACTGATGAGCGATATTCGCACAGTAGACGTTCAACTTGGCGAACGCTCTTATCCGATCTATATTGGCGAACAGCTGCTGGAGCAATCCGGCAGCTATTTGGAAAAGCATAAACTGTCCAAGCAAAGCCCGCTGCTGATCGTTACGGACGAGAATACCGCGCCGCTGCATCTGGACAAGCTGGAGCAGTCGCTGCAAACTGCGGGCTTTACCTTTGTCACAGCTGTTGTCGGCGCAGGTGAAACGTCCAAATCGCTAGCGGTATTCGAAGCAGTTATGACCAAAGCGATTGAAGGTGGACTGGATCGCAAATCGGCGGTGATCGCGCTCGGTGGCGGTGTCGTTGGCGATCTGGCTGGTTTTGTAGCTGGAACGTACATGCGCGGCATTCGTTTTATTCAGATGCCGACTACCGTGCTTGCTCACGATAGCAGTGTCGGTGGCAAGGTAGCAATCAATCACCGACTAGCGAAAAATATGATCGGCGTCTTCCATCAACCGGAGCTGGTGCTGTACGATCTAAGCACCCTGCAAACGTTGCCGCTGCGCGAAGTGCGTGCCGGTCTGGCAGAGATGGTGAAGCATGGTCTGATCTGGGATGCTGACTTTGCATACTGGTGTCTGGAACATGCGGATTCATTACAGGCAGTAGACCGTGAAGCGATGGGCTATGGTCTGGAAAAAGGCTGTGCGATCAAGGCGATTGTCGTCTCGCGTGATGAGCGCGAAAATGATCTGCGCGCCATTCTCAACCTTGGTCATACGATCGGTCATGCCATCGAAGCGGTTGCTGGTTATGGCGAGATCATTCACGGCGAAGCGATTTCTATCGGTATGGTCGGTTCTGCGATCATCGGCGAAGCACTTGGTGGTGAGCCAGGGCTAGTTGATACGACACGTCGTATGCTGCAAAGTCTCGGTCTGCCGACGGTATTACCACAGCATTTGGACATTGATGCCATTATGGAAGCGATGATGCACGATAAGAAGTTTCAAGAAGGCAATATGACCTTCGTCGTGCCACAGTCAATCGGCAAAGTGGAGATCAATCCTAATGTTGATTACCATCTGGTGCGTCGTACTGTGGAACAGCTGAAGGAGGAGGTCTGAGTATGAGTATCTATATGCGTGGAATCCGCGGGGCAACTACTGTGACTCGCAACGAGCGTCAAGAGATTCTTGACGAAACGCTTGTATTGCTAAAAGAAATCGTAGAGCGCAATCAATTTGAGCCGGAAGATATTAGCAGCATCTGGATTACGATGACTGCCGATCTGGATGCCGCGTTTCCAGCACTGGCAATTCGTGAAATGGAAGGCTGGAATATGGTGCCGTTAATGTGTGCAGTCGAAGCATCGGTACAAGGCAGTCTGCCGAAGTGTATCCGGTTGATGATTCATGTGAATACGACCAAGACACAGCAGGAAATGCGCCATGTCTATTTGAATGAAGCGAAGCGTCTGCGCCCGGATCTGGCAACATCCTGAGCCAATTCCAGCGTAAGGGTTGCGTCAGTTACCCGTTATGGGGTATAGTATAAAATAAGCTTAAGAAGCAAGCAGAGCCGTGTATTGAGATGAGATTGCAGGTAAGCAGAGAGAGCAGTATAGATGAGAAGGAAACGTAAGCCTTGTCGGCGGGCTGAGCGGAGTGTTCACCGGTATATGCGTCAGAGCATATCCATGGACGGTTCGGGTCGGTGGTCCGCAGGAAGACAGGTGCGAGGACGTTTCGAGAGCAGAATGAACAGTAGAGTAGATCATCACAATCGTATACAGTGAGATGTAGTAGTGAACAACATGGATGATAATGTTATTGTCATTAATGGCAATGATTGAGTTGTATTGTTAGTTCAACTGTAGCTGTATTGTATACGTGTAGCCTTTTTTCAGGATCATTTGCTGTATTGTTGAAAAAGACTACTAGAATCAGATGATATTATCCTCTATGTGCATCCAGCCAGCAACGGTGTATTTGTGTATATCCGTTGTCTACATTTGTACCTACTTGATGTGATTCCAGCCTTCATGCGTCCGTACGCGTGGGGGCTTTTTTAATTGCCTTCCGGTGCTATCGCCGTCCACGGATATGCTTTCCCTTACCAAACCAAACAGATCAAAGGAGAGAATATCATGATCCAACCTCATGTAGAACAGGTTATTGCCATGTCCAGTCAGTACAATTTGATTCCTATCGTAAAACGTCTGCTGGGCGATATGGAGACACCGATTCGGATTTTCCAGCGTTATGCGGAGCAAAAGCACGCGTTCCTGCTGGAGAGCGTGGAGGGTGGCAGCAAATGGGCACGGTACTCCTTTATCGGTAGCGATCCGTTTCTGCTCATTTCCGGTAAACAGGGCAAAATCACATTGGATATCGATGGCGAACAGACTGATTTGTCCGGCAAGCCAGTAGAGCAGCTCAAAGCACTGCTGCGTCGATATCGCAGTCCGAAGGTTGATGGATTGCCACCGTTCACTGGTGGAGCGATTGGATTCTTCGGCTACGATCTATTGCAATATTACGAGAAGTTGCCACCACATAAAGTGGATGATCTGAATATGGATGATATTCGCTTTATGTTCTGCGATCAGATTGTTGTGTTTGACCATGTGAAGCAGCATATTCTGCTTGTGAGTAATGTGCATGTGCCAGATGGTGCGGATGACGATACGATTCGTGAAGCATACGGCAATGCAGCGGAAAAGCTGGACGATATGGAACGTATGCTACAAACGCAACCGCCAGTCAATACTGCCGGACGTGCACCGGTATCCGAGGATATTGAGCTGGGCGAGATCAAGTCCAATATGACGAAGGAACAATATTTGGATGGCGTGGATCGGGCAAAAGAATATATTCGCGCGGGAGATATTTTCCAGGTTGTATTGTCACAGCGGTTTCACATTGATACGGAAGTGTCGCCACTCGAAGTATACCGGGTACTGCGGACGATGAATCCATCGCCGTATATGTATTATTTGAAACTGGACGAAGAGATTATCGTGGGTACTTCACCAGAAGCGCTCGTGAAGGTCGAAGGCGATCGGTTGCAAACAAGACCAATTGCGGGCACACGTCCACGCGGACTCACCGAAGCGGAAGATGTGGCACTGGGAGAAGAATTGTTACAGGATGAAAAAGAACGCGCTGAGCATCTGATGCTGGTCGATCTCGGTCGCAACGATCTGGGACGTGTATCCGAATTTGGAACGGTCAAAGCAGATTCCTTTATGCAGATTGAACGGTACTCACATGTCATGCATATTGTATCCAATGTATCGGGTACATTACGCAAAGATAAGGACTTCTTCGATGCTTTCCTATCCTGTCTGCCAGCGGGTACGGTATCTGGTGCACCGAAGCTACGGGCGATGGAGATTATCGCGGAGATCGAGAATGAAGCACGCGGCGCGTATGCGGGAGCGATTGGTTATCTAGGCTTTTCTGGTAATATGGATGCCTGTATTACGATTCGGACGATTATTTTCAAACATGGACGTGCATATGTACAGGCGGGAGCAGGCATTGTATGGGATTCGGTTCCAGAGAAGGAATACGAGGAAACGGTCAACAAAGCGAAAGCGATGCTCAAGTCGATTCGTGTTGCTGAAGCGATGTTTCCACCGAAAAGCAGCAAGGAACACAATGTAGCGAATCCAGATTATCTGTACGGGTACGAGCCAGTGAAGTTGGGTGACTAAGATAACAATCTGTACATGAAAGTGATAGTACGCAACATTTATCATTCAATCGGCAGTTTGCCGGATTAGTATATAGACATCAACACTCAGGGGAGGACAATGGGATGCAAACAGGAGAAATCATGCAGCAGGCAATCGGCGACATTATTCAAGGTCAGCATCTGTCGCGCCAGCAGGCATACGAAGTGATGAGCACGATTATGGACGGTACAGCAACGCCTTCGCAAATTGGCGGCTTGTTGACTGGGCTGCGGATCAAAGGTGAAACAGTAGAGGAAATTACTGGTTTTGCCGAAGCGATGCGGCGTAGTGGTGGACGTGTACCAGTATTGTCGGCGGGCTTGCTTGATACATGCGGCACTGGCGGATCGGGGATTCACAAGTTCAACATTTCCACCGTATCTGCCATTATCGCGGCTTCCGTATCGGTTCGTGTTGCCAAGCATGGTAATCGCTCTGCATCGGGTAAAGCGGGCAGCGCAGATGTATTGGAAGCGCTGTGCGTGAATATCGGACTGAATGCACAGCAAGCTGCCAGCTGTTTGAATGAGATTGGAATCTGTTTCCTGTTTGCCCAGGTGTTCCATCCTTCGATGAAGCATGCAGCAGCGACTCGTCGTGAGCTGGGTGTACGTACTGTATTCAATATGCTAGGACCGTTAACCAATCCGGCAGGAGCGGATCGCCAACTGATCGGTCTGTATGACAGCAGCAAAATCGAAACTGTCGCTCAAACATTGCAATTGCTCGGATTGGAGCGTGCGATGGTCGTTGCTAGTCATGACGGATTGGACGAGATCAGTATTGCCGCACCAACACGGATTGCCGAGCTGCGAGATGGCGAGGTTCGTACGTATGAAGTCACACCAGCGGACTTTGGACTGGATACGCACCCGCTGGAACATATGCTGGGCGGAGATGCTCAGCAAAATGCCGATATTATCCGCCGTGTTTTAAGCGGAGAGCATGGCGCGTATCGTGATGTAGTGCTGGCGAATAGCGCAGCCTGCATCTATCTGGCTGGCAAAGCGAACAGTCTGGCAGAAGGCGCAGCCATTGCCGCACAGGCGATTGATTCCGGTGTAGCCGCTGGCAAATTGCAGCAACTAATCCAAACTACGGGGGCACACAGTTATGTATCTTGATAAAATTGTCGTTACCAAACAGCAGGAAGTAGAACAACTGGCGCATCATTTTTCATTGCGTGAAGCAGAGCGTCAGATTGCACAATTGCCTGCAACGCGCGGATTCCGTGCAGCATTGACTGCGTCGCCGAATCGTCGTCTCGGTCTGATCGCTGAGGTGAAAAAGGCATCGCCGTCAAAAGGGCTGATTCGCCCTGATTTTCAGCCGGTGCAGATTGCGACCGCTTATGAAAAAGCTGGTGCAGACTGTATTTCCATCCTGACGGATGTACAATATTTCCAGGGCAATAATCAGTATTTGACTGATATTCGGGCAGCGATTAATCTGCCGCTGCTTCGCAAAGATTTTATTATTGATGAGCGTCAGATTTATGAGGCGCGTCTGATCGGAGCGGATGCGATTCTGTTGATTGCCGCTATTTTGACAGCAGAGCAGTTGGAGCAATATATCGAAGTTGCAGTATCGCTCGGATTGGATGTACTAATTGAAGTGCATGATCAGGCAGAGCTGGAAACGGTACTGCATGCCAAAGGCGCACTGGAGCATGGTTTGATCGGTGTGAACAACCGTGATCTGCGTACATTCGTTACTTCGCTGTCGACTACAGCGGAATTGATTCGTTTGCTACCGGAAGGCGTGCCGTTAATTAGCGAAAGTGGCATTATGTCGGTGGAAGATATTGCCTATGTGCAGGAGGCTGGAGCGGCTGGCGTGCTGGTTGGAGAATATTTTATGCGTCAACCGGATATTGAAGGTGCTGTACGCAATCTGATGGCACCAGCAGAGTATGAAGCAGGTGCAGGTAGTCAGGCAGGAACATCTCATGACTGAAAACGACAGTACCTTTGCTCCAACATTCCATTCCGATGAACAGCGGAATGACTGTAATAAGCAGCAAAATAACGATCTCCATTCGGCATCTGCACCGGTAGTGTACGACCACCACGATGCTAGTTTAAAGATAAAAATCTGTGGACTTCAAAGCGTTGAAGTGCTAAAATCTATGATACCATTACCGGTCGATTATATCGGCTTTGTCTTTGCACGCAGCAAGCGACAAATTGATCGCGAGATCGCTGCGCAGCTCATTGATGTGCTGAAGCAGTGGCCGCAAGGACATATTCCGCAAAGTGTAGGCGTATTCGTTGATCCCACAATGGATGAGCTGGTGCATATTACAGATATAGCGCCGCTGGATGTGATCCAATTGCATGGCAAGGAAACGCCAGCGTTTTGTCAGCAGGTGCGAGAGAGATTGCACAAGCCGGTAATAAAGGTCATTTCCGTACAGGCAGATCGGCAAAATAATACAGATCAACATAACAATACAACTAGCCGAATCAACATGGACATGAACAACACGGAAATGCAAATGGAACAAAACTATGATGATACGGCTACTGCTGTTCATCAACAATGCAATCCTTACGAAGGCGTGGTAGACGCCTTTTTACTTGATACCCATGATCCGCTGTATGGCGGCGGTTCGGGCAAAACATTTGCTTGGGAAGAAATACAAGCGTATCATCGCTGGACGTCAGCGCGCGGAATTCCGCTGCTAATTGCCGGTGGACTGAACCCGGACAATGTAGATACACTCGTTCACGGCTATCCGCTAGAAGGCATTGATGTATCAAGCGGAGTCGAGAGTGACGGAGTCAAAGATATCGATAAAATCAAACAGTTTGTGGAGAGGGCGAGATCATAATGACAACACTACCTGATGCAAAAGGAAGATTTGGCGATTTTGGTGGACGTTACGTACCGGAAACGCTGATGAACGCACTGATCGAACTTGAGGAATCGTATCGTAAATACGCGGATGACGCACAATTTCAACAAGAAATTGATTATCTGCTCAAAGAATACTCCGGTCGTGAGACTTCGCTGTATTATGCCGAGGGGTTAACCCGACATCTGGGTGGACCGAAGATTTATCTGAAACGCGAAGACCTCAACCACACGGGTGCACATAAGATCAACAATGCCATCGGTCAGGCATTGCTGGCAAAACGAATGGGCAAACAAAAAGTCATCGCCGAAACAGGCGCCGGACAGCATGGTGTAGCAACAGCGACAGTTGCTGCGCTGATGGGTCTGGAATGCAAAGTGTTCATGGGCGAAGAGGATATCAAGCGTCAGCAATTGAACGTGTTCCGTATGAATATGCTCGGTGCAGAAGTGGTTCCGGTTACGTCTGGTACACGCACACTCAAAGATGCGGGTAATGAAGCACTGCGCTACTGGGTCAGCAATGTCGAAGATACATTTTACATTCTTGGCTCTGCCGTCGGACCGCATCCGTATCCGATGATGGTACGCAACTTCCAACGTGTGATCGGCGACGAGACACGCCGTCAGATTTTGGAAAAGGAACATCGCCTTCCGCATACCGTAGTGGCAGCGATTGGTGGCGGTAGCAATGCCATCGGCATGTTCTATCCGTTTATTAACGACCAAGACGTTCGTCTGATCGGTGTGGAAGCTGCTGGACGAGGTATCGACACCCCGCTGCACGCCGCCACGATGAGTCTCGGTACCAAAGGCGTATTCCAAGGTTCGATGAGCTATCTGCTACAGGATGAATACGGTCAAGTACAAGAAGCCCATTCCGTCTCCGCCGGTCTTGATTATCCGGGCGTTGGACCAGAGCACTCCTATCTCAAAGATATTGAACGTGCCCAGTACGTACCGATTACAGATCAGGAAGCGCTCGATGCGCTCAAACTGCTGTGTCGTACCGAAGGTATTATTCCGGCACTGGAATCGGCACATGCCATTGCCCACACCGTGAAGCTAGCACAAGAAATGACAGCAGATCAGCTACTGGTAGTCTGTCTGTCCGGTCGCGGCGACAAAGACGTGGAATCGATTATGAAATATGAGCGGGAGGGATCGCTGTGAGCGTAACAGGACAGAGCCAGAATCGGATGGATGTTACATTTGCCAAGTTGAAGGAAGCGGGCGAAACGGCGTTGATTCCGTTTCTGACTGTCGGTGATCCCGATCCGCAGATTACGGTTGATATTATCGTCGAATTGGAAGCCGCAGGCTGCAACATTTTGGAATTGGGCGTTCCTTATTCCGATCCGCTGGCAGATGGACCGGTCATCCAGCGTGCTTCGCAGCGTGCATTGACTCACCGTGTGACGATCGATACATGCTTTGAGGTTGCTTCGCAGGCACGAGAACGTGGTGTGCAGATGCCATTTATTCTGTTCACGTATTACAATCCGATCTTGCAATACGGATTGGATACGTTCTTCGAGCAGATGCGTCATTACGACATTAGCGGTATGATCGTGCCGGATCTACCGGTAGAAGAATCCGAAGAAATGAGAGCACGCTCCCGTGAAGCCGGTGTCAGTCTTGTACCACTCGTTGCACCAACGTCGCATGAACGTATATCCTCCATTCTGAACGGAGCGCAGGGCTTTGTGTACTGCGTATCTTCGCTCGGTGTGACAGGTGAACGCGCATCGTTCCACAATAACGTAGAGCAGTTCATTAACAGCGTGAAGGACAATACAGACTTGCCCGTTGCGGTCGGTTTTGGTATTTCCAGTCATGAACAAGTGAAGCAGTTCTCGCAATTTTGCGATGGCGTTGTTGTTGGTAGTGCAATTGTGCGCCAGATCGAATCGCAGATTCCGCTATTGACTGATCCCGCGCGGAAAGCAGACGGACTGTTGCAAATTCGCAATTTTGTGGCAGAATTAAAAGGAAGCAAATAAGATTACGATTATACCTATACAGGCAATGTTTAACGCTCCGTGTGTACCTGCTGCTATGGCAGACAGGTATGCCGGAGTTTCAGCATTTCCTGACGATGACGCCTGAAGGAGTTGTGCATAGTGAAACCGAAATCCCGTATTGTGAATATTCCCGTCTATCAGCCGGGCAAACCGATTGAAGAAGTGAAACGCGAACTTGGACTCGACAAAGTGATCAAGCTAGCTTCCAATGAAAATCCATACGGTTCTGCGCCATCTGTACAGCAGGCTATCGTGGACGAATTATCCCAGCTGTATCTGTATCCAGACGGCGGTGCGGTAGAGCTGACTGCCGAGCTGGCACAGCATCTAGGTGTACAATCCAATCAGATTATTTTCGGTTGTGGATCGGACGAGATCATTTCATTGACTGCGCGCGCGTTCTTGGAGCCGGGCGATGAGACGATTATGGCAGATCAGACCTTTTCCGTATATAAAAGTAACGCCGAGATCGAGGGTGCTGAAGTTGTTGAAGTGCCGCTTGTAGACGGTACACACGATCTGCATGCGATGATCGCCGCAGTTAGCGAAGATACGAAGATCGTCTGGGTGTGCAATCCGAACAATCCAACCGGAACGTTTGTACCGGAAAATGAACTCATCAGCTTTATGGATCGTGTACCTGAGCATGTATTGGTTGTACTGGATGAAGCGTATTATGAATACGTAGTTGCAGAGCAATATCCGCAAAGCGTGAAGCTTCTGGATCGGTATCCTAATCTGCTCATTTTACGTACGTTCTCCAAAATCTACGGATTGGCTGCGCTACGCATTGGTTACGGTATCGGTAATGCGGCTGTAGTGAAGCTGGTCAATCAGGTGCGTGAGCCGTTCAATACATCGCGTATTGCTCAAGCGGCAGCACGTCAGGCGATTCGGGATCAACAATTCGTGGACGATTGCCGCAGCAAAAATCGTGAAGGTATGGATGTGCTACTCGGCGAATTTGACCGACTCGGTCTGCCGTATTTCCCAAGCGAAACGAATTTCATTATGGTTGATACGAAGCACAATGCGATGGATATCTTCCAAGGGATGCTGCGTCGTGGTGTGATCATCCGTGCGGGTCATCAGAAGTATCCAACGTATATCCGCGTAACGATTGGTACGCCGGAAGAGAATGAAGCGTTTATTCGTGCGCTGGAAGAAACATTGCAAGAGCAAACGGCAAATGTATAAAGAATCATCCAAAATGATCTATAGATAAAATCCTCGGCGGATTTTACAACTTCAGGCGAATGCAAGATGCCGTGACTGCTGCAATCGGCAGCACGGCGCAACATTCGACTGTTAAACAGCATCATGGATTCTGCTGCTTTAACGCAGCAGGAAAGACAATCGATAAAGAATGAGTGGGATACTAATGACGACAAATATTGCGATTTTCGGTGTAGGGCTAATCGGCGGTTCGCTGGCGCTTTGCTTTAAAGACAAGCCGGGACTGCATATAACTGGATATACACACCTGCCCGAATTGATACATACGTTTCAAGAGCGACAGGTTGTGGATCATGCGACACTTTCGGTAGAAGAAGCAGCACTGGACGCGGACTTTATTTTCCTCTGCGTACCGGTTAGTTTGCTGAACAGCTATCTGGAACAACTAAGCCGCCTACCATTAAAAAAAGGCTGCATCATTACCGATGTTGGCAGCACGAAGGCATCAATCAACGCCTGTGCAGAACAGTTGAAGCTGAGCGACGGCGTGCATTTTATCGGCGGTCATCCTATGGCGGGTTCCGAACGCTCTGGTGTCGGTGCAGCTTCGGCGTTGCTGTTTGAAAATGCGTACTATGTACTGACGCCGCCGGATCATGTACCAGCTGCGGCGTACGAGCGTCTCGCTGAGCTGTTGACACGTCATACGCGTGCACAGGTAGTGAAGGTAGAACCGGTGCTGCACGACGAGATTGTCGGCGCAATCAGCCATCTGCCGCATGTCATTGCCGTAGCACTGGTCAATCAGATTCGTGGCTATAATGAAAATAATCCGCTATACCGAATGCTGGCTGCGGGCGGATTCCGTGATATTACGCGCATTGCTTCCAGCGATCCCATCGTCTGGCGCGATATTTTGCTGAACAATCGGCATATCGTACTGGATTTGCTGAAAGACTGGAACAAGGGTGTGCAGGAATTCGTGGAGCTGCTGCACAATCAGGACGCGCGTGGCATCGAACAGCAGTTTGAGCAAGCCGGTGCATTCCGTGACGAATTGCCGGAACGCCGCAAGGGCATGATTACGACTCTGTACGATCTGTATCTCGACGTACCCGATCATCCCGGCATTATCGGTAAAATCACAACCGAAATCGGCAATCGTGGCATCAATATTAGCAATGTGCAGATTATTGAGAGCCGGGAAGATGTACCGGGCGTGATGCGTCTTTCGTTCCGCAATGAACACGATATGGAGCAGGCAAAAGCAATGCTGCTGGATAGCCAGTACAGTGTATTCGCACGTGTGTAACGGATATAGCCATAGCCATATATATGGATCGTTACCAGTTACCGCTATGACAAGCTACGTACATCACTCTTGTCTGGCATTTGCATAGTAGATACAATGGCACTATCATTTGACATGATTGTATACACCTCAATATAAGGCACCTCTTACATGAACATCGGAATTTCCATGATGGAAGCAGATGATCACAGGAGGTGCATTTTTTATGTGCAACGCTACTCAATCTGCCTGGATAGATGTAGTCTGAGGTCGGGCAATCGCCGATTTTTCAAAAAAATTGAGAATCGTAGAACTATTTCCCTTGCTCAGCAGTCTAACAGGCAGTACGAACTCAAGCGCTTGAGAATGATACCAATCCGATGAATTGGATATGCATATATGTCGATAAGGGGTGTTTATCAGAAGTGATCAGATGGAACCGAACCAAAATCAAAGAAAAGCAGTTTAGTGAAAAAGTAACCAGTATTCGTGAAAAATTGTATCGGCTGGCATACTGCTATGTAAAAAATGAACAGGAAGCATTGGACATCGTCTCGGAAGCTACGTACAAAGGCTATCTCGCTTTTGGCAAAGCTGATTCCGTCACGTACTTTGATTCATGGATGTCACGCATTGTGATCAATACAGCGATTGACCATACGCGTCGTAACAAGCGGATCACGTATCTTGAAGATTATACGCAGGAATTTGCCGCTACCTCACAGGGCGTATCGCTGGAAGATAAGATGGATTTGTACAATGCACTGGATCGATTGCGACCGGAAGATAAGTCATATATCATTTTAAAATATTTTGTGAATCTCTCATTCAAAGAAATGGCGGATGTACTATCCGTACCCGAAAATACAGTAAAATCAAGATTTTATCGGATCATCAAACAGTTGAAAGTGTATTTGATTGAAGGAGAGGTGGAATCGGTATGATCGGAAAACAACATTACGATAATATTCCTGTTCCTGAGCAACTAACCGATGTCATGGATCGCGCCCAGCAGAAAGCTAGACAAAAGCAGCGCAAAACGAATCGCATCGTTCGGTATAGCTCACTGATTGCAGCCTGTATTGCGTTCCTGCTCGTTGTTAATATTCCGACTGTTGCCAATGCCATGTACAATATCCCAGTGCTAGGTAGCATCGTCAAAGTACTGCAATTCGGAGAAGGTGGGGAAGTGACCGACGGAGCGCATGTAGAAACCAAAGTCACTGAAAACAGTGTTCAGATCCATTTTAGCAACGATGGGAAAGACCTGATGGATCGGGTTCCTGCCTATGAAGTGGTGCAGAAGGATGCACCGAACCGGTTGATCTTTACAATCAATGGTGCTCGTACATTCGATTATGATCAAGTGACGCAAGATCTGCGCAAGTTGCCATTGGTACAAGATGTGTATCGGGTTGTCATTCTGGATGATTCGGCGATGCGTTTTGTCGTGGAGCTGAAGGACGGAGTAATCCATACGATTACCGAATATCAGAACCCAGGCTATCTGGAGTTGACGCTGCGTTCTGACGCTACACTCACAGAGCCACATATGATCTACGCGCTGCGTACCGAAAGTATGCCGATGGGCGAATCATTGTCCATGCTGGAGGAGCTGTACCCGAACGAAGACATTTCCTTTATCAAAACATCCGGTGAGATGTATGCAGCTGTTATTGGGGAATACGAAACGAAAGAAGAGGCGGAAGCGAAGCTGAAGCAAGTATCTACCGAATCACCGGATCAGCATGATTTCCGCGTGGATAGCTGGATGAGCAATAGCAGACCCAAATAAAAGCTAGACATCATTGTAGCAAATCCGTACCATTTGGCAGCATCAGCATCAGCATCAGCATCAGCATCAGCATCAGCATCAGCATCAGCATCAGCATCAGCATCAGCATCAGCATCAGCATCAGCATCAGCATCAGCATCAGCATCAGCATCAGCATCAGCATCAGCATCCCTTTGCTCTCAAGCTAGAGCAAGGGGGTGTTTTTTATAAAATATAAAAATAATTAAAAAACTTCAAAAAAATTACTTAAAGGGGTTGACTAAATGAAAGCGCATACAGTATACTGTAACTACAGTATGGTTTCTCTCCACTCCTATCCAATAACTGGAGTTTCTGAAATAGGGAACTCAGCCGCTAACAATTGTTAGCGGTTTCTTTTTTTGTCCAGAGATCGTATCGTTTGAAAAGATCATACTTGCTGTTCAACACTATATCGCCAAATTTGATACCACCTATCATTTTGTGATATAAAGGAAAAGAATGTTTACATAAATCACAGCTGCTACGAAAAACGCGTGACCAGTATGGAAAGCATGCAACTGGAAGTATACAGCGGGTTAGCAGACATCTTCAATGAATATACATAATGCAACACACCTGTTTTCTGCTTACTCGGTCGGATTTGCAATCCCTTACATTGATTGTTTACAACGCTGAATTCAGCACGATTTTGGCATGTTCAGCAACCTTTCGACTTTGCGTTACGTCTAAAAGTCAGGTATGATATAAAGGTTGTGTTTCTTTGTCTGCTCGTGATAATTGTATTTCTAATGAATATGAATGATCTATTGATCGTATAGATGGCAAGACTGCAAGCTCTCCCTTTTGGTCGTAAATCGTGTTTGATGATTGTCCGTTATCCGCCTGCATGCTGTCCAGCAGGCACTCCATCTACTTATAAAATCAGTGAATTGCTGTAAAGTGCGGGTTTTCAGTCATGAACCGCAACTTTTGCCGCCCTGTTCAGTACTAATGAATACATAGGAACAGGAAGATGCGGCGGCAGCAATGAGGAGGGTCGCATTTCAATGACAGATTCCCTGATCATTCAGGAAATAAAGAACGGTGATGTTGAGCTGTACTCTGAGCTTATGCGCCGTTACCAGCGTAAAATCCTGGCATTCATTTACCATATGCTGAAAAGCGCCAATCTGGAAATGATGGCTGAGGACCTATGTTCGGAAACGTTCTATAAGGCATACAAAAGCCTGCATTCCTTCCGCGAGGTAGATGCTTCATTCTCGACTTGGCTATACACGATTGCACGCAATACGGTGCTTAGCGAGCTACGCAAGCACAAGGCGGGCAATGTGCCTTTGGAAGAGAGCGGCTATACGCCTGTAGCTCCGAGCAGTATGGTTCCAGAACACGCCGTTCTCCGTGGTGAGCGTGTGCAGATGGTACGGGATGCGATTGACCAATTGCCCGAAAAGCAGCGGTCCGCTTTGATCCTCCGCGAATATGACCAGTTGGATTATCAGGAAATTGCTGATATCCTCTGTCAAAGTGTCAGCTCCGTCAAATCTCTTTTGTTTCGTGCGAGAGCGAGTGTAAAAACACGGTTAGAGCCGTATTTTTACGATTCGGTCTACGATGAGCCAATCGAAGGGATGAATACAAAATGAATTGCAGAGAGGCCGAACTTGTTTTCGGAATCTATTGGGATTTAGCGCCAGACGATCCACGTCGTGTGGCGCTGGATAAGCATATACGTGAATGTTCCGACTGCGCTGCCGAGTTTGCGCTCTGGCAGGAGAGTCGCGAATGGATTCAGGCGGAAGCGGTTGAGCTGGAACATGATCCAGACTTAACGATGCGTGCCGAACAGGTCAATCACAATGTGATGGAGCGTATCTACGCGGAGACGCCGTGGGTCATGCAAAATGATATCCGCCGCGGGCCGATCTCGCGTATGTTCCGTCGACGCCTCTCTTTTTGGATTGCTGGCTTGATTGCAGTCTTCCTGTGCAGTTTTGTATTGTTGACACTGGATATGTCCGGTAGCTTTAATAAAGAAGCCGCTCAGGAACGTGTGAACGGTATAGTTCCGACTGGTGTAGCTACTAGCGATGCGACAACCGTAATGCATTCATCGCTGCATTTTTCCGGTTCGGAACGCGGATTGATCGATCCGCTCGTGATTCCGATGGACCCGAGCCACCCGCAATACTGGATGATCTTATCGGTCGTTGGCATGCTGCTGGCTTTAGTATCGCTGCGTCTACTGGCACGTCCACGGCATCAATAATATGACGCTTCACTGGAGCGGGCGCATGTATGCGCACCTAGATGAATATCGATGAATATTTGACTCTGTGGGTGTTATCATTTGCCCATAGAGCTTGCTAACCCGTTTTACTGCATAGACGCAGTGAAGCGGGTTGATTTTTTGTATAGGTGTCGTTTATACTTTTTGCTACATGCAAGGAGGTAGCTGAATTGACAATTACGAGAACATGGCACGGGATTGTACCGATTGATCAGCAGCAAGCATTTGAGCTGCATTTGCACAAAACCGGTGTCGAGCATTCGCAAAGTATCAAAGGCAATCTGGGAGCCTATATTCAGGTCATGCAGCAGGGAATGTATGCACATTTCTTTTTGTGTACGGTCTGGTCGTCGTGGGAAGCGATTCGCCATTTTGCTGGAGAACATCCAGAGATTGCGGTTACGTATCCTGAAGACGAGAAGTATGGACTCATTTCCGATCCGCTAGTTATTCATCAGGAAGTGACTCGTGCAGGCAGCCCGTTTGTCTGAGCAAGCAGGCAATCCATTTTACATAGGGAAGGGATGACATAACCGCTTATGCAAATCGGACTGATTCGACATGGTTTAACAGATTGGAATGCGCTTGGACGCATTCAAGGACAGAGCGATATTCCGCTAAATGAAGAAGGACGCAGACAGGCTTCATTGCTTGCCGAACGATTGGCGGCAGGACCGATCCAATGGGATCATATCATTTCCAGTCATTTGCAGCGTGCCCATGAGACTGCGAGCATCATTGCCGAGCGGCTGAATATTCCATTGCTGGAACCGGACGAACGGCTCAAGGAACGCGGATTTGGTCAAATCGAAGGATTGACTTGGGAAGAGCGCGAGACGAAGTGGGGAACAGATTGGGAAACGCTGGAGCTGGGGCAGGAAAAGGTAGATGTACTCGGTACGCGGGCGATGGAATTTATGGAAGCGACGCGTCAGCAATTTCCAGACAACAATATCCTTGTGGTGAGCCACGGTGGATTGATGTCTCAGTTATTCACGCTGCTGATGAAGGAGCAGCATAGTCGGCGCATTGGCAACCTGTCGTTGACGATTCTGGAATGGGAAGCGGAACGATGGAACACTATTTTATATAATAATATCGATCATTTGAATTAGCCTGGCATCTGCCGGGCTATTTGGCTATAATTGGAAGTGAGCAGCTCGTAAAGCTGGTTTTTATGCATATAGCAAGGGCTTTGAGCTGTAAACTGCCGATAACTAGATAGGATGTACCAGGGCAATCATAAAGGGGGAATTGCGAAATATGACAATTCTTTTATTTAAATGTCCTCTTTTTTTACAAAATTGTTGATACGCTTACAGGAATTTTGGTTAAAATGCAGATAAGGAGCGGATGACATGTTACTACCCTACCATCATATCTGGCCCAAAGTGGATAGCAATACATTTATCGCAGAGGGCGCCAAGCTGATCGGAGACGTTAGCATTGGTGAATACAGCAGTGTCTGGTTTAACGCGGTACTTCGCGGCGATCTTGCCCCTGTGCAGATTGGACGACGCTGTAATATTCAAGATCTTGCCGTAGGTCATGTTCATGAAATTCATCCCCTTGTTATCGAAGATGACGTTTCTGTCGGACATTCAGCGATTGTGCACGGCTGCCGGATCGGTAAAGGTTCACTGATCGGCATGGGCGCTATTCTTCTGAATGGGGCGAATATTGGAGAATATTCGTTGATCGGTGCAGGTTCAATTGTGACGGAGAACAAAACGATACCGCCTTACACTCTTGCTCTTGGCTCGCCAGCACGCGTTATCCGTGAACTGACGGAAGACGACTTGCAGCGAATGGCCAAAACGACACAGAGTTATGTGGACAAAGGAGCAGAGTTCAGAAATCCATGAATAGCATGATGGAGGTGCGCCCTATGTACAAGATGAAAGTAACTTACGAAGTTATGTTGGGTCTGGCTGCAGAAATGGTATGGGATCAAGTCCTTCGCGAACATCGGGTGGAAGAACTGAATGAACTGATCGATCGTGCACTTGCGGATCGGGACGAGCAAGCTTTTCAACAATGGACAAATGAACTGCGTTCGCTGACACCAGCGATTCAAGTGGAGTTCCCGGAAGAGGAGCATGATGAACGTAAAACATTGTCTCACTAATCACATACTTTCTTGGAAATATACTATACACAACGATTCTCGATAAAAGTCCACCCGGATCAAAGGGTGGGCTTTATCTTTTGTTACGGGAGCATAGGTAGGGTTGAAGTTGGATATAGGTCTTGCGTAAGAGTTGGATATACTTTTACAATGAAAGGGATAGGTGATGTGTGGATGTGAAGATTTGCATAGTGCAGGGTCGAGATGAAGGAGACTGGGGAATGCCGATTTCTTATTTTTGGAGTAGAGATTTTTTGACGAATCGCGGATTTTTGTGGTTATTGCTGATTTGCAATGTGCTGGGTACGATCTATGGGTATTACTGGTACGCATTGCAGATGGAGTATACACTTGAGCATTGGCCTGCCTGGATTGTCGTGTTTGTGCCGGACAGTCCGACGGCAAGTTTGTTTTTTAGTATTGCGCTTGTATTTTTGCTGTATCCGCCACGCAGACAATGGGCCAAAGGAATGCGTGTGCTGTTTGAAGCGCTGGCAGTTGTGACGTCGGTCAAGTATGGCGTGTGGGCGGTAGTGATGATCTTCTGGGGCGCTGCGCTTGGGCAGGAGCTAGTCTGGGAAAATTGGATGCTAACTGTATCGCATCTGGCGATGGCGATTGAGGCACTGTTGTATGTACGCTTTTTCATGTTCCGCTGGACGTCTTTGCTGATTGCGTTATGTTGGACGCTGCTCAATGATTATATGGATTATGGGCAGGGTGTGTATCCGTGGTTGACACAACAATTGGTGAATCGACTGGATCAGGTGCGCAACTTTACGGTGTCGTTGACGCTGATATCGACTTTGATCGGAGCGCTGGCAGTGAAGCTGGCAAAAGGGGAGCGCAGCAAGCAACGGTCATATGGAATGTAGGGTGTATACTCTATGCTATAGGGATAGGATGAGTTGTTTATAAGAATCATCGCACGGATGAAATGAACAGACAACTTTGATATTGGAATATGAACGCAACGATAAAGGCTCTGCACCTATAGTGTAGAGCCTTTTGTTATGGAACGATATCCATTCATGTTGGATTCAGATCAGGGCAGCTTTTTGAATTGGTTTTCCTGAAATTCGTACATAGCTATTTTGTAATTGATTTTTTCCAAATAACTTAGCGTTTGCTGTAAATCCCGTTCTACTTTGGCTTTGTGATCTAGCATCAATTGTTTGCGCTGTGTAATGGAAAGATCACCTTCTTGATACCAGTCGACATATTGTCTGATCTGAGCAAGTGGCATGCCGGTTGAACGCAGAGACGTTACAAAATCGAGCCATTCTAGACTTTCTTCATCATACACACGGTTGCCATGATCATCTCGTTCGATCATAGGCAGCAAGCCTTCCTTTTCATAAAAACGCAGCGTATATGCACTAATGCCAGTCTGCTGGGCAGCTTCCTTAATTGTAAGTTTCATTATGTTCGCTCCTTGCCTTAGAGTGTACTGTAACGAGAAGAGTTCACCAAAAGTAACGGTTTCTGCTGTCTTTGGGTTTTATTTTAGCATTTGGATGCAAAAGGAGGGAGTTTTTGTTGATAAACCAACATAAAAAGCGAATTGCAGGTCTGTATTGTGCCTGATTATTGATGCTTGCGTTATAGAAAGCTGTAAGCCGTATGCTAGGAATACAGCCTGAATCTGTCCAGGCGAACTATATTTCTATCATGCAGGAGGGCAATACGATGACATTAACCAAAACTGTTATCATTACAGGAGCAAGCAGTGGAATGGGGGCAGCAACCGCCGAATTGTTGGCAGCCAGCGGAATGAAAATCATGCTGGCTGCACGACGTGAAGACCGATTGCAGCAGTTAACCGAACGCATTCGGCAAGCCGGTGGAATCGCAAATTATCATGTCACCGATGTCACGTCGCTAGAACAAATGCAAGCATTGGCAGCCGCAACACTGGATACGTATGGTCAAATCGACGTTATGATCAACAATGCAGGCATTATGCCGATATCGTTTATCCGCAAGTTAAAAGTGGACGACTGGGATCGTATGATTGATGTGAATATCAAGGGAGTGTTATATGGCATTGCCGCAGTGTATCCACATATGGAAGCGCGTAAGGAAGGACATATCATTAATTTTTCTTCGATTGCCGGTCATGTCACCTTTCCAACAAGCGCTATATACAGTGCTACCAAACATGCAGTTCGCATTATTACAGAGGGGCTAAGAGTAGAATCGCGTCCTGACCAGCATATTCGTGCGACTTTGATCTCGCCCGGAGCGGTGCAAACGGAATTGTATAAGACGGTTACGGATGAAGAAGTGGTACCCGCCATGGATGCGCTTGGTTCGGCGGAATGGAAACAGCTTGATGCACAGGAAATTGCGAATATTATTAAATTTGCGATTGAACAACCCGCCTCTACTACCATTAACGAAATCATCGTTCGTCCGACCAGCCAATCGCTGTAAAGTCAGGAGAAGATGACAAACAACCAAACAACAACGAACATATGCTGGATCAATGAACTATGATGTATACTGACTACTATTTATTTTGAAACGTATACCTATACACATATACAAAGCAGCTCACCACGCTGATCTTTTCAGATCGAATGTGGTAGAGCTGCTTTTTTGAATGTAAATACATGTAGAATAGACTGAATTTACATCGTATGACTAGTGGCGGACTTCTTCGCGGAAGCCTTCACCATGGATATCGTTCACCTCGTTGATAATAACGAAGGCGCGGGTGTCGATAGCTTTGACAATCATGTGCACCCGGCGAATCTCCTGTCTAGATACGACGCAATATGCCATATGTTTCGCTTGCTTGGAGTACGCGCCTACTGCTGGGATCAGTGTAACGCCGCGATCCAGTTGCAGCATAATCTGATCAGCAATCTCCTCCGCATGATCGCTAATGATCGTGAACGCTTTGCCAGAATACGCACCTTCCTGAATAAAGTCGATCATCTTGGTCGCGATAAATACGGTGACGAGTGTATACAGCACTAATTCTTTGGATATAAAAAATAGCGAGGAGCCGATGATCAGAATATCAATCGCCAGCATAATCTGCCCGATACTCCAACCAAAGCTGCGATTCAGAATCGTAGCAATAATATCCGAACCGCCAGTCGTGCCGCCGAAGCGGAAGACGATCCCCAGACCGAGTCCAAGCGTCACACCGGCATACAATACCGCAAGTATGTAATCATTTTCCGTCTGAAATGGTGTAATCCAGTCCAGTTTGATCAGCAACTCGAACAGCCACAGGAAAAAGGACAACGAACCGATGCCCACACCGGTATAGATCATCTGTCGCCAACCGAGCATTTTCAGACCGATCAGAAACAGCGGAATGTTCAACAATAACGTAGACAATGCCGGAGCAATCCCGAACGCATAATTAAGCAGAATCGTAATCCCGGTAACGCCGCCTTCCATTAGCTTGTTCGGAATTATAAAATAGAGTAGACCAAACGCATAAATTGCTGAACCGAACAGAATCGGCACAATTACGCGTAGTTGTTTCCAAACAGATTGCCGCATATAGACTCCCTCCATTGATTGAGTATGTCATTTTGAGCAAAAAAGGATTTGTTTTCAAAAAGGCTTTGCGCTAACATGGTAATGATATATTGTGTGAATGACGTCATAAGGTGGAACAAGGTTGTGCGGTTGAACATGACATCTATGCTTGCTCCATTCCCTACTATATGGGCAACTCGGACATTCGGCAATAGCTAGCTTAGACAGCGTCGCAACACACTTGCATACCTATGCAGAAGACGTTATGTTTATGCTGCTCAACACGTAAATGTGAATCAAAGATTAGCTATGAGACAGCGAAATATCGCTCCAGTAGCCAATCGATACATGTGAAAATCTGACGAATATGCACGTACGGAGGTAAATCATGACACAGAAATCAATGGCAGAGATGCAAAAAGAAGTGGACGCATACATTTCCCAGTTTAAAGAAGGCTACTTTTCCCCATTAGCGATGCTGGCACGTATGTCCGAAGAAGTGGGCGAGCTGGCGCGCGAAGTGAATCATTCGTATGGTGAAAAGCCGAAAAAGAGCGATGAAGCGGACAATTCGATTGAGCTGGAACTGGGCGATATCCTGTTTATTACGATCTGTTTTGCCAATTCTTTAGGCATTGATCTGACGGAAGCACATAATCAGGTCATGCACAAATTCAATACCCGTGACAAAGACCGCTGGACACGCATCGAAGATGGTCAAGCGTCGAATACGGAAGAACAGGCGTAACATAGGCAACGTAGACATACACGAAATTCTACATTGTACACATAGAATGCAACATACCGGATATAGTGACTCGTGTGATTCAATTAGAAATTATGGTTCGAAAATTATACAGAAATGGATATCCATGTATGCTTGCAGCATCGTAAACATTGCATGATGCAGTAACGCTAAACGCATTCCATAGGAATCGTATAAAGGAGACAACGTATGAGTAAACTGATCAAAGTAATAGTAGCCGGCGCAGGCGGGCGAATGGGCAAGGAAGTGGTCAAGCTGGTGCTTGGCGATGAAGGATTGGAGCTGGCGGCTGCCATCGGACGCTCCAACGCTGGACAGGATGCGGGCGAGCTTGTCGGTGTAGGACATGCGGGCATCGCACTGGTAGCGGATCTGAAGCAAGCGCTGGATGAAGTGCAGGCGGATGTGCTGGTTGATTTTACAACACCAGAATTTGCGTATGAGCATGCGACGCTGGCGATTGCTGCGGGTGTGCGTCCGGTGATGGGTACGACTGGGTATACACCGGAGCAGATTCAGGAGTTGGATGATGCGTGTAAACAGGCGAATATTGGCGGGCTGATCGCGCCGAATTTCTCGATTGGTGTCATTCTGATGATGCGTTTTGCTGCACAGGCTGCCAAGCATTTTCCACATTTGGAGATTATCGAGACGCATGGTGATCACAAGCTGGATGCACCGTCCGGTACAGCTGTAAAGACAGCAGAGATGGTAAAGGAAGTGCGAGATTCGTTCAAACAAGGCAATCCGAACGAAAAAGAAACGATTCCGGGTTCGCGCGGCGGCGAATACGACGGCTTCCGCATTCATAGTGTGCGTCTGCCGGGTGTATTTGCGCAGCAGGAAGTGATCTTTGGCGCATTCGGTCAATCATTGAAAATTCGCCACGATTCTTATGAGCGTGCTGGCTACATGCCGGGTGTGAAGATCGGGATCGAGAAGGTTATGGAATATACCGGTATGGTTTACGGATTTGAACAATTTGTAGATTGAGTTGGCAGATAGAGTATTTGGATTCACGTATCCAGTCTACAGGAAGAAATGAATAGATACAGACTACAGATTAGGGGAGATTGCCATGTTCCAGATAGCGTTTGTTGCGCATGATCGTAAAAAAGACGAGATCGTTAACTTTGTCACCGCCTATGAGCATGTATTCCACGGTCATCAGCTATATTCGACCGGTACGACAGGGAAACGGATTATGGAGCAGACCGAGTTGAAGATTCACCGTTTTATGTCTGGTCCGCTTGGTGGCGACCAGCAGATCGGTGCACTGGTTGCACAAAATGAACTGGATCTGATTATTTTCCTGCGTGATCCGTTGATGGCTCAGCCGCATGAGCCAGATATTACGGCATTGCTGCGCATTTGCGATGTGCAGGGCATTCCGGTAGCGACCAATATTGCTACTGCTGAGATTCTGGTGAAGGCGCTGGATCGTGGCGATTTTGCATGGCGCGAGTTGACGCATAAATATAAGCCAGCCGGAGACGAATTGAAATGAGTGATAAGCTGGATATTCTCGTCTTCGGCGCTCATGCTGATGATGCGGAGATCGGCATGGCGGGAACGATTGTGAAACATAGCGATGCCGGTCTGAAGGTCGGCATCTGTGATCTAACGTATGCGGAGATGTCGTCTAACGGTACGGTGGAGTTGCGCCAGCAGGAAGCGGCTGCGGCGGCTGACGTGCTGGGACTAGCGTACCGTAGCAATCTTGGTTTGCCAGATCGCGGATTGGAGCGTACACAGGAGCAGTTGGCTGTCATTACGGCAGAGATTCGCAAATGTGCGCCGCGGATTATTTTCGCCCCGTATTGGGAAGATCGGCACCCGGATCATACATGGTGCAGCCGATTGGTGGAAGAAGCGGTATTCAATGCCAAGCTGCGCCGATACATGCCGGAATTACCGCCGGTGCAAGTAGAACAGATCTATTATTATTTTATTAATGATACGGTTCCGGCAAATGTTGTTATCGATGTGACCGCCCAGTATGAGCGGAAAGTGCAGGCGTTATCGTGTTATGCGTCGCAATTCGGTCTGGCGGGTATGGATACGGTGGCAACGCCGCTTACGCAAGGGTATGTGGAACGTGTGCAGTACCGCGATGCAATCGCTGGTCAGCGCAGTCTGATTCCGTATGCGGAGAGCTTTGTGATTAAAACGCCGTTTGTGGCGGATATGCTGTTGTAATAGCAGATTGAAAGGAGATTGCCCTAATGGACACGATGCTGAAAATAGGCATCACTTGTTACCCCTCACTTGGCGGCTCCGGTGTCGTGGCTACGGAACTTGGCAAGCTACTTGCCGAAAAAGGGCATGAAGTGCATTTTATTTCGCATAGCGTACCTTTTCGTCTCGGAACATTTCACAAAAATATTTTCTACCATGAAGTTGAAGTCAATGACTATTATGTCTTCAAATATCCGCCGTACGATCTAACCCTCGCCAACAAAATGGCGCAGGTTGCCAAAATGCAGCAACTGGATGTTCTGCATGTGCATTATGCTGTACCACACGCAGTATGCGCATTTCTGGCAAAGCAGATGATCGGCGAGCACTTAAAAGTAGTAACGACACTGCATGGCACCGATATTACCGTGCTAGCGCAGGATGAATCGCTCAAGGATCTGATTCGCTTGGCGATTAACGAAAGTGATGCGGTTACCGCCGTTTCGCAGGATTTGATTCGTGAAACGCGTGAACTGCTTGAT
The DNA here is from genome assembly GCF_046603665.1 of Paenibacillus sp. WLX2291. NCBI lineage: Bacteria > Bacillati > Bacillota > Bacilli > Caryophanales > Paenibacillaceae > Paenibacillus > Paenibacillus sp. WLX2291. The sequence goes on along the minus strand of NZ_CP176755.1, from coordinate 3,465,453 downwards.
ATTACACGCGATATTGATCTGACATATAACTTTGTCGATCAGCGAGTATATTATCCGCGTGAAACGCAGGAATTGTGCGACGATTTTGGTTTTGGCGACGACCGCATCATTATGCATATCTCTAACTTCCGCCCGGTGAAACGGGTAGGCGATGTAGTGGAAGCTTTTGCCCGTATCAATGAACAGGTGCCGTCACGGCTGCTGTTTGTTGGCGAAGGACCGGATCTGCCGAAAATTCAGTTCCGCATTCAAGAGCTGGGCTTGACGGAGCGTGTGCAGTTTCTCGGCAAGCAGGACGATATTCCGCAGGTGATCTCGATGGCGGACATTCTCATGCTACCTTCAGAAAAGGAGAGCTTCGGTCTAGTCGCGCTAGAAGCGATGGCATGCGGCGTGCCGACGATCGGCTCCCATGCAGGCGGTATTCCAGAGCTGGTCGTTCACGGTGAAACGGGCTATCTGGCGGACATTGGCGATACCGATGCAATGGCAGATTATGCGATTCAACTGCTGCAACATGACGAGCAGATGGAGCAGATGCGCCGTAACTGTATTGCACGCGCACGGCAGGAGTTTGGTAATGATCTGATGATGGAAAAGTACGAACAAATATATTACCGGGTGTTGGGGCGCTCCATGCCACAGCCTTCTCCGGTACGGGGTTGAGATTACGCGATGGTACAATGGAAATGGGTGGACGCGCAGACGGCGGAACAGGGGCTTTCCCTGCTCCGCCGTCTCGCCGATCACGGATATGAAGGTTATTTTGTCGGTGGCTGTGTACGCGATGAGCTACTCGGTCGACCGATTAACGATATGGATATCGCCACGAATGCGACACCAGAGCAGGTGATAGATCTATTTGAACATACGGTGCCGACCGGGATTGCACATGGTACGGTAACGGTCATTGTAGATGGCGAGCATTTTGAACTGACGACTTATCGTACGGAGAGTCAGTATGTGGATCATCGGCGTCCAGAACAGGTGGAGTTTGTTAGCGATCTGTATGAGGATTTGCGGCGACGCGATTTTACGATGAATGCGATTGCGCGTGGGTTGAATGATGACTACGTTGATCCTTTCAACGGTCGGGATGATCTGGCAAAAGGGATTATTCGCTGCGTCGGGGAAGCAGAGGAACGGTTTGAAGAAGATGCACTACGTATGCTGCGCGGGATTCGCTTTGCATCGGTGTTTGATTTTGAATTGGAACATACGACATGGCAGGCACTCGTGCATCGCCGGGAGCTGATCTCTTATATCGCTGCCGAACGTATTCGGGTAGAGATGGAGAAGATGATCGCTGGGCCGCATCCATTGAAAGGTGTGGAGTTGCTACGCGCCAGCGGATTGGTGGAGCATATGAAGATTCATGTGCCGTGTCCACCGCAGCGCCCGGAGCTGTTACAGCATTTGGATGATCTGACACCGCTGAAGTGGAATGAGCGGATCGAGGAACTCAGTAGCCGCAGCGCGCACGAGCAGTCATTATGGCAGCAGACGTCCCTTGACCGTTCGTTGCTTACTTGGACGCTGATCGCGCTATCGCTCGGGCTGAATGCCGATCATGTGCGTCCGACGATGAAGGAATGGACATTTGCGAATGTGTTTACCGAACGGATTGCTCGTTTGATCCGACTACATGAATGGCTGAATATACAGACACAATCCAGAATACAGCAACCGTTCCCGTCGGAGTCATCATTGCCATCATGCCCTGACGATGATACCGAATCAATGCAGGATGCATCTGTGTCTGATTATGATGTAAAAGAGGGCGATCGTTCCAAGCAGGAAGTGGTTGACGAAGCACAACCATCCCGTGCAGCTTTTCGCATCTGGACAGAAGGTGTTATCCATTATGGACGTGAAGCCGCTGTGCATTGGTTGCTTCTGCACTATACGCTGTCGCAAGATGCGCCATTATCGCTATTGGATGAGATAGCTGATCATGCTGCGGAATGGTTGGCGAAGCAAACGGTATGGAGTCTTGCCGATGTGAACATCAACGGACAGCAAGTGCTGGCGGCGCTGGATACGCGTGGTGGTGCATGGCTGGGACAGCTGATGAACGAGATTCTGTTGCATGTAGCGGTTGGCGATCTGGCAAATGATACAGATACTATCGTACAATATGCCGTCCGACGGCACGGGGAAGGGGAGCGGGCATAATGCGTGATGAACAATTGCTGGAATTGCTAACGGCACGTCCGGGCGAATACATTTCCGGTGAGGAGATTAGCCGCCTGATGTCGGTGAGCCGTACCGCGATCTGGAAAGGTATTAACCGGCTCAAGGAGCAAGGCTATGAATTTGACTCCGTTTCCCGCAAAGGCTATCGAATCGTGCGCTATCCTGACCGTTTTGACGAGGTATCGCTGCGATTGCAACTTAGCAAAAGCACATCGTGGGGACAGCCGCTGCATCTGCTGGATTCGATCGGTTCGACGCAGGATGTAGCACGCGAGCTTGCCGAGCAGGGAGCAGTGGAAGGCACACTGGTTATCGCTGAGGAACAAACCGCTGGTCGCGGTCGGCAGGGACGACGGTTTCATTCGCCACCTGGTCGCGGCGTATGGATGACGGTTGTGATGCGTCCGCAGCAACCATTGCAATATACATCGCAACTCACGTTGCTGGCGGCGGTAGCGATCTGTCGCGCATTACGCAATGTAAGCGGCTTGGATATTGGCATCAAATGGCCGAACGATCTGCTCATCGACGGTCGCAAAGTATGCGGCATTCTGGTGGAATCCGCTGCTGAGGACGGATACGTACGTTATGCGCTGGCAGGCTTCGGTATTGATGTCAATCTGGCGCCGGAAGATTTACCGGAGGATGTGCGTCCGGTAGCAACTTCCTTGCGTATTCAGCGCGGTGAGCCAGTTGATCGCACAGCAGTAGTAACCGCCATTATGAGCGAGCTGGAATCGCTATATGGATTGTACAATCGGGATGGATTCGCACCGATTTCGGCATTGTGGGAAGCGCTGGCGTTTGCCATAGGCAGTCAAGTAACGGTCAAAACGCTGCAAGGTCCTTTGCAAGGCATCGCACGCGGATTGGGACCGAATGGCGAGCTGTTATTGGAACAGCTAGATGGACAGGTTTTGCCAGTATATTCTGGTGAAGTCGGCTTCTGAGCATTGTATGTGTTAAGCGCTTTATGCTTTTTGTAGCTATATATCTTTTGCAGCCACTATTGTATTACAGCTAATCGTCCAGCCAGCCTTGTATATCGTTTATCAAGGGCAACAGGTATCTGGATAGGAAATGCGATCAACAGTAGCAATTGTTGCGCAATACTCCACAAATCCGGGTGGCAAAATCGGATATAGATACGATTCGTAAACAGCTATCTATTTTATCGCGGAAATTAGTGAAATTTGGATTTCACTCTGGTATACTATGCAGGAAGACGGTATCGGCAAATGCCGAGCCGTACTTTCTCATGTTAAGTTGGTGTGAGCTGGCAGGCAAGCACTGGCAGTCTGAACGCGTAACCTTTGCTCGGCAGAGGACGAAACAGACCGCAATAGCGGCTGTTACTCGGAATCTGACCATACAGCATACAGTGGTCATATACAGTATCGTGATTTCCATATCACAACACTGCATAGGCTAACGGAAACGTCTGTGACTTTTCTGACTGATGGGAAGCGGCAGGCTGATTATGCTGGACAGGCTGGAGTGTGAACTCCATACATCCGGCAATTCTGCCTTACAATCCAATATTCGTATCCAGTGAGATACGCAGATGAAGCGAGGTGTTGGCTACATTCAATTCTGCTCTGAGCCTGATAGGACCGAGACAGAAGAGATGATCGCAAAGTGACTCTTTTTTGGACTCAGGACCTTTTTCGCACAAGACGAAAAGGTTTTTTATTTTGTCCAAAAACTATATTGAATACAAAGGAGCCTGATGTCACATGGCAGCCAAAACGCCGCTAAATATTGTCAAAATGAAAAAAATGAAATCCGAGGGCATTCCGCTTACGATGGTAACCGCCTACGATTACCCGACCGCACGACTGGCTGAAGAAGCCGGGCTTGACATGCTATTGATTGGGGATTCGCTGGGCAATGTAGTGCTCGGCTACGATTCCACCATTCCGGTGACAGTAGACGATATCGTCTATCATTCCAGAGCGGTGGCACGGGGTGCACAATCTACGTTTATCGTGGCGGATTTGCCGTTTATGACCTATCACGGGAGTATAGATGAAACACTGCGCAACGTGAAGCGCATTATGCAAGAAGGGCACGCCCATGCGATCAAGCTGGAAGGCGGCGCCGAGATCGCTGATACTGTTGCTGCCATTACGCGCGCTGGTGTACCGGTGTTGGCGCATATCGGTCTGACGCCGCAATCGGTGCATCAGATCGGTGGATATCGCATTCAGGGCAAGGACGAGCAGGACGCTCAGCGTTTGCTGAACGATGCCAAGGCACTGGAAGCTGCCGGAGCATTTGGCGTCGTGCTGGAGCTGGTTACCGAGGATACCGCTGCTCGTATTACTGGTGAGCTATCGATTCCGACTATCGGGATCGGTGCAGGACGCGGCTGTGACGGACAGGTACTCGTCTTCCACGATGTAGTGAAATATACCGACAGCTATCGCGATAAGCGCTTTGTCAAAACGTACGCGGATATCGGTACGACGATCCGTACCGCATTGGAGCAATATGTAAATGAAGTGAAAGACCGTGCCTTTCCGGCAGAACAGCACGTATTCAACCCGGATGAAAAAGCACTCGATTCCTTGTATGGACAACAACGGAAGGTGGAGAATTTATCGTGAAGGTAGTACGCAGCATATCCGAAGTCAGACAGCAGGTGAAACGTCTTCGCGGAGAGCGTTCCGTTCAGGGACATGAAGCTACTGTTGGATTCGTTCCAACTATGGGCTTTTTGCATGATGGACATGCCAGTCTGATGCGCCGTGCCAAGCAGCACAACGATATTGTGGTGATCAGCATTTTCGTTAATCCGATTCAGTTTGGACCAAACGAAGATTTTGAAAGTTATCCGCGTGATGAGCAGCATGATCTGGCGCTGGCGGAACGACAAGGTGTAGATGTTGTGTTTATGCCGGGTATAGACGATATGTATCCAACACCAATCAAAACTCATGTGAGTGTTGCCGAATTAACCGATTCGCTCTGTGGCGCTTCGCGTCCCGGTCATTTTGACGGCGTGTCAACTGTGGTGACCAAGCTGTTCAATATCGTGAAGCCGGATGCCGCTTTCTTCGGGGCAAAAGATGCACAACAGGTCGCTGTCATCAAGCAAATGGTGATCGATCTGAATATGGACATCGAAATTGTACCGTGTCCGATCATTCGTGAGCAGGACGGTCTGGCGCTTAGTTCACGCAATGTGTATTTGTCGGATGAGCAGCGCAGTCAGGCACTCGTGCTGTCGCGTTCGCTGGAGCTGGTGAAGCAGCGTATCATGGAGCAGCCGGACATGACTGCTGGTGACGTTCGCAGTATGCTGCGTCGCGAGATTGGCACATCGTCTATCGCAGTTATTGACTATGCCGAGATTATGACGTTTCCACAGCTGGAAGCATTAGATGATACAGTCGTTGTCGGTGATATATCCTCCGAGATCATTATGGCGCTGGCTGTGAAATTCGGCAAAACGCGTCTGATCGACAATGTCATTATGGAAACGAAAGGGGTCGCCCTGCATGTATAGAACAATGATGAAATCCAAAATCCACCGCGCTACCGTCACCGAGGCGAATCTCAACTACGTTGGTAGCATCACAATCGACGAAGATCTGATGGACGCCGCCGATCTGCTGGAAAATGAAAAAGTACAGATCGTTAATAACAACAATGGCGCTCGTCTGGAAACCTACGTCATCGTTGGTCCACGCGGCAGTGGCGTGATCTGCTTGAACGGTGCAGCTGCTCGACTGGTGCAGCCCGGCGATAATGTGATCATTATCTCGTACGCAACAGTGGATAACGCGGAAGCGAAGGAGCATCGTCCAACGGTCGTATTCGTGGATGAGCACAATAAAGTCGTAATGGAAGCTCACAAGGAAGTTCACGCGACGATTGTGTAATATTGTTACGATACCAAAGAATGCCCTGCTTGATGCAGCGGCATTCTTTGCGTTTAGTGGAAGTTGTACAAATCTATGGAACAACCGTTCGATTTGCGGTATACTGTAATCATTCATAAACGCCGAAGCAGGGTGATACTGTGCGAGCCGATTCGCGCCCGGTATCACCTTTTGTTGTGATTGCATGTGGCTGATTTTCAAAACTGCGGTCTTCTGGTATGCTGATAGTTGAGTATGTTTACACCAGGATCAGACAACTGCAGGGAAAGGATTTAGACATCCATGAAATTTGCTGTACTGGATTTTGAAACAACAGGAACCCAATCGACGGATGATATTATCCAGGTGGGACTTGCCATTATAGATCATGATTTAACGATTTCACAAGTATATAGCTCGATGGTCAAACCGTCTGTTTCCATTCCGGCATTTATCAGCGGGTTGACTGGCATTAGCAATGACGATGTGAAGGACGCACCGGAACTTGACGATGTGATGCTGGATATGATTCCGTTGCTGGAAGACGCTGTACTGGTTGGACATAATGTAGGCTTTGACCTTGGCTTTTTGCAGCGTGCACTGGATCGCACCGGATACTTGCCATTTACGGGTCGTGTACTGGATACGATGGATTTTCTGCGCATTTTCTTTCCGAATTTGCCTAGTTACCAGCTCAGTATGGTCAGCAGTTCACTTGGTTTTCAGCATGATCGTCCGCATCAGGCGGATAGCGATGCGCTGGCAACGGCTTACGTTTTCTTAAAATGTATAGAGGAGCTGGATGAGCTGCCGCTCATTACGGTGCAGCGGTTGTCCGAGCTGTTCGACAATCAGGATAGCGATCTGGGTTGGTATTTTGACGGTGTACGTATGCAGCGTGAAGCACAGCCGGTACAGGATTTGGACAGTCATCGTTTTTATCGTCAGCTGGCACTCAAAGTAGGCGACTGGATCGATATTCCGTCCGCCGAGGATGAGCGCGGCAATATGCCGCTGGCAGATACGTCCTTTGAACAATTTTTGGAGCAGGTCAAAGATAATCTGCGCAAGCTGTTACCGGATTATGAGGAACGGCAACCGCAGAATCATATGTTTGACGAGGTGATCAAGGCGCTGTCAGATGACAAGCATCTACTGATCGAGGCAGGTACGGGAACGGGCAAATCGCTCGGCTATTTGCTGCCTTCCATTTATCATAGTGTCAAGAATAGTGAGCGCGTCATGGTCAGCACGCATACGATCAATCTACAGGAGCAGCTGCGCGAGCGCGATGTTCCGCTGTTGACGCAGGTGATTCCGTTTGCTTTTCGTGCTGCCGTGTTCAAGGGACGACAGCATTATTTGTGTCTGCGCAAATTTGAGCATAAAATAAATACAAAAGAATTCCAGAGTCCGAAGGAAGATGTGTTGATTGCAGCTCAGATGATCGTCTGGCTGACAGCAACCGAAACCGGAGACGATGAGGAATTGAATATGGGCAACCGCGGCGGTGAATTCTGGGAAACGGTCGCAAGCGATACCGACTCTTGTCTGGGACGCGCCTGTCCGTGGTTCAAGCAGTGCTACTATCACCGTGCCAAGCATGAAGCGGGAGCCGCAGATGTGGTGATCACGAATCACTCCAAGCTGTTTACCGACATCAAGGCAGGGCATCAGTTGCTGCCTTCGTATGAACGACTGGTCATCGACGAGGCGCATCATCTGGAAGATGTGGCAGGGAAGCATCTGGGCATGCACATGAAATATTTCACATTGGTGCAACCGTTGCTGCGTCTGTTCAAGGATAGCAAAAATGGTCAGCTTGCCGTACTGCGCCAACAGCTAGGATCATCCGGCAGTGAACGCGGCATGGAGTGGGCGATTGCGATCGACAATCTGTATCCTGAATTGACGGATGTTAAAGAAGATTGGGATAAACTGAGCGAGTTGCTGTTTGCCCTTCTACCACAGCGCAGCGATGCCGCACCGGGCGAAGCGAGTCAATTTACCCTGCGTCTGTTACCGCAAAACAAACCCGAAGAGTGGGAAAAGATATCGGAACTGGAAAATCGCATTCATATTGCGCTCAGTCAGATCATCCGTCAGGGCGAACAAATGATGGGCAAAATCAAAGAGTCCGATGATATCTTGGCTAACGAAGGATTGGTTACCGACGTCACCGGACTGTTCAAAGATCTGGGTGCGGTACGCGATGATTTGCGTCATTTTGTTAAGCTGGACAGCGTAGAGACGGTGTACTGGTACGAAGCCAATGGCAATTACCGTAGCAAGTCGCTGCAAATGTATGCTGTTCCGGTTGATGTAAGTCAGCAGCTCAAAGAGCACTTTTTCGATAAAAAGAAAAGTATCATTCTAACGTCTGCAACACTCTCCATCGACAAAACATTCCAGTATATGATCGAACAGCTGGGACTCAAGGAAGCGGAGCAGCAGAACAAGCTCAATACGGTCATGCTAGAATCGCCATTCAATTATCGCGAGCAATCGCTTGTATTGATTCCGCGCGATTTTCCAAGTCTAAAAGGCAATGTGGGCGATCAGAACTTTGTGTCCATGCTCGCCGATTCGTTGGCAGATGCTGCCAAAGCGACAAGAGGACGTATGCTGGTATTATTTACCTCCTATCGGATGCTCAAGCAGGTGTATGAGCCATTGAAAGAGAATTTATCTACAAGTGAGATTGCCGTATTCGGTCAGGGCGTGGATGGCGGCAGCCGCACCAAGTTGACGCGTCGTTTTCAGGAGCATCCGGCTTCCGTATTGCTCGGAACAAGCAGCTTCTGGGAAGGCGTCGATATTCCGGGCGAGGCGCTGACCTGCTTGGCGATTGTGCGGTTGCCATTCCAGCCGCCGAATCATCCGCTCGTAGAAGCCAAAAGTGAACGTTTGAAAAAAGAAAAGAAAAACCCATTTATGAAATTATCCGTGCCGCAGGCAGTGATCCGGTTCAAGCAGGGCTTTGGACGTCTCGTCCGAACGGCAAACGACCGAGGAATCGTACTCATTTATGATACGCGGGTGATAGAGGCATATTACGGCAGACATTTCCTATATTCCCTGCCGGGTCCCAAAATGGAACATATGCCGACCCACCAGATGATTCCCCGTATCGCCGAATGGCTGGAACAACGACCGCTTGAAACGGAAGCTGCAAATCAAGAGGGGGAGCAAGCATGAAATCCGAAAAAATATCTGAAGCTGTCGTGCGAAGATTACCTGTCTATCTGAGATATCTGAATGAGCTGCATACCCGCGAGGTGCCTACTGTTTCCTCGCAGGAGCTGGGGCAAAAGCTGGATCTGAATCCGGCACAAATCCGCAAGGATCTCGCCTACTTCGGCGACTTTGGACGCAAAGGCATCGGCTATGATGTATCGTATCTAATCGAGAAGATTCGTCATATTCTGAAGCTGGATCAGCAGATCAATGTGGCACTGATCGGTGCCGGTAATCTGGGACATGCTCTGTCCAACTATAATGCGTACTTACAAGAAACGATGAAGATTATCGCTGTATTCGATTCGTACGAGCCGAAGGTTGGCAGCAAGATCAATACATTGACCGTACAACCGATTAGCGAATTGTCGCATGCGGTAAAAGAACAAAATATCCGCGTCGGCATTATCACTGTGCCGAATACGGAAGCGCAGCGTGTCGCGGATCAGTTGATTGAAGCGGGCATCGAGGCGATTCTGAATTTTGCACCGATTATTTTGAGAACACCACCGCATGTGCGTGTGCATACAGCTGATTTTACGACCGATCTGCTCAGTCTGGCTTATTACCTTGAAGATGGAAAGGAATTAGAAATCAATGAACAACTCTCCGAGTAAATGGATCATCAAAAATGGTATTTTCGCCGTACCTAACGCCGAGAAGCCAGTACTGCACGGTTATATGGTCGTTGAGGATGACCTGATTACGTATATTGGCGAAGAGGAGCCACAGGTAGGCGATGACGTTGCTGTTGTGGACGGACGCCACCAATTCTTTATCCCGGGTCTGGTGAACAGTCACGGTCATGCAGCGATGTCGCTGCTGCGCGGCTTCGGCGACGATCTGGCGCTGCAAGTATGGTTGCAGGAGAAAATGTGGCCGATGGAAGCCAAATTTACGAGCGATGATGTCTACACTGGAACCGCGCTGTCAGTACTGGAAATGCTCAAAGGCGGCACTACCACATTCCTCGATATGTACGATCGTTCTGAGCGTGTAGCAGAAGTCGTAGAGCAATCTGGCATGAGAGCCGTGCTGATGAGAGGCGTTATCGGTCTGTGTTCAGAAGAAGAACAAAAGCAAAAGCTGAACCAATCGATTCAATTCGTACGCGACTGGCATGGCAAAGCAGACGGACGCATCACAACGATGATGTCTCCGCATGCGCCTTATACCTGTCCGCCTGCTTATATCGAGCAATTCGTGCAAGCTGCACACGATCTGGATGTGCCGCTGCATACCCATATGTCCGAAACGATTGCCGAAGTAGAGCAAAACGTGCGTGATTATGGTCTGCGTCCGGTTGCCCATCTGGAGAAATTGGGCATGTTCACCCGTCCCACATTGCTGGCACATGCCGTGCATCTGAATGACGAAGAGATTGCTACACTGGCAGCTCATAACGTTACTATTTCCCACAATCCGGGTAGCAACCTGAAGCTTGCCAGCGGTGTAGCACGCGTGCCGGATCTGTTAAAAGCCGGTGTCATCGTATCTCTCGGTACAGACGGCCCAGCCAGCAACAACAACCTTGATATGTTTGAGGAAATGCGTCTAGCAGCACTCATTCACAAAGGTGTATCTGGCGATCCAACCGCTGTACCTGCATCGGAAGCATTGCTCATGGGTACAGAATACGGTGCCAAATCGGTATTCCTAAACAATACTGGTACCTTCAAAGTCGGTATGAAGGCAGATATTACGTCGCTCAATATCGATCAGCCGCATTTCCTGCCGTTCACCGATTTCATTTCTCATACGGTCTATTCTGCATGTGCCAAAGACGTGCTGCATGTATGGGTAGATGGCAAACAGCTGATCAAAGACGGCGTATCGCTGACACTGGATGAAGAGAAAATTCGCCGCGAAGCACAATCGGCATTTGAAGGCTTGCTTACACGCTGACCGAAAGCGTAACGATACAGAAAGGATGGCGTGTCTTGCGAAATTTGGGAACGGGTAAATGGATTGCGATCATCATTACAGTGGTCGGTCTGATTATTCTAGGTGTGAACCAGTTTTATGTACATGTGATGGCAAAGCCGTGGAGTCAGGAGCAGGCGGCACTGGAAGTAGCGCAGCAAAATGCCAAGCTGTCTGCTGTAACGACGAGCTATCACTCCGTATGGAATGAAAAGTCCATCTACTGGGTCATTCAGGGTCAGAACGATCAGCAGCAGGATGTGATGGTCTGGGTAAAATTCAACGAAGACGGTACACCAGCTGAAGGTACTAACGCTGTACATGTCGAGAAAACCGTCGGTACGATCACACAGCAGCGAGCAGCAGAGCTGTTGCAACAAGATCTGCCCGGCGCCGAGGCAGTTCGCGCTGTCCCCGGCTCGTACAACGGCAAGTATGCTTGGCAAGTATTTGCCAAGTCGGGCGATACGTATTACTACGTATTTTATAACTTCCGCGACGGCACTAAGCTGGGCGGACCAATGCAATTGCCGAATACGCTCACTCCGTAATATGAAGCTGGGCTGATGGTGTTATATACGACCATCTGTATGTACGAGAAACTCTAACAAGAAATTCTAATGAGAAATTCTAATGAGAAACTCCATGTATAAAAAGAATCCGACGACACGCAGAGTTGCGCATCGTTGGATTCTTTTTTTGTAGATCGTTCACCGATCGGTATACTATTTTTCTTTGATTGACCAGTCGGCTTTATCAAATGTTACACACGGGATAATTGACCTTCTCCAGTTGCGCCGCCGGATGTGTCCAGCACGATTGCGTTGACCCCATTCAAGAAAGCAAGTCCGCTCGCCTTGATAATATCGGTATCCATCGCTTTGCCCGTATACAGACGACCTTCATACTCCAATTGAATGTTGACACGTCCGATTGCTTCTTGACCGCTAGAGATGCTGTTGATTTTGTAATGCTTCAATGTTGCCTGTACACCAGTCAGCGCACGGATCGCACCGTACATCGCGTCAATGGGACCATCGCCGATTGCACTGCCTGCATGGACTTCGCCGCCTTTTTTCAATTGCACGGTTGCTGTCGGATGCAGACTGCCGGTGACGACCTGGAACGTATCCAGTTCATACAGTGCATGATGATCCTGATGATCAGTATGCTGTTCATTGGGCTGGTTCAGCAAGAAAAACAGATCATGATCGTAGATTTCTTTTTTGCGGTCAGCCAGTTCCAGATAGCGGGCGAACAATTCTTCAAATTGCTGCTCACTAGCAGCGATATAGCCCAGCTTGGCAATCGCATTTTTGAACGCATGGCGACCAGAGCGGGCGGTCAGCACCAGTTCCATTTCACCGGCACCGACTTGCTCCGGCGACATAATCTCGTACACATTTTTGTCTTTGAGCAGCCCGTCCTGATGAATGCCGGATGAATGGGCAAAGGCATTTTCGCCCGTAATCGCTTTGTTCACCTGTACATCCAGCCCAGTCAAATGCGTGAGCAGGCGGGAGGTGTTCATAATCTCCTCCGTGCGGATACCAGTAGCACATTGGTAACGCTCTTCACGTACTTTGAGCGCCATGACTACTTCTTCCAGCGACGTATTCCCCGCGCGTTCTCCCAGTCCGTTGATCGTACATTCAACTTTTTGCGCACCAGCGCGAATGGCGCTCAGCGTGTTCGCAGTTGCCAGACCCAGATCGTTATGGCAGTGGACGCTCAGCATGACAGAATCGTCCAGATTTTTCAGGCGATCATTCAAACGGGAGATCAGATGACCAAATTCCTCTGGTTCCGCATAACCGACCGTATCTGGCACATTGATAATCGTAGCACCAGCGCGCACGACCGCTTCAATCGTTTGCCATAAATATTCGAACTCCGAGCGTGACGCATCCTCTGTGGAATATTGCACCTGCGGCATCAGCGTACGCGCATATTTGACCGCATCGACACCCATCTGCATCACGGCATCGCGGGAACGATTGAATTTCTTCTCCACATGCACATTGGATGTACCCAGCACGATATGAATAAATGGATTGTGCGCATCACGAATACTTTCGTAGACGGCATCGATATCGTTTTTGACGGCGCGTGCCAGAGCGGTAATATGTGTACGTTCACCAGCTTGACGAGCAATATGCTGCACTGCTTCAAAATCACCGCGTGACGAAGCAGGAAAACCAGCTTCGATCATATCTACTTGCAGACGCTCCAGTTGGCGGGCAAACTCGACTTTTTGCCGCAGATTCATACGTGCTCCAGGTACTTGCTCACCATCGCGCAGTGTTGTGTCCAATACAGTAATCATACGGTTCATAGATATAACCTCCTGAGATATGTGGTAGTAAATACGGTTTGTTCAGCAATACTTTGGATGTACTAGATCGTTAAGAAGATATTCAAAATCAATGAAATAGTAAAGTACAATATTGCAGTCTATACCTGTTTCTAAGAGATGCTGTAATTAAGCTGCAGATTGTTAATATATATCAAGCAGGGCTGTTCAACTCCGGAAATTGAACAGCAAAAAGCCCCGTCTCCATAATAGAGACGAGGCATTACCCGCGGTACCACTCTAATTAACCGCCAGCATACAGCGGTTCAGCTTGTTCGATGGCTAACACCATCTATCCTTGTAACGGAGGAACTCCGGCTCACCCTACATATCGGGCAGCTGTTCATAGACCAGTTCGGAATGATTCACACTACCGCTTTGCACCAACCAGCGGCTCTCTGTAAGCATCGTCATTCGTACTCTTTCTACTCATCACATTTATTTGTATCCAAAGTATGTAAATTTGTTACATAATGTATCACAGCCTTAAATGAAAAAGCAAGCGTTTTATAAAAAAGAAACATATGACTACACAAAAACGATTGAAAATATGCCCACCCTGTTTCGCTACATCTCGGCAGGGCGGGCATTTTGATGAATGATGAATGATGAATGATGAATGATGAATGATGAATGATGAATGATGAATGATGAATGATGAATGATGAATGATGAATGATGAATGATGAATGATGGGATGGATTACAGTTTGAATTGTGATACCGTTTCTTGCAATTTCTCCGCCATGCTATGCAGTGTAGCGGTGTGCGCAGTACTTTGCTCCAAAAATGCCAGTTGCTCCTCAGCTGCGGCGCTAACACTTTCTGTACCGGAGGCGATGCTGCCGGTAGTGGTGGAGATGTATTCCATCGATTCGACAACTTTGCCAGAGTGACCAGCAAGATTGCGCAGAGCTTCGGTAACTTCGCCAATCTCTTGGGTGGTGCGATCGGTTAGTTGCTTGATTTGCTGGAACAAATCGGTTACAGAACCAGCGGCAACCGTGCCTTGAGACACTTCGTTGACCATTTCTTTTACCGACTGGCTAGCACGTTGCGTTTCGTTCTGAATTGCCTGCACTAGTGCACGGATACGTACAGCGGACTCGTTTGTCTCATTGGACAGCTTGCGAATCTCGGATGTAACAACGGCGAAGCCGCGTCCATGCTCGCCTGCACGGGCTGCTTCGATAGCGGCATTGAGGGAGAGCAGATTGGTCTGGGTAGCGATGGAGGAGATGGCATTGTTGATGCCTTCAATCTCTTCTGAACGTTTGCCCAGTGATAAAATAACAGCTTCGATCTGGGTCATGCGGCTCTGAATTTCATCCATCTGACGCATAACACGGTTGATTTCGTTTTCACCTTTGAGGGATTCGTTTTGCGCTTGCGCAGCTGTTTCACGTGCTTGCTGACTGCTCTGGTCGATTTGACCGATATTCGTATTGATCTGGTGTACTGCTTGCAGTCCATTTTCTACAGTGGATACCTGGTTGCCAGTATTGCTGGACAGCTCATACATGATGCCTGCTACATGCTCGGCAGCTTTGCCAGTTTCGGCGGTACCGCCAGCAACTTCGCGTGAGATTGTGATCACTTGATCGGTGCTGCTGTTGATTTCGTTCACAAGGGTACGCAGATTGTTTTTCATCAGATTGAACGAAGCGGCGAGTTGACCGATTTCGTCTTTTTGTTTGACCTGTACATCATCCATATTCAGCTCGCCGTCAGCGATCATCTTCGCATTGCGAGACAATGTTTTCAGTGGACGAGAGATCAGGCTGGAGATCCATGAACCGATCAGAATCGCCAGAACGAAGGTCAGAATCGTAACGATGATTGCTGTCCAACGTGTATTTAGAATCGTTTTCTCACTGTTGGCACGCGCCTGACTCATCAACGCATCCTGCTCATCCGAGAACTGCTGGGCAAATTTCACGATTACGCCGCCCATTGGGATCAAGCTAGTTTTGATATTCAAATACGATTGCGAGATTTGCGCTGGTGTCAATTGCAGCAATTGCTCTGAGCTGGTTCTGTAAAAATCGTTCATTTTGACGAGATAGTCCAGTTGTTGGATATCCTGTGCATCCGTTACTTTGCTTTTCATACTGGTCAAAATATCAGCGGTTTGCTTATTCGCCAGCATCAGCTCGGAACCATAGTACGTATCGCGGCTCAGCATATAGGTGAGCATGTGACTGTTCTGCACAGTCGCGTAAAATTTCAGATTGTCAGCTTCCGATTTGAGCGCAACGTAGCGATCCAGAATGTCATTCGTTGTGCTGTGAATTTTGTTGAGTGAAATAATATAAATGACGCCTGCGCTGCCGGCGATCAGGGCAATCGCGAGAAAGGATATCAGCATTTTTTGCAGAATGGACAATTTCATAGGCGGTGGCTCCTTCGTTTGGGATCGGTCAGCGGCATCATTGCCATTTGGCGATATATGCTTCTACATTGTCTTTGGTGACAAGCTCGTATGGAACCATGATTTGCTTTTGAACCGTTTGACCGTCAGCAGCGGCAACGGCAGCTTGGATTGCCTGACTGCCTTGTTCCGGTGCGTTTTGGAATACCGTTACTTGCAACCGTCCCGCTTTTACAAATTCCAGTGCGTCCATTGTGGCATCCACACCTGCAAAAATCATGTCTTTATCCTTGTTATCAAGCTGTGCCGCCAGCATCGCACCAATAATCATCTCATCATTGTTGGCGACTACGGCGTTGATCGTTGTACCGGAAGATAACCATTTTGCCATCAGCGCCATACCTTGTGCACGGTCATAGTTGGCAGTGTCTTCGAGAACGACTTTCATATTCGGGTATTTGGCGATAATATCTTTGTTGCCTTTGGTGCGGTTGATCTGAGCTTCTGTTCCCATTTCACCATTCATGATAGCGATGTTGCCTTTGCCGTTTAGCAGCTTGGCGACCGCTTCCATCTGCATCGTACCCGCAGTGGTCGAATCGGAGCCGACGTACGATGTAGCGTTGTCGACTGATTTGTAATACCGATTCACTACAATAATCGGCACATTTGCTTTGTTGGCAAGGGCGATTGATTGATCGGCACTGCTCTCATCGGTTGGAATCAGTACGATCGATTTCACACCATCACTAATAAATTGTTGAATTTGTTTCACCTGTGTTGCTGTGTCGTTCTGGGCATCCACGTAGCTGACCTGCACATTTTGCTTGGTAGCCGAGACTTTCATGCCTTGCGTAATGTAGCTGACAAATTTGTCGCTCATATCGAAGATGGCGACACCAACTTCAGCCTTGCCGCCGGAAGACGAAGTGCTGGCAGCCGTCGAAGAGGCAGGCGCAGTCGCGGAATCTGTACCGCTGGAAGTGGAAGAACAGGCAGCAAGCCAGAATACAAAGAAACAGCAAAGCGCGGACAATGAAAAGCGGCGTAATCTCATGGCGTAACCTCCGTCATCATAAAATAAATAGAGCGCTTACAATCGGTACAACCTTCGAATATCGAAAAGGAAGATATGATTGCCGAAAGGAATGTCATTTCTGACACAACGAGGTAAACTTGCACATCACTGCACGAAAGCGGTAGTATAGTCATACATCCTTTTCGAAAACCTGTTGTATACAGGCTATTCACTTGATGACTAAGTTATCGACTTATATGAAGATTTTATGAATAGACATTTCGACAAAAAAACAAAAAATCCGAAACTTTCCGCCCTGCGTATAACAGAGAAGAGAGGTCGGATTTTGCTTTATCCAGATGCGTATCATTTGCCATAGATAAGATGTATGTATTGTAGGAAAAGTTAGGATGTAAACGTTCATAGTCTTGACTCAAAATCGCATAAAACCGTGTGATATACTAGCATTATCTGCAAATTGTGTAAAAATTTCAAACAAAGCAAAAAAACCTGTCGTTTTTGTGTTACCGAAAGGTTCAAGTGTGCCGAAATAAATGTATACCGCATTGTATGACTCCACGAATCAAGCACACTCACAAAGGAGGACGTTTATGAAGCTCCGCGCTTTGCCAGTCATTCTTACAGTCGTTGTTTCTATTACACTACTATTCGGGGGATGGTTCACCTATCGTCAGCTGACCCTTCACAATCCGCTGATGAATATTGTCAACTCTTATCCCGGTGTTAATTCAGCTCAAGTATCCATTAACCAGAAAGATGTAGCTTTGAAACTCGATCTGAAACCGGAAACGGATTTGGGTTCACTCGTTCAGACATTAAACAAGCAAAGTGCCGATATTATCGGTGCTCGTACACTCAAACTCGAAGTGGTTGACCATTCGGATGATACACTCAATCAAATCTGGGAAAACGCAATGTTTCCTGTTTCCCAGGCGATGGCTAACCGTCAATATACCGATATCCCCAAAACGTTGGAACAAATTGCCCGCGATAACAGCGGAATTACTGCCAAAGCCGAGATGGATGACCGCAATGTATATGTATCTTTGAGCAATGGGAAAGCAAGCAAATTTCTCATACTGCCACTGGGCGCTCAAGTCACAGGAGGGAATGCCTAATGCCAAAATGGACCAAAGAAGTTGTCGTCGGATTTGTACCTGTTTTGCTGATTTTTCTCGCTTTTATCGGTTATAACATCGTACCGCTGTTGCTGATTGCTGCTGTAATCGGCGGACTGCTACTATTCATGCAGATGCGAGGCGGACTTGCTGTAGGTGCCAGTCAGGAACGTGGGCGTAAGAAGAACGGTCCGACCAAGCTGACGTTTGAGCAAATCGGCGGTCAGGACAATGCCAAGCGCGAACTGCGCGAAGCACTGGACTTTCTCGTTCGTCATGATGAAATTAATAAATTCGGTATTCGCCCGCTCAAAGGTATCCTGCTAACCGGTCCTCCGGGAACAGGCAAAACGCTAATGGCAAAAGCGGCAGCGCATTATACCAACTCCGTATTCGTCAGCGCATCCGGTAGTGAATTTGTGGAAATGTATGTCGGCGTCGGCGCTGGTCGTATCCGTGATCTGTTCAAGGATGCTCGTACCCGTGCGGCACGTGAAAATAAACAAAGTGCGATTATTTTTATTGATGAGATTGATGTGATTGGTGGTAAGCGCGAAGGTGGTCAACAGCGTGAGTATGATCAGACGCTCAATCAGCTGCTGACCGAGATGGACGGCATTTATAGTAATGAAGCACCGCGCATCTTGATTATCGCCGCGACCAACCGTAAGGAAATGCTGGATAGTGCGCTGCTGCGTCCGGGTCGCTTTGACCGCCATATTCAGGTGGATCTGCCGGATAAAAAAGGTCGCAAGCACATTCTGGAACTGCACGCTGCGAACAAACCAATGGCAGATGAAGCCAATCTGGACAAACTGGCAGAAGAAGCATATGGATTCTCCGGCGCACAGCTGGAGAGTGTCATGAACGAAGCTGCCATCTATGCGATGCGTGACAATCAACAAACGATTGCCCAGCGTCATATGTCGATGGCGATTGATAAAGTAATGATGGGTGAGCGTACCGACCGCGAATCCAGTACTGAAGAGAAGAAGCGTGTTGCACTACATGAACTTGGTCATGCGATTATGGCAGAAGTTGTTCGCCCGAATAGTGTGGGTCAAGTGGCACTCAGCCCACGTGGACAGGCGCTCGGTTATGTCAGACATAATCCACAGCAGGAACAATATCTGTATACAAAGCCATTTTTGGAAGAGCAGATTATGATTGCTCTTGCTGGTTCCGCTGCTGAGGAGATGTATTATGAAGGACGTAGTACCGGATCACGAGGTGACTTTGATCAGGCGCTCAACATTGTGCAGACGATGGTAGAAGCGGGTCTGACCAAGCTGGGCATCGTTACCCTAAATATGGTGCCCAAGGAATTGCTAATGAAAGAAAGCAATCAGATCTTGGAGCAACTGGGCGAGCGTACTCGTGAATTGTTAGAGCAGCGTCGTCACATTTTCGACAGCTCCCTTGACATTTTATTGCGTGAAGAAGTGCTGTCTGGCGATCAATTTCGCGAACAGTTCAAGAAAAGTTCAAATGTACCGGCTTAATTCACAAAGCCGGTACTTTTTTTTTACTTTTCGGCTGTGCTACGGTATTATTAGATGTTGGAGATTATATAGAAGCCCGGCATTTTTCATTCATCATTTTCGCGCATTATATGTGGCGGCAATCGTTGGGAGTGGCGTTTGCCATAACCGGATTTGCTTTAAATACAGCTTGAGAAGGAAATGAAAATGTGAAGGGCTGCACGGTATCCCGCAGCATCTGTAACAAGCAGCTTGAATACCGTATTGAATATTGGAAGGGTGGAGTACACAGTATGAATTTGAAAAGAGTCGGCGTCATCGGCGGCGGTACAATGGGTCAAGGTATCGCGGAGATGCTATCCAAAAAAGGCATCGAAGTCTTGCTAGTTGAGAAAAACCAGGAGAAACTGGACAACGCTTGGTCTATGATCGAAACGAGTCTGGACAAGCAAATGGAAAAATGGGCACTGACCCAAGCGGAGAAAAAACTCATTCTGGGCAAAATCCAGAAAGTGACTCATTTTGCGGATCTCGGTTCTTGTGAACTCGTTATCGAGACAATCAGCGAAGACCCAGAAGCGAAAAAAGAAGTGTTCGCTCAATTGGATCAAGTGTGTTCCAGCAGCGTAATTCTCGCAAGTAACACATCCACACTGAGCTTGACCGAACTGGCAAGTTCGACCAAATATCCAGAGCGCGTGATCGGTTTGCACTTTATCTATCCGGTATCCAAAATTGATCTGGTAGAGATCATTCGTGGTCTGCGTACGTCTGACGCTACGTTTGAACAAACCAAGCAATTCGTGGAAGAAACAGTGGAGAAAAAAGGCATTACCGTTTACGAATCTCCAGGCTTTGTAACAAGCCGCATCATCTGTCTGCTGATCAACGAAGCACTGCACGTACTGGAAGAAGGCGTAGCTTCTGCTGAAGATATCGACGATGCAATGCGTGTCGGTTACCAATTCCAATATGGCCCACTGGAAATGGCAGACCGCTTCGGTCTGGATTCCGTCAATGCAGCGCTGGAGCGTATGTTCCGCGAATACGGCGAGCTGAAATACCGCCCGGCAATCATCCTCAAAAAGATGGTTCGTGCAGGCAGTCTCGGCGTAAAAACAGGCGAAGGTTTCTTCAAGTATGACAAGGATGGTGACCGGATATGAAAGTACTCGTAATTAACTCAGGTAGTTCCTCACTGAAATACCAGCTGTATGATATGACCGATGAATCCGTACTGGCAAAAGGTCTTGTAGAGCGGATCGGGATGGATTCGTCCATTCTGACACACAAGCCAACCGGCAAGGATGAAGTCACCGAAGTAAGCGAGATTCTGGAGCACAACACGGCAATCCGCAAAGTTATCGACAAATTAACAGACAGCGTACACGGCGTTGTATCTAGTGTTAGCGAAATCAACGCAGTCGGTCACCGCGTCGTACACGGCGGCGAGTTCTTCAAAGAATCCGCAATTGTAGACGAGCAAGCGAAAAAAGACATTCGTGCGCTGATCGATCTGGCACCGCTGCACAACCCGGCTGCTATTATGGGGATCAACGCGTCTGAGATCAACATGCCTGGCGTACCGCAGGTTGTCGTATTTGACACGGCGTTCCACCAGACGATGCCAGAACGTTCGTATCTGTACGCAATTCCAAGAGTACTGTACAACAAATACAAAGTGCGCCGTTACGGTTTCCACGGCACTTCGCACTATTATGTAAGTCATGCGGCTGCCGAGTTCTTGGGCAAACCACTGGAAGATCTGAAAATTATCACTGCACATATCGGTAATGGCGGTAGTCTGACGGCTATTCAAGGCGGCGTATCTGTTGATACATCGATGGGTATGACACCGCTGGAAGGTCTGATGATGGGTACGCGCAGTGGCGATCTTGACCCTGCTATCGTTCCTTACGTAATGAACAAAGAAGAACTGACTGTTAGCGAAGTCAACTTGATGCTCAACAAGCACAGCGGTCTGCAAGCGATCTCCGGTATTAGCAGCGACATGCGCGAAATTACGGATGGTCTGGAAAAAGGCGACCCGCATGCGACACTGGCATTTGAAATGTACGAATACCGTCTGCGCAAATACATCGGTTCCTACGCGGCAGCGATGAACGGTGTAGATGTACTCGTATTCACCGCTGGTGTAGGTGAAAACTCTGCGATTGTGCGCAAATCCGTTTGCGACAATCTGAGCTATCTGGGAGTGGAAATCGACGAGGAGCTGAACAAAATCCGTTCTGGCGATCCACGCCGCATCTCCACACCGAATTCCAAAGTAGAAGTGCTGGTTGTTCCTACCAATGAAGAGCTGGTTATCGCTCGCGATACCTACAAACTCATCAACAAATAAGAACAGCAGCCACGCATAGACAAGGGGAGAATATAGGAATGTCCACTAAAACCGTTATTAAAAAAGTCAATGAGCATATTGGCGAATCGGTAACGATTGGAGCCTGGATCAACAACAAGCGTTCCAGCGGTAAAATTCAATTTTTGCAGCTGCGCGACGGTACAGGATACATCCAGGGCGTTGTCGTAAAAAGTGAAGTACCAGAGAGTGTATGGGATGCTGCGAAAAGCCTCACACAAGAAAGCTCTCTATACGTAACTGGCGTCATCCGTGAAGAACCACGCAGTAAATCTGGGTTCGAGATGACTGTAACTGGTATCGAGGTACTTCATATTACGTCCGAATACCCGATTACACCGAAAGAGCACGGGATCGACTTCCTGATGGATCACCGCCACCTGTGGTTGCGTTCCACTAGACAGCGTGCAGTTATGGTAATCCGCGCTGAGATTATCCGTGCGGTTCAAGAATTTTTCAATACGAACGGTTTTACCAAAGTTGATCCGCCGATTCTGACACCGTCTGCGGCAGAGGATACAACGGAACTGTTCCATATCAAATATTTTGATGAGGATGCGTACCTGACGCAGAGCGGACAGCTATATATGGAAGCGGCAGCAATGGCGCTGGGCAAAGTATACTCATTCGGACCAACATTCCGTGCTGAAAAATCCAAAACTCGTCGTCACCTGATCGAGTTCTGGATGATCGAGCCGGAAATGGCGTTCGTGAACCATGAGGAAAGTCTGGAAGTGCAGGAGCAATTCGTTTCGCATGTCGTACAATCTGTACTGAAAAACTGTCGTCCAGAGCTGGAAACGCTGGAGCGTGATGTGACCAAGCTGGAAAATATCACTGGTTCGTTCCCACGTATCACGTACGATGAAGCGATTGAATTCTTGAAAGGCAAAGGCTTTGACATCCCATGGGGCGATGACTTTGGCGCGCCGCACGAAACAGCAATTGCTGAAGCCTACGACAAACCAGTCTTCATTACACACTATCCGAAGGACATCAAGGCATTCTACATGAAGCCTGATCCGAATCGTCCAGAAGTTGTACTGTGTGCTGACATGATCGCCCCGGAAGGCTATGGCGAGATTATCGGTGGTTCACAGCGGATCGACGATCCAGAATTGATGGAGCAACGCTTCAAAGAGCATGATCTGGGCGAAGCATATCAATGGTATATGGATCTGCGCACATACGGTACCGTTCCACACTCCGGTTTTGGTCTAGGTCTGGAGCGTACGGTTGCTTGGATTTGCGGTCTGGATCACGTACGTGAGACGATTGCATTCCCTCGTATGCTGTATCGTCTGTATCCGTAGGCTCTGTACTGACACAAGGATTACGGTGGAAGTATAGAAAGGGTGAACAACATGGGCGGAGAACAATGGAAATCATGGGCACAGGGCGCCGCCTATGCGATGGGCGCGCAAACGGCGAATATTCCGTATGCGCTGCTCAAATATTATCAGGCGCTTGATCTGGATGATGCGGAAGCGATGCTGCTGTTGCAGCTGTTGTCTTTCCGTCAGGTGGAACATAACGAATTTCCGACATTGGAAGAGCTGGAATGGCGCACAGGCGCAGCGCCTGCTGTTATCGCTTCCCGCATTCAGAAGCTGATGAAATCGGGCTTTATCACGATCGAAGACGAACAGGACCCGCTGACCGGTGTGCGCTACGAACGCTACGATCTAGCTGGACTGTACGTTAAGCTTGGTACAGTGCTTGCTTCTGAGCAGCAGGAGCGCAGTACAGTGATTCGTCAGGCGGAAGAAGCTGCCAAAACACCAGCGGCAAAAGAGGAAGAGCGCGAACGCAATCTATTCATTATTTTTGAAAAGGAATTTGCGCGTCCGCTTTCGCCAATGGAATGCGAAACGATCTCCGGCTGGATGGATCAAGATCGTTATGCAGAAGAACTGATTCTGATGGCGCTGAAAGAAGCAGTCTTTGCTGGTAAGCTTCATTTTCGGTATATTGATCGTATTCTGCTGGAGTGGAATCGTAATCGGATTCGCACACCGGACGATGTACGAGCGTATACACAGAAGTTCCGTCAGCGCTAAGATGAATGGTGTGTCTAAGATGAACTGTATGTTCAGTATCGCATGAGAATAAGAGAAGCAGAAGGCTGTTTTCCGTTGAGACGGAGAACAGCCTTTTTTTGCTATGAGACATACGTTGCTATGAGAAATACTTTGTTATGGGATATATGGATTAGATTATATCTGAAATTGGATGCTTGTATGTGCGATCAATAGTTCAAGGCTGAAGCCCATTTGCAGAAAAACAAAAAGGAGAAAATGCAAAAATGAAATTAAGCTTCACGATCCGTATAGAATGTTCCATATCCAATAAGCTTCAAATAGAAGAAAAGATTCGACATCTACAAATTTATGTATAAACCGACAAAATCGCTACAAATGAATCGAATATAAATTAGAATTAAATAGTTTATTGTTCGTTGTTATACGAATTATTATAATGATCAAACTTCTATTCGGAAAGACAAAAAGTAAAATATGTTAATAGTTTACAAATATATACTACAGTAATATACTGTGAATAGTCGTAATTGACATACGTTGTTATCCATTTTGGGTATCAGCGATAAGGGTAAACGAATGAATATTTGCGGAGGTGAAGCATGAAGTTTTTGTATCTGGATGGCAGTGCCAGGGAAGATGGCAATACCGCTACACTTGCTCGGCAGCTGCTGCACAACTTGGATTATAGCGAGATTGCATTACGGAATCACCACATTGAATTGATCGTTGACAAGCGTCATGATTCTGAGGGATTCACTTCCAGGCAGGATGAATATGATGCGTTGTTGCCCGCATTTTTGGAAGCCGACTATGTGGTGTTTAGTTCTCCAGTGTACTGGTACGGCATATCTGCTCAGCTCAAAGTCTTTATTGATCGTTGGTCGGAATCACTGCGTATCGTACCTGGATTTCAAGAACAGGTAAAACAAAAGAAAATCTTTCTCGTGCTTGTTGGCGGAGATGATCCGCAGCGCAAAGCACAGCCGATTGTTCAGCAATTTGAATATATCGCTGAATTTTTGGAATTGGATCTACAAGGTCAATTGATTGGTACCGGTAATAAGCCCGGAGATATTTTGCATGATCAGATTGCGCTGGAACAGGCGCGTCAAATCAATGAGCAGTTAACACACATAGAGGAGCGTGTATGATGAGCGTAACAGCAACGAAATGCCTAACTTGCGATGCCGAGGTGGAAGTGGATCAACAGACCGTGACCGGAGAGATTGTGGAGTGCCAAGAGTGCGGGCAGGAGCATGAATTCCAGTGGGTCAATGAGCAGCCGAATCTGGTGTTTGCTCCGGAAGTAGAAGAAGATTGGGGTGAGTAATGTCCAGTCGACAGGAGCATCCTAGATTGCTATTTTGCGTAACCAAGCTGCGTGAGGAAGAGCGCCGGATTTACGATGATTTAATCAAATCAGGTGTGGAAGTCGATGTATGTACGGATAACATGCAGTTGGAGCTTGCTACTATTCGTCATTACGATCTGGCACTGATCCGCTGCTTATCTCAGAGCAAGGCGCTAGAGCGTGCACAGTATATTGAGCTGGCAGGTGTACGTACCCTCAATTCCTATGAGTCGATTCGTATTTGCACCAATAAAGCATTTCAGGCGATGGTGTTCCAGCGTCGTCAGATTGCCCAGCCGGAATTTGCGATTGCATTTACGTTTGACAAGCTGTACGAATATCTGGATCGGTTTGACGGCAAATTTGTCATCAAACCGGTCAGCTCTTCGTGGGGGAGAGGGGTCACACTGATCAATGACCGCCTCACATTGGATGCCTGGATTGCCGCCCGCGAATCACTGGATCCGCAGGGCAAGGCATTGCCGGTACTTGTGCAGGAATACGTAGACAAGTCCAATTATGATATTCGTGTTGTTATTGTTGGCGATCAGCCGATTGCCGCGATCAAGCGCATCTCCCAAGACAGCTGGATCACCAATACGCATCTTGGTGCAGAGATTGAGCCAATTCAGCTCAGTCAGCCGATCAGAGAAATCAGCAAACAAGTGACTGATGCAATCGGTAGTGGCATATATGGACTTGATTTATTTTATGATCATACCCGTCGTATCTATATGGTATGCGAAGTGAATCAGAATCCCGAATTTGCCAAGTCGTGGCTGATTCATAAGGTCGATGTTGCGCAAGCTATTGCACAATACAGCATACACGCAGCGTCAGCGTCACATCATCAGGTGACCGGGTTGTCTGTACGTTAGTTGATACTAAATTCCTCTCATTGCAGATTAATCATTCTGTTTGCTGATCTTATTGGACGCTTATATATTTTATCGCTTCATACATGTATTCCATTTCTATCATTCACGAAATGAGAAGTACCCATTCCATACACAGCACTTATTGCTCCATAAATAACACTTATTGCGTTCCCATCACCTATGCCTAATCAAAGGAGAGTGGCACATGTCGTTAACGAACATCACGGAATCACCGGCAAAAGTATCGCAGAAGGACTATTTTTCAATCTCGTTTGTGCTTGCTCGCGTGCTGAATACCGGCATCATTATGAGTATCGAGAAGAATGAGAAGGAATTGAAAGGTCTGGAAAATGCGCTGTCCAAGTTATCCGGCAAAACGTATGTGAATTTGTACAATAGCTTTACCGGCGCGATTCATGGGGCGCTCTGGGGGCAGGACCTGGTGCATGGTAGTGAGACTTCGTTGCCAGCATCCGCAACTGCGCAGGAGCGGCGATTTGTAGACTGGCTTGGTGTTCGTACAGCGGAAGGGTTGGATCATCCGTATACGGTGATCGATATTAATTGGAGCAATTTGGCGCAGATTGATACGTTATTGCAGCAGCATCGTCAGGATGAGGTAATTATCGTCAATTTTACCGGCTTATCCTTCGGTCCGATTGCGACGTTATTAACAAATGATGAAACCTTGTACAAAAAGTCGGAGCGGCTCAAAATATTCGGTGCATTCGATTTGCGAACGATGTGGACGCAGACCGAGCAAGAGCTGGAGATTCAGCCGGGTGTGCAATTCAATTATCGTCTTAGTCCGCTGGTGGGAGCCTGCGTGAAGCTAGCGTTGTTACGGAGGGATAAACAACATGAAGACTGATTTTCATCTGAATCTGCTGGAACTGCCGCAGGAACAATGGGCGCATGAGCAGCTTGCGATTGAAGGTGGACGTGCGGTACTTGCACAGGCAGGGCGCAAAACAACGTTCCCGAACATTACCAAAGAAGATGTGCTGCAAATGCTGATCTCGATTCAGAAGCAGCCGCATGATGTGATCGCAGAATTTACCGAGCAGTATCGTCAGTATGTTGGTGCGAATTATGCCATTTCCACTGCCAGCGGTACATCTAGTCTGCATCTGGCATTGATCGGTGCAGGGGTGCAGCCGGGAGATGAAGTGATTTTGCCAGCGTTTACGTTTATTGCAACAGCGCAGGCGGTTGTTGCTGCCAAGGCAGTGCCGATCTTTGCCGATGTTGATCCTGATACGTACTGCCTACATGTTAACGATATTGAGCGCTTAATTACGCCGCGCACGAAGGTTATTATGCCAGTGCATGTGCATGGATTGCCTGCCAACATCCCGGCGATTCAGCAATTATGCGATCAGTATCAGCTGAAGCTGGTGGAGGATGCGTCCCATGCACATTCTGCCTCGATTGATGGACGGCTGTGCGGTTCACTAGGCGATACCGCTGGTCAGAGTCTAATGGCGGATAAGAATTTTCCAGTTGGTGGTGAAGGCGGAATTGCCTTTTTCAAAAAAGAAGAAGATTATATTCGCGCACAGCAGTTTCTGGAGAACTCTGGTATTGATTATAATATTTCGTGGATTGCGGCGGCGTTTGGTATCAGTCAGCTGCAACGATTGCCGTATTATGATGCGGTACGTCAGCGGAATGCGCATCATCTGATTGCTACTTTACATGAGACAACGCTATTTGAGGGACCGTATATCCCAGAAGGTTATGTCCATAGCTTCAATATGTTCCGTCTGCGCTTGAATGTCGATTTGCCACAATTCGCCGGGATTCCGCCGTATCAGGTAAAAGAAGCAATACAGAATATTTTGATGGAAGAAGGAGTATTCGCGCGCGAATGGCAAAATGTGCCGATTCCTGGTCATCTGCCGTTTCTCAATCGCAAAGGCTTTGGCAATCAATATCCGTTTAACCTGTATGAAGGCGGCGAATTGTCGTATGGATTGGAGCATTTTCCGAATACGCTGCATATGCTCAATACGACGCTGGCGATTTGCCGTGAATTGCGCTCACCGGTTGAGTATGAGAAGCTGCTGACGTATGAACTGGCTTTTAAAAAGTTAGATCAGCATATTGATCAGATTGCCGAATATGCTCGTAGTCTAAACAGTCAGCCACCTTATGAACGGGATGCACGGCTCGGATGAGTACATACAGGGTAGGCATACTGGGCGGAAATGGATTTGTCGGTGGCGAATTGTATCGGCTGTTAAGCGCACATCCGAATTTTCAGGTGGAATTTGTATCTTCGGAATCGCAGGCAGGTCGACCGGTTGAGAAAACGCATAAAGCGTTTCTATATCGCAAGGTCAATCCGAAGCTGACGTATAGCAAGCTGGCAGAACTGGATGGAGAGTATGATCTGATCTTTTCGGCGCTGCCAACGGGCATTTTGCCACAGCATTTGGAGCATGTGCTGAATCATACGCAGCGTATTTTCAATATTAGTGGAGATTATCGATTTACAGATAACAACGTGTTGAAACAATACTATCCGGACTCTATCTCTACTGTGAAGCAGGCGGGCAGTCATTATTTTATCCCGGAAATCTCGGAATGGAATCGCGATGCACGACTTGTGAATCTACCGGGTTGTATGGCGGTGGCTTCGATCTATTCCATCTATCCGCTTGTCCTGCATTCGCTCATTCAAGGTCATGTATTTATTGACGCGAAGACCGGTTCCAGTGGAGCAGGCAAGAGCAGTAAAGAAACGCATGCCGACCGAGTGAACAATTTTCGTCTGCACAAAGGGTTTGAGCATCGCCATCTACCGGAAATTGAACGTATTGCTTCTACGTATAGTGAGCATAAGCTGGATGTGTCCTTCTCAGCGTTCAGTCTCGATGTGGCACGCGGTATCTTCGTCAGTGCGTATTCTGTACTGCGGGAAGGGGTAGAAGAGAGCGATGTGAAAAAAGCCTTTTTCCAAGCGTACAAGTCTAAGCCGTTTATCCGCTATTCCGGTCAATCATCGCCCGGTCCCATGCTGAAAACGGTACATGGTACCAATTACGCGGAAACAGCGTTTATCGTGAAGGATAGCAAATGTCTCAGTCTCGTCTCGATCGACAATCTGCTCAAAGGAGCAGCAGGGCAGGCGATTCAAGCTGCCAACATCTATTACGACATTCCAGAAATCACCGGTTTGACGACAGAACATGAGGGGATATGGCCGTGATCAACAATCTGCATGTAATCAAGCTGGGTAGCAGTACTATTGTAAAAAGTCAGACCATTTTCGCTGAAATCGCTGACCTGTCTCGCCGGGGTGCCAAGATTCTACTGATCGGCGGCGGGGCAGAAGCGATTGAACAGAAGTTTGCCGAGCTGAATGAGCCGCTCAAATTTCTGGAATTGGAAAATGGTGATCAAGTACGCTATTGCCCGCCATCTGATATGGACAAGATCCGTCAGGCATACGAAGATCATATCTTCGCTCCTGTGCGTGCTGCCCTGCAAGCTCATGGATTGTCCGTGCTAGCACAATGTGCTGGCGATCATGGCTGGGTACTGGGCAACAAGGGCAAACCGCTCAAAGTCCGCAAAAATGGCAAAAAGCTAATTGTACGCGATTCTCTGTACGGTAGCTACACATCAGCACGGGAAGATGTGCTGCTGCAATTGCTGCATACCCATGATGTTGTCTGCTTGGCACCGCCGATCTATGATCCAGAGATCGGGCAGTACATTAACATTGATGCGGATATGCTGGCAGCTCATCTGGCGGTCGCTACACGCGCCAGTCATATACGCTTTGTTACCGGTACAGCAGGTATTCTACAGGATGTGGACGATCCGCAATCAACGATCACCGATATTTATCCGCAGCAGGATGATATTGTCGTCTCCGGGCGAATGAAGCAAAAGCTGCGCGCCGCTGAGCTGACCCTTTCACAAGGTGTGGCAGACATCGCTATTACTGGTCCACATACGCTGCATGGAACCGGGAAAACATGGTTTTGGCGCGGTAACGATCTACCGGACGATATGAAGCTATTGCATCAGGCGATCAGCATTCCGTCGGTATCTGGCGATGAAGGTGTGCTGGCTGAATTTTTACAAGAGCGCGTCGCTTCGAAGCAGATTACGGCAGAGGTGGACGAGGTCGGCAATATCGTACTCAGCAAGGGCGAAGGTCATCAGACGTTGCTGCTGCTCGGTCATATCGATACCGTTCCTTACATATGGCCAAGCACAGCAGATGATTTCCAGCTATCTGGTCGAGGCAGTGTAGATGCCAAAGGCAGTCTGGTCAATTTTATCGAGGTGCTACGTAGAGCGGAAGTGCCGCCATCGTTTCGATTACTCGTAATTGGTGCGGTAGAGGAGGAAGTATCATCGTCCGCTGGTGCCTTCTATGTCCGTGATCACGTACAGGCAGATGCTGTCATTATCGGTGAGCCAAGTGGTACGAGTAGTCTGACGCTAGGCTATTATGGATTGTTCAAGCTGCGTCTGGATGTCCGGCAAAAGCAAAAGCATTCCGCTGGGAAAGACAGCGTAAGTCCGATTGACCGTGTATATCAGCTTGCTGCTCATGTGCGGCAACAGCTGGAGCTGTACGATGCAGATCATCTATCCGCACTCATTCAGCTTCAGTCTGGTTCTGACAATGGGGATCAATATACATCGGCAATTTTGAACTTTCGTATATCACCGCAGGCACAAGCTGGATATCAGCAGCATATCACGGAGCTAGAATGGCCGGACAGTACGATTACCGTACTGCGTGATACACCGGGTTATCAGAATTCACGCCGCGACCAGCTCGTCAAAGCATTCGTTCGCGGTGCCAACGGTGTGTTGGAGGATCGTTTAACCTTTCAGATGAAAAAGGGCACCAGCGATATGAATACACTCGCGACGACGTGGACAGATATACCGATGGTTGCATACGGTCCCGGCGATGCTAGTCTGGATCATACCGATGAGGAGCATGTATCGGTAGATGAAGTGCGGCTAAGTCGCAATATTCTGCTCAATAGTATCCACACATGGTTCTCGCTCAACAGCAAGGACAAGGAGGAAACGTATGCCGCTAACCGTGAACAAACTACATGAACAGACCATTCAGGCACGTAAGCTCATTATTGATATGGCAGCAACCGAAGTCGGTTGTCATATTGGCGGCAGCTTGTCGGTAATCGATCTGCTGCTAACCAGCTTCGCACGGTATGGTCAGGATGAACGCAACCGAATTATTCTAAGCAAAGGGCATGCAGCGGCTGCATTATACAGCACACTACATGTACTTGGGCTGTTGGAAGAGAATCCGGCAGAGAGTTACGGAAAAAAGAATTCATTGTTCACCGGGCATCCGAATTATTTGCTGCCGCATATTCCGTTTGCTACTGGCAGTCTTGGTCATGGGCCTGCTTATGGCGCAGGCTGGGCGTTATCACAGCGCATTCGCGGGGAACAAGGCATCAGCATCGTTATTAGCGGTGACGGCGAATTGCAGGAAGGCAGTTGCTGGGAAGCATTACAGGTCATTGCTGCCAAGCAGATCAACAATTTTATTCATATTATCGATGTGAATGGGGGGCAAAATGACGGGCTGGTAGAGGATATTTCGCCACTTCCACATCTCGGTGATCGTTTTCAAGCATTCGGATTTGATGTTGTGGAGATCGACGGTCACGATCTGGAGCAGATTACTTCTGCACTGGAACGTAAGGCAGATCGTCCGCTCGCCATTCTCGCCCATACGATCAAAGGCAAAGGCATCAAAGCGATGGAAGGCAATCCCGCCGCCCATTATGCCAAAATCAACCGTGCTCAGGCATACAAATGGAAGGAGGCGCTCGTATGACACTGTCCGGAAGAGACGCCTACAAAGACGAGCTAACGCTGCTGGCACAGCAGGATTCGCAGATTGTTGCGCTGGAAGCCGATCTGGGTGGCAAAAAGCATCCGTTTGAACAGCAGTTTCCGGATCGGTTCTTCAATCTGGGCATTGCCGAGATGACATCTGTCGATATTGCCGCTGGATTGGCAGAGGGCGGATTCAAGCCCTTTTTCTCCACATTTGCCCCATTTGTCGCGCTGCGCTGTGCGGAGCATATCAAGCTGGCACTTGGTTATATGCGCAAAAATATCAATATCGTCAGCAGTTATGGCGGTGTATCTGGCGGCTGGTTTGGTACGACTCATCATGCGCTGGAAGATATCGGAGTGATCCAGACGTTTGAAAATATTCGTATTGCCTGTCCACATGGAGAAGAGGAGACGCGCCGCGTCATTCGAGAAGCGGCGACTTCGACGCAGCCTTATTATATCCGGCTGTCCCGTAACGATGCCTTTGACAGTATTCCGTCATTGGCAGAAGGCGACGAGCTGATCGTGGACGGTAGCTGGAATGAAGATGCACCAGTATCGCTCATTTCCATCGGCGAGCAGGCAACCGAGATGGCACTAACATTGAAAAGAGAACAACCGCAGCTGAATCATCTGCATCTGTGTTATGTGGACAAAGAAGCGCTAATTGCTAATTTGCAGCGACTGGAGAATAGCGGGGAGCAGATTGTTGTTGTGGAGGAGCATCGCCGCGCGGGCAGTGTAGGCTCATATCTCAGTCTGCTACTCCCACACAAAAAGGTATACGCGTTTACCCCCAACGAACAATGGCCCAAATACGGCGGCAGTCACAGCGATGTGCTGGAATATCTCGGATTCACAGAAGAACGATTGCGCCAGTTTATACTTGATATTCGGAAAGGAAGTCCATTATGTTCCTATCCGTATTAAAAAATGCTCAGTTTCGCAAATTCCTCATTTCCGATGTGATCTCTGGCTTTGGTGTAGGCATGGCGACGATTGGTGCCAACTGGTATGTAATGACCGAGACTGGCTCCAATCAGTATGTTGGCTTTTTGCTGACATTTAACGTGCTTGCTGGTTTTCTTGTGTCGCCGTTAGCTGGTATTATTACGGACCGCTTTGACCGGAAAAAGGTCATTTTGTGGACGTATGTACTGCGTGCCTTTTTGCTGGCATTGCTGGCGGTGTTATTTTTTGCGCAAGGATTCAGCATTCCGCTTATGTATGGCTTTGCCGTCATTAACGGGATTGGCTGGACGATCTATATGGCAGCGTCGCGCAGCTTTATTCAGGAGATTTTGCCAGAGGATGTGCTGATCAATGGGAATTCCTTTATCGAGATTAGTTTGCAGGTCGGGATGTTCTCAGCTGGAGCGGTATCAGGCATCATTTACAAATTTTACGGCTTTGAAGTCATTCTGATTATGAATATCGCGGTGTTCTTGATTAGCAGTGCGGTACTGGCGGCGATTCGTTATCAATCTATCGTTCATAGTGAAGAACGTGAGCAGGAAGGCTTTGTACAGAGCTTTCGCTCGGGGTTGCACTTTTTGCGTCAACGGAAAATCATCTTCTTTCTCGGTGTGATCTCCATTGTGCCGCTAGCTGTAACGATGCTGTACAATGTGGTGTTGCCTGCTTATGTCAATGTAACGTTGCAGAGTGATAGTATCGTCTTTGGCTTGTCAGATATGTTTTATGGGATTGGCGGGCTGATCTCTGGCTTTCTCGTGTCATTGTTCATTACGAATCTATCAAACAAACAGATGGTGTATTTGTTCTTTGTAATCGCAGTTGTCAATTTGTTCGCGCTCTATGCCAATTCGCTTGTATTGCTGCTGTATGCGGGTAGCTTCTTCCTTGGGCTGTGTAACTCGTCGCTGCGAATCGTGATGAATACGCTGCTGATGGAAAATGTACAAAAGGCATTTATGGGCAGAGCGATGGCGGTCTGGACCGGATTATCGTTACTCATTCAAGCAGGTGGTTCTTCCGGTATTGGTCTGATCATTGACCGATTCGGTGCAGGTTATGGATTCCTCATTATGAGTGCATTGATGGCATTGGGACTGATCGGATTTGGATTGATATCGACCCATGTGCAGAGTCTGACCAAAAAGGAGAGTGCAGTATGGCAAACAAACGAATAGTTTTTGTAGAGCCAAGCTTTTACGGTGTTAGCTTTGTTAAAGAAGCGAAAGCGCTTGGCAGTGACGTAGTCGTCATCGCTTCGTCCAAGGATAATCCGACCTTGTACGGATATGAAGGTCTATACGACGATCTGCTAGTTGCGGACATTCGAGATGCAGACTCCATCTATGAGGCGATTGTGAACAGTCCTTATCATGGACAATTTCAGGCACTGATTCCGGCAACTGATTATGCTTCTGCTGTAACGGCAGAGGTGGGCGAACGGCTGGGCATTCCCGGCACATCAGCGGATGCGGCGCTGAATGCGCGTAACAAAGATCGGGCAAGGCAAGTATTTGCACAACAGCAGGCGCCAAGTGCACAATTTGCCGTGGTGAGCCAATTAGACGAGGCGTTGACGGCAGCAGCAGAGATCGGTTATCCAGTCGTGCTGAAGCCAACCAATGCCGCTAGCAGTCAGGGTGTGTATTTTGTAGAAGATGAGCAGAATTTGCGACATGCGTTTGCAGAGTTGCGTGCATTTAAGACGACGTATATGGATTTTAAAGTGCGGGATGAGTATTTGCTTGAGGAATATTTAACTGGGCCGGAATTTAGTGTCGAAATTTTCCTTGATGAAGGTGAGATTGCCTTTGCGGAAATTACGGAAAAGCATACGTCCGATCTGCCTTATTTCGTGGAAACATTGCATGTATTCCCATCGTCCATTTATCAGGAGCAGCGTGATGAGATGATTCGTGTTGCTTGGCAGGCGGTCGTGGCGATTGGTATTCAGAATGGGCCTGCGCATGTGGAGCTAAAATACACACAAGCAGGGGCGAAGATTATTGAAGTTAACGGTCGTCCCGGTGGCGACAATATCACATCCGATCTGATCGTGAATGCGTATGGCATCCATGTGTTCCGCGAAACGATCCGTAAATATCTGTCCCAGCCACTACAGATTGATAAGCAACAGATTCAGGCATCTGCCATCGGTTATCTGGTTGCTGATCGCAAAGGGATCGTTGGTTCCATCACCGGATTAGAGCATTTAGAACATCCGCAGATTACGCGGTATCAGATTCAGGTGCAGGAAGGCGATTCAGTGGATATTGCTCGCAGCTCCGACGATCGGCTCGGTTATATTATCGTACAAGCAGATACACCAGAGGCTGCTCGTGATCTAGCAAAGGAACTTGTATCGCGTATTGAGATCAGCTATGCAGAAGTGGGAGAGGTTGTATAGAACACAATCGCAATAAACGGCAAAATGTGTGACAGGGATACACTGCTTGATTCGTGTATCCCTATTTTAACGAGTGCTCTATACAGATCAGATAAGTCATCATACTTATGGATAAGACAAACTGCCACATACAAGCCCCTTATACGTCGATGGAATGAGACGATTGTACGTGAAAACGATGCTATCGTGTTATGACTATAGACTACGTTTGAGATACGAATGGGATATTATACTGCAACAATTGGTATACATAATGCAGGTCAAAAGCAGCAAATCAGCAAGAAACGAAAAATTTTTTTAAGAAATTTTACGATGAAAGAAAAAGATTTTTGTTACAAAAATATACAACTAATATAATAAAATGGATATTTAAAAAAGATGAATAAAAATCCGTTATATATGAATAATATGCACGATGATATTGCACTCATTCGAATATATCTATAATGACATATTAAAAATCAAAGACTTCATTCGTCATTAGTGGAAGCAAGCAACTACTTTTCATGTCAGGTTTTTCTAACAAAAGTATTTCAGATTTTGAGTATCAAAATATATT
The DNA here is from genome assembly GCF_046603665.1 of Paenibacillus sp. WLX2291. Classification (NCBI taxonomy): domain Bacteria; kingdom Bacillati; phylum Bacillota; class Bacilli; order Caryophanales; family Paenibacillaceae; genus Paenibacillus; species Paenibacillus sp. WLX2291. The sequence continues at coordinate 3,429,425 of NZ_CP176755.1, read as the reverse complement.
ACTTTTTCTCATTTGAATATGAGAAATGTAGCAATAGCTAGCAACCAAATGTTCTGAAAGGGGAGAAAAGCCATTTATATAGCAAATAAATAGCCATCCTAATTAATAGAACAAAGGTCGATTATCAATTAGCGATCCCAAGTAAAAGCCACAATAGATGACGGGATCAATATGAAAACAAACAAAAGAGTACACAAAAAACATCGTAAAGGAAAAATCCAGCCTCTTTGATGTAAGTTTATGTAACACCGGATTTGAATACAGCCTAATTGTGAACAAAACTTGTCACTGCTCTGAAATGTAAACAAAAAGTGAAAAAATATGCACTTTATTTCAAAACAGATTCAAGAGCATGTAAAATGTAAGCGTTATATTTAATGTGCTAGAAATAAAGAGATGCAGGGAAGGAGAGCGAAAAGGGGCTTTGAAACGGTTTTAGTAGGCTTGCAATTTATTTGAAATAGGAGTAAAGTAGCTTTTGCCCTCGTTAGTACAAGTACCGGCTGAGCAATAAAAGCCTGATACGGCTTATATTTATTCATTTATGATGAAGCGGGCAACTGCCAAAACCCGTGAATACGTCATTACGAATCGTCGGAACTTTCATCTAACTAGATTTGTTTACAATATGTAAAACCAAAATCATACACATACTGAAGGAGAGTTTAACTATTATGAATCACAAATTGCAAAAAGTACTGCTGTCCACTGTTGTTGCTGCGAGCGTAGGCGCTGTAGCTGTAACTGTACCATTCAACGCTAACCACGCTTTCGCTGCAAGCGAGCAATCCAACCACGAGAAACGCAAAGACAAAGCAGATCGTATTGCTGACAACCAAGCATTCTTGGATGCTCAAAATGCTCAATTCGAAGCAATGTTCGGTAACCAAAACCCTACTGACGAAGAAACAACTGCTACAAAAGAAGAAGCAGCTGCCCCTAGCGAGACAACTGCTACTGAAACTACGCAAGCTAAAAACCAAGTCACTGTTGTCGTTCCACAAGGTGCCAGCCTGACTGAAATTGCTGCTCAATACGGTATCACTGTAGACGAACTGGTTGCTGCCAACAACCTGCTGCCTGCTGGAACTCAATTGACTGTTCCGCAAAAATAAGAAGAATGATCTGATCGGCCAAGAACAGATAATCATAACGGAAGCGGGATATCTGATATCATTACTGCCATAATGATAACGGGTGTTCCGTCTTTCTTCGTCATTGAAGCGGTGCGGCGTATCGGTCAGTTATGTAGAAATAACGTGAGTGATTGCATGCCTGCTTGATGCGATTGAACTTAGTATACGGGTATTTATTATAAAGGGCAATAATAAAAATCATTTTTTATATAAAAAAAGCTGACATTTCATACAATGTCAGCTTTTTTGTACGTTTTCATCGCTAAAAAGTCGAATATTACACTTGTTTAACGCATTTAATGTTCAGATTTAACAATATCTCGGTGAAAACATTTTCCAGTTTATGAGTCATAAATAGTTGTTTTGTGCAAAATCGATATGGTTTGTATATGTTGTTGTCGTGATTTATTTACGCAGCAACAAATCGCGATAAATATATTCGAAAATAAACTCGAATGCTTCCAAATGACGCTTCGCTTCAAACGCATTTTTACCCCACGCATAGATGCCATGACCACGCAGTAGAATGCCCGGTATGCTCTGATTGAGGATACCCGGTACTAACTCAGCAATACGTGGAATCTCAGCGTAATTGGGCAGTACAGGGATGGTAATCGCAGCATTCTCTTCCCAGATATTAAACGCCTTGATCAATTCCAAGCCTTGAATCGGTACGGCACCCTGTTCACCAAAATATTCGCTTACCAGATTGTTGAACACCGTATGCACATGGAACACGGCACCGCAGCCTGTCTCACGATAAATTTCACAATGAATCAGCGTCTCAGCACTTGGCTTCAGCGCTGTCGTCTCGCATGGACGTCCCTGCTGATCAACAAACAGAAAGTCTGACGGTGTGCTGACCGATTTGTCTTTGCCACTCGCTGTAATCGCAAAGTGGAAGTTATCCGGCTCGTAATCGCCCACACGCAGCGACAGATTGCCGCTAGTGCCCGGAAACCAGTGTCGTGCGGCAAATTGCTCCTTGATACCGCTCAGCTCTTGCAGCACCGCCTGTTTATGTTCAAGTGCAATATTGGCAAAGCTCATGTGTGCATCGCTCCTGTTCGTTGTCGTAGATCGTCGATAATATCGTGAAACGTCTCAAATGGTATATGCGGCACGCCCAGCTCACGGCACTTGTCAGTGAGTACAGAACGGGAATAGACCAGATCAGCGATTTTGGCACCTTCAAAATCAGTCAGGCTATCGCCGATCAGAATGCGTTCATACTGCTCTGGTGGGAAACCGCGCATAACGGTCGTTTTACACATGCCGCAATCGTTGTGGCAATGCTCATCGCAGCGATGCGGCCATAGAATAGTAATATTTTCACCGGAAAAGTCAGCACTGTTACAGTAAATATGATCTTGCGGAATATCAAACGGCTCTAGCAGCGGCTTTAGGAAAAAGTCGATCCCGCCGCTAGTTACGTAATACGGAATCTGCTGTGACTGTACAAAGTCTAGAAATTCACGATAGCCTTCACGAATACCGGCATGCTGCAATACGTAGTCGATGATATCTTGTTTTTGCGAAGAAGGCATCAGACCGAACATCGCGCCCACACCGTCGCGAATGGAACGCTGCTGATTGACTACGCCGTCCATGATTTCTTTGTAACCCGGCGGAGAGAAGTGCTTCATAATCGCTACGATATTGTCCGAATTCGTAATCGTACCGTCAAAGTCGCAAAAGATTACCGGTTGCTTGTGGCTCATACTTCACCGCCCCAGATTTCCAGCGCTTGTGCCAGTTCCGTATGCCCCTGCACAGCGTAATCTGCTAGCGATACGCCAGACAATGCCGCATCAATCGCCTGCTGGAACGCACGTCCGCCTGCGCTGGCGCCGCCCGGATGACCGTGAATTCCGCCGCCTGCATTAATGATGACATCATTGCCAAAGTCGCGCAGAATGAGTGGCACCAGCCCCGGATGAATCCCTGCTGATGGTACAGGGAAGCTTTTTTTGAACGGCAAACTGCCGGTGAGCAATTGCTCGCGGATTGCCATATTTTCTTCCTTCGGCATCGTAACCGAACCGTAAGGAGAAGGGAACAGCACCAGATCGGCACCTGCCAGACGCATCAGCTGTCCAAGCAGTACAGAAGCGGAGATACCGTAATATGGTGACGGATAATAAGCACCGGCAAGTGCTGGATGCGCCATGATCGGGATGTTAATGTCAGAATCATTGCTCAGTTCGGCAAGGACGTCATAACCGTATGACAGTACATTGAACAGCAGCGCATTCGCACCTGCATCAATTGCTTTGATCGCTTGCTCTTTCAGCTTGAAGGTAGAACCGGTCAGATTGGCGGCGTATAGTACCTTTTTGCCCGTTTCCGCCTGTGCGGCTTCGGCAGCTTTGCGGCACGCTGCGACACGCTTCTCAATCGGTGTCAGTTCATTCTCAAACAGGATTTCGTCGTCCTTGATCAGATCGACGCCGCCCAGCGCTTGCGCACGGAATTGACGCGTCAGCTCGTCCAGATCGTGACCGATGACCGATTTGAAAATGCTCATCAGCAGCGGACGTTCAGGAACGCCAAGTAGCTGGCGTACACCGTGTAAGCCAAATTTGGGTCCACCAAAATGACTTAGAAAACGCTCAGAAAACTCCAGATTCGTCAGTTTGATGCGTCCGTCCATAGAGATTTTGCCAAATACGGTAACGAGTAGTGCCGGAATATCGCTGCTAAAGTTAGCATCCGGGTAAGCGATACGAATATCCGCATATCGTTCGCCATCAGCAGGTTCAAACACATCGACTGAAAGGACTTCGCCCAGATGCTTCTTCATTGATTGTTGCTTGGCGGCAGGCAATTCGGTCCAGCTACCAACGGTCATGCCGACGGCGATGGACGTTGCTTTTTTATGAAAATCTGCCTTTGGATCATGACAGCGATACGTTGCGATGCAATAGCTCATAGATGCTCCTCCTTCAGTGCTGCCCCCATTTCCCGGGAGCGTTCTGCGCAGCGTTCAATGCCGCGGATAATGATCTGTTTCATCTGATGCTCGTCGAATACTTTGACAGCTGCCGCAGTGGCGCCGTTCGGCGAGGTGACTTTGGCGCGCAGCTCGGCAGGTTGTTCGCCAGTTTGCTGTACCATATGGGCGGCACCGACGACGGTTTGCACCGTCAGTTCATGTGCCTGCTCGCGGGTTAGACCGCCCTGCACGCCCGCCTCAATCATCGCTTCCATAACATAGTAAATATAAGCGGGACCGCTACCAGAGATGCCGGTTAATGTTTCCATTTGCTGCTCGGCAATTTCCGTTACCGTGCCAACAGCTTCAAATAGATGCTGTACTGTTTGTTTTTGAGCGGCTGTCACTTCTGCGGAGAATACGAGACCGGTTGCGCCCAGACCAATTGTACTGGATGTGTTGGGCATGGTGCGTGCAATCGGCTGTTTTTTGCCAAGTACATATTGCATCGTTTCCACTTCAAGTCCGGCGATTACCGATACGAGCAGTTGATTGTCGTTCAGCAGTGGGCTGAGCTGCTGAAGCGCAGCGGCTGCATCGACAGGCTTCATCGCCAGTACGATAATGTCGGCATGTTGCAGCACTTCATCGCGCTGCGTTTCATTAGTAACGACCGAAATGCCGTAGCGCTGGATGAGGTAGTTCATACGATCTTTGTTGCTGCGATTCAGCATCGTGACCTGACCTGGTACAACGACCGAACGGTTCACTAGTCCGCGCAAAATAGCTTCCGCCATCGAGCCTGCGCCGTAGAAGCAAATCGATTGATTGATTAATGTGTGTTGTTTTGCAGAATGACCCATATTTATCTATCCTTCCTATTTCCAATATTGATCTATATTTGATAAAGCATGATTGTGACGTACTACCATTGGAGCATGGTGGCAATACAAGGCAAGGTACCAATACAACATAGGCAAGGCGAACCAAGCATGTAAAACAAGCTGTACTAGTACCTGCTTTTAGCCGCGTGTCTGACCTGTGCCGTAGATTCTGTACTTGGTGGAGGTGAGAGATGGCAAGCCCATCGGTCCGCGTGCGTGCAGCTTCTGGGTGCTAATGCCAATCTCCGCGCCAAAGCCGAATTCGAATCCATCGGTGAACCGGGTAGAGGCATTGTGATATACCGCTGCCGCGTCCACTTCCTGCATGAATCGGTTCGCGTGATGCTGATCTTTGGTCACGATACATTCCGAATGCTTGGTGCCGTAGGTAGCGATATGTTGTAGCGCCTCGTCCAGCGAGTCGACGATTTTCACATTCAAAATATAATCGTTATACTCGGTCGCATAATCCTGCTCAGTTGCACCGGTTGCCCAGTGTAGCAGCTCACGGGTACGCGGACAGCCGCGCAGTTCCACATGGTATTCATCGCGCAATTGTTCAGCCAGACGAATAAACGCTTGCTGATCGTAACCAGAATGAACAAGGAACGTTTCCATTGAGTTGCAGACGGAAGGGCGCTGTACTTTGGCATTGATGGCGATGTCTGCTACCATCTGCTGGTCGGCAGATTCGTCGGCATACGTATGGCAAATGCCTGCGCCCGTTTCGATCACGGGTACGGTAGAGTTTTGTACAACATTTTGAATTAGCGCACTGCCACCACGCGGGATGATCACGTCGATCAGACCGTTCAGCTTCATCATTTCATTGACAGAGGCGCGATCTGAATCTTCAATCAATTGTAGTGCATCCGCAGGAACGGCAGAATCGTTGAGCGCGTCATGCAGCACCTCAATAATTTTGCGATTGGAAGAGAGGGCAGCAGAACCGCCACGCAATACGATGGCGTTACCTGTTTTGAGTGCTAATCCTGCCGCATCGACCGTCACGTTGGGACGGGCTTCGTAGATCATACCGATCACGCCGATGGGTACGCGGATTTTGTGGATTTGCAAACCGTTAGGGCGCTGAATCGTTTCTAGCAGCTCGCCAATCGGATCATTTAGCTCTACAATTTGGCGTAATCCTTCGGCAATATCCTCAATGCGTTCCTTGGTCAAGCGCAGTCGATCCAATAGCGATTCGGAAGTGCCGTTGGCACGACCATTTTCAATATCTACCTCATTGGCGACGATGATCTCCTCGTATCGTGTGACCAATGCATCTGCCATCTGTCGCAGTGCCGCATTTTTGTCAGCAGTGGAGACGTTGGCGAGTGGCAGTGCCGCACGGCTTGCCAGCGTTGCCTTTTGTACAACTTCGCTTACTTCAGTCATTGCGTGATTCCTCCTTGAAAATAATGTATGACAATCCGTCTACTTCATAGTGATAATCTTCATGATGAATAGCTGTGCTTATGTTATCGATATACCGTTATGGTTGTTCAAAAGCATATACGATGGGGCAGTCGATTGTTGATACTTTCATTCTTATTATAATGTAATCCATTCGTCCCGGTGAACGGCTTCGAGATGCTGAACATGATCGACGCCTAGCGTTTCGGCAATTTTACTGCTTGGCAGACCGATAATTTGCTGCAATTGATCGTAATCATAATTGACGATGCCGCGTCCAAGTACATCACGTTGTACATTTTGCACCTCGACTACATCGCCAGCATGGAATTGTCCTTCCAGTTGGCGAATCCCAACCGGGAGCAGGCTGCGTCCATTATCAATCAATGCGCGTTCGGCACCTTCGTCGATAATGAGTGTACCGAGTGGAACAGACAGGAAGCCGAGCCACTGCTTTTTCATCGGCAACGATGCACTGTGGGTAGAGAAATACGTCCCTTTGCCCTGATGATTCGCAGCGAGCAGCAGATCGCCCGGCTGGTTCACACGTCCAACGAATACTTCGATTCCGCCGCGAGTGGCGATTTTGGCTGCATCAACTTTGGAACGCATTCCGCCTGTACCGACTGCTGAGCCAGCGCCGCCCGCCATATCGTAAATCTCATCAGTAATTTCGTCGATTACGGGATAATGTACGGCTTCTGGGTCTTTGTTCGGATTAGCGCTGTACAATCCATCTACATCCGTCAAAATGAGCAAATGCGATGCTTTGGCAAGATTGGCGACGAGTGCGGATAAGGTATCGTTATCGCCAAATTTTAGCTCGTCGACAGAGACGGTATCATTTTCATTGATAATCGGGATTACATTCTGCTTCAGCAATTCCTCAATCGTCATGCTGGCATTGCCTGCCCGCTTCCGATGGGTAAAATCACCCCGTGTCAGCAAAATCTGGGCGCTGACGATCCCATGTTTGGCAAATGCCTGCTGGTAATCGCGCATAAGCAGCGCCTGACCGACGGAGGCGGCAGCCTGCTTTTCGTGTAATAGACGTGGGCGCGACAGATACCCGATTTCGCGGAATCCGGCAGCTACCGCACCGGAGGTGACGAGCAGAACCGAATGTCCTTGCTGCTGCAATGCAGCGATTTCGGCGGCAAAAAAGTCTACCGCTTCATGATTCAGACCACCCTGTGGTCCGGTCAGCGAGCTGCTGCCGATTTTCACGACAATACGCTGGTGTTGCATGATGATTCACTCCTTCTGCATAATACGACACAACATCACTTGATGATGACATGCTGCGGCATACGAAGGGGAGAATGCAAAAAAGACTCCCGCCCTCCGTATCCAACATGAATACAAAGGACGAAAGTCTGCACTTCCGCGGTACCACCTTTATTGACAGCACAGAGCTGTCCGGCTTGAAGCCCGATAACGGCGGGAAGTCCGTCCGGCGTTTGGCGCCGAAAGCTCGGGGGCAGGTTCAGCAGGAGCTGGCGGTGAATCCTTTCAGCCTCTGGAATTCACTCTCTATGCACGCCGCTGTGTTTGCTTACTATTCCCTTCATTGCGTTCTGTATAATTGTCCGTGCGGTTTATCGCCGCTCCGGTCAGGTGATTATGTCATGGTGTCCGATGTACGGGATTCCGTACAATCGGTGTTGCTGATTAGGATAGCACGGACTGTGACTTTTGCCAAGTACCGCGTGGCAGGGATAGTGCAATTTGTTGTCTAAGAATCGGTATTTGCAGAACATACATGCTGCATGGTGCCGATCACGACGATAATGGTTGCAACTATATCCAGCTGTTTATTTGGTAAACAATCCGTTGGAAGCTTGGATAACGATGTTGGCTGTTATAGAGCGAATGAAGTCTTGATGAGATACATTCAGTCTTTGCGGGATTCCGTTTCATTTTTACCGAATAGATTCAGCTTGCCAATTCGTTGCACCGCTTCACGCAATCGTTCTTCGGACGTGAGTAGACCAATGCGCACATATCCTTCGCCGCCCGTACCAAAGCCGATACCCGGCGCAACCGCAACATGCGCCTGCTCCAGCAGCAATGTGGCGAACTGTCGCGAATCCATACCTTCCGGTAAAGGCAACCAGCAGAAGAACGAGCCTTTGGGCGCTTCTGCTTTCCAACCGATCTTGTCCAGCTCTTCAAAAAAGGCATTCCGGCGTGATTCATAGCGATCCACCAGATCCGTTACACATTGCTGATCATCTGTTAATGCTCGTGCTGCCGCTGCCTGAATGCCGCCGAACAGACTTACATACACATGATCCTGCATCAGATTGATCAGACGAATAATCTCGCTGTTACCGAGTGCAAACGCTACGCGCCAGCCCGCCATATTGTAAGTCTTGGATAGGGTATAAAATTCCACACCGACTTCCTTCGCACCAGGCACCTGCAAAAAGCTAACCGGCTTCTGCCCATCAAATCCAATCGCTCCATACGCAAAATCGCTCGCCACCACAACCTGATTGCGGCGTGCAAATGCTACCGTTTCTTCATAAAAAGATAACGGAGCCGTCGCCGATGTCGGATTGTTCGGGTAGTTGAGAAACATCAGCTTCGCCCGTTCCAGCACGTCCGGCGAGATCGCGCTATAATCTGGCAAGTATGCCTGATCCTCGGTCAGCGGCATAAAGCTCATCTCTGCACCGGACAATGCTACACCTGACCAATAATCTGGATACCCGGGATCAGGAACGAGACAGATGTCGCCCTTTTCCAGCAAAATCTGGCTGATCTCAATCAAACCGGTCTTGCCACCGAACAAAATTGCTACTTCCGTTTGCGGGTCAAGATCGACATCGTAATCTTCCTTATACCGCTTCGCAATTGCTTCTTTCAGAAACGGATAGCCGGTAAACGGCGAATATTTGTGATATTGCGGATTGCCTGCCGCTTCACGTAGCTCCTCAACGATATGCGGCGGGGTCGGTTGATCCGGGTTTCCTTGACCAAGATTGATTACATCATGCCCGGCGTTCACATGCCGATTCACATCTTGCACCAATTTGGCAAAAAACTGCTCTGGCAATTCATTCATCATTCCTGCTGGTTGAATAGGAAATGCGGATACGCTGCTATTGTTCACATTGGACATCGTCTTCATCACTCCGGTTGCTATATTTGAGATGGTGCACACTATTGTGTAATGGAAAAGATACAAGTTGAATATAGATGCAACGCTCATTTCGGTATTGAGCTGCTGTATATGCTAACCTGCTGTACATGCTAAGCGCAATGTGATGCTCGTTACAGGCTGTATAAAATGTTGCTTTTCTTGGGGACTGACATAGTTCTCCTAATCTATCACGATTTTTCCGATTGGTATAGAGGAATTGTCTGGAAATATTGCTTTTCGGTCGTTGCTGCGGCTATGATAAATGCAATATACAGCACACAGGGAGAGATGATCAATGACTGCACGACAATACCATATCAGCCTGATTCAAATGGATATCGCGCTGGCTGATCCGCAGGAAAATATACGCCGCGCTGGAGAATGGATCAAGCGTGCGATGAACGCAGAGCAGCGCCCGGATGTGATCGTATTGCCGGAAATGTGGAATACCGGGTATGCGCTGGATCGACTGGACGGTATCGCCGAACCGGAACATGGTCCGATCAACCGCTGGCTGAGTGAGACGGCGCGTGAGCATAACATAGTGCTAGTTGGCGGTTCCGTATCAGAGCAGCGTGATAGTGGATTTTACAATACATTATATGTACATGGCGCGGATGGACAGCAGCAGGCGAAGTACGACAAGATTCATCTGTTCAAGCTGATGGACGAGGAAAAGTTCATGCAGCCCGGCGAAGAGACGGCATTGTTTCCACTGGGCGATGTGACCGCTGCGGCATCCATCTGCTACGATATTCGTTTTCCCGAGCTGGCGCGTACGCTGGCACTGGCAGGGGCAAAAGTGTGGTTTGTGCCTGCTGAATGGCCCAATCCGCGTCTGCACCATTGGCGTACACTGCTGACAGCGCGCGCGATTGAGAATCAGATGTATGTCATCGCCTGCAATCGTGTTGGCAGCGATGCGAAAAGTACCTTTTTCGGTCACTCGATGGTTATCGATCCGTGGGGGGAAGTGATCGCTGAGAGCGGGGAAGAGGAAGGGATTTTAACCGCAATAATTGATCTGGATTTGTCCGACGAGGTGCGTGGACGGATACCAGTATTCGCCGACCGCCGACCAGAATTGTACAGACATCAGGAATAAAATGTAGTGCTAGGATCGTACTATAATGCTGTTCAGGCTGGTGCTGGACATTGTTAGGTCGTCTATATCAACAGGTGATAAAAGCATATGAAGCTCTTTGGCGTTTCCGTTACAGTATTGCGTACTTAAAGGGAACGACGAAGAGCTTTTTTGTAAAGAAAGACGGTATACGAGCCAAGCTTGGTGAAACAAAACTTGGCGACATCAAGCTTGCTGAAATGATACTACGTTTTGAGAGATGACAAAATGAATAGAATATAAAACTAACTAAAAGTTAGTTAGTTGTGGTTTTGAAATTGTTTTGCCGTTTACTCTTTTCTTTGCATAGGAACAGGCTATAATAAAAAGATAGAAAACGTCTTAAATTAAGATATTCAATAGTTGGTATATTCTAACCCCTATCCAAAAGGAGCTGAACACGATGACTCTTCGCACCGCAGGCATTCATCATATTACGTCATTCGTTACTGATCCACAGCGCAATGTGGATTTCTATGCTGGTATTCTCGGTCTGCGCATGGTCAAGCAGACGATCAACTTTGACGCACCAGATGTGTATCATCTGTATTTTGGCAATGAAGGCGGAGCACCAGGTACGATTGTTACCTTCTTCCCGCAGCCAGGAGCACGTCGCGGTGTTGTAGGTAGCGGACAACTGGGCATTACTGTATTCGCTGTACCGCTAGGAGCACTGCCATTCTGGACAGATCGTTTGCAAAAATTGAATATTCAAGTTGAGACCGTCAGCCGCTTTGGTGAGCAATTGTTGCGTTTTAGCGATTATGATGGATTGCGGATTGAACTGGTCGAGCGTGAAGCAGGTGCAACCAATACATGGGAATGGGATGGTATCACTGCGGCGGAAGCGATCAAGGGCTTCGGCGGTGGGATACTGTTCAGCGCATTGCCTGAACGTACGCTGCATACGGTAGAACATGTGTTAGGTTTAACACGCATTGCTGAGGAAGATGGGTATGTACGCTTCCAAGCTACTGGCGATCTTGGCAATATAATCGATGTGAACAACCATGAATTGCCACGCGGTATTGGCGGAGCTGGAACGGTGCATCATATCGCTTGGCGCGCAGCGGACTTTGACCAGCATGAGCAATGGCGCAGTCAGGTGGCAGCAGCTGGATTTCAGCCGACACCGGTCATTGACCGTCAATATTTTAACGCTGTGTATTTCCGTGAAGAAGGTGGCATTCTGTTCGAGATTGCTACCGATCCACCGGGATTTGCCAATGACGAACCGGCTGAGCAACTTGGAAGCAAGCTTATGTTGCCAGAATGGTATGAACCGCAACGTGATTTGATTGAAAATAATCTGCTGCCGATTCAGGTACGTAAGCTTCGCTAATCCGATTGGAATATACGTAATGATGCGACTAGGAGGATTCAATAGATGACAACAGACACGATGAAGCATATTTTTAAACAAGGAAGTAATCCAGAGCAGCCAGTATTGCTGCTATTGCATGGCACAGGTGGAACGGAGCGTGATTTGCTGCCGCTGGCGGATCTGATCGCTCCAACGGCGTCCGTACTTGGCGTGCGTGGTAACGTATCGGAAAATGGCATGCCCCGCTTTTTCCGCCGTCTGGCAGAAGGCGTATTCGATGAGCCAGATCTCATCGCACGTACACATGAGCTGAATGCCTTTCTGGATGCGGCGGCAGTTGAATACGGATTTGATCGTAGCAATATCGTAACGGTAGGTTACTCTAACGGTGCCAATATCGCAGCCAGTCTGCTGTTCCATGATGCTCAGTCGCTTAAAGGTGCGATTTTGCATCATGCGATGGTGCCACTGCGCAGTATTGAGTTGCCGAATTTGACTGGTACATCGGTATTTATGGCATCGGGTAGTAATGATCCCATCGTACCGCGTGCCGAGAGTGAGGAGCTGGGTCAATTGCTGACCGATGCTGGGGCTGAGGTGGAATTGCTCTGGGAAAATAACGGTCATCAATTGACAGCAAGTGAAGCTCAAGCTGCTGCTGCATGGTTTCAACGTCATTTCTGAAAAGTGAGCAAGTAGTAGTTGGAGCGTAACATACTGCGGCGTGTCAGGGAAAACTGGCATGCCGCTTATTTATGATCAGAATCACGTAGAGTGATCCTTACAAATGAAATCGTGTATACACTTGACAGTGAGAACAGTTATCATTTACTATATTATTAAATCGTAATAATTACTATTAAATAAGCATCAGATAACTGGAAGAGTGGAGAGCTTCTATATTATCTGTATCTTGGGAGGTGAATCTATTGGCTAAAACCGATACAGCAACTGCATATCGTCAGTTAAAAAGCCCAAACAAAGTCACCCGCGCCCGTGCATTGCGTATGATCAAAGAAGCGAAAAAGCAAAAACGTCAGAAATAAGCTTTTCTAGCTCCACTGCTGCTTTGTCCATAAGCAATGACAATACACCTGCTATCGTCTGATCTGTATCTCACTCATCCAACAAACATCCCGCAAGACAGGTTTCTTCGATCCCAATCCATCGTTTTATAAGATTCTGTATTATGTAATAGACATAAACAACAATCCCAGTTACTCTTTTTGCAAAGAATAACCGGGATTGTTTTATAATACTTGGATTGCGTCACTTGTACTACGATTGTATCGCTTGTACTTTGACTATATCACTTATACTAGGATTATATCATTTGGATTCTACTTAACGTGTTTGTTCATTTCCTTTTTCTGGAATGGCGCAGGATTCGTCTGTACACATATCGCCAGCTTCCGAATCGTTCAGCATTTGCAGCGGTTGTTCTTCCGCCCAGATATCAGCCAGTGCTTTGCTGAATGCATCGGTCGGCTGTGCACCAGATACGGCATATTTATCATTGATGACGAAGAATGGTACACCTTGAATACCGAGCTGGCTGCCCAATCGTTCCTGACGACGAACTTCTTCGCCGTATTGCTCACTGTTTAATACAGCTAGCGCTTCGCTTCGATCCAGACCAACTGCGGTTGCAATATCAGCCAGAGTATCATGATCGCCGATATGACGGGATTCGGTAAAATAAGCATGGAACAGCGCTTTGTTCATTTCTTCGCCTTTGCCTTTAGCGGTAGCGAATTGCATCAGACGATGCGCATCAAAGCTGTTCGTCAAAATCATGCTGTCAAATTCAAAATGCAATCCTTCCTGTGCAGCCTGTGCGCCTACATTGGCGTTCATCTGACGTACCTGTTCAATGCTAGTATTGTATTTTTGCGCCAGCATCTGATTGTTGGTCAGTGGAATATCGCGCTCGGCGGAAGGATCAAGCTCAAAGCTTTTGTAGTTGACTTGCACTTGATCAGCATGCGGGAATTGCTCCAGCGCCTTGTGCAGTCTTGCTTCACCGATATAGCAGAACGGACACTGGTAATCAGACCAGATATCAATTTTCATTATACATATCCTCCAAAATTAGAATGATTTTTTTGGTAAAATCTGTTCGATACTGCTGTAACACTAGGAACATGGATGATCATTCGCTAGTGTTGTACCTGTATTAGTTACAACTGTTCACTTCTCCAGTATATAATGATTACTTTTAATAATCAACTAAATAAATATCAAATACAGTTCTCAATAAAATGACTGCAATAGATAATCACGTACGTTGATCTATTGCAGTCATTTTATTGTATCTCGAATGTTTGTTCATACTGTGCGCATAATGAAAAACTTATATGTTACGAACCCTCTTCCCTCTCAAGCTACAACCGTTCGCGCGTGACGACATTTTCCATCGTATCTCTGAACGACTCAATAAATGCTTCCGCTGCTTTGGATAAATACCGCCCTTTGCGACGCGCCAGCACAAGCGTGCGACTTGGAATTGGTTCAGCTAGCGGCAAGTAGACGGGGAGAAATTCCCCACGCCGAGCACGGGCGATATAATGAGGAACAAACGTCACACCCATGCCGGTGGCGACGAGTGATTGAATCGTCTCTATATTATTGCTTTCAAAAACCACCTTCGGTTCAAAGCCAGCTTCCTTGCATACATCGAACACAATTTTACGGAAGCCTTGTCCTTTTTTCAATACGATGAACGATTCGTCTTTTAGCTCCTTGAGTGTGACAGGGCGGTGATCTCCATCCATGAATCGCTTGGCGAGTGGATGATCAGGCGGAACTGCCAGATCGATCAGCTCCTCTGCAACCGGTTCATATGTGAGCGATGATTCAGTTAGCGGCAGGGCGAGCAGGCTAAGGTCGGTTTGCCCACTTGCAGTAAGCTTTTCCAGATTAAGCGAAGTATCTTCTAATAACACAACATCAATCTGTGGATAATTAGTACGAAAATCGGGCAGTACATGAGGCAGCAGATGGGAGCCGGTAATCTGCATACTGCCGACGATCACGCGTCCACTTTGCAGCTGGGAAATGTCTGCCATCTCGCGGCGCAGTTGTTCCACCGAATCAATGATCTTCTGAGCATGCTCAACAAAGCTTGCTCCGGCGTGCGTCAATTCCACATTGCTTGTATTACGCTGAAATAGCAACACACCGAGTTCCTTTTCAAGCTTGGACAATTGCTGACTGAGCGAAGGCTGGGCGATATGCAATTTCTCGGCTGCACGGGAAAAGTTGCGCTCGGCGGCGATTTGCAGGGCATACTGTAGTTGTCTGAGTTCCATAATGTGGCTCCTTTTGGATGTGATCTTGCTGTATTTATCTTATAAGATAAACCTATAGCTTCTATAGTTATAATATCTTAGACCTATCGTACAGGCAATGTTATATTGTAATTATTATAAAAAAGGTCGTCATTCTTACCGTCTGACGATACAGTGACAGCCACACTGCAAACCGTATGGCAATGTTGAATCAATACGATCAGGCACAGTACAGGGAAACGCAGATCGACATGTTTCAGGTCCGAAGCTTTGCAAAGTCTGTTGAACAGGTTTTGTTGGAACATGATCACTGCTGACTCTCAATCTATGATGGGGTGAATATGATGAGTAAACAAACATTGTATGAGAAAATTTGGGACAATCACGAAATCTATAACGAGGAAGGCAAGCCGAGCGTATTGTACATCGACCTGCATCTCGTACACGAAGTTACGTCTCCGCAAGCATTTGAAGGTCTGCGTCTGAGCAATCGTCAAGTACGTCGTCCAGAGCTGACATTTGCTACAATGGATCACAACGTACCGACATTTGACCGCTTCAATATTACCGATCCTATCTCCAAACAGCAGATCGATACGCTGACTCAGAACTGTCGCGACTTCGGTGTAAAACTGTTTGACCTTGATACCATCGACCAAGGTGTTGTTCACGTTATGGGTCCAGAATTGGGTCTGACACATCCGGGTAAAACCATCGTTTGCGGTGACAGCCATACGTCTACACACGGCGCATTCGGCGCACTTGCTTTTGGTATCGGTACAAGCGAAGTGGAACATGTTCTGGCAACGCAATGTTTGCAACAATCCAAGTCCAAAACGATGGAAATTCGTTTTAACGGCAAACGCAAAACTGGCGTAACCGCAAAAGACATGATCCTCGGCGTCATCGCAAAATACGGCACCGACTTTGCAACGGGTTATGTAATTGAATATACCGGCGAAGCAATTCGCGCACTGTCGATGGAAGAACGTATGACCGTCTGCAACATGTCGATTGAAGGCGGCGCACGCGCTGGTCTGATCGCACCGGATGAAACAACATTCTCTTACCTGCGTGGACGTGAATATGTACCACAAGGTGCAGCATTTGACGAAGCGGTATCCCGCTGGCAGCAGCTGACATCCGATGCAGACGCATCGTATGATCGTGTGATCGAGTTTGATGTAGAAGCTTTGATTCCACAAGTAACCTGGGGAACTAGCCCGGGTATGGGTACGGATATCACATCCGCAGTACCGAATCCGGCTGATTTCACAACTGAAAATGAACGTAGAGCCGCTGAAAAAGCGCTTGAATATATGGATCTTGCACCAGGCACCAAAATGGCTGAGATTCCGGTCGATTATGTATTTATCGGCTCCTGTACGAACGGTCGTATCGAAGACTTGCGCGCTGCTGCTCAAGTAGCACGCGGACACAAAGTATCCGACCGTCTGACTGCAATCGTAGTACCCGGCTCCGGTCGTGTAAAATTGCAGGCAGAGAAAGAAGGGCTGGACGTTATTTTCAAAGAAGCTGGTTTTGAATGGCGCGAAGCAGGTTGCAGTATGTGTCTGGCGATGAACCCGGACGTATTGAAACCAGGACAACGCTGCGCTTCCACATCGAACCGTAACTTTGAAGGTCGTCAAGGTCGCGGCGGACGTACGCATCTGGTATCTCCAGCAATGGCGGCAGCGGCGGCGATCAAAGGTCACTTTACCGATGTACGCGATTGGGAATTTAAATCCGAACCAGTCTTGAACTGATACCACATTAATATTTTTTAAGCAGTGTATCATTCTTAATACGAATACGAATACGAATACGCGATGTATAACCTTGCACGGCAACTTAGAGAGGAGTCTTTACAATGGAAGCATTTACGAAATTGAATGGTATCGTTGCCCCGGTTGACCGGGTAAACGTAGATACGGATGCGATCATCCCAAAACAATTCTTGAAGCGTATTGAGCGCACAGGCTTCGGTCAGTTTCTGTTCTACGAATGGCGCTGGGACGAAGAAGGCAATGTGAACGAGAACTTTGATATGAACAAACCGCGTTATCAAGGTGCATCTGTACTGATCTCGCGTGCTAACTTTGGTTGCGGTTCTTCCCGTGAGCACGCACCATGGGCGATTATGGACTATGGGTTCCGTTGTGTGATTGCACCTTCGTTCGCGGATATCTTCTATAATAACTGCTTCAAAAATGGCATTCTGCCGATTAAGCTGTCTGAGGAGCAAGTACAGGATCTGTTTGAACGTACCGAGTCTCACGAAGGCTATACACTGACCGTCGATCTGGAAGAGAAAAAGCTGACTGATATCTACGGTCTGGAGATTCACTTCGATCTGGACGAGCATCGTCGTCAATTCCTGCTGCAAGGCTTGGATGATATCGGTCTGACGCTGCAACATAGCGATGCGATCAATGAGTATGAGAAAACACGTGGTGCTCATCTGTTTGCTTGATTCTTCTGAACATAAATTTGTGCTATTCTTTCATAAAAATGCATGCCCCTGTCGATATAATAGGACAGAGGGTTATGCATTTTTATTTTTGCGTGTTTATGCAAGCTTCCTTTAAAAATACATATGGATTTGCAAATTCCTTCGCAACTTTTAATAGGCATAAGCGTCTAATTAGTCGTCTGGTAATAATTTGCCGGTACAGCCGTGCTGGGTAGTTCGGTAATCAAACTGGGAATGGTAGGGGTGAAGAATGAAGAAATTGGGTTTTTTGATGTTTTTGTTTGTGTTTTTGTGGTCCTTTCCCCATATCGGTGAAGCCGCCACTAGCACAAAAGTTGTACTGAACGGCCAGGAACTCAGCATTCCGGAAGATGTACAAAATATTGATGGCTCGGTCATGATACCGATCCGCGTCGTTTCGGAAAATCTGGGCTATAAGGTACAGTGGAATCAATCCGAAGGTCGAGTGACGATTGACAGCGACAGCAAGTCGATTCAGCTGTTTATCGGTAAAAAATCCGCTGCGATTGGCAACACGACGTACAATCTGAACACGGCACCAGTCGTTCAGAACGGTACAACACTAGTTCCGATCCGTCTCGTTAGCGAGCAGATGGGCATCGGCCTTAGCTGGAACAACAGCGACAAAATTGTAACACTGACAACTTCAGGTGATGACACCGGCGGAGGAACGAATTCGGGCTCGGGAACAGGTAGTGCCGAAAATGGTCTTGCACTGGTGAATGGCATCAGCTTCAGCGAAAGTCGGTTGCTGGTGACGCTCGACAAGAGCGTAACGCCAAAAGTGTCCAAAATGGATTCGCCGGATCGTATTGTGGTCGATCTGCCTAACGCGAACTTCGGTGACGGCTTTGCCGCTCAAGGACCGGATGCAAGTGCAGGTCAGATTGCAACAATCGCCGTGCCAAACAACGATAACGTATCCCAGATTCGTTATTCGCAATACAGCACGGACCCATCCAGCGTACGGATCGTCATTGATCTGAAAAACAAACAAAACTATGAAGTCTTCACAGAAGACAGTCTATTGATCGTTGATCTGACACCCGATACGGGCAAAACGACTGAACCAACAACGACAACCGGGCCAACACAGCCAGGTACAGGTGTAGGCGATTCCGGTAAAAAAGTAGTCGTGATCGATGCCGGACACGGTGATCAGGATCCGGGTGCGATCGGTTCGCAAACGACAGAGAAAAAGCTGAATCTGGCACTTGCACTGAAAGTAGAAGCTCTGCTCAAGCAGGACCCGAATATCGATGTCATTCTGACTCGCTCGGATGATACCTTCCTTGAATTGAAGGAACGTGTGAAGATTGCCGAGAAGCTTGGTGCAGACGTATTCGTATCGATCCATGCCAACAGTAGCGGCTCTTCCGCAGCTTCTGGTACAGAAACGTATTATCAACGTGCCAGCAGTAAGAAACTGGCTCAAACGATCCATAAGTACTTTGTGGCAGCGACCGGTTTCAAAGATCGTGGTGTGCAATACGGCAATTTCCACGTTATCCGCGAAACGACCATGCCAGCCGTGCTTCTAGAAGTTGGATTCATTAGTAACAAAACCGAAGAATCCAAAATGATGGATACGAGCAAGCAAGATCAAGTGGCTGCTTCAATCGTCAAAGGAATCAAGGAGTACATGGGCGTATCCTAACCCATTCCTTTACCCGCACATCAAGGCTGCGGCTTGCAGCACAGGATGGAAGATTCACCGGCGTCTGTTCCCTTACCGGAACGGCGCCGGTTTTTATTGTTGTGCACAAATCCAAATCATACATTTGCACTTCTGCGATACGGCGTTGCAGGTGCAAAGCGGGAAATCACGCATATGAAAGCGGCATCTGTATCTACTGGTCTATAGTGAGTTAGAGAGCAAGCTAAATGTTTGTTTTAAATGACAATAAAATTGCTGAAATTTCATGTAAAGTTTGCGTGCAATTACAGCCGGAACATGTTAAGATACGAATTGTATTGTCATTGAAGATGGAGCACGAGAGTCTGAAACATAACCCAGCATTCCCATCATCAGGTACCGCGAGACGATACCGTCTGAGTCGCGATGAACACCGCGAGCAGGCGGTTTTTTGCAGGAGGAATGAAAATGAATGCCGCTACGGTAAGACATATTCTGGATACGATCGCCGGCATGTTTCCTGATGCACACTGCGAACTTCATCATAGTAACGCCTTTGAACTGACTATTGCGGTACTGCTCTCCGCACAGTGTACCGACGCAACCGTCAACAAGGTAACCGTTGATTTGTTTCAGAAGTACCGGACACCACAGGATTACCTGAGTGTGCCGCTGGAGGAACTGGAACAGGATATACGGCGCATCGGCCTATACCGAAGCAAAGCGAAGCATATTCAAAACCTGTGCCATATTTTGATCGAAACGTACGGCGGGGAAGTGCCGGGTGAGCACGATCTGCTCGTTCAGCTGCCTGGTGTCGGACGCAAGACCGCCAATGTGGTTGTGTCCAATGCTTTTGGTGTGCCTGCGTTTGCCGTGGATACTCACGTGGAGCGGGTGTCCAAACGACTGGGGCTTGCGAATTGGAAAGACAATGTTATGGAAGTGGAGCGCAAGCTGATGAAGAAGGTGCCGCGTGAGGATTGGACGCAGTCGCATCATCAGTTTATCTTTTTTGGCAGGTATCATTGCAAAGCACAAAATCCCGCCTGCCAGATTTGCCCGTTGCTCGACGTTTGCCGTGAAGGCAAAAAACGAATGAAAACGTCCCTGGTGATAAAAGACAAAAAGGCATCCAAGCCGAGAAAGTCCGCATCATCGGCCGTGGGTCTACAGGGGAACGAAACCAATACTACAATATAAAAGAGGTCGAACGTTATGAAATGCATTTCCGTCTACACTGACAATTTTGAACAATTCTCGGATATTTTCGAGCAAATCGTATCTGAAGAATTGGCTGAAAATGAAGAGAAGGTAGTTGAAGGTATCACAGTCAACTATTCCGGCGACGTACCGGAGCATTATATCGAGCGTATGGCACAAAAGCGTGATGTCGTTGTAATGAAAGACAAAGGCAGAGGCATCACCATTTTGCAGCACGGCAAATTGTTTGAAATTCTAGTGCCGGTCGCTGAAACGGAAGCAAGCGTAATCTAATTACGATGAGTCCGCAAGCCTTTCATGATTACTGATTTTCCTCTAGGAGAATGGTAATTGTGGAAGGCTTTTTTGTATTTCCGCTCTGGTGAATACAGTGATACAATGGATAAAGATTACATTGTAACGGGATGCCTCAAGAGGCAGAACCGGCAGCATCACATAGACCATTACCAATAAAATGGCGTCGGGTGAATCTTATCATTTCGGCAGCCGACAAAGACGAGACAGAAAGCACGGAGGGACGTACTGATGCAAGCGATTACAACGGAAAACGAACAATCTTTTGAGCTTGTGCTGGAAAAACTGGAGGGCGAATTGCGTCTTCAGGGCAATCATAATGCTGCTCGCAAAGCGGGTGAGCTGTTGACCAAGTACCGTTCACATGAACTGGTGCTCGCTTTTTGCGGTCATTTTTCGGCGGGGAAATCGAGTCTGATGAACTGGTTATGTGGTCATCAGGTGCTACCAACTAGTCCGGTGCCAACGACAGCGAATATCGCTTCGATCCGTTGCGGCGCTCCGCGTGCGATTGTACACACGCATGATGGCGGTACACTGGATATCAATTTGCAGGAACTGGACGAATATTGCAAAAACGGTGGCGATTATGAAGCAGTCGAGCTGTGGGATGATGTGCCGTTGCTTGGACAACATGGTGTACTGCTGGATACGCCGGGTGTTGATTCTACCGATGATGCGCATGAGGCAGCAACGTATTCGGCGCTGCACCGTGCAGACGTTGTCTTTTATGCAATGGATTATAATCATGTGCAGTCAGAGACGAATCTGTCATTTGCACGCACTTTGTATGAGCGCGGGAAGCCGCTGTATCTGATCGTCAATCAGATTGACAAGCATGAGGACGAGGAATTGCCTTTTGCCGATTATAGCCGTGCAGTGGAGCAGGCATTCGCCCGTCGTGGGATTGAACCGGCAGGTGTGCTGTATGTATCACGAATGGCGCCAGAGCATGAATATGGCAAGCTGGAGCGTCTACGTTCATTGATCGGTGAGTTGCTGGAGGATCATCGTCCGCTCGTGCATTACAGTATATTGCAAGCAGCATGGGAACTGGCAGAGGAACACGGCAAATGGTTGCGTCAGCAGTCAGGAGATCAGGATGTGTCACCGACGGAATCAGAGTATGATCATTCCGAAGATGTGCAAAATCATGATGATATCGTGTCTGGCAATGAGTTTACACCTGATCATGCTGATATGGATGCTTCAGAAGAAGATGAGCAGCAGTCGATAGATGACCTGCCAACCTTGCAACAGAAGCTCATAGTCTTGCAGCAGCAGGAGCAGGACGTGGCTGGTCAATTGACTGCGCTCAAGGATAAATGGGCTTGGGAGATTGGGCGATTGGTGGAGCAAGCGAATCTAACGCCTTCGGAGGTGCGCGATCTGGCACAGTTGTATCTGGAAGGCGAGCGCCCGGGCTTCAAAAAAGGATTGTTCGCTTCCAAGGATAAAACGCTGCAAGAGCGACAACAGCGTACAGAAGCGTTTCTCGAAGCGTTCCGCAAGCAAGTGATTGCCAATCTGGATGTGCATGTACGCGGATTGCTGCGCGGTTGGAGCATGGAGCATGAGCTGTGGAATGAACAGCAGGAGTCAGAGCTGACTGTCTCGCTGCCGCAAATCGGGGAGCAGGATATCGCTACCGGTGCAGGTAAGGATATGCCGGTATCCAGTGAATACGTGCTGAATTATACGCGTGCTCTGCGAGAGCAGACCGCCGCGCGTTACCGCCGGGCAGCACTGGATGCGACTGATACTTTGCTGGATCAGCTTCGTCCTGCCAGTGAGCAGCAATTGGTTGATGTACGGCAGCAAATGCAGCATGTGCAAGCAGCGATCACTGTACGCTCTGCCGAACTGGAGCAAGAGCGCAAGCAGCAGGAACAGGAACAAGCGGTACGCGCATTATTGCCGGAACGCGAGCAAGGCGTGCCATCGTGGTTGCCAGCTGTGTCTGCCTCTACTACGGAAGCAGGGCACTCGAATGATGCTGCGATAAAGGAACAACAGACTGGAACGATTGCTGATGAGCATATTGCTGGAGTGAATCAGACGTCTATAAGCGGCAATGTATCATTGGATGCTACATCAGATATACTTCATCCAGCGAGTGGAGATACTATCGACTCGAATCAGAGCGCTAGCAATGTAACTACAGGTTCTATTTCGAGCGTAGTTGCAGACTCCAGTGCAACGATCAGCAGCTCATCTGACCGGATGCAGCGTTTGCTTGGTAAGGCGGAGCAATTGCGCACGGCTGCTGGCTGGATTCATGATATTCCCGGTCTGGCTTCGCAGGCAGCTGAATTGCGCCGCCGAGCAGAAGTAATGGAAAATGGAAAGTTCACATTAGCATTGTTCGGCGCGTTCAGTGCGGGCAAGTCGTCTTTTGCCAATGCGTTATTGGGCGGTTCGGTGCTACCGGTATCGCCACATCCGATGACGGCGGCGATTACGCAGATTATGTCTTCAGATGAACAGCATCACCATGCAACAGCAGTCATTCATATGAAGTCTGCGCAGGAATTGCAGGAAGACATTAGCGGAGCGTTGCGACTGCTCGGTTTACCAGATCGTTCCTTGGAGCAAGATTGGAGTCGCGGCGTATCGGGATTGAATCCGGCACGGATTCATCCATCAGCACGCGCACATTATAACTTTGTACTGGCAGCTGCCGCAGGCTGGGAAAAGGCACGATACGAGCTGGGGCAGGCGTTAACGGTTGATATGCAGCAATTCCGTGGCTATGTATCTGATGAGCAGCAATCATGCTTTGTACGCCGGGTTGATCTGTATTACGATTGCCCGCTAACGCTGCAAGGCATGGTGCTGGTCGATACGCCGGGAGCGGATTCGGTCAATGCGCGCCATACAGGTGTTACGTTTGAGTATATGAAATCGGCGGACGCGCTCGTATTTGTGACGTATTACAATCATGCGTTTACTGCTGGTGATCGTCAGCTGTTAGAGCAACTTGGACGGGTCAAAGGTAGTCTGGCGCTGGATAATATGTTTTTCATCGTTAATGCATCCGATTTGGCTTCGTCAGAAGAAGAGAAGCAGCAGGTTGTAGGGCGGATTCAGCAGGAGCTGAATGGTGCTGGTATTCGTGAGCCGCATATTTATTCGCTGTCTAGTCGCCGTGCGCTACATGGGCAGGATGAAGGCTTCCATGCCTTTCACAGTCACTTTATGTCCTTTGCCGATGAGACGCTGGCAGGGCTAGCAGTACATGCGGCAGATGAGGAGCTGCATCGTATTCACGAGGTAATCATCTCTTGGCAGGAGGCAGCACAGCGCGGCGAAGCATATCGTGCCGAGCGTCGTCAGCAGCTCATTATCGAGCAAGCGGAAGCGAATCGTACAATCTCTGCTATCGCTGAAGCCGAGCCGGATCGACGCATTCAGGAAGAAAGTGCCGAGCTGCTGTTCCATGTGCGTCAGCGTTTGAAGCTGAAGACGCTGGAATGGATTCCAGAAATCTTCAACCCGGCACAGCTTAATCAGGAATCTGCTGATTTGAAAGCCGACTTTGCCGCTTGTGGACGTGAATTGCAGCGCCGTCTTGGTATTGAGCTGGAGCAGGAAGTGCTGGCTACTACGCTACGGATGGAAAAAGCAGCACGTCGTCTGATCGCTGACCGTATGCAGACGTATGGACGTGAAGCGGAGAAACAGGCACCGGGCTTGCGTTTGTCACCCTTTGAGCCGACCGATTGGCAGACACCGGAATTGCCGCCACTCCTCGCAGGGGAGACGCTTAACTGGAAATCGTTCTGGCCGCTATTCCGAAATCCTCGTCATTTCTTCGAGCAGGGTGGACGGGATAAAGTGCGCAATCAGCTCAGCTCGGAGTTAGATCAATTGATCGGCACACTGCTCGATGGACAACGTGATCGTCTGGCTGCTTATTATATTGATGGTCTGGGTGGACGACTGCATCAGACGGCAGAGGAATTACAACGTCAAATCTCCGAATGGGCGGAAGGAACAGAAGCATCGTTGCAAATGGCGGATGGACCGGAACGCTGGCAGCAGTTGGCAACACGTTTGGAGCAATTACATGTTTCTCCAAGTCAACCGACAATAGAACGTTAAGCCGTAATACAATCAGTTTTAAAAAGAAACTTGTACACATAGTAATCACCATATAATGATAGAAGGTTGTTTCCCGAAGCGGAAATAACCTTCTTTTTTCATATATAAATAAGTTCCATATTATTATACGATTAGGATTTATTTTAGCGAGATAAAATAACTTAAAAACGTTATTTAAAATTGAGATTATAACGCTTTTACTTTGCATTTTCGTCATAAAGTTTACAAAAATCGACACCGTCGCTTAAATGGCTGGTATTGCGAGAATTTGGCATGATTTCATTAGAATTGACCTATTACATATTGATTATGGGACAAGGCTGGTAGCAAGGGCTGTAAACCGTCCTGTATCGTCTTTGCGGCAGCAGTTACGCGGTGGTAAGCTTCATTATGCTAAATAACCTGACAGGTGATTAAAGGAGGCTCAACATGGACGTTCTCAGGCAACTGCAAGCTTTTTATAAGGAAAAAAAGAGCTATTTGTATCTTTCCATTTTCTGTCTTGCAACCGCTACCGCTCTCGGACTGGTGTACCCAAATCTGCTCAGATACCTGATTGACGATATTATCAGGCTCAGGCGATTTGATCAGGTGCCTATGCTGGTCATCGCTCTATTTGTCGTCACATTGTTGAAGGCATTCATGCAATTCATGCACGGATTTTTTGGAGGTCGGCTGGGTAATTACCTCGCGTATCGACTACGTAACGCCTGCTACGAAAAGCTTCAATTTCTGTCCTTCCGTTATTATGATACCGCCAAGACGGGCGATCTGATGTCGCGGCTGACTGGTGATCTGGAGGCGATTCGCAACTTTATCGGCTTCGGCTTTGCTCAGTTATTGAACGTGTTTCTGATGGTCATCTTCGGCTCGGCAGTCATGTTCTCGCTCAACTGGCAATTAACGCTAGTAACACTCATTTCCATTCCATTTCTGGTATATGTCGCACTGCGATTTGAATCGCGCATTCATCCGGCATTTCAGGAGATGCGACTGGCACTTAGTTCACTCACCACAGCCGTACAGGAAAATATCACAGGCGTACGTACAGTCAAAGCATTTGCTCGCGAACCGCATGAGGTGGACAAATTCTCGCTGCGCAACGAACGGTATCGTACGAATCAGGTGTTTACATCTACTTTGTGGAGTCGGTATTTTCCGGTGATGGAGCTGTTGGCTTCGGTATGTATCGTTATTTTGCTCGGCTTCGGTGGAACACTCGTGATTAACGGTGCGATGACGCTGGGGGAACTGGTCGCCTTTTTCACCTTGATCTGGTACATTATCGGACCGATGTGGGGGCTTGGCTTCCATATTAACAACTACACGCAGTCCAAGGCATCGACTGAACGGATACTGGAAATTCTGAATCAGCATGTGGAAGTAAGCGACACGGAGAGCGCCAAGCCGCTGCAACCGAGCGATATGAAAGGGCATGTGCAGTTTGATCATGTTACGTTCGCTTACGGCAACAAAATGGCAGCGGTGGTTGACATCAATCTGGATGCGCCGCCGGGATCGGTCATTGGTCTGCTCGGTGGAACAGGCTCTGGTAAATCGACGATTATTCAGTTGCTGATGAGAGCGTACAATGTGAATGACGGACGTATTCTAATCGACGGCATTGAGATTGGTAATATTCGCATTGAAGATTTGCGGGCCAGTATATCGTCTGTGTTTCAGGAGACCTTTCTATTCTCATCTACGATTAAGAACAATATCGCTTACGGCATTAATGAAGTGAGCATGGATGAAGTCATTCGAGTTGCCAAACTTGCCAAAGCACATGATTTTATTATGGAAATGCCGAATGGCTACGATACGATTGTTGGCGAACGTGGGCTTGGCTTGTCCGGTGGACAAAAGCAACGGCTCGCTATTGCCCGTGCATTATTGAAAAATCCGCGTATTCTCATTCTCGATGATGCCACGAGTGCAGTAGATATGGAGACCGAGCACGAGATTCAGTCCGGTTTTCAGGAGGTCATGAGAGGGCGCACTACTTTTATTATCGCGCACCGAATCTCATCGCTGCGCCATGCGGATGAAATTCTCGTCTTGCAAGAAGGACGCGTCATCCAGCGTGGTAAGCATGAGGAACTGATTGCAGTGGAAGGGTTGTATCAGGATACGTATAGCGTGCAGTACGCCGATCATATCCAGCGTATGCAGGAGCAGGCGAATGTGAGCAATGCAACATTGCAGCAATCCACTGTCGATGCTGTACAGCGAGAACGTCATAACCAACACAATCAGGACGACACCTCTGCCGCATCGACCGCAGACGAAGAGTCGGTATGGGAAAATAACAATCAGCCGCCGACAGATAGAGAGCAGGTGAGACCACATGAGTAATCCGTCCATGAACAATACGTCAATCGATAATCGACAAAAAGTGAACGATACCTCTTCTGTACGGGTAGAAGACCGGTTCGTATATCAGGATGATGAGCTGATCGACAAGGCATTTAACTGGAAACAATTCAGCCGCCTGTTTGCTTATATGAAGCCATATGCTCGCCAAATCTTGCCGTTTATTCTACTCATGATGGTACTTGGCACGATTACCAAGCTCTCGGTTCCGCTCATTACCGGAGCAGCGATTGACCGGGCGATTCAGCCAGCAGATGGTCAGCCAAGTCTTGGACTACTGTACGGATTGACTGCGCTCGCGCTTGGACTGTATTTGATTCAGTGGGTTGCCAACGCCTACCGGATAAAATACACGAATATTATCGGTCAGCGCGTCATCTATGATCTGCGCAACGACCTATTCACGCACATTCAACGGCTGTCCTTTTCCTTTTTCGATAAACGACCTGCTGGTTCTGTGCTCGTTCGAGTCACCAATGATGTGAACTCGCTACAGGATCTGTTCACGAACGGTGCGGTTAACGTCATGATCGACTGCGTACAGCTGGTCGGTATCGTCGTCATTCTGATGCTGATCAACTGGAAGCTTGGACTAGCCGTTATTTTGACCGTGCCGATCATGTTCTTTGTGTCTACGAAGCTACGCAAAGTGATCCGTCGTTCGTGGCAGGAAGTGCGGATGAAGAATTCCCGTATTAACTCTCACCTGAACGAATCCATTCAGGGCATTCGCGTTACGCAAGCATACACGCAGGAAAAGCAAAATATGAAATACTTTGACAACATGAACATGTCCAGCAAGCAGTCTTGGGACAAAGCGTCTGCCTTGAACCAGACCTTCGGACCGTTAATCGAAGTTACCGGTGGACTCGGCTCCATGATCCTGTTCGGCTTTGGTGCTACGCTAATCGCCAGCGGCGAGATTGAGATCGGTATTCTCGTTGCCTTTGCCAATTATGTGAGCAATTTCTGGGACCCGATCAACCGTCTTGGTAATATGTACAACCAACTGCTAGTAGCGATGGCATCATCGGAACGTATTTTCGAATTTATGGATGAAAAGCCATCCGTCGCTGACAAACCGGATGCAAAGCCATTGCCGCGTATTCGTGGCGATATCATGTTTGAGCAAGTCGTGTTCGAATACGAACCTGGTCGTCAAGCGCTGAAAGGCATTGATCTGAACGTACAAGCCGGACAATCGATCGCACTCGTCGGTCATACCGGCTCTGGCAAATCGACGATCATCAATCTGATCAGCCGCTTCTATGACATCAAAAGCGGCAAAATCACCATCGACGGATACGATATTCGCGACGTCACACTGGAAAGCTTGCGCAGCCAGATCAGCATCGTGCTGCAAGACACCTTCATCTTCTCCGGCACGATCCGCGACAATATTCGGTTCGGTCGCCTGAATGCCACCGATGAAGAAGTCGAAGCCGCCGCACAAGCCGTTCATGCGCACGCCTTTATCGAAAAGCTACCAAAAGGCTATGATACCGAAGTCGAGGAACGCGGCAACGTCCTGTCCATGGGGCAACGCCAACTGCTATCCTTCGCCCGTGCGCTGCTGGCAGACCCACGCATCCTCATCTTAGATGAAGCCACCGCCAGTATCGATACCGAAACCGAACTACGCATCCAAGAAGCCCTAAAAGTCCTGCTCCAAGACCGAACATCCTTCATCGTCGCGCACCGCCTATCCACAATCCGCCACGCCGACCACATCGTCGTACTGGATCACGGCGAGATCAAAGAAGAAGGAAGCCACACCGAACTCATCCAACACCAAGGCGTCTACAACGGCCTAATCGAAGCCCAATTCCGTTTTCTATAATAGCTTGTCCAAGCAATATGTAATCTGATCTGAAATAGTCATTTACACTATCTACACAAAAACAAGCGTACCCATTCCGTCCCATCTAACCTATAACACTTATAACTATCCTACCCACTAGCCACTATATTGTTAGCACCCGGTTCATCCGGGCGAGCTAACAATATAGTGGCTTTGCTTTGCCAATACATAAGACCCAAACACACAATATCTTCCAAAACCCTCACTGCCGTGCAACCAATGATCAAACAATCCAACATGCAAAGTCATCCGCCTATGCTGGATCAAACGACTGATGTCAATCATTGAACAACTGACACTAGAGCATCATAGTAAACTCTTACCGCTAAATCTTTCCCTACTACTTTCTCCACGGATAGGGGATTGATGCCATGTGCACGGAACGAAGGAAAGGAAATAAGGGGAAAAGGCGACCTTGGAGAGGTGAGAATCTACAAGTACTCCCACTCCGTAGATTCTCACCTCTCCACCGGAGCCGTTCCCCTTATTCCTTTCCGGAGTGCATGTTGCACAACCAAGCACCATCCCCCCATCCGCAACTTATGACAAATTTCGCAAATGTAACCGTTATCAACTAA
The DNA here is from genome assembly GCF_046603665.1 of Paenibacillus sp. WLX2291. NCBI lineage: Bacteria > Bacillati > Bacillota > Bacilli > Caryophanales > Paenibacillaceae > Paenibacillus > Paenibacillus sp. WLX2291. The sequence continues at coordinate 3,399,602 of NZ_CP176755.1, read as the reverse complement.
AGAAATTCGATTTTTGTCAAAAAATTTAAAGTTTTTGGGTTGCAATCTAACTTGGAAGGTAAGAGAATAAGAGTGTCAACATATTGTAAAGTTTATAAATCTTTTCGTCGGAAATTTTACAATGTGTTCGTCGACAGGAGAAAAGCACAATCTGTAGCAGTGTAAAAAACGAAGCAAGGGAGTGCTGTTTATCATGTGGGGGGCACCAAATTCTCGCCATGCCAAAAAGATTCTGATGCTTGGTAGTGGAGAACTTGGCAAGGAAGTTGTTATCGAAGCACAGCGGCTCGGGGTGGAATGTATCGCCGTCGACCGCTATCCGGAAGCACCGGCTATGCAGGTGGCGCATCGTTCTCATGTCATTGACATGCTGGACGGGCAAGAACTGCGCCGGGTGATCGAATTGGAGCAACCGGATTGGATCGTACCCGAAATTGAAGCTATTGCCACAGACGTACTGGTAGAACTGGAGCAGGAAGGCTATCATGTGATTCCTACCGCGACTGCCGCCAGATTGACCATGGATCGTGAGGGGATACGCCGTCTGGCATCCGAGACATTGGGATTGCCTACTGCTGCGTACCGGTTTGCGGATAATCTGGAGCAACTGCAAGAAGCCGTTGCCGTACTGGGCACACCCTGCGTGGTGAAGCCATTGATGAGTTCCTCTGGCAAAGGGCAGAGCGTCTGCCGTACACCGGAAGATGCAGAATCCTGCTGGAATATTGCGCTGGAGGGCGCCCGCGGCAAGTCGGTGCGGGTCATCGTCGAGGCTTTCGTCCATTTTGAAAGTGAAATTACACTGCTGACGGTGCGTTCAGCATCTGGCACGTTGTTCTGTCCACCAATTGGACACATTCAGCGTGACGGCGATTATGTGGAATCTTGGCAGCCGCATCACATGACTGCGGAACAGCTGGAGCAGGCACAGCATATTGCCGGCACCATTACCGAACATCTGGGTGGGTACGGACTGTTCGGGGTAGAGCTGTTTTTGTCCAAAGAGGGCGTGATTTTTAGCGAAGTTTCGCCGCGTCCGCATGATACCGGTATGGTCACGATGGTAACACAGGATCTGTCCGAATTTGCGCTGCATGTTAGAGCGATTCTGGGCTTTGAGATTCCGGGTGTTCATCTGCTGACACCGGGCGCATCGGCAACACTGAAAGCAACACAGGCATCAACCGATTACGTTGTTGGCGGACTGGAAGAGGCACTGAAGCTGCCGCGCACGCAGGTCCGAGTATTCGGCAAACCGGACACCAAGCCGGGACGCCGAATGGCGGTAGCGCTCAGTGCTGACGAAAGTGTGGAAATCGCGCGGAAGCGCGCCGTGCAGGCGGCGGCTCTGCTAAAAGAGGAGTATGTACATGTCGACTAATGTTTTATTGCCAGTTGCAAAGGTCCGTAAGTTTGAAAGTAAAGATGTTCAGGCGCTCACTTCGTTGATGCGCGAACTTCGTTACCCGATGACAGAAAGTGTACTGCGCGACCGGATGGAAGCGTTGGAAGGCAGATCCCAGTTTTTGACGCTGGTAGCGGAACGGGATGATCAAGTGGTGGGCATGATCGCTCTGTATCGCAAAACGTCATATGATACAGGACAACAAACGTCGCAGATCACAGGTCTGGTGATTGCAGAATCTCATCGCGGACGCGGAATTGGACGCGAGCTGATTACGGCGGCGGAACAGCAAGCGCGTGAATCGGGCGATCGCTCGATGTTCGTTACTGGTATGAACCGTGACGAGCGCTTGTCATCTTGCTCGTTTTATCAGCATATGGGCTATGAGAAGATTGGCTGCAATTTTATCAAATCCCTGTAAATAGGATTGTACAGGAACAAAAGGCGGTTTCCCGATGCAAGGGAAATCGCCTTTTTTGTGCGGACAGGGAATGATAGCAGCGACCCGGGAGAATATACTCTTTACAAAATTGTAACTATTTCTACATAACCAGTCAGGGAAAATGTGGTTACTGACTAAATAAGTCATTGTTCATACCAGAATGGGACCATCTTCCTCTACATTTGATAACGTTCTCACGCCGATGATAAAATACAGGGCGCAATCGAAAATAATCCCTTTGCGCACAGGAGGAGTGTACCCATTATGGTATCCATGAAGCTTATAATGAAACGTATGATGATGACAACAACTGCTGCTGCCGTCTTCGCAGGCACAGCCGCTTTCGCTATTCAGCCTTCCGCGAATGCCGCAGCAACGACTGCGATTTCCAATACGCAATTGTCGACTGTTCAAGTCGCATCTGTGGACAGTGTCAATGATGCAGCAATTCTCAAAGTGATCAAGCTGGTGAACCAGCAGCGCGTTCAAGCCGGTTTGAAACCGCTCAGCGTGAATGCCAATCTGCAAAAAGTAGCTCAAGTCAAAGCAAACGATATGGCGCAAAACGGTTATTTCGATCATACCTCGCCAACGTATGGAACTCCATTCAAAATGATGAAAACGTACGGCATCACCTATACGTATGCTGGTGAGAATATTGCCAAAGGTCAATCGTCTGCCGCTGAAGTGATGAGCGATTGGATGAATAGCCCCGGGCATAAAGCTAACATTTTGAACAAAAACTTTACCCAGATCGGTGTCGGTCTCAAAAATGGTGTCTGGGTGCAGGAGTTTATCCGTAAGTAACTGTCTGCTTACAAACCAATGATCTCACCTCATTGCACATAGGATGTATGCATACGCAGTATGTATTTGTACATCGTTGCAATCAGATTCAGATGCAATGGAATATACGATATACACAGGTTCAACTACGAATAGCAGTTATGATACATCACAGACTGCAAGCACGTCGTCAGCAGGGCGCAATTCGTATCTTATGATATAGATTGCGCCCTGCTTATTGGTATTACTCTGTTGGATTTGCTTGACATTGTATGCGTCGCTCCCTAACATGAAGATACATTTCCACATGTATACCATATGCCCGATGGGGGAGCATACTTATGAAACCAATCCAATATTGTCCCAAAAACGACAAGCTCGGCACCAGACAGGTCCATGCCGATATTGCCCGTGATTTTCCAGATGTCAAGCAGCAACGTAAAGGCTGCTTGAAAGAATGCAAAATCTGCCGCCGCCAGCCTTTTGTTAAGGTCGGCAAAAAGCTGATCTGCGCCGATACACCGGAGCAGCTGTACGAGCAGCTAACCCTGCTCATTCGCAAACAGGATGATAAACCGAAAAAAGTAAAATCATCCGATCTACCTAAAAAGAGTACCAAAATGAAATCGAAAAAACACCAAGATGATTCACAACCATCTGCCAAATCATCAGATAAAAAGAATGCCAAAACTACGAAAAAAATGAAAAAGCGCAAAAAGCAACTGGAAGCTGTTCAAACCGCAGACGAGAAGTCACAGTCTAAGAATAAAGGCAAAAAGGTAAAACAAAAGAAGAAAGAAAAGCAAAAGAACAAAGAAAAGAACAAAGAAAAGAACAAAGAAAAGAACGTAATTAAAGACGAAAAGCGCAAGAAGATCGCTGGATAGCTTTTAAAACAAGTATTGGATCATCTTCATCATACTATGATCGAAGCTCATCACACCTAAGCGTGCGGTGAGCTTTTTGTTTGCAATTTCATTCTCTATCGCTTCATTCTCATTGTTCTGCTTCATGCTCTTGCCGTTGGGGAAATAAAGGAAGAAAGCGAAGTTCCAACTAGAAAGGGTGGATTGGCATTGAATAAAACATGGTGGAAAGAAAGTGTTGTGTACCAGATTTACCCACGTAGCTTTATGGATAGCAATGGCGACGGGATTGGGGATATTCCGGGGATGATTAGTAAGCTTGACTATTTGCATCAGCTCGGTGTTCATGTGATCTGGCTCTGTCCTGTGTATCAATCGCCGAATGACGATAATGGTTACGATATTAGCAATTATCAGGACATTATGGATGAATTCGGCACGATGGCAGACTGGGAACAATTGCTGGAAGGATTGCATCAGCGGGGCATGAAGCTAATTATGGATCTGGTTGTTAATCACAGTTCAGATGAGCACGCATGGTTCGCGGAATCGCGCCAATCCCAAGGCAATCACTATCGAGATTACTACATATGGCGACCGGGCAAGGATGGACGTGAGCCGAACGATTGGGCGTCCTTTTTCAGCGGATCGGCATGGAAGCACGATGAAGTCACCGATGAATACTATTTGCATCTATTTTCAGAAAAGCAACCGGATCTGAACTGGGAAAATCCAACTGTACGCGAGGAAGTGTACAAGATGATGACATGGTGGCTCGACAAAGGCATCGACGGCTTCCGCATGGATGTTATCAATCTAATCTCCAAAGATCCACGATTGCCGAATGCACGCGACGGTATTCCAGAGATGGGAACCGGCGAACCGGATGGACCTTCCCGGTATCATTTTGGCGGACAGCATTTTGTGAACGGACCGCGGGTGCATGAATATTTGCAGGAGATGAACGAGAAAGTGCTGTCCCGATACGACATTATGACGGTAGGCGAAGCGGTCAATGTGACCCCGCAGGATGGTGCATTGTATGTACAGGAAGATCGGCATGAGCTGAATATGGTATTCCATTTTGAATTGATGCGGGTAGATGCAGGTCCGGGTGGCAAATGGGATTTGCGTCCATGGCGACTGAGCGAGATCAAGAGTATCATTACACAATGGCAGACGCTGCTGCATAACAAAGGCTGGAACAGCAACTATTTGAACAATCACGATCAGGCACGCATGGTATCGCGCTTTGGCAATGATACAACGTATCGCAAGCCGTCTGCCAAGATGCTCGGTACGCTGCTCCATACGCTACAGGGCACACCGTACATTTATCAAGGCGAAGAGATCGGCATGACGAATGTGAAGCTGCCTTCGATTGATGATTATCAAGATATTGAGACCTTGAATATGTATAAGGAATATAGCGCCGCCGGAGTCGATCACCAGCAGATTATGGAATCGATTTATGTGAAAAGTCGCGATAATGCCCGTACGCCGATGCAATGGGACGATTCGGAGCATGCTGGTTTTACAACAGGTACACCATGGCTGGCGATCAATCCGAATCATCACGATATTCATGTAAAAGAGGCGCTCGCTGATCCTGATTCGATTTTCCATTATTATCGGCGGTTGATCGAATTACGCGGGCAGAATGATATTATCGTGTACGGCGATTATCGCGTATTGCAGCCGGACGATGAGCAATTGTTTGCTTATATCAGATCATATGAGCAGCAGCAATTACTCGTTGTGCTGAATTTTACGGATCAGCCGCAATCCTTCCAGCTGGATGAAGACGTGACATATAACCAGCCGGAGCTATTGATCAGCAACTATGGCGGCGATCATGGACGTGAGCTTGCAGAAGCATCTAGAGAACATGATCTTCATTCCTTACAGCTGGAACCGTATGAAGCAAGAGTATATCTGTGGCAAATGTAATCAGATGGGCAACGTACATGAGTATAGCATGCTATATATGAGTGCAGCAGTATGTGAACGCAGCATACTATACAAATGAATCATACTGTCTAGTTTGTAGCGTTTAGTTGCTCCATAACGATTAGCGAGCAGATGAGGAAGACGGTTGTTGCTGTTCTTTCCTTTCTAGATTTTTGAAAAATTCAATTTTGCCATCGACCTTTTCCAGTGTGTCTTGCAGTTCTGCCATTTGCTCCACGACCTTGATCCGGTATGCCTCCATAAATTCGCGGCGGGCAGTGGCGGAACCAGGGACGTTTTTGGGCATAGAATGGAATTCCTGCATTTCTTTGATCGGCAATCCCATATCGCGAAAATAACGGATGACTTGAAACCATTTGATATCGGATTCACTGTATTGACGATAGCCGTTGTCATCCCGCTGGACACCTTGAATAAGTCCCAGTTGTTCATAATAACGGAGCGTATGCACACTCAGACCAGTTTCGGCAGCGACTTCTTTGCTTGAAAATGTAGTTTTCATACTTTTTATTATAAATGCCAAATCTCCCTATTGCTATAGAGTAAACTCTATACTTTATGATGTGTTTGTAAACATTCAGATCACTCAGGGAGGGCTTCAATATGAACATATTCGTAACAGGCGCAACTGGATTTGTCGGCACAGCAGTTATACAGGAGCTATTGCAAGCAGGTCATCATGTCACTGGATTGGCACGTTCAGATGCGGCAGAGCAGAAGCTTAAGGATGCAGGGGTAAACGTACATCGCGGTTCTTTGGAGGATACCGATACTTTGCGGCAGGCTGCGCGGGCAGCAGATGGGATTATTCATCTCGGCTTTATTCATGACTTCTCCAATTTTACAGCGTCTGCTGAGATTGATCGTCAGGCAATTCTCGCGATGGGTAGCGAGCTGGAAGGTACGGATAAACGCATCCTTTCCACATCGGGCACATTGATGTTAACATCAGGCAAACTAGGCACCGAAGAAGATCGTTCTTCCCAGCATTCCACGCGTCATTCTGAAGCAGCAGCTGAGGAGTTGTTCCAGCGTGGTGTTCATTCCTCCATTGTACGTCTGGCGCCGACTGTCCATGGCAAAGATGATTTTGGCTTCATTTACACACTTATACAGCTTGCACGCGAAAAAGGCTTTTCCGCTTACGTGGGCGATGGCAGTAATCGCTGGTCGGCAGTGCATCGTCTAGATGTAGCAGTGCTGTTCCGCAAAGCGATTGAGCAGGCAGCAGGTGGTTCTACCTTTCATGGAGTTGGCGAAAGCAGTATTCCTTTTAAAACGATTGCCGACGTGATTGGTCGTCATCTGAATGTGCCGGTGAGAAGTATTACGGCTGAACAAGCGCCAGAGCATTTTGGTTGGATCAATTTTGCGGCATCGGCGGATACCCCGATCTCCAGTGAGCTGACGCAGCAACGGCTAGATTGGAAACCGGTACATCAAGGATTGATGGAAGATTTGGAAGAAGGGCACTATTTTGATCGCTGAGTGACGATAGAAGCTTGTAGATAGCGGTTTACGAATGCTAGATATATTTTTGCAATGTTGTTCCCTACACTGATATCGACATGCTTTCTCCGGGTAAAAGATAACGGCAGGCTGTATCGCCACTTTTACGATGGGGAAAGCATGTTTGTCGTATCTAAAAGATAGTGTCTGCATATTTGGAAGTTACCCGTATCCTTGTATATAATGAAGAAGACACAATGTTGCGTATGCAACCATTACAGACTGTCGTGTACATCTTATCTTTTCAAATGACTAGCTGGAGGTTCGTCTATGAAGCCCAATTCTTCATCTGCATCCATCTGGAGGATTACGAGCATTGCCTCCATTGTTGCCACCTTGCTGTTGATCGGCGGCTTTGTGTATGCCATCAATGATGTGATCAATCCGGTCGGCAGTACGTATACATCTGGCAGCAGCGGACAAGATAATACCGCTGGCTCGTCCGCAACCGATACGACTCAGACCACTGTGCCGTCATTGGCAAAAGGCGTGCGTATCGTAGCGCTGGGCGATTCACTGGCAAAAGGCACCGGTGATGACGCCGGTAGTGGCTTTGTCCGCCGCACGGTTAGTTTATTGCAGCAGCAAGGCACTGACGCCAAGCTGGTTGCGAATCTTGGCATCAACGGTCAGAAAACGACTGCTATTTTGTCCTCGCTGGATCAAGCGGGTGTACAGCATACACTCAAGCAGGCGAATCTGATCATGTTATCAATCGGCGCCAATGATCTGTTTAATGGCGGTGAAGCGCTTGGCAATCTGGAGCAGGAAGCACCCAGTGCCACACAGCTACTGAAGGCAGAGCCAGAAACGGCAGTCCGTTTGCAGAAAATTCTTACGAAAATCGCGGAGATCAATCCCGATGCGCAGATTCTATACCTTGGATTGTACAATCCATTTGGCGATCTGAAGGAGCTGCGCGTGCCTGCGAATGAAGCGGTCACGGCTTGGAACACATCCGTGATGGGCATGATAAATGAACAGCAGCATATGATGCTGATTCCGACCTTTGACTTGTTCCAGAACAACCTGTCGCGCTATCTGTCATCCGACCATTTTCATCCGAACGGAGACGGATATGAGCAGATTGCGACCCGGATTGTGCAAAGTCTGCAATAGTATTTACATCCCCATTTGCGTCATAGGAAGGAGCCGTATCGCATGAACAACCCCGGATTGAATCTCCCTATCAGTCAATCGCATATCGCTACATCTACGTTGCCACAGGAACACGAAATCGTCCTGTCGGCTGAACATGTTAAGAAGAAAATCGGCAAACGCATGATCATCAAGGACGTGACCTTTAACGTGCGCGCAGGTGAAATCTTCGGTTTCCTCGGACCGAATGGAGCCGGTAAGACAACGACCATCCGTATGCTTGTCAATCTGATCCGTCCAACGGAAGGCAAGATTACGATCTGCGGCTACGATGTCACCCGCGAACCGGAAAAAGCGCTTGCTTATGTCGGCTCTATCGTTGAGAACCCGGAAATGTATCCATATCTGACGGGCTGGGAAAATTTACAGCATTTCGCCCGCATGCAGCCCGGTGTGGATGAAGAGCGTATTATGGAAGTTACGCGAATTGTACGTCTGAATGAGCGTATCCACGATAAAGTGAGCAAATACTCGCTTGGTATGCGCCAGCGGCTCGGCATCGCGCAAGCATTGCTTGGACGCCCGCGACTGCTTATTTTAGATGAGCCAACCAACGGTCTTGATCCGAAAGGGATTCGGGATATGCGTCTGTTTATTCGTGAATTGGCTGCACAGGGAATGGCAGTGTTCGTTTCCAGTCATTTGTTGAGCGAGATTCAGTTGCTCTGTGATCGTGTCGCCATCGTTGGCAGCGGTCGTGTAATCGCGGTTGGTAGTGTAAGCGAACTGGTGGAGGATAAGGAGCATCTTGTCATCTGGGAATTGGAACCCGTGGAGCAGGGAACTGCATTGCTGCAATCTTTGCCTGATATTACCGTACTTGATCTGAGCGAAGCGCACTTGGATAATGATACTGCCGCTTCACTTACAACCGGCAGCATCATTACTCGTACCCCGGAAGAGCGTATTGCGACGACCATTCAAGCTTTGGTACAAGCCGGTATTGCCGTGAACAATGTACGCAAACTAAATCCTACCCTGGAGCAGCTGTTCCTCGGCATAACGGAAGGTGAGACGATTGAATAGCATCTGGCCGCTCGTACAGAACGAAACGATCAAGATTATCAAGAAAAAGAGATTCTATGTCGTGCTGCTAGTGCTGCTAGTACTTGTGCCGATGTTCACCTACGCCTCCATGCGCGAAGCTCAGGAAAATCGTCAGAAATTTGGTGATGATTGGCGTACTGAGCTGCAACAGGCAATTACCGACAATCAGAACTCGCTCGGCAGCGACCGTGTACCAGAGGAATGGAAAAAGTACCGCCGGATCTTCATCCAGCAGATGCAATATTATTTGCAAAATGACGTAAATCCGAATGAACCGGGCGGTGTTACGTTCACCCGTGAGTTTCTGGACAATTCCAGCAGTTTGTTTATCCCGTTATTGATTATGACGATTGCTTCAGATCTTGTATCTGGCGAACGGACTGGCGGTACGATCAAGATGTTGCTGACGAGACCGGTGCGCAGGTGGAAAATCCTGCTCAGTAAGATCATTACGCTCGTCATGTTCGTATCGCTGATTGTCATATCTACCTTTATTATCTGTTACGGTATATCCGGGCTGGTATTTGGGTATTCGGGGTTTAAGATACCGGTGTTTACCGGATTTCAGCCGAGCGATACCGGAGTCAATATGGATACGGTGCATGCGATTGACCAGTGGCAATTCATTCTAATGCAGCTGGGATTGATCTGGTTCGTCGGTCTAACCGTCGGCTTGCTGGCATTTATGGTGTCTGTGCTGGTGCGCAGCACTGCCGCCAGTATCGTCATTATGATGGCAGCACTTATTGCCGGGACGATCTTAACGAACATGGCGGCATCATGGAGTAGTGCGAAGTATTTGTTTATGGTCAATCTTGGATTGACTGATTATCTATCCGGTAGCCCTGCTCCGATTGAAGGCATGACCTTGCCATTCTCGCTCGCTGTGCTTGGGACATGGGCAGCCGTTTCGCTCATCGTTTCCTTTGCTGTCTTCACGAAGCGTGATGTGCTGAATTAGTATTGATCGATCATCATAATGCCTGTCTGTCGACAACAATTGCGTGTCGGTAGACAGGTTTTTTTGTATGCAGAGACGAGGATTTAGAATCTACTTAGATGAGATGATAGTGCTAAAACAATGCTGAAATAGTGTGGAAGATTAAGCTCAATTCAATATGTCATAGACTGCGCTTTACCATAAAATAGTCAAGGGAATGACACAAAAAATCCATATGAATCGTATATCGTTTACAGATGCCGGTTTATATTTTTCGCAAACTTGCCGAGAAAAGAGATATCAACGTTATACAAACGGTTTAAATGTATATCATCTCTCGAAGCGACAGACATCATACGCTGTTACTCTGTCCACAAGTTCCCAACCGGAATACGTAAACGCGAGACATACATCACGATCATGCGCAATATTCCCTTTACGAAAGTCATGATATGGATTAGAATGAATAAAGGAAATGCAAACATGTGTTTGGGTATTGCGAACATGATTTTGCGATATTACATTTTATGTAAATCTAAAATGTGTGTTGGACGCTAGGTATGATATGCTTAACCGATGTAAATTATCTTAAATATATATCCAGTAGTAGTTAGACAGCGGCTTTATTGTTCATCTGCTCTGGTATAATCGCGGATGAACCATTATACTAGCAAAGCGTAGTTCAAACAGGACCTAGCAATATTGAAATGAACAAAGGGGGACCTTGAATGGTCGAGATCGATTCCAGAACAACTTCATCCCGTGGCGTGAACCCGCAGTCGTCCGGGTATGATGCTGACGACATTCAGGTGCTCGAAGGGCTTGTCGCCGTACGGAAGCGTCCGGGGATGTATATCGGTAGTACAAGTTCGTCCGGACTGCATCACCTTGTCTGGGAGATTGTGGACAATGCAGTCGACGAGCATCTTGCCAAACATTGCAACAGAATTGAAATCAGCCTCAATAAAGACGGTTCGGTAACCGTATATGATAACGGCCGCGGCATTCCGACGGGCATGCACAAAAGCGGCATCCCGACACCGCAGGTCGTCTTTACGATTTTACACGCCGGTGGTAAATTCGGCGGTGGTGGATACAAGAAATCTGGCGGTCTGCACGGCGTAGGTGCATCGGTAACGAATGCCCTATCCGAATGGCTGGAAGTCGAGATTTACCGTGATGGTAGTATTCACCGTCAGCGTTTTGAATACTGGGCAGACAAAAAGGGCAAAGAGCATGTTGGCGAGCCAGTGAGCGGACTTGAAGTGATCGGCAAAACGAAAATTACCGGCACCAAAGTTACCTTTAAACCGGATATTCGTGTATTCCAGAACGGCATTGCGCTGAACTATGATACATTGTCTGAGCGTCTGCAAGAGATTGCATTCTTGAACTCCGGTCTGGAGATTCTGCTCAAGGACGATCGGAACGACAAAGAAGATCGCTTTTATTATGAAGGCGGCGCCAGTCAATTTGTCGAGTACTTAAATGAAGGCAAAGACGTGCTGCATGATGTGATTCACTTCAATGCAGAGCGCGACGATATCGAAGTGGAGATTGCCATGCAGTACAATGCGGGCTACACCGAGACAATCGCTTCTTTTGTTAACTCGATTCCGACACGTGGCGGCGGTACGCACGAAACAGGATTCAAAACTGCCTACACGCGTGTACTGAACGATTATGCCCGTAAGAACGCCATGATTAAGGAAAAGGATAAAAACCTTGAGGGCGGCGATCTGCGTGAAGGCATGATGGCGGTCATTAGCGTTAAGATGTCCGAAGTCGAATTTGTTGGTCAGACGAAGGATCAATTGGGTAGTTCGTCCGCACGTGGTGCGGTGGATGCGGTTGTAGCTGAGAACATGCAGCGTTTTCTTGAAGAAAACCCGCAGGTCGGTCAGAAACTGATCAAAAAGGCAGTTCAGGCATCCCGTGCGCGTGAAGCGGCGCGGAAAGCGCGCGACGATATGCGTACCGGTCGCAAACGTAGCGAAAGCTCCAACCTGAACGGCAAGCTGAGTCCGGCACAGTCCAAGGACTTTTCCAAAAATGAATTATTCATCGTCGAAGGTGATTCCGCGGGCGGTTCAGCGAAACAAGGGCGCGATTCCAAAACGCAAGCGATTTTGCCACTCAAAGGAAAACCGATGAACCCGGAAAAGGCGAAGCTGGCAGATGTAATGAAAAACGAGGAATATCGTGCAATCACCGCAGCAATTGGTGCAGGCATTGGTACCGAATTTGCCTTTGAAGATAGCAATTATGCCAAAATTATCATCATGACCGATGCCGATACCGATGGAGCGCATATTCAGGTGCTGCTGCTGACGTTCTTCTATCGGTACATGAAACCGCTGATCGATCAAGGGCGTATCTATATCGCTCAGCCGCCGCTGTACAAAATTACGCAGCGCTCCGGTAAAAAGACCGATGAGCAATATGCTTGGACCGACGAACAGCTAGAGCAATCGCTCAAACAATATGGCAAAAACGTCGAATTACAGCGCTACAAAGGACTTGGTGAGATGAACCCGGATCAATTGTGGGAAACGACAATGAACCCGGAAAGCCGTACGTTGCTGCAAGTACAGATCGAAGATGCTGCCAAAGCAGAACGCCGCGTCTCCACATTGATGGGTGACAAGGTCGATCCGCGTAAACGCTGGATTGTCGAAAATGTTGATTTTACCGAGTACGTCGAGTAACTAGATGATTGTAATGATCGTTACGTCTATACAAGCAAATAAAGGCAAATACAAGTAAACATATATGCAGACCAGACCGAGGGTACTGTTTGCCTTTCGATAGAAGGAACACACAACAACAAGCTTGATGTAGAGTATGACGCATCATCCACTGTTATATAAGCTGTAAGCAAACAACAAAGCTGTCAGCTGCAAATGGGAATGAGACACCTGTGTGGATGGCTTTCATTCCTTTTTGCATGGTGCAGCATTTGATCACAATCCGGCTGGACCGGAGGGTAAGGTAAGGTGAGTGAATGGCTACGAATGAAAAATATATGCCGGCATTTCTGGAAGAAGTCGTCGGTGACCGTTTTGGTCGATATTCCAAATACATTATTCAGGATCGCGCGATCCCCGATGTGCGCGATGGTCTGAAGCCGGTACAACGTCGTATTTTGTATGCGATGTACGAATCCGGCAACACCCCCGAAAAAGGTTACCGCAAATCTGCCAAAACCGTCGGCGACGTCATGGGTAACTATCACCCGCACGGTGACGCATCCATTTATGACGGTATGGTACGGATGGCGCAGCCGTGGAAAATGGGACATACACTCGTAGATGGACACGGTAACTGGGGTTCCCCAGATGATGATCCAGCAGCAGCGATGCGTTATACCGAAGCGCGTCTGTCTTCTATTGCGATGGAGATTTTACGCGATATTGACCGCAATACTGTCCAATTCAAAGATAACTTTGATAATACAACCAAAGAACCGATGGTATTGCCTGCACGCTATCCGAATCTGCTCGTGAACGGCGTCAGCGGGATTTCTTCTGGTTTTGCAACCGAGATTCCACCGCATAGTCTGCGTGAAGTGATTGACGCTTGTATCGCTTTGATGGAAAATCCGGCGATGGAGCTGGACGAGCTGATGAATTATGTCAAAGGTCCAGATTTCCCGACCGGCGGTATCATTATGGGCGGTAGCGGGATTCGCGAAGCATACGAAACGGGTAGGGGACGCATTTACGTACGTTCCAAAACAGAAATCGAAACGATGCGTGGCGGCAAGCAACAAATCGTGATTACTGAGATTCCGTATCAGGTCGTCAAAGTACGTCTTGTTACCGCGATGGAAAATATCCGTCTGGAGAAAAAGGTCGAAGGAATCGCGGAAGTGCGCGACGAAAGCGGTCGTGATGGTCTGCGTATCGTAGTGGAATTGAAAAAGGATGCCGATGCCGCAGGTATTCTAGCTTACCTGCTCAAAAAGACTGATCTGCAAGTAAACTACAACTTCAATATGGTCGCAATCGTCAACAAAGCACCACAGCAACTTGGCTTGAAAGGTATTTTGCAGGCGTATATTGCGCATCAGCGTGAAGTCGTTACCCGTCGTACTCGTTACGATCTGGATAAATTGGAGAACCGTGCGCATGTGCTGGAAGGTCTCGCCAAAGCACTGAATATTCTCGACGAAGTAATAGCTGCTATCAAAGCATCGAAAAATCGTCAAGATGCGCATCAGAATCTGCAATGGATGTTCGGTCTGACTGAGCGCCAATCTGATGCGATTCTGAATCTGCAATTGTACCGTCTGACCAATCTGGAGATCAATCAGGTGGAGAAGGAACTGAGCGATATTCAGAAAAAGATTAAAAATCTGCAATCCATTCTGGATAGCGACAAAAAGCTGATTGGCGTCATCAAAAAGGAATTGATGGAAAGCCACGAACGTTTCGGAATTAACCGTCGTTCCGAAATCCGCGACGAAGTGGAAGAGCTAAAAGTCAATCTGGAAGTTATGGTCAATTCCGAGGATGTACTGGTTACGCTGTCCAACGATGGCTATATTAAACGGACAAGCATGCTGTCGTTTACACGTTCTGGCGGCGAACGCGGTGGCTCTGGTGCCAAAGAAGATGATTATATCCGCAAAGTACTGGATGTGAACACACTCGATAATCTGCTTGTATTCACCCAACGTGGTCAATACTTCCTGCTACCGGTTCACCAGATTCCAGACTTCAAATGGAAAGAAAACGGAACGGCAATCGTTAATGTCATCTCCATGACACGCGAAGACCGAATCGTTGATATTATTCCAGTGCGTAGTCTGGATCAAGAGCAGGGTAGCCTCGTATTTGTGACCAAACGTGGACAGGTGAAACGAACCGAGCTGAAAGATTATGCGACCAAACGCTCCGGCGCAGTCGCTGCTTGTAAGCTAAGCGAAGGTGATGAGGTTATCTCCGTAAGCCGTGGCGAACAGGCACGCGATCTGATGCTGATTACTCGCAACGGCATGAGTATTCGCTTCCGGATAGAAGATGTCAGTCTGATGGGGCGTGTATCTACTGGTGTACGCGGTATTCAGCTAGTAGACGACGATGCTATTGTAAGTGCACTATGGATCGACAGCGAAGAAGATGGACAACTGTTAGTTATGACTGATCTCGGTTATGCAAAACGCACGTCCATGCTGCAATATCAGACCCAGAGCCGCGGAGGTAAAGGGGTATCGACCTTTGAGCTAAAAGAAGGCAAACGTGTCAAATCAAACGGCAACGCCATTATTGCCGCTTACGTATGTCGCGATCATCGCTCCTTTATCGCTATTACACCACCAAATCGCACGATTCCATTTAACAGCAAACAAGCACTGCAAACCGACGAACGTCGCCATATCGGGAAATCCATCGTGACACTGGACAAAAACGATGTGATCATCGCTGTACTGGAAGACTTGTCGGCAGCAGCAGATAAAGATCAGGCTTAATTTTATAAGCTGGAACATGAGTAGGATATAATGTGCTTGCGCTGAGGATACGCTAAAGCAAAACTTGGAATTACAAGCGTTTGAATGCTTAGCCTCTTAATCAGCAGGTACAATACTGCTCGACAAACGCACGAATTTATAAAGGTATATAGCAAAAGCCGTCTGAGATGCAATTCAGACGGCTTTTGCTATACGCGCCAACGCTATACGCGCCAACGCTATACGCGCCAACGCTATACGCGCCAACGCTATACGCGCCAACGCTATACGCGCCAACGCTATACGCGCCAACGCTATACGCGCCAACGCTATACGCGCCAACGCTATACGCGCCAACGCTATACGCGCCAACGCTATACGCGCCAACGCTATACGCGCCAACGCTATACGCGCCAACGCTATACGCGCCAACGCTATACGCGTGATATTTAAGATGTATTGTGACTTCTCAATACTTCATTTTGTTCAATCCCAACAAAGTTTAATCAACCTCATATCTTATCGCTATTACCTACATTTTATTAAACTCTAAGCCCAGCGACCAATGCAAAACCTCATACATCGTACATCCATCAGGCACAGTTGTCGGCAGATCATTCAACAAATAAAACTGACTATACGCCCATTTATCCGGGTTATACATCAACAAACTTCCTTGACAACCATCTTCCTCATGCCAAGCATATCGACGATGTAGATTATGCTCAATCTTCTGCGGCAATCCTTTCAGCAAATGGGTGGGTGTCATTATTCCCTTACACTCCAACACATATCGAATCTCCCGTAACAATGCCGCTTCGGGAATATGTATCTTGAGCGGCACCCCAATCTGCACATGCTGCCAGCCAAACGAATCCAGAATCGCATCATAAGGTCCATCAAACAAAAAAGAATTCATGCCCCCCTGTTGCTTCCATACATACAGCGGACAATAGCTATTTTGTCGATTGCCACCAACTTGACGAATCGTTATCAAATACGCCTTAAACAACAAATCTTCAAACCCATCTGTTTTGTGTCCATTGCGACGAACGCGTTCGCGAATAATCTCCATATCATAATCCGCAGGCAACCCAATCTCATACTGCATCCCGATCATACGAAACACTCCTTTTTCGCTCATACTTGAGTAAATGATGAAATACCATACTCGTATTGTATCGCTCGCCTATCGTTCCGTATAATGATTAGAAATGAACGATGGTATCATTTTCAGTGATATCTAATTTCAAGCAAAATCTTCATCTATGTACCACCATACTTGCTATACACAATTTCAATAGCGCATAGATGCAGACTTTGCTTATATAAAAGGCTCAACCGCATAAAAGAAAATGACTTGAATACGATATGTCATCCATACGGGATATTATCATCTAACAAGGAGGCGCACGATGGAATTAAACGATCTGGAGATTTTCTGTAAAGTAGCGCATACGCAATCCATGTCAGCCGCAGCACAGCAGCTTGGTTATGTACAATCGAATGTCACTACACGTATACGCCGATTGGAAGACGAATTGCAAACGCCGTTATTCCAACGCACACCTCGAGGTGTGATTGTATTACCAGCTGGCGAACGTTTGCTGGAATATGCGCACTCCATTTTGGAACTTGTACAGCAAGCGAAGAATGAATTTGCACCTAGTTCCTCTCAACAGCTACCGACGTCATTACGGATTGGTGCAACATCTACGATTACTACGGGGTATCTCGCTGAGGCAGTATGGGATCGAGACATGGCGCTAGATGTATATACACGACCAACACAGCAATTGATCTCCATGCTACTTGCTGACGAATTGGATGGTATTTTACTCAATCGCAATTGGACAGAAGCGCGACAGGCTGTATGTATCTTCCGAATTCATGAAATGATCGGCTGGATTCGTTCGGCATCCCTACATGTCCAATCGGACGAATCGTTGGCAGAACAGCTTCATCAGCTACCCATTCTTATTATCCGGGACACCGATTGTCCATACCGTCAGGCAACGATGCAATATACAAGAAATCATCCGCGCTATGATTGGAATATCCGCGAAGTGGATACACTGGATATGATGCTCACGTTGATCAAGCAGGGCAGAGGCGCAGCTATTTTACCAAAAACAATCGCCCACCATCCCGAGCATCAACCACATATTCAATGGTTGCAACCACCGCAGAACGAGATGCCATTACACGTTGAGATCGGCTACTACGAGATGAGTAAACGCCCACCTGCTCCATTTGCATATACTGAGTCCACGCCAAATGCAATCATATATCCCAATCTACAACATGATAAACAAATCGCAGCCTTAAAACGACTGATGACGTCTTCACTTCAGCAATAATGATATGCCATATGACAAAACGACGCTCCAAACAAATGAACGATTCTCCAAACAAAGTAACTACGCTCCAAGCAAATGAACGATTTTCTAAACAAAGTAATTATGCTGCACAGCAATTTAAAAGCAATCAAGTCTTTCGCGTTATTGAAGCCAGATGCCTGCTGCGAAGGTTGGGCTTGATCGGTAGACGATACAGCGACGCCGGCTCCAGCTTGAATCTAAAAATCCAGAATACAACAATCATAAACACCAAAATCCATAAATCCCAAACATTCTAAATCCCCAAATAGTTAGAACATAAACAACTCTCAATCCAAATGTAACTTCAACAAAAAAGCTTTCCTCAGCACTATTCAACAATCGCATCGTTGTACAGTAGAACTGCTCAATAAAAGCAGCTACATACATCCAAAATGCTGATTGCGGTTTCGCACAAGAGAAAAGCTTTTGATACTACTATTGTATTAATCTTGCTCGCGTTCCAAACGTTCTGCCAATTGATCATATACATGTTCTGACCATTGATTCCAAGGACGTACGCGCGGTGGGAGCGACAGAATGCGAATCTGTTCGTCTTTGACCGGATGTGGAGCGCCTGCTAGTACCGACCAGAGCGCTAGTTGCTCACCCGGACGGTTGACAGTTACACCATATCGCTGATCACCATATAGCGGATAACCGGCATGCGACAGTTGCACTCGAATCTGATGCGACCGACCGGTATGCAGTGTAATGAGCACCAGCGACAGATTAGCTTGCGTATGCGTTGCCAGCACCTCATAATCCAGCACAGCATCTTTCCCGCCGGGTGTGCCAGAGGCTAGAACGGCAGAGGTGTTCGTACGCGTATCTTTGAGTAGTGTATCGCGTAATGTTGCTTTCGGGCGCGCTGGAATGCCGCGCAGTACAGCTACATAACGCTTCAACAATCGTCCATTTCGTACGGAATCCGACAGGCGCGAAGCACCTTTGGATGTTTTGGCAAATAACATTGCACCGCCAACCGGACGATCCAGACGATGAACAAGCCCGAGAAATACATTGCCCGCTTTTTGATGCCGTTCCTTGAGGTCCTGTTTGATCAAGGTCAGCATATCCTCGTCTCCCGTATCATCCGCCTGCGAAGGGATATTGACCGGCTTCACGACGCCGATTACATGATTATCCTCATACAAGACAGGAATGCTGATTGAACGAGCCGTTGCCTTGGATAGGGCATTTGCCGATACATCAGCATGATCGCTGTGCATAGAATGCTCTTTATGGGAAGAATCTGTCTCATTGGCGGAACGAGCTACCGTTGAAGAATCATCATTTCTGCGGCGAGCAGATTGTTTTCTGTCTGATGCGCGATGACGATTGGAGCTGTCTCGATAAGAAGCTCCATATTCTCTTTTTGATTCGTCGCCGGATGTGCGCGCATTGTGCTGCGAGCGTGTAGACGAATTGGTCCCTTTTTTGCGAGCTTGAGCGGTATTTTCTTTACGTCCATTCATAGCTGAATGAGACGATGATGTGTTAGCATACGGTTTATGCTGCTTGTTGCGAGTGCCGGAGCCTTTGTTGGAGCCGGAAGAGCGTGATGTCATAACAATCAGCTTTCCCAGCGTCCGAGAATACCGCATGGCAGAACCATATCGGAATTCGTAATCGGCAGTCCGATTTCACCGGATGAGATATGCCCGCCAAAGCGCTGCTTCAACGTCATATTCAAAATATTCGACAATACAGTCGGCGCGAGTCCGGTCGTGTACGAGTTAATTAGCAGGAATAGCGGTTGATCCGACATGATGCTCATGCACGATTCGAGGAATGGATACAGACTTTGCTCCAGCTTCCACATTTCGCCGCCAGGACCGCGTCCGTATGATGGCGGGTCCATAATGATCGCGTCGTATTTGTTGCCACGGCGCTGCTCGCGTTGAACGAATTTGAATACATCATCTGTAATAAAACGAACCGGACGCTCACCGATACCGGACAGCTGATGATTTTCCTTTGCCCATTGCACCATACCTTTGGCTGCATCGACGTGTACAACTTCAGCACCAGCGGACGAAGCGGCTACTGTTGCACCACCCGTATAGGCGAACAGGTTGAGTACAGAGATCGGACGTCCGGCATTGCGGATTTTGTCCATCATCCATGCCCAGTTCGCTGCTTGCTCTGGGAACAGCCCGGTATGCTTGAAGTTAGTCGGTTTGATGTGGAATTTCAGGTCTTGAAAAGCCAGTTCCCAACGTTCTGGGATTTTGCGTTTCCATTCCCATTCGCCGCCGCCTGATGAGCTGCGATGATAGTGTCCGTGTACCTGACTCCAGCGTGGATCATTGCCTGTTTTGGGCCAGATGATCTGTGGATCGGGACGACGCAGCAAAATGTCGCCCCAGCGCTCCAGACGCTCACCATCGCCTGTGTCAATCAGTTCATAATCTTTCCATTGATCTGCAATATACATTGTCTAACCATCCTTATATTTAATTTTCACCGATTGGATCATTGGTATACATCGAATAGGGTATACGTGCAGGCATCTGCCGCAAATGTTCCTTCATGGTTCACCGCATTCCATTGTACAACAACGACATCACACACGCTATAGTAGTGTGATTAAAACCGCTCTATTTTGCGGTAAAAGAAAGGTAACGAAGCACCAACATGATGATAGTTTGCCAAAACTGTTGTCGCCATCGGAAATTAGCATTTGCAAGCTTCAAAAACTGGAAGTGATTCTCCAGTAGCGGTATACTTATTTACACATACACATACACATACACATACACATACACATACACATACACATACACATACACATACACATACACATACACATACACATACACATACACATACACATACACATACACCAGTACTCATCATATTTCATATAATCGTTCATTCAAACCGTTATCAGATCTTGATATCCGAAAGGAGAGAGGATTATGCAGCAGGGAGAGCGCCGGATTGCATTATGGTTGATGGGAATTGGAGGATTTGTAGCACTGCTTTTCTTACAAACATTATTACCTGATCCGTTAGAACATATCGGAGTATTGTGGTGGGGCATCATCCCGGCTGCAATCGGTTGCGTGCTCTTGCATTCGTCCAAGCGCAAGCAGCAGCAATGGATGGAGAGGCAGGTATTACGCATCGCCGCAGGACGCAACAATCGCTTCACGGCAGCCGATGTCAGCTTGTTTACGTCTCTAACGCTATCACAGGCTGGTTATGTGCTGGAAGATATGCGACGCAAAGGTCTGCTTCGGTTGTTCATCGCCGAGCACGGTGAGTTTGTATATGAGTTCAAGGATTTGCTATCACCAGAGCAGAAGTCGATGGCAGCGCCATTTTGAATCGTTGTGACGAATATTCCACAATATCATCCCAATCACTAGTAAAGGCGACAATAACAATGGAATGATCTTCTATATAGAGGATCGTTCCATTTTTTTAAGATAAAATAGAGTTTGATGTTGTACAAATTTCCAACATATCTATTAAGCCTGCCGTTGAGAATCGCAATGAGAATACAAGGACAATCTCAGTGTTATTCTCAATGAAACAAAATAAAATATAAATTTTGGAATTTAAAAATGCTTGTAAACAGCGCCACAACAACGTTTATACACAGTTAAACAATCGTTCCACATCCAGTATAAAATAAAAAATTCAAATTAAATGTTGACAATGAGAATCATTATCAACTATGATGTTCACAGAGAAACCGACGAGAGAAACAAGCATACAGGAGGATGGCTATGCCGAAATTTTTAATTGTGTTCGCCAGCTTGACCGGTAATACCGAAGAGATGGCTGACCTGATCGTGGAAGGCGTTCAATCCGCAGGCGCGGAAGTGGATGTAAAACAATCGATGGACGTGGACGCGGATATTCTGCTGGACTACGATGCAGTAATCCTCGGTGCCTATACCTGGGGCGACGGCGAATTGCCGGACGAATTCCTCGATTTCTACGAAGATATGGATGAGCTGGACCTGTCCGGTAAAAAAGCTGCCGTATTCGGTAGTGGAGACACAGCGTATGACCAGTTTGCCGCAGCGGTTGATCTGCTGTCGGAGAAACTGAAGGAGCGCGGTGCCGAGCTGGTGCAGGACAACCTGAAGATCGAACTGAATCCTTCATCGGAAGACAAAGATGTCTGCCGTAATTTCGGTAAACAGTTCGTAAACGCGGTTGCCAGCGTCGTATAATTAATCGGCAAAGTCTTGTCTGGAAGCAGGTGAATGACAGAATGAGTACACACACGATTGTTTCGGAGCCACCTGTGCTCCATGATTACAAGCTGGAGGATTGGCTGCGTCAGACCTATGGCGAACAAAAGCCAGCTTCCCCGTCCTCGCAACCGACGTGGAAGCAGCGCGTTCTGTACGCTATCGGTCATGCGATTAACGCATATTACAGCCTTTCCCCGGATATGCGGGAAGTAAGCAATATTGGCAAGCTGGTCGATTTTCGCTGGCCTCGCCGTCCGGTCGGGTTTGAAAGTGAAGCCCACTACTGGGACGTAAAGGACACTGTGATCGCTCATCTGGGCACATTGCTTGCAGAGCATCAGCATGCCCCACATCCGGTCATGTTATATGAACAGCAAAAGGTCATCGTGCCTGAATTGGGTGCGGAACTATCGTTGATTTTCCAGGCGGCATGGCAGATTCCCTGGACAACAGCGCAACCGGGTGTTGTACCACCCGGACACAAGAGCCTGATTGTCCAGAAATTTTTCTGGGAGCATGAGCCCCATCTGGAAGATGCGTTTATTCATCTGTCCACCGTGTTTTGTCGGACAGCCTTTGGCAGCATGCCGGAGCGTATCGAGATGTTCAACATCTCGGCAGGTACGGTTAGCCACCATATTCCGTCAGCGGAACAATATGGTCGCTCGCTCGATTACCTGGAATTGCTCCGCCATGCCGTGCCGGGCGGAAATACGATCTGCGCCAATTGCAGAAGTAACGCCGGTACGGCATACCTTGCTCCGAAATGGAGCCTCACTTAGGTGAAAGAGGACGGTATCAAAATCCCCCATCATTTTGATGCCACTTGCCTTTTCACATATATACGCAACACATGAACATACGGCCTTCCCTGTTACAGGGGAACAGGACTGTTGAACCGTCTGTCCCAGTCATGTACGGAAAGTTCAGCAGTTCTGCAAAAAAGCGTTTATCCAGCGGTGGACCGGACCTCCATCGCTGTGATAAACGCTTTTTGTGTATGTTGATTATCGATTGGTTTTAGCAGCAGCATATACATATTCATAATAATCCTGTACATCCTCGTGCA
Organism: Paenibacillus sp. WLX2291; assembly: GCF_046603665.1. NCBI lineage: Bacteria > Bacillati > Bacillota > Bacilli > Caryophanales > Paenibacillaceae > Paenibacillus > Paenibacillus sp. WLX2291. The sequence continues at coordinate 3,376,362 of NZ_CP176755.1, read as the reverse complement.
CAAATCCACATGATTCGTATAAATGCAGTGCCCGCGCATTATCGGCTACGACATCTAGCCACACATGCTTGCCTTTTGCTTTCTCATCCAATGTAACCTGCCGTAGAGCGCTACGTCCAATCCCATGCCCGCGCAGCGCCGGATCAACGACAAAGCCATAAATCCAGCTATGTTCGCCCTGACGATCGACTTCAATTTTACCAGCAGCCAGCCCTTGATACTCAATGATATGCATTACCCGCGATAATGAGCGATGTGGACTAGATAACGCTGCTAATGTTGAAAATTCCGAAATGTCGAATGCTTCTGCATCCAATCGTGCCCACAATTCGGCATCGTCCTGTGTGAAGGGGCGCAGCGATACAAGCTCCGTACTACCAATGCCAAGCCCGCTCATATCGTCTCCCAGTTTGAGAGTATACTCCACACTATGAAGACCGGCGTGCCGCGATGACGCCCACTGTTGTCCATCTTTTGAAGAATGAGGAATGTTAAAGAGGATTTTCTGTTTATTTTCTAATAGATTGCTATCTGTTACTTGTTTCCATAGTTTGCTAAACCGACCTTGATGCCGATAATCCGGGTGGGTCATGCCACAGATTTCTACGTTGGCTCCAAACCGGTACAATGCTAGAAACGAGCGTAGTTCGCCATCTTCATAATCAAAAAAGTCTTCAAGACTTCCGGGAGCACGATTTTTGAGCATATCCCAGTTTAGTTTCAGCATAATATGATCCTGCTTTTCACAAATTGCCTGTAATTCAGAAATATCAGAAAGCTGATGAAGCTTGAGCATGAATATACAACCTCTTTTCGGTGGATGACTGCATTCATAAGGTAGAAACGTAAGAAGCTATGCCAATCTAGTTCGTCGTACTGCAAGAATAGGAATATGGAATTGCCTATGTAAACGAAGGGATAATATGCTGGATGACAGAGCGAAAACAGATATAAGCTGGAACACAATCAAGCGAAGTATAGATGATACTTTATCATAGCATTCTCAATTAAATTTTTCAAAATAATGTTTGAATGCCAAATATTTGAATGGAATGTAGAAATACAGATTTTCGATCCTATATTTCAATCTTATACATAGCTCTGGAAAACAATAAAAACGCGACTCCCTAATCGGAGCCGCGAATGTTGCTAGTTAATAATAGTAGGATAAACGAGATCAGAATCGTAATGATGGTCATGCTCCAAGCAAGCTGCATATTGCCCGCATCGACAGCGAAGTAAATGGCTGTCGGTAGCGTTTGCGTTTTGCCAGGGATATTGCCGGCAACCATCAGTGTAGCGCCGAATTCACCAAGCGCCCGAGCGAATCCGAGCACAAAGCCGGTAATTAGCGAACGCCAGGCGAGCGGTAGAATCATATACACAAGCACCTGTAACTCATTGGCGCCTTGTGAGCGTGCCGATTCTAGTACATCGCGGTTGACGAGTGCAAAGCCGGTTTTGAGTGTCTGGTAGACGAGTGGGAAGGCAACAACGGTGGCGGCAATAACCGCACCGGTAACGCTGAATACGATTGGCTGATGCGTGAGCCATTCTGCCGCCTGACCAATCCAGCTACGTCGTCCAAGGATGGTGAGCAGAAGCAGACCGACTACAGATGGCGGCAGGACAAGTGGCAACATGAAGATTGTTTCCAGAATAACTTTACCGGGAAACGAATATTTGCCCATCAGTGTTGCGACCGCAATCGAAATAATAAATACCGCGATACTGGAAAAGCAGGCGATTTGCAGCGAAAGCGTTACTGGAAAGCCAATGCTGTCCCAGGACCAGGCTTCACTCATGAGGTAGCAGCGGCCTTGTTAAAGCCGTATTTAGCAAAGATCGCCTGGGCTTCTTCCGTTTGCAGATACGCATAAAATTGTGCTGCATCTTCGCGGTGAGTAGTAGCGGACAGTACAGCTGCCGGATAGACGATTGGATCATGACTGTCTTCGCTAGCAGTGAAGGCGATCTTCACACCATCGGATTCCATCGCATCGGTTTTGTATACAAAGCCTGCATCGGCGTTGCCTGTTTCGACATAAGAGAGCACTTGCTTCACATCTTTGGTTTGTACCAGTTTGGCTTGCAGGCTATCCCACAGATTGGCTTTTTCCAGTGCTTGTTTGGCATACATGCCAGCAGGAACAGATTCTGGTGTACCGATAGCGAGACGCTTGATGCTATCAGCGCTCAGGTCTTCGACATTTGCCGGTGTTGTAGTGCTATCTTTGGGTACAACAAGTACCAGTTCATTTGTCAGCAGGTTGATTTCGTGGTCTTTATCAACCAGCTTCTCGTCGATCAGGGCTTGCATTTGTTTGCTGCCTGCGGAGATGAACAGGTCAGCCGGAGCACCTTGTTCAATTTGCTTTTGCAGTGTACCGGAAGCGGCGAAGTTGAAGGTCAATTTGACATTCGGATAGTTAGCTTCGTACAGCTTTTGAATTTCTTGCAGGCTATCCGTCAAACTTGCAGCAGCAGAGATGGTCAGTTCGGTAGTTGCAGTGGAACTACTTTCGTTGCTTGCCGCTGGTGTGGATGTAGAGTTGGAATCGCTTGTTGTATTCGCTGTTGATGAGCAGGCGCTGAGCATGACAGCCAGAACGGTCAGCATGATCAGAACCGTCATGCGCAGGCGCGAAGCTGAGCGACGGGATGAAGTAGAAGAATGGGATGGCATATTCATTTTAAATCCTCCTTAATGATATGTATTATTTCGCCGTATCATGCAAAATGTACGTACTAAATCATACAGGATAATACTAATTATATCTAGTTATATTTAAAGTGGCTTAGGTTTAATTTTTGCGAATTGAAATACGGTCTATACGCAGGTAAGATGAACATAGCTGAAACGGTGGTATTTAGTTCGGCTATCGTTGCTTATACAAACCTGATCCAGCTGAATAGATAAATCATGAACATATTGTGTCAGCTATAGAGTGTGCAAGTATGTAACCTGTTTTATCGTACAAAGCTATCGTTGTTTATCACCATCTATACTACAATGAACGATATATTAGGAAATGAATGTATTGGAACTAGAAATTTTGAAATAAGGAAGGGACTGCATATGAGCGAGCAGATATCCTATACAACTGAAGAAATCGCCCGTCTGCTAAAAGTGTCCAAGCTGACGGTGTACGATCTGATCAAAAAAGGCGACTTGCCCGCCTATCGTGTCGGCAAGCAGATGCGCATCGATCATAACGATCTGGAGCAGTACAAGCAGCGTTCCAAAGATGGCATGCTGCGCGAAAATGCAGGTCAATTGCAATTACAGGAGTTCCAAAGTGGCGGACTGGCACATGTTCCCGCATCTGGTCTAGCACCGGATGCAGCTAATCATCTTCCACCAGAACAGCATGGTACAGAAGAAGCGGGTGCTTCGCCAGCATTTGTACATGCCGCTTATGCGCGTCCAGAAGAGATTTTACGCAATGTAGGCAATGTGCAGCCGATTACTGAAGAGCCTGTGCCGCCGCCCGTGAATATGAAGACGATTGTGATTACCGGTCAAGATACCAGCCTCGATCTGCTGGCACGTTATATAGAAAAAGAACAACGTTACCGTCCGCTGCGCTCTTTTGCTGGTAGTATGGATAGTCTTGTCTCGATGTATATGGGCAATTCGGATATTGTAAGCACACATTTATTCGATGGAGAGACGGGCGAATACAATTTGCCGTATGTGAACAAGCTGATGGTGTCTCACCCGTTTACGCTCATCAATCTGGCTTCCCGGCGTGCAGGTTTGTATGTGCAGCGCGGCAATCCGAAACGTATTACAGAGTGGCAGCAGCTGGATCAGCGCGGCATCCGTATCGTTAATCGCGAGCGCGGAGCCGGGGCGCGGGTACTATTGGATGAACAACTGCGACTACATCATATTCGTCCATCTACATTGCAAGGTTATGACCGTGAAGAAACATCGCACATCGCTGTAGCTGCGCGTATTGCTGCTGGTGAAGCGGATGTGGGGGTAGGGAGTGAGAAGGCAGCTGCACTGGTTGGTGTAGAGTTTGTACCGCTTACATTGGAGCGTTATGATTTGGTCGTGCTGAATAAACCGGAAAATGCCGAATGGATTGCTCTGTTGAAGCGTATTTTGCAATCGACGGAGTTTCAAAATGAACTGAAAGCTATCGGTGGATATGATCTGTCACGTACAGGTGAAATTTTGCATGAGAGCGTATATTGAACGCATACTATAATAGGTTAGTATAAAACCTTTTGTTTTGACAATGATAATGATTATCAATTATAATATACTCATTCGCCGGAACCAACTGGTGTAAGGAGGGATTATGATGTTCGTTATTTTGCGTACAATTACGGTCAGTGAAGGATCTGCCGATCAAGTTGTAGAGCGTTTTAGCCAACCGGGAACTATTGTGGTACAACAGCCGGGTTTTGTTGATATGCAGGTGTTGGTCAAGCAAGTGCGCCGCGGAGAAGAAGAAGTCTTGATTATGTTCCGCTGGGAATCAGAACAAGACTGGAAAAACTGGGAGAAAAGCGACGCCCATGTTCAAGGTCATCGCAATAAAGCTGGTCAACCGAAGCCTGAATATATTTTGAATGTAAGTCATGCAAAATACGAAGTGAAAGCTGTAACAACAGCGGTCGATGAAACGAAACCTATGGTGTAATATAAATAAAAAACCTTCCCCGATTGCAGAGGAAGGTTTTTTGCTATTGGAAACGAAAGATCAAGCACGCGAATCAAACGGTTCAATCGTCACATGACCCTGATCGACCATGGAGCCTTCGTACGCTTTTTGCGCAACTGAGATTCGCTGACTAATTGGTAGCGCATGTTCATACGTTCCGCTTTGCAATTTCAGTGCAGCCAGTTCCTGATACGAGGCGACCGCAGGCATCGCGGCAGGCAACACTGTATGATTTGCCGGGATTTTCTCTAACAGCTGATCAAATTGCACATTCGTATCATTGGTCGTTTTTACTGGTTCCTGACGGGTACGTTCCGTTTGTTCGCCGACTTTTTTCTCGAAAATCTGGCGTGTATAAGCAGCAAAATCAGCAGTGATTTTACGTACGGCATCAATAGGATTAATTCTCATAGTTTCACTCCTTTACCTTCAACGGGTAAACATTGTACACCTTTCTGCAATGCCTCCGTATTCGTTCATCGGCAGCGTAACGTAGCTGCTTCGTGTATCACATCATCTACGCAAAATGCGATATAGGCATATGTTACACATAGTATACCTTATATATCGGTTATAACAGCAATGATATTACTGATCATTCATTAAAAATTTAAATGATTTACACAATCATCCATGTATGAGTCAACGATCCGCATCATTGTTTATACGCAACAGCAGCTTAATAGTTTCGCTTTAAGGAATTCATTGTTAGAGAGAGTCGGACATGCAAATCCGAAATCGGGTTGACGATGATACAACAACTGAATATAATAACAATATGTTATTAACATTTAGATAATATTAAAAAGAGAATTAGTGGTTTGATTATCTTGATAATGAACAAGCAAGAAGCAAGAAGCAAGAAGCAAGAAGCAAGAAGCAAGAAGCAAGAAGCAAGAAGCAAGAAGCAAGAAGCAAGAAGCAAGAAGCAAGATAGATAATAGATGTATAGTAAGCGTAGCAGTTATGTAAGGATAATAACGATAATTAGTGAATACAACGAGTCGATATCAGTAGCCAAAAAATAGAAATGTAGACCAAGTACAACGACTATTTCAAAATAAAAGCTCTATTCGTATGTACAAGTAGCAAGTATGTAGGCAGCACAATTATAAGTAGCGAGTATGTAAATAGCACATGTATAACTAAGCAAGGATACAGTCTAACACTCATTATGTAACCACTATCTACTATATGTAACAGATCTGCGCGCATGATCTTATTTTTTGTTCATTGAATATGAACATGATAAAAACGGGGGCAATAGGATGAGCCATAATCAATCAGAGCAGCCGGTGGACGCACAGGGGCTGACAGAGCATGAATATTTGGACAGGTACGACGCATCGCAATTTGAGCGACCTTCGGCAACTGCGGATATGCTGATTTTTACGATTCTGGATCAGGAGCAGGATAACTATCGTAAATTGCCGGAGAAATCATTGCATTTGTTGTTAATTCAGCGTGGAGAGCATCCTTTTCTAGGGCAATGGGCGTTGCCGGGTGGCTTTGTCGGTATGAATGAAAGTCTAGATGAAGCGGCAGCGCGCGAATTGCATAGTGAGACTGGATTAGAGCGCATCTATATGGAACAGCTATATACATGGGGCGATGTGGATCGCGATCCACGGACTCGGGTCATTAGCGCTTCATATATGGCGCTTGTCGATTCCACCAGTCAACAGGTGCGTGCGGGTGAAGATGCCAGCGATGCTCGCTGGTTCAAGCTTGATTACCGAATTACGCAAGAGAAGAAGATACATCTGGAAGACGGCTGTCGTTTGGAAAAGGAAATGCAGGTGACGTTATCCCATCAACACTTACAATTAAGCGGCACAGTGCGTGTAACGCGCACGTATCATGGTACGGTGGCAGGTGTGAAGTGGGAAGTGCTGGATCATGGAGGTATCGCATTTGATCATTTGAAAATGATTGCTTACGGATTAGAGCGACTGCGTAGCAAAATTGAATATACCGATATTGCGTTTAACCTGATGCCGCCGTTATTTACATTATCAGCGCTTCAGCAAGTATATGAGATTATTCTGGATCGTGAATTGCTAGCACCCGCTTTCCGTCGCAAGATGGCGACGCGTGTGACCGCTACGAATGAGTATACGAAGGATGCAGGGCATCGCCCATCTCAACTGTACCGCTTCCGCCCAGAATGGGAAGACGCTTGATGCTGTGCCCCTATTCCTAATGAAAGGAGAAAAATAATGAGTTCCAAATCTAAAGAGACATTCACTTTGTTTTATCATACCGAATCGCCGTTCTCGCAATGGCATCCGGCTGAATTTACGATCGACGGGAATCATTTTCACAGTGCCGAGCAGTATATGATGTACGGGAAGGCAATGTTATTTGAAGATGAGCAAACGGCGCAGCGCATTTTGCGAGCGAAGCATCCCCGTGAGCAGAAGCAGCTGGGACGCGAAGTACAACATTTTAATAAGAAACAGTGGCAGCAGCATGCGCGAGATATTGTATATAAGGGGAATGAAGCCAAGTTTACGCAAAATCCCGATTTGCTGTCTGCGCTGCTGTCTACAGCTGGTACGACACTCGTTGAAGCTAGTCCAAGCGATACCATCTGGGGCGTAGGATTGGAAGCAGACAATCCACTAATCCTGAACCGTAACACATGGAAAGGCACCAATTGGCTTGGCGAGGTACTAACTTTGCTGCGCGATACGTTATTACAAGAACAACAGTAACTTGAATTTAGAATATATACAGAGCTGTATGAACAGATACAGATTGTAGAGTGTATATCGAAATGAGGAAAGAATATGAGCAGCAACAACAATCATTCATCCCCATCTATGTCCAAATGGGAACGATCCAATCATGATAAACGACAAGCTCGTCTACACCGACAGAAATCAGATCGTCAGCAAGCGCCAGCATCTAACAATACAATACAGCATCCAAAGGACAGCAAAAACGCAAACATGCGGAATATCCGCTTACAATGGGCACAGCAAACGCTGGATATTTTGGACAAAGGACAGTACATGTCGCCTGATGGACAACAGCATCATATTGCTGATGCTATCGCCCATTCGGTAAAAGATGCTGTATTGTATGCTCCTGATCGTCTTCCTAACGTGAAGCAGTCGGTGCAGCAGCAAATTGCACAATTGCAAGCATCAACCACGACGGGCAATGGATTTGCCACAATAGAATGTACCAACGAATCCACCTTGCAGGCAGCGGAACGATTCGTGAAGGAACAGCATAAGCGGCAGGTGCTGGCATTGAATTTTGCTTCGGCACGGAATCCGGGTGGCGGGTTTCTCGGCGGCAGTCAGGCGCAGGAAGAAAGTCTGGCACGTTCTTCGTCACTTTACCCCTCCATCGTACAAATGGAAGAGATGTACACCTATAATCGCCGTGAGAAAAGCTGTATGTATTCGCATTATATGATCTATTCCCCGGATGTAGTCGTATTCCGCGAAGATGATGGTTGCTTGCGCAATGATCCGTATACGGTATCCATGATCACGTCACCAGCGGTCAATGCCGGTATTGTACGCGAGCGCGAAGCGCACAAGGTTGCGCAGATTGAAATCATCATGAAGGAGCGTATTCGTTATATTTTGGCTGTAGCCGCGGAGCAAGGAGAGCGTCATCTGGTGCTGGGCGCATTTGGCTGTGGTGTATTTCGTAACGATCCGTCCGAAGTAGCACGCTGGTTCCGTGAGATTTTGCTGGATGAGCAGTATGCGGTACTGTTTGAGCATATTACGTTTGCAGTGCTGGATCGTTCGCGCAATGGCGATGTAATTCGTGCGTTTCGTAAGGTGTGGTCGTGCTGAATGAGCATAGAGAAGAGGAATGCAGTACAGAAGCTTGCAGATTGTATGTATATCGCTCTGAGACAGACAATATCGCTAGTAGGATAGCGATGGGATTGTTTGTTTCAGAGCTTTTTGTATTGCATTTCAACGTTTGGCTACAAAAACGGAGAGAGGTACATATCAATCTATGGAAATGTCATTGTAAAAATCGGAACTTGAACCTATTCAAATTTTAATTATAATATACGTAATATATGTGATAAATATCATAACAGAGAATCGGGTCTATTTTTAAATAAGGCTGTAATAAAAGGAGGTTGTGTCAATGGTTGGTACATCAGTAACTCATCCATCCCTTATCATGCCGATTCAATTTGGTTTCCAGCTGGAAACTAAGTTTTATATGGAAGATAATATGACGCAAAAACCAGGTCAGCCGGTGCTGTATTATGAATTTACGAGCGGTGAACAAACAGAATGTATTCATGTTGTGCCGGATGGGTGTGTGGATGTGTTATTTTATTGTGATGCTGTGCAGCCACATGCTGAGATTTGTGGAAGTGTGTTAGCGGCGAAGGTGATGCGGTTTCAGCCGGGCGCGCGTTATTTTGGCGTTCGCTTTTTGCCGGGACATGGGATTGGTGTGATTCCTCTCAAGGACTGGATTGAGCAGCGGGTAACATTGCAGGATGTGTTTGCACTACCGGACGAGTACATGCAGCGGATCTTTGAGGCGCAGGATTTTCACGAACGGGTGCAATGGTTTGCTGCGCTCTTTTTGCCGCTAATGACGACGGAGCAGTTGCCAGAGTTGGTGCAGTATTGTTTGGATGAGATTACAGGTTATCGCGGTAATATTACGGTGAACGATCTATCGGTGCATACCGGGTATTCAACACGATATTTGCGTAAAAAGTTTGAGGATTATGTCGGATTCTCGCCCAAGCTTTTTGCCCAGACGGTTCGCTTCCAGCATGCCCTGCATATGATTATGAAAAATGATGTCGATCTGCTCGATATTGTACATGAACAGGGATATTATGATCATTCGCATTTTGTGAATAATTTTAAAAAGTTCAGCCATCTGTCACCGTATCAGCTACGTTTGGAATGGAGTCAGCGTAAATTGGTGATGGAGCTGGAGTTATTGTGACGAAGCTTTGTTACATTGGGGAATCCAATAGGTAAAGTTCTTATAAGGAAAGCTCCAACACGCAAAGCTAAAGCCCAGCAATACTGTTCAGAATCGAAATGAACAGCATTGCCGGGCTTTTGTCATACATACAGAAGTGTTGTGATTCATAGAGAGGGTAGAATTAGAATACAAAAGGTGCCACCTTATCTATGTGGCACCTTTTGTGCAATGCTTGGTCCTAGCTTGTGCTGGATGTCAAACGGTGGAACTAGCAGCTTCACTTTCTGCTTCGGCAATGGATTCGCCCGCTTGTTCATAAACCGATGGTCGATACAGCTTGAGCCAGATGCCGATGCAGACACCGACAACAGCTACAAGTGCAAGTGTGAATTCCATGAGCAACGGTACAGACGACGCGCTTGTACCGACGAGTGATGGGAAATTGATAATCGTAATCAGCGTGGCAGCGAGTAGACCGAAGGCGGACAGGAGCGGAGCGATTTTACTATGCCAGAGACGTCGATCGGTGCCCGTGCGAATGAAGAATGATACAATCGCAAAACCAACAACTGTATATAGACAGAGCAGACCGAGACTCGCCATTGCAGATAAATAAGCAAACGTTTGTAAAAAAGGGTCCCAGCCAGCTGCAATAGTCAATCCGATAAAGATCAACGACAATATGCTCAGCAGCAAGCCAGCGATATGTGGAGATCGATGATGAGTATGCAAACGGGAGAGCGCACCAGGCAGAATACCAGAGCGTCCCATTGAGAACAAATAACGTGCAATAACATTATGATACGCGATCAGCCCGGCAAACGCGCTAGTCACGAACAAGGAGCGCAGCACCCATACCGACCAACTGCCTAGATGACTTGCCGCCAGATCGGTAAACAGACTGGCAGGATCAAGTCCCTGTGTCAGAATCGTATTCACTTTGTTCATAACGCCAGTTTCGCCCCAACCAATCACAATACTATAGCTGATAAAAGCGTACAGCAATCCGAGGATGCCAACCGCTGTGTACGTAGCAACCGGGATCGTGCGATTCGGATTTTTGGCTTCTTCTCCATAGATGACAGTAGCTTCAAACCCGATAAAGGCACCCATGCAATACATAATTGCAATACCAGGCGAGCCACCAAACAAGACATCCATCTGGAATGGTGCTGCTGTGTAGCCTTCCGCCGTGCCCGTTGTTAGCGCAGCAACAGCGATGATCAGCAGTATGATCACTTCCATAATCATGCACACCCCAAGCAGCTTCGCTCCTACATCGACACGTCGATATCCAAGAACACCTACGATCGCGCAACAGAGGATCGAGTATACCCACCATGGCAGATGAATATCGACTTCCATCAATAATGAGTTAAATGCGTTACCGACCAGACCGTATAACGCCAGCAACAATGCACAATACGATACAATCGCCAGCAGACTGGCACTAATGCCGGAGACTTTACCAAGCCCTTTGGATACATAAGCGTAAAAAGCACCTGTATTACGCACATGACGGCTCATTGATGTATACCCGACCGCGAATAGCATCCATAGAATTAGCGCCAATACATAAATGCCCGGTGCACCAACCCCGTTACCTAGCCCCATTGAAAAAGTAAGTGTACCCATCAATGCCATCAACGGTGCAGCAGCCGAAATAACGAAAAACACCAGACCCGGCACGCCCAATGCATCCGGCATAAGCGATGCTTGCTGCCGAGGATGTGGTTGTACATTGGATGTCGTTTGATCCATATTCATTCCCCCTTAAATGGATTGCATGTATTCCTTGTCTTATTATGTACATCTCCTCTCATCGTTGATTGTAAAAAGCGGAATATATGTTAACTTAACTTACGCAAAAGAGATGTTTTTTTCTGTTGATCCCATTTTTACAATACATAACTAGATGAATTTCGATATGATTTCAACATGAATAGTCAGAAAAGTTGACTTTAACTATGAAGGAGGACATCATCATGTCGATTCAATTAGAAACAGTCACTCATCCACTGGAGCCGCTCACGGCGCTTGAACTGGAACAAACGATTGCGATTTTGCGAAAAGAAAAGGAACTGGACGAGCATTATCGCTTTGCCAGTGTGAATTTGTATGAGCCTCCCAAAGCACAAGTATTGCAATACAAAGCCGGTGATCTGTTAGAGCGTGAAGCGTTTTGCATCGTATTGAACAATCGTGATGGGCAGACCTACGAAGCAGTCGTATCCGTAACTGGTGGGCACATCGTTTCGTGGAAGCATATTCCGGGTGTGCAGCCGTCGATTATGGCGGATGAGTTTATGGAGTGTCAGAACGTAGTGAAAAGCAATCCCGATATGATCGCTGCTCTTGAGCGTCGCGGACTGACAGATATGGATAAAATTATGGTGGATCCGTGGTCGGCGGGAAACTTTGGACATGAAGAAGAGGAAGGGCGACGTATCGTGCGGGCGCTGAGCTATTATCGTACATCTGAGTTTGATAATCTGTATGCTCGTCCGATCTCCGGGCTGTATGCGCTAGTCGATCTGAATCATATGGAAGTGATGAAGGTGGTTGACCGCGAGATTGTGCCATTGCCTCCGCTGGATGGCAATTATACGGCTGATGCGGTCGGACCACTGCGCAGTGATATACGTCCACTTGATATTGTGCAGCCGCAGGGACCGAGCTTTACAGTGCAAGGACATGAGATATGCTGGCAAAAGTGGAAAGTCCGCTTTGGCTTTACTTCGCGCGAAGGGTTAGTACTGCATACGGTCAGCTACAACGATCAGGGACGAGAGCGTCCGATTCTGTATCGTGCGTCTTTATCGGAAATGGTCGTGCCATATGGCGATCCGACCGAGCCAGTCAATCGCAACAATGCCTTTGATGCTGGTGAATACGGGATCGGGATGCTTGCCAATCCGCTGGAGCTGGGCTGTGACTGTCTGGGCGAGATTCGTTATTTTGACGCTCATTTCTCCGATAGTCAGGGCAATATTATTCAAATTAACAATGCGGTCTGTCTGCATGAAGAAGATTTTGGTATCGGTTGGAAGCATACGGACTGGCGTACCGGGCATGTGGAAGTGCGTCGTTCGCGCCGATTGGTATTGTCCAGCATCTCCACTGTCGGCAACTATGAATACGGATTTTTCTGGTACTTTTATCAGGACGGTTCGATTCAATTTGAAGTGAAGCTGACGGGTATTCTGCATACAGAAGCGATTCAGCCAGATACGCGTTATCCGTACGGTAATCTGATTGCACCACAGCTATTCGCCGCACATCATCAGCATTTCTTCAATGTGCGTATGGATCTGATGATTGATGGCACGAACAATTCCGTGTGCGAAGTGAATACCGTTTCGATGGAAAAAGGTCCCGACAATCCGTACAGCAATGGCTTCTATCCAGTAACGACTACGTTCCGCAAAGAGTCAGAAGCGATTCGTGACCTCGACCTGCGAACCGCGCGCTACTGGAAATTTATCAATCCGACTATGAAGAATGCGCTTGGTGATCCGGTCGGTTACAAGCTATTTGCTGGGGAGAATGCGTATCCGTATGCGCATGACGATTCACCGCTAATGAAACGTGCCGGATTTCTGAAGCATCATTTGTATGTGACTCCGTTTGACCCGGAAGAACGTTATGCTTCTGGCAGTTATCCGAATCAGCATGCAGGCGGTGACGGGCTGCAATACTGGGCCGAAGCGGATCGGGATATTGAGAACACGGACGTGGTGGTCTGGTACAACATGGGGCATCATCATATTACGCGTCCAGAGGACTGGCCCGTGATGCCGACAGCGTATATCAGTTTTATGCTGAAACCGACCGGATTCTTCGACCGTAGTCCAGCACTGGATGTGCCACCTTCGCCATCGAAGGCGCACGGTCACTGTCAGCATCATAACCATGGATGAAGGAGGAAGCCTGATGGAGAAAACAACGGTCTGGTCTGTGCATGGTCGTGCTGTACCTGATGTGACTCGCAGCAAGGCGATGTCTACCCTCCCAATGCTCTCATCGTTATTGCCAGCTGTAGTGATTGTTCTGCTGCATGTCATTCATATGTTAATTGTGCCTGCACTGGCATCGTCGATGGTGATGATGGAACAGGGCAGTATGGAGATGAACGGAAGTGGAATGAGCATGGATGGCATGAGTGGAATGAATCATATGGATAGTATGGATCATAGCGGGATGAGTCATATGAGTGATGGTAGTACGAGCAGCGCAATCCCATGGATGGAAATTGTGATGGGAGCGATCTGGATCATTTCTATTGTCAGCATTGTGCAGGCGGGATACCAGTTGTGGACAATGTTGCGTAGCAAACAAGCGGCGAGGATGAATTATGTTTGCGCAGGATTTTCGCTCATTTCGCTAGGCGTAGCGGTGTATAGCATTGTAGTGATGATAGGATAAATGCTGCTATAGCAGTAATTAGAACAATGGCTTTGTCATATGAAATGATACATCGCGTCATATTCTATAAAGAATGGATCGCCCTAATGTATCGCCAGAGTGAGCACTCCGTGTTCCAAGTTCGGTCTTTGCCGAGCGGGAATATGGAGTGTTTGCTGTTCCGATCACTTTGTTGCTCGCTTTGTTTTGTACGATAAAAGGTTGAAGCAACAAGGATTACGTTATCTGGATTGCAATACCATTCGATTCCTTTAAACTACTAATTAAAATAATAATTTCAATATATGAAAAATTCATAATAGAATATAAACCTGCACGTTACTTAGCTACTATTCCTCATCCCATCCTGCTCATATTCTCTTGTTCATTTCCACCTAAGCTTCGTTCAAAACTAAAATGTACAAAAAAAATTTTATTTTGAAAAAAAGGTAAAATAAAACATAATTATGTGATAGAATACACAGGAACACATAACTAACTGATTCACTTAAAGAGAAAAAGGCGTTACCGATCACAACATCATACAGACAAAGGGGTTACTACAAATGAATCAAATGAAAAAGTTGTTCGCAGGCATTGTTACCGCAGCACTAATCGCTGGAACGGGCGTCGCTGTATCGTCTACCGCTCAAGCCCAACCTTCGCAGCAGGTATCTGGCTTCACTAACGTGAAAGGTGTCTTTTACAAAAACTGTACTGCTGTACGTAAAGCAGGCAAAGCTCCATTGTACAAAGGTCAACCGGGATACCGTCTGAAATTGGATCGTGACAAAGACGGCATCGCTTGCGAATAAATATGTATTGTATATAACAAAAGCTCCAGCAGAGAGGAAGATACCTCATTCTGCTGGAGCTTTTGCATTGTTACATAGACTCATCTTTTGCATTATTGTATAGACTCATTCTGTTATAGGCTCATCGTGGCAATTCCAATGCAAAGGTACTGCCTGCTGGTGAACTGCGGCGTAGTAGTAGTTCGCCGCCTTGTGCGCGTGCAAGCAGTTGGCTGTATGTCAGACCGAGACCCAGACCGCGTACGCTACGCTTTTTCTTTTCCCCACGGTAAAATCGTTCGAAAATATGATATTGATCTTCCGGTGCTACCCCGGAGCCGTTGTCTGTTACTTCCACTTGCAATAGATCGTTATCGGCAAACATACGAATCGTGAAGCGGATGCAGCTAGACTGATCGGCAGCCTGCAAGCCATTGTTCAGCAGATTGACGATAATTTGCTGAATACGTAGCGAATCGCCAGTAGTGTACATCGGCTCTGTCGGCAGATCCAGCTGAATGTCGATCTCGTGCATTTCATGTGTCAGTTTCCATTGATGAGCAACTTCGCGGATTAGTAATTGCAGATCCAATTTATCGCGGCGCACCTCGACACTGCCGGAGGCGAAGGCATTATAATCGAGCAGATCGGCAACCATGCGCTCCATACGATCCGATTCTTTGAGTGCAATGTCCAGAAACTCGTGCGCTTCCTCGCCAGATACGACATCATCGCGTACTGCCATCATCAGACCTTTGATCGACGTGACGGGCGTTTTCAACTCATGTGTGACACCAGCGAGCGAGAGGGCACGCCATTCTTCCAGATGTTTAAGACGCTGCGCCATTTCTTCAAAGGAAGAGACGAGCTCCTGAATCTCTTTTTCCCGTGTGTGAATGTTTAGCTTGACGTCGTAATTGCCTGCACAAATCTGCTGTGCAGCCTCGGCGACTCCACCTAATGGACGTGCCAGCTTGCGCGAGAGCAGATAGATGGTGAGCCAGCCTGCTAGAATGAGCATACCGAGCAGCACGAAAATGAATGTCAGCTCTTTGGGACTGTAAGTTAGCGATTTTTTGGATTGTAAAATGCTAACCTGACCAATCTGCTGATTGCTGCTATTGTCAATCGGTGTGTTGATCGCCATAAAGCGCTCATCGCGTGCCTGACTGAGATCGTCTGACAGTTTGTTATACATTTGCTTCTCGGTAATTGCCGGACGCGAGAACATTAGATTGCCCTGCTTGTCGGTAATGATCAGACAAGTGCCATCGTCGATATTAAAGAAACGCAGTCGATTTTTGATAATATAATCCAGATTGGGCGGAACGTTGATCTCGCCTGACGATGTAGTCACGCGGTCAGCAACCTCTTGACCGAGCAGCCCAGCCGTCCGAATCCGGTTATCCATTGTCGTATCGCGCACCCAATAGATAGCGGCAAGCGCGATAATCCCGAATCCGATACATAGAATGATAAAGTAACGGATCGTCCAGTAAGACAGCATCGAGACGGTTCGTTTCGGTTTTACTCGCTGATCCAAAATTGATACCCCATTCCTCGTAACGTACGAATCTCGCCCACATCAGAAGACCAGTTACAGAGCAGCTGGCGTAATCGTTTGACCGATAGATCGACGGCACGATCACTACCTTCGTAATCCATGCCCCACACCTGTTCAATCAGATGATCGCGTGTAAACGTACGGTTTGGATATTCAGACAGAAATAACAGCAGTGACAGATCGCGCGGACTGAGACCAACCTCAGCGCCGTTCAGGTAGACGCATTTGGCAGCATAATCAATAACGAGATTGCCAAAATGACGCTTGCTGTTGCGATCATTCACATACGGTCGGCGGCGCAATACCGCATTGACCCGCGCAACTACCTCTTCCGGTATAAACGGCTTGGTCATATAATCATCGGCACCACCGTCCAAACCGCTAAGGCGATCTTCGATGCCATCGCGGGCGGTAAGCATAATGACTGGGCATGCGCCTTGTTCGCGAATGAGCTGCAACAGTTCCCAGCCATCCATGCCGGGTAACATCACATCCAATACGACGAGTGCAGGTTGGTGCTGCTTGAATAATTCCAGTGCGGTAATACCGTCGGCAGCATGAATGACCTCAAAGCTTGCCTTTTTTAAATAAGCGGATAAGACGCGGGCAATTCCCGGTTCGTCTTCGACAATCAAAATCAGATTCATCTATATCAGCGGCTCCTTGCCAGAGTAACGAAAAACTCTCCGGTAATATGACCTGTGTTAGCAGATGAAGATACAACATGCTATCTGTTCATCAGCTTGCTTCTATTGTACAGGCGCAACAAATCCAGCGGCAATATAAACCGTGGATTGATTGCATTATATAGCAGGAAAACCAAACAATCTACTATGTAAAAAAAATAAATAAATCATTCATTTGGACATGTTCTCGACATATTGACTTTGTATACTGTGCATATCAAAGAAATCAAAGGAGAGAATCACACATGAATAAAAAGACAAGGAACTGGTTAATCGCCATTGCAGTCATTGTTGTAATCGCAGGAGTAGGGGGCTATACGTTCCTGAAAAGTTACATGGGTAACAATGTAGCGATCGAAAGTGTCGTACCAACAGAAAGTACATCAGCAGAAGGATCAACATCTGCAACGACAGGAGAGAGCGTAACCGGCAGCGAGCTGAACGGGAACTGGGCGATCAATGAGTCGACGTCCAAAGTATACTTCTCTGTAACGACTTCGCAAGAGACAGTTAACTTTGTAGATAACAAAGTAAGTGGTGCATGGAACGTGAACGTGGATGATACATCTCAGATGACAGGTGAAGGTCAGATCGACATGAGCGCGATCGATTCTGGTAA
This sequence comes from Paenibacillus sp. WLX2291, assembly GCF_046603665.1. Classification (NCBI taxonomy): domain Bacteria; kingdom Bacillati; phylum Bacillota; class Bacilli; order Caryophanales; family Paenibacillaceae; genus Paenibacillus; species Paenibacillus sp. WLX2291. The sequence goes on along the minus strand of NZ_CP176755.1, from coordinate 3,358,678 downwards.
CTCTCAACGTGACGGTCACGTACAAGAAGCAGACTTCTTCGATGTGAGCCAATTCCCGAACGCAACGTTCAAAGCAACTTCATTTGAAAATGTACCGACTGAATGGGCATCTGGTGCTACCAATGAATTCAAAATGACCGGTACACTGACAGTAAAAGGTGTAGAAAAAGAAGCGACATTTGATATGAAAGGCGTATATCAAGACGGTCAACTGCTGCTGTCCGGTACAACGACTGTTACATTTGCCGACTTCGGTATGACGAACCCGCACTCTGTTGTAATGAGTACAGAGAACGACATCAATGTTCAACTGGAACTGGTACTGGATAAGCAGTAAGATTGCATGGAGTAAGTAGAAAAAGCTGCAATCGGTAGAAAGAACTGCAATCTAGCGCTTCACCCCGTGTATTATGAATTACCGTATGTATCGAATGAGTATATGTATATAGAAGTAAGCCGGATAACGAACGCTATCGTTATCCGGCTTGTTTTGATTATGATACTTGCTTGAGGCAGCGGAACCATACAGTCGATGGATGCAGGCGAGAAGGAAGGTATATGAGCAAGAATAACGTTCAAATCGTTCAATAATACACAATACAGATGTAGTTAATATGAAAATATTCATCATTGTTTTCTTACGGTTTATAGTCAAAATATCGATACAATCCTATTTTTAATATACATATGCCTGGTAGCTAATTTGGACGAAAAGCCTTGTCAAATCAACATTCATGTCTGTTACACAATAAGGTTACTACATAGTAAATGTGTCGAAATCCGAAAAAAAGGGTAATTCCGGTATGACCCATCAGCGCATCGGTTGTTTTAAAATCAAGCTGATTTGCAGGATCTTTCATTCACGTTCTCATACACATGCAAATTATACTTTGTTGATTAGGAGAGGGGATTCAATGAGCAAAATTATTTTCGTATCTAACCGTTTACCTGTAACTGTGAAAAAAAACGAGTCCGAACTTCAATACAGCAAAAGTATCGGTGGTCTCGCTACCGGTTTGAAAAGTTATCATGAGCAGGGCGACACCGTTTGGGCCGGCTGGCCGGGTATTGCGAGCGACAACCTGAATGAAGACGAACAGAAGGAGATCAACCAGGAGCTTCAGGATCAATATAACTGTTTGCCTATCTTCTTATCAGATGATGAGATTGAACAGTATTATGAAGGCTTTTGTAACGAAACGATCTGGCCGCTGTTCCACTATTTTACGAATATGACTGAATATAATGAAGAGACGTGGGAAGCGTACAAGCGCGTGAACCAGAAATTCTTCGATTCGATCGACGATATTATTGAGCCGAATGATACGATCTGGATTCACGATTATCAGCTGATGCTGTTGCCGCAGTTGATTCGTGAGAAGTACCCGGATACGCAGATCGGATTCTTCCTGCATATTCCGTTTCCTTCCTTTGAAATCTATCGCCTGCTGATCTGGCGTGAAGAGATTTTGCGCGGCTTACTTGGCGCCAATCTGATCGGCTTCCATACTTACGATTATGTGCGCCACTTCTTGAGCAGCGTACGCCGCCTGCTGGGCAAAGAACATAACCTGTACAAAATCAATTACGAAACGTATTCCGTGCAAGTCGAAGCATTCCCAATGGGAATCGATTACGATTTCTTCGCCAAATCGTCTGGTACAGACAATCTGTCCAACGAAGCACGCGATTTTATCGAAAGCACGAAAACGGTACAAAATATCATTTCCGTCGACCGTCTGGATTATACAAAAGGACTGCCTGAGCGCATCAAAGCGTTCCGTCAATTCCTGCAAAAATATCCAGAGTACCATGAAAAGGTACGTCTCAATCTGATCGTCGCTCCATCACGCGTTGGCGTAGAAGCGTACGACGAATTGAAAAATGAGATCGAAGGCCTGGTCAGCTCCGTCAATGGTGAATTCGGTACACTGAGCTGGATGCCAGTCTGGTTCTTCTTCCGTACATTCAGTCAGGAAGACCTGATTGCCTTTTACCGGAATAGCGATGTGTTGCTCGTTACGCCACTGCGCGACGGCATGAACCTCGTTGCCAAGGAATATATCGCCGCACGTAGCGATTACAAAGGTATGCTGGTAATGAGTGAAACAGCCGGTGCTGCAAGTGAGCTGGGCGAAGCGGTAATCGTAAACGCTAACGACTATGGCGCAATCGCAGCTGGTATCAAAACTGCACTGGATATGCCAGATCATGAGAAAATCGAGCGCAACAAAATGCTGCACCGCCGCATTTCGCGTTACAACGTGAAGTTCTGGGCAGACGAGTTCCTCGAAGCTCTCAAAAATACAGCAGAATCTCAAGTGGAAACGAAAGACGTTGTTGATATTCGTTCCGAGCCATCCGCTGTAGAAAAAGCATACAAGGAATCACAAAAACGTGTCCTGTTCCTCGATTATGACGGTACACTGGTTGGTTTCAAACCGACGCCAGATCAGGCAAAACCGGATGAAGAGCTGCGTACCATTCTGACCGAGTTGTGTGAAGATCCAAACAATACCGTCGTGATCATTACCGGTCGTGACCGCGATGTAATGCAGAACTGGCTAGGCGATCTCGATCTGTACATTATCGCTTCGCATGGTCTGTGGCTGCGCGAACCGGGCGGCGAGTGGAAGATGACGATGAGTGTGGACAACGATTGGAAAGAATCGGTGCGTCACGTACTCGAAATGTACACCGACCGCACACCGGGTTCTCTGATCGAAGAAAAAGAATACTCTCTTGCATGGCACTACAGACAAAGTGAGCCAGAAATGGCAGAGTTAAAACGCAATGAATTGCGTGAAGCGCTCATTTCTATTACTCAGTCGATGAGCCTTGGTATTCTCGAAGGCAACAAAGTGCTGGAGATCAAGGACACTCGTATGAACAAAGGTCATGGCGCGCATCAGATGCTGCAAGGCAAAGACTATGACTTTATCTTCGGCGTAGGTGACGATCATACGGATGAGGATCTGTTTACCGAAATGCCCAAAGATTCGTTCTCGATTAAAGTCGGTGCAGGTCATACTAGCGCCAACTATCGTCTGAAGTCATTCCGCAACATCCGTCAGCTGCTCAAACGATTTATCGAATTGAGTCGCAAAGAGACAAACGCAGGCAAATAAGCGGAGTATAGGTGCCGCTTGCTTAGTACAATAGTTTTATGAATGTACAGCTTGTTGATAGGAACAGGATGAGTTGTATCATTTCAATAGCATATCGTTGATCGTACAATTCAGCAGAAGCTGCCATTATGGCGCTTCTGCTTTTTTGTGATAGCAAGACCGTATATTAGCAAGACCGTAACATGATGGACAAACGGTTATAATCCTGCCGTAAATATTCGTATTTTATCCTTTCCGTATGAAGCAAGTCGCGCTATGATAGAAGATGTGAATGCAATTATTGAAGCGTATACATACACGCGGGCAGGGGGAAATGAAGATGAGTATTTTGACATCCAAAGCGGCAGATTATGTACAGCAACAGCCGGTACAGCATTTGCTGGTGAAGTTATATGGGGAAGAGGAGCTGTCGGAGCAGACGAAGCGCTATGAGCAGCTATTGGAGCAGTTCGGGCAGCATTTTGGAGAGCAGCAGGTTCAGCTGTTCAGCGCATCTGGACGAGTTGAGATTGGTGGTAATCATACTGACCACAATCACGGCAAAGTGCTGGCAGGCAGCATCCATTTGGATACGATTGCTGCGGCAGCGTCGACCGAGCAACAGGAGATCGTATTCGTATCGGAAGGATACGAAGGCGAGTTTCGAGTGAATCTGAATGATCTGAGTTCCACAGAAAATGAAAACGCTACAATCCTTCTCGTCAAAGGCATCGTGGATGGCTTTGTGCAACAAGGGTACAAAGTAGGCGGATTCCGTGCGTATATTACGACTAACGTGTTGTCGGCTTCAGGTCTAAGCTCGTCCGCTTCGTTTGAAATGCTGATCGGTGCGATTCTGAATACGCTATACAATGATGGCAAGCTGGATGCAGTCGCATTATCCAAGATTGGACGTTATGCCGAAAATCGGTACTGGAACAAGCCGTCCGGTCTGCTGGATCAGATGTCCTGTGCGTACGGTGGACTGGTAGCGATTGATTTTGCTGATCCGCAACAGCCGTTAATTGAAGCAGTGCCGTATGATTTTTATGAAAAAGGCTATTCACTGCTGATCGTGAGCACTGGCGGCAACCATGCCGATCTGACGGAAGATTATGCAAGTGTGCCAAACGAGATGTTTGCGGTAGCGAAGCAGTTAGGTGCGGAAGTATGTCGCGATATTACGCTGGAGCAAGTATATGCCAATCTGCCAGCGCTGCGTGAGCAAGCGGGTGATCGTGCAGTACTGCGCGCGATGCACTTCTTAGAAGAAAATGGACGTGTCGATCAGCAAGTGGAAGCGTTGCGCCGTGACGATGTAGCAGGCTTCCTGAAGCTGTTGACTTCATCCGGTAACTCGTCTTGGAAATGGCTGCAAAACTGCTATCGTGATTCAGATCATCATGATCAAAGCGTAGCGGTGGCACTGGCAATTACAGAAGTATTCCTGCAACGTATCGGCGACGGCGCATGTCGTCTGCATGGCGGTGGATTCGCCGGTGTTATTCTGGCGGCAGTGCCGAATGAACATGCAGCAGCATATGAGCAGACGATTAAGGATACGCTGGGTACTTCCATTTTCCGGGTACGTGTGCGTGATCATGGTGCGTTTTGTCTGAATGATCTGTTGGAAGGTTGAGTAGCTACAGTACTTTGCTATTGCGATATAGTCGATACTAGCTAGTGATATAGGTGTAGGATCATAGGGCAGGATTACATGTAGATGTGTGAGGTGCGTGTAGAAAACGGTTGTATGATCTAAGAACGTTTGTATGATCTAAGAACAGTTGCATGATATGAGTGTGTACAGTTCCTTTTCCTGTATCGTTAGCTGTATTATTATGTAATGTTATTATCGCCGCGCAGTATATTCTAAGTACGCATATGCAAAGCTGCATATAAAATAAAAAACCACATGTTGTTATGAGAGACAGTTATTCGCGATCCAACATATCCTGAACCTTTGCAGGTGAAAGATAATATTGATCACGACAACTGTTTCAAATACAGCATGTGGTTTTGCTTTTAGTGAAAGTGAAAGTGAAAGTGAAAGTGAAAGTGAAAGTTGGAACGAATAATATAGCTTGAGAGCGGCAGATATAGTTATATTTTCAACGTATCATACACAAAATTCCGCACCTGCTCTGCAAATACCTGTGGCTGTTCCAAGGCGGCGAAGTGTCCGCCATGCTCCAATTGTTCCCAACGAACGATAGGAAATGCACGTTCCGCCCAACTACGCGGTGGCGACAGCAATTCCTTGGGAAAAGCAGAAACGCCAGTCGGCACGGTCAATTTCTCGCCTGTAGTAAACGTTAGTGGAACCTTGGAGCCTTCTGCATAGATCCGCATGGAGGATGCAATGGTATTAGTAAACCAGTAGATGGAAATATTGGTCAGCAAGGTATCCAGTGATACAGCATCTTCCACATTACCATTATGATCCGTCCAGCTATAAAATTTCTCGCCCAACCATGCAGCTAGCCCAATCGGTGAATCGCTGAGTGCAAAAGCAATAGTCTCGGGCTTGGTGCGATGGAGTGCAGCGTAGGCACCTTCTCGCATCATGAATTGCTGTGCTTCTTCCAAATAGCGCTGCTCTGCCACTGTCAGCGGCGGATCATTATCTTCCAGTGGTGGCTGGTAGCTAGTCGGGATAAAGTTTAGATGCAATCCTTGCACCCGCTCTGGATACAGCAACGACATCCAAGTCGATACCATTGCGCCAATATCACCGCCCTGAACTACATAGCGCTCATAGCCAAGTTGCTCCATCAACTGCGCCCACAAGTGGGCAACTTTCTGCGCGTGCGTACCGGATTCGTTCGGCACACTAGAGAAGCCAAAGCCCGGTAACGACGGAATGATCACATCAAACGCCTGATCCGCTGTGCCACCATGCTGCGAAGGCTGAGTCAAATACGGAATCAAACCAACATGTTCAATAAACGAACCCGGCCATCCGTGTGTAACCAGCAGCGGAGTAGCATCATCTCGCTCACCCTTAATATGCAGAAAATGAATAGCAAAGCCGTCGATCTGGGCGATGTATTGCGGAAATTGATTTAGAAATTGTTCCTGTTTGCGCCAGTCATATTCCTGTTGCCAGTACGTGATGAGCTTGTGAATAAACGTCTGATCCGCCCCTAGCTTCCAAGGCTCGTCCGTTTGCGGACTTGGCAATTTTGCCTGTTCTAGTCGCTGCTTCAGATCGTCCAATTGCTGTTGAGGGATGGAAATTTGAAATGGTTGGATCATCGACTACACACTCCTTTGATGGAAATGAACAATATAAAGCGCTCATTGCTTATTACAAAATCCTTCTTTTATACAACTATACCCATAATTTAGATGGGTATATATTCTCGTGCAAAGTTTGATTCAGGTCTAAGAAGAACTGGTGTACATAGTTAGCAGTTAATATCGTCCATATATTTAAAAAGGAGATCACCCGATTACCGGATAATCTCCTTCTGTGTATTCACACTCACTATTATAATACTCATGAGTTTCATTCACTTTGTTCTTGCAAACATGTACATTTATTTCGACTCGTCAGGCTCGTCATTCAATGAATCCAATTGCTGCTCATACAACGCCAAATTGTCATGATCAAAGCAAACAAAACGGATATGAGTCACAGTACCATTGCCAGTTTCCGCGTATTGCTGAATGACTTTTACGGCGATTGCAGCGGCTTCGGGTTTGGGATAACCGTAGATGCCTGTGCTGATGTTGGGAAACGAGATGCTGTTCAGTTCATATTCATCCGCTAGTTGCAGAGAGTGCATGTAGCAGTTGCGCAGCAAATCTGGTTCTAGCTGATCGCCCCCGTTCCAAACCGGACCGACCGTATGAATCACATGCTGTGACGGCAAATCGCCTGCGGTGGTGATCACCGCTTCACCAGTCGGACAGCCACCCTGACGGTCGCGAATACGGTAACAATCTTCCAAAATCGCTGCACCACCTGCACGATGAATCGCGCCGTCCACACCGCCACCACCAAGCAGACTAGAGTTGGCGGCATTCACAATAGCGTCAACCGCTTCACGCGTAATATCGCCCTGTACCGCTTCAATCGTTACACCGTTTAAGACAAGCTTCATCATGTCATCTCCTTTCCGCGCCGCTCACTTGACTGTCAGTTAGCGCATCGGTGCGAAATCGCTGATCTTCTCCATGATGCTATCGATCTGTTCTAGCGTTTCCGTGTTCAATGTTATATTTACCGCTTCTACATTTTCATGAATCTGCTGCGGTTTGCTAGCGCCAATAATAGCAGAGCTGACGCCCGGTTGACGAAGAACCCATGCCAGTGCAAGTTGCGACAGTGTCATATCCATATTGGCAGCCAGATCGTTCAGTTCTGCCACGACGCCAAGCACATCGTCACGGAAATAACTGCGAATGACTTGATTGACCGAATCGTCCGCTGCACGCGTGCCAGAGGCAGGTGCTTGACCCGGCTTGTATTTACCAGTCAATACGCCTTGCGCCAGTGGAGAGAAGACGACTTGACCTAGACCATATTGCTGCGATACCGGCAACACTTCCTGCTCGATATAACGTTCGAACAGATTGTAGATTGGCTGATTCGCTGCTAATGGGCGCAGACGCAACCGCTCCCCGATCGCAGCAGCTTCGGTAATCTGAGCAGCTGACCATTCGCTGACAGCCGCATACAGAATTTTACCCTGTGCAGTCAGATCGTCGAGTGCGCGTAGCGTTTCTTCGGTCGGTGTCTCTTGATCAAAGCGGTGACAGAAATAAATATCGATATAGTCGGTGCCCAGTCGCTTCAGACTGGCTTCACATTGCTCGATAATATGTTTGCGTGACAGTCCGCGATCATTCGGTCCATCGCCCATCGGGAAAAAGACCTTCGTACTCAGCACATAGCTGGAACGCTCGTAACTTGCTAACGCGGCACCTATTGCTTTTTCGCCTTCACCTCGATTGTAAGCGTTTGCCGTATCGAAAAAATTAATTCCCGTTTCAAACGCAGTGCGGATACACAGATCGGCTGCGTGTTGTTCAGCGGCTGTACCGTAAGTCAACCAGCTGCCTAGCGAGATTTCACTAACTTTCAAACCCGTATTGCCCAGATTGCGGTATTTCATCAACACTCACACTCCTTGATATGTAGATAGATGAGGCGGCATCTGACATACAAGCCGCCTTAGCCATCATCCGCCAAAACATTCGTTTCGTCAATGGTCGTCCGAACTATTCCCGTTCTGGATTGGATATGCTTATATCCATTTTATGCTGTAATCAATGAGTCATCAAAATAAGCAATCCTATCCAGTTCGCAGGGAAAGGGATTCATCCGATATCATCCTAGTTCAGACCGCTGGGCGCAGTTGGATCAATTATGGTATTCTTGGTGATGGTGTTACTAGTTGCGCGAGGGTTCAATAAGCTTACTTTGACAGGCAATATAGATAGTCGATATGCTAAATGAATAGAGAAAAGTAAAACGGAAGTGGAGAGATTCGAGATGAAGATGGTTGCACCGGAGTCATTTACGTATACTGGCGATCAGAGAGCAGTTCTGCTGCTACACGGATATACCGGCACCACGATGCATGTACGCCGATTGGGTCGTTATTTGCATGAAAAAGGGTACACCTGTCATGCACCACTATTTGCCGGACATGGCGGCGCACCGGAACAATTGCTGCACACACGCCCTGCCGCATGGTGGCAAAGTGTGGTTGACGGCTACGATCTGCTTATCAGTCAGGGATATGAAGAAATTGCTGTTGCTGGCGTATCGCTAGGTGGGGTATTCACATTGCGCACGGGCACTTTGTTTCCAGTGAAGGCAGTTGTATCGATGAGCGCGCCGGTGCAGGAGAAGGATACCGCTGATATTTTGCACCGGGTATTGAGCTATGCGCGCTGGTACGAATCCCTGCAAACGAAGGATGAGAGCATGATTGCTGCGCGTCTTGAACAGCTGGCAACAGAGCCGCTGACTCATCTGGAGCAACTGCGTCAGTTGATCAGCTCGACAGCAGGACGACTGGCACGTATTAGCGCACCGGCACTCATTATGCAGGGCGAGCAGGATGACGAGTTGTATCAGCAAAGTGCGAAGGAGATTTATGAGAAGATCGGTTCGGCGCAAAAGGAGTTAAAATGGTATCCACGTTCCGGGCATATTTTGCCGATGGATGTAGAGCAGGAGCAGGTATTTGCTGATATTGCCGAATTTTTAGATGGGCTGGATTGGCAAGCATAGAAGAAGTAGTAATGACACTAGAGGCAGTAGAAGCAAAAGCGACAATAGATACAGTGGAAGCAATAAGGGCAGTAGGGGTAGCAAAGGGTGATATTGTCATAACAAGCTACTCCATACCTTGCGCAATATTGCGCAGATGCGCCAGTTCGGCAAGGCAAATAGATAGTAAGATATCCGCTGCGTTTTAAGCTTTCTTTCAGCCGATCTACATCTGTTGTTCATATTATGGGTCTATACTGGGATCACCACAGATCATGAGAACTGGAGTGATCCCCATGGACGCTTATTTTTTACAAGAATTGCATTTGATCAATCATAATGATGAATGGCGTTACAAACTGATGATGCAGGGAATCCGGCGAACACTCGCTCTACGCAAAGCGGAAGGATCATTCAAACGTCATTTACGCCGCAAAAAAAAATATACCGTCGGCAGCTGGCATTAATGCACGCTGTCCGGCGGTATATTTACATTCGCGGGGGATGATGAAGAAAATGGGCTCCAGCAAAGTAGCCGATGGAGACGAAGATGACTGTCCAGATCACGGCACCTGCCATACAGATCAATACATACTGACGAAAAGGCATGGCGCTAATACCGGAAATATAACCAGCGGCATGACGCACACCAGGGATAAAATAGGAGAATAACACCGTCCAGCGACCGTACCGCTGAAACCAGTGCCTTACACGATCATACCGTTTCGGTGTTAATCCGATCCATTTGCCATAGCGCAGCAGAATCGCCAGCCCAAGCTTACGACCGACCCAATAGCTGATCGTCATGCCACCGACCGAGCCGATAAAGCTGAAGATCAATACGAGTGGAAAATGAAGCACCTTGGTAGAAGCGAGATAGCCGACCAGAATCATCAGCATCTCGTCCGGTATAGGCAGTCCCACAATACCTAGCGCGAGCAGGGCGGAGATTGCGATATATCCGTATCTGCCAATATATTCAACAGCATATTCCAACGTGCATCACTTCCTGACCATGCGATTTTTGAAGGATGGAAACGGAACCCGGCTGATCATCAACAGAGATAGCACAATCATCAGAATGACGATAAATACGGGACGTAGCATATTGTCAGTCAGCGAAACGAGCGATAACAGCGTACCTGCCGCCGTAATTGGCATACCGGTAAAGCCATCATTGGAGCCGGAAATATTAAACCGTGCCAGACGTAGTGCACCGCAGATAATGAATAACACTGCTGCTACCGAAGCCGGTCCATGCGAGCCGTCTAGCTGGTCGAATAATACGAGAAACGCCGGAGCCGCCCCGAATGAGATGAGATCTGCTAACGAATCCAACTGCTTGCCAAATTCGCTTGGACAATTCAGCAGACGTGCAATCAAACCATCCAATACGTCAAAGATTGCAGCAGCGAGAATCATCAGCAGCGCGATCCTGTAATGTCCCTGAATCGTCAGCAACAGCGAGGTCGCACCAGCTGCCAGATTCAGCACTGTAAATAAAGAGGGGATAAAGTTCCATTTGATCATAAAATATGTCCTTTCCCGACGTTGACGTCGCAGATCCATGATGTGAATGTTGTCTCTATACTAGTTATACGCGACAAGTGCTCATTACAGTTCAAATTGATAGCCGACACCGATCATCGTACGAATATGACCGGATTGTGTGCCTAATTTGGCACGCAGCTTTTTAATATGAGAATCGACAACACGAGATTCACCTTCAAACTCTGCGCCCCACACTCGATCCAGAATCATATCGCGCGAGATGACGCGATGTTTGTTACGGATTAGCAATAATAGTAACTCATATTCCTTGGGAGTTAATTCAATCGGCAGACCATCCAGCTCCAGCCGCCGTGTCAACGTATTGAGCGCCGCTTTGCCGAAAGTTAGACGGTAGCCTTGAGGCTCATAATTATCCATTACCCGTTTCATGAGAGAATTAGCCCGTGCCAGCAGTACTTTTGGACTGAAAGGCTTGGTAACGTAGTCATCTGCACCCAGCTCAAAGCCCTGAACTTTGTCGTGATCCCCAGAGCGCGCCGTCAGCAAAATGATCGGCACACCGGAGCATGCACGAATATGACGGCATACTTCGAAGCCATCCATATGCGGCATCATAATATCCAGAATGATCAGATCAGGGTGAACCGTATCAAATAAATCCAGCGCTTCCTCGCCATGTTCTGCCTCGACAATATTCCAGCCATCCCCGGCAAAATAATCAGCAATGACTTCACGGATACGCAATTCATCCTCTACCAGCAATACAGTTCCTGCCATCGTCATACTCCTTCTATCGTTTCGGTTGCTTGCGCAGATCGGTCGTCAAACATAATCGAAAAGCGTACACCATCTTCCAGATTGCTTACCGTGTACCGACAGCTATGCAGATCAAGAATCTGGCTTGCAATCGGCAATCCAAGTCCGGTACCGCCCTTGTTGCGGCTGCGTGGTACATTCTCTCCACGATAAAATCGTTCCCAGATTTGGTGCAACTGCTCATCGCTCAGGCGTAAGCCTTTGTTATCAACATGCAAGATGGTGGAATGCAGGTTACTCTCGATTTCAATCCGAATCAAGCTTTGCTCCTCTGCGTGGCGAATTGCATTAACGATCAGATTGCGCAGAACCTGCTCAATCCATTCGGGATCGGCATATACCGGACGCTCATTAATAGGGGTGATCATCATATTCAGTCCGCGTTCTTGTAACGAATAGATCAGTTTGTCAGCGACCTTTTCAGACAGTTCACTCAGCATAAAAGAGCGGTAATGCAGTTGAATCGTTCCCGATTCAAGTCGTGCTAGATCCAGCATATCCTTGATCAGCATCTCCATCTTGTCAGCTTCTTCGACGATGACATTGACGTAATGCCCGGTTTTGCTCACATTTACGCCATCCTGCAATCCTTCGGCAAAGCTCTTGATAATGCTGAGCGGTGTCTTCAATTCATGCGAAGCGTTGGCGAAAAAGGCTTGTTGGATCTGCTCCAATTGCTGTTTACGCTCCATATCCTGCTGCAATTGCTGATTGGCGCCCTGCAATTCTTGCAATGCCTGATCCAGATTGTGAGACATCGTGTGCATGCTGCGTGCCAGCCCGCCCAGCTCATCCTGTTGACGCAGTGGAGGCGCAACATTGCGGAAATCCAGCTTGACCATCCGTTTTGCCATTTCATTCAGTGCAATTAACGGACGCGTCACCATCCGTGAGAAGAATAGTGACAGAATTAGTAGCAGAACAAAGCCGCCAATACCGAGATACAGATAAAACCAGCGCAATGCTTCATTCGTATCGCTAATCTCCTGAATGGAGGTGAGCACAAACATGATTTGCAGCTTGCCGTTCTTTTCCAACGGGTGCATCGTAATCAGATTGTTGGCACCACTCCATGAATCGCTCCAACCGTATTGCAGCTCCTGCATGTGTCGCAAGGTATCCTTTTGCGCGGTGGATAACGGGAATTCCTCATAGATGGCTTGCATTAACAACCCTTGACTTAAACGCCAGCTAGTCATATCCGGCACCACCAGATCTTCCACGATGCCAGTCCGCTGAATCAGCGTGTTATCCTGATTATCTCCGATGGTCGGGATGCCGGTTTTGCGGATTTGCTCCGGTGTGAGCAGTGTATAGGGCTGATTACCTGATGGCTGCTGTATGGTGCCATAAATGGTCAGTTGATCGCCAGTTTTGATGCCTGCTCGTCGTAATTCGCCGCCATATGCGCTAATCATGAGCGATAACGGTACGAACAGTTCTTTGCCATCCTTTTGTTTTAATACCAGATGGTATGTTTCGTTAATGCTTAACTGGTACGTATCATTCAGCATAAAGCTGCCATTTAGATCGACGATCGCCAGCTGACTTTTGTTACGTTCCATGAATCGAATCGCATTGCGCGCCAGCAGATGACTGTCCTGTGATTCGGTCACATAGCTGTCAGCGAGCTGCTGGACATTACGCTCGACCTGCTTCATTTTATACGTTTCGTAAAATTGATTGAAAAAGAGCAATTGGGATAGCATCACCATGCCGTAAAAGCAGGCAAATACAATCACCGTAATAATAAACAGCTTAAATGTAATCCCGCGATTTCTCATCTGGTCTCCTTTTATACAATCGACCGGAAATGTGTTCACAACCTCTGCATCATACCATAGCAATAGGGCAGACAGGTGTCAGGTTTTTCACTTCTACTATTTGAAGAAACGTCCGATGTACACTGAAACAAAATTTTGTATTACGTGAAAAAGTGTCTAATGGAACGTGAAAAAAGATTCTCATACTGCTTGAACGAAAGTCGCATACTATGTGAAAAAGAATCTTGTACTATGCGTACAACAGTCTGGCAAAAGAGCAATGAAGTATTCTTTTCCAGTGATTCTAGTATAACGAAACGGTTTGTCCTTCATGTGTCCATAGCGAAATATGGTACAGGGTGGTACTGCGATTGAAGGGAATGATGAATATGAACAGAGGCATTCTGATGAAAAGCTGTAATTAGGGTAAGCAAATGTTTATAAAATAGAACGATATGTAAGGGATTGTAGAGGATCGAAAAATCATTACCTATACAAAACACTCCCGCATACTGCGATTTGAATCCGCATTGTATCGGGAGTGTGCTTAAGTAATGAGTATGAGTATGAGTATGAGTGTGAATACAAATACAAATACAAATACAAATACAAATATAAATGTAAGTGTGAGCTGAAAAAATGAGCAATATCCAAAAAGAACCTATAAAAGCAATCGTAAAGTGAACGAAGCAAGCGCGTTGAGTCTACCTAGAGGGAGTTTACTTTTTAAATAGTATCTCTAGTTAATGTACCTCTAGTTATATAGAAGAACTGCGTAGCAATGCCAATAGTTCGCGACGGCTGGACGTGTTGGTTTTGGCGAAGATGGATTTCAAATGATCCTGCACTGTAAACGACGAAATGTACAATTGATCGGCAATCTGGCGAGTAGAGCGCCCCTTGATGACATGAGCAATCAGCTCTTGCTCACGCGTTGTCAGGCTGAACATATCACAGCGCAGCTGGAAGAGTTGCTCTGGCGACGCTTGTGTCATTTCGATGAATAGCTGCTGATCATTGTCCATCGTATACAGCAATTGTACACTGATTGCGATATAGCGCCCATTCGCCGGAATGCAGCTTTGTACCCTTTCCTGAAAAGGCTCGGCTTCCGCTGATTGATGAAGCAGCTGCAATGCCGCCGTATGAAGCGGGCGGGGCAGATGCGAAGTCTCTTCATTTTCATGCTGACATAATTGTTCCAGCCATGACGAAGCTGCGCGATTGGAGGACAGGATGGTCAGATCAGAAGATAGCAGCAGAATGCCTTGATCCGCAACGATTGGGGAGGAATTTGCAACTGTTGTGGTAGAGGACTCGCTACTATGGAGCTGCTCAGAATTGGAGATATTGCTATAGGAAATATCAGTATGAGCAAGCGTAGTATGCGATATGTCGTGCTGCTGATCGTTGTGCTCAGCAGTCTGTAACGTATGCAAATGAAACCAGCGCAGCCGTTCTGCGATCAATGGAGCGAGCTGGATGATCCATTGCTTTTCGCTTGGGCTGAAAAGCGGATGTTGCTGTTGACGATACAGTGTGAGAAAGCCCCAACATTTGCCTTTGTACATCAATGCCGCACGCAATTCATCGGCAAAACCAGCAGGCTGCAACAACTCACAATAACGCGGATGAACAAGCAAAATCGAAGAATCATGCTGGCTCAATACCGATACAGGTGGCTGAGCATGAACGAGCTGTACATATGCATCGTGTGCATGTGCGTGCTGATATTCATAATGCAGTAGCCCGGTATGAATGCTTTCTAACTGCTGCTCGACGACCGCGCCAGCAGATAAGAGACTGTCGGGATCGACCATTGTACAGCAAGCACCGCCAAAAGGCATGTAGATGTTCAGCCAGTCCAGCAACTGCTGCCGATACACGATGGAGGATGTCATTTCCTTGTCCAATGCAGCGGGCAAATGATGCGGTACATCTGGCAGTGTATGGGGTGGTGTATCGACAGTAGGTCGAGAGTGTGGAGAAGGGGGGAATTGCATACAAAACCTCATTTCTCCGGCGCTAGATGATCCGGTAGCTTGATTAAAATAGTGAAGCAGATAGGTTGATCATATAGTCGATATACATAAATCCCAGCTTTGTGGGATGGGCGAATGGCAGTGCTCGTTTCATAATGAATAGCAAGAGCTATTGTTCGTATAGATTAGCGCAAGCAGTGTACTGAGAATCGTTTGTAATGAAGAAAAGTATAGCAAAGCGCTCATGGTTCCACAATCGATAGCATATTCGAATGGCTCAACGAAAGGAGCGTTACCCATGCAGCAACAACATAATCAACCATCCATGAGCTGGCAAAGCGAAGTGGCAGGGAAATATCATCAAACAATCGCCAACAAAATTCCAGCATACCCAGTGCTATATGAATTAAGCGGCAGAATACTAGAAGCAGGCATGAACAAGCGAGAGCAATCTACACGGATTCCGTCTACTCATCAAGGTAGTCTCAATAGTCCCAACTCTAACATTGACCAGAAACAATCAAGACACATTGCTGTTATCGGTGCAGGCGGCGGACAGGAATTGGTAACATGGGCAACCCGACACGAGCATTGGCAATGTACTGGGGTGGACACCTCTACACGCATGCTGGCAACGGCGCAGCAGCGTGTCCATGAGATAGGAGTCGCTCACCGTTGCCATTTATATCAAGGAAGCGTGGAACACCTGCCATCTGCCGCTGCTTCAGCAACTGATGTCATGTCGCAAAAGAAACAACATACTGGCAGTTCCACCGAAACCTCTTGCTATTCTGAGGCTTCGTTGGATTCTGAAGATTCATTGGATTCTGAAAGTTTTTTATATTCCGAAACTCCTTTATATTCCGAAACTTCGTTACATTCGGAAATCTCTCGTTACTCTGAAGATTCCTCTCAACGCTCCAATGCTGATTGGAACACGTTCGCTGATCCATCTTTGTACGATGCGGCTTCCTGTATTCTTGTCCTGCATTTTCTGCCTGATTCATCACAGCAGCAGGATATGCTGAACAAGCTAGTTGCGAGCGTCAAACCGGGCGCTCCGATTGTGGTTGCTTGTTTATCCGGTATGCCGGAGGAAGGGGAAACGAACTGGGTGATGCAAGCATGGCATGAACATATGCGGGATCATCACATTTCTGATGAAGATTGGTATACATTTGTGGATTCGATTGGTGTAACGTCCTACCCGCCAGAAGTCCAGCAGATGGAGCAGATGCTCAGCTCTGCCGGGCTGGTGGACGTAAGAAGTTATTTTCAAACGTTATTTACACAGGCGTGGTGTGGTCGCCGTGCATGGGAAGGGGAACAGACAATATGATGGTGCGTAATCAGATTATTGTTGTAGGCGGATATGGCACGGTCGGGCAACAGATTTCGCGGCGGTTGGTGCAATATATTGCCGAGGACACTTCCGGTCTGCTGCCATCATATGACGTGATTGCCGCCGGGCGTAATGCGGCGGCAGCAGAGGCATTCAGTCAAAGTACCAATGGACAGATTCAACCGCTGCAATGGGATATTCAATCATCGCCAGACACATGGCCCGATCTGTCTGCTGCTCGTTTACTGATTATGTGTCTCGATCTGACCGATACTACGCTAGTGGAATACTGCCTGAATCATGGGATTCATTATATGGATATTACGGCTAACGGAGAGTATTTACAGCAGATTCAACAATTGAAGATCGCTACGCAAATACCGCTCTCCCAAGCAGTAGGCGCTCATACAAGCTTATATGCTACAACTCCCAGCACACACACTGTAAATAGCATAATCGCAACCGCAACCGCAACTAATATTGGTACATCGTCTGCTTCACCTATGTCTATTGCGCTGATTAGTATCGGTCTGGCACCGGGGCTAACCAATCTGCTGGGAGCGGCAGTGCATCAGGAGATGGATCACACAGATCAGTTGGATATTTCTATCATGCTTGGTCTAGGTGAACGGCATGGTGAAGCGGCGATTCGCTGGACGGTGGAACAGCTAGGCTCGTCTTTTACTATAATGTCGGACGGACAACCGATGACCGTTTCCAGTTTGACCGATGGGCGCGTCGTCGCTATGCCGTATGAGCAGTCCAGCGGTCGTCAGTATGTGTATCGGTTTCCCTTTTCCGATCAGCAGACATTGGCACAAACATTACATGTTCCTACCGTATCTACACGGCTAGGCTTTGACTCTGTTCTACTGACTCGCCTGCTTGCCGGAGTACAGAAGTTGGGTGTATTTCGATTGCTGCGTTTTGCTCCGGTGCAACAAGCGATGATTTCACTATTTGGCAGTATCCATGCTGGCAGTGACCGGTATGCGATTCGTATCGATGCCAAAGGGAGCAAAGATGGTAAGCCAGTACAACGGTATTGTGTACTTCATGGACATAATCAGTCCCATGCTACAGCTGAGGTTACTGCCCTGGCGGCGATGATGCTGTTAGAGTTGCAGGATCATCTACCGGGTGGAGTGCAGCATATTGAGCAAGTGCTGGAATGGAAAACCTTTGCGGCGAGATTGCAGCGACATTTGCCATTTGAGATGATGGGACTGGATCATTACTGAAAATGTTGACCCTGTACAATTGCCAATGCTGTTCATCTGGCATACAATCGTTCTAATGGCTAATTAACCTATGGTCAGTATTTTCAGGCAAAGGGGAGACACGGCATTGGATGAAATGACAGCAATGATGAAGCAATTGACCGAAGCGGATGGCGTATCCGGGTTTGAGCGCAGTGTACGCGACGAGATGATACATTATCTAGAGCCACTGTCCGACGAGATTCTAAAAGATCGTCTCGGTAGCGTAATCGCCAAAAAGAATGGTGATGCCAGCGGCCCGAAAGTATTGATCGCCGGTCACCTTGATGAGATCGGATTTCTGGTGACAAGTATTACCCCTAAAGGATTTTTGCGTTTTCAACAGCTCGGTGGCTGGTGGCCACATACAGTGATGGCGCAACGTGTCAAAGTAAAAACACGCAAAGGCGACTACATCGGTATCGTTGGCTCCAAGCCGCCGCACGGTATGGAAGCGGCAGAGCGTGACAAGGTCGTACCGTTAAAACAGATGTATATCGACATCGGTGCTCGTGATGCAGAGGACGCAAAGCAAATGGGCGTTCGTCCGGGCGATTGGGTCGTACCTGTATCCGAATTCACCACGATGCGCGATGGTGAGCTGTGGGTCGGCAAAGCATTGGATAACCGCGCGGGTTGTGCACTGGCAGTGGAAGTGCTGAAGCGATTGCAAGAGCAGCAGCATCCGAATGTGCTGTACGCAGGTGCAACCGTGCAGGAAGAAGTTGGTCTGCGTGGGGCGACAACAGTTGCCAATCTGGTAGAGCCAGACATTGCTTTTGCACTGGACGTAGGTATTGCTAACGATATGCCGGGACTGGAAAGCGAGCACGTCATTTCCAAAGTAGGCGAAGGGCCGCTACTCCTGCTACTCGATGCAACGATGATTCCGCATAATGGCTTGCGTGATCTCGTGATGGATACCGCTGAGGAGATTGGGATGGCGGTACAGGTTGCAACCGTACCGGGTGGCGGTACGGATGGTGGCAAATTCCACGTCAGCGGCAAAGGTTGTCCGACGCTATCGATGGGCTTTGCGACGCGATATATTCATACACATAACGCGATTATGGCGAAAAAGGATTTTGACGATGCAGCGACTTTGCTAACTCGTGTGATCCAAAAGCTGGGTCGTGCTACGGTGGATGAGTTATTTGGTTAATCTCATATGTTAATACCATATATTGAATTGGAAATGAACCCAATGTTCATTTAGTCAATATACGAAAAACAGCCTACAGATCGTTCATTGTAGGCTGTTTTCTCGTTATCACAATTCGCCCAGGCTTCATAATGTGATATGAGTTGAATTGTTTCGTACTGTTTCGTACTGTACCTATATAAGTAGGTTTGAGCCGGGTACAGAGCAGCTTAACTATAATGAAACTGCTCTATATTCAAGCTGCTAACAATCGCAAATCATTACGAAGTATGATGCTACAGTAATTACGAAGTATGATGCTACAGTCATTACTAAGTATAATAGTACCGTTATTAATAAGCATGGTACAGTCATCAAACACGACTTACAGTTGACCCACAAACTGCCCGATCTTCTCCAATGCCTGCTCCAGCTTCTCGGTTGATGTTGCATACGAGCAGCGAACAAACCCTTCACCACTGACGCCAAATGCGGTTCCCGGCACAACCAGCACATTCATTTCCTTGAGCAATCGTTCTGCGAATTGCTCTGATGTTAATCCGGTATGAGCGATAGAAGGGAATGCGTAAAAGGCACCGCGCGGCTCATGGCATTGCAATCCTGCTTGCCGCAATCCCTGTACAAACATCTGACGACGCTGATTGTATGAATCCATCATCATATCTTTTGCTTCCAGTCCAGCGGGTTTTAGTGCTTCGATAGCAGCAATCTGTCCTAGAATTGGAGCGCACATAATCGTATACTGATGAATTTTTAGCATTGGTTTCACCACTTCGGATGGACCGCATACATAACCGATACGCCAACCAGTCATCGCAAATGCTTTGGAGAATCCGCTAATTAGCAGCGTTCGTTCTTTCATACCCGGCATAGCGGCAAAGCTGATATGCTGACTGCCATAGGTCAATTCTGCATAGATTTCATCTGACAGCACGAACAGATTGTATTTTTCCACCAGACGTGCAATTGGCAGCCAATCGTCATAGCTCATCACAGCGCCGGTTGGATTGCTCGGGTAGCTCAGAATCAGCAGCTTGGAACGAGGAGTAATGCAAGCTTCCAGTTCTTCGGCGGTCAGCTTGAAGTCGTTGCTTGCGCTCGTCTGCACTTCCACGGTGGTTCCGCTGCACAATCCGGTAATCGGAGAATAAGAGACATAGCACGGCGATGGCACCAGAATCTCGTCGCCAGTCTGAATCAGTACACGAAGTGCCAGATCCAGCGCCTCACTGCTGCCGATTGTCACCATGATCTCATCTGCGGGATCATAGCTGACCTTGTGCGTATCTTGTAAATATCCAGCAATCCGTTGACGCAGTTCTAGCAGCCCGGCATTCGGTGTATATTCCGTCCGACCCTGTTCCAGTGCAGCCATACAAGCTTCGCGAATAACACGCGGCGTTTTGAAGTCAGGCTCACCGATTCCGAGTGAAATAATATCGTCACGTCCAGAAATGTAATCAAAAAACTTGCGAATTCCTGATTGCGGCATCTCCTGTACTAGCGGCGTGATCAGGCTGCTGCCGGGGCTTGTTGTTATTGTGCTCATCCTAAGTTCCTCCTCGATTGTGTGTATCTGTCTATTGGTAAATCCATTGTTATATCGATGATCTGAAAACAGAAAACAAAAAAAGCCCGCCCCTGAAAAGGGACGAGCTTTGCCCGTGTTACCACCCTGGTTCCGCTTCATGACAAAGCGGCACTCTGCAACGTATCCATCAATACGTGTTCCCGTTAACGCTGGAAATGCGGCAGCACCTACTGTAAGTTCAGCCTGCTTCTCGGGGATGGCTTCGGTTATATTCTGAACGTTGGCTTACACCTGACCCAACTCTCTGGTGAACAGAATCATAACGTACTCTTTCCCGTCATAGAATGTATTTATCGTAGCCGTCCAAGCGGCTGTCTTTGCTTGATGATTACACACGTAAAGGATGATTGAATCATCGAGATGCGTGCAAGTTCCATTGTTGCTATCATCACGATTCATCCGACCGGTCAAAATCGTAGGCTCATTGTAATACAGGAATTTTACGATTGCAAGAGGAGTTTTGAAAAAAAGGTTTTCAGATTCTGTTAGCCGCTACATGTTGAATTACGCATAAAAGTTATTATTTTACTCCCATTATTTCTCATAGCAGGAGCGACTGGAAGTCAATGAATATGCCTTCAATAGATGCACAGTAGACTCATCCATTACAGCCAAAATGAAGGGTACTTTTTGTTTTTGAACAGATTGTTGTATAGCAAGGCGATACAGACAATAACGATAGAACCTATCAACACCGGTTGAAATAGGAACGACCACGAGCTTGCAGAAGTGATAACGATAATAGGGTTAGCGCCAGCAGGTGGATGCGTAGTTTTGGTCAATAGCATGGCAGCGATGCCCAGACCGACGCCAAGTGCCAATGCCCACATTCCGTGACCGAATAGATGAGCGATAATCAGCCCGCATAATGTCGTAATAAAGTGTCCGCCGATAATATTTCTCGGTTGTGATAATGGTGCTTCTGGCAGCGCAAATGCCAGCACACAGCTGGCTCCAAATGGTGCGATTAGCAACGTAATATCCATACTGCGAGACAAACTTTCTAATACCAAAACGGCAATCGTACCACCGACAAAAGCCCACCATGCTTGCTCAAGATGGATCGGCAATGGAGAGCGTGTAGTAGTGTAGAATTTGCGGAGATACTGTTTAAGAATAGTCATATTGTGTGCACCGTCTTTCAAAAATGAGATTGTATGGATCATTGTACACGCTACAACGCTATCTGTATAATTGATAATACTGATACCAATATCGAATATACAGATGGATGGTGCATATCGTGCTTCATCAGCTGGAAGGAAAATATATCCATACATTTCTAAAAGTATATGAGTACCGAAATATTAGCAAAGCGTCATCCGTACTTGGTTTTTCCCAATCATCGATTACGAATCATATTCAGATTCTTGAGCATATGATCGGTGCGAAGCTGTTTGATCGTAAAACTCACGGAGTTACGCCGACCGATAAAGGGGAGATTTTCGCCAAATACGCACATCAGTTCAGCAAGCTGGCGCAGGAGATGAACGACGAGGTTCACAATGTGCGGAATACGATTAAAGTCAAGGCACTGGAATCGTTTTGTGTGACCCAGTTGTATAGTCCACTTGTTCAGTTCCTTGCTCTGCATCCCAATCTGGACATCGAGCTGACGACTGGATTTCAGCAACAGATCGTAGATGATGTGATCAATCTGAAGGTAGAGTACGGCATCGTTCCATTTGATCCGCAAATGGCGCAATTGGAATACACGCCTATATTGCAGGAGGAATTTATGTTTGTATGTGCTGCAAATATGGACCCTGAACATATCATGCAGC
Source organism: Paenibacillus sp. WLX2291 (assembly GCF_046603665.1). Taxonomy (NCBI): domain Bacteria; kingdom Bacillati; phylum Bacillota; class Bacilli; order Caryophanales; family Paenibacillaceae; genus Paenibacillus; species Paenibacillus sp. WLX2291. The sequence continues at coordinate 3,336,131 of NZ_CP176755.1, read as the reverse complement.
AAGAGCTGCGTGTCATTGGTTTTGGCAATAACTGCATGTATCAGAGTCTCACAGATCAAATATTAAAAGATTGCGGCAAGCGAGATTATCGGAATATCACCTATGCCAGTCTGGAAATGATCAAGCAAACAGTCATGGGCGGGGCAGGCATTGCGTTGATGCCGAAGCGTTCAGTGGAAAGTGAATTGCAGTCAGCACAATTGCAGAGACTTGATTTGGGCGAGCCGGTGTGGATTCAGCATGGCATGGTGGAGCATCGCTCGGCGCGACGCAATACCCATGCAGCGGTGTTCAAGCAGTTTATGATGCAATTCTTTGTGGATTCGTAATACACAATGTGATTGGTGATACACAGCATGACCGCAATGACATGAAATAACCGCGATGACATGAAACATATGTAGTGAGCGGCAATGCTTGAAAGGATGCAAATGAGGGGTACAGCGAGGGAATAACACGATCGCTGTGCTCCTTTTTGCGTGGAGCAGATTGTTCAAGCGAATCGTAATTTTGTTCAACGTGAGTGCCTGTACCGACTGAGTTATCACAAATAACATCTGTATATAATTCAATTTATTCTGTGTATTTTTCAATTTGTAAGCGCTATCTTTGACCTATGATGAAGAAGCAATGGAAGATAGCCAATGGTTCGCGTAATACGCATACTTCATATTTTGCATACGAAAAGGAGAGGAACGAATGAACAACAAATCCAGATCAGCATTCAGCGTGTTTGGGGTTACGGTGCTGCTACTGTCTCTACTATTGCCAGTGTTGGAAGTGATTGCGCCGGGAGCAACGGTGAAGACGGCGGAAGCGGCTGCGGTAACACGCACGATTACGGTGGATAGCAGCAATGTCGTGCAATCCGATTTTCTCGGTGTCGGTGTGAATATCATTCCAACGAATCTGATGCCGCTTGGCACCAAATATGGCTACAACGATGCGTACTGGGCAATGGATGTGAATCGAATCGAGAAGATCCAGCCGAAGGTGGCGCGTGTCTGGTTCCAGATCGACTGGATGGAGCCAGCCAAAGGTACATATACCTTTGATAGCGACAAGATGAAGGCTTTCTACAAATACATGGATGCACTAAAAAGTGCAGGTACTGAAGTAGAGCTGAATTTTGGCTGGAAGGTGGGTAGCACCGTTCAGGACTGGTTTAATATTCCCGGTCTGAAAGATCCTTATGTCAGCGCACCGAAGGATCTGGATGCGTATGCAGTGTCCGCTTCCAGAGCGCTGAATGAGCTGCTGAACAATCGTGGCTACAACAACATCAAATACTTAACCTTTTACAATGAACCGAATGGCAGCTGGGACTTTGAAGGACCTGCCGACCAGAAAGCCTACTACGCTCAGATGGTGCAAAAGGTCAGCGACAAACTAACTGCTGACGGTCTGCGCGACGATGTGGAAATCTGGGGACCGGAAGAAACAGGTGCGCTGGACTGGATGCAATACATTAAGAATAACGCAGACAGTGCATTTGACGTATACACATTCCACGTCTATGGCACGAGCTATGACGGCTTGAGCAAAGTGATCTCTGACCGCAAAACGGCTGCTGGTTCCAAACCTGTGGTGATGACCGAATTTGGCTGGGCAGATGACGATGCCAGCAATTGGGATGCAGGCTTTGCCAACTCTGTCATCCGAGCCGCTAATGACGGTTTGCACGGCGCGGTCATGTGGCAAATGAATGGCGCATGGAGCTCCGATCCAGATGGGGATACGAACGGTACGTACACAATGTGGCATTCACTGCCGCTGGATCGTACACCGCGCAAAACGTACTATTCGGCAGGCTTCTTGAACCGCTATATCCCTGAACATAGCGATGTGTTGAAGGTGAGCACTGGCGGAGCAGATGACGTACGGGCAGCTGCTTTTAAAGGGCAGGATGGCAATTATACGCTACTCGTTGAATCGAAAGCAGGCACCGCCAAAAACCTGACCGTTAACTTCGGCAATACCAACGTCAACAAAACCTTTTACAAGTTGACGTATCGCGACAATGTGACGCGCAATACGAATGCGATCTTACCGCCAGTAGAAGGCGCATTCGCAGCGACCAATTCCTTTACAGACAATAGCACGGATACGGGATATCAGGTATCTATTTATACGACAGCCAAACCGCAAACTCAGGTGGAAGTGACACCTGTGGAGAAGACAGTGACTGGTGGACAAACACTGCAACTGAGTGCCAACGTGATCGATTCTACCTATGCGAATACAACGGCTGTAGCGGAGGATGTGTACGGGGAAGCCGCTTCAGATTCGGAAGATACCATTTCCACACCAGCGAACGATGAGCAAGCAACATCGGAAACCAACCAAGAATCTGACCATCCAGTGGATTCATCATCTGTAGCAGACCGTACGACAACTGCATCTGACTTAAATACTTCTGCACAAACAGCGACTACGACATCGGCAGAGGAGGCGACTGCAACGGATGATACGTATACGCTGGCTGCCGGTAATGTGACATGGACGGTACTTGGTAGCAATAACGGCTCTATTACCGCGAACGGTCTATACACCGCGCCGGATGTAGCAACCGAGAAGCTGGTTGCGATCAAGGCAGCTAGTGGTAGTGATACTGGCGCATACGGCATTGCATTGATCAAAGTTACGCCGCGTTCCATCAGTACGCGTGTGGATGCACCGACCTTCAGTCTAGAACCGGGCATTTACAATTCGGCGGAAGCTGTCTTTATTGAGAGTGGCACCGCAGGTGCACAGATTCGCTATACGACAGATGGCAGCACACCAACCGCTTCATCCACGTTATATAGCAATGCAGTCATTTTGCCAAACGGTGGGACAACGATGTTGAAGGCGATTGCGATCAAGTCGGGGCTAGACAATTCTGGCGTTACTTCGGCATTGTACAAAACGCTGGATCAATCGGCTGGACCGGACGGTTACCAGTTCTGTATGTATGAAGGCAAGACGTGCTCCTTTACCGGTCAGGCGATGGTAGCATACGGAGCGGATGGCATTTTCAAATACAAAACGTTTACCGATGGAGCGCTCTGTACAGATGACGCCTTTGGCGGCGATCCTGCACCAGGCTTCGACAAACGTTGTTTCTATACGAAAACCATTCCGAGTGAAGTGCCCGTTGTTACTATTTTCAACACTGATTTTGAAAAGCCAGCGATCACCTCGACCAAGGTTGGTCCATTTACAAACGGCTGGACATTCGACTCACGCGCTGGTATTCAGCATAACGGCAGCGTATTCGGCGCTCCCAATGCACCATCCGGCGAACAAACCGCTTATCTGAAAACAGACGGCGGGGTAAACGGTACAATCAGCCAGCAATTGAACTTCCCAGCAGGCACATACAAGCTCAGCTTCCAAGCGGCAACGCGCAGCGGCTATGGCGTGCAGACTTTTGATGTGTATGTAGATAGCCAGAAAGTTGGCAGCTTCGCACCGTCGTCCAGTTCGTTTACAACATTGACGACAAATGCCTTTACCGTCACGGGAGGTAAGCATACGTTGAAGTTTGCCGCGACATCGACGACTGGCGATCATACTGCATTCCTTGACAATATGATTATCCGTACTGATTCGGGAGCGACTGAGCCAGAGCCGCCAGTAACTACAGGTCTGCAAAATACGGGATTTGAAGCTCCGGCAATTGCATCCACCAGCAGTACCAAAACAAAGGTCGGTCCATTTACAAGCGACTGGGTATTCGATTCCCGTGCTGGTTTGCAAGGCAATGGCAGTGTGTTCGCACCTGCTGCCAATGCACCGGAAGGGACGCAAACGGCTTATTTGAAAACAGATGGCGGTGTCAACGGCAGTATTCAGCAGCAGGCAAATCTGGCTGCCGGTACGTATACACTCAGCTTTAAGGGAGCCAAACGCACCAATCTGGGCGGTACGCAAAGCTTCGATGTGTACGTCGATAGCAACAAAGTCGGCAGCTTCGCACCGAATACTGGAACGTATACCACTTATACGACTAACGCATTTACAGTAACGGCAGGCAATCATACGATTCGCTTTGCTGCGACATCGACAACGGGTGATAATACCGCATTCCTTGACGATGTGAAGCTGAATGCACAGTAATCTCAGCAAGTTGATCATATCGTGCTCCATCCGATGGTATAGAACGATGTTCTTGTAAACATGACGTGATTCATCATGTATCAGATAAACGCTAACCCTTGATCATGTGCCGCGTGTTACGGAGCTGCCCTTGCTTGCAACGGTGCAAACTTCATAACTCGCTGCCGGGTGAAGGGTTACGTTTCTATGTAGTGTTGGCTGCTTGCGGTCAAGCGATTGTTGCAACATTCTCATGTAAAGCTTGGCTTCGATACACATGCACGTAAACGAATGCAAAGGAAGGTGAACAGATTGAATACACGACATGCGCTCAGCAAAGATCAGATCGATCGCCAGAGCTTCAACGCCCAACATACGCCGTGGGATCAGCCTATTAGTGATATTCACATAGAGCAGCTGACGCGGCAACAGGCGCAGACACATTGGCAACAGCAGACGGGAACGATCAATTCCGCCCCGCATGTACTGTTGAATGGACAATGGCAAATGGCAGAGGAAGGCGAGCAGCAGCAGCGTTTGCAGCAACCGTGGGACGATGCGTATGTAGTGAATATACCGGGCAGTATTCATCAGGCGTTGGTGGACAATGGTGTACTGAACGATCCGAGCTTTGGCGAACATGCCGATGCTGCCAAGGTGTACAGTCATCGCACATGGTGGCATAAAGTGGAGTTTGAACTGGAACATATGGAGCAGTGGCGGCAGGCACGGTTGATCTTTGAAGGTGTATCGCCTGCCTGCGATGTATGGCTGAATGGTCAGGCGCTGGGATATCATAATGGCGCATTTGGCGGACCGGAGCACGAAGTGGGACGACTGTTGGAAGAAAACAATACGCTGATCGTGCGTGTGCATCCGGCACCGCTTGGCAATGAGTGGAACATCTGGCATTCGACCGTGGTATTCAATTGCAACTATGGCTGGCACTATGTCAATCTGCCTGCGGTAGGGATCTGGCAATCGGTCACACTGGAAGCGACGAATAGAGTAGAAATTCGCCATCCGTTTGTCGCGGCGCTCAGTTTGGAGCAGGCATTGTCAGGGCAGGTGGATGTGTCGTTTACCTTATCAGGGCAGGTGCAGGCTGGGGATGTGGTGCATGGTGTGATTGAACCGGAACAGGGCGACGGGCAGGCGGTATCTTTTGCATGGGAGCCGCAGGCAGGGCAGTGGTCGTCTGGTGATGAGTCTGTGCATATTCAGCTGAATGTACCGGAACCGCAGCTGTGGTGGGTGCTGGATATGGGAGAACAACCTCTGTATCGCTTGCGGCTTGCTTATGTATATGGCGAGAGCGAGAGACTTCATCATAACGGGCATGTGGTGGAAACGACATTCGGTATCCGGCATATCGGCATGCTGCCTTCGCCGCAAGGAACGCATGAGGAGCTGTATGACTGGACATTTGCGGTGAATGGCGTACCGGTATTCGCCAAAGGAACTGGATGGTGCACGCTGGATGCGTTAATGAATTTCCAACGGGAGCAGTATGAACATTTCCTTCAACTGGCGGCGGATCAGCATGTGAATATGATGAGAGCATGGGGCGGCGGTATGCCGGAAACGGATGATTTCTACGATCTGTGTGATCGACTTGGCATTATGATTCTTCAGGAGTGGCCGACGTGCTGGGGAAGTCATGCCAATCAGCCTTATGATGCGTTGGAAGAAACGGTGCGGCGCAATACGCTACGACTGCGCAATCATCCATCGCTGGTCATGTGGGGCGGTGGCAATGAAACGAGTAGCGAACTGGAGCATGAATCGATGAATATGATGGGGCGTTATAGTATTGAGCTGGATGATACGCGTCCATTTCATCGTACTGATCCGCTAGGTGGAAGTACACATGATCATATCGTCTGGAATGGTTGGACACCGGCGTATAGCTTTGACTATTATGCTGGATTGGACGATATGTTGCTGAGTGAATTTGGACTGGCATCTGCTCCCGTGCTGGAATCGGTGCAGCGCTATATGCCGGAAACAGAACAAGATCAATGGCCGCCAGAGCCGGGGCGGAGCTTTTATCATCATTTGCCAGCATTTAATACGCGTGATGAGATGCGCATTCTATCTGAATTTGCCGGTTCGTTTGTACCGTGTGAATCGCTGGCACAGTTTGTTGTCGGTACCCAGCTGGCGCAGGTCGTCTCACTCCGTCACAAAATGGAGCGCGCTCGCTGTCACTGGCCGCAGCAGACCGGAGTCGTTACGTACAAGCTGAATGATGTATATCCGGGGGTATCATGGGCGACGGTAGACTGGTATGGTGTACCGAAGATGTCGCACTATTTTACAGCCGATTCGTATGCACCGTTAGCTGTAGTCGTTCTGTTTGAGAAGCTGAATAGCCCGGATGTTCATCAGACGCTACCTGTATACCTGCTGGACGAGCGCCAACAGCTAGATTGGCAAAATGGCAACTGGACGGCAGGTGTCCGTGTCTACGACGCCCAATTGCAATTGCTGCAATCCGAAGCGTGGCAAGCCGGGGAAGATCATTCGGAAACGACACATCAGCCATTGCAGCATGATGAGGATTCGCTATCTCCATCTCATGATCAACCAGCGCTTCTTGCCGCGCAGCAGGTGCACAAGCTGGGTGAGATTCAGCTAGACGCTGCACCGCTGGACGACGCGCCGCTGCTAGTCGTATCGGAGCTTGTACAGGCAGAGCAGGTACTGTATCGAACGTTTTACTGGCTGAATTTTGATGCACGACCGGGTGTGCTAATGAATCTGCCAACGACGACATTGAAGTTGGATGAGCATGTATTACCCGCTTCCGCTTCGAATTTGGCGAAAGAGTCTTCAGGTACAGATGTGAGTAAACATACAGCAGATGACGTGGTATCGCCTTCACGGTATACACGTCAGGTGAAAATAACGAATACCGGTTCATTTCCGGCTGTTGCTGTTGAACTGTACAGCCTTACTAGTAGTTCTTTACAGAACTACGAAAATTCAAATTTGAATGTCAGCGAAAACACACGCTCTATGAACGGAAAGATACACTCTATTTTGGTAGCGGAAGATCATTTTTTCTGGTTGGACAGTGGTGAGAGTCGGATCATTGGTGTAGATTCACAGGAATCGTTGTCTGTGCGAGCGTGGAATGTGAAATGATTGCAACGCTAATAAACAGAATCGTATTCATGTGCATGTAAATGGAGTCTTAGCCCAATCATACGCAATCTGGGGGGAACGCTATGAAGTCAGATCATGTATCCACTGAAGTGCAGACACAGCATACAATACAGCAGGATACTGAACATACGCAACATCACGATCGTTTGTCTGCTAGCGAGTTGTATGAACATTTGCTTGATCCGCCTGCGATCTACCGTGCTATTCCATTCTGGTCATGGAATGATCGCATGGACCCGCAGGAGATTCGGCGGCAGGTGCGCGAGATGAAGCAAGCAGGCCTAGGCGGCTATATTATGCACGCGCGTGCTGGCTTGGAAACGCCATATATGGGCGATGAGTGGATGGAGTGCATTGCTGCCGGAATCGACGAAGGAGAACGTCTCGGCATGCAAGTATGGTGTTATGACGAAAATGGCTGGCCCAGCGGATTTGCCGACGGCGTTGTACCGCAGCTTGGGCTGGACTATCAGCAGAAACTGTTACGTATGGAGTGGCTTGATCAGGACAAGATGAGTGCCGATGCTGAAGACTCGTATCAACATAATCAACACAGTGATACCACGATGAAGGATTCAGATCAACGGTATGATGAGCGTACGATTGCGCTGTATTACCGGGAACAGGATCGTTATGTACGGATACAGCCGGGTGAGGAGCAACGCGCCGAACTACGCATATATTACGAGGTCAATCCGTATTACATCGATACGCTGGATGCACAGGTAGTGCGTGCATTTATCGAATCTACGTATGAACAATATGCCGATCGGTTTGCTGAGCATTTTGGTCAGGCAGTCGCAGGGCTTTTTACAGATGAACCGCAATATGGGCGCAATCAGATTCCGTGGTCGTTCACGTTGGAGCAGCAGTATGTAGATGCGTACAGACAGCACAGTGAGCAGTCTTACACAGAACTTCATAAGCGTTCTGGCACAGAGAGTGACGGCAATGTAGCGAATGATGTACCTCATTTGCTGGATGAGCTGCCATCGATCTTTTTGGAGCTAGAAGGGCATGAGGAAGTGCGGTATCGATTCTGGCAGCTGGCGACGAGATTGTTTGCAGAGTCGTTTATGAAGCAGATTGGCGATTGGTGTGGGGAACACCAGATTCGGCTGACCGGGCATGTGGTATGCGAAGATCATTTGACAGCTCAGACGAGTTCGGTTGGCGATGCGATGGCGTCATATGCGTATATGCAGACGCCGGGGATCGATTGGTTAGGACGCTTCATCGACAATCCGCTTACCCCAAAGCAAGCCAGCTCGGTAGCGCACCAGCTTGGACAGAAATTCGTATTATCCGAGACATTTGGATGTAGTGGCTGGAATGTATCATTTGCCGATCTAAAATGGATTGCTGAATGGCAATATGTGCATGGCGTCAATCTCATGTGTCAGCATCTGGAAGGGTACAGTATGCGCGGGATTCGTAAACGGGATTATCCGCCATCTTTGTATTACCAACAGCCATGGTGGAGCGATTATAGTCGGTTTAATGATTATTTTGGTCGATTATCGTTGTTGTTGTCCGAAAGTACACCGCAGCATGATATTTTGCTACTGCATCCGATTCGGTCGGCATGGCTGGTGTATAACAATCGCACGTATGAAGAAGGCGAGCGGTTGAATCGTGACTTTGTAGCGGTGAGCGAATGGTTATGTGGACTGCATTACGGTCACGATTACGGATCGGAAAGTATTATTGATGGTCATGGACATGTACAAGCAGGGCAATTTGTCATCGGACAGAGCAGTTATCACACTGTAATTATGCCACCGATGTTGACGATTGCTTCGCATACGCTGGATTTGCTGCTGCAAGTATTGGAGCAGGGAGGGCAGGTGCTGGCGCTCGGCACACTGCCCTCATCAGTGGGAGGAAAACGTGATGATCATCGTCTGGCAGTATTGGAAAGCCGTATCCCTTGTCTGCCGCTAGAACGCTCAGCATTGGCAAGCTATCTGGAAGCGCATGTACCGGCACGACTGGAATTGATACAGCTAATCCAGCACCCTGCCGCCGCAGGCGAGGAACATGCAAGCTATACGACTGCCGCCATCGGCGCAGACGGCGGACATTCCGCCGAGCTATCCAGCCAACCGGATAACATCCAGCAACAGGAATGGTTTGATAACGAAGTCACTGAGACACCTGCTCAAACGGGGCAAGCGGTATTGCTCAGCCGCATCAGTACGCTAGATGAGGAAACGCTAATCTATCTCGTCAATACGGATCGGGTGCATGGATACAGTGCCGAATTTGTTATTCCGCATGCATCGCTATCAGCAGCAACGGCATACCATGCTGCGTATGTGTCGGATATTGAAGATGACGCATCGCTTGCGCTTCATATTCAGCGAATCGATCTGCAAACTGGCAAGTGTGTGGAGCTAACAGCGATGTCCCCAAATAGTATGATCCATCAGCATGACCAGACGACGATCAAGCTTACATTTGCCCCAGCGGAGTCCTATATGCTGCGCGTAATCGTGGAAGCGCCACATCCACAAGGAGAGGTAGATGGGAGCATCTCCAATATCAATCATTCGCTTACTGCTCAACAAGAAGCGTTGGATACATCATCAATTCCTGCGTTGAATACCAATGCATTAACGAACGCAAGCATGGACACCAATACAACCGCGAATACAAATGTAAATACGAGGTTGGAGATGAATCCGGCGCACACTGTTACGATTCCACTTCAGGAGCAATGGCAACTTCAGCAAACCGATCTTAACAGCTTGACGCTGGATATGTGTCGTTTGCGTGTAGACGGTGGACAATGGCAGGAGCGTAAACCGGTTATTTTTATACAGGATGAATTGGTGCAGCTAGGCAGACCGGTTAAGATAGAGCTGGAATTTATATTTGAGGCGGAAGAGGGAGCTTATCTAGATCGTGAATGGTATCTGATTATGGAGCAGCCGCATCGATATGAGATCGTAGTGAACGGACAGATTTTGCCATCACAGGAATTGGGTTGGTGGCGAGATATTGCTTTTCGAAAGTTGGATTTGCGTGGACGTGTACAGCCGGGTAGAAATGAGATTCTGATCAGCGGTACATTCCGCAACTCGGAAGAAACGTATGAAGCCGCTGCTCGTGCGCAGCAGTTTGAATCTGAGGGAAATAAGTTATTTTACGATACCGAACTGGAAAGCATCTATCTACTGGGCGACTTTGATGTACAGGCAAAGGGTGGGTATGAAGAAGGCGAACGTGGAGCGATCTATACCGATGGTGATTTCATTTTGCAAGATCCAGTGCAGTCGGTACAAACGGGTGATCTGACAACACAAGGATTGAACTTCTATGCGGGCAATGTGACGCTGACCCAGCAATTGGAAATGCCACCGCTGGAAAAAGGGCAAACGGCTACCTTTGTCTGGAATCGACCGGATGCGGTGTTGTCGCGATTGTGGTTAAACGGACGTGAGGTGCATACGTGGATGTGGGCGCCGTATGAAGCGGACATTACCGACTGGTTGCAGCCGGGCACCAATGAGGTGTCGTTAGAGTTGATGTCGAGCTGTCGCAATCTGCTCGGTCCTCATCATCATGTGCGCGGCGAATTGACGATGGTCGGTCCAGATAGTTTCCGCGATACACCAAGCTGGACGGATGGTAATTTTGCTGGTCAGCATATTTATACTGATCGATATTGCTTCGTTCGCTTTGGTACCAAAGGCACGCCGGAGATTGTCATTCAGTAAATGAATAAAAGAAGTGAGTAAAAGTCGTGAGTAATGATTCAAAAAGTAAACCATACGGTTCGAACTATACACGAATACACGAATACACGAATATGCGAAATACGGATATGTGAAATATACCAATAAACACGAATCGTAGAATGAGAGGCAAAGCCAGTAAAGTGAAGGCTTTGCCTCTCGTGTCTAAATCGTTCAAATCCATTGTTAATGGAACAGTTAGAATTATTCACATGTGATAATACTTGCAACAAGCAACAAGCAACAAGCAACAAGCAACAAGCAACAAGCAACAAGCAACAAGCAACAAGCAACATTCAGCACCCAATCTATACCTGCATATTCGCTGAAAGGGGAATACACGATATGCCCAAGTTCAATCAACAAACGGATACTATCGCAAATCCTCCCAATCTTCAGCCACTCTGCATTAGCAGTGACGGGCATTTCCTAAATACCGCCGACGGTCATCCCTTTTTCTGGTTGGCAGATACCGCATGGGAATTGCTGCATCGGCTGAATATAGAGGAAACGGAACTATATTTGCGAACCCGTGCAGAGCAGGGATTCAATGTTATTCAAACGGTACTGCTGGCAGAGTGCGATGGATTGCGCACCCCGAACGCGTATGGCAAATTGCCACTGCATATGGATTCAAACGATGAGCATCATCTGTTTCAACCAGATACCGATGGAGATTACAGCTATTGGGATCATGTGGATACCGTATTGGATATGGCTGCCGCTCATGGATTGTATGTCGCCTTACTGCCAACATGGGGAGACAAGTTCCATCTAGCAGGCGGAGCAGGACCAGAGATTTTCACCCCGGAGCTGGCTTACCAATATGGACAATGGCTGCATCAGCGGTATGGTGGGCATGTCCATCTGATCTGGGTTCTGGGCGGCGACCGAGCGCTGCAAACGCGAAAGCATTTTGACAGTATTCATCAGATGGCAGAAGGGCTACGTGGCAGTCAGTATAACGCCGAAGATGATACTACCCCATCAGACAGTGAGCAAAAGGGTACATCCAGCGCACGCCAACTGATTACGTTTCATCCGAAGGGCGGAGTGTCATCTTCGCTGTATGTACAGGACGAACCGTGGCTTGATTTTCATATGATTCAGTCCAGTCATGGCGCAGGTGTGCGAGATAACTATCGTCTTGTACAGCATGATTACCATTTACAGCCGGTGCGCCCAACACTGGATGCCGAGCCGTGTTATGAAGATATACCGATTGATTTTCGAGCGGAGCATGGCTATTTTGACGAGGCGGATGTACGGCAAGCAGCGTATTATGCGGTGTTTAGCGGAGCATGTGGTCATACGTATGGTCATCATTCGGTTTGGTCCATGTACAATGGAGTAGATGATTCCGTATGGAGCGGTGAGCAGGAAGGTTATTTTATCATGCCGTGGCAACAGGCGTTGCAGCGTCCGGGTGCATGGCAGATGCAGCATATGCGCCATCTGTTGGAGCGTGTCGACCTGCACACCGCCAAGCCTGCACAGCATATATTGCATCATCCACCAACCGGCAGTAATTACCCGGTCGCTATACAAGGGAAAAACTACATATTCGTCTATTGTCCGCATGGACTGTATGTTAAAGTTAAAACAAACAGCCTGCCTTCGCACAACTGGCAAGCACACTGGTATTGCCCGCGCACAGGTAGCATTCACGATCTGTCAGAACCAGAACGGCGGAGAGAATTACATGTAGAATGGAAAGCGCCTTCAAGCGGACGTGGTAACGATTGGGTGCTGTGCATTACTTGGACGATCTAATGGGATGATCTGAATACAAGGGAGTGAGCGGAATGTATAAAGTTATGATTGTGGAGGATGAAATGCTGGTACGCATCGGTCTGAAAAATTCAGTCGATTGGAGCAAATTTGGCATGCACGTCATCGCCGATCTGCCGGATGGGCAGAGTGCGCTGGATATGTACCAGCAGGAGAAACCCGATCTGATCATTACCGATATTCGCATGCCGCGTATGGATGGAATGGAGCTTATATCCAGCATCCGTCAGCAGGACAAACAGACGCGTATCGTCGTGCTGTCCTGTCTGGAGGAATTTGAGCTGGCGCGCCGAGCGATGTCGCTTGGTGTATCCGGTTACATTTTAAAATTGACGATGACCGAGCAGGAGATTGAGAGCGTGCTGAGCGGTGTTCGGCATGAGCTGGATGAGCAGCAACGACAAGCTGCGGTCAGCGTATCGCATAACAGTCGCGCCGTGCCGACGGCGAATCTGGAACTGGTCAAAGAGAAGTTTCTCAAAGACTTTCTGTTATATGGCATTTACTCCGCTGAGGAATTCCATCAATTTGTGCAGCAAAGTGAGATGCGTCTAGCACCTGTGCGGTTGATTGCCTGTGTGATCGAGCTGGATCATTACGCTAGACTGACTGATAAGTTCAAGGACGAACACGGGCATCTGATCAAAATGACACTGCTGAATATGCTGGACGAGATCACCTCTTCCTTCCAACGTGGCGAGGGATTTCATCTGGATCATCGGCATTATTTGCTGCTGCTTAGCTTTGAAGATGTGCGATCTGAGCAGCTGATTCGCCAGCAATTGAATCAGATGGTACAGCGGGTACAGGAAGCGATTGGGACGTATTTTGGCAGTTCGGTATCGTTTGGCATTAGCGAGATGGTCAATACGTATTGCCATCTGTCGCGATCTTATCACGAAGCTCGTCAGGCGCTAGGCAATAAGTTTCTAACTGGTAGCGGCAAGGTGCATACACGCGGTGAACCACTGCATCTGACGTCGCTAGAACAGACGTTAGAGCATATCCGCCACTATATGCCGATTCGTGAATTGCTGTCTCCGCTCAAACAGCAGCGGTATGACGATTATATCGATATGTTATGCCGTCAGTTGCGCGACGATCATCGTGCTGTGCAGCATTTGCTATTCCAGTTTATCCAGTGGGTCAGTACCAGTCTGTACGATCATCATCAGAACGAGAAGACGCTACTGTCCGACATTACCGGGCAGCTGGAGCAGTGCGATACGTTGCCAGAGATGCTAGATCAGGTGCTGGATTATCTGTCCGAATTGGTAGAATATTCGCGCAACCTGCTGCATATGAGCAATGAGATCGCTCGTGCACTGCAATACATCAAACAAAACTATGCACAAAATATCAGTCTACAACAAGTCGCCGATCACGTTTCCCTTAGCTTTGGCTATCTGAGCAATCTGTTCAAAAAAGAACTGCAAATTACCTTTGTCGATTACTTGAACCGTTATCGGATCGAACGTGCCAAAGAGCTGTTAATCGGCACCAATCTAAAATCATATGATATCGCCGTGCAGGTCGGATTCTCGCCAGAATACACATATTTCAGCAAAGTATTCAAAAAAGTGACCGGTCTCAATCCGAATGAATATCGGCGTCAATGGTTGAGCGGAGCTGGTACTGCCGATGCCAGTGGAGTTAAGCGCTGATGCGTCTCTGGCGTCGCTCCAGCAGTACCGGTCGTATTCAGCATCTCGGCACGCAGTTGATCGTGTATTTTATGGCAATCAGCGTAATTGTATTCTCGCTCGCCACTTATTTTCTGTATACATTTATGCTCGGACTGATCAAGGAACAGAATGAAAAGCTGCTGTATCAGCAATTTCAACAAACCGATCATAATATTCATAGTCTGTTGAGCGATGTGGATCGGCTGTCCAAGCTGTTTCTACTGGATAACAATGTGCAGAATTATTTGCAAAGCAACGATACCCGCACCCAATTGGAAAATATCGAGCTGAAAAAAGACATCTACGGTCGCATCGCTAACTTTATTAGCAATTATAGCTATATTCACTCGATCTACATCATCACCGACAAAAATGGTGCACTCGGCGGGGATGCTACTCGTACGCTTGTGCATGAAGGACGCGGCTGGACAGATAGCTTTTTCCAATCGGAAGGATATGAGCGTGCCAAGCAGTCGTTTCCGAATCTGACGATTGCCGGGGCGACAACGGAGTCATATTACAATCCGTATATTACGCGTGATAATGAGAGCAAGCTGATTAGCCTGATTCGTGGAGTACGTCCGCTGTACGAGCCAGACACCAATGCGACGGTTATTTTCAATCTGGATGAGCAATATTTGGCATCTACCTATTCTGCCGAACTGAATATGGCGGAAGGCAATATGTACATCGTGAACAGCAGCGGTGTTATCGTGTCTGGTAGCAGTGCAGCGGCGGTCGGTCAGCACAGCCCCTATGTACCGCCAAATGATAACGATGCAACCTTTGGCAGTTATGATGCAGTGAAGAATGGCGATCCGATTCAGATATTGTACTACAAATTGCAGGATTCCGACTGGTACATGATGCGCGAAGTGCCGCTCGGTCTGTTCTCGCAGCAGATTTTCTCGGTACAGCGGATTATGGTGATCGTCTTCTGCTTGAGCATTCTAGTTATTTTCGGTGTCTCGTATTTCTCATTGAACAAGCTGATCCGACCGCTACATCTCTTGGCGCACAAAATGCGCGATGTTAGTCAAGGCGATCTAGGTGTGACATTTACCAATATTCCCAATAACGAGTTCGGCACTGTCATGCGGCGGTTTAATGAAATGTCGCTCAGCATCGTTAACCTGCTGCGCCGTAATAACGAGATGCAGGAGAAGCGGCGTGAGCTAGAGATTGAAGCGCTACAATACCAGATTAACCCACATTTTCTGTACAATACGCTCAATATGATCCGCTGGATGGCAACGATGGTACGCGCGGACAATATCGTGACCAGTGTAGTGGCACTCGGCAATATACTACGTCCGGTGTTTGCCAGCAAAGATAGCATGTGTACGCTGCGTGACGAACTGAACTATTTGGAAAACTATATCAAAATCATCAATTTGCGCTTTAACAGCACGATTGCATTTACATTTGATATTCAGCCAGAGATGCTCAATTACCGGATTCCGCGTTTTATTTTGCAGCCAGTAGTAGAGAATTCGATCAAGTATGTGCGTGACGATCATGAAGGCATTGAGATCAGTATCGAGGCGTACGAGGACGAGCAGGATGTATGGCTCTCGGTTGTCGATTCCGGTACAGGCTTCGATCCAGAGACGCGCGAAGCATTGAATGCGCGTCTCGCAGCAGGAGAAGGGGAAGAAGCGGATGAAGATGGAACCCAAGCACATTCCGCTAGGAATCTGACTACAGAACCGGAAGCAGAATACAAGGGAGCTACGATTCATAGAGAAGTCACTTCTACAACAGCCGAGACCAACGGTCTGAAATCGGGCGCTGAAGAGTCTACTAGCGAACGTGGTAGCGGAGTCGGGTTGTACAATATTAACAAGCGTATTCAGTTGTACTTTGGCAAGCCGTATGGAGTCACGATTCCGAAGGTGCCGCACGGAGCGGAAGTGATGATTCGTTTGCCCAAGTTGACGGATGAGTCACCTGCACATCTGCAAGTGGACGAAAATTCAAAATAAGCAGCAACTGTTCTGCCATCTCATGCGCCGAGTGACGAAAATCCTGCTGCGCCCAGTATACGATCATGCCCCAGATTGCGTGCGCCTGATAACTGGCATAGATGCCAGCTTCCACCTGTTTCTGCTGTCGATGTTGAACATCAGGCAGAGAAGCCTGCATATCGTTCAAACAGAGCGCCTGCAATCGCTCGCAAATACGTAGCTGGAAGTTCAGCAGCGTTTGCGAGCTAAGGATCAGCCGATAAAAGCTATGATGCTGGGCGACATGATCGAAGATTTTTACCGTAGATGCGACCATCGTCCGCACATCCAGCGCAGGTTGCTGACGGTATGGCTCCAGATAAGAGTTGGTCAGATCATGCAAGACCTGTTCAATAATCTCGTTGAGCAGGTCTTCTTTGTATACATAATGTTTGTAAAACGTACTGCGATTCACATCCGCAGCCTTCACAATATCCGTAATCGTTAGATCGCGAAAATCCTGCTGTTCTAGCAATTGCAGCAGTGCTTCATGAAACGCTTGCTTGGTTTTGCGAATCCGGCGATCCATAACGATTCCTCCTGTATCATGATAGCAATAGAAGATAACCAACACTTTATATGTTGATTGTCGTTTATCCAACAAACCAACCCTTTTTTACTGATTGCGACTCCAAATTCCCTCTCTGTATCATAAAAGAAGAGCTATACGTTAATCAACAGAATCGTATATATGCTCTTCATCTTCTACAAGCATTTTAACTTTCATCACTCAAGGAGGAATGATTCATGAAATTACAAAATAAAGTAGCTGTCATTACAGGAGCCGCATCCGGTATGGGCAAAGCGATTGCCGTATTGTTTGCCAGTGAAGGTGCGCGCGTTGTCGTTGCCGATCTGCGATTGGAAGCGGCTCAGCAGACAGTAGACGAGATCCATTCCGCAGGCGGACAGGCAATTGCCGTCGCTGCCAACGTAGCACAGGAACAGGATGTGCAACAGATGATCGATACTGCGGTAAGCACGTATGGTACCGTCGATATTCTGATCAACAATGCGGGGATTATGGACAATTTTACGCCTGCCGAAGAAGTGACAGATGAGCTGTGGGAACGTGTTTTTGCAGTGAATACGACCGGCGTGATGCGTGCCATTCGCAAAGTACTACCTATTTTCAAAGAGCAGGGCAAAGGTGCGATTGTGAATATCGCGTCTGCTGGTGGATTGACCGGTTCTCGTGCCGGAGCAGCGTATACTGCATCCAAGCACGCAGTTGTCGGCTTAACGCGTAATGTGGGCTTCCAGTACGCTCCACTTGGCATTCGCTGTAATGCTATCGCTCCCGGCGGTGTGAAGACTGCCATCAATGCATCGATGAATCAGGTAAGCGAGTTTGGTCAGCAGCGCGTGATGGGTGGTATGCAGCTAATGCCGCGTGTTGGTGAACCGGAAGAGATCGCTGCGGCGGCGCTATTCCTTGCTTCTGACGATGCCAGCTTTATCAATGCTACCGTTCTGACAGCGGACGCAGGCTGGACCGCGTATTAATTCCAAGCGCTGCGTAGAGTACGCTGTTTCTTCCTATGAGCCTGCGTGTTAAAATGCATTACAGATGTATTTAATCGCAATCATACGGAGGTCGGCTTATGTTATTGTGGAACGGCAAGCTGGTACAGGAAGAAGACGTGCGTATCTCGTACAACGATCGCGGATACTATTTTGGCGATGGCATTTATGAAGTATTTCGGTTGTATCAGGGCGTGATCTTTGAAAAAGAAGCGCATCTGGATCGGCTATACCGCAGTCTGGATGAGATCAAAATTCAGCTGCATTGGAGTCGCGAACAATTGTCCAGTCAGATTGACGAGCTAGCGGCGGCATTTGGAGATCAGGATGGGATTTTATATTTGCAATTTACACGCGGTGAAGCGAAGCGGGCGCATGTTTTCCCCGAACATGTTGAAGCTGTAATGCTCGGTTATTGTGAACCGCTCTCTCGCCCGACTGCTACACTGACAAATGGAATTGCCGTGATCACGCTCGAAGATATCCGCTGGCTGCGCTGCAATATCAAATCATTGAACCTGCTGGCGAATACACTGGCGAAGCAGGAAGCGGCGGAAGCGGGTGCTCATGAGGCGATCCTGATTCGTAGGAATGATGTTGTGACCGAGTGTACGTCATCCAATCTGCTGATCGTCAAGGATGGCACGATCTATACGCATCCGAATGGCAATCTGATTCTAGATGGGATTACGAAGCAAGTCGTGCATCGACTGGCAAATCAACTGAACATCTCGTATGTAGAGCAAGCATTTAGCCGTGAGCAGCTGCTGGAGGCTGACGAAGTATTCCTGACTAGCACCACACAGGAAGCGACTGCCATCATTACTATTGACGGCAAGCCAGTCGGAAACGGCACACCGGGACATATTGTGCGCCAGTTGCAGGCGGCATATGTGGAAGCGGTAGAGCAATTGCTGGCGGATGCGGGCAGATCAGTGAGCAGTTTGTAATTGGATAATTGTTCTGGCTTGCACTGTTGAATCGCATATTGGTAGATGGATAAGAAGATGGACGAACGTAGCAAAGGTATAGCATATACAAATCAGTCAATGATCTGTTGTTTGTGGATTGGAATAGAAAACAGCCCTGCATCTCTTAAACAGAGAGCAGGGCTGTTTGTTTTGCATATCTATTGTTTGCTTTCACTAATCCGTTTACTCATCAAGGCACGAATCTGATCCATATTTTCAG
Source organism: Paenibacillus sp. WLX2291 (assembly GCF_046603665.1). Lineage (NCBI taxonomy): Bacteria > Bacillati > Bacillota > Bacilli > Caryophanales > Paenibacillaceae > Paenibacillus > Paenibacillus sp. WLX2291. Next base: position 3,316,943 of record NZ_CP176755.1, on the reverse strand, counting down.
GTTTTGCAGGAATAGCAAGAACTCCTGTAGGAGAAAGATGATAAGACTTAGACTTTTGAATGGCTGCGTATTTACTCTGGTCACTCTTTGTCATAGGATCAACTCCTAATAGTATGAATTAAAAGCCAATTATATACCGATTTCCGTTTTAAACATGCTAAAACATATGGATGATTATCACATTATACTTCAGTTAAATAGAGCAGTAAATCCATTGGTGCACCAGTAATGTTTGAAAAATATAACTACCAATTTATATCTATATCCTTCGACCTCTACCAATCTGTTCAACTTTATCTGTATATCCTTCAACTTTCTATCCATCGTCCATCTCCCACTAGCAACATCTGTAGATAATTCAGCTTTTTTTACAGATTGTTCATTCAGCGACTATTCCTAAAAGCATACACTAAATGCAGAACCAAGTTGCAGATATACCAAAGGGAGGTTCCGCTGTGGACATTACGTATAAAAAGGGAGAAGCCGTTCAGACGCGCAAGCGGCGCCGCATTCATGCAGACGGAATCAGGCTGCTGTTGATGACATTACCGTTTCTTGTTTTTGTAATCGCTTTCAGTTATGTGCCACTATTCGGCTGGGTGTATGCGTTCTTCGATTATCATCCGGGGATTCCGCTCAGTCAGACGACATTCGTCGGCATGGAGCATTTTCGCGAAATGATGCACGACCGCGACATGCTACGCGTGCTGATCAATACGCTCGCGCTCAGTCTGCTATCGATCATCGCGGCACCGCTGCCGCTCATTCTGGCGATCATGGTATCGGAAGTACGCAATGGATTTTTTAAACGACTTATTCAGACGACGACAACGCTGCCCAACTATATTAGCTGGATTATCGTATTCTCGCTCGCGTTTAGCATGTTCAGTTCAGAAGGCGCGATCAATACGATCATTGCAAGGCTCGGACTAAGCGATACGCCGCTCAACGTTCTCGGCAATCCAGATCATGTATGGATGGTGCAGACGCTACTCCTGATCTGGAAAACGATTGGCTGGAACGCGATCATCTATCTCGCCGCTATTGTCGGTATCGACGGTGAGCAATATGATGCTGCCAAGATTGACGGAGCCGGACGCTTCCGCAGTATCGTGCATATTACGATTCCGAATATTATGCCTACTTTTATCGTACTGCTGCTGTTGGCGGTGAGCAATCTGCTGTCCGCGGGCTTTGAACAATATCTCGTCTTCAACAATATTATGGTCGCCGACAAAATCGAGGTACTGGATCTGTACGTATACCGTCTCGGTCTTGTGACTAACGATTATCCCTATTCCACCGCGGTTGGTATGTTCAAGTCAGTCATCAGCATCATCTTGCTGTTTATGATCAATAGCTTATCGAAAAAAGTACGCGGGGAAAGTATTATCTAAATGATCGCTATCTAGCAATATCCGCTAAGGAGGAAGATCTCAATGGGCAGAGCAATCAGCGTGCGCGGTGAACGTACACGCAAACCAATTAACATACCGGATTTGCTATTCAGCATCGTCAACTACATCATCCTCAGTCTGCTGCTAATCGTAACCATTTATCCGTTCTATTACATCTTTATCTATTCGATCAGTGATTCTTTTCAAGCACAGAGCGGTGTATTTCTGTTACCTGCTGGATTTTCACTGGATAGCTACAAGGCGACATTGCAGCTAAACGGATTGCAGGAAGCAGCAATCGTCTCGGTGCTGCGGACGATTATCGGTACGATTTTGACCGTGCTATGCTGTTCATTCTTTGCATATCTTATTACCAAAAGGGAAATGCCAATGCGTCGATTGATCTATCGTTTCGTTCTGATTACGATGTATTTTAACGCCGGATTTATCCCGTGGTATCTGACAATGAAAGCCTACGGTCTGCAAAATAATTTCCTGCTGTATGTATTGCCAACCGCTCTGAGCGGCTTTAATATCATCCTGATCAAAACATTTATCGAGCAATTGCCACCAGCACTAGAAGAATCGGCGAAGATTGATGGAGCGGGCTACATTACGACCTTTACCCGTATCATATTCCCGCTATCTACACCGATCATTGCGACCATCGCCGTATTCTCGGCAGTCGGGCAGTGGAACACATGGTTCGATAACTTCTTCTTAGTGGAAAATCCGAATCTGCAAACGCTCCAGCTCGTGCTGTACAATTTCCTTAATCAATCCAATAGCATCTCCAGCATGAGTGCTGCCGAGATGACCAATTCCGCCGAAGTGCGTACCATGACACCACAATCGATCCAGATGACGATTACGATGCTCGTTACTTTGCCGATTGTTATCGTCTATCCAATGCTGCAACGCTTCTTTGTAAAAGGGATCATGATGGGCGCAGTCAAAGGATAAGCAGCAGCCTCTGCTAGTCAAATGGTACAATGAACACCGTCATGATCACCTGTTCATTATCATATATACCCATCAAGGGAGGTCAACCTATGAAAACAGCAATCAAGACTCGTACACTCACCAGTGTTCTACTCACATTTATGATAACGCTTACAGCATGTTCCGGATCAACTTCATCGCAAACAGGAACGGGGAGTCAGGCAGGAACGAAGGATGCCAATGGCATTGTAACGCTGCGTGTACTTGTGAACGAAACGGGCACCAACTGGAACACGTATCCTGATAGCGAAATTGCCAAGGAGCTAGCAGACAAAATTGGTGTCAAAATCGAATACGTGGAAGCAGATGCCAACAAAATGAATGTACTACTCGCAGGCGGTGATCTGCCGGATATTGTGCGTGCTGATCCGAACCAGTACGGCAAACAGCTGATCGACGGCAATCTGATTATCCCGATGGACGACCTAATGGACAAATATGGACAAGACATTGAGCAGACGATCCCAACTGTTGTCGATTACAGCCGTACCAATTGGAGCGAAGGGCAGAACAAGCTTTATTTCCTACCTCCGCAAATTCAAGCCGACCCTAGCCCGGTCTATCCGAACGTAACGATTGGACCAACGATGCGCTGGGATTATTACAAAGAAGTCGGTACGCCCGCTATTAACAGCACGGACGATCTGCTAAATGTACTGCAACAGATTAGCACCAAGCACCCGACCACCGACGAAGGGAAGAAAATATACGGTGTATCCATGTGGCAAGATTGGGGACTATGGCCGTATATCATCCCGTTCACCTGGATTACCCAACAAACAGCAAGCGGTGGTTCTGATCTGATGGCAAAACCACTTGGCGAGAACCGACTGTTGAACGTATTGACCGATGATACCTCGAACTACTGGGTTGCGATGGACTTTTACAACAAAGCGTATCGCATGGGCTTACTTGACCCCGATGCCTTGACGATGAAAAATAACGATTACATGGCAAAAGCGACAGCTGGTCAATTCATCCTCGGTCCAGCAACATGGGCAATGGGTGATTTTAATGCCAAATACGCCAAAGATAATAAAGGCTACATGGTACTGCCGATCGGTAAACAAGCATGGAGCGGTGGCGTTCGTCCCATCGGCTGGTCAGACAAAAGCTATGCCATCTCCAAAAGCAGCAAATATCCAGAAAAAGCAATGGAATTCCTGAACTATATTCATTCGTATGAAGGTGCCAGAACGATGTACAGCGGCATCAAAGGCAAAGATTGGACTGTCGAAAATGGCAAACCACAACTGAACAAAGACACCATTGCAGCCAAAGTGAACGGTGGCGATGCATGGGAACGTACTGGGATCGCGCTGGATCAGAACTTGATCGGACTTGGTGGCAGTGTAATTGATCCGTCGAACGATACACCGGTCAATCTGTTCTCAACCGAAGAAGCGATGGCGCAAAGCTCAACTACACTGGAAAAAGACTTTAGCAAGCATTACGGAGCTACCTATCCCGGCGAAGTATTCTCCAAACTAGTACAAGAGGGCAAGCTGACTGACGAGAATACTCCGCTCAAAAGTCTAACCCAAGACGAAATTGTTAAACAAAATACCGTTGTGCTGCCAGTATTAACCGATGATCTGCTCAAGCTGGAAACGCAACTCAAAGAACTGGCAGCACGGACTGCCGCTACGATGATCTTGTCCAAAACAGATGAAGACTTTGCAGCTAACAAACAAAAAGCGATTGACTCCTTCAAGCAGGCAGGCGCTGACAAATTGACACAATATATCAGCACTGAATATGCCAAAGCATTACAAAATGCAGGTGTAAAATAAAAATTACAACGAACAATCATATCGAACAGAACCAATTCGTTGTAATCATCAACATTAGCATAGATGAAGTGAGCAGCAGTGTCTTCCTGATGAAGGCATTGCTGTTTTTTTGTGCTATATATCAATTGGAAATTATTGTATGATTAATTTTTGCATGTTTGTGTATATAAATGTAGGGTAGATTATTAAAGTATATTTCAATCTCTTTTTCTAATAAAAGGATAATTTCCTTTTTCATACTTTTTTATCTTGAAAATAAAAATAAATGATTTTATTTTGTCGATTATTCGTCTTTTTGTGAGTCTTTTGGCATATTATGTATTGTTTACATAGTCTATTAATAGTATTATTTACCTACAACTAAAGATTTAATTGGAAATCGGGTTAATTCTTTAGGATCACAGTATCGTGATTTTTAGATTCATAGTATGCCAATATACAAACGCAAGGACGCGTTACAAATGTAACTCATGTCACTGGCATGGGATCTCATGGAAGAGGTGACTAAGATGACTTTGATGGTGGATTACTGTCCCCGTTGTGGTTCAGTGTATCAGAAAAATATGCGTAATATGTGTAATGGCTGCCGGGACGAACTGGATCAAAAGCTGAATCGTTGTCTTGACCATCTTTGGCGGCATCCTAAGAGTACGACCGAACAGTTGAGTGCAGCTACTGGTATGGACATGCAAGAATTGTATCGTTACATTCAAGAGGGACGTTTTTCATACAGTCATCCTAACTTAACATTTCCTTGCGAATGCTGTTCACAGCCGATCAATAGAGGACGACTGTGCAATCATTGTCTGGGGACATTTCGTGAAGCGTTTCCAGCACCTGCACCACAACCGCAAGCTGCTCGCGCTACTGGTGGTCGTGCAACAAGCAAAGTATTGTACACATCACGCAACAGCTCGCGACGCTAATAGATGCTTTTAAGAAGCGTGTATGATCGCTTCAGATGAATGTTTGTTTCTCTAGATACATGCTTGTAAATCGGATGATCAATCCAGCTGTAGACTGAGATATAGATTAGTTAATAGATTGGTTAATAGATCAGTTTATAGATCATACCAAAAAGGTCTTTCATGCGAAAGACCTTTTTGGCATATTCATCCTATTTATATTCACTCTATTATGATATTCATGCAACAGACCGTTCGCGATGGATGCCCCCTATTTTTGGCAATTTATCGTTCAACCAACTGCTGTACAAATCTCCACAAAATGTCCATCTGGATCAGTTACATAAGCAACCGTTTGTCCCCATGGCTTGGTCACCGGTTCGTGCTTGATCGTTACCCCTTGAGCGCGCAGGTGTTCAATCACAGTCGTTACATCCTCAACCACGAATCCCACTTCAAAGCTGCTTGCCGCCGGAATATCGTCAGTCAATCCCAGATTCAACAGTTCGTTCACAGATTGCCGTGTATTCAGTGACAGCGTCGTATCCCCTGTCTCGAATTCGACATACGTATCGACCTGCATCTTGATTTCCAACCCTAGCAAATCACGATAGAAATGTAACGATTGCTCCAGATCATTTACATACAAAATAATATACTTGAGATTTAATTTCATATTCATCCACTCCTATTGTATTCATGTCAAACCCATTCCATGTCGGTAAAAGAGAACGTATTCTGTTCGTCATGCGAAAGCGTCTGTTGATTCTTACTGTACGATATTCGTTTACAAAGCTCTTGGAAAAAACGGACAATTTCGACGTATCGTATCGTATCGTATCGTATCGTATCGTATCGTATCGTAGAAAGTCAGTTGGTATATATCTGGCGCAGCCGCAATTGCCCTGGCGTCAGACCATAATACTTGTTAAATGCCAAATTCAAATGCGCCTGATCATAATACCCAAATGCCGTCGCCAATTCACTCAAAGACAGTCGTGATTCCCGATCCATATTGCCAGTTCTTGATTGTGTTTGATGCGAAGGATGACCTGCTATTACTTTAGGATGACTGGCATGCTGTTCACTATGCAATCGTTGATCTGTCAGCTGACAGTATCGCAATACTGCCTGAAACCGGATAATATCTGTCCATTCCTTAGGTGCCATTCCCAGTTCCTGCTGAAATAGCCTTCGCAGTGTACGTTCACTATAGTGAGTATCTTCAGCCAGCTGTCGAATACTCACATTGCCATGCTTATGATCAATCTGTTGTACGACTGTATGCAACAATGATGATGCTTGATCATCCTGTTCATACAACAGATGCAGCAACCACGTATCCACAAGCTGTATTCGCTCGCTCATATTGTCTGCCAGAATAACACGCTCCACAATGCTCGCCGCATCCCGTCCGAGCCATTGCTCCAATCCAACATGATAACCAGTCAATTCTGCTCCGGCATATCCAAATAAACGCCGCACCTGATCAGCATACATACGCACACCGAAGAATGCCATTGACTCATCCAGATGCATCACTTCGTATGATCGCATCAACGAGGTGAGAAACGCTCCATTCATCTGCCGTGCATCCAGATCAAAAATGATATCAATACAGCCATCCGGCACGATCCGATGCAATTGCTCGCCCTGCTGCGGATGAGCCGCCGAACTCCAATAGCAGCAAATCACATCTCGCAACCGCTCATCAGGCACATATTCCGCATAACGATAGTGAGCATGCAACAATCCATATTCCAAAAACGGCGGCTGCACCGGCACAAACGAACGCATACTCATCCTCCTATCGTAATTTAGCATCATCCAGATAAAATTCTATTTTAACTATGTACATACGCAGCTCTAACAGCAAAAGCAATGAGAAGCATCCATATAATAAACCCAATAAAAACGACCGCTACGACGAATAAAGTACGATCACTATACTATTTCAATATAATTTCAACATATCATAAAACGCTCAGTGTTAATCATATAAACTTTTTGTTATTATCATATTGATTATATCTAAAGATGATGCTATGATAAGACCAATCAAAGATATTAACAAATTGTTATTAACATAAAAATGAGAAAAGGACGTGCGGATTATGTTTGGACTTCGATTTGCAAAATTTCAACCAAGCGATTATGTGATGAAAGTGAAGAACGGCAAAATTGTAAAAGAGGGTGTCGGCCTATCCTTTTATTACTACGAGCCGACAACATCAGTTGTTGTCGTGCCTGTATCGTCGATTGACGTACCGTTTATGTTTGAAGAGATTACGAGCGATTATCAGACAGTCACTGTTCAGGGGCAAGTAACCTACCGGATTACCGAATATCGGCAGACGACACGCATTTTGAACTACACATACAATTTGAAAAAAAACCGTTACCTGTCAGATGATCCCGACAAGCTATCCCAGCGCGTCATCAATATCGTCAAAGTATTAATGAAAAAGCGGATGGAGCAGTTGCCGTTACGCGAAGCGATCCAATCCAGTGAGCTACTCGTACGCAATATAACAGCCGAAGTGAAAAGCAATGAGGAACTGCAAAAGCTTGGTATTGAGATTATGGGGCTGTCGATTCTGGCAATTTTGCCAAACAAAGAAACGATGCGAGCGCTGGAAGCACAGGCACGAGAACATATTTTGCGCAATGCCGATGAGGCGCTATACGAACGTCGCAACGCTTCGATTGAACAGGAGCGCAAAGTACGCGAGAACGAACTGAATACCGAGATTGCCGTCGAAACGAAAAAGCGTCAAATCCGTGAAACTCAGTTGGAAGCCGAACGCTCGGTAAAAATCAAGCAAAACGAAATGCAAGAAGAGCAGCTGCGCTTCGATACCGAGTTAGAAGAACGCAAAAATCAGCTCGTACAGCTCAGTACAACGAACGACCGTGCCAAAGCCGATGCTCGCGCTTATGAGATGTCTGCTGTTATGCAATCGCTACAAGATGTGCCGCCACATGTATTGCAGGCAATGGCAAGTATGGGTATGAAACCGGATCAACTGATTGCGATGGCATTTACTGGCTTGGCGGAAAATGCAGGTCGCATCGGACAGCTGAACATCTCGCCAGATCTGCTGCAAGGTTTACTAAATGATCATGGGAATAGAGCGACAGATCAACGGGGAGGACGGACATCATGAACCGCCGGATGACCGAAAATAAAATCGTGCTCGTCAAGCGTCGAACACGATTGCAGGAATTGATCGTACGTTACAATACGGTGCAACAAGCGCAATTTTATATTGAACGGCTAGGAGCGGATTTTGGCGATTATGTGCAGGAGGATCATCACTACCAGCTCGCATTAGAGCAAGCGACCGTGCAATTGCAGCAGCTTGGCAGAGTACAGCTATTGGATCGCGAACATGTACCAAGTTTTATTTTTGGACCGGACGATGTGGTCGTTGTGCTTGGACAGGATGGGCTAGTAGCGAATACGATGAAGTATGCAACAGAGCTGCCCTTGATTGGGGTCAATCCCGATCCGCAGCGTTGGGATGGAGTGCTGCTGCCATTTCGTGTTCAAGAATTACAGCCGCTACTGACAGACGTATTCGCCCGGCGACGACAGGTGAAGGAGGTACGGCTTGCCCGTGCGCAGTTGAATGATGGACAGGTACTATATGGAGTAAACGATCTGTTTATCGGGCGCAAAACGCATGTATCTGCGCGCTATCAGATCAGCTACGGTAGCGTGATGGAGCAGCAGTCTTCCAGTGGAATCATTATCTCGACCGGCATGGGTTCCACGGGTTGGTTTAAGAGTGTACTCGCTGGAGCAGCAGGCATTATGAACGCGGCAAATGGTAGACAGGATGTACAACCGCCGTCTGTACCTTCATCGTTTGGCTGGGATTCGCCGTATCTGTATTACAGTGTACGAGAGCCTTTCCCAAGTCGTAATACATCGACAGATCTTGTATTTGGACGCATTGAGCATGATCCGCTACGCATCGTATCTCAGATGCCAGAGGACGGTGTGATTTTTAGCGATGGGGTAGAAAGTGATTATTTGGAATTCAATTCGGGAGTAAGCGCCACGATTAGCATTGCACAGCAAAAAGCGCATCTAGTAATCTGATGCGCTTTTTGCTCTGTTTATTGTTAGTGTATCGCTAACGAGAATCATTTGATTTTGATAATGCGTACGTCTTCATAGGCGGAGGCATCACGAGGCTTGACGACGAGCTGTAACGAATCCGGTTCATTGAGTAAATTGCTGTAAAAGACATGCTCAAACGTATACGGATCACAGCTGATCAACCGGCTACCGGTTGGTAATAGATTCACCGCAGTACCATTTTTCTCGGAAATGATATTTTCCGGCTTCAACCATAACGGACGTGCATCCTTCTCGTCGACTGGTGTATCGGAAGTGAAGCGCACGCGCATTTCTAGCGGAGAAATCTCTACACGTGACATAGTCAGCTTATGGCTACTCCATTCGACAGCCCGGTTCGGATAAATAATCTCGGTTTCCTGACGCTGAAATTGTGGTGCAAGCGAGAAATGAACGAGCAGGGTAGGTGAGTAGTGAATATTTTGCGCAGTTGCTTCACTGGATTGGTCAGCGTAATTATCGGTAGACATAATTTGGAACTGGGCAGCAATTTCACGCGGGAAATTTTGTTTTTGATCAAGTCGGATCGTAGCTGTACCGTAGTATTGCTGTGGATTGTTCTCATCTTGAATACCATTCAAACGTGCGGAAGCCATACTCAGTGGTTGTCCGGTAGCAATATTGCGCAGCTTCACACTGTTCACGCCGGGAATATAACGATCTCGATCGGTATGAGCTGTGTACATCAGGATTAAGCGGTTCTCATCAGCTGTAACGGCATTGATCGTTAGCCGGTAGCCATTTTGTTCAGCAGACTTGTCGACCTGCTGCATATAATTGTGCTCAATCGCTGAGACGAGACTCTGATTATGCACCTGCTCGCTCTGGTAAAAACGGAATGGCTCCAGCTCGCCCCAACTTAGTTCCGTGCTGCTCGTATGATTCGGCTTGAGCCAACTGGTCAGCAACAGAATCAGAATGACGATCACGGTAGAGATAACGAGCACCAGGAGACGAATGTCCAGCAAATTCCGAATACGTCCCCACCATGTAGGTTTGTAGTGTGACAACACTGTCCTATCCGCAGTCGATGTTACCGGAGAAGAAGACGGACTGGAACGCTTTGGATCTTGCTGGGGGGATGAAGATTTATGTTCTTGCTTGTTCATGTGGACCGTCCTCCTCTCGGCTGTGCCGGCGGCTTCAGAATGGGGAAAGAATCGGTATGTAATATTTCGATACATCTATATATTGCTAGGGAGGAGAAGATAAAGGAAGCGATAGAAATAGCGATACACTTCTATTGTACCCTGCTGACGTTGCTAAATTCCAGTTTATCGTCGTAATTTTATAGAATGCTCACATAATCGGTATTACCCATAATAAAACGCTGTAACATACCAAAAGGTTTCATCTGGTAGGTCACAGCGTCATATGAAAAGATATTAAACTTTGAAAGCGCCAATCTGTGCTTGCAGCTGCTCAGCAGTCTCAGCGAGTGCCATAGAAGAGGTAGAGATTTCTTCCATCGAAGCAAGTTGTTCTTCCGTCGCAGCCGATACGTTCATTGTACCAGCCGATGTTTCCTCGGTAATCCGAGCGATCTCGCTGGCAAAGCGCAGCAATTCTTCCGTACTAGCAGACATTTGCTCTGCACCCGCAGATACATCTTCGATATCTCCAGCCACTTGGTTGACCGCACTCAGAATCCCTTCAAAAGCATTCCCGGCAACAGATACAGAAGCGATCCCTTTATTGACTTCCTGACTGTTCACGTCTACCGCTTGGATTGCACGATACGTTTCTTTTTGAATCGTTGTAACCAGATCAGTAATCTGACGTGCCGATTCAGCCGATTGCTCTGCCAGTTTACGGATTTCGTCCGCTACAACGGCGAAGCCGCGTCCCGCTTCACCTGCACGAGCCGCTTCAATCGAAGCATTCAGCGCCAGCAGGTTTGTTTGGGAGGAGATGCCTGTAATTACGTCTGTAATATTACCAATCGTTTGTGAACGTTCACCTAGCTCTTGTACGATATGAGCGAGTGAAGACATTGATCCTTGAATCGAATCCATCTGAGCAACAGCAGTACGGATTGCATCATTACCATCAGCCGAACGGGAAGCTGCATCAGAAGCAGAAGCAGATACAGTCTGTGCACGAACGGCGATTTGTTCTACACCAATGGACATTTCTTTCATCGCTTGGGACGAACGATGGGTCAGTTCGACTTGGCGGTTTGTACCTTCGGCAACTTCTTGTGTTGTTTCAGCGATTTGACGGGAAGCATCCGTATTTTGCTCGCTGCTTGCATTCAATTGCTGTGACGAAGCGGCAACTGTTTCGGAAGTGGATGCTACCGATTCGATCAGATTACGCAAGTTACCGGACATTTTGTTAAACGAACCTGCGAGTAGACCGATCTCATCACGATTTTTGATCACAATATCTTCGCCAGTCAGATCACCATTCGCAATACGCTCAGCGGCAGTTTGGAGCTGTTTCACCGGACGTGATACAAGACGTGCAATGAAGAATGCAATCAGTAATCCTAGTAAAATCGCTACAATCGAGATGATAACAATATTAGTAATTGTTTTGGAACTCAGTTGTACCGCAGCTGCTGTAGAAGCAGAGGATTGATCATTTTCTAATGTAATGAGTTGTGTCAATGTATCATTAGCTGTATACCACAATTGATAAGCAGTACTATGCAAACTGCTCATAGTTTCCATATCATTATTCTGACCTGCTGTGACCATATTAGGGATGAGCTTGGCGTAACTTTCATAGTTGGTATTGAAAGCAGCAATCAATTGTTTGGTTTCATCAGTTTGTGCCATTGTTGCGTATTGAGCACGTTCCGTATCGATTTTTTTCAATAGCGAAGTTAAGCTTTCTTCCAGACTTTTGACTTCAGAAGTATTACGTTCTACAGCAATATTCAGAACGAGACGTTCCACATCGGATACATCGCCATTCATAATACCAAGCAAGGAGACACTTGGCATGGATTTTTCATCAATATTTTTGACTTGAACATTCAAGCCATTAATCCCTAACAGCGACAGCGCCGAGATTGCCATCAAAAGTAAAATGACAGCGATAAAACCGGTTAATAACTTCATTTGAATCGTAAACTTCATAAACTCACGCTCCAGCCAATTAATGTTGATTACTTGTTGTGTTATGTATAATATATCGACAGGGTTAGCAGAAAATTTACACGTAAAAATTTTTAATTTAATACAAAATACCTAGTACACAATAAAAATGGATTCAAAGTAATATTTTATGCATTGTAAAACCTTTGTTATAGGAATAAGTTGTGAATAAAAATAACAAAATAAAAATTTTTATGAATTTTAAAAATGAAATAAATGTAGAAATTTGTCGTTTTTAAATGTTTTAAACAAAAGCATATTGTTTAAATAAGTAGTTTTAGCAGATAAATAGTCCTATATTGATGCATAGATAGACGTATCGCTCTTACATTCATTGGAAAGAAAAATCGATATCGTCCTAACATTAATGCGGTATACTCATCATGTATCGCCTGCTCCAGACTATGACTGAAAATATAACAGCTATGGAGCTGCTTGCGTGTTCGATATCTTTCAAATAATTGAACTTGTCGTTCACAAAAGGTATGATCGAAGCAGAAATAGAATCGAAATACAAATATACGTAGCAGATGAGGAGTGTGCAGAATGCAACATCATCAATGGGCATACGTTCCGCCGCTAGGTTGGAACAGCTGGGATTGTTACGGAGCAGCCGTACGCGAAGAAGAGATTCGTGGCAATGCCGAATATATGGCGAATCATTTGAGAATCTTCGGTTGGGAGTACATAGTAGTCGATATTCAATGGTATGAACCGGATGCAGTATCCTCTGCGTACCGACCGTTCGTACCACTGGAAATGGATGAGTATTCGCGTCTGTTGCCAGCAGTGAACCGTTTCCCTTCGGCAGCAGATGGACAGGGGTTTAAACCGTTAGCAGATTATGTACATTCGCTTGGACTGAGCTTTGGCATTCATATTATGCGCGGTATTCCGCGTCAGGCAGTGCATAACGATACCCCAATCAAAGGTACGCATGTGACCGCGCGCCAGATTGCGCATACCAATTCCATTTGTCCGTGGAATACAGATATGTACGGTGTGGATGCGTCGAAGGAAGGTGCGCAGGAATATTATGATTCTTTGTTTGAGCTGTATGCAGAGTGGGGCGTTGATTTTATCAAAGTGGACGATATTGCCGCTTCGCGTCTGTACGATACCCATATGGATGAAATTCGCCTGATTCGCAATGCGATTGATCGTTGCGGTCGCCCGATGGTACTTAGCTTATCGCCAGGCCCTGCACCGCTTGCGTACAATCAGCCGTTCCGCGAGAACGCCAACATGTGGCGTATCACCGATGACTTCTGGGATCGTTGGGAGCTGCTGTATGAGATGTTTGAGCGCTGCGAACAGTGGGCACAGTTTGTCGAGCAGGGTAGCTGGCCAGATTGTGATATGTTGCCGCTTGGTCATATCGGCATTCGTTCTGTAGATGGCGGGGGAAGTGACCGCTGGACGCGTTTTACCGAGGATGAGCAGTTGACGATGATGACATTGTGGGCAATCTTCCGTTCACCGCTGATGTTTGGCGGCGAACTGCGCGACAATGACGCGTGGACAATGTCGCTGTTGACCAACGACGAAGTGCTGGAAGCGAACCGTTCCGGTCGGTATGCCCGTCAGGTGTATCGGGATGAATATGACCGGATTGTCTGGACGTCCGAGAATGCGACGACTGGTGATCATTATGTAGCACTGTTTAATGCGAGTGATGATCCAGCGCTGGTGCGTGTGAGTCTGGAGCAGCTCGGATTGACGGGTGGCTATTACCGTGTACGTAATCTGTGGGAACGTGGAGAAGCCGGACAGGTTGGATACGATATCGAAGTGAAGGTTCCGCCGCATGGAGCGAAGTTTTATAGGTTGAGTTTGATGGATTATGAAGATGTAGTTGTGCGGATGTAGAGATATGATGGAAGTTGCATTGGGTAATCTCAGTATGAAAATTGAGACATCCGTATTTTCCGTAATTGGAATCTTTGTTGCTCTGATTATTGGGCTTGTTATTATACATTTTGTTCAAAAAGAAAAGAATGGTTCTAAGCCCAAAATAAAGCGCATAGGAAGAGTGATTGATAAAAGATCTGCACCAATGTCTGAGTCACTTCATTCATTTTACTTAACTTTAGAATTCGACGATTGTGGACGCGCTGAAGTAAAAGTGAAGGAATGGGAGTATGGGTTGATCGTTATAGGTGATCAGGTAAATTATATTGCGCAAGGAAGTTGGCAGACGATAGAACGACTTTAATAAAGATATAAATGTATAGAAATGCTGTAAATGAAAAACAGGAGAGGGCATATGCCTTTCTCCTGTTTTTCATGATCTGTTATATGGTAATGCGATTTTATATTTGCATCCTCAAGCCATCGTCGATACCGACACTGGCATTCCAAAACGTCCCAACGCACTACGATTATTTTTAATCCAAGCAAGCGCTAGCGTCCCCTCACCCGCATGAATGCCCGCCACCGGGATAAACGAAGCGATCTCGATCTGCAAACGTGGTGCCAGATGCGCGATCTCCTCTTTCAGCTTGAACGCGCCTTCCATATTGTTCGCGTGCATAATGCAGACATCGCGTACATGCTCAATATCCTTTTTCAAAATATCGAGCAGTTTTTGCTTCGCCTTTTTCATCGTACGAATCTTGTCTTCTACAATGACCTTACCACCTTCAAAGCGCAGCAACAGATGAATGGACAACAGCTGACTGATTACGAGCTGCGTACCGGAAACGCGACCGCTGCGATGCAGTTGCGACAGACTCGCCGGAATCATGTAAAAGGACATGTCGTTGATCATTCCTTGGATTTTGTCGCAGATTTCGGAGGCAGTTAATCCTTCCTGGTAATACTGAATCCCTTGCAATACCATTTCCCGCAGTGGGAATGCGCCAACCTGCGAGTCGATGCCCATCACCTGTACATCTGCCATCTCGGCAGCTTGCAGCGAAGAATGGTAGGTGCCGCTTAGTGACGACGAGCAATGGATGACGATAATGTCGTCATATTTGCCTTTGAGATTCTCGTACAATTCCACAAATTCGCCGATTGGCGGTTGGGAGCTACTTACTTTATCATGTTCACGCATTTTTTCATAAAATTGTTCCGCGGTAATATCGACATTCTCGCGATAGACTTCATCTCCAGCGATCAGGCACAGCGGTACAATATACACATCATGCTCACGGGCAAAATCAGCATCGATCATAGCGGTGCTGTCCGTAACCCAGGCGATTGTTTTCATAATCAGATCACTACTTTCCATAGTAAGATTCAACAATGCCTTGAAGATCGCGCAAAGTGTAGCGCGTTTCAAAGATTGTGAGCATATGCGTATTTTGCCCACACGCTCCAATATAGATAACGGAGAATGTCATATTGCAAAATGTACATATGTACTTCATAACTTTAAGATGTAGTTATTATAACCAGATGTAGACGTAATTACAAACTTTATATATGATTATGAATACTAAATAACTTTCGTTTTGCGATTTATCCGTTATAATGAAAAGAAGATAGGTTTGCACATATTCAAATTTCAGAATGTTTTATGAACATACATATAGGCATGCACAACCATACATACGCAAATCAAAGGAGGTAGGATCAATGAAATCGCAATATTCACTGCTGGATCAGCTGAAGGACTGGGGTGAGATTAAGGTTGCTTATCGCTTTCCACGCTGGGAACAGCTGCCTGTTATCGGCATTTATATGGATCAACTGGTTGAATGGCTGGAACAGCAATTTCGTCAATTTCCTGGCGAAGCCGCAGGTAAGCTCATTACGCCGTCGATGATTAACAATTACGTTAAGCAGAAGATTATTCCGCCAACCGTGAAAAAGCGCTACTCTCGCGAACATATTGCTTATCTGATCATGATCTGCAACCTGAAGCCTGTTTTGCCAATCGGGACTATTCAAGCAATGATTGCAACACAAATGCAAACACGCACGCTAGGCGAGATCTACAACCATTTTTGCGAAGAGCAAGAAGCGGCATCTCACTATACGATGGAGATGGCAAAGCAAGAAGGTCGACAATTACGCGACAATGCGGCAGGTTCGCAGGAAGAGATGCTGGCGGGATTTTCGCTAAAAATGGCGACACTGGCAAATGCGGGCAAGATTCTGGCAGAGAAGATTACGGGATTGGAATACGAAGCGGAGCAGGAGCGTATGCAAGACGACATTGCTCAAGCATGCGAGCGGTAGATTGTAGACGATGAGCGAAATGTATACACGTAATTTGAGAAAAGATACAGATCGGATACATCAGTAAATGACGAATATTGCTTTACACTATGTAATAGAACATAAAAAAGATGAACACGCTCTAAGCGATGTTCATCTTTTTAGTATAGAGTGCGTTATTGAATCAATCGAACCAGTCGTATTCGTCTCCGCTTATTGATGTGGCTGTGATTGTATACATCAAGCCAAAATACTCTTGCGCTTCGCTTCCTCAATCCAGCTTGGGAACTCATTCAGTAGCCGATCATACAATTCCTCATCACTCACCTTCGAGATATCATCCAGTTCAAAGAAATTTGCATTATCTACAAAGCGACCTTTCAGTTCGTCCAATTCCCGCAGTACGCCATAGTTAGCATTGCCCAGTCCGACAAACTGCCAGAACAGATTATAGCGCGAGCTGTCGATGATCAGCTTGGCGATTTTGCTCTTACTACTCACCCCGCCATCACTGAAAAAGATGATGTACGTGGGAATATGCACATTGGGCGCTTCTTTTGTATACTTGCGGATCACGTCCTCCATGACTGGTGGCTCGTTATTCGTTCCGCCTTTGCTGCCTAGTTTGTAGGCGCGTTCGATATAATTCTCGTAATTATCTGCTCGTACACTTTTGGCGCGCAAAAATTCCTTGGCAAAGAACCACACATCCAGTTCACCATCATCGTCAAACGCCGCTGCAATCGCCAGTACGCGTTCAAATGCTTCTTGTACGATGCCTTTTTTGTACAGTGAGTACATCGAGCCAGACGCATCGAAGACGACCGCAACACGTGCTTTGATCGGAGCCACTTGTTTCTTCTCAAGCGATGACGTGACTTTATTCTTCAGCAGATCGATTTTAGTTAATGGCACGGTCAATTTTGGTGCTGATTCTGATGGTGACGGAGCTGGGGATGACTGTGCCGCAGCAGTAGAGGCAGGCGATGTGGATGAGCCTGCGACAGATGAAGTAGCATTCGCAGAACCGGAAGCAGCTTGTTGGGAAGCGGTGTAAGTAGCGGCAGCTTGCGAGCCATTTGCGGAATCATCGGCTTCGATCTCTGCGCCAAACGATTCTGCCAGCGGCTGCAATCCACCGAAGAATCCGCGTCCAATCGCCCGTACTTTGAAAGCTTCTTTGTACTTGTATACTTCGATCAGGATCAATGCTGTTTCGGATGTCATTTCGGATAGTGTATATGTAACCTGTTGTCCTCCGATCTGTAATACTGCTTGGCAGTTGGCAACTTGCGCGAACGTACCGACGCCTTCCAGCGTGGCGGTGAATACGCATTTGCTAATAGGGGCTTGCTGTAATCTGTTCAAATCTAGTGTAAAGCGTGAACTGTGTTCATCTGCCTGAGTTAACCGCACCGATTGATGCGGATCGACATTCTGATTGTAAAAGATAAAATAGTCGTCAGAAGGCACTTTGCCATTCTCATCCACCATAAAACAGCTTACATCCAGCGAAGATGGTGCAGCACCGCATTGAATAATCACGTCCAATGTACTACCCGGCGGCAGGTTCGTATTTTGCCCCTGATTAAGTTGAATCTGTTCTCCAGCCATATGATCTTCCTCCTGTATGTAAAATAAAATAAGCCACTGTAACAGATAGTATATCTTCTACCATAAGTTCTTTAATCTTCCACGTCAAATTGAAATAATTGTAAAAAAGTGGTACAAAAGATGCAAGCAAACGATATTTTTCTTTCATCCGTTTGCACATACATATACGCAATATACATTGGGTGATCCAGATTAAATATCTCTATGATTGGAGATAGCATAGCTTAATCCGAAGATGAAAAGATACAGTCGATCAAATGACGACCATTAGCAAACTAAGGAGATGCATCGTATGATACGCATGAGAATTATAGTAGCGGTTGTTTTCATTGCGATGATTGCTGGTTGTTCTGTTAACCGTCAGGATGCAGAGACAACTCGTGTTAATACGGTTACAGTAGATGAACAAACCGTTTCGAACACGACGCCTAATGATAACAAAACGGGCTTCCCTGATTCCATATCACCATATGATACTGATCCACGCCAAAGTAGTTGGCAATATACAGGTTATGTCATCGACAAAAAGCAGGAGAAGATTCCGGCGATTTTATTTGTATGGGATGTACAGGCAGAGCAGATGAACGGACGTTCCGTGGATGATATTTTGCAGATTGCTAATCCTAATGTCATCTGGCTCACGACGGAAGATGTTACTCAAGCCGACGATATTCATATTGGAGATGCCATTAACGTTATACTTGCCCCGAATGTGAATACTTCCTTCCCAGCTCAAGGCAAATTGGAGCAAATGCAGATCGTATCTGATCAGAAGCGCATTTCCATCAAAACAGAATAACTTAGAAGCAGATATGGTTTATACGATAGCTGTATCTGAAAAACTTAGCTATTCTGAAGTGTAATGATATCTGATGTCATACGCACAACATTATTGATATGTTGTTATACAGACGATCACTTGCTCGGAATACTCTATTTCGGTTCTATATTCTTATTCAAGGTTAATAATGGAAGTTAATATATATTACTAACAAAAAAATAATAAAATTACAGGGAGGCATTCATTTGAAAAAGAATACGAGATGGAGCACATGGAGTCTTGCAGCGATTTTAACTGTAAGCGGTATCAGTTTAGCTGGCGGAGCGCAAGCAGCGAGTTCTGTATCGTATACGGCATCAACAGGCTTCAGCGCCACGCAAGGCACGAACAATTGGTATTACCAGCAAAAGACCGGGACTACCTACACCAATCTTACATACCAGTCTTCATCAAGTCGCTGGGATGTCAGCGGAACGTATCCATGGGTATCATCCAACGCACAGCATCCGGGCAATAGCGCCGATTCAGTACGCACATGGATTGCACCATCCAGTGGCAAGATTACCATTACCGGCTCCGTGCAAAAAGGCAGTGCAGATGGCGACGGAATTAACGCATCTATTATAAAAGATAGTACCAGTCTATGGACGCAAACGATCCGTAATACAACGGAAGTACAGCCTAGCGGTGTCACGAATATTCCAGTACAGCAAGGAACACAGATTCATTTTGTGGTGAATCGTGTCGGTTCGATCAGCTTTGACCATACGCTGTGGAATCCGACGATTGCATTTACAGCAGGTGCTTATGTACCGGATGATCGCAGTTTATCGATTTTGGACTTTGGCGCTGTGGCGGGGGATAACAAGCCGGATGATACCGCCATTGCTGCTGCGATCCAACAGGCGAAGACAGAAGGCAAAGATGTGTATGTACCAACAGGAACGTTTGAGTTGAGTAATATTCTGACCGTAAATGGTGTGACCTTGAAGGGGGAAAATAAAGACCAATCCATTCTGACCTCAACCAACCCAGAGTGCGGTTCTATTGATCTTACTGGAGCTAGCCCAGCGATTCGCAATCTGTCGCATGTGTATAGCAGTTTAGGTGAACGCGATGGTAAAAATGAAAAGAACAGTATCAGTGTTAAGAATGCAACGAATTTTGTAGTGGATCAGATTCATGTACAAAAAGCCAGTACAGCCGGCATCTATGTGACAGACTCGATAGGTGGAACCATTACTAATAATACGGTGCAGGATACACAGGCAGACGGTATTCACATGACAGGTGACAGCAGCGACATTACCGTACAAAATAACGTAGTGAAACAGGTCGGTGATGATACTATTGCTGTGGTTAGTTATGGTAAGAGTGCCAAATCCGATGGTGACAAAGGACAAACGAACAATATTCGTATCTTGAACAACGATGTGGGTTATGATTCAAAAGCGCGAGGAATTTCTGTTGTTGGTGGACGCGATGTACTGATTGAGGGTAATCATATCCAACTGACGCAAATGGCAGGTATTTATATTGCAACTGAAACTGGTGAAAATAATGAATATAATACGCAAGCCGTTGACTCTATTACGATTAACAATAACACTGTAGATCGTACAGCTCAGGATACAGGAAGAGGTCATGCAGACTTACTTGTATATGCTGGCAACACACCAATTGATAATGTGACATTTAACAATAATACAAGTACGAATGCTGGCAAATTCGGCACAGGAGTTTGGGGAAGTGGACAAGTTGGCACAATCACTTATAATCATATGACTATTATTAATCCAGGTTCAGATCCATACAAATTTGACAACGGTAGAATTATTTGGGATGGCGTAGTCAAAAGAGAAAATAAGTAATGACTATGCTTCAAAATGAATGGAGTACAAAGGTTTGAGTAAAATCCTCGATTATTAAACGAATACATGTAGAACACATTCACAACCAAAGCCAGCAGAATCAGATGATCCGTCATCCGTTTCTGCTGGCTTTGCTTTAATTGGTTATAAAATGAATTCAGTAGTACACTTTATACAACTTTAACTTGCCGCTATTCAATACGTCTCACTCAAATGACAAGCCAGATACACCTTCATCCAATCCCCAGAATCGTTCAAATTCACCTGCAAAATCTCCTCAATTCGCCGCAAGCGTACATACAGTGTATTCGGGTGGATAAACAGCTTCTCCGCCGTTGCAGCTGCAATGCGGTTCTCCTGAATATACATCCGTAGCGTCTGCTCTAACTCGGCGGCAGCATATTTGGGAATGCGTAGGGGAGATAGAATTTCCTGTACATAATTCTCGATCTCCTGCGGCTCCTGCTGTAGAAATAGGCGATTAATACCAATATCCGCATATGTCATTACTCCGGTTTGCCTGCGACGACGGGCATACGATAGCGCACGTCCCGCTTCATTATGACTACGTGCAATTTGTTCTAAGCCATTATAGGCGCCGCCGATCCCGCCGTATACCGGAATAGAACTATCCCTTTGCCAGTGTGAAATAATCACATCCAATTGCTCTGCCAGTTGTGATGGAGTAGAAGCGGACGATGTATTGCACAGTAGCGTAATTTTGTCACTTGATCCGAATAGCAGATATGCACCACGTTCCGGTTGACGATCAATGCGAGCGATGAGCTGACGGATATGATTTTCAGCTATGCGTACATCGGTTGTATCGCTATCCACCTGCAATAGGGCGACATATAGTGGCGATTCTGCATGCAATCCATAGCGCCGCAACCCATCTGCTAGTGTATGTGGATCGCGATGCTGCAATAGTTCATCGAAGAAGTCACGACTTTGCCGATACAGCATACCAGTCATGGAATACATATTCATCATATGCAGTAGCACAATAGCGCTTGCTTGTTCTAATATGACCTCCTCTAGCGGCTCCAATGCACGCTGGATTGGTAATTGAAAATACCCAACTAGCAACGAGCCATTTCGGACAGGATAAATCTGTTCATTGGACGATGGAGTCTTATGAGAAGCAGCATCCACAGCATACTGATCATCCGTCGTCCACATTGCATTCCCGCTGGTATCCTGCTCTGTAGCGATGTATTCGTATCCTTCCGCGCTATACGTTTGTTGTGCTTCCGTATCGACAAAGCAGACCGGGAATTTCAGCATATCTGCGGCTGTCTGCACGATTTGCTCTAGCGGAGCATTGTCGATTGAGAGCTGGGTATACACGCGATGAATCTGGCTACGTTGTTCCAAATACCGATTGTTATCCAGCAATTCGCTATACATACGCGCATGGACAATAGCAATCGCAGCTTGATCGGTAAAGCCCTGTAGCTTATCCAGATCACCTTGATGCAACGTACGGCTATCGTCGAACTGGTAGATCAGCATCACACCGATCTTGTCTGTATGCATACGCACGGGCACTGCCAGCATGCCATGAACAGTCAAGTCATCTCCCAGAAATGAACCTGCGACCAGACCGAGTCGCTCCTCATCTACGTTATGAATATCCTCGAATATGGATGCAAAGGTTGGGTACACTCGCGCCACCCCTTCACTGAATACACGCCCAGTAATGCCTTCATGCGTTTGCGCCCGATAATCGTAAATGGAATCATGAAAACCACGCTGTGCCCGCGGCTGCATATTGTCGCTAATAGGATCGTGCATCAGGAACAGCCCAGCGGAGGCGGAAGGCAGTACTTCTAAGGCATGATCCATAATCGTAAGCAGTAGCTCGTCCAGTCGTAATGAACCGGTTAACTGGCGCAGACTTTGCAACCAACGCTGATGATGCTCACGCTCGGTAGACAATTGATGACGAAGCAGCACATCTCGAATCAAATATTCCATATGCTGCTGTTCCAGCTCTGTAAATTGATGTGTGGATTGCACCATCAATTGCACATCACAGCGCGACAGCATATCCAGCTCGAAATTGAGTGTCTGGAAATTCGCAGGCTCACATATGGTATTGTTTGCATTCTCATATGCAATATGAGTTTCAATCTGATGTGTAACACTATATTCATCACGATGTGCAGAATCTGGTGCTGCATGTTCTGAATTTGACACATTTGAATACAAAGGTGATTGATGTGTCAACTTTACGTCGTTATATTTAACCTTAGTATGACTTTGTTGCGGTGTAGAGTTACTGTGAAGAATAGATGATCCAGATGCAGCGTCCTGATTATTTATGAAAGTAGGAGATAGAAGGTTATGTTCGCTAATATTTGCTAAAGAAGAAGCAGAGTCTGGGTGCAGTGTTCTCCAATATTCATCTGCTGTCTCATCTGCATACCCGCAGCGCCAACGACAATCATGCTCATCCCGAAGCCACAGTCCAGAAGCAGAAGGAGAAGAAGCAGAAATAGATGCAGATACAGCTTCATCGTTTGTCTGTATCTTATCTATATGTCCATTCTTTTGTTCGATAAACTGCCGCAGTTTTGTAAAATCCATACGTCCACCTCCAGCACATTGTCGAATTCTGTCTATTGATATGTATTGTCAATTATAGATTTCCCCACTATTTTATGCAAAACATTATTCATTGCCACAATGACACATGTCTATGCTGAATTTATAATGAATGTCACTATATGTAACGTTGATAGGAATGGAAGTCATACAATGTCAGTCGTGCTATAGCAAAGATTCCATTTTACTATTGTTCATCCCTCGACATACACATCGTTCTACAGATGAATAGAGCAATTGAGCAATACCAGTGAATGGGGCATCACACAGAGAGAATGGAGGAACAGAGAGATGAGTGGTACTTTTTTTCTTGGAGCTGTATTGATTGATGGACTAGGTGGCGAGCCGATTCACAATAGCGGCGTACTGGTACAGGATGATCGCATTGTCGCAGCCGGAGTTGCAGCGGATATAACCATCCCGGAAGGAACGCAGACCGTCGATGTAACGGGGAAGGTAATCATGCCCGGACTGATCGATGCGCATGTGCATGTGATCGGATCGAAAAGTCTCAATATGGCGCAAGTAGCATTAGAGCCGCAAGCGATGCAAATGGGACGCGCGTTAATTGATCTGCCGCGGCTGATCAATGCTGGGTTTACAACGGTTCGCGATGTGGGCAGTCATGTGGCAGTGCATATTCGCGATCTGATCCGCGAAGGTGCGTATGAAGGGCCGCGTATCAAGACGTCGCGCCATATGCTCAGTCAGACTGCCGGGCATGGTGACATGCACATGCTACCGTCATCGTTTAATCTGTTCACCGTTTGTGATGGTGTGCCGGAATGTATTAAGGCAGTGCGTACGCAATTCCGCGAAGGTGCTGATTTTATCAAAATCTGTTCCACTGGCGGCGTATTATCGGAAAAGGATGATCCGCGCTGGTCGCAATTTAATATGGATGAGCTCAAGGCGATCGTATACGAAGCCGAAGCAGTGCAGTCGTATGTAGCCTCTCATGCGCAGGGTGCACAGGGGATCAAAAATGCTCTGCTTGCCGGAGTGAAGACGATTGAGCATGGCATTTACATAGATGAGGACGGCATTGAGCTGATGCTAGATCGCAAAGCGATTCTGGTGCCGACACTCGCAATTGTGCATCGTATTATTAAGGAAGGTCATCTGTATGGCGTGCCGGAATTTGGACTACGCAAGGCGCGTGCCGTCTATCGTGAGCATATTGAGCATATGATCATGGCGCATCAAGCAGGTGTTACCATCGCTGCCGGAACGGATTTTGCCTCGTGTGCGCCAGTAGAACACGGTGGTAATGCACTGGAACTTCAATTGCTGGTAGAGGATGTGGGCTTTACACCGATGGAAGCGATTGTTGCCGCTACAGCCAATGCTGCCAAGGCGCTTCATATGGAAGACGAGATCGGCACCATTCAACCAGGGAGATTCGCCGATCTGATCGTACTGGATGTGAATCCGCTGGATGATATTACACTGCTTCAACAGACAGAGCATATCCAGCAAGTATACATTGGCGGAAAACGATTGAAATAACGGTAGATGCTCAAAAGGGGGAAATGCGATGTTCAGTCAACCGATTTATATTGCGACGTTGCTGCTTATTTTGCTGGCAGTAGGGGAATTGATCTCCATCTGGTCGAGGGCGCGAATTCCTTCACTGCTAGTGGTGATGGGAGGATATCTGCTGCTATCATGGATGCACGTATTTCCGCAGGAGGTCATTACTAGCTCCGCATTTGCTGTCTTCGGCTCCATTATGGTTGCGCCGCTCGTCGTGCATATGGGTACGCTCATTCCCACACGTCTCATTCGCGTACAGTACAAAGCGATTCTGATCGCTCTCTTGTCAACGTTGATAGCAACAGTACTTGTACTGCTGGTCGTATCGCCGATTTACGGTTATCCGACAGCTGTAGCTGGTGCAGGTCCGGTTACTGGCGGCATTATCGCCTACCTGATCACCACGCAGCGTTTGCAAGAAATGGGCTTGACCGCACTCGTTACCGTCCCAGCGGTAATTCTCGGTATTCACGCACTGTTCGGGATGCCGGTTGCACTGAATATTTTACGACGATATGCGTTGAAAATGCAGCGTCAAGGCTTCTTCGATGCACCCAAGCTGGAGAGTACGACACATGAATTAACTGCACATGAATCTGCAACTGATGAATCGCTGACTAGTGCTACTCGCCAATCAGCTTCTCACGGTGTTGAGCAACAGGCAAACGTAGCAGGCAATCAGACCGCCGCTACGCAACATTCACATGCCAATCATTCTCATGATCATGAGCAGCAGAATACTGCTAAAGGCAACTCGCGCATGCTGTTGCCGGAACGCTTGCAGACGCCACCGATTCTGCTGTTGCTATTATTCCTAGGCGGAAGTCTGGCGGTGCTGCTCAACAACCTGACTGGATTGAACTACAGCATCTGGGCGCTGGCAATCGGTATTATCGGACAAGTAGCAGGCATTTTCCCACCGCGTACGATGGATCGCGCTAATACAACTGGTGTTGCGATGGTCGGACTCATTGTAGTCGTGATGTCCAGCATGGGCTCGGTCACGCTAGAAGCTGTACTCAGCTCTATCGGTCCGGTGCTGTTGATCATCGTAGTCGGCGTGTTCGGCATCATGCTGGGCGGCTGGCTCGGCTCCAAATGGTTCAAATGGGACCCGCTCAAAGGCATTCCTATCGCAATGACCGCACTATTCGGTTTCCCCGGTGACTATATCATTTGTGAAGAAGTCAGTCGTTCAGTCGGCAGAGATGAACGAGAACGTCAGGCGATTCTGGACGAAATCTTCACCCCGATGCTGGTTGGCGGATTTACAACCGTAACGACCGCATCCATCCTGATTGCATCGGTATTGATCAATACATTGTAAACCTGTGACAAATCAATCTGTAAAAATAAAAATGTAACCTATACAAAGTCACAAAACCCGATCTATCCGCCAAGTGCAGATAGATCGGGTTTTGTGATGTTTGAACAGAAATCATTGTGTGAGCAGATCCGACAGCATCTTGATCTGGTTATCGACTGCAATCGGATCTTCATAGAACAGGTCATAATAATCCACGATATGCACGCGTCCATTCTTCACCGCATCAAGATTTTTCCATACGGTACTTTGTTGTAATTCCTGCAACTTCTGGCGTCCGGTGCCTTCGGGATCGTAGACGGTTAAAATAATATCCGTGCCCGCCAGATCCGGCAGCGATTCAAACGATACATTGGCATTCCATTTGTCCGAATCGGCGAATAGCTTCTGTACTGCCTGTGGGGGCTGCACCTCTAGCATCTTATACAACACCTCGCCGCCCATATTGCGGTAACCGTACACTTGTAGATTCTTTTGGAAAATGCTCAAGATCGTCACCGTTGTATTGGGCGCCATCTTTTCATGCAAATTCGTTTGGGCTTGCGTCAGCTTCGTATCGAATGCCGCGCTCCATTTCTGCGCTTCTTCCTCTTTGCCAACAAGCTCGCCAAGCTTCTGCATTCGTTCTTTGAGCGGCATGGTCGTCTTGAGCAGAACAGATGGAGCAATCTTGGCATATTGGTCATAGCTTTCATCCCAGGTGGAGATGATCAGATCCGGGTTTAAATCAACAACCTGTTCAAGTGAATCGCCGAGTGCCTCAGTGCCATCGCTTTTGACATACGGGTATTCGCTGAGCAGGTATTCCGGGTAACCGATCGGACGCACGCCGAGTGTCAGCAGCTCGCCGTAAAACCAATCGGTCACGATTCGTTTCGGTTGAACGGGCACGGTAGATGTACCACCAGCGTGCTTGAATTCGTGCGTAGTAACCGCAGCTGTCGAAGTCGCGGACGATTCATTGGGATTGGAACTGGCAGTGCTTGTATTGCCAGACACTGGTGTAGTAGTCGATGCGCAGGCGGAGAGAATGAGCGTCAACCCGAGCAGGGCGAGCATCATTTTTCCTTTTGTAGCAGTAAACATGGCATATTCCCCTTCTGTTGTCTCGTGATCCGGTTGAACCGGTCTCTGTCCAGCATAAGGGATCGATGTAGGAAGCAACATGGCAGAATCGTGCATCTGTATTGTATGAAGTTTCCGGTAATCGCCGGGGGTGATGCCACGTACGCTTTTGAACGTTTTGATCAAATGAAATTCATCAGAGAACCCGCAACGATAAGCGATTTCGCGTAAATTCGCATCGGTTGTACGCAGAAATTGCTCTGCCGCAGATAGCCGTTTACGAATCAAATATTCCTGCGGAGACATGCCCTGCTGCTTGCGGAACAATCGACTCAGATTGCTGGCGCTGACATGCACATACTGCGCGATACGCCGTAGCGATACCGATTCATGGTAATGCGTATCCATATAATGCCGCGCCAGTGATACCGCATCCGGTTGTAGTCGCCGGACATCGCCGCGCTCCAATTGTTCATATACTTTGTACACCAGCTGATGCAGTGCTGCCTTGCTATACAGCATATCCAGCGGCTTACCACCTGCCCAGCGTTCCCACATTCGGTGTAGATGTTCAGCGAAGAATAGCGGATCGTCAGGCTCAAAGCCGTAACATTCACGAAATGGCGTAGCATCATGGCGTGATTTTAAGTGCTTGTCTAGTATACTTTTCGGTTCAGCTCGATACAGCAAAGTGTACAAGCCAGTACCGACATCGCCCGCACGAACGGAGAAGGACGATCCTTTGCAAGCATGAAAAAGCCCAAACCGGTCGATACTGTAACCAGTACCGTTTAATTGAATATCTGCCGCTCCGCCATAAGAGAACAGGAACAGACTGGCAGGAGCCAGATGATTCCTGTTCTCTTGCTGCGCATGTAGCCATTCGTGACGAATATCGATGAGAGAGATGGAAGCGCGCGTCCATTGTTGTATGTAGTCGGCGAGTTGCTCGCGCGGCGGCGAGAAGCCTGTAGAATGAAAGTTGTTCATGAATCATGTTCCTCCTGCATACTGCTGTAAAATACATAACTCTAAGCGTAATTGAGAGTCATTATCATTTATTATATCTAATTTTGCACAGGATAGGGATAATTATTGCAGCAATCGGAACATAAGATCATCATACAAAATGGATAATTCTTTTACTACATGCAAGTGATTGCCCATGTACAACATTACATATGTATTTTGTGTAAATGAACGTATTTCGCCTTAAATCACCTGAAATAACGAAATTTGAGCAAAAAGATGAAACGTTATTGCAACTAGTTCGTATGCAGTTAGGAAGGAACATTTGACATACGAATTGATTTTGCATCTGTAGGATGGCGATGTCATGTTGGATATTATCGGCTTCATCTCATTATCGCTGTGTTGCAGATGCCCATTCTGAGAAGGAGGGGTACATCGATGGGAACGTTTAACAAACGCAATATGTTTTTCAGTACCATTCTGCTGCTCGCAGCGGTTGTGTGGATCGGAGCGTATACAAGTGAGGTCAAGCTAGAACGTGAGGTAGAAGCGTACTTACTGGACAGCCGCCAATATAGTGCCGAGGATATTGATTATGTCAAAGCCAGCTTTGGCATCAATCCGGTGCTCGGCGTGGAAGTGCATTTTACCGACGATCCAGAAGCGCGTTATTACTACAAACGGCATGAAGGCATGATTACCCAGTACAATGCGGCTCCACGCGACGGTATCGATCTGCATCATAGCTATGCGTATAAGCATAAAGAGGAAGAGGTCGAAGCGAGAGAGCATGTGCCGGTGCAGTTGGCGACGATGCCATTCGCTGCACCAGCAATGTCATCCACATTCTGAACACTTGAAAAAGATGCAATATACAGAATATAAGTCATGCATGTAAGATTCATAGGATACGCATAACATGGATAATATAGAAAATACAAAACACATTATAGATAGGCAGCTTACGATACACCGAGACTAATTCGAGAAGTTGTCTTATTCAATCTGAAACCCGAATACAAACGACGTATCGCCTTGAGTATACATGCCGTCTTCACTTGTCCAATAGGCTTGAAAGGTATAGAAATACGTCCCATGTTTCAGCGGTGCATCAAATGTCCAATCTCGCAAAGCAATCACAGAATCAACTGAAGCAGAAGTGCCAAGCGAAGTGACCTGAATCTGATTAGGAGCTGGATCGTAAGGAAAGACAAGTGCAATAGCCGCTCCGGGTGATAGTGTCGGTAACGTTTGATCATCCAGCATCTTCGGATCGCTTGTGTAGTTGCGACAACCGAGATTGTCCCAGCAATAGGAACTTTGGGCAACTGGAATGTCCGTTTCGCCTGCATGGACGACAAGCGAAGGAAGTTCATTTGACTGCAATGGTTGAAGCTGTTGAGAAGGTGGAAGCGGTGAAGATGGAAGAGAAGAAGAGTCTGGAGCAGATACAGGTTCTTCTTCTTTTGCATGTAGGTGTGTAAAAGAATCATCTCCGCTAGATTGTGTATGGCTCGCCGAACAGCCTGTGGATACAAGCATAGCAATCAACAGTAACGATACAAAGCGTTGTTGTAATATTCGCATATCATCATCCTCCTGCTTAGTACACACACAAGATATCCATATTGTTCCATCTAATTGTGGTGTATAAAAAATGTATATGGCTTTAGAGAGAGCAATCATGCAGAATATAACAGATAGACGTATCGTTTTCCGTTTATTTACAATTAAGTTATAATTACAATCGTATCGTAATTACATAGAATATGGAGGTCATCATGAGTAGATTTGAACAGCAACTGGTGAAGTATATGACGTACGGATTCGTAGCAGGGTTATTGTATTCGTTTCTGACGAAACGGACTATTTCGATGACTGCTTCTACGCCGGGAGCAAGTATACAGATGCAGGTATCTATGGATGAATACGTGATGGATTGTCTATTCAATGCTGCGCTATTCAGCGTATTGGTCGGTGCATTCTTTGCCATTTGCTATGCCGCCAGCAAATGGATGAAGCCGCAGTGATCTAACCGTATAAGCAGTAATGAACAGGACAGATGAATAAAAGAAGCCAACCAGATAGCTCATTTAGCTATATAAGATTGGCTTCTTTTTGTTTGAAAAACATTAAAATAAATATAATTCATACATAAATTAGAAAATAACTATTCCCATAATAGTCCAAACGATGTATGATGTAGGAAAATAATTCATTTATTTACCTCTTATGGCACCTGCCGATATACCTATACATTAAAATTCATACCCGTCAGTATTCCAGAAGCACTGGAAACAGAACCACGGAATCTGCGGCAGCAAGGAGAAACCAGCACATGGCATATATGATTCCGGAAACGATTCCGGGTACCGCAACGAATGGAGAACGCATTCTATTCAACACCTTCCGCAAACATCTTCCCGACGATTATATCGTTTACTACGAACCTCATATCAACAACGGTCACCACCGGCGACCAGATTATGTCATCATTGGTCCCGATCTTGGTCTGCTTGTATTGGAAGTAAAAGACTATACCGAGAATACCTTGCACACATTAAGCCCGGACGATTGGCACATACATACACAAAAAGGCACCGGCAGTCTGGAAACCGTCAAAAACCCGATTACACAAGCACGTAACTACGCATTCCATATTCATAATAAACTGAAACAAGATCGTAACCTGCTGCAACAAGAAGGCGCTTACGCCAACAGTCTCAAATTCCGCTATGGCTACGGTGTCGTCTTCACCCGTATGAAAGAAGCCCAGATCATCCGCAACGAGATTCATCGCTGCATCGATCTGAATCTGCTCCTCACTCGCGAGGAGATTGATCCCGACGACGAACAATTTAACGCTGACCATCTGCTGGAACGAATGACCAGCATGTTCCCACACCCGTTTCACCAGCGACAATGGCTGAGCGAAGATGATATGAAAGCAATCCGGTATCATCTGTTCCCCGAAGTACGCATCTCTGCCGACATCCGGCAGCGTGGATATTACCAGGATGACCTGCTACTGTCGCTGCATAACATTCAGGCAATGGATCTGCATCAGGAGTCGCTCGCCCGTCAGATCGGCGATCGTCACCGACTGATTCGCGGCGTCGCGGGCAGTGGTAAGACGCTCATTCTGGCTACTCGCGCTCGTACACTGCTACGCGAACATCCGGAATGGCGCGTTCTGGTACTCTGCTACGGGAGTCCGCTGTCGTGCAATATCCGCAGCATGATCCGCAACAAACTGAGCGAACCGGAAGACCTGTTTGAATGGTCGGCAATGGAGTCGCAAATTGGTGACAATGACGCAGATGATCCATTAAACCGACAGCTGGAGATCGGCACTTTCCACGATTGGCTATACAAGCAGTTCCCGTTGAAATTTTCCATGAGCGAAAAGGAAAACGAGCGACAGATTGCTGAACTGCTAGATCAACTGGATAGCGGCAAAGTAACCGCACCCCAGTACGATGCCATACTGATCGACGAAGGACAGGATCTGGAACCGCAATGGCTGGAACTGATCACCAAAGCACTTAACCCGGAAACGCAATCATTACTAATCGTAGAAGACAAAGCCCAAAAAATCTTCCGCCGTAAAGTCAGCCTATCCCGCAACACCGGACTCGACTTCCGCGGACGCTCCAAAATACTAAGCATCAACTACCGTAACACATCACAGATCGTGGGCTTTGCGTGGGACTTTTACCGTTCTCATTCCAAGCTGAAGGACAAATTCCAGACGACGATCACCGCAAACGAACCCGCCGAGATTATTCCACCACAGGGAACGAAGCGGAGAGGTCCCGAACCACAAATGTGCCGCTGTAACTCTATTCAGGAAGAGATGCAGTGGGTAGCAGAACAGATGCAGAATCTGCACCAGGAGAAGAAGGTGGAATATGCAGATATGGCAATTCTGTACCGAGTGAAGGGCAGTTATAAGAACGCGTTTATCGTAGATGCAATCCGGCAGGAGCTGGATAAGAACGGTATCCCGCATAACTGGTTTACGGAGAGCAAAAAGACAAAAGACAACTTCGATCGCAACCATCCCAGCGTGAAGATTTCGACGATTGATAGCGCGAAAGGAATGGACTTCCGGGCAGTGTTTATCGTGAATGTGGATGGCATGCCGAGAGAGAAGGCGAAGGAAGAGGATTGGGACGAGGAAGTGTCGCGGTTCTATATCGGGATGACACGGGCGATGGAGTATTTGTATTTGAGTTATAGCAAGGTAGAAGGATTTGCGAAGTGGGTGGATGAGAAGGCTCATCTTAGTGTTAGAAAATAGAGACAAAAGGGGAAGCAGAAATGGTACGTAGAAAAAGCAAGAAGAAACAGCAGCAAGAAACATTCAATGCAATGGGTTTGTTAGTCGTGATGATTGGGACAGGAACTCTGTATTTCACAAAAAGTATAATGGCAGCAGGCGTTATCGCTATCATTGCTCTGATCGTGATAGTCGCAATTGCTTATGTCATTCATGAAGCCAAAGTTGCTCGGTTACGACGTTCAGGCATTGCACAGATTGACAAGATGGATGGCATTCAGTTTGAAAAGTATCTGGAGCAGCTGTTCCGATTGCAAGGATACAAAGCAAATGCAACTCGTGCTCAAGGTGATTATGGTGCCGATCTGGTGATTAGTCGAAATGGCGAGAAGATCGTAGTGCAGGCGAAACGGTATAGCAAGAATGTTGGGTTGAAGGCTGTGCAAGAGGTACATGGAGCGATTGCTCACTATAAAGCATCGTCTGGATGGGTTGTGACGAATAGCGGTTATACGCAGCAAGCGAGGAATTTGGCGTTGTCTAATAATGTGCGGTTGATTGGGCGAGATGAGTTGGTGGAGATGATTTTGAGAGTGAAGAAATAAAAATAAATTAATAATTCTATGTAAAATATGGAGGAAGACATGAAACTATTAAATCCATTAAATGAAATGTTTTTAGATACTACAATTGATTTAAATAATACAAGTTTTTGGAGAGAGATGGGTGTGAAAAGTGATGCTATTTTAGAAACGGAACCCATTTTAATAAACAAAAGAATAGAAGCAATATTAAAAACACTTCGGAGCAAAGAGTTACAAGAATTATGCAAGATATATAGTATAAAACCTGAAGATGAATTGACCACGTTAAAAAATAAATTTTTACAAATAGACATAACTGAAAGAAAAGTTTTTCTTTTACTTTATGATTTTAGTGCACGAAAAAAGCGAACAATCATAAGGTATTACAGTACTTTAAAAATGGATGCTATAAGATTGAAGGTTACATCTATTGCAATGCTTGTACAAATGTTCAAATTAGATCGCTCACATTTAATAGAAATATTTACTTTGCATTTTTGGGAAAGCAAATCATCAGGAAATATATATAAATTTGATAATAAAGTGGATTCCCAAAAATCTAAGAAAATTGTAGGAGAAAAAACATACAGAGATACGTTATGTGATACATTGTTTCAAAATACAGGTCAAAATAATTTGTATAGAGTGTTTTCTTATTGTATAGATACCAATAAAATATATGGATTGATGTACAAACAAATTAATGACACTTCTAAACCGGATTTTGTTTCGGCACCTCGAAATAGGGAAGTAAGCCCAATATTGTTCATGATTGATACGAATAACAACACATTAGAAATAAAAACTTCCCTAGCAGAAGAAAAGGCCTTAGTTATTTATTTTGAAAAAACACTAGGAAGTTTATCAAAAGTTAATAGAGAGGTTTTTACAGAATATCTCAAAGAAACATTTATTCAAAGTATTGTGAAAGGTGATTCAGTGACTGCTTCTGGCAATGAGGTAGACGATTTTATAGTATATAAGATCAAATTTAGAAATAGTTCTTTAAAAGGATCTCCTCAAATAACATTTGAATTGAATTATACAAATATCTGGCCTGCAATAGAAGAAGCACACGCTAACGGTACTATAGATATTGGAAGTCTAAAAGATTTGGATTCTATCTATTTTAAATCTAGTTTTGGAAATCGAAGTATTAAATCTACTATGTTAGATAATGGTAATATTTTATTTTCTATGGACGATAGTAATTTAGATACTACCAGTAAAGAATCTATAAATGATAAATTTTATGATAAATTCGGAGTACCTCTTTATACTGAAATATCTAATGAAGCATTTATTGAAGGAAAGGCAGATAAAGTCGATTATTTGATGAGAAGTTTAAATTTTAAAAATTTAAATACATTTGAACAATCCATTATTTCTCAACTTCAAGAAGATGAAATACTAAGAAAAAAGACAGATAATTATTATTTTTGTAAAGAATGTAACATTGATCATCCTATAGTAGAAGGAATCGAAATACCTTCTACATGTTCTATTTGTGATGCTGAAGAAATATTAACTAGAAGTAATGAATTGATAGAAATTGATCAATCAAAATGTTGCAAGAAATTAAAATCAAAAATCAGATCTAATATAAATAAATGGAGTTATTCTAGAGAAAATGAGATAGAAATAGCAAAGCATAAATTTAATTGCTTACATTTTGAGAACAAAGATAGTAAAGAGAAACTGCAATTGATTGTTATTGATAAATCTTTACACAAAAGTGTTCTAAAGAAGCTTAATAAATTACTAAAACCAACTTTGCTAATATTAATTCGACAAGCGGAGTATCAAATTGATTACAATTTGTATAGTTGCATGGAAGCAGTGAATTTTGGTAAAATGTATTTACACGAACAAATGTTCGATGAATACTTTGAAGAAATATCAAAAAGAATAAAAGTTAGGTCAAAAAGCTATCTCTCTACTGCTGCCAATGAAGCTGCTCTATCGCTTAAAGGTATAAGTCGCGAATCGATCGTAAATAAAATATACACTCCTGCACAATTTGAAGACGATACATTTGCTTTATTAAACGATATTTTCCCGAATGCAGAAAAATGGGGTAAGGATTTATCAGGTAAGCCAGTACCTGAGGGGATTTTCACTATCTCTTTTTATAAATCCGGAAATTTGTGTAATAAAATTTTTTCTTATGATTGTAAACTGAGTAAGACAAAACAAGGGTATGACTTGGGCAGGGATGAGCAAAGAAAAGCAGTAGAATATGTAAAAACTTTAAATGAGAACGATTATATACAAAAATTTAGTGATAAGCATCAATTGTCTGGGCATATTTTTATAAGTAATAATTTCAATGAGAATAATTTTGAAACAATGAAAAGATACTTCTACGATCAACTTGATGAAGATTATGATACAAAACCTATATTTATTGATATTGAAACTTTATTATATCTGCATGAAAAATATAGAATCAATGAACAGCGGATTAATAACTCGAGAGATTTATTTTACAAAGGTCTATTTGAAGCTTTAAGTCTTGAAGTTGTTGAGAAAGAGGATATAGATCGAAAAGTTTTACACAAAGCTTTAGATATAGAACTTGCTATATATCAGGTTTTGTCTACTGATAAAATTACTGAAGAAATGAAATTAATAGAGTAAAATAAGAGGGCGGTGACAATGAGCTATAGAATTGAATATTCTGCTGTTGAAGCTTACTGCCAACTATTTACACAAAATCTTTATAAATCAATTCATAACTTATGTGATTCCGAATATACTATCAATACAAAAGAAAATAATTTAATTCTTAATTTTTTTGAAAAAAATCTAACGGTAATCAAAGTAGAAAATGAAAGTATTGTTGATATTTTCGAAATTAATTATGATGTGTTTTCTCAGATGAATTTATTATTAAATTTAGCGGCTTGAATACTCTCCCACCAAAATTAGAAAGATATCTAAAATTAGGAGTATCTCGTTTTCGTTACGAACTGATAGAAGCTTTCCAATCAAATCAGATAGTAAAATATAACACAAAAAATTCTCTATTTGTGTGGGAACAATATACTATAAAAATAGTATTAGGAGAGAATGGAGCAGAAGAGGTTTTTATTTAAGCATATTTGAGAGCTGTAATCT
Source organism: Paenibacillus sp. WLX2291 (assembly GCF_046603665.1). Taxonomy (NCBI): domain Bacteria; kingdom Bacillati; phylum Bacillota; class Bacilli; order Caryophanales; family Paenibacillaceae; genus Paenibacillus; species Paenibacillus sp. WLX2291. The sequence goes on along the minus strand of NZ_CP176755.1, from coordinate 3,280,669 downwards.
TATACTATTTCCATTATAAACTTTGAGGTATTACTGCCTAAATCAGAATCATTATGTTTCTATTTTATATAAAATGTAAATTATTTATTATATTACCAATTTAAAAGCTTTAATCTATACTCCTCTCCTACCTACTTACGAGAGGAGTATTTTACATATGTGGATCATCAGTCAAAATCAAAAAATCTTCATCCAAGCCATCGCGCTTACTGTCGAAACCTCAGACAATACAATTGTCATATCCGCCTACGCTGGAGATGTCACCATTGAATCTGCATTTACTGTTGGAATCTTTGATAACGAACAGCAAGCATTGTTTAGAATCATTGTTCTATTTTAATAATTCTAGTGTTGTCGTAGAGCCTATTGTAAAAGTACCATAAGCCGAAAAATATAGCTGATTGTTCCGATCAAAAACCATAACACTAATTACAGTAGGTTTTATTGATTAGCAGGAGGAAGTGTGTCTCTATTCTTTTTTAAAGAAACTCTGTATATTGCTTCTCCTTCCTTTGCTATATAAGCATTTCCTTTCTTATAAGCGACTCCCAATGACTCTCTATCCCAGTATGTATAAATTATTTACATACGATTCTGCTAACATAGGATTGCGATTGTGACGAATCGATAGCTACTCTCCAGCGGTGCATATACGTCTAGATATATAGACTAAGTTTCATTACTTGCATGCACAATACCTAATTTAAATAATGATTTAGACACAAAAAACCTCCGGTTTGCACGAAGACATCTAGGATATAAAATGTCTTTTTTCGTGTAACCCGGAGGGTGTTCTATCTATGATATAAAGAATCATCTACATAAAATAGAAAATTAGTCTTTCTGTGAAAGTCGACTCAGACTGTAGCCATAGTTCTTTCTATTAAACATACTGCTGACATATCCCTGTCCATCTTGTAAAAAGACGACCGCTCCATCTCCATAACTATCTATCGTTTTGAATTGATTCAGGGTTAGAGGTAGCTGCTGACTTAACTGAGCAGCAGTTGCTTGGTATAGTTGGAATCCATCGACAACCACATACAAATTCCCATATTTACTCACTTCGATATCATGTGTCCCTGTCTGCAAGGTAGCCACCAGTGTAGAACTCTGCAAATACGTCCCTTTTAACCGTACAATTTTAGATATCGTTTTATGCGTTTTTTTATTGGTGAACGCACCTGCTACATATAAGGTAGCATTCTTCTCATCCCAATCCAGACCAGTGATTTCCACTGTATTTCCTTTCACTTCTTCATCCGTAAATGGTTTGAATGTCTGGCTTTTACGCATAAGATCACTGTGAGATAGAATAGTTCCTTCTGTTAATCGATTAGCCGGAATTTTATAAAACATATTGTCAAAACCTGTACGTGAGAAGAAAATATCTCCTTTCTCATTCGCTGTAACAGCCTGTCCCGAAGGCAGATCAGCAATCTTCGTTTTCTTAAAAGTCGAAGTCGAGATTTTGAGCAAGCCATAGTTCGGATTCTGCTCACTGAATGCACTCGTTAGATACAGATCTTTACTATTAGCGCCCATACCTTTGATTGCATCAACATCCCATTGGTTGATCGCTGTAGGTGTAGGATATACTGTGACTATTCTTGTCTTTTCAAGTGCAGTCACTCCCGCAGGATTGACCGCGTTGTAGTGAACGGTATATTCTCCTGGCGTATGAATGTCGATTTCAGGGATGATTGTACCATTTAGAGAATAAGTGATACTTTTCTCAAAGGTAGTATAAGTAGCATCACTGACTGTAAATCCACGTTCGTAGTACAAATCATCTTGAAATAATGAAACTTCTGTATGATCTATAGAAATAATAGGCTTAGATGCTGGAAAAAGACGTGTAATCGCCTTTGCATCAGATACGTAAGATAAACCGTTTGGTAAAAACATCAAGCTTTGACTATCTGAAATGGTATGATCTTCACTTCGATATAAACTGATTTGATTAAATGATAATGGCAACGTACGGTTCAGATGATCAGCCGGAATTTTATAGATACCTGCTGAAATAGATTTTTGAATATCATTGTTGCGTGTATAAAAATACAAATTACCTTTGATATCAAATTCAATATACTCAATACCTTTAAGGGACTCTTTAAACATAGATACCCATTGTTTGGAATCTGGATTCCATTTAAAAATCCCACTTGGATGATCTAAATCATTGTATTGTGCTATATACAACTGATCTTTCGGGTCAATCGCAAGACTACTAAATGACCTGAAAGGAAACGATGCATAGTCAGTACTCAGCTGAGCTAGTTCAGTCATGCTTATAGGAGCCGAAGGAATATCTGCTGCGGCTATTCTTTTTACAAGTGTGACTTCATCGCTTGTTGAGGTCGTTGTGTAATAAAGATTACCTGCTGAATCCAAAGCAACTGAAATAATCGCAGCATATGATGCGTCTGATGCGATTCTCGAAACAATCGGTGTTAATTTCCAGTTAGCTAATGATACTCTGGATATTCCCATTTTTCCTTGAGCGAGATAGACGTAACCATTATGATAGTCCATTCCATAAGCATTAGGAATATAAAAATCTTCTAAATGATAGGCACTTGTAGGAATCGGAGGATTAGAAGCTGACTCGTTATAGGACATGTTTTGAATAGTCGCTTCAGAATCATTGTTAGTAGAACCACTAGCATACACATCTCCTGATGGCAAAATAACAATGCCAATGTGTGTAGACGTATTAGGTATAGGCTGAGCTAGAGCACCCGAAGAAAGGTCAAGTAACTGTGATGCTGTAAGTCGATAATGAGCATCTTTGCCCAGTAGGATCAGATTGCCCGACGGCGCCCACGATATATCGTTAACTGCAAAAGGAAGTTCTATTCTAGGTTCAGTCACTAATAGATCAGTCGCTGTGGTTGTTGCGAGAATAGAAAAAGGGCTATCGGAACCTTTTTTATTTATGTTCGCTGTAATATACAATTTGCCTTCTTTATCAAAATCCAGTCCGGTTATCACATGATAATCTAAATCATTACGAAAAGGCTGAAAATATTCCGCTTTGGCGAAAAGTTCTTCCGAAGTTATAGGTGTAGAAGTATTTAGATAGCGGGCATCTAATTTGCCAATCTCATAATTGGTAGCAAAATAAAAATTCCCCTGCTGATCAAAAGCAAATGACCCATCTAAAGCATCTGTCTCAATCATTAATGTAGATCTATAATGATCTAGAGATACTTTATAAATACCAGACTTTTGAGATTCGCCGTAAGGATCATACCCCGGTTTATTCATAATATAAATAGATCCGTTAGCATAATCCATATGTTGAGGATTTTTTAGACCTAAGCTTGCTAAATCGGAAGGCAGAGGATTGACTGTAACATAGCGGTTCCAATAGTATGATTGAACACCATCTGGATTTACTGCAAAATAGGTAATTACATATTCTCCTACTACAGAAGTGTCTATACCAGATACAGATTTCCCATGTAAACGGTAGGTCATTTGTATAGGAACATTTGTATAGTTCTCATCGTCGACAATGGCTCCTAACTCTGTATAAGGATCTCCTTGAAATATCGTTAGTTCCGTGCTTCCTAGCAAACGGACAATAGGTTTAGAATCAGCGAATGGCGCTATAATACTTTCGTCAATGGTCACATATATTCGGTTATCCGGAAGAAATATCATTCCACGAATAACCGTGTCGTCATGAAAATAAGACTGAACTTGTTCAATAGAGACAGGTAAATGTTTAAGCGCAGTAGCCGGTATTTTATTGATACCTGTTATAACGGAAGGGTGATCAGACTTAGTACTAAAATATAAATCGCCTTTACTATCAAAAGCGATACTACTGGCATAAGGTGCTTTATCTTTAAACACGATTTGAAATTGTTTGGAATCATGATTCCATTTTAATATTCCTCGAGTCGTAGTAGAACCTACGGTAAGATCACTATAAGCCGAAATATATAACTGATTGTCTCGATCAAAAGCCAAACCGCTAATAATCAATTTTTTCTGATTAGCAGGTGAAACATATTCAGCATATACTGTACTTTGATCCAAAAATTCCTGAGCACTCATACTACTAGGGGTAGAATCAGTAAATGTAAATTTGCGAATAATGTTGTCATTCTCTAGATTGTAGTAGAGATTACCATAACTATCATTAGTTACAGAATGAAAAATATATTTGTATTCGTAAAAATCATAATTATCATCGTAGACTCGTTCTCCATATACAAATTCTCTTTGATCGCTATTGGTCAGAGACATCCGAAGTATTCCTTCTCCACCTTGTGCGACATAAGCATGATTTTTTCGATAAGCGATTCCAAATGGATTGCTGATTGAACCCAATACTATGTTATAAACAGCCTGTCTAACCGTAGTATTTGCTTGTAAAGAAGCAACATTCGAACTCTCTTGCGATGTATATACATCAGTACGTACTGTAGAATCAGGATTAGATACAAGGACGGTGGAAGAATCACCTTTTTCTGTTATAGGCGTAGAAGTAGTTGCGGCATCAGTTGGATGTATCCAACCGACTGAGAAGATTAGGCAAATCATCACACTCCAGATTACACTTTTTTTCATCATAATCGCTCCTTTTATTGGAAAATATGTATACATAAAGTATATGAATAATAAATTATAAATAGATATAGGGATTAAGATTCATTAATATATATGCAAAAGCCCCTCCAGAGTCACCTGTTTTACATACAAGATGATCTCCCAAGGGACTTTTGGCATTTCAATTCAACCAACTTACTTCATTTGTAGAAATTTCTTTTTTCTATATCTCATGATAGATCACATCATCAATCTATAGACCACAGTAGCACATCAAAGCTGGAACCAGATTTATTTCTACTCGACATACTGCTGACATACCCGTATCCATCTTGTAAAAAGACAATCGCTTCATCACCCCAAGGATTATCTATGTTTGTGAAATCAGATATGGTTAACGGGCGATTATTCAACTGCTTCGCTGTGACTTTATATAATTTGAAGCCATCCAAAATCACGTATAAATTTCCATTTCTACTGATCTCTATATCATGAGTACCTTTGTTAAAGGTAGCGATTGGTGTGTACGTTCGCATATCGTTATCTTTGAAACGTACCACTTTAGATGTGGTTTTATGCGTTTTTTTGTTGGTAAACGAACCAGCTACATACAAATAACGGTTCGCCGCATCCCAATCCAGACCTGTAATTTCTACAGTATTGCCTTTCACATCGTTGTCTTTGAATGGTTGAAATGTCTGACTACCGTGCATTAACTCGCTATACGAAAGAACTTTTCCTTCAGTGAACTGACTCGCTGGAGTTTTGTAAAACATATTATCAAATCCATAACGGGAAAAGAATAGATCTCCATTTTCTTTGGCTGTAATGGCTTGACCTGAAGGTAGGTCGGCAAGTTTCGTTTTTTTCATAGTAGCAAGAGAGATTTTAAGCAGACCGTAATTAGGGTTCTGTTCATTGAATGCACTGGTTACATATACATCTTTGCTATTAGCCCCCAGACCTTTGATCGCATCAATATCCCATTCAAAAAGGTCGTATGGAGCAGACCTTACAGTGACGATCCGTATCTTCTCTATTGCAGATACACCTGCTGGATTCATAGCATTGTAATGGACAACATATACGCCAGCCGTATGAATATCTATAGCAGGAATCGTTTTACCATGAAAAGAATAGGTGATACTTTTCGTGAGCTCTGACTCAGCATAGGTAGCATCTTGAACTGTAAATCCACGCTCGTAATACAGATCGTCTTTGAACTGTGAGACTTCATTTCGATCTATAGTAATAACCGGCGGTGGTACTGGAGCAGGATTGGGTAGAGCAGGTTCGCTAAAAGGCATTTTTTGAAGAAGAGTTGGAAAATACGTACTATCTGTAGAGGAATTACTTACATATACTTCTCCTGTTGAAAGAATAGCAAGCCCTACAATCGCATACTCTGTGTAACTTCCCACCATCTTTTCAGGGAGAATGTTGGAGGAAAAGTGAAGTAACTGCGAGGCAGTAATCCGATAATTGTAGTTGTCGGGACGCGCGCCGAGAATGAGCAGATTACCTGAAGGCCCAAATGAAATATCTTTTATATCATATGGAATATTTACAGCAGGCCCAGTCACTAGAAAATCAGCAGCTGCTGTACGTGTTAGGATCGAATAACCATCATAGCCTCCTTTTAATTGTAGTGTAATATAAAGTTTGCCATGTTGGTCAAAATCCAACCCAGTTATCGTATGGTTTTGCCATTTAGGTTGATTGGCAAAAGGCTGAACATATTCCGCACGTTCAAAAAACTGATTGGATGTTAAAGGCACCGACGAATCTAGATCGCGGATGTTCACTTTACCGATCCGACTATCATGAGGTAAAGCAAAGTATAAATTTTCCTTTTCATCGACAGCGAGGGCGCTAAACGTCTGATCTGTCTGAACTAGTAAAGACTTTTGGTAATTAGATAAAGAGACTTTATAAATTCCCCCCGTTTCGCCAGGTTGATTATATTTATCAGTAATATATAAATGTGTAGCATCAGCATCCATACTGCCCGGAGCGATCAAATAAATGTCAGATAAATCCGCCGGTAACAATGTAATAACAACTGTACGTGTTTGGGTAACTGCGGCATAACCATCAGGATTGACAGCATTATAATCAATTTGATAAGTACCGATTACAGATGTATCTAAGTGATCCACAGGCTTTCCGTCTAAAGTATACGTTATTGTGAGTGGAATATTGTTGTATTTTTCGTCTTCAATGGAAGCACCTGATTCGTTATACGGTTGTCCTTGCAATAATTTGATCGATTTTTGACCATTTAGTGTAAGAATGGGTTTGGAACTAGGAAAAGGAGCAAAAATAGAAGTACTGTCTGAAGCATAGATTCGACCATTAGGAAGAACAGCTAAACCGTAAATTTTGCGTGGAGAGTGAAAATATCTTTGAGGTATATCTTCTTTTTCGATAGGCCAGTTATTCAGCTGACTACGTGAGATCTTACTGAGTTGATCTAGTTCATATGGAGGTTCATTGTAATCGCCTGGTAATTGAAGATGCAAATTACCTTGACTATCAAAATCAATACTTTTAATACTCCAAACTTGATCATTAATTATAGGGTCAAAATGAGACTGTGAAGGATTCCATTTTAACAATCCTTGAGGTCTCAAACCAGAATAGACGTAATCTGGACGAAACAGAGAAACGTATAATTGATTATCGTGGCTGAACCCAATACTGCTAATTTGTATATCTCGACTATCGTATCCGTATGCAGCAGGATCGGTGTAAGCGATACTTTGATTCCTAAACTGTTCAGCGGATAAGGGCAGCGGCACCGAGGAATCAAAAATAAATTTATATACTTGCAGACTACTGCGTACTGTATAATACAAATTTCCGTATTTATCTAAAGTTACTGCGCGAAAATCAATATTGGCACTTTTGCCAACAATTACATGGATTTTACCTGTTGTCAAAGATATTCGGGATATTCCATTTTTTCCTTGGGCTACAAAAATAAACTTATTGTAATAATCCATACCATACGGAGTATCAATCTTAAAGTCTTCTAATTGCTGATAGATAGAATTCGCATAGACATCATTTTGAACATTTTCCTGAGTTGCTACATCATCTTCGCCTAGTGTTTTTTGAGGTAATGCTTGAGGAGTATAGACATCCGTATATACTGTAGAATCTTCAGAGGCAGTATCGATTAGAGGAGACGATAACGATGTTTGTTCTTCCGTGTTAATTGCAGAATCGCCTTCAGCATATACCTTGCTTTGGATGCCACTCGATAATAGTAAGCAAAAAACCAAATTCCAAATCACGCTTTTTTTCATATTCATCACTCCTTTTAATTGGAAAATATGTATTTCATTATAGATGTATAGTAATAAATAGATATAGGGATTAAGATTCATTACTTGCATGCACAATGCCTAATTTATTTAACTAATATATCCAGTCAGCATATCAAATTGTATAACAAGAGCATATAGGACAGAATGCTCTTTCACACTAACTCTACCAAAGAAAGAAACTTGTCGAATTTCTTTCACTTCATCCTTCAAATAACCGATATAAAATACAGAAGCACCGAAGGATCTCACTGCATAGCCGCATGCCTTATGCTAAATTGGTAACTGAAATATAAATAGGTAGGAGTGGGTCATTTTGAGTCGTCAGCCGGTTTATGATTTTGAAAAGTTACAGGAAGCGTTGCAGATTTCGCTGCCGATTATTCAGCAGTTGTTTCCGATGGATGTGATGTTTGCGTTTGCGGATACGGAGAAGTTTTTGAACTATTATCCGGGTAAGAAGCTGAATATTGGTCTAAAAGAAGGGCAAACGATTCCGCAACAGAGTGGGTTGCGGCGAGCACTTACTAACGGGGAATTTTTGAGTACGGATGTGGGAACGGAAGTATACGGCTTTCCTTTCAAATCGACGACGGTTCCGCTCAAGGATGACCACGGCAAAGTGCAGGGTGTGCTGACGATGGGCATAAGCTTGGAGAATCAGCAGGTGCTCACGCAAGCGGCAGAGAATCTGGCAGTCAGTTCGGGGGAAGTACGTTCGGCAACGGACAGCATCGCCACAACAGCGACGGAATTGAATCAGGAGATTCAACAGCTCAAAGAACTCGGCAGTCAGATCGTGGGCGAATTGAAGAAGACGGACGAGATGTTGAGTTTTATCAAACAGGTGGCAGACAATTCGCGACTACTTAGTATTAATGCCTCGATTGAAGCGGCACATGCGGGCGAACATGGTAGCGGGTTCGGCGTAGTTGCCACCGAGATTCGCAAAATGGCGGATTCCAGCGCATCGTCAGCCAAAGACATTGAACAGATTTTGAAAACGATTCAGCAGAGCATTGCCAAGTTGGACAGTACATTGGTGGATTGCTTTGAACAGAGTGAGCAACAGGCAGCAGCAACAGAGCAAATCGCAGCTTCGATGGAACAATTAGCAGGATCGGCAGAAGATATTCGGAATATTGCACGGTTGATCTGATTGTCGGGACAAGTAAATGGATAAATCGGCGTCTGTAGTGGGATTTGCGCTACAGGCGCTTTTATGATGGTTATCCAATACACGCTGGTGGATAGGACGAAATTTGACTTCGTGTAACAGCCACCACTATAATACGTAATCGTCAGGGCGATAAATGGTTAATGAACCAATAGATTTCAGAAAAGAGCATGATTAACTACGAATTTTTGTAAATGGAGGTATAGACCATGAGTGAGATGGGTAAGCTTTTTGACGATTACGAATATGTAACAGAACGGTATACGATTATTGGGGAATGGGAAATCTGGGTGCAGCATGCGAAGTTAGGTAAGACACGTCTGGCTGTCCGTATTAAGCAAGGGCGCGACGAGTTGTATTACCATGATGTCAGTCACTTTTACCAGCCGGGCAAAGAATCGGCACCAGATGTACTGGAACAGACTGGACAGCACGCGCCAGAAGCAGCGATTCGTCATGCGATGAATCAGGTGTTTACGAATTTCCGCCCAGATGATGCGAAGGCGGAATGGATTGTGAATGAGAATTTTTAGAAAGATTAATCGATAAAAGTTTAATAGACGAAAAAGCATCCTTGTCTGATGTATAGTTGATATTTTGATGATGAGCATCCATACAAAAAGGATGCTTTTCGTCGTTTTATTTAAATATAAATAAATATATTTTATTGTAAATTTTACAATTTATGTATTATATGCTATATTAGCAAAGATTCCAATAATGAGAGGAGATACACAGAATGAAAAAGAAAATTATAGCATCTGTCATGTCCCTTGCCTTATTGCTTCCGTCTACTACAGGCTTTGCTGCTGCTCAGTCGTATTGGACGAATCAAGTAACTCGACTTGTATCATCCAGTCAAGGATGCGGAACAATTGTGCACAATGATGGTAATGGTTATATTGGTACATTGACTTGGTATAAATTCTCAACTTATGGTGACGAAAGACAGTGTTGGTATCAAGGGAATATGGTATATCAATATTGATTATTACACATGGGGTGCGAATGACCAATTAACAATAGTGAAATATGTAAAAACCCTCCAGCTATTTTGTATAACTGGAGGGTTTTTCATCTTTTCAAACTATAATTATTCTCAACAATGGAAATTATCTGATTCAACCCTAACCCTTCACAGCCCCAGCAGTCACACCGCCGATAATCCATTTTTGCGCAAATAAATAGAACAGCATGATCGGGATCATCGACAGGATAATCGCAGCGAACGCCATGTTCACTTGTGACGTATACTCCCCGAAGAACTGGAACTGCACTAGCGGCAGCGTCGATGCTTCCTTCTTCTGCACCAGAATCATCGACACGACAAAGTCATTCCAAGCCCCAAGCGCACTCAGCACCAGAATAGTCGAATTGATCGGCTTGAGCAGCGGGAAGATGATGCTGATAAATGTCCGATATCGCGACGCCCCATCCAGTACCGCTGATTCTTCCAATTCCTTCGGCACGGTCTTGATAAAGCCTACATACAGAAAGGCAAAGTACCCGATCTGCACCCCGGTTAGTGCAATGATTAGACCCGGAATCGTGTTCAGTAGACTCAGCTCGCTCCACGTCTTGTACAGTGGGAACATCAATACCTGAAACGGCAGCATGATACTGGACATAAACATATAATAGAAAAAGGTGTACATTTTCGTCTTATTCCGTGCAATGACATACGCTGCCATCGAGCAGACGGCGATCGTCAGCGCGACCGTGCCTACCGTGGTCAGTACACTATTGCGCAGTGCGAGGAAGAAGTTGGACGCTTCAATCGCCTGTGCATAGTTTGACCAAGCGATATGGGTTGGAAAGGATAACGGGCTTTGTGCGGTTTCGACCGGTGTTTTGATTGAATAGACGACCGCGATGTAGAACGGGAACAGGAACAATAGACCGATCACATACAACATGGCAATCCGCAGCAGATGCGTCCACGAACGGCGCGGACGTGGTTCTTCCGCTGCCATGGCGGGAACGCCGGTATGGGTGGAGTTCAATATTCCACTTCCTTTCTGCGGAAATAGCTAGTAATGAAGACGGTAACGATCAGGATAAAGATGAATAGTACAAGTGCTGCCATCTGCCCATAACCTGCCATGAAGTACGGAAATTCATAGTTGTACACATACATCGCCAGTGTCTGGGAAGATGTACCCGGACCGCCCTTGGTAGCGACCATCGGGTAATCAAACTGACGCAGCCCAGTGCCGATCCAGAGCGGAATACAGTAGGTGAAGGCAGGCAGCAGCAACGGCACGGTAATACGGCTGAATTGCTTGACACTACTAGCACCATCGATACGCGCTGATTCGTAGATATCTTTCGGAATCGTCTGTAACCCAGCGTAATAGATTACCATCGCCAGACCGATTTCTTTCCAAATACAGATGATCGCAATCCCAAGCATAACGGTGGACGGATTACCAAGCAGTCCACCGCTCGTCTGAAACAGAATCGGGAAGATATCGCTGTAAATGTACCGCCAGATGATCGCTGCCAGTACGAGGCTGATCACCATTGGCATGAAGATAAAGCTTTTCAGCAGATTGACGCCGCGGAAGCGCGTATTGAGCGCAACCGCTAGCAGCAAGCCGAACACGTTAATACACAGTGTAGTTACAATAGTGAAGAATAGCGTATTTTTCACCGGTGCCAGCAGTTCAGGATCGGTAAACAGTAATTGCAGATTCCGCAGTCCAACATAATCGTAGCTAGTAGCGATGCCATCCCAGTTGGTGAAGGCAATATTCAGACCGCGGACAAACGGGAAGACAACGACTAGTCCGAAAAAGAGCAGTGCCGGGACGACAAAGGAGAATTTCACCCATTCATCCCGCAGTCGATGCGTCATAACATTCACCTCCGTGATCATTCATTATGTCTTGCAGAATGTGTAACGTCTTATCGCATCCGGTTAATGCGTGAGAAGTCATCGTCTAGCTTTTGCAGCAGTTCGTCTACACTGCGAGTTGCTGTATCGGAGACTAGGAAGAAGGTTAGATCCTGTCCAAACGTCGTATCGTATTGACCGTACCAGAGTGGTTTTACCTGATTATTGATCACTTTGCCTGTTTGGAAAATATCTTGGAATTCCTTAGCAATGGGATCTTGTTCCTTCGGCTTAATATCGTCGGAGATGGTGCTGATCGTCTGTACGCCATCTGCCCAGATTTGCGCGCCTTCATCTGAAGCCATAAATTCGAAGAACTGCTTGGCAACATCCTGATGCTGTGAATGTGCGCCGATCATCCATGTATCGTCGGTGGAGTACGTCATTACGTTCTCATCCGCATTGTCAGTTGCTGGGTACATGAACACGCCGAAGTTACCTTCTGGGTTGTAACTGCGAATCGTTCCAATCGCGAAGCTGCCCATAATATCCATCGCCGCTTTGCCTTGAGCAAAATATTGCAGCGAGCGGTCATAGTCGATATCGCGTGCATCGGTATTGGCATAGCTGCTTAACTCATTCACGCGTTGTAGGAAGTCACGATAGCCGGGAATATCGGAAAATTTCTTGTCTCCTGCCATAATTTGACCCGGATAATCTGGATTGTCTTTGAGCAGATTACCGAACATATCAGGGAACATAAAGCTCATGTACGATGCGCCGTCTTTCCACGAAGCTGCGAATGGAGTGATGCCTTTGGATTGCAGCGTTTTGGCGGCTTGCACCAAGTCGGAGTATGTTTTGGGAACTTCTACGCCAGCTTTTTTGAATAGATCTTTGTTGTAGATGACAGCGTTGGTCATCAGATCGATAGGCAGACCGTATACTTTGCCTTCATACGAAACGTTGGGCAGGTAGTCGGATTTTACTTTTTTCATAAATGGTTCATTGGTCAGATCGAGGAACGCACCGGACTTGGTAATATCGACCATGCCTTGCGGACGTCCGAAAATGATGTCAGGCTGATCATCGGCAGCGACTTTCATCTTGATATTGTCATTGTACTTATCTACCGGCATGACCTGTACGTCAAAGGTAATATTCGGATGCAGCTCGGTAAAGCGGTCAGTCAGCTTTTTGAATGTGTCGACTTTGGGCTTCTCGACCATGTAATGCGTGACCGACAAGGTAATTTTGGCATTCGGATCACTGGTGGACGAGCCGGTCTGGGAAGCGGAGTTGCCGCAGCCTGCCAGAGTGAGGGAGCCGGCGAGTAGCAGGGTAAGCAGAAGTCCGGTTGTTTTCATAACAAACCTCCATCGTAATTTTGTAAGCGCTTCATTCACGTATTATAAATCGCAATTTTTTCAATTTATATAATCAATTGGTTATAAATTTATAAAAAATATATTTTTTTGTTACGGTTAAACTTTTATATTGAAAGCGTTAACATTTTGTAAGATAATGTCAGCATTATCTATTATTTTTTTGTGAAAAGAATACGATTACGTTGGAATGTAGTTGATAAACACGTTTTTACGAAGGGTTATATGACGTTGTTATGTTGAAGAAAGTGAGGTGAAGAGATGTGAAGAAACTGCCACTCTACAAGCAGATCAAACAGCATGTGCAGCAGAAGATACGCTCTGGCGAGCTACGCTATCGTGATCGTGTGCCATCTGAGCAAGAGATGATGGAGGAGTATCAGGTTAGCAAAATTACAGTCAAAAATGCGATGATTGAACTTGCTGAAGAAGGCTGGGTGAAACGAATTCAGGGGAAAGGAACCTTTGTCTCATTGGAGCCGGGAACACGCATATCCGGTATATTGTCGGAGGAGATGAATGTTCCTCTGAAGAGTAATCCAGTAGCATTGTCACCAGTCATCGGTCTGATCATTCCAACGATGAAGACGCGGGTCATTCAGCGACTGGTGGACTATACAGAGTATTATGCGAATCAGGCAGGGTACCAGCTTATTTTGCACATTACTCGTGAGTCGGCGGTGAATGAGACAGAGGCAATCCGTATGCTCGTGGCGCGGCAGGTACGTGGGATGATCGTCTTCCCGACGGAGGATGAGAAGTACAGCGAATCATTGCTGCGACTGTCATTGGACAAGTTTCCGTTTATTTTTATGGATCGGTATTTGCGCAATATTGAGACGTATCGGGTAACGTCGGATAATTTCACGGGCGCTTATCGAACAGTATCATATTTGCTGGAAAAGGGTCATCGGCATATTGCGCTTATTTCACCGGATAATACGAATACAGCGATTCAGGATCGGACAATTGGGATGGAACATGCGTATATGGATCAGCATATTTCGATTGACAAAAACTTGCTCTGTCATGTGCCGTTGGACATTTTACGGACAGCGGGAGCACAGCAGTATGTGAGTGCGTTTTTGCGTAAATATCCGTATGTGACGGCGATCTTCGCGTTAACAGCGGAAGCAGCGGAGCTGACGCATTCATCGCTGCATGAATTGGGACGAGATGGTGTAACCGAAATGATCTCTTTCGACGATTCGGGATTGCCCGGTGTAAGCTGCATTGTACAGGATGAACAGAGTATGGCGGAGTGGGCGGTTCAGTTATTACATGCGCAGATGGAAGGTGAGTATGAGCCACACGAGCACATTGTACCGGTTCAATTTTCATTTCTTGCTCCACTATCACGTTAAAACGTAATTAGAAAGATTTTGCCAAATTGTTCTGTTTACTTAACTTGTTTGCTTATATAAAAATAAACGTAGTAAAATTATTACATTACATCCAGATTCAATTGCATTGTGCTGAGGTGAATAATTTGAAAGAGTGATTTTCAAGTTGGGGGGAGGCTTAATTGACTGACATATTTGAATTGATAGAGGAGGGAATTCGCAACCATGGATTGGAAAGAAGAAATTACCCAGCGCTATCTGAAGCATAAGAGCTTTGGCGAAGAGGTAAGCGATTTGTTAAAGCATCTACTTGATCAATTACAGGAGCAGGGAGTGCCAACCAAATGCAATCTGTCTAGTCATTATCCATTGGAGTGGAGCGTAACGATTGGAATGAACAATTTTACGGTCAAAGGTAATGATATTTATAAAAGCAAGGAAGTCTATGATGGGAACGGATTTATCCACAATCATAATAAGGATACAAAAGAAGTACTTCAAGAGTTGCTAGTGGAACAATATACGAGAACGTTTTGAGAGAGCGCCTGCGGGCGCTTTTTTTGTGCATGAATAAAGGAACATTTACACCAGTCCATATGATCTCATAGTCTACATGTCAGATAAATGTGTTAGCAGCTCAAACATAAATACATATGAGGTTTGCAATCTGGAAATCGTCATGCTATATTTTGACCATAGAACTAAAATGGTTTTTTGGTCATTTTTATTACAGAGTCAATTTTTATATAGAGATAGGCAAAACAATCAACCGCTGAGGGGGATGAGCATATGCCGGAACTTGAACAGGAGCAGGAGCGAATCAGCGTTTCATTTATGCTGGATTATATACCGATAGGAGCGAGCACAAGTATGAGTAATCATCGTCAGGATGAGAAATACGCCAAAATTATCAATACATCTAGAGAGGTATTTTCCACACTCGGCTATAAAGGCACGACCGTAGAGCGGATCGCTAAAAGCGCCGGAATTAGTAAAGGTTCGATCTATTTGTATTTTGAGACAAAAGAAGATATTCTCAGCGCAATTATCGATAGTTGTGTGCAGGATATGATCGAGCGGGTAGAGGTGGAATTGAGTTCGGAAGGGACACCGGAAGAGCGATTGTACCGCGCCATTTATGCAGCGATTATGAGTCGACGTCATTACAGTCTGATGGATAAATTATCTCAGGAAGCGAGGGAATTTGGTACACCTGCACCGAAACATGCGCTAGATCAGATGGATGAAGCGACGATGCGCTCGGTGATGACCTTATTGCAAAAAGCAGTAGAGCAGCAATTGGTGCAAATCGACGATATTCGCCTGACTGCCTTCGTGCTGGGGCATCTGTATCATTCCTTGACGACAGAGTGGGAACGATATTATGAGCCGCTGAGCGATGAACAAATCTTCAATACGATCCGTCGTTTTCTCGTCTAAGGAACATTTCTTTTGATATAAACAGGCAGGAGGAAGTAGAAGCATGAGAAACAAATATGTATCATGGTTCGCTGCACCGGTAGCATTTACGGTGTTGCTGGCGGGTTGTTCGGCGGAACAGACTGTACCGGCGGCAGTGAATCCGGTATCGGTAACAACGGTGAAGCAGGTGCCGTTGACAGCCGTGTATGATCTGTCCGGGACGTTGCAAGCATTGGAGGAATCGCCGGTTTCATTTGAACTTGGCGGCACGGTATCATCGCTCTCAGTCGATGTGGGCGATTCTGTGAATAAAGGTACAACGTTGTCGGTACTGGACACTGCCGATCTCGATCTGAAAGTCAGCGAAGCACAGCAAGCAGTCAGTCAGGCGCAGGCAGGTGTAAAAGGTGCGCAAGCATCGCTCAGCAATGCTCAGGCGGTGCGTTCCGCTGCACTGGCAGGTGTTGCTTCTGCCAATGCGCAGGTCGAGAGCGCGCGCAGTCAGGAGCAGGGGGTTGTAGATGGAGCGCGCGAGCAGGAGAAAGCGCAGGCGCGCAATGCCGTCAGCAAGGCACAAACGGCGTATAATCAGGCAGAATCCGCGGCAAAACGTGCACAAAGTCTATATGATAACGGGTTGCTCACTCAACAGGAGAATGAGCAGGCGCAGACAACATTTGCTACCGCAAAGGATAGTTTACAAGATGCACAGGAGCAATTATCACTCGTGCTGGAAGGCGCGAGCAGCTCCGATCGTTCCAAAGCGGCGGCAGCTGTAAAACAAGCACAGGTTGGCGTACAGTCAGCACAAGCAAGCGTCGAGCAGGCAAGTGCTGGCTTGCAGCAAGCGCAGGCAGGCATTGAACAGGCACAAGCAAGTGTCGATCAGGCGCAGGTCGGTCTGGATCAAGCACAATTGGCACGCTCCAAAGCCAGTCTGAACGCACCGGCAAGCGGCGTGATTTTGGAAAAAAACATCGCGGTTGGACAGACGATCGCCGCGGGCAGTCCTGCTTTTACAATCGGTGAGATTACGAAGTTGAAGGTGCTGTTACCGATTCCAGACGAAGACATTAGCAACTGGAAAAAGGGGCAACAGGTGAGCATTAGTCTGTATGACCAGCAGCGCACTGGTACAGTGACTAGCATCTATCCGCAGACCAATGACAATACGGGTACGATCAGTGCCGAAGTCCAGATTGCCAATCCACAGCGTGACTGGAAACCCGGTCAGGTTGTCAAAGCATCGCGTCAGGTGCAGGCGGAGAAAGGCATTATGGTGCCAGTCGAGGCGGTCGTTAGCACGAATGACGAACCGTATGTGTTCAAAGAGGTCAAAGGCAAAGCGGTACGCACCTCGGTGAAAACGGGTGCCATTTACAACAATCAGCTCGTCATCACTAGCGGTCTGAAAGCCGGTGATATCGTAGTAACTGCCGGAGCGGATCGACTATTTGAGGGCGATACGATTGATACAACCTCATCTTCGTCCGATGCGGCAGCTACTCAGCAGAAGGACGGCAGCAATGATTAAGTATATCGTTCGCAAACGCAAAATTACGATTCTGTTCTTCATTATGTTGATTCTGATCGGCGTATTCAGCGCATCACAACTACCGCGCCAGCTCATGCCTGATATTGTCGTGAAGCAGGCAACGGTAACTACCGTATATGCTGGAGCGACGCCGGAGCTGGTAGAGACGACAGTAACGCGAGTACTGGAATCGAAGATCAAGGAAGTATCCAACCTGAAGACAGTCACTTCCACCTCCAGTGCAGGCGTATCCAGCATTATCGTGGAGACGCAGCCGACTGCGGATGCGCCAACTGTGTGGAGTGAGCTGCGTAAAAAGGTCGAAGATGCGAAGGCAGATCTACCGGAAGGCGCAGATGCACCAATCATCAATGATAATTTGACCAAATCATTTGTACAGGCATTTGCTATTTATGGTCCTGATCTCAAAGGACTGGAAAGTATGCAAAACCTGATGGATGACTGGCGCGATCAGCTGCGTTCGGTCGAAGGCGTGACGGACGTAACGATTAACGGTCTGCCAGAACGTCAAGTACGTATCGATGCGGACATGGCAAAGCTGCAACAATTCGGCATTCCGTGGGAATCTGTTATGCAGGCGGTACAATCGGAAAATAACCGTGTGCCAACTGGTACACTTGATTATGGCGACCGCAGTTATCAGCTAACCGTGCCTGCCAATCATGAAGCAAGAACCTTGGAGAACGTCGTAGTCTTCCGTTCACAGCAAGGAACGCCGGTCTATCTCAAGGATGTTGCCACTGTTACGATGACCAATGAAAAAGCGGAGTACTTGAGTTATTACAATGGTCAGCCATCCATCTCGCTGCTTATTAACAGCGAAATTGGTTCGGATGTGCCAAGTGTATACAATAGCGTTAATGCCAAGATGGATCAATTGAAGCTGACACTACCAGCTGATGCGAAGATCACGTCGCTATTTGCTCAGAAAAATGAAACTGATCGAATCTTCAACAATCTGCTACATGAGACGATGATCGCTATCGCGGTAGTCGTTATTGTCTGTATGCTCGGCTTGAATCTGCTCACTTCCTCGTTCGTTGCACTGGCGATACCGATCTCGGTAGCGATGGCGATGATTATATTGCCGTCGATGGGCATTACGCTCAATCAGGTGACGGTAGTCGGGCTCATTATCGTACTCGGGATTCTAGTCGATGATGCAGTTGTAGTAAATGACAATATTGAACGACGCTTGACCGTGCTACGAGAGAATCCACATGATGCGTCGATTCGCGGGACAAAGGAAGTGGCGCTATCGATTTTGACGGCAACGCTATCTACAATTGCTGCCTTTGCGCCGCTAATGTTCTTGACTGGGGATGTTGGTTCGTTTATCAAGCCGATTCCGGTCGTTATCTCACTGGCAATGCTGGCATCCATGGCGATGTCGCTGACGATCATTCCGATCTTCCGCGAATGGTATGAACGTCGTCAATTGCTGCGCGGCAAGAAGCGTCGCAATGACAAGCCTGCTGGCTTATTAGGCAAGCAGATTCAGCAAGCGACGGATTGGTATGCACATCGTATGATGCCGGGGGTGCTCAAGCATCCGCTGTTCATCGGATTGCTGGGCTTGATCATCAGTACGGCGATCTACGGATTGGTTGCTTTTACACCAGTGCAGTTATTTCCCAAATCGACCAATGCGGAGCTGACTATCGATATGACGATGCCAACTGGTTCTTCTTTTGAGGATACCGACAAAACGGTACGTGATATGGCAAAATGGGTGCAGCAGCAGTCTGGTGTGAAGACGGTATCGTACTCAGCAGGCGGTTCGGCTCCGCCGCTCTTTTACAACATTACGAATGTAGCAACCTATGGTACGAACAAGGCGGAGATTCTGCTCAAAGGTGACAATACGCTGCTCAACAGTACGCAGGCGGTGAATGAATGGCCTGCATTGCTCAAGCAGAAGTTCCCGCAGGTCAGTCTATCGATCAAGCAGACGGAGCTAGGGATTCCAGTCGGTAAGCCGGTATCGATTCGCATTACTGGTACGGATCTGGAAGAATTGCGCAAGCTGACTGATCAGGTGAAAAATGTCGTTGCCGGTGTCAGTGGTACAGGCAATATTAGCGATACGATGGGCATTCAGAGCTATACGCTGGACTTCGAAGTGAATAAGGCGGCGCTGGATCGTTATAATGTCACGTATGAGAGTCTGACTCGAACGCTGCTCATGATGGGTACAGGTGTGAGTGCAGGAGATTTTGACAATGGACGCGATCTGGTAGATATCAAAATCTTCATGAAAGATGCGTCTACGGTTGATCCATCGGTGCTGTTCCAGCAAGTAAATGTGACGAGTGCGGACAATGTGCAGGTGCCGCTATCACAGCTAGTTACGATCAATCCGTCATTTTCCATTAAGCAGATTAGTCATTACAATCTGTCACGGGTCAATACGATTGAAGCAGATGTTAACGGTCGTACGGCTACGGAAGTGATGCAGGATGTAAGTGCAGGGATGAATCAGATTCAATTTCCGCAAGGCTACACATGGGAAACTGGTGGAGAAACGTCCAAGCAATCGGATATTTTCGCCGATCTCGGTCGATTGTTCGCGATTGTCGTTGTGTTGATCTTCATTCTGATTGCGATGCAGTTTTACTCCATGTGGATTCCGCTAATCGTCATGACTACTGTCTATCTCGCGGCGGCGGGCGGTGTGCTTGGTCTATTCATTAGCCAGACGCCGATTGGCTTCATGTCGATTATGGGGGTTATCTCGCTCGCTGGGATCGTCGTGCGGAACGGGATTGTATTGATCGAATTTATCGAGGATGCGCGGCATGAAGGCATGGAGATGAAAGAAGCGATTATTCAAGCCGCTTCCGCTCGTTTCCGTCCGATTCTGCTCACTTCGCTGGCAGCGATTGTGGCGCTACTGCCTATGGCAACGGTCGGAGAAGAATTGTTCCGTCCGCTGGCGATTGCGATTGTGTTCGGACTAGTGTTTTCCACAGTATTAACGCTATTCGTTGTGCCGTCTTTGTATATGGTATTAGCAAGTGGTGTAGACAAACGCCAAGCACGCAAAGCGGAAAAGGAAGCGGTACTGGAGCAGCGAATGCGTGAGGAATATGGAGATCATTCATAAGGGGAATAGGTACACTACAGGAGGGATTACCTATGATTCGTCATCTGGATCATCTCGTGTTAACGGTTAAGAATATAGAAGCTACACTGCAATTTTATGAAAATGTGCTCGGTATGCGGGTGGAGACGTTTGGCGAGGGACGCAAATCATTGCATTACGGTCAACAGAAGATCAATCTGCACGAGGTCGGTCATGAATTTGAACCCAAAGCGAATGTGCCGCAGCCCGGTTCGGCTGATCTATGCTTTATCATCGACCGTAGTTTGGAAAAGGTGATGATTCATCTGCATCAGCTCGGCATTGAGCTAGAGGAAGGTCCAGTACAGCGGACTGGTGCTATGGGCAAAATCGCCTCTGTCTATATCCGCGATCCTGATGGCAATTTGATTGAATTGTCGGAGTATTTGGAGTAGCAGGATGGAGTGGGAGTGTTACCATATTAAGCATAGCAGCATAGCAGCATAGCAGCATAGCAGCATAGCAGCATAGCAGCATAGCAGCATAGCAGCATAGTAGTCCATGCGTGATAGATAGTGTTGTTTTATGATTATTGAATATTCGCATGTATAGTAAAACAGCTTCTGTATCCGAAATCGTCAACATTAGATTCGGTATAGAAGCTGTTTTTGTCTCTTCTCAAGAGTACTAGTCTACACGAATATAGCAATTCACGGTGTGAATGAAGTACTGGTTTAACCGCTGCATCAAGTGCTGGATCGACTATATACACTCGGCATTCAAATCATATCCATCTAGGCATCGAGGGAACTAGATATATTTACTTTTTCCCGATGCCGACAATTGCGGTCACTGTTCCGTTGTCCTCTTGATATAGTGAAAGTCTGGTGCCATCCGGGTTCCAGCGGATGGATGTATTATAGGCTTGCAGCTCGGATGTGATCGGCGTCGTTTTGCCTGTTGTCTGATCGAAAATGTATAGACCCTTCATTCCCTGCTGACTTTCCTGATAAATGGTAAAGGCGAGCAGCTTGCCGTCCGGCGACCAAGCGGGGCGTCCAAGCAAAGTACCTTCGCTGATCGTACCAAGCATTTTGCCGTTATTATCGACGATAATCAGTTTGGTCGGCTCGTTGCTGTTCCATTTTTGCTGCAACACAGCGATTTGCTTGCCGCCCGGCATCACGTCGAAATTCATTGTACCAGTCAGAATGGTGGCTGCTTGTCGCTTGCTAATATCAGCGCGGTTGAGCACGCTATACCCTTTCCCGTCATCGCCTAGATAATAGATCTGGGAGCCGGATTGCTGTACCCATTGGATATTTTCGGCAGGGTGTTCTTCCTGCAACGATAACTTAGTAATCTGACCTTGTACATCGATCATCTGCAAGCCTGTTCCTGCTTTGCCGCTGATCAGATGTGTATTGTCCGCCCATGTTGCTTCATTCAACATATCAACAAGCCCGACTTTGCTGACTTTGCCTGTTGCGACATTCAACATATATCCATAGATTGTATAGCGATCATCCGGTACGCCTTCAGTAAAATAAACATATTTGCCATCAGGCGATGCGGTTGCTAGCAGCTGCAAGCCTTTGCGTCCCGGTGTTAATTCTGTTTCTTTGCCCGTAGCGGCGTTGTGGATGAGCAGTCGATTGTCACGGTTGATGATTAATTCGTCAGCAGATAACCAAGTGCGTCCGTACACCTTATCCAGTTTGTCGAGTGACGTTAGCGTGACCGTTTCTTCCGCTGGTGTTGTCTGTTGGTCATCCAGTACAGTAAGTGTTTGCCCAGCATTGTTAGCGGTATTGCAGCCAGTGAGCAGAAGAGCAAATGTCAGCATCGCAGCAAATGGGAGAGTGGTATATGGGCGCCATTTTGACAATGAATGAAGAGGAGCAGAAGATTGATTTTGGGATGACGATGGGTGCTTTTGCAACGGTCGTTCTTGCGATGGCTGTCCGCCTATTGATTCATGCGATGATTGCAGCTTGACTCGCTCATGCGACTCTGATTTGCCTGTGAGTACAAACATAGTAGTGCTCCTTTCAAATAACATTCAATCGGTTAACGTTCAGTCAGTCTATCTAGCCCATTCTGTTGTATAAAATGAACTTTTGTTATATAACGTAAATGGAAATTGTATTGTGTGCTGTTCGATTAAGCTGCTGAGGTATTGGATAGCAGCTGTATGGTGTACGGTTCACATGATCTGGATTGCACCATATTTCTGAACTACATCCAATATAACATCCGCATATTGCCGTAATATATCCACTTGTATCCAAACTGTAAACAATAATGCTGCGACAACAGGCGTACAGTCTGTTTGTATAAAAGGAAATGTATGCAATCGTACAATTGTTTTGTTCATGGTATGATAAGGGTGAAATGTGATACGCATGCGTATACTTAGCGTAAAAGTAAAAGTAAAAGTAAAAGTAAAAGTACAAGTACAAGTACAAGTAAAAGTTGGCGGTTGGTTCGTTATATCGAACAATCGCCTTAGATTTCCGCAACCCCATACGAACCGGAGGCAGACGGAGGTGAAGAAGCATGTCAATCACAATTGAAGAACGGCAACAGCTGCGGATTCAGCTGCTTCAGGATTTGTACGATTATCATTTTGGACCGGACGAGCGTTCTTTTCATTTGCCCGGACCGAAGAAGAATACCGGACCGCTGACCGATAAGGAAACTCGGCTTGCCTATGACTATTTGAGCAAAAAAGGGCTACTTGAGATCAAGGACATCGTTGGGTATATTCATTTTTCTATTACCCCACATGGGATTGATCTGATTGAGGAGCGTGCACTTGGCAAACGGCTGGACTAGATCATAAGTGCATTGCTCATCCCAAAGAAGACAAAAAAGACCTTATTCCTAATGTATGGAATAAGGTCTTTTTACAATGGCATATCCAGCACGAAGAAAGTTCCATGTTCATCCGAACTTGCAATAGACAGACTGCCATTCATACGTTCAGTCAGTCGGCGCGCTAGTGGCAGACCCAATCCCGTGCCACTGCCCGTGCGTGAGCGATCCTGACTCAACGTTGTATACGGCTCGAAGACCATATCCCATTGTGATGATGGAATGATAGGACCGGAGCTGCCAATACGAAAACGTACGTGCTGCTGCTTAATCTCCGTTTGCACCATAATCCAACCTTGCTGCGGTACATTATACTTCACTGCATTGTCCAGTAAATTCAGCAGAATGTGCATCAGATGCTTCGGATCAGCGGTAATCACGACTGGCGCATCCAGTTCCACATGTAGTGAAATGTCTCGATTGGCAGCTTTGCCACGCGTACGTTCTGTCGCTTCGCGCACAAGTTCATTCAGCGAAACTGGCTCAGGATGCAGTTCAAAATCATACTTTTCCAGCAGTGATAGACGAATAGAATCCTCAATTAATTCAATCAGTCGACGGATTTCGGAAGAAATGCTGGCGCTTGCTTCCTGTACGAGTTCCGGGTCATCGCCGTACATGCTGAGCAGGTCGGCATACGATTGGATGGAGGTGGCAGGCGTTTTCAGTTCATGGCTAATATTGCCGATAAATGCCTTTTGCAATTGTTCTAGCGCGGACAGTTTGGCAACTGCCTGTTGAAGCTGGCTCTTCTCCCGTTCTAGCTCGTTCATACTTTGCTGAATCATACTGCCCATCTCCGCAATACCATCCCCCAGCTGTCCCAGCTCATCGTTACGCTGTACGGGCTGTGCTTGCCCCGGTTCAGGATAATGACCACGAGAAATGGATTGTGCCTGCTTCATCAGCGTACGAATATCCTTCGTCTGACGGCGAATATATAGCCATCCGATCCCAAAGCTGACACTCAATACGATGCCGCCAGTGTAGATACAGACCAATAGCATATTTCGGTAAAAGGCTTGCTGATCGGCGATGGAGACGTGTAGCTGCACGACACCTAGCAAGCCGCTCGTACCATACACAGGTGCCAGATATAACACATTGGAGCCTTCCGTAATATAAGCGGTGCGTCCTTGTAGCGCATAGCGAAGCGCCGAGCTGGTATCGCTACGCCAGCCAAGCGGTAGAGAGTCCCCACGTAATTCGCCTTGATTATCGTACAAAATGACACGCATATTGCTGGACGATCCTAGATCAACAGCGAGTTCATTGCCCCGACGCTGCATGAATAGCACCGGGTCCAAACGGGTGCCTGTCAGATACAGTTGCCGAATGCGCGTCTCCATCAGCTGACTTTGCAGCAGCAATAGCTGCTCGATTTGCTGCTGCTGGTTACTACGGATGCCAGAAAGTACGAGTATGCTTAATATGCAAACTGTGAACAGCAGTAACGCACCGAGTAACAACGGAAATTTCCAGCGCAGGCTAAAGCGAGGACGGCGAGCTTTGCCATCTCCGGCATCTGGGGGGAAATGTTGAGATGAGTAGTTTCCAGTGTTGTCTTGTAGCAGGGAATCATGAGAGGCAGGTGGAGTGGACGAAGATGGATTCATCCCGCAGGCTCCGCTCGGTAGCCGACACCGTATACTGTTTGTAGCAGATTCTGATGTGGGTCTAGCTTTTTACGTAAACGCTGGATGTGGATATCCACCGTACGCGTTTCCCCGAAAAAATCCATGCCCCAAACGAGTTCTAACAGTTCATCGCGCGCATATACTCTGCCCGGATGCGCTACGAGTAAGGACAACAGATCAAATTCGCGCGGCGTCAATTCCAAACTCTGACCGTCTACTAGCGCACGACGTGAAGCTGGTTGTACTTCCAGTGAACCGAGTCTGATGATTTCATCCGGTATTGGTGTATTCTCGCGATCCATACGGCGTGCCAATGCTTTGATGCGGGCGATCAATTCACGCAGATCGAATGGCTTGGATACATAGTCATCCGCCCCCATTTCCAGACCGAGAATGCGATCAATGATATCGTTCTTGGCAGTGAGCAGTACGATGCCCATGCCGCGGCGTTGATCCAGCCGTCGGCATACTTCGTAGCCGTCCATTTCGGGCATCATGACATCCAGCAGCAGCACATCCGGCTGGAAAAGCTCGACTTTGGATAGTGCATCCCGACCGTCGATCGCTGTCTCGACAGTAAAATGTTCTCGCTTTAGCGCGTATGCGATGGAATTGCGAATACCTGCTTCGTCGTCTGCAATCAGCACTTTGATGGACATACACAAGCTCCTTTCAGCAGTGGGAGTAGAAGGGATGTATTATTGCTGTCGCTCTATATTATGAAGAAAGCAGCCGCATCACTGACGGCTGCTCTAGTCATTCCTCGTATGGCGATACCATATCAACACTTATGCGAGAGTACGCAATCAATCGGTCATCGTATCGTTGTAATATTCGATAATATCCTTGCGGCGGATAATGCCGAGAAACAGCCCTTCATTGTCGGTCACCGGTACAAAGTTCTGGTCGGCTGCTCGGCTGAGCATATCCTCCATATTGGCGGTAATGACGACACTTTCATTTTTGACACGGCGCTGGATATCGCTAATATGCACATGGCGCATACCTTCAAAGTCCAGCTGAAACGAATTTTTCAGCTTCCACAATAGATCGCCTTCGGAGAGGGTGCCTACATAATGCCCTTGTTCGTTAATGATCGGAATGGCGGAGTATTGATGCTGTTCCAGCACCTCTAATGCCTCCAGCATAGTTACAGATGAGGATATGTAGGTTACCTGTTCCTTGGGTAATAGAAAATGGGATATTTGCACAATGACCACTCCTTTACATCAGATGTTATCCATTAATAGTTTTATTAAAACATATTTCGTACCCTATGTGTAAAGGTTTACAGCATTGTTGCCGACTGTTACTGAGCAATAAACCGATCGTATGGCTACGTTTATCAGGATACAAGATGTGCAAATGATAGTATAACATGTGCAAATGCACGATTATATGACACGCTGAACAGATTCAGATCAACATGTCATCATAATCATACCCTCATCTCAAAAATCGCGAACCTGATCAAAGACATCATATAGCGAATCACGCAGTAACCGTTCTCGCTCATTGGCAGCACGCTGCTCATCGACTAGATCCAGCAGTGACACAAGTGCCATATACACTTCCTCACGCTCTACCGTTTCAAGATAACCGGAACGGCTATTTTGCATGGCATTGAATGCTTCGGTATATTGCTCCACGAGCGGCAACAGAGATTGCTCATCTGCATGATCCAGCTTACGAATCGCAGCATGCAGGGTGTTGTAAGCTTTGGCAGCTTTTTTCGCCTGTGTAGTGGTCAGTCCTTCGCGTCCATCCCAATCACGGAACGGATTGTTCAGATTCTCAGCGAGCCATTCCGGCTTACGCGGACGTTTGATATGGATATGCATACCTGCGGCGGTACGCTTTTTGTATTTTTTCTTGATCTCTTTTGCTGCTTCGGCAGGCAAACTGACCATATCTAGTACACGAATGGATGACCATTCATCCGGGTCTGGAAACTGCTCACCGGTAAAGTTGAACATATCGTTCATACGTAAAGAATGCAGTTGTTCCAATTGCACCAAATGCTCCATATGCTGAACGTTGCCCGGAGCACCCCATACACTCAAACGATGCAGATCCGGGAAACGTTTAGCCAGCTCTGCGATATGAAGGGTACGAACATGATATAGGGAAAGAGAGCGTAATCGCGACAATCCGCTAAAAGGAACAACTTCGCCACTGTCCGCTACGGTTGATGCATACAATATGAGATCGCGTCCGTCTGCTGGAGCTTCAATCTCAAGAAGTGCGGTCTGTTTTATATTCAAATACAGCTGTTCGATCGGAGCATTCAACCGCAACGCATTCATATTCACCGCTGTAACACTCAAATTCCGAACAGCGGTACCAGTCAAGTCCAGCACAGGCATCGTACAATCTTCAATAATGAGTCGATGTATAAATGGATTGTTGCGCAAATAGTCCAGCAGTTGTTCATCGCAATCCGACGTTTGAATTTCGGTCAGACAAGGCAACTGTTCTAACTGCGACCAGTGATCCAGATGTTGAAGCAGTGAGTCGTCTACTTTACTACAGTTCCGACGAATTGTCTGCCCAGCGAGCTGAATATCGCCACGATCTGCTGCTGCTTGTTTGAATCGCTGCCGAGCTGCCGGATCGATCTGTTCCCAGCTACGCTGACGATACAACGAATCGCCGACATTCCAGCCACCGCTGTAGCTGTTCGTTTGTTCGTCGGTCAGGGGCGACATCGTACCGACATAGATGTAGTTGGATGGCACATCGGCCTCCACATAGCTATGATCCAGCTTCTGATTCCAAAAATAGAAATCGCAGACCAACGGCTTCATCTGCTGCCATTCATGCTCATGTGGAATCTCCTTGCCACACCAATCCAGCTCCAGAACAGAGGCGAGAATAGTCTCGTCACTAGATTCCGATATGCGCAGATCAATAATCTGGCAGGCGGTATAGCTTTGCATTTTGTCTGAATATACGCAGTATATATCTCCGATGGATGGTAACATAACAACTTCCTCTCTATCTCATTCAGGTATACAAATTCAATCACATGATAACGATCATATGCATGAAATGCAAGTCAGGAGCGGGGAGCGTATAATGGAAGATGATGTGAATAGAGATGTGAAATCAGATAAGAGTAGACATGGGAAACGAAAGGAAAGAGATCGCATGAATCCATTGATAGAAGTAGCAGACTATCGCCCGGAATGGGCATTGCAATTCCGACAGATCAAGGAAATCATTCTTCAGTTGAACTGCCCTGCCATTATGCAGGTGGAGCATGTAGGCAGTACCTCTGTACCGGGGCTGGCAGCCAAACCAATCTTGGATATCGATCTGATCATTGCAGATAACGCACAATTGCCCGAAGTCTCGGCGGCGTTGTTCACACTAGGATATGTGCATGAGCAATTGCAACTGGTGCCGGACCGAGAAGGATACCATCGTCTAGATGTAGCAGTGCCGTGGTGTACTAGTCAACAGCAATGGATGAAGCAGCATCTGTACGTATGCTCGCAGGAGAGTATGGAGCTGCACAATCATCTGTCGTTTCGCAATCATTTACGGAATCATCCAGAAGCGGCAGCGCAATATGGCATATTGAAAAAGGAATTGGCGATCACGTCATCCGATCGCTTAGATTACACCAACCGCAAAACCGAATTTGTGCAACGTATTTTACAATTATACAAAAAGGAGAACTCATGATGACCTTCCAACAACACAATATCCAAACTGCCGAACAACTCATTCAGACGATCGACGAACTATTGCAACGCACGGATACGTACCGCGAGCGCCAACGACAAATGGCAGCCGCCGCCTTTGACCCTTCCTGGTACGGCGATCTACAGCCACATATCCAAGTTCAGCATGATGGTTATCTGCTTGAATTGTATGAGCGTGGAGTGAATATGATGAGCAAAAAGACAACCCAAGCCGATGACGTCATCTACTGGATTCTGGAAGATGTGATCTTTAGCCATAGCTACGTACTGTTGATGGAAATGTATAACGTTGACAATATAACGACCCATTTGCGACTTACACCGGAGATTACGGCGGAGCTGGATGGAATGGTCAATGCTGCCTTTGATAGTATCGGAGGTGTGTATCAGCAGTGGCATCAGCAAGGCAGACGTAGCGAATTGGAGAGAGGGAGATAAATACATGATTATTATGATCAACGGAGCATTTGGTGTCGGTAAAACGACTACAGCGCAACGATTGCAGCAGCGTATTCACAACAGTATGATTTACGATCCGGAAGAACCTGGATTTATGCTACGTAAGATCATTCCAGACACCGTATTGCATGAGCATGAGCGGACGGGTGACTTTCAGGATATCAATATTTGGAAATATTTGGTTGTTGATGTTGCCGGACATTTGCATAGGCAATATGGCAAGCACCTGATCATACCGATGACGATTTACAAGTGGGAGTACTTTGAATATATACATAAGGGGTTACAGCACTTGTCGCAAGATACATTTCATTTTTGCCTGATTGCAGATCAAATGACCATTCATCAACGACTGCTACAACGTGGGGAGGCAGAGGGAAGTTGGGCTTTTGCACAGACGGAGCGTTGTCTCGCGGCGTACAATCAGTATCATTTTGCCGAATATGTAGATACGCACAGTAGAAATGAACAACAAGTGGCAGAGTATATTTATGCCAAATTGCCATATCACACATAAAATCAAGATTCTTGTATACAGCAAATTTATTACTTCTCAATAACCAAAAAATAAAATTTTTTACAAAAAAAGATAAATAAATATACACAAGTTGCTTAGTTAAAGGGTATAATAAATACGATCCACATAACAAAGGAGGGGTTATTAATGATGAAGTCTTTAAAGTACGCTGCTGTATGCTTGACATGTGTTGCAACGCTGGCTGTTCCGTTTTCGCAGGCGGGTGCTGCTAGCGAATTATCTCCGACAAGAGTACCTGATCGTACGGTGGTAAGCACACATACCTTTGCGGACAAAAATATACCGTATAAGGCGATCGACGGCGATATTAATACGGCTTGGACGGCTGGGAAAAGCAGCGATGTCATTAGCTTGTATTTCCGCGAGCAGGTATCTGTAAGTGCAGTTCAAATTGCGCCAACCGTATCGAAGACAACGACGCATAAATATCTGGTGTATGGTCTGCAAGGGAAAGAGTGGAAAATCATTGCACGCGAATCTCGTACCGTTGAACCGGGCGCGAATGGTCAAGCGACTATACTTGATCCGATCAAGGTCACTCCGGGTACATATGAGGGAGTCCTCGTATCCATCGATTCGGATACAACTTCCAAACTGGTTATCAACGAAATTCGTCTGGTCAACTAACATTACAGTGTAAGCGGTTAAGATAACGCTTGCGATATTTTAAACTTCAGCAGAACAGCCATTTGCTCTCCGCCTACATAGGTAGGGGAACAAATGGCTGTTTTTATAATGAATACATTCATACCACGTTCGTCCGATCAACTGCAATCCATGTATATCGCCATAATCCGGCTACTCATTAATTATTCACGATTATACATCACAACTCGCGCTGAATAATCTGATTCTGTTCTGCTGCTTCAAATAGAGCTTCGATCAGACGTAGCACTCGTAATACTTGCTCATTGTCCACCGCAGGCTTGGCTGTGCCTTCCACCACGGCAATGAAGTTATGGAAAAATTCCTCTGGCACATCCTGCTCTGCGATTCGCTCAATGGGGCTGCGAATCGTCGATTTCTCAGAAGGAGGCGCCATCGTCTTGGTCAGTCCGCGTCCTGCCTGAATCGGCTTAGGCTCTACATGGGCAACGTCAAGATTTTTGCGTACAATTTCGCCACTCAAATCCCAGTCCTGAATGATCGCAGTGCCTTGGCTGCCTTTGACATACCAGCGGGGCAGCTTGATATAGTTAGTCGTGCCGACTTCGACCAGTGCAGTCAGACCATCTTTGAATGTGATGCGCGCAGTGAATCCGTCATCCACTTCGGTATTCAAAATAGTACTCAACTCTGCGGATACGCTTTCTATTTTGCTATCGGTGAGCAGCAGTAGCTGATCCAGCAAATGCACACCCCAATCCAGCAGCATACCGCCGCCATATGCCTTGAGCTGTCGCCAATCGCCCGGAATTCCATTGGCACCTTGCACACGCGATTCCACATGAAAGACATCGCCGATCGTTTGTTGCTGAATCAGTTGGCGTACAATGAGGAAATCCTCGTCCCAGCGCCGATTCTGATGTACCATGAATACGCGCTCCACTTCCTTCGCTACTTGCAAAATATCCAGCAAATCCTGACTATGGATCGTCACTGGCTTCTCACAGATCACATGCTTGCCTGCCTGCAATGCCGCGATAGCTAGCTCCTTGTGCACATCATTCGGTGTGGCGATCAGCACAATATCGATCGTATCGTCTGACAAGACCGATTGTAGATCATCGTAAATGGGATGACCGTGACTTTTGGCAAGTTCCTGTCGGTATTGCGCAATATCGAGTACGCCTGCTACTTGAATCCGTTCTGCCTGTTCTACCAGTCGCGCATGATAACTACCCATTCCGCCATAGCCGACGATGACCAGTCGGTAATCTTCGTTTTTTTCCATAGATGAGCCACCTTTCCTGGATGTATATTCTCCTCTTACCCGGTAAGCGATGTATTCAAAAGGTCATAGGCAGTCTGAACAATAATTAAGCCCATTTTTTGTAAAATAAGAGGGAATACGTGGTGGATTGGAGATAGTGAAGCGTTATGAGGATTGGAACAACACTTCACTTACACCGGAAGCTGTACAAATGATCTATGTATGTCGCAAACTATAATATTTTACTAATCTATTCCGTCTATCATATCAACTCTTCTCGATCCGAATTCACAAAAAATCGCCCGATTCGCTCGTATTACGATGCGCGAATCGGGCTTCAAGGACAGAACAAAATGCTGTCCACAACACTATATAGACTGGTGTTCATCAACATACCTCAATCCAACAAGTAGCAATGTTACATAGTAATCGTCATTTCGTCATAAAAATCGATCAAGCTCGCCGTCCGATGATAGGTAGGCTGGTCAGTGATTGTCCGGTGGCAGAGTTAGTCAGATTGCCTTCCAGATCAAAGGCACCTGCTGGCTGAATATCCGCAAAGCGTTCGCTGAAACCTTGCAAGGCAAGACTTAATTCCATCCGAGCCAATGGTGCACCTAGACAGAAGTGCGGTCCACTACCAAAGGTCAGATGCTTCTTATTATTCGCCCGGTGAATATTCAACCTAAACGGGTCTTCAAACATATCCCCATCCATATTCGCAGCACTCATCCAAGCAATCACCAGCTCGCCCTCCTTGATCGTCTGACCAAGCAGCTCATTATCCTGCTTGACTGTACGGTGGCGCGCTCCAGTATGAAAACGATAGCGCAGCATTTCCTCCACCGTTGGCGCTGCCAGTGTCGGTTCACGGTGCAGTTGTGCATACAGAGACGGATCATCATACAACAGCGAGTAAAACGTATTCGACAACGCATGACTCGTCGTTTCAATACCCGCACCAAGAATGAGCATCGTCGTACGCACAATCTCATCATCGGTAAAACGCTCGCCATCCACTTCTACCGTGAGCAGATCGGAAATAATATCCTCTGCCAGATGGCTACGTTTGTACACGACCAATGGATACAGATGCTCATAATATTCTCGTGCTGCCTGCTGCTTTTGCTGCTCGATCGCTTCCTGCTGCCCACCTACATAAGGCTGGAACAGCACATCGACCCAGCTTTTGAATAGCAAACGATCCTCCGAAGGCAGCCCAAGCAGATCTGCCATCACAATCGCAGGCAATGCCGTTGCCAGTTCATCGACAACGTCAAACGGCTGGCTGTCATCAATCTCATCCAGCAGATCGTTAATAATCTGCTGAATACGCGGCTCCCAATGCTTCAAGCTACGCGGTGTAAAAGCGGCAGAGAGCAGTGAACGCGCTTTGCGATGATCCGGCGGGTCAAGCGAAGTAAGCTGAAGCTTTTCCGGCATGACGCCTTCCTTACTGCGAGCGCCAACAGCGGTCGTCGTGCGTGAGCCACGATTGGAGAAGTACTGGTAGTTGCCCATCACTTCCTTGACATCGTTGTAGCGAAATACATTCCAGGTGTTGGTTGCTTCATGGTAATATACCCGTTCGCCTGTCACCATACGCTTCAACCAATCAATCGGAAAAAATTGCTCAGAACGACTACCAAAGTTGCTGATTTCTGACGGGGTGACAATTTCCTTATACATGAATCATCCTCCTTCTGCATATGATGGTCGGGTATATATGTTAATTTAACATAGGTTATATTAACATATCAAAGTTTGCTCTTTATCTGTTGTAAATAGCGGGTGAGAACTTGTAGGCGCAAGTATGTATAGACCATAATACGTGTTCAATCCAGCACATCAGCTATGCTTATCATTGTCATGACAGAACGAAGTTGTTATGATGAACAGACATGATCGCCTGTCACGCGATATGATTTATATAACGAAAATGAGGAATGGGCATGTACATTGACCTGTTAATTCTGGATCAGATCAGCCAGGCACCACGCTATGGCTATGAAATTAAAAAGACGATTCAGCAGCAACTTGATGTACTGCTGGATGTGAATAACAATATGCTATATCCCGCACTTCAGCGCTTTGAGAAGCAAGGTGCTGTAATCAAAGAAGTACAGCGTCAGGAAGGCAAACCAAGCCGCAATATGTATCGTATTACCGAGCTGGGTGAGCAACTATTGCGGGAGCTGCTACTTGCATTTGACGAGCGATTGGCGCGAAATGAACTGGAATTTATGATTCGGGTTCATCTGTTTGAGCGGTTGGAGCCAGTGGAGCGATTGCGGATCTTGCATTTGCGTCGTGTCTTTGTAGCAGATATGCTGGAGCATGTACAGCGCAATCGGCAGGAGGAAAAGCGCAGTTTGTACGCGCGCGAAGTGTCCCGTCTTGGCATCGATATGCTAGAGCGAGAGCTGTCGTGGATTGATCAATTGATAGAGTGGAACGAGAATCTATAAAGATATCGTATCGTGCATGAGCGAAGCGTATACACATATATAGAATTTCTAATGAAGATATGAAAAAGAAGAATATTGTTTATATTCATAGTTACATAAAGTCTTGTCCTGATGCGGGCAAGACTTTTTTGCTGTATTTTCCGTTTTATGGTGCTTCATGGCATTAATTACAAAAACATAAATGTCGATATAAAAAGAGGATATACACTTTTTGTTTAATCAACAGTAAATTGAATTAAATTCTTTATATGGAAGTATATAATGTAAATAAGGTAAAAAAAGAAATATGATGTAACATATGGAATAAATAAAGAACGAATACCGATGCAGAGGGTGGATGGTTATGGAAAATGTCAATCAGCAGGTTACAGATGAACTCGTCGTGCGTACGTTACAGGAAAATCTGGCGATTATTCGTTTTGATACTGATCATCGCGTAGCGTATGTCAACCCGATTTTTGCAGCGGTGTTAGGGTATACACCCGAGCAGATGATTGGTATGTATCATAAAAATCTGTGCTTTCCTGAGCTTTATAATAGCAAAGAATACACGCAGTTCTGGGAACAACTCTTTTCCGGTAAAACATTTCACGATAAAATTATGCGCCGTGATGCAAACGGTAATCCGGTCTGGCTGGAAGCAACCTATATGCCAGTATGGGATCAACAGCGTCGTCGTGTTATCGGCGTAACGAAGGTTGCAGCGAATATTACGGATCGTCACCACGATCTGTCTTCGGTAGTTAGTGATTTGCAACAGACCGCGCAGCAGCTCAATGAGCATTCATCGGCGGGCATTCAACATAGTGAGCATCTACTACGCAGTATGGAGCAGATTGTCCATATGTCCGGTGCGAATGCAGAAACCGTATATACATTGCAGGAGCAAGCATACGAGATTCAAGACGTCGTGCAGACGATTCGCAAGATCGCCGCACAAACGCAAATGCTGGCACTGAACGCGGCAATTGAAGCGACGCATGCTGGCGAATTTGGTCGCGGTTTTAATGTGGTAGCGCGTGAAGTGAGCAAGTTATCCAATATGGTACAGGATTCCATTGCCCAGATTAAGCGGAGTGTAGAATCAATGAGCCAGGAAGTTCGCAAAATCTCCGGCAGCACTGGCGAAGTAGAACAGAGCGTCAAGCGTGGTCAAGAGCAGGTACAGACGGCAATGGAATCATTCAATGCGATCTTTACTTCGGCGCATGAGCTGAATTTGCAGGCGGAGAAGGTAGCGAATCGGATTTGATGATATACAAATGCAGTAACGATAATATATTTTAATACAGCCATCAGACTAGTCAACGTACAGATCATATGCAATACGGTCTGTACGTTATTTTAGTTGAAATCAAGTCGAAGGAGAATGAATAACAATGGATTGCAATGAACAAACATTAATTGATCTCACCAACGCTTTTTTGAAAAGAATTAAATACAACGATTTTGTTGCTGCCCCTGTTACGCTTGTTGATTTAAGAAACATACCGAAAAAAGAACAAAACTGGTCAAAAAAAGCAGGTGTCTATTATTTTTTGCAAAATGATATCGTTAAATATGTAGGTAGGGCTACCCCAAATGTAGGGCTTGGAATTCGAGTGTATCAACAGGCAAATGCCTGGGGAGGACATGACGGCTGGGACAATGTGATATCCGATCCAAATACTACATATGGATTAATTATATTTGAAGATCGTGAAGATTGGCATTGGTTAGCTGCATTGGAAGTTCTCTTGATTGACAAACTGAGACCACAATTCAATAAAAGATTTTAGGGCAGCTTAGACTTTCTATATCAAACCCATACTTGTTGTATAGCAAAACAATTATTGAAAAAAACGGGAATTTGCTTATAAATCAAGCAATTATTGAATGTTTTTATTATTACAGTATATTTATGCTTGGACAATAAAAGTTGATGAATACGTATATTAGATATGATGGTAAACTGAATTTTAATACAGGATATATGAAATATAAATCATGGAGTGGATATTAAATGTCTTATAAATTATTGAATCTATACAAAACAGAACTAAGTAAAAGAAAACTTATATTGGATCAAATGATAAAAAGTAATTTTAAAAGAACACAAATTTCGTTTACAGCAATTATGAGCGTTCTAATAATTTTAATATTTGAT
This sequence comes from Paenibacillus sp. WLX2291, assembly GCF_046603665.1. Classification (NCBI taxonomy): domain Bacteria; kingdom Bacillati; phylum Bacillota; class Bacilli; order Caryophanales; family Paenibacillaceae; genus Paenibacillus; species Paenibacillus sp. WLX2291. The sequence goes on along the minus strand of NZ_CP176755.1, from coordinate 3,244,284 downwards.
TTTTTTCATCCTCCTTTTTTTCACCCTCCTTTTCTTTATTTTGATATATCATTAATTATAATATTGTTTATTGCTAGCTACATTATTTTTTTAAAAGAATATCAAAAAGAATCTATGAGGGTCATTAATAGTACTGGGAAAAATGACTATTCTGAATTACGTATTGAAGGTCTAAAAAATTATTTTATATCAAATGGGATAGATTATAATACTGAAAAAATCGAATTACTAATAAAAATGATTGAAAAACAGTCAAATGAATTAAATACAAATTTTTTTGTGGGTGGTAATGCCATGATAACAATTATGGCATCTTTTTTAACTTCAACTATTGTATCTGTTTTGAATAAATATATTACAAATATTGGTACGGCGCTAATAATAAGTACCTTCATAATGTTAATATTATATTTTGTTTTTTTTCTTTTTTTCTTTACTAAGAGAACCAATAAATTACTGGTTTCTTAATATAGATCGAAGAATATTCGATTCGATCACTAATGACTTGAGAGAAATACAATTTCATTTAAAATAAAAACAAGCTGCAAGCGTATAGTAATTATAAACTTGCAGCTTGTTTTTTATGATTTTTTATTGATTAGTAGTTTACTGCCAGAACGCTTTTGTCGGCAACTCTGGCAGATGTGGCATTGTCATCGTATCCGCTCCGCCTAGCCAGAAGCCAATCAGCAGGAACAAAATACCCTGCACTAGCATCAGCACTGACATTTTCATCATACGTGTACGTTTGTTTTTTAGCTTTTTCGGTTGACGTCTCATCCCTGAACATTCCCTTCCCTTTGCAGCATTCCTTTACGCGCTTTCCCGAATACAGTCAGCTTGCCTTTCAACGATTGGCTCCAGTAAAACAGTGGGGAAGCCAAACCCATCGGAATAAAGCACAGTCCAAATGCGAACAGTGTCGCCCCTATGCCATTTCCCAGATTGAGCAGCCCAATCACATTAAAGAAGATACCTACCAGCAACAGCAGCGTAGCAAACGCATACCCTGTACCAACTACACCCCAGCCAAGCATGCTGACGAGCGCCTGCAATCCCGTCGCGATCAGGCGAAGCGGGAATAGCAGAGGCGACAGTGGCGAGCGAATGATCATTTCTTGCTGTTGTTCTGGCACGGCGACCGTGTTCTCATCGGTATGTTGTTGTTCCAGATTAATGTTTATTTTCATCATATCCTCCTTGGTTGGCTTGATGTCGTTAGTATAAAGGCGTGCGCTAACGCTAATATAAACGCAATCTAAACTTTTGTTTAGATTCTGTTTAGAAAAGCATGTTATATAATAAGTCAGGTACAGGAGGGATGGATATGTTTCATATTTTGGTGGTCGAGGACGATCATCATGCCAATACATTAATTAGTGCTTTTTTGCGTGCGGATGGGTATCGTGTGACTTCGGTATTTGACGGACAGCAGGCGCTGGATCAGCTTCAGCAGCTGCATATCGATCTGCTCGTTGCAGATATTATGATGCCGCATATGGATGGATATGAATTGACGCGGCAACTTCGCGATGCGCAATATCAGTTGCCTATATTGATGCTGAGTGCGCGCCAGTTGCCAGAAGACAAGCATCGTGGATTTCTAGTCGGTACAGATGATTATATGACCAAGCCGGTGGACCGCACCGAATTATTGCTGCGTATCCGTGCATTGCTGCGACGGTCGATGATTGTACATGAACGTAAAATTTCCATTGGAGAAGTATCGCTGCATTATGATGCGCTGACTGTTACACGGAAGGAAGATACGCATGTGCTACCGCCAAAGGAATTTTATTTGCTATATAAATTGCTGGCGTATCCGGGGCAAGTATTCACACGTATGCAGCTGCTAGATGAAATCTGGGGATTGGAGACAGAGAGCAGTGACAGTACGGTGACTGTACATATCAATCGACTGCGTAAACGGTTTGAGCATTATGATGAGTTTGAATTGCAGGCAGTGCGTGGATTGGGGTATCGGGCGGTGAAGAGACTATGAATATACGACATCATGTACGCGCATATGTATCGAAATGGAATCTATTTTTGCTATTGTCCGTTAATCTGTTTCTGCTTATTGTATTCATACTCATCGTGATTGCTTTGCAGACGATGACCATGATTCGTCTTGGTTGGGTACAAAATACATTTTATGAACATCCCATTATTCCTGTTCTGGGAGTTGCCTTTATCGTGAGTGTATTCATTGGTATATCCGTATTGATCATGATTGATAAAATGCTGATTCGTCCGATCCATCAGGGGATTGCGGCAATGAACGATCTTGCCGCAGGGCGTTTTGATCGGCGTATTATGTTGGACGGTAGCCTGCATACGGTCGAGATTCGCAAATTTGCTGACAGTTATAATCAAGCGGCAATTGAATTGAGTCGTGTAGAGCTGCTGCGTAAAGATTTTATTAATAATTTCTCGCACGAATTTAAAACACCGATTTTGTCGATTAAGGGATTTGCCGAATTGTTACGGGAAGGAAGTTTACCAGAAGAAGAAAGTAGAGAGTATCTGGATATTGTCATTCATGAAGCAGATCGATTATCGTTACTGGCGACACGTATTCTGGAGTTATCCCAATTGGGATCGGAACGTTTACTAGCGGATCGACACTATTTTAGCATCAGTGAGCAGGTACGGCGTGCTATCGTGATGATGGAAGCGCGCTGGACGGCGAAGCAATTGGAATTTGCACTAGAGCTGGACGAGTTAGAATATTACGGCAATGCCGGGGTACTGAAGCAGGTATGGGTGAATATTCTGGATAACGCAGTCAAATTTTCGCCAGACGGCGCGGTGATTGTAGCAAAGGTATATCGTGAGGCAGGGAGTATCTATTTTCAGGTATGTGATAAAGGACCGGGCATGGACGAGCATACGTTAGCGCATGTATTTGACCAGTTTTATCAGGGGGATTCTTCACATGCTAGCGAGGGCAATGGGCTAGGTATGACGATTGTGCGTAAAATTGTTTATCTGCATGGCGGTCAAATTGAGCTGGATAGCGAGGTTGGTGTGGGCACGACGGTGACGGTTGTGCTGCCGGAAGTTTCTTATTCCTAAGCTGATTGTTGTGAGTTTATCTTCATCATATGTGAACAAACTGTACGATTTGCTGTGATTGTAATCACACATAGACTCCGCAGAAGAACGCTAGAATTTAATATATGCAATTTAATATAAAATTAGAACTAGCGAAAAGAGGGAAGTTTCATGCTTGATGCCAAAACAATCCAGATTATTCAATCCACCATTCCAGTCCTTGAAACCGAGGGTGTGAAGATTACACGTCATTTCTACGAAACGATGTTCCATGATCATCCTGAGCTATTGAACATATTCAATCATGCGAATCAGAAGCAAGGACGCCAGCAAACAGCGCTTGCCAATGCGGTATATGCGGCGGCGCAGCACATTGATCGGCTGGACGAGATTATACCAGTGGTGAAGCAGATTGCTCACAAGCATCGCAGTCTTGGTGTTCTGCCAGAGCATTACCCTATTGTTGGTCGTTATCTGTTAGCGGCGATTCGCGATGTGCTAGGGGATGCGGCGACACCGGACATTTTGGAAGCATGGGGGCGTGCATATGAGGTCATTGCTGAAGCATTTATCGGTATTGAGCAGGAAATGTATGCACAGGCAGAGCATCAGTGGGGAGGTTGGAGTGGATTTCAGCCGTTTGTCGTGCAGCGCAAAGAACAGGAAAGTGCGGTCATTACTTCTTTTTATCTGGTGCCACAGAGTGGAGGAACACTGGCGTCATTTGAACCAGGGCAGTATGTAAGTGTGAAGGTGCATATCCCCGGCGATGAATTTGAGCAGATTCGTCAATATAGTTTATCTGCCGGATCTCAGCATGATTATTATCGTATTTCTGTTAGACGAGCGGATGGCAATGAAGCATATCCTGCGGGCAAAGTATCAATGTATCTGCATCAGCAGGTGCAGCAAGGCGATGTATTGTGGTTATCTGCACCGGCAGGAGATTTTGCCTTGCAGCGGCAGCAACAACGCCCGATTGTGCTGTTGAGCGGTGGAGTTGGCTTGACGCCGATTACCAGTATGCTGCATGCATTGCTGGAACAACCGTTGCAGCAACCTGTTGTATTCATCCATGCGACCCACGATGGCGAGCATCATGCGCTGCGAGAAGAGATTGCGCAATTGGAGCAGCGGGAGCCTTTGCTGTCGGTGTATTACTGTTATACAGCGCCGAGTCAGCAGGATCGGGCAGAGCAGTTGTTTCACCGGGAAGGGTATATGGAGATGGAATGGTTACAGCGCATACTGCCACATCCTGCGGAAGCAGAGTTTTATTTTTGCGGACCGTTTGGTTTTATGAAGGCAGTCCATCATATTCTGGAGCAGTGGGATGTACCAATAGAGCATCGTCATTATGAATATTTCGGTCCAGCGGTAGCGCTAGTATGAGTGTGTAACAGGAAAATATAACAGGAGAATAAATAGGCAAACAGCGGTATAGGGAGAGTACCACCATACCGCTGTTTGCTTTGTATATCGGCTGTAATGGAATGCAGCATATGCCTGTGCTGCATACGTCTTAACGTGCCTGATCATCTAAAGGAGAATCAGTTGACTTACATATGAGAGATCAGCCTATTCTTCTACTGGCATTCTACGTGCAAATTCCACGAATTGAAACTTATCCAGCCGATGTCGAGATTCCGTATACTGGAACAATGTCGTATCTTCCAGATGCACATAGTTGCGCACTACTACAATATGCGTATCGCGCTTCAAATCGAGCAGCAGCTTATCTTCAGGCGTGACCTGTTCGACGGAGATTTCCTTTTTGGCATAGGCAATCTTTAGCGACAACTCGCCTTCGAGATACTCATAGATTGACTGACTGGCGATTTCGCGTGTGAGCGATGGAATAACAGACGCTAGAAAGTAATCTTTATCCAGAATAATCTTCTCATCTTCAATCTCACGAGCACGAACGACTTTCCATATCGGTTCTTTTTCCTGAATATTCAGCTGCCGTGCGATATGCTGTGGGCAAGGAATAAGGGAGGTGTCGTGTACAAGGGTGCGTACATTGCGACCTAATCGTTCCGATAATTCCTTAAAACTGACCAGCCCTGCAATGGGAAATTCCATCCGGTTCATATCCAGTACGAATGAGCCTTTGCCCTTCATTTTGTGAATATATCCGTTCTGAGATAGCAAATGCAGCGCCTTGCGCACCGTTTCTCGCGAGGTGCCGTATTGCTCTGCCAGCTCGTGTTCCGAAGGCAGTTTAACGCCGGGCTTCAGTGCCCCTGTTTCAATATGTTGTGTATACTCACTGTAAATTTGCGAAAAGATATTTTTATTCATTCTGCATCACCGCCATCTATTGTACGGATTATACAGTCAAAAAGCAAAAGATCCTATTGCTGTCCAAGGCGATTCCGTGCAAGTATCAGGTGCTTGCCCCATTCAGATGAATACGCAGCACTGGCGTTTCACCGGCATCGGCGTGACCCGGCAATTCTTCAATGCGCTGAATCAGATCCTGACCGACCGGAACGATGATCGGGGAGATAGTTGCATAGCCAGCAGAACGGATCATATCCATATCGAATTCCAACAGCAGCTGTCCTTTCGTTACCGTATCGCCAGTAGCGACATGTGCCTTGAAGCCATCGCCTTTGAGACCTACTGTATCGATACCGATATGGATAAGAATTTGCACGCCGCTCGTATGTTCCAGAATGAGCGCATGTTTGCTTTTGTCGATCACATGGGCAACATTGCCATCGAAGGGAGCATATACTTTACCATCTGTCGGTTCAATTGCAATACCTTCACCCATCTGTTTCTCGGCAAAAGCAGGATCAGGCACTTGATCCAGTGGCACCGCCTGTCCAGAAATCGGCGAAAGCAGATCCAGCATATCGACACGCTCTGCGGATGCGGAAGAATTGGCAATAACAGCATCGGAGGCAGGGATAGGACTGCGTCCGTCTTGTACCTTATCTACAGCAGTATCGGCGAGATCTTCTACTTCCGTCACTTCAGTGGAAGTGGTCTGCTTGCGAGTAACGAGCTTGCCCCAGAGCAATGTACCGACAAAAGGAATAACTAACGCAATTGCCATACCGATGAAGAAAATGCCCCAGTTGCCAACATTGATCGCCAGAAAACCGGGCAACCCGCCGACACCGACTGCAAATGCACGTACATTGTTCATCGTCAGCAGCACACCGCCGATTGCCGAACCGATCATCCCCATGAATAGCGGATATTTAAAGCGTACGTTCACACCGAATACCGCCGGTTCCGTAACACCGAGAAATGCGGTGACGGATGTGGTAGCAGAGAGACTTTTCATTTTTTGCGTGCGGATTACGAACATCATCGCTAGAGCAGCAGCACCCTGTGCAATATTGGACAGCGCCAGCATTGGCCACAGGAACGTACCACCGGTGGAGTTGATCAGTTGCAGATCGACTGCGAGGAACGTATGGTGCATACCGGTAATAACGAGCGGTGCATACAATCCACCATATAACAGACCGCCGAGCCATGGAACCGTTGAGAATACCCACACTACACCGGCAGTCAGCCAGTTCCCCAGTGCAAATGTAACCGGTCCGATTACGACAAAAGCAAGGAATCCGGTCACCAGTAGTGCAAGCGGCGCAACGACCAGTAGCTTGAACGAATCTGGTACGGTTCTATTCAGCCACTTCTCAATTGTGACTAGTACATAGGCGGCGACGAGCATAGGCAGTACTTGCCCTTGATACCCGACTGCATTAATGTGGAGACCGAATAGATCCCATGTTGGCACGGTTCCTTCGTTATACGCAGCGGCATAATCATATGCGCTCAGTAGAGAAGGGTTAACGAGAATCAAGCCGAGCACGACGCCGAGTAATGGACTACCGCCAAACCTTGTCGCTGCCGACCATCCGACGAGTGCAGGTAGGAAGGTAAAGGCGGTGCTGGCAATTGTATTGACGATTGCGGCGAAGTCTGCCCATTGCGGATACACTTCAACGAGCGATTGCCCTTTGAAGAAAATATCCGAACCAGTCAGCAGGTTGTTAATCCCGAGTAGCAGACCTGCCGTTACGAGTGCTGGCAGCAAAGGGATGAAAATGTCGGACAATGTTTTGATGAATTGCTGAATAGGGCTTTTATGTTTGATGGCGGCGGCTTTTACATCTTCCTTACTAGCACGCTGACCACCTGTAATCGCTATCAATTGCTCGTATGCTTTGTCGACAATGCCCGGTCCGATAATCACCTGAAATTGTCCTTGTGTGGAAAAGTAACCTTTGGCAAGCTCATTATCGTCTAGTGCCTGCTTGTCTACCTTGCTCTCGTCGAGCAGTGAAAAGCGTAACCGGGTGACACAATGCGTAGCGACCTCGATATTGTCTTTGCCGCCGATCGCTGCGACGATTTTCTCAACATCTTCTCTGTTTACCGACATCTGTTCATCTCCATTCTCTCTTATAAAATGCCCGGGGAGTTACCCCCGGATGACCCACATATACGAACCATAAGGTTCCAAATATACGGTAGTGTCCCATACAGGAATCTGTTCCGTATTGCCCGCAAGCAATTCCATACTAGCAATGTCGTTGCTATCGACATACACGGCGGACGGTGTGAATTGTGCCGGCTGATCGGTGAAGTTGGATACAACGATCAGCGTATCGACTGCATTACGGCGAGCATATGCGTATACTTGTGGATGCTGCTCATCGATCCGAATATATTGTCCATCAGTGAGCACATCTTCCGTTTTACGCAGACGAATCAGCTTTTTGTAATGGCTAAATACCGAATCTGGATCGTGCTGTTGTAGTTCCGCATTGATCTCTGGATAACGCTCATCGACCTTGATCCACGGTGTGCCATCCGTGAATCCCGCATTGGCACTATAGTTCCATTGCATCGGTGTACGGGCGTTATCACGAGAACGGCGGGCGATGATCGTAAATGCCTCTTCTGGTGTTTTACCCATTTCGATCATGATGCGATACATATTTTTGGATTCAATGTCACGAAATTCCGTAATATCGTTCCAATGAGGGTTAGGCATCCCAATTTCTTCACCCTGAAAAACGTATGGTGTACCTTGTAATCCGTGTAATGTCGTTGCCAACATCTTGGCGCTGGCTACCCGATAACGCCCGTCATCTGCAAAGCGCGATAATGCTCGCGGTTGATCATGATTATTCCAAAATAACGCGTTCCAGCCGCCCCCTATGTACATGCCTGTCTGCCATTCTGACAATAGATTCTTGAGCGCTTCAAAATCATATGGCATCAATTCCCATTTTCGTCCTTGTGGATAATCGACCTTTAAATGATGAAAATTAAACGTCATCGAAAATTCTCGTTCGTCTGGATTCGAATATCGAATGCAGTGTTGCAGCGTAGTAGAGGACATCTCGCCGACAGTGACCAGACGATGCGGTCCGAAAACGTTCTCATATAACTCCTTGATATACTCGTGGACACGGGGACCATCTGTATAAAATCTGCGCCCATCGCTAACGAGTAGATCGCTATTCGTATCATTCGGAAAATTCTGATCCTTGGAGATCAGATTAATCACATCCAGCCGGAACCCATCGACCCCCTTATCTGTCCAAAAGCGCATCAAGTCTGCCGCTTCGTGACGCACCTGTTCATATTCCCAGTTCAAATCCGCTTGGGTGCTGTCGAACAATGCTAGATAATATTGTCCCGTTGGTTCATCGTATTGCCATGCCGAACCGCCAAACTTGGACTGCCAATTGTTAGGCAACCCGCCATCCGGTGCAGGATCACGCCAAATATAGTAATCCCGATATGGATTATCTCTGGAGCTACGTGCCTGCTGAAACCAGATGTGATCAGTTGACGAATGATTGACCACGATGTCCAACATCATTCGCATATTGCGTTTGCGCAAACTACTCATCAATTCATCAAAATCGTCCATCGTACCGTACATGGGATCAATAGAGCGATAATCCGCAACGTCGTAACCGTTATCATTTTGCGGTGAGACATATACCGGTTGCAGCCACACGATATCAATACCTAGCTCCTGCAAATAATCAAGCTTCTCCGTCACGCCTCGGATATCGCCAATCCCATTGCCTGTGGTGTCTTTGAAGCTGCGTGGATATACCTGATACACGGTCGATCTACGCCACCACTCCGTCATGCCAAAACTCATGCGTATAATTCCTCCCCAATCGATCAGTACTTCAGTACATCCATAATCATTGTTCATTCTATGTATGGTATGCGAATGATTATGGATGCGTTTTTTTGTTCAACCTGTATATACAGGATTGCTTGCCTTGTTGATTGTATACCTGTATATACAAGTTGTCAATTTATAAAATGATTGAATCTTGAGCATAGTAGAAAGAGGACTAAGGTTGAGAAAGGAGGATAGTTCTGATTCAAGTGTTGATCAAAAAAACACCTTAAAAGCCGCAGTATATGCGAAATGTTAAGGTGTTTGATGGTTTAACCAATATGAATGAGTAATAAATGAACGGACTAATGTATTCAATCATAGATCTCAGCGTATTTTTTATTCGCCATTATGATTTTTCTCTAGGATCAAGTGTAGTAAGCTCAAAAATTTCAAATAAATGATCTGTTACTTGACGGTCCCAAAGTTCAACCTTATTCCCAATTTGTAAATTTTCTATCTTTGCTTCTGTTCTAATTCGCGTGGGAGCGCTAGAAGGATCAGAAGTAGCTCCAACTAAAAGGATTTGATTTGTATATAAATGAGTGTTCTTGGTCACGGCGAAACTTCTTTTATTGTCTAGAGTAATAGAGTACACAATAGTAATTCCATCAACAGAGGTATTGATTTTTTGGATTTTGCTAATAGTGCCCATATAGTAGTTTTGTTCTTTCGAGGATTCTGGATTGGTAAAAGTCACTCTTTGTAAGGCAATGACAAGAATGAACATAGCAACTATGCCAAGACCGATGAGTATCAAAATTCGTCTATCTCTTAAAAAATTCAATTCAATAGACCTTCCTTTCTGTTCATTTGTAAAGTATGCAATCACTTATTTATCTAAACGACAGATTTCGCTATGAAATGAATGTACCATGATTCCGTTATGGATGATAAGGGAATATTTGGGGAGTAAAGCAGTATATATAATCTGCAACAAAGTATGCTTTTCCAAACATTCTCTATACAATCGCAAAGGATGGATATAGTGAAAAAAGGTTGGAAGTTTGTAGGCTGGTTATTCGTACCGTATATTATGATTTTTTTTCAATGGAACAAACTCAGTCGGATTCAACGCGGGTTGGGTGTTACATGGGCAGTCATTTGCCTAATGTCAGTGGCAGGAAATAAGGAGGCTAATCAAGTATCCCCAGATGCAGTTGCGAATCAGACCAAACAAGGGATATCCCAGCAAATCGTAAGCAACTCCAACAATCAGGACACATCGGCAGAATCTCAAGATGTAACAGAAGCATCGGTAGAAACAGCTACAAAAGCGGATGAAGTATCGAAAAATAACGCTCCAGTCAGTAAAGAAGAAAAGCCAGTTCAAGAAAACAAACAGCAACATACTACCGCCGATAAACCGTCAAAAGCTAATACAAAAGCAGAAGTTGTAAAAGAAACAGAACCAGAGCCGGAACCCGATCTAGTAATTGAAGAAGAAGCTGAGACGGATGTTTATTACCAAAACTGCTCCGCAGTAAGAGAAGCGGGCGAAGCACCATTATTTGAAGGCGAACCGGGTTATAGCACAAAGTTGGATCGAGATCGCGACGGAGTAGCTTGTGAATAATACATGAGTATAGTCTAAATAAAACGAAATATGAGGTTACATCAATACAACCCGTCTATCATAAATGGGATTCAGTTTCCATGTAAAAAGTAGACGGGTTGTTAGTTGTTATCCCAATTACTAGTACATTTTTACATAGTCGATTGGTTTCTTTCTCATAATCAATAATTGAAAAACGAATAAAACGTGAACGTCATTCATTAATAGTTCGTGAATCAGGCGAAAAAAGTCGAATATTCATTGACAACGCATGTTCATTTCATTAAAATTCGAAAGGTGCAAAAGAACGAACAATCATATCATAGAATGCCTTGATTTTATTCATACCTTTCATTACGAAATCCTGACGGTAATTATAACGACGCAAGATTGCATTGATATACAATGTTCAGGGATATGGGTTGCGATGAATAACCGATGGCGTGGAGGCTGTTTTACATGGATAACTGGTTCAAGCTCAAAGAAAGAGGCACGACGATTTCAACTGAAATCATTGCGGGGTTAACGACATTTTTTACGATGGTATATATCGTCATTGTGAATCCCGGCATTCTGAGTAGTACAGGGATGGATTTTAACGGTGTGTTTATTGCGACGATCATTGCCAGCATTGTAGCAACGCTCATTATGGGATTATGGTCCAATTATCCGATTGTGTTGGCACCGGGGATGGGACTGAATGCGTTTTTCGCATATAGCGTTGTTGGTGGGTATGGCGTATCATGGCAGGTTGCTTTGGGTGCGGTATTAATCGCCGGGATTTTGTTTGTTATCCTGTCTGTAACTTCGTTTCGATATATGCTGCTGGATGCAATTCCGGCAAGTCTGAAGCATGCGATTACTGCGGGAATTGGGCTGTTTATTACAACAGTAGGCTTGCAAAATTCCGGTATCATCATCGCTTCTGAATCGAATCTGATCACCATCGGCAATCTGGAGCAGCCGATGACCTATCTGACAATTATCGGACTGCTGATCACTGTGGTGCTGATGGCGTATAACGTCAAAGGGTACCTGTTTATCGGTATGGTCGTAACGGCTGTGTTAGCATGGATGCTCGGTCTATTCCAGCTACCAGCGTCGATTGTGTCCATGCCGCACGGATTGGCAACGACCGCTTTCCAGCTGGATATAGCTGGTGTATTCTCAAATGGACTATATACGATTATCTTTACCTTCTTATTAATTACACTGTTCGATACGACGGGGACGATGCTCGGTGTGGCGGAGCAGGCAGGTCTACTCAAAGACGGCAAATTCCCACGTTCACGCGGCGCATTGCTTGCGGATGCAGTAGGAACGACAACTGGTGCATTACTCGGAACAAGCCCGACATCTGCGTATATCGAATCCAGTACTGGTGTAGCCGCAGGCGGAAGAACGGGACTCACTGCGCTAACGGTTAGCGTATTATTAGCACTTACGCTGTTCTTCGCCCCAATCGTTAGCGTGATCTCCGGCATTCCGGCGATTACATCGCCAGCGTTGATCATTGTTGGTTACTTTATGATTAGTGTAGTGAGCAAGATAAATTGGAAAGACCTTGAAGAAGCATTTCCAGCTTTTCTGATCATTATTCTGATGCCACTGACGCATAGTATTGCGACAGGGATTGGATTTGGATTCATTTTCTACCCGGTACTGAAGCTGCTGCGCGGCAAGGGGAATGAGGTTCATCCGATCTTTTATGTATTCGCGGTGCTGTTCTTGATTCAGCTGGTGTTTTTGGATCACTAGACTGGAATTTCACAATTGTATCGAAAAGGGAACGATCTTATTCAGATCATTCCCTTTTTTATTTGTAAAGTTAGTTGGTAGAATCGGATTCGGCAGATATAATTTCAAACATCAATTCTAGATCTGTTTTGGATTCAATAAAGGCAGCGGCATGATTCCAATTATTTGTAGAGTAACCGTAATCAATACTATGTTCCAAGATCGGCTGCGTTTGAGATGTAGTTAGCTTAAAACTATCGATACCGTGAATAGTAGTGCGATTTGTTTTTAATATAGCAATCCGTTTTAACGCTTCTGGGCTATTGTAAAAGTGAATACCACCTCGTTGCAAGTGATGATCCATGGCCATTCTTGTATTCCTCTCTTTCGCACTTTTCTTTATTGTAAGTGTCTATATCCGAATTCATAAAGCATTAGTGTATAATTTCGATGGTCTGAATATCATGTAAGCTGATTGTAATGACTTGTGCATCGTGTTTAAACATATATAGAAGTCGCTCCAACATATCGCACTTTTTAATACTCCCGATCGCTTCCACCCATGCTTGCCGCTCAAAATAAACAATCCGCACCTGATATTGCCCAGTCAAACAAGTCTGCAACTGATGGTTCAGCTCTTGCCATTGATCATCGTCCAACGAAGGGCGCTTCACTTTTCGCTCATCCTCAGCCATTTGCCGCAAACGATCCCGATGTTCGGGTAGCAGCATCGCACTCCATTTTTTGTTCCCACGATCTTGATACTCGTTATTCATCATGCCCTCCTAATTTAAACGAACGATCCATCCATGTACCAGCTTGTGTTAACGATACCGCTCGCATAATCGCACGCCTCCCATATTCATCTATAATCTGATCCGTCGTCTGTCCCAACCGATACAGCTTGTTATGATGAATGCCGTCAAATAAATCAACCTGAATAGCATCCTGATGTACCATATTGCTCACGCCGACATGAATATGGCGAATCGGCGCATGCGTCTGATCCTGAAGCAGCAGCTCCATGCAGGCAAGGTACAGTGGCTTCGACAGATTGGTTGCCGAGTACAGGGAAGTCGATTTACGAAAGGAAGGCACGTCATTTCGGCGGCTAAAGCGTAGCGACAGAGAAATTGTAAATGCTGCTGCATGCACCTGCCGCAGCTTACGAGCGAGCATATCAGTCAACTCATAAATGACAACTGCCGCTTCTTCATGTCGGTAATCGCGCATGAGTGTAATCCCGTGACTGAATCCTTTGCGTGCTTCGGTGAATGGATCGACGATGACGGGCGAATGGTCAATGCCCCACGCATGATAATGCAACTGCTCTCCTATCATGCCAAAGCGTTTGCTCAAAATACGCAGGGGTGCCTTGGCAATATCGCCAAGTGTAAAGATTGCCATACGATTCAGATGAAGCTGCATGCGCCGACCGACACCCCATATTTGCTGCACGGGCAGCGGCCAGAGATACTTTTTGATGTGCGAATAGTGAATAGAAGCAAGACCTGTTTGTTTGGCGTAGTTATCCAGTACGACTTTGGACAGAAATTTGTTCGGACCGATGCCGACAGCAGCAAGCAATCCTAGCTCCTTGTAAATGGCACGCTTGATCATCATCGCTATATCGCGGGCTGTAGCCGGGATGCCATTTTGCCCAAAAAGATTTTCGGCACCCGTCACATTGATCCATGCTTCGTCAATAGAGTAGATTTGGATCGCTTCAAGAGGAGCAAAACGGTGATAAATGTGGGTGACCTGCATCGACTTTTCCAAATATAAGCCCATGCGAGCTTTGGCAATATGTATACGATGGTCTGGCGGGATTTGGTACAAACGGCTACCAGTTTGAATCTGGTAACGTTCTTTTAGCGCAGGTGAAGCTGCCAGAACGACTCCGCCACGCCGAGTAATATCGCCCACGACTGCCACCATATCATGAAGCGGATCAAGCCCCATCTCGACGGCTTCGATCGAAGCATAGAATGACTTCAGATCCACACAGAGAATCTTGTAGTTGGGAAGCTTGGTATAGTCGATATGCATGATTATCACTCCTATAGGAACGTTTGTTCCTATTTTACCACGGGTTTTGTATTTTGTGACTTAACGATTTAGGTATTTGTTTAAAATGAATGATCATACAAATTTCCCCAGTACATACAAGTCCATCTGTAAGCGGAATGCCAGCTCGACCAAAGCCTAGTATCAACTATAGACTACAGCATGTTTGATGCTTATGTATCCTTTGTTATATTGCTAACGATAGCTTATGTATCAAGCATGTAGGAGGAGATTGGAATGACTGAACATTACCATGTAACAAGTAAAGCGGAGCAAGTAGATGGCAAACGCTCAGACGTAGACAAGAAATTAGCAAGGCGCGGATTAATGTTGTTCTTTGTATTACTGGTGTTGTTGTCGGCTACAGGCTTTATTCTGGCTATTGGGTATCGCTATCCATTGGGAGGGGCACTTTTCATGTGTGCACCGGGATTGGCATCGATTGTGACACGCATCGTATTGCGTGAGGGCATCGCAGATATTTCATTACGTTTGAATATGCGCCGATCATGGAAGTTGATTGTACTATCACTATTTTTCCCTGTATTGGTCGGGTTGCTCGCATACGGAACCGCTTGGATGACCGGATGGGTTGACCTTGAAATTCCGGTTTCTTCCATCGTTGCTGCTCCTGCTGTGCATTTTGGAATGCTGCTGCTTTTTCAAATGAGTGTAGGCACAGCGATTGGGATGCTGAGTAGTCTTGGCGAAGAACTTGGTTGGCGCGGGTATATGCTCACGACATTGATTCGGGCTGAAGTTCCTTATCCTTTACTGGTCAGTGGAATTATATGGGGATTGTGGCATGTGCCTGTTATTCTTGCTGGTGCTTATTACAATGGACCTTATCTTGCGTTGTCGTTGATTTTGTTCATGGTGACCGTTACATCTGCGGGATATGTGGTCGGCTATATTCGCTTGCAAACAGGTAGCATCTGGCCTGCTGTCATTTTCCATGCTGCTTGGAACGCTATTATTCAAGATGTGTTTGACGCAATATCCAAAGGAAGCGAAGCGTTCTTGTGGACAGGAGAATCTGGAATTCTCGTTGCGGTAGTGATCTGGATGGTTGCTTGCGTGATTTCCAGAAGAACAACGGGAGTAAAATGGTTGCAAAAGTATGTATAGGTGTGAAGTGCTCTTATTCTGTGGAATAGGAGCTTTTCAACTGTACAATAGAGGAAGGGAAGATGTAATATGAGATAGATTATTACATAATAAGTTAATGAAACGTACTTGTTATACATGCTGAAGGAAGCTTGATTGGTACTGCTTGGGGAAGCAAAAAAGTGGTTGTGAATGTGGCGCAGCGTCATGATTAGATTGCGAAGAATGGAGCGTAACTGATGCGAGAACATATTACTCAGATCATAAACGAATGGAATCCGATAGACATTTATCCGCTGCTAGCAGATGAATATTCAATCGAAGTGCAAAAAGTGTTGGAGATGTTAGATCTTACAACGACTGTCGATGAGCTTGCACACCAGTTGTTTCATGTGTTTACAGTTTATTTTGAAGAAGATTTTTCGAAAAGTGTGAATGATTGTACAGTGATCGCTCAAAAAATCATAGATTTAAAGGTAAAAAAGAATGAGTTAAAAGAATAAAGGTTTGCGCAAAAATATACTGTGGATGGTTGAAATGGAATAGGGAGAATATAGATGTCGGTGTGAGGAATATAATTGATGAATGGAACCTAATTGATCTAATTCCATATGATGGTTTGTATACATAAAAAAGTTTCATGAAGTCGAATATATTCATTTTTGTAAACCTCTATTATAATTACTTAGCAATCACTTTTATAAGGAATAATTTCTATATAAACATAGACAAATAGAAATCATTCCGAAGTGATGAGTGCAAGTCAAATGGAGGCGTTGTTTTGAGAAACACGGGACAAGCAGAACATTCTGCGACGAAGAACGAGAGAAGCTATACGAGAAAAAAGAGAGGACGAATCGTCAAAAAATCCATCGTAACGGCATGTAGCCTAATCCTAGGGTTGTCTACCGTCTGGAGTACGCATACATACGCAGCTGATGCTGCGAAACGAATATACGAATACGATGCGGATGGACGTCTGACTACAATCTATAGTCGCGATGAGAAGGTGACATTAAGCTACGATGATAACGGTAACATGATTAATAAATCTGTTGAAAAAGGAGATTACAGCAGTATTACGAACCCGGCTTCTCCTGCCCCAATACCAGCGCCGACGCCCATACCAACTCCTGCCCCAATACCGGAACCAGTTCCAGATCCAGATCTAACACTTGTACCACCGCCTACGCCTATTCCAACAAAAGTAGGACTGCCCATTCAGTATTATCTAGACACATTTTGGGCTAGCTCGGTTCCATCTGCTAAGGGAGGCATAACATTGTCTGGCTGGTATTTAGACCCCGTTGGCATTCAACGAATTGATGTCTATGTGGATGATGTGTATCATGGTCGAGCCTATATGGGAAGATCACGCGAAGACGTATACAATGCCTATCCTGATTACAACAACCATGTTTCTGGATTTTACGCAGATAATATTAATATTACAACGGACGGAACACCATATTACTCAAAAAACAAAAAAGGGAAAAATCAACTAGTACCAGGCTATCGTCTTCATACTGTTGAAATCAAAATCATTAACAAATCGAATGTTGTGACTTCGTATTCGAGAATGATTGGCGCACCTATAAGTTTGTAAGATGGGCAAGTATATTTGAGGTATAACAATATAGTTTGTATAAAGGGGATAACCACGTGTCTCGATATCAAAAACGAATTACACAACAAGTCTTGCTGTGGCTTTTAGCGATGTTGCTTGTGTTCAACACCAATATATCATTCGCTCAAGCCGCAGCACAGCCTTCCAAAACCCAGACGAAGGAAACACTAAGCTCGATTCAACCACCAAGTAAAGTAGCCCCATCTTCTAACATCGAACCCGATGCATGGACGACTGTTGTCAATAGCGTTTATAAAGACGTCTATGAAGCACCGGATCCTCAGATGCAACTACTGGAAGACAAGATTATAGATCTGGATGAGTCGCATCAGGATCCAAGCTCATCCGTATTTTCTACGTTCGCTCAAGAGGACGAAGAAGGCCCGCCTACGAATTCGGATGAAGAAGCAACCACCCAATTGGGCGAGCAAGGCATGTATCTGCTGCTGCAACAGGGAGCCGAGCCGCTGGATATTTATTGGATCGAATATTTGATGCGCCTGAGTGGACATAGTGGGAATGAATTGTGGCAAGAACATCAGCAGAGTCACATGAAATGGAAAGATCTCGAAAAAAAATACATCGCATCTCTCGCTTCTGTAACAGGAGATGTGTATGCCCCTGCTACCAGCCAGACGAAAGACATTCTAAATACTACATCCGTTTCGGGGAATTCACTTTATCAGGCTACCTTTTTAGCAGCAAAATTGAAAGGGAGTAACTCTACATCGCTGTCTGCCTCACTTAGCAGCGCCTTAGACGATAGCGATTATGCTCAAAAAATCAGTGATCTTGGTAAGCAAGAGTATGCGGAACGAACAGGGAATAGTGAAAATATAAGCAGTTCGACCGGTGATCTCTCCTGGAGTGCTACACAGATTCACCTGCCTGGACGAGATGGGCTAGATTTAGATATCGGAGTAACGTATGATTCTTCCAATACGTCACCTTATCTGCGCAAGTCTACCAAAAAACGAACGGCGTATCTGCTTAAGCGGAGCTATATGCATGAGCATAATGATCTAGGTATGGGTTGGTCCTTCCAAATTCCTTCCGTTGAGGGCGGAGGTATGAACTGCAATGTTAATCCAAAGTTCTACCATTCCAGTACAGGACAAATTTATAACGTCGATACAGGTGGGAATATCAATGACTCCATTGTTCAAAAAGAGAGTGGCGTACTACTTACCTTTATACGAGCGATCCCGCAAGATCAGCAGTTTAGTAACGGTGAATTAAGTACTTGTTTTATAATGAAGCATCCCAACGGTCAAAAAGAATACTTCTCTTCATTTGGGTTGATGATTGGTAAGGTCGATCGCTATGGTAATACGCTGACCTATCATTATCAGGATCGTAAATTGAACTCTGATGTGACGCCCGGGTGGGGTGGATTTGTTCCATCCTATATCACCGATACATTAGGACGTAAGGTAACATTTGATTATGAAACGACGCTGAATCAAGGTGACGAATTCCAAGGGGAACGTATTATTGTCACCGTCTTGGATCCACAGGGACATCCTCAGCAAAAAGTCGTGTACACCAAAAGCCGCGTCAAACTTATCCAAAATGGACAAGATCAAGGCTATTTTCCTCTGCTGCACAGCATAACGAATCATGCACAAGAAACACAAACTTTTGATTACGATCAAGTGCAGGCGCAGCTTCGATACAAAAGTGAAGATAACTATATCTCTGATCCAGGTTTCTTATTACATACCGTCACATCGCCACGGTCATCAACGCAGTATGAATATGAACAAACTGATCGCGTCGAGGGACGAGGGGGAGATGGTAAAGAATATCGTATCCGTTCGCGTTATGATACACCACTACTTGCGGATAATAGTGCAGGCACAATCATGAATCGCGTTGACTATACGTATGATGGTGATTATACAAAAGCATCGATCCTCTACAATAATGTGGGTGCACCTACACCAGAGTTGTATCAGTATTCGCAAACTGCACATATAAAAAGTAATACAGCTTCAGGAGAAAAAACGATTACTAATCTTTATAACGGCTTGCACCAATTGCTAAAGACCCAAGTACGTACGGATCAAGGGGAGGAAACGACAACTAACTATCAAGCCTTCGACTCGACTTACAAGTATAACCCAACCAAGATGGAAACCATCCTGAAAGACAGCAGTGGTACGGTCACTCGATACAAAGATATTGTCTATGCGGATTGGGGAGGCACTCAGTCTGAAACGGCTGCTTTGGTACCAAACGATTACAATAATGCGGACACGAAAGCGCTCCACACCGTGAGCTATGCGTATGAACCAAAGTATCATCAAGCAACCAGCAAAACCTGGTATCAAAATGGCGGTGCTGCCCTCAGCGAACAATATGCCTATACTGGTAATGGTCGCCTACAAAGTACCACCAATGCAGCGGGCGAAACGACCAGCTACATCTATGAGGCATCTGCGGCAAATGCCAACCAGATTCAAAAGGTCACGGAACAAAAACGAGTTCGCGATGGTATCAACACCAAAGTCACAACGACCTTCGGCGCAGATTACGGATACGCGTATCCAACTGAGCAAACTACTATCTTTACGAACAATGACAAAACTATCAAAACCGTTCGTCAAACGATGAGCTATAATATTGGAACAGGGCTATTAACTCAGCAAACCGACAGTGATGGGAACAAAACGACAACCTCCTACGATGCACTGGGACGTGCCGTCAAAGTCGTTCAGCCGTCGATGACCAATTTGGATGGCACCGTCTATAGTATTGAAGATCAGTATGCGTATACGAATCGAGTGTACAGTACTGAAGCGGATAGCACCAATGCAGGGATTCTGACGCTACGCGTGGATGGTATTCGTCAATATACGAATAAAGCTACTGGTGCTATTACAATGTTGAATCGTCAATCCGCTTATTATGATGGATTTGGGTTCCTGCGCGTCATGGAAACCTACAATGACAGCAATGGCTGGACGCGCTCGCAGTATCATCCCGACGACCAAGGACGTGCGGTGTATGCCATTGATGCACTAGGTAATACACAGACTGCTGCTTACGATGCATGGGATCAGCAAAAGCAATTTACGGATGCAGATGGGAATTTATACGTCACGGATAATCAACTTACACAGCAAAAAGTAAACCATTTTACGATTGCAGCCAGCAACGTCTCAGCTTACAAAGCGAATGCGAACGATCCTGGTATTCGTCTAAATACAGTTGAACAAACCTTTGATAATGACGGTAACAAAATCAAAGTTGTCGCTTTCAAAGATGGTGCTTCCCGTAATGAACCGATTCAGGAAAGTTACACCTATGATCTAGCTGGTAATGTCCTAAGCTACAATGATCCTAACGGCAATCATAACAGTAATGGCGTGACCACTTCGTATACGTATGATGCGTTAAATCGCTTAACGCTAGTACAAGATGCTATAGATCAATCTAGTCGCTATACGTATGATGGTTTGGGCGGATTGTCTAGTGTTATTATCAGCGATAACACTGGAAAAAGTGAAAACTTATACACAAAAAATTACAATGAACTGGGTCAACTCACTGGCAAAACAAGCACATCCGGAAAGCAAACCAGTTTAACCTATGATGCCCGCGGTTTGAACAACCAGCAAACTGATCGTAAAGGCACGGTTACAACCTATCAATACGACGAGCGCGGACAACGTACTAGTGCATTGATGCAAGGTAAAGACGGATCAACACTACAAACGAAAAGCATCTTTGGTAGTGATGGCAATCTATTGTCTGACCGACACGAATTGTATTTGAATGGAACCCAAACAGCGACCCAAACAAGCACCATCGATAAACTAGATCGCATTACCAAACTTACCTCAAGTGGAAGTGGATACGAAGCAAGCCTAAACGTTAACTATGATCCGCTGGATCGCATTCAACGTCAGAGTAATCAGTTAGCAGGTAGTAGTTTTGTGACTCAATATGGTTACAACAAATCGCGTTTGACGCAGATTCAAACTGATGGATCGGGTACTCGTACAACCGTAGCGACAGCGAATGTACAATATGACTACACACCGCTGGGACAGGTTAAGCAAATTACTTTCCCTACCTTGTCGGACGGTAGCGTATTAAAAGAAACCATGAATTACGATCCGTTAAATCGTTTGACTGATTTGACGAATACTCGCGGAGGAACTACGCTATCGCTGTACCGCTATACGTACGATGCAAACGGAAATATTCTGACTGTACAGGAACAGCAGCAAGGTAGCGATGCGAAAACGTCAAATTACGGATACGATAAGTTAGGTCGTCTGGTTAACGTCAAACGCGCAGACGGAAGCGAATCGACCTACACGTATGATCTGCGTGGCAATCGCAAAGTGTTGACCGATACGCAGACACTGCCTTCTACGAAGTCTGGAAGCTATGTGTACGATCTACAAAATACATTGACATCTGTATCGAATGATAATGGTAAAACGACATTGGATTATTTGCCAGATGGTTTGCGCTTTAAGAAAAAAATTGGTGATAAGGTGACGCAGTACAGTTACAATGGTGCCGATCAGGTGATTGGAGACAAAGCCAGCAACGGAACGGTATCCAGTTATGTACGTGGTGATCGAGTACTGGTGAAGAAAGATCTGACGAACCAGAAGGACTACTATTATCTGTATAACGGTCATGGAGATGTCGTACAGATGATCGGTACGGATGGAAATGTCGTCAACAGCTACCAGTATGATGAGTGGGGAAGTCTGACACAGCAGAAAGAAACGGTAGGCAATGAGTTTAAGTATGCTGGTGAAACGTATGATGCGGAGACGGGATTGTATTATCTGAAGGCGAGATATTACGATCCAGCTCAGGGACGGTTTTTGAATGAGGATACGTATGAAGGAGAAATAAATAATCCACTAAGTTTAAATGTATATACGTATGTGCATAATAATACACTAATTCATGCTGATCCTACTGGTAATTGGTGTGCTTCCTCTGATGGTAAAAATGCTCATCCTGGCGATTGTTCTACCAAAGCAGGCAATTTTGAATCAGACTATTTACATGATGGAGATCAAATTGTTAGTAACGGTAACGAAATAGGTGTTTTTTATGATAATGATGGTGCTCATCCAGATCATAGCTGGACAGGTGTTTTATTTGATATGGCAATTACAGGAGGGGCAGGAGTAGGGAAAGCAGTAATATCAAAAGCAATATCGAAATTATATGGAACAGCTGTTGCTGAAGAAACTGCTACTGCAATAGCAAGCGGACAAGTATTTTATGGCGGCTTAGCCGGAGAGGCTTTTGTAGCAGGCGCAGTAGGAGCTACAGCAAAAAATCAATTACAACAACGGTTTTCAACGAGTATGGGAACTCGTATTATAGATGTTCTTGTTAAGGGTTCGGCCTATGAATCAAAAGTTGGTTATGTTAAATACTCGGAGGTTGCCAAAAAACAAATTTTAAAAGATGCAGAAATCTTAGGTTCAGGTGACATTAAGAGTTATACATGGCATTTTTTAAGAAGCGGAGTGACAGGAAAAATTGGAGCGGATCAAAGATTACTTGATTTGTTAACTCAAAACGGCATTAAGTATATTATACACAAGTGATTTTTGGGAAATAATACAAACGGTATACTGAATTTAGAAATCAACAAAAGAAAACAGAGATTTGAGTTTAAAATAACAGGAGGAAAAAATGACTTTTAAATATCCAATTATGACGCCACCATTTGAATTTATAGGCTTTAAAGAAATGAATAAAAAACAGGCTCAACAGTGTTTTGAATGGTTTGTAAGCGAAATCCCATCAAGAATCGAAATTTTAAAAAATGCAATACAAGACTCAGGTGTTCAAAGAATAGAACAATTTGACTTGACCCCTCAATCCCTAGTACCACTATGGGATTGGCTAAAACTGCGTATCCATACTGTACCTTACTCTCCTGATGAAAAAAAACGATTACAGGATGGATTACCTCCATGGATAGCTGAGGATATCAGAGACTGGAAGCTGGATATTTCTACGATTGCATTGGCATTAGATGTATCTATTTATTTTGCCCAAGTGTTCATAACAAAATATCCTTCACTAGAGTGGGATTTTTTGAAAAAACCTAAATCTCATGTTTATTTTAATCAAACTGTAGTAATAGGTTTTAAAAAAGGACCACTTCACTCGCCTACAATCGTTACTAATTTGTGCACTTCATATGTAGATAGAGAATCAGAAAAAACGTTGTTATCTTTATTTGAATTTTGGGAGAAATTTATTTAGCTGACATATTGAGTAGTCTACCTTGATCAAGCTTCGATGCTTGATCAAGGTTTTTTAATGAAACATAAAGCTTCTATAGCACCCAAAACAAATTTCTGAAGAATTGCTATGATGCTATCCGCCTAAAGCTATTAATACGAGAATGATGTAGTATACGAAGTCAAACACCAATGAACTATAACCAACGCGGATTAACCGAACAACTCATCGACCGCAATGGAACAACAGCGAAATACACGTACGATGAGCGCGGACAACAAGCTACCAGTACGACAATAACGCCAATATCACAGCAGTTACTGAGCAAGTGCAGAATGCCGCAGCACAAACCTCCACGTACAGCTATGACAAGCTGAACCGATTGAGTAGCGTAAAAACGTACCGATGGCAGTGAAACGCAATACGGGTATGATCTGCGCGGCAACCGTCTGACACAAAGTGATACCCGTGATCTGGCAGATGAGACAGCGGTCAATTACCGATACAATCTGCAAAACACGCTCATTTCCGCCACGACCTACAAAGCCAAAACCCTGTTCGACTACCTGCTCGATGGCTTACGTTTTAAGAAAACAACGGGTAGTAAAGTGACGCAGTACAGTTATAATGGTGCCGATCAGGTGATTGGAGACAAAGCCAGTAATGGAACGGTATCCAGTTATGTACGCGGGGATCGAGTACTGGTGAAGAAAGATCTGACGAACCAGAAGGACTACTATTATCTGTATAACGGTCATAGAGATGTCGTACAGATGATCGCCACGGATGGAAGTGTCGTCAACAGCTACCAGTATGATGAGTGGGGAAGTCTCACACAGCAGAAAGAAACGGTAGGCAATGAGTTTAAGTATGCTGGTGAAACGTATGATGCGGAGACGGGATTGTATTACCTGAAGGCGAGATATTACGATCCAGCTCAAGGACGATTTTTGAATGAGGATACGTATGAAGGAGAAATAAACAATCCACTAAGTTTAAATGTATATACGTATGTGCATAATAATACACTAATTCATGCTGATCCTACTGGTAATTGGTGTGCTTCCTCTGATGGTAAAAATGCTCATCCTGGCGATTGTTCTACCAAAGCAGGCAATTTTGAATCAGACTATTTACATGATGGAGATCAAATTGTTAGTAACGGTAACGAAATAGGTGTTTTTTATGATAATGATGGTGCTCATCCAGATCATAGCTGGACAGGTGTTTTATTTGATATGGCAATTACAGGAGGGGCAGGAGTAGGGAAAGCAGTAATATCAAAAGCAATATCGAAATTATATGGAACAGCTGTTGCTGAAGAAACTGCTGTTGCCGTAGCAAATGGACAAGTTTTTTATGGTGGTTTAGCAGGAGAAGCCTTTGTAGCAAGTCTAGCAAAAGCTACTGGTGAAAATCAATTGCAGCAACATTTTAAAACAAGCATGGGAACTCGTATTATAGATGTTCTTGTTAAGGGTTCGGCCTATGAATCAAAAGTTGGTTATGTTAAATACTCGCAGGTGGCTGAAACACAAATTTTGAAAGATGCGGAACTCGTAGCTAATGATAGTGTCAAAAATTATACATGGCATTTTCTAAGAAGTGGAGTAACTAGTAAAATTGGGGCGGATCCAAGATTGCTTCAATTGCTAACTCAAAATGGAATTAAATATGTTATTCATGAATGATTTGAAAGAATAATACATCCAGTATACTCTATGTAAACACCAATAAAAAATTAGAGGTTTGATTTGAGAATAACAGGAGGAAAAAAATGGCTTTTCAATATCCAATTATGACTCCGCCATTCGAAGTTGTACATTTTGAAAAAATGAACAAAAAACAAGTTCAGCAACATTTTGAATGGTTTGTAAGCGAAATCCCATCCAGATTAGAAATTTTGAAAAATGTAATGAAAGAGTCAGGGGTTGAAAAAATAGAACAATTTGATATGACCCCTCAATCTCTAGTACCACTCTGGAACTGGCTGAAAATGCGCATTAACACAGTGCCTTATTCGCCTGATGAAACAAAACAATTACAGGATACATTACCTCCCTGGATCTTTGAAGATATTCAAAATTGGAAATTGGATACTCCTACTATTGCATTAGCAGTAGATGTATCTATCTATTTTGGTGAAGTATTTATAAAAAAATATCCTTCTTTAAAGTGGGGATTTGTGACAAAACCCAAGTCTTATGTTTATATAAACAGACCTACAATAAAAGAATTTAAAAGTGGACCACTCCATCCGCCTACCATTGTTACTAATATATGTAGTTCATATGCAGATGGAGATTCTAAAAAAAATTTATTGTCTTCATTTGAAGTTTGGGAGAAGTTTATTTGATGTAAAACTCAATCATTTACCTTGATCAAGTTTCCATACTTGATCAAGGTTTTTTAATAGAACATAAAGCGTGTATGGCGCTCAAAGCAAACTTCTAAAGAGTTGTTATGACACTAAATATAATACCGTCTTATGCATCCGCCTGAAGCTATCGATACAAGAATGATGTAGTACACGAAGTACAACGCCAATGAACTATAACCAACGCGGATTTACCGAAAGTGGCAATGTGAAAATCTTAAAAAATTTATTGAACCAAGCTAAAAGTATGAATGTTAATATTATTCAAATTGGGGTGAAGTAAATGAATCAAAATTCTATCGTTAGTTTTTATTTAATGACGCTAGAAGATTTGCAAAATGAAGAAATAGCAAAGAAATGCATCAAATTGATGAATAAGAATTCAGAAATTTCTCCAGATAAATTTGACAGAAGTGAACCATTAAGAAAAAAAATTAACTGGGACCAAATTGATTTAATGATAAATACTTGGATGAATGAAGAAGTAAATGTATTACCACATAATAGAAATGTGGCGGCTTCAGGAGAATTTTTAGCCAAAAGAAATAAACAATGTAAAGCCGAATTTCAATTTTCATGGACTAAGAATCAATATGCACATTTCAATTTTATGAATATTGATGTAAATGCTATACGCTTAAATAAAAAAGATGGATTTCCCGGTTTTTTGAACTTGTGTTTAGAGTATATTCAACTGCTCAAACCTGTATATGGATGTATAAAAATAATGCATGAATTTAAATCAGATCCTATTAATTTAGAAGTTCGCTATCCACATCTGGAGTGGTTGAATATTTTCGGAGAACCATACGTGAAACTTTTTGGTCATAAGAAATTATTGAATACACCTGCTTACAAAATTCATGACATTTCAGATTCTATAGTAGGAGTTCAATTGACAGAATCTATTTATCAAGATATTCCAAAAGAAATCAGAGAATCAGTAAAAGAATATTTAGGAAAACAAGCTTTTATGGAGGATGGTAAGAGTTTACGACGTCATAAACCAGACTTAGTACCGAATTTTGATTATAGTATGGTTCTTATAAATCCAGAAAGACCTGTAGAAGATCATAAGGCTTTTAATCGCTATAAATAAACATGTAAAATATAATTATGTGCTTTTCGATTAAATTAGCTAATAAATTGTATGAAAGATGAAAAGGGATACTAAAAAGTATCTCTTTTCATCTTTCAGTTATGTTAGAGCGCAATTGAAAATTATATATATTTGGTGTGGGAAATAAAAGCTAATGGGCTGGAGATATTTATATTTTGCTCAAGTGCTCATAACAAAATACCCTTTACTAGAGTGGAATTTCTTGAAGAAACCTAAGTCTCATGTTTATTTCAATCAATCTGTAACCAACGCGAATGAACCGAACAACTCATCGACCGCAATGAAACAACAGCGAAATACACATACGATGAGCACGGGCAATAAACGAGTGCCTACCTCAAAGCGTACAGCAGCAACTCGCTGATGGAGCGGTACATTGGAAACGAAAAGCATCTATAGCGCCGACGGCAATCCACTGACGGATCGTTATGAGCTGTATATCAACGATGCCAAAGTCGCGACGCAGACCAGCACGATCGATAAACTGGATCGCATCGCGAATCAAAAGAATATACTGAATGGTACCAGCTTTTTTACCAACTATGGTTACGATAAATCTTGCCTGATGCAAGTACAGACTAACGGTGTACAAAGCCGGAACACAGCGAATACGGCCAATGTACGATATACATACACTCCACTCGGTCAGGTACAACAAATCACCTTCCCGACTTTGTCGGATGGCAGCAAGTTACAAGAAAGCATGAGCTATGATCCACTGAATTGCCTAAGCAGTCTGACCAACACTAAGGGCGATACCGTGTTGTCCGTCTACGGCTATCAGTATGATAATAAATGTAATATCATAGCAGTCACCGAGCAAGTACAGAATGCGGCAGCACAAACCTCTACGTATATCTATGACAAGCCGAACCGACTAATTACATTTTCAAAAACAGATAAAAGATATTCTGCAACAAAAAAATAAAACTTATATAAGTCAAGATATTGGTAATGGAAATAAAATGGGGATGTAGGATATTATCTCAAATCGGATAGGTGATTCATTTGTATAAATACGAAATTACAAAATACAATCCAAATTTGCGCGATGAAAAAAGAATGTATTTAAAGAAAGATTGGACTTCAATCAGTGATATCGGTAAGTCATTCGAAAATGAATTATTGACAACTGAGAGCTATAAGAAAAGTGAAGATAGTTATATTAAAGCTATAATTATGTCAATGGAGTATTTGCATATTCCTTTCTTGTCAGTCAATAATATTTTACGAAGTTTTTCATGCGAAAGATTTGTAGAGATGAGAGAAGATTGCGAACTCTATTCTCAAGATATAATAGAAATGTACAATCAGGTCAAAGACGGCGATAAGCTATATATAGGGCAAGTAGATTCTTTTTGCAGATTGTTACTACGTGAAGATATTGGTTCTGATATCTTTTATCCTAGAAGAATGAAGATTTTCATTGGGTATGATTATCTAATGGGAGTTCATACTTCAAAATCAATGGATGCATTAATCCCATTTATCGAACAATTAAATCTATTTGTTGAAAAATATTAATTAATCAGAATTTTGAGTACCATCATTTCTGGTATAAAATGCGAGTATAACAAGATCTACAACTTGAAATGAAATATCCGAGCTATACTTGTTTAACTCAGTTTGGAGATTTGTAGTATCGGTCAGTGCATTTAGAATAAATGAAGAAGATGATTCGTTTGAACTGGGTTTTGAAATACCAATTGCAAGAGAAAAGTTTTTTATAAAGTTTTGGCAAGTTGCAATTGATGAATTGGGAATTACTGAAATCAAAAATGGTATAGATCTAAAAAATGAGCATTTATCGTCTACGCTTCATGAATTAGAACAATTAAGAAATTGGGCGGAATCTAATTTACAGAACAATGACCTGAATTATATAGTTTCCAGAATCAACTTGCTTATGAGAGAGTTACCAACAGCATTTAAAACAGAGCATACTACTTTGTGGATTGGATAGTTTTATATGTAGTAGGTTGGATATTAAATTTATTGATCCGAAGAATGTATACTATAGATTTCGATTCGCAGCTAAAGCAATATATACTTTTTAATTGATTAAAGGAATTTATGTAGATAGGAGATGTAATACAGCTGTATTATGATTTACAAAATGCGCTGACATCCGTATCGAATACTAGTGAAGACAGATTATTATTATCTGTACAATGATTATCGTGATGCCGTACAGTTCATTACTACATATGGTATTATCGTGAATAATTATCAGTATGATGAGTTGGGCAATCTAACGCAGCAGAAAGACACGATAGCTAATGATTTTAAATATGCTAGCGAGACGTATGATGCTGATATAAGTCTGTGTTATTTGAAAGCCAGGTACTACGATCCAAGTCTAGAACCATTCTTAAATGAGGATAGTTATGAAAGACAAATGAATAGTCCACTCAATATGAATGGGTATTCATGCGTGCATAACAATCCAATGGTTTATGTGGATCCAACTGGGCACTGGATAGCGGATGATTCCAACTTAAATGCTGCCTCTCAAAATAAAGTCAAACAAGCGACTAAAGAGTTTGATAATGCAAAAAAACGTGGTGACGTTGCTGGAATGCAAGCGGCACACAATAAGGCTGTAGAAATACGTTTTTCAAGTGGTGATTACGAAGTTGTAAATAAAATGAACTATACTACAGGAAAGTCGACTCCATATAGCACTGGGAATGGTGGAGTTCATATAGACAATACATGGACTGGATTTGTTTTTGACTCTGTAGCAACAGGTGGAGTAGGAATTGGTAGCAAAGCTGTTACTAAAGGCGTAGCTTCTGTAGTTCAAAAAGGTGTAAACAGTTCTGAAAAATTTACTTTAGGCCTCTCAGAACATTTGGACAGTTTTGCAGCAAATCAACAAGCTAAAACATGGAAAAACTTCCCTGACGAGAATTGGAAATCTATAGTGACAAATAAGTTGAATGATACAAATGAAGAAATTAAATTTAATCTTACTGGTATAGATAATCCATGGTCTGCTCCATTTGATTAAAAAGAGGAGGATTAGCAATAGTGAAATCTTTTGGCGATAGAAAATTCAAATTATGGTATTACACTATTAGTCATGGACAACTTCTACTAAGAAGTATCAAAGATGACAACAACACAACTAATATTGATGTTATGTTTTTGGATGTAGATTATATAGAATTACCTCGTTATCTTTCAGATGTAAAATTAGAAAAAGCTCAGGAAAAAGATATTAATTATATACAACAGAAACTAGGAGAACATATACTACCTGAAAGTATTCGAATTATTATTTCTAAAAATGGTCGTTATATTGTAGTGGCGAGTATAATGAAGGTTGTAGAGAATGAATTAGAAATGTTTGATTTACCATTTGATACTTTTTTTTGAATTGAATTTATATATTTAGCACAATTCATTCTCGTATCTAATTAACAAAATTATAAAAAAGGCTACCTAATCAATTAGGTAGCCTTTTTGAAATAGTGGTATGAATAAATCTACTAATATAATTAAACAATCTGAAAAAGTTAAGTTGATAGTGTTTTTAAATTTAATATATGAAGATAAAGTTTAGTGTTTAATTTAAGAGATGTTAGTAAAACTGAGATAGGTTCGAAAGCTAATAAATATAAACTGGTAGGATAGATGTCCTCATCCGCGAAGGTTCTTTTTTCTTTCCCTCCACATTCGGTTATATTATCAATAACAACCCCAAGGAGGAATCACACATGCGCGAATTCGTCGAAGGCAATCCCAAACACACCAACAACCTGATCCACGAAAAATCCCCCTATCTCCTACAGCACGCTCATAACCCAGTCAACTGGATGGCATGGGGAACCGAAGCATTCACCAAAGCCAAACGAGAGGGCAAGCCAGTATTCCTGTCTGTCGGTTATTCCTAGCGGAGGATTACATCCACTTGCCATTGGTGTCACGTTATGGAGCGCGAGAGCTTTGAGGACGAAGAAGTTGCTGCGCTGCTGAACGAACATTACATCCCGGTCAAGGTAGACCGTGAGGAACGACCAGACATCGACAATCTGTACATGTCCTACTGCCAGGCTCTCACCGGACAGGGCGGGTGGCCGCTCACCGTGTTGCTGACGCCTGACCAAAAGCCGTTTTATGCAGGAACCTATTTCCCGAAACAGACGAAATATGGTCGCATCGGCATGATCGACATGCTCACTCAGATTCATGACAAATGGGAGCATGAGAACGAGCGTATGCTGGAAACAGGTAACGCCATCGTCGCACGAATGGCAGAGCACAAAAGCGAAGCGCAGCCTGGAGAGTTTAGTGAAGAATTGATTCATCGTGGGTATCAGACATTTGTGAGTTCGTTTGACGATGTGTATGGTGGATTTGGCGGAGCGCCGAAGTTCCCGACACCGCATCATTTGATGTTTCTCAGTGCCTATTCTCATACCTACAACGAACCGCAGGCGTTGGATATGGTGAGGAGGACGCTGGATAATATGTATCGCGGCGGCATTTACGACCATATCGGCTTCGGCTTTGCCCGCTATTCGACTGATGAGAAGTGGCTGGTGCCGCATTTTGAGAAAATGTTGTATGACAACGCGCTATTATCCATCGCTTATCTGGATGCCTATCGGCTGACAGGGGAAGAGGAGTATGCGCGTATTGCAGAATCGGTCTTTACGTATGTGCTACGGGATATGACGTCGCCGGAAGGAGCATTTTATTCGGCGGAGGATGCGGATTCGGAGGGCGAGGAAGGCAAGTTTTATGTGTTCCACCGGGATGAGATTGAGGAAGTGCTCGGTTTGGAACATATGCACACGTATTGCAATGTGTACGATATTACGCCAGAGGGCAATTTTGAAGGTGCCAATATTCCGAACCTGATCTCTTCCTCCACCGCAGAGATTGCAGAGCAGCGTGATCTGAATGAATTGGCGTTACGCACCGATCTGGAAGAAGCGCGGCAAAAGCTATTTGCTTACCGCGAGCAACGTATCCATCCGTTTAAAGATGACAAAGTACTCGTTTCATGGAACGGTATGATGATTGCGGCACTATCTCGTGCTAGCAAAACACTGCAAAAGCCCGAATATGCCAATGCTGCTCGGCGTGCTGTTGATTTTATCTGGAACAATATGTTCCGCAAAGATGGACGTTTGATGTCCCGATACCGGGATGAACATGTCGCTTACCAGGCATATCTGGACGATTATGTATATCTGATCTGGGGCTTGCAGGAATTGTACGAAGCGACCGGAGAAGCGATCCATTTGCAGCGCGCAATGACACTCAAGGAGCAATTGCTGGCGTTGTTTTGGGACGAGGAGCAGCAAGGCTTTTACTTTTCAGGCAGTGAAGGTGAGAAATTGCTCAGTCGGACAAAAGAAATTTACGATGGCGCGATTCCGTCTGGCAATGCGGTAGCTGCCTGGACATTGGCGCGACTGTCTGCGGTAACTGGCGATGAGCAATTGCGTGGATATGCGGAGCAGATTTTGGATGCTTTTGCAGGTACGGTAGAGCAGTATCCGGCTGGATATTCGATGCTATTGTTAGCTGGTATGCAACTGCTGCATGGCACAGAGGAGATTGTACTGGCTGGTAAAATCGAAGATATCGATTACCAGCATATGATTGCGGAAGCGCAAAAGACGTATCGTCCGTTTGCTTCATTGTTGTTTAACAGCAGCGGCGAAGCAGGCGAATCTTTGCGGGAGTTGCTGCCGCATATTCAGGATATGGGAATGAAGGATGGAGCGACTGCGTATATTTGCGAAGGCTTTGTCTGCCGCGCGCCGCTGACTACATTGGAAGCGCTGCGTGAGCAGTTGGTCGCAAAGTAGCAATAGTTGGAGTTAGATATCAGCATTATTGATGGATGGATATCATGGATGGCTTGATGTAGACGTAACAACGAAATCAGATTATGCAAGGACATCTTCGGATTGGAGATGTCCTTTGTTTTATGTATATCCGCTAATGATAGCAGTATGTTGCTTGATATCACGTAGTCCTAGAGTGCCCAATAGTGGATGTGTAGCGATTAACAAACTGATTTCACCATGTTAAAATATAGTTGAAACGGGCGGAGATTTTACATACAATTTAGCAGCACCACAAGCACCACAAGCACCACAAGCACCACAAGCACCACAAGCACCACAAGCACCACAAGCACCACAAGCACCACAAGCACCACAAGCACTACAAGCACCACAAGCACCACAAGCACCACAAGCACCACAAGCACCACAAGCACCACAAGCACCACAAGCACCACAAGCACCACAAGCACCACAAGCACCACAAGCACCACAAGCACCACAAGCACCACAAGCACCACAAGCACCACAAGCACCACAAGCACCACAAGCACCACAAGCACCACAAGCACCACAAGCACAACAAACACAACAAGTACCTTACCTGCTTCTAGCATCAACAATACAGCATCGCTGTTCAATCTCCGAATCTTTTTGCCGAATACATAACTATCTACCAACAACTCACAGAAGGACACATCAACAGCACACCGCCTGCTTATAATAAAATAAATGATTACACAGCATAGGAGCAGCCATTTATGAAAACAAGTCGTCAACCGCTTGACAGTAATTACGAATCGAATCCCACAACACCAACAACAAGTTCCACAATGAATTGCACAGCAAAATCCAAAACAAATCGCGCAGCAAATTCTACAGCCAACTACACCATCAGTTCCGAACCTCATTCCACAACTAGACGCTTCCATTCATATCGCCACATGCTTCATCTACCAATGCGCTATTGCGTAATGGCGCTGATCACATTATCGATCCTGCTTGGAGCGTCAGTTCCAGCATCTGCTTCATCCACTACGAAACCGGATTCGCAAGCGACAGATCAAGTTGACAAAACCGTTGGCAAAAATATTATGTTTCCAGTTCATCAAGGCAAACTGTATCCATCTCGATATTACGGTACAGCGAGTGTACAGATGACGAATATCTGGGATCTGTTTGCTGAGATTGCGGGTTCGGACGTCAACAAGATTGTTCAGTTCAGAGTGTACAACAATCTCAACGAGCCGTTCTCCGCATATGTGCAGCCGACGGATGATCCGAACAAATGGATTCTGGGCATTAATCTAATCGGGTTGAGCGACGCAGACTGGATGAAGGATACAATGGTACACGAATATGGGCATATTCTTACGTTATCTGCCTATAAACCACTACAAAGCTCCACCTCGCCCTGCAAAACGGTGAAGATGGATCTGTACTCCTGCGCCAGTCCAACCTCAGATTACTATAAATATTACAAACAGTTCTGGCAGAAATACGGCAAAGACGCACCGGCAAATGAAGGCTCCAACGAGCAGGAAGTGGCTAATTTCTACCGCAACAAAGGTGGCGTCAAAACGTTCGTCACATCCTACGCAGCGACCAATGTAGCCGAGGATATGGCAGAGACGTGGATGACCTTTGTAATCAATCCGTTGCCAACCGGTACACCGCAGACTACCGTGGACAAGAAACTGCAATTTTTTGCGGATAATCCGAAGCTGACTGCTCGTCGGTTGGAGATACGACAAGTACTCGAGTTGTAATTGTATGATATTGTTGCCTGACACATGTAACTGTGTATGATTCATTCTATAACCAGATATAGCTCTCTTAAGCATTGCCTTGTCTCAAAACCGGACGTTTCACGATGTATGTATGCCCTGACTCAGAGCTGCATCATCGCTGAACATTCCGGTTTTTTGCTGTTATTCCCTTTCTTTTACCAATAAAAGCACTATTATTTCCAAACATCCCTAAAATTCTATTACATAACCTCCGCAAAATGTCGAAACATATGATATCACTATACGCTGTCCACTACGAAACGGGACATTGGCGGAGGAGAAGCCAGATGAGCAGCATACTGATTATAGACGACTCCAAGCTCAATGTGGCGTACCTCCAAAATACTTTGCACGAAGCAGGGTATAAGGATGTGCGTGCCGCATACTCGGCGCAGGAGGCATACCGGGAGCTGGGCATCGTGGACGGACAACCGCCACGCAAAAAGGCTTCCGTGGATTTGATTTTACTGGATATTGTAATGCCGGAGATTGACGGCATCGAAGTATGTACTGTACTCAAGAGCATAGAGACGTATCAGGATATTCCGATTATTTTCCTGACTGCCGACCGGGCGCATTTTAAGGAGGCGTTCAGTGCAGGCGGCATGGATTTTATTGAAAAGGGCGGTCCAGAATATGAACTGCTCGCACGCGTACAATCCGCGCTACGCTTGAAAAAGGAAATGGATGACCGCAAAGATTGGGAAGAAAAATTGCAAAAGGATCTATTGCTTGCCAAGCATCTTCAGCGCAGTGTACTCAGTCCGCCGCTGCTGGAGCCGGGCATCTCCATCCATAGCCGCTACATCCAGTCTGCTGAAGTATCCGGCGATATGTTTTATTGGAAAATGTTCAACAATCGCAAATGCGGCGTGCTACTGATCGATGTATCCGGTCACGGCATTCCGGCAGCACTGATCAGCATGTCGATTCGCTCCTTGCTGGACGGCATCGTCGGTACGTATCGTCAGCCGCGAGAAGTATGTATGGAATTGAATCGGCAGATGCGTATGTTATTTGGCAAAAATCGGCGGTCGGCTTATTTTACCGCGATCTATCTGCTGATTGATCTGGACAAGCATGAACTTGAATATGTGAATGCTGGGCATCCGCCGGGATTGCTGCTAACGAAAGATCAACCACCGATCAAGCTCAGCGGAACGACCGTTCCAGTCGGCATTAAGCAAGACATGAACATACAGACCGCACATATCCGTTACAACACTCCTTGCCGTATCATCCTCTATACCGATGGACTGGTCGAGCAGCCGGGAACGTCGATTCATTTTGGGATCGACAAGCTGGAGCAATATGCGCAGAGTTTGGACTATTTGGATAATGAGAATTTTGTCGGCAAGCTGGAGCGGCTGAATCGCCAGCGTGATGATGATATTTGTATCGTATCTGTCGAGCTGGAGTGACAGAACAGCAATGGAATGGAGGAGACACGAATGGAACGAAGCGTAATCTCCAAGGGGAAAACGGTGGAACAGGCTGTAGACCGCGCACTGGCGCTGCTGGAAGCAAGCAAGCAGGATGTCAGCATTGAGATTATTGATGAAGAAAATAAAGGCGTGCTCGGATTCAATGCGAGACCAGCTGTTGTCAAGGTGACGCTGGTACGCGAATACAATGGGACGCCTTCCAATACGAATAACCATCCCAATTATGCGGGAGCAGACAATCGTGCTGCTACCGGTACAGAAGTGTTGGAGCGTCCGCTGCCACTATCTGATACGGATGGTATATTCCCTGAGACGGCTACGGGTTCTGTGGTGCATGAATCGGAATTGCGTACAACTGGACGGATGAAGGAGACGGTGTTGCCGACGGAAGATGAGGTAAATAAGATCGGCAACCGGAAGCCGGATACCGCAGCAGTAGAAGATTCATTTGCGCAAGGACAAACGGAAGATTTGCATTCGTTTGCAGTAGATACGTCCGAATTGCAGGGCAAAGTCTGGGTAGCCGATAACCGCATTCAGGTGAAAACCTTTCCCGGCGGAGCATTGCCTCGTCTCGATGCCTTCAAATCCGGCGATATTCTGATCAATGGAGAGCCTTTGCTTGCTGGTCAGACTGCACAGGTGAGCGAGCAGGATGTGATCGAAGTAGTATTAACCGAAGAGCTGCGCGAACCAGTCTGGGAGATTCAGATTGATCCAGATGCAATGACCGTCAGACTTCAAGTGGAGCCGGGCAGTCATATTCGGCGTTATCTGCTAGACAGCCCGCCAGAATCGCGATTGATGCTGCGTGTAACGAATCACAAAACACTTCTACCGATCGAGGCAAGAGCGGTACAAGAGCAATTGAACAAGCTGGAAGTTAGCTATGGGCTTGATAAGCAGGCACTGCAATTGGCTTGCGAAACGGCAGAAGCAGGTATATTTGTAATCGCCAGCGGTCGTCTGCCAGTGCCGGGAACAGACGGCTCATTTGAGTTTAAAACGGATACTCAGGCGCGCAAAGTTCAACCGAAGCTGCGCGATGATGGCACGATTGATTACCGGGAGACACGTGAATTTCCAGCGGTCGATGAAGGCGATATTATCGGTGTTGTACTGCCAGCAGAGCCGGGGACAGATGGTATTGATATTTATGGTCGTACCGTTCCCGCTCCACCAGTACGCAATGTGCAGATTATTCCGGGCAAGGATGTACAGCTATCCGCTGACCGTTTGAGTGCGATTGCACTGCGAGCGGGTATGCCGAGTCAGACGAAGCAAGGTTATAATATTAAGCTGTCCATCGTGCCGAAGCTGATGCACGGCGGCGATGTGAATCTGGGAACAGGCAATATTCATTTTCTCGGTGATGTAGAGATTAGCGGTGCCGTACAAGATACGATGCAGGTGGAAGCGGAAGGCAATATCCATATCCGTAGCAATGTGAATATGGCGCAGATCATTGCGGGGCAATCGCTGATTGTCAATGCCAATGTGATCAGTAGTCGCATCGTGGTCGGGCAAATGTATCTGTTTTACGGACAGATTGCTCCAATGCTGACTTATATGGAAGAGCAGACAGAATTGTTAAAAGCAGCGGTGCGTCAGGTTAGCAGCGCAAGCGCGTTCAAGCTGAGCGATGTGGACAATGTCGGTCTAGCGCCACTGTTTCAGGTTTTATTTCAAGGGCGTTTTCGCTGGATGCATGATCATATGGATCGGATGCAAAAAGTTGCCGAGCAATACAAGTCGGTATTGAGCGAAGACTGGACACGTTATTTCAAAGAAATTCAGCGCGGATTTTTGACTGAAGGTTCTAGTCATTTCCGCACAGCAGACGATTTGGAAGGCTTTATGCGTCGTACACGGTATTTGTATTCTGTAGTCGTATTGCCTGCAATGGAGCAGATTTTCTCGCGGTTTCATTTTGTACAAAATAGTACGATCCGCTGCGGCGGTGATATTGTGATCGAGAAAGGCAGTTACAACAGTCATGTGCACTGTGAAGGCAGACTGCAAGCGGGTGGCGCTTTACGTGGCGGTACGTATTATGCAGGACACAGCATGACCGTAGAGGAAGCAGGTTCACCCGGCACAGGTACAACGCTGCTGCATGTAGCGGAAGGCGGATATGTACGTGTCAAGCATGTACTTGCAGGCACAACGTTACGCATCGGTGAACGTATTCATCAGTTTGTCGAAGACCGGGACCATGTATTTGCAAGAGTGAATCGGGATCAACATTTTGTATGGCATGAGGAGTGATCGGTATGTTTTCATATCAATTGGAAGAAAAAGAAGGGCAGATTACCGTATATTGCGAAGGCGATATCGATATTGACGCTGGCGATTTGATTGAGGAACAATTGGAGCCAGCATTGCAGTCATATGCGACAATTGTGATCGACCTGGCGCAAGTGCAGTTTGTAGATTCATCAGGCATTGGTTTGTTGATCAAGCTGGTACAGGATTTGCAAGAGCAGGAGCGGGTGGTATGGCTGGAACGAATCCAGCCGGAAGTAATGGAAGTATTTGAACTACTGCAACTGGACGAGATTCTGGGCAAGGAAGCTTTCCGCTGACGTGAGAGAGAAAAACCTTTATACCATCCCGCTCAGTTTGATTGGTTTATGCAGCTTTGTTTATATGATCTGGAATACGAATCATTTGCTGTTATCCAGTGTACTGCCGATTTTGCTGCTCATTGTGATTTTGGATTTGTTTCCAGTACGGTTGCTCAGTGGTGAAGAGTATAGCGGAAGTCTGGCTGGCTATCTCATCTTGCTGCTGGCATATGGTCCGACCGCAGCACTGGCCGGGATTGCGCTCAGCACACTGATCAGCCACTGGCGCAAAGCCGGATTTCAGTTGCGGCAAATGAATGGATTTCGCATTATGTCGGCACAGGGCAAATTGACGATCTGTCTGTACGCCGCGCATCGTGTGATGGAGTGGATCGACAACGACACTCATGCTCTGCTATATGTGCAGGTGGCAATCGGCACATTTGTATTCAGTCTGTTGTATATTGCGCTGGCAGCGGGAGTATCACGCACAATTAGCGGAATTCCGCTACGCAACAATCTGATGATCAAACTGAAAGAACTAGCAGTTCCTGTTGTACTCTGTACCGTCATTGTGCCTCATTTTCTACATCATCTGTCGCTTGGATATATGGTGTATGAAACAGTGTACATTTTACTATTCTTGCTACTGATCGTCTTCTTCTCGTACGGCTATATTCAGCAGGTTCAATTGCGACGCCGGGGGACGGAAGAATTTATCCGAATTGGTGAACTGCGCCTTGTTAATCAAGCGGAAGGGCATGGACGGAATGTAGGCATCATTTGTGAACAGATTTTGGAGCAATTTGGGTATCCGAAGAAGAAACGCCCTGAGCTGGTGAATATCGCTGCTCTGCACGATGTGGGTAAAATGCTGCTACCGCTCGATATTCTGACCAAACGTGGAGCATTGTCGCTTAGCGAACAGCAAATTTACGAATCGCATACTTCCAAAGGAGCGGACATCGTCGGCAATATTACCGGCGACAAAAAAGCAGCTGCCTGGATTCTACATCATCACGAACGATATGATGGCAAAGGCTTTCCAAATGGATTGCAAGGGCGGAATATTCCTTATGAATCACGGATCATCTATCTGTGCAGCCAACTGGAGTACTTGCTTCGCCAATATGCCAACGATGACGAGATTCTGCGTCAGCTGGAACAGATGGCAGGCAAAGAACTGGACCCGCAGCTTGTTCGGTTGATTCGTTGCGATACGATCGCTTGGCTGCGTGAGCATACCTTTTATGAGCATACAGAGATGTCGGCGGAGCTGGAACATGTCATCCGTCCCGATGAAACGATGCGTCCAGAGCTGACTAGTATTACCGGAGGCACACGACTGCTCAAATATGACGATGTCGGCAAGCTGTCCGGCGCTGGTGTACAGGATATCCCGGAAGCAATTGTACATGCGGCAGAAGGATTAGCTGAACGGGCACTGTTGATGGCGGAAAGCTTCTATGAAGTATTGACCGGCGATGAGCATACCTTCGAAGCGTATTTCTATCCTGAGCATACGCGAGTGATGGTTGTGCTGACCGATATTACGCCTGCTCTGCAATACCGTGAGGAACTGCATCATAATACGCTTCGTTCGTATCGTGACGTGATCCGTACACTCTCCCATAGTAAAATGGACGTCTGTCTACAGCAGCAGGAAATTGAAAGTCAGCTGGGTGAACGGGTAGCGGGAATGGATATTAGCACGCGTGCAGATGTATCGACAAGCCGCACACTCGTTGTCGATCAAGTGCCTGACCTGTACCGACAACAATTTCCCAAAAAGTTAATGAGCATCAAGCTTGCTGTATCCGAAGGTGTTACGAATCTGATCAAACACGCGCAGCAGGGCAAAATCGAAGTATTTCGCAAGTCTGGTAGTTTGCAGATTTATATTACGGATCATGGCTCCGGTATTCCGCTGCATGAACTGCCCAAAACGATTCTTGTATCCGGGTATAGCAGTAAAAGTTCACTTGGCAAAGGGTTTGCACTCATGTATGTGTCCGCGGATCGGGTGATGCTACACACCAGCCCGGAAGGGACAGCGATTTTGCTGGAATTTTATTTGAGTGCTGAAGAAGCTGGCTGACTGTCGTGATGGCAGGCGGTCAGCTTTTTTGTAATGTGAAATGGAACTTTGCAGTGGAGCACCATCGTTGGAGTGACGCGGTGTACGAGCGAAAGGGTATATTTGCCGATGATGGTTATCGATTTTATCTGTTTTACGGCTACTCTGTTGTGATGTATAAAGGTAAAGTACAGCAAACTAGTAAATGCAAGTGATCGTACAACCTGAAGGAGAGGCAGAGATGAAACCGATACGCGTATACCATGTAGATGCTTTTACAACAGAGAGATTTGGCGGCAATCCAGCCGGTGTCGTATTGGATGGTGCTCATTTAAATGAACAACAGATGCAGCAGATCGCAAACGAATTGAATTTGTCGGAGACGGTATTTTTGCTGCCGGCAGAAGATGCGCAGGCAGATTACCGGGTGCGTTATTTTACCCCGACAGATGAAGTGGATTTTTGTGGTCATGCGACGGTAGGGATCGCTTGGATTCTAGCGACAGAACCGGGAGTGGCACAACTGGACAATGGGGTAGCACTACAGACGAATATCGGCATCATTCCGGTGCGTTGGATCAAGCGCGATGGGCAGGTAACGCAGGTGGAAATGACGCAGGCAGCACCGTCCATTCGCCAGCCCGAGATCGATGTGCAGCGACTCAGCCGCGGTATTGGCATTCCGATTCAGCAGCTCGACACGACGCATCCTATTCAGCTTGGGTATACTGGAAATTGGCATTTACTCGTTCCAGTAACGGATCGTATATCCATTGATGAAGCGAAGCCTGATCTAAGTGAGCTGGCACAGTACAATCGTGAGCTGGGTGTCATTACGACGCATCTGTTTACCAGCACAGCGGAGAATTACAGCCAGATCTATACACGCGATTTTGCGCCGGCGATCGGTATTGCCGAAGACCCGGTAACTGGTTCCGCCAACGGTGCCTTGATGGC
Source organism: Paenibacillus sp. WLX2291 (assembly GCF_046603665.1). Taxonomy (NCBI): domain Bacteria; kingdom Bacillati; phylum Bacillota; class Bacilli; order Caryophanales; family Paenibacillaceae; genus Paenibacillus; species Paenibacillus sp. WLX2291. Next base: position 3,202,573 of record NZ_CP176755.1, on the reverse strand, counting down.
ATATCTGTATTTGAACAAGCTGATCGATCAGCAGCACACCGTATCTATTGAAATCCGGCAAGGTGATACAATCTGTCGCGGTGGCACATTGTACGCAACCGTCGAACCGAATGGCTCCTCTGCGATCATTCATATAGCAGGCTCGGCTGTTGTCTCGCTGCGTGGTATGATGGAATTGTAAATCAACATAAAATATCTCAACGGCTAACTTAATCGCTATTACATCTTTTGCACGTTTTGACGAAAAAAGAGGTATACCTTTCATTTTCAGGAGGAATACCCGATGAGTAGCATATTGATAGTGGACGATTCCAAGTTAAACCTTGCTTTTATTGAAAATATACTCAAAACTGCCGGTTATGAAGATGTAACTACGGCTGGTTCAGCGCAGGAAGCATACCAGCTACTCGGCATATACGACGGTCAGGCACCACGTAAGCCGGCTTCGATTGATCTGATCCTGCTCGATATTGTTATGCCGGAAGTAGACGGCATTGAAGCATGTAAATTAATCAAGTCGATGCCAGTCTATCAAGACTTGCCGATTATTTTCCTGACAGCGGATCGGGTGCATTTTAAAGAAGCTTTTAACGCAGGCGGTATGGACTTTATCGAAAAAGGCGGACCAGAGTACGAATTGCTGGCGCGTGTACAGTCAGCGCTACGGTTAAAAACGGAAACCGATGCGCGCAAAGAATGGGAATCGCGTATGCAAAAAGATCTACAGCTCGCCCGTCATTTACAAAATAGCGTACTGACGCCGCCATTGACCGAACCCGGCATCAACATTCGTAGCAGCTATATTCAATCGTCTGAAGTGTCTGGCGATATGTTTTATTGGAAAAGCTTCAGTGATACTCAATACGGTGTGCTGTTGATCGATGTATCTGGTAGCGGCATCTCGGCGGCGCTGATTAGCATGTCAATCCGCTCCTTGTTGGATGGCATTGTCGGCATTTATCGTCGCCCGAAGGAAGTATGTGCTGAGCTGAATCGGCAAATGCGCATGCTGTTTGGTAAGATGCGCCGTGCTGTTTATTTTACCGCGATCTATATGATGATTGATCTGGAGAAGCAGCAGATTGAATACTTCAACGCCGGTCATGCACAAGGATTACTGCTGGCGGAAGGAAAAGACCCGGTTCGTCTCGTTGTGACAACGGAGCCGATTGGTATGAAGCAAGATATGAGCACCGATACACAAACAGTGGAGTACGATGAATCTGCGCGGATTGTACTATACACCAATGGTCTGATCACCCGTCCGGGAACCAATCCGAAGTCGGTCATCGAAGAGCTGGAGCAATATGCACAAAGCTTGCTGTATCAAGATAATGAAGCATTTCTCGCCAAATTAACCCGTCTGCATCGCCAGCAAGATGACGTATGTATCGTATCCATGAATGTGCAGAAATTGCCCGATGATACGGTTGAATAAATGAATGTGATCTGAATAAATGTGATCTGAATAATGGAAATAAAAACGACTGTAAGACGCTGATGTGCGTCCTACAGTCGTTTTTCACTGAAATCGATCTGTCATCTGTCTAAAGAGTTACTACTATTCGCTTATTATCTATCCAATATCGGATGCTCAATATTGAATGTTCAATAGCGGATGTTCAATGTTAGATATTAGCTGGTAAATATTTGGGATGAAATGTTTAGTCGCTCCATGTTCAATGGAACGTCACAGCGTCCTTTACCGGATCGCGTCCAATATGTGACTGATTGACTGGTTGCTCTTCATCAGCATAACCGAAAGAAATACCGAACAACAATTTCAGCTCTTGCGGAACATTCAGAACGCGGCGTACCGTATCTGCATACATAGCAATCGACGTTTGCGGGATACTACCAATTCCGCGAGCCGCCAATGCCAGCAGTAACGATTGACCATACATACCAACATCGGACGCCACGCGGACATTGTCGCCAAAGGATGGCATAAACAAAAAGGCAACATGCGGAGCATCGTAAAATTCAAAATTGTGTGTCAGCGCTCGCTGACGCTGCTCCCGATCTTCGCGAGTAATGCCTAACGATTGATAAAAGAGCGTCACTTGCTCAATTTGCCGCTGCGCATAACGCCCATGATACAGATTAAAATCAAATTCAAAATCTGGCGACGCATGACCTTGCACTACATCGTGCAGCAGTGCCTGACTCAATTCATCCTTCTTCGCGCCGGACACGATATGCACATGCCATGGTTGTGTATTGCAATTGGAAGGAGCATACTGGGCATCTTCCAGCGCTTCATGTAGTACGTGTTCAGGCACTGGGGTCGATTGAAATTGACGAATCGACTTCCGTTTACGGATCAGTTCACTAAAAGTAGAAGGGGTGATTGTATTCATCATTTACTTCTCCTCACAATATGGAATAGACATACAACTGTCGGTAGCTTGTTGTTTTAACTTAAGCAACAGCTGTTGTATAGTTATTGTATGCAGCGACGTAAAACCATTCAATCGTCAATATGCTGCATTTGTTGTGTACACAACAGTTGGCTTATATTGTTGCCCAAATCGGAAGGAGACGTAACCGAATATGAATAGCACCGATCCACGTGCCGTAAAAACAAGACGCGCTTTGCTGGAAGCTTTTATGCAGATTAGCTATAGCAAGGATTTTGAACAAATCAAGATCAAGGACATTACCGATGCGGCAGAGGTGAACCGTGCGACCTTTTATACGCATTTTCTGGATAAATATCATTTGATGGATGAAGCGGTCACGTTATTTTTGATTGATGAAGTGAGATCCAAATGGCAGCAACATGCATCATTAACTGTTGAGAGCATGACTGATATTTTTATGACGCTTGCTCATTTTCAACAACAGAGTAATCAGCAGCTTCGCTTGAAGCCAGTACGCACATACGAATTGATTCAGTCGCATATGGAACGCAAACTCAAAGCAGAACTGCAATCGATCCTTGTGCAGCTGCTTGCTCAGCAGCAACCGGAGATGGAGCAAGAACGGCAGCATATTATCGCAACGATGCTAAGCTGGTCATTATACGGAGCTTCGCTAGAATGGCAAAATCAGCAGAAGCTGTCTGCTACAGCTTATATTGAACAAGCACTGCCTTTTCTGATCGACGGGCTGCTTTATCATCGGGCAGAGTAACATCTGATTTGTGTGAATGATTCGATCCATGAGCAAGTCATATGTTTGATTCATGAATAAGCCACACATTTGACTTTTGACTCATGAACAAGTTGTACGATAGCAGTCTATCAAGCTGAGCTTTATAGAAGCACTTCTTTTGCCTTGTTTACTGGAACACCTGTATTGGAGGGCGAATCAGATTGTGAGTCGGTCTGTGGTGCTATGATATGGAGTAGCTCCACCTGTTCGTGCACCATTCCTTGCTGTAGCGGCAGTACATCCGCATAATCAAACGTATTCGTCACAATAATCGGCGTTACTGTCGGACAACCCGCAGTACGAATTTGCTCCAAATCCATCTCCAATAATAACTGCCCCGCGGTTACGACATCACCTTCCTGCACATGCAGTGTAAAAGGCTTGCCTTCGAGTCGCACCGTATCAATTCCGACATGAATGAGAATTTCAGCACCATGATCAGATACAATTGCCAGCGCATGTTTCTTTTTAAATGCGACCGTGATCGTGCCGTCAAACGGAGCGACTACCCGCCCAGTAGATGGTTCGATGGCGATGCCTTTGCCCATCGCTTCAGAGGCAAAGGCTGGATCAGGTACTTCTGTTAGTGGTACAACATGACCGGCAACCGGATTTAGTACCTTTTCATCGACTTTGCCAGTTATGCCAGTAACCGGAGTGGCCGCAGGCTCAACTGGTGTGTCTTCCACCGGATCTTGGAAGCCCATCAAGTACGTTAACGTTGCAGAAATAAGGAAGGAAGCAGTAATCCCGATAAGTAAGCCGGGAAAGCCCTGACCACCCGGTCCGTAAAAGATTGGCAAAGTCAGCAGTCCCGGCGCGCCAGAAGCGAATGCCTGCGTACCTGCCTGACCGATAATGGCACCACCGACCGCACCGCCGATAATTCCGGCAATAAACGGACGCTTCAGCGGCAACGTTACACCGTATACTGCTGGTTCTGTAATCCCGAATAGAGCGGAGAGAGTAGCAGAACCGGCGAGTGTTTTGAGCTTTTTGTTTTTCGTTTTTAACATAACGCCAAAGGCTGCGCCAGTCTGGGCAAATACGGAAGCTGCCGCCGCAGGCTTGATACCATCACGTCCATGCACCGCGACATTGTTGATGAAGATCGGCACAAGACCCCAGTGAACACCGAAGATCACGAACAACTGCCAGCATGCACCCATAATCGCACCAGCGATCAATGGACTGAATCCGAACGCAGCGACAAGGGAAGTCGCAATTACATTACCAACATACACGCCAAATGGACCGAATACGATCAATGTCAGCGGCACCATCACAACTAGCGAGATAAGTGGAGTGACGAAGTTTTTAACACTTTCATGAATATGACGATTACAGAATTTTTCCAGCTTGCTCAATACGATGACTGCCAGAATGATCGGAATCACTGTAGAGGAGTAACTCATCATAATAACGGGAATACCGAAAAAGCTCGTTTCCGTGCCCGCTGTTTTCAATTCAATAATCGACGGATAGAGAAGTGCGCCCGCTATTGTAAGCGCAGTGAAGATATTGCCGCCAAATTTACGCGCTGTCGTGACTGCCAGCAACAGTGGCAAGAAATAAAATAAACTATCCGCTGTTGCCATCAGAATGATGTACGTCGTTTCTTTCGTATTCAGCCAGCCTACATTACTCGCAATCAACAGCAATCCTTTCAAAATACCGGCACCTGCCATTACCCCAAGCAACGGAGCAAAGATGCTGGAAATCACATCCACAATACTACCAAATCCCTTTTTGGCAGATGCAGATTTGTCTTCCTTCTTGTCATCATGTAACAGATTGGAGATACGACCGATCGCTTCGTATACCTCTGGCACCGTATTACCGATGACGACTTGAAACTGCCCACCACTTTCCTTGACGGTAATGACACCATCTGTCTTCTCCAGTGTAGATTTGTCCGTTTTGGACTGATCCTTGAGTGTAAAACGAAGCCGTGTTGCACAGTGGACGAGAGAAGATACATTGCGCTCCCCGCCGACACCTTGCAATATTTCTTTTGCCAGATTTTCGTAATTCATACTCGACACCTCCAATTTTTGGCAATAAAAAACCTGAGCCATGACAAACGGAGGACAACGCGAATAATAACGTCCTTGCCGCTTATCATGACCCAGGTTTTGCCTGCTCAACCAGTAACAATCCGAGTCCGGTTATATGCAATTTGTACCCTTACGATATAACGCTTTCATATTTTTGTCAACGCATACATTTGAAATAGCTGAGGTTTGCGCTCTGGTAAAGATTATTTGACATATAGCAAAAGATAATTGTAAACCGCGCTAATCAATTGCGACTCACAATACGCTGAATATGTACGGTAAGATACAGCATTTCCTCGTTGGTTAACGCATGCGCATATTCCTTTTGCACAAATATGCGAATCTTCTCTGTACATGCCGCTGCATCCTGATGCTGTTCCTTAATCATGCTGTACAGATGATCGTAATTGTTATCGTAATGAGTTTTGTGCATAATGCGTTGCGCGAAAAATTTGAGATGAGTAATAAAACGGAAATAATTTAGCGAATCTTCCTCAAACTCTGTTTTGAAATGATATTTAACGATATTAATAATACTATGCATAAAGCGCGTAATATTCATCGTCGTACTAACATCTTCATTCATCTCTGCATTGATGATATGTATAGCAATAAATGCTGCTTCGTCCTCAGGCAGTTCAATCTGCATCTTGTCCTTAATCTGTTCCAGCATTCTTAGACCGATGCCAAATTCTTCGCGGTACAATTGCTTGATCTCCCATAGCAGCACATTGCGAATCTCCAGCCCTTGTTGATGCCGTTCAATCGCAAAATTCATATGATCAGTCAGCGAGACATAAATATTCTCGTTCAGTGACTTGCCGAGCATTTGGCGACTGTATGAAATAATCTCTTCTACGATCACAATCAGCTCAATCGGCACTTCACGTAGCAGCATTTTGAAGTTATCCGAAGCCTTTTTATTTTTCAGAGCAAATACTTTCTGAATATTACGTTGTTCCACTTCATCGCCGGGCTTTTTCTTAAACGCAATGCCCCGACCCATTACTACCAGCTCCGTGCCGTCCGCCTGAAAAACGCTGATTACGTTATTGTTGATCACCTTTGCAATTTTCATATGAATCCCCCGATCTGCATCCTTGCCAAACATATCATTCATAACATAGTTGTATTTCACGCATTTCACATATTTAACGTCTTTCAAGTGTTCCAAGCATTTCACGCAATTCCGCTACATCATCTGTCTGATAGCTATTATGTACTCTCTATTCCAATACAAAAAAACCGAAGCACGACAAAGCAGGGGAGACGTTCTCGTCTTCCTTTAGTTGGCGGCTCAGGTTTTGCCTGTAGACCAGTAACAATCCCAATCCAATATGAACATGATCGTATCCATAATGTTAGGTTTAGTGTAGCTGTAACATAGCAAGCTGTCAACGCTTCCATGACGTAAAAAAGCATAATCATATTTCTGTATGGATCAGTCATAGTAAGCGTATCTTAAAGTATGAACAAGCAAATCTGCCTCTGAATATCAAAATGATCAGTAGAGAATGGAGAATAGGGGGATGAGTAATCTACGCACTTGTAAAACGTGAATCTGAAAATATCCCTACACGATAACATATCAAACATCAGAATATGCTTCTATAGTCTGCCGACTTATCCGCATATTCTGATGCTGCTAAAACGATAAATATAAATAATAATAGCTAGTTATTTGCTACTCATCGCAGATCACTGAACAACGAAATCTGCATCATAAACACATAAACAACCAAATTATAAACTCAAATCACTTCCGCGACTGGCAATGACCTGCTTGTACCAGTCAAAGCTTTTCTTCTTACTACGTGCCAGCGTTCCGTTGCCGTCGTTATCACGATCTACATAAATATAACCGTAACGCTTACGCATCTCACCCGATGATGCACTGACAATATCAATCGGTCCCCAGCTCGTATAACCGATAATATTCACGCCATCCTGAATCGCTTCGCCCATCTCGGCAATATGACGCTGCAAATAATCTATTCGATAGTCGTCATGCACATCCCCGTCTTGTGCTGGCTCATCCGCTGCTCCCAGACCGTTTTCTACTACAAACAGCGGCTTTTGATACCGATCATGCAGCTGATTGGCAGTAATACGGAAGCCCTTCGGATCGATCGTCCAGCCCCATTCGGATTTGTCCAGATACGGATTGGCAACCGAGCCAAATACGTTGCCGGAAGTCATATTTTTGATCACTTCAGGATCGGTGCTGGTCGTACGGCTGGAATAATAGCTGAAGCCGATATAATCAACCGTATTTTGCTTGAGCAGCTCAGCATCGCCGTCCTGCATATCGATATGCAGATTATGATCGCGGAAGAAGCGATGCGCATAACCTGGATATTCACCGCGTGATTGCACATCGATAAAGAAGTACGATTCCCGATCTTTTTCCATCCCTTGATATACATCTTCCGGGTTGCACGTATACGGGTAGAAACTTCCCGCTGCCAGCATACAGCCAATCTGACCGTCTGGAATCAGCTCATGGCACGCTTTGACTGCCAGTGCACTCGCAACCAGCTGATGATGCGCCGCCTGATACTGAATCTGCTTCACATTGTCGCCTTCACTAAAGGTCAAGCCCGCACCGAGAAATGGCAGATGCAATAGCATATTAATCTCGTTAAAAGTCATCCAGTATTTGACCTTGTCTTGGTAGCGCTCCAGCACCGTACGTGAATACGTCTCAAACAGGCTGACCAATTCACGACTGCGCCAGCTGCCGTATTTCTCAATCAATGCTACAGGCACGTCAAAATGCGCCAGCGTAACAATCGGCTCAATCCCATGACGCAGCAGTTCGTCAAACAGATCATCATAAAATTGCAATCCTTGCTCATTCGGCTGTGCATCCTCACCAGTTGGATAGATACGCGCCCACGAGATCGAGATCCGCAGCGATTTGAAGCCCATTTCGGCAAATAGAGCAATATCTTCCTTGTAACGATGGTAGAAGTCAATCGCTTCATGCGACGGATAAAATTCACCTTCCAGCGGTGTCAAACCCGGCACATAACCTTTCATAATATCGCGACGCTTGTCACCAGTAGGTAGCAGATCGACAAGTGTCAGCCCTTTGCCATCTTCCAGATAAGCACCCTCCGCCTGATTGGCAGCGATAGCGCCACCCCACAAAAAGTTTTCGGGAAATGTAAAATTGGACATGATAAATCTCCTTCCGTAGTGAATAGATAAGAGTTAGTAGGGAAGAGGGCCAGAAAAAAAGAAAACCCGAACGAGATCGGCCCATTACAGATCATTGGCTGCCGATATCGTTCAGGTTATGCCCCGCGGGTAACATCCCTGAAATGAATGTGATTGTCACTAAAACTCTAACAAGCAAGGAGTGGCTTGTCAACAAGAAAGCGTTTTAGAACCTAGTAGAGCAGCATACCAAAAACCCTGTCGCTATCGCAGTAATCTGCAATAGGACAGGGTTTATTTTCAGTCGTTAGTGCGTCCGGTGGTGTGTACAAGGATACGATACAAGTGTTAGCACAGGTATCAATCAACAGCCAGGACGGATCGTGCATCAATCGCGAATGATCGCCTGAATCTCTTCAGCTTCTTCATTCAAGATCAATTCCACCTGTTCACGAAATACTCTCGCGTTGTATTCAGAAAACATGTAGCGCAGAATGGCTTCGTAGAGATTACTTTCGATCAGGTACTGGCTGCGTCCCAGTGACCAGACTTCCGCAGTATAGCCGGTATCTTCCTCCCATGCCAGTTGAACAGTAACATCCGTAGGCTTAATGCCTTTTCGTTCGGCGATGTTCAAACATACCGCATTAATAATCTCGTCCATGCTCAGCGTCATTGCCATTAGCGTCTGTCGTAAGGGTCAGCCGGTTTCTTGCGCTGACGAATCATGCGATAAATGCCGCGAGCTGCAATAAAGAGTACATAAATAGCTGCCAGGTTCACGAGCAGACCAAGGAAATCGCCCATAAAGCCCATATTTGCAAACATGCCACCAAACAGCATGCCTGCCAGACCGCCGACCATCAGACCGGTAAAGAAGCTACCGCCGCTGAAAAATCCACGTTTGCCTGTTGTTCCGGCTGTCGAGCTATTGGTACCAGAACGGTTAGTGCTGTTCACACTGCCGCTGTTGTTGTCCGCACGGTTCGGTGTGTTTGTGTACGATTTAGGCTGGGATTTGAATCCGCCACCACCGCGTCTTGCATCCGCATCACTGGCGATGCCAAGCGAAGCGAAGAATAACGTAAATGCCATGAAGACCATAAGCACTTTTTTCATTATCTGTATGCTCCCTCTGGTAAGTTGAATTTTTGGTGCTTCTACACGTATACGAACAGGAAGCCCGAGCGTTTCAAACATTTACTTTTAAATATTACAAATTACTGATGTTGCGGTTCATTTGTCGCTTCGGATGGAGCTGAGTTTTTGAGTGTATCAATTACCCAGGTTGTCCATTCCATGTTCGAACGGGCTGTACCGAGCGCTTTTTGACGCAGGATGTACAGTCCAAAGTCAGGAGAACCGAAATGATGGCTCTCGTCCGCCATTTTGTGAATTGCTTGCTCGAAATAGTGGATTTGTTCCTGATAGAAAATGGAACGCTTGCGGAACAACGAGATAGCGGTATCGCGATCTGTGATCCATAGACAGAATGCTTTCAGTACAAGTTCATCGCGTGTTACCGGTTCGCCGGCAGGCAGTTGAATCCATTCCTGAAGCTTTTGTTCACCTGTCGGGGTGATTGCATAAATCTTTTTGTCCGGTTTATCCGTCTGTTTGACCCATTCCGCAGTGAGCAATTCTTGCTCCTCCATACGGGACAACAGTGGGTAAATTTGACTATGCTTTGCCTGCCAGAAAGGCTGGATTCTAAGCATCAGGTCATAACCGGAAGAACGCTTGCGGGCAAGCAATGCAAGTAAACCATACGATAGCGTATTCATAAGTCAGTCTCTCCTATCTATCAAGCAGCAAATCGGCCGATTTAAGATAAAGTGTACACTACAACTGTATGCTTTCGCAAGAAAGGCGACGACAAAATCCGGGAAAACACACAAAAATAAAGGGAAATAGACAAACAATTTTCATAATTACATATCGAAAGTCACAACGAATGTAAGCTGTTCAACTGTGCGCCCGTACAGAAATACACTCCAGCAGGTAAAAGGATCGGCCAATCCGCTGCATGGTTGTTACGGGCGTTATGTTTCAGTTCAGCTGACAGCAAAAAATGAAGAGGAACGGCTGCTGAGAGTAGCTAAAAGCTGCATGACATACGGTACGTAAACAATCGTAAAAAGATTCAAAAACTTTTATGGTTTTTATGTATTTTTTTATAAAGACCGAACAGCCTAGTGCGCAGACAAAATAAAAAGGACACGAAGTAGTCTTCGTGTCCTGGCGGTATGGGCGGCTTCTTCCGCAATCAAGATTATGTAGGAAGCCGTTAGATCCGTCCGCTAAATGGAAGTTTCTTGCTGGGCGTACCCGTTCACAAGCAATTCCAATTGACCTGTCGAGGGATCAATGATCATGCCGTGCACCGGTACATGGGGGGGAAGTAATGGATGATTCTTAATGATATCCACGCTATTGATTACCCCGTTCTTTTCGTTACCAAACCCTTGCAACCAACTTTTTAAATCAATTCCAGAATGTTCTAAAGTTGTCAGTACTGTTGGGGAAACACCGCGCTCTTTGATCTCATTAATCATATGATCTGCATTCAGTGCAGCCATGCCGCAACCGTAGTGACCGCATACGATAACTTCTTCGGCTTGCAGCTCGTAGAGTGCAACCAGCACGCTACGCATAACACTACCATATGGATGGGAAATAACAGCACCGGCATTTTTGATGATTTTGGCATCGCCGTTACGGATGTTCATCGCGCGTGGTAGCAGCTCGGTAAGACGGGTATCCATACACGTTACGACGACAAGCTTTTTGTCTGGAAACGGACTGGAGCTGTACGCTTCGTATTGTTTGCTGGAAACGAACTCTTCGTTAAACTGCATGATCTTTGACAATGAATCCATGAGATCTCCTCCTGAACAATGCAAATCGCATTGTATTTATATTCAATATTGTTGATATTTATTCACGATGGTCAAAATGATGAACAAATATCCAAAGTGAACATTCAACATGTAATATTGTTCTGCATAGTCATAGACTCAGTAGCTTCATCTTGACGGCTGAAGAACAGTGTATGTAACATTGATTATAATGTGCGCCAAACAGATCATCAAGCAGTAACGACGATTTGCCGCTCAAAATGTTGTCGTTTGTGCAATAGTTGAGCATAATGAATGTGCAGCAAGATATCATTACATCATCAAACCCATCTATTAAAGGAGACCTGATTATGGATCAAAATGTACAACAGATACTGGAATCATTCCAGCAGCTTGTCCGCAAAATCAGTAGTTACAATGAAGCTCTCGCTCTGCTAGGTTGGGATTTGCGTACAGGTGCACCGCGCAAAGGTGCCGAGCTGCGCGCCGATACGATCGGTGTGCTCGCTACGGAAGCATTTAAACTGTCGATCTCCGATCAGATGGGCGAATATGTGGAGTTTCTGTCTCGTACTGAAATCTCTGAGCAGCTGAGCGACAACGATCGTCGTTCGGTTAAGGAATGCAAAGACGAATACGATCGCAACCGCAAAGTTCCGGCAGAACGTTTTCAAAAGTATGCCAGTCTGACGACGCATGCACAGACAGTCTGGGAAGAGGCAAAACATAAGGATGATTTTGAAGGCTTTGCACCGCTGTTGACCGAGATTGTAGATATGAAGCGCGAATTTATCGGTTACTGGGGAGCGAAAGACACGCGGTACGATACGCTACTGGATATGTTTGAACCAGATATAACGGTAGAGAAGCTGGACGCTGTATTTGATCGTCTAAAATCACGTCTCGTGCCATTACTGCAAAACATTCAGCAGTCTGGTTACACGCCTGAGCATGATTTCCTCAAGCAAAATTACGATCTGCAAAAGCAGGAAGAGATCAGTCACTTTTTGCTGAAAGAAATGGGATATGACTTCGACGCCGGTCGTCTGGACGAAAGTGAGCATCCGTTTGCAACGGGACTGAACCCGGGCGATGTGCGCATTACGACTCACTACTACCCGGATGATCTGCTGAGCGCAATTTTCAGTTCTCTGCATGAAGGCGGACATGCTCTGTATGAGCAAAATATCTCTACCGATCTGGTAGGTACGCCGTTAGCTACGGGTACATCGATGGGCATTCATGAATCGCAATCCCGTTTCTGGGAAAATGTGGTCGGTCGCAGTCGCGTATTCTGGGATCAGTATTATGATAAGCTGCAACAGCTATTCCCAGAACAACTGGCTGATGTAGATAAAGAGCAATTTTACCGTGCTGCTAACCGGGTCGAGAATTCCTTGATTCGGATCGAAGCAGACGAATTGACGTACAATCTGCATATTATCATCCGTTATGAGATTGAGAAAATGCTATTCAATGAAGATCTCGCAGTTGCAGATCTGCCAACCGTATGGAACAGCAAGTATGAGGAGTATCTCGGTATTACGCCGCCTACGAATGCGCTTGGTGTATTGCAGGATGTGCACTGGTCGGGTGGAGACTTTGGATATTTTGCTTCCTATTCACTTGGCAATATGTATGCAGCGCAAATTACGAATACGATGCGTCAAGAGCTGCCACAGTTTGAAGAATGGATCGCAGCAGGCAATCTGTTGCCGATCAAAGAGTGGCTGACTGACAAAATTTATCGTTTCGGCAAAAGCAGAACGCCATTTGAGCTGATTCGTGATATTACTGGGGAAGAGCTGAACCCGGATTATCTGGCAGATTATTTGGAGCAGAAATATACGGATATTTATAGCCTGTAATTGTCTTTAGATCTCTCTATCTCTTTATATCTCACTGAATCTATCTATAATTCTCTATAGATTTCTGTATCTCTCTGTAGTTCTCTTTATCTCACTATAGTTCTCTTAGAATCTTAACGTACAATCTTAATTTAAAAGCCTAACGTGTAGTATCTTCAAAAACCTAAGGTATATCATCTTTGCAACTATGAATTTTTTTGAAACAGAATAGTAATGATATCAACCTTATTGCTACATTCCATAGCTGCTATTGTGAATACGTAAAGTGGAAATAGAGTGAGTGTCCCTGCCTAGTGCGAGGATGCTCACTCTGTTTGTGTATAGACCAACAATTACACAAACGCAAGTGGTGAATGTTAAATATGGAATTATTAGAATGAAAGAAATGGTTACTGGAAAAAATGCTAGTCTATTATTAATAGTAGAAAGTGAACAATGAGATATAGATTCGTCATATGCTGAATTGTTGCAGAATGATTGTCGAAATGTAAGATTGTCCGTATTTTCACGTTGTCGTACCGGGCAAAATGAAGTAGGATAAAAACATTCCAATAGACAATGAATAGATACAGAAAGCGATAGGTAAGGAGAGAAGAACAAATGGGTTTTCGCGTGATCAAGACCGCCATTGCTGCTTTGCTGGCTGTTGTTATAGCTAGCGCTTTAGGGGTGCCCAGCGCAATGTCGGCAGCACTGCTCGCTATTCTGGGAGTGGATGTAACGCGCAAACGCAGTCTGATGACAATTTCGGCGCGTTTTTTTGCATCGCTCATTGGTATGATCTGTGCGTTTGTGTTGTTTTCGCTATTTGGATTTGAGCATTGGGTATTCGCCCTGTACATTTTGGTAGCGTTCCCGCTCATTACAAAGGCGCGGTTCAGTGGCGGAATTGTAACGAGTTCGGTTGTGGTGGTACACATTTATAACGGCGGATTATTGACCATGCATGCGTTACTTGTAGAAGTGGAGCTGCTACTGATCGGTCTCGGCGCAGCGGCGGTCGTGAATCTGGTGTATATGCCGAACCCGCATTCCAAGCTCAATGTGATTCGGATGGAGATTCATGAGCTGATGTCGGCGATGTTTGCCCAGATTGGACGCACGATGGAGAATCCGTCGTATGTGTGGGATGGCAAAGAAGTAATCGAAGCGACGCGCAAAGTAGAGCAAGGATTGGTAGTTGCACGTCGTGAGCTGGAAAATCAGTTCTGGCATCCTGACGAGTCATGGGTCGTTTATTTTCATATGCGCAAGCAGCACCTGGATTCGATTCAAAATATGATGCAGTTGGTTTCGCAGCTGTATTGCAAAATGCCGAATGCTGAGCAGATGGGTGCTATCTTTGAGCAGCTGGCAGAAGATGTGAAGGCACCATACTATACCGGTAAAACGGAAAAGATGCTGGTACAATTTCAGCAGACGTTTGCTACGTTAGATTTGCCGGATACCCGGGAAGATTTCGAAGTTCATTCCGCTACGCTACAGCTCTGCCGCGAGTTGGATCAATATTTGAAAATTTCAAAGCGGGATAAAGGTAGAAACCCCTTGCTAACTCAGGATAATAAGGTAAAATAAGGATAGGACTATAGAAGAAAGCTATCACCTTTATAACAGCAGGTGATAGCTTTTTTGCTAAAATCTTTTAGCCAATTTGAAAAAAAGATAAATTTTATTGACCTGTGGAAGATTATGAATATAAAATGATAACAATCTTACGAGGTTTGTTTACATTGCGTTAAAGTTTGAGATGAGGGGGCAACCAGAATTTTGAACACAGAACCGGTATTGGAAATCAAAGGTCTGACGGTGTCTTTTCGGATCAGGGATAATCATTATCCCGCTGTCGACCAGCTTGATTTGACGATTAACAAGAATGAGGTTTTGGCTATTGTCGGGGAATCCGGCTGCGGAAAAAGTGCATTGGCACTTTCTCTGACACGGTTGCACGATAGCAAAAATACGCGTATCCAGGGCGAGCTGCAATTTAAGGGACAAGACCTGAACAAGCTATCGCCAGGACAGATGAACAAAATTCGCGGTTCCGAGATCGGGATGATTTTTCAGGACCCGCTTACTGCGCTCAATCCATTGATGACGATTGGTAAACAGATTGAAGAAAATCTGGATTATCATACGTCGTTATCGAAGAAGGACAAGACCAAACTTGTGATCGAACTGCTTCAACATGTCAATATTGTTGACCCACAGCGTGTGTACAATCAGTATCCACATGAATTGTCCGGCGGGATGAGACAGCGTATTATGATCGCGATTGCGATTGCATGCCGTCCATCACTCATCATTGCGGATGAGCCGACAACTGCGCTGGATGTAACGATTCAATCGCAAATTCTGGATCTGCTGAAACAATTGCAGGCAGAAACGGAAGCCGGTATCGTTCTCATCACGCATGACCTTGGTGTCGTAGCGGAGATGGCGGATCGCGTTGTTGTCATGTATGCAGGAGAAATCGTAGAAATTGCCAATGTAAACGACCTATTCAGAAATCCGCTTCATCCGTACACTCGTTCCCTGCTGGCTTCTATGCCTGGCGCTAATGCTGGACAGGAAAACCTACACGTTATTCAGGGACGTGTTCCTTCTCTGCAAAATATTCCGCGTGGTACTTGCCGCTTCTCCGAGCGCATTCCGTGGATTCCGCAGACAGCGCATGCTGACAATCCGACCTTGAGTGAGGTCAGTCCACAGCATTGGGTGCGCTGCACCTGCTATCAGCATTTTCATTTTGAAGATGAAGGAAAGGAGCACGTACTGGATGGCATTGCTGGAACTCAATAATTTGAAAGTGCATTACCCGATCAGAGGCGGCTTTTTTGGGCGTGTGGTAAGCCAAGTCAAAGCGGTGGACGGACTGTCCATTCGCATCGAACCAGGCACTACATATGGATTGGTCGGTGAATCCGGCTGCGGCAAGACCACGACTGGTCGCGCCATTATTGGTTTGAACAAAATTACGGACGGCACTGTTTCATTTGAAGGTCAAGATCTGACCCGTATCGCACACAAAAATCAACATCCGCTACGCCGCGATATTCAGATGATTTTCCAAGATCCGTATTCCTCGTTGAACGGCAGAAAACGGGTGCTTGATATTGTCGCTGAACCGTTGCGCAATTTTGAGAAGCTGACGCCTGATGAAGAGCGTCGCCGTATTCAGGATTTGCTGGAGCGTGTCGGCTTGAACCCGGAAGCGGCATTCAAGTATCCGCATGAGTTTTCCGGCGGTCAGCGTCAACGGATCGGGATTGCCCGAGCATTGACACTGAATCCAAAGCTGATCATTGCCGATGAGCCGGTATCCGCGCTTGATGTGTCTGTACAGGCACAAGTACTGAACTTTATGAAAGAAATTCAAAAGGAATTCAAGTTGACCTATCTGTTTATTAGTCATGATCTTGGTATCGTTCGCCACATGTGTGACGAGATCGGTATTATGTATCGTGGCCGATTGGTGGAGCAGGGCAATACAGAAGATATTTACGAAAATCCACAGCATGTGTACACAAAGCGTCTGATCTCGGCGATTCCGAATATCGACCCGGAACAGCGCAAGGAAACTGCTAAACTGCGCCAAAATATTATGTCATCCTATCAAGAAGATCTCCAACAGCTGCTCGATGCGGAAGGCAAGCCGCTTGCGCTGAAACCTATCAGTTCATCACACAAGGTAGCACTACCGTAACGTAAGGGGGACATAAGTAATGTGGAAATTTACGCTTCGCCGTATTCTGATCATGATTCCCCAGTTGTTCGTGCTCAGTGTACTGGTATTTTTTCTGGCAAAAGCAATGCCGGGGGACGCATTAACCGGATTGATTCAAAACAATCCAAACCTGAGTCCGCAAATGATCGCCGAGCAGCGTGAGCGCCTTGGACTCAATGATCCGGCTACCGTGCAATATGCACGCTGGTTAGGCAATTTGTTCAAAGGAGATCTGGGTGTATCGTATGTGCACAAAGTCGATGTAACATATCTGATCGGCAGCCGTCTGGCGAATACATTTTATCTCGGGGTAGCTATTCTGATTCTTACTTATATTATTTCGATTCCGCTTGGTATTCTTAGTGGACGTTATCAGAATAGTCTGCTGGATAAGACGATTACCGGCTATACGTATTTAAGCTTTGCAACACCGTTATTTATCTTTGCACTCGTTGTTGTGTTTGTATTCGGTTTCCAGCTAGGCTGGTTCCCAACGAGCGGTAGTATTGATCCTGGCTTACAGCCGGGTACATGGGATTACTTTGCAAATCGTATCTATCATATGATTCTGCCTGCGTTTGCTGGTGCTTTTGTCAGTACAACGGCAACCATTCAATATTTGCGCAACGAAGTCATCGATACACGACTCAAAGATTTTGTGAAAACAGCGCGTTCCAAAGGTGTGCCGGAATCGAAAGTATATTCTCGCCATATCCTGCGTAACTCTCTGCTGCCAATCGCTGCATTTCTAGGCTACGATCTGACAGCGGTGCTTGCTGGTAATCTATTTATCGAATCCATCTTCGGTTATCCGGGACTGGGACAATTATTCCTGCAATCCATTACACAGCGTGACTTCTCTGTCGTTACGGCACTCGTTATGATCTCCGGTTTACTGGCATTGATCGGTACACTGTTGTCGGATATTATTCTGAGCTGGGTCGATCCGCGTATCCGGATTAGCTAATGCGCGAAGATCGCCGTATCCGGAGCAACGGTTCCGGTATCTGAATATGAACGGAGGAAGAGACTGAGTATGGGAATGCGTGCAGAAACATTTGCTCCTGCTGAAACGATTCAAAAGTCGCCATCCAGCTGGTCGATTCTGACAAGAGAATTGATCAAAGATAAGCTGGCTTTGATTTCATTAGTATTTTTGGCGTTGTTTTTGGTCTTCATTTATGGCTCTACCTTTTTTATTGATCAGGCGACGGTGACCAAAGTCGATCTGATGTCGATCAAGGCAGCACCAAGCGCCGATCACTGGCTCGGTACTGATCTTGCTGGTCGTGATATTTTCGGTCAGGTTGTATTGGGGGCGCGTAACTCGTTTACGATTGGCTTCATGATTACGGTATTGGCTGCTGCGATCGGTTTGACAATCGGTCTGGTTGCCGGGTTTTTCGGCGGTGTGATTGATAACGTCATTATGCGTTTTATCGATTTCATTCTCGTATTGCCATTTCTGATGCTGGTTATCGTATTCGTTACGATTGTACCCAAGTATGATATCTGGGCTTTCATCTGGATTATGACCGCCTTCCTGTGGGTCGGCAAAGCAAGGCTGATCCGTGCCAAAGTACTGGCGGAGAGGGAACTGGACTATGTTCAGGCTTCCAAAACGCTTGGTACGCCAAACTGGAAAATTATCGCGTTTGGCATTCTTCCCAATCTTAGCTCCATCGTCATCGTGAATATGACGCTCAATCTTGCCGGTAATATCGGCATTGAGACCGGTCTTTCTTATCTGGGCTTCGGTTTGCCAGAAGGAACACCGAGTTTGGGTACCATTGTCAGTAATGCGACAGACCCGAACATTTTACAGAATTACTGGTGGATGTGGTTACCAGCATCGCTGCTGATTTTGGTGTTAATTCTGGCGATCAACTTTATCGGTCAAGCGTTAAAACGCGCGACAGATGCCAGACAGCGATTGGGATAATAAATGTAAGGCATGCATATCAAAAGAGGAGGAAGGTTTATGTTGGGAAGTAAAAAGAGAAAACTGAGTACGATATCCATTTTGTTGATTGCATTGGTGTTGGTGCTATCTGCTTGCACGAAGAGTAACACATCGACTGATACGGCAACGACAACGCCGCAAACGAGTGAAAGCACCAAGGATACGGGGAAATTCCCCAAATCGTTGTCGAATCAAGACGCTGCGATTCAAGGTGGTACATTAACGTATGGTCTGGTATCGGATACACCGTTTGAAGGTATCCTGAACCCTGTTTTCTATAGTGGTAACCCTGACTTTGAGGTTATCCAATTCTTCTATCCGTCTCTGTTTGATACAGATGCAAGCTTTAATATAAAAGACGGCGGGGCGGCATCGTTGAGCTTCTCCGAAGATAACAAAACCGCAACTGTAAAAATCGATGACAAACTGAACTGGACGGATGGAAATCCGGTTACAGCAGAAGATTATGCATTTGCCTTCGAAGTGATCGGCGACCCTGACTATGATGGTGTGCGTTACGACTCCACCTTTACCAATATCGCTGGTATGGAAGATTATCATGCCAAAAAAGCAGATTCCATTTCTGGTATTAAAGTCGTAAATGATAAAGAACTGCAAATTACATTTATTAATCCAGATCCAAGTATCAAAGCTGGTCTGTGGTCTTACCCACTGGAGAAAAAAGTATTTGGTGACATCCCAGTTGCCAAAATGTCTTCTTCCGATCCAGTTCGTAAAGATCCAGTCGGTTATGGTCCTTTCAAAATCAAATCGATGGTTACTGGTGAATCCGTTGAATTTGAAGCAAATAAAGAGTACTTCCACGGCGCACCAAAACTGGATGGCGTAAACCTGAAAGTCATCAACCCGAACGTAGTGGTCGAATCGATCCGCTCCGGTCAAGTGGATATGGTGAGTCTGCCAACTAGCCAATATGATGAGAAAACATTGCCTACGAATATCGAACTGTTGGGTAACCAAGATCTGGCGTATTCGTATCTAGGTTTCAAACTGGGCAAATGGGACAAAGCCAAAGGCGAAAACGTAATGGACCCAGATGCGAAAATGGCGAACAAATCGCTGCGTCAAGCAATGGGATATGCAATGAACAATGCACAGGTGGGTGAGCAACTGTACCACGGTCTGCGTACAGCGGCATCTTCCCTGATCATTCCAGCATTCGCTGATTACTATGATGCAGACATCAAAGGTTACACGTATGATCCAGAAAAAGCGAAACAATTGCTGGATGAAGCCGGTTATGTAGACAAAGACGGCGACGGTCTGCGTGAAGATCCAAAAGGCAACAAACTGACGATCAACTTCTCTGCTATGAGTGGTGATAGTGTAGCTGAACCACAAGCTCAATTCTATCTGCAAAACTGGAAAGACATCGGTCTGGATGTACAACTGCTGGACGGTCGTCTACAAGAATTCAACTCGTTCTATGATCGTATTGAAAAAGACGATCCTGAAGTGGATGTGTATTCCGCAGCATGGGGTACAGGTACTGACGTGAACCCAGCAGGTCTGTATGGTCGCGATGCACAGTTTAACTATTCCCGCTACACTAGCGAAGACAATGATAAACTGCTGAAAGAAGGCGCGTCCGAGAAAGCATTTGACGATGCGTATCGCAAAGATGTATACAAACAATGGCAAGAACTGATGGTTGCAGATGCACCGGTTATCCCGACTCTGTACCGTTATGAGCTGGTAGCGATGAACAAACGCGTGAAAAACTACGATATCACATACGGCAGCGGCTACGGCGCTGACGCTTTGGCAGGTATCGAGCTGACTGCGGACAAACCAGTTACACAATAATAGTTACAAGCATTATTTTCAAAATAAGCAAGGATCATGAGAATGATCAACAAGCGAATTATGAATTGGATAACGATGATCGACGGGACCGGGAAGCAGAAGCTTTCCGGTCTTGTTTGTTTGGGAAGAGAAAGTTAAAGAAGCAGTGTGGAGGGGGCAAACGATAGATACTGGATAACAATGGCGGTTGAAATGCAATTCCTACACAAAGATAGAGTCGTAACCGTCAAGCCCTGAGAAGCATAGAACTTTTCAGGTTCTTTCGGTATAATGGATAGACGAACAAGCATTTGCATATGATCGGCGGCACGGAATTCAAGTGGCTGATTATTTTCGCATCCGAAACAGGATAAGGATTCATTCGCACACTGTTGAAAACGATGATTTCACTATGAATAGTATGCGAAGTTGAAGTCCAATCGGTTGATCCTGATGCAGAAATACAGGTTTATATGGAGGGGAATCATGAGTCAATATACACCAATGATGCAGCAGTATCTTGATATAAAGGAACAAGCGCAGGATGCGTTTTTATTTTTCCGATTGGGGGATTTTTACGAACTGTTTTTTGACGATGCGGTTTTGGCTGCCAAAGAGCTGGAGATTACACTGACTGGCAAAAATGGCGGACCGCCGGAACGGATTCCGATGTGCGGTGTGCCTTATCATTCGGCAGACAATTACGTCCATCGTTTGATTGAAAAAGGGTATAAAGTGGCGATCTGCGAACAGGTCGAAGACCCGGCGACAGCAAAGGGCATCGTCAAGCGTGAAATCATTCGTGTCGTTACACCGGGCACGATGATGGAGAGCAAGGCGCTGAGCGACAAGGACAACAACTACATGATCTGTGTCACCGAGCATGATGGCAAAATGGCACTTGCTGCCTGTGATCTATCGACGGGCGAATTGCATGTCACGTCTTCACCAGCATCACAGGAATGGCTACGCGATGAATTGGGATTGTACGAGCCGTCTGAAATCATCGGCAAATTGGAACTGATTGATGACAATTATCGTCAGGCTGCACAATTTGGTCGCAAAATCCTCTACACACCATGGGAAAAGCAGCGCGAAGAGCTGGCACGTCAACAGTTTGGCGAAGCAGCATGGGTACGTCTGGATGAGGAACGTCAAGCATGTATCGCGTTGTTGATCTCGTATTTAAGCGAAACGCAGAAACGTTCTCTCGGTCAACTGACACATATTAGCGCGTATGAGCCGGAAAATTATATGATTCTTGATCCGTTTACTCGCCGCAATCTGGAGTTGGTAGAAACCGTACGTGAACGTTCGCGCAAAGGCACATTGTTATGGTTGCTGGATCGCACAGAGACCCCTATGGGCGGTCGTATGCTGCGTCGTTGGATTGACAAGCCGTTGTTATCGAAGCGTCTCGTGGAGGAGCGTCTGGAAGCGGTAGACAAGCTGCATCACGGATTGATTTTACGTGAAGATCTGCGTAGTCAATTAAAAGGCATTTATGATCTAGAGCGTCTGGTCGGTCGGATCGCATTTGGGACAGCCAATGGACGCGATATGCTGGCACTGCGCGATTCCCTACTGCGTATTCCAAGCTTGCGCGAATTGTGTGCTGAATCTCCGTCTTCAACATTGCAGCAGACGGCTGCTCGCATGGATGAATGTGCGGATCTTGCAGAAGACATCGGCAACGCGGTTGTGGATGATCCACCTATCTCTGTACGTGAAGGCGGTCTGATCCGCAAAGGGTATCATGAGCGTCTGGATGAACTTCGTGAAGCGAACGTGAATGGCAAACGCTGGATCGCCGAACTGGAAGCGGCAGAGCGTGAAGCGACTGGTATTCGCTCACTCAAAATTGGATATAACAAAGTATTTGGCTATTATATAGAAGTGACACGCTCCAATCTGGCGCAGCTGCCAGAAGGTCGATATGAGCGTAAACAGACGCTGGCGAATGCCGAGCGTTTTGTCACACCGGAACTGAAAGAAAAAGAAGCGCTCATTTTGGAAGCGCAAGAGAAAATGGTCGATATTGAGTACGATCTGTTTACAGCGCTGCGTACACGCATTGCGAATGAAGTGACACGGCTGAAGCAGCTTGCTGAGCAAGTAGCAGGTATTGACGTGTATCAGTCGTTTGCAACGGTTAGTGCGGAACGTGGCTTTGTCAAACCGCAGCTGTCTGAACAGTATAATCTGCGTATTGTAGATGGTCGTCATCCGGTTGTTGAAGCGGTTATGAATAACAGTCATTTTATTTCCAATAGTGCGGATATTAGCGAGGATGAAGCTAATATTTTGCTCATTACAGGTCCGAATATGGCGGGGAAAAGTACGTATATGCGCCAAGTTGCCTTGCTATCTATTATGGCGCAAATTGGCTGCTTTGTACCTGCTGGGCAGGCGGAGATTCCGATGGTTGACCGTATCTTTACCCGGATCGGTGCAGCGGATGACCTGATCGGCGGGCAAAGTACCTTTATGGTAGAGATGGCAGATATTCAAGTCATGACGGAGCGCGCAACTCGCCGCAGTCTGATCATTATTGATGAGCTGGGACGCGGAACGTCCACTAGTGAGGGCATGGCGATTGCACAGGCGGTCATCGAGTATGTGCATCACGAGATTGGCTGTAAAGCACTCGTATCGACGCATTTTCATGAATTGGCACATCTGGAGGAAACGCTGGAGCATCTGCGTAACTTCTCCATGGCAGTTCGCGAGAGCGGCGATAAAGTTCATTTTCTACGTAAACTCGTTCCGGGTGCAGCCAGCAGCAGTTATGGTATATACTGTGCGCAGCTGGCAGGCTTGCCGGGCAGCATTATTGATCGGGCTAATATTTTGCTGGATCGGATGGAGCAGGCAGCAACTACGACGGTTGTATCTCATGACGAAGCGGAATCTAACAGTGAACATCGTACCAGCGGATTGAGTCGTGCGTCCTCTACGCATTCGGATGATATGATGGAGCAGCGTTCTACGATTCGCGAAGGCTCGTCCATATATGGTCAGCAGTCTGTCGTGTCTCCTGTATCGCCCGCAGTAGCTGTCATGGATAAGGAGTACCCATTGCCAGAGACTCAGCAATCCGATCTGGAGAAACACGATACGCAGGAAGTGCACACGAAGCTGGATACAACTCCTTCTGAGCAGCCTGCTGCAACGAAACAGCAACAAGAGATTGTACAGCTGTCAATCTTTGGCGAAGAAGAAGTACAGCCACTGAAGATCAAAGAAGATCCGCTTGCCAAGCAAATTATTAGCCAGTTGCAAAATGCCGATCTGATGAATATGACGCCACTACAAGCAATGCAATTTCTAAATGAATTGAAAATGAAGACGATTCGCTAATCATTGGCTGATGCGTGTAACGATATAACTATAGGCTGAATGGGGAAGGAGGAAGATCAATATGGGAAATATCCGTGTACTGGATGAGCATATTGCCAATCAGATTGCTGCTGGTGAAGTAGTCGAGCGTCCTGCCTCTGTCGTCAAAGAACTGGTGGAAAATGCGATTGATGCGCGTGCCACCCGCATTGATGTTCATATCGGTGAAGGTGGCTTGGAGTCGATTCGTGTGCAGGATAATGGGACGGGAATCGCGGCGGATGACTGCGAAACTGCCTTTTACCGTCATGCGACCAGTAAGCTTGCAAATGATCGCGATCTGTTCCAGATTACAAGTCTCGGTTTCCGCGGTGAGGCGCTGCCAAGTATTGCCGCCGTATCCAAAGTCGATCTGTTAACTAGCGCGACCGATGATGGCGCGGGTCGCCGTCTAGTGATCGAAGGTGGTACATTGAAAAGTAATGAAGACGAAGCCGCACCACGTGGTACGGATTTTCGCGTCAATTCTCTCTTTTACAATACTCCAGCACGATTGAAATATATGAAAACGGTCCAGACGGAGCTGGGACATATCTCTGATATTATGTATCGTATGTCGTTGGCACATCCAGAGATTGCTTTTACACTGCGGCATAACAATAATGTGTTGCTTCAAACGCCGGGAAATGGCGATATGTTGCAGGTGATTGCGGCTGTTTACGGTACATCATCTGCCAAAATGGTATTGCCGCTCAACAATGATAATCTAGATTACAGCATTAATGGATATATCGGACGACCGGAGATTGCGCGTGCCAACCGTAATGCGATGTCCGTGATCGTGAATGGACGTTATATTAAAAGTTATATCGTCAATCAAGCAATTCTACGCGCTTATCATACATTGCTGCCGATTAATCGCTATCCGCTCACGGTGCTACGGCTGGAAATGCATCCATCACTAGTCGATGTCAATGTGCATCCTGCCAAAATGGAAGTACGTTTCAGCAAAGAACCGGAGCTGATGATGTTTGTAGAGGAATCGGTTCGTCAAGCGTTGCGGCGCGAGATTCTGATTCCACATGTGACCAAGCAGACGGTGAAGCGCGGTAATAGCGAATCCGTTATTCAGGAGCAGTTTAGCTTCCCACGTCCGCCGGTATCCAATGATGCGTATGCGGGCAATGATCTGTTCACTGCGCCTTCATCTTCATCGACTCCATTGTCACCGAGTGGAAATGTCGGCTCCGATCTTCCGCGTCAGCAGATTGCACAGGAGGATATAGGCGAACTGGATGCTCCCTATGTGCCGCCGCTAGGCGATCATGATCTACCGCCAGAACCGGGACAGCCTGCTCCACAGTGGAATGAACAGACCGAAGGAGAGCAAGCATCTGCTGCACGTCATACTTCACTGCATGATAGTATTCCGGCAGCCACAGAGAATCGTGCAACATCGTCTCCGACAATCCGCGAACAATTGCCGCATCCTGAGTATGCCAAGGCAGAAGAGCAGGCGCCATCTGGCGCTTCCCGTGCGACCGATACGAAGAATGGAACAATTAATAATGAAAATGGAAAACGTACGAACGAAGCTTCCATTCAAACAGCAGCATCAGGTGCCGATTCGCTGCCTGTACCAGACGCTGATCTTGGTGCATCGTCGAACCGGCCAGCGACTTCTGCCAAAGGAGACTATCCATCTTCGGCAGCAACTACAGCAGAGCAGCCATCTGGCATTCGGGAGCGCGAACGTGCATATCAGCCAGATTATAAACGCTCATCCGGTTCAGGAACGTCTGCACGTCAACCACAGCGTCCAGGCAATGCCAATCGCGGTATTCCGGCAGAGATGCTCTACGGAACTGCCGAAGAGCCGCAGCAACCGGAATTTCCAGAGATGACGTTGATTGGACAGCATCACGGTACGTATTTGATTGCACAAAATGAAGAAGGCTTGTTCCTCATTGACCAGCATGCTGCACATGAACGGGTGAATTACGAATTTTATTACAACAAGTTCGGTCAGCCAGAGGAAGCTTCACAAGAGCTACTCCTACCGATTACGCTGGAATTTACTCGTGCAGAAGCGGATAAGCTCAAAGATCGGCTGCATTGGTTTGAACGGGTGGGCGTATATCTGGAGCACTTTGGCGGACAGACGTTCCGTGTTTGTGCATATCCTTATTGGTTCCCCAAAGGCGAGGAGCAGCGCGTCATTCAGGAAATGACCGAATGGGTGCTGAGCGAGCGCAAGATCGACCTGTCCAAGCTGCGTGAGCAAGCGTCCACGCTCTGCTCATGCAAAGCATCGATCAAAGCCAATCAGCGCTTGACTGAAGCGGAGGCGCAGGCACTACTTAATCGGCTGGCTGCTTGTCATCAGCCGTATACATGTCCACATGGACGCCCAATCGTTGTATCCTTTTCCAGCTATGATCTGGAGAAGCTATTCAAGCGTGTGATGTAAAGATGAAGAATGGAGAATGAATGTATGTTGATTACAACTGGCGATGATCCGTCTGCCATAACCGAGGCACGCGCCCGGAAGCTAGCAGCAGAGTTCGCCGTTTCCTATATTCCGCGTAAAGGGCGCTCTGTTGCCCGTATGGCGGCTCAATACGATGATCCTGACATTATCGTATTAGTAGAGAAAGAAACGCGTCTTGCCCGTCCTGGCGAGTCTGCGATGTTTTTCCATCCTAGTATGGCGTTTGTACGCGCCAAACGGTTGCTCAAAGGGGAAGAGGACGTCATGATTGCGACGTCCCGGCTAACGCCTGGCGATTCCGTGTTGGATTGTACTGCTGGACTAGGATCAGATTCGCTTGTATTTTCGCTGGCAACCGGGTCTTCTGGCACAGTTACTGCATTGGAATATTCAAAACCACTTGCCGCGCTTCTGACGGAAGGTCTTCGCACGTATGAAAGCGGACTGCTACCAGTCGATGAAGCGTTGCGGCGCATTCGTGTGATTCCGCAGGATCATACGTCTTACTTGAGCAGCCTGCCGGACAAGAGCGTCGATATCGTTTATTTTGACCCGATGTTCCGTGAGGCACTGCATGAATCGGCTGCTATCGCGCCGTTGCGAGGGTTTGCTAACAATGATGCGCTGGATCAACAATGCATCGAACATGCTATACGTGTCGCACGTAAAACGGTGATGCTAAAGGAAAAATGGGACAGCCCTGAATATGAACGCCTTGGATTTGAACGCATCCGGCGCAAAAAATCCAAAATAGAATACGGAGTGATCTATGTATGACTATCCGACCAGACCAGACAGCAGAGAAACCGAAGCTGCTCGTGCTGATCGGGCCGACAGCCGTCGGCAAAACCGCTATCAGTATCGAAATCGCCAAACGTTTTGGCGCCGAAATTATCTCCGGTGATTCTATGCAGGTATACCGTGGTATGAATATCGGTACAGCAAAAATCAAACGTGAAGAAATGCAAGGGATTCCCCACCATTTGATCGACATTCATGATCCGCACGAACCATTCTCCGTTGCCGAATTTCAGCAGCGTTGCCGTGAGTTGATTCCCGATATTAGCAGCCGTGGCAAACTGCCTTTTATCGTCGGAGGCACAGGTTTGTATGTCGAATCGGTCAGCTATGAGTTCCAGTTCAGCGACAGCGGAGCGGATGAAGAGTTTCGCCGTGAGCAAGCGGAATACGCCGAGAGTCACGGCGCGCAGGCACTGCACAAACGACTCGCTGCCGTTGATCCGGAATCCGCAGCCCGTCTGCATCAGAACGACCAGCGGCGCATTATCCGCGCGTTGGAAGTTCATCATTTAACCGGGATCAAGCTTTCCGATCAGCTATCGGGTCAGAGCAGAACGTCGCCATACGAATTGTGCATCGTCGGTTTGACAATGGATAGGGAAATGCTATATAAACGTATTGAAGCACGGATTGATCAGATGCTGGATGAAGGTTTGCTGAACGAGGTTCAGCATCTGCTGAATCAGGGATACACCCCCGGAATGGTAGCGATGCAGGGATTGGGGTACAAGGAGATCGCCGCTTATCTATCAGGCGGCATGAATCTGCAAGAAGCGGTCGTGCTATTAAAGCGTGATACGCGGCGTTTTGCCAAACGCCAACTGTCCTGGTTCCGCCATATGCGCGATATACACTGGGTTGATGTGAGCGATGTGAACAACCAAGAAGAGCATATTGAGAAAGTATATGACATCGTAGCAGGAAATTTGTACCGGGACAGGGAATATACTTCAACAACTTAAATCGCATTTCTGCACTATCAGCAGCAACTTCTTTATTCCAATTGAGCATTGAGCCAATGCTGAATTAATAATCACTTGGGGGTACGGTTAATGAACAAGTCTATTAATATTCAGGATACTTTTTTAAATCAATTGCGTAAGGAAAATATTCCGGTCACCGTATATCTTGTGAACGGCTTCCAGATTCGCGGCACGATCAAAGCGTTTGATAACTTTACGATCATGGTAGACAGTGATGGTCGTCAGCAAATGATCTACAAACATGCAGTATCCACATTTACACCTTCACGCAATGTATCCTTGATGCCACAGGATAACCAAAGCGAGAACTAAGTGGGTTCGCTGCTCAAAACAGAGACAGAGACAGTAGAATGAAACTTTTGTGCTTCATATATCGTCTTATACAGAGAAGGAATCGGACAACCCCTTTATAAGGGTTGTTCTTTTCTTTCGCATACCTGTCCTGCATACACGTCATGAATTGCACTACATGGTTTACTGAAAGGGAGTCAGAATAAACAATGCCAAGACAGCAACTATCCCGCAGTGACAAAGGTCAAAGTCAGAGTACGAACCGACCGAACCGTCCAAACCGAACAAGCTCTTCCGGCTCGGGATCAGGATCGGGCAACTCGGGTGCCAAAAAGAAAAAGACCAAAAAAATTACAGGCAAACGCGTATTCTGGACATTATTTGCCGTCACTGCACTGGGTATATTTTGTGCGCTTGCCGGCTACCTCTTCATTATGGTAAGCGGGGAAAAAATCTATCAGGCAAACATCAACAAACTCGCGGTCACCGAGCCAACCAAAGTATACGACCGCAATGGAACATTGATTTTGCAACGTAGTATACGCACAGGCGATCCAGTCAAATACGAAGAAATTCCAAAAGAAGTAATCGAAGCCTTCGTGGCAACCGAAGACAGGCGGTTTTTCGACCACCAGGGCGTGGATCTGTGGTCGATCGGTCGGGCAGCGGTACGTGACGTTGTAGCCCGCTCCGCCGTAGAGGGTGGTAGTACAATCACCCAACAGCTTGCCAAAAACGTCTTTTTAACGAATGACAAAACATTTTTCCGTAAGGCAACAGAAGTATCGATCGCATTGGCGATTGAACGTAATATGACCAAAGACGAGATTATTACGACATATCTGAACCGGATTTACTTTGGCTCCGGGGCTTACGGTATCAAGGAAGCGTCCGAAACGTATTTTGGAGTTAGCGACTTGAGTAAACTGAAAACATGGCAGATTGCTACACTAGCTGGTTTGCCGAAGGCACCGTCGCGTTACAGCCCGCAAAGCAATCCTGAGCTGTCACAAGAACGTCGCGCCGTTGTATTGCAGCTCATGCAGCAGCAGGGCTACATTACAGCCGCCGATGAAAAAGAAGCCGAAGAAGTAACGTACAATTACAAATCGCCAGAAAGCAAAAGTGCCAAGTATCAGGCATTTATCGACTATGCGATGCAGGAAGCGGAGGATGCCACTGGTCTGAGCGCGGATGATTTGAACCGCGGCGGATATAACATTTATACGACAATGGACTCCAAGGCGCAGCAAACGCTTGAAGATGCTTTCAAAAACGACGATCTATTTGAGAACAGTCCAGATGATGTCAAAGTGCAAGGTTCGATGGTTATCGTCAACAACGATACCGGCGGACTTGTCGCATTACTTGGTGGACGCGATTATGTGAGCGGCAACTTCAGCCGTGTGACGAGTCATCGTCAACCAGGTTCAGCATTCAAACCAATTATTACGTATGCACCAGCACTGCAAAGTGGCAACTACCATTCCAATTCCATGCTTAGCAATGAAAAGCAATGTTTTGGTACGTATTGTCCGAATAACTTGCATGGTGGCTATTCCAATACGATCAGTATGACAGCTGCGATGGAGGATTCCGTCAACATTCCAGCCGTATGGTTGCTGAATCAGATTGGTATTGATACTGGTATCAATTATGCCAAGTCGGTTGGTTTCGATCTGACTGGCGACGACCGCAACCTGGCAATTGCGCTAGGTGGTCTGAGCAAAGGAACCAATACGCTGGAAATGGCGCAAGCGTACCGTGTATTCGCCGACGGCGGAAATTACACCGCTGCTTACGCTGTGAAAAGCATTACCGATAGCACTGGTGATGAAGTGTACAAAAACAGTGCCAAATCAATCGAAGTACTAGATAAGCAAGCAACCGATGAAATGACTCAAATGCTGCAAAACGTCGTTCAGAATGGTACAGGTAAACGGGCACAGATTAACCGTCCGGTTGCTGGTAAAACAGGAACGACTCAGCATGGTATCTCTGGCTTGAGCAGCAGTGCCAACCGCGATATCTGGTTTGCCGGTTATACCAAGGAGTGGACGGCAGCTGTCTGGATGGGTTATGACAAGCCAGATCGCACGCATCTGCTCAAAGACGGTAGCGGACGGGCAGCAGCATTGTTTGCCGCAGTCATGGGTCCTGCACTGGAAGGATATCCAGTACAGAACTTTGATACCGCCGCAGTACCGCCACCAGTTGTGGAAGAGCCGGAAGAGGAAGAACCGGTGACGCCTTCCGCAGTTACAGGTCTGAGCGCTTCCTTTGATCAGGATAGTCAATCTGTAGCATTGGCATGGAATCCTGTTGAAGGAGCATCCAGCTACACCGTCTACCGTAAGGAAAGTGGAGCAACTGAGTTCAGTGTAATCTCAAGCGGTGGAGCTGAGCCAGTCGCATCCGATGGTGCAGTCACTGCCGGACAAACGTACGATTATTACGTTACCGCAACTACGGCTGACGGAGCGCAATCCGATGCATCTAATACAGTGCAAATTGCGATTGATCAGGCAGAAACGGAACCGCCACCAACCGAGAATCCAGACGGAGTCGTACCGCCAGAAGGCGAGACACCAACTCCACCAACCGGTGAAGAAACACCGGGTACGGATACCAATCCGGGAACGGATAATGGAACAGGTGGTACAGGAGATACCGGAACCAATACCGGTCCAACTGATGGTTCAACCAATAATGGAGGCACCACAACGCCGGATAATAGTCAAAATGGTACGGACGGCAGTGGAACGACCGATGGCACCACAACAACGCCAGGTACGACTACGCCGGGAACGACCACACCACCGGCAGGTACAGGTGATACAGGTACGAATAGTACCGATAATACAACGACCACACCGCCTGCCACGTAACAAACGGCATGATTCAGGCCTCCAATCGTGAAGATTGGAGGCTTTTTTTGAGGGATGACCGCAAATATGCTATTCTGAAGTTACTTTGTAGGAAAGGGACGCTTCCATGAAACGTAAATTTGCAGATCGAGCGAACTGGCGGCGTGTCATACAACGCAGTTATACACGCCGTTATGTAAACAACAATATTTTTACAGGATATGTGACGCTCTACCATATGAACCGTTTGCGCGAACCATTATACAAAATTTATGGAGGCCGGAGATTTTGCATCGCTGCTGCTGAATATTCGTGGATGCAGTATTACCCGGACAATGCCAACTATGTCGTAACCGCCATGTTTGATGATAAGCTGGAGATCATCGAGTGGTATATTGACATCTGCAAAACGCAGGGCATTACCGACCAGGGCGTTCCGTGGTTTGATGATCTGTATCTGGATATTGTAGTCATGAAGGATGGACAGATTTTCCTGCTGGATGAGGATGAGCTAGATGATGCATTGCGTCGCCGGGTCATTACGCAGCAAGATTATGAGCTTGCTCATGCAACCGCCAGACGATTGCTCAAGCAGATCGATGCGCATGCTTTTCCGTTGTTCCCGTTATCGCTGAAGCATCGGCGTAGCCTATTTGGACGGGATCATCACTCCTGAGCATCCGCTTCATTAACGATGTCATAACATACACAAGGGGTATTACCATGAAACAAGGAACACATGATACACAGACCGAGCAACAGGCAAGAGCGGTACTGGTAAGTCTGTATACACAGATGGACAAGCGTAACAATGTAAACGCGGAAGGCTCTATTCAAGAACTCGTCAGTCTAGCGGAGACGGCAGGCGTAGAAGTGCTGGAACAGATGACTCAGAATCGCGAGATGCCGGATGTACGCTGGTTTATCGGTAAAGGTAAAGTGGAAGAATTACGCATTTTGCTGGAAGCTCTCGGCGCCAATACTGTCATTTTCGATCAAGAGCTATCAGGTGCGCAGGTACGTAATCTGGAAGAACATCTGGATGTGAAGATCATTGACCGTACACAGCTCATTCTGGACATCTTCGCCCAGCGTGCCAAAACACGTGAAGGTATTTTGCAGGTGGAGCTGGCACAGTACAGTTATTTGCTGCCGAGACTGTCCGGTCAAGGCAAAAACCTGTCTCGACTGGGCGGCGGGATTGGTACGCGCGGTCCCGGTGAAAGTAAACTCGAAACCGATCGTCGTCATATTCGTACCCGGGTGACTGACCTGAAACGTCAGCTGGAAGAAGTGATGCGTCATCGCGTACTGTATCGGGAACGCCGCAAAAAGTCTGGTGTTTTTCAAGTAGCACTTGTCGGTTACACCAATGCTGGGAAATCGACGCTACTCAAGCAGTTAACATCTGCAGATGTGTACGTGCAAGATCAGCTGTTTGCTACGCTTGATCCGACTTCACGTACACTGGAATTGCCCGGTGGTAAGGAAATTGTACTCACTGATACCGTTGGATTCATCCAGAATCTTCCACACGATCTGATCGCTGCTTTCCGTGCAACATTGGAAGAAGTGAACGAAGCGGATCTGATTTTACATGTCGTTGACGCGTCTTCCGAGCGTCGGGATGAGCAGATGATAGTCGTAGATGAGATTTTGCAGGAATTGGGTGCTGGTAATAAAGATATGGTAGTGCTCTACAATAAATCTGATATGTGTACACCGGATCAATTGGAGATGTTGCCGTCTGATTCTACACATCTGCGCATCAGTGCTTACAACGATGCTGATCTGGAGCGCGTCAGTTTGCTAATTCAGGATCAGCTGGCAGGTGGGAAACGTATCTATCGTATTCCAGCTGAACGTGGCGATCTGATCTCACAGCTGTATACATTCAGCAGCATTGTGGATCAAGAGTACGAAGAGAATGAAGCCATTTTCACGGTCGAAATCAATAAAGTCGATTATGAGAAATTCGGTTACAAGCTGCAAGATTACGAAGTAAAGTGACAAAATTGCGACAATTTTCACAATGACATTTCTTTAAGCTGTCGTTTCGTGTAAAATATGAATCGCGAAAGTTTACATTTTGACATGTCATGATAGAACGGGATACATCGTTCCATGATCTGAACATTAGAACTAACAGGCGTAATAGCCAAACATGAATATGAGATAGCCCGCCCGCATGACCGGGGCGGGCTATCATTGCGGGGAGATAGAGAAATGCCGGTTTTTGACGATACAATTATGGCATGGTCTGCTCAAGCAGATCAGATCATTGACGAAGCGGTTCGCAAGCTGGATCGCATCATTGATGCCAACCAGTGGAAAGTAATCGAAGCTTTTCAAAAACATAAAGTGAGCGATTATCACTTTGCCGGTTCAACCGGGTATGCGTATAACGACCGTGGACGTGAAGTGCTAGAAGAAGTGTATGCAGAAGTGTTCGGTTGCGAAGCCGCATTGGTGCGCCCGCATTTTGCTTCCGGTACGCATACGATTGCAACGGCTCTGTTTGGAGTGCTGCGTCCAGGCGATGAACTGCTATACATTACCGGTCGACCTTACGATACACTGCACAAAGTGATCGGCAAGCCGGGCGATGGCAAAGGATCACTGGCAGACTTCAGTATTACGTATAGCGAAGCTGCACTAGATGAGCATGGGCAAGTCGATTGGCAGGCAGTGGAAGGCAAGCTGAATGAACGAACCAAAGTCATCGGTATTCAGCGTTCACGCGGATACGATTGGCGTTCTTCGTTCACGATTGCAGATATTGAGCAGATGGTACGCAAGATTCGCGAATACCGCTCTGATATCGTGATCTTCGTGGACAATTGTTATGGCGAATTCAGTGAAACGCTGGAACCGACGCAGGTCGGTGTTGACCTGATGGCAGGTTCTCTGATCAAAAATCCGGGTGGCGGTATTGCTGAAACTGGGGGGTACATTTGCGGTAAGCGCGAATACGTGGAGCTGGCATCATATCGAATGACAGCACCGGGAATCGGTGGCGAAGTTGGTGCCATGCTCGGAACGACACGAGGGATTTATCAAGGATTATACATGGCACCGACGATTGTCGGTCAGGCGTTAAAAGGCAGCATCTACGCCGCAGCTATGTTTGAGCTGGCAGGATTCAACAGCAAGCCCGGGTGGAACGAGCCTCGTACGGATCTCATTCAGGCAGTATCGTTTCAACAGGAACAGCAATTGATCGCTTTTGTACAGGGGATTCAGCGGGCAGCAGCAGTAGACAGCCACGTTGTACCAGAACCATGGGATATGCCAGGTTACGAGCATCCGGTCATTATGGCAGCAGGTACATTCATTCAAGGTGGCAGTCTGGAGTTGTCTGCTGATGCGCCGATCCGTGAGCCATATATTGGTTATATGCAGGGTGGATTAACCTTTTCCCATGTAAAACTTGGTGTACTGATGGCATTGCAAACGATGCTAGAACGCAATCTGCTTTAAATAAATATAATAGATATAAAATAAGTATGATATATCTCAACATTGATGCAAGGTATACATGCTAAGCTATAGTTCCGCAACTTGTTGTAATGATTTCATTCATTGATAGGTTGCGGAAATACATTTTTTTATTTCTTTTTTTCTATATGAAGTTCGATAGAATATTTCAATGTATGTATTTTGGCGTTATGATCAATATGGATAAATAAGGAAGCTTGCTCGCTTGCTTATAGGTTATGGATATAAGTTTATTGTAGTAGGCAATAACTGTTGTATTTTAGAAAGATTGTTTCGTTACGCGCAATAGATTGCATATACCAGACTATGTTCACCCTGTCACAAAGTTATGATTATGGATGGGCAGCCACCTCTTTTTATACAAATAAAGTGTAGCATTTTGAACAAGCTATCATTGTCTGCTCGGGATGAGATATTTGCTTACCGGAAGAAAAGCTGCCAGAGAAGGCATAGACGTTACTTGATAGGAAGGGATAGCGGGGAAATTTGTGCCCATTGTAATGTTTGTTACGATGAATATTGGATCAATGTAATATTTCGGTTGTATAGCAACAAACTAGGATTATATGTATAACATGCCTATCCTGAGCAAATGTGAACTTATAAATAGGCATCTCGCCAACATTACATCGTGCAGTAATATTGATAGACAGATTAGCGACCTGACGTGCATTTGACAGGCATCTCATGTTATAATAAGTCTGTGAAAAAGAGAGCTTGCGCATGTATAGAAACTTTCTATCTGTTTGTTTGTTAATCACATGTTAAAGCAATATAAAATTATTGTGAGTTAACTTAACATGTTATTGACGCTCGATATCAGGATATGTACAATAGTAGCAAGAGAAGATAAAGCTAAAATGCGAATTGGAAGGTTGATGAATACATGGGCGATGAAATTCGGAGAAATATGGCGCTATTCCCAATCGGGATCGTCATGAAATTGACAGATCTGTCTGCACGGCAGATTCGATACTATGAACAGCATAATCTGATTGTACCTGCGCGTACATCAGGGAATCAGCGTTTGTTCTCATTTAATGATGTAGAGCGTCTGCTCGAAATTAAAGCACTGATCGAGAAAGGGGTAAATATCGCTGGTATCAAACAAGTGATGAACCCTGTTTCCAAAGAATCGGAAGAAGCAACGGTGATTACGCCAGATACGGAAGAACGTCGCAGGGAATTGTCAGATTCCCAACTTCATCGTATGCTTAAACAGCAACTGGTTACCGGTAAGCGTCCGGGTCAGGTGTCTCTTATCCAAGGGGAATTATCCCGATTCTTCAACAAAAAATAAACAGAGCACAGAGGAGAGGGTAACGTGAGTTTCACGAAGGAAGATATTCTGCGAATTGCGAAAGAAGAAAATGTACGTTTTATCCGATTGCAGTTTACCGATTTGCTGGGCGCAATCAAAAACGTAGAGATTCCCGTAAGCCAGCTGACCAAAG
Organism: Paenibacillus sp. WLX2291; assembly: GCF_046603665.1. Classification (NCBI taxonomy): domain Bacteria; kingdom Bacillati; phylum Bacillota; class Bacilli; order Caryophanales; family Paenibacillaceae; genus Paenibacillus; species Paenibacillus sp. WLX2291. The sequence goes on along the minus strand of NZ_CP176755.1, from coordinate 3,166,255 downwards.
CGCTGGACAATAAAATGATGTTTGATGGATCTTCGATCGAAGGATATGTTCGTATTGAAGAATCCGATATGTACCTGTACCCGGATCTGGACACATGGGTTATTTTCCCATGGGTAACGGACAATCGTGTAGCACGTCTGATTTGTGATGTGTACATGCCGGATGGCACGCCATTCGCTGGTGATCCGCGTGGTGTACTGAAGCGCAACCTGCAAGAAGCTGAAGCGATGGGCTTTACCGATATGATGGTAGGTCCTGAGCCAGAATTCTTCCTGTTCCGCACCGATGCGAACGGTAATCCTACAGAGGAATTGAATGACCAAGGTGGTTATTTCGATCTGGCTCCAACCGATCTGGGCGAGAACTGTCGCCGCGATATCGTTATCACGCTGGAAGAAATGGGCTTTGAAATCGAAGCGTCTCACCACGAAGTAGCACCGGGACAGCACGAGATCGATTTCAAATACGCGCCTGCTTTGTTAGCGGCTGACCAGATTCAAACGTTCAAGCTCGTTGTACGTACGATCGCTCGTCAACATGGACTGCATGCGACCTTTATGCCAAAACCATTGTTCGGCATGAACGGTTCCGGTATGCACTGTCACCAATCCCTTTTCCGTGATGGCGAAAACGCATTCTACGATGAAAGCGACGAGATCGGTCTGAGCGAGATTGCCCGTCATTATATGGCAGGTATTCTAAAACATGCACGTTCCATGGCAGCTGTAACGAATCCTACCGTGAATTCGTACAAACGTCTCGTACCTGGTTATGAAGCTCCTGTATACGTAGCATGGTCGGCGAGCAATCGTAGCCCAATGGTTCGGATTCCGGCTTCCCGTGGTTTGAGCACACGTATCGAGCTGCGCAACCCGGACCCAACCGCGAATCCTTATCTGGCACTGGCTGTTATGTTGAGAGCAGGGCTGGACGGTATTGATCGTCAACTTAACCTGCCTAAACCAATCGACCGTAACATCTACATAATGACTGAAGATGAGCGGATCGACGAAGGCATTCCTAGTTTGCCAGGCGATCTGAAAGAAGCACTGCACGACCTGCTGCGTGATGACGTAATGATCACAGCACTGGGCGAGCATGCAACAGCTCACTTTTATGAGCTGAAAGAGATCGAGTGGGATATGTATCGCACCCAAGTGCATCAATGGGAGCGCGACCAATATATGACGTTGTACTAAAAGGAAAACCTAAAGCCCCGGAGCATGAAGCGCCGGGGTTTTTGATATGATGTTGGAGTATGAAAGTTAGACATTCGTGCTTTAGACGTTCATGCTAACATGCAGAACGAATGATACAAATCAAATGATTAGTAAATCGATATTTAATAATTGGAGGAACTATACCTATGAGAGCAATTACCGTCAGGCAGCCATGGGCAACGTTGCTGGCATTAGGAGAAAAAAAGTATGAGACTCGAAGCTGGAAAACAGCTTTACGAGGAACAATAGCGATTCATGCCGGTAAACAAGTGGACAAAAAAGCGTTACAGAATGAGTATGTTGAAGAGGCACTAGATCGTCATGGGTATTTGACAATAGCGGACTTGCCGAGAGGTTCCATTGTAGCGATAGCGAATTTGACGAACTGTTTACAGGCTACAGAGGGGTTGCAGTCTGGTTGTATGCTGGAAAATGGGCATCAGGTTTCTGATCCAGAATGGACATTTGGAGATTTTACAGTAGGACGATACGCGTGGCAAATGGATATTATTCAGCGATTAGAGACACCGATTGTCGCAAAAGGAAAATTAGGTGTATGGGAATGGGAGGAGATAGTATGATCAAATTATTGGTAGGCTGCACGCTTATTCTGGCTTCAATTATGCTATTATGTACAGGGTTTATCCTTGCAGGGTTAGAAGGAGCAGCTATTTCATCACAGGTTAATGGTGGAGCTTTTACATATCAGATCTTACATGTAGGATTGGGATGGATCGTCATACCTGTGATTTTATTATTGGCGGGAGTAGGCTTGGTTTATTCATCCAGACATCACTTTGATTCATAATAAAGAAGAATAAATGATTTTGTATGCAAACTATAATTACCAATGCTCGGAATATATAGGCACTGTCTGAATAATCACAAGTCGGTAATATACACCCATCCTACGATTTATTAAGTTTACCCCCACTTGGAAAACCAATAACCTATTACTGTAAAGTTATAACTTTTACACCAGTTGATAGGCGTCGGCCAACGTCTGTTGAAAGCGCTACAATTATCGTTTGACCACAATCCGCACTATATTTCGAAAGGTGATGACGAATGAAAAAGATAGCGTGTTTGTTAAGTGGAGCATTATTGCTCAGCCTATTACCTGTATCCGCAAAGCCCGTCTCAGCGGCAGTTCCAACTACATTTACTGTAGATGTATCGGAATCATACAGACCGGTCACCCATGTTGCTTCCGGTTCTTTGTACGGACTGGCAGAAGAGGGTAGACCCGCAGATGATCTAATCGGACCGACTAAGCCAAAAATGTTTACGCAGATGGCACCGGATGGTAGGCAGTTGCCGAATGGGGAAACGACACCTATTGGGGATGCGTTGAAGGTAGCTGATATTGCTAAGCGCAATGGAGCGGAAGTTATGATTCGTATGCCGGATATTTATCCTGATTTTCCGTATCGCTGGGTAAGTTGGGACGATTGGTATGCTAAGGTAGATCATATTGTACAGGCACGACTGCAATCTGGAGCGGATAACATTTATGGATATGAGCTATGGAATGAACCGGACTGGACTTGGAATGCCAACGCTGCTGGTTCTTTTAACGAAGCATGGAAAAAAACTTACCTGCGCGTCAAGCAACTTGACTCATCTGCCAAAACGGTAGGTCCAAGTATCAGTAAGTATGATGAAGCATGGATTCGCAATTATTTGACCTATGCTAGGGATAACAACGTATTGCCGGACATCATTTCATGGCATGAACTAGGGGACCCAGAAGGGAATCATCGCGATACACCAGCAACGGGCTATATTTCCGATCATGTAGCTTCTTATCGTGCATTGGAAAAAGAACTTGGTATTAGCCCACGACCGATCAGCATTAACGAATACGGCGTGATCGCAGAGCAAGCAGTGCCGGGGAGTATGGTACGCTATATTGCCGAATTTGAGCGAACCGGTGTGGATACCGCCAATATTGCATTCTGGTTCCGTCCGGGGCGTCTAAGCAATCTAGTAACAGATACCGGACAAAAAAATGGTGCCTGGTGGCTGTACAAATGGTACGGCGATATGTCGGGACAAATGGTGATGACCACTCCGGCTGATCCTCGTGCTGTCGATCTGGACGGCATCGCCAGTGTCAATGATAGTAAGCAGCAGGTAAATGTAGTATTTGGCGGCGGTACTGGCAATCACAATGTTGTGGTCAAGGGGTTAGATGCGCTATCTTCCTTTTCCGGTACAGCGCATGTGAAGCTGGAGAGTACACCGTGGTATGGGGTCGATACTGCTGTACCGAATACGACTAGCGAGTTTAGTGGCAATTTCCATATTCAAAATGGACAGATTACGGTCCCAGTTACGAATATGAAAGCCTCGACGGGCTACCAACTCATCGTGACACCAGGTGAGCAAAATGATGTAAATCGCTATGAAGCAGAGCAAGCAGACGTTCATGATGCTGCCGTATTATCGAATAAACAGGCATCTGATGGTGGGTACGTCGGCACGATTGATCATGAAGATAGCTATGTACAATTCGCTGTCCAAGCACCAACGGCTGGCGATTATCAAATGACTGTCGGCTATGCCAATGGCGGCTCGGCAACCGCAACACATACATTGACTGTAAACGACAATACGTATGCAACTGTCCACTATCCAACAACTGGTGGATGGCTAGCACAGGGCAATGTATCTGCCATTCAGCAAACCGTTTCGTTGAAGCAGGGACAGAATATCATTACACTGGCTAAAGGAAATGCAGGATATGCTGAGCTAGATTATATTCAATTGCAGCCTGTTGGCGCATTCGATGTCAGACTTGAAGCAGAAAATGCCAAAGTACAGGATGCCAAAGTAGTCGGTAGTTCCTTTGCATCGAATCGTATGTTTGTAGGTAATATCGACAATCCTGATAGTTCGGTTGCGTTTGCGGTATATGCACCAAGCGCTGGAACGTACAGTATGGATGTCGGTTATGGCAATGGTACAAGCGCTACGTCCACACATACGCTGACTGTCAATGGGCAGGTGCAAAACGCAGTATCGTATCCGGTTAGCGGTGGCTGGATCTCGAATGTTCCGAATGCTGGTACACGCAAAGTGCTGACAGTACCCGTTACACTGAAGCAAGGCGACAATACGCTTGTGTTTGGCAAAGGCACTGGATATGCGGAATTGGATTATATTCAAATTCGTTAATTTGAAATTCGCTGCTGCGTTTTTCAGTTCACCAGCTTCTCGGCGCATACCATCTGCGATTACACAATTAAGCATGAAATATTCAGTAATCCAATATGCAATGAGTAAGCATTTAATTATGCACGATAAGAGAAGCTGGCATTGCGCTGGATGAATTTTCAATAGCAAATGGTTAGAAAAAAGCCCGGCATATCCTCGTTGTACGAGATGCGCCGGGCAATGTATTATCTTTTTCTATAAGCCTTCCCTAGTCGAATCAGTCTGATCTTCAAGTGTTTATTCCGTTCCAGATTTTGAGAAAAAATCAATCCTCACGCAAGTGAGCAGGTAGCGGAATATCTGGGTCAACGGTAACGGTGTTAATGTACGTATTCGTATACGTATCACGGAACTGTGTCGGCGTCATGCCAACATAGTTTTTGAACAATTTCATCAAGTACTTCTCATCGCGGAAATGTAGCTCATAAGCAATCTCCTTGATCGACTGGTTCGTCGTGCAGAGCAGTTCTTTTACCAGACTGAGTTTGAGCGTATTAATATAGCGGATCGTGCTCATGCCTAGATTTTTCTTAAATAAACGAGTGAGATGATCGGAATTGAAGCAGAACGTATCCGCCACTTTTTGCACAGTCAAGTCATGATATATATTGACGCGAATCCATTCCAGAATCTGCATGAATTTCTGATTATGTTCTTTGTTCAATAGCTGATGATGTAGCAGCGGCTCCATGTACTTATCCGTCAATTCAATCATTAGCGCTGTGACTAGATAATCGACCGCATAAGTGCTGTAATACGATGTATTGGAAATATCGAGAATTTGCTTCATTAACATCAATGGCTTGTCCAGATACGTCAGCGAAAAGAAATCCGGTAAGCATACATACGCATTCGTCTCATCCCGTTGTTCGGTTAACGTACTTCCCAGCAGTCGATTGGCAAAGGTATCGCCTGCTTCTGTCACAATACCTTGACGCGGAATAAAATGTAGCCAGAAAAAGCTAGCGCCAGCTATCGATGATGCATAACCGAAGTATTCCACCTGTGGCTGAATCAGCAATACATCGCCATGTTTGATCTCATACCGCTGATCGCCGACTTGCAAATAAACCGTTTCTTTTAGACCAATGATCAGCTCGTAATCCTTTTCCATATTCATTTTCTTATGCTTCCAGCCTTCATCACTGACAAATTGACCACATTTATAATACGCGAGTGGACGTTCAATATTCATTTTCCATACTGGTTTCATTGTAGATCAAGGTCACTCCTTACCAGAATATCAGTTTTAGACAGGAAAAGTCGGATTCATACACTAATTAAATCAGTATAATCTTAAAATACGTTGTTAACAGTCATTATAGCATGAATGTATACGGTTTTACGTAACAATTCTGAAATACAAATAGTCGCAAATATACACCTTTCCTACGAAATCCTAAGTTTATCACCACTCCGAAAGCGCTTACGATAAAAGAACCGGATGACGTGAATAATATACATACATCGCTACGGCATCCATCTGGTACGTGGTCACTAGTAAACAGGAGGTTACACCTATGGAACAACGATCCGATCTTTCACCAGAGCAGCATCCGTCCTTGCGCACAGACAAAGTCCCATTTCATCGCAGAATTAGTTATGCGCTTACAGACACTGGTGGCAATTTGCTGTACAGCATCATTGGTGGATATTTATTGTACTTTTATACCGATGTATTCGGTCTATCAGTTGGGGTAGCGGGAGCGCTGCTACTGATTACCCGACTGGTTGATGCGATCGACGCGCCGCTATGGGGCATTATCGTCGATCATACGAAGTCCAAATATGGGCAAAGTCGTCCGTATTTTCTATGGCTTTGTTTTCCGTTTGCTGTGTTTACGATTCTGACGTTTACAACGCCAAATCTGGATGGCACATGGAAAATCGTATATGCCAGTGTGACGTATATTTTGGCAGGCATTGCGTATACAGGCATCTCAACGCCAATCACATCTATATTGCCGAATTTGAGCCGAGATCCGAATGAACGGGTTGTATTGAATTCATTTCGGATGGTCGGTGGCAATATCGGTAACTTTGCAGCGGTGACGTTTACGTTGCCATTGGTAGCATTTCTCGGTGGCGGCAACGATCAAAAAGGGTTTTTCTGGACATTATGTCTGTTCGGTGCTGTCTCGATTGTGATGTTTCTGATCGCATTTGGTAACTTGCGTGAGATCAATACAGAAAAGATCAAAACAATTCCGCTACGCTCCAGCTTGAAAGCTCTTCGTGGCAATTGGCCGTGGATGTTGCTTGTGGCTGCCAATTTGCTGTTCTGGATCGCACTCACAATCCGTACATCCACACTAGTTTATTATTTTGAATACAATATCGGTCAGAAAAATCTGGTGCCACTCATCAACGGCATCTCAATCATTCAAGTGCTGGGCATGGTGTCGATTCCGTTTATCGTGAAATATACGAACAAGCAGTTAACGATGATTCTCGGCTTTGTGCTGGCGGCGGGTGGGCAACTGATTCTGTTTGCTGCTCATGGGCATATGTCTACACTGATTGTTGGCTGGATTATCGCTTGTATCGGTTCAGGTATTGCCTGTTCCATGCCGTTTGCCATGCTGTCAGATACGGTGGATTATGGCGAATGGAAAACTGGGCTGCGTGCTAGCGGTATTCTGACGGCGATTGGCAGCGCCTTTTGCATCAAGGCAGGTTCCGGTCTCGGCGGCTTTATTCCGACCCAATTTATGTCAGCGTTCGGTTATGTGCCTAACGTAGCGCAAAGTGCACAATCGCTATCTGGTATTCAATTCGTATTTATCTGGCTGCCAGCGATTGTATTCGCGCTAGGCATCATTCCGATGATCTTTTACCGGCGATTTGAACGCAAAGAAAGCTTTGTTCGCAAACAGCTGATCCAAAAGCAAGAGCAGCAAATCTAAGCAAAGACAATACAGTTAGCAAACATAGCACATGTAGCCAACATAGCGTATGCAGTCCTATGTACGTGCAATTCACAAGAAATGACAACAGATAAGTACAAAAAGAAACCGTGTGGAGAGGAGCCATTTCGATGTCTTTACAACTGAAACAATTCACTATTACCGATCCCTTCTGGTCTCATTATCGCGAGCTAGTACGCACCGAAATGATTCCGTATCAGTGGAATGTACTGAATGACAATGCCAATATCGTTATCGAAAAAGAGCGTAACGATGAAACGATTCCATCCGAGAAAAGTCATGCAATCGAGAACTTCAAAATTGCTGCTGGACTGAAGCAAGGCAGTCATTATGGCTGGGTATTTCAAGATAGCGATGTGTATAAATGGTTGGAAGCGGTCGCGTATTCGTTATCCTTTCATCCAGATCAGCATTTGCAGGAGCTAGCAGATGGTGTCATAGATCTGATTGCGCTGGCGCAGGAAGAGGACGGGTATCTCCATACGTATTTCTCCATTGAAGAACCGGAACGCCGATTCAAAAAACTTGCCGAAAGTCATGAGCTGTACTGTGCAGGACATTTTATCGAAGCGGCAGTCGCTTATTATGAATCAACTAACAGTGAAAAAGCCTTGTCCATCGCTTGCCGTCTTGCAGATTGCATTGATCATCATTTTGGCAAGGAAGCAGGCAAAATTCACGGCTATGACGGTCATGAAGAAATTGAGCTAGCTCTGACTCGTCTGTATGCGTTGACAGGTGAATCACGTTATCTGGAATTAAGCCGTTACTTTTTGTATGAGCGTGGCACAGATCCTACCTTTTTTGCCAGACAGCATGCGGCAGATCCAGGTACTCGTCCGGTAATTGAAGGTATGCAGCATCGTCCGCTTGAGTATTATCAGGCGCATAAGCCGATTTTGGAACAGGAAACCGCAGAAGGGCATGCGGTGCGGCTGGTGTATCTATGTGCTGGGATGGCAGATGCTGCACATCTGGCGGGAGATGAACAGATGCTGGCAGCCTGTCGTCGACTGTGGAACAATCTCGTAAGCAAGCGTATGTACATTACCGGTGGTATTGGCTCTACAGTGGATGGTGAAGCGTTCACACTGGATTATGATCTGCCCAACGATACGATGTATTGCGAAACATGCGCTTCGATCGGTTTGATCTTTTTCGCCTTCACGATGTTAAAAAATGAAGTCAAATCGCAGTACGCCGATGTATTGGAGCGTGCGCTATACAATACGGCGATCGGCGGCATGGCGCTGGACGGCAAGCACTTTTATTATGTGAATCCACTGGAAGTGCGTCCAGAGAACAGCATCCACGATCCAGGCAAAAGTCATGTCAAATTCACGCGTCCCGCCTGGTTCGGTTGCGCCTGCTGCCCACCCAATCTGGCACGTCTGCTCACATCGCTGCACAAGTATGTGTATACCGTGGATGCTGAGCATCAGATTATTCATACGCACCTGTACGTAACAGGTACAGTTCATCTGGAATTAAACGGTCAGCAAGTGCAGCTACAACAGCATAGCCAGTTGCCGTGGGAAGGGCAGGTGCACATGAGTATCCATACTGCTGAACCAGTAGCCTTTACACTTACGCTACGTGTTCCATATTGGGCAGATGGCTATACGCTTCAGATAAACGGCGAATCAGTCATCGCAGAGCCGCAGGATGGATATATAGCACTGCATAGAGTATGGCAGGATGGGGATCAGATCAAACTGATTTTGCCGATGGATATTCGTCAGTATGCGGCGCATCCATTAGTACGAAGCGATCAGGGCAAGCTGGCGATTGGGCGCGGACCGCTCATGTATTGCGCAGAAGAAGAGGATAATGGTGACAATCTACATCTCATTCGAGTATCGCCTGAAGCGGAGTACACGTACCAGTTCCAGCCGGAGTTACTCGGAGGCGTAGGTGTGATTCAAGTAGAGGCGCAGCAGCGACAGCAGATTGCAGCGGAGTGGGCAGGTGAATTGTACCGTTCATTTGTAAAGGAAACATATCTCCCGCATACTTTGACACTGATTCCGTATTACAGCTGGGCGAATCGCAAGTCTGGTGAAATGCAAGTCTGGCTGCATACATCCTAATCAGATGCTGCACAGCAGATCATTACTACTAACAAAGGCAAAAGGAGGACATCTTGCATGCGGAATAAAGTGAATATCCATCCCGCTACATTTGCAGGGCAGGTCATCACTGGTTACGTATCTCAACAACAGCATGCCGAAGCGATTGCAAAGGATCATCTGGCACTGTATTTAAATGCCTATTTTCTAGCAGAAAAGTTTAACACCATGGAAAACCAACTGGCGGAAAAGGCAGAGAATAAAGATTTCAAAGCATTAATGGCTAAAGTGCTGGAAACGAAATTATTTTAAACAGAACTACTACAAACCTGAATATTTTAAAAGAGGCATATCATATTAGCACATCTGCATAATCGTCTGAAGCTACACCGGTGTATGATCATACACCGGTGTTTGCTGTCCTCTTTTTCAATAAAAGCTGATTGGTAGCCATAACATATCCACCTCATTATGCCGAAGATAGGAATATCTGCCTCATGGGTAATATAGTTCAGCAGGACAAGCAAACACTGGAAAAACAAACCATTCATCTGCGGCTATGCCTGCATTGTCAAGGAGGAAAAGCGATGGACGAAGAAGTAAGAGAACGATTGACGCTTGTATACGAACAGCATTTGAGAAACTTAACTGCCCGTTTGAAACAGCTGTATACGATTGATAATCCGCTTCATGAAAATAATGTATCCGGCGAAGAAGTCATTGACGTACGGCATGAATATGAAGTATGCCGCAGGTTAGAGGACATCTATAGCGCTGTCGAGCGCACCGGTGTGCCGCAAGGGCAGACGTATGAAGATTATAGCTCCTATATGTTTCACGCCAGCAAAGCCAAAGATGTGTTCAGCGCCAAAATTGAGGAACTAGAACGTCAGCATCATGCCGAGATTACTAATATCAACGCACTTATGCAAATGTTCCGGATGGAATTGGCACGATTGAAAAAGGGTGATATCGGTGAGCAGCAAGTAGCAGCGAGGCAAGGATAACATAAATAAGCACAAAAAAGACTCCTGATGTGATGATCAGAAGTCTTTTTGTAATGCAGCTGATACCGGGCAGAATCAGTGCAAATTACGGAACAATCCAACCACTTTACCAAGAATGGTAACACGGGTCAGGCGCAACGGCTCGTATGTTGGATTCTCCGGTTGAAGACGAATATGGTCTTTTTCCTTATAAAAGGTTTTGACAGTTGCTTCGTCATCTTCGGTCATCGCAACAACGATATCGCCGTTATCCGCGGTTTGTTGCTGACGAACGATCACATAATCACCGTTGTGAATACCGGCTTCGATCATACTGTCGCCAATAACGGAAAGCATGAAAATTTGGTTATCACCATAAATTGCTGTGGCAGTGGGAAGTAATCTTCAATATGCTCAGTTGCAGTAATCGGCACACCAGCAGTTACTTTACCGATGATTGGTACACGAGATACCGATTGCGCAAACAAAAGATTATTTTCGGACTCTTCCTGACCAAGCAGCTCAATCGCACGTGGTTTAGTCGGGTCGCGACGGATCAAGCCTTTCTTCTCCAAACGATCAAGGTGACCGTGTACAGTGGAGCTGGAGGCAAGACCGACCGCTTCGCCGATCTCACGAACGGATGGCGGATAGCCTTTCAGTTTTACTTCATTCCGGATAAATTCCAGAATCGCCTGTTGGCGGCTAGAAATCTTGGACATACCGTATCAACCCCAATACTAGTAACGTTTGGGAAAAGTATAACACGGAACTACCGTTCGCACAAACATAAGTTCTAAAATTTAGCAAGAATATATAAAATGCGAACAAAAGTTACATGGAATCACCTGCATTTCAAAGAATGACCTGCATTTAAAAAAAAAAATAAATAATCAATCGTTGAATCTCAATAATTACAGATCGCTGTATCTAAATATAAAGATTCAACTATACGCAATTATGAATGTAGCAACTACAACTACAACTACAACTACATAATTTATCGATATAGAAAGTAAAAGGGCAACTTACAAACGGAGATTATTCAGTACTGTAGACTCTATTCAATTATAGGAACGGGTATTCGGTATTGTTTTGAATAAAAAGCGAACAAAGGTTCGAAAAAGTGCTTGATCAAAACATATGTTCGTGTTATATTCTTTTCAGGAAAACAAGAACAAACGTTTGGAGCGTGAAGCACATGCTAAAATATTCTACATATAAAAGTATCCACCAACAAGAACAGGAATCGCAAACCATCGAGCCTATCGTCAAAGGAACAGACCAAGGTTCTTCTCATACAACTTCTGCCGCATCGAACATCTCCGCATCTTCTATTTCTACATCTCGCTCAGGCAATATCCGTCAGAATTCAGCAGTACGCAATCCAGCATCGCCCCAAGAACCAGCAGTGACCGAATGGACGTATGTCTCCGGTGAGAACAAACGTCAATCATCCGGTACACGCAAGTCGCATCGCACCTTCCGGCAGAAAACGCTAGAACTGATTCAGATGACCGCGCGCAAATCGCTAAATAGTAAAAAGAAACGCAAACGTCCATCTCGCAAGTCGAATTGGAATTCCACCGGACGCATGTTTGTCTGCCTGCTGTTCGCGAGTGTATTGCTGTATGGCGGAGTACAACACTTTGTAGTCGCGGACGAATCTCCGGCGATGAAGCAACATGTAATCGTATCTGACGGTGACAGCCTGTGGGCGATTGCTTCTCAATACAAAGCACCAGATGCTGATATTCGCGATTACATCGCAGAGATTCGGGATGAGAACAATTTGGCGACCAGCGAGATTCAAAGCGGTGACGTATTGGTGATTCCGAACCAACGATAATAGGAACACGCAAGCAAGTTACTTCCTACTACTTAATATGATAGTTTTGATATGCTTGATCTAACAGTTAACGAACCGGTTCTCCTCCGGTTTTACATATATGCCATATTGGTGGCTTGTCACGGTGTGAATAACCTTGACAAGCTTTTTTTTACATGTCAAAGTTAGAAAAGAGAGTTTTGGGAGGGTAGTTATGGACATCGATGTAATCATTGCACGCATTAACGAATTGGCACGTAAAAAGAAGGAATCCGGTCTAACTGAAGAAGAAACAGTAGAACGTGATGAACTCCGTGCCGTTTATCTTGGCAACATCCGCCGCAATTTCCGTCAGCAACTAGACACGATCGAATGGGTCGAGGACAGTGAAACGGAAGAAAAGGGCAAATAAACGACGGGCTGACCCGTCCAATCCGGTTATGATCATCGACGCAATAACCATATAGGGATGTCGCAGCTGATCCATGATCAAGCCCCGGCATCTTCTTTTATTTGCGGCGTTTGTCTGTATTTGAGCGTGCAGAAACTGCTTTTGGACTCTGCATGTCTGAATAGAAGTAATATTCATCAATTTTATTTAGGGGGAAATGCGATGTCCCGTTCCTGGGAAAGGCAAGTCAAACGCAATACGAAGCAAGTGAACGATCGCCGCAAAAAAGCCGGTCAAGATCGAATCGGTAGTAACGGCACCAGTAATACCACATCCGAATTTACCACATACAAAGGACGCAATTTTGTGTTCCCGGCAACGCTCGTTCTGCTCGGAGTTGTATACGGTATCATGGGGATTATGTATCCAGCGACCAATAGTAGCACCATCTTGTTTGTTGTGACTGTTCTGCTGTATGTATTCCTCGGAGTCGTTCTGTACTTCCGTCGTCCATATTTGAAAATCGGCAAAGACTCCCTGATTACGACTAAGTTTAACCGTGATCGTATCATCACCGCTGACAAAGTGAAGAAGATTCGTTTGCAAAAAGGCTATGTCGTTATTGAGCACAGCACCAAAGGTGGCGCATGGGTATTCGCACACGTACGCTGAATCGTTATGATACAGCAGCGATGGCAGAGCATCTGCGTATGTTCGCAGCACAGCACCACATTACGATCGAAGATAAACTGTAACATTGTCATACCACTATATGATTTACAATAAATGAATGAAATTAGAGTAACAGGTATATCGGAGAGACAGAGGATATGAAGGTTGTTAGATCATATGCTGTGCTCTTGATTGCCTGTTTCGCTATATCGATATGCTTAACTATCGCCGGGAGGGTTTGAACTTGACTATTGAAGCTGTTTTGTTTGATTTGGATGATACGCTGTTGTGGGATGAACGCAGTATTGAAGAAGCATTTGAGCAAACCTGTTTGTTTGCTGCCGAGCAGGCAGGCGTGGATACAGTCGAATTGGAAGTCGCTGTGCGTCGTGAAGCGCGTGCGTTATATGAATCGTATGAGACGTTTCCGTTTACCCAGATGATTGGTATTAATCCATTTGAAGGTCTATGGGCACAATTCAGCGCTGGCGATCAACCGGAATTTCGTGAATTGGAACGCATCGCACCGATCTATCGCACCGAAGCTTGGCGCAGAGGTTTGAGTGCAGTTGGTGTAGAAAATGAAGAACTGGCTCAATTGCTGGCAGATCGTTTTGTACAGGAACGTCGCAATCGTCCGCATATGTATGAAGAAACGCTGCAAATTCTCGGTGAATTACAGGGCAAAGTGAAACTGCTGCTGCTGACCAATGGTTGTCCGGCATTGCAACAGGAGAAGCTGGACGGCGTACCAGAGCTGGCACCGTTTTTTGATCACATTCTCGTATCTGGCGCATATGGCAAAGGCAAACCAGATCCGTCGATTTTCCATCATGCGCTGGAGCTGCTGCACGTTCAGCCGGAACAGGCGCTAATGGTAGGTGATAAGCTAACGACCGATATCAAAGGTGGGCTGGCAGCTGGCATCAACACGGTATGGTTGAATCGCAATGCCAAAACCAATGATAGCGATATTCAGCCGAATTATGAAATCAAGCATTTGAGTGAGATTCACCAGATATCTGAACAGCTTGTATAATATAGCGCTAGAATAGCAAGACAATATGGAAACACAAATACGCTCCCGCAGCATAAAGGATAACCCTTTTGCGAATCGGGAGCGTGGTTCTTTTATTCATGGACTATACATCATAGAGGATGCAGATGATCATTCTATCCGTTATAGCCGGAATACATAATATTTATCGAAGCGATGGCTTAGGCTTTTTGGAACGAAGAATCTGCAAATGGATGTGCCACCCAGCCGTCTGTTTCTACAAACAGGCGCACAGCGACGATTTTACGGTTTTCGACTAGTGTGAAGAAGTGAGGCGTATTTTCCGGTACAGAGATTACATCGCCTGGCTCCAGTTCTACATCAAAGTAGCCGTGTTCCGGGCTTTTGATGATGAAAATACCGTTACCCGATACAATTGCACGGATCTCATCTTCGGTATGAGTATGAATCTCTTCGAATTTGGCAAGCTTCGCTTCCAGATCCGGTGTTGCTTCGGACAGGGTAATAACATCCCATGTACGATAGCCGCGGCGTGCAGACAAGTCTTTGATTTCAGATTCAAATGTATTCAGCACTTCTTGCTTTTGCTCATCTGTCAGGGAGAAGTTCTCACTCAGCTCGGAAGCGAGTTTGGATACATCCCATTTCTCATACACAACTTCATGCTGGTTCAAAAACGCCAGTACGTTGTCATCACCGGAAATTCTTTCATCCGTATTTCTAATTCTGATTTCAGCCATCGGATTACCCTTCTTTCCTTGGTTTTTTAAGTATTATAAAAGATATGTTGAACCTTGTCGATAGTTTCATTAAAAACTCATTATGATTTTAAGCTGATACATAGCGAATATTGAGAAATGCAGCTTTAATCTTAAAAATGCAAGTTTATGCAAGTGTTACGTTTGATCATATAGCAGCTTGATGTTAGGTTCAAGTCTCATTTATACGTTGGCATCAGAAAATGCATAGTAGGAAAAGGAACAGCAGAATCAGAGAGACATATATCAAACAATCGTGATGTAAATAGCAACATATTCATTTTGCTTATCGCAATATTGGTTAGGGTAAATGAAGCATAAGTTTAGAAAACCAAACAGCTGGTCTCAATATCAACATTGGTTATTAACATTCGTCGCTACCCAGTATAGTCGCTGCCCTGTATATTCTATTTGCTGAACGGCTTTTTACTATACGCATAACATGATATGATAAAGGATATTATCATTTTGCATAAACAAGCATGATTCGTATCATTGTGCTGTTATTATAGAGAGAAGGTTTGACGTATGGAACTTTATTTTCTAGGTACCAATGCTGGTGTGCCTACGCTTCAGCGCAATGTGACCTCGATTGGATTACGGCTATATGAGGAGCGCAAGGCACTGTGGATGTTTGATTGCGGCGAAGGCACACAACATCAGGTACTGCGCTCCCAATTGAAGCTGAGCAAGTTGGAAAAGATCTTCATTACTCATCTGCATGGCGATCATCTGTTTGGATTGCCAGGGCTGCTATCGAGCCGTTCCAATCAAGGCGGTTTGACATCGCTGGATGTGTACGGTCCTCCGGGCATCAAACAGTTCGTCGATACAGCGATGGGACTCAGTCAATCACGCGTAGAATATGAACTGAATGTACATGAGCACGAGGGTGGAGTCGTATTTGAAGACGAGACCTTCCGTGTAGAATCAGCATTGCTGGAGCACCGGATCGATAGCTACGGTTATCGCATCATCGAAAAGGATCGCCCGGGACAATTGAATTTTGAATTATTGAAGCAATATGGGATCAAGCCAGGACCGATCTATGGCAAGCTGAAAAATGGCGGTAGCATTACGCTGGACAATGGCGAGACACTGCATTCTCATCAAGTAGTGGGTGAACCGAAAAAGGGCAAGATCGTTACGATCCTTGGTGATACACGACCATGCGATAATGTGCTGGTGCTAGCCAAAGGCGCCAATATGCTCGTGCATGAAGCGACCTTTTTGCATGATCTAAAAGAAACAGCTCGCAAGTATTATCACAGCACCGCGCTACAAGCAGCGAAGGCAGCTCGTGAAGCTGGTGCGCAGGAGTTGATTTTGACTCATTTTAGCTCCCGATATAAGGACGAAGCGCAGCTTCAGGATCTACTGCAAGAAGCAAAAGCGGTGTTTGAGCATACGGAATTGGCAGTAGAGCATATGCTATTTCCAATAAACGCATAACAAAATAGAAAACAGGTTGCGGTCAGGTGAGCAAATCGTTTGCCTTATGCCGCAACTTTTTTTACAATGGGGATTGTGAGTAATAGAGAGGATGGCTATAGGATGGGGCATACGAAAGGAATGCTGATTGATCTTGATGGAACGCTATATCACGGCAACCGTGTGATTCCCGGCGCGGCAGCATGGATCAAGCAGCTTGAGCAGGCGCAGACGCCATATCTGTATGTGACGAATAATTCCTCACGTACAGCCGCGGGAGTGTCTGCACATCTGACCGAGCTAGGTATTGAAGCAACGCCGAATCAAGTATGCACATCAGCGCTCGCCGCTGCCGCCTACATCGCGGATGAACAGCCGGGGGCGCGCGTCTATGTGATCGGTGAACCGGGCTTGATCAACGCAGTAGAGGAAGCAGGATTGATCGTAACTGATGAGCAGCCAGATTATGTGCTGCAAGGGATTGACCGTCAGTTTGATTATGACAAGCTAACGATCGCGTTACGATTGATCGGGCAGGGCGCACGCTTTGTTCTGACAAATCCTGATCTGCAATTGCCGTCTCATGATGGCTTGCTGCCAGGAGCGGGAACACTGGGCGCAGCAATCTCAGCCGCTGCCGCAGTAGAGCCGATTATTATTGGCAAACCATCTTCGATACTGATGCAATATGCGCTAGATCGAATCGGGTTGCCTGCCTCTGATACGATCGTAGTTGGCGACAATATGCTGACTGATATTGCAGCCGGAGTTGCTGCTGGATGTCAGACCATTCTCGTTACGACCGGAGTGACAACAGCGGATAATCTGTCTGCCCACGAAGCGCGTAGCGGTGTGAAAGCAGATCGCATCTGTGCATCATTGGCGGAGATTTAACCGACTGCACGATAAACGTATACGAAGTATGAATCAAGTATGAATATAGATTACATGCAGTTTTATTATCAGAGAGAGAGGGACAACATTATGCCTGAATTGCCAGAACTGGAAAATTACAAGATTCAACTGACTCGTTACATTTTGAATACATCGATTGAGAAAATGGTACTTGGGCTTGCCCGTGTATCGAATGTAGAAGCTGATCCTACCAATATGCTGCTGAGCGGCAACCGGGTTGCTTTTATCGAACGTCGCGGCAAATATCTGAATCTGCACCTGCACAGCGGACACCGCATCATAATGAGCATCGTACTGGGCAGCTCGCTCTACTATGGTGTGCGTGAGCAACATGCGAACCGCAAGTCCGATGTGGAGTTGCAGTTTGAGGACGGTACTTCGTTGTACTATACCGCTGGTCGTCAAGGCATCTTCCACTTCTGTTCGGCAAAAGAAGCGCAGGCGTACTTTGCGGATCTCGGTCCAGAAGCAACCGATCGCAAATTAACGCGTGAGCAATTTACAAGTCTGATCAAAAGTCGTCGTGGTGCATTGAAAACAGCATTGCTGAATCAATCCGTAATTGCAGGAATTGGCAGCTATTATGCGGACGAGATCGCATTTACCGCAGGTTTGTTACCAACTGCCAAAGTGCAGGAATTAGATGAAGAAGCGCTTGGCAAGTTATATGATGCAATGCATATCGTGCTGCAAGAGGCGATCGAAGCAGGCGGTCATATGGAAGGTCAGCCATTGACTGCTAACGATGCGTTAACTGGCGGCTTCCATGCGCTGCGCCGTGTATATGAACGTGAAGGGGAACCATCTGTTCGCTCGTCTACCGATACCGTTGTCAAAACAGAAGTAGCTGGGAAAAAGACATATTATTGTCCAGCATCGCAATTTGCCAATTAATTACGAAAGCGGGAGGGACAGCTGATGATTCATCTGTATCTGGATGATTACCGTCCGTGTCCAAAGGGTTTTGCACTCGCGAGAGATGGCGGCGAATGTCTGACCATGTTGCGCCAGTGTGAGGTGGATATTTTATCGCTGGATCATGAGCTGGGTTGGGGTCAGATGGATGGCACCGATGTTGTCAAAGCAATGATCCAAGAAGGGCTGTATGCACGCGAGATTTATTTGCATACATCCAGCATGTCTGGTAAGAAGAGCATGTATGAATTGCTGTATCAAGCGAAGCCAGAGCATGTGATCTTGCATAACGGTCCCATTGCGTCAGAACGGTTAGAGCAGATTGCTGCTAATCATGTAAAGGAATAAACGATAATATCCATCAACAGGAGGTGATGTCATGATTCAGGAATTAAATGAAAAGCAAGCGCTGGAATTGGCATCACAATCCGGCGAAATGGCGGTCATTTATGCGTATACGCCCTTTTGCGGCACATGCAAACTAGGCAGGAAGATGCTAGATGCTTCTTTGCCGCTGTTGCCTGAGCAGCAGGTGTATGCGCTCAATATCAATTTTGCGCCCCGTCTTGTACAGGAGCTGCAATTGACTAGCGTACCGTGTCTGATCGTATTCGAGGCATGGCGTGAACGGAAGCCGCGTATGTTGTATCGCCTGCAATCGGTACAGCGTATTCTTGAGCATGTACGCGGCACAACCGTATAATCTATTGGAGGCTATAGAATATTTCATGAATGATCAGGAGAAACAACATCCGTCCGAGCAGCAGGCGGAATCGCGTTGGATCGGTACAGCCAATCATGGCTTTGCCGCTTATGCGCAGGAAGAATTAAAACGTGCGTTTGGATCGGTGAAAAGTTCCGTACTGGTGCATAGCGAGGTATTGCTGCTAACCCTGCCTGCTAGTGAACAAGACGTACTTGAACAGCTGCAACGTCAACCGCTGATGTTCTTGCGACATATTCAGCCGGTACGTTATGATATCGTGCTAGAGCAATTGGAAGATACGATTGATCCGCTGGATACACTAGTAGAATTGCTACTCAAGCGCGAAGAGCTGTACGGTATTCCGCTGTCACTTCAGGTTCGTAAAACGAGCGATGCCGAAACGGATGGCGGCAATGCCTCCGAGCTGCGTCATCGTTTGGAAGAAAAGCTGGAATCGCTGCATGCTGAATTTACCGTACACCAGCCAACATTGACGATTTCCGTGTTCTGGACGTCAGACCGATTATATGCAGGCATTTCACGACCGGAAGATAATCTGTCCGACTGGAACGGTGGAGCGATTCGTTTTCAACGTGAGGAAGGTCAGATTTCACGTGCCAAATTCAAGTTGCTAGAAGCAGAAGCAGTGTTCGGTATTGATTTTACCGCTTTCCGACGCGGATTGGATGTCGGTGCAGCGCCGGGCGGCTGGACATCCTTTTTGCTAGAGCGTGGGATGCATGTAACAGCAGTTGATCCTGCCAAAATGCATTCGTCCCTGCAAAATCATCCCCAGCTCAAAAGCGTTCGCCGCAATGCTTCGGATGTCAAATTCAGTCCCGGCGAATTTGATCTGCTCGTATGTGATATGAGCTGGAGTCCGAAACTGACTGCACGTCTGGTGATCGACTTGCTGGATGCGGTATCACCCGGCGGCACTGTTATTGTGACCGTTAAGTTGATGCACAAAAAGCCGCTTGCCGTCATTCGTGAAGTCATTCAATCGTTCGAAGATGCGCGACTGCAAGTACAGCGTGCCAAGCAATTGTTTCACAACCGTGATGAAATTACGCTGTATATGGTAAAATATTAATATGTAGTTGCTGTATATCTTCCAAGAAGGATGTGCATGATGCAAAATACTATTTATCGTTATTGGCCGGATATGGAACGCTTTGTTGAATCCATTCGCAATATTCCTGAAACGGAGCTGGATTATAAACCGGCGCCAGAAGCATGGAGTATTCGTGAAATTGTCGTTCATCTGTTTGATGTGGAAATTGTATTGCAGCATCGCTTGAAGTTGATTTTGTGTGAAGCAGAGCCGCCGACACTGGTTGCCTTTGATCAGGATCGTTGGGCGCAGCGTTTGAATTATGCTGGTTTGGATCTGGAGCATCATTTGCAAGCATTGCTGGCGATGCGACGTGCTTTTGTACCCGTACTGGAAACGATTAGCGAAGAAGATCAGCATCGCATCGGCATTCATACGACCGACGGTGAGATTACGGCGCGTATGGTCGTTGATAAGCTGTGTGTGACGCATCTGGAGTCGCATGTCAAACAAGTGCAGCGTAATCGCGATGCCTTTGCATCAGCCAAGTAATTGTCATCTGTCTTTACATTGCTCGCAACATCATTTATAATTCAAGTACATTGAATATGCAGCGGACAGGGAAAGCATCCCGTTTGAGTGAATGCCATTATGGCGTTTATTCGGCGGGATGCTTTTCTTTTTTATACCCGCTTGAACGGATCATTCACTGGTCGCTGCCATAACGATAAGGAACTGTAATGGGGCATTGTGATACCGTTACAGGGGAGGAGATACGGTGATGGTTTTCCCAACACGATTGCAGCAAGGGACGATAGTGGAGCAACGGTATCATATTGAACGACAGATTGGCAGTGGCGGGATGAGTCATGTATATTTGGCACATGATCTGAAGCTGCCGGGCAAACAATGGGCGATTAAGGAGACGGTATCGTTACCGTCCAAATACCGTGAAGCTGCTGCTGAAGCGCGCATGTTGACAACACTGGTACATCCATGTCTGCCGCGTATCGTCGATTATATTCAAAATGATCCAGATGGTTACACCTATCTTGTAATGGACTATATCGATGGAGATACGTTGGAACATAAATTTCAAATGGAGCCGCATACAGTGGATGGCGATTTTATTATGCGGTGCGGAGATCAGCTACTCAGTGTGCTGGAATATCTACATCAGCACAATCCGCCGATCGTATTCCGCGATATGAAGCCATCGAATGTGATGATTACATCTCAGGGTGAAATTCGGTTGATTGATTTTGGCATTGCTCGTACGTTTAAGCCAGACGAGAATCAAGATACAGTCAAGTTAGGAACGGTAGGTTTTGCCGCTCCAGAACAATACGGCAGTGGACAGACGGATCATCGTTCTGATCTGTATGGATTGGGAGCATTGCTGTTGTATCTATGTACTGCGGGTCAATATAGTGAATGGAAAAGTGAGGTGGAATCATCTATCCGTAACGATGTAAAGCCTGCTTTTATACAGATGCTACGTCGTTTATTACAATATAGCCCTGCCAATCGTTTTCAATCGGCAAGCGAAGCGAGAACTGCGCTAAATCTAGCAATCGGGCATTCTGCTGCTCAAGCCGGAAGTGATCATCCTTCGACTATGCTGAAATGGAACAAAACAACACAGGTGATTGCTTTGATTGGGGCGACACCGGGAACAGGTACAACTCATACAGCAGTTAGCATCGCTCACTACCTTGCCCGGCTTGGGCACAAAGTCGCACTGGTCGAAATGAATAGTTACCCGGGTGCATTTGCCCGTATCCAGCAGGTAGCATTACAAGGAATGACCGATCAGGAAAGGCTGCGCGAGTCGCGAAGATTTGAACTGGAAGGGGTCGATTACTGGCGCGAAGCAGCACGAGCGGAAGTTGTTTCACTCCTCAGCGGCAGTTATCATTTTTTGATACTGGATCTTGGTGGATATCGGCGCAATGATCGACTGGAGGAGTTTTTACGCGCTGATTTGCCGCTTGTTGTTGGCTCTGGGGCGGAATGGCGGTATCAGGATATACTGAATATGGTTCATGATTTGAGGCGTTATTCGCAGGAGAAATGGCAATATTGTTTACCACTGGCACAAGAGGAAGCGGTGCAACGGCTGCAACGTGAATTGGGGAGTGACCATGTGTATGGGTTGCCAGCTCAGCCTGATCCGTTTGATCGACAGCAGGATATGGACGAATTGCTTACCCTTCTTTTGCGCAATTATTTGCCCGCCATCCCGCGAAAGAAGCGCTTTCGATTCCATCTTTCCCTGTTTTAAATTTGATATTCAACAATTAGAATGCAAAAAGTCTCAGACGTAGATTCACTGGACAGGGTACATAAGATCATTCCATACTCGGCCTTTTATCACTTTGAAGCAATAGTAATATATTATAAGCTGTACTAAACGGCTATCTGCGAACTCATCCACATCTATTCACTCTCTATTCGTAGCAAACATCATACCACATACGGGCCATCTGCAAACATTGTACAGACATCAATACAGGCTGCGATAAAGGTTGCAATGATTCATCACTTTTTACAGAAAATATTTGCACCAATGATCATTATCGATTGCAATCTGATGTGCTATCAATTCTGTTGCCTGTATACACAAACGCACAAACAGGATCATAAACCGACTGCTTATGATCCCACGGATAGCCAGGGAGATAAGGAGGAGTGAATATGACGACGGTTATGTTTTGGAGTCCGGATAACGGACAGGGTAAAACGTCTGCGCATACAGTTATTACTGCGATTACAGCTGCATTGCAATACAGGGCACGTCTGCTTCTCTGCCATAATGATGAACGTGGACATGGTGTAGAATATGGAATTACAGCGGATTTGAGCGAGCCAGTGGCAGACATCTGGAAGAACGGGCCTGGCATTGATCGTCTGCATTATTTGCAGCAGTCAGGTATTCTGAATGCAGGCAATGTGACCGATTATATGGTGCCGCTAGTACGTGATCGGCTTCATTTACTGGCAGGAACACAACATGCTCACAACGAAGCAAACCGCAATCCTGTATTTTGGAACAATCTATTTCAGGCGGCAAGTCATCATTATGACTTGGTGTTAATGGATGCAGGTTGTGGCGAAGACAAGCTGCCATTGCTTGAATTGGCAGACCTCGTAGTTGTGAATCTGGGACAAAACCGCGAGTCCTTGCACAACTTTTTTGCCAACCCATTATATGCGGATTGGGAATGGAGTTCTTCATGGATGCCGGTAATCGGAGCATATCAACCGAAAGGCAAACTGACAGAAACCGAAATCAGTCGTCGTTTTGGGTTGCAGCGCCAGTTATACACACTGAATCATTGCCAGCCTTTACAGGATGCATGGAATGTACAACGCCTGCTGTCTTTTATGCGAAATCGGCTTGTTCTCGATTGGCCAGAGCAACAATTGGGTCAATTTTTCAGACAATCGTTTTTGCTGACATCGGGTATTCTCGAACAGCTTGAGCAACAGGAAAATGCAGCTTTGCCACAGCAAGCCGTACTGGCGGGTGAACGGTCTAGCATTCATCGGATTCGTCATCTGGCATTGAAAATGCCATCGCTTGTATATTCTCCCGTTTGATTGTAAACAGATCGACTTCCTGAACCTGCTAAGCTTAATCATGTAACAGATGGTAAATAATAAATTGTAACTAGCAGATTATAAAGTGCACCCAGGGTGCATTTACATAAACAGCGATAAACCTGTATATGAAAATAGCAGCTTCATTTGCTTTATTGATACAGGTTTGCTAAGATGAGAATGTTTCAAACGACAACAGCATATCCATATGCACTAGGGGAGCCTTTATAGGCTGAGATGACAGCATACTGCTGACGAACCCTTTGGACCTGATCTGGATCATACCAGCGTAGGGAAGTGGAAGAGCATATCCGATATGAGGAAATGAAGACGTATTCCGGGTTTTAAATAGCATCTAATGTTGTATCAGCATGATCGGTTATATTCTATTACATGATAGTTACTATGGGATGGATCGCGATCAGGCAATATAATACGGTAAATGATGTGAATATAATAGTTAACCGGAATAGATTATGATCATCTTCAACCTCATGAATCTGCCTTTGCTCTGGGTAGCAGAAGGATCACTGATTTGCAGGTGAATCCGAGTGCAAACCCTGTTTATTTCATAACGATAAAATAAACAGCCACTTTCCAATTGGAAGGTGGCTGTTTTGCGTATATTGGTATCTGCAAGGCAGTTATACAAACGAAGCATACAAAGAAGGTGATCCAATGGAACTGCATGTAGTGACTCCCGGTACGCTAACGCAACAAGGTGTGATAGACATTAGTGTACGTATTCATCCTTACGTGACAGCAATCCATATTCGTGAAAAAAGCTGGACAGAGCAACAAATCATACAGACCGTTCAGCAGATGTTGCTGCGAGATATACCTGCTTTTTTGATTGTCATTAATAATCATCCGCAATTGGCGCTGGAATTAGGGGTTGGAGGTGTACATTTACCAGAATTTGCAGCTATGTATACCGCCAGTGATTGCATTGAGTCAGACAACAAATCTTCGACCAAATCCAATCACAACATTGCTCAATCATCTTCATTAACGATCAGTCGTTCCGTTCATAGTGTTGAACGTGCATGGGAAGCAGAACAGGAAGGCTGTCATTATGCAATATTCGGACATATTTACGCTACCCAGTCCAAGCACGGAGTCGAACCGCGCGGAGTAGAGCAACTGGCAAAAGTCTGTTCAGCAACAAATATGCCTATAATCGCAATTGGCGGCATACAGCCACATCATTGTGCAGAATTACATGCTGCTGGTGCGGCTGGCATAGCGGTGATGTCTTCCATATTCACTGCCAGTTCTCCGCTGCAAGCAGTCCAACAATATGCAGATGCTATACAACAGACTGGTTCTGCGCAACAAGCAGTTTACAACAAACGTCCACGAGAGATGAACGGGACAACAGGGAGTGGCATTCATGAGACATGAAGGACAGTACGATGTGATTGTCGTTGGCGCGGGCGCAATTGGAGCAGCGATTGCACTGGAATGTCAGAGCCGTGGAGCAAACGTCGCGATAGTAGAAAAACAACGACCAGCAGCAGGAGCTTCCGGTGCAGCAGGTGGAATGTTGGCTGCATCGTCTGAGCATTTTGTGCATCAGGATTTGCAGCGACTCGCATTACGCAGTCGTTCATTGTATCCGGCGCTTGCGCAGCGTTTGTATAACTGCACTGGAATCGACATTGGTTTGCGCAAGGAAGGATTTCTTTTACCAATTGAAGATACTGCCAACACTATAAATGTTGCTGCCTCTATAGGGAATGCTGCCGATACTAGCCCGCAGCAAGGGTTGGAATGGTGGAATGCTATACGATTGGCAGATGTTGAGCCGTATATACGGGCAGAGCAAGGTATGATGTACAACCCGGATGAGTTGCAGCTAATTCCTAAGCTACTTACCGAAGCATTGGTAGGTGCAGCCATTCATGGCGGGGCAGATGTTTATCGAAATTATGATGTGAACCGTCTGTTGCGAGAAACGGGAGGTAATGGTGCCGTTTGCGGTGTAGTGACCGATGATTCGATACTACGCAGTGAGCATGTAGTACTTGCTTCTGGGTTGGGTACATCAAGGCTGTTGATGGCTGAACACTGGCAATTGCCATTTGTTCCGGTTAAAGGAGAACTCATCGAACTTCAGACACCTGTACCGTGGCTGCATCACACGATCTATGGCGAGCAGATATATTTGATTCCCAAGCATGATCACAAAATTTGGGTAGGAGCAACAAGCAAACCGGGACAGCATGACACTACCTTTACAGCAGGAGCAGTGATGGAATTATTGCTAAAAGGTCAGCGCCATTTACCGCGCCTTGGCGAAGCTGAGCTGCTGCGCTGCTGGGCTGGTGTACGACCCGGAACACCGGATGAATTGCCGTATCTCGGTGCAGTACCGCAGCTGCCCGGATTATGGATTGCCTCTGGACATTATCGCAATGGGATTTTGTTGGCAGCTGGTACAGCCAAATGGATCGCAGATGCGATAGCCGGACGTGGGAATGCAGCCATTCCAAACTGCTTTCACCCCGAGCGCGCCTTGCGTTTCATGCATTCTGTAGATGCTGCCTCTGTTCATGTCTCCACCTCTTGATGCTAGCTCTTATCTGCATCAAGAAGTAAGAAGTCAACAATGATCAATCCTATAAAAAGAAAGTTTCAATTAGCAAACTCATCTCAGGTAATTTAGTACAGAGTACAGAGTACAGAGTACAGAGTACAGAGTACAGAGTACAGAGTACAGAGTACAGAATAAAACAGTCGCAAACGAAAGGAAAATTACTATGCAGTTGATTATCAACGGCAGTACACGTACATTTCCCGATGCGCCCGAAACGGTACAGCAATTGCTGAATATTCTTCAATTGCAGGGCAAAATGGTTATCGTCGAGCATAACGAACAGATTTTGCAAAAACAGGATCACGGACAAGCCCAGTTAGAAGCAGGCGACAAGTTAGAGATTGTACATTTTGTAGGAGGTGGCTAATATGTTGAATATTGGACAACATCAATTCTCATCACGTTTATTACTTGGTACAGGTAAATTCAGTGATCTGGATACACAGGCGCAAGCTGTGAAGGTTTCAGGAACAGAGGTGTTGACTTTCGCTGTTCGGCGCTTAAATCTGGATCAGCCAGATGAGCCTAATTTTCTGGAGCAATTGGATCTGACGAAGTATAAGCTGTTGCCCAATACGGCAGGCGCGCACACAGCGGAAGAAGCTGTACGTATCGCTCGTCTCGCCAGAGCATCTGGATTATGTGATATGATAAAGGTTGAAGTCATCGGCAATGACGCATTGATCTTGCCAGACCCGTTGGAAACGTACAAAGCCTGCGAAATTTTGCTGGCGGACGGCTTCACGGTGTTGCCTTACATTTCCGATGATTATATGCTGGCAAAAAGGCTGCAACAGCTCGGTGTACATGCCGTTATGCCCGGAGCATCACCGATTGGCTCTGGACGCGGAATTCTAAATCCGTCTTCGCTGGAATGGATTATCGGTGATGCCAGCGTACCGGTAATTGTTGATGCCGGTATTCGCTCGCCTGGGGATGCAGCACGTGCGATGGAGTTGGGTGCTGATGCAGTACTGTTGAATACTGCGGTATCCGGTGCCAATGATCCGATACGTATGGCAAATGCCATGCGGCTGGCTGTAGAAGCCGGTCGGCTTGGTCGGGAAGCTGGTATGATTCCAGTGCGGCAGTATGCAGTGGCAAGCAGCCCTGCAGAAGGGATGATTACGACTTGAGTCGAGAAGATAATATGAATACGCAACAACCGTCCACGATGGATAACCATCAACGCTACTCGCGGCAGGAGTTATTTGCACCGCTTGGGCGGGACGGTCAGCAGCAGTTGCAGCAATCCACTGTGCTGATTATTGGTGCAGGTGCACTTGGCTCCAGTTCTGCGGAGACGCTCGTACGTGCAGGTGTGGGGCGTGTAATTATTGCAGATCGTGATTATGTAGAGTGGAGCAATTTGCAGCGTCAGCAGCTTTTTACGGAGCAGGACGCAGCAGATCGTGTACCGAAAGCAATTGCTGCTCGGGATCGTCTGCGACAAATCAACTCCACCGTGCAGATTGAAGCGCATATCGCTGATGTGACAGCGAACGAAATAGAAGAGTGGGTAGACGGAGTCGATCTGATCATGGATGCGACCGATAATTTCGAGACACGTCTACTGATTAATGACGTTTCACAAAAGCATCGTATTCCATGGATTTATGGTGGATGCGTAGGTAGTTATGGCATTACATTTACGATTGTGCCGGGTGTTACGCCTTGTCTTCAATGTTTGATGGAATCGGCACCGCTTGGCGGCGATACATGTGATACGTCCGGTATTATTCCACCAGCGGTACAGATGGTTGTCGCTCATCAGACAACGGAAGCCTTAAAATTGCTGTCTGGTCATAGGGAACAATTGCGAGGAACACTGCTGTCATTTGATCTATGGCGCAACGAACACGTTTCGATCAAAATGAATGGCGCTCGTCGTTCCAACTGCCCATCCTGCGGTGAGCATCCGACGTATCCGCATTTAAGTCATGAGGGGCAGAGTAAAAGTGAAGTGTTATGCGGACGCGATACAGTACAGATTCGCCCACCACATCGACAAACGCTGGATCTTCAGCAAACTGCTCGCCGTCTAAAAGCACAGGCGGAGCATGAAGTGACGGTTAATCCATTTCTACTGTCGATGACGCTACATGAAGGTAGACGAATGGTAGTGTTTCAGGATGGCAGGGTAATGGTTCACGGCACGAAAGATATTGCCGAAGCACGTACTGTATATCATCGCTATTTTGGCTAAAATTTGAGAAGTATTTCTTCATCATCGGCGCCAAATAGAACGAGAAAAGCTATTTTCAAATAAATATCGAGCAAAAATGTAATGTTTATTTTAACAAAGAATCTAGCTGTTTTGAAAAACAGTGGAACAATAGCGAAAAAAGAGATGTAAGTCACAACGACTTACATCTCTTTTTCATAATCAAATAATGGCGATGTATTTATTTGTAATATAAAAATAACGAACAATCTTGCAATTCCAGCTTCTTGATCAATTATCATCGTTGCACAAAGCACAAAGCACAAAGCACAAAGCACAAAGCACAAAGCACAAAGCACAAAGCACAAAAGTAAAATGTGCCTTACTTTGTTGCTTCCTAGGAATTTAATCCCGACTTTGAATAATCATCAATAATCCGCCTTCAATCGTCACTTTACCTTGATCGGCTGCCAGATGGTTGCTAATTCCTAAGGATTGCCCCATCCGCAGCGTAGCATTTTCCAGCGGATACTGAAATCCTTCCAGATAAATCCCAGTCACTTCGGACGTAATTGGCAGCAGCGATACATAAGGATACTCTAGCTTATGCACGATGGAGGATGTGGATGTCAACGATATGTAGTTGTTCATATCCTGAATAACGCAATGCACCTGATGTTGCACAGCCCGCACCAGTAATTGTACATTCGCAATCGTATGGTCAAACCGCGTACCCAGTGCACCAAAGATAACCATATTCTGAATATGACGCTGCATAGCTGCTTCGAACGCAGCTTCCGTATCAGACCAGTTTTTATCAACAGGATCGAACACGACCAGTTCATCGGAATTCTCGCGAATTTGTTCCAACTGGATATGCTGATCCTGCAAAGAATCAAAATCACCAATCGCCAGATTCGGTCTGATCCCGTGCTCTACCAGAAACAATGCTCCCCGATCAGCGCCGATCACAAAATCATCGTCACGAATTTCCTTCAAAAAATCAGGGTGTAACAGACCGCCTGAGAAAATAAGAGCGCGTGTTGCAGCCATGAAATCTCCCTCTTTCTGTCCATAATAATGTGCCGCTAAGAGAACAACGGCAATTTACGATAAGCCTATCCATATATGTAACTCTAAATTGAAAATTACAGTTGCGCAACTTTTACATACACCGATACAATAGAGTTTGGGAATAGGATCTGTTTGCTGGAACGCTTATGATGTTGCGCTGACAGATATGTCTATTGTTATTGTTGAAAATGTAAGCGTAAACATTGAGAAATGACGTTTGAATTCCCATTTTTAAATGTAATAAGTTAAGAGTTGTCCATGACAGTTCCCATACGCTGAGTAACGCAGCACCTGTACCGGACGAACGATCATACAATCGTCGTACCAATGTTCATGCTAACCGTCCGTAGTGATACCCCTTCATCTTCTTCATACTGCCTATATCAATAACCGCAGCGACAGATACGCTGCGGCTGGATCATCGTAAGTAGAAGATGTATTGTCATGTCTGATTAAACGCGTCTTCACTGGAACGGTGAATTATCGAGACTGGTTACAGCAAAGTAGACTTGGAACGACACTTGTTACTGATTGCTGAATTAGACTTCCTTGAGGAAATATTTGAGTGCATCGGGCAATTCCTTTTGCCAGAAGCCCCATAGGTGCTTGCCGTCTTTTTCAGTATAACGGACAGTAGCGCCTCGTTCCAGTAACAGATCGCGTGTGTCGCGGTTCAACTGTACAAAGTCGTATACGCCAGTATCACTTTCAAAATCCGTTTCCTGCAAACCGACGATCATGTATACGTCCAAGGCAGACAAGTTAGTTTCAGCGGCAATCAGCTTCTGACTCTGCTCGTAATAAGCACCGGATAGACTGATAATTCGCTGGAATAGCTGCGGATAGAGGAGGGCAAGGTGCATAGATACACTGCCACCAAGCGAATCGCCAGCAAGGATACGCTCATCAGCTGATGTACGTACTGGATATTTTCCTTCAATATATGGAATAATCTCCTCGGCAAAGCAGGCGGTATAAGCATCAAAGCGACTACCGAATGGCGCATATTCTTGAGTACGGATTTTCGTGTTTACTTCTACACCAACGACGATAAACGGTTCAATATTATCGTCCAAAATTAACTGATTGGCGTAAGTAGCAATTCGTCCAAAGTTAAAAAACTCCTCGCCATCCTGACAATAAATAACGGGATAGCTAAGCAGTTCATTATAACCGGGCGGAAGATAGATGCGTAGCGTACGGGATTCACCCAAATGGCGGCTCTGTATTTCCTCTTTTAGAATGGTTCGCTTCAAGTAGCGAGAATCTGTCATGGAGATCACCTTTTTCATCGTAATTGTTGTATCAGAATTTTGCATTACAACGTATAATACGTTACTATTAAGTGGTGTGCTTTTTAGGAAAAGTATTTACATTTGCATTAACTGTTATATTAATTAAATAAACCTGTTATACATACAATAATTGCTGCTGCTTATGAATTTCAATGTATGCTTTGACGAACGGAGTAGAACAGGTGTATAATAATTCTATAACAGCGGAACATGATATTCAAATTTTTTATTGAGGTGAATAAAATGAGCAAGGTTCCTTATGAAGTTTACACGGAAGAAGTGGAAACACTTTCCGTTCTTTCCCCAGAAGGCAAAATTGTTAATCCTGACAAAGTGCCTGATTTGACTGATGATCAATTGAAAGAAATTATGTACCGTATGGTATTTACACGTACTTGGGATGATCGTGCCGTTAACCTCGGCCGTCAAGGTCGTCTTGGTTTCTATGCACCGGTTTCCGGTCAAGAAGCAACAATGGTAGGTAGCGTATATGCGCTTGATAAAGAAGATTTCGTATGTCCGGGTTACCGTGATATGCCTCAGCTGGTATGGCACGGTCTGCCGCTGCACCAAGCATTCCTGTACTCCCGTGGTCATCAAGAAGGTGGACGCATTCCTGAAGGCGTTAACGTTCTGATGCCGCAAATTATCATCGGTGCGCAAATCGTTCATGCGATGGGTATCGCTATGGGTTACAAACTGAAAAAACAAAAACAAGTCGTTATTGCTTACACAGGTGACGGTGGTTCTTCGGAAGGCGACTTCTACGAAGGTCTGAACTTTGCTGGTGCATACAAACTGCCTGCAATCTTCTTCGTACAAAACAATGGCTATGCCATCACAACTCCATTTGCTAAACAAACCGCTGCACTGTCGATCGCACACAAAGCGATTGCTGCTGGTATCACTGGCGTAAAAATCGACGGTATGGACGTATTCGCGGTTATCACGGCTGTTCGTGAAGCTGCTGAACGCGCACGTAACGGTGAAGGCGCTACTCTGATCGAAGCTGTCACTTATCGTTTCCGTCCACACTCCATGTCCGATGATACGAGTAAATATCGTACCAAAGACGAAGAAGGTATCTGGAGCGAAAAAGATCCGATTGCTCGCCTTGCCAAATACCTGGGTGAAAAAGGTCTGTGGTCTGACGAAGATACAGAGCGCGTAAGAGAAGAAGCAAAAGCAAAAGTGAACGAAGAAATCAAAAAAGCCGAGAAAACAGAGAAAATGACTGTTGCCGGTCTGATCGATAGCATGTTCGAAACAACACCTCACGATCTGGAAGAGCAAAAAGCTGATTTCCAATAAGATGATCTGTCCTTAGGGGCGTTTGAGGTTTATCTATAGTACCGTAGCACATCCTTGATGCGTGAACATGAACAGTGAAATGTTTAAGGAGGAAATGAAGCAAATGGCACAAATGAATATGAAAGAAGCGATTCGTGACGCGATTCGCGTTGAGATGAAAAACGATCCTAACGTGCTCATCTTTGGTGAGGACGTAGGTAAAGTCGGCGGTGTATTCCGTGCGACAGAAGGTCTGCAAGACGAGTTTGGCGAGGAGCGCGTATTCGATACGCCGCTGGCTGAGTCCGCAATCGGCGGTCTGGCATTCGGTCTGGGTATCCAAGGCTTCCGTCCAATTGCTGAAATTCAATTCGTAGGCTTTATCTTTGAAGCTCTCGATCAAATGGCAGTACAAGCGGCACGTCTGCGTTATCGTTCCGGCGGTCGTTACAATGCACCAATCGTATTCCGTACACCTTTCGGTGGCGGCGTAAAAGCGGCTGAGCTGCACACGGACGATCTGTCTGGTCTGCTGGCACAAACACCGGGTATCAAAGTGGTTATCCCTTCGAACCCTTACGATGCAAAAGGTCTGATGATCGCAGCAATTCGCGAAAACGACCCTGTCTTCTTCATGGAGCACTTGAACCTGTACCATGCGTTCCGTGCTGATGTACCTGAAGAAGCTTATACTGTCGAAATCGGTAAAGCCAATGTTGTACGTGAAGGTTCTGACGTAACTCTGATCGGTTACGGTATGACCGTTCACACAGCAACCAAAGCTGCTGATCAACTGGCAGAACAAGGCATCAAAGCTGAAATTATCGATCTGCGCACACTGAGCCCAATCGATATCGATACAATCATCACTTCCGTACAAAAAACAAACCGCGCTATCGTGGTTCAAGAAGCTCAAAAGAGCTCTGGCGTAGCAGCAGAAGTTATCGCACAAATCAACGAAAAAGCAATCCTGCATCTGGAAGCTCCAGTACTGCGTGTTTGCCCGCCGGATACAATCTATCCGTTCGCACAAGTTGAAGATGCTTGGCTGCCTACACCGCAACGCATTATCGACGCTGTAAACAAAGTAATGAACTTCTAATTGGATTAAAATAGCCATCCGGCTTTTTGAACCTAACGTTCACGACTTGATGAATTAAAGGTGCAAGGAAACAAGAGGCGGATTGCAAGATGGCATTCGTCCGGTCAACCATCCATCCCGGGAAGGTGGAGACCGGCGAACACCTTTCTACAGGCGCCTTTTGGCTTTGCCCATAAGCGGCATATCGGTCGCTATACGTTCTACTATATCTATTTATTATTTATCAACGATTGTTGACATACCGGCCTTATGCGCTGTTCAACAATTTTAATCAGGGAGGTTTTGCAAGTGGCAAGATTCGTATATAAATTTCCAGAGCTTGGTGAAGGACTGCACGAAGGCGAAATCATCAAGATGCACATTAAACCAGGTGACAAAGTAACTGATGACAGCATCATCATGGAAGTACAAAATGATAAAGCGGTTGTTGAAGTTCCTTGTCCAGTTGAAGGTACAGTACTTGAAGTATTGACCAATGATGGTCAAGTTTGCCACGTTGGCGAAACAGTAGCAATCATCGATGCAACAGGCGATATCCCTGATCAAGAGGATGAAGAACCAGCTGAGCAATCTGCTCCAGAACAGAAGAGCGGTCAAGAAATCGATGCAGCTCAAGGTAGCGCTGATACTAGCACTTCTCCAGCAGCATCCAGCCCGGCTGATGCCAAAGACGGTCAAGCAACAAATGCTTCCGCACCGGCAGCACCAAACAAAGATGTACTGGCTACACCAAGCGTTCGTAAATTTGCACGTGAGCAAGGCGTTGATCTGGGTCAAGTAAGTGGCACAGGCAGCAACGGCAAAATCACTCGCGAAGATATCGAATCGTTCAAACAAGGTGGCGGTCAAGTAGCTTCTAGCGCAACAACAGAAGCAGCGGCAGCAGACAAAGCAGCTGCGCCGGTAGATTCCGCAGCAACTCCAGCAGCATCTTCTGCACCAGCAGCATCCGCAGCTGGCGACGAAGAGCGCGTACCATTCAAAGGTATCCGTAAAGTTATCGCTAACGCTATGGTGAAATCGGCGTACACAGCTCCACACGTAACGATCATGGACGAAGTTGACGTTACGGAACTGGTTGCTTTCCGTACACGCATGAAACCACTGGCTGAAAAACGCGGTACAAAAGTCACTTATCTGCCATTCATCGTAAAAGCACTCGTGTCCGCGGCGCGTCAATTCCCGGCATTGAACGCTTCTATCGACGAAAAAACAGAAGAAATTGTCTACAAAAAACACTACGACATCGGTATCGCAACAGATACGCCTAACGGCTTGATCGTACCGGTTGTAAAAGATGCTGACCGTAAGAGTATCTTCATGATCGCTGATACAATCAACGATCTGGCTGTTCGTGGACGTGACGGTAAACTGGCTGCTAACGAAATGAGAGGCAGCACAATCTCGATCTCCAACATCGGTTCCGCAGGCGGTATGTTCTTTACTCCAATCATCAACTTCCCTGAAGTTGCGATTCTGGGTACAGGTCGCATCAGCGAAAAAGCGGTAATCAAAAATGGCGAAGTGGTAGCAGCACCAGTAATGGCACTGTCCCTGAGCTTTGACCACCGTATTATTGACGGCGCAACTGCACAACACTTTATGAACCATATCAAATCACTGCTTGGTAACCCTGAGCTGTTAACTATGGAGGTGTAATTCAATGGTAGTAGGAGATGCTTCTATCGATATTGAAACGTTAGTAATCGGTGCGGGACCTGGTGGCTATGTAGCCGCCATCCGCGCTGCACAATTGGGTCAAAAAGTTCTGATCGTCGACAAGTCCGAACTTGGTGGCGTATGTTTGAACCGCGGTTGTATTCCTTCCAAAGCGCTGATCGCAGCTGCTCACCAGTTTGAAGCTGCACAGCACGGCGAACAATTCGGTATTACGGTAGGCGACGTAAAAGTTGACTTCGGTAAAACACAAGAATTTAAAAACGGCGTTGTGAAAAAAATGACTGGCGGCGTAAGCGGTCTGCTCAAAGGCAACAAAGTTGAAGTTTTCCAAGGTGAGTGCATGTTCATCAATGAAAACGAAGCGCGTCTGTTCAATGACCATGAGTCCCCGCGCTACCGTTTCAAAAACTGCATCATCGCAACAGGTTCCCGTCCAATCGAACTGAAAGCATTCCCGTTTGGCGGTCGCATCCTGTCTTCAACAGAAGCACTGAACCTGCCTGAAATTCCAAAATCGATGATCGTTATCGGTGGTGGATACATCGGTGCCGAGTTGAGCCAAATGTATGCTAAATTTGGTACAAAAATTACAATCATTGAAGGTCTGGATACAATTCTGCCAGGCTTCGATAAAGATATGACTTCGCTCGTAGCGAAAAATATGAAAAAATCCGGTGCAGAGATCTTCACAAACGCGAAAGCAGAAAGTGCAACTCAAACCGACAAAGACGTTACTGTAAAATTCACAGTAGATGGCAAAGAACAAGAACTGACTGCGGATTACTTGCTCGTTACAGTTGGTCGTCGTCCAAATACAGACGGCGAACTGGGTCTGGATCTGATCGAATTGGAACTGACTGATCGTGGTCTGGTGAAAATCGACCACCAAGGACGCACAAGCATTCCGCACATCTTTGCAATCGGCGACATCGTTGAAGGTCCGGCACTGGCACACAAAGCTTCTTATGAAGCAAAAGTGGTAGCTGAAGTAATCTCCGGTATGCCTTCCGTGATCGATTACAAATGTGTACCTGCTGTAGCGTTTACTGATCCTGAATGCGCAAGCGTAGGTCTGACTGAAACGGAAGCAAAAGCGAACGGATACAAAGTATCCGCAGGTAAATTCCCTTATGCTGGTAACGGTCGTGCAACTTCTCTGGGTAATACTGAAGGCTTCGTGAAAATCGTTGCTGATGAAGAAACAGGCGTTGTACTGGGTAGCCAAATTGTAGGTCTGGAATCTTCTAACATGATTGCAGAACTGGGTCTGGCTATCGAAATGGGAGCTACACTCGAAGATCTGGCTCTGACAATCCATGCGCATCCAACACTGGGTGAGATCGTAATGGAAGCAGCTGAGCTGGTTATGGGTCATCCGATCCACGTTGTAGCTCCACGTAAGAAGTAATTTCTTTTCAAAAGGGACTACATTTGTTCTTATCATAAGATGAGAGTGAATACATTTTCCGTGTTGTATACGAGAAGTAAGATAGAGGATAGCGATGAACAGTATGCTGCATTCAGCGGTGCAGCATACTGTTATCTCTACAATCAACTTATTCTTTAGTCTCTGCCATATATCATTATTTGTTGCTTAATCGTACTCGTGATTGGACTTTTATCCCCGATGGCAGAAGTATGCAACCATGCAGCCTTTATACAGCGGTGAACAAGAACGTACACTTCTCAGGCAACTGGTGAGATTGTACAGATTCATAAGCAGGCAAAGGTGAGGAACAGCCGCCAGAGAGCTCCTGGCGGTTTTTCATATGCTGGAATTCAAGTGAATACATGTTCGTAAAAATGTATTGGTTTTTAAAACAATGTATGCTAAAATGGACAAGGTGTTTAATTGATTTTACGGAAGAGTTAATTTAATCATTCCTGATTACCAATGAAGTGAGGTGAATTCACATGCGCGTTATCGTAACTTTGGCATGCACAGAGACTGGCGATCGTAACTACACAACAACCAAGAACAAACGGAACCATCCGGAGCGTCTTGAGCTGAAAAAATATTGCCCACGTCTGAAAAAATACACGCTTCACCGCGAAACTCGTTAATTTTCGCTTGAATGTGTAATGAAGCCCCTGATTGCTATTGCAGTCAGGGGTTTTTATTTTGTTTGTATGGTGCTATTGCGCTATAGATGCATAAGACTTGATATATACTGTACATAAAATAGAAATCATTTGTAGAGAAGAATGATAGGTATTTGAAGTTCAAATGATTATAATAGAACTTAGTGAGTAGAAAGCTTGAAGAAGCTGTACATGAAATCATCAACAATGGTACACTAGTTTTTGTGTTTAAAAACAGCGACCATCGCAACGTGTAGCGTTGCACAATGAGCACAGCAAGATGAGGATCTTGATTTACAATAGGTGACTTAGGAGCTGTTGCTGTGCCAGAACACAAGTCTTAGTTATGAGGTGTATAGTAATGAAAGCATATTTAGAACTGTTGCAGGATATTCTAGACAATGGTGTCGAGAAAGGTGACCGTACAGGAACAGGAACGATTTCTGTATTTGGTCGTCAGATGCGAATCAATTTACAGGAAGGCTTTCCGCTGCTGACAACGAAACGGATGCATACGCGCTCGATTATTCATGAACTGCTCTGGTTTCTGAGTGGGAATACTAATATTAATTATTTGCGTGAGAATGGCGTGACGATCTGGGATGAATGGGCAGACGAAGATGGTAATCTCGGTCGCGTCTACGGCTCACAATGGCGTGATTGGCGTGGTCCAGGCGGCGAACAGGTTGATCAGATCACGTCTGTAATCCAGCAAATCAAAAACAACCCCAATTCCCGTCGTCATATCGTCAACGCATGGAATGCTGCCGAAGTTGATAACATGGCACTACCACCATGCCACTATGCGTTCCAATTTTACGTAGCTGATGGCAAGCTGTCCTGCATGTTCCAAATGCGTTCCGTCGATACGTTCCTCGGTCTGCCATTCAATCTCGCTTCGTATGCACTGCTAACCCATATGGTCGCCCAACAATGCGATTTGCAAGTCGGTGATCTGATCTGGACGGGCGGCGACGTACACATTTATAACAATCATCTGGAACAGGTCAAACTACAATTGACCCGTGAACCACACCATTTGCCAACACTGACCATTCAACGCAAGCCAGAATCGATCTTCGACTACACATTCGAAGACTTCCAATTTCAAAATTATGAATACCATCCAACTATCAAAGCACCAATCGCTATTTGATGAATGATAGTTACTCGCTTATTTCTCTCGTTGTAAGCATAAGGTAAGCGGAAGATAAGCCCAAGGTTATTCTGCCATGTTCACCTTGATGTCTAATGCTCTATCTATATGCAGTTAGAGTCTACAAATAGTCTACAAATGAAACAATGAATAAAAGGACATTCTTCCACTCGAAGAGTGTCCTTTTATTTTGCTATCCAGCCATCCTGCACACCACAGTACAAAACTTCCGCATGCACCTCTCACAATTCCATTACGCAGCTCCAATTCAAATTTCCAATTACAGTAAGTTGATCAAATTTATCAATCTCCCCATATAAAACTTTTAATAACTTGCTTTTTCACGAATTATCCATTATATACACTTACAAATCATTCGTAAAAGATTACAAGAAGTTGATGCAGAATGATAGGTTTTAATGATATGATATAGAATAAACTTATCCGGTTTGTTCAGATGGACATCAATCGGATATACACTGGAAGACAGGAGGTTTGGCCACAATGACAATGACATTGATCTGGGCGCAGGGCAAGCACGGAGTAATCGGGAAATATAACGATATGCCGTGGAAGTTGCCTGCCGATATGGCTTATTTCAAACAACAGACGCAGCACAAAACAATTGTCATGGGGCGCAAAACCTGGGAATCGTTTGGCGCAAAGCCGCTTCCTAATCGCCGCAATATTGTACTGACACGCGATCCGAAGTTTGTAGCAGAAGGTGCTGAGGTCGTGCACACAGTGGAGCAGGCGCTGAAGCTCGCGGGTGATGATGAGCTAATGATTATTGGCGGCTCGCAAATTTACGAACTATTTTTACGACATGCGGATGTTTTGCTTGTTACGCAGATTGAGCATGAGTTTGATGGAGATACGTATTTTCCGGCAGTCGATTGGTCGCTATGGAAGCTGGAGCAAGATACGCCGGGTATCCGTGATGAAAAGAATGTGTATGAGTACCATTTTGAAAAGTATGTGCGTCGCTAAATCGGCGTATTACTTTCAATTGAAATGCATAATTATTAACAAAATCTCATAATGCTTGTATAATGGTCCGAAGATTTTGTATATTTGCTGGATACATGTCTTGTTAAGGGGAAATCTCGTGTTTTTGCATAAATGTATATTTTGTCTGAAGAAAATGCTGAAACCCTTGCGGCTGTAGGGGGAGATTAGCGATATCGATAAGAGGAAAAAAATAAAAATATGCAAAATTTGATGAAAATCACACGATTGTTATTGCAAGATCTTTCATGACGGTGTAATCTCTATGTAAAAAGTACAAATAATTATGCGCTTAATCCATTTTGCCAATCTTGGTCATAATGCTACTCTTGAAAATAAACTTATCGGCAGACTGGTTATTGCAGAAGGTCGGCAGCGTATAGAACGGATGGGGGAAATTTAACATGTCTACACCTACTGGATTTATGGAATATAAAAGACAAATTCCTGCGGATCGTGATCCGCTTGAGCGTGTAAAAGACTGGGAAGAGTTCCACAAGCATATGGCTGAAGACGAGCTGCGTACACAAGGCGCACGATGTATGGATTGCGGAACGCCTTACTGTCACACGGGAATGAACATGGCAGGGTCCACCTTTGGCTGTCCGGTTCATAACCTGATTCCAGAATGGAATAACCTCGTATATCGTGGTCTGTGGAGAGAAGCGCTGGAGCGTCTGCACAAAACGAATAATTTCCCGGAATTTACTGGTCGTATCTGCCCGGCTCCGTGTGAAGGTTCGTGTACAGTCGGTCTGATTGGTCAGCCAGTCACGATCAAGACGATTGAAGAAGCGATTATTGAAAAAGGCTTTGCCGAAGGTTGGGTTGTACCTGAGCCGCCGGAGAAGCGTACGGGTCGCCGTGTAGCTGTTATCGGTTCCGGTCCTGCCGGATTGGCATGCGCTGCACAGCTGAACAAAGCTGGTCACAGTGTGACCGTATACGAACGTTCCGACCGTGTTGGCGGACTGCTGACATATGGTATTCCGAGCATGAAGCTGGATAAACAAATCGTCGAGCGTCGTGTAAACTTGCTCAAACAGGAAGGTATTGAGTTCATTACGAGCACCGAGATTGGTAAAGACATCCCTGCACAGCAGCTGGTCGATGATTATGATGCAGTCGTGCTTTGTGGCGGTGCAACGAAACCGCGTGAATTCAACATCGAAGGCAGCAAGCTGAATGGTGTAGTGTACGCGATGGATTACCTGAACGGCACGATCAAGAGCTTTTTGGATAGCAATCTGGAAGATGGTAATTACTTGTCCTCTCAGGACAAAGACGTGATCGTTATCGGTGGCGGGGATACCGGTTCTGACTGTGTAGCTACTTCCCTGCGTCACGGATGTCGCAGTGTAACGCAATTCGGTACGCATGATAAAGCACCACTGGAGCGCGATCCGATCGCTAACCCGTGGCCGCAATTCCCGAATGTATACACACTGGATTACGCGCAGGAAGAAGCAAAAGCGATCTTCGGTAGCGATCCGCGCGAGTTCTCAATCATGACAACCAAATTTGTCGGTGATGAAAATGGTAACCTGAAAGAACTGCATACGATTCAGATTCAACGTATTGTTGATGAAACAGGTCGCAAAATTTATCAGCCAATTCCGGGTACAGAGCGTGTATTCCCAGCAGAACTGGCACTGATTGCAATCGGTTTTGACGGACCAGAGCAAACGATTTCCCAGCAGCTGGGACTGGAAAGTGACCGCTGGACGAATGTAAAAGCACGTTATGGCAAATACACCACGAATGTGGATAAAGTATTCGCTGCGGGTGACATGCGTCGTGGACAAAGTCTGGTTGTGTGGGCGATTAACGAAGGTCGCGAAGCTGCGCGCGAAGTGGATAAATATCTGATGGGCGCAACCGTTCTCGTATAATAAGGCAGAGAGGATTCGACTGCGATGCAGTCATGTATTCTCGGTTTCCCATCCATGGATTCGGTTCGATTTACAATCGCAATTGTGCTATACTAAAATAGAGTTATACGAACGTGGTATAAAGGGGGCTGCACTCCAGAGTGTGGCTCCTTTTTTTGCCGAAAATCCGTTAAAATGATGATAATCATACCAATACGGTATACATCACCATTCCCTGAAAGGAATGAAAGCATGAAAATTCTCGTTATTGCCGAAAAACCGGATATGGGACGTAATATTGCGGCGGTGATCGAACCTGGTGCACGCAATCAGCGCACATATATTGAAGGTGAACGTTACATTATCACTTGGGCAATCGGTCACCTGATCGGACTAGCAGAGCCGGAAGCATATGATAGTAAATACAAGCGCTGGAACTTTGGCGATTTGCCGATTATTCCTGAGCAATTCAAGATCGTGCCGAATCCGCGCACGAAGGATCAGCTCAAGGTGATCGGTGATCTAGCGAAGCAATGCGACCGTATCGTTAACGCCTGCGATGCTGGGCGGGAAGGGCAGCATATCTTTGCTTTGATTCAGCGTCAACTCAAGTTGAAGCAGCCAGTCAAGCGGCTGTGGATCTCCGATCTGACTGCCGAGAGTATTCGGCGCGGATTTGACCAGTTGCGGGATAGCAGTGAATTTGAGAACCTCACTCAGGCTGCCCGAGCACGTAGTGAAGCGGACTGGCTGATCGGCATGAATGCGTCGCGTGCATTTACGACCAAGCATAACAATCTGTTATCTGTTGGTCGGGTACAGACACCAGTGCTGGCAATTATTTATGATCGGCAAAAGGAGATCGAAAACTTCACTTCTCAGACCTTTTACGAGGTGAAAGCATCGTTCAAGCAAAAGGACAAAACGTATGAAGGCATCTGGCAAGGGGAAGACCGTCTGACCGATAAAGCCAAAGGCGAAGCCATTGCAGAGAAAGTGCGAGGCAAAGAGGGCAAGATTAGTAAGTACGAGATCAAGGAAAGCAAAGAGTATCCGTATAAGCTGTATGATCTAACATTGTTACAGCGCGATGCCAACGCCAAATTCGGCTTTTCCGCCAAAAAGACGCTGGATGTAGCGCAAGCATTGTATGAACGTCATAAGATCATTTCGTATCCGCGTACGAACTCCAACTATGTGACGAAGGAAAATATTGATGGCATGCACAAGGTATTGAATATGCTGCAAAACGGCGATTATGCTCAGCTCGCTAGTGAAGCCGATAGCAAGCGTGTGCATGTGAATAATAAGTCTGTTTGTAATCCGGCACGGGTGGAAGATCACCATGCGATTTTGCCGACATTGAAAAAGCCCGGTACGCTGAGCAAGGAAGAGCAGCAGCTGTATGATCTCATTATTCGCCGTTTTCTGGCACAATTTTATCCACCAGCGGAGTATAAGCACCATACAGTGCTGACGGTGGTCGAGCAGGAGACGTTCAAAACAGCGATCAAGGAGTTGTTATCGCCGGGCTGGAAGGTGACGTTGCCGGATAAAGACAAAGGCAAACCAGGCAACAAGTCGTCCAAAAAAGATGCAGACGGCGAAGAGCAGCAAGAGCAGGAAACGGACAAGCCGTTCACTATCGATAGCAAACTGCCGGTGCAGTGTCGCAAAGCGGATGTGAAAGAAAAGGAAACACAGCCACCAAAGCCGTATACAGAAGGCACACTGCTCAAAGCGATGGAAAGTGCTGGCAAGCAGATTGAGAATGAGGAATTGCGGGATGCGATGAAGGAATCAGGTCTTGGTACACCAGCAACACGCGCTGCAACGATTGAGCGTCTCAAGCAGGTTGGTTATGTTACTGCCAAAGGCAAAAAGATCGAGTTAACGCTCAAAGGAAGAGCAGCAATCGAGCTGATCCGAGCCGCAGGCGTAGAGCTGCTCACTTCCCCGGAGATGACCGGACAATGGGAACGGCGATTAAACCAGATTTCGCGTGGCGAAGCCGATTCCGACCGGTTTCTGGAAAGTGTGAAGAAATTCGCCGTATCGGTGATCGATAAGGTAAGAACACAGACTCCCGCTGCTGCCGGATTGTTTGGAGATGAATCATCACGCTCCAAAGGAAAAGGGAAACGTACAAGCTCTCGCACATCGAGTAGCACCCGCACATCCACTAGTAGCCGTTCCAGTAGTTCCAATAGTGCATCGTCTTCCCGGTCGCGTTCTACGAGTTCATCCAATGGAGCAGAGGGGGCGCGCTCGGCGCGTAGCAAGGCAAGTAGCCGTAACAAGTCATCTGCATCGGCTATTGTCGATCATCCCATGCCAGACGCGCCGCCAGAGGATATGTCGTATGCACAGTCTTACTCTACTTCCAATTACGAATCGTCTCGTACGCAATCGACAGCTACTAGCGAGAACAGAGAAAATGGCAATCGTCATACTGGCGTAAGCGAAACAGCCTCATCATCAGCGACAGGCGCTGTACGAAGTTCTAAGGCTGATCAAAGGGAGAATGCTAACAGCGCTAGCACTCAGAGCAATCGTTCTAACGGATCGTCCGTGCCCTCTCATACGGCACTTGGTAGTTGCCCACGCCAAGGCTGCGGCGGAACGATTATTGAAGGTCGCAAAGGCTATGGATGCTCTCATTTCAAACAGGGCTGTAGCTTTGTCATCTGGAAAGAGTTTTCTGGTAAATCTGTATCGGTACAAATGCTCAAAGCATTGTTGTTAAAGGGTGAAAGTCAGGTGCTATCATTTAAAAAAGGCGGTAATGACTTCAAAGCGCGTATTAAGCTTATAGATCGCCAAACCGGTAAGCTTGGAGTGGAAGCTGTCGATTCTTAATTTTCTTCGAGTGAGATTGGTATTGCTGAATGTATAGTAAGGCACTGGATCAGAAGTATAAATCCTATTGTCTCACCAAAATGTCTTATCACAAAAAACGGACCGGGTTTAACCCCAGGTCCGTTTTTGTTCGTTATCGTAAATATTCAGATGTTGGTGAATCGTATCCGGTACATCAGTCAGATGTGAAACTGTATGGAACGATTGCTCACTGCCGGTTTGCAGCTGCACAATATCATACGCCCATTCTAATTCCTGCTTGATATAGATCGTATTCAGCGACGCTTGCAATGCAGGCTGTACATCGGAACGCAGCGAATTGCCGATCATCCATGTATCCTGACGAGGCAATAGCTGGGTCGTGATGATTTCTTCTAGTGCAGTAATATTTTTGTGCTGACGAATGAAGATGCGCTCTCCGAAAAAGGAGCTTAACTTCATTTGATCGATTTTGCGCTGTTGAATAGCAGTTTCGCCACCGGTATATAAATAAAGCGTATGACCGGCAAGACGCAGCGATTCGAGCGTATTAACCATACCTGGATACGGTTCAACTTCTTTCTCGTACACACTGCTGCCGAGCAGCTTCAGTTGGCGTTCCTCACTATCGTCCAGTGGACGACCATACAGACGGCTGAAATGACGATACGTTTCCACCAGCGAAGCGGGGAAATGCTCACTCGCAAAGCCGACCACATGTACACCGGCAACGTCGATCTCGATCTGCTTTTGCCGAATATCGTCCATAGCTAGATCGTATTCTTTGAACCATCCCGATAGCAGCGTAATAAACTCATCCAAAATCAAATTAAAATATTTGTTACAATAAATCAGCGTATCATCCATATCGAAGATCAGATGCTGGTG
The DNA here is from genome assembly GCF_046603665.1 of Paenibacillus sp. WLX2291. NCBI lineage: Bacteria > Bacillati > Bacillota > Bacilli > Caryophanales > Paenibacillaceae > Paenibacillus > Paenibacillus sp. WLX2291. Next base: position 3,121,496 of record NZ_CP176755.1, on the reverse strand, counting down.
CCGAATGTTGTTCATGACGTTCACTCCTTAAATACGGATATACGATTCAAGGAACAGCTGCAATTCGGACGCGCCGTCCTGACGCAGGCTGAACCTGTCAATATCCTCTCTGCCCAGATGAATGCGCAGCAGACCGGCTACACGTAGCATCATCAGATGATGCATTAGCGTCTCTTGCGGCTGAAGCAGATCATGGGACATATCCTGCAATGATTTCGGCTCATCGCCGCCAATATAGCGCAGCATACGTAGACGCTCTGGATCGGACAATGCGCGAGTCATACGCAGTAATACGTTTGGCGGGTCTTCTTCGCCTTCTTCATGCACATCGACCGGATATTGAATTAACAAAAAGCCTTCATAGAAACAATACGTATTGATCGGACGATTGTGCACGGTCGGGAACAGAATAACGGTGTTCAGACCGGGCATTTCGGGAACGACTAGACCGCCGGACGCATATTCAATCAGCGCAGCAGGTTCCATTTTATCAAGTAACCGCAATTTCTCTTCGCCATCCTCGGCGATCAGCGGCAAAATTTCATTTTCGATCTCGTTAAAATAATTTTCGTACCACAGCTTGAGCAGTGGAGCGTAGCTTTTTTGAATACGGATCGCTTCGCTCAGTGTGAGTCCAGGCATCAGCGGATGAATCTCATTCCACATATCCGTTTCCGGCATACTTTCCAGATGATCCAGAAAATCGCTGACCGAGCCTTCGCGTGTCCGGCAGCTAGCCCAAGCATACAGTGCGTCATAATCGTCAAAAGGCCAAGAAGAAGCCTCCAGAATTGCCATCCGTACTCCATTGCTTAACCTATTATCAATTTCCCTGATCCATTCCGGGCCCAGATCGATGTCACGAATCCATTTTTTGGTCACATAGACCATAAAACTGCCGAGCAGATCATAGACCGGGGAAATGTCGATTTTCACCTGATAGCTCATGAAACCAAGACCTCCCAAATATAGTCGGTAGCCGCATATCCAAACGCGGAAAATGCTAAAAAACAGGCTGATTCCTAAAACCCTGTTGTGCTTATTATGGCTTGTTTGCAGGCCAATTGTCCACTATAATATTGGGATGGCCGAAAATGCATACATAGCAGGATTTTTACAGAAGAACCGTTATCAAATTACAGCATAATTCCGGCAGTTTGTAAAATAAAATACACATCTACCTAGCAAAAATGGAGGAATATTCCTTGTTTAACAACACTGCACGTACATCAACTGGAGCTGACTCCAATCAGACTCTGCATTTCGTGATTCTTATTCTTGCCATTATTGTTGCGGGGCTGAGCCAGGGAATGCTGCTGCCCGTACTCGCCATCTTTTTGGAGCAAATGGGCGTATCTTCTACAATGAACGGACTCAATGCGGCGGCATTGTATGTCGGTTCTTTTTCCATGACCTTAGTGGCTGAACGGCTACTTGGCAAGCTTGGGTTCAAGAAGTTGTTATTATGCGGTCTACTGCTTGTCATTATCGCTTTGCCGTTATTCCCACTCGTTCCCGGGATTGCATTCTGGTTCGTACTTCGGCTGCTCGTTGGCATTGGCGATAGTGCGATCCATTATGTGGCGCAGCTCTGGGTACTCATGGTGACACCCGCAGCGAATCGTGGACGCAATCTATCTATTTACGGCATGTCCTACGGAATTGGCTTTAGCATCGGACCACTGGGCATTTCATTGCTAGACTGGGGGATGATGGTTCCATTCGTGATTATGGCGGCGGTATTCATCGTTGTTGCATTGCTGGTCTGGTGGAAGCTGCCCAATGGCGCACCTGCGAAGGGCGAGAGCACCACACCGGAAAAAGGACGCTTTGGCCGCAGTTACCGGCTCGCTTGGTATGCGTTAATCCCAGCGCTGCTGTACGGCTATATGGAGGCGGCAATGAACAGCAATTTCCCGGTCTATGGATTGCGGATCGGATTGTCCACCGACAATATTGCATTCCTTTTACCTTTTATCGGCATCGGAGGGCTTGTTTTACAGCTTCCCTTAGGGATGCTGAGCGATCGGTTTGGACGGAAGAAAGTATTGATGTTAGCGGGCGGTATCGGTGGTCTGTTGTTTATGCTCGTACCGTTTGTCGGAACGAAGCAAATCCTGCTGGCGGTTATTTTTGCTATCGCTGGTGGTCTAGTAGGATCGTTCTTCTCGCTTGGTCTTGCTTATGCAGCAGATATCTTGCCACGAGCCTATTTGCCAGCAGCGAATGTGCTTGCTTCGTTTCATTTCAACTTTGGTAGTATCATTGGACCAGCAGTAGGTGGAAAAGGGATTGAAATGGGTTCGCCGTCCAGTCTGTTCTGGGTACTAGGCGGTTGTTATGTGCTGTTTGCCCTATTTGGTTGGTCATTTTCTGAAAAATCAAAATAAAATAGGTCTGCGGATGGCATTTCTTTGCTTTTTCCCCTAAACTATAGAGTAGGATGTTATGGTTGAAGCAACAGTGCAGAAAGGCGGTCAGCAGTAGATGTCGATGATTCAAATTGAACATCTGACCAAAACGGTCGGCGAGCATAAAACCTGTGTGCTGGATCATGTGAGCCTGGAAATTCAACACGGCGAAATGATCGCACTGGTCGGACCGAGCGGTAGTGGTAAAAGTACGCTGCTCAAATGTCTGGCCATGAAAGAAAGCTGGACGGAAGGCAGTTTCCGTGTTGGCGATACAGATATTTTAAAATCGGGCTTTAGTGGCAAACGCAAAATTAGCAGAGAGTGGTCGTTTCTGGAACAAAGTCCGCAGCTTCATCCAGAGCGTACAGCACTGAAAACGGTGCTGATCGGTCAACCTGGGCAGACGCCAATTTGGCGTATGGTAACTGGTATGGTGCGTTCGGATGATTATATGGGTGCAATGGATATTTTGGAAACGCTAGGCTTGCTGGACAAAGCACATCAAAAAGCTGGTACGCTAAGCGGCGGTGAAAAGCAGCGTGTTGCAATTGCACGCGCGCTAGCACATGGCGCAAAGGTGATTCTGGCAGATGAACCGATCACTGGTCTTGATCCTCGCTCTGGCGAAGAAGTGATCAAAACGCTGCGCGGATTATGCAGCAGCGAGCGACTGACCGTTATCTCCGTTATTCCATTGGAACTGGCTGAACGCTATGCAACGCGCATTATCGGTATGCAGGTTGGTCATATATCGTTTGATATCAAAGGAAGACGACTGACTAGTGCCGAGCGACGGTTGTTATAGTTTGCCTTAGAGATACGGATCACGTACAACAATATGAGTTCTTATGCTACACAGAGAACAGACCGGACAGAACCGGCTGGTTATGAAATCACAATACACGGTGGGAATTTGAACAATGGGGCGGTACGCCGTTCTTTTTATGAGAGAGTGATATGATGAGCAAAAGCATCTGGATCAAGTTGCTGGCAACCGCAGGGCTGCTATTCATTTTGAGCGGTTGCAGCTTTAATCCGCTGGCTGATCCGAAAACGTTGATTCAGACGCCACAACTGCCTTCAGACAAACAAACATTGAGCAGTTTGATTAGTTCTGAATTACCGGAGGGCGCTAGCATTCAAAGTCCCAAAAACGGCAATTCCAGCAAAATTCAGACCGTCGATCTGGATGGCGATGGAACGAGTGAGACGATTGTATTTTACCAGACATTCGATGGTCGGATTAACGGTCTGATTTTTGAGAAATCTGGCGATACATGGGTAAAGAAAGATACGATTGAAGGTGCAGGATTCACGCTGGAGAGTGTAGAGATTAGCGATATTACACATGATGGAAAACGCGATATCATTGTAGGCTACTCCAATAGCGGAATTTCCAATTCAGATACGGGGCTGAAGACGCTCGTTATTTATAGCTATGACAAAGGCGTTCTAAAGACCGTTAGCGAAATGCCGTATTCGTATTACTTTATTACCGATCTGGATGGAGATGGTGTGAATGAACTTGCTATCGCAACCATCGACAAGTTTGGCGATCAGGAAAATCTGGGCTATGTCAAAGTGACTGTATATCGTTACAAAAACGGGTTTCAGGAAATAGACAGCATCGATCTGGCTAACAGTGTCGAAAGTTTCTACAATACGATCGCTGGTAAAGTGACTTCCAATCAGAACGGTATTATTCTGGATGAAGCGCTTGGTGTATCTGGGCTGACCCATTTGATCGTTATGGAAAATAATGAGCTGGTGGATGTATTCCCACGCAGCTTGCTGGCAACATTCAAAAATATTCAAATTGCCAGTGAAGATATTAACAATGATGGGATTCTGGAAATTGGCAGAGATGTTGTACCAGAAGGCTGGGAAAATATCTCGCCTACAGAAACTCCGCGCTGGACGTACTACTATCAATGGAATGGCGGTAGTCAATTAACTAAGCTGGTCAGTCAGCAGTACCGTGATGATCAGGGTCGATTTGTTATCCGAATTGCACCGGACTGGAACGATAAGCTGACAATCGATACAAAATCGAACAAAAATCAGGATATTCGTTTCATTCTCAAGGATACCGGGGAAAAAGTCGCTGAAGTCCGTTTCTTTAGCGAAAGCGATTGGAATAATCATAATGGCGACTGGAAAGTCATCGCCCAGAATCGTGGTCAGATTATCGCCCTCTGGGAAAATAGCAAAATCAATATCGTACAAAACTAACAATAACAGGCAATATCAATCAACCAGGTATCTTGGAGGGGATCATTCATGAGCAAAGTGCTGATCATGGAAGATGAAGAATCAATTCGTAGTTTTATTATTATTAACTTAAAGCGCAATGGCTTTGAAGTGCTGGAAACAGAGAACGGCGAGCAGGCGCTGCATATGCTGGAAACTGTACCGGATATCGATATTGCGCTGCTTGATGTTATGGTGCCGGGCATTGATGGTTTCGAAGTGTGCCGCCGGATTCGTGAGAAGAATGAGCGCATCGGTATTATTTTCCTAACTGCCAAAGTGCAGGAGCAGGACAAAGTCTATGCCTTGTCCGTCGGAGCTGATGATCATGTAAGCAAGCCGTTCAGCCCGACGGAACTGATTGCGCGTATTCAATCGCTGCTGCGTCGTGTGAATGTACAGCGCGAATCGAATACAAAAGTATCATTTGAATCCGGTCCATTCACACTGGATCTGATCTCCAAACAATTCAAAAAAAGCGGCAAGCTGATCGAATTGACACCAACCGAATTTTCGTTGGTACAATTTTTCTTGGAAAAGGAAAATACGCCGCTTAGCCGTGATTTGCTGCTTGATCATGTATGGGGCAAGGAGTATATGGGCGATCCGAAGATTGTCGATGTGAATATCCGTCGCCTGCGTCAAAAAATCGAAAACAACCCATCCGAGCCGGAATTCCTGCAAACGGTATGGGGCCATGGGTATAAATGGAGAGGCCGGGATTCATAATGATCAAAAAGGGGATGACCCGACAGATTGTTCTGCATTACTTTATCGTTGTCTTTTTGACGATATTGCTGGTGGAACTGGTGTTTTTATTCGCCATCCGGACGTATTACTATGACGGCATCTCCAACTACTTGCAGTCATCGTTTGATAACACACGCGTACCGGCAAATTACCGGGATATCATATCCAACTACAGTCTGGACAAAGCGGAAGTACAAGTACTGGACACACAGGGCAATGTACTGCAAAATTCAACCTCCTTTATTGTGGATAAGCCGGTAAAGACGAATGATGTGACACAGATAACGTCCGGTTCGGTTACTAGTGCACGCTGGATCGGCAAGCAGTCTGGAACCGGTGAAGATGTGATGGCGGTCTCGCATCTAATCAAGGTCAATGGCGATAAGGAATATCTTGTTCGTTATGTGACTTCATTAGAATTGGTGAACCAGAAGCTGTTTTACATTACGCTCGTTTCGGCAGGCATTGGTGTTATTATTCTCGTAATCGTCTTGATGGTCAGTATTGGACTTGCCAACTCTATCGTGAAGCCGATTAACAACATCATCGGGGTATCGACAATGATGGCGAAGGGTGATTTCAATGTCAGGATCAAGGGCAATTATCCGCATGAGATCGGGGATCTTGCCTCTACGCTGAATTATATGGCAGACGAGATTGTGCGCAGTAATCAGATTAAGGACGATTTTATCTCCTCTATCTCGCATGAACTGCGCACCCCATTAACTGGGATTAAGGGTTGGAGTGAGACGCTTGTTTCTGGCGGTTTTGACCCAGAGGAAACGAAGCTAGGCATGAGCATCATTTCCAAAGAAACAGAACGTTTGATTGGGTTAGTCGAGGAGATGCTAGACTTTTCCAAATTGCAGCAAAATCAGATGAAGCTTGTTATGGGCGAAGTGAATCTCAAAGAAGTGTTGCAGGAAACGATGCTCAATGTTTGGGCGAAGGCAGAGCAGAAGCAGATTAAGCTCAATCTAGAACCGGGCGATGCCGCGTATATTGTGCACGCAGACGGGAACCGTTTGAAGCAAGTGTTTCTGAATCTGGTCGATAATGCGATCAAGTTCTCGCCTAATGATTCGACCATCCAATTGAGCATTCAGGAGACTGCACCACAGCGCGTACGTATTCTGGTCAAAGACGCCGGGATCGGCATCAGTGCAGAGTTTCTGGAAAAGGTCAAAGATCGCTTCTTCCAAGTCAATCCGAATCAAGGTGGTACTGGATTGGGGCTTGCCATTACCCAGCAGATTGTTCAGTTGCACAAAGGTGATATGAGTATCGAAAGCGAACTGGATCAAGGAACAACGGTAATTATAGAGCTGCCTTTGCAGGAGAAACAACTTACTGCGATTCGGTCTATAGAAAACACGGATGAATTAGAATAAAATTATCATTCCACTTGTCGTGAATTCATAATTGTAAAATATCCCCGTAACCAGCATTGCTGGACGGGGATATTTTATAACATACATAGAGGATGGGGAGGAGCTATATGATGTCAAATGAGCAGCAACCAACATCTGTCACTGGATTGCATATTCGTCGTGCTGTCGAAGGAGAAGAACAGCTGATTACTGATTTTCTAGTTGAGGCTGCGGATTGGATGGAAGAGAAAGGCATTGGGCAATGGCGACGCGTATTGTTCACACCAGAACTAATTCGTAGTTATTTTGTGGAGCGTGAAGTATATATCGCTGAATATGAAGGAGAACCGGCAGGAATGTTCACTCTTCAACAAGATGATCCTGATTATTGGCAGCATAAAAATGATTCCGAGTATTACTATCTGCATCGCCTGACCGTTCTACGTCAATTCCGTGGTCAACGTTTGGGAGCTGCAATGTTGGATTGGGCAGTGCAGCGAGCAGCCGATCAAGGCAAAAAAGGGCTTCGTCTTGACTGTCTGGCTGAGTTGGTGCCGTTGAACCGATTTTATCAACAGCAGAATTTTCGTTATATGGGTACGCATGATGTCAACGGCAAACTTGCCAGCTTATATGAAAAGTTACCGCCAGCAGTAGACAATGAACTGAGATTGCACTATTTTGGCGAACGAGATTTTGATACGATGCTGAGCTGGACAGCACAGCAAGATCAGCAGATGCTTATGCAATGGGCAGGTCCGATGTGGAACTATCCATTGCAGCGTGCAGATCTGGAAACGTACATTCAGGATGCCAATCATCCGCTACATTCCGATGGGCTGATCTATGCAGTGGTGAATCGGCAGAGTGAACAAACAATTGGTCATATGTCATTAACCCGGATTGATCACAAAAATAAATCCGCTCGCCTATCTCGTGTGCTGGTCGGTGATCCTCATGCGCGTGGCAAAGGATACGGTCGACAAATGGTGCTGGAAGGTTTGCGTATTGGCTTTGAGGCGCTGAATTTGCATCGGATTACACTGGCCGTTTTTGACTATAATGAGCAAGCAGCGGGTTTGTATGAGTCTTGTGGATTTCGTAAAGAAGGCTTGATGCGAGATACAGCGTATAGTAATGGTCAATATTATAGCGTTTATGAAATGGCAATATTGGAAGAGGAATGGCGCGCTTTGTCACAGTCGCAACCACAGTAACACATATTCATTGTCTTCATCTGTATTCATCGGTAACTTTCTATCAGCGGGCTTCGTCTAAACGATAGAAGGCAAAGAAAGGATGAATGAAGATGATGAAAAAATGGCTAATTGCTGCCATGTTGACATGCAGTTTAACTGGATTCACATTCCCTGCGCAAGCAGCGGAGCAAACACCTGCGTATCCATTGCAAATCGACGGCAAAACGGTCAATACAGATCATGCGGCTCCTTATCGTACTGCTCAAGGTACAGTAATGGTTCCTTTACGATTGACTGCTGAAGCGCTCGGTTATCAGGTGATCTGGCAACAGAGTACGAAGGATATTCAGATCGAAGCGCCGATCCAGCATATTACCTTATATCCCAATAGCACTCAGATGAAGGTTAAAGGAACATTAAAGGTAATTGATCTTTCTGGTGATTATGTATTGGATGAAAAGTTGACGCGGAAGAATGGAGTATTGTACGCACCAGCGACGTTGTTTGAGCCGCTGTTCAATGATGTGACCATTGGCAAGCAATTCGTGGATATTTCTCCAAGTCGCTCCTATATTACTGATACATCGTCTACATTGGATACAGGAACTGAACAGTACAGTGGATACAAAATAGTAGTTGAATTAGTATACGCTAACTTATGAAAAAAAGCTGTCTCCGCAACACCATATGGTGTTCAGAGAACAGCTTCTTTTTTATATAATCAATCATTGCGTATAGAATCCAATAGTACGATCTACTATAAAGCAGATATTAAGAGGACATGCCACCTGCATGAACACGACCAGATTTGTCGTATACTTCTTGCAGCAGACGTGCTGGTTGTGTGCGTACGGATGGTTTCGCATATACGGTATCATAAGGTGCCACTACAGCGATTTCTTCCGGTGTACCGATAACAACAGCACCGTCTTTGACAGTCGCGCCTTCGGCAACGATAGCGTACTGGATGCGCGCGTGTTTACCAATGGTTGCACCGGGCATAATAACGCTATTGTTTACCTCAGCTTGCTTGCCGATGGTAGAGCCGTTGAACACAACGGATTGTTCCACCGTACCGTCCAATACTGCTTTGCTGCTCACCATCGAGCAATCTGGTGCAGTATCGTGGTTATTGTTTTCCAGTGGATTAAAATCAGCAGAGAACATCGGCCATTCTGCATTTTTAAGTTCAAATTGACGATTGTGTTGCAGAATATCCATATGAGCTTCCCACAGACTGTTGATTGTACCAACGTCTCTCCAATAGCCAAGGAATTCATAAGCTACGACTTTCTCGCCATCCGCCAGCATTTGCGGAATAATGTTTTTACCAAAGTCATGGCTGGAATCTGCCTGTGCTGCATCAGCAATCAGGTGTTGTCTGAGATATTGCCAATCGAATACATAAATACCCATCGAAGCAAGGTTACTTTCTGGTTGTGCTGGCTTCTCGGAGAACTTGGTAATGTTCATGTCATCATCTGTGCTCATCACACCAAAACGGCTCGCTTCATCCCATGGTACTTCGACCACTGCGATTGTCGCCTGTGCTTTATTTTCGTTATGGTATTGCAGCATTTCATTATAGTCCATATGATAGATATGATCACCTGACAGGATTAACACATCTTTTGGATTCATTTGGTCAATATATTCGATATTTTTATAAATGGCATCTGCTGTACCTGTATATTCACCGGTACGTTCCGATGACAGTAGTGTAATATTCATAGATTGGTCTGCCGTAGACCACGCGTTGCCTTGACCGATATGGTCATGCAGCGATTGTGCTTCATATTGGGTCAATACCCCGACTGTATCGATCCCGGAATTCACACAGTTACTAAGAGGAAAATCTATAATTTTGTAGTCACCGCCGAACGGTACTGCTGGTTTAGCAATAACGGACGTCAAAGGAGCCAGCCTGCGTCCTTCGCCCCCGGCCAGCAACATAGCGATGCAATCTTTATTTGTCTTTTTCATGATGTTTTCCCTCCCATTTTCATGACAACGCACAGTTGACAATGTATTAGTGTTATAAACGTCTCCTATCCCTGTTGAAACAATTGAAATTGTAAAATTTTATAAATTATGTCGAACGCGGTGAAACACCAGTAACGACGGGCGATTTCACTGAAAAATAATTCAATTGACAAATCGAAATAATTGCCGAACTTCTGTACATGGTATTTCTGCTTTTATCGCTATACAATAGAGTAGAATGCGATAGTAGCAAGGAATATGCTTATTGGAACAAGGAATCAGTCTCAATTCTTATTTGCTCTATTCAATTTGAATGGAAAAGGGTAATACATGGAGTTAAGTAGAGGTAGTCGCTACCGTGCGGAATCTATTATAGGTAGAACGACGTTCATGAATACATCTTATGACTGTGAAAAAGGGGAACATATATAGCGGAAAGGAATTATTTTCCTAATGTGTTTCTAGCAGTTTGGCATCCATTCTGGAGGTGATTTTTTGAAACAATTACATTCGCAATCTCATTTGCCCGGTTCTGAGGACATTTATCTGTTTCATGAAGGAACCAATTATCATGCTTATCGTCAGTTTGGCTCACATCTATCTTCCGAAGACGGGAAAAGCGGAGTCCGTTTTACAGTTTGGGCGCCCCATGCTGTACAGGTAGGTGTAGCTGGTGATTGGAATGACTGGAACGGAGAACATCATTTACTACATAAACTGGACGATACGGGAATCTGGACGGGATTTTTTGATGATGTGTCTGAAGGCAGTGTGTACAAATACCATATGACATCGCAGCATGGAGAAGCCATTTTCAAAGCAGATCCGTATGCGTTTCATGCGGAAGTACGTCCAGCTACAGCATCGATCGTTACATCACTGGGCGGATACAAATGGCAGGACGCGGCATGGCGTCGCAAACGCCGCCCGTTGTATCAGCGTCCGGTGAATATTTATGAAATGCACTTTGGCACATGGAAGCAAAAGCAAGATGGCAGTCTGTACAGCTATCGGGAGATGGCGGAGCTGCTTATTCCTTATCTAGTGGATATGGGCTATACACATGTAGAGCTGATGCCACTGACAGAGCATCCATACGATCTGTCGTGGGGTTATCAAGCGACAGGTTATTTTGCACCAACGAGTCGATATGGTACTCCGCAGGATCTTATGTACTTTGTCGATCAATGCCATCAGCATAATATTGGGGTATTGCTGGATTGGGTGCCTGGTCATTTTACAAAAGATGCGCACGGGCTGCGCCAGTTCGATGGAACGCCATTATACGAATATTCAGCTCCAGACCGTGCAGAGAAGCATGGTTGGGGTACATTATCATTCGATTTCGGCAAACCGCAAGTGCGTTCATTTCTGATCTCTAGTGCGCTATACTGGTTGGACGTGTATCACTTTGATGGATTGCGTGTGGATGCGGTGACAAGTATGATCCGGCTTGACTTTGAACGTGAAGGCGGCGGCTGGCGTCCGAATCAACATGGTGGGGTAGAGAATCTGGAAGCTATCTCGTTCTTACAGCAGTTGAACAAGACGGTATTTCATTATTTCCCGCACACGTTGATGATGGCGGAGGAATCCAGTGCATGGCCTGGTGTAACGCGACCAGTACATGAGAATGGATTGGGCTTCAATTATAAATGGAGTATGGGCTGGATGAACGATACGCTGGATTATGTAGAGACGCCCTTTGATGAGCGTCCTGCACATCATAATCTGCTAACATTCCCACTTGTATATGCTTATTCCGAGAACTTTACGTTACCGCTGTCTCATGATGAAGTCGTACATGGCAAAAAGTCGCTGCTGGATAAAATGCCCGGTTCGTATGAACAGAAGTTTGCAGGCTTGCGTATGTTGCTGGCCTATCAAATGACCCATCCCGGCAAAAAGCTGCTGTTTATGGGCGGCGAATTTGGTCAGTTTATCGAATGGAAAGATCAGGATCAATTAGACTGGTTGCTGCTTGACTATGAAATGCACCGTAACATGCTGGATTATACGCGTGAGCTAAATCATCTATATGCAGCATCCCCAGCGTTATGGGAGAAGGATCACGATTGGGAAGGGTATGAGTGGTTAAATGCCGATGATGCCGCCAACAGTCTGATTACTTATATGCGCAAAGGCAAAAAAGCCGCTGATACTCTGTTGATTATGATTAACTTTCAGCCAGTGCCACGCGTCAATTACCGGATCGGTGTACCAAAAGCAGGCACTTATCGGGAAATCTGGAATAGCGATGAGCCACGGTTCGGCGGAACAGGCGGACGAACCGAATCGTTGCTGCGATCTGAGAAAGTTCCGTGGGATCGTCAGGAGAACAGCGTGCTGCTGACCATTCCACCACTCAGCGTTATTATATTGAAACGACATACCGGTAAAGCAGTCAAGCGCAGCGATCGCTAACAACGAGATGGATGCCTGCTGGCGATACCGTTACATCCAAAAGGAGGATTTTGCATGAATATTTTATTTGCAGCAGCGGAAGCAAACCCTTTTATTAAAACAGGTGGGTTGGCAGACGTGATTGGTGCACTGCCCGCAGCGTTGAAAAAGGAAAAATGTGATGTACGCGTCGTCATACCGCAATATTCCAACATTAGTGAAGCGATTCGCAATCAGGCTACGCTGGTAGATGTTGTGCAGGTACAAGTAGGCTGGCGCAGTCAATATTGTGGCATCAAGCAATTTAAGCAAGACGGGATTATTTTCTACCTGCTGGATAATGAATATTATTTTGGACGTGAAGGCATTTATGGATACGATGATGACGGCGAACGTTTTGCGTTCTTTAGCCGGGCTGTACTGGATATTTTGCCAGTTATCGATTTCCAGCCGGATATTATTCACACGCATGATTGGCATACAGGCATGATTCCATTGCTGCTCAAAGCACAATATCAGGCTTTGCCGTTTTATTCTAATATTCGTACGGTATTCACGATTCATAATTTGCTGTATCAAGGTGTATTTCCTTATTCGATTTTGGGTGCGTTATTTGGACTGGATGATCGTTATTTCCAGGCAGAAGGAGTCGAGTATTATGGCAATGTGAATTACCTCAAAGCGGGTGTTGTTTTCGCTGACCGGGTAACTACCGTTAGTCCTACATACGCCGAAGAGATCAAAATGCCGTATTACGGTTACGGTCTGGACGGTTTGCTGACTTCGCTCGGTGGTCGTCTGCGTGGTATCGTGAACGGCGTGGACACGAAAAGTTATAACCCTGCTACCGATCCATATCTCAACGCTCATTATCGCAGCGCCACTAATAAGCGATTGCAAAATAAAGCAGCATTGCAAGAAGAACTTGGTTTACCTGTAGACGCGAGTGTTCCCGTTGTCGCGATGGTTACGCGTCTCGTCGAATCCAAAGGGTTGGATCTAGTCACTCGTGTGCTGGATGAACTACTTTATTACAATAATGTACAATTCGTACTGCTCGGTACAGGCGAACAGCAATATGAAGACTGGTTCCGCGGAGCCGCGTATCGTCATCCTGAACGGTTGGCAGCGGAAATTCGCTTTAGCGAAGGGGTAGCCCGCCGGATCTATGCCGGTAGCGATATGTTCTTGATGCCATCGCAATTTGAACCATGTGGTATTAGTCAATTGCTGGCACTGCGTTATGGAAGTATTCCCATTGTACGCGAGACTGGTGGTCTGAATGATACCGTGCAGTCGTACAATGAATCGACAGGCGAAGGCAATGGTTTTACGTTCCACTCTTACAATGCTCACGACATGTTGTATACGATCCGCCGTGCAATCTCTTTCCATGAACAGCCGAAGCACTGGAAACAAATTATGAAAAATGCCATGAGCGGCGATTACAGCTGGCAAGCATCCGCACGTGAATATCTGGATGTATATCTGGAAGCACGGTTATAATTTGAATGAACGTTGTATGATGAGTTAGTATCATAGACGGAATAATGAATAAGAAAAGGATCTTTCCTACTTTAATGGAGAGATCCTTTTCTTATTCATTTCAGATATTTGAATTCCAGCTAGGACATATATAATTTTTTGTTTGTTTACAAGAATATAGCGAGCAATGTAAAATGAAGAAAAGCTTAGATAATGAAGTATATTGCTGCATGCTGACTATGTATACTAATGGACAGTGTCAATTTTATTGTTTTCTGTTTGTCTATTTGCATATCAGGTGAAAAGAATACAGTAGCATGAATCGTATATTGTTACCTTGCACAAGATGCATATAGAGAAGGTCTGGCTGAAATACGATGCTGTCCATGATAGTATATGTATAAATCAGTGTAACCGTTAATCATAAGGAGCCTACACACATATGGAAGACATCATAATCAGTAAACAGGAATATGATGAGTTCATTCGACTCAAGCAAAGTTATCAAAATATAATGAATTATACGGACGATATCATTAGTCATCATCGCTTGGATGCTGGGTCTACGTATACGGCAGTTTCACCTGCGTGTGAGAAACTGATGGGTTACACAGCGGAAGAGATGGTTGGTACAGCCGGTTTCGATTATGTACACCCTAAAGATCGGCAAGTTCTTATTCATCAGCTGCGTAACGGATTGCAGCCGAATGTAGCAATAACACTTACCTTCCGTAATTTGCGCCGGGATGGAACGTATTTCTGGGCGGAATCCGTCTGCCGTTTGGTATTGGATCAACAAGACAATGCGGTCGAAGTACTAGCGATTACACGCGATATTAGTGAACGGCGCGAAAATGAACGTCGATTAAAAGAAAGCGAAAGTCGCTACAAATCTTTGTTTGATTTTAACCCGCTTGGTATTCATGCTCTTGGTCTAGATGGTGCTTATTTGTCCGCCAATACTAGCTTTGAGCAGATTCTTGGTTACAAAGAAGAAGAGCTGGTCCAAGGCAAGTTTCACGCCTTGGTCGCACCCCATGATCTTGATTATACAGTAGAGCGGTTTGAGCAGGCGAAGCAAGGAAGACCACAATCGTATGAAATCGAAGCGATCCACAAAGATGGTCACAAAGTAGATGTAGATATTACCAATGTACCGATCTATGTGGAAGAAGAATTGGTCGGCGTATATGCGATTGTACAAGATGTAACGGAGCGGAATGAACAAATTGATCAGATTTATAAGTTAAGCAATCAGCAGGAACTTATTCTTGACTCCGTTTCAGAAGGTATTTTCGGTGTCGATCTCGAAGGTCGAACGATCTTCGCTAATCCACCTGCCGCACGTATGCTTGGTTATGATATTAGCGAAATGGTGGGGCAAAAGCAGTTATTGGAATTTGAACAAAGTGGTCCAGATGGAAGTCCGATCATCTCAGGTGAGACACCGATCTGGCAGACGTTACATGAAGGCTACACGTTGGAGCGGGATGAAGCGGTATTATGGCGCAAAGATCATACGAGTTTTCTCGCATCCTATCGTGTAACACCGATTGTGGATCATGGTGTACGTGTCGGTATGGTTATTGTATTCCGAGATCGTACGGAAGAAAATCGGATCATTCAGGCACGTGAAATTGCGGAGCAGGCTGACCGTGCCAAATCAGAATTTCTAGCGATTATCAGTCATGAATTGCGTACACCTATGAATGGTATGATCGGTATGATGGAATTGTTAGCGGAAACGTTGGAACAGGACGTACAGAAAGAATACGCTGGTATCGTTATGAACAGTAGCAACGAACTACTGAAGATCGTAAATGAATTGCTCGATTTTAGCAAAATCGAAGCGGGACGGATGGAATTGGAATACGAGGCTGTACATCTGGGCGAGCTATTGACGCAGGTAGCCGAATTATTTGAACCGGTAGCCGCTGAGAAGCGTATCAGCATTGTAACGGAGTTGGATCGTCATCTGCCACAAGCGATCATTAGCGATGGGAGTCGCTTACGGCAGGTACTTGTTAATCTGGTCGGCAATGCTGTCAAATTCACGGAAACAGGTGGTGTACACATCGCAGCTCGCTGCATCAACCAGCCTGATCCAGAAAAGCTCGTGATCGGATTTACAGTTAGAGATACCGGTGTTGGCATTGCTAAGGAAGAACAATCACGACTGTTCCAACCGTTCTCGCAGATTCGTAATCAGTCCCGTCAACATTATGGAGGAACAGGTCTTGGACTATCCATTTGTAAAAAGATCATAGAGTTGATGGGCGGCACGATTGATGTACAGAGTCAACAAGGAGCAGGCGCTACCTTTTCCTTTACGATTGCACTGAATGCTAGCGATTATCCAGAGATTCAGCCGGGCATGAATGAACCGGACAAACTGTACTCTTCTCATGAAGCCAAGTATGGTCCATTACGTATTCTAGTAGCCGAAGATCATGATATTAATCGCAAGCTATTGTTGACAATTCTGAAACGTCGTGGATATGAAGCAGATATTGCTCGTAATGGGGAAGAAGCTGTACAGCAGGCGACAAAGCATGATTATGATTTGATCTTTATGGATGTGAATATGCCAGTGTTGGACGGTATGGAAGCAACGCGTCATATTCGAGCTATCGGGCATAATCCTGCACTGCCCGTTATTGTAGCAGTAACTGCATTTGCACGAGACGAAGAAAAGGCGTTCTGTCTGGAAAGTGGCATGCAGGATTTTGTATCCAAACCGTTGCATGTTCAGGATGTGGAGCAGCAATTGGATAAATGGTCGAGCATTATTCATGCGTATCACAACAATACGTTGGAGAATGATCACCTTTAATTGTTTACCCTTTTCAGTGCTTGGATTTGGGATGAGTTTTATCGTGAAAGTTGTTCTCTCATTTGATTCAAAATAGATAAAGGACAAGCTCTGTATACTTGTTATACAAAGGCTTGTCCTTTTCGTTATGTATTGTCTGGAAACTATATACTTGTTGTATACAATTAAATTGAAGGTTTACATCATCGCTTGAACGCGTTATACTGTCAAGGCTGATAATAATTCTCATTATCAGCGAGTATTAGAGATAAAGGGGACGGGAACATGAAATGGCAACAATGGGCAAAGCACATACTGATCGGAGGAGCATGCGTAGCACTGTTAGCAGGCTGCGGTAATGCAGGTAACAGCCAATCTTCCACAAACAGCGCAACGAATACAACAGCTACAACGAACGGTATTTCCATCCAGCACGATATGGGCACAACCGAATTGCAACAACCGGCACAACATGTAGTCGCACTAGAATGGTCTTTTGTAGACGATTTACTTGCACTTGGAATTACACCGGTTGGGATCGCAGACGATGATAAAGATAAAGTGATAGAGAAATTGGCTGGCAAACCGATTGAATATATGCCACTTGGTACACGCGAAACACCAGATCTGGAGAAAATTGCTGGGGCAGCACCCGATCTGATCATCGCGGATACAGATCGCCATTCCAAAATCAAAGCACAGCTGGATGCGATTGCACCAACGATTGTATTGAATAGTCGTAAAGGCTCCTATGACGATAGTTTGAAGGATTTTGAAATCATCGCCAAAGCGGTTGGTAAAGAAACGGAAGCGACAGCGCGGATTGAACAGCATAATCAAACAATGGTTGATCTAAAAAAACAGGTCGATAACATGAAAGATAAAAAAGTGCTAATCGGTGTCGCTCGTAAAGACGGCTTTAACGCTCATACAACCGCCTCGTATGCAGGGGAAGTATTGCAGGATATCGGTTTTGAGAATGTAGTGGAAGGCACAGAGAAAGAGCCTTACAAAGATGTGAATCTGGAAACAATCACGTCCATCGATCCAGATATTATCTTTATCGCTACGGATGATTCGGAAGCTATCACCAATGAGTGGAAAACGTTACCGGTATGGCAAAACCTGAAAGCCGTGAAGAACAACCACGTGTATATGGTAGATCGCGATATCTGGACTCGTTTCCGCGGTATCACGCCAGCGGAAAGAATCGGACAGGATGCCTTGAATTTTCTGAATGGCAAATAATCTGAATAGCAAATAAGTAATACAGTTTCATTTTCATACAGAAGATATCTTGGATAACATCTATGTATAGATTCATATGAGAAAAACACATTGTATCGTTGAATGTGCATATCATTGTTTTTAATATGCACCATTTGTATAGTTATCTAAAAGTAAAAGTAAAAGTAAAAGTAAAAGTAAAAATGAGAATGAGAGTGAAAGGGGAAGCACCCGCCACAAGCGCAGAGGTGTTTTCCCTTTCTAATTTGCGCAATCAAATATGCTGTAACTGTCTACGCTGGTACAACACAATCAATACATATGCCAATACGAAGGCGCCAATCATCAGACAGATTGGAATACGTGGATCAAATGTGTATGCCCACCCACCAATAATACCGGCTGGGGATGTGATAAGCAGTATAAGTACGGATAGCATGGAGAAGATTTTGGCGCGTTTCTCATCGTCGATTGCATTGGCAACCGCCGCTTCCAAATAAGGGGAGCTGATCATCATCCCGACGGCAGAGATGACCGTACTAAGAGCAATCCAGCCGAGATGCGTAATCGGTCCAACAATGAGCATCAGATTAGATAATACGGATAGCGCAAATCCAGCCATCATTGCTTTGAATATGCCGTGCTCCGGGATACGAGGAGTGAGTAACCACAATACGATCAGCATCACGACCGAAGATACCGCCGGAACAAAGGAGATTAGATCGTTATCAATATGTAAATAGTCCGCCATGTAGAGCGATAAATACGTCGTTTTCAAAGTTGTTTGAAAATTGAATAGTACATATACGCTGAAGATGAGCAGCAGTGCGCGGCTGCCTGTAATTTCACGGATCGCTCCGGTATAATCGATCAGACTTTTCCGTAGACCGAGATCACGGGTTTCCTTCATTTTACGATAACCCATCTCAGTCTCACGTGTCGTTAGATGGCGACCGATGAATTGAAAAGTCATCAGAATAACGACCAATATGTACATAATTCGCGTACCCGGCACTAACCCGTACGCATACACTAACAAACCACCCAGCGGAGCGAACAGACCACCGATTACGCTAATAATCTGTAATAACGTAAATACATACGTCCGATCAGCAGGCTTCGTATCTTCTACGACCAGACAGTAAAAGGCAGTAGAGGGAACCCGCTGAAAGCCGTTCACTAGCGCAGCCGCGACGAAAAACCAGACATTTTGTGATACAGCCCAGATCACACCCGCTAGACTCCAACTAAGTAAGTCAAAATACAACACCGCTCGCTTACGCCCCATCCGGTCGGTTAGATACCCGCTAATAAAGGAAGAGAATACCTGCACAATCAGACTCAGCGTCGTAATCCAACCAATCGCCGTCTCGGTAACGCCTAGCTCGTACATATACAGCGTGGCATACGTCATAACCATGCTATACGGAATTAGAAAAAACGGTTCAAAAGCAAGGCAACCGCGGCTATTGCCTTGTAAGCGTGGAAACCAAGTGCGCATCATAGTAAGTGAGTTCCTCCGATGTAAGTGAAATCGTAGACAGGACAAGGGTTTTTCGATAGTTCATAGGGTGTAAGATCAGGAACATTTCGTCAATATACAGACAGAAGATTATGCACTCGCTTAGGTGGTCTAAAGGGATGATTTTGACGTCGTGCCGATTTCGTGCCGATCAAGATTTCAAAGGAACATAACGTGCAAACTTCTGGAGCTCATCTTCTTCGATTTTTTTTGTAATGGATAGGTACGTATCGGCGGTTGTTTTGATGGTTCGATGACCGAGTCGCCGTGATACATAAAGTAAGCTGGCACCGGATTCTAATAATAAGACCGCATGCGTATGTCGAAAACCATGCGTCCCTTTATATTCGACGCCGACTTGTTTGCAGTAAGATTCGAATGCTTCTCGAACGACCGAAGGCATTAAATATTGACCCCATCCGTTTTGAAAAATTAGGTTATCTTCATGTGGACTCAAGATCATTTGTGTTTGGATGTCTTTAAACTGTTCTAAATAACAAAGTAAGTCATCATCCAGTTGAATGGTACGATATGATGAATGACTTTTCAGTGACGTAATGGTTAGTTGATTATGTTTATCTCGGTTCGTTTGACGCTGAATAGTCAATTGGTTGCCAGACAGATCATTCCAGCGTAAAGCGAGCGCTTCGCTGATCCGTAAGCCAGTACGACTTAAAAATAACATTAATGTATAGTAGAGCGGATAATCTTTAAAACGTTTGGGTTTATATTGCTTCATAAATGATAGAAGTTGATGAAGTTCATGATACGTAAAATATTTCACTTTTCGTTTGGCATCGACAGCATCCTTAATTGGAACACGCAAACGATCCGCAGGATTTTTTTCTAAAATTTCAAGCTCATGTATACAAAAATGAAAAATACTTTTTAATGTACTGAGGTATTTGTCACACGTTGGAAAAGCATACCCTTGATCGATACAATCTTGTATCCATTCTTTGACATCCAATCGACGAATTTTGAATAGTTTCATGTTACCAAATCGAGGTAAGATATGCAGTCGCAATGTGACTTCTAGCTGCTCTGCACTAGAGTCTTTTAATTCGTTTTGTTTGTGGCGAAACCATGAATCGACGATTTCTTCAAACAAGAGATGACGTTGATTGAGAATATGTCCATAGTAAATTCGTTCTTCTACCCGATGGGCTTCGATTTCTGCTTCTTTTTTAGAACGAAATGTTCCAATACTCTGTTCTTTGCCATCACGTGAAACGCGTGCTTGCCATTTACCACTTGGAAGTTTACGAAAGGTCGCCATAGATCATCATCCTTTTACGATGTGATGATCGGGGATGTGAATCACCCGATGGCTCCCAGTGTTATGAAATCCATCTTTAATATCTGCTTTTGATTATGTTTATCATAATATCTTCGATAGATCGCTATATCGTTTTTAAGATATAGAGTGTTCGGAATAGTAACAAGCAGAAAGGGCTTCGTGAAACGATAACGTATTGTTGGGAACTTTTGTTCTTAATTTTAGCATGAGAACATGAAGTCCTCAATCTTTTGCTAACGATGCAAAACATTTATACGTGAGTAATAAGAAAATAATCTTCAATGATCAAAAAATTAATTAATTTTATCTATTCGACAAGAAAAGACAAAAATTAAAAAAATAATATGATAATATAACTTTTGGCTTAGGCTAATAGAATCAATTTTAAAGGATGGATATTAAATGAATGTCGTTTGGTTCAAAAAGTTATGTGTATTATGTTTAGTGGTTGGGTTGATTATACCTTCCAATCAACTTGCGGGAGCTGCACCTGCAAAAGAAACTATCGAGCAGCACTGGGCAGGAAAGCTCATGCAAGATTGGGTGGCGAAAGGAAATTTAAAAGGCTACCCGGATGGGCAACTGCATCCTGATCGGCAAATAACACGTGCAGAGTTTATTACGATTCTAACAAAAGTACTACCTCTAGAAGAATCGTCTACGTCCTCGAAAGCAGAATTTTCTTTCACCGATGTACATAAAGAGCAATGGTACTATACGCAAATTCAACAAGCAGTAGTCGCAGGGTACATAAAAGGCTACCCAGATGGCAGCTTTAAACCGAATGCACTCATTAGTAGACAAGAAGCAGCAGTCATCTTAGTAAAGCGACTGCGACTATCGGCAAGTGAGAGCTCCATTTTAGAATCTTATCACGATTACAAGCAGATTCCAGTCTGGGCACAGCCGAGTGTAGCCACACTACTCAATCACTCACTGATTCAAGGTTATCCGGATCAAACATTACGTACAACAAAGCAACTAACACGAGCAGAAGCAGTGACCTTAGTCAATCATGCACATACATATGAGACTAACACAGAAAGTAACGAATCACCTACGGCTCCTAATCAGCCCGGGACGGAACTAAGCAATCTGACAACTTCATCTGGAGACGGATTAAAAAACACATCATCTAAAGCGAAAACCTCAACGACAACCCTAGATGCAAAGCTAGATTCCGATAAAGATGGTTTACCTGACTACATTGAAGATATACTTGGTACGAATAAATATAATCGAGATACGGATGGAGACGGTCTATCCGATGGGGAAGAAGTCAATACGGTTGGTACCGATCCTCTCCAGGTCGATACGAATAAGAACGGCATTTCGGATGCAAAAGAAGATGGAGACGGTGACGGGCTGAGCAATTCGGAAGAGCTGCGTCATCATACCGATCCTAAAAATGCCGATACCGACTTTGATGGCTGGGCGGATGGTCTTGAAATCCAAAAGGGTACAAACCCACTCGTAGCCGATACGGACAAGGATGGTCTAGAAGATGGTATCGAAGAATCGGTAGGGATGAATCCGCTACTTGCCGATACGAATGGCAATGGCATCAAAGATGGCGATGAGAAGGTCGTGTATACGACAAAGGCAGCATCCTATGATATTGATCCCAATGTCGTACCTACCGTTAAACTTGCTTCTAAAGCGAAACTCGCCGATAGCACCGTGATTACAAATGTATATGGCGAAGATGCCTTTATTAACTCAGATATCCCTGGTTACCTCGGAGCGCCGTATGAGTTTAAAACAGATGTCGCTTTTGACAGTGCAGAGATGACTTTTACGTACGATCCAAACTTGGTAACGACTGACTTTGAGCCAGCGATTTACTATTATAACAAAGACAAGCAATTATTAGAGCGTGTGCCAGATCAAGTACATCATTCAGAGACGCATTCTGTAACGGCGACAGTGCATCACTTCAGTACGTATTTACTACTGGATGGGAAGAAGTGGGACGAGGTATGGCAAAAGGAAATGCTGGCACCAAACGCACTTCAAAAACAAACCGATATCGTATTTATGATTGATACGTCCGGTAGCATGGAAGATAACGATCCGAAAAATTTGCGGTTAACGGCGGTAACCAATTTTGTGTACAAGATGAGAGAATTGGATCGAGCAGCTGTGTATAGTTTTAATGACTATGCGAGCCGCTGGACATCGCTAACATCCAATAAAAAAGCAATTCAAGATGCTGTGGCACGGGTGCGAGGCCTAGGGGGAACGGACATTTACTATGCTTTGTCTCGCTCGATCGACGAAATTGAACAAAATGGTACAGCAAACAATGCGAAGATGATTATTCTACTGACTGATGGAGAAGGAAATTCCAATAATAAAAAAATCGATGGTCAAATTGCTCGTGCCGCTGGTCTGAACATCAAGGTATATACAATTGGGCTAGGGGCAAGTGCAGGAGTAGCAACGCTTGAAAAAATTTCGCAGGGAACAGGTGGCCAATACTACGCTATCGATGCAGCCGAAATGGTTGACATGGCTTATAACGCGATTGCAGGTGAAACGATTAATTTGTCCGCCGACAGTGATCAAGATGGACTGCCAGACTATTTTGAGGACAATGGTGTTCGCCTAGGTAATGGGGTATGGATTCAAGGACTGGATGCACATAATCCGGATACGGATGGCGATGGCATTCCAGACGGAAAAGAACTCACATGGCTTCAGGATCAAGATCAGCCCAAACTTGTTTACTTCACCCTCAAATCGGACCCAACGAAAAAGGATACCGATGAGGATGGGCTGCTGGATGGATTTGATCCGCATCCACTGCGTTACGATCTGCATAATCGCTTAGCTACAATTATGGCGGATCTCTCCTATGTCAACTTGTCTTCAGAACAAGGGCAAGCAATGGAGGACTTAAAAGGAAATACAGACATTGATACTCGCTTTAAAATGGCACAATACAATCCACAGTCGCTAGTGAATCCGAACCCGTATACCGAACTGAATGGATGGAAGATTATCCGCGCGCAGGATACAGACATGTTCTTGAGTGGGTTTGCTGCTGTTGCTTTGAAACGTGGAGATACCATTGCGTTTGCGTTCCGAGGTACCGAGTTCCCGAAACCAAATGATATCGGCGCAGATTTAGCGTTGTTCTTCTACAATAATAATCAGATGACCTGGCAGATGGACAACTTTATGGCAGCGGTACTTAAAGAACAGCCACATGCCAAAGTATATAGCATTGGACATTCACTGGGTGGCTTCTTAGCAAGTTCTGCATCCTATGAATTGATCACGCAGGATATCTCACTAGAGAATATTGGTGCGAGAAGTACGATTCGAAATGCGGATTATACATTTGAGCAGGGCATTAATTTTAATGCAGCACCATTTTTCATTTCTGGATACGTACTCCCAGAAGCAACTGGACTGTCGCGTGTGTTAGCATTTTTTAAATCTACAGTGCCAGCGAATGCCGTAATGGATCCAAAATACGCAAACGTGATAGATAACTACTTTACAGAAGGCGAGTTCCTAAGTAGCATTTCAAATGTAACTCTAGGACTTCGTTTAGGTAAAGTACATGAGCCGTTCCCAAGTTCCGGTAGTGCAATGGAACGTCACGGAATTTCGAGCTTCTATGAACATTTCCCAAAATCATATTAAATGAAACCAGATCCGGCTTTGAAAACAAAGTCGGATCGCAATTACAGAGAGGATGAGTGCAATGTACCCAAAGAAAAAACGAATGATGACTTTAACAACAGATGAGCAGTTGTATAATGCTGCACGATCAGGCATTGAAGTGACGATTTATATTGGAGACGAAGAAGATTATACAGGCAAGATCTTGGAGTATAGTGATGGAGCAATTAAGACAGCAGATGGATTTTATTTAAGAGATAATTGTGTAGTGAAGACTACTGAAAATTATTTACGATCTCTATAGTTCAATTTACGAATGAGAAATTTAAATTCTATATTTTAGAAGAAAGATGTTGAGAATACATGCTATCAATATTGCAAAGTCATTTTTTCTATTTGAACGCTCTCTTTTTTATTTGGGTCAGTGCTATTGTAATTACTCCTTCTATTTTAGGTTATAAAAATAGATCGCCTCGCTTAGCATGGTGGACTTTTGTATTAGGCCCACTCTTCCCAATAGTATTATTCCTTATTCCGAAGAATACTACGAATAATATAAAGAACTTTTTCAAAGACAATGAACAATTATTTGCAAGCAAAGTTTATCAAAGAGCTGTGTGGAGTTTTAGACTAAATAACAGTGATATGATGGCTCTTTATATGAAAATGCTAAGAACTTCTTCCAACATTAATATAGATTATGTAGAGTCTATTGTAAAAATAGCAGTTGAAAAAAAGAAAAATACAGCATGGACAACCACGTATGTATCTGTAATTGTGTCTTTCTCTATTTCTTTGTTTGTCAGTATATTAGGAAAGTTTATTGGTGTAGATGTAGCATTAATTTCGAATATTACAGATGCTATATTTAGTCTTATATTGTGGCTACTTATATGTATCTCAACGATGGGAGCGCATCATAGGCATACGTATAATGTGCTTCTGCACTTTCAAGAAGCTATTCGGCTTTATCGATTACAATCAAATATGTAAATAGATAAATGAAATTGGGTTGATAATAATCTTATTACCTTTGAATCACTAATTTTTCTGGATTTTTAATATGAATGGTGTTAGTAATACATTCATCAATAAAAAGAATCACCCATTACTTAAGAGTTTTGTTCATGGACGAGTTCTTTTTATTGGATTTAATTTCTATTTTTAAAAGCTAATCTAGCTGTTTAAGAATATTATCTATTACAATTTTAAGATTTTCAATTTCACTTAAACCTTCAGAAGTATGCCAATAAGATTTTGTGTTATGAATATTATGACTTCTATCGACATATACACAAGAGTGCTTAACTTTATCTTGCATGTTGCAAGTAGCTGCTATATCTAAAATGGAATTAAAATCTTCTTCAGTTCCTACAACTATTTCATCAATAAGTAAATTTAAATCTATAGTAATTGAGTTTTGATTTTCATTTTTAATTAAAACACGATATTCTTTTTCGTCACTATAATATGGATCTTTGATAAATAAAAAATCTTCAGGAGCGTAAGATTGTTGTTTATCTTGAGATACAGGTAGGTATTTTATAGCTTTAGCTAAAGATTCAATACTATCTAAACTTTTGTTTAACTTTCCTACAGTACTTTTAATAGCCACACCTTCACAAGAATTGAATTTAGACCAAAGATGTTCAGATTCGTATTTGCGGGCCGACCAACATGATATGCCATATTGTAACTGTTCTCTCAAAAATAGTTCTAAATGGTTGGGAGGCCATTTAAACATTTTTAGTAAAGTTAATGTTTCAGCACTCGGCAAACTATCATTAGGATCATTGGTAGAGTCTTTTAATTGTTTGATATTTGGGAAATACAACGCACTATTCTCGATTAACCATTGAAATTTGTCTTTTGTCATATATCTCCAAATAACCGTATTATCTTTTTTTATAGTACCCGTTTGTGTCTTCAACATAATATCTCCTTTTTTTGTTATTATCTTATTGTTATTATCTTATTGTTAATATAAACAATGGATAGACAAGTGTCAATTCATTTCTGCATACATCACCTATTAGGCTGTCTATAATTGAATAATTAACTAGGATGACACGCTTTTGACGTTCTCCCAAATGGTAAAATTTGATGCCCGCCTCTCTGTACGATTTTTAATTTCATTAGTAACTAATTTGTGCCCAGCCAAGTAACTTGACGATCATATGCTTTTATTTGAATATTATCTGCTAAAATAAATACTTGCCAATTAATCTAAACAAGCAATATGTTAATAAAATACCTGTTTATCCTCAATCATGGTTTCATCAGAGGTTGCGTTAAGCTATATGTTTGGTACTCAATACTTTTTGAATAAAAAGTTCAAGTCAACGATATAACAATCGATATATAAGAAAGATTTTATTTAAGAGGAGTAATAGATAGTGAGCAAAATCATACACGCAACTAGCGATCTGGATTTGGAATTTAATACGGAAAAAAAGAATCAAAGTGAAACTTATGCAAATAAAGAAGAAAATGAGCTAAATAAATTAAGTACTGAAGTTTATATTTTGCTTCAAGAGATTTTGCTGTCAGCGCAAGAAATGCAATCAATTAGTTGCATTAAAAAAGTATCTAAAATTGAGAAAAGGTTTTGGATATATAAACTACGAGCTAAAAAGGACATTAAGAAAATTCTTAATATTAAAGAAAATTGTTGCTGCTCAAATCAAATATTCAAAAACGAAAACGTATCAGTGAGACTCCTCTGTATTTTATGTTTGCTTATATAACTTTAATAGTCGGTATTATGTCAGTATGTATAAAAGTTTCAATATCGAGTAACATAAATAATCCATTACAAGCACAAGGATTAGGTATATTTCCTGCAACAGAGATAAGTATGGGAGTATTAAGTTTTTTGTTGACTATATTTGCTGGAATGATTGGTTTTCTAACATATTTGTTCTCAGAAATAGCAACTGAAAAAGACCTTTTACATGCTAAATTGATGCTAGCAATTCTCTTCCCGGTAATTCTTGCACTTTTGTTTAAGGATATATCTCAATCTTATGCTTTAAATATGTCTTCTACTCTGTGTTTTGTTGTAGGATATAACTTTAAAACTTTGTTACTCTTTACAGGGAAAATATTAGAGAAAGTAAATAATGTTATTCAACGAATATAAATGAATGATCATTTGAATGAATGAAAAGTTTACTTAGGAGTTATCTTAAATTCATTCAGTTATACTTTTATAAATTATGAGGATGAAATCTATTTACTTTATAGGTACTAATGACAAATTCTCAAAAGAGCGACCAGAGTATAAATCATAGTCGCTCTTTTGAGTGTATTATGCAATATTATGAGCAAATAATCCTTTCACAATACCATTTAGTTAGTCATCCAAATCTAGCCGACTATCTTCAATGGAAGCGATCTCAATTAGAATGCGATGGCTTGTTTTTTTAGTATCGCGTAGTCTGCTACCTCATGGTGACTATCTGATGCAACGGCAACTACCTATGCGAAACCTTTAGACGCAATAGAGCCTTCTTGATAAAATACGCCTTTACCTGATCCCTGTCTATTTACATAAATGCTAACCAAGTAATCTATAGCAGGTAGTGTATTGATAGATGCTACACGTTTATTGATATCGTCACCAATCGTTCTCGTCGGCCAAACAATACCTCCAGAAGCACGAAGCTTTGATACTACACGTTGCGCCACTTTAAGAGTAACATCTTTTTCTTTACGGGATACATTGGAACCAAGTAATGGAGATGCAACTGCTCCGTCATAACGTCCGCCATGCCCTGCATCGATAATGAAACGTCTGTCTTTAATTGTCATAATAAGTCTCCTTTTAATTACACTGTTAAGTTTCTATGGCCATAGAATGCTTACACTTATGAAGGAAAAATATTAGACCGTTATACAACCGATTAACAAAATAATATAATAGGTACTCATTTGGGAAATTAATACATATCAATCAACGAACCGACATAATATCTTATGGATTATAAATACATTTATCTTGTATATTGGATATTGATAATCGATTATATCTACTTTTGTATAACCAACACAAATACACTGATATTATGTAGAGAGAAGGATATAGATGCTTCAGAAGACAATAGATCGACTTACGGGAAAAGATAAATTACTAACCGTGACTCAAAATTTAGAGCAAGAAGTTCAGCAATTACAATATCAATATAATTTGCTGAAAAAAGATAATGATGAAAAAACGGAGCAGTTGATTGAACTGATTCGTCTGTACAAAGAGTTAAGAACAAGTCATGAATCAAATCTTAAACAGATGAAAACAATTCAATATCAGAATCAACAACTTATTCATACAGACAGTCTTTATAAAAAAAAGTATGGGGAAATCAAAGATCCTGATACGAATGGAAATTTGGTTCAGGATTTAGATGAGGATAAAGGTTTCTTTGATCACATTGAGCGAATCAAAGGAAATGCGTTTAATACTAATCAAGTTTTAGCTATTCGATATAATATGCAACAAAACCTCCGAATTATCGCTGGAGCTGGGAGTGGTAAAACTGAAACGATTTGCGCTAAAACAGCTTATTTAATGTTGATGGAAGGGGTGTCTGCCTCTCATATTTGTATGGTTACATTTACACGAAAAGCAGCTGACGAAATGAGAGAACGTGTTCATACCTTTTTAAATCAAGAGAAGTCTAAAGTTACGATTGGAACCTTTCACAGTGTCTTTAAATCGATGTTTGAACGATTGCTCAAAGAACAGCCAGGGCTTGCATCTGTAGGTATTGTTGTTCATAAACAGGATGATAGTGACTCAAAAGCTAGTATTTTATTTCGAAATCTTGTTAAGAAAAATAAATTGTCTTCACTTGATCGAGAAGGCGAGAAAACTATTCGTGAACGTATCGATTATTGGACAAACTTAGATTATACCTTAGATGAAATGAAAGGATTTGTTGCTACATATTATAGTGGAGTGGGACCTGAAATCGAACCTCCGATTCAAGAACGTTTTTATAATTTGTATACCGAGTTTATGCAAGAACGAAATCAACAGAATATTGTTATTTTTGATGATTATTTACTAAACTTATACACTGCTTTACAGCAATATGAGTCTGCACGTGAGTTTATCCAAAATAATTATAAGTATATTTTCGTCGATGAGTTTCAAGATATTAATCCACTTCAAGTTGCGATACTTAAATTGATTGCTCCACTAGATGGTAGCGGAGCAAAACTGATCATTGTCGGAGACGATGGTCAAAGTATCTATGCGTTTCGTGGATCAAGTCCAGAATATATTAAAGACTTCCATTCTATGTATGATACGTATACGTTGGAATTGATGACAAATTACCGTTCTAAGCAAAATATCGTACAGTCTGGCAATCGAGTGATTTTGCATAACCAACACGATCGAATAGAGAAACAAATGAATCCTTACCATGAACTAGATGGTGATGCTTATGTGTGGGTAGCTGCTGATGTGAATGATGAAGCAAAGTGGATCATTGAAAAAGTACAATCACTTGGAAAACGAAAACCATTTGTTTCTACAAATGAAAAAGATCCAAGCGCCCAGCCTATCAATTATACAGTGTCAACAGTGTTGTATCGATCTGCCGGTCAGCTTCAAGGTATGTATCAAGTATTGGATACGCTCAATATTCCTTTTGTAATTGAAAGTAATGAAGACATCATGGGAATATTTAATCTATACGAATTTAAACAAGCCTTTTCATCGTGGAATAGATTAGTGAAGGAAAATGCAAGTTATGATTCATCAGAATGGACTACTATTCTTCGACAAGTGGCTTTAGCTCATTTTGTGAAAGTAAATGATTTTAAACACTTTATTAAAGATCAGGCTACAGATTCTATCTCACAGCTCCTTCAATCATTTGTGAATTTTATACAAATTCAAAAGCCGTATGCTGATATAGCATTACTAAAAGCCTATTTCAATGGCTTATTTAAATTGTTTAAAGATGAAGGTGAATTTGTGAATGTTATGGATTTTATTGATCCATTCCTTCAATTTCCCGCAAATAAGAAAAATCTCACTAATGAAGAATTGGATTGGATCACCAAAGAATGTACATCGTATGCAACTTGGGAAAGCTTAACCGGTTATCATGATCGGTTGCAAAAACGAAAAGTAGAGATGAAGAAAAATGTAGAAGCATATCGCAAAGGGGAATATAATGCTCTGTGCTTCATGACTATTCACAAAAGTAAAGGATTGGCCTTTGATAATGTATTTGTAATTGGTGTGTATCATGGTGGACTTCCTTCAATTAGAGCACTACCGGTTAGCCAAGTGAACTTGGATGAGTGTCGCGAAAAAGCAGAACCTGTAACTACACTTGAAGAAGAACGTCGACTAATGTATGTCGCGGTGACACGAGCCAAACATAATGTATACATTACTTTTCCACAAATGAGCCAGAATCAGCCAGTCAAACGATCTATTTTTATTAAAGAATTAGGGCTTCCATTAAAAAATAAATGAAGCAAACAAAGGAGTAATTAAATTGGGGAATCGGTTTTGGGAATTTTATTTGGTACGTTATTTGCTTGGTACCATTTTTGCAATTGTTATCTTATTTTATCTCTTTTATAACTATAACAATGAAATCAGCAATTCATTCTTTCGGAGCCAAGAATCTCCTCAAAATGCTCAAGCAACAGTGAGTAGTTTTTTGTTTGATACTAGCTATACACTTACAGAAGAAAAACCTAATCAAATCGTACAGGTTATGAAGAGTATATTAGAGCCTATTGGAATTGAAAGTCATTCAATTCCCAATAATGATCAAGCATTAGAGATCAACTTTGAACAGTCAGGAATTTCTATTTTAACTATGATCATAATAATAGTAGCTGGATTTTTTTATATGTATTTGTCAAGTATGCTTATTCTCGTAATGCATGGACTTAGATCTATATTGTTTAGGTTCGACAAAAATAGTATGAATGAATTAGAGGATAAAATCAAAAAAAATCTTGTTCGCTTAAAAAAACTTTTTCACTTTAAAAAAACTTATTGCAAAAAAAATCTTGTTCGCTTAAAAAAACTTTTTCACTTTAAAAAAACTTATTGCAAAAAAAATCTTGTTCGCTTAAAAAAACTTTTTTACTTTAAAAAAACTTATTACAAAAAAAATCTTGTTCGCTTAAAAAAACTTTTTCACTTTAAAAAAACTTATTACAAAAAAAATCTTAGAACTCTAATATTCATTTTATTAATTATATTCATAGGGTCATTCTTAATTTCTAATCAGTTATATAAGCATTTTTTATCTATTACTACTTTGATGCTAGCTATCTATTTATTTAAATTGGTATATTTGGAAAATCAAAAATTCTATATTAGTTTAGCTGAGTATCGTTCTGAAAAAACAGAGATAGGGGAAAAAGAAAAAAAATCGAGGAAAAAAAACTCAAAAATAGAAACGAATCAAAATAAAGAATATATTGAATCGTATAAACATTTGAGAGAACATGGTAATGCATTTGGAATCATTATTTGTGAAATTTTACTTGCTGCTTGGTTAATATTCTGGAATTTTTCATTCTGGGCTGTTTTTTATTGGTGTTTGATGGGATTCAGCTCTTGGATCTTAGGTACTTACTTAGAAGTTAAAGCTGTAGAAGATTATGGGAAAGACAAGAGTGTATAACAAATAAGATTTCATTTTGTAAATAAGCAAGCAAACAAGCGGCCTACATCAGGCTGCTTATTTTGTATATTATGCAAGTATTTCTTGTAACGTTACTGTGTTAGTGATGAAATCGATAGCTAAAAAATGATAGATCATGGTCAATAGGCAGCTAGATTGATTGTATTACACTATCTTTAACATACTTATGCGTAACATTTAACAACTAGCAGGTATAGTAGAATTCTGGTCTTCATTCAACACTCAGTTTTGAATAAAATCAAAGTTAAGGATAAGGAGTAGAGAAACCATGGACAGTACAACCAAATGGAGTTGTGGAAAACAGATGCAAGGAAGTCAAAAAATCAGTAGGGTATGGATACACATCGCTCTTTGTTTTTCGCTAGTGATAACAAGTACCAGTATTCCGTCTACTGTTCAAGCAGCGGATGTTCAAATTCCACATGAGAATGCGATACTACAGCAGGGAAATAACAGCTTTCCCTTGACGATCATACATACGAACGACACGCATTCGAGTCTTGATAATGTAGCACGGCGGATTACGGCGGTTAATCAGGCGCGACAACAGGCAGAAAAGGAAAACGTACCTTCCATTTTAGTGGATTCTGGAGATGTGATGACGGGTACCATGTACTTTATCAAATATCTCGGACAGGCTGAATTGGATTTTATGAATCGAATGAAGTACGATGCCATGACTTTTGGTAATCACGAATTTGATCGAGGGCCTGAGGTGCTCGCTAATTTCATCAAAGGCGCACAATTTCCGTTTGTAGCTTCAAATGTTGATTTCTCAAATGACGACTTGCTTAGTCCATTCCAAGTGAATGATACGACACTGACTCCTAAGCAGATCCATCCCTATTTAATCAAAGAAATCAATGGCGAACCCGTCGGTATATTTGGACTTACGACAGAAGATACCAAGTTGACCTCGTCCCCTGGGAAAGTCATGATTTCTGAACCGATAGCTCGCGCCAAGGCAGTAACAGCTGAACTTCGACAGCAGGGAGTCAACAAAGTGATCGTGTTATCTCATTTAGGATACGGACTTGATCTTGAACTCGCGCGTCAGGTGCCGTATATCGATATCATTGCTGGTGGACACAGTCACACGCTACTCAAAACACCGACTGTCATTGCACATGATGGTGGTAACCCGACAATTATTGTTCAAACCGAAGATAAGTCCGTTCATGTCGGCAATTTGAAAGTTGAATTTGATGCAACAGGTAAACTGATTCAGTGGCAGGAGAATTTGATTGAAGTGAGTAAGCAACCTGAAGATGCTGCTACGAAAACAGTATTAGAGCAGTATAAAAAAGGAATTGCTGAAGAATACAACACCGTCATTGGCAAATCTGAAGTCGACTTACTCGGAGCTGTTTCAGGTTGGGGCGTTCCGCGCTTAGTACGAAAAGAAGAAACTGCGATCGGTAATCTAGTCGTGGATGCTATGTTGGATAAAGTGAAAGAGGTACAAACAGGAGCTCTTATGGCGATCCAAAATGGCGGCGGGGTTCGGATTAACTTTTTTAAAGGCAATTTAACAACAGGACTTGCTCAGGAAATGTTGCCCTTTAGTAACGACCTGGTTGTACTGGAGATGAGTGGGCAAGAGATCTGGGATACGCTTGAAATTGGAGTGTCTCGTAGACCCGGCGAGTTTGGCGGCTTTCCCAATGTAGCCGGTATGAAATTTACGTACGACTCCAATCGTCCATCGGGACAGCGGCTGCTTTCAGTCAGCGTCCAGATTGGACCCAATCGGTATGTTCCGTTAAATACACAAGCAAACTATCGGATAGCGACAAATGTATATATGGCAAAAGGAGGAGACGGACACACTGTCCTCCAAAACGCATATGAGCAAGGTCGGATCGTGGAGCTGTGGAATGAACAGCATCCGTATGAGCCGGATTTTCAAGTCTTGGTTGATTATCTGCATAAGCTGGGTACATTGACTACACAAAATACCGGTACTACTGGACGAATTACAGATTTAGTTGGCAAAACGCCTATTGTTGATTCTGAGCTGCCCCAATGGCCGTCTTCGGCGAAGGGAATTGCAACTGACGTAAGACAAGATCGCGCGACGCTGCACTGGACAGCAGCTGAAGATAATGCTGCAATTGTTAGCTATCGTATCTATCAAGGTGACCGACAAATTGCGCAATGGGATGCTTCCGATTACAAATTAAACAACTATGAACCGTATTATGAGTATACTGTTACTGGTCTCACGCCGGCGACCGAGTATACATTTACAGTGGAAGCAGTGGATTCGGCGCAAAGAGTTACCGCACATGCACTGACAGTTCAATTTCATACAGTAGACCCTTCCGATCAGTCGCCACCAACATGGCCCGCATCGGCTCGTTTAGAAGCAACTCATATTGGCAAGACGGAAGCACAATTGTCTTGGCCTGCGGCGACGGATAACATTGGAATTTCAGAATATCGTATCTATGATGGACACGAGCAGATCGCGCGTGTACAAGATGATACTTATACGAAGGGTACCCTGCATGTACCAGATGGAACGGTGACCGCATCTACCTATACCAATGATAATGTTACAGTACGTCAAAATGTATACTACAATTACACTATACGTGATCTGCTCCCAGACCATGCCTATACCTTTTCTGTAGAAGCGCTGGATCGTAGTGGTCTTGTTACTGAAGACCGATTGATTGTCTCTGTACGTACACCGTCAGACGATCATTCCAGCGGTGGACATGGTGGGAACGGAGGCAGTGGGAATACAGGCGGAGGAACAGTCGTGGTACCAGATCCGCCCCCTACACCGCCGGTGAATATTCCAACGCCTCAGCCCCCTGTAGCGATACGTGGAGGCAGCCAGTGGGACATTCCGCGTGCAGATATTGTAATGAAACCTGCACCTGATGGAGCATCCAACGTAGGGATATTGAAACTGGATGGGGATACATTACGACAGGCAGTAGAGCTTGCTGATCAGGGCAAAGCATGGATCAAATTGCCAGATGTGGACGCGAAGTCTATTCAAATTCGAATGCCGGCTACGGCATGGGCACAGTATCAGGGCATCATTGCTATACAAAACAAGGGGTTGACCTACGAGTTGCCTGCTAGCGTTGTTTCGCCAGACACGTTAGCAGCTCAATGGAATCTCAATCCACAGCACATTAAGCTTACCGTAACGATGGGACACACCGACGATTCGCTCACATCAACGCTTCAAACCATTGTTGCGGATCATCACGCAACTCTCATGGCTGATCCTATGCAGTTCTCAGTAACGGTAGAAGCGGATGGACAAGTCTATGAGATGAATGATTTTGGCAAAACCTATGTAACGCGTACGCTCGTATTGGATCGTGTCCTAGATCCGGCTTCATTAACTGCTGTGCGTTTAAATGCAAGTACGGGACAAATGACATTTGTTCCTGCTGTATTTTC
Organism: Paenibacillus sp. WLX2291; assembly: GCF_046603665.1. NCBI lineage: Bacteria > Bacillati > Bacillota > Bacilli > Caryophanales > Paenibacillaceae > Paenibacillus > Paenibacillus sp. WLX2291. The sequence goes on along the minus strand of NZ_CP176755.1, from coordinate 3,086,034 downwards.
AACTGCCAATGGCGCGACTACAGCAGTTATTCAATCGAGTAGTAATAGTATGTATGGAGTGATACAAACGACGACGGCACCATGGAGTGATCTGATCGGGCATTGGTCGGAACAAGATGTGCAGTTGCTTCACGCCAAATGGATTATCAATGGGCAATCTTCTAAACAGTTTGCGCCAAACGCATCGATCACAAGAGCTGAATTTGCCGCCATGCTTGTTCGCAGTTTGGGACTAGAATTGACTGCAAAATCTTCGACAACGTTCAAAGATATGAACGGGAGCGAATGGTACGCTTCCGCCCTATCGACAGCGGTTGAAAAGCGCTTGATGCAGGGCTTTGAGGATCACACTATTCGAGCACAAGATTTTATTACACGTGCACAAATGGCTGTAATGGTACAGCGCGCCGCGCAATTGACAGGGCAGCAGCCGGTTGCTATATCTACGCCTGTGCCATATCAAGATGCTAGCGACTTACCTGCTTGGGCAAGCGATGCTATTCAAATGACAACGACAGTTGGATGGATGCACGGTATACCAGAGAGGAACGTTCATGCTTCATCGGCAGCGACTCGCGCTGAAGCAGCAGTGATGGTTAGTCGGATGCTCAAATCATTCGGTTTTATCAATTCATGATGATCGGATAGGAAAGTAATAATTCAACGATTTGTTTTATCATACGAAGAAAAGTCCAGCTTCTATCAATAGGAAGCTGGACTTTTTCTTGTTTCTTTAAGAACGAGGTAGACCTTTACATAGGATGGTCAAGAAAAAAATATAAGTTAGAAAATCAAACGGCATAAACAATCAATTTTCGACATTTAAGGATAAATTTTGTTATACAGTTAGTGACTTAGTATTCCGTTATACTAATGAGGGATAATTTGGAATTTGAGGACTCCATATACATATGAGTTGAGTGAATAATGAGCTCTATTTGATCCTAACATGCAAATAGGTGGTGTTGGCACTGAAAAGAAAAAAAGCGTAGAAGATCGTTGGATGTTTATTCCGTACATTATAATCTTCTTCCGATGGAGAAAACTAAACAAAATGCAGCTTGGGTTTGGTATGACCTAGGCGATCATCTCTTTAATTTTAGGAATCATTAATGGTCAAACTGAATAAGCGAAAATGAACTCATTGGTAGCGGATCCAAGCTCTAACTCCACTCAAGTTGTTCAAGCCGAGGTCAAGCAGCCGTCTGTCGAATTGGTGGATACATCGACAAAAGAAGACGCATCTAAATCAGCAGCCGTCATTGACGATGCTAAGTACGATGCTGTAGTTAAGTTTCCAGCAGCAAAGTACCCTCAAACAGCAAGTCATATCATGACAGCAATCGCAAAAGGGAAGCCAGCCGTATGCACGATTGATCGAGCTGGTGCAGATGTGGCTTATGTGGCGTCTTCTGACAATCGCGATGCAGGATCATGGGTGGGAAATAAGTTGAGTGACTATCCAGATGGACCGCGTATTCTCTTTACTATGGCTGTTGAAGAGAAGTAGGCAGCAAGTACGGATGCACAGGAAAAAACGAATAAAGTAACTGAGAAGAAAGCCGGAGTTGTGACTGAAGCTCCGAAAAAAGTAGAGACGAAGAAAGAGCCGATAGTCGAGACCGAGCCAGTAGTGGTAGAGGAACCGGAGGAATATGTGTCATACAAGAATTGTTCGGCAGTACGTGCAGCCGGGAAAGCTCCATTGCTTGAAGGTGAGCCAGGCTATAGCACAAAATTGGATCGGATCGTGATGGAGTAGCATGTGAGTAGCAGAATAGTCCCATATTAGTTGAAGTAATAATATAAATTGTTAATAAATTTACTTTCAGCTTTACGCGGTCTAAGTAGTGAACTGGCTTTAGTATACCAATTTCAAAAATGTTATATGACTTAAATAGATACTAAGGAGTATGGTTAAAGTGAAAAAAACAAATTTGAAAAATCTTTTTCATGGCTTGCAAAATCAGATGATTCATACTTTGTCGTCTAATCGTGAAAATATAGATCATCCAGGAGCTAAAGGAGATGCTTCTGAACTGGATTGGATCGAATGGTTAGAAACATACTTACCTAAGCGTTACAAAGTTGGAAAAGCTTTTGTCATAGATTCAACTAATCAAATCAGTGACCAAATTGATCTTGTGATCTATGATCAACAATATACGCCTTTTGTATACGTTACAAAAGGAACCTCCTACATTCCTGCGGAAAGCGTATATGCAGTTTTTGAAGTTAAGCAGAGTTTCAATACTAAAAATATAAAATATGCTGGTGAGAAATTTGAGACTGTACGAAGATTGTATCGAACTTCCGCAGATATTTATCACCTCGGCGGTAAAGGGAAAAAAGAGCATTTCCGGATTTTGTCTGGTTTAGTTTGTCTGGATAGCGATTTTAGTCCAGCATTCAGCGAAACAAGCCAAAAAAAAATATTAGACTTAAAAAATTTGCAACAGCTTGATTTGGCATGTGTACTCCAAAAAGGTTCGTTCTGGGTAAATTACGATGCTGAACCACGAATTGAATTCAGCACAGAAGAAGAAGCTTTAATCTCTTTCTTCTTTAGGTTAGTGGGAGAGCTTCAAAAGCTTGGAACTGCTCCCGCTATGGATATTGAAGAATATGCTAAAGCATTGGATTCAATGTAGTTATTATATGGACTAAAATGTTACTTGAATACTATATACTGGAAATTTAGAAAAAGCATGAATCGAGAATTAATGCTGTAGCTTGTAGCGTATAACAGATCACATTGAGTCACCAATATATAAGCATCATTTTAGCGGAAAAGCGCGAACCCCAAGCACACATAAAATCCCTAGGAGGTTCGCGCTGCTTGCTACATAAGGGATTTCGGGGTTTTTGTTGTATTTTTGTCCGTTATAAAGTAGTCTAAAAATGAGGTTCGCGGAAATCGCCTGTTTTTGCCTTGAAGGGTAAGGGCTAAGAAGGCGGGCAGTTACTCCCCGTGCGGGAGTATGGATTGAAAGAATAGGCACGTCATAATACTCGTCATCTTCTCCCGTTACTCCCCGTGCGGGAGTATGGATTGAAAGACGTTAAACGTCTGGGCGCAGACTTCACGATTAAAGCGGTTACTCCCCGTGCGGGAGTATGGATTGAAAGAGTTGATAAGGTTGTGGTCAATTTTGTTAAATGAGTTACTCCCCGTGCGGGAGTATGGATTGAAAGTTCCAGGTAATACGCGTAATTCCACCGCGCCAAAGTTACTCCCCGTGCGGGAGTATGGATTGAAAGATATAAATGTACCTCCGTCGCCCATCGCACGCTTACGGTTACTCCCCGTGCGGGAGTATGGATTGAAAGAAACTCGGTGGCTTAACAAAAAACTGTTCTTCTGTTACTCCCCGTGCGGGAGTATGGATTGAAAGTGAAAGTATCAAACAAAATCGGCAGAAAGCAGAATCGTTACTCCCCGTGCGGGAGTATGGATTGAAAGTTCGCTGAGTGCGACAACCAGCTGCTGGTGAAATAGTTACTCCCCGTGCGGGAGTATGGATTGAAAGGAAAAATTAACATGTTTCATTCCAACATTATTAAGTTACTCCCCGTGCGGGAGTATGGATTGAAAGATATAAATCTTTATATGACGATTTTGATGAACTAGTTACTCCCCGTGCGGGAGTATGGATTGAAAGATCGTTACAACCTAAATCGTGATCAAGGGACAATACAGTTACTCCCCGTGCGGGAGTATGGATTGAAAGAACATCATTCCATCCTTCTTCTTTAGTTGGAAATTGTTACTCCCCGTGCGGGAGTATGGATTGAAAGAGTATGATTTAAATGAGCAAAACAAGTGGGTTAAGTTACTCCCCGTGCGGGAGTATGGATTGAAAGTACCTAAATTAATGAAAAAGATCCAAGCGACTAAGTTACTCCCCGTGCGGGAGTATGGATTGAAAGGGTTTAAGAATAGCGAATAATACAATATCATGATCGTTACTCCCCGTGCGGGAGTATGGATTGAAAGGATGACAAACTCTGAATCCCGACAGATCGGACACTTGTTACTCCCCGTGCGGGAGTATGGATTGAAAGAACCGTAGAGAATAATTCCCCTCTACCAGTGGAGTAAAGTTACTCCCCGTGCGGGAGTATGGATTGAAAGGATGACAAACTCTGAATCCCGACAGATCGGACACTTGTTACTCCCCGTGCGGGAGTATGGATTGAAAGAACCGTAGAGAATAATTCCCCTCTACCAGTGGAGTAAAGTTACTCCCCGTGCGGGAGTATGGATTGAAAGTTGGTGATGGTATTGCTGGCATCTCTGCCCTTTGCGTTACTCCCCGTGCGGGAGTATGGATTGAAAGGTTACTGTCTGTGGTTGGATTCGTTGCTGTAGATCAGGTTACCCCCCGTGCGGGAGTATGGATTGAAAGAGTCGAATTGCGTTAATTGCACTATACATATTTGTAGGTTACTCCCCGTGCGGGAGTATGGATTGAAAGGTATACTCTGGGCTATCGAACAGCCCCTTTGCCGTTACTCCCCGTGCGGGAGTGTGGATTGAAAGCCGCTGCTGCTCTTCTAAATTATCAATTGCTCTTTACACAGAAAAAGCAGTGAAGTCATAGTTATCATTTATAAAATCAATAAAAAACAGACCTTGTAATCGAAGGTCTGTTTTTTATTTTCACGGATATATAGAAGTTCGCTAACCAAGCTAGAAAGCATAATTTAAATATAACGTGACTATTCAGGTTCTTTTTACTATAATCAGTAAAAATGGTAGTTATATTTTACTATGTATATTTATTACTGTTATATATCGTATAGTAGAAAGGAATCATATGATGGCGAATTCTTCTAGTGAAGATAAAAAAGTATTTGAGCAAATTGAAAAGAACTACCGCTACTTAAACAAGACCATGGTTGAAGAAATTAATATTGCGGCTGTGCATGGTGGGTTGACTGGTGATTACCGAGAGGAAATGTGGATCAAGTTTTTTCGGAGTATCATTCCACTCAAATATTCTATTGCACAAGGTGTCCTGATTATCGATTCCGAAAAAAGAGTGTCTCGCGAAGTCGACATTGCGATCTATGACGATCAGTACACGCCGTATGTATTTCAATACAACACGCTTAAATTTATTCCGATTGAAGCTGTTGTCGTAGCAATTGAATGTAAAAGCACTGAAGTAGATGAAGAAGCTTTAATCACTTGGGCAGACAGTATTGCACAATTAGAACCTAAAGCATCCGGCATTGCTCGAACTCTATCGGGATATTCTGTAGGCTTTACAAACCCTACGCAGAAAAAATCACGGCCGATTCGTATCCTGGCTACCAATTTAACCAAAGTCAAAGATACAACGATCCAAAATCATATTACGAATCTTCAAGGTAGCTTTGATTTTGTGATACTTAAACAGCCGAAGGAAGATACGTTGTTTGAGGTTATTGTACCTAACGAAACCAAGAGCTTAGGTTGGTGGGGGGACACGTTGAATGGATTACCTCTTCAACAAGAAGGCGAAGAAATCTTGAAATTGCATCCCACTACCCCTGCATTATTTGAAGGAATAACCGAGAGTCATCCAGAGCTGAGGTTTAATGAGGAGCAAGTGGCTTTGGACAATACGCTTGCTGACCTTAGAATACCGAATAATCCGCTCCTTACGCTTAACTTTCAGCTTAATCAATTGCTGATGCTGATTAATAATCCTATGTTGTTCCCTCATTTTGCGTATGCTGAAGCTTTTAAACAAATAACAAAATATGAATAAAATATAGTAGGAATCATTCAAAATGAGAAGGGAGAGTTACAAGATTGAGAAAGTTACCTCCATTAGAATCGTCTAATTCTATCGTTGATATTCATACTGATCTACCCTCACTTCATCAAGTGTTTCGATACAAAATTCACGTAGTGACACCGATATTTGGTGGTGGTGTCCAAGCGGCAGAAGTGGATGTGAACCATCCGATTCGTATCAGCTCCATACGAGGACAATTACGTTTTTGGTGGCGCGCCACGCGTGGAGCCATATTTGATAATGCCTATGATCTGCGTAAACGCGAAGTTGAGATTTTTGGAGATACGGAACATCCTAGTAACGTAAAAGTTTGGGTAGAACATGTTGGTGAATTTAATAAAGCTTCTTATACAGTAGAGGGCGGTTCAAAGGATAATCGCTCTCAAAAACAATCGGAACCGCAAGAGCTACCATATCCTTTGTACTTATTTCAACAAAAAATCGGTACTACTAAAGACTATTTAGAGGGAAGCTATTTTACATTATGCATACAGCTTCCTCTTTTAGGTTCTATAAACAATACAGATGCCGAAACTATGAACGATTTACAAATAGACATTAAAAGTGCTTTGTGGGCGTGGATAAATTTTGGTGGTATTGGGGCAAGAACTAGAAGAGGTGGGGGCAGTTTATATTGTGAAGACTTCTCACCGAATGATGACGATTGCTCTAGCTTCACTCGTTTTTTCGCATGGTTTGACTTAGCTATTCAAAAAAAATATCGTTTAAGTTTTCTCGCAAAAAGTCCAACCAGAGAATGGCCGACGTTAAGTACAGATATTCGAGTCGGTATAAACTCAACCAGTGCAAATGAGAATACCGAAAGTTGGAAAACAGTAATTCATTCCTACAGTTCTTTTCGCAAGCGCTCTAATCTAAAAAGTAATGGCAAAGCTGGAAGGAGCCACTGGCCAGAAGCAGATTCGATTCGTGACCTGTTAAATAGTGCGCACCCTAAACATGCTAAACCCTTACATTTTTCAAGAACTAATTCTAAGAAGCAAGTAAAGGGATTTCCAAGAGCTCAATTTGGGTTACCTATCATTTTTCAATTTAGACCTGTTAAAGAAAGTGTCGAAAAATACATTGTGAATAATAATTATTTAAAAAAAATTAGTCGTGAGCCTTACAGGACTAAGTTGACTATAAAAGGTAAAGATCGTCTGTCCTCTCCCTTATTATTAAAATCAATGGCTTTTAGTGAAGAAAAGGGTATCAGTTTAATCGCCTTTCTTCATCAACCTCCTATCACCAATTTGATATTGAAAGTAGAAGAAGGAAGTAAGAAAAATACTACGTATTTAGTTCGAATGAATATGGATCAGATGAATTATGTAAACAGTCCATTGATAAATAAAAATGATTCCAAGCAATTATTTGAATCGGCTATACAAGCTTTTCTAAATAGCGAGGAGGTCAAAGAATTTTGTCAGCATCCCAACAACAGAAAATCATGATGCTTTTCTCCATCGGACCCGTTCAAGAATTTATTGCTCAGGCCCGACGTACAAGGGACCTCTGGTTTGGTTCACATCTGCTATCTGAACTGAGCTGGGCAGGTGCGATGGCGTTCCAAGAGCTGGGAGGAAAGGTTGTTTATCCCGTGCTAGCTACAAATGTCGGCTTAGACCAGGGAAGTGCACCCAACCGTATCCTGGGTATTATCGGAGCGGATGTAGACCCGCAGCGCATAGCTTTTAACGTCAGACACGCGATGAGTGGTGTCTGGATGGAGCATGTCAAACAAGCCCGTGCTCAAGTAAAGGGCCTGATTAAGGAGAACACCTGGGATCGACAGGTAGCCGATCTAATCGAGTATTATGCGGTGTGGAGGCGATACGATGTAGACGCTTCATCTTATGCACAGACCCTAGCTCAAGTAGAGCACGACATGATGGCTCGCAAAACCTTACGGGATTTCAGGCAAAATGAACCCGGTGTACTGTATGGTGAAGTAAAATCCACACTGGATGGCGGTAGAGAATCGGTGTGGTTAACACCACGTCATGATGTTGAAGCTGCCAAACAACAGCAACAACTCCTTCGATTAGGTGTGAAGAAGAATGAGCAGTTGGATGCGATATCCGTCGTGAAGCGAATAAAAACGGCGTTATCAGATCAACATACGTTTCCTTCTGTGTGTGAAATGGCCTTTCGTCCTTTTAAGCAGAGTTTAAAAGAAGATAGCGCTACTTCTGAGCTTGCCCATGCCTACCAGCGCCAAGTAAACGTCTACATAAAAGATAAGTTATCTGCCGGTTCGATGCTCAATGAGCCGCTGGATGCGCGTCTGTTTTATGTTCGTCGCGTTGAAGAGTATATCGATGAATATACGAAGGGTACGCTGCCAGAGAAAGTACAATGGGTTCAGCAGATCATCCAGTGGCTGGAGGAGCTCTATCGACGTATTCCAGAACCTACACCGTACTATGCCTTTATCGTCGCGGATGGTGACCGCATGGGGCATATGCTTCGATCCATTCAAAATGATGAACAACACATTACATTTTCTGAAAAACTATCTGCCTTCTCAGCACAAGCTCAGCAGATTATAGCCGATTGTGAGGGTCAACTGATCTATGGCGGCGGCGACGATGTGATGGCGTATGTCCCTGTGCATACCTGTCTTCAAGCAGCCGAGAGATTACGCCAGGCATTTCAGGGGAAGGTTTCTTCTAACACAACAGGACAATCCGCAACGTTATCTGTCGGTATGGTCATTGTACACATGTTAGAACCGCTAGAAGAAGTACGCCAGTGGGCACAGGCGGCTGAGAAACATGCGAAACAACAGCGGAATTCTTTAGCGATCCATGTTCATAAACGTGGCGGAGGCGACCAATTGCAGATGTCGCTTTCCTTTAACCATGATCCAATTGGAACGCTTATAGGCTTACTGATCGATTTCCGTCAGGGTTATTTCTCGACACAATTGGCGTATGAATTGCGCAATCTGTATATTACCTATCGCCAGTTAGCTAAGTCATCTTCATGGTTAAATGAAGATTCTGTTTTGCACGAGGTATTATATGACGAAATTAGACGCCTGGCTATAAAGAAAAAACCAACGTTGATGAGTGAAGAGCTACATCAAGCCTTCCGTACTAAACTACTGGGCCTCTTCAACGGACAAGGAGAGTCTTCCATCGTATTACTTGATCCATTGCTTCGGTTACAACAACTTACCGAGCAACTTATTTTGACGATTCAGCTAGAGGAGGTACGCACAGCCCATGAAGACATTCATCCGAGTCCAACCCCTTGATCCGATCATGATTCGCGATGGGCGCCCCTTTACTCGGACACCTGGCATTCGTGCACATACATTAAACAACATTTCGCCAAGTGTACTCGCGGGTTCGATTCGTACTCTGCTAACCAAACAAGCGCAGGCTTTCGAAGAAGCTTCCATCGATTTTAAACGCTTTACGAAAACGAAAATTCGGGGTCCAGTGTATGTGTGGAAGGATCAGATGTATTTTGCTGTGCCTCAAGATGCTCAAGTGTATGAGAACGGAGAACATCTGCATATTGAGCCCGTTCAACCACAGCCAAAGCCTAGTGAAGATAGCGGGTTTTTCGGCACGGGTAAAATGGGACTCTATGATGATCTCTGGTTACCGAAGGTCGCTGTATCTCAAGTGGCTGAAGCAGAGAGCGGAGAATACAAACTAGCATCGAAGCAGCCAACCCATGTGAGTGCAGCGTATATGTACCAATGGTTAAGTCATCCTACCACATCATTCCAAAACGAATATGCCGATCAGGTGAAAGTATGGCAAGAAGAACTAAAGAAGTCTACTCTTAAGCCAGAGCACCATGCCTTTTTGCCTTTGTTTCAGAAAGAGGAACGAACCCATATTGAGCGTGATCTCCTCACCTCCAGAGCCAAAGATCAACAATTGTTTAACACCCAATCGCTCATTCTTCCTAAAGATTTGACCTTACAAGCTGAAATGATATTACCAGAACAAGAGCTGTGGCGTGAAGGATTGTCTGAACTTCATCCCATGGGTGGCAAACGCCGCCTTGCTCATTTTATGGAAAAGCATACACTGCATGAAGATCAATGGAAATGTCCGGACGAAGTCGCACAAGCACTAGAAAATCAATCGTATTTTCGGATCGTGTTAGCGACCCCTGCGTATTTCCGTCGAGGCTGGCTTCCAAGCTGGCTGAACGAAGATATGGAATCCAATGATTTGTTTGCGAAATTGTTTAACACGACCCTACGGGTGCGATTACGCTGGGCTTGTGTACCACGATGGGAAGCGGTATCAGGTTGGCGTATGGAGAAGACCACGGAAAAAGATAAGAAAGATCAGGCTACTGACCAACCGACATCCACAAAACCTTATAGAGGGGAAGGTCACGAAAAAGCGATCCGTCGTATGGTTCCAGCAGGCAGTGTGTATTTCTTTGAGGTTATCGAAGATGCACAAGGTGTAAAAGGCAATCCGGCTGAATTAGCCAAAGCGATGTGGCTTCAATCTGTATCGGATACGAATCGGCGCTTTGAAGCTTTTGATCAAGAAGATGGTTGTGGATTAGCACTCTGGGGTGTATGGCATCCCGACCTATAATTCGGCTTTAGATAGAAGCATAACAAATCTACAATTTTACATGTAAAGGAGTATCGTCCATGAATAATGCTAGTCGTTGGTATTGGCTTCACTGTTTATCTCCCCTACATATTGGCTCTGGCGATGGAGTCGGTATCATTGATCAACCGATTATCCGAGAGAAAGTCACCGAGTGGCCATTTATCCCAGGTAGTACGGTGAAAGGTGTTCTGCGTAATCACTTCATCTCGCAAGAGGAGAGCAAACAGGCAGAGGGGGACTTTGCCTGGATAGATCAAGCCTTTGGTAGAGGTAAAGGGAAAGAGGAAGAGTTAGCTGGTGCAGTGGTATTTTCTGATGGGAGATTACTGGCGTTTCCTGTCGCCAGTCGTTATGGCATTTTTGCCTATGTGACAAGTCCACTCGTACTGGAGCGTTTCAAACGAGATGCGACGGCGATGGGAATCGATGTGACGATGCCAGACATGAGTTCCTTTACAGCCGAACAAGCTTGGATCACAAAGGATTCCAAGCTTGTTGATAAGGTATCCAAAACTTCTCTTACGGTATACATCGATGAATTTGTCGGCAATGCGGAAAAGAATACCGAATGGGATACGTTCGCTACGTGGCTAGGTCAGCAATGCTTTGCTGGAGATACCGAATCCCAGCGTTTATTTGTGGAACGTTGTATTGTTGTTTCCGATGAAGTCTTTCAATATCTGGTCACGATGTGTAGTGAAGTGACGCCGCGTATTCGTTTGAATGAAGAAACGAAGACGACCGTAGACGGCGCACTGTGGTATGAAGAGTATGTACCAACGGAAGCTCTATTTTATGGAATGATGTGGTGTGATCGGATACCTGCGCAGGAGAAGACCACAACGAAAGACGCATTGCTGCGCCATCTGGAAACTCAAACGGTGATTCAAATGGGTGGCAATGCGACCGTAGGTAAAGGTAGAGTGAACTACCGGGCGGGAGGGGAGCGCTAATGCAATCGGCTCAGCATCACTATGCGGAACAAGCGTATAAGGGCATTCAAGAAGTGAAAGAGTCGCATGCTGATCTGGTGAACGAGTATGGTCAGTTATGCCATCGTTTTCCATCGTTGGTGTTAACGAACGGATTGCGATTGGCTTATATTTTCTTTGCAAAAAAGGCGGCACTATCGAACGAGGCTAAACCTAATGCCTATCGGTTGTATTTAGCTCATATGAAAGAAGCATTACAGATGGATAATTGGGAGAAGGGGCTTGGATTAGCAAATCGGCATGGCAAGGTACTATCCGGTGCTTCCTCTCAAACTTCATATCTATATCTTTCGCGTAATGCACTCAATGCTTCGGTTTGGTTTAAACGATATGCGGAGGCGATTTTAAAGGTAGAGCAACGTAACGATATGTCTGATTTGGAGGGGGAAACATGAATATGTACCTGGCACTCACCAAATCGCACTATGATGTGACTGGCCGAGAACATGCAATGGCTCAGGCGTTATTCAAAGAGGGCGATAGTAAAGGTTCTTTTTATAAAGTCGCACTACAGCAATATAAGAACGAATTGAAAGATACGTCGTATGAAAAAGATTATGAGGTATGTTTTAATCGTTACTATGAGAATAGTGCATTTGGATTACAGGAGCATGTTACGTTTGAAGTATCGAACGCTCCTAGCTCAGCACTTGTGATCGGTAATGGAACGACTTCGGTGTTGGAAACCTATTTGTCTTTACATCCTACCTATGGTGTTCCGTATCTGCCAGGTACAGCGTTAAAAGGACTTGCTGTTCGAGCTGCGAATCAATTGGCTGAGCTTCATACACGCTCTGAACTGGCAAAGGACGGAGTAGAGTATAGGACGTTATTTGGTACTCGGGAAGCTGCGGGCTTTATTCATTTTCATGATGCACTGGTTACACCTGGAACGGCAAAAGAAGCTATTCAATTGGATGTGTTAACGCCGCATCATCAGGAATATAATCAGATTTCAGTGAAGGGAGAAAAGAAGGAAACGTTTTATGCTGCACCAAGAGATGATGATTCTCCTGTGCCAGTTCCTTTTCTCCATGCACAAGGTACTTATAAAGTGGCTCTTAGCTGTGAAGGTGAAGCTTCGGTAGCAAAAGATTGGTTGAAACTAGCGGTCTCGATCCTACAGTTTGCTTTAGAGCATGAAGGCATAGGTGGAAAAACGAATGCAGGATATGGCCGGATGGTAACAAGTTCATAAACTGATTTCAGAAGTGAACAATAGCTTCTTACGCACGATTGTAAATTACAATCGGGAAGGATCATAACGGGCTTTCCGTCACAAGCCTTTTCTGTAGGTAAGAGTAAAGGAAGCTATTATAGAAAAAATGACAAGAGGAAAATGAAAAAGCGCGAACCCCAAGCACACATAAAATCTCTAGGAGGTTCGCGCTGCTTGCTACATAAGGGATTTCGGGGTTTTTGTTGTATTTTTGTCCGTTATAAAGTAGTCTAAAAATGAGGTTCGCGGAAATCGCCTGTTTTTGCCTTGAAGGGTAAGGGCTGAGAAGGCAGGCAGTCACTCCCCGTGCGGGAGTGTGGATTGAAAGTTCGTCTCAGTCAACGTCATCTGGATCATGTCCCGTCACTCCCCGTGCGGGAGTGTGGATTGAAAGTTCTAGCTACAGCGTGGTTTGCGCTTATGACGTACGTCACTCCCCGTGCGGGAGTGTGGATTGAAAGGTCAACCACTTTACTTAACAACATCTCGCCGAAGTCACTCCCCGTGCGGGAGTGTGGATTTAAAGATGAATCCTCTCGACGATTCCGGAAACGCTAAAGTCACTCCCCGTGCGGGAGTGTGGATTGAAAGACGGGTCACCGTGCCTATGCCACGAAGCTTTGATATGTTACTCCCCGTGCGGGAGTGTGGATTGAAAGATCGATGCCCAAGTGAAGCGCTGGATCTCGCCAGCGTTACTCCCCGTGCGGGAGTGTGGATTGAAAGAAAATAACTGCTTGCTGTTTACGATTTTGATCAAGTGTTACTCCCCGTGCGGGAGTGTGGATTGAAAGAGAAGTATAGCGCCATGAACCGGCTCAACGTCGAGTTACTCCCCGTGCGGGAGTGTGGATTGAAAGGTAACCGATTGACGCCAAATCAGATAACACAGTGTCGAGTTACTCCTCGTGCGGGAGTGTGGATTGAAAGAAGGTCTGTAGCATATTTCGAATCTGGGACAAAGGTTACTCCCCGTGCGCGAGTGTGGATTGAAAGTTGAGGATTGAATCAATCAATAGAGATTTTTGTTGTCGCTCTCCGCGCGAGAGAATGAATCTAGCTAGAACTGCCATAATGCAGATGTAGCTATTGTAGCGTAGGGCTGAGGGAATGAATAATACCAGGGCATGGCTGCACATGCTGCTAACGTGGTAGGTGGATTGGTATGGCGGTTCATAGATTTCTTGTCCTTAGCCCCATCTTTAAATGATCTCACAGCCTACAATATTTCATGAAATACGAACAAAAGTTCTTGCTAGTTCTTGATTTCCTCGTTATAATGGAGTTAGCTCAAAAAGCGCCCATCGTCTTATTTACGATCTATAACCTCAATCTTGAGGTTATTTTTAGTTGTAGAGGAAGATGAAGCGTAGTCAGTGGAGGATGTATCATGACGGAATTGCTTGATCCTCGAAATGATTTCTTGTTTAAACGTATTTTTGGTAGTGAAGAAAACCGAGATGTGTTGCTAGCATTTTTGAACCGGACGTTCACGGAAGCAGGGCGACCGCCACTGAGCGAAATTCTTCTTTTGAACCCGTACACCGATAAAGATTCACCGAGTGATAAACAATCCATTTTAGATATTCGCGCCCGGACGGTGGAAGGCGAACGAATCAATGTGGAAATGCAACTGTTTAATCGGTATGATATGGAAAAGCGAACGCTGTTTTATTGGAGTAAGTTATATGCGTCCCAACTTGTTCAAGGGCAGTCGTATAGTACGTTGCAACGATGCGTTACGATTAACATTTTGAATTTTGAGCTGTTACGCAATGATTTGTACCATAGTGTGTTTCACTTACGCGAAGATCAGACGGGCATCGCCTTAACAGATGATATCGAGATTCATTGTTTGGAGTTACCTAAACTGAATGCGAAGTCGATTCCGATTGAACAAGGTGGACTCGCGAATTGGCTGTTGTTTCTGAAAGGCGCAACACCCGATCAATGGGAGGTGCTGACCATGAATGAACCGAAGTTGAAAAAAGCGATGGATACATTGGAATTTTTGAGTCAGGATCAGGAGGCACGGATGCAGTATGAAGCAAGACAAAAATATCTGCATGATCAGGCATCGCTGATGGAAGCCGCTAAAAATGCAGAGAAGTATGGCTTTCGCGTAGGAATGGAAGAAGGAATTCAGCACGAAAAGAAACAAACCGCCTTGCGTTTGCTTCGTCTGCAATTAGCTATTCCCGATGTTGTTACGGCAACTGGACTTTCCGAACAGGAAGTTACTGCTTTATATGAATCGTTGAAATAAACAACTTGATATCGAAGAATGAAGCCGCCTAGACAGGTCATCCCTGATCGAACGCGGCTTTTTTTGCATTTTATATTCAGAAGAATGTTAAAATTAGAGCGTTACAAGTTAGGTATAGTGGAAGTTCGAAGAGGACTGTAAACGCAAAAGATTGTAGCTACTAATTTAACAATATACAAATGGAGAATAGGCTGACAGATACAAGAGTAAGACAGCTATCACAGTAAAAATCGGAATCATGAAGAACATTAAAAAATTATATAGGTGGGAATTTAACATTTCTAATGCAGACTGTCCTAAAAGTCTTTTTGTTAGTTATAAAATCAACTATTTTTATCCGTAAATTTGGATTATAAGTGTCATATGTAGTTATTGTAAAAATCTCAATCTCGGTTTTTTCTAACATTGACTATACTATCACTAAGAGGGGATCTGTATAAGACTTTAATCCTGCTTTAGTATAGTTTAAATTATAAATTGTTACTTTTTACTCAGTAATATCTTGAAAAGAGAACGTTTGTTCTGTATAATTTTGTGTACAAAAGTAATCAAGAATTTTGATCGTGGTATAAACTTCGTTAAACATAGGAAGGAGTATAAAAAATGCTTGAATTTATTGGACCTTCTATTGAAAAACGGATTGAGATTATAACTCAAGAAAATGAGAAAAAGCTTCAAAAGCAGTATAGCGAGTTTGATGCAATTTTAAGTAATATAAAATCTCATATTCCAGATCATTTACGAGACGATGTAAGTAAACTAGAGACCATGTACATACAGCGAACCGATGAAATAGGTCCTACTTATCGTATAGGATTTGAAGATGCGATCAAATTGTTTACATTTTTTTATAAAGTATAGAGCTACCAATGCAAAATTGATAAAACGTAGAAAACTTTCAAGATTAAGAAAATTTCTTTATCAGGTTGTATTCATATCTTCTACGTAAAATATTCACCAGAATAATTTATAGCTTATTCTCAATTTGTAATTTTTTAAGGGAAACGATTGTATACTTCATTAGTCCTTTCATAGATGTAATAATCTGTACTAATGAACTTATTATCAGCGTTTGAATTTTATGCGATTTTTAGCATAAGAAGAAATTTTGATTCATCAGTTTATTTTTTTTCTTGAAAATTATAGATTTAAATATAGTTTCAAACTTTATTATTTAATAAATTTGAATTGGAAGATTGTTGTTTTTATTATATAATTTAGTTGATGAATATAATGTTTTAAGGAGAATGTGATGGCTAAATTAGATAAAATATTAAATGAGATCTTTGAATATAACAAGAAAACTGGCAGCCTTGAAAAAGGTTTTTTTATGGAGTCATCAAATCGTTCAAATCAGATAGAGACTTATATTCGACCTCCTTTTTTAGAATTAAGAAAACTTTTTGGGAAATCAGATAATTGTTTTTCGACGTCAATCGGATGTCATCCAGATTTCATAAATTTAAAAGAGAATAGCCTTGAATATCAATATATTGTTTCTGTTTTTATGGATATTTCTGGTTCAACAAAACTAGGGCTTAAATTTGATCTTCCACAGGTTAGATTTTATAAAAATGCTATCTTAAGATCTGCTATTGAAATATTCCAAGCCTTTGATGGGCATATCCATCGCTTACAAGGAGATGCTATCTTTGCTTTTTTTGGAAGCAAAAGTGTAACTAAAGCTGATGCAATAATAAATGCTTTAAATGCTTCTTCGCTTATGCAATCCTTTAATAAAAACTCATTAAATGATTTTTTTGATAGTTATGGATTAGATCCTTTAAAAATAAGAATTGGAATCGATGTTGGCGATGATCCTGATGTTTTATGGTCAAAGTATGGAATAGCTGACATACACGAAATTACAACAACTAGTATCCATACTGATCTTGCAGCCAAGCTACAATCAAAAGCCAAAGGGAACAGTATCATGATTGGCGAGAATATTTTTCGTTATTTAGACCTTCCAGATAAGTATTTAACAATAAGAAATTATCAAGAGAATTCTCAACAAGTCGAAGAACTATTTATAATTAAAAACCCTAACTACTCTATGAGGTTGTTTGAGTGGGGAAAGTATCTTGAAGACTTTCCATATTCAATAAATGATCGTAACTCGAATTATATATCTCCAGATCATTTTGAACTTAAATGTTATATTATTGAGAATGATATTGAAACAGAATATCATAGTAGTAGTTTTGCCCTTAAAAAGAATTTAAAATTGAAATTTGTTTTCTTGGCAAAATTTTTAAAACCCACTAATATCAAATGGGAAGTTGAAAATACAGGACAAGAGGCTCGACTTGCAGGGAACTTGAAATTCAGTATGCCTGATAAAGAAGGAAAATATGAATGTTTTCAAACTACGCAATATAATGGATATCATTATATGATATGCAGTATATTTGGTAGAAACAATAGTTTAATTATAAAATGTAAATTTGGCATATTTGTTAATGATAATATACAGAGTTTAAAAAGTATATCTTATAAGGTTGTTATTGAATAATATAATGAAGAAAAGAAAGGAATAATATGCATAGAATTGAATTTAGCAAACATGAAATGAATTATCTCAGTGATTATATTAAATTTGCAGATGCTAAAGCAGGAGTGATTATTGGAATCAATGCTCTGCTAATAAAAGAAGTATTCAGCAAATTTCAACCAAAACAACTATATACTCTACAAGACTTCTTAGGATTATTAGGAGTAATGGTACTTTTAATTGGAATATGTTTTTTAATTAGCGTTGTTCTTCCAAGAACTAATTTTAAAGCATCGAAAGGAATTATCTTTTGGGATAACATTAAAAAATATGATTCTCCAAGTGATTATATTTCAGATATTATTGCTTTAGATGAATTAAAGCTTAGTGAAAAATTGGCAGAGCAAAATTTTTATCTAGCTAAGACTGCATCGAGAAAGTATTTATTTCTTGTTATTGGATTTTGGGTCAGCACAGTTGGGGCGCTATTTAGTTCTTGTTGGTTTTGCTTTAGTTACTTTATATAATTTAAATTTTTTACTAAGTATAGCTTAAAAGTCATATATAAAGCTGGCTTCTCAATATATAGCTATATAAAGATATATTTATTATTGATTTGTTTAAAGAGTTATGCCGCAGCAGCAATAGTTTTTATCAGTACAATCATTTGTAGAAAATAGACTAACCAGTACCTAGTCAATTAGCAATTAAAAGCCTCATATTATTGCTTATCAAAAACGCGAGCCTTGTGTTGGGCTCGCGTTTTTGATATTTATGATATTATTGATAATTCTCTAATAAATTTATGGCTGAGCACGAACGCTACTAGATTCCAGCCGTCAGCTAATGATCTCTAATCGTATTGCTTGATGCGCAGCAAATTTGGGTATAGCTAAGAGATTTTAACTCATACTACTCTGCAAGGGAGGAGCGATTATATATTCTCAGACTAACTTCATCCGAGCAAAAATATAACAAGAACTTGGAGTTGGAAAAGAGTCGGTTATCGATCTTTTTGCCACAGTAGTAATATATGAATCAACTTCCCCTATAGAACATGGATTGAACTTACTTCTACACCTCAGTAGTTCATCCACACTCTAACAAAGAGAATGATTTAATTATTATACATATTGCCTCGCATTTTCCGCATTTGTTCTACAAAAGCGGCGGCGGCAGTTTTTTCTTCTTCCGTCCAATCAACTGCAAATTTGCTTTCTTTTTTGTAATCCTCAACGTTTCTATAGTCAGTCAATCCTAACAAATAATCAGCACTGACCTCTAAAACTGTTGCTATCTTTTTTATTGTGTCAGGATCTGGATTTCTTATACCTCTTTCGTAATGTGATAGAACAGCATTGCTAATGCCGGTTTTCTGTGATAAATAAATTTGTGACCAGCCACGATGTTCCCTCTCATGTTTTAATCTTTTTCCAAAAGTCATTATCCACGCACCTCTATGTAACCCTTTTTATTTTAACGATTAATTAATAATAGCAATATTCAATGATTAGTATATTTTTTTATACAAATCATTGAATATTGATTGACATATACAAAATGTATAAATATAATCAATTTATAGATTATACACTTTGTATAAGTGGTTGGTGATAGAAAATGAATGTACGTGAAAAAATCAGAGAGATTGAATCATTAGAAATACGAATCAAGCTTTAATTGAACCTAGAATTGGCTGCATATCAGGTACATATTCATATAAAGAGAAAGATGAGGGTAACATCAATAAAGACGAATTTTAAAAATTGAGAAGGTATTAGAAGTAGAACCAGAATTTTTTAGTTAATAATTATACAATTTGTTTAATTATGCGAAAGGAGTAAATAAATATGACTTATAGACTAATCAAACAATCTACGAATATCGAATACATTCCCAAGTACGCCCTAAATCGCGAAAAAATAATCGAAGCACTAAGGATCTTAAAAGATGCCAAGCTGCTGCCAACCAGTTATTCTGCTACAAAGTCCAGTTAATTGCCTAAGATCTATCTTTAACTTAAAGGAGGTCTGTATGAGCAGTCTAATAAAAATTGAATTGGATAAGGGTGAAATCCAACAGCTTTGTAGAAAGCAAATTGCTGAGATAGTTAAAGATGTCGATGCGGAGTATATCTTTTGGGATGCCAAAGAGTTACAACGTCGCACTTGCATGAGTTGGAACTTTATACAGGATACATTTTTTCACGATAGACGATTTATCAAGCGGAAGATCGGAAACAAGTGGTATTTCCCGGTGAAGGAAACGCGGACATTTCTTACAGAATGGCTTATCGAACAAGAATAGTATTCTTATAACAACAGAATAAATATATTAGTTTTACAAGTTGCAAAAACATGAGGGAGGTTATCCTGATGGGAGCTGCATTTGCGATTCAAGTAATGACGGGAAAAGAGTCAAATGTGAAACGATTGATGGAGTGGGCATTCAGCAAAAATGTGAATGCTCAAAAATGGATTAAAGCGATTCATACGTTCTCACAGACTACTCAGCGCGTACTCCAATCTGGAGAGTTGGGAAAACCGGTTAGCCGAGCATCGATGCCAGGCTATATTTTTCTGGAGATGCATTATGCTGTAGGCGAAGACAACACATCTGCTTATATTGCGGATGATGTGTGGCATCTTATTAAAAGTATCCCTGGCGTACTTAAACAGTTTACCCGAAGTGGTCAAATCATTAGCGAAGAAGAGTTTGAACAGATGCTTGGACTGGATGTAACCGATCAAATCGAAGTATCTACACCATTAGGAGAAGACACCCTACAAGAAGAAGCAAAAACATTAGCTAAGGCTGAAGTAAATGTGAAGCTTGCTCTACATCAAGCAAATACAGCAGAACATCCGCAAGAACGCAATGAAGCAGAGCAAATACTTGAGCACATGATTCAGCAAGAAGAAGCGATTGTACAGGGTGGACAGAAACTAGATACGATCACTGCTGAGTTGGAGTCGCTAGATGAGCAGCAGAAGTCCCATCCCATCATCCGTACGATTAAGAGCATGGTACGGAGCAATAAAGAAATTGTTCGCTTGCCAAGAACGACGCTAAAATGCATTGGAGTTTCGGACGACGATATACTGTATGCTCATATAATCCTGAATCAATTGCGGCAGTTTATCCGTAGGCTAGGTACATCCTGATGAATACAACTGCACTTACGGGGCATATTGATTACTTCATTTATCCTCGCAACGGACGATTGAGTTCTGAACATGACTTCGGAATTGCTCATTTTCAAATAGACGCTCCTTCACAAGAACCTGTTGTCATTAAAGGTTCGCTATTTGGCATGCAAAAAAATGAGCGAATGACTGTGTATGGAGGATGGGAAACACATGCCAAGCATGGTGACCAATTTGTCATTACACATTGGGAACGTCCATTACCGACGACTGCACAACAAGGGATTGCTTTCCTTAGTTCTAAGTTTGTGAAGGGCTGCGGCAAAAAGCGAGCTGAGCTAATTGTGCATCATTTGGGCGATCAGGCGGTTGAGCAGATTATGCATGAAGGAGCTGACTGCTTACTAAGCATCAAAGGAGTCGGACGGAAGAATGCTACAAAGATTGCGGATAGCATTCAATGCAATTTTGACATCCAACAGGTAATGATGGCATTGCTGCCTTATGGGATACCCGTAGAACTGGTCACTAAAGTATATTCCGCTTGGGGAACAGAGTGTATCGACATGATCCGGCGTAATCCATATCGACTGACAGCATTACATTGGATCAGTTTTGTAAAAGCGGATGAAATTGCGCTACGCATCGGCATTGCTATGGACGCGCCCTGTCGCTGCAATGCCGCGTTACACCATACACTGAATGAACTATGTTATGGCGGCGGACACTGTTATGTGCAAGAACAGCATCTGGTTACCCGCACGCTACATCTTTTACATGGCGTAGACGAGCGCGAAGTGTGGACCGAATTGCAATTGATGGCTGCTCATGAACAGGTAATTTGGGAAAGGGATCGTGTGTATCTTAAGTCGCTGTATATTTATGAGAGTAAGCTAGCGTATAAGGTGAGCTGTATGGTGCAACGCTCGGTGCAAGCTGCTCCTAACTTGGATCAACTGATCCGCGAATATCAGTTGCAGCATACAATCATATTGGCAGCGAAGCAGCGGGAAGCAATATATGCGCTGTTTACGCACAGGCTTCTTATTGTCACTGGAAATCCGGGAACAGGAAAAACTACAACGGTACAAGCCATGCTGGAAGTGTATCAGCAAAAGCATCCAGACGCCAACATAGGCTTATGTGCACCAGCAGCTCGTGCAGTACGCCGATTGGGCGAAATCACTCAACGTGATTCGGAGACATTGCATCTGTTACTTGGATTTCGTCCGGGAGAAGAACCGGAGTACGGAGAATGTTTGCCCTTACCGTTTGACCTAATCATCGTGGACGAAACATCGATGATGGATGTCCAGCTTGCCTATTATTTATTTCAGGCAGTAGGTTCAAAAACAAGCGTAGTGCTGATCGGGGATAGCAATCAATTGGCTTCAGTCGGTCCTGGTCATGTGTTACGCGATCTCATTGCAGCGGGAGTTCCCCATATTCGCTTGGATGAGCTTTTTCGTCGTTCTAGGGAAAGCCAAATTACAATGAATGCTCACCGAATCAACGACGGTAAGGATATTCAAGTTAATGGTTCGAAAGACGATTTTTACTTTATTGATCAATCTAATCCCCAAGCAATTCAAGAGCTAATCGTCCGAAGTGTTCTACGATTTGCAGAGAAAGGGTATCCGATGGACAGTATCTTTGTCCTTAGTCCTCAAAAAAAAGGAATCATTGGAACGGAGGCGCTGAATATTGCTTTACAAGCAGCTATTAATCCGCCAGTAGAGGACAAGGTGGAATTGAAAATACAGGAAATCGTCTACCGACAGGGCGATAAGATTCTTCGATTACGCCGGAATGATTACCGCAAACACGTATTAAATGGAGATATCGGCACCGTTATAGACACAAAGCCTTTATTAGATGAGGCAGGCACAGAAACCGATGAGATTGGTTTACTGTGTGACTTTTATGGTCACGAGGTGCTGTTATCTCATCATGAATTACGTGATTTTGGTTTGGGATACGCCGCTACGATCCACAAAACGATTGGATGTGAGGCTCCAATTGTGATCATGCCTGTATCAATGGAGCACCGACCGATGCTGATTAGAGAAAACATGTATACTGGATTGACTAGAGCCAAGCAGATTGCCGTTATGATTGGATCGCGCCAAGCTTTACGCTATGCAATCCAAAACAAAAATAAATTGCCGCGTAAGACAGGGTTGTATGAAAAAGTGAGACAGCATCTAGTGGATCTGTCTGCATCTAGCCCTGACACAAGAAAGGAGAACGCAAATTGAACATCCAACCATATTAGTCTCAGTGGTATGTATTGTACTAGTTTTTATTTATTTCTATACACCGCTATTTGAGTCTACGTTCTTGTATGAGGAGCGACAGCTAGCGCTTCTAGCCCATAAGTTACATTTCAATCCCCAAAGTGCGAACTTCTCAGCGCGTTCAGGTGAGCGTAGCGTTCGCGCTTTTTTGTCGATTCTAGGAGGTGAATATCAACAGTGTCAGATCAGCTTAGGAAAAGGCTCTATCAAGCGGAACAGAAGGCGAAGCACCAGTCTGAAGTTGACCTGAGTTTGATGAATCGTGAGGCTGCGAAAGCCGAGGAACAAGGATTCACGATCATTAGGCAAAAACGTGTGAATCGAACGCCTTTTTCGCAAACGATTAATCCGAATATCCTGTGTTTAAATGAGTTGGGCTATTTAAAGGCTGCCGAGTTAGGGTTTCTGTTTATGCTCGCGCCTTTACTGAAAATAGGAGTGAACGCCATTGTCGATCCGCATACCGATCAGTATTGCTCCGTTGCGGAGTTGGCTTTCCTGTTAAAGCGTAGCCGACAAAAGACAAGCGAGATGATATCGACTCTGATTAAAAAAGGAATCATGTATGAGTTTGCAAATATTCATGAACTCCGAATTTATGGACGCCAAGTGAGCAGGCGCCCATTTTTTTTATCTCCAGAGATCATTTGTTGCGGGGACAAAAACAAGTTAGAAAGTGGCGTAACGCAGCTTATGACTCATCATGATCTGTTAGAAAAGAAAGGGATCAAACTGCCAATTAAAGCGATCGTTGAGCCTCATGCTACGTATGGAAGATTGGTAAACCGCAAACAATTTTTGCAATTCCAACAACAATTGCGAAAACAAAGTGGTAGTAAATAGAGTGTTTTTTTGTGCAGGGGGTGTCACCAAAACGGGACACAGGTGTCACCAAAAGGTGACACCCTAAAATGGCGATACATGCTGTCATAGCAAGGGATTGGTGCATGTGGTGGAGGGGTTGTACTTCTTACTCTATAAATAGGCGAAGGTGGTAACGTATGCAACCAGTCAAAAACATTCGTGTTCTGTTTCATTTCGGAGAGGGAGACGAATACGAAGTAGACCTTCAGTTAGTATGGACGAAAGAACATGGATCAGAGGCAAAACCCATTTGTTCCAAAGAAGTGTTACAAGCGGCTGTCGAACATTGGGTTGCTCAAAACGTCAGTTATACATGGGAAGAATGTTCAGTGGATGATACTGTGTAGACAAGAGTAGATAAACGTGAAAAAGGTAGAGGATATTCTCAATCACTATGGAAAGCACGGAAAGCTGGAAAAGAACATAGTGGTAAGAAGTTACTGGATATGTACCATCCAAGCGGAGCAAGTTGATTGATAGGATCTGTTATAGAATCAAACCCAAACTCTCTTAGGAAGAGTAAATAAAAGGCAGCGGAGAATGATTGATTTTATAATCGACTAATATTTGTTATTAAATTCGTTTTTTTATAAAATGTTTAAAGTGTAAAAAGAGAGAATTCGTGCATTTTACTGAAAGTTATTCTATAATTGCGTGGTGAAGGAGCGTTGAAATGAATATCCATAGTGATCTAAAACAGCGAACAACAGCGGAAGAATTGACGCATATCGTCAAAACATTACATGATCATTATCATCCTTTTTTACTGGATAATCAGGTTTGGGACTTATTAAAACGAACACTTCCTGAAATGATTTACGAGGATGTTATTTCTCCATACCAAGAGCATATGGTTGGGCATAAGCTAATTAATAATATTGTTATGAATTTGTATTTTGGCGAAAAAAAAGTGAAGTATCATTTATCACAAAAGTATCTTCACCGAAAAGATGAAGTATCCATATTTGAATTGAATTTAGGTTCTAGTCGTTTGGATTATGCACGTATCAATGGACACTCTTATGCCTATGAAATTAAAACGGAACTGGATTCACTTGATAAGTTGGAAAAACAAATATCTGACTATAGCAAGGCATTTGAATATGTACAGGTTGTATGTCATCCGTATCACTACAAAAAGGTGAAAGAAAACGTACCTTCTTTTTGTGGAATCGTTACGTATAATGATTGCAAAACGGATTTCCCATTTAGTTTTAAACAAAAGCGATTACGAAATCCGAATATTGATGCTCCCTTTCAATTATCTACTTTGACAGCAAAAGAACTAGATAAGATTCTAAAAGAAGAGAATCTAATTACTTGTTCTTTGGATCGACAGTCTAAACAAGAACTTATCTCAGTATCTTTATCAAGCGCAAAAATAAACCACCATTTCAAGGAAAAGATTAAGGCGCGATTCCAGAAACGGTGGGATTTTGTTTGTAGTCATATAGATAGCATTGAACCTATTGATATTCAATCTTTTTTTAAATCCAATGCTGATCCATACTGGGTATATTATAAGAACTCTTCCATCGTATATAGATAATGACTAGATATAATAATTTTCCACTTTGGAGCGGAATTACCAGCTTCTATTCCTCTTGCTATATTGCTGATCATTCTACAACCTGGACATGAGTGTTCATGAGCTTGGCTGCTCATAGTTTGATAATTATTCCATGGTATAGAAGACATTACAGAAGGGGCAACCATTGATGTAAATGTAGGCGCTTGTTTATAAATTCCTTTATGACCATAGTATGCATTGTCCCACCAATGATAAAAAATACAGCCGGGACTGATACTTCCCCCTTCGGTTAGTTCGTCTTTCTTAATACCACAATAATCTCCAAAAGCACCAAAGCCGTAATTGCTGTAATTTGTTAATAAAGTATTGTCCAGTGTGGTGATAACCTGATTATTTGTTAGGCCTGTATTAGTCGTATCTGGGCTAATAGCAGCACGAACTAACACGGTTTGGCATTGGTGCTGCTGAGCGTAGGCAAGAATGTACTGACAGAAAGGTACTAAAGATGAGTCTGTATGTGAAGTCGTATCCAAATCAAGGATGATGATATCATTTGGAATTAAGTAAGGGGACGCTTCATTCAAAGCCGATTGTGCATGGTTTAATGAAATCCGAATCGCAATTTGATCAAAAGAGTTCCTTAGCTGCATGATCTCATTAGAAATAAAGTTTTGTTGAAACAGCGGTGTGTGAGGATTGTAGCTTACAACAGGAATAATATTTTCACCAATAAAGTGATTAAAATAGGAAAGTCGTAAAGAAGGATTAGCGAGGATCGGGCGAAGAAAATTAGCTACGTTTGGTGCAGTATTGGATTTTAACTTAATGTACAGAGGAACATCGATGAATAATCGATTGCCAGTGAATTGAATATAAGATTTGATTTCATCAAAGCAATTCACATTCATATTGCTGCGTCGTTTCTCTTGAACAATTTCAATAAGTGGTATGATTTTGCTAGAATAAGCTACACTTTCAAGTGCTTTTTTCTCGCTATCACGAAATCTGAAAATAGGCACATACTTCATAGTCAGCTTCCTTTCCACGCGGTTAGTTATTTCACTTAATTTATTTTTTTATACTCCTTTAGAAAATAGTACCATATTTAAATGATTTTGTTCTATAAATCATACTAAGAAATAAGTTAACTATGAATAGTAGGGCGGATAGAGTTGTTCTTCCTATTACAATGAAGGTATAGTCACTCTAATATAGGGCTGAGGGAATGGACGGCATTATGACATAGATACATAGCCTGCTGCTGTGAGAGGTGAGCGACACAGCGGCTCCCTCTTTGTCCTCAGCCCCATGGTTAAATGATTTCATGCGTAGAACTATGTCAAAGAATACGAACAAAAGTTCTTGCTGAAGCTTGCTTTTGTTACTATAATGGAGTTAGCCCAAAAAGCGTCTATTATAAATTTGTCATAACTAAGCTCAATCTAGAGTTTTTTTTATTGTTAACATGCTATATGGACTAACTAACATCGAAGCCAGTGGTTATATGAACTCTCATATAACTACTGGCTTTTTTGTGTTTCAAAGAGTGTGGGCTTTTGTGTCCATAAATAGGTGAGGAGGAATCAAGATGGCAATGGCACGTACAAGAGAATCGGCTTTAACAGGTAATCAGGAGGAAGTGGCAGTGTACAAGGTATCAACAAAATCGAAAGTCAGTTTCCTTTCTGGAGCCATCGCTTCTGCGATCCAGAGTGGTAAGGTAACCGAGCTACAAGTTGTTGGTGCTGGAGCACTCAATCAGGCGGTAAAATCTGTAGCCGTAGCGCGAGGGATGACCGCACCCAATGGGTACAGCTTGATCGTCATTCCGTCATTCTTTGATGTTGAGATTGATGGAGAGCGAAAAACAGCAATCAAATTGCTTGTACAGTCTATGTAAGAAAGGAGAAGGAACCACAGTGATCTTACAAAATGTACTTCGTATGGTAGACCCAGAGCATAGCAGCCGCGTAAGTGTATTAGCTAGAAACTTTGCCCAAGCATTGTCTATCCCTGAGCGCGAGGCAATGCTAATTGGGATGGGAGCAAAGTATCACGATATCGGAAAAATTTCGATTCCGTTATCCATTTTGCAATCACCCATGCCGCTTACTGAAGAACAGCAGGAGGTAATGAAGCGACACGTCGAATATGGGCTGTCTATTTTATCTGTGTACCACAGCGAAGAAATGAATGTTGCCAAAACGATTATTGCAACACATCACGAGCGATGGGATGGAACGGGTTATCCCAATCAACTCAAGGGGGAAGACATTCCACTTGTTGGTCGGATCGTTGCACTGTGTGATGTATTCGATAGCTTATCATCGGAGCGTCCATACAAACCAGCTTGGACGCTCGGGCAGGTACTGGATCATATTCGGCAGGAGCGTGGAAAAGCATTTGACCCTGAGCTGACAGATAAATTTTTGGAAATGATCTGTGAGGGTGTATTGGAAGGTAAGGCATTATGAATGGCGCATCACATTTGGTCGGAGGAGTGACGGCTGCGATGCTATTGGGCGTTCATTCGCCGGCACAACTTCTCGTAGTTGCAGTTGCATCCTTGTTGCCAGATATCGATCGCTCTAACAGTTTATTAGGGCGATGGATTCCACTGATACCAACGCTGCTAGAGCAGGGAATAGGAAAGCGCACCATTACACATAGTCTAAGTTTTGGGCTAGGAATATGGCTATTGCTTGGCTTGCTACATGCAAGCTGGCAATGGTCTTTTTTGATTGGCTATGTATCGCATGTATTCCTTGACATGTTTACCGGGCGGATTGCTTTTCTTTGGCCCCTCCCTTGTCGGTTTGGCGTTCCCTTATTTGGTATCCCACCAATAGTTATCGAAAGTTTGAGTTTGGCAGGATGGGGAGCTTGGATAGTATTGGGTGGATACCAATACTTTCAAATTCTGTTTTGAAATTTGATTGAGAGGAAGAACGTGAAATGACGTCACGCAAAGGTAAGAGAAGTACGATGCTATTGGTTTTGATTGTATTCCTGGTATCGATTATGGGGGTAGCATTCCCGCAGCAAACTGCACATGCCACGAAAGCCGAAAGTGGCACTTCGAGTATTAAAGATAAATTGACGAGTACAGATGGATTGGAAACTCAAGTGGATAAGAGTACCAACACGTTTATCGACAAAGCTCGTCATGTTGGGATCTTTGTTACTGTCATTCTTTTTTTATGGCTGGGCTACTGCTTTTTGGTAGCTGGTTTCTCGCCAGATACTCTTCGTCAAACAAAAATCATTTGGATGGCCTTCCTTGGCTTTTTAGCATTTACATTTTGGACGGAAAATATCTTAGGTTTTGCGTTTGGTATCTTTGGAATTGATGTCCAAACGATTTTGAAATAAAGGAGTGCTTGTTATGTGGGGACACTTTCATCCGATCCCATATCAAAGCCGAATCAAAGAAAAGTTTTTGAAAGTAGCGGGTATCGGGCTTTCATTTAGTGACGCGTTATGGTGGGCAGCGGGGATATATGTGTCTGCTAAAATGAGTGCTTCTGTTCCAGCGATTGGTAATGATTGGCTGTACTCTCGTTTACATTATGGGATTCCTTTTGTCGTGTCGATGTATCTATGCTATTTTCGACACACGGGAACGAACTTGCCGATTTGGAAATATTACTGGATGGTGACTCGATTACGAACCAAGAAACGCACCTTTTTGTATCGGAAAGGCGGGTCTTAAATGATTGAGATCTTGGGGATTGTGTTGTTTTTAATGGTTGTATGGTTCTGGAAGACGAAAAGAACGTCTTCTGGTGAGATGACCGTGCAGCATATTATCGGTGGAAATCAGCCTGCTGTAACTTGGGATGGAATGAGTCAACAAGGAAATGTGTTTCGGCTGGTGGTGGAAGTGGAGCCGATCAATACAGATAACGCATCACTGGATGAGCAAAAAGCCATTTGGTCTCATTTCTTTGGACTGATCAATACGCTATCGCTACCGTACAAAATGGTGATGCAATCGCAACTGTTTGAAATGCAGGATTACATCCGAGAGTATGAGGCGTCGGTGAAACAGTTGTCGGATGATTATCCGGCACTCAAGGAATCGGGACGAATGGTTAGTGCTTATATGAAGGAAAGCTTGGAGTATGAATCAATTCGTGATTACCGGGGCTATTTCATTCTTGAATATGATCCCGTACAAGCCGCTAAAGTCAATGGTATGCAGATTGGCATTGATAAAGTGGATACTGCACTGGGTCAACTCGGATCGTCAAAACATCGAATATCCGATGAAGAAAAGGCAGAATTGGCTCTTCAAATGTTGGAGGAAGCAGCGGATACGGTTTTTAGTTTTTGTGA
Source organism: Paenibacillus sp. WLX2291 (assembly GCF_046603665.1). Lineage (NCBI taxonomy): Bacteria > Bacillati > Bacillota > Bacilli > Caryophanales > Paenibacillaceae > Paenibacillus > Paenibacillus sp. WLX2291. Next base: position 3,056,494 of record NZ_CP176755.1, on the reverse strand, counting down.
ACAAATCGGGATGCGGTATTTACGGCTAGACCGCGCCGGTGTTTGGAACTATACGTACCAGACGCTGAACCGAGAACTGTCTTCTCAAGCGAGAATGGTCGATGCCATTCTAACAGATAGCTTTAAACGAACCAAAACGTCCATGTCGAAGAATGACATGTTAGCAGAGGAGGAACTCGCTTGAAATGGAGATGGACGAAGTCTTCATCATATCCAGCTGAAGAACCCTCGTTGGATGTGGGAAAAGCGAGCGGCATGGATTTTGCCGCTCCCTCTTTACTTAAGGAAACCATTCCTGGCGATTTCACAGCAGAAGGCGTGAAGATAGATAGTTATGCAGTAGAAGTAGGCGGTACCGTAACCGCCACACGCTTCTTTCGCAGTTTCTTTGTTGAAGTGGCTTCCGGGAACACATGGGCTAGAATGCTAGACTCGTTGATTCAAAACAAGAATGGACAAGGAGATATTGATTTAGTACTCCATGTGTTTCCATCAGCGAATCATGCGGAACTCAACCAAATCGGGCGGCGCATTGCTGGGCTATTATCGGATTTAGCGGACGAAAAAGATGTTCGCAAAGTGGATGCGATGCAAGACGAGATCAAAGACCTCAAGCAGCGTCAAAAACGCATTCGACTCAATATTGAACGGAGTTTTCGTGTCAGTATCCAAGTCATTGTCAGTACAACAGATTGGAAATCGTTAATGAAACTCTGTCGGTCTTTGATTCAACGGTTTTCAGGCAAGTCATTGTATTTGCGTTCCGCAGATGGTCAGCAGCTTGCAGCACTGCAAGGAATCTTACCGACGTCTTCTGTCTACCACGCAGCTACAGAACATGTATTATCTTTAGAAAGTTCCAATGTAGCGGATCTGTTCCCGTTCAGTGGTGGAAGCTTGAATCATCGCTCTGGTGTGATTGTCGGCAAAGATCGCAAAGGTCGCCCCGTTTGGCTGGACTGCTGGCATCCAGATCTTGTGAATTACCATATGTGCATCATGGCAAGGTCAGGCGGCGGCAAAACCTATGTAACGATGCTTCTCGCTCATCGTTCTACACATATCAATCGCCAAGTGGGGGCCATCGACTGGAAGGGCGAATATGGCGATTTTGCTAGAGCGATGGGCTGTCCGTATATGGAACTGAGTGAGCATAGTAAGTACCGCTTGAATCCGTATGATGTTGATATTACGGAACTTGCAGACGGTACACAGTTTGTCGACATTGAAGAAGCTGCCAATGCAGTACAAGCCGTTGTGTTTAAAATGATCTCCGTATATGATCGCTCGGCATTGACCGGTAGTGTCAAAGTGTTTATTGGTAAGGCGATTCGTGAGCAATATGCGGAAGCAGGCATTACATCTGATCCGGGCAGCTTACTTGAAGCAGACACAAGAAATGATGGAAATTTCCGTACACGTCTGAAGCGTAAACCCATGCCAACCCTTTCCGGTCTACTTAAAAAAATGCTTACACACGCAAATGAAGCTATTCCGAAAGCAGGAGAGCTATTAAGCCCGTTTACACAACAAGGAACGATGAAGTCCTATGCTATTTTTGATGGGCAAACGACAGTGGAAATCAAACGCGCTCCTTTGTTTGCCTTTGCTATCAATCGACTGGATGCGGAAATCATGCGTCCGATTGCTCTATTTGTTACCGAAAACTGGCTTATGGAACGCTGGTGCAAAAAGTTCCCAGAGATGAAAAAGCACTTAATTATTGAAGAGTGTCAAAATATCTTTCTGGATGAAGACTTTGGTGCGGTTTGGGCAGAACGTGCTTACCGCGAAGGTCGGACTACGAATACAGGAATTGTATCCGTCACGCAAGGGCTGGAGGTATTTACCCGTTCGCAGGCAGGCATGGCGGCGATCAAAAATAGTCCCATCAAGATTATTGGTATACAAGAGTCACTGGATATTGATGCGGTACGAGGGAAGCTTGCGTTGACGGAAGGTGAGGCAGATTTCCTTGTATATCAAGCAGGAAAAGGCGATATGCTAATCAAAGTGGATAATCAGTCGGTGATTGCGCATGTGGATGCGTCTTCCATGGAGCACATGTTATTCACGACAGACCCAAATGATCCCGCCTATGCGCAGCGTAAACAGTACATTCGCGAGTTGGAGGGTGTGGGTCATGCGTAAGTGGCTGTTTGCCTTATGGGTTGTTTCACTCTTTTGTATGAGCGTTGCACCTGCATCTGTGCACGCTCAAGGAGCTATAACACAGCAAAAGGATGAGGGAAAAGCATCGTCGGAATCATCGGAATCCTCTGGAAGCAGTGGCATTATTGGCAAGCAAATGGATTCGTATTACTCCAATGAGGATAACCAACCTGGACTGCTTGAACGAAATGTTTCCGATGTACTGATTGGAACAGCCAATTTTCTAATTCAATCCTTCGGTATGAAAGATGTAACCTTATTGGTCTTTAATAAGAATCCGAACCCGACAAGCGATGGCTTTCTACAAGGCGATGGTGTACAAGATCATTTGTATCTGGGTGTCTTTAATGAAGGGATGATGCGTGCAGTTGATGCGCTATACTCTGCGTTTGAGCATTTCATGCCATACCCTGTTGTGATGATTGTCATCGTGCTATCCTTCTTATCCCTCTGGAATAGTACACGAGCGGAAACACGCAGCCAATGGAAAGATTATGTTTCCGCTTTTTTTATCGCTATCTTGTCGATCCGATTTGGATACTATATTTGGCAATTTGTAGCCGATATAGTAGAAACGTTTACTAACGTTGTCTGGAGTACACTCGTCGATCATGGGGTACAGATGGACAAATTTTTGAATATGATCTGGGGGAATGGCGCGGAAGGCTACGGAGACATGATCAAGTATCGCGGCTTCGTTGTCGGTATTTTGGTATTACTTGCAGCGATCATGACAGCGATACTCAATTATCAGTACACCATGCGTACCATCATACTCATGATCCTTGTCTCTAGCTTTGTTGTTTCGGCAGTACTCACGATCTTCCCGAAATACCGCCATAGCTTGCAAACGTGGTGGGATTTGTTTTGGTCTCATATGATTATGCCCTGCGCCCATGCTTTGGCGTTAGGGCTATTTTTCTTGCTTCTACGTTACAGTTCAGACGGCGTGTCCAACTGGATTATTGTGGCGTACTTATTTGGGTTCTCAGGCATCTATGCTTTGTTAAACAAGGTAATGGGTGGTCAAGAGCAACAGCGTGGTGGACTCGGTTCCATGTTTGGCGTTGGAAGTATGATGGCACTCGGACGTATGTTTCGCTCCAAAGATGCTGGCAAGAAAATGAAGGGCGGAAAAGAGACAGGACAAGGACAGCAAAATGGATCGGGTGGAGAAGGTAGTCTGTCTGAATCCGAAGGCGGGTTTGCTGCAAGTAACGGTACAGGAGCACCGACAATGGCTGCTCCGACTTGGCAACGTAGAGCAGCGCAGAGTGGCGGAAAAGTCGCTGGTTTTGCCCTAAATTATGGAGCGAAAGCCGCAGGAACGGTGGCAGGTACGTCCATTGGACTGATGGCAGGGAATCCGCTAGTTGGCGCTGCATTAGGTGCAAAAGTAGGCGGATGGGCAGGGAAAGGAACCGAAATGCTGGCAAAGGGTGGAATTCAAGTATCCAAAGCTGCTGTGCAAGGCATCCAGCATTGGCAAGAACAACGTAAAGCGGCAGATACCATATCCTCGATTCCACAAGTGGAAAAGGATAGATCAACTTCGGACGAATCAGCACAGCTTTCCGGTACAGCCTCTGGGCATCATGTGATGCAGCCTACACAGGGAAATGTTCATCCGTTTCGTTCGGATCAACCGCAATCGAGTTCTTCTTCTTTAGGAGCAGTACCATCAGGAGCGACTCCATTTGTAACGATCCCGACGTTATCAAAAGAATCGGTCACTGCATCGGAGCATGTACCCGTTACACCGATTAACAATAAACCGAAATCGGAAAGCGGGCATCATGCTCTTCCTAGTGCGTTACCACATTCGGGAACGGAGGACAGAGCAAATGGCACAGCTTCGCCCCGCTTCTTGAAGCCAGCACCCGTAATTTTTTCGCCTAGACAATCGAAAGGTCATATACCGGTAGGAAACCAAGAGTCGGATATCCGTTCTGATGCAAACGCAGCAATACCGCCGTTTCTCAAGCAACGAGAACGACCACCGGCACCTGCTCCAAGCAAGCGATCCAATTCGGCAACGCAAGAGCCTGTACGTCCGATTCCAGTTATCACCAATCGAGCAGAGGTTGAGCAGCCGCCTACTCGCTTAGGATCTCGCCACTACAACTATGACTTGTAGCAGGAGGTGGTCTCATGGACTTCGGAGAGTGGGGGAAACGCGCTGCCAAAATGGTGCTGCAACGTCTTCTAATGAAGGCACTGGGTGCGCTTTGGTCATCTACATGGCCGTATATACTCGGCATTGGAGCGATTCTAATCGTTTGCATTGTCGCATACTATGCCATCTTTGAACTGCCGAAAGAAGCGATTCTCGGTACGGCAACGGACCCGGCGCAAGCCTTCTTTTCTGGTACCAAAGAGGAGCAAGCAGATGTGCTAGAAGATTATCAGACGGTTGCCGCGCGGTGGAATGAGGATTTAAATGACAATCAACTGTCTCAAGTTGATCCCTATGAGCTACCGTGGGGCTGGCTTGCCATTGTGGATCGAACGCTGAATGATCCGCAGTTTCTCAAAACATATGATGAAGAAGCAGAAGGAATCGAACAAAAAGATTTTATTCCAAAGCCTGACGAGATCTTTGAAGAAGTTCGACCTGTATTCACTTGGGAAACGCGTGAGGAACAAACAGTGGAGCAGATCTGTGTTGCTGTTGGTGGCGGAGTGAATGCTGGAGGCAAGAAATCCTATGTTGTCAAAGAACGCACGACGATTGTCAATAAGGAACTGCTGATGAAAGCCAACACGATGCAAAACGAGTTTGTGTATGCGTATGAACCAAGTGTCAATACATCGAAAAAAACGCAAAGTTCCAAATGTGGAACGTTAACGAAAACCGTATATTGGTTTGCTGTAACAAGTGTAGAGACAACAAAGCAAGATTGGGAGCCGATGCGCGAGCTGTTAGTGAAACGGAATGTCAGTGACAAAGACCAAGAATTTCTGATGGATTACTGGAAGGAATACCTCGTTGCAGATGAAAGCGAAGGTGGATTCTTGCCAGATGATTCGTGGTCACCAGCCGAAGACGGAACATTACGATGGCCCGTTCCAGCATCACATAAGATCACGTCCAGTTTTGGAGTACGTATTCATCCCATATCAGGCGTTCGGAAAATGCACAATGGGATTGATATTGGCGCACCAGAGGGCACAACCGTGCTAGCAGCGGCAGATGGAACCGTGGTCTATGCAGCCGCTATGGGAAGTGCCGGAAATGCGATTATCTTACAGCACCAAAATGGAATGCAGACGAGATATTATCATTTATTCCGCATCTATGTGAAAAGCGGACAGGAGGTCGAAGTGGGACAAGCGATTGCCGAAGTAGGAACGACCGGAAGTTCCACCGGACCACATTTACACTTTGAGGTTCGCACCAGTGGGAATCCCGTCGATCCAATGGACTTTTTCGGTTATACCGGCGATCCGCTCAAATACCGTGCCTTGCACATTAAAGCCATTCAAACATGGCTTCAAGCACGAAACTCTGCACTAGCGAATGTGAAAACATTGCAGATGATTGATGCGGCTGGTAAAGCCAAAAATGTAGATCCTCATTTGTTACTCGCTATTACGGGTGCCGAGCAGTCTTTTGTTCCAGCCGACCATCCGCAAGCGAGCCGAATGATTCGTAATCCATGGAACGTATTTGGTTCGTGGAATACAGGCAAAGGTTCAACATTGACGACGGGAGAATCGGCGCGCATTGCCGCTAATACGATTATCAAGTTGTCCAAAGGTCGTCCAGCGAACGTCAATCCGATTGAATGGCTGAGTAGTCGGGAGAATCCGAGTGGTTATTATGCAGGTGACGGAGACAATTGGACGCGAAATGTAAGTGCGCTATACGATCAGTTATCTACAATCAAGTAAAGGAGCTATATCATGAAAGGATGTACGATCAGCGTCATTGCACTCTTGCTTTTCATGTTGCTGCCTACTCAGTCTTGGGCAGCAACAACATCCCCATCCAGTAGTATAACGGAGCGAATGGAACAATTCGATCCAGAACAAGTGGAGACCAATTTGGAGCATAAGGGAGAAGAGCTGCTGAGTGTAGCCCAATCGGGAGGCAAGCTGTATATTGCCATCGCTTTGCTAATATTCCTCATCCTATTAACGGTAGGTCTGTTTTTTAAAAAGGTGATGGCAATTGCATTTGTAACCTTATTGCTTGCTGTTGTTGGATATTGCATCATCCAGTACTGGCATCCGCTGAGCGACTTCGTAATATCAATACTGCAATGGCTATTTTCGCGAAAGCCAGAAGGAGAATCTATATGAATCTGCATTTGGTTTTCCATACTGCCATTGTTGGACCACTTGCTACTTCCTTACGGAATCGGGATTACATTGTTGCCGGAACCGATGTGACGTTAGAACAATGTTATATTGCCGCCGATGCAGGACGATTACAAGCGGATATTGCCATTTTGGATGCCACAGCAGGTGCTGCTACCAAACGCGAAAGTATTTCCCTTCTCCAAAAGATTCGTCTGAGTATTCCGCAGACGAGGCTGATTGTCATCTTGCCAGAGGCAGATTTGGATTGGCAAAAAGCACTGGGGATGTATGGAATTTATGATGTCTATGTAACAGAGCAGTTTGCTATTGAAGATATCGTATCTTGGATCGAGACTCAAAAAACGATTGCTGATGTACCTAAGCTTGATGTTACTACGCCATCGTCAAAACGAGACTCTCGATTAACCCGGCAATCCTCGTTTCAAGAAGAGGGACGAGAACGAATGTCCGCTCTACCTTCTTGGCTACGACGGAAAGCAAAAGCTGTGACATCTACTGAAATGGCAGAGCAGAATGAGCAAGTGCTCAATACGGAAGCTGAGGAAGATCCAGCAGAGCAGGCAATCGAAGAGATCATACATGTGCCTGTGCCGGTTGAAGAAACAAGCTCACAGATTGACGAAGAGTTGGAGCCTGATGGCGGATCGCATGAGGAAGTATGGATTGATGAAGTACCGACTGTAGATACTAGGGAAAAGGCGTTACCATCCCAAGAACATGTAGCCGTAGTTGCTTCTGTAGGTACAAGGCAAACAACTCAAACGATTATGATTGCTGTGGGTGCACTTGTTGGACGAAGCGGAACGACGCATACAGCCATACAAGCAGCATATGAGGCTTCTCGCACGCATAAAACAGCGCTTATTGAAATCGCTGAACCACAAAAGCATTCAGATCTGCGTTACCTTGTGCCTACATCAGAAAAGAAAATTCCTGTTCGCATACAAAACATCGATATCTTTCCAGAATCGGATGAACAGAAATTGCTGGAGATTTCCACAAGCGGAGATTACGAGATGATTGTGATTGATTTGGGTGTGTTGATCATGCGTGAAAATGGTGCAATCCAAATGAAGCCGACTGCTCACTGGTTGATGCGTAGCGAGATTCCCATGCTTGCGTTTCCGGCTTCCCCGTGGGATATGGCTCGCTGGATTCCGTTATTACATGACTCCCAGCTCCTATTAAAACGTGCGCATTGCGTACTGAATTATGCCAATCAAGAGGAAGCCGCATTGTGCATGACTTTTTTGAAAGAAAGCTGCGCGTCGGTAATTCATAATGTGTTATCGCATCCCTTCAACGAAGCAGGTCAGCTATTACAAGACAAATTCACACCAAAACCACGTAAGAAATTCTGGTTCTAAACAGATGGTAAGGAGGAAGAGTAGATTGAACTGGTGGATATCGAAAGAAAAATCAGAGACAAATAAGGGACAGGAAGAATCCACTCAGCGGGGAAGAGTTATATCGATTTCGAATTTCAATTTGAATGATACTAGCTTGGGTGTCATGGCATTTGTCCAATCCCTCCCCACTACAATGAAAACGCTAGTTGTGGAGATGCCTTGTCTAAGCTTACCAAGACTAGCAATACCGATTTGGAATGATAAACAGCTGCGACAACTGTCATCCAGTCAAAGCATGGATCAACTGGTGCTGGATATGGATCGAAAACAGTTAAAACCACTGTCTGATTACCTCTCTCGGCAAGGTCAAACCGATTATGTATTACTGAATCCGCATGTACTACTAGATCAGTCATTGATGAAGCAGGTGCAGCACGCGAAAACGTTGATGGACTTGCCCAGCTGGGTAGTGAACGAAGCGCGCGATGATTACGATGTGATTCTACTAGTAACGCAAGGGAAACTGGATATGGCGACTACGTTTTTTTCGTTACAGCAAGCAGATGCCTGTGTGTTCATGATCGGAGATATTGGAGATTGGACGTATAATCGCTTAACCATGGAACGGCTGATCGAGGAGTATCAATTTCCTGCACAGCAGTTCTTTTTTTATACGACGAATCGCTCCATCGCTCATACACTCAAAGAGCCATTAATCGTATCTCCTAAAGTGCTATGGAATAAGATAAAGGACATTCCGCTATCCCGCCATTTATCGTCTTCATTGCAGGCTGCGGTATCGGATCAGTATCCCATTGGATATATTCATCCGATTGATTTCTTGACTGCCCCTGATGGAAGGCAAGTGGTCATGCAGCCAGTACGTTCCACGGTGAGGCAAACGAAAGATTGGGTCGCGGTTGCAGAGCGCATCCGGCAGCAATTGCAAGAACAGCATCTGGATGATTTTGTGGCTTCTTTGATGGATGCAGAGGCGCGGCAGCGAGTTCGATTTTATATTTCGGATCTGCTACGTATGTCTCCAGCCGGTAGCTTACCGGGCGCACTGGAAGACGTGACACAGTTTGTGCAAAAAGAAATCACAGAGCTGGGTATACTGCAACCATTACTGGATGATCCGAGTGTAGTCAATATCGAAATCAATGGACCAAAACAGATTGTCATTGAAAAAAGTGGACAGGTCATGCAAGTGACGGATGTTGCATTTGAAGATATTGACCATTTGTATCGGATCATCAACCGAATGCTCAATGTGATGGGCAAGCAACTGACCAGTAATGAGCCGGTCATTGATACGGTTTATCACGGGACGCGGGTATGTGCCGTAGCAGACCGGGAACGCCGCAGTGGACTGAGTATGGGTTCCCCCATTGTTTCCATCCGGAAATTCCCACCACGTGTATTGTCGGACGAAGAATATATCGCCAGCGGCACCGCATCGCCCGACATGCTGGCATTTTTGTCATTTGCTGTCCGAGCTGGCTCAAGCATTGTATCGGTCGGTGGAACCAATGCTGGTAAAACAACGGCAATTATTCGCTTTTTACTATACTTGGATCGTTTAACACGCGTGATCAGTATTGAGGATTCGCCGGAAGCAATGCTCAGTAGTAAAGAACAGTATTTGGATTATCCCAATCTGATCTCGTTGCTCACCAAGATTGTTGAAGATCCAGCAAAAAGTTATCCACCGAGTCGATTGATTCGAACGTCGCTACGTTTGAATCCATGGGGCTTTTTGATCGGAGAAAGTCGGGATGAAGATGGTGCCAGTGAAATGCTGAAAGCAGCGAATACTGGACATGTGGTTTGGACCACTACGCACGGAAATGGCATGGAGGAAGGCGCTACCCGTATCTTGCAGCTATGCGGCAATACGCAAGCTGCCGCCGCTCAAATCAGTCAATCGCTAGACTTGTTTCTGTTTTTACAGCGGCAGCGAGATGGTCGTCGCCCGATTATGGGGATTGGTGAGCTGGTTCGATATGAAGGCGTAGAAAAGCCAGTCATGAATGTGATTTTCCGATTTGATCGGAACTCCAAACGTCATATTCAAGTCGGGCATTTGAAAACCAATCGGATGCGGGACAAGATTTACAATCAGGATCAATTTTCGGAGGACGAAATTCAGCGTTGGTGCCGATTTGAGACAGAAGATATTTCGTATCAGGAGGTAGAACGATGACCGTGATTGTTTCCATGATCGTTACGCTGCTGGTAATATGGGGCATTTCGTTTGTATTGCCTAAACGCACTTCTTTTGGTGAAAAAAAGCGGTTTTGGCACGTTCAGCTTGGGATTCTCTCTACTACGCGTAAGGGTTCGGAGCTGGGACTCGAATGGTCAGTGTTTCACTATGTCGCTATGGGGATTTGCGGATTTGCTATAGGAGCGCTCCTGGTGTTGCTCACGCATCATGTATTACTCATACTCGTAGGCGTAATCGCTGGTTGGGTAATTCCTACACTGGTCATGGAAGATGTGATGTATCGTCGCAAACGACGTGTCTTGATGAGCTGTGTTCCTAATTTACGACTTCTGACATCGAAGCTGCAAGAAGGTGGAAGTTTGGAGTATGCACTGGATATTACAGTACCGCTCATGAATGGAGCAACCAAACCTATTTTCTTGGAAATGCTACAGATCATCTCTATTGATCGGGGAGAACCGGCACGAGCTTTGCAGTACCTCAAGCAGCAACTGACCTTTCGGCGGATCGAAGATTTGTGTGAGAAACTATTGCTTGGACGCAGCGAAGGATATAGTTTTCGGATGGTACGCAGTATAGCTAAAACCGTAGATGATATTTCACTCGATATTTTAGATATTCAAGAAGTGGAACTCGTCAATCAACGAAAACGCTGGAATATGATTACGCTACATCTGATGCTGTGGACGCTGCCCTTTCTATTCCGCTGGATGGAAATGAATATGGCGGATACCGTTGCGATGACGCTGAGTATGAATACCTTCTTCGGTCAAGCTCTACTTGCTGCCTTATGCGTAAATACACTGTTTGCCATTCTATACTTAAACCGACTTACACGCTTTGACATGCGCGATGCTTAATTTCATATGATGATGTCACGAAAGGAGGTGAACATCGAAACATGAGTATCCTCATCTCTCTATCCGCAGCCACCATGGTTTTTCTGTTGGCTTTTTTGCTGTTGCCGGGATTTTCGCGTCAGAAAGACACGCTACGTGCTTTTCAAGCCCTTCAGCGTGTCCGGCATCAACCCCAGTCACGATTGCAGCGGATGATCTATCAGTTGCTGGATCATGTCATACCGGAAGAATTACGAAGAAAATATGAGGATCTGGGTGAGAACAAAACGCTGGAGTCGTATCTCACACGCGTTTTTTTATTGTCGCTTTTGGTTAGCATGACCTGTGTGATTGCTGCACAAGTGCGGCATCTACCATTAATGTATCTGATCGCAGTGTTGGCTCTATTCCTTATGATTTGGGTCGGCATCCGTAATATTGATACGCTATCGAAAAAGAATGAAAACTTGATTCTTGGTGATCTGCCACTACTATTTGATCGGATGGAAATTGCTCTGGAAACAGGAAAAAGCTTTCAGGGCATCTGGTTGGAAGTAAGTGAGCGGTGTAAACCGGCACTGGCTCGTCATCTAAAAGAGTTGATCACCAACTCTGCTTATGGCGAATATGAAGCGCTACAGCAATTTGCCGATCGTATCCGACATCCTGTTGTCTACAATCTAGTTTCTGTCATCATGATGGTACGTGACTCTGGGTTTGAAGCATCCGAGAGTGCGTTGCGGTCGATTCAAATGGATATGCGATCCTTACGCCGGGCACGCTTACAAGAAAAGAATCGTTCCAAACCTGCATTATTGAATCTGTTTTTTGGTATAGCTGCTCTGATCTGTATCATTTTCATGATATTAATGGCAAGCAAAATTTTGGTATTGGTCAATGGATTTTAAAAAATAGTCCATACAGGACAAAGGAGTTTTTCTGATGCTGAAATCTTTTAAAACTAACGTAACGTCTCTGGTGAAATCTATAAAACAAACAATGAATACTTTACTGGATCATATGCAGCAAAAGGCTACTGCTGTGAGTATAGGTGTAACTGGACGTATGCACTTGTTTGCTAGAACGCAAAAAGGTCTTAGTTCGATTGAGACAGTTGCCATCATTATTGTTGGTCTGGTACTCATCGTCATGTTCGTTCCACAAGCCAAAGAGCTGATTACAGCTGGATTTACGAAAGCGAAAGGTTGGATGGACCAAATTTCATAACTGAAAGAAGGGAAAAGGTATGGTCGCATACATTCGACGCCGCTTCCGCTTCTTTTTTCGGCAAGAACGTGGTAATGCAGCCGATATTATTGGTCTCTTTTTCTTTGGCTACTTTGCGGTCGTGATGGTCGCATTCGTTGTCAATTTCCTTATGGCATCTCTGTATCAGGGCGATTTGAATTATGCGGCCAAAGAAGAAATGGGCGTGATGACAGTGCAAAATGGAGCAGATGCTGAAAGCGAACAACGATTTCGAGATATGATTCGAACGATGGGACACGATCCCAACAAAGTTACGTTCACGGCGACACCGAGATTAGTCCAACGCTATGATCCCTTATCGATCCATTACACGTCAACTTATCCCTTATGGGCGTATAAGCTGCTGGGAGTCGCGGATGAAACGGTAAAGATTGATGAGACGATACCCGGTACTGCTCGTGTACTGCTACGAGGAGGCGACTGAAGCAATGATGGGCTGGCTTAAAATATGGACGGCAATCTTGTTATTTGCGATTGTTGTGCCGGTGCTGGGAAGTATCGTGATTCTCACAACGGTTCATCACCGGGGCGGTGACCGCCTTGAAATGGCGATGAATATCGCTGTCATTCATGCGTTAGCGGCAGTGGATACAAGTCATGGAGGGAGAGCAATGATGGACCCGGATGTGCTACGAAGCACAATCCGGGCTTCATTTCGTTCGCAAATGAAATTCAATGAAATGTTAGAAAGTAGTCGGATGAAGGACAGTCAACTGATTACAGACATAACGACGAATTCGTCTGGAAGCACAATCGTGACGTGTCAATTTTCAACAAAGGTAAAGATGCTTATACCTGGTTGGAGTGAAGATGTCTCAGTGGTTCGGCGGATTCCTGTAGAAACCAAATATAACTAAAGGAGAAACGAATGAGTTTGAAACAATTATTCCAGCGTCGATGGTCGCCTGCAATGAAACTCATCTTCTTATTAATTTTGGCAGTAGCTGTATTTTTACTGAGTTTGAACTATCTACAATCCAAGCTTGCCGATCAACGTTTGACTGTACCGGTACTGGTAGCGAAAATGGATATTTTGCCTTTCCAAGAATTGAATGAGAGCAATACGGAGATCCAACAACGAGTAAAAAGTGATATTCCGTCCGATGCGGTAACAGATGCATCTCAACTAGACACAGGACAAAACTTTGCTTCTGCTGTTGGATTTGTCGAAGGGAGTATGATTCGGCAGAATCATTTGACTACAGCGAGCCAATCACAAAAAGGAAGTAGCGTGGCTTTACGTCAGGGTGAATATCAGGTTGGTGTTAAAGTGGACTTGCCGACCAGTGCAGGCGGTGAAGTGCGTGCTGGTACGAAAGTAGATGTAGTTGCTTATGTAGGGCATGATAATCAAGGAACTGTACGTAGCGATCCAGTATTATCAGGCATTGAAGTTCAAAAGGTACTTGATTCTCAAGGTGGCATTATTGATAGTGTAGGTGCAGATGCGAGTGTAATAGTACCGAGTGTCGCAGTGCTACGTGTTAATGAGGAGCAGCGCAATTTAATTGTAAAATATCAGGAGAGTGGCAAAGTGTATCTGACTCCAACTAAACCAAAAAATAATTAGGTAGAGTAATATGGTTGATAATCCAATCCTATTAGTCTATACAGCAAGAAAGGCTGATAGGATTGGTATAATATTATCTAACGGGTTCTTCATAGAAAGCTGTTTCTCTAAGCGCATCTAACAGTTTTTGTAATTCAGAGTCCCATAATTTCTCTTGTTTTAAAAAATCTATAATTTTATATAAATTTGTATTTTGTAGTAACGCAGTAGAAACTGATGCAGAATATTCAGCGTGTGGCGATCCTTCGTAAAGTATATTTTTCGTTCCTTGTACAATTTTATTTCTCATTATTATTGATCTAGTTTCAAGATATCGGTCACACTTTTCTAGTATCTCATCCACACTAGTCATAACTTGCTCAGCAATTTCAAAACGAGCCATTACTACTTTTTTAGTATCGTTCAAAAGTAAAAGATCTATGGTTGTTTGGCCAATTATTGTTTTTGAGAAAAATCTATACGAGTTCATAGCTAAATGATCACGTGGGTCCATTTTAGTTGGATTTATAATGGGGTATTTCCGTACATTATGAGATGACTTTAAACCATTACACCGTTTGCAACTGGGAAGCAAATTATCCCAAACTACTACTAGATTAGGATGGTGAAACTTATCTCTGAAATGTTCAACTTCCATATACTTGGATTCAGTATTTAATTTACATTCACAATAGGAGCATTTTGAGTGCGAGCTTTCTAAGAGAGCATCCTCAATAAATTGCTTTTTCCATACTGCTTTTTTTGTACTTTTGAATTGTTTTGTTAATGATTTAATTATTGATTTTGTTAATTCAACTGGTTGAGAAGTTTTAGCTATTTTAATCATCTATACGTTCTCCTAAAGTTGCTAGCTGCAATTTCAACAGCTTTCTTATATGGTTAGTAGGATGGAGCATTTCCTGTAAAATTGCATAATTTTCTTTAGCTATAATTAAATTTTCTTGGTCAATAGCATACTCGAACGTATTCAAAGCTTCATTAAATTCTATTGAACGAGTATCTTCAAGACCCATTACATCTTTTAATACTTCTTCTACAGTCCAACCTTTGTAACCAAATCGATTAGAGGCTAATTCGCGTTTATTGACATTACCGTTTTCATCCCTTACTAATGGAATAATTTCATCAGAATTTGCGGATTGGATTATATGAGCACTATGCGTAGAAGCAATAAATTGCACATTGGGAAATATTTCTCGTAATACTTTTAGTATTTGAGACTGCCATTTAGGATGTAAATGTAAATCTAATTCATCAATTAATACTATCCCAGAAAAAGCATCAACTTTAATTCCAGGATTATCAAATCTTAATTCTAATTCTTTTATTAGTCCTAAGAGTATAAAAACTACAGATTTGTATCCTGAAGATAAATATTCAAAATATATCTCTGATCCATCTGTTTGTCTTAAAAGGATATCATAAGATGAAGCTTTAACTTTTGAAAAAGAAAATGAGTCATCTAACTTCCCAAAAATTGTTTTGGCAACTTCGAAATTATGTTTTTGTTCTTGTGTGAGTGAATTATCATGGGCCGACCAAAGATGACGATGTATAAACCAGTTCTTAGCATCAGAAATTTGTAAACCTGAAATTAATAAATTTGCATCTTTGTATTGTCTATCTAAATCTGCATTGTCTTTAGAAATACTTGTAAGAGGTACATAATCAAAATAGCGATTTGTCTTTATAAAAATAATGTTAGAGGGTGATGGAGGTTGTTGAGTGAATTGTGGTGCCATCATATCTTCTGGATGAAAGTTATTTTTTCGCACTTCAAAACTCTGGTTATTGTCATTAGTTAATACCCACATTCCATAAGGACGATCAGCTTTTTTTCTAACAAAAGAATGAGAATTATATGTAAATGTTTGTGCGATACATTCTAATATAGTTGTTTTTCCGATGCCATTAGGACCACAAATTATATTCATGTAAGGGTTGAAATTAATTTCTAATTCTTGTATACCTCCAATGGCGTTAATATATATATTTTTCAATTTCAAAATAAAACATCCTTTCTTTGATGATATTTAATGTTATATTTAATTTATATTGTAATGATATTATATTAGTAGAATTAGTAAAATAATAATCCAAATATAAGGTTAATAGCAATTAAGGATTTTATTGGTTAAAAAATGTAAGTTCAATATCCCTAGTTATAGAATATATGATATTAAATTAAAGATCATCTAGAATGATTTTTATTTTTTAAAATACGAACAAAAGTTCTTGCTAGAGCTTGCAATTAGGGTTATAATGGAGTTAGCCTAAAAAGCGCCTATTACTTTTGGTTATCTAATAAGCCGATAAAAGGCTTTTTTATTGCTATTTTATATGTATTTTTCCCTATAGCCGGTGATTGTATGAATCTCATACGATTACCGGCTTTTCGCATTTTATAAAGGATAAGGAGGCAGATGCTATCTAACGAAATTTGGAATGAGCAAGTTAGACAGATCAGGTATACTACAATTAAGGAATAGCTGGATTTTTGTGTAAGTGAAGTAAACTAGAAGAACGAGGTGAATACGATGTTAACGAAAAAATTGTCAATCGTAGCCGTTACTACGCTATTTAGTACGGTGGTAGGGCTGCAAACAACGAGCTATGCTGCATCAGAAGCGAATATTAAGGTGACGGTAAACCAATCAACCGTACAGTTCCCAGATCAAAAGCCATTGATGGATGCCAACCGAGTGCTGATCCCGACGCGTTTCGTAGCTCAGTCGCTTGGTGGTAAAGTAGGATACAACAGCGCGACTAAAACGGTGATAATCCAGCAAGATAGCAAGACCATTACGCTCAAGATCAACAGCAGCAAAGTAACTGCCGGTGGCAAAGTGGTCACGCTTGATGTCCCAGCTAAGGTCGTCAAGGGACGTACCATGGTGCCGCTACGCTTTGTATCTGAAGCAATGGGTGCAACAGTTGATTGGCAGCAAGCACGTAACCTGGTAGCGATCACGACAGGATCAACGACTACACCGGTCCCAGAAACGCCAACCACAACGGAAGGCAATTTCAAGTTTGATCAGAATTTTACGACGATGGGCAAAAAGTTGTTCGTAAATAACCTGGTAGAAGCCAATGGCAAGGTAACGTTCACCGTTCCTGAAGGTGCAACAGCATATTATCGAGCAGCTAATTTTGCTAAAACTGATTTGGTGACAGGGAAACAATATTCATACAATGTTGGTAAAGGTGAAGGACTTTTATACTTCACATATATCGATAGTTCAAAGATCGTTCCTGGCGCTCCAAAACAAGCTGAATATTATACAATTTCTTTGGATGGAACCAGATGGGGTTTCACTAATGCAAACAAAGCAATTGTATCCGTTGAAGATTCTAAATTGAAAGAATCGTATGGGACAGTTGAAGAAGTAACTAAACTTGCAAAATCACTTTAATAAATTCCACAAAAAAGAGCGCATATTATGGGCTTTTTTTTGTTGCTCAAATGGAGGTGTCAAATGAAATTGAAATGGTTCTTCGGTCTTGCAGTGACCTGTTTGTTAACTTTGCCTTTTCAGGCGTATGCAGCAGACACTCCAATGCTCAGTAAGTTCAAAGATGTTGAATATGGGAGTTCTGGTGAGCGATTAACTGGAACATTTCCCGCACTAGATGAAAACTCGACACTTACAAGACCGTGGGAGTTTGCTCGATGGACTGGCATTATCAACTACTCTGATGGGTCTTCTACTACAATCAATAACTATGATGTTTTTAATGTAAAAAAAGCTATCGGCGATACAAATTTTGATAAAGAGAATGGTTTTGGTTTGGTTTACAAAGATTCTTCCGCGTTAGGTGAATTATTTGATGCTTTTACCAAAGGAGACAAAACTAAAGTTTCACCAGCTCAGATAAAATACTTTAGAAGTACTTTTGCAGATAATGCTAATGACGAAAATTTTAAAACCGGTAATAAGATTTTCTACATGTTGGAAAAAGAAATACCATTATTGCGTACCGCCGGTATTATTCAGAGGATGGGCTATAAATTCGACCAAACTAAAAAAGTGAGCGAAGATGAGCGACAAGCCATCTACGCTGCATCGAAATGGCCAGAACTAAAAGTGATCCAATCGGCACAAAGCTTTACGATCAATTATTCAGCATACGGGTTCTCAGATCGCAAGCTACGATTGGTAGCAACAGCGAAGGGAGCCTTCCCGGATCTGAAGCGTGTCGTTTCGCTGACGGATGGGAAGCTGATCGCTGCAACGAAAGAAATGGAATCGGACAGCATCAAGGTCACTGACTTTGCTGGACTCCGAGAAGAATTCGGCGATGAGGTCGATGTTGTGCTGGAGGATGGATATGGTCGTACAGCAATCCAATCCGTGAAGCTGCCAGCAGTGTCCAATCTCGATTTTATTCCAACGTCCCTGAGTCTGACCGACAGCAACCAGCTTTGGGTCAAATTTAAATATGTTGGTGATGATTTCACAACATCGGATTATGTGAATGAGCGCGGGATACCGATGATTGCCAAAGTCACAATCACTGGTCCAAATGGAGACAGTCAAACACTGCAAGGTATGTACACCGAAAGCAGCAAAAAGACGACGAATGGTCAAACATATTCGTTCTATGCGGGTAAGGTCAATCTGGCTGAAGAAGCTGGGCGATACAAAATAAAAGCCATGGTCACGATAAACAACCCGAATCATGAAGACCGAGCTTTGGAGTACCCGGCAGTGGCGTACAACAACAATACCATTACCCATGAATGGACACGCGATGTTACCGATCTGATTGCACAGTCAGTAACGGTGAATCCTGATGCATTGATCGATGGCGACAGTGCTCAGGTGACTGCCAAAGTTAAAAATGTCGGACCGACGACACAAGGCAGCGTGTTGATCCGTTTTTCGGACAATGGAAAGACCGTATATGAAGTGAATAAAACCTTGCCTGCCAATGATGTTACGACAGTCGGACCTTTTTCTTGGAAAGGCGAGGGAGAGGGCAACCACAATTTGGAGGTTGATGTTGATCCGAAAGAGGAAACCGATGATATAGATTACTCCAACAATGTTGCTGTGGGTACTTGTTTGGTTGTTGGAAAAGACGGATCAACGGGTACATGTGGTGGTTCCAATGTATCGAAAAGCTGGAGTGTCACTTATCCCACCATTACCGGTTACAAAAAAAATAGTAAGGGTAAACGTCGACCAGTGTGGGAGTATAAGAGAGTGACATACAATGAGTCATTACAAATGTCGGCGGAGGTAAATACAAAACAGGGGATTATCACTGACCCGAACAATCCAAAAGCTAGTGACAATGAATCGCGAGGAAGCTGGGAAATCATTCCGTGGGCGAAGAAAAACGGAAAGAATCCCAATGCAGTGACTCGAGCTGGTTACGGTTTTGAACTGAATGTAACGACAACGTATGATACCAACTGGGAAACCAAAGTGCCCCATGGATATGAAGGCACTGCGAAAAAAATCGGCGGAATCTACCATGGACCGACGAAAGTGGTAGCCGTCATTTATAACACAAAAGGTAAGAAAGTGGACACAGTAGACATGGAGCAAATTGCTGGAGATAAAGATCAAGCAACATGGATATTTCCAAAACATACTACTGTTTCACCAGTGACTGGGGAACGATATACTGATCGCAAGTGGTACATTGATGAAAATACGCGAGATGGGGACTACACAGTCAAGATCACAACCGATGCAGTAGGTAAGCATGGATTGATTGCCTGCACAAGTAAAAAAGTGACTATTTTCGGCAGCATGTACGATGATACGCAAGATTTGCGAGTGTATAGCAAATAATGGATTTACTTAATCATATACTGCTGGAGACACTAGCATTGCTATGCCTTTATTTTGCGTATACGGATATCCGCTATCAAGTTATATCGAACCAGTGGACGCATCCGATGATGGGTATCCTATTACTATGGCGATTGGTCACAATGGAGTGGATGTACCTGTATGGGCTGATTCCGGCGCTTATATTACTTCTTATTTTTATGATCCTTCCATCAGTAATTGGTGCAGGAGATATTAAGCTGCTGGGAATTATCGGATTGGTGGGTGGATTGCCGATCGTACTCAGCACAATTTTTACTATGGGGTTGTTATGTATGGTTTACGTAGGAATAAGGCTTGTACGGAGACAGACACTTCGCCATCAGTTCCCACTTGCTCCAATGATTGCAGCAGGCTTGTGGTTTGCCATCGTGCTAATTTAACTTGAATTAGCAATCGGTTTGGTGTTGATTCACTCATTGTTAATCAGTATAATAAAGATAGAAGAAGAGCCGTGCTACTAACACGACTCTCCGGCACAACAGCCGCTTGAAAAGGCGGTAGGCTTTAGGGTGATCTACGATGAATAGACCGCTACCCTTCAAGAGGGCGGTCTATTTCTTTTTGTTGAATGAAAGTATCAATACAACTAATGTTGCAAATGATATCATCAGGGTCAACGCTTGATAGACTTCCATTGGCATCACCTCCCTTCCGGGAGATTAGCCGACCGCCCTTTAGCCTATTCTGCTGTACTAGATCCAAGTATATCACGATAAAGTAAGCCCGTCATTTTCCTTTTCAGGGGGAGTGACGGGCTTTTTGTTTTTCTTATTCTATATAGCAGGCGTTGCTTGCATTTTATTTTGTAGGGAGGCGAATCTATGTACGAGTATGCATGCTAAATTACGTATAGTGGCGAAGTTGAGCTGTAAGATGTATGGATGGAGGAGGAATATGTGTAAAAAATATATTCATGGGTGCCTAGCAGTGGTTTTGCTGCTGGGTTCTTTAACGTTACCGATCGGCATTATTAAACAGGCAGGTGCAGAAGCAACCTCATCGTCGGATTTAGCATTTGAACAAGCGAATTACGGGAGCCTAGTCGCGTCTGGATATGTAGAAAATCCTGTCCTTGGGAGTACAACAACTGGAGCAAGCAGCTACTGGGGATATTCGGCAGGTACTTATTATCGATACGCTAAATCCATTCAAGCCAATGTTTCTGTCCCAGTTCCCAATGATATTGGTGCAGCAGAATATTATGTAGTTGTCGAAGCAGAAACATCCGTTGCTGGCGTAGGGGGAAATGGTGTCACTTCATACAACCGTAAAATTAATGCCAGTGATGATGGGGGAAATACGTACACTACTATTTGGACGCCTTCTGGAAATGGTCAAGCAGTAGGCGCGAGCAACTACAGCGTCTATACCGAATACAAAGTGGTGAAAATTAACGGTCCAGCTGGATATGGTATTTACGATAACCAAAAAGGAAGTGTATCCTACGCGGAATATTATAAGAAAAAGCTAACTAACATGCAGATTTATTATGCATGGGATTCAGGATACTATGAAACAATGAAATCTCTCAAATACCGAGTATATCGTAAAGATATTCCACCAACGTCTGCTCCAGTGATTACCGTATCCCCAAGCGAAACCTATCATACAGGTAGCAATAATAGCTTCACGATTGCGAAACCCACGTACTATGGAAATTATTACGAGCAATTTTATGGTATGCTCCAATACCGAATTGCTAATGGTAGCTGGATCAATTATACAGGGGCTGTCAATATTTCAGCAGAGGGTGAAGTGAAGATTGAGTCTCGATTGCTCACTAGGGATACTTTAGAAAGTCTATACGGGACTGCATACAGTCGATTAGATCGGAATAAACCTCATGTGCCGGTTATTGTCGGATTGGATTCTACAAAATGGTATAGAGGCACGTTTGATCTTACATTCCTACCCGGCACCGACGAAGGATCAGGCGTAAATGGCGTATATTACTCGCTGTACGGTGCCACTGAGCAGGCACGTACCAAAGCAGCAACTGGTGGACGCAGCGGTTACGTTCAATCCATCACCGCTGAAGGTCAAACAATCGTTACTGCAACGACTGTTGATAACGTCGGCTGGGAGAGCGACTTAATCAGTGGAAAAATCAACATCGACAATACGCCACCGGTGGGTGTACTGACGGCGCCGCAGGGCTGGGCAACGTCGGTGACCATCAGCGCAGACGGCATGGACAGCGCATCTGGATTCCAGTACATCCGTTTGCCTGGTAATGTTGCCCATGCGGGCAGTCACTACGATTATCCGGTGTCATCAAACGGGACTTACACATTTGGTTTTGAAGACGCAGCAGGAAACATAGCGTCCAAGTCAATCACGATTCGTAATATCGATGATGTAGCGCCAAGCGTGACTATCTCCAAAAATGGAGCGACATGGACGGATCAGGATATTCCAGTAACGTTTACCTTTCAAGATGCTGAATCGGGGCTAAACACAAACAAACTCTACTACAAGTGGACGCAATCGACAGCGGAACCGACTGCTTGGGATCAAGCAATCGGTACAAAGCAGACGACTACGCTCAGTCAGGAAGGGGTCTGGTATCTACATTTGAAAGGTTACGACCTTGCAGACAATGTGGTCAGATTTACGTCGAATGCCTATCAGATTCAGCGCCAACCGGAAGCGCCAACGCTATCCGTAATCGGGACAGCAACCGATCAGATGTTACTCAGCTGGTCACTGCCAACAAATGGAGCGAACACAGATGGATGGCAGTATATTGTTCGTAATGAAACAATTCGCAAAAGCTGGACGATAAACTATCCGGTCAATCAACTACTCGATACAGATCTTTCTGGGGGAAATGAATACAAGTATACCATTACAGCGAAAAATCATGTAGGAAGTAGCCTTAGCAGTACGCCCGCAACGGGAATGACGCTGCCGGAAGCAACGGTGAATGCTTCGGTATATGCAAGCGGTGAGGATTACCGTACGGCGTTACTGAGCATCACACCGGTACAATCCGCGACCGGCTACCGAATCACAGCAACCAACTGGAGCAATCAGCAGGTGGATGCTGATGTGACGGTCACTGGTACTACCTATCAGGAGGTGACTGGTCTCAAGCCGTACACGATGTATGATTTTTCCGTGCGAGCAGTGAATGCCAGCGGGGAAGGCGCAGCGTATCATATATCCTTTTTATCGCTACCGGATCAGCCAAATAACTTTAAATCAGTGCAAATGACAGAGAATACCATTACGCTAAGTTGGAACAGCGTCACGCGCGCCGTGTATGACTGGAGTAGCGTAACGGATGATACGTACTATCGTCTACGCCGGGACAATCAGGTGATTTTTACTGGTGTTGCACCATCATTTCAAGATACGGGGCTAGCTTCCGGTACGGCATACGATTATGATGTCGCTGCTGGTAATAGCACCAGTTGGGGAAGTAAAGCGACCCTGAGCCAAGTTTGGACACTGCCAGCAGCACCAAAACAACTCCAACAGGTGAAGGCGACGCCAACCAGTTTTACAGTACATGTTGATATTCCGCACGGGTCAAAAGGATTCCAAGCTACATTGGATGGAACCAAAGTAATCCGTCTGGGTTCGGTACTCAGTGAATACACGTTTACTGGACTCCAACCGGGTACGAGCCATACGCTTGAACTAGCTGCCTATAATCAGTCCGGTGTAGGGCGTTCCATCAGCATGGTTGGCACGACGCTTCCAGATCTACCAGCCAGTGGCACTATCGCTGTATCAAATATTCAAGAGAACCGTGCAACGTTTGATGTCTATGATGTACCTGGTGCGACCAAGTACAAATTGACGGTAAATGGCAAAGAGTATGAGGTAGCTGCGGGAGAAACTATAGTCTCCGGCTTGCAAGGCGGAACCATATATCATTATTCGCTGGCTGCCGGAAATGCAGCAGGTTATGGTGAAGCGTATACGAATCACTTCCTTACACTTCCATCAGCCCCAACTGGTTATACAGTCACTAAACACACACCAACATCTATAAACCTTGAATGGGCGGCTGTGAAGAGTGCTGAAGCCTACGAAATCCGTAATTCTACCGGTATTTTACTTGCTACGGTGAACATGCCGGCGTACAGTACAACTGGTTTAAAACCGGGGGAAACCGTACAGTACCGAGTCATTGCAAAAAATGCTTCGGGAACTGGTACAGCATCTTTGTACACATTCCGTACGCTACCTGGATTCGAGGATGATAGCCCCGACTATAGCAAATTGGTCCGTGTAGATCATGTGAATGTACACGATTTGCAGATCCGTTGGACAGCAGTACCGGGAGCGGATCAGTATCGCGTATATGATGCAGATCAGCAGTTGATCGCACAAACAACGG
Organism: Paenibacillus sp. WLX2291; assembly: GCF_046603665.1. Lineage (NCBI taxonomy): Bacteria > Bacillati > Bacillota > Bacilli > Caryophanales > Paenibacillaceae > Paenibacillus > Paenibacillus sp. WLX2291. Next base: position 3,032,539 of record NZ_CP176755.1, on the reverse strand, counting down.
AGCATGCCGCAGTCATCAAACAGCTCCACAGTGCAACTCGCTATAGCGACTACACTGTCGTGCCTGTTAATAGCACTGGTGAGGGGAAAGCAATGCTAGTACCAACAGTAGAAACGTTGCCAGATGGGGAAATCGCGCTGAGTTATGATAGTACAAAAACCAGTATTACATTAAATTTGAAGCATGATTTGACCGCGGAAATTTTGGTCATTGCCGCTCAGAGTCAGGAGTTGTATCGTGGAACGATCAATGGCTATGCCCAGTATGTGCAGGATCGTTTGCAACCAGATTCAATCTATACCTTCAATGTCTGGACTGAAAACGAGAACGGTGATCGATCCGAAGTGCTAACCCTTCCGATTAAAACGAAGAAGGAGCGCGAAGAACTTGTTACAGAAGCACCAGCGAAAGAAATGCCTGCACCCGAAGTAACAGAAGAGCCAGTGATTAGCGATTCAACTCCTTCAGATGAAGATGAGCCGCATACAAGTACTAAAAAAGGCTTCATTGACATTGATCACAGCTTTGCTAAAGAATCGATTACGCGCTTAGCTGATATGGGTATCGTTCAAGGTATTTCTGATGATCTCTATGCTCCGTCGGTAGGAACAACACGCGCCGAATTTATGGCAATATTGACTCGGTTGGTATTGACTCCTGAGCAAATCAAAAAAGCTGGAGACGAGCCATTAAGCTTTAAAGATATAGATGATATCGGCTGGTATATGCCAGAATTACGGGCAGCTTACCAAAATGGTATAGTGAAGGGATTCAGTATAAATAAATTTGCTCCCAATGAGGTGATTAATCGTGAACAAGCAGTAAAGATGTTAGGAAATATGTTGTCTAACTCGATAGTTCAGATAAGTCATAGACTTTACTCTGATACTGATTTAATATCTCAGTGGGCATTGAATGATGTAAACAAATTGACTATTAAAGGAATTATAAAAGGCTATCCAGATGAAACTTTCAGACCTAATATTAAATTAAATCGCGCTGAAACTGCTGCCATGATTGATAGAGCTATAAAAAGAAATCTTTTAAATATTAAAATTTAAATCATAAATAATTAGTGCCCGCCATACTAATTTATAGTGGGATGGTGGGCTTATATTTTAAAACATACTTTTAAAAATTTTCAAATTATTCTATATTATAAAAATTGGATTTATGAGACAATATTTAGGCGGTCATAATTTATAAAATGGGGTGAATAATTATTGAGTCACTATAACATGGAGCCACAAGATGTAGTGAAAATAGTGTCAAAGTATCTATCTTCAAACTTAAAAGTTGAGAGTAATGAAGATGACATTTTGGAGTCTGTAAATCAATACTTATTAGAAAGAGCTAGTCTTACAATTACACAACAGTATAATAATTATCCTAGTAAAACAATGAGACTTTTAGTAGCTTACTATAGTGGAATTGAACAATTCAAGGAAGAATTAGAGAATATTCATGAACAAGCTAAAAAAGAGCTTGAATCTAGAATGACTTCTACAGAATATTGCAAATCTTCTGTTTTAAAAGATATTTTGAATAGAAGAGAAAAAAATATTAATCTAGAGAGTATAGCAGCTTTTGTATCATTGAACAGAGCGCATGCTCTGTTACTAAATCAGATAAAAGAAACCTTTTTTTATTCACCTTTATTTGAAAATAGTATTCATTTTTACTGTAACTTGCTATTTGATGTGGATATATTAGTGGGAGGTGCAATAAGGAGAACGCAAAAACATGCCAATCTTGAGATATTTAGTTTGGCAAAAAATATGATCAATTATACTTTTAATTATCAAATGCCAGTTGTGGAATCTTCTATTTTTTTGTTGAGACAATCTATAGAAGTGCAAGTGAAACTGTCGCTTGGTTTGACGGGATTGAAATTAGATACTGATGGTCTAGAGGAAAAAGATTCTAGATTAACTATTTCTAACTTACTACACTTTTTGAAAGAAAAATGGCATCAAAAGAAAATAGGTTTATTTATCGATCCTGATATGTTAATAACTATAAATAGATGGCTCAATAATTATATCCATAATGGAAAAATGAATTATCCTTTTTTTTATATAGAATGGATACAGGATTATTTAAATGACTTTTTCTATCCGATGTCATTAATAAAAGAAATTGATAAAGATTTTAACACAGATTTATTAAAAACTATTTTTATCGACAAATCTTATATAGAACAGTTAAACAACGATTTGAACTGTTTGGAAATATCACAATCTAAACCAGAAGAGAAAGACTTCAAATTGGACTTTAAAGATCCCATGCTTTATATTGTAGAACAAAAGAAAATTATAAATATCCGGTCAAAAGTATATGAACTTAAACACAAAAAATATAATTTATATGAATAAAATAATGAAGTTTAAATTGAATCTTTAATTTAAAAAATTAATATTAGTAAGAAGATTCCAATACAAAAAAGCCCTCACCTGCTACTGAACTGCACCCCTTAAAATGGACATTAGAAAGCCCCTTGGGTAAACTAATGAGCATTTGGGGGTGTGTTTTTTATGGCAAAAAAAGGACAGAAGTTTAAAACCTATTCGTTAGAGCTCAAGAAAGAAGCCATCCGGCTGCATGTGGAAGAACAATAGACATATCGTCAAATTACAAATCATCTTCAGATTCACGATCTGGATCGCGTCAAGAAATGGATGCGGAAGTACCGAGAACAAGGCGAGTTTGGACTGCTGGATCAAAGAGGACGACGCGAAGAATATATAGATACAGACCGGAAGATCAAGCAGTTACAGTGGGAGAATGCGTTGCTAAAAAAGTACTTGAAAATCTGGAAGGAGAAGGAACAAAAGCGCGGTATGCGTTCATTTGGCAGGTGAATGAGAAGGGACAGATTCAGCGTCTCTGCCAGCTGTTTCGCGTATCGAAAAGCGGCTACTATGCCTAGTTGAATCGGCGAAATTGTGACCGAGAAATGGTAGACAAACAGCTTGTGAGCAAGATCTATACGAAGTACGACGGCGTTTACGGCTATCGTCAGCTTCAACTCTTTCTTTGGCAAGATGAAGGCGTCTAGATGAATCACAAGAAGGTGCTTCGACTCATGCAGACACTGGGTATCCGATCTCAGATCCGTACAAAACGTCGGTATGCGTACACAGCCAGTGCAGCTGGATTCGTCGCAGAACATGTGTTGAAGCAGAACTTTGCAGCCGCAAAACCAAACGAAAAATGGGTGACCGACATGACGCAGTACCGAATCGGGGAGCGTTGGCTGTATCTGTCGGCGATTAAAGATCTATTCAACAACGAAATTGTTGCCTATGAAATAGGCGAACGTCCTGACAAAGAACTGGTACAACGTACGTTTGAGAAAGCGTTTCGCAAACGAAAAGACGCGACAGGCGTGGTCGTTCATAGCGACCGCGGAGCCCCGTACACGTCTCGTCTGTACCACGACATGCTGCCCAAGGTTGGCGCCCAAATCAGCATGTCTCGCGGGGGCAATTGTTATGACAATGCCTCCATAGAGAGTTTCTTCTCGCATCTCAAAACGAAAGGGCTCTCCTTGTATTCTATTCGAACTTGGAGCGAGGCGCAAAGACGAATCGAGAAGTATATCCATTTTTATAACACGAAACGACCGCAGCGAAAACGAAACAAACTGACGCCGGTAGAGTACCGACGCCAGTTCGTTTCTTAGGGTGTTTTTTCATTGTCCATAAAATAGGGTCTTGACCACTACAAGGTGAGGGCTTTTTTGTATAAATTAAGAGAGGAGATTATAAAAATTGCTAAACCGCGAACAAATTTTAAAAGCATTATTATCAGCTACTGTTCAAAACGAGAATATGATTTGGATGCTTGCTGGACTTAAAATGGCAAATCGTCCAGTACAAAAAGAGCAATTACGCAATGTCACGAATACGATCTACAAAAAAATTCATCCTGAAGCCGAGCAATTACCGATCCGCTCAAGACACTTACTAGATGAAGCAGCCGCCATGCTGGAAGGAGCTGCACTGGTTGATGTAGCAGAAATCGCTAAAACAAAACAGTACACTGTATCTGTTTTAGGAGAAGAGTTGCTTCAGTATCGGCATGATCAACGACAAATGGAGAAATCAAAAGGGGAGGAAACTTCTACATGTTAGATATGAAAATTAGTTTGAAATATGGCTTTTTTGGCTGGGGAATGGGCGGAACATCCATTGCCGTTGATTGTGCAGATATTCCAATGTCATCTGCTGATCCAACTCGTCCGTACACGGCATTACTGATTAATAGTAATGAAATCGACTTGGACAAATTACCCAATCTTCCTAATGCCAAAAAACTCTTGCTAAAAGGATACGGCCGCGGAGTTGGACGAGATATTGTACTGGGACAAAAAGCATTTGAGGACAATAAAGAGATGATCACGCAAGAGGTAATCAGCTACTTCAGAGATCGTGATTTCATATTCATTTCTTGCGGACTTGGGGGTGGAACTGGAACAGGGGCGATTATTGAAGCTATACGCTTACTACATGCTTCAGGCTTTGCTGGTCGGTTTGGACTGTTATTGACGCTACCACGTAAAAATGAAGGACGCAAGGTGCTGAATAATGCGCTCCAGCGTTTACAAACCATTAAGCAAGCAATGGCAGGGCTCGGAGCAATTGTTGTAGTGGACAACGAACAGCTCTTCCAAGTTGGACTTGCTCAAGAAAAACCTTCTAGTGTAGAAGAATTTATGAAATCTTGCAATCGTCATATTGCGAAGCTACTTCATGAACTCAACACAGTGACTTCAAGCTATATCCCTGTTGGTAACTATCATTTCGATGCTTCAGAGTGGTTGAACATGCTACGCAGCAGTGGATGTTTGCATATTGCTAAGTGCGTATTACCAATCAAAGATATCGACGTATCCTCTCCAGTTACGTACATGGATAAGCTCAAGCAAAGTGTTCTAAATGGAGAACTGAGTACAGGCTATGATCTTTCCGATACAGCTAGTAGTGCAGTAAGCATTGTAGCGGATCAGTCCTATACAAATGAGCTTTTCACTCATGCTTTTGTAGAGGAAGTTCAATCCTTTTTACAAAGCACTACGCCTACACTGGATGAAAATCCAGTAGCTACGTATGGAGCGGATCAACCTGGTTTAGTAACGATATATACGGTTCTTTCCGGCTTGAACTTCCCGAATAGCGTAGGCAAATTAGCGGAAGTTCAAGCTGATCTTGAGCGCCGAGCGGAGGAACGCAATCAAAAACCGGATGTAATCGCAACTGCTCTGGCTGGGTTTAACAAACAGGTTAAAAAGGAAACTGCTGATCTGGAATCGCTATTGTTTGATGATGACTCATCCCCAGCGCCAGATCGCGATACACCGAAAGATCCGTTTGATTTTTTAAACGAGTTGAAGTGATACGCATCACAATGTATTATGTGATGCACTTACTATCGTTAAGTGCATCAGTACGTGCCGCACATAACAATACCAAATGCATCAGTGTGTGATGCACGTATGATCTAGTGATTTACAAACGTAAAAAGGAAGTGATTTAGTTGGAAGGTTTAAATTTTCGTGAGAAGGAAGAACAAAGAGAACTTTTGAATTTAGAACGAATGTATTTTCAATCTGTTTTGCTTTCTTATGATCTGAGTGAGGCAATTGCAAATAAAAGATCGTTTTTACCAGAGAGTTGGTCTCTTGATCCGCTATCTTATCCACCCTGCTCTTTCGAAATGTTTGAATTGAATGGATATCCTGTATATCAATTGTCTTATGAAGGTATGCTGCCTTTGTACAGTCAAGATCGCAAATATTTTAAGGCAGTTCGCGACTATTATCGGAATGCTACTTTTGAAGCTGTGCGTAATGCTGAATATCCAACGTTAGATCATGCCTGTATTTATATCTGTCACTTTTTTAAAAATTTAATCATTCGTGATACAGATAATCGAAATCGTAGTCTGTTAATTAACGCTGTTAGACATGCACAAATGATTAAAGATGACTCGTGGAAAGAAATAGTTAATTTGGAAGCTGGATTCTTAGACGAAGCAGGTAAAAATCACATCAAAGTGTTAATTAGTCCAACGTTAAATATTGGAAATTTATCTATATATGTAAATAATAAATATGGAATCACCAATGGGAAATCGGGTTCATTTGAACCTGAATCTAATACCTTTTGATTTGAACCCGGTAATCGATGCTAAAAAATAACTAAATACATTGATTTTAAAAGGACAATAAGGAAAGGAGTAAGTCATAAAAAGCGAGAAGGTGAGGAGAAGCTACCGCGAAACGCAGTTGAGTGGTGGCTTCGGAGCACCCTGCATTAGCAGAAAATATACACAGAAAAGAAAAGGTGAGGATGAGCAGATAGTGAGTAGAGAAAGGGCGAAGGAATTTCCAAAAAGAAGGAGGGATAAGAGTGCCAAAACAGCGAGAATGGACAGAACGGGATTTATTAATTTTGCAGGCATTGTATGAATTGCGTGAGCTGACGAAGCAGCAGGTTACAGCTAAATATTTTAATGGGAATGTAAAATATGCGAATAAGCGGCTATACATTATGAGATGTGAGGGATTGATTGTGACGCAAGTATACGGTAGACGAATAGAGCAACATACTAGAGTAGCTGCTTATATACGAATCACAGAGCGCGGGATGGAATTGCTGGTAGCTAAGAAAAGAATAGAGGTAAGTAGCTACCGTGCGCGAGATATGGGACTTACTGCAAAACAGCGGCAATATATTATCGACGCGAATGAGTTGCATCTGAGAATACCTGAAATCCCCTTTTTGGATTCCAGAAGGATCAAAAAAAAATATCACTTAAATCGAGGAGATTTACTGCTTGGCTGTTTTGAGACTACACAAGGAGACTATACGATATATATGCTTAATGCCGAAACGAAGCCACAAACATTAATCAAAATCGTGACTGAAATCCGCTCATCTAAACAATTACAAGTCAAAGGATATTTAATTTTTTATAAGCATATTTCTGTCAAAAGACGTTTCGTAGAACTATGCGAGCAAGAGGGACTAGTTACAGGAGGTATTCCAATCTATCTGCTGCCGTATGATGAGCTGGGGATCGACTTGACACGTTGGTATATTCTAGCGAGTGATCGATATGCTCATTTGCAGCAAGTACTGGCTTCTTATGGGCAACTTGTACGTGTTAAAGAGCGTGATAAGTACGGTTTCTTGTACGGACTACGAAGGGAAGGGGAAGGGAAACCGCCGTATCTGGTAGAGCAGCTAACGGGCGATATGCTTACGTTAAGGCGCAATTTGAAGTTTTACACGCCAGAAAGGAGCCGCAGAGAAGGGCATCGGGTGCTGGTGATCTGCTTTGAAGAAGAGGTAGAGCATTATCAAAACCTAATGGAACACGAACGACACGTTGATGTGCTCGGTATACCACGTATCGCCGTTGAACATCATTTTAAACGACTACAAGAAAAAGAAGGTAGTGGAGAACAGAAATGAACTTGTATTACGTAGAGCATGAGAAGGCATTATGGGTTGTACTGAGCACAATGTTGCACCGAGTATCGATCACGATTAGGAGGAGAACAGATGGAAGACATGGAGGGTATGGTGTTTTTGGTGAATGGGCAGCCCAAGACAGATAGCTTGAAAGTGGCGAAGATGTTTGGAAAGCGTCATGATCATGTTATACGTGATATTCGTAATCTGGATTGCAGCAAAGAATTTTCACTCCTCAATTTTGGGGAGTCAGAATATAGGAATGATCGGGAACGTCCTTATCCTAACTATGAGATGACGAAAGATGGATTTATATTTCTCGTTATGGGCTATCGGGGAAAGGAAGCGGCTCGTTTTAAAGAGCGATATATCGAAGCATTCAATCGTATGAGCCAACAACTTCAGTACGAAAGAGGAGAACAGTCACTGCTTATCGATCATCCACTGCTGCTACCGGAACCACAGATCAACATAGTGCCACTCTATGATGTACATCAATCGTGGCGAATCCAGCTGAACCCGCATCACATGAGTGTGGATATCGATTTTCCCACACTCGATGTGCTGCTGGATGCGGTATATGATATCGGCGCGATTGAGCAGGGGCAAATGATGGATTTGTTTGGCGTTCGGCAACAACATATTCATTCCCTGCTAAATACCGGCGAATTGATAGCACATGATTTGTACCTGGCAGGTCGTCAGATGACTGTATATACGCTAGGGCTTGGAGCTACCGGACATGTAAGAAAGGAGCCGCAACACATCCAATATTGGAGCATCGAAGACTGGCTATCCAAGCTGGTCTTTTTTGAATTTGTGAAGCATATGCAAGGCGAACTGCCAGCGTTCACGATCCAAGCTGCCAAGCCGCCGTTCATCGGTCAACTTCTCTACGATGAAACAGAGGAAGCGTATCAGGTGCTTGTATTGCAACGACTGATGGGTCAGTTTGAGATTCCAGACGATAACGGTATACCGATCTATGCATTGGCACGCAAGTTAGAATATGCAGAGCAGCTCACAAAGCAGAAAGAGCAAGTAACCGTGTATGAATTTGCGAGCTTTATGTCTGATCAAGAGATCTTGCCGCAATCGGTGCAACCGAATATTGATCCATTCGACTTGTTGGACAGTTTGCGATGATCCGGTTTATATGGCTTGTGTTCAGCTTGTGTGGCTGGACTTATTTGTATGCGCAAACGCCCGATTGGTTGGGATGGTGGACGTGGTTACCTGCTCTGGCTAGTTTACTCGTGTACTTGCACGGCTGGGTGCTGGAGCAGCGCAATCAGGTACTGGTATTTTTCACTGGTCTATTATGGAGCGGAGCAGCATTGGCGCTCAAAGGACAGGTCTGGCTGATCCAGCAGCCGACCTTTCCAATTTCATCCGTAACCGGATTGCATGTGCTGCTTGTGATCGGGCTATTGGCATCGCTGTTTTTGACGTTCGCGAATCACCGGATGCAGCATAATTTACAATCACGTCGTGGCAATGTCAGTAAGCAGCAGTTAGTCATCGTGAAACCGACTATGAAAGATCGATGGAAAGCTATCAAACGAATGTTCAACGGTGAGAAAAGCCAAGAACTTGAATTATATCTGGGAGAGGAGCATCCGTTGGAATGAAACAAGTTACATGGGGCGGTATGGATTGCTTTACAAATATGCTTGTCATAGGGCCGCCGCGCTGCGGCAAAACGGCAACGATACTCAAGCCTATTATCTATCAACTCCTACTTGCGAAAAAACGAGGCGTAAAGCTGGGGATTTCTGTTGTAGAACCTAAAGGAGATACGGCTGAAATGGTAGCGGAAATGTGTGGGGAAATGGATTTGCCTTGTCATTATATCGATCCGCTTAAAGCAAACTCTGCATCGTTTCCGGTCATGAAAGGTGATGAGGACGACGTAGCTGAGGCGATGGTATCGGTGTTAAAGTCTATGTTTGGCAAGCAAGAAGCCTTTTTTGCTACGGTGCAGGAACTGGCTGGTAGAAACATCACGAAGCTGCTCAAGCGATTATATGGTGATGATGTGAACCTTGATGATGTATTACGTGCGATGCGGGATCAGCAGTTACTGGAAGATCGGGTTAAAGAACTGCGATTCAAAGAGGGAGAATCCGATCTGGTACAGTTTTTCCAAGCAGAGCTGCTTGGTGCGCAAAAAGAGAAGTATCAGCAGTTTGTAGTTGGTTTGAGAGCACAACTGGAAAACATCACATCCAATCGGCTTTTAAAACCTATTTTAATGGGGCAATCGGACTTTGATATGGATCGACACTATTCGGAGGGAGGGATTCTAGCTGTTAATACAGCGATGGGCAAACTCAAAAGTGCCGGTGACGCGTTTGGCATGTTTACCCTGATGCACCTTCAAAACGGAACCTTCCGGCGACCAGGTACAGAACAGACTCGTATCCCGCACTTTTTGCTCACAGATGAATATGCTCGCTATATCAATCCAGAAGTGGAACGATTCTTGTCCGTTGGACCGGAGTTCCGAACTGCTGTTATTTTAGCTGCGCAATCATTGGGTCAATTAGAAGTAGAGTCGGGGAAATTTAGTGCGAAAGCGATGAAGCAGGCGATCTTGACGAGCTGCCGCAACAAAATTTCGTTCGGTGGACTTTCGTATCAGGATGCACTGGAGTTTTCAAGAGAGTTTGGCAAGAAGCAAATCATCAGCCGACAAAGTACGTTTAAGCAGCAAATGCTTATGCCCAATTTGCTACCTGAGAATTACCGCGATACAGAGCAGGAGGAAGACCGCATTTACTATACGCAGCTCATGGACGGACTTCCGAAGTTTTACTATGTAGCGCGATTGCAGCAAGAAGGTACACCGTTGCCGCCGAAGATCGGCAAGGGCAACTTTATTCCGCGTGACTGGCGCGAGCGTCGAGAGTGGGAGGTTCGCAAAAAGCAGTTGTCGTTTACATTTCATTTTAAACGCAAACACAAAGAGCATAATCCAGAGCCAATTGTTGAAGAGCAAACAGATACTGCATATGAAGAGAAGGCAATCCCTTCATCTAGGTTGACCTTTGTTGATGCAGAACAACCGATGGAACCATCAGATTTAGGAAATGCTGAAGACGTGTTGGCAAACGATAGTACGGACTTAGACAATTCGGAGATGGAGTCCCTAGAGTCGAGATATTTTGAAGAATCATTGCAATGGATAGCGAATGAGTTAAACCTTGCCTGCAATGAGAATGATGTATGGAATGAGATCATTCAACATGAAGGTGCTGAAGCAGCCTTTACTAGGCTATTTCAGCTTCATGGAAGACAGCACCCATTTTTAAACAAACTGCACCATGAATTTCAGCTTCGTAAGCAACAAGCCATACAGACCGTAATGGAAAATGACCCATTTGAGTAATGCCTCACTGAGATCGGTGAGGTTCTTTGTATTGATCACACACATAAACCCATAGGAGGATTCACCCATGAGCCAAAATGAACTGAAACGAGTATTGATTGAAGGTTACGATGAAAGCAAGCTGCAACAAACTGGATACGATGAAGCTTGGGCGCAAATTTATAGCGCGAAGCAAAATAATCTGATTTTGCAGGCAGAACTGATTGGGATGGAAACCAAACTGAACAAGCTTTGCGGGGTGGTGCAGGTAGGCGAAGTTCGTGGATTGATCCCACAAGAATATGCGGGTGTAAATGATTCCCATGCGTTTCGGCGGATGCTAGGTGAACCGGTTGCCTTTAAAATTGTATCGTATGATCGAGATGGCAAGACGTTTATTGCTTCACGGCAAGCAGCGATTGAGCATATGGAGACAGCAACATGGAAATGGTTAGAGAACGATGCAATTATTACAGCAGTCGTACGCTCCGTGAACGTCAAGCAAATGAAAGTAGATATTGGAGGAATCGAAGTAGAGCTGCCGGTGCAGCATTACGCACACGGTTGGACCGAAGACTTGCGCGAAGAAGTGGAGATTGGAGATCACTTTAAAGTGAAGGTGATCCATCTGGATAAAGAGAATAAAAGCGTAGTGATTAGCAGAAAAGTATTAGAGAAAAGCCCGTGGCCAGATTGCAGTCAACGGTATAACGTACGCGGAGAATATGTCGGTCGAGTATCCGGTATTGCAGAATACGGGGTATTTGTTAATTTAGAGCGCGGGGTTGATGCACTGGTGCGGCATATGGCATTTGATCGACCGCTTGTTGGCGATAAGGTCACCGTGCGCATTCTTCGCTTGGATGTAAAAAAACAACAAATTTTTGCGCAAATTACACGTAAGCGCTAAGGAGCATAGTTATGGACATGAAAAACGTTCATGAAGATCGGGCAATGTCCCGGTCTTCTTTTTCATTATCCCATGACTGGGTGTGGCAGCCAACTAAGATTGAACCGAACGAAAAAGCCAGTCATGCACCGTTTCGTCTACCCATGGAAGAGGTTGGATTACAGGCTATTGGAGCGATTGGCTGTATCGGCAGCGTGCAGCTTGGACGCTTATTTGCTTGGAAGCGTCCGCATATTCGCCGAATGCTAGCAGAGAATAAACTGGTGCAGCATCAATTTCAAAAAAACCGGACTACAATACCAGTGTATACGTTGGGAACACGAGCGATTCAGCTACTACAGCCTTACCAAACGGTCAACAGTTGGTGTAACTGGGACGTTTCAGACGTGCTGAGTAAACTGGTATTTTTTCAATTTGCTTGTGCGCTGCATGAAAAGCAAAAAGGCTTTCAAATCCAAGCGTCGGCTTCTCCGTTTGCTGGTAAGATCCAAATGGGTGAGCATACACGTTATGTACTCATTCTGCGTGGACAAGATACCAACAACATTGAGAGAGAGCTGCGGCGTAGCCAATTTCCCGTTATCGTTATAGCAGAGAACTTGAAGGAGATCGAACCGTTAAATCATGTTTTGACGCACGCACATGCTTTGATAGATCAGGATTTACGTAAAGAGTATACGTTTTATCGTCAGAACGATGGAATTTGGCAGCGTAAATTAAACAAAGCTGAATAACATCTTGTCAGACCGTATCAGCTATGCTAAAGTAGGGGTGTAATTTAGCTCCACCCCGACACTCCCATTTGCTGGAGATACGGAATAATGTGTAACACCCCTCGATCCTGCTGACTTATCGAAAGATGAGGAAGAGTGAGGTAAAAGCAGGCTAAAAGAAGTTGTCCGTCACTCCCGTTTTGCCGGAGACAAGGAAAAGAGTACCGAAAGGCTCTCCAAAAGGAAGTTCTGATTAAAAACCAAATAAACGTAATGTAAAGCCGATTTTTGCATAGATTGATTATGCGAGAATCGGCTTTTTTGCGTTTACATTCAAAGTCGAAAGGATGATTGCAATGGTAGTGAACCATCAAGGACAAACAAATTGCAATGACAATGTAGACAACATCGATACGATGAAAAAAGGACAGGTGATCGAAATGGACCAAGTTGTAAATGAGTACATGCTACCTAAAGGTGTGCAAGAACAATTTGCTTCGAAATGGTCAAACTCCAAAGATGTAGAAGATTTGTTACCGCTGTTGAATCAGATTCTGTCTCTCTTAGACGATGCGTACCTTGCATCGGAAGGAAGTCTCCAAACCGAGATTTTTCAAATGTGGCAGAAGCTTCAGGCAGTTGTCGAGGAGCACAAACAATGAGTGAAGCCAATAACCATCAACTGATACCCAATGCTACGTTTCAGAATGAGAATCGGCTTATTTGTGCGTTTCCCTCCAGTAAAGACAATGGCGTGTATCTCGTTGAGATTAAGCCATTTCAAAAGGACTTGGTGATTACGCATGAGTGCCCGGCTTGCCGTTACAACAAACCTTGTAAACACATCCAAGCAGCCGTAGCTGCTTATCGTCGTTGGCAATGGCAAGAACCGTATAAATCGGTACACTGGGTTACTCAGAAGATTGTACTTGATCCCAACTGGAAGCAGATTGAGCTGTCACAGAGTCCACAAGAACGAATCATGGAAGTGATGAGAGATGCTACCTAATATCGTCGATATTGCGCAGGAGCATGGACTACACATGGATCATTCCTCTCGAAATAAAGAGGAAGTGAAGTGTAAATGTCCATTCTGCCATGAAGACACCAAGCAAGGAAAACAGCGAAAATATTACCTTTCACTCAATAGTAAAGATCAGGTGTTTAAATGCTGGTTTTGCGGAGAACGAGGGGGCGTATTTCGCTTTATTTCGCTTCTGGAGCAAGTGGACGAACATAGTATCGCGCAGCGCTATCGCAAGCGCAAAATCATTCATCCCGCTGAACGTTTGAATCGCAATCAGCGGTATTTGCTTCGGCAATCGCTGGGCGGAGGCAACGATCCAGACTGGAGACGAATGAGGGAACGCGATATGGCTTACTATAAACGTTCACTGGAATGGTTATGGGGCGAGTGGAAGGCGTTTGTTGAGCGCGAAGAGCAACAAGCCTATTTTTGGCTACTGCTTGGCATCAAAACGCAGAAGCTGGAAAAGTATGTAGAGCGCATCCAGCAGCGGGAGCAGCAGATGGAAGTACCGCTGCTCCAACCCGCTTGTGAATGGTACTCAGCATCCTCACGTCCAGCATGGACAGAAGAAATTGAGAAAAAAATAGAACAATATACAAATTAGGAGGCTTTTTCAATGTTGAACCACGTAGTTTTGATTGGACGGTTGACCAAAGATCCAGAACTACGGTATACACCGGCTGGTGTAGCCGTGGCGCAATTTACATTAGCTGTAGATCGCCCATTCACAAATCAAGGTGGAGAACGTGAAGCGGACTTCATTCCTATTGTGAGTTGGAGACAACAGGCAGAAGCCTGCGCAAATTACTTACGCAAAGGTCGACTTACTGCCGTTGAAGGACGCATTCAGGTACGGAATTATGAGAATAACGAAGGGAAACGTGTCTACGTGACGGAAGTGATCGCCGATAATGTTCGATTCTTGGAGTCGAATCGTGAAGGCGGAAGTAGTAGTAGCGGAGGCAATCGCGAAGAATCTTCCTATGGTAGTGGCAATAACCGGAGTCAAAGTGGCAACCGTAGTTCGCGTACGAACCAAGATCCGTTTTCGGATGATGGTAAACCCATTGATATTTCGGATGACGATTTGCCATTTTAACGGATAATAATCTTATTAAAAAATGAATGGAAATGATGAAAAGGCGAGTGGTTCCTCTTGGGGATTCACTCGCCTTTTTTATTTTAAATAAGGAGGAATTTGAATATGAAACGAACAGTTTTTACTTGCGATCTATCCAATGAAGGTATTCAAGCACAGGTGCAGGAGGCAATGCACTATACGCCTGCTGTCTTGCGCATTGAAGGAGCAGCAATGGCTATTGAATTGCTCTTGACGGATGAACAGATGGAAGCAGTAGAAGAGGTACTGGCAGCTTATAAAACAAGCCGACTCGCGAAAGCAGGTGTACAGGCATGACGACCATTACGTTAGAGCGTCTGGCACTCCGGAATTTCAAAGGGTTGGATGAATTTGTGCTTATACCTGGCGGGAAAGATGTAGCTGTACTGGGAACGAATGCGACTGGTAAAACAACGATTGTTGACGCATTTTACTGGCTGTTATTCGGTAAAGACAGCAACAACCGCACTGATTTTCAAATTAAAAAGCTGGACGAGTCGGGTGAAGTGATGCAGCACATGCTGGATCATGAAGTCGAAGCAGTGCTGCATATTGATGGCATTACCCGCACCTTTCGCCGGGTATTTGCTGAAAAATGGACCAAAAAGCGCGGATCGGTAAAGAAAGAATTTACGGGTCATGAAACATCATATTTTGTTGATGATGTGCCGCTGAAAGAAGCTGCGTATAAAGAGGAAGTGGCGCAAATCATTCGTGAAGATCTGTTTCGATTACTGACGAATCCCATCTTCTTTAATGAGCATTTGAACGCGGAAAAACGCCGTGTACTACTGCTAGAAGTATGTGGAGATGTGACCGATACGGATGTGATTCAAAGCAATACGGAGCTGGCAAACTTGCCTTCCATCTTGAATGGTCGCAGCATTGAAGACCATCAAAAAGTGGTTGCGAATAAAAAGCGACTACTCAATCAGGAAATTGACAAAATTCCCGTTCGAATTGATGAAGTGCGTCGAAGCGCGCCGGACATCTCTGATGTAGATATGGCGAAGCTGGATGCTTCCATTCAGGAGCTACAAAATCGTATAGCAGAAGAGAATCATAAGCTTCAGCATCTCCAATCAGGAACGGAAGCTGTGAATCTACAACATGAGATTCGTCAACTTGAAAGTCAAGCATTGGACGTGTTGAACCAGCATCGGGCAGGTAGCTTGGAGTCGATATCGACGCTTCGTAAGGCTCTCAGTGATCATCAATGGGAATATGACAAGCAGACTCAGCAACTAGAGAGTCGGCGTAGTCAGATCCAAAACAATCAGCGCCAGATCGATGCAAGCAAATCAACAGCCGATACGCTTCGAACACGCTGGACAGAAGTCAAATCCATTGTGTTTGAACATAACCATGAGGGTGACGATGTTTGCGCAGCGTGTGGTCAGTCATTGCCTGCCGACCAAGTACAAGCAGCACATGACAAAGCAGAAGCGGAGTTCAATGTACAACGTGCCCAAACGTTGCAACAAATCAATATAGACGGCAAAGGAGCCATGAAAGTCGTCCATGATCTGGAAGCACGTAACCAAACCTTGACTGCTGAAATGGAATCCTTACAGCAACAGCAGTCCGATACAAAAGTCGCGATTCTATTTGCTCAAGCCGAACTGAGTGATTGTGAGGATGCAATGACTGATCCGCAACAAGATGAAGAGTATGTTGTTATTCAGGAGCAGATCGCAGAATTGAAAAACAATCTCACAAATCTTCGGAGTCATGAGCAAGATCGCGCGTCGAGCATTCAAGAGGGCATTGCAACCCTACGTGCTGAAGCAAAGCAGCAAGAACAGCAGCGCGCACAGATTAAACAAGCAGAAGCTGTAACAGCGCGTATCGCGGAACTGGAACAGCAAGAATCTCGGTTAGCAGAAGAATACGAGCAACTCGAATATCAAGTGTTCCTGATGGAAACCTTTATTCGGACGAAAGTGAATATGTTGGAGGAGAAAATCAACAGCAAATTCAAATTTGCTCGCTTCAAGCTTTTCGACAAGCAGATCAATGGCGGACTCAAAGAGGTATGCGAAACAACCTATAACGGTGTGCCGTATAGCTCTGGACTCAACCATGCAGCTCGAATCAATGTGGGACTGGATATTATCAATACGCTCGCGGAGCATTGCAGCGTGACTGCACCCATCTTTTTTGATAATGCAGAATCCGTTGTCCAGTCAATTGATACGCGGTCCCAAATGATTCGTTTGATTGTGAGTAAAGCAGATACCGCATTGCGGATGGAAGAACAGGAGGCTGTACAAGTATGAGCGACTTTTCCACTGTATTGACAAAAGTGAACGATAATTATTTCCCTATGATCGAGCGGCAGCTCACTGGTAATGGAATTGAAATGGATGAGTATTCGAAGTCTTGTGTACTCAATGCCATTTCTGCCATCAACACGGTGCTGGATAGCAAAAGCATTGGGTGGAATGATGAGAAACTGGATCGCAGCAATATTACGCAAACCTTGATCCAAATTGCATCGCTCAAACTCAATGCTGCCGCCAGCCCTAGAGAGGTTTATTTTCAGCTTCGGAACATGAAGGTCAAAGGAGCAGACAATAAGGATATCTGGAAAAAGCAGATTGAGATGGGAATCGAGGGAGATGGCAATGATGCCATCCTTGCTCGTTTTGGTCGCGATGTAAAAAAGGTGGGTCAGTTCTGGCTCGTGCGGGAACATGATTCGTTCACGTATCCACAATACACAGGTTTTGATGTAGTCGCACCAACATGGACACCGACCGGAAAAGGAAATGTGATCCGGGTGGTCTATCCGATTCTCAAGGTAGACGGCACCGTCGAATACCATATTGCAGAGCGTGATGATGTGATCCGAAATTTGGTTGCGCACATGAATAACCAAATGATGAATGAGACGTTTGGTGTCTGTGAAGATCGATACAAAGCAACAGCCGAGCAGCGAAAAGAAATTGCTGCACGAAAAGCGAATGTCCTTCAACGAGCAAGTGAGAAAGGATTAGCTGCTTTGGATGATGCAGAACTGCAAGTGTATATGAGTCCCGCTTGGACTGAGCCGCAAAGTCGCGAATCCATGTTGATTCGTAAAATGCGAAACAATGTCGTTAAGAAAATTCCCAAGGATTTTGGAAACTTCTTAATTGAACGCTCCTACCAAGAAGCGAGTGATGAAGCGCTGCGTGAAGTAAAAAAAGAAATTGCCCAGCACGCGAACCAGACGGTGATTGATGTAGAACCGCTTAGACCTTCGCCAGCTCCAGCAAGATCGGAGGAAGTAGAAGATCTGGATGACGCACATGAACCTACAACTGGCAGTGATCAGCCGGAGAATGAAAACGAATCTGACCAAGGACCCGGCTTCTGATGATTCATATTCGTACACTTGCTTCCAGTAGTTCCGGTAATGCCTATCTGATCACAGATGGGCAAACCGAGCTACTGATTGAAGCAGGTATTCATTACAAAGAGATTCAGCGGGCGCTTGGCTTTCAGGTTGCTCGTTTGGCTGGCTGTTTGGTGTCACACGAGCATAAAGATCATAGCTTGTCGATTCCACATCTGCTTAAATCGGGAGTCAATGTCTATACGAGTCGTGGTACGGCTGAGTCGTTACAACTGAGTAGTCACCGCATCAAGCCGATACAGGCGCAAGAGCGTTTTGTTGTAGGAACTTGGACCATTCTTCCGTTTGAAGTGGAGCATGATGCAGCGGAGCCACTGGGCTTCCTTATGGTCAATGGAGAGGGTGACAAACTCCTATTTGCGACGGATACGTATTACCTACGTTACCGCTTTGAAGGACTCACTCATATTATGGTGGAGTGCAATTTCGCACTTGATATTTTATATGAGAATGTTGCTTCAGGAGCAGTATCCGAATCTGTAAAAAGCCGCGTCGTCTCTTCCCACTTTTCGCTGGAACATGTAAAAGATTTTTTGAAGAGTAATGATCTGAGTCGTGTGGAAGAAATTCATCTCCTACATCTGAGTGATCATAATAGCGACGAAGAACGATTCAAACGTGAAGTCATGGAACTAACCGGCTTGCCGGTACATGTTGCCCAAAAATAAAAATAAGCCATTTAAAGGAGAAATGAACAATGGGATACACTCACTACTGGTACAGAACAAAAGAAATCGATGCGAATACATTTGTGAAGATCAAAATGGATTTTGAACGTATGTTGCCAGCCTTGACTGAAGAGGGTATTACACTTGGTAATGGATATGGTATCGGCTTTCCGATCTTGAATGGAGAGACGATCCTGTTCAATGGACCCGGAGCACAAGGATATGAGGGTATGAACTTCCCTCGCGTCATGACAGTTCATCCTGATGAAATGCCAAATGAAAAAGGACATCATTTTGAATTTTGCAAAACCAATAGACGTCCGTATGATTTGGCCGTTGCTGTCTTTTTGCTGATTGCTAAACATCATCTACAGGATGATTTGATCATTCGGAGTGATGGAGGAAAGCGTGATTGGAAAGCAGCAGAGCAATTGTATCAACGAGTATTGAAGGATACTATTTTGCCTAGTGCCATCGAAAAATAACGTATGAAAAAAGAGTTCATGTCTGGTAATTATCCAGATGTGAACTCTTTTTATGATCTAAATGAAATCCATGATGAGTGGAATGAAAATTTGAGTATATCTATGAGAGGATGCTGACTATGAGTCATTATACTGTTGCAGTGATTACACCGTCTTTGAACGATGTAGAACATCTTTTAGCGCCATTTCAACAAAACAATCTGAGTGATTGCCCTAAAGAGTATCTTACATTTGTCGATATAGAGCCGGAATATAGACTCCGATATGAAACAGAAACAGCAGAGTATATTGAACTGGAAAAAGGTGAGCTAGTTTCACCAGATGATCCTATTTTCCGTAAACCGATTATTGGGGAATTGATAAGTATTCAAGAAGTACCCACCCAATTAAAACGAGTTCAAATTCCTCATACTCAAGTATATGCTTCGTTTGATGATTTTATGGTACAGTTCATCGGTTATCGATCTAAAGATCAGAAGACCGGTACATGGGGCTATTGGGAAAACTCAAATGCTAAGTGGGACTGGTGGGAAATTGGAGGACGCTGGTCTAATATGCTGCTGCTTCGAACAGGAGAGCAGGTCAATGCGGCTAAGCTGAAAGATATCTTCTTTGTTGAACAAGATACATGCGAAGGAGTTACTGTTGAAGTAGAAGGAATGCGTATACCCGCAGCCTTAGCACCTAAGTTCCAAATCGGTGCAGCCGAAGCTTCGGAAGAATGGGATGCAGTTATGGCTGGAAAAGGATTTTTTAAATTTTCTAATCCAGCATCATATCTCAAACGGTATGTCGATAAACAAGGATTTTTCCGTCATTTGGTGAGCATATCAACGTACGCCGTAGTTACACCAGACGGTGCTTGGCATGCTTCAGGAGAAATGGGATGGTTTGGTATAGGTTCCGAGACTCCAGAAGCAGCAAGAGACTTCAGTACCTCCTACTACGATACATTCATTAAAAATGCCAATCCAGAACATTACTTGGTTATTGTAGACTGCCATATTTAAAAATGTTGACTGATCAAAGGAATAAGACGATAAAATAAAACTCATTTAAAAGGCGAACCTTTCTGTTATGGAAAGGTTCGCCTTTTTTTATGACATACGGAGGATGTAAAGATGAAGTACTATTCTATCAATGAAGAAGTAGCGCGCCGTGCAAAAGAAGCCAATAGCTTTTCAGACTACAAAGAAGGTAGTGCAACTGCTGAATACCAAGCGATGGTAAACCATGCTTACGAAGTGGCAGCAGCCTGTAAAGCAACAGTTGACTCCATGTATTATGAAAAACTAGATGCTCTGACGGATACTTACGCTCGCAAATTGGCTGAAAACTTCAATGAGCGTAATGCTATCGATGCTCGCGTTCCGTCCCTTTTGATAACGGGTGGAGGAAATTTCCCTGTTCGGAAGAAAGAAAAACAGAATGCAGCACGAGATCGAAACATGCAGCAATACCGAGAGATCGAGAATTTGCTGGATAAAATGCGAACTGTTGGTAGAGGTGGAATCAGTGCAGACGATCCAGACGCTAGGATTAAGCTAGAGAAGAAGATCGAAGCTATGCAAGCAGATCAAGATCATATGAAGGCGGTCAATGCTTATTACCGCAAGCATAAGACACTTGATGGCTGCCCGCAGCTTACCGATCAACAGGTAGAGGAGCTGAAGATGTCCATGTCAAATGATTGGCGGACATCTCCTGTGCCTTTTCCATCGTTCGAGTTGACGAATAATTTGCAAAATATTAAACGGCTGAAGCAGCGTCTGAACGATCTGAAGCAGAAACCTGCTGATGAATGGGAGTTTGAAGGTGGGAAGGTATTGAGCAATATGGAAGCCAACCGCCTACAAATCTTATTTGATGAAAAGCCGTCCGACGAGCAGCGTAATGTGCTTAAAAAGCGTGGTTTTAAATGGGCGCCAAGTCAAGGAGCTTGGCAGCGGCAGCTTACTTCCAATGCTCTACAGGCAGTAAAATACATGGACTTCCTTCAACCGATTGATAAGGTGTAACAGCCATGATATATCGCTACTATTATAAAAAATGCCCGGATGAGTGCATGAAAACCATTCGCCGGCTCATTGAATCTGGACGTATCCGTATCAGTGATATTGTCACCATTCGGGGAAACTTTAGCGATCAGAAATGGTATCGTCTTACGATCCGAACGACAACGGAGCAGCTTCAATTCACCGGATTAAGTTGGTTTTATTACGGAGCAGGTACGGTGAGTTTAAGACAAGTATTATCTTGGCTGCTTGTACCAGAGCCTTATAAAGACGTGGTGCTGGATGTCCATCAACAGGGAGATATCTACCAGCCCAATTGTTTTGTCATTCCGATTGTAAAAGGGAGAGATAGAGATGCGAATCTATGAGAAACCGAGTGCTACTGCTAAAAAAGTACGACAGGTGCTACGGCAGAAATTTCCTGATCAGCGGTTTAAGGTGTATACGTCTACCAATGCCGTTCGTGTTGAGTGGCAAGATGGTCCAACTGTGCCTGATGTGGAGAGCCAAGTGAGCTGGATGGAAAGCACTCAAAGCACGCAGCATCCTGACGTGGGGTATGTGTGGGAAGGAAAAGCGTATGTTGGTGCTGAGTACATCTTTACAAGCCGCACGCTCAGTGACACGCGTCGATCAGAGATTTTGGATTATCTTCAGCAATCAGTACAAGAACCGATTGCAGGGTATACCGTGATGCAGTGGAGAGAAGCTGAGTTGAAATTAAAGGAGAAGAACAATGCCGGTACCCAAAGCTTGGCTTCAGATACTGATCCAGTTCCGAAAATAGAAGCGAAACGGTTGTTTCTTGTGGAACATCAAGATGAGCTGACCCCTGATCAAAGGTTTAAATACGACCTCCTTCTTAACATTTTAAGCCAAGATGAAACGATACCCGGTGTAGAGAAGTTGCTGTTACGAAACGGCCATTTTATTGACGCCACATTTTCAGCGATGGCACAGTAGCTTTATCCAAAAAACTAAACAAAAGGAGGAGAAAACGAATATGAAAAATGAAAAAAATACGATGTATGATTACTTACACACTCATTTAAATGTAACAAATCCAAAGCGATCTCAAATTATGATGGGTGACTTTGAGGTGTTGCTTCCTGCGTGCGTGATTAGCGATTTAATCACAAAACGAATGAATGAAGGAAAAGATGCAATGTTTATTCTGCTTAAAAAAGAAATGAGACAGCGAATGAAGCCTATGCCAACACGTCAACATCTTCTGATTGGTATTTATCGCGGTGGGGAGTGGTTTACACAAGCACAAACGTATGCAAATCCGCAACGCATGGAGGAAAAACTCCATGCCTATCGTAGACTGAAAGAAGCCATCGAGCGAACTATAATTGAGATTAAGGTGGGCGATTTCGTACCCGGAGAAGAAATGAAAGAAGAAAACATTCAGCCATATCAAGAAAAGTTTACCCGCGCACGTTGGATTTTTCAGCATAGTGAAATTCAATTCAAAAATTTGAATTCGACACACAAAAATATCGGAGTCACTTTGCATAAATAATAAGTGAGTCCAAATGAGCATCTTCTATAAATATAGAAGATGCTCATTTTTCTTATCATTCACTATTTTTTTTTCGCTCTCCTCGCTTCTTTGAACGAAAAAAAACGATGGTTACCGCAACAACAATAATTAAATAACAAACAAAATAAATACTCTTAAAGTTTTCGTTGGGTATAAAAGTTACCAAAAATGCAACTACTGCTAAAACGAATAATAAAATATCTCGTTTGTAAGAACTCATTGTACACTCACCTCCTAGCCTTGTATCACAGAAAAATGTATGTTACCCTAAAATTGTAACATATGGAAACAAAAAAAATAAAATGCAGAAAGGAAGATTGTATGATTCGTCTAATGCATCAATCTTTAATTAAAAAAAGTACATGTTTATTTATGGTGATGATTTTGTTCGCTACAGTCATAGGTGAAAGTTTGGGGCAGGTTCATGCTGAAGCAAACTACCAATTTGAAGGAACAGAGTACGCTGATATCGAAAAATTTATGTATGCTATTGATGCTATACCAGAAGAAGTATTGGAGCAAGGTTCAGAAGCTACAGCACAATGGATTAGTCAATATACTGGACAAGAGTACATAGCGTCATCAGACTTTCAAATTCAAGCAATTAATCCAGTATCATGCGGCTCTGCGATTGCAACATTAATTTTATCAAATGCGATTCCTATCGCAAAATTAGCTAAGTTTAAGGAATTGATCAAAGCTGGCGGAGGTGTTAAAACATTTGCTTCCACAATGATTACAGCTTATCAAATCGCTCGCGGTGATGGTTACACTAAAGCTAAAGCGATCGAATATGGAATTAAATATGCAGCGAAAGAGGCCGGCCCGGAATTGATTCAGACAGGGCTGAGTATTTTTGGCGTTGGTGCGCTTTATGGAACATGTTTTGAATAAAATAGTTGAAAGCCAAAATCATGTATGCTACAGTAAGGTTGTAATTTAGTTTCACCCTTATACTCCCAATGCTGGAGACAAAGGAAATGTGTGTTATACCCTCGATCCTGCTGACTTATCGAAAGATGAGGAAGAGTGAGGTAAAAGCAGGCTAAAAGAAGTTGTCCGTCACTCCCATTTTGCCGGAGACAAGGAACAGAGTACCGAAAGGCTCTCCAAAAGGAAGTTCTGATTAAAAACTAAATAAACGTATTTTAAAGCCGATTTTTGCATAGATTGATTATGCGAGAATCGGCTTTTTTGCGTTTACATTCAAAACTGAGAGGATGATTGCTATGCTATTCAACGTATTTAAAAAACAGAACAAACAGGAGAAAAATATCGAACAAGAGGTAACAGTGTTTATTCAGAAAGAACAGAAGCGTCGGCAACAGGCAGATGCTTTTGTACGTATGATGCAGAATGTGATTCCTTATGCGATGCAAGAAGTATGGGGCATCACGGACCCTAAAATTGTCATTGGCGAAACTGTGCTATTCAAGACAGACAGTACATCCTTTGTCGTCATGAAAACCCAGTTTACTGAAATTCATGTTCTAGAGCTACGTGGTCAAGCATACTGGGCAACAGTTCAAGAGATTATGAATTTTGCTCATGATCTGTTAGAAGATATCACCAAACGCGAAGAAGGAAGAGAACAATTGCTGGTTGACCTGAACAAATTGAGTGAGCAAATGAGCAATAGTTCTGTCGGTGGCAAAGCCTCGAAGGCATTTGTTCCTACAGAACCGGTATTTTTGAAAAATAGCCCAACAAACTAATTTTTGATCTCTGCGAAAGCAGAGATCATTTTATTTCTATTCAGAAGTGAGAGGATGAGTAGCATGAAAAATGATCGTAAGCCAACACTGAAGCAAAAAAAGGTGCTGATGCAAGCGAAGTTGAACACAAAGAATTGGTTGGTGCGTTGTCATACTGCTAGACAGCTTATCATTGTTCATCGTGTCTCTGGTAACACTCGTAAGCTTTCTTGCTAGCTCGTACAGAACTCCAAGCAGCTCATAAGACTGCATTGGAGTTCTATTTCTTTTCAAAGGAGCGTTGCAGCATATGATAGCAAATGATTACGTATCCTACAGTATGGAGCGTATGTACAGTGCTTTTGTGCTGGGTAAGATCAGTCGCACAGAGTATTGCACGCGTTTGGGCTATCTGATTTACATTAGGAGGTAAAGAAGATGAATCCAATTTTAAACGATATGGCTGCGATGGCAGGTCAAGCGACAGCAGAGGTAATTGGTCACTTAACTTGGTCTGGAGTGGGCGCCATGATCATCACACCTGATGAACTCAGGCAACAGTTGATCGATTCTGGACTGGGTGAAGGATGGATGCCCAAACCGATTCGGCTGCCAGATGCGTTTCGCCGAGCAACCTCAGCTAAGTTTCGTCAGGAAGTTGCTGAAGGGATATTCGAAAATTACATGTTCCGAGAAGTCACTTCTAACAAGCAGACGGTACAACGTAATCTGGTTTGCGAAACGGTCGATACCAAGGGACGACGGCTTAGCTATGATGGGACCGCTGGCGTTGTTGTACTGGACAAACATACCGGTATGATTGATACCAGTCATACCTCACCTACAGCTAGCCAGATGACTCAAAATGTGATCTCGCGATTCGACATTTGCAAGAACCATTACGAAAGCACGACCCTGCGTACCGTGATGACGAACGTTTTAAAAAGTATGTCGCCTACACCTGTCCGACAGTCGGGCGGTGTTTATTTTATTCCGAAGCAATTTGATCCAGAGCTGCACGCATATATTGCGTTTATCCGCTCACTCGAAAAGGGCGAAGCGGAAAACATTCCAGTGATTAACACCAATGATATGCGCGGAATGATCACGAGAAAGTTGCTGGAGCATTTAAAAGGAACACTGAGTGCCTGTAAGACAGGGGTCGACAATCAACTTAAAAAGTCAGAGCTGAAAGTGATTTTAGACGATGCTAAACGGATTGTTGAGGACTATAAACAGTACGAGAGCATTGTCACCGGTGATCTACAAAGTATGGATGAGCTATGTTTATTGATCCGACAAAATGTGGCTACCGCTTTGCAGAATATGGCGGATGATTAAAGAACGAAGGGATGTTTGGATATGGAAGGACAAGCCTATATGGAACACTGGGCACTGATTCGCCAAGTGTTGCAACATCATATTGAGCTGGACAAAGTAAGGTATAGTCAACATGCAGGGGAACGCATGGAAGAACGTAGTATTACCAAGCGGATGGTCGAGTTTATCTTATATCATTATGAACCGACTGAAATGCGCGAAGCCGGTAAGTATCCATATGGCGCACATCCTATGAGTAATCGAGATCCCGTATTGACTGTAGTTTGTTCCTATGAAGAGCGTGTCGTAGCAATCGGTCTGGCTATTAAAAAGCGATCCTCCAGTATTCAATTCACTGTTGTGACTGCCTTAGCGCCGGAATCTGGACGACATGTTGAGTAAGAATCAAGCATCCATCCCTAGTATTTGGTGTATACTAAAGTACACAACACTTCAGACTAGGCGGTGAAATCGATAATGAGAGGAAAAAAGACCATGATGATTAATAATGTGGTGACAATCAATTTCCCGGTTGAAATGATAGATGGGGAGGAACAGTACCCTCTACATTCGGCTGCTGTTGTTGAAAGTATCGCGGATGCGATTCCCGATGAGGTGAAAGCTTCTGTTACCATCGATTACGAACAGATCCCAGCCGATTACTTCTTGAAAGTAAAGCAAGAGCTGGGTATCCGAGCGGTCGATCACGAGAAGGCAGCCCAGCATGAGCAAAAACTGCTGGACATGCTGAATCATGCTGGAGCGTTTCCAAACCACAAAAACTAAATGAAGTATTGATAAAGAAAAGAGCTGAAGACTTCCTACGATGGGGAGCTTCAGCTCTTTTTTATTTTAAAACAGGAGGAATACACATGAAAATTTGGGATGTAGTCAAACAATTGAATACAGAATTTGCTGAACGTGAAGAAGTAATTGAAGGATTGGTGATTGCTTTGATTGCTCGGCAGCATGCGCTGCTGATTGGACCACCAGGGACAGGGAAAAGTGCATTAGTGACTGAGGTTATCAGACGTATTACTGGTGCAAAGCATTTTCAATGGCTGCTTACACGCTTCAGTACTCCAGAAGAGTTATTCGGTCCCGTCTCGCTACAAGAATTGGAGCAAGGGGTATACAAGCGCAATACAGTTGGCAAACTGCCAGAAGTGCATACTTCCTTCTTGGATGAGATTTTTAAAGCCAACAGTGCCATCCTAAATGCTCTATTAACGCTGATCAATGAGCGATTGTTTTATAACGATAGTGCACCAACAAAGGTGCCGTTAATATCGCTTGTTGGTAGCTCCAATGAGTATCCCGAAGAAGGCGAAGGACTTGAAGCACTGTTTGATCGATTCCTTTTGCGTTTTGAAGTGAATTACATTGGTGAAGATCGAGCGTTTGTAGATATGTTAAAAAGCCAAACCTCTTTACCAGTGAATATGACAATGGAGGATCTGTATCAGCTTCAGTCTTTAAGCGACACGGTAACCATCTCTGATGCTATGTATGACAACTTGAGCCAGATTCGAAGTGAACTACGAGATCAAGGCATTCAACCATCGGATCGTCGTTTTAAGCAGATCTTATCGATTCTTCGAGCAAAAGCAGTATTAGCTGGAAGAACTTCTGTTGTTGAAGAAGATCTGCTGATTCTCAAGCATTCCCTTTGGGAGATGCCGGATCAACAAGACAAAGTAGCTAAAATCATTCGCTTCCATGCGCAAGATGCGATTAAGACAAAAGTCGAAGATGCGCTATCTGAAGTAGCAGATGTTCTCCACAATCTGAAGAAAGAAGGAGATACAACGGATGCTGCATTAGAAGCCATCAAAAAAATAAAGAGCATCGCTGCTGATCTTAAAGTCTTACAAATGGAGACCCCTACACGTTTGGATATTCGGGAGGCTCTACAAAGTATTCAAGCTTCCCTAACTCACATTACTACGAATGTGCTGGGCGTATAAGCATATGAATAAAACTCAATCGGTTTTAAATACAGATCAGTATGACCGTAGACGATTTGACGAACTTCTTAATGTATCGGAAAAACTGATAACGGTGAAGGAGCAAGGGGAAAAGCACATCCCCTTGTTTTCACACTTGATGGGTGATATGTGGGCAGGTTTATTTAAGATGCAGCCACGGCTGCTAGAAGAAGTACCCTCGGACCTCAGCGTAAATCAGCAATTGATGCAGCACATAATGGAGGATCGTGATTATACCGATTTAAGAGAATTTACTCGGCTGGACGATTTTGCTTCCGCTTTGGGAACAACCAAGTACAGCGAAACAACATTACGCTGGATTACTCAGCAAATGGATGAACGTCAAGATGTATTCGATGCTTGTGATCAATATGCGCAAGGCTTACCAGATGCGTCTCAGGCTGTAGCTAAAGCCATATCCTCAGCCCTAAACGACGAAGGTCATGCGTTGTCTAACATGCTAGCAAAGGCGACAGAAGAGGCAATGACAACAAAGGAGAATGTGGAACTTCTGCTGGGAGGACTGCAAGCAGGAAACCGAGCAGGTGAACTTCAGCGCATTCCTCTTCAAGAAAAATTAATTCTTGCCGAGCATTTGAGCCACCATCCCAAGATGAGAGAAATTGCAAAATGGGCTGGGCGTATGAAACAAATTGCTTATCGCAAGCAGCGTTCTACGTATACGGCAAGTATGGCTCGGAGTGGCGTAAAGCAAGGACAAGATATTTCACAGTTGCTTCCTATGGAACTAGGATACTATGCCAGTAGCATCACGAAAATGGATTTTCTTCGCCGATATGTGGAAGGTCAGACGCTCCAATACGATACGAAAGGACCCGAATCTCTTGCAAAAGGACCCATTATTTTGTGTCTGGATCAATCCGGTAGTATGTCCACACTGGACGCCGCAGCCAAGGGATTCACGTTAGCCCTGATGAGCATTGCTCGAAAACAAAAAAGAGATTTTGCACTGATCCCTTTTTCTGATACAGCAGAGCAGACGTTCTTCTATATGCGTGGGAACATTAAGGTGGAGGATATGGTGCGATTAGCAACATCCTTTGTCGGAGGTGGAACAAAATTTAAACCACCTTTGTTAAGAGCTGCTGATGTTCTGAATAATCATCCATTTAAACAAGCGGATATCGTTTTTGTGACAGATGGAAGTTCTGATGACATTGATTCGACATTTATGAACGATTGGAATCATTTAAGACAGAAGAAACACGTTTCGGTTCTCTCCTTATTGCTTGGAGTTGAGTCTGTTTCCGGTGTGGAAGCCTTTTCTGATCGTATTGTCAAAGCATCTTCATTTGAAGACGATGCCATACACGAAGTTTTTACCATTGGAGGAAAAAAGAATGAAGCTGAGTCCTAATGAATTAGCCGAGCAACTGGAGGCTGCACATGAATTGTTTCACCAAGCATTGGTTCAGATTGGCGAATATAGCGTGCTAATTGAATGTATTCATGCGAAGGATTGGAATAGTCGTCTGCAAAAGTTCAATGAAGATCGGCAACTGCACAGTATTGATCCAGAATGGAGCGAAATGGAAGTAGGACAGCCTATTTACTGGGCATCCTACTTTCAGAATAGAGCTGCCGTTCAGTGCATAAAAGATGATGCGATGAAATTGCTCTCTGCAATGGAATGTGATGATGTGGATTTGGATTGGAATATTGATCTTATCAACTGCATTCCAAAAGACGCTGAATTGATATTTGAATCATGATGGGGAGGATAAGACAATGAAGAGATCGAGTATTCAACGTACGGTAAAAAGCTTGCTTAACATGAGGGATCGTATTCGTTTTGACTTACCGTTCCAGCGTAATAGCGTTTGGAAGAAAGATCGGAGGTCCTATCTGATTGATAGCGTTATTCGGGATAAATATATTCCCAATATCCTCGTTTGGAATAATGGTGACGGATATGTTTGGGTAGTTGATGGAAAGCAGCGTTGGGAATCTATCTTCATGTTTCATGATGGAGATTATCGCCTGAGTAAAGGTACAGCCGATTTTCAAAATGAAGTAATTGCAAATAAAAAGCATGAGCAATTATCAGACGATGCCAAGTTTGAATTTTTGACGTACAACTTTACTGTCACCGAGTTCAGCGAATGCACGTTTGAAGAAGTCGAAGAAATGTTCTATCGCGTCAACCAGGCAGAGCCGCTTACTTCCACTGAAAAAACGCGTGTAAAAGTAAGTCCAGACGTTCGCGAAGTCGTACAAGAGCTAGGCAGTCACTTGTTTTTTGAGAAGGTTGCTTTTACAAAAACAGATCGTAACCGCTATGTCGATGAGAAGCTGATTTGGCAGTTTTTAGCCTATCTGTCAGGTGCAGATATCGACTATAGTGGAGCAACCTTGAACGCATTTATTTCTAATCTAGATGAAGTTCCGGTGGCTATTACGGAGCAAGTCGAGCATCGATTGGAGTTTCTGGATGCGGCATTTCGAAACTGGAGTAGCAAGCAGCGGAAAGTCCTGAAAAAGGTGCATGTAGATACGTTATTTCAAATCGTGGAAGATGCTGAGAACTATGCAATTACAGAAGAACGATTCGGAGAATGGGCAGCTTCTTTTCTCATTGATCGGTACAAAGTCGATAGTCCATATGGACAACTTTGTCAAAAAGGCGCGACAAGTAAGCAGTTTATTTTAAAACGAAAACACTGTATGCTGGAAGATTTGAAATCGTTCAAAGGAGAGGTGACGAAATGAGTAAAAAAATCCTTCGCCTAGAAATAAAGGAATATATCGAAGTGAGTCGGTTGGTAGAAATGGAGATCGACGAAACCATTGCGGACGAACAAGAAGTACAAGAAATGGAGCAACGCTTGAATACGGAGTACGAGTTTCAAACCGTGCAAGACCTTCTTGCTTTTTTGAAGAAGCATTGGAATGCGATTCCTGAAGAAGAACCGATTACGATTACAGGTGAGAAACGCCATGTGGGAGAGGTTGAGATAGAAGATGTAACGGAACTCTATAGAGACTCTTTCAAGTGGAATGTATAAAAATAGAATGTATGATTTCAAAAGGACTGCGGTGTAATACCAGCAGTCCTTTTGTCATGTAAAGGAGAGATTGCGCACTTGGGCAAGCAACTCGATTTATACAATGATTATATTGCACCACAATGGAATGACTCGGCACTCGACGTATGCAATATGGAAAGCTGGGTTTTGGCAAACGTCATTGCGTATGCTCCACTCTATCACTATCTTCGTACAGAAGAGATTATGTCCTATCATCTCATTATAAAAGAGACGGGAAGAAATCCATATCACCTTGGAGGCACGGGTCCAAATGCGACAACCATAAATAAAGAGCCGGTGCCAAGAGACTTTCAGCTATCATCTAAAAAACTTTGGACACTGGAATGGATCATTGAGAACCAACGTGGACGTTGGTTTTGGAAGTCGGATGCAGACCACGACGATTTTCAAGAATGGTATGATAAAAAATTCAAATGAAAGGGTGAGCAAAATGAAAACAGTATGGACGAAATTTAAATGCGAAGAATGTGGACGAACATTTCAAATTGAAGAAGATCCAAATGATCGGCTCGATGAACCCGGCTGTCCCGAATGTTTCGAAACCAACTGCATCGAGTTGGGCAATGAGAATGATCTACATTAACATGTAGAACGATTAGGAGGGATGACAGCATGATGAACCGAAAAAAATCAACATGTACCCTATCCCTCAATATTGTCTATATTGTAGCAGCAAAGTAATCTACACCAGTAATGCTGCAATGTATGGTAAAGAATACGGGAACGGCAAATGTTACAAATGTACAAGCTGTGATGCCTATGTAGGCGTTCATGATGGTAGCAAGATTCCATTAGGGCGTTTGGCTAATCGACAACTGAGACAGTTGAAAAAGCAGTGTCATCATTTGTTTGATCCTATTTGGAAGAAGAAAAAGCGGCTTCGAAGCTATGCCTATGAAAAACTTTCGGAGTTGTTGAATATTTCAATTAAGGAATGCTATTTTGGCTGATTCGATGAGCAACAATTAAAGCAAGACATCCAGATTATTCCATATCCAGATTGGTATTTGAAGAGGAAAGAATAAAGGACCTAATTTAAAAGCAGCTACCTCTACGGTGGCTGCTTTTTTATAAACCATAACTTTCCTTATTAAAAAGTGATAGTATTTTCTAATATAAACGAGAGATTCTCTGAATGAAGATATTTAAAGAGTGAGTTGTTTCAATTGATAGGCATATATTTGTTAAGATAATCGGATAATTTATTTATAAATTCAGTCATTTTTTTAGGTTGCCAATTCAATCTATGTCCGGATTTCTTAAATTCTATAAAATCGTAAGAAATATTATTATTATTCAGTACATTTAATAATGATTCAGCTTGTTGATAAGGAACAATGCGATCTTCTTTACCGTGAGCAAATAAAATTGGAGCTGAATGTTTATTTATTAATAATGTTGGAGATACTGATTTTATCTTCTCTTTATAATTTTTGTTTTTAATTTCCTGTTCTGTTACATCAACACCTAAAAAACCATTGAAAAAGTTCAATTGCTCTTTTATACCTTTATAAGATGCTATATCCGTAGTTATACCAAAATTTTTTGGTTCTGTTAATGTCGGACCAGATGCTTGAAATGTGAACACTAAAGGTATAGATGAGTTTTTAGAATCTCGGTATGCATAGACCATAGCTAATAGTGAGCCGGCTGAGCCACCGCCCGTTGCCATTTTATTAATAGAATATCCTGATTTGTTGGCCTGTTGAATTACTATAGGAATTGCTTTTTTAATTTCTTCAGTAATTTCGTAAATCGTTATAAGGTGATTGGAGTCTTTGTCAATAAGCGTATAATTAACTCCAGCCCCAACATAACCTTTTGATGCTATCCATTTTAAAATATCTGAATCATCCGCTTTGTCTCCTCCTGTGAAACCTCCGCCATGCGTGTAAACGACTAGTCCATAATTCTTTTTTGATCGATTAGCAGGTAGGTACAAATCAAATTTGTTGGATTGTTTATCTCCATAAGAAAAATCTTTTTGTATAGTGCCTACAGAATGATCCCATTTGATTTTTGATAGTCCACCGTCTCCAGTTGTAAAATCAGTAATGACTACGGAGCCGAATACCGTAGATAATGCAAATATTACTGTATACATAAATCCCCAAAGCAATTTTTTTCTCATGTTTTAAAACCACCTTCCACCAACGATTAAATTGATAAAAGTATTAAATATAAAATATCCTGTGGCCATGCCTAAAATAATCAAGATAATGCTTGTCCAGACTCTAATTTTGATTTCTTTTTTCATGGTAAAGATCACTCCACAGGCATATATTTTTTAAGATATTCTTCAATTTTTTGTTGGTAGATTACTGCTTCTTTATTATCGTTTTGTAAACCATGACCGGAATGAGGAAAAACAATATATTCATGCGGAATGTTGTACTCCTCTAGTTTTTTCACTAAGCGTTCTGATGACTTAAATGGCGCAATTTTATCATATGCCCCATAAGCAGCTATAACGGGAGGAGAGTTTTTATTGACCCACATATCAGACGAAATAGGTTTGACTGCCTCGTAATAAGTATGATTTTTAATCATATTAGTCGTGATTGTTTTTCCTGACATGACACTAAACAAACCAGCTGCACTTTCTAAATTTTGATCCAACCCATAATTTGTCCAATCTTCATGATAGAAGCTTGCTGGACCTACAGCTTCAAAGATTAATTTTACTGGTACAGGCGCTGTATTTGAATCTCGAAGTCCAAAAATCAAAGCAAGTGTTCCACCAGCCGAACCTCCAGACACTGCCATTTTATTAATAGGATATCCAAGTTTGGCAGCTTCTTTTATAACAGAGGGAATAGCTTTTTTGATTTCTAAGGATTGTGAATAAACACTGACATTCGGATTTTTGTCTGTGAGAAGTGTATAGTTGATACCTGCCGCTACATAACCTCGAGAAGTCAACCATTTTAGCATTGTTTGATCATCTTGTTTGTCACCAGTTCTAAAACCACCTGCATGAAGATAAACAACAAGTCCATAATTTTTCTTGTTTATACTTGTTGGTACATATAAATCAAATTTATTTGCATCATTATTGCCATAAGAGATATCTGTATATACTTTTCCTATTGAATCATTCCAGCTAAACTTTGTTGCACCTTGCAATGGATCAGAGTTGGATTTGATAAAAATGGAAAAAGCCACTGATATGATAAACACACCAATACACAGTAGAATAAATCTCCAAGTGCTTTTCTTTTTATTTATGTGATGGCTCATAATATGTTACCTCCAAACATAGTTCCACCGAGTAGAGCATTCAATACAAACCGAAATATCAACCTTCCCAAAACTGCTCCTAGAATAATTACTAATAACAATATGATAACTCTCTTTTTTGTGAGAAACTTCTGTTTTTCACTAGTTTGATCTGACATAAACGATCCTCCTGACTTTTTCTCTTGATATTTAGACTTAACAGATGTACCATCTAATGTATCGAATGTACCATCAATCAAATATGTAATCAATATATAGTGGGAAATGGTACAAAAATGGGGAGAGTGTACCAGCATGGGGAACGAAGAGCGCAACACATATGTAAAAAAACAGATTACCAATGCCTTCATTGAGCTTCTTAAACAAAACGAATTTTCAAATATATCCATTAGTGACATTACAAATGAAGCTCAAGTAAGTCGGAATTCTTTTTATAGAAATTACATTGAGAAAGAAGATATTCTTTTAAATTATATTCATTCTCTGCTTCAAGAGTGGCGTATTCTTGATAATCG
Source organism: Paenibacillus sp. WLX2291 (assembly GCF_046603665.1). Lineage (NCBI taxonomy): Bacteria > Bacillati > Bacillota > Bacilli > Caryophanales > Paenibacillaceae > Paenibacillus > Paenibacillus sp. WLX2291. The sequence goes on along the minus strand of NZ_CP176755.1, from coordinate 2,997,976 downwards.
TGAGGAGAATCAGACAAACGAAAAAATGTATGGGAGTCTTTTTGCTCACTTAAAGGCAAACAGTGATTTTTACATTCTTCTTAAAAATAAAAATTTATTCCATTTATTTCTTAAAGAGTTTTTGGCTATCTTTGGTTCGAAACCTGATCAGGACAATTTGTCTGCTTATATTGTGTCATTTATAGCATACGGAACTTATGGTTGGATCGAAGAATGGATTGCGAGAGGGATGCAAGAGTCGGCAGAAAGCATGACAACACTTTTATCTTCTCAAGGGCAAACATAATCGCCTAAGCTTATTTTGATGTACTGCCCTGTCTAAGTATGATGATCGATATTTATCATTTGCAAAGGTACTTTGCTTTTAGTCGATTTTCACGGTTTTTATTCCTTGATTCAAGAGCTGACGTTTCTTTTTCACGATTCATTAATTCGAATTCTTCAATTTTTGCGAACTAAAGTACGTCTACTACCCTGAACGAAAGCCACTTCGAACGATCGGAGATGTTCTTTCTGACCTTCCTGCACCAAGTGATATCCTAGCAGGAGGCCTATTGCATAAGTTGCCGCGTCTCCAATGGAAAACGTGAATGAGACTAGCTTTAATTCCAGCTGGTGGCGACTAACGTGATCTCAATAAGATTGATTGCGAAAATCTCCGGGTGACACACGCTCCACGAGCTGGAGCTTATGCGGTGGAGGATTAGAATAAAAGGAGCCGAAGGGCAACAGGTTCATCTGGCCACGCTTGCAATATCTGGAGAAGGTAAAATCAACTTGTATCGTGTTCAGTCTGTCGAAGACGCAGCAACTTGCGTGACTGGATCTGCTGGTGTCAATCAAGGTGCAGGTTGTATATCAGATCCTAACTTGTCGGTTCGATCGAACCGACATCCTGGCGTATATCAAATTGTGCGAGCTGATGAGCCAGCTCCATGCGTAACAGGCACACGGTTTGGCAGCGGTGCAATTGCTGTTGCCGATCCTCGCGTCAACCCCAAGTTGATGCCTGATAGTTACGGCGTGCAAGAGTGGGACACAACCGCTAAGACGGTGCGATCTGCTAATCGGATTATGCAGTCTGTTGACAGTCCAGCAGGTACAGTAACAGGAGCAACAGATGTACAAAACGGTGCCCAGCTTATCGCTGATCCGCGCATTAATAGCGCGCCACGATCAGACACAATGGGCATGCAAAATTGGAATTGTACAGCGAAGACAGTAACAGGCAGTATGGATGTTCATGCTGGAGCAGCAGCTATAGCCGATCCGCGTATACCTTCTGACAAAGAGCAAGGAGTCTGGACAATTATCTCCCTTGATGGTACATAGCATCGCCCACTCACAACTTACGAGCTGGCGATGCTACAAAGCTTTCCTACGCATCTTCCAGATGGTCGTCCGTTTCAATTGGAAGGTTGCAGCGACCAGAAAGCACGCGAGTATATTGGTAATGCAGTGCCGAGAGAAGCCCAAGAAGAAATGGGAAATGTACTACTTTTAGCAGCAGCTGAAGCTGACGCGAATGTAGGTTTTACGCTCAGTTGGCAGCCAGTATGGGTTGCTCCTGAAATAGAAGAAAATTCTCAACTGATTCAATAAACAATAAATACGGAGGGAATGTAAGCTATGAATAAATATTTTATGTCTTCTCAACACCTGAAAAATTAAAAACAGATAAAAGCAAAATATATGCGCTATTGGTCAAGCGAGTATGAAGCGGCTGCTTATGTCGCCTCATTACCGGAAATCTATTATCGGATTAATTGGGATGATCAAGATTCGCCTGTTGCCTGGTACTTTGAATGGGTGGTTACGGGAACAGATGAGTATGGAGATGAGGACGGATACCATGCAGAATCTAAAATCATGAAAGGTCTTTCGGGAATCTATCAAGAATTGGTTCGTGGAGCTGTTGAACTTTTTACCAGTGGTGATTTCAAATTTGATTTAATGCATTTCCTCGGTGGAGCAGATCAAACCCTCTACCTTGTATTTTTACAAATGATAGAGATTCGTCGACGCTCATCTATTCTGAGTTTATCTGGCTACAGTCCTGACTTAGAAAATTAAGAAATAGAGGCAGCTACCTATAAGGTGGCTGCCTTTTTTATACGCAGTTCTGCGCTATATGTATTATGAAGGAGGAACAATATGAGCAAACATAGTAAACTGTATGATCGTGCTGGTCTATGGCAGACACGTGCATTACAAGCTCTAGCCAAAGGAGATCATGATCGTGCAGGGCGACTCCATACAAAAAGCTTACAGCTTGCCGCTCATGCTAAACGTGAAGAAGAAAAGATACTAAAGAAGCAGCATCGCCCGTACAGTTAACGAAATTATGTGAGGGGTCTTATCAGTTGGAGATGCTATTTTAAGCATTATTTAAAGCTAGAATGTATAGTAAGTAAAGAGGAATAATCCGAAGTGAAAAAATACAAAATTATGAAAAAAAGAAAAAATTTACAATAAAAACGTATTAATTGTATAATAGAAATAGAGAACATGATACAAACTAAAATGGGGAGGAGATTATTTATATGACTGCTTCATTTATTATGATGGTACTTTATTTACTGTTTTTATTCGTCGTTGTCGCTACAGCAGCTTTTTTCATAATAAGGTATGTTCGCAAAAATAAAAAGAATCACTCTGAGCAGCAATTAGCATTCAATTCTCATAAAGAAAAATAGCTCATTTTATGAATTGCAAAATAGTTAATAAAAGGCTGTCCCCGAAAACAATGTGGGACAGCCTTTTTATTTTTAGAACCTACTCAATACTAGTTCCAAGTTAGAGTCATCCAACCAGAGCTGGTTACGGTTGTATAAGCTATCCATCTTGAACTTCCAAGAGGTACCCAAGCATTATCGAACATTTTTGCAGTGACAGAAGAGTTGATTTCTGCTGGGAAATTAGCAGTTGAAGTACCACGAGTAATAGTCAAAGATGGATCAGAAAATTGAGTAAATAGCCCCCAGTATTCTTGGTTACGTGCATTAGTGATTTGAAATTGTGATCCTGTTTTAGTGAGATCGAATCGGTAACTCATTGTAGAAATACCGTATGTAACTTTAGATGTCCATGTTCCTGTATAAGCTTGGTTTGATTCTGTACCTTGTGTAGAAATACTAGATTTAATTGGAGTGAATGTATTGGTCACCGTATACTCATTTCCTTTAGAGTCGCTATATTGCTTAGTTTCGGTAAAAGGAAGAGTAAAATTGACCTTGTTTAAATCCTTTTGTACATTCACATCTGGGGTAGCGACTGTAGCTGCTGGACTGGATATCACTTCATTTGCAAATGCGGGTACAGCAGATGTAAGAGAGAGTGAGACAGCTGCTGCACATAACAATATTCCAAAGCCTTTTTTCATACTTAAAACCTCCTAGTATATTATGTATTGCTTCTTTATTATAGAATTAATGCCAAATAAATACATTTAAAAATGTTACAATAATTTGAATTTTTAATTTATTATGTATAAATTACATAATTTACTATAAAAAATATTACATAACATATTAAAAATAAATAGTGAGTGTTAAGAAGTAATCATTTCCATTCGATAAATTTTAATTTAGATGTATCGCTAAGTTTCTGAGTTTTGGTTAAAAATGTCTGTGTCAATTATAACTACGCATGGTAATATAGGAACAAACGTTCTTATAAGAGGGTGTGGAATATTTGCAGATACAGATTGATTATACAAAATTAAAAGACAACAAAGTGATCTGTGCAGATGCTAAGTCCTTTTTTGCTACTGTTGAAATATTCAGCAGAGGACTTGATCCTATGAAATCAATGTTGGCAGTCGTTGGAGACCTGAGCCGACGTGGATCAGTGGTGCTAGCCTCTAGTCACGCGCTGAAGGAACGTTACCACATAAAGACGGGCAGCCGGTTGTACGAAATTCCAGATGATCGTCGTATACATATTGTCCCTGCTCGGATGAGCTTATATATAGATCAGTCTATGCAAATACTCGAAATAATAAATCGTTTTGCACCAATCGAAGCTATCCAACCCTATTCAATTGACGAGGTGTTTTTTACTACTTTAGGGATGGAACGGATTTTCGGATCTACATATGATGTCGCAATGTCTTTGAAAAGATCGGTATATCGAGAGCTTGGATTATTGCTTGGTGTTGGCATTGGACCAAATAAATTTTTGGCAAAAGTTGTTCTGGATAATTAAGGAAAAAATACCGGTATTTATGAGATTGCATACTCGCAAATCCAACAAATGATCTGGCCACTGAATATAATCGACGTGTGGGGCATTGGCAGTCGTATGCAGAAACGTCTAAATGGCATGGGCATATATAAGCTAGGCGATATAGCTAAAACCCGATTATCTCATTTAAAACGTCACTTTGGGATCATGGGTGAGCAGCTTTACATGCATGCTTGGGGCGTCGATCTTAGTCCTGTTTTCGTCGATCCACTCGCGGAAGTGAGAAAAGGCATTGGCTCTGGAATTACATTAATGAGTGACTACAATAAACAGGATGCCCGTACCGTGATTATTGAATTGACGGATCATCTGACAGCAAAGTTGCGACGCTATAAAGTTGCTGCGTACACGGTATCGCTGTCACTTCGCTATAGTCATGTTACCCCACTAAAAAGTTATCATAAGGCGCATACCCTGTATGCCGCAAATAACCTAACCAGCCCATTTGTTGGTGTTCTGGAGCAGCTACTGGAACAAGCAACAGATGCACCAATACGACACATAGGTATCTCATTTACAAATTTGGTTGACGAGTCGGCTATACAGATTGATTTATTTGATAGAGAGCAACATATGAAGTTACTTCGCTTGAGTAAAACCATTGACTATATAACGCATCGCTACGGATCCAATGCTATCTATCGCGCTGTATCAAACACATCTGCTGGTACTTGGTTAGATCGTGGGCATAAAATAGGAGGACATTATGAATGACTTATCAAGATCGTGGAAATAAAAAGTGGACATCTATGTTTTTATCAGAGCATCGAGATCGGCTACATGAATGGGCTTTATCACAAAAAGATGTTGAACGTCCTATTCTCAGTGCAGATCAACTTGAGGAATTAAACTATGTGATAGAACGATACTTGCTGGATCATTCATCTGTAATTATTTCTTATTACAAAAACGGAAAAATCGTGAATTGAAGGGTATTCTCCATAGCTACGATCTGATTGCTCATGTATTGGTTGTATGCAGTGCGTCTTTTGCTAAGTGATATTCTATATATAAAAAGTGATGCTCAATTTGAAGAGATTTTATTAGAAGATATTTGACATAGCAAGATGATATTGAAATTAAGGTAGCTACTTATAAGGTAGTTACCTTTTTATTTGACGAATTGTCAAATGAAGTGCAACACCTCGAACTGAATACCAAGAGGCTCATGGCCAGATTCGTGTAGAATGAAGTCACCACAACACCTTCTACAAGGAGAATCGACCATGAGCTACACTCATTTTAGCATAATTGAACGCAGCAAACTAGAACTTCTACTCTGTCAAGGAGCGGGTGTCCGAGCCATCAGTCGGATGCTTGGAACATCGGCAAGTTCCGTTAGTCGAGAGCTTAAACGTAATGGGGCGACTTCGACCTATAAGGCTCAGGAAGCTCAAAATACCTACGCATGCCGAAGACAAAGAGCGAAGCCGCTTGGAAAATGGAACCCGGAACTCGCTCATGAAATCGAAACCGACTTTGAAAAAAACTATTCGCCCGAGCAAATCCAATACAGCCGCCAAGCGAAAGGACTTCCTACCGTTTCCTTTAAAACATTGTACAACTGGCTCTACGCCGGTCGGCTGAGCCGGGGTGAATTTCAGGTTCTCCGGCACAAAGGCAAGCGTCAAAAGTCAGCAGAGAAACGAGGTCGTTTTACGATTGGGAAATCCATTCAGCAGCGTCCTCAAGCCATTCGTAGCCGGGAAACCTTTGGTCACTGGGAACTGGACACCATGGTCTCCAGCCGAGGAAAAAGCAAAGCATGCGTTGCGACCTTTATGGAGCGGAAAACACGTTTTTACCAAGCCATTAAGATGCCCGATCGAACCGCTTTGTCGATGGAAATCGCGTTCGGTGTGCTGGCTGGTCAATATCCAGAGTCAGCCATTGTCACTGCGACTGTCGATCGAGGAAAAGAATTCGCGTGTTATGAAGCCCTTGAGCATCTGCATGGCATAGAGGTTTATTTTGCCGATCCATATGCCTCTTGGCAACGTGGTTCCAATGAGAATGCGAACGGCCTGCTTCGGGAATTTTTCCCGAAAGGCTATGATTTTGCTCAGGTGAGCGATGCTGAACTTGAACAAGCTCTTGCTCGGATCAACAACCGACCTCGCAAATGTTTAGGCTGGAAATCAGCACACGAATCGTTTCAAGCCGAACTGTTGCACTTGGATTGACAATTCGTCTAGTATATACCTATTGATAGAACAAATGAGATCATGGTATCGTTCCTGTTTTATAACGCTGTGGCTTAATCACTTTACGGAAACATTTCATATTTTACAGATAGAATGTTCTTTTATTTTAGAATTGAGGGCGCTTTTTATCGGAATACATACGTTAATCAGCAGGGTTCTTCTCTAAAATCTTAAGACTATAAATGAAGAAGTGAAAAATACTTTTCAATGAATTTAGATATTGCTTACACGATTCGAACTTGTACTCTTGATCAATATGATCTTGCATCCAATCCCTTGTATCTAATCGACAAATTTTGAATAATTTCATATTACTGAATCGAGATAATATACGAAATCTCAATGTTATCTCCACTTGTTCGACGCTAGAATCTTGCTGATATGTAAATGAAGAATCATACTTTTAGTTTATCTATAAAGAAGAAGAGGAAGTGAACTATTACTTGACACTCATAATATCGAATGATAAATTTCATTTTATGACGACTAAAAAAAATACATTACAAGATATTATGGATACTGGACTTGCACTTATACAAGAACGAGGATATAACGGTTTTAGCTATGCAGATATATCGGAAGCAATTGGTATTCGAAAAGCGAGTATTCATTATCACTTTGCTACAAAAACCGATTTAGTTCATGCTATTCTTAATCGATATGAAAGAGATTTTGATGAGAATTTGAGAGCAATTCATATTCACTATCCAACACCTTTGGAAAAGTTGGAAGCCTATTTTGGACTCTATCGAGCTACATTGGAAGATAACAGCAAACTATGCCTATGCTCCATGATGGCAGCAGAGATTTATTCGTTTCCTGTTGAAATTCGAGATAAATTAAATTCTTTTTTTGAAAATAACGTGGATTGGTTGAAACCTGTACTAGATCAAGGAAAACAACAAGGAGAATTTAGATTCTCCAATTGTGCTAAAGGACAAGCGGAAATGATCGTTGCTTTTGTTCAAGGAGCACAAATATTAGCAAAATCAACAGGCGAGATCAAGCAATATAATATTCTTGTTCAACATTATATGCAGAGCCTAACATAATAAATCTTGTTAAGATGAAAAGAAATTAACGAAAGATGTATGTATGCAAGGCAGGACGTACATCTTTACCATGAATTATATTTACTATTTCAACTATCTACTAGTAGATAGTTGAAAGGCTTTGGATTAGTTTTAGAACAGGAGCGTGTAGCGATGAGAACTACAATGAGAGCAATGCAGGTTGGTAGTAAAGGGGAATCGATGCAAATGGTAGAACTGCCGATCCCCATGCCTGATACAAATCAAGTGTTGGTTCGCGTACAAGCTTGTGGAGTGTGTAGTGGTGATTCTACCACTATTCGCGGAGGAGCTCCGCATTATCCACGAATTCCAGGACATGAAGTGATCGGTGTGATTGAGCAGCTGGGTTCAGAGTCTGAGCGCTGGACATGTGGGCAACGTGTTGGTACAGGATGGCATGCTGGAAACCATCATGTTACTGGATTAACAATAGATGGAGGTTATGCGGAATATATGATCATTTCTGAAGATCATCTCGTCCATATTCCGAATGAATTATCGTCTGAAGAAGCAGCTCCACTGATGTGCGCAGGCGAGACTACTTTCAGTGCCTTGCGTAACAGCTCTGCGCGTCCAGGCGATCTAGTGGCTATTGCAGGTATTGGTGGATTGGGACATTTAGCTGTGCAATATGCACGCAAAGCGGGGTATGAGACAGTAGCTATTTCACGCGGTAAGCAGAAGCAAGAATTGGCACAGACTCTAGGTGCACATCATTATATCGACTCTGAACAGGATGATGCAGCTCGAATGCTAAAAAGATTAGGAGGCGCCAAAGTAATATTAGCCACAGCTCCTAATCCAACACTGATTTCTTCGCTTATTCATGGGTTAAGCGAAAAAGGAGAGATGATCATCGTAGCCGGTTCCGGTAAGCCTCTTTCATTATCTACGATGGATTTTTTACGAGGACCATATACGGTAAAAGGTTCATTTACAGGTCATGCGCAAGAGATTGAACAAGCGATTCGTTTTAGTATGCTTACCGATGTACGTCCACAAATTGAAATATTCACACTGGAACAAGCGCAGGAAGCCTATGATAAAATGATGGCTTCGCAGACAAAGTTTCGTGCGGTGTTAAAACTATCTGGTTCTTAATACACATTATAAAACCATGCGATACGATTCGCATGGTTTTTGATATACATCTGAATATCGTGTAGGATGAATTGTGTTGTTCAGTGGTTGAGAGCATAGTCTTTCCATTCTGTAATGCCTTCATCCATACGATAAGCGTGATAACCTTGCGCCTGAAGTTTTTGTGCAGCAAGAGCAGAGTAGGCACAAACTGGACCCCGACAATATGCAACTACTTCTGCATCTTTCGGTAATGTTCGGATGGATTCGTCTAATTCATCTATGGGGATGGAGATTGCACCAGGAATATGTTCTTCTTCATACTCTTTCTGAGGACGCAAATCGATCAAAATCATAGACGATGTATTTTTTTTATCCATTACTTCTTCCAGTGAAAGTGTTTTGACATCATCTAGATTATTTAAAAAATCTTCTTTTAACTTGCTAATATCCGGTAGTTGTTTTTCACTGATGCGCCATAAAGAAGACAGAAAATGAATAATTTCTGGATCAGCTAGAGAATAGATAGCATATGTTCCTTTTTTATTGAATTTTACTAGTTTAGCATCAAGCAGAATCTGAAGATGCCGCGAAACATTAGCTATATTCATATCTGTGCTAGTGGCAATATTTTCTACGGTTTTGGGACTATTTGCTAGTATATTTAATATCTCTAATCGTTTATCGCTAGATAAACATTTTCCGATTCGAGCCAATTGTTTGTACAGATCATCTTTTAAAGCTTTTGCAGAATCAAACTCAGTATTCATGTATGTCAACCTCTATTCTTTGATAATAATCATTCATGGTAACAATATAATAGAAATAGCAATATACGTATTCAGATTAGTATATATATCATACCATATTCACATCAATATTCAATTAATCAATAGAATAATTTTCAAGAAGGAGAAAAGGCTATTGACGAATGCTCCTACACATGATATTATTCAATCGTTCAATTGAATATTGAATTAAAAATGAATCTTAGTAAAGGAGAGTATGGATATGAGTGCGACAGCATTAAATCATGATACATTTGAAACATACATTCAATCTGGTGTTTCCTTAGTTGATTTTTGGGCACCATGGTGTGGTCCATGTCAAATTCAATTGCCGATTGTGGAACAACTCGCTCAAACTATGGATCATCAAGCTCAGATTGCTACCGTAAATGTAGATGAAAATTCAACATTGGCTGCCCATTATGGTATACGAAGTATCCCCACCTTACTTTTGTTTAAAGACGGACAGCTCATCGATCAAATGAGTGGTGTTCAACAACAATCAGTACTTGCGAGTAAAATTGTGAATGCTTTGCATAACTAAAATGTATAAATCAGTAATACATTGTATTATATAATCTACCTATTAGTAGGTAAGAAAAAGGAGATATTAACTATGACATTTGAAAACAAAACAGTAATCGTAACCGGCGGAGGAACAGGTATTGGTAAAGAAACAGCAAAACGTTTCTTTAATGAAGGTGCGAATGTAGTCATTAATGGTCGTCGTGAAGATGTGTTGAAACAAACTGCAAATGAAATCGACCCAACTGGTCAAAAAGTACGTATTGCGGTAGGGGATATCAGCTTACCAGACACTGCGAAAAAACTGGTTGCTGTAGCTGTAGAAGCCTTTGGAGGTATCGATATTCTTGTCAATAATACCGGTAAATTCAATCCAACTCCATTTTTGGACCATACAGCTGAAGATTTGGATTCGTATTTGAATACGATTGTAAAAGGTACTTTCTTCCCATCTCAGGCTGTCATTCCTGAAATGAAAAAAAGAGGCGGCGGTGCAATTATCAATACCGGTTCGATGTGGGCGATTCAAGCTGTCGAAGCGACTCCATCTTCTGCATACTCTGCAGCAATGGCAGGTCGCCATGCACTTACTCGCAATATGGCAATTGAATTTGCTGCTGATGGTATTCGCGTCAATGCAGTAGCACCAGCTGTAGTAGAAACACCAATTTACAATACGTTTCTTACCGAAGAAGAAGTAGCTGAAGTACTACCAGGCTTTAATGCATTCCACCCATTGGGTCGCAATGGCGCTCCAAAAGATATTGCCGATGCGATTCTGTTCTTAGCAAGTGACTCGGCTGCTTGGATCACTGGTGTTATTATGCCACTGGATGGCGGCGTAACTGCTCGCTTGAGATAATCACTATACAAAGCAGAAGAGTCAATGTTACCAATTGGCTCTTCTCTATTATAAATAGAAGATTCGTGTAAAAAGATATAACGCGAAGATGATGGTGATCGGATGCCAAATCTATCCAAAAAAGATGAATTGTATCAACCTTATCAGCGAATGAGAACCTGCTTAGAAAGTACAGAAAAAGCAAACATTATGAACGTTTTATCTCATGGCCCGGAGCAATTGGAACATCTAGCTTCTCAACTGGATATCGATATTTCTACGATATCTGAACACATAACGACATTGATACAAGCTGATTTTGTAAAAGTTCATCAACATGGAACGTCTACTCTATATAGTTTGAAAGATCCAATTATTACAGGATTTATATTGTCATTTTCTATATTCTATCAAAGTCAATCGATGAATCGTTCACATATACAACCAAGCAAACTATAAACAAGGTGTGATAATGAAGGAGCATACGCATGACATTCATGATAACAAAAGAACGACCAGTCGTGATTTTGGGCGCAGGGCTTAGTGGAATACAAGCTGGAGCTTTACTTGCAGCACGCCAAATTCCTTTTCGTATTCTCGAAGCGAGAGAACGAATAGGCGGAAGGATACTTGGTCAACATGTACCGGATTATCCAGAATTGGGTGTTTTTGATGTAGGACCGACCTGGTTTTGGCCGCATTCCGAACCGTATATTACGGAGCTTGCTAAAGAACTCGGATTGGATACCTTTCCACAATTCCGCACAGGACATATGGTATTAGAGCGAGCAATCAACCAGCCCCCACAGCGCCATATGCTACCTGAACTTGGAATGGAATTGTCTATGCGATTTGCAGGTGGGGTAGAAACTTTGACCAACGCTTTAGCTGCAAGACTTCCAAAAGGAACAATTTCTCTTCAGCATCGTGTTCAGACCATTGCAAGAGATATAGAAGGTTTCAGTCTAGAAGTTCAAGGGCTTGAAGTACCTATTCAAGCAGGCGCTGTCATGATTGCTTTGCCTCCAAGAGTTGCTGCGCGCTCTATTTCTTTTTTTCCAGCACTTCCAGCTAGGCTGGAGAAAGATTTAATGGCAAAGCCAACTTGGATGGCAGGACAGGCAAAAGTAGTCGCTGTGTATAAAACTCCTTTTTGGCGAGAACAAGGGCTTTCTGGACTGGCTACCAGCTGGGTAGGACCCTTACAGGAAATTCACGACGCTTCATCACCTGAAGGCACAGGTGCACTATTTGGATTCTTTGGTATTTCGGCACAAGAACGTGCTAAGGCAGGAAAAGAGCAAGTATTAGAAGCAGTACAGCAGCAATTGATTCGCTTGTTTGGTCCACTTGCCCAACATCCGATCGCTCTATTGTATCAAGATTGGTCATTAGAGAATGAGACAGCTAGCCTCGAAGATGCAGAACCACTTCGAGATTATCCGATGTATGGTCCAATCAATCATACAGAATTCGAAGAATCACCTATTGTGTTTACCGGTACGGAGACGGATCAAAATTATGGAGGACATTTGGAAGGGGCACTACGATCGGCCGAACAAGCCGTAGCGCATCTGCTGACAAAAATAAAAGATAGTTAAAGTGAAGTGTATACATGTAGTTGATTGTAAATAAGTATTAAGGAGAGATTGCGATGTACCAATCCATTATTATGGGTACTGGTCGTGCTGGATTAACGGCTGCTATATACAGTGAAAAGTTTATTAAATTGTTTGAGCATACAACCGTGTAATGATGTGATTTATTTTAGGAAGTATAGCTTTGTTTGGAATGTCGCTATGTCAGATATGAAAATCAATCTCTGTAATGTATTCAAAACAAAGTCTTATTGATGTAGTAGCTTTAACTTCATCTCACGTAAAGATGTTTGATATTCGAGATGTTATCGATTTTTATCAAGCCCATATATAAGGAGCAATCAATATTTCGTTGGGCGACTGCCTCTTGTATCGTAAAAGGATTTAACTCTTGAAGTTGAAGTGATGATTCTATGGTATGGCTGCATAAAAGTAAAAAAGCAGCTAGAATTTTAATGCAGCATGGATTTAATAAATTATATATTGTAGACGTAAAGTAGATAATCAGACATCAAATGGTAATTGTAAAATAGATAAATAAGGGAGAATATAAATATGAATAATGATAGCTTATACAAAAAAACGAATATCAATCGTTTAGGTGAATATAGTAAACTAGCAGGGGATGCATTCAGAGCCTTTGTTCAATTTGATCAAAAATCATTGGCTCCTGGTGTATTATCCGGTAAACTAAAAGAACTGATCGCAGTTGCAGTCGCTCATGTCACTGGATGTCCTTATTGCATTGAAATTCATGTGAATAACGTGAAGAAAGAAGCAACTAAAGAAGAAGTTGCAGAAGCGATCATGGTAGCTACAGCTCTCAAAGCAGGTTCTGCTATGGCACACGGAGTGAATGCGCTGAACGCTTACGATGGAACACTGGAAGACGATGAGCTTTACAAAGGTTCCTATTTGAATCGATTAAAAGAGTATTCTACTTTAGCAGGTGATTCTTTTAAAGCCTTTATTGCTTTTGATATGCAGGCAATGAAGAAAGGGTTATTGTCTGTCAAGGAAAAAGAATTGATTGCTGTTGCGATTGCTCATGTAACTGGCTGTCCATACTGTATTGAAGCTCATGTCAAAGCAGCTAAAAAAGTTGGCGCAAACAAAGAGGAAATGGCAGAGTCAATCATGGTTGCAACAGCACTAAAAGCAGGATCTGCGATGGCGCATGGAGTGAATGCATTAATTGCTTATGATGAAGATTCGATATAAGAACATTATTTAGATATTTGAAACAGGATAGGCGAGTGCCTATCCTGTTTTGATTCGATCCATTTGTTGTTACTCAATATATCGCGGTTAGTATTAGAAAATACAAGCCTACGTTTAGTTAAATATTGAATCATTCTTAGATTTTATGACAATGATCATTCTCAATTGAAATTATTACTTAAATGACAGTACATTAATATCATCTACAGCAATTATTCACAGCTGAACACATTAGATGAATTACAACTGACGACGAAGCTAGTGATATAGATCAAAGGAACAACCATCTCAGCCCTTGCACTTACAGCTGCGCCATCTATTACCGCATGCAGCAGTGGAAACAACAACGGTAGTACTCATCTATCGTTTGTACTCAGTGAAGCAACAGCAAGGAAGCGAATCAGCGGCGTAGGAGGAAACAGCCATACAGGAAAACAGTTCCAATCCTCATGAGCAGAAAGCGGAAACAGAGACGTTGCATCCGGAGCAGCTTCCGAGCGCCTTGCTACAAGGCAAAACGGCTGCTATATATGCGCAGTTAACTCCCGACTTTCAAAAGGTACTGTCACAACAGCAACTGGAAGATACGGTTCAATCCTCGCTGAAGGATGTACAGTCGTTTGACATGCTGGGCAAAGCAATTCCATTAAACCAGCATACGCAATATGACTGGTTGGATAACACTGGCAAGCTTGGAATGACCGCTCTGCTGAATGAACAGGGCAAGATTGCCGGATTACAATTGCAGCCAGTACAATCGTTTCCGGAAACCGATCAGAAGCTGACCACCGCCACGTATCGTCTGCCATTGCAGGGCGATTGGTTCGTCTTCTAGGGCGGTAACAATGTATTGCAAAATTATCACTATGCAGTGGAATCACAGCGGTATGCGTATGATTTTATTCAGGTGAAGGATGGAATGTCTTACCGCGGGGATGCTACGCGTAACGAGAGTTATTACGCATTCGGTCAGCCTGCATTAGCACCAGCAGATGGAACAGTGGTAGCAGTGGTGAACGATATTGCGGACAACGAGCCGGTTGGTACAATGAATCCAGAGCAGCCCGCAGGCAATAACGTAGTCATCCGGCATGGTAGCGAATATAGTCTGCTGGGACATTTGCAGCAAGGCTCCGTTACCGTGAAGAAAGGCGATCCCATCCAAGCTGGGCAGATTATCGGTAAGATTGGCAACTCCGGCAATTCCAGTGAAGCGCATCTACATTTCCAAATAGCAGATAACCCGAATCTGGCAAATGGGAAATCGATTGCTGTACGTTGGCAGGGAGATATGGAGCCGGTTAAGGGGCAGATCGTCAATAACAAGTCATAATTCATGCATCCATCGTCTTGTCGTTATATGGGCAAACTCATCTTTGCCTTTACCGATCTTGGATTGGATTCAATAAAGTGAATCGATACAAGCACCCTCAATCTACCTCATCTGCTAAACATTTGTCAGATGAATAGGTTACGGGTGCTTTTTGTACATACAGGATGGATATTATAGCAGTTCTTGTTGTGGAACCGATAAACGGGGAGCAGTTCAAGTATAGCAGGTTATTAAAAAGAGTCTTGCCAATATCCTACACTTAGGATATATTTATCCTAAAGTTAGGATAAAACAGAAAAGGGAGACTTATGATATGACTATTGTATCGATCGTGCTTCAGATTTTGCTAGGTTTGGGCTTTATTATGTTTGGCAGTATGAAATTTGGTTCCAAGCAAATGGTGGATGAATTTCAGCGTTATGGATATGGGAGTGGATTTCGACTGTTTACCGGATTGGTCGAAATGATAGCGGCAGTACTGCTGCTCTGGGGCATCTGGAACGGCGTAGCAGCAGTAGCGGGAAGCTTGCTCGTTATCGGTACGATGCTAGGTGGAATTTTGACTCATATTAAGATTAAAGATCCGGGCAGCAAGCTAGGTATGCCGATCATTTTGCTGGTGCTGGGTATTGTTGTGCTACTGTTAAATATCAACGCCGTCATCTGATATTTCCGAATGCAAAGGAGAGTTCAACATGAATCATGACATGCGACCGTGGGAAGTGGAAGAGTTGGAGATTGAGGACAGTCAGACGTCGGAAGACCAGTATGCTCAGAACGATCGCGTTCATTCGATAGACCCCTTATTCTGCTTCTTCTGCTGGGCATGGGGAGTGTCGGATGATGAAGATGAATGGGGTGGTGGCGATCATTTACCATTTTAGACATTCCATCGCAATGAATTGGTTTATGACGATGTCTCGCTAACTCCGAAAAAGTTATAATGGTACAGTAAGCATACAGATGAATGCGCCGTCAGCTATCATGAACTTCATTTGGGGGTTAGAACAATGCAGGATCATAACGATCTGGATTTGAGATTGTTTCGTATATGGATGAAAGCCTCTAAGGCATTAGTCGACAATATTCAAAAAGACATTGCCAGCCATAAGATCAGCAATGAGAATTTTATTACGCTGGAATTGCTGTATAGCAAAGGGGCTCATCCGGTACAGAAAATTAGTGAGATTCTGTCGATTCCAAGCGGCAGTATCACTTATGTCGTCAACAAGCTGGAGCAAAAGGGATTGGTAGCAAGAAAGCCGAACCCGGATGACCGTAGAGCTTTTAATGTGGACATTACTGATGCAGGCAGAGCTTTGTTCGATGAAGTATTTCCGAAGCATGTGCATACGATTTCCAGCAATTTTGCTTCCGTTTCTAATGAGGAAAAAGAGCAGTTGATTGAGCTATTAAAAAAGATCGGGTTTGGAGCACAACAGTTGAAGCGCTGATGCTGACCGAATTGCCAAAGGCATCAACGAATAAATGTGACATACACACAAAGACCTTTTCCCAAGCTATTACGGAAAAGGTCTTTGTGTATGTTTGTTGTAAAATGTTTAGTGTTATCCCAGCATATATAGATAATTAACGCAGCTTCGTCGCCCGTTGCCACCACGTATACACGACAACCATCAACAGCACAATCACTACAAATACCGCATATATCTCCCCATATCGAACCGCCGCAGGATTCACCATCCAACCAGCAAAGGAAGTCGTGCCTTCACGATTCAACCAATTGCCCATCACTGTAGTCGCAATCGAACTGAATACAAAGTTCACCAGCATAAATAATCCCATTCCTGTACCGGATAACGCCGGTGGAAGGGTGCGAGAGATCGTATTTGCCATCGTCAGTTGGAAGAAGGACTGAGCGATATAGCCGAAGATTAGCAGTAGCATCATCGTATATGGATTGCTGCCAGCCAGTACGGTAAAGCATCCAAAGCAGATCAAATAAAAGCACAGTGCTAGATAACCCGTCCACGCATTGCCTTTGCGATCTGCTAGCTTGCCTCCCGCTCGTGCTAGCAATGCTGCACATAATGCACCGGGGAACATTAGCAAGCCGCTGGTAAAAGCGCTCAATCCGTTGATCTCCGAGAATAATAGCGGCGTCAGATATGGCAGGCTGAAGCCGATGCCTGAGCTGCATCCAAACAACAGCAATCCCCAGCAATAATATGGATTGCGGAATAGCGCAGGGACGATAAATGGCACCGCTGCTTTGTGAATCCGCCAAATGAACAGTACCAGCCATAATAAGGTTAATCCGGCTGTACCTATATTGATATTCGTAATCGTGAGCAGCAACGTTGCAATTGTCAATGCTAGCAGCAGTGCCCCAAGCACATCCAACTTGCTACGTGTTCCCGCTTTTTCATGTAAATATGTACGGAAAAAGGGCAACGATACAACAGGCAGCATCGCCAGCAGAAATAGATCGTTCCAATGCAAATAGGTGGTCAAAAAGCCTGCAATGATTGGTCCTACCGCCACGCCAAAGCTGAGTCCAGCAGAGGTCATACCAAGTGCACGTCCACGCATCTCCGGTGCAAAGAAGCGCACAGGAATGATCATCGCACATGCCGGGAACACCGAAGCGCCTGCTGCCTGAATCAGTCGCGCCGTTACGATCCATGCAAAGCTGTCTGCAAAATAACCGCACAGCGATCCAACAGCTAGTAACAACAGACCGACAGTTAGCAGGTCTTTGAGTCGATACTGGTCGGCAAGTCTGCCGTACATCACCGAGCCGATTGCATAGATGATCATATAACTGGTCACGATCCAACCTGCTTGCGATGTTTGTAATCCCAGCTCGGTCCCGATCGAGGGCAGAGCTACATTGAACATCGTTGCATTCATCGAAGCAAATACTAATGCGCCCGCCAGTACCAATAGTAGACGGTTGGCAGTGTGGGCGCTGGGCAAAGAGATAGAAGAATCCAAGTCGTTTGTTCACCTCTGGAAAGGGAATGAGTTGGATATTATTGCAGTCTCATTCCCAATTGATATGTGTTGTATCGTCGATAGTGTATCGTTTACATTTCAGATGGGTATCATCCTTGCCGGATTTACTTATTCATCAATGTGAATGTACGTGCCGTTTGCTTATTGGAGGACATCTCCAGAATCGGGTAGCTGTAAGAGCGCATCTGCTGCTCGTAAGCATGCACATACTCTGCCCAATCCGCCGGACGATCATTCATGGCAATCATCTGCTGTGCGAGTTGATGAGCATCCTTGAGTGCCAGATTCGCACCAGCACCATAACTTGGTGGCATAGCATGAATGGCATCGCCAAGCAAAGTCACGCGGCTAGTTGTCCACGGCTCTGCCGGGTCGAGCAGACGAATCGTTTGCGGGAAAATGGTGTCGGGGTCGATATGAGCTACCAGTTTGCGCAGATCGCCCGACCAGTCGCTGGTCAGCTTTTTCATGATGTCATGTAGCTGTTGCGGCGCCGATTGACGCAGTACGTCGTCGCTGATGCCTGCATCCGGTCCAATGCTAAGACTGACCATGATATAGTCGTCCACATGCTCAATAGCAGCGCCCGGTGCCAACTCAGCGACCGCTTCTGTTACAGCACGGCGTGGTTGATACGGGCAGATTGCCATATACGTACCGGCGTCGTCGGATGCGCTAGTCAGTCCGTCGAAGAATACATCCGGTAGTGAAGTCGCTAGCTTCTCATTCAGCTTGAGCTTGGAATACAGGGCGCGTGTACCGGTATCGATGACGTCAATATCTGGCAGCAGTTGTTTGCGGATGACGGAATTGATGCCATCCGCACCGATGAGCAGATCGCCGTTGACGATGGTGCCATCCTGTAATTGCACCTGCACACCGCTGTCACTTTGCGTATATCCAGTTACCTTTTGACCGAAATGCACTAGATGTTCAATCCCTATAAGTAGAATCTGGCGCAGTGTTTTGCGGTTGACGGCTGTATGCGGCAGTACCGGGTCATTGGCAGGTCCAATATGCGGACGCACACCTAATTCGATCCCGTTTTTGTCCAGCAGTATTGCCATTTCGCGGCGTGGGGTGCGACGGGATGTTTGTACATATAATTCATACAGATGGTCAGGCAATGCAAAGCGTAGTGCATTTCCGCCATCCGCATTCATATGCAATCGATAACCGGATATGCCCATTTCCAGATCTCGTTCGTAAACGGCGCAGCTGATTCCGGCTTTGTGTAAGGATTGTGCCAGACAGAGACCGCCAATGCCTCCGCCCGCGATAATAATATGCAAATTCGACATGATTTCCCTCCTGATGGTTCGATACCAGATGTCAGCCTTACATGGATCATGGCTGTTATGCTATATTTTACCTATCGAAAAATGGCAATCAACCATCAGTTTTACAAGAAATGTATCTTATTCGTCACATTGAACATAAGTGTTGCTTAACTCTCAAATGTAATACAAAAAATGAAAGATTGTTTCGGCAAGTGATCATTATGAGAACTGCCGGAGCAAGGAACAGGAGTGCCCTATGAAATTCATTCATCCTACGAGTCGTACCGCTAATCACTTGAATACTGCTAGTCGTATTGCTAGTTCGAATATAACGATGCCAGCTATTGGTAGTAGTCTGACTACAGACTTCGCTGGCGAGTGTATGGAAGGAAAGCGCACAGATCGTCGTGTGCTGCGTACTCGCGAAGCGATTTTGCAGGCATTGTTACAGCTTGCTTATGAGAAACCGCTGCATGCCATTACTGTAATGGACATTACGCGGGCGGCGGATATTAACCGGGCAACCTTTTACGCTCATTATCAGGATAAACAGGATTTGCTGGACAGCTGTATGGATGAGATATTGGTGGAGCTAGATGAAGTAATGGAACGACCGCAAACTCGTCAGCCGGAGCAGCCATTCGATCTGGAACTGCTGGCAGGCGTATTTCGTGAGATGTTTGAGCATATTTGGCGTCATGCGGATTTTTACAAAGTGATGCTAGGCAATGAGCACACATTTACGAAGCGATTCCAGCAGCTGTTGGAGAGTTTTATTAACAAAGGATTGCAGCTGTTGCAAGGCGAGCAGCCGGAACGATTAGTCAAGCAGGATGTATATATGAGTTACAATATTTATGCCCATCTTGGGGTTATTTATAACTGGTTGGAGCAGGATCTACATTATTCACCGTGCTTTATGGCTGAGCAATTCATGCTGCTGTACAAGCTGGGTGGTGCACGTGTAGCGGAGTATGAGTTCTAATTCAACCGTTGGTAGGTCATCTGTTCCTTTATTTGTATGAAAATATAAATATGCAGTAACAATACTTAAATGATAACTATATAGTTAAATCTAAAATAATTTCAAACGAATAAAAAGAACTTGAATGAGATAATAAACGTTACCTTATAAGATGGACACTTTGAAAAAAGACATCTTGTAGAGTCTTTTGAGTATAATAAAGAAAAAACGAGTGGTGGTCGAAACGAATTGCTAAACAATTGTTCACAATCCAGCAACAAAAACAACTTCAAAATAATCCTCATATGAAACAGGTCAGCGAAAAAGCCATCACCTATACGGATACGTTTAGAGAACACTTTATCTAAGCTTACAAGCAAGGAAAGCTCTCGCGTGAGATTTTTCAAGAGGCAGGCTTTGACTTCGATATGTTGGAAAAAAACGTATTCAAACGGCTCCTCATTGTTGGCGTACCGCTTACAAACAGAAGGGGGATCATTGGTCTTTCGGATGGCAGAAAGTAAGGTTCGGGGCGTTCACTGGCGCTCCAAAAAGAAGATCGCCCGGCTGGAATGGCTCGAAGTCAAGAACAAATTCCTAAAAAGCTCGATTGGCTCGAAAGGCGGGCGAAGAAACCGAAATCAAAGTAAGGATGAGGCAGAAATTCGAATGGATTCAGCAGATTGCGAATCAGCCGACATTCAAACATAAAGTGCGGTGGCTGTGCCATCTTGCTGGGATCTCGCGTTCCGTTTATTATACGTATTGGAGCGAGAAAGCCTTGTGCCATCGGCAGAAACAGCAGAGAGTCCTACGTGTTGGATAGCCAAAGCGACGCAGGAACACCGCACGTGTCCCAATACATTGCAATGGAAATTTAAACCTAGCATCGCCAGTCAAGTTCTCCTAACAAATATTACTTATCTCCGTTACGGAGCGTGTCACCGGGCATATTTGTCTAAGATTCAAGATGCCCAAACGAATAAAATTGTAGCGTATACGGTCTCAGATTCACTGGGATTTACTTTAGTGCTGGAGACGATCAAACAACTCAAAAAGTAACTCCATCTCACACGTGAAGCGTTCATTCAGATTAGGGCTTTCATTATACACCCAACATTCCAAAAGCTCGTGAAGAAAATGAAGCTCGGACAATCCATGTCGCGAAGAGGAGATTGTTAGGATAACGCTCCATAGGAATCCTTCTTTGGTCATTTGAAAAACGAAACGAATCTCAAGCCTGCCTAAACACTCCAGAAAGTGAAGCGAGAACTCAAGCGTTGTATAACGTATTGCAATCGGAAACGTGGGCAATAGAATGTCAAGAAGCTGCCGCCTGAATGATACAGGCAACAGCTTCTTGACGTGTCCTAACCTTTTTTCAAAGTGTCCTTACAAAGTGTATAGTTTATAAGCGTTCAGTTCTTTTTATTTTTTATTATAAGGAGTTTTCCCTTATAAATGATAATTCGATTCCTGCTATTCAAACTTTGAGATGAATGTATTGGATAAGTGATTCTATATGATCTTTTTCTCAATAGATTCTTAACAAGTAGTTTTTGATACCCACAAACAAGAAAACGTATGAGAGAATAGTAAACTTATGAATAATTAAAGTTTTATGAATCTTAGAGTGAAATAATAAAAAGCGTCATGACAAAAATTATTGTGCTTTATTGTGTTATTCATTTAATGATGTATATTTATTAGATATTTGGTTTTGGGCTAGGGTTATTATCGCAGCTCTTTTACATAGTTTATATAAAGGATAGAGATAAGATTTTGATCATCTGGAAAAACATATGTTACACGAATTATCATTTGTAATTGTAATAAATATAAAAATCTCAATTAAAGACATTAGAAGTCTCATAAGGTATCAAAAATTATTACTTAATAGCATATAATTAGTCTCATCTATAGATGTTACTCACAATATTGTATTCGTCCTTATATTTAATAATTGCCTCATACAAGATCGATGTATACGATCCTGTATGAGGTATATTGGCATGTGTAAAATACAATTGATTACTACGAAAGGTTTGATTTTTTTAAGATCTGGGTTGTAGGTGTATTTTGTTTTTCACTAAAAATTAAAGTTAATGCACCCAACATGAAAACGATAGCAACGACGCGTTGCCAGGAGAACGTAATCATCGCACTATCAAATAATCCAAACGTATCAATAACAAAACCAGCTAGTATTTGCCCAACAATGGTGGCAAGATTTGCTGGAGTAACCCCCAACGTATTCACATTAAAACTAGATAAAAACAAATAACCAAAACCTAAAAATACAGCAAGTAATTGCGTTTTAGGGGCATGTATAAGGTCAAACAATTTGCCACTACCAAAAAAACAAACAAGAATAGTAAGGACTAAAGCACCTATAGATAATGAGATGAAAACAGTTTCCAATAATCCAATACGTTTACTTGCTGTTCCATTGATTGATGATTGAGTGCTAACCGCTGCTCCACCAATTAACGTAACTATAATAATTAAAACTATACTCATTTCAATTCTCCTTTATATTAAAGTAAGTATCAATGCACATAACATGAATAACATCGAAGCTATTCGTCTCACTTGGATTGGCTTTTTTTTATTATGAAGCCAGCCGTAATGATCAATTAAAATACTGGTAGTTATTTGCCCAATGATGACAATGATCATGGAGAGACCTACACCAATGAGAGGAACCCCAATAACGATAGCCAACATATAGATAACTCCCAACACGCCCCCAAGGAAATTCCATCTTGGGAGATGGAGAGCTTCTGTAAGATTGCCCCTTCTAAAAAATATCAAAAGAACCAAAGCGATAATGGCTCCCATTGTAAAGTTGTACCAGTTTGCTTCCAACTCTCCTACATTCTCACCTAATTTTCCGAAAAGGGCACCTTCAAAACTTAAAAGTGTACCCGTTAGCATAGCAATCATAAAAAATATAGCTTGTTTTACCATAGGTTGCGCACTCCTTCATGTAATTTGAAAAGACGTTGCATCTATAAAGGCTTCGTCTTTGATTTTTAAAATAAACCTCCCTAATATGTCGAAATGCTAAAATACTTATCCAATACAGGATATAATTATATCAGTCGGCTATTTTAATAAAAGAAACGATATCGTTTAAAAATATAACAATATTCCCATAGGAGGAAAAATGAAAGCAGATCAAATGCCACTTACGCATACACTATTTGAAAAAACGAAACATGGTAATATTGATTTTCCTATTCAGTATTATGTAGACGAATTATACAAATTCTCGCAACAAAGTGTTCCGTTGCACTGGCATTTTGAACCTCAATTTTATATAGCATATGGTGGTAACGTTCGAGTTCATTTTGGTAATCACTATGTAGATTTGGAGAAAGGTGATGGGATTTTTATTAATGGAAATATACTGCATGGATTTCAGCAAATAGATGAACAATCCAAGTGTCAGTGCCCTAATATTATTTTTTCAGCAGAATTAATAGCTGCCTCATCTACACGAATTTTTCAGAAATATATCAAACCGCTGCTGACAAATGAAGAGATCCCTTTTTTTGTTTTATCTCCTCAAACTACTTGGCAGCAACAGATCCTGTACCATTTGTTCAATGTATTCTATTTGCTACAAACGTATGGTTCTGCGAGTGCCTATGGGACTGTTCCTGCATTGGATTTTAAAACAGTGAATCTTGAAGAGGAATGTTTTGAAATGCAAGTTCAATGCTATATGAATTTAATATGGCAAATAATCATTAAACACATGGAATCGATCCCAAAATTGAAAAAAAATAAAAAGGAATTACAAATTTATATACGCTTGCAGCTTATGATTTCTTATGTAGAAAATCATTTTATGAATGAAGTAAAGCTTAATCAAATCGCATCGGCGGCAAGTATTAGCAAAAGTGAAGCTGCTCGTATATTTAATGACTACATGCACTGTACACCTATTGAATTTGTAATCAGGCATCGCCTTGAAACTGCGAAATATTTATTAAATACAACAACGCAAAACATTCAGGAAGTTGGTTTTGCTTGCGGATTTAATACAACAAGCTATTTTATAAAAATGTTCAAAAAATATACTGGACTGACACCGAAAGAGTATCAAAAAGAATAGAGCATTTTATTTAAATTCGGACTTTTGTTATTAAAATCGGTACTTTATCTGGTTTGTTTATAGGATTTATTTACATTGATAATCATTATCAAATAAGATGTTTAAGCCATCGTTCCTATTCACTCATAAAGGAGGATATCTCTTACGGCTACAAAAAATAAGTATATTTCGATTGCCATTATTCTTGGTGTGTTTAGCATTTTGCTTGTAGGTATTGGGATAGCAATATCCATTACTTATGGTAGTACAAATGTTTCTTGGAAGGATATTTGGCAAGCATTATTTTTCTATGATCATGCTAATGATATTCATGTATTGATTTACGAATTAAGGCTTCCCAGAATATTTAGTGCCATACTGGTAGGGGCTTGTATGGCAGTCTCAGGTGCTGTCATGCAGGGGATTACCCGTAATCCTATGGCAGATCCTTCTATTCTAGGTTTGTCTCAAGGAGCAGGTTTGGCTATATGTATAGCTATGGTGTTTTTCCCTTTATTGAATGTTTTACAGATTACTTTTGTTTCTTTCCTCGGAGCAGGAGTAAGTATTTTATTCGTTTATCTTATCAGCATATATTCTCCCGGCGGAATGACATCTATAAAAATGATTTTAGCTGGAACTGTGATTAGTTATTTGTTTGGCTCAATCAGTTCAGGACTTGCTATTTACTATGAGATTTCAAAAGATTTGGCTTTCTTTTATGCTGGAGGCTTATCTATGGTGCGATGGCCTTCTGTTTTCTTACTTATTCCCATAAGCATTGTATCTTTGCTTGTCACCTTCATTTTATCTCCTTCGATTAGTATATTGAGTCTTGGAGAAGATATTGCAAAAGGGCTAGGACAAAAAACGATCGTTATCAAAGTGACGGCTATAGGTTTGGTAGCTATCATGACTGGTATTTCCATTTCAGTTGCAGGAGCTATCGGATTTATCGGGCTTGTTATTCCTCATATCGTTAGAGCGCTTGTAGGGCAGGATTATCGATTGATCATTCCTTGTTCTGCTGCTCTGGGAGCAGTATTGCTACTCTATGCGGACATCGTTGCACGCTGGATACAATTTCCTTATGAAACGCCAATAGGGGCAATAACGGCTGTACTTGGTGTACCCTTTTTCTTGTACCTTGCAAGAAAGCAATGGAGGGGAATGTAATGCAAGCATTGCGAAGAAGACGTGTATGGATCGTATCGTTCATCTTTATAGGTTTGATGATGAGTGTATCCGTATTGAGTTTGAATTCGGGGGCGGTTTCTATATCGCCATCAGAAGTCTGGCTCACTTTAACAGGACAAGGCTCAAAGATTCAAAATTTTACTCTGTTGGATTTAAGGTTGCCTCGAATGATTGCAGCTATTCTCATTGGAGGCGGATTGGCTATATCGGGAGCAATTATGCAAGGATTGTCCAGAAATATTTTGGCTGATCCCGGTTTAATGGGTGTACATTCTGGTGCAGGGCTTTCGATTGTCTTACTGATGTATTTTGTTTTTCAAAGTAAAACTATTACAAATTATAATGCAATGAGTATCCCATTTTTTGCATTTTTAGGAGCTATGCTAACAGCTATTAGTATTTATATGTTGGCATGGCGAAAAGGAATTTTGCCTGTTCGATTAATTCTTGTAGGTATAGGGATAGGAGAAGGGTTGCGAGCAGCATATGTAATATTATCGTTGAAACTAAACGATGAAGTATATATGTCAGCAACAGTATGGTTAGCTGGAAGCCTTACAGGGACAGGCTGGTCGATTATTTGGTCAACTTTTCCCTGGATTGTAACATTATCATTATGGGCGTTTTACAACTACCGCCACCTTGATATTTTAAGTTTTGGAGAAAGTACGGTAGCTAGTCTTGGTATACGAATGGATCGAGCACGTCTCAAATTTTTACTGATGAGTGTAGGTATTTCGGGAGCTTGTGTGGCAGCAGGTGGAGGTATTGGCTTTATTGGCTTGATGGCACCCCATATTGCCCGACGTTTAATTGGTAATACGTACAAATATGTGATTCCGGTTT
Organism: Paenibacillus sp. WLX2291; assembly: GCF_046603665.1. NCBI lineage: Bacteria > Bacillati > Bacillota > Bacilli > Caryophanales > Paenibacillaceae > Paenibacillus > Paenibacillus sp. WLX2291. The sequence goes on along the minus strand of NZ_CP176755.1, from coordinate 2,971,700 downwards.
CTGCGCTGGTAGGTGCATTATTATTACTCATTTGTGATTGGTGTGCGCGTACAATGGTGCCTAAAATGGAGCTACCTGCTGGAATTTTAGTTTCGGCTATTGGAGCACCATACTTTCTCTACCTCTTGTTTCGATCTAAATAATATAAAAAAGGATCATGGTGAACTCTTTGAAAAAAATAACAGTAGGTATCATTATTATATCTTTGATTTTTGTTTTGTCTGCTTGTAACAATATGAATACCAATTCATCAACAACTTCTTCGTCTTCGGACACTGCACAGAGCGAAGATATGCGTAGTATCCAAACGGAAAAAGGAAATGTGGACATACCCGCTCATCCAAAACGAATTGTAGATTTGGCATATACAACAGAACAGCTGCTTATTATGGGATATACGCCTATTATGTCTTCCACCGGATTAAATGGAAAAGCCCCAACATATTTAAATGGGAAATTGGATGATGTTACATTTATTTCTCCGCAGACTGTAAAAATCGAAGATATTATAGCAGCAAAGCCGGATTTAATTATTAGCAATTCACGTACAGAAAAACTATATGACCAGTTATCTCAAATTGCTCCAACCATTTACCTTAAAAATGATCTTTATTCCTGGAAAGAACAATTTCACGAATTGGGCGGGTTTTTAGGTAAAGAAAAAGAAGTGACTACATGGTTTGATCAATATATGAAAAAAGCAAAGATAATCGGAGACAAAATTAAAGCCAAGTTTCCTGGTGAGACATTTACACTTTATGTAACTAATGCAACAGAATATCGGATTTATGGGCGTTCTTTACTTGGCGATGTACTTTTTACCGATATGGGATTACCCGCAGCAGAAGGTGTACCCTTAAATAAACCGGACTCAACGGTGGAAGTAGTATCCCTGGATACTATTTACGGATTACAGCCAGACCATATTTTTGTAGGATATTATGCATATGAAGCAAATACAGATGAAGTTGTAGCATCGCGATTCAAGGACTTTATATCAAATCCTTTATTTACTCGATTGAAGGCAGTAAAGGAGAAAAAGCTTTATTCAATTATAGGAGAAGAATGGCATGAATCTGAGTATCCATTGGGAAAAGAAAAAGTGCTTGAAGTCATTCAACAGAAAGTGTTGGGCAATTCGTAACGTAAGATTTAACTTTGTTATGAAAGATTACAGTTTAATGTAATGAGAGGTTATCATATGACTAAAGATATCCCCATTATCCATGATCGTACATTGGTGGATGTGAAAAAAATAAACTTATCTCGAATCGAACGTCCTTTTTTTCGTACCGAAGAGAAAGATGTTTTATCTCCTCATCGTCATGACTTTTATGAAATTTTCTGGCTTGTCAAAGGAAGTGGGACAGTTACTATTGACTTCAAAACGTATGCATTGAATGAAAATGTAATTTGTTTTATTTCTCCAGGACAAGTTCATGGATGGAGTTTTGAGGATACAGATCAACTTTTGCAAGGCTATTTAATCAAGTTTCATAAGGATATTGTATGCAAGCAAGAATCCGATTCTTTTTCTTTTATAAATAATTATATAGGCAATATAGACGCAGTTTGTTATATCAATCAAGAACAAACAGTTGCATTTGATCGTATATTTGAACTGCTTCATCGAGAATCTGAAATGACAATGTTGTATAGTGATGAAGCAATACGCTTCTATCTGCAATTAATTTTAATTGAAATACAGCGTAATCAAATGGCTAACACTATTCAACAAACCGAAGATCGAGCCTATCTACTAACAAAGTCATTTTTAAAGTTGGTTGAAGAACATTTTAAAAGTCATACTAGTGTCGATAATTATGCACGGATGTTATTTGTCACCCCTAATCATTTAATTCAAACTACGAAACGTACGTTAGGTAAAACAGCTGGTGAATTGATTCGTGATCGTCAAATGCTTGAAGCAAAACGTTTATTACAATTTTCTAGGCTCTCTATAGAACATACTGCTCAACATATTGGTTTTACTGATCCATCATACTTTGGTCGTGTATTTAAACAGTATACAGGCTATTCACCGTCCAAATTTCGTTCTCAATCTTAAATTTAATCGATAGCTTTAATGAAAATATGATGTGACATCAAGAATATGATAATTTGTACGGAGTGATTATTATTTCAAAAATAAATTCAAATTCATCGTTATTAAAGGTCAATTCTGCTTTTCGAAATTTATGGATATCTAAAATTTTTGCAACGACAGCTTTTCAAATGTTAACTGTGACTATAGGTTGGCAAATGTATTCATTAACTAAAGATGCATTCAGCTTAGGACTTGTTGGTCTCGTAGAGTTTATACCTATGATTTTGTTTACACTTATCGCTGGACAAGTTGCAGACAAATTTAACAGAGTTAAAGTAGTATATCTCTGTCAATTGATTGAATGTGCAGTCATTCTTTTTCTCTTGATTGCAAGTGTAGGAGGCTGGATACAAGGATATCATATACTCATTGCGGCTGTACTTTTTGGTAGTTCGCGAGCCTTTGAGAGTCCAACTAGTTCTGCATTGGTTCCTGATGTGGTTGATCGCGAATCTTTGCCTAAAGCTTCCGCTTGGAATGCGTCAGCTGGTGAAGCAGCTTCGATTATTGGGCCGGCTTTAGGTGGAGTATTGCTCATTTTTGCTCCATCTGTTGTATATATTATTTCGTTTATTGCAATGTTGAGTTCTGCTTTTTTAATTTCTCGCATCAAAGTAAAATATGCTCAGAAGATAGAGGAGAAAGAAGATGTAGATGCTATTCTTGGTGGGTTACGCTTCGTATTGACTCGAAAGATTATATTGGGTGCTATTTCTCTTGATCTATTTGCAGTATTACTAGGCGGTGCGACTGCTTTATTACCTATTTTTGCAGAAGATATTCTCCAAGTAGGAAGTTGGGGATTAGGATTGATGCGGACAGCTCCGGCAGTAGGGGCATTGATTATGTCTCTCATTCTTATTCGATTTTCTGTAAATAAATCAGTGGGTACATTATTGTTTGGATCGCTAATTGTTTTCGGATTAGCCACTGTATTGTTTGCTTTATCTAAAAGCTTGATACTTTCTCTATTGGCTCTTGTTTTAATTGGTGCGTCAGATGTAATCAGCGTAGTCATTCGTACGACACTTGTACAGGTAAATACACCTAAAGAAATGCAAGGACGTGTAAACGCAATTAACAACTTGTTTATCGGAGCTTCTAATCAGTTAGGAGAGTTCGAATCAGGTACGATGGCTGGTTGGTTTGGAGTTGTTAGAGCCACGATCATTGGTGGTATGGGAACTATTGTAATTGCGGTCTTATGGATGTACTTATTCCCAATGTTGAGAACTTTAAAAACGTATTATGTAGATGACAATCATCAACACGAGAAAGTTTGAAAACTAGTATATCAGTATAAGCGAATTATAATTATATCAATGAAATAAGAAATGAGACTAATTGTTTATTATCTGAAAATTATAAATTTTATATTATAATTATGCTAATATTTTAACAAGTATATAAAACAAGCAATGAAATTATAGCTGTTTTTAGCTATGATATCATTGCTTATTTTAATTCATTTTGCTATACCAAACAATTTTATTACTTCTAGCATATGTGTTACTTAATTTCTAGATTTAAAAATGGAATTCAATAACATAGTCTATGTCAGGATTTCGTTATAAATTGAAAGATAATTGTATATTATTCTGTATACTTTTCTTTGTGTATCACTCAATTTATTGAATACGAGTTATTCTCATACTGTTTGATTATTTTGTAAAAAGTATTCTTCTTCAAACTTAGTTTCTTCATTAGTTCTACTCCAGTCATTTCTCTAGATTTCCATTTGGGGTAAAAGGATTCTAATAAGAAGCTTTGTTCTGGTGAAAGTGTAGACAATTGTATTGCCGGTCTACCTAAATGTTTTCCTCGCTTACGAGCTGCTGCTATACCTTCAGACTGAGCTTGTTTAATGTCATTCCATTCTTCCTCAGCCAACCAGCTCAATATATGTAGTACTAAATCCATAATCAACTTACCTACACCCTCTAGTTCCTGATACTTGCGTGTATCCAGAATAGGTATATCGATCACGACTACATGAATTTTAGCATCAATAAGCCATTGCCATTCTTTTAGTATTTCTTGTTTGTTGCGACCAAAGCGATTGATCGACTTAACAAATAAAGTATCGCCCTCTCGCAATACTCACTTTAAAAGTTAATATTCTGGACGATCAAAATTCTTGCCACTAACTGTATCAATAAAAATAAATTCATTTTTAATTCCTTGTTGTAATAATACATGTAATTGTCTATCTTCGTTCTGCTCTCAAGTTGAAATTCGCGCATATCCGTATTATCTCGTATGTGTATGCATATGATTCTCCTCCTAGTATCTATTTATAATGAAGCATTTACTATTTGAAAACTAACATTATATATTGATTATATCAGTTTTCGATGTGCCTTTAGAAACAGTAGATTTCGGAAAGCCAATGAGAATAAATGAATTGAAAGTTTACTAGCACTTACAAGAATTTTTTTCTTAAGGTATATGTCGAAAAGAATTTAATAGTCATAATTTGGTTAATATTTCTAACATGAGGAAGACAGAAAATTAGCATACTATGTTATTGTGAGACCGAGGAAAGTTTGCTTTCAGTATTAGATTTATATAAATAATACCCGTGGTGCTAGTTAAAACTAATCTTGGATTACTCCTGTTTTCCAAAGCGTATAGGCTAGCAAAATCCCATCTAAAGTCGTTTCGAATCCAGATGGACTCTTCGAACGAATCGAAGAAAGAGCAAAACGAGTCACTAAGATGGAACATACCGTTTCGATTTTCTTGCGTTTGCGTCGCATCCAGCGTGTAAAGGCTGGTGTCCACCGTTCTTTTTTGCTGTTTGAACGAGTGGGCACACAAAGAATGGTACCGAAGTTTTGTTCCAACCGAACATGTAAAGAGCGACTAAGGTACCCTTTATCTCCAAGAACGAGGGCAGAAGGTGCTGGCAAAGCAACTCTTCTACCATCTGTACATCATGAACCGAAGCAGCCGACAAGACGTAACTTTGGACGAAACCGAATGAGTCGATTTGCACGTGCAACTTGAAGGCGTAGTAATGACTCTGTTTTGAAGCGCAATAGCCAACGTCAGCTAAACCTCGAAAGCATCGCGCCCTTTGTGACACGAACCGGGTGGCACAAGGGCAGGGGAAGGCTGTCGATGATTGAGTAGGCGCTGCCGAACTCCGGCGAAGAGAGTCGTTTGCGTAACCACTTGAGCGCGAAGCGCAGATCTCGCCATCGTCGATTGTACCGAGAACGTTCCACGATAGGGCCTAAGTTTCCTTGGATAAAGCGATGACAGGCACGTTCAGAGGTGAATCCTAGACCTTTTCCCAGCAGATGAAGCGTCAGGATATGGGCATCGCTTTGCTGAAGCAGATGATGGTTTTTCCGTTGAAGAAAGGGCGCGAGCGCTTGCAATTCCTGCTGAACTTTTTTCAAAATAGCGCCAGATTGGTTTTGTACCGAGCATGGTTTTTGTGTACAATGAAGATGTCTTTGCACAGGAATCCACCTTCCAAAATGGGGTTTGGTCACTTTCATTTTGGATGTTTTTCTGGGCAAAGGCTATTTTTATTTTTCAGCTAGCACCACGAGTATAATAAATATGCGCTTATATGCTATTTCAAAATTTCTCAATATATTTTGTACGTTTTTGAATACTAACTCAGACCAATTCAAATTCAACCGATTTTACTAAGTCATCTTACAACGAAAGGACGACTTGGTAGATTATTCAGCTTGGAATGTGTACTAAATAAACACATAATACTTAAAAGAGATTAAAATGATTTGAATAGTTATTCTCTGATAATTTATTATGTGAACTCTTTTTATTTTTTTGATGCTATTCATATTGCCTCTAATTATGATATGTTAGCTAATGTAGACCAATTATTTCCATATAATCTTCAAGGAAGTATTCACATTAATGTATATAAAGTCTAGAATTTAGTCTTGACTTATAAAAAATGTGAATGTGGTCAAAATGGCAAATTTGCTAAACATCAGAAGTTGAGCTCTTAAAAAGAATGTATAAGAAAAATAGCCTTTTATTAACGGTTACCATTCTTTACGAGAGACACTCATCAATAGGAAAGGAAAAGTAGAAAAAGAACAAATAGCATTTTTGAAAAGTATAGATTCAGTGGCAATTAACCTATTGATTTATCGCTGAGAGCCTAGCTTCAAATTTAAAACAGTATTTTAAAGTTTTTTGATATCATATCTACAATAAAAGGAGAATTTATGAACGGAAATCACCTTTTCAGACATTTTATGGATAATGTACAAAGATATGCAGAAGCCTATTTCGAATTAGAAGAAGCTCAAAAAGATTCATCTCAAAGTTTTATTCCTAAAATAGGTGATCAAAAAACAGGCGTTATTGGTGAAGCTTATATATATCAATACCTATCAGAATTAGGTCATAAATCTATAGAGTATGGTAGTGCAAGTGAAAAAGGTTGGGATATTAAATATATAGATAAAAACAATAGTAAGGAATACAAAGTTCAAGTCAAAACTGTGTCGGGGTATTCTACAACTAGAATTATATCTCCAATTCATGATGGATGGGATCATTTATATTTGCTGTCAATAGATCAGAAATTCATACCAGACGGACTTTGGCTTATTGATAATCCAATCAACATAGAATGGAATGTTAAATTAAAAGACAATGTTACGAACGGGAAGAAGTCTGAGAACGGGAAGAAGTCTAAAATAGAAGTGAAATATTTGCGAGGTGCTAAAATGAAAAAAAATAGTGTTGTAGATGCTACAGAACAACAAACAACAAAGTTGTTCAAAAAAGCAACTAATGAGTTTGAAAAATTCACTAAAGTTATGGAGAAATATTTTAGTGAAGAATTGGATAAATGAACACTAATGAAGCTCAAAGTTTGGATGAGCCGGCAGACTTGAGTGAAGTAGCTTGTGCAATTATCGAATATAAAGGAATAAGTATCAAAGAGTTTGACAAGCTTCGATTGGAAAAGAACAAAGAACGTGGAGGGCTTGAAAATAAGTTGTTTGTTACTAAGTGCTAAAAAAATTAAAGTCTTCGTGTGAAATTTTATGAAAACTTTAATTTTATATAGTAGGTGATAAAGATCTCTGGATAAGAAATCTACTTAAAATCTAAATTTATTTCAAATTCTAATAATCCATGATTGTTTAAAAATTGATTCTATACTTTGTTTAAGCTTAAAATGAAAAGGTTGATCTAATTTTAAACTTTATTTTCTTATTATTTTTAGTATAATATCTTTGTTTGATTTTGCATTATTCTCAAAATATTTAAATTTTTCTGAATAATGGTTATTTTTTGAATTGAAAAAATATTATGCCCAATCAAGGAAGCCCTAGAGATTCAAAATTCATTGACCAACCAGTTCATATTATAACTGAACAAATAAATGAAAAAGTGAATAAGCTGTCTTTAACAAACGGAGGAAGCATTCTCGCTGTGGATTTGCATTCTTACTAATTAGTTTGATAATGAAACTAATTCTTAAATAATTCAATAGCCATAGGATGAATACCCATTGAGCCGCTTATTTAAATATAAGCGGCTCAATGTATTTAATGGAATATTTGAAAAAACGAATCTAATTTCTTTTTTGTTTCACTGGAAAGTCGAACACGATCTGCTTCCCAGTTGTAAACAGATTTTGCTTCAATATTAAAGAAGTTTGCTAAGTTTTGTTTTACCCATCCACGATAATACCTTGCCTTGCGAATACGCTGACCCTGTGTTTCTACAGGCATATGCTCATAAGCACCTAAATACCAAATCTCTTTGTTATATAATGTAGAAAGTTTTCCGACTATAAGCAATGAAGGATTAGTTTTCTCATTCTCAATCGAGCTGAGTGAATTAGTTGAAATCTGTATTCGCGAGGCAACTTCACGAATCGTCATATGATTCTCTAAACGCGCTGCACGAATGCGTTGACCAGCTGTGTCGGTTGGAAGAAGAGTATGTTGCTGTATGAAAGGCAAAGCTATTTGCCGCTTGATTTGTAAAAGGTCAACAGTACTATCTACACGCTTGTCCGTGAAGAAAGTAGAGTGGAGATCAAAAGAAGAGGATTTCTAGTTTAGATATAGGAAAGATAGTATACGTATATAATTTCTGCTTTATGTATGTGAAACCGTAGATGAAAAGCAATCGCAATATATATAAGATAACGAACTCCTTTCTAGTTTCGTGCCGATTTCGTGCCGACGGCACAAGATAAACAATGATATATTATGCAAAGTTGAATCGAATGAATCGTAATTTTATTAGAGTTTATAGGGAATTTGATACCCTACGATCTTCGCCACTAAAAGGAATTAGGAAAAATGGTTCAAAGGCAAGGCAGCCGCGGCTGTTGCCTTGCAAGCGTGGAAACCAAGTGCGTGTCATAGTAAGTGCGTTCCTCCGATGTAAGTGAAATCGTAGACAGGACAAGGGGAATGATGTGATAGATCATCTCCGTTAGATGATGATCTATCACATAAATGTCTTTATCCATTGTAGCAATGTCATTCAGGGTTTCAAAGAGGAAAATTTAAGCTGCATGTCAACTTTGTACCATATAGAATCTAGATTGAAGAAGTTCTGCGAATCCTGTGTATAACACTCTTTTTATAAAAGGATTATTTTAGTTTTATTTACAATTTTTTAATTTGGAGGTTGATATTTTCAATTTAGTATTTTTTATCTACTAGAGTAAGACCATAATCTTTTAATTGTCCATGTACGGCATTCATTATCCAGTCTGCAATGGAGATCCCTTGTTCTTTGAAATTAACAAAACTATGAGGCGTTGCGGTAATTGTATGCATCGTCAAATTCCGTGGATCATCGTACCATGGTAACCCATCCCAAATAAATAAATAACCGCCGGCTTGATTTTTGATTTCATGTATCATAGTTTTTAAGTTTTTCTGGTAGATGTCGGCTTTAGCTTCGTTTACATCCATTACTCCGGTATCAAAATAATTTTGAACTTTTGCAAGATCGCCGTCGCGTGTGGAAGAATCGAATAAGATATGAACCTGATCACCATATTTTTTATGCAAAGAAGTAAGGCTGTCTAATGTAATATTATTTGTCGTTAATCGATTCGCAATTTGAACTGGTGTTTTCCAGACATTGGTGGCTATATCATGCCAATTTTTATTGAGTAATAAGGAAGCATCTGCTAAAACCGTTTTACTTTTAGCATTTGGGAAATAATTCGTAAAGACGTCATCGGCCAATAAAGCTGCACCAAAGCCACCTGCGCTATAGCCTGTGACCAGTACATCTTCGGGATGATCGATACCAGCAAGTTGCATTACTTGTTTCATAGCCAATGAATAGTTTGTATATCCATTATGGTATAGTATTTTTTCTTTTCCTTTTTTGTCTATATATTTGAACTCGCCAGTCCCTGCATGAAAATCTCCTGTAGCATAAGGAAACTCAATGATCGTCCAATCTTTAAAAGGGTTAGTATCTGTTGCTGTTGCAATTCCACCCATATTCATTGTTAGATTTGCTAAAATATCTATAGGAATCTCTTTGGTATTGTACGTTTCATCTTTGGCCATTTCCTCATTTACGCTGACTCCACCACCCGCAAAATAAACAATGACTTTATTCGCACTTCCTTTTTTGAAAAATGCTCTATACGAACTTCCATCTGATGATTTCATTTCTGAACTGGTGACTCGATACCATGTACCAATCTTTGGATTTTCTTTTAGATTGGGATACTGTAAAACAAACAGATATATACAAAGTGCCGCTACTATTAGTAAGCCAAACAGAATACCAACAGTCTTCAAAATGATATGCTTTTTTTGAGGTTTTTTTGTTTCACTTTCCGTAACAGAGTTAGAGATTCTCATTATAAATTTCCTCACATAATAAAATTTAAAATACATATTGCTTGCTTAGACGGACGGTATTGTATTCTGCAAATAGTGTATAGATTGCATGGAATGAAGTATTAATTAGTGGTTTTTACGAACATCTTGCCAGTTTGCATTTGTTAAGATTTCTGCATGATCACCAAAAAACGCATCTCTTGCTTGTTGATCTCCTTTTAACCAATACATAAACCAAGCGGTCATATATCCGTCTGCATGATTGAGCATATCACTATGATCTGTATTAACACGTCGTGCCATGATTTTATTGTCCTTATCCGAAATACGGTCATAATTGGTTTGCAATGACCATAATGGAGCGATTCCCTGTCCTTGTTTTGCTTGTATACTTGTAGCAGTTCCCGCATCAAATGCTCCAGTGCCAGCAACCATCAGATACGGAATATGGATATTGGTAACATCATAGCTCCAGTCCGATCCCAATTGATTTTTTTGCCCCCAAAAACTTGATGTAGCGCTTGCTGTAAACATGGCTGTATAGTAGTGACCATTTTTCTGTCGAGTAACAGCATTTATCGCTGCTACACCACCTTGTGAATGTCCCGAAATTCCAATATGATCGACATCAATTTTTTTATAAAAATCACTTTGCTGATCCGTATTTAGACTAAGCATAAAGTTTAGAGCCGCAGCAGAAGAAGCACCCGTTCTCGAATTTTCATCTTCATTACCGACGACAATAAAGCCCCATGAAGCTAAGTGTTTGAAGACAGCTTTGTATTTCGAAGCAGTAATGCCGGTACCATTCGCCATAATGACAAGCGGTAACGTAGAGGAGTTTTGCTTCATGTCAGAAGGATACCAGATCTCATATTGTTTAAACATATCATTGTCAGCACTGAATTCAGCATAAGAAACGTCATATGGACCTAGAGCAGTATACTTCGCTTCAATAGGTTGATCAGTTGTGACAAAGTCAAAATAGTGAGAACCACGATATGAAATAAACCCCCATACTCCTGCGATCACAACAACAATCAGAATGACGAAGATTAGTGATATACGTAATAATATTTTCATATGTTAACGATCCTTTGCTTTTAGTTGCTGCCCATATAGTGTTCTAAATATTCATTAAGCTTGTTGATATACTGGGCATAGATTTTGTTATCATTTTGTAGACCATGTCCTGAATGAGGGAACTCAAAATAGTCATACGGAACATTATTTGCTTTCAATGCGTTAACAAGGTATTTCACGCTACCAAATGGAGCTACCTTGTCATATCTTCCATAACCTGCGAGTGTAGGGACAGAGTTAGCATGAATCCACATGTAGGGGGAGATATCCTTCACAGCTTCTATATAACGTTCTGTTCCAATCATATCAGGTGTAATGTGACTACCAGACATAATACTGAACAATCCTGCTGCTGCTTCTGGATTTTTGTCTAAACCATAGTTCGTCCAATCTTTATGATAGAAACTAGGTGGTCCAACCATTTCAAAAACCATTTTGACAGGAATAGGGGAAGTATCTGCATCCCGGTAGGCATATAATAATGCAAGTGTTCCGCCTGCCGATCCACCAGCGATAGCCATGTGATCGAGATCATAGCCTAACTTTTGTGCTTCCGCTTTGACGATAGGCATACTTTTTTTGATTTCTTGGGACATAGTATAGACACTAGCTTGGGGATTATTATCGTCGCGTAGTGTATAGTTGATTCCTGCTGCAACATAACCTTTGGAAGTGAGCCATTTCAGCATAGTAACGTCATCACTTTTATCACCACCGGTAAAGCCACCTGCATGAAGATATACGACAAGACCATAATGTTTCTTTGTATGATCAGCAGGAACATACAAGTCGAATTTGTTCTTCTCTTGATCGCCATAAGCGATATCTGTGTAGATATGCCCGACAGAATCGTTCCAATTTACTTTCATTTCGCCAGATAGCGGACTATACGTCATTTTGAAAATAGCGGAAATGGCGAATACAGCAATAAAAGTACCAATATAAATAAAACCCCATCTTCTTTTTCTCCTACGATTGTCTTCACTATTCATAAAAAATTGCCTCCAAACAATGTGCCACCGAGCAAGAAATTCAGTGTTGCTCTTACAGCCAGCCGTCCAGAGACGATAGCTGCAATGACAATTATAGCTAGTATGAGGATGCGTTTTTGTGTAAGTGTCATCTTTGTCAAACTCCTTTATGATCAACCTATTTATATTGACCAGATTCATGTTACAAATGTATCATTTGATATAACGAATGTAGCACCACAGTAGAGGACACGCAATATAATGAGCAAAAATGATACAGAAAGGAGTAAATGTAACATGGCGGATTCTAATGTGAAAAATACCTATGTAAAGCAGCAAATTACTGATGCTATGCTTGATTTGTTAAAGACCTATGAACTCAAAAGTATCTCTATTAGCCAACTCGTTGCAACGGCACAGGTTAGTCGGATCTCTTTTTATCGAAATTACAGTGAAAAGGAAGACGTGCTTCGGGAGTATATCAATACCTTAATTCTTGGCTGGCATAGAGAGTATGAGAGTAGCGATCATAAATCAGAGGAAGAAATGTTGGGCAGTTTGTTTGCACATTTCACAGCAAACAGTGGCTTTTACTTGCTGCTTAGTCAACGCCAGCTTTTTCATCTGCTTAAAGAAGTGTTGAAAACCTTATATGGACCAAGACCAGAATATCCAAATTTTGGTGCGTATGTCGCAGCATATTTCTCTTATGGATTATTCGGCTGGATTGAAGAATGGTTTGCAAGAGGGATGCAAGAATCGGATGAAGAAATTACCATATTACTAAAAAACAGAAAGTGAACATGTAGGGAGAAAATCCATTGTATACATCCAAATTATAAGAGAAAAAGCTGCCATTCTTGATAGGCAGCTTTAATGAGTATTTATATATCTTCGATAATCCGTTGGTGCTAAGCCTACATATTTTTTAAACTGCTTAGAAAAATAAAAATTATCATTGAATCCCAACTGTTGTGCAATATCGGAAATTGAGCAGCAGGTTACTGTTAACAGCTGTTTCGATTTTTCGATTTTTTTGCGGCTGATATATTGAATGGGAGGCATTCCCATGTGCTGCTTAAACATACGGATTAAAGAATTCGGATGCATGTAAATAAGATGTGCTAATTCTTCAAGCGTGATAGTAGAACCAATATGATCATCAATATAGTTTAAGACAAGAGCTAATTGATCTAGAGCAGCTCGATTTTTTAAAACGAGTTGTCGATGATCTGAATGTACATTCATGATGAAATAACTAATAAGTTCCATCAGTTTACTTTTAACCAACAAATTGGCATAGACTGCATCGGAATGAGCAAAAGTGATAATATCTTGAAAAATTTGGGTTAACCGATCAGGTTGATATGGTATGCATAAAGGATAAATATCCAACAGTTTAAATAAATTAATGCCATTTACATGTGCGGTAAAATGACACCAGTATTTTTGAAAAGGATGCTCATTAATGACTGAGTAGGATTGTTTGATGCCTTGTGGCAATAAAAATAATTCTCTCGGTTGCGGATAGTATTCATTTCTTCCAATTTTTAACCAACCTTCTCCTTCACATATCCAATAGAATTTACTGTAATCGGGCGTGTAGTCTAGTTCTTTCCATTGTGAAGAACATCTATTGTAATTCGCAATAATAAATTCTACTTTGAGATTGGCTAGATAATTAGAAAGCAGAATATCGTCATTCATGGATGCAAATCTCCCTTTTTCGTTATTTTTGTACAGGATTTAGTTACTAATCTACATGTATCGGATTGTATGTGTTTCGTATACTATATTGCGAAAAGAAAAGATAAAGGATGTGTAGTATGACATGAATCGATCTTCTTATTTAGAGCAAATTCAACAAGTAATTGCAAGAGGAGATTTTAAAGAAAGTTGGGAATCATTGCAAAGTTTCGATGTTCCGGATTGGTATAAGCAAGCGAAATTTGGGATTTTTATTCATTGGGGATTGTATTCTATCCCTGCTTTTGAAAATGAATGGTATTCACGTAATATGTACATTCCGGGTTCTAAAGCTTATGAACATCACATTGAAGTATATGGGAAGCATACGGAATTTGGATACAAAGATTTTATTCCGATGTTTACTGCTAATCAATTCGATGCAAAGGAATGGGCAACGTTGTTCAAAGCATCAGGGGCAAGGTACATAATGCCAGTTGCTGAACATCACGATGGTTTTCAGATGTATAAAAGTGATGTTTCATTTTATAATGCCTTTCATATGGGACCTGGTCGCGACTTGCTTGGTGAGATGAAGCAGGCGTTTGAAGAAAAACATTTAATATTCTGTGCCTCTTCGCATCGAGCAGAGCATTGTTTTTTTATGTCACATGGTAGATCTTTTCCATCTGACATCCATAAGCCTTTGACTAGAAGCGACTTTTATTGGCCAGCTGAGCCAGAACCGGATCATCATGACCTATTTGCTTCTCCACCTAGTATTGAATTTTTAGAGGATTGGCTAATTCGAACTTGCGAAATTGTAGACCTTTACCAGCCGAAGCTTATCTATTTCGATTGGTGGATTCAACATGCCGCGTTTAAGCCATATCTTAGAACATTCGCAGCCTATTACTACAATAAAGGCAAAGAGTGGGGCATACCAGTAGCAATCAATTACAAGTTTGATGCGTTTATGTTTGGTACGGCTGTTCCCGACGTTGAACGTGGTCAGTTTGCTGAACTTCAGCCCTATTACTGGCAAACTGACACTGCCGTTGCCAAAAATTCATGGTGTTATACCGAAGAGAATGTGTACAAATCTTCTGTTGATATCATTCGTGATTTAATTGATATTGTTAGCAAAAACGGTAATCTATTGCTTAATATTGGTCCCAAAGCCGATGGCAGTATTCCAGTAGAGGATCAACGAATTTTGCTTGATATTGGCGATTGGCTGCGTAGGAATGGCGAAGCGATCTATGAAACGATACACTGGCGTATTTCTGGAGAAGGACCAACGACCATTATGGAGGGACATTTTACAGATCATGAACCGAAACCGTATACATCGCAGGATATTCGTTTTACGTTCAAAGACACTACTTTATACGCGATTTTACTGGTCTATCCACAAGATGGAAGGGTTCGTATTACATCCCTGCGAATAAAATCTCCACATTTTGCTGGTATTATTCAAATGATAAGTGTATTGGGATTTGAGGATCAAGTGCATTGGCAACAAACGCCAGAGGCTCTCTATATTCAAAGCAGACCTATGTCCACTTTAGTACCTGTTGTATTTAAAATTCAACTGAACTGAGAATGGATGAAAGGAGAAGATGTAACGATGATTCGAGTGATGATAGCAGATGATAATCAGGTATTTGTGAAAAAGCTCAATCATTATTTTTCAAGTCAACCAGATATGAACAACCTTGGCTTCAACATCAACATGATGCTTTTGAACGTATCATAAGACATGGAGGACATTTAAACATGTTAAAAGCAACGAACAAAGGGTTTTATCTCAATTGGTGTAGAGATTGCGTACACATTATAATGTCTATTCTGAGTAAATATCTGGATTAAAGTACTCTGGCTCATATAATCTCTTGGTACTCAGTCTCTCATCCGCAAAAAGCGTCAGTTTACGTACACCGCTGACGTTGCTGGACGCGTATTTACAATACCAAACGACCAAGCGAAAATAAAACAAATAGACGCCGATAGAATACCGACGCCAGTTCGTTTTACAGGGTGTTTATAAACTGTCTATTAAATCGAGGCTTGATTAACATTCATGAGTACTGGTGGCTTGCGTATAACTTGTTTGTAAATGGAGTATTACCGGTATTTCATTGGATAGATAATCAAACCATACTACTCTCATCATTATAAAAATTAACTAATCAGCTCCAATTCCAGCTGCTTCAACTCGTAAAAGTAACCTCTCTTCGCCATTAACTCACAATAAGTGCCATTTTCCACGATTTTCCCTTGGTCCATGACAACAATTTGATCCATATCTTCCAATCCGGTTAATCTATGACTCACCATGACCAGTGTAGCATCTTGAACTCGCTCCATCAGAAGGCGGAGAATATGGCGCTCTGTGACATAATCAAGCGATGAAGTAGGCTCGTCCAGCAGCCATATTTGACCAGGTGTAAGCATGGCACGAACCAACGCCAGACGCTGCTTCTCACCGTCCGACCAATTTTCTCCTTTTTCCAGCATGAGATCATCCAGTTTTTTATGACCCAGATTTACTTGCTCTAGCAAATCTGTCAATTGAGCATCGGTGAATGCGTTCGGTTCTAGTAGTAGATTCTCGCGTAATGTTCCATGGAAAAAGTGACCTTGCTGTAGTACGACACGGCTCTGCTTCCAGATGCTATCGGTATTCCATTCACGGATGGGTACACCATTTAGAGAAATCTGTCCCTGATCTGCGGTGTGTAGCTTCAGCAGCAATTCTAATAAGCTGGTTTTGCCCGAACCGCTTGCTCCTACGATAGCGGTTTTTGATCCGGCAGGCAATTGTAAGGAGATATCTTGTAGTGTCCAGCGCCAATCGTTTTCATACCGAAAGTAGACATGTTCCAGTTCTATGTCTACTGCTGCATCATGTTGCAATGATTGAACAGGTTCTGGCACTGGCGGCGTTTGCGGTACTATTTCATTCAGGCGTTTGGCTGCAAATTCGCTGTCCTGCTTGTAGGCAGGCAATGTCGCCATCGCCGCGGACTCATCGAATACCGTCATAGCCGTCATAATGAGCATCGCTAGAAAGATACCTTCCATCGAACCGTCAACAATTAACCACGCGCCTACTGCAAGCACACACCACGACATGATAAAGGTAGTCAACGCATGCAGAGATTGCCCACGAAGGAGACGAGTAGCATCGTTGTGCTGCATCTCGGTCAATTCCTCGGAAATCTGTGCCAGATGTTGCTCACGCTGTTGCAGTTGCCGATATACTTTCAGATCGATAAAGCCATACATCATTTCCGCTGCCTCAGTTGAAAATGCTGCTCGTTGTTTGCGTACAGCACCTTGGTTTTGCTGTCCTTTTCGAATAACCGCTGGCACGACAAACGCGATCAGGATCATGCCAAGCACGAACAACAATGCAATCCAGATTGAGAAAAAGGACGTGAAGATCACCGTAGCCAAAAACACCGATATGACGATCATCGGTGGATAGGCAACCCGCAAAAAGTAAAATTGCAGACTCTCCACATCCCCAACAATTACAGCGAGCAGATCTCCGCTACGCTGACGATTCAACACGTTTGGCGACAGCGGAATCAGTCTGGCGAAAAAGGTCGTCCGTAGCCGACTCAGCAACGAGAATGTAGCACGGTGCGAATACAGACGCTCGCCATAGCGACTGGCTGCGCGCGTTAGTCCCAGCAATTTGACCAGCGATGCCAGTAAGATCAGCGTATAAAGAGGAGGGAGGAAGACCGTTTTCGAGATTAGATACCCACTCATGGAAAATAAAGCAACCCCAGCAATCCCAGCGAGAAATCCGGCACCGATGGAGAGCAGTATATCTTTGCGCTCTTGAAGCATTGCTCTGGCAAAAATGGACAGTTCGCTCATCCTACCACCTCCTGACGACGAGTGTGTATCATTTCCTCATATTGCGGAACGGCATGTAGTAATTGCTCATGTGTGCCGCTGGATAGTAGCTTGCCCTGCTCCATAAACAGAATGCAATCAGCTTCTCGAATCGTATGCAGCCGATGCGCAATCGTAATGACTGTGGCGTGCTGTGATAATTGACGGATCGAACGCAGCAATATACGTTCTGTATGCAAATCAAGACCGGTGGTCGGTTCGTCAAACAGTAGCACAGACGGCTTTTTCAAAAACGCTCGTGCGAGAGCAAGTCGCTGCTTTTCGCCGCCGGATAAGCCTCGTCCACCTTCACCTACCGGGGTATCGTAACCATGTTCCAACTCCGCAATCAGTTCCGATAAACCAGCTGATTCAGCTGCCGCCGCGATTTCTACTGCCGAGACTTCTCTATCTACTGATATGACAATATTTTCGGCAATCGTTCCTGCAAAAATATAAGGATGCTGTGTAATGTACGAGATTTGTGAGAACCATGTTTGTTCATTTGCAGTCGTTAATAACTGATGATCCACACGAATTTCGCCGCTGGAAGGAGGAAGCAGCCCGGCAATCAGATGCAGCAGTGTCGTTTTGCCAGCACCGCTTTTGCCGACGATCGCAATATTGTGTCCCGGCTCGATACATAGTCCGTCTATGTTCAATTCAAAATCTCCAGAACGATAATGAAAAGCCAGCTGTCGCAGTTCAATCATAGGTGCGTTTGGTTTGGCAATTGACAGTAGGGAAGACGGGGCAGCATAATTTGTAGCATTTGTAGCATTTGTAGCATTTGTAGCATTTGTAGCATTTGTAGCATTTGTAGCATTTGTAGCATTTGTAGCATTTGTAGCATTTGTAGCATGAATAGCAGTATTCGCATCATTTTCTTGCATATGCGCACTGTTGCTACCATCATTTGAACCCTGCAATAACGCTTCAATATTGCGAATAGCGCCCATACTTGTACGTCCGCCGTGAAATGCTGTACCTGCATTTTTTAGCATATTATAGAACTCTGGTACCAATAGCAAAATCAGAAACGCTACATGAAAATTCAACGCTTTGAAGACCACCAGCTGCAAAGCCAGTTCCAACGCAACAATACCGATGCCCAGCATAACAATTGTTTCCAGTGCAAACGTATTTGTAAAAGCCACTTTTAAAATACTCATCGTGGAATCCCTATATGCCAAACTGCGCTGTTCCATTGTGCGCTGTTGTTCTCCGGTACGTCCAAACAATTTTAATGTAATCATTCCTTGCAGAGAATCGAGAAAAGTGCCAGAAAACAAAGACAGCTGCTGGAATTTCTCTTCGGATTTTTGCCGTGTCTGGATACCGATCAATGCCATAAATAACGGGATAAATGGAGCGGTAAACAGCAATATAAGTCCTGATGGAACATGCAGACTGAACACAACTAGCAAAATTAGCACCGGTACGATAGACGCTTCGATCATTTTGGGCACGTACTGGCTAAAATAGCTATCCGCTTCATCAACGCTATCGAGTGCGACACTGATTTTACTGCCGGTTTGCCCTTGACGTGCAGACATCAGCGGATGCGAAGCCAGCAGGCGCAGCAATCGAAGACGCAGTGTGCGCTTCGCATCTGCCGCTATCTTTAGCCCGATATAACCATTTACATATGAAATCCAAGTACGCAGGATCATTACGATAAGCAAAGCGCCAGCGACGACAGTCCATGAGCGTAGTGGAGCTGATTCAACAAAGATCTGCTGCACGCCTTCAGCCAGTAGTACAGCTTGCAAGATGGTCATGATGCCAAGCGCAAAGGAGAGCAGTCGTATGAACCGGGTACGTTTGCGATGTGCAAGCATAATTTCCTTTAAAAGTCCGGCGTTTGTTTTCATGGATTCATCCCTCCTCAGCGTTTGCCTTTGACATAATCCGCATCAAAAAGAAATAGTCGGAATACGAGGGCAAGTGACGGAATGAGCAGCAGCAGTCCGCCGATAAAAGCAGCAATCAGCGCAATCCCCATCGCTTCTCCAGTTGCGCTACCCTGCACCGTAATATAAGGATCGAGAATGTAAGGATAATGCCCGATACCGTAAGCAAAAAAGGCACAGCCGAATTGAAGCATCACGCCTATAAATGCCCAGTCATAATGGCGTCCTTTGTACAGCAGCCACAGTACAATTAGAAAACAGAGAACGGATAAACCGAGCAACCACCACAAATTCATCATATTTTGAAAATGACGTTCATTGTGCTGACTCAAATATAGAAATGCTGTAAATGCAGCAATGATGGTCGGAGTACTCCAGAACAACGCGTAACTGCGCAATAGCTCAAGCGCCGGACGATCGTCTGCCCGATGTGCATAAAAGGATAGAAAACAAGCGCTAATAAACAGAACTGAGGTCAGCGCCAGAGCGACAATGCTCCAAGCAAGCGGACTCGTAAGCAACTTTACATATTCCAGATGTACAGCGCCATTTTGCTCAATAATAAATCCGCCTTCCGACAGTACAAGCGCGACTGATAACGATGCTGGAATCAGCAATCCAGTTGCACCGTATAAAAACAGAAAAACGATGTTTTTCTTGGAACCATAATTCTCAAACGCATAGAACGAACCGCGAATCGCCAGCAAAATAATCGCAATGCTGCCCGGCACTAGCAGCGCCGCTCCATAATAGTGAGCAGCATCTGGGAAAAAGCCAATCAGCCCGATAAAGAAAAATACAAAGAATACATTCGTAATCTCCCAGACAGGCGACAGATAGCGAGAAATGAGGCGGTTGATCAGATGATCTTTGCCCGTTGCCCGCGCATAGAAGGCAAAAAAGCCTGCGCCAAAATCAATGGATGCAATTATCAAATATCCGTACAGAAAAATCCACAATACCGAAATTCCGACCATTTCATAACTCATGATGTCAGATCACCTGCTTCCTTGGACAACGTTGCCTCTGCATGTGCCGCCTTTTCCAGCTCTGCTTCTGCGGGATTGTTGCGGAACAGTCGGCGCAGCACGACAATGCACAATGTGCCGAGAATAATATACAGCAATAAAAAGACGAAAAAGAGCGGCATTATACTTGGTGAAGTGGTGGCTGCTTCGTCCACACGCATATAACCACGAATGATCCATGGCTGTCGTCCGACTTCAGCATAAAACCAGCCCAGCTCTACTGCGAGAAAAGCAAGCGGTGCACCGAACACAATCGTGCGCAGCATCCAGCGATGATGCTCGTTGCGCTTTTTCCAGAATAGGAGTACGAAGAACAGCACAGACACAGCCAGTAACGCAAAGCCGATGCTAACCATAAAATCGAACAAATAATGCACCAGTAGCGGCGGTTGCTCATCGGCAGGAAATTCGTTCAACCCTGTAACTTCGGCATTAAAATCGCTAAATGCCAAAAAGCTGAGTGCTTTTGGTAGATGTAGCGCACCAATCACTTCGCGTTCCGCATTCAACCAGCCGAGAAAGATCAGATCGGCGCCTTTTTCAGTCTCAAAATGCCATTCGGCAGCAGCTAGCTTTTCCGGCTGATGCTCTGCGAGAAACTTGGCGGAAACATCGCCTGCAAAGGCAGTCAAAAAGCTAAAAATCAGCAGCACGCTCATCATTAGCTTGAGCGCTTTTTGGCTGTATACAGAAGCACCTTTTTTGAGAATGGAAAATGCGGCGATGGCTGCTAGCAGGGCGGCGCCAGTCATATAAGCGGATGTGAGTACGTGAAATACTTTGGATGGTGTTGCTTCATTAAACATCGCTTGCAGCGGATAGATTGCCGTAAATTGTCCATTTTCCAGTACGAATCCGTCCGGTTGATTCATAAAACCGTTGACCGTAGTAATAAAAACAGCAGACATGGCTGCGCCCAGAACAATCGGGATCGTTAACAGCCAGTGAAGATACGGATTGCGGAATCGCTCCCACGTATACAGATAGATGCCTAGAAAAATAGCTTCAAAGAAAAAAGCAAATACTTCCATGAATAACGGGAGCGCAATTACATTCCCGGCAAGCTGCATAAAGTTAGGCCAAACCAATGCCAATTGCAATGAAATAGCGGTTCCTGTGACCACACCTACGGCAACAGAAATGATAAATCCTCTAGTCCAACGCTTTGCCATTAACGTATAATGCTTGTCTTTTTTACGAATACCGACTAATTCTGCGATTGAGATCATAAGTGGAATGGCAACGCCAATCGTTGCGAAAATAACATGAAAAGATAAGGTTAGCCCGGTTACCAATCGGCTCCATAATACTGTGTCAATGATCATATGTGATATCCCTTCTTTTAACTGCTCTATGATGAGAGTCTTGATGGAGCCTAGCGTACCAATTTTTTTATTGGCGATGTGATATTTAATACAATTTTCAAACAAATAACAAAGATTTAAGTCAATTTAGTGAAAAAATGCACAATAACCCTTTGGAGCTATTGCATTTAGAGGCGTAATTCTGGATAGCTGTATTTAACGACAGAGTTACTGTTTTTGTGTGACTGATCGAATAGAAGTATACTGATATCATAGGAGTCAAGTTTTGAACTGAAAGATAAAGGAGGATCACAATGCAAAAAATAAGCCATTCCTTCAGCGGTGCTCTTCGAACGTTTTCGTTCTGGATTGCAAATGGAACAGTTGGATTACCATTACTTAACGGTATGGATTACTCATGTATATTTGAAGAACCGAGTGCTTTGGAGCAAGTATATGCGATTTTTGCTAATGTCATTGAGATGGATGAGGAAGGTGTAGTCTGTAATGCAAAGCATGCAGAAATGAGAGCAGCGCAGTTCATTCGTAGTTATATTGATGAACAATACAAAGTGGAGCCAGAATTTGAGAATTGGGAAGTAGCACTTTATTAGATAGGATGAGCTTATATTGTGTAGAAAAGGGACCTTCTAAAGTAGATTAACTTTTAAGCAGGTGCATGTATACTTACTATAGTATTGGGAAATATCTCAAGACGACAAAAAGGAAGGTAGCGAATGATGCCACCTTCCTTTTACTTATAATAATTGAATGCTCTATTGCGCTCCACACCAAAATAAAAATTCCAATCACGAACTGCTACTACACGAGCTGCACGAACTTCCGCTGCTGCATGAGCTACTACTACACGAGCTACTACTGCACGAACTACCGGAATGATCCGAGTGATTCGAATGATGTCCGCCGGAGTGACCCGAATTATAGTCTGAACCGGAAGAACCCGTTCCGCATGCTGAACTGGAGTGCGAGGTCGCTTGGGAATGTTGCTGTTGCACGTCTGTTGGCAAATGGGAATTGATAGATGAACAGAAATCCGCAGGTGGCAAAGCTGAATAGTATACACATGCCGCTGCTGCCGTACCCAGTCCATAATTGTTATCGCTATAATAACTGGATGTGTACGAGCTACTAGAATCAGAACTGCTATTGTGGTTGGCTGTACGATTCCGGTG
Organism: Paenibacillus sp. WLX2291; assembly: GCF_046603665.1. Taxonomy (NCBI): domain Bacteria; kingdom Bacillati; phylum Bacillota; class Bacilli; order Caryophanales; family Paenibacillaceae; genus Paenibacillus; species Paenibacillus sp. WLX2291. Next base: position 2,948,671 of record NZ_CP176755.1, on the reverse strand, counting down.
ATCGCCCGGTTTATTACCTTGTAGCACTGCTTGATTATGCGCCTGAAAACGCTGATTCAGATACAAAATCGCCTGCTTGGCTTCCGGGCTATGTTCAAATGTCGCCCGATTGTACGTCCATTGACCCTGCTGATTCGGATGAAACATCAGTAATTCATTAATCGTGGACTTCGATAACGGAAACCGGAAGAAGCTTCCCCACAAATACGAATTGGCGCGCTCCATTGGGAATAGCTCCGCATATGCCCAATCAAATAGCGCTCGTTGATCTGGTAGCGATACTTTGCCACCATGCGGAGAATGATGCAGCATATACCCATAAAATTGCTCACAAAATTGCTGATAATCCCGTGTAAACATCAACATTTCATGCCATACACTATCCACTTTATCGCTAAACATCGGTACTTCACGAAACAGAGCACAGAGCAGCAGATAACGCTTCATCTCAAACCAGCGCCATTCGTACTCATCCCGACTCAATTCTGGATGCTCGGTCAATATGCGCTGGCGCAGCTGATGGTCATAATGAGCCGGTAACGATTGCAACAACTTGTGCGCTAACGGTTCGCAAGGATGACCGGGCGGCACCAGATGAGCAGGAGGGGGAGAATGTTTACGGAAAAATCGCTCATCCTGCGCTGCACGACGACCTTGCTGCTGGGATTTGCTTTTGGATACATTAATGATAATCAAAACGACAGCAAATATAACAATAACGACTGTAAATGACGTGGGCATAACGTAAAACCTCCATTCATATACACATCAGGAATATAAAATTGATAACAATATTAAAGTACAGCTTGCTTCTGCACACGTTGTTCAAATTCGTGACGAATTTCTCGCAGCAGTTCACTATCGGTCATTACATCAAACGCCGTTTCTGCCAGTACAATTCCAGTAAAAATCATAGCATCCAGCGCTTGCGGTTCCTGCGCGCGATCACGGAAACCAATGCTGTGCAGTTCATGCTTTTCGTCCGTCACCTTCATATATGGATGAATCGCAGGGCAGCGTACGGAGACGTTGCCGAGATCAAGCGAACCTGCATCTTTGCCAGAATGAATTTCGTCTAGGGCAATACCGTTAGCAATCAGGTTGCGGTTAAACGTAGCTGATAGTGTCTGATTCGTAATCAGCTCATCATAGGAATATTCATAATTACAAATTTCCAAACGGCAACCGGTTTGGAGTGCTGCACCGTGAGCGACGTTTTTTACACGCTCTACCAGCTCATTCGTATACGCACGACTACCTGAACGTACATAAAATTGTGCAGACGCATAATCTGGGATGACATTGGCAGCTACACCGCCATGATTAATAATGCCATGAATCCGTGTATCACTACGCGTTTGCTGTCGCATTGCATTTACGCCGTTAAATAGCTGCAATACCGCATCCAATGCGTTGATACCATGCTGTGGACTAGCTGCCGCATGAGCCGATTTACCAAAATACTCAAATTGTAGCGCATCCATTGCCAGCGAAATTCCCGATTCTTCATACGCATAATACGGATGCGCCATCATCGCAAAATCGCAATCATCAAACCAGCCTGCTGCTGCCATCGGAACCTTCGCCCCGCGCGTTTCCTCTGCTGGTGTACCATACACGCGAATCGTACCGCCAATCTCATCCAGTACACTCTTTAGCCCAACCGCCGCACCGACACTCATCATACAAATCAGATGATGCCCGCACGCATGCCCAATCTCAGGCAACGCATCATACTCACACATCAACCCGACAACAGGACCCGGCTTTGCTGCCGAATACGTAGCCAAAAACGCCGTCTCAATCCCAAGTGCAGCCCCTTGCACATCAAACCCATGCTCCACCAGCACCTGTTTCAAAGCCGCCGAAGCTTTAAACTCCTCACTGCCCAATTCCGGATTCTGTCCAATATACGTCGATACCGCTTGAAACGCTTCCGCATTCTGCTCAATCGTAGCTCTAATCTGCTGTTTCAGTTGCTCATGACTCATGATGTAATTCTCCTTTGGATCAAATATGTAAAGGTGTACCTGCTAACAGTATAGCATGATGGCGGAATCAAGTGTGTTGCAAACGAATTTCAGTTTGGAACAAGCTGGTTTACTTTGCACTACAGTAAAGAAAGCTTGAAAATAAACTAGATACATTCAAAGATACTTGATTGCACTAGCGGAGGAAAAGGAATTGGGGAAAAGAACGATTTTGGAGGTGCGAGAATCTTCATTTACTCCTAATCCAAAAGATTCTCGTGCCTCTACTCAAGTTCGTTCCCCAATCCTTTTCCGCAGCGGTTGTACTCACAACCAACCTATTTTAAATTGCTATAGCGTCCCAATTTATTCCCACTCATGTATACAAAACCATTGAATAATCATACAATTTCATTTATAATAACCCGGTTGACTCCAAAGTCACATAGGAACAAGCACCATCCACATCATAGGACGTAAAGGAGATAGAAGGTTGAAAGCACTAAAACCATGGCTTGCATGTACACTCAGCATGCTGATGCTGTTTTTTATGATTGTACCTCTGGCATCTGCCTCAGAAGGTTCCGGCAAAAAGATTATTGTCGGCTTGAGCGCGGATTTTGCACCGTATGAGTTTCGCAAAAATATCGACGGTGAAGATCAGATCGTCGGTTCTGATGTAGAGATTGCCAAGCGCATCGCCGCAGATATGGGCGCGCAGTTAGAAATTCAAGACATTCCGTTTGACAGTTTGCTGCCCGCTTTGGACAGCGGACGGATCGATATGATCATTTCCGGTATGACGCCAACAGCGGAACGCCGTAAAAATGTCGATTTCTCGGATTCCTACTATATTTCGCGTCAGGTTATCATGACCCGTGCGGAAGACAAGGATAAATACGCTACGCTGGACAGCCTGAAAGGTGTATCCATCGGCGTACAAAAAGGTTCGATCCAAGAAGGTATCGCCAAAGATATCGAAGGTGCCAAGTTGACTTCGGTTGACCGCATTTCTGATATCGTACTGCAATTGCAATCCGGTCGTGTAGATGCAGCAGTTATGGAAGGGCCTGTAGCAGAAGGTCAAGTTGCCAATAGTAGCGACCTGGCTATCACAGCAGCAACCATTCCAGATAGTGATACCGAGATGGCGATTGCTGTAGAAAAAGGTAATACTGAGTTATTGAGCCAGATCAACGGTACACTGGCTGAATTAAAGAAGACAGATGAGGTTTCCAAGTTCGTGCAGGACGCAACTGCCTTGAATTCAGATGAGCAGAAAGCTTCGTCCAACATCTTCAATATTTTCTGGGATTATCGCCATTATTATGCCAAAGGCGTGCAGTATACACTGTTGCTCTCCGCACTGGGCGTACTGTTCGGTTTTGTAATCGGTCTGATCGTAGCGCTCATGCGCTTGTCGAACGTAGGTATTCTGCGTTGGATCGCGATGACGTATATTGAGATTTTGCGTGGTACACCGATGCTGGTGCAATTGCTGATCATCCATTATGGGATTGCGCAAACGTTCCATATTGAATTCAGCGTATTGCAATCTGGTATTATTACGCTATCGATCAATAGCTCTGCTTATTTGGCAGAGATTTTCCGAGCTGGTATTCAGGGTGTGGATCGTGGACAGTCCGAAGCGGCACGTTCGCTCGGTATGTCGTATGGTGCAACATTGCGCCACATTATTATCCCGCAAGCAGTCAAAAGTGTATTGCCAGCAATCGGTAATGAGTTTATCGTCATTATCAAGGAATCATCGATCGTTTCCTTTATCGGGGTCGCCGATCTGATGTTCCAAGCGCAAGCAGTACGCAGTATTACGTATTCCGCATTAAATCCGTTGCTGATTGCAGCAGCCATTTACTTTGTAATGACATTTGTATTGTCCAAATTGCTGGGCATCTTGGAAAGGAGATGGAGTGTAAGTGATCGACGTTAAAGGTCTACAAAAGTCTTTTGGCAAAAATCAGGTGCTCACCGGCATCGATATCGAGATTGCACAGGGCGAAGTTGTCGTTGTAATTGGTCCAAGTGGATCGGGGAAAAGTACATTTTTGCGTTGTCTGAATCTGCTAGAGCAGCCGACAGGCGGCGAGATTTATTTTGAAAATGAACTGATTACTGCCCGCAAGTACGATATCGACAGTGCTCGCAAAAATATGGGCATGGTGTTCCAGCACTTCAATCTGTTTCCACACAAAACGGTACTGCAAAACCTGACGATTGCACCGATCAAAGTGAAAAAGCTCGACAAAGCAGCAGCCGAGAAGATCGCTCTCGATCTGCTACAAACCGTCGGTCTGTCTGACAAAAAAGACAGCTATCCAAATCAGCTGTCTGGTGGTCAGAAGCAGCGCATTGCGATTGCTCGTGCACTGGCAATGCAGCCGCATGTGATGCTGTTTGACGAGCCGACATCTGCACTCGACCCAGAGATGGTTGGCGAAGTGCTGGAAGTTATGAAAAAACTCGCTCAACAGGGCATGACAATGGTCATTGTCACGCATGAGATGGGTTTCGCACGTGAAGTTGGCGACCGTATCATCTTCATGGATGGTGGGCAAATTGTGGAGCAGGGCACACCGGAGCAGGTCTTCGGCGCACCTTCGCACCCGCGTACTCAGGACTTCCTCAGCAAAGTATTGTAAAAGATCGCCGTATGATGGCGATTCACTAAGGAACAATCGCAAAGTATATGATCATTGATCCGAATAAGGATGAATGATCATATGCTTTTTTTGTATAACGTATTACAGGTTCTCGTAAATTGTTATTATTAGTAATATAGTATATAATGATTACCGATAATGCCGATTCGAATGGAATCCTTTATTTGATATTGTTTATATATTGTAAAAGGATAATCTTCTATTGTACTATCAGTTATTTTACTTATTGGAGGAATGTACTGTGGCGAAGTTGTTTACACCTTATAAACTAAAAAACCTGGAGCTGAAAAATCGTGTGGTTTTGCCGCCGATGTGCCAGTACTCCGTGCATACCAAAGACGGAATGCCCAACGAATGGCATAACGTTCACTATATTAGCCGCGCTGTTGGCGGCACTGGTCTGATCATTGTAGAAATGACGGCGGTTCATCCAGATGGACGCATTACCGACGAAGATACTGGAATCTGGTCGGATGACTTTATCCCAGCATGGCGCCATATTGTCGATCAAGTTCACAACTATGGTAGCAAAATCGGTATTCAGCTCGGTCACGCTGGGCGCAAAGCAGAAGATGCCAATCCGCCGGTTGCGCCATCTGCGATTGCGTACGATGGAGAAGGCTACAAGGAGCCGCACGCGCTGTCTACAGCAGAGGTCGAAGAACTGATTCAGGCATACGGTGATGCTGCACGACGCGCCGTAGAAGCGGGCTTTGACACCGTAGAGATTCATGGAGCACATGGTTATCTGGTGCATCAGTTCCATTCTCCACTTGTGAACAAGCGCGATGATGAGTACGGCAAAGATCTGCCATTGTTTGGAGAAAAAGTCGTTCAAGCCGTTCGAAAAGCAGTACCGGACGATATGGCAGTATTAATGAGAGTATCGGCACGCGAATATGTAGATCATGGGTATAGCGTGAACGAGATTGAAGATACATGTCGTCGTTACCGCGATGCTGGAGTTGATATGTTACATGTATCTTCCGGTGGAGAAGGCCCGGTTGGAGCAGGTGGCATGAAGGTCGTCCCTGCATATCAAGCGGAAATGGCTGCACAATTGAAACGTGCACTGAATATTCCTGTCATTGCTGTTGGCTTATTGGATGAGTACGAAGATGCTGAGCGCGTACTAGAGCAAGATCAGGCTGATCTGGTTGCGATTGGACGTGCAATGCTGCGCGATCCATATTGGCCTGTCCATGCAGCCAAAGCTTTGCAAGTGGAAGCGGATGTTCCTGTTCCATACTTGCGCGGCTACCGCAAATAATCGTTTCACGCAATTAATACGTCAGAGAACGCCATTTTCCGAAATGTAACTTTGGAAAATGGCGTTTTTGCTATATTAAAAATGACAAAGTTGAAATAAATGTAGATGCATATTTGTCACCTGCAAGCCGCACGGTGCTTGGATTTGTGGCAAAATAGTGCAGCTACTTTTAACCATTTTGAAATAATTTTTTGCGAAGATGTGATCCAAATGGAAACCATCCGCGTTGATAGGGATAGGAACAGTCAACAACAATCATTTTTGCAAAGGAGTTTTTAATGATGAAGATGAAAAAAATAATTGCACCTGTTTTGACGTTATCTCTGCTTGTGCCGACTACTGGTGCTTTTGCGGCAGACATGAATTCCACTACTACAACAGCACCAACAGTAAGCACCAAAGCAGCGGAATTACGTGCAGGTCTGGATTATCTTTTATCCGAGCACTTTAAACTGGCTGTTGAAGCAATGACCAAAGCATATGAAGGCGCACCTGATGCAGCCGAAGCTTACAAAGCACTCGACCAGAATGCGGTCGATATGGGACCTGCTATCGAATCTCTGTACGGCAAACAAGGAGCTGACGAGTTCGAGCGTATCTTCCGTGCTCATAACCAATACACTGATGAACTGGTAAAAGCAACAAAAGCGAATGACCAGACAGCTGTGAAAGCAGCCGAAGCGAAAGTTCAAACGTTTGTCGATGAATTCTCCGCTTTCCTGGCAACAGCAACTGAAAATAAACTGCCTGAAGATGCAGCAGCCAAAGCTATTCGCCTGCATGAAGATGAAGTACAAGATGTATTTGAAAAATACGTAGCTGGCGATTACAGCGGTGCGTATACAGAATATCGTGAAGGTCTGAACACGATGTTTACTATCAGTAAAGCATTGTCCGGTGCTATCGTAGCGCAAAAACCAGCAATGTTTGACAACACGAGCGTTGATACACCAGCCGCTGATCTGCGTTCTGCATTGAACCATCTGGCAGCTGAGCACTTTGCACTGTCCACACTGCAAATGAAAGAGCAGTATGATGGTAAATCTGCTGCTTCTGATGCACTGATTGCCGCTGAAGCAGGCAACACAAACGATTTCAAAGCAGCGATTGCATCTATCTATGGCAATGCAGGTGCTGATCAATTCGAACAAATCTGGGTAACTAATCACATCAAAGCACAAAGCGACTATGTAGATGCACTGAAAAAGAATGATCAAGCAGCATTGACAGCAGTGAAAGATCGCATCACTACATTTACAAAAGACTTCGCTAGCTTCTTAGGTACAGCTACAGCCAACAACCTGCCAGCTAGCGCAGCCCAAAATGCACTGATGACACACGAAGATCAAGTACAAGCTGTCATTGATAAATATGCAAGCAAAGACTATGCTGGTTCTTACACTGCCGACCGTGAAGGCTACAAAACAATGTTCGGTATCGGCGAAGCACTGGGTGGCGCAATTGTAAAACAATACCCTGACAAATTTGCAACAGCTTCTGCACCAGCAGAGCAACCGCAAACAACGACACCAGCACCAACTCCAACAACACCAAGCACATCTACACCATCGACTTCGACTTCTGATGATATGATGATCTGGATGAAGCTGAACAGCAAAACGCTGAAAATCGATGGTAAAACAACGATGATGGATACTGCTCCAATGGTTATGAATGGCACTACGTATATTCCACTGCGCTATTTGGGCGAAGGAATCGGTGCGAAAGTAACTTGGAACAAAGCAGCTAACGAAGTAACTGTAACTGCTGGTTCCGATACTATGAAATTCTGGATTGGCAAAGATACAGTCGTAGTAAATGGTCAAACCAAAAAACTGTCCGCAACAGCAATGGTGAACAGCGATGGTCGTACGGTTGTACCACTGCGCTCGATCACTGAACTGCTTGGCTGGGATGTAGAATGGAGCGACAACAACAGCTCAATCACACTGACCAAATCGATGTAATACAGCAATAATCTGTTTGTAACAACACGCTAAAATCCAATCACTCGCCCTTCGTCCCGGCGACGTGGTTGACTACAAACCATCCAACCCCTTCTGAATGAACAGATACCCCTTATCGGTGGCTCCCCAACCACTGATGAGGGGTATTTATGTGTCATGATCTATGTTATCGATAAGTACGACAAGGTTAAATTGAATAGATGACTGAAATGATCTTCTTGCGCATTTGTGCAAATATGCCATTTCACATGCTTGAATATAGACTATAGTCCTAATATCCGCTAAAATGAATGTGTTGAGAATCAAAGGCATATCTGTTTGGGTAATTATTTATTACCTCTTAATGGAAAACATGTGTTTCCAGAGCGAGCTTTAATGATGATAGAGCGATCTGGATATTCATGGAACATAGTTGTACATACTCTATGCCGTCCGTTCGTTCTACCAGTCGATAGGGTGCTGGCACACCTGAGAATTGAAGCTGAAACCATATGTATGTTTCTCCGTATTAACCTGCATAACAAACAACCGGGTGTGCATGACCGGGGTTTTGTGTTAGGCATTGCGCATTTTAAATAATCAAGTGGAGGGAACAAAGTTATGTCTATTTTCAAACGTTTGCGTGATCTTACGCTGTCCAATGTGTACGCCCTGATCGAAAAGGCAGAAGACCCGATCAAAATGACAGATCAGTATATTCGCGATATGGCAGCCGATCTGGAAGATGCGGAAAAAGCAGTCGCTTCACAAATTGCTATTGAGAAGCGTTTTAAGCAATTGTACGAAGAACAGGATGCACTAGTGAAAAAACGTGAAGAGCAAGCGCATGTTGCTGCTCAAGCACAAAACATTGATCTCGCTCGTCGTGCGCTGGAAGAAAAGAAAAGCGCCGAAGCGAAGCGTGACGAATACAAAGCTAATTTTGACCAAAACAAAGCGGCAGCTGACAATCTGCGTGGCAAATTGGAAGAGATGCGCAAGCAGCTGAACGAGATGAAGAACAAGCGCGAAACTTTGGTTGCTCGCTATAACGCAGCGAAGGCACAAACCGAGATCAACAAAACGATGAATGGGTTCAGCGCCGATTCAGCCGCTTCCGGTATGAAGCGCATGGAAGACAAAATGTTGCAAATGGAAGCACGCGCCGAAGCAAGCAACGAGATGAACACCAAAGGCAAATCGCTGGACGACGAAATCGAAGCACTTGGCACGAACAAGGAGATCGAGGACGAACTGTCTGCGCTGATGAAGCAATACGAAAAGCAATAATTGTATCCTCATGATGCGGATAACGAACGAAGGCAAGAACGATAACGGTTCTTCCTTCGTTTTTGTTTGGCTATTTTAATCAGATGGACAGTAACATGGAATTGATTCTAAATTGTTGGAGGCTGGAAACTGCATGAATTGGGATATTATACTGCAAATTCTCGTATGGACTGGTGTAGGTGCTGTACTGTTATGTGTGCTTATGTATCTGGATTCTTTTTTTACGAAATATAAGGACATTGCCGAGATCAAGGCAGGCAATACAGCGGTAGCCATTCGACTGGTGATGAAGTTGTTTGCACAAGGTTACATTTTGTCGGTATCGATTAATACGTCGTGGAGTCTGTGGGAAGCAGTGCTTGTATCGATCGTATCGTTTGTGATCTTGCTCGTGTTGGAACAGCTCGCACGACTATTACTCAAGAAAATTGCTGGCTTGGATCTGGATGAAGGTACACGTCAAGGTATGATCGGACATGGATTGCTTGGTGGCGCGCTGCAACTAGTTGGCGCATTTATCATTTCCGCTTCGCTGTAAATGAACAGGTGTGTCTCGAATCTGAAGGAAATAATATCAATTGATAGCAACAAGGATAGAGAGGAATGCATAATCATGGGACTGTGGAAACGAATTAGCAATCTGATCTCCAAACCAGAAGCACCGCGTCCAGACAAAGGGCCGCTGGATTTGCGTGCTGGTGATATATGCGAGGTGTCGCTGATTACATACGAAGTGGTCGGCACTGCGCGTAATGCGGCGCGTAACGCGGTCATGCTAACGCTGCAAGATGGCTCGAACATTGTATATCTGCATGTGGAATCGCGGGAACAACTGCGTTATGCACTGTATGCACCGATTGATGGTGGATTGGAGAATCCGAATGAAGTGCCAACTCATATTGAGATGGATGGCACTGATTATTATTTGGATGAGCAATATAGTGGGACGGTGTTATCTACTGGGCGTACACCTGTATTGCCGGGAGCAGCCAACGGTGATCAGCATGTGTGGCAGCATCAATCGGATGACCACAAGCTGTTGCGCATTGAATGGCAGGGTGGACGTTTTACTCTGTATGAAGGCGAATATGTACTGAATGGCGATGTTTCGGTCATCCGGGCCAATTAGGAGCGAATGTATATGAAACAACGATCATCTTTTACAATAAAACTGATTCTGATCGTCAGTCTGGTTGCATCGCTACTGTCAGGCTGTGGATTTGGCAGCTCGAAGATCAACTACCCGCTGGAATCGGTTAGTCGCAATGGTAATTCTACTTCGTATGTATATCGTGCTGCCAATCAGACGGTGCCGGTAGTGGCGGAGCAATTGTCTGATCAACGCACGCCTGAAAATATGTCAGTGCAAGACCCGGAGCGCATGTTTCTCGTCTATAACGATGAACTGATTCAGGTGCAGCGTGATCCGGCGAAAACGGAAGATACATTAATTGAGGTCGATTCCACCGAATATGTACGACAAAATTACAACTCTAGCTTTTTGCAGGGGTATTTGACGGCGTCGCTGCTTCAGCAATTGTTCGGCGGTAGCAGTTATGGTGGTTACGGAGGATATGGCGGCGGTACATACCGAGGATATACAAGTCAGAACACCTATCCGCCGAAGACGCAGTATAACAAGCCATCTGCACAGGATATGAAGCAGGCTCCACCGCTGACGGTGGATAAATCCGGTTCTATTTTCAAACGAGGCAATACATCCGGATCGAAACGTTCTACGTATGGAAGTGATGTCTCCAATCGCGGTTCGCCATCTTCTAGCGGCACAATCAACCGCGGCAGCAGCTCGTCCAACAAAAGCGGGGGGTTCTTCTCCTCACGCAGCAGTTCGCCCAAATCCAGCTTTGGCTCCGGTAAAGTTCGTAAACGCGGACGAAGATAGAACGGTAAAATGAATTGCATTTGGCAACATCCAAGCAGGAATCTACATTGGTGATACGTAGATTCCTGCTTTTGTTTGTAGATAAAGGGCTAGTATAACCAACCAACCAACCAACCAACCAACCAACCAACCAACCAACCAACCAACCAACCAACCAACCAACCAACCATATTGTTAGTCGAGGAGGGATTTGTTCTATTTTGTTAATATTAAAAAATAAACATATGAAAAATTCATAATAGAAACTATAATATTCTATGCCACTTCAACCGCGAACCCAACATTTCCAGTTCTAGCATACATACGATACGTAGAAAACGTAAATCATCATTTTATAACAATTCACGCTACTTCTTATAGTAAGATACAGCAACGTATGCAAACTCAATAACCATCTTCGACATACAACGCCCTGCCGAACTTTGCATGTACGTTCATTACAGGTTGACTTGCATGTCTATTATACTTGAGTTATAAATGAGACTACGATACCAGGACAGAAATATGTACCTGGCATGTTTACCTTTTGATTTCATCATCAAGTTTGCGTAATGAAGTGAATCTTGTAAGTAAGTGATTGTATGTATATTTATTTTGGAGGGACTATACTTATGACAGCACAACCCGAATCAGAGCAAAATAGTGCAATACCAGCTCAGCTGGATCCTGCCAAATTTCATCGTAAACCGATTACACCCGCAGCAGCTCAACAGAAGATTGCCGCTCATGTCCAACCATCTGCAACTGAACAGATTCCATTGCATACAGCAGGCGGACGTTTTCTAGCACAAACAGTCACAGCACCTCATCCTTATCCGCATTTTCGTCGTTCCGGCATGGACGGTTATGCACTTGTATCTGCTGATCTGAAGCAAGCATCCAGTGATCAGGTGATCTGGCTCAAAGTAGTCGATAATATCCCGTGTGGGTATACGCCATCTGTACATATTACGTCCGGTCATGCTTCACGCATTATGACAGGCGCAATGGTGCCGGACGGTGCGGACGTGGTCGTAATGCTGGAAATGACCGAGCAACGGATAGAAGACGGAGAGACCTTTGTCGGTATCAAGCGTCAGATGGAGAGTGGACGTAATATTACGCCGATCGGTTTGGAAGTTCAGCAGGGCGATGTGCTACTTGAGCAAGGCAGAGTAATCGGAGCAGGGGAGATTAGTGTACTGGCGACCTTTGGCGTACATACGGTCACGGTATATCGTCGTCCACAGGTAGCGGTATTTTCCACAGGTACGGAATTGCTTAGTGTGGAGGACGAGATTGAACCGGGCAAAATCCGCAATAGCAACTCGCTTATGCTCGCTGAGCAAATTACTGCCGCAGGTGGTGAGCCGCATCTGCTGGGAGCTGTCGAAGACGATCTGGAACTGGCACGTGGCATGATGCTGAATGCACTGGAAACGTATGATCTGGTCGTATCCAGCGGTGGTGTCTCGGTTGGAGATTACGATATTATGGGTGACCTTGTACGCAGTGATGATGTAGAGATGCTGTTTAACAAAATCTCAATGCGTCCGGGCAGCGTAACGACTGGTGCAGTCAAGGATGGCAAGCTGTTGTTCGCGCTGTCTGGTAATCCGGGTGCTTGTTTTGTCGGTTGTGAATTACTTGTCCGTCCAACCATTCGTCAAATGATGGGCAGTCAGGACAGTTATTTGCCAGAGTGGCAAGCAGAGCTGGGACGTGACTATGTGAAGATTAACAGCTTTACTCGCTATGTACGCGGACGGCTGGAAGCGCACGATGGCAAGCTGATCGCTTATCCCGCATTGCTGGATGAGTCGAATGTGATGGTGACGATCAAGGATAGCGATTGCCTAATCGTCATTCCACCAACGAGTGAAACATTGCCTGCTGGCACCAGTGTCAGTGTGCTGAGGTTGGTACGCTAATGAGCGGTAATCAGCAGAACACGTCCATCCCGGTTATTCAGATCGTCGGTTACAAAAATGCTGGCAAAACAACACTCATCACTTCATTACTCTCATTATGGGCAGCGGCAGGCAAACGGGTAGCAGTCATCAAGCATGATGCGCATAATTTTCAAATGGATCATGAAGGTACCGATACATTTGCCCATACAGAAGCGGGTGCGGCGGCGGTAGCAATCACTTCGCCGTCTCGTACTGCAATTCTATATGGGCAATCGACACCCTTGGATGAGTTGATTCACCAACTGGCACAAACCGGCAAGCCCCCGTATGATCTGATTATCGTGGAAGGCTTTAAAATGGAAAGTTATCCGAAGGTGGTCATTGTTGCAGATGAAGCAGGGCTGGAATTAGTAGAGCAGGTGACTGCGCTGCACTGGATCTATGCACGTCTACAACCAGAGATCGTCGCTGCCCATTTTTCAAATTTGAAGCAAACACCTATTATTCCATGCGGAAAAGATGGTATTATGGAATTGTTCACGTTATTGAATGCTTACATAGAATCCTGATTTCCCGCATTACCTAAGGATGAACAAGCGCATGTGAACAAATAGAGATGATAGAACGTAGGAGGAGATTAACATGTTAAAAGTAACACTCATCGCAGGAAGCACACGCCCAGAAGCATCCACCACCCGGCTGTGTGAATATATTGCTCGTCTGTTAAAAGAGCAAGGGCATGAAGCAGAAGTATTTGATCTGCAACAGCATCCATTGCCGTTGTACGGTCCGGGCGAAGCGTACGGTCATGAGGAAGTACTGAAGCTGTCCGCTGCTGCCAAAGGCGCGGATGCACTCGTGCTTGCAACACCGGAGTATCACGGTTCACTATCAGGTGTTCTGAAAAATGCACTCGATTTCCTCAACAGCGAGTCTTTTAATAACAAAGTAGTACTAGCTGCTAACTCCGCAGGTGGTCAGGTTGGTACAGCTTCGCTGCTACATCTGCAAACGATCGTGCGCAATCTGCACGGCATCAACTGCCCGGAATGGATATCCATTGGCGGCGCACAGCGTGAGTTTGATCAGGACGGTAATCCGGCTGACGAAGGTGTGGAGCTTCGTATTCGTACAGCAGTCGCTTCGTTTATCGAGCTGGCGGTTAAACTGACAAACGAGAAGTAACAATCATCTAATGATTGGTATGCCAAACACCGTCCTGCGCTTCCAGATGGAGAGTAGGACGGTATTACTTTATTGATCACCGCGACGTTCAATCGCCTCGGACATCGTTTTATCGGTCAGATGCGCATAGATCTCGGTCGTTTCTGTTGAAGCGTGACCAAGCTGCTCTTTGGTCTTATAAATATCATTTTGCAAATAATAATCGGTGGCAAAGGAATGCCGCAGCTTATGCACCGTCAAATAGGGCTTACCAAAATGCGTGGCGTACTTGATAATCATCGCCTGAATTGCACGCTTGGTCATGCGTTTACCGGAAGATTGTCCATTTGGCTTGGCAACGAATAGTGCTGACTCATTGCGTGGTGTACGGTAACGAGACTCGCGCAATTGCAAATACGTATTCAATTCATCGCGCGCCTGCTCACGGAAATACACAGGCGTTTTGAATGTCTCGTCATTATTACCTTTACGCGATACATACAACATCTTCTGATTAAGATCCAGATCATTCATATTCAAATTCACAACCTCGGACACGCGTAACCCGGAGTTTAGAATGAGACTGGCAATACAGGCATCGCGTTCTCGATTCAGCTCATACGAATACAGTGCTTGTTTGTTTTTGGCAATGGTCTCGCGGTGCCCTTCGAGAATGTAGCCGACAAACTCCAGCAGTTCTTCATCCTCCAGAATTTTCCCTTTTAGCTTGGCAGCGGTATCCTTCGGTTTGTGCAGCCGTTTGACTTCGATTTTGGCCATAATATTACGTTTTAATAAAGGGTAAAAGTCATCATCCTCAGCAATTTGGCTTAAATAATGAAATAGCGAGCGCAGGGAGGACAGCTTGCGTGACACGGTGACACGCGCGTTCGTACTCTCAGCACGGGTCGTCAAATGCAGTCGGTAACCTGTCACATCATCCATTCGCAGCGTCTCTAGTTCTTGCAATTGAATATCTGTAAATGACGTCGCAGTAGATAATCCTTCGGCAATCAACCAGCCAAAAAAGGATTCATAATCCCGTATGTATTCCAGCAATGTGGATGGTGACAGATCGGGCAGCTTATAGCCGATGAACTGCTCTACATACCACGGCATGGACGGCAACTTCTCTTCCAGCTTGCGGCGATCGTTGATTTTCTGTATCGTCATATCGTTGTCTCACCTCATAATTTGATTGTAACACAATGATTTGCTTCCTTGGACATCCACGTTATATAGTAGAAGGAAGGCATGAGATAAATGCCAAAATTTTCATGTGCTGGATGTGTACACACACCGACTGACATACAACGGAGGGGCGATCATGGCGCTATCGCTGGAAATGGTACCAAGAAGCAAGAAAAAAGTCATTCGCGAAATGATGCAATTCTATCTATACGATTTTACATATTATCTGAATATCGAATTGAACGATAAAGGACGCTTCCCTGAATACCCTGATCTTGACGAATTTTGGAGCCGTCCCGGACGCAAATTTCCATATCTCATCTACTCGGATTACCGTATTGCGGGCTTTGCACTTGTTGACCGACTTGGAACCGGAGAAGCTGCGGATTACTATATGACCGAATTCTTCGTACTGCACAAATATAGACGCGCTGGTGTCGGCAAATGGGCAGCCCATCAACTGTTCGACCGCTATTCTGGTCGCTGGAAAGTTACGCAGGTCAGCACCAACATCCCCGCTCAAACGTTCTGGCGCCGTATCATCGGCGAATATACGAGCGGCAATTACCGCGAACAACTTGAACTCGATCACGGCGGACCAAGCCAATATTTTGATTCCAGCCGCATGATGTGAATATACCCAAGCTATAATACCCATAAATTAAAAATAGTCGACGATCACTGCGAACACAGCAATCGTCGACTATTCCTTTTTACATCAATACTATATTACATCAAAATCTTATATTCATTTTTGCGCCGTTACTAGCGCCTGCTCCCGACAAGCATCTGAACAATAATGCTCATGCTCATCTTCACAGCTATCACACACGATATGCTGCAAGTTGCACACCGGGCAGTTCACATAATGATCTGTCGTATCTTCACAGTGGAAGCATTTTCCAACGATTATATCCTCGTCAGTATGGTTAATTGTAACGGAGATGCGCTCATCGAATACATAGCATTTGCCGTCAAACAGCCGACCTTGGACTTCAGGGTCTTTGCTGTAGGTGACGATACCGCCATCCAGCTGAGCAACATCATTAAAGCCTTCTTTTAGCAGGAAGCCGGACAGTTTCTCACAGCGCACGCCACCTGTGCAATACGTCAGAATCTTTTTATCCTTGAACTCACTTAAGTTCTCACGAATCCATTCTGGGAACTCACGGGACGATTCGACACCTGGACGGATTGCACCGCGGAAATGACCGATATCATATTCGTAGTCGTTGCGACCGTCGATGACGATTACATCATCACGTTGCAGCTGCTCGTAAAATTCTTTGGGCGAGAGATGCGTGCCGGTCAGATCGTTCGGGTTTACATCCTCTTCCAGACGGAACGTGACGAGTTCTTGCTTGTGACGAACGAAAATCTTTTTGAACGCATGAACGTCCGATTCGTCGATCTTGAACACCATATCGGCAAAGCGCGCATCAGCACGCATATCATTCATATACTGCTCTGTTTGCTCCCATGTGCCAGATAGTGTACCGTTAATACCTTCAGGCGCAATCAGGATGCGCCCTTTGATGCCGAGGTCTTTGCAATATTGCAGATGCTCAGCGGTTAATGTTTCCGGATCATCAATGTTGACGAATTTATAGAACAACAAAATCCGGTATGGACTTGTAGACATAATTATCACCTTTTATTCAAAAATGGGTAGTGCAGACACGTGAATTTCATATAATCGCAATTTAAAATTTTACGCCTGTTCACAGGCATAGTCAATGAATATGTTGAAAAAGTCATGAAAATGAGAAAATTATTATTTTTTTGTGCTTGGGTTTTCATGCAAGCTTATCTATAATAGGTAAGATGCCGCTCGTCGGCAATTGGAGTATACATCTACAACAATATGCAAAAGAGAGAAGCAAACATTTGGTGTATGAACTGAGGGGTTACGATGAATGTGAACACACTGCAATTTGATCAATTATGCCAGCTGAATGCCAGTCTGGCTCCTTATTCGACTTATGAAATTGGTGGTACCGCGCGGCATCTGGGACAGCCTGCGACGACTGCTGAACTGGTAACATTGTTGGAAGGCAGTAAGCAAAAAGGACTAGGTGTGAAATGGTTCGGTATGGGTTCCAATGTACTGTTCCCGGATCAGCCGCAGGACGATATGCTGTTTCTGTCGCTCAAGCGCCATGTAGAATTGGAATTTTCCACAAATCGGCTGTTTGTGTCGGCAGGAGTACCGATGACATGGCTTGCGCTGATCGGTGTTATGACTGGTATACAGGGGATGGACTTTACGTATTTGCTGCCCGGTACGATGGGGGCGGGCATTTATATGAATGCCAAATATTTTAAACACGATATTAGCGGTTTGCTAGAGCGTGTGTATTATATTGATGTGATGCACCCGGAAAAGGGGATGCAGCAGATTGGCGTAGAGCAATGTCAGTATGCGTACAAGCAATCCATTTTTCAGCAAAATCCGTGGATTATCGTTGGTGCAGATTTGCATATCGGGGAGTACACGCTACCGGAACAAGAGCAATGGGATGAGATTATGCGCGAGATGAGAGAGTCGAGTATCGCGTCGTCGATCTTGCCAGAGTATTTTGCTTATTACAAAAACTGGATTCCGCGTCTAGAAGCAGCGGGTTATCGTGTTCCACAGGCATTTCACGATGTGATCGACGATCGAGGCGGCAAGCATCATTTTGACCATGCGTGTTGTGGATCGGTATTCAAAAATAATTATGATTTCGGTCAGCCGACCGGCAAGCTGGTAGATGAGTTAGGATTGCGTGGTACCCAGCATGGACAGGCACGCATCTCACCGCATCATGGCAATTTTATTCAAAATACCGGTGGTGCAACTGCCAGTGATGTGCTGCATCTGATCAATCTCGTACAGGAAAAAGTAGATGCACGTTTCGGTTTTGTACCGGAGCCGGAAGTTGTAATTTTGTGATTTTATGATTTTTAGAGCATACTAGATTAGAAATGAATAATGTCTTACGCATAAAAAGCTTCACTTCTTCAAGCGGTTCTGAAAACCGTGTAGAGAAAGGGAAGCTTTTTTGCATACGCTAAATGAATGGAAGGGATATGCTCATTCATCCACATAAATGCATGAATATATTTACGTGGATTTACTTAACCATATTGTATAAGCATGGGAGTGACTGTTGTGTAGACATGCGAGTAACATGGACATAGCAACACTATAGATATAATAGCAAAGTGATTAGCGCAGTGACCATTATAGCGGTACTACATAATAAGGAGACGAAACAGAATGAAATATTCAAATAGACGTCCCAATTAAGCTTTTTTGTTATTTTTCGGGCTGTTTTTATTGCCTTTAATAGCTTTGCTAATTGCTTTCCATTTTTGCTTGTCCTGGCGCATTTGTTGACTGTTTTGTTTGCGCTCGTTGAAGGCGATCTCGCGTTTGAGCTTTTGCCAATTGATGTAGTGTTTGGATGAGAGTGTACCATCAGTTAGCGCTTGTTGTACCGCGCAGCCGGGTTCATTTTCATGTGAGCAATCGGCGAAACGACATTGTTCACCAAGCGTTTCAATATCGCTAAATGTTTCTTCTAAACCTTCTGATGCCTGACCAACACCAAGCCCTCGCATACCCGGTGTATCAATGACGATCACGCCATTGGATAGCAGATGCAGTTCACGGTGAGTAGTCGTATGACGACCACGCGTATCGTCTTCGCGAATGCCACCTGTTTTCATTTTCTCCTCACCCGCCAGTGCGTTAACGAGTGACGACTTGCCAACACCAGATGAGCCAAGCAGCACAATCGTCTGACCGGGAGACAGCATCGCGCGAAGTGCCGGTAGCCCGCTGCCGCTCAGACTATCTACGGCAAAGACAGGCACGCCTACCGCTGCGGCTTCCAGTTCATCCAGATAAGTGGACAGATTATGTGCCAGATCTGCTTTGGTCAAAACGATAACTGGACGAGCGCCACTGTTCCAGGCGATTGTCAGATAGCGTTCCAAACGATTGATGTTGAAATCGTCATTGGCTGAACTAACAAGAAAGCAATAATCAAAATTCGCCGCGACGACTTGCTGCTGTGCGTCCGGGTCTGGATCATCTCGCAGAAATAATGTCTGGCGCTGTAAGACGGCATGGATCAGCGAAGTATCGCCCGGATGACTCTCCAGTGCAACAAAATCACCAATCGCCGGACGTTCAGTGCGCAGAGCATCGCGGAAGGCAGAAGTCTTCGGACGTGCAAGCTGTTCACCATCCGCAGATATGACGCGCAGTACGTGCTTGAAGACAGCAGTCACACGCGCTGGAATAAGCGACGTACTTTGCTCCAGCTGATTAAATTGATCTGCAAAATAATCATTGTATCCATAGTCAGACATACTTACAACATAGTTCGTATTCGTATTCGTATTCGTATTCGTATTCGTATTCGTATTCGTGCTTGTGTTGTTATTGTTATTCAATTCGGTTAGCTCCTTTGGATGAAGGGAGCTTATGATACGTTATCCGGTCATGGCTCCCGATTCAGAAATGGTCAAGGGCGTCGGACAGCTGTGAAAAAAAGTAAAGGTTCTCATGATCATCATCCTTTCTGTCGGGATTTCGTGTTCATCATACCAGAATAGGCTAAGAAAGTCATTCCTTTCCTGATAAACTCCTACTTGCCCCATGCAATTCATCACATCGAATTTTACATACTTCTGCATCTATGCCGGATTTTCCAACAATCTATGTAAATGTTGCGTTAGACAAAGGTGATCAAAAAGTACTAAATTTGGTGTTTAAACAAAGTTAAGCCTTTTCAGATAGCGAGAATAAGTTACAATTGGGTTAATCATGTTTTCGTTTTGTAAAATGAATCATTGTAATGTTATGAATGTTTTCACGATTTGATAGTCATTTGCGAATGAAGAAGATGATTTACAGAAACATTACGCTTTGTTCCACATTTCCGATCAACAACAATCATGACGTTGTTGCGTATTCCATAATTCATTTGCGCCATTATTCAATACTATGAATGAAGGCGCGTGAGGAGGAGACGGATGAGGTTGATACGTTCAGGCTTAGGTTCCCGTTTGCAGCGGAGTTATATGGTGTCGTATTTGCTGATTTTTCTAGTTCCATTGATTGTGATTACGATCTTCATCTACCAAAGTGCGGTCAACAGTCTGCGTACTGAGATTGAGCAGTCCAATGTCAATCAACTCAATCAGGTGCGAATGACGATTGACGGGCGTATGACAGAGCTACGCGATATTGCGATTCGTATGAGTTATGACAATAGTCTGACCCGTTATATGGTCAAGCATCCGTATTATAGCAGCGAAGCGATTCGTCGCTTGGATCAATATCGTGCGAATAGTGCAATTGTGGATGATCTACTACTTTATTTTCACAATGATTCGGTCATTTACTCTTCAGATGGATTAAGCGGATTAAATGTCGTATTTGGGAAAACGTACAAGTTCACTGGCTGGGATCAGCAGGCGATCCGGCGTGATCTGAACGAAATCAAGTATCCGATGACTCGCCCTGCGGAAGAGGTGAGTGTCAATTCGCGGCAATCGTCCATGCTGGTACATATGGTGCCGATCAAACCGACCGATGCGTATCCATATGCAACGGTCGTGTATTTGATCAATGAATCGCGTCTGACCGGCATGATGGATTCGGTATTGAGCGACTTCAAAGGTAACAGTTATATTTTTGATAACAATGGTCATGTGCTGACGACGAACAATCATGATACACCGCCAACGCCGTTAGAGCTGGGTACGTTGTCAGGGCTAACATCCGGTATTCACAATATGGAATTGAACGGCAAGCAACAATCGGTGGTAGCGGTAGAATCGCAGGAAAATGGCTGGACGTATGTGACTACGATGCCGAGCGATCAATTTTTTAGCCGTATCTTCCATGTACAGACACTCATTGTGCTGATCTTCGCACTGGTGGCGCTTGCGGGTATTCCAGTGGCATTAATGCTAGCAAGGCGGCAATATGGTCCGCTGCGTGATCTGGTGGAGTTTGCACAGAGCCGTGGTGGTATAACGTCATCCAGTGGAAAAGCATCTGCACAGCCGCTTAACAACGAGTGGGCATGGATTCGTCAGACGCTGCTTGATTATCGCGATCGTGTTGGCTTGCAGGAGCCGTATGTACGGCATCAGTGTCTGTTGATGCTAATGAAGCATGGGCAGCCGGATGATGCAGAAACCGCGCGTCTGATCGATGATCTGGGATTACGTGGTGATAGGAAACGATATTTTGTCATGATTGTATCGGGAGATACACTAATTGCTCGTCGTTCAGAATCATCGCTAGAGCAGAGTAATGTGGAGTTGCTGGATGAGACATTCAGTGCCTATCTGACACTGCCGGATATTTTGAGTGAGGTGCAATTGGAGTCTTTATCTGCTCAGGTGTATGGGGTAGAATACTCGTCCAGCAATCGTCTGGCACTTGCCGTATGCTGGAAGCCGCAGGAGGATGACAATATTGCAAATGGCATGACGGACATTGTGGAAGCTGTGCGCGATATTGTGTTCAATCATTATGGCATACGTCCGAATGTCGGTGTAGGGAATGGATATGAGCAGCTGGAGGCGATCAACCAGTCGTTTATCGAAGCTGCAACCGCGATGGAGTATCGGGTAAGTGGTGATGATGCGAGTGTCATTTATTTCAATCAATTGCATGACGATGATGCGCGACAAGGCAGTGGACAATACTGGATCAGCAATGAATCGCTATTAAAGCTGTCTCAGAGCTTGAAGCAGGGCAATATTCAAGTTGCCAGTCATATGATTCATGTCATTACGACTGGTGTGCACAGTGAATCGCTGCCACTGCCACTGATGCGATGTATATTGTTTGATCTGTTGAATACGGTGCTACGTGCTGCTACCGATGCGGGATTGCTGGGCAGTCTGCGTGATATGCCGCAGCTATCTGCATTCGAGACAGCGGAAGAACTGGAGGGGCGGTTACAGCAGCTGGCTGTACGAATCTGTGCATGTGCGGAGCACAAGCAGGAAACAGAGCAAGTATCGCTCATGGATCAGGTCGTTGCGCATGTACATCAGCAGTATTGCGATTATGCGCTCAGTCTGGAAGCGATATCGCAGCAGTTTTCCATTTCCAGTTCGTATTTGAGCCGGACATTCAAGGATAAGACCGGGCAGACCTTTTCCCAATATATCTGGCAGCTGCGCCGGGATGAGGTTATTCGTCAGATTACGGAAACGGATGATCCACTCAAGGATATTATCGTGCGCGTAGGTTATCTGGATACGGCTAATTTTATCCGCAAGTTTAAAAAGGAAATGGGCTGTACTCCTGGGCAATACCGCAAATTGCATCATGGCAGTGAAGGAGAAGATCATTTACAGGTACGGAATTCCATTTCATAAATGATTGCAATGAAAAAAAGGCAGCCCCTTCGCGGGACTGCCTTTTCTTAGTATGCATTTGAAGTTCTGGGTGACATGTTGCCGGGATACCTGAGTTGTTGAAGGTTGGTAACCGGTTTATTTCAGCGAGTAGGAGTTGGAAGCTTCCATAATATCGCTGTATGCCCAGTGGGAAGACGGAACGTCTTTCCATGACGTTGTACCGGCAGACAGGTTAGCGGTTTTCTCCAGAATTTTGTTCAGGATTGTAACTGCTTGTGCACGGGTTAACGGTTGGTTCGGCTGGAAGCTGGCAGGCGTAATGCCCTGCATCAGACCAGCGGTTACTACACGTTTGATATCCGTTTCTGCCCAGTTGCCGTTAATATCACTTGCAAATGAACTGCCTGTACCGCTCAGACCTTGCCAGCGACTAACAATTGCAGCCATTTCGGCACGCGTAATCAGTTGAGCTGGTGCGAAGGTAGTGCTAGTACGACCTTTCATCAGACCGCTTGCTTGCATGGCATTGATAGCTTGTTTTGTCCAGAAGCTGGACGATACATCGCTATAGTTCACTGTACCAGCTGTGCCTGTACCACCGCTTGCTTGCAGACGGTAGAGCAGGGATGCCATCTCGGCACGTGTGATGCCTTGATCCGGACGGAATGTTTGGTCAGGGTAGCCTTGAATGTAGGCTGGTTTGACGGTGCCGCCTGTTCCGTTATCGGAGTTGGTGTTGCTAGTTGTTGTAGAGTTAGACGCATTCAGCTTATCCATATCGACAATCGTAAACGTACTGAATTTGTTAACGGTGAATTGCAGACCTGTTGTGTTATCGCCATAAGAGACAACTGTCGGTTGCACCAATTCGCGATCACCGTCGCTATGCTCGATAAAGATACGAAGTTGTTGCAGCCATTGTTCGCGATCTGCTGCATTGGTCGGGATTGCGCTGTTATCGACCGGCATTACGAGTTGCACCGGTTGATTTTGCAAATTCGTTTCAATCGTCATCGGACGACCGACAACCGAGATATTGCCATTGCCCAATGCATCTTTTACGATTTGCTCCTGCTTGGCACGATTCGCTACAGCATTTTGCTGAGCTGTCGTTTTTAGCGGGATAAAGTGGAAGTACAGATCACTGTTGATGTTATTCAGAGAAGAAGGTGCTACAGACAGCTTCACATTGTTAGTGCTGATTTCCAAATTCATGACCGTATTTTTCAAATCTTGCGATACATTGAGTGGCAGTGTTACATCCGTTTGCGCTACTTGGTCTGCTGCATCTGGAACGACGAGACGAACCGTTTGCTGTGCAGCGCTTTTCAGCGTATTAATTGCTTGCAGCATAGCTGTAGAATCGAATGTAATCTGATCTTGCATTTGACCGTTCGATTGTACGGTACGTGCTACGTTAGCAGTAGAAGGAACGCTGTTCTTGCCTTTACCATCATCGACGCCCAGCTTCAGATCATTGGAGCTGGAGGCAGAGGAGGATTTGTCATCATCTTTAACAGTTACATTGATGTCAGAGAAAATCTCAGGTTGTGCAGCAGCATACACGTGAATGGTTGCTGTACCTTTGCCAACTGGTTTGAGGACGCCATTTTGTACTGTTACTACAGATGGATTACTACTTTTCCATACGAGTTCTGGATGAGTCGCATTGTCAGGGGAGATCGTCGCTGTCAATGTTTGAGATGAGCCATTTTTCTTGAGAGTTATTGAGTTTTGATTCAAGTTGATAGTAGTGATCGGAACGTTGATTACTTCCGGAATGGAATAATCGCGATCCAGGAATTTCAGTTTAGTCAGATTTTGCATGGGTTGAACGGAACTGGTGTAACCGGTCAGATCAGGCAGGAAGACGATACCGTAAGCATTGTTGGTTTCACCGAGCGATTTGAATTGATTGACGGATATTGGAAGATTATTGAGCAAAGAAGCATCCGCTTCATACACTTCAAATCCGTTTGATCCCATCACATTGACATACAGATTGCCGAGCGGGCTAATTGTCATACCCAGCGTACCGATCGAATACGTGGCTACTAATTCGGCATTGTCTTTCGAATTGGCAGGTAAACGCCAGATTTTGGAACTAGTGACCTTCAGCTTGTTTTGTGATACAGCATTCAGATATAGACGATCTTGACTGTCAAAGGCAAGACCATTGATACCGACCACATCATCGTTAGAGAGATCTACAGGCAATGTGTAATATGTTTGACTGAGTTCTTGCAAATCAGCCGCAGTCATATTGAGTTCTTCGCTATGACGTACATATTTATACTTTAATTTGTAAACGGTAGGGTCGGACACTTTGGAGTAGAACAAATCGCCTTCTTTGTTGAGAGCAAGGGAAACGATCTGATAAGAGTCAGCAATTTTGCTCATTTTGAAGGTTGTCGTAGATACTTTATACAGACCGCGATCATAATCGGTGTAGTACACATAACCATCGTGATAAGCCAATCCGAATGGACGATTCATCTGTACTTTGGTTAATTCTGTAGGTACGGCTTGAACAGTAACTGTACGCATGATTTCTTTGGCTTCGTACTGTTCTGTTGCTGCTACCGTGTAATGGATCGTATAAACGCCGATTACATTACTATCAATGCCTGGTGCAGGAGAACCATCGAGTGTGTAGGTTACTGTCGGAGTCACATCGGAAGGCGACACACTTACACCAGGATCTACAAACGTATCTCCTTGATAAACGTACATTTCGGATTTGCCATTCAAAGTGAGTGTAACATCTACAGATGCTGAGGTTTCTTTGATTAGCTGAAAACTAGAAAAATTAGAATTGATATAGAATCTGCCATCAGGCGTAAAGAACATTCCATATGAATTATAATAATTATTGGTATTGATATCGGAAACATCGGATGAGTGGATTGGCAATTGTCCCAATATATTCGCTTTGATACGATATAGCTTGCTATTGTCGCCACTCATATATAAGTTGCCAAGTGAATCCATCGTAAAGCTGGTAAAGTACGTATCAAAATTGCTCAGTACGACTTGCGGTGTTGTTGTACCCGCAGGCAGTTTCAGAATGCCTTTAGAAGTATAATCCGAAAAATAGATATTATTTTGCTGATCGATAGCCAATCCGTAGATAAAGTTATAGTCAGCTGCATAATAGTAGCTCGTTTTTTTGGAATTGAAATCACTTTCACTTAATGGAAGACTTTGCAGATCATTGTGACTTAACTTATAAATGTTACGGTCACTATCAATCGTATAAAATAGGTCACCGGACGAATTAAGTGCCACTGCCATAAACGATTGATTGGAGCTGACAATGGTCTCGACTTTACCACTGTACAGATTAACTCGGGCAAGGCCTGTTTCACGTTGAGCTACATATACATAGTCTCCATGTTGAGCTGCACCATATAAATATTTAATCGAAATGGTGGACGGATCGATATAATCACCGACTGCCACTATGATTACATCACGAGTCACTTCATCTGCAACACGATCGTCCGAAGTCGTCACGTTGTAATGAATCACATACGTGCCTATTGTGTTGGTATCGATGGAATTTACTGGCTGGTTATTCAGTGTATACGTAGCCTTTGCGGAGAGGTCGTTGTATACATCGTCCTGTACAGTGGTTCCCGGATCGGTAAATGAAGTACCAACCTTCATTCGAATACTAGCATCGCCGATCAGTGAGATTACCGGTTTGCTGCTTGTCGAATTAGTAACGATAGTACCGCCACCGCCAGAATTGGAAGTGGATGAAGAGGTATTACTATTCTCAGTGGAAGTTGACGAATTTTCCGTCGAGTACGTATTGGATGTAACTGTACTGTTGTTGCTGGACGTTTCATTATTGCTAGTATTACTTGTCGTTGTGCTCGATGGATTTTCCTCATCGGCATACACTGACGTAACAGCTGTGCTAGGCAAAGCGATCAAAGCTGCCAAACACAAAATCCCCCATTTTTTCATATGCTATCCCCTTTATTGCATATTTAATCTTGTTTCCGCAATTATATTATCGGCTGCTATGTAACTTTTTGTTAACTAAATAAGTCATTTTTTTTAATTTTGAAATCTATTTGTATATTCCTGTAAAACGCATTGTTCATTATAGAAAAGAAACGAAAATGCTAATATATACAAGGTTATTGCTGCATTTGTTATACAATCTGAACGTAAAAAAGTAGGTGAGGTATAAAAAAGGCAGTCCTATAAAGGACTGCCTTGGCGTACAAGTATTCATTTGGCAAAGATAGAATAGTGAATGTAGACTGAACATCCATAATAAACATAAACTTTTCATAGATGAATACTTGCATATTTATTCATTTCGTAGGATGAAAACCGCAAAAAAATTAGCTATTTTTCCAGCGATCATATGCAGTCTGATAAATCTCAATGATGCGGTCGCTGCCCATCTGTTTTACCGTAGCAAGATACGTATCCCAACCAGTAAGTGGCTCTTGACCTGTTACGAATTTGGCTTCCATCTGTTGGATATACGTATCCATATCAGCACGCAAGCTGGAGATCTCTGCTTGCTCTTCTTGGGTCAGATACAGGATAGGGAATGGAGGCTGCGGATCGTAAGCGAGAATTTTCTCCTCATTTTGCTTGTCGACCCACATGTCGAAGTCTTCTTTCAGCCCTTTTTGCAGATCCTGACTGAGCAGCGTTGGTGCTGGTGTACCATAGTTAGGTGTCAATGTACCACGATAGTCTTCACGGCTGTTATACTGGCTCGGTAGTTCTGTCCATTTCTTCGTGTGATCTTCTTTGTTAACCGTTTCGTACATAAGACCTTCTGGTCCTTTGTCGAACAGCATCGCCCCATCATAACTGTACATATAGTCTACCCAACGCAGAGAAGCTTCTGGAGCTGGATTGCTCTCGGTAATTGCAAATGCACCAGTGGACAGACCCGGATGAACGGCTACAGCAGGTTTGTCAACGGCATCGCTCTTAACGGGAATAAACATAGGGTCTTTGGTCGTTGGTTTCCCGCCATGAGTGAAGTAAGCGTGCCAATCTTGGAACAGACCGAGTTGATTGTTAGCGCCTTTGGCTTTTTTCTGATCTGGGGTTTGCGAGAATGTCTCATGATCCAGCAGATTCTCTTTCCACAGGCGGTTCATATACGTCAGGAATTCACGGTATCCATCTTCCGTACGGGCAAAGTGGACTTTGCCGTTGGCGTCATTGTAGATGTCTTCCCCATAGATGCCCCATGCGCCCAGCAGCCACGAACGAATATCGTCCAGTTTGACGGAAGCGAGCGGGATTTCATCTTTTTTGCCATTGCCGTTCGGATCTTCGTCACGGAAACGTACGAGCAGGTCGTATAACTCTTCCGTTGTCGTTGGCAGATCGGTATCTTTGACATTGAGCGCTTCTAGGAAGTCACCGTTGTACCACATTGGACTGCGGTACCAGATGCTTTGCTCGTTGATAACTGGCAGAGAGTAGATGTGTCCATCCGGTGTAGTGATCGATTTGCGAATTTCGGGATGTTCGTCCAGTACTTTTTTCAAATTAGGTGCGTAGCCGTTGTCGATCAGGTCTTCTAGTGGCAGGAGAATCCCTTGGCTACCATAATTGACTTCGTCTGCTTGTGTCAGCGAGGAAGCGTAGAAGATGTCGGGATATTCACCGCTGGCGAAGACGAGATTCTTTTTCGTTTCAAAGCTATCTAGTGGTGGATTCTCGAATTGGAATGAGATATTGCTCAGCTTTTCCATTTCTTGAAAAGCAGGCATGTCCTTCCAGTTTTGCATACCGACATCGGGACCCATCATACTGAGCGTAATCTTTTCCTTCACGATCGGGAAGCCTTCCTTGTTCACATTGGCAGCAGATTCGGCGCTACCGACTTGTGGCTCAGCGGAGCCGGAACAGCCTGCAAGAATCGAAGTACCGAGAATAAAAGACATGACCAGTGCTGCCGTTTTGGGCGCTTTGAACCGAGCAAACATCGATTTGGATGAACCGGATTGAACACGGGATGGGTGAGTCATAGTATTCCTCCTTCAGATTGGGTTGGAGCAGATAACGCTTGCGACATGCAATGTATGTTGTAAATGGATGACGTATGTGTGGTGTTATCCTTTGACCGAACCGATCATCACACCTTGTACAAAATAGCGTTGCAAGAAAGGATAGATCGCGATAATCGGTAAAGTAGATACGATAATGACTGCATATTTCAGCAGTGCGGCTGCATCCGCGCGCGCATTCATTGCCATCGCTGCTTCACCGCTCGTCGCAGCACCGATTCCGCTACCCGTCATCTCCTGCAAGACGAGAATCTGACGCAATACCATTTGTAGTGGATATTTGGATTCATCATTTAAGTATACCAGTGCGTTAAAATAACTGTTCCAGTGACCAACGCCGTAGAACAGTGCCATTACAGCAATGATTGGCGCGGACAGCGGTACGACGATTTTCCAAAATAACCGCAGATTCGTACAGCCGTCGATATGAGCAGCCTCCTGCAATTCTTTCGGAATCGTGGATTGGAAAAATGTACGGGCGACGATAATGTTCCATACGGAGGCGGCACCCGGCAAGATCAGTGCCCACATCGTGTTGACCATACCGAGATTCTTCACCAGCAGATAGGTTGGAATCAAGCCGCCACTGAAAAACATCGTGACCAGAAACATACCCATAAAAAATCCTCTACCTACAAAGTCAGACCGACTCAGCGCATACGCTGCGGGAATGGTTACGATCAGATTGACCAGTGTACCCACAACGGTGTACAGAATCGTATTGCCATATCCTTGCCAGATCGACTGATTCTCGAATACCCGTTGATACCCTTCAAATGTAATGCCTTTCGGGAACAGCCACATTTCACCGGAATTGACGTATGTCGGCGAGCTGATAGAGGCGCTGACAATATAGACGAGTGGATACAGTACACAGGTTAGCGCAATGGCCAGATAAATGTAATTGAAAATAAGAAAGACGCGGTCAGATGGACTTTCCTTAATTGCAGATGCCATAATCAAATTCCTCCTTCAGTCGGCAATATCGCGGCTTGATTACCACAGGCTGTTCTCGCTCGTCTTACGGGCGACCTGATTGACAGCGATTAACAGTACCGCATTGACTACCGAGTTAAACAGTCCGACTGCGGTTGAGAAGCTATACTGTACATTCAGCAAACCGGTACGGTACACGAATGTATCGATGACATCAGATGAACTCATATTGAGTGGATTTTGCAGCAGCAATATTTTCTCAAAACCGACACCAAGAATACTGCCCACATTCAAAATAAGCAAAATCGTAATCGTCGGAATGATTGTCGGAATATTGATGCTCAAAATGCGACGCCAGCGGCTCGCTCCATCAACAATCGCGGCTTCATGCAGCTGCGGATCGACAGCGGACAGAGCAGCAAGATAAATGATCGTGCCCCAACCCGTACTTTGCCAGACGCCGGATAGAACGTACATCGTCTTGAACCATGCCGGATCAGTGAGAAAGGATGGTGAGGTGAAGCCGAGCCACTCGATCATTTTGACGATAATGCCTGTCGACGGCGAGAGAAAGGTAACGATAATCCCTGCCATAACGACGACCGAGATAAAATGCGGCGCGTACGTAACCGTTTGTACAGTACGCTTGAACCAGCCATTTTTGATCTCGTTAAAAGCGAGTGCCAGCAGGATCGGTAATGGGAAACCGACGATGAGCTGGTAGAGAGAGATGGTTAGTGTATTTTTGATTAGATCCCAGAAGTAGTATGAATTGAAGAAGCGGATAAAATGGTCGAAGCCGACCCACGGACTTTCGGTAATGCCTCGTGCGGGCATAAAGTTTTTGAAGGCGATCTGGATGCCATACATCGGTCCGTAATGAAAGATCAGGAAGTACAGAAAGGCGGGAGCGATTAATAAGTACAACTCCCAGTTGCGCGAAATTCGTTTCCATCTGCCTTGACGTTTATCCCGTACTGAGGATTGGGATAGCCGGTCGACTTGAACCGTATCGGACATATTCTTTTGCATCCTATTCCTCCTTTAGCAATGGGTGACGTTTGCTTGCGATATCTTGGGCTTGTTGTTTAGGGACAAGCGGTATCGCGTTGAGGCTATTGTAAGGAAAGTTGTAATATAGCGTAAATATGTAGAATGTGCTGCCTTCCTTCCTCATGCGGTATAGATGTGTTGTTTTAATAAAGAATACAGAGCGGTACATCCATGAGTAATAAAGCAATAGGAACCTGCTTAAAGCCTGCTGTGACAGGCAATATGTGAAATATGACGTCATGATTGGCTTATTGTGTCACCTCATAATAGAAGATCAAAGTGCGTAATGTAATATTGAAAACGCTATCATAAATGACATTTTAAACATGATGTTAGTTGGTTGCGTTTACATATGTTAGGTTTGAGTTAGACGGGAAAGGGAGAAGCTGCGATTGGAACGATTATGTCTTTCAGTTACTCTTGCTTAGTTCATATCGCTGTATCTTATCTAATAAAATAGCATGGTCGCCCTTCGTAATATCACAGAAAACATATCCTACATCTTATCCGTTCCAATTATTTGTAACTATGAATTATGCAATATACGTTTAACAGACCTATTCATACGTCTAAATAATACATAGAACCATACAACATGAGCTGAACTTTATGAAATGAGGGTGAAACGCATGAGCGATTATTATAACAAAGTAATGGAAAAGATTGTCGGTGTATTTATCAATGAACAGCATGCAGTACAAACGATTCGCGATCTGAAAGCAGCTGGCTTCGAGGAACGCGATATATCAGTACTAGCTAAAAATGCGGAAGACGCACGTTTGATCGAACAGGAGACAGGGGTTGATATTGAAGCGGAGCGAGAGACGAGTATGTCAGAAACGACCGTATTCGGTGGATTGGCAGGAATGTTGGCTGGCATCGGTACATTTGCCATTCCAGGCGTTGGTCCTATTCTGGCAGCCGGACCGATCATCGGCATGTTCACGGGTGCTCTGTTCGGTGCAGGAGCGGGTGGACTTATTGGCGCACTAATTGGCTATGGATTATCTGAAGAAGATGCACACCGCTATCATGATCAGTTGGGCGATGGAAACATTCTGATTCTGGTTGCAGAAGCAGCTGGACGGACGACAGAAGTGTACGAGATTTTCCGTCAAAATCATGCTGCCAATGTGCAAGATACGCAAGAATAGAAGCTTAGCAGCAGTACAATATTCCATTTGTTTGAAAACCATAATCAAGGTTAATAGTACACTGAGTGCGCAATCATTCGCACGGTTTACGGTTCATAATGATATCTAAAAACTGAAAGATAAATACGCGTGAATGCGAAGGAGGAAACATCATGTTGAACAACGAGCACAACCGTAATGACAATCTTCAGGACGAAACCCGTAAAATCGTAGGTGTATTTGTAAACGAGGAAGAAGCAAGTCAAGCCATTCGTGATTTGAAGGATGAAGGCTTCTCGTCGGACGATATTTCCATCGTCGGGAAAAATCGCCGTGATCTGCGTGAATTGAGCGAGGAAACAGGCACCAAAGCACCGGAAGGTCTGGCAACAGGCGCAGCAACCGGTGGTGTTATTGGTGGTGTCGCGGGTCTATTAGCAGGACTCGGCATCGCCGCGATTCCAATCTTTGGACCGATTATGGCAGCTGGACCGATTGCTGTAGCATTGACAGGGGCAGCAGCAGGTGCGGGCGCCGGCGGTCTGGTAGGCGGACTGATTGGTCTAGGTATTCCAGAAGAAGAAGCTAAGGAATATGAAACCAACATTAATGAAGGTAACATTCTGGTGATGGTCGATAGTGCAGCCGGTAACCGTGGTCGCATCTATGACGTCTTCCGCCGTAACAATGCTACCAACAGCCGCTATTTCGACACAACTGCAACAGCAGCGACTACTACTGTAACTGATGCTACAGGTACGCCACCGATTCAAGGTAGTGATGATCATGTGAACGGTGTGTTCACAACAGAAGAATCGGAGCAACGTTTGCATCGCAATGATCCTCCCATTCAGGATCGCAATCTGGCAGATCGCAACGAGTGGAATGAATCCGAGACCGATCGTAATATGCGTGAAACATTGCCACTTATGGATGGTCAGGAAGATCGCGATATGTTAAATGAACCGATTCGTCGTACCGAAACGAATGGTTTGGACGAAGCAAATCGCCGTCTGAATCAAGATGATCCAGGTACAAGTCAGGCAGCATTAGAAGCACAGCGTCTGAATCGTACCGGTCAACCGGTAGATCGCGACCTGAATATCAGTACACCTACTACCGGTGTTGGTACAAGTGGCGCGCTTGGTGCGAATATGGATAATACCGAAGCTGTGCGGGATACCGATTATGATCGCACAACAGAAGATGAATCATTACGCGACAAAACCAAAGATCTATTAGAACGCGGTAAAGATAAAATCGACCGTACGCGTAAATAACAGTTGGACTGTTAAAGAAGATTGGTCAAAGAAGAGGATGCGGAAAAGTGATGTTCTGTTCATTCTTCGTTATGCTTGATGTATGTTTATAATACGATAATATAGCAAGATGACCAGATAGTTGTTTGCAGCTGTCTGGTCATCTTTTTTTCATTGTAGTAAAAAGCAAATAACCTTTGACGGTTAGCAAAAACGATTATATACTCAAATTATTGCTTATTCACAATTCCTATGAACTTAATAGGTTATGAATATAAACATCCTATAGTCGATGCTGTCAAATAGCACTGCATCAAGGTTTGTTATTTTATTGACCACTGGTCTAAAAGAAGAACAGGAGCATGATCATGACTTTATATAACAATACAATGGATTTGATTGGTAATACACCGCTGGTAGAGATTCACGCCTATGAGTTGCCGCGTGGCATCCGTTTATTTGCCAAGTTGGAATTTATGAATCCGGGTGGAAGTGTCAAAGACCGTGTCGGTCGCGCACTGGTGAAGGAAGCGCTCGCGACGGGTAAGTTGAAGCGTGGTGGTACGCTGGTCGAAGCAACCGCAGGTAATGCGGGTATTGGACTGGCGATGGCGGCGATTCACGAAGGTATTCGCGTTATTTTTGCTGTGCCGGAAAAGTTCAGTATCGAGAAGCAGATTCTGATGAAGGCACTCGGTGCAGAAATTGTGCATACTCAGACTGCACTCGGTATGCGTGGTGCGATTGAAAAGGCGCGTGAGTTGGAAGCAGAGATTCCAGACGCCTACTGCCCAGGTCAATTTTCCAATCCAGCAAATCCAAAGGCTTACTACGAAACGATGGGACCGGAAATCTGGAACGATCTGAATGGTAAAGTTGACGTATTCGTAGCGGGTGCCGGTTCCGGCGGAACGTTCATGGGTACATCGCGTTACTTGAAAGAACAGAATCCGCAATTGAAGACGGTAATTGTAGAACCGGAAGGTTCGATTCTGAACGGCGGTCCATCTGGTTCGCATAAAACGGAAGGGATTGGCATGGAGATGATTCCTGACTTTATCGATCAATCGTACTTTCATGCCATTCATACGATTACGGATGAAGATGCGTTCAATCGGGTAGCAGAATTAGCGCGATTGGAAGGGCTGTTAATCGGTAGTTCCGCAGGTTCCGCACTACATGCGGCATTGCTGGAAGCAGAACAAGCACCGGATGGTGCGCATATCGTTACCATATTCCCGGATAGTAGTGAACGGTATCTGAGCAAGAAAATTTACGAAGGAGGCATTTGATATGAAACGCAAAACAAAACTCATTCACGCCGGTATTACAGGCGATCCTAATACAGGCGCAGTTAGCGTCCCCGTGTACCAAGTAAGTACGTATCAGCAGGAACAAATCGGTGTGCATCAAGGCTATGAATATTCCCGTACAGGCAACCCGACTCGTTTTGCACTGGAAGAGTTGATCAAGGATCTGGAAGAAGGACA
Organism: Paenibacillus sp. WLX2291; assembly: GCF_046603665.1. Classification (NCBI taxonomy): domain Bacteria; kingdom Bacillati; phylum Bacillota; class Bacilli; order Caryophanales; family Paenibacillaceae; genus Paenibacillus; species Paenibacillus sp. WLX2291. Next base: position 2,914,054 of record NZ_CP176755.1, on the reverse strand, counting down.
GCGCGGCTTTGCCTTCGGTTCTGGTATGGCAGCGATTCACGCGGTATTTACATTGTTTAATACTGGCGATCATGTATTGCTGACTGACGATGTATACGGTGGTACGTATCGCATCTTTACCAAAGTATTGACGCGTCTTGGCATCGAATCTACATTTGTGGATACAACCGATCTGGAAGCGGTAAAACAGGCGATTCAGCCGAATACGAAAGCAATTTATATCGAGACGCCAACGAATCCACTGCTGAAAGTGACGGATATTCGTGCAATCTCCGACATCGGTCATGAGCACAACCTACTCGTTGTCGTGGACAATACATTTGCAACCCCATACTGGCAAAATCCGCTTGTGCTCGGCGCGGACATCGTACTGCACTCTGCGACCAAATATCTGGGCGGGCATAGCGATCTGGTCGCTGGATTGGCTGTAGTGAACAGTGAGAAGCTAGGCGATGAGCTGCATTTTATCCAGAATGCGGTAGGCGGTATTCTCGGTCCACAGGATTCGTGGTTGCTCATTCGCGGGATCAAAACGCTTGGTCTACGCATGGAAGCAATTGAGCGCAATGCGCAGGAGATTGTGAAGTTTCTGGATCAGCATGACAAGGTTAGCAAAGTATACTATCCGGGTCTGGAACAGCATCCACAGCATAAGCTGGCGTCTGAGCAAGCGGAAGGCTTTGGCGGCATCATTTCCTTTGACGTTGGTAGTAATGAACATGCAGAGCGTCTGCTGAGCCGATTGCACTACTTTACACTAGCAGAAAGTCTGGGTGCCGTGGAAAGTCTGATCTCTGTACCGGCACGCATGACCCATGCATCCATTCCAGAAGAGCGTCGCGCCGAGCTGGGTATTACTCCGGGTCTCGTACGCATCTCAGTAGGGATTGAAGATGTGGAAGATCTGATCGACGATCTGCGTGCAGCGCTGGAAGATTGATTGTCGATATTCATTCCACGCTGTATACACATGAACAGGAATAAGCAATCATCAATACAATGTTCATGATACAAATACAATATACAAGGCGACTATTTTCAATATAGTCGTCTTTTTCATGTTTATATTGTGTTGTTTATTACGTTACCGACACATACTTCATTACATATCAGTCGCATATCCTCTTCTATAAAAAGTTAAATGAAATATTGTCGATACAAGGTAATTTACTGGGTGAGCTGACAGTATGCAGGGTAATAGCACATGAGCAGGTAACGATGATGTAGGAGGTTAGACATGATTACATTTAAACAGGTAACGAAGCAGTATGAAGACGGAACAATCGCTGTACAACCGATGAATGTACATATTGAAAAAGGAGAATTTTTTGTACTGGTTGGACCGAGTGGTTGTGGCAAGACGACAACGCTCAAGATGATCAATCGGCTGATTGAACCTAGCTCTGGCATGATCAGTGTGAACAACCAGATCGTACAGGAGATGCAGCCGCATGAGTTACGTCGCGGGATCGGTTATGTGCTGCAACAGATTGCACTGTTTCCTCATCTGACAGTAGAGCAGAATATTGCCATTACACCTGAATTAAACGGTTGGGATCGGAAAAAAACTGACAAGCGCATCGACGAGCTGCTACATATGGTTGGGCTTGATCCAGCTGTCTTCCGTACTCGTAAACCGCATGAATTATCCGGTGGACAGCAGCAACGAATTGGCGTACTACGTGCGCTGGCGGCTGATCCACCGGTCATTTTAATGGATGAGCCGTTTAGTGCACTTGATCCGATCGCTCGGGAACGTCTGCAAAATGATCTGTTGGAGCTACAAGATAGCATTCATAAAACAATCGTATTCGTCACCCATGATATTCAGGAAGCAATCAAGCTGGGGGATCGCATCGGTGTGATGCGTGATGGCAAAATGATTCAGGTAGATACGCCGCAGCAATTAATCCATCAACCAGTGGATGAGTTTGTACGTGAATTTTTCCGAGCTGCTGGTTCGGATGTATCAGCGTATGAGGCAGAAGTTAAGCCTGAGCGAGGTGAGCAATGATGTGGAACAATCTGGTTGAAGTTTGGACGCAGCGTCAGGATCAGTGGCTGGAAGCGTTATCGCAGCATATTCTGATTTCATTTATCGCGTTATTGTTCGCATTAGTCATTGCCATTCCGCTTGGCATATACATCTCTCGTCATCTGAAAATATCGGAAGCTGTGCTTGGCATTGCTGCTGTGCTGCAAACGATTCCGTCGTTGGCGCTACTCGGATTGCTTATCCCGCTGCTCGGTATCGGAATCGTTCCAGCCATCGTCGCTATTGTCATCTATGCGCTACTACCCATTCTGCGCAATACATACACTGGTATCCGCAAAGTCGATCCTTCACTGCTGGAAGCGGCGGATGCGATGGGAATGACGCGTGGTCAGCGGTTATTCAAGATTGAACTGCCGCTCGCATTGCCGATCATCATGGCGGGGATTCGTACCGCGATGGTGCTGATTATCGGTACAACGACGCTGGCTGCATTGATCGGTGCTGGTGGGTTAGGCGATATTATTTTGCTAGGGATTGACCGTAACGATACCGCATTGATTCTGCTTGGTGCGATTCCGGCGGCACTGCTGGCGATTGTATTCGATCTGCTGTTGCGGGTAGTAGAGCGGGCGAATTTCCGCCGTGCTGTATGGATGCTTGGTATTGCGGCGGTTGTAGTGGTTGCCTTGACGGTCGGTCCACTGGTCAATCAATCGCAAAAAGATCTAGTGATCGCGGGCAAGCTTGGCTCTGAGCCAGAAATACTCATTAATATGTATCAACAGCTGATCGAACAGGACACGAATCTCAATGTCTCCCTCAAACCGGGACTTGGCAAAACATCATTCCTGTTCAACGCGCTGCAAAATGGCGATGTAGACATTTATCCTGAATTTACCGGGACAGCGATTGCTGAATTCCTGCGTGAAGATGCCAACAGTACAGATAGCGGCAAAGTATATCAGCAGGCAAAAGAAGGCATGAAGCAAACGTTCCATATGGAGCTATTATCGCCGATGCAATACAACAATACGTATGCGCTGGCAGTACCAGCGGATTATGCGCAGCAGCATAATTTGAGCCGTATTTCTGATCTGCAACAGGTTGCTCCGCAGGTGAAAGTAGGCTTTACGCGCGAATTTGCTGACCGTAATGACGGATATGTGGGAATGCAGAAGCTGTACGGTTTCACGTTTCCGAATCTGACAACGATGGAGCCGAAGCTTCGCTATACTGCGATTGAGTCTGGTGATATTCAGTTGATTGATGCGTATTCAACCGATAGCGAGCTGGCACAGTACAAACTCAAAGTGCTGGAGGACGACCGCAATTTGTTCCCACCATATCAGGGAGCGCCCTTAATGAGAGAAGAAACGCTCCAACAATACCCGGAAGTTGCCGAATCGCTTAACAAGCTTGCCGGACAGATCACTGATGATGAGATGCGGCAGATGAATTACCGCGTCAATGTAGGTGGAGAGTCGGCAGCACAAGTAGCACATGATTTCCTGCAACAAAAAGGATTGTTGAAATAAGCCCATCCTCTGTAAAATTCTGCTATTATTGTATGAGTGATAGCGTTTACAATTGAATGGGGAAGGTGATTACTTATGTCATGGTCCATTGATAAACAGGTGACATATATTGAGCCAGAGCAGATCACTACGCCGATTCGTTATGTGCTACGTATGATCTATCGCGATCATGAGGCTGTATTTGGCGAGCAACCTAATATAAAGGTTTTTGATGCAAATGATAGTGTAGAGTATGAGCAGCAAACTGATGTACAGGAGGATCAGATTCATCATATTCGTATACTGCTTATGGAGGAGATAGCAAACGATCCCCTACTGCCAAGAGAACCGGAAATGTTCGTTCATCGTATAGGTGCACAAGGGGTATTGGATATCGTCGGTAGAGATGAGCTGGGCATCATCTATGGATTGCTGCATTATAGCCGATATGTGCTTGGTGTTGATCCGTTCTGGTTCTGGGCGGAGCTAGCTCCGGTGCGGCGTGAGCAGGTATATATCGCGGAATTGCCGTATGTTTCACAGCCGTTTGCTGTCCGTTATCGGGGCTGGTTTGTGAATGATGAAGTCTGTCTGATCGGCTGGACAGATGTTTATCCACCGGGAGAAGATGTATGGCAACCGGTATTCGAAGCATTGCTGCGCTGCGGTGGGAATATGGTCATTCCCGGCACAGATCTTCCGCGTGAAGGGATTCATCATCGACTCGCTGTCGATATGGGCTTATGGGTAACGCATCATCATGCTGAGCCACTGGGAGCGGAGATGTTTGCCCGTGCGTTTCCAGAGCTAACGCCTTCATACGAACAGTATCCACAGCAGTTTGAACAGTTATGGCGGCAGGCGATTGAGCGTCAACAAGACGAGAAGATCGTTTGGGTATTATCATTTCGCGGACAAGGAGATAAGCCGTTCTGGGAAGATGACCCTCAATTTGATACGCCATCCAGTCGCGGTACAGTGATCTCCAATGTGCTGCGCAAGCAATATGAGATGATTGCAGATGTTGTACAGCAGCCGGTATGCTGTATCGCATTGTATGGTGAGCTTGCCGAGTTGTATCGAGATGGTCATTTGCAATTGCCAGATGGTGTGATCAAGATATGGGCGGATAACGGCTATGGGAAAATGGTATCGCGTCGACATGGCAATCATAATGTGCGCGTCTCTGCTTTGCCGCAAGTTGATGATCACGGACCTCATGGCATTTACTATCATGTGACTTTTCATGATTTGCAGGCGTCCAATCATCTGACGATGTTTCCATCGTCGTCTGCATTGATGAACCGTGAGCTAGATGATGTGCTACAGGCTGGTGCTGATCGGTATTGGCTGATCAACTGCGGCAATATTTTGCAGCATCTACCGTTTCTTGATCTGATTGCTGCGAAATGGCAGACAGGATATATCGATGCTACAAAACAACAGGAGCAATGGATTCATCGTCTATATCCACAAATCGATGATGACCTGCATCGCCAAATTGTTGCTCTCTATCAACAGTATGCGCAATGCACCATTGTGTATGGACCGCATGAGGATGATCGCGCTGGCGAAGAATTGTATCATCATGTTGGACGCCGTCTGATCGGTCACTGGATGAAGCAGCAGCATATCGGAGATCGTGGATTGTACTGGCTGACAGGTCATTTGCCATTTCCGGCGCAATTGAAGATGATTCAATCGTTAATGGAAAAGGCACTGCCTCGCTGGCAGCAGCTGCAAACGGATACAGCACAGGTGGCAGCACAATTGCAGCCTATAGATGCACAGCGGCTGTATCGCCAATTCGGCGTTCAGGTGCAGCTGCATGAGAGTGGCTGCCGTGGTTTGCTGTTGTTATGCGCGGCATACCGTGATTATCGTAGCGGCGAACATGCACGAGCATTTGTCCAGATTTCACAGGCGCTATGGGCATATGAACAAGGGCAACAGGCGCTGGATTTAGCGGCGCAGGGGCGTTGGCAGAACTTTTACCGGGCGGATTGGCTGACCAATATTCGCAATACATTGGAGCATGTGGACGCACTACGTCGGTATGTACGCATCATGGATGATGGACCGGATCTGTTCACATGGTACAAGCAGTATCTAATGCCGGAAACGGAAAAGCATATTTATTTGGAAAATACACATCGCAATCCGCTAGCGGACGATGAACTGGCGCATCGGTTAAAGGAATATTTGGATGCACAGATTCAGCAGATAAAATATAAATAAAGATTCCCTTACCCCCACCTTATCCGTTATAATGAAATGATGCTATTCAAGCCAAAGCTGGGTCCAATACAGCGGTTTTTGGCTTGTACTTTTAAGCGGGTGGGGGAACTAACGGATTGAGTACTTATCCTTTTACATTTGATTCGAAGCGTCCATTTATGCAGCAAGCAGGCGAATGGATTGCCGATGTATTTTATGATATTTTGCCAGAAGCTGGTCTGGAGCTGCGTGACGAGCAGATTTATATGGCGTTTCAGCTGGAAAAGGCATATGCCGAAAAGAAAACGATGTTCGCCGAAGCAGGTGTCGGAACGGGCAAAACGTTAGTGTACCTGCTATACGCCATTGCATATGCAAGGTATACACGCAAGCCGGCGATCATTGCCTGTGCAGATGAATCGCTGATTGAACAGCTGGTGAAGCCAGAGGGCGATATTAACAAGCTGGCACAGTATCTAGGACTGAATGTCGATGCACGTCTGGGCAAATCGCCGGATCAGTACATTTGTCTGAACAAGCTGGATGCTGTGCGGGCAGAGCCGCTGGCGGATGATCTGTATCGTGATATTTATACCGATCTGCCGGAGTTTGTACATTATACGGATACGCTGCAACGCTTTTATCCGTATGGCAATCGCAAAGATTATTCTGAGCTGGATGATGCACAGTGGAATCGAATTGGCTGGGACGTATTTCAGGATTGTCTAGTATGCTCGCAGCGCCATCGCTGTGGTCAAACACTATCGCGCGATCATTATCGCAAAGCGGCGGATATTATCATCTGTTCGCATGACTTTTATATGGAGCATGTGTGGACGTATGAAGGTCGCAAACGTGAAGGTCAATTGCCGCTGCTGCCGGAGCACAGTTCGGTTGTATTTGACGAAGGGCATTTACTGGAAACGGCTGCGCAAAATGCGCTGACGTATAAGCTCAAGCAAGCGCTATTTGAGAGCATTGTTACCCGTCTGCTGGAAGGCGAGGTTCGCGAAACGCTGGCAGTAGCGGTAGAAGAAGTAATTGCAGAGAGTGATCTGCTGTTCGAGCTACTAGCATTACACAGCCGTCCGGTGCCGGGTTCGAATCGTCGCGATATTGACTGGAATGATGCCTTGCTGACGCAGATCAATCGGGTTAAGCATCATATTGATGTGATCGAGGAAGAACTGGTATTTGAGAGTGGATTGTTCACACTAGACGAATACCAGATGAAGATTGTGGAAGAGCATCTGGAGATGATTCAGCTCGCTCTCGGTCTGTGCCGTCAGCAAGATCAGCTGATCTCTTGGGTGGATGGCGAAGGCGATGATCTGACACTGGTTATTATGCCGAAGAAGGTAAAAGAAGTACTCGCAGAGATGGTGTTCGGTCGCAAAATGCCGGTTATTTTCTCGTCTGCTACCTTGTCGGTTGAAGGCTCCTTTGATTATATCGCCGACAATCTGGGCATACAGGAGTATCAATCCTTTTCTGTCGCATCTCCTTACGATTATGAGGAGCAGATGAAGGCGGAGTTGTTCGATGACAAAGTTCTGATGAGTTCCGCTGTGTCATCTCGTTCTCTGTCTTCGATATCAACAGCGAATGATGCAGAGCTGTCGATCCTTCAGACGGAAAAAGTACTGTCCCTGATAGCAGACACCGGCGGACGTTCGTTAGTATTGTTCTCGTCCATGCAGGAACTGAGTGCATTCCGTACCGCTGTAGAAGCAAGTGGTGCATCATTACCTTACCGAATGCTCTATGAAGGTACGGCAGAGATCAGTCATCTGATCTCCACGTTCCAGCAGGAAGAGAGCAGTGTATTATGCGCTGTGACATTATGGGAAGGATTGGACATACCCGGACCTTCGTTGTCGCGTGTGATCATCTGGTCGCTGCCATTTCCGCCCAATGATCCGGTATTCACAGCACGTCGCCGTGAGTCGGATGATCCGTTTCATGAAGTGGATATGCCGTATATGCTGCTGCGCTTACGTCAAGGAATTGGTCGGTTGATCCGTTCTAGCGGGGATCGCGGACATGTGTCGATCTTCGGTCATGAACTGCTGCGCGACGATGTGCGGCAAGCTGTGCAGCAATTGCTTCCGTAATGAATACGGTTGTGTAACCGCGTCTGACGATGGATCAAACGTGATATCTCATTGTCGAGACAGACCACACCTTTTCAACCTTATGGTATAAAATATCAAGGATTCCGTAATTTGGTCTATGACCGGGCGGAATCCTTTTTTATCGTTGCGAAAAGTGGATTCTCTATCGCAGACCTGTCATAATAAAAACATATCAGCCAGTACATCTACGATAGAATGCTGGCAGGGACCCGGCAGGCATAACAACAGGCAGAGCGGTGTATATTCCGAAAGCCGATTTGCCGTTATGACCCCTTGGCTGGAATGAATCACCCGTTGTCATCAGGATTGGTAGACAGAATCTGCGGGTAAATTGTTGATGAGACTATTTCAAGGAGGGATCACCATCATGGCAATATCACTCAAAAAACTAAAAGATCAGGTAATCGTAATCACCGGTGCATCAAGTGGAATAGGTCTGGTTACGGCTAGAATGGCAGCAGCCAAAGGCGCAAAAGTGGTTGTCGCTGCACGCAATGAGGAAGCGATCATTCAATTGGCGGCAGAGCTACGCGGCAAAGGCTATCCGGCAACATGGGTAACTGCCGATGTGGGTAAGGAAGAGGACGTACAACGTATTGCCGATACAGCGATCCGTACCTTTGGACGGTTTGATACATGGATTAACAATGCAGGCGTATCGATCTTCGGTAAAACAACCGATGTGAGCGTGGACGATATGAAGCGTTTGTTTGATACCGTATACTGGGGCGTAGTGTATGGCTCCAGAGTAGCAGTGCAGCATTTCACCGAGCGGGGCGTACCGGGAGCGCTGATCAATATCGGCAGTCTGCTGGGCGATCATAGCAGTGATCTGCAACCGACGTATTCGTCTGCCAAGCATGCAGTACATGGCTGGACGGACAATCTGCGTATAGAGCTGGAGAAGTCCAAAGCGCCGGTTTCTGTTACCTTGATTCATCCGGGCAAAATCGACACGCCGCACAATGATCATGCACAGAACTATTTGGAGAAACAACCTGCACAGCGCGGTGTCGTCTATCCACCAGAAGCAGTGGCACGGGCCATTCTATACGCTGCTGAACATCCGAAGCGCGACATGTTCGTCGGTTCACAAGCAAAAGTAGGTTCCGTATTAGGCGGTACATTACCTCAGCTTGCGGACAACGTATTCGATGCGCTCAGCTTCCGTGGACAATCCAAACCGCAACCGGCAGCTCCATCCGATCAGAGCGGATTGCATCAACCGGGGTATGGTTTGCATGAACGTGGCAGCAGTCCAAGCGCAGTGCGCAAAGGCAGTCTGTATGTAGAGGCAAGTCGCCATCCGGTGCTCACCACATTAGCGTTAGCAGGTCTAGCAACGATTGCTTTTGCAGTAGCGAAAAACAAATGCGATAGCTGTAGTACAACTGAAGTGCGTCTGCCACTGGAAACGATTGATCACGATGCACCGCAATAAGTGTATAGACTCGTAAAGTGTTATATATTGTGCACGTTGTATCTTATGTAATTCGTATCGCACGCACATTGAATCGTCCGTGTTGACTGATTCAACTGTGCATCGATGCAGCTATATAAGGAAGCCGGAGGACATAGACCTCCGGTTTTTTGTTATACTGCTGAATTACCTTATTGCTGTAATTACCTTGTTACTGTGATGATCTGACTGCTGCGATCATCTTGCTATGTTGATCATTTTGCTACTTTAATCATCCCTCATAGAAGCATCCTGAGTCACCCCTGTATGCTTTTCTCTAGAAGCGCGCTCCGCTCGAAACCGCGAAGGCGTAAGTCCGCAATGCTGCTTGAAGATCCGGTAAAAATACTTCATGTCCTGAATCCCCACTTCCGCCGCGACCATCTGTACACTCCAATCTGTTTCCAGCAACAGCTCGCAACTGTGCAGCACCCTCACATTTTGCAACAATTGTACAAATGTCTGACCTGTAGCTTGTTTAATAAGCCGCTGCAAATGACGCGGACTAACGCCGATCCAGCTACACAGCGCATCCAACCGCAGTGGATCACGATAATGCGTTTCGATATAACTGATCGCAAATTCAGCCGGATGATCTACCTTTGCTTGCACCGCCGGATAGCTGAATTGATGCTGAACATATAACGTATGCAGCAGATCCAATAGCAAAATATACTGCTTGTGCCGATACCCGGGCGGCATATGCTGCTGATTTACATGCATGCCATACATAATGCGAGCAAATTCATGTTGCTGCTCCCGATAACCAAGCCATGACGTTGATTGCCGGAAAAAGGCAGCGATCTGCTCAAATTCCAGATCCCACGCAGGTTGTCCCTCTTGACACTGCGGTGCTAGCACTTCCGGCAGCAGCAGACAATTCAGCATTTGCAGCGGAGCGGATGTAGCATCCTGATCCTGCCGTTGCAGCATATGCGGCGTACCCGGTGGAATGAAAAATAAATCTCCTTCCGATACGTGCAGCGATTGCCGCTCTATAAAGAGAATCCCTTTCCCTTCAGAAATATACATCAATTCATAAAAATCATGCGCATGCTGCTGATACGAATGATCCACATCAATCTTAATAAAAGCTAGCGGATTATTTTGTTCAAATGGATGTCGGGTGTACGATATTCTATGACTGTTCATTCTCTATCGCTCCTATGTCGTAATTGCCCATATATGCGTCGCCTTTAACTATATTTCAAATTTGCACTGTTGGCTACAATGAGAAAGTAATTGTTTGGGCATCGCTACTATAACAGCACTGCCAATCACTTTTTCAAGGAGGCAAATGATGACAACATCTACACTAACAACCCATTTACCAAAGGAGAAAATGCCGTATCTGCTGCGACGTGGAGAAGGCGAACGTTATCTGTTCGGCAATCAGGTGGCAACCATTATTGCGAATGAACAAAGTACAGGCGGCATCTTCGCAGCAGCCGTAATCGGCGGAGCAAAGGGGCAGAGCTTCCCGCTACATCGACATGAGAGCACCTTTGAATCCATTTATGTATTGGAGGGACGATTGCAACTGCTGCTAGATGGTCAAAGTCATTTGCTATTGCCCGGCGATTATGCGCATATCGCGCCCGGTACGGAGCATGCATATCGTATGATCGGACATCGCAACAATTTTATTTCATATTCCATCAACGGAGATATTACGGCAATCTATCCGATCCTTGGCGAGCACCATCCGTATATCGAGTATCCGCCAGTAAGTCAGCATACGTATGAGGAGCAGCAGCTTCGTCAGGCAGAGCAGCAAGCAGATATCGTATTCGATAAAAGTAATGATTCTATTGCCACAAACAACGAATTTCCGTCCTATTCTCTAGTACAGAATAATCATGTGCCAAACGAAGTAACCAGTTATGTGTTGGAAAGTGGAGAAGGCATTCGACTGTTGACGGGAGATCAGCTGCATCGTCTGCTTGCTACTCAGCAAACGACCGGTGGCGAGTATATCGTCGTTGCCAGCGATGGACCAAAAGGCGACGAGATCGTCTCGCATTATCATGAGCATCATACAGAGACATTCTTCTGTACTCGCGGCAAAATGACGATGTGGGCAAATGATCAGGAGGTGCAGCTGTTCCCAGGGGATTTTCTGCATGTACCTGCTGGTACGGTGCATTCCTACCGACTGGATGATCATTTTACACAGGTGGTCGGCTTGCTAGTTAGCGGATTGTTTGAGCCGTTTTTCCGTCTATTGGGCGATGAATATGAGCATCATATGTTCCCAAATGAGGCAGGTGCCGTTCGGATGGATCGAGTGATGGCGAATATGGACAAGCTTGATCTGAAAGTCGTCGCACCACCGAATTATCATCAATCCAACTAAAGGAACAATGACATGAAAATCATCTACATTCTGGCATTTGCCATGATTCTGTCGGTTATGAATTCGACGATGTTCAATGTAGCGTTGCCTGCACTGCGAACCGAATTCCAACTGACCAGCTCACAGGTAAGCTGGGTCGTGACCGGCTATATTATCATCTATGCGATTGGCTCTGTTACCTATGGCAAGCTGGCTGACCGCTATCAATTAAAAAATCTGCTTACCTTCGGACTGCTTGTCTTTGCCGCAGGATCACTGCTAGGCTTTCTATCGCAAAATTATGCCATGGTTGTTGCAGGGCGAGTGCTGCAATCGGCAGGGGCTTCGGTAATTCCCGCTTCATCGATGGTAATTCCGATCCGCTATGTGGATGCGAGGCAACGCGGACGAGCACTCGGTATTACCTCGTCTGGTATGGCACTGGGTACAGCACTCGGTCCGATTATCGGTGGTCTGGTGACAAGCTTTGCTGATTGGCGGTATCTATTTGCGATTAGCTTGCTATCGCTAATCACGATCCCATTTTTTCGTAAATATCTGAATCGTGATGAGACGCAAGCGACACGGATCGATCTGCTGGGCGGTGTGCTGCTGGCATTGAGTGTAACACTGCTATTGCTGGCGATTACGAACAAAAGTATATTGCTCGGTTTGCTGACTATTGTGCTATTGGCTGCATTTGTCTGGCATATTGTGCGGAAAAGGGGAGAAGCACCATTCGTCGATCCTGCTATTTTTGCTAATCGGAATTATACGATGACACTCATCATCGCCTGTCTGGTACTAGTGTTCAATCTGTGTGTTCCCTATCTCATTCCGCAACTGCTGAGTAGTGTGAATGGATTAAGTTCCTTCCAGATCGGTCTGGTGATGTTCCCCGGTGCGCTGGTAGCGGCAATCTTCGGCATTATTGGTGGTCGACTTGCCGATCGTCGGGGGAATTCCTTTTTGCTGGGCATTGCGTTTACGCTACAATTGGTAACGTATGGATTGTTATCACTGTTCACTGGCAGCTACTATCTGGTCATTATGGTGCTGCTAGTGCTGGGTAATACGGGACTGACTTTTGCACAGGTAGGGATTGCCAATGCGGTATCGCGCACATTAACTGGTTCACAGGTTGGTGTTGGCATGGGGATGTATATGATGCTGAGCTTTATTTGTGGAGCGGTGGGCACGACGGTGCTTGGCTTGCTGCTGGATCAGGGCTATAGTGGCTGGTCGCCGAGTAGTGTATTCGGAATGCAGCAGGGAAGCGTGTTTAGCATGATTTTTCTTGTATTCGCAATTTGGATTGGCGTTGTATTCGCTGGTGGATTCTCGTTATTGCGACGTGGAGAGAGTCAGAGATAGCATTGATGACAGTAAAAAAACAGGAGAGCCTTGGGCTTTCCTGTTTTTTGATATACGTAGTTACTGCTTCACCAGCTCAAACGATTCCCACGCACCGCCGACGCTGCTACGGTTAGCGATCAATGATCCGCTGCCGCCGTTCTCGGCGGTTACATACATATTATTCGCAAGTGACTTCAACGTTCGTTTGCCATCTGCGGTCGTTCCTAGCTCAAACGTTTCCCATGTCCCGATTGCTGTTTTGTTAGCAATGAGTGGGCTGGTGCCGTTATTGTCAGCGGTCACATATTTGCCGTTAATCATCGAGCGTAGGGCAATGCGGTTATTGCCCAGATCGATCTGCTCAAAGCGTTCCCATGTGCTTACGGTATCTGAACGAGCAATCAGCGCGCCATTGCCATAGTTTTCGGCAGAGACGTATTTGTTGTTAGCACCTGCTTTGAGGGCTACGATGTTATAACCATTTTGACGTTGGAATACATGCACATAATCGACCTGATATTTTTGCGGGAAGGTTGTGTTAGCATCCGGGTTGCCCGGCCAATTGCCACCGACTGCCAGATTGAGCAGCAGGAAGAACGGTTTGTCAAACGCCCATGTGTTATCGCCTGCATCGACTGGTGTGCGGGTATGATACAGATTGCCATCTACATACCAGCGAATCACTGCCGGTTCCCATTCGACTGTATACGTATGAAAAGCATTGCTAAAACGCTCGCCAATCGTATAGCCGGCAGAGAGTCCATTGGCTCCCGAGTAGCCGGGTCCGTGAATCGTACCATATACGGTGTTCGGAGCGACAGGCCCTACATATTCCATAATGTCGATCTCACCACTGCCTGGCCACGGATTGCTGCCAATATCGCTGCCTAGCATCCATGCAGCAGGCCAAATGCCTTTACCGTATGGAACTTTGGCACGGATCTCGATTTTACCGTATTTGACATTGAATTTATTTGCGGTAGTTAGGCGAGCAGAGGTGTACTGATAGCCCTGCATATTTTCTTTATTTGCTTGAATAACCAGATTGCCATTGTCCATATATGCATTTTTCGTACTATTCGTATAATATTCCAGCTCGTTATTACCCCAACCGCCGTTGTTGCCAATTTCCTGATTCCACTTGGACGTATCGACGCCGGTACCATTGGCTCCGTTAAAATCGTCTGCCCAGATTTGCACCCATGGACTGGATGATGAAGCAGAAGCTGTGGAGGAGCTTGCACTCCATGGAATAACTAGTGTTGCCGAACAGATGAGGGAAAGTAACGTTAAGCCTGTCTTTTTGCCTTTCATGCGTAAATACACTCCTTTTCAACATAAGGTTGGCAAAGCAAATTTCCATTCAGCCAATAAGCATAGAATACTTTGAATTGTGCCATACAAAATAAGAAATTTATTCCAGTTCAGTGTAATATAAAAACGCTTACAAAAATACTTGTTTATGCAAATTTCCTTAATATGATATTCGGTTGGAATAGTCGGGCTAAAGTATATGAAATGAGAAAATGAGAAATTAAGCTAAGTGAATAAAGTTAAGTGAGTAAAGCGGACTACAAGCTACGATGTAAGTAATACAAGCAATATAAGTAATACAAGTGAATTTTCAGACACAAACAGAAAATAAATGTTTATTTATTTTTGAATATGTTTGTTTTGTGTTGACTGTACATAATAAAGGGAGTATGATAAACACATACAAAAGCCTATTAACGATCATCAAGCTCGTGAAGCTCAGTTGATGCTTCATACGTTTCGTCAGTTCTACGCCTAAGCCAGTTTCGTTACGTCTTATCTATTCTTGTGAAAAAAATTACATTCAGGAGTGATAATCATGAGTACCTTACCTGTCAATGAATATGTAACACAGCACCATTCGCTGGACATTCCTTTCGTTCATGAAATGGCGAAGATTACACAATGTATGTGGAAATCCGGCTGGGATGAGCGCAATGGTGGCAATGTCAGTTGCATTCTGGATGAGCAGGAAGTCGCTGCCTATATCGATATTCAGGACGTGAAACGTACGCTGCAACCAGCATTTCCAGTGCATGAGCTGGCTGGACGTTACTTTATCGTGACAGGTTCGGGCAAATATTTTAAAAATGTACTGGATGATCCGGCAGGTAATCTTGGCGTATTGCGCGTATCGGCAGATGGAGAACAGTTGGAAGTGTTATGGGGATTGGAGAATGGAGCGGTACCGACGAGTGAGCTGCCCGCGCATTTTATGAGTCATATAGAGCGGTTGCGGGTTGATCCGCAGCACCGCGTTGTCATTCACAATCATGCGACACATACTCTGGCGATGACCTTTGTCCATGATCTGGATGAACGTGCGTTTACCCGTACACTGTGGGAAATGTGTACCGAGTGCGTGGTCGTATTTCCTGACGGGATTGGTATCATTCCGTGGATGGTGCCTGGATCGAGTCAGATCGGTCGTGCTACTGCGGATAAGATGAGAGAACACCGCGCTGTCATTTGGCCGCAACATGGTATTTTTGGAACAGGGGGTTGTATTGACGAGGCATTTGGTCTGATCGAAACGATTGAGAAAGCCGCCCAAATTTATATGCTAATCGCTCATCTACCGATCCGTCAGAAAATTACACAGCAGGAGCTGATAGATCTCGCACAAGCATTTGGCGTTACGCCGCGTGCTGGTATTTTGGAGTTGTAATGATAGAATACTAACAATAGAATCGCATCGTTTCAATCCATTCCGACGATCCTGTGAACGACATTCATGTTGTGAAAGAACCTTGAAATGTTAAATTAGTATTAGAACCTGGTACTAGGACGTGCTATACTGTATGGAAGCTTACGAACTACATTTCATATTATATAGCATAAAGGGGTCATCACATTGAATCAACAGGATTGGATCGCACCGGAACGATACAATATCACGTCGGAAATGGAAAAACATAACCCTGCCAAGCTCGCATTGAAATGGCTGAATGAAGCTGGTGAGCAAGCAGAGATTACGTATGGCAATCTGCTAGAACAAGCGAATCAGCTCGCTAACGGTATGCAAGAGCTTGGATTGAAGCGCGGCGACAAGGTGCTGGTCATGGTACCAAGACAGATTATTGCCTATATTATCTATCTCGCTTGTCTGAAAAGTGGCATCGTCATCATTCCATCTTCCGAAATGCTACGCGCCAAAGATCTGGCGTATCGTTTGCATCATTCGCAAGCACGCGCCGTTATTGCCTGGTCAAGCGTAACGGCAGAAGTGGATAAGATCGACGATCATCTGCCGGAATGGGCTTGGAAAATCTCGGTTGCTGCGGATGATCGCGAATTACCCGCTAACTGGTTGGATCTGCGCGGATTGATGAATGAACAATCTGAGCAATTCACCGCCGTTGATACCCATCGTGACGATATGGCGATTTTGGCGTATACGTCCGGCACAACCGGCAATCCCAAAGGCGTTGTACACAGTCACGGCTGGGGCTATGCTCATCTGCGCATTACCCGCCCGTGGCTCGATATTCGTGAACAAGATACCGTCTGGGCAACCGCCGCACCGGGCTGGCAAAAATGGATCTGGAGTCCATTCCTATCCGTACTCGGCTGGGGTGCAACTGGGCTAGTATACAATGGACCATTTCAACCGCATAAATACTTGCAGCTATTGCAGCAGCATGGTGTCAACGTGCTATGCTGTACACCAACCGAATATCGTTTGATGGCAAAAACGGAAGGGCTGGGCAATTATGATCTGTCCGCGCTGCGCAGTGCTGTTTCCGCTGGTGAGCCGCTGAACGAAGAAGTCATTCATACGTTCCGTCGTCATTTTGATATTACGATTCGCGATGGCTACGGTCAGACCGAGAGCACGTTGCTGATCGGCAATCTGACGGGCGCGCCCGTGCGCCTTGGTGCGATGGGACAATCCATTTCGCCGGGACTTGTTGAGATTATTGATGAGCATGGTCAACCGCTGCCAGTTGGCGAAGTGGGCGATATTGCCGTACGTAATGATATGCCAGCATTGTTTCAAACGTATTACCTTGATCCACAGCGCAAGCAGCAAAGTGTAAATGGTGATTACTTTGTGACTGGCGACCGTGCACGTCGTGATGAAGAAGGGTATTTCTGGTTTGAAGGCCGTGGCGACGATATTATTATCAGCTCCGGTTATACGATTGGACCATTTGAAGTGGAAGAGGCGCTGATGAAGCATCAGGCGGTGAAGGAATGTGCAGCCGTTGCCAGCCCAGACGAGATTCGTGGTCATATTGTCAAAGCATTCATCGTACTGCGCGACGGAGTGGAAGGTTCACCCGAATTAATACGTGAGCTACAAAGCCATGTCAAAGAGTGGACAGCCCCTTACAAATATCCGCGTAAAATCGAATTTGTCAGCGATCTGCCCAAAACCAGCTCCGGCAAAATTCGCCGTGTCGAGCTGCGCGATCAGGAGCATAAACAGCAATAATTACTACGTTACAGATACGATTCAAAGCAAATATCAAGGTCAAGATCATGCGTGAAAAATGTAGTTGTTGATCATCATTGTCATCTGCATTCTGATGTATGGGAGAGCGTGGTTGAACGGTATAGTGCCGTCAGCCACGCTTTTTTGCATCCGAATTACTACCTATCAGCCCAAAATGATACAAATATCGACAAAAATATACTAATTAAGCCTATTAGATATAACTTTTTGAACGCTTCGTTTCGATATGTAAGATAGGACGCTTTTTGATTTCAGCTGGAGGGCGACAGTATGTATGTATTTGTGATTGCATTTTTTATCTCTTTTGTTCCTTTTGTAGCCCTTGGTCTTTTGGCATTGAAGATTCTGTGGCGACATCCGGATCATGCTTTACACCGGCTGACGATGTTGTTAATTAGTGCAATTGCGCTAATTTTTTTGTCGGATTTTTTAACCCAAGTGTTGGATCATCATATTGCCAGGCAGATCACGATTCGGGGAACGTACATTTTTAGCTTTGGCGCGATGGCATTGTTGATTTATTTTTTCACCAAATTGAGTCGGGTAACGTTACCCGGTTTTGTGCTGCATACAGCGGCGGCTATCCCCTTATGCGGCATTGTGCTGATGGAGTGTATACCATCTGTTTTCAGTATTACCGTTGCTCAGGGACGATATTGGCGGGTTGAAGTACAGAGCATTGGCTTTCAATATCTGGTCATAGTCATTTCCTGTTATACGATGATCTATTTACTACTAATTATGTGGTTTGGGTATCGTAAATTAAAGAGTAAACGTATCTATCAACATGAACAACGCATGATGCTTACCATTATCCGGGGGAGCTTCTATGCGGTTGTATGGTTGTTAACGAGCTTTGTCATTAGCGAGTGGTTGCGGGATAACCCGTATGTACCTATTGACAGTCTGCCTACATATGCTGGACTCATTCTGGCTTATACCCTACAACTGTCGATGAGTAAGCATCAATTTTTGATTGGGGAAGTGCAGCGTTATAAGCTGCTATTTACGCTGTCCACACATGGGATTGCATTGATTAATTCCCGTGGGATTGCGATTGAGATGAATCCTGCGTTTCGTACGATCATGGGCGTAGCTGCTGATCGGAACGATGTGAGTGTGCTTCAACTGTATCCAGAGGAGCAGCGTGAAGACATTATCAATATGCAAAAAAAGGGCTATAGCGAACGCCGAATGCCACAAGGAATACAATTACCCGTTATCAACTTCCTTGGAGATTCGCTAACGATTGAAGTGAATAGTGACTTTTTAGAAATCGAAGGCGAATTGTACTGCTATGCCATGATTCGCGATATTACCAAAGAGCAAAAGGATCAACAGCGACTGCTGGAGCTAGCATATACCGATTCGTTAACTGGGCTTGCCAACCGTTATCAATTCAGTCTGTATATTGAGCAGATGCTAAAACAATGCCGTGCAGATGGTACTCATCTGGCTGTGATGCAGATGGATGTCGATCATTTTAAATGGATTAACGATACGATGGGACATTCTGCTGGCGATCAATTGCTCGTTCATATTGCCGGTTTAATCCGTCGGCATATTCCAGAAACAAGTCTGGTTGCGCGTATGGGTGGCGACGAATTTGCACTGCTTTCCGTACTGACGTCAGATCAATTGCAGCAGGAAGCGACTGAGATCGCCAATCGTATTTTGTCAGGATTCCACCGAGAAGTGAATTTGAAGGAGAAATATTACGATGTATCCTGTAGCATTGGAATTTACATTTCCGAGAATGAACGGGATACACCGGAAATGCTGCTCAGTCATGCGGATATTGCGATGTATCATGCCAAGAAGCTAGGTCGTAATCAGTATCAAATCTTTAACGAGCAATTAAAAAATTCCGCGGAACGATTGATGCAGCTACAGCGCGGATTGGAAGCAGCACTGAAGTATAACGAGTTCTCGCTCGTCTATCAGCCTCAGGTTGATATCCGTACCGACCGTACTGTTGGGGTAGAAGCATTGCTCCGCTGGAACTCTGCTACGCTCGGCACGGTATCACCGCAGGAATTCATTCCAATTGCAGAACAGAACGGTCTGATTCGTCCGATCGGCGAATGGGTTATGAAAGAAGCGGCACGTCAGGCGGCGGCATGGGAGAGGGATGGTACAGGTAAGTTGAAAATGTCAGTCAACGTATCTGCCAGTCAACTCAATGATCCGCAATTTATTGTGAAAATGCGGCATGTACTGGAGCAAACTACGTTACCGCCGCAATTGTTTTGTTTGGAATTTACAGAGAGCGTGGCGATTCGTGAGAGCGAACACATTCATACTATATGTGAAAATGTTATTACCATGGGCAGTTCACTGTCAGTCGATGACTTCGGCACCGGGTATTCATCGCTGCGCACCGTCACCAGCATTCCATTTGAATGTATCAAAATCGACCGCTCGCTCGTGTTCGATATTGATCGTAATCCGCGCAATGAAGCGGTTGTACGCTCAGTACTAGAGCTGGCAGAGCAGCTTAATATGAGTGTGCTAGCGGAAGGCGTTGAGACGGTACGACAGGTTGAATTGCTGAAGCAACTTGGTTGTCATTATGTGCAAGGATATTATTATGCACGCCCGATGAGTGCAGATGAATTGCGTCAATGGCTCATCTCAGGTTGACAGTCGTTTCCAGCCAACTCCAAAGGAACAAAAACCTAACAATTTACGCCTGATCTTTCGATAATAAGTTAAGTGGTTTACCTTCTGTCTGGAGGAAAAAGCGTATGTACGTATTTTTGATGTCTTTGATTCTTTCATTTATTCCGTTTATACTGCTGGGATTTCTGGCTATTGAGATATTGCTTCGTCACCCGAATCATCCGTTACATCGGCTGACTATGGTGTTGATTGTTCTTCTCGCCTTGATTTTCTTGAGCGATTTTCTGACACAATCGTTAGAATTTCCGATTGCCAGTCAGATCAATCCGATCACAGCATATGTATTAAGTTTTACTGAACTCACGTTATTGATTTACTTTTTCACAATTTTAAGCCGCATCAAAATATCAGGAATCTTACTGCATATGGTAGCGGTAGTGCCTCTCAGCGGCATTGTTTTGATGTTCTTGGAACCGGATGTTTTCCATGTCAGTCTCATCCAAGGCGATTACTGGCGCGTGGAATTGCATAGTGTTAGTTTTGATACGATGTTTATGGTCATTGCTTGTTATTCATTAGCTTATTTGCTGATGACTATTATTTTTGGTTATCGCAAATTAAAGCTTAATCGTGCCTACTTACGTGAGCAGCAGATGATGCTGACGATGGTTCGCGGCGGGATTGTCGCTTCGATCTGGCTGATTGTTGCCTTTTTGCTGGGCAATGTGTTGCCCGAAAATCCAATCGTTCCGCTTAACAACCTGCCTTCGTATGCTGGATTGATCCTTGCCTGTACATTACGTGTTGCTATGAACAAGTATGAATTTCTGGCAGCGGCAGAGCAGCGGTACAAGCTAATCTTTTCCCTATCTAGTGGGGGGATCGCACTCGTTAATGCAGCCGGAATCGCTGTAGAGAGCAATCCGGCATTCCGCGAACTGGCGGGCGAAGACGATGAACAACGCGATATCGATATCTTTGAATTGTTTTCAGAAGACAGCAAAGTTCGATATATGTATTTGTTTGAGCAGGGCTTTTTGCAAAAGTCACTGCCGCAAAATATGCAGATTCAGATCATTAACCGCAAGGGTGTTCAGTATACGGTAGAAGTGAATAGTGATTTTCTGGAAATGGAAGGCGAAGTGCATTGCTACTTGCTCATTCGGGATATTACGCAACAGCAAAAAGACGAAGCGCGTCTGCTCGAGCTTGCCTATACCGATTCCCTAACTGGTCTTGCGAATCGATACCAATTCAACTTGCGTCTAGAAGAAGCCTTGGAACGCTCACGTATATACAATCATCGTGTAGTCGTCATGCAGATGGATCTGGATCATTTCAAATGGATTAATGATACGATGGGACATTCGGCAGGCGATCTGCTACTGATCAATGTGGCGCGACTGATTCGTCAGCATGCTCCGGAAAATAGTCTTGTGGCACGTATGGGCGGGGATGAATTTTCACTGCTCGTTGAGTTGCCAACCGATGAAGATCCGGATGCGCCTGCGGAGATGGCAAGCCATATTCTGCGCGGATTTGCCAAACAGATTGCATTGCGGGAAAAGTATTACCACGTATCATGCAGTATCGGCGTCTGTACCGCACCTCTGGATGGCGGCGACCCGGAAACTCTGTTACGCAATGCAGATACGGCGATGTATGCTGCCAAGCAAATGGGACGTAATCAGTATCAATTGTTTAACGAGACACTGAAAAGCACAGCGGAACAGTATCTGATGATGCAGCAAGGTTTGGAAACGGCGCTGGAAAATGAGGAGTTTTCGCTTGTTTATCAGCCGCAGGTGGATAGTGAGACAGGCAATATGATTGGTGCTGAAGCGTTGCTGCGCTGGCATTCTGCGGAATTAGGATTTGTCTCGCCACAGGACTTCATCCCGATTGCCGAGCAGAGCGGTATGATCCGATTGATCGGCGAATGGGTGATGCAGGAAGCAGCAGAACAGGCAGTGCGCTGGATGAATGAAGGGTACTTTACCGATATGCAGATGTCAGTTAACGTATCTGCCAGCCAATTGACTGATCCATATTTTGCCCACAAAGTAGAAACGGTACTGAAACAGACCGGCTTGCCTCCGCAGATGCTTTGTCTGGAATTTACGGAAAGTGCTGCAATCCGTGAAGATGAGCAGATTATGGCACTATGTAATGAGATTGTCAAAATGGGCGTAACGCTGGCTGTTGATGATTTTGGTACGGGGTATTCGTCGATGCGTACAGTGACCAGCTTCCCGTTTCATTTTATCAAAATCGATCGTTCCCTCGTATACGATATTGATCGCAATCCGCGGAACGAAGCGGTCGTACGCTCCGTACTGGAACTGGCTGAACAGCTCGGCATGAAGGTGCTTGCCGAAGGTGTAGAAACTCAGCAGCATGTGCATCAGTTGCTACAGCTCGGTTGTCATTATATTCAGGGGTATTATTATAGTCGACCGATGAAGACGGCAGATTTCAAGAAGTGGGTTGATGACCGGGCGCTGGAATTGAAGCGACTTGAGGTCGTCGAGGATATTCGGATTGCTGGGCAATAACGCTAGATACGAAAAGATTGTTCGGTCATAACCGGGCAGTCTTTTTTTGCATTTGTTTTGTTCATTTGTTGGCTTTCTAGTGAAGGCTCTTGGATTCCGATAGCTATCTGTGCTACGATAACTCCGTGTAAAGATAGACAGATCCGCCCCGGACGTACAGCGGCGGATCTACAGTCATACAGTCAAAGGGGGAACGGCATGACACTGCAACAGCTCCGCTATGCGATCGAGATTGCAAATTGCGGCTCGATGAACGAAGCCGCCAAGCGGTTATTTATTTCCCAGCCGAGCCTATCCAATGCGATCAAGGAATTGGAAAACGAGCTGGGCATTTCAATCTTCGACCGGACGAACCGGGGGATTAGCATTTCGGTAGAAGGGATGGAATTTCTCGGATATGCGCGCCAGATTATTGAGCAGGCGGAACTGATCGAGAACCGTTATCATGGCAGCAAGCGTAATCTGACTCACTTCTCCGTATCGACGCAACACTATGCGTTTGTCGCAGATGCATTTGTGAAATTGATGGATCAGAGTGACATTAGCGAGTATAATCTGCATCTACGCGAGACCCAAACATACAATATTATCGAGGATGTCAAAACATTGCGTAGCGATATCGGCATCTTGTATATTAACGAACGTAACTTCAAAGTCATGAACAAATTGTTCAGCGATGGCAATCTGATGTTTACACCGTTGTTTAATACAAGCCCACATATCTTCATCCGTGCCGGTCATCCGCTTGCGCAGAAAGAGTATGTCACGACTCAGGATGTGGCGAATTATCCGTATATTACGTTTGATCAAGGAGCGAACAATTCGCTTCATTTCTCGGAGGAGATGGTCAGCTTCTCGACGGTAGGCAAGAGCATCAAGGTGAATGACCGGGCGACGCTAGCCAATCTGCTGGCAGGGACAGACGGGTATACGATTGGTACGGGCATTCTCGTGTCACAGTTTAATTATGAGCAATTGATGTCGGTTCCATTACAGACGAATGAGGATTTTACAGTGGGCTGGATTGCGCATAAGGATCGTAAGCCGAGCGAGATTGCTTCGCGATATATTGATATTTTAAATGATCTGGTATCCAACAGTTATCTGAATATGAATCAATTTTTATTATAGGGGGAGCATATGCCAATTCCAATGACAGGTACGCGTCGAAATCATCCTCCATTCCGCTGTGATATTGTAGGCAGTTATCTGCGTCCAGAACAGCTGCGGGAGGCACGATTTCAATTTGAAAGTGGCGAGATGACGGCGGCTCAGTTGAAAGTGATCGAGGACGAGGAGATCGCGCTGCTGGTTGCCAAGCAAAAGGAAATGGGCTTGCAGACAGTGACAGATGGTGAATTCCGTCGTGGCTGGTGGCACTTGGACTTTTTTAGCGGGGTACAGGGGACAGAGAAGATCGGATTGCCGACGGCGGGGATCGATAATCGCAACCGGGCGGAGAGCTTCCGTATTGTGGATCGGATTTCCTTTGGCGATCATCACATGGTCGAGCATTTTCGTTATTTGCGGGATCTTGCGGGTGATCGGATGGCGAAGATGACGATTCCATCGCCCGCGCTCTTTCATTTTGTGGAAAGTTATAACGGCAATGATGTGTATAACGATCCAGAGGAGCTGAATCAGGATATTATCGCGGTGTATCGAGAAGCGATTCAGGCATTTTATGATGCTGGTTGTCGATACTTGCAACTGGATGATACGACATGGGGTACGCTGTGCAGCAGTCGTCACCGGATGCTGATTCGTAATCGCGGTCAAGACCCAGATCAGCTGGCGCGTGATTATGTGCGATTGATCAATGAAAGTATTGCTGGTCGTCCAGATGATATGGTGATTGCGCTGCACGTCTGTCGCGGTAATTTCCGTTCGACGTGGTTTGCAGCTGGTGGATATGAACCGGTAGCAGAGGAACTATTCGCCAATGCGGAAGTTGACGCCTTTTTTCTGGAATACGACAATGAACGATCAGGCGACTTCCAGCCGCTTCGCTATGTCAAAGACCAATATGTTGTGCTCGGATTGGTCACGACCAAGCATGGCGGATTGGAAAGTAAAGACGTGCTGAAGGAGCGAATCGCTGAAGCGACGCAGTATATTGATCTTGATAAACTGTGTCTGAGCACACAATGCGGCTTTGCTTCGACAGAGGAAGGCAATATGCTGACCGAGGAAGAACAGTGGAACAAAATCCGCTTAGTGCGCGAGACAGCAAACGAAGTTTGGAATGGCAATTCGGTATAAGCAGTAAGGTGATAAATCTACAACATTTGTGGGGATTTGCATTGTCTTTTTAAAGTTGTAGTCTCATTTGAATGATATGCTTGAATTGCCTCAGCTTATAATTTCACTGCTACATGTACATGATCCAGACTCTCGATTCATTCGGGAGTCTTTTTATTGTTTCTTTTTTTTTGTTGCTGCGCCAAACAACCACTATTGCCGCTATAGCCTGAAGCTAAACCGCTATAGTTTTAATTTATAATAGGTCATAGCTTTTTGAACTTATGCCGAAGCGCTACCTCCGTGCTATAGTAAATCCAACGCAAATGAGGGTAACGAGGAGGTAATATCATGAGTATCGTATTCAACAATGAGCAAGCCGTTCAACGCAAAAATGTTCCGTTTCGCAATGACATCGTAGGCAGTTTCCTGCGTCCGGCAAACCTGAAAGAAGCGCGCACGCAGTTTCAAAATAACGAAATTACCGCCGAGCAACTTCGCAGCATCGAAGATGAAGAAATCACCAAGCTGGTTCAAAAGCAAAAAGAAGTCGGTCTGAAAGCTGTAACCGATGGTGAATTCCGTCGCTCTTGGTGGCATCTCGATTTCTTCTGGGGCTTTGAAGGTGTAACGAAAAAAGTATTGGGCGAAGGCTATCTGTTCCATGGCGTAGAGACGCGCGCTGAAACGGCATACGCATCTGGCAAAATCAAATACGCCAATCACCCGCATCTTGATGATTTCAAATTCCTGAAACGTGTAGCTGGCGACGATGTAATTGCTCGTCAGACGATTCCTTCTCCAGCGCAGCTATTCTTGGAACTGAATCGCAATGAAGAGAACCGCGCTGAACTTGCGAAAGTGTATAGCGATAACAATGAACTGGTTGCCGACGTTGCCAAAGCGTATCGTGATGCGATTCTGGCATTTTATGAAGCAGGCTGCCGCAATTTGCAATTGGACGATTGCACATGGGGCATGCTGTGTGATACGAAATTTACCGAAGCGCAAGGCATTGATACAGCGGTTGTTGCCAAGCTGTATGCGCATCTGAATAACGAAGCAATCAAGGATCTGCCGGAAGATCTGACCATCACAATGCACGTATGTCGTGGTAACTTCAAGTCTACATGGGCAGGTAGCGGCGGCTATGAGCCGATTGCCGAAGTACTGTTCGGAACTGTAAATGTAGATGCATTCTATCTGGAATTTGATACTGATCGCGCGGGTGACTTCTCACCACTGCGGCATGTACCAGCCAACAAGCAAGTTGTACTCGGTCTGTTCAGTTCCAAAATCGGCGAGCTGGAAAATAAAGAAACGATCTTAAAGCGGATTGAAGAAGCGACCGAATTTCTGAACATTAACCAGATTTGCCTTAGCCCACAGTGCGGCTTTGCTTCCACCGAGGAAGGCAATATTCTCACCGAGCAGCAGCAATGGGACAAGCTACGATTTATCAAGGAAATTGCTGACGAAGTCTGGCATTCCTAACAGCGTAGCAATATGAGAAGGAGGATGTCTCTGTATACAGAGACATCCTATTTTCTTTTACATGCTGCAAAATATCCCACACTTCAAGTATCTCCAACGTAACCGCAACATAGGAATAAGCGAACTTTATGTATAAAATGATATAATTAACGTTTCAATATGGCTGATTATGGGGAAGCACTGTAATAGAAAAGCATACATGACCTGTCATTTCATCATTACCTATAATGGCTTGATATATAATGACCTGTGCATCCATGCTTACATTTTAAAGGAGGTTATTCCCATGGCTAAAATTGCAGTAGAAAAACCTTTTGATGACGTAAAAGAAGCACTTGTCGCGAAAGGACACCAGGTAGATCTGGTAGAAAGCGACCAGGAAGTAAAAGGTTACGATCTGGGCGTTGTGCGTGCAATTAACGATGGTGATAACGATCTGTACGATTTCCCGGTGATCAGCATTGATGGTCAATCCATTGATGAAGTGGTCAGCCGTGTTGAAGATCATCTGCAAAAGCTGCAATAAATGAACAGAGACTCATAACATCAACAGAATAACATCAAGAGAACAACAACCTAATGAGAAAAGCCGTATTTCCATACAAAGGAATGCGGCTTTTTATCTGTTATATGTATTCATTCTGTCTTGTGCTATTCCGTCGCGTATCCATCTAGTTGCAGTTCAATACAGTGTTCTAAGTATAAGTGAGCTTCGGCTCTGCACAAATTGCTTTTGTCTATGTCAATACGCTAAAGTAAAGTCAGGCAGTACCATTTCTATGTATCCGAGTTTACTATCATCCCATTCACACAATTTATAATTTGGAAAAAGGAGCTTGATCTTATGCCACTTGATCCGCAGGTACAAGAATTTCTCGATACATTTAACAAAATGCCGATTCCGCCACTGCATACGATTGATCCCAAATTAATCCGCAGCATGGAAGGGGAAATGGCAGAGCAGCGCCAGAGTACACCTGTTCATGAAGTAACTGATATACAGATGGAACTCGCTGATCGTACAATAAACGTTCGCAAATACACACCATATGAGCAGCCGATCCATCCAGCGATTGTCTTTTACCATGGAGGTGGCTGGGTATTGGGAAGTCTGGATTCCCACGATGAATTATGCCGCCGTTTGAGTGTGGCAGCCGGTGCCGTAGTTATCGCTGTTGAATATCGACTGGCACCGGAGAATCCGTATCCAGCAGCTGTGTGGGATGCGTATAATGCTCTATGTTATATTGCAGAACATGCAGCAGAGTGGGGAGTAGACAAGCAAGCCATCGCTGTTGCTGGTGATAGTGCAGGTGGGAATCTAGCTGCCGTCGTTTGCCTGATCGCCAAAGACAAGGGAGCACCGTCCATCAAAGGGCAACTACTCATCTATCCATCGACTGGCAAAGGGGAAAACACCGATTCTTACCGCGAGAATGGGCAAGGATATATGTTAACCGCAGAGACGATGACATGGTTCCGGCAAAGTTATTTTAGCAAGGGCGAAAATCAAGATCAGCCGTATGCTTCACCATTGCTGTATTCTGATCTAAGCGGATTGCCACCAGCGATCATCATTACTGCTCAATACGATCCTTTGCGAGATGATGGAGCACAATATGCCGATAGTCTACAACAAGCAGGCAATACAGTAGAGTATCAGAATGAAGAGGGGATGATTCACGGTTTCCTGTCCATGCTGCAATTCGATCGTTCCGGCGAAGTGCTGCAAGAGGCGGGGGAGAAGATTCGCCATATATTATTATCCTGAATTTCATACCATTGGACAAAATGAAATCCCCCACATCCTTGAATCAACAAGACTGTGGGGGTTTAATCGTTAACAGCAATATTCAATTTTAAACGTTCCTCCTATACATATACACAATCCACATGCCTGACATGGTTACTTTCGCCGTCCATGCTTGCCGATCGTCGATGCTCTGCAGTCGCAGACAATCGTTTAGCGATTGTTTACTTGATTGCCGCAGCCATTTTCTACTGGCCTGTTGGCAATTTATGTTATTCAATCCAAGATCGATTGAATAATGGGTCCGCACATTTCCCTATTCACCATCCATGTCGCTACATATGGGATGATTTCCAGCATACAACGTCTTCACGAAAAATGCTTTCGCGTGCACCTTTCAAGCGTGAAATACGCCTTAGTATGCATCGCTAACCTGCTTCATTGGAATCCTGCTCCCTTCCTAACAAGTTGTTGTAAGCTTGCTCGAAAATAGCATTTTCCTCTGTTCACAGCCTTTCTGAAGTTTGAGAAATACGTACTTCACATACTTGTACTTTCCTGAAATCGTACTGATTTATTACGAAACACGAAACGTATTCATAGGTGATGTCCCACATATCCACGATCTGCGAAAAATGTTTTCACGGACATTTCTCTATGTGCAGTCGATTATAATATGCTTCGCTAACGTTATTGCATCGGAATCCTGCTCCCTTCTCAGCAACTCATATCATTTGCTTGAAAACAGTTCATTCCTTACCTACTTTCTCAAATTCATGAATCAACGATACAACTTATCATGCACATTTTGCATCCCGCATACTCCAAAGTCACGAAAAATGCTGTCACTACACTTTTCTTACGTGAAGTTGTGCCAGTATGCTTCGCTAACCTTTTCCAACGGAATCCTGCTCCTTTCTTGCAAGTAGAATATGCTTGCTTGAAAAAGCTTCCTCTTACAGTCGTCAAATGGGATACGTGTTGTCTTCACATACCTTCAATCTGCGCAATATGGACGTTTTCACGGACGCCAGTTTGTTCTGCAGTCGAAACGGTATGTTCGCTAACCTACTCCATTGGACGTCTCTCCTTTCCTGAGGATAGGAATTGAGTGGATATCACCGCTAACAACGCCAGTGATGCTGTATGTTGAAGCGTTAATGTTGGTGATGTCTACATCATAAACCCCTCCTACTGAAATTGAAAGCGGTGTAAATTGCGTTAAATCAGTGTAAAATCCGGTTTGGAGCAAATACATCCCACTTACGTTAAAATCCATCTTTTTCCTTTTATTTCGTCCGTTTTTCGTGTATACGCATTTGTAAACGTTGTAAACAAATCCTATTTAAAATCTCAGTGTTAACCGAATGTAATATCTACGCAATCATCAAGCTTCGCTCTTGGATATTCATTCTGAATTGCCGTCTTAAAGTGGGCGAGATGTGGGTAATACAATAGTGAGCATACTTCTATGAGCGTAACATCAATGTATATCTAATTATGAGACGTGCAAAATACAGGTGAAGATGAAACGGAGGAGCATGGCATGAGAAACCCAATCAAAGAATTAAAAGGTATCAAAGATAGCATTAACGAGGTCAAGCAAACGATGGATGGTATCAAAGGTACACTTGATGATGTAAAAGGCGATGTAGATCAGGTGCAAAAGCGTCTGCAAAACACAATGGATCACGCCAAACAAACATCTGAAAAGGCTCAATCATCAACCCAGCAACTCAAGCAAAGTCTGCAAAAAGCCAATACAGGTATGACCCAGTCCAAGAAACATATCGCATCTACCAAAAAAGATATTCAACAAGGCGTTAGTATTGTTAAAGGTCTATTCGGCGTAGTAACGCAGCGTACACCTGCTGAAGAATCTGGCTATACAGCAACTGATCGTGCCGCCGATCAAGCCAGTGCTGGAGCACAGTTAATCGAAGGTGGACAATTGTATCAAGAAGGCACTGCCTTTTTCTTGAAAAAAGAAGAGCAGGTTATCGGTGAGATTACATACATTCCCGGTCCATTCAGCGATACATGGACATTAAACCATACGTATGTACATCCAGATTTCCGTGGTGGCAATATCGCTAAGGGTTTGCTGGATCAGGTCGTTAACGCTGCGCGCGCTGAAAATAAAAAAATTCTGCCTGCTTGTTCTTATGCCGCAGTCCAGTTCAAACGGGACAGCAGCTATAACGATGTGTGGTGGAAAGAATAAAAGCTTATTTACAAATGATACATCTACAAATGATAAGTCGGCATATTGTCACACATAGTAGAAACGGAAGGTGAATACATTGAAAAAAACAATTGCAGATGCAGTCGTAGAAACATTAGTAAACGCAGGCGTGAAACGCATATTCGGAATTACCGGCGATTCGCTCAATGCGATCATTGACGCGGTTCGCCGGTCAGGCAAGATTGAGTGGATTCATGTGCGGCATGAAGAGGTAGCCGCATTTGCTGCGGGTGCAGAGGCGGAGTTGAACGGTACGATTGCTGTGTGTGCAGGCAGCAGCGGTCCCGGCAATCTGCATCTGATCAATGGTCTATATGATTGTTATCGTAACCGAGTGCCTGTCTTGGCGATTGCTGCTCATATCCCAAGTGATGAGATTGGTAGCAGCTATTTCCAGGCAACGCATCCGGAAATGATATTCCAAGAATGCAGTGACTTTTGTGAAGCAATTATGACTGAGAAGCAGATGCCGCGTACTTTAACGATGGCGATTCAAACTGCGATTGCCAAATCGAGTGTGTCAGTCGTTATTTTACCAGGAGATATCGCTGGGTTGGAAGAAACAACACATCCAGTACCAGAGCAGGTGGCATATCCAACACGTCCTGTTATCGTGCCGAACGATGCGGACTTGCAAAAGCTGGCAACCTACCTCAATGAAGGCAAAAAAATCTCCTTATTATGCGGAGCTGGTTGCAAATTCTCTCATGCGGAATTGATGGAATTGTGTCAACGACTGCAAGCACCGATGATTGTAGCGCTACGTGGTAAGGAGCATTTGGAATACGATAATCCGTACTTTGTCGGTCTGACTGGATTGATCGGTTATTCGTCTGGTTATCATGCGATGATGGATTGCGATGTATTGCTGATGCTGGGAACGGACTTCCCGTATCGTCAATTTTATCCAGAGAAGGCGACTATTTTGCAGGTGGATATTGATCCTTCTCATCTGGGGCGCCGTACGACGCTTACCTATGGACTATGTGGCGATGTCAAAGAAACGGTGAATCGCCTCTTGCCACTACTCACTACTGAACATAATAGCAAGCATCTGGACAAGTCGCTGGATCGCTATCGCAAAGTGCGTGAGGAACTGGATGAGATGGCAGTGAAAGGGAATAACAGTAGCAAAGGATTGCATCCGCAATATTTGACCAAGGTTGTTAGCGATGCTGCTGCATCCAATGCAATCTTTACTGCGGATGTAGGAACACCAACGGTCTGGACAGCGCGTTATTTGGAAATGAGCGAGCAGCGCCGTTTGATCGGTTCCTTCAATCATGGTACGATGGCGAACGCTTTACCACAAGCGATTGGCTTGCAAGCGACGGAACGAGATCGCCAGATTATCTCCTTCTCTGGCGATGGCGGACTTAGTATGCTGATGGGTGATCTGATCACACTGAAGCAGCACAATTTGCCAGTCAAAGTCGTCGTTTTTAACAATAGTGCACTTAGCTTTGTTGAATTGGAAATGAAAGCGGGCGGTTATCTGGAATCTGGTACAGATCTGCATAGCACCGACTTTGCTGCGGTTGCCAATGCGCTCGGCATTCAGGGGATTCGAGTGGAAGATCCAGAGCAGTTGGAAGATGCGGTACAACGCGCACTGGCGCATGACGGTCCGGCACTGCTGGATGTAGTCGTGAATCGTCAGGAGTTGTCGATGCCGCCATCGATTACAGGTGCTCAAGTCAAGGGCTTCTCACTCTGGATGGCAAAAGCAATCATGAATGGACGCGGTGATGAGTTGATTGATCTTGCCAAATCCAATTTGTTTCGATAATAGGGCTAGCATACTATAACTAATATGATCCCAAAGATCGGTAATATAAGCTGATTATATGCCTATATTACTAAATGAAAGAATGAATAATCGTTTTCTAAAGCGATTGTTCATTCTTTTTTTATTTTTTATTTTAAATTAACGATTTTTCTTGAAAAAAATGTTACTATAGACCCATCATAATTCACGCAACAGGAATGATTGTCCTGGCTTTCGCATTCAAAGGATGAATACACATGAAAATCCCCTTTCTGACCAAGCGAGCGAAGTACGGAACGTACGATTATTTGGAATATTTGCAGTATACAACAGGGCATTTGATTACGTCCCAGCGTCAATTTTTCAAACTCAAACAGATCATGAAGCAACAACAGCTCGCTACGTTTTTTCAGCCGATTCTGAATTTGCAGGATGGCAGCTGTCTCGGTTATGAAGTGTTGAACCGTCCGCCATTCTGTCGGTTATTCCCACATACCGATGCATTTTACGATTATATTGGCGGTACGAATCAAGTATTTGCATTTGAGCAATTTTGCCGTGAGTTATCGTTTAAACGTTATCGTGAGGCGTTAGATTATTCACCGTTGGCTGCGCAGGGCGCCGTATTCATCAATGTTCATCCAGATGTGCTGGGCGATACGAATTATCGGAGCGGAGAGACGCTGCGTCATCTATTCCGTTACGGACTCAAGCCGGAGCAGATTGTATTTGAATTGACTGAAAAGCAGGCGGTGGAAGATTACGAAGCATTCGAAAACGTACTGTCCAATTACCGGGATCAGGGGTTTCGGATTGCTATCGATGATGCTGGATCGGGATATAATAGCCTCAAATCGATCGTCAGTCTGAAGCCAGAATTCATCAAACTGGACAAGTCGCTGGTGCGGCATGTCGATTCACGCCCTGATCAGCAGCGTGTCGTAAAATTACTGCAAGAATTCGCGCTGGAATCGGGTACGCATATTATTGCGGAAGGCATTGAGCGGACAGAGGAATTGCTGTTTTTACGTCATCATCACATTCAATTTGGGCAAGGCTATGCACTGGGTAAACCGGCAACATCACTCAAGTATCAATGGATTGCCGAATGGTGTACAGATGTATCCGGTCAATACGAAGCGTGAAAAAAAGGGATTGACGAATCGGGGAAGGATACAGTAATCTGTTCACTACATATTCCGGAACATGATCTATACGAGTATTGCAATGATCGGGCTCCTTGATCCATTCCACCGTTGTACAGAGAAGAAATCCACCGGCTGAAAGGTTTCTCCTATACGGTCAGATCAAGCCCTACCCCGTGAGCAAGCAGACCTTGACGTGTACTTTCCCGATGTCGTTAGTAAGTCATAAGGAGAGCTGTTGAGCGTGCTGCCGGTCGCCCCGTTATCGGCAAAAGAGGTTCATCATCGTCTGACGGCATGCAGCTGTACACGTCTAGCATGATGAATAAACAAGGGTGGTACCACGACGCATTCGTCCCTGACGGATGCGTCTTTTTGCGTTTTCTGTTGCAATTGCACAGATTCGAATTTGTTATTTTATCTTGAAGGAGTGATAGACGTGAAGCAGAGTCAATTGCTAGGACATACATTGCGTGAACATCCAGCTGACGCCGAAGTTGCCAGTCATCGTCTGCTATTGCGTGCTGGTTATATTCGTCAAGTTGCCGCTGGTATTTATACGCATCTACCATTGGCACAACTCGTACTGCAACGGGTAGAGCAGATTATTCGTGAAGAATTAAACAGAGCGGGATTGCAGGAACTGCATTTGCCTGTTCTACACCCTGCCGAATTGTGGCAAGAGTCAGGGCGGTACGATACGTATGGTAGCAAGCTTATGCGCTTTGCTGACCGACATGGACGCGACTTCGTACTAGGTCCGACACATGAAGAAGTCATTACTGATCTGATTCGTAATGAAATTCGTTCGTATCGGCAGTTGCCGCTTCGAGTGTATCAGATTCAGACCAAATTCCGCGATGAGAATCGTCCGCGCTTTGGTTTGCTGCGTGGACGCGAATTTACGATGAAAGATGCGTATTCATTTGATAGTAGCCGGGAAGCATTACGGGAATCGTACATGCTGATGTATGAGGCATATCACCGGATTTTTGAGCGATGTGGGTTGAACTTCCGTGCAGTGGAAGCAGATGCCGGCTCCATCGGCGGTGATGGATGGACACATGAATTTATGGCATTGACGGATGTGGGGGAGGATACTATTGCATCCTGCACGCATTGCCAATATGCAGCGAATATGGAAAAAGCCGAATATCGTCTAGCTGCTAACACAATCACAGATGCACACACCGAACATGACACTCAGGTAGACAGATTCCCAACGGACAACAAGGCAAACTCAAACCGAACACCATTCATCCCAGAGAAGATTCATACACCACACACAACAACGATCAGTCAACTGTCTGCCTTTCTGAATGTGAAAGCGTCCGCTATTATCAAAACGCTAGTATGTATTGCAGATGGACAACCGTTACTGGTCGTTGTACGCGGCGATCATGAGATCAATGAGATCAAGCTGCAACGTGCGGTACAGGCGGAACAATTGTCATTGGCAGATCACGATACAGTCGTTCATTTGACAGGTGTACCAGTCGGGTTCCTTGCACCTTATGCGCTGGAAGCATTAGAGCATAACAACTTGCGTCTATTGGTCGATCATGCGGTGTACGAGATGGAGGAGGCGATCTGTGGTGGCAACGAAGCAGATTACCATTATGCGCATATCGTACCATCCGTGCACCTGTCAGCGGCTGATTCGTATGATTTGCGTAACGTACAAGCAGGTGATCATTGTCCACGTTGCGCAGAGGGAACATTACAATTGGGCAAAGGCATTGAACTGGGACATGTATTTGAGCTTGGCACACGATATAGTGAAGTGATGCAGGCGCGTGTACATGATCAACACGGGGAGCAGCAGACCTTATTAATGGGCTGTTATGGCATCGGTGTATCTCGTCTATTGTCTGCTATTATTGAGCAGCATCATGATGAAGACGGAATACGCTGGCCAATTGCAGTAGCTCCATATGACGTGCATCTGATTCCGGTATCAGTAAAAGACGAACAGCAATATGACACTGCATTGCAGTTGTATGAGCAATTACGTCAGCATGGCGTAAGCGTACTCTTGGATGATCGTGACGAACGTGCTGGTGTGAAGTTCAAGGATGCTGATCTGATCGGCATACCTGTGCGCCTTGTTATCGGCAAAGGAATTACAAATGAGGAAGTGGAATGGATAGATCGTGCTACCCGTGAGCGCCGAAACGTGCAATGGAAGCATATTGTGAAAGAAGTAATATCCTTAAAAGGGAATAAATAAAACAAAAACCAGTCAATAACTTAGTCAATGGGAGCAGCTCACGTATACGCTTGCAAAAAAGTGAATAGATGGTATGATAATCCTGATTTTCAATAAACAAACAAAAGGATCGTATACATACTGGAGGTTCTATTCATGGCGACTCTTTTCCTAATCGTAATCTATCTTGCTTTTATCAGTTTGGGTATTCCTGATTCGATGCTTGGTGCTGCGTGGCCGGTATTGCACGTCGATATCGGTGCACCGTTTGGTGCAGCAGGGGTATTATCGATTATTGCGGCAGGTGGTACGATTGTATCCAGCCTTGCCAGCGGACGGTTGATCGAAAAGCTCGGTACAGGCGTGATCACACTGATCAGTTGTTGTCTGACAGCAGGCGCATTATTAGGATTCGCCTTCGTTCCTTCATTAACATGGCTCGCAGTACTGGCGATTCCGCTCGGTATTGGCGCTGGAGCAGTCGATTCAGGGCTGAATCATTTCGTTGCTTCTCATTATAAAGCACATCATATGAGCTGGTTGCATTGCTTCTGGGGTGTAGGGGCAACCACTGGGCCGATCATTATGGCGCATTATATTGGAGCGGGTTCTTGGCGGAGTGGATATATAGCAGTGGCGTGTGTACAGGGCATACTCGTTGTCATCTTACTGCTCACATTACCTCTGTGGGGCAAAGTGTCTCGTTTACGACAAGCGGAAAAAGAGCAGCAGCGACAACAGCCCATACTAGCAAATGAATTTCATACAGCTGGCGGTGAGCCTATAGTAGCAGATAGTACAACTGGTGCACGTGTATTAGCAGACAGTACGGCTGGTGAGCCTGTCGTGGCAGACAACATAATTATAGAAGGAAATGTGGACGCAGCTTCCCATAGTAAAGGCGGGAACGCTAATCTTGCAGATGAGACGAACACAATTGCTGCCAACACTAACATTTCTCCGCAAGCTATCCCCGGTAAAGGCTTGTTTCGATTGCGAGGGGTTACATTTACACTGTTTACCTTTTTATTTTATTGCGGAGCGGAGACGACCGTCGGATTGTGGGGCGCAAGCTTTCTCGTTGGTTCGCGGCAAGTTGCACCGGATGTGGCGGCAGGCTGGATTTCGCTTTATTTTGCAGGGATTACGATTGGTCGGTTTGTAACGGGATTTTTGACGTTACGGGCAAGTAATCGTACATTGATTTTGCTGGGACAAGTATTGGCGGTGCTGGGAGCGATTTTGTTAGTATTGCCATTGCCAGGTAGTTTGCTTATGCTGGGATTGATTTTGATCGGGATTGGCTTTGCTCCTATTTTCCCGGGGTTATTACACGAGACACCGGCGAGGTTTGGGGAAGGCAATTCAGCGAGGTTGATTGGTTATCAGATGGCGACAGCCTATACCGGCGCCACATTGCTACCGCCATTATTCGGTCTGGTAGCGAGTTATGTACAGATTGGTTTATTTCCTTATGTTGTATTGGCGTTTATCGTGTTAATGCTGTACTGTTCAGAACGAGTGAATCGGTCAATCCGAACTGCTTGAATGGGTTTGAGCAGGCATGTGAGCAGCCAATATAAAGTGGGTAAAAGGATAACAAGGAAGCCGATTACAGCATCAAGCAGCGTGATCAAACGTAAAAAGTGACATAATATTCAGGAAAAGACGACGATCTGGTTTGTTGCGAATGTAGA
The DNA here is from genome assembly GCF_046603665.1 of Paenibacillus sp. WLX2291. Classification (NCBI taxonomy): domain Bacteria; kingdom Bacillati; phylum Bacillota; class Bacilli; order Caryophanales; family Paenibacillaceae; genus Paenibacillus; species Paenibacillus sp. WLX2291. The sequence continues at coordinate 2,876,824 of NZ_CP176755.1, read as the reverse complement.
ACACATATTGTAAATTGTGATGCTGCAAATTTCCGTATTGTATCATAATAGAAAGAAGTGCAAAGACCGGGGCTGAATTACCCGGTCTTTTTGCTATGCTGGACTTTTCATTTAAAGCAGTGCAGTGATCCAGAGACAGGATGTGCCTGATCACATTCATATATGTATGTTGCCATATAGAAAAGCGGATATGTGACTGAAAAATATCAGCATAAAAATACAGAAATGGAAAATGATTTATTTTAAATTTGCATGATATGCAAGTGGAGTAAATAATTGACAACGTTAACATTGATTCGCTAGAATGGGTCTCGTGTTGAAGCAACACATCGCAAAATATCATTCTAACGTATCGCACAATTCATGTTGAGAGGGAGTATTATTCATGAAAAATCGTACATTAACATGTGCATTATCCATTGCTCTGCTAGGTTCCGTAGGAGCATCATTATTCATACCGGCTCCGACAGCGATCGTCATGGCAGCAGATGGTTCTGGCACAACAGCCAGCATCTCCGACATTTTGAAAAATCAACAATCCGATGGCGGCTGGAAAAAATACTATTCTGAAACGAGCGGTGAATGGGCAAAATCCACCATCGACAATAAAGCTACATATACGGAAATTCGCCGTCTTGCTAGCGAATATTCCAGTAGCAAAAATGCTACTTACTCTGCCGCAGCGATCAAAGGCATCAACTTCCTGTTGAATATGCAATATGCTAACGGCGGCTTCCCGCAAGTATACAAAAGCTCCGACTACCACACGCACATTACGTACAACGATGATGCAATGGTCAATGTGCTGATCCTGCTAGACGAAATTGCTAACAAAAAAGGTGATTTCTCCTTCGTGGATAGCAATCTGGCAAGCAAAGCTAAACAAGCGGTCGACAAAGGCGTGGATTGCCTGCTGAAAACCCAATATGTTTCCAGCGGCAAATTGACCGCATGGGGACAGCAACATGATGAGAATACACTGAAACCAACCAGCGCACGGATCTATGAAGTTCCTTCCCTGAGTGCAGGCGAGAGCACAACGATTATTAAATTCCTGAAAACAAGACCAGCAACGTCCCAGATCACAGCTTCGATCAAAGCTGCGGAAGACTGGTTTAAAAAAGTGAAAATTACGGGTTATCGTTACGAGCGCAATAGCACAGACAGCTATATCGTTGCAGATTCCAGTGCAGCACCCATCTGGGCGCGCTTCTACCAGCTGGATACGAACAAACCGATCTTCACCGGTCGCGATGGCGTTGTGAAATACGCGCTAAAAGATATCGATCAGGAACGCAGAGCTGGGTACGCTTGGTATGGCAACTGGCCAAGCAAAATTGGCATCAACTAGGTATCGATCAATTACAGTACAACTTCAACACGCCTGTTCTTTGACAGGCGTGTTTTTTGTATAGGTCGTACCATATGTTGGAGAATAGATTCATACAGATGTATGAGCAATGTAGATTTGCTTACATGACAGTTGCAGTTTGTTTTATGAATATAAATGATGCTTTGCAGAAAAAGAGGCTAAATGTATTCGGTTTTCAACATTCTTTGTTTCAAATATACAATTTTGATTCATTCATTGTAGAAATGGACATAAAGAACAAGTTGGAGGTGGAAGATTTTATATCACTCTGAAAAAAAGATTATGATAATTTAACGCGCCACAGTGTAGTATTATGTAGTTTTTTATAGGTGCCGTTTAATATTAGTCCATAATGTAACTATACCTTACAGGAAGAAAGGATTTGTTGTATGAGCAATCTCAAACGCGAACAATCATTATTCAGACGCAAACCGATTGTCCCATCCGAAGGCAATCTGAAACGCGTACTGGGCCCACTTGATCTAACTACACTTGGTGTAGGCGCCATTATCGGTACAGGGATCTTTGTACTGACTGGTGTAGCAGCAGCTAAATATGCTGGACCTGGACTTGTACTTTCCTTCCTGCTTGCAGGGCTGGTCTGCGCATTCGCCGCCCTCTGTTATTCGGAATTCGCTTCCTCGGTGCCTGCATCGGGTAGTGCGTATACTTACAGTTACACTACATTCGGCGAGATCATCGCGTGGATTCTAGGTTGGGACTTGATTCTGGAATATGGATTTGCCAGTGCTGCGGTAGCAAGCGGCTGGTCTGGGTATTTCCAGAGTTTGCTGGCAGGTTTCGGGGTTCATTTACCAACTGCGCTTACTAGCGCCTTCAATCCGGCGAAAGGAACCTATTTTGATATTACGGCTTCGGCAATTACATTGATTATCGCACTGCTGCTGACGCGTGGTATCAAGGAAGCAACTCGCGCCAACGGCGTTATGGTTGCAATTAAGCTGGTTGTCGTATTGATCTTTATCGCTGTAGGTGTATTTTATGTACAACCAACCAACTGGACACCTTTCTTGCCATTCGGCTTTAGCGGTGTGACAGCGGGTGCGGCGACTGTATTTTTTGCTTACATTGGTTTCGATGCGGTTTCGACAGCGGCGGAAGAAGTCAAACGTCCACAGCGCGACTTGCCAATCGGCATCATTGCTTCACTGGCGATTTGTACCGTATTGTATATTGTCGTTTCGCTCATTCTGACTGGTATCGTGCCTTACAACATGCTGAATGTTAGTGATCCAGTTGCTTTTGCATTGCAGTATGTGCATCTGAATGGGATTGCATGGATCGTATCGCTAGGTGCGATTACTGGTATTACAACAGTACTGCTCGTTATGATGTATGGACAGACTCGTTTGCTGTATTCGATGTCCCGTGATGGTCTATTGTCACCAGTATTCTCCAAAATCAGTGGCAAAAGTCAAACGCCAGCTGTTGGTACATGGGTTGCCAGCGTAATTATCGCATTCTTCGCCGGTTTTATTCCACTGGGTAGTCTTGCAGAATTGACTAACATTGGTACTTTGTTTGCCTTTACAGTAGTAAGTGTTGGTGTTATCGTATTGCGCCGTACACAACCTGATCTGAAAAGAGGCTTCCGCGTTCCTTGGGTGCCAGTCATTCCGATTCTGAGTGCGATTGGTTGCGTGTACTTGATGCTGCAATTGCAAGCTCTCACATGGATCACATTCTTCATCTGGCTGATCATCGGTCTGGCTGTATACTTCTCCTACGGTCGCCGTCACAGTCTGCTGAATGGTAATCGTCGTTCATAGTAGATTGACGTCTACACTCAAGCCTCTTCATCGTTTATCGCGGTGAAGAGGCTTTTTGTTTTCTTTATTTTGCGGTATATGAATGTACTGTACCGGAATTTATCGTACTAACATTGATATTGTCTACATGTATTATTTTGATGGATTATATTGGATTTATTGTGTTGGTTGATTATATTCACTTTGATGTGGGAGTACAGATTCTTTCATCACCTTTGTACTGGTAAGGATCGTATTTGAAAAATAATACGCAATACCTTGTCATCCTAATTGATATGCAATATATTGGTTTTATGAATACATATGAGAATCTTCCCCAACCATCTGCACATCGTCGTGTGTCGGAATCGTCTGCAAGCAAATCAGGCATTCAAAAAATTCATCGTTTATCGCTGAGAGAGCAAATCTATCTTACGCTCAAGCAGAGTATTATTTCATTGGAATTGCCGCCTGAACAGAAGCTAAATGATTCGGAGCTGGCTGCACAGTTTGGTGTCAGTCGTACGCCCGTCAGAGAAGCACTCAAGCGTTTGGAGGACGAAGGTCTGGTTGAGTCATTTCCGGGGGCAGTTACGCGGATTACACCGTTACATACAGAAGCGGCAGCACATGCTTTTCCAGTGGTAGCTGTTTTGCACGCACTGGCTACCAAAATAGCAACTCCTTTGTTGCGAGATGAGCATTATGAGGAGATGCAAGCAGCGAATGAACAGTTGATTGCTGCATTGCAGCAGCAGAATGCTGAGCGTGCGGTAGAAGCGGATGGTCGTTTTCATCAGGTATTGATTGAGGTGGCAGGCAACCCGGAGATTGCTGCTTCCCTACAGATTAGTATGTCCAAAATCCGCCGTTTGGAATTGGCAAAATTCAGTCAAATTGATCATACGCAGTCGCCGGAAGATCATAAGCGAATGATGCAAGCCTGCCGTGAAGGGCAAGCCGAGCAAGCCGCCCAGCTAATGGAGCAAAACTGGCTTAGTCTCGGTCAATGGCTGACTGGCAAAGATCATGACGAAGGGGAAGTGTTATGAAGGCAGTCTGGATTGGTGTTGCCGCAGCCTTCTTTTTCGCTTCCAGCTTTGTATTGAATCGATTGATGGAAGTTGGCGGTGGCTACTGGGTATGGAGTGGCTCATTGCGTTACTTTTTCATGGTGCCGCTATTGGGGATATTAGTCGTGATGCGGCGACAATTGCATCCCGTATGGCAGGAGATGAAGCGTCAGCCGTGGCAATGGTTGCTATGGAGCACGGTAGGCTTTGGACTATTTTATGCACCGTTATGTGCTTCGGCTGTGTATGCACCGGCATGGTTAACCGCAGCAGGCTTTCAATTGACGATTGTGGCAGGCATGCTGCTATCACCGTTCTTTTTCTTCGAATATGCAGGAGCAGATGGACCGGTGCGTCGTCGCGGGCGTATTCCACGTAGTGCACTGATCATTGCGCTAGTAATGCTAGTTGGAATCGGATTGATGCAGCTGGAACAAGCGCAAGCAGGAGGTGGAAGCTGGCAGGCGATTGTGCTGATTGTGATTGCGGCGTTTGCCTATCCGCTTGGGAATCGTAAAATGATGCAAGTATGCGATGGTCGACTGAATGCCTTTCAGCGAACGCTTGGGATGAGCATTGCGAGCTTGCCTTTTTGGATTATTTTATCGGTAGTAGGCTGGGTACAGCAGGGAGGACCTTCTTATGATCAGATTGGTCAATCGTTTCTGGTTGCCCTCTTTTCCGGTGTTATTGCTACGGTATTGTTCTTCGGTGCGACGGATCAGGCGCGTAGACACCCAGCCCAATTAGCGGCAGTAGAAGCGACACAAGCGTTGGAAGTCGTATTTACTTTATTGGGCGAATGGATTCTGCTTGGCGTAATGCTGTCATCAATAGGAATGTGGATCGGCATGGTGCTGGTAGTGAGTGGAGTCGTAGTCAACGCTCTCCTGTCCATGCGTCAACCGGGCGTATCCAGAAGCAAGCTCAAGCAGATAGCAGATAGCAGATAGCGGATAGCAGAAGAGGAAGCAATTGTGCCGAAGTGGCAGGTTGCTTCCTCTTTTGGCTAATATGCAGCTGAATAACAATAGCAATGTGATGCAATACAAGTTACATCATGCAGAAATGAAATCTTCCAGTTCCCATCGACATATTACCGATACACAGTGCATCCATTGGCTTCCAGCTCGTCCAGCCAAGCTGGAAATTGTAACTCATGATTCCAACGTAGATCCAGCCGCTCCAGAGCTGTTAACTGACGCAACGATTCTGGTAGTGAAGTCAGCAAATTACTGCGCAAATCCAGCTCTAACAGCGCATGACAGCCACTTATCTCGTCTGGCAATGTGGTCAGCTCATTATGACGAAGATTCAAACGACGCAATTGTGTAGCATTTCCGATACTATTTGGCAGCGAAGATAAACGATTGCTTTCCAGATCCAGTACACGTAGCGTATGTAGAGAATCGAACACGTCCGGCAGTGCAGTTAACTGGTTGTTACGGAAATGCAATTCACGAATGCGATGCAGACCTTTCAGCGTTTCTGGCAAGCAAGTCAACAGATTGTTCATACAGCGAAGTTCCACAATTGCTCCCAGCTTACCAATCCCATCTGGTAGTTGTTGAAGCCCATTATCGCTAAGATTCAAATAACGAAGCTGCGGAAAATCGCCAATGCGTTCATCCAATTGCTCAATCTGGTTGTTATGCAGATACAGATAGTCTGACAGATTCAATAACGTATACAGCGCATCCGGCACATGCGTAATCTGGTTATGTCCCAGATCGATCATCTTCAGCTTGGTTAGTTCACCGATCTGATTGGAAATATGAGTGAGACGGTTCACCGACACATTGAGAATCGTGAGATTGTGCATGGCAAAAGTAGCCTCCGGGATTTCGGTCAATTCATTGTCAAACAAGTTAAGATCGGTAATATCCAGAGGGTTTGTTTCCAGTTCGGGCATCGTGCTCAATTGACGGTGTGCAAGATCAAGTTTCATTGTTATGTATCCTCCAGTGATGATATCCGACAATGCCGGACAATCATCATATATTAATAAGCTCATTTTATTATATCGCTTCATGCTACATATCTTCAAAATTAAAACTTACGTTCGCCTTCGATTTCAAGTATAGTGGAGAACGTAGCTATTGATTCGGCAGTGTCCTTAACGTGGATACTTGACCGGAATCCGCACGTTCAACCAGCATCGGCATATTACGTTATAAAGGAGCAGATCATGCGATTTAGCGTTCAATTTTTATCATTTTTCGTATTGCAGGTCGAAGGTAAGGAAGGTCAGACCTCCAAAAACTATAAGCATTATCAAACACTGGATGAGGACGAATATGAGCTGAGCCAGATTAAGAACTTTTTACATGCGGAGTTCACACGTACCGCCAAGCGCAAAGTGGAAAAGAATCCGTCTAGTGAGCAGCCGCCAACGAAGGTAGCAACCTTTCTCGTTGAGCCGGGACATGAACTGACCAGCAATCCGAATTTCAATTTGTTTGCTCGTTTGCGTACGGTCGATAACAAGGATGATTTTAAAAATGCTTGCGACGATCTGGTACGCAGCTATCTGGATACCAGTTCTGTGCGCGGCGGTGCGCTGATCGTCTCGCAGGTGAAGCTGGACACGCATCTGGACGATCCGTTCGTATTTGTAATGAAATGCGATTTTGAAAAGCAAATCGCTCGCATTTCCGACGAACGTAGCCTGATCAGTGAAGTGGAGATGGCGATTAGTGCGCGTAACATGAAATCGATCCAGTACCCACATATGCCGGAAGAAGGCATGATCGAAGAGTGGGAGCTGAAGGTGCATCAGTCGTCGCATGCGCGTTATTTTGAGGACTTTTTGAAATTCGTGACGTATGAGCAGTCCATTCCTGAGATCGTTAATGAGCGGGTGATGGATTATGTACAGACGTATGTGGAAGAAAAGTGGCCCGATGCAGGCAATGTGGAGCGTCAGCGCGAGGAGCAGGATCTGGAGCTGTGGGCAGCTAGTGATAAGCGCGATTTGCAGGAAAAGTGGGAGCCGCAGCAGGTTATTGAAGCAGCCGAGCGAATCGTCGAGATCAAGCCGGAGATTGAGATTCGGGTGAAGCTGGGTGATACGAGTGTGAAAGGGCTACTGGCGGATTTCGGGTTCCGTATGCATATCGCCAAACTGGGCGATCATTATGCGATGGTCATTGAAGGCGAGTCGTTTACGTTTGAAAAAGGCTTCTCACCGGTTGAGTTGCTGCAACCGGATAGCTTTGAGAATCTGGCACAGCAGTTGATCGAGAAAGCAAATCGTCCATCTGAGCCAGATGATGAGATGCCGTATTGATGAAGTATGCTTAATGGCAGATAAATATTGTAATCTGGTAAAATATATAATAGAACCTAAATAGAACAGCAAAAAGCATCCGCATAATGAAACGACGGATGCTTTTTTTATATTCATTTGTATCATATGGTATGAGGAGAACTTTAGTTAGAGCTGCATAATAAGCTTTGTTAAGCCATACATAAATAGTGGATTTTTGATAACTAAGCTGTTAAATTATTTCGTATAAACACTACATTTGCAATCGCTTTCATTGACAAAACACATAGATTCGATAAAAATGTATACAGAGCAATAAATGAAAAAAGAATACAGGCGCATACTGGCCCTGTATTCTTGTTCTAATTTAAATATTCAATTGCGCAATCTGATCCTTGAGCTTCTGTGCCGAAGCGCGCAGCAGCTGTTCTTCCTGCGAGTTCAATGGGATTTGCAGCTTCTCACGAATACCTTCACGACCGACAATGGACGGTACGCCGAGGTAGACGTCGGAGATGCCGTGATAGTCATCCAGCAGGGAAGATACATTCAATACGGCGTGTTCATTTTGCAGAATCGCTGCGACGATCCGATCGAGCGCAAGTGCGATCGCATACGAGGTAGAGCCTTTGGCGTTGATAATCTCGTAGGCGGCATTTTTGGTGCTGTTAAAAATATCGTCGCGTTCGGCTTCTTCAAAATCAAGCGTTGCACCGGCTACGTTCGCCAGGCTCCATACCGGCAGCTCGGAATCACCATGCTCGCCAATAATATGGGCGTGAATGCTACGTGGATCGATTTCTTTATGCTTACCAATTAGGTAGCGGAAGCGAGCGCTGTCAAGTAGCGTACCGGAACCGATAACGCGGTTGGCAGGCCAGCCACTTTTTTTCCATGATACATAGGTCAGAATATCCACCGGATTGGTGGCGACCAGCAGAATACCATGATTGTTATACTGGGTGATATTTTTGATAATGTCGTCAAAAATGGCAGCATTGCGGTTCAACAGATCGATCCGGGTTTCGCCCGGTCGTTGGTTAGAACCAGCGGCGATGATAATAATATCGGCGTCCTTGCAATCGGAATAATCGCCAGCCCAGAGTTTGACTCCACCCACGAAGGGCAGTCCATGGTTCATATCGAGTGCTTCGCCAAGGGCACGGTCTTTATTGGCATCAATGAAGACAAGCTCGGACATTCGGTTACGCAGTAACAGTGTGTACGCGGTAGTGGCACCAACGGCACCTGTACCAATGACAACAACACGGTGAGGTTTGGATACGGATTCAGGCATAAATTATCATCTCCTTCTCATTTTGTGTTACAGATTCGCTACTATTGTAGCGGAAAGACACCTGAATGTAAAAAGGGCTTCTCTGTCCTTTACCCAAAAAACTGTAAAAACGTATCGAAAAGACTTGAAACTGTAATGCCTTGTAACTTTTCTGTAAACCACCTATCAAAAATATAGTTTACTCTAATATAAGTTGTGATCAATGAATATCTTGGCTCAGGGCAAGTGTGTGGAAGGAGAATTACCAATGAAGTGGAGTATTGCCAAATCGCTTCTACCCGGAATAGCCTTGATCCTTCTTCTGTCAGCTTGTACGTCTAATGGCGGAGATATGGCGCCTGTTAGTGAATCTGTACAGCAACAGCTTCAACAGTCAAAAGAAGATCAGGGACAAACAATTACACTCAAAAAAACAACGGATTCCAATATAAATAAAGGTGGAGACAACAAAACGCAAGAAGAAGGATATCGCATTCAAACGAGACTGACTGATTTTCAGTTGCTCAGTGCGAATGCCGGTCTGGCTTGGGGGATCACGCGTAACGAACTGCGGATTTATGTAACGCAGGATAACGGGAAAATATGGGACAATGTATCGCCAGCACCGACGGTTACTTTTTCCGAATCACCGGTATATGGTAGCGGTATCTTTTTCCTGAATCAAAAAAATGGCTGGGTGGCACGTAATGCGAATGGTGTCGGTCAGACGTTGATTCTGCATACGACAGATGGTGGACAGAATTGGAATGTCAAAACGTTCAACAACGACGCGACCATTCTAGGCATTTATTTTACTGATGAGAAAACGGGCTGGGTTATGACATCTGATGAGACCGACGGCAATAATCAGGAAAAGGCGCTGTATCGTACGAATGATGGCGGCTTGAACTGGAAGAAGCTGATGCAGAATACCGGAGCGATCTCCGCGATGAATGCTACATCGAATGCGATTCCACAAAATGGGACGCTAGTGGGCATGTCGTTCCGCAATTCGAAAAATGGCTTTGTAACGTTGGAAGATGACGGACAACCTCATCTGTATACAACATCTGACGGCGGCAGTAGCTGGACACAGGGCAAAGCATTGATGCAGCAAAATGGCAAGCTCTGCTCCGTGCTGACGACGAGCAAACCACAATTTTTTGGCAGTAGTAAAACAAAGGGCTGGATGAATATTGGCTGTGTCAATAACAATACAACGCGGTACATGGGTTATTTTACAACCGATGGCGGTAAAAATTGGGATGTCGCGCCATTCAATCTGAAGCCACAAACCGGTATCAATCAGGCGATGGGACCGACTTTCCTGAATGAAAGCACGGGCTGGTCAATCGTAAACGGAATCGTATATCGTTCGCAAAATCAAGGCAAAACGTGGAGCGCCCTACCACAGGATGCAACCCTCAAAAAGACGCTGGTAAATTATCCAGAGCTGTCTAAGCTACAATTCTTCTCCAAAGAAGTAGGCTGGCTGCTCGTCTCCAAAAATGAGGAGCGTCGTTCCTTGCTCATGCAGACGACAGATGGTGGCAAAACATGGCATGTATTGTAACCGATGTTCAGTTACAATCAGGGTTGCCAGCACAGATTAAATAATAATCGTACCGAAAACAATCATGTAAAACCGTTGTGCAGAATCCAGTCTGTACGACGGTTTTTCTATTAAAAACACAATAAATAAAAAATAATTTAAAATTTGCATTCAATTGTGAAATAAATCACATTATTATTTATATCTGTCGGTTAAGATAAAGGTGTAGAAAAAACAAGGAGATGATTAAGATGATGAAAACAAACGTTACTAAAAATTTTACTAAATATTACATGGATCTGTGTTACAACTGTGAAGAAGCTGCCAAATGTCAGGATGAAGAAACTTGCCTCGCTTGTTGGGCAGATCAAGGATTGTTCGACAAAGAACAAGATGATACACATCAAATGCTCAATGCTTACTATGCTTGATTCCAGTCAGTACTATAACCGCCGTGAGTATATCACCTTGCTGTCGTTAACCTATTCGTACCACGGCGCAGCGGATACCATCGCCGGCAATTCATAAACCTCCACACTCCAAAAGAGGACGTGTGGAGGTTTATTTGTATGTCCATATGATATCTGATGTTTCGTCTATCCTGTAGTCGTTGAATATTGCTGTAGAGGTATGAATAGCATACAATGCAGCCTAAATACGAAACTGATGGAGGGATATGATGCAATATACATCCAAGACTGTAGTGATAACCGGTGCTGCCCAAGGAATCGGACGTGCAGTGGCAGAGCATTATGCTGCTGCGGGAGCAACGGTTTTTTTGAGTGATATGCCAGATTCGGAAGGTGCAGCAACAGCGGCAGCCATCCGTGAGAATGGTGGACAAGCGCATTTTCTACCCTGTGATGTACGCAGTGAAGAACAGATCAAGCAATTGATCGGAGAAGTGGTAGATACGACTGGTCAGATTGATGTGGTGATTAATAATGCGGGTATCGGACGCTGGAAGTCGCCGTATGAACTGACAATTGAGGATTGGGATGATGTACTGAATACGAATGTACGCGCCTGTTTTCTCGTTTCCCGTGAAGCAGCCAAAGTGATGAAGACGAATGAAGGCGGTAGTATCGTTAACATTTCCTCCACCCGTGCACATATGTCTGAGCCCAATTCAGAAGCGTATGCGGCATCCAAGGGCGGCATCACGGCGCTGACACATGCGCTCGCTATCTCACTCGGAGAAGATCATATCCGCGTCAATTGTATTAGTCCCGGCTGGATTGAGAATGGAGATTATGCCGCTTTGAAAAAAGAAGACCATGAGCAGCATCCAGCACGTCGTGTCGGCAAACCGGCGGACATCGCTAGTGCCTGTCTATTCCTGACTTCAGACGACAATACGTTTATTACCGGAGCAGAACTGGTGATTGACGGCGGAATGACTCGCAAGATGATTTATATCGAGTAGTGGGACAGTGAAATAGCAACGAATGAAGGAATGAACAAGTGAAGTAGTGAAATGGTAGAGCAGTGAGTAATAAGCTAGTAGACTAGTATGATATTAACATAGTATGGATGCATGATCGCGATCCTTTTGACGATTATGATAGTAATCCGTACTAAATAACAAATGTATTTCAATGTGTTCAGTTGTATCGCAAAAGCCCGTTTGCATGGATATATGCAAACGGGCTTTTGATTGTATACGTTGTATATTATTGAGCAGTAAATTGCGACAATGCTTATTATGAATAAGAGAATCGTCAGTACGATGAGAATCATTCAATCCTCAGACAGAAGATACGAGACGGCGATTCCATTTTTCTTTGAACAATGGTAATGTGCTTTCACCGAAGATTTGGGCTTCTTCCAGATGTGGATAGCTCGATAAGATAAATGAAGTTACACCTGCTTCCGCATATTCCAGTAAGCGATCTGATACCTGATCTGGTGTACCGACGAACATCAGCGCACCGCCGGAGCGTACATTGGACAGACCTGCCCACAGATTCGGTCCAACGACAAAATCATTAGCCGCTGCTGCATCACGAATCTGGTTTTGACGATTTTGTCCGGTTGCACCGGTTTTGCTAAAGGAAGCTTTGGCGCGTTCGATTGTTGCTGGATCAATATCCTTAATCAGATTGCGCGCGGCTTCCCACGCTTCTTCTTCGGTATCACGTACAAGCACCTGAGCGCGCATACCAACACGAAGCGGGCGGATACTGCCATGCTGCTCAGCCAGTTTGTGCTGCTGGACTTGCAGTTCTTCAATCTGCTGCTTGATCATCTCCAGCGGTTCCGACCACATGAGGAACACATCGGCGTATTCGGCGCCTACGCTTTTCGCCATGGGAGAGCTGCCGCCAAAATAGATCGGCAAACCCTGCTTCTGCACAGTAGCTGGACGGCTGGTACCGCCTTTAATATCGTAATAGTCGCCTTTAAAATACACTTTGTTGTCTTTGACCGATGCATCTGCACTTGCACCGAATTCGGTAGAAGACAGACCGGCTGCCTGTTCCCATACCCCTTTGATAACGTCAAGGTATTCGCGAGTACGGTCGTATTTCTCATCATGTGCTCTGGCGAGTGGATCGCCCAGTTCTTCCAGATCGTCTGGTGAGCTGCCAGTTACGATATTAATACGTGCACGTCCTTCAGACAATGTATCCAGCGCAGCTGCCATGCGAGCTGTTAACACGGGTGCAATCAGACCCGGTCTAACTGCAACGAGTGGCTTCAATGTTGTCGTCGCGCCAATAATCGCAGAACCGACTACCCACGAGTCGATACATGCACCACCAGTCGGAATCAATACAAATTCAAACCCGGATTGCTCAGCGGTACGCGCAACCGAGGTTAGATAATCCAGTGTAGGCTTACGCTCAGATTCGCGACCAAGACTGGTGCCATCTCCCATAGTAGGCATGAACCAGCCAAATTCAACATTTTCACGATAGATAGAATCAGTAGACATAAGGAGAACTCCTTTATATTTAGGCATTAGATGACAATATACATGATGAAAAATATACGTGACATCAATAATATGATGAAAAGTATATTTTTCATCGACAATACATAGAGATTGTTAATAAGTAATAGATAATAGCACTAACTAATCCGACAAACATACTTGGTATAAAAATTCTAGCATGTTCATATAGGAGTGTCAAATGCTTTGTTGGCAGATGAATAGGCTTCGTTATAAGATAATCACTATGAACAATTGTGCATATGTAGATTGATCTTCGCGATACAGAAACAGCAATAGTTGAAGGAGGGAATAACATGAATACGAATCCTCAGGAAAATAGTTTATACCAGACGCTCAGCATCGGGCAGGTATCGGAACGATCCGGCTTGAGTGTACATTCACTGCGCTTTTATGAACGTGAAGGCTTGCTGCTAACGACGCGTATTAATCGTGATAAAGGTGGACGGCGGCGCTATAGCGAAGCGGATGTACAATGGCTTGCCATCTGTACTCGGCTACGTTCGTCAGGCATGCCGATTGCCGAGATTCGCCGCTTTGCTGAACTAGTACGTTCTGGTTCGGGTAATGAATATGAGCGATTAGCGATTTTGAAAGAACATCAGCAACGCGTTGTGCGGCAGGTGGAGGAATTGAATGAATGTCTGGATGTCATCACATCCAAGGCAGACGTTTATGAATCCTATCTACAACAGCAGGCTACACATAAGCAATCGGAATCACACGATAATAGCATTCCCGTTTCATCGCAAAATTGGGCTTGACCTAGAGTAGACTCTAGCTAGTAAAGTGGAATCATCATCCTATTGATGAAATGCCAATCGCAAAGGAGAGAGTAATTATGGAACACGCTTATCACAGAACACCGCAACATAACATACATTCAGGTTTCGGTCATCAAACTACAGCAACCGAGGTGCTGCAAGGCATTGATCTGTCTGGCAAACTGGCACTTGTCACTGGCGGATATTCTGGTCTTGGTCTGGAAACGACGACTGCGCTTGTTCATGCGGGAGCGCATGTTATCGTACCTGCTCGTCGTCCAGATGTAGCGAAAGAAGCATTGAGTGATATTGAGCATGTAGAAGTGGGCGAACTTGATTTGTCGGATCTGGACAGTGTGCGGGCATTCGCCAGCACATTGCTGGAGAGTGGGCGCAGCATCGATCTGGCGATTCTAAATGCCGGTGTAATGGCAAGCCCAGAGACGCGGGTCGGCCCAGGTTGGGAATTGCAATTTGCAACGAATCATCTTGGTCATTTTACATTGATTTATTTGCTATGGCCGCTACTGACAGCAGGAGACGGTGCGCGTGTGGTAGTTACATCGTCCGCTGGTCACCATTTCTCACCGATTCGTTGGGACAATCTGAATTTTGAAGGCAATTATCATAAATTCGAAGCATATGGACAATCGAAAACAGCCAATTCACTATTTGCGGTGCATCCGGGTGGTATTCTGACCCCATTGCAGCGTCATCTCAGCCGTGAGGAAATGGTAGAATTGAAATGGGTGGATGAGGAAGGAAATGCGGTGAATCCTGCTTTCAAATCACCAGAACAAGGAGCAGCAACTCAAGTTTGGGCAGCAACATCGCCACAACTGGAGGGCAAAGGTGGAGTCTACTGCGAAGATTGCGAAATCGCTGAGATCACACCGCAAGACGGTCCGCGCGTTGGCGTGCAATCGTATGCTGTTGATCCTAACGAAGCGAAACGTTTGTGGGCATTGTCTGTGGAATGGACTGGAGTCGATCAAGCATAATCAAATGTATCAATCAGACAACCTGTATCTCTATTAGATACAGGTTGTCTGATTGATTACCAATACTGTACGCGTAAAGTAAAGTATGTCTATAGTAAATAATGAAATGATTGTCATACCTGTTCACTGTAAAGTCTGGTATAATCTGTGTATGCCCTTTTTTCAAACTATCGTTCATACAAACATTACATACTATACCTAACAACTCACATCCAACAGACTACAGATGGCAGGAACATGTGCTAAAGCTGTAAAATTCTGCTTGGATTTTTTCGATTCAGTGGTAAGCGGCAAGGGTAATGTACAGGATGTGATACTCAACTTTGAATTACGGGAGGAATGCAATCATGTTGACCCAACCTTATCGTCCGGTTTCGTATCGTAACGAACATAGGTATACGCACCCTGGGGAGGCTGCTTCCCAGCCACATGCAAGTGCAGCGTCGTCCGTAACGGATCAGAAGTCGATGCCGCGCAAGGATGATATGTCCACACGGCAACAGTTGCAGGAGAAGGTCGGTCTGGTCGGAACGTTTCATATGATTCCGGGACATGGTGTGAACAATCAGGTGTATCGCGGCAGATTGGAAGCGACAGGCGAAGATCATTTTATCGTTCGTCATATGAATTCCGGTCAACGTGAAGTATTGCCGTTGTCAGCGTTGGACAGTGCTATTTTCACCGAATCAACGTCTGCTTATACGAGTATTTCCGGTCAGGCAGCTCCAAGTCGTTATTCCTTATCTGGTCAGTAAGCGAATCCAACACAGCTTATCCATTACACAACATATACAAACAATAGAAACACATATACAATACAAACGCCGATGCTCGGAATTGATCCGAAGCATCGGCGTTTTATTGTGTCTGTTATTGGGCAATTGAGTCGTTATAATCTTGCAACTTCTGTGTAATTTGAGCAGCGGCATTGTCCAGCGCTTCTTTTGGCGTTTTGGAGCCGTTGATTGCTTCCTCCATCGCCGTTTCTGTCAGTTGACGCGCTTCAGGGAAGATGCCCATCACCGCACCTTGCGTAGCTGGATCGATCTTCGTATCGTGCAATTGTGTAACGGCAGTCTCGAATTGCGGGTATTTCTTCATATTTTCTTTGACCAACTCTTCGTCATATGCCTTTTTCGTAATCGGGAAGTAGCCGGTGTTTACATGCCAATATGCTTGCGTCGAAGGCTCAGTCAAGAATTTAATGAATTTCCATGCTGCTTGCTGCTCAGCTTCGGATTTGTCATTCATGATCCAGAGGCTGGCACCACCGACAATCACGCCACCTTTACCTTTGTACTCATCGGATGGCTTCGGAATCGGCGCTGTGCCGACTTCAAATTTGCCACCTACAGAGTTTACAATCCCGCGCAGAGAAGCGGTACTATCCATCGTCATGGCGATCTGACCAGCAGCGAATGCTTTTTTCGTATCATCGGTTTTGCGACCGAGGTTGATCATTACTTTGTCGTCGACGAGCTTCTTCCACCATGTCAGTGTATCGACGGCTGCTTGAGAATTTACAAGTGATTCGGTAGCAAGTGCGCTGCGACCGTTATTGTTGTTCAGCAATTGGGCATCCTGATTCGCCAGCAATTGTTCCATCAGCCAGCTATAGATCGGGAACGCACCACCAGACTGACCGTCTTTGCTCAGCTTTTGAGCAGCAGCTTCGATCCCTGCATACGTTGTCGGTGGATGTTCTGGGTCCAAGCCAGCGGCTTTGAACGCGTCTTTGTTGTAATACAGAATCGGATTGGATGTGTTAAACGGCATCGAATACAGCTTATTGTCAAAGGTATAATACGCCAAAATATTCTCTTCCAGCTGGGAAAGATCGAATTTGTCAGCATCGATGAACTGCTGCATCGGCGTAATTGCCTGCGAATCAATCATAAAACGGCTGCCGACTTCATACGTCTGCATCATCGTTGGGCCGCTACCAGAACCCATTGCTGTCTTGAATTTGTTTAGCCCTTCATCATATTCCCCTTGATATACGGCTTGGACTTGTACGTCGGATTGGGATTCGTTGAATTGTTTGACCAGATTGTCGACTGTTTCTCCTAGTTCACCGCTCATCGAATGCCACCAGACGACTTTGACCGGACTAGTAGAAGCTTCCGAAGAACTACCATCTGCTGCCGAAGCAGGCTCTGATCCTTGCGAAGCGCCGCCACCGCAAGCTGCAAGGAATACGAACAAACTTAATGCTAGCAGACCCCATGTGCGGGTCCAGATAGGTTTGCGTTTCATGTGTATACATTCTCCTTTATATTCAAATAAGTAAGAACAGAATGAGGAAGCAGATGCATCATGCTTTATCCTTTGAGTGATCCGGCCGTTAATCCGCCAACCAATCGTCCCAATCCAATCGCCAGCAATACGAGTGAAGGCAGCAGTACCATTACAATGCCCGCCATTACCATATTCCAAGCGGTCACTTCGGCGAATTGCAGCATACTAACTCCGATTTGGACAGTTCGCATACTCTCGGTATTCGTGATCAAGAGCGGCCATAAATACATATTCCAGTTACTCAGAAACGAGTAGACGCCAAGTGTAGCAAGCCCCGGCATTGACAATGGAACTGCAATCGACAGAAAAATACGGATATGTCCACAGCCATCGATCCGCGCCGCTTCCATCAGTTCCTTAGGCAATTGCAGGAAAAACTGTCGCATCAAAAACGTACCAAAGGCGCTCGCTAGAAATGGAATTGTTAGCCCTGGATACGAGTCCAGCCAGCCCCAGCTACGAACGGTCAAATAATTCGGAATAACCGTCACTTCCCACGGAATCATCATCGTCGCCATAAATAGTGCGAACAGCACCTTACGACCGGGAAAACGTAGAAAAGCAAACGCATAAGCAGCCATGCACGACGTTATGATTTGTCCAATAGTAATGACGCCGCTCGTCACAAAGCTATTCAGAATAAAGCGCCCCACCGGGATCGTGTTCCATACATTAACAAAGTTGTCCAGATGCAGACGGGACGGAAAGAGTTTGGGCGGATATGTAGCGGATTCGGCTTCAGTCATCCATGCGTTCGACAGAGCGATCCAGAACGGAAACAGAATCATTACCGCGGCGATCAGCAGCACGGTATACGCAGCACCTTGACGCAAAATATGGGGCTTCACTGATAATGCACCTTCTTTTCTCCGAATGTGAACTGGATGATCGTCAGAATCAGAATGAGTACGAACAGGACGAGCGCCTGCGCGCTACCTGAGCCAAACCGGAAATTCACAAATGCGTCCTGATACAGATTGTATACAAGCACATTCGTACTGTTCATCGGTCCCCCTTTGGTTAGTATATGAATCTGCCCGAACGACTGAAATGCACCGATCATCGAGGTTACGCTGGCAAAGAAAAGTGTGGGAGAGATCAGTGGCAAGGTTAACTGGATAAACGTACGTATCGGGCTAGCTCCGTCCATTTTGGCACTTTCATAAATATCCTCTGGCACGCCTTCCATACCGCCGAGCAGCAAAATGAACAGAAAGCCGACATTCATCCAGATCGTCATGAGCGAGATGGACAGCAGCGCCCAATCCGGGCTAGTGAGCCATTGTACTGCGGGCAAGCCAAGCGATTGCAGGATATAATTCAGCATGCCGAGTGTCGGATGGAACAGCATCATCCAGATGACCGATCCAGTTCCGACTGATATCGCAATCGGTAGCGAGAACAGAAATCGGAAGATTTTGCTACCGCGCAGGTGCGTCCGGCAGATTGCCGCCAGAATCAGAGCAAGCAGAATAGAGGTAGGTACCGTGAATAACATGAATTCAAATGTCACCCATAGACTGGATAGAAAATGCCCAGAATCAAATAGTTTCTCAAAATTGCGCAATCCAATGTACTTAGCCACATCACCGCGCGGCGTTGTGGAGTGTACACTCAGATACACCGATTTAAGCAGCGGATAGAACAGGAAAATACTAAACAGTACTAGCGATGGAGCAAGAAACAGCCCTGCCAATGAATATTCCTGCCAGCGTCCAGCGCGCCGGGGCAGACGCAGCGTAGAGCGGCTTTTGGCTATGCTTCGCTTGAAATTGCGTTTGACGGGAACAGCGGTAGATTTGTCCAAAATGATCATCCTCACTTTCATGTCTATTTTCATTATGCCTGCGCATAAGAGCAGTTCATCATTCCTGTTCACCTGCTAAAGTATAAAGAGCGCATGTTAACGACAATAGGCATGAATGTAAAAATTATGTATCCTTCGTAACGGCAAAATAGGACGGAGGGATATTTGACTGTTTTCATTTTCGGTCTATAATATAATCAGGCAACGTCTATACTTATAGTGTTTGCGAATGTCAAACACGGAGTTTGATGAAAAATGATGTTTGCTTGAGCAAAATATCTTATTGCACTTACATATACGAAAGAGGTGAATGCATTGGGGAATTGATGCTGACTGTACAACGTCGTCTTATCCAAAAATTTAAGTTCCGAAGGAGGTGAACCCGTCGCTGGTTGTATTCCGAATAGAGGAACGCAGCGCGGGAATAACACTTGACTGACCCCTTACCCAGTTTGTTGAATCTTTTGCTGGTGTTGGCACTAGTACTATTGAATGGTTTTTTTGTAGCAGCGGAATTTGCAATGGTCAAAATTCGCAGTAGTCGACTGGAAACACTTGTCGATGAAGGAAATAAACGAGCGCGCTTTGCACAGTCCATCGTTAATAACTTGGACGCCTATCTCTCAGCATGTCAGCTGGGAATTACACTGGCTTCACTAGGGCTTGGCTGGATTGGTGAACCGGCAATCGCCGAACTGATCCGTCCGATATTCGCAGCGATTGGCTGGAATAACGAAGTTGCCGTACACAGTGTATCGATTGTAATTGCCTTTGCGGTTATTACGGTTCTGCATATTGTACTTGGCGAATTGGCACCCAAATCACTCGCGATCCGCAAAGCGGAAAGCGTAACTCTGTGGACAGCTGCACCGATGATGCTGTTTCACAAAATCATGTATCCTTTTATCTGGATGTTGAATGGTATGGCAAACGCATTGCTAAAATTGTTCGGAATCGCTCCGGCATCTGAACATGAATCCGCCCACACCGAAGAAGAGATACGCATACTCATGAAAGAAAGCAACAAGAGCGGGCTGATCGATAATACCGAACTGGCGCTGGTTGATAATATATTCGAATTTGCCGATACAACCGCCCATGAGATTATGATTCCACGTACCGAAATGATCTGTCTGAGTCTGCATGCGTCCCGTGAGGAGAATTTGCAGATTGCGCTAGATGGCATGCGTACCCGTTATCCAGTATGCGATGGCGACAAAGACCATATTGTCGGTTTCTTGCATATTAAGGATCTGATGCGTTATCAGATTACAGACTCGGTCAAACTGATTCGTCCGGTTATTGCTGTACCCGAGTCGATCAAGATTAGCGAACTGATGAAATTAATGCAACGCGGCAAGACACAGATCGCAATATTGATCGATGAATACGGAGGTACAGCCGGTCTAGTAACATTGGAAGATATAATGGAAGAGATCGTTGGTGAAATTCAGGACGAGTTTGATCATGAACGTCCTGTTGTGGAGCCGATTAACGAAATGATGTATTCCATCGACGGCCTGATGCTGATTGAGGAGTTCAATACTCGCTTCTCGCTGGATCTGGATGTTTCCGAATATGATACGATCGGCGGTTGGCTGTATTCGCGAGTCGAATCACTGCCTCCGCAAATAGGACAGAGCGTGGCACATGACGGGCATTTGTTAGTGGTAGAAGAGACGGAGAACAAACGTATTTCGCGAATCAAGTTAGTGATTACGCAATTCGCGGTCAATACAACGCAAGCGGGAGCTTGAACGTAAAAAGTTTTTAGTAACTTGGCATGTGAATGTAAAAAAGGAACGAGGAGCAATCCCGTTCCTTTTTTATTGCCTATTACTATATGACAGACAGATAGAGCGCTTGATCTAATCGAAATATACAGATTCAGGTGAATGAGATTATAGACTATCAATGGATGACTAAAGAACAATTGTCTGAGGATGAGAAGCTTGTATTGCGAGATCGATCGGTCATTCATGAAATGATAAAGCGTCAATCTGAGCAACCACTGTACAGCTTGGAGTTATTCCGAACGTTGTAATCAAAAGTAAAAAGAGGAATGAATGCGCATAATGCGATTCATTCCTCTTTTGTATCAATAGATAGAAGTGATACTATCGATGATACTTGTTGATGATCATGTATTCGTTAAACAATTAACGACGACGATCTGCTTCTTTTACTTCAGCATCGACTTCCTGATCATCCTCGTCAATTTGCAGCTCAGTATCGCCTTCGCCACGATCTTCGTATGCTTTTACCGCATTGCCCTGTTCTACATGACGGTTATCGCCATCAATGTCGTTAGCAGCAAACGTCTCGATACTTTCGGTGAAATTCTCATTATCACCGCTGCCTTCGGCAAGTTCGGTATAATCATGAACTTCGCGTTGAGCACTCATAGCAGGGGAGTCGGCAACGCCGTAATCCTCAACTGCCTGCCAAGCACCTGCATCGTCGAAGCGTCCGGTGTTATGCTGACGATTCTCACCAGAGCCTTTGGCAGCTGGTGTAATCAGGTCTTCTTCAACCGGTCGGTAGTCATTCACTTGATTTTGCTGTGGACTCTCGTCGACTAGATATGTTGTAAATGGTAGTGCTTGCAGACGTTCAAATGGAATTTCTTTACCGCTTACTTCACTGACGCCATACGTGCCTTCTTCAATACGTTGCAAGGCAGCATTCACCTGTTCCAGTGTCTCACTCATCTGATCGTCGATCGCCAGGTCGCGTCCACGTTCAAATGTCTCTGTACCGAGATCAGCAGGGTGGTTATCAACCGCGGACAATTCGCCTGTAGAATCGCGTTCGGATTCTGGTTGACCATCAGCAGTTTGATCCTCTGTGTTAAAGTGACGTTCTAGCTCGCTTTTTTCTTCTAGCAAGCTGTTTTTTAATTCCTCTATTTGAGCATCTGTTAAATGTTTCATCATTATGATCTCCCTTCGGTCATTAGCTGCATGAGTTGATTGTGTTCCGAATGAACAGCAACAAACCCGTTCTACCTCAATTACCCTAGGAAACAGAAAATCAATCTTCTTGTATTGCTCATCTTTAGTTTGGATGTGCACAGACTTCTGCTCTTGCAAAAGCCTTCTATTACAAATAACAAATACAAATGAAATAAGAATCAACTTAATCGTAAAATCTACTGTTTGTATAGGAACGGTTAATAATTGGAATAGGTTGGTTAATACAACAAAGATTAGATTTTACCTTTTACTTAAAAGTACATGAATACGATTCATATGCTACCGTATTTCACCATTGTTTGTTTCATTTCGGAAGACTAGCAAGTACACACATTCAAATTACCGGAAAAGGGGAATAATGATGAAAGCACTTACTTATCAAGGCAAGCAAAATGTAAAAGTAAAAGAGGTAGAGGACGCTAAAATTCAGAAGCCGGATGATATTGTCGTTCGTATTACATCTACGGCAATTTGTGGTTCCGACCTTCATATTTATAATGGTGCTATGCCTGTCGTGCATGATGATTATGTGATCGGTCATGAGCCGATGGGGATCGTAGAAGAGGTTGGTCCAGGTGTCACCCGTGTGAAAAAAGGCGATCGTGTCGTTATTCCATTTAACGTCTCATGTGGCGAGTGTTTCTTCTGTAAAAATCAAATGGAAAGTCAATGCGATAATTCCAATGAGATGGAACAAAAAAATACAGGCGCTTACTTCGGTTTCGATATTTACGGTGGTTATCCAGGCGGTCAGGCAGAGCTAATGCGTGTGCCATACGCTAACTTCCTGCCATTCGTTGTACCCGAATCGGCGGAAGTCACGGATGAACAAGTACTATTCCTATCTGATATTATGCCAACAGCATATTGGAGCGTAGAGAGTGGTGGGGTCAAATCCGGTGATACCGTTATCATTCTCGGCTGCGGACCGGTTGGGTTGCTCGCTCAGAAGTTTGCATGGCAAAAAGGTGCCAAGCGCGTCATCGCTGTCGATCATCTGCCATACCGACTCGCTCATGCGAAGCGTACCAATAACGTAGAAGTGATCAACTTCAAAGAAGTGGACGAGGTGGATCAACATTTATTAGAAATCACAAGTGGCGGCGCGGACGTCGTTATTGACTGTGTTGGATTGGATGCTGAAATGAGTGTAGGTGAGAAGATTCAGACTACACTCAAATTGCAAGGCGGTAGCTTGAGCGCATTCAATATCGCTGCTAATGTGGTACGCAAATTCGGTACGATTCAAGTGACGGGCGTATATGGGGAAACATATAACAACTTCCCATTTGGTCATCTGTTTGAACGTAATGTGAAGCTAGCGATGGGACAGGCACCAGTCGTACATTACATGCCGGAGCTGTTTAAGCAGATCACGGATGGTACCATTGATGCGACTGACATTATTACACACAAAGTTTCGCTGAGTGATGCTGAGCACGGATATGATATTTTCAATGATAAAAAAGAAGATTGCATCAAGGTCATCCTGAAGCCATAATCTTGAGCAGCAAGTAGTAGGATTGTTAGCATGAGGCTAATATCTTACATGACAATGCACAAAAATGAAGCCTGTATCGGAATGAAGATGTCCGATGCAGGCTTTTTGCTGTCTATAAGCGATAGATAAGCCAGATGCCATTTTTACAATTTACAAATATAGTTACAGCAACGAGAGTAAAAGAATATATTGACCAAACAAAATATCCAATCACAAAAGAGAGAGTACGATGTTCCAGCGAGATGCTGCTTGCTGGATCGCGCGTTGCATCTGCTGTGCAGGCTGTTGAATCATATCACCATGACCGATTGCGAGTAGTGCAGGTTGCAGTTGAAGCAGCTTTTGCGCACTTTGCAACGCATCAGCTTTGGACCATGTAGCGAGTGCTGGAAAAGGGAAGATGAAACGTAGATCGCCAGCTACTGCTATGCCGCCACGAGTTTGAAAAGCATCGCCTGCAATGACAAATCGATTTCGTGTATCTAGTAATGCGATGGAACCGGGCGTATGACCAGGCACTTCTATCACTTGCAATGAACCGACAGTATCTCCTTCATCCAGAAGCTGAGTGGGGCGAGTTTTCAGATGTTTCGGCACACCGCCTTTGATCGGTGTCTGTGCTTCGTGAGCATCCAAAGACATATCACCATTCATCAGACGAGCATCGCGTCGAGATACATACACTTCAATCCCCGGATACAGCTCTACCAGTTTATCAAGTGAACCGACATGGTCACTATGTACGTGAGTGAGTACGATTCGGGTTAGCGGTTTACCCAGCTGTGCTTCAGCCTGTTGAATGCCTTTGTAGCTAGTAGGCAAGCCAGCATCAATCAATGTTAAGCTTTCGTTTTCCTCAATGAGATAACAATTGACAGGGAATATACCGGGGAAATAAACAAGCTGATGTAAATGTCCATTACTGTTTATTTTCATACGTATCACCTCCAATTTCATCATAACTAATACTATTAGTTTTATCAACATGTTTATTTAATTTTTACTAATATTATTAGTTTTTAGTTGTTGTAATCCATGTAAATAAGCAGTTATGATCATCTCAAAGCTAGTATTGACATCTACATTTAGACCGAAACCTTGATTGCGCTCCAATGAACTAAATCCGTGTAATACGCTACGCAAACCACGTGCAGCATGAACCAGTCCATCGTCGGTCAATTCAAATTCCCGCAAGATTTGGAACCATAGCTCCAGCAGTTGATTGGAGACATTGTGCAATGGCTCATCATCCTGCTCTGGCTGGTAAAAGGTTGCTTCGTACAGTCCCGGTTGCGTGCGTACAAATTGCAAATATGCTCGTGCTACTTCGCGGATCGCGGTATCGCGAGAGCGTCCGACAGCTGCCTGCATCGTCATTTCCCGTAGCTGTTCCAGCCCTTTAAGTGCCATAGCGCGGCGTAATCCGGGTAAGCCATCCACATGATTGTATAGAGAAGGGGATCGTACATTTAACTTTTTTGCAACGACGGCAAGCGTAATGTACTGTATACCGTATTCATCCGCAATTTCGGAAGCGGTTTTGACGATCAGGTCGAGAGTTAAGCCGATTCTTGGTGACATGATAGATTCCTCCTTATACCCGTATATAACTTGTATTTCATACATAAAATAATCATATTCATACAAAAGCTATGATCATTCATATTCTATCTATGATTGTAAATGATCTGCCACATATTGCAAATGACAATGCGATCAAGGAACATCAATGAAATGAACGGATAGTATTCATGGAAAAGCTATGGTCATTTAGTAAGCTGATGTCATTCGCTTGTGAATAATGAACAGTAAATAGACACCGACAATGTATGCTCGGTGTCTATTGATGCTCTGTTGCTGTTTAACTTGCCTACGAATCGGATAATAATAAAGCATCTTGTACTATGCAAGAATGATGCTACTTGAATCATCATTCTTGCATTAGAATGCCCAGCCGCCTTGTTTGAAGACAGGTTCTTCTTTACCATCTTCGGTAATACCATAAATGTCCATCTCACCGGAACCGATCATAAAGTCAACGTGTACCAGACTGTTGTTCAGACCGCGTTCTGTCAGCTCATCACGGGACATTTGT
This sequence comes from Paenibacillus sp. WLX2291, assembly GCF_046603665.1. Classification (NCBI taxonomy): domain Bacteria; kingdom Bacillati; phylum Bacillota; class Bacilli; order Caryophanales; family Paenibacillaceae; genus Paenibacillus; species Paenibacillus sp. WLX2291. The sequence goes on along the minus strand of NZ_CP176755.1, from coordinate 2,851,117 downwards.
TTGCCGCCTTGTAAGTTGAACGCATACGCGCTACCGATTGCCAGATGGTTGGAAGCATTCTCATCAAACAGGGTATTATAATAGAGAATATTGGATTCGGAGATCGGGGAACGGTGCGGTACAAGGGCAACTTCGCCCAGGTAATGCGCGCCTTCGTCCATTTCCACCAGATGTTCTAATGTTTCTTGACCTTTTTCGGCTTCCACACCAACGATGCGACCGTCTTTGAACGTCAATTTGAAGTTGTCGATGATCGTACCACCATAGCTAAGCGGCTTGGTGCTGCTCACATACCCGTTTACATCAGACTTGAGCGGAGCCGTGAACACTTCCTCTGTTGGCATGTTGGCGATAAAGGAGTCGCCGCGTTCGCTCACACTGTCAGCAGCTGCCCAGATATGACCTTCTGGCAAACCGATTGTCAGATCCGTGCCCGGCGCCACATAATGGAGTTGCTTGTATGCTTTATCATTCAGATATTTGGATTTCTCGTTCAGCAGTTTGACATGCTCTTGCCATGCAGAGATCGTATCGCCCTGACCTACACGAACGGCTTTGAAAATGTAATCCCACATATGGTTGATCTGTTCTTCAGCTGGTTGATCCGGGAATACTTTCGCTGCCCACGCTTTGGAAGGTACAGCTACGATCGACCAGCTCATTTTATCGGATTGCACATACTCGCGGTATTTGACCAGCACTTTGCTAGCTGCTTTTTGGAACGTAGCGATACGCTTGGAATCGATACCTTTCAGCAGATCTGGATCGTCCGATACGACGTGCAGTACAGCACCTTGTTCTTCTGCCAGTTCTTCCATCTCGGCAGCATACCATTTTGGACCAAGCTCGAACGATTCGTCAGGTGCTAGCTCATAACGCAGGCGTGTAATCTGATCATCCGACCAGTTAACCTTTACGAGTAGAGCACCGGCTTCGTAGCCTTTTTTGGTCAGCAGGCGTACAAATTCAGCTGCGTGCAGCGGTGCGTTGATGATGAACTTTTGTCCTGGTTGTACGTTAACGCCGACGCGGACTGCAAGCTCGGCATATTGTTCCAGGTTTGTCTGAAAATCTGACATGAATAGTTCCTCCGTTTCGACTAACTGTATGTGTATCGTTATGCACCGCAAATAGGGCGATCACAACGAGTGAACTGGGATCATGCATGGAAATGAAATGATCCGTCCTATCTATATTACAGGATGTGAACGCTGATGAAAACTATTCCCGCAAAACCGATATGCAAATGTAATGTATAAAGATTGCGATTGCCCTGGTGCAGGAGAGAGGAGCACATTTGATGAATTGGAAGGAAGATTGGAAAACCGCAAAAGATGCTTTACAGCAAATTACTGTTAACGGAAGTGAGGATAATGAGCCGGTCGTTATTTCTGGATACGCAGAAGGGGTGCGTTGTATCGGAATTGGTACAGATGCAGCCGTATTCACATATGATCAAGCACCTGGTTATGCTTTCAAAGTGTTCACGCCGCAAGCGATAGACAAAATTCCGGTGGAAGTGTCTGTGTACGAACGCTTGAAGTCAGCACCTTTCTTCCCTGTATGTTACGGCAGTGACGCCAATTATCTAGTACTCAGCTATGAAGCTGGACCGACACTGCAAGATTGTTTATTACAAGGAATTGAAGTGCCGCGTCAAGTCATCACCGATGTGGAAGCTGCACGCAAATATGTACGCGGCGTTGGTATGAATCCACGCGATATCCATCTCAAAAATGTAATTATGCAAAATGGGCGTGCCAAAGTAATCGACGTATCTGAATATGTCAAAGAAGGCGATGATAAGCGCTGGGATCATCTGGTATGGGCTTATGATCAGCTCTATGATCGTATCGCTGGTAAAAGTATCCCATCTTGGGTACTTGATACGGTAAAAAATTGGTATGCACGGATTGGCGTCGTCAACAGTACACTCAACCTCGAAGAACTCGCCAAAAAAGCAGGCGATCTGTTCTCCAGATATATGAAGTAACACAAAAACTCCGGCATCCTCGTGAAGATCACATGTTCACGAAGATGCCGGAGTTTGTTTTATAGAAGATATTGCGATATATGATCAAGCCCGTATACCCCTGTACAGGCGAATATCAGTGCGATGTTCATATGTGATGCTAATGGATGCGACTCTGTGCTTGTCGCGAATTATAATTTGCAGAACGAGATTAATTGTTGCAATTCTTCCGCCAGTGCAGATAAGTGACGAGCGGAGGAAGCGACATCTTCCATCGTAGATAATTGCTCTTCACTGGCAGCATTCATTTCGTCGATGCCAGCAGAGCCTTGTTGGGAAAGAGCACTCAGATGTTCCATCGCTTCAGCGATTTGTTGGGAACGCTGATTTGCATTGCCGATCAAGGAACTGGTCGTGTCGATCTTTTGCACAGCAGTGCCAACGGATTGTTGAATTGCTTCAAAAGCGACTGTAACCCGGCGGCTACCGTCGACACTTGCCTGTACGCTGCTTACTGATTCCTGAGCTTGTTCGACTGCACTCTGACTTTCCTGCTGTACGTCGCTGACAAGTCCAGTAATCATTGTAGAGGACTCGGCAGCACTTTCTGCAAGCTTGCGGATTTCCTCGGCAACGACGGCAAAGCCGCGTCCTGCTTCACCCGCACGCGCAGCTTCGATAGAAGCATTGAGCGCAAGTAGATTTGTTTGTTTGGCAATTTGTTGAATAGCGGAAGAAGCATAACCGATCTGTTCGGACTTGGTGTTCAGGCTAGTTAGTACATTCAACGTAGAGTGAATATCGGTAGACAGGCGCTGGATGCGATCGGTAATCTCGTTTACTTCGCCCAATCCTTGTTCTGCTGTTTGTTTCATATTGCCGGTCAATTCGTCAATTTCTTTACTCGTATGGGCAACTTGTTCCATCTGGGTAGCCATATGATTAACCGAATCTGTGACTTGAATGACAGTCTGAGTCTGCGAGGTGAAGCCGGTGGACAATTCACCAGAAGATACAGCGATATGAGAGGATGCCTGAGCGGTTTGTTCCGCACTAGCAGTCAATTGTTCGGATGAAGCAGACAACGTCATCGCACTCTCGTCCACACTTTTTATAATTTTACGCATACTATCGATCAGCTTATTGAACGCAGTTGCGACTTGTCCGATCTCGTCGCGTGCTGTGTAGCTAGCAGTAACGGTTAGGTCACCCTCTGCTGCTTGATTCATCAAGTTTTGTACTTGGCGCAGTGGTCTAGAGATCATAACAGTAATCCAGATACCCATTAGCAGAGAAACGATTATACCGACTACAAAAACGATGATTGTTAATCCTTTGGAAGCATTATACGTAGTATCAGCAACAACTTTGCTTTCGTTAGCTTCGTTCAGAATATTGTCGCGCATTTGGTTCAGGTATTGATTCAATGTATTACGCGTTACATCTAGTTCAGCATAATCTGCTTGAGCTTCTGCTTGATTACCCGCTGTAATGGCATCTAATACTTTTTGACGTACTACAGATTGTGCTTGAGCAGCTGCAACCAGTTGAGCAGAGATTTGTTGATTGGCTGTACTAAGTTTCAATTGTCCCAGAATTTCGTATTGTTGTTTTGTATTGGCTGATGTTGTATTCACTTCTTCAATCAATGATTGCTGAGTACTGGTATCGGTAGTATTCATCAGTCGCAATACTCGCGTTGCATTCGTACTATAATTAATGACGAGCTGATCTATTGCCGTAATCGCTTTGATATTTGTTTCATACATATCGTTGGCAATGGTAGACATTTTGGAACTGGCACTTGTACCATTCAAGCTGATAGCTGTCAGCAACAGTAAATTGACAATGATTAAAATAACGATTTTGGTACGGACACGCAAGTTTTTCATATCGATATAATCCCCTTTTGCTACGTCATATTGTTACGATTTGTCATTTGTTCTCTGTATATCAAATGATTGTATCCATGTGATTTTGGCGTGACCGTACAATCGTAATTAGATCGTAAAGCGCGTCATCACTTGTTGCAGATTCTCAGCTAGTTCGGACAGGTAACGGGCAGAACCCGAAACTTCTTCCATTGTAGACAGTTGTTCTTCACTGGCAGCACCGGTTTGTTGCAGGCTAGCGGAAGATTGTTCCATGATCGCACTGACATTTTCCATTGCTTCAGCGATCTTCTCAGATTGCTGAGCAACTTCCTGAATGATGCTGCCGGAAGCAAGGATGCGATCCGCTGTATTGTCAACGGATTGGCGAATCGCTTCGAATGCGGTGCTGACATTTTGACTGCTCTGCACACTTTCTTGAATGCTGGCGGAAGATTGGCTGACTTGTTCCACAGCAGCTTTGCTGCTATCTTGCATCATTTGCACCATATCGGAAATTTCACGAGAAGAATCGGCAGCACCTGAAGCGAGTTTGCGAATCTCTTCGGCAACAACGGCGAATCCACGACCAGCTTCACCGGCACGGGCAGCTTCAATGGAAGCATTCAGTGCAAGCAGATTCGTTTGTTTGGCGATATTCTGAATAGCGGACGATGCCAGACCGATACGATCGGAAGTAGTAGACAATTGCTGCATCACCTGCAAGTTGCGCTCCATATCAATCGCCAGTGTTTCGATCAGACGGCTGATATCTTTGACTTGTTCCTGACCATGTTGTGCCGCCGATTTCATTTCGTCTGTTAGTGCCGCCACTTGTTGGCTGTTGGAAGCAACAATGCCCATTTTCTCATACATAGAGTTGACGGAATTGTTCACCTGGTTGACCGATTCTACTTGTGTTTCTACACCGGTCGACAATTCGCTCGTAGCGATCGTAATGTGTTCGGACGCCTGAGCGGTTTGTTCTGCACTTGCTGTCAATTGCTCTGACGAAGCAGATAGAGTCAGAGCACTTTCATCGACTTTGCGGATAATGTCGCGCATATTCGTGATCATTTCATTAAATGAACCAGTTACTTGACCAATCTCATCACGGGAAAGATAATCGCCAGTCACTGTCAGATCGCCTGCACCAGCACGACTCATCAGCTGACTCAGATTGCGAAGTGGACGGGTAACCATACGGCTAATCAGTAGACCGATAGTTAGAGACAAGGCGATAGCAGCAACGATCAGGATGATCATGATCATACGAGAATTGCTAGTGACTTGCTCAATTTCAGTGTTGGCTGTTTTGGCTTCGCTGCTCAAGATAGCATTGAGGCTGCGAACGGTTGTATTCATCGTTTGACGTAATGGTTCTACCTGGGTGTTGAATAATGTATAAGCGGCTGCATTCTGATTGTTTGTTGCCATTGTCTGTACTTGTTGCAGCAAGGTTTGATACGTATCAAGATTATTCAAATACTCGTTGTACAGTTTGGATGCCTGTTCTCCAATAACGAGAGATTTCATTTCTTCATATAAAGTCTTATTCATCTCATTGCGTTCATTGATTGTACTTGTCAGTTCGGTATTGCGCTCAGCTTTGGTCGTAATCATCATTTCTAGTAATGCAGCTTCGATTGTACGGTTGTCGATAATGATCTGGCTGACATCTTCACTGGCGAGCATATTTTTATGGTACATATCATTTGCTTTATCAGCGATCTGGACGGTAGCGTTATAACTACCATAGCCGATAACAGCCATAAACAAGATTGTGACAGCGAGCAGGGTTAAAATTTTCGTTTGTACAGTTAAATTGCGCATGTAAATCACTCCATCTGATTAAAGTAGCTGCGATTGGTAAACGGTGTAGCGGAAATGCTGGTTTTTGTCGAATATAAGTATGGTAGAATCTGGTTGTGAAATCGTTCCCGATTTGCCGTCATTGGCATCTCATGTTTATAAAAGAAAGACTACAATGATGTAACCCCTTATTATCTATGTCTTTAGCCCAATAAATATAATCATTTCTAATCTCTGTATTATATGTCGGTAGGACTAAGTAAATTAATTATAGTCCTAGGACCACGCTGTTAAAAATAGGAAATATATCTTATTTTGTCGAAATTAATCGAATAAAGTAGATTGGTTATGAACAAAATTAGACATTTCGGCTGTATTCGATTAGGCTACCGTTGGTTCGTTTAAAATAACGGTAGGGTACTTTAAAGCACAGCAGAAAGGATGAATAATCATGACTGATACATTAAACGAAGTTGCGAAAAAGCATCTATATATTGATGGGAAATGGCAGGAGGCGGCATCGTATGAGCCGTTATACTCTCCATATAATGGAGCGCAGATTGCAGAGGTAGCGGAAGCGAGTGAGGATGAGACACGTCAAGCGATTGCTGCGGCTGCGCAAGCAGCTCCTATTATGCGGGATTTGCCCGCTCACAAACGGGCAGCCATTTTGGAACAATTGGCACATTTGCTACAAGAGCGAAGCGAGGAAGCAGCAAGACTCATTGCACTCGAAGGCTCCAAGCCGTTAAAAGCAGCGCGTGGCGAAGTGGCACGTACGATTGAAACGTATAAATTTTCCGCAGAGGAAGCGAAGCGTATTCACGGCGAAACGGTGCCGTTGGATGCCGCTGCAACAGGCGAAGGCAAAATCGCCTATACGATCAAAGAACCTGTCGGTGTAGTCGGAGCTATTACGCCATTTAACTTTCCGATGAATCTGGTTGCTCACAAAGTAGGACCAGCACTCGCAGCAGGCAACACGGTCGTGTTAAAACCAGCCGAGCAGACACCGCTCTCGTCTCTATTGTTAGCACAGTTATTAGAAGAAGCAGGATTGCCTGCTGGCGCATTAAATGTAGTAACTGGTGACGGCAAGACGGTTGGCGATGTCATCGTAACCGATGATCGGGTCAAAGCGTTATCGTTTACCGGTAGTCCAGGCGTCGGCATTTCTATCCGCTCTCGCTCTGGGTTGAAAAAGGTGACGCTGGAGCTAGGTTCGAACTCAGGGCTGATTATTGATCGCGATACGAATATCGATGGCATGATTGAACGTGCGGTCTCTGGAGCATTCGGCAATCAGGGACAAGTCTGTATTTCCGTTCAGCGTATTTATGTGCACGAAGAGATCTTTGATACGTTTGTACAAAAGTTTGTCGAAGCGACAGGCAAGCTCAAATTGGGTGATCCGCTGTCTGAAGATACCGATGTAGCTGCGATGATCGCACCGAAGGAACAGAAGCGCGCATTGGAATGGATCGGAGAAGCGATTGAGCAGGGAGCCAAAGTCGCTTGCGGGAATGAGTTACAAGACGGCTTGCTGCTACCGACCGTATTATTGAATGTCGACCCGGAAGCACGCATTGCTTGCCGCGAAGCGTTTGCCCCGGTTGTCATGATTAATGTAGTCAAAGATATGGATGAAGCAGTAGCTGCCGTTAATCATTCGGATTATGGACTACAGGCGGGCATCTATACGTCGAGATTGGATACTGCCTTCCGTGCGATTGGTCAGCTGGAAGTAGGCGGCGTAATTGTGAACGATATTCCTTCCTTCCGCGTGGATCAAATGCCATATGGTGGAGTGAAACAGAGCGGTATTGGTCGCGAAGGAGTCAAATATGCACTCGAAGATATGCTCGAAACGAAGCTCGTTGTGTTCAATCAATCGTCGTAACCGTTGATACAGCAATAGTTCGATTGGCGAACTATTCCTTACATGCATTTCGCTTTTTTGCAATGCAAGATAGAAAAAGGCAGATGATAGCGTCAAAATGAAGGAATCATATTCCTGATTCCTATATGTTTTGAATCAAAACTTAATTTAACATGTAAAAAAAGACTTAAGAAATCGCAGAAGCGTTTTTTAAGTCTTTTTTGCGTGTGAAAATGCCGATTTTTTTGACCGTTTGTCAATTAAAGACACCTCATATGTTAGTTATTAGGATCTTTTTAAGATTTTTTCATTTTTTTAGTCAAAAGGGTATTTATTTTTTTTAGGAATCGTGATACGCTTTCTCCCAACACAGAGATGTGTTCCGCAAATGACGATTTAAATCGAAATCGCAGGAGGTGAACAGGACAGCGGCATCACAGGTTTGGCAAGCCCGCTATACATAGCTGGCAGGGTGTAAGCAGAATCTCAGGTTGTTTAGTAACAGGTACACTTACGGATGTACACTGAATGTTTCAACCGGAGCAGTTTATTATTCAAAAAAAACCAAGTGAACAGGGGAGAATACTTTGAAAAAAACAGTAGGTCTTTTACTCGCAGGCAGTTTGCTCGTTGGTGCAACAACTTCGGCTTTTGCAGCTGATACGAATAGTCTGGCACCACTCGGTGATTACACACCAAAAGTGATCACTCAAACGACTGGTATTTCCGGTAATGGCGATGCGAAAGTATGGACGTTCTTGGATAAACAAAAACGTTCCATCGTAACGGACAATGCTAGCTCCACTAATGTAAAAGAACTGTTTGAAATTACGAAGCGCCAATCCGATTCCAAAACCGGAACTGAGCACTATCGTCTGAATCAAACTTTCAAAGGTATTCCGGTATACGGCGCAGAGCAAACACTGCACTTTGACAAATCCGGTAACGTATCTCTGTATCTGGGTCAAGTCGTTGAAGATGTATACGGTAAACTGGAATCTTCCGAAAAAGCACAAGGCGTAACTGCTGATGTGTATGCAAAAGAAGACAGTGCTACTGATCTGGTAACACCGAAATTGAGCGCTTCTGCTGCAATCGCTGTTGCTGAAAAAGACGCTGCTTCCAAAGTAGGCGCACTGGGCGAAGCTCAAAAAACACCAGAAGCGAAACTGTACATCTATGCTCCAGAAGATAAAGAAGCTCGTCTGGCATACGTAACAGAAGTAAACGTACTGCAACCAGAGCCACTGCGTACACGTTACTTCGTTGATGCGAAAGACGGTTCCATCCTGTTCCAATACGACCTGATCGAGCATGCAACAGGTACAGGTAAAGGTGTACTGGGCGACACCAAAACACTGACTGTTAGCACATCCGGTTCTTCTTATGTTCTGTCCGATACAACTCGTGGTAAAGGTATCCAAACATACACTGCATCGAACCGTACATCCCTGCCAGGTTCGACAGTAACAAGCACAAGCAGCACATTCAACGATCCAGCTGCTGTTGATGCACACGCATATGCTGCAAAAGTATATGATTTCTACAAATCCAACTTCAACCGTAACAGCATCGATGGTAACGGTCTGGTTCTGCGCTCCACTGCGCACTATTCCAGCAAATACAACAATGCGTTCTGGAACGGTACGCAAATGGTATACGGTGATGGCGACGGTACAACATTCGTACCACTGTCCGGCGATCTGGACGTTGTTGGTCACGAGTTGACTCACGGTGTAACCGAGTATACAGCGAACCTGGAATACTACGGTCAATCCGGCGCACTGAACGAATCCATCTCCGATATCTTCGGTAACACAATCGAAGGTAAAAACTGGCTGATCGGCGATGCTATCTATACACCAGGTACATCCGGTGATGCTCTGCGTTACATGGATAACCCTGAAAAAGGTGGACAACCAGCTCGTTTCGCTGACTACCTGAACACGTCTTCCGATAATGGCGGCGTACACACAAACAGTGGTATCACGAACAAAGCATACTACCTGTTAGTACAAGGTGGCACATTTGATGGTGTGAAAGTAACTGGTATCGGTCGCTCCCAAGCGATCCAAATCGTGTACCGTGCACTGACACTGTACCTGACGTCCACTTCGAACTTCGCGAGCTACCGTTCTGCTCTGGTTCAAGCTTCCACTGACCTGTATGGTGCTAGCTCCACACAGACTACAGCTGTGAAGAACTCTCTGAGCGCGGTTGGTATCAACTAATTCCGCTGTCGAACCCTCTAATGGTTCGATGATGGAGTTGAAGTCAAGCACCTCTCTGCCTGACGGTAGAGAGGTGTTTTTCTGTTAAAATCTAAATAGGTGTTTATTTTCTTTAGGAATCATGGTAATATTCTTTCCAACACATGGATAGGTGTTCCATTATTTGCAACTCTGTATAAGAAGATAGAGGAGCAAGCGGAACTTTTCTTCCGTTATCCATGTTTGTTGCGATGGTATACATAGGCTGTACCGTAGAATGGATCTCACTCAAGCCACATGGAAATGGCATGTTTCATGTCAGATTCATACCCCCACTTTACTGGAACAGGAGAGAATGATTTGAAAAAAACAGCAGGTTTTCTACTCGCAGGCAGTTTGTTGATCAGCACTCAGTCGTCCGTATTTGCCGCCGAAGATGTACATCCGCTTGGCGAATATACACCGAAAGTAGTCAGTCAGACTTCCATATCCGGTGATGAGAAAGTATGGTCTTTTCTGGAACAGCAAAATCGCTCATTAACAACAAATGATGCATCCTCTGAGGCGTCATCGGATTATATCCGTCAGCGCTTTGAGATTACGAAGCGTCAGCCGGATTCGGCAACTGGCACAGATCACTATCGTCTGGCACAAACGTATGAAGGTGTGCCGATCTATGGAGCAGATCAAACACTGCATTTTGATCCATCGGGCAAAGTATCCCTTTATCTCGGTAAGGTCGTAGACGATGTATATGGCAAGCTGGCTTCGTCTCAAGGCAATGTGACAGAGGAAGTATATAGTAAACAAGACAGCAAACAAACGCTATCTTCTCCAGCAGTAACAGAGGATGTATATCCATCAGATTCGGATAACAATGAATCTAGTGTAGACAGTAAGTCCCTTGTTACACCAAAGTTGAGCACTGCTGAGGCGATCCGAATTGCGCAGAAGGATACAGCAGCAGTGATTGGAAGCTCGGTTCATCCACTGGACGATCCGACAGCTACATTGTATATATATGCTCCAGAAGGACAAGAGGCACACCTCGTCTATATGACGGAAGTGAATCTGCTGGACCCGGAGCCGGTACGTACGCGTTATTTTATTGATGCCAAAAATGGATCTATCGTACAGAAGCAGCAGCTGCTGGAGCATGCAACAGGCACAGGTAAAGGCGTGCTAGGTGATACCAAATCGTTAACGGTAGCTCAAGTCGGTACACGTCATCTGCTGCGCGACACGACGCGTGGCGGCGGTATTGAGACATATACGATTAATAATCGCACCTCTGGCTCGCTGAGTACGATATCCAGCTCGAGTTCTACTTTTAACGATCCAGCAGCTGTTGACGCTCATGCGTATGCCGCCAAAGTGTATGACTTCTACAAAGAGAAGTTCAAACGCAACAGTCTGGATGGTTCTGGCTTGCGTATTCAGTCGGTCACTCACTATGGTTCCAAATATAACAACGCCTTCTGGAATGGTTCTTATATGATCTATGGGGATGGAGATGGTAAGGTATTCGCTCCATTGTCTGGGGCGCTTGATGTGGTCGCTCACGAGATGACGCACGGCGTTATTGAGCATACCGCCAATCTGGAATATGAGAATCAGTCAGGTGCATTGAATGAAGCGATTGCTGATATGTTCGGTAATGCCATTCAAGGTAAAAATGACTGGCTAATTGGTGAAGATGTGTATACGCCGAGCAAAGCGGGTGATGCACTGCGATCTATGGCAGATCCAACTTTGTATGGAGATCCGGCTCATATGGATCAGTACAAAAACTTGCCCAACACCGAAGATGGGGATTGGGGCGGTGTTCACACAAACAGTGGCATTCCGAACAAAACATATTATTTGCTGTCTCACGGAGGTACATTTGAAGGTGTAACGGTAAACGGCATCGGTAACAGTCAAGCTATTGCGATTGTTTATCGCGCACTGACACTGTATCTGACGTCCACATCTGACTTTGCTGACTTCCGGGCAGCAATGACACAGGCTTCTACAGACCTGTATGGCGCTGGCTCCACGCAAACCACTTCCGTCAAGGATGCTTTCGACGCAGTGGGGATCTTCTAATAGATAGGCTGTTATGCCTGCTTATCGTTTCCTGTTGGACTCATAGTGGTATATGTATCTAATGAAGGAAACAGGCACAAACAGTAAGTATTGCAGATGAGAAGAGTCGGATAATAAATCCAGTGTCTGCTCATCGCAATGCAAATGTCTGAATGTGACATAAAATGTTGGTTTCGGACATTGTGTTTTGCTACGGCTGGTCAACCCCCTTGATCAGCCGTATTTGCATGTTCTAATCTATTGATATTATTTTGTCGTATATTCATAATAGCTAAAATGATTCCAAACGCCCAATATTGATTAACTATTGGGCGTTTTTATTGTGTATTTTGATTGTTTTCATGAATTTGGGTACGGAAGTTGAATGGAATAGGGACTATAATCCCAATGTAAAATGTTGTTTCATGTCGTGAAAAGTGGTTATAATTACATATAATCTTTCTTTATAGATGCAATAAATTTGTTTTGGAAGAAAATTTTCAAAAAAAGCAACAAATATTCAAAGAAAGATGCTATTATAGTCAGCAGAAACAATCATTTCTCTTTGAAAACCCACAAAATAGAAGGAGTGGAAGACATGGAACGCGAATTAGCATTGGAAATTGTAAGAGTAACTGAAGTCGCAGCATTGGCTTCGGCTCCGTGGATGGGTCGCGGTGACAAGAACAGTGCAGACGAGGCAGCAACATTAGCCATGAGAGCTATGTTTGATTCCGTATCAGTCAATGGTACGGTTGTAATCGGCGAAGGAGAAATGGACGAAGCACCGATGCTGTATATCGGCGAGAAGCTAGGAAGTACTCAGGCTCCTGAAGTGGATGTCGCTGTAGATCCACTGGAAGGCACCGTCATTGTAGCGAAGGGGTTGAATAATGCATTATCCGTAATCGCTGTAGCGGACAAGGGTAATCTGCTCCATGCACCAGACATGTATATGGAGAAGCTGGCCGTTGGTCCGGCACTTGTTGGTAAACTCAGCATTGAAGACCCGGTGGATGTCACGTTGCGCAAGGCAGCGAAGGCGCTGGGTAAGAAAATGGCGGATTTGACGGTTATGATTCTGGATCGTGATCGTCATGAAAGTACGATCAAAACATTGCGCAAAACGGGCGTTCGTATCAAGTTCCTAAGCGATGGCGACGTAGCGGGTGCGATGGCTCCAGCTTTCCCGGAAGCCGGTATTGATCTATACATTGGTTCTGGCGGTGCGCCTGAAGGTGTACTGGCGGCTGCGGCGCTCTCATGCCTTGGCGGTGAAATTCAGGGACGTCTCATGCCTGCCAATGCCGACGAATTTGCTCGTTGTAAGGCGATGGGCATTGAAGATCCGTATCGTGTATTGACGATGCAGGATATGATCGGTACAGACGATGTGATCTTCGCTGCAACGGGTGTTACACCGGGCGAGATTCTGGGCGGTGTGCGTTATGTAGGTGACGAACGCGCAGAAACGCATTCCATCGTGATGAGAGCTAAAACCAAAACGATTCGTTATATCAAGTCACTTCATTATTTGCCGAATAAAGAAGTGCTGCACAAGATCGCCAAAATTCAGTCGACTGGTAATCCAGAAGACCGTCGCACGGCAGCCGTGGAATCGGCGACAAGCAAGAAACAGCAGGCTGCCGTCAAACAGGCGCAATAAGCGTCTGAAGCTTTACTGGGTTAAGGTTTACATCGTAATATCCGTTTCTCGTCCTATTGCTATCGCTTGTGGCCTCCCCCACAACGATATGATCCTTTGGGATCGCAATAGAAGGAAGACGGGTATGCTTTCTCCGCATTACCTCCGTGATTTGGACAGTCCGCATGTCGGGCTGTCCCTTTTTTTGTTTGAACTACGTTTATAAAAGGTATAGGATGAATGAATATCATTTTGAATACGGCAAGGGAGATGAATGCGATGGGGCATATCATACAGCCGGATTGGGAACAGCTGCGGCAGCAATTTTATATCGTGAATGAGCCGCAACCTGATGTGTTGTACCGGATTCCATTTGTGGAGCTAGCAACACCGCAGGGAATGAAGTCATTTCTTGAAGACTATGCGCCCAGACTGGGAGCGCCGGATCTTGTACCGGCGGCAACTTTTTTCTGCTCATGGCTGACTGGATTACCGCTGGCGGTGCAATACTATTTATCTGTGCATCAAACTGCGATGCGTCTGTCCTTACAGCAGTTAACACTGAATATGTATATGAGCGGACCATATTGTCAGTTTGCTTTTGAAGCGGATACGCTTTGGTTGGAGCCTGTGTCTGGTGATCGGGATTTGTTGCGGTATCATACAGTAGCAGCGATGTATGAAGATATTTTACGACCGCTGCTTGAAAGTATGGCAGCAGTGACAGGTGAGCATGTACGTATGCTGTGGCGGCAAATACCGGCACGGTATTATTATTTTGTGCAGCTGTGGCAGCAGCAGGTGGAGGAGCCGGTGCGTATTCGGTTAGAACAGGATTTGAACTATGTGCTGAACGAGCTGCCAGCGGATGTATTTGCGCTCAGTCGCAATCCACTGCGGGTTCCACCACGTTATACTGACAATCTGGAACGTAGCGGACAGGTATTGATTCGCAGTGCCTGCTGTTTGTACCATAAGATGGACAGCGGCGATTACTGTTTTAACTGTCCTAAAATGAGCGAGGGTGTGCGTGAAGAGCGGCGGCTCGCCTATGAATCGAAGGAGGGGTAATATGATTATTGGTGTTATTTCGGATACTCATCTATTCCGGCATCGGCTGACTTTGCCACAACAGGTATGGGATGGTCTGGCAGATGTCGATTTAATACTTCATGCAGGTGACTTCTGTGATTGGGGCGTATATGAATTGCTATCTGAGGTTGCTCCGGTTGAAGCGATTGCCGGAAATAATGATTCACAGAGCATTGTGGACAAGCTGGGACGGCGCAAGATTATTAAAGTGGGCGGCAAGAACATTGGAATCGTACACGGAGATGGCGGATTTCGAGGGACGACCCAGGATCGCGCGTTTCGTTCATTTGAGCCTGGTGAAGTTGATGTGATCGTGTTTGGTCATTCGCATATTCCGTTTGCGGAAGAACGCGATGGTGTACTATTATTTAATCCGGGTTCTCCGACCGACAAACGGATGCAGCCTCGTTATTCTTATGGCAAACTTTTCATTGAGGATGAAGATATTCGATATGAGCATTACTTTTTCGATAAAGAGCAGAAACGTGGATAAAATAACATGGGAATACCGCACATCGTTGGTGTGCGGTATATTTTTGTGCCAATGTGCAAATCGTGATCAATAGATGCATCCATTATTATTAGGAATTATGCCCAAGAAATTGGATTATTATCAGGCATACATGTAAAAATTTACAATATGATGCAATATACATAAAAATTCAAAATTATTCATGAGAAGGGTTCTTCATTTTCATATGGATAAATTATCCAACTGATGCTAGTGTTGAGTTGTACCCGCTGCAATACAATCTACTGCGGGTAACAATAGAATAACGAAGGAGAGAGTAAGAAAATGAAGAAATGGTTCGTCTCATTCATGGCAGGTACGGTGCTAGCTTCGGTTATGACAATCGTTCCAGCAACAACGACAGTATCAGCAGCAACGTCGGCAACACCGGGAGTACAGAATACAACGATCATCGTAAAAAGTGGCGAAGTATTCGACGGTAAAGGTCAACGTTATATCGCAGGTAGCGCACTGGGTGATGGCAGTCAACAAGAAGGACAAAAACCTATTTTCCGTATCGAAAATGGTGGCGCCATCAAAAACGTAGTCATCGGTGCACCTGCGGCAGACGGCATACATACGTACGGTAATGCAACGCTGCAAAATATCGTTTGGGAAGATATCGGTGAAGATGCCCTTACGATCAAACAAAAAGGGAATGTAACGCTGGATGGTGGTTCTGCTACCAATGGCGACGATAAAATGTTCCAGATTAACGCGGAAGCTACATTTACCGTCAAAAACTTCAAAGGCTCCAATGCCGGTAAATTCATCCGTCAGTTGGGTGGCAGCACGTTTAAAGTTAATGTCATTATCGACCGCTGTGATATCTCTAATATGAAAGAATCTATTTTCCGTACAGACAGCAGTACATCCACTGTGAAAATGACCAACACTCGTTATCACAATATCCCGACCAAATTCCGTGGCGTGAACTCGGCGAATATTTCTGAAAGCGGCAATGTACAATACTGATTCTTACCGGGATCAATAGCAAATGAACGGCTGTATAGATTGAATCTGTTTCTGCTGACTGTTTCGTACTATGCGATACAATGATCATTGCTACAGTATCGACAGCAGCAGGAATGCCCCCTTTTCAAGGTGATAACCGTTATGCCATATCCCCCCATATGTTGCATAAGGATCATACTCTGATCGGAAAGTGTCCGAGGTACCGCTATCTAGCGGTACTTTTTTATTTTTTATTTGTTTTTAAGAATTCTATGAGCTGTTCTTAATGTTGTTCATACAAAATACATATACATCATATTTAATAGACGAGGAGGAATAACCAAGCCGTCATAACTGCTCGATCCCAATATCTGTCATCCTCATCCGGAACGGAACAAGACGAGCAACAGTAAAGGATGCGTCAGATCATCCAATTACCAATTCGGGAGGAAGTCCAATGGAACCAAGAACCACTACTGTATCTCGCGTAAGAGTAGATATTCCCCTCATTCTCATCTTGATTTTATCTGCATTTCTGAATATCTGGAATATCTGGGATAACGGAAATGCCAACTCGTACTATACAGCTGCTATTACAAGCATGCTGCAAAGCTTCCATAATTTCTTCTATGCTTCATTTGATCCCGCGGGATTCGTAACGATTGATAAGCCGCCTGTAGCGTTCTGGATTCAGACGTTGTTTGCGGCGATATTTGGCGTGCACGGATGGAGTGTTACTTTACCTGCGGCACTGGCAGGTGTAGGTTCGGTCGGTCTTCTTTATGCAATCGTCAAACCGACCTTCGGTCTGACAGCTGCTCGTGTGGCTGCGCTGTTCATGGCAATTACGCCGGTAGCAGTAGCTGTCCAACGCTCGAACAACGTGGACGGCATTCTCGTGTTCACGCTGCTGCTGGCATCGTGGATGCTATTAAAAGGTGTCCGTCTGCAAAAAATCGGCTGGATCGTCGGCGGATTCGCGATGATCGGCGTCGCCTTTAACGAAAAAATGCTACAGGCGTATATGATTTTGCCTGCATTGTATCTGTTCTATCTGCTCGCTTACAAAGTAAACTGGAAAAAGAAACTGTCTGTACTGGTACTCGGTACGATTGCATTGGCAGGGGTATCGCTCTCATGGCCTGTCATTGTCGATAGTGTTCCGGCAGATCAGCGTCCTTATATCGGTAGTAGCCAGACAAACTCTGTACTGGAGTTAGCATTCGGTTATAACGGTGTGAGCCGTCTGACTGGTGAAACGCAAAGCTTCGGTAATATGGGTGGTGGCGGTGGAATGCCGGGTATGACCGGTACAACAACCGAGAATGGTGCCACTGCAACAGGTACAACTGGTGGAGCAACATCGACGACAGGGCAAACATCGACCGAAAACGGTGCAGCTGGTAATGCTATGGGTGCCGGTATGCAAGGCGGCAATATGCAGCCTCCGGGTGGCAGTGATAACGGTCGTCGTACCGGCGGTATGTTCAACACGGGTGAAGTCGGTCCGTTCCGACTGTTCCAAAAAGAACTGTCCGGACAGGCAAGTCTGCTTCTGCCATTTGCAATCATTTCACTGATTGCACTGTTTGCAGGTGTACGTCGTAACAATTGGCGTCGTCTAGAGCATACGGAGATTGTATTCTGGTTGATGTGGCTAATTCCGGTTGCTGGATTCTTCAGCATCGCGAACTTCTTCCATCAGTATTATCTGATTATGCTAGCACCGCCAGTTGCGGCGATTGCAGCAGCGGGTCTGGTTGCACAATGGCGTTATTATTGTGAAGGCAAAGGCTGGTTATCATGGCTGCTGCCAATCAGTGTGTTATTGACGGCTGCCTTCCAGCTGTATGTCATTTATCCGTATCGCAACGAGATTGCTTCGGTCTGGTTCTATCTGATCGCAGCATTGGGCATCATCGCAACGGTCGCATTGATTGTAGTACCACGCGTCAAAGCGTTGCATAATGCCAAAACGTATGTCGTTTCTGGAGCCATCGGCGCGTTGTTGCTCACACCTCTGTACTGGTCTTCTTTCCCACTAATGAATCCTTCTAGCAATATCGCACTGCCATACGGCGGTCCGGTAACGGAAATGGGCTTTGGCGGTGGAGGTGGCAACCGTGCAGGCGGCATGGGCATGGGTAACGGTCAACGTCAGCCTGGCATGAATAATGGAACAGGCGCAACAACCGGAACCGAGAACGGAATGGGTACAGGTATGAACGGTACAGGTACCAATGGTGCCGGAACAAACGGAACAGGTACAACCGGCAACGGTGGTATGAACGGAAATGACGGTATGACTGCACCGACAGGTACGCCTCCGGGTGGTACAGGCACTGGCGCTACTGGCGGTGGTACAACACGCACGGGCGGTACACGCGGTGGCGGTATGGGCATGGGCGAATCGGTCAATGAGAAGCTACTGACGTATGTGACGGAGAATAATACAGGTGAGAAATACCTGTTTGCTGTTAGCAACTCCAACTCTGCTTCTTCCTATATTATCAAAACTGGCAAAGCGGTTATGGCAATGGGTGGCTATAGCGGTAGCGATCCAATCCTGACGCTCGATAAACTGAAAGCATTGATCAAAGCCGGAGAGATCAAGTACTTCCTGCTTGGCGGTATGGGTCGCGGTGGTTCAAGTGACATTACCGAATGGATTGAGCAGAACGGTACAGAAGTTCCATCATCCGAATGGGAAGAAACCACAACATCTGTTGTACAAAATGCGTTGTCTGGCAAAGACAGTACATCCACTTCCGATACTTCTAGCACGATAGCCAATGGCATGAAT
Source organism: Paenibacillus sp. WLX2291 (assembly GCF_046603665.1). Taxonomy (NCBI): domain Bacteria; kingdom Bacillati; phylum Bacillota; class Bacilli; order Caryophanales; family Paenibacillaceae; genus Paenibacillus; species Paenibacillus sp. WLX2291. The sequence continues at coordinate 2,832,301 of NZ_CP176755.1, read as the reverse complement.
CGTACTGATGGTATGACTGGCGGATTTGGTGGCTTCGGTATGATGAGTAATACTCTGTACGAAATCACACCGGAAGATGTGACCGATTGATTTTATGAAATACAATATCTACTTTTCATAAGGATATTCTTACCGAATCGTTCTTCATGATCCCATCGTTTGCGATATGATTGCAGCGATGGGATTTTTTATGTTCGTATCTCTTGAGCGAATCCAATAGATTACCTATCGGTATTTTAGGAAATAGTCATCCAATTATGGATGCATTACGTTTCATATTATATAGAAGGTTTACATATTAACGTATACGCATGTTACGAAAGTATACTTTATATCCGAACTGTAGGAGGTTCCCATATGATCGATAGCAACACCATATATGATTGCATTATTGTAGGAGGAGGCATTGCCGGGTTACAGGCGGCAATTCAACTTGGACGTTATTCCGCACACCGGATACTCGTAATTGATGCTGGCAAAGGACGATCGACGTTTTGCCAAAACTATGGAAATATACTCGGTTTTCCAGATGGCATTTCCGGTGATGAATTACGTCAAATTGGACATAGCCAGGCTGAGCCACTGGGCGTAGAATTTCATGCCGATCGCATCCTAGAAGCAAAAAAAGAAGACGATCAATTTTTGCTAAAAGGAGCGGAAGGGGAAAGTTATCGCGCACGTACATTATTATTGGCGACCGGTCTGATTGATCGCTTCCCACGTTTGCCGGGATTGATCGAAACGCTTGGTCACAGTGTGTATGTCTGCCCGGATTGTGATGGATATGAGATCGAAGGACGTCGTACTCTAGTTATGGGAGCAGGCGAGGCTGGCGCACAGATGGCTTTGATCTTATCGACACGCACCGACCAGCTGGTGTATATCAACCATGAGAGTAAACCGTTCAAACCGGAGACGATGGAACGGTTACGCGAAAGCGGAATTGAATATATAGAGGCAGCAATCAAACATATCCATCAGGAGGAAGCAGGCGTATTGCAAAGCGTAGAATTAGAAGATGGTCAATTGCTGGAAGCGGAGCGTGGATTTATCGCTTTTGGTGGCAATCATGTCAATTCTGAGCTTGCCGAGCAGCTCGGCGTAGAAACACTGCACAATCATCATATAGAGACACATCCACGTTCCAAAATGACCAATATCGAGAATGTCTGGGTTGCGGGCGATCTGGCGGCACATTCGGAGCAGGCGAACATCGCGATGGGTGAAGGTGCACAAGCTGCGATCTGGATTAATAAAACATTGAACAAAATGAATAAAGTCTATGCGAATCGTCAAGATCAACAACATACCATTCACTCTTGATTGGTAGCTGACTTATTCGAACAGAGCTTTCTGCCGATAAACGTGTGTGCACGTATCCGCAGAAGGCTTTTTGTCCCTATGTGGTGGTGCATTGATATAGAAATGGATACCGTTCTTTTGCGTTCCTTTCTCTCGACCAGTGTGTTATGATGAAGTTGATATACTATTTTATTGCCAGGTGGGATGGAATATTGAGTTTATATCCTAAAAAGGGGTTTAAGCTTGTTACTATCGTCAGCTTTATTATTGTCGTATCGATTGTACTCACAATGATCATTTCCATTCATTCTGCTTATAATGTCAGTAAACAATCCCTGGTTAATAATTATTTGAGCGGCAATTATGATCGGGCTATGGATCTGTCTGCCACGACCGGAGATTTGCTAGAGCGTATTCAGAAAAGTATCCATTCAATGGCTGAAATGTGGAAGCGCGATGGCAGTATTGATCAGGCCCGGCTGGATGATTTGTATCTGACAAACAGTGAATATTTTAATTCCCTGACAGTAGTACGCAATGACTTTACCGTAACAGGGGTTGCACCGACGAGTGTCAATTTGAAAATTGGGCAAACATTGGATAGCGATACTAGCCGTGCGATTGTAAAAGCACGCGATGATATGGTGACCAATCCGTTTGTCGGAAAAACAGGAAACTTAGTTGTACTGGTGACCAGTCCATTATTTGATAAAAACAACAAGTATTATGGATATATCGCAGGAACGATTTATTTGCATGAGTCTAACATGATGCAGCTGGTCTTACAGCAGGATTATGATAGTGATGGCTCGTATGTATATGCGGTCGATTCCAAAGGCAATGTTATTTTTCATCCTGATGCAGCGATGATTGGCAAAAATATCGCTTCCAACGAAGCGGTATGGAAAGTAATCGCTGGATTGAACGGATCGGTCACGTATACGGACAATAATCAGGTAGAGTATTACGCCGGTTATGCGTACAATATGAAGTCCGGCTGGGGCATCGTATCGCAAACACCGGCAAGTATAATCAATGAGCCATTGAATAATCTGCTGCAAAGCAGTACGTTACAATCGCTACCGCTGCTGCTGATTACATTGGCGGCAGGATGGGTGCTGACCTATCTGGTCGTTCGTCCGTTGCACCGACTTGCAGAATATTCTAACAAGATGTTAACCGAGTGGAACTCAGGTGATCTGCCGCCTGTTCGATCTGCCACGTATGAGATCAAATCGCTGTATAACAGTTTGCGTATAACGACACGGCAATTGCAAACGTACATCAATAAGCTGCGTAACGAGACGGCATTGGACGGATTGACCGGTCTTGCCAATCGACGTAACTTTGATGCGACGCTGGAAACGTGGTGTCTGGATACGGAGCCGTTTGCATTGATTATGGTCGATATCGATCATTTCAAACGGGTCAATGATACGCATGGGCATCTGGTTGGTGACCGGGTCATTCAGTTCCTCGCATCTACGATGCGTAATGTATCGCGTGAGGGTGATCTGTGTTTCCGATATGGTGGAGAAGAACTTGGTATTCTGCTACGTGGCTGCAATGTGACGCGCGCATATATTGTAGCAGAACGTCTGCGTCAACTGGTTAGCAGCACACCGGGACCTTCCGGTCAGCTTATTACTGTCTCGCTTGGCGTCGTCGTTTTCCCTGAACAGGGAGATTCGCCGAATGATCTGATTGCAAAGGCGGATGAGTCGCTGTATACATCCAAACGTGAAGGAAGAAATCGCACGACGGTCTTTTCTAGTGAAATGATGCCAGATTCCTATTCAGGACCTAGCAAGCATTGATGGATGAACCAGACCGGAACGATAGAATTATGATTACACAAATAAGGCTACGATCGTTGATGCAGCAGCATGAGCGATCGTAGCCTTATTTGTATTTGTTATTTATGGTGCATTGGGCAAAGATTGATCAGCTAGCAGGTAAGATCACTTCGAAGCAAGTTTGGGCAGCATTGCTCTGTACAGAAACGCTGCCTTGATGACGCTCAGCGATACTTTTTACAATGGCAAGTCCTAGACCGCTACCGTTGCTATAACTCGAACGCGCAGCATCTGCACGGTAAAATCGGTCAAAGAGATAGGGCAATTCCTCTGGCGGGATCGGCTGACCGTAATTGATACAGCGAATGATCACTTGATCGTGATGCTGTTGCAGTTGGATATCTAGCCAGTGTCCACAGCTTCCATAACGTACCGCATTGGAAAAGAGGTTCTCGAACAAGCGAACTAGCTCGTCGCCATTCCCGGACACTCGTATAAGCGGATCGGTTGAGGTGAGACGGTATTCCATACCTGCTTGCTCTAGCATCGGTACACATTCCTCTGCCAGTTGTTCCAACAGTTGAACAAGATTTAGCGATGTAGATTGCAATGGTTGTGCATGATACGTAATGCGGGTATAGTCTAGCAGATCTTCAAGTAGCTTTTGCATCGTTAGCGATTTCTCGTAGGCGATATGCACGTAATGTCGCAGCTCGATCTCATCGCGGTAACGATCACTTTCTACATATCCGAGAAAACCGATTATCGATGTGAGCGGAGTGCGTAGATCATGCGAGACGCCAGTAATGAGATGATTTTGCGATTGTAACGCCGTTCGTTCTTCATTCATCGCCTGATTCAATTGATCCAGCATATGATTGAGTTGGGAAGACAGTCTGCCCAGCTCATCACCGGATGATATCGGCAATCGATGGGAAGTATTGCCGTCTGCTACCATACTCATTCCACTGCTAAGCTGACGCATTTGACGTAGCAGCGGACGAGAAAATCGATGCAAAAACAATACATATAACGGAATAAAACAAATGATCATCACCGGACCAAAGCCGATGTTGTTCACACACCAGCGAATGATGCTGATGTATAGTGCCGGTTCTGGCAGAGGCGGATGAAACCAGAGCAGCATACGCGCTCCCACATACCCGGCAAAAACGATAGCGGCGGCACATCCGATGGCGGCGAGACTGTACAAAATCATGCGCCAGCCAAGTGTATCCAGACGTCGATGAATCATCATATAGTCACTCTTTCTCTAAGTCCATGATAGGTTTTTATTACTGGAAAACATATATTGGTAAGTGGTAGAAGCTATTATACATTCTCAATCTTGTAGCCGATTCCCCAGACCGTTTTCAGATAATGGGGCTGGCGTGGATTGGACTCGATCTTTTCACGTATTTTGCGAATGTGCACCATAACGGTATTGGGTGAATCCATATAGTCTTCTTTCCATACTTTCTGGTAAATATGCTCAGTGCTGAATACTTGTCCCGGGTGGCGAACGAGTAGTAACAAAATGGCAAATTCACGCGGAGTCAATCGCACCGATTCGCCATGCAATAGCACTTCGTGATTGGACACATCAATCTGTAGAGCACCGAGTTCAATCTGCTCGCTCGACGTACTGATCTGCGGCGTATAGCTTTGAGCACGGCGCAATTGCGACTTGATGCGTGCTACCAGCTCTAGCGGATTGAACGGTTTGGTGACATAATCGTCTGCGCCAACACTCAATCCGGTGATTTTGTCCATATCCTGTCCTTTAGCAGACAGCATGATGATTGGAAAATGTTCTTTTTCACGAATCTGCATACAGGTCTGAATGCCATCCAGTCTGGGCATCATCACATCGAGCACTATCAGATCAACCTGTTCGGCGGCAATCATCTCTAGCGCCTGCTGTCCGTCCGTAGCAGTCAATAGATCATACCCTTCGTATTGCAAATAAATCTGCATCAGCTTGACGATATCTGGCTCGTCGTCAACAAGCAATATTTTACCCTGTGTCATGATTGTTATCCTCCCGCACTGCCGACATGAGATGTAGCAGCATATAATATGGGATGATCATACAATTCATGTATGAACTCGGCATGAACGGGAAGCTTACCTAAGATAAGATCTGTATAGGATCGTGTTGTATTGATCAATTGAGTAGTGTATAGACCAATCGGAACATAATGCAGACGAACGGAACGATACTTAGATCAAACAATGCCTAGATCAAATAATGCTGAATGCTATATGAATCAACTGAATGTCGTATCAGTTGTAGGCTTGCTGTTCTTAGTCATAGTTTGAACAGTAGTTCCAGTAGTTCCAGTAGTTCTAGCTGATGCTGGCGACATGTTGGATGCAGTTGATGTTGCAGATGTAGATGTAGATGTAGATGTGTTTCCTGTCGGTACGGTGCTTGTTGGTTTGGATATGGTTGCTGTTGTCGGTTTGGATGTTGCACCTGTTTTTGGCAAACTACCAAATGCCAGCCATGCGAATGGAAGATAACGGGCAGCGAGATAGACAATTAGCCACGAACAGAGCAGCGCAGTTAGGAATCCGCCTGCATACCAAGCATGCTCCAGCAGCGAATTGCCTGATTCCGGTACTAATCTGCGATATACCAGCAGGAAGAATGGATGGATCAGATAAATACCAAACGAAAATGAACCGAGTCGTGAGAAGATGCGTCCGGTCAATGAACGTCCGCTGCGATATAAGAGAAATGACAGTTGCAGCAACACGAGTACACTGGTAAAGGCATACAGACTATAGAACAGATCGAACAATGTAGAATTGTATGCTGTGCCGTATAACCGATTTTCATACCAAATATATACATGTGTTAGACCACTGCCGAGCCATACCGTCCATAGCAGCAGCCATGCTCCGATTCGCGCAGCAGACACATGTTCACGGCAGATGATCAGCCATGTTTTCAACTGATTGTAATAGATGCCGAGCGTCGCACCGAGCATATAGTACGAGAAGTACGACAGTGACCAGCTCCCCCGATTATCCACCTGAAAATAATACTTATTCCCCAGTACAAATGCCCATTGCAACAACAGTCCAATCGGTATCGCCCAGCGAGCAAGACGCGGCGAAGACTTGAACAACCATAGAAACAGTGGAAACAGAATATAAAACTGCATATTGATAAACACAAAGTACAGATGCGTATACGCCTTGCCAGTCAGCAGCTTATCAATAAAATTCGCTGTCATCTCATGTAGCGACAGCTGACTACCGTTCAAATATTGCTGCAATCCAAAGTAAAATAGCGAAAACAATACATACGGAATCACGATATATAGCAGCCTGCGCTTGTAAAAGCTGCTTACCATCTTGCGATCTAACGGACGATCCATATAGTTGTAAAATAGCACAAAGCTACTCAACGCGATAAAGGTCGGCGTTCCGAATTTCATAAAAATATTCAGAAAATTGTATAACCAGTAGTAATTTGATTCCAGCATATTGAGTGTGGCATACGATGTTGAATGCACAGTAATGACGCCCATAATCGCGATCGCACGCACGACCTGAAGCTGGGACAATCGTTCTTTTTTGCCGGGTGTAAGAGTAGATGTTGTCATGCCGACGTTCCTTTCCAAACGTAGTATTGCTGTCGTGTGTTGAGCGGCAGCGTGTTTCACTCTATTCATTACAACCGATAGTTCTTAATGCTTTTGCGCTAATTTTCACAAGAATTGTTTAAAACATTCTTAACAAATGCTAAGAACTTGTATTGATATATTCTATAAGCGGATTGATCTTATCTATTAGCAGATACATTGACGCTGACGAAAATAAGGCATACATTTAATGACATAATTCATATTTATTCGATAGGAATTAAATGAATAAGCACAGAAGAGGAAGGAGGAGCACAATATGCTGGATCATCTATCATCTTCAGCCGGGCTGCTGAATGACACATTGGAAAGCGATCTGTCGCGTATTCGTCGTCATTTGCATAGTTATCCAGAGCTGCTGTTTGATGTGGATCAGACGATGAAGCTAATAGCTGGGCTGCTGCGCAAATGGGATATTGAACTGCATGAGCAGGTCGGTCGACATTTTCATAAAGGTGTGATTGGTATCCTGCGCGGTGCACAGCCGGGACCAGTCATTCTACTGCGTGCCGATGTAGACGCGTTGCCGATTGCGGAGCAAAATACGGCGGCATACGCATCGGTACATGAAGGGGTAATGCATGCTTGTGGACATGATGCACATACAGCGATGCTGCTTGGCGCGGCAAGAGTGTTATCAGCAGAGCGAGAGCAGTTGCATGGCACGATTGTGTTTGCCTTTCAGCCAGCGGAGGAAGGGGCACAGCCGTCGCCGCTAGATGGACGCTTGATCAGCGGCGGTCGCGATCTGATCGAGGACGGTATATTGGAGCATGTGGATCAGGTGTTTGCACTGCATGTGTGGCCGCAGCTAGAAACCGGGCAGATCGGTATTCATCCCGGTACAGCAATGGCGGCATCCAGTCATTTTACGATCACGTTTAGCGGAACGCCGGGTCATCACAGCACACCGCATCTGGCTTCAGATAGCATTATTATGGCGGCACGATTTATTAATGACATCAAGCTGTTCATGGCAACGCTTATTGATCCGCTAGAATCGGCAGTGTTGTCGTTCGGTACGTTGCATGCGGGAACGGTGAAAAATGCGATTGCTGGCAAAAGTGAATTGACCGGCACCTTCCGCACCTTTGATCCGCAGACGGTAGAGCGCATTACAGCAGCGATTGAAGGGTATGCCAAGCAGATTGCCACGCAGCAGGGTGGAACCGCGGAAGTGGTTCAGCGAACGGGAACGGTGCTGCGCAATGATCCTGATATTGTGCGGCAGGTGGAAGCAGCGGCGCAGCAAGTATTCGGAGCGGATGGCGTGCAGATTCTGGAGCAGCCGGTGCTGGCGGGTGAGGATTTTGCATTGTATACAGAGCAGCGACCGGGAGCATTTGCCTTTATCGGTTGTCGGGCACCGGATCAGACAGAAGCGTATCCGCTGCATCATCCGCGTTTTGATATTGATGAACACGTACTGCTGTTAGGCACACGCCTGCATGTGCAGTTTGCCAGAAATGCGTTATCTTCCATTTCCCATAAACGAGAGGATGTCTAACTATGAGCAATCACGCTAATGATTCACAATCCCGTTCTTCACAAGCTTCAGCTGCCCAAGCGCAAGCTGCTGCTTCTGCATCCAATAACAGTCATGCACGCGGAAAACAGCTGCATCTAGGCGCTATTATTCAAGGCGTAGGCGGCAATATGTCTGCTTGGCGGCATCCGGAAGCTACGGTAGATGCGAGTATTAACTTTGACTATTACCGTCAACAAGCGCAGAAGGCGGAGCAAGGCAAATTCGATTTCCTGTTTATCGCGGACGGATTGTATATCAATGAAAAGTCGATTCCGCACTTCCTGAACCGGTTTGAGCCGATTACGCTATTGTCGGCGCTAGCTTCGGTTACGTCGCGTATCGGTCTGGTTGGCACGTTGTCCACATCGTACAGTGAACCGTTTACCGTGTCCCGTCAGTTTGCCAGTCTGGATCATATTAGTGGCGGACGTGGGGGCTGGAATGTAGTGACGTCACCGCTGGAAGGTTCGGCGCGTAACTTTAGCCGAGATGAGCATCCAAGTCATCCAGAACGTTACCGGATTGCACAGGAGTATTTGCAGGTAACGAAGGGGTTATGGGATTCATGGGAAGAGGACGCATTCGTACGTAATAAGGAAACGGGTGAATTTTTTGACCACGATAAGCTGCATACGTTGAATCATCAAGGAGACCACTTTTCCGTTCAAGGACCGCTCAATATTGGTCGTTCGCCGCAGGGACAGCCGGTTATTTTTCAAGCAGGTTCCTCTGAGGATGGTAAGAATCTGGCAGCAAGTCAGGCGGATGCGGTATTCACGCGTCATGACAGTCTGGAGAAGACGGTGGACTTTTACAATGATCTGAAAGGTCGATTGCCGCAATATGGACGTACATCAGATGATCTGCTCATTCTGCCGGGCATTAGCGTCATTATTGGGGAAACGGATGAGGAAGCGGAGCGCAAATACTGGCAGGTTGCCCAGCTGGTGACGATCGATAATGCGATTGATTATCTGGGGCGTTATTTTGAACATCATGACTTCGGGCAGTATCCGCTGGACGAGCCATTCCCGGAACTGGGCGATCTTGGCGACAATAGCTTCCGTAGTACTACCGATAGCATTAAGCGCAATGCCAAGGAGAATGGGCTGACACTGCGTCAGGTAGCGTTACAGGCGGCAACGCCACGACCGACCTTTATCGGAACAGCGCAGCATATTGCCGATCAGCTGGAAGAATGGTTCCTCGCTGGCGCAGCAGATGGATTTATTGTGGGCGGCGGCACACCGAATGGGCTGGGTGAATTTATTGATCAGGTCGTTCCCTTGTTGCAGGAAAAAGGGCTGTATCGTACTGATTATGAGCATTCCACATTGCGTGGCAATCTCGGTCTGCCTGCACCGCAGAATCGCTATACCGCTGAACGTCAGGCTCCGAAAATCCACTCCTGACATCGGACGGTTGTCTTGAATGAAGCTGCAACACTTGCAACACATCGGCATCCAGACGTTATTCTGAATGGATCTCTCTGTATGTCGGTGTACATAATGTTATCTAGTTAACAGGAAAGAAGGGGAGATGATGATGACGATAGTGACAGAGAAAGAGAATATATCCACTCCACACAAACAGTCGCAAAAAAATGCTTCAGTAACGAGACATGTAGCCGAGCAGACAAGCAGTGAACGCCGCAAAAGGTGGTCGCCGCGATATACATGGAGTAGTACACTGATCAGCCTGATGGCAATTGTATTGATTCTGTCGGGTTGCGCTTCCAGTGCTGGTACAGGCAGTGAAGCAGCGCAAGCTGCCAATGGCGGAACAGGCGGTACGTTGACATATGCGCTGGCAACAACACCGGATACGCTGGATCCGCATCGTAGCGGCTGGGCGGTGTCGGTGCGCGTATTCCACAACATTTATGACAATCTAGTTGTGCAGGATAATGATGGCAAGATCAAGCCGTGGCTAGCTGAGAGCTGGACAGAATCCAAAGATGCCAAAAGCTACACGTTCAAGCTGCGCAAGGATGTGACATTCCAAGATGGCACACCATTCAATGCGGAAGCCGTCAAATTCAATCTCGATCGCGTCATCGATCCAGCGACCAAGGCAGCTAATGCGCTTGCGCTGGTACAGCCGTATGATTCGTCCGAAGTGATCGACGAGTATACTGTGAAAGTGAATCTGTCGCGTCCATCACAGGCATTTCTAGTCAATTTGAGTCAGACGATGCTCGGTATCGTATCTCCGACTGCCGCCAAAAAATACGGCGATCAATTCGGTCAGCATCCCGTTGGCACAGGACCATTTGAATTTGTCAGCTGGGAGGATAACGCTAGCATCAAGCTGAAGCGCAATGAGAATTACGCTTGGGGACCAGAGACGGTTAGCAATACGAAGGCGCCGTATCTCGATGGCATTACCTTCTCGATCATTCCAGAGGAAGCGACGCGAATTGGTAGTGTGCAGAGCAATCAAGTACTTGCTGCTGAAACGGTGCCACCACAAAATGTACTGGCGCTACAAAATAGCCCGGATCAACAGCTGTTACAGGCAGATACACCGGGCTTGCCATACACGCTATTTATCAATCAACGCAATGCACCGTGGAATGATCTAAAAGCACGTCAGGCGCTACAATCTGCCATCGACGTAGGAGCTATCGTCAAAACGCTGTACTTAGGCACCTACAAGCAAGCATGGTCTTCGCTCACACCGGGCATTCTCGGCTACGACTCGTCGCTGGAAAATAAAATCCAGCCCAATGTAGAGCATGCCAATCAACTATTGGATGAACTGGGCTGGACCAAAGGCGCGGACGGCATTCGTGTCAAGGACGGCAAACGACTTGTTCTGCGCTATGTAGACGGTTCGCCCAATCGTGAAAAGCGCAATGATATTGCCGCAATGGTGCAGCAGCAACTAAAAGCCGTTGGCATCGAGGTTCAGGTGAATATTACCAAGGATGTTGCTACAACGATATTCCAAAATCAGGCGTACGATCTGTATGGCAACAGTCAAGTCAATGCCGATCCTAACGCATTGTCCGCGTTCTACCATACACCTGCAAAAGGTGCGCGTGAGACGTTGTCAGGTCTATCCAATCCACAGCTCGACAAGTGGCTGGATGAAGGCGCAGTAGAAAAGGACACTGCCAAACGTGAAGAAATTTATCGTAATATCCAGCAGTGGATTAGCGATCAGGCAATCATTATTCCAATTTACATTTTTCCGTATACGATAGCTGCGTCCAAAAGTGTACAAGGTCTGACTTTCAACCATCTTGGTTATCCAAACTTTAACGATGTGAAATTGACAGGAACAGGAGGGTAACTATGCTCCGTCTGGCAGGAATACGTATTATCTCTTCATTGCTGGTCGTGTTGGGATCGCTGGTGCTGGTGTTTGCCATCTTTTATCTGCTACCCGGCGATCCGGTATTGTCGATGATCGATCCGTCGTATGCCACGGCGGAAATGGTACAAAATCTGCGCGTGCAGTTAGGACTAGATCAGCCCTTTTACATGCAGTTCTGGAATTATGTTAGCGGTATTGTACGCGGTGACTTCGGCGTATCGATGCTCAACTCCGAGCCGGTATTGCCGAAAATCATTGCTCATTTTCCAGCAACATTGACGCTAACACTGACCAGTACACTCATCGCTGCGGTGATCGGTATTACGCTCGGTGTGCTGTCGGCAGTACATCGCAATGGCTGGATTGATGTTATTGCCCGCATTATCGGACTGTTCGGTATTTCAATGCCGACGTTCTGGTCAGGTATTCTGCTCATCCTGATCTTCTCTATTCAGCTTGGCTGGTTTCCGGCAATGGGTTCGGATGGCTGGCAGACGTTAGTGTTACCTTCGGTCGCACTTGGGATCGTTGGTGCGGGCTTTATTATTCGTATGGTACGCAGCAGCATGCTCGAAGTGATCAACGAACCGTTTATCACCACACTGCGTGCCAAAGGTATCGGCGAAAGGGTGATCATGTACCATCACGCTCTTCGCAACGCATTGATTCCGGTAGTGACTATCGTCGGTATGCAGCTGGGCGAGATGCTGGCAGGAACGGTTGTCATTGAGACGGTATTTTCCAGACAGGGGATCGGTCGTATTCTAGCAGATGCGATTATGGGACGAGATATTCCGGTAGTGCAAGGGGTCGTCTTTTTCACAGCGATTGTGTATGTAGTCATCAATCTGATCGTTGATCTGTCATATGCGTATATTGATCCGCGTATTCGTCGCTCCACATAAATGTTGTAGTGAGCAAGATTGTACATGTTGAGTATTAGTGATCCAAAAAATCAGAAATATGCAGTTACAGAACGGGAGGTGTGCGAATGAAAGTTCTATCGTGGACAGCAGCGCTGAGTGGACGCAATCGCACCAGCAAGGCGGAAGCCATACAAGGTGAAGGTGTCGGCTGGAAACGGCAAAAAAGACAGCAGCGCATCAGTCTCATTCTGGCGGGCTTTGCGGCGGCGCTAGTAGCGATGTTAGTTGTGTTTGCGCTAGTGCCACAGTGGCTTGCGCCGTATGCGCCGACAGCGATGATGGCAGATCGGATTTTGCAGCCGCCCGGAGCAGCGAATTGGCTCGGTACGGATTATTTTGGACGTGATATTCTGAGTCTGGTTATTTACGGCACCCGCGATTCGCTGCTGATTGGTTTCAGTTCCGTGATCGCCGGGGTGCTTGCAGGTGGTGCACTTGGAGCATTGGCAGGGTATGTCGGTGGTTGGACAGACATCATCATTATGCGCATTATGGACATTCTCATGACGATCCCGGGTGTCCTGCTGGCGCTTGCGATTGCAGCAGCACTCGGTCCGGGTCTGCCTAATATCGTACTGGCAATTGCAGTCGCGTCCATTCCCGGCTATGCACGGGTCATGCGTGGACAAATTGTTGGATTGCTCACACGAGGCTATATTGAATCTTCGCGTACATTGGGCGCATCCAACTGGCATATTGTCCGTCGTCATATTTTGCCCAATGCGATATCTCCAGTCGTCGTTATGGCAACGATTGGTCTGGGCAGCTCGATTCTGACCGGAGCGGGGCTGAGCTTTCTTGGGCTTGGAACGGTAAGCGAGATTCCGGATTGGGGAGCGTTATTGTCACAAGGACGTGGCTATCTGACAGTTGCATGGTGGATTTGTACATTTCCGGGCTTGGCAATTACAAGCTTTGTGCTGGCGGTGAATCTGATCGGAGACGAATTACGTGATCGGCTAGACCCACGTGCTAGCAGCTAATTTCACAGTTGAAAAGGATTATTATATGTCCAGCGTAATATGCGTATCGTACGATCTTGCTATGTAACCTACATCATATGGAGTAGACAACAGACCATGCAAATGGTCTGTTTTGCTATATTTCTAGGTATTTTTACATACAAAAGATTACAAATATTAGTAAATTTTTCAAACATTTTTGCGAAATAGGTTATTCGATGCAAAAGGGTGGGTAAATAATATCTGGGAACGTCGATATACAAGGATCAAGTTGGAGATGAAGCCTGAGTATGTGGAACTACATACCGCCTGCTTCAGAATCAGGATTACGATTGCTGTAATGTGGCGGTCTTAGTTGTTGCCATTATTGTACAAGACAGCATGTGTATCCATGCGTATCATTGATAATATTCCTGTTATTTTACTGTGCCTTTCTGCATATCAGTTTGGAGCTTTGTCGTTATGTTCTATTATGTAAAACAGATTTATTCTAGCACCATAATGTATATCGATCTCTCTTAACAACATACTGAATACATCAATGGAGGGAATAATCATGACTAAGAAATCCAATTTCAAAAAACCGATCTGTGCACTTGCAACGATGACATTAACCGCTTCGCTACTGCTTCCCGGTGCGGCATTCGCTGAACAGAACAACACAGCGAATGGCAGTTTTTCGCTGAATAGCAGTAGTTATTTGAGTAATACGGGTTGGACAGGCAGTACATCGTCTGCAACTGGAGCAGGGGAGATCATGTCCAGTGATCAATCCATTTTCTATGATAATGCGACTTCCTTCGGATATAACTGGATGTATCCAGCAGACAAAACAGGCATTCAATCGTCCCCAGCGATCTCATTCGGTTGGAACTGGACGAATGGCTACGAAGGGGCAGGCAATGTTCCAGTCGAGGTATTCCGCGACAATGCACGTAATCGTTCCTCTAACAGCGGAACGCAGATGAAAAATATCGATACTTCTGTCGCCTATACGACGTCTGATGTAACCGGTGATTATGCAACAGGATACACAGTATATATCCACAATACGCAATGGGCAGGTATGGATACGACACCAACAGCGACGATCAAAGTGATCACTTCCACGTCTGCGAATCCTGGCAATGATGATACAAGCGGTGCTATGTCTTCCAGTGATATGTCCAATCGCACAGAAACCAGTGTAGCGGATAACGTGTTTACTAGTACAGCAGGCAGCACAGATGCTATGCAAAATGAATCGGGTGCATGGGGACAATGGCTGAGCACGGTAAGTATCGGTGGTTCGACATGGAATGTATACCGCACAACGACCAATGCCGATCATACTGTTACATCTGCGAATGCTAACAATCATGTAACGTACACCTATGTACGTACAGCCAATACCGAAAGCATCTCACTCAACCTGACTGATTTTGTGAAAAACTTGCTGGATCGCAGTGAGTTGACGATGACAGGCAACTATGTAAGTGGTGTGAAATTTGGCACTGATGTATTGAGCGGTAGCGGAAAATTGACAGTGAATGAATGGAACATTAGCGTACAATAAGCCTGCTTGCTCAATCGTAATCGTTGCTGCTGAATATGTTGTGATCCTATAAAAGTTAATCACACCACAACTATTAGCGAATCCAATACCAGCAACAAGATAAATAAAAAAGCAGCCATTTCGATGCAGAAATGGCTGCTTTACATGTATAAGGCAATATTCTTAGTTGAATTTCCTGCAAAAGTGACTATGCTTCTTTTACATTCATGCTGAGACGACAGATCATCGCTAGGCTAGACCATCATTCCGCTGGTGAAGCAGGCAACAGATGATCCAGATCCGGCAAATGATTAACTGGCATCGGATAGCTCAGCCAGTAGCCTTGGAATTCGCGATAACCCAGTTCGAGTAGTCGCTCCAATTGCTCCTGATCTTCGATACCCTCTGCTACCACCTTCAGATTGAGTGCTTCTGCCATCGTAATGAGCGCTTTGAGTACAGGTGGATTCATCTGTGTGACAAAGGAACGATCAATCTTAATCTTATCGATAGGCAGACGCGTAAGCATACTGAGCGATGAATAACCGGTGCCAAAGTCATCCAACGATATCGTATATCCCTGTTCTCGCAGATGAGATAGTAACGAATGTTCTTCCACCGCATTGCTGGTCGCAACACTCTCAGTAATCTCCAGATCAATACAACAAGCAGCGACCTGTTCTTCCTCCAGAATTCGGTTCACCCGGTACATAAAGTCTGGATCATCCAGCTGAATGCGAGAAATATTAACCGCAATGCGAATCGCCTCACCATATTTGCTCTGCAAGATCGGCAGATCGCGACATACCTGGCGAATGACCCAATCTCCAATCGGCAGAATCAGACCGGTATCTTCCGCAACTGGTATAAATTCCGCAGGCGAAACGAGCTGCTTATGATCCTTGTGCCAGCGCAGCAGCGCTTCAATCGTGATCACTCGATGATGATCCATACTGTAGATCGGTTGGTATAGCAGCTGTAGCTCATCTTTTTCCAAGCAATTATTCAGTGCCATCTCATGATGGAACCGTACAATTTGCTCATACCGCAATGCAGTATCGAAAATATGATAACGACTGCGCCCCTGACTTTTGGCATAATGCAGCGCAATATCGGCATGACGTAGCGCTGTCTGTGCATTCATATGCTGGGTAAAAGGAGCAATTCCGATGCTGGCAGTAATTTTCAGTTCACGATCTTTGAGCGAAAATGGAGTACTTAAAGCATCCAGCATTTTTTGAGCAGTTTCATGTGGGATGCGAGACAAATCTTTGCAGACAACCAAAAATTCATCGCCTCCCAATCGGCAAATAATTTCACCGTCGACGAACAGTTGCTTGATGCGAGCAGCCAATTGAATCAGCAGCGCATCGCCATTCTCATGACCCATCATATCGTTAATACTTTTGAAATTATCGATATTTAGCAAAAATAAAGTGCCATGCTCCACTGCGTATTCATACAAAAAACGGCGGTTGAACAGATGCGTCAATTCGTCGTAGTATGCGTAAAATTTCAATTTTTCCTCATGTTTGCTGCGTTCCGTATAATCACGGGTCATACAGATCAGGTGAGTAATGTTGCCTTGCTCATCGCGTAAAGGCGAGATAATACTTTCGCCACTTAAACTACCGTTCGGAAGCACGTTTCCGTCCTCAAAGCGCATGCTTTCTCCGGAAGCGAGCACCCTTGTATATTTGTTTTGCAAATAAATAGCCATATCTGGCTGATCTGCGTAACATTCAAAAAAGGTCTTGCCCATATCTTCTTTTCCAACACCGCTGAATAATGCAGCCGAACGATTTACATAGCTGTAGTAAAATTGTTCATCATGCACATGCATAATGTAGACAAAATCTTCGATTGCATCCAGAGCCAGAGCAAGAAGCGGAGGTATTTCATTCTTGTCATTGCACATACGATTCCACTCCCTATACGATGCGTTCGCAAAGTATTGTTCTCATTTTTCAAATTATCCTCACTATATAGTATAGTTCGGTTACATGTACATATATTCTTAGCACAATTTGCACAGGACCAACAAATAAAATGAGATCGTATACAGTCTTGCATATCCTAAATTTGTATAAAACGCTCTCATGCTTGTCACTGCTCATTCATCTGATTGTATCATGCACATCAACAATTGGCAGGTCCCAAATCACAGTTGTGACAAAAAGCGCAAACCCATTCCCATCATGTTGCAAACCGATAACGGATGCTGGATAATACCAGAGAAATCAGCTTTGAACAGGCACATACTGGATAGGGGGAACTACATACAATGAAACCGATTATGAATATTGCACTGCAAACAGGCATAGAAGAACAAGAAGTGCAGCTCTATGGCAAATACAAAGCCAAGCTGGAACCGGAACTGCGGCAGCGTCTATCCTCCCGCCCTGACGGCAAGCTGGTGCTTGTTACCGCCATCAACCCAACTCCGGCAGGCGAAGGCAAGACGTTGACGACTATCGGGTTATCACAGGCGCTGAATGCACTAGGAACCCATAGCGTAGCAGCATTGCGTGAACCATCGCTTGGACCTTGCTTCGGTATGAAGGGCGGAGCAACCGGCAGTGGCAAGGCACAGATTGTACCGGCGGACGAGATCAATCTTCATTTTACCGGGGATATTCATGCTATCTCTTCTGCGCATAATCTACTGGCGGCACTGATCGACAATCATCTGTACCACGGCAATACACTGCGTATTCATCCGAAAAAAGTCACTTGGACACGCGCTGTTGACATGAACGACCGCAGCTTGCGCAGTATCGTAACGGGGCTTGGCAGCGGCAATGGTGAAACAAGGGAGAGCGGCTACGTGATCACTTCCGCTTCGGAAGTGATGGCAATTCTCTGCCTGAGCGAAGACCTGCATGATCTGAAGCAACGGCTCAGTCGCATCATTATCGGCTATACGTATGATAACGAGCCGGTTACTGCTGCCGATCTGCGTGCGGTAGAGCCGATGGCTGTACTGCTCAAGGAAGCGATCAAGCCCAACCTCGTACAGACATTAGAAGGCACGCCTGTCATTATTCACGGAGGTCCATTTGCGAATATTGCTCATGGATGCAGTAGTGTGATCGGTACGAAGACAGCACTCAAGTTAGGGGATATCGTCATTACCGAAGCCGGATTCGGAGCCGAGCTAGGTGCGGAAAAGTTCTTTGATATTAAATGCCGTCAAGCTGACCTCTCACCAGCCGCTGCGGTCTTAGTTGTCACAGTGAAAGCATTAAAATATAACGGTCAATCGGAGCAAGCCGCAGTCGCATCGAGCGAAGATGCGCAACATCAAGCTTTGCGTAGTGGCATGAGCAATCTGCGTCGTCATTTGCACAATTTGCGCAAATTTGGTGTGCCCGTGCTAGTGGCAATTAATCATTTTGCTGGGGATACCGAGCAGGAGCTGCATATCATTCAGTCGGAGTGCGAACGTCTGGGAGTAGCATGTGAACTGTCGCGTGTTTGGGCAGAAGGCAGTCAAGGCGGCAGAAAACTGGCAGAGCGTCTATTGCAAATTTTGGACAATCAGCAGTGTGCATTTGCTCCTTTGTATGATGACAAATTATCGTTACAGGACAAAATCTATACGATTGTAAGTGATCTATACGGTGGCAAAGATGTAATCTATACGCCAAGCGCGCAAAAGATGCTGAACGAATTGGAGAAGCAAGGATTTGGTCATTTGCCTGTGTGCATGGCGAAGACGCCGTATTCGTTTACTGATCAGCCGTCACGATTGGGCGCACCGGAGAACTTTACGATTCATGTATCGCGTGT
Source organism: Paenibacillus sp. WLX2291 (assembly GCF_046603665.1). NCBI lineage: Bacteria > Bacillati > Bacillota > Bacilli > Caryophanales > Paenibacillaceae > Paenibacillus > Paenibacillus sp. WLX2291. The sequence continues at coordinate 2,813,484 of NZ_CP176755.1, read as the reverse complement.
ATCGTTATCTGCTGGAGCAGGATTTGTCGTAGTAGAAACAGGCAATACGATGACGATGCCAGGTCTGCCCAAAATACCAGCTGCCGAACGTATGTCATTGTCAGATGATGGAGTCATCGACGGATTATTTTAGAAGGCAAACAAGCAGCAATTTCATTCTCAAGGTACACAAATCCCACATATGGTGAACGAATCCTACAATAGAAGAAAAAGATAAACAAGGGCGTGGATATTTCATCATCCATACCCTTGTTTATCGTTAATGAATATGATATTAATTAAGAATAATGTAAATTATAGAGGCGAGGAGGACGTACATACAGGTCATTTGCTCCGCCCAATGGAAAGCGACAAAATAGTCATTTCACATCGTTATATGGAATGGTATTTATAAACGATGGATCGTTTCGAGAATGATTGTAAGCGTTATCCTGACATCGCCCAAAGGTCTTTGGAAACTATCCAATAGTAGAGGAGAATCATAATGGAAAAAGCGAAGGAACTGCTGCAAACGGTAAGTCCGAAACATGTGCATATTCAAGACAAGTTCTGGTCGGATTATAATCGACTGGTGCGCGAGGTCGTCATTCCGTATCAATACGATGCGCTGCATGACCGTATTCCCGATGCAGAACCAAGTCATGCGATCAAGAACTTTGAGATTGCTGCTGGTCGTGCAGAAGGAGAATTTCACGGATTCGTCTTCCAGGATACAGATGTCGCGAAGTGGATCGAAGCGGTCGGGTACTCCTTAATGACTCACCCTGATCCTGAGCTGGAACAGATGACAGACGATGTGATTCAGCTTGTATCGGAGGCACAGGGCGAAGACGGATATTTGAATACGTATTTTACAATCAAGGAACCGGATAAGCGGTGGAGTAACCTCGCAGATTGTCATGAGCTGTATACGGCAGGGCATATGATTGAGGCAGCGGTATCTTACTATGAAGCGACTGGTAAGCGTCAATTGCTGGATGTCGTTTGTAAATTTGTTGATTATATTGATTCTGTGTTTGGACCAGAACCGGGCAAGCTGCGTGGATATGATGGTCATCAGGAGATCGAATTGGCACTGGTGAAGCTGTATCGCTTAACAGGAGAAGAGCGGTATTTGAAGTTGAGTCAGTTTTTTATTGACGAGCGTGGACAGGAGCCGAATTTCCTGCATGATGAGTGGGAGAAGCGCGGGAAAGTCAATTTCTTTGTCGGTAAAATCGATCATATGGACACAGCATACAATCAGGCGCATCTACCTGTAAGGGAGCAGAAGGTAGCAGTCGGTCATGCCGTGCGTGCTGTCTATATGTATAGCGCGATGGCAGATCTGGCTGGATTGAATGGAGATACAACGCTGTATGATGCTTGCAAGACGCTGTGGAACAATATCGTTACGCGTCAGATGTACATTACGGGCGGAATTGGCTCTACTCATCACGGGGAAGCATTCACATTTGATTATGATCTGCCAAACGATACCGTGTATTCAGAAACGTGTGCGGCAGTAGGAATGGTTTTCTTCGCGCATCGGATGCTGCAAATCGAGCCGAAGGGCGAATATGGGGATGTGCTGGAACGCGCATTGTACAATACAGTAACCGCCGGAATGTCGCAGGACGGCAAGCATTACTTTTATGTAAATCCGTTGGAGGTGTGGCCGCAGGCGTGTCATCACAATCCGGGCAAACATCACGTCAAGCCTGTACGGCAAAAATGGTTTGGTTGTTCCTGCTGCCCGCCGAACGTTGCGCGTCTGATCACATCGCTAGGTAGCTACGTATATAGCAGCAGCGATGATACAATCTATACGCATCTGTATGTAGGCGGGGAAGCGACATTGCCACTATCAGATGGCACGGTGAAGATTGTGCAGCAAACCGGATATCCGTGGGATGGCGCAAGCCGATTTACCTTTGACGTAGAGAGCAAGCGCAGCTTTACGTTGGCATTGCGTCTACCGGGCTGGTGCAGTCGTGCATCATTGCAGATCAATGGGCAGAATGTAGCCTATGCCGATCAGCTGCGCGATGGGTATGTATATATTGCTCGCGAATGGTCGGCGGATGATGTAGTAGAATGGAAACTGGAGATGGATGTACAAACAATCTATGCCAATCCGAAGCTGCGTGCCAATGTGGGCAAAGTAGCATTGCAGCGTGGACCGCTCGTTTACTGTCTGGAGCAAGCTGATAACGGCGATCAACTGTCTTCACTTCTTGTTGAAACGGACAAGCCGATGCAAGCACGTTATGACGACGAACTGCTTGGCGGCTGTGTCGTGATCGAAGGCAGTGCATTGCGCGAGCAGGAGCAAGACTGGAATGATGATCTATATCGGACAGGTGAATCCACCAGAACCGGACAATCCTTTACTGCTGTGCCGTACTTTATGTGGGGCAATCGCGGGGAAGGTGAGATGGCAGTCTGGCTGCGTCGTTCTTAAATATTGAACTATCGGAGACAATCGCTTGGTAAAATGAATACTACCAGATCAATCCTCACCGAATAGCGATTGTACTGATAAATATATTCTTCAAACAGGAAGCTGTTTCTACAAATGTTATGTAGAAATAGCTTCCTGTTTTTTTTGCTCACCGTGCTGAAAACGCTTGCAATTATGCTAAAATTGGTATATTTTAGAAGTAAGAACGGTAAGTCTACACTGGCGATTTCTCTGCCTGATGATATGCAGGCTTTCTGTGTTACAAGTCTCATTGCTGTGCATGTCGTTTGTGAATCCAACCCTATATCAAAAGGAGGAAATAACGATGGCAATCTCGCATGTGCTTGTCCCGTATGATGGTTCGTTGCATTCCCAGCGTGCATTGGAGCGTGCAGCTACGCTGGCGGAAAGTATGCAGGCGGAACTGGAAATTCTGTATGTCGATTCGGCAACCGTAGAGGAAATTCGTCAGCCGCTCATTATGACGTCAAGCGAGCTGGAAGCTTATTTTGACCATAAGGAAGACCATGTAAGGCAAAATCTGCGTGAAATGATTACCCGTATTCCGGATGCGAGAACGGTCATCATTTATGGTAGTGCAGCCAGAGGAATTGTAGAATACGCGTTACAAGCGAAACCGGATCTGATCATTATGGGTAGTCGCGGACTCAACACAATGAATGAACTGATGAAAGGCAGTGTCAGCCGCTATGTCACTCAGCGCGCACAAGCACCTGTCATGATTGTAAAATAATATGAACATCGTTATGAAAACAATATGATCATCGTTGTGGTGATTGGTAGCACTATATGATCCACATGCGTCGTGAATACAGCAATTCAACCTAATATAATATCCATGCAAATATTCATACAGTCGTCTCGGTAGAGGCGGCTGTTTTGCTATGCGATGTAGTTTATACAATTACGAATTCGGTCTATCCATTTACGATGGCAGTACCTATTCCAAACGCCGTCACAAATCAGGAACTTATGTTCTTATTTTTTGTTGTAAACTATTGTAACGTTTGCTTTTTCACGATAAAATAGAGGTCAGCATATATTTAGGGAGGGTTTTACTTTGGCTAAAGCAAAAGTGGCCAAGCGTCCAACACGCGATGAATTTGTTCTGGAAGAGCTAGGCAATCAATTGACCGAAGCGTTTCGCGAGAAGTCGATTATTGTTCTGACCGTCTGGGGCTGGGAAGAGACAGTACGTGGTGAAATTGTGAAAATGGATTCTCGTACAGGCAGAGTGCATATGCAAACGGTAGAAGGTTTGTACAAAGTGCCGTTTATGGACATTATGGATATCAACTATCCGCGTGATTGAGATGCAACACCGGGAAAAAAGCTTTGACAAATGTAAAATATACATCATATACTAGCATAGTCGATTATCGGCTATGCTAGTATTTTTGTGAGGAGGAATTGTGATGCCTCTGGATGCGGATGATCAGTCGCTTGGACTGCTGTTATCACGTACCTATCTGGTTTACAAAAAGAAAGCTTCCCAGTTGTTAAGCGCATTCGATATAACCCCGGAGCAATTTGGCATTATGCATCAACTTAGCAAATACGACGGCATTTCGCAAAAAAAGCTTGCCAGTATTCATGAGCGTGACCAGACGAGCATCGGCAAAACGCTGGAGCGGCTGGAAAATAAGCAGCTGATTTCCCGTCATGTCGATCCGGCAGATCGCCGTGCTGTTATTTTGCATCTGACTGCTGACGGTACGAAGCTGTTGCAGGAAGTAGCGCCGATTATGAAGCAGCTGGATCGGGATATATATGATCGACTGGATCATACGGATGAGCAGCAATTGCGCAATGCGATCCATCATATTCATCAAAGTTTGTCCGACTGAATACGGTCGGCAAATTTTTTAGAATAATAGATGCATAACCTTTTATTGGCTAGACATCTATTTAAAATTGATATAAGACTTGGAGTGGAGAGATAGAATGAACGCATTACACACAGCAAAAGACTTTTTGAACATTGTACAGACGAAGATCGGGCTTGTATTCGCTATATTCGTACCGCTGTTATTCACGATTGTATGGATGACTGGTTATAACGGAGCAACTGAGCGTGTAGCGCAGTTAAAGGTCGGAATTGTCAATGAAGATGGCACGAACGGCGCTATCATCGCTAGCGGAATGACCTCACAATTACCGTATCAATCGGCGATATACAACTCGCTTGAACAAGCACAGCAGCAAATGGACAACGGTGAATTGACGATGGTCATTGAGATTCCGGCAGGATTCAGTGAGCAGGGTAGCAGCAAGCAACAAACGCAGCTGTCTTATTACGTCAATCAAGCAAATTCAGATATAGCCAAGTCGATAGTGGAAAGCTCTGCGCCGTCTATCTCAGCAGCGATTGGCAAAGAGGCATTTGGTGATATGCAGAAGCAGGTAGTAACGACCAATGTGGTCAAGACGCATGACATTCGTAATTTTGCTGTATCGATGTTGCCAATGATTCTTGGATTCGTTACGTACATCGGTGTGATGACGATGAATATCCAGCTCAATCTAGCATCTATAATGCTCAAGCGGACTCGCGGTAAATGGGAGATTTTCTGGGGCAGACAGCTTCTCTTGCTTGGTGTGGCTGTCGTCGGTTCGTTGATCGTAACAAGTGTAGCGCTATTGTTCGCTGATACAGCTGCTTCATTCTGGCAAATGTGGGGATTCCACATTCTAGTATATGCTGCCAGCATTGGTGTCACTCAGATGGCATTTGCACTGTTTGGCAATGCGGCACCGCTATTTAATGTAGCGTTGATTCCGCTACAATTGATGACAGCAGGCAATATTATTCCGTCTGCGATGTTAACACCATTTTACCGTTATATCGGTTCCTTCCTGCCTGCACCGAATGCCATTCAAGGGTATTTGCGACTGATCTACAACGGTGCACCAATCGGTAGTTTTGTTGCACATCTGCTGCTGATTGCGCTGATCACATGGGGCATTACTGTGCTGCGTACAGCGTTGGTCAAGCCAGCAATCAGTCCCCTGACGCAGCCCGCAGGCAATCATGAATAGAAAAGAGGCACAAACGATGGCATTTCAATATATTGTTGTACCGTATGACGGTTCCCTGCATGCAGAGCGCGCCTTAGAACATGCGGTACGATTGGCAGAAGGCTTGCATGCTACGCTAGATATTGTGTATGTCGATCCCACACAATCGGAGCTGCTGGAGCAACCGCTCGCCATCCCGACGCATGAGCTGAATGCTTATTTTGCTGAGGAGGAAGAGGATGTGAGAGAGCGATTGACGGCGTTGACCCAATCTGCACATCCTTCGCGCGTCACAGTATTACAGGGACATGCAGGCAAGGAAATTGTCCGCTACGCCGCCCATGTGAATGCGGACCTGATCATAATTGGTAGCCGTGGTCTGGGGACGATTCAAGAGTGGATGCTAGGCAGTATTAGCCATTATGTAGCTCAACATGCTCAGTGTGCAGTAACCATCGTAAAATAGTATCAAATCGTAAAATAGCATCAAGATGAAACGATGGAATGGAACTGGAATTGCAATGTAATAGAACTGAAATTGTAATGTAATGGAACGGAATGATACAGAAACCTCAGGATCTGCATTGCCATGTGCGTGCAGGTATGAGGTTTTTGGCATAAGTATATTGGTATCGATATACAAGTAGTGCGGCTGGAACATCGATGGCTGCAATATCGTTATCCATAATTTTATGCCTGTCATTTCCCGATTATCATAATGTATTACTGATATGGACAAAGGATGGCGACGTCTAACAGTCGAATGTATAACATGCAATATGAATACGCTTACATTAATGGGAGGGATTAGATGGTACATTATGCAAAAGAAGAACGTCGCTGCACGAATCGCACGGTAATAGAACATTCAGCACCACACAAGCAACAACGCAGCATCTGGAAAAAGGCGACGATGCTGGCAATGAGCGCAACGATGCTGGCAGCTCTGTATACGGTCGCTCCAGCGCAGCAGGCATCAGCCGCCTTGGCGTACAAATTCGATTTTGGCAGTGGATCGGTAGAAGCGGGTTACACAGGCTTACGCGCCGAAGACGCGTATACTGCGGCAAAAGGCTACGGCTTCAACACGCCTGCCAATATGCGTAATGTCACGTCTTCTGGCACCGGAGTGAATAGTGATGCGGTACAATTCGTTACCTTTGGCACGAAAAGTACGAATACCTTCAACGTCGATCTACCCAACGGTTTGTACAATGTCAAAGTCACACTTGGCAATACGACGCGTTCCAGCGTGGCGGCAGAAGGCGTCTACCAGATCATTAATATGACAGGCAACAATGCTGTCGATCAATTTCAAATTCCGGTGACAGATGGGCAATTGAATCTGCTCGTAACCGAAGGCAAGGCAGGAGCGGCATTCACATTAAGCTCACTAGAGATTCAGCAGCTGTCCACGATTGCTGTCACTCGTCCGACGATCTATGTAGGCGGGGATTCTACAGTTGCTAACTATTATCCACTAGATTCCAGCGTACAGGGCGGCTGGGGGCAGATGCTTGCACAGTATATTAACCCAACCCGTTTCCTCGTCCGCAATATGGCATCCGGCGGTCAAATCGCTCGTGGCTTCCGCGATGATGGACAGCTGGAAGCAATCCTGAAATACATCAAGCCGGGCGATATGTTTATCGTGCAGCTAGGCATTAACGATACCAATGCCAAAAACAATACAACCGAAGCGCAATTCAAAGATATTATGCGCGATATGATCCGACAGGTGAAGGCAAAAGGCGCTACCGTCGTATTATCGACACCGCAGGGACGTGCAACCGATTTTAACAGCGCAGGCGTACATAACGCCGAAGGCAGATGGTATCGCGCCGCCACCGTTGCACTGGCTTCGGAGGAGAGTGTGCCGCTGGTCGATCTGAATGTACTCAGTTCCGCCTATTTTACCTCGATTGGCGCAGATGCTACACTCGCACTATACATGGAGGGTGATACGCTGCATCCAAACCGTGCCGGAGCCGCCCAACTTGCTCGGCTTGTGGTAGAAGAATTGAAACGACAGGGATTGTATCAGTAATCTGACTGTGTGAATTCCTGCTTGTTATAAACATCAACAACAAAAGCAATAGCAACAAGACCACAAAGTATCCGATTTCAGATGATGGATATGTTAAAATGTTAACGTAAACATTTCGTGAATGTACATGCGAGGACAGCGAAATACAGCGCCAAGTAGGCGTTGGGCTGTCCTCTTTTGCCTGCCGCTTCAAACGAGCCTTATACATACGAAAAATAATGTAGTATAATATGATAAGTATTTTTGCAAGGATATGGAGGAAGATAAAGATGACAATGCAGCTAATCGATCCGGTATTGATCCAGCGCCGTTTGAACGAGCTTCAGGATCAGGATTTGTATATTCACCTCGAAATGACGACTGGTGCTTATGCCTCTCATTTGGATAGCAGCAAGCACCCATCCGCGACATTTATCAACAATGCGCAGATTCGTTACAGCACAGGCTCCATTTCCGAAAAATCACCGTTTTTCCGTGTCGGTTTGAAGATGGAACAAGGTTGGGTCTATTCAGAAGGACTGACTCATTATGAAGATAGTGAACAGGAGCGCCTGCTGCTTGCCGGTCATGATGCTCAAGGCAAACTGGTTGTAGCACTGCAACTGAGCAAGGAGCCGTTCTAATGAGTGAGGAGATGAAACAGATGAAGTTACACATTCCTGCCAATTCACGCGTGCTCGTTGTGCTTCCGCACCCGGATGACGAATGCTTCAGTCTATCCGGTACGCTTGCTAAACATATTCAAGATGGCGGCGAAGTAACATATGCCTGCCTGACACTCGGTCAAATGGGACGCAATATGGGTACACCACCATTTACGAACCGTGTAGAATTGCCGAATATTCGCCGTGGTGAATTGCAAAAGTCCGTCGAAGCAATCGGGATTCAAGATTTGCGCATGATGGGCTTTCACGATAAAACAATCGAATTTGAAGATCGTACCGTACTGGACGGCTCGATTCTGGATCTGATCCATGAGTTGAAGCCATCTGCGGTATTTACCTTTTATCCGGGGTACAGTGTACATCCCGACCACGATGCAACTGGAGCTGCGGTCGTTCGTGCGATGAGCCGCCTGCCGGAAGCGGAACGTCCCCCGCTGTATACGATGGCATTTTCCCGTAATTGCACAGATGAGATTGGTTTCCCTGATGTGGAAAATGATGTGGGTGATTTTGTACAAACGAAGTTGAACTCTATCCATGCGCATCATTCCCAATTTCCATCTCCCGGCGAACTGGGCAAAAGCAAAAAGCTGGATCGTGAGCTACGTGAACGCTTTAGCCGCGAGCGCTTTTGGACGTATACGAATTATCCTAATGCCTAACAGCATTGCACTACGATATCCAAGTATCTAAAAAATGATCCAAGCGATATATGGATCAATCAAACCGGCTGTGCTCATGGGAGCATAGCCGGTTTTTGTATGTCTACAATTATGAATGTTACAAAGGAAAAGACGTATTGTCGCAAAGTGAATGCGTATGCAACAGTTGGGTAATAATACCATAAGCAATTCAACTTTGAAGGAGGAGATCGACATGGCTGAGAATCCGCTCAAACATCTGAAAATTCCGATGACGACCGTAGGTAGTGGAGATGAAGTAGAGCTGCGGGAAGATGTGTACGGGCTGACGCTGCAATTTGTTAATGTAGCATTTATTGGGAAGCCAGGTAGTCTGCGCGATTGGGTGCTGGTGGATACAGGCTTGCCGCAATCTGCGTCCAAAATTATTAAAGTTGCCAATGAACGGTTCGGTACAGGAGCAAGACCTAAGGCGATCATTCTGACTCATGGACACTTTGATCATGCTGGTTCAGTTGTAGAATTGGCGGAAAAATGGGATGTACCTGTTTATGCGCATGCACTGGAAATGCCATTTTTGACTGGTGAATCACGCTACCCTAGCTATGATCCGGGTGTCGAAGGTGGACTCAATTCCAAATTGTCAGCCGTCTTCCCGAATCAACCGATTGATCTGCGACCGTATATTCACAATCTGCCGGTTGATAACAGTGTACCGGGTTTACCAGAATGGCGCTGGATTCATACACCGGGTCATGCTCCTGGTCATATCTCGCTGTTCCGTGAACAGGATAAGATGCTGCTGGCAGGCGATGCCTTCATCACAGTAGATCAGGACAAGCTATGGGATAGTTTGATTCAGAAACGGGAACTGTGTGGACCGCCGCGTTATGCGACAACCGATTGGGATGCGGCTCGCGAATCGGTACAACGTCTGGCTTCGCTCGAACCGGAAAGTGCCTTGACTGGTCATGGACAGCCAATCGTTGGACCTGAGCTAGCGGCATCACTGACAGGATTGGCAGAGCACTTTGACGAATGGGCAAGACCAGCGCACGGTAAATATGTCGATCATCCTACAGATACACCACCGGGATTGGATGATAAGTAAACAAATAAATAGAAAAAAGCAGAAATAAACAAATGTTGGATACCCTTTGATTTTGATTGAGATAACGCTTACAATTTAGAAAGTAAGCTAAGACTACGAATCAAAGGAGTGTATGATGGATGGAACGAGTATCATTTGTATTGAAGATTCGCCCGGAGGATCGGGACGAGTATATCAAGCGTCATGAAGCAGTATATCCAGAATTGTTGCAGGCATTTGGCGAAGTGGGCATCTTCACGTATAGTATCTTTTTGCATGAAGGTACACTGTTTGCTTATATGGAAGTGGAGAATTATCGCAAAGCGATGGATGCGCTTGCCGAACACCCTGCTAATAAGCGCTGGCAGGAGTATATGTCTGATCTGCTGATCGTGAATGAACATGGTAGTACATCGCATGATATCCCGGAAGTGTTTCATTATCACTCGTAACAGCCCAATTACTCGTGACAGCCAAGCGTACAGTATAAACTACGCTAGTCGGATACGTTTGGATACCAAATTTGCATTACACTGTGATCGAAAAAGTTGTATCCGCACCTCCAACCTGTCATCATAGATGTTGGAGGTGTATTTGTGATGAAATATGTACATTATGAATGGAAAGGACAGCCTACGATTGGCATTAGATTGGAGCATGGCGTTATTCCTTTGCCAAGTCTGGCTCGCTACAGCAGTCAACCATTGCCGCAACGTATTGAAGAATTGCTAAGCGCATCCAACCTACATACCGATATCCAGACGATACTGGATACCCATCTGTCTGAATTAACAACCGAGTTGCTGGATGAAAATATGCTGCGTTGGTTACCGTGTGTACCACAGCCGGGCAAAGTGATCTGCATCGGTCTGAATTATCGCAAACACGCAGCAGAGACGAACATGCCTGAACCGGAAACGCCGGTTGTATTCAGCAAATTCTCGGATACGGTTGCGGCGCACGGTGATGACGTGCCGCTGCCAGAGGAGAGTAAGCAGGTCGATTACGAAGCCGAGCTGTGTATCGTTATCGGGCGACAAGCGCGCAATGTGAGTCGTCAGGATGCGCTGGATTATGTCTTCGGATATTGTGCTGCCAACGATGTGTCCGCACGCGATCTGCAAATGCGTGCTAGTCAGTGGTTACTTGGCAAAACATGCGAGCGCTTTGCACCGATTGGTCCTTATCTTGTTACCGCAGATGAAGTCGGTGATCCGAATCAGTTGCATATTGCGGCACGTCGTAATGGGGAAACCGTGCAGCAATCTAATACATCCGATATGATCTTCCATTGTGATGAGATTATCCATTATCTATCCCGTCATATGACGTTGCAGCCGGGCGATCTAATCTTAACGGGTACACCGGAAGGCGTTATTCTCGGACAGCCGAAGGAACAGCAACACTGGCTGACCGCTGGCGATACCGTTACGATTGAAATTGAAAAGCTGGGTCAATTGACCAATACATTTGTCTAGTACAGGAATGCGGTGACAGCAAACGCTAAACACGGTATGATGGAGGTAGTGGACTGAAATAGAGAAGGGGTCTGTGGATGAAGTTTAGGGAATGGATTAACCATGAGGGAATCAGGCGGATTATCGTACTAGCGATTCTGATTCTGATCATCTATTCAATGTCGAGTATGATGAATATCATTCTGATGACATTGCTGCTGACCATTCTGATTGGCAGTCTGTACAATGGTGTGATGAAGACATTTCAGAAGGTCGTACCGAATGTATCGCCATTTTTTGTTATACCGCTTGTCTATGTAGTACTGCTTGGTGTGATCGGCTGGGGGATTTATCGGATGGTGCCGACCATTAGCATGCAGGTTGCTCAAGTATATGGGCTGATTCAAGGAGTATATACGAACCCACAGGATACCAAATGGAATCATTATGTAGTGGAATTACTGCGTACGCTTAATATTGAGCAGATGCTGGAGCATATTGGACAGTTTATCGGTCCGGGCTTTACTGTATTGCTAAAGATCAGCCAGATTGGTTCGCAGTTGTTTATCGCGCTGCTGCTCAGTCTATTTTTCTTGCTGGATCGCTCGCATATTGCAAGGTTTACCGCTTCCTTTCAGGATAGCAAGCTGAGCTGGTTTTTCCGAGAAGTGGGCTATTTTGGCAGTATGTTTTTGAATACATTTGGCAAAGTTATCGAAGCGCAGCTGCTGATTTCATTTATTAATACGATTCTGACAATTAGCGCACTCTGGATTATGGGTTTCCCGAATCTAATCGGACTTGCCGTTATCGTATTCGTACTCGGTCTTGTACCGGTAGCAGGTGTATTCATCTCGCTGATCCCGCTAGGATTGACAGCGCTAAGTGTAGGCGGCATCAAATACTTGTTGTATCTGTTCATTCTGATTCTGGTCATTCATGCGATTGAGGCTTATTTGCTCAATCCAAAACTTATGTCCAGCAAGACGAATTTACCGGTATTTTATACATTTGTCATTCTGATCTTCTCCGAACATTTTATCGGACCTTGGGGATTGATTATCGGTATTCCGCTGTTTGTGTTCTTCCTTGATCTGATCGGAGTGAATCGCGGCAACAAGCGCAAAGATCCGCCTGCCCCAGTTGCAGCCGACCATTCTGTAGAATCAGGCATCACTGCTTCGGAGAAATTACCAGAATAACAAGTTGGAACATACTAAATATAGGAACACGCTCCGAAAGTGGGGCGTGTTTTTTTTTGTGTTTCTCATATAACAGCGCTTGTTGGAGTATAGCTTGATGAGTAAAACGAAATAGATCGCTCCTTGTGTAAACTATATTCACGTTTTCAGTAAATTCAAACTGAATATTCAATCATTTCCTTATATTCATGTGAGTAAACATTAAATTTACATATCCTTATTGATTAAAAATTTACAAAAATAAATACATTTTACTATATTTCGATGATAATATAGTAATGTTATCTCAATTTTATATACATAGGAGGAAATGTATGCTTACATGGAATGGGTTTAGATCCAAATGGGCGACAAGTCTGCTGGCATTATCACTGGCGATGCCGTTGCCGACGGCACTGTTGACAGGGGGCGGCGTTGCGCACGCTGAGACGGCAAGCGATCCGGCTCCGTATATCGAAGCCAAAGTTGTCAATCAAAATGCAGGGAAAAAGGTGCTGTTCGATAATACGCATGCACAGACGGCGGGGGCAGCAGACTGGGTCATTGATGGCGGATTCTCTGACTTTGCCAATGCGCTGGCGAATGATGGGTATTATGTCAAAGAACTGCGCAAAACGTCTTCATTTACATATGCCGATCTGAGTCCATATGATGTATTTGTTATCGCGGAGCCGAACGTCCCGTTCAAAACGAGTGAACAGGCTGTGATGAAGCAATACGTGGAAAATGGCGGCAGCATCTTCTTCATTGGCGATCATTACAACGCGGATCGTAACAAAAACCGCTGGGACGGCTCCGAAGTTATTAACGGTTATCGTCGCGGTGCATGGGAAGACCCGGCAAAAGGCATGTCTGACGAGGAACGCAATTCGGCTGCGATGAAAGATGTTGTCAGCTCTGATTGGCTGTCCAACAACTTTGGCGTGCGTTTCCGTTACAATGCACTTGGCGATATTAACGCTAACAATATCGTAGCGCCAGCTCAGGCGTTTGGCATCACAGAAGGGGTAAGCAGTGTAGCGATGCACGCTGGCTCTACACTGGCGATTACCGATCCAACCAAAGCCAAAGGTATCGTTTATCTGCCGGAAACGAAAGAAGCATGGGGCAATGCGGTTGATCAGGGTGTCTACAATGGTGGCGGCGTAGCCGAAGGACCTTATGTAGCAGTATCCAAGCTGGGTGGCGGTAAAGCAGCTTTTATCGGTGATTCTTCACCTGTCGAAGATGTAACGCCCAAATACCTGCGCGAGGAAACAGGTGCCAAGAAAACGACATATGATGGCTTCAAAGAAGTAGATGATGGCAAGCTGCTCGTCAACACAGTGAACTGGCTGTCTCGTGATGAGAGCTACACAAGTCTGGATCAAGTGGACGGACTGCAATTGGATCAACCGACGCAACTGCTGGCTATTGAAACGCCACAGACGTCAACCGAACCGCAGGCAGAACCGTGGGCAGCACCGGCAGCTGGGTACAAATGGTGGGATACATCCACATTTAAACCAGGTTCGTTTGGCAGCACAGTCAGTGTCTCTAACCCAACCTACAGTCTGGTGCATCAGGAGCAATTGCCGAATGCTGAGCAATTCCAGATTCGCATCGTAGCTGACGATTTGACGCCTAACAGTACCGTAACCGGCTTCAGTGCAGGTATCTTTGTAACGGGTGGTACACAAGTTGCACAGATTCAAAATGCAGATGGCACATGGCCAACTTCGTACGGCTACAGCTCTAGCTACAGTCTGACCGCAGACAGTAAAGGTCATGCGATCAAAGACCTGACTGTGCGTATCAAACCGGGTACAACTGGAGCGGCAAGTCTGCGTCTGCGTCAAAATGGCAGCAATCTGCTGACCAAGCAGGTTACGATTGCCAACGTACCAGCTGAACCGTTGCCACAGGATAATGGCGGTGTGCAGATTCCGGCACTCAGTACCATTTCCAGTGCACGTAGCCAGAGTGCCAATACGCTCGTAACTGTTGAAGGTGTTGTAACGACAACGCCGGGTTCTTTTGGCGGACAGGCGTTTTATATTCAAGATCAAACAGGCGGCATTTATGTATATCAGAATCAAACGGGATTTGCTCCAGGCGATGTGATTCGCATTACGGCACCGACGACTATTTACAATGCAGAACTGGAATTAACCGATCCAATTGCTTTGGAGAAAAAAGGAACATCCGCATTGCCGCAGCCAGTTAGCGCTGTAACGGTAGATGCGTACAATCAAGGGCAATTGGTGCAACTGAACAAAGTAACCATTAGCAATATCGTAAGTGCTACACCGACAGGTTCTTTTGAATTTGATGTGACGAGTGATGTATATACACCACAGGCAGTTACGACGCATGTACGTGTCGATGCACGTACTGGTCTGACACAATCAGCATTCCCTTATCAAGCAGGGGATGTGGTGAATATTAGCGGCGTTGCAGCGATCTTCAAAGACAGCTTCCAGCTGAAGCCGCGTGGACTGATTGATCTGGAGAAAGTTGAAGAAGAACCGACGCCAGAACCACCAACTGAACAACCGCAGGCAACAGGCGTACCGGGTACTCCTGTCCTGTCCGATGATAATGGTCATGATACTGGCTTGTTGGATGGCGACTACCATATTACGATGAATATGTGGTGGGGCAACAACGGTTCATCGTATAAGCTGTATGAAAATGATCAAGTAATATCCAGTGGCAAACTGTCTGACCAATCCCCTAATGCGCAACAGATCAGCACTGCCGTTACTGGCAAAGTCAATGGCACCTATACGTATGTATTGGAATTGACCAATAGTTATGGCACAACAAAAAGCCAGCCGCTAACCGTCAAAGTGACTGATGCGAATCCAGGCAAGCCTGTGCTCGCAAGCGACAACTGGGATGGCGATGGCAACTATCAGCTGACGACCAATCTATGGTGGGGCACCAATGCAACCGAATACCGTTTATATGAAAATGGCAAGCTGGTGGATACACAGCAGTTGAAGTCTGCCACACCGCAAGCGCAGAGCGCTGTATCCAATATTTCCGGCAAAGCACCGGGTCAGTATGTATACACAGCAGAGCTGGTAAATGCTTCTGGTTCCACATCCAGTGAGCCACTGACGGTAAACGTTACACAATAATCGTCAAGCAAGGATTTTTGCATAATATTCAAAACGCCCCGAACAGTTGCTCCATCCCTTACGGGTCAGGCAGCAATCGCCGGGGCGTTTCCTTACATACTTTTCATAAGTATTCATTATTAAATGTATAGAGAGAACGTGAATTTGAGTAGGAAGCCTCTATAGTCAATCGGGAAAATGAACATAAGAAATGTTCATACAGAGCAATCAGCAGAGTGAAGAACTTATGCCTGAACTGCTGCTATTACCAGCACAATCCAGCCTGCGATGAATAACAGACCGCCTAGCGGTGTAATCGCGCCCAGCTTTCGTATGCCGCTCAGACTGAGCACATACAGACTACCAGAGAAGAGTACAATCCCGCCGAGCAGACACCAACCTGCGGCTGTAGCCAATCCGCTTGCGGATGGCAATACGATGCCAATCACCGCAGTCAGAATGATACCAAGCCCGTGGATGAGATGATATTGAACACCGGTTTCATAAATTTTTAACATTTCGGGGGTGAGCTTTGGCTTGAGCGCGTGGGCGCCGAATGCGCCGATCGCTACGGCAAGAAACATCATAATCGAGCCAATGACAATAAGTATGTGCATGAATACATCCTCCATCAAAATTGTAAGTATAAGTACAATAATCTTTTTTGTTATAATTTGCGTAGATAGATGTGCTGAATGGCATGATCTGCTTCTTTTTTTAAAATTAGCTGTGCGCGTCCTTTGGTTGGCAAAATATTCTCATGCAGATTTTTGGCGTTAATGCTGCTCCATGTATGCTTGGCAACCGCATGTGCTTCCTCTTCGGATAAGTTGGAGAATCGTCCATGGAAGTAGGATTCCGGGTTCTGAAAAGCAGTCTGGCGCAACAATTGGAATCGTTCGATATACCAGCGGGCAATATTCTTCTCATCCGCATCAATAAAAATGGAGAAATCGAAAAAGTCGCTGACGAACAAAGGGCTTTCCTTCTTCACTTGCAGCACATTAATACCCTCGACGATCAGGATGTCGGGGTTGTTGATCACACTTTCCTCGCCTTGCAAAATATCGTAAGTCAGGTGCGAGTAGCGTGGAGCGCGTACATTCGGTTTACCAGACTTGATATCGCCCATAAAGGTAATTAGCCGCTTAATATCGTAGCTTTCTGGGAAGCCTTTACGGTTCATAATGCCGTTCTCTTCCAAGATAGCATTCGGGTACAGAAATCCGTCTGTCGTTACCAGATCGACCTTCTGATGAGTGTGCCAGCGCGATAAGAGCGTTTGCAGTAAACGTGCTGTCGTGCTCTTGCCTACAGCGACGCTGCCGGCGATACCGATAATGAATGGTGTTTTACGTGCTTTTTTGCCTAGAAAATGGCTGGTCATTTCATGCAGCTGCTGTGAAGCGCCTACATAGAGATGAATCAGGTGTGTGAGCGGCAGATAGATCTCCTGCACTTCTTGCAGCGAGACATGCTCATTTAATCCTTTGAGCTGCTCTAGCTCCTGTTCGGTTAAAGGTAATGGTGTGGAATGATCGCTCAGGTCAGCCCAATCCTGACGATCAAATTCGATGTATGGCGAATAACGTCTCATGTGCTCTCACTTTCTGCAATGTTTTATTTCCAATGTACCCAATGTACCGCAAAAAAACCCCATTAGGCAAATGGAAAAGATGCAAATGACTTCAAAATAAAAAAATGTTTGCAGAATGTAAAGGAAAAGTGAAAAAAAGGACTTATCATACATAATCCATTGAGCTATAGTTAGTAATAGATTTATAAAATGATGCGTGAGTTACTATATAAACGTGTATATTATTAAAAATATTTGTTTTTTAACCCATTTGGATTACATAACACAAGCATTTGTCCTATATAGATTTATATTTTTTAAATACATTATCCAGATTATACCGACTACGAATGAATAAACGAAGCAAGCTGGTGCTGTGCATGTCATGAAGGAGGAAGCAGTATGTCCAAACCAATCCATAACCAATCAACCTCACCCCGGCAGGAGCAGACGCCGCAGTCAGGAGAGAATACCGCTCAACAAATAGGAGAGTCGGTCGATCTTCACTCGTCAGAAGCGTTTGTAGCCATGCTGGATACACTCGAATTGCTTCCTTATCGTAATGTGAATGCATCGGTATCGGCTGTACAGCCTGCACTGGCAATCGCGGAAGAGCTTGGTGATGAGGCGCTGATGATTCGGACAAAGCTGATTCAAGCCGATATCATGGCACGACAGGGGAAAGTAGCAGAAGCTGGTCGTATTATCCGTCAGAGTAATGAGTGGGCGGAGCGTAACGGACACAAGCATATTTTGGCGCGTAGCCATCGCCTGCTGGCAGGATTCTTCCGCCGACTTGGTGATAATGAGAGCGCATTGCAGCATGCGATTATTAGTATGCAGCAGTTACCAGATCATGCGCTACTCTCGCTGCGCGCCGACCATCTGATGATGATTGGCTTAACGCTGGATGAAGTGGGAGCATATGAAGATTCTATTAAGCATTTTAACGAAGTGCTGGAGATCGCTACCATTACAGACGATGTACAGCTGGCGTTGTTCGCGCTCAACAATATGGCGTACAGCCGCTGTGAAGAAGGTAAGGGGGAAGAAGCATATCGTCTTGCATGCGAATTGCGTGATATTGCCAAACGCAATCATGTAGAGTTGAATGCTTCCCACCTAGATACGATTGCAGTGATCGAATTGTTGCTAGGTCATCCGGAAAAGGCAGAAGCCACACTTGCTCCACTTGTCAATGATCCGCTTAGTCGTCGTCTGGGCGATCTGAGCGTCTTGCCGGAATGCCTGCTGACTACAGCAGAAGCACAGCGACTGCAAGGCAATCTCAAGCAAGCGCAGAAAACGCTGAATGAAGCGAGACATATGTGCCGGGAGCAAGGATTGTCTGGATTGATGGTACGGGTGCGATTGCAGCAATCGGAGATGTATGCCGCTACTGGTGATTATCGCCGTGCTTATGAGGAGCACAAGCTGTATCATCAGGAAAATGAAGCCAAGCGCTCCGCTGAACGGGAAGCGCGGGCACGGATTTTGCAAATTACATTCGATGCAGAAGAAGCAAGGCGAGATAGTGAATATTTCAAGGAGATGGCGCAGCGTGATCCATTAACTGGATTGCACAATCGTCGCTTTATGGATCCGTATCTGGATGAGTTGCTCAGTCAGTCGCTTATTAGCGGGCAACCAGTGACCGCGGTGCTGATTGATCTGGATCATTTTAAAGAAATCAACGATACATTTTCTCACCAGGTCGGCGATACCGTACTGGTTCACCTTGCCAAAATTATGTCGCTTACGGCTCCATCTTCTTCTGCACTGGCACGAATTGGTGGTGAGGAATTCCTAGCGGTATTCAAAGATACGGATGCGGAGCAGGGTATGCTCTATGCTAATCGATTATGTCAGGCGATTCGTTCGGCGGATTGGAGTTCAATCACTGGTAAGATGTCAGTGACAGCCAGCCTCGGAGTGAGCACAACGGACGGGACGCGCATTACGCGTACAGAACTGTTATCCATTGCTGATCACAATCTATACGAAGCGAAACGCGGCGGACGCAATCGGGTTGTCGGTTGCAAGTCCGTCAGTTAATGCAAAAGCTGGATTTTACGATTCAACAAGATCATAATAGGATATTGAACCTCTAGACATTCATTTCAAAGGAGGCAGTTCAATGTCTGCATCATCATTTCATCAACCCGATCAATCGGGACATATACAATTATCTATTCTGGATCTGGCACCAATCAACGCCGGATCAACCGCCGCTCAATCGTTTCAAAATAGCCTCGATCTCGCGCAGCACGCTGAGAAATGGGGCTATCATCGTTACTGGGTGGCAGAGCATCATAACATGCCGGGCGTAGCCAGTTCCGCTACATCCGTCGTAATTGGTTATCTGGCTGCGGGCACAAGCACGATTCGTATTGGAGCAGGTGGTATCATGCTGCCGAATCATGCCCCGCTTGTCATTGCGGAGCAGTTTGGTACGCTGGAATCGATGTATCCGGGTCGAATTGATCTAGGGCTGGGACGCGCTCCCGGTAGCGATCGCCGCACAACGCTGGCGCTGCGCCGGGATATAAACAGCGGTGAGGATTTCCCGGAATTGCTGGATGAGCTGACGAAGTTTTTTGACGAATCAGCGACATCGTATCACGCACCAGTGCGAGCTGTACCGGGTGAAGGTCTGCATGTGCCGATCTGGCTGCTCGGCTCTAGTGATTTCAGTGCACGGCTGGCAGCGCAAAAAGGCTTGCCATTCGCATTTGCCGGTCATTTCTCGCCGGATTACTTGCAGCGGGCGATTCGTATGTACCGCGAATACTTCCAGCCATCGGATGTGCTACAAGAGCCATATGTGATGCTTGGCGTCAACATCGTTGCGGCGGATACAGATGAAGAAGCGGAATGGCTGAGTACAACGATGCAGCAGCAATTTCTGAACATCATTCGCGGTCGCACCGGTCAAATTCAGCCGCCAGCCGATATGTCTGGCAAATGGACAGATTATGAAAAGGCAGCCGTGGAAAAACAGCTTCGCTCGTCGATCAAGGGTGGACCTGAGACGATCAAACGCGGGCTAGAGCAGTATATTCAGGAAACGGGTGTCAATGAGTTGATCATTACAAGCATGATCCATGATCATCAGGCACGACTGCATTCATACGATATTATTAGTCGTGTCGCTGGATTGCGAGAATCGGTAACAGCGGAGTAAGGATTGCTGTTCATTAATCCTCTCATTGATGATTTTTAATCATGATTCTATGCTACAAAAATATGCTTTCTATATTTGGGCAGGCACCTTGTCATTATGACGGTGCCTGCCTTTTTGCATGGAAATTATAGGTGGTGAAAAGGAAGTCTGTTACGAGACTTTTGTAAAACTTCTGCAAAATTCCTGCAAAACAACACACCTGTAAAAAGAGGAAGTTTAGCCGTATTTCCCACATTGTTGCTCTTTTGAGAAAGCGCTTTAATAAGAACATGGCTGCACCGCGTATGGTCGGAAGGATGCAGCTGAATAGATTGATGCGAAATGGGGAGTGAGTTTTATGAAGGCGGTTACAGGAATGTGGCAGCAGCGGATTGGATACGGATTAGCAGACTTTGCCTGCAACCTGATCTGGCAGATGATTACGCTCTATCTGATGATTTATTACACCGACGTGGTTGGTCTAGCAGCGGCGCAGGTTAGTATTCTGTTTCTCGTAACCCGGATCGTGGATGGTGTAGCAGATGCGGCGATGGGCGTGATTATCGACAAAACGAACACGCGTTGGGGCAAGTCGCGTCCGTACTTTTTGTGGGGAGCGATTCCGTTTGGAGTACTGGCGATTCTTGCTTTTTATGTGCCGGATGTCGGGCAGACCGGACGGCTCGTATATGCGTATCTGACGTATCTGGGCATCTCGATTGCGTATACGATGGTCAATATTCCGATGGCATCGATTTTGCCAAGTCTGACTAGTGATGGGCAGGAGCGAACAGTGCTGGCAACGGTGCGCATTATCTTTTCCTGTATCGGGGCGACGATTGTGAGTCTGTGTACGTTGCCACTTGTACAAAGTCTGGGCGGCGGCTCGACAGCATCCGGGTACTTCTGGACGATTGTTATATTTGCGATTGTCGGCATGATGATGTTCTTCGTTACCTTCCGCAATGTAGAGGAAAAGGTGAAAGTGCTGCGTCCGAAAAAAGTCCCGGTAGCGCAAGCATTCGCCAGCCTGACGAAGAATCCACCGTGGCTGATCTTTGCACTGAATATTATTTTTATGTGGGGATCGTACTTTTTCCAGCAGGGGGCATTGATCTATTATTTTACGTATTATTTGCGGGAGCCGGGGCTGGCGAGTCTGGCAGCAGGCATCGGTTCATTTGTGCCATTGGTCGGCGTATTCGCCACTCCGTTAATCGCTCGATTGATGTACAAAAAGACCGTATTCATGATCGCGAGTGCTATCAATCTGGTTGGTTTGGTCATTATGGCGATTGGCAATACGAATTTGACTATTCTGATGACGGGTGTAGTCGTGTCAGCCATTGGCTTTGGATTGCGGCAAAGTATTTATTTTTCCATGCAGGCAGACCCGGTCGATTATGGAGAATGGAAAACAGGTATCAATGCGGCAGGCATTATCTCATCTCTAAATGGATTTATTGGCAAAATCGCTATGGCGGTAGCAGGCGCCGTGTCCGGTTGGCTGCTTACATGGGGCGGATATGTGGCGAATCAGCAGCAAACACCGCAAGCATTGTTCGCGATCAAGCTCAACTATATCTGGATTCCGCTTGTGCTGGTCATCATCTCGATGATTGTGATGTGCTTTTACAATCTGGACAAAAAGTTTGATCGTATCCGTCAGGAGCTGGACGAATTGACGGCTGGTCGTGAAGACGAAGCATCGATACCATCTGCTTCAGTTCCAGCAGCTGCGCAGGGGAACATAGTATTTCATGACAATACTTCGTCTTGACAAATGACAAGTGATGAATACAATGCTGCAACACGCAACACGCAACACGCAACACGCAACACGCAACACGCAACACGCAACACGCAACACGCAACACGCAACACGCAATCCATACAATGTGGCAACAAGTGATGCACATAGTGCGGTAGCAAGCTATGAAGCCCGTACGGCAAGTCAGTATCCAACTGGTATAACAAGCAGAAACCAAACTATTCATATGCCAACAGAGGAGGAACCACTTATGAGCCACCCTTCCCTACAAAGGATTACAGAACAGCGAATTGTTGAAAATAAAGCTTTTGCTACTACAGCAGAATCATTGCTGCCGGTCATGCATCATACCGATGTATTGCCCGTGCGACTTGTTACGCTCGTGCCTGATGATCAAGTCATTCATGGCTGGCGCACGGCAGATGCTGGTGAGCCAGAGCAATTGGAACAGATGACGTTTGGTAAAGGAGACGAAGTTGTATTAGACTTTGGGCAGCATCTGGTAGGGCAATTGTCGCTGCACATCGAGCCGATTGGCAGTCCACCGGATGCGCCACTGCATCTGAAGCTGACATTTGGAGAAATGCCGGTAGAGCTGGCGGTGCCTTTTGCCGAGTATGATGGCTGGTTAAGCAGTTCATGGTTACAAGAGCAGTCGGTCTATATCGACGTACTGCCGACTTCACTTGTATTGGAGCGTCGATACAGCTTTCGGTATGTGAAATTAGAAGTGATCGCTTCCTCAGTAAAGTACAATGTTTCATTTCGACATGTGAATTGCCGGACAGTGAGTTCAGCGGATATGGGCAATGTACAGCCATTGAATCATATGGATGCCGAACTGAACCGCATGGATGAAGTCAGCATTAAGACGCTGGCGGATTGTATGCAAGAAGTATTCGAGGACGGACCGAAGCGTGATCGCCGTCTATGGCTAGGCGATTTGCGTTTGCAGGCGCTAGCGAGTTATACCAGTCTGCCGCAGCCCGATCTTGTGAAACGCTGTCTATATCTGTTCGCTGCGTATCCGAATGAACAGGGGCAGGTGAGCGCCAATCTGTTTATCAAGCCACATGTCATTCCAGATGATACGTATTTGTTTGATTATTCGTTGTTCTTTGTCTCGGTGTTGTATGACTATGTGCAGGCAACTGGGGATATGGAGACGTTAGCGCAATTATGGAGCACCGCGCATCGACAAGTAGAGCTGGCGCTACAACGGCTGGATGAACAGCTGATTGTACGCGATACGGAAGAATGGTGGTCATTTATCGACTGGCGTCCGCAGCTGAACAAGCAAGCACCAAGTCAGGGCGTGTTGATCTATGCGCTGCGACAAGCGGCGGAGCTGGCACATCTGCTGCATGATGAACAGGAAGCCGAACTGCGCCAATGGTTGGACAAGATCGTAGATGCAACACTGGAACAACTGTGGGATGAGCAGCAGGGCTATTTTGTCAGCGGTCATGAGCGACAAGTGTCACAAGCATCGCAAATCTGGATGGTGCTTGCTGGTGTGCTGGATCAGCGACAGAATCGCGAGCTATTGAATCGCATGTTGCAAGAGAACGTTGCCGTTCCACTGACGACCCCGTACATGGTGCATCATCTGATCGAGGCGTTGATCCTTGCGGGAGATCATGACACTGCCATTTCCGAGATGAAAGCTTACTGGGGCGGTATGTTAAACGATGGAGCAGATACATTCTGGGAGCTGTATGATCCGCAGGATAAGGAATTTTCGCCTTATGGCAGTCATCTGATCAACAGCTATTGCCATGCGTGGAGCTGCACACCGACGTATCTATTGCGCAAATATAACTTGTAGTTACGGCATAATAGTAGAATGCAGAGTCATCGCTCTATTATTGGAACTACAACTCTGTTATTAGAGATACGAATATACTGTAACCTCATATCATAAGTTTGACCGTTGCTATACCGTGATGTCGTACCATAAGTCGTATCGTAATGTCGTTCCATACGCGTTACCATAAATCGCACATTTACATTCACGATCATAGCGCAATAGCCGCAATCATCCGTCAGCGAGGATTGCGGCTATTTTGGTGCTGTTTGCGATATTGAGCTGGAGTCATACCGTAATATCCGGCAAATTTATCATAGAAAAAGCTTAGACTTTCATACCCGACCTCTTCGACAATCTGCTCAATGCTGCGATCTGTCTGGCGTAGCAGCTCGGCGGCATGCAGCATTCGCTGGGAACGCACAAGCTGGGAAAAGGTTTGCCCGGTTTGCTTTTTCAACAGATTGCTCAAATAATTAGCGTTAAAGCTGAACTGGCGCGCTAGCTCCTTCAGTGTGCACGTACGATAATGCTCTTCGATATATTGCAGCACTTCCAGCAGACTTGTACGCCCGGAAGCGCCTGCCACCTGATAATTCGTATCATGCTGGTACACACGCATCAGCTCGGTAAACATGACCAATGTATAGCTATAGATCATCTCCTGCGAATACGCAGTCGGATCAAAATACTCGCACATCATATTGCGTAGCATATAATGCAGATTGTCGTTATCCTGCGCATGAAAAATAACATATCGGTCATGCCGACTGTTCTCGGTAATCACGTTCAGCAGAAACTGCCCGACTAGACCGTTGCGACTGAGTCGATTCAGAAAAGCAGCGGACAGCGTCTCCTTTTTCATAATAATATTCACGAGAATATCCTGCTCACCGAGCGGCTCCAATTCATGCGGAACATCCATATCCAGCAGACACATCTGTCCACATTGCAATGTAATACGCTGACCGTTGATCACCTGTGTACAGCATCCGGCATACATATAATTGATCTCGACAAACGAATGCACATGAATCGGCATCGGTGCAAAGCGATGGTGCTTGCTTATAAAAATGGAACCGTTATCAAAAAACAGCTCCTCTGGCATACGCGGGTACTTCTCATCTGCTCGTGTCAGCAGTTCGATGCCACCAAATTCAGGTACATTTTGCCCGGTATGAATCTGGATCGCTTCGATTGCATTGATGCTGCGCAAGTATCGATCCAGCTCAGCGTGGTTCATCATGATCATCAACCTCAATATGTTCCAAATTGGATATCAAGCCGGTAGGTTGGTATAATGGGGTTCATGTCCGGCGAGGTAGGGTATAAGACCCCAAAGCGATTGTACAGCGTTGGTTGCTGTTAATCATACCAGAAATGTAAAGCAAGCGTGATGATTTCCCTCCATCGCATTATCACAAAACCAGAAGGCATCAGCAGTCGTATGATGACAATGAGGCGGTGCCGTCTGTGGGCGAAGGGAGTGTGCAATATAATATGCCGACGAGGGATGCGTATTTTGATAATTTAAAATTTGTACTGATTGCGCTGGTCGTGATCGGGCATCTGATTGAGCCGCTGTATGACAATCCATTGTTACAGCCGCTATATTTGTTGATTTACAGTTTTCATATTCCGCTGTTTGTGCTGATATCTGGTTATTTTGCCAAACATATCGGGACAGGCGATTATTTTAATAAAGTGGTTAGCAAGCTGATCTTGCCGTATCTCATTTTTGAATCGTTGTATTCGGTATGGGATTACTGGTTATATGGACGTGAGCAGCTGGTATTTTCCTTTTTCACACCGTATTGGTTGATGTGGTTCTTCTTCAGCATGATCCTGTGGAAAACGGCGATGCCGTATATGATTCGTATTAAGTATGCGTTACCGCTGACCGTTGTGCTGGCGCTATGGGCAGGTTATGCGAATGATGCGGAATATTATGCCAGTGTATCGCGGACGCTTGTATTTTTCCCGTTTTTCCTGCTTGGGTATTATATGGATCGGTCGTGGATTGACCGGTTGCGTACGCCGATGATGCGGATTATGGCGGTGTTTGTATTGGTCGGGGCGTTCATTGTGCTGGGCGTCTATGCGCCGCAGATTGATAAAGAATGGTTATATGGAAGCTTCTCGTATGAATCGCTCGGTCATAACGAATGGTCTGCCGGCATCTATCGGGTCGGTGTATATGCGCTAGCTGTGCTTGTAGGTGCATCGGTAATGAGCCTGATGCCGCAGCGTCGCATTGCCGGAGTGTCGGGTATGGGCGGCAATACGCTGTATACGTATTTGCTGCATGGGTTTCTCGTGATGGCACTGACGGTGAGCGGATTTTATGAATGGTTTGTGGATGTGCCTGTACGCGGATTGTTGTTAATTCCATTAGGATTGCTGATTACGTTTATGTTGTCACTGAGCAGTGTACGGGTGATGTCGAGCTGGCTGGTCGAGCCGGGTGTGAAGCGAATCTTCAAACGACAAGCCGGGCGCAACAGTCGCACAGATATGAGCTAAGTATATCGCAGCTGTAAATGATTCAGGTGATCTGTATTTCCTTCAATTCCAAGTTGATATTCATGTAAGGTATAATGAGAAAAGGAAGATCAACAGCATCTACTATGACTATATATCGAAGATTGCGCTTCCACATCGTAAGCGCTGAAGGAGGAAGAATGAGTATGCTACATTTGCAATCTACTGTTGAACTATCCAATGGCGTGAAGATGCCATGGTTCGGTCTAGGTGTGTACAAGGTCGAAGAAGGCGATGAAGTAATCCGCTCGGTCAAATGGGCGATTGAAGCAGGGTATCGATTAATTGATACCGCTGCTCTGTATCAGAACGAAGACGGTGTTGGTCAGGCGATTCGTGAGTCTGGCGTACCGCGGGAAGAACTATTCATCACGACCAAAGTGTGGAACTCTGATCAGGGCTATGATAGCACGTTACAAGCATTTGACCAGAGCATCAGCAAACTTGGTCTGGATTATATCGATCTCTACCTCGTACATTGGCCGGTCAAAGGCAAATACAAAGAAACATGGAAAGCACTGGAGCAGCTGCATAAGGAAGGCAAAGTCCGTGCAATCGGCGTATCCAATTTCCAAATACATCATCTGCAAGATTTGCTTGCTGATGCGGAGATCAAGCCGGTTGTCAATCAGGTGGAATTGCATCCACTGCTCAGTCAGGTGGAGCTACGTAAGTTCTCCAAAGAAAACGGTATTCAGATCGAAGCATGGGCACCACTTGCACAGGGTCGTCTGTTGAATGATCCCACTTTGCAAGAAATCGCCAATACGTATGGCAAGTCGATTGCGCAGGTGTTGCTGCGCTGGGATATTCAGAGTGGCATCGTTACGATTCCGAAATCGATCAAGCAGGAGCGTATTATACAAAACGCCGATATTTATGACTTTGAGCTGTCGTCTGCTGATATGAAGCGCATTGATGATCTGAACAAAGATCAGCGCTTTGGTGCAGATCCCGACAATTTTGATTTTTGATATCACAAAGTTAATAATGCACGTTTTAGTATATGGGCATGACATCATAAGGACATATAACAAAATATAATTTTTCTTTGCGGTGCGTCTATTCAGGCGCATCGTTTTTGATTGTTGTACGGCAAGCAGCGGCTTTTGCCTGCGCATCCTTGATCTTCGGCGGTGGATATGATTAACTTTGTCATAAACGTAGATGATTTTATGGATGTAGGAGGAACAGGAGATGAAGGAAGTTATCATTCAACAAATCAATACGACTAGTGAGCTGTACCCGTTGACGCTAGAGTTGCGTGATCTGGTGCTTCGTCAGCCGCTCGGCATGAGCATTCATAACGAGCAATTGATCGGAGAAGATGAGGCGATGCATCTGTGTGCGCTGTATGAAGGTCGCATTGTCGGTGTATTACTGCTCAAAAAGGTCGACGATGATACCGTTCAGATGAAGCAGGTTGCAGTCGACGAATCACTGCGTGGCAAGAGCATCGGTCGCAGATTGGTGGAGCGCGCGGAACAGGTAGCGCATGAACTAGGGTACATACACATCGTATTACATGCACGCCAAGTGGCATTGCCTTTTTATGAAAAATTGAACTATACCGTCTTCGATGAACCGTTTATCGAGGTGGGCATTCCGCATCGTAACATGATCAAAACACTGGCAGCAGCAGAGCATCGTCAGGGAGAGAAGGAAGCATGAAGGAACTGTATTTTGATTCATCGTATTTGACCAGCTGGAGTGCGGTCATTGAGCATATAGTAGAGCAGGATGGGCAGTATTATGTGACGCTCAGTCAGACTGCCTTTTACCCGCATGGTGGCGGGCAACCGTGCGATATCGGTACGATTGATGGGATTCCGGTGCTGGATGTACAGCGTCGAGACGGGCAAGTGTTGCATCAGCTGCCGAGTTTGCCAGAGCAGCCGAACGGTGCAGAGGTGTATTGTGAGATCGATTGGCAGCGTCGCTTCGACCATATGCAGCAGCATAGCGGGCAGCATTTGCTGTCGGCAATTTGTTTGGAGATGTTGTCTGCGCCAACGCTGAGCTTTCATCTGGGTGAGCAGGAATCGACGATTGATGTAGATACGCCGGATTGTTCAGCTGGTCAGTTATTGGCAGTAGAGAAGAAGATCAACGAGATCATTTATCGTAATATTCCGGTAAACAGCTATTTTGTCGATGCAGAGCAGTTAGCGACGCTGACGCTTGTTAAGCCGCCATCGGTGACCGATCATGTACGCATCGTAGAGATCGAAGGCATTGAGCACAATGCATGCGGCGGTACACATGTATCGCGTACTGGCGAGCTGGGCATGATCAAGCTATACAAAGCGGAGAAAACAAAGGGGCATATCCGGCTCTATTTTAAATATGGCTGGCGCGTCTGGAACGATTATAGCGAAAGTCTGCACATTCTTGATCATATCGCTGCGCGCTTCAATACGGGGCGGCGCGATATTGTAGGACGCTTTGACAAATGGGAGCAGGAGCAGCGCCAACAACGGGAAGAGCTGGAGCGTCTGCGTAGCGAAAACGATGCATATCTGCTGCATACACTACTGTCCTCAATCGATGAGCAGCAGGAGCAACCGCTGCTTACGCATCATTTTGCCGATAAATCGTTACAGGATTTGCAGCGTCTGGCTGCACAGTTACTAGATAACCGGACATTGACCGTACTGCTGTCCAGTGAGCAGGATTACAAAATCGTACTAGCACAAAACGGTCATCCGCAGTTGACCTGTGGTGCCTTCTTCAAGCAGCATCTATCTACGTATGGCGGCAAAGGTGGCGGTAACGACCGCATCGCTCAGGCTGGCTTTGCTTCGAGCGAGCAGTTGCAGGAATTTTGTACATTTGCCAAGTCGGAGCTGCTGAAGACGGAGTAGAGTACTGCACTATGGAGATAGAGCAAGGAAAAGGTTCAGGGAAAGACGATGGAGAGTTGTAAGAAATGAGCTTACATATTGCGATCAATATGTAAGTCTACATAGGTATAGCATAGGTGACCAGAAACTACGTTATAACAAAGGAGCAATTGTAATGAATCCGCATATAAAGCAGTTACTGGACGAAACATGGACACAGCTAGAGCAAGTCTACAGCAAGGAGCAGCGCCGAATTGACGAGATCAGCAAGCACAGTCCGCTTCAGGTGGGATTTCGCGATTATGTGCGCGTTGGTTATCAGACAGGGCGTTCAGGATTCAGCGGTTCAGGTCAGCAAACAGGGAAATATTTCGTAGAGATCGAGGAGCCGTTCTCATGGAGCGATACGGCTTATACATGGGACAGCGATGTGGATCGGGAACAATTGACAATTACATCATTGGAACAAGAATTCATGCCTGCGTTTCGTGAACAGCTGCATGATTTGTTCCTGTCGGATCAATACGGCAAGCGAATGTTTGATTACAAGCTGGATTGGCAGCTTGCATTTGCCAGTGAACAGCCAGATGAGGTGTACGTGTACACTGAAACGTTTATCAATCCAGTCAAGTTAGAGGCGTTGAAGCAAGAGTTGCAGTTGTTTATTGACGAAAAGATTTATGCAGATCTGCATCATTTACCTAACGAACGCGATCTGTATTTTTTTGCGAATCTGATGCTGAATAAGGATATTACACCGACGGATGTACAGACACTGGCGCCGCTATTTGAGTATGTTGATCTGAAGTTATTTTCATTCCGGTCGCAATATGAGAGATGGCAGTCTACGTCTTCGATGGCATTGAAGTTCTGGGCGAATGATATCTTTTTGCAGCAATATTTTGATTCAGACAATGAGTATACAGTCGATCTAACGCTGCGAGGTGAAGTAATTGCGGAAGAGGTTGATCCTGATGAACTGGAGATGTTCCTGTATGCTGCTATGCGAATTGGTAAGGAGGATGCAGAGCAGCGTAAGCTGTATCTACAATATGCGGTACAGCTGCATAGCCAGCGGGCTGCTATGTATATAAAACAAGGCAGCGGTAATGTAGAGCATGAGCGTAAAAATGAACATTTTAGCGGCAAAGCCAACGATGTGCTGCAACAGATTGAACTTCGACTGGCAGCGGAAGAGGAAGCAGCCTATAGTGAAGCGCTGACCTATCTGTGCGATCTGCTGGAAGAAGGATTTCCACATCAATATAAAATGAAGTTCAGCAGTAAAGAGAAGCACCTACTACCAGTGAAGAGTCTAGCAAAATCGCCGTTACATCGTTTCTTCGCCAATGCGCTGCAATATCCTAATCTGTATCCGCTACTTGCGCAATACGGCGAAAAGGTGATGGAGGAGTTTGCATGGTATGAGGATGTAGAGCCGGGTGAGAAATCAGTCATGCCGGGCACGTATGCTATTTTGGGGCTGGGATTGTACAGTCGTGACTATTTCCCATTATTAAGTCAGTATATGCAATTGGTAGATACCGAGCATCAATCGGCGCATAATCCATATGCTGCTGCTTTTGTCGAAGCTCACGGACTGGACGAACAAACGTTACCCGTATTATTGAACATTTTGCTAGGTAGCGGTCAATCTGCCAAACCCGTCAAAGGGCTGGGAGATCAGCTGATGCAGCAGGGTACATGGATTCCGCTCGTCGCAGAGCAATTACAAACGCTGGAAGATTATCAACGCGAATCGATCTTGTACCTGCTGTTTGGAAGTACAAGTAAACAGAATGCATTTCTCAAGCAAGCAGGGTTGGCTAAAAAGTAATCGTACAGATGCTTAGGTTCCGTAACGTGCAGGTGCCTAGATTCTATAAGATACAGATGCGGAGATGCCTGTGATCCGAAGGGAAGCTACTCGTTAGATTGACACTTCAAAGGAATGTAGACTAGGAGGTTGGCTATGAAGCGTCCGCAGCTTGGCTTGCAGCCGGATCAAGTGCTGCTGGTAGAGCATGATCCATTATGGAAAAAGGAATATGAACAGATAAGCAGTGAGCTGTTACAGCAGTTACCTTCTTTTACCGCAGATCGCATTCAGCATATTGGCAGTACGGCGATTACGGGATTACAGGCAAAGCCAATCATCGACATTGCCCTTGGTGTAGAGAAACAGGAATCGCAATGGTCAGTTTATGATCAACCGCTGCGTGCGGTTGGATTTTATCGGTTACGGGTACAGCGCCAGCAAGAAGTGGTGTTTGCCCGTTTTGCCGATGCAGAGTTTCGCGTGAAAACGCATTTTATTCATATGATTCCGTATGGGAGCGAGCATTGGTTGGATATGTTGTTTTTTCGCGATTATATGAATGTACACGAGGAAGCGAGGCAGCAGTATGCACAGTTGAAAATGGACTTTACTACTCGGCAACAGCACGGCATTGCGGAGTATACAGAATATAAGGAACAGTTTATCCAGCACATATTCTCTCTTCGTAAAGGTTGATTAAAGCCGGATTGATTATTCCGCGTCATATGCATATCAAATGAATGATGCATGATATCCCAAAATATTCTATAATTTAAATGTTATACATAATATAGAATATAGTGAGGAGATTCATGAATGCACATCATCACACGTAAAAGCACGGTCTGGCTTGCGCTGACGACGCTTGTAGTTAGCCTGCTCGCACCTTCCACTCCATCATGGGCAGCGACACCAGAACAAATGCTGGACATAGTCAACCGCACACAATCCATCACGGCGACCTGTTCTGAGCAAATTCAAGCACCTGTAGAAGCAAGCTCCACCACCTGTACCTCAAGAACGTATACCGACAAAGTGATTATCGAATTGTTCCAGCAGGCGATTGTTCATAGTACACCTTCACAAAGTAGTGCACAGCAAGCAACTGACTATGAGTTATCGATGAAAACAACAGACAACGAAGTCGCATCGTATCAACTATCACTTGGACATACATATAGTGAACCAGCGCTGCTTACAATCTCAGGAGGTTCATCTCAAATCGTACAGGAGATTTCGACAAAACAAGCGGACATATTACGCAATCTGCTGTTGAAGACCAAGTCTCCACTTACCTTTGCCGTAAACAAAGTGCAGATTAACAGCGGAACGAAACCACTGCCGCTACAATATTTAGCTTCGATCTGGACAACGGTCGATTATTCTGGCAACGAGGTGGGCGTGGCAGGTGTTGGTTATTTGCCTGGAACAACAGATCAGGAGATCAAGGAGAAGGCGCTACAGCTCAAGCCTTCTTCTCAACTGAACGTACAATTAACTGGCACACCCACACAATTGAATGTCTTCATGGTCAAAGACGACAAATACATCCCACAAAAGCTGAACAATCGTAGCTTCGCAGTTCCAGCCAAACCCGGATATTACGAGTACAGTGTATCTGCAAAATGGGATGAGTTTCATAATATCACGTACGGATTCGGTGTTTATGTAAAATAACAAACTGCCTTTTCCCAGCAAATTCAACAGTCATTACGCCGTTGGATCACGCTGCGGAAAAGGCTTTTTTTCGTGATTTCCCCGTTCATCAGCAGAACTGATAAGACCTATAAGGCATTCTAATTGACCGCTTTGCTGGACTATGATAAGTTCAAATAAGCATAGATTAATCTGAGCAGTATACTAGGAATTAGTAACGGCTACATGACGGTCGTTACTAAATGATGGGGTGGATATCGTTGGAATTTCAAGCTACTAACAGTCCTTTTACACAAGAGCAAGCAGAGCTGCTGAATCGTCTGCTGCCAACTTTGAACGACACACAGCGCATCTGGCTGAACGGTTATCTGAGCGCTTCACTGCAAGCGGGTAATACCGTAGCGGCTCCAACCACAGCGAATGAAGCAACAACATCAGCTGCTGCAACACCAGCAGTACCGGACGTACCAAAAGAAGTAACCGTTCTATTCGGTTCGCAAACGGGTAACGCGCAGGGCTTGGCGAAAAAGCTGACTCAGCAACTAACCGCACAAGGTTTCGATGTTACACTGTCGTCCATGGGCGATTACAAAACGAACAATTTGAAAAAGGTCCGCAATTTGTTCATTCTCGCCAGTACGCAAGGAGAAGGCGATCCGCCGGATAATGCGATTCCATTTTATGAATTTTTGAATAGCAAGCGAGCGCCGAAGCTGTCAGAAGCCAAATTTGCTGTTCTCGGTCTGGGCGATACATCGTATGAATTTTTCTGTCAGACGGGTAAGGACTTTGATAAACGATTGGAAGAACTCGGCGCGCAGCGCATTGTAGATCGTGCTGATTGTGATGTGGATTTTGAAGAAGCGGCAGGCGAGTGGATTGGCGCGGTACTATCTGCCCTTGGTCAAGTCAGTGCAGCATCGGCTAGTGCACCTGCGGTAGCAGAAGGTACTGCTGGTTCCGCAGTGGAATCGGATTACCATCGTACGAATCCTTTTCCAGCAGAAGTACTAGAAAATCTGAATCTGAACGGTCGCGGCTCAGATCAGGAAACCCGGCATGTAGAGCTGTCACTAGAAGGCTCCGGTCTAAGCTATGCGCCGGGCGACAGTCTTGGTGTCTATCCGCAAAATCACCCGCAGCTGGTAGAAGATATTTTGCAGCAAACGGGCTGGAATGCTGATGAATCCATTACGATTAACAAGAATGGCGATCAGTTGAGCATCCGCGAAGCATTGCTGCATCATTATGAGATTACAACATTAAGCAAACCGTTATTGGAAAAGATCGCTGGACTAGCGGATAACGAGCAATTGGATAATTTGCTGGCAGAGGAACGACAGCAGGATCTGCGGACGTATGTACAGGGGCGCGATCTGTTGGATCTGATCCGCGACTTTGCACTGAGCGACATTCCAGCAGACGAACTATTATCCCTGCTGCGTAAAATCCCTGCACGATTGTACTCGATCTCCAGTAGCTTCAAAGCATCACCGGATGAAGTGCATCTGACTGTACGCAAAGTCGAATACGAGCAGCACGGTCGTCAACGCTATGGCGTCTGCTCTGTGCATCTGGCTGAACGACTGGAAGCAGGCGATTCGCTACCGGTATACATTCAGCACAATGACAACTTTAAGCTGCCACATGATGACTCCACTCCGATCATTATGATTGGACCGGGGACAGGTGTAGCGCCATTCCGTTCTTTTATCGCTGAGCGTGAAGAGACAGGAGCAGAGGGCAAGAGCTGGTTGTTCTTCGGCGACCGCCGCTTCGGCACGGATTTCCTGTATCAAACGGAATGGCAGCGCTGGCTCAAAGATGGCGTGCTCACACGAATGGATGTAGCCTTTTCTCGTGATAGCGACCAGAAGGTGTATGTCCAGCACCGGATGAAGGAGCGTAGCCGTGAACTGTACGAATGGATTGAGCAGGGCGCCGTCGTGTATGTATGCGGTGATGAGAAGCATATGGCAAACGATGTTCATCTGACATTGGAAAGTATTTTAATAGAAGAAGGCAAGATGAGTCAGGAAGAAGCTGCACAATATATGAGCAATATGTTGCAGCAAAAACGTTATCAGCGGGACGTATATTGAGCGACAATGGCTGAATGGGGAAACGCCCGCGATTACGAGAGGAGAACTGAACATGGTCCAATATGAAAAATTTCCACCTCATGACTGTCCGCATAGTGACGTCGAGGATATTAAACGAAATAGCTTTTACCTGCGTGGTAGTCTGGAGCAAACGCTCAAAGACCCTATTACCGGTTCCATCCCCGAGGATGACAACCGCTTGATGAAGCACCATGGCAGTTATATGCAGGACGACCGTGATCTGCGTAACGAACGGAACAAGCAAAAGCTGGAACCCGCGTACCAATTCATGCTGCGTGTTCGTGCATCTGGCGGTATCGTTACACCTGCACAATGGCTGATGATGGATAGCATTTCGCACAAGTATGGCAATGAAACGATCCGTCTTACTACACGTCAATCATTCCAACTGCATGGCGTATTAAAATGGAATCTGAAAAACACGATCCGCGAAGTGAATGATGCACTACTCAGCACACTGGCAGCCTGTGGTGACGTGAATCGTAACGTCATGTGTAATACCAACCCAGATCAATCGTATGTGCATGCCGAAGTATACAATTGGGCATGTAAAGTCAGTACCCATCTTGATCCACAGACTCGTGCCTATCACGAAATCTGGCTAGATGAGGAGAAAATTATCGACAGCCGCGACACCGAAACCGAGCAAGAGCCGATCTACGGCGCAGTCTATCTGCCGCGCAAATTCAAGATTGGAATCGCGGTTCCACCGTCTAACGATGTAGATGTCTTTTCACAGGATCTTGGCTTTATCGCGATTGTAGAAAATGGTCGTTTGGCTGGTTTTAACGTTGCAGTTGGCGGCGGTATGGGAATGACACATGGTGATACTGCGACCTATCCGCAGGTGTCCAAAGTGATCGGTTTTATTACACCAGAGCAAATGATCGATGTAGCAGAGAAAGTAGTCACCATTCAACGCGACTATGGTGATCGTGCTGTACGTAAACACGCTCGTTTCAAATATACGATTGATGACCGTGGGTTGGATTGGCTCGTAGCCGAGCTGCATGAACGTCTCGGCTGGCAATTGCAGGAAGCGCGTGCATACCAATTTGACCATAATGGTGATCGATATGGTTGGGTCAAAGGCAACAATGGCAAATGGATGTTCACATTATTTGTACAAAATGGTCGTATCGTCGATCTGGAGGATTATCCGCTCATGACTGGACTACGCGAAATCGCCAAAGTTCATACTGGCGACTTCCGCTTGACGCCAAACCAGAATCTAATTATCGGCAATGTCAGCAGTCAGAAGAAGAAAAAGATCGAATCGCTCATCGCTCAATATCATCTGACTGATGGCGCACATTATTCCGCATTGCGCCGCAATTCCATGGCATGTGTATCCTTGCCAACATGTGGTATGGCGATGGCGGAAGCAGAGCGCTACCTGCCAACGCTGATCGACAAGCTGGAATTGGAGCTGGATCAGGCAGGACTGCGCAACGAAGATATCGTCGTACGCATGACCGGTTGTCCGAACGGCTGCGCCCGTCCGATGCTGGCAGAGCTGTCCTTTATCGGCAAAGGACCCGGCAAATACAATATGTATCTGGGTGGCGGATTTGACGGTAGTCGATTGAACAAACTGTATCGTGAAAATATCGGTGAAGAGGAGATCCTGTCTTCGCTGAAGCCGATCATCCAACGCTATGCAACAGAACGCGAAAGCAATGAGCATTTCGGTGACTTTGTTATTCGTGCAGGGTACGTGGAAGCGGTTTATGATGGTCAGCAGTTTCATGCTTGATGAATGTTCTCACGGTTAGATGTGACAAGACGAGCTAGTGCTTGTGTGTGTTATGCTGAGGGAGCAACCGTGTGAGTGCTGGATTTTCGTGCACTATCGGCATAAGCAGGGGTGTAAGTTTTACAAAAGTAAACAAAATAATCTTGGAATCAATCGGGAACATTCGCTTAATGAGGCGTGTGTTCCCGATTTTTTTGAGCAAAAATGATGGGCGGAAAAGAAAACATAATTTTACGATACTAGTATAATTAAAAAAAACAACACATGAAAAATTCATAATAGAGAACCTCAAAATGAAAAGCGAAATGAGAAAATAATTTGTTATAAACCAAAGAACAAGTCACAATTGCTCAGCGAACCAGCGAACCAGCGAACCAGCGAACCAGCGAACCAGCGAACCAGCGAACCAGCGAACCAGCGAACCAGCGAACCAGCGAACCAGCGAACCAAGCGATTAAGTAAGATCTGAGGAAGAGAACAAATTAGAAGAAATATTAAATGTAGCAATCTTTCTGCAATTTTGATAGTTGCAACCCCAAAATAAATATTTCAACATATGAAAAATTCACAATAATAAGACCCAAATCACCCGTATCAACAACCACTACAACCAACCCTTACACAATCAATCGAAACATAAGCCATTGCACAATTACAACAAACGATTTAAAATTTCAAAATGGTTATATTGCATTCCCAATTGAATGGAGGATACGTAATGAAGCAGGCATTAATCATTATTGATATGCAGGAAATCTTTTTTAATAGTAAGGACAACGCATTATATCAACGCGAATCGTTAATCGAGCATGTGAACACTTTGATCGGTAAAGCGCGGGATAACGATATTCCGATTGTATTTATCCAACACAGTGACGAGAATCCTAGCGACGAGTTATATCCAGGTACGCCAGATTGGGAGATCAGTGCTCAGTTGTCGCGTAAGCCAGAAGACACAGTCATTCGCAAAACGCGCTGGGATTCCTTTTATCGGACAAGCTTATTGGACTGGTTGCGCCGAAATGAGATTGAACAAATGATTTTTGCTGGTGCACAAACAGAATTTTGCCTGGATACGACACTTCGTAATGCTTACAGTATTGGCTATCAGCATAATATTGTCGCAGCCGATGCACATAGTACGCTAGATAGCAGTATATTATCAGCAGAGCAAATTATGCGTCATCATGAGAACGTATGGCATCGACGTTTTGCTACAGTACAATCAGTTGAGGAGATTGTATTTGGACAATAAGATTTCAATAAAATGTTAGTCAAAACACCTCATCATTAGCTTCGTATGATATCCTCAAACAGATACTATATATCTTGAAAGGGGAATCCACATAATGAAAACAATAAGATCAGGAATCCAATCACTATTGTCCTTCGTTCTGCTCGCTACTTTGTTCCTAAGTATGTTGCCTACTCCAGTCTCAGCAGCATATGAGCTTCGCCTGTATACTTCCTCTGGTAGTAATACAACTACTACCAGTAGTAAGATCAGAGTATACGAGAACAACGGAACTCTCTATGCACCACTCAGAGATACCGTCAAGAAATTAGGCTATTCGTTTAGCGGTAGTATAGAAGATGAACTGTTTACATATCACAAATATACGGTAACCCACAACGGCAAAGCTGCCATTTTTTGGGGGAGCCATGACATGGGATATCAGATTGAGACGTACACCGTGTCCGAAGGCAGTAGCCCCAATAACAATAAAGTGTACGAGCCACCAATGCAATGCCAGCAAGAGAGCGACATTTGTCAGCTGATCACTTCGAAATATACAGGTCCAATCGTATATGATGGTACTTTGTATGTACCGGTTCGGCAACTGGCAGAAGCGTTATCGCTGAAGCTGAATATTTCAAAGGATAGCGGAAAGTCTGTTGTCTCATTGACTGCACCGATATCGACCTCCATGTGATGGATGAGCTCGATTGTAAATAAAAATAGCAAGCATTTTGCATTTCCCGCTCCGGTTGGTCATACTAAGATCAAGTATAATTTGGTCGCAGTTAAAGTCGTGATCTCAGCTCGTAGCATGAAATGTACTGATCATCCATTTTCAAATTAAAGGAGTGAAATTCCATATGTCAGCAGACAATACAGCTCTACTCGTCATGGATATGCAAAACAGCATCGTATCCCGATTCGTTCAGCAGGAGCAACAGTTGGAGCCATTCCAGCAAGCGATTGCAGTCGCGCGTGAACATGGAATCCAAGTCATCTATATTCATGTCGGCTTCCGCGACGGTTACCCGGAAGTGCATCCAAGCAACAAAATGTTTGGTGGTGTTGCTGCACGCGGTGGCAATACAGATCCAGAGCAGATCAAGATTCACGATGCCGTTGCCCCGCAGGAGGGGGAAGCAGTTGTGATGAAAAAGCGTTTTAGTGCGTTTACCGGCAGTGATCTGGAAGTGATTTTACGCTCCAACCGTATCGAGCATCTTGTGTTGAGTGGGATTGCTACCAGTGGTGTTGTACTGTCCACACTGCGTGAAGCATCCGATAAGGATTATGTGCTGACGGTATTGTCCGATGCGTGTATTGATGCAGACCCAGAAGTACATCGTGTGTTAACGGAAAAGGTATTTCCGGTACAAGCAGAAGTCATTACAGTAAATGAGTGGGCGAAAAGCTTGCACTAATTGATCTCAACCACGCCATCATTTAGAGAGGTTGTTGGATCATTACAATCTAAGATTCGACTAAAGCCATTCAGTATATAAAATTTATACTTTTTCCAACACATAATAATAGATACAAGCAGAACAGCGAATAGATGTTGTTCTGCTTGTACTGTTTGGTATAGTAATAAAACGTACATGGGTTCATTCGGCATTTGTATTTAATTGTTATTGAACACGGACAGCTGAATCAACAATGGTTGCATGGATGTTGTTATGCTTTTACGTTTTGGCATATCTACTTCCCCCCACATAGCTGCTCTACATCCCCATCTCAAAAGCTCATCAAAAAATTATCCATTCCTATCTTCTAGCCTGACCCTCTCCGGTGCTATAATACGGATATCGTAGCCGAAATGAGGGATTTTTCATTTGCATAAAAAAGTAAGCGCTTTACTGGCGATTGTCGCCTTGACGCTACTGATCTTTACGATTATGGCAGCGATGCGATTTGTTCAATCCGAGCATGAATTGCCTTTGACCCGTTCGCAACAACAACCGAAGTATCGGCTCGTTCTGATCACCTTTGACCTGGGCACTCCATTCTGGCAGCAGTTAGGCAATGCAGCGGAACAACAGGCGCAGCATCTTGATGCCAAGCTCGAAGTATGGGGCAGTTACGGACGTGACCGGGAGAGCTTTCTCAAGCAATTGGAGATTGCCATCGATTCACGGGTAGATGGTATTATCGTGCAGGGACTGGACACAGACGAATTTGTTAATTTGACGAAGGTAAAAGCAGCATTTTACGGCATACCCATCATTACCGTTGCTAGTGATGTACCGATGCAGAGCAGTCTGCGCAAAACATATGTCGGTTCCGACCCTCATGCTGCCGGCCAATTGATCGCCGAGAAGCTCATTCAAGATATGGGCAAAAAGGGCACAGTCGTGTTGATGGGCGATAACCGCAATGAATACGATCAGCAGCAGCGTGTCAAAGGCATGGAGCATATCCTCAAACAATATCCCGGTATTCATACCGAATATGTACAAACCCCGGAAGTACGCGACAAGATCGTCGCAGCTACTCAAAACATTATGAACCGCTTTCCGAATGTAAACGCCTTCATATCGATTGATTCTAATCTGACGGAAGCGATGGTACAGGAGATCAGTCGACGCTCTAGCATAGAATCGTATAAAATCTATTCTTTTGACGATAACCCGGATGTACTGCCCTTGCTACGTGATGGCAAGCTAGATGGCATACTGGAGCAATCGCCCGACGAGATGGGAAAGGTGAGCGTACAGATGATGATACAGTGGCTGAATGGCAAGACGCTGCCTCTGAATAGAGACGGGTATCTGACCGACATTTCAATCCGTACGGCGGCGCAAGTCCAATGATCAGCATCCAACGGAAAATATGGACACTGACGGCGATCATCATGTTCATCATGCTGATGATCTGGGTGACGCTCATGTACTATAACCAGAAGACGGAGAATCAGTATAACGAGATTCTACAGCGCTACCTGCGCATGAATGAAGTAACAACATCCAGCCAGCAGGTGATTACCTCGCTCAACAGTTATCTCATTACGCCGACCGAAGGCAATCTGAGCAGTTTGCGCAGGCGAGAAACGCAGTTGCAGGAAGCCCAGCTGGATATTAGCAATCTGCGCAATAGTGGTAACGATTTTGCGCTGACGAGCTATATCAATCTAATCGATAGTCTGATCGAAACGTCTGAGCGTGCGGTCATGTTCCACTCCGAAAAGGAAACCGAAGATTCGGCGGATGCCTTTTCCGAAGCAACACGCATTTCCAAATACATTTCTGATATGACACTTACGTTGCTGGATCGGGAACTGACGACGTACGAGCAATTTTACAGAGGAATTATTCAGCAATCCAGCGAATTGAAGCGACTGGGCATTTGGATTCTGCTGACGATGACCTGCTGGTTGTTGCTGTTCACCTATTGGTTCTCACTCAGCATCACACGCCCGATTCAGCAGCTCACTCAAGCAGCACAGGAACTAGCAAAAGGGCGATTTGATCTACAAGTGAAAGTCAATTCGTCGGATGAGATTTCGTTTCTGGCAAAGATGTTTGAGCATATGCGCATTAGCATCAATGGGCTGATCTCCGAGATTCAGCAGAAGGCACAGCTGGAAAATGAATTGCAGCGGAACAAGCTGCTGCTTCAGGAGAGCCAGCTACGCAGCTTGCAAAGTCAGATCAATCCGCATTTTCTGTTCAATATTCTGGATACGCTATCGAAGAAAGCATTTCTGGAAGGAGCGGAGGAGACGAGTGATCTGCTGGTTAGTGTTGCCGGACTGCTGCGCTACAATCTCAAGCGGTTGGATCGTTCTGTTACGCTATACGACGAAGTGCGAGTGGTCGGGCAGTATATGGAAATTCAGAAAGCTCGCTTTACCGACAGGCTGCACTTGCATACCGATATTAACGAAGCTTGCCTATCCATTCAAATTCCCGGCTTAACGCTGCAACCGATTATTGAGAATGCAATCACTCATGCGGTCGAGCCAGATGAGCATGGTGGCAATATCGAGATTGTGATCCGCGATAGCGGGGAGACGGTCACGGTGGAAATTGCTGACGACGGACCCGGTATGAGTCATGTGAAGATTCAGCAGATTCTGGATGAGGAGCAGGTAGAGAGTGAAGGGCATTCGACGGGTATTGGTTTTACGAATGTAGTGCAGCGATTGAGGCTGTTTTATGGGGTGCGCGATATTATCGAGATTCATAGTAGCGAGGGACGCGGCGTACGCGTGCTTTTAAAAATACCGAAAGTAAGGGGACGGGACGCGTATGATGAAGCTGCTTATCGTCGATGATGAACAGGTGGTGCGGGAAGGATTGGAAGCGATTTTGCAGCGAGGTTTCCCGGAATTGGAGATTGCACAGGCGAAAAATGGCAAACTGGCAATAGAGCTAGCATCCAGCTTCCAGCCACATCTCATTCTGATGGATATCAAAATGCCTGGTATGGACGGGCTAGAAACGACGGAACAGATTGGAGCGTCCTTTCCAGAGATCAAATTCATTATGATCACAGCATATGATACTTTCGATTATGCACGTCGGGCATTGAAGCTAGGAGTAAAGGATTACCTGCTCAAGCCAAGCAAAGCGGGCGAAATTACGGCAACGGTCCAAAAGGTGTTCGCCGAGATTGATGCCGAACGTCAAAGCCGTGAGCAGAGCAAGCAGCGCGACGATACATTGGAACGTCTACTGCCGGTCATTGAGACCGACATGGTTACCCAACTGCTGTTCGACTATGTACATGATGTGCATCTGGACGAAACGGTGCGCTGGCTAGATGTTGATCCCGACAGTGAGAAATTTGCACTTGCGGTCATTATTCCTGATGCCGCCGAGCATCTGTATGCAGCGATTCGGGAAACGATCAGTCGCACTGGCAACGGTCTGGTCGG
Source organism: Paenibacillus sp. WLX2291 (assembly GCF_046603665.1). Taxonomy (NCBI): domain Bacteria; kingdom Bacillati; phylum Bacillota; class Bacilli; order Caryophanales; family Paenibacillaceae; genus Paenibacillus; species Paenibacillus sp. WLX2291. The sequence continues at coordinate 2,770,625 of NZ_CP176755.1, read as the reverse complement.
TGCATTGAACGGGCGACAGGTGCCGATCATCGGCTTCCGACGTGCTGGACAATCGTTTCGCGCACAGGCATCAGATATGGCGCGCGAGCTATTGACGGTTGCCGGGCAGGAGCTGCGGGAGCAGTGCTTTATCGGAATTGGCAATCCGTGCAGTTCGCTTGGGCGATTGCGGCAGTCGTATCAGGAGGCATTGATTGCAACGAGCAATCCCTATTTACCAGTAAAGTATCGGTTTTATGATGATTATGCGTCTACTGCTTCGCCGGGTACAGGTACGCTGGCGCGTCAGGCGGAGCAGCGATTATTTGATCAGGTACGCCTTGGCGATTGGGATCATATTCGAGAGGATATTTTGCAAGCGGTGCATCAGTATGAGCAGGCTGGGCGAGATCAGTTACAGGCGCAGCAGTTAATTTTACAGCGGCTCTGGATTGCTGCACGCATGCTGACCGAAATGGGAGTGGAGCTGGAACCGCCCGTATATTCCTCACCCGTGCAGGATTATCGTCAGCTGCGTCATGAAACGTCGCTGATGATTGAGCAGATGCGCAGTATTTCGGATGCATACGCCCAGCGGGTCAAGCCGGATACGATTGGACGAATGAAGCAGTACATTACAGAACATTCGCATCAGGATATTTCGCTGGAAGGCATCGCCGAGCAATTTGGGCTGAGTCCTTTTTATATTAGTAAATTGTTCAAAGAGCAGCTGGGTGTGAACTATATTGATTTTCTCACCGAGTGCCGAATCAATCGGGCGAAAAAGCTGATGGGAGATCCGCAGCGCAGTCTCAAGGAGATCACCTATGAGGTCGGCTACCGTGACCCGAACTATTTTAGCAAAGTATTCAAAAAGTCCTGTGACGTTTCGCCGACGGAATATCGGAAGGCATTGCTGGGAGCACGGGAATGAAGCTAGATGACGCAGCAATTACCGTGATACACAAAGCAGATATAGCGTATGTATCATATGAAAAAGAAACTGAGCAAAGTACCTGCTGTACATCGACTACCAATCGTCTCACCAACAGTCTATGGCTCATCTTTCTAAGTACAGTATTCATCTTGCTCATGAGCGGTTGTACTATGGCACCCGGCACAACCAGCTCTGAACAACCGCAACCACCGACTTCATCAGCAACAACGGCATTACCGAACTCTGCCACTGACGGTTCTACAGCAGGATCGCCGTCTACCAAGCAACAATACACACCATCTACCAACTCTTCCACAAGCTCATTATCCAGTCAACGTTCGGCAGCTGCTGGCAAGTCTGTAGCCGACCGACCTATTCGGATTGGCTTTGCAATGGATACACTGGTCGAAGAACGCTGGAAAAAGGATCGCCAGTTGTTCATTCAGGCAGCGCATCGCCTTGGAGCGGAAGTTACCGTACAATCTGCGAATAGCGATGATGCCATCCAGATTGAGCAGGCAGAGCAGATGATCAGCGAAGGGGTAGATGTGCTGGTCATCGTACCGCATAATGCCGAAGCGACAGCAGCTATCGTGAACCGTGCCCACCGCGCAGGCATCAAGGTTCTGTCGTATGATCGCTTGGTCAAAAACGCCGATGTCGATCTGTATGTCTCCTTTGATAACGAGCAGGTCGGTCGCTTACAGGCAGAAGCGATAACCAAGTTAGTTCCAGAGGGTAAATATGTATATATCGGCGGCGCAGACACAGATAATAACGCACATATGTTCAAGCAAGGCGTATTCGATGTATTACAGCCACGGATCGACAACGGGCAGATTCGCGTCGTATATGATCAATGGTCAAGAGACTGGAAGCCGTCTAATGCGGAGAATAACATGCGTGAAGCGCTGACTGCCAACCACAACAACGTCGATGCCGTCATTGTAGCGAATGATGGTACCGCTGGGGGAGCAGTGGCTGCATTAGAGGAACATGGACTTGCCGGACGCATTCCGGTTGCAGGGCAGGATGCCGATCTCGCTGCTATACGGCGCATCGTAGCAGGAACGCAAACGATGACGGTGTATAAGCCTATCGGTAAGCTTGCCGAGATTACTGCTGAGATGGCGGTCAAGCTGGCGAAGGATGAGAGTATTACCGCCAAACAATATGTGAATAATGGCAAGATTGAAGTTCCGTCTATATTGCTCAGCCCGATTGAGGTCAACCGCAACAATATCGATCAGACGGTCATTGCTGACGGATTTCATTCCAGACAAGAAGTGTACGGGAAATAAAAATATGTAATTGCAGTCAGATCGGACACCAGCACATCCAAGTACTAGTCCTAAGCATCGGTATCGCACTCCGCGAGATCGATGCTTTTTGTCGTACCGAGTTGTCGCAAAGTCAGCGCACATAGACTTGTTATTCATCCCAAGCAGCTAAATATGACACGGGTATAATTTTAACTAGGATAAAAAAGTACAGAAGGTCGCAAAAGAGTGCTATATTTAAGCGCTTACATTACCAGAAAGCGATGCTATGATTGACCTGTAAGCAAACAGACAAGCATCGAAAGGGGCAACTACCATTGAAGAAACATGTTAAAGGAATCTCCCTGCTGATCATCGTGATGATGTTCTCGCTCATTATGTCCGCCTGTAATAACGGAGGCACTAGCAGTAGTGGAAGTGGTGGCGATGGAGCGATCAGCGTAGGTATCGTCCTGCCAACCAAAGACGAACCACGCTGGGTACAGGATGAGCAGCGCTTCAAAGAAGCATTGTCCGGCACGAAGTACTCGACAGAGATTCTGTTCAGTCAAGGTTCATCCGCTAAGGAAAAAGAAAACGTGGAAACACTGATCAATAAAGGAATCAAAGTGCTGATCATCTGTCCACAAGACGGTGCAGCCGCAGCAGCCGCTGTTGAATCCGCCAAAAAAGAAGGCATTACCGTTATCGCCTATGACCGTCTGATCACAGATACTGATGCTGTTGACTACTATGTAACATTCGATAGCCTGGCTGTTGGTGCAGCACAAGCGAAATACCTGGTTGACCATGCCAAAGGTACTGGCGAACCGCTCTACCTGTATGCAGGTGCAGCATCTGACAATAACGCATTCTTGTTCTTCCAAGGTGCATGGGAAGTACTGCAACCGAAAATCGCTGATGGCACATTCAAAATTGCTAACTCCTCACAAGCAGAAGCTCTGAAAGCTACAAAAGAACTGTCTCGTGACCAACTCGGCTCTATCATCGGTCAAGTTACAACGAACTGGGATCCAAACGAAGCCAAAAACAAAGCACAAACTCACTTAACTGCCGCAGCAGCTGATATGAAAGGCGATGTAGCGGTTCTGGCACCAAACGATGGTACAGCTCGTTCGATCGCTGACGTATTCGGCGCTGACACAGCAATTAAGAGCTATGTCATCACTGGACAAGATGCTGAGCAAGCTTCGATCCAATACATCATCGACGGCAAACAATCGATGACTGTATTCAAAGATGTACGCACACTTGTCAAAGATGCAATGGGTATGGCTGTCGAAATTCTGGATGGCAAAACACCAGAAACAACAGGCTCCTACAATAACGGCAGCGTTGACGTAAAAGCAAAACAAACCAACGTCATCGTCGTTGACAAAGACAACGTGAAAAAAGAACTGATCGATTCCGGCTACTACAAAGCGTCCGACTTTACTGGACTGTAAGCTCAGTCGGCATCATCAGCTACAGATGGCAAACGGCAAAACAGGGACGGGATGCTGTTCCTGTTTTGCAATTCCATCCAATTAAATACACATGGTGAACATTGTCATGTAATGAACAAAATGAACGGTGAATAAGTAAACAAACGAGAGCAAGCAGGCGGGTAAGGAGGAGTATCAATGGACGGAAACATACTGGAGATGAGAGGCATTTCCAAAAGCTTTACAGGCGTCAAAGCCTTATCCGACGTTAACTTCAAAGTCGCTCAAGGCGAAATTCACTGCCTGATCGGCGAGAACGGAGCTGGCAAATCGACGCTGATGAAGGTACTCAGTGGTGTGTACCCTTATGGCACGTACGAAGGCGATATTATTTTTGAAGGCAATGTGCAGAATTTTGCCAAGATCAGCGACAGCGTCAAAACCGGCATCGCTATCATTTATCAGGAGCTAGCACTGTTTCCTGATCTGAGCGTGTACGAGAATATCTTCGCCGGTAATGAAGTGAAAAAGGGCGGCGTAATTGATTGGAACGAGACGATTATCCAAGCACGCGAATTGCTAAAAAAAGTAAAACTGAACGTCAACCCGGAGACGCTCATCCGTGATCTAGGTGTAGGGAAACAGCAACTCGTCGAGATTGCCAAAGCACTCAGCAAAAACGTAAAATTGCTCATTCTGGATGAGCCAACAGCAGCACTAAATGAAAATGACAGCGAGAACTTGCTCGAACTGCTGCGTGATCTGAAGCAACAGGGCATCACCTGCATTATGATCTCGCACAAACTCAAAGAGGTTATCTCCATTGCAGACAAAGCAACCGTACTGCGAGACGGGAAAACGATCTGTACGCTAGATGCGTCCCAAGGCGAATTGACCGAAGGCGTGATTATCAAAAACATGGTTGGACGCGATATCGAAGACATTTATCCGAAGCGCCCGGACAAACGGTTTGGCAGTCATATTCTTGAAGTGAAAAATTGGAGCGCTTACGATCAGGAACTTGGTCGTCATGTCGCCAAACATATCAATTTGCATGTCAAAAAAGGCGAAATCGTCGGTATCGCCGGACTGATGGGCTCGGGGCGTACTGAATTTGCACTCAGTATCTTTGGCAATCCAAAGCACTACAAGCTGGAAGGCGAACTGTTCGTCGATGGTCAGAAAAAGAACTTCCGGCATACAAGCGATGCGATTCGCTCTGGTATCGCCTATGTAACTGAAGATCGCAAAGGCGACGGCTTATTCCTCATTCAGGATATTAAGAGCAATGTCACCGCCGCTAACCTGAAAGGCATTTCCTCTGGCGGTATCTTGAACGAAAACGAAGAAGTTCACGTTGCCAGTGGCTACAAAAGCTCGATGTACATCAAAGCATCGTCTATCGAGCAGGTCGTGGGCAATTTGAGCGGCGGCAATCAGCAAAAGGTATCGCTTGGCAAATGGCTGTTCGTCGGACCGAAGCTGCTCATTCTCGATGAGCCAACCCGCGGAATCGACGTCGGCGCCAAATTTGAAATTTATACGATCATGAACAAGCTGATCAGTGAAGGCATGAGCATCATTATGATCTCCTCCGAACTGGGCGAGGTGCTGGGCATGAGCGACCGCATCTATGTCATGGCGGAAGGACGCATCAAGGGCGAACTTCCGATTGAAGAAGCCGATCAAGAGAAAATTATGAAATTTGCCACACAATAGGAGGACTGGCCGTGAACTTCTTTACTGAAGCAAGATCCCTGCTCAAAGTGAATATCCGCGATTACGGTATGTATATCGCCCTGTTCGTTATCATGCTGACATTTTCCATTCTGACTGACGGTCTGTTCATGTCATCGCGCAACATTAGTAACCTGCTCGATGCAACCGGATATATCGCGGTACTCGCTGTCGGTATGACACTCGTTATCGTCATTCGTCATATTGACCTGTCTGTCGGCTTTGCCGCTGGCTTCATGGGTGCGATTGCCGCCATTATGCTGTCCCAGCTTGGTATGCCGGTGTACCTGACGATTCCGATCATTATGGTACTCGGTATCGTGATCGGTATGTTCAATGGTGTACTGGTCGCTTCCGTAGGTATCCCGTCATTCGTATCATCGCTCGCTGCAATGCTCATCTTCCGCGGCGCTTTGCTACAAGTGACCGAGAATACCGGTACGATCATCGTCAAAGATAAGACCTTCAACGCAATCGGTAACGATTACTTGCCAGCACTTAGTCAAGTAGGCGGACTCAACCTGCTGTCTCTCATCATCGGTGGACTGATTATTTTATTCTTCATCTATTCCGAATTCAGCAAACGCAATCAGAAGCTGAAATACAAATTCGAAGTCGTATCCAAACCGATCTTTGCCGTCAAATTAATCTTCGTTTCGCTCATTATCGCCTACGTAACATGGATTCTCGCCGGATATCACGGTTTCTCATGGACAGTCGTTATCACACTTGCGGTTGTCATCGTGTACCATTTCCTAACTACACGTACTGTACTCGGTCGTCACATCTACGCTGTTGGTAGTAACCCGGAAGCTGCTCACCTGAGCGGAATCAATGTCAAAAAGATTACGTACATCGTATTCGGCTCCATGGGCATGCTGTCCGCGCTGTCCGGTATTCTGTACACGTCCCGTTTGCAATCTGCAACGACAACAGCAGGTACACTGTTCGAGCTTGATGCCATCGCAGCAGCATATGTCGGTGGCGTATCCGCAGCTGGCGGTGTCGGTAAAGTCACTGGCTCCATCATCGGTGCCGTCGTTATGGCATCGCTCTCCAGTGGTATGAACCTGCTCGGCGTAGGCATTTCCTATCAATATATGATCCGCGGTGCTGTACTGGCACTCGCCGTAATCTTTGACGTTATGACTCGCAGAAAAAGAGGCTAGCACACAGCTTTTGGTATATGGCTTTTAGTACATTGTGTTGTTTAGTATCATCCAAGTCTCCTGTATGATTGATGACAGGAGACTTTTTTGTTGTATTTTTTGCTATATGTAGTATTCCAAAGTTTGATCAATATGGATTGGATTGCAATCTGATTTGCATGTCAGCAACTGGAAGGTTACAAGATCTATTATGATATAGAATACGGATTCTCAGGAAAATCGATGAAATCAATCAACTTTCCATTGAGTTGTCTCACATATATCACTATAATAAGACGAGATGTCCCTGCCCTATTGATCCGCAATCCACGCAGGCATAAAGTCCAATAGAAAAGGTGTAATGAATGAGCATACTAAATGTAGAAAAGTTAAGCCACGGGTTTGGCGACCGGGCTATTTTTAAAGATGTATCGTTTCGTCTGTTAAAAGGCGAGCATATCGGTCTGATCGGCGCAAATGGTGAAGGTAAATCCACCTTCATGAATATTATCACAGGCAAACTGCAACCAGATGAAGGCAAAGTTGAGTGGTCAAAGCGGATGCGTGTCGGCTATCTCGATCAGCACGCCGTACTGGAAAAAGGCATGACCATCCGTGACGTACTCAAGAGTGCATTCCAATATCTGCTCGATATGGAGCAGGAAATGAATGATATGTACGGCAAAATGGGTGATGTCACGCCCGAAGAACTGGAAGACCTGCTGGAGCAGGTGGGTACAATTCAGGATACACTGACCGCACAGGACTTTTACCTGATCGATGCCAAGATTGACGAAACCGCGCGTGGTCTCGGTCTGACTGATATCGGTCTGGACAAAGACGTGAACGACTTGTCTGGCGGACAACGTACCAAAGTCCTGCTGACCAAGCTGCTGTTAGAGAAACCGGATATCCTGCTTCTGGATGAGCCGACCAACTATCTGGATGAAGTGCATATCACTTGGCTGACTCGTTACTTGCAGGAATATGAGAATGCGTTTATCCTCATTTCTCACGATATTCCCTTCCTGAATAGTGTCATCAACATCATCTACCATATGGAAAATCAGGAATTGAATCGTTATGTCGGCGATTATGATTATTTCCTTGAAGTATATGATATGAAAAAGCAACAGCTTGAATCGGCATTCAAACGTCAACAGCAGGAGATCTCGCAGCTGAAAGACTTTGTAGCACGTAACAAAGCAAGCGTAGCTACCCGTAATATGGCGATGTCTCGTCAGAAGAAGCTGGATAAGATGGAAGTGATCGAGCTGGCGCAGGAGCGTCCGAAGCCGCAATTTAACTTCAAAGTTGGACGTACGGCAGGCAAGGTTATTTTTGAAACGAAAGATCTGGTCATCGGTTACGGCGATCCATTGTCCCGTCCGCTGGATCTGCGTATGGAGCGCGGGCAGAAGATTGCTCTCGTCGGCGCGAACGGTATCGGGAAAACGACGCTGCTGCGCAGCATTCTCGGCGAAATTCAAGCCCTCTCCGGCACAGTAGAACGCGGTGAGCACCAACAGATCGGTTACTTTGAGCAGGAGATGAAGTCGGACAACTACAACTCCTGTATCGAAGAGATCTGGAATGAGTTCCCAGGCTTCTCCCAGTTTGAAGTACGTGCGGCACTGGCAAAATGCGGTCTGACGACCAAGCATATCGAGAGCAAAATCGCCGTTCTGAGCGGTGGCGAAAAAGCGAAAGTTCGTCTGTGCAAACTGATCAACCGCGAAACGAATATCCTCGTACTCGATGAGCCGACCAACCACTTGGACGTGGATGCGAAGGATGAATTGAAACGTGCGCTGCAAGCGTACAAAGGCAGCATTCTGATGATCTCTCACGAACCGGAATTTTACCGCGATATCGTGACGGAGACATGGAACTGCGAATCGTGGACGACAAAAGTATTCTAATCAAGCAATAGCGCTTAGTCATTTGTAGTTACATCATGAATGGACATCCTGTTTGAGTTCCGACTTGAACAGGATTTTCTTTTGGAATAGGTAAAATATTTTGATTACGCTGCAAAACGCGCTATAATGAATAGCGTATAAATTCACAAGCAGAAAGAGAGCGGATCGTATGGGCCGTAAGTGGAATAATATCAAGGAAAAAAAGGCGAATAAAGACGCTAATACAAGCCGGATTTATGCCAAATTTGGTGTGGAAATCTATGTTGCTGCCAAAAAAGGCGAACCAGATCCCGTATCCAATAGTGCTCTGAAAGTCGTACTTGAGCGTGCGAAAACATATAATGTACCCAAAGCGATCATTGATCGCGCGCTGGATAAAGCAAAAGGCAGTGGAGAAGAACAATACTCTGAGCTGCGTTACGAAGGATTCGGTCCGAACGGTTCGATGATCATCGTCGACGCACTGACCAACAACGTCAATCGTACCGCCCCGGAAGTGCGTTCCGCATTTAACAAAAACGGCGGAAACATGGGCGTAGCCGGTTCTGTTGCGTACATGTTCGAATCGACCGCTGTGATCGGCGTGACGGGTAAGAACGAAGAGGAAGTATTGGAAATCCTGATGGAAGCAGATGTCGATGCACGCGATATCGTGCAAGAAGACGAGTCTGTCATCGTCTACGCGGAGCCGGATCAATTCCATGCCATTCAAGAAGCGTTCAAAAATGTCGGTATCGAAGAATTCAGCGTAGCCGAGCTGACTATGCTGCCACAAACATTTGTGACACTGCCAGACGAAGCGGCTGAAGCACAATTCGAGAAGCTGATCGACGCATTGGAAGATCTGGAAGATGTACAACAGGTGTATCACAACGTTGAGTACGCTGAGTAATCATCGCCACATATCCATCGTTTGAACATATCCGTGCAGATTGAACATGATGCCAATCTGCATACGAAGTAGCAGTATATCTACTTGAAGTAGGTATACTGCTATTTTGCGTGTACGATCTGTCGCCAAGCCGTCCTTAGTCCATAACGAAATGTACACGTTCCTCACTCGTCTGTTCAATATGCATACACGCATACCGAAACTGCAAAAATATTTTCCACAAAAAATAATAACGTTTGCAACATTCCTTCCGTTTGCATTGTGTACATCATGAAGAGGCAAGTACACAGCTCCATGGAAAGGAGGAAATGCACATGAAAATAGTAATCACGGCAGCGCTATCGGCTACGTTACTGCTGAGCGGCACCGGAAGTGCACTAGCATTTGACGATGTGAATCAGCAGCAAAAGCAAGCGATTACGAGCCTACAGCAGCAAGGAGTGATTGCCGGCATGAGCAAGGATAGCTTCGAACCGGAAAGTGATCTCAGCTACGCACAGGCGATTACGTTACTGATGAACGCATATGATCTCAACATCGACAATATGCGCTTTATCAAAATGCCAGTAGCGACCGATCTGTATACCCATGTATCCGACAAAGCATGGTATGCAGATGCCCTCGTATTCGCGTATTACAACGACGTCAAGCTGGACAAAAGCGTGAATGTAGCAGATTCCATCAGCCGCGAGCAATTTGCGACACTGCTGATGGATACACTGGAACGTAAAGCCGGTTTACCGATGATCAATCTCGTTCCGGCGGACATCAAGGATGAATCCGACATTACCGCCGGCAATCAGGGAGCGATCCAGCGTGCCTTGCATTACAAGATCATCACATTGCATGAGGACGGCACCTTCCAGCCAAACGAAAAGCTCACTCGTGGCGAAGCTGCCCAGTGGCTATACAACAGCTTACAACTCCTGCATGAGAAAACAGGAACAAAGCAGGCACCAACGGAAGATGCCGGTCAATGAGGATGATCTGCATTTCCCCATTTCACATGTCGTCCGTCCCTATGTCACTACATCATGACCGTACACAACAGCATCTAGCTCCAACGTATCTCAACCCCGCCGAGCCGATACGTAAGTCTCTGCGGGAAGTGCACCCGGCTCCGTAAAGCCGTGCGTGCAGTGTCGCTCTGTCGTCCAGTCTTTTGCCATTTGCGGGCAAACACATCCACTACGGATCAGTCAAAAGCATCACTGGCACGCACCCTGCCGACAGGATCGCTTTCATGACTGCAACGAACCGCCGACTCTTTTTACATAGCCGCCATCTGCTGATGGTCTGGTGATGTAGAGAGAATATCGGCGGTTATTTGTTATGTCACCGTAATTCCGTATCATCCGCTATGGTGATGCCAGAAAAAGTATATTAAACTATAACATGAACCATCGGCATTACCGCATGCCTCATCTTATCTTCAAAAGGAGACATCATGGTTAAACGACTTGTTAGACTGGCAGATCACGTATACCGACTGGCGCTTCCTTATGGGGAAGGCACAGTGAACAGCTATCTCTTTGAAGGCAAGAACGGATATACCGTTATGGATACTGGCGTACAGGATGAAGCGACGCGCCGTGAATGGAAGCAGCTACGCGACAACGGACTTGTGATCGAAAAGGTGATCATTACCCATACCCATCCCGACCATATTGGACTGGCACCTTGGTTCCAACAAGAGTGGAACGTTCCCGTCATTTGTTCACGTAACAGCTATGAACTGATGAGCACGTATCACCGTCTGTTAGAGCAAAAGCAGCCGGATGACCATACACCTTATGCATTTAACCGTAAATATGATGGACCAGAGATTGAAGAACGGCAATTTTACCGTTATATGGGTAGCGTATGGTTGGAGCCGGATGAATTGTATAAAAATCACGATATCGTTATGCTTGGCGATGAACCGTATGAAGCGATCTGGACGCCGGGACATGCGGCGGATCATTTTTGCTTTTGGCATGCCCCATCCAAATTATTGATCGCGGGAGATTTGATGTTTGCGGATACGGCGCCTGTCATTCCATTCTGGAGCGAGGAGGATGTGAATCCGCTGGAGGATTATTTCCATTCGCTTGATCTGATTGAGACGTATCCAGCGGAGCTGGTATTGCCCGGACATGATCATGTGATTCATGATCTGCATCAGCGGATTCGCGATATTCGTAATGCACATCACTTTCGTATGCAGCAGATTCTAGGCAGTCTGACAGAAGGGCGACGAACGGCTGGACAGCTATGTCGCGAGATTTACGGTACTGGCAGACCAGCGTCGCAAGAGCTGTTGGAATTTTATACAGCACTGGCGCGACTCGTATATTTGCGCAATGAAGGCTTCGTAGAGTCCGTAACAGAAGGAGACAAAGTGTATTTTCAGCGGAAATGATAGTACCAGATTGGACATGACCTGCGGATTCGGGTTACGATGTTCAAGGACCTGATGACAGGTCATGATGCAGAACATACAGGAGGAATTATAATTATGTCCAATGCATTTGTTTTTGATTGGATGGCGAGAACACGCCAAAATATGCTGAAATATCTCGACCGGATCAGCGAGGAACACATCGAGATCATTCCGGAGGATTTTAATAATAATATTCACTGGCAATTCGGTCACATCGTGACGATTGCTGATAATATCATTTATGGGTTTGCAGGTCAGACGCGCCGCTTGCCTGTGGAATATTCCACATTCTTCGCGCCGAATACGCGTCCATCGGAATGGCACGGCGAGCCGCCAAGCTGGGAAGAAGTACTGAACGTCTTCAACAGTCAAGTAGATGAGCTACGCGAGACATTTGGTAGCAAGCTGGACGAACCAGTGGCGGTACAGGATAACTTTGCTGGTGCCAAAATCGTTCACGATCTGCTGGAGATGAATATTGCGCATGAAGCGGCTCATTCTGGTATGATCAACGCAATGACGCGATTGCTGCGCAAAGCATAAAAAAGAACGATGCAAGCAAAGATGCAATAGAATCAACAATGATGCTCGCATCCATAGGATATTCATCTACTCCTTGTGATACAAGTGCTGACTCGATACGTAGACAGCTGCTTGTATCATAAGGAGTTTTTTGTTTTGGGGGAATATGTGTTGGAGACAGGCGGATATATATCTGCTTATACATAGGAAACAGTACATCTGGCAGTCGCTGTTGCAAAATTGTCGAACAATCTGCCGTTAGGCTTTTGTCTCTGCTTCGCAATCCGATTATAATAAAGTGAATAACGAAAATTTCAACTATCTCTGTCATGATGAAATGGAGAAATGATATGTATAGCAATCTCGAAGAATGTCTGCTTGATCTTGAAAAGAATGGTCATCTGCTCCGAATCAAGGAAGAGGTCGATCCTCATCTGGAGATGGCGGCGATTCATCTGCGTGTATATGAAGCCGGTGGACCGGCGTTATTATTTGAAAATGTAAAAGGTTCGCGTTTTCGGGCGGCATCGAATATTTTCGGTACGATGGATCGCAGCCGTTTTATTTTCCGACATACTTGGGAATCGACACGCAATGTCATTGCTCTGCGTAACGACCCGATGAAGGCGATCAAGCAACCGTTGTCCAATGTACGTAACGGACTTGCCGCTTACAAAGCATTACCGAATGAACGTGGCAATAGTCTCCCTGCCGCAGCCGAGCAGATTCAAATCTCCGATCTGCCGCTCATTCAGCATTGGCCGATGGATGGCGGAGCGTTTGTAACGTTGCCGCTCGTCTACAGTGAAGACCCGGATAAGCCGGGCATCATGAACTCCAATCTTGGCATGTATCGCATTCAGCTAACGGGCAATGACTATGAGCTGAATCGTGAGATCGGTCTGCACTATCAGATTCATCGCGGAATTGGTGTGCATCAGTCGAAGGCGAATCAACAGGGCAAGCCGCTAAAAGTAAGTATCTTCGTCGGTGGGCCACCCGCGCATACGTTATCCGCAGTCATGCCCCTACCAGAAGGATTGAGCGAATTGACGTTTGCCGGATTGCTGGCAGGTCGTCGTTTCAATTATAGCTATCTCGATGGTTATGCGATCAGCAACGATGCTGATTTTGTAATTACGGGCGAGATTCATGCGCAGGATACGAAGCCGGAAGGGCCATTCGGCGATCATCTGGGCTATTACAGTCTGGTACATGATTTCCCAGTGCTCAAAGTGCATGGTGTGTATGCGAGACCGCGTGCCATCTGGCCGTTTACCGTTGTAGGGCGTCCACCGCAGGAAGATACGGTGTTTGGCGAGCTGATCCATGAATTGACTGGCGATGCAGTCAAACAAGAGATTCCGGGTGTCAAAGAAGTCCACGCCGTGGATGCCGCAGGTGTGCATCCACTGCTATTCGCTATCGGGAGTGAACGGTATACGCCGTATCAGCAGGTGAAGCAGCCTGCCGAGCTGCTAACAATTGCCAATCGGATTCTTGGCACCGGTCAAGTTAGCCTTGCCAAATACCTTTTTATCACTGCCGAGGATCAGCAGCCGCTGGATACACACAAGGAAGTTGAATTTATCGGTTATATTCTTGAACGGATGGATCTGCGCCGGGATATTCATTTTCAAACGAACACAACGATAGATACGCTGGATTACTCTGGTACTGGCTTGAATACAGGCAGTAAAGTAATCTTTGCTGCCTACGGTGACAAGCGCCGCGAGCTATGCCGTGAAGTACCAGAAGCACTAAAAGGGCTGCGTACACTGCATGATCCATATCTGGTCATGCCGGGTGTAGTGGCGATACAGAGCAAGCCATTTACCGATTATATAGCTGCTCGTCAGGAACTCGCCGACATCTGTGCCAGTCTGGAAGCACAGGAAGGATTGGAAGGCGCGCCGATGATCATTTTGTGCGATGATAGTGCAATGGTCAGCGCTAATCTGAGCAACTTCCTCTGGGTAACATTCACGCGTAGCAATCCATCGCATGATATCTATGGAACAAACAGCTCGTACGAATACAAGCACTGGGGCTGCGATAATATGATAATCGACGCTCGTATCAAACCACATCAGGCACCACCGCTTGTACCGGATGCGGATGTAGAGAAGAAGATTGATCGATTATTTGCGAGTGGCGGTAGCCTGAGCAGCATCAAGCTGAGCTAATGTGTGGATAACGGATTGGAATATATACATGTATTCATGAATGGGCAACCATGCTAACTACCTTGGATATATTTAGATAAGAGGGTCGTTGATCTATTCTGTATGGGAAGAATGTAAGCATATATCTGAGCAGCTGCCTGTATTAGGGCAGCTGTTTATTTTATTGCGCATTGCCGATATAGTATACAAAGCGTCAAATTTGAACTACATACCATCTATGCTTTGCCACTATGACGATTCTTGCTGTAGTTCCTATATATATTCCAACATAGTATCATTACGCATCACTTCACACCGTATTCAAATTCGTGCTGTATTCTACGTTTATCTTTTGCAATCATCCGTATCTATTAACGACTGGAGTGCCATGTATGGAAAAGTTAATCCAATATGTATATACTGATTTGCTGCCTCAGTTGATCATTGAGAGTGTTGATCCGCTGGAGCCGATTCAAGTTGTATCTTATCCCCAGCCGTGGGTGCTGCTCGGCGCGGGCAATTATGCTGCTGTGCTCTACCATCCACAGTATCCAGAGCATGCGGTCAAAGTCTATGCCGACGGAAAACCCGGTTTGGAAGAGGAATATGGTGTATATCGTCTGCTAGGTGATCATCCGGCATATTCAACCTGTTATTATGCAGGAGAACAATTTCTAATTCTGAAGCGACTGATGGGCATGACCGTATATGAATGTCTGCAAAAAGGCGTCGTTGTACCAGAACGCGCCATTCGCGATATTGACCTTGCACTTGATTATGCACGTTCTGTCCACTTACGCCCGCATGATGTACATGCCAAAAATGTCATGGTGCATCACGGACGCGGTCTGATCGTTGATGTATCCGACTTTTCTAAGCAGGAGTCCTGTCGCATGTGGGACGATTTCAAAAAGGCATATTATCGCATCTATTGGCCAGTTGCTTCGCATCTAATTTTCCCGATTCCTGCGTTCATGCTTGAAGGCGTACGCAAAGGATATCAGCTGTATCGCCGCCGCAGACGTCGAATGCACAATTTACCACCAACTGGGCAAAAGCTGTAACATATGCAATACGACAAGACGTATGTCCTAACTACATGCTGCATCTACTCTAGTATACTGTAGAGGTAGAAGACAGAGGAGGCGGACAGATGAAAGGCGTAGTCTTTTCGCTGCTGGCGGGTATCTTTCTCGGCTTGCAGGGAATTGTGAATTCGCATACCGGGCAGTTTGTCGGTACTTGGAAAGCCGTCATTATCAACCAGCTAGGCGGCTTTATTCTGGCAGGTATCATTATGCTGTTCATGCGCAACAATCATTGGACGGGCTTGTTACAAGTAAAAAAGTTGTACTGGTTTAGCGGTGCTTTTGCAGCGGTGATCGTATTTAGCAATATTACATCCATGCACCGGATCGGAGCGACGCTGACGATTGCTATTTTGCTCATCTCGCAGCTATGTATGACGTTTACGATCGACAGCCAAGGCTGGTTCGGGACGATTCGGCAACGTGTTAGTATCACGCATCTGCTCGGTATTGGGCTGATGATTATCGGTGTCATCGTACTGCGATTGAGCTGATTGTATTGAGACTGATCTTACTATGTTATGGTTCACTCTAAATTGCACGCAAAGAAGACTCCATGCTGGCAGGAGTCTTCTTTGCGTTTGGACAAGGGATATGAGACCCGGAGTATGAATATAATCTCAACAATTTTAGAAAGGTGAATGCTGAGCCAAGTCTAAAATCTCTGGAAATCTCCGATCATGGCAAACCAATGCAGCTTGCATCAAGAGCGTGGCTGCGCTGTAGAATCATCCCATTTTTTACGAAAAGCTTGCTCGTGGAAGTGGGTAATCTGTCGGAATAATGACTCTCCATCATCAGCAACTGCAAATGAAGGATCAATCGGCAATACGAGTGCACGATACGTTTCCGGTATCCAAATATAATGATGCACATACGAGGTTGGAGTAAATCCGCATTTCTCCCAGAATACAATCCGTTCCCGATTCTCCGGCGTATCTGCTGCTTCCGCCTCGATAATGATCGCTGCTATATCATACGTCAATACCGCCCAATCACGCAGCAATTCGAAAAATAACTTGCCTTCTCCGCGACCACGCCGATCCTTACGAATCGCCATATAGTCAATAATTAGCGCAGATTGCTCTGGCGAATCCCCCAATCCGGTAAATGCCATTGCCACCAGCTCACCATCGTCATATGCGGCATGCATATAAGCCAATCGCCGCTCCAGCATCACTTTGAGGATGCGCTCCGGCTTGGCACCATGTTCAAATGCTTCTTCGTAAATGGGCTTCATCTGCTGCCATAGCGATTCATCCCAATGATCCAGTGTATTGAGTTCGAGAGCCATATCGATGCCTCCAGTCTGTTTAGAGTTATGCTCTTGCAGTATATCAAATATCATAAACGATATATAATGCTGCTGAATCTGTCTATCCATTTCAAATTTGTGATTTAAGGACATATGTCCTAGTCTACACTGTGATACGTTTCGGTATAATAAAAGCAAGAACGAAAGAACGGTGGTAGGTATCATGCAGGAGATTCACAATCAACAGCGGCTGCACGCGTATTTGCAGCAATTTGGAATTGAGGATGTGTTTCATGAACCGCTATTGCCGCATGTAGGATTATTTGCATTTGAGCCGGGCGAGGTGCTGTGCGCGCAAGGAGAGCGCTCGGAGATTCTATATGTACTGGTCAAAGGCACAACCAAAACATCGCTCACCTCACCAGAAGGCAAAACGCTAGTGCTGTCTTTGAAGACACCACCGGAAATGATCGGCGATATCGAGTACGTCGAACAGGTGGAGCTGATGAATACGGTGCAGGCGGTAACGCCAGTGGAAGTACTCGGCATTCGCTATCAATGGCTATATCGGTACGGTCAGGATCACCCGCCATTGCTACGTTTTCTGCTGCATATCATCACGTACAAATTCCGGGTCAAATCCGACTCGATGAGCTTCAACCTGATGTACCCGGTGGAGACGCGCCTTGCCAGTTACTTGCTCTCAGTGACAACCGAGCAGTATAGTGAACTATCTACCGGTCATCCATCTGATTACAGTCTAACCGATATTGCCAATCTGATCGGCACAAGCTACCGCCATCTCAACCGCGTCATTCGTCAATTTAGCGAGCAAGGAATGATCCGGCGTGAGCGCGGATTGATTGTGATCAAGGACAGACCGCAACTGGAAGAATTGGCATCCAAGGCAGCATTGTAAAATACAATATACCCCAAAGGAGACTTTCACATGACTCAAACTATTGATAAAATCGCATGGATTTACCTGAACGAGCAAAAGATTCTATGCGTACGCTCCAAAGACAAAGAATTATTTTACATTCCTGGTGGCAAGCGCGAATCAGGTGAACAGGATCAACAAACGCTAATTCGCGAAGTAGAGGAAGAATTGAATGTGCAGCTGTCGCAGGAGACGATTGAACACGCTGGGACATTCGAAGCGGCTGCCGATGGCAAAGCGGAAGGCATCACTGTTCGACTCACTTGTTATACTGCCGATTATCAAGGTGAGCTATCACCACAAAGCGAGATTGAAGAACTGGCATGGCTGAGTTACACTGATCTGGAGCGCGTATCTGCTGTTAGCAAGATAGTGCTGGAACAGTTGCATAAGCAGGAATTGATCGTTTGATTGTCTAATTTGCAGCAGAGATTTTCATTGACGTTTGATCTGGATACGTATATTATAGACCCGTAAAGTCTGCAATTGAATGTTTTTCATTCTGCATGATATTCAATGGATGAGAAGTAATAGAGATAGAATAGACGAATATGGTCTGTTATGAAGGCGGCGATACAGTATGAAATTTTCTAAAGCAACCAATTATGCTCTGCATACGATGCTACATCTGTCGGCAGCAGAACCGAACCGCTTGACCGGAGTGCAGCAGCTTGCAGATCAGCAGCAGGTTTCTCCAACGTACCTATCCAAAATTCTGACCAAGCTAGCGAAGGCTGGTATGGTCGAGTCTTCATCCGGTGCCAATGGGGGTTATCGGTTGCGGCGAAATTGGGAAGAGTTTTCGTTTCTTGATGTCATTCATGCGATTGAGGGCACAACGTCTCTATTCGAGTGTCATCTGAACCACGGATCGGAGTGTCTGATTGAGCAGGTCATGGTGAAAGCAGAAGGTACGATGGAAGATTACCTTCGGCAGCAAAAGCTATCCGATCTAACAGCCCAAATGCGCGCTCATCTTCATAGATGAGCCGCTTTACATCAACTAATGTATCAGCAGAAGTCTGGCGCATTGGCAGACTGCCGAATGGATTGGGATCATGTTTTATCGCGCCCTAATTACAGATATAATGAGTCTTTAATATCTCTGAAAATCCCTTACATCTCTTACCTTCTCTAAAAATCCATTCTTGCACGATCATGTAACTACAATCTACACCTCAGGAGGAAAATAAATATGACGACGATCTATGATTGCATTATTATTGGCGGCGGTCCTGCTGGACTGAATGCAGCGCTAGTGTTAGGCAGAGCGAAGCGAAAGGTACTAATTATCGACGATGGCGATCCGCGAAATAAAGTGACCCATGAGTCGCATGGGTATCTTACACGCGATCGGATCAAACCCGCAGAATTTCGGCGAATTGCATATGAAGAAGTGCTACGTTATCCGACAGTAGAGCATATGGTCAAGCGTGTTCAGACGGTAGACAAGCAGGCAGATCATACATTTGGTGTACAGTTGCTTGATGGCAGCACCCTGTATGCTCGCAAATTGCTAATCGCCACTGGGTTGAAGGAAGCCTTCCCATCGTTACCCGGTTTACAGCAATGTTATGGTACAAGCTTGTTTAACTGTCCATTTTGCGATGGTTGGGAAATGCAGCATCACAAGCTGGCTGTCATTGCGGGTCCAGCAGGCGTGATGCACCTGACCAAAATGCTATATGCTTGGAATCGCGAGCTAGTTGTATTTACGAATGGATTGGATGTGCTGGATCAGGAGCAACTGCAACAATTGGAGCAGCATCATATTCCAGTTGTAAGTACACGGATTGCAGCATTGCAGCATCTGGATGGACAATTGACAGCAGTAGAGTTAGAGGATGGGACAAAGGTAGAGCGCAGCGGTGGCTTCATTATACCGGAGTTTCTGTCCAAAGCGGATTATCAGAACAGCTTGGAATATGAAGTGAACGAGAACGGTGGTATCGTCACCGATGCCACCGGCATGACTACGGCAAATGGTGTATACAGCGCTGGTGATACAACGATTAGTGGACCGTCTCAGCTCATTATTGCCGCTGCTGCTGGAAGCCGTACAGGTGCGATGATCCACGCTGCATTGATGGAAGAAGAATGGGCAATGATCAACTGATGGGACAAGACTGCCCTGTATCACCATTTGCAAATGATACACATCCTTAGCAACATAGTGTACGATAATACTACTATGTTGGCAGGAGGTACACTTAATTATGACAACACCGGAAGACAATAAGGCACCTGCTGCATCTGCATCCATCGATGCTGCTTCGCCGCCACACGTTGAGATTCAGCAGGTGGACGCGCAACAACCGGAAGCGCTGGATATGATCCGCCAGCTATTTACTGACTATGTCTATGCGTTGCCAGTCGACATTGCTTTTCAAGATGTAGAATCTGAGCTGAAGCTATTACCAGGCAAGTATGCTGCTCCGCAAGGAGCCTTGTTATTGGTCACTGTGGATGGTCAGGCAGCAGGTTGCATCGGCATTCGCCCGGAGTCAGACGATGCTTGCG
Source organism: Paenibacillus sp. WLX2291 (assembly GCF_046603665.1). Lineage (NCBI taxonomy): Bacteria > Bacillati > Bacillota > Bacilli > Caryophanales > Paenibacillaceae > Paenibacillus > Paenibacillus sp. WLX2291. The sequence goes on along the minus strand of NZ_CP176755.1, from coordinate 2,750,394 downwards.
AGATGAAGCGATTGTATGTGGATGATCGGTATCGCAGGCTCAAGTTAGGGAGATTGCTCGTAGAGACAGCGCTCCGGCATGCACAGACACTGGGATATGCGACTATGCGTCTGGATACATTGGAAAGTATGATTCCGGCACGTCGGTTGTACGAGTCGTTTGGTTTTCGAGAGATTGATGCGTATATTTATAATCCGTTGGACGGTGCGCTATTTATGGAAGTGAATATTGACGAAGCGATGAAGCGATTGCAGACATAATCGTTCCAAGACCGATAGGTACTTCTCTTACTCTGTATGTGGAATCGCTATAGAATCTAGGTAGAAACGAAAAAGCAGGAACAGCGTGTAGGTTATATACACCGTCTGTTCCTGCTTTTTATTTGGCATTGATATTGTTGTATAACGATGCATCCGCTCAGCTCGATGCATGTAGTACAAAGAAATGGATCAATCGACGGATCAACATCCAGTATTCATGGAAGCATATCCAGTATTGCAATTATCGATTATCTAATATCGCTTATTTACCGGATTTGGCAGTGCCATCTTCAACAGGCACAACAAATGTAGTTTCGTGCAGATTCAGCTTCGCATCATAACCGGCTACATTGAATTTTACAGTTTTGGCAGCTTTGTCGTAGAATGCGTATGCCCATGTAGCGCCTTCAATGCTTTTGCCTGGTGCTACGCCGACTGCTTTGTCGGAACCAGCCGGGGAGATTCCATTGTGCGCGCCGTCTACCAGATTGTTCGCATCGTTGGCATCGGTCAGGTCAAAGTTCGCTTTGGAAAAGGCGAGTTCTTCGCCGCCGGCTGGACGAATGTTTTTGTAGCTGTAGTTGACGATAACAGCTTGTTTAGCGTCTGTATAACCATCTTCCTTTTTCCCGCGTAGAGTCGTCGTTTTCACAGAATTCACGGTGAATTCCCACTCGTTATTCACTTTCCATGTGTCGCCGACTTGTAGAGTATGGGACGCTGTGGCAGCTGGAGTTGTCGATTTCGCAACAGCTGGTGTAGTGACAGCGGCATTGGCAGGCGAAGTTGCTACGATCGCAGCAGTCCCTCCGACGAGTAGCGAAGCGGACAATACGGCAGCAGCAGTCATTTTTTTCATGTTCATAATAGATTCAATCCTTTCTTCAATCGCAAGTTTGCTAAAATAGTTGGCAGTAGAAGGCAGCATTACTTTTTGTTCTTCCATGTAAATGAGGGTGCGGGCATAATCGGCACGATGTTCATGACCGACTAGACGCACAACCGTTTCGTCACAGCTTAATTCCAGATCACGATTCACGAGCGCACACATCATCCAGACAAGCGGATTGTACCAGTGCAGACAGAGTGCCAGCAGCATCAGCATTTTGATCAGACTGTCCATGCGGCGGATATGCACGTATTCGTGAGTAAGCACATAATCTAGTCGATCTTGATCGTTCCAATCGGTTGTTATGGGCATGATAATAATAGGTTTGAAAATGCCATAGGTTAACGGTGAGACGATGTCTGCACTCTGACGAACTTGAATGCGACGACGTAAAGTATGGCGACACAGCCAATGGTTAACGAATGGATGATCTACGATTTCTGCCTGCGCAAAGCGATGATACCAGCGCATATACGCAAGAATGAGAAAGGCTCCGCAGGCAATCGCACCAGCAATCCAGATCACATGCCAGACAGCAATCAGATCGACCGGGGCAGCCGGTCGGGCATGAAAGCCGCCCATCCAGCCGTTGAAGCTGGAAGACGCATGTTCAGTAGAGGATGTGCCAGTAATGACAGAAGTACTACCAGACAGATGACTGCTGACAGATGCAGATTCGCGACCGGCAGCGGTAGAATGAACCGCTGAGGATGTTCCGGTAGTTCCACTGCGCCCGCTCCATGTCATCCATGACGGCAACGCCAGATGCTGGAATGGGGATGGTAACGATAAGGGGATGCACAATCGTAACCAGATCATACCCCAGAGCCAGATAAAGGTTTGCCGTGGCAATTTGTTACGGAAGAATACACGAATGATCATGACGACTGCAATGAGCAGGGCTGCGGACAGATCCATTTGCAGCCAGTTCATATGCTGGAGATTATTCATCCAGATCATCCACCATCTTCTTCAGACGTTCGATCTGGGCATCGGATAATTCCTTTTTGCCCAGCAGCGAAGCGAACAGCTTATTGGTAGAACCGTCGAAAATCTTGTCTACCAGATCAAGCGTGCCTTTTCGCTGTACTTCTTCGCGCGTGACAAGCGCATGACAGACAAAGTTCGGTTCGGAGCGGGCAATCGCTCCTTTTTTGATACAGCGTTTGATGAGCGTGTAGGTGGTATTCACATTCCAGCCATACTGCTCTGACAGGATACCGGCAATATGCCGTGCGGGCGAGTCGCCTTCTTCCCAGAGAACAGACATAACCTTCAGTTCAGAATCCACCAGATTCAGCTTATCCATGATTGCCTCCTTCCTGCGGCGGCGGTCAAGCTACCTTGTTCCTTCTGTAAGACAATTGTAGTATGGTTGCTACATTTACGATAATACAACTGTCTTATGAGAAAAGCAATGTCAAAACCATTACAATGTTTTCATCTTTTATTTCTCGATTTGGAAAATCTCCATAGACATTTTGTACCTTTCCCATATATTTCATTTATTTCCTGCCGATAAAAAGATAGTATGAGAAGATAGCATTTTCTTCACATCGTTCCAATATCTTTCATTCAAAGGGGTCTTATCATGAGTTCCGTGCACAAACACCGTATGTCCTATAGCTCGTATCTAACAAGACAGGACGTAGATGGTACCAAGATCAAATACATCTTTATTATGAACGCAGCGGAAGGGCTGCAACGCTATATGCGGCGAGGCAATATGCAGACCGTGTTCAACAAGCTAGCTCCATTGTCGATGCATCATCCGGTGCAGACGTTAGCACAGCAAGATGGTGACTTATACCGGTTACCAGAATTTACAGAGAGCAATGCTACCAAATATATGAAAGATCAGATTTATGGCAAAGACCCGCAACGCGGCGAACAAGTAGATTTATTTTCTGAATTGTTTCATACGAGCGAATTAACGCACATTATCTGGTTTACCGACGAGGAAGTGACACCGTACATAACGGTTATCCAATCCATGAATGCACCGCATCTGTTCTGGAATTTCGTTTCGATCAAAGGGTATCCGCTACGCTGCACGGTAAAACCGCTCAAAAATATGAACTTGAGTCATATTCCGAAGATTTCGAGCTTGGGAACATCGGAGCTGTACCGCAAGCTACTGAACAAATTCACACAGTATATTAACAAAACAGACCTGCCATTAAACGGTCGTGTGCGTATGAGTCGGACGGAAGATATATCGGGTTCTGTACCGCTAGTCAAAGGCTCCAAAACGCAAATTCAGCAAACAAATATCAAGATCGGAATTGGCTGGAAAACGTCCGAACAGGAATGCCTGAGCGCTGCCATGTTGCTGGACAATCAAAAGCTGAACAATGCGGAAAATATCGCCTTTTTCGGCAACAAATCTACGATTGGTATGACGCATATTGACGGTCGTGAGTTGCCAACAGCTGATATGGAGCAGTATATTGTGAACTTGTCGGCAATTGAGCAGGCACAGCAGGATCGGGTATTGTTCTCGCTGGTGATGCCGGGCGGTATACCGGAGGAAGTCTATATTCGTCTGCTTACCTACGATAACCGTGAGCTGCTGCGGTATACGGTCGATATGCATACCTGCGAAGGCAATACGGCACTGGAGCTTGGCGCTTTGTATCAGTACAAGCAGGAGTGGCGATTCCACGCGATTGGGAATGGCTACAACTCTGGTATGGAGAAGATTGGTGCGCAGTATGGAGTCCCCGATCTGAATGAAACGTATGATTTTACCGCTCAGGTGCTGGAAGAGATCGCATTGGACGGCAAAAGCTTTGAATATCATATGCAGGATTTGTTCACCAAGCTCGGCTATGAGGTCGAGATGCCGACCAGTGATCCGTATGCGCCGGATTATGGCGTCGATCTGATCATTACCAAAGCGAAGATTCGTACAGCTGTACAATTGAAATGCTTCAGCAATGTCGTGCCAATTAAGGCGATTCAAGAAGTGTATGCTGGTGCACGTATGTATGAATGCTCCAAATATATGGTCGTGGCAACTAACTATTTTAGCCGTGCGGCATTACAGCTTGCCGAACAGTTACAGGTGGAAGTATGGGATAAGACGCAACTAGGGAAAGTGGAAGATCGATTGCGTTCGCGTATCGGTATCTCACCGGATAATGAATTGAAGCTCAAGCTCTCCAAGCAAGAAGCAGACGATGAGATCGATATTGATATCTCCGCGTTTCTGGTGGATGATCATGATCGGTGTGTGGGCGAAGAAGATTTTGTCTTTTACAATCAGCCGGAGCATCAGAGCGGATGCGTGCGTATCATCAACGATACTGCATGGGAGAAGCTGATGTATCTCAATCTGGAGCAGCTACCGGATCACTGCCATCGTGTGATTATTGTCGGTTCACTGGATGCGTACAAGCAGAAGGTCGAGCTAACGATTGATAATGAACTTGATCTGTATCACACCTTTGAATATATGCCGAGTGCAGTTTGCGATACGCTGGTGCTCGGACAATTCCGCAAAATCGACGGCGAATGGGCCTTCACGACATCGGATTCGTATTTTGTCGGTGGCTTGGAAGAAGCGTGCAGACTGTATGGGTTGGACGTTTCGTGAACGAGTGATAATTTAATAGGTATACGTAGAAATCGTATAGAAGCAGTTGCTCGGTTCAGGCACTGCTTCTTTTTTACATAGGAAAATGTAGATTGACATGTAACCCGTTCCAAACGGTACATTGAAATAGACAGTAAGCCATCTTTTACAATAAAGGAGTGCAAGCAACGATGAATATGAATGCAAAACAGATCAGCTTTATCGATATTGACGGTACACTGGTCGACGATTATGGTCATGTACCAGAGTCAGCACAGTTAGCATGTCGACAAGCGCGCGAGAACGGGCACTTATTGTTTTTATGTACAGGACGGTCTAAAGCGGAAATCTATGACTCGATCTGGGAGATTGGTTTTGACGGATTGATCGGTGCCGGTGGCGGTTATGTAGAGATCGGCAACGAAGTGCTATATCACAAAAAGGTACAGTCGCAGGATGTTCGTCATATGGTCGACTTTTTCAATAAGCATGGCGTGCATTTCTATCTGGAGTCAAATTCGGCATTGTACGCAAGCTCTATGCTTCGTCCGCAGCTGGAACGGCTCATTTACGGCGATGTGCTGAATGATGAACAGGCGCGAGCACGAATGGAGCAGTCGCCGCATCCATTTATCGAAGGACTGACGTATGGAGAGACCGATCTGTATAAGGATGATGTGAACAAGGTTTGCTTTCTGGAAAGTAGCCTGCCGTTTGCAATGATCCAGCAGGAGTTTGAAGGCAAGTTTGAAGTGATTCAGTGTACAGTTCCGATCTTTGGTAAGGATAGTGGCGAGCTGATGATTCCCGGCATTCATAAAGCGATTGCCATTGCCGACCTATTGGAGCATCTTGGTGAGTCGCAAGCACATACGATAGCGATCGGAGATGGCATGAATGATGCGGAAATGCTGGAATATTGCAACGTCGGCATCGCAATGGGCAATGCCAAGCCGGGCTTGATCGCTATTGCTGATGAAGTGACGGATACGCTGGAGCAGGACGGCTTGTACAAGAGCTTCCTCAAGCATGGATTGCTTGCTGAAACGTCTGCATCGTTATCTTCCTGAACAATATATGTCATTCAGCGAATACAATAGATGCTGGAATAATAAGCGATGAAACTACAAATGTTAGCCTGATTGATGCCGCGTAGATGCGGGCAGATCAGGCTTTTTGTTATGTTCAGCATGTCGCATATCAACATATTGCAAATATTTCTGCCCTGAATATTATTGCGATGGCGATTTATTGGGTAATGGTAGAACAGACGGACAAAATCATTTCACTATACCAATTAATCACGCGCTATTAATTGTGTTTAATTGGATCTACTATTCATATGATCAGGGAGGAAGAACAATGAAATCATTTGACATTCTATTTATCGGCAGCGGACAAGGGGCATGGAACGCAGCGTTACCACTCAGTAAAGCAGGCAAAAAAGTAGCGATCATTGAGCGGGATAAGATTCTGGGTGTCTGCACGAACTACGGCTGTAATCCCAAGATCATACTGGACGGACCGATCAAGTTGATGGAAGATGCCGAGCTGTTCAAGCCAGTCGGACTGAGCAGTGAGTTCAAGCTCGACTGGGGCAAACTGATGGAACATAAGAACAATATCCTGACACCGTTACCGGAAATGATGGAAGCCAATCTCAAGAAATCCGGTGTAGACATCATCCGCGGAGAAGCGAAATTTACTGATTCTCGCACAGTGGAAGTGAACGGTGAGCAGTATACATCCGAAACATTCGTCATCGCTGCCGGTCAGCGTCCGATTCCGCTCGGCGTACCGGGCGAAGAACTGACGATTACAAGCAATGAGTTTCTGTATTTGACTGAATTACCGAAGCAAATTGTACTGATCGGTGCAGGTTATGTATCGATGGAGATTGCTTCCATTGCACGGACGGCTGGTTCCGATGTACACATCATTCAAGCGACAGACAGCATTCTGTCCGGCTTCCATCAGGATTACAGCAAGAAGCTAATTGAAAAAGTAAAGCAGGACGGCGTTCAATTCCATTTCAATGAGAAGGTCAGCAAGATCGAACAACAAGGCGGTCAGCTGCATCTTACCACTGAAAAAGGAACAACACTCAGTGCAGATCTAGTGATCAATGCAACCGGACGCAAACCGAATACCGATCTGCTGAATTTGGAAGCGGCAGGTGTAGAATATAACAAAAAAGGCGTTATTGTTAACGAATTCCTGCAAACGTCGCAGCCGCACATTTACGCAACTGGCGATGTACTGGATAAAACGCAGCCGCGCCTAACTCCAACAGCAGTATTTGAAGCGAAATATTTGGCAAATTATCTGCTGGGAAGTAGCACCGATGCAATCCAGTATCCGCCGATTGCAACGATTGCTTTTACTACACCACGCATTGCACAGATCGGTGTGAGTGTAGACGATGCCAAGGAATCGTCGGAATACAGCATCGTTCCAATTGAGCTAGGGAAACAATGGGACTTTGCCGGACGCGGTGAGACTGAAGCGCATCTGACACTCATTTATAGCAGCGAGAAAAAGCTGGTCGGTGCTGCGGCATATACGCAAGAAGCACTTGAAGTGATCAATAGCCTCACTCCAATTATTACACTCGGTCTGACAGCAGAAGATGCGGCGAAGCTGATCTATGCGTTCCCATCCTTCGAGACGATGATCCCGAATTATCTGCAACAGGCGAAGTAAAATAGAATCTATTATTCCAGAACCTACTACTATCCAAACCACTATCTATAACATGTCTGAAGCTACAATTCATAAAATGTCTATAACGCATCCTATTGTGAAGTATCGCATCTTACAATAGTCTTGTAGCAAATGACTGAGAAAGCACATTCCAATAATCCGAATGTGCTTTCTCCATGTGTAAAGAGTACGATGCATTCTTTCACCAAGTGATTGGCAAATATACGAAATAAAATCTAAAACAGTGATAGACATAAGCCAGCCGTCATGCGGTTGATAGGACTAAAAATTCAGCAAAATCTCGTATATCGTGAATGATACTGTTGCTGTGGTACAATGACTGCATACATATTGCATCGTACCCACTTTTCGACAAAGGAGCGTATCCACTCATGTGTCTCATTTTATTCGCATATCACGTACATCCTCGGTATCCACTCATTATGGCTGCGAATCGGGATGAATTTTATGAACGTCCGTCTGCGCAAGCGCATCGCTGGGAAGACGCGCCGCATATTATTGCCGGGCGTGATCTATTGAAGCTAGGGACGTGGATTGGTGTCTCGGATAGCGGGCAATTCGCAGCGTTGACTAACTATCGTAATCCATTGGAGCAGGCAGATGGGAAGAGATCGCGTGGGGAATTGATCGCCCATTTTCTAAAAGAACAACAGACGCCAGCGGAATATATACAGCAGATGGCAGATGACCGTGACCAATATCCGGGTTACAATCTGCTAGTTGGTGATCGGCAGAGCCTGTATTATTACTCCAATGTGGGCAATGAGATCCAGCCGCTGCAACCGGGCATCTATGGAATTAGCAATCATCTGCTGGATACGGACTGGCCCAAAGTACGCTCCGGCAAATATGGACTGGATCAGATCGTTCGCCACATGGATGAGCAGGAGATCGATGAACAGCAATTGAGCGATCAGCTGTTTGCACTGCTGCAATTAACAGATCGTCCAGAGGATGAAGGCTTGCCCAATACTGGCGTATCGCTGGAATGGGAGCGACTGCTATCATCCATCTTCATTGACAGTCAGGAGCAAGCGTATGGCACACGTTCTTCCACCGTTCTGTTAATGGGTGAGAAGGAAATGATCTATCGCGAGCGCGTGTATTCGCCGGATGCACGACCAGAAAAACGATTTGTCATCCCTTTTTCAAAGGAAAATAATAGATGAGCAGAATTGATATAGATATCATTCTGCTAGATCGATATGAAATATACAACGTGTAACGAATGAGGTGTCTATGAAAAACGCGAATGCCAATCTGATGAAAGAAATTAATCTAAATAATGTGCGTCAGGTGATGAAACGCATAGAGACTGCGACCAAACCGCAACTCGCCTCTTTGACCGGGCTGAGTGTGGTTACGGTAAATTCGCTAATCCGCGAACTGTTGGAACGCGGCGAAATATATGAGGACCAAACCGTGCCATCCAATGGTGGACGTCCAGCACTAACGTATCGCTATAATTATAATTTTAGCCTTGGTCTGGTGATTGGTATCAAGGATGAGCAGGGCAAGATACTGATCTCTGCTATTGTGATCAATCTGGAAGACGAGACGATTTTCAAAAAAGAGCAGGCAATTCCCGTCTTTGAGCAAGAGGAGCTGTTCCAACTGATCGAAGAGTGTCTGTCGCAACATGGCGATATCAAAGTAATCGGCATCGGTCTGCCAGGACAAGTAATGGACGGTGTAGTCGCAGTCAGCAGTCACCACGAACTGGAGGGAGTACATATTATCCAGCTGGTGGAACAGCGATTCGGTCTGCCTGTATTGCTAGAAAATGACGTGAATGCTGCCGTTAGCGGCTATTGTGCGAGGCATGATCTGGAGGGAAACGAGACGGTAGTGAGTGTATATTTTCCACCGCTGCATCCACCTGGTATGGGCATTCATCTGGACGGTCAGCTTGTACGTGGCAAAAATGGTATGGCGGGTGAGATTAAATTCCTGCCTTTGTCTATCGATTGGTATGCGTCGATGGAATCTACGGCATTTGCCGATATTGCTTGTCGCATTATTCAGTCGGTCAATGCTATTCTGGCACCGGAGCGTGTAGTGATGTATCAGGAGCTGTTAACGGATGCGCAGTGGGAGCAACACTGGCAATCATATCAACAACAATATGTGATGCCATCGTACCCGGATGTCGTGCTGGAAAGCGATTTTCAGCATGATTTTGAAGCAGGCATGCGCTGGCTGACGCTAAAGCAATTGACCCCGTCATTGAGTTATTAATACGGAATGATTGATGCGGAATATGCTCACGGAAGGTGCATGATTGCTTGTATGGAAGCTCATCATTTCTATGGAAACAGATATGAGTGTATAGAACCACATTGGATTCTGTAGCATTCAACGCTGTAGCATGGATTCCATGGAGCTACATTCGCAGGATATTCGTCATATGGTCGACTTTTTCAATGAGCATGGCGTGGATTTCTATCCGGAATCGAATTCGGCGTATCTTATAGAAGCGTATCCTTTTTTAGAAACGCATGCTTTCTATTTTATGCATCTCAACATCAACTATTGTATTCATCCCCTGTCATTGCGGCAGGGGATGTTTGCTTTTACAGTCCAGGAAGCGTCACATGTCATGTATCTTTCAATTACAATATATATTTACAATCACTTTGTATTTATAAGCATTAAATAAAATATCTTTATAAAGTTAATTTATTATGATATCATTCGGGCAGCGGCACTGTTTACAAATTTATTGTCGGGCGAGTGAGGGGTCAAATGGCAACATGGTTTTTGATGATTATTTATATGGCTTTTATTAGTTTGGGTCTTCCGGATTCCTTATTAGGCTCCGCATGGCCTGTAATGTATCCAGACCTGCATGCTTCTCTTGGATCAGCGGGCATCATTGCAATGATTATTGCAGCGGGTACGATTGTATCCAGTCTGTTCAGTGGTAGATTGATTGCAATGATCGGTACGGGCAAGATTACGCTGATTAGCTGCCTGATGACAGCGGCGGCGCTGTTTGGCTTTTCTGCGGCACCATCGATGTTGTGGCTCATAGTGCTGGCGATTCCGCTTGGTCTTGGCGCAGGCGCAGTCGATGCAGCGCTCAACCATTATGTGGCAGCCAATTACCAAGCGCATCATATGAATTGGCTGCATTGCTTTTGGGGAGTCGGCGCAACGATGGGACCGATCATTATGTCGTATTCTATCGCGACCAACGACTCTTGGCGTAGCGGTTATTTGACGGTGGCAGGCATTCAACTGGGGCTTGTCATTATTTTGCTAATTACGTTACCACTCTGGTCAAAAGTAGCTGCTATTCATGCGAGAGAACAAGCAGAATCACCATTATCTTCAGCAGAACAGAATGACAACTGGGAACAACATAAGGATGCCGCAACCATGAAGAACCGTAATGGCATTCTCAACCTGCACGGGATCAAGCCGACACTGGCGGCATTTTTGCTCTATTGCGGAGTGGAGATGACAGTTGGTCTGTGGGGAGCGAGTTATCTGGTAGGTGCCAGAGGCATAAGTGCTCAGACAGCAGCGGCATGGGTTTCGCTGTATTATGGCGGCATTACGGTTGGTCGCTTCATTACAGGCTTTATTACGCTGCGTGTAGGTAATACGATGCTGATCCGCTGCGGACAACTGATTAGTATTGTTGGCGGGATTATTTTGCTACTACCGATGGCAGATGGTTTGGCACTGGCAGGGCTGATCTTGATCGGTTTGGGCTTGGCGCCGATCTATCCGGGTTTGCTGCATGAGACACCTACGCGGTTTGGTAAATCCAACTCTGCCAAGCTGATGGGCTATCAGATGGCGGTCGCGTATACAGGTACAACGTTTTTGCCGCCATTGTTTGGATTGCTCGCTACACGTACGAGTGTTGGCATGTTTCCATGGGTAGTACTGGTATTTCTAGTGCTGATGTTATACAGCGCTGAGCGAGTAAACCGAATATTATCGTACCGGAAAGGGAGGAATTAAGATGTTAGTTTCGATCATTGCATTAGTGCTCATCTGCACGCTGTTGAGTGCTATCGTATGGATTGGCGCGTACAGCTGTATGAAAATGTCCAACGAAGAACCAAATATCCGCAGCATTCGCTGTGCGGATGACTGGTTTGAATAACTAGTGTACGATTGTTCTCCATATGTGAAAACACATATTAAAACTCGAATAAGCATATTTACGACTGTGTACTTTATAAATAATGTTTATAAAGTCACCTTGCAACGATAGCAGTTGCGATGATAGAGTAGCTACAACAATCTACTTCATATAATGATCTGACTATGAACAAATGGAGCTGAACATATGAGTGAGGAGCAACGTATCTTTGACGGCAAGCTATTCTCGCCTGCTGACCCAGAATTAAAAGCCATCAAGCTGAAAGCGCATAATTGGAGCAGTCAGTACAGTCGCACTTTGGAAGATGAGACGGACGAGCGGGAGCGGATTTTGCAGCAGTTGATCGGGAAGATGGGAGAGCATAGCTTTATTCAAGGCCCTGTCTTTTTCCATTATGGGGTGCACACTGAGATTGGGCATCATTTCTTCGCTAATTACAATCTGACGGTGCAGGATGATGCCAGAGTAACTATTGGAAATCATGTGAATTGCGGACCGAATGTGACCATTGTAACGCCGATTCATCCGATGATCGCTTCTGAGCGGCGGCAGATGCTGGATCAACATGGGCAGCTGAAGACGCTCTGTTACGCCAAGCCCGTGGTGATCGGTAACGATGTGTGGTTGTCTGCGAATGTGACCATTTGCGGTGGAGTAACGATTGGCGATGGTTGCGTGATTGGAGCAGGTAGCGTAGTGACACAGGATATGCCGCCGAACACATTTGCCGCTGGTGTGCCGTGTCGGGTCATTCGCGAGATTACGGAAAAAGATAGTATGGCGTTGCAGCCAGATATTTTGGGTGGTTGTCGTGTGATTCAGGATGAGTCTGACTAACTGAGTATGATGTGCATGGATGTATGTCTCAAGAGATGTAGATCTGAAAAACACAATCCCGATACCAAGCGTAACGTGTGAACCACGAATGCCTTGGTATCGGGATTGTGTTATGTGGAAGTCGAATCTAGTCGCTCAACAGCTAATCTATGTCTTTTCTTTGGACGACTTGCGTATGCGCGGCAGGGTAAGCGTATAGCTATGATAGATCATATCGTGAATATCTTCTTCTGGAATGGAGCCATCCAGAATGATCGAATTCCAGTGATCTTTGTTGAGATGATAGGCGGGAATGACGGACTCATGCTCCTGCCGAAGAATATCGATCAGTTCCGGTGTTGCTTTGACATTGATCCATGTATGACCTTGCCGCTCAAAGATCCAGGCAAATATTTTCCGATTCTGCTCATGGCGAATCACCGTCCAACCGCTATCGCGAAATGGATAATCCTCATAACTCTGAGCCAGAGTCAAACAGTGATCAATCGCTTGCTGACGCGTTTGCATCGTAAGATTCCTCCAATTCCGCGAGTTGAATAGTATTCGATACTCGCTATATTATATTCATTATGGCGTATGTTGTATCATTTGAACATTCATATCCAGATTCCATATTATTATACACATCTGAATTCCGATATAGATTTCGCACAACAAGCTGATACACTAAAATTCGAAGTGAAATTTCGATTGTTTCAGCAAAGGAGGGAAGTTACAATCACATAACGCCCTAAAATGTTAACGTAAACATAATGAGTTTTTTATTTTTGTAAGCGTATTCAAAAAATCTATATCAACCTATTCTGAAAGGATTGATGCTGATGAATTCCGCTTCAAACACAAATGACAACATGCAATCGTCTAGTACATCATCTTCGCACATGATAGACTCTGTTCCATCTGCAACACCACCACATCGGAGAAAACCGGTTCGCCGCTATACCCGCTATCTGATCATCCTACTTGTTATCATCCTATCTGTTCCGGCATTGCCCGGCGCTTCTGCTACTGTTCATGCCGCAGACGCCGACCTTGTAAATGAGAACTTTGCCACGTACCCGCAAGGAGCATTCACAGTAGGCAGCGGCAACGCTTGGAGTAAAGAAGGCAATACACCAGACATTCAAATTAACCGCGATACCGTTACAGGCATAACGTATGCTGCCATGAGCAATCCAACCTCCGGCTCCGTATACGTTGGTCAACGCTTTACGCCGCAGAGTGGAGGCGTAACGATCTCATTCGATGCACGCATCCCGAGCAATAATGGCGGTTCGTTCTACGCAATGGATGGCAAAATTAATGCTACCAGCGCCACCGGCATCAATTATGCGCTTGGCAGTGGAATCATCAAGCGCGCTGGTTCTTCGTCCTTCTCTATTCCTTATAGCACGTCACACTGGTATCGATTCAATTATGTGCTGAATATTCCACAAAAGTCATATACGACTTCCATTACTGATCTCACAACTGGAAGTGTAGTCGCCAACTGGCAGGAGACGTTTACCGGAAGCGCTACGCGAATTAGCAGTTTTGGCTTTTACCTCGGTCGTGACGGCGGTTCCATTCAGCTCGCGAATATGAAAGTAACTGCGCTGGATCTGGCGCTAACAGATTTGAAAGTGAGCAGTAACGGGTTCACACCAGCATTAACACCTACTTTTGACCCTTCGGTTCAGAATTATCAGCTGGATCTTCCACATTCCAGTCAGTCTCTGTCCGTTACACCGCAGGCAAGCAATGCAGAGCATGTGCGCCTGACAGTAGCTGGACAAACAGCAAACAGCGGCTCATCGATTCAAGTGCCTATTTCCGAATCATCTACAACGATTCCGGTCAATGTCACCTCGGATACGTACACAGGTATTACGCGGACGTATACATTAACCGTCAATCGGTTGGAAGCATCACCAGAGCTGCAATACGTAGATACGGAGCCGGATAATGGCAAAGTACGTATCGGCTGGCAGGAAAATATCGATCCAACTTACAAAGAAGCCCACATTTACCAATTGGACAAAAAGCAACGCCCGCAACTGGTGAACACCGTGAGCAAAAATACGTATATCGCAACCATCGATAAGCTGAAAAACAACACAACCTACACCTTTATCGTGAAAGCAGCCTATACCGATGGTACCGAATCCGATGGGGTAACCGTACAAGCAACACCAGTCAAGCTGCCACCACGTCAGATGGAATATCTGAATCGTGGACTGATCGCTATTCAGCAGCCGGGTGGCGTCTATGTGAGCTGGCGCTTACTTGGCACTGACCCGGACAATGTCGGTTTCGACCTGTACCGCAATGGCAAAAAGGTCAACACATCTACCCTTCGCACAACGACGAATGTTCAAGATCCAGGCGGTACAGCAACATCCACCTACTATGTACAAACCGTCGGTGGCAAAAATAGTCCCAAACGCTCGGACACAGCAAAAGTCTGGAGCAGCGATCACTTGAGTATTCCACTTCGTAAGCCAGCAGATGGCGTTACCGTAACTGGCGAGGTGTATACGTACCGTGCCAACGATACAACCGTTGCTGATCTGGATGGAGATGGACAATACGAGATCATTTTAAAATGGGACCCAAGCAATTCCAAAGACAACTCTCAGAGTGGTCATACCGGTAGTACGTTAGTAGATGCATACCGACTGGATGGTACGTTTATGTGGCGTATCAATCTAGGACCGAACATCCGGGCAGGTGCGCACTATTTGGATATGATGGCGTACGATCTCGATGGTGATGGCAAAGCCGAAGTCACATTCCGCACCGCCGACGGTACAATTGACGGGCAAGGTCATGTAATCGGCGATGCGAATGCGCGTTATGCCAATTCAGGCGGTTACATTATTACCGGTCCAGAATACCATACGATCTTTGAAGGGACGACTGGACGCGAGCTGGCAACCGCAGATTATGAGCCAGCGCGTGGGAATATTGGCGATTGGGGCGATACGTATGGCAACCGGGGCGACCGTTTCTTAGCGGCAATCGCTTATCTGGATGGCGAGCATCCAAGTATCATTATGCAGCGTGGCTATTATACACGGATGGTGCTGGTCGCTTACGATTGGCGCGATGGTAAACTGACCAAGCGCTGGACATTTGATTCCAACACGCCGGGCAATGAAGGCTATGCCGGACAGGGCAATCATCAGCTGTCAGTAGCGGATGTCGATCATGACGGACGCGACGAGATTATTACGGGTGCTGCCGCTATTGATGACAATGGCAAAGGATTATGGAATTCCGGCTTGGGACACGGCGATGCAATGCATGTCGGCGATCTTGATCCTACCCGCCTCGGTCTGGAAGTATGGGCAGTACAAGAGAATACGAATGCCAAATACTCCGCCGATCTCAAAGACGCCAAAACTGGTCGTGTCATCTGGGGTCAGCCACAGATTGGCATTGATGTCGGACGTGGCTTGAGCGCAGACATCGATTCGCGTTATCCTGGCGAGGAGATGTGGGCGATTGACGGCGAATGGAACAGTACAACCGGCGGGCTGTTTACTGCACAAGGACAGAAAATCTCCAATTCCATTCCATCGTCCAATTTTGCCATCTGGTGGGACGGCAATCTGAGCCGTGAACTGCTGGATCATAACTGGACGACAACACCGGAGCGCCGAGGTGTACCAAAGATTGATAAATGGAACCCAGCTACGAATCAATTGAGCAATCTGGTAACCTTTTCGGGTACACTTTCCAACAACGATACGAAAGGAAATCCGGCATTACAGGCAGATATTCTAGGCGATTGGAGAGAGGAAGTAGTACTGCGTAATGAGGACAGTACCGAACTGCGCATCTATTCCACCACTGCGCCAACCGATGTTCGTCTCGTTACATTGATGCACGATCCGGTGTACCGATTGGGTATCGCATGGCAAAACACTGGCTACAATCAGCCACCGCATACAAGTTATTATCTTGGCAACGGTATGCAGCAACCGGAGCGACCGAATATTGTTGTGGTACAAGCCAAAAATTAAATCAAACCATCGTATACCAAATGGATAATATCATCTATTAATCAATTATAGTAAACAGGCATCCGCCATGTACGGATGCCTGTTATTTTTCAATCTGAATACCAACATATATAGCTGCATTTGAAACCTTTAATATTATTTCATGTCATCGTATATCCGGAGCATCAATTGTTGTATTCAATATAGTCAATCTTTGTGGAAGGAGGCAGATCATAATTCGGTGTGCGAGATTGTCTGCAAAGCAATATTATCCATACGTACATTCAAAATTTTTAAACTCTGCTACTGCTCCAGCACCATACGCGTACAGCCCGATAAGGACACCTGTAAATCCACCAGCCACTTCCGAGGATAAATACTTAGTTTGCGCACAGCCCAGTGACACCTGCCGATTATTTTGCACAGTGAAAAATGAATACTTCTCCCGCGTTGCTTCAATCCTCAGCTGCATCGGTTGATTCGTATCCAGCGCCACACGCTGTTGAACCGACTGAATATCACCAACCCGTAGCCGCACGAACACTTCACGATACGATCCCTGTTGAATCATCGCCAATTCATAATGATGATGCTCATCCATATACAGCGTCATTCCAGCTTCACCATCGCCATCATACATCTGCACATCACAGGAGATAACAGCATCAAAATCACGTTGCCGCAGACCAATCCAGGTCGGCGAGTCTGCGTCATCCAATGACACGTTCGTTCCAGTTAATAGTAGCCGCTTGTCTTCTAATACATAATGCTCCTTATGAGGATGACGCAGATAACACCAATCTAGCTGCCAATCGGTATGCTCAAAAGTATACCGTTTCAGCTCCGACTGAATCACATCATCAGCAATCCGATCTGTTTCAAAAGTCAGCACTGTCGTACCATGCTCTCCAGCAGTAAACCAGCCGTCCTCCTGAAAAGTCACCGGACTGAGAAATACTTCACGTCCCAGATGATGATACGTCTGCCAGCGCCCAATCTGCCGAAAACCAAGATGGAACATCCACCAGTTCCCCTGATGATCCTGCACTAGATCGCCATGCCCCACACCTTGCAGCTCATACCCGCCCAGATTGCGATTGGTTAGCACGGGATTATGGGGATACGGTGTAAACGGTCCATTTACTGATGAACTACGCGCATACGTCTCCATGTGCCCATACTCTGTACCGCCTTCAGCAGCAAGCAAATAATACATATCATCAATCCGATACATATGTGGACTTTCCAGATACCGTCCGCCTGTACCTTGCCAGATCGTGCGACTAGGTGTTAATTTGCGTCCTGTCTCGATATCGATCTCACACTGTACAATACCAGGAATACCTTCATCATCCTGTCCATTACTCATAAAATACGTCCGGTCTTCCTCAAAATACAAATCAGGATCAATCCCGCCCTGATCGACTTCAATCGGCTCCGACCATTCCCCGTAAATATCGTCCGTCCATATGTAGAAATTATGACGCGTCGTATCATTGGTCGTCGTCATATAAAAGCGTCCGCGATGATGACGAATCGTAGGTGCAAATACACCGCCAGAGCTGTTAATCTGGTTCAATTGCACCTGACTGCTGCGGGTCAAGCAATGCCCAATCTGCCGCCAATTGATCAGATCGGTACTCTCAAACAAAGGAACACCGGGAAAATATTGAAACGAACTGCATACGAGATAATACGTATCATTCACCTTGCACACACTCGGATCAGGATAAAAGCCTTTCATGACCGGATTATTATAGCGCATAAAAACCTCTCTTTTCTAAAATGGTATGCGTACCATTTCACTATTATTTACCTAGTTGAATATTTGGAATTAAGCGGTTGCAACCTCAACACATTAAACACCAGCAACACACACCTTTCAAGAGCATAACGCTTGTTATCGCAATCAATTTGAGTTAAATTCATATACATGTGAATTCAACAGCTCTTGCTAAGTAAAAGAATATTCCAATTCCTATTCCCAACAAGGAGTGAAGACCGCTGAAAGCCAACGGCGACGCATTATCTATCCGTTTGTACGAAGCACTCGCCAGTACCGTCCGCTGGCGAATCATGGAGCTACTTACCGTCAGCGAAATGAGTCTCAAACAACTGTCTAACGAACTGAAGCTCAGCCCATCGATCGTAACGATGCATGTGAGTAAGCTCGAACAGGCACAACTGATCGGCAGCCGCAGAGTACGTCGTAATGGCGGAACGCACAAGCTTTGTTTTCTGTTGGAGCAGTATATTCATATCACTTTGCCAACGGTCGAGCAACCTCTTCACAGCATCGAGCATGTGATTCCGCTTGGGCATTATACCGATTGTCATATTCAGCCTACGTGCGGGATTGGTACATGGGAAAAGGAGCTAGGCATCTGGGATGATCCGTCATATTTTCATCATCCAGAGCGAGTGGAAGCGGCTATTATATGGTTTGCGAGCGGCTATGTGGAATATAGGGTGCGCAATCGTTTAACATCATCACAGCAGGTGGAGAAGATTGAGTGGATCGTTGAGATTGCTTCTGAAGCGCCCGGATTGCGAGATACGTGGCTGTCTGATATTTCATTTACCCTCAATCACATTCCGCTTGGCAGATGGAGAAGTCCGGCTGACTTTGGCAGAGCGGCACGTGGACGGTATACACCATCATGGTGGCATCGCAATCTGAATCAATACGGTCTGTTGAAAGTCATTACAATCGATCATATGGGTACATATATAGATGGGGAGTGGATGTCAGACGTCACGCTTGCTGATCTGAATGTGTACGAACCGTATTGGACGCTGCGACTTGCAGTGGAGGAAGATGCCGAGCATGTCGGCGGATTGACCTTATATGGAGCCGGGTTTGGCAATCATGATCAGGACATGCTGTTGCGCATTTATGCGAAAGAAGTATCAGATAACGTATAATGTATTGATATATTCTATCGCTCATTCGAAATATTCAATTAGTCCCAGCTCGAATAGTAGTGATAGATTAGAATATAAATAATCCGATCAATATCATCGGAATGATGAGGTGAACACTATGAGTGACGTATACCGTTTGGCAACATTGGACGATGCAGAGCGCGTGCAGCAGATTATATACGAAGCGTATGTTACGATTCGCGAATTAGGATTAAGCTGGCCAGCCGCTAATGCGGATGTGCATATGATTCAGGAAAATATTACTCACAATAAGTGCTATGTGCTGGAGCAGGAGGGTCTGATTACCGCTACGATCACACTAGCCAATCCAGAACGCTTCAAGGAATTGACTGATTCTACGGGACTGCCGTTTATTATGTGGTTCGCTGTCGATCCGAATGTACAAGGAACCGGGGCTGGTAGTAAGCTGTTAGATTGGGTAGAGCAGCAGATTATTCGTGATGAGGTTGGCGCACCGGCTGTGACATTGGGAACATCGGAGAAACATCCGTGGCTGCTGCCGATGTATCAGCGGCGTGGGTATGAAAGTATCCGTGTTCGCGATGCAGGGCAAGGGGAAGGACCGATGCATTTGATGCGCAAAGTCGTACATCCTGAACGTTTCGAGCAATTTAGCGCTGAACGTAAACAGGCAGAAGCAGAACAGACTCCTACCTCTTCTTGACGTGTACCAAGATTGTCTTGTATGTCGATCAATGACGAAGAGGAATCCACTAACAATCTACAATCATCTATTCATAAAGAGCAACTTCAACAGGAGTTGCTCTTTTTTACGTTAATTTTCCAAAATATTTATAAATTGCTATACATTTTGAAATATATATTTCCGATGAAATCATCAGCAGATACATATGTACACGACTCGCGAGTGGATCAATCTATATCCACAAGACTGCTATGCAATTATTTTAATACGTAATTCGTTGTTTAAACCAGTTTATCTGATTCTTTTATGTAAAAAAATGGTATGTGTATGGTATCTGTTCATATACCTGATTCTGGTTGACTCCATTATAGAAAGAAGGGGACGGCACCGACATTCATAACATAGCATCGTTTATCGCGCAGGATGAGTCGATCTACATGATTATATATCGCTATGGAGGCTGATGAGTAAATGGTAAAGCGTATTCAAAAGGGCTTAAGTTTTACACTGGCAGTTGTATTGCTATTGACTTGCGGACTGAATATCGGAGCAAGTCGTACAGCGGAAGCAGCACCGGTAGGCAATTATGTGTATACCGAACTGGCAACGAATATTACAAGCTCACAAGCTACACTGAATGCGAATGTCACCGTACAGAGCAATACGTATACAGCCAGTAATGAAACGATCTATTATTGGCCGCATGTGGATGGCGTAACGACACGTCCTTCTAATGCAGTAGCAGCATCGTCGATCACAGTCTCACCCAATGGCAACTTCTCCGGTAGTGCCACTGGACTGACACCGCAAACAAGCTACGATTATCAGGCAAGTGCGGTTGTGACATATCCTGATTCCACAGAGCATACGGTACTAGGAAGCATCCAGAACTTCTCTACACTGATGAAAGTGTATCAGATCGTTTCGCTGGAAGATCCGCCACAGCTGAACGTACCGAACATGACGAACAAGGAGAACCTGACTCTTCCTCAAACGATTACCGTTACACTGGATGATAATTCGACTCGCACATTCCCGGTAACATGGGACTTGTCCGATTATGATTCCTACACCGGTATTGAGGACTGGATTTTGAAAGAATCCGGTGGATATCGCTCCTTTGACGGCGAATTGACATTACCAAGCGATGGTTCCGTCGAATACGCGTCTAATTATTATGTACGTCCTCGTTTGGATGTCTTTGTCGATTATCCAAATTTGACAGCAATTACAGAAACACCGAAGAATATCACAGTTCCAGAAGGCTCCACCTTGTCAACAGTCAAAGGATTGCTGACCAAAAATTTAAATATGTCCTTTGATAATGGCAAATCGGCTGTTACTCCGGTGAAATGGGATGACGGGACACCAGCTTTTGCGGGTACTCCGGGAACCTACACATTCGTCGGCACACCAGCATGCTTTCAGCTGACATTGGCTTCTGAATCGATCAGTAACAGCAAATCCATCCAGTCATTACAAGCAGATTGCGGATATTATAATCCTAAGAATCTGACAACAACAGTGACCGTAACGGTTGTTCCATATCTCTGGCAATTAGTAGGACCAGCAGGATTTGCTGGACCAGCACAAGGGCTTTCCTTTGCTCAGAATGCTAGCGGTGAAGCATATGTTTCGTTTGCCGATTCAAACCATAACAATGCGATTTCGGTTATGAAATACAATGGCACATCATGGGAGTATGTAGGTGCACCAGGATTCTCCGACAAAGCGGTCGGTGGTCGTACGGTTGTGAAATTTGACCCTGCGGACAATACCACCCTGTATGCTGCGTATACGGATAAAGAAACGAACAAACTGGTTGTATCCAAATTCAATGGCACTAGCTGGGCTCCATTGCTGGCTACCAATGTCACTGTCTCTTCATCGACACTGTTTGACTTTTATGTCATTTACAACTATCCATTGCTTGCATTTGCCGATCAGGATCAAGCAGGTTCGTTATCCGTCATCGGATACAACGGTAACACATGGGAAAATATTGGTCAGCGCGGATTCACGAAGGGAACGGTAGAGTCGCTCTTCATCTCACAAAGCTATCTCAGTCCCGCAACGATCAACTTTACACAAAATGGAGAACTGCATCTGGCTTATGTGTCCGGCAATAATATATGGAAAACGATAGCTCAAACGGGCACACCAATCTCCTTGTTAACTCAGACTACGAATAGTAACGGCAGTTCCTTTATCGCATATCAAGATGCCAATGGAATTCAAGTCAAAGAAGTCGCATATGACGGTTCAGGCTGGTACTCCTATGGTTCAGGTTCCATCACATCTAGCCCTGCTCAACTGCTTGCCTTGACATTTGACAGTAAAAATGTCGCCTACATCGCGTATGCCGACAGCAGCAACGCTGGCAAAATCACGGTCAAAAAGTTCAGTGGACAGCAATGGGTGACTGTTGGTCAAGCAGCATTCACAACAGGTAGTGCGTCCGAACTGAAAATTCAGGTTATTAATGGCGTGCCACATGTAGCGATCGTAGATAACACACAGCAAGGCAAAGTAACCGTTCTGAACTTCCGTGCATACAATCAAATTTCCATTCATACTGCGGAAGCAACGAATATTACGAAAACATCGGCAACCGTAGGTGGTAATGTCTCGAATACAGCGACCGTAACGGGCGTCGTGTACGGAACAAGTGCCGACTTCTCTGGTGAGACATTCACAGTTATAGCTCCAATCAACTCGGGTGGTTATTTCTCCACAGATCTGACTGGATTGAAAGAAAATACGAACTACTATGTACGTGCGTATGCCGAGACACCTGCCGGTATCATCTACGGAGATACAGTTACATTCAAAACAGTGAAATCCAAAGATACGGATTCCTCATCTTCATCAGGTTCTATTTCTGGAGATACTGCGAAAGTCGTTATTACGAATACAAGTAACGGTGGAGTGAGCAACGCACCAATTACCGATAAAGTCGGTAAAAACCTGAAATTGCTCGGCAAATTGTACAACGCCAATGGTGAAGCTGTGAATGTACCTGAATTTACAGTGAATACAGATGGCAGCTTTAGCGTTCCGAGTGTACCATCTGGTACGTATCGCCTTGCGCTGAGTGTGATTGCACCGAATGGCGAGCGTCTGGCAGGACAGTTGGCAACGATTCGTATCAGCTCCAGCGGTTCGGTCACGATTGATGCGACACTGATTGACCCATATGGTGTCATTACCGATGCTTCGACAGGGAAAGTGATCGAAGGCGCAAAAGTTACCTTGTACTGGGCAGATACCGTGCTGAACCGTTCCAAAGGACGTACGCCAGGAACGATGGTTACATTGCCGGAACTGCCAGACTTTGCACCGAATATGAACAAAGACCCTCAATCCAGCAATGCAAATGGACAATACGGCTGGATGGTTTATCCAGAAGGCGACTACTACATTCTGGGTGAAAAAGACGGCTATCTCGCTTTTGATAGCCGCAAAGATAATGTAGAAGCTACCTTCGGCACAGACAGTTATATCAAAGACGGTAACATTCATGTCGGTCAAACGATTGTAGAATACAGCTTCAAAATGTCGCCTGTTACATCGCCAGCAGATAACGGCGCAACAAGCGAATACGATCCGTATATGAAAGGTTACCCGGATGGCACCTTCCAACCAAGCAAAAGTGTAAGCCGTGCCGAAATCGCTGCCGTGCTCAGTCGTACGATGATGAGCAAAGAATCAGCAGGTGGTAGCAATGTTTCCTTTACCGATCTGGGAACAGTAAACTGGGCAGCCAGTGATATTGCTACAGCGGTACAACAAGGCTGGTTGAAAGGAACCGGCGATCGCAAATTCCAACCATCCAAAGCAGTAACTCGTGCTGAAATGGCGCAATTGCTGTCCAATGTGTACGGATGGACATCCAATACGAGCACATCGTCTACATTTAGCGATGTGAACGGTCACTGGGCACAGCAAGCAATTACGAATGCACAGGCACAAGGAGTTCTGACTGGTTATGCTGACGGTACATTCCGTCCAAACCAACCGATCACCCGTGCCGAAGCAGTTACGTTGATCAACAAATTACTAGATCGTCCAGCATATACACCGACAACAGCCAAATGGAGCGATGTACCAACATCGTACTGGGCTTACGGTGATATTATGGCAGCTTCGGTAAAGCATAGTATGTAAGAGAATCGTATGATATGATAAAAGCTTACAGATAGACATGATGAAGCCCATAGACAGGTGCAGTTACGACCTGATCTATGGGCTTTTATATTATATGCAATAACAGGTGATGTGGAATAATCAGTTACACTCAAACATGATGATGTCATAATCGTACATCGTGCAGGGAACAGCAAACTATATGAAGCGAAACAACATTTTTTGATTAAGCTATCGAATGTACAGTACAGATCCATTTGAATAGGGGGTTCATCATCTCTACTACTGATACATCAAGGAGTGAGCCGAATATTCGGTGTCGGTGGTATACTCATACCTTCCCCAAGATAATAATCCGTTAAATGAGACTGTACGTAACCTTTGATCGTCATGCTGTTGCGATACGCCGGATTTTGCGCCAATGTGTAGATTCGTTGATCGGTTGGAGTAGAGGTCGTGAAAATAATTAGTTTAGAATAATCTCGATCCACGAGTACCACTTCCTCACGCCAGTCGCCCATAATATCTCCATAAAAAACAGGGAACTTGCGACTATTTTGAATCGCATTCTGATATTTGTAGGCAGTGACTAATCGGGTAGTCGAATTGTTTTCATAATTCCATTTTTCAATTCGAGTATTATTATAAATTTCGCTGGACAGATCGCCATCCCACCATAGTCGAAGCGCAGGCCAAGGTTGTTGACCCGGCTCGGTAATCTGCGTATTATTTGTTCCGTTATAGATGCCAGAGAACGACCATACTTCATAGCCCGGATAACGTGGATCGATATCACCTACATCGCCGCGTCCGACATCAGGTGCAGGCGGTTCCTGGCTATGTTGCCAGTACATCTTGCCAGTATCGGCATTGTAATAATATTCAAGCAGACCTTTGGCATTCAGCTGTTGAATTCCATATGCTTGAAGACCGGGCGTATTGGGATCGAATTTACCGATATAGAAGCGATCTCCATGTCCAACATTATCTTTGGCAAGGGAATACCGAAGCGTGCCATCTCCATTAAGCACAAAGCCAACCTCTGCAATCTCGTCAGTACCGTTACCATCTACATCAATAATGCGCATCTGGTGTCCGTCTGAGGCTGCCTGCGATTCACGTAGCCATTTCCAGTCCATTGTCAGACGATTTCCATCATAATGGTATGCGGCAAATAATAGGTCGAATTTCAAATCAGGACGACGATTTTTGCCCATGACGACAACACTTGGTGTTGTTCCGTTTAAGTAACCAATCCCCAGTTGTACAGCCAGAGAACCGGTAGCAATATAATCTTCTGGCAATGGTGCTGTACTTTTAATCGTACCTGTCATACCGTCCAGAACAGCAAGCCATTGTTTTTTATTATTATCGTCTGTCCAGACTGTCCCATCCGGGAAGCTTACACCATTCGCGATTTTTAATATGACTTCTGCCTTACCGTCACCGTCCAGATCGTATACATTTATCCCATCCAGCATACCAACATCGATCGCAGCAGAACCCGGTCTCATCGAGCTTTTGTCACTGCTGTTGGGTCCCATATCGATTGTCCATAGCAGCGTACCATCACGCTTATAAGCTTCCAAGGTTTGTGGGGTAGTGGATACGCGGTCAACGACATAATCGTATTCGTGATCACCGTCCAGATCGCCGACCCACACATTGCGAATTTGGGCACCTTTTTTCAGAGGAACTGTGATTAATGGTTGATTAGCTGCATTGGCGGCAAGTGTAAAGGTATCGCTTGCTTGTTGCTCTACACCATTGATGACTGGTTTAACAAAATACGTATTATCGAGTTTGCGATTTGCTGTTGTATCTGTGTAGTTTGTACCTTTAAATAGCACATCAGGATTAACTTTGACAGCAGATAATGAATACGCAGCATCAGTTACTGATAATGAAGCGATATCTACTGAATCTCCATATACATCTGTGATAGGCTGATGAACGGATTCGTAAACATTTTCAGTAACCGTGTTATTTGTAGGAGAAGTAGAAACACGATACACATTGAATCCGATATTAGCAGGATCAAGAGCAAGCAAGCGCCAACTGATGAACACACTATAGCCGCTGCGAACGGCAACAATACCACGTCCCAAATTTTCCATTTGACGTGGACCTTGAACGGCTTCAACTGTAGAAACGGGATAGTTGAAGGAAGTAATCAATAAAGCCAATATGATCCATAGCTGCCAACCTTTTTTGTACCGTTTGTAATACGAATTGTGTTGTCTCATTTTACCCCTGCCCCTCATGATGTGTATGTATAAGCCAGAATGTCCACCAATCAAATGATTGATTTTAAATATGCTGGCGATACTTAATTTATTATGTGTCGTTTTTGAGAAATTGTTTATCATGCTACAGGTACAACTTTAAAAAGTAAAAAAGTATGCCATTATACATAGATAAAGTTGTATAATATTGCATTTAAGTGTATATAAATAAAGTTATTTGAAATAAAAAGTGGCTTTATACCTTAAATACGTTTCGGAAAAATTATAAATAAATGGTTAAACGTCTAAATAATGCATAAATGTGAATAGAAGGTGAAAGCGAATTCGTTGGAATGTGCTCAAGAAGCTACAAGACGGCGTCATCCGCAATTACTTCCACAAAGATTACATCGGCAAAATGCTAGAGCAATTGCTCAGAAAGAAGTATTTTCATTTTGATAAGTCAATTTGATGATATATAAGGAAAACTGATCATGTACACCTTTTACGCAATCACATAAGATGCAACCATGGCTTGCTTTAAAATAGGCACTTAACAAGAAAGTATGATATTGAGCCATAACTATTGAATTGTAGGTGAAGGGAGATTATTTGCAATATGAAAAACGGAACCATATGGTACGACAATCATGGGGAAACAATTCAGGCACATGGCGGGGCTATCATTCAGTACAATGAAGTATATTACTGGTATGGTGAGCATAAAGGAAAACCTAATATTCCAGGCAAACAAGCAGTACCATTGATCGGTGTATCTTGTTACTCATCACCTGATTTGATTCATTGGGAATATGAAGGATTGGCATTGTCTGCTGTTCCGAATGATCCAGATAGTCCGCTTGCTCCCGACCACATTTGTGAACGTCCCAAAGTTCTTTATTGTGAAAAAACAGATACATTCGTTATGTGGATGCATCTGGATAATCCTGCAAGAACGTATGCCGGTGCTGGTGTAGCGATTGCCGATGATCCGCGAGGTCCGTTTACCTTCTTATCGAGTATGAAGCCGAATAGACTTGATAGTAGAGATATGACTCTATTTCAAGATTCGGATGGCACTGTTTATCTAGTTCATGCTGCCAACTACAATCGAACGCTTTATTTCTCTTCATTAACAGATGACTATACAGCTCTGACTGGGCTTACCTTTCCTGTTTTAATAGATCAATATCGAGAAGCTCCAGCGATTATGAAGAAAGATGGAACATATTACATGATCTCCTCAGGTTGTACAGGCTGGTCTCCCAATAGCGCTCTGTATGCGGAAGCGGATTATCTGATTGGACCTTGGAAGTTGAT
Organism: Paenibacillus sp. WLX2291; assembly: GCF_046603665.1. NCBI lineage: Bacteria > Bacillati > Bacillota > Bacilli > Caryophanales > Paenibacillaceae > Paenibacillus > Paenibacillus sp. WLX2291. The sequence goes on along the minus strand of NZ_CP176755.1, from coordinate 2,722,718 downwards.
TGATAATCCGTGTGAAGGTCCTAATTATCGTCAAACATTTGGGGGGCAGAGTACATATATTTTTTATGTAAACGATCAGCCGCATCTAATGTTGGATCACTGGAATGCTGAACACTTGCAAGACTCCGGTTATAGTATTCTCCCGATTACTTTCGATCACAATCTATTGACCGTTCGATGGCAAAATGAATTTATGCCGCTTGCTTCCGTAAATAGAAACGAGGAAATTCGAAAATGAAGGATCTATTTATTATTGGCGACAGTATTTCTATTCAATATGGTCCCTATTTGAAACACATGTTAGAAGGTCATTACCGCTATGATCGAAAACGCGGAGAAGAAGCTTTATATGATCTAGATCAGCCGATAGGCGCAAATGGGGGAGACAGTGAACGAGTATTACAATATTTAAAAAGTGAACAACATAACAATATTCGTTATGATGTACTATTGCTAAATTGTGGTCTGCACGATATCAAAACGGATAGATATAAGCGAGAAAAACAAATAAGTTTGGAGCAATACCGAGAGAATTTGCAAGAAATATTACGCGTTGCTGATCAAATGGCACAACATATTATATGGATTCGTACGACCGATGTTGTTGATGATATTCACAATCAGCCACCTGCCACTTTTTTTCGTTTTCACGACGATGTTCTTGCCTATAATGCCGCAGCTGATGAAATTATGAAATCGGAAGGCATTTCCATTATCGATTTGTACACATTTACTCGCTGCTTTGAGAAGAGCGCTTACTGCGATCATGTACATTACACAGAACAAGTGAGGCAACTGCAAGCAGCATACATTGCCGGTTACTTGGAAAACTACTATCTAATATAGAAGAGATTCAGCCGTTCTTTATGAACGGCTTTTCTTTTTACATAATCATGATTACTGATGACCATTCCAGAAATATGAAGATTTACACCCTATTATGTGCAAGCTAACATGCAAATGTAAGCCCTTGCAATACAAGTATATATAGCTCTTAGCACTTTGTGTGAAGGAAGGGGGAATGAAATAGAAGAGTAGACCAGATTGACATAATCAATACAAGGGTTGCTTAAAGGTATGACTTCACAGGACATCGGTATATCAAAAGAGGAGGGACAACTATTGAAAAGTTGGACACAAACAAATCGTCAAATTCGCAAATCTATCTTCGTTTTGCTGGCATCCTTGCTAATGACGAGTTCAATTACTACTGGTAAGGTGCAAGCGGAGGATATTGAAACATCAAATTTGTATAGTAGTGTTGTAACTAAAGCTGGTAATGATACCATCAAGCAATTGGGAGAAAGCATTCGAAGTGACGCTGCCAATGCTCAAGTTATTACTCCAGATCCTGGACAAGTGACTGGCAAGATTTATTATATTGCCGTTGATGGTAGTACTAGTAATAATGGCTTAAGTCAAGCTCGTCCATGGCCGATCGAAAAAGTAAATGCGACGACATTTAAACCTGGCGATCACATTTTATTCAAAGCAGGCGATTCGTGGAAGTTAACCGAATCTATACATCCCAAAGGTTCAGGAACAGCCAGTAAGCCTATTGTTATCGGTGCTTATGGATCTGGGGCAAAACCAAAGTTCTCTGCAATAGACATTGGTGTTCCATGGAAATTCACGGATGGAAGTACAAGGTATGCTTCCGATGCACTATATTTGGAGAATCAGCAGTATATCGAAATCCGTGATTTAGACATTAGCAGTAAACCGGCAGGATATACGGGAGCGGTATCAAGTAGTCAGGCTGCCATGCGTGCAGATCGACGCGGTATTCATATTGTGGGCGGAAATAATAAAACGGCAACTGAGTTAAAAGGGTATTCGCTTCACGATCTGTATATTCATGATGTTGTGGGGGAGACTAATGGAGTAAGTGGCACGGGCTGGGACCCTTCCAAGCGAACAGCGGGTATTTTATTTGAAATCATTGTTAAAGGAGACAACGGATTACCAGTCATCTCAAACTCAGTCGATGTTTCGGGATATCAACCTACCTGGTTTTCTGATGTAACAATGGAAAATAACGTACTCATCGATAATTCTTTTGGTGGAATTATTGTTAAGCAATTGAAAGCATGGGGCGAACGACAGGATGCCAGCGCTCCTTCCTATGATTATGATGGATGGTATCCTAACAGGAATGTTACGATTCAAAACAATTATGTAGATAATGATGGTAGCAATTATGCAGGCGATACAATCTATCTCACCTGTACCAAAGATTCGGTTATTCGTCATAATGTATCAAGAGGAGCTGGCACTAGCGCTATTGAATTATATTACACCGATAACATTACTGTAGAGTGGAATGAAGTGTTTAAAGCAAGAGAAAAACAGGTCGGTGGTGACTCCAACGCCATTGATCCGGACAGAGCTTCTACCAATGCACTGATTCAATACAACTATCTCTATGATAATGGTGATGGCATTTTACTATGTGGATTCACTTACGGTAGTGCTGTAGTCCGCTACAATGTAATCAAAGATAGTGGTAAGGGAAAGCGATATCTAAATGTTCATGGTGTCAAAGGTCATAACTATGTGTACAACAATATTTTCTATAATTCTGGCACCAGTGAAGCAATTTTTGTTTCTACATCCGGTGATAAAAATTCGTATTTGAATGATACAAATAATTTCCATTATTTTTCGAACAATATTTTTTATAGTCCACGAGCTTCTGCAAGAATCGATGACGGAACTAGTCTCGATTTTAGTAATAATGGGTATTACAACGTTTCATCTGTACCTGTGGAAGACACATCCGCTATCATTGCTGATCCTCAATTCAAAGATGCTGCGTCTGTTACAGGTGGAGTTGGCAAAACCGCCAGTATTAGCGGACTTCAATTACAACCTCAATCCCTATTTATCAATGCAGGCAAAACGATTGCAACTGATACCAAAGGTGCTCATCCTAATACGACGATTCCTGTTGGAACAATCAAAGATGTAGCAGGTAAGTCTATTTCTGCTGGCGGTGTAGATCTTGGTATTTATGAATATGTAGGAACCGATAATTCGGTTGGTTATCTGAGAGGATATACGTATGATCCATATGGCAAAGTCAAAGCTGGTGTAACAGTAACAGCGAAAGCAGGTAGTAAAGTGTACACTGCTACTTCGGATGCTAACGGCTTCTACTTCCTATCTAACATCCCTATAGCGACCGATCCCACTGTTACAGCATCTTTACAAAATTACGCATCATCAACACCTAAGTCGATTCACCTTTTAGGCGGTGATGTCACTTCGCTGAACTCAACACTGGGTGCAAGTACTGCGACGACAGGTACGATTTCAGGAACTACTAACATTGCTGATGTAACGATAATCGTGACAGATAAGAATGGAGCAAGTATTGGAAAAGCTACAACCGGGGCAGATGGAACGTATACGATTGCTAATGTTCCTGTTGGAACCGGATATACAGCTACAGCCTCAAAAACTAATTTTAATAATGCAGTCCAAAATGCAATAGAAGTGCAAGCAGATCATATCACTGTTGTGAATTTTACTATGTCTCAGGTAGTAAAAGAATTACATTACTTTTTAAAAGAAAACTTTAATTATGCGACAGGTAATTTTGCAGGTAATGACATTTGGAATGCAAGTAATGCAGGCGGAACGATTGAGATTGTAGCAGATAAGCAAGGTAGCAAGTATTTGAAATTAAACAAAACAGCTAACACTAATGATGTAAAAATATGGAATAAAACACCACTTCAAGCAAAAGGCATATTTACCATTGAATCTCGAATTATGCGAACAGCAGACAATGGAAGCGGAGCTAGTCAGTTTGCAATATATAGTGGTGAAGGCATAAGCAGCAGTGGAGTAATTAGTAACTCTATGGCAAATGTTGGATTTAGCAGAAGCAATTTATTTATTCAAGCAACACAAGGTTCTTCCAACAATACTAATTACACGTACAGTAAGAATCAATGGTATACCACGAAAATGGTTGTTGATATGGATACAGATACGTTTGATTTTTATATTGATGGTGTATTGAAAAAATCAGGAGCACAGCTTCGCACAGTAGGCGATGCGCTTAATTACTTTCAAATTTTTGGTGGTGCCAACAATGTTGGTGATCTATTAATTGATTATCTATGGGTATATCAAGGTGAACCGACCACCAATGATGTGCAGGTAACGAATGTAACAGTAGACGAATTAGGAGATAGCCCACTTGCTTACAATGCCAGTACTCGAACATTCACAGCCGATTCGGAGATTCCTTATCAGTATGACACTGTAAAGATGCATATTACTCCGTCCAGTCCATTTGCCAAAGTATCGGTCAATGGGATTGAGCTAGATCGTGTGGATGATGCTGAGTATGTTGATGTACCAGTAGCAGCAGGAACGAATACTATCAAATTTACAGTGACAGGTGCGGATGGTTCAACATCTCAGACCTACACGATTTCACTGGAAAAGCAAGATTCAAGTGTTCTTGCGTATTTAACAGCGCTTCGTATTTCGGGTCTTACACTGGATCCTGAATTTGATGGCACCGATCCTGAAGAATCGGTAGCTGTGTATTCCGCAGGAACAACCACAGAAGCAACGCATACTCTTAGTTATACGAAAGTTAATTCGAATAGCACAGTAGTCGTTACGCTGAATGGAACACAAGTATCGGGTGAAAGTCCTGTTTCATTAACTCTAGCGCCTGGTGACAATACCATTCTGCTTGATGTGACAGGAGATGGAGAGTTTCAAACGTATCAAATTACAGCCACTTTGCAATAAGACACGTTTTGTAATCAAACACAACGTGGAGAGGATTCGATGTATCTCCACGTTGTTAGTTGCATGAAATATTCCATCTGTTATGGATACAGAGGAGGTCAAAATGATGTTCAAACCTGCTTTTAGAAAAGTAGCATCCATTGTGTGCTTGATCACTCTGTTTATTGGAATCTTAACTATACCGATTCATGTGAATGCAGAAGCAGAGACTGTGGCGCCAAGTACTGATATTGCTCAAGGAAAAACAGTCCGTTCAAGTAGTGCTCAGAGCGGATATGAAGCAGCGAAAGGCAATGATGGAAACACAGCAACTCGCTGGATAGCGAAAACAAATAGTTCGGGAGAGTGGTGGGAGGTTGACCTAGGCAATGCTTATTCTGTGAACAGTACGCAAATAATGTGGGCGAAAAATGGCATTGTCTATCCATATAAAATTGAAGTATCGACTGATCATTCCCACTGGATTACAATTGTCGATAACACAAATCAATCGAATACAGACCAAATCCAAACCAATTATGCTTATGCAACAGCTCGTTATGTGAAAGTCACAATAACGGGTACTGTGGGAGATAATGAGGTGAGCTTTTATGATTGTAAAGTGATGGCTGGATATAATGGACCTGTTATCGATCCCGAACGTATGCAAAAGGTAACGGGTACAAGCCCGATTCGCTTTGTGGATAGTGATCTGGCACCCGGTAATTATGATATTACGTTATTACTAGGAGATAACACTTCTAGTAGTTCTGCATCTGTTGTCGGCGAAGCGCGCCGAGAAATGCTTGCCAACTTTACTACAACTGCTGGTACTGTCTCGACTCAAACGTTCACAATGAATGTGCGTAGCACAGAGTCATATCCAACATATAGCAATCCGGGTACAGTAGGGCTTAATTTCTTACTGTCTGGAACAGCACCCAAATTGCAAGGGATTGGGATTGCACCAGCGCAGCATCCTAATATGATCTATCTGATTGGCGATTCAACTGTTGCCGACTGGCCATCTGGACGCAAAGAGATCGGCTGGGGACAAATGCTACCGCAGTATTTCAAACTAGGTACAGCTATCGCTAATTACGCCGATCCAGGCGATAGCACCTCTTCATTTTTGAGCAATCCTTCTTTATTCAAAGCTGTTATAGCGCAAGTACAAAAAAGCGACTATGTGTTGATCCAATTAGGTCATAACGACAAAACAACAACTAAGGAAAAATATCAAGCCAATTTGACAAGTATGATTACTCAGATTAGAAGTAAAGAAGCAACACCTATTCTGATTACACCTACGGTAAGAAGATTATTTAATGACGATCAAGCAACATTGAGTCCGACAGCACTTCATATTAACAATGTAGGTGTAGATCTCGTCGCAGCTATGAAAGAAGTTGCTGTTACTCATAATGTACCATTGATTGATCTAACAGCCAAAAGTAAAGCAATGATCGAATCACTAGGCTTCGAAGCATCTAAAGCAATCTATTTAACGGTAGAAGCAAATGATAATACTCATTTTAGTAGATACGGTGCAAATGAAATGGCGAAATTAGTAGTACAAGGAATGAAGGAGCTTCAACTACCTCAGGTTGCCAATCTTAGAAATCCTTAATGTAATCTTGATCGTAATGAAAGGACGATTAGATGGGGAAATACGATACCATCTAGTCGTCTTTTTCTATTACACTTGTTCCATACATGGGAAATGGAATAGATATCGGGAAAATTAAAGATTTACATATACGTTAAAAGAAATTATCATATGCTAATATTGATTGTAAGCGCTTTACGAATATACATAGGTAAGAGTACATCTAACAGGAGCGTGCAAAATGGCATCGAAGTCACGAAACATTCGAGATAGCGTTATATATTCATGGTTAGGATCGTATCTATCAATCCTTTTAATTCCAATGATTATTAGCGGTATCTTGTATATACAATCCGTAGCCATTGTGAAAAATCAAGTAAACAGTATTAATGAAGCGATGATTCAGCAGCTACAACAAACTATGGATGGTCAGATTTCCAATTTGGAGAAAATCAGTACTCAAATTGCGATGAATCCCAAATTGATCAGTTTGCAAAATAACGAACTTGCTACTAGTGATTCCGACATCAATTTCGCTTATACTGAGCGAATCAAACAACTATTCCAAGACTTCAACATTTATACGCTTTCCAACAGTTTTATTAAAGGATTTTATGTGTTTTTTCATGATAGTGATATTGTGTTGAGTTCCAGCGGCTATTATCAAAGTCGTGATTTTTATGATTCGGAATTTCGCACACATAAAGAGTCTTACGAAGACTGGCGAAGCTCTATTCTTAAACCGTATTATAACGATTATATTGTATCTTCTCCTTCATTGAATCAAAATGAGAAGACCATTACGTTGATGCGCTCATTACCTCTGCAAAATACAACTTTTAATGCGACATTAGCACTGTCCATCAATCCTAATGAATTATCAAAATTAGTAAACAGTGTAAACTGGGCAAATCAAAATATGTTTTTTATTGTTGATAAAGAGAATCACGTATTGTATGGGACTCAAAATATCGAACTACCTAGTTTTATGCATGATGAGCAAATGACAGATCATCATGGTTTTCTATATGGAACGTTGCAAAACAAAGAGGTTGTTGCAACATATATCAAGTCTGCTTCAGGACAATGGAATTATATTTCTCTTACACAAACGTCGTTATTTTACGAACGCGCTGCATATATCCGAAATTTGACTATGGTTTGTTTGTTTCTGTGTATATTGATCGGCGGAGCTGTTGCTTACTGGTTTACGAGAAAAAACTATAGCCCTTTATATCAGCTGATGCAGAGTATTTCTTCCAATAGCGGATTTCGCTTAGAAAAAGGGCATAAAGAGTATCGTTTTCTAAGTGAAGCGTATTCGCATGCGATTAGCGAAAAAAAGCGTTCCGTCTTACTGCTTGAACAACAAATGACAGCTATGCGTTCTAATTTTATTACCATGCTGTTAAAGGGAAGGAGTGGTAGAGTTATTCCGGCAGACGAGTTATCAAAGATGTATGGAATATCATTCGATGCTCCTTATTTTGCAGTAATTGTTTTCTATCTGGACGATTATAGCCAGTTGATGGTTCATGCGAGTGATGAAGAAAATGTTCGTTTGGCTGAATTTATTATTCATAACGTTACGGAAGAGGTATTGTCTAGTGGTCAACATCGTAGCTTTACTACAGAAACAGACGGTTTATTGGCTTGCTTAATGAATTTAGAAGATAAAAATATTCATGAATTGTATCGTGATATGGAAGAAGCAATCATCACTATACAGAAGCTATTGTTCCACAAATATCAGATCCATCTGACAGCAGCAATTAGCGAAATCCATCAAACACCGCAGGCGATTGCCGAAGCTTATCAAGAATCGCTAGAAGCCATCGAATATAAGCTATTTAGACAAAGTGGAAGTATTATAAGATTTGACACAATTAAGCAGACTGTTTCTTCGCCTGGTGCGTATCATTACAGCTTAGAGACTGAACGTATTCTAACCAATAGCATCAAATCGGGAGATTATACTCAAGCAGAACAAATCGTAGATGAGATTTTTTTGAAGAATTTTGCTGATGGTGATACTTCTCTGCAAATTGCAAAATGCCTGATGTTTGATCTCGTAGGAACAATGATCAAAACGATGAACGAATTGAGTTCCGTTTATGAACCTGCCTTTGTAGATGAATTGAATCCTGTTGATCGTTTGTTGACATGCCACAATTTAAATGACTTGCGTTATCAAATCACGTCTATTCTTAATAAAGTCTGTTCTGTAATCAATGAAAATAATAAAGGCAAAACTCAGATCAAATTGAAAGACAGTATCGTTGAATTTGTTCAATCTCATTATGCTGATGGAAATCTGAATTTGACGATTATTGCAGAGCATGTAGACTTGAGTACCAAATATGTATCTGCTTTTTTTAAACAGTCAACCGGAGAAGGGTTAAATACTTTTATTAATAGAGTAAGGCTCTCCAAAGCAAAAGAGTTATTATCGGAAACGAGTCTTACCATAGCAGAAGTGGCAGAAAAGGTTGGTTACAACAATAGCAACGCATTGATCCGTGCCTTCAACAAACATGAAGGAATTACGCTAGGACAATTTAGAGAACTTGATCGAACTTGATAAGATAGATTTAGAGCGCTCTCAAATGAAAACGAGGGCGCTTTTGATTTGTAGTGATTGGCATCATCTATACGTATGATAGATACCATATGGACATATGGATTGAATCGCATATCGTGAGTCTTATAATCATACTTTTTGATGATATTCCGGGATAAATGGAGATTTACTTGAAGGCTTGCAAAACGTTAAGATGCGATTGTAAGCGCTACAAAAAAAGAATGCAGATCATTTAGAGGAGTGGATGAAGAAGTGATTATGGTGATGCAGCATGGGTAAGATTAATAATTTATCATATGCGAGTAAGTTTTCAGAGAAAAGTCATTCCAAGCGTGCACGATTATGGAAAGATATTGTTCGAGATCGCTGGTTATATCTTATGTTAATTCCTGGTGTCGTATTTTTTCTGGTATTTAAATATGGACCGATGTATGGACTTATTATGGCTTTTCAAAATTATCAACCGATCGCTGGTTTCTCAGGAAGTGAATTTGTAGGTTTCAAGCATTTTACCCGTTTATTTAGTGAGCCTGTATTTTTGATGCTGTTCAAAAATACATTATTGTTGGCATTGTATAACATCATTTTCTTTTTTCCGGCTCCTATTGTTCTAGCTCTTTTATTAAATGAAGTGCGACGGAAATTTTTCAAAAATACGATACAAACACTCGTATATATTCCGCATTTTATTTCATGGCCGGTCGTTGTAGGTTTATGTTACGTTCTATTTACGTCCGACGGCGGAATCGTGAACGATCTGCTTCAACGATTTGGATTTAGTGATGTGAACGTACTAATGAATCCAGATGCTTTCCGACCGCTAGTGATCATTCAGCAAATTTGGAAAGAGATTGGTTGGGGAACTATTATTTTTCTTGCAGCATTGGCAGGCGTCAATATGGAATTGTATGAATCAGCAGTTATTGATGGGGCGAATCGGTTTAAGCAAATGTTTCATATTACGCTTCCTGCTATCAAAAGTACCATTGTTATTTTACTGATTTTGCGAATGGGCACATTTCTTGATTCTGGATTTGAGCAAATTTTCTTGATGGTAAATTCACTCAACCGCGATGTCGGCGAAGTGTTTGATACTTATGTATACTCAGTTGGACTTGCTGGTGGACAATTCAGTTATAGTACGGCTGTTGGATTATTCAAATCGGTGGTCAGCCTCATTCTAGTGGTATTGACTAACCGTATCGCCAAAGCGCTGGGAGAAGAGGGGGTGTACTGACATGAAACTTAGAGCTTCCAAAGGAAGCGCAATATTCGATGCTGTCAATTACAGTTTTTTATCGATATTTGCCTTACTTATGCTATTACCGCTCATTTACGTACTATCTGGTTCATTCACATCTGATGCCGAATTGGCAGTAAAGAAAATCGTACTCATTCCGACGAACCTAACGCTAGATTCTTATCGCTATATTCTTTCTTCTGGTGTTATCTTTACCAGCCTACTGCGATCAATTGAGATCACTGTAATTGGAACCGCTATCAATATATTTATGACAGCGCTGATGGCTTATCCGCTTTCCCGTCGTACGCTTCGAGGCAGAAGTTTGATCATGAAGTTGGTCATTTTCACAATGGTATTCAATGGTGGAATGATCCCAACATACATGGTTGTTAAAAACCTTGGAATGTTGAATTCATACTGGTCATTATGGTTACCTGGCGCAATTCTCGCATTCAATCTCATCTTGATGAAAAATTTCTTTCAAGAGTTACCAGATGGTATTGAAGAAGCGGCTAAGATTGACGGATGTAACGACTTACAGATTTTATTTCGAATGGCGCTACCTTTGTCCATGCCATCAATTGCTGCTTTGACTCTTTTTTATGCTGTCACTAACTGGAATAGTTACTTCAATGCATTAATGTATATTCAAGATTCCGATAAGTGGCCAATTCAAGTATGGCTTAGACAGATTGTTATTTTGTCTCAAGCGGGATTCGATGCCAATGCTTCAACATCCGGTTTTGTTCAACCTCCAGAAACGACAAAATTGGCAGTTATTGCCGTAGCAACTGTGCCGATTTTGTGTGTCTATCCATTTTTACAGAAGTATTTCGCGAAAGGTATTACATTAGGTTCTATGAAAGGCTAATTCCATATCTCATAATAAGGGGAATGAACATATATGGTGTATAAAAGAAAAGCATGGCATACCGTGGTTGCTGGAGTATTGACTCTCAGCATAGTAGGAAGTTTAGCTGGATGTGGTGGTGGAGAAGAAACAGCGCCAATCCAATCCTCTGGAAAGCTGAAGGTTACGTTTACAAGTCCATTATATGATGCGCAACCATATAAGTTAGAGGGAAATCCAGTTTTTGAAGAATACGAAACATTAACGAAATCTGATATTTCTGTCAACTATGTACCCAATGCCAACTATCCAGACAAATTAAATTTATCACTCGCTAGTGGTGATTTGACAGAGATCGTCATGGTGCCTGCTAGTTTTATCAAGAGTACCGCTTTTGTTAATGCAGCAAGAGGAGGTACATTTTGGGATATTTCAGAAGAGATTCAAAAGTATCCGAATATTATGAAGAATATGAGTGATGTTACGATAGAAAATACGTCAGTAGACGGTAAACTGTACGGAGTTCCCATTCCGCGTCCAACGGCTCGAGTAGGATTACTGTATCGTAAAGACTTGTTTGATAGTCTTGGTATTAAGGTTCCAACCAATCTCGAAGAATTTTATGATGCAGCGAAAGAGATGAAAGCGAAAAAGCCAGATATTATTCCGTTCTCTTATTGCGATCAAATAACAGAAACAACGTGGAATGGTTTGGATTTATTTACCGTTTCGCAAGGCGGCTACAATATTTGGGGAATCAAAGATGGAAAAGTTGAACCTTATTATCAAACTCCGGAATATATGAACGTAATTAATACCTTTAAGAAAATGTACAATGAAGGACTTATGAATAAGGATTTTGCTATTGTACAAGGTGCAGAGAAGAAAAATGCTATTTCTACTGGAAAATCAGCAATGTTTTTTACAGCATATGATGATCTGGTCGGTATTCAAAAAAGTATCAAAGATATTGATCCCAACGCCGAGATTGGTTTACAGCCAGTAATGAACAGTAAAACAGACTCAACCAGTGGACACAACGGATTATTTGTTATTCCTAAAAGTAAAGTGAAAACTAAAGAAGAATTGGATGCAATACTGGCTTATTTTGATAGCGCTTTGAATAAAGATATTAATACGCTATTTCAATATGGAATTGAAGGAACTACGTATAACATAGTTGATGGCTCGCCCAAATTTGTAAGTGATGAAGCAGATAGTAAACAGCAAGAAGACAAAAAGCCTTTAATTATGATACGAATTGCTCCAATTGTAACCCGTTGGCCGAATGATACCAAAACAGAAACCATCGTCAAGGATGCAATGGAAAAATATGCTCCCGTAGCTGTACCTAATCTGGTTGATCCTTATATGTCAGATACCGTTATTGAAAAAGGCGGTGATTTGGATAAAATCATATATGATGCTCGTGTGAAGTATATTATGGGCGAGATTGATGATGCAGGATACAGTGAAGCTATTACAAATTGGAAAAATCTTGGTGGCAATCGAATCATTGAAGAGTATAATGCAGCCTATAGCAAACTACACGGATAAAAATCTATGACTTAATAGTGAAGCAGTCTCGGAGCTGTGAACCGAACAGAGCAATCTCAGTAGGCTTCAACGGAATTCCACCGTTATTCAGGAAACAATATCGGAGAGCTCCCGTATTGATAGAGTGCAGAGTAATCTTAAATTAGGTGGTAAATCGGACACCATCGTTCGCCCTAAGTTGACAACAAACTTGTCAGCTTAGGGCTTTAGCTTTTTCATACGAAAGAGAAGCACTTTCATTTGGAGTTGGCCAACAGTAGAAGAGATCATCGCCGTTATGGGCGTATTGGACGCTTATAGTAATACTATGCGTTATACACTAAAAGATGAAAGTTCAAAGGTTTTTCTTAATTTAAAACAAGCTACTAGTATACCGTTAATCCGTCTTCTATATATTGTAATAGCTTAGATGAATGATTATAGTATTTTATTTTCATTTTTTTTAAAAGTTCAGTAGCTTTCTCGCCTCTAATCTCACCGAGTGCACAAGCCAACTCTATGAGTTCATCTTCCAACAAGGGATCCGACTCTACTGACCGCTCCAATAAAGACTCCAATAAAAACGAACCGTCTTCGTTTCTCAATCCACCAATGATCATGATCAGGACGAGCCGTATACTTTTCATACCGAGCAGATCATGTAGTATATCTAAAGCATAGCGAGGATTTCTAAGCCCGATTGCGGTAATAGCTTCTAGTAATTCGAATTCAAAATCCTTCGGATCAAAGCGTCCCAAATCGGGAGGATACAATAAAATGTCAATTAAAATATCGAACGAATCGTCACCAAACGTATCGTAGACATCCGTTTGCATTTTAAGATAATCCTCAAATGTATCCATTTTTTGGTATGGACCAATTCCATCGCATAAATGTTTGATACCATCTACAATGGTATCTCTATCGTTTCTTATCATATGTAACTTCCTTTCGACGTACTATTTTTCTGCTACAAGTTCATGAATCGTTTATGAAGTTTCAGATCCAACCCAATCTAAGAAAATCTACAATTTCAATTTGATACTGCAAAGGTGAAGGGAGCTGTTGAGTGTTCGACAGTTCCTAATGGAGATGCTGGCTCAACAAAGCAGTACTCTATTATTTACGACTGGAGGCGCTACAATCTATCTAGTACGAATAATGGGGAATGTCAAAATTGCAATTTCAGGAGTTTAAGATAAAATCACTGATATTTGGTACGACATATATTCTAATAGAGATTGTTTTAAAGAGTATATAACAGCAGACAAAGTATAATCAATAAAAGTGAATGTGTGAATATTACTGTTTTTAGTGCAAATGGAGCAATCGGACGAACATAAGAAAAATATTTAGAATACTTGATAGGTTTTTAATAATTGGTAAGATCTTAGCAAGCAGAATGAACATCAAGATATGTCCGAATTTATATTGGTAAATGAAGATTAGAGACAGCACTAGAGCAATTCGCTTATCGAAATGAAATGTATAAATGGTTTATTAAAGTTTTACATTTGAGAAAAAGAAATAAAGACTGAGAGGTAAACTAATTCTTAAGAAAGCTTAATATAGGACATTGATTCTCAATTTATACATATGTACAAAATACGAGTTTTGTGATTATGTACACATAAAATTAAAAACTAGCTATAGATTCTTGATCTCATTTCCAAACTCTTTAATAACTTTTGTATAGTAAAATAATCTCCTTTATAATCGTATTTTTATTATTATTTATTACAACTCTTATGTGTCGAATCAAATAAACTTAAACTGATCATATCCTTACTTATCTTCAATCGAATTAGCAATCTAACTTTATAAAAATGTAATTCGCTCACTTGATTTCAAGCCATACTAAACATTGCAAGCTTCTAGTGCAGTCTATTTATATAGTTGAATTATAATAAATAATGACAATCGCAAATTTGTATATGATCGCCATTATTTATTATAAAATCCATTTACATGGTCAATTGTCTCGAAACTTACTCATGTCAGGTATTGGTAGTTTTTCATCTTTATTCAGCGAAGCAATGTTCACTACTTCTTCATCTGTCAACATAAAATCAAAAATAGTAAGATTCTCCACTATTCTGGTTTTATTAAACGATTTAGGAATAGTTACAAACCCACTTTGAATATCCCAGCGAAGGATAATTTGAGCGACTGATTTATTGTATTTTTTTGCAATCTCAAGAAGAATTGGTTCGTCACTCAGTATCCCTTTCATCAGCGGAGACCATGCTTCCATCTGGATCTGATGAAGATTACAATATACACTAAGTTCTTTACGTATCAAGTGAGGATGAAATTCGATCTGGTTAACCATAGGTTGAACGATAGCAACTGCTTTTAACTGCTCCAGATCAGCAATCTCAAAATTGCTAACACCAATTGCGCGTACTTTCTTCTGATGATATAACTCTTCTAATGCTTTCCAAGTTTCTAAAGATTTCCCTTCTACAGGCCAGTGAATCAAATATAAATCCAGATAATCTGTTTTCAGCGCTTTAAGGCTTTTATTAAATGCTACTAATGTGGATTCGTATCCCTGATCTCCGTTTGCCACTTTGGTTGTGACGAAAATATCTTTTCGGCTTACGCCAGATTCTATAATAGCTTGTCCAACTTGATCCTCATTTCGATATGCGGTTGCCGTATCAATGCTGCGATATCCGTTTTGTAGTGCATATTTTACTGACTCTATTGCGTTTTCACGTTCTGCTGTCCAAACCCCAAGACCCATCCAAGGCATTTTCACACCATTATGTAATATAGTAAAAGTTTCGTTCACTCTCTACTCCTCCTAAACTGTGTTAAAATGAAACATTTCATTGTAAGCGTTCTTTTCTCAAGTATACCAAATAATACGACTGGTATTGCATCCGAAATCTACGAAGGGTTATGTATATACTCTATGTTTACTCTAATTAGCTTATCTATCTTATGTTACTAAACAAACACTTATATTATTAAAAATGCGCTGCATGGAATATGCAGCGCATTCTTTTATTTATTTAACAATCGATAAATCACCACGGCAGTTTCTTCTTTCGTGATTTTGCGCTGAGGCTTGAATTGACCGTTCTCATAACCGATGAATAACTCGCCGCCTAATTGATCAATTGCTGATTTGGCCCATGATGGAATATTTCCTTTATCTTTGAATTCATACGATTGGGATTGCTCTTGATTCATAAAGTTTTGCAGGATTTTGGCTGCTTCCGCTCTTGTAATAATTTTATCTGGTTTGAATGTGCCGTCTGGATAACCGCTGATGTATTTCATCTCTGCTGCTTTTTGTACATTTGCTGTATACCATTTTCCATCAATATCATGAAACATATGGGAGCTTGGCAATGTTGCTGCATGCACTTCATGCTGTTCGTCTCTGGAACGCAGTAACATACTTAAAAACTCCGCGCGTGTAATTCCAGCTTGAGGATGAAATTTGCCGGTGTCATCGCCGTTAATAATCCCGCGATCCGCCAGAAAGTTAATCGCATTCTCAGAGTATCTGGATATTACATCTGTAAATCGAATAAGCGTAGTACTGGAATCTTCAGCAGGAACAGTTGGAAGCGAACGCTTCTCCGTCGTATCCTGTTTTGGACTTTCTTCGTCCTGCTCATGAATCTGCCCTACTAAAGGATGTGATATCGCAGTAGATACATTCCCTACATTTTTTTCTTTCGTCTTAAAATGGATAGAATGAATAGACGATCTAACACCAGATGCGTTCTCAGACCAAATCTTAATTGTATAGCTATGCGCAGCAGATAAATTTTGGATGGTTAGCGTCTTCGATTGAGAGCGTTGGATTTCACCCTTTTCGTTTGCAAACACATATATATCGGAATCCCTTCCATCTGTAACGCTAATGGTCGCAGTTGATGTTGTAATATCTCCTACATTCAGATCGAAATTCGAATATGGCTTAGTCTCAAAGGCTACATGATATACGTTGCTCAATATACCGGTTGCATTCACAGCGCGGATTACATAGTCATTATATTCCGTACTACTCAGCAGCTGATCAACCGTAACAAGATTGTCTTCCACATTCCCGATTAATTGATCCGCATGATAGAGATTGTAAGATACTGCCCCTTTAAAAGGTCTCCACGTAATGGTTGCTGAATCATGCTCTACATTTTGGACATGCATTACCTGCTCTTCAGATGGAACTGCCGCTCCTTGGTATGTGATCCAACGACGATCTGAACTTTCTCCATTCTTACCTACAGCAGCAATACCAAATAAAGCCGACATACCCGCACCAGGACTTGGAAGTGTGACTTCCAGATCCTTTGTCGTAGCAACGTATTGACCATATCCATCATATATACGATACGATTGTGCGCCAAAGGAACGGGTAAACGATAGATTGAAATCATCATTCGTGTTGGATGTTATTTGGCTATTTTGTGGTGCAAGTGGCAATGTTTGAAATGAAATTATACTTTGCGCGGATGCGCCGCTTTCGTTCATCGCCTGAACATGAATGGTATAGCTTTCCCCAGCAGTCAGTCCAATAAGATCAATCTCTGGCGTTGTGCTTGTGAATGCCAAGCCATTCACTGTTGCAACATAAGAAGCAGCCCCTTCTACTGGCGCAAAAGAAACAGTAGCCGACGTATAAGTGATATTCTCCAGCTGCAAATCAGTAGCAGGTGCAGATAACGTAATAAATGATGTATGAGCACCCTCTCCTGTACCAAAATCGTTAAACGGTACAATCGCTACAGAATGTACACTCCCCGGTTGGAGATGCGTAAATTCATAAGTGGTACGATCGGTCTCCGCTACTTTGGCGCCATCTAGGTATACATCATACCCTTTAGCACCGCGCACACTATTCCAAGCATATGTAGCGGCTTCTGTTGTCGTATTTCTTTTATAGAGGTCGGGAGCAGCTGGTAACGTCCATAACGATACATTTTTAAAATTGCTTTGCCCGGTCTCATTCGTTACAGCTATCGCATAATTGTAAGCTGTACCCGAAGCTAGATGGTAATCGCCAAATGATACATTCGAGCCAGTATAAGCTAGTTCATATTGGTTATATGTAACATCTGAAACGGTAGAGTACGTTTCACCCGTCACTGTCACGAGATGCTGATCGTTGCGCTTCACATCGTAGTAAACGTCACCGCTCACCGTATCCCATGATAACTTGGCATGATCCACTCCGACAGTTACTACATGAAGATGAGATAATGACGGTAATGTTAAAAATGTGTAGCGGCTCTCCAAACTTTGCCCGGATGAGTTTATAGCCTGTGTGCTTACTGTATATCTGTTGTTAGGAAGCAATCCGCTAAAGATATGGCTTACATCCATCGTTCCATTGGATACTATTTCCCCATTTGCATCGGTGAGTGTATAGAGATACTCAGTTGCCGACTGTACAGACTCCAATTTGACCTCAACCGATGTTTCGGAATGTGGGTAGGCTCCATCGAACGTCGCAGCAGCTGGAAGTGTAAGATAACGGAATGTTGTACTTGGACCTTTACCTGAAGGGTTAATAGGTGTAATCACATAGTCGTAGATTGTTCCAGCAGATAAATTCGTATCTGCAAATGTAGAACCTCCTGCTGGAATGATCATCTTTGCTCCTGTTGTGGTATTTACAATTTCATACGACTGATCGGAATGAACCGGTAAGACACCTGTAATACTTTCTGCGGAGTACGAATGTAGATGAACTTCATCATTAGACAACTGTGCTGGCAGAGCTTTGATTTTGAATGATTTTGAACGACTATAAGATTCATTACCAGCAGCGTCTGTAGCTACCACATGTATATACCACATGCCCTCTTTTGCTGCTGGTAAGCTAACCGAAAACGTTTCGCTCCCTTGGTTCCAATCTGCATTCTCGTCTGGGCGTGTGCTCTCCTCATTCACTACGTACTTTACGGTGTTCAGCGTGCGATCCTCTGTGAGAACATCAACATCCAGCGTGTTCGGTTGCCATTCTGAACCATTGGGAGTAAAAGCAATAACCGGGCGATCTCGATCAATATTCGATACAGTAATGGATTTGCTAGTCGTGTTACCGAAAAAGTCTTGTGTTGTTACGGTGTACGTTCCATTTGCATTTACTACAAATGACGTATTGCCTGACATCACAGTTGCACCATTCGGAAGTGTTGTATTAGTAATCCAAGTAGTATTATCTGATGCATCGACTGAAATTAGCACATCTGATTGCGTAGGAGCAAGTGTTGACGGTGTTAACGTTAATAATGGTGGATCGCCATCCAAAAGCATCATTGTTTTGGTTTCACCAATATTCCCTTCATAATCGACGGGAGCGATATGGATGTAAGCATCGCCTTCAGTTGGCGTAAATGCATACGATGTAGTTGTTGTCGAGATAGCGCCTGAGGTGATTTGCGTTGTAAAGGATTTGTCTGTCGTTACAATGTAGCCTTTGACACCTGAAGTCACGAGCGCAGTTTGTGCAGGTTGAACTTCTCCGACTGTACCATCGCGTAGTTGCCCTTGAATTTGATAATTGTAGTATGTACCACGATCTATGGCTGGTGCCCAGGAAGCGATTACTTGCTTGGTTTGTTTGGAATAATTATATGTTAACGACTCGTCTGGAACCGGATCAGGGCCACGATGATCGGTGGCACCTGTATCGGTATAGTTAGAATCGTAACCAGAATAGATTTGATCGCCGTTACGGTAGATGATCGCTTTTTCAGCATAGCCGATTTTGATATTATCCATCTGGAGCTGACCATTTGTTGACCAGCGTGTGTAAAATTGAGCACCGTATCGATCTGGATCATAACCCGTTGTTGGTAAATCAAAGCTATTGTTATATGTAATCCAATCTGTAGTTGCATTGAATGTTTTATAGCCTGCCCAGACATCGCCAAAGTTTGAAAGTGTCAGAACGGTATCTCCAGCAGCAAATGTCTCTCCAGCGCGTGATGTAGAGATTCCTGAGCCACCTATAATAACTGCTGTAGGTTGGGTCATGTAGTTGGTTAGAAGATTCATACTATTATCTGATTTATTGAATCGATAATACATATAACCCCAGCCATAATTCGAATCTTTGGATGAAATAAGAGTGAGAAACGTACCATCCTGTATATTCACAGCCCCATGATCTGTGGTTACATAAAATTTGGTAGGAGCAGATGATGATGAGAACGTTGTAGGCTGTACAAATTTCACTATATTACCAGAATTATCGACGAGAGCGTCACCTTTCATCTTCCACAGACTACCGAAGAAAGGTAATATGTTCGCGTTATCACCTGTTATTTTTAGATCATATTGCATGGTCAGCTTACTTGCCGCTTTAATCGACTTGATACTATATTGCGCCATACTGTCAATCCCGGATGCAGCTCCACTTACATCGTCATAATAGTTCCCTTTTTTTGTATTCATCGTATCTGCCAATTGAAGAACCGTTCCACGCGACGTCCCTGTATTCACATATGACTGATTACCTGTACCATGCCAAGTAAGATTCAGCTGCGGATCTCCGCTTTCAAACCCAGTTTTAAATAGAACATCAGAATCAGCCAGTGGTACAGAAAACTCCAAGTATACCGAGTTTGTATTCGGCTTCAGCAATGTAATATCAGCTGCTACAGTTGCTGCTGAAGCTATAGGAACAGGACCAAATGCAGATGCGAGAATGAGCATACAAAGGGATGTTTGAATCAGTTTGGGTCGGAATACATACCGACTGCTATTCGTAAACTTACTTGGTTGATATGGTGATGAATCTACTTTTTTAGTTGTTGTCAAATCAATCGCCTCCGAGAAGACAAAAAAGCACCTCGCCATAGATATAGGAATATCTATAAGCGAGGTGCTTCCTCGTGACTTCATTTAATTGAGATTATCATACTGCATTTTTCACAAAAAGCAAAGAAAAACATTCAAATTGCCCATTTCATTCAATGTAATTAGTTAAATCCACCGTTCACGCGGATCGTTTGTCCTGTGATCCAACGTGCTTTATCGCTGATCAACAGTTCTACGGCATTGGCAATATCTTCTGGTTCGCCTAATCGCCCAAATGCGTTCATACGGCGATACGAATTAACGAGTTCCTCCGATTTGCCATTTAAGAACAAATCGGTTGCTACTTGCCCTGGTGCAATGCTGTTGATTGTAATGCCTTTCGGTCCAAACTCCTTTGCCAGTTGGCGTGTCAATTGCTCCACAGCCCCTTTGGTAGCGCCGTACAAACTATATCCCGGCAACATAGCACCCGATACAGAGGTCGAGAAATTGATAATAGTGCCCCCCTCCTGCATATGCTCCATTGCTTGCTGACAGGCAAAATACGTACCTTTGACATTGAGAGCAATATGCTGGTCAAACGCCTCCTCTGTAACCTGATCCAGTGTTGCCAT
Source organism: Paenibacillus sp. WLX2291 (assembly GCF_046603665.1). Classification (NCBI taxonomy): domain Bacteria; kingdom Bacillati; phylum Bacillota; class Bacilli; order Caryophanales; family Paenibacillaceae; genus Paenibacillus; species Paenibacillus sp. WLX2291. Next base: position 2,701,739 of record NZ_CP176755.1, on the reverse strand, counting down.
ATTCATCGTCCCGGCATTATTGATCAGTATATCAACGGCTCCGTACTGCTTGATTGTTTCAGCGAACAATCGCTCTACTTCACTGACTTTGCTAATATCTGCATGAATAGCAGTAGCTTCACCACCAGCAGTTTGGATCAAATGAACGACTTCGTCAGCTTTCTCCTTGCTGGATGCGTAGTTAACGATAACGTTTACACTTGACTGAGCCAATTGGATCGCAATTTGCCGTCCAATGCCGCGTGACGCTCCGGTTACAATTGCTGTTCTGGTTGTTCCCATAATGTATACTCTCCTCTATATCGAAAGATTCGATCCACTCTGTGGTGATCGTCTGTAAACAGTATAGAGTGTTTTGGAAAAGGGGCGATAGATTAATCCTGTATGTCGCTTGCCTATTTTTGTTCGCTGTTTTTATAATACAATAAGTCATTCTCGACAGGAGCATCTGATTATGAAACCATTCGATGAACAGCAACGTCTGCAACATGCGTTACACGAGCTTCAGCAGATGATTATACGCAATACACCTACAACAGGCACGCACCAGACGAACATCCCTCTCTTATCTATCGTACGCGCCGAAGAAGTATCAGAGCCGCTCATTACAGTCTACAAGCCTTCGATCTGTATCGTCGCTCAAGGCGCTAAAACAGCTATGCTCGCTAATCAAACGTACCGCTACGATCCTCACGCCTTTCTTATCACTTCGGTCGATCTGCCGATTATGGGGCGGATTAGCGAAGCATCATCTAAGGTGCCTTATCTAGGACTAAAACTTAGCTTTGATACCGATGTGATCCTGGATGTTGTGCGTATGATGGACCATACACTCCCTGTTCAAGCCGAAACAGGTCAAGGAATTACAGTGAATGCGATGTCATCTTCCATACTGAATACGGTAGTGCGGCTCCTACAATTACTGGATCATCCTGACGATATCGCTGTTCTGTCTCCACTTATCATTCGGGAATTGGTATACCGGGTGTTGCAAAGTGAGCAAGGGCATGTTCTATATCCATTTGCGGTTACAGATAGTTATTCTTCTCGAATTGCGACAACGATTCAGTCGATTAAACAGGATTATAATAAGCCGCTAGAGATGGAACAACTTGCCCGGGATGTGAATCTGAGTAGCTCGGCGTTTCATAAGCATTTTAAACGGATTACAACGATGAGCCCGTTGCAGTATCAGAAGACGATTCGTTTGCAGGAAGCGCAGCGTCTGATGTTGACCGAAGCGGTACAGGCGGCGGACGCTGCGTTTATGGTTGGGTATGAAAGTCCATCGCAATTCAGCCGTGAGTATGCAAGATTATACGGCAAACCACCGATGCAAAATGTTCAGGATATGCGTAGTTTGTTAGTCGATTCCAATATGTCTGTTGAGTAATTACGTTACTTGTGCAAGCCTGCTTGCACAGCTTTCCAGAAGGATTCATCCTCCATACCAATCGCATACATGGACACGCCAGCTAGTTTATATGCTTGAACCAGCTTGGTTTTCTGCTTGATACTGATTGTATCTTCGTACCACACCTCGTGCGGATCGCCATTACTATCTGTATATTGTGCAACCATGGAGCCGGATGTCTGATCACGTTTGTCAGTTGTCTGATACTTGGTCAGTAACGACTTCGTCTTATTCCATGGCAGCATCGTATTGTCGCTATTATCTCCGGCTGCTGTTTGCTTCACATTCCAATCATTGCCGTAAGCAGGCAGTCCAATCAATATTTTACGGGCGGGCACCTGTTTGACGGCAAAAGCAAGTGATGCTTCTGTCCAGCCCAAGCTTGCGGAAGAACCCGGTTCGCTCCAAGTTCCATGCTCATCGTATGTCATAACCTGAAGCCAATCGACTACCTTGCCTATCGCTGCATAATCATAAGCACCAGACCAACCATCTTCAGGATCGTCCTGCTGCTTGGCAGGTACGGATACCATGATCTGGAATCCATTGTTCTTCATTACTTTGGCTGTATCGCGTACAAAGGCGCTTAGTGCATCACGATCTTCTGGCACCAACGATTCAAAGTCCAGATTAACGCCGGTATAATGGTTTTGTTTGACTGTTTGCAATAGACGGGCAATCAGCTTTTTGCGCGCAGTAGGATCGGTGATTGCTTGATGTGCGGCGTCAGGGTCCCAATCCGTTTCACCATAATTTGAAACTAACGCAAATGTGCCCATCTTCCAATTGCGTGCTTGCTGTACGGCTTGCTTGGGCGTTGTACCGACTAGATTGCCCTCTGCATCTGTATTGAGCGTATCCGTGGATACTTGATTCATATAGTTATGGTATTTGGTAAATGCTTCTGGTGAAGCGTCGGTGTAATAGCCAAGCACAATCGGTGAAGTTTGACGAGTGAATGAAGTTGCTGAAGTCGATGACTTGATCGGAGTTTTGTTATTCGCTGCCCAGACGGCAGCCGTGCAAAGAGCAGCTATACTGAGCAGGACTACAACCATAATGCTACTTTTTCTAATCATAAATGATTCTCTCTCCTCGCGGATCGTATCGTGTGTTTATACGATATCACAATGAAAGAAGCTATGGATGATAAAATAATGCTCAATGAAGCTTTGATCATACATATATCGATAGATGACAAACCAAAACAAGGCAGCATCCGTCAGATTGGATCATCTGGATACTACCTTGCTCAACGATTGTTTCTATAGCATTATCGATTGTGTACTAACAATTGCGGCTGTTATTCATACAGCACGACATCGGTCTCCTGAAACGACTGGACTTCCTTGTCCCAGCGCTCTTTTACATAATTCACATGTACCGGATGCTGATTGTACGCCTTATATGCTGCCTGATCGGCGAATGCCATAGAGAACATGTAATCATGATCGTTTTTGCCGCTAACCTGACGATAGACTTCAAATTGCTGTACACCCGGAATGTCTGCTAGCTCCTGCTTGCTCATACGCAGAAATGCTTCTGCTTGCTCGTTATTCCTGCCACTGTGAAGCGAGAATGTCACCATATGCTTGATTATACTCATTACTTGCTCCTCCTTATCTCATACTTCATGATCTTGTGCTGACTTGCACTTTGTTTGCACATCTAAGTACCATAAAGATGACTTATGTATCCGCTATCAAAATAACATACCTGCTTCTGAACTGCAAATATGTAGCAGTTTGTTAAGACGAGCCAATCTGTTGCTTTATGCCCTCTCTACTACCCAATCAAGACACCAATCCCAAAGCAAAACTTTTCAACAGCCAATTATTTAGGTACACTACATATATAAGTATTTTTCTTATGAATCAATTATATGCCGAAACTAGATGAGCAAACAGGAGAATGAAATGGATAACCAAATCGAACAATTAAAACATATTCGCCAGAACGTCATTCGCTTCATGATGATGTATGAATTTGCGCTCAAAGAGCTGGAAACAAAAATCGAGATTTTGAACGACGAGTTTCTGTCATTACACGAATACAATCCGATTGAGCATACCAAGTCACGCGTGAAATCGCCGGATAGCATTTTGAAGAAAATTCAGCGTAAAGGCGGCGTGCAAAGTCTGGAGGATATTCGTGAGCGTGTACGCGATATCGCAGGTCTGCGGATTACGTGCTCGTTTACCGAAGACATTTACTGGGTGTGCGATATGCTGAAGAATCAGTCGGATATTCAGGTGATTGAGATCAAGGACTATATCCGCGATCCGAAGCCAAACGGTTATCGTAGTCTGCATATGATCATTCAGGTTCCCGTATTCATGTCCGACCGTCAAGAATCGGTGTACGTGGAAGTGCAGATTCGTACGATTGCGATGGACTTCTGGGCAAGTCTGGAGCACAAAATCTTTTACAAATACGAAGGTTCTGTACCGGAACAGCTGACCAACGAGCTCAAAGATGCTGCCGACTCCGCAACCGCGCTGGATTTGAAAATGGAAAAGCTGCGTCATGAGATCGAGTCGATCAAACATGCAGACGAACTTGATGATGAATACCAACTGATGCAAAAGCTGACTGGAGAGCAAGGGTTGCAGATTCCAGAAGCGCTACTTCGTTTGACTGGCGGATTTGTCGATAAGAAGTAAGTCACAGACGTTTGTCATGCAATCCCGATATATCGATAGGATCAAAACATAGTACAAATAATGCAAAAGAGCAGTGCTTCTGTTATGAAGACACTGCTCTTTTGTATGTCGTATTTTGTACGATATAGGTTAAATTGTGTACTATTTTACTCATATGACAGTATGGCTTATTCATGTCAAAGCGTAATATGTGGGTACCCCTCAACTACTTAGGACTTGAACCAACCTTTTTCCTTAAAATGCTTGATTGCTTCAATTCGGTTGCTGACATTCAGTTTGTCCATGATGATTGAAACGTAATTGCGCACTGTGCCAGTCGTGATGAATAGCTCGTTGGAGATTTCACGAGTGTTTTTGCCATCCGCGATAAGTTCCAGTACAGCCTGTTCACGTTCAGTCAATGGACTTTTCTCACGATACCCTTCGTCGATCAGCTCGGAAGCATAGATTCTACGTCCCGCCATGACCATACGAATCGTATGCGATAGTTCTTCAATCGGGCTATCCTTGAGTAGATACCCATGAATCCCTGCCTGACGAGCACGTTCAAAATAGCCAGTACGGGCGAATGTCGTCAAGATGATGATCTTGCATTCACTGCTGTCACGCAGCTCCTCAGCGGCATCCAGACCGCTTTTGGCCGGCATCTCGATATCCATAATGCAAATGTCCGGCTTGAGCGCATGAACGAGCTGTACCGCTTCCTCCCCGTTCGTTGCCTTGCCGATTACGTTCATATCCTTTTCCAGATCGAGCAGCGAAGCCAGCGCACCGAGCAGCATGCGCTGATCTTCAGCAATGACAATATTGATCATGCTTATCGTCCCCCTCTCGCAAATGCTGATTTGGACTTACAACTGGCGCTGCACGGCATTCGGTACAACCATTCGCAACATAGTTCCTTGATCCGACGATACCGACAGACTGCCGTTTACAAATTCCAGTCGTTCCTTGATTCCTTTTAAGCCGTTGCCTGCATATTTCTGGCGCTTCAGATCGATGCCGGAGCCATTATCCTGCACGGTCAATACAAATTCGGTTGTACTGGATTCCAGTACAATATCACATTCGGTCGCTTCGCTATGGCGCACCACATTGTTGATTGCTTCCTTGAGACACATCGCCAGTACATTTTCACTAATAAGCGAAATATCCTCGGCATCGTTATTCTGAGATAAATGCAGCTTAATATCTGCCACATCCAGAATCTGCTGTACACGGAATAGTTCCTCATCCAATCGCATGCCTCGCATACGAGTCACCAGCTCTCGCACTTCATTCAGTGCCGTGCGAGCAGTCTGGCGTACATCCAGCATCTCTTGCTCTGCCTTTTGCGGATTGCTCTCGATTAACTTGTATGCCAGTTCACTTTTCAGACCGATAAGGGACAGCTTCTGTCCCAGTGTATCATGCAGATCACGGGCGATACGCTGACGTTCTTCCAGCTTAACCAGCTCGGAGATTTTGCGATTGGCATCGTTCAACTGTCCTTGCAGATGATCTTCGCGCGATTTGTTATGCGCATGAATCGGCACCAGAATCACAGCAATCAGGTTGATGACGAGCAGTGGCAGCTGAGACAGAAACTGATCCAGATCGGAAATAATGCTGCTATACGTCAAACCGAGCGTACTGAGTAGATTCACTACGTACAAAATCCAGAAGCCGACGCGATGATGTACAGTACCAATGAAGAAAGCGAGAAACAGCGAGAAATAAATAAAACCAAACATCAGTCCCATCACGACTGACAACACGATTTGCACCCCAAACCAAACATAAATTTGCCGCCCCTTTACAATCAGGGACAGCAAATTTGAGGTGAAAAATACGATGATCATCAACACACCAACGATGACATAACCAATCGTAAACTTATTAAAAATAGAGTAAAGCGGAAGCAGACAAAACAGCAGCCAGATGTACAGATTGACGCCGCCAGTCGTTTTGCGAAACAGATCTTTCCAATTGTTCATGTATTCACCTTTGCCGGGCATCCGGAGATTGCACCTGATTGCAGCGCCCGGCGGATGCCGCAGACTTTTTTCCTATACGTCTATTCTACTTCAGATCGATGCCGACTGCATTAAACGTTTTTTTGTCATTTGCTGCGGCTTTGGCGTTTTGCAGTGCTTGCTTGGCATTCCGTTTGAACTGACGGAAGCTAACAAAACGTTTTCCTTCTTCGTCCCACAGACGGAAACGCAAGGATTGCAGACTCGTTTTGAGCGTGATCGTCGTTGCCTTTTGCAGAGGTGGTGTTGCGTTATGCGCTTCTTCCAAATAATAGTTCGGTACACGCGGACTCAGGTGATGCACATGGTGGAAACCGATATTGCCAGTGAACCATTGCAAAATGAGTGGCAATTTGTAATACGAACTGCCTTCCACTGCTGCTTGTACATACGACCATTCATCGTCTTTTTCAAAATACGAATCTTCGAACGTGTGCTGTACATAGAACAACCAGATACCCATCATGCTAGCGATGTAGAAGATTGGCAGCTGAATCATCAGAAATGCCTGCCAGCCTACGAGCCAGCATAGTGCTGCATACAGTAACACGATCAGTACATTGATCAGATATGTGTTGCGACGCTCCGCCCACTTTGCACCGCGGCGGTTAAAGCGCTGTTGAATCAGGAATACAGCTACCGGACCGATGCCGAACAGGACAATCGGGTTGCGATACAGACGGTAAGCGAGACGAGTGTACCATTTGGCTTCTTTGTATTCCACTACAGTCATTGTCCAGATATCGCCTACACCGCGTTTGTCCAGATTGCTACTAGTTGCGTGGTGAATCGAGTGACTTTGTTTCCACTGCATATATGGGGTGAGCGTAATCACGCCGGTAATGGTACCGATCCAGTGATTGAGCTTTTTATTTTTGAAGAATGAACCATGACAGCAATCATGGAAAATAATGAATGTACGGATCACGAGTCCTGCCGCTACCATCGTAATCGGTATGGTCAACCAGTATGAAATGGACAGACTCCAGTATGCAGCCGCCCATAACAGAATCAGAGGCACAAGCGTTGTAATCAGTTGCTGTATACTTTTACGGGAATCGACTTTTTCGAACGGTGCGACTTCTTTTTTGAGTTGTTTGGTCAAAGACATGAATGTACTCCCTCTCAGGCAGGATGCGCCTGATTTTAGTACCGGATACAAGGATGTAGTGATTCGCTGCTATTTGCTCCGGGTATATCTCCATTGTAAAGAAGCATATACACTGGTAGAAGTCATAAGTGTCAGTATACGACCATGACACTTGTCATGTTTTTAAGCGTTTTCAAGAATTATTTTCCAATTTAAATGTGAATAAGGGATGATTTTGTATACTGTAGTTTGTATATTCCAATAGGAACTGTAAACCATATCGTACATAAGAGTAATCAATATAAAAACAATACAAAAGCACTCTGTCATAGGCAGAGTGCTTTTTGTATGATTCGGTATGATTATCGTTGCCAGTTATCCAGATCGCTCAGGTCGGCTCCATTCGAGGCGATCACTTTTTGATACCAATCGAAGCTTTTCTTTTTGTATCGGTTTAATGTACCATTGCCTTCGTCATCCTGATCGACATAGATGAAGCCGTAACGTTTGGACATCTCGGATGTGGATGCGCTAATGATATCAATTGCTCCCCAGCTAGTATACCCTATAATGTCCACGCCATCGCGAATCGCTTCGGCAAGCTGTGTAATATGCTGGCGGAAATAATCAATCCGGTAATCATCTACAATGCGTCCATCCTCTTCTCGTACATCCCGTGCGCCCAATCCATTCTCGACAACAAACAGCGGCACTTCGTAACGGTCATACAATTCTTTGAGCACGATACGTAATCCGATCGGATCAAGCTGCCAGCCCCATTCAGTGACTTTGAGATTCGGATTCTTCACGGTACTGTATAGATTGCCGCCAGTTACGCCATATTGCTCTGGATTTACAGTAGAAATCAGCGATGTGTAGTAGCTAAATGAGATAAAATCCACGGTATTCATTTGCAAAATGTCGGCATCTTCCGGCTGCTGTTCAATTGTGATTCCATGATCCGCAAAATAGCGTTTCGTAATCGCTGGGTATTTGCCTCGTACCTGTACATCGGTGTGCAGCAGATTGAGCTGATTGTCAATCTGCGCTTGCAGTACATCTTCCGGGCTACTTGTTGCCGGATAGTGGATCATACGCGCCAGCATACAGCCAATCTGCACATTAGGATTGATGTTGCGCGCCGCCTTTGTCACCAGTGCACTGGCAACAAACTGATGATGCAGCGCCTGATACGATGCCTGCATCACATTGTCTTCGCGGTCGCCAACAATACCGCCGCCGGTGAATGGCTCGATAATTGTCGTATTGATCTCATTGAAGGTCAGCCAATAGGTTACTTTGTCCTTATAGCGCTCCATCACCGTCACGGCATATCGAACGAAAAAGTCGATTACACGCCGATTTTTCCAGCCCCCGTATTGAAGAACAAGATGAATCGGCATCTCGTAATGAGATAACGTAACTAGCGGTTCGATATTGTGTTTGCGCAGCTCGGTAAATACATTATCGTAAAATTGCAGCCCTGCTTCATTCGGCTCGGTATCATCACCATTCGGGAAAATGCGGCTCCAGTTAATCGACAGACGGAACGTTTGGAAGCCCAATTCGGCGAACAGTGCAATATCTTCTTGATAACGATGGAAAAAGTCGATTCCGTAGCGTTTGGGATATCCGTCTGCGGTTTTATGCTGGATTGCCTGTTCAATCGTTTCGCTAGATACATGCATAAGGGCGCTCAGATTGGCATAGTCTTTTTTGGCATAATACGGTACCATGTCTGCGGTGGACAGCCCTTTGCCATCAGCATCAAAACCGCCCTCTGCTTGATTCGCGGCAATGGCGCCGCCCCAGAGGAAGTTGTCCGGGAAAATGCTGGTAGGTGTTGTGGAAACAGTCGGTTTCATTGGATTCAGCTCCTATGCAATGTAGATGGATATATGCAGTAATGGAGCATGATCAGAACGGTCATGCTTCCCTCTGCATACAGAGTCTATTGTTCAGCGTTTAGCGTTTAGCGTTTAGCGTTTAGCGTTTAGCGTTTAGCGTTTAGCGTTTAGCGTTTAGCGTTTCAATTGTCAGTTCGCGGAAGTTCCAATTGCAAGACCGGATCGCCGGTTTGGATATCGCCTAATTTCAATGGCAGGATAGCAGTATATTCAGCGGTATTGGTTACAACCATTGCGGTCGTAATATCATATTCCGCCGCAATTTGTTCCAGATCGAAGTGCAGTAGCGGTTGCCCGGCTTGTACAGAATCGCCTGTAGCAACGAGAGCTTCAAAGTGTTGTCCACGCAGTTTGACGGTGTTGATGCCAATATGAATCAGCAGCTCGGCACCCTGCTCACTACGGATAACGATAGCATGTTTGGTTTTGAATAGATTCACTACAACGCCGCTAACTGGGGACACCAATGTACCGACTGTCGGAACAAAGGCGATACCTTTGCCCATCAATTCATCGCCAAAAGTCGGGTCATTCACTTCACTCAGTGGAATAGAACGTCCTTGTAAAGGCGCTTGAACGACTTCACCAGCTGTCGGCGGTTGCGGCTCGCTAATGACAGTCGCAGACGTATTCGTTGCTGCCGTGTCAATGGTCTGCGTCTGCTGAGACGAAGTTGCCTGTGCATTTGCCGTTGTTGTTGTAGGAGCTGGATTCGCTCCATTCGTAGAAGCAGCAGCAATCTGATCAGCATCGCCAACATTCTCACTAATCCCCATCACTACGGATACGATCGTTGCCACAACAAAGGCGATTGCCATGCCGCTAACGCCATATAAGAAGGTTGGACCGATCAACGCGGGTAAGCCCGGAATACCGCCATTACCAGCAAGTACATACGCATTGGTACCAAATGCAAGCGCGAATCCGCCACCAACTGCACTACCGATCATACCGGCTACGAATGGCTTTTTGAAACGCATATTCACACCGTACATCGCAGGTTCCGTTACCCCCATTAGCGCGGTAAAGCTAGTGGACAGAGCGATTGATTTTAACTTTTTATCACGGGCACGGAAGAAGACACCAAGCGTTGCCCCTGCTTGTCCCATATTGGAAATGTAGGTCAGCGGCAGGAATTTGTCCGCACCAACCGTGGCCAGATTGCTCAAAATAACCGGAACTAGCGCGTAGTGCATACCAGTCATAACGATCAGCGGCATCGCACCGCCGAGAATGATACCGGCGAATACGCCGCCTTCTGCGAGTAACCAGTTGATGCCGCCGGACAGACCATTACCGACAATTGTACCGAGTGGACCGATCACGATCAGTGTTAATGGAACGACGATCAGCAGCGTTAGCAGAGGGACAAGCAGCAATTTCAGTGATGCTGGAATGATACGGTCGATCCCTTTTTCTACATAAGACTGTATCCAGATTGCTAGCAGAATTGGAATGACAGATGACGCATAGACAACTGAAGTTACTGGCAGACCGATAAAGGATATCGGATTACCGGATGATAGTAATGCAGTCATATCCGGGTACATGAGTGCCATACTGACACCAACAGCGACAAATGGATTACAGCCGAATTTGCGGGCGGCACTGAAGGCAATGAGCATCGGCAAGTAATGGAATACCCCGTCGCCAATAGCGGACAGAATGCGATATACATCTGTCCCGGCAGTCATAACACCAAGCCATACGAGCAGCGCGATGAGTCCTTTGAGCAGACCGGCACCAGCGATGGCAGGCAACATCGGAGCGAATACACCAGCGATAAATTCAAATAAGCGCGAAAACGGATTTTGCGTTTTGCCTGGTTCGGTTGGGGGTTTCGTTGTTTGGGAATCGCCGTTTTTGAGTGCAGGATGCGTTTGCACTAACGCATCGTATACTTGTGCTACTTGATTACCGATGATGATCTGGAACTGATCCCCCGCGATATTCGTTCCCATTACACTGTCCAAGTTACCGATAGCTTCGCGGTTGGCGAGATTGTTATCTTTGAGATCAAAACGTAGCCTTGTAATGCAGTGATATACCGAATTGATATTGCGTTCGCCGCCGACGGCTTCGACGATCTGACGAGCGGTTGTCTGATGATCCATTGGATTCCCTCCATTTTTGGGCGAAAAAAACACCTGAATGAATAGACGGATGCCATTACAGCGTCAGTCGTCATCATTCAGGTATTGCCTGATTAAACAGTAACAAGCCTGAAAAGCAATATATAGTTGTTCTTACTACACCGAGAATCCAGCATTATACAGGTACAGGTATACGATCTACCACGTAATCAGCTGTTCAAAAGCTGTAGATTCATGCGATGCAGTGTTCTTAGGTGCGTTTCATCAAACGTTCAAGATGCAAGGTCAGATACAGCTGCTCCGAATGTGTCATGTCATATTGATAATGCTTGCGGATAAAGGTTTCGATTTTGTGAATGCAGACGAAGGTGTCGGGATAATTCTTCTTGACCACTTCGTACAAATACTCCTCGGCATCATCATGACTTTGCTGCGTAATGACTCGCTGACAGAAATATTTCAGATGCGTAATGAACCGGAAATAGCTGGCGCTCTCCTCATCGAACTCTGTATGAAAGTGATATTTGATAATGTTCATCACTTCTTGCAGCAACTGCATCATATGCGTTACATCATTCATGGAGTCATTAATTTCTGCATTCACAAAGTGCAGTGCAATATTACAGATTTCTTCTTTTGGAAAGTCAATGCCCAGCCGTTCTTTTAGCAAATGCAGTGCTTCCCGAGCAGCATCGTACTCCGCCTTATAAAAGTGCTGAATTTCCCATGAGAGCGGATTGCGTACGATCATGCCCTGCTCTAGCCGTTGTACAGCAAAATGGATATGATCTGATAGCGAAATGTAGATGCCATCGCTCAGCTGACTACGCAACTGTGTGCGTGCTAGTGTCACGATATCGTCAGTTACCTGTAAAATGTTCACGGGTAGCTCCGTCACTGTTGCCTTGAATTTCTCGTAAATGTTGGCATCCTGCAAACGAAATACCTTTTCCACGCGTGCATCGTCAATGACATCTCCGGCACGGAAGTTGAAGCCGATACCCCGGCCGAGGATCAGCAGCTCCTGCCCTTTTTCATCTGTCGTACTGACGATATTGTTATTGAAAATTTGTTTGATAATCACATTAGACCACCTGTTTATGAGGATTAAAAAAGGGCAAAACCAAACACAGCGACAGACGAATGTCCATTTCCGTGTGGTTTTGCCCGCATTACCGGTAACAAGCCTCGCTAAAAACGTAGCATGGAATGAAAGCGGCGTCAATACCCGTCAGTCATTTTTTGGGACAGAAAAATAGACGAATATCAACCTACTTCCTTAAACAGCCCGCCGATTACACTGACTGAATTGTGACAGTGTGGACAGAGTACATTGCCATTCAGATAAGATAATCGTGCTAGTAGCGAATCCGCTTCGATTCTATGCGCCGCCTGCTGTAAATCGTGAAATCCATAAGTATCTGTCAGACCAAGCGCAATCGGCGTAATCGTAATCCCTGCATTGCCCGGATAAAGCACAGGATCTGTGCCATGTAGACGCATCACATCTCCATCCAGATCATCGATAAACCATTCCCCATCACATTGCGGACAGACACCTACATATTCATCCCCGCCGGGATAGTGAATGAGTAATCTCGCCAGTCGATCATGCCCATGATAGGCGCAATACGCCGCCAGTATGTAATCAAGTTCATATTCGCTCTCTATGTGTTGCTGTGCATACGCCAGCACCTTGTCATGCAACGTTGACGCCTGCTCCAACCCTAGCCGATAGTCGGCGATAATACGCTGCCACTGCATCGGAGTAACATCGCCGATCACTTCCGTCATCCATGCACCGGAACCGGCAAACATCGCTTCAATCATGCCGCATTGTATATAAATGTCGACCTGGGCAGTTGGATGCGCATCCAGTGTATTCGCCAATTGTAGTAGATGCGGGACGGCAGCGAGTGTCGCCCCATAGATCGTATACTGATGCATGAGCAGCTCCGCCAATTCGCGAAACACTTCTAGCTCAAACTGTACAGACAAATGATCCAGCAGAATCGGCACCTGCTCTGCCGTTCCGAATGCCGTTCGCAGCTGTGCCCATGCCGGGCTCATCCATTCAAGCATCCTCTTCCTCCTCCATCTTCGGCAATTCCACATGCAATTGCGAAATCGCCGCTTCTTTCTCGCGACTGCTAACATGTGTATAAATAATCGTCGTCTGGATCGACGAGTGACCGAGCAGTTCCTGCACCGTCCGTAAGTCGGTTCCTTGACGCAGCAGCATTGTAGCAAAGGAATGCCGCAGCTTATGACTGGAATACGGCAATCGCCGGGACGGCTCGATATCGCTTTGGAATCGATCAAAGGTATCCGCGGCAATCTGCTGAATATTGCGAATCGATAACCGACTGCCCTTTTGCGAAATAAACAGCGCTTGCTCACCATCGCGCCATGGAGTAAGTCGTTCACGAATACAAGTGTTCAGCACATCTGCCACCGCTTCTGGCACTGGCAGCGTCCGCCATTTGCGCCCTTTGCCAAAGACTTGTAGTGTGCGGCGCTCATCATTATAATCCTGCACATTGAGCAGGTGCACCTCACCGACACGCAGCCCCATATATGCCATGAGCAGAAATACAGTGAGATTGCGCGTCCGATACTTGCCGTCCACCGATTGTAGAAAGGTCGTCAGTCGTGACTGATCGAGATAGAGTGGCTCTTTATTCTGCTCGGTTTTTGCCTTTTTAATCCCGGCGGCAGGATTATGAGATGCCAGCTCCATTTCTATTAACGCTTTGAAAAAACAGCTGACCGCCGCATGCTTGCGATTACGTGTCGAATCGCTCACTCCGCGCGAACGCGCGCCGCTTAGATAGGAGAGCACATGCCGCTTTTTCAGATCGTCCAGCGGTTTGCCGTACACCGAATGGGAAGAGAGAAATTCGTGCACATCGTGATTGTAGGAGCGACGAGTATATCCCGTATAACCGGCATCCTTCATCCAATCCTGAAAGGCTTCTAGTTCCTCGCTGTATAGAGATAGTGATTCATCCTCGTCATCGCTATTGTCATTGTAATGAGGTTCGTCTCTGTATTGCCCCGAACGGGAAGAGACAGCCGCATGTTTATCATAGTCAGTACGACGATTGCTGTTGGTTTCCTTGTATTCTTCATCTGTATTTTCATATATATTGCGGCGATGAGAAGCCGGTGCGGCAGACATAGAGGATGTTATCTTTCGATTCAAGCGGATCCGCTCCTTTCGCTGCTGCATCCGATTGCAGGCATTTGTGTTTTATAATTATACGCTGTTTTTAGCAGAAAACAAACGATATTCATCGGATTTCGGGTCATTTTGTATGCAACCGTTTGTTTCAGGAACTTCAAATTCGTTTACCTTGAGATTAGGAACAATGTTCAATGCAAAATATGTAAAATGAAGCGATGAATATTGCCAATTCTTCTTCTATAGTCGTTTGTTTATTGTCGCTACACCTATTGTTCCTTCATCCAAGTAGCGAAGAATATGGGCAATATTTGTTCACATAGTACAACATATCACTTTTAAAACTCAACCACTCAAGGAGGCATTACCATGGCTAAAGAAAAACGTATTGTACTGGAACCTGCTGCACAGAAATTTGCTGACGATAACTCGAAGCCCCCTTTCCTATATGAATTAGGACCGGAAAAAGGGCGCGAAACGGTAGATGAAGTACAATCCGGCGATATCGACAAACCGGATGTAGATATTGAAGATGTTACTTTGCCAATTGGTCCGAAAGGTGAAGTTGCCATTCGTATCCTCCGTCCCAAAAACGCACCTGCATCTCTGCCAGTGTTGTTATATATCCACGGCGCAGGCTGGGTATTTGGTAACTCCCATACCCATGATCGCCTGATCCGCGAACTAGCAGTTGGCGGCGAAGTGGCTGTTGTATTCCCGGAATACAGCCGCTCTCCCGAAAATCGCTACCCGATCGCTCTCGAAGAAATCTATGCCGTGCTGCAATGGATTGGTGAACAAGGCACTGAGCAAGGCTTTGATACATCTCGCCTGTATGTCGGCGGCGACAGTGTAGGTGGCAACATGACTGCTGCCGTAACGCTATTGACAAGAGAACGCAGTGGTCCAACCATCAACAAACAACTGCTGTTCTATCCAGTAACGGATGCTAACTTTGATACCAATTCGTATGATCAATTTGCCGAAGGATACTTCTTGGCACGTGAAGGTATGAAATGGTTCTGGGATCAGTATACGACCGATCCAGAAGAACGCGCTCAACTGACTGCTTCTCCACTGCGTGCGACAACCGAGCAACTGCAAGGCTTGCCAGAAGCGCTCGTTATTACAGGTGAAGCCGATGTACTGCGTGATGAAGGCGAAGAATATGCTGCCAAACTGCGCGAAGCTGGCGTAAAAGTAACCGAAGCTCGCTTTGGCGGTATCATCCATGACTTCGTCATGCTGAATGTATTGAAAGATACACAAGCCAAAAAGGGCGCACTGATTCTCGCAAATGCCTTCCTGCGTGACGAACTGTAATCTTTTGTGTGAAGGATGCATCTGATAGTAAGGTTGGCTGTTGTTACAGGTTTGCTCTTTGACTTGAAGGTTAACAGCTTGCTCTCTATAAGATAAACTCCTTAAAATCCCTGTACAATATTCCCCAAAGGATGTGTACAGGGATTTTCTTTTTCTATATAGAAGTATTATTTTGTTTATAGTTTACATAACTATTATTATGTTAAATTATTTTTATTTGAATTAGTTATCTGTTTTGCCGTTTTATAAAATATATACAAACCACGACAACATAGCATGTATATATAAACAATAATAAAATAGCGTCTATCGTAGGTTAGATCTGCGATAGACGCTATTTGAATAGAATGATTACGATTGATACTTATATTGCTACAGTTGTCATAATGCGCACATACTATTTCAGTTCTAATATGTTACAAAATGACAACTGCCTTGATCTTATACCAAGCACCGGCTTACCGATAATCTTAGTTACCTTTGCGTGAAGCATAGAATTCGGCTGCTTTTTGTAGCATTTGTTGCAGCGAGCCAAATTGTGTATTTTGACTGACCTGTGTATCGATCTGATCTTGCGGCACTTGTTTTACTTTGTCCGCAGAATCGGTAGTTGAGCCGAGACCGAATTTTTGTAGCATATCGCCAGCAGATTGGAATGGTGTATGTTTTTGCATGAATTCTGGGGTTAAGAGCTTGTCCAGCGGCAGCTTTTGGATGATTTGATCCAGTGGCAGTTTGCTGATCATATCCATGATCCCGCCGGAAGAACCGCCCGATTGATTACCGTCTTTGTTTGATCCTGTCAGCATATCCTTGAGGTTATTGAGATTGAAGCCCATAATGAGCATCCTCCTTCATATTCGTGTTGGATTTGGTTTGAAAAAGGGATCATTACCAAGCTATGCCAATGTCCCTTTGCGATTGTCAGCAGCTGCTAGTTTACCGATGTTATTGATGTCGTCACGCTGATATGTCAAGTGTGACATCGCCAATGTATCAGCAGCTATACTGCTTACTTACCCCGCTTCCGACAGATAAAAACGCTAATGACTCATCTCTTGTGCGTTACAAGAAAAAGGAGTCATTAGCGTTTGGTCATGCTATCGTTTGCGGTTGTCTCATGATGCAATCTAGTAGTATAGAATCTACCAAATATGATCTACAAAAATTCCAACACTCGATCCCATGAATTCAAATATTCCAGTTCCTGCTCAATCCGCTGTTGTTCGTCCAGACCGTCCAACCATTCATCTTCCGTAGGATCATTTTCATTCATTATCGTTGCCTCCGGTGTCCAGATGTAGCAAAGACGCGTTTGCCCCTCCGGGGATTGGTTTGCGCGATGCGCCTGCTCCGTATCGTTTAACATGTTCCTCATGCTATTCACCCTCCATTCAGGAATATGTTGCCTGTTATCATAGTAGTACACATTGAAGAGGTTTGAATCAGCTTACAGGATGAAATGTGCTACCTGTTATCTCGGTCTCTGGATGTAGAAACGGAATACAACGTGTCATCATTTACATAAAAAGTAAAAAATATACGGTGATTACTGCTTTTATTGCTTCTTTTCAAAGGAAACCTCTCGCTTTTGTGGAATAGGGGTAATAGGCACAAAAGCCAATCCAATTCGGAAAGGGGAACATTTATGATCAGAAACAAAGTATTTATGACTGCGACACTGGCTGGCGGATTACTGCTATTGCCATCTACAGGCTGGGCGGCGACGCCGGTAGCAACGGATATTGAGCTGCAAGTTGATGGGCAGGAGCTGACGGTAGAAGGATATACGGTGAATCATAGCTTGTATGCTTCGTATGCGGCGATTGCCAGAGAGCTGGGTGCAGATGCCGATTGGAAGGAACAGACGGGATCGCTGACCTTGCAGCTTGGAGATGACCGTATTGCTTTTACCGAGGGAAGTACAACGTCTACTCTATTTCAAGCGGATGGCGAAGTGTTGATTCCAGTACGCAAAGCATTCGAAGCGTTCGGTTATACCGTGTCATATAACGCAGCGAGTCGATCGGTTAACGTGCAAGCCGCTGGTGCAGCAGCACCGTCAGCAACGGATACGTCTGGCGATGATGCAGTTGGCAATGCTGTGAATAGTAACACTACAGATGATAGTGTAACTTCTGACACTTATGCAGGATTGCTGCCTGTATCGATTTTGACCGATTTGAAGCCAGATCAGAATACCGGAACACGCATTGAAGGTGTGATTGCCAATGCGGATTATGTCTTTACCGCCGATATGGATACACGCGAGTTGTATCGGATCGATATAACTACAGGCGCAGCAGAAGTGCTAACGGTATTGCCACGAACTGGTACAGGCATGGCGCTGGATGAGAGTGGCAATCTGTATATTGCCAGCGGCGGCGAGGAAGGTCTTATTTATAAAATCAATGCCGATGATCTAAAAGGCGACCCATTCAACGGTTCCCAAGTGGAAACGTTTGTCAGCGGTGTGGTGGGTGCGAATGGTTTGGCATTTGATCGCGAGGGAACATTGTATGTAACTGGTGGTGCGACTGGTAATATCTATGCAGTGACGCCGGAAGGTCAGTTGCGTACGTATGCCAGCGGTTTGACAGCAGAACGACCGGAGCAAGCCATTGTTGTTAACGGCATCGCGGTCGGTACAGATGGATATGTGTACACTGCCAATACTAGTTCCGGGGAAGTGAATCGGTTTACAATTGAAGATGACGGTACAGTAGATCAGCCGCAGTTGATTGCCAAAAGTGAGCTGTTGTACGGTGCCGACGGTCTGACGATTGGACCGGATGGTAATCTGTATATTGCTGCTAACGAGCGTAATGCGATTGTGAAAGTAACGCTGGATGGCACGGTGACAGATATTGCACGTAATGGCAATAACGGTCCGCTGGAGTTTCCGGCAAGCCTTTCTTTTGTAGGGAATACGCTGTACATCAGTAATTTCGATCTGCCGCGTGGCAGTAACAATCCCAATACACCAGGCATTGGCTCATCCATTGCCAAGCTGGAATTGGAGTGACCCTGCCTCTGAATGAATCTGAATTAAAATAGCAAACAGCCATCCTTTCTTGTCTGAATATAGACGAATAGAAAGGATGGCTATTTTGCTGTTTATGTTACGAATCCATCATTGATTCATTTTATCGATATTGATATTGATATTGAGATTAAGCTCAAGATTTAGATTCATGACAATTAGTTTACATAACTATTATTATGTTAATTATCAAGTTTTTCATTTGTGATTTTATCCAGTAAGCGAGTAATAATTGACGCACTTTCGGCTCGAGTAAGGGAATTTTGCGGTTTGAACAACCCACTCTCATTTCCTTGCAGCAGACCGGAAGCGTCCAGATTAACGATTGCCTGTCTTGCCCATGTCGCGGATTGTCCCAGATCCGGGAAGCGATTCATTGGATTGGACGCAGATTCCGCAGCGGTGGCACTGAGCAGATGATTTTGCTGTATTACACGATCCAGCATAACCGCCATTTCCTGACGAGTGATGGTGTCATTGGGACGGAATTTGCCGCTGGTAT
Organism: Paenibacillus sp. WLX2291; assembly: GCF_046603665.1. Taxonomy (NCBI): domain Bacteria; kingdom Bacillati; phylum Bacillota; class Bacilli; order Caryophanales; family Paenibacillaceae; genus Paenibacillus; species Paenibacillus sp. WLX2291. The sequence continues at coordinate 2,682,505 of NZ_CP176755.1, read as the reverse complement.
CGCCTTGTAATAGCCCAGCAATAGCAGCGGTATGAATGCTATCCGCATACCATGCCGAGGAAGCTACATCAGAAAAGTCAGTGTCTCCCCCTGCTCCATCATTCACAGTATTCTCTGTTCCTATCTCTATGCCTGTCGCAGTCTTGGACAATCCGAGCGCGCGCGTTAGCAGGGCTGCCATTTGTGCACGCGTGATCGCAGCAGACGGAGAGAAGGTTTGTTTGGCGGTACCATTGATAATCATACGATCCGCAAGCTGTTGTACTGACGACGCTGCCCAGTGACTGTTCATATCATTCCACGTTTGCATTTTCGCATCTAGTACGACATAGGTGCTGTTACTACGACTGAATACGGTGACAGTATCATCTTGCACGGTAAATGGAACCGGTGTATATGTGATGGAGCCATTGGATGCTTCTTCCACTCGCGCTACTGCCAGACGATTCGACGATCTTATACCAGCGATCGGGATCGAACGCTGAATATAGCCGTTTAGCTCAGTTATAGGCTGGGATGTGTTACTGCTCCATGTATATAGATTGTAATCCACCGCTACGCGTGCGGTGTACCCTAGAAGGCTTGCCTGAGTGATTGCCGCTGGCGATGGCGTAATATCCAGCACGAGTGACTGTGCATCCTTCACAGATTCACGAACGAGAGTGATCGGCAAAGTATAACTACTCACTGGCGTCTGAATGACTAATTGCTGCACCTGCTGCTGACTTGTTAGCGCCTGTGTAGCAGCCGAAGCCAGTTGTACCTGAAAAGTGCCTGTTGTGTCGTTAGAATCTAGGTTAATCTGTAGCGAAGTAGCTGCTCCTGCGCTGCTCAACATCTGCTGAATATGATCGGCGGTTATTGTGACAGAACGCAGCTGACTACCATTTTGCTCAGAAATGGTCGGTGTGAATACCCAGCGAGACGTTTTGCCATCTGCTGATAACCCTTGCGAAGTGGCAGTCGGTACGATCGGCGTTGTTGGCGGGATGGTCGGAGTGGTTGTCCCGCCTCCACCACCATTTCCCGTTCCAACGCCTGTATTGCCTGAACCGCCACCAGCGTTACTGCCCGAATCATCATCATCGTCGTCCGAATGTCCTTTTTTGGCAAAATCAATAACGGTGAGCAGCGGATCATGATCGCTCACCCGTCCATCCTCTTCCATAAAGTCGGCATTCAGATGCACGATGTCCAGCTTGGCTTTGTCCGCGATTCCCGGCGTCATCAGCACATGATCCAGCGTTTGTGAATTGCCTTCATACACATAGGAATAGCGCTCATTGACTGGCAGTGTATCGACGAGATTGGTCAGCTGCGTGCCTTTCAGAATGTTAAATGTATTGGAAAATTGAAAATCGTTAAAATCGCCCACCAGCACTACATTAGCATTGCTATTTTGCGCCAGCGTATCCTGAACAAATTGGTTCAATGCTGCTGCCTGCTTGGCACGCTGTACTTCACTACTGCGCACTGGCGGCTGTGCCGAACCGTACAATGGCTGATCCCCGCCTTTGGAATTCAAATGATTGGCGATCACGATGACCGTCTGTCCATGAAACTCAAATTGTGCTGCCAGCGATTTACGTGAGTCGGCAAAAGCTGGATTTTGCGGATCGATTCGACCGGGATTCACGCTGAGTCCTTGCGGTCCATACGTTACGGCTGTCACCGAATCGCCTACGCCGCCTGCTGCTTGAGGCAACGAGACACGCGCTGGATTGTACAAGAAACCAACACGAATATTGCCTCCCGGTGCACCACCGTCTTCATTGTTTTGCGGCGCGATACTGGCGTAACGATATTCCGGTCCGCCGGCAGCGACGATATCGCGAATCAATGCGCCGAAGCTGGCGCTAGCATCCGTTGTACCATCGTCGGTTGCTCCATTGTTGTCTTGTACTTCCATCAGCCCAATAATGTCCGGTGTATGCAGATTGTCGATCACATTGCGGGCGATTCGCTCTGTTTTGGCGGTATTGGCGGGATCGTCCCAGAAGTTCTCGACGTTAAACGAAGCAATAGACAGCTGCTTGTCTCCGTTATGCAGCGCAGATACTTCACGCTTCCAGCCGCCATCGATAATGGTTGGCAGAGTCGCATCTGGCAATAGTTTAAAATTGCTATAGCTGTAACTCATAATACCCGTTACCGCTCCATCAAACCGATCACCCGTCTTGATCGGCTGCTTCGGTTTCTCAGCAATAAGCAGACGATTGGCGTTAAACTCACCATCGGTAATGATCAAGCCACCAGCAGGTGTCCGGCGCGGACTGTTATCTACATCAACAGATACCGGAATCTCATACCCATACGGTCCGATAATATCCGCATCGTTAAGCTGAATACGCATTCCTTCCAGACTTTCGTAGAAATCAATGCTGTACGTCGATGGATCAAAGGTAACAAAGCCATTCGGTGAAGCAATCTGTGACGGAATCGTACGTCCTCCCGCACCAATAACCGTTGGCTTCGGCAGCGTCTGATTCTCATTCTGTACTCGAATCGCAGTAGCTGCGATCTCAGTTGTGGTCAGATCGGCGGCATCACTGTATCCAGTCTCACGGTATTCTTTAACCGAGCCGTCCACACTGACCTGGTCACCTACCTTCATTCCGTGCGAAGCACGATAGACGAGAATAGCTTGCGATGTGCGATTATCTCCATCGTCCAGCTCATCTGGCATTTGCATGTAAAAGCTGGATTTACTCTTCACCATCGTCACGATGCCTTCCACTTGCTGTACCAGTTCATCCGCATACGTAGACGTCTGCGCCGTACCTTGAATCTGACTGATTGTTAGCTTGAGCGGCTCCTGCTCCACTGGCGGCACACTACCAGCAATATCACTAACTGATCTCGGAATGAGCTGGTATTCATTGTTGTAGCGTGTGACGACACCAGTAATGGAACGATACGATTTGCCTGTTTCCAGCCATGGCTCGGTGGAATAGACGACGAAGGTTCCTTTGTCATCTGACACGGTGTAACGACTGCCGGATACACTGTCCACCTCAATCGTATTCACAGTGACCAGACGAGCTTCATACGGATTGTCTGCGGCAAAGTCTGCGGATGTGATCTCGGTTGGCGCTGGTGTAGAGCTGTTAGGATCGATAACCGTGACGTTGCTCGCTGAAGCGGAAATTTGTAGCAGATTGCGATAGGCGCCTAGTGTCCCGCTAACTCGAACGCTCTGTCCCTGTTGTGCCGACAAATTACTGCCGCGCACCACAATGCCTGCTCCATTGTCCTGAATGTACAGATTGCTGTAGCCACTGCCTGTGTCCTGACGATATGTAACGATGCCCTGAACAACTACGGTATGACCAACCGTCTGTTGACGAGCGCTTGCGATCGAGTATGTATCTTCACTTGCAGTAGATAAAAGAGACTTACCAGGGGACAATGATGTACTTTCGATTGCAGCTGTTAATGGAATCGTCACCTGATGAGCTGTTTCGTTATGTTCGGCTGCCTCAGCTATCGTTGGATTCCAGCCAGCGCTAGGTAATATGGAAGATGCTAGCAGTACTGCTGCCAGCCCTGTCCCTGTTTTTGCTTGCCATCGCCTCATATGTATCGTCCTCCAATGTTCTTACAAGAATGGGTTTCTTTTTAAACTATCACAAAATAATCAAAATGGAATCAGCGCCATGTAAAAATAGTCGTTTTGCCTCAGTTACTCATTTTGTGTCGAAGCTTGGATGTGAGGTTCAATATATCGCGCTGATGCTAAATAATTTGTACGCGCAAGGTACTGTTATATAGTTGCATATGCTGTATGGATTCTATTTTTGACTATATAGTATCAATAGTTCCTTTTTGTTATATTTGATAATAATTGTAATTAAATATAAGATATAGTACATTGTTAGATGAAGTGTGATGTGATTAGTTACAACATGTTCGTATTCAATATCGCCTGTTCATAGAACTTCTTGTAACAGCAACACTTCAACCAACATTCTGGAGGGATTCCTATGACCAAGACAAAGAAAACAAAGAAATGGAGCATGCTCGGACTCATCGCTACGTTAAGCTTCGCCATGTTCGCTGTACCAGCTTCAGCTGCCTGGAACGATACATACCAGGGCTACGCTACATATACCGGCTCCGGTTATTCCGGCGGCGCGGTACTGCTTGACCCGATTCCGGCAAATATGGAAATTACAGCTCTCAATCCGACACAGATGAACTACGGCGGTGTCAAAGCGGCACTGGCTGGCGCGTATTTGGAAGTACAAGGACCAAAAGGCAAAACAGTTGTCTACGTGACGGATCTGTATCCAGAAGGTCCAAGCGGTGCACTGGATCTGTCGCCAAATGCGTTTGCCAAAATCGGTAATGTCGCAGACGGCAAAATCAATATTTCGTGGAAAGTCGTTAAAGCACCGATCACAGGCAACTTCAGCTATCGCATCAAAGAAGGCAGCTCCCAATGGTGGGCAGCTATTCAAGTTCGCAATCACAAATATCCAGTGCTGAAGCTGGAAGTACAAAAGAACGGTAGCTGGGTAAGCCTGCCGAAGATGGATTATAACCACTTCGTCGGTGAACAGCTAGGCACACAACCGCTCAAAGTACGGATTACCGACATTCGCGGTATTTCCGTAACGGATACAATTCAAGCGTTGCCTGCGAATGGCACATCAAGTGCATACATCGTACCAGGCAAAGTACAATTCCCGGATTGATCTAGACGAATAGGTAGGACAAAAAGAGACAGTCGCAGAGTGGTGCGACTGTCTCTTTTTGTAAGTGATATTTAGCGATCATATGGATACATGACAGATGCAGTTCTCCATTTGATGAATTGCAGTATGAACGATCTATTGTTCGACTATCAATATTAATTGACGTTCGACTGACAGGAATCATCGTTCAAGACAGCGTAGCTTCACATGCATCTTGCTACTACCCTACAACTGGTGAAACGGGTTGTGACCTTTCCCTTTGCCTGAAGGCATTGCACCGGGTACACCATCTGCTTCCAGCAGCGGACATACGATCAACTTGGTTGACCACTGCTCCGCTTCGAAAATGCACTGATGTAACAGCTTGCGATCCTCGTCTGGTACATCCACTGCACTGAGCGCCTGTTGCCACGATGACGATGTAATCTGCCAGAGCTGACGCTCATCCGCACCATATACTTCGCTCAGACTTTCCATAATAGCAGCCAGATTCACCTGGGTACCAAGCGATTGTACGTAGAAAATTAACTTTTCTAGCGTTTCATTATACAGGCTGTTCGAATAGCCCGGACGGATATGATACTGTGGATCGGCGATGCCGTGCTTTTCTGTATATGGTGGATGCAGACGCACAGAATCATGATCGCGGAACAGCAAGCTGTGCGGAACACCGTCACGCAAGACGACACAGCAATTTTGCCCATGAATCTCTGGTACGACACCAATTTTGAACAGCCGCATGACTACATTGTAGAACAATTCACTCAACTGACGGTAAACGTCTGTCGCTTCTGCCGCTGACAGCGAACGTCCAAACAGCCCAGTCAAAATATGCGTCCCGTTCATCTGCACACCCAGCGCTGCCATCGGTACGATGCGATATTGCTCATCCAGCAGAATCTCCGGGTACAAGCGCAGCTGTGCTGCCAGATGACGCGGATGATCATCATACAATCCCATATCAGATGGCATATAGCCCCACCAGTGGTTCTCTTGACAGAGCCATACTGTATCCTGCAATTGTGGATCGCATTCCACTGCCTGCCGGAGCATTCGCTCGCCGGACAATCCATTCAACAGCTTCACAACCGGCAAGTACCGTGCTGCGCCGAGGGATAATACACTTACCGGTAGCTTGAGCATCATCGTATTCGGCTGCTGTGGAGCCATAGAACGTAGCGAGGAAGTCGCCTGCACTTGACCAGCTTCCATTTTTAAAATAACGAGAATGCGCTGCTCCAATTCACTCGCAAATCGTGGAATGATCACATGCTCCAACTGCCACGGATGCACAGGTAGTAGACTATATTCTGCCGTGCTCAGATCAAGACGCTGTAATTCTGCATTCAGCGCTTGCTGCTCAGTACTGCTTAACAGATCAGTCAGCGACAAGGAGCTGTCTTCTTTGCCTTGTTGAATATGGGTATGACGCACTGCCAACCAGCGCAGCGGAATAGACTCGCCAAATTCAGCGGCATACTCCAGACAATCCTGCTCACTGAAGCCTGTCTTCGCCTTGGACGACGGATGAAATGGACGATCTCGTAGCGCGGCTACCTGCTCGGCGTATACATACCATTCGTACGCCGATTGCGGCTGACGGTCAATCAGTGCCTGCAATGAGTCTGGGTTTAGACTAAGCGATAATTGCTGTACAGCCGTGCGAATACCAGTAATAAAGTCCGCAACGCCCGGCTGAGCGAATTCTTCTGTAGTCAATGTGAATGACAGGATATGTTCAGCGATCAGACTGGCTTCATGCAATGGCTGCCAGTCTGATTCCGTCGATGCTGTATTCCGAACATATACGGGAGAATTTGCTACCCATTCTCTCCCCAACCGAATGCCGTCAATAGCGAGAAAGAGTAGCTGATCAGACACATACAGCCATAGATCTCCCTGTGCCTGTTGATCACTATACAGCTGCTGGATCTCCTGCGGTGCATCTTCCCATGGGATCCATTGTTTTTGATCCAGTGGGAAAAATTGCTCCGCTAAAAAAGAGTTCATCAAATCGCGGCAAATCTGCCGTTCAGCGATGTGTCTGCCAGATTGCATTGCCGTCGTTGCCGATGATACCATGATCGCCGTCACTTCCTTTCGTTATGTAATAAAATTCAGGATGCGGATGTCCGAGAAAATCATGATGCGAGATTGTCCAGCAATACGCGCCAGACTTCACGAACACGATTAGATCACCAACCCGCAAATGCTCCACCATAGCATCACTATGCATTCGATCCTTCGGTGTACACAGCTCACCGACTAGATGAACTGCCTGCTGACGAATTTCCGATCGTGCCCATGGAGCGCTCCAGTTCTCCGATGCCATTACTAGGAACGGATGGTTATGCCCCCATGACGCTGGCAAGCGATTATGATGCGTACCTCCGCGCAGTACGGCAAAGTTCTGTTCATGCGATACTTTTAGATCGCTAACTTCCGCGACATAATATCCGTAATCCGCCACTATCATCCGTCCCGGCTCGAAGATCAGTCTCGCTTGCGGCAATAACTCTCGTAACGGCAACTCTACCACCAGTGAAGTGAACAGCTTCCAGTCAAAGTCTGGTGTCTGCTCATCATACGACACGCCGAATCCACCACCTGCATTTATCAGCTCTAGCGGTTCCAGCTCATATTGCTGCTGCCACTGGGCTGCCTTTTGCATGTATAAACCTACCATCTCTGCGTGCAATTCCGCATCGGGATTGTTGGACAGAGAATGGAAATGGAATCCGCTCAGCTTAACCGCTCCCGCACCTTCTCTGATCACGATAGATAATGCTTCTTCCAGCAAGCCTTCATCCAGCCCGAACGGCGTGGCACGTCCCCCCATCGTAATCTTCGTCTGCGGCAATTCGCCGGAATGCAGATTGATTCGCAGCATAATCCGCGTCGGCTCGTTAAAAGCAGATCCCTCTGTCGCCTGCAAACGTCGGGTGATATAAATAATCCGGCGCAGTTCGAGTAAACTTTCCACATGCAAACAATACACATGCTGGCGAATCGCCTGCTCCAGTTCGTACTCCTTTTTACCAGGACCACCAAACAGGATTGGTACATCGCGGCTAATCTCGCGCACCTTCATCAGCTCACCAATCGAAGCAACCTCAAAGCCGCCTACGAGTGGTAACAAACTACGAATAATGTGCGGATCGGGATTCGCCTTGATCGCATAAAATAACCAGCATTGTGTCGGTAAGCTTTGTAGCATGCCTTGCACATGTTCTTGCATCGATACGAGATCATACACGTACGCGCACACTGGCTCTCTGCTGCTATCCTGAATCTGTTGTATGACTTCTGTTACAGCTTGTCTCATGTCCAACCTCCCGAAGTACGATATTGCTTGCGCTTGGTATGATATGCACGAAAAGCAGTATTACGATCATCGCCCAGTACGAAGATGTGTACACCTCGTTCTCGCCAGCGCTGCATATCTTGCTCCTGCCGCGCAACAGTTGCATATGGCACATCGGCGGTACGAGATGCTTCATATACTTGCTCCAGCGCCGCCACTACGTCAGGATGATCGGTCTGCCACGGTACACCGAGCGATTGCGATAGATCGGCAGCTCCTTCTAGCACAAAGCTCACCTGCGGATGACTCATAATCTCCAAGCTGCGCTCTACCCCAGTGGCACTCTCGATCATCGGAATGAGCATGATCTGCTCATTTGCCTGCTGTACATACTCCTGCAAGCTGTATTTGCCAAACGTTCCCGCACGTCCGCTATTCAGACTACGCTGTCCTTCTGGATAGTAGTACATATACTGTACCGCTTCCTCGATCTGATCCAGACTCTCCACACTTGGCAGGATGATTCCCTGCGCGCCACTATCTAGCAATCGCAACACATTCGTGCGTTCCAGCTGTCCGATTCGAACGAGCGGTGTGACGCCTACCAGCTCAGCAGCACGGATCATCTCCTCAACCTGCTCCAAACTAGTAGTCGTATGCTCACAGTCGATAATGACAAAATCATATTCCGCATGCCCGATCATCTCGATAATAATCGGATGCGGGATGGAGACGAACAGACCGAATACCGGCTGTCCGTCTCGAATACTATCCAGCAATAGATGATTTCTCATTACCATTGCCCATCTCGCGCCTGACGTAGCGGATTGCTGACACTGCGGAAATACAGCTCACTATCTCCGTATAAGCGTCGCTTGGTCATTTCCTCAATCAATGAATCCGGTGCAAACAGATCATACTCTGCAAAGCGCTCATTGTACTGCGGATGCTGCTGCTGATAATCGCCAATCACATCTGCGCACAATTGCCAGAATTCACGCTCTGGCAAGCCGAATTTCTCCATCGTCAATGCCAGCTCCGTTACGCAAATGAAGAAAAAGGCGTCATACGTATAATCCCGTACTTCCTCCGTTGTCTCCGCATGGATGAATGAATACCGGTTGAATTTGCGATGCGTTTCGGGAATGGGATGCAGCTCTGGTGCCCATTCGGGATGTAACAGTTGATCCGGCACATACCGCACACCGTCATGCAGATCTTTGACGATGATACGCTTTGGCAGTCCTTGTTCCAGCACGAGAATAATGTTTTGCGCGTGACTTTCCAGCGCGATGCCATGAGCATACAGCAGATGTACAATCGGCAGAACGACGTTGCGCACCAGCTCGCGACTCCATGTACGTACGCCATGCCGTGCAATCACGTCGGCACAGAACGGTTCGCCGTCCGGCTGGATGAGCGATACCGCGTTGAGCGGCCACGCGTCTTCCCCTTCATGCAGCTTGGTGCTTACATTTTCGCGCCAGATCGTGCCGAGCGATCCATATGCGCTACCATACTGTAGCGCAGGCAACTCAGCATAACGGAAGGAAATGCCCATGATTTCTTTTAAAATGTCAAAATCCAATTGCTGCAAATACGCATCCTGCGCAATCAAACGCTCCAGCCAGTCGCTGATCAACGGTGCGTTCTGCGTCGTATGATGTGCCAGAATACGACTGGTCGAGGTATTGGTCATATGCAGTGCCAGCTTGATATACGGCGCATCAGCATGACGGCGATTGGATAACGAACGGATGGATTGCTGCGCCCGATACGGTGTATCGCTATAGCCCAGTGCAATCAATTCCTGTCGCGACAGTTGTCCAGTGAATACGGGCTGAATCTGATGCTCCCATTGCCACGGATGCACAGGCAACAGCACATAATCGTTAACCGAATTGCCGGTTGCAGTGATTAACTGTTCAAACCGTGTCCGATCTTCTACTGTCAAATGCTGTTCAAGCAGCTTCTCATAGCTCACGCCCTGCGACAATGCAGTATCCGCCCATTGCCGTTGCGCCGCTACCCAGAATAGCTGTACATCGGTGTTGAACTCCGGTCCGTAAGCGGCATTATCTCGCAGGGAGAAGCCCAGACGCGACTTATAGCTTGGATGATACGGATGACCATCGGTCATATGACTTTCCAGCGCATCATAATGACGATCTTCTACCGGGATACGTGCAGGCAGATTGGCACGGCACTGGCTGTCTTTGGCAAGCGTCTCCAACAGCTCATGGATGAAATGTTGAACCCGTTCGCCCTCCAGCCGATGATGTACTACTTCTTCCAAAAATACATAGAGGTCGGTGCAAGATTCGCCATTACGCTGAAGCGTGCCCTGCTCTATTTTCACCCGCCCAAAGCTCGCTTTCTGCTCTGCGATGCAGGTGTATGTAACCGTCTGTCCGTCTGCCGTCGTTCCATCTGTCATCCAGCGCTGACCTTCGCATTGATAAGAAACGATGCCTTCAAACCAAAGTGCTTCCAGCGTCTGCCGCATAATCCGTTCCTGTACCTGTGTATACGCCGTCCACTGCTTACCCGGCAATGTCGTTACAAATCCGCTTGTTCCCATTACGCTCACTCCTTTTAGCCTGTTGGTTACATATACATAATCCGGTGTATCGCCATGTCCTTGCAGACAACTACGCAAATTCTGTTTCGCCAGAAACGCATCCGTCTGTAACAAATATGCTGCAAATGTATTGCCCGTTTGCTCCTGTTCCCGTTTGAGCAACGACTGCGCGATGCGCCAGTACTGCTGCTCTCGGCATCCGGTATCCCGCGCCAGCACATGAATGAGCGAACCTAGATGATTCACAATAAAATAGTACGTCGTACGGTTTCGCGCCGACTGTTGATCATAGAACAGATACTTGGGCTGCTGCGCACTGTTCAATACCGATGAAGCATATTGCTGGCTTTCCGCTTGATGATGCGGCTCCGCACTCATATTAGCTTTGTCAGACAAAATGGATACGTGCTCTCGTCCATGCTGCTCCTCGACACTAACGCCTTCCAGATCACGAATGATAAACTGCTTTGGCATCCCTTCATACAGCGTCACCAGCGTATTTTGCAAATGAGCTTCAAAATGAATCCCTTCCTGCTCAGCAATTCGTACAATCGGCAGCAGGGACAATTCCAGATAATCCTGCAACCATCGTTCCGCTTGTCGGATCAGTGCATCCGAAGTATGATGTTGCCCGTCTGTTTGCCCGTTTATTTGCGTGATTGGTACATTGTTCTGAACAGATGCTTTCAGCATGTTGACCAATCGAGATACGCCGCCTGGCACATGACTCTCCACTAGACTGGACAGGACATACGTGCACGATGGATCAAATGCGATTGGTCGATAAGCAACAGTGAATAGGCGCGTCAACATCTCATCTGCAAATGTACACGTACCGATTCCTTTTTCATAAGCGATATGTGTACCTGCTTCTCCTGCAAAACCATCTCTGTCCAATACATAGCGCGCCGCTTCCAGCGTACGCTGCATCTGTTCTTCGCTGTTATTGCGCGTCAGATTGGTAATCTGAATATTGAGTGGCAGCTTCATATTGCAATTCATATCCGGTATATACACCGTGCGTACCGAAGAAGTAGGATATGCCAGCGATCCAGCTGCACCAAGCGGAATCAGCATCCGCCGCTCCACATACTGCTGTACATCAGGTAATTGCTGCACATGCTCATATTGCCAAGGATGCATCGGCAATAACGCATATTCATCTACCTTGATGCCCGGTTGCGTACTTAGCAATTCCTGCAACAACGTATCCAATACCTGTACAAACTGAAGCTCCGCCTGTTCATCCACCCATTCTGTGTGATAACAATCCCGATGTACCGCCATATAACAGAGTTGAAAGGAAGCTCCCAGCTCCGGGCTATATCGTTGCTTGTCTTGCGCACCGAAACCGACCGTGCTTTTCGGAAACGGATGAAATGGATGCCCACATACAAGCCCCTGTTCGGAAGTTTGATAGTCAGAAACATCGCGCTGCTTACTCTGCGCATACTGCATATATAGCGCCATATTACGCACACTATTATCCACTCGGCTCATAAATTCCCGTACAGCATCTGCCTTCACATCCTGATCCGTAGACAGCTCGGCAATGATCCAGCGTAGCAGCTGATAATGGCTGACTTGTGACGCTTGTTCCTGAGAATCGCCCGGTTGATGGGTCAGGAAGAACGCTGACTGCTGTGCAGGTACATATTTTCCTGATTGTGCTTCATCTTCCCAATCACCTTCCGCCGGCAGTCCCGATACTGCTCCACTCCATGCTTGCTCTGTCGATCCATCGCCAGACCACAATAGCGACGCATATTCATGCTCGTCAGCTGCTGAATAGTACGACAGCTGCGCTTTTACCGTCATGCCGCTATTCGGAAACCGGATCACTGCCGCTAGCGCTGCTTCATCTACGACAATCTGCTGTGGGCGCTCCTGTCTCAATTCGCGGATGTAGCAGTTCAGCAGCAATTTGCAGGCATGTTGTCCGGCTAGATGCAGGCAATCAGGCTGTGGTTTGCTTATGATCTTCAACAATGATGCCAACCTTCTTTCTTGTTATGGTTAAAATAACCGGTAGTGTACAGAGCAGCAGCCCGCCAAGAATCATGAAAATCTCCCGCAATGCCGCCCACTGTGCAAGACTCGCCGATTGTCCGGCTGTCACCAGCATCTGCCACCGTGCATCGTAAAAGAGCGTCAGAATGATCAACGCAAACGACGAAATCAACCGTTGCAGCGTCGTTGCCAGTGCTGATCCTTCATGCATATCCTCTTCCGGTAACGCCTGTAGCCCAATCGCTGATACACTCATACCAGATAAGCCCATTCCGATCCCACGCAATGCCATCAGCACGACGATAACGAGAACAGCGATCGTTGCGGTCATATACGGCAACCAGGCAAATGCCATCAACGTCCCGGTTACAAGCAATGCACCCCAGGCAATAAAACGTCGCGATTGCCCTTTGTCCATCCATGTACCGCCAATCCACATAAACAGGCTCGTACCAATCGCCGTCGGCAGAAACATCATGCCTGACAATGATGGAGATAAGCCGAAGACCTGCTGAAATAATAGCGGTAGCGCAAAGATCGCACCGAACATTACACAATCCTGAATCGTGGAAATGAACACCGTCCATGCAAAAATCACATTTTGACGCAACAATCCGTAACGAATCATCGGTTCATGGCGTCGATTCTCCACCCGCACGAAAAGTACTAGCGAAGATAGCCCTGCTACCAGCATGAGCCACGGCAACCAGACAGGCAGCCAAGTGGATGCGTGCAGCTGAATACCAAAGCTAAGCAGCGCAATTCCGCCAACCATCAGACCTAGGCTAGATAGCTGCACTGATTTGCGGCGTGCCGGTTCATACGGCTGAATGTATCGCCCACACCAGATCAACGCTCCAATTGCAAATGGTACATTGAGCCAGAGCAGTAGATCCAGTCGCCCGAATTGAATAATAATGCCGCCCAGCGTCGGACCGACCGCCGGAGCAATCATAAGCAGCATGCCCCATGCTCCGGTAATGCGTCCGCGCACCTCGGTGCCGTAATAATCAAATAGCAATACGAGCGATAGCGGAATCATCAGCCCTGCCGCTACACCGTGGACAAACCGTACAATCAGCATGACCGCCACATATGGATAGAACAGCGCGCCCACAATCGAAAAAAAACCATACAGCACGATGCCTAGCATATACGTGCGCTTACGTCCCAGACGATCCACGATCAATGAAGCAACGGGCATCGTGAGTGTCATCGCCAGCATATATAGTGCAATAATCCAGCCACCGGTCAATGTGGATACATGGTAGTACTGTACAAAATAAGGCAACAGCACATTAAACGCACTGTTCGTCAGCACCAGTGAAAAGGCACCGACCAGAATCGATCCTAATACCGCATGTTGCCGTAACCGACTCATGAGCGACATTAGCGTGGATACTCCGCCAGCGCTTCATGTACAGAAGTCGTAAACAGCTCCAGCACCTTATCTGTTTCCTGCTCACTAATAACAAGCGGCGGCAAGAAGCGAATAACCGATGAATGACGTCCACCCACTTCGATAATCAATCCATTGGCAAAGCAGCGCTGCTGAATCTGTTCCGCCAGCTTGCCACTCGGCGGATAATGACCAAGCCGATCCATGACAGCATTGGTATCAACAATTTCAACGCCAATCATCAAACCACGACCCCGCACATCACCAAGCGAAGGCACACTCTCTTGCAGACTGCGCAACCGGTTCATGATCTGCTGTCCGCGTTCGCGCACATTGTCCATTACATGCTGTTCTTGAATATAGCGAAGCGTCGCCAGCCCTGTCGCCATTGCCATCTGATTGCCACGGAATGTGCCTGTATGTGCCCCCGGCTGCCAACGATCTAGTTCATCGCGATACATGATCACCGACATCGGCAGGCTACCACCGACTGCTTTGGAGCAGATGATAACGTCCGGCACAATACCTGCATGTTCAAACGAGAACATTTTTCCTGTCCGTCCAAATCCGGTCTGCACTTCGTCAATGATTAGCGGAATGCCGCGCTCTGCTGTAATCCGGCGCAACTCCTGCAACCAACGGATATTCGCTGGAATCGCTCCACCTTCGCCCTGAACCGTTTCCACAATGACACCACATGGTGCAGCAATACCACTCTCACAATCGTCCAGCAAGTTCTCGATATACTGCGCACTTAGCTGTGCTGTCATCTCACCCCCAACACCAAATGGGCAACGATATTCATACGGGAATGGCAGGAAATGCACATCCGGTAGCAGACTTTGCAGATGTTGCTTCTTGCTCAAATTCCCGCTCATCGCCATCGTTGCCTGCGTCGAACCGTGATAACTACCTTGGAAAGCAAGAATGGAACGTCCACCAGTTGCCGTTTTCACCAGCTTGATCGCTGCTTCTACTGCATCTGCACCAGTCGGTCCGCAAAACTGAATTTTGGCATGATCTCTCATTTCCATTGGCAATAAGGAAAACAGTTCTTCCATAAATGCCAACTTCAACGGCGTCGCCAGATCCAGCGTATGTAAAGGAATCTGCTGATTCAGCACGTCTCGAATCGCCTCCACAACCACATCATGATTATGTCCCAGCGCCAGCGTTCCTGCTCCAGCAAGGCAATCGTAATACTGCCGTCCTTCCGTATCTGTCACCATCATGCCTTTTGCCTTGCTGATTACAAGTGGAAAATGGCGTGGATACGCGCGTGCATTCGATTCCTTTTGCTCCTGCATTTTCAAATACTGACTTTTTAGTTCCAGTGACATATTAATGTACACTCCTTTGTAGGTTTGAACTCGTCGTAACGGGTCCATTGACTTGTTGATTGAATATATATTCGACGTACCGATGTGCAACCGCCCGGCCTTGTCCCTCATACGGATAGACATGAAATACAAAATCCGGCAATGCATTCACTTCCAATATACCTCCACAATCCGAAGTTAAAGGAATTGAAATGTCGTTACAACGAATATCGATACCAGCTACGTCAATATTCAGGATCTGTGCGGCGCGAATAGCCAGCTTCACATTATGGTCATGTAGCTCGTCTGTACAGTCGCGTGAGAATTCGCTTACTTTACCGATCTCGGTATGTTCTAGCGAATACAATGTAACGATACAGCCTGCTTCTGGCACAGTGCTCAGCTCATATCCCTGCGCTGTTAACGACGTTGTAATCGCTGGATCATCAGGCTGTAGCATGTTGAACAAGGTTAACGGTCCAATCTCTGTCTGCCGCAGATGCTGACGATTCAATTCAGCGAGATGTTCTCCAATCGTTCGTTGACCGTCACCAACCAGATACGCAGGCGAATATTCAGTCGCTGCTACGACTTTGCCGTCGATC
This sequence comes from Paenibacillus sp. WLX2291, assembly GCF_046603665.1. Classification (NCBI taxonomy): domain Bacteria; kingdom Bacillati; phylum Bacillota; class Bacilli; order Caryophanales; family Paenibacillaceae; genus Paenibacillus; species Paenibacillus sp. WLX2291. The sequence continues at coordinate 2,666,590 of NZ_CP176755.1, read as the reverse complement.
ACCAGCACTCGATAATCGTTACCTTGCACATACTGTTGCAGCATTATCTGTTGGCTGAATACTGCCGCATCCTGTATCGCTTCTGCCAATTGCTGCGGGGTACGCACATCAAGGGTTACTCCATTGCCACTACTCGCATCCAGCGGCTTCACAACGAGTGAATGTCCCGCTGCGGATATAGATGCCAGAAACGATAATGCTTGCTCATTGTTTTCGCTAACGACGATATGAGCAGGTACAGGTAATCCTTGCTCTGATAGCAGTTGATTCGCAGCCTGCTTGTTTTTGGCAAGTAATCCCGATATGAGCGGCAAGCGATGGGAGCGAGTTTTGTTAATAACGATGCTCATATTCTGCTTCGTCAATTTCATAAAATCCTCGCAACCCGGAACTAGCAGCTCACACTGTATTCCTAGCTCATCGGCGGCTTTAGCAATCAACCGATTTTGCAGGTTTTGCATTTCTGTAAAATGCACAGCATATCTCCTCCGGTTTCTAAAATGATAATGATTATCAGTATCAGCAATTCGATTCCTATCTTATAAGATGCGTGATATAGTTGTCAACAATCAACTTTTTAGGGAATCTAAGAGATATATGGATTTTATAAGAAAATTACAGCAAAATCGGGATAAAACGCTGTATGCGAAAATATATATTTTGTAAACGAATATGTGAATACGATGTAAACGCGATAACTCGTTGTTTGTCGAATATTATTCTTTTATGTCGACAAGTTTTTATTTCGCTTGCATCTTAAAACGTGAATGATACGAATCGCTATTTGACTTGTATCTGCAACATATTGCGCTTTGACCAACATACAAGATCATATCTCAGCAACACTTGGTCAACGTCAGAACCATCTCCACATAGCATCATCAATCGCCGTATAGAGAGCGCCCTGACTACTGACTCAAGCATAAACGTATAAATACACACCTCATAGTATCCGTGAAAAAGCAACATGTTTTAGAAGAATATTCACAAGTGTACAAGCCTTCCATAAAGCCTGTTGAATGACAATTAATCACAAACAAACAAACGAACGAACAAATAGATCTACCTATCGTATATCAGCAGCTCACTGCGCCATGTTTCAGCTTTGGACAGGTAGGACAATAATCATCCAGTTCATCTGCCGCCAGATAATACAAGCAGCATGTTTTCCGCACACGAATCGGTGTTTCCGATACCAATGTAATGCGCTTGGGCGTATTGAAGGTATGAAGCGGATTTTTGCGTTCGCCAAATAGTATCGCTGGCGCATCATGCAGCAGATAGTGGAAGTCCTCCTTCACCCGCTCCAATTCTTCACCTTCGGCTCCTTCCGCAAACGAATTCTCATACAGCCAATACACGTATATCGCCGTATTTTCCCACAAGACCGCCTTTGACACACCTGTATGCTGAGATAATGCCGACCAGACCTTTGCCAGATTATCGGCAAACATACGTCGGATCAGCTCATCTCGCCACATATGTCGCTGTCCCGGTTCTGGCATCGTTACGGATCGATCATGCAGCAGTACACGCGGCAGCCACGCTTCACCTTTACGATACGAATCAAGCGTACAATTTTCTAGGGTCAGATTGAGCGCCTTATTGTAGCGCGACATAGCAAACAACCCTGCCGCAATTGTCAAATACGCATACCGTTTTGCGAATAACGATACATTTGCCTTCATAGAATCCGTCTCGAAAATCTCACCAGCGACCCGCTGCAAATACGGTTCACTTACTTCCAATTTCAGCAGATCACGACAGGCAAGCGAAAGTGACGGATCGTCTCCCGGCTCCAATGCCAGTCGATATTGCGAAGTTAATACATCCAGCTCATACGGTTCAAATCTTTGGTGTGACTGCTGGATCATGCAGACGACGCCCCCTTCCATGCGGAATACAGAGCGGTGTGCCAAACAGTGGATCTACCGCAATCTCGCATTCCATATGGAATACTTGTCGCACGAGCTCCTGATTGATAATCTCCTCTGGCTTGCCCTGAGCGAAAATATTACGATTCTGCACCGCCACAATATGATGCGCATAACGACATGCCAGATTCAGATCATGCAGTACCATGACAATCGTACGCCCTTCCTGCTCATTCAGCTCAAACAGCAAATCCAGAATCTCAATCTGATGCGTCATATCCAGATACGTTGTCGGCTCGTCCAGTAGTAGCGTTTCGGTTCCTTGTGCCAGCGTCATAGCAATCCATGCCCGTTGACGCTGACCACCAGACAGGGCATCCACAGGGCGCTCCGACATCTCAGTCAGACGCGTTGCTTGCAGCGCCTGCTGCACCATTTGCTCGTCTTCGCGCGACCATTGCTTGAGCCAGCTCTGATGCGGATAACGCCCCTGCCGCACGAGCTGATTCACCGTCAGCCCTTCCGGCGCAGTTGGTCCCTGTGGCAAAATAGACATCCGCCGCGACACTTCTTTGGTCGGTAGACGTGCAATATCCTCACCATCCAGCAGTACCGAGCCAGAGCGCGACTTGAGCAGACGCGCCATCGTACGTAGTAACGTCGATTTGCCGCAGCCGTTACTACCAATCAGTACTGTGATTTGCCCGGACGGAATGGTCAGATTCAGATTTTCAATAACAGGAGCGGCGCCATAGGTGATTGTTAATTCTTTCGCTTCCAGTATACTCATCGTTGTTCCTCCTCGGCGAAATGTTAATATTGATTACGATTGCGGAATAGCAAATATAGGAAAAATGGTGCACCAACACCAGCGGTAAATACACCAGCTGGTACATCGAGCGGAACAAACAGTGTGCGCCCGATCAGATCGGCGGCAAACACAACCAATGCCCCAACCAGCCCTGATACGATTAACAGACTGCCAAACATACGTCCAACGAGACGACGCGCAATATGCGGTGCCATCAGACCCGCGAATCCGATCGTTCCCGCTACTGCTACTGCGATTCCCGCCAGCAGAACACTGCATCCGAGCAGCAATAGTCGATGTAGCTGCACCGTCACACCAAGACCAGTTGCCAGATCGTCGCCAAATTCCTGCGCATTCAGACTACGAGCAAGCCACAGCGCTGCCGGAACAGCGATGACCAGCATCGGCCAGATCGTATTCACATCTGTCCATGTCGCTCCGTATATGCTTCCGGTTAGCCACACATACGCCTGCCCTGCCGTGTAAAAAGGGCTGATAATCAGCATAAAGGTCGTTGCTGCGCCCGTAATCGCAGATACCCCGATCCCGATCAGCACGAGCCGAATCGGCGTAACTCCTGATTTCCATGCCAGCATATAAATAATCAATGCCGTCACCAGTGCGCCTACGATCGCAAACAGTGGCAGCATTTTAATACTGATTGCACCGCCTAGCAAAGTAACAAATCCAACTGCCGCGACTGCTGCACCACCGGTAATACCGATTACATCAGGCGAAGCTAACGGATTACGTATAATACCTTGCAAAATCGCACCCGACATTCCCAATGCGAGTCCAACTAATAGCGACAACAGCACCCGTGGAAACCGCAGCGTCAATACGACAAAATCGTTGTCACCGTTATCCAGCCCAAGAATGCTGCGTAGTACATCCAGCGGCGCGATATAATCGCTACCCAGACTAGTGCCTAGTACTGCCGCTATGCACACAAGCACGAGTAGAATTAGCATGATGCCCAGCGAACGCTTATCTAGCTGAAGCGAGAACCCATTCCCACGGCTACGTAGTACAAATGTCTTTTTCATATCCGGGTCACCTCCTTGCGGGCAATATAAATGAAGAACGGCCCGCCAATCAGCGCCGTCATCACACCAAGCGGCAGCTCGGACGGTGAAATAATCAATCGTGCAACGACATCCGACAGCAGCAATAGAATACCGCCACCGAACAGACAATACGGTACTAACCAGCGATAATCATTGCCCACTAGCGACCGCATCAGATGTGGAACAACTAGCCCAACCAGCCCGACAGCACCAGCGACCGACACCGCACTGCCAGCAAGCAGAACGGTCACCAGACCCATAAGCAGCTTAACAACGAGTACATTTTGTCCCATGCCCCGTGCAATATCATCACCGGTTAATAGCAGATTCACCGCTCGACCCATACCAAGCGAGATCACTGCGGCAATCCCCATATACGGAAGCACCGGGTACAGCATCTCTAATGAACGATTGCTGACAGAACCAGCCAGCCAGAACAATACATCCTGCAAACCAGTACCGTCCAAAACAAGAATGCCCTGCGTAAAGGAGGAAAACAAAGCCGTCATCGCCGTACCTGCCAATACAATCTTGATCGGCGTCAATCCATCGCGTCCAATCGAGCCAAGCATATATACGATAATTGCAGATACGGCTGCTCCGGCGAATCCAAACCACATCAGAGCTGTCAATGCTCGAATGGAAAATACAACAATAGCAATGACAATGAAGAAAATCGCACCAGCATTAATACCGAATACACTTGGCGAAGCAAGCGGATTACGTGTTAGCGCCTGCATCATCGCACCAGCAACTGCCAGACTTGCGCCTACCACCGCAGCGATCAATGTACGCGGCAAACGTTCCGTTTTCAAAATGACATCCGGAATAGACTGCGGATCGTACTGGGTAAACGTATGGATCAGATCGCTCATCGTAATCGGCGTCCGTCCAAAGATCATACTCGCCATGCCGGAAGCTACACAGACGATCGCCAGCAGCAGCATTCCGAATAGTCTGGATTTGTTCGTTTTCAATAACGGAAACATAGACTCACTCTCTCATGTAATAATCTCCAATCCAAACCGCAATCCGGATCATACTTCCATGTCATGAAAAAAAGGGCGTCCGTCCGGTGGTAAGTAACATCGACCTATACACCGTCCGAACAGTCCCCTTATTTGCTTTGGCATTTCATGTTTAATTTAATTTGAGCTGCTTGTACAGGTCATCCAGCAGCAGATTGGCTGATTTGTAGCCGCCTGCCATATTCCACATAATTTCATCAACCTGATACACCTGATTTTTCTTCACAGCATCCAGATTGGCCCAAAGGGGACTGCTGGTCCAGTCGTTATACAATTTTACCGTTTCCGGGCTAGTCTTATCGTAGTTAAAATTAAAGATCATATCCGCGTTCAGATCCGGGATGCTTTCTTTAGAAGTCAGCTCCGCGCCCCAATCCTCATCATTTTGTCCGGCAGGTCTGGTGAAGCCAAGATCCTTCAGAATGATCCCTGCATAACTGAGGTAGTAAACACGAACTTCGTCTTCACGGAAGTTAATGATGTTGGCAACAATCGGCAAACGGTCGCCCATTTTTTGTTTAAAATCGGCTGTACGTTTATCCCAATCTGCCATCAATTGGTTCGCTTGATCCTCATGGTCAGATGCTTCGCCAATGAGTTTTACGCCTTCTTTCCAATCGTACAGTTTATCTGTTACGATCGTTGGAGCAATCTGTGACAGTTGATTATAAATATCTTCATGACGCGTTTTGGTCGCAATGATCAAATCCGGTTTTAGCTTATGTATTTCCTCCAGATTCGGTTGAGTTTCCTGACCTACCTGTTGCACATCGCCTAGATCGGCTTTTAGATAATCGTAGACGGGTTGCTGCTCCCAAGATTCGACTACACCAACAGGTTTGATTCCCAGTGATACAACGATATCATTGGCGCCTTGATATAACGTAACAATACGCTTGGGCGTACCAGTGATGGTCGTCTCACCCATTGCGTGTTTGATGACTCGCGTGTTTGCTGAAGCTTGTGTACTGCTACTTTGTTCGCCAGAAGCATTTGCGGACTCCCCTGTATTTGTGCCAGAAGCACAGCCTGCCAGCATGATCAGCACGAATAATAATGCCATCATTCCAGCGACCGATTTTTGAAGCCTGAACATGATTTGTATTCCCCCTATAGCGTAATTGATATTGAATCTCATTATCGTTTGTAATTGTAGAGGAAACAGGAACTTTTTTCAAGCGCTTTATTTCCGTATTTAGAGAGAAATAGGTAAGTATGTAAGCCAAATGTACGATACTGCGGTTTTGTATGTGTGTGAAAAGGAATGTTTGATGGTCGGAAATAAGGGGATGTTAGGTTTCCATATATCAATAGTAGAAAACTGATTTTCTTCTCAATTAAGAACGATATATATCATTTTAGTTTACATAACTATTATTATGTTAATGTTGATGGTTTTATACTCCTCTTGCATACATAGGTAGAATGTTAGACCGTTTCCAATTCCTTTTCATATAAAAATAAAGAATTGCTATTGTATATACTTTGATTAGCCCGATCACACTACTACACTATTTAAAATCCACTTTGTATTTTGCTTAAAACGGATTATCATTGACCAAATGAAATTAGTTGCAAAATAAAATCATACCCTCCTTTAAACCATTTACAGAAAAATTACTTCTATTATAATGGTACCTTCCATTCACCTATAGTATGTAATCTTTAATATTTCAGTCCCAAATCAGCAACGCTATAGAACGAGAACTTGAGCAGACAATCATTGTCTCTTTAAATATACAAAAATGCTCCATCCTATTCATCAGGACGAAGCATCTTCATTTCCATCACTTCAGCGTTAGTTTTTTCTCCCAAGATAGTTCATTTCCGGAATCATTGGCGAACGTAAATGATACGGTACCCTGCTCGCCTTTTCTAGATTCAGGATACAAGAATCCGGAAAATTGTCCGTCCCCACTAATGTAGAATGAACCTTGCTCTGGACCACCGCTCCCACCATTCTCCACGGCTTGTTCATAGGTATTGACGATCGCTTTGCCTTTACCTGTCCAAGTCATTTTATCCAGATGATATCCTTTTGGTAAACGATTGATAAAGAAATCAAAACTCCCGGCATTTTCGATGGGTTTTTCCGATTGATCAATAATTATAAGAATATCGTCCGAACTGGCAGATGGATCGTTAGCTGTAGCAGCTTCATTATTATCATTCGTCTCGATTGCCGATTCTGTTGATTCATTGGATGCTGAGGAGGAATTGGCACTTCCTTGCTGCTCAGTCGTGGAAGTTTGAGGCGCGGCAGTCGTGTTTTCCGTCTGTTTGCCACAACCACTTACAAGTACAACACCTGCTAGCAGCACACATGCTGCTGGAATCGTCATTTTATTCATCTATCTCCCTCGTCTCTCTATCGATTGGCGCTTGCTTCAACGTAAAACGGAATGCCACGCCATTCTCTGTATTATTAACCTCATATCGACTCTCATGTAATTCAAAAATATGCTTCACAATCGCTAATCCTAGCCCGGTTCCGCCAGTTTTGCGATCTCTTGAACGTTCAGCACGGTAAAATTGATCCCAGATTCGCTCCAGATCCTGAGCAGGAATTGGGTCACCTTCATTCTCGATCGCAATCTCTACCTCTTCATCGTTCATCACTTGCCAATCGACTGTAATCGTACCACTTTCATGAGTATGACGCACGGCGTTGCTGAGCAGATTCAATAGCACCTGATCGATTCTTCTTGGATCTGCATTCACCCATAGTGTCTCGTCCCCGGATGTTACAACTCGCAGATGACGACTTTCCAGCTGCGGTGCAAATGAATACAACAGCGCTTGAATATGCCGTACAATATCGATAGGTTGTGATTTGAGCTTCACTGCTTTCACTTCAAAACGCGACAGCTGAAGCATATCCATGATCAAGGCATTCATGCGGTCGGTTTCGGTAACGATTAACTGGACATAGCGTTCACGTTTATCAGCAGCAACGTCATCCTGCAAACCTTCGGCAAAGCCTTTGACGATGCCGAGCGGCGTTTTCAATTCATGCGAAATGTTGGCAATTAGCTCTTTACGAAGCTGTTCGGCACGATTCTTCTCTTCCATCTCATGACTCAACGCCTCATTCGTTTCAGATAACTTGCGCAATGCAGCATCCAGATTATGGCGGAGTGTGTCCAGATTGCGAGATAACTCGCCAAATTCATCATTGGACCGCAAAGAGTGATTGCTCATTGGCTGAAAGTCCAGTCTCGCCATGCGCGCTGATGTACGACTAAGCTGTAATAGCGGGCGAGATAGCAACCGGGAATAAAGGAACGATAACAGTAACAGAATGACCGCAATAATCGGAGCCAAGTATAAATAGTATCGCTGTAGCAACATAGATGCTTCTCCAACCGGTTGCAAAGAAGATAACGAAAGCGCATAGTTCGTTTTACCGTCGCTTCCTGTTACTGGCAAGATAATCATCGCATACGTAACGCCACTCCATGGATCTGTCCATTCCGATTGCACCGTGTTATCTACCTTTAATTGTTGGATATCCGCATCAGGATGAGTATTCCGCCAAGCAATGAAGGCATTGTCGACCAGTGTATTCGTATAAAATGGACTCAGTTCTTGCCCCTGTGGCAGTACCAAATCGGTAATTGTTCCTTCAATCCGCGTTAAACCCTGATCCGGATTCGGTGTTTGTGGTTGCAAGGTCGAAGGCTGCATAATCGTATCTTTCTGATCCATATATATGCCATCTACCTTGAGCGTAGCACCAATCTGTAAATCAGGAGGCACATCTCCAATCGTAGTTCCCAGTGAGGAAAATAGCAGCGACACCTGCTTATCCTTCGTTTGCAGTGTAATGAAGTATGGATCTTGACTACGGCGTTGTAGATCTGTATCATAAATCGCCAACGCTGCTCGATTGTCATTACTAAATTGCCCCAGAATGCGCGCTGCTGCTACCGGATCGTCTCCTTGTTCTGCATACTGCTTGCCGAACGTGTGCATACTTTGCTCCAGATCATGCACCTTGACTGTCCGATAAAACTTGTCAAAAAATAATCCCTGCGCCAGCAAAATCAGAGCAAATATACCAATCGTCACTGCGGATGTGACGACAAACAACTTGAACACGATACCCCTTTTTTTCACGATTGCTGTCCCTCTTTCCGCTTCACATTACACTTCAAACTTATACCCTGCACCGATCACTGTACGGATGTGCCGTCCTTCATCGCCCAGCTTGGCACGCAGCTTTTTGATATGGGTATCGACTGCTCGTGTATCGCCAAAATAATCTGCACCCCAAACCGCATTTAGAATCTCATCCCGATCCAGAACCGCACCATAACGACGAGTCAACAGATCGAGCAAGCTATATTCTTTCGGTGTCAGGCTTACATTCTCGCCATGCACCTGTACGGTATATGCGCGTTTATCAATCTTCAATTGACCATCTGCATAGATGAGTATATCGTCCGCACGTCCCAGCGTTCCCTGCGTACGTTTTAGCAAAGCCGTTGCGCGCGCAACAAGCACCTTCGGACTGAACGGTTTGGTTACATACTCATCTGCGCCCAGCTCAAAGCCCATCACCTGGTCGTCATCATCAGTTCTGGCAGTAATAATAATGATCGGAATGGCAGATTGTTTGCGGATGCGCCGACAGACAGACCAGCCGTCAATCTCCGGCATCATAATGTCGAGCACAATCAGATCAAGCTCATGCTGCTCGAACAGTTCCAGCGCTTCCCGCCCGTTGGCTGCTTCCAGTACATGCCAATCGTCTTTTTTGAAATAATCAGTCATAAACTCGCGCATGAGCACGTCATCTTCAACAAGCAAAATACTCTTCTTCATTGTATACACTCCGTATTAGTCGGATTTGATATCCATTTCATGCTACCTGTAGACGAAGATACTGTCAAAGCTGTATCAAGGAGTGTTGACTCATTCTAACATGCAGTTCATTTATTGACAGTCGATATACCTAATTTATAGGTAGGTACAGCTGACGTCATCCATACAGCTCCGTTTTTTGTAGACACACCTTGCCACGTTGCAAACAAGTCTTTTTGCGTGCTGTTCAATAGTTCTTTTTTAACTTTTGGCGTTATAATAGAGTCGTATTTGGCAATAAAACGTGTTGGACTTTTAAAATAATATACTTTTTTTCCTGAATTTACACGTAAAGGATAGTTCACAAGTGAAGATACCAATTGCTTATTGTTCTTTTTTACAGCTAGTTGAAGTTTGCCAAAGAATGCATCAAATGCTCCTGGATCTTCAAATCCTGCCGCTTGATAGGGATTATTTTTCTTCGATTGTGAACTGCTAGTTGTTGCTGCGGCAGTTACGATCGAAGCAGATGTAATATACCCTTTTTCCGATTGGGCAGCAGACGCTACACTTGTCGGCAATGTTGAGGTCGTTGCGACCAATGCGGCACCTGCCAATGTGATGTTCATAAGAATGCTCGTTGTTTTGTTCATAATATATGCCTCCTGTGGATTCTGCTGAATGTTTATCTGTTTTATCATATATACGTTTGTTGATTTGCATATATCAATATGATGTCTATTTTACGTTGTTTGTCGCATTATTTTCACTTTTTGTCATATGATTCACTTCTGTGTCATTTACTTCTATATGAGTCTATTTATTCACTGCAAATAATGCAATTTTGTCGTTAAATTGACCAAACCACAACTCGCCGCTACCAACCATAACACCTTTCCAATTTACAAACAAATCGTCTTCGATAGCATAAGCAAGCGTTCGTTTGACTTCTGGTGTCATGATGGAATCGTACTTGGCGATAAAACGTGCAGCATTGGTGATTTTATACGTCTTGCCATTTGAATACACATTCAACGGATAATTGATCATGGAAGAAACGGCTTTTTTATCGTTATTCTTCACTGCTTGTTGAAAAGTGAAAAAGAATTGGTGAAATGCTGCTGGATCGTCGATTCCAGCTACTTCGTATGGGTTATGACTAGACTTAGTTGGCGTTGCAGATGTGCTTGTGGATGGACTTGCACTCGTAGTTGATGCGGCAGCCGAAACGCTATATAGCGGAAAGGCTGAGGATGATGTCGCGAATGCGGCACCTGCGAGTGTAACACTTAACAGAAATTTGGATGTTTTATTCATGATCAATGACCTCCTGTGTTGTTTGGTATATGTTTATTATAGATAGGCGATGTGTAGTTCAGGTGTACATGAAGTGTAACTTTGATCCATTCGCTTTTCGAAGGTTTTGTTCATCTCGTATTTTGAGCGTTTTGTTTATCGTAAACTGAATTTCTATACATGGAATAGAGCAGAAGCGGCAGACATCAACTGAGTAAATTCAGAAGTTGTCTACCGCTTCATTGTATAAAAGCTTCGTGCACATCATTATCTAACTGGATGGAGAATAGATGATATAGCGGAAATTCTCTATAGCATCCGCCGCAAAGGAATCCAATGTAGAAGAATCTACTCTAGTAAGATGATTGTAAAAGCTGAATGGAAATTTGAATACATGCCCGAAATTCCAATCATCATCACGGAAATCAGCATCCCAGTACTCTTGTTCGAGCGGCAACCATTTCGAACGTGTCGCTTGGATGAGAGGTAAGTGATCTACGGGTGAGCTTAATGTGATGGAAGTTTCTGATTGAAGATCGCGTGAAGCTCTGAGAACTTTGACTAGTTTCAACAATGCTGGAAGTCAACTTCTGACATACTCTTCATGACCAAGATCGAACAGAATATTCAGCCCATGCGAAAAGGTCAACATATGACCAATCAAATCGTGATGCGCTTCGGCTCTATAGATTGTCTGGAAGGATGATAATTCGCTCAAAATGAATGCGGACAGTTGCTTGGCATTGGTAATTGTCGGAAATCCATCACTCTCCGTGATCTCCATTCTTTTCACCTCGGCTACAGAATAACCAAGCCACGATCTACCGGGGATTGTTTTGCGGAAGGATTCGATCAGTGTACAAATGCCTTCTATTTCACGCGCCGTCCCCCATCCTCCCAACTCACGAATAGCCTTTAAACTCAATGCGGTGTAGATCACATTATGCCCAACCCAATGTAGTTCATCTATGACAGATTGTAGCGATTGCAGAATAGCATGTTCTGCGTTTGGAATATGTACTTCTACTGTAGAAAAAGCCGATTCGGTGAACGAATGATGATCTAGCATCGCTCGGGCTTGAGTTGTAATTCGATTGGCGATTACAGGCGGTATCGAATGTTCCTGAATGAAAAAATAAGCTGCGATTCCGGCAGCGCCAAAATGAGCTTGCCAAATATCGCCTGTGCTAGCTTTACAATTGGCAATGATATGTAGTCCTTGATTCAGCATGTTATAATCCATGAGTTTCGCTCCTTAATAATTTTTATGAAGTGAGTTGGATGTAGTTGGAGAATTCGATTCGGAGTTCGACTTCGTTTGATTCGTTTGATTATGGGTGTGAATTCAGTTGAAAAAGCGGCTTTTCGAGCAAGGAAAGTGGTCGAATGATAGATATAAAGTTCTTTAAAAGAGAAACAGCGTATAATTTATATTATACGCTGTTTTTGTGGGTTTTATTTATATAAATTTTACTTTCGTATGCCTTATATAAAACTAGCTCGAATATAAAAAATATTTTATACTAATTGTGTTATTATTATCCAATAATATCAAGGAGGAATTTTAATGAGTATGCAAGATTATAGAACATGTATATTTTGTGATGGTAAAGGATTAACTAAGCAACACATTTTACCTGATTGGCTCAAAACAATACTGCCTCGGGAAGGACAGAGCCATGAACAACTTATAACCAGAACGGAAGTTGATGAAAATCCACCAAGAATGACTTTAACACCAATAAAAAAGAATGGTCATACTTGGAGTAGAAAAGCAAGGAATGTCTGCGGCAATTGCAACAGTGGTTGGATGAGCCTAATTGAGACAAAAGCTAAATTAAATTTAACTGCACTTATATCAGGTGATAAAACCCTTTTAGATGAAGAAGCGCAATTAAACTTAGCAAATTGGGTGACTTTATCAACAATTATGGCAGAGTATACTGATCTCCAACATAAAGCCATTTCAGAAGATGAGCAGAAAGAATTTTATCAACATAAAAAACCTTTAGATAATTGGAAAATATGGATCGGTAAGTATAGGGGGACACAATGGGATCAACGCTATCGCCATCATGGTTTAATGACGGTGAAAAAAAACACCCCGCTACCTAAAGAGAAATTTGCAAATACACAAGCTTCCACTTTTGTTTTAGGCGAACTCTTTATTCATGCAACCAGTTCAACCGAACCTTTAGTTGAACTTACTAATCCGTACGATTTAAGGCATACAATGATTCCGATTTGGCCTCTCCAAAGACAGAAATTAAGATGGCCTCCTATCGAAGTATTCACTCCAACTTTTTCAGATGAAGAAGTCAACACTATTGCTGATGAAGTTATACATTTATATGAATTCTACAATCCAAACTCTGAGAAATAACATTTTAAATCACTTTAAATAATATCCCCATTCATCTATATCAATGGGAATCATTCAACTTCAAACGACTCCACTCATACAACATTTGGATAAGTGAACTACTATGCAACGGCTTTTCCAGTTGAGCCGGTGTGGTGTAGATGATACCGTTATACCAAGACGCCTTATCCTCATGCAGGGATAGAGATGTATCCTGCCCATCATACGACATATCGTCCACCTCTCCTTGATAAACCTGTGAACCACTCACTCCCGGTGTTGCTTGTATGAACAAGGCGTTGTTCACATCCCGATTCAGCATTGCAATGCCATCAAATAGAAATAGTGAGTACCAGATCACCAATCCAGTTGTGAGTATACTGAGCAATGCGATCGTCCACCATGTTTTTCTTTGTTGTCTGTTTTCTTCCTGTTCCGCCATGTCCGTCTTCTCCCCGTCTCGCGCTGGCTGGAGCGGCGCTAGTTTTATTTCTCCAGCGCAGCTACCAGTAGCGATGTATAGTATCGGCTGCCATCCGGTTTTAGATGCACACCGTCATTGTAAAAGTATTGATCCTTGCCTGCGCTCGCCCCGTACCAGTCCACAATCTGGACATTGGGGAACTCGCGACCGACCTGAGTCATTGTATCATTCACTGTATCTTGCCAAGGTTTTGGCACACGCGCCGTTACAAGCAGTACTTGTTTGGCGCTGGACAACGATTGCAGTACACTACGTAGCTGATCCGAGCTGAATGGACCGTTGGTGCCAAGTTCGAGAATAACGTGATCACCCAGCTTATTGTTAGCGACCAGATTGTTGATCACATCATCGGCTTGTGACATTTGGCGGCTGACTTTACCGTCGATGGTCATGTTGGGCAACTGCTCTTGCAAATATGGCGCAATGCCTACGGTAACGGAATCGCCGATCATACTAACGCCGGTGCCATCTGGCGCATCCGGTGTGGATGTCGAGGGTGTGCTTTCTGGATCTTTTTCGCTATTGTTGTCTGACGATGTTGGTTGTGCAACATTGTTATTGGTCTCATCGTTCTTCTCTGTAGAATTGGTGGACGATGGATTAGCGGATTGTTGGTTAGTAGTTGGGTGCTGGGTAGCTGGGTGCTTTTGCTGATATGCAGTCTGTACAGCGTCTGCGTTGTATACTGCCGAATTGCCACCTAGTGCCTGTTTTTGTTCCTTTTGCTCTTGCGAGCTGAATAGCCATATGACACTTGCTGCCATTGTGATCGCGACGACTCCCCAAAGTGCATTTGCGATCCATGTATGTTTTTTGTTCATCTGTTCCATTCCTTTTCTGTATGTGTTGTTCTTGATGTCTTCATTATGCAGAACAGATGTCGCCAAAGTTTGATGAACTTGTAAACAAATTGTCACAGCGGTTGTCAAAAATAGAACCCCCTACTATGGCGTGTATTGCCATAGTAGGGGGTTCATCATTGTATGGTTGTATAGTAAGTATCTGATCCGCTATCGGTTTAGATATATCGATTATCCTATAGGGTATCGATAATCATATATCCATCGATTATTCCAATTCGATAACGAGCGCTTCATCTGCATAACCATCCGCAGACGACGTTTGCGCAGGGTTCCACGGCTTGGAACCTTGAATGAGTAAGCTTTTGCTGTCTTGATTCCAGAACATATTGTAAGGCACCATGCCGCGATAGACAGGTTCGCGATATAACACGTTTCTGCCTTGCATTTTGCCAACGAATACGACGTTCTGATCTTGAGCAGACGTGTAAGCGATACTTTTACGATCTGGGGAAAAGTCAAAATCCAGCACATGATCCAGAATAACAGACAATTCCCCATTACGTCGGTCATATTCATATAACGATTCGTCCGAACCGAGAAAGACAAATTGATCGTTCGTAATCCAGCTTACATCGTCGCCGCCGATCTCGCGCTCATACTGGATATCCAGCTTCTTGTCAGCAGCTTCTACCATCGTCAGTACCTTCTTGTGATCATGATTTGCCTGATAGGATTGCAGTAAAACACTCGTTCCATTGTTGGCAATGTCCACATGGAACAGTGAATCCTGTGCGGCTAGCAGGGTCAATGGATAGCTGGTATCGGTATGGCTAGCCATATTGTAGATATGCAGATTGGCACTTTGCTTTGCGTTCATATTGTATACAGGCTTATCTATCAAATAACTGACATACTGACTGTTCGGCGACCAGGTTACATTCTGCACATACGTGCTGGAATCACTCACTCGTGTCAAAATGGTCTTTTTACCAGTCTGCATGGACACTAGCTTCAACACTGTTTCGTTTGATGAATTCAGTATCTCGCAAAAGTAATTACCGTCTGGTGATAGAAATGTATTGTAGTTGATATGACCGATCACGGTGTTTGGCTTACTTTTTTCAAATGGATATGCCATCTGCTCCAAGGTGCCCTGTTCCAATACTGACATAAAGCCCATCGCCGATATCACTTCATCGTGAGCAGACCAACCCATCAGACGACCAGTGTTGGAGAAATGTCCGGGGAGTCGATAGATCTTTTTGACCTGAACAGGCTTGGACGTTTGATCGACGATGGGGGATTCATCGTTATCTGGAATGATCACAACATCGGTCTTAGGTGCTGCACTGCATGCGGACAGGATCAGGGTGAACAGCATGCTCAGAATCGTTGTTGCGATGGTAGTTGATCTCATGTTCATGATGTCCCCTCACTCTCTGTTCTAACATATGCGGGAAACTCGACGATTACGATCGTCTGGTGATGATCATTGGCAATATCAATCGTACCTTCAAGCTGCTGCACAATAGACTTAACGATGCTAAGCCCCAATCCAACACTGCCTTCCTCGGCATTGCTGGAATGTACAAGGTAAAACGGTTGAAACAGCCGTGACAGATATTCGCCGTCAATAGGATCGCTGGGATTGCTGAACAGAAAGCGAATGCGGTCGTTCTCCTGTTCTCCTTTGACCGAGACGGTGGAGCATGGAAGGCTGTACTTGATCGCATTGTCGATCAGGTTGATGAACAGCTGTCTGATTCGGTCGCCATCGCCGAGCAGCAGCAGAGACTCAGCGATTTCGTAATGGATGTGCTTGTTGTAACGCTGTGCGCGCATGGTCATCGATTCACATACATCTTGCAAAATCGGTGCAGCGTCCACCTGTTGCCACTCGTGAATGATATTGTTGTTGCGCGATACTTCCAGCAATTTTAGCACCATTTCATGCAGCCGCCGACTTTCCTCGATAATATGATTCATGCCTTTATCAAAAAACACCGGGTCTCTCTCCCTGTTCTTGCGAATAATCTCTGCATAGCCAAGAATCGAGGTCAGTGGTGTCTTCAGCTCATGCGTAATATTGTCAAAAAAGCGCTTCTCCTGCTCATGCAGCTGCTTGAGGTGATCGCGATCTTTTTCGATAATGTGAATCTGGCGACTGATCTGGTCGATCATATCGTTAAAATTGTCCGCGAGCCTGCCGATCTCATCCCTGCGTTTGAAATGCAGCCGTACATCCAGATTACCGTTCTTCACTTCCGTCGATGCTTGTGTTAGTCGGGTTAATGGAATGGTAATATGCCGAGACAGAATGTAAGAAAACAGAAATGCCGCTGCAAAGATCGCAAGCGCGATATACAGCGTAATTTGCAGTACCTGCCCCGTCTGCTGATACAGAGCACTGAAGTCCTTGTGAAATCGCAGAATGCCGACTTTTGCCCCGTCAATTACGACCGGATAAGAAAACAGAACGGTCGTATTTTTGCCATTATAGGTGATGCTGTAGGCAGTATTGCCGCCGATCGCTTGCTCCAGATCGCTCTGACTATTTGCAGGAAAAGAACTAGCATCTGGCGCGTATAATAGTTTGCCGCTCAGATTGTAAATACCGACACTGCTATCCGTCATTCGGTTGAGGTCAATAGCAATTTCCTTGGCAATCTCCCCAAAATACAACTGATTGCTGCTATAGTGGTTGATCAGAAATGCCTGCCGTACGTAGCCGTTGCTGTTATTTTTCAATCCTTCCAGCTCATTCGTGACTAGACTCTGGTTACTACTGCGAATGAATTCCTTGACCGTCTGATTCAGCACGACAAAGGATAGCGAGAAAATCAGAAAAAAGCCGACCAGAAATTTGATACTAATTTTGCGTACCATATCTATCGACCCGTCTTCTCAAACTTGTAGCCGATGCCGAATACAGTTGTAATGCAATCAGTGGCATCCAGCTTTTTGCGAAGTCGCTGAATATGTGTATCGACCGTGCGGGTATCACCTGCAAAATGATAACCCCACACGAGATCCAGTAGATCGGAACGCGTAAAGGTTTTGCCCTGATTTTTGAGCAGCATGATAAGCAGATCGTATTCCTTTGGCGTTAGCTCGACCGGTTCACCAGCATTTTTCACCAATCGTTCGTCTTCAATCACTTCCAGATGGCGAAAACGGATGACGACTGGCGTCGGTTGTTGCCGTACACTATCGCCTGCCTGCTCGACACGGCGCAAAATCGTCCGAATACGCGCCACCACCTCGCGCAGATCAAATGGCTTCGTAATATAATCATCCGCTCCGAACTCGAGACCGAGAATCTTGTCGGTGATGTCGGACTTGGCGGTAATCATGCAAATGGGTATGTTGTGATGTGCGGTTACTTTTTTGCAAATATCCAGACCGCTTTGATCGGGTAGCATCCAATCCAGCAATAGTAAATCTGGCTGAAACGATGAAATCTCGCTCATACCTGCCGCTCCGCTAGACGCTGTGCGCGTCTGGAACCCTTCCATCGTCAATCCGTAAGACAGTAAATCAGCAATGGGCGTATCGTCTTCGATAATCAAAATTTTGGCTTTATTCATGATCTTCCTCTTCCCTATCCCTGATCCGGTGTTGTAAACATCGTTCATATGTTAACGGTCAGCCCTCAAACAAGCAAATACAGATTGTCACCAAATGGATACAATAATGTTAATACCATAACTCTCGTATGAGATCGTGACGATCCACTGGCGCAATAAAACTATGAATAATTGCTATGAATAACTGTTCTGTGAATAGAACAGTTACATGAAAGGTTGCTCTACAATGAGCATTATCAGCAAGGGAGGAATAGGATAATGAAATATTATGTAGTAGATGCATTTGCCACGCGTATCTTTGAAGGGAATCCGGCTGGTATCTGTATTCTGGATCGCTGGATATCACCTGAACAGATGCAGCAGATTGCTACGGAGAACAATTTATCGGAAACGGCATTTGCTGTCAAAGAAGATGAGGATTACCGATTGAGATGGTTCACTCCTGCTGCGGAGATTGATCTATGTGGACATGCGACGCTGGCTACAGCGTTTGTACTCGCTCAATTTTACGAGCCGGAAGCGGAGCAGTTTGTATTTCGTACTTTGAGTGGTACGTTGGTAGTGAAAAGAAGCGAAGATCGGTATGAGTTGGACTTTCCTAGCCGTATACCAGAACCAATTGCTATCAGCGAGGATATGATTCAAGCTCTTGGTGTAACGCCGTCCGAAGCATATCTCAGTCGTGATCTGATGTTTGTCTTGGAAAATGAAGAGCAGGTGCGCAATCTGACCCCTGACTTCTCCGCATTGAAAAGTTTGCCAGATGGGCTTGGTGTGAATGTAACGGCACGGGGAAACGAAGTGGATTTTGTATCGCGTAGCTTTTTTCCAAAGTTGCAGGTGAATGAAGATCCGGTATGTGGGTCTGCGCATTGCAACTTTATCCCATTCTGGTCGCAACGTTTGAACAAAACAGAGATGGTCGCACGACAGTTATCCAAACGAGGTGGTACGCTGTATTGCACCGCACAAGGCGAACGGGTAAAGATCGCTGGCAACGCCGTACTATATGCGGAAGCTGACTTAAAGCTGGATATGTAATGTACCTATCCTGTCAAACAGAATAGTGAAAATAGTAAATACCCGAATGAATATCAACCATACATAGGTGATGTTCATTCGGGTATTATTTTGACTGGAAATCAATAGCAAAATATTTTCACTCCGTAACTGACTGAATAACAAAAGCAGAAGCCTCTCTGTGCCTCATATCAGCCAGTTGGCATCAACAATTGCCAGCAATCAGGAATTGTCTTCCACCCACTGCTTTAACTTTGGAAATACCTTCAACGCGTTGTTGTAAAACACATCGTCCCAATGCGACTCTGGAATGAGATTTTTGATAAATTCAATCCATGCATCCAGCGGTACGAGCGGCCAATCGGTGCCGAATAATACACGATCATACTTTTCCGCAAATACAAGTGCGCGCCGGAAATGATCAACATATGTCGGCTCTCCCATCAGGCGCTGCACTTTGGCATGGTCGCCGACGATCCAACCGGACAGATCGGCGTACAGATTTGGATTCTTTTCCAGCATGGCTGCTGCATCCATCACCCACGGATCACCCAGATGACAGAGCATAAAGGTAATATCGCGATGCTTGAGGAACGTTTCCTCCATAGACAGCGGATGTGAATATGTTAGCAGCCCCTGATCCGCATACGTTAATCCACCATGAATCACGATAGGCAAATCATACTTGCGGGCAAGTTCATATACGGGATCGTAAATGGCATCGCCCACATTATAATGGTAATAACCGGCATACAGCTTGAAGCCAACCACCTGTGGATTGGCAAGACACTGTTCTAGTGCTTCCAGTTGCCCCGGTTCATGCAGTGTCTCAGGATTAATACCGACACATGTAAATACATTGTCCGGCATTCTGTCATTCAGATCCAGCAGCATTGGATTCGCTGCCTTCGCATCTGGGAATGCGCCAGGCTTCGTCTCGGTTACACCCATCCCCACCGCAGCAATAATATTCGAGGCTGCAAATTCAGCTAGCAATCCATCGGTCGTATAGTCGATGGATGCCAGATTACGCGCCGTATCGTGAAACGCTTCAATTTCGGAAAAATGAATATGTGCATCAATGATTTTCATAGCGTATTCCTTTCCTGCTGTTATAAAGTAAGATCCTCTTGTACGAATACGATCTTTTGCAGATCAAGCAGTGCTTCGCGCGTAAGGTCGGCAGACGTCCACACATGGAACTGCGGAGCCGTCAGTACTGTCTGTCCATGTTGAAGATACAGCAGATTGTCGGTTGCATTCAAAATCCCGTTTGCATCCACGAATCCCCACACATTGTCATTGTCCGGCACCGAAATTATATATAACTGCTCCTTCCGTTCACTGGACTGAAGGCGCATGATTCCATCTGGCGCAGGAATGTCATATTGTATTTTACCCGCTTTGTAGACCATTGTCTCCTGTGCCGTATTGTCGATAGACAACTTCCCAGCCGATACATGTTCGCCCGGTTTGTAGAAATTCCAGTAACGAGCATTCAGCGGTGCCAGACTGGTGTTCGTTTGCTGCTGTACCCGTATGACCGAAGCAATCACAGGTATACCGGGCAATGTAACATAATATTGTCGCAACGACAGTCCCTTGAATTTGGCAAACGTTTCAATATGGATATCGATGGCGATGCCTGACCAGCAATTGCCATGAGTATCCTTGATCTCTGCAAACGAAACCTCGCGCCGTTCTTGCAGCAGACTTGCTTGCGACATCGTTTCGATCTCCATCGCCAATCCACCTAGCCACGGATTCCACCATGACTTCGGACTTGGTTGCGGATACGAGGAATCCAGCCATTCTTGTCCCTGATGTCGTAAGGAGATGAGTGCCGCCGCAAAATTCTGACTTGCTTGAAATTCCAGTACACCGTTATGCACACGATGAATCTCGCCATGCTCATCCGATAGTACATCCAGCTTCACAGGATCGCCAGCGACAGGAATAACAAGACGATGCTGTCGCCACTCGTAGCTATCCGTATCCAGATGAATGTCTAACACATCAATATCGCCAGAAGCTTCAGCATTCAGCTGTACCTGCGCTTCATATTGTCGAAGCTCCTGTTCAGACGGTATGGCAAATGATTGAGACGAAGAAGCATTCGTCAAACTTTGTTCATTGGAAAGGCGAGTATCGTTCAGCTTCGAATGCTGTGAATTCACGATAATCGTGCCGTCCAGTGCTGAGTTTTTGTGTTCGATTAATTTGATTGGCGCTGTCGTTCCTTGTACAAATGGATTTCCCTCATTCCATACAAGCTCCAGCGATGGCTGTGTAGATAACGGCTTGACCGTACTCTCCCCTCTGGCAAAAGCACGGAAATCCTGCCATTCCTTCCACGTTCCACCCGCTATGATCATCTCTGGTGTAGAGATGACCTCATCCTTTTGCAATATACCGAGTGGATGCTCTAGCATGAAGTACCAGTAATCGGTCGTCAATTCACTTGCCTGTGACCAGCTGATCCCCCAAGCGGAACGTTCCTTCTGCGTAAATACCCAATTCTCGCTAAACTGACTGACTGGCCAATATTCTTTGGCCGACGCATCCGGGCCACTTTGCGTATGAATGTATCGGTTGTTGTACGGAATGACGCTGTTGTACAGCGAAACATCCACTCTTTCTTTTATAAATAACGGCTCTGTTCGCTCATGATTTGCTAGATTGCGGATCATACAATGACGGGTGATGATGCCGTTGCGCTGTACTTTGATAACGGTTGTCAGATGCACTTGTTGCGATTCCAGCTCGTATTCTGCTTCCATGATCATAGCGTCTTCCAGACGGAAGTGTACTCTAAGCGCACGATTCTTGGTAAACAGATTGCTATACGGCAATCCAAACTGTGGATGTAGCAGAGATGTGCCTCGCTCTGATCCCTGGTACACCTGAATAGTATTGCTCTCTTTGTTCAAATGCACATGATAGAGACCGTTGCTGACAATCCATTCTTTGTCCGTTTCGCCTCCAAAGGCAGACTCAGCGCCGGGCAGTAGCAGACTAAGATGCTGATCCAGCACGTTCACCAGAGCAACAGCTGATGATGAATACAGCGGAGAATCTGCATTATTCGTTGATTCGGAAGTGACAGTTGATTGTGGAATGGCATGGGAATCAGTATGATTCGCTGATTTCACTTGTTCATTAGCTGAGTGTTGATTAATACTTGTTGCCGTCTTGTAAATGGTAATATTCTGATGCCAGATGCCATAACCGAGCACATGTGCCTTCACCAGAACTGCTTGGCGAGATTGTGCGGGTACGGAGATCGACAGCTCTGGTTCAGCGAAAGCAAGTAGTGGATGCTTCGGCCAATGAATATGATACGTTTCAGCGGTATCGTATTCATTTTCGACAGTTACCTCCAGTTCCATCTGCTCACCGACATACAGGGTACGATGTGGCGGTTGCAGCTTGAGCCGTACCGGGAATCTAGGTTCCACACCGATCTTGAAGGTCGCAGCCAGACCGTTGATCAGCAGCTTCGCTTCCACAATGGGATGGGTCTGGAACGGATTTTGCTCCTGTTCGATTGGGTTCAGGTGAAAGCTCCCACAAACCATTTCTTTTTCGTTTACAGTAACAGATTGTTGCAGGGTGAAATCCACCTGTTCATTGCTTGTTCCAGTAAGTTCCACTTGCAGCGGCTTGCCCGTTTTGTTGAATATCTCGTATTCAATAGGATAACTCAAACCGAATGGCAGACGATGCTGCTTCGGAATCGTGGCAGAGATCAGATAATCATTCGTTTCGATCAGGCGCAGACCGCGACCGGTGCGCTCGTATTCCATACGCAGATGCAGATCATCCTTACGCCATTCGTAGGTAAAATAATCAAACCCATTGGCGCCCGTTCCGTCCGGCTCCGTCACAATCTCGCGTACGCTATCGTTGTACCAATCCAATTGATCAAAGTACGATTGTACCGCTGGCGTTTGCAATACCGATGGAATCAAGTTAATCAGATGGGTTGCATCGTCACGACGCTCCCAGAAAAATCCGGCTTTTTTGTAAGTAGGAACTGCTTTGACGTTGCTGGGCCAAGTGTAGAGATCGATACGCGGCCAACCGAGTGTGATCGTCTCTTCGATGGCACGCAGTACGAGTCGTTTACCGACCTTCTTCCCGTGATAATCTGGACGTACATTGAGCAGTGCGATATAAAGTGCGTTCACATCGTCCTTATAATGCGAGAAGCTACAATATCCGATGACTTCCTCGCCAATAACAGCTAGAAATACATTCAGATGCACGCTATTATGATGCTCTTCCATAATCATTTCTTCCGTTTGAATCGCATTGTCTCCGCCCCAGCTCTCATTGCTGGCGTTCCACATATCAGCTATGGATGCGGCGTAACGCGGTTCGTATTCGACAATTTGAATATCTGTGAGATTGGTCGTCATAACAGTCTATTCCTCCGTAATCGTATGTAATATGAAGCTGGTACTCTTTTATTGCTACAATCTGGTATATCATATTGTGAATCTAGTAAAGCAGGTGAGTATGTTGTGCTGACCAATACAGCGCAGAGGTGGGTAGCGGAACAGCATACTACATTGTACTTGACGAGCGTAGGAGTGATTTAGTTGCTATACGGCTATTTTATACATCCTTTTATTAAATATATCGCTACCCTGCATGTCATGATGGTGTGCAAATACTATGCTCATCCTCACCTTGCTGTTATTATACCTATCCTTATTACGTATGCAAAATAAACCAGTTATACATGATCCCTTCAACAATACAGAATCATATATAACTGGTCGTATATAATCGAATGAATGTAACGTAATTGTCTTAATACATATCGTAGTCGTACCATTTGATTGGATGAGTGTTATTATAATTTATCTTAGAGTCATTATTTTCATCTACCGCGTATGCTGCAAAATCCATACACCATACGGCGGCAACTGCGTCTGACCATCTAGCGTATCGCCACTTAGTAGCTCCCTATGCGCCTGCTTGAGCGCAACCTCCGCTGGTTGATCGCCATAATTCAGCAAGAAAACATAATCCGCCTCATCTCCGCGACGAATGCCGATCTCCACCTGTTGCGGCACATCCAGCCATTCTACTACCGGCGAAGTCAGCTCCAATTGTTGAATCAACGCATCCACAACCGTTTCATGAAATGCCGCTCCATGATACAACACCTTGCCAGAACCCTGCTTACGCATCGTCAATGCCGGTTCCCCATCATAATACGAACCGGAATATGTAGCGAGTATCTCTACCTGCGGATCATCCACTTGCAAAATATCATTAAATCCTACCGCCGTACCATCCAGTTGTTGCCCCGTCGCTGCCCACGTCAATCCGGGCGCCTGCACCGTGCCTGTAATCATCGTAAAATCAGCTACCGAGATGCCGCATAATTCTGCGACAGCACCCGGCATCGGCTCCATTCTGGCGTGACCATCGCCATTTTTGTAACCAGTGCGTGCGCCGAGAATGAGCGTGCCGCCTTGCTCTACATACGCAGTCAGCAATTGCGCCGTCGTCTCAGTCAGAATAGCAGCATGTGGATAGACGATTATATTGTATTGTGACAATTGCTCCACACTCTGTCCGCGCAAATAAACAATATCCGTCGGAATATGATGATATTGCAGCTGCTTGAACCACGACTGCACACTACGAGCTGACAACGGGCCATGCCAGATGTCGAATTCACCATCCCAATCGTTATCATAATCACGCAAAATAGCCACGTTTGCTGCATACTTCGTCCCAGCAATCTGCGACCCTATATCCACAAACTCTGCGCCTACCTGTGCCGCTTCTTTTACCCGACGATTCGGACGGTTGTGGTAATCGTTCAGACCGTGCCAATACATCTCTGTACCAAAGGTCGCCGTGCGCCAGCGGAAGTACATGATCAGATCGGCACCGTGCAGCACTGACTGATATGTCCACAGTCGCAATTGTCCAGGCTGCGGCGAAGCCATCGCCAATCGATTAGACCAGCCACCCGGCCCCGCCTGCTGCTCCATCACACAGAAATTATGCGAAATATCCCGCGTCACACTTAGATTCAAACTCCATTTGCGATCCAGCAACGGTTGTTCATCATCTCCAGCAAAGACTGTCGAGAACTGTGGATACGAATCGTACGAGAAAAAGTCCAGCAGTTCATCGGTTAACGTATGACTGTCCAGATGTCCAAACAATCCATTCGTCGTAATCTGATGATGCGGCGCCACTTCCCGTAAAATATCTACTTGAATGCGCGCAAATTCAATCACATTATGCGAAATAAAGCGCTTCTCATCCAGCACCTGATGCGGATTATGCGAATCTGCTGGTGTCAGACGTGGTAGATGCACCTGTTCCCAGTCTGTATACGTCTGACTCCAAAACACCGTACCCCAGACGCGATTCAGTTCATCCAATGACCCATACTTCTGTTGCAGCCACGAGCGAAAGGCAATATGATCCGCCTCCGCATAAAATACATTGCTCTCGCAATTAAATTCATTGTCGATCTGCCAGCCGATAATCGCCGGATGATCATAATAATGCTCTGCCAGCTTGCGCGTAATATTAGCGCACAATTTGCGATAGATGGGACTACTATAATTGTAATGACGACGCAGACCATGTTGATACATATTGCCTTCCAGCGTGGCATTTAGCACTTCCGGGTATGCTTGTGTCAGCCAAGCGGGCGGTGTTGCTGTCGGTGTACCCATAATAACCTGAAGCCCATGCTTGTGCGCCAGATCCAGCACCTCATCAAACAACTCAAACTGATAGACGCCTTCCTCTGGCTCGAAGACCGTCCAAGCAAATTCAGCAATACGTATGTAGGACATGTTCATTTCTTTCATCCGTCTCAGATCATCTTCCCATAACGAAGATGGCCATTGCTCCGGGTAATAACAGACGCCCATTTGCAGCGATTGAAGTTGGATCGATTTATTCATAACATCACCTCGGGTGGATTAGATCGATCCCTTGCTGGATCGTTGTATCTGTTATGATTTTAAGCTTGGAACCGGATAGCGTATATAATAGGTTTTTGTTGAAGTTAGAAGTATTTTGTCATTAGGGGAATCCTTCTACATTAATTACGTTTCTTCTAATTGCAACAGAGCAAGTAACGAATAGAAGCATGTTAGTGTAGGCAATGGTTGAGAAGAATCTTCATTGTTCTGAATAAACATCTCTAGAAATTGCTGTGCTTCTTTGTGGTATGTTCTATCAATCCAGCCGCCAAAGAAACCAAAAAAGGCATTAGAAAGTATACTTCCCAATATGATACCACGCTGCTTAATCATTTTAGGATTGCGGTTCAAAATCGTTGTTCGCTTCAAAACCCAAAGCTCAATTAACGAAATAATAACCAGTTCAGGAATCCCAGTGCGATCTTCAAAATACAGATCATGCTCGCGTATAGCCAGCTCTTTTAATTCGTTGATAGTCAACAAGTGATCGTAACCCCTACTGAGATCTTGTCTGATTTTATTACAAATAACTTGAAAGGATAATTGATCCTGCTCCTGAATACACCAAAATGTATAATCAATCTCTAACCAATTAGCAGCTGGTTCTGGCGTATGAACCCAATCTGCTACTCCTTGTTTCTGCATATCGTTTAGTTGAACTTCATCATATACAAATGGTTTTCTTTTGCGGGGATTTTGAGATTCAACGTACTTCTCCCATTCATCTGATTCATCAAGGACGTTCAAATTTTTGAAATGAGGCTTTAGTGAATAGATTAATTCAATGACTTGTAAATATAAACCTTCTGGAACAACTCCTACTTTCACAAACTCATCCACATACAATGCGGAATCGAAAACAAAATTCAATTGCTCCGAATCTGGATGCATGTTGACGCGTAAGCCGCTTCCTTCCTCAGTATCGATATATTCAGAATACCAATGTTTCTTTTCGGCGTAAGTCTTTACTTTTTCTAACAATAGACGCTTATCATCGTGTGATTTTAATGTTCCTTTATAAAACAAAGTTGTTGTCATAGATCCCCCTGTTTGTTGACTTTTGTAGTCACTTTATAAATCTTAAATCTTATTGCAGCATCATAAGAATACCTATGTACTTCACTCTCTTCAATATATAATAAAAATCCGATCCTGCGCCATTCATCATTCGGCAGAATCGGATAGGGTACTGAGTATTATAATCTATTATGAGCGACTGCTTCTATGCAGCGGTTACTGTTAGACATAGATTCAGGTCGCACCTACTACAGGGTGCGGTACATACGGTTCTTCCAAGAAAGCTACATCCTCATCCGTCAGCTTCACATCCAGCGCCGCTACGGCATCTTCCAGATGTGAAACTTTGGTTGCGCCGATGATTGGTGCGCTGATCGGTGTTTTTTGCAGCAGCCACGCCGTAGCGATATTGGCGCGGGTTACGCCGTATTTCTCTGCCAGCTCGGCGACGCGCTGGATAATCACACGGTCGGTGTCGAGCGTGGCGTCGTATTTGGATTTTTGTACCTGATCGCTTTCGGAGCGGAAGGTTTGTTCTTCTGGATCACGAGTGAGGCGACCAGATGCGAGCGGACTGTATGGAATGACGCCAATGCCTGCATCGCGGCACAGCGGCAGCATCTCACGTTCCTCTTCGCGATATAGCAAATTCAAATGGTTCTGCATAGAGACAAAGCGCGTCCAGTTGTTCTTTTCGGCGACATGCAGTGCCTTTTGAAATTGCCATGCGTACATAGCGGAGGCACCGATATAGCGGACTTTGCCTGCCTTGACCAGATCATGCAGAGCTTCCATCGTTTCTTCAATCGGCGTCGTATAATCCCAGCGGTGAATCTGATACAGATCGACGTAATCGGTGCCGAGACGCAGTAGACTTTTATCCATCTCGCTTATGATCGCTTTGCGAGATAAACCTGCGCCGTTCGGACCTTCTTGCATGCGGATGAATACTTTGGTTGCGATGACGATCTCGTCACGGTTAGCGTAATCTTTGAGCGCGCGACCTAGATATTCCTCGCTGCTGCCCATCGAATAAATGTTGGCGGTATCGAAGAAATTAATGCCTAGCTCCAATGCTCTTTTAATAATAGAGCGACTTGTTTCCTCGTCCTGTACCCACGGGTGTACCCAGCGGCTCGCATCACCGAAGCCCATACAGCCAAGGCAGATGCGTGAGATGTCGAGACCAGTATTGCCAAGTTTGGTATATTCCATAAGGTATGTCTCCTTTACTATTTATTGTGATTAGGATTGCGTACGAAAATGTGTTTGCCACGGATACGACGTGCGTGTGGACGGTGAAGCTTCTGGGTATTTGCGCTCCAGTTGATTCAACGATTGTCGATATAGCTCGCGGAATGGGGCTTCCTTTTCATGCTGTATTAATGTATGCAGACGACGGATGAGACTTTTCTCAAAATACATAATCCATTTCTCCATTATGATCACGGCGCCGGAGTCACCTCCTTCCTCTCGTTCATCAGACTGCCTATGCAGATGACACACAGCAGCTACTCTTTTAGTATGCCGTAGTAAAAACAAAACTGTTATCTCATTCATCTTAAATGATTGCCTATTTCTACTACGGGCATTAACAGCGGTATGTTCACAGGTATATAATGCAATCATAGGGAGGCTTCACATTAGCCTGTACAGAGGAGGAACAGATAGCATGATCCAGCATCTACATCATCAGAATGCCGAACTGGCAACACTGATTCAGCGTCATTGCCCGGGTGAGGGCTTGTTCGAAACGGCTGTGCCTTCGCTATTTCTCATTCATCATCAGCAGACAACGGAACGGGCATTTCGTGTGTACAAGCCCTGTCTGTGCATGATTGCCAGTGGTGCCAAGGATATCTTTCTCGCTAATGAGCATCTTGCTTATGGACCTGCTAGCTATCTGGTTGCTTCTATGAATTTACCAGTTGTCGGTCAAGTCGTGCAGGCATCGGTGAATGAACCATATTTGAGCTTTAAGCTGGAATTCTCGCAAGCGCAGATTCTTGAGGTGCTTAACGATACCGATCTGCCGCAAATGCCGCGAGATAATGCTAGACGTGCGTTATTCGTTGGCGAAAGTGAGCAGCATCTATTGGATGCGGCAGTGCGATTAACACGATTGTTGGAGCAACCCAAAGATATTCCATTTCTGGCGCCACTATTTACCAAAGAAATTCTGTACAAGCTATTACAGACCTCATATGGCGTAACATTGGCGCAGATTGCGCTGGAAGGTAGTAGTTCGTATCGTATTCGTGAGGTGATTGAGCAGATCATTCAGCAGTATGATCAGCCGCTACGAGTAGAGGAATTGGCGGAGTTGGCGAGCATGAGTGTGTCATCCTTTCACCGGAATTTCAAGGAAGTGACGGCGATGAGTCCATTACAATTCCAAAAGCAGCTCCGTTTGCAAGAAGCACGGCGCTTACTGCTGGCAGAATCGGCGGATGCGGCAGATGTAGCGTTTCGCGTCGGATACGAGAGTGCTTCCCAATTCAGTCGGGAGTACGCGCGTCTGTTCGGAGCGCCGCCACGGACGGATATCAAGCAGTTGAAGGAGAAGTACGGAACGACGCTGAATGCGTCAGTATGATGGATACAGTGTGGCGAATATGACTCACGTATAACCAAAAGCCAGATGCTCATCGGAAAGGATATTCCGGCGTTCATCTGGCTTTTGGTTATTTCATATTTATCCAAGATACATCATATATTCAAAAGCAGTAATACCATACACACTTTTAAAATGCTTATTCAAATGCGTCAAATCTACAAATCCACACTCTGTCACAGCGGTGTATACATCCTTGTTCTGCTCAATCAGCTGCTTGGCATACTCGATTTTACGATTCAAAAAATATTGATACGGCGAGATTCCAGTCTGTGCTTTGAACATACGGATGAATTGAAACTTGGACAAGCCTAGCTCCGCGCTGATCTGCTCCAGCTTCATCACGCCGCCAAGATCAGCATGCAGCATATCTTTGGCTTTGCGGATCAGTCCGACATCCTGCGAAGTACGTGAAGTCCAATCGGTACGGGCAAGGCTGTCGGTCAACGAAATGAGCAATTCACTGCATAGGGCGTCATCCTGATCATGTAACATCGCTTTGGATAAAGATAGTATGTTGCGGTTTAGGACAGGATCGTAGACAATCGGCGATGAGAAGCGCAGCAGCTCCTTTTGCCCAGTCGCTTCCTTCATCAGCTCTGGATCGACATAGAGCATAACATAATCCAGCCCGCTTCTATCATTTGCCATACCGTCATGCGCCTGCTCAGGATTGAACAGCATTACACCACTAGAATGCGATAGTTGCAAACTGCCATCCATCGTGAAGCGCTGAATCCCGCGCAGCGTTACGCCGAGTGAATATTCCTGATGCGAATGTCGCTTATACGTAAATTCGTTGATACTGGCGGACAGCATCGTAATACCAGCTGCCTTTTTATATACAAAATGCTCTGTCGGATTCAATTGATCTTCCTCCTATACCCAGATCATGACAGCTGCATAAATCAGAAATAAAGTCATAATCAGATTCGCTGTCCGTTGATGCCGCTGTAGAAACTGTTTGAAAATTGTACCAAACATCACCCAAGTTGTATAGGCGAGAAACCCGATGCAGGTAATCACGAGCACACCGATGGTCAGTCCTGTTATCGCTGAATTGTACGGCATAATAAACGTTGGAATGACAGTCATCGTGAACATAATTACTTTCGGATTCACGAATTGCGTAATAAAGCCGGAGTGAAATGTTCCCATGCCAATGAGTGTACTGGACTTGGACGATTTGGATTTGCACGAAATTTGATAAGCCAGATACAGCATATATAAGCTACCGATGATCTGCATTACGATCATAATTTTCGGCAAGACGATTGCCAGCATGCTATTCAGAAAAGCGGATGTCGTAAGCAGCAAAGCAAACGCCAGTGTCGCACCATATGTGTAGCGTAGCGCCCGCTGCGTCCCTTCTTTTTGCGCAATCGAGAGAATGACGATGTTACTAGGTCCGGGTGTAAACGTAATAATGAAACAATACAACAAAAAAGACAGGATACTGATGGGAAAAACCCCTCTCTGCACGTTGGCGGTGTTTTACATCAATATACCTGTCTTCGGAAAATGGCTATAGTACATTATTGCAGCATCTAATCATATATCGCTTATTTCGTTCCATGCTTGTCAGTCGAATGGGAAAAGGAAGATATAATGTCGGCAATCTCATCCACACTTTGCTTCGCCCCAGCTTCCAGCCATTGATTGATCACACCCATCGCGCCATACACCATGTACGTAAAACGGTAATCCAGATCTCCCATTTGCACATTGGTATCGTTGGCTGACAGATTGGGATCGTCATCGGTGATAGGCTGGTGGATAGAAGCATTCCAAGTGTACATCTCCAAAATAATCCGCGTTAGCAGCTGTCTGCCATTGTCTCGAAGCAAAAGTAATTGATACAATGCCCGTTGCTCCTGAAACGTTTGCAGTAACTTCGTCAACGCCCCTCCACTCTGACAAAACTCCTGCTGCGCTGTCATAATACCGTGAATCTGTTGATACATCTCTTGTTGTAAGCATTCCAGCAAATGATAACAATCCTTGTAATGCAAATAAAACGTCCCGCGATTGATATCCGCCAATCTACATATTTCACTCACTGTAATTTGCGAAACGTCCTTGTCCTGTAGCAATGTCAGAAAACTTTTCTTGATATGTTCCCGTGTATATTGAGTGCGGCGATTGTTCTTCATACCGACCATTTGGCGTCCTTCCTTTCATCTATTCAACAGGTTATCCATGATCTGTTGATTGCATACCAATTGTCTCTAAATTGATGATTGTAAGCGTGGTTGTGGGCAAATTATACTAACACCATGATATAAAATCAACAGTTGTTCATTTCATGAACAACGGAGAAATGGAGTATAGTATATGACTACAAACATCCCTTCTGCAAACATATTAATCGTTGGAGCAGGCGCTACAGGCTTTTCCGTCGGTTACCATCTGACACTAGCAGGCGCAAAGATTACGTTTCTTGTTCGCTCAGGACGTGCCGCTACCGTTGCAGCACCACAAAAGCTGTATTGTTATGATGACGTGTCCTTAAAAGATTTTGACCATTATGATGTCGTGGATCATGTAGAACAAGTAGCTGCTCAATCGTATGATTTTATTATCATCACATTGGATGGGCATCACAGTCGTACATCTACAGGGAAAGAATTATTAACAGGGCTTGGGACGATGGCACGTCATCATGGAACTCCCGTGATTATGTGTGGTTTTGGACATGGGCTGAAACCATTTTACATGGAGCAAATGGGATTGCCTTCTCACCAGCTACTGCGCGGTATGCTGGGTACACTCGCTCATCAATCCCATGCCCCACTGCCTGTGCATCAACCAGCGGATGCAGAGCAGATTGCTCAATCCATCATTGCGTACCGACACCCAGCGGACTTGCATGGATTCCGAATTGAAACAGCCAACGATCTGGCGGCGCAGCAGTTTACCGATCTATACAATCGCTCGCAGGTTTCGCTGTGTAGTCAGGCGAGTCCGGTTATGTTTGATCTATTTTCCAGTATTGGGTTTCCCGTTTATGCGGCTTGTGATCTGGCAGGATGGCGACCTTTTGCCGAGGTTGTTCATAATCAACACGTATGGACACTGGCGTGTGCAGCACAATCCGAGATTGCTTCTCTCCCGCAGCATGGAGCAGAAGGACAGCAGATGTCTCAGTCCATGAATGAGCAGACAACAGCGTATATTCATCAGAATATGGAGCAACAGCTGTTACCGCTGGACTATCAGGCATTCAATCAATTTCATCACGGCGGCAAAGTAGCGGCTCAGGATACAGAATCTATGCGCTATTCTCTCGCGGAAGGTCAGCGCAGTGGACACCCAATGACGGCATTGCAGCAGTTGCTACAACTGCTAGATGAACGCGCGGATGCTGACAATCGGTAAATGATGATCAGTACGTGGAAGTATGTAATGAATATGGGATGAGTGTAAAACAAAGTACGGTGGATCTAAAATAAAACGAGATCAATAAAGCAAAATGAGATCAATAAAGCAAAAACCGGATGTCTATTTCAGACATCCGGTTTTATACGTTAAAGCCTCGTTCTACAGCTTTGTTATATTGTTTATTCGCCTTGAAATAGTCATATATCGTCTAATAGCATCTTTATTCGGACAACTTGTCCAATGTAGCAAAATCCTCATCGCTCAATTGCAATGTAGCTGCTTCGATATTCTCGTCCAAATGCGATACCGTTGATGTACCCGGAATCGGCAGGATGACTGGAGAACGACGTAGCAACCAGGCAAGAGCGACCTGTGCCGGTTTGGCATTGAGCTTTTTGGAGATTTCATCCAACGGACCGCCATCGCGAGCAAGCTCACCAGTCGCCAGCGGGAACCATGGGATAAAGGCGATATTTTGCTTTTCCGCTTCATTCAGTAGGTCTTCCGCTTTGCGGGTAGATAAATTGTAAAGGTTTTGCACGGAAGCGATTTTGGTAATTTGGCTAGCTGCCTGTAGTTGATCGACGTCCACTTCGCTCAGACCGATATGACGAATCTTGCCTTCCTGGCGCAGCTTTTCCAGTTCACCCAGTTGTTCTTCCAGCGGAACCTTCGGATCGATACGATGCAATTGGAACAAATCAATGCGCTCCAGACCAAGATGACGCAGACTGAGTTCTGCCTGCTGACGCAAATATTCTGGACGTCCCACTGGACGCCAATCGTTCGGACCGGAACGGGTCAGACCCGCTTTGGTAGCGATAATTACATCATCCTTGTACGGATGAAGCGCTTTGCGGATCAATTGCTCCGCTACAAAAGGACCATAAGAGTCCGCAGTATCGATAAAATTAACGCCCAGCTCGACTGCACGCTGTAAGACGCGCACCGCTTCGTCAGGGTCTTTCGGATCACCCCAGACTCCTTTGCCTGTCAATTGCATACTTCCATAACCAAGACGATTCACTTCCAGATCGCCGCCAATCTTGAACGTGCCAGATGCGGCGGCATTCAGGTTTTCGGTTGTCATATGAAAAGCTCCTCTCGTTTTTGGATGGTGCCTACCTGTCATTGTACACCCAATAATACCTTTACCCTTAATTGAATCTTTCTATACATTAGGGCAATATTATTTTTCACAACGTATTTAGTTTACATAATATTTATTATGGTAATTATCATTTTGTAATAAAGAGCTTTTGTTTGATTTCGTCTATATAATCATCGTCCATGTCAACTACAATCGTTTTAAAAATAATATCGTTATGATGTAGTACGGTTTGCTCGATACCTTCCTCCTGAACAACTTGCTGGAATTCACGTCCCTTTGGCAAAGAATCCACGTCCATAAAATAAACTTCCAATTGGTCATACTTTAACTGCTTTGGTCCAAAACCATGCTGCTTCAACACATGCACCAAATGTTCAATATCGTGTATATAGTTTTGTTGTGTGCCCTGCTTGGATGCAATAACAACTGTAATATAAGTGTTAAAGGTTTGAGGATATTGGTTTACAAAATCGCTAAACGTCGTGATCTGCTTATCGTATGTAGGATAGCTTTTCCCCTGATAGATGCGAACGGTTGCAGCCGCATTAGCAGGGAATCCCTGCTTGGCAATGCTCTGAAACTCCTGCTCTGCCTTTGCTTGCCATTTGATTTTGAGATAGTCGTCTTTCCAGCTTTCTACTACCCTCTTACGTACAGTAGCTTTTATACCAAATTTGATTTCGGTATGATGGATCGGACGAGCGCTTGCAAGATAGTCATCTGGTAAAAGTGGACTTTGGATATTGGTCAGTTCAAATGGTTCGTTGTACGTTTTCTCCAAATGTTGGATGATACTTTGTTCTGCTCCGCTGTAATCAGTAGTAATTTCTTTAAACCAAAAAGCAAACGCAAACAGAGGCATCCCCGCCAGCAAAATATTTAACAAAATAAATCCACCAGCCATAAAACCAAAAATGACAACGATGACTTGCAGCCTGAACTTTCTTTTCTCCTGTAGTTGTTTCTCTTTATCATTCAATCTGAATTACGACTCCTTACTTGTAGGTTGGATAGGTTGCTTATAGATTGGCTAAGTTGCTTGTAGGTTAGTAGATAAATTATTTGTATGAATTGAAGTATTGAAGCTGACTGCTCATGTTGAACTATCGAAGCCTACTACTCGTTATGTAAGCAACTACATTTTCAAAGCAATAAACTGACAGGTATTGCAACGGATAGCAATAAGTTGTTTGTCGCATAGATATGAACAAATTATAGTATATTGTGGAAGAAACTACTATACAGTAGCATTTGATCAAACTATGTTCTCCTTCATTTATTTTGGTTATCTTAGGATTTCATTTTGTGTTCTGAAATTTTAAAACGAAATTAGAAACCAATATATTTACATAATAAATATTATGTAAACTAAAATAGGTGAATTGGATAGTCTTTGCGAATAATGCGAATAAACTATCAAACATACAAACAACCTACTGAATCTCACAATTTAGCAGGTTGTTTTCCATTTGTTTTCTATTTTTGTCCCATTACTATTCTTTCATTTTGTACAACCCAAAATCCATTACTTCCTCAGATTCATGATGTAGACAGATTCAATTCGTGTATCGCTTCACTGGCAGCCTTTTGCACAAGAGGATCATCGTGAGATTGATACTTCTCTACAATCGCAATGTACTTACGATTGTACGTCATACCGAGTGCATATACTGCGTCTGCCAGCAATTCAAGCTCAAGTTGCTCTATCTGATCGGCGATTACATCCAATGTCTGCCTTCCGTACTGCGTCAGTAGCTCCAAGATAACGTTCTTGATCTTCACTGTTTCCTCTGTAAATAGGTGTTGCTGTAACAGGATGAAGATCTGCTCCAGATGAGGAAGTTGATACCCAAACCACGGGTCGAGAAATCGATCCATGCAGAATAGCAAATTGTCTTTTTCCTGCTGGCTTTCCGTTTGTAAAAAGACTTGAATCGGTTCAATCCCCGCTTGAATGATATCCATATGGCGTTGATCATACGTTATATATTTTACCGAATCGGAATCCATCTTACTCTTCCTCTCTACCAGATTAGATCCCCCCCCCATACCGCAATCTGTCACATAAATTCAGCTAGAATCATATCTGTCTCATATGCTGTAATGCCCTGCTCCATCGCGAATACTGTATCAGCATCCTCCATACGTTCCACCAGTGTACCTCTCGCTTGGGCATGCAATGTGAACAGTTCAGACAGCATCGGTCGGCGCAGATCGGAGAAAGCGTGACCGAGCATTTGCAGACCTGTCATATTATCCTGTGCGGTAATCTGGAAACTGCGATTCTTCAGCACGGCATCCATCCAGATCATCTCACGGGTATGCAGATCCAGTGCAAACGGTACAGCTTGCTGGGCTTGAACGGTCAGGTCAAACTTGGACTGTACGGTGCGTGGATCGTATACTTCGCCGGTTTGAACATGCTGGCGCATCATGAAGCCAGCAAAGCATTCTGGCAGTTCCGCAAACGCCTGTCCAGT
The DNA here is from genome assembly GCF_046603665.1 of Paenibacillus sp. WLX2291. Lineage (NCBI taxonomy): Bacteria > Bacillati > Bacillota > Bacilli > Caryophanales > Paenibacillaceae > Paenibacillus > Paenibacillus sp. WLX2291. The sequence continues at coordinate 2,629,878 of NZ_CP176755.1, read as the reverse complement.
AAAGCAATTCACCTGCACAACGGCATAACGTGCACGAGTCTGTGCCAGTACAGCCGGAATATGAAGATCAATAAACTCAGATGCGCCTTGGGGTGCGGATACAATATCACCGCTATGAACACCAAAGTCCGCTTTTATATTATAAAAAGCAAGCGTATCGACATGGTTCCAGTCGTCATCCATCAGGATCACGGACAGATCGACATCAACACGAGTAGACTGTCCTTCCCGCAGATCACTCCACCAGCAGAACAATCGCACCGTGTCTCCATCCAGCATATCCACTCGACTTCCACGCGGTAATGCACGCAGCGCACGACTTGCTGAACGCTGTGATAATGGAACTGGAATCTGCTGCAACGTCGGTTCGATGTATACCCGTCCAAGCGATGGTTGTTCAGCAAAGCGCCGTCTTAGTTCATATTCAATGCCTTGTGTCAGGCGCTCCGTTACTGCATCTGACAGCACAGGCAAAGTATTCGGAATCGCAACGACTTTCCCCATATTACCTTTCGGGAAAAAGACACGATACCGTCGCGGCTCATGACGATGCTTGAAATGTGCCATCATTTGCAGCAGTAACGGAGTAGACAGCTCATTCATATGCTGCTCAAATTGCTCCAAAATAGCTATGGATCGTTGTGGCTGCGAACGCAACAGCATATCCAGTCGTCGTGCCAGTTCACCCGGACGTGTACCTAGCTTGGCAATCACAGCCGGATCGCCGTTCGCCAAGCCATGCTGAATTTCACTACGAAAGGTAACGATATGCTTGTCCCGTCGCAAAGAGGTAAAGGCTGCAAATGCATTCGGGTACTGCTTACGCATCTCACCCGGATGTAGAATCTCACCAAGTCGCTTCCATTGCTCACGGTACAGCACCATATCTTCTAATGGCTGAACAGTACATTCGAGCAAACCGAGCAACAGTCTGCGCTCCGACCGTTTGAACTTGCGAAAGTGATACGCAGTTGCAGGATCGGCAACCTCTGCTTGTTTCTCTCCATTCACACTCAATGTAGGGTTCATCTGCACATGGATACCTTGATTCATGTTATACACATTGGCAAATGGACGGGTTAACTGTGGCAGTTTTTTCGCCCATGCCAGACTGGTATCCAGCCCGGACAAACCAGCCGCCAGACGCAGGACATCGGTAGCGGTGCGGAAATAACCGCTCAATCGCTGAATGCTGGCACGTCTATTATCCAGTAATACAGCTGCAACATAAGCTGCATTTTCCTTATATGGGATCTGCTCTGGCAACAGCTGTTCCACGTCCTCCACATGATGCAATGCTATACGGAGATCTTCTTTATCTTGTTCGGACAGTGAACCATTGGCGGCTGCCAAATTCCGCATCACATATATACCAGCGGATTCCTCAGCAAGCGAGATGAATCGAAGCTGGGTATCGTCCAGCAACAACGGAGGAGTCTGCGCTGCACTGTCCGGTAATGTGCCCAAGCTGTAATGCAGCATCGCATTCAGGTACAGCTGTGCATGGGATGCCTCCATAACTTCATCAGGGAAGTTCGGATACATCGGCTTATACTTCACATGATCGCCAACCATATGCTGCAATGTCGGTACAATCTGTTGATGAAGTGCAATCAGTTCTGTAACTGGCAAAGTACGACAAGCTTGCAGGAGATCATGGTCAAATGTGTAGCCAAGCTGTTTCATATGTGTGAGCAACGTTGCTAGCATACGTTCATTGGGTGATGGATGTTCAGTAATCAAGTCACTGACGGGTGCTGTGTTGTCGATCTGTTCATGCTCTGTTGGATGAGATGGTTGGGATTGTGACTCAGGCAATATGAGCTTTTGTACACGTCGCAGCAAAATAGGGTTCAACCATTGAAAGGCAGGTAGAATTTGCTGCGTATTGTTAAGTGCTTGCTGCTGTATTATGTGTTTGGATCTATTCATATTCATATGTAATCCTCCTATATATACAACAACCGCAGGAGAGCCGGAACACTGATAAAGGATAGTTTGGGTTAGAAGGAAGTGTTCTGATAGCCTGCGGCTGATGTATGATGTTGGAATGTATAAAGCTGCAAGAGAGCGGAAAAGCTGAATTATGCCAGGGGAGACAAGTCTCCGTTCTGGCTCCGATGAGTAGAAGGAAGCTGATCCATAGCCTGCCGCTTTATTCCTGTGTGCTATTTGTGTTGTTCGTGATGTTCATATTGTTCGTCTTGCTGATACTTACACTTTACGAGATCGTTCAGCTTCCGAACAGGGCACAAGTATGGCGAATGAACAATAATAGAAATATACAACCATGTTCACGTTGTTCTTCATATTATGAAGTCTATAGGTGAGTTGCTTTACCTGCACCGTACACAGCTGCAAAACACAGCTACAAATCGCTAACAACTCAGCTATACCACCTCTATATTCCTAATCGCAAATCACGATGAAGCTATTAAACAGTAACCTATTAAATTGCACCCGATTGTCTACCTAAAATTGCATCTATCAAAAATATGTATATAATAAATGAGTAAGTGTTCATTGATTAGCAGATAACACTTTGTTTAGATACTTACCAAAACATACAGAATAGGGAGTGGAGAAAATGGTACAAACACGAGTATTGAGTGCTTCCCATGCTAAGGCACCTTTTGAAAAGACAACGATTGAGCGCAGAGAACTTCGTCCGAATGATATTTTGATCGATATCAAATTCAGCGGCATTTGCCATTCCGATATTCATAGTGCTTACGATGAGTGGGGCGGCGGTATTTTCCCTATGGTTCCGGGTCATGAAATTGCCGGGATCGTTGAAGCTGTCGGTAGTGATGTAACGAAATTTGCAGTCGGTGACCGTGTCGGTGTTGGCTGTTTTGTAGATTCTTGCGGTGAATGTGAATACTGTCAACGCGGTGACGAGCAATATTGCACACAGGGCGTTGTACAGACGTACAACTCGCGCGAATATGATGGCACGCCAACGTACGGCGGTTACAGCCAGAAGATTGTAGTGAAAGATCGCTTTGTCGTTAGCATTCCAGATAAGCTGGAAATGAATGTAGCTAGCCCACTGCTGTGCGCAGGTATCACTACCTATTCCCCATTGAAATACTGGAATATAGGGCCGGGTAAAAAGGTAGCTGTTATCGGTGTCGGTGGACTCGGTCACTTGGCGCTGCAATTCGCGCATGCACTTGGCGCAGAAGTTACAGCATTGAGTCGTTCGGTCAACAAAAAGGATGAAGCGTTTGAATTTGGTGCTGATCACTATTTTGCAACCGAAGATCCAGAGACGTTCAAACAACTGGCAGGTCAATTTGATCTGATTCTGAATACAGTATCCGCGAATATGGATGTGAATGCGCTTCTGTCACTTCTACGTGTAGACGGTACACTTGTAAACGTAGGTGCACCAGCTGAGCAAGACCAATATAGCGTATTCTCGCTGATCATGGGTCGTCGTAGCATCGCCGGTTCTCTCGTAGGCGGTATCGCGGAAACACAGGAAATGCTGAACTTCGCTGCCGAGCATGGTATCGAGCCGAAGATCGAAGTGATTCATGCGCATCAGGTAGATGAAGCTTATGAGCGCGTACTGAACAGTGATGTACGCTATCGCTTCGTTATCGACGTAGCTACACTGTAGGTTATTGCTTCAAATGTGCAAACAATAGGCGTGAGATTGAATTTGAACCGATGGGATCTTTTGAAGGAATCTTGTGAAGATTTCTTTGATTTCGGATCAATAAGGAAGCTTGTGCCTACTATGAATATACAAAATCCCCTGAACTCCAATACTGGAGAACAGGGGGTTTTTGTTGCATTTTAGAGTATTTACGAGACCGATTCCTGCCACATATGCATGTTCATATATGCGCTCAAAATCCATTGCGAGACTATACGCATATGCGATACATAAAAGAACAAGAACATGTATTACTAAGCAAGCGCCTATAGTAAGGCTGGTTATCTCTCACGCATATCGTTGCTGTGTTTTCTGTATACGAACCGTCTTACTGTTCCGCTGAATAGCTTGTTGTCGTATCGATGTTCAGCTGACGGGTTGCTGATTGCCAGCTCAGATTGACGTCTAGCGCTTGAGCCAGATCGCGTAGTTTCAAATACGTTGTGCCTTGAATCGTGTAGGCAGTGACTTGTACTTGTTTGCCATCGACGGTTACGGATGCCTTGGCTGTCGAAGCTTTGGCAGAACGGGTTGGATTGCTGCTCGTTGTATTACTAGTTGATGCAGATGATGCTGTCGTGCTGGTGAGCGATATGGAGCCTGTTGCTGAATCTGCTGCAACAGTAAACGCTTTGTCTGTTGCTTGCAGTGCGGTGGCAAGATCGTCAGCGGTCACATAATGACTGCCAGCGATATTGTAGCTAGCTAACGTAGCAGTTTTGCTGTTGATTTTCACTGTTGCTTTGCCTGCGGTAGCTGTCGTTGTAGCAGATGTCGGCGCTGTCGATGTGTTGGATGATGGTGATGTCGTGCTACCGGTTGTGGTAGATGTACCGGAAGGGGCAGACGTATTGTCTGTTCCACTGTCATCCGGTGCTCCTGCTTCCCCCGTCATTCCCCCGCCCATATTCATACCGCCAGTTGTTGTACTCTGATCGGCTACTGGAACGGTAGCATTGACAGTTGATCCGCCTGCTACTCCTGCCATCCAGGTGAACAGTTCGCCCAGATCGTAGTCGCCACTATGTGGTACATCCCACGGCAGTGCATAATCGACATTGTAGCCTTTATTTTGCAAATCTAGTGCCAGCATCGCTGAAACTGCGGTCGATGTATCGCTATCCTTCGTACCGAAGCGAATCCGCCAGTTAGGCGCTGTATCGGTGCCAGAGGTAGAGATATAATTCATCGGGTTCATCAGCTTGATCGTTTGAGCATCTGCCATGCTACTGCCTTCTACCGTGCTATGATCCTGTGCGTATTGAGTAAAATGCTGGGTATCGGTTGTCGCCGTACCGAACAGTTGATTCTCCCCTGCGCTCAAGTCCAGCGCGTCAAAGGCACCCGGCGTTTTCATACGACCGAGATACGCAAGATACTGATCATAGTTCACATCCGTTACTTTGCCATTGCTGATCGTAATCCAGCTCTTGTCTGATAGATCAGTGCCGTTATCCAGTGCTTTTTGCGCGGAAGCTATCACTAGCGATTGAATGTAATCACGGAAGCTGCCTGTACCGTCACTGTTCAAAGTCAGTGCATTGCCGTCTGCATCCTTAAGATTCAGACTGTTGAGGTATGCCGGGAACATCGCGCTCAGATCGTTGGACACTTGAATCTGATCAGCAGTTAGCGTGCCCTGCACTGTTTTGCGCTGGATATGGTAATCGGTATCTGTGGAGATTTCCAGCTTGGAATAGGTGTTGATACCATTGAATTGCCATTCATACGCATCGTTGGCTTGATCCAGATTCGTGATCGGTGTATACGACGATACGGCAAAGATATCATCCTTCGCATCCGCTGCGCCCAGTTCTGTTAAATATGGCTCATAATCGGCATTGTTACCGCTAGCGCCTAGCAGTGCGGACAATGCACCACCTGCGCTTGTACCATTGGAGATAATTTTATCGGCATCGCCAGGCATCACACTATCGTTGTAACGCAAATAACGTACTGCTGCTTTCAGATCGACGATTGCTGCCGGAGCTTTACCCGTTGTCGCCGTACGACCGCGTGCACCCGGGGAAGCGACTACATAACCGTTAGCAAGTGCAATCAGGGCAGCATTATCACCGCCACCCATGCCCTGTCCCGGGCTGTCTGGCTCAGCAGGCATATAACCGCCAATCGCATTTGGGAAGAAGATCGGTGCGTTATCTGCGTTGTAGCTACCGATGGATTTCCCTTCATAGTACTGTTCCGGTACATAGATATTCATAATTTCGTATTGTGTATCGACAGGATGTTTGACATAAACGATTTTCTCGTACGCCCGGTATTTGATCGTCTTGCCATCCAGTGTGGCGGTCTTCTCGGTATAGCTAGCTGTATGAAAATCAAGATTGTACGAACCTGTTGCAGTCGTAGATGCTGCCTCGGCAGTAATTCCGTTCAAGGGCATGACCAGCATAGACGACATGACAAGGGTGGCAAACCATTTTTTGCTATTCATTGTGACATAATCTCCTTTGTTATCAGGTATGGAATGTGTCCGTATTGTATGAACAGTCCTATCCTACATCGGAAATATGGCATAAAAATGGCATAGCATGTAGATTTCGCATTTTACCGTGCTATTATTCAGGACGATTCCTGATGCACGCCATGCTGGAACTGGCTGTGATATAGCTCGTAATATGCTCCTCGCTGCTCCAATAACTGCTCATGATTGCCCTGCTCGGCAACCGTACCTTCGCGGATCACTAGAATGCGGTCGGCATCGCGAATCGTACTGAGCCGATGAGCAATGACGAAGCTGGTTCGTCCTTTCATCAGCGTCTTCATCGCCTGTTGAATGTGCATCTCCGTACGCGTATCCACACTGCTGGTCGCTTCATCCAGAATGAGAATCGCCGGATTCGCCAAGATCGCCCGGGCAATCGTTAACAATTGCCGCTGACCGTGACTCAGATTACTGCCTTCCGCTGCCAACACAGTATCATACCCATGCGGCAAGCGCGCGATAAACGGTGCTGCATTGGCAAGCCGAGCCGCTTCTTCCACCTCAGCATCACTCGCATCCAGTCGACCAAATCGAATATTGTCACGAATCGTTCCTGAGAAGACATGCGCATCCTGTAATACCATACCTACCTGACTGCGCAATTGATCTTTATCCAGTTCACGCACATCGCGTCCATCGATCCGCACGGTGCCGCTATTCACTTCGTAAAATCGGTTTAGCAGATTAATGACTGTCGTCTTGCCCGCTCCGGTTGGTCCCACCAATGCAATCTTCTCGCCGGGTTGAGCCGTAAAGTCAATATGCTTCAGAATCATACGATCTGGATCATAACCAAATGACACATCGTCAAACTGTACTTCACCATGCAGTTTCACAGTATCGTTTGTATGGGATGACTGCGTGGATGCCGAAACACCGCTTGTTTGCTGATGTGTTCGTTGCTCATATTCCGATGGTGTATCCATAATCTCAAAGACACGCTCTGCACCAGCGATAGCGGACTGAATCATATTGTACTGATCTGCCAGCTCGGCAATCGGACGACCAAACTGCTTAGAATAGTTCAGAAAGCTGACGATAATCCCGACCGTCGTCAGATTGTGAAAAGCCATCCAGCCGCCGATGCTAGCAATCAATGCAAAGTCGATATTGTTGACCATATTCATCACAGGTCCGACCAGACCAGAAGCGATCTGCGCCCGAATCCCTGCCTGATTCAGTTCATCGCTAGTACGGCGGAAAGTAGCTGCTTCCGTTTGTTCGCGGCGATACTGTCGAATGATCTTCTGTCCACCAATTGACTCCTCGATCATACCGTTCAGTTCACCCAGATGCCGCTGCTGGCTTTTAAAATATTTACGACTCATTCTTGCAATGCGGCGACTTGCCAGCAAAATCATCGGTACTGTCAGCAATGCTACAATCGTAAGCGGAATATTGAGCGACAGCATAATAATGAGTGAACCGACCAGCATGATCAGGCTGTTGAGCAACTGAGTCACACTCTGATTCAGCGTATTGGATACGTTATCGATATCGTTGGTTGCTCGGCTCATCAGGTCGCCCTTAGCCCTTTTATCAAAAAAGGAAATCGGCAACTGCTGATACTGCCTGAACAGATCACGACGCAGATCGTACACCGTACGCTGTGATACGCCTGTCATTACGTACGCTTGCACCCATGATACCGCGCTGCCGATCACATAAATGGTCAACAGCATGCCCGCCAGCTTGAGCAGCATGGCGTAATCACGCGGAATGACTGCCAGATCGATCACGCGTCCAAGCAGATATGGTCCGAGTAACGATAGAATGGCATTCAACACGGTGAAAATGTAAACAACGATCAAGCCTTTGCGCTGACGATTGAGATAGCTCCACAGTCTGTGAATGGTGGCGGTACGATTTTTGGCACGAACGATAGGTACATTGCCGCGCATCGGTCCACGTCCGCCCGGACCAGGCATTGGAGGCATTGCTGCCTGAGAAGATGATTTTTGCGAATCAGCCATGATGTACCTCCTCCTCACGCAGCTGGGATTGACGAATATCGCGGTATGCTTCACTTGTTCGCATCAGCTCGTCATGCGTTCCCTGCGCAGCGATCTGCCCATTTTCCAAAATAAGAATTCGGTCGGCGTCGCTGATCGACGATACCCGCTGCGCAATCATAATATGTGTACTGCCATGCGTGCCGCGTTGCAGCCGCTGGCGAATCCGCGATTCTGTGACAGCATCCAGCGCGCTAGTGCTGTCATCCATAATGAGAATCGATGGACGAATAAGCAATGCGCGTGCAATCGATAGCCGTTGTTTCTGCCCACCGGATAGATTGATGCCACGCTGACCGAGTACCGTATCATACCCTTCACTGAGTTGAATGATGAATTCATGTGCTTCTGCTGCTTTTGCTGCTTCGATGACCTGCTCCTCGGTTGCCTGCGGGTGACCGTACCGGATATTGTCGCGGATTGTACCGCTGAACAGAATACTTTGCTGCATGACAAAACCGATCCGGCTTCGTAGATGATCCAGCTCAATCTGCTGAATATCGGTACCGTCGATCAGAATGCTACCGCTGCTCACTTCATACAGTCGCGGAATGAGACTGACGAGCGTCGATTTGCCTGAACCGGTTGCGCCGAGAATAGCAACCGTCTCGCCTGGTCTCGCGGTAAAGCTAATATGCTGAAACACATCGTTATCATCCGCATGATAGGCAAAGGACACATCACGGAATTGAATCTCGCCCCCTCGAATGATATCAGTAGCCGCAGATGGATGATTGACGATCTCGCTATTCGTTTCCAGTACTTCATTGATACGATTCGCGGATACGCTAGCACGAGAGATCATCGTCAGGCGACCGCTAAGCATTAGCATCGACATGAGCAACTGAGTAACATAGTTGATGAAAGCGACCAATTGCCCTACTTCCAGTGAACCATTCCAGCTCTGCATCCCGCCGAACCATAACACCGCCACAATACTAACATTCAGAATCAACATCATTAGCGGCATATTGAGCGCCAGCAAGCGTACTGCTTTGATTGCGACAGCAGTATACCCACTGTTGGATTCGTCAAAACGTCGTTCTTCATGCGCTCCACGTACAAACGCTTTGACGACGCGAATACCAGCGAGATTTTCCTGCAATACGGTATTCACCTGATCCAGCCGCGCCTGCATACGCGCGAATAAAGGAAATGATACCTTGATCAATATATATAACAGCGCCGTCAGTACAGGCACCGAAATGAGCAAAATAATCGTTAGCTTCGGACTGATCACAATCGCCATAATCAGACTGCCAATCAGCAGCATCGGCGAGCGCACTGTCCGTAGAATTAGCTGTACAAAGCTTTGTAGCTGCACGACATCATTGGTCAATCGTGTAATGAGTGAGCCAGTTTGCAATGTATCCAGATTGCGATTGGAAAAGGTCTGAATATGCTCAAACAACCGAATCCGCAGATCATTGCCAAAATGTTGCGAAGCCATACTGGAAAAAATCGTACATCCTACACCACCGATCAGACCGATCAGCGCCACGCCAAGCATGAGCAAACCGGTCGTAATAATATGATGCAGATCGTTCTTCATTAAGCCGTCGTCCACGATGCTCGCCATCAAAGTTGGCTGCATCAGATCCATGCTAACCTCTAACAGCATCAGCAACGGTGCAAGCAGACTTGATACCCAGTACGGTCTGAGCATCCCGCGCAGTTTCCACATTCACTGTCCCTTCTTTCCGGCATGTTGCCGGTACGTGTATGCAAAAGCTGCTGTCTCGACCGGCCAACATTCATTATTGTTCATCGTCTGATTTGGACGTGCTATCTGTCGAAGCTGTATCGCTTTCTTGCTCTGTAGCTGCCGATGCTGTGGCTGCTGATTCAGCAGTTGCAGATGGTTCTTCCGTCTGTTGTTGCGCTGATGAATCTGTTGACGTTTCAGCACTGGTGGTTTCGTCCGTCTGTGGATCCTGCGCTGTTAATTCTTGGGGCTCCTGTAGCTCGAACATATGAATAAATTCCTGAATGATCGCATCTGTCGCCTTCAACTCGCCACTGATCACCGATTTGATCTCTGTATATTCCGGCTGCTCCAATTGTTGTACGAGTGTATTGCGCTTCACTTCCAATCGTTCCAGAAAAGCAACTGCACGCCCACGCCGGAACGTTTGTGCACTGCGAAAATGCTTTCTATCCTCTTCACTTCTGCCTCGTCCGCCTCTTGGGCCGCGATGCTCCCCATGATGATGTGGACCGCGATGTTCATGTTTTCCTTCACGCATAGTAATTCCTCCTTAGGTTTTGTATACATTTGTATACGTTTTGTTGATGTATACAAATGTATACAATAAAAGAACGAGTGTCAATATATACACAATAATTTTTTCACTTTTTTATATGGTTTACTTTCGATGACTGTTAAAAATACAATAGGATAAAACGAATGGAGCTGAGCTTCCATTCCGATTGCATGACTGTTACATTTCTGAATGAAGGTGATATGATGACTGTCCCTGTTCATGTTTTGATTTGCGATGACCATATTGCGGTGCATGAGAGCATATCTGCTTATTTGCAGACGGAAGGTATGAGCTTTGCGTCGGTTTTTCATGGTGAGGATGTGCTGCGGCGATTAGAGAACGAGCATTTTGACCTGCTGATTCTGGATGTGATGCTTCCGGGGCTATTTGGTACAGATATTTGCCGTAGTATTCGTCAACAGAGCGAGATTCCGATCATTATGCTGAGCGCTCGTTCTGAAGAAAGCGACCGCATTCTCGGTCTGGAGCTGGGCGCCGATGATTATATTACGAAGCCCTTTTCGCCGCGCGAGGTAGTGACGCGGATCAAGACGATCTTGAAACGCACACATGGTCATACCCAGACCACCCCGCCGGAAAAAGAAATTCGTGTCGGTGATATGATCATCGACCGACATGCGTTTGAAGTAAGAATTCACGGGCAGAAGCCTGATTTTACTCCGCGTGAGATTGAGCTGCTCATTTTATTTGCGTCTAATCGGGACTGCCTGCTATCACGAGAGCAGATTTTGAACAAGCTGTGGGGATATGATTATGCAGGTGATATTCGTGCTGTCGATCATCTGATCAAGCGGATGCGTAAGAAGTTTCCTGAGCAATCGCCCGGCTTTGAGATCAAAACGGTGTACGGCATGGGCTATCGCTTGGAGAGCATATTATGAAACGACTGCTTAGCAATCGCAAGCGTATTTACATCGCCATCCTGATTCTGTTTATCGTCGGGCAACTGACCGGGACGCTGGTTATTCGACAGCTCTTTTTAAATTACAAACTCAAGGACAACTACCCGCAGGCAGTTACACTTGCCCAGCGAATTGCGGTAAACGAGGACGATGTGACCTATCCGCAGGGCATGATCGTCAAAGCGTACCAGCTGGACGGGCAAACACTGGCGACCGCAGCGGCGAATCGAGTACCAAAGCTATTCCTGCTGGACGAAGAACAATTCCGTCAACAATTGACTGCATATATTCCCGATGTGATCCAGCAGCAGCCCTTTGCCATCATTCGCAATATCGGTGGATTGCCGAGCGATTCGGTCGTAGTTGCTGCTCCGGTCGTTCGGGATGGGCAGACTATTGGCGTTATCTTTCTGTTGCAGCCGATTGCCGAGTTTCAGGCGGTATTGAACGGCTTCTACCTCGTATTCACGGCGACGCTGCTGCTCGGTACGTTTGTCATTGGCTACTTTCTATCTGCTTATGTCAAAGAAGTACGGCGCTTGGATAAGCTGCGCAGTGATTATGTCGCCAACATTAGTCATGAGCTGAATTCGCCGATTGCCTCCATTCGTGCCCTGACGGAAACGCTGGCGGATGGCATGGTCCAGCAGGAAGAGAAACGGCGTAATTATTACAGCATCATCCTGACGGAATGTGGACGGTTGCAACGACTGATCGGCGATGTGCTGGAATTATCCAGAATGCAAAATAACCCCCATAGCCCGGAGCGACAGCGGATTGATATGGTAGCGTGTATGCAATTTGTGCAGGAACGGTACGCTTTTCTGGCGGAAGATTTGGACATTGATTTTCAACTAACGAAAGCGGCATTGCAATTACCGGATGCGTATGGCAATCGGGATAAGCTACTTCAGCTGCTCAATATTTTGCTAGATAATGCGATGAAATTTGTGGGTGAGGAAGGTGTCATCCAGCTGGATGCAGTGGTGGAAGCGAGGCAGATTGTTATTATGATTACGGATAACGGCGAAGGCATTGCATCGCAGGATTTGCCGTATATTTTTGAACGATTTTACAAAAGTGACCAATCTCATCCCGGCAACGGTAGCGGCTTGGGATTGTCGATTGCGAGTGAAATTGCAGACAGTCTCGGTGAGAAGATTAGCGTCACCAGTCGTCCGGGAGAAGGCAGTACATTTCGTTTTACAATCAAACGCGCGGTGGACAAGTGAATCTGTCCCCGCGCGTTTTAAGTTGTTTATTGTTTTCGTGTTGGTGTGAATGCTTTTATCTGGTACTACACTGGTACTACAATATTATTACTCTTTGGAATCATTCTCACCGTGTCGCAGTCTGTTGTTGTACCGATCTGCGCCACACACCTGCAACAGCAATCAGTACAATAATCAGCAGCCCTCCAATCAGCATGAATGGTATATACCGATTCACCTCATACAGTAATGTGGACAACAGCGGCGCAATAATCGCAGCAATTCCCTGCATCATCGCTACGAATCCGGCGGCACTTCCTTGTTGCTCTGCACGAACCGACAGCGATGCACCCGCCATGAAGCCTGGCATCAATAGCCCCGCACCCAGTCCAAATAGGAAAAAGGCAAGATCATACACCATCGCCTGCCGTCCGATCACAAAGCAAACGATACCAAGCAGCATTAAGACGCCCCCGACAGCGACCATACGTACGGGATTCCAATGCAGCCAGCGCATCTGTACAATCTGCATGATCAGCATCGCAACCCCGGAGAACATTAACCCCGCCGATACCATCTGCGCCGTAGCCGTAGCCGACAATTGCAGCTGATCTTGAAAATAAAATCCGCCAATAACCTGCAATGTCACAATCCCGATCATCGTTGACAGCCCAGTTAGCAGATAAAATCGCAAGCTCGGTTGAAGCATACGAATAGCTGCTGGTTTGCCATTTCTAACTGGCGCAGGTGCTGGTGGCATCATCCAGAGCACCATCAGGAAAGCAGCCGCAGCCAGTACAATGCCAAAATACAGCGGCCATAACAGCCCAATCCAGATAAACGCTCCTGCCGTCGCTGGACCGAATATCAATCCCATCCCATTCGCGGCTCCAATCACCGCCATACCAGACGAACGCTCCTGCTCTGAAGTAACATCGCTCATATAAGCTTGTGAAGGCGACAGGATCGCCGGAATACACGCTCCGACCAACGCACGCGTAACGATCAACAACACCACAAGCAGCGTTCCGCCCAACCATGCTTGCAGACCGCTATACAGCACCAATGTAAATAATAGACAGCTGATGCTCATCCCTGCAAAACCGATCAAAATGACTAGTTTGCGCCCTTTCCTATCGCTCCATCTTCCCCATAGCGGCGCCATGACCGCCATCGCGACAGAACCGAGCGATATAATGAAACCGGAATGAATTTCCTGCAAGCCCAGCTCACGAATGAGCGAAGGCATAATTGGCGCAATGAGCATCAGTCCCAACATGGCGACGAATACACTGCAAAAGATACTGATCTTAATCTTGTTCATCCTGCTCTCTCCCTTCCTGCTACAGTCCGTTTACAGTTATGATGGACTGCTCTGTACGCAGTATAAGAGAGAATTCATGCACGTACCGCCGCGTAACGGATAAGAGGAACGCAAGACGGATTTTATTGTATATCGTTTCTACCGCATTTCTACATCATTCCCAGTATATTTAGTAGAGCTTGCGCACCGAAGACGGTTTCACCCCATACTGTCGAATGAATTGACCAGCAAAGGAACTCATATTGCTGTACCCCACTGCTGTTGCCGCCCCAGTTACATTCATCTCACCGCTACGCAACAGCTGCATCGCATGCTGCAATCGAATCTGACGCAGATAGCCATAGACTGTCGTGTCATAGCACGCTTTGAAGCCCTTTTTTAATTTAAAATCATTCAGCCCGACGAGTCGCGATAATTCCAGCAATGAAGGTGGTTCTGTCATGCGATGCTGAAGCACTTCTGCCGCACGCTTAACCTTGCTCAGATCATCACGCGACAACCCATCCGGCAAACGCGGTCGATCCAGCAGCTGACACATATAATGCTGAAGCAGCTCCAGCGCTGCCGATTCCAGCAGCAGCGGCGGATAATCGTCATTACGAAGCGCATCTAACAATACATGTACGTGATGCTGCTCATATGGACCGTTATCAAATATCATTTGCCGAAACGCCGCCCCACTGCGCAAATATTCAAAATCCAGCTTGCCTGCCGGATCCATTCCGCGCAGTGCATACTGAAATAAGGATACTGGAATTCCCATCCCCAACGCCTCGATTCGCTCGGTTGTACCATGCTCATAATCAATCGCAAAATCGCTCAGCAGATTCAGTGATCCTTTGCCTTCTTCCATACAATACGAAACGTCACCAATCGCCGCATACCGTTTACCCGAAAAGGCAAATTGCAATTCCACCATCTGCCCCTGACATGTGAATCGCCCCGGATTCGGTTGATCGTAATGACAATCCCAATATGCCAGCTCCAATCCGCTATATGTAGTCACTCGCTGAATACTGCCATTACCTAGCTGCGGAGACAGCGTATATTGAACGCCATTCTTCCTCTGCTGCTGTGTAAACGGTATATGATCGAAAAAAAGGCTATAGATCCGCTCCAGATTCTCGTCAACATTCATGTTCCTCTGCTCCTTTCAATGGTACGGTTGAGATGATCAAGTGTGATATGGTTGCATATCGTAGTATGCGCAGCAATCAAAATATTCTTTTTTACAAATGATAATTATTCTCAATTAAAAGTACAGTATTTTATCTTTCTGAGCAACGTTTATATTGCCATCTTCTACGACACTTTTAGAAAGAAATCTCGCATTTCCGTACAAATCCCACGACAAAAAAGCCGCAATCCATTGTTCTAATGGATGCAGCTTTGCAATAGACCATGCTCATTATTCGCTTTCCAGTGCCTGTTCTGTCGATCGCATTTTTTCCTTTTCCATCTGTTTATCGATGCGATGCCGAATCTCGTGCAGTACCATCGTCAAAATCTCACGTCGTTCGCTCAGGTCAATCAATGCTTGCCGCAGTCCAGCGCGCTCCATACTGGCATCCTGTTCGCTAATCCGGTAGCGCGCGAGTGACTCGGCGCCACGAATAATCTCTTCCTGCAATTCGCGGATATAATCGGTGACCACTTCCAACGATTCCAAATATACCTCGTTTGCATGACCTTGCAGCGGCGAACGCACAAATCGATCCGCATAATCGCCTTGCACTTGTACAAGCGCAAATGCCGGATTGCTCAACAGTAACTGCAAGCTTTGCATTTGCATTTCAGCCGGCATTCGGTCAATCCCAATCGCTTCATTGTGCTCCACCATTCGCTGCAGACAGCGTTGTAGTTCATCTCCGCCTGCTGGCAGCTTGTCCAATTCGGTTTTACGTACAAAATAGATCATCGCTATCTCCTCATTCCGACATGGTATGGTGCATTTCGCTATTGATTTTCTAATTCCGGTGGAGTAGTACCCCACACATTTCCAAAACGAAGCGTGTTTCGCGTAATTGAGCTATTTTGTCTGCCACACCATCATGTAACGCATATTTATACGAGCTAAACGATTTTCTACGGATTCCTTACCGATTCTTGATCCACAACGCCGACAAATTAGGAAAACCAAAGGAATCAAGATGCAATCCGTATAAATTCCGGTTAAAATAGGCGCGTTGATTAATATGATTCCCGAATAGTAGCCAATGTTCCTGCTGCAATCGATTAACAATTTGTGTGAGCCGCTGTCTTCGCTCTCCTTGCTCCTTGCGCATAATGTCATACAGCATCTCATGAATCTGCTGCAATTGCTCTGCATTCAGCATATGATGCAAATAATTCGCCTCATTCGAAAAATAATTGATCAGATCCCATTCCCAATCGTCCTCTAATACTTCCACCGCGAGCACCATATGTCCGCCAGCGACTAATTTGCGCTCCTGCGGCTCCAGTTCCAGCTGTAATCCGATCTGCTGGGCACGCTGCTGCAACCATTCCGCTTCGCGCCGTTCCTCGTATTTATCGACGAACGTCAACGTCAATATCTCGCCAGCATAGCTGCTCTGTGCCAATTGCTGACGCACTTGCTCCAGCGATACTTCTGGAAAAGACATCTTCGCACTCTGCCATGGCAAAAAGCTGCCTGCCGACGAGATTCGGTCGCCCCCCAGCTCACGCCGCATCGTTTCCCGGTCATACAGCATACGAATCGCTTGCCGGAAGTTATCTTCATGCTGAACACCCGGTATGTGGAAATTGAACAGCATATATCGTCCGCCCTGCGCAGGTTGATTAATCAGACGGCTGTATTGCTCCTCTTCCTCACTGCCGTTACTCAGTCGATAATATCGATTGTTATGCCCTTCTTCCGGCATAAACCATACGTCCACTCGATCCAGCATCGGACGATATCCATAATATCCGTCAAAAGCGATCAGTGACAGCTTACTGTCAGAACGACGAGCAATTCGGAATGGTCCACTGCCATTAATCGTCTCCTCACCCTGCTCATGTTCCGGTACGATCCCCATAAAAATATTAGCTAATAAATGCAAAAACATCGCATTGGGCTGCATCAGGTAAAAGGTCAATGTGTAGTCGGTATGCACAACCACATCGCGAATATCGCTATACAGCCAGCCGATATTGCGCCCGCGCTGCTGCAAACGTTGCACCGTAGCATAGACATCTCGTGCTGTGAGCAAGCTGCCATCGTGAAAACGAATCCCTTTGCGTAAATAAAATGTCCATTCCGTATAATCCTCATTCGCTTCCCAGCGATGCGCAATACGCGGTGAAAAATCTTCGTGCTGTGGATCATAGTAGACGAGCGTATCGAATAACTGTCGCAGCAGAAACACCTCGAATGCAGTAAATACTTTGACCGTATTCAGTTCTTCCAGCGGTCGGTAACGAATCATGCGCAGCACATCCTGCGTACTGCTCTCCTCCTGTTCGCGATGCAGACCAAGATAGATATTGATCCGCTGCCATAATCGTTCCCGAAATGGCTCGTCATTCTCCATACGACCTGTCAGTTCCAGCGCTTCCTTTACCCGATCTCGATGCAGCAGCTGCTCCACCTGCTGCTCTACTAATTCATGATGATGACACCGAAATTCAAGCTGCGAATGATTGCCGCGCCCTCGTCCCGGTTGCCAGCTAATCCAGCATCGATCCTCCAGCTTGCGCAGTACAAACTTTACATTCCGCGGTGTGCAGTACAGAATATCCGCCAGCTCAGCAATCGTCGCTGTACAGATCGATGGCACGTTACGCTCATGGTTCAGTCGGTCATACAACTGCATATATTGCAGCGCCTCATGCTCCATCCATCTCACTCCTCTCCTATTGTCCGCATTATCCGTGCTAATCGCAATTGGGGACGATTCGATATGTAAAGTCATTTTCACTAAAAGGTGAAACTTACATATAAAAGCTTACTCTTTTTCTTCTCCTTTTTTCTTTTTACAATAATAACAATTCATCTGACGTATTGTAAAACATAGGAGTGTTGATCATGATTGCCAAACATCTTACCGCTATTCATCCACTCGCTTGGACCGTCATTATTGGGACGGTATTCGGGCGTCTCGTCACTTCCATGAGCATTCCATTTCTGGCGATCTATCTGACTTCAACGCTTGGCATTGCCGCTACGGAAACGGGTCTAATCATCGCTGCCAGTTCCTTGGCAGGCGTGGCTGTCAGTTTCTACGGCGGGTACATATCCGACCGGATTGGACGCAAAAAAGTAATGCTGTTTTCCGCCTTTTTCTGGGCGCTTGTCTTTTTCGGCTTTGCTGCTGCGGATCAGATCTGGATGTTCTTTGTTGTGAATGTACTTAACGGAATCTGCCGCGCTGTATTTGAACCCGCATCACGGGCGTTATTGTCGGAAACGACACCGCCAGAGCATAAGCTGCTTGTGTTCAATCTTCGGTATGCTGCGATCAATATCGGTGTCGTATTCGGACCGATCATCGGATTACAGTTAGGTTCGGCACAATCGACCTTTCCCTTCGTCATTGCCGGGTTCGTCTATATTGTGTATGGTATTGTGCTGGTCGTACAGTTTGCCGCGCATCGCGATGTGGCGAATGTGCACATATCCAGTGACGTTGTGAAGCCACGTCTTGGTGAAGCATTGCGTGTGACGACATCGGATCGCATCTTCCTGTTTGTATTGATCGGAACCATCTTCTGTGTGCTTGGTTACGGTCACTTCAGCTCTACACTAGCTCAATATTTATCACTGACACCTGACCTGCAAAACGGCAGTACGATCTTCTCCTATATGCTGGCTGCCAATGCGGCGATTGTACTGATCGTGCAGTATCCGGTTGTACGCTTTGCCCGCCGATTTCGCCCGATTGTGCCGTTGATTATGGGGAATCTTCTCGTCGTATTGTCATTGATCATCTTTGGCTTCTCACACAATCTGTTCTCGTTCCTGATTGGTGTATTCGTATTCACCGTCGGCGAAGTATTGATGTTCACCATGATGGATATATTGATCGATCATATTGCGCATCCCGATTGGAAAGGCACGTATTTCGGAACGATTGGATTCAACAACATCGGTAATGTGCTGGCACCGATCACAGGCGGATTGCTACTAGATCACTACGCTGCACAGGGTGGCTGGATGGTATTCGTACCACTTGCGCTGTTGACCGCAGTCGGTCTACCCTTCCTGTTCGCCGCCCATCGTCGCTTGACGATTCGAGATCAACATCAGACAGAGCAACAACAAAACTCGCTTCCTGACAAATCCAGTGCAGCTCGCGCGTAAGTGATGCAACCATTGCTTTGTTGCTCAAGAAAGTATCATCCAATGCACGCTGGCCGTTATGCTGGCTGGTTCACCGACTGTTTCCCCCTAACGAACATCGGTTGCCGCACATAACGGCCTTTTTTGCTGGCAATTAACGTTTTCCATGAAGATATGGTTTATTTTGCTGGTCTAATGTGTATTTATCTTAATATGATATCAATGTTCATACATATTTTCACAAAGATTCCTATACTTTTGTGAAAAAAGTTATAAAGTTTTCACAATTTCATGTCTTAATTTTTAAAATCATCATTTACAACGCGTGTTTGTACCTTATAAATGGTATGATAAACGCATACAATACATCGAAACGGGTGACATATATAGAGATGAAAAATCAAACAGGTCAAGCTGCACATGCAAATGTACAGGTACATTCACTGCCTGCCATCTTTTTTGCTACGATCAAAACGGGGATCATCAAATCCAATCTGATTGCAATGTTCGCAGGGTTGAGCATGGCGATCTACGTGTTCCATCTTTCTTTTTTTGAGCATATCGGAGCGATCATTCTTGCATTTATCGGTTCTTCGCTCGTGATCGGTTCTGCGGGTGCGTTTAACAATTTGTATGATCGTGATATTGATGCGATTATGGAACGTACCAAAACGCGTCCAACCGTAACTGGTAAAATGGATGCGCCGAACGGTCTAGCAATCGGAACGACAATGGCGCTGAGCGGTGTAGCGCTGCTGTATGTTAGCTCTCCGCTAGCAGCATTGTTCGGCTTCCTTGGACTGTTCTTGTACGTGGTGCCTTACACCATGTGGACCAAGCGTAAAACGATCTACAATACCGAAGTTGGTAGCCTGTCTGGCGCTGTACCTCCATTGATCGGTTGGGCTGCTGTATCTAGCGATCTGGGACACTGGGAAATCTGGGCGTTGGTCGTAACGATGCTGCTGTGGCAAATGCCTCACTTCTACGCCATTGCGATTCGCCGTTTTGACGAATACAAAGCAGCCAGCGTACCGATGCTGCCAGTTGTGAAAGGTCTGAAACGCACGTATGCACAAACGAATTTCTACCTCGTATTGCTCGTACTATCCAGCTTCATGTTCTGGCCGCTTAGCCCGTACATCGCTGGTGTTGCATTCGTACTAAGCACCGCATGGCTCGTATTCAGCTTCAAAAGCTATGATAAAACCGATGTTGCTCCATGGGCGAAGAAAATGTTCATTTTCTCCCTCAACCACATCACATTGCTGTTCCTGATCATCATCGCCTTCTCGCTGATCGCAGAATGGCTGAGATAATCGTTAAATAACAAACGCAAGGCTGCACTGGAATATTCCGGTGCAGCCTTTTTTTGATGTAGTTGATTTCATATTCATTCAATGTACACGCCCAGTGCCTAGTGTAGAAATGAACTGTGATTGTCCATTTATTTGCATACATTCATCCAGCAATTCTGGATGCTGTTCCATATAATCCAGCCATAGCCGCACAAGCTGTACACGATGCGAAGACTGCAATTGCTCTCTTTCCCTATCCAGCAATTGCTGCCAGCGCTTTTGTCTGAGCGACGGGTACAGGTACTGCTTATGCAGCTTCTTTTTCGCGGTGTACAGATAAGCGGCTCGCTGCAATCCGGTGTCTAGCAAACGATTGGCGGAAGGTGACAGGTTGAATTTGAATTGGTGCAAATGAGCGGTAAAGGCGTCGCATTCTTTTTTCTGCATTGCATCCGTGAGGTCATTACCATAGTGACGTTCATGAATGTAGATTTGTAGCATTTCGATTAGTAGTTGACTGAGCCAATATTCATATTGCTTCGCTTGCTGCTGTTGTCCCTCTGTTTCCTTTTGCTCTTGGTTATAATCATCATATTCGTAGTGATGTACTTTGTGAGCATCTACTTTGTGAGAAGTATATATTCCGTTTGTATCATAGAGATACTCGTTGTTCTTGTTATCATCCACAATGGTCATGTATAGCTGGATCAACCAGCCCATTTTATGCTGTGGTGCCAGTGTGTGGTCAGCATACAATTGGAACATTGTCTGCTGGATTTCTGCTATCCATACATGTGCTGGGTTCTCAAGCTTTCCTTTTACCTTTGCCTTCTCCACTGAGAATACTTCCGCAGAAAAGGAATGCCTGGTCGTCATGCTTTGCCCTCCTCTCATTGTGTACAAATAGGAGGCAGAATCTAGATCTGCCTCCAGCTTGATTGTGTACAAATAGGAGGCAGAATCTAGATCTGCCTCCAGCTTGCAGTCGTTATCCAATTAAGGCGTTAGCTGCTGTTGCTTGCGTTTTTCTAGCCGTTGCTGCTTGCGTTCTGCCTTGCGAATGTGACGCTTTTCTTTCCACTGTGCAACGACCATATACAAGGATGGTACGACGAACAACGTTAGAATCGTTGAGAAGATCAGACCGAATATAATAACAACGCCAAGCGGGCGGAACAGCAGCTCACCAATCGTAGCGATTGGGATCATACCGACGATGGCGGTTAATGACGTGAGCAGAATCGGACGGAAACGTGCAGATGCTGCCTGAATCACCGCTTCTTTTAGCTCCATACCTTCACGCCGTGCATCCTCGATAAACTCGATCAGAACGATACCATTCCGTACGACGATACCGGCGAGTGCGATAATACCCATAATCGCCATAAAGCCAATTGGTGTCTGGGTAATAAACAGTCCAAGTACTGCGCCTGCCGCCGCCAGATACACAGTCGTCATAATAATAAATGGAATGGACAATGAGTAGAATTGGATCACGATCAGGATAAAGATAATGAATACCGCGACGATGAACAATTGCCCCAGATCGCCGAATGTATCTGCCTGATCGGATGTCTCCCCGCCTACTTCCCACGTATAACCTTCGGGGAAATTCATCTGTTCCAGCTTCGGTGTAATGTCGCCCATCACTTCAGTAGCGGTACGACCATTTACGTCTGCTTCAATTGTATTCACGCGTTGCAGATCGTAACGATCAATCTGCTGAATCGTAAAGCCCGGCTTCATTTGTACGATTTGCGACAATGGTACCTGTGTACCTGCGCTATTGGTGACATTCACCTGTTGTAGCAGTTTATTCGGACTGGACGACTCTGCATCATTCATATACAGCTTGATATCCACAAGATCCTGTCCATTGTCGAAGTCGCCGACATTAATGCCGCTTCCCATCATTAACAGCGTCTGGGTCAGATCGTTGTAGCTGACTTTATAACGATCCATCGCCTGCTTGTTCACAACAAAATCCAGTGCGTAGTTGTCATTGCCCATCGTATCGGTAATCCCGAATGTGCCCGACGTTTCGCTGATAATTTGCTTGATCTGATTGGTCAGACTGCGCAGTTCATCCAGATCGTCACCAGCAATGCGAATCGATACCGGCTTACCGACGGATACGCCAAGTGCTGCGCCTTTGACCGAGATTTCAATACCCGGATATAGCTGTTTGAGCTGGTCAGACCATTGCTCTGTTACCTGTTCTATATCCATTCCGGTCTTACCGGTAATCAGAATCTGACCGGTGTTCGTGCCACTGCCTGAACCGCCGCCAATGCCACTGAACAACAGTGGTGCTCCACCGCCGGCTGCATAAGCGGTTTTCTCAATTCCTTCTTGTTTGCCAACCCATGTTGCCATACTTTGCATGACCTTATTCGTTTCCTGCAATGATGTGCCAGATGGTAGCGAGACACTAATCGTAATGCGTGGGTCTTCGGAAGTTGGGAACAACTCGACCGGTGTAGCTGCTGCCAGTCCATAAATGCCAGTACTGACAATCAGACCGATCAATGCAATCAGAAGCGGCTTTTTCAATACACGTGGCATTAGCTTATGCGCATAACTATTGCTAATCGCCTGAATCTGACGACCGAGAATACCGGCAGGACGATCCAGACGGCGCTTACCACGTTCCAATTGACGCTCTTCATACCACTGACGGAAGATCGGGATGATCGTGAGCGACATAATCATCGACGCCAGCATACAGAGCGAGATAACCGTCGGAATCGGACGGATAAAGGCACCCATATCACCTTGCAGCA
This sequence comes from Paenibacillus sp. WLX2291, assembly GCF_046603665.1. NCBI lineage: Bacteria > Bacillati > Bacillota > Bacilli > Caryophanales > Paenibacillaceae > Paenibacillus > Paenibacillus sp. WLX2291. Next base: position 2,606,606 of record NZ_CP176755.1, on the reverse strand, counting down.
GCATCAGAGGTACGAATGCCGAGATGGTAGCGAGTGTAGCCGTAATAATCGAGACGGATACTTCCTTCGTACCTTTGATCGCTGCGTCGGTTGGACTCTCCCCAAGTGTGGATAGCCGTCGTTCGATATTGTCATTCACGACGACCGCATCATCGACGAGAATCCCCAGTACGATAATGAGACCGACAATCGTAATCTGATTGAGCGTAATCCCCAATCCCGGCAAGAAGATCAAACCGAGCGCAATCGAGACTGGAATCGCCAATGCAACGAATCCGGCAGTCAGCCAGTTCATACCGAGCGTACAGATTAGAATAACGGCGATGATCGCAATGATCATTTCCTTGATCAAATCTTTGAAAATGCGATCCACTTCATCGTTCTGAGCGAATAGCGACTCCATCTTCACATTGCTGGGCAATGTTTTTTCTAATGAAGCCATCTTCGTATTCAGGCGATCCTCCATCGTTGGCACGTCAGAACCAGTCTGGCTGCTAATATCGAGTGAGATTGCCGGGCTGCCATTGTAATAGCTAAGCTGGGTTTCGGTTGCTTTACCTAGCTCAATCGTTGCGACATCCTTCAGATAGACAGGGATACTGTTATCGTTTTGGGAAACGACAATATTTTGAAGTTGACTGTAATCAGTCGACTTATCTACGGTGATCTGGTAAGTACGGTCGTCATAGGTGAGATTACCGGTTGGTACGCGGTTATTCTCTCCTTGAATTGCCTGCTGCACCGTTTCCCACGAGATGCCGTATTGCTGCAATTTGGACATGTTCACACTGATGCGCACCTGCTGATCAGGAATACCGGCGATGGATACTTGCGTAATGCCGGGAACCGAGCGCAGCTGACTTTGCCAAGTAGTCATCAGATTATTCAGTGCGTACAGATCGTCTTTGTTTTTGGCATAAATGGCGTACGATTTGACGAACGATTGCGTCAGATTGTCGTTCACGACTGGTGCATCGGCATCCTGTGGCAATTGCGCTTGTGCGTCCTCGACTTTGCGCCGCAGCTCATTCCACGTATCCGTTGCATCGGCATCATCCTCCGCCTGTACAGTAATACGAGATACCCCATTACTAGATGTCGATGAGATCGTCTTGAGATCGGTGACTTCCTTGATCTTCTGCTCTAATACTTCTGTTACGGTCTGCTCCATCAGCTCAGGTGTAGCACCTGCGTAGGTAGTTGTGACGGTAGCTGTTTTGACAATAACGTCGGGCATCAGCTGTTTGGGTAGCTGGCTAACCTGTGCGACGCCGAAAATAATCAGCATCACGAAGAACAAAATCGTAATTTTACGCTTCTGGACAAAATATTTGATCATTGTGCACCAGCCTCACTGTCAGCTCCATTGCTAGAGGCTGCGGGACTGCTGGTTTCGTTCGTTCCGGTAGTACTTGAACCGTTGCTGGCACTAGAATCAGATGCACCGGCGGTAATTTCATCTCCATTAAATAGGCGGTCGGCACCGCTGGTCACGACTTTGTCGCCGACTTTCAGACCACTAGTAATCTGATATTGATTGTTGTAGACTTCGCCCAGCTTGACGGTCGTTTGAACCGCTTTGCCGTTGACTGCTTTGAATACGTACGGATCGTTGCCGGAGCTGATCACAGCTTCGGTTGGTAATAGAATGCCCTGCTGTGCAGAAGTTTGACGGGATGCATTCACAACCTGTCCCGGTTTCCAGTCGCGCTGCGGGTTGCTAATCACAACCTCCACGTTAATCGAGCCGGTATTTTCGTTTGTTTGCGGGCTCAGGCTTGTTACTTTGCCTGTACGCACATCGTTGTACAATTGCACACTTACCTGCTGACCGACTTTCCAGCTGGCAATATCGCTGTCCGCCACTGGAAGCTGTACCTTCAGCTTGCTAATATCGCCGATCTGGAACAAGGGAGAGCTGCCATTGCTACCTCCACCGCCGCCAGCACTAACCGATTGACCGACGGATAGATTTTTCTCCAAAATCGTACCAGATGCGGGCGCCTTCATACTCGCACGAGACAGGTTCAGCTTTGCGGTTTGCACGGCGACGACTTTCTGGTCGTATGCTGCTTGCGACTGCTGCACACCAGCATTCGCTTTACTCACCGCGGCATTTGCCTGTTCGACGCTTGCCTGCGCACTCTGGATGCCGACCTCTGCTTCTTTGACAGCAGAAGCAGCTTTGGCACGATCTGCTGTGCTGGAGCCTTCCTGCGTCAGGGATAATTTCTCCTGCGCATCATTAAGTGCAGTTTGGGCATCGGAGAACGCGGTTTGTGCTTTTTCATAATCCTGTTGGGTCATCAGACCGTTATCGAGCAGTGTCTGCGAACGAGTCGCTTCAGTCTTCGCTTGATTGTAAGCAGTTTGTGCCTGACTTACTGCATTTTGCGCCTGAGCAAGCTCCTGCGAACGAGCGCCGGATTGTACGTCCTGTTCGCTGATGCGGGCGCTTTCCAGCTTCGCCTGCGCCGATGATACACCTGCTGCCGCAGATTGTTGTCCCGCACGGGCATCGCTCAGGGACGCTTTGGCGCTTGCCAGTGAAGCGTTCGCTGCGGATACATCCTCTTGCGCATTTTGCAGAGATAATTGTAGATCGGCAGTGTCCAATCGGGCGAGTACTTCGCCTTTGCTAACGGTATCGCCAATATCCTTACTTACGCTTAATACGGTTCCAGCTGTTTGAAAGGACACCGGGGTCTGCTCATAAGCAGTCAGTGTACCGGACAAATCATAACTCGCATTAAGTGGCTGTTCTTTGACCGTTGTCATCTGCACGGTACTCGTTGTTGGCTCTACCGCCGCAGGTTCGCTGGAACAGGCTGCCAGACTGGCAACCAGCACCACGGATGTGAAGGCCATCGGCCATTTTCTATTCATACTTCCAGTATCCTCCCATAATCGTTAATATGATCTGCACTCCTGTATTCCACACTACCAAAATCGACAAAATTCGGAATCGTCCATACGTGCAACTGCCCTTTTTTACTTTTCTGCCCAAAAGGGCAGTTGCGGATTGCCCTTTTTGCAGCAGTACGCAAAAAACACTCATCCCTGAGGATGAGTGTGCTGTGTAAACACGGGTTGGAGCTATGACTGTTATGGTGAGCGATGATTGGTGACAGGATTCATTTTCAGCTGTCCATTTGATCCTTGCATGCTACTTGCTCTCCAAATTGTATATTTACAGATGCACGATGCCCTTTTCAATTGCAATCGCTACCGCTTGTGCTCGGGAATCGACGCCCAGCTTGTTATAAATGTTCGTCAGATGCGCCTTGACCGTGCGTTCAGATATGCCCATATCGAAGGCGATGTCCTTGCTCCGATGTCCATGTGCAATCGCCTGCAATACAACCTTTTCCCGATCAGATAACAGGATAGCGCTATAGCCTGATGAACTGGCTGTAGTACGTACAGGCGGAGTCGGCGTCATTGCTTTGCTGCGCGCCTGAAAGACAGTCTGCATAATCTCCGGCTGTAACAGCGTCTCGCCGCGAATCGCTGAATCCAGCGTACGGAACAGATTCTCACGCTTAGAATCCTTCAGCAAATAGCCACGCGCGCCCATCGCCAGCCCTTTGACCATCAGATCGTCTTCGTTATACGTAGTCAAAATAACAACCGGAATGGTGCACTGCTGTTGTTGCAATTGCTCCATCGCTTCCAATCCGTCCATGATCGGCATATTCAGATCCATCAGAATCACATCCGGTTGTAGCTCCTGTGCGAGCCGTACCGCAACCTGCCCGTTCTCTGCTTCGCCAACAACCTGATAATCGTCGCTCGTTTCCAGAATGAGCTTCAACCCTTCACGAACGACAAAGTGATCGTCAACGATCAGTACTTTATATTTCATGTCACCCTCCTATCTGAGCGGAATCTCAATCTCAATAATCGTGCCCTTCGGCTTATTGGGCATAATATTCAAGTTCCCATACATAATACGTACCCGTTCGCGAATACCGAGCAAACCGTAATGCCCCGGCTGCTTGCCTATCTGCGACGTGTCCAGTCCACGTCCATCGTCGACGACACGAATTAGCATATGCTCATCCTGTAAGCCGAGCCACAATGCGGCATAATGCGCTTCGGCATGACGTGCAATATTGGTCAGACATTCGCGTACAATATGCAAACTATGCTCCATTTGCAGTGGAGACAGCTCCTGCGGAATCGTAAGTTCAGTATGCATCGCAATCCCTGTCGCTGCCTGAAAACGATTCACTTCATTTTGCAGCAAATGACCAAAATCGGTATCATCCGTCGATTGCAGCCGCAAATTGTCAATCACCTCACGAGCTTCCGCCAGCGTGGTACGCGCATTGTCCATCGAAGACGAGACGATCTCACGCGCACGGCTTGTATTGTCTTTGCCTAGATGCACATGTACCGCTTCCAACTGCATGATAATACCAACCAATCCTTGTGCCAACGTATCATGCAGATCGCGCGCCATCCGCTGACGTTCATTGGCAACGGTCAATTCTTCCACCTGCCGATGGGCTTTTTCCAATTCTTCTAAGAAATTCTGGGTACGCACGCGGGCATAATACTGCCGCAGCATGAGATTCACGATGCTGATGACAATAATATTCATAACGGTTACGAGCGATAGCGATAATGCTAGTCCAGCTACTCCATCCGTCGTCAACGTATACCATAATACGATCGCATAGCCGAGCGCCATGAAGAAGAACATTTTCACTTTGTCATAATACGCATATAGAAATTGCCCTGCTAGCAGCGGATACAAGCCCAGCTGTACAAGCGCATAACCATAATGGGAAAAATAAATAGTGGATACGCTCAGCAATACCTGAACGGTAAAATAAAGCCATACCCATTTTTGCGAAAATCGGTCGAAAAACCAGTTCATCACCATAAACGCAAACAGTAGCAACATCAAAATGCCTACATGTACCGCGCTCTGTCTGGCAACGGTCACGATAATGCTGACTCCGATCTGGATAATGAATATCCAGAGTACTGTAATCTTTCTGGCTTCACGAGCGATTCCCGAAAAATGATGACTGTTCTGCATAGTTTCACCCTTTCACCTGTCTACTCCATTATATCAGGTGTGGGCAGTTGTATATTGTACTTTTGGGTATGCCCTTTTTGGTGAGACGATTATTGGTATGTCTTGCGTCCGCGATACAAAACGAGAATTGCCAGACTGATCAATATTACGCCCATAAAGGCAGGTGCGGTATGACCGAGCGATACATAGATCTGACCGCCAACGATGGGACCGATAATGCGTGCTAGCGATTGGATGGATTGACTACCGCCCTGAATACGCCCTTGTTCACTCGCCTCTGCCGATTTGGATAACATCCCGTTAAAGGATGGTCCGAAGATCGAATCGCCGAAGCCGAAGGCAAGCATACCGATAATGAGCAGCGGATAGAAGCTGAAGATCGCTGATGCAGCAATAAAGATATAGCCGACAATCTCTGCAACCATGCCTAGTGTGGCAATCTGTGAATCGCTCATCTTTTTGAGTAGGCGTGGCATGATAAGTCCTTGCGAGACGATATCCTGAATACCAATGATGGAGAAGATCAAACCGATCACGGTCGGTTGCCAGTGGAAGTTATCGATTGTGAATTGGGAGAAGATTGCTTGCAGCGATCCGTTCGGAATCCAGAGCAAGAATGCTGACAATAGCAGACGTTGCAGATTCCGCATAGACATTACAGTGAACAGCTGGGTAAACGGGTTTAAGCGAGATGCTGTCATGCGAGGTAAGCGATGGCGCACGTCCAGACTTTCCGGCATATAGATCAGACCGTAGATCATCGTAACAAGCGTGATAGCAGCGCCAAAGTACATCGGTACCGCATAGCCGAAATGAGCAAGCAGTCCGCCGATTGTAGGACCGATAACGATACCGACGCCTGTCATTGCGCCAACCCAGCCGAAGTACTTGGTACGCTGCTCACGCGGAGTGATGTCGGCGAAGTAAGCGAAGATCGTGCCGATACTGCCGCCCGTCAGACCTTCAATGATGCGTCCGAGGAACAGTACCCATAGCGCGCCACCGATACCGAATACGATATAACCGATGGCAGAACCGAACAGGCAGATAAGCAGTAATGGACGACGACCGAAACGATCGCTCAGTGCGCCGAGTCCGGGCGAAGCGATGAAGACGCAAAAGGCATATACGGATAGCAGTAACGTCACGACTGTTGCCTGCTGCCCCGGCGAACTAACATAAGGCTGAACGAGAAATGGAACCACTGGCATAATAATGCTAAAGCCGATCCCGCATAGAAATACGGCGATCAGACCGAATACGAGTGCCTGTTTATTGACAGCGGGTTCCGGTGTGGAAGAGTTGGGATTAGAGGTTGATTTGGACAAGTTGATCTCTCCTTGAATAGTTATTTTGTTTCCTGGTTGACAATATCATGGAATTATTTTGTTTCCTTGTCAACAAAAATACAAAATAAAAAAACCACCCTCATATGAGGATGGCTGTTGATTGTGTCCAAAGAGATTAAATAATATGCTTGGTGTCGTGTTCCACTTTGCGAATATGTTCATCCAGATGACGACTATATTGATCGATAAAACGAAGCATACCGTCGTATTGTGCATCTGTAATCTGCTCAAACACTGGTTGATCGCGTTCCTGAAATTCCCGGTGTAGCTCTTCATGAATCTGATCGACCGCTTTGCCCTTCGGTGTCAATCGGAAGTAAATTTCTTTTTTGTTCTCTGATTTCTGGTAGCTCTCGATCAAGCCTTTTTCCATCAGCTTTTTGGTCATTTTGCTAATTGCACTGCGCGTCATATAAAAAGCTTCTGCCAATCGGGTCACGTTAGGATCTTCGTATTTGCCGATATATTCAAGGCAGTGCACTTCTGATGAGGTATGCCCTCTCAGGCTTACTTCCATCTTGCTCTTGTTGAGCCACACCATTTTGTTAAATAAATCGCGGAACTCCTGCATAACCTGTTCCTGTTTGTCCATAAACGATCCCTCCTGATACATCCATTATATGGCGTTATTGTTTCCTTTTCAACAATAACGAGTAATAAACGGAGAGAATCTAGCCGTTCATCTGACATACCGCCAAACGATCCAATAATTGTTGTAGCTTTGCCTTCCCATCATGACAAACGCCGCCATGATAGCAGATCAATGTGTCAAAATCATACTGCATCAGCTTGTGCAGCGAAGCGATTGACTGCGGCATATTTTCCGTCAATTGTACTGGCGGTAATACCAGCTCCTCGTCGATATAAAAGACCAGATCACCCGCTACGAGTGCGCGCTCACGCTCTAGCAGCAGGCAGACATGCCCGGATGTATGACCCGGTGTATGAATCACTTCGATTCCGCTCATTATGTTGAACTTCTGCCCATCCGTCACATAACGGTCGACTCGTCCAGACGGCAGGACAGACAACGATGACTGCCATGGCACAACATTATGTTTGAGCAGCGGAATGTCACCGCGAATATACGGTGCATCCTGTGCGTGTGCATAGAAGGTGGCATACTGATTGGCGACATCCAATTCCGGCAGACAGCCGATATGATCCAGATCCTGATGCGTTAGCAGCACACTATCGAGCCACTCTGGCGATGTACCTGCCAACTGAAGCTGATACGACAGTTCTGCATATTGCCCCGGCAACCCTGTATCCACAAGCATACGATACTGTCGATCCTTGATCAGCAGGGGATAAATGATGCTCTGCTTCCCCATAAATTCCATATCCAGCTCTAGCAGCGTAAGCTGATCATTGATTGCAATCATTCTGTCTTCACTCCAATGATGGGCTTTATCGTCAGACGTTATCGTTTGTACTAGTTTCTATTGTTTACTGCTGATTTCTATTGTTCATTGCATCCGGTCGTCGATATGAGACAGTGCCAACCGCATCATGCTGATGAATAGATTCTTCATTTCGGCAACGGATGACAAAGGACTGCACCCAATCTTTTTCATACAGATCGGCGGCGGTTAGTCGCAGCATATCCTCTACAAAACGCGGATTCTCATACGCCTGCTCGGTCACATGCTTCTCATCGGGACGCTTGAGCACCGGATACGGCAAACTGCTGGCATTGCTCGTTGCCGCTTCCAACAGCTGCTCCTTCCAATCGTATGGAAGGTTATGAATCGGCGTGATGGTAAATTCCACGTATCCACGCTGATTGTGTGCACTATATTCACTAATCTCCTTGGAGCACGGACAGAGCGTTGTCACCTGCACCTGCAAACTGGCTTCTATATCAAATGATCGCTGATCACGATGATCGATGGTCGTAGAGCGATCATCGTGATCATGATATGCGATGTGCAAGCCGACTTTTGCTGAGTTAAGCCCTGTTAATGCTGTCATCGGTGCAGCCTGCTCGTAAAACCAATCGTACGTCACATGCAATTGACTATGCTGCTGATTCATGGCGTTTGCTAGATCAACAGTCAATGCGCACAGCTCTTGCAGACGATCGCTCAATCCGCGTCGTCTCGCTTGCTCCAGTTGCTCCGTCAATCTACTCATATTGATGCCACGCGCAGTCGATGGCAAGCTGGTCGTCAATTGAAAGCAAGCATTGACCGTCATCTGCTCCGGCGCCAGTAGAGACTGAACAACGAGCGGATAATGCAAATTGCCGATGCCGACCCCTTCAAGCGCAAATAGAAAGTCGTTATGTGTATTTTGCAGATCATGCATCTGTTCCTTGCGAACAGGCTTATTGCCATGCATAGGCTCTACCGAACCGAACAACCTCAGGCGCTCGGATTTGGTTGGTAGTTTGCGTTTGTGAGGGAAATCGTTCAGATCGGTTGTTATACGTTGCTGCTTCGTATTCATCGTTGACTCCTTTGCAGATCAGGTAAAAGATGACGGATGTACAGGATGTGGTGGTATGGATGGCGGGCTATACGTTGCTGGTTCGGCTACACAATCCGCGAATTGCTTCTGAAACCATGCTTCATCCAGATGCTTGCCGATAATGACGATGCGACTGCTACGCGGTTCTTCCTGTTGCCAGCTACGATCTGTATTGATACCAAGCATCATATGCACGCCCTGAAACACCACTCGCTGCTCCACATTCGCTACATGCACGATGCCTTTATACCGATACGTATCCTCCGCATGCAGCATGAGCCACTCGTCGATAAAACGGTTGATACGCTGCAAGTCCAGCGGTCGATCTTCCTGTAACACAATACTCTGTACCTCGTCCTCATGATGGTGATGATGCGCATGTAGAAAGTCGGGACTGACTTCCAACTTCTGCTCCACATCAAAGGAATAGATGCCGAGCAATTGCCCAATGTTCAGACTTGAATATTGAGTGCGATGAATCGGTGCATAAGCATTTATGCGGCGCAGTCGCGCTTCAAGCTGCTGCAACTGCTGTTCAGCTACCAGATCGGTCTTGTTCAGCAGCAGTACATCAGCAAAAGCAATCTGCGCCTTCGCTTCCGGCCCTTGATCCAGATGAAAATGCGCATGATAGGCATCCACCAGCGTCAATACCGCATCCAGCTTGTAGAATTGTGCCAGTAGCTCCTCCGCCAGAAACGTTTGAATGACTGGCCCCGGATCTGCTAGTCCCGTCGTCTCGATCACAATACGATCAAAGTCTCCTTTGCTTGATGCTTCCTGCTGCTCTTCATTCGATATCTCATCCAATTGACCAAATTTGCGATGCAGCAATTGAACTGCAATATCCACCAGATCGCTGCGCACAGTGCAGCAGATACAACCATTGTTCATCTCAATGATCTCATCATCCGCACGAACGATCAGTTCATTGTCGATCCCGACTTCACCAAATTCATTAACGATGACTGCTATCTTCTGCCCATGGTCGCCTGTTAACAGATGATTCAGCAGCGTCGTCTTGCCAGATCCGAGAAAGCCTGTCACAATCGTAACCGGAATCCGTGGATCGCCGAGCTGATCCTGTCTCATCCCAATTCCTCCTCTTCTGTCCATTCCGGCCAGAACAGCCGATGTTTATCTTCCTCCACCATTTGCAATTGCTGGTCAAAATCAGGTGTCGGCGCAATCTCTTCCACAGGACGCCATTGCTGCGAGTTTGGTTGAAATGCATGCACATGCCAGTAACCATCCACCAGTACAAAGCGCGCAACTGGTGTGCTTTCCCATATCTGACGTTTTACTCCCGGCAACTGTTCATGCAATGTCAGACTCTGATCATCCAGATCGTAAACAAGCTGTACCGATGTGCGCATTGGCGCAGGTACTTTGGCATGAATATAACCGTCTATCGTCCGCCGTACTCGGTACATAGTGAACGTATCCATCGTCATCTGCTTCACGCTCCCGTTTCCATATTTGCCATTGTCGTATTACAAGCCGATCATCAACCAACCTAACAGCAGCGCGCTTATTACCGAAGTTAACATCTGCTTACTAGCAAGCTGCATCGCAAAAGCCACTCCCAATTCGCGCGCCACCGTCCACAGCGTGACCAGACACGCAGTCAACGTCGACGCAAGATATACGAGAAGGAACAGTTGCGCTGCACCAAGCGAGGCGATCAACTGCCCATTGCCCTGATTGAGCACCAGCAGACCGTCCTTGCGCAGAATGGAAAATAATATCCCCTCCGCCGCGCCACCTGGCAGATGAAACCACGATAATAACGGTGCGCAGACAGCAGTTAACCATGTTAATAATCCACTCCACTGCAATCCACTCGCAATCACGCAGATTAGCAAAAAGATCGGCATCGCCTGCATGAGAAACTGTTTGATCACTCCGCGTACCCGCCACTGAACTGCGCGCCACGATGGTATTTGCAAAAACGTCTGTCCTTGATACACCGGAGCTGCATTCTGTACATTGCTGCGATTCCAAATCCGCGTATGCAGGGCACCAACGAACACGAGCGTGATCAAATAAGGTAAAAATAACCACGGTCTGCCACCTGAACTGAAGATCGACAGGCTGGCACCAATCTGATAGCTACATGCCGAACCAAATGTAATGAGCGAAACGCAGGACCGTCGTGTACATCGACTGCATGCACGACTTTGAAATACCGCTACTACGTTACAGCCGAATCCGCTCAATACCGGAATCAGATCGCGACCGTTCAGACCGATGCGCCGCATCCAGCTATCCAGCGCATCGGTTATTCGATCTTTTAGTCCGCTCTCCTCCGTTAGCGCTACACTGATGCTCATACATAGCACTACTGGGAACGCCCAAATAAACGAGTACAACCCCAGACTAAGCAGTCCGTAATCACCGAGTAGTAATGTGTTCAACCATGCCTGAGAGTGTACGCTGCTACTGCGAAGCGGATCAAGCACCCATGTATCTGCCAGCGGTTGCAACCAGCCGGATAGCACATAAGCAATGTAGACTGGTAGAGCAAACAACAGTAGCAGAGCGGCGGCAGCCAGCCATTTCCCAATGATTCTATGCTCTAGCAACGTATGCTGCGGTTGCTGTCCGATCGGTAATGGCAAATCCGCCAGAACCGGTTTGCGCTTCATTGGTCGCGCCTGCCGAATTGCTCGAATCAACAATGCTCTGCGCTCCGAATCCAGCTTACGGCAATCGGCAGTCAATACCGAAATGCCCAGCACCCGCCGAACATGATCTGCATGCTCCTGTACCATTTGCCCTGTTTTGTCGGCAAACGTAAGTAGCAGAACGACATGTTTGCCATCCAGATCTAACATATTCAACAGCAGCGGTAGCTCGGTGTTGGCATGTGTACTGCGTACAACCAGCACGACTGTATCTCCGGCAGCCAGCGTATGTAGCGCCAAGCTGGTCGTTTCGCTATCGTCCTGTATTCGGATGCTCGGTGTATCGATCAGACGTAATGGTTCATCTCGCAATACCGTCTGGCGCGTTACTACTGTGGAGCCGCGCACATTCGCTTCTGTGCCTGTATGCTTACCACTCAAACTGCGAAATAGTGCCGATTTGCCAGCGGATTCGAATCCGATCAACACTGCCTGTTGTAGCGATTGCTGGTGTGAAGCGTCTCGTTGTTGCTCATTTAGCATGTACAGCTCTCCCCGCAGCAGGACAGATCATCCAGAAACATATGCTCCTTCCGATACGTTTCCAGTACCGAGACATCCAATCCCAATTCATTACCGATCTGCTGAGCAATAACGGCGAAGCGCTGGCGAAATTTATAAATAAAGCAAAACATCAATTGCCCGTGCATCACATTCGGCCCACTAACGAACAATCCCGGCGTCACCATCGATTCGTCTGCCCGTCCAAGCAGCACCTGTCCACGCTCATCACGTTGCAGCAGATGATCAATTCGTCGCAAGCTGCCATCAAAGCCAGTTGCCAGAATCGGTGGCTGCGGACTATTGATCTGATGACGCCCACCGTGCTCGTCCTCGCAATACATCACATAACCGCCACCGTCTGCCGGTTCGATCCACTGCACATTGCAGTTGCCGATAAAGGTAATGCGATCATGCTTCATTTCAGCGCGCAGCCGATCTTTTGTATAGGGGCTTAAGCTCACGCTCGGATCACTGCTGCCTTTGTTCAGCAGATGACTGCGCCGCTCTAGGATAGTTACCTTTTTCCCTAGTCGACTCAGATGAATGGCAGCATCAACGCCGCTCTCATACCCGCCAATAATGACCCAATCATCGCCATCCAACTGCTGCCAGCTCACAATCTGACTATTGTGGATACCATATTCACTGCCCGGTATAGAAAAGACGCGCGGATATTGGTATTCACCTGCTGCCCAGATCACGAATCTGGCGTACATCACTCCTTCGGATGTATCCAGTCGAAATCCATCTTCATATCGCTGTACATCCAGTACATCAACACCAGTACGTACCGGGAGTTGATGATAATCGCTAACTGCCTGCAAATATTCCGCATATTCTCGACCTGTTGGATGCTCCGTACCGAGCGTATACGCAGGCGACGTGTGCAGCGTTACCGCGTTCAGATCTAGCATCCCGTACGCATTGCCGGTAAATGAAGGCGTAATCAGCCGCATCTCCTCTGGCCACGCGCGAAAAGACGAGCCAATCGTTCCCCTTTCCAAAATGCAATACCGGGTTAATCCTATCTCCTTCAGCACAGCGCCAATACCGATTCCGGCAGCGCCTGCGCCTACAACAATGCAATCCAGTCGTTGTTCCCATGCCATATCATTTCTCCACCTTCTATGACTGTACTTCCTGTATTCGTAATGGATAAGGTCACATCCATTACTCTAAATCGTAATAATTACGATTAATGATTATCAATATATTCCTCATCGTTCTTTTTGTCAACTATGGAACTGCTGAAGATTACGCCGAAGAATACAGAAGAACAAGAAGAAAAAAGCTCCACAGCGTGAACTGTGAAGCTTTCTCGTGAGTTTCTTTGGTTTAGGTTTTCTGTTAACTTTCTGTTTAGCTTTGCGTTTGTTTTTACTTCTAGCATGATGAGTCTGCTCTGTACTGTCACTGTCAGATGATGTATTTTATAAAAATCCACTTCCACTTGATCTACGTCCTAATTCACATCCTCAATCTTCCTTAGCATCCCGAATCGACAAGCGATAGAACTTCTTGTCCACCTTCATCACTGGAAAAGCTTCCGGCAATTGCGGCTCTGTCACTTCTATAAATCCATTCTTTTCATAAAAGCGATGCGCTGCCTTGAATTGCGGAGTGGTGCCGAGATAGATATCGGTCACTTGCTTGTGCTGCGCCCATTGGATTGCCTGTTGCAGCAATAGTTGTGCAGTTTTCCACACTTTGCCCCGATAATTGGTATGCACGAACATTTTGCGCAGGGCGACCTGCTGCCCACCGATATCGACCAGTGCAATCGTTCCGACGACACGCTCACCATCTAGTGCGACCCAGAAATTGCCGTTCTGCTGCTGATAAAATTGCGGTATGTTCGCCAAATCAGGCTGATCCTCGCGCGTAATCTCAATGCCATACTCCTGCTGCTGAATATGCACAATCAGCTCCGCAATAGGTTCGAGATCATCCTGTTCATAGGGACGGATACGCAATAGATTGGACATCGTACCACTCCTTTTCGCTATGACCGGTTGTATCCGGCTCTGTGCATGTAGTCTGTGTATGTAAAAAGTTAATATGTCTATCATAATGCGTCATCTGAATCTGTACAAGCATACGTAGACGTATATCATGTGATGTATCGATATCAGATGAGAACGATATAAACGTCATGTCTACGATGCGAAAGTCATACTGTAATATAAAAAGCTGCCATCGTATCGAAGTATATTCCTTCAATACAACAGCAGCTTTTCATCTATATCGTAACAACGACAGCTTGTTTATCTATATCACACTAAGATGCTTATCTCCCAGCTCTATAAAACAATCTCTACAGTTACCAGAACGATATTCAGTAGTGTAGCACAATCATTCAAATCTCATTTATCCAAAAATCATCTAAAATTGCAACTACCTCATCTGTCAAAGCAAAATGGAAATCAGAATTGGTAGTGAGATCAGTGACAGGACAGCGCTGAGGACAAAGGACGAAGCTGTCTCGACTTCCAGTGTCTCAAAGCGAGTTGCGATCATCGCAGCAACAGCTGAACCTGGGAAGGATACGAGCAGAACTGCCATCGTTACATCATTTGACGACAGACCGAATGCCAGCGCCAGTGCAAAGGTGAGAATTGGCAGTGCAACCACTTTTAACAGCGAGATGCCAATAGCACTACCGCTAAATTTGATACGGTTCAAGCCGATAGTTACACCGATAGCAAACAGGGCAGCACCGGAAGTAATATCACCGATCTGATCAAGGGAATCTTGCAGCAATTGCGGTGCCTGGAAACCAAGCAGCGTCAGGACTACACCAAGCAACGGTACACAAGCGAGCGGCTCACGCAAACCATGCAAAATCGAATGCACAGTCAGCTTCAGCAGACCTTCTTTATGCCCTTCTTTTTCGCTATTTGCTTGTGTTTTCTTGCCGACCGAGCTAACGATTGTGGCAATAGGATCAAGTAGTGCGTTGACAACAACCCCTGTAATCGCGATGGGAATGGCAACTTCCGCGGCTCCGAACAGACTGCCCAGAACGGGAATCCCCATAAAAGCAAACGACGGTTGTGTCGAGTTGAGCGAGAAAATGGATGCTTTGTTCAGATCCATTTTGAATACGAGACGCATCACTAGCAGCATCACAACATAGAAGCCGATAATACCGAGAAACATGGTCATGAAAAATGGCCACTTCTCGATCAGCGTCTGTTTGCTCGTTGTTGTAATACCGATAAACAGATGCGCAGGCAATGCAAATTTGGTAACAAGTGTATTTAAACCTTTGGACGAGGCGGAATTGAATATTTTGAAATGTCCGCCCAGAAACCCAAGAATAATAACAAAGAAAATCGGAATTAAGATCACAAAGATATGACCGACTGACATGATTACAGGACCTCCATCTTATGGTTGCGCTATGTTGTGTAATGCCCAAAAGGGCGGCTGCCCATCCATAAGGACAGGCAGCCAGGCGATGCAAACGGAAGTCAGTCGCATAATTGTGTGTATGTGGCAGCTGACAGCGTGTTTGCATCTTACATATCTACAAACCGCGGCAATACGGTAAGGGAATAATTCCGGGCATCATCCATACCCGGTATTCCGATGCTTTTATCATTTCTCTCCGTTGACTCCATGTTTCTCTCTTTTTGTAGCGTTTCTCTTCCACTCTTTGACGCGTTTTGGATACCTTTTCTATAGCAATGCCCGTCTCTGAATTAGCCAACCTGAGACATTTCGGCAACTTTTACATCACGATATACCGGATGCCACATGGCGTCTTTGATCGCTTGCTCCACATCATCTGGAGTATGGTTCGCAACACCATCTTGAATCGCTGCTTTCGCGACGGCAACAGCCACGGCAAACGATACCGTATGCAAATCTTTGACGTGTGGCAGCAGGGATGCGCCCGGTGCAGAAGAATCGACTGCATGAGCAACCGCATCAGCGGCAGCGGTAAACATGCCTTTTGTAAATATGCTAGCTTTGGCAACAATCGCACCAAGACCAAGTCCAGGGAAAACAAACGCATTGTTGGATTGACCGATCTCGTACGTAACGCCGTTGTATTCTACTGGCGCAAACGGGCTACCGGTGGCGATTAGCGCTTTACCATCTGTCCATGCCAGTAGATCAGCAGGAACAGCTTCTGCCAGTGAAGTCGGGTTCGACATTGGCATAATGATGGGACGTTCCACATGGCTTGCCATTTCTTTGATAATTGCTTCGCTGAATGCGCCGGTTACGCCGGATGTACCGATCATAATCGTTGGTTTCACCTGACGAATGACTTCCAGCAGGCTGATTTTGCCATCTGCATCGGTTGCCCAGTCACTCACTTCGGATAGCTGACGAACATACGGTTTCTGGAATTCCAATACACCCTCTGTTTGTTCAGTCAGAAGACCACGATAGTCATATGCCCAGAAGCGCTGTTCCGCGTCTTGTTGAGACAGTCCTTCTTTCATCATTGCATCGCGAATCTGGTCAGCGTTACCGATACCGGCAGCACCTGGACCGAATACGAGTACACGATGATCGCGCAGCGGCGTACCGCTTACTTGTACACCGGACATAATGGCTGCCAGTGTTACCGCGCCTGTACCTTGAATATCATCGTTAAAGGTCAGGATGTTATCGCCGTATTTGTTAATGATATTCCGTGCATTCACATTACCGAAATCTTCCCAGTGCAGTAGTACGTTCGGGAACAGCTTACGGGCAGTTTCTACATAACGGTCGATAAATTGGTCGTATTTCTCGCCACGAATACGTTCATGACGATTCCCAATGTACAGCGGATCGTTCAGCAATTTGTCGTTGTTCGTACCGGCATCCAGTACGACAGGCAGTACACGACTTGGGTTAATCCCAACAGCCGCCGTATATACAGCAAGTTTGCCGATAGCGATGTTGATACCGCCTACGCCCCAGTCACCGATACCGAGAATACTTTCGGAGTCAGTCGCTACGATCAGATCAACGTCACCCGGCTGCATACCAGAATTACGGAATGCTTCTTCGATGCCGTCCATGTTGTCAATCGAGAGATAGACGCCGCCCGGTTTATGATATTGCTGGCTATATTCCTGAATCGATTGACCGACAGTCGGTGTATATACGATTGGCAGCATTTCGCTCAGGTGCTGGCTCAGCAGACGATAGTACAATACAACGTTACGATTGGACAGGTCGTTCAGCATAATATTTTTGCGCAGGTTGTTCGGTTCGTTTTGCAATTGTTCGTATACCCGATTCACCTGTTCTTCAATTGTCAAAATGGTTGGAGGCAGAATTCCGTTCAAGTCGAGTTCTTTGCGTTCCTCCGCTGTGAAGGCAACCCCTTTATTCAAGGTTGGGTTAGCCAGTACATCTTTTCCTTTTAATACAGTACGTAGAGATCCATCACGATCAAGATAAAAAGCGTTCATTTTAACAGCCTTCTTTCTTACTTTTTTACTAGTTGTTATTTTTGGTAATCAACAGTAATCACAATATTTATAATAGTATCATTTTGACATATTGTAAAGGCTGAATTTGAATATTTTCTATCAATTTATAATTTATCATTGACAAAAACTATGATTAATATGAAAATACAGAATATTTATTTCATTTTTACAACTTCTTTCTTAATCAAGATATCGCTTACATGTGTCCAAAAAACGAAAATTCGTATACAGGACGCGGAATATGATGGATTGGAAAAATAAATCAAAAATAATATAATGATAGACAAAAGCAATGATAAGGGGAAATGAGCAATGGAACTAAGACAACTGGAGTATTTTGTAGCGGTTTGCGAGGAGCTTCATTTTACCCGTGCTGCGGAAAAGCTAGGTATTACCCAGCCTACGCTAAGCATTCAGATCCGGACAATAGAAGAAGAATTAGGTATGCAGCTGTTCGACCGGATTGGTAAACGCATCACTCCTACCGAAGCAGGCTACATTCTGCTCAAGCAGGCGCGCAGTATTCTGTTGAAGCTACAAGATACCTATGATGAGATCAATGGACTGCGCCAGTATGATGGTGGCAATCTGGTGGTCGGGCTGATGGCAGCAGAGCTGGATTATCGTGTCACGCCGATCTTGATCGATTTTCACCATCAATTTCCGAAGGTGCATTTGAAAATATTCTCCGCGATTGAGGTTGCCGATATGGTCATTAGCAATCAGGTCGATGTTGGCATTACACTAATCGAATTCAGCGATCCAAGACTAACAACGATTCCGCTGTATACCGAGGAATTCGTACTTGTAGTGTCAGAGCGACATGAACTGGCTGGACGCAAGTCGGTAGCATTGGAGCAGCTGGGCAACCTGCCACTGATCGCCTACCCAAAAGGCTTCAAAGCGCGCGAGCTGATCGAAACGCATTGCCGGGAGCATGGGATGAACTTGAATATTATTGTAGAAACGTCCACTGCCTCCTCTCTGTACGGCTTTGTCCGCTCCAATGTAGGCGCTTGTCTACAGCCGTATTCGCTATCGAAATCATTTAACGATCCAACATTACGACTGATCAAAATTGAAGATTTCCCGCCTATCCGTCATATTGGCATTATGCACCGGAATGACAAGTTCCTCGGTTACGCTGCCAAGCAGTTTATCCAGCTAGTCCAGAATCAGATGACGACAGACTAATTGGAGCATACTTGCTTTAGTAATATATTCATTAAAATAAATCCATTAAAAATAGTAAAGAGAGTAGTTTCTTTACTATTTTTAATAATAATTTCAGAATAAAGAACAAAATTTTGTCATTTAGACATTCTAAGTGCATTATTAGTTAACCTGCTAATCATATTTGCAATATGCTCAATAGATTCTATAATCCCTCATCTATCCATTTTGTAATAATCGCTACTGTACCATAAGAACAAAAATCACATATATACTCGACTTCTCTTTTTTCTAAGTTAGGATACATACTTTTTATATTTTTTTGAAACTCGTAGTCTGAAATACTCAGTAATTTTATAAGCATTTTCGAATGATAAGTCTTCCTAAAAATTAACTTACAATAACTTTGATTAGTATAAATAATTTCTAACCATTCTGAAATGTCTGGAATTTCACTATCGATTTTAGACTTCTCCCATTTGTTGATAAAATCTTTAAATATAGTTTCTTCGATCTGCTCCAACATATCAAAAGGATTATTATAATACTGATAAAATGTGCTTCTATTTATATCAGCATTAACACAAATATCTGTTACAGTAACGTTTTTAATATCTCTATTGTTTAACAGTATCATTAGGCTTTTAATCAATGCATTTTTAGTCTTGCGTATTCTACGATCCTCTTGAATCATAATTCCTCTCCGTTTCGCAACAAAAATTAAGTTTTGTGTTGTTTACCTAACATTTTATAAGTAATTTGATGGTTGAAGCTCATTTCATAAAATATTATGATGCATATATATTCAAAAAACAACACCTGACGGATAACATACATGTGAAGGGGATACTTATATGGATAAAAAGATTGCATTAGTCAGTGGAGCAAACAAATCGATTGGTTTTGAAGTCGTACGTGGACTGGCGCAAATGGGTATGATCGTATATTTGGGCAGTCGTAATGAAGAAATGGGCATACAAGCAGCGAATGATTTACATTCTGATGGTGATGTTCGTTTTATACAGTTAGATGTATCTAATGAACATTCAATGACTTCAGCTATCCATACAATTCAGAAGCAACATGGACGTCTTGATGTACTAGTAAATAATGCTGGAATTGCTTCTTCAGATAGTGATGCACATAATTTTTCAGCATCTAATATTTCTATGGAATCTGTAAAAAAAATTTTCGATACAAATTTCCTTGGAGCTGTTCGTCTAACACAATTATCAATTCCACTTCTAAGACAGTCTAAAGCTGGACGTGTTGTTAATACATCCAGTGCTGCTGGCAGTTTTCAATATTTAAATGATGTAAATTCTCCAAAACCTTTTGCATACTGTACATCCAAACTTGCATTAAATGGTGCAACAATCATTTTTGCAGATGAGTTGCGTGACACAGGAATCAAAATCAATGCTGCTCATCCTGGATTGGTAAATAGTGCACTTAGTAATAATATGGGTGAACGTACAGGCAAGGATGGAGCTAAAATTATTATTCAGCTTGCTACATTAGATGATAACGGTCCGACTGGCGGATTTTTTGATGAAGACGGAGTTTATCCATGGTGATTTCATTAATTATGTATGTTAATTTGTATTAATAAAAAGGCTACCTCATGTTGCAATGACATGAAGGTAGTCTTTTTTACTTTTTTGCATAAAGTGATTGTAATCACTCGGCACCTGCTGTGAACACGATATGCTGAACACAGGATGCAGCGATACGCGCTGCGATGTGTACAACACCAGTCCATGTTGAACACAAATATGTTCACAATCAGGAGGTCATAACATGCAAGCTCAGGATAATTTACCATATTCCACACCGATGTTTTGCTTTCAGTGTCAGGAAGCCGCCAAAGGTACAGGCTGCACGATCAAAGGCGTTTGTGGTAAAACGTACGATGTTGCTAATTTGCAAGATTTGCTGTTGTATTCGTTAAAAGGAATTTCGTGGTTAGCTGAACACGCACGTCTATCCGATGTACTGGAACAGGAAGTTTCTCTATTCATAACAGATGCGTTGTTTACTACTATTACCAATGCGAATTTTGATAAAGCATTTTTCTTGAATCATATTCGTACTGCACTGGAACTACGGGATCGCGTACGACACGAATATGATGTTACCGCAGCAGCAACGAATACGATTATTCCCGATGCGGCAACCTGGAGTGGGCATACCGATCAGGAGCTGGAACATGCGGCAATGACTGCCGGTGTGCGACGTACCGTGGATGAAGATATCCGCTCTCTGCGGGAACTGCTGATGTATGGATTAAAAGGCATGGCAGCTTACACGTATCATGCCGGTCATCTGAATTACAGCAATATCGAAATCGACCGCTTTATGCGCCGTGTTCTGGCTGCTACGCTGGACGATACACTCGGCGTACCAGAACTACTCGCTCTGGCGATGGAAACAGGCAAGGTTGGCGTCGATGCGATGGCGATGCTGGATCAGGCGAATACTAGCACTTACGGTCATCCGCAAATAACCAAAGTCAATATCGGTGTCGGTCAGCGTCCCGGTATTCTGATCAGCGGGCATGATCTCCACGACATGGAGCAATTGCTCAAACAGACCGAAGGTACAGGTGTCGATGTGTATACCCACAGCGAAATGCTGCCTGCCCACTATTATCCTGCATTTAGCAAATACGATCATTTTGTCGGTAACTATGGAAATGCGTGGTGGAAGCAGACGAGTGAATTTGAATCTTTTAACGGCCCGATTCTGATGACGACCAACTGTATCGTGCCACCAAAAAGCAGCTATATCCATCGTCTATACACAACTGGCAATACCGGATATGAAGGTGTGCAGCATATTCCAAATGGTGAGAACGGTGCACCGAAGGACTTCTCCCTACTCATCGAGCAGGCGCTGCAATGCGAGCCGCCGACCGAGCTGGAGCAGGGCGAGATCATCGGCGGCTTCGCGCATCAAACGGTGCTAGGATTGGCAGACCAGATTGCCGAAGCGATACACAGCGGTGCAATCAAGCGCTTTGTCGTAATGGCGGGCTGCGACGGTCGAATGAAATCGCGTAGCTATTACACTCGTTTTGCCGAGGAACTGCCGCAGGATACCGTCATTCTGACCGCTGGCTGTGCCAAGTATAAATACAATAAGCTGCCGCTTGGCGATATTGGCGGGATTCCGCGTGTACTGGATGCCGGGCAATGTAACGACTCCTACTCGCTCGTCGTGATTGCGATGAAGCTGCAAGAAATGTTCGGACTAGACGATATCAACGATCTGCCAATCTCATACAATATCGCTTGGTATGAGCAAAAAGCAGTCATCGTCCTGCTCTCCCTGCTGCATCTTGGCGTCAAACATATTCATCTCGGTCCAACCTTGCCTGCCTTCCTATCTCCGAATGTAGTTCAGGTGCTGGTAGATAACTTTGGCATCGCTGGCATCTCTACGGTAGATGAGGATATGCGCATTCTGTTAGAAGTATGATTGCAGTTTGAACAGAACGGGTAATCATGTACAATTACAGGTCATATCGCAATGACGATCCTACATTTCATTTGACACAAGGAGGCTTCATAATGGCAGAATTCCCAGAAAAGGTGCAATTACCTGATCGCCAGGAGCGTGAGCAGGTTGGACGGCAGATCAATGAAGGCTTTGCCCGTGTGGAAAAGCAGGAAGTTCCCGGCGGTGCAACCGATATTCCAACGCAGCCTATCGCACCAAAGTTATCAGAGGACGATATCCGTCGCCTCGTTGGTGAAGGCAACTTCAAATCGGCAAAAGACGGTGACCACCACAGTTCGATCAATAGTTGATCTGGTGGAAACAGGGATACAGTCCCTTTTGCCAACTATTGCATAGATGATTTCATGCACCATAGATGGATATGAGAATATAGCAAAAGCGCTCTTATCTACTCCAACAGATAAGAGCGCTTTTGCTATATCTTTTTGAATTTTATTCCTCGTAGTGCATCTCGTTGGAGTCTGTCGAGAAATCGTCAATTGATCCAGACTTATAGAATTACCTAGTGAACGCTATCTATCGAACGATTATCAGTTTTGCCATTCAACCAATGATCATGCAGCCGGAATCGCTGCCGTGCCCCAGTTGTGTTGTATGCACCACTGGAATGCTGCGCTCAGCGGTTATGTTCAACACATACTCTAGCAGTGCGCTTTGTTCCCCATATTGTTCTAGCTCAGTAAATGTACCGATCAACAGCCCGGAGCATTCATTTAATAGTCCCGTCTGATTCAGTTGATCCAGCATGGACATCACGCGTTTTAGTCGTCCGCTCAATCCTTCCAGCATAATGACTCGTCCGCGAGCATGAGGGAAATGCTGTGTCCCGGCGAGCTTCAGCAAACAACGCAAATTGCCACCGATCAACTCTCCATTCAAATCCTCACCGCGCAAAAATTCAAACTCCAGATCATACAGATCGCTGCCACCTTCAAAAAAGGTACGATAAAACTTCTGTCGCTGCACTTCCCCGTGCTGACGCACCAGATTCATCACCTGATAATGATATCCCGATACATTCGTCCGCGCATAAATAGCATTCAGGATGACCGACAGATCACTCATACCAAACAGCGGCTTGCTGGAACGAGTGATAGCATCATAATCCAGATACGGCAACACCCCATTCGCCGAATCGCCACCAGAAATATCAAAGATCGCTGTGACGTGATCGTCAGCAAACAAACGATTCAACTCCGCTGCCCGATCCTGCGGACTGCCGCTCCACCCATATTCCGCCTGCATTAACGTCTTTGCTTCCTGCACCTGCAAGCCCCACTCACTCAGCCGATGAATCAGCTCATCTACACTGCTTCGATTCCCCCAAGCAACTCCATCCGAACACGAGATCAAGGCGACGATATCGCCACTTTTTAATTGTAGTTGTGACATTGTGCTGCTCCTTTGCTGTGAATTGTGTATGGGTGTTGATATTGATTTTTATTAATTATTCGTTTCGTGAAGAGTCGTATAATAATGTCCCGCTTCACCAAGAAAATCATTTCGACTCAGCCCTTGCTCTCCAAGTAATTCGCGATAGCTGTTGATTGTTCCATCATGCGAAATGATGATTGCTCTCGTGCTGGCACTTTGTTTTACTTGCGATAACAATTGATGGGCATAATATTCAAATTGTGATTGTGGCATCGTATTCACTGCATCGTCCCATAACTCCAACGTTTGCTCATTCATTACCTGCCAATCGGGACAATGGGTAGATACCGCTTCTATCGTCAAAATGAGATCACAAGGTAATGTAGGCCAATCAGGATTTTGCGGATACATACGCGGACCGCACAATGGATGAATCCATACCAGATCAGGATCATGATCACCTGCAAGCTGACGAAGAGACTCTATTGTACGTATCGTGGGACTGATTACAAATAGATCATGGGCAGTAATCGAAATTTCAGCGCGCAATGCTTGCATTTGCTGTACACCAAGTGCAGTCAAATGCGGATGCATTCTTTACAAGCGGTCAGGAGTATTCAGGTTGTGCTCCGATTGCCCGTGACGAACAAAGATCAATTCCATAGGCTTCTCCCTGTTTGAATTTGAACGATTCAGATGATTAAAATATTCGCTATGGCATATCGTTACTTGTTGATAGGTGGAAATCATTATTTTATTAACTGGTGTGCAGATTCATATGTACTAACGGTGATCGAACTTTGCGTTCATCTTATCATCATTCCGACATATGGAGCAAGCAAGCGCGCACGGCAAATAAAGCTTTTCATCTACCAGATATACTCTTATTCAAAGAGACATATCAAACCTAGATGAAAAGCTTTATTCTCCCTTACAATGATCATATTGCTGCTAATCGCATCACCGTTACCGTTACAACGATACTGCTTGTTGATTCCAGCTTTGAATCAGTTGTTCGGCGGATTCTCTGCCGTGTTGGATGCAATCGGGAATGCCGATGCCGCCATAACCTGCGCCGCATAGCGAAATGCCAGGTAGCCAGCGCTGCATCGCTGTATGAATCCGTTCCATCATCTGCTGATGACCGACGGGATATTGGGGCATGGAATGATAACAGCGGCTAATCTCTACGAGATCGGGTTCGGCATCGAAGCCGATCAATTCGCGCAGATCGTTGCGTACTGCCGCTACCAGTTCGTCATCGCTCATCGTTACCCATTCCTCCGCTCCTGCACGACCGATATAGGTGCGTAGTAAGGTTTGCCCTTCAGGTGCGGCATGATTCCATTTTGTAGATGACCACGTACACGCAGTGATCGTACGTCCTTCCTTACGTGGGACGAGGAATCCGGTACCTTCAAAGTCCTGACGCAATTGATCATGCCGGTAGCCAAACGCAATATTCGCCACCGACACATAACGGATATGTTTTAGCTCGGATACGTGTGGAATATCATGAAAAAGTTCTGCTGCCGCATACGCAGGAATCGTACAGATGACCGCATCTGCGATCAGCGCTTTGCCATCGTTCAACTTAACAATATACGGAAAAGCAGCTTCCCCAGGATGCTTTTTCACCTGTACAGCATGCGTGCCCTTTAACACGTTTACATCGGAGAGTTGCTGCTCCAGTTCATCAATGATCGACGATAATCCACCTTCGCAAGACAGAAACATACTCTTTTTGGGCGGGGTTGAAGTAGTCTTAGTAGTTGTCGGTCGGCGTAGCATACTGCTTGCCATACCGACAATGAGGCTACGGTGCTGACGCTCCATTTGCTTGAACTGAGGAAAGGTCGCTCCGAGACTGAGCTGACGCGTATCACCTGCGTAAATACCAGCAAGCAGTGGCTCGGTCATCTGCTCCAGCACTTCACGTCCAAGTCGTCGCTGAATAAAATCGCCCAGCGCTTCGTCGGTGTCTACTTTGCCTGCCGGGATGAGCAGATCGAGTAAGGCGCGTGCTTTGCCAAGTGGTGAGATCAGTCCGGTGCGAATGAGCGGCGTAATGCGTGTCGGAATACCGAGTACGAGACCAAGCGGCATCTGGTGCAGCTTGCCGTTGTTCATAATATAGGTAGAACCGGCTTTGGGATTGGTGGGCACGAGTTGCTGTTCCATACCGAGATCACGAGTCAGATCGAGAATGGGCTGTTTGCGCGCAAGAAAGGAATCGGGTCCCTTTTCGATCAGAAAGCCTTCCCGGCGTACGGAATGGACTTTGCCGCCAAGACGGTCACTCTTTTCTACAAGTGTAATTTCCAGTGGAAGCCCTTGCTCTGTAGCATATTTTTGCAAATAAAAGGCAGCGCTCAAACCGGTAATGCCACCGCCGAGAATAACGGCTTTGTACGTTTTTGTTTGTGGACGTTTCCGTACCGGCGTTGTTGGATTAGTTGTTATGATTGTCATTGTGCATCTTCTCCTGTCCAGCCCGCCGGTACATATGCACAAGCAGGGTCGCTTTGTAAATAATCTCCTGTTATCGCATACGCCCGTGCGCGTGAACCGCCGCAGAGCGTCTTGAACTCACACACACCACATTTTCCTTTGAGCAATCTCTTGTCACGCAGCTCCTGCATCACGGTCGATTGCCGATATATGTCAGCCAGCGGCGTTTGACGCACATTGCCGCATTGCAAAGGTAGAAATCCGCTAGGATACACATCGCCGATATGGCTAATAAATACAAACCCGTCGCCATCATTCACACCTTGCGGCGCACGCCCCAGCACATCGACATGTCGTGGCATCGGTACTTCAAATGGCAAGTTGTCTGGAATGGTAGACGATGCTGGTGCTGCAATATCCATAGTCAGCTGTGTGTGAGTGGAGATAGATGCAGGTGACGATAACGGCAGATCGAAATGGTTGGGGTTGGGTTGGGATGCAACATTCTCCTTGCCTGGCACATGTAGATGTCCACCTGATTCTTTGACTTTGACAGCGTATTGTACCAGCACACGACGATAATGTGGTGCTTCTGTCGCTTTGATACCATACGGCACATTCTGACGAAGTGTACCTAACCAGTTCATCACCTGCTCATGCTGCTCTGGTGTAATCATATCGTCAGCATTGGCACGTCCAGTCGGAATGAGGAAAAAGAGGCTCCACAGCACGGTTCCCATCTCTTCTACCAACTCGGCAATACGCGGTAGATCGTCCAGATTATAACGTGAAACGGTCGTATTGATCTGAATTGGCATGTGCATGTCCTGCAAATAACCAATACCGTTCATCGTCCGCTCAAAAGAACCCGGTGTACCACGAAAATGATCGTGAATTTTATCACATGAACCGTCGAGACTAAATGCCCAGCGTGACAATCCAGCGGCGGCGGCCTGCTCTACTGCTGAGCGAGTGACACGCGGCGTTGCACTGGGCGTCATCGAAACGGACAGTCCATGCTTATTCACAGCATACTGAATTAGCTTATACAGATCTGGTCGCATTAACGGATCGCCGCCAGTGAACACGAGCAGCGGATGCTGCATCTGCGCAATCTGGTCAATCAGCTGCTTACCTTCCTCGTGAGATAACTGATTAGGATCGGCACGATACTGCGCTTCGGCGCGGCAATGTAGACATTTTAGCGCACACGCACGCGTCACTTCCCAGATGACGATAAAGGGATTCACCTTGTAATCTCTGGAAGTTACGATCGGCCTGCCCGTGGTTGTGTTCATGGTTGCCTCTCCCTTCCCGATTGTTGGAGTTGCCATATTAATTATTGAAGCCAATCAGTGAGACACAGACTAGCATCGCACCGAGGATTTCGATCATGCCGACGGTTTTGATATTTAAAGGTAGATGTGGTAGCCATATACTACGTAGCAGAAGGATCGCTGCCGGGATCATCAGCCACACATTCCACCAGCCTGCCATCAGTAATAGCAGCAGATGGTAACATACCGATATACGATAATAGATGCGATTGTTCTTCTCACGAATCATCGTCTTCACATACACCGCGGTGCCGCAAAAATACATCACTAGTATCAGAAACAAATGGCTGGCTGTCGCCCAGTTCATATCCTCACCGACAAAAGCCGCTGGATATACAAAGGAACAAAACAATACAATCGCCAGCACATCATTCAGCAGTGCACGTTCCTTACGCTTACGGGCAAAATACATATTCGGAATAAAAAATAGCAGTAAAATCACGCTATACCAGAGCAACTGCGGCTCCATCCAGACGATTGTTGTCAGCAATGGAACGAGCAGCACGCCATATAATAAGGTTGGCTGCCGATAACGCGCTGCTCGACCCGTTTTGATCCAGAGCAATAACGGAAAGCTGAACAGATACATCACTAACCAGCACAGAAACAATGGCACATGCAGCCAGCTTCCCCCGGACAGACTCAATCCGCATAGAAAAGGGACAACTAGCATCGCCCATGCTCCATGCTGATTCGGAATATACCGGTTCATACGTCCGCTCCTTTCGACTTCCTTGAATCGTACATGATTATTTCCACATTATATGATAAATTCAACATTGTATTCTGAGGAGGAATACTGGACTGGCAACGTTCCATACTTCATTGGCTTGCTGTTAATTAGTAGATTGTTAGTTCATCAGTTCATCAGTTCATCAGTTCAAAATGTCAACCACCGATATACGACATGTTAATTTTCCCTTTACGAGTCTGCGGCTGATCATCTTCGCCGCGTTCGTCGGAATACTGATCCAATCGATGCTCCCATGTACGCTTGATCGCTTGCAGCAATACAGCATCATCTGCTCCGCGCCGCATTAACGAACGCAGATCATACCCTTCGGTCGCAAACAGACAGGTGTACAGCTTGCCTTCCGATGACAATCGTGCGCGTGTACAGGAGGAGCAAAAGGAATTTGAGACCGAACTAATAAACCCAACTTCGGTATCCGTTCCAGCATACCGGTAATAATTTGCCACCTCGCCGTACACCCCATGATGCACCGGTTCTAGCTCATACCGGGTACGCAGCTTTTTCAAAATGGCATCTTGAGATACGACGTAATCCTGTCTCCACCCGTTGTCGTTGCCCACATCCATAAATTCGATAAACCGCAAAGTAATCCCGCGTTCGCGGAAGTAATCCGCCATCGGCAGAATTTCCATATCGTTCATGCCCTTTTGTACAACCATATTGATCTTGATCTTGTAGCCGATCGAACGGGCATAATCGATGCGTTTTAGAATTTGCTGAGGCTTGATGCCGCGACCATTCATATAACCGAATCGTCGCGGATTGAGTGCGTCCAGGCTAATATTCAAACGACGTAAACCAGCATCGTACAGTGGTTGTGCTTGTGAACCAAGCAGCAGTCCATTCGTTGTCAGACCGAGATCCTCTACGCCTTGAATGGCAGTAATCCGGCTGATCAGCTCCGGCAATCCCCGACGCAGCAGTGGTTCGCCTCCGGTCAGGCGTACTTTGCTTACACCCAATCCGACGAACAAGGATACCAACCGCTCGATTTCGTCAAAGGAGAGCAGCTCCGAGCCATGCATAAACGCATAATCGTCACCAAATATCTCTTTTGGCATACAATAACGGCAGCGGAAGTTGCAACGGTCGGTGACTGAGATACGCAGATCACGCAGCGGTCGCTCCAGCAGATCAGTAGACGGATTCATGATAAGGTCCCCTTTATATTGTGATATACACAGCAATCAGCTGCATATGGAAGGTGTACGTGTTGATAGTAATATACAACAGATAGAAACACACATTTCAAAATTTATACGTAGCACTTAGCACTTAGCACTTAGCACTTAGCACTTAGCACTTAGCACTTAGCACTTAGCACTTAGCACTTAGCACTTAGCACTTAGCACTTAGCACTTAGCACGCGCGATGTTAAAGTTTGTTGGGCTGCTCTGTCAACTCGCTGAATGTGCCAACATAGCGTACATCTTCACCAGTTGCATCTTTGACCGCGCTAATGTTGAGCCATTGTACATATTCCTCACCATTTTTGCGGCGGTTCCAGATAGAGCCTTGCCAGAACCCTTTTGCCTTGATATCTGCCCACATGTTCTCGTAAAAGTCCTGAGGTTGGCGTTCTGATTTCAGAATGCTTGGACGCTGACCAAGCACTTCATCTTCACGATATCCAGTTAGCTTAGTAAATGCCGGATTGACGGTTTTGATATGACCTTGGGGATCAGTGACGAGAATACCCTGAGCGGTCGAGTTGAACACTTCGGATACTAGCGTTAATTTGTCCTGATAATACATCCAGACGACAATGATTAGACTTGCCAACGCCACCTGCGATAATAGCATGAAGCCAATTGAATACTGTCCGGTCAATCCGTGAATCGCCGCCAGCATAAGCGGTGGGAAGAATCCGCCCAGACCGCCCATCATCGATACGATCCCATTGGCAATCCCGGCTTGCTTGTTGAAGTAGAACGGCACCAGTTTGAAAATAACTCCGTTACCGATACCGGCACTCAGTGCAATCGCCAGACAACCGACGGTATACAGTCCAATCGATGGTGAGAATGCCAGCAAAATCGCTGCCAGTGTATATACGGCAAAGGTACACATCAGCAAGAACAACGCTTGGAAACGGTCAGCCAGCCAACCACCGACTGGACGAAGAAAGGTCGCTAGTGCGATAAAGCCAGCTGTACGCAATCCTGCATCCACTTTATCCAGTTCAAAGTTTGCTACTAGAAAGTTCGGCAGATATACGGTAAACGCAACGAATGAACCGAAAGTAATAAAGTAGAATAAAGAGAAGAACCATAGTTTTTCATTTTTGTATACGCCCTTGATCTGTTCAATGATCGGGGTTTTGATCTTGGTTTCTTTGCGGTCGCCGAACAGGAAGTTCAGCACGATGAATACTAATAGCAGTACCAGATACAGACGTACCGCTGACTGCCAGCCAATCTGGGTTGCTACGACTGGTGCGGAGAAGGTCGTAATCGCTGTACCGATATTGCCCATCCCATACACGCCGTTCACCAGACCATGCTTCTCGCGTGGATAGTACTTCGGCAGCGATGTGACGCCAACTGAGAATACCGCGCCCCCAAT
Organism: Paenibacillus sp. WLX2291; assembly: GCF_046603665.1. Classification (NCBI taxonomy): domain Bacteria; kingdom Bacillati; phylum Bacillota; class Bacilli; order Caryophanales; family Paenibacillaceae; genus Paenibacillus; species Paenibacillus sp. WLX2291. The sequence goes on along the minus strand of NZ_CP176755.1, from coordinate 2,575,927 downwards.
CCCGAGGAACAATCCGCCGATGATCAGATCGGACATCGTACTTGCTGTACTGATGTAATACACTGGGAACAGCAGCAAAATAAAGCTGATCATAAATACGACTCGTGCGCCCACAATATTGGCATAATAGCCAAGTGGAATCCGCAAGATCGAACCGAGTACGACCGGAATAGCGGTAACCATCGCCAGACTGCCCTGCGGAATGCTGATGTCCTCTTTAATAAATGGCATCAGCGAGGAAATAATTACCCAGACCATGAATCCCAATACGAGATTTAACGTCTGCAAAGATAACTGCATCTTTTTAATCATCCAACTCACCCTTTACTGTCAACTGTTCGGCTTGGCATCTGGCAGTGTATCCTGCGTAGCTGGTCCTTTGTGTATTTGTGCTAATGATCACATAGTATGCTGTGATAGTAGTGAATGAAGTAGAAACAGAAGGAGTTGCCAGATGCCTGTTTTCTTTTCTCCTTTATTGTAGAATTTTGACGACGACTCCGAATATAGGGGAGTACCCTGACTATGCCCGGGGAAACCCCGAATACAATTAGGGAGTAAGGAGATCGTGCTTCCAAGGGAGTCTAATCTGTAGTTATGAAGCCTGTAGTGGTGAAGTTAGCGCGAATGGTACACGGCGCTATAAACGCAAAAAAACCGCCGGTTGTAACCAGCGGTTCTACTTCACTCTATACGATTGAACTATACAGACTTTCGCATAATTGTGCCTTTTGCCCCCTAATTCCATTGGGAACAGGCGACTCTCATCATCGTCCACCTTTATTGTTCAGATGACCTTATATTGGAGATGCGATCCTCTACATCGCATCATTCATTTCTCTAGACAGTTGCAGTTTCCATTAAGTGATTACAAGGATCAGAAATCAAGAATCTTCTTCCGTAGCGCATATTCGACCAGTTCCGGGCGGCTTTTCAATTGTAGCTTGTCCATAATTTTGGCTTTGTGCGCTTCTACCGTTTTGACGGAAATGAACAGCTTCTCGGCGACGTCCTTGTTACTATAGCCCTTCGCCACCAGCGGCAAAATCTCTAGCTCTCGGCGCGACAACACCTCGTACACATCCTCCGAATCCACTCCGGCATTCGTCTTCACAAACTCGCGCACTAACGATGTAGCAAGCTTCGGATGAATATACGTGCCGCCTTCATGAATCGTACGAATCGCTGATAGCAGTTCTTCATCTGGTGCATTTTTTAACACATAACCGGAAGCGCCATTACGCAGCACATGGAACAAATACTCTTCATCATCATGCATCGTCAGAATGAGAATCTTCGTGTCTGGGTAATCCTCCTTGATCTTGCCGGTCGCGATCAAGCCACTTTCTCCCGGTGGCATACTCAGATCCATGAGCAGAATATCCGGCTGATGACGCGCGACTACTGTATACGCTTCGATTCCATCCGCAGCCGTGCCAACCACTTCCATATCCGGCTGAAAATTCAAAATCATCGCAAACCCGCTTCGAACAATCGCATGATCATCCGCAATGACAATCTTCATGACCAATGCCCTCCATATGCCTGCTCAGGAACAGGAATATCCAGTGTAATACGAGTTCCCTTGCCCTTTTCGGAATGGATGCTAACTCTACCGCCAACCAACTCCGCCCGTTCTTGCATGCCGTACAGACCGAGTCCCGTACCGATCGGATCATCGTCGGGATCAAAGCCTTTTCCTTTATCCTCAACCATCAATCGCAGATGACCATTCTCCTCACGCAATACGAAGTTGAGAATATCCACTTCCGCATACTTGAGCGCATTCAGAATCGCTTCCTGCCCGATCCGGTAAATGACCGTCTCCACCTCGCTACCATACCGTTGATTATCCAGATTGGAGTCAAAGCAGATCGCAAAGCCGTAACTTTCCTTGATCCGTTTGAAATGTGAGCGGAATGCCGCCTCCAATCCAAAATCATCTAGCGCCGCCGGACGCAACTCTACCGCCAGATTGCGAATATCGTCAAGCAGACGGGTCATCGATTCCTCGGTTTGCCGCATCTTCTTCAACAATTCCTCTTCGCCAGTCATATATTTCAGCACACGCAGGTCAATCACCGCGCTCATCAGCTCCTGCGCTACACTGTCATGCAGCTCGCGCGAGATGCGGCGCCGTTCATTTTCCTGTGCATGAATGACATGCTTCATCATTTTGTTCTGGTAAAAGCTTTCTTGCGTTTTGAACTGCTGCGACAGATCGCGCAGCATCAGTACATGCACGCCTTCCGTCTCGTCCAGTGTATGATATGACGCGGCATACGGAATAACCCCTTTGCCGACCGTATCCAGATACACTTGAAACGAAGAGAATCGCTCCGATTCCGGGCTTGTAAAATAACACGCGATACAGGTACGCAGCTCCGTCTCGCTCATATACCCCCGGCATACCCGGCAGATCGTCTCCGCATGTCCTTCATATAGCTGCTTCAGTACATCGTTATCAACAATCTTCTCTGCCGCCGGATTCATATACAGCACCCGACCGCCATGATTGAAAAAGAAAATCGCTTCTCTGCTCTGACTGTACAATTTGCTCATCCATTGATTAATCTGCTCTTGCTCGTTGGTTTGCTTCAACTCGGCATATACTCCTTTCCGTTCAGCTCCCCGATGCCCTGATGTGCCAGATCATTCAATGCCTGCATCATCGTTCGATCCACCCGCCGCTCATCCCGATATCCGCCCAGCAATACACCAGCAACACGCGTATCGTTCCACACGGGAACAGCGCCCAGACTGGTCAATTGCTCGGTACGAATGATCGGATAATTAAACAGCGCATCCCGAGGCACATCATTCTGCACAGACGCAAACATAAACGGCTTGCCCGTTTTGAACACCATACCGGCGACGCCCCGCCCGCTTTGCAGCACGATGTCTCTAAAGCGTTCATTCAGGTTGCCGGAAGCATACTTCCATTTGATCACATAATGGTATTCCGCTGGTTCCGCCAGCGCCAGTGCCATAAAGTCGTAACCGAATAGTGCACGTATCTCATCCAGCTCCTGCTGGTAATCCACTTTATCGTTCATTCGCTCGCGCTCCTAATGCAAGAGGGAAAGAAGGCGTCGCCCCCTTTCCTCAGCTTGATTTATGTCTTCTATAAAGAATATAACTTCTGCCAATATAATTCAATGGAACACTCCACACATGCACGAGACGCGTAAACGGCCAGAAGGCGAAGATCGCGAAGCCAGTCAGCGCATGAATTTTGAACGATAACGGTACATCATGCATCAGCGACGCATTCGGCTGCAAGATGAACAGTCCGCGGAACCAGATCGAGATCGTCTCCCGATAATCAAAATCCGGCTGCACCGCATTGGTGAATAGCGTCGCATACATACCCATGAACACGATAAATAGCAGCAATGTATTCACAACCAGATCAGACGCGCTACTCAGACGACGCACACTGCGAATCGTGAAGCGGCGCGATGTTAGAATAAGCATACCGATCAGCGTAACAATACCGAATAGTCCACCGCCATACACCGCGCCCAGATGATACATATGCTCGCTTACGCCCATCGCAGTCATCCACGAAGCCGGAATACCAAGTCCAACTATATGCCCCATAATGACCGGAATAATCCCGATATGGAACAGCATACTACCGATCATCAGCTGTTTCTTTTCAATAAACTCACTGGATTTGGCTGTCCAGCTAAACTGATCCGTACGATAGCGGAAAATATGACCTACTACAAATATAACCATACATGCGTAAGGGAAAATCACCCATAGAAATTGCTCAATCATGTTCACTCACCGGCTCCTCCTGTGTGATGCACACCTTCAGCGTATTCCGCAATCCTTTGATCAGGTGGACATACGGGCTGCCGTACTTGTCCAGCGCCTGAAGCAGATGGTACGTACCATCTTCGAGAATTGCCATCGGCATCCGAAAATTTTCGCCTGCGGAAGGATGCCCGCGCCAGTCGGCAGCATACAGGAATTCACACATAAGCGGCAGAAAGTCTGGCAATTCCTCATCCGGCATTTCCAGACCGAACATTTCGTACAGCAGCTTTAGCTTCGCTAACATCTGTCCACGCTCGCGTGCATCTTCGAATTTGAAATAGGTCATATACAGCGCGCAATCCTTTTGAAAATCAAACGTTTCAGTGTACATTTCCTGAATCTGCTCCATACTGCGCTCGTGCATCAATTCCCAATACAGCTTCGCTTCCTCCGCGCCAGGATGATCCGGCGCAAATGACTCTTCCAGCAGAGTTGGATGGAAATCCAGCTTTTCCGGGTACATCAGCTGCCGGGCAAAAAAGTGAAACGACGGTTTATAGGCATATAGCTGCTCCAGATCAATCACGCCAGATCCCTCCATAGAAGTTTTCTTCATAAATCGTTTTGCCATCCTTGTCGCGTCCTGGGCTGAACGAATCGACAGCACTGCAACCGCTACAGCCGCCATCCATACCGCCGCCCATATTGCCCATCACATCGCCAAAGCCAGCCGAACCTTGCGCACGATACGGATTCATATGACCTTCCTTGTGCGAGGTTGGGATTACGAAACGGTCGTCATATTTGGCAATTGCCAGCAGACGGTACATTTGCTCCGTTTGACGAGCAGTTAGTCCGACGCGTTCCAGACGCTGCTCGTCGAAATGATCGCCAGTCAGCTTGGCACGCATATACGAACGCATCATTGCCATACGCTGTAATGCCTCTTTTACCGATTGGCTATCGCCAGCAGTGAGCATATTCGCCAAATATTGAATCGGCGTCCGCATCTCTTCAATCGCCGGGAAAATCAGATCGGGATTATCAATCGAATCTTTCCCTTCAAAGTAGTTCATGATCGGGCTAAGCGGCGGTACGTACCAGACCATTGGCAACGTACGGTATTCTGGGTGTAGTGGGAATGCCAGTTTATATTCGATAGCAAGTTTGTAGACCGGCGAATTCTGCGCGGCTTCGATCCAATCGGCAGTAATGCCGTCTTTTCTCGCTTGGGCAATAATCTCAGGATCGTTTGGATTCAGGAATAGTCCACACTGCGCTTCATATAGCGCTTGCTCATCCTGAATAGATGCCACTTCCTGTACACGATCTGCATCATATAACAGGACACCTAAGTAACGGATGCGACCAGTACACGTTTCTGAGCAGACGGTCGGCAGCCCGGCTTCCACACGCGGGAAGCAGAAGGTACATTTCTCAGCTTTGTTCGTCTGCCAGTTGAAGTAGACCTTTTTGTACGGGCAGCCAGTCATGCAGTAACGCCAGCCGCGGCAAGCCTCCTGATCGACGAGCACGATGCCGTCTTCGTCGCGTTTGTACATCGCACCAGATGGGCATGATGCCACGCAGCTCGGGTTGAGGCAATGTTCGCACAGACGAGGCAAGTAGACCATAAACGATTTTTCAAAGTTGAATTTGATCTCTTCTTCAATCTTCTCAATATTCGGATCAAGCGGACCGGTAATGTGGGCACCAGCCAGATCGTCCTCCCAGTTCGGTCCCCAGTTAACTTCCATTTTCTCACCAGTGACGGCAGAGTGTGGACGTGCCACCGGAGAGTGCTTTTTCTCCGGCGACTGAGTGAGGTTCTCGTAGTTGTACGTCCACGGTTCATAGTAGTCTTTCATTTCCGGCATATCCGGGTTGTAGAAAATTTTACCCAGTGCGACTTTGGACAGCTTGTTACCAGATTTCAATTCCAGTTTGCCTTTGCGCAGCTGCCAGCCGCCCCGATAAATACTTTGATCTTCCCAGCGTTTTGGATACCCGATGCCCGGTTTCGTTTCGACGTTGTTGAACCACATATATTCAGCGCCCTTGCGGTTGGTCCAGGTTGTCTTGCATGTTACGCTGCATGTATGGCAGCCGATGCATTTGTCTAGATTCATGACCATGGCGATTTGTGCTTTAATCTTCAAGCCAATTGACCTCCTTCATTTTGCGGACAGCGACGTATACGTCACGCTGATTACCGATTGGACCGTAGTAGTTAAATCCATAGCTCAGCTGTGCGTAACCGCCTACCATCTGGGTCGGTTTCATATGAATGCGAGTCGGCGCGTTGTGACTGCCGCCGCGTGTATCGGTAATTTCGGAACCTGGTACGTTGATATGCTTATCCTGAGCATGATACATAAACATCGTGCCCCGTGGCATCCGGTGACTGACGACAGCTCTAGCAGTGACTACACCGTTACGGTTATACACTTCCAGCCAGTCGTTATCGTTAATATCATTGGCAGCGGCGTCTTCATTGTTAATCCAGACGGTTGGACCGCCGCGGAACAGCGTGAGCATATGCTGATTATCCTGATAGGTGGAGTGAATATTCCATTTGCCGTGTGGTGTCAGATAACGCAGCACGAGGGAATCTTGACCGCCCTTGATCTCACGGTCACGCGGACCGAACACCATCGGCGGCAATGTCGGTTTGTACACCGGCAATGATTCGCCAAACTGTTCAAAAATTTCATGATCGATATAGAAATGCTGTCTACCGGTCAATGTACGGAACGGCACCAGACGTTCAATATTCGTTGTAAATGGTGAATATCGTCTGCCCTGCTTGTTCGAGCCACTGAATACCGGAGTCGGAATGACTTCGCGCGGCTGCGACGTAATACTCTGGAATGTAATCTTCTCAGCAGCACGATCGGCGGAGATGTCTCTCAACTGCACGCCGTGGTCTTCTTCCGCTTGCATATACGCTTTTTGCGAGACACGTCCGTTCGTTGCAGAGGATAGATGCAAAATCGTATCCGCCGCTTGGCGCGCCGTTTGTAGCTTCGGTAGTCCATTTTTGATCGTTTCGTCATAGTGGATGCCGTTAAGCAGCTTCAGTTCTTCGTATTCCTCGGCAACCGAGAAGTTGACGCCGTGCGCTCCAGCTTTACCAGTTAACAGGTTCGGACCGAGCGAGGTGAATTTATCGTAAATTTTGGTGTAATCGCGTTCGACGATGCTGAAGTTCGGCATCGTTTTGCCCGGTTTGGCTTCTACTTCGCCGCGTGTCCAGTCTTTGACCATACCCATCGGCTGCGAAATCTCACCCATGGAGTCATGACCAAGCGGTGCAGTCACAAGGTCTTTGTATACACCCGGTAAATGGGTTTTGGACATTTCCGAGAATGTCTCTGCCAAACTGCGGTAGATATCCCAGTCGGAACGCGATTCCCACAGCGGGTTGACCGCCGGATTGAACGGATGCACGAATGGATGCATATCGGTGGACGATAGATCCGTTTTCTCATACCACGTTGCTGCTGGCAGCACGATGTCTGCATACAGCGGCGTCGTTGTCATACGGAAGTCCAGTGCGACCATCAGGTCAAGCTTGCCCTCTACATCTTCGCGCCAGATAATCTCTTCCGGCTTGTCTTCTTCATTCGGACGAGCGATTAGATCATCTGATGCGCCGAGCAGATGCTTCATAAAGTACTCCTGTCCTTTGGCAGAGCTGGATATCAGATTGGAGCGCCAGATGAACAAGGAGCGTGGGAAGTTTTCCGGTGCGCCTGGATCTTCGACCGCAAATTTCGTTTCACGAGAAATCACTTCATCTACAGAGTGCTTGATAATTTCCTCGTTGGATGTTTTGCCTGCGCGTGCCGCTTCTTCGGCGAACAATAGACTATTTTTGTTAAACTGCGGGTACGATGGCAACCAGCCAAGGCGCGCCGCCAGTACGTTATAATCTGCCGGGTGACGATAATGCACATCACCGCTCGTTGGCGATTTCAGTAAATCCGTGCCGCTCTCCTCATATCTCCACTGCTCGGTTGCAAAATAGAAAAATGAAGTCGCATTTTGCAGTCGTGCCGGACCTTGCCAGTCTTTGGCGAAGGCAACCGTCGACCAACCTTCGATCGGACGGCATTTCTCCTGACCAACATAGTGCGCCCAGCCGCCGCCATTGACACCTTGCGAAGCGGTCAATACGACCAGATTCAGAATCGAACGGTAAATGGTATCGCTGTTGAACCAGTGGTTAATGCCTGCGCCCATGATAATCATCGAGCGACCGCCAGTATCAAGGGAGTTCTGTGCAAACTCACGAGCAACCTGTGTGACGACAGAAGCCTTCACACCCGTTACTTTTTCCTGCCATGCTGGTGTATAGAACGATTCTCCATCTTCGTAGTTCTTCGCATTATATGAACTGTCGATCCGTGCGACACCATATTGGCTCATCATCAGATCATAGACGGTAGCAATATAACGTTCACTGCCATCTGCCAGCGTAATTTTACGAGTCGGGATCGTGCGCGTGAATGTACCATTGCCGTTATTGTCAAAGTAAGGGAATACGATATCCAGCCATTCATGCTCCTGACTAGTTGTACTCATCGCTGGTTCGATACGCGTGCCGTCTTCGCGGTCGAGGATCAGATTCCATTTGACACCTTTTTCCCAGCGTTGACCCATTGTGCCATTTGGCACAAGCAGTTCCGCAGTAGATTCGTCATAGATAACCGGTTTCCAATCAGCATGCTCACTGTCCTGACCTAGATCGCTAGCACGCAGGAAGCGTCCGCCTTTGAGCATATCGCCATGCGGTTCGAGTAGAATCATGAACGGCATATCGGTGTATTGCTTCGCATAATTGATGAACATCGGTTCTTGACGCTGCTGGTAAAATTCATCCAGAATGACATGTGTCATCGCCTGTGCAATTGCTGCATCTGTACCCGGATGCGGTGCAAGCCAGTTGTCCGCAAATTTGACGTTTTCCGCTAGATCGGGTGCGACGGATACAATTTTGGTTCCTTTGTAGCGAACTTCAGTCATAAAGTGAGCATCCGGTGTACGTGTCAGCGGAACGTTAGAGCCCCACATCATCAGATAACCGGCGTTGTACCAATCCGACGATTCCGGTACATCCGTTTGCTCACCCCAGATTTGCGGGGAAGCGGGCGGAAGATCGGCATACCAGTCATAAAAGCTGAGCATCTGTCCGCCCAGCAGTGAGATGAAGCGGGCGCCGGATGCGTAGCTGACCATCGACATCGCCGGAATCGGTGTAAACCCTGCGATCCGGTCGGGACCATATTTGCGGATCGTATAAATGAGCTGTGCAGAGATTAGATACAGCGCATCTTCCCAGTTCACACGAACATGACCGCCTTTGCCGCGTGCCTTTTTGTACTGCTGTGCTTTGTCGGGGTCTTCTACGATACTTGCCCACGCATCGATCGGGTTGTTGTGCTGAGCTAGCGCTTCGCGCCATAATCGCAGCAGCTTCCCGCGCATATATGGATATTTGATTCGTAGCGGGCTGTATTCGTACCATGAGAATGTTGCGCCGCGTGGACAACCACGCGGTTCAAATTCTGGCATATCCGCACCACAGGATGGATAATCAATCTGCTGATTTTCCCAAGTGATGATGCCGTTTTTGACGAATACTTTCCAGCTACAAGAGCCGGTACAGTTCACGCCGTGCGTCGTGCGGACGACTTTATCATGTGACCAGCGTTGACGGTACATGTTTTCCCAGTCTCTATTTTTCTCTTCCAGCACGGACCAGTTATTGGAATAACTCTCGATCGGCTTGAAGAAATTCAATTTGTATTTTCGTTTCATGTAAATGAACACTCCTTTTCCGATGCTCGGCTATGCGAACATGGAGTTCAATGAAAAGTGGTGGTACAAATCCAATCTCTATGGGTCTTGTCTGAACAGGTTCTATATGTACAGTATGAAAGTTTTATAAGGTAGCGGACATTAGGGAATTCCCTTTTCTGGGTGGGGAATCTCCTGATATGTAGATATATGAGCTATGCCCAAGTAACTTATGGTAATTTATATATTTCATAAGAAATAAATGGTAAATTAAAAGTGATCTTCAAAGCTGATGCGCATGTGTAGAAACGATCAGACGATGCGAAGTAGCTTTAATCAGGAAGATTAGAGAGGAATGATGTGAGCGTTATCAAAAATGATCGAAAAAGCGATTGCTTATAATCCTGATAATTTCAGTCACTGCTGTTCCCTTTTTTCATCTTGACCGTTATATGATTTCATACTCTAGTACGACAAAGGAGAACGTAACATGAGAATCAGACCGGTTTCAACGATGATGCTGTTGGTTGCTATGTTGTTCACAATCTCGCTTGCTCCTGCGCAAACGTATGCTGCCGATGAACCTGATCCCGATATGCAGGTGATGCTGTTTGGCGAATTTGAAGATGATTTTGTACTGGATCATTCGGAGCCGTATTACAGTCCAGTACTGGCTTCGACCGGGTATGTATTCGTTTGGCTAGACATTGTGCTCAATGCTGGCGAAAGCCTGACGTTCACGTATGAATGGTATAACGAAGCTAATAACAGTTGGGATGTGGTCAATACGACTGTGATCAGCGGACCGAAAACGTATTACAATTTCACCCTCAATGACCCTTATTATGAGCAGCTTGGCGTGTACCGAATCGGCATCACAACTACCGCACCTACCCCTGCATCTGCTCATATTTACGGCGAATATATGGCTTGGTAAATAACGCCATTCTTGAAGGGAGACTGTTGCCTGTGAGCACGCTGACATAACACTTTACAGTCTCCCTTTCCTGCCCTCCATCCCATGACTAACCCCTGCCACAGTATCCAAATTATTATATTCACTGCTTCTTCCATTTTTGTAAGCGTTATCTTATAATCAGTTGCGTAAACGTTTGCACAAAAGATTGACCACACTACAAAGGCGGCACAAACCGTCTCATGGGAGGATTGATTGTGTTGATTTCTGCTCAATCGCAATTCAGAAAATGGCTTTCCGTTTCGCTTGCCTTGCTGGTGCTGCTCGCTGTTATGGTGGGCGGTTTCGGTCCGATTACGCATGCCGCAGACAATTCGGTGACCGTCTATTACAAAAAAGGCTTCACCACTCCGTACATACATTATCGTCAGGCGGACGGGAATTGGACGACTGCACCGGGTGTCAAAATGGCAGATGCTGAAGTAAGCGGCTATACGAAGACAACGATCAATATCGGTTCGTATACGCAGCTCGAAGCTGTCTTCAATAACGGCAGCGGCACATGGGATAACAACAACTCCAAAAATTATTTCTTCAACACTGGCACATCCACCTTCACGCCGGGCAGCAACGGTGCAGTCGGCACGATTACATCAGGTGCACCGTCCGGCTCTACCACCCCAACCGATCCAACAACTCCGCCGAGTGACAACTTCGGACCAGTCGATTGGAGCAAGCGTAGTATCTACTTCATCATGACCGACCGTTTTAACAACGGCGATACAAGCAACGATAACTACGGCGGCTTCAACTCCAACAAAAGCAATCCGGGTCAATGGCACGGTGGCGACTTCCAAGGTATTATCAACAAACTCGATTACATCAAAAATATGGGCTTCACTGCGATCTGGATCACACCAGTAACGATGCAAAAAAGTGTGACCGCTTACCACGGCTATCATACGTACGACTTCTATTCTGTTGACGGTCATCTGGGCAATATGGCAAAATTCCAGGAACTCGTCAAAACCGCACATACCAAAAACATCGCCGTCATGCTCGACGTTGTCGTTAACCACACCGGTGACTTCCGTCCGAACAACGGCACTGCCAAAGCACCATTCGACAATGCCGACTGGTATCACAACGCTGGCGACATTACGCAAAATGACTACAATACAAACAACCAATCCCGTATCGAGAATGGCGATGTTGCCAGTCTTGACGATCTCAAGCAAGAAAACACCGCAGTCGCTACCGAATTGAAAAATTGGGGCAAATGGATCATCCAGCAATCCGGCGTTGACGGTCTGCGCGTGGATACCGCGAAGCACGTACCCAAATGGTTCCTAAAAGACTTCGACACTGCCGTCAACACCTTCACGATCGGTGAAGTGTATAATGGCGATCCAGCCTATGTTGGTGATTACACCAACTATCTCGATGCTGCGCTTGATTTCCCAATGTACTACACGATCCGCGATGTATTTGCCAAAGACGGTTCGATGAATCTGATCAAGGATCGCTATGCACAGGATTCCCGCTACAAAAATGTTAATCTGAACGGCACCTTTATCGATAATCACGATGTCAAACGCTTCTTGAACGAAGCATCTGGCAAACCAGGAGCCACCTATGACAAATGGCCTCAACTGAAAGCTGCACTCGGCTTCCTGCTCACTTCGCGCGGTATTCCGATTGTGTATCAAGGCACGGAACAAGGCTTCAGCGGCGGTGATGATCCGGCGAACCGCGAAGATATGACGTTTGATACGAGCAATGATCTGTACAAATATATTGCCAAACTGAACGCCGTACGCAATGTCCATCCAGCACTGCAAAACGGTACGCAAAAGGAAAAATGGTCAGATAATACGGTGTACGGCTTCCAGCGTTCCAGCGGTTCAGATGATGTCGTTGTGCTCATTAACAACTCATGGAACAGCGAAACGCGCACCATCCCGAATCTGGATAACTTCGGCAATGGTACAGCGCTGAAAAACCAACTCGGTACGGATTCCGTCACAGTGAACAGCGGCTCCATCACGGTGACGCTTGCACCAAAAGAAGTGAAAATCCTAACCAAGTAATTCCTTTGCTATTGCAAAAGCCTGTTTGCATACTGATGCGCAAACAGGCTTTTGTTATGATGTATATAAGCTCATCCTATGTCCATACGTATAAGAGTGTTATCTAGTACTTGCAAAGCTACTAGTTAATACTTGTAAATGCTACTATTTGCGATCTTATCAGACTGCGACCATATCAGAAATTCACGTCCGTAACTGTGCAAACTCTGTTGCGGTGGCATATCCGTAGATCCAGTAATCATGTTGCCTACATAGATAAGGAATGTTGCACTCATGCAGCAAAGCTACAAACGGCGCTTCTATATCGATACATTCATCCTCCACCAATTGACCACGATACTCCAATCGCCTTGGCTTGACACGAACCCATTCCACATTAAAGGATGGGTGCTGCCAATTACAAAATTGGGCGTCATCTGACAAATCACCTAGAATCGCTGTCCAATCACCGTTGTAATTCACGTCCTGTTCAAATGCGGTAGGATGCGGCTCGGCAGACAGAACATACTTCACTTGAAATGCTGGTGGAAACGGTAATTGGTGATATACGCCAAATTTTAATTTTTCCCAGCGTGTATCGTTCATAATAGACGTTAGACCACGACGCTCCACTTCCTGCCTGACTTTATGTTTATACGTTATGTAATCCATGGATGGTTTCCTTTCTTAGTATACGTATCTTGGTATACCTAGCTACTACTGTGCTAGAATTTGGAATAGGCGTTTTGTGCAGCTATATGTTTACGTCTGCATCAACTCCATCTCAACCATCTTATACCAATCATCGCTGTCAGAGCAAAAGAAAGGACCATACCATGTATACTACAGACCAAAATTCTAATGAAATGCCCGATACGTCCGGGATCAGCTATCGCGAATCCACCCTTCAGCTCGCTCACGATCTTATACAATTGTATACGAAAATGTCTTACGGGCTATGTACGACTCTTGCGTCTTCACACCACTTGCAATCGTTTACCGAATCCACGCAATCAATGCCAAATAGCACTTCCTTCGAAGCGCTATTCGATCAGATCTATGAGCAGGATGTCGACACCGATCCGGCTATCGTTTACGAACATGAAGACTGGTATATTCATCTGCACGGTGAGCATTGTCTATTCACGAGTGACACGGGCATCGCAGTTGAAGTATTCATCTATGACTATTCGCAAATCGACGTTGCTTTCTTCCGTCATTTTCTGCATCAACTCGCCAAGGCTACAGCCAACACCAATAGCGAGTCAGCACAGGTGCTGATTCAGGCCATTGCGCCAGCGGATTTTCAATCTGTGCTCGCTCTGTTGGAGTTCATGGTTACCAAGGAGTTATTATATCAACAAGCTCCTGTTTATTTCAGCTTGACTAGCAGATGATACGGACGGTACTCATGCAGTGACATCTCGATCAGTAGCTGCGACATCGGAATATCGTCGATAATCGCTTTGCGTTTCGCTTTTAAAATAATCTGTTCGATATCAGCATAACTACAGCCGTCCATCCATTCCGCTGCCCAATGCTCCAATCCTTGCTCTCGTGGGAACTCTCCACATAATCGAGTAATATAATCCAGCCGCAGCTCTGCCGCTGGATTGCCATATACCATCTTCGTATCAAACCGCCGCCAGATTGCATTGTCCAGCTCCGTTTCTAGATTGGTTGCTGCGATGAAAATACAATGCTCGGGAAACTCGTCCAGACATTGTAGCAACGTATTCACAACACGCGCCATTTCCTTGACTTCATCGTTATTGTCCCGCGTACGTGCCACCGCATCAAATTCATCCATAAATAGTACGCACGGTTCCTGTCTGGCATACTCGAAGATTTTGCGCACATTGCTACCAGTTTCGCCTAGATGCGCATGAATTAGCGCATCCAATCGAACCGTTACGAGCGGCAATTCCAGTTCATGCGCCAGATGAAACGCAGTCAGCGTTTTCCCCGTTCCCGGTGGACCGAACATCATCACTTTGTTCGGAACAGGTACATCGTGTAAAGCGAATGTATCTTTGAGATTGACGATCTTGAGGAACTCCTCGGTGATGACGCGATTTTCCGGGGATAGTACGATATGACGCGCACGATGCCCGCACTCTTTTACACTATAGACCGAAGCCATCTCGATGCCTTTTGTCAGTGGCATTTTGCCATAGTTACGGCGATTTTTACTCATTAGAATGTATCCTTTCTGTATGGATTCAACCAAACGACGGCAGCGGATCGTACAGATCGCGCCAGTTGCCGTTCATTTCTTCTGGTGTCAGTAATGCCTGGTCCAGACTGCGTTCGATTGCTTCACGATTCATATCAATCCCGATAAAGACCAGCTTGGTTACTCGATCGCCCCACTGCTCATCCCAATCTGGTGTTCTCGGTATTTCCCCGCCAAAATGGTAATCCAGTTCTTCCTGACTCAGCGCCGCCACCCATAATCCTGCTGGCGATAGCTGCTTGGATGTTCCAGCATGGCTAAAGGAGATCGCCATATTGTTGCGTGTCGCCAGCCACATCAATCCTTTGGAACGGACGATATCAGACGGATACTGGGTCACCCATTTCATGAGTCGCTCAGGATGAAAAGGAATCTTACGCCGATATACGAAGGAACTGATTCCGTATTCTTCAGTCTCTGGTGTATGTTCTTCCTTGAGCAGTTCTTGAATCCAGCCTGCTGATTGGCTTGCTTTGTCAAAATCGAACAGCCCGGTATTCAAAATATCCGTTGGACGCACATTGCCCTGTACCGAGTGAATGATCCGTGCTTCCGGTTGTAGTGCACGCAGCGCTTGTTCCAATCGCTTCAATTCATCCTCATTTACCAGATCGACCTTATTGATAATCAACACATCGCAAAATTCTACCTGATCGGTCAGCAAATGCACTACGCCGCGCGTATCATCATCACCAGCTGCTTGTCCGCGCTGCATCAGACTTTCGCGGGAATAGTAATCTTTCCAGAATTGCGGTGCATCGACGACCGTGACCATCGTATCGAGTCGGGTCAGGCGGCTCAGATCAATTCCATTGTCCTCATCGACATATGTGAAGGTCTGCGCAACTGGAACTGGCTCGCCAATACCCGTCGATTCGATCAGAATATAGTCAAACTTGCCTTCCTTAGCGAGCTTCTCCACTTCAACCAGCAGATCCTCACGCAGTGTGCAGCAGATGCAGCCATTGGACATTTCCACCAGCTTCTCATCTGTACGCGACAACCCGCCACCATCGCGAATCAGATCCGCGTCAATATTGACTTCACCCAGATCATTAACGATCACCGCAACACGCAGACCTTCGCGGTTATTCAGTACATGGTTCATGATGGTCGTTTTGCCTGCTCCGAGATACCCGCTAAGTACAGTCACCGGAATACGTGTATCCTGCTCTACCATAGTCATAGTTATGCACCATCCTTTGTTGGTTGATTGGCTTGTATCTAAGTAATAGTAATACCCTGAATCCCCACCAAATGCGTAATCATTACGATTTGAAAATAATAAATACCCATTAAAAATTAACAATACAGTATTACGATGTTGCACGTATTTACTTTATTAAGAGCTTACAAAACTATACTAAACATTGATCCAGTATCCCTTATATCGTTTATAGATGATCTCGATATACAGGTGTGTCTAAGTACAAGATGCACATCTACACGCACAGGGCTTACAATCCTGTGGTGGTTACTCCTATTGCACCTGCACCGGCCATGGCAACGGATTAACAAATTTATTCCAATCCTGCTGCATTTCCTGTTCATCTAACAAGCATTCGTCTAGCTCTGATTCTAACTGCTGACGATCCATGCCAATGCCGATCATCACCATTTCTGTCAGTCGATCGCCCCAGCGTTCATCCCAGCGTGCACATACATCGTCTTCTTCTTGTAAAATAACATGCTGCTCGTCTTCCGGTAGCGCCGCCACCCAATGTCCAGCGGGTCCGAATTGAATCGAAGGCCCTGCCTGACTCAGACTTGCCGCCATATCGCCTTCTGTTGCTACCCATACAAGACCTTTGGCACGAACAACTTCTTCCGGCCAATAACTCATAAACTCTGCCAGTCGTTCTGGGTGAAACGGCGCACGTCGACGATATACAAACGAGCTAATTCCATATTCCTCTGTTTCCGGCGTATGCTCGTCCAGCTCCAATTCACGTATCCAGCTCGACGACTGACTTGTCCGTTCAAAATCAAACAATCCCGTATTCAAAATCCGCGCTGGATCAATCTCTCCATTCACTGTACGAATAATCTGAGCATGTGGCTGTAACTGACGAATAACGCTCTCCAGCTTATCCAACTCTGCGGGTTCCATGAGGTCGCATTTGTTCAGCAAAAGTACATCGCATGTCTCAATCTGATCGATCAGCAGATCGACCACATCACGCGTATCCTCCTGACCTGTCGCCTGTCCGCGCTGCAATAACGTTTCGCCAGATTGATAATCATGCCAGAACCGATGAGCATCGACCACTGTAACCATACAATCCAGTTGCGCCAATTGACTCAGATCAATACCAGACTCTTCATCTGCATACGTAAACGTCTGCGCCACCGGTACTGGTTCACTAATGCCTGTCGATTCGATCAGAATATAATCAAACCGACCTTCCTGCGTCAGTCTCTCTACCTCCTGCAACAGATCGTCACGCAAGGTGCAGCAAATACAGCCGTTCGACATTTCAACCAGCTTTTCCTCCGTTCGTGACAAACCACCCTGCTCACGCACCAATGCAGCATCAATATTGATCTCGCTCATATCGTTTACAATTACGGCTACCTTCAGACCTTGACGATTGTTGAGCACATGATTCAATACTGTCGTCTTGCCCGCTCCCAAATAGCCACTCAATACCGTCACCGGCAATGGTTTCTGTTTTCCAGTCATGTTTGATTCTCCCCGTTCCTCATCGTTATCTATGCAGTGCTGCATCATTCCGGACCGCAGCATCCTGCAATATATTAAATAGTAATAATTACGATTAACATGTAACAATATATGCCTGTTTGAAATGTTTGTCAACTACACAATTCATTTCGAACAGGCATATATCATGTGATCTTTCTTTATAGAGACGCTATTATGGACGATAATGGAACGTATATTCAATATAGAACTCTAGCTCATATGCTATCTTCTTATTATTTGCTATACTGCTGGTTCAAGTCGCAGATCAACTTCCGCAAATGAATCCGCAATTGCTCCATAACTTCCATGTCCAAATGAATATTGGGATACGACGATAGATCATAATATTGCAAGAAACGATATCTCTTCCATCGATCAAAAAATGAATCTGCTAACCATACTTCCCTTTTGTATCGAAACATGGCATCTTTCCATTTAGAATTTGTATGGCAATTTGTATAGCAATGTGAACTTAGTCCATACAGATTCGACGTATACTGATCCCACTCCAGCTTCAGATCTTTTCGATGTTGTTCCCGGCGAAAATGATCTGTAAAATCACTGCATAGTTCTTTCCATTCTTCATATAGCATCATATAATCGATCTGCTCATCATATCGTGTTATGATATCCCGAATCTTGTTACATTGTTCTTCTATTATACGGATCACCTGGCGATTAAGCCTGTAACACTCTAAATTTAAATGACGATATCACTACTTACCTACCATCTAATCTTCCTCTTGCAAGCACAACTCTATAAATTGAAAGATGTCGACGGCTTCGACTGTACGATTTTCCCAATCATGCCAGAAATATAAGACCTGTCCATGTACACCATCATCAGCCGGGTCGGTATCGATACACACGTAATCGCCCGCCCCATTCGTTGCCAACGGAATCCAGCGCCGATTCCATAGAAATGGTTTTACACCTTTACCTGCTTCTGGCTCCCATCCATCTGGATCAAACTCCTCCTGCAAAAACTGCCACGTCTCCATCATCTGCTCTACTGACAAAAAAGTCAGATTCCGCAGCAATACCTGCACTTCCATCGTCTCTTCCTGACCATCATGAACACTATACAATTGCTTCATCGGCTCCGGCAAAGTAACACCAAGCTTCTGTTCCAATTGAATAAACTGCTCAGACGTCGCCCCATCTATCAGGTTTAGTTGATCAACTGTACATGAATTTAGATTCATTGCGTGTTGTTGGATCGCTTGCCATAGCTGACTAGCTGCTGCATTCATATGTAGTATACCTCCTTGTGATAACGTCGGACGATAAGTAATAAGCATACCAGCAAAAATACCTTTTGACAGTAGACTTGGATGGTTTTACAATTTCTTTTTTTCGGATTTAGGTTTTATTATTGTGAATTTTTCATATGTTGAAATATTTATTTTAGTGGCATAAGTAATTGTATTTCGAAAACTGGGAATTTTAAAGAATCATTTTTTTATTTTCCTCGCTCATCCGTTCTCGGTTCCTATTTCGCTTTTTATTTAAGCTTGCTTGATTGCTTGTTTGTTCCTTTCTTTGTCCCATAGTTAATTGAATTACCGCTTCGTTGACGCTTTTTTTCCAAGATATTCTTTAGTCAGATTTGAATGATTATTGTTCATTTTGAAAATAGAATGTTGAGAATACTATTTCTGCTCTATCTTCGCTCCCACACATTTCAATATTTTATGAATACAAGTCAATATTTCTTTTAAGTAAGTTGATCTTCTCTTTCTCGTTGGGTAGTTGCTCAGTTACAATGGTTTATTAGAGATTGCACTCCACATCAAAATTAACCTTCTATTGTTCTATCACTTTAAATTCAATATGAGATCATTTTTGTGAATTTTTCATATGTTGATTTTTTAATTCTCGTCTTCTCGTCTTCTCGTCTTCTCGTCTTCTCGTCTTCTCGTCTTCTCGTCTTCTCGTCTTCTCGTCTTCTCGTCTTCTCGTCTTCTCGTCTTCTCGTCTTCTCGTCTCAAATATTCGCTTTTGTATGATTTTGAATCACATTGTCCTAGTATCTTATATAAAATGTTCTATGCAACATAAATCAGCCCCAGCACACCTTTATAACAAAAGGCGTACCGGAGCTGCATACTCCACCATCTATACTTCCACACACTTATTTTGCAATATAACTTCTGCTAGGTTGCAATATCATATGCTTGCTACGCTACAATCTCACGTCGTTAATCCCAAGCTGTAACGATCTCCCGCTTGCGCTCCTCCAGCAGCTTTTCCTTGTCATCCCGATAAAACATATTGTACGTATCAAATGGAATGATCCGTCCATCCGGATGAGCGATATGCACGCACGATTTTTTCACAGAGCGCACATCAAAATTATACGCATCCAAAAACTGCATAATGATCACGCGGAATACATTATCATATACGATCTGCTCTGGCACGGCGGCAAGCGGTAGACAGCAGAGTAGATTTTTGAGCGATAGTGCCGAGGATACTGGCGAATGACCGGTCGATAGCAATTCGAACAGCTTGCCACGAATGGCAGGTTCATTTTCAAACACAATCGTATTGCTATCGCCTTCCAGCAGGATTTCTGGATCAATCATGCGCGTCAGCGGCAGTACATCACCATTCAGCTTGAGCGCATAGCCCATCGCCAGACAATCAGGATGACATGGTACTGGCAAAATATCATCCGCATTAAATACCCCAGACTGATCAACAATCATCTGCCGTACTTCGCTGACTGTCAATCGGTCAGTAGCGGGATCATATCCTTGTAGACGTCCTGCCGCTTGAATCGGTTGAATTGTCACCCCGCGAACTGCCTGCTGCTCCAATCCGTATTGAATAATTTTGCCTACTTCATGATCGTTCAGATCTTTTTTCAATGTCACGACCAGTGTAGTCGATAGATTGAATTCATTCAGATGCGCAATTGCCTGCTCGCGAATACTACGCAAATCGGCTCCCCGCAGCTCCTTCAGTACATCCGCTTCAAAGCTATCAAACTGCAAATAGATCTCGAATCCCGGCATATACTCTGCTAAACGCGCTACAAATTCACGTTCACGCGCGATGCGAATGCCATTTGTATTGACCATAATATGCTTAATCGGACGTGCCTTACACATGTCCAGAATGTCAAAAAAATGCGGATGCAATGTTGGTTCGCCACCACTGATCTGCACAATGTCCGGCTCACCTTCATTTTCCACAATCCGATCCAGCATGAATTCAATCTGCTCCAACGTACGATAGGATGTGCGATGTGGCGACGATTCGGCAAAACAGATTGGACATTGCAAATTGCAATGATCAGTAATTTCAAGCAGTGTCAGACAGCTATGCTGCTCATGATCCGGGCACAATCCACAGTCATACGGACAGCCATATTTGATTGGTGTGTTCCAGACGAGCGGCATCTCAGAAGGCTTGATAAACTCGCGAGTTCGATGATAATACGCAACATCTGTTGATATCAATACCTTTTCCGGTCCATGCACCAGACAGCGCTTGAACATATACATTCTACCGTTCTCTTCTACAATCTTCGCCTCTACCTTGCGATAACAGGTGGAGCAGATACTATTGGTCAGTTCGTGATACAGATACGGACGATTTTTGGGCATGATGTAGTCCTCCTTGATCTTAGTCGAACGTGATATACGTTGCTTATTTCAAAGCCCCGGATGCTGCCGGAGAACGGCGAATCAGACGCCCGCCTTTGCCCCTGCCGCTTAATAACCAACCGTAATACAGGATTCCAGCAATGCAAGCCAATTGAATATTGTTCAATCCTCCGTACAGATGCGGTGTCGGCTTGATGAATTCAATCAATAGACGAAACAGCAAGTACGAAGCCATAAACCATTGAAACAGTCGACCAGATTGGTAATTGCCGGCACTTGAACTGGAATGAGCATCTCCAGCCGGATGCGCCATAGTTGAACAATGTTCATTCATCGCTGAGAGTGGTAAATAGCGGCTGCGCTTGTATTGCGGATATAATATCACCGCTAACAGCAATAGAAATACAATCTCATACAGCTGCGTCGGATGTCGCATAATTTCATCGCCAAAATCGACTCCGGTTATCCACGTTGTTGCCACACCATATGTACGATCTTCTAGCCCGGTCAAAAAGCAGCCAATGCGTCCAATTGCCATACCAATAATAAGCGGATAGGCAAAATCGTCACCAGTCGAGCTGTTCCATCCTGCCCAGTGCTTGGCAAGCTCAACGCCGATTAATCCACCGAGCAGACCGCCGACAATCGTCTTGCCTCCCCATAGCAGATGTCCCTGACTCAATTGTGCCCATGTGGCTGACGGGTCTTCGAACCAGAATAACAATCGGGAACCAAGCGCCGCACCGAGAATCGTTCCCGCTAGAATCTGCAAGCTAACCAGCTTGGGCATGCCACTCGGACGACGCGTCCACAAATAGATCCGAAATCCGATAAAATAAGACAGTGTCTCAAACAACACATGCGGGTGAATCCGCAACGAACCGAGATGAATATACACCGGAAACTCCATCGCACTCCTCCTGCTCCCTAGAAACGTTACAAATTGTACAAATCCTTCTACTGCTACAACTTTGATCCCCATCCCAACCGAAGCCAAACGAACTTAATAACTAAAAATCATCGCTCCACAAATCGCCAGCAACAATAGCGTAAGACCACCCAGAACAGCGAGTAATGCAACCACTATCTGCCAGACGACTTGCCTGCGACTTGTTGCTGGCGCTTGAGAACGTTGTAGCGTTGGTGGATGGGTAGGGGCAGCACTATGAACAGCCGCATGATCATTGTTGCGACACCCATCTGTATTGGCATCATAACATTCCGCACACAGTGGCTTGCCGCACTGGGAGCATTGATGGAGCGCATCTCGATCCGGGTGATTCATACAATGAAATTCATTCATGCGTTCACCTCACTTCTTAATATGTATACAAATCTGGAACTTCCATCCTTTCTAAACAAGATATTCGCTGAATAGGAATATTCCCCTTCTTATATCGGCAAAAAAGTTGACGGCAATACGATTCTGTCTCATAACAAAAAGCAGCTCAAATGAGCTGCTTGCTTTGCCATATTGTAGAAGGAATCTCACGACGCAATACCGGTGCAACTTCAGTAGCGAAGCGTTCCAACTGTTCATGCTGTTCCGATTCGGTCAGACCGTCCACACTCAAACCGAGCACCTGATGACCAAAAGCTCGGTAATAATGTAGAATCTTCTCAATCACCTGCTCCGGACTGCCGACCAGAGCAGGGCCATTAGCGATATTATCTTCCAATCCGTTGAACGGACTGTTGTTATGCTTGGCGGCATCCGTTCCTTGGAATGAATCGTAATACGGGCGATAACGGCGAACCGCTTCTTCGGACGTATCTGCCAAATACAGCGCCCCAGCGCCCGCACCAACTACCGCTTGAGACGGATCATGTCCATAATGTGCTAAACGTTCGCGATAATGATCAATCAGATCGCGATATTTATCCAGCCGGTGAAACGTATTGGACGAAAAGATCGGCTCCCCATAGCGCGCTGCCAGCTCAGTCGAGCGTGTGCTGGACGCGCTACCATGCCAGATCGGAATCTGGCGCTGATATGGACGTGGTTGACTGGTGAAATCATGCAGTGCCGGACGATACCGACCGCTCCATGTCACCTTCTCCTCTCGCCACAAGCGGCGCAGCAATTCATAGCGCTCCTCCATCGAATCCCATTGCTCTTCTTCCTGCAAACCGAATAACGGATAATGGCGCGGATCATTGCCTTTGCCAATAATCAGCTCCAATCGTCCACCTGATAGATGATCAAGCGTCGCATAATCCTCCGCTACCCGGACCGGATCAAGCACACTTAACACAGTCACAGTCGTTAACAGACGAATGCGTGATGTACGCGCAGCGATGGCAGTGAGTACAATTGCTGGCGAAGACGACAAAAACGGTTCGCCATGACGCTCCCCAATTCCATACGCGTCATAACCAAGCTCCTCCGCCAATTCTGCTTGCCGCAATACATTGTTAA
Source organism: Paenibacillus sp. WLX2291 (assembly GCF_046603665.1). NCBI lineage: Bacteria > Bacillati > Bacillota > Bacilli > Caryophanales > Paenibacillaceae > Paenibacillus > Paenibacillus sp. WLX2291. Next base: position 2,552,399 of record NZ_CP176755.1, on the reverse strand, counting down.
ACTTCTGCTGATCGGTTAACTGCTCGCCGGTCAGGGCATGTGGGATATTGGACATCAGGCTAAACAATGCAAATTTCATCGTATTCCTCCCTGTAGGCTGCATAGTAAACAACGGATCATACAAACCGTACTGCACATATCATCTCGCTATAGATTTCATTTTTCGTATATGCTCTAATCCATCATAAAGTAATCTCAATAGAGACTTGGACTAAAAACGACGGAATTGCAGTTGTTCACGTACACTTCTAACGCCTGAACGACCGACTGGCTGTGCTTCTGCCGCTTCGCCGTCTTCAATCTGCTGTTGCTCCTTTTGCAATTGTACATAGCGAGCGAATTTCTCTTCGTCTACGACTTTGCGGAGCAGATGCATCACGCCATCCTCACCTGCTTCAAACGCATGAATACGCTCATATCCCCAGCGCTCATACATCGGCAACAGCCATGGATGCTTTTCCGCTGTTGCTAGCGTGACTGCTGGCGCGCTCAGTTCCGCGCGAATGACATGCTGCTCAACCCAGTTCAACAGCTTACGTCCAAGCCCTTTGCTCTGGATATACGGATCAACCGCAAACCACATCACAAATGGCAAATCTGTCACATTACCGAGAAATTGCAGCTTCTCCGCATCCGCCAGCGTAACCGTCGCCTGAATCTGTCCATTCTGCTCTAACACATAACATTTATTATTCAAAATATTGTTGCGAATCTGCTCGACATCCGCATATGCCGCAGGCCATTGCAGCTTCAACTCCCGAATCGTTACATAAGCTTCATACGTTATATATTGCACACGCGGCGCGTCGTCCGCAGTCGCAAGACGGTATATTTCAGTCATCATTATGCACTCCTTATTCCGACTATATCGATGTAATTATATGAATATAAATCTAACATTTGATTTTCTCGATGACTAATCGAACTTTTCTATAGGTGGTGATAGAAGACATCTATCTGTGAATAAAAAGATGGGATGATATGCTTCACTTCCTAATAAAATGGACAGCCCGTATCATGCGAGGCTGTCCATTTTACTATGCTTGTTATTGACTATACAGCTCTCATAGGAAATATGAGCAGCATATTAACTTATGATCAAATGCCTGTCCACACATCTTTGACATAGCGACCGTTTTGCTGTAATTCATCGAACCATTGAGTTGCTTGCTCTGCATCTACGCCTTTGATCTCCATATAAATGTCGCGTAGCGTTTGCTCTACATCCGGTGCCATCCGATTGCCATCGCCGCAAATGTACAGCTTGGCGCCCTCATCAATCAAACGCACGATATGCATAGCATCGTGACGAATCAGATCCTGCACATATTGCTTGTTTCCATCGTCTGGACGAGAAAATGCAGTTCGCAGCTGCACCAATCCTTCGTTAGCATAATGCTCCAGTTCCTCTTTGTACAAATAATCGCGTTCTGGATGACGGCAACCGAAGTACAGCCATGCTTCACCAGTTTGCTGTCCATTGTTACGCTGGGCTTCGCGCGCTTGCAGGAAGCCACGGAATGGCGCAACGCCTGTACCCGGTCCGATCATGACAATCGGCACTTCCGCACGTTCCGGCAATTCAAAGCCCGATTTTGGCGAACGAATAAACATGAGTACAGTATCGCCTTTTTGTAAATGGGACAGATACGTCGTAGCAATACCGGCAAATTCGCCTTTACCACTCCGCGCTGGACCGGACACTACGCTCACCGTAATTGTAACGCGATCCGACTGCACCGATGGCGAACTTGAAATAGAATAGTAACGTGGCTTGAGCGCTGGCAGCAGACCGAGAAACTGCTCAAAGCTCATCTCGCACGACATATAATCCTCCATCAGATCAAGCAAGGTTAACCGTTTTTGTAATACTTCACGGTGATACGTCTCGTCATCCAGCAATGCTTCCAATTCTTTTTTGTGCGGTGGGCACTGATTGTTCTCTGCCATCGCCCGAATCTGCGCGCGAGTTGCTACATCCTGCAATTCCACACTCAGTGTTAGCAGCTCAATGATAGCGATCGGACGATCCAGTGGCAAATAAGCGGCACTGCTGCCTTTGCCCTGAATAATGATGCGTTCCCCGCCATCCAGTCGGAAGCGGCGTAATACTCGCTGAATCAAAGCCTGCGGATTACGTGGAATGATGCCCATATGGTCGCCTTCATGATACGTCTCACCCGGTGGCAAAGCAATTTCCAGATGAAGCGTACTGCGTCCGCTCTCCGGCTGCTGCAATTCATGTGCTTCGGTAATCTGGCATTCCACCGCGTTATACGTACGCACCAGTGGACTGCCAACTGGCGAATTCACAAATTGCACTTGCAGCGCATTCTCCTTTTTCAATTGCTGCTCGTCCATCTCAATGTGGAACGTTTTGAACAGCTGCTCCCATAATCCACTGCGCCATTCATCCAGCTGCATTTCAAAATCATCGCTCGCATCGCCTTCGCCGCGTGGATAGACACGCTCTGCGCCTTTTTGCTCCATCAGCTCGTCGATCAGTTTCGGAATGCGCTGATACGTGCTTGCCCAGTTATGGTCACCACAGCCGAATACAGAATATTTCACACCTTTGCAGCTATCGTTGTCCGCCTGTTGTAGCCATTCTACGAATTTCTCCGCATTGCTCGTTGGACGTCCGTTGTAAGATGCCGCAATAATCAGCATTACACCATCCTTAGGCAGATTGCCTGCATAATCGTCTAGCGGTGCCGCTGCCGATTCAAATCCATACGTGCGTCCACCTTCTTCCAGCTCGCGTGCAACTGCTTCCGCTGTACCAAGATTGGAGCCGTACAGAGTCAGCAGTGGTGTATCATGACGTTTCACCGCTTCGGAAATGTGTACATCTCCATGTGCAGACTGTTCGTTATTGCCCGGAATGGCTACCGCTACCTCGGGTACGCGCGGAACAACTTTCATACGGAATTCATCCGGTTTCAGCGTCAATGCCTCACGAATATGCAGCTGATAGTTCTCCTGATCAATCAGATCAAAATGCTTCACAACCATGCCCAGCACCAATGTCGCTTCGTATAGTGCAAATTGCTGACCGATACATGCGCGCATCCCGTGACCAAACGGTTTGTATACATGCTCTGGAATTTGCGATTCATCCTCAAACCGCTCCGGTACGAATTCCTCTGCATTTTCGCCCCATGCTTCCTTGTTGCGATGCAGTGCTGGCAAAATAACACTTACACTCTGATGCTCCTTGAGCGGATATTTGCCGCCCAGCATCACATCTTCGCGTGCAAACCGTGAAAATGCTGGCGCTGTTGGCCACAGACGCAGCGATTCGCGTAAAATCATACGAATATATTTTAGATCACGCACCTGTTTGTACGTTGGTACAGGATCAGCAAGCACCCGATCCACTTCGGCACGCGCTTTTTTCAGTTTGTCCGGGTTATTCAACAGGAAATACAATGCAAATGACAGCAATCCGCTAGTCGTATCGTGACCCGCAATGAGGAAAGTGATCATCTGATAACGGATATTCTCATCTGGCAGCGTCTCGCCTGTTTCCGGGTCTTTACTTTCCAGCATCCGACTGAGCAGATCGTTCTCGCCTTGATCGCCATTTTCTTTGCGCTGAGCGATCAAGCTATCCGCTACTTGGAACATATAATCGACATCCTTCTGGAATTGTCGCTTGTTGGAAAAGGCAAGCTTGTTCTGGATCGGTAGCCGTTGTCCTTGTGTCATCGCTTCGTCCAGTGCACGCACCATACTTTCTACAAACGGATGCGGCTCCTTGCTATAAAAGCTGTTAAAGCGATAATTAAACGCACACAGTCCGATTGTATCGAGCGTCAGGCGCGTCATATCCTCTGCGACATCTACCGTCTCATCCGCATTCGTACGTGACCATTTCTGGATCAACTGCACAGCAATGTCGACCATTTTGTCATGATAATCCTGCATCGCCCGTTGGCTGAAGCTTGGCATCAGCAGTCGATGCGCCTTGCCCCAGTTCGGCTCATCCGTCCAGCTCGTGAACAGACCGTCCCCGGTAAATGGGCGTACCCGTTGCAGCGGTGCCCATACTTCTTTATCAAATCTGCGTTCATCGGAAATCTGCTTCACAATCTCGGGGTCGCAAGTGTAGATTTGCTCTTTGCCACCTAGACCAAGCTTCATTACAGAGCCATATTCGCCTAGTAGCTTCATAATACTTTGTAGCGGCTGTTCAGAATCGAGTTGTGGCAGATTGCCCAGTGGGCCGTACGTTTTCGGTTGCGGAATGGTTGCTTCTTTTGACATGATAGTTCCTCCCTATCCTTTACCTGATTCGTAATGACTTGTGGAATGATCGCTTGGAGCTATAGTAACGGAATGAATATTCATTCCGCATGTACTGCAATGAGATCCCAACAGCATTGTCTGGCGATGGATTGCAATTGTTCGTGATCACGCGGCATACCTGTGCGTTGTCCATGACGGTATTTATGAATACCAAGGAAAGCACCGAATGTGATAGAGATCATGAGCAGTGGCTCCATTGGCTTCAGCACGCCAGCCTGCTGCCCTGCCATAATATGCTGCGATACAAATTCCAGCAATTGATTGTGGATGGCAATGCTCTGCTCATCCAGCAGCCGGACATAATAGTGCGTATCGATAAATTGCAATGCATCCCAATCCAGCTTTGCCATTTGATGCATTCGGTCAATAATGTGAATCCATCGGCTCTTCATATCACTATCATGCGGAAAGTCCCGCTTGAATGCTTCATACAGCCAACCGATTTTGTCCTGAAATAGTGCATTTAACAATGCTTCCTTGCTCGTAAAATAACGATAAATCGTCCCTGCGCCAACTTCAGCGCGCGTGGCAATCTCCGGTACAGTCGTGGCGTCAAAGCCTTGCTGTGCAAACAGCTCCAACGCCGCCTCCACAATTTGAGTTCTTTTGTCCAATAACCGATTCACATATTCACCTCCTATACAGATTCATGCTGTACTATCGTTTTACCCATAGATGCGAAGCTGATTATTGTATGATAACAGAACACACAAAATATCTATTACAGCTAAAAGGTCTGTTACAGCAAATTCAGCGAATATAGCGAATTTATTTTGATTGCCAACCTAAGTTTATGAATGTACATCATTATTATATACGTGTGCATCAAGTGTGGCGACAGATGTAATTGGTTTCTACTTCCATTCTGGCACGTTCCAAATCGAGATGCAAGCCGCACACCCGGCACCCCGCATAGCATGGGGATTTGGCTACTAGTTACGACCATCCGCAACGCATCCTTTCCAAGTCGCATTCGCCACGTTACGGTTACGGTTACGGTTACGGTTACGGTTACGGTTACGGTTACGGTTACGGTTACGGTTACGGTTACGGTTACGGTTACGGTTACGGTTACGGTTACGGTTACGGTTACGGTTACGGTTACGGTTACGGTTACGGTTACGGTTACGGTTACAAGTAAATAAAACGCCGCCAGATGCAGCGAAACAGGCTGGATCTGGCGACGTTTCTTTTATATTTTCGATACGATTGCTACTTGTACGGCATGACTATACAGAACCCAATCGTCCTGCAAATTACATCTATTCCAGCATAAATCCTTTTTCTTTTTCCACCCGTAATTTCTCCGGGGTTACATCATTGCCCTCGGCATCGACTACTTTCAATTGGGAAAAGGTGCTCAGCACCTGACCGCGAATTTCGCGTAAATACTCTTGACGCAGTACATGCTGTTCTTCTTTTTCCGTATCGGTAAGGCCATGTTCACGCTGCTTTTTGGCCAGTTCATTGATTCGTTGTAAACTTTTGATCATTGGTATTCCTCCTTGCACATGGCATTCACATTATACTTGCTAGATATCTTAATTTGTAATCTTTACAATTTAAGGTGTTATCAGTATAGCATAATTGAACATCAAATCAATATCCATAATTTAGCATGTAATATTGGCAGTCCGAACTATCTGTTTTATGTGACGAAGATTATGTACAGAGTATAACAATGCATATTGACTATAATATCAATATATCGTAATATTACGATATAACATTACAGATGCACTTTTCGTACATTTTTCATTCCAATCAATTACAGGAGGTTTATATATGGATACTGCTCCATTCGATGCACGGGATTTACAAGTATTTGACGAGCCTGCCAATCTTCTCAAAGCGCTATCGCATCCCGTTCGTCTATGTATTGTACGCGGACTCATTCGCAAAAAGAAATGCAATGTGTCCTATATGCAGGAATGTCTGGACATGCCGCAATCGACGGTATCGCAGCATCTACAAAAGCTGCGTAGTGCGGGTATCGTCAAGACCGAACGAAGTGGTCTGGAAGTCAATTATGTGCTGGCTGATCCACGGATCGCTTCTATTGTCGCCATTTTATTCGGAGAGGAAGAATGTAGATCATGAGCAAAAAAGTACTGATTGTCGGCGGTGTGGCTGGCGGCGCGTCCGCAGCTGCACGGCTTCGCCGATTGGATGAGCATGCAAATATCATTATGTTTGAAAAAGGGCCCCATATCTCGTTTGCCAATTGTGGATTACCGTATTACATCGGCGGATCTATTACAGAGCGCGAACGGCTGCTTGTACAGACACCGCAAGGAATGAAAGATCGTTTCTGTATTGATGTACGAACAGAGAGTGAAGTGATTGCTGTTCATCCAGAACAGCGCACGATTACCGTACGTAGCCGTGAGCTAGGCATATATGAAGAATCGTATGATGAGTTGCTATTATCCCCCGGTGCGCGCCCGGTTGTTCCACCGTTGCCCGGTATTAATCATCCGCTCATTCGCACGGTACGCAATGTTATCGATATTGATCATATCAAACAATTGTCAGATGCGAATAACAACGGTCAATCAATTGTTATTGGCGGTGGGTTTATTGGTGTGGAAATGGCAGAGAATCTGCGGGAAGCTGGTATGGACGTTACATTGATAGAGAGTAACGAGCAAATTTTGACTCCTTTTGATCCAGAAATGTCGGCATCCATTGCACAACATATGGAGCAGCATGGGATCCAGCTACTATGGAAGCAGCGCGTACAAGGATTTATTGACCAGCCAAACGCTGTCGGTGTTCAGTTGAGTGATGGCACTGTGTTATCTGCCAATCTGGTCATTCTCGCAATCGGCGTCACACCGGATACTACATTTCTACAGGATAGCGGCATTGCACTGAGCGCACGCGGTCATATTATTGTGAATGAAGCATTGGAAACGAATCAGCCTCATATTCATGCTGTCGGCGACGCAATCCAATTGCATACTTCTGAGGGACATGTGATGGCGATCCCACTGGCAGGGCCGACTAATAAACAGGGACGTATTGCTGCGGATCGCATCGCTGGCTTACCCGCCTTGTATCGAGGAATGCAAGGCACATCTATTCTGAAAATATTTCAGCTGACTGCCGCTTCGACAGGCAAGAATGAAAAATCACTGCGACAACTTGGCATCAATTATCATAGTCTGATCGTACATCCCGGTTCTCATGCGTCCTATTATCCGGGTGCCAGTCCGATTGCGTTGAAGCTGTTATTTACACCGGAAGGAAAGATTCTTGGCGCTCAGGCAGTCGGTTATGATGGTGTGGATAAACGGATCGATGATATTGCTATTGCGATGCGTTTTGGCGGGAAGGTGAGCGATCTGGCAGAGCTGGAGCTGAGTTACGCGCCTCCGTATTCTTCTGCCAAAGACCCGGTCAATATCGCCGGATATGCGGCGGATAATGTTGTTGCTGGACGAGCAGAGCTGGTTACGTATGATCAGCTGGAATCCATCCGTCATGATGATGCACAGCCTGTATTGTTGGTCGATGTACGCAGTACGATGGAACATGAGAATGGTCATATTCCGGGTTCATTATCGATTCCGGTTGATGAATTGCGCGAACGGCTGAATGAACTGGATCATTCCAAACTGATTCTGGTATATTGTCAGGTAGGATTAAGAGGATATACCGCTTCGCAGATTTTGCGGCAGCATGGATTCCAAGTTAGAAACTTGAGCGGCGGATACAAAACGTGGCGGCAAGCACAATTTCAGCCAACACCTCTACCTCCATTCAACGATCATCATTCAGCCTTTACATCAGATCCTCAAGCAGAACAAGCCAATGAACGTCAACAGCAGCCAGCAGACATCGTAGCGGCTCCTACTTCCCCATCATATTCTCATTCATCGCCTGATCCAGTAAGCACTACAGAATTGGACGTATGCGGTCTGAGTTGTCCCGGTCCTTTGATTCAGGTGAAGCAAAGTATAGACAATCTGCCTGCTGGACATAATCTGATTGTTCGTGCCACCGATCCGGGATTTTACGAAGATATTCGAGCATGGTGCACCATGTCGGGTTGTTCTCTGCTTCATTTGCAGCATCTACCTGGTGGTACGATTGAAGCGGTCATTCATAAACCAGCTGAAACGTTACCTGAACAGGAGCAATATATCGCTGATTCTTCTGCCCCCGTTCATCGCGCTAGCACAATGGTCGTATTCAGCGGTGATCTGGACAAAGCAATCGCTTCCTTTATTATTGCGAATGGTGCAGCAGCAAGCGGACGACGGGTGACGATGTTCTTCACATTTTGGGGTCTGAATATGATTCGGAAGCATCAACAACCACCTGTTCGTAAAAGTGTATTAGGGCATATGTTCGGGCTGATGATGCCGCGCGGTAGCCGCAAACTTGGCATGTCCCGTATGCATATGCTTGGCATTGGCCCGCGTCTGATTCGCGGCGTGATGGGCAATAGCAATATTGCCTCACTGGAAGATCTGATCCAGAGTGCAGCTGCACAAGGTGTCGAGATGGTTGCCTGTCAGATGTCGATGGATGTGATGGGCATTCAGCGCGAGGAGCTATTGGACAATGTAACGATTGGCGGCGTCGGCTATTATCTTGGTCAAGCCGATCAAGCGAGTCATAATCTGTTTATCTAATGTATGGCAGCTCAGCTTAGTCATACAAAACAAAAAGCGTTCCCTTCTCATGTAGATACCATGGAAAAGGGAACGCTTTTTGTCGATGCTGCTTTCGTTGATCCGGCTATCATCAACTTTTATAACAGGAAGCATCGTTTGGTACATGTATGTCTCGTTACAGTACAATGTTGAAATTTAGATAGCGATTGCCAGCCGATTCACTTTACAACTCGTCTCGCTGTTACATACCGATTTTTGTAATACGACTGAGACAAGCTGCTGATTGTTACGCCTGTGCTGCTGGCGGAATGGATGAATTTGTTATTACCGATATAGATACCTACATGTGAGATACCGTATCCCATCGTATTAAAAAAGACCAGATCCCCAACGGACAAATTCCCCTTATAGACTGCTTTGCCTATTTTGGCTTGTTGTCTCGCTGTGCGAGGTAGAGATTTATTCAACTTCTTATATACATATCGAGTAAAGCCGGAGCAGTCGAAACCGCGTGTACTCGTTCCACCCATTACATAAGGTGTACCCATCACGCGAGTTGCTTGGCTTTTGATTTCACTTTTAAATGTCGGTGTGCTGGCAGATGCGCCGTCCGGTTGTGCTGTGCAGATCACAGCCGCAGCCAGCAGAGACAATATCAATTTCTTCAAACAAATACTTCTCCCTTCGGTGCTTGCGGAGTTATTTCAGAGGTATACACGGGCAGCAAACATTCATTATGTAGAGCTTTTTCCCATTAAGTAACCTACCCGCTGTGCAATAAATTCGTGTCAAGAACGTCGGGTAACAGATAAACGGCTCATGTGGAACGTATTCCATAGCTGTTTAGGATTCCATTAAGTAGTAAAATGAATCACTTGTTAAAATTTTGTAACCTTTAACAGGTTAAATCATTTTACCTTTGTTTGTCAAATTTCGTCGGAATCTACAGTCAGATGCAGGGTATATTCTCCTGTATGCATTTCACCAAAGAACGAGTTGCTACTAGAAGAAGCAGGACGTTTTTCGTAAATATGAATCTATAAATTTTTTTGATATTTTTAACTTTTTATGGATAATAACGTAAAACCATAATCAATATTATGGCATTATTAGTTTATGTATCAACCTTCTGGTACAAAATCGTGTCAAAAACACGCTAATACGTCGCATATATAAAAACTGATTTATGATCATTGTAATGCAAAAATCCTGCTCCCCAGTGTCAACCGGGGGCAGGATGTATAGGAACAATATGCTTTCTTACTTACGGAAACGCACCTGTTCTTGAATAGCATAACGAATAATATGGTTCCGGTGCTGTTCCTTGATGTCGCTATATTTAAGAGCTACTTTATATTTCTGGTCTTCCAGTTGATTCATATAGACAAGATCGGCTTTGAACGGTAGCGACATTTCGTTGCTGCCTTTGTACAAATACAGTGTACCTTCGTATTTCTGGAAATTGACCGGTTGACGACTGTAAAAGGACAATCCACCGCCGCTAATATCATGTGTGTAAATTTGCAATTCCAGATCATCTTCTTCCATAACCTGTAGATCGCAGCGTAGTGACGTGCTAATCCGTAAATAGTCGCGGTTTTGGATTTTGATGATCTCGTCTGGGTTAGGGCTTTGCAGTTTGATACGAACTTGATTCTCATCACTGCGTGTAATTCTCGTTTTAAACTGGTATTTCAGCTTGTTTTGACCAACAAAAAAGGCGAAAACGTCCTTTTTCATCATTTCACTTAAAGGCAATTTCTCGCGCGGGGCGATATGCTCCAGTCGTGCAATATCAGCAAGTATGATGAACTCTTCGTTAAATTCCTCTACCCGACCAACAAACATATTGCCTTCGTCATCTTGTACATCCAAGTATTGATTTCCAAAGATATAATTTTGCAATTTCATGACCATGTTCCCCTTATCTCTAACCTGTCTGTACGTATTCGCACAGCCATACAGCAGGAATTATATTAGTTTAAAATGCAGCAACTGCGTCATGCTCAAGTGTCCATTCCCATTGTTTGCATGCTTTAGATAGAATTCAGTCAAAACTGTAAAATTGGACTGCTTATGACTTATATAAGCAAGTAAATGATTCAAAAATATCATAACACAAAAGACCTAAGTTGATAATATGTATTTTGTCGATTTTTGGTTAAAAAGAACTAGTTTTCTTTCTTTTTATTATGAAGCAATTGTGAAAAAGATGTAATGTATTGGGTATTTATATCGTCTTACAGATAGGTATTACGAATGATTAACTATGAAATTATGTTAAGAATCTACTCATACTCACGTCGTTCGTCCCATATATTGGATATTAAAAATAGTACTGCAAAAAGGCTACACACAGTCGTGCAGCCTTTCCTTATACATAACACAGTAACAAATCAGTTACTTTTCACCGATTTTATAGGGGCAAATACGGTAGTAACAGACGGTAACAGAGACGATATATTAATACGCAGCACCCGCATGGCGTTTAATACTGCCAGTAAGGTAACGCCCACATCCGAGAATACAGCTTCCCACATCGTAGCGATACCGAAAGCACCCAATGTCATAAAGATTACTTTTACACCTAGTGCAAACCATATATTTTGCCAAACAATAAGGCGGGTACGGCGAGCAATTCCAATTGCCGCTGGCAGACGGGATGGTTCGTCATTCATAATGACCACATCCGCCGCTTCAATCGCCGCATCTGAACCAAGACCGCCCATCGCTACCCCGATGTCTGCCTGAGCAAGTACAGGTGTATCGTTAATGCCATCACCGACAAAGATGATTTTCTCTCCGCGTGTGCGCAGGTCATTCAATCGTTCCAATTGGGCTACTTTGTCCTGAGGCAACAATTCGGAATACACCTCATCTACTCCCAGTTGATACGCTACTCGTTCAGCCGTTTGACGATTGTCGCCAGTGAGCATAATGACTTTGCGAATGCCTTGTTGCTTGAGCATGGAGATAGCTGCTGCGGCATCCGGCTTGATCTCATCGGCAATCACAAGATGCCCGGCGTACATTCCATCTACAGCCAGATGCACAACCGTTCCTGCCTCTGCTGACTCAGCTGGAACAATCTGATGCTGCTCCATGAGTCGTCGATTACCAGCTAGTATCTGGCGATCATCCCACATCACTTCAATGCCATAACCCGCATGCTCACTATAGTCGCGAATACGTTCCTGCTGCAAGGCATGTGGGTAAGCGTCGCGGATCGATTCGGCAATGGGATGGCTGGAATGCAGTTCTGCATAAGCGGCAATTTCCAGCAATTGTTGCTGTGTAAACGATGTACCGTCTGCCGGATACATGCCGGTTACAGCAAATGTTCCTTTGGTCAATGTGCCTGTTTTGTCGAATACGACATACTTGACTCCATGTAATGCTTCCAGATAGTTACTGCCCTTAACGAGAATACCGTTACGGGATGCAGCACCAATGCCTCCGAAAAAGCCTAACGGAATCGAAACGACGAGTGCACACGGACAGGAAATCACGAGAAAGACAAGCGCACGATAGATCCAATCAGTAAATGACGCTCCGCTGATCAGCAGCGGCGGTACGACAGCGAGCAAGGTTGCGATAATGACTACTGCTGGTGTGTAATACCGGGCGAACTTGGTAATGAATTTCTCGGTTTGTGCCTTTTTGCTGCTGGCATTTTGCACCAGCTCCAGAATCTTCGCGACTGACGATTCGCCGAATCCACGGCTAACTTCCAGCGTTAACACACCATTTTTGTTCACAAAGCCTGCCAGTACTTCGCTGCCAGTCTGGGCATGGCGTGGAACCGATTCACCGGTCAGGGCGGATGTATCAAGCATAGAGCTACCTTCAACTACGATACCATCCAGCGGCACCTTTTCCCCCGGCTTGATCATAATATGATCGCCAATTTGTACAGTCTCTGGCGAGACTTGAGACATGCCTTCCGCCGTTTGCAAATTAGCATAATCCGGGCGAATATTCATCAGTTCAGCGATGGAGCGACGTGAACGCTCTACCGCATATCCCTGAAACATCTCACCGAGTTGGTAAAAGAGCATAACGGCAACCCCTTCCGGGTATTGACCGATCAGAAACGCACCAATCGTCGCTATCGCCATTAGAAAATATTCATCAAATACTTGCCCGCGCACAATATTGCGCACTGCCTGCCAGACAATATCGCCACCAGCGATCACATAAGCAAGCAGAAATAGTGTTAGCTCCGCCCAACCAGACACTGGCAAGATCAAACCGCCCGCCAGCAAAATACCTCCGCCTAGCAAACGGATAAGCAGATTCCGTTGCTGATTACTACTATGAGCATGAGTATGTTCTTGGTGGTTATGAGCATGGTTATGTGCTTGGTGGTTGTGTAAGGATTCATGAGAATGTTGCTGGGTTTGCTCTGTATTGGTTGGAGCATTCATCCGCTCGTTCTGCGCAGGCGCCAGCATCGGATGATCATAATGAGTATGTGAAGCAGACCCATCTGCATGGATACGATTCTTTTGGTTGACAGCAGTTGTCTGAGCGATGGGTGCTTTGATCTTGACCTGTATGTGTGGTTCGATCCGATTGACAGTACGTGCGGCTTCCCCAGCCACTTGTTCCGCCTGCTCTTGCTCCGTTTCAAGTGTCAATGTTTTGTTGACAAAGTTGACTGAGCATGACGATACGCCTTTGATTTTGCTGACGCCGTTCTCGATCTTCCTTGCACAATTGGCACAATGCAGTCCGTCTAATGTCAGCTCACGGGTAGTCAACTGTAACGATGTCTGTCCCATGCTGATTCCTCCTTTTAGCGAAAAGGCTGTATCTTATCTGCCTACTGCCTTTGCTATATTTTTTTATTTTATCAATACATGAGTAATTGTTCATATGTTATGTACAGTATACGTTTCACCGATCCCAATGTCAAAGCCAAAACGGTATATATGACAAAAACAGGTCAGATCGGCATCGGGATGATACTGATCTGACCTATTGTTTGTTCTCTTCGTTCTATTATATGTCAGCTTCTATATGCTAGCTTTGTATTAGGAGCTGTTACATAGTAGTGCATTCTGAGCTTCTATTTTGTATCAAAATCAATCTGTGTGCTGTTGGATGACTATTGAATTATTGAATCGTAATTCCTCTTTGCACTCAGCTTCTTTTCCATGAGTCCTTGAGGGATACGACACGATTGAATACAGGATGATCGTCGCGGCTGTATCGGCTATCGGTCACAAAATAACCATGCCGGATAAATTGGTAATGTGCCTCAGGATCGGGATGAAGGAGCATCGGCTCTGCTACAGCATGCTTCATCACAATACGCGAATCCGAGCGAACGCGATGATGCCATGGATCATCTTCATCTATATTATGTTCTGTGTGAGATTCGGCATCTGGCTTCACACCTTCGTCTACATTGATATCCTCATTAACTTTAACATGTTTACTTCCTTCAAGAACTTGGCTTGTGTTACTATCGTGTTTCACTTCACCCTCTTCCGTAAGCAGCGAGTGATATACATGCACTTCTACGGGAACTGCATGATGCGCAGCTACCCAGTGAATCGTTGATTTTACTTTACGTGCGTCAAAGCCACTTCCACTTCGAGTGTCCGGATCATACGTACAATGTACTTCGCTGATTTCTCCTGTGTCTGGATCGTGCAGAATATGCTGGCAGCGGATAAAATACGCCCCTTTCAGCCGTACTTCCACACCCGGCGATAACCGATGAAAACCGCGCTCTGGCACTTCCATCACATCCTCACGCTCAATCCAGATCTCGCGTGTGAATGGAAGCAGACGTGTCCCCCTATGTTCCTGTTGCGGATGATTCTCTACTTCCAGCCATTCCGTAGCAGCTGCATCATAGTTCGTAATGATCACTTTAACCGGATTCAGAACGACCATGACAGACATTGCTTTGGGCTTGAGATCCTGACGAACAGCGTGCTCCAGCATGCCCAGATCCACGGTAGTGTTTGCCCGAATCATACCAACATCACGAAAAAAGGCATGAATGCTATCCGCAGTATACCCGCGACGACGCATCCCTTGTAACGTTGGCAACCGCGGATCATCCCAGCCATCCACATATCCGCCTTCCACAAGCTGCCGCAAATAGCGCTTGCTCGTTACTACACCGCTAATATTCAATCGTCCAAACTCACGTTGCTTCGGCGGCTCGGCAATGTCCAGCTCACGCAGCACCCAATCGTACAATGGTCGATGCTCCTTAAATTCAATAGAGCATAACGAATGCGTGATACCTTCCTTCCAATCCTGAATCGGATGAGCAAAATCATACATCGGGTATATGCACCACTCTTTGCCTGTACGGTAATGCGGGGTATGAATGATCCGATACAGCACAGGGTCACGCAAATTCACATTGGGAGATCCCATATCAATACGCGCACGCAGCACCTTTTCTCCAGTAGCAAATTGACCTGCACGCATGGCAGATAATAGCTTCAGATTCTCCTCGATACTACGGTTGCGATAGGGGCTGTCTGTTCCTTTTTCGGTTAGTGTACCCCGGTATTGCGCCATTTCCACTGGCGTCAAGTCGCATACATATGCTTTTCCTTTGTTAATCAGTTGTATCGCGGCAGCGTAATATTCCTCGCTATAATCGGAACCGTAATGCACCGCTGGACGATAACCGAGCCATGCCAGATCATGAATAATCGCATGTACGTACTCTTCATCCTCCTTGAGCGGATTCGTATCATCGAACCGCAGAACGAAGTTGCCATCAAACTGTTGCGCCATACTTGCATTCAAAATAATGGCAAAGGCGCTGCCGATATGCAAATAACCGTTTGGCTCTGGCGGAAAACGTGTGGCGATCGGGCGATTGAATGTGCCTGCTGCTACATCTTCTTTTATGATGCGAGTAATAAAATGCTCATGCTCAGCAGGTTCGTGTTCGATGAAATGGGTTTTATTCGTATTTAACATGGTGATGGGGTGACCTCCTTCAAGTTTGAGGAAACGATGAATCGTATTGGTAGCTACATATGAATGACATACTGCTACTCATCTATTTCCCAGTTGGCAATCCACTGTGACCGTGTGAAGAACTCGTCTCCACATGTGCCATAAAACAAAAAAATCCCACCTCCAAGACATTTGTCTTGGGGACGAGATTGTGATCGCGGTGCCACCCCAGTTCGCGGCTGCATCACTGCATCCGCCTTGTCGGGTACGTCGTCGTGCCGCCTATCATTTCACATGGATTCATATGACTATGAGGGAAACGCCGATTATACCCCAGCTCTATAACAGGAGCGCCTGTCATACCATCCCCGCTGACCGGTTCCGATATGCTGCTCAGAGGCTTGTTTCGACTGGATTGCTTTCACTCCTTCTCAGCTACCGGAGCTCTCTGTTGAAGCGCAAATCAAGTCTACTCTTCTCGTCATCGCATGTAATATGGATTTTATTGTACTGCCAGTTGTTAGGTTTGGCAACTATTGGATAATGAGGATTGGAGCTTCTTTATAATTTCTTGTTCTTTTGTCGTGCTCGAAAACGACGAACCTTCATGAGATTGCCGCATAACTTGTCATCGCAATAGCGCTTCGTTCGGCTACGTGTATCGTCGTAAAAGACCCAGCGGCAATCCGGGTTATCGCAATGACGGATACGCCGAGCATCACCATGTAACAATGTTGCTGCAAAATCAGCTACAATCTCCGCCGCTACCACATCCCAACCTGTCTGCTGACACACATAATGTAGCGTTAGCTGATCCTTGTCCATCTGTAGTTGTCGTTGCAACGAAGCACCTGCCAACATGTCATTCAAATACTGCATATGCTTGGCAGACAACGATTCACCTGTAGCGACTTCTGCTGCTATTTTGCTTAGTTGTGTACGTAATGTACATAACATGGCTAGTTGCTGCTCATTCGCCGGTACATCTGCCTTCAGCTGATGCTGCTCCAGAAAACGCTGCTGCCATGTAGGTAGCGGCAATTTGTCTTCGTCATGCTTGCCTTCCTTCCAGTCGTGATAATCGCTATTCAAAAAATCAGTCCACATCATATCCATAATTATTCACCTATCCTGTCGTTATTGCTCATATATGATTGTAATTTTATTTACTAGCTCATGCTTTACTAGTGTATGTTACTAGTTAGCGGAACATTTGATCATACGCATTCAATGTAAATATGTTAGATCCATCAATATACTAGTCTTAGATACATCAATACATCTGTCATAGATACACCCGACGTAACTATCTTAAATAAAATAGATGGTTACGTATATTCTATTATGTTTAATACTATTGTAACGATCTATGAGTGAGATAGAAAGTTACATTTACACATAACATCTCTGTAAGCACCATTTTTACACTCATAATGTCGCTACTATTTTCTAAATGAGGTTTCCACCAATCTTCTGCTGCTTCACAGATCGTCCACTATACGGGATACAACCCGAAGGAGGCAATATGATGAGTAAGCTCAAAGTGGATCTGTTATTACTGCAAAAGGATCAAATCTGGAAGGATGAAGACTGGATTGTTCCGCTCTCACTAGCTTTGGAAGGCTTGACTGCTCAGCAAGCGGCATGGCAACCGCAAGGCGATAATTTGACGATTCGTCAGTACGTCAATCATATTCAGCATTATAATCAGCGTGTATTGAATCGCCATCAGGATAAAGATCCGGGTGCTGAAGCAGAAAATAATTTGCAAACCTTTGGTTCTCCGGGCGATCCATATGATGAAGCAGGCTGGCAGCAGCTTGTTCGTGATGTGACCGATACATCGCTAGCATTGCGCGATATGATTGATGCATATGACGATGAATCGCTTGCTGCACCTTATCCAGATACCCATATAAACCGTGGTCAACAGCTTGCCGGTTGGCTCATCCATGATGCCTATCATGCAGGGCAAATTGTATTATTGCGTAAATTGCAAGGTTGCTGGCGGACTTCCAATTGAACATAGTGTAGTGATCTGGCAATGTATTATAAAATAGTATGAACGTGTAATAGAGTATCAACATGCAATAGAGTATCAATGTACAATATACTATCGTAATGTAATATAGCGTCGTAACCTAATAAATCATTGAAAAGCGATAGAACATCATGAAACTAACAGAGTCATAATAGGATAGAGCTGTAGATATTATATGAAAACACAAAAAAACGGCAAGTATAGTAGATGTGCCTCTGTAGCTGACATCTTGTATACTTGCCGGTTTCTTTTGTACCTTTATTGATCAAATGCGTTAACCACCCAAGATGCTCAGCCACAAGTATAGACCAAGCAGTGTGAGGAACAGCGTCGGAATGGTCAGAATCAGACCGATTTTGAAGTACGTACCCCATGTGATGCGAATGCCTTTGTTACCGAGCACATGTAGCCAGAGTAGTGTTGCGAGCGAACCAATCGGTGTGATTTTGGGACCGAGGTCAGAGCCGATGACATTCGCATACACCAGACCTTCCTGCACGACGCCCTGTACACCGGACGAATGAATCGCCAACGCATTGATTAGCACTGTGGGCAAATTATTCATCACAGATGACAACATTGCCGACAGGAAACCCATTCCCATCGTCGCCGCCAGCAGTCCATGATTCGAGAATGCTTGAATCCATTCTGCCAGAATCGATGTCAGCCCCGCATTACGTAATCCATATACAACCACATACATCCCAATTGAGAAAAAGACAATCGCCCACGGCGCATTCCGCAGCACTTCGCGCGCCTGCACCGTACTGCTACGATTCGCCATAATCAGGAAAAAGATCGCGATCACACCCGCCACAACCGAGACCGGAATATGCAGAAATTCGCTGACAAAATACCCTACCAGCAGCAGTCCCAGTACCCACCATGACAGTTTGAACAGCTTGAGGTCGCGAATCGCCTTAATCGGCTCCTTCAGCTGACTTTCGTCAAACGTATGCGGAATACTTTTACGAAAATACAAATATAATACGAGAATACTCGCTGCTAGCGAGAACAGATTCGGAATAATCATGCGTGCCGCATATTCCATAAAGGTCACACCAAAATAATCCGCCGAGACAATGTTGACTAGATTACTTACAGTGAGCGGCAACGAGGTCGTATCCGCAATAAATCCACCTGCGATAATAAATGGAAATACATACTTCTCTTCCAGCTTGAGCGCCCGTACCATTGCGAGTACAATCGGCGTTAGAATGAGCGCCGCGCCATCGTTGGCAAATAGTGCCGAGACTACCGCACCCAGCACCGAGATGTAAATAAACATCCGCAGCCCATTCCCATGCGACAGCCGCGCCATATGCAGCGCTGCCCATTCAAAAAATCCAATCCGATCCAGCACGAGCGAAATAATAATAATCGCTACAAAAGCAAGGGTCGCATTCCATACAATACCAGTCACATCCTGCACATCCTGCCAGCCAACAACGCCGGTCAGCAGCGCAATCGCCGCTCCCCCACATGCCGACCAACCAATGGACAGATTTCGAGGCTGCCAGATGACAAACGTCAGTGTGACAATAAAAATAGCAATAGCGAGTACCGTTTCAACCACATCTACATCCTCCAGTTACAGGCAGTGCAACATATTAGCAGACTCAGCTCTATTGCTCATCCACCGTTTGTTTTCGCACATTCATGTCTTGTTGTTTGTTTAGTCTACAGCGTCAAAGTCGATTATGCTTGCACAATAAACCATACATCCGTTTCATTTACAATGTTGTCGTCATACAAACTGAACTTATATTCAACTTACTGTTAACCGCAACACATTCGTTTCATTGTACAGACCACAGAAGATGATCATACCACATAGTCGCCAAATTCCGACAGTTCGTAACGAGCATTTTTACACCGTTCCTGTTCATATGAATCATATGCCATATACACAATGGAAAGTAGAGCCTTTCCTTTGCAAAATTGTTATTCGTAATCACAACGATTTTTGGTATAATGTAGATACGACGTTATACGAGGAAGGTGAATTTCGTGAAGCAGGAAACACTTATCGAGGAATGCGGTCATTGCGAGAACGCCAGTGAAGCTTCACAGCAGACACTTGCTCGTATCAAGCAAGAACTGATCAGCGACGACACCGCGCTATCGATGGCGGAAATTTTTAAAGCATTGGGCGACCCGACACGGGTACGACTCATTTACGCACTGTTGCAGCAAGAGCTGTGTGTGCATGATATTTGCGACGTATTGGATATGACGCAATCTGCCGTTTCGCACCAGCTACGATATTTGCGTAATATGCGAATCGTGAAACCGCGCAAAGTAGGTAAAACGGTATTTTATTCGCTGGACGATCATCACGTTGAGGAGATTTTCAAACAGACGCATCAGCATTTGATCCATAAATAACACAAGCTCTCCATCCTGTATATGATCAGGACATGGAGAGCTTTTGCTTTTACATATAATATTATTTTAGATGAAACTGGTTCCTGATCATATACAGGAGTGTAAACGAACATTACGATTGTACATCAACATATCAACATTGCTATACGGTATTCAGATTCCTATGCATTTTACGTATAGGCATTGTACTCATGGGGTAGCTTAATGTTCGTTGCCTGTGCATTTCATATCAGGGGTTTCTAGCTGGATTGTAATATGCCCGATACCGTACTGCTTTTGCAACAAAGCACGAGCTTGTTTCATGATGGATGATCCGTTATCCCGGTGGTCGATGATCAGATGACAGCTCAATAGCGGCAATTCCGAAGTGAGCGACCAGACGTGCAGATCGTGAACGCCGTTCACATGCTGAATCTGTCCAAGACGTTGCTTCATGTCTTCAGTATCAATATTCGCTGGTGTTCCTTCCATCAGAATATGAATGGAATCACGTGTAATCCGGTAAGCGCTGACCAGTACAAGCACCGCCACGATCACACTGGCGATCGGGTCTGCCAGATTCCAGCCAAATGCCATGATGAGCAGCGCTGCAATAATCGCGCCAACCGATCCGAGCAGATCGCCGAATACGTGCAATAAAGCACTACGCATATTCAGATTATCCGACGAACCTTCGCCCCGCATTAATACAAAAGCGGCAGCAATATTAACTAGCAAACCGATAATCGCAATCAACAGCATGCCAGAACTCGCTACGCCCGGCGGATTGCCAAACCGCTCAAAGGCTTCCCAGAAAATATAAATGGAGATGACCGTCAAAGCAATCCCGTTCAGAAATGCCGCCAGCACTTCAAATCGTTTGTAGCCGTAGGATTTATCCCGATTCGCCTGCCGCTGTCCCCATATCATCGCTAACAGACTCAAGCCGAGTGCCGCCGCATCGCTCAGCATATGCCCGGCATCTGATAACAGTGCTAGACTGTTAGTGACCAGTCCACCGATCACTTCTACGATCATAAAGCTGGCGATCAGGAAAAAGGCGATAGTTAGCGATTTCTTGTTCGTTGTGTGGGCGTGAGAATGACCGTGCCCGTGACTGTGCGAATGTCCATGGCTATGTGAATGTCCGCGATGACTGTGATCATGATGATGTTGATGCGAATGATCATGCTGGGTAGTTTCATCGTGATCATGAGCATGGTCATGATGTTCATCGTTATTATATTGGTTGTTCGGTTTGGTAGATTGGGGTGACATAGTATCAGCTCCTTGTGCATTCGTTCTTAGTATTATTATCCGTATTTTCATAAAATAAAACACATGAGCAATTGTTCATATGTTTATTATAGTATTCCTATTTACTGATGACAACCTGTAGAAATAAAAATAAATACTAGAATATGCAAGAAATGAACAGGGATTTTCATAGTGTAACGCATAATAAGAGGTTATGCAGTAAGAGCGATCCGGCTAACTTCTTCGCGAACTTTCAATCTATACTCCTGCACGAGGAGTGACGCAGTATAAAGTGGGAATCAACTAAGCATAAACAAAAAATGATCCCGCTCTGCTGTTGGGAGCAGCAAACGGGATTTATTTTTGTTAATTAAACACCAGCCAAACAACGAACGGCGCGATAATGGAAGCAACAATTGCGCTAATCGTCATTGCAATCGAACTCATAGATGATGCACGCTCGCCAATTTCTAGCGCTTTGGCAGTACCAAGTGCATGACTCGCACTCCCCAGAGCAATACCGCTACCGATCATATGATGGATACGGAACAATTTTAACAAATAGACACCCGCTACCGCTCCAGTGAATCCGGCGATCATCACAAATACCGATGTTAGCGATGAGTCGCCGCCCAGATGATTGACGATCTGAATCGCTACCGGCGTGGTAACCGATTTGGGCACGACGGATAAAATAAAGTTGCGGCTGAATCCACACATGACCGCTAGCAGCATCCCACTGAGCATTCCTGCAAATACGCCTGCCAGCGATCCGCCGACAATTGGCAGCCAGTTTTTCAACAATTGCTGCCGCTGCTTGTATAGCGGATACGCAAGCGCCACTACACCCGGTCCAAGCAGCTGATTAATCCACTGCCCGCCGACCATATACGTCGAATACGGCACATGAAATAACACGAGCAAAACAACAATCCCCGCCGTGCCTGTCAGCGCAGGCATGAGAAACGGCAACCGATATTTTTTGTAAATGATCGCCATTACCGCATAGATGAACACTGTCAGTACAACAATGATGACAGCTAGCAAAATATTCATAAGCGATCGCCCTTCTCTCGATACACAGCAGTTCCTGTTGAACCGCCACTGCTACCACATTTTCGTGCAGGAATATTTGCCTTCTGCTTAGATGTAGGATGCAATGGGGTGCTTTGATCCTCCTCATGGTTAAAGGGATTGCGCTGATCAGCGATATTATCGTCGCTAGTATGCTTATCCATCGTCAGATTCATTACACGTTCGCCAGAATCATTCCGCGACCATTCGGTTTCTTTCGTCGTTTCCGATACTTCGGTTATAACAGCAGCTGTTTTCTGCTCCATGCGCATCGCTAGCCATTGACTGACATGACCGGCAATCACAATCGTAAGCGCTGTGCTAACGATCACAACAGCGACCAGCAATAGCCCTTTACCGACGAACAGATCGAGATGGTTGACCACACCAACCGTTGCCGGTACGAAAAAGAGCGGCAAATAAAAAAGCAGCGTATTGCTGCCCTTCTCAATCCACGATACCGGAATGACCCGGCACAATAACAATACAAATAACAGCAGTAATCCAAGAATACTACCTGGGATCGACAGATGCAGCCACTGTTGAATCATACCGCCCAGCCAGGCGAATGCGTACAGCAGCGCAATCTGGATGATGATCTTGAACAGCTTCATTGCCTCATTTCCCTTCCACTCCATCGTCTGATGGTTATCTATCTTTATTTATTTCTATACATATAGCTTACCAGATTTTACAGCTGTTCTATACTAAAACTGACAAATTCCCATTACAGAATTGGGTAAGCGCTTTATTTCACTTTTTATCATCCAGCTCATTCCTGATGATCCCTGTATGGATTACTATACAAACATAATTTATATCAGAGAAGCACATGTTCATCCTTCCAACAATAGCAAAAAGCCATCTCCCTCGAATAGGAAATGGCTGGAAAAGGATAATATAGCATTTTACGGTGATATGAGCGTCATTGCGATTGGTGCAAACCCTTGCTTTGGAACAATGTTACAACTTTGCCGGATTGGCTGGTTTGCTGACAGATGACTTTTTATTTTTTTTGCGTTTGCTACTGTTTGAAGATGGTGCTGTTGAAGCACGCATTGCTGTCGCATCTGACGCATCGTTTTGCTTCAGTTGCACTGCCGATTTCGATGATGAAGTCGAAACCGAAGAAGTTTGGGACGATGTAGACGTTTTTTTGGATTGTGGTTTACCAAATTCTTCTTCGATCACCGCCTCTGCCGCTTCAGCAATTGGCGCTGCATCGACCGGATACATCCGCTGGAACAGCAGTGTTTGTAAAATCAGGAACGTACCGCTTACCATCCAGTAGAGCGGCATCGCTGCCGGTGCGCTAAACGAGAAAAATGCCATCATAATCGGCGAAATGTACGCCATCATCGCCATTTGCTTTTGCTGCTCCGGTGTCATCGTTTTCTGCGAAATCTTGGCTTGGAACAGATACAATACCGCTACGATAATCGCCAGAATCCAGTCAGGCTGCCCCAACTTGAACCATAAGAAGGAATGCGTGGACAGCTCTGGTGTGAGACGAATCGCTGTGTACATACCAGACAAAATCGGTAATTGAATCAGAATCGGCAAACAACCGATATTTAGCGGATTAAAATTATGCTTTTTGTACAGCTCCATCATTTCCTGCTGCATTTTCTGTTGCTGAGCAGCGTCTTTTTTGTCGCCGTATTTTTGCTTTAATGCATCCAGCTCAGGCTGCATTTTGCTCATAATCTTCTTCATGCCCTGCTGTGACTTGGCTTGTCTCATCATTAATGGCAACAATACGAGCCGCACGATCAGCGTAAGCACGATAATCGCCATTCCGTAGCTGCCGCCAAACCAGCCAGCGATATGCTGCATACTATAGGATAGCGGATAAACGACGTAATGGTTAAAAAATCCCGGTGTAGTGGCATCAATAGAACTGACATTGTTGCTGCATCCTGATAATAGTAGAACCATCAATGCCATAATAATCAGACCGTATAAACGACCTCTTTTACCGATTGTGAATCCCTTGAAACCTTCCATGTTGTTCCTCCTTGTTGATCATTCATAGTGGATGAGGTCAACAAGGATACACAGTCTGAATTATCATCGTCCGGCGCTTCCTTCCGGCGGATCATACGCGATAAGCGCAGCGGTGCCGGATGGCTCGTAATGGACAGGATCAGCGGAAAGAAATGATGATCTTCGTTACGGCTGCCAATCAGCCAAAAGCGTGTCACATCGCAATATAAACGCAAAATCAGGGAACAGGTCAGCACGATAATCAGCATCAGTGACATGACATAAGGTAACCAGTCTTGAAAGTCCTGCAAAGGGATTCACCTCCTTTATCCTCAGATCAGCCAACAGCATCATACACGCAAACGGTCGGCGATCCGGATGATTGCATTTAGTATAACACTATTTACATCCTTTGCAGAAGACATATTTCGACAGCACCAAGGGCAATTCGGTGAACAGCCACATTCTCAAAATACTTCATCAACGAAAAACTTGAAAACGTTATTATCATCGTTTACAATGAACATGAAACAGGCAAAACATAACATAGGATTGTTACTGGTGATGCAGGCAAAACCTAAATTGGCAACGAAACCGGCATGAAGATGCTGCTTTTGTTCCGGTTTAGGTTTTTTTTGGTTTCAGCGGTCAATCCATACTATACGTAGAAAGAGGTCATGAATATGGCACCAAAAGGTTTCCCGAAAAACTTCCTATGGGGCGGCGCAACCGCAGCTAATCAACTGGAAGGCGGCTACAATGAAGGCGGCAAAGGTTTGTCTAGTGCTGATATGATCGCTTATATTCCGAAAGACCAACGCAGCAAAGATATGTCCCATGCGATGGAAATCTCTTCCCAACGAATTGAAGATATTCTGGATGGTTCGTTTGAAGCACGCTTCCCGAAACGTGACGGTATTGACTTTTACCATCATTACAAAGAAGATATCGCTCTGTTCGCTGAGCTGGGTTTCAAAGTGTTCCGCATGTCCCTTCACTGGTCGCGCATCTTCCCGAATGGTTACGATGAGCAGCCGAATGAAGAAGGTCTGCAATTTTACGATAACGTCTTTGACGAACTGCTCAAACATGGTATTCAGCCGTTGGTAACACTGTCCCACTATGAGACACCACTCGGTCTGACGCAAAAATATAACGGCTGGATCGACCGCGCTGTTGTGGATCATTATGCACGCTATGCTGAGACTGTATTCAAACGCTACAAAGACAAAGTGAAATACTGGCTGACCTTCAACGAGATCAACGTGATCACCATTAGCGCCTTCACTGGCGGTGGCGTTGTCGTAGATCGTCTAGACAACAAATTGCAAGGTATGTATCAAGCACTGCATCATCAGTTCGTTGCCAGCTCTATTGCAACCAAGCTGTGTCACGACATCATTCCAGATGCACAAATCGGCTGTATGCTGGCACGTATGGAAACGTACCCGAACAGCTGTAATCCAGAAGATATCCGCAAAGCACAGGTTGCCAATCAGATGAACCTGTTCTTCACAGACGTGCACGCACGCGGCGAATATCCGAAGTTCATGGATCGTTATTTTGAAGAAAACAATATCGTACTGCAAAAAGAAGACGGCGACGATGAGCTGCTCAAGCAGTACACTGTTGACTACATCTCATTCAGTTACTATATGACAATCACCGTTTCGGAAAACCCAACAGGTGAAGAGGGCGTTGGTAACCTCGTGTCCGGCAGCGTCGTGAATCCGCATCTGGAATCCTCCGACTGGGGCTGGCAGATTGACCCGATCGGTCTGCGTGTCACGCTGAACGCGATGTATGATCGTTACCAAAAACCACTGTTTATCGTGGAAAATGGTCTCGGTGCTTATGACAAAGTCGAAGAAGACGGTTCTATTCACGATCCGTACCGCATTAAGTATCTGCGCAAGCATATTGAGCAGATGAAAGAAGCGGTTCGTGATGGCGTGGAACTGATGGGTTATACCGCATGGGGTCCTATCGACCTCGTTAGTATGTCCACTTCCGAAATGTCCAAACGTTACGGCTTCATCTACGTTGATCAGGACGATGATGGCAATGGTACACTGGCACGCTCCAAAAAGGATTCGTTTGCTTGGTATCAGAATGTAATCGCAACAAACGGCGAAGAGCTGTAAAACAAGCAGTAGCTGCTCTATAATCAAAAACATTCCGTACTAGATTGCATGTTAGACAATACGCTATCCAAGGTTTGACGCTGGACGCTCCCGATTGGGGATGACGGAACGTTCGGCTCCAAATAAATCATCAACCATCCGAAACAGGCGACAGCACCGGTTCATCCGGCACTGTCGCCTGTTTTGTTTTCGTTTCTACTCAGGCTCAGGCTCAGGCTCAGGCTCAGGCTCAGGCTCAGGCTCAGGCTCAGGCTCAGGCTCAGGCTCAGGCTCAGGCTCAGGCTCAGGCTATCAAATTGTAACTGCCTGTTAAGACATCGGCAAGTATTCCTGACGGTAAATATGATCTACTTTCTCCCACACTGCCTCAGCTTTTTCAATAAAACGCGGCTCTACCGGCTTCTCTTTTTTCAACAAAATTCCGGTTTGCTGACGATATTCTCCAACTGCTCCGTTATACAACCTGTTTGCTCCGGTTGATGGATGTGCCATAAACCACTTCATCAATACACGCGCGAATAGTGGCAATCCACTCGGTTTGTTTTTGCGCAGCGTATTGTTGCCACCAGGATCAACGCTACGAATCATGACGTTTTGCGCTGCCAGTGAAGACGATGCGGCACGCGCCCATAGAGTCAACGCTAGCTTAGACGACGCATACGGACCGATGAGCTTGCGGAATGTAGTCGGATGATCCAGTGTATCGACGTCAAATGATTGTAAATAGTCAAACGCAGCAGACGATGTATGGATGACGGTTCCTCCCTGCCCTGCACTTAACAATGGTAACAATTCCATCGTAATGATATACGGCACAACGGTCATTAATTCAAAATGCAGCTCTCGTCCTTGCGGAGATAACGTTAGTTGAGACAGGCTATTACCTGCATTGTTGAATACAATATCGATTCGTTGCTCCTGCACCTTAATCTGCTCCAATGCTGCTCGAAGTTGCTGAAAATCGCTCAGATCGGCGCGGTATATTCGTATTCTCCCTTCCTGCAATGCTTGGTGAATATCCTGATTGTCTTCATTATTTTCAAATTCAGACCGGTTCAGCGCAATCACATGGTAGCCTTTGCTCAATAACAAACGAGTTAACTCCAAGCCAATCCCACTACTCGCACCGCTGACAAGTGCAACTTGTTGTGTTGCCTTGCTGTCAGTATAACTTGTGTCGATATGACTGGTATTCATTGTAGCTTCAGATGAATCGGTACTCATATGATTCTCCTCCTCGAAATGTACACCCTCTCATCCAATATCTCGTGATGAAGTGGATTCCAGCGTACAACCTGAAGTCGACACCAGGTCAAGTAGCAAATGTGGGATTGGATTAGAAAAGTTATACCGCTGAAATGGATAAATAATGAATAGAAGTATAGAAAGTTAATTTACGGGTTGGTTTGGGGTTGGTTTGGGGTTGGTTTGGGGTTGGTTTAGGACTGGTTTGGGCTTGACTTGGAGTTGACTCCAGGTTTTACAATAGAGGTAGAGATACAAATGTAAACACGATTTTATAGAGCATCTTGTCTATTCAATAGAGCATCTTATTCACCCAATAAAGCGGCAACTTCAATATCCATCCATGTTCTTCCGCAAAATAAAACACTATTGTAGTCCCGTAGTCTAAATAATCCAAGGAGTGATGATGATGAATACTCAACTTTTCAATTCCACGAACTTGAACTCCGCCACAAGCGCTACCCCTACTAATGATCCCGTATCTATTGGCGAAGCGGCGCGACAGGCGGGATTAACCGAAGATACGATCCGATTTTATGAGAAAACTGGATTATTGCCTGCTGCCACTCGCAAAGCAAATGGTCATCGCACCTACAACCGTAACAGTATTCGCCAGATGAAAATGATTCAATGTCTCAAAAAAACCGGCATGTCGCTAGAGGAAATGAAACCGTATATCCAGTTAGGCGGTATTCATGGTAGTTTGGATGACGCCCCGGAATTGCACGATCACCTGCTTCAGCATCGTGAGCAAATCCAGCAGCAAGTGGACTCCTTGCTAAGCATTCTTGATTTTATCGATTCCAAAATCCTTGCTGGCAGCATGGAACATCCACATGCACAGCAGGAGTCATACGGACTGAATGTAGATGACGTAGATGATTGTACACTGCCAGTGCTGCCTTCGCGTCTGGATTCTTTGCAAGCACGTATGGCTGCGCTTCAGTCTCGGTAAATGTCACTATGCCATGCTACATCAGATAGGGATAACAATCTTCATCATGCCTATGCATAGGATCAATATCCACAACAAAAAGCCGAATCCGCTATCATCAAATGGAGTGCTGTACTACAAACAGACTTCCATATTCGATGAATGTGATTCGGCTTTGTTGTTTAGATTTTGCTATGCGTATGCTCGGCGGCTGGCGCTGGCACGGCAGGATGATACATAAACGATTTTTGGAACCAGACAATCAGCTCCATCACCAGCAAAATGCCAATGATCCATGTACCGACCGACAAAATGACGTTGTGTAGCCCCATTGTGATGACATTGCCAGTCGCTGTCTGCACAGTCTGTATCGTAAGAAAATAAAACATGCCTAACGTGAAAATGCGCGTCCATTGCGCCGTATGATATCGTCCTACCCCTGTACGCCACCCATAAGCACGTATGCGCCAAATGGCGCGCACTGTCTCTGCACTTTCGACGATAACAAGAACAATCAGACTTGCCCACCAGAATCCGTAACTTACTCCACTGCTCCATGCACCAGTCAAGCTGATCGCTACGCCAGTAATTGCAAGACTTCCGTAGGTGATGCAATAGGTGATTTTCCAATTCTGTACGCTGCGTTGCTCCATTCTGCGGTAACGCCATACCATCAACGCCACACCGATTACATAACAAAGCAAGCCCAGTATAATAAAAGTACGACTCAACCATACACCGACTGGCAGTTGAAATACCTGATGGCACATAAGTACGATGGATTGGGTTGCTACTGCTGGCAGCAATATTACACTGTCGATCCGCTGTGGATGGGAATCTGTCGCCAGCTTGTACCATCCCTGAACAACGATGCCCATATAAAATAACCATAAACCCAGATTGAGCGTCGCCATAATATGAACCGTTTCATTCAGCCAGTCCGCATTGAATCCAGTGTACAGATTCATAAGCAGCGCCGAAGTACCCGCTACCCATGTCCCGATTGCAAAGCGTTCAACCGGATGCGCGACATGATCTTCGTAAAAGGTTGATCGGCGAATGGAGGTCAAATAACTTGCCAGCAAATACAGCCACACAAGTACGATCCCAATAATCAGCAATCGAGCGGAAAGACTGGTCAGCGGCTGACCAGTCAGATGTTGCCAGATGCCATGCACAAAAATGCCAAGTGCCATGACCATACTCCCTGCTGCTGTCGGTGCGGCAGGCAGCTTTTTACCAAGTGCAATCAAGCCGATGATGATGCAGCTCAACAGCAAAATCATAAACATACATCATGCTCCCTTGAGTTTTTATAGTATTCTTAAACCGTTTACAACCTCTATACCAACCGGATAGATCCGATTACAATGATACATGTATCTTTTAGGATGTATGAACTCCGAATTATAACATATCATGGAGAGCAGCAGTGTATTTTATAATGAGAATTATGATCAATAATATCTAACGTTTCTAAACATAGAATTACTGTCATGGTGGACTATACTTGATCCCAAGCATAGGAAATGGAGGAGTGAGCATATGGAGACATTTGCAGAACGATTGACGAACGCGATTATTGCAAAACGATTGAATTCTCATGAGGCGTTAGCAACGTGGTTAGAGGAAATGGCTGAATAACGCGTGTATAGGTGTAACTATATGTATTGTGCATGTATTCAATATTGGAATGAAATATGAAGCATGCTGTTGGCAGCATAGCACCGTTGAATTTGTAATCAAGCACGATTCTCACTTTTTAATGAAGCATTGCAAAAACGACGACATGATTGTAGCTGTCGCCGTTTTTGCATACCATACACTATGATTCAGCTGAAGTGAAACGTAATTTGCACAGCTATGTTCAACTTCAACTTCAACTTCAACTTCAACTTCAACTTCAACTTCAACTTCAACTTCAACTTCGATTTTAGACGCAGATGATGGAAGTGGAAACTACTATTTTTTGCTCACTACTCGTTTATATTAATGCTGATCGCCATCCTTAGTTACCAGCTTCAGCGGTGCTGGAATGGAAGCTTCAACGGATTTGCCTTGCAGTACATCGCGTGCGGCATCGACTGCCATTTGTCCGATCAGATCAGGTTGCTGGGCAACGGTTGCCGTCAGCTTGCCTTCTTTGATCGAGTTCAGTGCATCCTCGTTACCGTCAAAACCGACAACCGGAATGTCCTTGCCTGCACTTTCAATCGCTTCAATCGCGCCCAGTGCCATCTCATCGTTGTGAGCGAATACGCCCTGTACGTCCGGGTTCGCCTGCAATAGATTCTCCATAACATTCAGCCCTTTGGTACGGTCAAAATCGGCTGCCTGACTCGCGATAACGTCCAGCTGCTTATCAGCGACTTCGTGGAAACCTTTGCCGCGTTCACGAGTAGCGGAAGCGCCCGGTACACCTTGTAGCTCAATGATTTTGGCGCCTTCATCTAGCTGTTTGACGAGGTAGTCGGCTGCCATGCGTCCACCTTTGGCATTGTCAGAAGCGACAAGCGTTTTTACTTCGCCTTTATCTGCGGAACGGTCAAGCGTAATAACCGGAATATCTAGACCGTTCGCCGATTGTACCGCTGCCGAGATAGCTGCGGAATCGGTCGGGTTGATTAACAGCGCATCTACGCCTTGTTGCAGCAGATCGTCTACATCGTTACTCTGCTTGGCGGAGTCATTTTGCGCATCGACAACGATCACTTTGACGCCCAGCTTTTGCGCTTCTGCGGTTACACCGTCTTTGAGTGAAACGAAGAACGGGTTATTTAGTGTAGAGATCGACAGACCGATGGTCATCTCGCCAGTAGTAGTCGCTTTTTCTGGCTTTGCCCAGTCAGGCGGCTGCATAGAACAGCCAGCCAGTAGCAGTACGGTCAGCATAGCGGCGAGCAATAGTTTTATTGTATTCATGGTTAGTTCCCTTCTTTCGCTAGGCTTGCTTGCAATTGATATGTCATCGTGTTGCTACAATGACTGCGTAACATATATGGCTCTCAGTTGTATCCTATGTGAATGAGGTCATCTATACGATGATTGCAATACGTAGGCAGAACAGATGCTTAACTGACTCATTGTCACCGGGAATTGTAACATTCGACTATATTACAATATTTCATCCTGACGTGATTCCATCCTAACGTGTGATCTCGTTATGCCGAGCGTTTACGGTCGATCAGAACGGCAATGACGATCACGATACCTTTGACAACCATCTGGTAAAAGGACGATACGCCGAGCAGATTCAGACCATTGTTGAGGGTTGCAATGATCAGCGCACCGATCAATGTACCGACGATGCGTCCACGTCCACCGGAAAGGCTCGTTCCACCGAGGACAACGGCTGCAATCGCATCAAGTTCATACGATGTACCTGCGGTCGGTTGTGCTGAGTTTAGACGGGATGTAAGAATCGCACCTGCCAGCGCAGCCAGTGCACCAGTCAGTGAGTAGATCAGAATTTTTACACGGGTCACTTTGATACCGGACACGATAGCCGCTTTTTCGTTACCACCGATTGCGTACGTTTTGCGACCAAACGCTGTTTTATGCAAAATCACCCACAAAATCGCAAATGCGATAATCATCGTAATCGCTGGCACCGGAATACCGAGGAAATAGCCGCGACCGAACAATTGAAATGCCATGCTGTCGCCAAGCCCTGTAATCGGATTCCCGTTTGTGTACACTAGGGTCAATCCACGGAACACGGTCATCGTAGCCAGCGTAGCGATAAATGGTGCCATTTTTCCTTTTGTTACCATCAGACCGTTGATCATCCCCATTACTCCACCTGCCAGACAACCGACGATGATCGCCAGAATCGGGTCCATACCGGACAGCATCAGGTTCGCAACAAAGGCACTGGATAATGCTAGAATCGAGCCGACCGACAAGTCGATACCGCCGGTCAAAATCACAAACGTCATACCGAATGCGATCAGCGCATTAATTGCCACCTGACGCAGTAGATTGAGAATATTCAGCGGTTCCAGAAAAGCCGGATTCAAAATAGAGACGATCACGACGAGAATGATAAAACCGAGCAGCGGACCTAGTTTCTGAGTAAAAGCGGAAACGTTCAGTGCGCCGGACTTGCTTTGCGATGTCGTTTGCATAATTATTGTCCTCCTGTTGCCAATGTCATAATGGTTTCCTGTGTTGCCTGTTCCCGATTCAGCTCGCCGCTTAATTTGCCTTCGTGCACGACGATGATGCGGTCGCTCATGCCAAGCACCTCTGGCAGCTCGGACGATACCATAATGATCGCCACGCCGCGGTCGGTCAGCTCGTTCATGAGCTGATAAATTTCGCGTTTCGCGCCTACATCGACGCCGCGTGTCGGTTCATCCAGAATCAGTACGCTTGGACCGATACCGATCCATTTGGCGATCACGACCTTCTGCTGATTCCCGCCGGACAGACTGCGTGCTGGCGTTTCGGATGACTGTGTTTTGACCTGCAAACGCTTGATCAGAGTATCGACGAATTCCTGCTCTTTTTTGCCGGAAATGAATCCTTTGGATGTAAAGCTGAACAGATTGGGCAGCGCCATATTTTCACGAATAGAGAAGTCGAGCACTAATCCTTCGTCCTTGCGGTCTTCGGTAATAAAGCCGATGCCATGACGTACCGCATCATCCGGGCGACGAATGTTGACCTTTTTACCATGTACGCGGACTTCGCCGCTATCGAGCGAATCCAATCCGAAGATCGCGCGCATAATCTCGGTACGTCCAGCACCCATCAGCCCGGAGAAGCCGACAATCTCACCAGAGCGTACATGGAAGCTGACATTTTCAAATTGTCCGCGCTTGCTGGCATTGTTCACTTCCAGCACGAGTTCGCCCGGCTTCGGATGACGCGTTGGGTAACGTTCGGTAAGCTCGCGTCCAACCATTTTGCGTACTACATCGTCAAAGGTTGTATGTGGAATGTCCTGTGTATCGACGGTTTTGCCATCACGCATAACGGTGATCCGATCACAAAGAGCAAAGATCTCCTCCATCCGATGCGAAATGTATACGATAGACACGCCTTCTTTTTTCAGAGCGCGAATCACTTCAAACAGCTTCTGAATCTCGCGTTCTGTCAGAGCGGCGGTCGGTTCGTCCATAATGATGATGCGCGCGTTAGTCATGAGCGCTTTGGCGATTTCGATCATCTGCTGCTGACCGACCGAGCATTGTCCCGCTTCCTGTTGCAAAGGCAGATGCACAGCGAGGCGGCGGAACTGCTCCTGTGCCAGCGCTTTCATTTTGCGGGAATCCAGCCAGCCGATGGAGGTGGTGACTTCCTTGCCGATAAACAGATTTTCCAGTACGGTCATCTCGGGCCAGATATTCAGTTCCTGATGGATAAAAGCGATTCCCTGTTCTTCCGCTTGCTTGGGATCGGTATAATACGTTTCCTTGTCGTCGATAGTGATCGTACCTTCATCGCGGGCATGCAGCCCGACGAGAATATTCATCAGCGTCGATTTGCCGGCACCGTTCTCGCCCATCAACGCATGAACTTCGCCTTCGCGCAGTTCGAAATCCACGCCGCTCAGTACCTGATTGGTGCCGAAGGCTTTGTGGATATTAGTCATTTGGATGTGCATGGGGTGACCTCCTCTTGGTTGGGATGGGTGGGGTGGTGCAATGGAAACGGTGCTGGGGAGCAGCATTCACTTCGGAAAGGAATAAGGACACGTCCTCCGGTGGAACACAGGAATCTACGAAATGGAATTAAATGTAGATTCCTGTGTTCCAAAGCAGTAAGATATTTTGCTATCGCAAAAATCACTTTTGATTGAACCCCGTGTTTGAAAATCACAAACACTAGAAGTCGTCCCTTTTCCCTTATTTCCTTTCCTCCGTTCCGCAATGCTCGCAGCCTTTTCCTGCATCCGTACCTACTGTATTGGATGGGTAGTAGCAGTTTTGAAAGGTTTAGGGCTTGTTTTAAGATTAGGTTTGCTTGTAGTTTTTAGTTATAAAGAAATGGGTTTTATTGTAGATACATATTTCATTATTGACATTTGGTTGTTAGTTGATTCTTCTGTGAATCGTGATGGTTTTATAGGGCTTGATTTGTTGAGTATTTATTTTTTGCAAACGTTGGTTTAGTAGCTTTTGCGCTTATTTCTTTTTATCCGAAATAGACGCCGGATTGGAGGATGCAGTTGGCGTAGGGCTTGGACTCTCCAGTTCGGATGATGACTTTGGCGTTTTGTGTTAGTTGTTTGAAATGTTCGTGACTGCATTGTTGTAGCTCGATGTCTGCGAAGCGACCTGTCATGTAGCGGTGGGTCGATTTGTTATGTTCAGTCATTTCGGAAGCGATTACAACTTTTTCGATTTGCATATCGGCGGCGATGGCTTCGACGACGTCGTGGAAGCTAGGAACACCGTAGGTGAGTGCCAGATCGATTTTGGGAACGCCGTCTGGGATTGGAAGACCGATATCGCCAATGGCGATATAATCGGTATGTCCCAGATCGGCGAGTACTTTGGCGATATGGCTGTTTAGAATGCCGTTCTTTTTCATGATAAGGCAGCCTCCACTTCTGCGCGGGTTGGCATGCCGCCTTGAGCGCCGAATTTGGTTACAGATAAGGATGCAGCACGGTTGGCGAATTGCAGACTGTCTGCTAACGATTGACCTTCTGCCAAGGCAACGCCGAGTGCTGCGTTAAACGTATCGCCTGCTCCGGTTGTATCGACGGCTTCGACTTTGTATGTGGGCACGACGACTTCCTGCTCTCCATCGTAGTAACGTACGCCGTTGCTGCCTTCGGTAATGATCAGACGGTTGGCGTACTGACGCAGCGCCTCCTTCAGCTCTGTTCCTTCAAACACGATAGCGGCTTCATGCTCGTTTGGTGTAATATAAGCGACCGTTTCCAATACTTCTGCTTCCACCTGACGTGCAGGTGCAGGATTGAGCAATAAAGGGACATTCGCTTCAGCACAGATGCGGCTTACTTCCACAATCGTCTCCTGCGGAATCTCCTGCTGGATCAGCACAATGTCAGAATGACGAATGACATCGGCAGCTTGCTGTACATATTGTGGTGTCACTTCATCATTCGCTGCTTTGACGACAATGATACTGTTATCTCCTTCGGCAAGAATAATATGTGCCGTTCCGCTCTCCATATGTGTAACCGGTTTCACATATTCTACATTTACTTGATTGTCTTTAAAGTTATTCAAAATCGTTTCACCGAGATGATCGTCACCGACACGACCGATCATCGTTACTGCTGCGCCGAGTCGGGCTGCGGCGACTGCCTGATTGGCTCCTTTGCCGCCGGGAACCGTTTTGAAGCTCTCGCCAAGTACGGTTTCACCAGCTGCTGGGCGTTTGGATGAAGATACGACCAGATCCATCGAGCAGCTGCCAACAACACAGACTTTTGCTTGTTTTGCAGGGGATGTTGTCATAGGAATTACCTCATTTCCTGTTAGTGTATGTGTATGAAACAGAATGTTATCTAAGTCTTAGCAGGGTACTGCGATATATATTTATGATGCAAAATTTCTACACGAAGCCTGCTTGGGAAATCTCGCATATCAAGTACCTCGTATGAATGTTGCTATTAAGTTTCGTTATGAAACGGAAATGTTAATCAAATTGGTTGATCCGGTAAAGACCGTGTCGTTTGCCGCTCGATGAATTGTACCGGCATCTGGATATTTTTCTGAATCACTGGATGATCTTCTATTAGCGAGATTAGCAGCTCAGCAGCGGCGCGTCCCATATCGTACGCGGGCTGACGAATCGTAGATAATGCAGGTGATAATAAGCTGCTGAACGGAATGTCATCAAATCCAACAACTTGCACATCTTCGGGTACTTTCTTGCCTAAGCGTAGCGCTTCATGCAGGACAGCTGTAGCAGTAATATCGTTACTGGCAATTACTCCATCCGTATTAGGAAATTGACGGAATAGCTCACGCGCCCATTGCTCTGCCTCGTCAAATGAGAACGAGCCGGTACGCACTACATGATAATGAATCCCCATATCGCTTAGCACTTCGGCTGCACCTTGAAAGCGATCTTGCGCCGTCCGAATATGCTCCGGTCCTTGCAAAATAGTAATTGTATGACTGCCACGCTCCACGATTGCTCGTGCTGCCAGCCGTCCGCCTTCACGCCCATCGGCATACACCGAAGGACTATCACTAGCGATGCGATCCAGAAACACAACCGGAATAGACAGATTGCGATACGTCGAGCTACCCGGATAATTGGTCGATGAGATCAAACCAACCACATTGTTGCGGACAAAGGTTTGGATGTAATCCTGCTCCTTTTCCTTGCTCTCATCGCTATTGCCAAAAATAAGCCGTAGCCCACTTTCCTGCATCCGATCTTCGACTCCGCGTGCCAGCTGTGGAAAGTACGGGTTCGTTATGTCCGGCAGTAGCAACCCGATCAATCGCGATTTGCGTTTGTAGAGCGAACGCGCTACTTCGTTAGGCGTATAGTTGAGCGCACGCACGGCTTCCTCCACCTTACGCCGCGTATCTTCATGTACATATCCGGTTTCGTTAATTACACGGGAAACGGTCGCAACCGATACCCCGGCATGTTTTGCTACGTCCTTGATCGTTGTCACTCAATTCACCTCAATGTGTAACCGGTTACAGAAATAAAATAACACAAGACGATTTGTTTGACAACCTTTTTATTTATAAATATGTAAACGACACTCAGAATGTACAAGGCTGATGCTATGTACATTGCTGTCTTTGCTCTGGATTCAGTCACCGGACTCAAACTCAAACATCCCCTCCAGTGTTCAGTGTTAACTTCATCGTACTTTGAAGTCTGTTTTCACTGTCCATCTTAAGGGGATGATAATCGAACATATTCTTGTACATTTATCGCACAGTTACAAACAATTCTTCGTTAAATCTGACCTACCCACTCCGACTCGGCGATCTCGAACCAGCGTTGACGAATACGGTCAAAGTCTTCTTTTGCCAGCAAACCCTCTTCCAGCAGAGCGGCATTTTCCGCCCAACGCGTTGGCTTGGTTGTGCCTACAATCATCGTATCTACACCCGGAATACTCAGTGTAAAGCGCAGCGCCTGCTTGATACTGTTCTGCACCTGCTCATCCTGCAAGAAATCATACTGAAGGTCGCGTAGACGATTCCAATACACAAATTCGTAATCTTGGGGCGACACTTTTGCTTTTGTCCATGCTGCATTGGCAATTGGGCGCTTGGCGATGATGCCCATGCCACGATCGCGTGCATGTGGAATGGTGAGCGAGATCGCTTCCTGATCGGCGATGTTAACGGACGTTTCCAGACTATCGAATACACCCGTTTCAATCGCATATAGTGCATCGGTTGTATCACCGCTGTAACCGATATAACGCGTTTTGCCGTCTTTTTTAGCTTTTTGCAGCACTTCGATTACTTCACCACGGCGTAGCACTTCTTCCGAGCAGCTATGCAGATGAATAACGTCAACGTGATCGGTTTGTAAGCGGCGCAGACTGCGGTCGATACTTTGCTCCAGCATCTGCCGATCCCAATCTGGCGAATCAAACCCGGCAGCATGACCGCATTTGGTAAACAGGTGATAATCATTGCGTCGTCCAGCAAGTGCGTTACCGATAAACTCCTCGCTGTCGCCGTAACATTCAGCCGTATCGATCACATTCAAGCCTGCGTCCAGTGCACTATGTAGCAATGTTTCCACTTCTGCCTGTGAGACACCGCTTCCAATTTCCGAAGCACCGAATCCCAAGACGCTCACCTTCATGTCGGTATTTCCGTATTTGCGCTGTTCCATTATTAGTAACCTCCGCTTTGCCTGTATTTGAACTGCTGATATGTGGCAGTCCGATGCACTGTAACAGTATTACCCTATTTACAGCAAAATAATAGACGAACTTATATTTATATGTAAAATATCTGGTATCTTCGTATTACTGCGATCCATTTGCACTGCTACAACCTTCTTTATAACAAAAAGCCCGTCATCCATGTCATATACCGACGATGGATGCGGGCTTTGCATATCTTTATTACATTTTCTGATTGGCGATTTCTTCATTTTTTCTCATATGGCTAATTACATAGCCGCCGAATGCACCGATAATCGCGGGTAGAATCCAGCCAAGACCGATGCTGTACATCGGGATATATCCTGCCAAGAAATGATCCAGCCATGCCATATGGAAAGGAGTAGCTTCCAGACCGTCAGCCAGACTGATGATGAATACGAGCAGCATACTGCCTTGATACACCAGACGTTCCCCTTTGAACAACGGATGACAGAACGTCAGGAACATAAGCACAATGGCCAGCGGATACAGAATGGTCAGTACTGGCACCGAGATCGAGATCAACTGAGTCAGACCGATATTGGCAATGATAGCGCTGAATACGCACATGCCGATAGCTAGTTTTTTGTAAGACAGACGTGGGAACAATTTGTTAAAATACGATGCGCATGACGTGATCAGACCGACGCTCGTCGTCAGACAAGCGATTGTAATCATCAGACCGAGGAAGATCCCGCCCGATGTACCAAAATAGTAGCTGGACATGCGCGCCAGAATCTGACCGCCATTTTCCAGATAACCGAATTGAGTCACACTGGATGCGCTAATATACGATAGCGATACATACAATACCGACAGAATTACCGCAGCAACACAAGCGGCTTTCAGACAGACAGTAACGATCTGCTTGCGGCTTGTACCGCCACGACTACGAATCGCATTAATCACGATAATCCCGAATACGAAGGCTGCCAGCGCATCCATCGTCAGATAGCCTTCTTGGAATCCATTAAAAAACGCATGTGTCGTATACTGCTGCGTTGGTGGCTGCAATGCACCAATCGGGAACAGCAAACCGGTAATAACAAGTATCCCGATAAAGGTGAGCTTGATCGGTGTCAGCACTTTACCGACAATATCTACGATTCGCGCCGGATTTAGCGAGAAGAAACAAGTGACTGTAAAAAAGAGAATCGAAAAGATAGCTGCTGCTACCGTGTATTGATCCGGTGTCAGAAACGGCTTCACACCAATCTCAAACGACACATTCCCTGTCCGTGGAATCGCAAACAGCGGACCAATCGACAAGTACAACACAGTTGTAAATACAACGCCAAACACCGGATGTACCCGGCTAGCGAGTGATTGCAGATCATCTTTGCCGGAAAATCCGAGTGCGATAACACCCAGCGTCGGCAGCCCTACACCAGTAATCAAAAAGCCAATATTAGCCGACCAAAAATTCGTACCAGCCGATTGCCCCAGCATGGTCGGGAAAATCAAGTTGCCTGCACCGAAGAACAATGCGAACAACATCAAACCAATGACGATAATAAACGAAAACGGTATTTTCTTCTCCAACGTGTAAACCTCCAATAAGTCACTGCTAGATTATGTCTGTCATCCGGCTGTTCAGATTCCGCTATCTCTGCAATCTTGTCAGCCGTAATGCCCTACGCACAAGAGGATTGTTGTATCCGCCGATTCATTCGCCATGTCATTACCGCTTCTCTTTTTTACGGCAACGCGACGAAGTATACGTGTGACAAAAGGGACATTTTCTTCGTTCACACGATGACGATCTGACGTTTACAATTCATCCAAACCTGACGCACAGAGTTATATTCTAACCTACTATGCGACAGGACTCAATGACAATTATCGGAATATTATCTTATAGGCTTAATTATTTGTTCACATTTTAAAATGAACCGTTTTCATTTGTAGATACAGATAGTTCTTGTGCGTTCTCTTGCTTTTGGCGCCGATATTGACTTGGTGTGCACCCGATCATCTTTTTGAAAATGACGCTAAAATTAGATGTATGCGTATACCCAGTGCGCTCCGCAATCATACCGATCGATAGACTACTATCCACCAATAAACGACATGCTTCCTGCAATCGAATAGACTGTACAAAGGCGCGAAAATGCAACCCTGTAATGCGTGGAAAGATGCGACACAAGTACGCAGGACTAATATAAAATTGTCTAGCAAGCTCGCTCAAACTGAGTGGAGCAGCGTAATGCTGTCGAATATAATTCACAATTTCGCCCATTTGCGCTTCCATTGGATGAAGGGATGGGCACTGCACGACTACATGTTGTGCAGCGTGCACATTATCAGCGCTTGTGGCTTTCATCGCTTGCTGCTCAATATCTATGTTTGTTACTTGCTGCTCTATGTGTATCATTGTGTCGACATTAGCTATGCTTATCACCGATGCAGCTTCATATCTTGCGATATCGTTCCATTTCGGCGACATCTTCTGTTCTTTTGTTCGTACCCGATAAAGCACAATCAACAGTGTTATCAGCAGGCAACGACTCAATTCCACATAGCCCGGCTTCATCAGCTTCATTTCAGACAGTAATGTTTGCAAGCATTGCTCCACCTGCTTACGCTCGTTCAGTGGCAAAGAGAAGATCGGGTGCTTGCCTAGCTCCATTAACGAAAATTGCAATCCACTGCCTTGCATCACAAAATCCTCACCAAAATGAACCAAGATCCGCTCGCATTGCAATGCCTCTGTACTAACCGTCCGGTGCACATCATCCGGGCGAATCAGCACCAGATCGCCCGCGCAAGCGTAGTACATCTCGTTATTAATTACATATTTACGTTCGCCGCTCTGCACATAAAAGATTTCATAACAATCGTGCGCATGGTAACGCGGCATCGCCATATATCCATGTTGCCGCAAATAATGAATACGCAGCGGCTGGATCGGCTCCAAACTGTAATTCATTTCTGCTAATGTGACCATAATTGCATCCTCTCTTTCCACATGTCACTCATTCGTCACACATGCCTCTATTCGTTCACCAGAAGACAATCACAGCAAAATCGATCTCATTTTCGGACAATTACAGCAAAATATTACAGCCCCGCACATACTATACTGGCTGTAGCCTGACCATTCGCTGTATACCAGCAAAGGAGTGATCTAATGAATATCAAATTGCGCCCAATGCACAAGCCGTCCATTCTCTATCCCACATCGTCGCTATTCCCAACATGGAGAAAGTCACTACTAATCTCGTGCACTTGTATGCTCAGCTTCAGTCTATTGCATGCATCACCGCTAACTGCTTATGCACAGGATTCTACCTCTACCGTATCGATACAAGCTGCTCAAGCACAGACAATTACAGTTGCTAAAGACGGTTCCGGGCAATTCACAACTGTTCAGGCTGCCATCAACTCTATTGAAAGCGGTAACAAAAATCCGATTACTATCTATGTCAAAAATGGCACCTATACCGAAAAGCTTACTTTCCCACAGGACAAGCCCTACATTACGCTAACCGGGCAAAGCGCAGACAAGACGATTCTCACGTATAACGACACGTCCGCATCTGCCGGCGGCACAACTAATAGCTCCAGCACCTTCGTCATGTCCGATCATTTCACCGCGCAAAACATTACTTTTGCCAATACCGCTGGTAAAGATGCGGGGCAAGCAGTCGCCTTATATGTACGCGGAGATCGGGCTATTTTCAAAAATGTACGTATACTCGGCAATCAGGATACGTTGTACACTCCGGGTACAGGGCGACAGTATTATGAAAATTGCTACATCGAAGGAACCGTTGATTTTGTGTTTGGCAGTGCCACCGCGTACTTTAACAATTGCGAATTGAAAAGTCTAGGTAACGGGTATGTGACTGCCGCGTCGACAGCAGCAGAACAGACATATGGCTACGTGTTTCGGAATTGCAAATTGACGCGTGCCAGCAGCGTTGCTAACGCTAGTGTGTATCTTGGTCGTCCATGGCGTCCGTACGCTTCGGTTGCTTTTCTCAATTCCAGTATGGACAGTCATATTCGTCCCGAAGGATGGAACAACTGGAGTAATGCCGAGAATGAGAAGACTGCTCGTTATTCCGAATATGGCAGCACTGGTAGCGGCGGCACGACAAGCAAGCGCGTAAGCTGGTCGAAGCAGCTTACTGCCCAACAAGCAGCCCAACTGACTCCGCAAAATGTACTACGCGGCAGTGACAATTGGAATCCGGCAGGCAGTTAAGTCATAGATATGATCTGAATCGAAATAGCATAGCTTCTATCATTCCATCTCACGCAAAAACAGGCTTACCCGCATACTACAGGGTAAGCCTGTCTCATTCTATATAATAAATTGGAATGACTGCTCTGTGTGCAGCAATCCCCTCTTAATCACTTCGCCCAAAATGCAAAAAATACAGCTTACCGTTAGTAAAAAACAGATAGTCGTCCCACTCCAGCTCATAAAACGAATCCGGTTTGCTATTGACCCGAAATACGGTTGCAGAACTGCCTTCCCGACTCAGCCATTCTTTCAGAATATGTATAAATTGACGACTCGCCTGCTCTTCGTCATAATGCAGCGTACGTTGTTCTGCTGCTGGTAGCCCTCGCTCATGCAGCCGATAAAACAACCAGCGTGGCAGCATATCCAGCAGCGGTTGCTCCCATTGTTGCAGTCGATCCAGACTAACCTGACCCGGTGATAGCTGCATATATTTGCATACACTCTCCACCAGCGTTCCGGTTGCCGGAATCTCATCCAAATCATAATCAAGCGAACAATTCACGCTCATATTCATCTGGGCAATGCCTTGTAAATAACCTTTCATATATTCCTGTGTTGGTATCATGCTCCGACTCCTTGTCCTGTAAGTTCCATGTACAACCGGGTTGATATGCCGGTGGGCTGTACGGGTATAGTA
Organism: Paenibacillus sp. WLX2291; assembly: GCF_046603665.1. NCBI lineage: Bacteria > Bacillati > Bacillota > Bacilli > Caryophanales > Paenibacillaceae > Paenibacillus > Paenibacillus sp. WLX2291. The sequence continues at coordinate 2,508,743 of NZ_CP176755.1, read as the reverse complement.
ATCATAAGAGATATTGTAGCATGGGTTGAACATTTACGCTCATGGAAACGATGACGTTCAAATGTTATGTTACAAAATAAACCATTTATTAAATTTGTTTCTTTATTTACATTGCACACAAAATAATTTTATGCTATATTCATCTTGTAAACAAAACAATGCAGCTTCAACCAAGCATACATCATTCTCGTGGGCGCTTCTCTTGCCCTATTCCAATCAAAGGAACGGTGACTATTATGAACATTAAAGTAACGGAACTTGCGGATCAGAAGTTAAGAACAGCACTGGGCGAGCAAGATGGACATTATAAATTATTTTACGATACAGGTGAAGGCTGTGGCTGTGACGGTATTCCGGTACTGCTAATTGTTGATCGTCAGGGCGAGCATGATCATGTGATCGACACCAATTCACTTCCCATTCTGATTGATGTTCAACAAGAAATCTATTTCGAGAAACAAATGTCGTTGGACGCTGAAGTGAATTTTACCGCCTTCAAGCTGCGCAGCGATTCTATGCTATACAGTAACAATGTCAAAATTAGAGATATGCGCGGTCAGGAAGTTGCAGAAAGCATCCCTGCTCATTCTTGTGAATTGCGACGTTAAGTATAGGATGGTAGTAAGACAGCGAGGTTTTAAAATATGACGACTTTAGCTGTACAAGATGTTAATGGTATTACAACACAAACTGGCGGTTGCTCATTATGATTCTGGCGATCATATTGGATCAATCTAAAGCATCAATAAAAGTCCCAGTAGCTTGCTCCATTACGAATCGGAGCTGTACCGGGACTTTTTATTATTTTGCAATACTACTTCATTCCTTCATTCCTTCATCAAAATCATTATCGGTGTCCGTGTAGTGTTATTTACAAGTAATATACAAACAACACCAATAAGTTCACTCAAATCCATCGCATGAACTGACGATTGATCATCGCTATCTGATGTGCTTCCGCCCATGTACCGAGCGAGACGATGCCCTCGTCCTCATTATTGGCAAAGCTAAAGCAGTACCGCAATGGAACGACTTTTTTCCCTTTTGGCTTGATAGCGATCACTGTCGCAAAGCGTCCACCTACTCTAATCTCATCAATGTCATCCGTCTCTAACAGATGGTTACCAATACGCAGCGCTGTCGGCTCCAAATGCACTTCCTTCGGTTTGCTGAATTGCTGCAATAGCAAAATGAGGGCATACACTACATACAGTATCAGCACAGCGCCCAAACCGTAATACCAGATACTCTGTTCATTTTGCGGAGTCATCGTTCTGCCGAACAGAATGCCAATCAGGAAAATATTCAGTAGCACCGCCATCAGTCCGTAACGATTGCTGGGATTTTTGACAAGTAAGGTATTCATACGCATATCCCCTTTCCATCCCTGTGATTCAACATTGTCTAACTGGTCATCAGTAGCGCTTTGATCAGCGCCGGATATTCGCGCAGCATATTGTATGGCAAGTCCTTCCAAGGAACCTTACTAGTACGAGCATATACCGGATCATACCCAAGTTGCTTGCCGATCCAGCAAGCGCGATACATATGATAATTACTCGTTACGATTACCGCTGCATCATGTTCGGCATGATATCCATCCTGATCTATCACTTGCTTGGAAAATAGTAAATTCTCGTACGTGCTGGTTGAACGGCGCTCGAGCAATATAGCGTTTTCTGGTATGCCCTGCTGAAGTAGATAATCTCGCATCGCTACCGCTTCTGGCACATCTTCATCTTTACCTTGCCCACCAGATACGATAATTTTGCGATCACGATGTTGTTGCCAGTATGATAGACCTTCGTCCAATCGCATACGCAGCGTGTCGGTCAGTTCTGCTCCTTTCAGACCGGAACCGAGGATAATGATATAATGCGCATCGACGGTCACATCGTCTTCTTCACTGAAACGCGATAGCACAAGTATTTCTGCTAGTACAAACGAAGTAACAATGAGCAGGAATGCGGATCGTAACATCCATTTCAGTACCGGATGATGCTGGAAGAAAGCGTTATATGAGTAACGCCAACGTTTAAAAATGTTGAATGCAAGCATATGTAGTCCACCTTGAGTGCAAATGTTCGTAGCATAACGTTGTAGTAGGAAGTAAGAAGTTCGTGTTTATTGTACCACGAACAATCCATCTAACCAAAAAAAGGAAGCCGTGCTACATACGGCTTCCTTAGCTTTAACTCTATATTCGTCCGCTAATTTGTTCGCTAACATGACCATTTTGCTACTGGTATATCATCATTGTATCTATGCTTGCATACTCCGTTTCAATGATCGCTTGCAGCATTGGCAGGCATCAATTGATCCAGAATCTTCACAACATCGCTTGCTGTCCCCGGCTTGTATCCTTGTACGGAGAAACGAATCCGTTGCTGCTCATCCACGACGAGCACAACCGGACGTTGTTGACCACGCACCTGTTCCAATACTTCCGGCAACTGCGCCAATGCTTCTAAGCGCTCATCAATTGCAATGGAAGACTGACGCGGCAATGGTTGTGTAATTAGCATCTCCCGCTCCCGTTCATGCTGAACAAGCAGATGCAGTGCTTCTGGTCGATGATTCCATTCCTGCTGCCATTCGCTCCATTCACGTAGTAGATGCTTGGTCGGCTCACGCTCCGGTTCCAGCCATGCCAGAATGATACTGCTTGGCAATACCGCTTCCGGCTGCGGTGCAATCCATTGTCGTACTTTGCCCGGCAACTGTTCACTCAGTATCGGCACCTCTTCATGCGCTGGGCGGAAGACGAGCGGCGTCTCTACCGTTTCACCAGCTTTCACGGTAAAATAGGCAAATCGTCCAAGCACTGAGCCGTCGCTAAGCCGTGTACCTGTCGTTAGCCGATATTGACCGGGCAGCACTTCATACGGATGGTCGCACACCTGCTTGCCCCCGTACGGCAGATGCAGCGTACGATACAACCCCTGCTCTAGCAAAGCAAGTGTAAAGTTCTGATAGTACACCGGTTCCTGTGCCGAATCGCCTTCGGTGCTTTGACGGAATATAACATGCCCTTTGCCACCATCTGCCGCTAACAGAATGTTGTTGTGCGATGGAACAACAGTCGGGTTCTCATCTGCCGAAGGTACAGCGGTAAACAGATCGTTGGCTGCATCTTCGGCAACTCCTTTACCAGATTGAGTATAACGTTCCGCTGCGCCAGTTTGCAGATCATGCCATTGATTTTGCTGCCAGTACTGCGGTAGCTGATTTAACGGTTCGAGACGAGCGGCAATGCCGAGACTGCGCGCAGCAGCTACGAATACGATGTCCCGACTCAGCGAATCGGTTACACCGAGACGATGCGCCCCAGCGGGTGTTGCCATACCCGGATAACGGTCGATCTGCTCTAGCACTACAATTTGCTGCTGCAACGCATCTGCCAGTTGCTGTGGATGTTGACGATAGTCCGTCTTCTGCTGCTCGTTCCACAGACTGCCAAAATAACTCCGATACGGCGCAATCATCTCAAAATGCACACGCGGACACAGCACATACTGATTAAAGGTATCTCGGTCGCTGCTCCATTGCCCTTCATACTCCGCTGCTCCCAGCAGATGATCATGGAGCGACACTGTAAACGTATCGTGTAGATCTTTGGGTCGCAAACTTTGCAGCAAGCGTAGCGCTAATTCACGCTGCGCTGAGGCACATTGCTCCAGAAATGCCATAATTTCTGCCCCGTTGCCTTTGGCTGACTGCAAAATCGATTGGATATCTGCCACCGGTAATTGCCATTTCTCCGCTGCTGCTTTTGCCTGTTCTGCGGTTACAAAGGTCTGTTCAAAGGCGGTGCGGATCGCAGTGCCTTCCTGTACGCGCTGTTCATGTCGTTCGCGCTGGGCATCCGTTACTTCTGGTCCTTCTTCAGCGGTAGGTGCAGGTGATGGCGACATTTTCCATTGCAATGTTCCGGTAGACTGCTTCAACGGCGATGCCTCCAATTGGGCATCTGTTGTCAATACCAAGGTCACATCCATCTCCTGCGCCGATACCAACTGCTCTCCCCACAACTGTCCATCCACTGTACGCGCATGTAATAGCAGATCACCATATCCGGTTGTCAGACTCACGACACCGTTATCCCCACTATTCAGAATCGACAATGGGAAAAATTCAGCTGCATTGTACTGCTGATACTGCACCTCCGCAGCTAGCGGTTGTCCATGATTATCCACTGTTCTAACAGTCAAAGTGCGAGTAGCTGCATATCGATCCAGCATATTAATTTCGTTATACCAAGGATGGGTAGAGCAAACTTCCTCAGGACCGTCTGCTGGACCAGCGATTCGCGTATTGACGAGCATTGCGCGTTTTGCCGGTAAGCGGAACCAGCCTTCATCCAGCACCGGTTCCGGTTCACAAGCACCTAAATAATGCCATTGTCCATCTGCCCACGCTTCTACCCACGCATGATTGGAGTCGCAATGCGCCCAGCGCGGGGTATAACATTGACGCGCTGGAATGCCGACACTACGAAGCGCAGTTACGGTAAATGTCGATTGCTCTCCGCATCGTCCGAGCGCTGTTCGCATAATCGTCAGCGGTGAAACGGTGCGAATATCCGTGCCGATATACGTCGCCCGTTCATGACACCAGTAGTTGGTTTCCAAAATCGCATCATGCAACGACAACTGCTGCACCCGCGGTGCCAACTCATCGTATATCACGATGCGGCTGTTATCGATATTCTCATTATTCACCCGATACGGCAGCACAAAGCGTACAAATAGTTCATCTGGAATATCTGTTCCCCACGGCATATTCTGACGTACTTGTAATACATGGCGCACATGCTTCAGAAAATATTCACCATCATAATCTGCCAGATCATGCAGCGGCATGTAGGCATACAGCCATTCCAGCAGCAGGCGCTCCTCCGGCTCTAACGGTTGCTCCAACACGCCAAATAATTCCTGCTCACGCCCGCTGATCTGCTGTCGTTTCCATGCCAGCTTGTCCGCGATGTCCTGCCGATTCAGACCATATTCCTGCTGTACTGTCATTGTGCGTTCCCTCCGGTGCCAGTTGTTGGATGTGGCTTCGTATGTTCCTGCCAGATCAGACCGTCCTGCCGAATGCAGACCAGCGTCTGATGATCACGCATGGGAGCGGATAGCTGGAACAGGCTATTTGTCGTTTGAATAGATAACTGCGACGGAACGAGTAACGGGAAGTCCGTATCGCCAATTGTCAGAAGTGACTGTATGTCATTGCTGTACACACCATGCTGTTCCGCATAGAGTCGCTGTTTGTAATACAGACGGCGCAGTGTCCATTTTAGCTGTTCCAGCTCACTCTGCTGTGGTGCATGGATCGTATGTGGAGATGTGGTTTGGGTTACTGCTGCATCGTCGAAGATCACATAGCCCCACATTTCGGGATAGTGCATATTGACGACACCTTGCGGGCTCCATACCCAGTTATCTTCTGGTAACGGTTTGCCGGTAGCTGGATCGCTGCGCTTCACATATTGTCCATCCACCACATCCACCTGCCATTCCACCCGTGAGAAGTTTACCCGCCAATGCTCGCCAGCCAGCGGCGGACGCTTGTGAGGCGCACATTCCTGTAAGCTGCGCCACGGCATCGCAATCTCCACCGACCACATCCGATTGTCTGCATTCGGCTGATTCAATTGTCCATCGATATGTACAGCAGTCTTCAGACCGCTAATGTCCCAACCGTTGATCGGTGGTCCCTCATCTCGATACGGTTTGACCAGCAGCAGATCCCACACCGTTCCAAGTGCATTGATCTCAAATTCATAATATTGATGGCTATCCCCATCTGGATCAATAAAAATCTCAAAGTCATTATCGTAAAAAATAACCGAATCCCGCTCTGTCTGATACGCCCAAATTTCGTCCTCCAGCATCTCAGCAGCGATATAAAAATAGTCGTCGTCCCACAACATTTTGACTCTCGTTTGTTTGGTTGGGTGCGGACGAAGATGCCCTTCAATATCGACAAACTCATCCGTCCACTCCGCATGTTGCCAGAACGGCTGATCCAGTCTGCCACTCCAATCACTCTGTCCGACGGCACGGCGACATACATAATGTTTCGGTTGAAAAGCAAGCTTCGGTTCGGGAACTGCGGATAACGGATTCATCTGTAGATTACCTCGCTTGTCAGGATTGGATTTGTTATCGTTGTTGCTTATGTACATTCTACACATGTTCACAATTGCGCGTAAATATGGCATATATATCGTCCGGTATGTCAAATATGAGCTTTATCGAACCTTATCAAGCCTTACCTCATCAAGCTCTGCGCTGCGGCTTATGTTGTGCGACGGCTCATGAGAAAGCAGATCAACATGCCAAAAACCCGCATTTCTATAGAAGATGCGGGTCAACCTATGATACCTTTTCCTGCCGGACAACGAACGTTCAGCGAACCCTCTGCTAACTCTCAGCTAACTTTCAAAGAACTTTCAGCGACGATTTGCTATCATGCCTCTATCTACAGACGTTTCTGAAATACCTGCTGCATTTTGAAATTGTCATATCCAACATGTTTGTAAAATTGATGTGCCTCCAGCCGATGACCAGCCGAGCGCAGACGAATCATTTCATACTTCTGCTCCCGTCCCCATTGCTCGCCCTGCTCTAGCAAGCGTCGACCTAATCCAGTGCCACGGATTTGTTCATCGACGACCAGACCGCCAACTTCTACAAAAGGCGCCGATTCCAGCAAATATCTACCCACTACATGAATCCAGCCTGCCAGCTGAGTTGGAACTGCTTCCAGTTCGCCTACATAGATTGCATGCTGCTCATTGTTGAGCGATCCGGTCAGTCGTTCTATAATTTCCTCTGTCGTTGCAGCATAACCAAGCTGTTCACACAGACGGGCAATCTCTGCCGCATCTCCTGCCTGAGCACGCCGTATGTTGATAGTTGTCATATTCATTCCTCCATCGCCCATTCATTCCGATCATATTCCACACCATGAACTTTTGAGAATATCATCGTATTACCTAGCTTGCCCTGCTGATCCCTTCTCGCATTACGCAATTTGGCTTCTAACGTAAAACCAGCTCTGCGAGCAACCGCCACACTCGCATGATTATTCTCATCGCAGCGAATTTCCAGACGATTGGCGTGTAAATACCGAATCGCAAAATTGCTAATACTATGTACTGCTTCTGTAATAAAGCCCTGTCCCGCCTGCGACGATCTGACCCAATAGCCTAGCTCAAAGCTGCGAAGTTCCCAATCGATCCGATGTAGCCCGCTACTACCGACAAATGCACCTGTTTGCAGATTAAATATATACAACACCAGATCCTCACGCGCCAAAAAGTTAATATGCCCGCGCCGCGCATTTGTTTCCGACTGTTCCACCGTTGGCAGCGGATGAGCCCAAGTCATCCAGGGTGCCAGCTCCACTTCACTCTCTACAATCGCTTCATTTACAACAGCACCATCGCCCGGACGCGGGGCACGGATCAACAACCGCTCACTTGTCCATTGTTGAGGAAACGATAGCAATAGCGGATCACGCTGCTTAGATTCAGATAAAAAATCGCCCACAATCTTCACTCCTTTTGACCAGATTAATCAACGATGCATCATTCTGTGTATCTGATTATAGATTGTTTGAAGTCCATGTATCCCTCTATTGCTATGTAAAACGCGCTGCCAAATCAATAATCCAGCAGCAGATAAACAACCTTCAAGCTCTACTTCCAGCTAATCCACAACATTACAGATTGCCTTCCAGCGTCTGCCGATATCCGTGTCGGAAAAACATTGTATCCGCTTCTTCCCACATGCGTAATTGGGTCAAGCAGGCTTGCACTGTCTCTTCCAGCACCGCTATCACGTCATCCCATCGCAGCAATTCCAATGATTCCACAGGCGCAGGCGTATCTTCAGGATGCAGCAGTTCATTTTCCAAATCACTCACCAGCAGTGGTAACAGCTTCAGATCTGCTTCCGGCATGGCAACAACCTCATCGTTCAATTGTGTATATACAACGCCATAATAAGCAGGCAACTGGCTGTCCAATCGGCACAGATCGCGTTCGTATTTCTCTTTTGCTTCCTGTCTGTCCTCTGGTGCAAGTTTGCTAATATACGGCGCATAAATCTTTTTGATCCACAGATCATCGGTCAGCAGGTGAAAATAATAGCCAATATGAAATGGACTGCGCTGTTCCCGCAAATATGTAGCGGCAAACCGTTCCAGATCAAAAAAACCTTCCCCCGTCGAATCCAACCGAATAAAATGAGAGCGGCGCTTGCTCCGGTCATTGGCTGCGTATTCCACCACATCCGGCGCCAGATTGCCTAGCATAAACTGACGGTCATGCCAGCCTAACCTACTCTCGATCAGTGCGGCAATACAATAATGCATCATTCGTGAACCCATATCTGTTCCCTCCTGTGCTGACTTGTCCTTTACCATTATCCCCGGAATAGTATACGGGAAAGTGCCGTACATCTCATATTGACACTCCATCCTGTCCCTCTCTTTCTTATTCCTGTAAATTATCATAGCATGTTACTGTTTTTTGTACACCCGGCAGGTGTTACTCGTTTCGCGAATAAATAGAATATTCCGGCGCAACATACAAAAGCGCTTATTCCACCTGCGGAACAAGCGCTTTTCCATATATGAATGATGCGATAAGGGAAAAAGTAAAGCAGCGGTTGCGTACACATACGATCATTTATATAAACGACTGCCTCCGCTTTGCCACAGCATGAGCAATCCGGAATATACAAACACTATTTTCAACTTCTACTACTTTCCATTTCTGCATTTTTAACAATTATTTTGTATACAAAATTTGTAAACAAAAGGATGGGCATCGAAACAAATGTTCCGAAACCCGGTTCCTTTGCGATCTATACATCTATTTATACTTTCAGTTTACCGATAATCTGGCGAATTTGTTGATTCAGATTTTCCAGTTCATCGCGGCTCAATCCCGTTGATTGCAGCAGCGATTGTGGGATACAAGCAGAACGCTCGCGCAGCTCCATACCGTTATCCGTAATGCGAATTTTGACAACACGTTCATCCTCTACCGAGCGTTGACGTGTGATCAATCCGGCTTCTTCCATCCGCTTCAACATCGATGTCATTGTACCAGAGTCCAAATAAATCTCCTTACCCAGTTCCTTAATGGTGCACTCGCGTTTATCCCACAGCACGACAAGTGCCAGATACTGCGGATAGGTAATGCCCATTTCTTCAAGCATCGGCCAGTACATGCGCGTGATTGCCCGTGAACCTGCATAAAGAGAAAAGCAGAGGTGCTGTTCCAGTGCCAGTGTATCTTTATTATCCACTTTTCTCACCCTTTAAATAAATTAATTAATTTAAATAGTATTATACCTTGCATACATGATTCTTGCTTGCATTTATCATAACGGGATTGATATATATTGTCAACAATTAATTTGTTGTTAATTTAAATTAGACCTGAGATTTTATTTCCTTACTATGTGTTGCATATATTTCTCTTATTCATCGTATGAAGTAACGACTTTGTATAAAGATACACAAAAACCCTTCCACATATGCACATCACTCTTTGTCAAACATAAGAGTCATTTGCATAGGCAAAGGGTTTATTATGGTTTATTTACACGATCATTTGTAGTTACTTTACATGCTTATATAGTTGCGGTTGAGATGGATTGATCTGATTTTGTCGTTGCACTTTGTTTGTATTGTGCGTAGGCGGCTGCTAAACGGACAATGCCCTTTTCGATTTGGTCGCTGGTGCAATAGCTGAAGCAGAGGCGTACATGGTGGTGAGTATTACGATCTGGGTAGAAGCTACGCCCGTCTACGATGCTCACGCCCTGATTGGCTGCCAATTGTTGAAGTATGGTCGTATCGACGGACTCTGGGAACGTGAGCCATAGGAAGAAGCCACCTTCTGGCAGTACATAATGAACTTCATCCCCAAAATGACGATCAATCGCATGCGCCATAATATCGCGTTGTGTCCGGTAATGATCGTTCAGCTGATCCAAGTGTTGTTCAAAGTTCAAGCGCGACAGCAACGATGCCAAAATCTCCTGTGTGAAGACGCCCGTGCTGCCACCAAGCATCAGGATGCGCAGCTTATCGATCAGCAGCGGATGCGCGATCGCCCAACCGAGACGGATGCCGGGAGCGATGATTTTGGAAAAGGTATTCAGGTAGATGGTCCGCTCCGGTGCGAGCGAATACAAGGTAGGCAAGTACTCGCCTGTAAAGTTCAGTTCCGCGTAAGCATCATCTTCCAGCAGGTAGAAATTATAATCGCGTGCCAGTGCCGCCAGACGATGGCGCTTCACTAGCGATAACGTTACACCACCGGGATTGTGATACGTTGGCATCGTATAGAGCAGTTTCGGCAACGCGCGACCTTCGGTTTTTGCCTGAATGAGCGCTTCTTCCAATGCGTCGATATCCAGCCCATCCTCCTGCAATGAAAAGGAAGAGATCGCCGCACCGGACAAACGAAAAGCCTGTAAAGCGCTAAAAAAGGTCGGCGCTTCCGTCCACACTTCATCGCCCGGCTCCAGTAACAATTGCGCAGCTAGCGACAAGCCTTGTGTGGCACCGTATGTAATCAGCACGTCAGAGCGCTGCGCTTCTATACCGTTATGCTGCGCACGGTTCAATACCCATTCCAAAATATACTCAGGACCAGGTGCGCCCGAATATTGCAATGCCTGTCGCCCATGGCTCGTGATCGCTTGCCCCGATGCCTGCTCCAACTCAGCAATCGGGAACAAATGCGGTGCAGCAAAGCCAAACGATAGATGCACATGATCTTCATGCGTAACTGTTGTACTACCAATGGACGGTGTTGATGGAATATGACGAGACAACAGCGACAGATCAGGTTGCGACACAGGTTGAGTCACAAGAATAACCACCTTTCTGATATGAAAACTGTACATCGTTCAGATCCAAATGTTATACGCGAACGTTATTGGAGCTGGATAGTTTGTTTAGCGCATGCTGCGCAGTTTGTGCTAGCACAGTAGCAGTACTGCTCAGCGCCTGTTCATCCACATCAAATGCCGGATGATGCCACTCCTGCGGACCGGATGTGCCGACAAACAGGAATACACCCGGCACTTCCTGCTGATAAAAAGAAAAATCCTCGCTCGCTGGCGATACAGCTGGAACAATCGTCTGCAACCCGGCAGCCTGTACAGCCTGCTCTACCACAGGTACCCACTCGGCATCATTATGGATAGGCGGCGGACCGTCGATCCATTTGACAGTAACGGTGCCACCGAATGCCGATGCTACACCGTGAGTCACCTGCTCAAATTGTTGACGTACATGACGGCGTACATTCTCATCAAACGTACGAATCGTTCCTTCCAGACGAGCCAGATCGGGAATCACATTCCAAACATGACCACTATTCAGCTGTGTAACGCTAATGACGGCACTATCCTGTGCACTAATACTGCGGCTGACGATCGATTGCAGTGCGGTAATGATATGCGCAGCAATTACAATTGGATCAAGTCCAGCTTCTGGCACAGCGGCATGTGTACCTTTGCCACGCACGTCTACACGGAATCCGTCAGCCGCCGCCATCAGTGCGCCTTCCTTAACACCGATCGTTCCGACTGGCAGATCCGGCTTGTTATGCAATCCGAATACTGCGGATACTCCTTCCAATGCACCAGCAGCGATAACTTGCTGAGCACCTTTCGCCTTTTCCTCAGCAGGTTGAAAAATCAAGCGGACTTTACCTGACAGTTGATCCTCCTGTTGCTTTAGCAAATAGGCGGCACCAAGTAGCGATGCGGTGTGAAAGTCATGCCCGCAGGCGTGCATTTTACCGGGAATTTCCGATGCAAACGGTAGCCCGGTCTCCTCCTGCACTGGTAACGCATCAATATCGCCACGTAACGCTACAATAGGGCCGTTCGCAGATCCGATTTCAGCGATAATGCCTGTTTTTAGCTGCGGTGTATCCAAAATACGAATCTCAGCAGCAAGCAGCTGCTGGCGAATATACGCTGTCGTCTCAATCTCCTCTCCAGATAGCTCAGGATGGCGGTGCAGATGACGGCGCACCTCCACCAGCCGTTCCTGCAATGCTTCGGTTAATGTCATCGGTAGTCCGCTCCTCTCATGATGTGATGGCAAATGTATAACGGTATGCTACCGCGCTGCTGTCGATGTGTCCAGTTCAGCGGTAGAGTTGGTTATCCCATTCTCTTCTCCATGCTGTACGAATACCTGTTGCAACAACTCAAACGAACGTACTTTTTTATCAAAATCACGAATTACGGTATGTGTAATAATCTCCTGAATGCCAAAGCGTTCGCGGATATGAGATAGCTGTTCATATACGTGATTGGGAGAGCCTTTGACGACTTTGGCTTCTTTTACTTCGATGCGGAACGTTTCATTCGATTGGCGACCGAATTCCTCGGCTTGTGCAACGGTGCCCACGGTGAGCACGCGACCGCTTTCCAGATGGATTTTGACTGACAAATTCTCGCCTGCCAGCTCATCTGCTTCCTGATCGCTATCCGCTACGATGATGGACAGCGCCAGAATGACATGCGGCTCTGCCAGCTCGGCGGATGGTACGAACGATGCACGATACGCCTGTACCGCTTCCAGCGCTACCTCTTCATCGCCATTAATGAACAGTGAGAATACATACGGCAGCCCCTGACGTGCAGCCAATTCCGCACTGTCACGACTTGCACCGAGTAGGAAAATAGATGCCGGATGTGCGGATTGCGGGCTGACATGAATGCCTGCCAGCGCATGATCATCAGCTATCCGATTGTGCAAATAATTACGCGTCTCCAATAGCTTGTCTGTTAATGAGCGCGGATCTCCATGCTCGCCTTGCAGCGCACGCGTTGAACGCGGCAGTCCACCCGGTGCACGACCGATGCCCAGCTCCACCCGTCCGGGTGCCAGCGCCGCCAACACATTGAAGTTCTCGGCAACTTTGTACGGGCTATAATGCTGTAGCATGACCCCACCAGAACCAAGCAAAATATGATTGGTACATGCTAGCAGATAGGAGATCAGCACCTCCGGCGACGAACCAGACACACTCGCCGAATCGTGATGCTCCGACACCCAGAAGCGTCGATAACCGAGTCGTTCCGCAAGCTGTGCCAGTTCAATCGTACGGGCAAAGGACTGCTCAGCAGTTTCCCCTTCATAAATTGGCGTTTGATCCAATATTCCAACAGGCATAGTCATCTCATATCCTCCATTCTTTATCTGTTTGATTCAGTAAGTTGCATATAGGCTCATCTGTTGCCGTATCTACTAGGTTCACATGCTTGCTGTATCATTTCTTTGGATCAGATCATCGACATCAGATCACTAGATCGAATAATTCGCTTCTGGCGTAATGCGGCGCAGGAATTGCTTGGTACGCTCCTCGCGTGGACGCTGGAAAATCTCGTCCGGCTTGCCCTGCTCCACTACAACCCCGCCATCCATAAACACGACGCGGCTTGCCACATCGCGGGCAAAGCCCATTTCATGGGTAACGATAATCATCGTAATGCCCTCTTCCGCAATGCGCCGAATGACTTCTAGCACCTCGCCAACCAGTTCTGGGTCCAGTGCCGAAGTCGGCTCGTCAAACAGAATCACTTCAGGATTGAGCGCCAGTGCGCGGGCAATGCCGACACGCTGCTGCTGACCACCGGATAGCTGACTTGGATAGTGGTTGAGCTTCTCACCCAGACCGACCTTTTGCAGCATTCGGGTACTGATTTCTTCCGCTTCACTGCGTGGAATGCGGCGTACTACCGTTAATCCTTCCATCACATTTTCCAGTGCCGTCTTGTGCTTGAACAGATTGTATTGTTGAAATACCATCGCAGTCTGTTGACGTAGCTGGTGAATGTCATGGCGTGACGGATGCTTGCCACTCACCTTGTGCTTGCCTACCTGAATCTGTCCTTGATCTGGACGCTCCAAATAGTTGATACAGCGTAGCAGCGTCGTTTTACCAGAGCCGCTAGGACCGAGGATGACGACGACTTCGCCTTTGTCCACCGACAGGTCGATCTGTTTTAACACCTCATGCTTACCAAACGACTTGCTGATCTTCTCCAGCGCGATCATAGCGCACCTCCTCGTTGAAAGCTGTTTAGTCTATATTCCAGCCAGCCGCTCAATCGTTCGATCAGGACAGTTAGTCCCCAGAACAACAATGCAGCTGCTACATACGCCTCAAAATATTTCCAATTGTCCGCAGCGACGACCTGTGCTTGCGCATTAATCTCCACGACGGATATCGTGTACGCCAGTGTGGAACCATGCAGCATACCAATTACGGAGTTGGACAGATTGGGCAAACTCACTGCCAATGCCTGCGGGAATACGATCCGGCGCAATGCCTGCGGCGTTGTCATCCCAATCGAATGTGCCGCTTCTATCTGACCGCGATCTACCGCCAGAATACCGGCGCGCACGACCTCGGACATGTACGCTCCTGCCGTAATGGAAAAAGCGATACAAGCAAAGCCGATGAGTGGAATCGAAGCGGATGTGAAAGAACTCCCCAGTGCTTTGGCGATGCCGTCGATCAGGAGCGGTAGCCCGAAATAAATGAGCAACAGATGCATCAGCATCGGCGTACCGCGAACAAAGGTAACATATGCCGCAGACAGCTGTGCCAGCACCGGAATGCGATAAATCCGGCTCAATGCCACCACACCGCCAATCACGAAGCCAGCAATGACGGAGACTGCCGTAATGAGCAGCGTTGTCGGTAACGCTTGGAATAGACTGAGAAACGCTGTCCACATAAATGAAGGATCAAAGCTCATCCGTTTTTGCCTCCTTTTCCGTTAAGTGGAATGGGTCGCAGTTGCCAGCGCCGGAAAGAGCGTGCACGTGGTTCCACCTGATCGGTACGTGCATACCGGTTCAGATAACGCTCCAACCAGATAAAGCCGCGTTCCAAAATGACGCTGATGACAAAGTAGATCAACGACAATGCGATATACGTTTCGATAAAATGTTGAGTCGCCGTACCGAGTGTTTGCGAGCGCCCGGTCATCTCCATAACTCCAAGTGTGAAGGCGAGCGAGGTGTCTTTTAGATTCCCGATCACTAGATTGCCGAACAGCGGCACTGAGACTCCCAATGCCTGTGGCAAAATAATACGTTGAAATGTCTGATACCCGTTCATACCGATGGAATGTGCTGCCTCAATCTGTCCTTTGTCCACTGCTTCCACCGCTGCCCGGATCATCTCAGAGATGAATGCCCCGCTATTCAGCGCATACGTCAGAATGACAAAGTATAGTACGGAAAAGCGAGATACATCGATATGCAGCCAACCAAGTATTTCCGGTAATCCGTAATAGATCAGAAACAATTGGATCAAAATCGGCGTACCACGGAAAAACGATACATAAATGCGCGAGATGCGCTGCAATACAGGCACGTTGTACAGTCTCGGCAGTGCGACCAGCAAACCGATCAGCAGCCCCAGTGCTATCGAGCTGCCGACGATGAGCAGCGTGATGTTCAGATACGCCAGTAGCTTCGGTATAAAGTCAAACACATAGTTAATGTCAAAACGTCTGCTCATGTCTGTTCCTCCCTGCCATGAATAGAATTAGAATGATGCATACGTATAACCTTATTGACCTGTCACTTTGGCTTCAGCCAATGTTTTGGTAAAGTCATCGCCCAGCCATTGCTCGCTCAGTTTTTTCAGTGTGCCATCGGCTTTGATTTCCGTTACGGCTTTGTCGATCTCATCGGACAGTGCTTGCTCGTCTTTGCGGAAGACGAAGTATACGTTGGACTCGTTTAGTGGCTCACCGACTGTTTTCAGTGCTACATTGCCGTCTGCATCGGTGTTGAAGCGGTTGGCAAAGTCCGTTGTGATCGTTGCATCGACACGTCCAGAAACGACTTGCTGTACGGTATCGTTAGCTGCACCGCTTGTGTAGACTACATCAATCGCGTTGTTATGTGTCTTGTTGTATTGGTTCAGTAAGTACGCGGCGTTGCTTGTTGCGCCAGTCAGTACTTTTTTACCTTTCAGATCGTCCAGACCTTGGATTGTATTGTTATCCTTCGCTACCGCTACCCGGTTCAGGAAAATGCTGTATGGCACTTTGTTGAATAGGTACTTTTCCTCCCGTTCCGGGTTCGTTTCCATCTGGTGAGCAACGAAGTCGATTTTGTTCGTTTCCAGACTCAGCAGCAGGTTGGAGAATTCCATCGTTTTGAATTCAAACTCCACATCCGGCAGACGCTTGTCGATCTCGCGTACCAGCTCTACATCGTAACCGGTCAGCTTGCCATTCTCATCGATAAAGCACACATTCGGAAATTGCGTACCTGTTCCGACAATGATTTTGCGAACTCCATTGGAGCTTGCTGCATCGGCATTACCGGATGATGCGGTTGTCGTACTGCTTGCGGAACCGCCGCTTGATTCGCTAACCGAGGCGCACCCGGATAAAAAGAGCATCAGTGCCATCAGTGCGAATATCGGTCCTTTTGTGAAGTAATTCCATGTCTTGAATTGGCTTTGTCTGTTGTTCATTACCTATTCCCCCAAATTCTTATCTTTTTAATCGGATTTTATCCAGCGACTGTGTGTTGCAACCAGATGTAGTGGATGTGCGATAAATCTATCATCTTGTGATGGGTAGCGTCAATGCAGGTTTTAATCGAAAGATTCTATATGGGTATTGAACAAATCTATAGGTAGGGTGGTGAATGGTTGAATCCACTGCGGGAAGGAATAAGGGAATGGAACTCCGGTGGAGGCACGAGAATCTACGGATTAGGATTACATGTAGATTCTCGCACCTCCAAGGTCGTTCCATTTCCCTTATTTCCTTCCCTCCGTTCCGTGCAACCTCCACCTTTTGGGTGGGCGGCAGTGGGAAACATGAAAACCTTGATGATTAATAGAGTATCAAGTGATCAATAGAATTTTTTTGAAAAAATCGTTGTGAGTTGATATAGGCAAATTCTATTCGTGTTATTAGGGTATGAAATGATATAACATGGAAGATGTTGTGAATGGTGTATATAGTTAGTTAGCTATTGATTTTACAATGCCAAACGGGGCGTGCTTTGGTTGGCTCGCCCCGCTGGTGGTGTCGTTGGCTGGTATGGGTTGCAGTTTGTTTGTCGGGTGTTGCGTGATGTATGGATGGATTGGTGTTATGTGTCGATTGGTATGCATTGGTATAGATTTGTTTGTTTGATTGAGCTTGGTGATTATGTTTCTCTTTGGTATGGTCGTCCTCGTTAACCGGGGACGGCGATTTCGGGTTGTTCTTGGCGGCGGAAGTAGTCGACGTCTCGCAGCAGATCCGCCATCATGGATGTCATGTGGGCAGGTTGTTCTTTTAGCGTGACCAGGCTCGTTTGCAGGGAGATGCCTTCGATTTCCGGCAGTGGAACACGGACGAGCAAGCCCTGTTTGACTTCTTCGTGTACGCTCAAGCCGGGTAAGAAGGCGATGCCGGCTTTTTGCAGAACGAGTTTCTTGGCGGTTTCGGAGTGATCAACCTGAAAGGCGATCTCTGGTGGCGATTCCATCGCTTCGAATACACGGTGGATGCGCAGCCAGTCGAGTGAGCCGCATTCGAAAAAGACGAGCTGCTGGCGTTCCAGTGCGGCAATCGATGTAGGCGGACGATACGCAAACGGGTGGTCGGCATACACATACAATGAAATCGGATCTTCGTAAGAAGATACGGTACGGATCGACGGATGCATCATTTTGCGTACAAATCCAATATCAATTTCTTTATTCAATAGACGGCTGACGAGCTGGTCGGTCGTTGCCGTAATCAGTTTAAAATTGGTTTGTGGATATTGTAACTTCAATTGGGGTAACAGCTCCGGAATGACATAATTGGATACGGAAATGGTGCATCCGATGGTCAGCTCCTCTGGTGTTGTCTTGACCGTTTGAATCCGTTGTCTACCTTTTTGCAGCACTTGCAATACTTGTTGAGCGTACGGCAAAAAGCGTCTACCTTCTTCGGTCAGCACAATCTGACGTCCAAGCCGTTCGAACAGTTTGCAGCCTAGTTCTCTCTCCAGCGATTGAATTCGCGCGGTGACGGAAGGCTGGGACAGGAACAGAATCTCTGCCGCCTTGTTAAAGCTGCCGTAATGATGGATGTACACAAAAGCTTCCATATTCTCAATGTTCACGGTGCATTCCCCTTTCATCAGTGTATGAATATAGCTTGTATTCACCAAATCTTATTTTACCAATCATTTAACTTGGTTTTATGTATCATAGGTTGTGAACTGTGCAATGTCAACGGGTTTCGCGGGTACAGAACGCGTTCCGCCAGCTTTTGGAAAAGAAAAAGTCAGGCGGGACGCGCACTTTCGCCACTTGTCACCAGAATGGGAAAATCATACATCTCTGGTCATCACCTTATGCTCAGCTGTTCACCGGCTTGGCAGCATAACGATTTTGCGGAATAGGCACACCCAGATTCTCACGCAATGTAGTATGCTCATAGTCTTCACGATAGATGCCACGCGCCTGCAAAATCGGCACCACTTGATCGACAAAATCATGCAATCCCGACGGCAGATCAGAATGGATAATGAATCCGTCTGCTCCTTTTTGCTCAAACCATTCCTGAATGCGGTCAGCTACCTGCTCGGCTGTACCGATAAAGTTGCTGCGCGGCGTTGCCGATTGCAGTGCTACTTCACGCAGCGTCAGATTGCGCTCTTTGGCATCCTTTTTGATCTTGTCAGTGCCGCTGCGGAAGCTGTTACTTCCGATGCCGTTCAGCTCTGGGAATGGCTCATCCAGCGGATACTGCGAGAAGTCATGATGATCGAAGAAGCGTCCCAAGTATTGCAGCGCCTTATCGATCGTCACAAGACTAGCGATCTCCTGATACTTCTGCTCTGCCTCCTCCTCCGTACGTCCAATAATAGGCGTAATGCCCGGCAAAATCTTCACTTCGTCCTCGTCCCGTCCATATCCGGTGACACGACTCTTCACATCCTGATAGAACGCCTGTGCATCCGCCAGCGTCTCCTGACCAGTGAAGATCGCGTCCGCCGAGCGAGCAGCGAGGTTTTTGCCATCTTCGGATGAGCCTGCTTGGAAAATCACCGGCTGCCCCTGCGGCGTACGCCCGATATTCAGCGGTCCCTGCACGGAGAAGTATTCTCCCTGATGATTCAGCGTATGCAGCTTGTCCGGGTCAAAGAACACGCCGCTTTCTTTATCGCGTACAAACGCATCTTCTTCCCACGAATCCCACAGCCCTTTGGCAACGTCTAGATATTCAGACGCGATCTTGTAGCGCTCTGGATGAGACGGATGACGGTCGCGGCTATAGTTCAACGCTGTGCCTTCCAGCGGCGATGTCACCACATTCCAGCCCGCACGTCCACCGCTAATATGATCCAGCGAAGCCAGCTGACGCGAGATTGTAAACGGTTCGCTATAGCTAGTCGAGATCGTGCCTACCAGACCGATTTTGGATGTGACGCCTGCTAGCGCCGACAGAATCGTTACCGGCTCAAACCGATTAAGAAAATGCGGCAGCGATTTTTCATTAATAAACAGACCGTCTGCGATGAATACCAGATCAAATTTGCCTTCTTCCGCCTTCAATGCCTGACGCTTGTAAAAGTCAAAATTCACGCTGGCATCCGACAGCACCTCCGGGTGACGCCAAGTGGACATACTGCCGCCCACGCCATGAATAATCGCTCCAAATTTCAATTGACGCTTGCTCATTGCATTCATCCTCTCTATTGTACGTTGTACGTTATAACGCGCCTCTACTTACACCGATACTTGAGCCTGTTGTTGCAGCAATTGTTGCAGCTTCTCCAGATCCGGTTCTAGCAGCGCCGTATAACTGCCCCCGTGACCGACTTCCACGACCGGCACATGACGAATACCGTATTTGGCGTCCAGCACATCGCGCAGTACATCGTTGCCCGCTACTTCCAGATTGCTGTACTCGTAGCCGTTTGTTTCCAGATACGTTTTGATCTCCTGGCAGAAATGGCAACCCGTTTTGCTCCAGACGACGATTTTCCCGTTGTTTGCTTGAAATTCCTGTGCATTAGTATGTGAATTGGACATGATAAAGTTCCTCCTTTGGAATGGAAACAGATGAAATGTATTTGTCTTGTAGACGTTGCTGATACTCTACTATACTCATTGTCTTCTGCTACACATGCAGCAGGGACTGAAAATTCACTTCAGGATTCAATTGCTTTGCCATATACACAATATGCTCGCCACTATTCACATAATCGTGAAAGATGCGATACCCTTTGCGCTCATACATTGCTGCCAACCACGGATGACGCGATGCTGTTGCCAGCATAACGCCGGGCTGGTTGTGTTTGCCCAGAATGATCTGCTGCTCAACCCAATCTAGCAGACGAGCGCCATCTCCTTGCCCTTTGAACTGAGGAGCAACAGCAAACCAGCGAATAAATGGCAGATCGCTCAATGCCTTCAAGCGCGGCTGATCTTCGCGATCCAGTGTGACCGTAGCTGCAATCTGACCGTCACGCAGTAGCACATAACACTCATGCGCAGCGATATTGTGCTCAATCGCCTCTACAGTCGCATAGCCTGCCGGAAATGGAATCTGTAGCTGGCGTAACGGTTCGTACGCATCGATGATCACCTGATGCAGCTCAACCACATCATCCAATACCGCCTGCCGATACGCGAGCGGATGATGATGTTCTAATTCCGTCGATTGCCCATCCCCTGTTAGTTGCTGATCTGCATGCTTCCACACATCATCGGCAAGTTGACCGGTTGCAGGAAGCTGCGAATCCCGAGATGACAGATCACTCATCGTATCCCCTCCTATGTCGAATGGTTTCTGATCCATTGCATCTGTATCGTACGGCATCTGCCTATATCAGATCGAAAAGCTCGGTTGGCGCTTCTGTTCCAATGGATGCGGATGCTCCTCACGCTTCAGCAGACGGTGTAAAATCAGATTTTCAAAATGAGCAAATCCGCTATCTCGCTCACGCGGACGATCCAGCGTAATACGAACATCCAGCTCAATCTGCCCATTCTCGATCAACAACACCCGGTCGGCAAGTGCGACCGCTTCACTCACATCATGCGTGACAAGTACGATCGTCAATTGCTGCTCAATCCACAACCGTTCGATCAATTGCTGCATCTCAATGCGAGTCAGTGCATCCAACGCACCGAGCGGTTCATCCAGCAGCAGCAGATCAGGATGACTGGCAAGGGCGCGTGCTAGAGCGACACGCTGCTTCTGACCGCCAGACAGTACAGCAGGCCAATCCTTTTCGCGATCACCCAATCCGACCTGTTGCAGCGCTTCACGGGCAGTATCACGATTTTTATCTGGAATGCCTAGCCTTACGTTATCCAGCACCGTTTTCCATGGTAGCAATCGAGACTCCTGAAATAAGAAGCGGGTATTCGGACGCGCCACTTGACGCGGACGACTAATGTTGCCCCGCCTGTCCGCACCGGGACGCGAACTCAGCGTAGTTTGCCGCTTCATCTCCTTGGCAGCAGACTGGGGTACCTGCTGAACGTGGATGTTCCCGTTTGTTGGTTGCTCTAACCCGGCAATCAGACGCAGCAATGTACTTTTGCCGCAACCGCTGCGACCGACAATGGCGATAAATTCACCTTTTTGAACTTGTACATCAATATCTGACAAAATAAGTCGCTCACCGAACTGCTTTTGTATACGGTCGATATGCAAATACGGGGCACTTGTAGATGCAGTCATCTGACTTCCTCCTTGCTGTATGGATTTTATGGTATGCACGCGTTTCGTCGTTTCGTACATGCTGCAACGTTTACTTGCGTGATAAGGATGGATTCCAGCGCAACCAGCGCTTTTCCAACAGCTTCGCAATGCTGTCGGACAGTTTGCCGAGCAGTGCATATAGCAGAATACTTAGTACGATCACATCCATTTGCATAAATTCACGTGCATTCATCGCCATATACCCGATCCCAGAGTCAGCGGCAACGGTCTCGGCAACGATGAGCGTGAGCCACATAATTCCTAGCGCATAGCGGATACCGACCAGAATGGATGGCAAGGCACCCGGCAAAATAATATTCGTATACAGCGCAAACCGGCTCAGTCCATATACACGCCCCATCTCGATCAGACTGTGATCGACGGAACGAATGCCATGAAACGTATTCAGATACACTGGGAAAAATACCCCTAGCGAGACGAGAAACAGCTTCGCTTCTTCACCGATTCCGAACCAGACGATGACTAGCGGAATCAGCGATAGATGTGGAATATTGCGAATCATCTGAATCGATGAATCAGATACCTTTTCCGACAAGCGCGAGATGCCATTAAGTGCACCGAGCAAGAAGCCGAGTCCACCGCCAATGGCAAATCCACTCAAGGCACGCTGCGTACTGATAGCGATATTATCTACCAATTCACCTGTACCTAGTAGCCGGAAGAATGCTTCTAGCACCTGTGCTGGGGATGGCAAAATATTGTTCGTGATCCAGCCAGTCGTCGATAGCAACTGCCATGCGATAATCAACAGTACTGGTAATCCGAATGGTAGCAAACGGGAGCCCCACGTCTGTAGAAACAGACTACCCGTTCCACCATTCGTCGTTGTCCTGACTGTCGACGGCTGTTGTACAATACCGGACGACGAGGCTGGTGCTTCCGCTTGATATTGCTGCACTTCAACATCGGCATCCTGCGCTGCTGCACGTTCCTGCATCCGAGCAGATGCAGTTGAAGATATGAACTTGGAAGACATCTTCGTGCCACCTCCCTACTATATTTCCCATTCCTTGCGATTCGGTTAGAATCTGAGCAGATCCTCCTACAATGATTATTCCATCGCTGCAATGTAATCAGAGTACAGTGTGTTTATTTATGCGTTTATTTCGATTTTTATTCACTCTTTTATTTCGATGCTGTCGGCGCTTTGAGCTTGTCGTTCAGCGCGTCGCTCCAGAAAGTAGATACATCTACTTTAGAAGATAATACGCCTGCATCCGTAAATGTATCAGCGACATCTTGCTCCGAAGCAATCGCTTCTTTGGATGTGGCGACAATATGACTTGGGCGTTGTGCTTCGCCTTCTTTGAGCGTCGTTAAAGCCTGATCTTCCGGCTGGTGAGTAGCTGCGGCAGTGATCTTCGCCCAATCTTCCTGATGCGTGCGTGTCCAGTCGTAGAATTGGTTCAAACGATCAAGATAGTCGGCGATCGCATCCTTTTTGGCGGTATCGGCGAGTGCGCTATCCGAAGCGGTTACGAGGAAGCTGCCGGACAGAATGTCCTTGGCGCTTGCCAGCGTTGTTGCTCCATTCTGGTGCGCAGAGATAATCGCATTGCCATAGCTTGCCAGCACATCAACTTTGCCACTGATCAGCGCGCTCAGTCCATCCGCAGTGGACAACTCAACAGGCTGAATATCCTGCCAGGTCAGCCCGGCATCCTGCAATATTTTTAATAGGAAATAGTGAGCGGTCGTATTTTTGACAAATGCAATCTTTTTCCCTTTTAGATCAGCAGGTGTTTGGATCGGTGAATCTTTTGGTACGACGACTTCCTGATTTAGCGTATTGCCTTCCTGGACAGCAACAACTTTAAAATTGCCTCCATTCGCTGCCTGTGAAGCGAAGATTGGCGGAATCTCGCTAGTTGTTCCAAAGTCCACCTGATTGGCAGCCATCGCTTCCAGAATCAGATTGCCACCTTGGAAGACGCTGTATTCAACCTTGTAAGGCGTATTGTCGAGTCCAGCTGCTTTTAGACCTTGCTCCAGATTGCCCCATCCGGTTTGTCCGACTTTCAGCACAACGCCACTATCCGATCCACCGGATGCCGATTCTGCGGCGGCGTTTGGACTGCCTTTGGAGCAGCCTGCTGTTACGAGTAGTAGTGCAGTAAGCAGCAGTGCGGGAACGATTTTGAATATGGACTTGCGCCTTACAAATGCTGAATTACGCTGATTAACCAGTTGTTTCATGAACCATCACCTTTTCCCCGTTAATAGTGAAGCCTGATTTTGAAAATAGATATGCATCTACATGCTATGTAGCGGCGTGTAACAATGATTGTCTGGATTGATCGACAGCGACAGCGATTCAGATCATTTAATGGGAGCTGGATATGCTGCGCAACACCTGTTCAGCCGCTGTATAATCTCCATGCTGCTGTAAACTGCGTCCCAATTCATGCGCTCGCAGAATTGCCTGCTTCACACTTCCAGCATCCACGGCAAAAGCTAGATTTTGCGCTGCACCTTCACGCAGTGCCAATCCATTCGCAATAATCGTTGCCGCCTGCTCATGATCACTCTCAATCCCTAGCTGATTCAGAGTGACTGGCAGATCCAACTGATGCAGCCATGAAGCAAGTCGGTGCAACTCTTGCGGCTCTTTGCCTTCCAGCACCCACTGGGTTAACAGTCCAAATGCTACCTTTTCCCCATGCAGACTATCATGCGTTTCTTCCAAGCGGGTCAAACTATCATGCAATCCGTGCGCAATCGCCGCATGTGCGGAACCATCCTGAATCGTACCGACCAACCCTGCAAGCACGATAATCGAATCGGTCACTTCGGTAAAAGCGTCTGTCACCTGTCCATTGCCTGCTTGCTCATATACTTCGAGCGCGTGTCGTTCCAAAATATCCAGTGCGAGCTTGGCTGTGCCTACACTGCTTCGCAAAGCAAGACTGCCTGCATTCCCGTTTAGATTGACGGCAAACTCATGCCATTTGACTAGAGTATCGCCGATTCCGGCTGCCAGATAACGACGCGGTGCTTGTGACAGCACATCGGGATCAGCAAGCACCAACGCAGGTGATTGATTCAGCGGCAAGTATCCAGCAGATTGACCATCGCTATCGTACAGTACAGTCAATGCCGACCATGCCGCGCATGTTGCCGGAATCGTCGGCACCGATACAATCGGAATACCAGCCTCCTGCGCAACTGCCTTGGACAGATCCAGTACTTTCCCACCGCCAACACCGATAATGACATTCACTTGAAGTTGACGAGCAATATTCGTATACGACTCAATCTCCTGCCGTGTGGAATATCCATCAAATGTCTCCACATGCACCTGTACACCTGCCTGCTCCAATGAAGGCAACAGCGATGGTCTGACACTTGCTAATGCTCTACGTCCTCCAATGACTAGCGCATAGTTCCCGATTGCGTGTACCAGCTCACCGCTTTGTTTGAATAGTCCACGTTCATTCCGGTATACGGCTGGTGCTTTCACTGTAATCATAGTTCAACACTCCTTTATGATCAGGTCTGGTTATAACCGTTAGCGTTCCGTGTCATGTGGAATTTTGAATATCTTATAATTCCGACCTTTTAAGTTGGTTAAAACTTGAATACAGTCTAGCATCCGGCAGGAACCAGCGTCAACGCATCTGATAATCAATAAATTCTATATGTGTATTAAAAGGTTCTATACATACTTTCTCTTCACGCGTCTCCACCTCTGGATGGAGAACCATTTCTGCATATTCCATCGCTATACGGATGATGAGTCATGCCATCTTTTCTATACTGAATGTAATTCAAAAAACCAACAAATCGAACCGCGAGTTCTTAGGATTCGCAGGAAAGTGAGTGAATATGATGTCCAAAACGAAAGAAGTTCGCCCTACCGCACTAGTCATTCTGCCTATTATTCTGATCATCGGTCTATCTCCACAAATTATGCCGCTACTACAGGGCAGCATTGCCCTTGAGTTACTGCTATTGTGCGGAGCTATCGCCGGCATTATGCTGGGCTGGTTCCGTTCGCGCTGGCATACTGTTCATCAAGACCCGGACAGTGGTAAAATTGTAACTAGCGCTTCCATTATGAGTCGCATAACGATTGTTGCTCTGATTGCACTACGCGTCATCGTATCGTATATGATCGGTGCAGGCTATCTATTGCCTCATCATGCTGCACTCGGCAATGCGTTGACTGGTGCACTGTTGCTAGCTGCCGTTGCCAATATCGTAACGACACGCATCATTATACTGATCCAATATAATCAACTGGTGCGACATCATCGTTCGTTTTAATCCAATTGCCATGCATGATCCACGCATCCATTACTGAATACGAAAGAAGGAAGCTGTGCATGAATACGTCCCGGCTGGAACGACTTCAAAATAACAGACCTTGGTTCCGGTTAGGCGCCATCTTGATTTTGATCTATTTTGCGGTCAAAAGTTATATACAGCATCCAGATTGGATCACAGTCGTGTATCTGATCATGATTTGCTTTTTCGCTTCCTTTCTCTGGTGGCGTTTTCAAATGAAAAACTGGATGCTGATCATCATTAGTCTCTTCTTATTTACGATGACATGTATCAGTCAGTACTTGAATACAGCGATTGATCAATACTTTGCGCTACTCTGGGCATGGTTCTCGATTCTATCCGTTCGTTCTGCGATGCGTCAGCATCTGGCAACTGTACTGCTCATTCTTACCGGTATCCTTATGCTCATATTCAGCTATGATGGCAGTTTGCCGTATAGTATGGGCATTTCGCTGGTCAGTCTGTATGTAGGGATTACCAGCTTTTCCCGCTATATTCGTATCAATCGCATCAACCGTGAACAGCTAGAAGAATTGGAAAAAGTACACAGCCAGCTGCAAAGCGCACATGATGCTTTACAGGAAAATGCACTACAATCCGTCCGCTACGCCGCACTCACTGAACGTACGCGCATCGCTGGCGAAATTCACGATGGATTGGGTCATCATTTTACTTCTATTATTGTGCAGCTACAGGCACTAAAATGGATGATCCGTCCCAATCCACAGCAAGCCGAGCAAACGGTCGATCAACTGCTGGATGTATCGCGTCAAGGTCTTGCTGAAGTACGTAGTGTCGTCAAGGATTGGTCTGCCAGCGAGCGCACGGACGACGAGCTACGAATGCTCGCTACTCAGGTGGCAGAGCGTTCCGGATTGGAGCTAACTTTTCATTCCGAAGGCGATCATGATAGTTGGGGCGATATTATAGAGCGGATGTTATATCGGTTATTGCAAGAGTCGCTGACGAATATTGTACGACATGCCAATGCAACGCAAGTGGATGTGAATATCCAGCAATCCGACACAACTGTACAGTTGACAGTTGTAGACAATGGCAGCTATCGTGAAGAACAGACGTTAACGCATGGATTCGGGCTAAACAATATGAGCCGCCGCTGTACCGAATTACATGGGAGCTGCTCCTTCCGGCAAACACCTGGCGGCGGCATGACTGTCAAAGTAGAATTGCCGCTCACTGCACCCGCAGCGATAGCATCCTCCTAACCTATTGATCATTACTCGCTAAAGGAGTTCATTCATGAACGAAACCGATTCTGTGATTCGTATTATTCTTGCCGACGATCAGGCGCTGATCCGGCAGGGCATCCGCTATATTCTCGATCTTCAACCTGATATTCAAGTAGTAGCTGAAGCTTCCGATGGCAATCAGGCAGTACAGCTGGCAGAGCAATACCAACCCGATCTGATGCTGATGGATATCCAGATGCCGGGTCAAACCGGAATCGAAGCAACACGTACTATTCTGGAACGCTTGCCCCATACCAAGATCGTGCTGCTGACAACCTTTGATGTACAAGAATACGTGATCGAAGGTATCCGCGCCGGTGCGTCCGGGTATTTGCTCAAAGATATCGATATGAGCGAGATGATTCAGGGTATTCGCTCCGTCTGCGCAGGCGGTGCCGTGTACAATACAACCAATGCAGGTAGCGCGCTAATCGAACTGGTCGGTCGTCCTCTGCCATTGCAGGGCGATAATACGAGCACGTTCCGTGCACCACAAGGTTCGCAACTGGAGCTGATCGAACCGTTGACCGAGCGCGAACTGGAAGTATTGCAAGCGATCGCTTATGGGAAACGAAATTTTGAGATTGCTGATGAACTGTATGTATCCGAAAGCACCGTCAAAACCCACGTGCACAATCTGATCCAGAAGCTCGGTGTCAAAGACCGCACGCAAGCAGCCGTTGTGGCAATCCGTCAGGGTATGGTGAAATAATTCGTCATCCCGATAAGTCAGCATGGTGAATGATCAAACTGCCCAAGTGCAGGTTGCCGTATTATGATAGCACTTGAACATGCTAATTTCCTAATTAAAAACGGAGAACACAGATGATATGTGTTCTCCGTTTTCTTCATCTATATCTAAATAATCCATTTTACATCTCATCCATCGTACTACATGCAGCTAAGAATGTCAGACGATGAAACCAAGAACGTTAGATGTATACTTTTCTACTTTACATTTCTACTCTACATTTTACGCTGCTGCCTATCTTATACTACTGTTCTTTCTCATTACGTATCCATTGTGCTCGATCCAGCTTGTAGTAACGGCACTGCTCCCCATCTATCTCCACGATAGATTGAAATTGAAATCCGCACTTGGTTATGACTTGATTGGATGGATGATTTTCCACCAGAGCAATAGCGCTGAGTGTATGTATGCTGGTATGGTCAAATAAATACCGAATCATCCCCTGCGATGCTGTTGTAGCATATCCTTTGCTTCGATAATCTTTGGAAACGGCATACATAATCTCCCGATTCGGCTCCGGCAATTCTTCCTTGATTCCCGAGCAACACCAGCCGATAAGTGCTCCTGTTTGTTTGAGAATAATAGCCAAGCGCAAACGAAGATCACCTATATCGTTGTTATTTGCTACTGCTTCTAAAAATTGCCGATTTTCAGGAAGTTCATAATGGATAAACCATTCTTCTCGCTGCTCTCTTGATACATTCCACCCCGGCAAGTAAGTATAAATGTCCGGTTGCCAGGTCAGACGATGAAACTCATCCAGATCGGCACTAACAAATTCACGCAACATAATCTCACCACAATCAATCGTGAACACCTCTTGTTCCAAATGATTCGATTTCATATCTGTCATCATCCATCCTCCACGTATTATTTTATAAAAAATGACCTGCAAAAGTATACTTCCGCAGGTCGTTTCTTCTACTCCACAATCTATCATTCAACGCATATCATCTAAATCCTCAATCCATTCTTATTAGGCATCCTCCATAGATCCTTTCCTACTCAACCCTTCACTGAACCCGCCGTCAAACCGGTTACGAAGAAGCGTTGCAGGAACATGAACAGAATCACCATTGGCAATGCCGTAATAATAACTCCGGTCAGCAGCATCGTATAGTCGGTGACATACTCGCCGCGGAATTGCATCAGCGCTAGCGGCAAAGTCAGCTTATCAGTACTGTTCAATAGAAGCAGCGGAATTAACAGATCATTCCACACCATGACGAACAAGAATGCCGCTGTCGCCGACAACGACGGACCGGACAATGGCAATACGAGGCGCCAGTAGATTTTCCATTCCCCTGCGCCATCCATACTACCTGCTTCCATCATTTCCTTACTGATCATCTCCATAAAGCCAGTCAACGTAAACACCGTCAAAGGCAATAGCCCCGCTGCTGTCACGAAGATTAGCGCAGTCAGGCTATCCGACCAGTCCAGCTTGCGCACCAGTGAATAGAGCGGCAGCATAATGACCTGCGACGGAATAATCAATCCAGCTACAAAATAGGCAAACGCGAATTTGCCCAGTCGCCCACCAAGCCGTACAATCCCATACGAGATCAGACTACCTAAGAACAGCACCAGTATTACTGTAAATAGTGTTACACGCGCACTATTCCAGAAATATTGTAGCATCGGCTGTGCTTCAAAAATATTGATAAAGTTCTGAAAGCTCCATGGATCTGGCCAACCGAGTGGATTGGCGTAAAATCCTTGACTTGTTTTAAACGAAGAAACAATAACAAAGTAGAGCGGTGCTGCAACTAGCAGCCCGTACAAAATCATAATGATGCGTCCGACCCATTTCATCGCAGTCATTCACCCCGCTTGTTTAATCAAATTGGTCATACTGATTACCATACAGATGTTATCCATGCGCACCTTCGCGGCGCAATGCCCGGAATTGGAAGAAGGTCAGAATACCGAGCAGAATCAGGAAGATCATTGAGCCAGCAGATGCCAGTCCAAATGAATAATTCGAGAATGCCAGATGATAAATGTACGTAGTTAAGATTTCAGTCGAGTAGTTTGGTCCGCCATCCGTCATGACGAAGATCAGATCGAATGCTTTGAACGACTGAATGGTCGTATACGAGATTACGATTGCTGCGGATGGTGCGAGCAATGGCCAAGTGATTTTGCGGAATACTTGCAAACGCGTGGCACCATCAATCCGCGCCGCTTCCACCAGTTCACCGGGAATCGCCTGCAAACCAGCGATGAAGATAATCATCATCTGACCGGCATGCGCCCAGATTTGTACAAAGGCGATTGAGTAGAGCGCAATCTTGGCGTCACCAATCCAGCTTTTGCCGAGTTGCTCCAATCCGACATTTTGCAGTGCAGTATTCAGCAGTCCAATCGAAGGATCATAGATAAATGACCAGATCAGACCGACCGATACTGACGACAGAATCGCCGGGAAAAAGTACAGCGCCCGGAACACGACATGTGTCTTGGAATTACGTGCCAGAATCAGCGCCAGCACAAGCGATACGACCGTCTGGATCACAACGACGACGACCATAAATTTAATATTGTTTACAAATGCTTTGCGGAACGTAATGCTCTCAAAGCTGTCTTTGTAATTGGAAATACCGACAAAATCATACGCCGAGGACACCCCGTCCCAGTTCGTAAACGAATAAAACAGTCCCGATAAAGCCGGGTATACGAATAGTCCTGTGTACAGTACGATTCCTGGCAGCATGAACAGCCACAGTATTTTACGATTAATCATAAGCGTTACCGTATCCCTTTACTTCATCTTGGCGGCAAAAATTCCGGGCGGCATCATTGCCCGTCCCGGATTTGCCTTGTACTGCAATGCTCAATTATTTACCTACCTGCTGATCCACAATCGCCTGTGCGTCCTGAGCCGCTTGCTCTGGAGTTGCACCGCCGAGTACCGCTTGGATCGAGTTGGTTACAGCTTTTTGATTTTCCGCATTTAGAATGGTGAAGCGCGGTTGGAACAGCGTCTTCTTATCTGCCCACTCCTGAACAATTTTCAATTCCGGGCTGTCATACGTCACATCGTTCAATGTTACATTCTGACCGGTAGCATTCGCATATTGTGCTGCAATATCCGGCTGACTCAGGAATTCGAGGAATTTCTTCGCTTCCTCTGGATGCTTGGAGCGGCTATTTACGCCTAACATAAATGTACTTGTATGCACACCCTCATATTTTGCCTGATCAGCGGAAACCGTGATCGGTGCTAACAAGCCCTGTTGCAGCTCTGGATTTTGTTTTGCATTTTGTGCCAGCTGATACGAACCGCTTGCCAGCATTGCTGCTTTGCCCTGAATGAACAGCGCACCAGCTGCTGCATCTTTCGTACCGAGCGAGTTGGATTGGAAGAAGCCTTTGTCATTCAATTCTTTGAACTGTGTCAAAGTTTTCACCCAGAATTCGTCAGTTAGCTTCGCCTGTCCCGCTTCGACTTTGGTGAAAATATCTTCGCTTGGCTCATTGTTCATCACCATCGTGTTCATGAACTGACCCGGACCGATATCGCCACCTGCAAAAGCAATCGGGATAATCCCGTTATCCTTCAGCGTCTGGCATAGCTTCAGGAAGCCATCCCAATCCTTCGGCGGTGTCAGATTGTATTTTTCAAAGATCGCTTTGTTATAAATCGGCTGATTGTATACGAGCTGGTATGGCAGAGCGAGCTGCTTGCCATCCTGCTTTCCTGCATCGATCAGACTTTCGTTGTAGTTTTTGACAAACGATTCGCTGCTCAGATCGGTAAACAGACCTGCTTTGGACAATGCTGCGAATTGGGAACCCGGGAATGATGCAAATACATCACCGACCGAGCCATCGGTTAACTTCGCCTGTGCCGTTGTCTGATACTGATCCGACGTCAGCGTTTGCATATCAACGACGATATTCGGATTCTTTGCTTCAAATTGATCGATAATGTTCTGGAATGCCTGTGTATCTTCTCCACGCCAGTGAAGGAAGCTGATCGTAACTTTGCCGTCTGCTGCGTTATCGGAGCCTCCGCCGCACGCTGCGAGTACGCCAGATAACAGCAGTACCGCCGTTAGCAGAAATGCCCATTTGGTTGTCATTGTTCTCATGATCGATCCTCCATTATATGTTGGCATGCTATATTGCCTGACAGTTTCCTTATCATGATACGAATGTCTTAGCTATCTACATTCATACTCATAACTGCACCGCTCTACCGCGATACAATGCAGACCCGCCAAGTGACTGTAACCACGAACATATCCCTATTATTATAGTGGGAATACCGTGATTTAAATCATAGCAAATTTTAACTTTGTCAAACAATGTCAATATGTGTTCTTTTTTATTTGTCAAAATGTGTTGTATAATGGAACTGTACCCTCAAATACGAAAGGATGATTTCTCAAGCATGACCAGAGACGTAACTATCGTCACAGAACGTGAACGCGCAGAGCGTTTCGTTGTGACACCTTCCGCCTTCACCCAGAATGGTGGTCTATGGATTACGCAGGCAGGCCGTTATCTGCTGAATCCCGACAACCGACGCATTTTCTCCGGCAACAATGTTGCCTTCTGGGTCGCCACCCGTCAGGATGGCATTATCATCAAAAACGGTCAAAATTATGTACTTGGCAAAAATAACGTCTGGTGTGTGCCATCACACATCACCCTTGAATATATTAACAATACCGATGAGCCGCTGGAAACGTTCTTCATTGGATTTACCGGTCCGCAGGCAGATGAATTGATTCGTCAGAGCGGTATGCACGATGGTTACAGTGAAGTCAGCGACAAGCTGTTTGAGAAGCTGCTGCATTGTTACACTACTATATTAAACACAAAGCAGGAAGTTGATACGATCGGCTGCGAACTTGCTCGTTTGGAGATGATCTATCGCCTGTTCAGTCTGATGTGTAGCGACGAAAGTAGCCGAATCGATTATACAGAGCAAAAGAAAGAACA
Organism: Paenibacillus sp. WLX2291; assembly: GCF_046603665.1. Lineage (NCBI taxonomy): Bacteria > Bacillati > Bacillota > Bacilli > Caryophanales > Paenibacillaceae > Paenibacillus > Paenibacillus sp. WLX2291. The sequence continues at coordinate 2,475,690 of NZ_CP176755.1, read as the reverse complement.
GAGCTGGATGGAAGAAGCGGTTGAGTATATTCATGCCCGCTTTCATCAGGGCATCACCGTGAATCAAGTTGCTGAACACGTCGGCATTCATCGCACTCATTTCAGCAAACAATTCCATCAGCAGTACAAAGTCCCTCCCGCCGAATATATTCGTAGTCTCAAGTTAGAAAAAGCACGCCGCATGCTAACTGATACGAACAACCCCGTATCCGAGATTGCCGAATCGATCGGTTATCCAGACGTATTTTCATTTTCCAAAGCGTTCAAAAAGCATAGTGGCTTTACGCCCAAAAAATATCGGCTACAAATGCTATAATGCGATGACTATCAAGCAATGTATACGCACGTCTGTATCATATAATGAACTCTCGAAAATATAGTAATCATCATAGCTGATTCTATTCATAACGCTAAAATAGCAAAAAGCCCCTTTCGTTCTCTCACCGCACAAACACTGTGTGGTAAGACCGAAAGGGGCTGTTGTATTCCATGTTATGCAATGATCTCCATGCTATACATGAAGGATCATCTCTATGACTTTACTTGTAACTACATGCTTGGTGCGATAACTGGTTGTTCAAACAGCAGTTGGATGCGCTCCAGTGCTTCCAGCTCATCTTTGCCGCGCGTGCTCAACAGCAGCTCCGTGCCAGAATGAATAATAGTCAGCATCATACCTAGCAGGCTTTTCACGTCTACTTCACGACGACTTTGTTCTGGACCAAAAGCGATACGGATATCAGATGCGAAGCTTGATGCTTCATTGGCGATACGCAGCAGATGTGCGCGATCTAGGGTGTGTTGAATCGTAAATTGATGTACTCTCATTTTGTTCATATCCTTTCTCATCATGGATACGTGTCGATATTCAATAAGCGGTATAGATATTCATTACCTTTTTTCGCAGCAAATGATACCTTGTTCATGTATAGAATTTCAACCGATGTTCCATTGTTTCCACATTTTAATGTTTACAATCATTGATTTGCTCTTATCATCATTTCCGACAAATATTACCATACAGTAGGAAAGCCCCTGCCTTTATTATCGGCAGAGGCTTTTGTGCGGGTAAGAGCGTTTCGACATTTTATTTACTGTAAGGTCACATCATCGTACCAGGTTAATTCATCGCCTGACGCATTGCTTAACGTCAGAGTGATTTTGCCTGTTTGTCCACTGTGGCTCTGATTATAAATAAAACCAAAATTACGCTGGTCACTGCTTGCATAAAAACCGTCTTTGCCGTTTTTTCCGTTTTGTACTGCCTGATCAAAGGTAGCTGATTCTGTATAACCTTTAGATTCCCACTCCATCTGGCTAACGCCGTACCCTTGCGGCAAGCTTTCCACGCGCAGGAACATTTGACCAGGACCCTGCTGTACTGTGCTGATCTTCAGCTCTGTCGTTTGTGGAGTCAATTCCGGGTCTGCGTTGTTATTGACTTCGGAGCCGCCATTCGTATTGCCGGAACCGCTATTTCCCGTTCCTGGCGTTGTGCCAGTACCAGATTCGTTGCTGCCAGTATTGTCTTCAGTCGATCCCTGATTGTCGGTGCCGGTTGAATTGTCCATACCTCCTGCACCACCGCCAGTTGCATCTGTTCCCGTATTATCCGTTCCCGGGGTCTCGGTCGTACCGGTAGATTCATTGTTCGTTGTTGGTTGCTGTGGTGTCTGTGCCGATTCACCAGAATTGCCTGATGAACATGCACTGACGATGATCATCATCAGCGCTAACGCAGACCCTAGCACCCATTTACTTAAGCGATTCATCGGAGTTCCTCCATTTCCAGTGCTTGCGAATGTTAAACACATCGTTCAACGAAAAGTGATCTTGGTAAAGCAGCCTATATAGCCTGCTTCGGAGGATTCAAAGGATTGCAGTTGCCATATCGATACTTCGTATCTTTAGCTCAATTGCAGACGATGTGCCGCATGCAGTGTAGGTCCGACAAATTCATTCAGACGGAAGCCATTTGCGATAGCTTGCGTAATGAAGTTTTTGGCTTCACTGTATGATTCTTTGACGGTCAAGCCTTTGGCTAGCCCTGCTGTTACCGCAGCGGATGTCGTACAGCCTGCACCGTGTGTAAACTCGGTTGCGATTGCATCCACTTCAAACCAGTCAAACTCTTTACCATCGTATAGCAAATCCAGTGCTTTGCCTGCTTTGACTTTGCCGCGCGTTTTGATCAATACATGCTTGGCACCGCGCTCATAGATGCGCACAGCTGCTTCCTTCATTTCATCCTCAGTACGGATCAATGGCGTTTTCGCCAATTGAGATGCTTCAAATAGGTTTGGCGTTACCAGATCTGCACCCGGGATCAGCAGCTCCAGCATCGCTTCCGTATTTTCTGGTTGCAGCACTTCATCCGTACCTTTACATACCATAACCGGATCGATGACGATACGGTTCAGTGGGAAACGCTTCAGGTAGTTGGCTACCAGTTCAATAATTTCAACCGAACCGAGCATACCTGTCTTCACTGCATCAAAACCGATGCCTTCCATTACAGTACGCAATTGAGCTTCTACTACGCCCAGCTCTACCGGGAATACTTGATGGTTCCATGTCTTCGGCTCCATCGACACAATAGTAGTCAGCACAGTCATGCCGTATACGCCTAGCTCTTGAAAAGTTTTCAGGTCCGCCTGTATGCCTGCACCGCCGCTCGTATCCGAGCCAGCTATCGTTAACGTTTTGGGTATGGTCATGTGAGTGATTCTCCTTCGCTTAATATGACTTTATTTTAACACAAGCTGACATGAGAATATAGGTTTTCATGAAAAGTCCATTTGTTTTCATGCTGGGTGGGTTGGGTGCAGGGCGTGTTGGAGGTACTTTGCTGCGGAAAGGGATTAGGGAACGGGACTCCGGTGGAGCCGCGGGAATCTTTTGAATGTAAGAAAGAATGAAGATTCCCGCCCCTCTAGAGTTGAGAATGCAAAGTTTATGGCTGTACGATTCAATTGATCGTACAGCCATTGTTAATATTTTATAGGGGTGCTTGTAGAAATGTAGGCTTGGGAATTATTCTTCGATAGCTTCTGGTTGGCGGAATTGGTAGTAGACGCCGGTCATGTCTTCGGAGAGTTTCCAGAGTTTGTCGGCGGTGCTGTCGTTGTATTTGTGATCAAAGGTGCGGTCGATGTGTGGGTAGCCTTTGCGGCTGCCTTTGCCGTCGGGACCGATGTATTCGCCGCCTTTTAGAGATGGATTGGTAGCTGCGTATAGTGTTGGTAGAGCGCCCATTTCGGCGGATTGGCTTAGTAAGCTCCATATGAAGCTGGAAGCTTTGCCAGCTTTTTGACCGGAGCCGCGGGAGATCAGGTTGGTGTTGGCGACACCGGGATGAGCAGCGATGCTGATTGTGGATGCGCCGGTTGCTTGCAGACGTTTTTGCAGTTCACGCGCGAATAGCAGGTTAGCCAGCTTACTTTGACCGTAAAATTTCATCGCGCTGTAGCCAATCTGGGCGTTCAGATTATTGAAATAAATGTATCCGCTGCGCGCAGCGATACTACTCAAAGTGATGACTCGCGAGTCCGGTGTGTCCAGCAGCACAGGAAGAAGTTCCCCAGTCAATGCAAAGTGACCAAGATGGTTACTGCCAAATTGCAGCTCAAAGCCCTGTACGGTTCGACCCAGCGGTGGAATCATAACACCTGCATTATTAATTAAGATGTCGAGTGACGTATGGCGCTGAATATAGGTTTGGCTAAATTGATGCACGCTTTGCAGATCAGCGAGGTCAAGATGCATGACTTCCACTTTGGAGCGTGGATATTGACGTAGCAGATCAGCTGCCGCTTGATGCCCTTTTTCAAGATTGCGTACAGCCAACACTAAGCTGGCTCCGTGTGCAGCAAGTTCTTTTGCGGTTTCCAGTCCAAGCCCACCGCTACCACCGGTAATAACCACCTGTTTATCTGTAAGATCAGGTATTTGCTTTGCTGTCCATTGTGTACTCATACTATCCTCTCCCGTCTCATGTGATTATGTCTGCTACTATTTGACTGTGATGAAAGGCAGATTGCAATCCGTTCTGGTATGAACCGAATGCAGATTGCTCCATTACTGTATAGTATACTTTCATTTACCCGCAAAACCCAATTTCGCACAATATGAACAAGCAGCAGCCCTGGAAATCAGGACTGCTGCTCATAATAACGTGTCATTTCGATAATCATTGCACCCATCCGTTCATTCTCTGGAGCAACAATGCGTGTTACTTGTTCTTGGCGCAGTGCTTCCGAAGTCACTTTACCAACAGAGACTGCCAATACCGGACCTTGCAGCTTCTCACGCAATTGTTCTGTGTAACTATGCTCCTTAGCATGAGCGAACAGATGTCGTACCTGTACCGCGGTCGTAAAGCAAATCGCATGCACCGTCTCCTGTTCAATCTCTCGCTGCAATTGCTCCAACGTATCCGTTTCAGGCGGAACACTCAGATACGGTAACAGTGTATGCACACTGACTGCCCCTTTTTGCTCTAGAAAAGAGACAAGAGTCGGCGCAGGTTCACCATGCAGCTGTACCCAGATACGTGCCCCTTGTAGGTCCACTTCCTCCAGTTGTTCCTCTAGTCCCCGGACGGTACCGTCGGAATCGCGCACATCCGGTGCAAGGTCTTCAGACTTGAGCGCACTGTAGGTTTTGTAGCCACGAATCGCAATACGCGCACCCCGTACCGTTTCACGAAACTCTTTCCCGATACCGAGGCGATCAGCGGCTGCGAACAGTGCCGCAGTACCGATACCTGTTGTAAATACAAACCAGTCCGGCTGCTGAGCGATAACCTCGCGCAGCTCCTGCTCCATTTCTTCTTCTTTAAACATCGTCATTCCCTGAAGCGAGCGGACGACGGCCTGTGCGCCCTGTCTCGCAATCAGCGATGTCATCTCGTCCAGCTTACGCGAACCGGCGATGACAATTGTTTTTCCTTCCATTGCTCTGGCCAAAACATGCTCCCCCTCTGTCTGTTTTGCCAAAACGGTTCCAGTAGCCCTGTTGCCTGACGGATTATAGCGGACGCTCCACCACAAACGGCTCGGTCAAACGAGCATATTCATTCCCGGCAATACGTGCTACCGGCTTCAGTTCGGCGGCATGAATATAAAACTTGTCGGCTTGAATTACCTTTTCATCAAAATGATACCATATGATGCGCGCCAGCAGCAGATCCTGCACAATTTCGCCTTGATCGTTTTTGATCGGAATATGCTTTTCCAGCTTGCACTCAAATCGTACAAGCGCCTCGGCGATCCCCGGTACAGCAACCTTGTCACTTGGTACGGTGGTGAGATTCGTTAATTCCAATTCACTCTGATCCGGCGGCAGCGTCGAGCCCGTCATATTCATTTGCTCAGTCAATTCTTCATTCACAATATGAATGACCAGTTCTTCGTTGTCAATGACATTGCGCGCTGTGTCTTTCATTTGACCTTCGCGTCTTGCAACCGATACCGATACAATCGGTGGATCAGAAGCGACGATATTAAAATAACTGAACGGCGCAATATTGTACACGCCAGTTTCCGATAACGTACTAACCCAAGCGATCGGGCGCGGAATAACAGCACCGGTCACAAGCTTGTAATTCTGAACACTGGTAATAGATTGCGGATCAATCGTAATCATAAGAAGACCTCCTGTAATGGAAAAGTGGATTCAGCATAGCAGAATTCAGAGTGCAGCGAAATGGTTATCCATCACCGTTAGATGCAAGCATCAATGCAGACTCTCCCCATTATGCTTCAAGACAAAAGCTGATATCAAAACATAACTGCAATCTTCATACAAAATAACCCCGATCTTCATCATTTGAAGACCGGGGTTATGTGCAATTTCATTAATGCATTGGACCTTGCGCGCCTGCCTGCTTGCTCACAATGACACGCTTAACGAAGAACGAGCATACCAATCCAATCACTGCCAATACCAGTGCGAAGATAAAGGAGTGCTGAATACCTGTCGTAAATGCCATTGCCTGATTCGCCTGACTGGACGGATCAGCAACACCGCTGAGATAGCTGGCTTGACCAGCGCTCAGAATACTCACTGCCAGTGCCGTACCAATCGCACCTGCTACTTGTTGCAACGTGTTCATAATCGCTGTACCATGCGGGTAAAAGTGACTTGGCAGCTGATTCAGACCGTTCGTCTGCGCCGGCATCATAATCATCGAAATGCCAACCATCATAAAGACGTGAAGCGTAATGATCAAGCCAACCGGTGTAGACGCATCAATACTTGTATAAATAAACAGCACAATCGCTACCAGCGCCATACCAATCGTAACGAGCCATTTGGGCCCGAATTTATCAAACAGACGACCCATAACTGGCGACAGGAAACCGTTAAGCAGACTACCTGGAAGCAGAATCAGACCTGCTGCCAGCGCCGTTAACGCCAGTCCTTGCTGCAAGTACATTGGCAATATCAGCATCGATGACAGAATCATCATCATACAAATAAAGACAAGGATCAATCCAATCGTAAACATCGGATACTTGAATGCACGCAGATCCATCATCGGCTGCTCCATCCGCAATTGACGGATACTGAACAATACCAGCGCAATAATACCGATTGCTAGTGTCGCAATAACAATCGGATTGCTCCAACCACTGCCTGCATCGCCATGTCCACCAGCACTACTAAATCCATACACAATTCCGCCAAAACCAAGCGTCGATAACACAATCGATAGCGCATCAATCTTCGGTTTAGTCAAACGTGAGATGTTAGGCAAGAATTTTAGACCGAATAACAACGAGATAATGAAGAAAGGCAACGAAATCCAGAAAATCCAGTGCCACGTCAGATTCGCCAAAATCAAACCGGAGATTGCCGGACCACTTGCTGGCGCAAACATAATAACGAGACCGATCAATCCCATCGCCGAACCACGCTTCTCCACTGGGAAAATAACCAGAATCGTATTAAACATCAACGGCAGCAGCAATGCTGTACCAACTGCCTGCAACAAGCGCGCAATCATCAAAATTTCAAAGCTTGGTGCCATCGCCGCTACAATCGTCCCTGCAATGGAAAATAGAAGCGAAGTTGTAAACAGCTGTCTCGTTGAGAACCATTGCAGCAACAAGCCTGATACAGGCACGAGAATACCCATAACGAGCAAATAGCCCGTCGTTAGCCACTGGATTGTTGTAGCACCTACGCCCAGTACACCCATCAGCGGTGTAATCGCTACGTTCAGCGCAGTTTCACCGAACAGACCGATGAATCCACTGAGTAGCATAGCGAACAAAATCGGTAATACCTTATATTGCGTTGTTTCTTGTTGACCCTGTGCAGGATCATTTTTCATGGAAGCATCCACGAGCCCATCCTCCTTGACTATTTTTCTGTCTATGTGTAGTTTGTTTGTCGCCGGGCATTATGTTATCAATCCTGTTGTTCGCCCGGCTGATTTCCATAGCTTTTCATAACCATGGACAAATATTTGGCAGCCGTTAGTAGCGGCTTGTTGTTCTGGTTGGTAAGGCTGATAATCAGCGCCCCTTCCATCATCGACAGCGTGAGCAGTCCACCATCCTGAGCCTGCTCCTCACTTGCTCCTTCCAACAGCAGACGTTCCGCAATAATTTGCTGCCAGTCAGCAAATACTTGCTTGCACGCGGTACGCAGCGTATCGCTAATGCAGGATGTCTCTACTGCTGCCCAGAAGCTAAACGGAATAAAGCCGGTATATCCAGACGCTTCCGTCTCCAACGCCATATCATGCACAAAGTTATAAACGGCGTCACCCGTTTTGTCATACTTGCCAAAGGTGCGCCGGAACTTGTCCGTAACATGCTTATTGGCCTCCTGTATACACACGAGGGCCAGTTGTTCCTTGCCATTGGGAAAATAGTGATACAACGAGCCTTTCGGCGTTTCGCTCTCCTTAATAATCTGGCTGAGTCCCGTCGCATGATATCCTTGGGAGAAAAACAACCGCGCTGCTGTATCAACAATCTGCTTCTTTGCATTGGACTTTTCGCCCAATCCAATCACTCCTTTTTCTCCGTCTCTCCAATTATAACGATTGGTCTATATAATTAAAACGCAAAATATTTTAAAAGTCAATTCATTTGTAATTTAAAATGCTTGCATGCAAACCGATACATAACTTATACCAGAAAATTATAATCCCATTGTCAATTTGAATCTTATGTCTGTAAACTCCGCCGTCAAGCAAGACTTACGATACCTTCTCATGCTTGTCCCTCTCTTAACAAATCCAATCCTTCTTTCAATTCACGGTAAATGTCGACGATATCGTCCAGCGGCATACGTACAAGCCCGCTCGACGAAGGCGCAACAAATTCACGTACACCTTCCGTAATGGATTCATCCTGAAATCCCCACGGTGCTTTTGCTTTTTTACTGTACTGCGTGTATACCCCTTTCCCAACAAAACAAGCGATCTGCGGACGATATTCCGTTAGCTTGGCTCTTAGCTCCACTCGCCCTTGTGCATACTCTTCCGGTTTAATATCCTCTACACCACGCGTGGGACGAGACACGATATTCGTAAACCCATAACTCAGTTTCAGCAGATCACCATCTTCATCCGGCGTGTATAGACGAGGTGTCAGACCAGAACGGTATAGAATTTGCCAAAACCGATTGCGTGGATTCGCATAATGATGCCCTACCTCCCCGGAACGAAGACTAGGATTAAAACCGACAAATAAGATATCAAGATGATTTTGCAGATGATCGGGAATAGTGGGCACGATGATTCCTCCATTGGTTTGTACTATAAAATTTAACATTTTCAGCAATTTTTTATCTTTTTCGACATAAACACTATACAATATCCGTGACTATTGACCGATATATTTATTCAACGACAGGTAAAACACACATTCACTTCACAATTGAAACGCTGAATGAGATTGATGGACAGACAGCGACTGACACTGCCTCATACGATGAATCGTCAGGCATCATAATGAATAATCCGATAATATAGAAAAGGAATGATTAGCATGATCCAATTAAACGAAAAGCAAATTTATGCTGTCCTCCATAAACAATTGAACCGTAACTTCCCAGTACAATCGATGGAACTGAATTATCATATCGAAGCGGATAGCCGCCTCATCAATGCCGAAGGCGAAGTCGAATTGTCCAACAAACATTACTGGGTAAAAGTAATGGACTGCGTCTATCCAACTCACTCCCGTCCAATCCTCATGAGCGAAGTAATCTACTTCCTGCGTCAAGAGTATATGGACAGCACGATCCGCGTATTCATGAAACAAAATACCGATGGTGAAGTTTATGCCACCGCTGAAATTTCGTTCCAGGATCATGTCGCGCTGGAAGCTGAGCAATTAAAAGCAATGATCGATCTGGCACTGGTTGTCAAAGACAAACAATGGTTCGAAGAATTGACTGCTTCCTATCTGAACATGACTCGTCCATTGCCAAGTTCCGTATCCAGCACTATGTAATGATTACACCGGCAGACGCGCTTTGCACCGCTCTGCTGTCAACAGGACTTTCCCTTTTGCGGAAAGTCCTGTTTTTATGTACATGCATGACCATTACGCCTGATCATGCCTACCATGCAGATTTTTTTGAAACCTTTTACAAGATAAAAGGTATTTATTGTTATGCTTTTTCTGAAAAATGTTGCTATGATAGAAAAGATGGTTGAATACATAGTATATAGCTGAATAGCAGCAAACACGCTTACGGCATATACATATCGATAAAGGAGGAACAACTATGGATCCGAACCGCCCGCCCTATCAATCTCCGCCACCGTATGGTTCACAGCCGCCTTACGGTCAGTATGATCCTTACCATCCCTATGCTCCACGACCGAATAATGGCAAAGCCATTGCTGCACTCGTGCTGGGTATTTCGTCTATTGTAACGCTCTTCTTCTTACCGGGCATTGGTATCATTCTTGGCATACTAGGTGTAATCTTTGGTATTCTTTCTCTCAAAGAAATTCCCCGCCGCATGGAAGGCGGCAGAGGCATGGCAATTAGCGGACTAATCTGTGCAATCGTCGGGTTTCTGCTGCATACGGCTGTCATTGTATTTATTGTTTTTGCAATCCTGTTATCATTGGGCGAATATTCAGAAAATGGCACCGATTCTTGGGCACCGACTTTTCAGCAGGACGGCACTTCTGACTTTTACTAACATGAGTATGACTACTGCAAAAGCTTGATTAGATTTCTAGCTTCCTTATGAAATGAGTACAAACATAGCGTACTATACCAGCATATGATAGCAGCACACAAGAAAAAGGTTAGCGCCACACACGCCGGCGCTAACCTTTTTTGTACATATTCAAATGAATGAGCTACTACTAGATTATACTGCGGGTACATACAGACGAACGCGAATATTGGACGGATCAGTAATCCATAATTCATCTGTTCCTTGTTCAAAAGGCAAGCCCGCTGCGGTAATGCGGTCAGCAACTTCTTGTAACGCAGCACGATCAGGCAATTGCAGCGTGTAATAATCGATGCCTGTAGAGTGAGCAGGCGCTTTGGGAGCACCTTCACCTGCCCAAATATTCAACCCCATATGATGATGATATCCGCCAGCAGCAATGAACAGCACTGAACGATTATCTGTCAGGACAATTTCGAAACCAAGGATATCTACATAAAATTTGCGAACCTCTTCCAGATTGGATACATGGAAATGCACATGTCCAATTTTGGTGCCGGCAGGCAATCCAGTCCATGGTTTCCCTTCTGCCAGCTCTAACAATCCGTCTACATCGACAGGCTCAGTGCCCATGACGTAGTAGCCTTGCTCATCTGTTTGCCATGTTGAACGTGGACGGTCGGCATACACTTCAATTCCGTTATTATCAGGATCGTATAGGTATAACGCTTCACTTACAAGGTGGTCACCCTGTCCAATCGGCTGACGATGCTCTGCCATATTACGTAATGCTAATCCCAAGCTGGTACGATCAGGCAGCAGAATCGCAAAATGATACAATCCAGCTACGGATTGACGGCGCGGGATCGTCGCATTTGGAATTTCTTCTATAATAAGCAGCGGATTGTGTCCGTCTGCCGTCATTTCAGCAGTGGTTTCCGTTTGATTTAATACTTTCAAACCAATGATGTCAGAATAATAAGCAACAGAACGCTCCAATTGACTCACTTTAATTTTCACAAGTCCGATCTCAAGATCAGGATGAATGGTGGAAGTACTCATAAGGTAAGTTCCTTTCGTTAATTAAGTTATTATTTGTAACTATGATAACATTTTGTAAGCAGCTATGCAAGCGGTAAAATATAGAATACAAAAAGCGGAAGTTGGATCACCATTGCCGCTACAATGGTGATCCGACTTCCGCTCTATGATTCGTTTGCATGTTGTATCGCGTTTTATATCTTCCACCATGCTACGCATGAATCCTTATATGATGCAACGATTTGTGTATTACCATTCGCATAGTACCGATGGTCGTATTATTGTTCTTCGGTTACACCCGGATCAGAGCCCCATACTGGACCACCTTGATAGTAAACAACGATTTTGTTGTTATCTGCCATAGATGTGTTGTCGCTGTAAGAGTAATCGGACGAAGAGTTACCGCCAGATGTTCTCTGTACTGTGAAGCTAATATCTCCGCTATCTCCACCAGCAGGAACAATACCTGCTTCAGCATTGAAGATCAATTCTACGTAGCTATCTGCTCCAGCTTGTGGTTGCTCCATATTAACGATATGAGCCTCTACATTGTTAGTGCTGAACGGTACGCTGTTTATCGATATATCACGTGCAGTCAGACCGTTACCGCCAGTGAAGTAGTAACGCACGCGAATATCGCTCAAGTTTACATCTTCTGTACCAGTGTTCATGATATTGATCGTTGGACGAATCGCACCGGAACCGCTACCGTTAGCTTTGTATTGCAAAATGAGTGACTGTTTTACATTGCCAGAGCGAGTAACTGGAGTCCCTACAACAGGTGAAGACATTTGCGTCACTTGACCGTCAGCCAATACTGCATTGACTACATAGCCGTACACTTCGCCATTCGTTACAGATGTATCCGCATATACTGCATCTGTGACACCTGTAGTCAGTACAGTATACGTATTGGATTGTACACTATTATACGTGTTGTTGATCACATCGTAACGGCGTACTTCATAACTGCTTGCATTTTCAACTGGAGACCAAGTCAATACGACTTGATTAGAACCAGAACGCGCAGCTACATTCGTAGGTGCAGCCGGTGCGGATGTGTTAGTCCACGCGATATCGTTTGTCACCACATTGGACTGAATTGCTGCATGTGCGCTTGGCGCAGCAAACAGACTACCTCCACTCGCCAGAATGGATGCAGCCAGCATAAATGAAGCTTTTTTGGACATGGTAATCATAATTATCATCTACCTCCGTTTATATGGGTGTTAGTTATATGTTCTTGGTTGCTGAATCGTGCTGCTAAGTATTCGGCTCAGAACTCTATGTGTGGGTGTACCTTTTCCCTCCTTTGTTTGGTATATTATTACCGTTTGCAAACAAATGCATATCCTGTGAATCTCTTCACGTTTGAGACATGTGCACCATTATTAAACAGTACAATATCAAATAAAACACTTACCAAGCTCAAATTATAACATTTTTGTCATCAATTGCAGATAGACGATAAGATGCAATCGTCAACAAACCGACAATTCCATTAGACCTACATCCACTCAGGTTACGGCATAATAAAATAAGACTCTGTGTCCCTTTTTGTTGTTTATTCTGAATCTGGGAGAGATTTGCATTGAAATATACATTCATTCAGCCACTGCGGCTTTATTCTTATTTTTCATATGTTGTGCTGGGGTTATGCATGATTGCGGTTCTTAGTGCATGCAGCGGATCATCTTCCAGCTCTGCCGACACCGGTCATACTCATCATCAGTCAACGACTTCAAGCGATTCTTCTCTTACACAAACGGATGCAGCCACAGCAACGTCCGGTCATACGATGAGTCATGGCGATATGAGCAATATGGCTGCACCGGAAGGCAGCCAGTCTACGACTCCGAACAGCATCACTACAGATCAACAGATTGTGAATGGCAAGGAAGTTACATTAACAGCACAATCTTCGTATCTGGAAGTAGAAAAAGGAAAATACTTGCCGGTATGGACATTCAACAACTCCGTACCTGGTCCACAAATCGAAGTTACAGAAGGCGATATCGTTACCGTTCATTTGAAAAACAAGCTGGACGTGCCGGTATCGATTCATTTTCATGGTGTTGTTCTACCTAACGATATGGATGGTGTTCCTGGTGTGACGCAGGATGCTGTTGAGCCGGGCCAAACATTTACGTATACTTTTCAAGCGCTGCACGCTGGCACGTATTGGTATCATTCGCATCAGGATAGCTTGAATCAGATCGGTCGCGGATTATATGGTACATTCGTTGTTCATCCAAAACAACCATCAACTGCCGATGTGGATCGAACATTTGTATTGGACGAATGGAATGATCCTAATACTCATCCGGCAAATACGGAATCTAATACGGCAGCGCTGAATAGCAATATGGGTGCGTACAATCTGTATACGATTAATGGACGCAGCGGTGATCAAATTGATCCGCTATATGTGAACAACGGTCAGCATGTACGTCTACGCTTCGTCAATGCAGGTAATATGACTCAATTGTTGTACATTCCGCTATCTTCCTATACTGTCGTCTCTACAGATGGAGAAGAAATTTATCAGCCGCAGACGTTAAATAAAGGGCTGCTACGTATCGCTCCGGGCGAACGGTATGATCTCGCTTTTACCGCTACGGACAACGGTGTAGCTCCTATCGGAGCTGTGGGCGATTCCGACTTTGCCCGCTCTATGCGTCTGCCGATTGTGGTATCTGATCGTGGGCAGCAGCCTAATCAGCAGCAAGTCATTGATGAAGTGAAGCGTCAGCAACAGAATCTAACAGCAGCTAACGTATCCCGTTGGTCAGAGCTGGATCTAATGAATTATGGACAACCAACAGCTTCCACATTTACATTAAATCAGAAATATGATCGCAATTACGATCTCAAGCTGTCTATGGGCGTTAGCGATGGCAAAATGACATATACGATCAATGATGAATCCTACGACCATCTCAAAGCATTGACTGTCAAAACGGGCGATACGGTACACATCACCTTGTCTGCTCCTTCCGGTAATGAAGATCATCCGATGCATCTGCATGGTCATGTATTTCAGGTGCTATCCCGTAATGGCAAAGCGGCTTCCGGTGCTCCAGTATGGAAAGATACACTCAATGTACGACCTGGAGAAACGTACGAAATCGCCTTGCTCGCAAACAATCCAGGCAACTGGATGCTCCATTGTCATGAGCTTCATCACGCTTCTATGGGCATGATGATTGACTTCAATTACGAAGACTTTCAAACGTCCTATCAGCCTGATACCAAGGTCGACAATATCTCTGAATAGCTTCACTTACAGCGTAGTTAGCCGCAGCATTCTCATTTATGACATTCCTGTATCCTATAACAAGACGTCCTCCCTTATGATAGAGCATGTGCATTTCTATCGGCGATGGCGTCTTTTTTGCTGTAAACGCATTTAACTTTATCCGAATGGTGTTATACAATAGTAATGGGATTTATTTGGAAAGCATTTATGAATGCTCCACAATATACCGATGTAGTATCTGAGCAGATCCGGGTAAATGCGATTTTTGACAACGCAGAGACCGTAATTCCGATCATGGAATCATCCAGCAATCGCCCATTATATCGACAAAGGTGGAGTTCATAATCACATGAGAGAAACGCTGCGCAAGCTTAAAATACTTCAACTGATGACAGCTCTATTCAGAGCGCGTATTATCAAAATTCTGATCCCCATTATTATTTTGGTGATCATTATTATCCAAGGACGCAAAGAAATTGAACATATTAATCTGGGCCGTGTATTATTTGAGCTGCACCGTATGCCGGTGTCGGCAATTATTCAAATCTCACTGGCTTCCTTCATCGCTGTGTCGGCGATGAGTACTTATGATTATTTGCTACGCAAGCATTTTAAATTGGATGTAGAATGGAAGGCTGCCTTCCGCTACGCATGGATCGCCAATACATTCAATAACATGATTGGATTTGCTGGTCTAACTGGCGTTGGTCTACGTGCCATTCTATACAAAAAGAGCGGTGTACCGATCAAAACGATGGGGTCTGCCATTTTATTTCTATCGCCCATCATTCTGGTTGGTTTGTCCCTACTCGGTTGGCTGACGATTATCGGCATTTTCCCGGTAGAGCCGATGTTTGATGCACATCCATGGTTGCGATTTGCCGTCTGGGGCGTATCGCTGTATTTGCCATTTTTCCTATTAATGCAGCGCTCCTCCTTATTCGCCAAATGGTTCCACAAAGAAGGCGAAGGCAAGCTGCCGTGGAGCATCGTAATCGCTTCGGTCGGTGCGTCGTTTCTGGAATGGGCGTGTGCGGCTGTATTATTCTGGCTAATTCTGTATCATGATCTGGATCATCTGCCGTTTGCAACTGCAATCGGAATCTATGTGGTCGCTGCCATTGCCGGAATTATCAGTATGGCGCCAGGTGGTATCGGCGCATTCGATTTGACAGCACTACTCGGTCTGCAAACGATCGGTGTCGATTCAACGCGTGCGATTACAGCACTCGTATTGTTCCGAATGTTCTACTTCTTGATTCCTTGGTTAATCGGTCTTGTATTGGCAGCCTTTGAGATTACTCCAAGCCGCCGACAGATGAAGGATATGGTTACAAACGGGCTGGATTCATCGCGTAATGCGTGGACCAAATTCTGGGGCTGGCCTTCGCAATTTGGTCTGCTCGGTGATCTGGGTGCATGGGCGCTCGGCAAGCTTGTACTTGCGAGCGGAATCATCTTGTTGCTATCCGCAGCGACACCGGGCTTGATCGAACGTATGCGATTTATGGAAAATATTCTGTCTTTGCCAATTATGCGTCTTTCTGAGCAATTATCGGTTGTAATCGGTATTATGCTGATTATCGTCTCGCGCGGCATTTCGCTGCGTATCCGCCGCGCCTTTGTATGGACGGCAGGGCTACTCATTGCGGGTGCGGTATTTACATTTGCCAAGGGCTTTGATTATGAAGAAGCGATCATTTTGATGATTGTCGCGATCATCCTCTGGGTGTCCCGTGCCAAATTTAATCGGGAAAGTGCCAGCTTGTCGCCACGCAGTATCGGTGTGTGGGTCATACTCGCCTTTATCTCGTCACTCTGCTACTATCTCGTTGGTTCGCAGATTCATCCTTCACTACTGCGCCATCTGCCTGCACGAGCACAGCAATGGTTCCTTGATCCGCATGAGTATGCCGTAACAGCAGTGATTGCTTTTATTAGCGCACTGATCGTACTGGCAGCAATCTTCGCTCTTCGTCCTAACCGACATGTAGAAGATTTGCCAGATGCCGAGCAGTTAGATAAATTAAATGAATTTTTGCAAAATCAACAGGGGAATCTGCTTAGTCATCTACTCTATCTAGGTGACAAAACATTATACTGGGCACAAGAAGGCAAGATTCTGATTCCTTACTCTCGTGTCCGTGATAAGCTGGTCGTGCTGGGCGATCCGATTGGTGACAAGTCACTGGCTGGCGCTGCCATTCAGGAGTTTCAACGCTATGCCGATCATTTTGCACTAACCGTTGTATTCTACCAAGCAGCACCAGAGTATCTGTCCATTTACCACGAGAATGGTTATAACTTCTTCAAGCTTGGTGAGGAAGCCTTGGTGCCGCTAGACAAATTCACCCTATCTGGCAAAAGCAATCAAGGACTACGTACTGCCAAAAATAAATCTGAACGTGAAGGACAGCTGTTCGAGGTTCTGCAACCGCCATTCTCGGCTGAATTGATCAGCGAATTGCGATTAATCTCCAACGAATGGCTGGGCGATCGTAAGGAAAAAGCCTACTCTCTTGGCTGGTTTCATGAATCGTATCTCCAGCGCGCACCGATTGCGCTGCTACGTGAAGCCAGTGGTCGTATTCTCGCCTTTGCTACACTGGCACCAGCATACGACAATAACCGGATCGTTTCGATTGATCTGATGCGTCATCTGAACGAAACGCCAAACGGTACGATGGATGTATTATTCGTCCGCCTGATCGAATGGGCAAAAGAATCCGGTTATGCCTACTTTAATCTGGGCATGTCTCCCTTATCCAGCGTCGGTGAAAATGCCAATGCCCATCGCGAGGAAAAACTTGCACGACTCGTATTCCAATACGGCGGACACTGGTACGGCTTTGAAGGGCTACGCCGCTACAAAGAGAAATTCTCACCCGAATGGGAAGCACGTTATCTCGCTTACCCGGCAGGCATGCAGCTGCCGTTCCTGACGATCGATCTGGTGCGTCTCGTATCGCGTAAACCTGGCAAAATGGAGCATACGATTTAACTAGATCAACTAGATCAACTAGATCAACTAGATCAACTAGATCAACTAGATCAACTAAATTTTATCTGTCGCTTCGCTTGTAATAAAAACATTATTTCCTACAACACTCAATCTAACATGTATGCAAAAAGCCCGACTACGAATCATCACGATCCGCAGTCGGGCTTTTGTTATGCCTTCATTATTTGCTTTCCAGTTCAACGATCGTTCTCAGCTTAGTTGTAGCATCGCCGGGAATCGCTTTTTCGGTATACTTGAACGTAATCTCGGAGCCTTCTTTCAGCTTGTTGGCAGCATCGCGGACGCTGTCATCGAGTTGATAAACGACCGGGCTACCGTCTACCATGACTTCAGCGGAGTGCTCATCAGCCAGACCAGAAAATGTACCGGTTGCGACTTGAGTTGCCATTTGGTCATCTCCAGTAGTGGTATCTGTAGTGCCTTCGGTTGTACCTTCACTGCTCGTACCTTCATTCGTTTCAGGAGATGCCATATTGTCTTCTCCAGTAGAACCGTTGTCAGCAGGAGTCGTTTCTGTGTTATCCTGCGGTTGTGTCACTTCTGTATCAGTGCTCGTACTGCCATTCTCGGCAGGCGCTGCCGCAGGTTGCTGGGATTGATTGTTGCCACATGCCGCGAGCAGAATCACCCCGAGCAGCAGCAGAATCGCCAGTGGACTCCGTTTCATCCATGATTGGTTATTTCGTTGCATCGTAAATGCACCTCCTCAATAGTGTAACGCATCACATCGCCAAAAGTTGCTTCAAATTCAGCAACCAGGCAAAACAACATCCATTAGCATCATACCAGATAATGAGCAGCGAATAAAATATCGCCGCTCTTCCTTGATTCACACATAGCCACTATGCAAAAAGGGACTGCTACGCCGGTCATGCAACTTGCACCGGAACAGCAATCCCTTGGATCAATGGTTAATTAGTTTGATAATGCATAATGCCCGGTACAGTCATAAATGTGATTTAAGGGATATATTGCTGTACGACTTTGACAATTTCACCGTTTTTCACTGTGACATGATAAGGGAAAACGGTTGGATCGAGCAGATCCGGTTTTTGGAAAATAGCATTCAGCTTGGACATTGTAATCGACTCATTCCAGTTGATGTCGATGTCTTCCCAGTTGCCTGTATGATCATAAATCTGCATCAATACTTGAGCACTGGTTGGAGCTTCATATTGATATGTGGTGGTATCTGTATTCGTGATGTAATATCCATCTGGTGCACCGTCCAGACCACTGTCTGGATTTTCTTTGACGAAGATTTTGTTGGCTTCATCGCCAGTGTACCAGTTAATTGGATCAATGGTTAGATTGTACTGACCGTTGGAATCACGCTTAATATCATTAATAAATACCGTATACGTACCGTCAGCAGGTGTTGTACTGCTGTACGTGTCTTTGTAAACGCTCGTGGTTACTGTTGCCGCCTGTGCGACATTGGTAGTGGAATCTACGGTATTCCCTGTTGCCAGACTTCCCGAAGTCAGAAAGATTAAAGAAGCAGCACCTGCTCCTAGTATTCCCATCATTGTTTTCATCATCGCTGCATCTCCCCTTCTCTAAATGGCCGGTTGGTCTGACGAAATGTCAGGAAACTCGCTTACCATTTGCAATGTACTTATGTTGACATTGTCTGTGCGGATGATTGTCGTTCTTATTACTAACGACCAATCCGCCCAAATTGTTGCAAAGCCCGGCAATATTCTGTGATCTTTGCTACAGCATTCACACTGTACGATATGTACAATGATGGATTGCTGTGTAGAAGTTATTAACCAGAAACCTTTACGCAAGAACCATTCAAAAATTTTCCAATTCGTATTTACGTCTTATCGTTTAGGAACGAATGAGATATAGAATTGCTTGCTTTGTTACTCCACTATACACCCTGTTTTCGCTGAATTGGTTGCAATAATGTTAATACTCATTTACAAAATTAATACCAGGTTCTAAAATCTAGCCCTAACTATGATTAAGTATCAATAATACACGCCTGAAAATGCTTATAACATAATGTAATCGATATTTATTTGATCCAAAGATAAATATAGGATTGATTTCATTTTTTTCGGTTAAATACGTAGAAGCAAAGCCATTAACAGACACCGAGGAGGAGTACATCATGTCAGAACAAGATCATATTGTGAACAAATCGGGGCAGGTCGAACCAGACAAAGTCGAAGCGGCATTAAATCGAATCAGTGATGAGCAGAAAAAGCAGATCTTGGATGATTTTGAGTCGTTCCGTTCGTATCTGAGCAAACGTATCCACATGGCAGAAATTATTGGATTAAGTGAAGAAAATATTGCCAAGCTTACACAAAAAATCGCCGATTATCTTGCTACCCATGAGCAGCCACAAAACAGTGAAGAGAAACTGCTATATGAATTGTGGAAAGTGGGAGACGAGGAACAACGTCACAAGCTGGCGCATATGCTTGTTAAAATGGTCAAAAATACACAGGAAGCACGCTAATCCTGCATTCCAATCAATCACATACAAAAGAGCGCATCCGCTTTGATAGCAGGATGCGCTCTTTTTGTATACGTTCAGTTAACGATTTCGGTAGCTGGCACGCGGCCACACTTTATTTTCCATTCGTTCGTACCAGTAAATGCCTAACTCCATCAGATTGCTTGCCAGCGAGATGCGGGTGAACAAACGATGCACCAGCACCGAGATCAGCATACCAATCAATGCGCCTGCCAACACGTCACCTGGATAATGCACACCTGTCCAGACGCGTCCGAGCGCGATACCAGCAGCCAGAATCAGCCATACCCAGCCTGCACGACGACGGAACTGCCAGATCGTCATCGCAACAACAAATGCGCCAAGGGAATGTGTGCTAGGAAACGAAGCATTGGCTTCATGACCGACCAGTTGAATGGCGTGCAGCGTAACAAACGGCCTGTCCCTGTATATGATCTCTCCAATTATCCAGTTTACCGTAACTCCAATTAACCCAGACAACAGCGCTTCCGCAATCATACGCCGATTATCCCGTGCTCTCGTAAACCAGTATACGAGCGCTCCGATCATAAAGAACAGAACCGCATATTTGGATAAAAAGATCATCAGCGGATTCAAAAATACCAATTGTTCTGCCCCACCGTTAATCCATAAAAACAACCATTCGTCCATGTGCTCCATAGTCAATGATGTACTCCCCTCCGCTGATCAAGCAATCAGCGTATGTATTGTCGTGTGTGATTTCCTGTAAAATTGTAAAGCAGTTCATGACATATATCAACTCTGTGTAAAACCAGTGTAAATGTAATGTAAAATGTCATGACTGCTTCAACAATCACACACGCCAATATTAGACACCCTCTACGATACGCTTTGCCCGCTGTTTGCCTTCTGCTAACACGAGTTGTTCATCCATAGTGACCAGTTCACGGTTATCCATTAGAATCTGTCCATTTACAATCGTTGTATGCACATCACTTCCTTGTACTGCATAAGCAAGTAAGGATACCGGTTCATGTACAGGCTGTACATGCGGCTTATCCAGATCAATCAAGATAACATCAGCCTTTTTGCCAACTTGCAATGACCCAGTCTCATGATCTATATTAAGCAACCTCGCACTGTCTAGTGTCGCCATTTGTACTGCCTTGTACGCTGGTAGGACAGTGGGATCACCGTAATGCAGCTTTTGCAGCCATGTCGCTGTTTTGATACCAGCAAACATATCCAGCGTTGTTGCACTCCCTGCACCATCCGTTCCCAAGCCGACTGTAATACCGTTACGCTGCAACTCCGTGACCGGGGCAATACCGCAGCCCAGCTTCAGATTACTAACCGGATTGTGTGACACTCCGCCACGCATACCTGTTAACGCATGAATATCTTCCGTATTCAAATGGACACCATGTGCCAGCAAGATATGTGCATTCTCAAATAGACCCAGCTCATGCAAATACTGTGTTGGCGTCTGATTGTAACGTTCGCGCATAATAGCGACCTCTTCCTTCGTTTCACCCAAATGAATATGGATCGGGCGCTTATATTGCTCTGCCAGCTCAATCACATGACGCAATTGTTCTGGTGGGCAGAGATAAGGCGAATGCGGTCCAAACATAGTTGTGATTCGTCCATCCGCTGCATGATGCCATTTCTCAACCAAATCTACCGCTTCAACAAGGCGCTGCTGTGCTTGATCGTCGATAAATACAAGCCCTCTCGTCAGCGATGCTCTCATACCCGTCTCCTCTACCGCAGTAGCGATGTCGTTCATATGAATATACATATCAGCAAATGTCGTTGTACCACTACGAATCATCTCTGCCATCGACATTTTGCTACCCCAGTAAATATCTTCTGCGGTCATACGTGCTTCGGCTGGAAACATCTTCTGCTCCAACCAATCCATCAGCTTCAGATCATCGGAAAAGGCTTTTAACAGATTCATCGGACTGTGCTGATGCGCATTGATCAGCCCCGGCATTGCAATCATATGATTAGCATCAATCATGCGGTCAAACTGTTGCGAAGATAGTTGATGCTGATGAACATCTTCTTCACGATACAATCCAGTAATTCGATCGCCTTCAATCGTTATATCGCCGTTAAATGGTGTATCCCCGTCTTCCATCGTAATAATGATCGCATTTCTAATCCATATTCTCATCACAGCATTCTCCTCTAGTTTTGATATGATTATGACCGGAATGGACAATCTTCCGTTCCGCCTATGACTAGCATAATCATTGACGTAACGTTAAGGTCAATATAGAAATGAGTATGGATACCATGAATGTTATGTAATTACATAGATGATAATAGATAACGATTTATTTCGTTCTATAACAAGGAATTAGATGATGTAGTGGGATTGGATGTGGAGTCAATAAGTGGAGTGGATACTCTGCTGGCATAGAGATGCATCGAGTTTGCAAAACAAAAAGATGGCGATAAAATAAAACGCGCCATCTACAACGCTTCTTATTCTACCGCCATCACTAAAACTAACATCAACATCAACATCAACATCAACATCAACATCAACATCAACATCAACATCAACATCAACAATATTTTACGTGGCTGTGTGTATCTTGTGGCAACGATTTAGGAATAACTACGCCGCAATTCGTAAAAATATTGCACAGCAGGATGCTTCAGCTTGATTGTCTGACTCATATTGAGAATCCGCTTTTTGCCTACTCTACGATCGATCAGAGCTAGTATATTTAGCATCATATCGCTACTTTCTAGACTTTCTTCTATCGATGTAGCTAGAAATCGTGTCGAAGCAGTTGTAAAGTTCGATTTGCTCAATGCTGCCTGCAACACTATCATTTCTTTGGCATATTCCGTTACTTTGCGATTCCGTGCGATAACCTGTAAACGATCTTCAGGAACATTCTCGCCCATTGTGACACGCACAGCTTCGATGTCTGCTGCTGTAACTGGAATATCAATAGTAGGATCGCTCTTGATCTCTTGCTCTGACTGATACCAGCGAATCGGACCAGTCACATCGTTCATCTGCAACACGTTCTTTTTGTTGACGGAAATATAACAGTTCCCCGCTTTGTCAGGCAGATATCGGTAGCTAGTCGCCCGGTATTCTACTTTACCGACCAGTGCCGGGCTAAGAAACCCTTCCAGTTGTTGCTTCAATTTACTCCAGGACATGAATCCTCCTATACTCTCTAAATCGGCTATTATATTAGATAACAGCCGATCTTGCAGGTTGAAAATCTGAACGCGGAACGATATATGGTACCGCTTCAGTGTCTGCTCTCGTTCTTTTAGAGTACCATGTCAGAGATATGAAAAATAGAGTGTACGATATTTCCACACCGTTATGTTGCGAATAGTGAATAAAAATTAGCGACCAACGATAGAGTCACCGATTTGCAGCAATGGTGCTTCTGTCTGTACAGTGTCTGGATATTTGATGCCTGCGCCCGTGTTGAGTACTACAACCGTTTCATCAGGTTTGATCCAGCCGTCTGCGGCAAGCTTACGCGCCGCTGCAAAGGTGGCTGCACCTTCCGGGCAGACAAATGATCCTTCCAGTGAAGCAACTTCGCGCTGTACTTCTAACAACTCGGCATCAGATATCGCGATGCCAACACCATCCGTTTCGTATAGTGCACGCAACACAAGAAAATCCCCCAGCGCTTTAGGTACATTAATACCAAACGCAATCGTTGTCGACTGCTCCCAGAATTCCGAGCGTTCTTGCCGCTTCTCCCATGCCTTGACGATAGGTGCGCAGCCTTCTGCCTGTACCGCAACAAGACGTGGCAATGTACCGCTAATCCAACCAAGCTGTTGCAATTCCTTCAATGCTTTGTGAATACCGATTAATCCTACACCGCCGCCAGTTGGATACAAAATCACATCTGGCATTTGCCAGCCCAATTGCTCGGCAATTTCTAGTCCCATCGTTTTTTTGCCTTCGATTCGGTAAGGTTCTTTTAATGTGGAAGCGTCATAGACGCCATCCTGCTTCACTTTCTCGGCAACCATTTTACCAGCGTCACTGATCAATCCATCTACTAGAAAAAGAGATGCGCCTGCCAGAGCAACTTCGCTACGTGTAATCTGCGGCGCATCCTGCGGCATTACAATCGTCGCACGAATACCCGCACGGGCAGCGTACAATGCCCATGCTGCACCTGCATTACCGTTCGTCGGCATCGCAAATTCTTCCACGCCTAGCTCTAATGCTTTGGACACACCAACAGCTGCACCGCGTGCCTTGAAGCTTCCGCTTGGAACAAGGCTCTCATCTTTCATATAGAGATGGTTGATGCCGTAGCGCTCACCAAGTGTAGGCAGATGCAACAATGGTGTCATCCCTTCACCTAATGTAACAACATGTTCTGAACTGCTCACTGGTAGCAATTCGTGATACCGCCACAGATCCGGATTACGCTGCTGAATATCTTCGCGTTTTACTTGTTGTTTTAACTGTTCCAGATTATATTCCACGAGCAGCGGTGAACCACATGCGCACAACTGGTGAATATGCTCCGTATCATACTGTGTTTGACAAACCGGACACTGCAAATGCGATACATAACTATAGGTCATCATGAATCCCCCGTTTTCACTTTGTTCAACACACTAATAAGTATCATACCAGTCTGATTTTATTTTGCCAATTATTCTTATCTACTCACTTGGTTATATGACAAGGTTTGGGATCATTGCATCAAGAAGATTGTGCTTGATTTTCAACAAAAAAGTCCGGCGATTCAGGCATATACCTGAGCCACCGGACCTTATTACTTCTAAACGAGTAACATTGTTAGCGATTCATGACCGTCATTACAGTCATTACAGTCATTACCAATCTACAAACAACGATATTATACGCGTGCTGTCTGCTGTTCCAATTCCTTGTTTTTATCCTCAAATTTCTTGTTGTGAGAGGATACATATGCCTGAGAATAAGCGTCTGGCTCCAAATATTGCTTGGCGCTATTCACTGCGGTTGCACCGTCTACGAGTGCTCCACTGATCAGATACAATTTGCCGTTATATTGAACGACGTCTCCTGCGGCGAAGACGCCCGGAATGCTCGTTTGACGACGTTCGTCTACGACAGGCTTGTTGTATTCGCCCAGCTCCATACCCCAATCCAGCAGCGGTTTCAGATCGCTCGTCATGCCGTGGTTGACGATCAGTGCATCTACTGGAAGTGTACGTGTTTCTTTCGTTTCTACATGACAAATCGTAATTTCCTCTACTAGACTGCCCTGTCCTTGCAGACCTGTCAGTTCATAAGATGTAATGATCTCTTTGCAATTTTGCTTCATACTGATTACGTTACGTTCGTGACCACCGAATTCTTCTCTGCGGTGTACAACGGTTACGCTCGCAGCTAGCGGATGCAGCGCATTCGCCCAATCCACCGCGGAATCTCCACCACCGGAAATAACGATATGCTTATCTTTGAAAATCGACAGCTCCTGCACAGTGTAGTGCAGATTGGTCACTTCGTAGCGATCAGCGCCTTCAATCTCAAGCTTGCGCATTTTCGGAATGCCATGACCTAGCGCCAGAATAACTGTGCGGGTATGATGCTGTTCACCTGTGCTAGATGTAAGCAGCAATGTCTGATCTTCCAGTCGCTCCAAACCAGTGATTTGCTGGTTTAACACAACCGTAGGTTCAAATATCATCGCCTGTTCCGTCAGATTCTGGATGAGTCCGGCACCACTGATTGGTGGCACGCCGCCTACATCCCAGATGATTTTCTCAGGATACAGTAGAATTTTGCCACCCAGTGTCGGATTGAATTCAATAATCTTGGTTTTCATATCACGCATCCCGCTATAAAAGGCACTGTACAGTCCTGCCGGTCCACCGCCAATAATCGTTACATCATAAAGTTCCAGCTGTCCTTGTTGTGTCATATGTAGCTCCCCCTGTATACATAACTGCTCATGCAGTTTGTTATAAAATGATATCTGCAAAACATAATTGATAATGATTATCATTATAGTTTACGATAGATGCTTATGCAATGAAAAATGGACAAATAAGTTATGATTTCAAGATGACGATGCATTATTTACCACATTTTGTAATATGAATGATAAACATGTAGTGTGTGATCTTGTATTTTTTGGTATGCTGTTGGTAAAGTGCTTATTTATGATGGACAATTTAATTAAGGTGGGAAGCTGGGAATGTTGACCTTTTACTCGCATTTTTCCTGGATATTACTTGTAATCAACTTATTTCTGGCGCTATTTATCGTCTTTCTGGAACGTCGCAATATTGGAGCGACATGGGCGTGGCTGATGATCTTGCTATTTATCCCGATTGTCGGTTTTATCGTGTATCTGTTCCTCGGTCAGAATCTGAGCCGGGTCAAGCGTTTCCGGCTACGCAAAGAATTCCGTTCTATTATTGAATCGGCAGTCAATGATCAACTTGCCGAATTTGATAACTACACATTCAGCTTCAATGATAAGTCGATCAACAAGTATCATGAACTGGTGCATATGCATCTGATCAGCAATTACTCGCTCTATACCCAGGACAACAGTGTACAAATTTTCTCAGATGGATTGAAAAAGTTCGATGCACTGTTCCGTGATATCGCGCGTGCCAAAGAATATATTCATATCCAGTATTACATCATTCAACGCGATGATCTTGGTCGTCAGCTATTGGCTGCTCTGACGGAAAAGGCTAAACAGGGCATTACCGTGCGGCTGATCTATGATGCGTGGGGCAGCTCCAAAGTGAATAAGAAGTTTCTCAAAGATTTTGTAGATGCGGGTGGTCATGCAGCTGCCTTCTTCCCGCCCAGTATTCCGCTGATCAACTTCAAAATGAATTATCGCAATCACCGCAAAGTTGTTATTATCGACGGCGAGTGCGCGTATATCGGCGGGTTCAACGTTGGCGACGAATACCTCGGTCATGTGAAAAAGTTCGGCTACTGGCGCGATACGCATCTGCGGGTAGAAGGCTCAGCGATT
Source organism: Paenibacillus sp. WLX2291 (assembly GCF_046603665.1). NCBI lineage: Bacteria > Bacillati > Bacillota > Bacilli > Caryophanales > Paenibacillaceae > Paenibacillus > Paenibacillus sp. WLX2291. Next base: position 2,448,748 of record NZ_CP176755.1, on the reverse strand, counting down.
TTGCAAATGCAGGCGCATTTTCTACGTGACTGGCATCTGGCACTGAATACGCATATGAATCAGGATTATTCGTTGTTTGCTGTATCCAAGCCATTTTCCGGTAATATCGGCATGCAGATTATTTCCAGCGGACCGGATAGCAGTCTGGAAACGATCAAGTACTCCTATATTAAAATGATCTATGAAGCGAAACGTAGCGTTATGATTCAAACACCGTATTTTATCCCAGATGAGAGTATGATTACAGCGATCAAATCGGCGATTTTATCTGGTGTGGAAGTGTATCTGATGATTCCCAAACGACCGGATCACCTGATGGTGTATTGGGCTTCGTACTCCTATTTGCAGGAGCTGTTGGAGTTGGATGCGCATTGCTATTTGTACAATAAAGGATTTTTGCATGCCAAAACGATGGTCATCGACGGTAAAATCGCCTCGGTCGGAACCGCGAATATGGATATTCGTAGCTACAAGCTGAACTTTGAAATCAATGCAGTTTTATACGATTCTGAGACAGCACAGCAATTGGAAGCATTGTTCTTGCAAGATATTCGTGATAGTGATGTGCTGACACTGGAAGCATACGAGAATCGCCCATGGTATCGCAAAGTGGTCGAATCGTTCGCCCGTCTGTTATCCCCAATTTTATAATACCAATCTGCCCCAGTGTAACAGTACGATCGCTGTTATGCTGGGGTTATTTGTAATGTGCAGCCAGATCAGACAACTGTTGACGAATCTCATCTTTTAACTCTGTTGGTTGTTCGACTATCACCTCTGTACCTAAACCAATGAAAAAATTAGCATAAAAGCTCAATTCCTCTTCTGGCACCATTGTATCCAATTGCCCGCTTCCATCTTCGTGTATATCCAGTGAGATCCACATCTCCGCTTCACAACGCTGCACCGCCCGTCGACTCAGCTTGGCTTGAATACGATATGAATGTGGAACAGACGGTTCCTCATACCAGCCGCTACTACTCGAAGGTTCTAACTCCAATGGCTGCAAGCCGGATGTATCATACACTGCCGTTCGAATACGATCACAGCGAAACAGGCGGTACCCTTGACGCAAAAAGCAATACGCCGAGCAATACCAAAATCCCTGATTGGTATATATGAATACCGGTTGAATCGCTCGTTGGCTACTGGCACGATCTTCTGGCTCATAAGTAATATCTAGCACTTTTTGCGCTACTGCCGCCTCTAACAGCAGGGGCAAATAAGGTGCATTTTGCCGCCTAGTAGGCGCGGTAAAATCAAGCCGACTTTTCATACGATCAATACTGTCTCGTACATCACCCGGTAAATGTAAATAAAACTTGCGCAGTGCAGACACCGATTCATCTTCAAATGGTAGAGATGAATAGTGACGAAGCGCATGAGAAGCAAAAAACATCGCTACCGCTTCCACTTCGGTAAACGCAATAGGCGGTAATACACGTTCGCGCAGTACTTTGTAGCCGCCATGTGGACCGACTTCTGAATACAGCGGAACGCCCAGTTCACTCAATTCCTGCAAATCCCGCAAAATCGTGCGTGTAGATACTTCAAATTCTTCTGCCAGCTCACGAACTTTGAACTGTCGCTTGCGATTGACTGCCATCATCAATTGCATCAATCGCTGTGCTTTGGATAGATCTGATTTGGACAATATGCTCACTTCACTTTCACTGTTAACTGGATAGATTCTATATGTATGAATATTTACGACAATTTCTGTCACTATTATGATCTATACTGCATATAGATGACAAGCAGTATACTGCATTGCATACACTGCATTGTACAAAATCACTCATGCTGGAGGTATATCCATGACACGACAACAACGCACCCAATTGAATCAAAAGCTAAAACGCCCCGCCACCTTCGTCCCACAAACACCAGAGCAAATGCGTACCGGATTCGCCGCTTTGATGTCGAATATGTATGTGCCCACTATGATTACACAAACTCCGATTACGCTTGGCAATCGTCCGGCAATACAGGTGGATCATGAACAACATACGCATGCCGGAATCATATTGTATTTTCACGGCGGTTCTTATGTTGTCGGTTCTCCAACTACCGCAATGTCGCTGACAGGTAGTCTGGTGAGCCGAACCGGTATTCGTGCGGTATCGCTCGATTATCGGTTAGCACCGGAGCATCCTTTTCCAGCAGCGATGGAAGATGGTCTTGCGGCTTATCGAGAATTGCTGGCAAACGGAACGAATGCAGCTGATATCGTACTCGCTGGCGATTCGGCAGGAGGTGGACTTGCTGTTGCTGTATGTATGATGGCTCGCGATGCTGGTTTACCGATACCCGCGGCAGTGATTACCTTTTCGGCAGGTTTGGATAAAACGCACTCTGGTGCCAGCATGAGCAGCAAGGCAGATGTCGATCCATTCTTCGCCCGTGAGAACTTTGATCATACAGATGCTATGTTTCTTGCAGGGCAAGACCCTCGTCATGAATGGGTCAGTCCGGCTACGTATGGCAAGCTCGAAGGCTTCCCGCCATTATTACTTCAAGTTGGCACGAATGAATTGCTGCTGGACGATTCGACTATGCTTGCAGAGCGTGCACGCGCGGCAGGTGTCGATGTGATTCTGGATATTACCGCTGATGTTCCACATGTGTTTCAAGCGTTCACAGGTACATTAGACGAAGCAGATCAGGCACTTGATCGGGCTGCATTGTTTATTAAACAGCATATAGGACAAGGACAAGCGTAATCTGATAAAAGAGCAGGATGGTTTCTGGCTAGAAGCCGTTCTGCTCTTTGTATATTGATGTATTTCGATTGGAATTGCGATTGGAGAGGTTGAATCCTTTGTTTTATTTTGCAAATAAGGGCTTGCTTCCAAACAACGGATCGTATCGCTGTTCATTTACTCAATGCATACTATTGTTCTTGGATGCAAATAGCATTGATTGGTATTGTTTTTCATTTGAAGTACTATCACTATTGTTACTTTGTTATGGTGTAGAGTGCACGATACAGTGCAAATGTTCATATGAACAAGGTATCATATATGTGGTTTTCTATTGTGAATTTTTCATGTATTGATTTTTTTAATCTAAGTATAGAGAGTTGTATAAACGTAAATAAAAGTTCTACATACGAATATAAGCCACATGCAAATACAAGCTGCATGTGGCTTATAGTTGAGATTCAAAGTTTGGATATTCCGGCAATTACTTCAACTCTCTTACTGGCGTTCCTTGCAAAAATTGCACAATATCGTCCACCGCATCCTGATAAAATGTCTGATAATTATCGTCTGATACATATCCAATATGCGGTGTTGCCAATACATTAGGTAATGTCCGTAGCACATGATCCAGTGGTAAAGGCTCCTCGTCAAATACATCCAATCCTGCACCCGCGATTGTGTGCTGCTGTAAAGCTTCTACCATCGCTTGTTGGTCAACCAATCCAGATCGCGAAGTATTGATCAAATACGCGGTTGGTTTCATCTGCTCCAGCTCTTGCTTACCAAGCAAATGCCGGGTCGTCTCACTCAGCACCATATGCACTGACACAATATCACTCTGACGCAGCAATTCATGCAGGGAAGTTGCCAAGGTTACACCCGCTTCCTGCGCACGTTCAGCAGTTAGATTGGGGCTCCATGCCAGCACAGACATGCCCATCGCTTGCGCGATTGTTGCCATAGCTTTACCGATTTTGCCCAGTCCAATCAAACCGAGCGTTTTCCCATACAAACCAATGCCGATGGTACTCTGCCATGCATCGCCTTGGCGAAAAGCGTTATTTTCCTGCACCACATGACGCGTAATTCCGAGAATGAGTGCCCATGTCAGCTCAGTTGGTGCTGCACCTTTGCCACCTGTTCCACATACTGTGATGCCGAGTTGGTGTGCTGCCTGTAGATCGATAGACGCATTGCGCATCCCGGTCGTCACGAGAAGCTTTAGAGAGGACAGACGCTGTAACACGTCCGCTGGAAATTTGGTTCGCTCACGCATAATGACTAGAATTTCGCAATCCTGCACAGCATGGATAAGTTCATCTGCGGATTGAAAATACTGATTGTAGTTTCTGACTTCCACTTGATCGTCCAGCACAGACCAATCCGCCATCGAAAACGCAACATTTTGATAATCATCCAAAATAGAGCAATGAAGTGTCATTTGGTATCCTCTCCTGTTTAAAATTTCAACGCACGTTCATTTATTGCTCTGTAGTAGCAGGACCATATCCGCTATTTCCAGCTGTTACTTCGTTAATGTAATCAATATCGCTGTCAAATACCCATCTACCATCCTCCATCATTTTGAATCGACTCAATTTCTTCTGAACGATAGGCTCTCCCTCATAAAATTGGGCAACATCATAATTATTTTCTGTTTTCATTACTAGAGCTATATCATGATCAATATTGATAATTTCAATTTCCTTTAACTCTCTTTCAACATATGAATATGCAAATAAATCATTTACTTCCTTTTGAAATTGCTCTTCGCTATATGGCTTTCCATCATCATGCAATTGATTACTCATATTCGTCCAGTAAGTTACCAGCTTTGCATCTTTATTAGTCCATGCATTGTAATATTGCGTAGCATCTTCTTTGATCTTATTAACCAATTGAGGTTGTGTTTGCTGTATATTCTGTTGTTTTTGTAAAACATCTGTATTGATTCGAGTTGTATAGCCGTCACGAATAAATTCAACTGTCCAATTGCCATGAAATTTGCTCAACCATACTGTGGAATCAACATCATAATGTACTGGTAGTGCTGTATTTGAAATAGTATATTTTAGTTCAAGTTGAGCTTTAGTAGCTTTGTTATTGTACATCAAAGAGTTTAGCTGAATACCATCCACTTTAACTTTTGAATCTTTTGAATTTCCAGATTCTCCAGGCTGGATTGAACTCATGAATGTTGGATACTTCGTGATGTACTGCCAATACAAATAATTAGGATGGTACAAATTTAGATTCATTTGGTTTACATGTTCATAATCCTTTAAATAAGCAAAGGCAAGCTTGCGAATCGACTGATCCTGACTTTTCCCAATAGTATTTACATATAGCGCTTGATTGGATTTTTTATATATCGTGTTATACTGTGCCAGCGCCGACAATGCATCAATAGGTGCATATACTATCCCTTTTATCACTTTCAAATTTTCAAAAAAGCTACCGCCTTCAGTCATCAGATATACATCATCTGTTTCTACATATAGGTAAAACGTGTTTAACTGGCTAGTAATTGCATGCTGCTTATACGACATTTCCCACTTTTTTAACCCATCTTCATACGTATACTGGATCTTCATGCCAGCCGCTTTGCTAAACGATAGCACCGGAACCCATACTTTGTTTTCCTTGTAAAACGCTTTTACACCGCTTAATGTTTTGCCGTCGAGTATAACACTTACACTCTTTTGCGCTTGTGCTGTCGACGTTGTATTGGCTGTTTGTACTGCTACTGCTGCGTTTACACTGATCGGCTGGAAGCCTGCTGCGAACAGACTGCCTGCCAGTACAACTTTACTTGCCGTTTTCCAAATAAGACCTTCACCTAACATGCCATATTTCCCCTTTGTTTCTATCTATTTTATATTTCTGTGTCCTATTTTATTGTAACTGCTTGCTCGCTTTCTGTCTTTACCATTTCTGGACAATTTCGCTTGTTGCTCTTGTTATAACTTCACTAGAAAAATCGTTTTTACGTTATCATCTCTCTTGAAAATTCCTGTCTCTTTTCATCTCCACATACACTCCTTCTGAAAAATAAATTCCAATTCCCCTCTTGACCTTTTTCCAAACGACTCCTATAATCGAGAACCAATAACACATTTTGGCGATGACCGGAGACAGGATTCCCTTCATGCGCTGTCCAGAGAGAGAAGTGATTGCTGAGAACTTCTCCAGTCGACGGTTGAGGAATTACCACTCTGTAGCTGCAATGCCGAACATGTGCCGGACAGTTTGTCGTAAGTAACATTACCTGTCGCTGTCCGCTGCGTATGTCTAGGGTTTGCCGATTCATCCTCGTTAACGGATGCCAATGAGGATCTGCTTTCGGGCGGGCATGGATGCAACTATCAGGATCATTGCTTCATGTCACTACGGAAACAGATCGAACAAGGGTGGAACCACGAGCTAAGCGCACTCGTCCCTACTGGGATTGAGTGTTTTTTTGCGCTTTCATCATTGCATTCATTGGGAGGTTTTCACTATGTTATATCCACTTCAATTGGAATTACCAAATGGCTCAGTACGCATCGTTGAACAAGGTACTTCACTGCATGACATTGCCACTTCTATCCAATCTTCGCTCGGTAAACGTGCTGTCGCTGCCTGGTTGAACGGGCAATTGGTCGATCTGCAAACTCCGGTACACGCAAATGGCACATTCGAAATTATCACTGATGATGATCCAGCTGCATTGCCGATTTATCAGGTGAGTGCCGCTCATATTCTCGCTCAGGCAGTTAAGCAATTATACGGCGAGCAGCAGGTTAAGCTGGGGATCGGGCTGTCTGTAGATCAGGGCTTTTATTATGATTTTGCATTGGAGCAACGATTGTCAGAGCATGACTTTGCCGCTATCGAAAAACAGATGCGGCGCATTGCTTCGCAGCAGCTTCCTATCACTCGCCGTGTACTGAATCGGCAAGAAGCGTTGGACTTTTTCGGTCAGCGTGATGAGCCTTATAAATTGCAAATGATTGAAGATAATCAGCAGGATGATGAATTTGTGATCTATGACCAGGGAGAGTTTAGCGATCTGGATCGTGGTCCACATTTACCATCGACAGGCAAATTGCAGCATTTCAAATTAATGAGTGTTGCTGGCGCGTATTGGCGTGGTGATGCTGACAATGCCGTTTTGCAGCGCATATACGGGGTTGTTTTCCCACATAAGGCACAGCTTGATGAGCATCTGCAATGGTTGCAGGAAGCACGTCGACGTGATCATCGTAAACTTGGTCGCGAGCTGAAGTTATTTATGTTCTCAGAAGAAGCGCCGGGAATGCCATTTTATTTGCCAGCAGGCATGGCGCTGCGTACACAGCTGGAATCTTTCTCACGTGATATTCAGCTACGGCGTGGATATGAAGAAGTACGTACTCCGTTTATGATGAATCGCGAATTGTGGGAACAATCTGGTCACTGGGATCATTACAAGGACAATATGTATTTTTCCGAGGTTGATCAGGAGAGCTTCGCCCTTAAACCGATGAACTGTCCGGGGCATATGTTGATTTATAAAAACGAACTGCGTTCATATCGTGATCTACCAATGCGGATGATGGAGTTCGGTCAGGTGCATCGACATGAATTTTCCGGAGCATTAAACGGACTGATGCGAGTACGGACATTTTGCCAAGATGATGCGCATCTGTATGTATTGCCAAAGCAAATTGAAGACGAGATCGGGCGTGCGATGGATCTGATTGATGAGATGTATGCAGTGTTTGGCTTTGATTATGAAGTGGAGCTATCGACACGTCCTGATGATTCTATGGGTTCTGAGGAACTGTGGCAGCAAGCAGAGCAAGCGCTACGTAATGTGCTGGAGCGACGCGGAGTGGCGTATCGGTTAAATGAAGGCGACGGTGCCTTTTATGGTCCGAAGATCGACTTTCATGTGCTGGATGCGCTAAAACGAAGCTGGCAATGTGGAACGATTCAATTGGATTTTCAGATGCCAGAGAAATTTGACCTCTCTTATATCGGCGAAGATAGTATGAAGCATCGTCCAGTCGTGATTCACCGCGCGGTATATGGTTCCATTGACCGCTTTCTTGGCATTTTAACTGAGCATTATGCAGGTGCCTTTCCGTTATGGCTTGCTCCGATCCAAGCCAAAGTATTGCCCGTCTCCCCTCACTATACCGATTATGCACATGAGGTGAAACAAATGCTGGCGGCTGCCGGTATTCGTGCACAAGCCGATCTATCCAGCAACAAGCTCGGCTACAAAATGCGTCAGGCACAGCAGGAAAAGATTCCTTACATTCTCGTTGTGGGTGAAAAGGAACAACAATCCGGTTTGGTGAATGTGCGCCGCTATAATGAGACAGAGCAACAGCCACTTGCAATCGAAGAATGGATCACTGCCGCACAGGAAGAAATTCAGCACAAGCGATAATCTATTCTAACTGCCATAGCAGATATCTGAAGATTGGATGAGTACTGATTGAATCATGAACAATTCGGTTAACGTGAACTACAAACATTTATTATGAGGTAGTGCATAAGAAAGGATGATATCCCATGTCAACTTCCGACGTATCCACGTTAATCCATATTGCCGATTTGCAAATAGAAGGTTTGAATTACCGGGAAGACCAATTGAATGATGCAGATGGAGGAACCGGACGTACACTGATTGTTTTTGACTTTGTGATTACAGGTCAACAGGAGTATCATGATGTCACTTCTACATTATATGAGTCGGTCATCAATGTTCAGGTGCCCGGCCGTCAACTTGCATTCCAAGCAACGGTACACAGTTATTTCACTTCGGTGCCGAAGCTTGAAAATGAAGAAGATACCGTTGATGTGCATCTGGAACTGTTACAAGTAGCGCCAAGCGTGAAAATTTAACTGCACTACTCCAATTAAAAATGAGCAGCATCATGAAAAACCAGCGTTTCCCTTAGCAGATATAGGGAAACGCTGGTTTTATTTGGGAGCATATAGTAGATGCGTCTTTTAATTATCGCTATAAATAGAAGAATTAATCCAGTCACGATGTACATATTTCGGTGAATTATCAAGTGTTCCGTACCAGCGTCCGTTACGATTTTCCGTATATTCGGTGTACTGGCTCCATGGATACGCCTGTTCTTCATTAAAACGAGACACCTGTACATTCTCGTAACGCTGATTCATCGTACGACCTAGAATATTGCTGCCATCAAATGCTTTTTTGGCAATAGACGTTACACGTTTGACCGAAGTCGAGTTCGTATCGCTGTCTGTCCATTTGGTAGGTGCGATCAGAATTTGCGCATTATCAACGACAAAATAGGCACTGTAATACGTATCCGAGCTAACCGTTTTTGCCAGATAGAATTTCACATTTTTGATCTGGTTAGTATCGTATTTCTGTACGGTAGAATCACCATAGTAAAATCCATTGGAACGAATATAAGGCAACCAGCGATGCGTACCCGTTTGATATGCGTACCCGGCTTCGATCGCATTGCCGCTTTGCGAATCAAAACCATAATATACCCACGGCTGCTCCCCTTCACCCAATCCGCTTACTGTTGGCAAGGTAATGTCCGAGTTGATACTATCAAAGCCTTCAAAATCAAGCTGACGACGTTCAAACGCACCTGTTGTTCCACCATTCACATCTTTGACCGAAATCGGACTGTTCGGATCAAACTGGGTGGCACTACGCGAGTTGTCAGTCTCGTCATCCTTTTTCGCTGAACCGAGATAACCACGCTGGGAGCTGTACACTTCCCCGGTAACAGTCATATAGGTATAATCTGCTTTTTTCAATTGTTGACTTGTGCTCGTTGTGCTCTGATCTTCCGTACCCGCAGTTGTTACTGGATCGCTACCAGCCAGATCGCGCAACACTGCCGCTTTTTGCTTGGCAAAAAATTGCGAATTGATGGATGGTTGTTCCTGTGCTGTATTCTGTGATGCTGAAGCATCATTGGTTGATTCCGTTGTTGCAGTCGTTGTCTGAACCGTTGCCTGCGGAGTCGTGGTGGATGATTCTGCATGTGCTGCCAATGCCGGTGTAAATGAAGTTACGAGCAAGCCAAGAGATAGTAATGTTTTGAATGTCTTCATGATGTCGATCCTTTCTGTTCGTAAAATGATAGTTGATGTCTGCCAATAACCGATTGAATTCCGATATATCACTGTCTGTCTTTATGTATGCAGCGATGGTGGACTGTCCGTTCACCAGCAAATAGACAGCCGCTTAGCTTCCAGCGGAGAAACTTGAGCATTCATTCATAATCTGGTCTCTATGTGGTTAAACGCGAATCCCTACAAAAAGTTGTTCCAATCCCTTCAATCTTTTGTACCGCTGCCGATAAAACGGGTAATACCTCAGGTAGAGACACCTCTCTACCTTACCATGAAAAGCAGGCAAGTTAAAACTTTGCCCATCATTGATCATCTGCATACTAACAATAATAGCGATCTATTTTGTAAACCAATAATTGTCTTTCGTTAATAAAATGCCGATTCTCAAAATAAATTTATTTTTTTCAAAATATTTTAAAAATAAATGCAACTTTTTTTGTTTAGCTTACGTAATATATAGTATACCTAATATAATAGTGCAAAATTCTTTAAAATTAAGTTTATTGCTGGCAAAATTGTAAGGTTTCCAACCTTTCGTCCGTCTTTCTTCTGCTGGCTCTGTGTTACACGCTCTGCTGTCGCTACCGTTCATTATTTATTCATATTATAATGATACAGTTGTAAAAAGTAAGAATGTGTCGTTTTAAGAATTTGCCCACTTTTATACACCATGTTTCCATAACGAAAGGATCGCGATCAACGATGAAAAAATTAGCTTACTCCCTGTCTGCCGCTCTGCTGGCTCTGACTATTATGCCATGGCAAGTCTCTACTGCAAATGCAGCAGATGCCGTGACAACCACCACTCCAATCACTACAGAAGTTACCGTCCAAACCGAAGCCAATTTCAAAAATGCTGATGATGTGAACTCGTTTGTTATACAAGCAGCACGCAATCACGTATCCGTCATCAACATGAGCGTAAAACAAGATAGCGACGTAAACGGTTCATCCGGTTATGCGTTCTACGATAGCAAAATCGCTCCTGAAGCTGAAGGTTACACTGACTTTGACGCTCTGGCAGCTGTTATTGAAAAAGCACATGAATATGGCATCAAAGTACAAGCTTGGATTCCACAATTCCAAGATAAAGCCGCAATCGGTGTAAACTCTTCTTGGCAAATGCGTACGATCAACGATAACGGCAACATCTCCACTTACACTGGTCAAAACGGTAGCAGCTACTATGTAAATCCGTTTGATACTGATGTTCAAAGTTACGAACGTTCCATTGTCAAAGAAGTAGTTACAAACTACAATGTAGACGGCGTTGTACTAAGCGGCATGGACTTTGATACGAACCGTGTTGATATGAATACAACAACGATCAGTCAATTCCGCAGCACTAACAATGTTGATCCGAAAAAAATCGATTTCACTAAAAGCTCCAGCAACTCCAAAATTGCACAATGGAATCAATGGAAATCCGATCAACTGGCAAACTACATCACAGAAGTAAGCACAGACATCAAAACAATCAAACCAGATCTGACTGTTGGCGTATACAGCAATGTAAGTAACACAGAAGGTACCACGCCAAATGTAGCAGCTTACAGCTCTTCCGTAAACTTCATCACTCCGGTTGCTGATTATCAACAACTGGGTCGCAACATCGATTGGGTTTACAGCAAAGACGGCGTAATCAGCCAAGCACAAGCTGGTGATACAGTTGATACCAAACAAACTATCATTCCAGCACTGAGCGCAGGTCTGACTAACGATGCTTCTGTACAAATCTACAATGGTCTGCATAGCACTCAATCCGATATCACAACTGTAAACTATGTAGCAACTGGTGAATTTACCGAAGCGATGCTGAACAGTATCGGTACACGCGTTAATTACTAAGTTCATTTACGTCTCATTGCAATGATTGATCCACATATGACGCTTTACTCCACCGCTTCATGTCTGCAAGTCAGGCATGAAGCGATTTTTATTTGTCCATTTTGCTTTCGTAAAACGGGAATGGTACGATAATCTAACCCGTATCCACCGTAGGAGGTAATGATGCGAAATAGATGGATTTACATAATTGTGCCCGTGCTGCTGATCGTATTAGCAGGCATATGGGGCGTGAATGCACTACAACTGAATGGTCCACCGACCAATGAAGTCTATACCCGGCAATGGCAAGCAAAGAGCGGTGAGTTCAAGCATCTACGCATTCAATCCGGCTATGAGATTGCCGTCCAATTTACAGATAGCCCAGATCAGCAGGATCATATTATGCTGGAAGGTGAAGTCACCTCGGCTATTCGCACCAACTTGCAGCAAACCAATGTGCAAAATGGAATATTGAATATCGAGATGCAATTGCAGCGCAAGCCATGGCAGCTACGAACGCCCAAATTATCTCCGCACGTACAGCATATTACTGTGCAGCTTGCCAATCCTGATAGTCTGGACAGTGCCGATTTCCATCTTACATCCGCGCAGACGAACCTGAATCATGTGCAGGCACAACAGATCACTGTGCAGTCCGTGTCTGGGCGAATCAAAGCAGAACATCTGAATGGTGATGTAACGTTAAAAACATCGTCAGGCGATATGATATTGCAACAATGGGAAGGCTCGTCACTGAATGTACAATCTGGTTCCGGTGATATGAAGCTCGGTTCGGTTCAAGGCGAGCTAATTTCTAACGCTGGCTCAGGCAAACTGAATGTACAGCAGTTGCATGGTTCCGCTCATCTTCAATCGGAATCGGGTGACATTGTCATTAATCAGACGACGCTTACTGACCAGAATAAGAATCCATCCAAACACAAATCCTTGCAGATTACGACTGATTCTGGCGATATTATACTTGCTCATCCTCCAGCTACTTCTACTGGATATGATGCACAATCGGAATCCGGTACAGTAACGGCTCCACAGCACAATATCAATCCCAAAAGTGAGATTCAGCTCCGCTCGACATCAGGGAATATCCGTATCGGTTCATGAGTATACAACGATACTACTGTGAAGAGACAAAACACAAAAAAGTCGTAGCCGCACAGGAGCATTCAATCCCTGTCGGCTACGACTAACACATCCATATTCCGCGATTCACGCAGTACTTTTTTCAAAATCGATTCGCGACCCCATCGTTTCCAGCGTGGTGTGCTTGATTGTCCGAGTAGCATCTGAGTCGCTTCATGCCGTACTGCTTCTTCATTAATGCAGCGTGCGAGCTGCTTCATGCCTGCGCATTGAGGGCGATATTGTACTCCAAATTGTCCGCCCAATCGCCGGGTTAATTTGCCGAATTTGTCAGCTTTCCCTCGCTGCTCCTCAGTCATCGACTGTTCACTACCAGTATGAATATACGTCACGATCAGCTTTGCCTTTAACCGGTAGGCGGTACGGAATCCGCGGCGGATCAATCGTTCGGCTTCATGATCCAGCTTCACTCCGACAAAGATCACTTCCTCTCTGCGCCACGGTCCACGTAATGATGCACTGCGCTCCCACGACTCCAGACGTTCATCTACATCATCCGCTACTTCGCGTAATGCCAATTCTCGCAGCGCAATCAGATTGCCTAGCTTGAAAAAGTTATTCAGCGACTGTTCCACCTTGGTGGCGGCATAAATTTTGCCCTCACTTAGCCGTTGACGTAGCGTTTGCGGTGTCACGTCGATCATTTCCACTTCGTCTGCCAGATGTAAAATATAATCTGGCACCGTTTCTCGCACCCTGATCCCCGTAATCTGCTCCACTGCATCGTTCAAGCTTTCCAAATGTTGAATGTTCACAGTGGAAATGACAGCAATCCCTGCATCCAGTAGCTCGCGAATATCCTCGTACCGCTTACTGTTGCGACTCCCCGGTACATTGCTGTGCGCAAGTTCGTCCACTAGTACTACCTCAGGATTGCGGCGGATAATACCATCCACATCCATTTCCTCCAGCATCCGTTCACCATATGGAATTTGTTGACGTGGTACTAAGGGCAATGTCTCTGCCTGTTCAGCAGTTTCTTTTCGTCCATGCGTTTCTAGTAGACCGATCACTACGTCGATGCCCTGGCGCATCAGTTCTCTGCCTTCACGTAACATTGTATATGTCTTGCCGACACCAGGCGCTGCGCCTACATACACTTTGAATGTGCCACGCTGAATGTGCTCAATCTGACGCTTGATCTCATCGGACGGCAGACGACGATAATTTTCCGGCTTTTTCACAGCGGCAGTACGAGCTGGCAAAATGCGCTCTCCCTCCTGTTCGGCACGATCTGCCATTAGGAAAATATCGATATGCCGTGTATGCAGCAGCAATCCGTTCACCACCGAACTGTTGATTAGCTCCTGCCAGCGCTTTTGCCGGGAATGACCAAGTACGATGCGAGTCACCTGATGCTGACGAGCGAATTGCACCATTTGCCGGGACAGATCAAAGCGTGAGCGAATTAGAATCTCCTCAAATACGCCGCCTACCTGATCCGTCAAATCGCGAAAAGATCGCCGAAAGGTGCTTTCCTCATTCGTTGGTTTCACTCCGCGATTGCGAAAGGAAACGACTAGCAGATCACCGCTTAGACGCCGCGCAATCTGTTGCCCGCGCCGGATATAAATCGAACCGTTCCAATGATATTGTACCAGCACCATAATCCGCTCTGTTGTACCGGTTGGTCCGCTCAAGCCTTGTTCGGCGCGATGCTTTTCCAATGTACCGCTCACACCTTCTGCTACGGTACGCAGTGCCAGTTCGCGCAGCACAGACAGATTACCTTTTTCAAAATAATCGCTATCTGTGCTACCTGACAGATGTCCGGCAGAATGACGTTGCAAGATCACTTCCGGCGTTACGTCAATCAATCGTACCTCGTCCGCCTGCACAAGCACATCCTCTGGCACAGTACAATCAACTTCGCGACCAACATAATGCCGTGCGAGTTGCGCCGCTCCTTCCAGCTCATACACATTGACCGTAACCATCACGCTAATACCGCGCTGCAACAAGAACTGGATATCCTCCCAGCGAGTTTCATGAGTTGCGTCTGGACGATTGCGATGAGCGAGATGATCGACTAGCAATACTTCTGGATTGCGCTCTATAATGGCATCGAGATTCAGATCCTTTTGCTCAACCGGTTGACCGGACTTGTCCGTCTTCATCCAGTGGATACTCGGAATACGCTCCAGATCGCCCAATTGCTGCACCGTTTCTGGACGTTGTAAGGTCGAGACAGCACATAATGCCACGTCAAGACCTTCCTGTTTGAGCAGTTGGCCTTCACGCAGCATATGATATGTTTTACCGGAGCCGCTAACGGCTCCGATATAGATTTTTAGTTTTCCCTGTTTGAGCTTGGAGATCATCTGCAGCAGTTCTTCAGGCGTTTTGCGCCGGAAGGTACTCATGATCCTGAACCTGCTTTGAATTGTTGCAGTGCGATATTCAGCTTGAGTACATTCACAGCCGGTTCACCGAAGATACCCAGTTGCGGCGAAGTAGTATGTTGCGTGATCAGACTTTGCAATTGTTGCTCTGACACGCCTGTCAGCTTGCTAATACGCGGAATCTGCGCCTGTGCTGCCTGCGGTGTAATATCCGGGTCAAGACCGGAACCGGAGTTGGTGATCAGATCCATCGGCAGCTGAGATATCGGCACATTCGGATTTTGCTGCTGCCAAGTGGCGATGGACTCCTGCATCCGTTTGATCAGCTCTGGATTGGAAGGCGCTAAGTTGGACGAGCCTGAACCGTTGGCATTGTATTCGACACTGGATACGCGTCCTTGGAAGTACTGTGGATCAGTAAAGGATTGACCAATCAACTCGGATCCGATCACTTGATTGTCTTTGTTATAAATGAGACTGCCTGCCGCCTGCTTGGGCAGAGCGACGCTGGCAATACCAGTCACGATCAACTGGTAACCGACACAACAGATCAGGAAAAAGATCGCCGTTGTTCTCAAACTTATCCATACATTTTTCACGATAATGTCTTCCTCTCAAATTGGGGTTTGCTGGATAGGATGTCGTTTAGACAAACCATTGGACGATAAGGTCAATCAGCTTGATACCGATAAATGGAACCACTACACCACCCACGCCGTACATGAGCAAATTGCGGCGCAACAATCGGGTGGAACTCATCGGCTTGTAAGCGACCCCTTTCATCGCCAGCGGAATCAGAATGGGAATAATGATCGCGTTAAAGATCAGGGCGGACAGAATCGCTGATGCTGGTGAATGCAGATTCATGACGTTCAGCAGCTGCATTTGAGGAATAGCGACCATAAACATTGCCGGGATAATGGCAAAATATTTGGCGACGTCATTGGCGATACTGAAGGTCGTCAGACTGCCGCGAGTCATAAGCAATTGTTTACCAATCGCGACGACTTCGATAATTTTGGATGGGTCGGAATCCAAGTCGATCATATTGGCAGCTTCCTTCGCTGCCACTGTACCACTGTTCATCGCAATACCTACATCCGCTTGTGCCAGCGCAGGCGCATCGTTCGTACCGTCACCGGTCATGGCGACCAGTTTGCCCTGTGCCTGTTCACGGCGAATAACAGCAATTTTGTCTTCTGGTGTACTTTCGGCGATATAGTCGTCTACCCCTGCTTCGCGAGCAATCGTAGCAGCGGTCAGCGGGTTATCACCGGTACACATGATCGTTTTGATCCCCATACTGCGCATTTGTTCAAACCGTTCGCGCATGCCTGCTTTGACGGTATCTTTTAAATAAATCAATCCGTAGATTTCGTTATCGACAGCAACAGCGAGTGGTGTACCGCCCGCAGAAGCAATCTTGTCATTGCTTGCTTGCAGCGATGGCGGGATCGTTCCGCCCTGAGCGGTCACCCAGTTACGAACTGCATCAACAGCGCCCTTGCGTACTTTGCGTCCATTGTTTAAATCCAGACCGCTCATGCGCGTCTCGGCTTTAAACTCAATCACATCAGCACCGACAGGTGCATCCTGATCAAACGTCCAGCCTTGCTTTTTCATCAATTCCAGTACGGAACGTCCTTCTGGTGTCTCATCGTAAGCAGAGCTGATCGCTGCCCATTGTCCGACTTCTTCAGCGGTATGACCGTCGGTTGGAACGAATTCGCTCGCCATCCGGTTACCGTAGGTGATTGTACCTGTTTTATCGAGAATGATCGTATTGATATCACCGGATGCTTCGACTGCTTTACCGGACATTGCCAGTACGTTGAAGCGGGTAACCCGATCCATCCCGGCGATCCCAATTGCAGATAGCAATCCACCGATTGTTGTCGGGATTAGACAGACTAGCAGTGAGATCAATACCGGTACAGCCAGATTGATGCCGAGATAGTTGCCCATAAATGGCAAGGTCACAACGACCATGAGGAAGATGATGGTCAAGCTGATCAGTACGGTATTGAGCGCAATCTCATTCGGCGTCTTCTGACGTTCAGCACCTTCCACGAGACTGATCATACGATCCATAAACGATTCACCGGGATCGCTAGTAATGCGCACGATGATCTCGTCACTGATGACCATGGTACCGCCAGTCACAGCGCTAAAGTCGCCACCGGCTTCTTTGATTACAGGTGCTGATTCACCGGTAATGGCGGATTCATCTACAGATGCCAGACCTTTGATCACTTCACCGTCACCGGGGATCATTTCACCCTGCGTTATTTTGACGATATCGCCTTTGCGCAGATCGGTGGACGGTACTTCGATGATGCGTTCCCCATCGACTTTGTGGGCGGTAATTTCTTTTTTCGTTTTTTTGAGTGAATCTGCTTGTGCTTTACCGCGTCCTTCTGCGAGTGCTTCGGCAAAATTGGCGAATAGTATCGTCAGCAGCAGGATCAGAGAAACGGTAATATTGAAACCAGTCGATACCGATTCGCCAAATGCGTTTGGAACGAAGATCAGTAGAATGCTAATCACCAGTCCAACTTCGACGACAAACATGACCGGATTTTTGATCATAAGCAGCGGGTTTAATTTTACAAACGACTGCTGTAATGCTTTCGTTATCAGTTCCCGGTTCATCACGGAAGCTTGATTTTTCATTGCTGATTCCTCCACCTGATTGTCACTTATTTCTATTGTATGGACATACCTGAATGTACACGTATTGATGTTTGGATTCATGGCGCAGCCTATGTCGTTAATGATATAACGACGTTGGTGATATCACGATATCGCTTGTGGGATACAGCGCGATATATAGCATGTTATGAGATTACAGGGTCAATTGTTCTGCAATCGGCCCCAGTACGAGCGCCGGGAAGAAGGTCAATGCGCCAACCAACACGACGATCACAACGAACACACCACCAAATATCGCTTGATCGGTACGCAGTGTACCGCTGCTTTCTGGAACTGGCGTCTTGGCGAGCAACGAACCAGCAACGGCAAGCAGAGTTACCATCGAAAAGAAGCGTGCTATAAACATGACTGCACCAGTCGAAATATTCCAGAATGGCGTATTATCGCCCAATCCCTCGAACCCTGATCCGTTGTTAGCCGCAGAAGATGTAAATTCGTATAATGCCTGCGTCAATCCATGGAAGCTCGGATTGGAGATTGTATCTGGATAATACGTGAGTGCCAGCGCCGTAGGTGCCAGAATGAGTAGTGGCTGAATTAATAGCGTAACCGCAATCAGCTTCATCTCTTTTCCTTCAATCTTACGACCGAGGAATTCTGGTGTACGCCCAACCATCAGACCGGACAGAAAGACTGATATAATCGCATACATGAGTACGTTCATCATACCGACCCCAGAGCCACCGAAGACTGTATTCAGCATCATATTGCTGATCGTGACCATGCCGCCAAGCGGTGTCAACGTATCGTGCATCGTATTGATTGCGCCTGTTTCAGAAGCAGTCGTTACGACCGAATACAATGATGATTGCTCTACGCCAAAGCGTACTTCTTTCCCTTCCATTGAACCTGCACTTTGCTGCAATCCGAGCTGATTGATCAGCGGATTGCCCTGATGCTCGGCGTATAGCGATACGCTCAGCATGACAATAAACATCATCGCCATCGAAACGAACAATACGCGTCCTTGCTTCAGATTGTTCACCATACGTCCATACGTAAAAGGCAGGGACATCGGTACAAGCAGCATCAACAGCATTTGCAGCATATTACTAAAACCGTTCGGATTCTCAAATGGATGCGCTGAGTTGGCACCGAAGAAGCCACCGCCGTTATTGCCCAGTTCTTTGATCGCCAGGAAGCTGCCGATTGGTCCCATGCCAATCTCTTGCTGTACACCCTGCATCGTATTGGCAGTAACCGACGTTTGCATCGTTTGCGGTACGCCCAGACTGATGAATACCAGTGCAGCCACAATCGCTAATGGTAACAAAATACGTGTAATTGCTCGTGTTAGATCGACGAAAAAGTTACCAAGTGGCTTGCCCGCCAGCCCACGAATAAATGCGATTGCTACAGCAATACCAGTAGCTGGTGACATGAACATCATTAGAATGATCGCTGTCATTTGCGAGAACAGCGACAATCCGCTTTCTCCGCTATAATGCTGCAAATTTGTATTTGTCATAAAACTGATTGCCGTGTTAAACGCTAGGTCCGGGCTCATCGCTGCGATACCCGCAGGATTCATCGGCAGCTTGTCCTGCAATCGAAAAACGATATATACAATCAAAATCAGAATTGTATTGCTCACTAGCAACGCTGCGGCGTATTGCTTCCACGTTTGGTTGCTCTGGCGAATACCGCCTATTTTAAAAATCAATTTCTCCAGTGGTCCGAACCAGCGATCCAGACGCCCCGGATTATAATCAAATACGCGAGCCATATACAAGCCCATTGGACGAGCCAGTAACAGCGCGATTAATAAAGTAACAGCAACTCCGATGTATGCTAACATACTCACTCCACTCTCTTCTGTTGGTTTCGGTTTAGAATTTCTCGGGATAGATTAGGGCATAACATAGATACAACAGTACGCCTGCAATGATAATCCATAATAACCAGGTCATTGTTCCTTCCCTCTTTCCCCGATCACTCTGGACGACCATTCTCCCAGTCCTCCAAGCGCGAATGCAATGAGTAGTATCAACACAATCATGATCAAATCTAGCATGGTACGTAACTCCTTCAATCCAAATTAATTACTTGTCAACATCGTATATATCCTGAAATTGGGCGCAAAAAAAGAAGCCTCGGTAAAATGGAACTTTTCACCGGGCTTCTCCTATGGACCGCACGAAACCTGCACAGTCATAATATGATGACTGCAATCGTTTCGCCGGTTCAAGCCGGATATAAGTTCTCCCTGATTCGCTGACGAGGTTAGCTGTCGGGTTCGGGCTGGAAGATTGCCCGTTCCGGTTACTACCGGAATTCACCCCATGTCTATACTGTACAAAGCGGTTGCCTAAGCAATACCAGCCTATACAGCGTGACGATTGGTTCCCCCGCTTTCCGGCGGATAGACGATGAAGCTGCCCACCATTCGGAAATTAAGCGCAATTGATTGTACAAGGTTCAGAATATTCCCAAAAGAGCACAAGAAAACACAGAGCTTTGTTTACCCTGTGTCATGTAGGCACAAGTTCCACACTCCTCTCTCGACTTCTGCTTACGAGGTTAGCTGTCGGATTCGGGCGGTGAGAGTCGCCCTACCATCAGCGCCGGTCCCATGGTTACCAGTGCTGACGGATTCACCCCGTGCAGTCTAACGGCGGCTCTCACACCTCCGTCATACTACAGATTGGTTCCCCCGTTTTCCGGCATGACCGGAAACTCAGCAATACAAGAACAAGAAACATTGTGATGCTATGATTCATTCTGAACAATAGTGATTCCCGTTACCGGTGAATCTCTAAATCCTGAAATGTATATTACGCCTGTCGCTCTCAAGAGTAAAGTGGATCAAAAAGGCAAAAAAAGCCCTTTTTGCCCGCAAGTTTGATTTTTAAAACTTTAGTAAATTGCTACCTATCGCAGGCTAGTTTTTCCTCCGTTTTACTCTCATTTGCTCAATTTTTACATTTTATTTCGACATATCACGCATCGTTTTCGCAACTGAATGAAACAAGATATGTCATTATTTTCAATGTCATTTGTAAGCCTATGTATTCATAAATACTACTCTGCGTGGATATGATAGACACGCCAAAAAACCGAAGCACAATGCGTGCTCCGGCAGGTATCTGTTTATTTAGCGGCGGTTGTAATTCGACCAGACTTCTCTTTGCTCATCGGTTACATCACCAATCAAACTAGAAAAATCGACATTCTGCACAAAGCCATCTTTTACCTGATCGAATTGTACAAAGCTACCGAGAAAACTGCGTAGTGTCGGCGAAGAAGTGATGTTCACCAATTCCCCTACATCAGTATTTTGCAACAGACTTAACTTTTGCAAAGATGGCATATGTGCCAACGCAGAAGCGTCATCCAGACGTACATTTTGTAACGATAGTTCCTGTAATTGATCCAATGCACGTAGATGCTCGACATCGTTCCACGCAGCACCGTTGACCTTCAAGGAAGTTAACGGTAAGGTGGCAATCTGCTGCCAGTCCTGCAATCGCCAGGCATAGGCTTCGTTCACCGTTAAATGACGCAATTGACGCATGCTACTGATGATCTGTGCCGTCTCATGCGAAGGTGATGAGATTGTCAAATCGGTCAATGTAGCGATTCCTGTTAACGGACGATAGTCTTCAACAGGGGTATCGCTACAATCCAGTTGCGTAAGACGTGGCAGTTCAGCAAGAGGGCTTAGATCACTCACTGCTGTGCCCGAAATGTTCAAATAATACAAATAAGGCAACCGAGACAATGGACGCAGATCGCTAATCGGATTTTTGATCAAATACAGATTCTTCAATTCCCGGCAATGAACAAGTGGCTGGATATCCGTCACCTGATTGCGTGACAAACTCAGCTCACGTACTTCCTTGCATCGTTCCA
This sequence comes from Paenibacillus sp. WLX2291, assembly GCF_046603665.1. Taxonomy (NCBI): domain Bacteria; kingdom Bacillati; phylum Bacillota; class Bacilli; order Caryophanales; family Paenibacillaceae; genus Paenibacillus; species Paenibacillus sp. WLX2291. Next base: position 2,427,042 of record NZ_CP176755.1, on the reverse strand, counting down.
GTCCGCTCACATCGGTCAAATTCTCATCAGTCAAATAAATGCGATACTGACGTTCAAAGTCTTCTGGAGCTGCATTTTCCATACGAATCAAATCCTGCCATGGCAAAGACAAGCGCCCCATCCAATCTGCAAATTCCGTCGCCGAGGCAGGAACAGATGTCGAGGATACTACGTCACCCAGTGCAAACTGCTGAGCATCACGCAACAGTCGCGCCTGATCATTGCGTCCATACATCCAGTATCCCATGCCATCCTCTTGCTCGACTGTATAATTACCTTCACGCACTGTGTTGCGCATGAAATGGATAAATTCACCCAAATTATGAGCGATGACAAATTTCGTTTCTTCATCACGCCCAAAGTTAATCACCTGACCGACAACGCCGTTCTCATCAGGGTCCAGATCAATACCGAGATGATTCCCACCACCATCATGGCAAAATGGAATCCATTTGCGGTTAATATATTGCTCCTTGACCCAGCCGGAAGGAATCGAATAATGATCACCAAGCTCCTGATAATCACTCTCCAAATCAGACCAAATTTTCCACTCGCTGAGCATTTCGTTCAAGCTCAGAAATTGCAGCCCAAAAAACAATCCTGGACCGCTGCGGGATTCACCGTTATGCGTATGATATAGCTGCTTCCATTCATCTGGAAATGTAATATTCATCGCTTGCTCTACTTGAGCAATTTCCACATCGCCAGCAGGCGGCAGCAAAAAATCTTCCAGGCTGCTTAACTCGGTACGTAAAATGGATTTGATCTCTTCCATCCATGTTCCGATCATGCGATTGCCTCCTCTGTATGGCGTTTGTCATTGCCAAACGCAGTTGTCATGTTTCGTTTTAACGTTTTTAACAGGTCCCATATGGTTATGTAACCGTTATCGAGAGTTAATCCAGCAGTGCACTGCGTTTGAAGATTAGAATAACTTCACGCGAGCTGCCTTGCGAAATGGTTGTATCAAAGGAAGATACCAGCTCCCAGCCGTCAAAGCCGAGGTCGTTCAACGTTCCTTGCAGATCGTCCATATCGACTTTGCCACCAAGAAAACCACCCGGTTCCAATTTTATCGTTTTATATTCCCATTGACTCATGTTATGATCTTCCTTTCTGAAGCAATTATACGGTTCCTATCGGAAATGGGTATAATCATTATTGTAGCATATTACGAATAAGGAGTTACACACGACCCCTAATGAAGACTATTGGACTTGTCCGACATTTCAAAGTGAATAAGGAGTTTCCGATCCGGCAGATGGTCACCGTCAGCGAACTGGTCACTTGGCTTGAAGAATATGATGTAGCCGAGATCGAATTGGGCACGACGGATCTACGCGGGCTGAACTGGGAACTATGCTTTGCCAGCGATCTGCCGCGTGCAATCAAGACAGCGCAGTCTATTTATTCTGGCGAGATTATCATTATGCCAGAGCTGCGTGAGATTACACCGCCTACGTTTAATACCGAGCTGCGTTTTCCATTTATCGGCTGGGCTGCTTTCGCTCGTATCGCGCCGTTATTAAGCAGACGGTACAAGCGTATGGTTGCCGAAGCGAACGCACGAATCGACCGGGCGCTGGATGTTATTCTCGCATCCGAAGCGGAGCATATTCTCATCGTCAGCCATTGGGCACTTATGCTGTATATGCGTAAGCAGCTGATCAAGCGTGGGTTTACCGGTCCGCGTATGCGAATGGTTGAGAATGGCAAGCTGCATCTGTTCCGCGATCATGAAGCTGAAGCAGTACGGCGGCAAAGAGTACGGCAAAAGAATACCTGAGCCGCTTACTATTAGCCGTTGTGCTGCTGACGGTTTCGTCCGTTTATGAACTGTTCAATGATCTCCAATTCTTCCTCGTTCAGCTCACGCTCTAGCTTGGATTGCAGTTGCTGACGTATGAATACCTCATCGTTGTCCTCGTCGCGCACCAATAGAGCAACCGTTTCCAGTATATCCAGCTGATGGCGGAATTGTTCACCATCCCACGTCTCGGTATGATGCGACCGCAAAGCAGTATCTACATCATATTGTCGCAACGCCTGTACAAGCTGCAATGCACCTTCGGCTGTATATTCGTTCGGGGTTACATGAATATTCGGATAGATGCAATCGCCGAGAAACAGCATTTTATCTTCTTTTACATATACGATGGTGGAATCTGCGGAATGATCGCCACCTACATGCTCGATAATACAATGAACACGCCCCAGATCAATCTCCAGTTTGCGTTCAAAGGTAATATCCGGTGTTGGCAATAAAATATCGCGAGTCTCGACATGCTCCTTCTTGATCGCATCGGCGCAAAAGGCAATCTCACTGCCGTCTTCCACCCGCTGATCCAGCGCTTCGTCACTCCAGCTCCATTGCTGCATCTGTTTGATCGCTTCGGTCGTCATCGTCTGTGCAATGATCGTTGTGTTCGCCTGATTCATACCGAAGACATGATCCCAGTGCCAGTGCGTCAATACGAGACAGCGTGGCGATATATCCAGCTTGACCAATTGATCGATAAAATATTGAATATGTGCGGATGAATTGCCCGCATCAATTAGCAATGTAGACTTCGTACCAGTGACCGCTGCGAGAATCGGTCGATCTGTTTCCTGATAAGGAGTTAAATAATGAATATGCGAAGATAGATGCTGCATAATTTGCATAGGTTCTTGCTCCTGTTCCGATGAACATCGACAGTGTGCTGATATGTCGACAATGATTCATCTTGCTTGTTGTCGTTGTGCATATCCATCATTTAGATAGTATGGTGCATCTCTCTATTGTACTACACGAATCGGCGTTCGCCCAAACGTCGCCCTGTATGAACATATACATAAGAACAACCGTCCATTTTCTAAACTATCTTGTACTTATTCTCTTGCCCGCTCCATTAGCGCCATCAGTTTGACCTCTGTTGCCGAATCCTGCACAGGAGTATAAATGCTACAACGCAGATCGCTACTGCCCTGTACGATGAACGAGCTAAGCTCAAACAGCATTTTGCCACCACGAGCATGCCGGAACTCCAACACAACATGCGGCGCCGAACTCACCTTACTCTCTTCCCACAATGGATGGAAATCGGGATACGTTTCCTTCATCGTTTCCAAAAAACGCTCATACCATTCATCATCAACATATTGCCCATAATATGCTCGGAAAATCGATAGAAAATCACCAGCAAAATCATTCCAGTTCACTGCCAGACGGCGAAATTCCTTTCGTTCAAACAACAAACTAATCATATTGCGCTGTGCTTCCGGCACCTGTTCAAAATCAAGAAATACATGCCGGGCAGCTTCGTTCCAACCAACGATATTGCAATGACGGTCGGAAATGATCGCTGGACAGTACCGCAGCTGTTCCAAAATCTTTGCTAGCGAGGGGCTGATCTGCGGAATCTCCTCTACAGCGGGCACCATACTAGCGCTCTTATCCATCGCTAGTGAAAACAAATATTTGCGCTCATCGTTCGTCAATTGTAATGCGGACGAGATATTTTCCAGTACAGAGGCAGATGCCTGAATGTCTCTTCCCTGCTCCAGCCATGTGTACCAAGTCGTACTAACTCCAGCGAGCTGCGCTACTTCTTCTCGCCTAAGTCCAGGCGTGCGTCGTCGTAAACCTGCGCTCAGTCCGACCGATTGTGGTGTAATCCGCGCACGCCTTGCTTTTAAAAAGTCGGATAGTGCGTGCAATCTTGCCTGCTGATTCATAACGCCTCCTGTTCCAGCCTGTTAGCCTGTTAGCCTGTTAGCCTGTTATAAATTATACCAGTATAAACGATAACTTGTACTAGGATATTTTACATGTCATGATGACATCATTAGCACGATACAAGGAGGATGTTATATGGAACGGGTAGTCATTACAGGTATGGGGATCATCTCCCCGATTGGAAACGATGTGGATACATTTTGGCAGGCATTGAGCAGCGGGCAATCTGGCATTTCTGCTATCGATGCTTTTGATACAGCACGATTCAAAACGAAATTTGCTGGCATTGTACGGGACTTTGATGCGGATGCGTTATTCGGTCGCAAGGATGCACGTCGGATGGATCGATTCGCCAAATTTGCGGTAGCGGCAGCCGAACAGGCAGTACACGATGCGGGGCTGGATATGGAATCAGTCGATCGTGAACGGGTCGCTGTATATGTAGGTTCAGGAATCGGTGGTATTGATACGCTGATCGACCAGCAAACGATTCTCTCCCAACGCGGACCGGAACGTATCAGCCCTCTGCTAGTGCCGGTGATGATTGCGAATAGTGCAGCAGCGACGATCAGCATTCGATTGGGAAGCTGGGGTCCGACGCTCTGTCCGGTCACCGCCTGTTCCATCGGTAATACCGCTATTGGCGAAGCGCTTCGACTCATTCGCTCAGGTGATGCCGATGTGGTCATTGCGGGGGGTGCAGAAGCGGCGATCAATGAAGTCGCTCTTGCCGGATTCAGCAACGCTACCGCATTGTCCGAGCGCAATGATGATCCGGCTGGCGCCAGCCGACCATTTGATGCGGAACGTGACGGCTTTGTGATGGCGGAAGGTGCGGGGATCGTCGTACTGGAATCATTGCGTCATGCGCAGGCTCGGCAAGCACATATTTATGCGGAAGTGATCGGTTATGGCGCCAGTTCAGACGCATACCATATGGTAGCCACTCATCCAGAAGGACGCGGTGCCGTACAAGCGATGCGTCAAGCACTGAAAAACGCTGGTATTACGCCAGACGAAGTTGATGTAATCAGCGCCCATGCAACCAGCACATCCGTGGGTGACATTTCAGAAACCAAAGCGATCAAAGAACTATTCGGCGAGCGCGCCTATACTATTCCGGTTACCGCGAACAAATCGATCACTGGGCATATGCTAGGCGCCGCAGGTGGTGCAGAAGCGATTGCACTTGTACAAACACTGCGTCATGGACTGATTCCGCCTACGATCAATCTGGAGCACCGAGATGAAGCGTGTGATCTGGACTATGTGCCCAATACTGCACGTCACGCAGATATGAAGATTGGACTGTCTAATTCATTCGGCTTCGGTGGTCACAATGCGGTCATTGTGCTCAAAGCGTATGAACAATAATTGTATAGACATAACAAAAACGGTATGAATGTATTCATACCGTTTTACTTGTTGATCCAGTTACGATTGTCTATCCAGATATACTATTGGCGAATCAATACCTGTCACGATAAACAGTACAGCCTTATGCGTTGCTATCTGCTTTGTGCTGCATCAGTCGACCTGCCGGGTCACAACAAGCTTATGCTTGTACGGCTCAGCCACTTTTAAAATAGCTGGTTTGGATTCACGCTCAAACCGATGATTCCAGTACAATCGATCCATCAATTCCAGCAAATTGATTCGTTCGCGATCTGGATCGGTTCCGATTTTTTGCCGTAAAAAGCGTTGCAGCATCCGACCGTCTCGCACAAATGGTGACGGTGTCAGGAAAATGATCTGATCTGCCAGTGCGAAGCTAGGAATAAGCCACTCCATCAGATTCCCTTCCACAATCCACGTTTCCTGTGCAATGATATCCATTAACAATCGCTGTCGTACTGCCGGAGTATTGCGGCGTCTGCGCCTGCCGTCTCTTGTCCACAGCAGTGATTCCAGCGAGTAAAATGGAATGCCCAGCTTATCCGACAAGCGGATCGCCAGCTCAGTTTTGCCGCTTCCAGGTGCGCCGACAATATGTATTCTTTTGGACGATGGCATGACTGACGACGACCTCCTCATTCAGCGCTCTTGTTCGGAGCGCTTGCACCATGCCGGATCATAACAGACATTGGTGTGTATCGTATTAGTATGTTTGCAGCCAAATACGTTCTTATCCTATCATTAACCCGTCATAAGCAAGCCTGCAACATCTCGCCGCTTACCTGAGCCAACAAGTCGTCAGCTGATCTGTTATCATACTACCAGAACTGTCGTGTGGAAGGAAATATGCGCGAAGAACGATTACAACAATTCAATCGGCACAGGCGTATCTTTTTGCAACATTTATTCGTTTACAGAGTATCAGCCGGCTGAACGTGCTATGATGCATACAACTAAATATTCCGTAACCGGAATCAACAAAGGAGGGCCCCCTCTATGGCCTTTGTGAACTCCGTAATTATTGATCGCAGCGATATATTCAGGCAAAAGCAAATCATGCAGGAAAAGGTAACATCTTCCTCGTCACATGCACAATCGTATGTTGAAAAGAATCCCAATAACGAGCTGCTTATCCCTATTCATGAACAAGCTATTGCTTATGATGACCATCAGCAGAATGCACATAATGATGTATCCAATGCTGAATATAGCGAGCAGCATATGTCTTACAGCGTCTCAGTGACAGATGAGCAGTATGGCGAAGTCGCTGTATCTTCTGACGGTTCCACATCTATAGAAGATGAGCTGACTGATATGATCAGACCACTGTATCGTTATTGCCTCAGTCTGACACGTTCCGAATGGGATGCACAGGATCTGATGCAAGATACGCTACTGCGTGCCTGGTTACGTCAGAAGTCCGATTGTCGCGACATTTCACAGTATCAGGAAGCCTATCTGATCCGAATTGCACGCAATCTGTGGACAGATACGGTACGGCGTCGCACCGTATTGCAGCATAAGTTGCAGCTGCTAGGTGGAACGCTAGAGCAGACGGAAACTGGCAACGTTGCTGAGCAGCAGCTGGAAGCGGAGCTAGCTGTACAGCAATTGCTGAATGTGCTCTCTCCACTTCAACATGTTGCATATGTGCTACGTGAGCTGCTGAATTATACCGCAGCAGAAACAGCGCAGTTATTGAGCACAAGCGAAGGCGCAGTCAAATCGGCACTCAAGCGCGCCCGCATGACACTTGAGCGCAATCGGCAAGCTCTCGGAAACGAAGCATCCAGTTCTGCCGAAGACACGGATGTTACATCCGACAGTCAACATAACGATGAGGTGCAACAATCTTCTAAGAAGCCTGCCTCTTCTGCCGCGAACGTACACATCCAGCCGCACAATGGCAAGCTACTGCGCGATTATCTGGCTGCTTTTCGCAATGGACAGACGGCTGAGCTGATTCAGCTCATTCTGAGCACAACTGCCGATCCAGCCGCACTCGCACCAGTTGTGATTGGACAACTGACACGTACGCCGTCGGGTAGTGTTCTTGGTTCTACGCCATCCAGCAATGCTTTTGACTCTACTTCGTCTATGCGTTTGCAATCTGTTTATACTCGAGCTGAGCATACCGACTATCGATATTCCGCATAGAATCATCTGACTGCTTATACGGCTCCTCGCTATCATAAGTACGAATACAGACAGGATACTCATAAAATGTGCATTATCTGCTGAATGGTTCATTTCCCATTTCATGCCTATAACAGGCAGATCAGGAGCTGAACAATATGGCAACGATCCCTTATGTTATTGAACAAACCGACCGTGGTGAACGCAGTTATGATATTTATTCCCGCCTGTTAAAAGACCGTATCATTATGATCAACGGTGAAATTGAAGACCAGATGGCGAATCTGATCGTCGCCCAGCTGCTGCATCTGGCAGCTGAGGATGACAAAAAGGATATCCATATGTACATCAATAGCCCGGGTGGCTCGGTTAGTGCAGGCTTTGCCATTTACGATACGATGCAGTTCGTCAAACCGGACATTTCCACTATTTGCACAGGTATGGCAGCAAGCTTTGGCACTATTTTGCTCGTTGGTGGTACCAAAGGCAAACGGCTAGCGCTGCCCAACAGCGAGATTATGATTCATCAGCCGCTTGGCGGGGCAAAAGGGCAAGCTTCCGACGTGTTGATCTATGCAGAACGCTTACTGCGCAGCCGTAAAAAGTTAAATGAATTACTGTCTGATCGCACCGGTCAACCGATTGCCAAGATCGAAAAAGACACCGACCGCGATTTCTATTTTAGCGCTGAAGAAGCAGTCGAATACGGACTAGTGGACAAAATCGTTAGCAAATGCTGATTGCTAGCATAGGTATCAGCGCCTCAAGATAAATAGTGAACAAACAAGCCTGCTCCAACAGCTACAGGATATCTTCTCCTCCAGCTGTGAGCAGGCTTGTTTTCTTTTTCAAAAAAAGCTTAAAGCGATCGTATATCGTATAGTTCTAATGTAAAGACAGTTTCGATTCACTATTTTGCATTCGATACGGATTACTGTCAAACATCCAATATATTGACGATCCGCTTCATACAAACAACGTTCTTCCTGTTTTCACTTCTTACTTCTTACTTCTTATGATTTCTTCTAACCTCTGCTTGGCTTGGCTTCGCTTATCCCTTCGTCGCCCCAGCCGTCAGTCCATGCACAAGGAATCGCTGCAAGAACATGTACAACACCGTAATCGGTAGCGCCACCAGCACTGAACCCGCAGCAAACAATGTAAATTCCGTACTCGAATAACTGCTTACCAGCTCATACAATCCCACCGCGAGCGTCCAATTTTCCCGCGAACGTAAGATTAGTCGGGCAAAAATAAAATCAACCCACGCCCCGGTAAAGGTTGTAATCGCAATATACGTAATAATCGGCGTAGACAACGGCAAAATGATTCTCCGGAAAATCTGAAAATGACTCGCCCCATCCAGTAGCGCTGATTCCTCTAACGCACGCGGAATCGTATCAAAAAAGCCTTTGGCGACAAACATCCCTAGCGCCGCTCCCGATGTGTATACTAGCACAAGCGCCCACGGCGAGTTCAGCAGATTCATTTGCAGCAGGATGACATATACCGCGATCATGCTCATAAAGCCCGGAAACATACCGAGAATAAGAATGACCGACATCATCGTCTGTCTACCTTTGAACCGAAAACGCGACATCGCATACGCGGTCAAAATCTGCACCAGCGTACCGAGCACCATACTGCTAACCGCCACTTTGAGTGTATTCCAATACCACTGTACATACGGCAAGTCCTTATCCGACTGCGTACGGAACAGATCGGCATAATGCTGAAGCGTCAGCTTTTGCGGAATGAGCGTTTCACTGTAAAGCGAGTCGCCTTCCTTAAATGAGGATAAAATGATCCACATCGCTGGATATACACAGGCAATAGCGATCAAGCCAAGTAAAATATAGCTGATCGCGAGCTTGAAACGTTTGTTCTGCTTCATTGGATCATATCCTCCTCTTTGAAGGAGCGGCTACGTCGATAATTGTACAGCGAGAATGCCGCAATAATGATAAAGATAATAATGCCAATCGCCGAAGCGAAGTTATAGCGCTGATTGTCTAGCGTTAGCTTATACAGCCATGTAACTAGCAAATCCGTACTGCCTGCATACGCATAATCGCCGTTCGCTGGCAAGCCATTCGTGAGCAGGAAGATCACGTTAAAGTTATTGATATTGCCCGCAAACTGCATAATGAGAATGGGTGCAGTCTGGAACAGCACGAATGGCATCGTAATATTGCGGAATTTCTGAAAACCGGTCGCCCCATCCACCTCTGCCGCTTCATACAGATCACGCGGAATCGCCGTCAATACGCCCAGTACTAGAATCATCGATACCGGAATCCCGATCCACATATTCACGAGAATGACCGTCACTTTTGCCCAGAAGGCATCGTTTAGCCAAGGCACACCACCCAGTCCAAGCATACGCAAATACTGATTGACAGGACCAAACTGATAATTCAGTAGATTGCGCATAATGAGCAGCGAAATAAATTGCGGAATCGCATACGGCAAAATAAACAGTGTCCGCCAGAAGCCCTTGAACCTGATCCCCTGCTGCTCAATGAGCAATGCCACCAGAATCCCGCCAAAGTAAGTCGTAACGGTCGCTACAACTGCCCAGATCACCGTCCATGTCAGTACACCGACAAACGTATGACTCCACGCTTCTAGCGTCACCAGATTGGTAAATGTACGAAGCCCGACCCAATCGACCAGATTTTTTGGTGGAATATGATCTGGTGCCGAGTAATTCGTAAATGCCATCAATACCATAAAAATAATCGGCAAAATCGTAAATACCAGCACCCCAATTGTCGGTAGCGCTAACAGCACATACGGAAAGCCTTGATCGCCCAGCATCCGCCATGTCTGACGAAAGCCGTTTACGTGTATGCCGCGTTCCCGCTTTTTGCCAATGGTATAGGCGTCTTTAATATTAGCGACATAAAAGCACGCCAGCAGCACGATATACAGAAGCGCCACCAGACCGTAGATCATCATAAAGATGGAATGGTCACCCGGCACATTGCGATACAATCGACCGACCTTTTCCAGATGAGCAGGTTGTTCACCCAGTGTAACCAGTCCCCACAGATTGGTGGCAAGCCCGTTCAGAATGAGATACAGACTCACTAGACCAGCGAGCAGAAACAGTCCGCCCTTGATCCACTGTCGGTTGTACATCTGCCCGGCACCCATAATGACAGCGGAGAGCACAGCGGCTGTCGCTGCGCTCCCCATTCCAGCAGTTTCTTTTGAATGAATGGCTGCCTTATTCATCGTTATTGCCCTGTTGTAATGTTACTTTTCATCTGGTTGACTAGATTGTCCAGCGCTTCTTTGGGATTTTTGTTATCGTTCCAGATCGACGACATCGCTGCTTCCATCGGCGACCAGAATTGTGCCATTGCCGGGATCGACGGCATCGGAACAGAATTTTCAAATTGCTTCAGAAATACGGATGCAACTGGATCGCTCTGAACCGTTTTGCTAGCGGCAGCTTCTTTGTTGGAAGGCAACGCACCGTTCATCTCAAAGTTTTTTAACTGCCATTCTTCCGATGTAATAAAATCGGCAAACAGCTTGGACGCATTCGGATATTTTGTATAGGCGTTAACAAAGTACGCTTTAATACCAGAGAATGGCGTCATCGGCTTGCCGTTTGGCAAATTCGGATACATGCCTACGCCTAGGTTTTTCACGCCTTCTTTGAGTGAACCGGTATCCCACGGTCCGCTAATATTCATCGCCAGCTTGTTCGACGTGAACAGCGATTTTTTGATATCAGCGTTAATGTCGGACGTTTTGAGTGGCAATATTTTATTCAAACCTTGAATGAAGGTCGCTCCTTCTACCGCCTGTTCACTGTTCAAACCGATATCATTGGCATCTGTACCGTTGCTGCCAAACACATAGGCTCCATATCCACCCAAGAATGGGAATACATAATAACCGTTGCCCACTTCCCACATGATTGCGAATTTGTTCGCTTTGGCATCATTGAATGTATCAGCGAATTTGATAACGCCATCCCAATCTGCTGGCACACTGTCGATCAGATCTTTGTTATAAAACACAGCTGTCGTCTCAACCGACTTCGGATATCCGTACAGAATATCATTGTACGTCAGCGCTTGAATCGCCAGATCACTATTGCGGGAACGTGTCTCTTCCTCGAACCAGTCATTCGGTAAGATGACACCTGCCGATTCCCCTTGTCCGATCTGGTCATGTACACCAGCGAATACATCAGCACCTACGCCTGCCGGACCGTCCGTAACCATCTGTCCCATTGACTTATCCGGTCCTAGTTCCGCGAACGTGACATCTACATTGTATTTTTCCTTAAACGCCTTCGCTGCTTCTTCAATAAATGCTTTCTGATCCCCACTATCCCATACCGTTAACTTGGCTCCATCCTCAGGCAACAGCTCCTGCATATCCTCACCTGTTGCCGGCGCTGCCGCTGGATCGGATGTTGTACTACTTCCACTTCCTCCACTACCGCATGCTGACAATAACAGCACTAGAACGAGAAGTGCACTGAACAGAGCACCATACTTTTGACGTAACATATTCATTCATCCTTCCATTATGTAATCGATGTAGCGCTTCCACGTATGCAGTCCAGCAATGATCTTGATGATAATCGGCAAATGGAATACGGTTATAAGTTGCAGCAACATGTATACATGTTGACGCACTCCAGAACAAATCAGTATGAATGAACAAGCTGGGCTACTGCTTTAGACTCACAAAACCGTTGCCAGCCAAGTCTATGTCAGCATTTGCGCAAACGTTTGTTCATTTTAATAAAAGCATCCTATTATAACCAACAACAAAATTCCATTTATACCAATTAAAATATGTATATCCTGCTTTGGAAGCGCTTAATCAAGCAAATTCATCATAACTCATAATTCATTTTTGTTAAAACGTTTGCACAAATCATTTATAGCGATTTATGTTCATTTTATATAGATAATCGCTACTATGCTCTGTCTATCTGCTTCGCATACAATATATTTTCATTTTACGGCATTCCGGTTATGATAAATGGAAGGTTTACACCTGTACGGAATTTCGATTACCATATAAACACATCCCGCACCCTTTTCGCAGATTATGAATTGCAGAACTGGCGTCAAATGAGGATAATAAGATAGACGTTCATGTTGGTTTTTGCATATTAAATCCGTTGTAGAGCGTGCTCCTTCGCATCCTCTATGTACGATAGATGATCATTCAAGGAGGTACATATGTCAGTTACAATCAAAGATGTTGCCAAACGAGCGGGCGTATCTCCTTCTACTGTATCGCGTGTGCTGTCCAATCATCCACGCATTAGCCATGCCACTTCCGAGAAAGTGAAGGCGATCATGGAAGAGATGGGCTACCATCCGAATATTATGGCGAAAAGCCTCGTTTCCAAAACGACTAACAGTCTGGGTGTTATTTTGCCAAAACCGGCGGAAGAACTATTTTTGAATACATTCTTTATGGAATTGATTCGCGGAATTGTCGCGCAGGCGAATCGAAGCGGCTATGATGTGGTGCTCAGCTCCGGCTCCAGCGAGCAGGAAGAAGTAGATGCGGTATCTCGGCTCGTATATGGCGGACGGATCGACGGCGCGATCTTGCTGTATTCACGTAAAAACGATCCAGTAGTCGACTTTTTGAGTCGAAATCAGTTTCCAGCGGTATTGGTCGGACGCAGTGAGCAGCATGACAATATCATTACTGTCGATACAGACAATGTGCAGGCAGCCGAAGATGCTACTCGCCATCTGATCCAGATGGGGCATCGACGGATCGGCTTTGTAAGTGGACCACCGGAGCTGGTCGTGTCGCTTGACCGAATGGAAGGCTTTAAGCGCGCATTGCAGACAGCCGGATTGGAATTCCGTCAGGATTGGATCGTGGAAGGCGAATTTCTGCAAGAGAGCGGTTATCGGGCCATGTCCTTTTTCATGAATTTACCGGAACGCCCCACTGCACTCGTGGTGGTCGATGATGTGGTCAGTTTTGGTATTTTGCGTGGACTGCATGAGCTGGGGTATAAAGTACCGGAAGATATTGCGATTACGAGCTTTAACAATATCGCGCTGTCTGAGCTGTCCTCACCACCGCTGACGAGTATTGATATCGGTATTTACCATCTTGGTTATACCGCTTCGCAAGCTCTCATTCAGGCGATTCAAGACAAGCATAAGGATGATGTTGAGCGCGTATATCAACGTCATATTGTGCCACATCGTCTCGTTTTGCGCGAATCGTCTATCTATTCTCCATCAGATACAAAACCATCTTCGTAAAATATTTTTTCAATCATTTAGCGATTATGTTCATACCCTGATTGCATTCCAACTATCAAATTATGAGTTGGATATGAATCAGGGTATTTGATTTTTTATATAATGTATACGTTAATCCCTTCATATATAGACGCATTTATGCACATTGTAAAATTTTGTCTATTATGTGAACATTATTCCATTTAGTGGAATTTAATGAAATTTAAAGTTATTATGGGGTTGGTTGTAAATCTAACATGAAGGAGACATGATTATGAAAACTAGAAACATCGCACTATTATCGGCTCTGTCCTTGGCTGTCACTCTGACCGCAGCACCTACAGGTTTTGCTAGTTCCGAATCACCTAATGTTACTGTAAACAACCCTCCGGTCACTTCACAAGATTCTGTTTCGGTTGACGCTGTATCTGGACCTTATCCAGTTAATGGTAACGCAGTTCTGGTTCCTTTACGCGGGGAACTTGCTGTGACTGTTAACCCAGCGAGATATGGTACATTCAATCTTCAGATCGTTAATGTAAGCACAGGTAGCATTGTTTCTAATCAAGTGTATAGCGGTAGTAGCTCGTACACTTTCTTCAATAATAATACTGGCTGGGTAGGAAATTATTCCGTTCAGGTAACATCTAGTAATGGTAGTGGTACATTCTCATTAAGCTATTTGTAATACATGTGTTGAAATGAGAATTATGTACACTGCTTAATCCTGCAATCTCTAAGCGTTCGCTTCTTCTGAATCTTCAGACAGAAGCGAACGCTTTTTCGTTATTTCCTTCTTGATCTTCTTATGCTTTTTGTATGTATTTCGATTGCATGATTAGTATCGTAAAGCAATATACATAGAAACAAAAACAATAGATCTATGCCATTTTACAAAAAAATGCGTATATTTTAATGTAATTTTAAGCAGTACATCACATTGTATTAAAGATCAGGCGCTACAATACAAATAACAGACAGGCAGACACCTCAGCCTTTACAACCAGTTCCCTATCTGTAACTATACTGTACCGGTTGCTTACACGATATTCGCTACCGGCATTGATTCTGATCACGAGGAGGGCTCCATCATGAAAAAGGATACTGATTTATCCCTGTGGATGACGCAATTTTTGTGCAGCCCCGATTCCATCAAGGAAGAACGTCTGACCGAAGCAGAACAGGAACACAATCCGTTGCTATTGGAAAGTATCCGTTTCCACCTTGAGTTGCGCAATCGTTATGATTTGCTGGAACACCATTCCCTTCGATAATCATCTGCTGATGTTATATTAAAATAACCCTCCATCAATGATGGAGGGTTTGTTGTATATTGCCAGCGACATGTTGGCTTTTATGATTTCACGATGTACCCTGTATCGTTTCTTCCAGCACATCAGAGCCGTTACCCCAACGGCTCTGACGTGTTTACCTCAAGATACGATTTTGATTAACTGTTATTAATCGTTGTCGTTATCGTCGTCATCATTGTCGTCATAGTCTTTGTCGACCGTTACGACTTTACCAGTAGCAGCATCTACTTCAACCGTTGCTTCACCACCAGTGAATTTCAGTTCTACTTCGTATTGAATGCGTCCATTTTCACGGTCACGCTCTACATCGGTTACTGTACCATTCACCGCTGTTTTGGCAACAGCAATGGCTTGCTCAGCAGTTTTGATTTTCAGGTTGCTGTTGTTGGTTGTTGTAGCAGACGAGTTGCTGTTATTGCGATCATACGCATCATCATCGTCGTTATCGTCATTTACCGAACGGATAACACTGCCTGTCAGCGCATCAATATGCACATCTACATCAGAAGCATTCGTGCGATCTACGTCTACTTCATAGTACAGCTTGCCGTTGTCGCGCTCCAATTCAATGCTGTCTACCACACCGCTCGGTACGCGTTGCAGAGCGATTGATTCTGCACGCTGAATGCCAATTACGCTAGTGGAGTTACTGCTGTTCGTAGGCGTTGTGCCTGATGTATTGTTATTGTTCGTTGCGGCAACTACAGTACCTGCTGTACCGAGTGTAATCGCTGCGGTAAGTACGCCAATTCCTGCTTTGCGGTTCATCCATTTGTTCATCATTGTGTAGTTCCTCCTCTAAATTCTTCTAAAAGTTTTTTGATTTTCCAGCCGGTCTGATGGCTGTACCAGGCAGTTCTTGATGTTATAGTGCCCTTATTCTATGCCAGCGATGGAACCCGATATGTTCTGTAAGCCGGTAAAATAAAGTTCCTATTTATGCTGCCATGTTACGCTGCAAGTTATTGCCTGGATCTGCCTGGCTGCAACCGAAGTGATGTGTGTTCCGGTTGTGCCTGCCGGGCTATGATATAAATATAAAGTCTGCAAATGAGATGACTCTGATAATCAGATTAGAAATTGATGAGAAAGATTACATGCATTGTGAGTAGCATTAGAAAAGCATTAATTCTCCCCTTGACGTATGCCTATACGTATATACAGTGGGTTACATGCTTGAAGTCACCTGTTGTCTATTGCGATTATGCACTAAATATCAAAAACCAGCCTGCTGACATGACGTCATACAAGCTGGTTTCAATACAACTGAGTTGTGGTCTACTTATCATGACTCATTCATTACGATCATTCTTATTTATCATCATCATCGTCTTCATCATCCCAGGTAACTGACATGACGGCACCAGTGATGGAATTGATTTGGATGACAGCTTCGCGATCATCTGGTGTATCGATTTCGACCAGATAATATTGTTGACCGTTTTTGGAATTGTGTTCATATTTTACATCATCCACTTCGCCTTTCACCTGACTCAGTGCGATTTGTTTTGCTTGTGCCTCAGTTACAGAAATGGCAGTAGGTGATTGGGAACTGGATGAATTAGACGAATTTCCTTTATCCGCATTGCCCTTTGCAGGACTGCTTGACGAACTGGACTGATTTGCTGAATTGTTGGAACCGGACGGAGTCGGATTCGCTGCTGAACTGCTATTGCCTTTGGAATTGCTATTCTCTTGGGAACTGTTGGATGTATTCGTTCCTGATGATCCCTGTGAATTAGAGCTACTTCCTGTATTACTGGATGGCTTAGAATTAGAACTCTGGCTCTCTGTGGAATCGGATGAGTTGGAATTGCTAGTTGTGCTGCCATTTGTATTGGAAGATGTACTGGATGTGGAATCATTCTGCGATGAGCTAGATTCATTGGTATCCTTATCAGGTGAATCCGAAGATGATGGGTTGCTAGTTTGCCCCGTTGTATCTGATTGCCCAGTCGCATCGGTATTGTCATTTCCATTCGTATCTGTATTAGCAGACGCTGTTGTATCGTTATTGCTGTTTGCATTAGGGTCAGTAGCTACTGTTGTTGAAGCAGCTTCGAGTTGCTTGATTCTCTGCATCTCTCCACTACGTCCGTCCATTGTGAGTAGGTAGGTTCCCTGTTGCGATTTCAATTGCACCTGATACGTACCATTTTCCTGAATAATCTGTGTGATCTGTCCCGGGTATTCTGCCTGCACGCGTTCATTGATCTGAGCCGCCGTCAATTGCGGCTGTGCTTGGCGAAGCGTATTCCACGTCAAAATGCACACACAGGCTATTATAATCAATACAGCCGCTCCGGTCAGCCACCAGCGTCTGTTTGTACTTTTCATCTCATATTCCCCCTCTGATACATCATAACAATGACTGTCATCGGTACAATAACGCCAAAACGCCTGTGTACCGTCTCTTAAGAAACAGTATACAGGCGTTTAATTAGAATTCGCTGAGAAAAGCGCAAGATGTTCCGCCGTTGCAGGCAATGTGACGATAGCGGTTGTGCCTTCATTTTCTACACTTTCCAGTCGCACCGAGCCGCCGAGTGCTTCGGCAATGCGCTGCGCCAACGTTAATCCTAGACCAGAGCCACCCGTATCTTGACGCACACGCGCCTGATCTACCCGGTAAAAGCGATCAAACACTTTGGGCAGTTCTTTTTCTGGAATACCGATACCGCGGTCGGTAATGCGGATACATCGATTCCGCTGAGCAGTAGCAGTAGAAACAGATGCTCGCTCCACTTGCGAAGATGTATCAGTCTGATCCAGTGAAAGGGTGAGTGTAATACCGTCACTACTGTACTTACGCGCATTATCCAGCAGAATGAATAACAACTGACGCAGTTTGCCTGCATCGGTCTGAATAACCAACAACGCTTCATCACTACGCAGAGGTTCATCAATCTCAATATCCAGCTGTCGATGATATGCCTGCTGAAATTCACGAGCCAGCTGCTCCGCTTGTTGACGCAGATGAACTGGCTCCAATGTCATATTCCACTGCTCCTCATGACGAGCAAGCAACAGAAGCTGTTCCGTCATTTCTTTCATCCGTACTGCTTCCGAATGAATCGCTTCTACCGATTCGAGAAATAGATCTGGCCGATCCAATCCACGCCGCTTTAATAGACTAGCATAGCTCTCGATAATCGTTAACGGGGTGCGCAATTCATGGGAAGCGTTGGAAACGAATTGCTTTTGCTTATCATAGTTATTTTCCAACAGATCAATCATACGGTTAAAGTTCTCGCCCATCTCATACAGTTCGTCACGCGAACGTTCCGGTAGCTCGATGCGTTTGAATTTGCCATTGCGACGAATATCCTTCATCGTTGACGTAAGCGCGGTAATCGGACGAATCACAATCCGTCCCAACACCTGACCGGATAGGAATACTGGAATCATCGCCAGACTGGTTACGATGAGCAAAGCCCATTCTAACACGTTTAAATATTCTTCGGTTTGCCGCAAGCTCTCAGTCACTTGAATATCCACGACACGTCCATCGCTCCAGATAACAGGCACAGATACAAATACATACCGATGAGATCCAATCTTCAACACCTCTGAGACCCGACTCTCATTGTAGCTCACCGCACGCTTGGACAGCTCCTGCTCACCAGACGAAGTGACTAGCAGCGAGTTGCTTCCTTGTTCAGTTACAATGCGAATCATACCTTCCAGCGGAACATACGCACGCAATAGATCTGCTGCCTGTGTATCTGCCGATGACAGACGGATGTTATCGGCTGTCTTGCTTGTCTGCGATTCGATACGATTCTGTTGTTCACGGATGGTCAAGGTGCTGAATACAAAGTAAACAAGCACATTGGTCGCAATAAACAGTAACGCAAACAAGACCGACGAGTATAAGTGAATCTTGTGACGCAGCTTCATGATGGCTCTCGCAGTGCGTAGCCAACGCCGCGTACGGTCTGGATTAACTCATGCTGATGACCGTGGTCGATCTTTTTGCGCACATAGCGGATGTAGACATCCACCACATTCGTATCGCCATAATAATCGTAACCCCAGACCGCCGCCAGAATCTGGTCACGATTCAATACCTGACGTTTATTTTTGAGCAGATACGCGAGCAGATCAAATTCGCGCGGCGTTAACTCCACAGATTGTCCGGCACGTTCCACTTCGCGTGTGCCTTCATTCAGGCGTAGATCTGCTGCCTGCAACCAACCGTCGATATGGACGTCTGCTGAAGTCGCTTGAATCTGCTGTTCCCGCAAACGCAACGAAGCACGAATCCGAGCCAACAATTCTTCAATTTGAAATGGCTTGGTTACATAATCATTGGCACCCAGATCCAGCCCGGCAACTTTGTCCTCAACCGAGTCACGCGCAGTCAGCAAAATAACAATTATACTGGGATCAACCGAACGAATACGGCGCAAAATCTCGATTCCGCTCATCTCTGGCAGCATCACATCCAGCAATACGAGATCCCATTGTCCTTCCTGATATATATCCCATGCCTGTGCCCCATTGTAAGCTTGGGTGACCTCGTATCCTTCCGCTTCCAGCTCAATTTGCAGCAGACGGGAGATTTTGTGTTCGTCTTCAACGATTAATATGCGGGGCATCTCATTCCTCCTGTTTACCGATAATTTTCTGATAGCTGGCAATATCCAGCCAACGGTCAAATTTGCGTCCGACTTCGCGGAAATGAGCACATTTCTCATATCCACGGCGTTCAAATAGCCGGATACTGTTTTCATTTTCTGTGCAAACGGTCGCTACCAGCGTATGAAAGCCACTATCTACAGCCGCTTGTTCGATAAATGTTAACGACTGGCTTCCAAGCCCTTTGCCTGTCTGATCAGGCTTTAAGTAGACGGTAATCTCGGCAGTCGTATCGTACGCCTGCTTGTTTTTGTGACGGGTGATCAGTATGTAGCCAAGCAACTTCTGTCCACTCTGCTCTTCCGCTTCATTGTTCTGTTCCAAAATAGCATAGGAACGATAACGCTCCGGCACCTGCAAAATCTGCTCACGCATCTGCTCTAACGTCTGTAGCTCAGTATGAAAAGAGATAGTCGTATGTTGTACATAATGATTGTAAATGTCCAACACTTCAGGCAAATGCTGCTCCTGAATCGTATCAAACGTGATTGTTGTCTGCATAGGAATCCCCCGTCATATCAAATAATGCAATATTCGCTGTAACCCAAGCGCTCCTTGACGACGAATATCACGATCTTCAAATCCAGTTGCCAAATACACCTGACACGCTCGTTCATTCAATTCATTGACAGCTAGAATCACTTCGCGAATGTGTGGAAACTGGTTCCGCACCAATTCTCCCAGTCGATTCATCGCCTGCTTGCTATATCCGTGTCCCTGCTCAGAAGAATCCACTAGCAGGGCACGTAGTAACATTAATTGGTCTGGCGGCGTATCTGTATACGATTGATAGGTTATGATGCCATCTCCTTCGTGCAGGACGAAAAAACCAACAGCGCGTCCATTCACTACCATTACAATCGGATGACGTTCAGGATCGCGCAGCGAAATCGATAGTACCTCCGCTGGCAGCGCTGTAAACCGATGCTGTTCTGGCGGCAAAGTGAATTCTAACAGATCGTCCAAATACTGCGGATCATATAAATACAACTCTAGCTGTTGCCGTGACACGTCCGACTGCTCCGGTGACCGAAACCCCTGTTTTGCATTCCCATCCATATCTGCCTCTCCTTTCACCGTGTACAGCCAAAACGTAAGACGCCCGGATAATATTCTCCAAGCGCCACTATGTCAAATCCGCACCGCTGGTAAAATCCGACCGCATCACTGTCTGTTTCAGCGTATAAGCTAACGTCTGGATGCTGCTTAATATAATCTTCTATCATGCGTCTTCCAATTCCCATTGCCTGTAATTCCGGCAAGACTGCCAGATGACTGATCACATGACAAATAGGTTCATCTTTTTCAGCTATGCGATCCTGTATAGTCATTCCCAAAACACCTGTAAACGCACCGCGATATTCATCCAGCCAACCATATAAATCACGTTCTGGTTGGATTCTATACTGTTCGTATGCTGCTGTCGATTGGCGTAGTAGCTGCGATAGATCGCCATCTGTCCACATGCAGATCGACAGTAGTTGAGCAATTTGCTGGGGGGCGATTGTAGAATGGTTCAGTTTGGATAGCATAGATGACATCTCTCAAATGTAATCGTCAACTGCACGGATAATGGAATACATTTTGGCATCATGGAAGCTGCCTTTGGCGTACAGATGCTTGCGTAATAAGCCTTCATATTGCATGCCAAGCTTTTCCATGACTTTGGACGAACCGATATTGCCGGGCATACATCGCGCTTCGATCCGAATAAGCTTCATTTTTTCCCAACCAAATTGCAGAACAGGTTTGGTAATTTCGGTTGCATAGCCGCGGTTCCAATACGGACGGGCAAGTGCATACCCAATCTCACCACGGAAATGGCGTGTTTGCCAGCCAACGTAACCGGCGGTGCCGATCATTTTGCCAGAAGCCTTCTCCTCGACAGCCCATGGAGCGAGTTGCCCAGTTTCATAGTTATGCAGAACAGTACGGATAAATTCTTCCGTATCCTCTATTTTTTGATGTGTATACCACGTAACATAGCGCGTCACTTCAGGATCGGAGCCATAAGCAAACATATCGTCTCGGTCTTCCCATTTGAGCGGTCGCAAAATCAGCCTTTCCGTCTCCAGTACGGGCAATTGTCCAAATACGTCTTCAATTTTCATAGGGTTCGCTCCTTTGTATGTATATTGGAATGGATATCAAATAACTAGTTCTAGTTTAGCACAATTCGATCTGGAAAAACCTGTTGTCTATATAAGCAAAAGAGCACTGTCTCAACAACAGTACTCTTTTACGTAGACACTTCATTTGAAGGTATAGCAATCCGTGTATCATGTTTATAGCAAATAGCTCATTCCCCTGTCCAATCTCCGTAACGCTGCGTATCATTCCACATTTGATCGAATATCGTTACCCATTTGCCCACTAGCGATGGATCGTGGATATTGATGATCATCTCATCATTTTGTTCACTTGATGCCTTGGTATAGTTGAACGAACCAGTGAGTGCAGTTTTCCCATCGATCAGCATTAACTTTTCATGCATTTTGCCGTCAAAGGTATTGGTTTTGATCGGAATGCCCGCGTCTAATAGTGGCTGTAGATCTGCCGTGGTCACTTTGGTCTGTTCGCTAATGATGCGCACGTCAACTCCGCGCTGTTTGGCTTCTTCGAGGGCATCAATGATTTTGCCGCGTGACAGATTGTACATAGCTAGATCGATGGATGTTGTAGCGCCTTTGATCGCATCTACAACCATACCTTCGGCATCTTGCCCCTGCGATGTAAAAGCATAATCAATCGAAGTCGAACTGTTTGTAGTTGCGCCATTCGTTGATGTTCCCGCAGATGACGCTTCTGTAGTATTGGTATTAGGCGTCGTCTCAGCAGCTGCATCCGTACTAGTTGCCGAACTGCATGCGCTTAGCAGCAAGCTGCCGCTAAGTACTATCGCGCCGGGAAGCATCCATTTGCCACGTCCATGTCGACGTGCGTCTCTATCGTTGAAAAGTTGTTGATTCATCGTATTCATTCCTTTCGGAGAAGATAAGCAATGTTGCATATTACAGATAGAGGTTACCGTTCATCCTCTTCCTATGAGACTATACAACCATTGCATATAAGAACATCCATCCGCTCCAAGGAGGCGTAGATTGTGACGTATTCGATAACTCTCTGTTCATTATAAAGCAAATGTAGAGAGGGACACTAATCCGTATAGCCAACGAAAGGATTTCATTTCATTATACGAGATTTCACACCCAGATGCGAACATACGGTAAAATCACCTTTTACAAATCAACGCCAAAATCCCCTGTTCTCCCATCTATCGCTCATTACAAGCGACAGTTTAGGAGAACAAGGGACTCATTAGCTACATATTCATTTCGATTATTGCTTAACATCGTACCAATGAAGCTACGTGATTACATATATCCCGACTTATACGTACGAGCTGCGTGTGTATGCCAGCAGTGTCTCTACATTCACGATTGGTACAATTTTGCCGCCATCCGTTTCAAACGCGTTCGGTAAAATATCGCGGCTGTTCACTTCTGGATTTTCCCGCAGATCACTTTCGTCCACAATCGCTGTATTATCCAGCTCGTCTACAAGCAGGGCAACCCGGGCACGACTGAGCAGAATCATCTTGTCGGTGTCTTTGGGACCGTCATAAGATACTGCCATCAGCTTGCGCAGATTCACAAGCGGATACAGTGATCCACGAATCGTGATCAGACCTTCATCCCATTCTTCGGCAAACGGCAACGGTGTGCCTTTTTTGGAAGTTTGAATTTCTTCAATCTCATTAAAGCTGATTGCATACGGCTGATTCGCCACGTAAAAGACAATAAGCTCGATTTTCATAGCGTTTAGCTCCTCAACTGGTTTCTGGCTTACAAATCCATGATATATATGTTTATATCGACCGCAGACACCCATTTGTTTAGCTGCTTATCGTAAGGAAATTCTCGCAAAAACGATGTACGTACAAGAATAGGAATTTCCGCGTCAAAACAGACATCCTTCTCTATTTGAGAATAGGCATGCTGCATTTCGTTTTGCAAAGTTCCGCCAGAGTGTTGATTTCGGCAAGCAAAAGTGCTAGGATTTAATCATATCATGTACGTAAATATTTATTATTAATGTTTATATTAATTATATTTGTACGTACATTTATTTTGTTGGTGTATGTAAGCGTTCCCTCGCAAAGAGTGTATAGTTGCATTAAGGGTTAGTGATACGCATTGCTTTCTACATAAGATATGCCGTATTCATTGCTATTGATCTGTATATTTTGCAATGCAGCCGAACTATGCCTATCAGAACTATTCCTCATCCTTTCTTTGCAGGCGTTTACATGACTATGCCGACATGATTCCACTTTATAAAAGGAGTTGTCCAAGTATGAATTCAGAATACTCTTTCAAAAACCCGGTCGTTGAGCAGCGTGCCGATCCGTGGGTGTACAAACATACGGACGGTTACTACTACTTTACTGCTTCCGTGCCGCAATACGATCGTCTGGAAGTTCGTCGTTCCAAAACCATTCAAGGTATCGCTGACGCGCCCGCAGTTACCGTATGGCGCAAGCATGACGAAGGTCCACTCAGCCAGCTGATCTGGGCACCGGAAATTCATTATATTCATGGCAAATGGTATATCTACTTCGCCGCAGCGAATGTCGATCATCCGGTCAACGATACGTTCAACCATCGCATGTATGTGATTGAGAACGGTTCCAGTAATCCATTAGAAGGCGAATGGGTAGAAAAAGGACAGGTCGTGACAGAGTGGGAATCGTTCGCACTGGATGCAACGACGTTCCAGCACAACGACAAACTGTACTATGTTTGGGCACAGCGTGATTATGACATTCCGGGCAACTCCAATCTGTACATTTCCGAAATGGAGAACCCATGGACACTCAAAGGTCCTCAATTGATGCTGACCAAACCTGAACTGGATTGGGAGATTATCGGCTTCCTCGTAAACGAAGGTCCTGCTGTATTGAAAAAGAACGGCAAAATCTACATTACGTATTCTGCAAGTGCAACAGACATCAACTATTGCATGGGTCTGCTCACCGCTGACGAGAATAGCGATCTGCTGGATATTAACTCGTGGCACAAATCGGAGCAACCAGTCTTCCGTAGCGCACCGGAAAATGGTCAATACGGTCCAGGACATAACAGCTTCACACGTACTGAAGATGATCAGCATGACGTACTGATCTATCATGCACGTAACTATACCGAGATCGTGGGCGATCCGCTGTACGATCCTAATCGGCACACTCGTGCGCAGCTGATCTCTTGGAACGAAGATGGTACGCCTAACTTTGGCAAGCCAGTACCAGACGAAGGATTCGTTCATTCTTGAGCGATACAACAAACCTTATAGAACCTGCTTGTCCATAGCACAATTGTCATCTTCAAGCAGTCAAATGCATGTTCAATGTTCAAGCTGTCGTCCTGTTCTCGTCCTCCATTCTCTGATGAGAACAGAGCAACAGCGGATTCATCATTTCATACGGGGTAACCAAATAAGCTTCACTGCTCGTCCTACATAAACCAAACGGCGTAGCAGTACTGTGGATAGGAGGCAACATCATGAATATACGTAATCTGAAATTACCAAAATGGAACTTCTGGAACTTTGGCGGTTTGTTTTTCTTCTATTTCTTAATCTGGGCAGTCGTACTTGCCTTTTTGCCAATCTGGCTCAAGGAAGAAGCGGGACTGGATGCTGGTCATACCGGGCTGGTCTTCTCGGCAATCTCGCTGATTGCACTGTGCTATCAACCATTCTTCGGCGTCATCTCCGATAAACTCGGATTCCGCAAAAATCTATTCTGGTTTGTAGTAGTTGCGGCACTGTTGATGGGTCCATTCTTCACCTGGCTGTTCATCCCGCTGCTAAAATACAATATCTGGGTCGGTGCCATCATCGGTGGTATTTATCTCAGTGCTGTATTCCAAGCAGGTGTCGGTGTGGTAGAAGCATACATCGAGCGTGCGAGTCGCGCTAGTTCGATTGAGTATGGTCGTGTGCGTCTGTTCGGTTCGATCGCTGGTGCAACGGCGACATTGATCGGCGGTATGATGTATCTAGCGAATCCGATTAGCATTTTCTGGTTTGCTTCTGGTTCGGCAGCCATTCTCGGTATTCTGTTGAAAACGGTTAAAGTGGATCCATCTACCGCAGCAGCTGAAGCCGCAGAACCAGGTGATGGTGGCAGCGAGATTACGAAGGAACGCGTCTTCTCCATCTTCAAGCTGAAAAACTTCTGGTTCCTTTCCTTACTGATTGTCGGTACAGCGAGTGTATACGATGTCTTTGACCAGCAATTCCCGAACTATTACAATCAGTTCTTCCCAACGACTCAGATCGGTACACAGCGCTTCAGTGAGCTAGTATCGCTGCAAACAGCAATTGAAGCCGTGCTGATGATCTTCATGCCATGGATCATCAATCGCATCGGTGCCAAAAATGGACTGCTATTATTCGGTTTGCTGACCTTTGTTCGTATCTTTGGAAGCGCTGTTGCAACCGATACCATTAGCTTGTCGCTACTGCGCCTGATTGCCGCAGTTGAAATGCCTTTATTGCTCGTATCCATCTTCAAATACATTACCGGTGTGTTTGATGTACGACTCTCAGCAACGATCTACCTGCTGGCATTCAACTTTGCGAAGCAAGCAGCAATTGTTATCTTCTCCAGTATCGCCGGTCAGATGTACACCAATATTGGTTTTCAGAATACGTATTATTTCCTGAGTGCTATCGTACTGATTATTACGATCATCTCGATCTTCGGGCTATCCAATGACCGCAGACGACGCGATCCGGTTGGAGCAACGAATACAGCTTCTACCAAAGCGTCACCTGCTATGAGTGTATCAAAAGTATAACTATTCAAACCGTATCTTTAACAAGAGAGCCAAACGCCACTTGCTTTTAAGTAGCGTTTGGCTCTTATTCGTTTCGGCAGATCTTCCGATAATAAAGTATGGATAACGAGCATAGCGACTATTGCGATACTATACCACCTAACAACAATGTCTATATTTTCAGTACGATGATCTTGCCACGCACCAATACTGGGCGTTATCCCCATTTGATTATAATTCTAGACTACACTACAGCATAATTATACTCTTACACTTGTCCTCTTTTTTCGCAAATTCGCTTGCGGCATTCTGTCAGTCTGGTACAATGTGGTCATATGATGTGAGGTTATCACAAAATGAACAAAGGGGTTAGACCATTGAATCCATCTGTAAAAGATCGGTTATACGCAGCACTTGGTATCGTGATTGTATGGGGCGGTATTGTCGTGATCAAAATGTTCAGCGGCGATCTGTAAACTGTACTGTTACTACGCTTATCTTGTCAGGATAGAAGCTTGTATGTAGCAGGTATCTTGCTCATATATTGCTGCACGTACCACTGTATTTTCCTTCAATCAAACGAAAAAAGCCTGTAACCTGCGCATCTTCATCATGCGCTTTGGTTACAGGCTTTTGGCATTCTATTGATTCTTTGGATAGGAACGATGAATGGCAGGTAATAACTGATTTGTCTGATTTGGAATACATACAATCATCAGTTTTGCAATTCATACTAAAGCTAAAGCCTATCGATATTGAAATTGATGTTACATTCTACTATATTAGTTCAACTTGTAGAGCATATCGCCCTGTTGCACTTGTACATGATCAGCACGATCCAGATTGTTGTAATCGTGGATATTGGTCACGATGACTGGTGTGATTGTCGCATAGCCTTCGCTACGTACTGCTTCCAGATCAAATTCCATCAACAGATCACCGATTTTGATCTCTTGACCAGAACGAGCGTGTGGCGTGAAGTGTTTGCCTTTTAGCTTCACGGTATCGATACCGATGTGGATCAGCATTTCTGTACCGTCTTCACTTACGAGTCCGATCGCGTGACCGCTTTTGGATACTGAGAATACCGTACCATTAACTGGTGAGACAACGCGTCCTTCGGATGGCTCAATCGCTACGCCTTTACCCATAATTTCTTCAGCAAATGCAGGGTCAGGTACTTCGCTTAGCGGTTTCACTTCGCCATTCATCGGGCTCAGAATTTGAGTAGCTTTTATCGCGCGTGGAGCCGTTTCGTTCTCGATCAGAGTCGCTGCTACAGCGTCTGCTTGTTCCACTGCATTAGTGGACGGTTGTTCTGTTACAGCAGCCACTTCTGCTTCTTGTTGTACGTCTTCTTTAATTCCAATAATGTATGTGATAACCGCTGCGGCAACCAGTGCAATCAAACCACCAACGATTGCATAGATCAGTGTGCTGATCGATGGGCTAATAAATGCAGCCACACTCGGCAAACCGACCAGACCGGTAATAACATAAGCTTTGACGTGGAAGATCCCCATAAAGGCACCACCGATGGCACCACCAGACAGAGCGGCGATAAATGGCTTTTTGAATCTCATGTTCACACCGTACATTGCCGGTTCTGTAATACCCATAACCGCTGTCAGACCAGTTGAGAAGCCGAGCGATTTGGTTTTACCATTTTTGGAACGTAGACCGACACCAAATGCGCTACCAGCTTGTGCCCAGTTCGCTGCAAACATCAATGGAATGATAAAGTCATAACCAAGCGATGTCATCGAACCAACGATGATTGGCAGCAATGCATAGTGCATACCAGTGATGATCAGCAGGGACATCGTACCACCAATCAGAATACTTGCAACAATCGACATATTATCAAACAACCACGAGATACCGCCTGACAGTCCGTTACCGATAATCGAACCGAGTGGTCCAATTGCGATTAACGTCAGTGGAACCATAATCAGCAGAGTAACTGTTGGTACGACGAGCAATTTAATAGAAGAATGGGTAATGCGATCAACTGCTTTTTCTACATACGATGCGATCCAGATTGCAATAACGATCGGGATAACCGTCGATGAGTATGTTGCTGCAATGACTGGAATGCTGGCAAAGCTTACGCTCTCACCAGAAGACAGCAATGCTGTAATCGTCGGGTGCATAATCGCAGCAGCCAATGCCGCCCCGATATAAATATTACTACCAAGCTTACGTGAAGCACTAACAGCGAGAATAATCGGCAGGAAGTAGAACGCCCCATCGCCAATCGCTGACAAAATAATGTACGTCGAGCTTGTACTGGACATCCAGCCAAGTGCGACCAGAATTGCCACGATCCCTTTGATCATACCTGCACCAGTAATCGCTGGCAGGATCGGTGTAAAGATACCGGAAATGAAGTCGAACAGTGCGCTGATTACGTTACGTTTTTGCTCGGGAGCTGCGCCTTCTACTGGTGCTTGTTTGGCACCGCCGCCAGACATCTTTGCAGTCATTTCTTTGTATACACCAGCTACTTCGTTACCGATGATCACTTGGAACTGACCGCCATTTTTCATCACGCCCATAACGCCTTCTGTTTTCTCCAGTTGCGCTTTGTCTGCTTTGTTATCGTCATGCAGGTTAAAACGCAAACGCGTCATACAGTGAGTCACCTGATCTACGTTTTGCTCGCCGCCTACTAGTTTCAATACGTCCTGAGCTACTTTTACTTTATCCATAATGAACACTCCTCTATATTGCTGTTCTACATGTTTGTAATCCGTTTTGGGATATAAAAAAACCTAAATGCAGAGGAATGATACCATCGGTGCGCAACATCCGCACATTTTGATGTAAACATTCTTCGACATTTAGGTTTTGCCTACCCAAAGTAACAATCCCTCTAGCCGGTATTCAATTGCTTTCTGATGAATCGACATGTTCCTTTTTGGTGACCCGTTCGATATGAATGGTCAGGTACAGCAGTTCTTCATTGGACAGGTCACGCTGATGAATCTTACGCGTGTAGTCCTGAATTTTCAGCGCACAGGCATATGCCTGAGGGTACTGATTTTTGACCATATCGTGCAGCGGGCTATCCCCCTGCTCGCTTGCTGTGCCACTAATGACACGCTGGGCAAAAAATTTCAAATGCGTGAGGAAGCGGAAGTAATTCAGCGATTCCTCATCCAGCTCGATCACAAAATGGCGAGTTACGATCCGCAGCACATCCTTGACGATATTCGTCATGCTAACAGTTTCGCTCATCTGTCCATTGAGCTGAGAGTTGACAAAATGCAGTGCAATGAAGCCGCCTTCATCTTCGGGAAGCGAGACGCCCAGCATATCTTCGATCATCTGGAGTGCCTTGATTCCAATGTAATACTCTTTGCGGTAGAGCTTTTTGATCTCCCATAATAGGGCGTTCTTGATTTCCAATCCTTGTCGGTGCCGTTCAATCGCAAAATGGATATGATCGGTAAGCGAAATATAGATGCTGTCATGAAGCTGGCTGCCCAGTACCGTCTGTGCGTATCGGATAATCTCATCTGAGCATTCCACATATTCCATCGGAATGTCCGATAGCAACGCGGTCAGCTTGTCTGAGATCTCTTTATTTTCCAGCTTGAATACCTTTTCAATCTTCGCTTCATCAACCAAGTCATCTGGATGTTTTTTGAATCCGATGCCCCTGCCCATAACGACCAGTTCCTGTTTGCCGGAATCAACAACGGTGACGACATTGTTATTCAGAACCTGCGATATCCTCATCTTCATCACCTTTTTATATGAATGCTCAAAAAGGCAAAACCAAAATTGACACTATTGTCAGTTTCGGTTTTGCCTGATTACTCAGTAACAATCCGTGTTTTTGGTTTCTATATTTTCATACTAACATAGCCGACATAAAATGACAACCGTTTTTGTAAGCCTTTTCGAGTTGACGTGTGTAATTGTTACTTTGGACGGATTGAAATGGATGGATATGTTGGTTGTGAGGTGGACCGCTGCGGGGGAGGAAAATGCCAACGGTCTCCGGTGGAGAGTGGAGTTTTTACGGATGAGGTAGTGAGCGGTAAAAACTCCACTCTCCAAAGTCGACCTTATGGCATTTTTCCTCCCCCTCCGCTCCGCCGCACACACAACATTGTGGTGGGTAGTGGTAGGGAGAAGATCTTGGTGATGAGCAAGGTGGCAGGCTGGTGAGTTTTATGTATGTATTTGTGTTGGGGATGAAGATTTATTTGTTTGTTTAAGGTGGTTTTGTTTATGGTTGGTGGGGGTTTAAGGATATGGGCTTTGAAGTATAGGGTTTATTCTGGATGTGATGATGGTTAGATGGTGATTTTTGGGATTGGGGTGGTGGCTTAGTTTGGCGTTATTTTGATATAGGGCGTTGTGGGTTGGGGGTTCGTTTTTTTGATAATTGGGTTGGTGATTGGATTTGGAGTTAGAGTTAAGCAGCTGCGGATACGGATCTTACGATTAGGGCAAGGGTGAACCAAGCGGCGAGTAGGATTAGGGCGATGGTGGATATGATTAGGATTCGTCGGGTTGTGGATTTGGATTTCATGGGAGATTCCTCTTTTCTTTGTTGGATGGTAATGGTGATTGGGTGGGTTGGCTTATGATTGGTTTGTTTAGTTTAGGATATCTTCTATATGAAATTAACATATATTTGTATTTGGATCAAATAAAGGGATAAAGGCTGCTTTTGGTGATGGCAGGCTTTATCCCTTTATTGGTTGTCATATTTGATGGTTTGTTTGGAGTGATGTTTATTTTATTTGTTTTATTTGTTTTGAATGATATGGTTTGTTCGGTGAAGGCTATATTCATTCAAAGAGCGCTAGTTCTAGATCAATTCAAAGATTAGAACTATGGAAGACAATTAAATGAGTTCAAAGGTGCGTTCGATGACTTCGTTGGAGTTGGTGCCGACGAATACTTTGAATTCGCCTTCTTCGGCGATCCATTGGAGCTTCGCGTTGCAGTATTGCAGGTCGGATTCAGAGATTTTGAATTCGACTTGTGTGCTTTGACCCGGAGCTAGTTGGATTTTGCGGAAGCCTTTGAGTTCTTTGACTGGGCGGACGGTGCTGCCGTACAGATCTTGGATGTACATTTGTACGGTTTCTTCGCCTGCTGCGTTACCTGTATTGGTTACAGTTGCGCGCACGGTGATGGATTCGCCGCGTTTGATGATATCCCGATCTAGTTTCAAGGCGGAATAGGTAAAGTTGGTATAGCTCAGACCGTAACCGAATGGATACAGTGGATCGTTAGGACCGTCTAAGTATTTGGAAATGTATTTCTCGTCTTTATTTTGGTCATTCAGCGGGCGTCCGGTATTGAAACGGTTGTAGTAAATTGGCGTTTGTCCGCCATGTTTCGGGAAGCTCATCGTGAGTTTACCGGATGGATTGTAATCGCCCAGCAGGACATCGGCGATGGCATGACCAGCTTGCGAGCCGAGGAACCATGTTTCGACGATGGCATCGACGTTTTGTTCATACCAGTCCAGCACGAGCGGGCGTCCGTTGGTCAATACGAGAATGACTGGTTTGCCCAGCTTAACGATTGCTTCCGCCAGCTTTTGCTGTGATGCGGGAATGGTAATATCCATACGCGATGCGGCTTCGCCAGACATTTCGCTATCTTCGCCCAGTGCAAGTACGACCACATCAGCTTGACGGGCAGTTTGCAGCGCTTGCTCGATGCCACCGGAGATAGCTTCGTTTACTGCGCTACCCTGTGCGTACAGCAGCTTGTCGTCGCTGATGCCTTTTGCTTGGAAACCTTCACGCAAGGTTACAGTTTGTTCACCGTAACGGGAGAATTGCCATGCGCCGAGCAAGTCTTTGCTATCTGCGAATGGACCGATCAGAGCGATCGTGCTGTCACCGTTCAGCACGCCTGTTTTGGACAGCGGTAGGATACGATCTTCATTTTTGAGCAGGACAATTGATTTACGTGCCAGCTCCAGACTTGCTTGCAGATGCTCTGGATGGAAATGGTATTCAGCTTCTTTGTCAGGACGAATATAACGGAACGGATCATCCATAATACCGATCACGTATTTGTATGTCAGAATACGGCGTACGGCAGCGTCCACTTGAGCAATGTCCACTTTACCTTCGGCAATCAGGTCCGGCAAATACTGTTCATACAGCTGTGTCACCATCTCAATATCCATCGTTGCATCCAGCGACATGCGCGCTGCCTCTTTGCGATCACGAGCGGCGCCGTGAATATAAATCTCATCCATCGCACCATAGTCAGAGATCAGCATACCGTCAAAGCCAAGCTCTTTGCGCAGCAGATCATTCAGAATGAATTTGTTACCAGCAATCGGTACGCCATTGTAAAAGTTAAATGCGTTCATGACCGAAGCGGAGCCTGCTTCCAGCCCGGCTTTGAACGGTGGCAAGTACACATTGCGCAGCGTCCATTCGGAAATATCGACTGTATTATAATCGCGACCGGATTCGGATGCGCCATAAGCAACAAAGTGTTTCAGGCAAGCAATCAACGTTTCTTCGCTAAACAGATCTTCACCTTGGAACCCTTCTACCTGAGCTTTGGCAATCAGGGAACCCAAATATGGATCTTCTCCTGCGCCTTCCATCACACGTCCCCAGCGTGCATCGCGCGTAATATCGACCATCGGTGCGTGGTTATACGTAATACCGGATGCAGTCGCTTCACGAGCGGCGATGACACAAGCATTTTTAATCTGCTCCAAATCCCAGCTACTTGCCCAGCCGAGCGGAATTGGGAAGATCGTCTGGTAGCCGTGGATCACGTCTGCATTGAATAACAGCGGAATGCGTAGACGGGATTGCTCGACTGACAGCTTTTGCAAATCAAATGTACGGCGGCTATTGAATGCGCCCAGAATGGAACCAACACGTCCCTCCCGCACCAAAATATCGGTTGGATCGGCTTCTACATCTCCACCAAAAGCAAATTCTGAATCGGCGCATTGGCTCATCTGACCGATCTTCTCTGCCAGTGTCATCTGCCCAAGCAGTTCCTCAACCGCTGCGGTGATATTTTCTTCACTACGCGGTGTTACACCTGTTTTATGATAAGGCGCTACAAGTGCCGCCAATTCCTGAGTCTCCGTATGTTGTACATTTGTCATTGAGATCATCCTCATTTCGTTGTAATAAGTGAACCTGCTGTATTCGGTATTGCAGTGTGATACAGCTTACAGTATTAATGTAGGCGTTTACGGATTTGATTTATGGTTATATTCCTGCTTTTTTGGTAAAATAACAGACAATATGTGCGAACTGAAAGTAGAAACGTCTCTTCCTCTTCGACAGAATTGCAGAAATTGTACATTCTGGATTTGGATTGCAAAAGATAAAGATTGCTATAACAACTCATTGGCTACATTCATAAATGTGTAGTTCTGGATACAATCTGAATACGTTAGATACCATATAGATCAGCATCTATTCGATAGAAATGGAGGGTAGCACCATGCAACCGTCATTTAGTAATACATTGCGCTTTTTGCTTAAACTCCTTCATACGGAATATCAGGTTACTCTCTATGTAGTGAATCAAAAGGGGCAACTGCTGGAGCAGCATCCAGCGCGTCCCTTTAATCCGATATACGAAAGCCAAGAACAGACGTTAGCGTTGCTAGCGACACGGGTATCGGAACATGATCGTTATCCGGCTGTGCGGGCGACCAATGTACTGGAGCATTATTTGATTATTCCGTTGAGGGACGCTGATACGGAGGAAGGAACGTT
Organism: Paenibacillus sp. WLX2291; assembly: GCF_046603665.1. Lineage (NCBI taxonomy): Bacteria > Bacillati > Bacillota > Bacilli > Caryophanales > Paenibacillaceae > Paenibacillus > Paenibacillus sp. WLX2291. Next base: position 2,393,001 of record NZ_CP176755.1, on the reverse strand, counting down.
GATTGCCGGACCTTTTTTCCATGCGATTGTGCCGGATGAGCTGGTCAATGGGATTATTCGCGATTATCATCTGTCCTTTCGACAGCAGGATGTCATTCAGGACTTTTACCATCAGGTGCCGCTGATCTCGAAGGAGCGTATTTATAATGCAGCGGTAATGATTCATTATATGCTATATCAGGAGCAGCTCGATATCGCGGCGGTGATTCAGCATAATCTGCATATTCATATTCAGCCTGCAACCCAGCGAACGACACTTCCCTCCCCTTATGATGAGTATGAGCATTATCCGCAAACGACTTATCACCATAACCCGGAGATGGAGAAAATCTTTATGCAATACATTCGTGATGGGCGTAAAGAAGATCTGGTACGCTGGGAGCTGGGATTTCCAACAGAAAAGCTGGGCGTGCTATCCAAAAAAAGCCTGCTGCGCAGCGAGAAAAATCTGGCGATTTGCTCCATTACTCTTGCTACACGGGCAGCGATGGATGGCGGCGTAAATGCAGAGATTGGGTATACACTGAGTGATTTTTACATTCAGGGTGTTGAGGAATGTCAGAATCCAGCAGAGGTGCAGGATGTGCTGCGGAAGTGCCATACCGATTTTGTGGATCGTGTGCTGGAAAGTCAGCGGCAGCAGTATTCGGAAGAAGTGAATAAGTCGCGAAATTATATGTTCAATCATCTGTATGAGCCAGTGCAATTGGAACAACTGGCAGAAGCGGCGGGATTGAGCGGAGATTATTTGTCACGGCGTTTTAAGCAGGAAACAGGTGTATCGCCAGTGGAATTTCTACAGCGAGTTCGTGTGCAGGAGGCACAGCGCCTGATGATCAGTTCCCATTATGCGTTCGCGGAGATCGCAGCGATGTTACAGTTTCACGATCAGAGTTATTTTACGAAGATTTTTAAAAAGGTCGTTGGGATGACGCCGAAGCAATATAGTAGTCGGCGAAGCGGTGGTGAGCGGGTGGTGCTGGACAAGCATATGCAGCGATAGAATGCGACAAATGAAAGCCTGTCCATCGTTTTGAACGTGATATGTATGTCTACCTGTAGAACGTCCATCCATTATAAAAGAAACACCAGTGCAGAGAGTATCCTGCACCGGTGTTGATCATCTGAATTGCTAATGGATTGGCTTGATCTTCCAGATCTCTGCCGCGTATTGACTGATCGTGCGGTCGCTGGAGAATTTGCCGGAATGAGCAATGTTGTGGATCGACTTTTTGAGCCATTCTTTCTGGTTGCGATAGGCGGCTTCGATCTGTACATGCGATTCTGCGTAAGAATCGAAGTCCTTGAGCATAAAGTACTCGTCATTGCTATCCAGCAGTGAACGGTACAGCGATTCAAACTCATACGAGTTATACGCAAATGCTCCCGGTACGATCAGTTGATCGACCACTTCGCGGATACGTGGATCGCTATTATACACATCACGCGCCACATAACCACCGTGCTGGTAATAGTTCATCACTTCATCGGCACTCAGTCCGAAGATAAACATATTGGCATTGCCCAACATCTCGAACATCTCCACATTCGCTCCGTCCATCGTACCTACGGTCAGCGCACCGTTCATCATCAGCTTCATATTACCTGTACCGGAAGCTTCTTTGCTAGCGGTCGAGATTTGCTCGCTAATATCGGCTGCGGGAATAATCTTCTCGGCCAGCGATACCGAGTAATTCTCTAGGAAAAAGACGTTCAATTTATCCTTCACATCTGGATCGTTATTAACAACATTGGCGACCCGATTGATCAACTTGATCGTGCTTTTGGCCAGATAATAACCCGGAGCTGCTTTAGCTCCAAAGATAAACGTACGCGGCACGGTGCTCTGCGATGGCATCGACTTGATCTGGTTATACAAGTACATCACATGCAAAATATTAAGCAATTGACGCTTATACGCATGCAGACGCTTAATCTGCACATCAAAGATCGATTCCGTATTCACAACCGTTCCGTACTTCTGCTCAATGTATTGAGCCAGTCGCTGCTTGTTATGCTGCTTGATGCCCGCAACTTGCTGCTGGAAGGACGCATCTTCACTAAATTTGATCAAATTCGTCAATTCCTGCGGATGTGTAATCCAACGCTTGCCAATTGATTCGCTAATCAGATCGCTGAGCTGCGGATTGGCGTGCATAAGCCAGCGACGATGCGTAATGCCATTCGTCTTATTGTTGAAGCGCTGTGGATACAATTCGTAGAAATTACGCATCTCGCGCTCTTTCAAAATATCGGTATGCAGCGCAGCTACTCCATTGATGCTATAACTGCCCGCAATCGCTAGATGCGCCATTTTCACCTGATCATCGTAAACGATTGCCATATGTGCAACCCGATCTGGATCATCCGGGTACTTATCCATGAGCAAACGGCAGAAACGTGCATTGATCTCATCGATAATCATATACACACGTGGTGTCAGATCACGAATCATCTGAGCAGGCCACTTTTCCAATGCTTCGCTTAAAATCGTATGGTTCGTATACGACACCGTTCGTGTCGTAATGTCCCATGCCCGATCCCAGCTATAGCCCTTCTCATCCATCAGAATACGCATCAGCTCAGGGATTACGAGCGTTGGATGCGTATCATTAATATGAATGGCAATCTTGTCTGGCAGCTGATCGTAGCTTACATTCAGCTTGTCATACGTACGCAGAATGCTCTGCAATCCAGCCGAGCAGAGGAAGTATTGCTGCTTCAAGCGCAGCAAACGCCCTTCATAATGAGAATCGTCAGGGTACAGAAACTCGGAGATCGATTCTACCGAACGATTGTAGTTGAGATAGCTGTAATAATTGCTGGAACCGCCCAGATTGCGATTTGCCATCTCACGAACCGGTTCAGCGCTCCACAATCGTAACGTATTGATATGGTAATCATCCTTACCACCACGATAGCCGATAACTGGCACATCATATGGAATCGCCCATACCGCTTCATAGTCGCGCAGGGAGAAGCGCAATTGCCCCTCTTCTTCCCGCGTCTCTACTTGCCCACCGAATCGTACTTCGACTCGGCGATCAGCACGGCGAACTTCCCATTCAAATCCTTTTTGCAGCCAATCATCCGGCAGTTCCACCTGATTCTCGTCTACAATCTTCTGCTCGAACAAACCATACCGATAACGGATACCGCAGCCGTGTCCGGCATAACCAAGCGATGCCAGTGAATCGAGGAAACAGGCAGCCAAACGACCAAGACCACCGTTGCCGAGACCGGCATCCGCTTCCTGCTCCTCAATATCATCCAGCGAAATTCCCAACTCAGCTAGCCCATCCTGCACGATATGGAACATGCCCATATTGAGCAAGTTATTACCGAGCAAACGGCCAATTAGAAACTCAAGTGACAGATAATATACCTGCTTCTCCTGATCTTGGCGCAACTCCCGATTCGTTGCCGCCCATTCACGACCAGCAAATTCCCTCATCATCCGGCTTAGAATCGTATACACATCTTCGTGCGAGACTTCCTCCAGCGGCTTGCCCAATTTGGAAACAACATTATCCTGAAAAATCTGCTTAAATTCCTCTTTAGTGGTAAACAAGTGGCCATTCCTCCTGAAGTCAGTTTTGCGGCATCAAAGAAGAGTGCTCTTGGCAGTTACATATGGTCTTCTTACATCGCCGATCAGCGTGCGGTCGTGGGAAATCTGTACATCTTTATCGAGAATGACATTTTCCAGTACCGCTCCCGCTTCAATCGTACATTTCTGCAAGATGATGGAATTGACGACACGGGCGCCTTTTTCCACTTTTACACCGCGGAACAGGATGCTGTTCTCAACATCGCCGCCCAGTACGCAGCCATTGGCAACAAGTGAATTGCGAACGTTCGCGCCTTCCAAATACTTGGCTGGTGCTTCGTATTTGATCTTGGTCTGTACTGGCTTCTCATGGAACAACTGCTGATACGTATCCGGGCATAGCAGATCCATGCTGTTTTTATAATAGCTTTCCACCGAGTTAATAACGGCGTTATAGCCTTTATATTCATATCCAGCAATCTTCAGATTGTTCGGATTGTTCTGGATCACATCGCGGAAGAAATAGCTCTTACCATGCGCGATGCAGTAGTTCACTTGCTCCAGATACAGCTCCTTGCTCATAATAAACAGTTCGATGTAGATGTTATGATGGCTGCGATCTTGATGAATATCAGTGACAAAGCCATTCTCGTCCACTTCTATCCGACGACATGCTCCATGTTCAGGCAACAATTCATCGACTTTTTTGTAAACGACAGTTACATCGGCGCCCTTTTCCAGATGGTATGCATATACATCCTTGTAGTCGACTTTGTTCACATGCTGCGTGCCGGTATGCACAACCGTATCACCCAGACTACGGTAAAAGAAGTCCATATTGTTGTGAATATGTTGCAAATCACCAAGGGAAGTGTCGGTCGGGTCATGCCAATCCGGTGGCAAAATGAATAATCCGCCACGCTTACGATCCAGATCCCATGGACGACCTTCTCCCAGATGATCCATCAGCGAGCGATATTTCCGACGTACAAATAATGAAATGTCCTGTACATCCGCATACATCATGTTGGACAGAGCAAAGTCGATCAGTCGGTAGCGACCTGCAAACGGGACGGCCGCTCCGCAGCGGAAATACGTCAGTTCCTTCAGTTGATCCAGTTCATGATCAAGATTAATAACGCCTACAAATCCTTTCATTCCAGTCACCGTCCCTGTCTCTTATGATTGATTGCTTGTGATCAGTTCGATTTCACTATTCTCGGCTTGTTCGGTGCCGATCTGAGCGCCGTCCTCAATAATAATACCTTCATTGACAATCGAACGGTGAATACGTACATTTTTGCCAATTTTGGCGCCTGGCATAATGACGGAGTCGGTAATAACGCTGCCTTCGCCCACTTCCACATTGAAGAACAGCACAGAATGCTTCACTTCTCCATTGATGATGCAGCCTTCATTGATAATGCTATCTTGCACATTAGCAGAAGGTGCGATAAAGGCAGCCGGTTGATTCGGGCTACGGGTGAAAATGCGCCATTCTGGATCATTCAGATCCAGCTGCGGATTCTCGGACAGCATGTCCATATTCGCTTCCCACAGACTTTGAATCGTACCGACATCGCGCCAGTATCCATCAAACGGATACGCATACAATGTTTTATTATCGCCAAGCAATAAAGGAATCAGGTCTTTACCGAAGTCATAAGAAGAAGCAGGATTGTCTTCATCTTTGATCAGGTACGATTTGAGCACATCCCATTTGAACAGATAGACACCCATGGAAGCAAGTGTACTTTTCGGATGTTTCGGTTTTTCGTCGAATTCGTAAATTTTGAGATCGTCATGTGTGTTCAGCATGCCGAAGCGGCTCGCTTCTTCCAACGTCACATTGACTACGGAAATGGTGCAATCCGCATCTTTTTCTTTATGGTAATCGATCATTTTTTGATAATCCATTTTGTAAATATGGTCACCGGACAGAATCAGTACATGTTCCGGGTCAAAGCTTTCCACAAATTTCAGGTTGCGATAAATGGCGTCCGCGGTTCCCTGATACCAGCTGCTACCTTCCTGCCGTTCATGCGGTGGCAAAACAAACACACCACCATTTTTGCGATCCATATCCCAATCATTGCCTACACCTATGTATGCATGCAGGAGTGTCGGTTCATATTGCGTCAATACACCAACAGTATCAATGCCGGAATTGGCGCAATTACTCAGCGGAAAATCGATAATCCGATACGTGCCGCCGAAGAAAACGGCTGGCTTTGCCAGGGACTTGGTCAAATCTTTTAGCCTTTTGCCTTGACCTCCGGCAAGCAGCATAGCCACGACTTCTTTTTTACTCATGGAAAAGCCTCCTTCGTGTAAGTTGTCATATTCTTTAGCTGAAATACGATAACGCAGAGAGACCAAATGCAAAATCATGTTTTAACAAGTACTGGCCGCTAATGAAAATGTAAGGAGACTTTCCCGCTGGAATCAGCTCACCATATGCTGTTGTACGGGCTGTGTTATCAGGGCGCGCCACGGAAAGTCAGATATTTTGCTGAAATCGAATACCGGTAATACTCTGTGCCTGGCAAGCCTGTGCAAATTCGTCAGATGCCACAATCAGGCTAATATCTTCGTTGGAACGTACAAGTCCATGTCTTTTCAACGCGTCGGGTCGGAAGGCAACCGAGATAAAATGTGGCGGACTGCCGTGTATACCGGGCAATAGCGGCACATAAACCGATTCTTCCATATCCAGACAATTGATCACGGTCGTGATATTCGGTACATGAAAACCACGCAGTGGCTCTCCATTGACCATAACCTCTGCTTCAACCAGCTGCACATCGTTCGGCGCATACTGACGAATAATAGCTGTAAGACGCGGTCCGATCAGATCGGGTCCATCGGTCATAAACCAGTCAAACAGCAGCAACCGATCCAGATCAATATTTCCCTGCAAATGAAAGCGGGGAGGTTTCGCCCAATCGCGCTGCGGCGTGCCTTTTTTGAAACTGAGATGATCTGGAGATTCGTTGAAATTGTACTTGAACCAGTAACGGTCCGGGTAAATATCCGCCGGCAGCAGGACATAACACATACATACCTCATCCTTTCGCAACATGGAAATCATCATATGTATTGCTTGATCCAAACATGATGATTCTGTTTCATTACCTGCTGCTGTTTATTTCGACATGAAGATTCATTTCACCTTCTGCCAATAGGCAACAAGTTGAGCGTTTTGTGCAAATGAATGAGTAACGACATTTGTATCCAGCTAAGTCTATATACCCGAATCCACCCATAATGCCACTTTTTTACACCATAAGTTCATAAAGCCGCAGTGTATGCCTGGCAGAGCGGCTTTGTTACGATGATGTGACAGATGAAGATCCATTTCACTACTTTCTGTAGATAGCTGTGATGCAATTTCACTTCAAATAAGAAGCAGCCAGTTCGCATATATGCCGATTCTGCTTCATAATTTCCTGCCGCCGCGGCATCGGTTCCCAGCGACTCACATCATCTAGCCATGTACGTGGTAATTCGACAGGGCTTTGCGCTTGCCAGCGATTCACCCAGTGCTCTGGCAATAATAGCTGCGGATCATGATCAAGTGTTTGCAGTAACGGATGCTCGCTCATCTCTAGCCACAATAATGACCATGCTCGCGGCACAACACGCCAAATATCATATCCACCGCCGCCTAATGCTACCCATCGTCCTTGGCACCACTCATGAGCCGCCTGATGAATAAGCTGAGGCATCTCGCGATAAATGCGCATCGAGCAATGAATATGGGAGAGCGGGTCCAGCGCATGGGCATCGCAGCCATGCTGGCTCACGATAATGTCTGGCTGTGCACGCTGTAATACTTGATCCAGCAGTGTGCCAAAGCATTCCAGCCATGAATCATCCTCCGTATACGGCTCTACGGGTAGGTTGATCGTACAACCGAATCCTTCACCTGCGCCTCGCTCCTCCACTCGCCCAGTACCGGGAAACAGATATTTGCCAGTTTCATGAATGGAATACGTAAACACATGTGGATCGGTATAAAAGCTCATCTCTACGCCATCTCCATGATGCACATCGGTATCGATATACAACACTTTGGCATCATACTGATGGCGAATATGCTGAATCGCCAAAGAAGCATCATTGTAAATGCAAAAGCCTGCTCCCTTTTGTGGTAGTGCGTGATGCAGACCGCCGCCCAGGTGCAGAGCATGATTATACTGCCCACTCATGACCAATTCAGCAGCATGAACCGATCCGGCTCCGATTGCACTGGCACTCTTATGCATTCCTGGAAAAAAAGGCGTCTCATCATAATCGAGACCATATTGACCTGCAAGGCTAATATAGCGCTCTTCCGGGTCGTCCAGACTGAGCTGCTTCACGGTATCGACATACTGCGGAATATGAATGCTGCGTAGTAACTGTTCATCTAACGCATATGGCGGCTGAATCAGAGCGGAGTCATCCAGTGCGCCAACCTGTTGCAGCAATTCCATCGTCATCACCAAGCGACGCTGATCAAATGGATGATCGCGGCGAAATACATAATTCAGACTATCCGGGTGATACACATACGCTGCTTCTGGCATTGTCATGTCTCCTCTCCTACTAACGTAATGATGATTTGACCATTTAGATGGTGCGATTGTTGCGCTTGTGTTTGCTGTTCCTTTTGACGATTCATTGTCTGGCACTGATGCTGCTCGGATGCTTCAATACATAAACCTTTGTCGGAAACGAAGACGGTCAAACGCCTCCACCGACTCCTGCGGCACCTGTCGCCCCACACGCACCATCAGACAATTGGCAGGATGGGAGCAAATTTCCGGGTCGTCCGTAGCAAACCAGATCATATCTACATTTTTCATCAAGTTTTCCATCATTTTGCGATAGTCCCAGACGCTGAGACCTGTACTCTCCAGATCCCAATGCCAGTAATACTCTGTCGTAAACACAATGACGTTATCCAGCTGAGATTCACGAAAAGCGAGCTGGATCAATCGTTTGGCGAGTCCTAGCCCGCGATAATCGTTAGCGATCTCCACCGCGCCCAATTCGATCAAATCCTCCATGTTGCCTTCCGACCAGCGCTCGTATTCATCAGCATAGTGAAAGGTGACATAGCCAACGATCAGATCACCGTCTGTTGCCATAATGATGCGTCCTTCCGGCAATTCGGCAATTTCGACTAAAGCTTCTTGCTGTTCAATAGGACGGCGAAATGCATCCAATTGCGCATGCATCTGACATGCAGCAATCCGTTGTGATGGCACCGGTCCTTCCAATACAAGTCGAAGATGGTTATGCTCCAGTACCTCGGTTTGTTTGAGTTTGATATGTTCCATAACGGTATCCTTTCTAATCGTTATGATAACGCTTACGATAATGATGCTTGCTTTGATTATAGCTGATTTTACAATATTTGCATGCCTGCTGAATACTATGATGTCATTTCCAGCATGACAATAGTGAGTATGCTTCCAGATCAATATATACAAAATCATAAAATATAATAAAATCATAAAATATATGCAAAATCACAAAAAAGCCTTCTCCCGCCTTATACAGATCCAGAACTGTACAGGTTATTGGAGAAGGCTTTTCTTGTTTTATACACATATTCGCTGCTTGCATTCCTGCTTACCAATGCAACTGAATAGGCGAAGGATGATTTTTAATTTTCAGCTGCGGCTGTGCCGAATGAACGCTTCTCACTTGCAGGACGACGCACATTGATTCGTCCAACTACGTATTGTCCCAACTTGAAGCGATTAAACAGATTGATCGTTACGATACATAGCGCAATTCCAGTGAAGAACAACAGTGGGATTTCCAAATACCCAATCTGAATGCCAAACGTCTCGATTGCCAAGTCCATCATTTCCAGATAGAACCAGTGCACGAGGTAGATGCCAAATGAATATTGGCTGATCAGGTTGATCACTGGCGGAATCGTCGTTACCCGGCGGAATGCTAGGAACATTAGGAAAATAACGACCACGGTAAACAAAATCATATCCATGCGCTTGGAACCAAATCCAAAGCTGGAGAACGCATTATTGTAAATGATCAGACCGATAGACACCGGCAAGGCTGCCAATATCCACCATTTGTATTTTTCCAAAATAGCAAGGAATTGTTGATAATTTTTGCCGCAATAATAGGCTAGCGAAAAATAAAACAACCAACCGGTAAATGGCATCCAATATCCACGATCCCATATGTACGCAATATACTGATTGTCGCTGATCGGTGGTACCAGATTGAAAAAGGCAAGGTAGCCTACATTGATTACGAGCGATACCGCCAATACCGTGATCGGACGAAAACGGTCAATATACCGCGCATACAGTTGATGCAAAATATAAAATTGAAAAATGACAAGCACAAACCAGCCGTGATATGCACCTAACATATTATACACAATAAGCTTCGGAATCGACCAGTCATTCATAATGCCCGATGTAATCGCGTAAAAGACTGCCATGCAGGCAAATGGAATAAACAGAAACTGAATCCGTTTTTTGTAGAATCCTTTCGGTAAGTCCTTCGGATAGGAATATGCCAGAATCAATGCCGAAATAAATACAAACGTCGATGTACCAAACGACAGCAAGCCTGCTAATGTCCACATCCCGAATTGAACCGGTCCCTCTGTACTTTCTCCTGTTGAAAATTTGATCGAATGCAGCAACACTACACTCATGCAGGCAATGGCGCGTACGATCGACACTTCGCTGATCGTCCGTTTAGGTGTTGCCTTGATTGATTGATTGCTCATTACGTTATACATCCTCCTTTATCCAATTCGTAATATTGTTTCAAAGTTCGCGTTTCGCATACCTCCCTTGTATGTAGGATCGCCAGAATAGCAGTCATTCTTTCTCATTATGGTGCGTATCACCAGATTTTGGCATTCTCTTTTACCATTTTGTTGTACGGTACACTAGTATACAGATTTGACTGCCTTCTGAAAAGTTCTCGTTTTGAATAACTGTTGTTAATTTTTGTATATTGTACACTATGTTTAAAATAAGATGTGGAAAAATGTGTTAATTTTATGATTAATATTCATGAATCCGTTTGCATTTTCAGCTTTTTTTCGTAAATTGAGACGATTCTTGCATGATTTGGGTCAATAGAGGAGAAATATTTGAACATTTTGTGAAATGGTAGTATGTTATTTTGTAAGCGCTATATATGGTAAATGAAAGAAATCATCTCAACTGAACATCACTATTTCTGATTTGTGGAGGTCATTATGGGAAAAGACACGATTGAAGTCATTGCTGTAGAAGCTGGGCAAGCAAATCTAATGGATTACGAACAGGCACGTCAGCAATTCAGCTGGGCAGATGTCGAGAAACGATTTAGCTGGCATCAAACCGGTAAGGTCAATCTAGCTTATGAAGCGATTGATCGTCATGCACAATCTGAGTTGAAGGATAAAATCGCTCTTCACTACAGCGATCTGCAACGCGATGAATCGTATACGTTTGAACAATTGCGTCGTGAGTCGAACAAAGCGGCGAATATGCTGCGCAAGCTGGGCATTGGCAAAGGTGATCGGGTGTTTATTTTCATGCCTCGCACGCCGGAACTGTACTTCACTCTGCTCGGTATTATCAAAGTCGGTGCTATTGCAGGTCCATTATTCGAAGCATTTATGGAGACTGCGGTACGGGATCGTTTGCAAGATAGCGGTGCGGTTGCGATTGTCACCACACCCAAGCTGGTAGATCGTGTCCCTGCTGCCGAATTGCCAGAATTAAAGCACATTATTGTGTATGGAGACGAAGCAGAATTGGGCGAAGGTCAGATTCACTGGGGCAATGCAGTAGCAGAAGCGTCCGATGAAGCAGAGATCGAATGGGTGGATCAGGAAGATGGATTGATTCTACACTATACATCAGGTTCGACCGGTAAACCGAAAGGTGTGTATCATGTACACGGGGCGATGGTGCAGCATGAATATACCGGACGAATCGTGCTCGACTTGCAGCCTGACGATATTTACTGGTGTACTGCCGATCCGGGTTGGGTTACCGGAACGTCATACGGTATCTTTGCTCCATGGCTGAACGGCGCCACCAATGTCATTCGCGGCGGTCGCTTCAGTCCACAAGACTGGTATGAGACGATTCAGCGGTATCAAGTTACCGTCTGGTATAGTGCGCCGACCGCCTTCCGTATGCTGATGGGCGCTGGGGATGAAGCAGTTGAACAATACGATCTCTCCTCACTTCGTCACGTACTCAGTGTCGGTGAACCACTCAATCCAGAAGTCATCCGTTGGGGACATCGCGTGTACAAGCAACGGATTCACGATACGTGGTGGATGACGGAAACGGGCGGACAGCTCATCTGTAACTATCCACGGATGGATATTCGTCCCGGCTCTATGGGTCGCCCGCTACCGGGGATCGAAGCTGCGATTCTTGATGATCAAGGAAATGAATTGCCACCGCTGCGCATGGGCAATCTGGCGATCAAAACGCCGTGGCCGTCAATTATGCGCAAAATCTGGAACAACCCTGCCAAGTATGAAGAGTATATGCGGATTGATGGCTGGTACATTTCAGGAGATTCCGCTTATATGGATGAAGATGGATACTTCTGGTTCCAAGGGCGCATTGATGATGTGATCAATACATCTGGCGAACGGGTTGGGCCTTTTGAAGTAGAGAGCAAGTTGGTAGAGCATCCAGCCGTTGCCGAAGCAGGTGTTATCGGCAAGCCTGATCCTGTACGTGGTGAGGTTATTAAGGCTTTCATCTCCCTTCGTGAAGGCTTCGAGCCATCTGATGAATTGAAGCAGCAAATCACTCGTTTTGTCAAAGAGGGACTTTCCGCTCATGCTGCTCCGCGCGAGATTGAGTTCAAAGACAAGCTGCCGAAGACACGTAGCGGTAAAATTATGCGACGTGTATTGAAAGCATGGGAGCTGGAATTGCCGACAGGCGATCTCTCTACACTGGAGGATTAATGAGTAATAATTAATGATTTATTAGAAATCAAATCGTACCAAAAATCACAACATTCATCAAAAAAGCCATTTCTCTATAACTGAGAAATGGCTTTTATACTTTGACACTATTATCTTTTACACTTGTCTATTGAAATACTGCACTAATAGACGATACAAGCTTGTTACAGTTGCATAAAATACTTATTTGTTTGTCAGACGACTTGTAGTTACCGATTTTTCTGCTTTTCCAATTGTTGTCCCAATTCAGCAAGACGCTCCATCTGAACCGGTTTGGACAGCGCTCCATTCATACCAGCTGCAATCACATTGTCTTCGTCATCTTTGAAGGCATTGGCGGTTACTGCGATGATCGGAATATTCCGATTTGCGATCGTATTGGAATTGCGGATCGCTTGCGTCGATTTGAGACCGTCCATTACAGGCATTTGAATATCCATCAATACCAGATCATAACTGTCATCTTGCTCTAGCATACGAATCACTTCCAGACCGTTGTCCACTACATCGACATAATACCCTAGCTTGTTCAACATACGCGATGTAATGATACAGCTGATCCGATCGTCATCTGCTAATAATACGTTGAGACGAGCAGATTGTTTATCCAATCCATGGACAAGTTTGGGCTGATGCGCGACGACGGTTTCGGACAGCTTCTTAACTACTGTACTAGCATCGCTACGCGGATTCGATTTGGCTGGATAACGTACTGGAATTGTAAACTGGAATGTACTCCCCTGTCCCTGCTCACTTTCCACTGTAATGCTACCATTCATCAGTTCCACAATCTGCTGACTGATCACCAAACCTAATCCGGTGCCACCAAACTCACGGCTCTGAGAATCATCTACTTGGCTAAAGCTCTGGAACAGCTTGTTCAGGTCTTTGGCAGCAATACCCAGTCCGGTATCTTTGATTCGGAAATGCAGTTGAATCTCTTCACCGGTATCACCCGCACCATTCACAGACACATCGACTGCGCCATGACGGGTAAACTTGACTGCATTGCTAATCAGGTTATTCAATACCTGTTTGAGCCGATGTGGATCGCCATATACGATCTCCGGTACATTATGACCAATATGAAGATTCAGATTAATCTTCTTCTGCAAGGTGAGCGGACGGTGCGCCTTGATCGTCATATCCATCAATTCGTACAGATTGTACTCAATACTTTCTAGGCTCATCTTACCTGCTTCTGCTTTGGAGAAATCAAGAATATCATTGATCAATGTTAATAATGTTTCCGCACTATTTTGTACAATTTTCATATTGTCTCGTAGATCTTCCTCTACTTCATTCAGCAAGATCAATTCAGTCATACCGATAATCCCGTTTAGCGGTGTACGAATCTCATGACTGATATTCGCCAGAAAGCGGCTTTTCGCGACATTGGCGCTCTCTGCCTGATCTTTGGCATCCATTACCTGAAATTCTGCTTCTTTACGTTTGGTAATATCAAATTGAATACCGACAAAGTAATGACATTCTCCATTCTGGTCAAAGATCGGGTCCAAATTGACCTCGTTCCAGAAGGAAGTTCCATCTTTGCGATAATTTAAAATTTCGATCGTTGCTGACGTTCGGGTTGCCAAAGCATCTCGAAACATCTGAACCGCAGTCGGATTGGTATCCTCTCCCTGTAAAAAGCGGCAGTTATGACCGACTGCCTCTTCATGGGTATATCCGGTCAGATCCGTGAAATGGCTGTTCACAAACACGAGCGGGCAATTGGGTTTGCGCGCATCTGCGATCGTAACAGACGATTTTAGATTTTGTACTATATATTCCCAATCGATTGCTGGAAATTTAGGATCTATATTCATGCTGCCTCCCTAAGTGGGTGTAATCAATTGCAGTAAGTATACGTTACCATTATAATGTTTCTAGCATACCATACAAACATATGTTTTTACCATGCATCTACCCATTGGACACGACACTTTGGTGCATTTCAGACACAAAAAACCTGCTCAGGTTTTATTTTCTAACCCGAACAGGCAGAGATCTGTGTGCAGTTAACGCAAAATACGGCGTGCAGTTACATAATGATCCACCCAGTATTGCAGATCCAGATTGGAAATGGCGATTCCGTTCAGGCTTGGGCTATTATGAATCAGCTTGTTATCGCCAGCGTAGATGCCTACGTGCGTAATGACGTTAGGATCGCCGCCGGAGAAGAAGAGCAGATCCCCTTTTTGCCATTGTCCTCGTTCTACCTCAATACCGACATCTTTTTGATACCGGGTTCCCCATGCCAGATCAATCCCTTCCAATCCGAAGATATAGCGAGTAAAGGAGGAGCAATCAAACAATGTCGGAGCTTCGTTTTTACCAAAGCCATATTGTGTTACACCTTGCAATGCAAGCGCGCTGGCAATAATACGGTCAGCGGACGCTTCGTCTAGCGGCGAACCGGTAGACAAGGAAGGGAAACTGATCGATGGAGCTGGTGGGTTGAATGGTTGCGCATCGACTTCATCTACCGTTTGCGAGGGCATTTCCGCCAATACAGCTGTTTGCGAAGCTGGCAATGTATACGACACATAATCTGCGGATACATAGCCAGTAATGCCATCTTTGTCCTGAATCTTAATCCATGCAGCACTTGGCTGTTCCAGAGCGCTGAAGGATTCGCCTACAGGCAATACGCGCAGCACTGCGCTACCAGTTGTCGGCTCGGCGCGGAAATTCACGCCTCTTTCTACCAGACCGGTGCCCGGTGCATGTACAGCAGGCGGTGTAATGACCGTGCTAGTAGGAAGGCTAGCCGAAGGAGTGCTACCTACCGGGGCAGCGGATGCGGTTACATTACTGCCCGTTTTCACTACGGATGATGCAGCATTAGTCACCGTACCATTACCAGTCGCACTGCCAGATGTGGTTGTATCCGAATCTTTGGTACTGACAGACGTGCTGCTATTCGCAGCGACCCATTCAGCCGAAGGTTTATAGTCGATATAGCTAGCGGATACATAGCCGGTTTTGACGCCGACTTTGACACGCAGCCAGTAATTGTTCACCTGACGTAGCACTTTGATACTTGTTCCCGGTTGGAGTGTACTGTACACGGAACTGTCTGTGTTAGGACCGGAACGGAAATTCACCGGCATATTCACTTTACCGACCGGTACGGTCGTTGCAGCTGCCTGGCTTATGTCCGGAGCGGAAGTTAATAATACAGCAGCAGTCAGTAGTGTAATGAGCTTTCTTTTCATGGATGTCCTCCTCAGCGGTTATGGGGCTGTTCATGCTGCGTAATCATGGGGTTATGTATAATATCTGACAATCCCGTCAGAACCATTAATCAAAAATGACAAAAACAACAGAAGTTATGAAGAAAATATGATGAAATATGTGCAAAAATGATGAAATATGTGCAAAAATGATAAAAAAATGTGGTAAGCCTGTCTGTGTAGAGTAGAAAATGACAGCGACGTCATATTCTCATCACAGTTGCTTACCACATTTATACCACACTTCATCAAATGCTGTCGATCAAAAATAACAATAGCTTCACTTTTTTGTTAACGTTTCAGCATTATTGTACATTCAAATATTGCTTGATCGCATCAACAACAGCTTGCGCCAGCTTCTGCTGGAAATCATCGCTATACATTAACGATTCATCGCCAATATTGCTCAAGTACCCGGCTTCAACCAATACAGCAGGCATGGTCGTTTCGCGTATTACATGTAAGCTTTTGGCATGAATACCGCGATCCGGTAAACCAAGTGCTTGAACGACATGATCGTGAACCATATCGGCAAATTCTACACTGTCGGAACGTGTGTAATAAATCTCTGTGCCGCTCGGTGATACGGCTGACGATGTACTATTACCATGAATGGAAACAAATACATCGGCATGCAGATTGTTGGCGATCTTGACGCGATCCGGCAAGGTTGGATAGCTATCATCGCTACGTGTCAGTACGAAGTCGATATTGTGGTCCTGCTGGAGCAGTGCCTGAATTTTCAATACGACTGCCAGCGTGAAGTCCTTCTCGTTCTTCTTCGTAATGCTGATTGCACCCGGATCGGAACCGCCATGACCGGCATCAATCACGACGATTTTCTTGCCATCATCACCTGGACCGGAACTTGGTGTAACTGGTACAGCTGTCGAACCGTTATCCGTTGTACCAGTTGGCGTACCGCCAGTCTGAGTATTGGTTCCAGTCGTAGTGCTGCCTGTGGAAGGAGTCACATCACCATCCAGCTCGACAATAATCACGCCCGGTGTATCGGTAATCACCTTGTATTTCTGTGCTGTATTCAGATCCATTACTACGCGTACAGCGGATGGATTGCCGCTAAACAGTGAGTAGCGAATGCCGGACACTTGCGGATAACCTGTCACATCCACTTTGCCTATGTCTCCGACACTCAATTGCTGTCCATTCAGAAAAGCAGCGGAAAATGCTGTTTTGGGCAGATCGAGTACAATTCGATTCGGATTGGTCAGCGAGCTGGACTTAGGCGTCACATTGCCTTCGACTGTGATCGTCATCCGATTGTCACTGAAGCTGATCGAATCAACCGTTGCATTTGCAGTCGTTGCCGTACCGTCTGTTGGTGTAGACGATGAACCATTGTCCGTCGTTCCGGTTGTCGGTGTAGTCGTTGGTGACTTGGACGGCGTGCTCAGGAAGACGGTTTTGGAACTATTATCCCATTTGACCGTGGCGCCTGTATTTTCGCTCAAAAAGCGCAATGGAACGAGCGTTGTTCCGCCTTTTACAAATGGGGCTGCTTCGAGATCAATCGCATTCCCGTTCACATTGGCTGTTGTGCTATTCGCAGTTAACGCCACGACAGTACTGCCTTGTTTGATCGTAGCCGTCTGAGTAGAATCAGACCAGGTTACTTTGTAACCAAGCTGTTCCACGACAAGCCGCAATGGCACCATTACACTGCCTTTGACACTTGTGATCTGCACATTGGACGGCACGTCAATGCTTTTGCCATTGAGGTTAATATGTGCCTGATCCGCTGCATGCACTGCTGTTGGAAGTACTAGCATGAATAACACTAGCATCAATCCCAGTATCCAGTTGTGTTTTTTGTTCATAAATCCCCCTGCCATTCTCTGGTTGACGATTGTAGCTTGTGTCATACCCCAGTCCGTATTGTGTTTGTCTGCGCCATTTCTGCATGTTCATACCGATTCATCTGCATATGATATTCAAATATACGAGTTCATACAAGCGATGATGACCTCAGCAAAATATCTTATCGATTATATCGGATGCAAATAACAGATTGCACAGTCTTGACATCATTTCATTGTCCGTTCTGTCCGTGTTCACCTGTATATGAATGGCAGCTCTACATACCCGATATTCCATACAAGCTGGTTGTCGATGAATACGACCAGATGTATGCTACAGCTTGGATACAATATCGCGGATGTGCTGCCTGTATTAATCGTGACGAAATGATGCCAGTCAATATTGCCGTCCACGTCAGTACATAATTGATCCCGGCTTGCCAATAACAGATCAACCTGTTGTTGCCGCTGCCTCCCTTCGTCTGCAAATGATGTTACCCTGCGAATAAGTTTGCGCTCTGCCTGCGTGTGTCCTGTGGTACGCTTTCATCTGATTGATGATGCCGTACACTATGTATATCTTTTATTATGATAATCAGAATCTGGCGGCTTGTAAACTTTGCTTGCTGCCAGAGGGCAAAATGTTACCTTTCTGCCGAGCTGAGACAATCATTTAGGAGTGATTGCGAAAATGATATTTTCTCATCATCACAATCTTTATAAAAGTGCTGAAATATTGACTTTTTGTCTGTACCCATAACGACGTGCTCACGCTACAATGAATATGTTCCTTCGCGAAGAACATTTTGGGAATACTAATTTTTGTAAACGCATACAAACATGCTGGAGGCGAACACTTAACGATGAGAAAAATGATGAAACGGATTACGGCGCTGGCTCTCAGTTTTACATTGATCGGCGGGCTGAGCGTAGCGACTTCCCCTGCTCCGCGTGCGGAAGCAGCAACGGCATTTGCCAAAGGTGCGGATGTAAGTTGGCTCTCAGAGATGGAAAATTACAATTGGTCTTTCTATAATGATGCTGGTAACAAGCAAGATGCGCTGCAAATTTTGAAAGATCACGGGGTAAACTCGATCCGTTTGCGCGTATGGGTGAATCCATCGATCAATTTCTCCAATAAAGCAGATGTTGTGAAGCAGGCAGTACGTGCCAAAAACATGGGCTTCCGCATTATGATTGATTTCCATTACAGCGATAAATGGGCAGATCCGGCTCAACAATCGAAACCATCTGCATGGACTAGCAAAGACTTTAGCGGTCTGAAGCAGGCAGTCTATGATCATACTTACGATGTGCTGAATACACTGAAATCGCAAGGCGTTACACCAGAATGGGTACAGGTCGGCAATGAGACCAACGACGGTATGCTGTGGGAAGATGGACGCGCGTCCAAAAGCATGAGCAATTTTGCCCAGCTGATCAACTCCGGCTATGATGCAGTCAAAAAGGTAAATTCCGGTACAAAAGTGATCGTGCATCTGTCCAATGGATACGACAATGCCCTGTTCCGCTGGATGTTCGATGGTCTGAAAGCCAATGGTGCAAAGTATGATGTCATCGGTATGTCCCTCTATCCAGATAAAAGTAACTGGAAAACGCTGGATCAACAAGCGCTGACCAATATGAACGATATGGTATCTCGCTATGGTAAAGAAGTCATGGTCTGCGAAGTTGGTATGGATGCAAGCGATCCAACGACTGCCAAAGCATTCCTGACCGATATTCTTGCCAAAACTCGCTCCGTTTCGGGCGGTAAAGGTCTGGGCGTATTTTACTGGGAGCCTGAATCGTACGGCACATGGTACGCATACACCAAAGGTGCTTTTGATTCCAAAGGGAAAGTAACGGTAGCACTGGACGCATTCCTGAACTAACCTCTGAGAACTGATCTACTGCAACAATGGATGCAGACGGACGCACATCCGTGTACATCCAGACACATAATCCAAACAGCCGCAGTATCGTTATTGTGTAACGATACTGCGGCTGTTTTATTGATTCACAATCTTTTGTTCATTGGAAATTCAAAGTTGGAATTAAACGGTTACTGCTCTTTTCAGTACACGGATACCAAACGATTCCAGCTCAACACTGCTACCTGCAACGATGTTATCACCACTCAGCAGATCGGAATAATCGCGATCATCCAGCTGTACGTTGCGTGTTTCTTCGCTGTAATTTTGCAGGAATACAAATTCGCTGTCGCCCTGTACGCGTGCATGAGCGGTTACGTCTTGTGGCAGTACAGTCGTCAGTGTACGCGTAACCTGCGCACGATCTGCAATTCCTTCGATCAGATCGCCGAGGAAATGATCGCGGGTACGAGCTGCGACATAATACGCTTCGCCTTCACCGAATGAGTTGACTGTCAGTACTGGACGACCTGCATAGAAATCATCGCCATACGTTGCCAGTGCTTGTGCACTCTCCAGATGTACTAGATCGCACAGATCCTGCACCGCATATTCACCTTCCAGCGATAAAGTATTGCCTGTATTCGGAATGATGCGGTTACGCTCACCTTCATGCAATCCGTCAATCTCTTCTGACCAGATGCCTAACACTTTGCGTAGTGGACCCGGGAAGCCGCCGAGGAAACACAGATCGTTCTCATTCACAATGCCTGACCAGTAGCTGCTGATCAATGTACCACCACTACTCACAAATTGTTCAAAGCTTGCGCCTACGCCATCGCGAACCATATACAGCATCGGAGCAACAACAACTTTGTATTTGGACAAATCCTGTTCCATATCGATCACATCGACAGCGATGCCTCGTTTCCAGAATTCGCGGTAGAAGTCGAGTACCGTCTGCTCATAGCCTATGCCACTATTGCGTGGACCTTGACTATCGTTTACTGCCCAGCGATTTTCCCAGTCAAAAATAACTGCCACTTCTGCCTTCACCTGACTGCCACGAATAGCTTGCAATTGTTCCAGCGCTTGACCGACATCTTGGACATCACGGAATACGCGCGTATGCTCATGCCCGGCATGATCGACAACTGCACCATGCAGCTTTTCACTGGAACCTTGACTCTTACGCCATTGGAAATATTGGACGGAATCAGAACCATGCGCTACTGCTTGAAGCGAAGACAGCAGATGCATGCCCGGACGTTTGTTTTTACTGATCGGCTGCCAGTTGGTCAAACTTGGTGTACTCTCCATCAATAGGAACGGTTGTTGCTTGATTGAACGCACAATATCGTGCATCATAGCAATCTTCGCGCCCTGCATACTGTCGCCTTCCAGATCATGCCATGTCGGATAACTATCCCATGACAGAACATCCAGCAGATCAGCGAATTTCCAGTAATTCAGCCCTTCGAAAAATTCCATAAAATTCGTCGTTACTGGCAGCAGACGCTCTACTTTGCGCAGCGGCTCAATCTCATGACGACAAAAATCTACCGTCTGATCAGTAACAAAACGTCTCCAATCCAGATTCATACCATGTACTTGCGTTTCTCCATGTGGCGCTGGCGATTCGACCTGTGACCAATCGGTGTATGTATGACTCCAAAATGTCGTCCACCATGCACGGTTGAGCTGCTCCAGATCGTTGTTGTATTTTGCTTTCACCCAGCCGCGGAATGCTTCCTGACAGTAATCGCAATGACATTCGCCGCCGTATTCATTGGAAATATGCCAACCGATAACAGCTGGATGATCGCTGTAACGCTCTGCCAGCAAGGTGTTCATAATTTCCACTTTTTCACGGTAAACAGGCGAAGTGAAGCAATGATTGTGACGGAACCCATGCAGATTGCGAACGCGGTTCTTCTCAATGCGCAATACTTCCGGGTATTTGGCAGACATCCATGCCGGACGTGCACCGCTTGGTGTTGCTAAAAATGCAGAAATGCCATTGGCAGCAAACCGATCCAGCACCTGATCGAGCCATTCAAATGTATATACGCCCTCTTCTGGCTCCAATGATACCCAAGAGAAAATGCCGACCGACATCACATTACATTTTGCCAGCTTCATCAGACGGATATCCTCTTCCAGAATGTCTGGGCGATGTCTCCACTGCTCCGGGTTATAATCGGCACCATGCAGCATGGCAGTCCAGGTTGGGGTTACGTTGTTCGTTAGATTCGTCATAATAAGCTCCTTTATGATGGGTTCAAAAATACAAATATCAATGCATTGACGAACGTTTTGTAATCATCAAAGCATAAAGTCCGTACACCGACTACATTCTCTACGCTGCTGGTACAGCGCTGAAATGCAGACCGGCGTGCAGACTTTAGCCGCTTTGAGCTATTCAATTTGAATGATGCTTGTAGATGATGCGTGTATTCGAATACGCGTTGTATGATCCGTTCTCGTTTGCGATCATTGGATTGCAATCATACAGCTTGGGTAGATCTACGGTGATAGAGCTATTGAGTGACCTTACCGGATTGTTCATTTCAAGTGATGGCTTGAATGAATGGTCAGGATGGAGCCGTTGGTTGGGATGGATCATCGCCAGCCGTTGCTTTTCTCTCTGTTTCGATTCCACTTATGAGGTGACAGGCTACTTGGTCGATCTACTATGTGGCAAGATTGGATGCACTTATGACATTCATGCCATCTTCAAGCCACCGATTGTTCTTGCTACGATTGACTATATTTTTGGATAATCATTGTTACCTATTCTTTTACCGAACCGAGCGTCATTCCTTTCACAAAGAACTTTTGCAGGAATGGGTATACGATCAGGATCGGCGCTGCACCGATAAAGATTTGCGCTGCTTTGACTGTAGTCTGGGAGATCAGTTCCATCTCTTTTGGACTGGCACTCATCGAGCTCATATCTTGCTGGATAATAACCGTTTGTAGGAACGTTGCCAGTGGAAATTGATTGGAATTGTTCAGATACAGCAAACCGTCAAACCAAGAGTTCCAATGGAATACCATGCTAAACAGCGTAATGGTTGCAATCGATGGCATCGAGATCGGCAGATACATGGTGAACAGTGTGCGGAATGGACCTGCACCATCCATAAATGCTGCTTCTTCCAGTTCTTTTGGAATGCCGCGGAAGAAGTTCATCATCAGGATGACGAGGAATGTGTTTACCGCACCTGGCAATACGAGTACCCAGAAGGAGTCGATCAGACCAAGCTTCTGAATGACGATATAAAATGGCACCAGACCGCCGGTAAATACCATACTGAATACGAACAACCATGAATAAATGGTGCGTCCTTTGAATACCGATTCTTCCTTGGACAGCGGGTAAGCTGCCAAGAAGGTCAGGAACAAGGTGATCGCTGTACCGATAACAGTACGCAGTACGGAAATCCAGATTGAATGCAGGAAGACTGGATTGAACATTGTCTTCTTATACGCTTCGATGGAAAATTGGATGGGTAACAGTCCAACCAAGTTGGCGTCAGCTGCCGCTTTGGAGCTGAATGATACTGCCAGTACGTGGATCAGTGGAATGATACACATAATGGACAGGAAGACTAGAAAGATAATATTGAAGACATTAAAAATGCGATAACCGCTTGTTTTATAGTACATAGTTCCCCTCTTTTCCCTCGTAAGTCATCAGAAGATGCGATAGTTCGCCCATTTGGCAGCAGCACGGTAAGCGAGCAGGATCAGCACCATACTGATAACCGATTTGAACAGACCAATTGCTGTACCAAAGCCCATTTCGCCGTTCAAGATTGCGGTACGATACACAAACGTATCGATAATATCGCCTTTTTCATAAACGAGCGGGTTGTACAGGTTGAAAATCTGGTCAAAACCAGCGTTCAAAACGTTACCGAGTGCGAGTGTGCCGACAACGGCTGCAATCGGGAAGATCGCTGGCATCGTGATATGCAGTGTCTGTTTCCAGCGAGTAGCTCCATCCATTTCGGCAGCTTCATACAGCGCCGGGTTGATGCCTGCCAGAGCAGCGAGGAAGATGATCGTGTTATAACCAAATTCCTTCCACACATCCGATACGATCACCGTAAAGCGGAACCAGTCATTATCTCCGAGGAAAAAGATTGGCTGAATGCCGAAGACCGAGCTGAGAATCCGGTTGGCAAAACCATCCGTTGCCAGCAGGTCGATCAGGATACCGCCCAGGATAACCCAGGACAGAAAGTGAGGCAGATAGACAAGCGTCTGAATCGTCCGTTGCAATTTGACGCGACGGATTTCATTCAGCAAAATCGCAAATACAAATGGGACAAGCAGGTTAAAGATCAATTTCAGTACAGCGATGATCAGCGTATTCCAGATCACCTGTACGCTATCCTGACGTTCAAACAGATAGCGGAAGTTGTCCAGCCCGACCCATTCGGAACCGGTGAAACCGAGCCAAGGCTTGTAATTTTGAAATGCCATCACAATCCCGCCCATCGGCAGGTAGCTGAATAACAGCAGGAAAATCATTGACGGTAGCAGCATCACGTGGAACGGCCACGTTTTCTTTAATGTTTTCATATACTCTCCTCCTACAGTTGGGGCGATGCGGGTATAGCCATTTAAGAAAATAACGACCCGGAGTCCAGGTCGTTATCTCCTTGTATGCGGCTGTACCTGCTACAGTTGGTTTGCTATTCTAGTTTATTTTTTGATGCTGCTATACCAGTCGTTGACTTCTTTGGTTACATCATCGCCACCGGACGATTTCCATGTTTGTACAAACGTATCAAACGAATCGATCGGAGATTTGCCGTAGATGATTTCGTTGAAGGTCTGGCTTTGGATTTTGTTCAGATAGTCCATTTTTGTTTTCATGCTTTGTGTGGTTGGACCAGTAAACATGTCAGGATACGAAATGTCTTTTTGGGACATCAGCACTTTGGCTGCATCCGGTGTTTCTTTACCATAGTTAGTAGCAACGTCGCGTTCCAGACGAGTTTCCGGTTGGGAACCGTCAGCCAGTTTCAGCAGCGCATCCATTTGTGCATTCGGAATACGAGCACCGTCGCGTACAAGCAAGTAACGAACGCTGTTTACGTAGCCGCCATCGATTTTGTCGATTGGCACGTTTTTGCCAGATGCGTCGAGATCATAGTCATATCCTTTGAACAGACCGTTATTAAACTCACTATCTTTGGTCGGGTTCGCCAGGTTATCGAACATGTAGTTTTCGTACGTGAACAGAGCTTCAGGGTGTTTCATGTTTTTGTTGATCAGAATGACGCCGTTCGTTGTGCTTGTGCCGTGACGCATTGCTTTACCGTCAGGACCTACAGGAATCGAGATTGGTTTCCATACTGCACCCGGTGCGTTTTTCACCGTGTCTTGCAGCGGCCAGCCGCTCATCCAGTAAGGACCTGGGATGATACCTGCCGTACCTGCAACAGCTGGTTCGGATGTTTTGTTCTCATCCCACAGTGCTGCTTCTTTCGGGATGTAGCCTTTGTCAAACCATTCTTTCAGTTTTTCCAGACCTTGCTTCATGCCCGGTTGGATCGAACCGTATTGCAGCGTGCCGTCAGCAGCTACATTCCATTGTTGTGGCAATGTGCCGTAAGCACCGAAGATCCAAGATGGATCGCCCATCCATGTGTTCATCGACGATTTGAAGCCGATGCTCAGTGGAACGACTTTATCCGGGGACAGACCATCCGGGTTTTTGTCTTTGAATGCTGCCATTACGGTTTCCAGCTCGTCCATCGTGGTTGGTGCTTTCATGTTCAGCTTGTCCAGCCAGTCTTGACGAATCCAGAGTACATAATCGTGGTTGTATGCGTAATCGAGAACCGGGATACCCATCTTTTTGCCTTCGCGGATGTATGGGTTCCATGCGTTCGGGTCTTGCTCCATTGCTTTTTTCCATGTATCAGATGCATATTTGTCAAACAGTGGTCCTACTTCGCTGAACATACCGGAGTCGATCAGATCCTGTGCGAGTTGTGCGTCGCCGATCGTTACAACATCAGGCATTTCCTGTCCAGAAGACATTGCCAGACGCATTTTGGTAGCAAATGCTCCGTTCGTGTCTGTTACAGACCAGAGTGACTTGATATCAATACCGAGTTTATCTTTTGCCCATTTGGTCGCTACGTTGTTTTCAATCGTTTCCCCATTTTTAAATTGCAGTGTCGGATCGACTCCCCATACGGTCGAGATCGTTACCGGTGGATCGTATTTCTCTTTGTATGCGTTTTCAGTTGTAGCCGATGCCGTTGTACTGCTTCCGCCACCGCCGCCACACGCCGCTAAACTTCCAGCTGTCAGCACGGTTGTCAGCAGAACCGCAGCTAATTTTTTCATTCCCATGTTTCTTGCTCCCCCTTCAGGTTAAACACTGCATGTCGTAATCTGTTGTTCATGTTTTTATTATACGGGAGGGTTACGATTCCGCCTATGATACGAAGTTAATATTCCTGCACCTTTTGCAACATGTTGGGGGGGGATTTTGCCACTGGGTGGTGTAGGGGGGTTGTTTAAACCTTTAGTTTGGTGGGGGGCATACCTCGCTGCGGGAAGGGATTGGGGAACGGACTCAGGTGGAGCCGCGGGAATCTACGGATAAAGGTGATACTTGTAGATTCCCGCAGCTCCAAAGTCGTCCTTTTCCCCAATTCCCTTCCCTCCGCTTAGACGCATTTCCCTCATGTATGGTGATCGGGTTGAAAGCAACTTCGATGAAGGAGGGTGGCAATAATCCAACTTTGGGGAGGGAGTAGTAGGTTGGTGGATGGAGATTTTGCGATGTTCTCTTGTTGGTTTGTTGCTTTGTTGGTTTGTTACTTTGTGGATAGTATTTGATTGCAGAATTTTATCGTTAATGTTGTATCGCTTATGTATGTAGAATTCATTTTCTTGATTTTTATTTGTGCTTGTTTTAGTAACATTTATTATATTATTTAAATGGGTTTTTGGAGTATTTGGTTGGCAATCCATCTTTTTTGTAATTGAGGCTCATTGGGTTCGTGCTGGTCTTTGTCATTGAAGCATCTGCTTTGTTTGTTGTATGTAGCAAATATACTGCCGTATTGGGCTTGGTGGTGCGGTTTGATCTGAGCGACGATGGATTATGCTTTTTCTAGCGTGTGAAATGGAAATGGGCGGGAATCTACAATTACCTTCTCATTCGTAGATTCTCGTCCGTCCATCGGAGTTCATGCCTTTGTCCCTTTGCGGAGCGGTCCTCGCTCCAGCGAAATTATTGATCTCGTCTCAGCTATCTCTGAATTCGTTTGGTGTCATGCCGTAGTGCTTTTTGAACAATTTGCTAAAGTATTGTGGATTCTGATAGCCTAGTTCGGCGGTGATTTCGTAAATTTTGCGATTGGTATGTTTGAGCATGTATAATGCTTTTTCCATGCGAATGCGGATAATGTAGTCGCCCAGACCTTCGCCGGTTTCGGCTTTGTAGATTTTAGACAGGTACACGGGATGCAGATAGACACGGTCGGCGATGCTTTTGACGGATACATCTTGACCGAGGCTTTCGGAGACGATTTCTTGTACTTGTTTGACGACGCGGCTACGACTTGGTTCGGCATGGGATGCGGTTTGTTGGACTTCCAAGCGTCCCAATACATTGATGCACCAACTCCGTAGGCGATCCAGCGAGCCTGTAATATGTTGAGCGGAAAATGGATCAAGTCCGCCTGCATCACTTTCGCCTAGCATATGTCCATGGTGGTGTGACATGTATACGAGCGCATTGCTAACTGCCAAATATACTTCATACAGATGTTCATGGGTGAGCGGCAACGGCTCTAATGTGTCCAGCACTGCCATCACTTTATCACGTGCACCGCTCCATTGACCGGATTCCAACAGATGGATCAGAGTAGGCGGACGATACAGAGGCTCCATGTATTTGATAATTACTGGACGTTCACGAACGGTGCCTTCCGGTTGTAGCAGGTGAATCTGCGGCTCATTGTTGCCGGATGAATGCTGGGCAGAGCGCAGTACATGGCGATACGCAGTCGCAATCTCCGTGGGGAACGCGAACGGCTCACTCACATAGACAGACAATGTCATTTTCAAATACGTACGTGCACTATCGACCAACTCCTGCAAACGCTGGCTCTCCTCATCGCTAAGCGCATCAGCAGATGTCTGCCAGAGCATAACTAGCCCACTGTGCGGAGCGCGACCAAACCAGACAGGTGCCTGACTGCCGAGCAATTCAACAGCAATATTACCAACAGCATATTCCAGCAGTCTGGCTTCACTCTCCTCCATCCCACGCAGCGAATTGCCTGTAGACATGTATAACATCCGTGCTACACGCCCAGGCTGTAAGGCAATCTCGTAATTGCTCAGTCGTTCCAGCAGCTCGCGTTCATTCAGTTCACGCCCAAGCAGCATATCGCTTAGCAATCCGTCGCGCAGCACTTCCAGTTCCGACTGACGGCGATAAGCAAGCCGATTGTATTTATCCAGCTGTCCCCATTCCTGCTCAATCGCAGTCACTGCCTTGCCGACACTCTCCATAAACTGGTCGTCGTCCACAGGTTTTAAAATATAATCGCTCGCTTTCAATCGAATCGCCTTTTGCGCGTATTCAAAATCCGAATGTCCGGTCAGCACGAGCGAGCGTACGGCAGGCCAATTGCGGGACAATTCGCCTAGCAGCTCCAACCCATCACGATCCGGCATCCGAATATCGGTCACCACGATGTCGATCTCCTTTTCCGTGAGCAGCGATAATGCCTGATTCACTGATTCGGCGCAAAATACTTGATCAATGCGCAGTTGTTCCCACGGAATGGTCAGCGCCAAACTTTCCGTTACATACGATTCATCATCCACCAGCAAAATATTTACCATGTTCATTCACTTCCCCGATCTCTTTCTCTGATACTCTGTCCATTGCATGTAAGCCGTTTACGCAATGGTACGGCTGTCTGCCATTTCCACTTGCCAACTCAGTGTTACTTTTAGTCCGCCCAGATCAGATTGCGACAAAATGACACCCGCATCCTCGCCAAAGCGTAATTGCATCCGTTGATGTACATTCCACAGCCCGCAGCCCATTTCCTCACCAAGTGGCTGCTGCAAGCTGTTCCACAATTTAAAGCGACGTTCCTCATCTAATCCTTTGCCATCGTCTTCGACGCTAATATACCAGCGATCCTGTTCACGCCAGCCTTTGATACCAATATGCCCTGCTGCCGAATACGGCTCTACTCCGTGAATAACTGCATTCTCGACTAACGGTTGGATCATAAGCGGCGGAATCGGCACTTCGCGCAGTTCATCCTCTAACTCAATTGTATAATGAAGCCGCGACATGCGCATTTGCTGAATTGCCAAATAGTTGCTAACAAACGCTGTTTCTTCTGCTAGCGGCACCAGATCGCGCTCCTGACGCGTTGTATAACGGTAATACTGGGATAGATTTTTGGACATCGCAATCACTGCCTGCTGGTTGTTCAGCTTCGCCATACTCGTAATAAATGAAAAACAATTATAGAAGAAATGCGGATTGATCTGCGATTGCAGCTGCTTCAGACGTGCCTCACGCACATGAATCTTTTCCAAATAGACATGTTCAAACAGCGTCTGAATCTGCGATACCATCGAATTGAAGCGATCCGCCAAATATGCAAATTCGTTACGTCCCTTCGGCTTGATGCGAACGGAGTAATCTTCCTGCTTGAGTCGATTGAATCCGTAGATCAATTGCCGCATCGGCACCTGCACCTGCGCATACAGCAGATAAGAAGCCAGGCAGCTCATGAGCAGCAGTACAATCATCGCCAAATAAAATAGCCGATTCGAATCGTAGATCGGCTTCAAAATATCATCCAGCGGAATATAATCAACCATATACCAGCCTGTCGCCTCGGAACGCACTACGTTGACCATATACGGCTTGCCTTGCACATTGATCGTCCGACTTTCCAAATCTTGCAGCGGCTGTTCATGCAAGGACGCAATCAATTGATCAGTCAGCCCGTGATCTGCCGAACGATTATAGATGGTGCCGAAGGACGGATTGTAATAAAATGGATCGCGACGTCCATCGCTTTTGAATTTATCTAGCATATCCTGTATGTTACCGCTATCAAATTGTACTTTGACAACGGTACTAATATTGTCTGCTTCTACGGTTGCATTATATGGTGAAATGGATGTCCATGAGAATAGAAACGTTGGCGGCAACGTCGTCGCTGTGCCATTCGTCGTACCTGTCATATTCCCGCCCGGTTCACGACTTACTTGCCAACCAGAATGAAAGCTTTGCAAGGCTTCCCTTTTGTTAATGCTGGTCACATCGTTATCCGTTACAAGTCGCTGTAGGGACGGCGAATAAATGGACAGATGGCTGCGCCAGTTCGAGGAACTTTCCTGAATTGCCAGCTTGCTCTGGATACGCTTGACCAAATTGATTGCATCCAGATTTAGATAATCATTTTGCAAATACAGATCGTTAAAGCTGACAATATCGGGATCATGAATGAGCAGATTCGGCCACGATGCCAGCAGCTCGATATTCGTATTCACCTGATTTTGAAAAAAGCTCAGCTGATTCATATTGGACTTGTTAAGCTCCTCACTCAGCACATCCGCAGTCGTCCGATTAGAATAACTATACAGCACAATTACCGGAATCAACATCAATACGACAAGCAGCACAATCTTGGTGAATAGGTTATAGCGGTACATCGTTCTTCGCACTCCTTCATCATCCCCAGCGTTGGCTGGTGCGGCGGATCATATACATGCCGCCTCTCATCAAAATATAACCCAGCACACTGATCATCAGGATCATGCCGGTAAATACGACCATAAAATGAAGCTCCGACGGGTCTGTTATGATCATCATAACATCATTTAGAATCTTATGGGGATCAGTAAATACATCCCAGCTATTCCAGCGAATAAATCGCCCAATGTAAATACCAATGCTGCTCAATACCAGAATCATCGCCGCGAAAATCCAGCCGCGCACCTGCCCGTAAGCTTCAGCAATATGCTGCTGCACCGACGATAGCGCATAAGCCCCCAACCCCAAACCAAGCAACCCAGCACTGAAAAATAAATACAGATGATACCAGAATTCCAGATCCTTAACAAAACGTCCATTCGGACGATAATGCACAAACGGATGAATCAGATCTGTCACTAGATAAGCCGCATTCGGGTAAAATAACAACCAGCACAAGCCCACAAATCCAACCAGCAGCTTACCGTGCCAGCGCATGCGCCGCTGTGTATACAAACTCAATATGCCATCCAGTATAAGTGCAAGTACAACCGGCACCCACGCAAGGAAGATATCCCAGTTCAAAAATCGATACAGCTCACGTCCCGTATATACGCGCAGATGCATACCGAGCCAGACGCAGAACAATGTCGCGACTAAGAGAGCACCTAATAATATCAACTTGCCTGTCCACGGCTTTGTTCCCCAGATACTATCATTCATCCTACGCCCCTCCTTGCCCTGTATGAGACAATGTCGCGGCAAATCGCTCACAAACTTCCTCAATTTCTTCCCGCCGCACCAGTTGCTTCCGCCAATGTGCAGGAATCTGCTCATATCCGTAATAAATGCCTGCAAGCCCGCCCGTTACTGCACCAGTCGTATCGGTATCCAGCCCAAGATTAACCGCCTTCAGCACCGCATCTTCATAATGATCTGTATGCAGCAGTGTCCAGATCGACGCTTCCAGCGTATGCAGCACATAGCCGCTTGATGAGATTTCTTCTATAGAAGCATGCGTCAGCGAACCGTTTACCACACGTTCAAATCGTGCATATTCAGCATGCTGTGCATAATTCATTTGTATCGTCTGACATGCTGACGCATAACAATCGGCGATCGAACGTCTGTCAGCATGTAGCAATTCCAGTCCGAGTTCGATATAGATCACGCCTGCCAGTAGCGATACCGGATGCCGATGCGTGAGCGAAGATACACGGCGCACCCATTCATACCGTGTCGCAATATCCAGTCCATCCAGTCGATATACAAGTGGCAAAATACGCATCAGCGAACCGTTACCATTGCTATATTCGTCCGTTCCGCCCGCTTCTTCTACAGGCACAGTGCCACTTTCGATGAGGGCAATCGCTTGCGAAGTCGCAATACCGATATCAAACAGTTCATCATGTGCTGTCCATAATCCCTGCCGATACCACTGAATAAATCGGCGACCGAGATCATCTGTATTCAATTGTGGATGCATTATCAAACTGTACAACAAACAATACGTCATCGTACTATCGTCAGACCATGTGCCTGGCAGTTGATTGTGCGTGCCATAGCCAATCATATCTGTAGCTGGATGAGCGGCAATTTCCTGACGATTTTGAAATTCATAAGGTACGCCTACTGCATCACCGACAAACAGCCCAATAATGCCATCGCGTACACGTTCATTTGTATTCATAAGGTATCTTTCCTTTCGGTAAGTTGGTATATTCCTTGTTTATGCGTATGATTCCACATAACATTGATGCTATAATCGTATGTAATCTATAGAGGAGTGAGCAGCATGATTATTGATATTCAGCACGCCAGCTGGCGCAGGGAAACCGGGCTGATCATCGGCGACGTGTCTTGGCAAGTACAGCCTGGCGAACACTGGTGTCTGCTAGGTCTGAACGGCTCCGGCAAAACGACACTGCTTAACATGATCAACGGATACATCTGGCCCACCACCGGAAATATCTCTGTACTTGGGGAGAGATTCGGCGAGGTCAATCTGCGCGAGCATCGCAAAAAGATCGGCTGGGTTAGTACTTCATTACAGCAGCGATTACACGGTCGCGATGTGGCAGAACAGATCGTACTGAGCGGCAAATTTGCATCAATCGGCATTTATACCGAAGTTGCCGACAGTGATCGCGAACAAGCACAACTCCTGATGCGTCAACTGGATGCGCAGCATCTGACCGGACGCACTTATGATACCCTATCTCAAGGAGAGCGGCAACGTATCCTCATTGCCCGCGCACTGATGGCGTCACCGGAATTGCTCATTCTGGATGAGCCATGTACCGGGCTGGATATTTTCGCACGCGATCAGCTATTGCACCGGGTTCAACAAATTGCCATGCAGGAAAACGCACCAACACTAATCTATGTCACCCATCATATTGAAGAGATTATGCCTTGCTTTAACAAAACGCTGTTGCTGCGCGATGGCGATATATTCGCCGCTGGCAATACAGCGGATATGCTGGACTCCCAGCGTCTGAGCGAATTTTTCCAAACCGGTGTCGATGTGCGCCCAGAACCTGGAGAACGCTATTCCATCCGTCTAACTGGCAACTAGCCGAAAGGAGTCATTCATCTATGAAATACAGATATCTCGGCCGCAGCGGCTTGCAAGTTTCCCTGCTCGGTCTCGGAACCAATTCCTTCGGTAAACGTGCCGATAAAAAAACATCAATTCAAATTTTGCATGCTGCCATTGATAGCGGCATTAACTTTATTGATACTGCCAACATTTACGCCAATACTGCTTCGGAGGAAATTATTGGCGAAGGCTTGAAAAATGGCAAACGGCAGCAGGTCATTCTCGCCACCAAAGCAGGATTACCACGCGGGGATGGTGCCAATCAGCAAGGGTCGTCGCGGTATCATTTGCAACGTGAGCTGGATGACAGTCTGCGCCGACTGCAAACCGATCATGTTGATCTATACCAGATTCATACGTTTGATCCGAAAACGCCGCTGGACGAAACATTGCGTACGCTGGAGCATATGGTGCAGTCCGGTAAAGTTCGATATATCGGCGCTTCCAACTATGCTGCATGGGAGCTAATGAAGGCGCTAGGTCTGAGCGACCGCTTGGG
This sequence comes from Paenibacillus sp. WLX2291, assembly GCF_046603665.1. Lineage (NCBI taxonomy): Bacteria > Bacillati > Bacillota > Bacilli > Caryophanales > Paenibacillaceae > Paenibacillus > Paenibacillus sp. WLX2291. The sequence goes on along the minus strand of NZ_CP176755.1, from coordinate 2,359,675 downwards.
AGTAGAGCGCTTTATCTCTTTGCAAACGTCGTATTCCCTTGCCGACCGTACTCCGGAACAGGAATTGATTCCGCTTTGTCTGGATCAGGGCGTCGGTATCATTCCTTATTTTCCATTGGCAGGTGGCATTCTGACTGGCAAATATTCGCAAGAGGACGAAGCACCAGCTGGGTCGCGTGCGGATAAAGACCCTTCATTTAATCGTCTGATGACTGGCGAACGTATCGGTCTGGCTGACGGAATCAGCTGGTTGTCGCGCTCGATGTCTATCGATCCGGCGGTATTGTCATTAGCATGGCTGATGGAGCAACCAGCAGTATCCAGCATCATCGCCGGTGCTACGTCCGTTTCCCAGCTACACAATAATATGCATAGCGTCAATATTACGCTGAGCGATGAAGTAAAGGCAGAATTGGAGCATCTGAGCAAGCCGTTTCGTTATAGTGAACCATTCGCTACTTATCGTCTCTGGTAAGCAACATGATCGTTCTCTCCACCCTTGTTATGTAGGTTTAGCCTCTTACAGAGGTATACGGGATGTACATGGATATGCAATCTGTTGATCCATGTTTACATCCTTTTCCTGCATACGTTACGATTATACTATGCGTTATATGCAATGATTTCATACTCTATGTTGGATGCACATTCTACGCATCTTCTAGTTATATTACTATGTTGTTCCTATTCAAAGGAGGTTAACCGATGTCCCATTTCTCCAAGCATTCCGCTCATACCGATTCGAATTTTACATATCCACAGCACATACAGTTTCCACCTGCATTACAGCCCGGCGACAAGGTTGCCGTTACCGCGCCATCCAGTGGAGTGCCCACCCAGCTGCATCATCTTGTTCATGATATGCGCGATTATTTGACATCACTTGGCTATGAGCCAGTGATCGGCACCAGTGTATGGACAGATGACAAATGCGTAAGTGTACCGAAAAAAGAACGTGCCGCTGAGCTGCAACAATTCCTGCTTGATCCGCAGATCAAAGCCATCATTCCACCGTGGGGCGGCGAATTTCTGATGGAACTACTGCCGCTACTAGATTGGGAGCAAATTCGGACATTGCCACCAAAATGGATTCTGGGCTTTTCTGATACGAGTACGTTAACATTCGTATATACCTTGTATACTGGTTATGCTAGTGCTCACGGACCGAGCGGCGTCGATATTGCACGGGCGGATGACGAGACGACATCGCGCTGGCATGATCTGTTGACCGCCGTTGCCGGGCAACCAGTGGAACAGCAGTCGTCTGCTCATTACCAATCAACTAGTGATTTTAGCAAAGCGGGATTCAAGCTGGATGCGCCGACACGCTGGGAGATTCTCGGTCAGGAACAACAGAAGCAAGCCGAGATCAGGGTGTCTGGTCGACTGCTGGGCGGATGTCTGGATGTACTAACACCGTTAACAGGAACCGTTTGGGCACCAGTTCCCTCTTTTATTGAGCAATATGGAAAAGAAGACGGTATCATCTGGTATCTAGAGAGCTGCGAGATGAACGCCGCCGATATATACCGTCATCTATGGCAATTACAGCAAAATGGCTGGTTCCAGCATACGCGTGCTGTATTGATCGGTCGTCCTGCTGGTTATGTACCGGTAAAAAACTTCAAACTGATCGATGCGTTACATAGTGCGTTTGACGAGCTGGATTTCCCGGTTATTTACAACGTGGATATCGGTCATATTCCGCCGCAGGTAACGTTGATTAACGGCGCAAAAGCAGAGCTTACAGTAACAGACGGCAAAGGAACCATTGTTCAGACGCTGAACTAAGCGCTACATTTTGAAAACTACCTTCTAAAAAAACTTTACTAGATGCAGCAAAGCATCACTTGATCAACAGCTTTACCTTCAATCCTAACTTCATACGTATTCTTACCACAACATCCCCTGTGCTGCTCATATCGATAAATTGACTTGTACCTGCCGGAACTTTAAAAATAATCCGTTCCCAAGTCAGTGTACGATCCAGATGCAGCCACAGGGGATGTTATCATTTTCTTCTTATTAATAGATGCCGAACGCCATGCAAAATACCGTAGCCCAGACAAGCGCCCAGCGTATTCAGCACAATATCATCCACATCGAATGTTCCACGTCTCGTTATCAACTGCAAGATTTCCAGTACTAGAATGAATAATGCAAATGCACCTGCAAACGGCAGCACCCTCACACTACGCACGACCGGAATCAACAAACCAAACGGCACAAACACAACGACATTTCCTAGCAAATTAATCCACTGATCCATCGTCGTCCCAATACGCATCGTTGCAAAATCAGCAATGGTTCGCAACGGAATCACATTATACCGATACGGCGTATCCTCGTCGGGCGCATGACGACCAAATCCGAAAAACATCCAATACACCAGCAAAATCGTATACCCAATCACCAAAAAAGCAGCGATTCTTGTTCGCATCATACAGATTGCATGGAAGATGGCGATTGTACTCTATGATGCTCAAGCGAAGTGTAGTGCTCCCCCGTCGTATCAGCAAGCAGCAATTCCAGCAATCCATTCGGTACTAGCAATGCATGTGGATGGTGCTCTATTTCCTCTAGCGTTTTCCACACCGCTCGATACGTCGCCTCTCCTTCTATACCTTCGATCACTTCCTGCTCATACCACTGTTGATCCGGCAACTTCCCTTCATAAATAAAAGCCAGGTCATGCCCGTATTGCGGATGTTCAGGCAGCTCCTCTACCTGTACACCGTTGATTTCGGCGATTTCCAGTCTATTGGTTTGGTAATGATTTTCGATCACATAACGTAAGCTAGGCTGCTCAATAACAGCACCAATCTCCTCCTGCACTTCGCGCACAACGGTATCGATACTGCGCTCGCCATATTCTATCGTTCCGCCGATTGGACGATACATGATACGTCCACTACTGGCATAAATCGCTTCTTGAAACAAATATCGTCCCTCATGCTCAAACAGACAGAGACAGGATATGCGTATACTCATCTTCACCACTCCTTTGCTATGTATGATTGCTTCTGTATATCTCTCCATCGCAGTGCGGTTTCACGGTACAATTTGCGGCCGATTTTGATCGTTTGTTCCTTGTAAGGTACAGCTCCGTAATGCTGGTAAAAGCGCACAGCTGGATTGTCGCGCAGTGCCCAGACGATCACATGATCATACTGCTGTTGTTGCAGCCATTGCAGCATTCGGGACAGCAATTGTCCACCCCAGCCTTGCCCTTGTGCAGATGATACCAAATACAGCGCGTAGATCTCCCCCTCGCGCTGTCCGTTTATGTTGGATACAGATAGTTCACGACTGCTTCCACCGCTAATAAAGCCGGTAATTACGCCCGCTTCATTCTCTAACACTAGTAACTGATACTGCTCATTCATTCGTTTCAATTGCTCCTGCCATGCCTGCTGACGTTGCGGCACGGACAATTGCTGTAAATACGCCATATCCAGCAACCCAGCATAGGTCGTCTGCCAGCTATGTACATGAACGATGGCAATCCCTGCTTCATCGCCCGGTCTGGCATGGCGGATAATCATGTTGTGCGACCTCCTTTGGTTGTGTGGATTTCATACTTGTTTGCAATCTTAGCTTGCTTCTTTGAGATCATCTTATGAACGATCAACTTACGAATACATACTACCCCTTAACGAATCAAATGCAGACAAAAGTCCAAATCCGCCTGTAAATGCTCCTTCATCAGCTTCTCTGCCGTATCGCCGTCATGCGCCTGAATCGCTTCGCAAATCCGCGCATGTTCTTCGATCAGAAATGGTCGGTCATGCAGTACAACCTTTTGCCGGAACAAGTAAATGACCGATTGCATCTGATCAAACAGATCGATCATCCGTGCATTGTTGCTCGCCTGCATAATGATCTCGTGAAATTCGCGGTTAGCTTCCATAATCTCGTCCTTGCTACCTTCTCTGCCAATCTGCACACAGTGCTTGAGCTTATCCAGCTCAGCGGTGGATAGAAATGTGGCGGCACTGCGCGCGGCATACCCTTCGAGCAGCATGCGTAATTCAAATGTATTACGCAAATCCGTCTCCGTCAGCTTGACCACTCGTTTGTTGACGATTAGCCCTTCCTGCTCCAGCTTGCGGATCGCTTCACGAATCGGTGTACGGCTGACACCTAGCTCGGTAGCCAGCTTTTCCTCAGTTAACTTGATTCCCTGTTTTAAATGACCGTTCAAAATCATATCCCGCAGCACTTCATACGATTGTGCATAAGCGGAACGCACTTTGCCATGATCCTGTTCCATTGTTGTTCACCTCTGTAGTTTACTTTAGCGAAAATCATTTTAATGCACAACCTGATACTAAGAAGCTTTCAAGAGATCAAATTTAAAAAGAATACATTTTCTTTAAAATTGTATACAAAAATTAAATTATTGTGTACAATAACTTTCGAAGAGAGACTGATACCGCTTTCAAAAGCAGGATAGGAGGAAATACAATGCAAAAACGTTTAGGATTTATCGGGTTAGGTATTATGGGACGACCTATGGTGAGTAACTTGCTACAAGCTGGTCATCAGGTAACTGTATTCGATATTAATACAGCCGCCGTAGATCATCTCATGTCACAAGGTGCGAATAGTGGTGCAACTCCGGCAGATGTGGCAGCGCAGAGCGAGATCGTGTTCACGATGTTGCCGAACTCCAGTCATGTACAGCAGGTCGTACTTGGTGAGAATGGTGTTCTGCAAGGGGCGGCTCCAGGCACTATTATTGTCGATATGAGTTCCATATCACCAGTCATCTCACGGGATATTGCCACCGCTGTACAAGCTGCCGGTTTACATATGATCGATGCCCCTGTTAGTGGTGGCGAACCCAAAGCGATCGACGGTACGCTGGCTATTATGGCAGGCGGAGATGAGAGCGTATTCACTTCTATTTTGCCAATACTGCAAGTGATGGGTAGTCAGGTCATTCGAGTCGGCGATAACGGCTCTGGGGCGACTGCCAAGCTGGCAAACCAGATTATCGTCAACCTGAATATTGCTGCGATGTCGGAAGCACTCGTCTTCGCTGCCAAAGCCGGGATCGATATTGGCAATATGTATCAGGCGATTCGTAGCGGTCTGGCAGGCAGTGCCGTACTGGATGCCAAAGTACCGCTCATTCTGGAACGTAACTTTGTCGCTGGCGGACGAATCGATATTAATCTGAAGGATATGACCAATGTAATGGAAACAGCGCATGACATCGGAGTTCCGCTACCGCTCAGCAGCCAACTGCTCGAAATCTTCCATGCGTTAAAAATTGATGGCAAAGCAGCAGATGATCACGGCGGAATCGTGCAGTATTTTGAAAAGTTGGCAGGCGTTGAGGTTCGAGCGAATTCCGCAAATTGATATCTGTGATCCACTGATCATTAGCATGACTGTATGGGATAAGAGTCATTTTCACCAATACCCGCCAATTCATCGCATATATTAGCCCGCCGTACAAATACTACCAAAATCACGACATGAGGTGAGCAGAATGAATACCCCTTTTTCCAAAGTAACACTGGAACAACTTTCGCAACATCTGCCTGCTGAAGCGCCGCTGGACGGCGCACGGCAGCAAATTGCGAAGTGGCAACAACAACGCAATCGCAAAATCATCGTGTTGGATGATGATCCAACCGGTGTACAGACGGTACATGATATTTATGTACTCACGCAGTGGGATGAGGAACTATTGCGACAGGCTTTTCTGGCGCCAGAGCCGGTGTTTTACATTTTGACCAATACACGCGGAATGGATGCGGATAGCGCTGAACGCATCAATCGCGAGATTGCCGCTAATGTATGCAAAGTGGCAGACAAGGTTGGACAGGAATTTACATTTATTAGCCGCAGTGATTCGATGCTGCGCGGGTATTATCCGCTGGAAATTGATGTGCTGGCAGAGGAGGTGTCGAAGCGACAGGGGCATTCTTTTGATGGGCACCTGATCATTCCGGCTTTCTTAGAAGGCGGACGATTTACGATCAATAATACCCACTATATGCTAGATAACGCTGTGCTGATTCCAGTGCACGAAACCGAATTTGCACAGGATAGCGTATTCGGATACAAGAACGGCGATCTTACACAATGGGTAGCCGAGAAAACGGCAGATCGCTTCACCGCCTCTCAATGTCTGGTCATTTCGCTAGAGCAACTGCGTAGCCATCCCCAACAGGTCGATGCACTGCTCATGCAGGCAACAGACAATGTACCGATTATCGCAAATGTCATCTCGTACGCTGATATGGATCTGCTGTCATTGGCACTACTACGGGCAGAGCAAAATGGTAAACGCTTTATTTTCCGTACAGCAGCTTCCTTTGTCAAATCGTATGCAGGCATTAACGATGTAGATTACCTTTCGGCGGATCAGCTCATTGCGGATGCGCAAAGTGAGCACGGCGGTATCGTCATTGTTGGCTCGTACGTACAGAAGACAACGCGCCAGCTGGAGCAGTTATTGCAATTGGAGCATGTGATCGGATTGGAAATGAATGTGGAGCAGCTATTGGATGATGCTACCCGTGAGCCAGAAATCCAGCGTGTACAGCATGCAGCCAATACCCATCTATCTAGCGGAACCAATGTCGTTGTGTATAGCAGTCGTCGCCTGATTACCGCAAGTACTAAGGTGGACAATTTCCAGATTAGTGCTACCGTCTCTGCGGCGCTGGTGCATATTGTGCAATCGTTGCAGGTCGCTCCGAAGTTTATTATCGCCAAGGGCGGAATCACTTCAAGTGATGTCGCTACCCGTGGTCTATCCATTCAACGTGCGCTAGTACTTGGTCAGGTGAGCGCTGGTATCCCGGTCTGGCTGACAGGTGCAGAAGCCAAATTCCATGGCATTCCTTATATCGTATTCCCTGGCAATGTCGGCAACGATACCACACTGCGGGAAACTGTAGACAACATACAACAGCATCACTCGTAAATTCCAATCGGTAGACGGAGAGCCTTCACTGCTCTCCCTACCAAATGTATGCAGGAGGGACAACCTATGTACGCTGTATTCGGTTTAAGTCATAATGCTAGTCTGCTGCTCTATGCAGCCATCTCTATCATCGGGCTGATCGTATTGATTGCCCGCTTCAAAATGAATCCGTTTATCGCCCTCATTCTCGGTGCGGTATTTATGGGTCTGATCGCCGGTATGCCGCTCAAAGATATCGTTAGCTCGTTTCAGGAAGGAGTCGCCAGTGTCCTCGGCTTTATCGCAATTGTACTGGGACTCGGTACGATGCTTGGTAAACTGATGGCGGAATCCGGCGGTGCCGAGCGTATTGCCAATACAATGGTACGCGTCTTTGGCGAGAAAAATGTTCACTGGGCGATGATGGTTGTCGCTGTCATTTGTGGGATTCCCGTCTTTATTCAGGTTGGTATTGTACTGCTATTCCCGCTCGTCTTTGTCATCGCCAAGAAAACCGGCACCTCGCTGATCAAAATCGGCATCTCGCTGCTCGCTGGGCTTGCGGTTGTACATAGTCTGATTCCGCCCCATCCGGCGGCAATGCTGGCAGTAGGCATTTTCAGCGCGGATGTTGGTAAAACAATCTTCCTCGCGCTGATCGTATCTATCCCGGCGGCAGCGATTGCCGGTCCACTGTACGGCAGCTGGATTTCCAAACGGATTGTAGTTCAAGGCAGCAGCGAGCTGATGGAGCAATTTACCGAAACGAAGCAAAAGGAATTACCCGGCTTCGGCATTACATTGTTTACGATTTTGCTGCCGGTGATTCTGATGCTGATCTCCACCGTTGTCAGTCTGATTTTGCCGGAAACGAATATGTTCCGTCAGGTCGTTGATTTTATTGGTAGTCCCGTAATTGCACTATTGATCGCGCTGCTATTCTCGCTCTATTCGTTCGGGTATGCACGCGGATTCAACAGCAAGCAATTGCTCACCTTTACTAATGATTGTCTTGGTCCGGTCGCTTCCATCGTATTGCTGATCGGTGCAGGTGGCGGATTCAACAAAATTCTGACTGCCAGTGGTGTCGGTGATGCTATCGCTGCCTTTGCCCAGACGGCGCATCTGTCACCACTCTTGCTCGCCTTCCTGATCGCCGGTCTGATTCGCGCAGCAGTGGGTTCGGCTACCGTTGCCATGACGACTGCTGCCGGAATTGTCGCACCGATTGCCGTTACGATGCCGGGTGTAAGCCCTGAATTGCTCGTGCTCGCTACCGGCGCAGGCTCTATCATTTTATCCCATGTGAACGATTCAGGCTTCTGGATTGTGAAGCAATATCTGAATCTGTCCGTACCAGATACGCTAAAAACATGGACCGTGATGGAGACGCTACTCGGCTTTGTCGCTTTTGGTATCGTGATGATTCTGAGTGTGTTTGTGTAGATTCACCGGAATATTTGCTACTTAAAAACACTTCTTGATTGGACTCAAGTACGCTTGGCAATGCTAGCGCAGCTTGTTCCAGCAGGAAGTGTTTTCGTGTGAGTGTTCATATAGAACATTTCATACAACATGTTCTTACCTATATTCATACAAACGATATGCAAGTAAGTGTAGTCGTTCCGATCCTATACACATCTGGATCTTATACTAATCCGATTGATCATATTGCCAAGCCTTATATCCCATAAGATAAAAGTCCGCCAGATCATGACGTCCTGTACTACGAAAGCGCTGCTCTGCTTCCTCCATACTCACTACATCTACAATCTCCACCTGCTCTCCATCCAACGGATTCAGCGGCTGACCATCCAGCTGCACCTGCCCATATCCCGCCAATCGGATAAATTGCGGATGCGGAATATGCGGACGGTACGGCACATCCGATGAGGAACGACAGTCAAAATAGCCAAACACCTGATAGTCTAGCAGCGTCCCACCGATCTCCTCTACGACTTCGCGCCGCAATCCTTCCAGTGGACGTTCACCCGGTTCCAGCGTACCGCCTGGCAATTCCCAGCGTCCATCGGTCAGTCGAATCATCACCACCTGATTGCCGACCATCGGCACAATCGACACATTGCTGATCAATGCTTGTTGTTGTGGCGACAACTGCGCTGCTGGCTGAAAAGAAGCCGTCACTGGTCCCCACACGATTGGCGAAGATAACGTGCTCAATGAATAGTAATAACGCTCCATTTCTAGCGTGCGCCGTGCTGCCTGCATCCACGGATGCACAACAGCCAATCTGCCCGGTTCACCGAAAATATAATCAACATACACATCAATCGCATCATCCAGCGAACCATCCACCGCCTGCCGCATCAAAGATAGATACGGTGCCGAATCCGACGATGCCCACGACAGCTTATCCGCGATAAACAGCAACTTATCCATCTGCGCCATCTTTCCTTTTAACGTCGTATGACAACTGATCGCACTGAGTAATGCCGGATCGTCCAAACCAAATACATGCTCCGCCATCCACGCAGACAATTTTTGATGCAGTAGAAAAGGAACCTGTCGCTCCGCATCTACTACCTCCAGCCCCAATTGTAGCGCCAACTCCAGCTTGTGCTGGTCTGGAATGACGGTAGACATATCATGCAGCCACCCACCCAGCACCGCGATGTGCACATCCTGATCATACCGCTGTGCCAGCTGCTGCGCCTGATTCGCAACTTCCTGACAATGCTTCCACGTATCCAATGCGTCATTATGTTCAAAAAAATATGCTATATAATCGTTTAGCATTCTTTGTTCATTCAGTGATTCAGTCAGTGGTGGAACATACCTCGATATGGACTGAGGAATATCCAGTTTGTGCAGCGGAATATCCCATGTTTGATTGTGCATTCTCAAGTTCCCTCCATCTATTGGGCATGTTGAATATAGCATTGCAGTTATTTCTAGCGTATATATAAAAAAGATTGATCAGTCATCTCAAAGAAAATGACTAAGTAACCTAGTAATCCTTGATTTCAAATGGTAAATTGTAGTCATAAAAGAAAATTATAGTTTTATAAAAGAATACATATCGCACCTGAACAGCATGAGTCATTGGGCAGTCAAGCAAACCTTTACTCATCCCTTTACAACGAAAGGAGGTTCCATTGCTCAATAGTTCCCACAATCCACTATGGTTTTAGAGAGGAGCATCATAATGAGTATATCTGCAATTTTGTTGATCCGCAAAAAGGTGATGTTGCTTACACTATCTCTGATGATGTTGCTGCTTGCTGTTGCACCTATTGCAGGTGCTGCCGGTTTTATTGAAGCGCACTGGAAATATAAAGTTACACCAGCCAATCCAATTTACTATAGCGCTACTTTTGGTCAAGGCTACTTTTTCAATGTAAAAACAAACTTTCAATTAAAGGACAGTCAAAAAGCAATTTTTTCTATTGAAAAATATTCTAAGGAACGTAAAAAATGGGAACCTTATACAGTAACGATCTTGCATGCAGGTCAAGAAATTCAGCAGTTCCCTCATCAAAATGGCGTTGATCTTCAGGAGCATCCCGGTACGTATCGGTTTACATTCAGCTTTGATGGAATTGATACCAAAAGTGGGGGATTGGATCTTCTTTACTAACACTATAACAATCTGTACAACTATCATTGAATATGAATATCTGTATATTGAAAACCACTGTAATGCAAAACAACCGGCTTTCCGTAAGGGAAGCCGGTTATTTCTATACGATCTGGATAAGGAAGCTTCAACTTCCATCGCAAATAGTGGGGTTATTATATTTCTATTTCCGTTTCACAATGTTACACAATCAACGTGTATACTGTAACATTGGCAACTCATATGCAATAGACCCAAACAGCTTTTCTGCTTACAGCTTGCTATCGTCGATCTGGTTCAGCCAGCCTTCGATATCGCCAATAACGGATGATACACAGCCTTCTTGAAACGGTGAGATCAGACCTGCCACTTCTACCAGCTCAGTAAACGATTTGCTACCGCCCTGACGGCACAGGTTCACATAATCTGCCCATGCAGCTGGTTGGTCCTCGTGCATTCGTTTCCAGAACTGGAATGCGCAGATTTGTGCCAGCGTGTAGTCGATATAGTAGAATGGCGCTTCATAGATATGCCCTTGCTTCTGCCAGAAGCCGCCACCTTCCAGATACGGATTATCGCTCTGATCCCAGTATGGAAGATATTTCTCCTCTAGCGATTTCCAAGCTGCTTTGCGCTCAGCTGGTGAGAAATCCGGATTGTCATACACGATATGCTGGAATTCATCCACCGCGGTACCATACGGTATAAAGATCAGCCCGCTTGCCAGATGATCAAATTTGTATTTGTCTGTATCTTCCTTGAAGAACAGCTCCATCCACGGCCATGTAAAAAATTCCATGCTCATCGAATGAATCTCTGCCGCTTCATAAGTTGGCCAGATGTATTCCGGCACTTTGAAGTTGCGGCTTTCATACACTTGAAACGCGTGTCCCATTTCATGAGTCAGCACGTCAATATCGCCGGATGTGCCGTTAAAGTTAGCGAAGATAAACGGACTTTGATAATCGTTCAAGAAGGTGCAATAGCCGCCACCCATTTTACCTTTTTTGCTGAGCAGATCCATCAGCTCGTTGTCCTGCATAAACTTGTAAAATTGATCAATCTCCGGCGACAGCTCGGAGTACATTTTGGCACCATTGTTAATAATAAAATCAGCATCACCCTTCGGAAGCGGGTTGCCTGTCGGGAAGCTGAAGTTCTGGTCAAAATAAGCCAGACGCTCCACGCCGAGACGATTACGCTGACGTTCTTTGAGACGGGATGCAGCAGGTACGATATATTCTTTAACCTGCTTGCGGAAGGCGGCTACTTGTTCTGGACCGTAATCGGTACGTCCCATGCGCGCATACGCAAGTTCCGTAAAGTTGTTATACCCCAGCTTGCGGGCGATGCCTGTACGCACTTTGACCAATTCATCGTAAATGCGATCCAGCTCGGCACTGTTTTCCGCAAGGAAACCATACGTAGCTTCACCAGCACGTTGACGCATATCGCGGTCTTTGGACTGCGCGAATGGTGCCAGCTGACTGAGCGTACGTTCTTCGCCTTCGAATGGAATTTTCGCCGAAGCAATCAGCTGCGCATACGCGGTTGCCAGCTTGTTCTCCTGCTGAAGATCACCGATGATGTCAGGATGGAACGTTTTCAATGTCAGTTCAGCCGATGCGAACAGCTGATGTCCCCATTTCTGCTCCAGCTCACTGCGGAAGGCGGAATGTACAAGCGCCTTGTAGTAGCTGTCTATGTATTCCTGAAAAACAGGGCCAATCTCATCCATGAATTCCTGCTCGGTTTTGTAAAATTCGTCTTCGGTATTAATCGAATGACGTACCGATACAAGCTGCACCTGCGTCGAAAACGCATTGCTTAGTTTGTTGATATCTGCCATTGCCTCATCCTGCTCGTCAAAGCTGGACGCTGTTGTAAAACGGTTCAGCAGCTGGTCAAATTCCGCTTTCAACTGGTCCATATCCGGACGTTTGTACGTAAATTCGCTAAACTTCATACACTTGCACCTCACTGTCATAAACTCGGAATCTACCGGCTAATTATATGTTACTAAATTTCACAATGCATGAACAGATTTTTTATCCGCTGGTCGAATAAAAATATAAAAAATAACACAATTTGTCGATGCAAAGCGATAGGTAGGCGTATTGTGCCATGATTTTATTTTACAATAATACCCATTCACCTTGCGGAAAATGGGTATATATAGCAACTTTATTTTAGAATTGATGACTACATAACCAGAGGTATCGTGTGAATTTGCCTTTATGCAAATGACAGATATGCTGAACAGTCAGCCCAGCTTCCGCTAGCGAATTTGCGATATTTTCAGTAGAAATAACAAGCTGTGTGTGCGCTAGTCTTGCTGCTGCTTGCAGCATGTGCAAACGTTCATCTTCTTCCAGAACCGAACACAGATTGTAAGGCAGATCAACAATCAGCGCATCATAGCTGCCTTTGAGCTGACGCAGATCGCCGATACTAACAATATTGGGCATCCCATAGTGCTGCAAATTCTCGCGCGCGCCCTGTACAGCTAGTGGGTTGAGATCATAACCGACAGTATCTATATTCATCGACAAAGCCTCTACCAGTACTGTCCCGATGCCACAGCATGGGTCGATAAGCGTACGTCCAGTTGGATGCGGCAAAGCAATATTGACTGCTGCCCGGGCAACACGCGTGCTGAGCGCCGTAGAATAATGGCGCGGCTTGTCATTATGCTGCAACCAGACCGATTCCGCCAAATGACATCTGCCCAGTACCCAGCGTCCACCGCTGTATGCCATACCGAATAACAATTGCGGTTGCTTCATTTGTGCTTTGCCATGTATGCACATTCCGATGCGGCGCTCCAGTTGACGCTTCTCTTCATAAGAGAATGTCTGCTGTGCATCCAGACAGAGTAATTTGAACGTACGTAGCGCTTCGTCTCCATTCGAATGGAAAGTGGGCAAATCCGTATCTTCCTGCTCATTTAGCACATTGATCTGTGCAGCAAGCTGCTCTAGTGCTTCCAGCGAATGGGCTTCCCACTGGATATCCAGCCGATAATGCACAAACGGGCTACGTTCTGGCGAGATCGCGATTGGCGTTTCCACATAACCGGGCTGCGGTTCTGTATCCAGCAATCGCTTCAGCTCCAGCGCACATAATTCTCGCTCGTCCTCGTGGCAGGCGTATGTATACAAATAGCTGGATACCTCATGACGCTGGTCTTGCGAATCGTACTGCTTTATCAAGCCTGTTCCTCTTTTCCTGTTAATATACTTGGAGCGCTTAGCTGTACACCCGCATCACATAGACATTTATTCAATTCACGGGCAAACGTCACGGCATGTGCACCATCCCCATGAATACACACCGTATCTGCTTGAATAGAAACCTGTGTACCATCCACTGCACGTACCGTACCAGTTGTGAGCATGTGGATGATCTGCTCCACCGCAACTGCCGTATCGTCAATGAGGGCATCTGGCTGCTGACGCGGCGTTAACGTGCCATCCGACTGATATGTACGATCAGCGAACACTTCACTCGCCACCTGCAATCCAGCTTCTTGCCCTGCTTGTATGAGTAGACTGCCAGACAATCCATAAAGGATCAGGTCGCTATCATAGGCAGCAACCGCTCTTGCGATATGATCTGCCAGTGGGCGCGATACCGCCGCCATATTGTATAACGCTCCATGCGGCTTCACATGATGAAGCTTGCCACCTTCCTGACTGACAAAAGCATGCAGCGCCCCTAGCTGATAAGTAACCAGATCGTATGCTTCCTGCGGTGAAATATTCATATGACGCCGCCCAAATCCGACCAGATCTGGCAATCCTGGATGCGCTCCAATCGCTACGCCGTGTCGCAAAGCCCCTTGCACCGCTCGCCGCATCACACCCGGATCACCAGCATGAAAGCCGCAGGCAATATTGGCAGACGTAATCTCTGCGAATAACTGCTCATCATTACCGATCACATAAGCACCAAAGCTCTCACCCATATCGCAATTGATATCCAGTATAATCGGCGTCTGCCGATTCGCAGTTACGTTGTCTGCATTCCTGCTCTTGGCATTGCAGTTGTCTGCATGACGGTTCTTCGTATCGCGTTTATCTACATTACTATTCTCCGTGTCACTGTTCTCAGCATGATTGTTCATGAGTATCCCCCTTATCTTCTAAGGTATATATTTACGAAGATGCTATGTCTTTGCGTTCTTTGCGCTCACGGCATTCTTCGCGCTCATCGCATTTTTAGTGTTCTTGTGTTCTTGTGTTCTTGTGTTCTTGTGTTCTTGTGTTCTTGTGTTCTTGTGTTCTTGTGTTCTTGTGTTCTTGTGTTCTTTATGTTTTGCATGGTTACATCCGATTATTCAAATCACTTCAGTATCTGACACTCAGCCCTAGTTCATTCAACTTCATAGTAATAAAACGACGCAGCACCGCCAATTCTCGTACCCATCCTACATATAATCGCTGCGCTTCCTCCATATCAATCAGTTGAAAATGAATCTGATCGCCCGGTGCCATCTGAGCAAGCCTTGGCAGATCGAGACTGATTACTTGAGCGATCTTCGCATAACCACCCAATGTCTGCCGATCTGCCATCAAAATAATCGGCTGTCCATCTGGCGGCACCTGAACCGTACCCTGACTGACGGCTTCGGAAATGTACTGCTGGGGCTGCATCGTTTGCAGCTCTGAGCCGGATAACCGATAGCCCATGCGATCCGATTGTGGTGTGATGCGATACTCTTGTTCCAGCAGCATTTGCTGCATCGGTCCGTCAAAGTCTTCCCACTGCCTGCCCGGTAATACGCGAATCACTGCCTGCTTGCCGTACTGTGGAATGAGATTGGCACTGACTCGCCAGTTCACAGCAGCAACATCATTCTGCTGCAACGATACAGCGGCTTGCCGTGACGTCTGCTGAGAGAAACCAGAGTATGATTGAGCAGCGCTAATTTTGTCGCCTGCCTGTAAAGGCCTACCATCCAGTCCACCCAGACCAGCGCGCAAATAGGTACTCGTACTGCCCATAATTTGCTCCCCCTGCCAGCCGCCTGCAATGCCGATATAGGCACGACACCCGCTCACTGACTGCTTGAACAACAATCGACTTCCTGCCGAAACAAATACCGGACGCCACATAGGTACCGGTTTGCCATGAACGCACGGCTGCATATCACTACCCGTAATCGCTATCCAGCAGTCCTGCTCTACCAAAGCGGTCATGCCTGACCACGTCATTTCCAGTGTTGCTGCATGATCTGGATTGCCAACCAACCAATTGGCAAGTCGATGTGCCAATCCGTCCATCGCACCAGAGCGACTAATACCATATTGTCCGTAGCCGATGCGTCCGATATCTTGAATTGTCGTTAGCAATCCCGGCTTTTCGATCGATAGACTCATTCCATCTCCTCCCCCAGTTTATGAATAGAATCCGGCAAATTCATACGTGTATCCTGCTCATATAATTCCACATACTGCTGCTCAGAAATAGGACGAAAAACAAGTCGATTGCCACTGCTTAATAAGGCAGGTGGTTGTCGATGCGGACGAAACAACGATAACGGCGTGCGTCCAATCAGCTGCCAGCCACCCGGTGTTTCCAGTGGATAAATGCCCGTCTGCATCCCTGCAATGCCTACCGAACCAGCAGGAATACGTACGCGCGGTGTATCACGCCGTGGTGTTGCCAATTGCTTCGATAGTCCACCCAGATACGGGAAGCCCGGCGCAAACCCTAATGTGTATACCAGATAATCTCCACCGCTATGCAGAGCAATCACCTCCTGCTCTGTTAGCCCGTTGTGCGCAGCCACATGAGCAAGATCGGGTCCATAGTCACCACCGTAACAAACCGGAATCTCCACTACAGTATGTTCTACTTTTAGATCGTCCGCGGCAACAGCGATATGGCTTAGCAATGCATCTAACCATGCACATACCCGATCATATGGAGTACCCCGCCATAATGTATCAAGCAATAGCTCATCATCCACGCTTGTACCCGGATTGTGTCTATGAATATGCTCCAGATGCGACGTATGATCCTGTATAGGTTCTGTATGTTGAGAATCTCTTACCACTATGTAATCCAGCAAAGAAGCATTGGTCCAACTGGCTACACTGACCGGATCATAATACACCGTCAGTGTCGTATATGAAGGAACACACTCCACTAGCCCCGGAAAAGGAGACTGCTCCAGCATTGCCATGCCCTGCTGCACCTTTGCCAAAATATCTTCGCGAATTACAGTTCCAAATTCAATCAAAATTGCCGCATCGCCAAGCGGATGCAATGTCCATCCCTGATTCATGTTCTTCCCTCCTGCTGACCTGTTATATACCAACCACGCATTCAAGCTCTTCCATTCATTGTACCGATTGCTGGAAATGCTGTCGAGGCAACGTCTATTGGAATATGCGATAATGGGTAACATAGATACGGACAACAAGAGCTACCAAAGGAGAGGATCACCATGATCTACCGCATAACTTATCTGTCAGATGAATACAAAGTCAAAGGCTATCTGGCGTTGCCATACGGCACATACCTACAACCGGATACTTTGCTGAACCATATACAGCAATGTTTTAAAAGGGATGATCTGTCTGTAGAGGAAATCGCCTGTCCATTACACAAGCCAGAGCAAGCTGTGCAGAACGATGTCTATCCCGCATTTGTATATTGTCGCGGCGGTATCGGTAGGGTCGGCAGTGTGCGGATGACATGGCTGGAACGGTTCGCTCAGCATGGACAGGTCGTATTTGCTCCCTGTTATCGAGGTGCCGAAGGTGGCGAAGGACGTGATCAATTCGGCGGCGACGATGTACAGGATGTACTGTCCGGGCTAGATTGGCTGGCGTCTTTGCCATTTGTGAAGGAGCAGCGAGTATCGATTATGGGCTTCTCACGTGGTTCGGTGAATGCAGCGCAAGCAGCCGTTCGCTGGCACAATAAAAAGCGCCATATGCTGGCGCTTATTTTGTGGGGTGGAGTCGCCGATCTGGCGCAAACGTATGAAGAACGGATCGATCTGAGACGGATGCTCAAGCGCGTAATTGGCGGCTCCACTGGCAAATACCCGGAACGCTACGAAGCCCGTTCGCCTTCTGCACTGGCAAAGGACTTTCCATGCCCGACACTAATTATTCATGGACAACAAGATGAGCAGGTAGAGCCTTCACACGGACAATTGATGATCCGACGTCTACAGGAGCTTGGGAAGCCTTGTGATGTGCAGTGGTATGAAGAATACGGACATCATATGCCCGAAGATGTGCACAAGCAGGCGATTGCCCGTATGTTCGAATGGATACAGCATAAGTAACCAAAATGCCTCAAAAGAAGAGTACACTGCCGATTCACTTGTATGAGCATCGCTCAATCCATCATTCACTAACCATAACTGTCTGGCGACTGTACGCGTTCTGCTCTGCTTGCTCTAGCATAAATTGCGCCAGATTAGCGCGCGAAATCTTCAATTTGCTGGATGGTAGTCGACTGATCTGCGTCTCGGCGATATAGTGTCCGTTTCGTTCGCCATTGGTTAGAATCGGCGGCTGTACTAGGGTCCAGTTTGCTCCACTACTTGTAATGATCTCGTCTTTGGCACGATGATCAGCCAGCAAATTTTTCATTACGACCGGGGTAATATATTTGTACAAGATTCCCAGCTTGCCTGCGTCTTCACGTCCACCGACAAACGATATATGCAGCAATTGAGCCGAGGAGTGATTGGATGTCGCACTGGCGATGTATCGCACTGCCTCGACCAGCTTCAGATCACGCCGAAATGGACTTTTGGCACCTAGCGCGGAAAAGACCACATCATATGAGCCTTCACGTATGACCTTATTCACCTGCTCCGCATTGGTCGCCTCACCTTGCACAATATGTAGATGGGGATGCTGCGTTTGGATGCTTTGCGGATTACGGACGAATGCCGTGACTTCATGCCCACGCTCCAATCCTTGCACCATCAGCTCCGTACCCGTCCGTCCACTCGCCCCAAAAATAACAATCTTCATCGTTCATTCACTCCGTCCTATTATAGAATATGTTGTTATCCATCTATTACCCGAACGAAACCTTGTAATCGTTATTCTCATCCACATTGTTGCGCATAGCAACGCTTGTCATGACGCATTCGTCTTGGTCAACATGCAGATCGTACTATAGAATAACAAAGGTTACATTTATAAACTTTATTACTTTTAGTAAGTTTTATATGATCAATATAAATTAGAAATGATTCACTTGTCAAATGAATACACGCAAAAAGCTGATTCTGTATAGCGAATCAGCTTTTTGGTACGTTATGACATGGTATATTGTTTGGTTTATCTATTCATCGTTACGAATCAATCTAGCAACTGTATAGGCTTGCTGAACTGTAAACGTCAAACAACAGTTGCCGGAACACGGGTGCTGCTGCCAGCTTTGGCAAACATGCTACGAGCGATCCAGACGCCAGCTGCGCCTGCCTGTGCCAGACCACGGGTTACACCTGCTCCATCACCGCCACAGTACAAACCGTCAATCTCCGTTTCCAGGTTATCATTCAGCTTCGGACGCGCAGAGTAGAATTTGGCTTCCACGCCGTAAAATAATGTGTGTTCGGAAGCAATCCCCGGCGTCACGCCTTCCAATGCATGTACCATTTCGACCAGACTTTTCATCGTGTTGTAAGGCAAGACGAGACCGAGGTCGCCCGGAACCGCTTCTTTTAATGTGGGCTCCAAAAAGCCTTCTTTGATCCGGTCAGCTGTGGAGCGTCGTCCACGCAAAATGTCTCCGAATTTCTGTACAATGACACCACCGCTAGACAGATCGTTCGCCCGTCGGCAAATCTCACGCGCATATTCATTCGGCTTGTCGAACGGCTCTGTGAATTTGTGCGAGACGAGCAGGGCAAAGTTCGTATTCCGTGAACCGAGCGCTGGGTCTTTGAATGAATGACCGTTGGCTGCCATCACACCGCTATGATTCTCGACGACAACGTGCCCGGATGGATTGCTACAGAAAGTACGCACGCGTGTACCGACAGACGTATTGAAAATGAATTTGCCCTCATACAGATGCTTGTTAATCTCCTGCATGACCACATCGGACGTCTCCACACGAACACCTACATCGACCTGATTGTTGTACATTTTCAGACGACGCTTTTTCAAAATATCAGTCAGCCATGCAGAACCGTCACGTCCTGGAGCGATCATCACATTGGCAGATTCGTAGGTTTCGCCTTTTTTGGTGACGATACCTGTGATACGATGCTTGCCATCTTCTTTGACGGTGATAATGTCTTCCACTTCGGCTTTGTAGACCATATCGATGCGTGTATTCAGATATTCATAGATGGATTTGAGAATTTCCAGATTTTGCTCGGTGCCCAGATGACGAACCTCAGCACGCAGTAGCTTCAGCCCGGACGCGTAGCCACGCTGCTCAATATCGCGAATCACATCGGTGGTTGGATCGGTAATGTTCTCGGTTGCGCCATGCTCCAGATTGATGCTGTCCACGTAACGGATCAAGTCCTCCACGCGCGACCCCGGCAAATAATCGGTCAACCAGCCGCCAAACTCGGTTGTGATATTGAATTTGCCATCACTGTATGCGCCTGCACCACCAAAACCTGCGGTAACAGAGCAGGCAGGCAGACAGCCTGCATAATCCTTTTTACCAGCTGGCGGCGGACAGAATTGGATCTTCTCCTGCATGATCGGGCAATTGCGACTGTAAATGTTATGCCCTTTGTCAATCAATAGTACCTTCCAATCCGGTGCAATCCGTGTCAATTCATAACAAGCAAAAATTCCTGCTGGTCCCGCTCCTACAACGATGCAATCGTATGTGTTCATCATAAGTCCCCCATCTGTCATCATCATTTTGGTTGTATACGGATGCTGCTGTATTCCATCATGTACCTGCTCCGGTCACACAAGCCGAGTACTTGCATGTCACCCAAAACGGCCATTTTGGGCATGACAAAACAAGGCTACCGTATCTATCACGACAAAAAATTCCCGGCTTGCGAACAGGTATGCCAAAGCATCCTATCCGTAGCCAGGAATTTGCGGTTCCTTAGTAGAGACCCCCGAACCTTATTTTCGAGGATATACGAATATTTATTGTAGTATTGTGATTAATGTACGCTTTTCAGTTATACATTTGCATAGCGATGTCATTTCAAAACAGGCTACAGTCGTATAGTACCGAAAAATATCCGAATGGTCAACCATATATTTTCATAAATGTTCGTTTTTTATTATTTTAATTCGGCAATATGGGTATGTAATTACTTTTTCATTTAATTTTCACGAACTTTACTTTCATTACAGAGTTGTATTGTGTAGATTTTATTTTTTTCTACAATCCCGAAAGTTAGACAGGTAGCTTATCCATCATGAATACGTGATTTTGACACGTTTCAGTATGATATGTAACAGAAGAATCCACCAGACTTCACTGTAACAGACGTCCGTTCATCAGCATATTGTCTACGAAAATGCAAAAATGGCGAGTACATCTTCTACAGATGTACTCGCCCCTTCTCATTCACAGTTCATTAGATTACAGTTACACCTCAATACTGCATGTACAGCTCAATATTGCTTGTATAACTTACTATTACATTTACCGCTTAATATTACACTTACAGCTCAATTCCATTCAAACGTAAATGATCCAAGAACATCTCTTTCGTTGATGGGAATTGTTCGGCATCTGCCCATTTTTCCTGCTTCCAGGCTCCGCCCTGTTTTAACGCACGCGGACAATGAACAAAACATTCCTCTACTTCCACTACGACGCCAAGTCCCATCGTTTTGCCGCTCCACTCCATCTTTTCCAGCAGTGTGGCGTCATTGGTAATCCGTG
This sequence comes from Paenibacillus sp. WLX2291, assembly GCF_046603665.1. Classification (NCBI taxonomy): domain Bacteria; kingdom Bacillati; phylum Bacillota; class Bacilli; order Caryophanales; family Paenibacillaceae; genus Paenibacillus; species Paenibacillus sp. WLX2291. Next base: position 2,338,313 of record NZ_CP176755.1, on the reverse strand, counting down.
CACGCCCATTCACGCGCAGTACTTCGTCCATTCCCGGAATGAGGAAAATCATACCGATTTGCGGATTTTCCAGCATGTTGCAGAGAGAATCAGCACGACGATTGCCATGACGTTCAGGGAAGATCAGGCGCTTGTCATCCAATACTTTAACAAAACCCGGTCCATCGCCGCGCGGAGATACATCAGATCGTCCTTCTCCATCCGAAGTCGCTAGGAAAAACAACGACGATAAGGATAAATAATACGCCACATGACGATCCACAACGGAGATCGTTTTTTTCATAATATGCTCGTGAGGTTCGCCAGTATACTGCCTTAATTCTTCCAGCGAAGTAATATACTGCTCTGTCGGTTCAACCGCCGTTTTTGCAGGTTGCATAACAATTCCTCCTTTGGGATATGTATATGTATAATTGTTGTCTATATGCAGAGTATACCAAGTCATGCTTGAATTAGATTGAACATTCGCCTGTAAGGATGATGTCTGCATATAAGGACGATACTGTGTGTAAGAATATCGTCCGTCGTAATTGGTTTATTATATCGTATTTATTTCAAATTTGTTATTTGTACAAGTTTACATATGATAGTTAACTACATGTATTGATCCGGATTACAGCGGATCTTGACAAGCCAAAAAACCTGTATCCACGTCATAGTGTCGCGGGTTACAGGTTCTTTGGCTTGTCATTCTTATATTACAGATCGGTCATATGAATATACACCGTTCTATACAACTCGTTCTTATGAAACTGCTGCTTAGTCAGACGAACGCGTACGACGATACAACCCGCCCTCATACGTACCGAGCACAAGCCGATCTTCGTAAAAGTGAAACGATGCAATAGGCTTTGCCGTTTCAGGTACAGCTTGCAAATCGGTGTACATCAGATCGGCAATCTGCTGGCATTCTGCGTTGCTGCACTTGGCATACGGACCAAAGTACTTTTGCATGATCCAGAACAACTGTTGTCCTAATTCGTGAGAGGAATGGACATTCGGCAAAATGTTAACAATATGTTCAATTTCGATATTATATTCGTCAGGTAAGCACCATTCGCGTAATTTCATTGGATTCCATTCCATCATATGCAGAGCAATAATATCATAGTGACGTTGATTCACGTTGCCGCCGTTTTTCTTATTCATCTATACTCCTCCTATCCCCCGGGTTTGCCGGAGATGCTCTTTTGTCTATGTATGTGAGCACTGATTGTGGGCTTCGATGGCTTAAACATGAAGTCATTTGGATATAACGCGTAAAATCATATTTGAATCAATTGTTGTCAAAAATGCGATATAAGCCATAGATGATTGTGAGAATCATATGCTAAAAGTATTACGTTTATTACTTTAAAGTAACCAGAATCAGGACAAAGTCCCAGCCTCCTGTTGCACATTCATCCCGGTTGCAAAACAAGCAAAGTTTGGATGAATGACTGAAAACCGTATAAATCACTATTTTTAGGATGATAACTATTCTTTTGGTAATTACATTTGTATTCAAAGTATGCCTGAGTAAGCGCCACCTGTAAATGCGGTAAAAGACCCACATGAACTCGTATATACGTGCCGTTTCCTGTCGTCTGCTAGTTCAGTAACTAGAAATGATCATTTCCACTAGACAGGAATAAAGAAGCAATCCTGTCATTTGGCGATTACGAAATGACGCCTTCGGGTAAATAGGTGGGTAGAAGGCATTGGCCAATGCATCCTTGTAGCACCAACTCTCGTTTATACCGAACCACTTCTAATACCAGACAAAGGACGGATGATTATGAGCGAACACAACGATATTCAACAAGTGCAAGATTGGTTGGAACAACAGATTGGCAAGATTCTGATTATCGAGAAGCAGGAACTGGACGATACCGATGTGATTCACTTTACATTATCAGCAGTTGATCAGCGCGATCAGGATAATGAAATAGATGATTATTTGGAAAGTGCCCTTCTGCTGCGCGGCGAAGGTCGTACACAAAATTCGGACGGTGAAAGTGTGCCCGTGCCAAGCGACACGTATGAGATCATTACGCATGATCTGCGCATCGACGAAGCGACCGATCAGCGCGTTCGTCTGAATACCGAGCGGGCGACGTATACACTGTCTGTCGGATCATAAGATCTTCTTCCTGACTCCAGATTGCCGCATCTCGTTGTATTGTTATCACACTGCGGTAATCTCATCCTAGCTATAGAATTACAGAATTATTATCGAATATGCTAATGCCAGTATAAGAATAGCGCATGTAGATGAACAGAGTGTTAGCGCTATTTGAAATGAAATATGTTTTACAGCCTTCGGTTATATGATCGAAGGCTATTTTTATGTCTCCTACACATATGAAAATAGAGTACTCAAAACTAGATAATTATGTAAAATTTAGTTTGTAAATCCTATTCGTTCCTGATAATATGGTCGATGTTCGGTGAAACGCTTACAACTGCAAACCGAGGTGTATATGATGTCGATATTCAAAAAAAGCCTTCACGCCATCCTGTTAAGCAGTCTCGTTATTACGCCGCTTGTTTCTGTCGCCCCCTCCTCTGCCCACGCCGCTAATGAAAAAGCGCAAGTATGGGTAACGACTGCCGATCCGAATACCGAGCCTAAGGTCGGTCTGCGTACAGATCGTCGTTTGACCCGGCAGAGCGATCTGACATTTAGCAGTTCGACTGGCAATGCGGATTACACAGTGAACGTCAATGAAGGCACGACATACCAGCAGATGGACGGCTTCGGTGTATCGTTGACCGATGCGTCTGCCTGGCTACTCAATTACAAGCTCAGCAGTACGAAGCGTAACGAAGTGATGGGCAATCTGTTTAGCAACTCCGGAATCTCCATGAGTATGCTGCGTCAGCCGATGGGCGCAAGCGACTTTGCCTGGAGTACGTATACTTACGATGATGTAAGCGGCGATACGGCATTGAACCAGTTCAGTATCTCTCGTGATCAACCATACATCATCCCGATGGTCAAAGCCGCACTGGCGAAAAATTCGGCAATCAAAGTGATTGCTTCTCCATGGAGCGCACCAGCATGGATGAAATACACAACCAATGACAAAAACGGTACGGGTAAGTTAAAAGCGGAAAATTATCCGGTATACGCTAATTATTTTGTCAAATTTGTACAAGCATATCAGGCACAGGGGATTCCGATCTATGCTGTTACACCGCAAAATGAACCGCTGTTCGAGCCGGGACGTTATCCGGGTATGCTGATGAATGAACAGGATCAGATCGGTATGATCGGCGATTATCTCGGACCAGCGCTACTTGCCGCTGGATTGAATACGAAGATTATCGCATATGATCATAACTATGATAACTGGACATTCCCGCGTACCGTTGTGCAAGGCTTGAAGGATAATGGCAAGTCTCAATATATCGCAGGCAGTGCTTTCCATCATTATGGCGGTGATTTTACCGCAATGACCAGTATGCACAATGCACATCCAGATAAAGATATCTGGTTTACCGAAGGTGGCTTTGGCGATTGGAATGATCCGGTGAACGGTACGACACAGGGCTTTGACAATATGATCAATGAATTTATCGGCATGACCCGTAACTGGTCCAAATCAATTGTTCTGTGGAATGCTGCCCTGGATCAGAAGGACGGTCCGAGTGTGATCGGCGACAACAATACAAACAAAGGCATGGTCACTATCCAGAATTCGGACAATAGCTCTAGTAATCCAGAGGATAAAGTGACCTACATGAAGCAGTACTATCTGCTTGGTCATTTCAGCAAATTTGTCAATCCGGGCGCTTATCGGATTGATTCCAACACCTTTGGCGATCTACAAAGTGTAGCGTTTAAAAATAGTGATGGTTCCAAGGTAATCGTGCTGTACAATTCGCAAAATAATGCGCGTACGGTTAAGGTGAACTGGAATAGTCAATCTGTGAATTACTCTGTGCCTGCCAAATCGGTCGTTACGTTGAAGTGGTAATTAAACTATTGTTCTTTGTAGCGTATTCCTTTTTGCAGAGCATTAGGTGAATTGTAATTGTACACTCCTCCCAAGAATGATGCAGTAAAGAATCCTGTTGGGGATTGTTGGATCGGATCATGGTAGCCGGAGCGTTGCACCGAACAGGCAAGCAATGGACATCCTGCCATGGATTCGTATGGAGTATAATGCTAGGTAACAACAGGATCGTTGTATTTGTTGTTTTCATTCTATTCACTCTGTTCAAAAGTTAAAACGCTTTAATTTTATCATGATCACTATACTTCATTATCATTGATTACAGTGGATCGGTAAGCTGCTTTCGCAAATGGATTAAATCATAATGCATTGCATCACTTTCAGGGTGGGAGTGTATAACTACTTTGTAATCTAGGAGAAGACAAAGATCATGACCTTTACTTGAACAAATATGCTTTTTGTGGCAAGATCAGCTTATACATTTGTCCATATCTGCTGATGGATTGCCAAAGGAGTACGATTCATGAACAATATCCCTGCTTATCGCAAAGTATACAGTCTGCTCAAACAAGATATCAAAGAAGGCATATATCCAGCCGGCAACCTGCTGCCAACCGAATCTGAGTTGGAGCAGCGCTTTGCCGTTAGCCGCACCACCATTCGCAAAGCGATTGAACAATTACATAGCGAAGGCTTCGTTCGCAAAACGCAGGGCAAAGGCACTGAAGTACTCGATACTTCCACCACCCAGCGCCTCAATCACCTCACCTCCATTACCGAAACGCTGATCTCCAAAGGATACGATGTACAAACGCGCGGCATGTCGATTGAACTCATCACGCCGCCAGAGCATATTGCTCATGAATTGCAATTACCTGCGGGACAGCAAGTGTACCGAGTTCAGCGTGTGCAATATGCTGACCATGCGCCCATCGCGCTGATGAACAATTATTTACGTGCCAGTAAAGTACCTGGCTTAGAGCAATACAGCAACACCTTTAACAGTTTGTATGCGTTTTTGGAGAAGCAATATCATCTGATTCTGCTGAATGCGTGGGAACGACTGTCCGCAGTCGCTGCCGACTTTACCGAATCGCAAATCTTGCAAGTGCCGCTCGGCGCTCCCTTATTGTGCAGCAAACGGCTAACCTCGACGGAACAAGGTCCGTTTGAATACAGCATTACCAAACTCGTTGCTGACAAATACGAATACAGCGTCTACCTGGAAGGTAGACGCTGATTGGATGATGTACATTTATACTATATGAGTTGTCAGTAGGACATTGTTAGCATGATGACGTTGTAAATGATTTGCCGATCATCAGGTGTGCGCTTGGTTTGTATAGTGCGCTCCATATTGTCCAATCAATGAATCGTATATCCGCCATCTACTACCAGATTGGCACCTGTGACCATATTGGACGCTTCACTGGCAAGGAACAAGGCTGCTGCCGCAATCTCACCCGGTTCGGCAAAGCGTCCTGCTGGCGTATTGGCAATCGCCTCGTCCTTGATCTCGCCTTCCCAATATCCGGCGATCAGTGGCGTATACGTGGCGGTTGGCGAGATCGCATTGACCTGAATGCCGTATTTGCCCCATTCGTAGGCAAGTGATTTGGTAATGGAAATGACTGCCGCTTTGCTCGCGCTGTAGGCAACATGGCGGTCGATAGCTACGATGCCTGCCTGCGAAGCAAGGCTAATGATTTTGCCACCTCGATTGGCGGCAATCAGTTCCCGACCAACCTGCTGCGCCATGAAAAAGGTGCCGTTCAGATTCACTCGCATCGTCCGATGCCAATCGTCTTCCGGATAATGCTCCGCCCACTCCACCGGTCCGATTCCTGCACTATTTACTAGAATATCGACCCCGCCAAAATGCTCTTTGACTGCCAAGACCGCTTGTTCCACCGAAGCGCTATCCCCCACATCAACGGCAAATGCCGCCGCGCGTTCCAATCCGCTTGCCGCCTGCTCGGCTTGCTCCAGATTGAGATCCAACAATGCGACCGACGCACCCTTTTCCACAAACAGATGGGCAACCGCCAATCCGATGCCGGATGCTGCGCCCGTAATAATCGCCGTCTTGCCATCCAGTCGGAAGCTAGTATCAAATACATCGCGTTTCATATTGATTCCTCCACTCTGTCATCAATGGGTGAGGCAACTTCCTGCGTATGGCGATGCATATACTCGCCCAATGCCGCCGCCTGTTCATGAACATGTTGAAATATCAGCAGCAGACGCTGATACAGATCGCGATTGGATGATTCTGGCTTGCTGATATGCTCTATACGATGCACATCTCCAATACCACTGTAATCGTGCCACCAGCCTACGGCTCGTGCTGCAATCGCCGCTGCTCCAAGTGAAGCGGCATCCTGATCAATATTCGTTTTCACAATATCCATATCGAATATATCTGCAAACATCTGTCGCCATAATGCACTACGACTGCCACCACCACAAAATAGCAATTGTTCGCTTACCGTCGTGTGCTTGCGCAGCAGATCCAGCGACAGCCTCAGGTTGAGCGCGATGCCTTCCATCGCCGCACGAATCAGATCGTTGCGCGTCGTTGCCAGATGCAGACCAATATACCCGCCGCGAATATGAATGCTGTGATCTTGTGAAGTACCGCCTGCCAGACTAGGATCAAATACAACACCATTCGCGCCTGCCGGTGCATAAGCCGCCATATCATTGATGCGTTCATATGCATCTTCTCGTCCCGCCAACTCCGGGCACAGCTGATCCCGCACCCAGCGTAATGAACTTCCCCCGGCAAAAATAGAATAAGCACTCGTATACATACCTTCCGCAATATGAGCGAATACATACGGACGCGTCTCCATATCCAGCACCGGCTCTGCGGAATTCACAGGTATCCAGCTGGATGAACCAAGCGATACGTAACTGCGTCCTTCCTCACTACCTACCGCACCAAGCGCCATGCACGCATTATCTACGCCCCCACATGCTACCGGCGTACCTTCTGCCAATCCGGTATAGGCTGCCGCTTCTACTGTTACCCGCCCCACTATCTCATGCGAAGGTACGATTGCCGGGAATAGATGTGCCGGAATGCCTGCTGTCACCAACCATTCATCCACCAATACGCCCTGCTTGAGATCATAAGCACCCAGTCCGGAAGCATACGAAGGATCGGTATAGGTCGCACCAGTCAGCATATAGTTGATATAGTCTTTGGAGCCAAGCATCACATCGGTACGAGCCAATAGATCCGGCTGATGCTTGTGCATCCACATGAGCTTAAACAATGGATAACAAGCCGCAGGGAATCCATTTCCCGTACGCATATACCATTGCTCCTCATCCACATGACGGAAAAATGCTGCCGCTTCTTCCCGCGCGCGCGTATCCGACCAGATCGGCACCTGCTCCAACAACACACCATCCGTACGGCTGACTGGTACACTGACCAGACTATGCCCGGATAGACTAATGCCATCTATATGCGAAGCTTCAACTCCTGCGGTCGATAGCAATTGCGTCGTCGATTGCGATATGCTCTGCCACCAGTCGGACGGACACTGTTCATGATGATCTGGCTGTGGATAATAAGTAGCATATTCAGTAAAAGAACGCGCAACCGTCTGCAACTGACGATTATACAGCGAAGCTTTGACTCCGCCAGTGCCCAGATCGTACGCGATAAGATACGACATTCAGTTCCCTTCTTTCCAGATATGGCATACTGTAGTGCACGTTGCTGTCATTAGCTTTGTTGAGAAGGATATTCTTTGTTTTGAATATAGTAAAGATAACTATCTTTTGTCAAGCGCTTTCATTTTTATTTTGCTTTTACTTGTATTTGTCTATCTCATTCGGTATATTGATCACAATAAAGATAATTATCTTTAATAAAAAGGAGATACAAAATGGGACATACTGACTCAAATACGATTAAGCTTGGAGCTGACATTGGACGCTGGGTCGATGTGAGTGCCGTACGAACCAATGTCACCCATGCGGAAGTTGATCTACTGCTGGCGATTGTGAAGACGTATCACTGTATTTGCGCTAGTCCGATGCCGTATATGACCGAATATGTTATTCAGCAGTTAACGCACACACCAGATACGGTAGTAACGGGAGTCGTCGGTTTTCCCTCTGGAGCCGATACCGTATCGATGAAAGTACACACAGCGCGTGAAATGTTGCAAATGGGCTGTCTTGAACTCGATATGGTGATTAACGTCGGTGCACTCAAGTCGGGCGATATTCAGCGAGTACAGCAGGATGTACAAGCCGTCGTTAATACCGCTAACGGTGTTCCAGTCAAAGCCATTCTAGAAATCGCCTATTTGACCGATGATGAGATTCGCAGAGGCAGTGAGCTGGTTGTATCAGCCGGAGCTGCTTTTGTTAAAACGGGGACGGGATGGGGTCCAAAGCCGACAACGGTCGATACGATCCGACTGATTCGCTCTACGATTGGCAATGCCGCGCAGATCAAAGCTGCAGGTGGGATTCGCGATCTGGATACGCTATTGGACATGCGCGCTGCCGGTTGCGACCGCTTCGGCATCGGCGTCCGTTCAGCATTGACGATTTTGGAAGATGCGTATACGCGTGCTGGATTGACCGTGCCGGAACTAGTAACGTCGTCCGATTTGTCGGTGGATGATCGTTATTGAATGGATACTGTAGTTCAGGATTTCGTGATTTCATGATTTTGTGATTTGCAGATTTGAGATTGGAATCGATTATGTATTCCATAACAAATCCAAGTAATGATGCTGGCAGGCATATTCATCATTCCTTTGGAATTGCTATGTTCAAGTGTGATATCGAAATGGATCTATTTCGCCCTATGCTGTGCTATTTTTGCAATAGCGCCGTTATAATGAACTGCTGGGAACGCGGCATACCGCTAGGCCACTCGCCCACTTTGCAGAACATAATCTTGGTAATTTCGGTACTCGGCAGAAACGTACCTTCCTCTACTGTGCCGCTGAAGATCAGATCAATACAATTAGGATTACTGCGACGAATCGCGCGTTCTAGCCGATGAATATGTACATCCAGTCCGGTTTCTTCTTTTACCTCACGTATGAGACCTTCCTCCGGTTGCTCTTGCTCCATCCAACCGCCAGGGATGCCCCATGGCTCTGTATCGCGATAAGAATGACGCAGTAGCAATACTTCGCCTTGTTCATTAGTAAATACACCAAGTACCGCCACGAGAAAAGAAACCTGTGAACGGCGAACGACCCAATCTTTGAATCGCTTGGATGGCATGATTTTGTACATGGTGACAAGCCAGTCACGCGGAATCCGATTTACCCATTTGGCAAGCATATGATTTCTCCATTTCCGTATCGTATTGGATTTGTTACACATGGTATAGGTAGACTTAAAGCATTGTGAATTGGTTTTTTATAAGTATATGTACATCGATTCAATATATGGATATCGATATAGAAGCAAAAGGTGGTATTGAGTATTCAAATACGACCTTTTGCTTCTATATTCATTCTATATTCTTCTCATTGCTTCCTGTCTGTTCGGAAACGCAGCCAGGGGAATCATCATGAATATGTTAGCAATCATTCATTATTTTTTCTTGATTGTCTCTAGTTCTGCGTACATATCAGACAGATGTTCCTTGAGCGCAGGAATTGGTGAAGGGTTGGACAAATCCAGTTCCTCTAGCGTATTCACCACAATTTGCAGCACGGCAAGATCGCGATACCAGCGGTGATCGGCAGGTACGATATGCCATGGATTTTTCTCAGTGGCGCAATGCTTAAATACATCTTCATAGCACTCCTGATACTTTTCCCAATATTGACGTTCATGCAGATCACTTTCGTCGAACTTCCAGTTTTTATGTGGCTTTTCGATGCGGTCGATTAGCTTTTCCAATTGGAATTGCTTGGAGATATGCAGAAAAATCTTAACGACACGCACATTGTTTTGCTCCAGCATTTTCTCGAATTGATTGATCTGCTTGAAGCGCTGTTTTGCCTTCTTGTCGCTCACTTGACCGTGTACGCGGGTAATCAATACATCCTCATAGTAGGAGCGATTAAACGCAGCCAAATAGCCATAACCCGGCACATGCTGATGCGCACGCCATAGATAATCATGATTCAGCTCATCCGGTGTGGGCGCCTTGAAGCTGTATACGTCAATGCCCGCTGGGTTACAAATGGAAAAGACCTTGTTGATGACGCCATCCTTCCCACTGCAATCCATACCTTGAAAAACGAACAGAACGGATTTTTTCTTACTTGCAAACAGCTTCGGTTGAAGATCTTCGAAAATAGCGGACAACTGCTCGCGTTCTGCCTGCGTATCTTCGCGATTTTTATACTTACCGGTATCTTGAGGATCGATATCTTTCAATGAGATGGAATCACCAGATGCGAGAACCCAGTTCTCTTTTGACTTGGACATACAAATCGCTCCTTTGGGTAGAATGATGATTGATATGACTGGAGTGTCAGTATCTACATATTACCCGCATTTTTGCTAAATCTAGCAATATGGATGGCGTTATATGTGTTAGATGACTCGTTCGTTCTCACGAATGGCAGCATTCATCTCATTACGCAATTCGTCGATCAATGCATCCCGTACTTCAACGTCGAATGTGACACGCTTTGGCTTTAATTCTTCTAGCGCTTCGATCCATACATGACGGTCATTGATGTGACCCAATTCCTTTTGAATGTTTTTGTACAATTGTTCGTGATCGCGGAATTTGGCATTCAGCGCAAAGCTTGCTGCTTCGGCAGTATAACGAATTTCTTTGGCAGCGATCCGCACTTTGTGTAGCGCCGCTAGGGTATCATCGGCTTCCATTCCTTGCTCTTTGGCAATCTGACGGTACGTTTTTTTCTTTTGCTCATACGAGATTTCCAGTTCTCGCATCAACCGATTGACGTCGGAATCGGCAACAAGCTTCGGCAGTTGTTCCTCCAAAAAAGGTTTCCATTTTTTGTGGAGCTTTTTCCCCTGCAATTGGGGCAGCTTGCTGGTCAATTTTTTGCGGTAAAAGCGGCGGTGCTGCTTCTGCTCTTTGATGACGGCTTTTAACAGTTTCACAAGATGATCTTGTTCTTGCTGTTTTGCCTGCTTGCGGCGTTGTTTGAAGGCGTCGATGAGTACGTCCTCGTCGCGAACTTTGCCCAAACGCTTTTGAGCCTTTTTGAATAGCGGCAGTAGTTCGGTCTGGTCGTTCGGATCGAGAATGCGCAATAGAGTCATTAACTTGCGGCAATTGACCCGCGCCTGATGTACATCTTCATCGTCAAACGTATCCACTGCCTGCTCTCCATGCTGCTGAAATTTGCCGTACAGTTCGCTTAATACGTCATGCCATTGTGCTGATTTATCTTTACGCTGATGAGTCGCTGATGAGGTCACGGTTAATCACTCCTGTTGGTAGACTGGTGTGCCTTATATTCCCTGTTACCCGCTCATTCCATACCTTGCACCATATCGGGCAGCTAGATGACATCTATTACTGCAATGCGGCAGGACTTGTTTCGACGATTTTTAATATTGTAATAAAGGTATACAAGTTTCATAACATGCAAACACTTCACCTTGTTGTGCAGGATGTATACGCACAAACGCTCCGTTATAAGGCATCCTCTACAAGCTGAAGATGATCTAGCGGCAACCAGCCCTCTGCTCCGTCCGATTGGCGCATGCACCATACCCATCCGTTACGCTCGCGCTGTGAGATGACAATCTCGCCGGGCAATACATTCATTTCCAGTGCGGTATAGTCCTCAAGCGAAATCCCCTGGGCAGGTTGCTGTTCGCTACGTACGAATACTTGTCCTGGCACCCATCCACTGATTCCATCACTGTTCGTACAAAAATACCAGTCTGGCCATTCCTCAGGCCCATCATAACGCTCACCGACAACTAACCCTTCGCCTTTTTGAAATGTAATGGGATTTGGATAGTTGCTACAATGTGATTTCACGACGATATATGTATTCATCTGATTGATTTCCTCCTATGCCGATTCATGTATTCTCATTTTACAATATAGGACGGTCACAATAACAATTCAGACTTAAATGCAATTGGAAAGACAGTATTATTTTGCGATCGAATATGCTGGCAAAACGTTACATTATGTTTAGGGCAGTTTGTTCTTGTTCAAACGCTCATACTGCAACTATCGATTCTACCAATCCATCTCTCGCATAAGTACGGCGGTACTTATAATTGTTTTCCCATCCTGACTTTTAACCCATATAAATCTATGACTCCTTTATATATGTAATTTATATATAAATCTTTAAAATTATATATTCCCTCTCTAAAGAAAGAAATTATAAATATGGAAATTGGTGAACACATTCGCTCTTTGCGTGAAGAATCTGAAATAAGTCAAACCGAATTCGCAAAATACACACATATTAATAATAGTGTTCTTTCCAGAATTGAAGCAGGCAAGTGTGCTTTTAAGGATCAAGAAATTAAAGACAATCGCTGACTATTTTGATGTAGATGCAGATTATCTATTTATGTAGAAAGAATACGCCTACATTTACTAATTTCAATCACTCTTTATCAAACACAAATAATTGGAGCGAAGAAGAACAGAAAATTGCAAAAACTTTTATTAAAACATTGCGGCAATTGAAAAACCAATCTTTAAAAAAAGAGCCTTTTTAGGCTCTTTTTCAGCTTCTTATTACTTTAAGAAGTTTTTCTGTATTTTGACAATCATGAGTACCGTTTAGACCTTCTTTTAGAGAAGTCACTATATGATGAATATATGATCGATGATAGGAATCATTTTGTTCTTTATAAAAAGTGATTTTTAATTGTTGTCTAAAATCCATTCTTATTTCATCTAAATTTGCACTAGTACCAGTCTCTTGATTAACAAAAACTTTAGCTAATTGAAATTTCACAGCATTTATTGCGTCTAACGAAATTAATCGTTCTTCTACTGTCGGCTCAGCAAAAAGATTATTTCCAGCAACACTAGTTTTTTTAATTTCCTTTTTATTATTTGAAAAACTAATTGCAAGATAATCATTGGCCTCAAAATTATTCGTTCTTAATTTTGAGAAAAGAAAATCAAGAATAAAGTAAGATTGGTTATGAAAATTTGCTTCTCCTGCAAAATTAATTTGTTTTACCAATGGTTTAATAGACAGTGATTCAAATGAAATAGACTTGAGATTTTGCGAAAATATTTTTTTGATTATGTTTACGTAACTCTGCTCGCCACATTTAATAATCAGTAGATTATATTTAAAATCAAAAGTAATTTCAATTTCCAAACTTTTTTGTAGCTCTCCTTGTTCTTGTAGTCCACCTGATGAGAATCGTTTCTTATATGAATCAAACTCAATCAAAAAATTCAGAAAGTTATTTTTTTTAAAATTAAACTCCGTAGTTCTTTTTAAATACTGAAACTTTCTCTTATCTGGTTGGATAACTTCTTCCAATATAAAAACTTCCGATAACTCGTCTTTAAGTTTTGTAAAATCGATATTATTCCTCCAATTAAATTTCCATCACAAAATATGGAGACCCATTTGTAAAGTTTTGACTAAGGATTTTGTATATTTCATTTATTGTTTCTTCCTCAAAATCACAACGATTTCTTAAATACTCTTCTAATGCTTCTAAAGAATCGAGTACTTCTTCTTGATTATACTTTCTTAAAATGAAATTCTTTAGAGCTTTCAGTTTATGTGACTTTGCATGTGATCTAACTAATTGTAAAATATTTTGAATATCTTGCTCCATATTATAAAACCTCACCTTTTTCATTATATTTTGAAAAAGGAATACACCCTAATCTACTTCAATCCTCCTTCATTCTGCCACTCTACTCATCGCCTTTAATCGTTCTTAAAGCATACGAACACTTTATGAACATTTTGCCACACAGTTGATTAAAGCTTGTATATTTTATCAAGCTCTGATAGTATGTACGACAGTGTTAATAAAAAGGTTAAGTATTGTTTACTAGTTCAATGTTGGCGCAGAGAACTAGTGTTCGAGTGGACATAGGTTTTATTCCTAATGTCTATTTAATTGTATGCATGATTAAATAAGCAGTCAAACAACTTCAACTTGCGTATGAGGTTATTTGACTGCTTATTTCTCCATGATTTGACTTTAGTCGACATATTTTGCTATTCAACTCATTAATGCTCTAAATACCTGAATTTTTCATGCACTTAATGTACATAATTTATAACTTAACATTCTTTATTTTGGAAAATATAGATTTTATTAAGTTTTAATTAATAAATTCAAGCATCTAACTAGGTCAGATTTTGAATGATCCTCATAATCGTTTCCGCTGCATGTCTCAGCGTCTCGGGCGTAAAATCAAACTTTACTCCTGCTTCCATATACACTTCTGCAATACTCCCATTAAAATTTGCACTTGCTCCGTCTTTGAACAGCTTTAACCCTTTCTGCGGATCATCTCGATATACATTGTACAATTGCACCGCCCCCAGCACTGCCATTGCATATTCCAAACTATACAATGGATATGCAAACAGATGCTTCGACTCCATCCACAACCTCGCCATTCCTTCTTCCACTCCATCCGTATTCACCGGATGATACAAATACATTCGATTCAACTCTATATATTTATCCTGTCGTTGTGCCGCTGTATGATGCGGATGAGTATACATCCAATGTTGAAACGCGTCCGAAGCCACTGGATTGATCAGCAAGCGTAGCATTCGGCGTAGTGTCTCGCGACAAGCATTACGATACACATCCGGCTCAGGGTAGAATTCATCTAGCTTGTCCATCGTCAACAACTCCAGGCTATGCGAGAACAATTCTTCTATCTCCTCGCGGAAATACCGCTCCTGCACAAATGTTCCCGCTGCAAATTGACGGTATCCACACTCTGCATGTCCCATTTCATGTACCAGCGCTAGAATCGCATAAAAGGAAGGCGCAAAATTAGAGAAAATATATGCCTGCTTCGTATGCGGCAAGGGATCGCAAAAGGCGCCCGGACTTTTGCCTATTCGACTCTCTACATCGATCAATCTATATTTCCGCATATTAGCAAAACGTTTCGCCACCTCCACATCCGTTCGTTGCAGCATACGTTCCACACCATCCAGTAATTGCTGTTCTGTTACAAACGGAGCTGCCTGCAATCCGGACGGTTCCAGATCCCATGGACGATATTGGGCAATGTCCTGCTGTTGCTGCAATGAAGCCGTCAGCTTATCCCATACTGGTACGACATGTTGCGCCACCGATTGATGTAACTGAATACAATTTTCGATGGTGTACTCCCTGTCTTTGCGGTAAAAGTTGTATTCTACATAATTGGCAAAGCCCGCCTGCAATGCCTGCTCATGTCGTACCGCAACAAGCTGATTCAGCAGTAATTCTAAAGGTAACTGAATCTGAGCTCGAGTATCTGCTGTAGCACGCCATGCCTGTTCCCGCACTATACGCGAAGGATGATCATATAACGCTATCATTTCGGCATAACTCCGTTGATTGCCTTGCCATTCCACCTGCAATTGTCCCATTATTTCTCGATACTGATTGACTAACTCTTGCTCCTTGCACAGTAACTTTTGCTGATCATCGCTAATCTGATTAGCCTGCTTCATACGACGTTTACGCATAATACCGTAGTATTGCGTATCCAATTGTAGAGTAAATGGACATTTTTGCAGAATGTTATCGTAGATTGCCCGATAATGAGCTAGCAGCGGCTCCACTTGCTGCATATCCGTTTCGTATATGTATCTCACTTGCGGATCATTCATATCACGGTAAAAATCGATTTTGTGACCAGTCAGTGCTTCATCCACTTGATCTTCTAATGCACGCTCCGCTTGCAACCAATTTTTTAAATCACCCAGCGAATGGATAGGATAGTCAGCTAATCTCCGTAATTGTTGTTCCAGTTGATCTAAATCGTGAATCAGGTCAAAATCTGCATAATATGTGTCATTTTCTCCAATTTTGTTCACCTGTTCTCCTCCTTTATGATATATAATTAGCTTAGGCAATATCATAATGTAAGTTGCAAACTTTGAAAACGTTACTGCATTTGTATTATGATAGAGTGTAACGTCCGTTTTGTTCCATTGGAACGAGAGGATTCGTCACCACGAAAGGAGCTTGAAAAAGCAGCTATGAGAGCGTATTTGTTCTTACCTGTTATCGCGTCGCTTATTTTTGCGCCTGCAACTATAAATGCCGAACAGGCGGCATCCGCTACGTTGCCTGCAACTGCCGGACCTGCCGACCAGATCGTATCCACGTCTTCGTGGGAGTATCCCATTGTACATTTTCGTAACAGTACATATCGCATCATGATGGAGCCTGCGCTTAGTACTGTCAAGGTTGGTCCACGCCTCGGCAAGGTAGAGCGTAATATTAGTAGTTTTGAAGAAGTCGACGAGAATAATTCCATGATCGATACTACGTACAAAAATGGCGACAGCAATGTGTTGAATGTCGATTCGCCGATCTACAAATTCCGCAATCGCAGTACCAAGGATTGTATCATTGTCAGTCACAAAAACAAGTATTACAAAGCTGTGCTCCGCACTGATTATTCAGATGCAGGCGATGCTTCGAAATCGTCGGCATCATCGATCGTATCCAGTCCGTCCGCTTAACATGCTTGTTGTTATGGGACATATATCGTACACAAGTTCATCGCTCGGATGCTGATTGGTTTCGCACATCGATATTTCCACAATCACAATCACAATCACAATCACAATCACAATCACAATCACAATCACAATCACAATCACAACTATTATCACGGATACCAAAAGCCGCCGCAATGTATTTTATTGCGGCGGCTTTTTCATTATTTTCTATCTATTCAGCTTTGCCGAACGTCCACTTTGATCGGTCGATATCATAGGACTTCTTTAATAAAATAAAATGTAATCCTACCGCTCAAACGCCATCACTTGAACAAGTATATCATCGCTTGATTGTATCGATGTTATTGATACTGTGGTTCGAAGAAGAAGCGACCGTTCAGCACAGTATCCCATACAACGGATGTTGACGATTGGTTCAGCGATGCCTGAATGGTTTTCTTCATAGCTGCGGCGTTGGCATTACCTTTGATCATGCTGGTGCGTGCTTTCGTTTCTGTCGCATCCAGCTTGAGCAATTTGCCTGATTGCTGCCATGTGCTCCACGGGGTCAAGTCGCCTGCGCTGATGTTATTGCCATGTAAGAAATTCGCTACATATTCGCGATATTGTGCGGTCAATGCCAGACGTCCTTTTTGATTGGCATCGGTATACAGCGTGCCCGGGAACAATCCGGCAAACGCACTCTTGTCAAACGCACCGGTCAGGAAATCGAGATCGACGCCATGCGTGGCGGCAACGTATTTCGCTGGTGCTTTCAGTCCTGCATCCTGTGCACCCCATGCGAAGCGGTAGGCATAGATGTTTTTCGCCTTACTATCTTTGCTGTACTTGGCTGCTACCTGATCCGCGTTAAAAGAAGAATATAACTGGCTGCCATATGCGGTTGCCTGCCAGAATTGTTTTTCGGTTGTTGGTTCCCATGTATGTTTGCTGAAGCTTGGCAGGAACGTAGGATCAAATGCGGCAAACGCATTGAACTCGTTTTGCATACTGCCGATCAGCATCGGTACACGGTTATAGTTGCCGCTATCTACAACGTCAAATCCCTGCTTTGGCAGCACCGTTCCGTCGGTGAACAGATGCGGGAATTCGGACATACGAATCATAACGGAACCGACTGCTTGCACAAGCAGACTACTATCCAGTCCGCGCAGCGTTTGTTGCAATTCGGTTGCATCCGTCTGCTTCAGATAGTTCAATGCTTCCGCTTTGGTCGCCGATTGACCAGCTTTCACGAGTACATCTGCCAGCTTTTCGTTATCGTAGGCTTCACCGACAGCCGGAGTTGTGGTCGTCATCCCGCCACTCAGTGGCATCACTTTGGCAAACAGTCCTTTGGCAAGCGGAGAGATCGTCAGCGCCAGCACATCACGCGCACCGGCAGATTGACCGCCCAACGTGACATTGTGGGTATTACCACCAAAGCTCTCGATATGCTGCTGCACCCATTTCAACGCTTGAATCTGATCCAGCAAGGCAAAGTTCCCTGAATCTTCGGCAGCGTCGCCTGTACGCAGCGCCGGATTACGAATCCAGCCCAACAGACCAAGACGATAATTGACAGTCACGATCACGGCATTCGTTTTCTCCGCCAGCGCCTGTCCGTCAAAAGAACCGCCACTACCAGTTACATTCCCGCCACCATGTAAAAAGACCAGTACCGGCAACTGTACATCACTAGTCGCTGGACGATAAATATTCAAATACAAGCAATCCTCGCTACCTGTCACTTTACCACTTGCAAGCTGCGTACATACTTGTGGCAATTTAGTCGCTTCGACTGTCTGCTCCGGTGTCTGTTGAGGCGCTTGTGGTGCGCGCCAGCGCAGTTCACCTACCGGTGCCTGAGCATAAGGAACACCAAGCCACATCAGCGTATTGGCGCTGGTCGATTTGGTGCCGTTCCATATAGCCTGCGAGGTTGGCTGCTGAATGTCTGCCTGATATGCGTACATACTGGATTCACTTCCTGTCGTTGCTGCTGCTCCCACGGTACTCCATGTGCCAGCAGTACCGAACAATACCAACAGTGCCATCATTGCGGCTAGATACCATCTGTTTCCGTTTCCTGTACTCATTATACCCCTGCCTCTCTGTTGTGAAAAATAGACGAAGAATGTGCCGTATTCCTTCAAACTGCGATATTCATTGGGACTTATATGTAAACGATTGCAGTCGTATGGAAAATCGTCCTGAAAAAGCAAAAAACCCGACTTGTCTGCTCACTGTCTATCGCAACAGTAAAGCAGTCAAATCAGGTTTCGCCCGGACGATCCGGTAACAATCCTTCATGTGCAGATAAGTATACCACATTTTGTAGCGCTTTCAAGGACCAATAAATGGTTATTAGCTGAAATGCGTACTTCCATATCTGCATATGTATTTTGATTTTACAATCAAGATCTTGCTCATTATAAGGCGACTATGTACCGCTAGATGAACAGATATATAGAACATCTCCTGTCTTGCATGGAAATGGAAGCAGACAGGAGATGCTCCACCATCGTTCAATCATAAGGTACAATCCATCATTCCATCATGCAGTGCAATCGTAATGACAATAGTTAAGGAATCCATTGTACGATGCCAAAGATCAACAACGCGATTGGATTACCAACTTGCCTTTTTCACGCCGGGAATTTGACCTTGATAGGCAAGCTCGCGGAAGACGATCCGTGACACTTTGAATTTGCTCAGATAACCATGCGGACGACCGCTTACTTGGCAACGATTATGCAATCGAGTGGGCGATGAATCGCGTGGTAGCTTGTTCAGCGCTTCGTAATCTCCTGCTTCTTTCAATTGGCGGCGTTTCTCCGCATATTTAGCCACCAGCGCTTCACGCTGACGCTGACGGACAACTTTAGATTTTTTAGCCATAGGGGTAACACTCCTTTTTTTTATTAATCGTAATAATTACTATTAAATAGTATAGAATAAAAAGCTTGGATTGGCAACCTTTTTGTATAAGTGATTCTTTTTATACGATGATGTAACGCTCTTATAGGTGATGTGGTTGGTTGTTATTCCGATGTATCGCTCGGTCTGTATGTAGTGAATAGATGTGTTCTCATATAGGGCTACTGCTGCGTATCTACGGCTTTTGTCCACTTCTTCTCCTGCCGTGGGCTGAGGACAGTGGGCTGAGGACAGTGCGTTGTATTTTTTTTACAATACATGCAATAACAATCCTACATATCCGAATTCAATTGCAAAGGAGAATGATGCATGAATCTACAATCACTGAATGGTGATGGAGCGCTAGACCATCCATCATTACCACCGCTGCATCGCAATCGGCATTTTATCGTGTTAATGTCGGCGCAGCTAATCTCTAATCTGGGCGACTGGCTTCATTTGCTAGCGTTATTAACAATGATCGGCATGGTCTGGCAGGCAACACCGATGCAGATTACGTGGACCACACTGTGTATCGTATTGCCGATGCTGGTTGGTGGACCACTGGCAGGTGTGCTCGCGGATCGGCTGAATCGCAAATGGCTGATGATATTCGCCGACTTGATCCGTGTGCTGCTCGTATTCAGTCTGTTATGGGCTACGCAACTATGGCATGTCTATCTCATTCTCATCGGCAAAAGTATATTTGACGTCCTATTCTCTCCTGCCAAAAATGCCAAATTACGCGAAATCGTTCCGTCATCTCAATTGCCCCAAGCGGTAACGATCAGCTCCTCGATTGAACAGGGCTGTAAAATCGCCGGACCTGCGCTAGGTGGACTATTGTTAGCGATTGCCGGAGTTCAGTGGAGCTTTGTGGTGGATGCGGTGACCTTTTTACTGTCGAGCTTGATTTTGCTAGCTTTGCCGGGACGTGAATATCAGCGGCAAGCGATGCAGACGGCAAGTCGTGATGCAGAGCCGGAAGAAAGAGAACGTCAGCGTTCATTTTGGAGCGATCTGGTGACGGGCGTTCGTTATATGCTACATATGCGCATCATCGGTTATGGTACGTTGCTGCTCTGTATGGTGCTGCTCGTATTGCAGCTTGCCGATTCGCAAACGATTGTGCTATTTCGCCAGATTCCGGGTATTCAGCAGTCATTGCTTGGTTGGTGTATGACTGCAAGCGGAGTTGGGACGTTGACGGCAGCGTGGCTATCTTCACGACTGCATATCTCTCATTTATCCAAAATGAGTGCCGGAGCTGCATTGATGGGATTGGTCTTCGTAATAGTCGGTCCGATTGCGGCGATGGTTCATGCTGGATCGCTGACAACGGGATTACTGTTGTTGTCGTTCTGGCTGGTCGGTATCGGAGCGGGATTTGCTTTTATACCATTTCAGGTGTTGCTGCAACAGCATACCCCGGTGCATATGACAGGGCGTGTATTCGGTACAGTGAGTAGTCTCACTTCTGCCAGTTCAGCTACCGGTCCATTGCTGGGTGGTCTGCTCGTTACGTCTGCGGGTGTGACGCCAGCGTTCGTGCTTGCCGGTTTGTTGTTGACGCTGATTGGCATTACTGGATTGGTTCGTGTGAAAGACAAGCGTATGTCTCCTTCTATGGTCAAAAAAGCATAGAGCAGTGCAGCGCATATCGGGCATATGATTGCCCATGTATGTGCTACACTGCTCTAACGTATACATGTGATTCGCTGGACTGATAAGGTGGAATAATGCACAGTATTCCATCCCAACTTCATCCAATCAGTAACGTATAAATAATACCCGGACCATGTACACCAATCGTCAGGTCATTTTCAATATCAGACGACCGACTAGGACCGGAGATAAAATGGACACCTGCTGGCAAATTCTCTCGTCCGCGCGTATCCAGTGGAATCAATAGCTCACCCAGTCGAGTAAACAGCCGTTCTCTAGGCAACAGCACAACGCACACCGTCGGCAGCAGACTAACAGAGCGTCCCTGCTGTGCAGCAGAAGTGACCATAACGGTGCCAGTATATGCAGCAGCGCCATCTGCAAGCACAACGCCAATATCTGCTTCGGCGGCGCGCGCCTTCCACGGCTGTGCCGGATCACTATTCCAAACGGAAATATGCGCTTCTGGTAGCTGCATCTCCAATTGCAGTTGTTCCAGCTCTGGCAATTGCTGACGCACAATATACTGCGCACCAAGATGACGAGCGTGCTCGGCGATCCATTGACCTGCTTCTTGCCAATCCGCCACACGCGTTACATGCCCGCCCACTTCCTGAAAATGCTGGGTAAAACGCTGAATTCTCTCCTCCTCGTTCCAATCAAAACTTGCCCAGAACGGCGGTGCACCGCGAAACGGATGCTGTGGCGGCTCTGTCATGATTGGACGTTTGAGCCTAGTGGAAATGTTGTCGATAAAATCCTTTTGAGCTGTACGAGAACGTTCTTCCAGCTCTTGTAACCAATCTGGTTGTTGAGAATCGGTAGGTGTAAACGATGGCTCGCTATCGGATGCTACGTTGTTCTGTTCGTTGTTCTGTTCAAGGTTTGGACGCTTGGAATCAGTTTTCATGTATGTCGCCTCCTGTCTTGCGCTGGCTTCGTTCACGCACGATGCGCTCCATCCGCTCCTTGATGCTATCGTCCAATTGATGAGATTGCTGCTCTGTTTCCTTTTGCAGCTCTGACCAGCTATCGCGGAAGGAATGATCCGCCATCTTCGGCATAACACGATACGTGTTCCAGCCTTTGAGCGGACCGAGTTTGAGTGTAATGCCGTTATCTTTTACGATCGGCTTCTGAAATAGCTGACCCATCTTCAGCGCTAGATGGAGCCGTTTGGAATTGCCCATAACGGTTGCGAATCCTTTCATACCGATGGACTCCCAGCGATTGCCGTGACCACGTTCCACTTTGCGGCGGCGCAAATAGACGAGCATATCGTGCAGCGGGATTTTAACTGGACATGCTTCGTAACATGCTCCGCACAAGCTCGATGCGTTGGCAATATCGTCCCATTCCGCCACATTGCGATTAAGCGCCGGTGTCAATACGGCACCGATTGGACCACTATACGTGCCGCCGTAGGAATGACCGCCGATCTGACGATATACGGGGCAGACATTCAGACAAGCTCCACAGCGAATGCAATTGAGCAGCTCCTGAAATTCCGGATCACCTAACTGCTGTGAACGGCCGTTATCGACGATCACGATGTGCATTTCCTCTGGACCATCGCCATCGGCTGTGCGTTTCGGTCCAGTAATGCCTGACATGTACATCGTTAGCCGTTGACCAGTAGCAGAACGCGGTAATAAGGTCGCCATCACTTCAAGGTCTTCCCATGACGGAATGATGCGCTCCATGCCCATCAGTGTAATTTGCGTTTTGGGCACTGTGGTCACCATGCGCGCATTGCCTTCATTTTCAAACAAAACCATCGAACCCGTCTCGGCAATGGCAAAGTTACAACCAGTCATACCGATGTCCGCGCCGAGGAATTTCTCACGCAGCTTGCGACGAACGTATCCTGCCAGCACGGTTGTATCCGGCGGCAGCGTCTCGCCTGCATCTTCGGACAACAGCTCGGCGATCTGGTAGCGATTTTTGTGAATAGCGGGAATGACGATATGGGAAGGTCCTTCCCCGGCAAGCTGAATAATATATTCGCCCAGATCACTTTCTACCGTTTCGATTCCTGCTAGCTCCAGCGCACGATTAATATGCAATTCTTCAGATACCATCGACTTGGACTTGACGACCGATTGTGCCTGCTTGTGGCGAGCAATCGTCATCACGATATCTGTCGCCGCTACTGTGTCCGGTGCAAAATGGACATGAACTCCGTTTTTGCGTGCATTATCCACGAACAGATTCAGATAATAATCCAGATGTGCGATCGTATGCAGTCGGATTTGCCGCCCGCGCTCCCGCCATTCTTCCCAGTTGCCATGCTCCATCGCGGCTGACTGTTTGCCACTACGCAGACGCTCGGTGGTGAATCGTACCGCTTTGCGTAGAAAATCATTGTTCAGCGCCACGTCTGCCCGTTCCTTGACTGTTCCGTGTGTAGAATGTGCCGTATTCATGTGACCATCACCCCTTCATACAGCAGCTCGGCGAGATGCATCACACGTACCTGTTCTCCGCGATGACGCAAATTGCCAGCGATATTCATCAGGCACGCCATATCTAGCCCTACTAACACCTGCGCTTCGGTTTCCTTGATATGATCGACCTTTTCCGTTACCATCGCACCGGAAATATCCGCCATCTTCACTGCAAATGTACCACCAAATCCGCAGCAATCCTCGGCAAATGGTAACGGCACTAGCTCCAAGCCCTTCACATGATGCAGCAGCTCCATCGGCTCATCTTTGACCCCAAGCAAGCGACTGCCGTGACATGACGGGTGATACGTAACTTTATATGGAAAATGCGCACCCACATCCGTCACACCTAACACCTGAACGAGAAACTGGGTAAATTCATACGTCTTCTTTTCCAGTTCATGTGCTAGCTCCAACCAATGCGGATCATCTTTGAACAATTCAGGATAATGATGGATCATATACGTACATGATCCCGACGGTGATACAACAAAATCACTATCTTCAAATGCTTTTAGAATCGTCTTCGCTGTTGTGCGTGTCTCCTCCCAATAGCCGCTGTTATAGGACGGCTGACCACAGCATGTCTGAATGGGCGGAAAATCCAGCTTGACCCCGTGGGCTGCCAGCAAGCGGACCATCGCTTCACCAACCTGCGGATAGATTGCATCGCTCAAACAGGTAATAAACAGGGAAACTTTCATGCTGCACCTTCTTTCTGCGGGATTGTTGGTAAGATATCCATTTATGAAGCAACCGCTTACAAATAAAAATTGAACATTTACGATCGAACATTTACGTATGAGACGACTGTAACTGTAATAAACGTCCACATCTCATCTACTTTGGGATGGATAGAAATCCCTTTTCACATCATTAGAATAGAAAAGCCCGGTTCATACGCCGGGCTGCGAATTGTGTATCATCTGCAAGTGTGTCTCATCTGCGAATAAGAACTATACCATCCATCTAATAATGAGCGTATGTTGCATCATGAATTGACTTGATATACGGTTCCAATCGCTCTCATATCATCTGCTTCAACCTATAATCTTCCACAACGCCTTGCTCACGAGTGAGCATCTTCAGACAAGCGTCACACGAATATCGTGTTCTTCCAACTGTCTTACCGTCTCACCTGGCAAGCGATTATCGGTGATCAGCTCATCCACCTCATCCAGATTCATCACATGGGCAAATGCCTGCACACCGAATTTACTCGCATCTGCCAGCAAAATGACCTGATCCGCCATGCCGACCATTTTCTGCTTCACGCGTCCTTGCAATTCGTTGGATTCGCTCACCCCGCGTTCCAGATGCACGCCCTGACAGGACAAGAACAACTTGTTCACATAGTACGTATCCAGCGAACGCTCTGCCAGTGGACCGACAAAGGACAGCGAGCGCTGTACCAACTGTCCACCAGTAGAGATCACTTGAATCTTCTCACGGTTGCTAAGCTGGGTCGCTACCCGGATCGAATTGGTCAGTACAGTCAGCGGAATGTCTGGTAGACTTGCCGCCATATACCACGCCGTCGTACTCGCATCAAGCAGTATGCGGTCATTCGGCTGAATGAGCTTGACCGCTTGCTCGGCAATCCGCCGCTTCTCATCGGCATGCATAATCTCCCGTTCGGAAAAGGGCGTCTCCGGCTGTTCATCCTTAACGCTGACCGCGCCGCCGTGTGACCGCTTCAGCATTCCCTGACGCTCCAGTCGATCCAGATCACGCCGAATCGTCTCCTCGGTTACTTGACAACGCTCACTCAATTCGGTGACGCGCATGCTGCCTTTTTCATTGACCAGTTTGATAATCATGTCATACCGTTCCGCTACTAACATCAAGTCCTCAACTCCGCATCGTTATTGTACGGGCACTGCGGTCAATCGGCGGAAGCGTCCATAAGCGTCTTCCCATGCGTCCTGTTCCTGCGGTTCATAGATCTCCACTGGAAAAGAATCACGGATGACGGCTCTTGCTTCGCGGATATCGCGGAATGTCCCCTGTGCTATCCATTGTACCGCCAAATTGCCAATCGCGCTTCCCTCTGCCGGACCTGCCCAGACTGGGCGACGAATTGCATTCGCTGTCCATTGACAGAGCAAGCGGTTTTGAATGCCGCCGCCGACCATATGCAGACCGTCGAATGTCTTGCATGACAGCTGCTCGGTCAGCTCTAGTACATAACGATATTTTAAAACAAGACTTTCGAAAATGCAGCGCGCTACCTCACCATATCCATCCGGCGGCTGTTGCCCGGTCTGACGACAATATTGACGCACACGAGAACGCATATCCCCGGCATGCAAAAATAGCTGGTCATCTGGATCAATAAAAGCGGCAAATGCCGGAGCCGCTTCCGTATCGTTGATCCAATCGGCATACGATACATGGTGTCCACCGCGCTCGCTTTCACGCTTGAACTCCTGAAAGATCCACAGCCCCATAATATTTTTCAGCAATCGGAATGTACCGTACGCTCCGCCTTCATTGGTGAAGTTCAGCTCCAGCGCCTGCTCGTTGATCACCGGCTCCTTCACTTCTGTCCCCATTAGCGACCATGTACCACAGCTCAAGTAGGCAAACGAATCCGACAACGCTGGTACCGCCACAACAGCAGAGGCTGTATCATGCTCCGCAACCGCCGTCACCGGGATATCCGGCAAGCCCAGATCAACCCGCAGCGACGAACGCAAATGTCCAGCTGCCGCTCCCGGCTGCACCGGCTTGCCGAATAGCGAGGGCGACAATCCAATATGCGATAATAGCTTACGATCCCACTCCTGTTGTCTAGCATTGTACAGCTGTGTCGTCGTCGCATTCGTAAATTCATTGATCATCTCGCCCGTCAGAAAGTACCGCAGCAGATCGGGAATCATTAGAAAACGCTGCGCTTCCTTGAGCAGCGGCGATTCCGCGCGCCCCATCGCTTCAAGCTGATAGATCGTATTGAAGCTCAGAAACTGAATCCCAGTCGCTTCAAATATCCGCTCTGCCGACAACTCCGCTTGCAGTCGCTCCATCGAACCATGTGTATGCCAGTCCCGATAATGATACGGATTGGCAAGCAATTCGCCCTGTCTACCGATCAATCCAAAATCAACTGCCCACGAATCAATACCAATGCTGTCCGGCAGCATCTGCTCCTGCTTGGCAATGATCAGCCCCTGCTGAATTTCGTGATACAGCCGTAAAATATCCCAGTACAGATGGTCGCCCACTTTAACCGGATCATTGCTAAACCGATGAATCTCCTGCGTCACGATCCGGTTATCGTTCAGTCTGCCGACGATCGCTCTGCCGCTGCCTGCCCCCAGATCATAAGCAAGAATCGTCACCAGCTTGCACCGCCTTTGCCGCGTGCCAGAATACTGCTGCCATATTGATTATCCAAATACGCTCTCATCGGTTCCTCAGGCAATCCTTGCTCCTCGCGTACAGCATGCAGCAGTGGTGTCACATCAAATTCAAATGCACGACGAACCGCATCCTCCGCTCCGAGCACATCGCCGCGCGCCTGCGCTTCTGCCACCTCGCGATGATCGACCAGCAGTGCCTTCGCATATTGTGTCTGCACATTGAGTACTGAGCGAATCATCGCCGGAATCTTCTGTTCGATGTTGTGCGATTGGTCGATCATATACGCAATATTGTTGACTGCCTCTACCAGACGCTGCTCCCCGCTATCCGCCGCATCCAGAATCTGATAGAAGATCAGGAACAGCTCATACGGATTGATCGTCCCGACAATCAGATCATCATCAGCATATTTATAACTATTAAAATGGAATCCGCCCAAACGTCCTTCATCAATCAAATACGATACGATATGCTCCACATTCGCCCCCGGCAGATGATGTCCCGTATCGACCAGCACTTGCGCCTGCTCGCCGAGCTTGAGCGCATAATTGTACGCCATACCCCAATCAGCAATATCCGTATGATAAAAGGCAGGTTCAAACGCCTTATACTCGATCAGCATCCGCATCCCCGGCGACAACGATTTGTACATTTCCGCCAGTGATTCTAGCATCCAATGCTTGCGCTGGCGAATACTGCCCTGCCCCGGATAGTTCGTACCATCGGCAAACCAGAGACTAATATCGCGTGATCCCGTTTCACGGGCAATATCGACGCATTCCAGCAGATGGTTGGTCGCTTTGCGGCGAATTGCTGGATCGGCGTTCGTTACACTCCCCAGCATATAATCTTCTTCCTGAAACAGATTCGGGTTGATCGCACCGATTTTCAAATTCAGACTTTCGGCATGACTGCGCAGCTTACCGTAATCGTCCACTTTGTCCCATGGAATGTGGATCGCTACCGAGGAGCAAAGCCCGGTCACTTTGTGCACCTGCGCCGCATCTTCTAATTTTTCAAACGGATTGCGCGGCACGCCTTCTTTTTGGAACACTTTGAACCGGGTACCGGAATCGCCATAGCCCCAAGATGGAGTCTCGATCTGCAATGCTTGTAAGCGGGATTTGACAGTATTCAGGTCAATGCCGCGGGCTTGCTGTTGTTCTTCGAATAAGGCATACGCTTTGTCGGACATAATAATGCCTCCTTGATTGGGTTGGATGAAGTCAAGTGAAACTTGTACAATAACATTCACATATATGATTTCCAGATCGCAATCAATCGTAATAGATTGGTATACATCATAATCAATCAAATGTTAGCTATGATCCTAAGCGGTTCTTTTATCTAGTAAAGGCTGCCGGAACGCCGCCATCAATCGTTAGCATACAGCCGGTCGTCTTCGCTGCTCTGGATGAGGCAAAATAAGCCACTCCTTCGGCGATATCATCTGGATAAATGTTAACGAGCAACGTCGTACGCTTGCGATAATGCTCTTCCAGCTGATCCGGCTCAATGCCGTATGCAGCGGCACGTTCGTTGCGCCAGTTCGAATTCCAGATCGCTGAGCCTTGCAGAATCGCATCCGGCAAAATCGTATTGACGCGAATACCCAGCTCGCCACCTTCGGCTGCAATACAGCGTGCCAGATGTGCTTCCAGCGCTTTGGCTGAACTGTATGCTGTTACATTTTTGCCAGCGTAGACGGAGTTTTTGGAGCCGATGAAGACCATACTACCGCCAAGCTCCTGCTGCTTCATGATTTTAAAAGCTTCGCGCGCTACGAGGAAGTAGCCGGTTCCGAGTACATTCATATTGAGTTCCCATTCTTTGAGCGACGTTTCGTCAAACGGACTGGATGTTGCCAGACCAGCATTGTTGACGAGAACATCGACACCACCATATGCAAGTGCCGTGTCGGCAAATGCTTGCGATACCAGCTGCTCATTCGTCACATCCATCTTCACTGCCAGTGCGCGGTTAGGACCGAAGGCTTCGTTCAGCTCGTCGGCTACCTTTTGTGCGCCTTCCAGATTCAGATCTGCTAGCACAACGTGTGCGCCTTCGCTCACAAGGCGACGTGCGGTTGCACTGCCGATTCCGCCTGCGCCGCCTGTAATAAGTGCGATCTGCCGGGAAAATTCTGCTTCGGCAGGAGCGAGCGACAATTTATACAATTCCAGCGGCCAGTATTCGACGTTGTACGATTCCGATTCGCTCAGTGACACGAACTCGCCCAATGCGGTCGCACCACCCATGACAGCAATCGCCCGATGATACAGTGCACCGCTAACGAGCGACATGGCATGACTTTTGCCAGTGTTGATCATACCGACACCCGGAATCAGGATGACACGCGGTGCTGGCTCAAACATCACATCGCCTTCCTGATGATTGCGCTCAAAGTACGCACGGTACTCTTCTTTGTATTGATGAATGCCCTCAATAACTGCCTGCTTCAGCCCGTCCACATCATCTACATCTGGCGCAATATCGATGAATAGCGGTTTCATCTTTGTATGTACGAGGTGATCGGGACAAGCCGCACCGACCTGCGATAAGGCAGCCGAATCTGTACCATTCACAAATGCCAGCACATCGTCACCATCGTCAAAAGTCAAAATCATCTTCTTGCTATCGCTAACCGCACCACGTACCGCAGGCATAATGCTGGATACCAGATGCTTGCGCTGTTCCGATGAGAACGCTTGCAATTTCTCGCCACCAAATAGCGGCTTTTGCTTTGCCTTGTCTTCGATGTACTGTGCAGCGCGATTAATGATCTCGATAGTTGTATTGTAACATTCTTCCTGTGTTTCGCCCCATGTAACCAGACCATGCTTTTCCATCAGTACCAGTTGCGGGTTAGGATGATCCAGTACGCCTTGAGCGATCATTTTCGATAACGTAAAGCCCGGACGAATATACGGCACCCAGACAAACGTATCTCCAAAAATTTCACGCGCCAGCTCTTTGCCATTATCCGCACAGCAGAGACTAATAATCGCATCAGGATGCGTATGATCCACATGCTTGAACGGCAGAAACGCATGCAGCAGCGTCTCAATCGATGGACGCGGCGCTTTGGCATCGATCATGCAATTACCCAGATAAGCGACCATCTCCTCGTCCGGCATCTCCTCACGTTCAAACAACGGAACAATATCATCGAGACGCAATCCTGTAAAATGCTGCGCCTTCATCGACGCCAGATCGGAGCCACTGCCCTTTACATACATCACTTCTACATCACGACCGCGAAAATCCTGTACTGTCCCTTTGCTGGACGTATTACCGCCGCCCCAGTTACATACCCGGCGATCAGAGCCAATCAGATTGGATCGGTATACAAGCTTGTCCACACCTTCTTGTATACTATTTGCCTGCTGTGCATTCCATTGATTCGGTATCATGCGTTATCCTCCATTGTTCTGTGTCGTTGTGGCGCGCGAATAGGTATCTTCCTGTTCATTGCTGCCGCTCGATACACAGTTGATTGCATTACAGATGTTGTCGATTATATTGCCTAGTATGCTACCGCTTGTCTGGAATATCATGCCAAATAGCGGTTCCTTTGTTTGCAGTATATCACTTCTGTTTTTATTTGAAAATATATAAATCGGAAATAAACAAAAATATATTTAAAATTGGTAACGCTTAATCGGTAATAAGTAAAGTAATATGCAGGGTAATCTGACTTTTATACAAAAAGAAACACGATCATTTGATATGCCATATGACCGTATTTCCAATACCTTTGATGCTATAAACGCCAAACCATCCAAACAACTTCTGTGATATATAACATAAAAACACAATGCTCAACATCAGGCGAGTCAACAACAGGCTCATATTTTCCATACTAAATATCTCCTTTTACATATTTCGTATGTACATGTATATTTCTCTGCTCGTTTCTGCTCGTTATGGAATAAGACGACTTTGACATATATATGTTTCCCTTTTCTGCAATCGGGTAATGAAGAACAGAGCATTACTGAACAAAATAAAGTGAAGTATTCACGAGGAGGAGAGCATCATGACACAAGACAACAATATGGAAAATCCGAATTCGGAAGATACACTAATGGAGAAACACAAAAAGGAACAGGGTGCCAATCCTGAAACCCAAGCAGATGATTGGGTATCCAAACCATCTCCAGTTGCCTCGGGCGACGATGACAACAAAGACAAAAAAGATTCCGATAAGTAATCTGGCGTAATCAGATCGCTACAGGAATCCAGATCAATGTATACAGCAGGCAGTATGGATCATAACGATCTGTACTGCCTTTTTTATGATGCGATCTTTTGGGTTATTGGATTTTAGAACGCGATTGCTATCTATCCATTTTGGCTCAAACGATCTGTTTCGCCACTATTTTTGAGTTCCTCTTTTCCCTTCTGTTACAATAGCGATATCAATACGCAGGAGGTACATAGATGGAATGGCTACATGAAGTCGTCGCTGCAAAGTGGCGAGAACAAAGCAAGCAGTATGCGCAAGACATTAATGAATTTGTACGTATTGGCGTTGAAACCGATTGGACAGCTCAGCAGGAAGAACCGCAAGATGAACGATATAGATTAGCACCTGAAGTGATGGATATGATTGAAGCAGCGAATGCCGCAGGAGAGATCGAGCAATTGCATACCTTACTGCCGCCTGCTTCTTCTCCACTGCTTGCCCTTTTCAGTGAAGAAGAAGCGTCCACTACGTTGCAGCCAATATTTCCACTTGGCTTCGCCGGTACACGGGTGCTATTACAAACTGGTATTGGTTCCTCTATAAGCCGAATCTGTCTGGCTTCAGAGGATAAGATCATTCTGATAAAGGATGTGCGTCGTGCTGGATTTTCCCCGGACGGTGCCTATGTCGCGCTCGCGGATGAAAAAGGCATCTCTATCATTATGCATCCCGATCATGAATTGAACGGTGTAGAAGTCGCTTATTACGAATGGCAAAGTATGCAATCTACGATTGCTGACTTTTTGCCCAATATACAATCACTAGCAACGGCTGAGTCTGCTGTCCATTCCTTGTTGCAACTGATTCCGTTTGATCAGGGCAAGTCGCTGCTGCTTGTTAGCGAATATGGTGTGTATGTCCTGTCAAAGGGAAATATAACAATCCTCTCCCCCTCACCAGAAGAGATTACAGAATATGGTGCAGATTACGATAGCACTTGGTCGTCCATGGTTCATGGTGCTGTGTCTATAGATGAGCAATGGATCGCTTATGGTAATCAGGGTAGTGAGCATGGGCTGCTGCATATGCCGACGCAGCAACGACATACATTTGCGCCGCAGTCCAGCTATCCGCATTACAGTCTGTTCAATGTGGAGAGTACTGCGGTCTGGTATAATGCTTGCCATTTCTACAATGGGGCGACAGCTACAGTGAATTTGGCGGCGGTGCAACGTGGTGAGATTGGTGCGTATGACGAATTGCCATTGGTCGATGAGGAGATGCGTGTGTATGCCGGGGTTGCTTTGGAACAGGGCAATATTCTGGGCGACGCTTATGGATATTTGCGCCTGATTGATCATCAGGGAGTGGAAATCTGGCGTCATTATCTGGGCGGTACGATTGCAGGCATGACCATCTCACCGGATGAACGCTGGCTGATTGTCGGTACGTATAATGGCATGGCGCATTGGCTTGATCTGCATCACGGTAGTATGCATGAGTACAATATTGGCACTGCTCCCATTTTGGAAACGTATCGCTGGATACTGTGGAATGACCGTGTACCACTCCGCTGGTAAAGAAGCGGGCGTTGTCTCTTACAACTTAAATGGAGTGTTGCATTTGAAATGCAGGTTTCCATCTCAAACATAGTTTTATATCTCAAACACAGGTTTCCATCTCAAATACAATTTTATATCTCAAACATAGTTTTACATCTCAAATATAGTGTTATGTGTTAAATAAAAAGAGCGCGCAGGGGATTGGCATTCTCCCTGCACGCTCTTTTCGTTTTACTGTTTGTACTTTTTAATTTGGTATTTATACTTTTCCTATTTGCATCCCTATTCCTTGTACCACTACTATTTGTAGAACGTAGTAGCTAAAATCGGGAAATTAAGCTGCATGAGGTTGTGCCTTGCTACCGCCTGATGCGGCACGGCGAATGATCTTTTCCAGCTCCATTACAATGAGTGCGCCTACTGCCAAAGCGGTTGCAATCAACCACTGCTGCACGCCAAAGCTATCTGGAATAGCGAAGAATGTACGAACTCCCGGCAACAGTGTTATGCCATACAGCACAAAGCACAACAGCACTGAGCCGATGACATATTTATTGCTGAACAATCCGGCACCAATCGCAGTCTGTACATTAGAGCGTGCCGCAAAGGTTTGCAAGGTGCGCGCCAGAATCAGCGTCGTAAATGCCATTGCTACACTCAGCTCTGGCGAATGCTGCAAGCCGATATACTGTGACACAATGACCGCGATCCCGATGATCAGTCCGCGTGTAATAACTGCCCGCATCGTACCACCAGCGAAGATACCTTCGTCAATATCACGCGGCTTGCGATCCATTACTCCCGGCTCTTCTTTTTCCATTCCGAGTGAGATTGCTGGTAACGAATCATTTGCCAGATTGATAAATAGAAGCTGGATTGCCGTAAATGGATTCACCCAGTCCATGATCAATGCAAAAATAATAGCGATAATCGCTCCCAGATTACCAGCGAACAAATAAGCAATCGACTTTTTAATATTATCGAATACGGTACGCCCTACACTCACCGCATTAACGATAGAAACAAAATTGTCGTCTGTCAGTATCATCGCTGCCGAATCTTTGGCAACATCGGTTCCACTGCCCATCGCTACACCGATATCCGCTTGCTTGAGTGCAGGAGCATCGTTGACACCATCGCCAGTCATGGCGGTAATCTGACCTTTTTTCTGCCATGCGCGTACGATACGGATTTTATTTTCCGGGGAGACACGGGCATAGACAGAGATGTGCTCCAGCTTATTGTCCAGCTCCTGATCAGATAGCTTGTCTAATTCCTGTCCAGTCAATGCAATATCATCCTGATCCATCAGACCGATCTCGCGCCCAATCGCTTGAGCTGTCGTCTTATGATCGCCTGTGATCATAATCGTACGAATACCCGCACGACGAGATTGTTCAATCGAACCGTACACTGCTTCACGCGGCGGATCGATCATTGCGGTCAAACCGACCAGAATCAGGTCATGTTCATCGTCCAGTCCGATCTCGCTGTGATCATGTTCCAACTCTTTATAAGCATACGCCAATACCCGCAATGCCCGTTCGGAAAAGTCCTCATTCGCCGCCACCAAGCGCTCACGAATCTCATCATCCAGTGGCACGACCTCTTCGCCAACCAGCACCATAGTACAGCGCCCAATCAGCACATCCGGTCCGCCTTTCGTTAACAATGTCTTCTGCCCTTCCAATATATGCACGGTGGACATTAGCTTGCGGTCTGAGTCAAATGGCAGCTCCGCCTCGCGTGGAAAGCCATCGCGAATTTCGCCATAATGCTTATTTTTCGCGTTACTAAAGGCGATTAATGCGACCTCGGTCGGATCACCCATCTCTTTGCCTTCTTCATCGATATGGGAATCGTTACACAGCACCGCGATATGCACCAGTCTGCGTTCACCGACCGACCATTGCTCCGGGTCATCAGGGAAATCGTCACGACTTCCGTCCGGCAAAAAGTAATCGACGACCGTCATTTTATTCTCAGTCAGTGTACCTGTTTTGTCGGTACAGATGACGCTGGTGGAGCCGAGTGATTCGACTGCTGGCAGACGACGGATAATAGCATGCTGCTTTGCCATCTTATTCGTGCCGACAGACAATACAATCGTCACGATGGATGATAACGCTTCTGGAATAGCAGCAACCGCGACCGCGACAGCAAACATTAATGCATCCAGAATGGCTGCTGTCGTATCGACCGTCTCATTGCCTAACCAGATGCGAGCCGCCTCTACACCAAAGATGAGAATACAGAGCAGCAAAATGAACACGCCCAGCTTTTTGCTAAAGCTTTCCAGCTTGCGTTGCAGCGGCGTTTGCTTCGATTCGGCGCTCTCGATCAGACCAGCGATTTTACCAATTTCTGTCTGTTGCCCAGTGCCTGTAATGACAGCAGTCCCGCGTCCATAGACGACCAGTGCACCGCTGAACACCATATTTTTGCGATCTCCAATCGGTGATTCGCTGTCGATCGTGCGAATATGCTTTTCCACCGCTTCCGATTCACCAGTTAGCATACCTTCGTCCACTTTGAGACTGCCGGATTCCAGCAAACGCGCATCCGCCGGCACATAATCCCCAGCATCCAGCAAAATAATATCTCCTCTTGCCAGCTCGCGTGCAGGTAACGATTGCTTGTGACCATCCCGAATCACCTTCGCTTCCGGTGTGGACATCTGGCGCAACGCTTCGATGGAGCTTTCCGCCTTACGCGTCTGCACGACGCTAATGATCGCATTCAGAATTAACACGAAAATAATAATGCCTGCTTCCACCACATGACCAAGCACAATTTGTACAATGGAAGCAATCAACAGCACAATTACCATCGGATCTCGTACATTTTCCACAAATAGCTTCCACGTTGGCGTACGTTCCTTGCCTTTCAACTCGTTATATCCATCCGCTTCCAAGCGCTGCTGTGCTTCACTGGAAGACAAGCCCTGTTCACTGCTATTCACTTCCGCCAGTGCTTCCTCTGCGCTGACCTTGTAAAATTCCATTCCCACCACTCCTGTCTCTGAATTTTGCTATGATCGTGCGATGTATGAAGAGGATATGACTGGTCATATACAGTTGTTATGTATGTAGTTAAATATCCACTAACAACCGCCATTCCATACTATTTGTTTACCCTTGAATGGACGATTGGTTTCACTAAATACGATGTAGATTTGGTGACAATACTATGCATAATTGTAGTATATTGCGAAGCATACATATGAGTATGAGATACAGTGAATGATTATGATACGATGCGGATCGCTTTTGGAATTGATAACGTGGCAGATAGAATTGATAACGCAGCAGGTGAAGGATAACATGTACAAAAGCCAAAAAAACCGACCTTGCTAGCTTAGCAAAAGTCGGACTTTTTGGCTTCATTGTAGTAGGAATGCAGAATCATTCGTATTGGAGAATCATCCATATTCATAATTTTGCTATGTGTTTGCGCGATAGCTAGCGTTTGATGCGCCTATAAGATCAGATTAGCTTTACCTTGCGAGCCTGTTCCTCGGACAAAATAAACTGCTCCTGCGGATAGGTTTCGTCCTCGTTCTCCACACCAAACATTTGCATCACATCGTTCCAGATGCCTTTTTGTACCGCTTCTTCCTGCGTAATAATAATTTTCATACAATCGCCTCCTGTTATCCATTACCATGAATCCAGCACAATTAAACGAGTCAGTTAGTTTCCAAAAGATAAGCCGTATGACTTGCTTGCATGAGAGCAATTCGTAGCTCCCAAATGAGTGCCTTGTTCAACCGTCACGCTTTGAAATACGATACTCATTTGATTCATGCTATCCTGCGTTCCTTTTGCATTACAGAGCAACATTCCAAAAGCAAAATGCTGTTCTCCCTCTCTATCGATCTCTTTGTAAAGACAGATATTATTCAGAATATCCACATCATATATAAATTGTGTAACTCCCTCAAAAGTAAATCGATAGCCATATTCACTGTCATGTGCCAGTCTAATCTCTATCGTTTTATAAGATTCTGTATTATGTATTTGTTGATTATTCGGCAGTTCTCGCACTGCTATAATTTTTGCATCATGAATATGACAGTTCTCCTGTAATTCAATCGCACCAGCAGGCAGTTGATTCAGAATGCTTTGATACTGTTGAGCATATTGATTACAGAGTCCAATCCATTTGTCTTCCCAGTATTGTTTCGCATGTTGCATTGCTTGCAGTACCTTAGGCTCAGGCAAGTAACATGTTAACATCTGATGATTACGAGCGTACTCTACTAATTCTCTCGGTAAGTATTGTTCCCATAACGGCATACGATACTCATTATATTCAATCGCTCTCTCCACAAAGTCATGACCATCTTCGATTGCCCATTGCCTCGCTTCTTCAAGCTCTGCTTCCGTTTCATAAAATCCTGGCAGACCAAATGCCTGCATTTCCTCATACACCTTTTTTGTCCAGTATTTCATGTATTCTCCCCTTCTCTTCCTACATCAGTATACTTCAAACTCCACATTTCTAAAACTTCTCCCTCTATCTACTGTATTGAATTTCAAACCCCTGCATTTATTTCGTTTGTAGATATATATTTCGCTATATGATCAATTCCATTTAATCACAAAAAAAGATCAGCCGGGTATAACCCGAACTGATCCTTTGTATTATATCAATTCAATCTCTAGCCAATATGCAAAAAGCCAGCATTGTATGTCGTTCAACTACGTAAACTGCCACAATCAAAATCAGTATACTGTGCTGTAGTTATATCAACACAAAACTTTTAAGATGTCATTCGAAATTTCATTTTTTTCTTCCTTACATCGTTGCCTGAATCGGTATCAATTCGTATCCTATGCTTAACTATCCGCTTTTTTCGGCGCATGAGCACGATGAGTCGGTTTTCCCATCGCTTCGGCTTTGGTGATCTCCTCGCGTACACGATTGCCGTACTCTTCATCTGCCTGCGTGATATTGTTCAGCACCAGATTGCGAATCGCTTCGTTGCATTGCGCCAGATTGCCGCCGATGTTTTTGACCAGCTCATCGCGTTCCCAATCTTCAAAATTGCGGTACGTTTCTCCTGCTTGAGCGAAATCGTTTGGACGGTCGATTTTCTCGCGCATTAGACGTGCGTCGTAATATTCCGGCTCATGATCTTTACCCGGTTTTGGCGCTTCTTTCAAACCACCCAGCGAAGACGGCTCATAATTGACATGCGGGTTCTGACCCGGCGCACGGTCGCTTTGATAACGCATTTGTCCGCCCTGATGATTCGTCGCTACACGGCTGTGCGGCGCATTGATCGGCAGTTGCTGATAGTTGGAGCCAACGCGGTGACGCTGGGTATCGGAGTACGAGAAGGTACGTCCTTGCAGCAACTTGTCATCCGAGAAGTCCAGTCCATCCACCAGTACACCTGTACCGAATGCGACCTGCTCCACTTCATTGAAGTAGTCAACCGGATTGCGATTGAGCGTCATTTTTCCGACTTTCAGGAATGGGAATTGCTCTTCCGGCCACAGCTTAGTCGGATCAAGCGGGTCAAAGTCCAGCTCTGGATGGTAGTTGTCTTCCATAATCTGGACACACAGTTCCCATTCTGGGTATTCGCCGTTCTCAATCGCATCGTACAGATCAATCGTAGCATGGTTAAAGTCGAGCGACTGAATCTGGTTCGCTTCATCCTGTAACAGATTACGGATGCCTTGCAGCGGTTCCCAGTGGTATTTGATCAATACCGCTTCACCTGCTTCGTTGACCCATTTGTACGTATTTACACCTGATCCCTGCATTTCGCGGTAATTCGCCGGAATGCCCCATGGGGAAAACAGGAAGGTAATCATATGTGTAGATTCCGGGCTGTTTCCGATAAAATCGAAGAAACGCTCCATATCTTGTACGTTCGTAATCGGGTCTGGTTTAAACGCATGTACCATGTCCGGGAATTTCAACGGATCACGGATGAAGAAGATTTTCAGATTGTTGCCGACCAAGTCCCAGTTTCCATCTTCGGTATAGAATTTGGTAGCAAAGCCGCGCGGATCGCGCAATGTTTCCGGTGAATGACCACCATGAACAACCGTGGAAAAGCGTACAAATACCGGTGTTTCTTTGCCTTTTTCTTGGAATAACTTGGCACGGGTATATTTGGATACCGGCTCATCGCCAACCGTACCGTACGCTTCAAATACTCCATGCGCACCTGCTCCACGAGCATGCACGACACGCTCAGGTACACGTTCACGGTCAAAATGGGTTATTTTTTCGAGAAAATTGTAGTTTTCCAGTGTAACGGGACCACGGTTGCCTACAGTACGTACATTCTGGTTGTCGGTGACAGGATGGCCCTGTCGGTTCGTCAGCGTTACATTTTCTTCTTGATCATTTGATTGCGGGTTCTTATTGTTCTCATCTGCCATAACATGTTCCGCCTTTCAAGAAAGGATAAGTTTGCTGAAACCTTCATTACACATTGACACAGGAAAACAAGTGGTACACTCTGGGAACAAGCAACCACATTACCTTTTTTTACCTGCTTGTGCCCATTATAAAACACTTTTAGGCGAAAAAGTGAACCGATTTCATAATTTTGTCCATTTTGTGAATGAAGATTGGATGAAAGCAGGAGATGATATATTATAAATGAGAATTGAGGTTCATCATTTTGCAAGATTTCGATACATACGTACAACATTAATCTACGGTTTGCTGACTCTATTGTAAGAGAGGAGTTTGTTATGGCGTTACAGCAAATTACTTTACTGCATGAGAAAATCAAAGATTATTCCGTCTATCCATTCCATCTGCCACTAATCAACAAAATGGACAGTCTGCGCTTGCATGCGCCTGTTACTTTTTTTGTCGGGGAAAATGGTTCCGGTAAATCGACCCTGCTAGAGGCGATCGCTTATCAAAGTGGGTTCCACACTGCTGGAGGTTCGCGGCAAAATGCGTATCAGGTAGAAGCTGCCGAATCGGCACTTGGCGATTATATCCGCCTATCTTGGCTGCCCAAGCTGACAGAAGGATTCTTTTTGCGAGCGGAATCGTTTTATCAGTTTGCCAGTCATATTGATGAAAGTGAGCAAGATCCCTGTACACAGACATTCTTTGCCAACTATGGCGGGAAGTCGCTACATCATCGTTCTCATGGTGAATCCTTCCTTGCCCTGTTTCAGCATCGATTCGGTCGTTCACGTCAGCCTTCGATCTATCTGCTTGATGAGCCGGAGTCTGCATTATCTCCTGCCCGTCAGCTTGCTTTTATGCGCATCATCCACGATCTGGCGCCACGTTCGCAGTTTATTATTGCCAGCCATTCGCCGATCTTAATGGGTTATCCAGGTGCAGATATTATTTCGTTTGATGGTTCCTCATTGGAGCGTATTGATTATCGAGATACAGAGCATTACCAATTAACCCGCCGCTTTTTGGAAAAACCGGATTCCTTGCTAAGTGAATTATTTGGAAAAGAGTAATTGTTAATCATTCTATGTACACATGCATCGTTACCCCATTACAAAAACCTTACAATATGAGACAAATCCAAAAAGGACGCTACCACCATGCGGTGATAACGCCCTTTTCTTTTACAATTGAAATCATTCGTAACGGATAAAGCCACCTATACTACATCTTGATTACTGCTATCAAGACCATCGTTCCCGTCCACAACTTACAGAATATCAAGGCGCAAACGCTTCAAGCTCGTATGCTGAATCACCCAACGTCCATCCAATTTCACAAAGGTTTCATGGTAATACCCGTAACCGTGGAACGACTTATTGGGATTGCCCTCAGGGAATGTTACATAATCCTCCATTGGAGACAGCACGTTCGCTTCTGTAGCCGATACCAGCTCAATATCCGCGCCATGCACCTGATGTACGGTAACTGCTGGATCTACCAGCTCTTGAAATACATTTACAATCGTATCGCGTCCTTCCAGCACGGGAATCGGATTTCCTTCTGTACTGAAATCCGCCACCGCATCAGGAGCAAATACGTCCTTGAGTGCTTCCCAATCCTTCGTATCAATAAACCGGCAATATCGCGATTTGGTCATCCGAATATCCTCATACGCCAGTAGCAGCTCGGTGCCTGTCAGAAAGTCACTATTCATCTCATATCCTCCATCATCGCAAATAAGTTGTATTTCTGTGATTCATTATAACATTATGTTGCAGTGATGAGATATGACAAATACTAGAAACGGCATACGTTCTGTTTTAACAACAATGGCAAAGCCGTATCAACAGACGTTAATCCAGCTCCAGCCCTTTCGTTTCCTTGCCGAGGAACAGCACCGCAGCCGCACCGATCAGAATCGCCACGAAGAAAATGATAAAGATCGAGCTAACCGCCACCCCTTTACCTACAAGCATACCGACGAGGAATGGCGCAATCACGCCGCCAATTCGCCCAAAGCCTGCTGCCATGCCGACACCAGTGGAACGCACACGCGTCGGATACAGCTCCGGCGTATACGCATACAGTCCGCCCCATGCACCGAGATTGAAAAATGACAGACAGATGCCCGCCAGAATCAACGAGAGTTCACTAGTGGCAAAGCCGAACCAGATTGCACTAACCGCCGTCAGCACTAGATACAGCACCAGCACGAATTTGCGACCGAATTTCTCAATAAAATACGCAGCTGTAAAGTAACCCGGCAATTGCGCCAGCGTCATGATCAATACGTATTCAAAGCTTTTGATCAACGTAAAGCCTTTCAAGCCCATCACTGATGGCAACCACAAGAACATACCATAATACGAAAAGACAACCGTAAACCAGAGAATCCAAGCCATGAGCGTAGTACGACGATGCTCACTATTCCAGATATTGCGCAGCCCTTCGCCGAAGGAAGCACGTTTCCCCGCACCAGCAGCTGTATAACGTGGCGAATCATCAATAGCGCGGCGCAGATAGAGCGCATACAACGCCGGAATTGCCCCGATAATAAAGCCCCACTGCCAGCCGTATTTGGCGATGACAAAATAGGCAACAACAGCGGAGATGATCCAGCCAAACGCCCAGAAACTTTCGAGCAATACAACCGCACGCCCACGATCCTTGACCGCAACTGATTCCGATACGAGTGTCGAAGCAACTGGCAATTCTCCACCAAGCCCGAAGCCAGCGATAAAGCGCAGCAGCAGCAAGACACCAAATCCGGTTGCCAATGCTGACAATCCACTCGCAATCGAGAAAATAAGCAAAGTCCAGAGCAGAATCGATTTGCGTCCATACCGATCTGCTAGATAACCGGCAGCAATCGCACCAACTGCCATACCGACCGAGTTGATACTCGTCAAATAGCCAATTTGCTGCGGGCTTAATTGCCAGCTTTTCGCTAATGCCGCCGCGATAAAGGAGATCATGCCAACCTCCATCGCATCAAACATCCAGCTGAAACCTGCGCTGAACAGCAGTTTGCGCTGTTTTGGATTGCGCAGCAGTTCCATCTTTTCCATACGTTAACCCCTTCTTCCCGGCTGGCTTGTACTTTTTGTTACATACTTTGGTATAACAACAGGTAACGTTTTCCATTACCATGGTACGACCGCCGCGTTTATGTAGTCACGAATTCTATTATACTCAATCGATGAAAAATTACCTCACATTTATTAGGGAATTATTAAAATTTTTAATATCATTTTTGTGCAGCTAAACAAAAGAAGTCGATAATTAGGTAACAGCATTAACAAATATACTATACATTAATGAAGGATACATCATATATCCAGCCTACATATTAAAGGAGGAATATATAATGAAATGGAAACAAAAGCTGTTAGCGTCTGCACTGACAGCCAGTATGCTTCTGCCAATGCTGCCTTCACAGGCGCATATGGCACCTGCTACGCCAGCGGTCGCAGATGTTCCGGGGGCATGGGCTGCCGGACAATCGCCCGCACAGATCGATCCTAATAAGCCAGTGCTGCTGTTCGTCCACGGTCTGACCAGTCAAGCCAAAGTCTGGTACAACGAAAATGACATGTACGACTATGCGTACAACAACGGATACCAGACTGCCTTTATTAACATGTATGACATTTCCGGTACACCAGAGGACATGTGGAAGGACGGCGAATTGCTGGCGGCGAAGATCAAGGAGATCAGCCAGAAGTACGGCAAAAAGCTCGTCATCATCGCCCATAGCAAAGGCGGCGTTGATACCCAATCCGCCCTCGTTCGCTACAACGCCTATCCGTATGTGAGCCGCGTCATTACTCTCAGTAGCCCGCATCACGGTTCACAGCTTGCCGATCTCGCTTACAGTAGCTGGGCAGGCTGGCTTGCCGATCTGATCGGTTCGCAAAGCCCCGGCACCAGCTCACTGCAAACGTCTTATATGGAATACTTCCGCTCCGAAATGGCAAAAGATGCCGATGTGAACAAGGTTCCTTTTTACACGATGAGCGGTGATCAATGGTCTGGCTCATCCAAAGCATCTTACACATTCGGCGGTGCCTATCTGTCTGTCTTCGGCAGCAATGATGGCGTTGTGACGACAGATAGCGCGGTATTACCGGGAAGCCAATTGATTCAAAAGGGACCGTGGAATCATGCAACCGTGCGTACCGGCTCTTACACCTTCGATC
This sequence comes from Paenibacillus sp. WLX2291, assembly GCF_046603665.1. Lineage (NCBI taxonomy): Bacteria > Bacillati > Bacillota > Bacilli > Caryophanales > Paenibacillaceae > Paenibacillus > Paenibacillus sp. WLX2291. The sequence goes on along the minus strand of NZ_CP176755.1, from coordinate 2,295,018 downwards.
TGTTCAAACCGTATATCGGTACAGTAAGTGGCGCAGTACCTTCTCCTGCTCTTGCCACTTCTTCTGTTACCTCAAGCGTATACGAAGACGTGTACCAGCCGCACGTTTCTACTGACGACAATACCGATAGTTCTTCGGCAAATGGTCATTATTATGTACGCGGTGGTAATTACAATGGCACCACAGCTGAGACATTGACCGTAGAAGATAACGTGCAATCCGTAACACTGGACTGGATCAGTAGCCAGCCAGTTACTTCGCTGGAACTGATCTCACCGACTGGCGATGTGCAGCAGGTACAGGTGAATGCCCAGCCGGATGATGAGATTTTCAAAGACGCGTATCATCAGCTTGCCCAACTGAACACACCTATTGCAGGAGACTGGCAGGTGAAAGCGATCAGTCGCACATCCGGCGCCTACCTGATGACCGCCGTCTTCATAGGCAGCAACAATCAGGCAAGTCTGAACAGCTCACTCTCTGCCAATACATTGAATATGAATGTACAGACAGAAGGGCTGGATCATGAGCAAACTAGCATCTCGTACACCGTTGATTATTATGACGTTCACGGCAAACGCATCGCAGCACCGACCGAGCAGCAGCGTTCGCTCACCTCCGATGCGGTACAGGAACGTATACCAACGCCAACGTCCGGCAAGCCATCCAATTACGTCATCACCAGCGATATTGAAGGCAAAACAGATACTGGCGCACCCTATAAACGGACATTAATCCAATCGGTGTATGTCGATACCAATGGTACTACGTATTCTCATCAGGATTAGCGGTTGCGTTGTGCATGCCTATATAATGCTATATCGGTATAAAACATAGCGTAGCTGTTAATGTTGGCGTTGGCGTTGGCGTTGGCGTTGGCGTTGGCGTTGGCGTTGGCGTTGGCGTTGGCGTTGGCGTTGGCGTTGGCGTTGGCGTTGGCGTTGGCGTTGGCGTTGGCGTTGGCGTTGGCGTTGGCGTTGGCGTTGGCGTTGGCGTTGGCGTTGGCGTTGGCGTTGGCGTTGGCGTTGGCGTTCAAAATGGTACTTTTTCAACCTCATTATGTAAAATAACCCCGGTTGCAGCGAATGTGCATACCGGGGTTGCTTTTATTATGGCGCTCGACATCAGCAACCAAACTGATTGCTCCGTCAAGTCGCCGTCAAATATTCTATTTCAGATCTAATACATCCGCAAATCAGACTCATTCGCAGTGTCTTGAATTACTTTGTGGACTCTTCCGCTTCTACAACAGGGAACCAGCCCGGAATATTGATGACCATGTTCCACAGTGGATCTGGCAGAGTCAGCGCTTGTTGATCGCCTTTGCTGATGGTGTACGCAATCTCTTGCTCACGACCGGATTCTACTTTTTCTACCCATGCCGGTTCAACGATCAGTTGACGACCGATAGCAACGAGTGGTGCGCCTGTTTCCAGTGCAGCAAGAGCATCTTCCGGTGTTTTCACCGAACCTACGCCGATGACTGGTACTTTGTTGCCAACGCGTTCTTGAATAATAGCCAGACGGGAACGAGTATCGTCTACACCACGGCGCGGTACAGAATCGTATTCCATCAGAGACACATGCAGGTAGCTGAGGTTTTTCTCAGCCAATGCGTCGATCAGCACCAGTGTTTCTGCCATTGTGATCCCTGGTGTTTCCGGTTCTTCTGGGGAGAAGCGATAACCAACGATGAAAGGACCTTTGGCTTGTTCTTTCACTACACGCTGTACTTCGTCCACAACAGCTAGTGGGAACGCCAGACGACCATGTACATCACCGCCCCATTTGTCTTCGCGACGGTTGGAGTGCGGGGAGAAGAATTGTTGGATCAGGTAGCCGTTAGCGCCGTGAATTTCTACGCCGTCAAATCCAGCTGCGATTGCATTAGCAGTCGCTTTACCAAAGTCTGCGATAATATCGTCGATCTCTTGAGCAGTCAGTTCACGTGGAGCTGCGCCTTCTTGTCCGTCAAAGCGTGTGCTTGGGACAGAGCTTGGTGCAGTCACATCACCATTTACCAGTTCCGCCGGAGATTGACTACCAGCATGGAAAATTTGCAGTACAGCTTTGGCGCCATTCTTTTTCAGCGTTTCTGCCAAACGAGTCAGACCTGGCAAGAACTCGTCGCCTACAACACGAAATTGATCAGCAAAACCTTTACCACCCGGTGTTACGTGACCGACAGCTGTAATTGCCAGACCAACGCCACCTGTACGGCTAGCGTAGTATTCCAGTTCAGCGTCCGAGATCGTTTCATCTGGATTGGAAGAAGAGTGCGTCATCGGTGCAAGCACAATGCGGTTTTTCAGTTCGATACCGTCATTCAGTGTAAATGGCTCAAATAATGCGTTATATTTCGGATTCAAAGGGATCTCTCCTGTCTCTGTATAGAATAATGGGTACAATCTATCGTGTGGACAGATTGTTATTTAAAGTAACAATATATATTATAGTAAACAATTTAATTTTCCACAAGTATTGATAAAAATAAATAAATGTGCACGCATTATCATGTACACAATATAAAGCAAAACCGGTATCAAGATTGCGATACCGGTTTGGTTTGTTGTTTGGATGTACTGCGTTTATTCTCTTCGGAAGAACTTGACGATTCGCCGGATTCCGGCTTCACCCGCGGCGGTTCTTTGAGGAAAAACATCATGAACAGCGCGATTATAGCCAGTATCGAAGCGACGAGGAACGCCATATTCGTACCGTGAATCATCGCAAGATCAGCGGTTTGCCCAGCAGATGCTGCTGATGTGGAAGCGTTGGTGAAGACGGTAATCAGCACCGCCGTACCAATCGAACCCCCAACCTGGCGCAGCGTATTGTTCATCGCTGTCGCATGAGACAATAGATGCGTCGGGAGCTGATTCAGACCCGCAGTCGTTACTGGCATCATCACCATCGACAATCCAAGCATCCGCATTGCGAACATGACCACGATCAGCCAGACAGGTGTCTGGTCGCCCAGCATCGTGAACGGAATCGTACCGACCGTCAACAGCAACAGCCCGGTAAATCCAAGTTTCTTCGCACCGATTTTATCAAAAATCCGTCCGGTAATCGGCGACATGATGCCCATGAGAATCGCACCCGGCAAGACGATCAGACCGGATTGTACTGCCGACAGATGACGTGCATTCTGGATATACAGCGGCAGCAGTGTAGAAGCACCAATCATCGCTGTAAATACGATTACCGTAATAATCATCGAAATGGTAAACAAACGATCTTTGAATACGCGGAACTCCAACAGTGGCTGTTCCAGCTTGAATTGACGAGTGACGAAAAGCAGCAGACTGACCAGACCGACTACAATCGTAATAATGACAGTTGGATCATCCCAGCCTTTGGATGCGGTACTGAATCCGTACAGCAATCCACCAAAACCGATCGTCGACAAAATGACGGATAAAATATCCAATTTCGGATCGCGCAGCTTGCCCACATTTTTCAAAGCAAAAAAGGCAATGATCAGATCAAGCACAGCAATCGGCAAAATAATGTAGAACAGGTCACGCCATGAGAATGTATCTACGACCCAGCCTGATAATGTCGGTCCAATTGCCGGAGCGAACGAAATGACCAGACCGATCATCCCCATCGCTGCTCCACGGCTTTCTTTTGGGAAAATAACCAAGAACACGGTCTGCATCAGCGGCATAACAATCCCCGCTCCTGCCGCCTGAACGACACGACCGACCAGCAGCCAGCCAAAGCTTGGCGAAATGGCAGCAATCAATGTACCGATGGCAAATAGCCCGATCGATGTCATAAACAGCGCTCTCGTATTGAATTTATCAATCAAATAAGCGGTAATCGGAATCATAATTCCGTTCACCAGCATAAAAATCGTAGTCAACCACTGCGCAGCAGTCGCATCAATATCCAAATCTCTCATAATATGCGGCAGTGCAGTTACCAATAGCGTCTGATTCAAGATCGCTACGAACGCCCCTGCCAGCATGATGCCAACGATCAATCCAATATTTAACTTTGGTCGCGGCTCGGTTACAGCATTATCCATGTTTCTCGTCCTCCCAGTTTGCGGAATATACGTGTTGTAGGTAAGCAACTTCGGTTTGTAATTCGTCCCGTTGCTTCAGATAGGAGATTAAGGCTTCCATCATGAACGCCTGCGGTATCTTTTTTCTACGCTCGGCATCCAGTCGTTCTACCGCCGCGATCAGATCCGCTTTCACATGCTCCGGACTGTTCCGGTGAACCGCCTGTGTTAGCTCACGCATACATTTACGCCATTCACTTTCTCCAAAATAACGACCGTTACTGTCCGGCACGAACAGATTCAGCCGCTCGGCTACCTGCTCATCAATGACCGGCTCCTGCTCCAGCCGTTTCTCAATCATCGCTTCCATTGTATCAACAATTAATTGAGCGACTTTTAGGATGTTATCCGATTCCACCCGGTGCTTACGCTCCAGTCGATTCAGGAAAATCATCTCTCTCGTCATGCCCTGCATACATACAGCCAAATCCCAGACCATATGTTCAATCCGACTGCCAAATGCCTCTAGCAGTGCTTCCTTTTGCCAGTTGAGCATCATACGTTTGAAGTCGAGCATGACTTGCCGAATTTGCGAGCCGAGTTCAATCGGCATATTTTGATTCAGACTGACAAAGAAATCATGCTTCGTAATAAACGATTGCAACTGTACTTCCACCTTGCGCACCAGCTGTTCATGCGGTGGCACATCGTCATCAAAATGCAGCATGCTGGACGAGTCGACAATGTCTTCATGCAATGTGCGGACGATCTGTAGCAGAATGTCCTCCTTGGAGCTGAACATTTTATAAATAGATGCTTTGGACATGTTGCACTGCTCAGCAATGTCCTGCACGGTGGTGGCAAAATAACCTTTCTCTGCGAATAATTGTCCACCTGCTTGTAAAACTAGCTTTTTGCGATCGTCTGCCATGTTACTGCATCTCCTACGTGTGGAATTCGAAAACACTCATTGGAACCTTATAGTACTTCGAGAACTCATTAGTTCTACTTACTATTTTATACCTCGTTATTTCTAAAGTCAAACAGGTCGTATGTAAAATTTATTATATTTTTTTGTTGGGGGTGGTTTTTTGGATGGGATGTGGCGGGGAGTTCATGCGCTACGCAAAGGGATGGGGGAACGGGCTCCGGTGGAGCGGGGGAATCTACGAATAGGGGGGAATGACTGTAAATTCCCCCGCTCCAAAGCAGTAAGGTATTTTGCTGTGCAAAAACCATTTTTCATTGAACCGCGCGTTTGAAGAACTTAAACGCTGTAAGTCACCCTTTTCCCCCATTCCCTTTGCTTCGCTACGTGCTGTCTATAGCATATGGTGTAAAGAGAACCACAAAAAAAGATGGGCTGCCGCCGGGGATGAGTAGATGGGAATATGTAAACCTTTTTTTAGTTTAAGACTTTATTTGTTAGATTCAGGTTAGATATTGGGATTGGTTCATTTTGAATTATGGTTATACTCTTATGCTGAATGATCTGTGTACGGTGTTAGAATGATTAGTTTCTTTTAGGAGTACGTTAATGGATTGGGCTATATGTTTAGAATAAGAACAAGGACTGATCTGCTGGGGTGCAGGTCAGTCCTTGTTTATGATGTGTTGCTTTTATATTTGGTGTGTACTTGATTTTATTCGTTTAGTGCTTTTTCGAGGGCGGCGAGATTTTCTTTCATGACGGTGATGTAGTTTTCGCCGGATTTGATTTGGTCTGCGGTTAGGCCTTCGAGTGGGTTGAGGACGGCGGTTTGGGCGCCGACTTCGTTGGCGATGGTTTCGGCGATTTGTGGGGAAACCAGTGTCTCGAAGAAGATTGTTTTGACGTTATGTTGTTTGGCAAAGTTGACTACGTCCGCCATTTGGGCAGCGGTTGGTTCTTGTTCTGGTGATAAGCCGCTGATTGGCACTTGCGTCAGACCATAGTCACGTGCTAGATAAGCAAAGGCTGCGTGTTGTGTGATAAAGTCTTTGCGTTTCGCGCTAGACAATCCAGCTGAGAAGTCGCTATCTAGCTGGGATAGTTCCTTGATATAGGCATCGGCATTTTGTTTGTACTGGTCGGAATGGGTAGGGTCAAGCTTTGCCAGTGCGGTTTCGATATTTTGCACTTCAGTCTGTGCTTGTTTGGGAGACAGCCAGACGTGTGGATCGAATCCACCATGATCATGACCTTCTTCACTGTGACTAGCTTCTTCGGCGCTATGATCGTCACCCTCATGTTCATGTTCTTCCTCTTCGGTGCCTTCGAGGATTTGCAGACCACTGCTGGCTTCAACGAGTGTTGGGCCATTGCTGCCAAGTGAATCTTTGACCTGATCGATCCATTCTTCCATACCAGCGCCATTGTATACGATCATGTCAGCTTCCGTCATTTTGGCAATATCTTGCGGTGTTGGTTCCCAATCATGTGGCTCGGTTCCAGCTGGAATCAGCGTCTCTACATCAGCCAGATCTCCGGCAACTTTGGAGGTGAATTCTTCCATTGGGTAGAAACTTGTGATGATATGTAGCTTGTTACCGGAACTCCCGTTAGAAGTTGTGCCATTTGTGGATGATGCGCTGTCTCCGCTATTGCCACATCCGGCAAGCAGTACCCCGAGACTAAGTAGAGCTGCGGCAGGTATTGTCATCCGTTTCCGTTTGTTGTTCATGGATTGATGTTCCCCTTTCCCATTCTGATAGAATAATGTGCAGCAGGCTCGCTAAAAGCACTGCTGCATGATGATGGTGAAACGTTTGAATGTTCTGATCGGCTATGTGCCGAATGTCAGGATCAGACGTTTCCGTTTTTGTGAAGCACTTCGGTTTGTACTTTACTCTTTTGCGCACCAGTATTCTGGCGCTGCCAAAAGCGGCGGCTGTCCAGATCTGGTGCATATCCGCTATCATTGCCGCGGCGAACGCGGTTGACGATCCGCTGGATGCCCAGCCCGATCAGCAGGAAGGACAGCAGCAGCAGTGCTACAGTCGCTCCCGGCGGTGTATTTACATAATAGGAAGTGGTCAGACCGCCAAACATACCGATCAGCCCGATTGCCACAGCCATGATAAGCGCAGAAGTAAACCCGCGGGCAAAACGCAGCGACAACGCGGCTGGTAATGCCATCAATGCGGAGACAAGCAATACGCCGACAATCGGCATCGCTGCCGCCACGGTCATACCTGTTAATACAGAGAACGTTTGCGACAACCAGCGTACATGCGTACCGCCAATCTGTGCCGTCTCCTCGTCAAACGTAATATTATATAGCGGTCGTCTCATCAATACCCAGAAAATCAGCACGACGGCAAACACCGCTCCAATAATCCACAGCTGCTCTGTGCTGACAGCTACAATCGAGCCGAACAGATACGAGCTAAAGCTACGGTTTAAGCCAGAATCCATACTCATCAATACGAGCGCCAGCGCCAGACCGCCCGTCATAATAACGGCAATCGATACTTCGCCATACCCGCGGAAATTTTGTCGCAACCGTTCAATCACCAGCGCACCGAAAATAGCGACGATGAATCCGCCAATTGACGGGTTGATTCCGGCAATCGCACCAATTGCGACACCAGCCAGTGAAACGTGTGATAGCGTATCCGCCATCAGCACTTGTCTACGCAGTACCAGATATACACCGAGTAGCGGCGCAATAATGGCAATCATTCCTCCGGCCCAAAACGCACGCTGCATGAACTCGTAGTCAAACATGCCCATCCGCCACCCTCCTCTCGTTGAAGCCGAATCGTACGGTCCAGATATGGTTCCGCTTCTTCCAGCCCATGTGTCACCATGACGACGGTACGACCGTGCTTTTTCACATGATGACTCATCAATTCGTAAAATCCTCTGCGGCTCTCCAGATCCATACCGGTGGTCGGTTCATCCAGAATGAGCACATCCGGCTCCTGAGCAAGTGCGCGAGCGATACAGACGCGCTGCTTCTGTCCGCCAGACAGCTCGCCGATTTTGCGATCCCGCAGCTCCCACATGCCAACAGCTTCCAATGAGCTGCGTACAAGTGCTTCCTGCTTTTGCTTAAAGCCTCGGAATAGACCAAGGCGCATATAACAACCCGAGCGCACCAGTTCAAATACGGTACTTGGGAAGCCACTATTGAAGGAAGCTACCTGCTGCGGCACATAGCCAATCACCGGTTTGCCGCCCTTTTCATTGCGGTTGATCTGTACGCGTCCACTCCACGGCTTCAGAATACCGAGCAGCAGCTTGAGTGACGTTGTCTTAGCAGCACCATTCGGTCCGCTTAACGCCATAAATTCATTGCTGTATATTTCCATCGAAAGCCGGTTCACGACCGGTTCGCGATCATAACCAAACACTACGTCCTGCATTGACGCCAGTAACAAATGAAGCACTTCCTTTCCTATATTGCCATCACTGCAATTCGTGATGATATCTTCTATTGTACATATCGGCAAAAGAGCCGTTATATTCAGGATCATATGAGCAGATTGCAATCCATTTAGAGATAACAAGCAACTTGATTCTAATCAACTGTTGCTGTTTATCGTTGTTTATCATTTTTGATTCATTATCTTCTGTTCGTAAATATTACGAATATCACCTGACCTACTTTACTCCTGCCATGTTAGCATTGTCAAGGGTTTAAACAAAATAATTACGATTTAGCTTTTCATATTCCTTTTCACATTAGTGCAGCCTTATTACTACATTATATTCATATCTAACATTATGTAATTCTATTAGTTGTTATCACGCTGCGCCTTTATTATGAGATCATTAGATTCAAAAGGGATACACAGCTAATATACAGCTATCTTCACTCTATTGTGATCATGCAAAAGCAGGGTTCTGCACATTGGCATACCCTGCTTCACATTTGTTCTATATCCCATCTTCCTGCCAATCGCAATTATCACAAGTCATATATCGCTCATCTTGGCTGGATCGCAAATACTGCTCACCTTACAGCGACTTCACCACATAGAGACGGGATGTTTCTTCCCAGATCTCGCCCTGCTTGAGACTGATAAAGCCCTTCTCTTCGTCTGACACATTCACATTCGGCGCATTGACCAGATTGGTTTGCGGTTCTGGACAGAGGAAGCTGCCGGATGCTTTGCAATTCCAGATCATCCAGTGCTTATAGCCTGTTCCAACATCATAAACGAGCTTCACACCAACACGATGATCAACAATCTCCGCGATATTGCGACCGTTGCGCGGCTCAGCGGTATAATGATTATCCATCTCTTCGCCGTATGGGTTTACACTTTCATCCTTCAACTGCTGCTCCCATGCCGACAATGGCTGGAATTCACCCGTTGGCAGCATACGCTCGCTCATCTGACGACGCTGACCAATCGTTGCATGGAACGTTACATCGTCCGCCGTGCTATCCGGTGCAAATGGAGCATTAAGCGCCGTATGGAATGCCAGCATCATCGGCATCGGATCATTCCCATGATTCTGGATGCTAATTTGCTGCTGCAATCCATTGTCCGATAACGTGTATACCAGCTTCGCCGTAAATGAATGCGGCCAATAGCTGTACACAGGATGCGATTCGTCAATGCTCACACTCAGTCCGACCCGGCTCTCCTGCTCATTCGCTTCATGGAAATCAACATCCCATACAATCGTATGCAAGAAGCCGTGCAGATGATTGTTCGTTTCCGGTTCATTAATTGGAAAATTATACGTACGACCATTCCAAGTAAATGTACCATCTTCGTACCGATTCGGCGGGAACAGCACCGGAATACCGTTCACACCGGGATTCGCGCGGAACGCATCCATCTCCTGCTCCTCCGGCTCACGCAAAAATCGGTAACCGCTACCATGATCACGATACGCAATCAGATTGGCGCCCACACCAGGCAATACAGCAGCTTCCAGATCACCATAGCGCAGCCATACAGCAGGTTCCCCTTGATAAGCTTGTTCAAACGTACTGGAATGATTGGACATGACTATTCCCCTTTTCGTCTCATGTACTTATTACCTTTACAATTACATATGCTAATCAATACAAACATTAATCATACAAAATATATCATAATTCTCGTCTGCAAAACAATGACACTCTATCCATCTATAATCATCTACTCATGGATATTCACGCAGATACTCACGTATTTTTGAAATGCCCACGTATCCAACACCAAACAAGCCCTTTATACAATCCGAATCTTCTCACCCTTGCGTGCCGATTCCAGACAGGCAGCAATCACTCTCGTATTACGGATAGCATCCTCCGGGCTATATGGCAAAGGCATACCATCCAGCACCGCTGCCGCAAATGCATCCACTTGCAGCGTAAAATGATTCGCTACATCGATATGTTCCTCCCGTTTGCCTTCATCGGTATAAATCGTAATCTGCGGCTCATCGCTGTGATCATCACGCCGAAACGCATACGGCAGCTTGATCCGTCCTTTCGTACCGATAATCTCCAGCGCACAACTTGGATATGCCCACATCCCACACTCAAATGTGGCAGAGCGCGCATTGGGAAATTCCAGCAGCCCGGAAGCCATCATATCGACATAATCATGCTTGGCTGAAAATAGCGCATGCACAGTCACAGCAGTTGGTTCTGCTCCAAAATACATGCGCGCCGCCGACACCGGGTACACGCCCAGATCATACAGAGATCCACCGCCCATCTCACGTCGATACCGTACATTTTCCAGATCGTCAGCGTTGTTGGAAGTGAAGCGACCATGTAGGCTACGCACCATGCCGATCTCGCCAGACTGAATGATTTCGCGTACCCGAGCATGCTTAGGATGATACCGATACATAAATCCCTCGGCAAATGTAACCCCCTGCTTACGGCACGCATCGACCATCTCCGCTGCATCTGCTGCTTCGAGTGCCGCTGGCTTCTCGCACAGTACATGCTTGCCCGCTTCTGCCGATTTGATCGTCCATTCTTTGTGCAGATGATTAGGCAGCGGAATATAGACGGCATCGATATCTGGATCGGCGAGCAGCTCTTCATAGCTACCATAGAAGCGCGGGATTCCACAGCGCGCAGCAACTTCAGCGGCATGCTCCACATTTCGACTGGAGATTGCTAACACTTCATTGCGCATGGATTCTTTAATGGAAGGTATGATTGCGCTTACAGCAATCTCCGCAGTGCTAATGATGCCCCACTGCAATTTACGCTCAGTCATGATTGCATTCTTCCCTTCGCTTCAGTTTACATCAATCTGCCTGCGGTTAAGAATGATACAATTGCCTGTCGTCACCTCTATGTTGAACAGTACGCCCGGATTTCCGAGCGTAGAATTAGCTGTAATTGTCTGCTTCAGCACGGTTCAACATCCCGATACAACGATCCAGATCGGTTTTGACCTGCTTTTTATACAGCTTCGCCTTTTCCGGTCCATCATCTGTAAAATGATATATAACAATCTCCTGAAAATCAACCTTCGGATCGTTACCTTTTAACTGTTTGGTGCGGTAAAAAATACCCTCATGCACCAATTCATGCAATGCACGGTAAATCTCGCTTTGCGGAGGCGAATACCCGAAATCTTTGAAGCGTTCTTTCATGCTTTCCAGCATTTCGTAGCCATAGCCGCGATGCTCTTCTACCATAGTAATCAGATACAGCTTGATAAACGCTCGCTGTGCAATCATAAATGCCATTTCGTTTCCTCCCTTCGCTTTCCATTGCTTATTCTATTATATGAAATTTTCACCGTTTTGAACAACAAAAAAAGCCCTAGCGGGCTTTTCGATAAGGAATGCCAGTTAGCCATGTACCGAAGCGAAGTCGGGACAGCGCATAGGTTAAAGCCACTGACAACATGAGCGCGAGCAACCATACGATTGCGGTGCGCAGCGTTACATCCCAGCCGCTGAACAACCAGTCGTCAATCGCATAGGCATAGCGCAGCATCAGTGCGTGCGCCAAATATCCGCCATAGGAATATCGACTGAGCGTGATCCACATTTGCTTTTGACGTATCCCAGCAGTGTTATGAATATGCAGGGCCAGCATGTACACCCCTAACACTAGCGACACCAGAAATAGCGCCATCCACGGCTGCAACAGAATGAGTGCCATGAATCGCGGACCAAAGCCCGGTCCCGGTGGAAAATGACCACCTAGCACAAGTCCTGCATAATACAGTGTGAAAATGACACATGAGATCACAATCGGCCATTTGAGCCGTTGCAATAGCTTCAGAAAAGCAGTGATATGTAACCCGGCGAGTGCTCCGAGAACAAAGTAGTACAAATAATATACGATGTTGCGATCGGCATAAATCGTAAAGTATGCCGACAATCCCGGAACCTGCCAGGCATGGAACATATCCGTCAGCCATGGACGCAGCAACAACAATCCTTCATATCCTACTGTTAATCCAACTACTGCTAACAACGCCCTGCGCCCGTTATCACGAATCACAAGATCCAGACGCCGTACAACACTTCGCAGCAACGGAAATAGCAAATACATCGGAATAATCATAACGATATACCATAGATGATAACTGGACTTACCTGTGATCCAGAATCCCAGCATATCCGGTAACCATGCGAACGGTGGCTGATGTAGCAATATACCGTTCAGCACCATATATAACAATGACCAGAGCAAATAAGGAACTACGATATCCTTGAAACGCTTGCGGATAAACGAACCATACGCCAGTTCACCGTCATAGTTATAAAAAAGTACCAACCCTGTAATGAAAATAAAGGCCGGTACCGCAAATTTGGCCGCTATTAAAAGTAATGTGAGTCTTGTACCATCCGCCATCGCCAATTCGGGAACAACGGAATAGTGAGCAATCGAATGCTGTAGCACAACGGCGGCAAAAGCCATGCCACGCAAAATTTCGATTTCGCCAAGTCTTTGTTTGGAAGCCATTCTGCTTGATCGTCATCCTTCCGATTCCATTCATGCTGTGATCCTGCATTATTTACAAATTAGTGCGCGATCCATACTCCAATCCAATCGTTCCGATGCTGAGATCATCTGCGGAACTGGGATTTGTGGACTCTGAGCCGGTTCTTGTGGTGGAGCACCCGGCATGCGCAATTCATTGCGAAGCTTGTTCATCCATTTACGGCGCGATTTCTTTTTCTCTTTGCCCGAGCCGGAGCCTGACGTCTGGTGATCCACCAATTTGTCTGCTGGCATTGGCATTACAGCTTGCATCCGTATTACCTCCCCATTCATAGTTTGGAAGACATTGCGCCTTCCACTGTCAGTATACCGTCAATCCACCAAAACGGATAGGGCATTTATGACCTAATCCTTGCTTACCAGGTAGAGATTATGACGGTTATTGACGAAAAATGACGAAAGACCCGCCTCCGGTAATCATGTACCGAAGACAGGTCTTTGTGTAGACATCGAATTGGAAATGTATATATTCCATTCCATGCCCGAACTGAAATTTCTAGTTGAATTGCCGCAATGTTCAGCCTATTCAGGCTACCAGCGTCACTTCATATCGGCAGTGTATTTACACACCATAACCGCCGTTGGAGTAGGACGTAATCTTGTTGTCCGAACCCTGGCTATCCTCGTTCGTATCTTTAGGCTTTACTTTGCTGCTTGTTTCCGAATGCTTCGGATGGTCTTCGGTACGATGATTCTCCGGCGTAATTTCTTTGTTTTCCACTTCTTTATTTTCATCATGCTCTTTGTTTGTCATATTAATTGCCTCCTGTTGTTGAATTGCCTGTTGGTATATTCGTTTGATTCCGGTACGTTTGTTGATTCAGTGAACGATTGTTACGGAAAACGCCATAAGCGTGATCGTATCGTTCATCCTCATCGACTAGTACCAGAATTCTACCTTCTTCTACATAACCTTCATATTGCTGAGCTTCCTCTTCTGGAATGCCCAGTCCAATCAAGCCACCAACAAGACCACCTGCACCTGCCCCAACTGCTGCACCTGCAATAGTCGCTGCAATTGGACCTGCTGCTAGAATAGGACCAATACCTGGTATTGCCAGTGCTCCCAGACCTGCCAGCAGCCCTGCCGTACCGCCGAGTATACCACCTGTTGTTGCACCAGCAGCTACACCTTCTGGCGCTTTAGTATCGGTCTCGTCGGTAATTTGACGAAGCTCTTCGCGGTCTTTGGTAATAACGGAAATCTCATCTGAGTTAAATCCATGATGTTTGAGATCATTGATGGCACTTGATGCTTCGCGGTTCGTTTCGAATACGCCCACAATTTTCCTGTTCATTCCATTTACCTCCCTGGCAGAACCTGTTGAAGTATTTGTGTACAAAATGGAGCCTGCAATCCTGTGCATAATCGTTGCACTCATACAGGCGTTACTATTCAATGTGCAAGGCTCTGTTGTTGTCATTCAGCCTTTATTTGAGATGAAGTAGGATATCATTTCTATCCTTACATTCGGTGAGAAGGCTGTTCTTGTATTTACCCGATATACTTCGTTGTTAAACGATTACATTGCCATATTCCTATCTTCGTTCCAGGTTTATTGTACATTTATTAGTTACGTGGTTTCACTCGATTGGTCGGCTGGGCGGCAAAGGGATCATCCGGCCAATGATGCTTCGGATAGCGCCCTTTCAGATCTTTTTTAATATCAAAATAAGCATGTTGCCAAAAGCTCTCCAGATCGCTAGTCACCTGTACTGGACGACTTGCGGGAGACAGCAACTGAATCGTAACAGGAATACGATTGCCAAGCAGCGGCGTACTTGTACAGCCAAACATCTCCTGTAACCGCACCGCGATAAAGGGATGCTCGGGATCACTATAATCGATTGGAATACGCGATCCACTTGGCACCTGAATATGAGTAGGCGCCAATATATCCATATCCTGACGCTGTTGCCAACTTAATCGATTCAGCAGCAGTTCGCCTGCCTGTAAACGCCGCAGATCAGACAACTTGCGAACCGTATCCATATATGGCAATAGCCATTCGTCCGCTTCCGCTAGTAAAGATTCATCGTCCATCGCGGGATACTGATCAGGCTGAACCACATGCATCAATGCTAAGCGCTGACGCAATTGAATCGCTGAATGCGTCCATTGCAGCAGATTCAGTCCCCGTCCATGCGTACGCAGCGCTTTCAGAAGTGCCTGCTGGACAGCTTCTACCGATGGATGAGGGTCATTCATTTCACGCAGTACAATCGCACCTAGCCGCGTAATGCGCTGCGCGCGGATACTTTCACGTTCAGCATCATAATGAACTTGCGAGACCTCTTCCATATGATGTTCATGCAGACGACGCAATTGATCTTCTCCTACGACAGCCGCCAGCAAAATGCGACTATCACTGCCATGATCGTCCAGCTCGGCAGCTACAATATACGCTGCTGTCTGCAAATAACTGGCTACTTGCGAACGATTACCGATCTGCGCCCCACGACCGATACGCAGTCGAAAACGCCCATCCCCCCGATTTTGCCCGATCCGGTCAGGGTACGCGAGAGATAATAATGCACCAACCCACAGTTCGTTCTGCTGATGATCCGTCTGTTTATCGTCAGGTTGATTGTTATGACTTGCAGTATTGGGGTGAAATGCCCTGTTTACATGTTGATGCTTGCTAATAGGTTCATTTGCTAGAGATGTATGCGATGTATTTGCACGAGATGCATGAGATGTGTTTGCTAGAGTCGTATTTGATGTGCCTTGCTTGTACTCTACTGCTAGTTGTCGATATTGTCGCAGGAAACGTGTGCTCCATTCTTCGATTCGCTCCAACACATACTGATCTACCGTATGATTGCCTGCTCCGCGCAAAGCTCTAACGCGATCAACCAGATCAATGCCCGCAGATGGTGGCAAAATATCACGTTCCTGCAATAAAGCAGCCATCTGACACGCTAGCTCTACATAAGTCGGTTCTACCTCTCCTGTCCGCAGTATCATATGCGTTAGTCGCGGATGGCTCCCAAGTGTAATCATTCGTCGTCCATGCTCCGTAATACGTAGCTGTTCATCCAGCGCTTCCAGCTGTTGCAGCAGGTGTTGCCCTTGCTGATACAGATGAGCAGGTGGCGGAGTTAACCATGCCATCTCCTCCACATGTGTACCCCATGCCGATACTTCCAATGCCAGCGGTGTCAGATCACTTTGTAGCATTTCTGGGACCCGTTCAGCTGGCAGTATACGATGTTCTTCTGCACTCCATAAGCGGTAACATACTCCAGCTGCCTGTCTGCCAGCACGTCCGCGGCGCTGATCTGCGGCATCGACAGATACACGACGTGTTTCCATTTTCTCCATGCCGGTAGCAGGAGACAGCACACGGGTACGCATCAATCCGCTGTCTATTACGATACGTACTCCATCCACCGTTACGCTTGATTCTGCTAGCGACGTGGACAGAATCACTTTACGGCGTCCAGCCTGTCGTTGGCGTACCGCCTGATCTTGCTGCTCCGCCTTCAACCCTCCATGCAACATAACAATATCCGTTTGTGCTAACTGTTCATGCCCTAAACGAAGTAGCTCCTGCTGCGTACGCCGTATTTCACGTACACCCGGCAAAAAGACAAGCATATCTCCATCATGCTGCGATAACGCTTTTCCGATGACTGCCGCAACCATCTGTTCCATATATGCACCAGGACGATTGTACAGGTTAAACGCCGACTCGCCTGATTCATATATCGTATCCACAGGAAAACTACGTCCAGTACTGATTAATACAGGCGCATCGTCCAGCAGCCGCGCCACAGGTTCTGGATTCATCGTCGCCGACATAATCAGTACACGCAGATCATCACGCAAAAGAGACCTGCTCTCCATCGTGAGGGCAAGTCCCAGATCCGCATGTAGATTGCGCTCATGAAATTCATCAAAAATAATAATGCCTGCCTGTTCCAGCGAAGGATCTTGCTGCACCATACGAGTCAGTACACCTTCAGTCACAACTTCGATACGTGTCCGCTCGCTCACACGCGTATCCAGTGCCACCCGGTATCCAACCATCTGTCCAACCGATTCACCAAGTGCTGATGCCATATAACGTGCCGCCGAGATCGCCGCCAATCTACGCGGTTCGAGCATAATGATGCGCCGTCCATCCAACCACGGCTCATGCAGCAGTGCCAGTGGAATACGCGTCGTCTTCCCTGCTCCCGGTTCAGCAATGAGCACCGCTGTACCAGATGTATTTAAATGATGCACCAGTTCTGGAATCAGCGCATCGATCGGTAAAGAATGAATGTCTGCCAATGCAATAGTTCCTTTCCCGCTCCGTAAATTTTGGGATTTCCAATGTATATCACAATATCATCTATACCATTGTATTTTTATAGCCTTATAGCTCTATAGCTCTACATTCTACATTCTACATTCTACATTCTACATTCTACATTCTACAGCCCATGATTAACCGTTTATCCACTATTGTATAGTGAAAATAGCCAAAAATATTTACAAACGAATCAAAACCTACAAAAACCAACTTAATGCGTTCGCAAGTTTGCTCGTCCTCATAAACCCGTCAACTTACGGCGAATGTTGCTCTCGTATCTGCCGTAGGATGGATTGCTATTCCAATCCTGCTGAGCTGCCAGCATATTCAGTCGTAATGTCTTCTCATCCAACCGTTTACGTAATTCACGACGTTCGCCATCATGCTGACAAGCTACAATCAGATCGGTCAGCGTCAACATCTCCTGTCGTAAACTTAATTCTTCTGGAATCAAATTCGCATGTTTCATTACTTTATAAGCGGAGCGCAATTCCGCCGGTACATGTGACAAATCTTCCAGCTCTAGCGGCTTGCCTTTGCCGGGTAAATCGTCAAACTCGCCTTTTCTCATTGCCTCTTCAATCTTCTGATCCGCCAGCCATGACAGCATAAGCGTCACCTTCCTTTGCGTTCTAGCAATGTAATGTACTGTTTACTATATCATACTGATTCATTCCAATAATCAACAGAATGAAAAAGCCGAACGATTCTCCTGCCAATAACAGGTAGAACGTTCGACTTATAGTTAGTTATGTGATGAAACAATTGTGTAAAGGATTCTGCGCTTCACAACGGATTATGTTTATGCCAGTCAGACGATGTCCATTTCAATCATTATGATATACATATATTAGCAACACACAGTAACAAATCAATCAATTAACAAAGCAGTGATTCTGCGCCATCGATGACAATCTGTGCTCCTGTAATATGAGAAGCTTCGGATGAAGACAGGAACGTAACCAGATCCACTACATTGTCGACCGAACCGGATTGCCCTGCTAACGGCTGACGTCCATTCGGGAATTCGATCGGAATGGCAATCTTCTCCACCAGTTCATTGCGTTCGGTACTTTGATCGATATTGGTAGAGATCGCACCTGGACAGATCACATTGACTCGAATACGGAATTGCGCCAGTTCCAGCGCTGCCATTTTGGCAAAAGCGACCTGCGCTGCTTTGGACGAACTATACGCTGACATCCCGAAGCTAGCAAATGTCGTGTTACCATTGATGGAGCTAGTAATTACGATGCTACCGCCCTGTTCTTTCATATAGGGAAGCGCATATTTGACAGTCAGAAAGGTACCGCCCAGATTCGTATTAATAGTACGCTGCCAGTCTTCGTAACCAATCTTGTCAATCGGTGCTACTGTTCCATTGATACCCGCATTGGCAAATACGATATCCAAACTGCCAAAATGTTCCGCTCCTTGCTGTACCGCTGCCTTAACCTGTTCTTCATCAGCAATATCAGCAACAAAAGCTTTGGCAGAGTCAGGATACACATGATTGATCTCATCCTCTGTCTCACGAATGCGCTCTTCGGATACATCGCAAATAATTACTTTTGCACCATGAGCGGCAAATCGGAGTGCGCTTGCGCGGCCGATTCCTGAGCCTGCACCGCTGATAAAGGCAACCTGTCCTGCAAAACGCTGCGGATTGATGGTTTGTTCCATATTTATTTCACTCCTTCGGATGAGTTAATGGCAAATGCTAATTATCTCGCTCCAACAATTACCCCAAACCGTTACCATTATAATCACAATCCTACATAATTGAACGGTATTTAATCGAAAATGATCAATGATTCACAGCAAAAAGCCGGATCGGTTAGTAAAATTCCCAATCCGGCTTTTCAGCTTTTCAATATGCTATACCTTATCTGTTGGTTGACTGCTCCATCCAATCTAGCAAAATCGTATGAAAATGTTCGCGATCCAATGGTACCGCGATCACCCAATCACTTTCCTGACGATTCAGCTGCCTTACAATCCAATTGGTATTGTCATCTGCTAATAGTACTGCGTGCTGTCTTGACCAGCCTTCTTCCGTCCAGCAGGCAAATTGCAATTCTGCATAGAGACGATTATCGGCAATCACACCTGCAAATAGCCCTGCTCCTTCTTCATCGCCAGTCATGGCAAATAGTTCTGTAGTCATCTCCGGCAAATATAACAAGTCTCGCAGATGGACATGCTCATCAAACCATTGTCTCGAAAAGGATAATGCTGGCATCTCCGCAGCTGGATAACAATTTAATTGCAATGGCTGCAATACCAGTTCATCCGCTTGCTCCAATGCGCCGGCGCGTTCCATTTCGTACTGCCCACTCATACCTGCGGCAGGCTTAATCTCAAAAATTCCATCTTTATTTAAATAGTAATGTGTTTGTATCACCGGTTCTTGTTCATTGGCTGGAAAACTGCACCGCAAGCAACAACCGCATGTATACGCAGTAGCAAAAACAGACTCTGAATCGTTAGATGGTGATGAGGCAAGCAGCTTCTCCAGTTCGTTTCCACTGATATAGCCTTTTTGTAACAGGGATACACCCACCTGTTTCAGCCCATTCATCCATTCTTCTCCCTGATCTGGTACAGATGACGGATGCAAACCCGATAAACGGCTGAATCCCATCGTACCCGCCAGAAAAGAAAGTTCCTTCTCCGTCAGCATCAGCTTTTTGCCATTTAAAACGTCCAAGGCAAACATATGGCGGATGTTCTCCCTCCAATAATGACATGTAAGCTTTTATATCTATATAAAAGGGCATTCACGTTCATCAAAAATAGTTTCATGGTTCTTATTTCCCATTTAAATGTAGCACTATAGACTTATTTTTGTCAATTATTTTCAAATATTTCTCTATTGTTATGTAGTGTTCGCATATATTTCTGTATTTCAAATGAAAGTTGACGTTATTAATCATGCCATGTTTATGAGCATTTGATGTCTTCTTGATCAAAAAAGAACAATGTTTTAGGTGAATATCAGGTTCTTTTAAGTTTTCTTTAAGGAAAGGTGATTACAATAAACTCAAGTTAGCGGATAGGTAGTACCCCCAACCCCAAAGGAACAGCGACATTGGCTTTACCGTTAACTGTGAATTATTTATCATACTAATGAGGTGATTAATAGTGAAAACGACAATTCTGTTAGAGGACAAAATGGTGCCCGTTTACTTTAACGCCGATAATACACAGCCAGTATCCAAATTATTGCGATTGTTGCGCAGAACCCTTGAGAGTAAAATTACAAACGGCAAAAAGATGATTAAAAACTGTTTGAACACTGTGATCAGTATCGAGGTTATCGGCTCCGAAGCAATCCTGCATACTTACCGTGAAAGTGATACGCTTGCATTATCGCTTTACTGAGTTAGATCAAAGAAAGAACATACGTATTACGTTGCATTGACGGGCCTGGGAACCGGACTGATTTTCCGCACGGCCCTTTCTGTTTTTGAGTGAATAGAGTCAACATACATAATAAGATAGGATGCAATCCCAATGCCGAATTTCTGTCAATCCATCATAGGAGCAGGAATTCGGCATTTTTATGTCAAACTATCAATTATACGTAAAATCTATGTTACTATGGAGACATACCGAATGAAGAACAAGTTAACTTTAAGTAATTTGGTGTCTTTTCAAAAGAAATAACCGTAAAGTTATCTCATAACCAAAAAGTTAGTCTGTATCAAATGTATATTATGTGCTATAATAAGTTTACAAAAGAGGTGATATAGATGGATACATCAATGCTTTGTCCCCGATTTGAAAAAGGGATGCAGATTTTAAGTAAACGCTGGAATGGTCTGATCATTTATCAGTTGTTGAATGGTCCCCAACGCTTTTGTTCGATCCAGTCGTCGCTTCCTGTAAGCGGTCGTTTGTTATCAGAGCGTTTGAAGGATCTGGAGCATGAAGGAATGGTTGTTCGTCATGTCTATCCGGAAACGCCTGTACGCATTGAATACGAATTAACTTCCAAAGGTCTGGCGCTGGAAACCGTAATTCGCGGCATTCAGGATTGGTCCCAAGATTGGGTTCAACCAGCTAGCCAATGCGCAGATACCGAATATAGTGAAGTTGCCAAATAGCAGAAACCTGCCACAATAGAAATAACCGACCTTCCTTAGGGAAAGTCGGTTGTTTTGCGTTAGTATGAGTTGTTGTGATCTTACTCTTCGTATGCTACATATAAAAGGGATCTGCGATTGCTATAGATCCATCATAGATAACATCATCATACGAGATACGAGCGATTCGTTGCATAAGGTTCAGTGGTTGGATTAGGCTGCTAGTGTTGTGGCAGGATGCGATTGCTAGCTGATCAGTGTTTTGGATCGGCCGGCTTCGATTTTTTCCGCTCTGCGAATACGAATAATGAACAGCCGCAACAGATTCGTACGTGTATGTTCATCCGCCTCCCGACCGAGCTTTTCCAGTATAAAACGATCAATAGACATGCCTGCTCACCCCTTTATTCAGTCGCCAAAGTATTCTTTCCGGCAAATGGTTGCCAAAATGTTCCGGTATCCATTAATAACCTTTTCCCCGAAATATTAAACTGTTTTATAGGTTACAATAAGGTTAAAACAGTCCTATTTTTACAGTCTATTTGCCGTCTTGCTTGTGAGCCACACTATAGACTATGGACTTACTTATCGGGTGTAAAACGCTCTGCTTCACTATCCGAAGGATATTGAATACCTGCCGGATAACAGATCAATTCGATCACCATTCCCCATGGAGTACGACCATATACAAACATATTGCCTTCTCCACTCTCAATGTCTCCCGACAGTGGTGACGGCGTGCTTAACAATTCACCACCTGCTGCTTCAAAACGTGCAGCAGCCTCATGAATATCGTCTACATAAAATGCTGCATGCTGCAACCCATAATCGCTCGCAAGCGCAGGACGCTGCTGATGCGTATGCACAAATTGGAACAGTTCTATGCCTGCACTGTGACCGATACTCAGCATGCGAATACGCAGCACTTTGGTTCCTTGTGGCAAACCCAATTTCTGTTCAATTCCACTGCCTTCCTGCGGGGCATCCTTTTGTCCGATATTGTCGTATGCCAATTTCGCGTCAAATGCCTGTTCAAAAAACAAAGTCGCTTGTTCGATATCAGGTACGGTAATCCCAATATGATCAATTCCTCGTGTCATGCCTATCCACCCTTTCGTCTATTTGTTTTATGTTTATGTTATCTGCTTGAAATCATGCATATGGGAAAAACAGAAATACCAGCAGTGCACGCCCGTACGATGGGATAGCACTGCCGGTATACATAATATCGCAATACGATGTATAGCTATGTCCAACTAACCTAAAAATAGTCTATTTGGTGTTGGTATTGTGATTCGTGTTTAGGTGTTGACCTTGTTATTATTAGTTAAAAGAAATCACGGTATTGATGCTGTACGCTGATCCAGCGGGTGCGTGTGAATTTGTCGATTGCCCAGTCGCCGCCAAAACGACCGACACCGGATGCCTTCTCACCGCCGAACATGACATGCGCTTCATCGTTAACAGATTGGTCATTAACATGAATCATACCAGTCTCCATCTGTTGTGCTACCTGATAGCCACGATCCAGATTGGTCGTGAATACAGAACCGCTCAATCCGTATTCGCTGCTATTCATAATGCGTAGTGCATCTTGTTCGTCTTTGGCGCGAATCAGTAAGGCAACAGGACCAAACAGTTCTTTTTGAGCAGCTGGATTGTCTTCTTTCACTTCGCTCAGTACAGTTGGTTGCAATACGCTACCGTCGGCTTTGCCGCCATACAGCAGTTTTGCGCCATGCTGCTGCGCTTTGTCGATCACTTCCAGCAGGCGTTCCACTTCTTTTTCATGAATAAGCGGACCGACAACTGTTTGTTTGTCAGATGGATCGCCATATGGTAATGCTTTCACTTTGGCTACAAATTTATCAGTAAATGTATCGTAAATGGAATCGTCGATAATGATTCGGTTCAGCGCCATACAAATCTGTCCTTGGTGGAAAAACTTGCCGAATGCCGCGGCTTCAACAGCGCGATCAATATCAGCATCGTCCAGTACAATCATGGCATTATCGCCACCTAGTTCCAGCGCGACGTCTTTCAGATTCTCACCCGCCAGTTTACCAATACCGCGTCCAACTTCAGTTGATCCGGTGAAGGAAATCAATTTGGGAATTGGATGTTTCACAAACGCATCGCCAATCTCGCTACCACTGCCGCTTACGACGCTAAGTACGCCTTTTGGCAAACCTGCTTTTTCAAAAATATCAGCAATGAGCAGCCCGGCAGTAATCGGAGTGTCTGAAGCGGGCTTGATGACGACACCATTACCGAGAGAAAGTGCCGGAGCTACAGAACGCATACAGAGATGAAGCGGGAAGTTCCATGGACCAATCATACCGATTACGCCTTTGGCTTCACGAACGACGCGATTTTCTTTGCCTGGTGTATCGGAGCCAATAATCTCACCTTTCGCCCGATAAGGGAAGGAAGCGGATTCTTCAACAACACGACGCGCTGCCATCCATTCACGTTCTGCCTTGATCCGTGTACTACCGGATTCGGTGATTAGTAGCTCTACAATTTCGTCTTTGCGCTCGTCGATTTGTTGAACGGCTTTGTACATGACCTGTGCACGTACGCCTGGTGCGGTCTTCGCCCATTCTTGACCTGCTGTATGAGCTGTTTTATACGCTTTATCCAGATCGTCTTCACTGGATGCTTTCATTTCTACTAGTAATTCTCCATTGTATGGATTGATATTTTTGATCGTTTTATCCGATGTGCCTTCTACCCACTCACCTGCGATAAACTGCTTGTTCCATTTTGCAAATTTCGATTGTACCAGTGTCATGATGTCATCCTCCTTTAAAGTAAGTCCACACGATGCTCTATCTTTATCTGCTAACCGATTAAATAACTATAAGTTAGTACATTACCATTTTAAAAGCACCTGGGTATCCTTTACCCGTATATTACGGAAGACAAACAGTAAGAGGATGATGAGAAGTTGAAGTGGTATAGTGGTACAATGAGTAGCATAAATGACATTAAAATTTCTAATAATGGAGCGGATCAGGTTTGAATGTTTGGCATATACGTACATTACGTACCCTTCACCCGCTTGCCTGGACAATAATTATTGGCACATTATTTGCAAGGATGTCCACGTCCATGAGTCTGCCCTTTCTGGCAATTTATTTGACGACTACGCTTGGGGCAACGCCAACGGCTACCGGTGTGACGGTTGCGGTGAGTTCATTGGTCGGGGTTTTTGCCAGCTTTTATGGCGGGTATGTATCGGACAAAATAGGTAGACAGCGTGTCATGCTGATCGCGATTGTGTGCTGGACCATTGTATGGATCGCGTTTGCCGGAGCGACGGCGGTGTGGATGTTTTTCGTGTTGAATATGTTGAACGGGATATGTCGTTCGTTGTTTGAACCAGCGTCACGGGCATTGCTGTCAGACGTGACACCGCCAGAGCAGAAGGTACTTGTATTCAATCTGCGATATACGGCGGTCAACCTCGGCATTGTAGTCGGACCGTTATTTGGCGTATGGATGGGTTCAAGCACTTCGGGAACGGCTTTTCTAGTAGCAGGCGGGATATATCTGATCTACTCTCTTATTCTCGTACTGCAATTTCGGCGATATCCTGCTGTTGCGGTTGCACAGAAGGGCAATCAAGTATCTACGACCATCACTATGCGCAAGGCTATGCAGGCAGTATATCAAGATTCGGTATTCCGCTATGTACTGCTCGGAATGATCTTTGCGGTACTTGGTTATGGGCATCTCAATTCTACCTTGCCGCAATATATGGCGCTGTTGCCAAATCTATCGGCAGGTGAAGGCAGTCGTTGGTTTGCTTATATGCTCACGCTTAATGCGGTAACGGTGCTAATGATTCAATATCCGTTAATCGGCTATGTATCACACTTCTCTCCGGCGGTATCGTTAATTACAGGCAATGTACTGATCTGTATCGGATTGGTGCTGTACGGGATGTGTACATCGTTGACTGAATTTCTGATCGTAACGATACTGTTCACGATGGGGGAAGTGTTGTTGTTTACGATGATTGATGTGTTTATTGATCGCATTGCACAACCGGAATGGAAAGGCACGTATTTTGTTACGATCGGGTTTAACAATCTGGGCAATGTACTGGCGCCGATTATGGGTGGCATGCTGCTGGATCGTCTGGGAGCGACGCAAGGTGTGTTTATTTTCCTATGGCTGGCGATTGGTTGCGCACCCGGTATTCCGTTGTTCATTGCTGCTTATCGTTATCTTCTTGTACGACAGCAAAAAGAAAGCAGCTGAGATTCAGCTGCTTATTGTCATTTCTGCGGCAACGATTTCTAGAATCGGCTCCT
Source organism: Paenibacillus sp. WLX2291 (assembly GCF_046603665.1). Classification (NCBI taxonomy): domain Bacteria; kingdom Bacillati; phylum Bacillota; class Bacilli; order Caryophanales; family Paenibacillaceae; genus Paenibacillus; species Paenibacillus sp. WLX2291. The sequence continues at coordinate 2,269,380 of NZ_CP176755.1, read as the reverse complement.
CGCTCCAGCTATTGATAAAAGAGTATACCGACGCATCATCCAGCGTCTGCTGCTCCAGCTCACCCGCTTGTACATCGTTTAGCAAACGTTCGCGTAGCAGCAACCCGCAATATTGGATCGGCAGCGTCCCCATGCCACCAATCTCCTGCCCTGCTGACCGACGATCCCACACCGACAGCGTTTGGTGAAATGTAAACACCGCCTTGCTACCGCTATCGGTTGTAAAATATACTTTCGCCTCGTCCATTAACAGCACGACCTGTTCGATGATTCCATCGACTAACGGCACATCGCCAGCGAATAGGTCATTGCTGATTCGGTTTTTCTTCATGTCGAAACTCCTCATTTCCCTAAACTCACTTCTTCTCTCTCATTCTCTCAGCTCTATTACAATGCACCTTTTTCTTCACCCGCAACGTGGCTAACGAGTAATGGGAACCATTCAGACAATTGGTAAAAGCGGAAGCCTGCATTGTATGCTTTGGATGTATCCATAACCCATGAATCCGGTGCAGCAAATGGGGATTGCTCTGATTCCTCACCTTTACTGGATACAACCGCTTTACAGCCCGTTTCCTGTTCAATCAGATTGATCGTTTCCAGCAAGCTCAGTTCGCCGTCAGAGCGTGCATTGACCGGACCTGTCAGATCGCAATCCAGCCCAAGCCAGTATAGAAACGCTGCTGCTTCTTCCTCATGAATATAATTCATCACGGTATCGGGATTGGAGATCACAATCTTCTCGCCGCGCAGTATGCGTCCTACATGGAAATGGAGTCTTTTCGTATAATCATTCGGTCCTAGCACAATGGGGAAACGCACAGCTGCCACTGGAAAATCTGCCTGCTGGAAAAAGACAGCTTCTACCTGCCGCTTGCCTTCTGCATAATCAAGCTTGGCATCAGGATCTGGATCGATTTCGTAATGATACGTATCCACCTGCTCCTCAGACAGCGATGTACTGCCATAATCGTAAACGGATAGTGAAGAGGTAACGACATAACGCCCTACTTTACCAGCAAATATACTCACTGCTTCACGCGCTTCCTGTGCGTTATAACAAATATTGTCATATACGATATCATACGTTTGACTGCCAATCACTTCACGCAGCGCAGTTGCATCGGTACGATCCGCCACCAAGCGACGCACCTTATCCCCAAAATCATCTTCTGTCTGACCGCGTGTTAACAGTGTGACATCTACTCCCTTGTCCAGCAGCAATTCTACTAGATCTTTACCAAAAAAGCGTGTTCCACCGAGTACGAGTACATTTGTCATTGATTTGCATCCTCCCTGTTCTGATCAGCATACAATAGTGATTGTCTATTGGCTTATGCTATTGCTTCTATACAAGGTAAACGAATCATGGCTGTATTAAGATACGCATGCAGTAAAAACGTGTTATTGTGATTCCAGTTCCAATTGCTTATGTGCTTTCCAGACTAGCGTTACCATTAGAATGTACACAACCAGATTCAGCACTACATACATTAGACTCAGTACTCCAGTTATGACTGTCCAAGCATTCGGCTGTGTAACATCGGCAAATAACCCAGTCAGTAGCGCCAGTACAATTGTCACCTGACAGTAGATAAATAAACGCCAGCGCTTTTGCGCTGTATCTCGCAAATCCGGTTGCAATTGATGATCCGCCATCTGCGAAATGCCAGTACATAGATGATAGATCATATACATTTCCGGCAAAATAACGACGACCGTTAGTACGGTTCCGAGCAGCGACTGATTGGTCATGCCATTACCAGCAGGGATCAGCATCTGAACGATGGATAATACCATCAGAATCAATGCCCCCCATTTTCCTTTACCCAGTATCGGAGATAACGTCTGCATTTTGGTAAATCCAATAAAAAATAACAAATAGCCAATAAGTAATGGTAGATGATCAATCCAATCACCAGTCAATCCCGACACACTAAAGATGGAAGTGATCAGCCCTAATCCCCACTGACACAAAAATCCCCAGAAAAAATACAAAAAGCTCATTCCTGCTCCCCTTTCTTTTCTCTTCTTTTCCGTGCATATGACTCTGTTATATACCTCATTCATCTCATAAACCGTTATAAACCCGATCAAATGCATGGAATTGCTATGCAGTTATAGCAAGAGCATATAACAGAGGATCACAATGCTGAACTTTCTTAGTGTACCACCGCTTGAGCGGTTTTCCAAAAGCAAAACATAACCGCCCGGTTTGCACGGTTTTGGCTTCGTTATCGTTCCATACTATGAAATGGTATAGCCAAAACGTATAACCACATTACGACAGGATCATGTAATATCATAAGCAACCACAGCGATCACATGCTGAATCGCTATCACATTCATATCTCAGGAGGAATCAATTATGCCAAGAGTACTTAGCAGCAACCTCGGTTACCCACGTCTCGGTGAACATCGCGAATGGAAGAAAACACTGGAAAGCTATTGGAGTGGGAAAAGCGACAAAGAAACGTTCTTATCCACAATGAAGGAATTGCGTCTGAATCATCTGCGCAAGCAACAGCAATCCGGCATCGACCTGATCCCGGTTGGCGATTTCTCATATTATGATCATGTACTGGATACAGCCGTTACATTCGGTCTGGTGCCATCCCGTTTCGGTTATAGCGGCGGCGAAGTGACATTGGAGCAATACTTCGGTATCGCCCGCGGTACGAAAGACGCAGCAGCTGGTGAAATGACAAAATGGTTCAATACGAACTACCACTATATCGTACCGGAACTGAGTGGTCTGACTCCGCAATTGACGGAGAACCGTCCGTTGAAGTTGTATTTGGAAGCGAAGCAAGAGCTGGGTATTGAAGCGAAGCCAGTCATTCTCGGTCCGTATACGTTCCTCAAATTATCCAAGGGCTACGAAGCTGACGAATTCGCTAGTTGGCTGAACAAACTGGTTCCACTGTATGCACAAGTATTGAGCGAGCTGAATCAAGCTGGCGCAAACTGGGTGCAGATCGACGAGCCATCGTTGGCACTGGACGTATCCGCTGATGAATGGACACTGGTGCAGGAAGCATACACCCAGCTCAATGAAGCTTCCAAACAGACCAATTTGCTGCTGCAAACGTATTTTGAAGGTGTGGACGGATTCGGGAAATTGATCGATCTGCCGGTACAGGGAATTGGTCTGGACTTTGTATACGGTCTGGAGCAGAATCTGAATTCCCTTGATGATTGGGGCTTCCCTGAAGATAAAGTAATCGGTGTCGGTCTGATCGACGGTCGTAACATCTGGCGCTCCAATCTGGAGGAGAAGCTGGGTCTGATCAACGTGATCGCTCAAACGGTATCCCGTGACCGCATCTTGCTGCAACCATCTGCCAGCCTACAATTTGTTCCGGTAACAACGATTCACGAAACGTCGCTAGAACCAGTATTGCGCGATGCACTTGCCTTTGCCGATCAGAAGCTGGAAGAACTGGCGCTGCTAACTCGTGCTGCCAATATTGGCGGAGCTGCTGTGCAATCGGAATTGGATCAAAGTCGTCAAGCGGTATCTCGTCTTGCTTCTTCCGAATGGCGTACAGCGCTGGAGCCGGATTCGCAGCAAAGTGCTGACCGTAATGTACACTTCGACGAGCGCCGCAGTATTCATGATGAGAAGTGGAAATTGCCTGTGCTGCCAACTACAACAATCGGAAGCTTCCCGCAAACGGTAGAAGTGCGTCGTGCTCGTCGTCTATGGAGAACCGGTGAATGGACACCAGAGCAATATGAGCAATTCGTACAAAATGAAATCCGTGAATGGATCGATATTCAAGAGGAACTTGGTCTGGATGTACTGGTGCATGGTGAGTTTGAACGTACCGATATGGTTGAATTTTTCGGTGAGCAGCTAGGCGGATTTGCTTTCACCAAAAATGGCTGGGTGCAGTCGTACGGTTCGCGTTGCGTCAAACCGCCGGTTATTTACGGCAATGTGCATTTTATCGAGCCAATGACAGTCAAAGAAACAAAATACGCGCAATCACTAACTTCCAAGCCGGTAAAAGGCATGCTGACCGGTCCGGTAACGATTCTCAACTGGTCGTTCGTTCGTGACGATATTGCGCGCAGTCAAGTATCATATCAAATTGCCCGCGCGATCTCAGAGGAGATTCTGGCGCTCGAAGCTGCCGGTATCGAGATGATTCAGGTGGATGAGCCAGCATTGCGTGAAGGTCTGCCACTCAAACGTTCCAAATGGCAGGAATATCTGGATTGGGCAGTTGGCTCTTTCCGTCTCTCCACTGCTGCGGTGAAAGAAACGACCCAGATTCATACGCACATGTGCTACTCGGAATTCCACGATATTATCGACGCAATCAAAGCGATGGACGCAGACGTGATCTCGATTGAGACATCACGCAGTCACGGCGAGCTGATCTCTTCGTTTGAAGTGCACGGGTATGACAAAGGAATCGGTCTTGGTGTATACGATATCCACAGCCCGCGTGTACCGGCAAAAGAAGAAATTGTACAATTGATTGAGCGCGCTCTGCGTGTTCTCGATCCGAAGCTGTTCTGGATCAATCCAGACTGCGGTCTGAAAACACGTCAACATCCAGAAACGGTTGCCGCCCTGAAGCTGATGGTTGAAGCTGCTCACGATATTCGCCGTCAACTCGGTCAGGAGCAAGAAGTGAACGTATAAGTTCATCGTTTTGATGAATGCAGGTATGCTATGATTGGTTATGAATATAAAGAAATCGGCAGCGACTCAAACAGTCGCTGTCGATTTTTCATTCTAGTATCCAATTTGTGCACTATCCTCGCCATGACTCTATTCATCATACAAAACGTACGCTATTTCTGGCTGCATCACCGTAAAACCTGCCATTTGACGTAGCTGGTAGCGAATCGGAGCGCTACCAGCCATCATGATGATATTTCGTACATCGCTGTTCTTTTCCACTGGCAATTGAAAGCATTGCACATACGCAAACACTTCACACAATGTTGTATAAATCGCATGAAGCCGCCTATCATTCGGTCCTCGCCCGATCAGATTCATAATGATATAACCGGAATCATGTAGCTTGCTTCGCATCAGATACAGACATTCCATCGAAACGAGATGCAGAGGCGTGCCGGTTTCGCCAAACGCATCCAATACGATCCCATCATAATGCTGATCCGGCTGCATCGACAAAATGCCGCGCCCATCTCCGATCAGAATATGTTCCGCGTTACAGCCAAAATATTTTACACTCAGACGCGCTACCTCTACATCCAGCTCAGCAATCTGTACGTCACGATCGGCAAAATAATTCCCTAGCGTACCAATCCCCTGACCGATAATGTATAGCCGCTCAAGCTCCTGCACATTATGTTCCAGCAGATGAATAATCGCACGCGGATACTCAAAGACGATTCGTTGTGGATCATTGAGATCAAGCGCTCCCTGCACATCTGTATTAGCAAATTGCAGCACGCGAAAATGACCCTTTTCCCCATATAGTCGATCCGTTTCGTACACAATAATCTGCTCATACGCACTGGATTGACGATGTAAAATATTCACGACGGCTGTCTCCTTCGCATAACAAGTATAGGATATGTAGTATCCAGTAAGATAATATCCAGTTAGGACTGCTGTTCAAGCATCATAAATGACGTAGTTAATACAAAAGGTGCATCACTGAGCATATCAGCAATGGCACCTTCTGTTCCAGTATATTTGATTTTGCTGACATATGTTCTATTACGATTGTACCGGTTCTCTTGTCCGCCATACATACAGCAATAGTCCAACAATCGGGATCAAACCGATCCAAGCCAAGCCTGCGGGCTGACGCTGCATACGCTCATCCACATGAATCGCATAGACAGACAATACAGTCAGTATCACAAAATCAATCGTCATCGTATGCACAAATGCCGATGTATCAAATGCCTGGTGATATGCCGCTCCATGACCGCCAAGCAAACCATATCCCATCACAAACATAGTCAGTATTAGCAAAATCCAGTGCGTAGCCGTTCCTTCGGTGCTTCGGCGAATCGAATCTGCTGTACGGATGCGGTGAGTACGTTCTGCCCATTTTCCAGAAGCAGTTAGAATAAAATACGGCAACAAAGCAAATGCACCGAGTGCAAACGATCCGATCACAAACGGCCACGCGGGCACTACACGATCATCCGTGCGCAGCAGCAGACACGCATACGATAACGGAAATAAACCGAGCAACGTGAACATCGCCAGCAAGGACGGCTCATCTGATTGCAAAGTTAATAAAGATCGCAAGTACGGATCAGGACCGACGGTGTCCGGTGCCAGTAAAAACGCATATCCGATAAATCCAAGCCAGACAATCAGCAGTACATAGCGCATGTACGTTCCTCCAATGTGTTTGATACACGACCTTCTTAATAGAAAGGTAGATTGAGCAAACAGATAGATAGTTTCAGCAAATACGTATACTGCCTTTATTACCCTGCATGTATTAGCAACCAATCACTGGATTTTAATATCGTTTCCTACCTATGTTGATGTGAAGGATTGCCTTTCTGTATCGCTACAGATTGCCAATATATTAGCGAAAAGGAACCGTGATCAGATACCCCGTGTAAAAGAATGTCTCCCGTAATAAAAACGGAATTTTGCTGTTTAGACTGGTATAAGCAGATGTTGTCGTTGGCGAGGAGTAGGCTTTCAGTCCGTCGATCTTCGCCATCAGCATCGCCCGCTTCATATGCAGTGGATCACTGACGATGGTCAGCTTTTGCAATTGATGTGCGCTGGCAATAGTGGCAGCATGCTGGATATTTTCCGAAGTGTAGCGAGATGTAGTATCGGTGTAGATATCGGCGGGTTTTACGCCTTTACTGATCGCATACGTACGTGCTACTTCCGCCTCGGACGGTTGTCCATCTTCATCTGTACCACCAGTAAAGATCAGCTTGGACGCCAAGCCTTGTTGATATAGCCAAATCCCATGATTGATACGCTCGCGGAATACAGGCGAAGGCTGACCATCGGTTACGGCTGCACCAAGTACAACCGCAGCATCTGTTGTCGCCACCTGATTTTTACCCGCAAAGCTCCAAATGGAATAAGCAGAAAAGGCAAACAATGCGATATAAGCGATCAATATAGCGATACATACGCGCATCGCCAGTCGAGTATAAATCTGTCGTTTGTGTTGAGTCGATTCAGGCATGATTGATTCTCCATAACAAATGTATTGTTGGAATGACCGTCGATCCTTCTACGAAAAGCTGCACATGGATCAACGAAAACAGTCCCTATGTATTATCCGGCATTTACAACAAAGTTGCAATTCATGAGTAGGATAACAGTGCATAGTGGACATAATAAAGCGACGATCCGAAAGCTGGAACGCCGCTTGCTATTGCTATTGCTATTGCTATTGCTATTGCTATTGCTATTGCTATTGCTATTGCTATTGCTATTGCTATTGCTATTGCTATTGCTATTGCTATTGCTATTGCTATTGCTATTGCTATTGCTATTGCTATTAAATAAAACTATTGGCTGTTCACTTTAAACAAAGTAATGACTAGGTTGATGGTTTATCGCTAATATTTTATAGCGTATAGATCTCCTGATTGCGTGCCAGAAACTCCTGACGGCGGCGGTTCTGGTCGATCTGGCTGCGCAGATAGCGTTCGTTCAGACCGTTGCGTGCAAAGTCAAAGTCCGCTCCACTTGCCGCTTTTGCCCGATCAATGACCTGACCGAGATGGTAACTGGCGTGCTCTACCAAATGATAAATATCGTGCACATGATCTGGCTGAATACGCTGCGGATGCTCCAACAGACGATTGACCGATTCAGTCCACGAAGCCAGCTCCGCATCCAAGCGTGTAATTACTTCTTCTGGCTGTTCATACGTATCGGGAAAGTAATGGGAAAAGCCAGATGGCAGCAGACTTTCTCGTTCATTTAGACGAAGTACACTGCGATGAATATGCTCGGCAACATGCAGCACAATGCCACCGGTTGTATTGGCACCGGGATAAGGCTGTGTCCATAGCTGTTCCTGAGTCATATGTTCCAGTGCAGTCTTGCATTTGTTACGGTACAGGTCACACATTCGATGAACAGAAATCTCTACAAATAGCGGGCCAAACTGGGCATTTTCCATTGTCTTTCCTCCTTGTAAGTAAAAGTATGTTCTCAGTGTACACCCGGATTCTGTTCCTCGCCAATGTCTATTTTGTGATATTTGTTTACATGAATGTTACCAATTTGTTGACAATTAATTGGATGAGCACGGAATGTGACATGATGATCTAAAAATAAGGAAGAATAGGTCTGTACACGTTTCTGTTATTTTATACTCTATACTTCATCATGAATGTTAAAATATACCAGTAAATACTTCACAAACTATTATGATACGGAGGCTCACACATGAACAATGTACTTCGTCAAAGTTTGCTATCGGCACTGACTATCTTGCTGATGTTTGGTGGAATCTCGTTATTCGCTGCCCCAACTTCTGCTGCTACAGGCTTTTATGTAAACGGTACCAAATTATACGATTCTACTGGTAAAGTCTTTGTGATGCGCGGGGTTAATCATTCGCATACGTGGTTCAAAAATGATCTTAACGCCGCCATCCCTGCTATCGCCAAAACCGGTGCGAACACCGTACGTATTGTGCTGTCCAACGGCGTACAATATACTAAAGATGATGTGCAATCCGTCAAAAATATCATCTCGCTCGTCAATCAGAACAAAATGATTGCTGTATTGGAGGTGCATGATGCTACCGGCAAAGACGATTATGCTTCACTTGATGCTGCCGTCAATTACTGGATCAGCATCAAGGATGCGCTGATTGGCAAAGAGGATCGCGTGATCGTCAATATTGCTAACGAATGGTACGGCACGTGGAATGGCAGTGCATGGGCAGACGGTTACAAGCAGGCAATTCCCAAACTACGCAATGCCGGAATCAAAAATACACTGATTGTCGATGCCGCTGGCTGGGGACAATACCCGCAATCTATCGTTGATTACGGTCAAAGTGTATTTGCCGCTGATACGCTAAAAAATACGATTTTCTCCATCCATATGTATGAATATGCTGGTGGCACGGATGCTATCGTCAAGTCCAATATGGAAGCTGTACTGAACAAAGGTCTGCCGCTGATCATCGGCGAATTTGGCGGACAGCATACGAATGGCGATGTGGATGAACTGGCAATTATGCGCTATGGTCAGCAAAAAGGAGTCGGCTGGCTCGCTTGGTCATGGTATGGCAACAATAGCGATCTGAGTTATCTTGATCTCGCTACCGGTCCGAACGGTACATTGACTACATTTGGCAATACGGTAGTGAACGATACCAATGGTATCAAAGCAACATCCAAAAAAGCTGGCATTTTTCAATAGAGATTCTGTTTTGTTGGATCAACTATTATCCGATCAAACGTATAGATGGTGATCGGATCGTGAATATTTGATATTCGGATTCTACTCAAAGCTGAAATGAAAATAGAATATTCCTCATTTGTGTTCATTCCCATCCCCTGTTGATGTATAGACAACAGGGGATTTTAAGATAAATGGGACAATGATCATGATCCATTTCTGCACTCATCCCGTAAATCATTGGTAAATGTACACAGACAATTGCCTACCAATCAGGCTATAATAGACAGGATTGATTTGTACATATTATTTGTACCGGACAAAAGGAGGCTCATGATGAATATCCATCCACTGGATAACAGCCATGCCGAAGCATACCGCCAGCTTCGATTAGAGGCACTGGCGCAGTATCCGGAAGCATTTGCTTCTAGTTATGAAGAAGAACAAGCATGGCCGCTTGATCGGTTCGCCCATCGGCTCGGCACGGAAGGACGAGTGACGCTTGGTGCCTGGTTGGAACAGGAATTGATCGGCTCGGTGACGCTGATTCCACAAAGTAAAACCAAACTCAGCCATCGTGCCAATATCGTGGCAATGTATGTCAAGCCGGAGCAACGCGGCTCAGGCATCGGTCGTCGGTTAATGGAGGAAGCGATTGCACAGGCACGCCGCACAGGTGTGATTGAGCAGCTGTATTTATCCGTGATGGCACATAACGAGCCTGCCAAACGCCTATATATGGCACTCGGCTTTGAAGCATATGGCAAAGATTGGCGAGCACTCAAGATCGATAATACGTATCATGATGAGGAATTAATGGTGCTTTTTTTGTAATCGATAACATATACATTATCTTTTCATAAATACAGCAACAACCGGCGATTGGACAGATATACTGTGTCCACAGATTGCCGGTTGTTTAGTATGTAAATGGATCATCTAAGGCTAAGTATGATCTATTTTGCAGTATAGCCCATGCGTTACTTCCGTTAATGCACATCGTCATTTCCCATATATTATATATTTATCTTTTTATTAGAAAATCACTAATTTTCATATGATTTTAGATGCAATTATGACGGTGTTTTTTAAACAACGACTATGATAATTTATAAATCAGAAAGCGCTTTCAATATTTAAAAATTCATTATAAAGGAGAATATTATGACAAAACGCAGGTCCAAATCGCTTCTCTCCTTCACGATGGCTGCTGCCTTACTCGTATCGCTGCTGCCTTCCTTTGCTTCAGCTGCAAGTACCGAGGAACAAGTTCCTGTACAACCAAAAGCCGCCGCTGTTAGCGTGCAATCGTATGTCGATGCTATGCAGCCGGGTTGGAATCTAGGCAACTCGCTCGATTCTGTCGGCGCAGATGAAACGGCATGGGGCAATCCGCGCGTTACACAGGCTCTTATCAAACAGATCGCTGCTCAAGGCTACAAAAGTATCCGTATTCCAGTCACCTGGGACTCCCATATCGGTGCTGCTCCCAACTATACGATCGATCCGGCTTATCTGAATCGTGTGCAAGAAGTAGTTAACTGGGCATTGAACGAAAATCTGTACGTCATGATCAATGTGCATCATGATTCCTGGGTTTGGATCAGCAAAATGGAATCCCAGCATGATACCGTACTGGCGCGCTACAATGCTGTCTGGAAACAGATCGCCGACCGCTTCAAAAATACCTCCTCCAAGCTGTCATTTGAAAGTGTCAACGAACCGCGCTTTACCGATGGCGGCACAACAGATGAAACAAAGCAACAACAATTGCTGGATGAGCTGAATGTATCCTTCCACAAAATCGTACGTGCTTCTGGCGCACAAAATGCAGCCCGTCCACTCGTTCTGTCGACACTGGAAGCATCGCCAACACAGACTCGTATGACCGCACTGTATAACACTATTTCCAAACTGGGTGACAGCAATATTATCGCTACTGTCCACTACTACGGCTTCTGGCCATTCAGTGTGAATATCGCAGGCTACACCAAGTTCAATAGCGAAGTGCAGCAGGATATTACGACGACTTTTGACAATGTGTACAATACATTTACCGCAAAAGGCATTCCGGTCATTCTTGGTGAATACGGTTTGCTCGGCTTTGATAAGAGCACTGGCGTCATCGAACAAGGTGAAAAGCTGAAATTCTTCGAGTATATCGGGTATTACACCAAGCAGAAGAAGATCGCTACTATGCTATGGGACAACGGTCAACATTTCAGCCGTACTGCCTTCACGTGGTCTGATCCTGAACTGTTCAGTATGATCAAAACAAGCTGGACGACACGTTCCGCTACTGCCGAAAGTGATCTGATCTATGTTAAAAAAGGCACAACCATTCAGGATCGCAAAATCAACCTGAATCTGAACGGCAATACGTTCTCTTCTCTGAGCGCAGGCAGTACCGTTCTGCAAAAAGGCACGGATTACGACATCAGTGGTAGCGTGCTGACGATCAAAGCAGCACAACTGACCAAACTGGTCGCTTCGGGTAAATTGGGAACAACCGCTACATTAACTGCCAAATTCAACAAAGGCGCGGATTGGAAATTCAAAGTAGTGCTGTACAGTACACCAACATTAAGCAATGCACAGGGAACGACTAGCTCGTTCAGCATTCCAACGCAATTCAATGGTGATCAACTGGCAACGATGGAAGCCACTTACGCTTCCGGCGGCAATGCTGGTCCACAAAACTGGACTTCCTACAAAGAATTCGAAACCGCCTTCAGCCCGAACTATAGCGGCAACAGCATCAAGCTGCAACCAGCATTCTTTAACGAAACGCAGGACGGCGTCGTCAATCTGAAATTCTACTTCTGGAGCGGCGAAACCGTAACGTACAAAATCACCAAAAATGGCAGCACTGTAACAGGTACGACTTCCTAAACAAGCGATGTCTGTATCGACAGTGTGGCTGCTTTAGCTTATGTTCATCTTAGAATATATATGTGCTGTATAGCATCATTACTTGAGATCAGTAAGAACATTCAATGTTATGCAGCAAGTCATACAACAATTTATGCAGAAAGTTATGCAGAAAAAAGATCGCATTAAGATTACAATGCGATCTTTTTTGTTTTACTGCAAACTATACATTTCATAAGCGCATAAGCAAATGATAGCGCGTTATCCTTGAGGAGTCAGGAGTGGAGATTTACGATTTACGAGATGAGTTACGAGATGAGTTACGAGATACCGAGATATTCCTTCAATCCGTCGACGATCGCTTGTGCTACCTTATTCTGAAAGTCGTCCTGTACGATGATCGATTCTTCCGTTTTGTTGGTTAGGAAGCCGATTTCCAGTAGCGCTGCGGGCATCGTCGTTTTGCGAATGACGACGTAGTTTGCCTGTTTGGAGCCACGATCTTTGAAGCCGGTCGCTTCCAGCACATGCTTCTGAATAATGTCGGATAGTTTTTTACTACGCGCTGTATCAGCGTAGAATGTTTCTGTTCCGCTGGCGTTTATATTCGGTGCGGCATTGCCGTGAATCGACAAAAATACATCTGCATTCGCCTGCTCAGCAATTTTCACCCGATTGTCCAGCGGGATAAACGTATCATCGGTACGCGTCATGATGAGGTCGATTTGCGATTCTTTTTTGAGCAGAGCGGCAACTTTGTTGCCGACTTTCAATACGACATCCTTTTCTAATACGCCGGTGATGCCAACACCACCGGAATCCGTATCACCGTGACCCGGATCAATCACGACTACTTTTTTCCCGTTGGTACCGATCGGTTTCGTGTTGCTGCTAGTGTTCAGATCGACGAAGATCAGATTGCCCTGTGCATACGTAGTGAAGGACTGACTTTGATGCAAATCAATTACGAGACGCACTTGTGCTGGCGTTGTGCTGTATATAGAATAGCGAATTTGTTTGACAACAGTCGAATTAGGGACAGCGAGTGTCTGCACATCACCCTGCTCCAACACTTTTCCCTGCAAAAACTTATCGCTAAATGTAGCACCCGGCAGATCAATAACAATTCGATTCGGATTCGTCAGCACCGAGCTTTGCAGCTTGATTACGGCATTCGCCGAGATCAGCAGACGGTTATCGCTAAAGCTGACCGCATCTACCTGCGGCGTTGCCGTAGCAGCACCATCGTCCGTTGTATCGCCATCATCATTCATACCGGGCATAGATGACATATTACTTTGCAAAGATACGGTTTTGGAAGCATTGTCCCATTGTACGTCCAGCCCCATCTGCTCGCTAACGAACCGCAGTGGAACGTATGTAACACCGGATTGAATAAATGAAGGCTGATCCAGTGTAACCTTACCATTCGAGCTATCTGCGGTATTGATGCCGATTGTCATGGCAAGCCGCGATGCCCCATTGCTTACAGTTACTTGCTGATTGCTCTTGTTCCAGATTACCTGATAGCCGAGGTTTTCTGAGATGACGCGCACTGGTACCATCGTGGAGCCGTTAACGGTCATGACGTCTTTTGCTCCGGTCAGCGTCTGATCATTCAATATAATCGTTGTTTGCGTAGATTGCGCCGCAGCCGATGCAGGCAATGGCATGCTGAACAGTACTAACAACAACAAAGGTAACAACCATTTCCTTTTTACGAATAGCGGATATTGCAGAGACGTGAGCATATTGTCATCTTCTTTCCTGTGAATTTGAACGATGAGGATATCCTGTCCAGTTGTATGTATTGCAGCATTTGTTAAGTTAGACTCATCCTTATTGAAAAAGTTTCCCACAGGCAAAAAATATACACTATGCCAATTCATTTGCATAGTGTATATCCAAAAAATTTATGATTTGTTTATGATTTTGCTTGAATAACTTGAATACTATGTCACTTGTTACTCAAGTATGCTCTGCTGCATCCAGTTGCAATTGTTCAATATGCTGCACCATGCCGGAATAGCCTCTCACTGTACGCGAAATAAAGGACAATACCAGATCGCTCCAACCGTAAATATAAAAGGTTCGCATATCCTCCGGTGGCACCATCGCGTTACGGTACGGTGCAATATCGATAATAAATGCTTTGGCATTCCGGTTGATCTGATGACGATACGTTTGCAGTTCTTTGTAAAATTGGCTACCGTGATTTTGCTGCTCGTCGGTGATCATAATAATCTGATCGACCACTTCCTCATCATGGATCAGCTTGCGCAATGGAGCACCCGTATTCGTACCGCCGCGTGCGTGAATACGTGCTGCCTGTGACATAATGGATTCATGGCGTGAAGGCTTGGCATCCTGCACGAATGTATCGAACAGCCAGAACAGCGAATTGCCGTTGGTCTTTTTGTATAATGCCAGTGCAAAGACCGAACCAGTCTGCAAATACTCGCCAACCATCGAACCAGAAATATCCAAGAAAATCGCTGTCCGTCCCGGCAGATCGGGCAAATTGGCAAAAGTTAACTCCACCGCCTGTTCCAGCGGTTTGCGCAACGCCTCATTTTCCACTTCATGAAAAGCCTTCACAAAACGGAATGGCAGAATGCGTGATTTGCTCAACGCTTCAGCATCGGTCAACCGTTCAGTAACATAGTTCAGGTTTTGCTTTTTCACTTTGGTCACATACGTTTTAGGGTTCCATACCCGCTTACCGGATGTTTTCAGCTCTAGTTTCCCTTCGTGAACATGACCACCGAATACGCCCTGACGCTCCAGTGTGTTGAGATGACGAAGCAGCGCAAATGCAGGCATCTGCTTCATCAGTTCTTCCCACACTTCAACGCTCGGTTGAAGCACACTCGTCACCGTCTCGTAGGGCAGTTTGCCTTGACGAATCCAGTATATACGTTCCTGATCGTTTTGTGATCGTTTAAGCTGTTCCAATGCTTCCAGTTGTGGCAAATTGGTCAAATCCGTTTCATGCCCGCGTACATATCGGTACAGCGCTTGTTGCTGGGCATTGTGAGGCTTTGGATGAGCGGTAGCAACCGCATCACCAAGCGAGAAGCCGCGTCCACGTCCATTGTATTTGAGCGCCCAGTATTCACTCATACTGGATAAAAAGGCGGCAACCTGTCGCTTAACCACGCGTCCACCCTGCCCGCGACCTTGACCACGCAAAATGGTCATAAAGTCTGCCAGATCGGATGGGATTTTCACCACATGCGGAAATGTTTGAGCAAACAATGTCGGCTGGGCAGCAGACAGCAGTGCCAGACCATATAGAGGTTGCAGTCGCATAAAGCCTTTGTCGCGTGCATAGACAAGCGCCCGCGCCATAAACTCTGGATGTAGCTCCAGCATCAGTTCATGCATGCTGTGCGCTTCGTTAATCAACTCTCGGCTATCCGCATAAAACGTATTGGCAAATGTATTCGTCAGCAGGAGCTGCACATACTCTTCCTCTACACTACGGTTATAGGCAGGATACGCTTCACGATTGACGGTTGGCTTGGATGGTTTGAGGTCTAGCATTTTCTTGGCACGACTCATGATATATTCCTCCTTGTAGAGCGTGTATGTTTTCAACATTCTGTTGATCTATTGGTAATGGCGCGTTGGCAGTATGTAAGGAATCCGAGGAAACAATGGAAAAGGCGTTTGGCGTCAAGCTGACAGCTATGAGCCAGTAAAGCAAAAGTCGAATTCAGATCGAAGTAGCCCTTTCCGACGCCTCGGACGGTATATCGTTATCGTATTGTTTGAAAATAGGTGGTGCCTGTGCAGTGACAGGGCACCGTTGTACTTGACATAGTATTCGCAAGTACAGGCATTGCTACATTTCGTGCTACTCATTGTGTCTACTTTACTTGCTACAATTGCTTCCATGTCTTCACGCTACACTTGCTTTTACAATCTACATGTTCGTATTCTATGATATGCAAATCTGCACGCTCCGTTATTGATGACGTGCTATGTGTGATGCTTCTGAGATGAAGCTAAACAAAAAGCATATCCGAGGAAAAAGGTGAAAAGGTCCATTACCGCTCTACCATCTGAGCTATTCCGCCACATACGGCGGAAGCCGGACTCGAACCGGCGACCGGTCGATTAACAGTCGAAGTAACCCTTTCAGGCGCCTCGGATATCACATTTGCTGTGTTGCATGGCACTGCATTATATTGCTTGTGTATTACTTACGTGTGACTTACTCAGTTGCTATATGTTTTTCTGTATTGCTTGGCGTTTCTTTGATGTCCTTATCTTCGCATATCCCCAAAGTCGTCAACAGGGCGAAAGTATGGCGAAATCGAATTTGTTTATATTTTTACCTATTTCGATTGGCGCTGGTGCATGATTGCAATGTAACGATTTCTAATTACAGCCCTCTTTGCTACAATATGCTGTACAGCTATACCAGCATGGGAGGAACATGAAGATGGCAAGAGAGAGCTTTGATAAAGAAATTCAATTTTTACGTCTGTTGGCACTGACAGGCGGCGCATTTGACCGTCAGCAGTTCGCTGGACGCCTAGGTATTTCTGTACATACATTTGATAAAACGATCCGACGACTAAAAGAAGTGAACGGTGAACATGATCTGACCGATCTGTTTCGCTATCGATATGCCGATTCCGCAGAACCGGTACTGATGTTTCTGTTTCGCGCCAAATCGATGAAAGAATCAGAAAGTCGTCGCTTGCCAATTTTGCTCTCTTCGCTCAAGCAGCAAGACCGGACTGCCGCCGAACTGCTGGATGCGTGCGATGAGCAATTGGCGGAATATGACTTTGCGCCACCGGATGAGAAAACGATTCGTTCTGATCTGCGCTATTTGGAGGAGATTGGCGTCATTCGCCGTCAGCCAGGTGGACGACCGTATCGGTATCGTCTGAATCACGAGCTGACAGAATGTTTATCGCAGGAAGAGTTAATCGAGCTGTATGAGTTTGTTGATGTGATGGCAAATACGCGGATTCCATCAGTGCAGGGCTATCTGCTACGCGATAATTTAAAAAAAGCGCTCAAAGCAACGATTCCGGCAGAACAGTGGGATGACACGCTATTAGAGCCATTTGGTTATCGATATCATTATGACGCGCGCATTCTGGATGAGGCGCATTTGTACACAGTGCTGCGCATGATTCGTGAGCAACGGTATATTTCATTTCAATATTATTCGCCTAGCCGCAAACGTTCCTACGCTGCACGTCATACGAATCCATTATTTGCACCAGAGCAGGAGCCGCGTCGTCAGCACATATTGCCGCTTCAAGTAGTATACGATCATCAATATGGGCGCTGGTATCTGATTGGAACACTGGAAGGCGGGCGAATTGCCAAGTTTCGTATGGATGGCATGGTCGATCTGAACGGTGAACAAGCGGCGGACACGGAGCTATTTCAACAGCGTTTACAACAAATTCAGCAGAAAATGCAGTATAGCTGGCTTGTTGATACCGGACCTCCGATTACAGTGAAAGCGCGCTTCTTCAAACCGGCATTTCCTGCCAGCGATTTTATCCGCGAACGGGTGATGATGCAGGGACAATGGGGCAGCATTACGGAAGAAGATCAGCATAGCTTTGTATTTGAAATTGTTGTGAATGGCTGGGTGGAGATTCGTCCGTGGCTACGCAGCTTTGGCTCAAGCTGTGAAGTACTGGAACCGAAGGGCTTGCGACAATCACTGATCGAGGAATGGAAGGAGTTGCTGGATTACTATGAATCTGTTTGAGAAAATATTCAGCTACCAGCTCTCATCGCGACTGGAAGAAAATGATCTGTATACTCTCACCTCACAAGAGCGTTCATGGCTGCGCATGATGCTGTCTCATCCGGCAGCAGCCCATGCTTTTGATGAGGAGACACGCGCTCGTTTGGAGCAATGCACTTTGGATGACGAACCACCCGTACTAGAGCATACGCTGATTGAAAAAGCAGGTACAACTGATGGGCAAAGCTACCTTCCTTGGCTTCGTCCATTGCGCCGCATCATGCGTCATCGTCAGGGCATGCTGCTAGGACGACTAAACAAATATGGCGAACCAATCGCACCACAGCCGGGCATTCCATGGCGATTGGAGTATTCGATGGCACGACGCGAATGGTATCTATACTGGTTCAACGTAACTCGCTTCGCTCCGATGATTACAAGACTGGCACATCTCCAATCGGTAGAGCAGCATGAGATGTCAAACCGAACGTACAAAAAGGCAAAGGAACGAATGGATAACTTTGTGCAGATGGATCGTCACAAAGCAGTCGTGCAGGTAGTGCCGACCTACAATGAGGAATTAACACGAATTTTGCACGCTTTTTCCTGTTTTGATAAAAAAGTAGAGTTTGATGAGAAGCTGCATACGTACTGGATTCACGTTCATTTTACGGGGAGCGAAAGTGAGTATGTACTGAACCGACTACGCTTTCTCGGCAAACGGGTGAAGGTGGTAGAAGGGGATCATCTGAAACGACGTATGCGCGAGACAGCGCTACGGGCATTGGCTCGTTATGGCGATGTGCATGTCGAGGAATCGGAGCAGATCGAGGATGAAGCATTTCGCGAATGATGTCATTGCGTATGCTGAAATGTATAGCAAAGTAACAGCCGGAGCGATACACCATGGAGTTGATTCCATAGTGTATCGCTCCGGCTGTTTTATTTCGTTATTTTATTTCGTTTTTGGTTGTTTAGTTTCATTGTTTTGTTGTTTTATTTCGTTCCGATGTTTCGTTCTGCTTTGTGTTAAGGCTATCTAGCAATGTTGAGAATAGTTAGAGTTATTAAGCACAGCTGGCGTGGTTGATACTAATTAAGATTGTCGATCCTAGCTAGCATGTAGATCGTACTACCCCATCCATATTTACAAGATTCCTGTATTCTCCGCCATACGTGCATACGCACTTAATCGGAAAAACACTGCAACCACGGGCTGCTGGTCACCAGCATGCAGCAGATAATTGCGCAGTTGTTGTTGCTGCTGTTGAAGCAGTTGAGCCAGTGTATCCATACGTAGGGAGGAAGCGATCTGCTCCATCGATTCCAATTGGGATAGTTCGTCCACCGACAGCTGGGCAATACCTCGAATCAATACGCCCTGTAGCCAATGATTCAGATCATACAGCAATCGCTCCGCTATATTCAATTCAGCTCACACCCCTTCCCCACCTTCAGAAATTCGCTTGCTACGTAGAGATTTCCATTTTAATGCATTCTATATTTTTTGATGATTTTTCTATTAATATGCTCCGTCTAGCTTCAAGTTCATAAGACGATCCTTCTGCAAAAAACTAATCGGATACAGCTGCACTCCATCACTATGCACTAGCGCATACATATCAGTCAGCTTATGAAAAGCAGTGCTACGCTCTAGTTGTTGTACCATTTTGCGCCATTCGGGATGATCCTGAATAATCAGACGGACGAGTTCTTCAGCAGACGTCTGTGCTGTAATGATCGTAGTCTGAGTCAGATGATCAAATTGCACCGATTGGATGGATGACAGATGTAGCATGTACAACGACATTTGTTTCTCACCAAATAAGGATGGCTGTAGATCATCCTTCAACTGCTGCAATGACGACAGCGTGTAAGCTCCAAAATCCACATCTTCGACGGCAGATCGCGTCTGTTGCTCCATGTGACCAATCTCGCCCGCAGACAGACGATAATCCCGATTCGTCTTCACACCACGCAATTGCCACTGCTCTCGACCAAACTGCCGCAATGGCAGATGTTCCCGCCACGGACAGGATTGATTGTACTGGATACTGTATGGAAAGGCATTGGCTTCATAGTAGACCGGACGCGTATCGCTATACGTATACATTTGCCGATCACGGAGACTGTATAAATAATAGGTGATGCCTTTGTACCCGGAAGTAGTCTCCCAAGGCTCTGCGCCAACGCCATACAGCTCCAATATCGGTACACGATAATATTTGCTGCGAAAGCTACCTGCCAACTCAGCACGCCGTGCCGGAGATTGCTGTTGCTCCCACGCATCCAGCGTCAAATAAGCCGATGTCAGACGATTCAGCAAAACATCCATACGAAACCGCACATGCCGAGCGAAAAACAAGTCCAGCTCACCTTGAATCCCGCGCAGCATAGTTTCCAAATTGGGCAATGCTTCACTGTGAGCGGCAACTGCCAATGTTTCCAGCCGGGCTGTCATCGTTTGTGGTAATCGTGCCAAACCCGTTTGCAGCAATTCACCAAACAACTCACGGCATTCCTTCATGACCTGCGGATGTTGCTCAAAATTATACATGTACTGCTCCAGCATATGTTCATCCTGTAAGCCTTGATACTGCCGATAACGCAGCAATGCTTCCAGTTTGTATAATTGAGCATCTTTGCCTTTTACTGTGCATAACGCAGTAGCAGGATCGGAATTGACATCATGGCTAAAAGATACCTCTACTCCGTAATCATTCAGCCGCACAGTCAGCAAAGTATCATACAATAGTTCAATAGACTGCGGACGAGCAAGTCTGAATTCTGCCTCTTCCAGCTGAGCGGTTGGGAATGACCGCAGCAATTGGGAAAGTGGCGTATCTAGTAGCCAGCGGAATCGATCAGCAGCAGACGATTGTTCTGAGATTGCATTAGCTTTATCGGTTTCATGATGTTGTTCGGATAAAGGTTCCGACGCAGGCGATTTGTCGCCATAGGTACGTTTGTCCTCGTCACCAGAACCAGAACCAGAACCAGAACCAGAACCAGAACCAGAACCAGAACCAGAACCAGAACCAGAACCAGAACCAGAACCAGAACCAGTTAGATGGTGACGCTGATTATACAGGATTGCAATCAAAATATGCTTACATATCGTTTCAGCTGGACAGCTGCATTCACATTGTTCCATCTGATACGACAACTGTACAACAATACCGTCACTTAACGTGCATCGTACCTTCTCGTTATCATTCCATTGATAGTCTACGGTGATGCCTTTATCCATGTCCTTTTGCGCACGGTTATATAATCCCTTATTGGCATAACGAATCAAATAATCTTCGGTACAGCCGGCAATAAACTGCCGGAATCGGTGTTCAAATGGTTCCATACGTTTATTTACCTCCGCCGAGATCAGTCGATCTCGCCTGCTGCACGCAGAATATCGTACACCGTTTCGCTAAATACACGATCCGGCACATCTACTAGCAGCGACGATTTGTCTGGAGAATAGTAACGATGACGTTGATCTTGCTGATCATTTTTGTAAAAGCGCAGTTCTTCCAGCGAAATATCCTCCATACCTTCATAATACGAAATACTTGTGCCGCTGAATCGCAGTTCTGCGATGAGATGGTCATACTGCTTGTACAGCTCATAATAGAAGCCTGCATCCTGCGCTTCGCCTTTGAACCAGCCGTAGCGTTCCATCGCTTTTGGGAAACCGGTTGGCGAATATTCACCGCTCGGTACAGCTGTCCATTCACGGCGCTGCAATTCCTCTTCTTCCAGCGAATAGATACGGCGATCTAGCTGGGTAAATGGCTGTACGACTTCATAATCTTCCAGCTGCGTCTTCCAATCTGCCAGTAGTTGTGGCTCCAATTCCAGCGGATGTACAAGACCGATCTGTGCATCCTGTTCCAGCTCATATTCGTCCTCATCTACTGTATTGAATGTCCCATCCTCCATATAGCGGAACGTTGCAGTCAACTCACCATTTGTATAGACGCCCCAGATCAGACTGACAGCAAACTGGCGCATAATGATGTTATGAACAAACAAATCGTTCCATTCGTCTGTCGTCCATAGACGACGTTTGGATAAGGATTCTTCCAAGCGCTGCGTTTGCAACGTCACCATCGTTTTGAGGTCTTTTTTCAACTGGGTAAACATCGACTTGGACTGTTTCACCAGAGCTTCATCATCCTTTTGAGACGCGGCAGGTAAACTTTTGACGATTTTGCCATTTTCCTGATTGATCACGCTCAATTGCAGATCGCTATTAACCTTTACGGTAAATGCGCGTTCACCATAGCTCAATTCCAATTCGCCTTTGCTGTCTAATCCCAGTGTAGTAACGAGACGGTCTGCGAGTTGTTCTGGCGTCAGGTTCATATTCTCGGCTGCCAGATGCAGGGACTCGGCGGCAGCGGCTTTGACCTGACGATTTTTGATGGTACGGGATAATTGTTCAATCAGCATCAATGCGGCGGTATCGTTCAAATAAGCCAGCACACGTACAGCTTCTGCGGCGATCGCCCCCCGACTATTTTCCGTCCAATCCTTGATCTGACCGCCCAGCATATTGATGAGGCGACGATCACCAAACATCGCTGCCAGATACAATATCCATTTCTCCTTCGCAGGTGCGCCCTGCTGCATCCACAACTGTACTAGCTCAAAAGCAAAGTCAGCCAATGATTGCGGAGAAGCGTACTGCTTCACTTCATGCAGACGCTCGTTCGGCGACGCTGTAAAATCAAGCGATTGCAGTAGCAAATAACGTTTGATATTGTCATCGAGCGGCGAACCGTCTGTTGTTTGCAGCTGAGGCAACAAATCTACGGGCAACCACTGAATACGGCTCAACTTTTTGGCATCCGTCTTGGAAGCGATGGCGGCATGTGCCACTTGTGGCGGCTGATCCGCTGTATTCATCAGCACCTCGATCAAGTCGCGGAAGCTCTGCGACTTTTCCTTTTTCAACAGATTCGCATAGATCGCGCCAGCGTCATTAAGGCTACGGAGCGAATCCAGAATCCATTCTTTGACCGCCGCCTTTTTCTCCTGACTGTAGACAGTAGTGTACAATTCGCTATCGACATGACGGGCAAACTCGGCTCGCGCTCTTGCATTGATCTTTTTGGAGGAATCACCAAGACCGATACGCAGTGCTTCTGCTCGTTGCTTCATATCCAGCTGTTCATACGCATCATAGATCGTTTCCAGCACGAGTGTACGTCCATCCAGCGGCAGTTTACTGTACTGCTGCATACTTTGTAACATGTGCGCTCGCACGATAGCGGAATATTCCGATGTTGGTATCGATATATAGTAATATTCTGGACGTCCTTGCAATTGCAACATACTTGCCAGCAATTCATCTGTATCAATCTCTGCATCGTCACTGTATACATTCAGCACTTCAGAACCTTTGAAAAAAGGCGATTTGTACAGGATCGACAATACATTCAATAGTGGAATATCTGGTTGAGTGATGGCAATCAGGAAACGACGGAATAGCTCCGAGCGTACTGGCAAATAGGAAATTGCCAACAGAATCTGACTTGCTCTTGAATTGCGCTGATCCTTGTTCCATAGCGCACGTACATGATCATTCGTATGCACAGCGGCTATGTCCAAATCTCCTTTTACATAGCTTGCAAGTGTATGCCCTGCCTTGTTGCTATCCAGTCGGTCTTCCAGCGTTTGTAGTACAAGCTGTTCCAGCTGTGCTGATCCATTGGGTGACTGCACATGACCGGCATCCAGCAACACTTTGAAGATAAGCGCGCGTGTCGCTGCATTACGTGAAATCGCCATTGCATGCTCACTCACCTGAGGATTGGCAGCAATCGTATTGCGTAGTGTATTCCATGATGTGGAGTAATTGTTCAGCTCGTTGCGGATCATTTCAATCAAGCCGTACGGTTTATCGAGCGATACAATGCCATCTACCAGTGTCGATGTATCTACATTGCGATTGGAGAGTTGGGTCAAATATTGTCTCGTTTCGATTGGTAACACTTCATGCAATCCACGAATCGCATCTAGTAGCTGCTCTGCAATGTCATCAGGGTGCTCCAATAGATTTTTTTTGCCGCCATGCAGTGTCAACGTGTAAAAGAATGCTGTATGCACATACACCAGTTCACGATAGATCTGATCACTTTTGATCATTTGCTTGGATGGCTGAGAGGATGGAAAACGACGTGTCCATTCTTCTTCACGCTGGCTTTGCAGAAAATCTGCATCCAGATCCAGATCGGAAGTCATATTGGAATTGCTTAACCGTACAGGCAATATACTCTGTAACGTTTGCTGCAATTCACGATTCAGCTTTTTACTATCATGCGCTACTGCGTATTCCAATAATGGCGGTAACTGCTTACTGATCTTCTGAACGTGCTTCTCGTCCAGTTCCCGATACAGATGCAGCAGTAGTAACAATTGCACGGCATAATCGATACGAGCGACTTGATTGCCTTTTTGCTTAAATACCGATGAAGATGGACGATTCAGATCGCTATTGGATAACAAAAACGCAATTGCTTTTTCAATGATTTCATGCCCTGCATATCGGGCGATCCCTTGCAATGCAGAACGACCTTCACGCTCTACCTGTTCCCAAGATTGTGTGCGGCTTGCAAGTGTAAGCAGAGTGATGCTGCTGCGCATGCACAATTCGAATATGTACCAGTTATTGTAATAGTAACCATCCCAATTGCTCGATGTATGCAGCACAAGGGCAACGGCACGATAGAAGGCATCATTATGTTCTTTTTTGGACAATTTATTTAGCGACTCAAACGTCTTATAAGCATATTGATTGGAATTTTTCATCATATCAGGCTTGGTATCGGTTGCTCCGGTGATATAGTCCAGAATCTCTTGCTTGCGGTCGGTTAATTTGGAATATTCCTCCGAGCAATGACGGGCAAAGTTCTCCAACAACGGATCAATGGAAGTCTGATTTAACATCATAGATTCCCCTTTCTCATTTTGAAATGTCCTACGGACGAGCTAGCGAATAATCTGACCAATCCACTCCGCCAACCGATTCGGCGTTACAGCGGCAACATGTGCACCCATATCGGTCAAACGGCGCGCGGCATGACGGTTATACACCGCCGTTCCTTCAAAATTCAATGCCGGCAAAACAATCAATTGACTGCCAGCTTCCATAATATCGTGACAGGCAGCATACATATGCTGAATCGGATAGCCTTCCTCCAGATCACTCACTAGAATGAAGATCGTACGCGCCGGGTCCTGGATCAGCGTCTCGCCGTAGCGAAGGGCTTTGGCAATATGGGTTCCACCGCCTAGCTGTACACTCATTAGCAGATCAACTGGATCTTCCAATTGACTACTCAGATCGACCACCTGCGTATCGAAGATGACCAGATTCGTTCGCAGCGTATCCAATCGGTAAAAGATACTCGCCATAATCGCGCTATAAATGACCGAATCCAGCATACTACCGCTCTCATCAACCGCAATAACAATATTCCAGCGATTGTGCGGACGAATGTTACCGTCAAAATACAACCGATCCACTACAAAGCGCCTGTTGCGACGATCATAATTTTTCAGATTACGTTCAATCGTTTTCTTCATATTGAGATTGCGTAGCGAACGTACATTGCTGCTCTGATACCGACTACGTTTGCCAATGATACTGGTACGGATATCCTGCTCCAATTGCTTACGTAGCTGCTCCACCACATTGCGTACAATTTCTCTGGCACTATGCAGCACTTCGCCCTTCATCCGACCTTTGAATTGCATAATATTTTTGAGCAGGCTCATATTCGGTTCTAAGGATTCCAGTACTTTTTTGTCAAATAACAATTCACTTAATCCATATCGATCCAGCGCCTGCTTTTCCAGAATCTCAGCGGTATCTTTGGGAAATAGACGTCGTACATGATCCAGCCAGCCCGGTACGGTAAGCTGGGACGAACCGCGTCCACCTGTACGATCACGATAGCCTTGCTCCTCGCCGTATTCGCGATCATATAAATAACCGAGCACTTCATCCATCTCCCGATAGGCAAATTGCTGTGCATCATATTGTCCTGACTCAGCCAGCGACTCCTCCGCCGCTTCTCCTAATAGCAGACGCCAGCGATTCAACGTTTGACGCTGGTTTTCAGCATGCTGTGTATGGTCTGTATGATCGTTATTCATAATATCCACCGCTCCATTTCTTTCCGTATCGCCTGATCCAGTGCAGAAGTGTGCTGCAATAATGCTTCATCCAGCGCCGGTTGCTCTAGCTCTGCTGTAGATATGCTGTATAGACTCGCTACTTGACTGGCAATCATCTGCATTTCTGTAGGGGTGAAAAAGGTAAATGCCAGCCGTAGCTCTGGAATCATCTGCACAAAATCGTCATGGGACAATTGGGATAACAGCTGATTCAACGATGTGAGCAAAGCAGGCTCATACAGAAACGCATCCCGTGCAGCCGCGAATACACCTTGCAAATAAGCTGCTGTATGCTTCACCTGTTCCGGTGTGCCTTGCATATAAGCACGCGCTCGCTCTGTCATTTCATGCTCTGGCAAATATCCACTACGCGACAGAATCGCCACACTAACACCTTCCAGTGCCGGTGCCAATTTGAGCTGATCCAATAGCTCTGACAGACGATCATATAGCGGCTCAGGTGGAAAGGTGCCTGACTCCGCTTGCGACAGCATGTATAGCTGCTTAAGCGCCTGTACTATTTGGTTATGATCATCGGGATGTACTTGTTGCAGCGTATCGATTGCCGCTACCGCCTGATGATATGCTTCCTGCAATAATTCTGGCAGCGCATGATCATGTTCCCGTAGTCCCAGCAATCGACGATGTTCATGAATACGTTCCAGCATTGTTAACGCCCGGCATAAAGATAGAAAACTGCCATCATGCCGCAATGCCTGACGTGTCTGCTCCACCAGCTTGGTAGCGGTTTGCTCCAATTCCATTAGCAGTACACGCAGCAGCCATTCTGCCGTTGCACCACTGTTATGTTGGGATAGTGCAGCTACCTCCTGTTCCGCACGCCGAGTCGCTGCGATTGCCAGTGTTCCGCCATGAATCGAATGTTCAATCAATCGCGCTTCCGTATAAGAGGAATACGAATACATCCATGTTTCCCGCATCAGATTGATATTCGTGTACGATATCCAATCTGGTCCCGATTGACGTACTGCCAGACCTGTTCCGAGAAACTCCATCATGTGCAGCAAGCGACTAATTTGTCGATGTCGTGGACGAGTATACAGATCTAGCACCTTTTTGTGTTGCCCAGTCGTACCCAGCTGCAATTTGCAAGCTGCTGCCTGCCGTTTAAAATCCTCCACAATCGGTACTGTAAATGAATTCTTCGCTACTTCCCCAATACGATCACCAGTCAATAGAATGCGGAGCTGATCTAGCGGTCGGTCGGACACCAATGTGCGCTCACCTTTGATAAAACAAGACGTCACACTATCCAGTAGCTCATATACTCCGCCTTCCTGACGACCACGTAATATAGCCAGTCCTTGAAACAGGCTATATGCTTCAATCGCATCACTCGTCGATACCGCTTCTTGTTCACTGCGCAATTCCTTCGCTAAGCGGGACAGTGTGACGATAGCCGTCTGCGACGCAGGATGGTTGATACCATTCTGCATGTTTTGCCATAGCTGATCGTAATACGCTACATATGGCATACCGCTTGCATATCCATTGAGCCGATCCGCTTCCTGAAATGTATACACCATAGGATATATCTGCTCACGCAGCTCTGGGGTACGCTTTGTTTTGCTTCCATTTGCCGATGTTGTATCATCTACTGATGCAGATACATTAGCGTCATTGCTGCTCTTGTGTTGAATCAATCCATATGTATGAAATCCGCCAGTGAGCACTAGAACTTTGTTGTATTGCGCTTGCGCCGCCTGAATATGATGCAGCATATGACGTTCGCGCGATAGCGTTTCGTCCTGCTCCAATTGAGATGATGTATAGCATAGCCGCGATAAGGTGCAATACACGAATACATCCTGCATATATTGAAATGTATCTATATTCGCCGCTCCGCTCTCAAACCAGCGATCCCATAGCTCGTCAAAGCTGCGACAATTCAGCTTATGGCATAATGCTTGCATAAAGGATGATCCTGTCAGCAGATGCTCATCCTGATACGAGGTAGATGGTTCTGCTTCGGACTCGTCCTGTGCTACAGAACGACGACGATAATTAAGATCAATGAATTTCGCCGGGATGCCAAGTCGCGCTGCTTCGCCAATCGCTACATACTCCGGCGAATAATCCAATAACGGAAAATAAAAAGCAGCACGCTCCTCTCCTTGCTCATACGTATAATACAAGCTGACAGGCGTCACGGTATTGGGATTAGATAGTACTGGAATGAGCGCATCTCCAGCTTCCGGTCCTTCAATTAAAATGATCTCCGGCTCATAACGAGCGATCATTTGTAATAGGTGATGCGAGCAGCCAGGACTATGATGACGAATAGGCAAATATAACACGGGATTGTTCATATCAAAGACATGCTGCGCAAAGATAGATTCTAACTCAGCTCTGCTTATCGTATAAGAATAGAGTGTATCTGTATCCAAGTCGCTATCCGTATCACCGTTAAGCCGTTCTCTTTGTACATTTTCCATATCCAGACCTGTTGTGAGATCATCACAATCTGCAAACGTATTATATGTGCCTGTCACCATTGTATCGCCCATCTATGTTCACCTCTCCTTTCTTCCATGTCGCAGTGGAGATTCATACAACTGCGGTCACATACAGATTTATTTATAGACCAAGATACAGGTACAGAGAGCCTGATACAGGTACAGATCGTAACTTCAGAGACGATTAGCGAATCCATTTCTTCGCTTCATAATATGCTGACCACAACTCGCTATCTCGCGCCCGTTCCTTTACAACACGGGAGAAATAGGTTTTGAGCGCACCCAGATCTTTTTCATCTTCTTTGGCAGCAGTGCCGAGCATATTCTGCACGAGCCGATCCATGGAAACTGCACCATCCTCGTAATAATACGAAGTCATTGCACTCTGTACATACACCGATACCGCTTCTGCCGTACTCATGACTGACTGCGGAATATCAATCTTGTAGCCTTCGCTCGTCTTACCAGTACGCAGCTCCATAAAGGTCGTTGCCAGCAGCTCTACTACATCGCGCTCTACCGGAATCTCAATACCGCTATGCAGCAGCAGATTATGCGCTTGATTTTCAATAATCTGTGCTTCCATTTTCACATTTGAAATCGGGCGAATCGTTTCGAAGTTAAAGCGCCGTTTTAAGGCGCTACTCATCTCATTTACCCCTTTATCCCGAATATTGGCAGTACCAATCACGTTAAAGCCCGGTTTGGCGAATAGTACGCCACCGTCCAGCTCTGGAATATTCAACACCTTATCACTCAAAATACTAATCAAACTATCCTGTGCTTCAGACGGACAACGCGTAATTTCTTCAAAACGTGTTAACACACCATGCTTCATCCCATGATAAAGCGGCGATGGCACCAACGCCTGCTCCGACGGTCCTTGATCCAGCAGCATCGCGTAATTCCAAGAATATTTGATCATATCCTCGGTCGTACCGGCTGTACCCTGAATCGTATTCGTACTGCTACCGCAAATTGCCGCTGACAATAGCTCGCTTAGCATCGTCTTCGCTGTGCCCGGCTCGCCGACTAGCATGAGTCCACGGTTACCGGCAAGCGTCACAATTGCCCGTTCAATCAGAATGTCATTACCATAAAACTTGCGCGTAATCTCTACCGTCTCGCCATCCAGTTCTGCCGGACGCTGACGACCAATAATAAAATCTCGTATGTATGCCGGTGATAATAGCCAGTTGGGCGGACGCTTCCCTGTATCCTCCTGCTGCAATGCCTGCAATTCGCGGGCATATAACACCTCAGCGGGCGGTTTGATCATTTCCATTGCCATGTGAATCCCCCTCATTAAACAGGATCATATGTTCCCATAGTAACACACCCATTCTGCTTCTGTGTAGTCACAACAGCAAAATGGGAAGATCGTCCTTCTTTATTACCCTAAAGTAAGACTTTTGCTATGGTTTGGTTGTGCATTTTATTCCACCTGCATCTGTGCTCGTCTTGCCAGTCCCGGCACATACAGGAGCAGAAATAATGAACGCCCCAAGCCGAATACGATAAAGCAAATCCACAGCCCATGATTGCCATACAACGGAATCAGCACGAGGCAACTGACGATAAATAGTGCAATCGATAATAGCATCGAATTGCGAATCGGTGCCGTCAATGTCATCCCTGTAAACACACCGTAAAAGACAAGCCCGAACCCCGTACTTAGTGGAAACAGCAATAGCCAGCCCTGATAATGCATCGCTAATCCCGCTACTGCCTCATTATCCGTGAACAAGCCGATGAATGCTTCTCGCCCAAGCGCATAGATAAGCGTTAGCAATAATGCCACCACACTTGTCCATACCCATGATAAACGCAAACTCCGCTGCAACAATGGCAAACTCTGTGCACCCTTCGCACGTCCGGCATAGATCGAACTCGCATTGGCAAGTCCGTCGAAGAAATACGCCATCACATAATGAATTTGCAGCAATATCGAATTCGCTGCCAGCAGCTCCGGTCCGAATGACGTACTTTGCGCTGTGAATATATTGAACATCGTCAGCAAACAGATCGTTCGGACAAGCAGATCGCTGTTAGCGCGAAACATCGGACGCAGACTGTTCCAGCTAAACAATCCTTTCCAGCGCAGCCCAACCAGCTCCATATACGGCGAACGCCAGACAAACCATAATCCGATCAACAACGCCAGCGCTTCGGCGAATAACGTCGCTGCCGCCACACCCGCCACGCCCCAGTGCAATCCCTGGACAAACCAGATTGCCAAAATCATATTCACCACATTCATCGTAATCTGTGTAATGAGTGTTTGCCGGATATGCGCCATGCCCATTAACCAGCCGATCAATACATAATTAAGTAGCGTCAGCGGTGCACCCCAGATACGAATATGAAAATATACCGCCGCCCAGTGTGCCACCTCATCGGTCGGTCGCATCAACCATAACGATGTCTGTACAATCGGCACCTGCAAAGCAATGAATACCAGTCCGATCACCAGCGCAATCATCAGCGGACGAATCAAATCTGCCATGCCTTCCAGCATATCGTTCTTGCCGCGTGCCTGTGCCGCAAAGCCAGATGTACTTACGCGCAAAAAGCCAAACAACCAATACATCGTATTAAAAATAAGCGTTCCAATCGCTGTTCCACCCAAATAAGCCGGATCAAATAAATGCCCAACTACCGCCGTATCCACTAGCCCGAGTAGCGGAGTCGTAATCGTCGATACGATCAGCGGCAAACTAAGCAAAATATAATCGCGATGCGATGGAAGTGTAGTATGTATAGCAGAAGTATTCATATGCCGCTCCTTTGTCGTTTCTACAAACCTTATGCTGACGTGCCATCTACGATGATGACGATTGATACCATGATGACGTACAATGTAGCACCGTTTGAGTATACCGTATGCACAAGTATTCGCAAACCGCCTGCTCCAAGTTTGTTTACAAGAGAAGTGTCACGCAATATAGTTATATATTCTTTTACATATATCCTTTAGAAGGTTTATCATCCATCATTTAACTTTATATTCAATTTATTTCCTCTGAATATGAACAGAATCGTACTTTTTGCTATAATCGCTATATTTGCTCTAAACAATGTAAATCCCCTTTCCGACATATAAGCAAAGTATGGAATGACAGACGATATAGTTCCTTCAGTCTGAATCGCGAAAGGAGATGAACCACTCTACATCTTATACCGACATCTTATCAAGATTGTTGGATAATAGATGCTAAATACAGATCATTGAGTATACGCACATGCACATACTTTGATAAGGAACTACGATATATTACGTATAACAACCATTTTTTAACATTTATTATATACGTGTATTGTCAGTTTTACATAGGATACTGACTTATCTTTTCATGTCCGCTCATTCCATATACCATCGCATCCTAGGTCATCTACTGTACAAAATTAAAATCATGGAGTGATTAACGATGAAACATATGAAAGTACGTACCAAAATAATTCTGCTGATTGCCATAAATCTGTGTATTTTCTCTATTGTCGGGTACTATGGCATTAGCACATCACGCGATATGTCCAATACAGCATCTACTATGTACGATGACAATATCGTTCCTATTACGCTGATGGACGATATGATTATCAACTACAGTGCCAATGATACCCGGTTGCTGCAATTGATGAATGTTGAAGATCGTAGTCAGCGACAAACGCTAATAGACGAGATTCGTCAAGCAGCAACTGCTAATCGTACAATGACCGATCAACTGAATCAGTTTACGTTTGATGCTGATGACCAGCAGCAGTACGATCAGTTGCTGCCGTTAGCGGAGCAGTTTGCCAGTGCGCGTGAGCGTACAATTTCTGCTATAACGAGCAATGACCGGAATACTGCATTACAAGCCTATACCGATCTGCAAAATGCCAAAACGCAGCTGAATCAGTCATTAACGACTTTACGTACAAACCTGCTGGACGATGCCAGTGACAGTAACACAATGACTGATCACCAATTTGCCCGCAATTCAATCATTATTGCTGTTGTCCTATTTGCTGGATTACTGTTATCGCTTGGTATCGGCGTCTGGATCGTTCTGTTGATTGCCCGTCCTCTGCGCCGGATTCAGCTCCTGATGCAGCAAGCAGCTTCCGGCGATCTGACTGTGCAATCCGCCTATGTATCGCGCGATGAGATCGGTCAAGTATCGGTTGCCTTTAATACGCTTGCTGATCGTATGCGTATGATGATTCGCCAAGTTGACCAAAGCGCTGCTACATTGACAGCTTCTGCCGAGGAACTAACAGCTGGAGCAGAACAGACCGCTCGTGCCTCTTCTCATATCGCTTCATCTTCCGGTGAATTGTCCAACGGATTCATTACACAAGCCAATACAGTCATCGAAGTAACTGGTGCTGCCAGCGATATGTCTGAACAGATGCAGATTATCGCTGATAATAGCAATGAAGTGATTACACTGTCGCATCATATGGAAACTGCCGCCAGTGAAGGTCAGGATGAAGTCAACCATATCGCCTCTATTATTCGTAAAGTAGCTACCCATATCGAGGCAACGTTGCAAGTGTTGACCGGGTTGAATGAGAAATCTGAGCAGATCGGCTTCGCCTCTTCCACCATTCAACAAATTGCTCGTCAAACCAATCTGCTTGCTCTTAATGCTTCCATCGAAGCTGCACGCGCTGGCGATGCAGGTCGTGGCTTTGCCGTTGTTGCAGAAGAAATCCGGCAACTTGCCGAAAGCACCGCCGATTCATCTACACGGATTACTAGCCTTGTCTTGGATGTGCAACAAGAAAGTCAGGCTGCTGTGGAACAAGCACAGGACTCAGTGGATAGTGTAGAGATTGGAGTACAAGGTAGCGAACGGGTAAGCACAGCATTCGCAGCTATTCGTGAAGCGGTAGCCCGTACGTCAGAGCAAGTACAAACTTCCAGTGAGCTGATTGTACAAACGACCGGGCACTCCATCGGCATTGCTGAAGCGATGGAACATCTGAGTGCATTGTCACAGCAAGGATCCGCAGGTATTGAAGAGATGAACGCCGCAAGCGAACAGCAAATGTCCGCAATGGACGATGTTGCTGCTTCTGCTCGTCATCTATCTGAGCTAGCAGAACAATTACAACAAATCGTCGCTTCCTGCAAAGTATAATGTTGCAGTATAGTCTCTCGTTATGTTGGAGTATAACCTCTCGTTATTGAGCATAGCTTACGATCATTAACTCCGCATGGATTACTAACTTTGTGTGGATCACTACTATGTATGGATCACTACATGTATGATTAACTAAATATGTATTGGCTCTTCATCCCCTACATGTTTGCGATAGTTTTAGATCACTATCATAATATAGCAAAAGCCTGCGTTTTCCGAATACGGAACGCAGGCTTTGTTTTGACAATGAACTTTTATAAGAACATCTTGCACTAAAGTTCTGATAATAAACTTTTATGAGAATATCTTGCATTCAAGTTTTACAATGAAATGCTGCATCAAAATTCTGTACCGTGCTATCTTCCAATCCAAAACAAGCTACAAGAAATTACGCGTTAGGAAACAGATGTTTGACAGTGGAATCCACTTCGTTCAAAATGCCTTGATATCCCGCTTCATCCAAATAACCGATGCTGCCGAACAGCAGATGCCCTACCGATTCAATACCGACAAAGCCAAAGATACCAGCGTCAGATGTGATTTTTAGACCATCTGTCATACCGATGCTGTCGTATACTTCTTTTGGCGTACCGTGGGTGCTGATGATCAGACCTTGTTTGCCTTTGAGCAGCTGCACAATACCATTTTCGTCCGAAGCATAAGCAAAGCCGTAAGCGAATACGCGATCTACATATCCTTTTAGAATCGCTGGCAAGCCTGTCCACCATACCGGATGGATAAACGTAATCACGTCCGCATTCCGAATATATTCCTGCTCAGTTTGAATATCGACCGGAGTCTGTCCAGCGCGCATAGCAGCACTATCTTCCGGTGTGAAGACCGGGTTAAAGCCTAGTGCGTACAGATCGCGCACAACAACCTCATGACCTTGCTCTTCAAGTGCACGTACCGTCGTTTCGAGAATAGAATGGTTCAAGCTTTCAACATTAGAATGTGCATAGACGATCAGGTGTTTCATAGTTCATTCCTCCAAATGGGTTTGTAATTGTAATAGAATAGCTAAATAGCAGACAAAATAGATCATGTATGATCAATGATCGGATTCGCCATGTTATAAACAAAACAGCACACTCGCCAGCTTACCGCTGACACATAGACAATATTCTTCAATAAACATAGATATCTATGTATTATTCTAAAAAAATATCAGATCCTACACACAGCATTTAGATACTCCATATGGACTTATAGCAAGAAACGAAGGTTTCGGTTACAATATGCAATCTATACTTACTGCTCCGAAACCCTGTGTAAAATCACACCCAGCATCTGTTCCAGCTGTTCTTGCTGCTGCGCTGTGAATCCATCGTATACCGCTGCATTGACAGTAGCGGAAATCTGATGAAATAATGGCTCTAGCTCTCGTCCCTGATCTGTTAAATGAATCAGAGTAATCCGGCTATCCTCCTCACTCTTGACCCGCTGTACATAACCAAGCCGGGCAAGTTTGTCTACCAGTACAGTGACGGTTGGCTGTTTGCGATGAATCTTCTGTGCCAGCTCTTTGACCGATAATCCGTTTTTCTGATATAGAAAAACTAAAATGTCGCCGTGTGAAGGAACAATTCCTTCCATACCATGCTGCTCCAATTCGGATATGATCAAGCGGTGCAGTTCATCGCGAATTTTACTAATCATAGATATTGCGTGATATTTCGGCATACGCCCATTATATATAGACATCTATGTAATTGCAATACATTTATGCAATGACTGTTAACCATATGTAAAAATAAATAGTAAAAATTTAGTAAACCCTGTTTATTATCCATATAAAAGGGTAATAAACAGGGTAATAATGTTTAACAATGATGAAAAATGTAGAAATTTGTCGTAGAATTTGCTAATATTGCCTCATAGGCTATCGACTTCAACGTGTAAGGAGAATGTTAAAGTGAATCCAGCTATTCAAGAAGCTATTTACAACCAGACACCGATGCATGTGCATCTGATCAGCGGTGAAACCTACATTGGCACCTGCGAAGCTCATGATAATCCTAATTTTTTTGTTATTCATACGGAGCAAGGCTCCTTAACTTTCCCTTATTGGACAATTAAACGCGCAAAAACAATGTTTGTCCACTAATCACTGGCTGAGATGGCTGTCGGATGTTCGTAGACAACCATTTTGTTTCTGCCAGTGTTTTTTGCGTTATATAGCGCTTGATCGGCTTGCTCCAACAATTCCTCCAAATTCTCATCACCACCCGCATATACAGTCATCCCTAGCGATACCGTAATCGCACGATCAAATGGAGTTGGACACTGCTCTGCCGCTTCACGAATCTGTTCCCCTACTTCTCTACCTTGATCCTCATCCATCTCATACAGCAAAATCACAAATTCCTCTCCACCGTAACGGAAGCACAAATCCTGTGACTGAATCTGCTCTGCAATCACATCCGCCATACATTTCAACATATCGTCTCCCATCGAATGACCATACGTATCATTGATTGATTTAAAATGATCAATATCCAACATCATCACAGTGAAGTGGTACCGGTTCCCAACCCAGTTTTGCATAATGGATACGAGCGCTCGCCGATTGAGTACCCCGGTCAGCGCATCATAATGCGCTTCTTTTTGCAATCGGCGTTCTTTTTCCCTGGTTTGCTGCTCTAACACCATAATTGCCTGATGTAGCTCATGAGCTTCATAGTTCCAGCCCGCATGCAGGGGCGGAATACCATCTCCATCTTCACCACCGATGCTGCGCGCATAATCGGCAAGCGAGTTCAGCGGATGAGATAATTGCACCGCCAGATGATAAATAATCATCAGTAACAGCACAATAATCGGCACCAAATAAAACAACATATTTTCAACCAATTGTGCGGAAAAGATTTCCGTATTTTCCGCTGGTGTCTGAAATACAATTCCCCAGCGAATCCCTGGTACAGTCGCATATCCAGCAAGTACTTCCTGCTGATTCACATTAAGCGTGCGCTGATAACCACTTCGTCCATCCTGCAATTCTTCCATAATATAATTGCCGACCAACCGTTTACCGATGCGCGATTCTATCGGATGATAAATAATATTCGATTTGTTGTCGACAACATAGAAATACGATCCGTCTTCTTTTTTGCTGCCTTCATCCAGCAATTCATTCAAACGATTGCTTTCTTCGAGATATAGCACACCTGCCAGCATTCCCATATAACGTCCATCTGCTGTGTACAGCGGATGCCCCATCATGATGACAAGTCGTCCATTCGGATCACTGTAAGGGGTAGAAATGTACGCTCTGCGTTTTAGCAATGCCTTCTCCATCTGATCGTTAACAGGTAACGTCTCGGGATTATACACTTGCTCCGGCGATGAATATTGCACCTCACCTTTTTCATTCATCGTCAGTACAGCGTTAAAATAACTATTCGATTTGCGAAAATAATCCAGTTGTTTTTGTATAGCCGAAGGTTCGTTGGTAGGCTCTAACATTATGTATCGGCTCGTTTCGGCAAGTGACGATTGCATAGAGTAAATCAAGCTTTGCGTAATCCGGCTTAGTTCCTTGGCATGAATTTCATTCAGCTGTAGCGTCTGTTGTTCGACTGATTGCTTTTGGCTTACATATCCAATGGTCAAACAGGCAGCCAAAATGAAGAAAAATGTACAAAAAGCCAATCCGCACATGACGGTAGACAATTTGTATCTTCTGGCTTGACGTATAACGGAAAACAACATCCTGTACTCTCCTCGCTTACATGGTCGCTTTCTTTCTCATTATATCGGCGATTTCCCTTAATCACTTCATTAGATAATCGCTTTACAATAAATGGCATCCTGCGCCACAAGATTGTTTTATTAATAATAAAACTTGTCTATATCACAACCATCGTTTTTTAAATCATACGCCATGAATTTAAAGTAATTATCAATGAAAAGCAAACTCTTTTTGACAATACATAGTTAGCGGCTGTTTTTTCACTCATTAATTACGTTAAATGGTTATTTTAGCAGAATATTGATATTAATGAAATAACAAAAAACCAGCTCTGCAATACATAGCAAAAGCTGGCTTCATTCCATCTATTCTTTTGTAGCTTAGGATTAATATTGGGAAGTAGTGACCGGAGTGTTGTCGCCAAGCAGTGCCAAATTATTCTCAGCTACTTTCTCGCCACCGTTCAGGCCGCTGGTAATCAGCACTTGAGAACCGGTTTCTGTACCGACTGTCACTTCTTTGCGAACTGCGTGACCGTTTGTCACGACGTATACATAATGTTTGTCGCCTTCGGTTTGGACTGCTTTGCTTGGCAGGATCAATCCTTGTTTGGCGTCTTTGCCAACAAAGCTGATGTCTGCTAGCATACCAGATTTCAGCTTATTATCAGTATTGGACACGGTAATTTGAACAGGATAACCGTTACCGCTGGAATCCATTGGATTGATATTTTTCACTTTCCCGCTCGTTACAATATCAGATGAAGCTACTCGCACTTGCACCTGATCCCCTGTTTTCACCTGATTAATCTCATCAGCAGATACATAGATCAGCATATTGACGGTGCTCAGATCAGCGATAACAAGCGAAGCTGCGGATGGACCAGCCATTTCGCCAACTTCGGCATTTTTGGTAGTAATGATTCCGTTGATTGGTGATTTTACAACGGTATCTCCAAGTGAATCTTGAGCGATTTGAACATTTAGCTGTGCTTGATCCAGCTTTTGCTGACTGGCTTCGATACCAGCAGTGCTTTGTGCTACTTCAGCTTGACGCTGGGCGTTGGAATACCCAGAATTGGCGTTTTCGTAGCTGCTGGTTGCATTTCCGTATGCTTCTTGAGCAGTGGATAATGCTTTTTGCGCTGTTTCCAGCGATTTTTGCGTACCTGCCAGTTGATCCTGAGCGTTGGCTTTGGCATTAACTGCATTGTCATACGCCGTTTGGGCACTAACCTGTGCTGCTTGCGCTTTTTCCAAATCGGCTTGTGTTGCCAGAGAATTATCGAATAGCGATTGGGTACGGGTTAGTGTTTTCTGTGCGCTATCCAGTGCTTCTTTCGCTTGTTTAATCGAATTGTCCGCGCTGGATACGGCGGTTTGTGCCTGTTTCGCAGCAGTTTGCGCTTGATTTACCGCGCCTTGAGCAGAGTTGATATTGCCTTTGGCTTGTGTAATAGAGCTTTTGGAAGAAATGATGCCGTTCTTCGAACTGACTACGCCAGAATTGGCGGATACAAGTCCAGATTCGCGGGAATCGCGAGCGCTGTTCACTCCAGCTGCGGCTGCATCCACATTCGATTTGGCGATTGACAGATTGTTGCGCAGATCGTTATCTTCGAGCTTGAACAACACTTGTCCTTTTTTCACTTCACTACCTACATCCACGGACAAGGCAGAGACTTTGCCGGAGATCTTCGGCATAATATTGACCGTTTCGGACGGTGTCACGGTTCCGGTATAGATGTCCCCCTGACCGATCAGACCTTTTTGAGCGCTAGCAACTTTGACGTTGACACTCATCTCCTGCGCTGCATCATTGTTCGCCGTGGAACAGCCAGCGAGCATTACGGTGCTAAGCAGCAAAGCACCAGCGGTAACTTCCCATTTTCTAATTTTCATTGCATGGTCCCTTTCTTTCTGTAGTGGAGATAACAGGATTGTTCAGGTGAAGCATTACACCTGAGTTTCCTGCAATTGTTTCTGTTTGCGTCTGCTGATGAACAGGAAGACGAATGGAATCGAGCAGAACAACGGAATAGATGAGACAAGGAATGTATCAGCAATTCCGCGCGAATATGCGTCGAGCGTAATTAGCCCGGCTACAGTCGATGTCCATGAAGTCCCAAGTAGCGACTGGAATGTTTGCGCCGCATCCGGTGTAATCGATTCGGAAATCTGCTGACTGTGCAGCGCTGTCCGATTTTGCATCAAGAAGGTCAAAATGGCGATTGCCATCGAGCCTGCAATTGTCCGTACGAGATTGGAAGCGGTCGACGCTTTGCCGACTTTTTCCTTCGGTACAGCGTTCATGCCGACCGTAGAGAGTGGCATCATACAGATTCCGATACCCATTCCGCGGAACATGAGCACGATTTGCAGCCATAGATGCGGGGTTTGCGGAGTGAGCGTATGCAGATGATACGTCATCACACTTGTCAGTGTCAGCCCAACCAGACCGATCGGCACAATGCCAATTTTGTCAAATAATTTACCGGCAAATGGCATCATGACCGCCATCGCAATCGCTTGTGGCAGCAGGATAATCCCGGTGTGTACCGGTGATACCGATTGGATATTTTGCAGAAATAGTGGGGATAAGAATGTACCACCGTACAATCCCATCATGACAAAGCTCGATGTCACAACACTAATTGCAAATTTATAATTTTTGAATAAGGAAATATCAATAACTGGATTCTCCTGCCCACTCTCAACGAAGATCAGGAACACTAGCGCCCAGAAAGCGATAAAGAACAGTCCAACGATCTTGAATGAACCCCAGCCGTCAGAAGAACCACTGGACAAAGCGTACAGTAGTGTACCTGCACACGTTGCCGCCAACAGGAAGCCGAGCAGATCGAATTTGACGATCGCGCCTTTGGGCGGTTCTTTGATAAGCAAGACTACCATCAGAATCGCAAACAGAGCAACCGGCACACAGACGATGAACAGGAAGCGCCAATCAAACCATTCGATCAGATATCCGCTTAGAGTTGGACCGATCGCTGGTGCTGCCATTGCGGCGATACCCCAGATACCAAGTGCCATACCAATTTGTTCACGCGGGATGATCTTGTACACGATTGTCATACTGAGCGGCATAATGACACCACCGCCAAGCCCTGCCACAATACGAGCTGCAATTAATGATGTATCGCTCCAAGCGAAAATACAAAATACGGTTCCGAGCGTAAACAAGCTCAACGCCGCAATTAGAAACTTTTTATAACCGATGCGCTGTTCCATAAAGCCGGTAATCGGAACGATAATACCGGATGCTAGCGTATAGCCGGTGATTACCCATTGAATACGCGATGTGGTTGAGCCCAGATCCGTAGTCAGCTGAGGAATCGCCACGTTGATCAAACTGTTATTAAGGATCGCCACAAAGGCGCCCAGCACAATCGCGAAAAAGGCAAGCCATTTCTCACGCGGCGAATCGACCGGAGGAGCAGCGGCATTAATTTCGGAAGCCACCATCGACCCCTCCCTTCATTAAGATGTGTGGATTTTCACTTCCACGTTCGTACCCGGAATGAGTGTCATGCCTTTCGGTACATTCAATGCAACTTCTACCGGGATACGCTGGGTGACTTTGTTAAAGTTACCGCTAGTGTTCGTCGATGCAATAACAGCAAAGACGGAATTGGATGCTTCGCCTACTTTGCGTACTTTACCTTGAATGACCTGATCGCCAGCTGCATCCAAGGTCACATCTACCAGTGCGCCTGGCTTGATGCGATTGATATCTGTTTCTTCAATATTGGTAGACACATACAAATTGTTCATGTCTGCCATTACGGCTACCGCCGAGCTTGGGGAAGCAATCTCATGTTCTTTGGAATACACTTTGATGACCGTACCGTTAATCGGAGCACGCAGTACGGATTTGCTAATTACATTGGAATCCAGACCAGACACATTTTGTTCTGCAATCGGCTCGTTGCGCGTGAGCACATCGCCTTCTTCTACATCGATATGGTCAATTTCCGCTGTAATTTGCGGCATGACTTTATACTGGTCTGCTGTAATACGAGCATCATCACTTTTTACATAATGGGTGCCCTGATACCAGTAGTAATAACCGAGCGTACCGCCACTAACGACCAGCAGCACGATCAGGATCGATAAAATAATCTTTCTTTTCAACGTACTCCACCTCTACAGTTATCATAATTTGGTAAAAACAAAACATACTGTAATGCTAAATTCTTGATCTTAAGACAATACGGCGCACAAAAAAAGCAAGGAACTGTGTCCACACACATGGCAGTTAGATGCCCCGAATTCTATGCCGGTGTGCGAAATCTTCGCTCCTTACATCGTTAATTGTCCGCAGGGGTGTACAACCCTCGTTGCAGCAATTCCAGCTCCAGTGTGAAGTTACGAATCACTTCCTGCTCTTGCGCCTCCCCGGCGAAAAACTGGATAAAATTCTGGATAATGATCGCTCGCAAAATTTTGATCAAATGAAACAATTCCTGTTCGCTATGAATATTGAGTCCGCTCGTATCAATCAACCCCATATAGCTGCGGTAAAATTCACTAAT
Source organism: Paenibacillus sp. WLX2291 (assembly GCF_046603665.1). Classification (NCBI taxonomy): domain Bacteria; kingdom Bacillati; phylum Bacillota; class Bacilli; order Caryophanales; family Paenibacillaceae; genus Paenibacillus; species Paenibacillus sp. WLX2291. Next base: position 2,227,399 of record NZ_CP176755.1, on the reverse strand, counting down.
CCGCTGACGAGTCGTGGGATTTTTCACATCCAAAATCAGCTTGTACTCAATCTTGTAATTCATATTGAGGAAAATGTTCCGCGCAAAATCGCGATGTTCATGATGCATGAACCGATGCAACGTAGATTGGAAAAACTCCGCCGATGAGGCAAACAGATCGCCTTGGTGCTTGACCGCCAGTGACATCATCAGTTCACGGTTGCTAGCGCTGTGTTCCTCCAAAATGTAAAAAAACAAATCTGCCTTGTCTTCAAAATACTGATAAAAACTGCCGCGCGGAATGCAAGCATCCTTAATAATATTCGCAATCGACGCATCCGCCAGCGAAGCTCTGGAAAATTCCCGCATCGCCGCATTCATCAAATTTTGCCGCTTTTCATCCGGCAAATTAAAAAAGGTTTTTGTAGGCATACATTCACTCCACTGCCTCCCGCAACCTCCGGTTTATGACGACGATCAGGGCCTGTTGCTGCAAGCAGAACATTCCATCAGATGTAGGCAGGCACAATTTGTTGTCAAAAGTTACATAAAGAATTATATGTGACACGGTGTCATGTGTCAATCTTATTATTAAAATTTGTACATATATAGCGCAAAATACTTGTTATCTGTATTACTATCGTTGCTCCTTCCCATCATTTCATTTCTATGTTAATCTGGATACCGATTTGAATGATGACAGAGTAGGCTGCCAGACCAGAACGATACATAAGGAGTGGATTACATGAACAATATTGCGGTATTTTGCGGCTCTAGTAATGGTGCACTGGAGTTATATCGAGAGCAAGCATTTGCGTTGGGGCAGGAGTTAGCTAAGCGTGGTTTAACGCTTGTATATGGCGGAGCCAATGTCGGACTGATGGGCGCAGTTGCAGATGGTACACTGGCTGCGGGTGGACACGTAATTGGTGTATTGCCACACTTCCTACAAGATCGTGAAATTGCTCATACCGGATTAAGCGAATTGATTGTGGTGGAATCCATGCATGAGCGTAAAGCAAAAATGGCAGAGCTAGCAGATGGCTTTATTGCACTGCCGGGCGGTCCAGGAACGTTAGAAGAATATTTTGAGATCTTCACTTGGGCACAACTTGGATTGCACAGCAAACCATGCGGATTACTGAATATACATGGATACTTTGATCCATTACTGTCCATGTTTGATACGATGATGGATCAGCAGTTTATGCAAGCAAAATATCGTGAGATTGTTCTAAACGATACGGGAGCAGCAGCGCTATTGGATCAATTTGCAACGTATAAAGCACCTGCGGTGAAAACGTACCTCAAGGATCAAACGCAAACGTAATCTCACCACTTCTTGACAAGCAAAATGCCAATCCATTTACTCCCTGCTGGATGCAGAATGTAGATGGATTGGCATTTGTATGTTTGATATAGGTTGGAATATAGGCTTACTGTACTTTTGAACGGATCTGCACCAGAAGATTAACTGTGACGTTATAACTCGTTAACATGTAACACAGTATCCAGATGCTTTTGCCGTTTGCGATTGTACATCTGCTGATCTGCATATCGCAGCAATCCGATGATATCAGGGGCATCTTCTGGATATACACTCAGCCCGGCGGCAAACGAAACTGGAATGTTCAGATCATCCTGACGGAAAACTTTATCATCCAATAGCGATAAACGAGTCTGCACCATCAGTGAGATATCGACATGTTCTGGACAAGACAGCACCAGTACAAATTCATCGCCGCCAATGCGTCCGATCAGATCGCCAGGCTTTTGCGCTAGTGTACGCAGTTGCTGGGCAATATATTGCAAATACTGATCTCCCACTATATGCCCATACGTATCATTGATCGGCTTAAAATGATTCAGGTCAATCATCACCAGTGCAAACCGCTCGTTACTAGCAATTTTGAATTGCAATTGCTCCTCTACTGCCGCACGATTATACAGCCCGGTTAGCGCATCGTGATGTGCGCTATGCTTGTAATTCTGCTCAGATTGGATCAGTCGTCGCTCTGTTTCCTTGAGTGACGTCACATCCGTCAGATGCAGCACAACCAAGTCTTCATTTGCTCCGGCAATACGATCCATACCAGCGATCAGATCCAGATTGGTCTGCCCGTGATTGTTCATCCGCATTTCCAGATGCTCTCCGCTTTGAGGCTGATCCAGTCGCGACGACAGCAATTGCTGCAAATTTTGCCCGCTATCCAATTCAAACTGTGCCGGAATCTGTTCCACTGGCACATCTGCAAACCAGCGCTGCGCACGCGGATTCATTTCTTTTACATTGCCTTTCAAGTCCAGCAGCAAAATGGCATTCGGTGCCGACTCGAACAAAATCTGAAAGAGCTTGCGGTAGTCCGGCATAATATTGTACTTGCCGATCAGATGACGCAATCGCATCGCCCACACCAGATAACCGATAAAATAAAAGATCATCGAGACACGCGTAATGATGACACCACTTTGCAGCAAGGTCGTAATCAGAGCAAACGTACCAAACAGCTGAAAGTCATTCAGCAACAGCGAACGGTAGATGACTTTGCGACGCGGTTCTTTTGAACGTAACCAGCTATATGCTAGCAGTAACGCCGATATGAAAATATAGCCAATAATAAACGTAATCGACATGAGTAAATACGTCGGATGTAGCGGGCTACGTCCATCGGTCACATGCTCGTTATACAGTAGATGATGATCCCAGCCAAGCAGAAAGTACAGCCACAACGTATACGGCGACGCGTACACAAGCGGCAACCATTTGTGCAAAGGACGAGTAAGCTGGTCGCCCAACAACACACTCAAATGCACCAGTGTACAAACAAATAGCAGCAAGGCAGGCGCACTTCCGTACAATACCAGCTGCATCTGATACTGCGGCAACAACGAAGTCTTCAAATATTCAAACAAAAAGTACATCACCAGCGCCATCATTAACAGCGCGGCGATACGGTTAATTTTGCTTTTACGATTGCGATATAGCAGGGTAATCGCCATATAAAGAAAAAAGTAGGTAGGCAACTGGATCGTCAAAAAATCCATGAACAAAGCGTTCATTCGCATGGTCCTTTCCATCCGAGATGTTCAGAATAAAGCCTATACTACTTTCCGATTCACATAGCTGTGATGTTTCTTCGTTACAGTATAAGTTTCCGTTACAATCATCGTAAGGAATTCAGACGATTTTGACAACAAAAATCAGCAAAACACGCGATTTTATCAGCGTTTGCTGCATCAGTCTGGATATTGTCCCAGAACGAGGAAATTTGCAACGCCTTTCTCCTCTCTATCGATGTCCTTATCATTCATGCAAACCTTCCGACAAGGCGGTAAAGATGACACCAAGCGCGTGCGCACCAGCATCCGGGTAACCGAGACTTCGCTCACCAACCGCTCCCGCTCGACCCATACGGGCAACGATGTCTTTGGTGCTCTCAGCACCGCGTACTGCGGCTTCCGCGCCTTTGCGGAAAGCGGTTCGCATATCGTCACCATTCTGTGCACTTTGCGTCCAGCTATCTGCACACGGAACAAGCGCATCAATTAGCGTTTTGTCGCCAACGACAGCGCCACGTCCAAAGGAACGTTCTCCCGTAGACTGGATCCCTTCCACCGCTGCCTGTAACATCTCGGCAAATTGATGTACATCAACGACGGTCTGCTCGTTAGCAGCACGACCCGCAGCTCGGAATGCCGAACCCCAGATCGGACCAGATGCGCCGCCGCACGATTCCATAATAATCAGCGATACATGATGCAAAAAGCTGCCGATCGTCAGATGTTCTTCCGCTACAATCTCCTTCCATTCGCGCTTCAATTGCCGGAATCCCTTCGCGACACTCATACCAAAATCGCCATCGCCCGCATATGAATCCAGATCGCAAAATGGTACTTCATTATCGATAATAATCTCGCTCATATGATCGATCAGATAGATCAGATTGTCCAATGTAAGTTGATCGCCTTGAATCTTGGCGGCAGCAGGATTCGTTTCTACTTTATAAGAAACCGGATGATCATCTGCCGGTTCTTCCGCTGCTTCGCTATAGCTCACCGATTCCACCGGACCGGATACTTTGAAGCCCGGTGTATCGCTTGGATGCGACAATAGCGTTTTCAATTCATCATCCAGCTTCATAAACGTAACAGACAAGCCTGCCATATCGATACTTGTCATATAATCACCTACGAATGTACGGTTGATCACAATGCCGCGCTCTGCCAGTTCGCGAGTCACATCGTGATTGAACAAATACAGTTCCTGAAGCGGAGTCGAACCAAAGCCGTTGATCAATACAGCAATCTCACTGCCCTGCTCCAGCTTCATATCGCGCAGCAGATCGTTGACCATCCGTTTTGCCAGCTCATGGGCATTCGTCATATCTATCCGTTCCATGCCCGGCTCGCCATGAATGCCGACGCCATACTCCATTTCTTGCTCGCCCAATGCAAAGGTCGGTGAACCTTTCGCAGGCACGGTACAGGACGTGAGCGCAAAACCAATGCTGCGCACATGGGCAGCCGCTTTTTCCGCAACGGCTTTGACAGCTTGCAGATCGCGTCCTTCCTCGGCGGCAGCACCCGCGATTTTATGTACAAATATTGTTCCTGCCACGCCACGGCGACCGACGGTGTATAGACTATCCTCAACGGCAATATCGTCATCGACTTTGACATAATCGACCGCAATGCCATCTTCCTGTGCCAGATGGGCGGCATTTTTGAAATTCATCATATCGCCGCTATAGTTTTTGATAATCAATAATGCACCTTTATTACTAGCAGTTGCCTTAATTGCCTGATACACCTGAATTTGCGATGGTGAAGCAAATATATCGCCGCATACAGCTGCGTCCAACATCCCTTCGCCGATATAGCCAGCATGTGCCGGTTCGTGTCCACTGCCGCCGCCACTGATGAGCGCCACTTTATCGGGATTCAGCTGCTTTTTCTTGATCACTTTGTATTTAGGGATAAGCTCCAGTTCGGGATGCGCGAGCACCATGCCTTTTGCCATTTCGAGCACCATATCTTCCGCGCGATTCATTACTTTTTTCATACTTGTTCCCTCCTGTTTATGCAATGATGCCGTATGAATACTGTCAAGAATACTGTGCAGATCATCTCTGTACTGCGTTCATACGATATCAATGGACATGAATGACGAATCTTCTAGCGGGCAACCACTATTGATTACCCGTCCCTCTTCTGATTGTCACAAATGTATCTTCCCTCATTCCCAAAATTACAGGCTCATATACCGTCCGTAACGCGCCAGATATTCTTCCTTATCTTTGTAATCTGGCATCAATCCGCCTACTTTGCGCCAGAAGGAACGATCGTGATTCATATGCAGGAGATGGCATAGCTCATGCACAATAACATAATCAATCACCTCGATCGGCGCCATCGCCAGTCGGTAGTTGAAGGTGAGCTTTTTGTCGTAGCTACAGCTACCCCAGCGAGTAGTGGACTCAACGATATCTACACTTTTCGGCTTGACCTTGAGCTGCTGCACATAAAGCTGCATCCGTTCCAAAATGATCTTTTTGCAGCTGGTAAAATAGAACTTTTTGAGGCGCACACGCAGTTCCTCTTCATCAGCATCTTCTACTGAGATTAATGATTGTAACGGCTGCTCCTTGCCCAGATACATAAATGTATCCTCGGCTTCGGCATATGTTCTCGTTTCCGGCAATGGCTGACGCTCTGCCAGCTTGTGTAGATAATCAAGAATGGGCTTGCTGTTACGCTGCACGAGACGGGTAATGTCCTCGTCCGATGTGCCATTCGGTACTTTCACTGTAAGCAAGCCATTGGGATCAAGCTGAATAGCTACTTTTTTGCGTTTGGAATATTCCACATGACAGTGGATGGATTCATTGTTAATTATAATATTCATGCCAATAACCTCGTTGGTAGATTTGGATCATACGATCCTGATTGTTCATTGGTGAACGATTGTAATGGATAGCCTTAATCAGGCAGTCAACATCGTTCGTTGCATCAGATATAGGTTTTGCGATCTCATTATATCATGACACCTCTGTGTAGTATGACGCATTGATGGCAAGACCATTCATACGCTACTACCTTCCTACCAACTTCCTGATCAGTCTGTTTATTATGAGTCTGTTTATGAATGAATATCTTATGATTGCAACATCGGGCATAGTCTCATCCTATAGCCAACTATCAGGATTAACAGTTACCGCCGGTTCTCCCACGCATGATATGATTACGCCAACAAAACAGAGATAAAAAGGGGATTTATTATGCGTAACGTATTACCACATCAGGTTATCGCAGATAGCCGATTCAATTCATTTCATTTGCTTGTCTTTTTATGGTGCTTTTTTGCGATTGGGTTTGACGGATTCGACATTGCTACCTATGGCATCGGCTTACCGCTGATGATGGAAGATTACGGATTGACACCAGTATCAGCGGGCGCTATTGGTAGTTATACACTCGTTGGGATGATGATTGGTGCATTTGTACTGAGTGCTTTATCCGATGTCATCGGTCGCAAAAAAGTTCTCGCCATCTGTATGCTGTTGTTCAGCGTATTCTCCCTGTTAGCGGGACTGGCTCCCAACGCACAAGTATTTACAATCATGCGTTTTATCGCCGGGATCGGAATGGGCGGCTTGATGCCTGCTGTAATCTCGTTAATGACAGAATACTCACCGAAAAAGAACCGTGCGCTGACAGTAGCGATTATGTATTGCGGATATTCGATCGGCAGTATCGCCGCTTCGTTAGTGGGTATGTATGTGATGGAACATCTAGGCTGGCGCTTCCTGTACTGGCTCGGTATCATTCCCCTGTTCACTTTGCCTTTCTTCTGGAAACAGTTCCCTGAATCGTTGTCGTATCATATTGTGCGCAAGCAGGGTGCAGCTGTGGCTAGTATTTTGAATCGTATTCATCCACAGGGTGCGTATACAGCACAGGACGATTTTGAATATGAAGCGGTACAGAAACGCGCGGAAGGAACCCCGGTCAAAAAGCTATTTATCCAACATCGGGCATTAAGCACATTTGCCTTCTGGGCAGCCGTTTTCAGTTGTTTGCTTATGATTTACGGCTTGAACACCTGGTTGCCAAAAATTATGCAAGGTTCCGGTTACGGCATCACATCTAGCCTTTCCTTTGGTCTTGTACTGGCTGTCGGACAGATTGGCGGTTCGCTATTGGGCGGCTATCTGGTGGAAAAGGTCGGGCATCGCGTCGTGCTGGTAACGTACTTCCTGCTTGGTTCGATCTGCTTTGTCTGCCTGAGTCTGACATCCAGCACGGCGCTGCTATATGTATTGATCGCTTTTGGCGGTGCTTGCACAGTCGGTACGCAAAATCTGATCAATCCGTATATTTCGGAATTTTATCCACGCGAAATTCGTGCGACTGGCGTCGGAGTTAGTGTAGGCGTAGGACGGATTGGTGCGATTCTGGCTCCGGTGCTTATCGGCTTACTGCTGGCGACCAACATCGCTCCGCAAAAAGCATTTATGTTCTTCGCTATTCCATGTTTGCTTGGAAGTGTCGCGTTTCTACTCGTACAGGAACGGTATGGCAACTTCGATCACGTTCGGAATGAGCGTCTAGCGTTGGCGAACAAAGCGGCAGTGGCGAAGTCGTAGGCTTGATAGTATGTGGCTATAGCTATAGCTATAGCTGCACAAGGATCATAACAAAACACTCTGTCGCTCAGGACAGAGTGTTTTTGTTTTTGTTATTCTTATGTTTTTGCCATTCTTATATGCAATTTCAATCCAATATTCATTTGAGCTTTTGCCGCAATTGCAATTCCCGTTCGTCGAGATATCGATGCTTGGTTTTAAAATGTTGAATCGTATGGTAAAAGGCAAGCACGATGACAACGATCACGATAAGAGCAAGCAAATAGTACATCCATTCCACGATCATATCTGTCACATCCTCTAGTTCAGCTTTGCTCGGCTGTTACGCCCTACGGCTCCGTTCTTAGAGTTACTGAATATCGTATGGATTGGGTAGGGGTAGCGATCAGGAAGTTGAACCTGCTACAGTCTCTCGCGTTGCTCCTTTGCTCTGAAGCTCCATATGCTGCAATTCCAGTTCACGCTGTTTTAATTTATACGTTTGTACCGTTGTGTAAAAGGCAAGCGCAATTACACCAACAACCAGCACAGCCAAACTGTACATTAATATTGTCAATCCCATGTCTGTATCCCTCCTGTTCGATAACATACTTGATTATATATTATTTGATGCATTCAAATTTGTATCCATTGGCACCTTCTGCTGCGCCACTATTGGTTGTTCCGTTCAGCCCACTTTGATCCCGACTATCGATTTTTGGCGTGCCACCTTCATCGTAGCATCGATTGATCAAAGTCATTTTTTGTTGATGATTAAAATAAAGAGCGCTGAATATCACACCACCAGCAATCACTCCAATGGCTATGATCCCAATCCAGATAATCGGAGCAATCTGAGGTGTGACTACATTCCCATCGGTTGCATTTGTCGTCGATACGTCAACACCATAAGCCTGTAGTAAGTCATTCGTTTCCTCAGGAGTAAGACTGTTTAGAAAAGTAGTATACCCTTTTAATTCTTGTTCAGAAAAAGAATACAGTTGTTTGGCTTTCACCTGGTTGATTACAATTGTACCGGTATCCTGTTGATATACAAGCGACTCAGATAGAGCTGTTTGTTTTTGTTCCAGATCTGGAATACTGCCAAGCTCCTGCTGCCTCTCTTGTTCAGTCATGGATGCAACCTGTTTGGCACGGTCAAGCGCTTGCTGGCTTACCTCATCTTTTTGTACTTCCGCATGTGCATAGCTGGAGAATACTGACGTAAAGGCAAGGATCATAACAAGAAACGGGATAAAACAGCGACTCCATGTTTTCGGCATAATAATCTCCTTTTCGGTTTATTTGGAAAATACAGGTTAAACACTACTATATTCCATCGTCTGTGAATACCTATATGAACAAATCACAACGTCTGTCTTAGTACAAACTGACATATTACATTGAATTATACGAACGACTTATTTCATTCTCAAGCTTATACTTGTTAAGCATGTAGTACCCGTATAACAGGCTTCGTAGCGTTTGATTATGTATACATCACGTCATATCTATTCATTTTTAATTGATCCCAATCCATTATGACCTTCTTCATACTATATGCTTCGTTGGTTGCGGGCAGAACGATGGATAATCGACAGTTTCCTGTAGGATGAGAACTTTGAAAGTCCCAGGTCTTCTGTTTGAGTAAATATTTCCATACATAAACATATACCAAAAAGAAACATGAGCAAGCATCCCACAATGAGATGTGCTCATGTTTCTTTTCATTGCTTCTACCGCCTATTGGAAAATAATGCAATTACAGGTTCTATGTTGCCCACATTCCTCTAGCAAATCCTAGTTACACAAGCGAATGTAACGCTTCTTTACTGTAGATTTGAATATCTGTGCTGCGTTGATCGCGAATTTTGTTCGGCCACTCGGCGTCACTGATGAGCGCGCGACCGATGGCGATCAGATCGAATTCTCCTTTATCCAGATGCGTAATCAGCTCATCCAGATGTGCAGTTGGATCGTCTTCGACTGGCTGATTTTGTCCCGGTGTGAATTCGGCTTTCAGTCCAACCGAACCGACTGAGATTGCTGGTTTGCCAGTCAGCTTTTGCGTCCAGCCTGCCAGATTCAGATCAGAGCCTTCAAATTCTGGCAACCAGAAACGACGTGTAGACGCATGGAAAATATCAACCCCTACATCTGCCAGCGGTTGAAGCAGCTCCTTCAATTGTTCCGGCGTTTCTGCCAACTTCGCTGTATAATCAGACATCTTCCATTGCGAGAATCGGAAAATGATCGGGAACTCTTCGCCTACCGCTGCCCGGCATGCTTTGACCACTTCAATCGCAAAGGTAGCCCGACCGAGCAGGTCACCGCCAAAACGGTCGGTACGACGATTCGTACGCTCCCACAAAAATTGGTCGATCAAATAACCGTGCGCTCCATGCAGCTCAATCGCATCAAAGCCAATTTTCTTCGCATCTGAAGCTGCTTGCGCATACGCTTGAATTAGGTCGTCGATCTCCACTTCACTAAGCGGTACACCCTTTTCCACACCTTGCAAGTCAAGACCGGATGGTCCGACGGCTGCCACATCGGGATTTGGCTCATCGCCCGGTTTGCGTGCCATACCGACATGCCATAGTTGTGGAGCAATTTTGCCGCCTTCTGCATGTACAGCTTCCACGACTTTTTGCCAGCCTGCCAGCGCTTCTTCACCGTGGAAGACCGGAATGCTAGCTCCGCTAATAGAGGATGGATGATTGATGCCTGTTCCTTCGGTGACAATCAGCCCGACACCACCGGCTGCGCGGCGACGATAATATTCCGCCACATCCTCGCCCGGCACATTGCCCGGAGAGAACCCACGCGTCATTGGTGCCATCACGATTCGGTTGCTCAGACTTAATTTTTCACTATGAAAAGGTTGGAATAAGGATTCTGTACTCATCAAACTTCCTCCTTGTATATGATGTATTAGTTGATTATGTTTCGTAACAGCAATACCTTAACATAGTGTTATATGTAAATCAAACGAATACACGCTCAATACTTGGTGGCATTGCATCAAGCGACAACCGATATACATCCGGATTGGTCAAACGCTCCCATTCTCGAAATCTGGTACGTCCATCATACGCACGTAACAGTAACGAAATCAGATTACCGTGCGAGATAATTGCCGCGCACGTGTGATCACTGTTCTTCCATTGTTCGATAACGCCAAGCACACGCTCCGTAGCCTGTCGACTGGATTCGCCACCAGCATAACATAACTCCATATCGTTATACGTATGTTGCAACATATCACGCCAATTCGGTTCAGATGTACCGCAAAGTACACGTTCGATTAGGCGTTCATCCTGATGGATCACAAGCTTCTTTTTCTCCGCTAGCGGTTGAATCGTCTGGATCGCTCGCAGATAAGGGCTAGAAATGATGACATCCAGCGGAATGGTATCGAATTGTGCGGCAAGGCGATCTGCCTGCTCCTGTCCAAGTATAGTTAATGGCGCATTGGGCTCCTGTCCTTCTGCCTGACAGTGACGAATGATGTATAGTTCTTGCATACAGCATTGCTCCTTTCAACATTGACGAAATGCTTACGACTACAATAACTTTTACATGACCGACATATTACGTTATCATCAAACGGAAGCTACGGTAGCACAAACATTAGTTTGAACGAATACGAACGTCTACATACTGGAGGAGATCATGTGTATCCAAATCAATATCAATGGGTTAGACAGACGAGAGCCATTTTACTTCATTTTTGTGGTGAGCTAAGCTCAGATGATTTTACTCGCTGTCCTGAATATGGTTCTCAAAGTATTAGAGATATCCTAGTTCATATAGCAGACTGTTATGATGCTTGGCTAGGCTCCTATATTTTACTACAAACCAAGACACCGATCACGCCCAAGGAAAACCTGTCCTCCTTCGATGTGGTAGCAATTCAGGCTCGCTTTGCGCAGGTGGATCATTATGTAGATGAAGTATTGCAAACGTACGTACATAACATGGATGAACCGATCCAGCGAAACATTCCATGGAGAGAAGGAAGCGAGACGATATCTATGACGCCAAGTAAACTACTGATGCACACCATCACTCACGAATTTCATCATAAGGGACAATTAATGGCTATCGCACGTCGAATGGGGTATGTACCGCCAAATACAGATATTTTGGGCACAAAAGATTAGAAATAAACACAGCAAGCAAGGCACCAAACACTAAAAAGCCCGGATAGGAGCAGCATGTGCTGCTTCGTATCCGGGCTCGTATGTTATATACTAAAAACTTATGGAGTTGGCATACCGCCATTAGCATTCAGCGTTTCACCGCTAACATAGCTCGATTCCTGACTCGCCAGGAATACGTACGCCGGAGCCATCTCAACCGGTTGACCGGGACGACCCAGTGGTGTTTGCGAGCCAAATTCAGGCAATGCTTCTGCCGGTTGACCGCCTACAATTTGCAGTGGTGTCCATACCGGACCCGGTGCAACAACGTTGACACGAATTCCTTTTGGTCCAACTTGCTGTGCCAGTGCTTTACTAAATGTATTGATCGCGGATTTGGTTGTTGCATAATCCAATAGAATCTCCGATGGGCTATACGCCTGAATCGAGGATGTATTGATAATACTGCTACCCGGCTTCATGTGCTTGATGGCTGCTTTACAGAGCCAGAACAGCGAGTATACGTTTGTTTTGAATGTATGATCAAATTGCTCTGTTGTCAGATCGGCAATATCTTTGACATGCTGCTGTTTACCGGCAACATTCGCCAAAATATCGATACCGCCCAGTTCTTTGACTGTCGTTTCGATCAGTTGCACACAGTATTGCTCGTCCTTCAGATCGCCCGGTACAGCTACCGCTTTGCGTCCTTCGGCTTCGATCAATTGAATAACCTGTTGTGCATCTTCTTCTTCCTCAGGTAAGTAAGCAATAACGACGTCTGCGCCTTCTCGTGCATAGGCAATTGCTGCTGCACGACCAATACCGCTATCGGCGCCAGTAACAAGAGCTTTACGTCCGGTCAGTCTGCCGGTGCCACGGTATGTTTCTTCGCCGGAATCTGGGATCGGATTCATTTTCGTTTGCAGGCCTGGTTCTTCCTGCTGTTGTTTCAACTCTGGTCCTGCCTTGGGAAATTGTTTCGTCGGATCTTGCATGGTGTACAGGTCTGCCATGATTGATTTCCTCCTCTGAATGGATGTAAGTATCGTGCTGTGTATCGTCTATCCCAACTCTCATTATGTAACCTGTACGGACAACCTTTAAACCGATGATAAGCTAGAAAATATTCTCATTTCTAAAATGGAAAATTAAGGTTTTTATTCAAACGTATGTTGGATATGAACAATAGGTGTACATTGTACAATAACAGCAAAAAGCCTCACTCCTGCACTATATACATAGTCGGGAGTGAAGCTAGTTAGCATAAAACGGATGTTGGATGCGGCTAAATCGACGCAATCGTATTATGAATTCATCATATCCAGCATGCTCAACATATTCATAACATTACTGGAACATTGGCAGCAAATATTTGATCAGGAACCATAATACAAGTCCCAGAATGATAATGTATGCAGCGTATTTAATAAAAGTCGATGCAACCAGCCCGGAATCCGATTTGCGCTCTACGCGCACCTCTCTTTTGTCTACATCAACATTACGGTTTTCGTTCATAAGTCTCGCTTCCTTTCGGCTGTGAAGCCTTTGGTTGTTAAGTGATTTGAGTCTTATTAAACCGATTCATGCCGATCTAAACCTGCTTTGGGCTGTAGGAACAAAATGTTTTTTGTACATACCCAACGTCTTCAACTTGTGGGATTTTCGTCCAGATGCAAATACTCTGTTTGTAAAATCGAATAATGTGCACTATCCACCCAGCGATTGCCATCCATCCGTTCATGCCGCAATACGCCTTCAAGCGTCATGCCCAGTCGCTGCATCAACCGACCAGATGCCGGATTGGTCGTATCGTGCATCGCATACACGCGTTCCAGATTCAATTCACGGAAAGCCAGTTCCAAAATCAGTCGTCCTGCTTCTGTCATATAGCCATTGCCCCAGTAAGAACTGCCTAGCGTAAAGCCGATCTCACCGCTTCGATTATGGTCGTGTACGCGAAATTCGAATGTACCGATGACTTTGCCCGTTTCCTTTAACACGACTGCGTATTTGCCCTGCGGTTCTTCCATATAATAATTCGCAATCATACGCTCCGTTTGTTGCACATTATGATGCGGCGGAAACAGAAAACGCGTAGTCTCCTGATCAGAGACAACTTCAAACAAATCCGGTGCATCACTTAATTCCAGCCAGCGCAGAATAAGCCGCTGACTTTTGAGCTTGCGGTGTTGTACAAGAATAACACGATCATTGTTCATGGTTGATGCTCCTTTGTAAATGAATTAAGCTATTAGCAGATACGTAAGTATAATCGAGCAACATATTAGATCATATGGAGTCATATACCCAATGAACGACAGGAGCCTACATAATGAAAACAACAAAAATCGAGTTTGATATTACCAGCCTGCCACCAATCATCGCCCAACATTTGAAGTACGATACCATCGTTCACGACAGTAGCTCGTCTGCTGAAGCGAGAACGTTGCTGTTTCAAGGAACTCCATCCGTTTTTCTCAAAATCATGCCTTCCGGTCGATTGGAACGCGAATACCGTATGAATCTATTTTTGCATACGTATGCGTTATCGCCTGCGGTGATTGCTTACACCGCAACGGCGCAGCACGACTATTTGCTGACAGCAGCCGTAGTGGGACAAGATGGTATTGCAGAGACATTTCTACAACAACCAGAACGGCTGACAACCGCGCTAGGGCAGCATTTACGTAAACTTCATACTTTGCCTGTAGAAGGATGTCCGTATCTTAATCGCAGTCAGGAGATTTTCAGGGAAGCTTCTCCGTCTGTACAGACAGAATTGCAAGAAGAATTAGCATTCTTCCCACATGACGATCTGCAACCATTTCGATATCAGCCTGTTGATACCGTATTGATTCATGGTGATTACTGTCTGCCTAATGTGATGATGCACGATGATCTGACGCTATCCGGCTTTATCGATGTGGGCGATGGCGGAATCGGCGATCTGCATTATGATCTGGCATGGGGGTTGTGGTCGCTGCATTATAATCTTGATACGCATGAATATGATGATTATTTTCTAGATGGATATGGTAGAGAACGTATTGATCTCAACGGTATTGCTTATTTTCGCAAAATTATTGATAGTCAGGATTTTTAAAGCGGTATAGCTATATATGATACGTTGTACATCTACATGAATGAATATATGGCAATAGAATCTATGCTTATGCTTGGGCAGCTTGAATGGTTTCTCGAACATATGCATAACAACGCTCAAGATCGGTTTCAGAAATAAGTTCGGAACGATGCTCGAACATGATTTTCACATTGCTATTTAGACTGAATATGGTCTTCAAATAATCATCAATAGGCGCCCATCCTGCTGCTATAGTTTGTTCAGGTAGTACAGGTTGGTGCCTGTTTAATATCTCTCTATTCGCAGAATATTGCATATTCGATAAATGAATGCTGTAGGTATAAGGTGCAAGCTTACGAATGGTGTTCAATACATCGAAATCTGGATCTATTCTCTGCTGTAAATAAAGACGCTGCATGTCCAGACAAATCCGTATATTCGAATATGTATCCAATAAATTAAGAAACCAGCGATAATCCTTCCAGAACCAGCTACTCCATGCGTCCAATTCCATTACCGGAACAAAATGATAACGCTCTCCTTGTAACTGAATCCATTCAAACCACTCTTTACTCAGACGTTGAATTCTAGTGATCGAAGTTTGATTCGTATACTCATATTCACTGGAATCTCCAAATTTCCAGCTACTCCAATCTATATGGCTGTCTAAAATAACCGGTTTAGGATAATGAAACAATACATGTACTGGTTGATACGCCGACAAGTAGTCTAACTCTTGTTGAATTGCTCGATATGCTTCATCGCGCAGTTCTTTATGTTCTGCCAGTATAGGCGCATCACGAAAAGAATATTTGCCTGCGCGTAATGGGAAATGAACACCGATCTTCAATGCATACTGATCTGCAAGTTGTTTTAACTTGTCCATATCACTTTCATTTTCAAATAGACAAGCTTCTATTCCATAAAAAGAATCCCGATAATCGCGTTTGAATTTGAACTCATCCAAGCTACCATACATACCAATCATATATTGATTTTCTATTGAATGTTCCGTCAAACTTGTATTCATTAGGATTTCTCCATTTCTAAGCATGCTTATTTTTATTTGTATGGCATTTCAATCATTACAATCTACCTCATCTGGTTATACGATACAATTCTGCACAATTCTTATGTAAATCCCGCTTCCACGGGACTTGATACATTGTAATTCCTATCCTTATCGCTGACACGAATACGGTTTGTAGTCCAGTGAATAACGTAGGCTTGATTCAGAGATCGATACATCTGCTTTTCAATCTACATCATTCACTATGCTCAACATTCATCGTCCTCGGCATTTCCCAACCGTTATAAAATAACACTCACTCATTTGCTCGTTCTACTCTGCTCTTTAAAACGAATATGCTCCAAATACAATCCTTCCGCATCTGCCATCCCACCTGTTTGTGCGCGATCTTTGGACGCGATAATCGCTGGGATATGATCAGGTTGTATTTCACCCAAACCTACAGCAATCAGCGTACCTACGATTTTGCGAACCATATTGTACAGGAATCCGTTGCCGGTTACGCGCAGCTCCAACATGCCATCCTGCTCAACCAAGTCCAGACTATAAATGGTACGGACAGAATCTTTTTTCTTCGACTTTGCATTGGCATACGCTGTAAAATCATGCTCTCCGATAAAATGCGCAGCAGCTTCTTGGATCTTGAGCACATCCAGCGGTTTCACTACATGCATGCTGTATTTACGCAAAAAAGGCTGGCTGTATTCGCGATTCCATATTTTATACACATATGTTTTGTCAGTCGCATGAAAGCGTGCATGGAATCGCTCGTCGACCTGCTCTACTTGAATCACACTAATATCCGGCGGCAAATAATGATTGAGAAAGCTCATCATTCGCTCCGTTGTCAATGGCTGTGCTAATTTCACATTTGCCACTTGATGCAGCGCATGGACACCCGCATCTGTACGGCTGGAACCGATAATCTCGATCGACTCACCGGTTAATACGGAAATGGCTTTTTCGATCTTGCCTTGAATCGTACTGTCGCTATCTCCCAGACGTTGCCAGCCTTTATAGCGGTTGCCGTCGTACTGGATCGTTAATTTATAATTGTTCATCCCACTTCTCCTGAATATGCAAAATAAGGTGTCACGCATGATAGATTCTTTTGACGTCTATAACAAAATCTCTGCATGTACAGCCTGCTCCTAAGCTTATCAAAATTGTCGTTTGAATGATACTATACATTGTTGCAACACAAAACAGACAGCTTCCCTATCATATAAAGGGCGCTGCCTGTTTCATATCCTACAAATTCTCGCTTGTTGCGCTAATCATCATTCTATCTATCTAAACTTCACTCACATCATATGATGCAGCAAATTACGAGTTTAGCTGTTCATTGCCCAGCTTCTCTACGTTTGCCTGCTCCTTCATCCGTTCCCCTTTATCAATCCGAAAAACAAAATAGCCAACGATCACGATTGCGATGAATATTGCACCTACGATCAGCGGAACGCGTGTATCCGGGTTAAAGCACATTCCCACCAGCACACATAGCAGATAAATGATCACAATATAGTTACTAACCGGGAAAAAGAGTGATTTGAACGTGTGTCCTTTCATATCTTCCCGATTCTGACGACGGAACTTGAATTGACTAATTGCCAGTGCAAACCACGGCACCATTCCCGGCAAAATGCTGGCACTATAAATGTACAGAAACAGCTTGGAATCTGGGAACAAATAGTTAAACAACACACCGATCAGCAGCAGCGCAATCGTTGTAATAATACTGTTGCGCGGCACACCGCTGTCTTTGGCAACACGAGCAAAAAATTTCGGAGCCTGCCCATTTTGCGCCAGTGTATACAGCATCCGACCGGCACTGTAAATGCCGCTATTGCAACCAGACATCGCCGCTGTCAACACAACAAAATTGATAATACCGGCTGCTGCGACAATACCAACTTTTGCAAAGGTCAGTACAAACGGACTGCCATTCTGTCCGACTTCATTCCAAGGATAAATCGTAACGATCACAAAGATCGCACCCGCGTAAAAAATCAGAATCCGCCAAATAATATTTTTGATCGATTTGCGCAATGTTTCCTTTGGATTCTCGGCTTCACCAGCAGTAATCCCGATCATCTCAATACCCTGATAAGCCGCCGTGACTATACAGAGCGCAAACAGAAATCCTTTTAACCCACCGGCAAAAAATCCACCATGACTGTAAAGATTGGACAATCCAATCGGTACACCGCCATTGCCCAGACCGAAGAAAATGATCGCTGTACCGAGAATGAGCATGAATACAATCGCTACAATCTTAATCATCGCAAACCAGAATTCAAACTCACCATAAAACTTAACTGCCGCCAGATTTGCAGCTGCAATAATCGCAACCCCTGCCAGTGCAGGCAACCATTGCGGAATATCCGCAAACCAGTAATTGACGTAAATGCCGATGGCTGTGACTTCCGCCATTCCGACCGTTACCCATAGAAACCAGTAACTCCATGCAGTTACAAAGCCTGCTAGCGGACTAATATACCGATGCGCAAAGGTTGCAAATGAACCAGTCACCGGCTGTACAATCAGCATTTCCCCCATTATGCGCATCACGAACAGCATAATGATACCTGCGAGCAAATACGCTAGCAATACTGATGGTCCTGCCCATTGAATCGTGCTGGACGATCCCATAAACAAACCGACCCCAATCGTTCCCCCGAGTGCGATCAATTCGATATGACGCGATTTCAAGCCTCTGCTCAGTTGCTTTTCTTCTTCTGCTTTTGCTTCCACAACAAGCTCCCCTTTATTCAAACTACTTGCTCTTAAACGATAAAACGCATTAACGTAGTGAAGAGTTTCATTGTGACATTGTAATGTAAAGGTTATGTGATTTCAATAGTTCACATTACAGCGGAATATATACAAAGTATGGTTAGCGTATACATTGTCCAGTGGAGATGTACAAACAATAAGTGCATGCACTCTTTGAATGAATGATCGATATTATATTGCATATACTTGTTTGATCGCTCATCGTTTCTTTATGCTTATGTAAACATATGTAAAATGGATTCTTTCGCTCATTATGGTGAAAAGAAGCATTTCTGGATTGTATATCGTTGTCATGCTTCTACAAAGAAATGATAGTTCATAGTATTTCCAGCACAGAATATGTCCATTGCAAACGGACTTTTTGAACGAATTGTGACATCGAGATGTAAAGCGCTTTATTTATTCTGTATGCAATATGTGTTACTTCTATCTTTTCAACTATACATCTCAACCATACATCAAACTATATATCCTGATTTTCAGTTTTGGAATTTTACTATTATCTATACGATATTTACTTGAATGAAAAAAGCAGCAGACGTTATTACTCGTCTGCTGCTTTGCTATATATTACTATTCAGTCGGCACGATTACGATTCGCTTTGCCGTTTCTGTATCTTCTTTGTACCAAATCATAACGATATCGCCAACCTTCAGATCGGAAGCTTTCATCTCGGAATTGCTGTTGGCAGCACCAGTCATCCCTGTCGATCCGCCTGCTGCATTTCCTGTACCGGCTGCATTACCATTCCCTGTTCCAGTACTTGTACCCGTTCCTGTACTTGTGGAAGTACCGCCAGTGTTACCAGGGGGTTGACCAGTGCCAGTACTTGTACTGCCTGTAGCCCCAGTCGAAGTACCATTCATCCCTCCTGCTGCATTGCCACCAAAACCACCGCCACCAGTATTCCCCTGTTGAAAGAGACTAGTGATTTCGGAAATGTCCACACCTTCCGCTAACTTGATCGTCTGCTGTTCGCCAGTGGTCGTATAGTCGGAAGCACTTGTACTACCGAAGCCGCCGGAACGTGAGCCACCACCCATGCCTTGCCCTGCTGCATTGCCACTTCCAGCCGGGGCACCTGCACCGCCTGGCGCGCTGTTGCCGCCTTGCGTCGTACCGCCACCAGTGCCGTTACCAGTATTCCCAGTCGCGGCTCCACCAGTACTGGTCGAGTTATCTGCGCCAGGAGTCGCTGCATTTCCTGTACTATTGCCAGTGGCGCTGCCATTGGATGTGTCGGTGCTTGTGCTAGAAGAGGAGCTAGATGTGCTACCCGTATTGCCTCTACCATTGCGATTGTTAGTACGCGTCGATTCCATCAGTTCAACCTTGATCGTACTATCGCTGACAGACACGACTCTGCCAATGACGTCGGCATTCATCATGCCACGCATCCCGCCATTTCGTCCACCATCCATACCACCGCCCATCATACCGGCACCAGCACCTGAGCCTGCGGAAGCGTTCATGCTAATATTTTGTGATGTAATCGGGTTACAGGCACTGAGCATGAATGCACTGCCTAACAGTACAGTCATCATTGATGCTGCATATGCTGTTTTGCCGCGTTTCTTTTTCCTATGTGGTGAGGATGAATGATGTTGCGTTGTAGTCTGTGCTAGCTTGTTGTTCATCATGCTTCACCTCCCTGTTTGTTTCCACCGGTCAGCCATTTGAGACTTTGCTTGTTTTGCGCCCAACTGTATACATCGCGGAAGCCCATATACGACAGCAGAATCAGCAATGGATATACCGGGAACAGATACCGAGATTTGATTTCCCATAATAGGTAAAATCCGATAAAGCCCAGCAGCACCAGCACAAGCGTCACTTCTTCGTATCGTTTGGCACGGAAGCTGCCAATCAGACGTACCAGTGCAAAGCAGTACATTAGGAAGCTGATCGTATAAGCAATCCACAGTGTTCCTGTACGATATGCGGAATTACCGGCAAACAGTTCCGTTACAGCATTGGTATAACTATAGCTGCCCATGATGCCCATATTTCGCTGTCCGCCAGAAGCGCTATTATCGCTACCGATGCCGTAGCGTTCCAGCTGATACGTACCTTCCGTCCAAGTCCAGATCAACTTTTTATAATACATCGCCGTTAATTCGCCAAAGCTCGCATCAGACAGCTTCTGCTCAATCGACTGCTTGAACAGTTCACTGCTCTCTGCCTTGTTGTAATTCGCCGGACGCTGGTAAATCTGGTAGCTCTCCATATTGTCCCAGAAGCCGAAGCGCTCCAGATTGATGCCCATATTCAGCCACATGTATATCGGTGCCGAATTCGTAGTAACAGAGCTTTCCACTTTGCCGGTTGCTTGCAGTAAGGCATTTTGCGCAAGCGCTGGTGTGCTAAACAATACACCCATAATGCCAATGGACAAAATCACTTTTTTCACACCGATACTGCGCAATCTCAGCAACATCGTAATGGCAATTGCCAGCAAGAAAATAATACCGATGCTGCGGAAATAGTTCCCCACTGCCAGCAGCACAGCCGTAATGATAATATCGCGAATATGGTGCTGCTTAATACATTTGATACCAAAATAAAATGCTGTCGTCAGCAGCGCTGTACCAATCACATCGTTATAGATCAAATTGTTCATAAATAGCGCCGGAATAAAAGTCGCAGCGAATACGAGAACACCGTAATCTCTACGCTGCATACCCGGATTGATCTGCTTGTAGATCAGGTAGATCATTAGCGTCGTCAGCAGCATAAACAGAATATTGAAGATTTTGATCACCAGATAATTATCGGGGAAGATCGCTAGCAATGCTTCCAAATACAGCACAATCGAATAGTTAAATGGGAACATATGCAGATACCCACCAGATTCAAACGTGGAATAATCGCCGTTGTACAACATATTCATCGCCAGTCCAAGCACCGTCTGAGAATCATCAGTCGGCTGACGAGGGAAAATAAAGATGATCGCCAGTTGAAGTACAAATGACCCGATCAGCACGAGCGGGATGACATTCCGCGCACGATAGGCGTTCAGCTTCAAACAAAGTCGATACAATACGACACTTAGCAGCAGCATAACGATAATAAGCGGTATGAAAATGTACAGTCGCTGACTCTCCAGCAACGGATTATCCGCATACACCGCATAAATATATTCCGCACGTACAAAAAAGCACGATACGATAAACAGCGCTACAAAGAAAATAAGTAATCCATAACAAAACCTCTGAATAAACGTCGGCATGCAAAAACCCCTTTGCGGTGATATATGTGTCTTGTCCGCTGTATCCCTTGTTCCGATGCAAAGATGATGCGTAATTCGTCCATGATGTGGTGAACGGGGCAGATCAATCTATCTCTATCGTTCGATTTGACCTATCGCAGACCCATTATAAATGCTGAACATGAAAAATTGCTGAAAATTCATAAAGGAAAGCATAAAAATTTAATATCCTGCATATCTTCTTTACATGCTTCTTTAAATGCTCGTATAAAAGCACATGATGTTTTAATGACCCGGTTTAACGTTTAATGGAGTACAGATTGATGCAAATACGATACTTTATACTACGAAGGGTGGTTTTCTATTATGGCTCATCAAGCGACAACGCATGCCGAAGCAGTAGAGACAGTCCGAGATTTGATAAAAGATATCGAAACCGCAATGTTAACAACGATCTCCGGTGATCGACTTGTATCGCGTCCGATGAAGACGCAGGATATCGAGTTTGACGGTGATCTGTGGTTCTTATCGAAGAAAGATACTGCTAAATATAGCGAACTGCTCGCTGATCCGCGTGTGAATCTGGCATACGCCGGCAAATCCTATGTATCGATCAGCGGGAAAGCCGAGTTCGTCGAAGATCTGGAACGAAAAAAGGAATTGTGGAACAAGCTGTATGAAACGATTCTGGATGTGTCCTATGACGATCCAAATCTGGTATTGATCAAAATTCATACCGAAACTGCCGAATATTGGGAAAGCGGCAGTGCCACCAAAATGATCTCCCATCTGCTCAAAAAAGCAGTCGGCAAACATTCCGATCCACGTTCAGAACCCGGTTTGAACGAAACCGTAGATCTGACACAACCGCCGCAAACGGAACGTTTGTAATTCACAATAATAGAAGTAGAAAAAGCCGGAGCTACCCATTTACGGGATGCTCCGGCTTTATTGTGTTTTGCGTCTATACACATTTCAGCTGACACTTGATTCGTTCTTATTTTTCATCCATTCATTCATTCATTCTATATAAGCTTGATTGGATATCAGCACATCATTGTACCGATTGGATCATGTTCTGCATTTGCTGTTCAGTCACACCATTGATCAGCTTAATCGAATAGGAGTAGCCATCCTGCTGCCATGAAGCGAGTTGATATTTGGCATTGCTGCCTTTAAGAATGACATCATATCCATTGATCTCTATAGTGCGAACGTCAGCATAATTCGTATAATCACCGCTGTTATCGCCAGAATCTGCCGACATACGGAAAGTCAGCATATCAGTGCCGTCATTACCGGTATATTGAATCTGAGCAAGAGTTCCGCCGATTGCTGTATACATCGGCTGCTCACCTTTGAACGGCAATGCTTGTACTGTTTTCACGTTAAATCCTACCGTGTCTTGCAGCTGTTGTAGCGTCTGCACAGCACTGGCATCAAATGTATTCATTTGCGGCTCATCCGTGCCTTCTATAGGCATACGTGAGGAAGCATCTTTATCACCTTCTACGTTTCCGCGCTTACTCTCAACCCGCATATCGTTCTGCGGCGCCATCGGTCCCTCTGCACCAGTAGGCGGATCGGCAGGATTCATCGTCGCAACGGACGGAGTCGTCTCGCTCTGGTGATTTTGATTTTGATTCTGGTAGGCGATCAGCACACCGCCCAGCAGCACTAACAATGTTGCCGCTGCAAACGCATATTTACGATAACGCGCCAGCCAACGATTGGGCCGCGCCGGTTTGTCTGTTGTATGCAGATCCGCTTTGCGAATAGTATTCATGATGCGTTCATGCATATCCGGTGTTACTTCTACTCTGCTCATCAATCTGTTGTATTTAGTCGGCAAAATCGTATTCCTCCTTCAAAACGAGCTTGAGCTTCTCCCGTGCCCGGTGCAACAAGGAGCGAATCGTCGTTTCCTTTTTGCCCAGAATCTCTGCAATCTTGGCGGTCGGGTAGCCCTCCTCATAAAACAGATGCATGACTTCGCTATACATCTGCGGCAACCGGGTGACTGCCTCCCATACAAAACGCAAATCCTCTTCCTCGTCGGCAATGAGCCCTTCGTCCAGCTCTGTCGTCTGACGACGTTGATTGTAGCGCAGTCGATTTTTGCATTGATTGATCGCTACACGTAATAGCCACGCCTTCTCATGAGAAGCTCCATTAAACGATGACGGTGCCGAGCGCATATACTGAATTAGCGTATCCTGTAGTACATCTTCCGCATCTGACAGACTGTGCATATACGAATATGCCAGCCGCAAAATCGAATTCCCATACTGCTCCAGCATCTGCTCTGCGCGCTGATTTGCCAGCTCTCGCTCCTGCTCTGCGTTTACTATAGCTAGCCTATCGAGATCCAGTACCTCCGTTGGCTGCTCTTCTGTGCGAATGGACAGACGCAGTATGCCTGTCAGCCATATGATCAGTGACTGCATATAACGCAATCCATTCTGCATCCGGTTCTCCATTATCTGTATTGTACTCAACAAATCAAGACCTCCCAGCGTTTCGCATCCATTGTTATTTATTAGCATAACATATCCCCGTTTTTTGCAAAGAGAAGGATTTGTTGTCAGTCGTCCTAACTTGCCATCCACTTCATCCCAAAGCAAGTGTACAGGGATGATAGCCAAATACACTCCTGTTATATACACACCTTCAGCCTGCCTATTGTTGCAAGTCGGCGGCAATGTTTGATAAGGCATAAAAAAAGCGAAAGGCTATCTCCACCGTCTGGTGCAGTAAGCCTTTCGCTTTGTATGCAATATGCCATACGGCGATACTGCGGGTATATCTGTTATTGCGATATTTTATAGTTGTGTTGTCTTAACGATGATATCGTTCATGATTAGATACAAAGGTTTCGTCTTAGGACAGACGACCACTGAAATCTTCGAATTTGAATTCGCGGATCACGCGGATACCTTCTTCATCGTTATAACTAACGATGGACGGCAGATTGACACCGTTGAACATATGGTTTTTGACCATGCTGTAGATCGCCATATCAGTAAACACGAGACGATCACCCGGCTGTAATGGCTCAGGAAACGAATAGTCACCGATGATGTCGCCTGCTAGACAGGTCAGACCGCCCAAACGATACGTATATGGATGCTCGCCTGCTTTGCCGGAGCCAATAATATGCGGACGATATGGCATTGCCAGCACGTCAGGCATGTGGCATTCAGCAGATGTATCGAGAATCGCGATATCCATTCCGTTCTTCATCGTATCCAGTACAGTCGCTACGAGATACCCGGCATTCAGCGCAATTGCTTCGCCCGGCTCCAAGTATACTTCCACATTGTACGTTTCTTTGATATGCATGATGCAGCGGCACAGTGTATCCAGATCATAGCCCTCACGGGTAATATGATGTCCACCGCCGAAGTTCACCCATTTCATATTATGCATATATTTGCCGAACTTCTCTTCCACCACTTGCAGCGTACGCTCCAATGTGTCGGAATCCTGTTCGCACATCGTATGGAAATGCAGACCGTCAATACCGTCCAGATCATCTGGATGGAAATTGTCCAGTGTAGTACCCATACGAGAGTTGTTATAGCACGGATCGTACAGCGGCACTTCAATCTCGGAATACTCTGGATTGATGCGGATTCCGCAGCTGATCTGTTTATCTGCATGTTGTACGCGATCCTTGAAACGGTGCCATTGGGAGAACGAGTTGAATACGATATGATCGCTGTATGTCATGATCTCTTCGAATTCGGCATCGACATAAGCCGGTGCGTACACATGCGTTTCCTTGCCCATTTTCTCATAACCGAGGCGTGCCTCGAACAGAGAACTGGACGTTACACCTTTCAAATATTGACCAACGAGCGGATACAGAGCATGCATCGAGAAGCCCTTCTGGGCAAGCAGGATGTGTGCGCCTGTGCGCTGCTGAACAGAATCGAGAATTTCCAAGTTTTTGACAAGCAGACGCTCGTCCACGACATAGCTTGGAGAGGGAACCGCGCTATAGTCGATTGGTTTCAGGTTATCAGTCATTTACGTATCCTTACCCTGACCTTAGTCAAGCAGCGTTGGCGAGAAATCTTCTTGCCAAGGCAGCCCTTGTTTGTTCAATTGCTCCATGAATGGATCCGGGTTCATTTCCTCTACGTTGTACACGCCCGGTTTCATCCATTCCCCCTTCATCATCAGCATTGCGCCGATCATAGCTGGAACGCCAGTTGTGTAAGAGATTGCCTGCGAACCAACTTCGCGATAACACTCTTGGTGATCACATACGTTGTACACATAGTATGTTTTCTCTTCGCCGTTTTTGGTGCCTTGAGCGATGATCCCAATGTTCGTTTTACCTTTGGTTCTTGGTCCGAGCGATGCCGGGTCAGGCAGAATCGCTTTCAGGAATTGCAGTGGAATGATTTCTTTACCTTCAAAGTTGATCGGCTCAATTGCAGTCATGCCGACATTTTCCAGTACTTTCAGATGAGTCAGGTAGTTTTGCGAGAACGTCATCCAGAAGCGGATTTTTTTGATGCCAGGGATGTTTTTCGCCAGGGACTCCAGCTCTTCATGATACAGCAGGTAGATGTCTTTTGGACCGATCTCCGGCAGATCGTATACTTTTTTCTCCGACAGTGGAGGTGTCTCGATCCATTCGCCATTTTCGTAGTAACGACCGTTGGCAGTAATTTCGCGGATGTTGATCTCCGGGTTAAAGTTGGTTGCAAATGGATACCCGTGGTCGCCAGCATTGGCATCCACAATATCGATTGTGTGAATCTCATCGAAATAGTGTTTGACAGCATATGCGGAGAATACGCCAGTTACACCTGGGTCAAAGCCGCAGCCCAGCAGAGCCATAATGCCAGCTTCTTCAAATTTCTGTTTATAAGCCCACTGCCAGCTGTACTCGAATTTTGCCGTTTCAGGCGGTTCGTAGTTTGCTGTATCCAGGTAGTGAGTCTTGGTCGCAAGACATGCGTCCATAATGGTCAAATCCTGGTACGGAAGCGCAACGTTGATAACAACGTCTGGACGGAAGTTCTCGATCAGAGCGATGATTTCATCCGTGTTGTCGGCGTCCAGCTGCGCGGTACTAATCTTGGTCTTCCCTCCGTCCAATTTATTTTTCAAAGCTTCACATTTTTCAACTGTACGGCTTGCGATGCAGATTTCCTCGAATACATCTGGATTCTGAACACATTTGTGCACGACCACACTAGCTACGCCGCCGGCGCCGATAATTAACGCTTTTCCCAAAATATTGACCTCCTTAAAGTCCGTTTCGTTTTGCTTGAATCATCAGGGTTACGCCTGATCAACGAGATGGGCAGGTACAAAGTCTCACCTGCCAATCAAAAACGCCAACGTTGATTATACATAACTGATCGCAGTAAATCAATAAAAATCGACAAATTCCGTTATTCGCTAGATTTTAGTCCATATTTTCTTACTAATCCTCTGAAATGCGCGTGAATGCTGTGTTTTGCAAGCTTTAGTACAGTAAATGGTGTGG
The DNA here is from genome assembly GCF_046603665.1 of Paenibacillus sp. WLX2291. Classification (NCBI taxonomy): domain Bacteria; kingdom Bacillati; phylum Bacillota; class Bacilli; order Caryophanales; family Paenibacillaceae; genus Paenibacillus; species Paenibacillus sp. WLX2291. Next base: position 2,200,021 of record NZ_CP176755.1, on the reverse strand, counting down.
GTACATTTTGATTTGTTATCTATTTGATTTTAAAAAATGAATATTTATACATGATATTCAAACACACTGATTTACAGTTGATTTTCCATTGAATAGAATAACCATCCTTGAGCATATAACTTAGGAGTATGTCTCATTTATAGCAGATCAAAATCTATAATAGATCCATAATTTGCTTACAATTAGTAACGATAAGAGGATAACTATTTCTCTATTTATTCATTTTACCGGATAAATATTAAGCGAAAATCATCGCTGTCTTGATCAGAATATCAATTTTGTAAAATAAACAGATCTATTTCCTGACACTTCTCTCCATTTCATTCTATTATTCGTTCCATATATTCATATCAGTAGATTGGTACGCTTACCTACTACTGTCATAATGCAGAATGCGATGCTGCTCAACTTTGCCCGAAAATGGACGATACACTTGATAATTCATATGTGTTAGATTCACCAGCGCTACACCGCGTGCTTCTACAATCGGATATGTCTGGCTGCCTAGATCACAGTTCAGTCGCACAGAATCAAAATAAATACGTTCCACTGGTGTATGCCCATGCACAATCGGACGATTGCCTGTCAGTTGCAATAATGCTGCTGCATCACATTGATACAAATCGGCTTCTGTCATCCATAAAATCTCGCGTGTCTGCTGATCCAGCGTTCGCTGTATATCCAAGCCCGAATGCGTATACACGTACTGCTCATCCTCATGCACAATCGGTAGCTGTTCCAACCAATCCACCAGTTGTAGGATATAGGCGGAATCATATTTCTCTTGTAAGTCTTTTAACGTTTCCTTACCACCAAACCGTAACCAAAAAGGATCATCATGACGGTAATAATCCAACAACATTTGCTCGTGATTGCCGCACAGAACCGTGATCTGCTGAGGGTACTGTTGTTGCAGCTGATACGTATACTGAAGCACATCCGCACTCTGTGGACCACGATTGATCATATCTCCGCCCAGCACTAGCTTGTCATGTCCCCAATTCAGATCAGGCTGCTCCAGCAGTGCAATCATAGCGGTATAATCACCATGAATATCGGTCATAAAATAGTCCATGATCACGCTCCCTTCTACATCGTGCAAACTCATTCTTTTCTTTAAATTCATCGTTCAGTAACAATCATATACAAACCACTTTATGTACTGGATAGAATATCCAGTATACCACAATATAAGCTACACATTCATCCTTGCAGCAAGATAGCAAGAAGATTTAGTCAAGAGCATCTACTCCTTCTGAAATGGAATTCATTCCATTTTTGGAAACGATTGCATCTTTTATTTATTTCCATTACACTATCCGTATACTTTTGAAAGGGGTTTTGGATTGAATACAACAACGTATGAAGAACTAATTGTTCGACCGTTTCAACAATCGGATCTACCTTTACTCGGCGAATTGTATGAGAATATCATGCAATGCGAAGATACGGTATTCTGGTGGGTTGGTGAACCTGCCAACTGGAGCAATGTGTACGGCGCGTTTGCCAACGGGAAAATGCTCGCCAAAGGTCAAGTCGACATCGTAAGCACCATCACTTCTGGCTTTGTTAGTGAGCATTATCATGCGATCTATCTGAACCTTAAAACGGTTGTAGAATGCCAATCGCATGATGAGTTACTAAATCCGTTATATCTATCCCTTTTAGCAAGAGCCAAGCAATTAAAAGCTACACTACCCACTACATACCCGACTATGCTGTGCATCGGTAATTATGCAACCGAGACAGAAAATAACGCGTTTTTTCAAAACAAGCAGTATCGTTATTTGAATAGCCAGTTTCATATGATTCATCATTTTGTAAGTCCGCTGCCTGACGTTTTGTTGCCAGAAGAACTGGAATTTCAGCACTGGTCGATATCAACACTGTCAGAACAGCAACAGTATTTGGAGATTGATAAGAGCATCTGGCCAGAAGCACCAATTGGGTTGGAGCAATTGAATGAAAATCAGCAACAACCGCTGTGGACAAGCATGGTTGTGCGTCATCAGGGGCAACCGATCGGCGGGCTTATGGTATGGAAGGAAGATGATGAAGGCGTGATCGAAGATGTCTGGGTGCATCCCAACTGGCGTAAACGCGGCATTGCCCGTTATCTGTTGACACAGGCACTTCATTATATTCAGCATCATCATCTGTCTGCTGCCACTCTGACTGTGCTTACGAATAATACCAATGCGTTGTCCTTGTATCAATCTGCCGGATTCGAGATAGAAAAGGAAGAAGTTCGCTATGGCATACTACTAGACTGATATTAATAATGATTATGCATAACACCAATTTAAACAGCCCCTTTCCGGGATGGAAAAGGGGCTATTTGCTTCATATTTTATGCTAGCTTTCACACTTTCATGTTAGCGTATTACTGCTATTATACTACAGTGTCGCTAATCACGACGATAAACCCATTCTTCCAAGCACGATCCAATTGAATCGTAGTCAATTTCGTAATGTCTTGCTTTGTCATATACCAGCGGTTGGCTGTCACATCATGAAGTAGGCTAGCAGGAAGGTTTTTCGATGAATCATTTTCTATATTCGACACGAGATTATACGTATCATATTGAGCAATTGTCTTGCCTTTTGTATCCAGAAATTCATATTGGGCATTCTTCGAGTACGAACCCGGAATATCAAGTGTATACTGCCAAGAGAAATGCTCCGGTGCTTGCACCTGCTTGCCTTTATTGGAAGTCAGAATGTGATACAGTTGTGTATTGTAAGCATTACCGTATACTTGCTCTACAACTCCGCCCATCGTCATATGATATTCGTATTGGGTAGCTTTGATTTTGGCGCTACCGATCCACAGTGGTTGACTGTCGATCGTGATGATGTTACGGCTATAACCGACTGTAGCACCCATCGTCTCTGCAACGAATCGCAAGGGAACATAGGTCACTCCTTTGCTAATGTAGGGCTTGGCGTCTAGCTTGATCATTTTACCGTTTTGAACTGCTTTCGTATTGCCGGGTTGCAACATAATCTGCTTGTCATCTTGTATGATCTGAATACCATTCTTCGTCTGTTGTGCAGTTGCGCCGAGACTTTCACTAACAACACGCAGTGGCACCATCATATGATTGTTTTTCATTTCTGGCTTGACGGTTGCTGTTACGTCGATACCATCAATCCGAAGATGAGGCGCGGTCGTAGCTGCTTGCGCTGGGATCGAAGATACTAGACTTAACAACATAATGAAAAAGATAGCACATATCTGTTTATTCATCCGTATAACTCCTCTGCTACTGTAGTATGTAGTTGCACAATAACAGACGTATATAAATGTAAAATGTTTCTTATTAGTTAATTATTTTAAAAAATGAGAAATATCGTCTATCGCTGAATCTGCATGACCGCGTACGAATTCGCTTGTATCTTGCAATGCTTTTTCAATAATAGGCAGTACTCGTGCTTGATCAAGCGTACCATGAATACGCGCAATATGTCCCAAGCCAAGAATCGCTATACCACGCACATTTTCATTATCATGTTGCGAATATTGAAGCATATATTGTTGTGCAAATGCTCCATCGTGCGCATTCATGGACAGCGCAAGTAATCCGTTTACGATCTGCTCTGGATCGTTTGATTGAATCATTTGGATGGCTTTGTGATTCTGCTCTATGTTTCTACTACGACGTTCCATCTGTTCATGAACAAGCATAGCCAATCTATCTTCAAGTAAAATAATGCGATTCCAACGATCCTCTGTGTCGCTTACATTATTCAACTGATCCATTTTCTTCATAAGCATTTGTTTTAATGAAACCACTTTTGCTATATCCTGCGGATCGTCAGGCAACTTGGACTCGTGATGACGATACATTATATAATATTTTTTGAAATTTCTACGAGCTTCTGTCAATGAATAATCGCCGTTCGGACCTCCTTTGATCTGATCAGCATTATAATCATCCTGACCATCATCTTCCCAATCGCATAAATAGCAAATATCCCAGCTCTTTGGCTCATCCAATGTTGGATATCCACAGCATGGACAGTTATATCGTTCCATATCGCAGACTCCTTTCGTTTTACAAAGCAGACTGTTTTCAACTAAACATAAACCATTTTGTTCCTGCTTTCTATATCTATACCAGTCTACTATACATATTTATTAAATTTTCATATGATATTTTAAAAATCACCAAATGTTAGATGCTTCGTCCAATACAGCGATTAGCATGCCGATTATGTAGATGCGTATAAAGACGATTTACAACAAAAGACGCGCTTGGCGATACGATTGCATACCGCTTGAATATTCACAATCCAATGTACGATCTGCTTTGATATGACAAAGGTTACTGTTCCTAATGTAGCTCCTTACTCGAGAATCCGCACTGATATCGATCAGGAAGACACTGCATTCATTGCGGAAGTCAATCTCGCGCTAGCGCTCAACATTACACGGTCGCGAAAGATATAGATTTTGAAACGATTTGGGATTCAGATCACACGACTGCTGAACGTACCGAATGTTATCTTATCGATATACTGATCTTGCAATTATCTATTCCAGCTATCGCATTTATAGAGTAAAGAGCCTTTTCAAATGTGTAATCGTAAAAATGCAATTGATCCCGACAAGCCACTACAATTTGCAAGTTGATAAAATGAGGCGCATACAGCCATATTTTCAGATAATACGGTTCTTGTAGCTTCTTCATCTGCTCATCCCAACTGTAATAAACCTTCATCATTGCTGCTAGCAACAACCGAGCATACCAGGGCGGATTGCGCTACTGTAATCGATAAAAGGGAAGAGGACGATAATAGAGGGTACCATTAAATAGTGGAATAACATTTGTTCACTTTTGATATTATTAGATTATCTTTTCTAATTCGTATTGAATTATCGCTAAATGGACTGGAAACTTCTTGACGAACTGTGTGTATAAATAATATTCGTTTCCTTGTTCTTTCGCTATTGCTAAGTTATCCATATCTGTAAGAGCATCATACAGAACTCTATTTAGTTTATGACATTCATAAGGCGGTAAAATATCACTCATTAAAAGGAAATTTGTTCTATAGTCTTTCCTCTTTGAAATAAGATGTGCATGAAATTCTAATTTATCATCTTTATTAAAAAGTTTTGTCAAATTTTCCAACTCATATTTAGCAAAATCAAGTAATATTTTGATTTCTTTCAAGTAATCATTCTTGGAAATAGAGTTTAGCAAAAGATACTCATGCAGAGGTCTATAGTTATCTTCCCATTTGATTCTTATGTTATGACTTTCAATATATTGGTCAAACTCCTTTAAAAGAATTGGTTCGTTTGTTACATTGCTGTTTATCCACTCACTGCGACAAATAGGTAAGCCAAACTCATTTTGAATTAAATCATCATAAAAATAAAGCCATACATATTCAGGTTTACTTGTCTCGCTCCCTAACTCTAAGACTTTTTTAAAGTAATTATTGTTTTTCACTTTCTCATTTATCTTTTTGATAAGTTCAACTAAAGAATCTTTCGAACTCGCAAATGAACGTTCAACATAAACTTTTGCACTAACCCTTCTTTTCGTACCAGTCGAGATATCTTTTTCTTCCAATATGGTGAAATAGTATTCACTTGTTTCTTGCTTTCTCCATTGCTGTAATTCATTGACGCCCACTTTTGAGATGCTCTCTATTGCATTGTAAAATTAAGAATCCTCTTTAACCTCATTTTGAATTGGTATTTTGATTCTTATTGTCGACGTGTTTTTTCTCCAGTCGATATCCTTGTTATCCAATTCCTGAAAAATGTATTTCTGAGCCCACATCCAATAGGCTTTTTCCTCAGAAACACCGTAAACTACTAAGATGACCGGAAAATCACATACATCGCAAAAGTTCAAAAACTTGATAGGACAATCAAAAACAATAGAATCTTCCTTATAGTTTAGTTCACTTGTTGCCTTTAGCTGTACCTTAATTATCTTAGCTGTAGTTTCAAATTCATTAGTAAAAAATTCAATCTCGCCATCAATATCATTATCTTTTTCTTGCGTTCTATATTTCCACCCATTGGAAATAATTACTTTTTCAATAAATACCTTAGATAAATACTCAAACCTTTGCTTGGAGTCAAACTTTGAACGCACTACTCTGTCACCTCTTTACAGTTGACAATTTTCTCTGTTTAATCCATATGTTTTCATTTTTAATATATAGGAGAATAAATTTTGCTAGTATCAGTGTCGATAACAAAATCTATTTTCATTTCTTCAGCATAGGGAATTATCTCAAACTCATAAAGATTACAAAATACTTCAGCTAGTTCCTTGATATCTTCGACTTGTTGCAATGTATCGTAATACATCTTCTTCAACTCGAATCGATTACACTTCCTACCATAAACTATAACTTGTTGAAAAAAACTATCAATTTCGACTAACATACCTCTCACGACTAGGTGCTAACTAATCAATATAGCTTTATATGTTAAAGATAGACAACTCTGTAGTACCTGAAACTGGAAGACGTCATACAGTATATATGAAAAGATTAATTGCAAGTTCCCACTTTGAAAGAAAAGATACAATTTATTAAGCTGTATCTTTTCTTTCAAGTCTTACTACGACCTCCACATGACTTGTCTGTGGGAACATATCCACCGGCTGTACCCACTGAATCTCATACCCACCATCCAGCAGCACTTTGCAATCCTTTGCCAGTGTTGATGGATTACATGATACATACACCATCCGCTTCGGCTTCGTTTTCAGCACCGTATCCAAAAACTGACGATCCAGACCTGTCCGCGGCGGATCGGCGATGATGACGTCAGGAGTCAGTCCTTTTTTCACCCAACGCGGCAGCAGTTCTTCCGCTTTACCAACATGGAAGGTAGCATTGTCGCGTCCGTTGCGACTGGCATTTTGCCTTGCATCCTCGACAGCTTCGGCAATCGTTTCGATACCGTGCACTTCCTTCGCATATGGAGCAAGCCACAGTCCAATCGTGCCCGTACCACAGTAAGCATCGATTACCGTTTCTTTGCCTGTTAGTCCAGCAGCAGCGCGAACAGATTCATACAATTTTACTGTCTGCTGTGGATTCAATTGGAAAAAGGCTCGCGGTGACAGGGCAAATTCCAGATCGCCGAGCGATTCTAACATCGTATCCTGACCCCACAATGTGGCGGTATGATCGCCGAAGATCAGCGACGTTTTCTTGTTGTTGACGTTGATCGAGATTCCAGTCACTTCCGGCAATGCCAGACGCAGGTTACGAATCAGATCATCCTGACGCGGTAGACGCGTGCTAGTCGTAATCAATGTAATTTGCAGTTGATTGGATTGAAATCCATACCGTACCACAATTGTACGAACGCCATCGCGTGCACCACTGTCTTTGTGCAGAGGGATTTGTAGTTCTTCCAGGGCAGCTTTGACTGTTTCGATTGTACTATTCACTTTCGGATGCTGGATAGGGCAGCCGCTGATGTCGACGATATCGTGGCTGTTCATTTCGTACAGCCCTGCAATCACATGCTCCTGCTTGTCACGTCCAGTTTGCAGCTGCGCTTTGTTGCGGTATGCCCACGGATGCTCCATACCAAGCATAGGCTTGATTTTCACCTGACCGAGTTCGGTATAGCGGTTAAACGCTTCGCGTACAATATCCGTCTTTGCCTGCAACTGACCTTCATAGGACAAATGCTGAATCTGACAACCGCCACATACGTTAAACACCGGGCATGGTGGCTCGACGCGTTGTTTGGATCTTTTCTCGATGCCAGTAACCGTCGCTTTGATGAATTTGGGCTGCGTTTCGGTAACGCTCGCTTTGATCACTTCATCTGGCAGTGCACCTTCGATAAAGACTGCTTTGCGGCGGTAATAGCCTACGCCTTCGCCATTGATACCAAGACGCTTGATCGTAACTACGATTTTGTCGCCAGCGCGTAGTTCCTCGGCATTGTCGCGGTTAACTGGCTTATGAGCAGATTTATTTTTAGACTGCGTAAATGTACTTGGTTGTCGCTGGTTGCTGTCAGCTGGTTTATGGTTTGGCTTCTTTTTGGTAAACAGTTGTGACTTAGGCTTACCGCTACCAGAAGGTTGGCGGGACTGGGATGTACTTTTTTCCGAACGCGGTGCATTGGTGTTAGAGCGATTGGTGGAATGCACCGCTTTGGAGTTGGGATTGCTTCCGGACGATGGGTTGGGTTTACGAGATTTGCTCTGTGCGGGCGATTGAGATTGTGGTTTATAGTTAAGGCTCCCTTTGCTGGAGCGCTGTTTATCTGTCATGATGCTAATTCTCCGTTCCGTTTCATGGAATATTGTCGTGTCCCATCTTACCATAAACGGCGGCGCGGGTTAACCAGAGATTATTATTCGGATGGAATAGAATAGCTACAATCGCTATTTGCTCTGTTTCCCGTTACTTGGTTCCATGTGGATTCTTATGAACGTATGTATACGCAGTACAATCATAGCTGGTTAGTATGAACTCGTTGGCAAATTGATCTGGATTGATTAGAGACTTGCCTACCGCTATATGAGTCTGGCTACATAGCATTACATTTACAGTCGGAACAATGGTTCGTCGTATTGCTGATACCGGTAAGTAAACGGACGAATCGTATACACTGTGATGCCATAAATGATGGGCAAAGACAATAAGATGGCATTCGACGCATGACAGATGAGTAGAATAAAGAAGAGTAGGAATTGTATACTTATCGCAATCACAAATACACGTGTTCGTGCTTTGCTAGTCGGATACAGATCGGCATAGCATTTCAGACACATTCGTGTGTAGACAGGTCGATCCAACGGTCCTTCGTCATATGCCAGCTTCCAAGATTCTTTCCATGTATACTGATGATGGCAGTTCGGGCATGTTGGTAGATGAAATGTCATGTAACCCCTCCCTTCATCTATATTTTACCATAGATGGGTGTATCGTATATACTTGCACGCTTAGAAAGGTCGTATGTATGTATGTATGTATAAAACGTGTACCTAGAAGCTTGATTACCATAACTCTTTCAAACTATTTCTTTGAAAAAACAGGCAGCCACCATTGTAGGTGACTGCCTATTGTAGATAAGTTTTAATTTACATTTAATATGATTGTGGAATTGTACTTTTTTCTATACCCTCATGCTTGAAATTAACCGTTATATTCGCTAATCCATTCGGTTTTCTCGGCAAATGGTGTACGTTTACTAGTCAGATCAGTACGTTCCGGTACGCCTAGGTAAATAAAGCCCAGCATTTTGCCTGTTTCGCTCAGACCGAAAGCTTTATTCATTTCTTGGTGATAACAAGGCTCACCACTTCTCCATACAGCGCCAAGACCCAGCTCGTGAATCTCTAGCAGCATATTCTGAATCGCTGCAAAGACGGCACCGTATTCTTCCAGTTCAATAATCTTGGCGTTATCGACTGGCTCTACAGCTACAGCGATAATGATCGGCGCACGCTCTACTTTGCTGCGAGCAGAAGCGGCTTTCTCGTCGTCTGCACCTTGAGCACGAGCGACATTAGCAAGAGCATCGCCCAGTTTATACCGACCGTCTCCTTCCAATACGAAAAACTTCCAAGGTTCCGTCAAACGATGATTCGGTGCCCAGATGCCTGCTTCCAGAATCTGTTTGATCTGCTCATGTGGAATTGCATCGGGTTTCACTTTACCAACCGAGCGACGATTACGAATTGTTTCAGATATAGACATGGATATTCCTCCTTGATAATCATTCTCAATGAATACCTATTATGTATTGTACACCAATTGCGAACAAATCTCTAATCTTCCGTAAAACCCCAAACCCGCCCTCACGATCCCAATGACCAGCACACGGTAGTAAATCGTATGTGTGATGTGTACGCTTGTCACTTTACAAGGCTTAGTTGTACATGAGGATTTGCACCCCGGGACTGCCCCGCATCCCCCTTCAAGTTCCAACTTGACCAGTTGGCGGTTCGTGCTCGCTTCATTGTGGGTCGCTACCTGCTTACGGAAGAGATCGATTATTCCTCTAACACATCAGTTAACCAGTTCAACTCCTGCACGCGTGTATCCAGTTGACGATAGTCTTTGGCAAGTTGATCGACTTGTCGCTGAAGCGCAGCAATATCGACCGTAGAAAGGAATTTGATCTCAGAACGTGTAAACCGATCCTGCCGTACACTCGCCGACTGGATCAGCTCCGATAGCGCATTACGATGCAAGGATAATATATCTCGGTCTGTCAGCGCATCTGCTAGTGTGCGTTGATCGTCAAACGCCGTCTGTGCATTCGTTCGATTGATCCGACGAATCAACGAACCGAGCTGATTTAGCAGTTCCTGCAATTCACGCAGCAGTTCAGCTGGCTGCTCCGCAGGTTGTTCGCCCTCTTGAATCTTTGCATTCAAATTTAATCGCGATCTGACCTGTTCTACACGTTTCTGTATATCAGATCGTACAATCAATGCTTCTGCCAATCTCAAGCGAATCACCTCATCCTTATATGTATATTCATTATTCGGCAAAGTTAGAATTGTATAGTATTATAGTTACACCTAATGGTACATTGCAAATCAGTGAATACGATTCTCTGCAATCGCACCACGTATGCTAGCAATTTCATTTTCACTTTACAGGAGGTTTATGTTGACTATGGCTAAGGAAATTGAACGCAAATATCTACTTACCGGCTATCCAGATGATCTAACCATTACACGTACACAGGAGATTGATCAGACGTATCTTGCTTCTACCGAGAACGAATCGCTGCGTGTGCGCCGACTGCTCAGTAACGGCGAAGAAACCTTTACCATGACTCATAAAGCAGGTTCCGGCATCTCCCGCGATGAAACGGAATTTCAGATCGGCAGCGAACTGTACGAGCAATTGACTTCACGCTTACACGTCATTCCCTTGAAGAAAACACGGCATAAAGTAAAATGGGATGGTCATGCGTACGATCTGGATCTTTACCACAATACCGTGCAGCAAGGGCTTATTACTATTGAGATTGAATTTGACAGTGAAGAGCAATTTCATGCCTACACCGCACCTGACTGGTTTGGCGAAGATGTTACCGGGCAATCGCAATATGTAAACAGTCAGCTATGGGAACAGATTCAACAGCACCACAACTAAGTGTAGTTGAACATCTATCATCATTACCTCAAGCAATATATTCATTATTGGTTCCACTATTGCTAATCCAAAAGATGGCTACTGCAATCACTATCATGCAGTAACCATCTTAACCTTGCAAAAGTATTATCCATTCCCTTGTTCCAGACTGCGAATCTCGTCCAGCATGGAGCCGGGATTCGTATACGGACATTCACCGGTAAAATACCAATCGCCCAGCATGAATAGTAGTTCATACACATCGCGATAGTAATCGTCTGGATACGGATTCGCATGTCGGAATGCTTCATGGGATGACCAATTTTGAATAAAATGAATGACGAACCATAGTTCGCCCGCTGTCTTGCGATTCAATTGAGCGGCATTTTCAACAGAGATGATATATTCGTACATTTGCTTCAGCAATGTCAGTACATGCTGCGGTTCCCAGCATAGATCGACTCGTAATTTTAAAATAAACGATCCTTGCTCGCCATCGAGTTCATGTTGTAGTTGCGGTGGTGGCATAGCTGCCAACCCTTGACGGCGCGCACCGTCAGGTTGTTGCTGCATGGGATCGGGAACATCTTCGTTATTATCATTATCAAAATCCGGTCTTCGTGTCATCATATAATCTCCTGTCTGTCAGTGGATTCAGAATGGAATACATTGCTTCTTCATGATGAGAACATTCATTATGTACATACAAAGTACGCCTACGGTATAACGAAACAAATCAGCTATTAGAAATCTATGTCGAATTGCTAATTATCGCTTTTCTCATTATAACTGTTCGTAAAGTGAGATTCGAATAAGAGAACAAAGTACGAGCATGTTCTTATTGTGAATTTTTCATTTAATGAAACTTTAAATATAGCAATGGATCGTTTGAAAAGAGCCAAAATAGACACAGGAAAAGTCGGCGGAACCTGTTAAGGTTCTTCGCCGACTCCAATATTCCTATCGCTCGTAGTCATTTGCATAGGGAAGCGCATTGATCTGATTGGTGAGTCGATGGCTACAAATGCGAACAATTTCGTCTTTAATCTAAACGCATATTACTTGCTTGCACCCTGTTGCTGTAGTGCGAATACTTCGTCAATATGTTGAATGTGTTGCGGAGATAATTGCACATCCAGTGTCTTCAGGTTGTTATGCAGTTGACGTGTATCTTTGGTACCTGGAATGACGACATCAATCGGTGCACGAGTTAGATACCAGGCGAGTACCACATTGGCTACTTCGGTATTCAGCTCTTTGGCAATCTGATGCAGATGCTCGATTTTGGCTAAGTTCTTCTCATAATTGCCGTCTTTGAACAGCGGCTTTTTCTTCTGACTATCGCTTAGCTGCGTATCCTTGTTATATTTACCACCTAGCAGACCAGATGCCAATGGGAAGTAAGGAACAAATGATATTTTGTTTTCGATCAGATATGGGAAGTATTCCTGCTCTACTTCGCGTTCCAGCAAATTGTAATTGGATTGCAGCACATCTACATCGCCATGAATATTCGCTTCTTTGAGCTGTTCCAAGGAGAAGTTCGATACGCCGATAGAGCGGATTTTGCCCTCGTCTTTTAGCTTTTTTAATTCGCCGATGGCTTCGTCTTTTGGCGTGTGCTCATCTGGGAAATGAATATAATAGAGATCAATATGATCGGTTTGCAGACGCTTCAAACTGTTCTCCACCTGTGAACGCAGAAATGCGGGCGAATTATCAATTGTCGTCTGACCATCTTCGCCGATCTTATGCGCACCTTTGGTTGCGAGTACAACACTGTCACGCTTGCCGGTTTCCTTAAGTACTTCGCCAATCAAGCGCTCCGAATGCTCAGGACCATAAATATAAGCAGTATCTAGGAAGTTAATTCCCAGATCCAGCGCTTCACGAACGATATGTTTACCATCTTCGTCATTCAGGTTGGGGAACAGATTATGACCGCCAACCTTATTTGTTCCAAGTCCAATCGGTGTTACGAGCAGATCTGTGGTGCCAATACGTACTTGCTGTCTCATTCTGTACAATCTCCTTTCCGTCGTGCACGATATAGTTTGACTTACGTCGTCTATCATTGCATGATCCGCGCTATGATTCCTGTTTCATTATGATGAAGTTGAACGCGTACATTCGGAAACGGATCAGATATCTTAATGGATAAACGCTACGCAAGCTGTAACTTTTAATACCCTTGTTACTTTTTCGCTAAACATATCAAAAAGGAACAATCCACTATGCTGTGAGGACATAGCGATTATTCCTTTTCGATTATGTGCTAATATGAGCACGTATCTATTCGGTATATACCTTTACTCCAATATAAGTCACAATAAGCTGTTATTAATCTGTTACGCCTTATCTTTTCGAATCTGATACATTTACCTTTTTCACGCAGGATTACCGCCTGACGTATCTGTAACTGAAGCATCTACATCTTTGCCAAATGAACGGAATTTCTGTTCCACTTGCTCCAGTGTCAGCCCTCTCGTTTCAGGTAGGAACTTGATAATAAAGCCGAGAGCACCTATACCGAGCACCACAAACACATAAAATGTCCATGATAGTCCAATACTACCTGTCAAGATCGGGAACAGCAATCCAACCGAAAAGTTAACCATCCAGCTACAAAATACACTGATTCCCATACCGAAGCCGCGTAAACGTTGCGGGAATACTTCAGACAACATCAACCAAGTTACTGGCGATACTGCACCTTGTTGGAAGGCGAGGAATGTGACGGTCAATCCTAGAATGACGTATGGCAGAGCCGCTGTACCAGCCAGCATGTTGGAAAAGATCGCGATCAACAGCAATGCTGTAGTCGTACCGGCAAGACCTGTAATCAGCATCGGACGACGACCGACACGACCGACAAGCCACATGCCCAAGAAAGTTGCTGCCACCGAGATGACGCCATTCGCGATATTCCCGATAAGCGCCGCATTGGTTCCGAAACCGGACTCACGTAAAATCTCTGTACCATAATACATGATGGAGTTTACACCTGTAATCTGTTGTACAACCCCGATTCCGATACCAATCAGGACGATCCGGCGAATCCATGGCGTAGCCAGATCGCGGAAACTTGCCTGTTCTGTCTCTTCTTGCGCTTCTGCATTGGTTTTGATTTCGTTCAATTCGCGTTTTGCCTGTTTGATACTCCGCATCCGTTTCAAAATCCCAAATGCACGTTTATGTTCATCCTGCGTAACAAGCCAGCGCGGGCTTTCCGGTACACGGAACATACCGATAAACAGGAATACTGCTGGAATTGCCGCCATCGCCAGCATATAACGCCAGATATGACCATTGTGACCAAGTGTAGTGCCGAGAATAGCATTGAAGATAAAAGCGAGCAGCTGACCGCTAACAATCATCAGCTCATTCCGTGTGACGATACCCCCGCGTTGACTCGCAGGAGCAATCTCCGCCAGATACGACGGTACGGTAACCGATGCACCACCAACAGCCAGACCGAGAATCAAGCGACAGACGACCATAATCGGTACATTGGGCGCTAGCGCCGATCCAATGGTTGCACAGAAAAATAATACAGCCAGATAGCGAATACTTTGTCTGCGACCAATCGCATCCGCAAGTCGACCACCAAATACAGCGCCGAATGCAGCCCCTAACAGCAGAGAACTTGTTACCATCCCTTCCGTTAACGATGTCAGGTTTAGCTGATCTTTGGCAGACATGAACGGAAGTGCACCATTGATCACGCCTGTATCGTAACCAAACAACAAACCGCCAAGTGTGGAAATGAGAATAACTTTGCGTAGAAATGCCTTGCGACTTGCTTCATCGTTTTGTTCATTTTGAATCGTACTCATCAAACCACTCCTGTTTTCTGTATGTACCAACATGGCAACGACAACAACAATTGAAGACGTCAAGCGCTGCATTAGCCTGTCAGTGGAAGTATAAAAACATTAGCGGTTGCTCGTCAATTGTCTGAATAGATAGTTATACTTGTTCTATCGAATCTATTCTCCCAACAACTGATGGATCTTCCGCCAAACTGCTTTTTCGTGCAAATGAATATATTTTGATTATGTGATGATAGATTTACCCATTATATCATTTCAAATATACTCATCAGCAATCATCTATGTGTAAATATAACCAGTCTAGCATAGTTCTAATCATACCTTGCTTGCCGTCTTCGCATTTCGTACTACCTGCTCATATACAAGTAGCCGCATGAATGTATCATGCGGCTACTTGTATATTTACTTCTTCTTGTATATTCAATTCTTTGGGTGCAACGTAACCAGCCCTAGGATTACAATCTAAAACGTCCCATTACAATGGTGTTGTAATAATTCCCATCCGTTAGCAAGCGATCCCGCTTTAATACACCTTCAATCTCAAAGCCTACTTTTTTGTACATATCGATTGCTTTTACATTTGTTTCGATCACATGCAGCGTCATCTTTTGAATACCCGCTTCATCGGACCAGGCTACTGAACGATCTAACAGTTGTCTACCGATTCCATGTCCCCAGTAATCGCGAATCACACCAACGCCAAATTCCACCTTATGTGCCATTCGGCTAAGCGGGCTTCCCTCGCAACGAGAGTAGCCAACAATCCGTTCATTCGCTTCTGCCACTAGAAACAGATTGGTGGGATTGTCCTGATCGCTTTGGATCAAGGCAGCGAAGCCACCTGGGTCCATGTAGGCTTCGCCACGGCGACGATCCATGTTTTCTGTTTCTCCATCAATTTGTAGACGCACTTCTGCCAGATGATCTGCATCATCCGGTTGGGCGCAACGAATGACATAATTTAATCCTTTGATATCGTATACTTGCTCGCTAATCAGCATAGTAGAATTCCTCGTTTCCATCGATATAGGAACAAAAAGAGCTTCCCCAATGGAGGAAGCTCTTTTGTAGATCATAGGGATGTTATGTTGCCATATGCTCCATTAGCCTTCGATCAACAGTGTTTCTGGATCTTCCAGCAATTCTTTTACTTTTACCAGGAAGCTTACCGCTTCACTACCATCGATGATCCGGTGATCATACGATAGCGCGATATACATCATCGGACGGTTTTCCATACGTGTCTCGTCAATCGCAATCGGACGAAGCTGGATTTTGTGCATACCCAGAATACCGACCTGTGGCGCGTTCAAGATTGGCGTGGACAGCAGGGAACCGAATACACCACCGTTAGTGATCGTAAAGGTACCGCCTTGCAGCTCGGACAATGCCAGGCTGTTATTGCGCGCTTTGGATGCGAGGCTGGCGATTTCTTTTTCAATACCGGCGAAGCCCAGACGATCTGCATCGCGAACGACTGGTACAACCAGACCTTCCTTCGCAGATACGGCAATACCGATATCATAGTATTTTTTGATAATAACATCTTCACCATTGATTTCGGAGTTAACCATCGGATAAGCTTTCAGCGCACCGACAACTGCTTTGGTAAAGAAGGACATAAAGCCGAGACCGACATCATGTTTTTCTTTGAATTTGTCTTTGCGGCGTTTGCGCACATCGAGAATGGCAGTCATGTCCACTTCGTTAAATGTGGTCAACATCGCAGCATTGTGCTGTGCTTCTACGAGACGGTTCGCAATCGTGCGACGACGACGCGACATCGGTACGACATCTGCTGGTTTCGCCGGATTGCTATCCGCTGCTGGTGCTTTTGGCGCTGGTGGAGCTGGTTTGCTTGGCGGCGCACCGAGGTTCGTTGGCTTGTCGTCATGCTTGCGTACATCATCATGCTTCACACGTCCGATTGGGTCATTGCCCTGTACCGCATTCAGATCGATGCCGCGCTCACGTGCCAGCTTGCGTGCTGCCGGTGTAGCAATCGTATCGCTGTCCGGTTTGCCCGCCGCCGCTGCTGCCGCCAAATCTGTTTTGGACTCGCGAGCTTGCTCGTTAGCTGGTGCAGCAGGTGCTTCCGGTTTGGCTGGTGGCGCTTCTGGTGCTGCCGCCGGTGCTTTAGGAGCGCCTGTACCCGCGCCGATCACGCCGACTGATTCGCCGACTTGAACGGTATCGCCTTCCTGACGTGTGATCGATTCAATCACACCATCTTCTTCGGCACTGATTTCCAGATTGACTTTGTCCGTTTCCAGTTCCAACAGAACATCGCCCTGGCTGACCGTATCCCCTTCTTTCACAACCCATTTTGATACGGTTCCTTCGGTGATTGATTCGCCCATTTCCGGTACTTTAATTTCACTCACAGCTGTTACCTCCCAAGGGATATGTTTTTCAACGAATTTGGTTTGAGTGCTGATGTCAGGATGCGTTGTTGTTCAACTGCGTGAACGTGCTGGTAGCCGCTTGCCGGGCTGGAACGTTCCGGACGACCGATATAACTAACTTCAACGCCGTTAGACAACGCACGCAATCGGGAATCGGTATACGTCCAGTACCCCATGTTTTGCGGTTCTTCCTGTACCCAGATGATTTCTTGCAGGTTTTTGAAGCCGGACAGTACGCTCGTGATTTCTTCTTGCGGGAACGGATACAGCTGCTCCACACGAATAATATGCAACCAGGAGAAATCAGTATCTTTTTCCTTCTCCAGCGCTTCTTCAAGGTCAATTGCTACTTTACCAGTACATAAGAGTACACGTTCCACTGCATCTTTGTTGCCACCTAGACCCGCTTGTTCCAGAATCGGACGGAAGCTACCTTCGCTTAGCTCAGCAGCAGG
This sequence comes from Paenibacillus sp. WLX2291, assembly GCF_046603665.1. Taxonomy (NCBI): domain Bacteria; kingdom Bacillati; phylum Bacillota; class Bacilli; order Caryophanales; family Paenibacillaceae; genus Paenibacillus; species Paenibacillus sp. WLX2291. The sequence continues at coordinate 2,182,231 of NZ_CP176755.1, read as the reverse complement.
AACCGTTACACGCTGGTTACGGATCAGACTTTTCGGCGCTACAACGACGAGTGGACGTGCTTCCTCCGTTTCCGTGCTCAGCGCTTGACGGCGCAGCAGATGGAAGTATTGGGAAGCAGATGTCAGATTGGCAATCGTAAAGTTCTCTTCAGCAGCCAGCTGCAAGAAACGCTCTGGACGTGCGCTAGAGTGTTCCGGTCCCATGCCTTCATAACCGTGTGGCAGCAGCATAACAAGACTCGATTTCTGTGTCCATTTGCTGCGTCCAGCCGAGATGAATTGGTCGATCAATACTTGACCAGCATTCACGAAGTCGCCGTATTGAGCTTCCCAGATGACCAGCGTCTCCGGTGCATACACATTGTAGCCGTATTCAAAACCGATCACAGCTGCTTCAGACAGCGGACTGTTATGAATGGCAAATGATGCCTTGGCTTCAGGTAAGCGATGCAGTGGGCAGAATTCTTCGCCTGTCTTCGCGTCATGCAGTACCAAGTTACGGTGTGCAAAGGTTGCACGCTCCGCATCCTGACCAGTAATACGAATCGGCTTGCCTTCTGCCAGAATGGATGCAAACGCCAGTGTCTCCGCATGTCCCCAATCGACGCGACCTTCTGGAGTCAGCGCATTACGACGACGTTCCAGAATACGTTGCAGTTTTGGATATACGCTGAAGTTTTCCGGCCAAGTCAATAGCCCTTCATTGATCTGATTCAATAACGGTGCAGCGATAGCAGTTTGGTTGGACGCTTTGGTTGCGCCTTCGCCTGCCGGATTGACTGGTCCAAATGCACTTTGCGTTTCATTCTGTTTTACTTCATCGTAGATGTTTTTCAGTTGATCTTGTACTTCGTTTTTGAAATCTTCGTATTTATCCGTTTGCGTAACACTGCGCTCAGCCAGACGTTTGCCATAAATAGAAGCAACGCGCAGATGATTTTTCACTTTGCCATACATGAGCGGTTGAGTTGTTTCTGGATCATCCGCTTCGTTGTGACCGTAACGGCGATACCCGATCAGATCGATCAGGAAATCCTTTTTAAACAGGCTGCGGTATTGCATTGCCAGCTCCGCTGCACGAATACAAGCTTCTGGATCATCCGCATTCACGTGTACGACCGGAATCTCATATCCTTTTGCCAGGTCACTCGCGTAATGCGTAGAACGAGAATCCTTGCTGTCGGTCGTGAATCCGAGACGGTTGTTGACGATGATGTGAATGGTACCGCCGTTTTGGAAGCCCGGCAGTTGGTTGAAGTTTAGCGTCTCCGCTACAATACCTTCACCAGCAAATGCTGCATCACCATGCATAATGATCGCTGCCGCTTTGTCCTTGTCCTGACGCGGATAGCCCTTCTCGCTGCGGTCATCTTGCGCCGCGCGGGTAAAGCCTTCCACAACCGGATTCACGTATTCCAAGTGACTCGGGTTATTCGCCAGTGTCAGGCGGGTGTCGTAGCTCTGATTGTCGCCAGTCAGTGAGTAACGTGCACCCAGATGGTATTTAACATCCCCCGTCCAGCCAAAGTTAATGCCCATCGAGCCTTCCGATGGAATCATGTCCTTGTTCGGGGAATGATGGAATTCAGAGAAAATTTTGGCGTATGGTTTGTTCAACACATGTGCCAGTACATTCAAACGACCACGGTGAGCCATACCCATCAATACGTGACGAGCGCCACCACGCGCAGCGATGCGCACGATCGTATCCAACATCGGTACGAGCGCGTCATTTCCTTCAATGGAAAAACGCTTTTGTCCTACAAATGTTTTGTGCAGAAATTCTTCAAATTGTTCCACTTCCACGAGACGATGCAGCAGCTCCACACGTTCTTCGTTGGTAAGGGTTTGCGAAGCAGAATTCGTTTCTACCTGACGGTTCAGCCAGTTACGCTCCTGCTCATCATGCACATGTGCAAATTCGTATGCCAGCGGACCAGTATACTTTTTGCGCAAAATCTGAATCGCTTCCCAGCCGTCTCTTGCTTCGTCCGGTGCATTTTCCCAGATCAATGATGCAGGAAGCTGCGCCAGATCGCGCTGACCGAGACCGTACTGCTCTGGATCAAGCAAACGCACATCAGATGGCGTGCTGAGTCCAAGCGGATCAATATCTGCTGCCAGATGCCCGTATGTACGGATGTTCCATACCAGCCGTTCTGCTGCAACCGCTTTCTTTAACAGATTGGTGTCTACTTTGCCCGGCGCACTTGTCCCACTTTCACCTGCTGTGTCAGAGATGGACGCTGCCGGAGCAACTGGTTCCCCATGACGTTCAAAAAGCTCACGGTATCCTTCTTCTACAGAATTAGGATCTTGTTTGTACTTTTCATACTGCTCTTGTACGTACCCCAGATTGGGTCCATAATACGATTGCCATAACGATGGTCTGTTCGATTCGTCGATTGTCATCGAGGATTCCCTCCGTCTTGAATTTTTTGTGAATATTTTTGTGACGGAATTGCAACACTTTTCATTATACCTCTATCTTATTAATCACAGAATAGCCTAAAATGGGACCATAAGCGAGGAAAAGCGACCCTGCATCAAGAAAACGTTTTCTTTGGTGTACATAAAGAATAATTTGGGTTTTTTAGCCCGATTATCACGGAATTTGAGTGCTGTACAAAAAAAACCAATTTTAACAAATCGTTCGTCTACCATTTGTCCGTAACATTGAGCATATTTCGAAGTAATACTGAGCTGTTCATGCCCCCTTGCTTCTGCTGTGATCCTGTTTACATTTCCCATTCTACACCAGTGAGTTACGAATTTCCAATTTTAATTTTTAGCCATTTTGTCCAAATCTAACCAGTTACAGCACTATGTTTATATTTACAATGGTAGTCGTATTTTGGGTAGCTTGTTTTGGATAAGGCAAAATTGTGTCTGAGTTCGTTATTTTTGTCATATGAATGATGTTTGTGTCTATGGTTTGAAGGAAAGGAAGTCCAGTAATATATCGCTCATACAGCAACAAGCCGCTCATTGGGATTGCGATGAGCGGCTTGTTGCTGTATGACAATAGGAAAAAGCATTTTCATCGTATCATCATAAGGTGCAAATAATGCTATAACGCGGACAATGGCTCCAGCCGCTTCGTCAGCAGCATATCCACATGCGGAATACCGTCCTCCAGATACGATTCCGAAATCGGATCGAATCCATAAGACCCATAAAATTTGCATAAATATTGTTGTGCTTGAATCTTGATCTCGGTTTCGTTTAATTGCTGCTGAATATAATCAATCGCGCGTGCAAATAACTCTCCTGCCAGCCCCTGCCCTCGATGAGACGCTCGTACAATCACTCGCCCAATCGATGCTTGCTTGTACGCGATACCCGGCGGCAGCAGACGCGCATACGCTACAATCTGCTCACCTTCCCATTTCAACAGATGATAACAATGCACATCCTTACCATCCACTTCTGGATACGGACAATTCTGTTCTACTACAAAAATATCCGTTCGCTCCTTCAAAATGCAATACAACTCCGTCGTACTCAATTCGTTAAAATGCTTAATATGCCATGTCATCGTCCCGCTTCACTTCTCCTCTATATCCAGATTGCTTTTTGAAATTATAGTACATTCCTTCGCATTTGAACAATACATCGTCAGCATCGCAGACAAAACGAAAAAAGCATGGCTGCCTTTCTTCATAGCCATGCTTTTTCGCAACAGATCATACGTTCACGTTTACCCCAATACCACTTTCACTTCATGCTCTTTGCCGTCTTGGAAATCAGGCAGAATATTTCCTTCAATGATCTTGCCATCTACAGTAATGGACTTCACGCCGCGAGATACGCCTGCGCTGTTATCCACATGGATCAGGTAAGTAGCACCGCGGAAATTACGACGGTAGCTGAATTCCGGCCATTCGGATGGAATGCTCGGATCGATCAACAGACCTTCATTCTCTGCGCGCACGCCCAGAATCCAGTTGGTTGCCATACGTTGCAGCCATTGGGAAGAACCGGTATACCATGTCCAGCCGCCACGACCGTAGTTTGGCGAAATCGGACCGTCGGAGTTACCCGGTGTTACATACGGTTCGCCAACATAGCTGTTTGGCTCGTGGGAACGGTTTGGCGGACAGATTTTGCTGTACGCTTCGTATGCTTTTTCCGGTTGACCAGCCAGTGTGTATGCCCAGACCGCCCATGTTGCAGCATGTGTATAGACACCGCCATTTTCACGCAGACCCGGTGCATAGCGTGTGATATAGCCGATATCACGACGAACTTTCGTATAAGCCGGATATAGCAGCAGTGAGCCGTAATCACGCAGCAGATGTTTGCTTACGCTCTCCATCGCCTGCTGACCGCGCTCCTCGTCCGCTACACCGGAAATGACCGCCCAAATTTGTGGGTTGAGGAAGATTTGACCTTCTTCGTTTTCTTTGGAACCGACTTTGAGACCGTCATCGGTAGTCGCTTGCAGATACCATTCGCCATCCCAGCCATGATCGTTAAGCGCCTTTTTCAGACTGCTTTGTACGTCCAGCATTTTATCGGCAAATGCTTGATCGCCACGTTTCGCAGCAACAGGAGCAAAGCTGCCCAGAATCATGTACAAGAACTCACCGACCCAGAAGCTTTCGCCTTTCCAATCGTAACCGATGGCACTCAGCCCATCGTTCCAGTCATGCTCACCCATCAGCGGTACACCGCGCGGGCTGAAACGTTTGAACGTCTTCTCAATGGCACGTTTGCAGTGCTCGTATACCGTCGCTTCGCCGCCATCGAGAAACGGCGTTACTTCGTCGAGAATATCGTAATCCTGTGTTTCCTTCAGATACGGATCGAGAATGAACGGCAGCCATAACAGGTCATCGGAACAACGTGTACGCGGACCGCCGCCTTTGATCGTGAACCACCAGTGCAGTACATCCCCTTCTTGGAATTGCTGAGATGCATGCATCAGAATCTGCTTGCGCATCAATTCCGGCTTGCTAGTTAGGAAAATTTGCGAATCCTGCAATTGGTCACGATAACCGTAGCCGGCACTCACTTGATAATAAGCCGTTTTGCCCCATAGGCGGCAGGAGATGGATTGATATTTTAACCAGACGTTGGTCATAATATTCATCGCTGGATCCGGCGTCTGAATCTCTTCCTGATCGATCAATTCACTCCAGAATTCATGCACTCTTGCCAGCGTACGATCCGCTGCTTCCACGCTTGTGTATTCTTTGATCAATGCGGCGGCGTCTTCTTTCTCGTGCTCGGCGGCACCAATGGTGAATACAACCGTATGAGATGCGCCCGGCTCTAACGTAAAGGCTACACGCAATGAAGCAGCTGCGTCGCCAAAGCGTCCGGTATGACCAGCCAATTCTTGATCCTGCATCGCCTGCGGACGAGCTTCCTCACCGTACATGCCGACAAATGACTCTTTGTCCGCATCATATGAGGATGGCTTTTCACTAGCTGCGTGGAAAGCGGTGTACGGCCAGCTTACATTGTTGCTGCGCCCTTTCTCATCCGGGAAGCCCCACAGGTATTTTTCCAATTGAATCGCGTTCAGATCGTCGCGGTATTCGGAATTCATAAAGATTTTGTGGAATTCGCGATGTTCATCCGGTGCAAAGCCCGGCGCCCATTCAAAATACGTTGTCGCATCTAACTCGCGCGTTTGTTCGCTGTTATTGGTAATTTTTAACTTTATTAATTCCAAAGGTGCATCCGGTGCAACGAATACAGTCATTTCGCTGCGGATTCCGTTTACCTGCTGCGTAAATACGCTATAGCCGATACCATGGCGTACTTCGTATTCTTCAAACTCTGCCATAACTGGCTTCCATGCTGCTGACCAGTACTGTCCAGAATTGCGATCGCGCAAGTATACGAATTTGCCCCATGAATCTTTGATCACATCTTGAAATAAACGAGTAATCCGGTTCTGACCGGCATTGCCCCGCCACGATGCGCCGCCGCCTGCCTGAGACACCATAAAGGAGTAATCACCGTTACTAATAATGTTGCTCCACGGACGCGGCGTACGCGGGTTAGTGATGACATATTCGCGCCCGTTGGCAGTGAAATAGCCATATTCATTTTGGAAAAGTGCATCGCTTGGTACTTGGTTTTGCTGGTTTTGTACAGTAGACATACTGAATCCCTCCGTAGTGTGTAAATTTCTGTATCTCTGTAGGTGGGTGTTCGTTATTGCGAACAATCGCATTGCATTGTTATGACTCTTATTTCATACCAGAAATGGTATAGCCTTCAATAATGTGACGCTGTGCGAAAATAAAGATAATCAGAATCGGGATGACCATAAACGATGCGCCCGCCATTTGGATAGCAAAGTCACCACCATATTGACCTTTCAGCAATTGCAGACCGACGGACAACGTATACAGGCTCTCGTCGTTCGCTACGATCAACGGCCACAGGAAGCTATTCCAGCCGCCGATAAAGGTCAGAATCCCTTGTACCGCAAAGATCGGTTTGGCAATCGGAATAATCAGCTGGAAGAAGGTACGAATCTCACCCGCTCCATCCAGACGCGATGCCTCGATCAGATCGTTCGGAATACTCGTCATAAACTGACGGAATAAGAAAATACCAAATGCGTTTACCATACCTGGCAGAACAATCCCCGCCATTGTATTGGTCAGATGCATTTCATTCAAAATCAGGTAGACCGGAATCATCGTTACCTGGGACGGAATCATCATCGTACCAAGTACGAGATAGTACAGTACGTTACGGCCCGGAAATTGGAACTTGGCAAACGCATAACCGGCTGCCGCATTGAGGAATAGTCCAATAAACGAGAAGAATACGATGATCAACGTATTGACCAGATATTTCTGGAAGTTCATTTCCGTAAACAATCGTTCAAAGTTGTGCAGCGTTGGCGCTTGCGGCCAGAAGCTCGGGGTTAGCGATGTAACCTCACTCTCCGGCTTGAACGATGACAGGATCATCCATACAAAAGGAATACACATGGCGATCGCACCGATCAGCAGAGCGACAACGATAATGCCTTTATAAACAGGTTTTATGCGAAGATCCATAACGGAACCTCCTCTCACAGTGTGCTCCGGCATCAGCTCATTCAGGCTGTTCGGATATCAATATTCGACATCGCTGTCTTTTTTGCGTGCTTTGAATTGAACAAGAGTGACTAAGATAATGATAACGAACAACACGATTGAACCTGCTGCTGCATAACCGAAATCACTGCGTTGGAAGCCCGTCTGGTAAATAAACAGCGCCATCGAGGTTGTTCCATTGAGCGGATCACCCTTCGTCATAACGAGTGGTTCTTCGAAGAATTGAATCCAACCGATCAGCGTCGTGATCGATACGAAGAATGTCGCGAATCCAAGCAGCGGAACCGTAATACGCATCAGCTGTTGCCAGCGGCTAGCACCGTCAATCTGTGCCGCTTCATAATACGTACGCGGAATGCCCTGCAATGCTGCCAGGAAGATGATCATGTTCAGACCAATCGCTTTCCACACCGCCATGATGATCAAGGAAAACTTGGCGATTGTCGGGTCTTGCAGCCAGCGTACTGGCGAGATACCAACCGCTTCGAGCATATGGTTGATCAGACCGTACTGGGAGTTGTACAGATAGCCCCAGATTACGGCAATCGCTACGATATTCGTAATGGAAGGCATGTAGTAAATGACGCGGAACGTTTTGAAAATCCAGCTCGTACCCTGATTGATCAGAATCGCAATCGCCATCGAAACGATAACGACAAGCGGAACACCTACCACGACATAGATCAGCGTATTGAACATGGATTTGCGGAATACCGCATCACCGAACAACTGGACAAAGTTCTGTACACCATTGAACTCAATGTTGGACCAGTCAGCCAGCCCTGCCAGATTCATATTGGTAAAGCTGATAAACACAGCAACCAGAATCGGTATAAATGAGAAAATAAAAAGAATGATTAACGTCGGCGCAATGAACAGGTACGGGTACTTGTACTTCGCCAACGACTGCCAGGCCTTTTGCATATTCTGTTCCCTCCTTTACGGAAGATGGTCTTCCGGTGGAACGGCATCTCCCGGCTGCATTCACAGCACGGGAGCGTCGTTCTGTACCTTAAATTGCTTCATGCACGTTGTAACGATACAGCTTACTTTTGCAGTAAGGCGTCTGCTTGTGTATTGAGATCTTCCATTTGTGTATTCACATCTGTGCCACCAACGACAATTTGTTGCAGCGCTGCTTTGATCAGCTGACCAACTGCTTCCCATTGTGGTACAAATGGAGAAGGACGAGATGTTTCCATTTGATCACGGAATGTGCTGATTTGCTCGCCATCGAGTGCTTTGTCATCCCATGCTTTCAGCGTGGACGGAAGGTCTTTGGACAGTTTGTAGTATTCAATCTGGTTCGCAGGGTCACTCATGAACGATACGAATTTCACAGCATCGTCTTTGTTCGCTGCACTACTGAATACGCTCCAGTTGGAACCGCCCAGTACAGATGCGCTTTTGCCGCCTTCTTCTTTGGCAGGAATGACTGCTGTCGCCCATTTGCCATCGATTTGTGGCACCGTTTCGTGAATCTGGTTAATCGACCACGGACCGCTGAAGAACATCGGGATAATACCTTGACCGAAAGCTGGCAACAGCTGCATATCGCTCTGCGTTGGAGCTGCACCGTCTTTGTAGAAGCTGGTCAGATAGTTTACCGCTTCAATATACGGCTGTTGGTTGAATTGTGCTTTGTTATCGCTACCAATCACTTCACTACCGTTTTCCCAAGCAAATGGCAGTGTGAATGCCGCATCCTGATTATCCAACAGAATACCGTAGTTGCCGTTGCCGCGTGCTGCCAGTTTGTCGGCTGCATCTTTCAGCTCATCCCAGGTTTTCGGTGCTTGATCATAACCTACTTCTTTGAGCAAGTCCGTACGATAGTACAGGACGCGAGTTTCCATATACCATGGGATCGCGATCAGCTTGTTGTCGTATGTCATCGTTTCACGTGCGCCTTCAAAGAAGTTCTCTTGTTTCAGGTTCGGATACTGATCCACATAGGAAGTCAGATCCAGCAATGCACCTGCATTGGCAAACTCGGGAATCCAGGTCATTCCCATTTGGATTACGTCAGGACCATTTTTGGAAGCGACTGCGGTCAACAACTTGTCATGCGCCGAATCCCAAGGAATCTGCTGTACCTGTACATCGATATCCGGGTTTGCTTTTTCAAAAGCTGCAACCATATCCGGCAACGAGCCACCTTCACCGCCCATACCCCACACTTTCAAAATCCGTTTTCCATCCGCGGTTGTTGTCTCTTCTTTACCGCATCCAGCCAGTATGAGTGAAAATACGAGCATACATACAATCGTGGATTTCCATAATTTAGCCATTCGTGGGCCACCTCTTTATTTATATTTGGATGAAAAATTACAGCAAAGATGCCGTTCGGATTACGAATAAGCGCGGAATCAGGACGTACGGCAAAATCTTCGCCGGTACACAGAATCAAACGATAATCCTTACTTGCTGTGGTCGATGCCTGCGTCCATGACGACTACAGATCATCAGACCCCCCTTTTCAATCAGTTGCATCTGGTGCAGTGTGACAGGACGACAGGTTTAATTGCCACTTTGAAGCGTAGAATCAGCTTGCTCATTCAATTGATCCAATTGGGTCTGAATATCCTCGCCGCCGACAACGATCTGGTCAAATGCGTCGGAAATTTGCTTCGCAATAGTTTCCCATTCTTTGACCGATGGTGTGGAGCGCGCCGTATCCATCTGGGTACGGAACGTCTGGATATTCGGGCTGTCCTGAAATGCTTTGTCATCCCATGCTTTGGTCGTGGATGGCAAATCTTGAGTCAGCTCATACCATTTCACCTGAGTCGCCGGATCGTTCAAATACGAGATGAATTTCACAGCATCTTCGGTGTTCTTGGAACTGCTGAATACGGACAGATTCGAACCACCGAGTACGGATGCGCTTTCACCACCCTGCTCTTTGGCAGGAATGACTGCCGTTCCCCATTGATCTGGCTTCAGTTCCGGCAATTCGGTTTTGATCTGGTTCACAGTCCATGGACCGCTAATAAACATAGGCAGAATGCCTTCACCGAACGACGGAATCAGCTGCATATCACTCTGGGTTGGAGCAATGCCTTCTTTGAAAAAGCTACTTAAATATTGAATCGTCTCCACATAAGGAGGCTGGTTCAACTGTGCCTGGTTGTTGCTGTTAATCACTTCGCTGCCATTCTCCCATGCAAAAGGAAGAGTAAACAGCTGATCCTTACTATCCAGCAGGATACCGTAATTGCCATTCCCGCGTGCAGCCAGCTTGGTCGCTGCATCTTTCAACTCATCCCATGTTTGAGGAGCTTTATTATAGCCAACCTGCTGCAATAGATCCTTGCGGTAGAACAATACGCGTGTATCAATGTACCAAGGAATACCGACCAGTTTGTCATTATAGGTCATCTTAGTACGGGCACCTTCGAAATAATTATCCGCTTTCAAATTCGGATATTTATCCACATAGGAAGTCAGATCTTGTAAAGCGCCAGCATCGGCAAATTCCGGAATCCAGCTCATTCCCATCTGTACTACATCCGGTCCGCTTTGCGAAGCGACCGCTGTCAGCAGCTTGTCATGTGCGTTATCCCATGGAATGGATTGCACTTCCACCTTGATGTCCGGGTTTTTCGCTTCAAAATCCGATGCCATCTGTGCCAGTGCCGTACCTTCAGCACCCATGCCCCATACTTTCAGTATCCGTTTGCCTTCGGAGGTTGTGGTCTGCTCCTGACCGCCAGAACATCCAGCAAGCAGGAAGGAAAAGATCAGCAGACCCGATACCGCCGGTTTCCACCATGTTTTCATCAGGTACACCTCTTTTTCAGTTCATTCGGACAGTGCCACGAATGACGAGTTCAGTATCTAGTGTGTAATGCTTGGCAACCGATTCTCCTTTTAAAATCTGGAAAATCAGATGCACAGCGAGCGCGCCGACTTCATAATCTGGCTGCCGCACCGTTGTCAGTGCAGGTGTTAGGAAACGAGCCTGAACAATATCATCGAAGCCGACCACCGAGATATCTTCCGGCACCCGGATGCCTGCCTCATTCAGAGCGGTGATGCCACCCAGTGCCATCTCATCGTTAGCGAAAAATACCGCCTCCGGTAGATCGCCCTGTGCAATCATCAGCTTGACTGCACGATAGCCGCCTTCCTCCGTAAAGTTACCAACCAGATTCCAGCGCGGCTCGATCGTTAATCCATGCTGCTGCATCGCCTGCGAGAATCCATTGTACCGATCCTTATTATGCTTGCTGCTAGCCGGGCCAGATACAAACGCGATACGACGATGACCGCTCTCAATCAAATAATTGGTAGCAAGTAAGCCACCCTTCTCATGATCAGCTTCTACATAACAGAGGCTCTCATGCTCCAACCGGCGATCCAGCATGACGATTGGAAAGCCTTCCCGTGCCGATTCCATAATCGTTCGATCTGGAATGTTATGAGCGAGAATAATCGCTCCGTCTACCCGTTTCTCCTTGATGAACTTTACCGCTGTCGATGTATCCCCTCCAATGGAACTGCAAGCAATCAGGTCATAGCCATTGTTCAGGCTAACTTCCTGTACACCCTTGATCAGACTGGAATAATACGGACCGGACAAATCACTCAGCAGCAAAGCAATCGTATTGGTGCGGGAGCGCTTCAGATCGGAAGCAATTCCGTTCTTCTGATAATTCAACTCACGGGCAGCTTCCAGCACCCTGCCTCGCGTCTTTGAACTTACACGGCCAATTCCATTCAGCGCATAAGACGCTGTCGATACCGCCACACCCGCCAGAGCGGCTACGTCTTTGATCGTTGCCCCCATCTCTGCTCACCCCTGTTCCTTGAAAATGGTTTCAACATATCGAAACGTTTCGATTTAAGACTAAAATGCACTTCTGTATTTATTTGGAAAATACAGTTTTAGATAGCGAAAGCAACTTTTAATTTGTGATTTTTGGCTCAAAACAACAAATTTACCCTTATCGACTTCAAAAATAGTCATGATGGCGGCTGCTAAACAGAATTTGAAATTCCGTTCATTTGTCGAAACGTTTCTACAACGATATTATAGCGCTGCGTGTAACCGATTTCAACTGGTTTTGAAAAAATTTTGTTATTTTGTCGAAGCATGTTTCCTGAAACAGAGGATTACATGGCGGTGTCATGCGGAAATGATACTATTGCGGGTCGGATATATCTAGCTGTTCATTGCTAATCGTGATGGATTATCCTGATCATTGTATGTAAATAAATGGATGGAACGCGCTGAATCTAATACATATACTGTCGAATATAGTACAACATGGATCCATCGCTGCCGCTTGGCATCATCAATTCCCATTACGGCACGATCTATCCCAAAAAGACATATCACCCTCGTTCTATCAATCGAAAATGATCAATATGATCCTGCAATCCCTCTGCCTGTAATATCCGTACTTGCTCACGTCCAAGCAGATCAAAATGCGGATATCGATCCCGATGATGAATATAACGTGGATTTAGCCCATACGATTGACACCATTCCCGTAACCGCTGAAGATCGCTACAGCCTACTTTCGTAACTGTACGTATTCCCGGAAATCGTTCATCAATCCAGTAATGCGTCAAAAAGGCGATCTTGCCCGCCTCCACTTGTCGCTTCCAGTCATTCAATTGTGTTCTGTTGATTCCAAATGCCATATGCGTTCGTATCACCTTTCCCGGCTGTACCAACCCGTGAAAAGGAACAGCTGCTCCCAACGGGCATCACTGTTCCTTATCTATGCTACTGTTATGATTGTAAATGCTGTACGATCAGCGGACAATATCTGAATCGTCTTGGGAATCGCCTTCAGGATACGCATTCTGACTCGAAGAAGAACGTTTGGTCGCTTCGCCATCCTTTTCTTCCTTACGTTCCAGCTTCAGATCCTCTACCGGAATTGAATCGACCGTTTGCTCTGACTCGAAGCGATCAAATAAACTTTCATTTTCAGTTGGATACTGTTCGGCATTGTCGCGCTTGCCTGCCTGATTTTGTACTTTGTCATTTTTACGCGGTTCTGTCATGTTTCCCATCTCCTTTGCGGATTCGGCTTGTTGCTGCATATCCGGCATTGCCGGCGAACCGTATTACTGTTCTTTTACCTCTACAATTGGAAATGAAACAGGAAGTTGACATTTACGTCCCATCAAACAAAAACCGCCCTACTGAACTAGTATGAGCGAAACGTCATGATCTGTAATGAATCGACAAATACATGCGTTGTGTCCCTACTAGCTGGTAGAGCGGTTAAAGCATTTGTTAGACGTATACCTTCATATTAGAGTTACACTTTCACAACCGAAAGAGTAAACAATGATTACTACTGCAATGATTTAGAAATAAGCGCCCCAGACACATACCGGTTTGGATACTTCTACACTTTTGCCAGTATAACTCAGCTTGCCACTCTCACTATCGATTGCAAACACAACGATGTTGTTGCCGTCGCGGTTAGCTACCAGCGCATATTTGCCACCTGGCAGCAGTGAGAAGTGACGTGGATGACCACCTTCGGTCGATACATGCTGTACCAGCGTCAGTTCGCCAGTCTCGCTGTTCACAGCGTACTGTACGATGCTGTCATGGCCACGGTTCGAGCCATACAGATAACGACCATCTTCCGAAATGGCAATCTCTGCACAGCCATTGAAGCCATCGTAGTCAGCAGGCAATGTCGGAATACTCTGTACTTCGTTCAGCACACCCGCATCATAACGATAGGAAGTGACTGTCGAGTTCAACTCATTGATCACAAACGCAAACTGACCGTTTGGATGGAATACGAGGTGACGCGGTCCTGCGCCCGGTGTTGCCGCTACATCAACTGTAAATTTCAATTCGTTCGATTCTGGCTTCAGTTCATACGTACGCACACGATCCAGACCGAGATCCTGTACGATCAAGTATTTGCCAGATGGATCGAAAAAGGTAGAGTGTGGATGTGGACGATCCTGATTTTGCGGATCAACACTGTGCCCTTCATGCTGATGCACGTCCAGCAGCTCGCCTACACTGCCATCTTCTTTTAGCGAAATCAAACCGACCATACCGCCATGATAGCTGACCATTGTCAAATAACGGTTGTCGTCGGAACGTTGAATATGGCATGGTGGACCATCGATTGTTCGAACACGATTCAGCAGTTCCAGCTTACCGGTAGCTGCATCAATTGCAAATGCAGCTGCTTCGCCGCCTTTGCCTTTTGCACCCGTTTCAGATACGGTCTCACCGAGTGCATACAGACGTTTGGACGCTGCATCCACATTCAGGAAGGTTGGATTCTGGATACCGGAAAAGGAATCCGTCGCTGTCAATTCACCAGTTTGTTCATTACATTCATACACATATACGCCAGAATCAGCAGCTTCTGCATAAGAGCCCGCAAACACGAGCAAACGTTGAGATGGATTAGCCATACTATTCTCCTCCAATAAGTTACCTGTTTTTGTTATACCAACTCCGTGATGGCTGCAAAGGCAGATATATCATATATCTGCATAACAGCACGTACTTTTGCGAAACACCCTATTATATAACTTAACCGTTGTGACCGAAAAAATCAAAAATTTCCTCTTCCTTGTTTCCATATATACAGGAATTGGAATTTCAATTACACTAAAATTAATATACAACCTAATAGGATAACGTCTTCAGATCCATCATGATCAGAATGGAGTGAGTGTGATGTTTATTCGTAAATGGATGATCGGACTCACCGGTGCACTGCTGATTGCTGCACCGGGTAATGCTCTTGCTTTTGACGATCTGGAACAAACTAACGGCAGAGAGGAGATCCAATACTTGAAAACTCATGACATCATTGCTGGTATCACCGGAACCGAATTTCAACCGGATGCACCATTGACCAATGCGCAAGGTGTTGCCTTTCTAGTGAAAGGTTTGGATTTGAATATCGACAATCTCTGGTTTATCAAGGCTCCTAAGGCAAGCGACTATTTTACCGGGATGGATGATAGCGCATGGTATAGCACGGATATGATGATTGCCCAGTTGAACGGACTCGAACTGGCGCAAACTATCGATACGAGCGCTACGATGAGTCGGGTGCAGTTTGCCTCTTTGCTGTGGCAAGGTGTTGAGCAGCTTGACCCGGATATTCATGAATCTGGCGGCGCAACCGGTGCCTTGCAAGATGAGGCGATAACAATCAAAGATGATGACTCACTAAACGATTCTCAGCGCGATGTCCTGTCTCAAGTCATCGACAGCGATATTGCCAGCGTGGATGCAGAAGGCAACTTCCGCCCAGATGTACCGATTACGCGCGCAGAAGCAGCAGTAATGCTGTACAATGCTCTGGAGCTGACTGGCAAAATCCAGCCGAATGCAGACAATCAAGCGGACGATACTCATTCTGCTGATGCGAAGGTGGATGACAGTAAGTAATGGTTACTACTGGTTTGCATATGAATACTTTGGATTTGAATACGGGTGTACGAATAATACAATGACGTTGTGCGCTAAAGCTCTTTCTTTTCAAACGTTCTGAGAACTATGTAATACCCTTGTAGATATGTACCATCTACGAGAGAACAATTGAATAAAAATCCAAATATTACTATTACTGATCTTCCTATAATGTATATAGCCAAAGCCATCCCTAAGATGCAAACCAATACAGGTTTAACTCGGGGATGGCTTTGTGTTTGGCTTTGTGTTTGGCTTTGTGTTTGGCTTTGTGTTTGGCTTTGTGTTTGGCTTTGTGTTTGGCTTTGTGTTTGGCTTTGTGTTTGGCTTTGTGTTTGGCTTTGTGTTTGGCTTTGTGCCGTGATTGTTTCTGTGTATGAATCCTTCCAATATAGCAATACTCAGATTTCTTCTGATGTAATCGCATATAACACATGGTCTTCCCAGTTACCATTGATGCAGAGATAGCGCTCCGCCAGTCCCTCGCGACGAAAGCCCGATTTTTCTAACACACGACTGGATGGCATATTCCACGTCATCACACCTGCTTGCAGACGATGCAATCCCGCTTCCCGAAAAGCAAACTGCACACACCAGCGCACTGCTTCTGTCGCATACCCCTGTCCATGATGCCGCGTATCTACAAAATAGCCGATATTCGCATTTTGAAAAGGTCCGCGCGATACTCCGCTCATTTCGATTCTGCCAATGAGCTGCCCCGTATCATTTGTAAACATGCCGAATGTGTACCCAATACCTTGCTCATACTGCAATTGCCCATTCGCCAGCAACTCATGCTGAGTCTCGATGGTCCAATAATGCTCCGGTCGAATCGGATCGTATCTGCTCATATATTCGCGATTATCCAGCCGAAGCTGTAACAACGCCTCCGCATGTTCCGGTGTGAGTGGGCGGATCACAATAGAGCTGTGTACTTCCTCTAATTCGTTATTCATAATATGTAAACCTCCAACTATCGAATTCTTTATCATTATATCAGATGCTTGACAAGCGAAGACAAAGTGTATCCCGATGTATCATCTTCATATGTACAATATTGCTTTCAGATCTACATAATTAAAAAATCCAAGGATTTTTCCATTCACTTACACATCTACATCCAGTAAATCCATTCACTCTCTACCCTAACAGTTCACAAATCATATAACACTATAGTAGAATGCATCAGAACCAATATATAGAACATGACTGCTCACATTCGTCTCAACACTTTACTCACAAATTCATTGCGCTCAAAATGGAGGATCAATTTTGAAATTAAATATTGAACATTATCACACGTATATTACTAAATATATAAATCATCTGCATATTGAGAAGAACCTTTCCAACAAGTCAATCAAAGCATATGTATCAGACCTCAATCGTTTATCCATTTGGCTTCACGAACATAAATTCGAGTATATTACTGAAGAGATTATTCATCTGTACTTTGCAGAATTAAGTCAACATAGTACGTTGAAAGACTCAACCATTAAACGAAAATATATTACGTTCAAAAGCTTTTTCGCGTATATGGCTCAGAAGAAATGGATCAAAGCATCCCCGCTAATTCATCTAGGCAAAAAGTTTAAAACGGCGAAACGGATTCCAAAAACATTACCGCCTAATGAAATCAAACGCCTATTGGCTGCTCCCCAACAAGATCGTTCTGTAAAAAAAAGTCCGTTTAGTACGAGACTGAATATTCGCAATGATGCTATCATCGATCTCCTTTTCTCAACAGGTATTCGTATAGGAGAATTAGTACAAATCAGCTTAAAAGATATTGATCTTCGAAATCGATCAATTATTATATTTGGTAAAGGACGAAAAGAACGTTTACTTTACCTATCCAGTAAAGAATTAATTGATAAAATTCAAACTTGGTTGAAAATCAGGCAGGAATTTAGTCCTAGAAGTGAAGCATTGTTTTTGAATAAGTACGGCGATCGTTTATCTATTTACGGAATTGAAGATATTTTCGCAAAGTATAAACAAATGGCGAAAATCAACAGTAGTGCAACTCCACATTATCTTCGCCATTCCTTTGCTACTCAGTTATTAGAGAATGGCGCTGATTTACGTGCTGTGCAAGAGATTTTGGGGCATTCTAGTGTGAGTACAACGGAGATTTATACTGAAGTTTCGATAAAAAGAAAACGAGCAGTTTTAGCAAAATACAATCCAAGGAATAAAATAGAGACCTCCAAATAACTATATATTATCTGGAGGTCATTCTATGGAGGAACTAATAAGAGAATTTCATAATACTATAACCAAAATTAAACTTTCAAAAGATTTTTGTATTGTTTTTGTTTATAACGATGTAGATGATTTAGATTATCTTCATGCAGCTGAGGGCATAACTCCAAGTGAACTACAAGAAATTAAAAATTCATTTTTAGATTTAACAGAAAAACTTTTTTTATATAAATACGAAAAAGATTTTACAGAAAATATAATGATGTTAAAAAAAAAATTCGAATATATATTAGTTTATTCTATGGCTCAAAACACAAAAGGTATTGGAAGAAGAAGCTTAATACCCTTGCTTTGTGAACATTTCGATTTAATTAATGTAGGAAATGATTCTTACACTTCTTTTTTAGGTGGGAATAAACAAATCATGTATAAAATAATTGAAAAAGAATTGAGAGAATTCATTCCAGAAACTCATTTTATTAGTTCTAAAGCTGATATCGATTTTGCCATTAATTCTTTTATTAAACAAAAGAAAAGTTTTTTAATTAAACCTAATTCAGAATCTGCAAGTATAGGTGTCAAAAAAATCGATTTTCAAAATTTCGATTTTGAAGAATTCAAAAAAAATATACTAGCTGATTTAAAAGTATATGACAAACTAATTGTTCAAGAATATATAGCTGGAAAAGAAATAGAAGCTCCAGTCATACATTTTAAAGATTCATATATAGTACCTGGATGTATAGAAATCAATTTGCCTTTTGGGGCAGAGATACTTACTGCTAATACAATATTTACTGAAAATTATAGCTTTTCAACATTTGATAGCCCACAATCAGAAATTATAAAAAAAATTTCAATTAAATGTGCAGAACTTTTAGGGTTTTCAGCTATCAGTCGTATTGATTTTAGGATAGATGAAAATAATATTTATATTATAGATATTACTCCTAACCCTACTGTATCATCTATGAGTTCAACTTATTACGCATTTAAAAATCATTTCGAAAACAGCTTAAATATCAACTTCCAATTATTGATTTTTACATCTATGATAAAGCACAAATTATTCGAACCACCTTTCTAATCCTCCATAAAGGATTGGCTGACTATAATGCGAATATTGTCTATTAGAATATATAGAATGACCTTTTAAAATTCTCATAAGATTTTGATTCTTAGCTTCATGAGATAAATTTATATTCATCATGCTCCTCATTGTATTAAATTTGTATGAGAAAAAATCAACATAATTTTTTAACAAGAAATCATAAGAAATATCATTAACTAAATCTTCAAATTCTTCAATTTGATTTCCAATAAAATATCTATAGATCAGATTATGTTTTGCATAAAAAGAGTGATATAGATCTTGATTTTTTGATAATTCTATCAATTCGTTTATTGACTCTTCTGGATTAGATATAAGCATGATTGCAGCTAAATTATTACGCAAAATTGTAGCATCACTTGAATTAAAGTCGTATGCACTTTTAAGTAATTTAAATAATTGGTTATAGGCTTGCTTCGGAGACAATACATTACTCATAAATCTTGCAATTAATAAATTGTTTTCATATGAAAGGTAAGTGTCTTTATTAATAAGATTAATGTCAAATGAGCAAGGTTCTTCTAATATTTTTACAGCTTTTTCATATTCACCTAAAGTAATTAAACAACAGCTATAATTAATTTTGGACAATTCGTAATCTACACTATATTCTTTACTTTCTAAATATGCTCGTTTATTATAAATTACAGATTTTTCAAAATCTTCTGCGTAAATCAAAGAGCCTAAACGGAGAAGTTTTAGATAATTCTTCATGTCAGTTTTTAAACCTGGTTTGACATTCTGTAATGTTTTTTTGATGATTTTCTGGTTGTATCTTCTAATTTTATCTGAAGGCTCTTTTATTAAAGTAGATATTAAAATTAAAACTGTATTAAATTCAGTTTCCCAATATTCAAAATAATTACAATTTTTTTTCATCTAATTTATTAAATTCAGATAAAAATTCATTATAGAAATTCAATATATTTTCTTGGTTTTTCTCATATTCATAAAAATAAATCGAAATCATAGAATAACAGCAAAGTTTGGAAATTGTAGAAATATTCATTTTGTTTATCTTATCTAATAATTCATCAATATTTTCTTTTAATGCTTTCTCATTATATTTGTGATGGTTATATATTATTTCGAAAGCTTCAAAACATGCTATCCATTCATGAGAATAATGAAATGAGTTTCTCAGAATTATACGTTGTGAAAACAAACTCTCTTTTCTTGAAAAATAATAAGCTACTATATAAGCTGATATAACTTCATTCTCTTTTCTAGAAAAGCATTCTATTAACCTAGCTAAATGTAAGTATTCATTAGGGTAATTTTTATAAATATATACATACATTTTTTCTATAACTGTACTAGGTATACGTTTTTTTGCGTTTTCAAAAAAGAACTCTCTAATTTTCAATTCTGTAAATTTGTAACTCCCTTTATCTTCACTAATCATTTTGCTATCTTGTGCAGATGCGAGATACTCTAAATTTTCGAGTTCTAATGCCTCTTCAATATCATATTTTTTAAAATAATTCGTAAAAAGGCTACAACATTCAAAAAAGTTTCTTAGTTCTTTGATATGATTTTGATCTTGTTCTAGAACAGATAACATTTTTTCAATAATACTTTTGATCATAAAATCTAAGTTTGATTCCTCTTTTTGCATATTTTTAATAATAACATCACTATAAGATTTAAAAAATTTCAGCCCCATTTGTTTAGTCAATTCTAATACATAGGGTTCAAAAACCACTTCGGGATCTTTTATAATATAATTTAGATCATTTACTGAGATATCATGAATACTTTCAGAGAATCTATCAAAATCATCGTCCCAATCTAAAACATTTGGGTAGTGAATAATTATCCCTAAATCAATCAAATATTTTTTTTCTATAAAATAACATATTAGTTTTAAAAGATCTTTCTCACTATTTTCTAAAGAATAATAATCTTCTACAATAATAATTCTTTTTAAATTCAAATATTTTAATGCAGGTTCTTTTTTCAAATTCAGTCCGTTTAAAATAGGTGTAAATTTTTTTTCGTAATTTATTGATAATCGTTCTGGTATTATTAACTTAATTACTGTCAATATATGATCAGTAGGCACTTTGGAAAAATAACTCATGGCTCCTGCACTTATAGTTCCTAGAAATTGAATTAATGGTTGTGAAGAAATAGTTACATTTCCAGAATGTTTTTTATCTGAATTAACTTCTTTGTACAAATATTTGATATCTAAAATTTTATATTTTTCTATTAATATCGGCATGTACATATCTTTCAAATTGATGTTACTTGATGTTTTAATGCGAAGAACTCTATTTTCATCATTATTTATATATTCTTTTATATTTTTACGAATTTTATTCTTAATGGGTAATCCTTCAATTAGTTCCTCCATAGAATGACCTCCAGATAATATATAGTTATTTGGATATTTTATACACTCGTAATAATACTTTTGTATATCGTTAGTCCTAAGAAAATTATATATCAAATATAATAATTCATCTATTCATTTGTATAAGAGTAGAAATTGTAATTATCCCCAAATCCCTGCCAACTCATCTAACTGTTCAATCCGCTTCCACGGCTCCAATCCCAGACTACCATCCCACTCAAAACTACGCCGTAAGAAAACCCCTCTCATCCCCACCTGCGCTGCACCCCAAATATCATTCTCTGGATGATCGCCTACAAACACGGTCTCTTCTCCACTCGTACCCAAGCGCTCCAGCACCATCTCATAAATCCGCTTATCTGGCTTATTGATTCCTGCTTCACCCGATGTCAAAATCACATCAAAATACGATTCCAACCCTAGATGCTTCACTTTGCCAAACTGCACCTCATAACGTCCATTGGTCAGCATGCCCAGCTTATACCCCTGATCGCGACAAGCCTGAATCGCTTCCAGCGCATGATTCATCAGGCGCGCTTCCTTCATATAATGCTCATCATAATACGCAAATAGACCATCTGCATCTGGCTTGTCCGACCATGGCAAACGCTCTACCAATTCCTCAAAAAATCCCCGCTTATCTCGATATCCGTCTGCATCAGCAATACGCATATACCCGATGATGTCACGCACCTGCTCCTCATTCAGATGACCGAGATAATCGCGAATCAATCGCTCGGAAAAAGCACGAAACGTATAATCCCGATCCATTAATGTATTGTCCAAATCGAAAATCACTGCTTTGATTGGTTGTTGTGTCATCATTCTGCTCCTGTCTTTGGCAATTCCTTGCTTCGCATTTCTATACATACTACAACTTATTATACCGCATATGTAAACATCAAAAACCCGACTGCATTACAGCCGGGTCAAGGTATTCATCTGTATTCTCATCTTATTATACGCATTACAACAGCACATAGTTTTTATCTGTCTGTGCTTTACTCTCCGGTAAAATAGCTGGCTCACGATGGGTGACCATCATTTCCTGATCGGTGACGAATACGCGAAAGTCAGGAATTTCGTGTAGATAGCGCTGCTGATACAGCTTACGGCAATCCACCTCAAAGTGCGGTGAATCCTCGATCACTGGCATTTTCCCGGTTTCACTAGCATAATCGTCCACCGCCCATTGTACACGATCCAAATGGTATGGAATATGCCGCTCCTGTTCTTCAAACAGCTCAAATGTCTCACGGGACAGATAAAACTTCTGATCACATTGCCCGCCCAAATAACGGTTCAATCTGGACAAATCGAGTGTTCCATCCTCCTGCATTAATACGGTACGATTGATACCATCGCCCATATCGCGTTCAAACTGCAATACCGCACTGCGCAATTCGTCCATTGTTACATGAACTGAGGGCATTCCGCCTCCGGTCTTTTTGCTTCTGCCTTTCAAGCGTTCCAGTATAGACATCACAATCTCTCCTCCCTGAGAGTGGGTGCACAAGGGACACGACAGAAAACGTTTTCAGTTATACATACAAGGAATACTTACTTTTTTGCTTTCCTTACTATAACTATACCGCATTTTACAATAAATGATGCACGATTTTACAAATTCATGCGCGTTTCTGACAAAATAGTTCTGTCTGACTAAAGCGACTCAGCGTAATCTATAGCCCTATCGTAGCATCTTGCATGCACATGTTCCTTCTCTACTATCTCCTTATCATATAGAAGATACGCTATACGTTAGAGTTCTGCCGTTTCCCTCCAAATATGGTATGATAAAAAGTAGCGTTTTTATAGACAGATTTTAAGGAAATGGAAGGAGAATGACCCTGTGATGCAAGATGTTATTATTGTGGGCGCTGGTCCATGCGGCTTATCCGCAGCGATTGAATGTGAGCGCCTCGGTTTGAATACGTTAGTGATTGAAAAGTACAATGTGGTGCACTCGATTTTTCTATACCCGACCAATATGCAATTTTTCAGTACAGCAGAATTGCTGGAAATTGGCAATTTGCCGTTTCCATCTCCTAATGAGAAGCCATTCCGACATGAAGCGCTGGCATATTATCGCCGTGCTGCGGAACATTACAAATTGAATATTCAGCCATATACCGAAGCGACAGGCATAGAGCGCCACGAGAACGGTACGTTCTCCCTGCATACGGTGAATCGTCAGGGGCAACAGCATACGTATGAAGCGCGCAAAGTGATCATTTCCACCGGTTATTTTGACCATCCAAACTATCTCGGTATTCCGGGCGAAGATCTGGACAAAGTTACTCATTATTTCCGCGAAGCTCATCCGTATACCGGTATGCGTGTAGCGATTATCGGGGGCAGTAACTCCGCAGTCGATGCTGCGCTAGAAATTGTGCGCGTCGGTGCCAAAGTCGATATGGTCTATCGTGGCAATGATCTGTCCGCCAATATCAAATCATGGGTGCGTCCTATTTTTGAAAGTCTAGTTATGAAAGGCAAGATCGCGCTTCATCTAAATGCACGTGTGACCGAAATTCATGACTCGGAAGTTCAACTCACCCATAATGACGGTAAAATCGAAATGCTGCACAATGACTTCGTACTCGCGATGACTGGCTTCCGCCCTGATCGCAAATTAATCACTTCGATGGGTGTAACGATGAGTGACGATATAGACAAGCCTCGCTTTGACCCGGATACGATGGAAACGAATATCGAAGGTCTGTACGTCGCTGGTGTTATCGCCTCCGGTCGTAATGCAAACGAAGTGTTTATTGAAACGGGACGCCGCCATGGTGCGCTGATCGCCAAGCATATCGTTGCCAACTCCTGATGATACGGGAGCAGCATAATTGGAAAGGGTGAATAACTATGGGCGCTATCGATATGCCTGCTCTCGTGCTGCTAGTCATGGCAGGACTCGGGATCGTCGGCAAAAATACAACGGTCACCATCGCAATGTTGGTACTGTTGCTAGTTCGTGTGCTCGGCTGGAATCAAGCGTTTCCGTGGCTGGAAAAATACGGACTAACGATTGGGATTACGATTTTGACGATTGGTGTCATGACGCCACTTGCCAGCGGCAGAATCTCGATGGATGTGATTTGGAACTCTTTTCTGAGCTGGAAATCGCTTGCTGCGGTTGGCATCGGTCTATTTGTTGCTTATCTGGGCGGACGCGGAACGATACTGATGACCAATCAGCCGACCGTTGTAGCAGGGCTGTTGATCGGGACGTTACTTGGGGTTGCCTTTTTCAAAGGTGTACCGGTCGGCCCATTGATCGCGGCGGGTTTACTATCGTTACTGATCGGCAGATCGTAATCTACACATACATTTGCCGCTTCGTTTATGTGCGGAGCTATTCATGTACACGAATGAAACAGCAGGCTTGGACGTGTTGTGAAGTTGAAGGTTATCGCCAACAGCAGGATATGATATACTTCCAATACCAGCCTTTCCATGTAGGCTGACATTCAACTATGTATACACGTATGCATTTCCAGGAGGATTTCCCATGTCCCAGGCGTTTGTAATTGAAGCAGTCATGATTGCCATCTATGGCCAGTTACTTAACCCGGATAAACCGGTCACTTATATTGTGCCGTACACTACCATTATGGAGCTGTACGAATTCGCGGAGAGCGAAGAGCCGCTTATGAACAACCCGGTCGAAGACCGTGAAGTGCGCGACCGAATTCAGGAGCTGATTCGCTATCTAGAAGAGCCGCTGAACAAAAAGAAAATTCAGCGTTGCCTGCAAATGCCTTGGTCGCAAAGCTCAGGCATCGTCTTCAGCGATCAAGTCCAGCTGTCAGTCGTCAATGCGCTCGACAATGCACATTACGGCGAATCCTTTGACCCCATCGAAACAGAACTGATCCTCTCCTCGCTGAAAAAGGAAGCTCCCATGCTGACTGACCAGTTCGAGATGATCCAGCGCCTGATCGATGCTAAAGTACCTGTACAGGTATACGATATCGAAGATTTCTCGTATGCACTCGAAGGCATTTCGCCTGTGTAACCATGCCAAAGAACCTTCACCGGATTGTCGGTGAAGGTTCTTTTTGTTGGGCTGTATGGCTGGATTATATATCTATTACGTATCAATCATTTGCGATATGAACGAGTCTGAATCGTTCAAGTCAATGGAATGAATGTTTGTTGCTCTTTCTATGATTCATTTCAAACAATATCTATATGTACAATACGTAATATTTCAATAAAATAAGCAGCTTCTCCTCGGCTATTACCCCTTAGAAAGCTGCTTAATTCAAATCATACATCTGATCCAATCTTCTTCGTTTCCTGCTCTTTTCCGTTCTCCACCTCATGCAGTTAATCCTGTACCGTACAGGCTAAGCAGCGACAAACCGAGCATCGAGAAGCTGGTCGAGAGCCACAATACTGCATAGCGTCCGCGCAATACTTTTTGTTTTGTAAAATAAACGGCTGCTGTTGCGAATAGTATACTAACCATCATCCACATTACAATTACGAGTGTCGTCATGAAAATCACAATCCCTTCTGTTCGATACAGTGAATTATAGACGAGTTTCATGAATAAAAAATGACGGGCTGCTTAAGCCCGTCTAAAAATATGCTTATGATTGCCTTAGAATATCGTATGCGCCATCCTTATAGCATGATAACGATCCATACAGTGATCGGTTATTGTTATTCAGGCGCTCTACGACTCCGGCACATATGCGTAACGGATGTCGTCCTCCTGATCCACATACTCTACATTTAACTGATACCCATTCAAATACCACAGATCCTGCGATTCCATATAAAATTGAATACCTTCCGCTTCTTGCTCTAGACCAGGACTAACTGGCGGCTCTACGGAAATGCCAAGTGAGAATCCTGGGTGGATATCGCTATTGCTGCTATAGCGCGCATAAAAACGAATATGATCACCTTCCTGGAGATCAAGCTCTTTTTTGTACCATTGTGCTGCTTCATTGGATACTGCAATCGTCATGATCAATCCCACCTTTCCCTATTTCTGAATTGCACTTGTGTAATCATTACCCGTGCTGTGTGGATATTATACCATGTCATGCCCCAAAGCGTCATAATGGTGTTTTTTCCAGCAAACGATCCCTTTATATTTGCGACGATTGTGTGTATTTCGCTGCTATAATTGGTGTATCCAATTCTAAATGTTATCCTTGTCTGTTCTTATCAATTTTGTACAGTTTACATGAGATGTAGCTACTTTTCTTCTTGATAATTATAAGACGTTGTTATCCGCATTTTTAGATAACATAATTTCATTTTCGCATTTTGTTTATGTAAACTAATTTTACGTGTTTCGATAACAAATTCATCATCAAATGAATATTTTGTGAAGAAATATTGAATAAATTCGTTGACAAGTCAAAAATTACAATGCTACAATCAGACGCAGGGCAGTAAGAGTTTCAAGTTATTACCATCTGCTACTATCCAATTGACTGAAGAAAGGGGAACTCCATGATGTATCAACCAATGATTGTACATAACCAAGGCAATGATATGAACGCAATCCAACAACTGAACAATGGAGCAACCCAGCAGATGGAGATTCTTCTTCTCGGTGATTGAACGGTAGATCACACCTGAAAAGTATCCATAATGGATGATACTATCCGCGCGGTTGTTCATAACCGTGCGCTTAATGACACCTACACAGGACACGTCGTTTGCATATTGCACACGACGTGTCTTTTTTTTGGATTACTACAGGGAATTTGAGGAAAGAATGGGTGTTATGGCTGCCTTTTGAGCCATACAGTTGTTGAATACAAGGATGAATATCCTGCATTGAAGAAGCAATGCAACGGAAAGGTAGTGAAACGATGTTTGCTGTTTTAAAAAATCTCGGCTGGTTTTTCAGCCGCGAACGAAAACGTTATCTGATCGGTATTATCATGCTGGCAATTGTAGGTGTGTTTGAACTAGCACCGCCCAAATTGCTTGGCGATGCAATTGACCGAATTTCCTCGGGTACGATTACGTTTCAAGCATTGATGTATTATACGGGTGCAATCGCGTTGATCGTGGTGATCATTTATGGCATCACGTATATATGGATGCACAGTCTGTTCGGCGGCTCCAATCTGGTAGAGCGCCTGCTGCGTAAACGCTTTATGGCTCATCTGCTGCGCATGACGCCTCCTTTTTTTGAACGGAGTCGTACGGGTGATCTGATGGCACGGGCAACCAATGATCTACGCTCAGTTGCAGTAACCGTTGGATTCGGAATGCTGACGTTGACCGACTCTACGGTATATCTGCTAACTGTTCTGTTAGCAATGGGCTTTCTGATCAGTTGGAAATTGACACTGGCTGCGATTTTGCCATTACCGTTTATCGCCATTTCGATGGCTATCTATGGCAAAGTTGTCCATTCTCGTTATACGCTGGCACAGGATGCCTTTGGCGATATGAATGACCAGGTGCTGGAATCGATCGCCGGTGTGCGTGTCATTCGTGCATATGTACAAGAGCGTCAAGATGAGAAACGGTTTACTCATATTACGAATGATGTATATCGCAAAAACTTGGCAGTTGCTCTAGTCGATGGACTATTCGAACCGACAATTCGTCTGTTTGTCGGACTGAGTTATATTATCGGTCTTGGTTATGGGGTGTATCTCGTATTCCACAATCAGCTGACACTCGGCGATCTGGTGTCCTTTAATATTTATCTCGGGATGATGATCTGGCCGATGTTCGCCATTGGTGAATTGATTAATATTATGCAGCGTGGTAATGCCTCGCTGGATCGTGTCAACGAAACGCTGGCAGTAAAGCCGGACGTAGAGGATATTGCTGAACCGGTGCATGTAGAGCACCCGGATGAAATCACATTTGATGACGTCGTCTTCCGCTATCCAACATCTACTGTCGACAATCTGCAACATATATCGCTGCGCATTCAAGCTGGCGAAACGCTTGGTGTCGTTGGGCGAACCGGTAGCGGTAAGTCCACTCTGCTCAAGCAACTGCTGCATGAATATCCAACAGGCAGCGGTGAACTGAATATTGGTGGTGTACCGATTCAGCATATCGCCAAAGACGAGCTGCACAGCTGGCTTGGTTATGTACCACAGGAGCAAATTCTATTTTCTCGCAGCGTACGCAACAATATCCGATTCGGCAAATCAGATGCTTCGGATGAGGATGTTATGGCTGCAATTCGTACAGCTGCCTTCGATACCGATCTGCATACGTTCCCGGAAGGACTGGATACCATTGTCGGTGAACGTGGTGTCGCCCTCTCAGGTGGACAAAAACAACGGGTTTCGCTAGCACGCGCTTTTATCGCGCAGCCCCATATTTTAATACTGGATGATGCGCTGTCTGCGGTCGATGCTCGTACCGAAGCTCGCATTATTGAAAATATTCGTACCGAACGCGCTGGCAAAACGACACTGATCGCTACCCACCGGCTGTCTGCTGTAGAACATGCTGATCATATCGTCGTGCTGGACAAAGGAAGCATTATTGAAGAAGGAACGCACGCCGAATTGCTGGCTGCCAAAGGCTGGTATCATGAGCAATATGAGCGACAGCAGGTGAGTGATTCCCTTGATGAGGAGGTGTCTTAATGTTAGAGACACAGGATTTGAACGAACAGCCGACAACCCGGCTGGACAATAAAACGATTACGAGGCGACTGTATCAATACGCCTTACGCGCCAAAAAGACATTTGTTGTTGCACTGATCATGCTCGTTATCGGCGTTGGCGCTGAGCTAGCAGGTCCATTTATCGCCAAAAATATTATCGACAATCATATGTTTGCGATTAACCAGCCTTTTTACCAAACAACGGCGGATGATCCTCATGCTGCGGAATACAATGGTGCTTATTACAAGCGTCAAGGATTCTGGGGCGACGGTGAAACGAAAGGGCTGGAAGTACATGTAGTGCAAAGTGGAACGTCCTTCTATTTTGTAGAAGGTCCAATGGATAACACTACCGGCGACAAAACGTTTGACGATGGTACACTCACGATTCGTACTGCACAGGGAGAACAGGCAGTATACCCGGCAGTGGCGCTCTCTTCTACTGAGCTATTCAGCTTTTACCAACCGGAGCTACCGGGCATTTATCAGCTGGTCGGATTATATTTTATCTTTTTGCTGATTACGATTGTGACTGAATTTGGTAAAACGTATTGGATGCAATCTTCCGCCAATAAAGTTATTCAGGAGCTGCGCATTGATCTGTACGCACATATTCAGCGTTTACCGGTGCCGTTCTTCGACAATCTACCTGCTGGTAAAGTCGTATCGCGGGTAACGAATGATACAGAAGCCGTCAAAGATCTGTTCGTCGCAGTACTATCCAATTTCAGTTCAGGTGCTGTGTATATGCTGGGTGTGTATATCGCTCTGTTTATTCTCGATTTCCGACTCGGCATGGTTTGTCTATTCCTTGTTCCACTGTTGATATTGTGGATCATATTGTATCGCAACATCGCTACCAAATATAATCGCATCATCCGTTCACGGTTGAGCGAGATCAATGCGATTATCAATGAATCGATTCAAGGGATGTCGATCATTCGTATTTTCCGTAAGCAAAAGCAGACAGAGGATGAATTTGAGAAGCTTAACAATGACTATCAATTTTTCCAGAACAAAATGCTGCGTCTGAATTCCCTCACGTCGTTCAATCTAGTGAATGTGTTGCGAAATCTGACGTTTGCCTTGGTGCTGTGGTACTTTGGCTCAGCATCGCTTGGTAGCTTTGACAGTGCAATTTCACTTGGTGTACTGTACGCCTTTGTCGATGTGCTGGGACGCTTATTCCAACCGATGACGGGTATGGTCAATCAGCTGGCTGCACTGGATCTGTCCATGGTATCGGCTGGACGTGTATTTGAACTGCTGGATGAAGAAGGCGAACATGTTACCGACGGTGCCATGCCGCGTTACAAAGGGAATGTCCGGTTTCAGGATGTGACATTTGCCTACAAAAAAGATCCGGTGCTCAAACACATCGACTTTGAAGCGAAGCAAGGGCAGACGGTCGCGCTGGTCGGTCATACCGGTTCCGGTAAAAGCTCAATCATCAATCTACTATTCCGTTTCTACGATCCACAGCAAGGTACGATTACGATTGACGGGCAAAATATCCGCGAATTACCCAAGCAATGGATTCGTCAGCATATGGGTATTGTGTTGCAAGATCCATATCTCTTTACCGGCACCATCGCTTCCAATGTCAGTCTGGATAATGAGCAGATCAGTCGCGAACGGCTGGAACAGGCGCTACGCGATGTAGGCGCCGAGCAGATTCTGTCTGATCTGCCTAAGGGATTTGATGAACCCGTAGTGGAAAAAGGCAGTACCTTATCTGCCGGTCAACGTCAATTGATCTCTTTTGCCCGGGCGCTCGCTTACGATCCAGCCATTCTCATTCTGGATGAAGCAACCGCCAATATCGATACAGAGACAGAAGCGCTGATCCAATCTGCATTGGAAGTATTAAAACGTGGACGCACTACCTTTATCGTGGCGCACCGTCTCTCCACCATTCGCAGCGCAGATCAGATTCTAGTACTGCATCGTGGCGAAATTGTGGAACGCGGTTCGCATGAAGAACTGATGGAGATCGATGGACGATATCGTCAAATGTACCGGGTACAAACAGGTATCGGCTCCAACGCTATTCTGGATGGCACAGAACAGCCACAGGATCGCGAAGCTCCCGTTCCCACTGGACTGCGCACCACTTGATCAAATCTAACGACTTGATGAAATGAAATGATTTGATGGAATAATTAGAATGATCCAGCTTTTCTCCCATGTTATAAACAGGGCTGACAAGTCTGGCATGTAGGCAGGAGCATATAAATTAGCTAGAACAGTAGATATACCATAAGTAAGAATGATAACCAATATAAGCATCATTAGACTGACTGGCGTTTCAGCTATTGTATAGAATCGCTATATAGCTGCTGTCAGATAGCTTGATCGTATACCGCATTCTTTGCAACATATCTTGAATGCGGAGTCATGCATAGCATAATTAGCTTTCCCTATATCATAGCCCTGTCTGACATACAGCAGTGGCAGAATTGCATATCATAATCATAATCTTTACCTGATGAGCAACAACGATAATCGTTCAGCTTGATCTTAGCTATACCTGTCTGACCGGCATTCATTGAAGCCCTGTTTATCGCTCCTGCCGGAAGACTTGTCATGAATGAACAAATCCCCTTGCATTCCGCGTATATACTACGCCGGATGTGCAAGGGGATTTTGTGTATAGCTATGTGCGCGACAAGTGTATACGAGCAGACTGTAGCCAACGTCGTTGCATATACGTCTGTTTTTTCACATGTTTCTTTATAAATGAGAAACGTGTAACGTATCGATTTTGACACTGTTGCATGGTTACTTTAATGAATGAGCAGCGCGTACCTCATCGGTTGTGATACTGTTGTATGGTTATTTCATTGTAATCAAGCAGTAAATACTTTGGTTTTCTCCAGCAAGCGGGTAGTCATGCTGCTCAATTCTTCGGAAGAAGATGAGATTTCCTGCATAATCGCTGTTTCCTCATGTGTCGCTGTAGAAATCTGGCGTGCGCCTTCGTAGAACTTGTCCGCCATTTCGCGGATTTGCTGTACATGACTGTAAGTTAGTTCCACCCGATCATTTTGCTCGGAGATCGAACCTTCCATCAATTGAACAGCTGACATAAATTCGTCCACAATCGTTGCAAACTGATTCAACGTCTCTTCTACTCGGGATGTATGTGTAGTCTCGCGCTGTACTAGTTCGTTCTGGTTATGAATCAATTCTACTGTCGCATGAATTTGTGATTGCACAGCGCCAATCAGCGATTGAATGCGTTGCGCGGAATCATTACTCTGCTCAGCCAACTTGCGAATTTCGGAAGCGACTACTGCGAATCCAGCTCCATGTTCACCCGCATGAGCGGCTTCAATCGAAGCGTTCAATGCTAACAGATGCGTTTGCTCAGCAAGGTCTTTTACCGTACCACTGACAGCACCGATATCGGATGCCTGATTGTCCAACAGGCGAACCGTTTGCTCAGCTTCATTTTGTGAGGTAGATAGTGTGTCCATACCGGATTTTAATGAAGCAAAAATATCGCGTGTTGATTGGACAGATTGATCCATCGTAGTAGACAGGTTCAGCATATGCGACGATTTGTCCTTCATTTCGCGGAACGAGTCCATCATATGCTGTGCCGTTTGCAGCGAAGTCTCGCTGGAAGCACGTTGTTGCTGTACACCGTTGTAGATCTCATCAGCAATAGCAGACAACGATTCGATCTGCTGTGCCGCTTCATTAATGGAACCGCTTAAACAATCAGCGTTTTGCGAAGTCGTGCTGGTGTTGTGAGCAATGTCGTTCACGATACCTTTAATATTTGACACCATCATACGAAACGCATCGTTCAGCACTTTGATCTCATCCTGCTCACGACGTTCTGGAATATCAACAGTGAGATCACCAGCAGAGACCTTTTCTGCAATTCGGGACAAAGCGACGATCGGACGGGTTAAGAAACGAGAAATGATGTAACCGAGAATGCCGCTCCACATAATACCGAGCAACAGAATAATCGACACATACATCCAATCTGCCATGCTTGAAGCCAAATAGGACTTCAGATAAAAAATAAAGAAAGCGCTTGTACCATACGTAATAACAGACACGGCAATAAAGCTTGCCACCAGTTTGGAACCAAGGGATAGTTTCATACAGCTCTCCTCATGCAGTTGTAATTGTTCATTCACAATCTTATTAATTCAAATTTTAGCAAAAATAATGAAAAAGCGGTGTGATCTAAGTCACAGACTAAGCAAAATTCAAGACTTTTGAACCAATATACAATGTAGACCTTTTTTCCTGTCTTGTCTACCTTAAAATTGTAATTTTGTCATTTATGCTCACTTGCTCTATCCTCTTGTTCCCGCTATGCTAGAATGTAGAAAGAGCCATATTGGTATCCACAATCATAGACGATACATACTAAAGGGGATGAAGCTGCTCATGGAAAGAGCCCGGCTATGGAGCGAACGATTCAAGCTGTTTTTTTTGAATAATCGCTTTGTTATTTTTTTGCTTGTACTGGTATTAATCTCGTTAAACATTTTCTTACTTTCCAAAATTCCGTATGTGTTTACACCGTTCATCGTGCTTGTCAAAACGGTTATTCTACCGATCATATTGAGTGGTATTTTATTTTACTTGTTCAATCCGCTGATTGATTTGCTGGAACGGCACAAAGTAAAGCGTATTTATTCTATCATTGTGCTCTATATTCTTATTATCGGTATCATCGTATTGATTATTAGTCTTGTCATTCCAGTCATTCAGCGTCAGATTCAAGAATTGGTCAGCAATATTCCGACGCTGTATGAGCAATCGACTGTGCAGATCCAGAAATGGCTGGGCGGCGATATTTTCCAACAAATTCAGCAATCCTTGAATATTAATCCACAGGAATTGTTGCAAAGTCTATCCAATCGCTGGGGCGCACTGTTCAGTAGTGGTACTTCTGGTTTCCTGCATACCTTCTCAGGCATCGGTGGATTCCTCGGTACGTTGACTGAGATTGTGCTGTCAATTGTGACCGTTCCCTTCATCCTATTCTACCTGCTCAAAGATGGCAAACGTCTAGTTCCATATGTACTGCAATTCATTCCAGTCGGTCTGCGTGGTCAGACGTCTGAAGTGATGTCTGAAATGAACAACAAAATCAGCTCCTATATCCGCGGTCAGATTATTGTTAGCTTTTGCATTGGCTGTCTGCTCTACATTGGCTATAACATTATCGGTCTGGATTACTCACTGGTGCTGGCAATTACCGCTTCTTTTACTAGTATTGTGCCTTATCTGGGTCCAGCGATTGCGATTACGCCTGCACTGGTTGTCGCGCTGGTCACTTCGCCTGTTATGCTGCTCAAAATGATTGTAGTCTGGACAGCTGTTCAGTTGATCGAAGGCAAGTTGATCTCGCCACAAATTATGGGTAAATCGCTCAAAGTCCATCCAATTACGATTATTTTTGTCATTTTGACTGCTGGTAATCTATTTGGTGTCGTTGGTATTCTGTTGGCAGTTCCGGGCTATGCCGTCTTAAAGGTTGTCGTAACCCATCTATTCGAATGGCTCAAGAAAAGCTCCAATCTGTACGAAGCAGAGAAAATTACCGAACAACCGATTGAAGTGGAATCGAAAAAATTATAGTATAGACGCGCAAGTGGATGAGTGCTTGAATGTGCAACCCATCCCAATACTCACAGCTCGTATAATATAGCTGATCATCCATCAGTCAATGACGAAAAGCAGCCTAATCGGTAGATGATACCGGATGGCTGCTTTTCTATTATAAAACAAGACTTGCATCAAATAAAATGTCTGCGCCGTACCCGAAGGTATAGCACAGACATTGGATATGATACTCTTCGGTTCTATAGCCTAATGTGGCATCTGATGTGAGAGCCTACCTGTTAGCTACTGTGTTTCTACATGTGTTATCTAGATCATCTAATTAATAAGTTAGACTGGCTTACTTGTCAGCCAATTCCGGTGTATATCCAGCTGGGATGATCGTGTCAGCCGAGCCTTCACTGATTACCTGTGGATACATCATGCCCGGTTGCGGTTTGGTGAGCGAGTAAGAGATTACCGCTTTTTTGTCGTCTGTCAGATTGACTTTATCAATCTTGAGGCTGTAGCCTGGATTCGGCAGTTGCACGGTCAATGTTACTTTTTGCTTGCCATCGGCAGTGGATTTCACGCTTAGTTGCGGATCATAACCCACTTGCGATCCCTCCGATCCATTATCTGTTGGTGGCGTAGTTGTACCGCTCCCGTCGTTATTTTCGGTGCCATTGGCACGCTCAATCATATCGACAGCGCTACTTACCCATGTTGCTGCATCCATACGCGTAATCGCTGTCTGCGGGTTAAACGCTTTGCCGACTGTATCGCGCGGAATTACATTCATATTCACCAGCGTCTGAATAGCATTGGAAGCTTCGGTGCTAATTTTGTCCTGATCATCAAACACGATAAACATTTTCGTTGCCGGATATGTGCCTGTTGTATTAATTGCTTGATACAGCCACAAAGCGAAGTCTTCGCGATTTACTTTTTCCGAAGCCTGAATGCTGTCTGGAATAGACAGGCTATTGGCTTTGGCAGCTTCGACAGCTGCGGAATACCATGGCTTGCCTGCGGCTGGCAACACTTCTGCACCGTCTTTTTTCAATTCAAATGCTTTGGTCAAAATCTGGATCGCCTGCGCCTGAGTTAGCGTCTGATCCGGTTTGAACTGGCTGGCGGTTACGCCGTTAATGATGCCTTTTTCCTGCAATGAACTAACAATCTTCTGGTTATTGTCACCTTTTACATCGGAAAATGCTGCTGCGGAAGCTACACTGCCACCCACGATAGCGCAAGATAGCGCCAGTACAGCAATTGTTTTGGTATTCGGTTTATAATTCAACATGATAATCCCTCCGTCATGATCTGCTTTAAAATTCAGGTTTCGGTGAACTGGTGCAGCACTTGAAGAGGCAAGCGGTCAAACCTGCGATACTGCAACTGTGCGGACCGATACAGGACAAACGCCAGCGGATATGAGGGTATCCCTGTGCGCTGCGCTGTGTTGCACATACAATACTACCGAACCTTCAATCTCACAGACGGGACAAGCATCCAAATGGTTGCACTTATTCTACATTTGATTCGGTGCTTCCATACCAAGCAGATGCAGCATACGCTTAATATATTGTCCGGTGACTTCTGTTAATTGCAGACGTACCGCGCGTTCTGATGGTGCTGCATCTACAATCCGGTCACGGCTATAAAATTGATTGAACAGCCGTGCTGTGTGTAGAGCATAACGTGCCATTACCGATGGCTCGTGCTGCTGCACTGCCCGTTCAAGCGTTTGCCGATAACGTCCCAGATGACAGAGTAGTTCCCATGCGGCATCGCTCCAACTCTCTCCTTCCATTGAAGATCCAGCCACTGCCTGAATCGCAGTCGATTGCTCTTGTGCCCGGCGCAGAATACTTTGAATCCGCGCATATACATATTGGATATATGGACCTGTTTCCCCTTCAAAGCTGACAGCCTGATCTGGCGCAAAATCGATCTCATTCTGCCGATAATTCTTGAGATCATTGAAAATGACCGCTCCGATTCCAACCTGACGGGCTACTTGTTCACGTTCGGGCAATTGCGGATTTTTTTCGCTAATAATGTCGTCTGCCCGCTGCACAGCATCATCCAATACCTGCTCCAAAAATACCACTTTGCCTTTACGGGTGGACATCTTCTTGCCATTGATCTTCATCAGTCCAAACGGTACATGTGTGCAATCCTGCGCCCATTCATATCCCATTTTCTCCAGTACCGCGAAAACCTGATGGAAATGCAACGTTTGCTCACCGCCGACTACATAAATGAGCCGATCTCCACGCATCACCTGCTTACGATAAATGGCAGTTGCCAGATCACGAGTCGGATAAATCGTTGTACCGTCTGATTTCAAAATCAGACATGGCGGCATATCGTATTCGTCCAAACGCACTACCTGTGCACCATCACTCTGTTCCAACAGATGCGCAGCTTGTAGCTGCTGCACGACGGCAGGCATTTTATCATTATAAAAGCTCTCGCCCAGCACTTCATCAAATTCGACATTAAGCCGTTGATACATCAGATCCAGTGATGCCATGCTGACTTTGACAAAATAATGCCATAGCTCCAGCGCTTCTGCATCCCCCTGCTCTAGCCGCCGGAACCAATCACGCGCTTCATCGTCCAATTCTGGATGCTGCTTCACTTCATCATGGAATTGAATATATACGCGCAATGCTTCGCCAATCGGATCGGCAGCTGCTTGTACCGGATCATGCCAGCGCAGATGGGCTGTAATTTGCTTACCAAACTGGGTGCCCCAATCGCCGATGTGATTGACCCGAACGACGGTATAGCCTGCTGCTGTATACAGACGATGCAGCGCCGCTCCAATCACAGTGGAACGTAGATGACCTACACCGAACGGCTTGGCAATATTCGGCGATGACATATCGAGAATGATACGCTGACCTTGCACTATTTGCAGCTGTGCATATTCTGGGTCAGCCAGAGCTTGTAACAATTGCGGTGCGATATGCTGTCGATTCCAACTGAGATTGATGTACGGACCTGCGGCATGGGCTTGAACAGGAGCATGTTCTGTAGGATGAGCAAATTGGAGCTGTTCATTGATCCGCTGCGCCAGTTCCGCGGCAATCTGTTGCGGCGCACGCCGCCAACTTTTCGCCAGTGCAAAGCATGGAAAAGCCAGATCGCCCAGCTCGGGTGAAGGCGGAGTCTCCAGCATGGTGTATATCGCTTGTTCTTCTATCTCAACAAGCGGAAGCAATACCTGAAGCGCCTGTTGCTTGAATAGTTCTGTCGTGATCATTATGAAAACCTCCTAATTTATGAATTGGGATATACACCGGGATATGAATTGAAGTATGGATAGGTTGAATATGTACAGCTATTTCCACATTTTACAGTCCAAGCACATGCAAAAAAGCCCTCGTCTGCTACGTATGCGTTAGACATACGTAGAGACGAGAGCCAAATCATTGACATTCCCGCGGTGCCACTCTATGTACAGAATGAGCAAATCATCCAAACCAACAACACCTGCTTTACGAAATGTCCATCTGTCTACTCAATGGGCATCGTTGTATAGCAAAGTCAGATTAGCTTATGTAATCTCATCTGTCACTTGTGTACCGATAACGAGGTCAACCGGATTACCTTATGCACACCGTTTAACAGTCAACTGTATCAACGATGCTTTGGGATAATCATCTCCGGGGTGCGCTTCAACAGCAGTCGTTGTACCGGCTTCCACCAACCCGGCTCGCTATACAAACGAATCTTCTGTTTACTCTCCCCATCACAGATGTATACGTATTATGATTATGAACGATCCAGTGCTATTGTGAATATTCGCGAAATGACAGGTGATGTCATAGATATTAAGCTGTATTATAGCGCGACCGTTGTCTGCTGACAAGAGCAAGTGTCGCATCGGATTCCATAATGGTGCAAATCCCACTTCCAAAACACGCAAAAAAGCCGCTACACCTTTTCTCTAGATCGGTTTACACCATGTGATCTTATGTAGAAAAAGAGCCTGCGACTTTATGTGATTGCATTGATTGATACTATTTGGTTGATATACTGATTTGTTAATGCACATAGTGCTTACTTTGCTAATGAGAGCAGATGTTACAAGGTGAAACTGACGTAAGCTCTATCATTCACAGCGAGTTCCGCTCGTTATAATTTCGCTGTATGTAAACATGATAGATTATTATGCCATTGCAGTTACGCCTGCCAGCTCGTAGCACATTTCTGCGCATTTGCGGCATGCTGCTACACATTCTTGGCAATGTGTTTGCTCATGACGGGAGCATTCATTAATGCACGCTTCACATGCTTTGGCACACAACTCTGCCAGTTGCTTGGAAAATGCGTTGCCTTGACTCAGCGCTTGAACAGTGAAGGAGCAGATCTCCGCGCAATCACGATTCACACGAATGCAATCGCCAAGCGTTTCCAGATTGTATTGTTTTAAGTTGGATACATACGATAGATTACAAGCATTCATAGCCTCAACACAGGCTTCGATGTAAGGGCGGTACTGGTTAGTGGTTGTCATTGTATAATGAACCTCCTGTATAGTTGTGATCAATACCCTGCTTGAACGTCCAGCATATCCTGGGCACCAGGTTGTTATTGAACTATTAACCGCGCGTCCCTTACATTGAAACTTTGTCACTAGTTAAGCTTCACTTTCCTGTCGCTCCAATGTCAGCAATAATTCCTGAATATGGCGTTTATCAAAATGTTCTCCAATGAATACCGCTACATCAGGCAACGGCTTTTGCGGAGTGATCTTCATAAAGTCGCTTTGTCGGTAAGCATATTGGAACAAAAAGCGGCTATTCGTATCATTGAATGTTAAGATTCCTTTGGCACGATAAATCTCGGCAGGTAAACCAGCGATCAGAGCTTCAAATGCTTCGCTGTTAATCGGCTGCTCAAAGTAATGCGTATACACCATCACATGCTCATGCGAATGATGCGGTGCATGCACACGTTCATGTTCATTATGGGAATGGCTATGATCATGGTGATCACTATGATAATTATGGTCATGATCATGATTAGCACTGTGGTGATTATACTCATCAGTTGTCAGCTGGTCTGCGTTGGTTGCCTGATGCTCCCCCGCTAAGGCATGACTCGCTTGCTCATACAAGTCACGATCTAGTTCACAGCGCACAGTCACATGCATAGGCGCGTACGGATTCCAGCCACGAGCGATTTGTTGCACCTGCTCCAGACGCTTCGAATCCAGCAGATCGCTTTTGTTAATCATTAACACCGATGCAGCACGAATCTGCTCCTGCATCAAGCGATACGTTTTGCCCTGTTGCTGTTCATACAATTCCCACAAATGAGCGGCATCGACTACAGTAATCAGATTACGTAACTCCATGCGATGATATAGCGAAATCTCAGTCACTGCATCTAGAATTTCTATGGGATTGGCAACACCAGATGCTTCAATCACGATCACATCCGGTTCGCCGGTTTGGATCAGATTGTACAATTCCGTGCCTAGATCAGCGCGGTTGGAGCAACAGATACATCCACTTAACAGTTCTGCCATCGCTACATCCTCGCCGAGCATCATACCATCCAGATTCACATCACCAATCTCATTCATCACAACAGCAGGTGTCTTGCCTTCAGCCTTCCAATTTTCCAGCATGTGTTGCAGCAATGTCGTCTTACCACTTCCCAGAAAGCCGGACAAAATATAAATCGGTACTGTCATCTCTCATCTCTCCGTTCTATCCGCCACCCTTGGCGCAGCAGTGTATATCGTCATCTCTCTATTATAAATCATCCTGTCTACAAATCCTATATATCACGTAGCTCGGTCGACATAGTTGCATCTTGTATCGTTATGGCTATGTTGTCGTATCTCTTCATAGCAGTGGCATCAAGGTGCATGGATAATGGGAACCAGTATTTTTTGCGATCATACTGGATTGTGTTAAGATAGAATCGGTCGTATTGAAACCATTTTAAATGATTCAATGCAGGTGTTCCAGCCTGCGAATTCAAGGAGTGAATTGTATGCGTTCTGTAGATCAACACCGGGCGGAAGCGCCCGATATCGTTAGATGTATGGTACTGACTGTATCCGATACCCGTACCGTCGAAACAGACACTGGTGGGCAATTGATTCAGTCGCTACTACGCGAGCACGGTCATGAAGTCGTCGATTACCAAATCGTTCGTGATGATTACAATCAGATTCGGGAGCTGCTGCATGATCATGCTGAACGAGCCGAAGTCGATGCTATTTTGTTAACAGGCGGTACAGGCATTGCTCCACGCGATGTAACTTATGAAGCGGTGCAAAGTTTGCTCAATAAAGAACTGCCGGGCTTTGGCGAGATTTTCCGATATTTGAGCTTTGCTGAGGATATCGGTACAGCGGCGATTTTGAGTCGTGCGATTGCCGGAACGATAGGCGCGACAGCGATTTTCTCCATGCCGGGTTCGCGCGGCGCGGTGAAGCTCGCGATGGAGCGGATTATTTTGCCGGAGATTGGTCATGTCATTCGGGAGATTCGTAAAACATAGCTCAAAAAAAACGTATGCCCTTTTGCTGAGGCATACGTTTTTGCATGATTCGCTTGCTTGGATATCATTACTCGGCAATGACGATCAATTGGCGTCCGACTGCGCGTCCAGCGAGTACAGTGTCCAACGCCTGTGGAATCTGCTCCAGACTGTATTCGGTTACGCCTGTTGACAGTGCCGTTTCTGGCTTCCAATCGCTACCGAGATGCTGCCAGATGCGCTGACGCAGTTCGCTTGGACATGCGACCGAATCAATCCCGATCAGCTGTACGCCGCGTAGAATGAATGGAAATACACTGCTCTCGAATTTCGCACCTGCTGTATTACCAGATACAGCTACTGCACCGCGGTAACGGACACTTTTTAGACGTTCACCCAGCGCAGCGCCGCCAGTAGCATCGACGATTCCTGCCCATTGCGATTTGCCAAGTGCTCCTTTGACTGGTTGTTCACTGTCCGCACGGGCGATCACATCGTGCGCGCCGAGATCTTTGAGCCATTGTGATTGTTCTGGTTTCCCAGAGGACGCATAGACTTCATAACCGAGACGACTCAAAATCGAGATTGCCATCGTGCCGACTCCACCTGTTGCGCCAGTAACGAGAATCGGTCCATCCTGCGGCTGAACACCTGCATGAATGAGTGATTCGACCGACATCGCTGCGGTAAAGCCTGCTGTGCCGATCATCATCACTTCTTTTAATGACAAGCCTTCTGGCAAACGCACTAGCCACTCTCCCGGCACTCGTGCATATTCACTATATCCGCCATAGTGACTTACACCTAACTTGTAACCTGTACATAGAACCAGATCACCCGGTTGAAACTGCTCATCCTGAGATTCCACTACTTCACCAGACAGATCAATGCCCGGTATAAATGGATACTCATTCACGACTTTACCATTTGTCGTGCTTGCTAGACCGTCTTTATAATTGACATCTGAATAATGAACTTTGATCGTTACATTTCCTTGTGGCAGTTGATCGACTGTTAATTCACGAATACTTCCTTCGACCTCTTCCCCATTCTTCTCCAGCATATAAGCGCGAAATGTATGTTCCATGTGCAGTATCATCCTCTCTTCCATCATGCTGTCTATACAACGTACCGGATATGAACAGTACGATGCCATAACTTTGTTCACAGACAGAGCTACCACTTTGTTTGCGTATGGAGTGCGGCATCTACTGTTTCACTTTTACATTGTTCAGCTTATCAATGAAGTCAGCATGCTTTTACCACAGTCCCAGTAGCTTCCACCACAATCCTCCGACAACGAACCAGATTACAATATGAAGGATTGAGATCATAAAGCCAAGACTCCACCATTTATTCTGATTCACATAGCCGGAGCCGAAAAATACAGGCGCCGCACCTGCTCCATAATGTGTTGTCGATCCGAATAAATTGCTGAAAAAAGCGAGAATCAGCACTGCCAGCATCGGCGGCGTGCCAACGGTTAAAATAACCGCCAAAAAAGCGCTATACATCGCACTAATATGTGCGGTCGCACTCGCAAAAAAGTAGTGACTGTAATAGTATACCAGTGCCAGAATAATCAATGCCAGCGACCATGGCAAGGCGCTAACTGAATCGCCAATTTTATCGCTAAACCAACCGACCATGCCCAGTTCATTCAGATAGCCTGCCATCATAACGAGCGCAGCAAACCAGACCAGTGTATCCCAGGCACCCTGTTCGTTTTTAATATCATCCCACGTGAGTACACGGGTAATCAGCAGTACTGACAGACCGATCAGTGCAGTCGTTGTTGCATCGATATGCAGATGATCACCGGCGATCCATAAAATTAGTACCAACAGAAATACACACAACATACTGATCTCGGCAGGCTTGAACCGTCCCATTTCGCGTAGCTTGCTTGCTGCCATCTCCGATGCACCTGCTGTTTCTTTTACTTCCGGTGGATAGACTTTGTAAAGAAAGAGTGGCAAAATAATCAGCGTTACGATACCCGGCACAATCCCGGCAACCATCCAGCCTGTCCAAGTTAAACTGACACCCGCCACACTGCTAGCGAATCCGGCAATCATCGGATTGGCTGCCATCGCCGTCATGAACATCGCTGATGTTACAAGATTGCCCTGAAAACTCGTAAAGATCAGAAACGAACCAATTTTACGTTGTGTGCCATCACTTGGCTTGGAACCGAATGATTCTGCCAGCGACAAAATAATCGGATAGATCACTCCGCCTGCTCGTGCGGTATTACTTGGAATGGCAGGCGACAGAATCAGATCACTCGCCAGCAATGAATAAGACAGCCCGAGTGTTTTGCGACCGAACTTGTTTACGAATAAGTAAGCAATGCGCGCACCCAATCCCGTTTTTATAAATCCACGCGAAATAAAAAAGGCAATCACAATTAACCAGATCGTCGAATTGCCGAATCCGCTTAATGTCTGGGAAATCGTCAGCGTATGAGTGAACGATAACGCCGTCATCCCCAGCACTGCGATGCCGCCCATTGGCAATGGCTTCAAAATAAATCCCAGAATCGTACTGACAAAAATAGCAAATAAATGCCATGCTTCCGGCTTCAATCCTGCTGGTGTCGGAATAAGCCAAGTGATGACAGCGACTAGCACCAGCGCACCTAGCTTGATCAAGCGATTGCGATTATCATGCGATGGTGAGCCGCTTGCACTTGACGGCTCATCAGTCGACGTTTTTACAGAAGATGCTCCTGTGTCGTCCTTCATCACTGTACGCTCCCCATCCTTCCATATACTTACCAAACAAAACACATCATAATCGTTGCTATATACGAGT
This sequence comes from Paenibacillus sp. WLX2291, assembly GCF_046603665.1. Lineage (NCBI taxonomy): Bacteria > Bacillati > Bacillota > Bacilli > Caryophanales > Paenibacillaceae > Paenibacillus > Paenibacillus sp. WLX2291. The sequence goes on along the minus strand of NZ_CP176755.1, from coordinate 2,138,533 downwards.
GACCGCACAAATGAACAGTTCGCTCCCGATTCATAATCGGAGCAAACTGTTCATGTACTAGTACGACCTATCTTATTGCATCGTTCATTGGTTATTACCCTATTGTATCAACGATGCAGGCGTTCATTCCTAATTAAGAGGATACCTGCTGTTCTTTCTTCTGCTCTTGTTCTACTACTTCCGCAGCTTCTGCCGCGCGGACCGAGCGATAAGCTGGCTCCCATGCTGCCTCTTGAATTGCCTGTTCGATATCATCCGGTACGTGTCTTGCTACTTGATCTTGAATCGCCGCTCGGGCAACGGCAATCGCTACGTCATGCGATACTTGATGCAATCCTTTGACATGTGGCAGTAGCGATGCACCCGGTTTGGACGAATCTACTGCATGAGCAACTGCATCTGCGGCGGCTGTGAACATGCCTCTGGTGAATACTTTGGCTTTGGTCACAATCGCACCCAATCCTAGTCCCGGGAAAATAAACGCATTGTTCGCCTGACCAATATCATACGTCACACCATTGTATTCTACCGGCGGAAACGGGCTACCCGTTGCAATCAACACGTTACCATCTGTCCATTTCAGCAAATCTGAAGGCACTGCTTCCGCTAGCGAGGTTGGATTGGACATCGGCATAATGATCGGACGCTCTACATGCTTCGCCATTTCCTTCACGATCTCTTCGCTAAACGCGCCCTTCACGCCGGATGTGCCGAGTAGAATTGTCGGCTTCACCTGTCGAATCACTTCCAGCAGACTGATCTTGCCATCCTCATCAGTATCCCAATCCTTCACTTCATCGTGATCGCGCACATACGGCTTTTGAAAATCAAGCACGCCTTCCGTTTGATCAGTCAGCAGACCGCGATAATCGTATGCCCAGAAGCGCTGTTCAGCATCCTGCTCCGATAATCCCGTCTTGATCATCGCATCGCGAATCTGATCAGCGTTACCAATGCCTGCGGCACCGGGACCAAATACGAGAATGCGCTGTTCTTGCAACGGTGTGCCGCTAACCTGAACACCGGAAATGATCGCTGCCAGTGTCACCGCTCCTGTACCTTGAATATCGTCATTAAAGGTCAGGAACTGATCGCCGTACTTGTTAATAATGTTACGGGCATTGACATTGCCAAAGTCTTCCCAGTGCAGTAATGCTTCGGGAAATAGCTTCCGCGCTACCTCTACATAACGATCAACCAGCTGTTCATACTGTTCACCGCGAATCCGTTCATGCCGATTACCGATATAGAGTGGATCTTCCAGCAGCTTTTTGTTATTCGTCCCTGCGTCTAGCACGACTGGCAATACACGTCCGGGATTGATACCAGCGGCGGCAGTATAGACAGCCAATTTACCAATAGCGATATTAATACCGCCTACACCCCAATCACCAATACCAAGAATACTTTCCGCATCCGTTGCGACAATTAGATCAATGTCTCCCGGCTGTACACCGCTATTGTGAAATGCTTCTTCAATACCGTCCATGTTATCAATCGACAGATAGACGCCGCCCGGTGTATGGTAATGCTGACTGTATTCTTGAATCGCCTGACCTACAGTTGGTGTATATACGATTGGCAGCAACTCACTTAGGTGTTGACTTAACAGCCGATAATATAGCACCGCATTGCGATTGGACAGATCATTGAGCATAATATTTTTGCGCAGATCGCTTGGTTCACTTTTGATCTGTTCATAGACACGATTCATTTGCTGATCCAGTGTAAGAATCGTCGGTGGCAAAATACCATTCAAATGCAGCTCGTCGCGTTCCTCTGCTGTAAAAGCCACACCTTTGTTCAAAATTGCATTTGCCAGCACGTCTTTGCCACGTAATGCTGTCCGTAGTGTTCCATCCTGATCCAGATAAAAAGCTTTCATCGTTAACAGCCTTCTTTCATGCGTTTTTGATGGTCTAACCCGCTTCTCTGTCTACTTGTTATGCATATTGTGCTTCTATCGTAATGCGCTTTATACCTAATTGTAAACGAATGTTGCGTTTTGAAAACCTATTATGATCGCAAATATCATTGATAAAAACTATGATTATGATAACTTTTCATTGGTGATTATTATGTACTCAAAAGATAGTTGTCATCGATAACACTGCAAAGGAACAGCAAAAAGCCCTGTATGACTGCATTCTCGCTATGTTGCGGTGGATGCTATCACACAGGGCTTTGCTTACTGATCAGTCATCTGATCATTGTCCAGAGATATCACTTTAAATAGTTTAAAAAAGAAGCAAGTACGATATTGAAGCTTATGCTTCTTCCGGTGGCAAGTGTTCAGCAATTAAACGCTGCTTCATATCCCATGCTTTCGGACTAATATTCACACGATAAATTTCTGGATTCAGCTTACGCTGGTATTCCGGCCAGAACTGATCCAGCTGACTTACATGGTAAGCACGAATGTCTTGCAGGGAAGGCAATTCGTATACTTGCTTGCCTTCAACAAAGATCGGTTGCAGTAAAGCTACCGCTTCGTAATCCGATACATATTTACGGATATACGGATGCAGCGGATTGAACAGCTTGAGTCGCTTGCCTTCCCGCGGCTCCGATTCGTTCGGGAAACAAATATAGTCGGCAATTGCTTTACCGCTGCCTGTACTAATAATACGGTATACATCCTTGCTGCCCGGTGTTGTGACTTTTTCCGGGTTGGCGGAGATTTTGATAACAGGCTTCATTTCGCCGTCAATCTCGCACTCTACCAGCTTGTACACACCACCAAGTGACGGCTGATCCGAAGCAGTGATAAGTTGTGTACCTACCCCCCATGTGTCAATGCGTGCCCCTTGAGATTTCAAATCCAAAATTGTATTTTCATCGAGATCATTCGACGCGACGATCTTCACATACGGCAGCCCTGCATCATCCAGCATTTTACGCGCTTGAATGGATAAATACGCTAGATCACCGCTATCCAGACGGATGGCACTCATCTTTTTACCGCGTGCTTCGAGATCTTTGGCAGTCTTGATCGCATGTGGAACGCCGCTGCCGAGTGTATCGAATGTATCCACCAGCAGCGTTACGCCATCTGGCAATGCCGCTGCATACCGATCAAATGCCTCCTGCTCATTGCCAAAGCTCTGTACCCATGCGTGTGCATGTGTGCCTTTGGCAGGAATACCAAATTTGGCACCGGCAAGCACATTCGATGTACCGTGGAACCCTGCGATATAAGCAGCACGAGCGCCCCAGATTGCCGCATCTGCTTCCTGTGCACGACGTGTACCGAATTCCAGCAGAATATCGTCGCCCGCTACCTGCTTGATCCGCGAAGCTTTGGTCGCAATCAAGGTCTGATAGTTCATAAAGTTCAGCAGCGCCGTTTCAACCAACTGTGCTTCCATAATCGTACCTTCTACACGAAGCAGTGGCTCATCTGCGAATACAACTGCACCTTCCTGCATCGCATACAGATTGCCGCGAAAACGGAACTGTCTCAATTCATCCAGAAAACGCGCATCATACTGCTCTTCCTGCTCTGCCAGAAAAGCAATCTCATCCTCATGAAATGTCAGATGATTCATATAATTGACAATCCGCTCTAATCCGGCAAATACGGCATACCCGTTACCGAACGGTAACTTGCGGAAATACGCTTCGAATACGGCACGTCGATTGTGTGTACCATTCACCCAATGGGCGTACATCATATTGATCTGATATTTGTCTGTATGTAACGCAAGTCCATATTGTCTCATCACGACTTCACCTCTTTAATGATAATACCGCCATAGCCGAAATTGTGAACCTAATCACATTTCCGGCTACAGCATGCTGCAAACGATGCAATGATTATCCTTTAACCACATTTGCGCCAAGTGTACCTTTGAAATGCTGCAAAGCCCATTCATGCCCCGCTGGATTGAAGCTAGCAACCGCATCTTCATGTACTGTCATCGTGAATCCTCGATTGTAGGCGTCCACAGCGGTATGCAGCACACAGATGTCGGTACATACCCCGATCAGATGCAGCTCGGTAATGCCACGCGCACGTAGCTGCATCTCCAGATCCGTACCGGCAAAAGCACTATAACGCGTCTTGTCCATCCAGTAGATCTGCTGCTGGTTCTGCTCATACACTTGCTTCAGTCTGCCATATAGCTCACGTCCTGCCGTACCGCGAATATTATGCGGCGGGAACAAGGACGCTTCCGGGTGAAAAGCATCTTGCTCGTCATGCAGATCGACCGCCATCACCACCCAGTCCCCCTGCTCTACAAACTGCTCAGTCAAATCCACTATTCGCTGCTCAATCTCAATACCCGGCTGTCCCACCGGCAACTTGCCATCCACAAAATCATTCGTATAATCAATCACGATCAGTGCTTTCATCACATATCCTCCTTACGAATAAATGGATAAACGCGGCACCAGACCGGTAAACCGGTACAACTGTGCTGGGCGCTGGGAATACTGATTGGAACTGAGCGGATTACCGTCGTCATCCCGCACTTCCTCGATAATGCCTTTGCGGCTGCGCGTGGACGTAATTTTACGAATAAAATTCGGTTCTTCAAAATCCGGCACAACCGCCTTGATCACCTGATACAGCTCGCTGAGCGTAAATTCTGGCGGCAGAAACTTTTTGGCAATGACCGTACTGAGCATCTGCTCCTGAATACGCATGTACGCATCACGAATAATATCATGATGGTCAAACCCAAGCTCCAGCTTGTCCAGCGCTTCCTCAATCGTAAACAAGCCGACCTCCTCGGCATCATCAGCGGCACGACGCTTTTCCAGTACTTCCTCTTCTACCAGTGCAAAAAAAGCATGTGAGATAATCCAGCCGCGCGGATCACGTCCCGGCTTGCTGTACACACCCAGATATTCCAGATGACGTGCATCGACTCCCGTCTCTTCCTTGAGTTCGCGCTGAGCAGCTTCAAATAGCGACTCATTATCGCGTGAGAATCCGCCCGGTAAAGCCCATTTACCGGCAAACGGCCACGAACGGCGGCGAATCAGCATTACCTTCAATTCGCGTAGAGGCAATGTTTTGGTGAAGGTTTTGCGCTCCTTTTTGGTCAGTGTAAACATGACGATATCGGCGGGCGCTCCATCCGGTGTACGGTACTTTTTAACATCATACGTATGCTGTTTGTTGTTTTCCGTCAATTTTATCACCACTGTTCATTTTATCTTTTTGATAATATCATTATGAACTATTAATAATGTAAGGTCAATCTTTATTTGCTGCGCGTAGCGATAAAGGTCGCTGTCGCAATCGCTCCGGTCACATCTTCGCTGTTCGTAATCTCTGCCTGCAACGTCATCGTACGACCAGCATGATGAATAACACGCGCACTCGCAAACAGCTCACCTTCGGTCATCGATTGCACAAAATGCGTGTTCATATTGGTCGTTACACACGGTTGACCACCCTGCACTGCCATCGCCATCATACCCATCGCTTGATCCATCATAGACATCATTACCCCACCATGGACAATATGCATATGATTTAAATGACTCGCTGTAGCAGTCAATCCAATTTTGATATATTCATGATGGCTTTCTACTAGACGGCACCCTAGCAGTCCCCAGTACATTTGCTCACTTGCTTGTAATACGTCATCCCATTCTGTCATCGGGCGTTCCTCCGTTTTCGTTGTTGAGTGTGGATATACTATCAGTATGCTCGTCGGTTCCGTTACGCCCGTTGTTGCGCCGGAAACCCGGCAGTTATCATATCGCGATGTTTTATGACTATGTGTTACGCTTGGTATTTACACTTGAGGATTATCGTTTATGATTACCATCTATCATTTGCGGTAGATATTCACCAGCTAGATATTGACCATTTGTGATTATTGTTTATACATCAATTGCAGCTATCTAGTTACAATTATATCTTTGTCTGTCCAACTACAACAGCAAGCTCATCTGGATCAAATCCACATATTGATTGTTCACCAGCAGTGCGTCCTTCTGAATACCTTCCATTCGAAAGCCAAGTGAGCGATACAAATGTAGCCCCCGTACATTCACCGATTGTACCGTCAGCTCAATCCGATGCACACCACGATCCTCTGCCCAGTGCAGCATACTATGAAACAAACGCCGACCGACACCACGATTAGCATACTCCTGCAATACACCGACCACAATATAGATCGTATGCCGGTTGCGTACGACCTTACCGCCCATCGCTTCCAGATAGCCGATAATCTGCCCTTGATATTCTGCGAGAAAGATATTGGAGTTGGCACTTCGCAGTGCATAGCGAATCATATCACGCTGTTCCGGTTCAGTCATCGTTCGTTCTCCCGGTTCCAGCAGCATATATGTCGTCTGTGCGTCCAGCTTCTTTTTCATCCGAATCAATGGACCGGAATCGCGAATCTGGGCAATTCGAATATAAACAGCTGCCTGAAATCCCGGCAGCACAGAGGGTTTATTTCGCCCACTATGTGAAGGGGCACAATGAAGCGTCAATGTAATGCGGTCGCGGCATGTAATCCCATTCTCAATGATCGGCTCCCCATAATGTCGCACAAAATAATCCGTTTCCACATCAGTAATCCGAAATCCATGCTTCTGGTACAAAGCCAGTGGACCAATACTGGAATTACCAGTACATACGGTGATCAAGTTACCACCAGCGCGCTCAAGCGCTTCCAGTACATGCCTGAGTAAATCACTGCCAATCCCCTGACCTGCATAATCCGGCAATACAGCTATATTCATAATCTCCCACTCTTCGCTGCCACGTTGCAGCGCGCCACAAGCACCCACAGGTATTCCATCGTATTCCGCCATCCACCAGCGACAGTAATTCATATAGCGTTGAAGCATGCTCTCGTCTGGATCTGCTAACAAGAGTAGCGAGATCGGCAAGTGTTCCCCCTGCTGATGTTCCCGTATCAATACCGGTGCGCGGTCATAAGACGAAGATTCCATACGGTCCACTTCTTTCTGTCTTGTTTGTCCGCATGCTGCGGCAGAAGATTCATTATGTTCTTCATTATATAACATGACGTAGGCAAAGGCGATGTAGCACTCTTTCTGCAAGCACCACTCCTAACAAGCAGACTCTAGCGATGATACATGATCGATTGAAGACTATACATGAGTGATTGAAGTGATACGTGACGGATTGAAGTGATACGTGACGGATTGAAGATGGTAAAAAAGACGCGGATTGACTATCCGCGCCCTTACTATACCCGCTCCCTATACAATAGGATGACTCTGGATCTTCATGGTCTGTTCTATCTTCGTAATCATACAATGACTGCAAAGAGAACAGCAAAAGATAGACAATATTCAGTCTCCACACGATGGCGGCGGAGAATCTTTGCCACTCTCTACATGAATCTTCTCCGATACCGTATTGTAAATAGCAGACATGACCATCTGTAGCAGATCATTAATCTCTACCTGCGACTCTTGGTAATCGGAGATCAATGGAATATCGTCCATTTCCTGCTGCAAGGCTGCCATCTCGGCTTCAATGTTAGCAACCATCTTCTGATTACGCATCGACTCAAAGGCAACCACTTCTTTTTGCTTCTTCTTAATTTGCGAGATCAGACTTTGCACTCGCTCATGAGTCAGAATCATCTGCTCCGCCTTTTGAAAATGGACAACTTCCTCACTTTCGGAAATGAGAGAAGCGAGTTGATTCGTCTTCGCCATAATATCTTCGCGAATATGCAATCCGCTTGTATCCAGATCAGGAATAGCATTCACCGGTTCCTGTTGATGTTCGTTATGCTCCTGCTGCTGCACGGGCAGTATCTCCCTTCCAGAAAGACGGCTATACCGGCAGAATGCTCTGTAATCAGCTTATGGCTACAGGTTCTGCCACCAGCTCGCCTTTAATGTAAAATGTTTTGTAATCGGTAATCTGTACATGTACAAATTCACCAATCAGATCATCAGCACCTTCAAAATGAACGAGCTTGTTGGAACGTGTTCGTCCGGCAAGCACATGCTCATTATTTTTGCTGGCGCCTTCAACGAGTACTTCCACTACCTGACCGAGAAACTTCTCGCTGCCAATGCGGCTGTACTGTTTGATTGTATCATTTAAACGCTGCAAGCGCTGCTTTTTCACTTCCATCGGCACATTATCCTCCATCGAAGCGGCAGGCGTACCTTCGCGCGGCGAATAAATAAACGTATACGCAGAGTCAAAGCCCACTTCACGCACAAGCGACAGCGTTTGTTCAAACTGCTCATCTGTTTCGCCAGGGAAGCCAACGATAATATCCGTAGTCAGCACCGCGTTCGGAATAGAAGTATAGATTTTGTCCACCAGCTCCAAATAATGCTCGCGACTGTATTTACGACTCATCTTTTTCAACACTTCCGTGCTACCCGACTGTACAGGCAGATGGATATGTTCCACCAGATTGCCACCCTGAGCGAGTACTTCAACTAGACGATCATCAAAATCACGCGGATGCGATGTTGTAAAGCGCACGCGCGGAATATCGATTTTGGAAATATCATCCATCAGATCGCCAAATGTATAATTCATGCCTTCCAGATCTTTGCCATAGGCATTCACGTTCTGTCCCAGCAGTGTAATCTCTTTGAAGCCTTGACGTGCCAGCTCGCGCACTTCGGCAATGACGTCCTGTGGCAGACGGCTGCGCTCCTTGCCACGCGTATACGGCACGATGCAATACGTACAAAATTTGTCGCAGCCATACATAATATTTACCCAACCACGCATACCTTGACGTTTTTTCGGCAGGTTCTCGACGATATCGCCTTCTTTGGACCACACCTCGACGACCATTTCTTTGCTAAACAATGCTCCTTGTACTAACTGAGGCAGACGATGGATATTATGTGTACCAAAGATCATATCGACAAAGTTATGTCGCTGCATAATCCGGTTCACAACGCCTTCTTCCTGTGCCATACAACCGCAGACACCAAGCAGCAAGCCCGGACGTTCTAGCTTCAGCGTTTTCAGATGACCGAGTTCGCCAAATACACGATCTTCTGCATTTTCACGAATAGCGCACGTATTCAGCAGAATGATATCCGCTTCTTCACGGCTTTCGGTCGCTTGATAACCCATTTGCTCCAGCATACCTTTGATCGTTTCGGAATCATGCTCGTTCATCTGGCAACCAAACGTATATACGAGATAATGCTTGCCAACGCCGATATGACGCAATTCTTCCGGCACTGCATTTTCGTACATAACCTGCACGTCTTGCTTACCGCGCTTCTTCTCTTCGCGCTGATTCGGTTCAGAGACAATATGAATATCACGTCCGCGGATACGGATTTTTTTGCCATGTTCGTCTTCCGAGATCACTTTTGCATCGGAAAAGTCAAAATACTTGGAATAATCTTTTGTCTGTTTTGACATGCTATGCTGTCACTCCCCCACCATTACCATTTCCAGAATATATCGTTTGCAGTGCTGTTACGGAGCGTTATATGAGTCTATTGCGCTCTATGTTTACCTTCGGACCTTGCTAGTAAACGAACTGCAAATCAATCATTATCGGATATGTGAATTGTATTGTTATCAACATCAACAACCAAATGAACAAAAAAGCATTACCTATAATTATAGCATGGCACTATCTATATAAAAAGCAAGGAATACCCAACTGCTGCTCACTTCCGAGTGACTTACAAGCCCTATTCAATATATCTGCGAACCTACACCGATACGAATTTTCGGATTCAAGTCTGGATCTATCATCTTCATTACTCGTAGCAGATTGTCCTGGGACATCGCAATACAGCCTTCTGTCGGCTTGTTGGACGCACGCCAGATATGCATAAAAATCGCACTACCTTTGCCAGAAACGACAGGATTCATATTGTAGTTAATGACCATCGCATACTGGTACAACGGATTATTCAATCGTTCAAATGAAGACCAGCGCTCCTTCGGATTGCCTTCGTATGCAACCCAGCTGTTATAATCTGGTGATCCCGGTGTATCAATCCAATAATCGTCCGCCCCTGCTGTGCGATAATCGGTTTTCAATCCAGTCGGCGCCTGGTTACTACTGCCAAATGCAGTGCCAAGTGTATACGTTCCAAGCGGTGTTTTGCCATCGCCTTCTTTTGTTTTACCAAGCCCTTTATTGCCCAATACAACTGGTATTGGACCTAGCTGGCGTTTCCAGCCACTTTCCTGCTTTTCGTATACATACAGTCTGCCCGTGATGGAACGCTGTGTATCAGCGGTGACGATGATGACTTGCTCACTGCTCAGCTGATCTAATTTTTTGAACAACTTTGGCTCATTCAGCGCAGATGCAGCATCCGCCTGATGATACGCTGGTATATAGCTTATGAATAGAAACAGCAACAACGTCAAACGGATACGATAACTCATGATCATGTCCTCCTGCAACTGAAGTTCAGCTTCACTCCTTATCGAAGCTTCATTCGTTGAAATTGATATGTATTCATAGTAGCAGAATATTACTTCTGAATCAGCACCGTTCTTCATGCATTGCTTAATGTATGTAGTATCCACTTCACAAACTTAATGCTGCATCGCAATTGACGTTGCATCAAAAAAACCAGGATCGCTGTATTGATCCATAATGCAAGAGACATACGATACTCTTCATTACGATTCACAGACAATCCTGGTTTTTAACTATATTCGTATTGATCTTAGTCGATGATTTCAGCAGTGTCGCCAGTACGTGCACCAGCAGCATTCGCTTCATCGGTATCAATGTGCATATCCAGTGCAAACGAATCAGATACGCGTGCAATCACATTTTCCAGTACCATGCCACGCTCGCCAGACAGGCGAACATTCAGTTTATCCTGGTCTTTGATACCCCATTTTTCGGCATCAGATGTGTGGAAGTGAATGTGGCGGGCAGCCACGATTACGCCTTCCTGAATTTCCACTTCACCAGCTGGCCCTTTGATCAGAATGCCTGGTGTACCCGCGATATTACCAGATTCGCGTACAGGTGCTTTTACGCCAACTGCGAACGAATCAGTCAGAGAGATTTCCAGCTGTGTCGCTGCGCGTGCAGGACCCAGAATACGAACTTTAGGGAAAGAACCTTTAGAGCCAACAACCTCAACTGTTTCGTTGGCAGCAAACTGACCCGGTTGGGACAGTGGTTTGAATTCAGTCAGTTGATAACCAGCACCAAACAGAATTTCTACATGCTCTTGGGACAGGTGAATATGACGGGCAGATACGCCTACAGGTACTACTTTACTCATTGAATGTCACTCCTCAGCTATTCTTTATGCGCTTGTAACAAAATACACGTACTTCCTGATCATCAGAAAATAAGCCGCATATGATTCATAACGGACTTAACGAGATATTGACAATCACAATATCTAATTCCGCTAATGAACACGTCCACAAACGCTAACATACATACTATGCCATTATACATCTTTTACTATGAAAATGAAAATCCATTCAGCAAAAAGACCTGCATGCTTTCAGTAAAAAGGCATACAGGTCACATATTTTACTTTATTCACTCGTTAGCGAATGATTACCTCGGCTCCACAATCAGCTTCATGGCTGTTCTATCTTCTCCATCAATCACAATATCAGTAAAGGCAGGAATACAAATCAAGTCAACTCCACTTGGTGCTACAAATCCTCTGGCAATAGCTACAGCTTTGATCGCTTGATTAAGTGCACCCGCTCCGATGGCTTGAAGCTCGGCAGCGCCGCGCTCGCGCAACACTCCTGCCAGGGCTCCTGCAACTGAGTTCGGGTTGGATTTTGCTGACACTTTTAATACTTCCATGTTAAGTACCTCCCCTAGGAATGAATGATGGCTTAGCTTCAAAAATGATCGGAATTGCGTCTAGTTAGTATTCGAGGATTTGTTTTCGTTTCCTTCTTTTTTTGAGCCGAACATTGCCAAATTGACAAATATATTTTCAGACCTTGCTTTTGCCTGTACAAGTATATCGTCGATTGGCTTCATTGGGATGATGGGGCGCCGTTATTGAACGAAAGATCATAATGCAATAATGCCTTCGAGAGCGAGACTTCTATCCCTCACTACAACGTAGAATATGAGGAATTTTCGTGGATCCCGGCATCCATTGTCATTAATCCATATGCCATTCGTCTTCGTACATGCGTATTTTTTCGATTTTTTTCGCTTTGCCAGTCTGATCGTCAATATCTACGAATACCGCGTGAAAATGCCATTTGCCTTCACACACTTGAAAACGTGCAGGTAGCTGCGTTTGGAATTTGTACAGCACCGCATCCTTCTCCATACCAAGCACACCTTCACGCGAACCGACCATACCAACATCCGTTTGATACGCTGTACCACCCGGCAAAATGGTGTCGTCATTGCTCTGTACGTGAGTATGCGTACCGACTACCATTGAAGCGCGACCTTCCAAATACCAGCCCATCGCGATTTTCTCAGATGTTGCTTCTGCATGGAAATCGACTAGAATCGCATTCGTTTTGCCATTCAGTTCATCCAGAATCTCATCCACTTTGCGGAAAGGGCAATCGATTGCAGGCAAGAACGTGCGTCCCTGTAAGTTAATGATCGCTAGCTGCTTACCACCGTTTTTGATAATCGTATATCCGCGACCTGGTGTATCGGGTGGGAAATTGGCCGGACGAACCATCCGCTGTTCATCGTCGATAAAATCGAAAATCTCTCTGTTATCCCATGTATGGTTCCCCATTGTAATCCCGTGAATGCCTTGTTCAAACAGCTCATTGGCAATCTTGCGCGTCAACCCTCTGCCAGAAGCCGAATTCTCCGCGTTTGCTATGATGATGTCCGGGTTATACTTTGATTTTAACCTAGGAAGGCTTGCTTTAATCGCTCTACGCCCTGTACTACCGACAATATCTCCAATAAAAATAACTTTGATGGTGATTCTCCTCCGTCTTCATATACAAAAAGTGACCCGTTATCCAGGTCACTTTTCGCATGTTCTTTATTTTGCGTAATCGACCGCCCGCGTTTCGCGGATGACGGTAACTTTGATATGCCCTGGATAATCCAGTTCATTCTCAATCGTTTTCGTAATGTCACGTGCCAGTCGGAAACTGTCTGCATCGTCAATCTTATCCGGTTGCACCATGACGCGAATTTCGCGTCCAGCTTGAATCGCATACGATTTTTCGACGCCATCGAACGATTCCGATATTTCTTCGAGCTTTTCCAGACGACGGATATACGTTTCCAGCGTCTCGCGTCTCGCTCCTGGTCTAGCAGCAGACAATGCGTCAGCAGCACCAACCAGCATTGCGATAATCGAAGTCGCTTCGGTATCGCCGTGGTGAGACGCGATACTGTTAATAACGACTGGATGCTCTTTGTATTTCTTCGCCAGTTCGACACCGATCTCTACGTGTGAACCTTCCACTTCATGGTCAAGCGCTTTACCGATATCATGCAGTAAGCCTGCACGTTTCGCAAGCGTGATATCCTGACCTAGTTCGGCGGCCATCAGACCAGTAAGGTAAGCGACCTCCATGGAGTGTTTCAGCACGTTTTGACCATAACTGGTACGGAACTTGAGTCGTCCCAGAATTTTGATCAGGTCTGGGTGTAGACCGTGTACACCGACTTCGAATGTAGATTGCTCTCCGTATTCACGAATGCGCTCATCCACTTCGCGGCGGGATTTGTCCACCATCTCTTCGATACGAGCCGGGTGAATACGTCCGTCAGCAACCAATTTCTCCAATGCTGTACGAGCGATTTCACGACGAATCGGATCAAATCCGGATAAAATAACCGCTTCCGGTGTATCATCGATAATTAGATCGATTCCCGTTAATGTTTCCAGTGCACGGATGTTGCGACCTTCACGACCGATAATCCGGCCTTTCATCTCTTCATTAGGCAAGGTGACAACAGAAACGGTTGTCTCTGCCACGTGGTCCGCCGCACAACGCTGAATCGCAAGTGTGATGATTTCACGCGACTTTTTGTCCGCTTCGTTTTTCGCCTGTTGTTCAATATCTTTGATCAATTGTGCAGTTTCATGACGCACTTCCTGTTCAACATTGCTCAGGATAATACTGCGTGCATCTTCCATGGTCAGATTGGAGATACGTTCCAATTCTGCGACCTGGCTGCCATATAGCTGTTCGATTTGTTGCTGTGTCTCTTCGATACGTTTCTCTTTGTTAGCCACTTGTTCTTCTTTGCGTTCCAGTGATTCCAGCTTTTTATCCAGCGACTCTTCCTTCTGCAACAATCGTCTTTCCAGCCGTTGATTTTCATTCCGACGTTCACGAATGTCTTTTTCAGCTTCAGCTCTGAATTTGTGGATTTCGTCTTTTGCTTCCAGAACTGTTTCTTTTTTCAGTGCTTCTGCTTCTTTTTTTGCATTTTCCACGATTTGCGCGGCAGCAGTTTCTGCACTGGAAATTTTAGCTTCTGCAAGAGATTTGCGAATAAAATATCCGATCACGAACCCAAAGAATAATGCGGCAACAACGAGAATTATGATCCAGAGATAATCCATTCTGTTCACCTCCTCGCTGATTCCTCCAAGGTATTCCTTGGGAACTACCACCATTGTTGATTGGTAATGCAATGCTTCATCCCTTTACAATCTCTTTCATCGCCCATGCGGGTACATGTGCCAATTCCCTGTTCAAGGGAGATAAACATTTTCATTATTCAAGCCTTTGTACAACAGTCTGTCGACATTACGCCACCGGGTGTCAATAAGCTAAAAATGACGTAAAAATGACAAACTGTACACATCCATTTTATTATTTGCCAAAAGACATTGTCAAGCAATTGGCATTTCTGTCTGTACACTTGCATCATAACAACCGATAGATGGCGCTATAAATGCAAAAACAGTTGATTTCGTTATTATTGTGTTACGATGATTTTTGCGTTCTGCTCTCTGATTACAAAATTATGAATCCGCCCCAATGTGCAAAACAGCAGTATTTATTTGAAGTTGGACAATAGTTGTCCAGTTCCGTTTTATTATATGGTGCTCAAATGATCTTTTTGTTCAAATCAGTGTGTGAGTACAGATGATCTATACGTACATCCTTACGATGCTGAATGTCTGTGTCGTATACTTGGCGCATATCTTGACTATTGCTGTAGAAAAGTAAAGCGATTAATCTTCTTCCTCTTCGTCTTGATTCTGTTCGACTTGAGCCAATGCGCGGCGAACTAGATCAGAAGAATATCCGCGACGCATCAGGTATGCCATCGTTTTACGCTTTTTGTCCAGCCATTGACCGGATGTACTGTTCCATTTCTTCTGTGCCAACAGCACAGCACTATTTAACTCTTCATCCTCGTCAATATCGCCAAGTGCTTGTTCAATTTGCTCTTGATCTACGCCTTTTTGCCGTAATTCCTGTCTAATCCACACTTTGCCCTTTTTCTGCGTACGAACACGTTGTTTTGCCCACTGCTGGGCGAACAGTCCATCGTCAATCAGCTTTTCCTGCTCCAATCGCTCTAACGTTGCTTCAATCACATGATTCTC
Organism: Paenibacillus sp. WLX2291; assembly: GCF_046603665.1. Lineage (NCBI taxonomy): Bacteria > Bacillati > Bacillota > Bacilli > Caryophanales > Paenibacillaceae > Paenibacillus > Paenibacillus sp. WLX2291. The sequence continues at coordinate 2,123,068 of NZ_CP176755.1, read as the reverse complement.
ATATTCTTTTTCACGCAATTTACGCGCAACTTCCGTACGAGTACGGGAACGATAACTCAAATAATTGACAGATGACGCATATGCTGCCTGTAATTCATTCGCAGCCATAATTTCTTGTAGTGCGTCCTTCGTAAACGAATACCCTTTTAGCATTCGATATTTGATCATCACATCTTCGTGCACAATCAGATTCAATTCGCCAAACGTCAATCGGTAATGAAACCGCGGCCAACGCACCGGTTCAACAGAGATGATCTCCAATTCGCCGTCATCTGGAAAGTCATCTAATCGATCTGCTTTTTGATCGAATTCTTCTTCTAATTCCCACTCATTCGGTTGTTCAGTAGCTTCAGCTTGCTGTGAACGAGACGACTTGCGAGTTGATTTGCGAAACGATCTAAAGTTATTCATCCCTATGGTTCCCTTCTGGAGTACAGATTTACTTGCATATAAAATAAGCGCCTGAACGTATGCACGTTACAGGCGCTTAGGGTCACTAACATGCTGGCACATATCAGTGACTGGCTGTATTGATTTGCTCTATCCGAAATGTTCGGATGATAGAACCTGCAATGACTGAATTACTCTGTTGCTTCCGAGAACAGTTCTTGCTCTTCCAATTCTTCTTTACGTTTTTGATCGTCCGTAGGAGCATCCACCAGTGTACTCAGGTTGCTCAGTTCACGAATTCTATTTTCAATAACGAGGGAGATTTGCGGATTTTCTTTCAGGAATTGCTTCGCATTCTCTCTACCTTGACCCATACGCTCGCCATCATACGAATACCAAGCGCCACTTTTGTTTACGATATCTTTTTCCGTACCGATATCGATCAAGCTACCTTCTTTGGAGATACCTTCACCATACATGATGTCGATCTCTGCCTGTTTGAACGGAGGTGCTACTTTATTTTTCACTACTTTGATACGTGTACGGTTACCGACGATGTCGTTACCGTTTTTGATAGCTTCAATACGACGCACATCAAGACGTACAGTAGAGTAGAATTTCAGTGCACGACCGCCTGGTGTTGTTTCCGGGTTACCGAACATAACGCCGACTTTTTCACGCAATTGGTTGATGAAGATAGTAATTGTTTTCGATTTGCTGATGGCACCGGACAGTTTGCGCAGCGCTTGAGACATCAAACGTGCTTGCAAACCGACGTGAGAGTCACCCATTTCGCCTTCGATCTCTGCTTTTGGCACGAGTGCCGCTACGGAGTCGATAACGATGATATCAACCGCACCACTACGAACGAGAGCTTCAGCGATTTCCAGACCCTGTTCACCCGTATCCGGCTGGGACAGCAGCAGCTCATCAATGTTTACACCCAGATTCTTAGCATATTGCGGGTCCAACGCGTGCTCAGCATCAATAAATGCTGCTTGACCGCCGGCTTTTTGCACTTCCGCAACTGCATGCAGGGCAACCGTAGTTTTACCTGAAGATTCAGGTCCGTATATTTCAATGATCCGACCTCTTGGCATTCCGCCTGTTCCTAAAGCAATATCCAAAGCAATCGATCCACTTGGTACAACTTCAACTTGCATATGCGTAGATTCCCCGAGTTTCATAACGGAACCTTTACCGAATTGTTTTTCTATTTGACGAAGCGCCATATCCAGCGCAGCACGACGATCTGACAATCAGCTCACATCCTTCTCAATGTTTATAAACTAATTATACTGCAATTTTCACCTTTTGCCAAGCTTTTTTCGAACATATATTCGTCTTTTTGCAGCCCTCCGTTCGCCATATTACAAATATTGTAAAATATGATCAAAATACAAAATGGCTTATTTTTCAAACTGTTTTGTGCGGCCGTTATGTAAGAATTACATGCTTTTCTCCCTAATGAAACAAAAAACCGCAGCAATGGTTTGCTGCGGTTCTTCCGGCTAAAGTGATCATAGCATAGCTGTATGCGATCTGCAAGCCCGCAGATCGTCTGTAATGGCTGTTTGCCCTCCGTGCTCTAATCTACAGGCTGTTCATGCTGAAGTTGCTTGAGACGAAGCCAGAGGCGGTACATGATGCTCTTGGCTGAGCGGATGCGAATAGCTTCGCGATTCCCTTTTAAATTCAGCTTCCATACTTGCGTATCCTGTCCTCGTTCCGCAAGCGCAACATATACTAGACCGACAGGTTTGCGTTCCGATGATCCCGGACCTGCCACTCCCGTCACTGCAACGGCAAAGTCAGTATCTAGAATTTGGCGCGCTTCATGTGCCATCAATTGTGCGACCTCTTCACTCACGGCTCCCGGTGCATCTTCGCCTTCCAGTAGATCATGCGGGATTTGAAGGAGCTTTTCTTTCATTTCGTTGGAATACGATACGATTCCGCCCATGAATACGAGTGCACTGCCAGGCACTTTGGTCAGATTTTCCATAATCAGACCGCCGGTACAGCTCTCTGCCGCCGCAAGCGTCAATTTCATACCCGTCATCATCTGTAAAATCTGCTGCTCAATTCGGATATCCTGATCTGCATACATATGATCTGGCAGACGATCGCGAATGACCGCTTCCATCGCTTTCAGTTTCTCCATCGCTTGTTTTTCATCCGGTGCTTTGGTAGTCAGGCGGATCGTGACTTCCGCTTCTTTGGCATAAGGTGCAATCGTCGGATCGGTCTGTGCGCTGATCAGATCTAGCAATGCGTCTTCCAATGCGGACTCACCGATACCGGCAAATTTCAACATTTTGGAATAGATTGGATACTCACCGGACAGCACATTACTCAATAACCACGGAACTGCTTGCTGCTCAAACATCGGTTTGAGTTCTTTCGGTGGTCCTGGTAGCACGACATAATGCTTGTCGTTCTGACTAATGGCGATTCCGACTGCGAGACCGACTTCGTTATCAAGCGGATGACTATGTTCCAGAATAATTGCCTGACGACGGTTATTTTCAGTCATCGGCTTATCGCGACCTTCAAAGAACGTTTCGATCTTTTGCATCGCTTCTGGATAGATGTGCAATGAGCGTCCCAGCACTTCACCAAGAGCATCTTTGGTCAGATCATCTTGCGTTGGCCCGATCCCGCCGGAAAATACGACTACATCTGCCCGGCTACTTGCTAGTTCAATTGCCTGTTTCAAACGGTTTAGATTATCTCCAACCACGGTCTGGTAATACACATCAATGCCCAGATAAGACAGTTGTTGAGATAGGTATTGCGCATTCGTATTCGTAATTTGACCGAGCAGTAACTCGGTTCCAACAGCGATAATTTCTGCTTTGACGGCTTTCATGATTGTATCCTCCCTTTTGAAACAGTGCATGATTAAGGTTGATAGTGTATCTACTTCCATACGCGGATGTGAGGATGCTTATGCTGTTCTGCTATTACATTTGTATGATTTAAACAAGCAGCATTGTAAAGCGAAGAATCCTCACAGAAAAAGACAATAGAGCGATCCCTATTGCCTTTACTGCCGCTTCATGTTCATACTACCGATTACAACGATCTTATAAATAACTATTGCATCGTCGGATGGAAGCTCATGCTCACCATTAATCAGGAATTATGAAAATGAAGCAAATTTTTATTTTTGATGAAATAATCGACACCCGAATATAGGGTAATCAATGTGGCAATCCAAATGGCAATTTCGGCAAATGGAAAACCGATTAAGGCAAATGGGAAATTGTTAATCATTAATGCAATGATCGCCACGATTTGAGTGATCGTTTTCGCTTTGCCCCAGTTGCTTGCTGCAACGACAGAGCCTTCCAATAAGGCGATCTGACGTAGACCTGTAATCGCAAACTCGCGGAAGATGATAATAATCGCCATCCATGCTGCACATTTGCCCAAGGATACAAGCGAGATCAGCGCTGCGGATACGAGTAGCTTATCCGCTAGTGGGTCAAGCAACTTGCCCAAGTTCGTAACGAGATTGCGACTACGTGCGATATGACCGTCAATTCCGTCTGTACTTGCCGCAACAATGAAAATAAATGCCGCAATCAGATCGTTGTAACTTACTTGAAAGGAACTGCCGATATGCAACAACTGCTCGCCAAAAGGAAAATCAACCAGCAAAAACAGCATCATGACCGGCACAAGCGCAATGCGGGCCATCGTGATTTGGTTTGGCAGGTTCACAGTGTACCTCCTACGCTGAGTCCAGCATTATGGTATAGCCGCTTATATGTACCTGCATGCGACCGTATTTTGTTTATCAACATCAACGTGCAGCCTCCATCCGCCCTGTAACAAAACCGTTACATGCAATTGTTATTTCAGGTTTGTAAATTGAAGATCGAGCGGCAGATCCGCTTTGCGGAGCAGTTGAATAATAGATTGCAGATCATCGCGGTTTTTACCCGTTACGCGGATTTGATCACCTTGGATCTGACTTTTCACTTTTAGCTTGGAATCGCGAATGAGAATATTGATCTTTTTCGCATTTTCCTGATCAATGCCTTGCTTCAATTTGAGACGTTGACGTACGGTTCCCATCGAAGCAGGTTCGACCTTTTCGTATTCAATATTTTTGATCGGCAGACCGCGTTTTACCATTTTCGATTGCAAAACGTCGATTAATGCACCGAGTTTGTAATCGTCATCGGATACTAACACAAGTGTTTCTTTCTCCAATGTCAGTGTACTTTTGCTGCCTTTAAAATCAAAACGGCTGGCGATTTCCTTTTCCGTTTGAGTAATTGCGTTGGTCATTTCTTGCATGTCCATTTTGGATACGATATCAAATGAATTTTCAGAAGCCACAGAAGTCTCCCCCTTTAGTCAAATTATAGGTGATATTGGTGTGCAAGTCTAATACGATAACGGTGATCCAGATGTGTAAACGCTAATGATGCGCTCCTAGCTAATACTCAAGATCATCTTCAGACAAGAATGCGTTCGTATGCATTACATACATAAACTAAACTCGCAAAAGGACATCCGGTTCCGCAGAACGGAAGTAAGGGATGTCCTTTGTGATTGTTTATCAGTTACTGCTGGATGTGGAATCTGTTGTTGTACCTTCAGTGCTGTCGGTAGAGGTAGACGTACCGTCCGTTGTCCCTGTCGCATCAGTTGTACCGGAAGTGGAAGTTGCATCCGTAGTTGGTGCTTCTTTTACCAGCTTCAGCACGATACGAGAAGTCGCTTTGCCATCTGTGATCGGCTGACCATTGATCGTAATCTTCGTAGCTGGCGAATTACCGGATTTAATATATAGACCGGAATCGGTCAGATCGTAAGACAGGTTTTGTCCACTCTCGGTGTTGTTGAAGAACAGACGCTCACCACTGGAATCAGCAGATTTGTACACTTCCAACCAGCTTTGACCAGTAGCTGCAATGTCTACTTTCAACGTATCGGAACCGGTATAGTTCACATTGAACAAAGTATTGCGACCTTCTTTGCCACTTTCGCTGACTACCGGAGTGGATGAAGCATCCGTTGTCCCCGTTTCAGTCGATGGCGTTTCGCCGTTAGTCGCTTCTGGATCAGTACCTTCCGTCGTACCCGTGCCTTCTGGGTTCTCCGTTGTGCCTGTACCCGCAGATTCACCATTCTGTCCAGAACCTGCACCAGATGGAGTTTGAGTCGTACCGCCATTGCCACCTGTTGCAGGCGGGGTAGTGGTAGTATTCGGTGTATTATTCTGTTCTTGTTGTTGACTACTTGCAGTTTCTTCAATTTGCGGGGAAGAATTTTTGCTGATTACAAAAATCCATACCAGTGCAATGATCAGAATTGGGAACACCCACATTAAAATGGTTGATAGCAACTTGCCACTACGTCCCGAAGCGGCGGCGTTACGCCGTGCAGCTCTGCGCGGTTGCGCAACAGGTTCCATCACCGCTTCCGGCTCTGGCTCCGGTACAACATCCTGATGTTCTTGCAGCAGCTCGTCCGGACTAATACCGACAGCCTCTGCATAAGTTTTGATAAATGCCCGAACATAAAAACTTCCGGGAAGCACCTTGAAATCACCCGCTTCGATGGCCTCCAAGTAGCGCTTGCGTATTTTGGTCATTTCTTGCACGTCATCGAGCGATAAACCCCGTGCAAGGCGGGCGTCCCGTAACTGGCGACCCAGATCTGACATACGATTACCTCCTGATTAGATTGTTTTATCACATAAAGACTGAGCTTTATTGGTCATTTAGATATCATCTGTGTACGTTTCCGTGAATGTATCATAGACGATCTCTTCATCCGGATTGTTGCGCAATTCGATAATAATGTCGAAATCGCTGTATTCATAATCCGATTCCCGTACAAAGATATCGGGATGCTCAATTACTTTCGTACTTGGCATCTGCATAATATCTTGCAAAAGCTGGTAATGACGTTCATTTGACCGAATGGTACTCACGATCCCGTCAATAATAAATACATTGCCATGGTTCATTTCCTCTTCGGACAATTGACTGCGCACCGTCTGGCGCAACAGTGTCGACGAGACAAACGTCCAGCGCTTCATCGCGCATACACTACCCGCGATAATGGATTCGGTTTTACCGACACGCGGCATCCCGCGCAGACCGATAATTTGATTCCCTTCTCGCTTGAACACTTCACCGAGAAAATCAACCAGCAAACCGAGTTCATCGCGTGTAAACCGGAATGTCTTTTTGTCATCGGAATCGCGTTCGATATAACGACCATGACGCACAGCCAGAATATCGACCAGCTTCGGTTGACGCAGCGCAGTGATCGTAATGTTGGTCACTTTTGCCAGCATATCGCCAAGCAGCACGATTTTCTCATCATCGTCGGATTCCAGCAACATACCACGCGTTTTGCCTTCAACCCCGTTAATCGTACGGATGTTGACATTGAGCATACCAAGCAGTGAAGCCACATCCCCAAGTAAGCCAGGACGGTTTTTATGTATCCTGTACTCCAAGTACCATTGTTTCGCTTCCGGATTCGTCTGTTTTGCTTCCACGTTCACCTCGAACCTTTCTTCCCATTCATAACGCGGATCATTCCGCACGGGCATTTCATATGTGATTGAATCATCATAGACTGTATTGCATGAAGGGCTGACTAGCAGCCATATAATAAAAAGCGGCTGATCATGTACATGACTTCAGCCGGCTGCGAACTTCACGTCTTTAACATGTTAATGATATATAAAATGATATAGAAAGGCAAGAAGCGAAAGGAAACAACTTTTTAACCGGGATGTCATCATTGACATTGACAGCTCATATTCAGCATAGCCTATCCGGTTAAAAGATAATCATTGGATAACAATGAGCTGATAATGATTAGATATCCATGCGCTAACAAGGAATAGAAGCTTCATTGTACACGACGGTACCGAAGCTTCTATCGTTTGGGAATGAACATACAGTGACTCTCCGTTACGTTACCCAGCCACCGTTCGGGCTAACCACCTGCCCTGTCATATAGCCTGATTCCGGTAACGATAAAAAGTACACCATCGATGCAATCTCATCCGGTTCGGCAATACGTCCGGCGGGAATATCATCTTCCAGCATCCGAATCTCATCCTGCTGCAAATGAGAAATCATCTCTGTACGCACAGCGCCCGGCGCAATGGCATTTACCGTTACACCGGAAGGCGCTAATTCTTTGGCGAGTGCTTTGGTAAAAGCATTCACGCCACCTTTGCTGGCAGAATACAGTACTTCGCAAGAGGCACCGGTAATTCCCCATACGCTGGATACATTAATAATGCGTCCGTATTGCTGCCGAACCATATACGGCATAAACACTTGCGAACAGAAAAAGACAGCTTTCAGATTGGTTGTCATAATATCGTCAAAATCGTTCTCCGTCAAATCCGCTAGCATTCCATAGTGCGACATTCCGGCATTGTTTACCAGAATATCAGGCTCCAGCCCATGTTGCTCCAGCTTGTCACGCATCCGGCGAATCTGCTCTACTTCCCGCAAATCGGCAGATACGGTTAGCACACGCACCCCATACTCAAGACACGTACGCGCTACTTCGTTGGCTTGTTCATGCGACTGGCGATAATGAATAATTACATTCATACCCGCCATCGCAAACCGCCTTGCAATAGCTGCGCCAATTCCACGGCTACCGCCGGTAATTAACACATTCATCTCTGCAAATGGTTTGCTACCGCCTGGAGTCGATGAACTCATGGATTAACAACAACGGATACAGCCAGTTGATCCCAATCAATATGGTCACGCAAACGCTGATTGATCTCTTCCAGCGTCAGAGATTCGTAGACTGGCAATACCGCGAAGAAGTCACTATTTTTGAACCGGCTACGTGTAAATTCATGTGCAATACTTTCCGGCGAATTGAGTGCGCGCAAATAGTTACCGATCCGTTTCCGAATCGCACGGTCAAATGCATCCTGGCTAAAACCAGTTTGTACGATCGCATTGATCTCTTCTTTTAGCCGTTTCACAAGCAATTCTGGGTCTTTCGTATCGCCACCGATCATAGAATACGCATATTCTGCTGTATTGCTATAATCATACCCAAAATCATCCGAGATCAGATCTTCATCATATAGCTTTTGATACAGGGCAGTACTTGTGCCAAGCAACAAATCCAATGCCAGCTTGGTCGTCAGGTTGCGGCGCTGTAATTGTTCGCCATCCAAACCGATCTCTTTCTCTTTGAAGCCCATCAGGAACTTCGGTTGGGATACAGGCAATTTCACCTCATGCCAAGTTTCGCCTACTGCATTTGGCTCAGTTTCAAAGTAACGACTGATCGGTCCTTGTGGCTGAATATTTTTGGCATCCTGATTGCGACGCACCTGTTCGATGATCGCTTCTGGATTCACTCCGCCCACTACGAACAGCATCATATTCGACGGATGGTAAAAGGTGTTGTAGCACGTATACAGGGTATCCTTCGTAATCTCACTAATCGATTCAATCGTACCCGCAATATCAATGCGAACCGGATTGTTCTGATACATCGCTTCGATCAGCCCGAAGTATACACGCCAGTCCGGGTTATCGCTGTACATCTGGATTTCTTGACCGATAATGCCTTTTTCCTTATTCACATTTTCCTCAGTGAAATACGGATTCTGCACATAGTTTAGCAGCGTCTCCACATTGTCTTCAATCTGCTCCGTTGCCGAGAATAGATATACCGTCTGATCAAAGCTGGTAAAGGCATTCGCTGACGCACCTTTGGCAGAGAATTTGGAAAATACGTCCACTCCATCTGGCTCTTCAAACATTTTATGTTCCAAGAAATGGGCGATGCCGTCCGGCACTTTTACTTCGTTCTCGCCTTCTACTTGAAAATGATTGTCTACCGAGCCGTAACGTGTTGCAAATGTGGCATAGGTCTTTTGAAAGCCTTCTTTGGGTAGTACATATACTTCCAATCCATTATCCAGCTTTTCATGATATAGCGTTTCCTGCAAATCGTCGTAACGTATGCTTTCCATCAATTAAGCCTCCTTATGCCCAGTTAGGAAATAGATTGTATCCAGTTCCAGCAATTGTGCTGCTGCTTGGATTTGGTCTGCGGTTACAGCTTCTACTTGCTCCAGCAGTTCTTCCACAGGACGCTCCTTGTCAGCGAATCGTCCGTTAAAATCGTGTCCGATCATCTGATACGCAGAATCACGTGATTCCAAGAAATCATTACGCAGCAACGCCTTCGTCTGAGCAATCTCGGATTCGGTAATCTGTCCATCCTGTAATACGGACAATTGCTCACGGATAATATCCAGTGCTTTGTTGAAGTTTTCCAGTTCGATCCCCGATTGGATTGTAGTAATGCCTTTGTACGGATCAAAGCGCGAACCGACATAATACGCAAGACTTTCTTTCTCACGTACATTCATAAATAGTTTGGAATGCGGGAACCCGCCGAGAATGCCGTTTGCTACTAATGCTGATGCATAACGGTCATCGCTATACGTAACCGGGGTACGAAGTCCCATATTCAGCTTGCCCTGACTAATTTCCATTCGTTCGGTAATCTGACGAACCTCAGCTACAGCCGGACGGGTAACCGCCGGTGTATAGAGAGTAGTCGCTTCGCTCCGATGAATGTGGAATGTACGTCCGACTAGCTCCATCACTTCACTTAACGAAGTATCGCCTACCACATACAGATCTAGATTGCATGAAGACAACCATTGACGATACCACTCATACAAGCCGCTGCTATCCCATTCATCCAGCGCATCCAGACGACCAAGCGGATTCAGACGATACGGCTCATCTTTACACATTTCTTGAATACAGCGCTCTGCTGCATAGCGAATTTTATCATCGATAACGGATTCCAGTCGCTTCCGCACATTTTCGCGTTCTGCCTGTACATATTTATTGCGAAACACCCCATTTTCCAATGCTGGACGGGTCAGTGTATCTCCAATAAAGGTCAAACTGCGTGACAGCAGCGGTTCATTGCTGCTGACAAACGAATCGTTGATCGTATCCATCCGCAGCTGCACCATCTGGTAATCGCCTTTTTTGTATACATCAATACCAAATCCGGCGCCATACATATCTTCTAATGCTTCGCGGAATTGTGTCGTTTCGGGGTACGTTTCACTGCCCCGACGCAGGATAAAGGGAATAAGTGCGGTCGGTGTAACGGTATCTTCAGCCAGCGGCACTCCCAGATAGAGAGAGATCGCAAATGTTTTAAAACGCGTTGTCGGCAAGACATGGACGCGGATTCCATTGATTTCGCCGTGCTCAAAACCAGTACTGTTCAATGTCAAAACTCCTTTATCCAGATCAATTTGTGTATATCGAATCATGTACATGGACATACATGGATATCAAAGATGCTTTACGTATCATTGTATAACATCACAATCCGCACAAGCAATGTGACAGCATCAAAACGCCTCATCCGAATATGGTCCTGCTTCTTTTTGCACAAAAAATACGCTTGGATTGCGAAGCAAATAGAAGCAACTGATGACAAAGCTGATTTTTTTCGCGCTGACTTTTATGTTAGAATCGAATCTCCGGGGTCAATTAGGTCTTCATTATCACAAAATTGGTACCCGCGGGAAAATGGGGCGAAACATTTCTGCTCGGGACACGTCTAAATACATAGGATAATCAGACGGGTCATCCGCTATCCAAATTTATTAAAAGGAGTCTGATGAACGAACATGAAACTAAACAAAAAACCTGTCATCATTACTGCCGTGTCCGCTCTGGCTTTGTCTGGAACTATTTTTGCCAACAGTACATACGCTTCGGATGCCACCAAGCAGCTCAAAGCGGTGTATGCCAATATCAAGGTGCTGTATAACAATCAGCAAGTGACTGTAGCTGACGCGCAGGAACCGTTTATGATTAACGGTACAACGTATGTACCACTGCGTGTGCTGGGTGATGCAGTAGGCAAAAAAGTAACCTGGAACAATACAGATAAAACGGTAACGATCGCGGACACAACTGCTCAAGTTCCACAATCGACAGTTGATTCCTTGAATGCGCAAATTCAAAGTCTGCAATTGCAGCTGAACAATGCAACAACACAAAGCACAACCAAAGATTCGACGATCACTCAGCTGCAAGCACAGGTAACAGATCTGAACTCTCAAATCACCACCTTGAAAAACCAACTGGCGGATAACTCGGATACAAGTACAAGCGTGAGCACAGCGATGACCAAACTGCAAAAAACGCTGAACAACAGCTATGGTGATTACAAAGGTACTGGCGCAGCAATCGAGCTGACTGGCAGCAAATCATCGGTTAAAGTAGCGATTCGTGTAACCGAGTCTACTTGGAACGATCTGTCTACTACGAACCGTAAAAACCTGCTGCAAAATGTAGTAAACGATATTCTGGACAATAGTACGTTTGAAGATGCAACGATCACTGGTACTGTGTACAACAAAAACTCGGTAAAACTGGTTGGTTTCACTGTGAACAGCAGCGACACTGTTGTATTGAGCGCCAATGTCGATCTGACTAACGTCCAAAAAGACCTGAACACTAACTATGGCACGTATCGTAATATCAAACTTAGCATCGAGCTGAGCAATGATAACGACGAGTCTATCGTGTTCCGCGTCTATGCTAACAAAAGCGACTGGAATACGCTGACTGATTATCAAACAACTAGCCTGCTGAGCAGTATCGCTGCTGATATTGATGCAGCTTACAATAACCTTGGCAAAACGATCTACGGTTTTGTTTATGATAGCAGCAACAAATCCAGCATCCTGAAACGTTACAACTAATTCTTTATACGTTGATAGTGCAATCTTGTAAATAATGTATGTACGTAAAACAAAAAGCGGATTGGCTCATGATGAGCGAATCCGCTTTTTTGTACTTGGTTTTTACTTGGTTGACGAGATAGTTATCATTTTGCTGTTGTTGCGATTTCGTAATAGCTGATAGTGTATGCTCGACTTGCTTTAGTTTGGGCTTGCCTTGGTTTGGCTTTGATTGAGCTTGGTTCTCTTAACTACCTGTGCTGATCTGGTGATACTGCTCTGGAGAAACGAGTACTTCGCGCGGTTTACTGCCTTCATATGGACCTACAATACCGTGGGCTTCGAGCGAATCAATCAATCGAGCAGCTCGTGTATAACCAACTCTCATCCGGCGCTGTAATAACGAAACGGATGCTTGCTTGGCTTCAACTACAATTTGTACTGCCTGATCAAACAGCTCGTCTTTTTGCTCATCCATGGCAGTAGCGGAATCGTCGATTTCCGGCACAATATCGTCATTGTACTGAGCTTCGCCCTGACTACGGCAGTAGTCGACAATCGTTTCCACTTCCTGATCAGACATAAATGCACCTTGCACACGTACTGGCTTGGATGCACCCATCGGCATAAATAACATATCGCCGCGACCGAGCAATTTCTCCGCACCACCCATATCAAGAATCGTACGCGAATCAATCTGGGACGATACGCCAAAGGCGATACGTGACGGGATATTTGCTTTGATGACACCGGTAATGACATCTACGGATGGACGCTGAGTTGCAATAATCAGGTGAATCCCCGCTGCACGCGCCATTTGTGCCAATCGTGCAATTGCGTCTTCCACATCGCCAGCCGCAACCATCATCAGATCTGCTAACTCATCGACGATCACGACAATATACGGCAGAATCGCATCGGGATTGTCTTTCATCAGATTGTTGTAGCCTTCCATATTGCGCGTACCTGATTTGGAAAATAGATCGTATCGTTTTTCCATCTCGACAACGATCTTCTTCAGTGCCAGCGAGGCACGACGCGGATCGGTTACTACTGGAGCCAGCAGATGCGGAATACCGTTATAAATATTCAGTTCGACCATTTTCGGATCGACCATCAAGAATTTCACTTCATCCGGCTTGGCTTTGTAAAGGATGCTCGTAATGATGCCGTTAATACATACTGATTTACCGGAACCGGTCGCACCAGCTACAAGTAAATGGGGCATTTTCGCCAGATTCCCGATAATCGTCTGCCCGGCAATATCGCGCCCAAAGGCGATCGACAACTTGGCTTCGGAATCATCAAAAATTTGTGTCTCCATTACTTCACGCATCGTAACCATAGCCACTTCGTTATTAGGCACTTCGATACCGATCGCTGATTTGCCCGGGATCGGTGCTTCCATACGGATATCTTTGGCAGCAAGTGCAAGTGCAATATCATCGGTCAAGCCAACAATCCGGCTTACTTTAACACCAACATCCGGCTGGATTTCATAACGGGTGACTGCTGGACCACGTACAACTTCCAGCACTTTCGCACGCACGCCGAAGCTTTCCAGTGTCGTTTCCAGCTTACGAGCGATCTGCATATAGTCATTCTGATCGGCTGCACTGCTGTTTATTTTCGGTTTAGCAAGCAAACTATACGGTGGCAGACGATACGGCTTCGGCGGCGGTGGAGGCGGCGTAGCGGGCGTCTGTGCCCCATCCCCACTTGCATCTGTACTAGTAGCATCGCCATTTGGCACCGATTCCGTATTGGCATCGCCTGTGGCAGACATGGAATGAGGTGAATCCGATGATGCAGAAGCTTCATTGCCTTCATTCGATAAAATATCGTCTGTGGTAACAGGCTGACCGTCAGCCCCATAGGTACTATTCCCATCATCAACATGGGTGATGGAATGAGGTGATTCAGCATGCCCCATCATCGCTGTATCTTGCAATGTATCGTTACTTGTAAATGCAGAATGTCCATTGTTTGCTCCGGTATGCAAATGATCAGACTGCCAATCTTCATCCCCCGTCTGATCCGAACGTTCAGAACGGATTTGCTCGAAGAAGTCACGGATGATCGGTGTACGATCTGGCAATGCAGAACTACCAGCAGCTCCGATGGAAGCAGCGGTAGCCTCAGCTGAAAGATCATTGACATCATGCTCAACTGCCACTGCACCTATTGTCGGTGCGTTATCCCATAAGTCATCTTCGTCTGCAATATACATGGAGCGAGGCTTGGTATCCGCTGACGTAGCGACAGCAGATTCACCAGCAGACTGATTAGGTTTGGATTGGGCACGTCGCCGTGAAGTCGAGTTAGAACGCTCTGGCAGAGCTGCGTAAACCGTCTCATTATCATATTCGGCTTCTTCATCTGACTCGTGATTTGCACGCTGTTTGCGCAGCCAATTAAGCAATCCTTGACGTTGCTCGTGCTCTTTATCTTCGTCTTCCTCATAGGTGTCTGGCTCTTGCGCAGCCAGTTTCTCTGCTTCAGCCAATTCCAGCTCTCGCTCTTGTCGACGTTCTGCCATCGCTTCGCGTGAAGACTGCCACTTACGTCCAACCGCTGCTCCAGCGCCCGAAACGATATTGCGTCCATACTCCGCAACTTCCACGACGGACTTTTGCGTAATAAGCATCAGACTGATAATCAGCATGACACCAGCAATTAACTTTGTGCCCGTTACACCAAATAACATCATCAGCATCCACATTTGAACAGCACCGATATAACCACCTGCTGCTTGTCTGGCAGGCAGTGAACTAAGCTGATCTGATGGTACATAGATCAATACACTGAATAATGTCATCGTAAAGACGAGCAGAACCAATCCGCTCATCCGACTATTCCAACCGTTGTTCCAGCGTTGACGCAGCATAGTCATTAAACCGATGTACATGCCAACCAGTGGCAATACAAAGTACGACTTGCCGAGAATAAACGCAGTTATGTAATACAGAAATTGTCCAACAGCTGCCTGTCGTGACAATGCTATCACCGATAAGGTAATGAGGATAATTCCATAAATTTCATATTTTAACATGCTTAGAGCAGGAGCTTTATTGTTTTTACGCTTGCGTCCCGTGGACGAAGACGATTTGCGCTTAGCAGTTTGCGCCGGTTTCCGCGCGGTAGATGGCGTGGATTTCCGCGTTGTTTTGGTTGTTGTTCTTGGCTTCTGGGCTGTTTTCGGCTTAGCCACTTCTTACCACCTCCGATGTGTTATTATAGCATACTCCGTCGGTCGATGCCGTACATTTGTTTGCGTTTTGAAACGACAAAACCCCTGCTCCCCGCATGGGACCGTCCAATATACCATGCGGAGAAGCAGGGGCGACTGGTTGCCCTTACTTTTTATACAAAAAGCACATAACGTGCTTATACTTCCATAATGATCGGCAAGATCATCGGTCTGCGACGTGTCTGCTCATACAGGAAACGTCCAAGCGAGTCTTTGACGCTAGTTTTCAGCGAAGCCCACTCATTGACATTTTCACTCATCAAACGTTGCAATGTGCTTGTCACGATACGGTTTGCTTCATCTAACAGACCTTCGGATTCACGCACATAGACAAAACCGCGAGAGATGATGTCCGGACCAGATACGATCTGACCATTTTGCTTGCTCAACGTTACGACAACCACCATAATACCGTCTTGAGACAGCAGTTTGCGGTCACGCAGTACGATGTTACCTACATCACCAACACCCAGACCATCAATCAGTACGTTACCGGAAGTGACTTTACCGGCTTTGCGTGCAGCACCGTTGACGATTTCGACTGTATCTCCGATATCTACGATAAAGATGTTGTTCGGATCTACGCCTGTTGCTTCACCCAGCATCGCATGTCTGCGCTGCATCCGGTATTCACCGTGAATCGGAATAAAGTATTTCGGTTTCATCAGGTTCAGCATCAGTTTCAGTTCTTCTTGAGAACCGTGACCGGAAACGTGTACGCCAGGGTTTGCACCGCTGTAATAAACGTTAGCGCCGAGGCGGAACAGTTCGTCGATCGTACGACCGATGTATTTCTCGTTACCCGGTACTGGAGTTGCTGCGATGATAACACTATCACCTGGCAGAATATCCACTTTGCGGTGTGTAGAGCGTGCCATGCGCGTCAATGCAGACATTGGCTCGCCTTGGCTACCGGTCGACAGGATAACGACACGGTCCGCAGACATTTTGTTCACTTCTTCTGGCTCGATCAGCATACCATCTGGAATATCCAGATAACCCAGATCGCTAGCAATCCCTACTACGTTGACCATACTGCGACCGATAACAGTGATCTTACGACCTGTTGCAGCAGCAGCATTAACGACTTGCTGAATACGGTGAACGTTGGATGCAAATGTTGCTACGACTACGCGTTGCGTCGCTTTGCGGAAAATATCTTCCATCACGATACCAACGGTTTTCTCGGAAGGTGTATAACCTGGGCGATCCGCATTCGTACTGTCCGATAACAGAGCCAGTACGCCTTTGGCACCGATCTCAGCCATACGTTGCAGGTTGGCAAATTCATTGTTGACCGGTGTGTGGTCAAATTTGAAGTCACCTGTGTGAACAACGTTTCCTTCCGGGGTAGCCAGGCAGACACCTACGGAATCGGGAATACTGTGATTGGTTCGGAAAAATGTTGCTGTAATCGTGTTACCCAGTTTCACTTCGGAATCTTCGTGAATGATGATTCGTTTCGTTTCGCCGAGCAGATTTGCTTCTTTTAGCTTGTTCTCTACCAGACCCATAGTCAGGCGAGTACCATAGATTGGCACATTCAGATGTTTCAAAACGTAAGGCAGGCCGCCGATGTGGTCTTCATGGCCGTGTGTCAGCAGAATGCCGCGTACTTTATCGCGATTTTCTGTCAGGTAAGAGATATCTGGAATGACCATATCGATCCCCAACATATCTTCCTCAGGGAACTTGAGTCCTGAGTCTACAACGACAATGTCATTACCGTATTGGATGACATACATGTTTTTACCAATTTCACCGACGCCGCCCAAAGCAAAGATCGTCAGTTTTTCGTTATTTGTGTTTTTTTTAGACAATGGAACTATACCTCCTATGATGTTGGACGCCGTTATAATATTTATAAACAAAAAACAATTGTGTTCTACAATAACATGGCAATAATTTACAAAATCAACTGCAAATGTTGGCTATAACAATACAAACCGGTCCTGTACCAGTTAAAGTATGCAAGAAACCACCATCCGGAAATTTCATATTCTTGCATCGTTTACGAATGTCACGAACACTCTGCCTGACAAAGAATTCTACTCGTAAACTTGTATTACTTTTTTATACCGCACCCAGTCACTTGAGAATATTATACATGATAAAAAAACAAAAAAACAAG
Source organism: Paenibacillus sp. WLX2291 (assembly GCF_046603665.1). NCBI lineage: Bacteria > Bacillati > Bacillota > Bacilli > Caryophanales > Paenibacillaceae > Paenibacillus > Paenibacillus sp. WLX2291. The sequence goes on along the minus strand of NZ_CP176755.1, from coordinate 2,105,536 downwards.
TCATGTTTGAAACCCGCGGCAACATAAGCAATAAACCCCTCTCATAGCAAGGAAAACCGGTTATGTATAAACGCTATCGGTTGCCTGTAATTACGCCTTCGATTACGAAAGCAACAGATAAATCATGATCATTTTGCAATTCTATGTATAAATATTCATTCTAATGAATGCTAATCGTCAACGTTTAGCTCATCGTCTCTGCTTATAGGTATATTGGATTGTTATGCCTTGCATCCGATTCTGTTGGTAGCACATCCATGCTTAATACCCAAATAACTTGCTTTTTAAACGTCATAGACAAGCGCTGCTTCAATCTCGATGTACCGAATGGATCTTCATTAGCATCCATTCGGTTTCTTGTACATGCTCTGACGCAGACCCATCTTCCAATGGAACCGTGACAATTCCGTTTGGAACCGTGGAAATGCTATTTATTGTAATCCAGACCAGCGCCACTGCTCTACTTCCGGCAGATCGGTGCCTTCCGAGCGAATATATTGATGATGTTTCTCTAACAAATCGTCCATGTTCTGAATGATCTCTGTATGATCGTGAGAAGCTGGCAAACTGCGCAGCGCGGCTTTTACCAGACTGAAGCGGTCAAGTTCATTGCGCACTCTCATATCAAACGGCGTTGTAATATCACCATTCTCTCGATACCCATGAATATGAATATTGCGGTTAGGATGGTCGAAGAACAGATCACGAATCAATCCCTCATACCCGTGAAATGCGAACAGAACCGGTGTATCTTTTGTAAAGTAAGCTACGCATTCTTGCTCAGACAACCCGCGCGGATCACGATCTTGTATTCGCAAACGCAGCAGATCGACGACACTGACAAAACGGATACGCAAATTCGGCAAACGCTCATGCAAGATGGACACTGCCGCCAGCGCTTCGGTCATCGGCTCTGTACCCGCAGCGGCAATTACAAGATCCGGCTCGGCATCGTGTGCTGAACTCGTACTTGCCCACGGCACGATACTCATTCCACGTTCTACTAATTCAGCTGCCTCTGTTGGCGTGAACCATTGCAGACGTGGATGCTTGGACGAGATGATCAGATTGATTTTGCCGCGATCATTGGCGACTTTTTCAAATACAGCTAGCAATGTATTGGCATCCGCAGGCAAATATTCGCGCACTAGATCATGTCGTTTATCTGCCAGATGTCCTAGAATACCAGGGTCCTGATGCGTATACCCGTTATGATCCTGCTGAAAAACAGTTGACGATGCGATGAGATTGAGCGATGGAATGTCTGCACGCCAATCCAGTACGCTAGACTTGCGCAACCATTTAAAATGCTGCGTAATCATCGAATCTACAATCCGCAAAAAGGACTCATAACTCGCGAAAAATCCATGCCGACCACTCAGCAAATACCCTTCCAGCATCCCTTCTGCTTGATGCTCGGACAGCTGCGAATCAATCACAAAGCCGTCATGTGCCATATGCTCATCGGTCTGCTCATCAATTGGCGCCATCCAGCGGCGATCAGTCACCTCAAATACAGACGTTAACCGATTGGACATCGTTTCATCAGGGCCGAAGATGCGAAAATGTCGGTCTTCCCGGTTCAGGACAATCAGATCTCGTACATACTGCCCCAAAATCTCCATATCCTGCGCCAGCTCTGTTCCCGGCTTGGATAAAGATAGCTGATGTTCAGCAAGCAATGGCAATTGTAAATCTTTGGTCAGTTGACCACCGTTTGTTACTGGATTCATACTCATACGCTTTTGTCCCTGTGGCAAAATCTCTGCCAACTCAGCACGCAATCGTCCCTGCTCATCAAAGCATTCTTCCGGGCGATAACTGTGCATCCATTCCGTCAATGCAGATGCATACTGCATATGTTCACGATCCGCAGGTAACGGCACCTGATGTGCGCGGAACGAGCCTTCGATCACTTTGCCATCCCATTCCTTCGGTCCTGTCCAACCTTTGGGACTACGGAAAATAAGCAGTGGCCAACGTGGACGTTTGAGATCCCCATTGTGACGAGCGTTTTGCTGAATATGCTGAATCCGCTCTACGATATGATCCAGCGCTCCAGCCATCGCCGGGTGCATCTGCTGTGGATCATCTCCCTCTACAAAGATCGGTTCCCAGCCCATTCCTGTAAAATAAGCATGCAACTCCTTATCACTTTGACGTGCCAGAATCGTCGGGTTACTGATTTTGAAGCCATTCAAATGCAAGATAGGTAATACTGCCCCATCTGTCACCGGATTTATAAAACGATTGGAAAACCACGAAGCTGCCAGCGGACCAGTCTCTGCTTCCCCATCGCCAATCACTACAGCAGCAATCAAGTCTGGATTGTCGAGTATTGTCCCAACCGAATGAGATAGCGAATATCCCAATTCACCACCTTCATGAATCGAACCAGGTGTTTCTGGAGCAGCATGCGAGGCAACTCCACCCGGAAATGAGAACTGCCGGAACAAGCGCTGCATACCTTGCTCGTCGCAAGTAATATCTGGATATATCTCGGTATAACTACCTTCCAGATACGCATTAGACACCATCACCTGACCACCATGTCCAGGGCCTTCGATATAAAACATATTCAGATCATATTTATTAATAATTCGGTTCAGATGCGTATAGATAAAATTTTGTCCCGGCACGGTTCCCCAATGCCCGATTGGATGAATTTTCAGATCATTTGCTTGTAAAGGTCGTCTCAGCAGCGGGTTGTCTTTCAGATAAATCTGCCCGACTGACAAATAATTAGCAGCCCGCCAGCAGGCGTTCATTTTCTCCAAATAAGCAGGTGATGAGTAATCAACAGGTACAGTTTGCGGTTTCATGGACATTCACTCCTCAGATTATGATGAATTTCTCCACTGCTGCATGCCGATCTGTCTATTGATTACGACATGCGCTCTCGCCTCTTCTTACCCGTTATGTACGACTGCTTACCGAATATGCGCTAGATAAAATAAAAAGCACAGTCCGCAAATAGGACTGTGCTTGCATAAGCGTTATTCATATGTCTGCGTATACAAATAAAATGGAATGTGAAAACAGATTATGTACAGAATATACGAATTGTATAGCATACATTATTGTGCAGCTAATAACGCTTTGCCGCAATGCTTCGATACAGTGTATTCCTATACATCATTATGCACCAGCTATTCAGCCAGTTGTACACATGCTTCACAATTCATGCTTCGTATTTACAGCAGAGCTTCAATAAACTTTTTCTGCGCATCTGATGGTGGCAGTAGTGGCAGACGCACATCGCCATTGCCGTAACCACGTATAGAAAGCGCATATTTAACCGCAGACGGGTTTGGCAACGGATCAGGGCAAGCGAACAGCCCTTTGAACAATGGCAGCAGTTTTTGATTGATACGCGCCGCTTGTTCCACATTGCCGTTTACATATTGGTTGATCATATCAGACATTTTCTGACCGACCACATGACTTGCTACGCTAATAATACCGTACGCACCTACTGTTACCGCAGCAAAGCCTGTAGCATCCTCACCGGAATAGATGCGGAAGCCTTCCGGCGCACCAGCGGCAATCTCGGTCACCTGATCGATCGATGCACACTCTTTGGTTGCGACGATATTGCTGATTTGTGCCAGCTTGATCGTCGTTTCCGCAGACATACATGTTACTGTACGTCCAGGTACATTGTATACGATGATTGGCAATTCGGTTGCTGCTGCAATCGCTTTGAAATGCTCGTACAAACCTGCCTGATTCGGTTTGTTGTAATAGGGCACGACCAGTAGCAGACCATCCACCCCGAGCTTGGAAGCCTCGCGGGTGAGATGGATGGAATGCTTCGTATTGTTGCTGCCTGTACCAGCGATAATTTTACATCTGCCGGCGGCATGTTTGACGGAGAAGCGGAACATTTCCAGTTTCTCCTCGTCAGTTAGCGTTGGTGATTCACCAGTCGTTCCGCAGATGACAAGGGATTCGGACTTTTGCTCTTCAATCAGATAGTCAATTAAACGGGCTGTGGCATCCCAGTCGATCTCGTCCTGATCGGTAAAGGGAGTCACCATTGCCGTAATTAGTCTTCCAAAGTCTACCAATGTTTTTCCTCCTTCAATACGGGATGCTTCCCGCAGAAATTGGGCAGATTATAGGTGCAGTTCAAACTGGTTGTGGAGGGCACGGACTGCCTGTACCATATCTTCCTTCTTCACCAGCACCCAGATAGTTGTATTGGAATCGGCAGACTGCAAAATAGGAATGCCTTGTCCGGTCAATGCAGCGACAATACGCGCCATAATGCCCGGTACACCGTTGATGCCGCCACCAACGACAGACACTTTTGCACATCCAGATACGCTGCTCGGTTGCAGCCCCATATCGCGAAGCAACTCCATTGCTCGTTCTGCTTCATGATCCAATACCGTATAGACCGCCCCGTAAGGCGTTACGTTAATGAAATCGACGCTGATGCGGTTTTCGGCCATCGACTGGAATACTTTAAGCTGGAGGTTTTCCACACCATCCTGCTGATTAACTGTAATCTGCGTTACATTGTTCATGTAGGTAATACCGGTAACAAAGCGGTCAATAACTCCACCTGGCGAATCGACGAATTGCTCCGGCTGAGTCACCAATGTGCCTTCACTTTCGGCAAAAGTGGAACGAACACGGACGGGCACTTGTGCCTGCATCGCAATCTCAACAGCACGTGGATGAATAACTTTTGCCCCTTGATGCGCCATATTGCAAATCTCAGCATAGCTCACATAAGCAAGTGGCTTAGCATCCTCGACAATACGTGGATCAGCGGTCAGAATGCCTTCAACATCGGTATAGATATCAACCATACCTGCATGCAGAGCTGCACCAAGCGCCGTTGCTGACGTATCGCTACCTCCGCGTCCAAGTGTGGTCAGATCGCCATTTTCAGTTTGTCCCTGAAAGCCGGTTACGATCACAACTTTGCCTTCTTCCAGTTCTTGCAATACACGCTCTGGACGAATCGCCAGAATACGGGCATTACCAAAATTATCATCGGTAATAAACCCTGCCTGTGCACCGGTTAGCGCGACAGCCGGAATGCCTTCTGCATGCAGCATACCGCTCAGATTGACGGCGGAAATGATCTCTCCACAGCCCATCAACAGATCGCGTTCACGGGCGGATGGTACACTGCCGTTGCGGGCGGTGCTATCCAGTAATGTATCGGTAGCGTAAGGGTCGCCGCTGCGTCCCATTGCGGATACCACAACAACGAGCTTGACCTGCCGGGCAAGCTCGCGTTTGATATGCCGCAGCACATGCTCTCGCGCCTCAGGGGTAGAGAGTGATGTGCCGCCAAATTTTTGTACGAGTATGTTTGATGTTTTTTGTAATAAGGTCGTCATGACCATAGCCTCCGTTAGCTGCTGACTGCTGCTGTTTTTGCGGCAATAATCTCGGCGATTTGAACCGCATTCCAGGCTGCACCTTTGAGCAGATTATCGGATACGATCCACATGTTCAGTCCACGGGAATCGCCCAGATCGCGACGCAGACGGCCTACGAATACATCGTTTTTGCCGGCTGCATCCGTTGCAAGTGGATAGGCTTGATTCGCCGGATCATCCACCAGCGTTATGCCCGGTGCAGATTGAAGAAGCTGTTTTACTTCGTCCAGATCAAAGTCCTGTTTCAATTCAACGTATACGGACTCCGAGTGTCCATATACAACCGGGATACGTACACATGTAGTAGTGACTTTGATCTCGTCATCTTCCATGATTTTCTTCGTTTCCCGAACCATTTTCATTTCTTCTAGTGTATAACCGTTGTCCTGAAATTTATCGATTTGCGGAATCGCGTTAAAAGCGATCTGATGCTTCACCGGCAGTGAGCCGACCGGCAAAATGTCCGGTTGTACTTCTTCGCCTGCTAGGGCAGATTGGCTTTGACGTTTCAATTCTTCAATCGCCTGGTTACCCGCACCGGATACCGCCTGATACGTCGAGGCGATGATGCGTTCAATACCATAACGATCATACAGTGGCTTCAGAGCAGCAACCATCTGAATGGTGGAACAGTTTGGATTCGCGATAATGCCCTTGTGATCTGCGATACGATCAGCATTGACTTCCGGTACAATCAGTGGCGTATCTGGGTCCATACGGTAAGCGTTCGTATTGTCGATACAGACAGCTCCATGACGAACGGCGTGCGGAGCCAGTGCCTTACTGATGTCACCACCAGCACTGAACAGTGCGATATCTACACCAGCAAAACTATCCGGCGTTGCTTCCTCTACCGTCACTTCCTGACCTTTGAACAGCACCTTTTTGCCAGCCGAGCGCGCGGAAGACAGAAGCTTCAGCGTTTTCACCGGAAAATCGCGTTCCTCCAGCAATCTTACAATCTGTTGTCCTACTGCTCCTGTCGCTCCAACGACAGCCACATTAAAGAATTGATTAGACATCTAGCATCTCTCTCCCCTTCGATTTTGCAGGGCATCTGTACAAAGACTGAAACGGCGGTCGGTTACGACCACCGCAGACCCTGACCGCCCGGCGAATAGTGCCGGAAATAAATTTCAGTATCCTGCAATAATTGTAGAAATGATATCATTCCCTGTAGTATCTTTCAACTGTTTTGCAGAAAAGTTTTAAAGCATTGACGCTTTGCCGATGATGAGATAGCTTATTCCATCCTTTTGCATCAACGCGTATATTGTATTATTTGGTGCCAGTATGACCGAATCCGCCAGCACCGCGTACCGTTTCTGACAGCTCTTGAACCTGAATCAGATTCGTTTCCGGTACGATCTGGAATACCATCTGCGCAATACGTTCGCCGCGTGTAATCACGAACGGCTCTTGACCATGGTTGATCAGCAATACTTTGATCTCGCCACGATAGTCCGCGTCAATCGTACCCGGTGTGTTGAGCGAAGTAATGCCGTGTTTGAATGCAAGACCACTGCGCGGACGAATCTGTGCTTCCAGTCCGCCTGGCATCGCCAGCGCCAGACCCGTTGGCACCAATGTACGTTCGCCCGGTTGCAGCGTTATTGGTGTCTCAACCGCTGCATACAGATCGTAGCCGGAAGCTTGTTCAGACATTTTGCGCGGTAGCTCCAGACCTTCGTGATTTGCAAGAGTCATAATTTCAATGTTAAAGGTATTAGTGGACAAGTTCATCTCTCCTTACATGTGCAATGCTTTTATCTGATGAGCCGACCATTGCCAGCGCATACGGCTGCGCAAACATATCGTCGATCACCGAACGGATATCCTCCATCTGAACTTCTTCGATGTAGCGGATCGTCTCATCGATCGTATCGTGTTCACGCAGCATAATCTCGTTTTTGCCTAGGCGATTCATCACACTGCTCGTGCTCTCCAATCCAAGGATCAGACTGCCTTTGAGCTGCTGTTTCCCTTGCTCCAATTCATATTCGGTCAGACCGTTCACCTTCAGATCGTTCAGCAGGTTATGGGTCAGCTCGAATACATCCTGTGTCTGCTTCGGTGCTGTACCTGCATAGATCGTAAACAGACCGCTATCCGCATGAGCCGTGTAGTAGGAATAGACGGAATAAGCTAGACCGCGCTTTTCCCGAATTTCTTGAAATAAACGCGAACTCATACCGCCACCCAGTGCATTGTTGAGCAGCACCATGGCATAGTACCTTGGATCATCTATTTTACCACCCGGGAAGTTGAGGCAGATATGATTTTGTTCCGTTTTCTTTTTGTGAAACGCAACTTCGCCTTTGAATGTCGGTGCGGTCAATTGCTGTTCGCTACCATGAATATCAAAACCGCCAAAATACTTTTCAAGCAGTGGTACAACGCTATCGTCAATATGACCAGCGATGCTGATTACGGTATTCTCAATCGTATAGCGATCTTTCATAAATAATCGCAACTGATCTGGTCCCATTGGTGCGAGACGCTCAGCTGTACCGAGAATAGGATACGCAAGCGGATGGTTGCCATACGAAGCAACGGTGATCAGATCATGCACTAGATCATCCGGGTCATCCTCGTACATCGAAATTTCTTCAAGAATAACATTTTTCTCGCGTGCAAGTTCATCAGCGTCCAGCAGCGAATTGAAAAACATATCCGATAAAATATCCAATGCGATCTCCAGATGCTCATCCAGCACTTTGGCATAAAAGCATGTATATTCTTTACTTGTAAAGGCGTTCACATTGCCGCCAATACCATCGAAGATTTCAGCGATTTTTTTGGCATCAAAGCGCTTGGTGCCTTTGAACATCATATGCTCAATAAAATGCGAAATCCCGTTCGTCACTAGACTTTCGTTACGGGAACCGGTTTTGATCCAAATTCCGAATGTGACAGAACGGAAAGTCGGCATTTTTTCCATAACGATCCGCAGACCATTATTCAATTGTATCCGTTCCATTGACTGGCCCCCTCTTTGATAAATGCATTCCTATCCTAACACAATATTCGCTTCTGCTCTACAGTTGCACTTTTTATTGCGAGCAGTGTATGTTTTGCAGCCTGCTACCCGATGTGGATGCTACATACGATCACTGCTTATATAGAAAGAAAATGTCATCCACTGCAAAAACTTGTTTTTATAATACAAAAAATTGATCATCTATTGCTGGGTTTCAGAGCTGTAGATTACGCCATTTTCACTACGATATTGTGCAACAATACAGCGTATCTCTCATTATACCAGATACTATCAAGCAACCAATGGGCATGAAAAAAAGAGTCAGAATCAGACTCTGGCTCTTTTGCTCATCATACTATGAAGTTCAATCATACTCATGTCCTTCAAACCTGAATACAGGAATGAGGACATGAACATCATTAGGAGTTTGCTTTTTCGCCAGCTTCGGCAGTCAGCAGCACTTTGCGGGACAGATTGACGCGACCTTGACCATCGATCTCTGTGACTTTAACAGTGATCATATCGCCAATGGATACAACGTCTTCTACTTTCGCTACGCGCTCTGTAGACAGCTGAGAAATATGCACAAGACCGTCTTTCCCTGGAATCAGTTCTACGAATGCGCCAAATTTCTCGATTCGTTTTACTTTACCCAGATACGTTTCGCCAACCAGCACTTCACGTACAAGATCTTCGATCATTTTTTGTGCTTTTTGGATCATCGATTCATCGGAAGAACCAATAAATACGCGACCGTCTTGCTCGATATCGATTTTCACGCCGGTTTCATCAATGATTTTGTTAATGATTTTACCGCCGGGACCGATTACATCGCGGATTTTGTCCGGGTTGATGTTAATGATCACGATTTTCGGAGCATATTGAGACAGGCTTGTTCTCGGTTTGTCCATCAGGGCGTTCATTTTGCCGAGGATGTGCAGACGACCTTCGCGTGCTTGAGCCAACGCTTCAGACAGAATCAAACGGTCGATACCGTTGATTTTGATATCCATTTGGATAGCTGTTACGCCTTCAGCTGTACCGGCTACTTTGAAGTCCATATCGCCAAGGTGATCTTCCATACCTTGAATATCGCTCAGGATGGATACATGATCGCCATCTTTGATCAGACCCATAGCAATACCAGCTACCGGTGCTTTGATCGGTACACCTGCATCCATCATTGCCAGGATGCTCGCGCAGATACTTGCTTGGGAAGTCGAACCGTTCGATTCCAGTACTTCGGAAACGACACGGATGGTGTACGGGAATTCTTTTTCCGAAGGGATAACTTTGGACATTGCGCGCTCGCCGAGTGCACCGTGACCAATTTCGCGACGACCCGGAGGACGCAGCGGACGTGCTTCACCGACACTGAATGGCGGGAAGTTGTAATGATGCATAAAGCGTTTGGATTCTTCCGGTGCGATACCGTCCAGAATCTGTACATCACCAAGTGCACCCAGTGTACAAATACTGAGTACTTGTGTTTGTCCACGTGTGAACAGACCGGAACCGTGCGTTCTTGGCAGCAGTTTCGCATCACATTCGATTGGACGAATTTCTTCGAGTTTACGTCCATCTGGACGGACTTTATCATGGGTGATCAGACGACGCACTTCTTCTTTGACAATATCGTGCAGCACTTCTTTGACATCATCCATATATTCAGGCGTTTCCGCATATTGTTGTTCAAAATGAGCAACCGCATCGTTGTTCACTACATCGATTGCATCTTGACGTGCTTGCTTCTCGGCAATTTTCAGCGCGTCTACGAGACGTGCTTCAGCAAATGCGCGAACAGCACTGTTCACATCACTGTTTACAGTATGCAATTTTACAGCCATTTTCGGCTTACCAGCACTTTGTACCAGTTGCTCGATAATGGTGATGATGTTCTGAATTTCGGCATGACCAAACATGATCGCTTCCAGCATGATATCTTCCGGCAGCTCATTTGCTTCCGCTTCGACCATCATGATCGCATCACGTGTACCCGCAACAACGAGGTACATTTCGCTAACTTCTTGCTGGGCAATCGTTGGGTTGATTACGAATTCGCCATCGACACGACCGACAGCTACACCACCGATTGGACCATCAAACGGTACATCGGAGATGCTCAGTGCAGCAGATGTACCGATCATCGCAGCAATTTGCGGTTCACAGTCCTGCTCCACACTCATAACATAGTTGGCAACCTGTACATCATTCCGGAAACCTTCCGGGAACAATGGACGGATCGGACGGTCAGTCAGACGGCTCGCCAGAATCGCTTTCTCGCTTGGTCTGCCTTCACGTTTAATAAATCCGCCGGGAATTTTACCTACGGCATACAGCTTTTCTTCGTAGTTTACGGTAAGAGGGAAAAAGTCCAGATCTTTCGGCTCGGAAGATGCCGTAACCGTACAGAGCACAGATGTATCGCCATAACGCACCATTACTGCTGCGTTTGCCTGCTTGGCCAAACGGCCAGTTTCCAGTACGAGGGTTCTGCCTCCGAGCTGCATTTCAACTCGCTGTTCCATGAAATTCCTCCTTTTTAGGTCATCCTACTATTCTATAATCAAGTCTCGATTCCCTTCCAGAAATCGAAACCGGAAAAATATGTGTACTTACAAAAAGCAACCCGGCCGCCGCCGTTGGCTCCGAAAAGACCATACGGCTGAACAACCAGGCTGCTTTGGAATTGCATTTTAGTTTTAGCGACGCAGACCGAGACGTTCGATCAGTGCGCTGTAACGTTTAACATCATTTTTCTTGATGTAAGCCAGAAGCTTACGACGTTGACCTACCATTTTCAACAGACCACGACGGGAATGATGATCCTTTTTGTGGCTGCGGAAATGATCCTGCAGGTTCAAGATGTTTTGCGTCAGGATAGCGACTTGTACCTCCGGTGATCCTGTATCGGATTCGTGAGTTCTGTACTCCTCGATCAGTTGTTGCTTACGCTCTTGAGTTAATGCCATCCTATTCACCTCCTTAAAATTTCATTAATAATCGCCATTGGCCTCGATATCGGCGGTGAGACCGAATAACCAAGCCAAGGTTATGTTGCTGATATCAGAAACAGCAACGTTGATCAGTATAACATACCGCAATTGCAAATAGCAATGCCGTTATAAAAGAATCTGACGGGCAGATTCTGCATCTCGAGAAATCTGCGTAACCAGCTCATCAATGGAGCCGAATTTGCGTTCATCACGAATATAATCGACCAATTCAACAGCTAATTGCTGACCGTACAGATCGCCCTGAAAGTCCAAAATATGCGCTTCAAAGCTTGGACGTGTCTCGCCGGTTTGGAACGTCGGCTTGAAGCCGATATTCATCACGCCTGCACGCCATGCTCCGTCCGCCATGACCCGCACTGCATACACACCCGGGCGAGGAACGACATATTTCTCATTTAGCTGCAAATTAGCTGTCGGGAATCCGATCGTACGACCGCGCTTGTCCCCGTCCACGACTGTACCGCGAAGCTGATACGGACGTCCGAGCAGCAATGCTGCATGAGCAGCATCGCCTTCACGCAGTGCACGACGGATTGCGGAGCTGCTCACCTTGCTGTCTTCCAGTAAAAAGGCAGGAACCGTTTCTACAGATAGCGTATCCTGTCCTAGTTCACGTAGCAGTTCCGGTGTACCGGCACCACGGTGACCAAAATGAAAATCAAAACCAACAACAGCAGTTTGCACCTGCAACGGCACCAGCATTTGTTCATAGAACTGCTCTGGTGTCACGGCTGCAAATGCGTGATTGAACTCTGCTATATAAAGCGTATCGACACCCATGCTACGCAGAATTTCTTCTTTGATCGCAAGCGGAGTCAGATAGCCTTCATAATCGCCTTTGCCAAGCACTTCCTTCGGATTCGGGTCAAAGGTCATGACGGAAGCGGTAATGCCTAGACGCCGCGCCAGACGGATGCCATAATCGATAACGCTGGCATGTCCGAGATGAACACCGTCAAACTGACCGATGACCATCACCTGCGGGCCTGCTGCGTGCGGAATGCCGTCTTTCGGCCATGGATAAGCCAACCTTACTATATTCACTGTGATATCACCCGCATTTCTACAAATGAATGTGTTTACTCAAGCTGGTCTCATGATGTCAGAATCATCAGGGTAAAAATACTTTGACCGGCACAATCTTGGCTGCCTGATCATCGCGCTCGAAAATACCGATAAACGTACCGTCTGGCGCATACAGCTTGAGCAGCTGCTCAGCCGTAGTAGTACTCCCGTTTTCCGCAGAAACGTCCGCGAACAAAGTCTGTTCTCCCTGTGGCGACTGTTCATTAGGTACAAATTGCGATTCTCTTGGTGCAATATGGTTCATCGCGATATGCTTGCCTTGCAATGTATGCTTGTATACCGCCGCATCTACCGTATAAGCAGGCAATGCCGACATTGCCTGATCTGGTGGAATCAAATACTGTTCCAATGCACCTTGCTCCATCAGCTGTTCAATCTGTTCAAATGTAACACATTTGTCCAGTGTAATGCCTGCCGACTGTGTGCGTATAAGCTGTACCATCGTGGATGGCACGCCCAGTGCGCGACCGATATCCACACAAAGTGTGCGAATATACGTGCCTTTGGAACAGAGAACACGGAACGATATTTCCGGATGATCACCTGGCACCCAGCCTGTCATTTCCAGCTCATGAATCTGCACTTCGCGCGCTTTTCGCTCAACGGTTTTCCCTTCGCGTGCCAGCTCGTACAAGCGTTTGCCATCCACTTTGACAGCGGAATACATCGGTGGCACTTGTGAAATGATACCGGTTAGTCCTTTGAGGACGTCACACACTTGTTCTTCTTCCAGTTCTACCTTTGCCACCTGCTCGATAATCTCGCCAGTCATATCCTCGGTATCGGTTGCTACGCCAAAACGCAGCACCGCGACGTATTCCTTGGGCATTTCCTGCAAATATTCAACAATGCGGGTGGAACGGCCCAAACAAAGTGGCAATACCCCAGTGACCGCCGGGTCCAGCGTGCCGGTATGACCAATGCGCTTCATGCTCACCAGTCGACGCACTTTTGCTACTACATCATGAGATGTAAAGCCTGCCGGTTTGTGTATTGCCAGTACACCATCAAACTCGTTCATAAAAGCTCCTTTATATACGAAACGACTTGCTGCTTCACCTGTTCCAGGCTGCCTTCCATACGGCATCCTGCCGCTTTGATATGTCCACCGCCACCAAAATGCTGAGCGACTGCTGCCACATCGATTCTACCCGCAGAACGCAGGCTGGCTTTGACCGCATAATCGTCAATGACTTTGAAGAAAATACCAACTTCGACGCCTTGAATATTCCGCGGATAATTGACGATCCCTTCCAGATCTTCATTCTCCGCACCTGCCTGAATCATATGCTCCGGTGTTACGTAAACATGCGCAATCCGGCCATCCTCTTCCAGCTCCAGTGTGGATAATGCCAGACCAAGCACTTTTACCTGCGGCAACGTTACTTCTTCCAACAACGTTTCTGCCAGATCTGGCCCTTTGACGCCCAGCTCTAGTAGTCTGGATGCAATCTCCATCACTTTTGGCGATGTACTGGAATAGCGGAAGCCACCCGTATCTGTCAGCAGACCGGTATAAATCGCTTCTGCCGCTTCTTTGGTCCACTCGACATCAAAGAGATTGATCCAATCAAACAATACCTCAGCGGTCGCCGCAGCGTCATCTTTGACAACATTGACAGTACCGTAACGATCATTCGTCGGATGATGATCTATGTTCAACATGGACGCCGATTCTGCCATCCAGTCTTTCACCAGACCGACGCGCTTGAAATCTGCGCAATCGACACAGATGATATGTTGGTATTCCCGCTTGCCGCCATCTTCCAGCAAATTAATTATGTCGCCGGAAAGGGTCAGATATTGCATCCGTTTCGGAATCGGACCTTCATTGACAAGGGTAAATTGTTTGCCGAGACAAGACAGCAGCCAGCCCACAACTACCGTGGAACTGACTGCGTCTCCGTCCGGCTGAACATGCGAAACCACCAGAAAATTGTCATGCTCTTCTACAAATGCTTTGGCATCAAGAAGAGACTGTTCATAGGTCTGCATTGCCGTCTCCTTTGAGGTTTACTCGTCTTTGCCGGAATCATCGCGATGAATCTGATTAATCAGTTCGTCGATGCGATTACCGTAAGCAATCGATTCGTCAAACTTGAACAGCAGTTCAGGCGTATGACGCAACCGGATGCGCTTGCCGAGTTCGGAGCGCAGGAAACCGGATGCTTTTTCGATTCCTTTGAGTGAACCTTTTTTTTGTTCGTCATCGCCCATCACGCTGAGGTATACCTCAGCTTGTGACAGGTCATTGGTTACATCAACACCGGTAACGGTCACGAAACCGATACGCGGATCTTTGAGTTCGTTTTGGATCAGCAGGCTCAGTTCTTTTTTGATCTGCTCGCCTACTCGTCCTGTTCTAATCTTAGCCATTGTTTTTCACCTCGTTATTTGCGCTCTACAGCTTCCATGATAAAGGCTTCGATTGTATCGTTGTCCTTCATATCATTGTAGCCGTCCAGCGTGATACCACACTCGTAGCCTTGTGCCACTTCTTTGGCATCATCTTTGAAGCGTTTGAGGGAATCGATCTTGCCTTCGAAAATAACGATGCCGTCGCGGATCAAGCGTGCTTCCGCAGAACGGGTAATTTTACCGGAAGTAACCATGCAACCTGCGATTGTACCTACGCGGCTGATTTTGAAGGTGTTACGCACTTCGGCGTGACCGATAACCACTTCTTTGTACTCTGGATCCAGCATCCCTTTCATCGCTTGCTCGATTTCTTCGATCGCGTTGTAGATTACGCGGTGCAGACGAATGTCGACTTGCTCCTGCTCTGCCGTTTGTTTCGCCTGAACATCAGGACGAACGTTGAAACCGATAATGATAGCACTGGATGCTGCTGCCAGAATGATATCGGATTCGTTGATGGCACCTACGCCACGGTGGATAATTTTGACGCGAACGCCTTCCACCTCGATTTTTTCGAGTGAGCCTTTGAGGGCTTCGACCGAACCCTGCACGTCGCCTTTGATGATGACGTTCAGATCTTTGATTTCGCCGTCTTTGATATGCTGGAACAGATCATCCAGCGTTACACGGGTGTTCGCACCCAGCTCGGACTGACGATGTGTAATTGCACGTTTGTCGGCAATCGAACGGGCTTTGCGCTCGTCTTCGAATACCATGAACGGATCGCCTGCTTGTGGAACTTCAGTCAGACCAGTAATTTCGACCGGTGTGGAAGGACCAGCTTCTTTGAGACGACGTCCTTTATCATTTACCATAGCACGGATACGTCCGAAACAGTTACCGGCAACAAATGCATCGCCGACTTTCAGTGTACCGTGTTGTACTAGAATACGAGCTACCGGACCGCGACCTTTATCCAGCTCGGCCTCGATAACCGCACCGCGAGCACGTTTGTTCGGATTGGCTTTGTAGTCGTTAACTTCAGCCACGAGCAGGATCATTTCCAGCAGGTCTTCCAGACCAGTACGCTGTTTTGCAGATACGTTAACGAAGATCGTATCGCCGCCCCACTCTTCCGGTACGAGTTCATACTCGGTCAGTTCTTGTTTTACTTTATCCGGGTTTGCACCTGGTTTATCAATTTTGTTAACTGCTACGATGATTGGCAAACCTGCCGCTTTGGCGTGGTTAATCGCCTCTACGGTTTGTGGCATAACGCCGTCATCCGCTGCAACAACGATGATTGTAATATCCGTTACCTGCGCACCACGAGCACGCATAGCGGTAAACGCTTCGTGACCCGGTGTATCCAGGAATGTGATTTTCTTTTTGTTGATTTCGACTTGGTATGCACCGATATGCTGCGTGATACCACCTGCTTCGCCACCAGTTACGTTAGCGGAACGGATTGCATCCAGCAACGTTGTTTTACCATGATCGACGTGACCCATGATTGTAACAACAGGAGGACGAGCTTTCAGATCGGCTTCATCATCCACTTCTTCAACCGTTTCAAAACGATCGTCTTCAACTGGAATTTTGATCTCTACTTCAACGCCATAATCGTCAGCGATCAGTTGGATCGTTTCCAGATCAAGCTCTTGGTTGATTGTTGCCATTACACCGCTGCTGATCAGTTTCTTGATTACTTCAGAAGCATCTTTGTGCAGCAATTTAGCTGTTTCACCGACAGTCATCTCACCGCGAACGATGATTTTCTTCGGCGTATTATCGATTTTCTCGCGTGGCGGTTGGTTGTTGTTGAAGTTTCTGCCACCGCGACCTTTGCCACCACGACTGTTATTGCGGTTACCGTTGTTGTTACCATAACGATTGCCACCGCCATTACCGCCACGGTTATTACTGTTGCTGCGATTACCGCCGCCGCTATTGCCACCGCGGTTGCTGTTACCACTGTTGCCACCACCGCTACGGTTGTCGCTGGAAGAATTCCCGCCTTGGGATGTTCTTACCGAACCCGAAGGTTGACGGTTTTGCGAAGAAGAACCGGATTGTGGACGAGAAGCAGCGCTAGGCTGACGGTTGCCGCCTTGCGACGTGCTACGGTTACCCGATTGGTTAGAGCTTTGTCCACTGCGATTACTGTTATTTTGACTAGACGACGAGTTAGAGCGATTAGCAGAATTGCTAGAACCGCTTTGGGACCTGTTATTCCCATTGGATGAGTTGTTCTGAGTTTTTATATCCATACCTACCTGCTTTTCATTTTTTTCGTGCGTCGCCGAAGCGTCCGCCGATGTATTCGTTTCGCTGTTCTGCCGATCGGCAGCAGCGTTCGATTTGATATTTTTGAAAAATTGTTCCACTTTCCCCACGGCGCCGTCTTCCATAACGCTCATGTGATTGTTGACCGGTACATTCAGTTTTTTCAAGATCGTAATGATTTCCTTGCTGCTCATATTGAGAGATTTCGCATATTCATAAACTCTCAGTTTATCCTTCTGCTCCTGTGTACTCAATATATTCCACCTCCGACGAATTCCCTATTCGTTTACGGAGAAGCCCTGCGAACCCTTGATCGGTCAGTGCGATAATAACACGACCTTCTTTTCCAATACTGGTTCCCAGACTGTCGCGGTCGTAACCGACCAACAGCGGGATTTGATAACTGCTGCACTTATCGCGGAATTTTTTCTGCGTATTGGCGGAAGCATCACCAGCGAGGATTACGAGCGCAGCTTCACGGGAACGAATGGCCTTCAGCACCAGCTCATCCCCGGAAAGTACTTTTCCGGCACGCATGGCAAGTCCGAGTAGGGATAGTTCGTTATTCATTAGCGTCTCTCTCCTGCACTGAACTAAAATGGCTTTCTACGCTGCTAAATTCGCTGGCAAGCCGTTCATAAATTTCTTGGCTTACCGGCACTTTGAGCGCACGATCAAACGCACGACTTTTCTGTGCCAGCTGGAAGCAAGCTTGCGTGGCACATACATAAGCGCCACGACCCGATTTTTTACCGGTCAAATCAATCTCTACCTGATCTTCCGGTGTACGAACGATACGTACCAGGCTTTTTTTGGGCATCATTTGCTGGCACGCGACACACTTGCGCAGCGGTATCTTCTTTGTCTTCATTTGATAACCAACCCCTTTCAAGCATCGGATCGCCCTGTTGCTCCGTACCAGTGTAAAGCAGCTATGCGCTGTTCATCTGATGCTTGGATCAACAGTCATCCGGTCAAGCACAAACGGGAAGGTTTAGTCGACCGATACGGAATCCTGATGCATTTCTTCGCCCAATTCTCTCGGACGTCCAAATTCTTCCTCTGCCTGAGTCTCGCTCTTGATATCGATTTTCCAGCTGGTCAGCTTGGCTGCCAGACGGGCATTTTGACCTTTGATACCGATTGCCAGCGACAGCTGATAATCCGGCACGATGACACGAGCCATCTTTTCTTCTTCAAACACTTGAACCTCCAGCACTTTGGAAGGGCTGAGTGCATTAGCTACATACTCTTCCACGCTTTCGGAATAGCGCACGATGTCGATTTTCTCACCGCGCAGTTCGTTAACGATAGTCTGTACACGCAAACCACGTGGACCTACGCAAGAACCGACTGGATCTACTTCCGTATTACGGGAGTATACAGCGATCTTGGAGCGGAAACCCGCTTCGCGTGCAACCGAACGAATCTCAACGACACCGTCAAAGATCTCTGGAACTTCCAGCTCAAACAAGCGCTTGAGCAGACCTGGATGCGTGCGTGACAGCACGATCTGAGGACCTTTGGTCGTGTTTTCTACTTTGGTGATGTAGGCTTTGATACGCTCGTTCATGTTGAACTTCTCGTTAGGCATCAGCTCGGTCAGCGGCAGTACCGCTTCCACTTTCCCAAGATCCACATAGATGTTACGCGCATCTTGACGCTGTACGATACCGGTAACGATATCTTCTTCTTTATCGATAAACGCATTGTAGATCAAACCGCGCTCTGCTTCGCGAATACGCTGAGTTACGACCTGCTTTGCTGTCTGAGCAGCAATACGTCCAAAGTCACGCGGTGTTACTTCGATCTCCGCTACATCTTCCAGTTGGAAGTGAGGATTGATCTCGCGTGCAGAACTTACCGAAATCTCGGTACGCTCATCCAGTACTTCCTCCACAACCATTTTGCGTGCAAATACCTTGATGGCGCCGGTATTACGGTTCATATCTACACGTACGTTTTGCGCTGTATTAAAATTACGTTTGTAGCTGGAAATCAGGGCAGCTTCGATCGCCTCAAACAGCACGTCCTTGCTAATCCCTTTTTCGCGTTCCAGCTCGTTCATTGCCTCAATAAAATCCATACTCATGACCTTCAAGATCCCCCTTTCAAAAAACTACCGTTTAAAAAATGATTGCCAGTCTGGCGCTGGCTACTTTTGCATATGAAATCGTAAAGCGTTTCTTACCCGCTTCGATTAGCAGTTCACCATCGTCAAATGACAACAGGTGTCCTTCAAACTCCTTCAGACCATCCACCGGCTCATAGGTCGTTACGAATACATCTTTTCCGACCGCTTTGACAACGTCACTCTCTTTTTTGAGTGGGCGCTCCGCACCCGGGGAAGATACTTCCAGAAAATAAGGGTCCTTGATCGGATCATGACTATCCAGTTGTTCACTCATGTACTCACTGATCCGGCCACAATCATCAATATCGATGCCGCCTTCTTTATCTACAAACACGCGCAGAAACCAGTTTTTGCCTTCTTTTACGTATTCCACATCGACCAGCTCAAATCCATGTTCCTCCAAAAATGGCTGCACCATTTCCTCGACGGTCGTTTTAATCTTTGGTGTGCTCAAACAATCCAACCCTCCATCACCTTAGAATCCTGTTATGTTGTTGCAGGCTGTCGTATCCGCAAACCGTCCCAGCTTAAAGAAAATCGAACCAGAAAAAGCGCTCTCGGTTCGATCTTTTGCAGTGCGGTCTGATGTGAATATAAGCTGACAGCCTCATACCAAACAGTAAAGAGTGGGTTTCCCCACTCTTTACAGGACGGTTATTTCTTTCTTCACTCTCAAAAATTATACCATAATACCGCAGTGGTGACAAGTAATTCGCCTTGACCTGCACGCCTTTTGTAGCAGCATAATCATAAGGAACAAGTGATCATGGCTTTGTCTACCGTTACCAGTTGCAATGTTCCATTCTATAGCTAGCTTACAATCAACACTTAGAACAGCGACAGCTGATTGCTTTCCGGCAAGCCGCGGAAGCAGCCCATCTGGGTCATCAGCTCGACAATCGTTTTGGTCGCTTTGGATTTCTGTTGGAAATCCTCAATTGACAGAAACTCGCCATGGTCGCGTGATGCTGCAATATTGCGTGCTGCGTTATCACCGATCCCCTGCACCGCAGAGAATGGTGGAACCAGACTTTTGCCATCTACGGTAAACGAAGTCGCATGTGAGCGATACAGATCTAGCGGTTTGAAGGTAAAGCCGCGTGCCGTCATTTCCAGCGCCATCTCCAAAATGGACAGCATCGCCTTTTCCTTTGGCGAAGCTTGGAAACCGAGCTGCTCAATCTCTTCGATTTTGCGATAGATTGCTTCGTATCCTTGACAACATAGATCGATATCAAAATCTTCCGCCCGTACGGTAAAGTAGGTGGCGTAATATTCGATCGGATGATACAGCTTGAAGTAAGCCGTACGTACGGCGGAGATGACATACGCCGAGGCGTGGGCTTTCGGGAACATATACTGGATTTTGAGACAGGAATCAATGTACCATTGTGGCACTTTGCAGTTCTTCATCTCGTCGATCCATTCTTGCGTCAGACCTTTACCTTTACGTACACTCTCCGTAATTTTAAATGCCAGACTTGCATCCATGCCCGCTTTATAAATCAGGAACAACATAATATCGTCACGACAGCCAATTACCGTCTTGATCGTGCAGGTATTGTTTTTGATCAGTTCCTGCGCATTACCTAGCCATACACCAGTTCCGTGAGACAGACCGGAGATTTGCAACAAATCGGCAAAACTGGACGGTTGGGATTCTACCAACATCTGACGTACGAATTTGGTTCCCATCTCTGGTACACCGTAAGTCGCTACTGGGCTACGCAACTGATGCGGTGAGATACCGAGCGCTTCGGTGGAGTTAAACATGCTCATAACTTTGGGATCATTCATCGGAATTGTCGTCGGATCTACTCCGGTCAAATCCTGCAACATCCGCATCATGGTCGGATCATCATGTCCGAGAATATCAAGCTTGAGCAAGTTGGCTTCAAACGCATGATAATCAAAATGCGTAGTCTTCCACTCCGCATTCACATCATCCGCCGGGTATTGAACAGGCGTTACATCTTCCACATCGATATAATCTGGTACAACGACGATACCGCCGGGATGCTGTCCGGTACTACGTTTAACGCCCGTACAGCCTGCTGCCAGACGACTCAGCTCAGCGCCGCGCCATTTCTTCTGATGCAGTTCTTCATATTTCTTGGCAAACCCGTATGCTGTCTTCTCCGCAACCGTACCGATTGTACCAGCACGGAATACGTTTTTCTCGCCAAACAATACTTTTGTATAGTTATGCGCGATCGGCTGGTAATCACCGGAGAAGTTAAGGTCGATATCGGGGACTTTATCCCCTTTAAAGCCAAGGAACGTCTCGAACGGAATATCCTGACCTTCGCCTTTTAATCGACCGCCACAATTCGGGCATTCTTTTTCTGGAAGGTCGAATCCACTCGGTACGCTACCATCAAGGAACCATTCGCTATGCTTGCATTCCTTGTTGATGCAGATATAGTGTGCTGGTAGCGGGTTAACTTCGGATATACCGAGGAAAGTTGCCACGATAGACGAACCAACCGAACCCCGCGAACCAACCAGATACCCGTCTTCATTGGACTTTTTCACCAGCTTCTCGGAAATGAGATAGTTGGCAGAGAAACCGTATTTAATAATCGGCTCTAATTCTTTTTCGAGACGAGCAATGATCACTTCCGGCAAATCTTCGCCATAGATCGAACGTGCTGTGCTATAGCACGTATTACGAATCTCTTCGTCTGCCCCTTCCAGATCTGGTGTAAACAGCTTCTCTGGAAATAGCGGATACACTTCAAAACGTTCCGCCAGTGCCTGCGTATTGGTCACAACAAGTTCATACGCTTTGTCTTCGCCAAGGAAGGTGAATTCGTCCAGCATTTCCTTCGTCGTGCGGAAATGAGCTTCCGGCTTGCGCTGATCTTTGAGCGGGCTAAAGCCAGTAATTCCGTTGATTGTAATATCGCGGAAAATTTTCTCGCGTGGTTCCAAATAATGCACATTACCTGTTGCTACTACCGGCTTATCGAGCTTGTCCCCAATCTCGCAAATTTTTTGCAAGGCGATCTCCAGCTCACGCGGTGTGCCGACTAGACCTTTGTCCACCAGATGCATGTACATCGTCATCGGCTGCACTTCCAGTATGTCGTAGAATTGTGCGATTTCTTCCGCTTCTTCCTGCGTTTTGTTCAACACTGTTTCGAAAAATTCGCCTTTTTCGCAACCGGACATCACCAGCAGACCTTCGCGATATTGCGTCAATACCGATTTGGGGATACGAGGTACCCGTTTAAAATATTCGGTGTGCGACAGCGAGACGAGTTTGAACAAATTCTTTTTGCCTTTTTCGTTTAGTGCATAGATGGTGCAATGGAATGGACGAGCATTGGACAGATCTTTACCGACAAAATCATTCAGTCGATCCAATTGCGTCAGTCGACGCTCCTGCTCGGCATCTTTTAGCAAGCCGAACAGAATACCGCCGAGTGCGATCGTATCGTCAATCGCGCGGTGATGACTTTCCAATGCGACTTTGTATTTGGATGCCAGTGTATTCAAACGGTGATTCTTCAGCGTTGGATACAGCAAACGAGCCAGCTCCAGCGTATCCAGTACCGGATTCGTCATTTCCGGTAAATCGTGATTTTTCAATGTTGCTTGGATAAAACCGATATCAAAACGCGCATTGTGCGCGACCAGAATGCTATCACCAGCAAATTCTACAAATTCGCGAATGACCTGATCAATCTCCGGTGCGCCGCGTACCATTTCGTCAGTAATATTAGTCAATTGCTGAATATTGTACGGAATGCGTTCATGTGGATCGACAAATGTGGCATAACGGTCGATTTCTTTGCCTGCTACCATTTTTACAGCTGCAATCTCGATAATCTTGTTCTGTGTAATCGACAGACCCGTAGTCTCGATATCGAATACGATATATGTGGATGTGCGCAGATCAAGCGGTTGTGGTTCCAATACGATGGCAGTTGCATCGTTAATAACATTGGCTTCCAATCCGTAAATAAGCTTGATACCGTGCTTTTTGGCTGCTTTGGCTGCTTCCGGGTAACACTGCACCCCACCATGATCGGTAACGGCAATCGCCGGATGTCCCCAATATGCTGCTGTTTTTACATATTTATCAATCGTCGTAATACCATCCATCGTACTCATCGTTGTATGCAGATGGAATTCGACCCGTTTCTCATTCGCATCATCTTTGCGTCCTGGTGGCGATTTGATCTCACTCAGGTCGGATGGAATCATCGCTAGTTCTGGAATTTGCATAAACCGGTCATACTCTACCCGTCCACGTGCTTTGACCCATTTGCCATTAGCGAGCAGGCTCATGATCTTGAGATCTTCTTTGGTTTTGGCAAACATCTTCATTTGCAATGAGTCTGTAAAATCAGTAATAAAGAAGGTGAAGAGCGTACTGCCGTTACGCAGCTCTTTGCTGTCGAGACCAAAAATCGTACCCTGTACGATGACTTTCTTCTCTTCATCCTGCAATTCTTGTAACGGTATCGCTGGTTCCTTCAACTCGTAACCAACTTGCAAACGAACCGGCTCGCCGTCTTCATCCAATTCTTCTTCCAGCTCCGACTCGACACTGGTCATCAGACGCTCAATCTCTAACAAATCTTCCTGACGACGCTGTTCATGGAATGCTTGCACCGCTTCACTAGATGTTTCGCCTACTTCGATCTTGATCCGTAGCTGTACATTAAAGTACTCGTTGTAAAATGTAACGATAGCCTGATCAATTTGCTTTTTCTTTGCTAATTCCAATGCCATCTGATCGGTCATGGTCAACGTCAATACATCGTCGTTAAGGGCAAACTTAGCACGAGTCATCCATCCGTTCACTGACGGAATCTGGCGCTGTACCCATTCCAGAAATAGTGTCCAATATTCTTCGACTACTTGGACACGATCAATCTGGTCACTATATTGAAATAAAAAGCGGATTTTGGCGATATGGCTCATCTTGTCCTGAATATGACGGCAAAACGTACGGTAAGTCGGTGACGGCACTATCGTATCTTTGGCGATAATCAGTTTCCACTCTTTGTTGCTACGGCTGATCTCCACCCGCTCGATGATTCCATCCGCAAAATAGGGCTCCATCAGACCCGCAGGCACTTGCGCCTGCTGCATCAACAGCTCAAAACGTTGTCTTTTTTCCCCGCTTGCGCTCATGAGGTCCCCCTTTGAAAAAAGCAGCAAGCTTCCGTCTATACCGGTGACGGACCTATGTCCACTCCGTTTGCTGGAAGCTTGCCTGCTTGAGTTATACTTTGCTGCCGGATGAGAAAGCTCAATCAGGCGTATATTCATTACATAGATATCGTTACACCTGTCCAGTGCAATCCGATCAAATCATACATATTCACTGATCTCGATTGTCTTCATGCTGGTACCTCTGTCTAACGATACGACTACAAATGTGTTTCTATACATAAAAAATTAATAAGCGCGTGCAAATACGACGGTATGCTTAGCCGGTTGACCGGTTACGAGACATTTCTCTTTTTGCACATCCAATTGGAATGGAATATTGCGGATCGTCGCGCCTGTTTCTTCTTTAACCTTGCGCTCGGTTTCGTCAGTGCCATCCCAGCCAGCAATAAAGAAGCCACGTTTCTCTTCCATAATGCTCTTCATTTCATCCAGTGTATCGACAACGTGCATATTGTCTTCACGGAAGGACAGCGCGCGTTGATACATTTCCTGCTGTACTTGCTCCAGCATGTTTTGTACTTCTTCGACGATATTTTCCAGTGGCACTTGTTTTTTCTCACCGCTAATGCGAGAAACGAGTACACAGACGCCATTTTCAATATCGCGAGGACCAACTTCCAGACGTACTGGAATACCACGCATTTCGTATTCGTTGAATTTCCAACCTGGACGCACATCGGCACGATCGTCGATCCCTACGCGTACGCCTGCTTGTTTCAATTCAGCGAACAGTTCATCTGCACGTCCAACGACTACATCGCGTGTTTTCGGTGGACCGATTGGAATGATCATCACTTGTTTTGGTGCTACTTTTGGAGGCAATGCCAGACCGCGATCGTCACCATGTACCATAATGAGAGCACCGATCAGACGTGTACTTACGCCCCAAGATGTCGTGTGAGCAAATTCCTGATTATTCTCACGACTCAGGAATTGAATATCAAAAGCTTCCGCAAAGTTAGTGCCCATATAGTGGGAAGTACCTGCCTGTACAGCGCGTCCGTCCTTCATCATCGCTTCGATGGAGTATGTAGCTTTTGCACCGGCAAATTTCTCGGATGGACTCTTTTGACCTTTGATAACTGGAATTGCCAAGAATTCTTCAACAAACTCCGTATATACATCCAGCATTTTCATCGTTTCTTCCAGCGCTTCCTCAGCTGTCTCATGCGCAGTATGACCTTCCTGCCACAAGAATTCACTCGTACGCAGGAATGGCAGCGTACGTTTCTCCCAGCGTACAACGTTTGCCCACTGATTGATCAGTACTGGCAAATCACGATACGACTGGATCCAACGAGAGTACATATGTCCAAACATCGTTTCGGAAGTTGGGCGAATCGCCAGACGTTCTTCCAGCGGATCGCCGCCTGCTTCTGTTACCCACGGCAACTCAGGGTTGAATCCTTCTACGTGTTCTTTTTCTTTTTCAAAAAAGCTTTCTGGGATAAACAGTGGGAAATATGCGTTACGATGACCAGTTTCTTTGAAACGACGATCCAGATCACGCTGAATATGTTCCCAAATTTCGTATCCGTCTGGGCGGAATACGATACAGCCGCGTACTGGGGAATAATCCATCAGTTCGGCTTTTTTGATCACGTCGATATACCAGCGTGAAAAGTCTTCACTCTGTGACGTGATTTCTGTTACAAATTGTTTGTCCTGCTTTTCGTTCGACATAAAAGTGGATATCCTCCCGTAAGTAACCATTATGATAATGAGCACCCGCCAAAACGGCTGCTAAATTGGTCTTGGTTCAGAACGACTGCAAGCTATTGCATGCGGTTCTGTCTGTTCATCTATTGTAGCATGACTGAACGTTTTTTTTGAATCTTTTCCTAGAAACAAGCATGAACGCTATCTTGGAAATGTCACGCCTTCGCCGCAATCCATTACTACATGCGGCATCTAAGCCACTCTACCTCTGTAAAAAAGACAGATAGCAGACGACAGCCAGACCAACAGACATATGTGCATATGCCGGGTCTGGCTGAAATGTTTGTTACATGTAATGAATTTTTGTAAAGCAGAATTTTTGTAAAACAGTTATCCTTTGATCAATCGTAAAATATCGTTGTACGTGACAGCGATCATTAACAAGAACAACATCGCAAAGCCGATAACATGCACCAGACCTTCCTTGCTCGGTTCGATTGGTTTCCGACGAATCCATTCCACAAAGATAAAGATCAACCGGCTTCCATCAAGCGCCGGAATCGGCAGCAAGTTGAAGATCCCGAGGTTTGTACTGATCAGTGCTGTCCATAAGATCATACTTGCCAGACCTTGACGTGCGACTTGAGCCGTCATGTCAATCGTACCTACCGGTCCAGCCAGATCGTTAATCGCAAATTGTCCGAAGACCAATTTTTTGAGTCCAGTCAGAATCGCTGTACTCATATCGACAAATTGATGACCTGCCTGGGTAAAGGTTTCGGTAAACGAAGCCGGACGAGTCTGAGGAGACACCGCTACACCAACTTTACCTACATTACCGCTACTAGCATCGGCTTTTGGTGTCACAGACAATGTCTGCTCCTGACCACCACGATCAATTTTCCATTCCATCGCTTTGTTTGGCGATTGCTCGATCAATTGAATCATTTTGGCGGAGTCACCACCGATAACGGTACCGTTGATCTCCTCAACGATATCACCTTTTTGCAATCCGGCTGCTGCGCCTGCTGATGATTCGGTTACCTGACCGAGAACAACACCTGTCGGATTATCGACCGGCACGCCAGTCATGCGTACGAAGATCAGACAAAGCACAAACGCCAAAATAAAGTTCATCGCTGGACCTGCAAAGATAGACAATGCACGCTGTCCAACCGAAGCGCTATTAAAATGACGATTACGTGGAGCAATCTGAATCTCTTGCCCTTTTACCGTCATCATCGCTTGCGGATGCACATCAAACGTCTGCACTTCGCCATCCACATTCATGACAATCTTCAGATCGTCCACTAGATCAATGGACTCTACTTCACCGCGGATTACGTTGCGACGATTATCCAGTTGATCGACGAAAATCGATTTGACCTGATTGTCTGCCATCCGTACGGCAATGGTCTGTCCGGGCTGAATTTCCGCCAGCTCCGGGTCTTCGCCTGCCATCCGTGCATAGCCGCCAAACGGCAGCAGTCTGAGTGTAAATACGGTTTCGTCCTTTTTATATGAAAACAGCTTGGGACCGAATCCTATTGCAAATTCGCGTACGAGTACTCCAGCACGTTTGGCGAAAAAATAGTGTCCCCATTCATGCACCGTAACGATAACGAAAAACATGAGTACCGTCATAATAACTACTTGAAGTGTCTCCAAATTGCCAAATCCTCCTTCATATGCTTGCGACCGAAGTCTGTACGATCAGAGCGTTCGTACTCCATTAGATTATCACTTTTCTCCGTCTACTTACAAGCAGCGGGATGAGGAATACATGAAATAGTTTCCATAATACACAGGGATAATCTATACGATCTTATTGACAATCAGAGACAACAATACATTAGGCAAATGCGACAGCAGCACGCTGACGAACCTCTGCATCTACATGCTGGATCGTTTCCAGATCAGGGGAAGATATGACGACATGATGTTGAAGCGCATCTTCGATAATGTCTTCAATGGTCAAAAAGGAAATTTCACCCTTCAAAAAGCGAGACACCGCAATTTCATTCGCTGCATTGAATACCGTCGGAGCTGTTCCACCTGCACGTCCACTTTCAAACGCCATACGCAAACATGGAAAACGCTCATAATCCATCTCGCGGAAATTCAACTGACCGACCTTTGTCAGCGACAATCGAGTCGAAGGAGACGGCTGACGATCTGGATATGTCAGTGCGTATTGGATCGGCACTCTCATATCTGGATTGCCCAGCTGCGCAATAATGCTAGTATCGGCAAATTCTACAAATGAATGAATAATACTCTCAGGATGCAGTACGACCGAGATCTGATCATACGTCATCCCAAACAGCCAATGCGCTTCGATAACTTCCAATCCTTTATTCGCCATCGTGGCGGAATCGATCGTGATTTTGGCGCCCATTGACCAATTCGGATGCTTGAGTGCGTCCGCTACGGTCACATCACGCAGTTGATCCCGTGTACGATCACGAAATGAACCGCCGGATGCTGTTAATGTCAGCTCAGTAATACGCTCACGCGGCTCCCCATTCAGACATTGAAATAGTGCTGAATGCTCGCTGTCGATTGGCAAAATCTGAACACCTTTGTTGCGAGCACGCTCATTCACGAGATGACCCGCAGTAACCAGTGTCTCCTTATTAGCAAGACCAATCATTTTGCCTGCATCAATCGCTGCCAGTGTCGATGGCAAACCCATACTGCCCATCACCGCTGTAACTACAGTATCAGCATCATTATGAGCAGCCACTTCAATCAGCCCTTGCTCTCCGTAATGCACGGTCATGGATTGTGGTAATCGCTCACGTACCTGTTCTGCCAGTTCTTTTGTTGAAACGGATACTATCTTCGGCTGGAATTCCAGCGCTTGCTCCACAACCAGTTCTACATTGCTACCAGCAGCCAGACTTTCCACTTTGAATTGATCTGCATGGGTACGAACCACATCCAGCGTCTGCGTACCAATCGAACCAGTTGAACCAAGAATCGCGATCTTTTTCATTGTAGCCTCCGTCTTGAGTACCTGTATTGTTGCAAATGATCAGAACGGCATAAGCATCAAAATATGCACAAACGGGAAAACCATCAGCCAACTATCACAGCGATCCAAAATACCGCCATGCCCCGGCAAGATTTTGCCCGAATCTTTGATGCCATACACACGCTTATACGCAGATTGAATCAAATCGCCCATTTGCCCAACAACCGCTGCCGCCAGACCGATCAACAACGCATTGCCAATATGAAATAACGTCGGCGAGATGATCGAGAAAGCGACCGCTGCCAGCATAGCAAAAAAGATACCGCCTACAGCACCCTCTATCGTCTTATTAGGACTAATCGAAGGCCAGAGTTTATTTTTGCCAAGCGTCTTCCCTGTAAAATACGCTCCGATATCGCTAGCCCAGATGGAACAAAGCAGCATAAAGGTCCAGAACAAACCGTGACCGTCCGGTGCTTGCCTCGTCTCGGCAATATAGGAAAACCCAGTACCGATATAAAATGCACCGATAAACAGCAACGCCATCAGCTTGATGTCCTGCTGGTTTTTGGTAATCACCGTAATCGACAGCAGCAACAGCATGACGATCCATATCATATGATCAACCGACAATGGCGGTGTCAGATCCATTAGTGTCCAGGGAAACAGCATATATGCGACACTAATGTAACCGATCACCGCCGGTGCTCCAAATGGAGCCGCCTTTGTCATCGTTGCAAATTCATAAAATCCGACAAGCGCCATCACCAATAAAAGGGTTTGATACGCATACCCTCCAAAGAGACAAAGTCCCAGATATACGATTGCGGCTATGATACCAGTGATTATCCGCTCTTTCACAATTTATCCTCCATCCGAAACAACAGGGGTATCGCCGTTAGTACGGCTTACAGCCCGCCATATCTGCGTATTCTGCGCTGATATTCCGCTACTGCTTCGATCATATGTTCTTTGCCAAATTCCGGCCAGTAAATCGGTGTAAACCACAATTCACTGTAAGCCAGCTGCCACAGCATAAAGTTGCTGAGACGCAGCTCTCCGCTTGTACGAATCAACAGATCAGGATCAGGCAACCCGGATGATTGCAGTACTTGACCGAATGTATCCGGTGTAATGTCATCGACAGACAGCTTGCCCTCCTGCACAGCATTCACCATCTGCTTAACGCCTTCGGTAATCTCGATCCGACTACCATAATTCAAGGCAAATGTCAGTACAAGACCGGTATTGTGTTCCGTATCACGCATCGCTTTTTCCAGCGGTTCTAGTGTATAGGAAGGGAGAATACTTTTATCACCCATCAGGCGTACCTGTACATTGCGTTCAACCAACTCATCCAGCTCGGTTGCTACAAATTCAGCAGGCAGCTTCATTAGAAAATCCACTTCGTCTTTCGGTCTTTTCCAGTTTTCCGTAGAAAAGGCATACATCGTCAAATATTTAACTCCAAGTTCGTCGGCGGCCATAGTGGCCCGTTTAACGGCTTTCATGCCGTTCTGGTGTCCGATGACACGAGGCATACCGTGACTTTTCGCCCAACGACCATTTCCGTCCATAATAACGGCGATATGATGGGGAACATTATCCGGCGAGAGCTCGCTGGTATGCTGTTGTTCGTCTTTATCCAACCACGAGCGAACACGCTTGAACATCACTTTTCCTCCATACAGTGTGAAAAGAGACAAACCCCACCGTTCGGAGGGGTCGCAAGTCTCTTACACTTCCATAATCTCTTTTTCTTTCGCAGCAAGTACGTTGTCGACTTCCTTGATGAAACGGTCGGTCAGCTTTTGTACATCTTCCTGATGACCACGCGATTCATCTTCAGAGATATCTGTTTTTTCAAGTTTTTTGATATCGTCATTCGCATCGCGGCGAATGTTACGGATCGCTACTTTGGATTCCTCACCGAATTTTTTAGTCAGTTTGACCAGCTCGGCGCGGCGTTCTTCTGTCAGTGCCGGAATGGACAGGCGAATGATGTTACCGTCGTTCGCAGGTGTCAGACCGAGATCCGATTTCATGATCGAGCGCTCAATATCGCCAAGCGATGTTTTATCCCATGGCTGAATGATCAGTGTGCGCGGATCTGGTGTTGTAATGTTTGCCAGCTGGTTTACCGGTGTCAGTGCTCCATAGTATTCCACCTGTACACGATCCAAAATGGAAGGTGTTGCACGTCCTGCACGTAGTGTCGACAAATCGCGACCTAGTGCCTGGATCGCTTTTTGCATGCGTTCTTCGGCGCTTTTCTTAATTCCTTGAGGCATTAGTCTACACTCCCTTTAACAGTAGTTCCGATTTTTTCGCCCAGTACAACGCGTTTAATATTGCCCTGTTCGGTAATTGCAAATACAATCAATGGAATATTGTTATCCATACACAGCGAAGATGCAGTTGAATCCATAACGCCCAGATTCTGGTTCAGCACCTCGAGGTATGTAAGCTGTTCGAATTTTTGTGCCGTTGGATCTTTGAACGGATCCGCCGAGTACACACCATCCACTTTGTTTTTAGCCATCAAAATCACTTCTGCTTCGATCTCAGCTGCACGAAGTGCTGCTGTTGTATCTGTGGAGAAGAATGGATTGCCTGTTCCTGCCGCGAAGATCACTACGCGTCCTTTTTCCAAATGACGGATCGCTCTCCGGCGGATGTATGGCTCAGCAATCTGCTGCATTGCGATGGAAGTCTGTACACGCGTAGGCACTTCGATTTGCTCCAGTGCATCTTGCAGTGCCAGCGAATTCATCACTGTGGCCAGCATGCCCATATAGTCAGCCGTTGCACGATCAATACCGCCCTGGCTTCCTGCAATACCGCGCCAGATATTACCGCCGCCGCATACGACTGCAACTTCTACACCCAGTGCGACAACTTCTTTGATCTGGTCTGCGATCGAAGCAATCGTACTCGCTTCAATGCCATATCCAGCCGTACCCGACAACGACTCACCACTGACTTTCAAGACCACTCTTTTAAATACAGGCTTATTCAAATGCATACCCTCCACTTTGTAAATTTGGTTATGATCACGATGATACCGGCAATTGCTACCGGCTACGCCGTTTCTAGGTTGCCGTAATTAAACGATTTTACAAAAGAAGGAACACATGTTGTGTCCCCTCCCTTGTTTGTATTTCCGAATCGTTTTCCGGTATGTCCATCTTCCGGCTTGGAAGATTAGCGTTTAACCTGTGCCATAACTTCTTCAACAAAGTTATCTTCTTTTTTCTCCAGACCTTCACCCAGCTCAAAACGAGCGAAGCGACGGATGGAGATATTTTCACCGATTGTGCTGATTTTTTCGTTCAGCAGTTGGCTGATTGTTTTGTCTGGATCTTTAACGAACGATTGCTCCATCAGGCAGTACTCTTCATAGTACTTGTTGATGCGGCCTTCAACCATTTTTTCAACGATTTTCTCTGGTTTGCCTTCGTTCAGTGCTTGTGCTTTCAGGATCTCTTTTTCTTTTTCGATCGCTTCAGCAGGTACTTCTTCACGACGAACATACAGCGGGCTTGCTGCTGCGATTTGCATAGCGATGTCGCGAGCAAAGTCTTTAAATTGATCTGTTTTACCAACAAAGTCAGTTTCACAGTTGATTTCTACCAGTACGCCGATACGTCCGCCAGCGTGGATGTAAGATTCAACTGTACCTTCTGTTGCTGCACGACCAGCTTTGTTTGCTGCTGCGGACAGACCTTTTTCACGAAGTACGTCGATTGCTTTCGAGATATCGCCATTTGTTTCTTCCAGCGCTTTTTTGCAATCCAGCATACCTGCGCCTGTTTTCTCACGAAGCTCTTTTACTGCGCTTGCGTTAACTGCCATTAGTGTGACCTCCATATAGTCAAAAGTTTAATGTAAGTACATGTGCGGAACGCTACAATTGTTACCAATTGCACGCCGCTGACGGCATCACAGCCGCCGCTTCAACCATATCCAGTAGAAGCTTACCATATTTCACCGGGAAATAAAATTCCCGATTACCTTAAAAAAAGGGCAGTGAAAGGTTTACACCTACCAACCACCCTTTTATTTTTAGAAAGCATGTATTGCTATATCGACGCACAAGCGGCAATTATGCAGTTGTTTGTTCGCCTTGGTTTGCTTCGATAACCGCATCAGCCATTTTTCCAGTCAACAGTTTAACAGCGCGGATCGCGTCGTCGTTACCTGGAATAACGTAGTCGATTTCGTCTGGATCGCAGTTTGTATCAACGATACCTACGATTGGGATATTCAGTTTGCGTGCTTCTGCAACAGCGATACGCTCTTTACGAGGATCGATGATGAACAGGGCGCTAGGCAGACCTTTCATGTTTTTGATACCGCCCAAGAATTTTTGCAGACGATCTTTTTCTTTGCGAAGCAAGATTACTTCTTTTTTAGGAAGTACTTCGAAAGTACCGTCTTCTTCCCATTTTTCCAGTTCTTTCAGACGGTTGATACGTTTTTGGATCGTTTCAAAGTTAGTCAGTGTACCACCCAACCAACGTTGGTTGATGTAGAATTGACCAGCGCGCTCAGCTTCTTCCTTAACGGAATCTTGAGCTTGCTTTTTTGTACCAACGAACAGAATTGTACCGCCGTCAGCTGCAACCGATTTTACAAAGTTGTATGCTTCGTCAACTTTTTTAACCGTTTTTTGCAGGTCAATGATGTAGATACCGTTTCTTTCAGTGAAGATGTAACGATCCATTTTCGGGTTCCAACGACGAGTTTGGTGACCGAAATGTACGCCAGCTTCGAGAAGCTGTTTCATGGAAATAACTGCCATGTTTGTGTTCCTCCTAATGGTTTGGTTTTGTGTGTGCCTCCGCATCCTTCATCTTCCGGCAAAACTTCTCATACGAAAAGCACCTCTGCGCGAAATCGGAATGCGTGTGTTTTAACACCATTAGTTAATATATCATAAATATATCGTCTGTTGCAACATCAATATTTTCTTACTGACTATGTACGATATATTACAAAACAGCCATCCTCGGCTGTTGTGCATATTGCACATCAGGAGGATGGCTGTCCGGTAATAACATTGATGATGTTGTCATAGCTTTCGCCGGCATTAATCTGAAAATCGCCAATCTGCAAATGCTTATTGGCATTCATTTGAGATGCACGATTCACAAAATCACGTTGGCTATCAATCAAGCCTTGCTTCTTCAGATTGTATGCGACATCACTCAGCATCTCGCCGCTACTGATATTAAATTGTACCGTAGACGGTGTAGCACTCTTTGCAGGTTGTGTTGTTGCTGCTTGGGATTGCGTATTGTTGGAGCTGGTGGATGTTGAAGTCGGCTGCTCTGTATTCGTTGTCGAAGCGGTTGATGAGGACTGTGGTTGCTTCGGATTCGTCGTCGAACTCGTTGACGACGACTTCGGTTGTTCAGGAGCTGTGGTAGAGCTGGTCGAATTACTAGACGATGCATCAGGCTGTTCCGGGCTAGTAGGTGCTTCGGGATCTGTACTTGTTGGTTCCGTCGTCTCTGTCTGCTTTTGCGCTTCGGCTTTTTTGGCTGCCTCTTGCTTTTGCAGTTCCTGCCATTGATCCCGACTGTATACCTGCTCGTCTGAACTGTACACTTGCATATTTTGCGCTTGTGCTGCTTGTTGAATTTGTTCAGGAGTCAGCTGCATGCCATTCAGCATCGTCTGCCCTTTACCAATATTAACAAGCTGCAACAAAACGGCACCTGCAATAATTCCGACACCGATGCCGATCATAAATGAACGATTTTTGATCACGATTGTTCCTCCTGTTTGGCAAGTTGCAGGATGAGCAGCACTTCTCCGCGCTGCAAACCAACCGTTTTGGCAATCGTATCCACAGACTTGCCATTGTCATGCAGCTTGAACAGCTCTGGATAACGATCCTGAATACGCTCTTGTGGAGGCAATTCCGGCTCTGTTGGTGCTTGCTGCTGTTCTTGCATCATACGTGCCGCTGACTTGATCAATTCTTCGCCCTGACGGTTCAAACCGCTCATCTCCTGCGGTGGAGCAGGAATCGCAGCTGGCACGACAGGTACAGCTGTTGGTACTGGCTGAACGGCAGCTGTAGCCGCACGTTGCTCTAATTCCATCAAACGCTGACGCATTTCGCTTACCTGCTCTTGTAAGGCGATTTGCTTTGCAGTCGATTCCTGCTTGATTTTGGAGACGAGATCGATAATCTCCTCATTTTCCTTTTCAATCTCCGTCATATAATGCTCCAGCGTGTCCTCAACCTTTTCGACTGTAGCGGTTGCGACTGTTTCTTCCGGCTGGCTTTTGTTTTTGCGAGGAAGCACCATACCGTACACAACGGCAAGCGCTCCCAATAAAACGATATATACCCATGAAGGGAAATCACCCATAATTAGCTCACCCTAAGTCAATATGTCATAATATCACAAACAAAACCTGTCTTTTTAAAAGGACAGGTCGATATGTTTGCCTTTGTATGGATGCTCGGCTGGAGCCGATTGTGTCTCTTCTTCCGAATGCTGGTGGTGTTGCTGCTGGGCATGCTGTTCACCTGGATGACCGTCGTGAATCGACGCATCTGCCGATTGCTTCACTCCATCGCTACGCGTTCTCATGCGTTCTGCTTGTTCAAGGGAGCGGTCAGCCAACATTGACTGCTCAATGGATGGACGTATCAGATGTTCCTGTTGAATTTTGCCAGCTTCACTTGTACGCGGTACTGCAATTTGTAATTCCACAGCTCTCATACCCATTGGTAACACCCACCTTGTCTGAAATTAATGATTCGCCACCATCGTAATGTCTCCGTCTTGGAATACGAAGCTTACCCGCTGTGCCGTATCTTTAATATACTTCGTATACCGTCCAATGACCAGCTTGGAACCGCCATAAATCGTATGCATGACTTCGATTTTGGCTTTGCTCGATTCCTCCAACCGCCGTTCAATATCCAGTACGCTATCTTTGAGATCATCCCGCTCGCGCAGTTGACTCTTTTTGGTAGCTGACAATTTGATACGAAGTGCCATCTTGTCTGGTCCCAATTGTCCGACCGATGCCAATTGATCCAACAACGTCAGTGCTTTTTCGGTTTTGTCGAGGTTCTCGTTATGTGTTTTGAGTTCTTTCCGCAGCACGACGAGCTGATTGCGCAGTTCTGGCAGAACGCCAACCTCAATCTCAGTCACGGTAAAAGCGGTATTGCCGATGGTCCGTCCAACGACGATTTCTCCGGCTTGCAGTTGTCCGCCGACGATGAGTCCTTTGGGACCGTCACAGCGGATACTTTCTCCGGCTTGAATATGTGAATGCATAATACTTTGCGAAACGATAACTGACTCGCCCGCATGTACGTTGCCTTCCTGAATAAACCCAGTCTTAACATTGACAGCTGCTTTGACTAATCCTTTGTTATACCCAATAATACCGCCAGTAATTTCAATTGAACCACCTGCTTCTAGTTCAGCACCTTCTACTCCACCAACGACTCGGATATCACCCGATGCACGTACGCGGAAGTTAGAAAGTACATTACCACGAATGACGACCGTACCGACAAAGTCGATATTGCCGGTATGATAATCGATATCGCCATTCACTTCATAAACAGGAAACACATTAATCTTACCGTTATCGGTACGCGATACTACACCGTCAATGGCAGCATAGATGGCTGTTTGCTCGGGATTCAGTACGATGTTTTTGCCGACTTTGAAACGCGCTTCCTTGCCGGGTTTGTAAGGGATTGGTTCACCCGATACATCAATGCCCGGCTCGCCCGGCTGCGGATCGATCCTTTCGGCAATCAGCTGTCCTTTGAGCGCATTGTTCAAACGTAAAATTTCCTTATAGTCCACGCTGCCGTCTTCGGCTTCCCGTGGTCCTCTATTCTCAGAATCTGTCGCTATGGCATGATGAATGTAACCATCGGTGCCCGGTACCGGTGCGGTACCGTGCGCCACTTCAATGGTTTCAGCTTGATACAATTCTGGCTGCGATACCAGCTTGATCAGCTCTTCCATCTTAATGCCATATGTGATTCCCTGCGTACGCAAAAATCCCTCCAGTTGTTCAGCCGTGCATGCAAACTCATCATCAAACGTAGTAAATGACAGATAAGCAGCCGACTTGTCATTCGAAAAACTTACTTTAACATATTCGTCGAGTGTTAATTGAGAGGTCACGCCTTTTTCCCCTTTCACAAACGGCGTTACATATCCTGCATTAACAGACCTCTTTGTTTATCCAGTGCTCCCCGAAGACGAAGAATCGCCTTGGAATGCAATTGCGAGATGCGGGACGGAGACAGTGACATGACTTCCGCAATTTCACTGAGTGAAAGGTCTTCATAGTAAAGCAGTGACACAACCGTTCTTTCTTTTTCGGTAAGTTTCTCAATCCCTTTCATCAGCAGTTCCTTGAGCACAAAATCATTCACGCTGCGATCAGGATTTTTCGCTTTTTCATCCACAATCAAGGACATACGCGTTTCTGATTCCTCTTCACGGATTGGATCTTCCAGCGAGGTGATCGTCATCACGGCAACGTCCTGCAACATGGTTTGGAACTCACGCTCACTTACATCCAGGAATTCGCTAATCTCTGCATCCGATACCGAACGCAAATATTTCTGTTCCAATTGCTGATAAGCATCTTCGATTTTGCGTGCTTTTTCACGTACAGAGCGGGGAACCCAATCTCCTTGTCTCAATCCGTCCAGTATTGCTCCGCGTACCCGCCACGAGGCATACGTTTCAAATTGCAGACCACGCTTATAATCAAATTTCTCAATCGCATCAATTAGACCCATAACCCCGTTACTCATCAAATCGTCTTTGGAAACATTTTTCGGGAGACCGATCGCAAGGCGGCTGGATACATATTCTACGGTGCCAAGATAATTTTCGATCAAGCGTTTTTTTGCTTCCACATTACCATGCTCTTTCCACTGTATCCACAACTCGATATGGTTCAAATGGCTTCCTTTTTGCTCGCTCAATTGCTTTCACCCTCCTTACTTTTGTGTTAGGTGGCGTACGGCCTTGGCCAGTTCCTCCGGATCTTGTTGCTTGGTTGAAACCAGTTTGGGCGGATCGAGAGGCGAGAAGCCTTCCTGTCCTCCGGAATCTACCGGCTTCGGTGTAAGCAAATTGTTCAATTCATTGTCCTGATCAGGAGAAGTAATATCCAGGCGGTTTCCACGATCCTGATCTTCTTGTACAGCCTGTTCTGCCGTTCCTGGCATTCCGCTAGTTCCTGCTGGGGATGGTGGCTTTTTAGCTGCGCCTGCGGGACTCGCGAGAATCCCCAGAATGAAACGCAGCAAAAATGCCAACATAAACCATAGAGCGAATCCGAAACAGCCTCGAACGAGACTTGTGGTCCATGGATTATTTCCGAAAGAGGCAAAAAAGGTAATCGCAAAACCTATGATTCCGAACCATAAGTTTATTTTAATATTCCCTATCATGCCTCATATTTCCTTCTTACCCATTTGTACACTTCTAATCGACAAAAGACCGGTTGTACAGTCCATTTCGATCGT
Source organism: Paenibacillus sp. WLX2291 (assembly GCF_046603665.1). Lineage (NCBI taxonomy): Bacteria > Bacillati > Bacillota > Bacilli > Caryophanales > Paenibacillaceae > Paenibacillus > Paenibacillus sp. WLX2291. The sequence continues at coordinate 2,066,906 of NZ_CP176755.1, read as the reverse complement.
ACGCCCGTAGTTGGCGCCTGTGTCCTCCGCAAGCAAAGGAATATGCTGCTCTTTCAGAAATAACTTGCATGCCTCCACATTACGGGGACCAATCCGCATGTGATCACCACCGCTGGAAAAGGAAAACATCTGCGCGCCGCCTGCCATTTTGGCAACCAGGCGTGTCTTCGATGCTCCAAGTCCCAGCATGCGCTTGATCAGTTCCGGCAGAGCGGTATCGGCGTATTTGGCAATATTGACTTGCCCTTCACGCGCGATTTCCGAAGACGGAAGCATGACATGCGCCATACCAACCAGCTGAATGTTTTTGTCGTAGAGGGTAAGGCCCACACATGAACCTAATCCCGTCGTACGGATAATGCCTGCCGTTTTCACGACATTCAGATCAGCCATACCCACTTTAACGACATGTTGTTCCTCAATCATCTTGCAACGGAACTCCTAGTGAAATGAAGATCTTTTCAAATGATTCGGGATCAGGAATCAGGAAAAATTGTCCTTCCACTTCTTCTTTACCTTCCAGGAATGTAGTATCGATCAGCAGTGCATCGTCACCCATTTCCCCGAACTGGAGAAGTCCGTAATTCAAAATAGCGCCTGCCATATCGTAAGCAAGACCAGGCACGGTAGGGCTCATCGACAAGCGTGTAAAATCAGCTAGTGAAGACAGGTAGGAACCTGCCAGAATGTTGCCGATTTCGGCGAGTGCGGATTGCTCCATTTCGCTGAATTGCTCATCATCGCTTACTTCTAGACCCGCAAGTCGGTGTAGCAAACCTTTGCCTGCTTCCGGAGTAAGAATGAAAAACAGATTGCCCGGCGCATCCCCTTCCACACGGAAGAAGATGGCGAGCACGATTTGTTCTGGGCCGCCGACTTTGTTGGCAATTTGCTCAAACGGCAAAATCTGCACTTTCGGTACAGCCATATCGATGGGCTTGTCCAGAAGCTGGGAAAGGGCAGTGGCTGCATTGCCTGCCCCGATATTCCCAACTTCTTTGAGCACATCCATTTTGAATCCTTCAAGCTTTTTGAAGAGATCCATCAGTCTTCAATACCTTCCAGTTGTACAACCTCGGTTTTGTTAAGCACTTCCGCGAGATTGAGCATGATCAGCAGCCGTTCTTCGTCGAGCTTTGCTACACCATCCAGATATCTTGCTTTTACGCCGCCAACCACTTCAGGCGGTTTTTCGATACTACTACGTTTGATATCTACAACATCGTTAGCAGAATCAACGATAAAGCCGACCTGCATTTTGTCCACTTCCACGATGATAATACGCGTTTGATCCGAATATTCGGCTCCTGGCAGATTGAAGCGTCCGCGCAGATCGATAACCGGAATAACAACGCCGCGCAGGTTAATAACCCCTTTTACAAAATCCAGCGTTTTGGGAACGCGGGTAATCGGCAACATGCGCTCGATCGTTTGTACTTTATCGACTTCGATACCGTACTCTTCTTTTGCCAGTTTAAATACGATTACTTTCAATTCATCCATGGGTAAATCCTCCTCAATAAATGGACTGCATTATTTAATAAATGCATTCGGGTCAATAATCAAAGCGACCTGGCCGTCACCGAGAATTGTCGCACCAGAGATGCCCTGTGTATCAGGCAAGTAGCTGCCCAGGGTTTTCAGTACGATCTCGTTCTGACCAATAAAGTTCTCTACAGCGATTGCTGCCAATTTGTCTCCTTTGCGGATAACAACGATCTCCGTTTCCTCTTCTTCGCGCTCATCAAAGTCTGGAACCTCGAATACACGGCTCAGAGACAGTAACGGAATATGCGTATCGCGATAAGGAATCAGCTGGCTGCCATGCAGATCACGTACCTGTTTCGCTTTGATAATACCGGTTTCCACAATTGAAGTCAGCGGAATCGCATATTTTTCCGAACCGACGCGAATCATCATCGCGGAAATGATCGACAGAGTCAGTGGCAGTTGTACCGAGAACTTGGTGCCTTTGCCCAGTTCGGACGATACAGTCACATGACCACCAAGCGATGTGATCTTCGATTTCACAACATCCAGACCAACACCGCGACCGGAAATATCGGAAATCACTTCTGCCGTACTAAAACCTGGTGCAAACAGCAATTGGTATACTTCTTCATCCTTCATGCTATTCGCTTGCTCTTGAGACACGACGCCGTTTTTGAGCGCTTTTTGCAGGACTCTGTCACGGTTGATCCCGTGTCCATCATCTTCGATCTCGATAAAGACGTGGTTCCCACTATGGAACGCACTCAGTTTAACGGTACCGGTTTCGTCTTTGCCAGCGGCTACACGATCCGCCACAGACTCAACACCATGGTCGACGGAGTTACGCAACAAGTGAACGAGCGGATCGCCGATTTCGTCGATAACGGTACGATCAAGTTCCGTTTCTGCACCAGTGATGATCAGATCCAGCTTTTTATCGAGTGATTTAGCAAGGTCACGAACCATACGCGGGAACCGGTTGAATACGGTATCCACAGGCACCATGCGCAGTTTCAATACGATATTTTGCAGATCGCTGCTAACACGACCCATATGTTCCACCGTATCGGTCAGTGCTGGTACTTTCACTTCGCTTGCCAGTTGCTCCAGACGAACACGGTCGATCAGCAATTCGCTGAACAGGTTCATCAGTACATCCAGACGGTCGATATCGACGCGAATGGTACGAGATGGAGCAGGTGCAGGTGCTTTGGCTGCTGCTTTGGGAGCAGCGGCTGGTGCTGCCGCTTTGGCTGCTGGTGCAGGCGTGCTGGTCGGTGTTGCTGCTTCCGGTGCAGGTGCTGCTTGAGGCTCAGCTGGAACTTCTTTGGAAGCGGCGAGCTGTTTCAGCGAATCTACATCCAGTTGCGTCACCTTAACGCTCTCGATCTCGGAAATGCTGCTAACCATTGGTTCCAGTTCCGCAGGATCTTTTTGTGTCACATAGTATAGTGAAAAGCTACGTTCAAACTTGTCTTGTTCAATATCCTGTGTGGAAGGCTCAGATTTGATCACATCGCCATAACGTTCCAGCAGATCAAATACCATGTAGGCACGAACCGCTTTCAGCTGACAATCTTCACGAATCGATATTTCCATGTACAATGCCTGATGACCGGCAGCCATCGATTGCTCGATAACCGACTGCTGGAATTCATCCAATTCGATGCCTTCACTGTCTTTGATGGCTACAGGTGTACTGGTTGCCGGTGTTGCTGCTGCGGGCGCAGCTGCGGCTGTTGTAGCGGCCGGAATATCTCCTCGCACAATCGCTTGTAGCGCTTCAACAATCGCGGTGACATCAGCTTTCCCTTCGCCGCCCTGTGTAATGTCCTGCACCATTGATTCCAGTGCATCCAGACCTTTGAACAAGGTATCGAAAATAAATTCTTGCATCGCCAGCTTTTCATTGCGGACGAGATCGAGTACATTTTCCATCTGGTGCGTGAGCGCCGCTAGATCTTCAAATCCCATCGTAGCCGCCATCCCTTTCAGCGTATGTGCTGAGCGGAAAATGACTTGCACGATTCCTAGGTCTGTCGGGTTTCCTTCCAGTTCAAGCATTTTTTCATTTAACGACTGCAGATGATCGTTCGACTCATCAATAAACATGGATAAATATTGATTCATGTCCATCGTGAGACACCTCCTCCATAGAATAACATAGTGCTTTTCGTAAGCTATTTAACGATTTGTACAAGTTTTGGCGCAATATCAGGTAATGGCAGGAGGTGGTTCACACATCCGAGCTCTACAGCCGAGCGAGGCATTCCGTACACTACACAAGTATCTTCGTTTTCTGCGAAGGTAGGGATTACACCACTGTCGTATAAATTTTTCATTTCCCGCGCGCCATCACTTCCCATTCCCGTCATGATCACCGCATAACGCTGCAAATCATTGAACGAGCGGATTGAAGCAAAAAGCGTATCCACGGAAGGACGGTGTCCATTGCGTGGAGGGTCCTGCGAAAGCTCAAGCCGATAACCGCCTTGACTGCGAACTACCGTCATATGATAGCCCCCAGGTGCGATATAGGCCGTGCCAGGTTGCAGCGGCATGCCGTGCTCCCCCTCCACAACATTGATCTGGCTCAGGCTATTCAAGCGCTGCGCCAGCGATCGTGTAAAGTTCGGCGGCATATGCTGCACGATGACGATCGGTGCCGGGAAATTGGCCGGGATTTTTTCCAAGAAACTTTTTAGTGCTCGAGGTCCGCCGGTGGAACAACCTACAGCGACCAGCTTACTGATCGCCGCTGCCGGACGATCACCCGGAGCTGTCTTGGATGCCGGTGGAGTCGAAAAGGCTGATGCCGGCACCGACGATGCAGCAGGTTTCTCCGGTTCCTTGCGTGCGGGTCTCGGAGAAGGGCTGATCGGCGGTCTGGTTGTTTTGGAATCGGCAGGCTTCAGCGGAGTTGCCGAGGATGCCGGACGCTCACTGGTGCGATGTGAATCAAGCGGTTTATCCAGCGTCGTCTTTTTGGTGGTACTCGGTTTCACCGGCTGTGTAACTCTGCCATTCAGTGGCGCAGCAGTTGAGCTTGACGACGCAGGGCTTGTTGTTGGACGTTTAGGGACGTCTCTAACAGGCGCAGGTCGTGTAGGCGGCTCCTGTGGCGCCGGAGAAGCTGTAGGTGCCTGCTGTACAGGTGGAGCTTCAGCTTCCGGCTGGACAGTCATCGCTGACTGATCGACTGCCAGATGTTTTTGTTCGTTACGTTTGCGTTTTCTTTCGAGAGCATGAACGGCGGTATGCAGTTGACGAAGTAGCTGCTGACCAACCTCTTCAATGTCCTGCGAATTGCTGACAGAAGGTTTACGGATAAAGTCGAACGCTCCGCTCTCCAACGCCATAATCGTTTCTCGCATTCCTTGCTCGTTAATACCAGATAGCATAATAACGGGCAGCGGACGCTGAGACATAATAATTTTCAGTGCTTCCAGACCGTTCATTTCCGGCATTTCTACGTCCATCGTCACCACATCCGGCTTTAATTCCAGTACCTTCTGTGTCGCTTCCAGACCGTTGCCTGCCGTATCAATGACTTGAAATTCCGAATCCGCCTGAATCAGATCCGAAACGATCTTGCGCATGAATGGGGAATCATCTACAACCAGCACTTTATAAGTTGCCATAACTATAGCACCTCTGTTCCTTACAGAATCATTTAGTACGCCGCATCCATTTTTGTATAAATCCCTTGATTCCTGATAAGGTCCCTTCCTGGCGCAGATCCGGTGAAACGACATACTGCATAGCCAGGTTCTGGATATCCTTTGAAGCAAGACACCCTGGAGCATGAATGGAAAAAGGAACCTGCTTTTTCACCGATTGGCTAACATGAGAGTCATCACTTACAAAACCAAGCATCGGAATGTCCAGATTTAGAAACCGGCTGGTGACCAAACCGATCTTATCAGCGGTCTGGTTGGCTTCACGCTGGCTTTCCGCTCGATTAACCACCAATTTAAAAGCGGTGCTGTCTTCCAATCCATGTACCACCTTGATCAGTGCATATGCATCCGTGATCGCCGTTGGCTCTGGCGTGGTCACGACAATGCACTCATCTGAGGACATAATAAACTGCAATGTTTCCTTGGACAGTCCTGCTCCTGTATCAAACAGGATATAATCCATATCGGCAGCAATTTTTTGAATTTGAGTAGTAAAGTAAACTAAATCTTTCTCAGACAACGAAAATAGTGAACTTAATCCCGAACCACCTGCAATATAAGGCAATGATCCGGCACCTTTTTCGATGATTTCGCCAATCTGTTTTTCACCGCTAAGCAGATGTGACAGATTGTATTGCGAACGAACGCCCATCAGAACATCAATATTTGCCATGCCGATATCGGCATCAAATACGAGCACCTTCCGTCCGAGCCGTTGTAATGCGAGTGCAAAATTCAAAGTGAAGTTGGATTTACCAACTCCTCCCTTGCCACTTGTCACAGCAATGAATTTGGCACCGCCATTGCCCGGATCACGCGTTTCAAGAGCTTTGGCTTTGGTCGACATCAGATTGCGTAACGATTGGGCTTGATCCATCATGGCAAGATCTCTCCAAGTAATACATTTGCCAGAAAATCAGGGCTTGGCATCAGCAGATCATCCGGCACATTTTGTCCATTGGTCATATAAGACAGTCGCAGTGGATGTTCTTGTAGAAGGTTAAACATCGCCCCATAACTTCCGGTTTCGTCCGCTTTAGTGAAAATCACTTTATCCAGCGGATACTTACTGAAATGATCGGTGATCGTTCTCATATCTTCCGTTTTGGATGTTAAAGCAAGTACCAAATACGTCTCGCTCTCTTCCAGAGGTGCCAGCAGACTTTGCAGTTCGGAAACGAGCAATTCATTCCGGTAGTTGCGACCAGCGGTATCCATTAGGATCAAATCGCAATCTGCCAGGCGCTGTAACGATCGCTGCAAATCACCAGGCGATTGCACAACCTCCAATGGAACACCGAGGATAGAAGCATACGTACGAAGCTGTTCAACCGCGGAAATACGGTACGTATCGGAAGTGATGAAGCCGACTTTGCGTTTGTATTTGAACAGCTGCTCTGCGGCAAGCTTGGCAATCGTAGTTGTTTTGCCTACTCCTGTCGGTCCGGCAATGTAGACAATTTTCGTGCCCGGATCGATGCCACCGCCAATACGAGACACGGTGAACTGCTCAATCTGCGTCTTCATTGCTTTTCTCGCTTCCTGTGCGCTCATCTGCTGCCCTGTAGGGTGCTGGTCCATAATCTGGTCTACCCAGCCGTCAATCATGCTCTGATCGACGCCCTGGACCTTCAAATGCTGTACGATCTGCATCAGCGTTTCAGGAAGCTCAGCCAGTTCCCGATCTCGTGTAAGATCAGCCATCATTTTTTTCATCTGGCGCAGTTCTTCAAACAATCGTTCTTCAGTCATTTGCTCACTACCGCCTGCCTGTTGCTGCAACGCTTGCTGTAATGCTTGAATCGATACAGAAGCTGGCGTATGCTGCGGTGGCAGTTCCGTTGGAACTTCAGCAGTCGCAGTTTGTGTTTGCGCATGGCTTTGTGGCTGGTTGTAAGGTAACGATGCTGCTGGCACATTCTGTGCAGGCTGGTCATCCACAGCTAACGCTTGGCGCATGGATTCGGCAAATGCCTGACTTGATTTGCGATACGCATCCGGTACCGCTTTTTTGGGAATCGGTGCAATTGGTGGAATAACATTTTCCTGTGGAGCAGCTGATTGTGTGGAAGCAGTTGCGGCTTTACTTTCTGCCGCCTGCTCCTTCTCGACTGCTGCAATCACTTCGATTTTTTTCTTTTGAAACATGCCTAGAAAGCCGCCAGTCTTCAATTCCTTCGTACTTAAAATGACGGCATCGCTGCCAAGATCAGTACGAATCTTCAGCATGGCGTCAGGCATTGTGTCTACGATATAGCGTTTTACTCTCATAAGTTCACCACTCCGACACTCTGAATTTCAACGTTAGGTTCCAGCTCACTGTAAGACAGTACCGGGATATCCTGCATCGTACGCTCAATCAGCTGGCGCAAGTACATGCGGATCGCTGGCGAGGTTAGCACGATTGGCTGTTGTCCCATTTGCAGTAAACGGTTCACCTGCTCGTTGATTTTCTGATACATCGATTGCGTGGAAACCGGGTCCAAAGCCAGATAGCTGCCCTGTTCAGATTGCTGGACACTTTCGGCAATTTTCTTTTCCAAATTCGGGCCAACCGTAATGACGCGAAGCGTCTCGCCCTGACTTGTAAATTGCTGCGTAATCTGGCGGGATAGTGCCTGGCGTACATATTCGGTCAGCACATCTGGATCTTTGGTATAGGCTCCGTAATCGGCAAGCGTTTCAAAGATGGATACCATGTCGCGAATCGAGATCTTCTCTTTTAACAACTTAACCAATACTTTCTGTACATCACCGATGGATAATACGGAAGGAATGAGTTCGTCGACCAGCACAGGATAATTCTCACGCAGATTGTCGACCAGCGAACGAACTTCTTGACGTCCAAGCAATTCGTGAGAATGCTTTTTGATCAGTTCGGTCAAATGAGTAGCCACCACGGATGGTGGATCGACCACAGTATAACCGGATAGTTCTGCGCGTTCCTTCGTAATCTCGTCTATCCATAGTGCAGGAAGCCCAAAAGCTGGTTCTAAAGTCTCTATACCCGTAATCGAGTCATCTTCAAACCCAGGACTCATGGCCAGGTAGTGATTTAGTAATAATTCACCACCACCTACTACATTTCCTTTAATTTTGATAACATATTCATTCGGTTTCAACTGAATATTATCGCGAATGCGAATGACAGGGACCACAAGACCCAGTTCGAGTGCACATTGACGACGAATCATAATGATTCGATCCAGCAAATCGCCACCTTGTTGCGTATCCGCCAACGGGATCAGACCATATCCAAATTCAAATTCAATCGGATCAATTTGCAGCAGATTGATGACACTTTCTGGACTGCGTACTTCCTCGATCTGTTGTTCTTCCTGCTGCTGTTCCGCATCTACAACCTTTTGATTGAGATTCGCTTGCATTTTGCGAGCTGCGAATACGAGCAGAATAGCCAGTGGGAAGGTTGTGATGAAATGAATAGGGGTAAATAAACCGAGCAATGTAATAACAGCTGCAACGATGTATAACATCATTGGATACGAGAATAACTGGCTTGTAATGTCATCCGCCAGATTTCCTTCTGAGGAAGCTCTCGTTACGATCAAACCAGCTGCGGTGGAGATGAGCAGTGCAGGAATCTGACTGACCAAACCGTCACCAATGGTCAGTATAGAGTAAGTGGAGAGCGCATCAGCAAATGCCATTCCATGAATCGCTATCCCGATAATAAATCCACCGATCAAGTTGATCATGAGGATAATAATGCCTGCAATAGCATCCCCTTTAACGAACTTACTCGCACCGTCCATTGCGCCGTAGAAGTCAGCTTCGCGCTCAATCTTGCTACGACGTTCACGCGCCTGCTGTTCATTGATCAGACCAGCATTCAGATCGGCATCGATACTCATCTGTTTACCAGGCATCGCATCGAGTGTAAACCGTGCGCCAACCTCAGCTACACGCTCTGAACCTTTTGTGATAACGATAAACTGCACGATAACGAGAATCAGGAAGACGATAAAACCAACAGCAATTTGCCCGCCTGCTACCCAGCTGCCGAACGTGGATACGACCGAGCCTGCATCCGCCTGTCCGAGAATGAGCTTGGTTGTGGAAATATTAAGTGCTAACCGGAACAATGTCGTTATGAGCAACATCGCCGGAAAGATCGAGAACTCTAGCGCTTCTCTGGTGTTCATCGCAATCAGCAAAATAATCATTGCGAGTGAGATATTGATAATCAGCAATATGTCGAGCAGCCATGTTGGGATCGGAAGTATCATCATCATAATGATTCCAATGACACCCACAAGGACAACCAAATCTTTTTTCTTCAATGTTATTCAGCCCTCCGATCCCTTACTTCGTTTTGCCTTTCACCTTGTATACATAGGCTAGAACTTCCGCTACGGCTTGGAACAGATCACCGGGAATCGATTCGCCGATTTCTGTTCGAGCGAACAGCGCCCGTGCCAGCGGTTTATTTTCCATAATGACCACGCGATTCTGCTTGGCCACTTCACGGATTCGCAATGCGACAAAATCTTGACCTTTAGCAACTACCATGGGTGCTGCCATCTGTGAATTATCATATTTGAGAGCAACAGCAAAGTGCGTCGGGTTCGTAATAATAACGTCAGCATTGGGAACGTCTTGCATCATCCGCTGCATCGCCATGCGGCGTTGCCGTTCGCGAATTTTCCCTTTTATCAACGGGTCCCCTTCCGTCTTTTTGTATTCGTCTTTGATATCCTGTTTGGACATGCGCAGCTTTTTGTTGTGATCGAAACGCTGATACATATAGTCCAAGATGGCGAGAACAAACAGTCCAACACCAACCTTCAAACCAAGACTGGCTGTTAATCCAGCAGCAAAGTGCAAGATTGATTCCGGTGGCATATATGCCGTTTTTGGAATATCATGACTGACGCCTGCCAGCGTGCTGTAGACAAGATAACCGATGACTATCATTTTCAAAACTGACTTCAAAAATTCTACAACCGAGCGCATGGAAGCAATATTTTTAAATCCTTTGATAGGATCAAGCTTGCTTAGCTTGGGCATCAGCGGCTTACCTGTAAGCATAAAGCCGACCTGTGCATAGTTTGTAATGATTGCTAGTAAAAATACAGTTACGAATACCGGAGATACGATAATGAGAATCTCCATGGCATACTGTCCCAGCATCTGCATCACATTCGCAACTGTAATCTCCGTAGATAACCGATGTAGAAAGCCGTCTGTAAACAGCCATGTAATCCGTTTCAGGAAAAAACCGCCGAAAATCATCAGACACGCAATTCCGCCCAGCATAATTGCCGAACCTGGTATGTCGATACTTTTGGCAACCTGACCTTCTTTACGCGCTTCCCTACGTTTCTGCGGTGTTGCTTCTTCCGTTTTCTCTCCAGCGAACAGCTGAAGATTCATGCGTAACCGGAATGCCACTGCTTACAGCCTCCTTTCTACAGAGAGGTTACGGTGATGATGAAGTCGGGCGATTCCCTAACACTTGCAGTAAGCCCTGCATCGCCTGAAACATTTCTTCAAACAAATGCTCGAAAATAAAAGCAAAGCTTGGAGCCAGCAACATGAGCAGGAATAAACCTACGATAATTTTGACCGGTACACCAATAACGAAAATATTAAATTGCGGCGCACTACGCGCCAGAAAACCGAGTCCCACGTCTGTCAAAAACATTGCGACTACAATCGGCGCTGACATCTGGAAAGCGATTAAAAAGGAATTACTGAATGCTCGGATCAAAAAGTCGCTGAGCGACCCATTCAAAATCTGACTGGCTATATCACTATTCATCGGAATCCAGTCGTAACTATACAATACCGATTGCAACAAATAATGATGACCATTCATACTCAGAAAGATGAGCATCGCGAACATGTATTTAAAGTTACCGATCAATGGAGCCGAAGCACCGGTCATCGGATCAAATACAGTCGCGATCCCAAGACCGATCTGAATATCAATAAACGAGCCTGCTGTCTGGATTACCATAAACATCAGATAAGCGATATATCCAAGCAGCAGGCCGATCATGACCTCACGTATAACGAGCAGCATGTACATTTCTGTGCCGTCCGGTATTTTGATTGTCGTACCTTTTATCAAATAGATCAGAAGGGAAACAAATAATGCAATGCCTACCTTAAACTGACTTGGCACCCCTCTGGATGAAAAGACAGGTGAAACTACAAAAAAAGCTGTCATTCGACAAAAAACAAGCAAAAAAACAGGAAAGCTTTGCAGTAGTGTCTCCATAAGCCATCAGCCTAACCGATATATTTGTACAGATTACCGAGGATATCGGCTGTATATTCAATCATAACCGTTAAGATCCACGGGCCAAAAAGCAGCAGCGCCAGCATGACAGCAACGATTTTCGGCACAAAGGCAAGAGTTTGTTCCTGAATCTGCGTAGTCGCCTGGAAAATACTAACCAGCAAACCGACTACAAGTCCCAGAATAAGCATCGGCGCGCTTACTTTCAGCACAGTATAGACCGCCTGCCCCGCCATACCGATGATAAACTCCGAACTCATAATGAACCTCCTTCAACGAGGTGAATATAATACTGCGGTGATTCCAGAGGAAGCCCCGCTAATTGAAACTGATCAAAAGCGACTTGACGATAAGATACCATCCATCTACAAGAACGAATAGCAAAATTTTGAAAGGAAGTGAAATCATGACAGGTGGTAGCATCATCATCCCCATCGCCATCAATACGCTAGCAACAACGATATCAATGACAAGGAACGGTATGAAGATCATAAAGCCCATCTGGAATGCTGTTTTCAGCTCGCTAATTGCATACGATGGAACCATAACAGTCAATGGAATGTCCTGTATGTTAGATGGCTTAGCTGTACCTGTATATTCCAGAAACAGCAGCAAATCCTTCTCGCGCGTATGCTTGAACATAAATTCCTTGATTGGCTTCTCTGCTGCCTGCAATGCTTGGGTTTGATTGATCTGCCCTTGCAAATATGGCTGCAATGCCACCTGGTTCATCTGCGACAACGTTGGCGACATAATGAACAAGGTTAAAAATAAAGCCAGCCCTACCAGTACCTGATTGGGAGGCATCTGGTTAGTCCCTAATGAAGTCCGGACAAAGCTGAGCACAATCACAATACGTGTAAAACTGGTCATAAGTACCAGAAATGATGGAGCTATACCGATGATAGTTATCAAAAGCAAAATGGTCAGCGAACTGGTCGCCGGTTCATTGCCTGAGCTACCGTTGTTATCATTGCCGATCTGAATGTCGATATTCGGGATCGGATCGGCTGCTGCAAATATAGGATGAACCGATATTAGACTAACAGCAAAAAGCAGCATAAACGTTAAAATCAGCTTTTTTTTCATGAATCCCTCGACCGATCTGTAGAATCTTCCTCCTTCAGCAGTTCTTCCATCTTCTGTCTGCGATTTGGAATCTGGCGCAGTTTGCTTTCAAAAACTTCCTGAAAAGCATCCGTATCGCCAATTTCTTCTTCCTGGATGGCAGATTTCGGACGAAAACGATTGCTGAGCTTGGAGATGAGCGGAGTCAAAAAATTGTTTGGTTCCGCCGCCTCGGATTGAAAAGACTGAATAACAAGCATCGCTTCCTCGGGATCAGAGATTTTATCCACAAGCGTAATATCATCCCCAACTCCGATCAGGTAGACCGTGTTTCCAATCTCAATCACCTGAATGGATTTGTTCGGTCCCAGTGCCATACCGCCTATGGTACGTATGGCACGGCGGGATAACCAGGTCTGATTTTTCCGACCAAGAAACCGAAGCAACAATACGATAAGCCCTATTATTACAGCCAAGACGATTATAACCCAAACGAGGTTTAGGATATAATCGCCTGTTCCTCCCATTGTGGCTGTTTGAGCTGACATGGGAATATTCTCCTATACGCCTAGCGTTTTGCTGATCGCTTCAATAACACGATCCGCTTGGAAAGGTTTAACGATAAAATCTTTGGCTCCTGCTTGGATAGCATCGATAACCATCGCCTGTTGACCCATCGCAGAACACATAATTACTTTTGCTCCGCCATCGAGTTTTTTGATTTCTTTCAGAGCGGCGATACCGTCCATCTCTGGCATTGTGATATCCATCGTAATCAGATCCGGGCGAAGTTCTTTGAATTTCTCAACTGCCTGGGATCCGTCTTGCGCTTCCCCTACTACTTCATACCCGTTTTTAGTTAAAATATCCCGGATCATCATTCTCATAAAAGCTGCATCATCCACGATAAGAATTCGGTTTGCCATTGATTTAAAATCCTCCCTAAGTGATCTTTATTGTATTTTTTGAATTCGGTCCCACTGGCTGACGATATCCGTTACGCGAACACCAAAGTTTTCATCGATAACAACTACTTCTCCTTTGGCGATAAGTTTGTTGTTGACCAAGATGTCGACCGGTTCGCCCGCCAATTTGTCCAGTTCAATAATTGCGCCCTGGGACAATTCGAGGATATCCTTGATTTGCTTTTGGGTCCTTCCTAATTCTACGGTGACTTTGAGTGGAATGTCCATCAATAAGTTCAAATTATTTTCATCCAGATTAGGCGCAGCGCCTGCCCCAAAGTTAGAAAATTGAACCGGTTGCACATTCACTTCGCGTCCTGCCGGAGCACCGTAATGCTGTGGAGCCTGTGGTGCCGGCGGATACCCATAGCCTGGTGGAGGATATCCATATTGCGGATACGGCGGATATGGCTGCTCTGGTGTACCGTATTGCGGTGGTTGCCCATAAGGAGGCATACCTTGCGGTGGCATCCCCGGAGGAGCTGCTGCCATATCTGGAGCTTGCTGTGGAGCTGCTGCAGCCGGTTGTGAAGCTTGCGGCGGTGTTGGCTCCGGTGCAGGTGCACTTGCTGCGGCGGCTGGTTCAGCCGGTGTGTCCTCCGCACCATTAATGAGTATATCGACCATGTATTTCGCAAACTTTACAGTTAGCAATTGCATAATCGTGGAATCGATCAGATCACCGATCAACAGACGGAACGAGATTTTGATCAGCGTCTCGTCGTTCGGCAACATGCTGACACCTTGATCATTGCTCACATCCAGAATGTCGATACCCGGTGGCGAAATGTTGACGAACCGGTTGAAGATGGTGGACATCGAGGTTGCCGACGAACCCATCATCTGGTTCATCGCTTCCTGTACGGCGCTGATATGAATTTCGTTCAGTTCCTCGTCCTTCGGCTGCCCTTCACCGCCAAGCATCAGATCTGCAATGATCTGTGCATCGCGCGTCTGGATGACCAGCGAGTTAATCCCCTGAAATCCATCGACGTACTCGACGTGTACCGCCACATGCGGTTTGGGAAACTCATCTTCGAATTCCGCACGTGTAATGATCCCTACGCGTGGAGTCGTAATGTCTACTTTTTGCCCAAGCAGGGTAGACAGGGCAGTAGCCGCGCTACCAAAAGTAATATTACCGATTTCGCCGAGAGCATCCTGCTCCAGCGGAGTCAGGAAATCGTCGACCGTCTGGCCGGATGGCGCCGCTGCTGCGCTGTCGTCATCACCTGACGACTGTCTGAGCAAAGCATCAATTTCTTCCTGTGACAAATAATCTTTACTCGTCAAGATCTTCCACTCCTTCACTGACGATTTCGTTAATCTGGATCGCTACCCGGTCCTTGACTGTTCCGGGACTTCCGATAAATTTCAGTTGATTGCCTACTCTGATCGAGAGCGCCTCTTGCACCGGCTTATTCAGTGAAATCACATCGCCCACTGTCAGGCTGAGAAACTCCTGAATGGACAATCGCGATTCGCCCAATTCGGCGATAACTGGCAATTGAGCGCGATGAACGCGCTCTTTGAGTGCCTGCACCTCTTCAACCGCTGGCTCTTTTTTCTGAGAGAAAAAGAGATGGTTGGCAGACAACTTGCTCATAATCGGCTCAATTACAACATGTGGGATACACAAGTTGATCATACCGGTTGTATCACCGATTTTGGTACTAAGCGAGATCAGGGCAATCGTTTCGTTTGGAGATACTAGCGACATGAACTGCGGATTCGTCTCCAGTGCTTCCATACGCGGTGACAGATCAATTACTGTTTTCCACGCTTCTTGAAGACTTTCAAACGTTCGGCTGAACATGCGCTCAATAATCGTTGTTTCGATTTCCGTCAAGGCATTGATCTTGGCAGGTGCCGTTCCGGTACCTCCCAGCATGCGATCCAGCATGGCGAAAGCGATATTCGGGTGAACCTCCAATACCATCCGTCCTTCAAGCGGTTCAGCTTCAAAGATGTTCAGGATAGTCATTTTGGGAATGGAACGTATAAATTCATCATAAGGAAGCTGCTCCACCTGGACAACACTAATTTGTACAAAGGTGCGAAGTTGCGCTGAAAAGTAAGTCGTCAGGTAACGAGCGAAGTTCTCGTGAATCCGGGTCAAACTGCGAATATGATCCTTGGAAAAACGAACAGCCCGTTTAAAATCATATACCCGGACTTTCTTCTCGCTCTCTTCTTTTTTGAGTTCTTCCGCATCCATTTCGCCGGAGGATAATGCCGCCAGAAGGGCGTCAATTTCCCCCTGGGATAATACATCTACCATAATCTCACCCCCCTACGATTTAAAAGGTTTGGCTTGCAGGCCCGCTTGCCGCCGGATACACTCCGGCGTATGGCGTCGGGAATGCGGAATTGCACATATGTTGGATCAGATACCACTTACAATCTTGTCGGAAACTTCGACATCAACTACTTTGCCGCCATCTTCCGGCAGTGAGCTGTTCACCAGCTTGAGGATTTTGTCATCCAGTTTTTGAATACCAGCTGCGCTGCCCAGATCAGCAGGCTCTGTATCTGCCAGTACACGTACCAGGATCGGTTTTACTTTCAGGTCTTTGATCAGATCAAAGTTGGTTTTGGCATCTTTATCTTCCATTTGGAAGGAAAAACTAATTTTCACAACATAATTCGGATCTGCCAAATTCGTTGTCAGATCTGTAACATCTGAGGATACTTCCGCAATTTCAGAAGCGCTCATGCTTGCAATCTTTGCTTTTTCGGCCGCCGCGGCTTCAGCTGCTGTCATCGGTTGTTTGTTACCAAGTACATTCCCAAGCAGGAAATAAGCAACAACACCAATAAGTCCCAATGCGAGTACCCCGCTGACAATCCAGGGCAATAACTTCTTCATTCCAATTCCTCCATCTGCTGCACCTTAATTGTTCCCGTAAGAGTGCCTATACTTTTGTTGTATTCCGTGATCAGGTGCGTGATTTGATCTGCCTTTTCTAGCACAATCATACGCTTGCCTGTCGTTAAGGTAATATAAGTGTCCGGCGTTTCTTCCACCATCTCTATCAGCAGGGCGTTAAGCCACATAGGAGAACCGTTGAGCCGCGTGACCGGGATCATAATACCCCTCCTTGGATATCTTTCTATACTGCAGAAACAGAGGGAGCAGAATAAGATCTCCCTCTATTTCAATGTAGCTTATCGTTTCAGGTTGACAACTTCTTGCAGAATCTCATCGGATGTTGTGATGATACGGGAGTTTGCTTGGAAACCACGCTGCGCTGTGATCATCTCGGTAAACTCACCTGTCAGGTCAACGTTGGACATTTCCAGCTGACCAGCTACAATTGCGCCTGTACCTGTTTCTGCATCATTAGCTGTTGTCAGTTCGATAGCACCGTCAGTGATCGCATTCGGTGTTACGCGGTACAGACTGCCACCGATTTTCTCCAAACCTTCCGGGTTGGTTACTTTGGCGATACCAAGCTGTGGACCATCTGCTGTAGTACCATCAGCCAGTGTGTATAATAGCGTACCGTTTTGTTGAATACTGAACGATACAGCATCGTCTTGGATTTGAATAGGAGCACCACCATTATCAACTACGAATGCACCATCAGAAGTAACAAGTTGACGACTAGCGTCGACGTGGAAGTCACCAGCACGCGTCAGGTATGGCGTTTCTTGATCTTCAGACAATTTAACAGCGAAGAATCCATCACCATCGATCCGTAAGTCTGTCGGGTTGTTGGTTGTTTGCGCGCTACCTGCCAGATGCAAGGTATCAATCGAGGATACTGTACTACCCAGACCAACTTGTTGTGCGTTAACACCGCCGCTTGTTCCTTCAACTGGAGCGGTTACGCCTTTGGTCGTTTGGCTCAAAATATCCTGGAACATAACGCGTGAACTTTTGAATCCTGTTGTATTGACGTTGGCGATGTTGTTACCGATAACGTCCAGTTTTGTTTGAAAGCCTTTCATACCCGAGACACCAGAATACATGGATCTTAACATTTAATTTCCTCCTAATGGATGTGTAGTGTAATTTGAACCGCTTCAGTCGGTCGGCAGTTCGTTGGCTTTCCGGTTAAGGTCCAGCCAGTAGCTTATAAAATCACAGCACTATCGATTTGTGTGAACACATTATCTTTGATTGAGTTGCCATCCATGGCGGTGACTACGGTCCTATTGGGTACGTTAACGATAAGAGCGACATTGTTTTGCATCAGAATCAACGAGTCTTTGGAACCTTTGGCAGCTGCCTTGTCAATCGCTTGATTGAGACTGGTCATCTGCTCCGTGCTAAATTCGATGCCCCTTTGTTCCAAACGTTTGGATGCATGATTGCTAAACTTTAGCAGGTTCTGATCCAGAATATTTTGAAAATCTTTGTTTTGCGTCGCCGAAGCGGTATTGTTAGGCCGCCCCAGCAAGCTTGAATTGAGCTTGGACGGGTATAACTGACCTACTTGGATTGGGCCATTCATGATGCCGTCTCCGCATTCGATGACGATGCAGCGGAGTCTGTACCAGTCTCGGAAGTGCTGCTATCGGTCGATGTGCTGTCCGTACTGCTACTGCTGTCGGTTGCCGGCGTTGTGCTGCTAGTATCCGAAGCGGCTGTACTATCTGACGTTGTATCGGTTGCGGTAGAATCTGTTGTTGTGCCGCTACTTGTTGTATTCCCAGTTGTGGTACTTCCTGTTGTACTATCAGTTGTTGTACCGGATGATGTTGTATTGGTAGAACCAGTTGTTGTACCTGTCGATGTGGACGATGTAGAATCCGTTGTTGTCGTACCGGTCGATGTTGTATCGGTTGCTGTAGTTGTTGCAGCCGTATCCGTCGTTGCCGCTGTTGATGTTTCCACAGTTGTTGTCGAGCTAGTCGAGAGTGGTTCAACTTTGGTAACAAGCGAAAGTGGAATGGCATTCTCTCCAACTTGTGCATACAACACTTTATTTTTCAAGATGATCGAGTCGACTGTGCCAGTTTCGTACGTAGAGCTAGTTGCGCCCGTAGTACTGTCTGTACTCTCATTCAGCCAGGTGATCTTTTTACCGATCAATTGAGAAGCACCGCCAAGCGATGTATCCATGGACGTTTGTACAGTGTCCATCTTCTCATTAATGTTCATCAGCTGTTCCAGAGAGGAGAACTGTGCCATCTGGGCTACGAACTGTGAGTTATCCATGGGAGACAATGGATCCTGGTTTTTCAGCTGGGCAACGAGAATGGTCAGAAACTGTTCTTTACCAAGTTCCGTTTTGGACGTGGAAGCAGCTGTCTTCACGTTACTTGTCGAATAGTTTGGCCATGTTGCCGATGTGGAAACTAAATCTGCCAAATGATTTCACCTCCATCCAAATTTACGCTTTTGCTACATAGGTGCTACCATAATTCAGCATATGTGCTACTCCCGCAGTATTGCCAGAAGCTTGTTGCTCTTCACGCCATTCCTTCAACTCGTTACCGATCTCGGCGGTCAACATCGCATCGTCAGACTGTTCGTCTTTTGACTTGGAGCGTCGTCCAGACTGTTGCTGCCCTGCGTTGGATTGGAAGCCTTGTCCACCGTTGTACATATCGGAGAAGAGCGAAGAACTTTGGGCTACTTCTAATTTATCGACCTGAAGTCCTTGAGATTGAAGGGCTGTACGCAATTGAGACATTTGTTGTTCCAAAGCATCTTTGGCACCATGTTTCTCGGTGATGAATTGCGCCATAACCTGTCCATCCTGAATGCTGATTTTCACATCGACTTGACCCAAATTTTCAGGGTTCAGTATGATTCGTGCCTCAGACACGCCATTCAGCTGATGAATATCCATTTTGCTGACGATGAACTTGCTCATCTCATCTGGGAAAGCATTCACGTTTATGCTTGCTGCTGGTGCCTGTGTGCTAGTGAGCGGTGTTGCTTCTGCACGCATTGCCAATTGCCCTGCGGTCACGATAACCGGTTGCTGTTGCTGATTGGCTGGTGTTGCCGTCGTTGCTTCAGGCTCAGCCGTTTCCTGTGCTGCGGCAACCGTTGTTGTAGCTTCTGCTGCTTTGGTTTCATTATTTACTACGATTTGGACAGGTGCTTGGTTTTGCTGGTTACTCTGTCCGCTATCCGATGATGTCGATGAACCACTACCTGCCTGCTGCAAAACATTTTGCAGATTGGTCAGCAGTTGCTCCAGCTTCGGATCTGCTTGCTGGGTACCATTTTGTACACCTTGCAGTTTGTCCACGATTTGGGATACTGCATCTGCTACCGCAAACCGGATCGTGTCCGCTTGCTGTGCTAGTACCGGTAAAGCTGCTGTAATCGATTGAGCGGTCGCTTGATCTGCTTGTCCATCCGCATCTGTAGCAGTGGTTCCCTGTTCTGCGGAGCCGCCATTCAGTACTTGTTGAACTTGCACAAGCCATGCTTGCAAGGATTGCATTAACGCTGGATCATTCATAATGGAAGAATCCATCTCTTGCAGCTTTTTCAGCAGATCGTCCATCAGCTTATCCACTTTCTGAACGCTTTTGCCATCGCCTTGTTGATCATCTACCTGCTGATCACCGGAAATCAGTGCTTGCAGCATTTCCAGAAGAGAAGCTGCACTACCCATCAAGCCGGAAAGCGATTGACCTCCAGCGGCGGATGCTGTTGCCGCTGCTGCATTGCCTGTAGTTGCGGTCGCTGCCGTACCACCAGCAGTATTCATTACGTATGATAATGTCTGGTTAAAACCGGTGCCGGTTGTTCCAGCATTACCCGAGACTTTAGCGGCGGGTGTCGGTGTGGATGATGTAGTCAGGTTTTGTAGTATCATACTCATTTATTATCACCTCCTTGGCATGAAAAATGAATGAGAAAGAGTTCCCTAGTAATGAATAATGATAAGAATAGGAAATGATTCCGATCACCTCATCAAATTAGTTTGCCAGTAGTCGGTTGACGATCTGGGCAGTCGTTGCAGGATCTGATGTCGACATTGCTGACAATACGCTTGCACGAGTAGTATCATCCATCGTGTTTAATACTTGAAGCACTTTGGTTTGACTAACTTTGGCAGTTTGCAGTAATAATGAAGCTGCACTGTTTGCAGGCATAGTTGTAAAAGTCTGTGCCATGTCCGACACGCTCATGCTAGTACTCGGCGTAGCCGGTGTCTGAGGATTACTTGTTTTGCTTTGCAGCAACGCAAGGCTTGCTGTTGTTGCATTTTTCAGTGCCAGCGACGTTTCCGCTGCTACCTTTGCATCCATCTTTTGCAGAATACCAGCTTGTGCTTCGGAATTCATTTTGCTAAAAATAAGCACTTGTTCATCGGTCGTCATATTTTGCATAATGGCTGCTGCTTTCGAGGAACTCATATCCGCGTAAACATTAGCCAGATTTTTCAATTGTTTATCTTGCTCGGTTTGTACAGTCGATGTGGTTGTTCCACTTGTCGCTCCTGTCGTACCAGTACTGTTCGTTGTACCTGTCGTTCCGCCAGTAGCTGCCCCTGTACCGGTTCCACTGCCTGTAGTACTAGACTGACTGGTAAGCTTAGATTGCAAGTCTTTGATCTGCTGAGCTTGATCTGTTTGCGTTTTCTGAGAAGCAGCCAGGTCTTTTTTCAATTGATCAACGGTAGCTGAATTGCTCTCATCCTGAGTAGATGCTGCTGTCGTACTACTATTATCGGCAGACGGAATCCAATTTTTCACTATCGGAATTTTATCAAGTGTACTGAACATGCTATTGCGCAAATCAACATTGAACAACATGATGATTGCTCCTACTAGTACTAGGGTAAACAGAATTGGAGTGGCAATGAATAGGAACCGTCCAAGACCGCCGCCTTCCTTCTCCACTTCCATATCCAGTGTTTTCTTCGCCACGGTAAACCTCCTTGAGCTGCCTGGCTTCGCTGCCATTCGTCATACATACCAGTTATCTACTTATAGCGGTTTGTTACATTAACCACTACTGAGATGCAATGGTTTATCTGGACTGCATTGCGTACCGTACGGTCGCCATTTCGTCCAGTTCGTTTTGCTCACGAAGCATCTGCTCTTGCGTAAATTTGGCTTTTGCTTTATCTTTCGCTTGCAGCCATACTTTTTCATCGACCATTTTCTCTGTTAAATGAAGCTTTTTGTGATCTACATTTAATTGAGCTTTGTGTACATCATTGATTTTACCAGCAATAGCTTTATCCAAGTACACGACATAGCGCTGCATATCCTGAAGGTCGGAGATCGGCGCGCGTTGCTCGATCGCCTGATTGATAGCTTCCAGCGTTCGGTTCTGATCTTCCAGTAATTGCTGAAGAGATTGCTCCTCTGTTTGCAGTTCGCCTAGTGCAGTGGACAACATCCACTCAGCTTGGTTTTTTGCACTTGATTTGATATCGACAACTTTTTGGAAGTTATATCGGAAATTCATGATCTATCAGCTCCTCACAAATTCGGAAATCATCTGCTCCTGTGCTTCAGGCAATGTTGTCTTTTCGTGTACCTTCTGTCTTGTAAAATTCCATACATCCCGGATACGAGAAATGGCTTCGTCAATATCTGGACTGGAACCTTGTTGATAAGCGCCGATATTGATCAAATCTTCAGATTCCTTATAAACCGACATAAGTCGCTTCATATTATTCGCTGCATCGTTCTGATCTTCACTAACGATGTCTTTCATTACGCGGCTGATACTTGCAAGCACATCGATCGCCGGGAATTGTCCCTTGTTCGCAATCGAACGGTTGAGTACGATGTGACCATCCAGTATACCCCGTACCGCATCGGCAATCGGTTCGTTCATATCGTCCCCATCTACCAGTACGGTGTAAAAGGCGGTAATCGAACCATTAGGTCCAGTACCTGCACGTTCTAGCAGTTTGGGAAGTCCAGCAAATACAGAAGGCGTATACCCTCTCATCGCTGGTGGTTCGCCAACAGCTAACCCAACTTCACGCTGCGCCATCGCATACCGGGTAACGGAGTCCATCATAAACATTACATTCATACCGCGATCACGGAAATATTCAGCAATCGTTGTAGCAATCAAAGCCCCTTTGATACGAATCAGCGCTGGCTGATCAGATGTTGCAACAATGACTATGGAGCGTTGTAGCCCTTCAGGACCCAAATCCCGTTCAATAAAGTCGCGCACTTCGCGTCCACGTTCGCCGATCAGGGCGATTACGTTCACATCGGCTTCGGTATTGCGGGCAATCATGCCCATCAGAGTACTCTTACCAACACCGGAACCGGCGAAAATACCAACACGCTGTCCTTTACCGATAGTCAATAGTCCATCAATGGCTCGTACCCCCACACTCATCGGATCTTGCACCCGTGGGCGTGTCATTGGATTCGGTGGAGAATTAAACGTAGAGTAATGCGTCATCCGCGCTGGCAGTAGCGAACCATCTAGCGGCTGTCCCAAACCATCCAGCACTTTGCCGAGTAGTTCAGAGCCAACCTGTACAGTTAGCGGTTTGCCTGTGCCGACGACATCACAACCTGGACCAATCGATTGCAATTCGCCAAGCGGCATGAGCAATACTTTGTTATCTCGGAAACCGACTACCTCTGCACGAAGCGGATCAGCCCCTTTGGTCGGGTAAATATAACAAACATCGCCGATACTGGCGTCTGGTCCTTCGGATTCGACCATCAGACCGATAACCTGTGTTACCTTGCCATTGATTCGAATCGGGTCCAACTGTTTCAGATAGTCCAGGTAACGTCCTGCATTAAGATCCTGCATTTCCATTCCCCCGCTCTTCGTCATGCAGCGCCAGTCGCAGCAATTCTTTTTTGAGTTCGGTTAATTGTGTATCGATACGTGCATCCACACTTCCAAAAGAAGAGCGAATGACACAGCCGCGATCACGTACAGTAGCATCGGGCAAAATTTGCAGTTCTGCCTGTGAGTCAATCGACAGTACTAGTTCTTCGCGCGCTGTATGGATAAAGTCAAACTGCGCTGGACTTACACATAAGGTAATCACGCCCTGTTCGCGCTTGCGTGATAAAGTTTTCTTGATCAATGACATTACGAGTTCAGGCTGTTCGCCAAGTTCTTTGTCAATAACTTTCTCGGCAATACCACAGCTTAGATCAACGAGAAAAGGTTCTGCTTCTTGAATGATTTGGTCTTTGGCTTCGTACGCTTGGGACAGGACAAGCTGTGCTTCGGTCATCATGTCATGAATCCGTTGCTGCATTTCCTGCTCAGCGCGTTCTCTACCTTCTTCAAACCCTTCTTGAAACGCTTGTGCTTTGACAGCTTCGATCAGATGCTCATCCTGCTCGCGACGTTCTTCCCACCAGGAAGATATCATATCCTGCGCATTTTGTAGCAGCCGTTCGGCTTCCTCGGCTGCTTCGCGCACCTGACGTTCCGCAAACTCGCGAGCGTCGGTTAGCATCTGTTCTTTCATTAAAACGGTCTGCTGATCCACTCTAGGTTGATCATAAATAACATGAGGCACATGATCGGCATTCCCTGCCAGATCGGTAGCTTTGAAGTAATCTTTACCAAGATCTAACTTTTTTAAAATTTCAACCGGAATATACTGGGATGATTTTATCAAATTAGACAATGATATCATCTCCTCCGCCACGGGCTATAATAATTTCACCGGACTCTTCGAGTCTGCGGATAATACCTACGATACGGCTTTGAGCCTCTTCGACATCTTTAAGCCGCACAGGACCCATAAATTCCATTTCTTCTTTGAATGTATCTGCCATACGTTTGGACATATTGGAAAATACCGCTTCGCGTACATCTTCGCTCGCCACTTTGAGTGCCAGCTGTAGATCTGCATTTTCCACATCGCGGATAATGCGCTGGATGGAGCGGTTGTCGACGTTGACAATATCTTCGAATACGAACATCCGCTTTTTGATTTCTTCTGCCAGTTCCGGGTCTTGAATTTCCAGAGAATCCAGAATGGTACGTTCTGTACCACGATCGACACCGTTCAAAATCTGAACGATCGATTCGATACCACCAGCGTTGGTGTAGTCCTGCGTTACGGTAGAGGATAACTTTTGCTCCAGTACGCGCTCTACCTGAGCGATAATCTCAGGTGATGTGCTGTCCATGACAGCGACTCTGCGCGCAACTTCGGCTTGTTTTTCCTGTGGCAAGGACGACAGAATGACTGCCGCCTGCTCAAATTGCAAATACGATAAGACGAGCGCAATGGTTTGCGGATTCTCGTTCTGAATAAAGTTTAAAATCTGGCTTGGATCGGCTTTGCGGGCAAAATCGAAAGGTCGTACCTGCAATGTTGCTGTCAGGCGATTGATTACTTCGAGTGCCTTGTTTTCACCGAGTGCTTTTTCCAAAATCTCTTTGGCGTAATTGATACCGCCTTGCGAGATATATTCCTGAGCCAGACAAATTTGATGAAACTCGGAAACAACGGAGTCTTTTTCGTTGCTATCTACTTTGCGAACATTGGCAATTTCGAGAGTTAATTGTTCAATCTCTTCATCGCGCAAATGCTTGAAAATCTGGGCGGATACTTCAGGTCCCAGCGAAATCAGCAGGATAGCCGCTTTTTGACGTCCGTTCAATGTAGCTGCCTTCGCCAAACTCTTTCACCTCTTATTCATCAGCAAGCCATGTACGCAGCAGATTGACAAATTCGTCTGGTTTCTTTTTCGCCAGCGATTCAAGCTGTTTACGTACCTGACTGTCATTGGTCAAGTTTTCCAAACTAATGGAAGGCATTTCGGTAACGGAAGGAAGCATAATATCTTCTTCCAATTGTTCGTTTTGTTGTTTGCGGCGGCGATAGATAACAAAGCCGACAATTGCGATAACGAGTGCAGCAGCTACAGCAGCAATCCACTGCCAGTTGTTAGCAAGGAAACCGCCATTTGTTGAATTGTCTGTTGCAAATGCTTGTGGAGATGCTACATTAACTTTGCCAATAAGCACCGGATCAGTTGCATCGTAGGTGATACCATTCTCAGCAAGAGATGTTCTTACAATACTTTGCAGCATTGTAGCAATTTGTTGATTGAGAGCGCGCTGAGCTTCTTCTTCCAATGTAGGATCAACAAGGACATTGATGCTCAAATCTTGTACACGGTATGGACTTGCAGCAATTTCATTTTGAATGCGGTTGACTTCGTAATTGATTGTACTTTGAGATTTTTCAGATTCAGTATTGCCAGAAGAAGAACCCCCTGGATACGTTGGTGTATCGGTATCTCCTGTACCTGCCGTACCGCTATCAGGACTGGAAGTACCTGTATAAGATTCTTGGATTTTTTGCGCACTGATCTGAATACCTTGCATATTCTCTTCATCTACAGGCTCTACACGTTCTTCTTTCGTTGTGCGCTGATCAAAGTTTAGCGTAGACGTTACGAGTACATTGACTTTGTCAGGTCCTAACAATCGAGACAAGAATTGTCTGATATTATTTTCAACGTCAGCTTCGTATTTTTTCTGTAAAGCCATATTTTCTTGAACTGCGCCGGTAAGGTTACCAGAGCCGCCACCTTTGACTGTGGCTACGAGTTCGCTTCCGTCTGTGCCGTTGGTGATCGTGATGTTATCGATAGGAAGGTGGGGTACTGCGGTATGAACCAGGTTGAAGTAACCGTCGACTGCTTCTTGCGAAGCACGGAAACCTGGTTTGAATTGCATAACAACCGAAGCGCTACCTGTGTCCTGATTCTCCTCAGTGGCGAACAGGCTTTCTTCGGGAAGGTTGATCAGAACTTTTGCATTTTCAACGCCATTCATATTACGAAGCAATTGGGATACCTCGCCGTTGAGAGCGTTTTTGTATTTCACATTAAACTCATTGTCAGTCATACCGATTGCTGAAGAACTGGTGTTAAATTCACTGAATCCGATCGTACCATTTTGAATCAATCCCTGTGAGCCTACTGCTACTTTTGCTCTTGCAGCATCTCCAACAGGTACCGAAATACTGGTTCCATCCTGGCTGAGTTGGTAAGTAATACCTTGTCCATCCAAGTATTCCATAACCGCAGCAGAGTCTGTAGCATCCAAGTTTTGGAATGCTACTTCATATTCGGTTTTGGAGAATTGAATAGTCAGCACGACGATCGCAATGATGATAAATGCCAGTGTCGAAATCAGCAGAATCTTTTGATTTCTGTTGAAATTTTTCCAGTATTGGACGATTTTATCTCTATACTGGGCAACTCTTTCATTCACAACGTCACCCCATTCGAAACTGTGCTATGAAGCATCATACTTGTCATTACATTTGCATACGCATAATTTCTTGGTATGCCTCTACTGCTTTATTCCGAATCTGAGCAGTTAGTTGCAGACTCAGCATCGACTTTTCACCTGCGATCATTACTTGATCCACATCAGCTTTTCCTACTAAGAATTTATCGTTCAGCTGGTGAACCGTTTGTTCCTGAGCATTGACTTGATTCAGAGCATCAGCGAGATAAGAACCAAATTGATCAACCGCTTCGCCAGGAGTTGCAAGCTTTGTTGACGAAGTCCCCGTTGTCATTTGCAGTGGTGAAGTGACAGAGTTGCTGTTAAACATTGTATTTTCAATCATTAATTACCCCTCCTTCCAATGTTCTATTCATCACTTACCAATTTGCAAGGCTTTTGTAATCATCGCCTTGGAGGCATTGAGTGCAGTTACGTTAGCTTCATAAGAACGCGAAGCTGATATCATGTCCACCATTTCTTTTAGAGTATCGACGTTTGGCATTTTTACATATCCATTTTTGTCAGCGTCGGGATGTGTTGGGTTATAAACGAGTTTGAAAGGTTCTTGGTCTTCTTTGATCTGAACAGCTTTGACGCCGTCGATGCCACTATTGCTGCCGCTCATGGCGGAGTCTAGCGTATCTGCAAACGATGGTTTGTTAGTTGAAAGAACGACCTCTTTGCGGCGATACGGTACTGCTTCGCCATTAACAACTTTTGCACGAGTTGTCTCAGCATTCGCGATATTGGAGGATACAACGTCCATGCGAAGTCGCTGTGCGGTTAACGCTGAGGCACTGATATCAAATCCATTACTGATTTTCATCTATTATGCTCCTCCACCTTGGATTGCAGTTCGCATCATTTTGATCTGATGGTTAACCTGCTCAATGTACGTGTTGTAACGAAGTTGATTCTCAGCTAGATCGGACATTTCTACATCCATATCTACGTTATTGAGGTTGTTGTTCATTACCGTACTGTTGTCCGTCACAACGCTTGCTTGAGGAATACTGCCAGCCGTTGATCCAATTTGAAAGTGACGAGGATTCGTTGTAATTCCGCTGATGGAGCTTTGACTTCCATCCATCTGCGATTGCAGCAAGTTCTCGAAGGACACTTCGGAACGTTTGAAGTAAGGTGTATCTGCGTTGGCAATGTTGTTTGTAATCACTTGTTGTCTGAGGTTAGAAGCACTAATGGCTCCTTCCAAACGGCGAAAACTGGCATCATTCAGCAAATTCACTTACGTCACTCCTTTCGTATTCTGTTTTATCTCAATGGAGAATGTAAATTCCATCATTTTCATTTCACGCTGTCATTCGACAAACATTTCACAAATTCACACTTTTCATTCCATACTGCGTCGTTATTCCTAAAAAACTGATACCATAAGTTTCCTAGAGAATCGATCTTTGCACAATGAGAATAAAGGACTATCTTTTGACATAAATAATCGTTTTTTGTCTTCTTTTGATTATTTTTTTCCAGTAATTATAAATAATATGACACTAAAAGCAGATATTAACATCAATTATTTAGTTAAAATCCTTTTATTTTACATTTATAACCAATAAATAGTTTGAAATGTCCGGGGCTAGAGATGACTTTCGAACGTAATACTTGAGCTAAAAAGTATATTGATGCTGGCTTTTTCCATTATCAGGATATTTATTTACGTCCTAAATCCTAGGGCATAATACTTATTGATGAGTTAACTCATATTGCGCTTGTTAACTTTTAACCAATTTATTCCAAAGCGTTAACACTTTGAAATGAATTTTTTAATTTATTGAAGGTCTATATTTAGATTTGCGCATTTGCGCAAGCGCCACTATCATACCGTAAAGCATTTTAAAAATCCATCTGAAAATGTGGCTAAATTTTGTCCGGATACTATAGATACGTGTACATGTGTTTATCGGATTACCGAAATACATAATGTAGATCAATTTGTTATATTCATCATACAATTTTCGCAGTTACGAAAACATAGGAAAAAGGCGGGGAACTTGTAAAATAAGTACCCCACCTTTTTCCTAAAATGCATAGTGACTATTTGGTTGGCTTCCTATAGTGATAGGGAAGCAAGTTTATCTATACGCAATTATAAAATATACTGGCTCAAATCACGATCCTGAGCGATATCTTTCAGTTTCTCCTGTACATACTGAGGCGTGATCAAAAATTTGTCCAGCGTCAATTCAGGCGCTTCAAATGAGATATCCTCCAGCAGCTTCTCCATAATCGTATGCAATCGACGTGCACCGATATTCTCGGTGTTGTCATTGACCGAAGCGGCTATACTAGCAATCTCACGAATCGCTTCATCCGAAAACTCCAATTCGATCTGCTCAGCTCGCAACAGATACGTATATTGCTGTGTGAGCGCATTTTTCGGTTCTTTTAAAATGTTCACAAAATCTTCCATTGTTAAACTTTCCAATTCTACCCGAATCGGGAAGCGCCCTTGCAATTCTGGAATGAGGTCCGAAGGCTTGGACGTATGGAACGCACCAGCAGCAATAAAAAGAATATAGTCCGTTTTGACTGGACCATACTTGGTCATAATCGTTGAACCTTCAACGATAGGCAAAATATCGCGCTGTACGCCTTCACGTGATACATCAGGACCTGTACCGCGACCGGAACTTGTTACTTTATCAATCTCATCAATGAAAATGATACCGCTTTGCTCTGCACGGCGTAGCGACTCTTGATTTACATCATCCAGATCCATCAATTTGTTTGCTTCCTGCTGCGTGAGCACTTTGCGTGCTTCCTTAATCGGCAGTTTGCGTTTCTTCATTCGCTTCGGCAAGAAATTACCTAGCATCTCCTGCATATTCATGCCCATCTGGTCATTCCCTTGACCCATGAACATATCCATCATGTTCGGTGTTGTATCTTCGACTTCCACCTCGATGATGTCTTCTTCTAGCTTGCCGTTCAACAAATCAAAACGTACTTGACGGCGACGATCTTGAATAGAGTTGTCTTCACTGTTGTACTCATGTGTAGTCGGTTCTTCTTGCTGGCTGTTGTTATTGCCACCAAACAGCATTTCGAACGGATTACGCTGATTCTTGGACTTAAAGCCAGATGGAACAAGAATCTTCACAATTTGTTCATTGGCAGCTTCTTCGGCTTTGTCTTTGACCTGTTCTGTACGTTCGGCTTTGACGACACGAATCGCGGTCTCTACCAAATCGCGAACCATTGATTCCACATCACGTCCGACATAACCAACTTCGGTAAACTTGGTCGCTTCCACTTTGACGAATGGCGCATGCACCAGCTTCGCTAGACGACGAGCAATTTCCGTTTTACCGACACCAGTAGGTCCGATCATCAAAATATTTTTGGGTACAATTTCGTCCTGAACATCATCCTGGAGCAGGCTGCGACGATAGCGGTTACGTAAGGCAACAGCAACTGATTTTTTCGCCTTTTTTTGTCCGACAATATATTTATCCAACTCTGCTACGATCTGTCTTGGTGTTAACGCCTGGGCATCTTTACTCATCCTGTGTCCCTCCATCCTAATTTCAGAAACAAAAACCGGTGCTGACCGCCTACCTTACTGGAGTACGACCATCACCGGACAGGCTTACAATTCTTCTACAATAATATTCTTATTCGTATACACACAAATGTCTGCCGCAATGTTGAGCGACGCTTCGACGATGTCGCGAGCTTCTAGATCTTTGCCATGATGTTTGAGCGCACGCGCAGCAGACAAGGCAAAGTTGCCACCCGAGCCAATGGCGATTACATCGTCATCTGGTTCGATAATCTCACCGCCGCCAGAAATAAGCAGCATACCGGATTTGTCCATTACGATCAGTAAAGCTTCCAACTTACGCAGTACACGGTCAGAACGCCATTCCTTGGCAAGCTCCACCGCAGCACGCTGCAAATTCCCATGATGCTCTTCCAGTTTGGCTTCGAATTTCTCAAACAAAGTAATAGCGTCAGCAACGGAACCAGCAAATCCAGCCAGTACCTGTCCGCGATAGAGACGGCGGATCTTTTTGGCGTGTTGCTTCATGATTACATTCTGACCGAATGTCACCTGACCATCACCAGCGATTGCGGCTTTGCCGTTATGACGCACGGCGCAGATTGTTGTTGCATGAAATGAAAGCTCCATCTATTTTCCCTCCCGTTCATCGTCTGTCGGTACTACGGTTCAGCTGTGTAGAAGTTGCACATTCAGCATTATTTACACATTTATTATAGGATTAGAACATTGTAAAACAGGTCAAAGATCAGCAGAATACAAAAATACATGCTATATTACGTTAACTAGCGTGAGAATAGGTATCTGTTCGTTAATCAATAACGGATCATTCTTTGTCAAAGCAGAACATTCTATAACGAATTTTTCTTATTCGACAACTTCAGCTTCTTGTTCTACTTCCGGTTGCGGCTCAGGCTGTGGCAGGTTGAAGAAGGAACGAATGCTATCCAATGCTTGATTGGCAAGCATCTCGTTCTTTTCCTTTTTGTTGCGGATCTTCTTCTCCGGTTTAGGCAACAGACCAAAGTTCGCATTCATCGGCTGGAAATGGTCTGGATCAGCATGAGTGATGTAATGCGCCATGCTGCCGAGCGTGCTTGCCTGCGGCAATTCCAGCAGTTCTTCACCTTTTGCCAGACGTGCGGCATTCATCCCTGCAATCAGACCAGAAGCAGCAGATTCCACGTATCCTTCAACACCAGTCATCTGTCCGGCAAAGAAAATACGATTGTCACGCTTCAGCTGATACGTTGGTTCCAGGAGACGTGGCGAATTAATAAATGTATTGCGGTGCATTACACCATAGCGTACAAACTCTGCCTGTTCCAGACCTGGGATTATGGACAGCACACGGCGCTGTTCACCCCATTTTAAATGCGTCTGGAAGCCAACCATGTTGTACAGTGTTCCAGCAGCATTATCTTGACGAAGTTGAACGACAGCATGCGGCAATTCACCGGTATGTGGATTGACCAGACCGACTGGCTTCATCGGACCGAATAGTGCGGTTTGCTTACCACGCTTCATCATAATCTCGATCGGCATACAGCCTTCAAAATAAATTTCTTTTTCAAATTCTTTCAGTTGAGCTGTTTCCGCTCCGATCAATGCTTCGTAAAACGCATCAAATTCCTGCTCATTCATCGGACAGTTCAGGTAAGCCGCTTCACCTTTGTCATAACGCGAAGCCAGATACACCTTGCTCATATCAATAGAATCTTTCTCAATAATCGGTGCAGCTGCATCGTAAAAGTAGAAATACTCCTCGCCCAATAGATCTTGAATCTGCTTGGACAGTGCTGGGGAAGTTAATGGACCGGTCGCAATGACGACGATTCCATCCTTGGGAATCTCCTGCACTTCTTCATTTAATACAGTCACCAGTGGATGATTGTGCAACGTAGATGTGATTTCACCGGAAAATCCATCACGGTCTACAGCCAATGCGCCACCTGCCGGTACGGCATGAGTATCCGCTGCACTCAATACAAGCGAGTTCAGCATACGCATTTCTTCCTTCATAACACCTACAGCATTCGCCATCGTATTGGAACGAAGTGAGTTGCTGCATACCAATTCAGCGAACTGGTTCGTATGGTGCGCCGGTGTCTTTACCACCGGACGCATTTCGTATAATGTGACAGGCACTCCCTGACTGGCAATCTGCCATGCGGCTTCACTCCCAGCAAGCCCTGCGCCAATAACGGTTACCTTTTGAATCTCTGACACGATGTAAAAACCCCCTGCATCTTCCTGCGATAGATAATAATAAAATCAAAACAGAACATGAATGAAAACAACACGACTTGTATCCAGAAACAAAGCTGAATACAAGTCTGTGGTTATAATGTGATTGCAAGTATACAAACACATTATACGTTAAATGAAGTTAAAATTCTAATATACCGCAACGTAGCTGTCATGACGATCCTGTGCTGACATGAATGCTACAGCGAGAGAATTATATCAATCTAATTCTACCGCTGCATCGTCGTTTTCTTCGACCATTTCGGTATGATCACAACTTGTACATTGCAGTTTGACACCTTGTTTGTTACGCTTCTCAACCATCATCGATTGACATACTGGACAAGGCTTCGGCGATGGACGATCCCATGATACGAAGTCACAATCTGGATAACGGTTGCAGCCGTAGAATATGCGACCTTTTTTACTACGACGCTCTACAACATGCCCTTCATGACAAGTTGGGCACTCCACACCGATATCTTTGATAATTGGTTTCGTATTGCGACAATCAGGGAAACCGGAACAGGCAAGGAATTTACCGAAGCGACCGAGTTTGTATACCATATGGCGTCCACACTTGTCACAAATCTCGTCGGACACTTCATCCTCGATCTCGATTTCTTTCATTTCCTCTTCTGCTACTTCCAGACGCTTCTCAAATGATCCGTAAAATTCATTCAGCACCTGTACCCAGTCTTCCTGCCCATCACCAACATGGTCCAAATCCTGTTCCATGTTAGCGGTAAACTCGACATTTAGAATCTCTGGGAAAAACTCTTCCATTTGCTGAATAACTAGATCACCTAGCTCGGTTGGCATGAACTTCTTCTCTTCAATCGCTACATATCCGCGCTTTTGAATCGTTTCGAGTGTTGGCGCATACGTACTTGGGCGACCAATACCGAGTTCTTCCAGCGTTTTCACCAGACGTGCCTCTGTATAACGTGGCGGTGGCTGGGTAAAATGTTGCTTAGGCTCAACCTCTTCTTTGTTGAGCTTGTCGCCTTTCTTCAATGGCGGCAGAAACTTCTCGCTTTCTTCTTTTCCATCATCATTGCCTTCCACATATACTTTCATAAAACCTTGAAAACGTACTTTGGAACCGACGGCACGGAATGTAGCCGGTCCTACAGCGATATCGACAGACATCGTATCCAGTACAGCCGATGCCATCTGGCTTGCAGCAAAGCGTTCCCATACAAGCTTGTATAAACGGAACTGATCGCGGCTCATATATTCTTTGACTGATTCAGGGTCACGTACAGCTGAGGTTGGACGAATTGCTTCATGCGCATCCTGCGCATTAGCATTCTTTTTCGTATATTGGCGCGGCTCTTCTGGAATAAAATCAGGACCGTATTTGCCACTCAGATATTCGCGTACTTCCTCTTGTGCGGAAGCTGCAATCCGAGTAGAGTCGGTACGCATATAGGTGATCAGACCGACCGTACCTTCTTTGCCAAGATCAATTCCTTCATATAATTGCTGCGCGACAGACATCGTTTTGGCTGCACGGAAGTTCAGCTTGCGCGCCGCTTCCTGTTGCAGAGACGAAGTTGTAAACGGAGCAGCTGGGTGACGCAGACGTTCGCGTTCCTTGATCTCCGTTACTTCGAATGCCGCATCGGCAATCGCTGCCAACACTTCGTTCACTTCATCTTCGCTATGGAGCTCTTTTTTCTCGCCGTTCAGCTGAGTGAATTTGGCTTCAAACGTTGTATCATTCACCGTCAGTCTGGCGGTAATGCTCCAGTATTCTTCCGGTTTGAATTCAGAAATTTCATTTTCGCGGTCGATGATGATTTTGACTGCGACGGATTGTACACGTCCGGCGGACAATCCTTTTTTCACTTTTTTCCATAATAAAGGACTGATCTTATACCCGACCAGCCGATCCAAAATACGACGTGCCTGCTGCGCATTCACCAGATCCATATTAATCTGACGAGGTGTCTTGAACGCATCTTTGACCGCCTGTTTGGTAATTTCATTAAATACTACGCGGCATGCTTCGCCATCTGCTACATCAAGTGCATGCGCCAAATGCCAGGCAATAGCTTCTCCTTCGCGATCTGGGTCAGCCGCTAGATAAACTTTTTTCACTTTTTTCCGTGCATCTTTTAATTCTTTCAGAACAGAACCTTTACCGCGAATAGTAATGTATTTGGGATCGAAGTCATTTTCAACATCAACACCAATCTGGCTTTTTGGCAAATCACGGACATGACCCATTGATGCTTTCACAATAAATTTGCTACCAAGATACTTGCCAATGGTTTTCGCTTTTGCCGGTGATTCTACAATAACGAGTGAATCTGCCACAGGTTTGTCCCCCTTTCTCGTATTCTATCTATAATTTGAAATTATATGAGGGTGTATATTGCGCCAGCGCGCTGACTGATCTGTTTTTTTATGATTAAAGATAACAGAACAGTATGCAAAAGTCCAAAATCAAATTGCGATTGGGATTGGATTTCATCAATACTTGCATCGCCCTGCTCCAATATAAGGTATATCGTCTTTTCCTGTTCTGTCAAATGAGAAATATTGGCGGGTGCCGAACATAAGGATTGATTATCGGTGGAAACCAATACATTTTCTTCCTGTTCGTCGTATGGTTTATCACACCATTTGTATAAACTTGAATCATATTCCGCTGTGATATCACTAATATCGGTGACCAGAATAGCACCCTGTTTGAGCAGCGACAATGTGCCTTTGCTTTTGGGTGAAGTGATCGGACCAGGTACGGCAAATACGTCACGATTGCAATCCATCGCATAGTCTGCTGTAATCAAAGATCCGCTCCGTTCATCCGCCTCCACCACAATCGAACCGTGCGACATTCCAGCAATAATCCGATTACGTTGTGGAAACGTTCCGGGCGATGGGCGTGTACCGGGTGGATACTCCGATATGATCAATCCGTTCTGATGCAACCGCTCATACAGCGAACGATTTTCCGGTGGATAAATGACATCAATGCCTGTACCTAGCACGGCAATCGTAGAACCATTCACCTGCAAAGCTGCTTCATGACAGACGCTATCGATTCCGCGCGCCATACCACTTACAACTGTAATGCCACGTTCTGCCAAACCGCCAGCTAACCATTCACCGACACGCTTGCCATAAGCGGTAAGTACTCTCGTTCCGACCATACCGATACAGAAAGAATTCAGTAGCTTTTGCTGTCCGCGTATATACAATACCCAAGGCGGCTGTGCAATTTCCTTCATTAATACAGGATACTCTTCGTCCATAATTGTGACGACTTGAATATGTTGTTGACGATACTTATTCAGTAACGCTTCGATCTGCTGCTCATGCAAATGAGCAACCAGCGCCTGTGCCACTTTCTCAGGCATGCCCAAACTACGCCAGCGTCCGGCACTCCATGTCGGCAGTTCGCGCAGATCTGCATGCTGTTGTAGTATATCATAGATTCTTTTCCAGCCAATACCTGTTGTTCCATGCAGTGCAATCAAGATTGAGCGTTCATCCAGCATATGTATGTCTCCCTAGCGGAGCCAGATCAGATCATCTACTCCATTTAATCGTAAGTTATTTGATAATGCAAGCGTTTACTTGCATAGACTATCATTTGCGTCATTTGTAAACGGATGATTAACGCAAAAAAGCAACCTTTGCCTGATGATATCAGTGACAAAGGTTGCTTACCCGTTCATTTCATGAGCATATGATATTGACGTCATTATAAACAAAACAGACCGTAAAGTCCATCCCTATACTACTGGTGGACGTTACGGTCTGCTACCCATCTATTGCCGAATGCAAAACAAATCATGCCTTACAAAAGGCAATTAGTGTGTCGTGCATTCGCTCAGCAGACCGCGCTCTTCCAGTACTTCCACTAGTGTGGAGCCCATTTCGGAAGGCGTTGGCGCTACTTTAATTCCGCAAGATTCCAGCTTGGCGATTTTCTCAGCAGCTGTACCTTTACCACCGGAAATGATCGCACCAGCGTGACCCATACGTTTGCCTGGAGGCGCTGTTGCACCACCGATAAAGCCGACTACCGGCTTGGTCATATTCGCTTGAATCCACTCCGCTGCTTCCTCTTCCGCTGTACCACCAATTTCGCCGATCATAATGACGGCACGGGTATTCGGATCTTCGTTAAACAGCTTCAAAATATCGATAAACTCGGAGCCTTTTACCGGGTCACCACCGATACCAACTGCGGAGGATTGACCGATACCGCGTGTGGACAGCTGATGAACCGCTTCATAGGTCAGTGTACCACTACGGGAAACAACGCCTACATAGCCCGGTTTATGGATATAACCTGGCATGATGCCGATTTTGCACTCGCCTGGTGTGATAACACCCGGACAGTTCGGTCCAATCAGAACCGTCTTTTTGCCTTCCAGATAACGGGACACTTTTACCATATCCAGTACTGGAATACCTTCCGTAATACAGATGACCAGATCCAGTTCTGCATCGACAGCTTCCAGAATCGAATCCGCAGCAAATGCAGGTGGAACATAAATAACGCTGGCGGTTGCGCCGGTTTGTTCCTTAGCTTCCTTCACGGTATTGAATACCGGCAAGCTAACATTGGAACCGTCTTCCAGTGTGATGTCGACGTTAGTGCCGCCTTTACCTGGTGTAACACCGCCTACCATCTGTGTGCCGTAATCCAGCGCACCTTTGGTGTGGAACAGTCCCGTAGCACCAGTGATGCCCTGAGTGATAACTTTTGTATGCTTATCTACCAGAATACTCATTGTCCAGTCACAGCTCCTATCACTTAAATTGGGTTCAGATGTTATACCAGCGCGACAATTTTCTGTGCGCCATCCGCCATGGAATCCGCAGCAACAATATTCAAGCCGGATTCAGCCAGAATTTTCTTGCCGATCTCCACGTTGGTGCCTTCCAGACGGACAACGAGCGGACGATCCAGACCGACTTGTTTTGCCGCTTCGACCACACCGTTGGCGATAACATCACAGCGCATAATACCGCCGAAAATGTTGATAAAGATCCCTTTTACGTTCTCATCCGACAGGATGATCTTGAACGCTTCGGTAACTTTCTCGGTTGTTGCACCGCCCCCTACGTCGAGGAAGTTAGCGGGTTCGCCGCCGTAATATTTAATAATATCCATCGTTGCCATCGCCAGACCCGCACCATTGACCATACAGCCGATGTTGCCGTCGAGAGCAATATAGCTCAGATCGAATTTGGATGCTTCGATTTCTTTTTCATTTTCTTCTGCCAGATCGCGCAGCTCCAGAATTTCTGGATGACGATACAAAGCGTTAGAGTCAAAGTTCAATTTGGCATCCAATGCCAGTACTTGTCCGTCGCCAGTAACGACGAGCGGGTTAATCTCAGCAATGGAGCAATCTTTATCCACAAATGCAGTGTACAGAGACACCATAAATTGAGCTGCTTTGTTCACCAGCTTGGTTGGGATATTGATTGCGTATGCCAGCTTGCGCGCTTGGAACGGCTGCAAACCAATAGCAGGGTCAACCACTTCGCGGAAAATCTTCTCCGGTGTTTTCTCCGCTACTTCTTCAATTTCGGTACCGCCCTCTTCGGAAGCCATTATGACAACGCGGCCAGTGGCACGGTCGATAACTACCCCTATGTAATATTCTTTTTGAATATCACAGCCTTCTTCGATGAGCAGACGTTTGATTTCTTTGCCTTCAGGACCGGTCTGATGTGTGACCAGTACTTTGCCGAGCAGTTCCTGTGCATATTCACGCACTTCGTCAACGCTTTTCGCTACCTTGACACCGCCCGCTTTACCGCGGCCACCGGCATGGATTTGCGCTTTTACGACGCTTACCGGACTTCCGAGCGATTGAGCCGCTTCCACAGCTTCTTCAACTGTAAAAGCAACTTTCCCCTCTGGTACTGCCACGCCATACTGCTTGAGTACTTGTTTTCCCTGATATTCATGGATATTCATCTGGTAAATCCTCCTATCGGCATGAATGCATTCCGGCTATGTTGCCCGGCAAATCAACAACCTTAGTAATTGTACCACGTTTTTAAAACGCTTTCCTTAAAAATTTTACCATTTTAATCCACACCGTATTTCAACAAAAACAGCAGTAAAATGCTGCACAATGTTACGGTATTCCGCATCATCAACTAGAGGCTGCCACCTAAAAGCCAAGATATGGATGATATAAATAATATACCATGTATGCGTTAACAAAGTAAAAAAATAAAATCCCCTTCACCTGTATGGCAAAGGGGATCATCCAAATGATTTCGTGCACATATCATCGTTAATCCTATATGTCATAACGATAAACGATATATACACCATATGAAAACAATGACTTATTTGCTAGTACCACTCACATTCACTTCATGTACCGTCTTCAGTAAATGACGGAATTCATGCAATAATTCATCCAGTTTATCAAGATCCATACAAGTCCGACTACGCAAATCATCAGGAATCGAGAGCGCCTGTTGTTGCAATGCCCAACCTGCATCAGTTAGCGTAATATGCACTTTGCGCTCATCTTCCGTTGAACGTTTGCGAATGATCAAACCGGCAGCTTCCAGACGTTTCAGCAATGGAGTCAATGTTCCAGAGTCCAGATATAACGCTGTACCTAATTCTTTGACTGTACATTCTTGCTGTTCCCACAATACGAGCATCACAAGATATTGCGAATACGTCAGACCGAGATGTTCTAATAAAGGTTGATACATTTTGGTCATTTCGCGCGAAGAAGCATAAATGGCAAAACATAACTGATTGTCCAGCTTCAATTGAGGATGAGGATATTCTTGAGAGGTATCCATAATACAATCACCTACTTTTTCAATATAATAATTATTCAAAATGCGGCTGTCCTGTTGGTAATCAACCTGCAGCCCGCGATAAACATCATACAAACGTATCTATAATAATCATCTTCTGTACTCATGGAGCTTATCGTGCTCTGATTGCCACTAACTATACCTATATCGTACCTAGTAATGAGAACAGGTACTTACGCAACCGAATATTACTAGCGTATACATAATTGCATGAACATATAAATATGTGGAAACCTATATTACTTAACGTATATTATATCACACATTTAATTGCATGACAGTATGATTACGAAAAATATTTTACTTTTAATATTAATTGTGCTAAATTTAATTTTGTTAAATAATTTAAAATATCATATAGAAAAGGTGGAGTAATAATATGCTGAATATTCAACAAAAAATGTACGAAACTTCGGTTAAAGCAGTAGGCGGTCGTAACGGTTATATCGAATCTTCCAGTCCGGAATTGCGTCTCGATATATCTACTCCGAAAGAAATGGGTGGCGCTGGTGGTGCAGGAACAAACCCTGAGCAACTGTTTGCAGCTGGATACTCTGCATGTTTTGATAGCGCACTGAATATGGTCGCACGTATGCAAAAAGTAAAACACGAAGGTACAGAAGTAACGGGTACAGTAAGCTTCGGTAAAGCCGAAGATGGCGGATTCGCGCTGGCTGTAACGATGGATGTACTTGTAAAAGGTGTAGATCGTGAAACAGCAGAGCAACTCGTAAAAGCTGCACATGATGTATGCCCATATTCCCGTGCAACACGCGGTAACATCGCGGTGGAACTGAACGTACTGTAATATAAATAGATAAGTAGTAGAAAAGAAGCGATGCATATATCGCTTCTTTTCTATGTCTTTTTTATATCGTTACCTACTCTCTATCCAGTCGTTATACATAACAATAGGATCATAATTTCGACAATAATGCTCTTGCGTAATATGTAAGCATTGTGTCAAAAGTTGCTCTGTGGTTTATGTATGAACTATAATGTAAACCGCATCAAGCGTTGCATTTATTTTCTGCAAATAAAACAGAGCACTCACAGGAGGTCAACGTATGAAACTCAAAATCAGCACTCTACTACTCGCACTGACCGTCGTTGCGGCGACCGGCTGTTCCAATTCCAGTAACAACAGCCAAACTACTGGAGAAAGCACAACGACTCCAGCCACTAGTGAACAAAGCGCCGATAACAGCGGCACCACTTCTACTGAAACTGGCAGTCAAGAAAGCAGCATGGATAATTCCGCAACAGGTACAGACACAGGCAGCAATGAGAGCACAGAATCTACAGATACTAGCAGCAGTGAATCTACAACAGCTAGCGATCTGACAACCAAAGATGTTGCCAAAGCCATCGAAAAACAAGGAATCAAATTGACTTCCCAACCAAAAGAAGACTGGGTACTGAACAATGTGAAACCGGATCGTTATGTAACGAGCAGTGATGCTAAACAAGCAGAACCTGTTTCCATTTATGTATTCGATTCTTCCGCTGATCTGGAAAAAGGTATGAAAGATCTGGAAACGCAAGTCAACGGCGTTCCTTTCCGCAAAACCGAGTATACCAAAGGCAATGTACTAGTCATTTACTGGTTCGAACCAGCGCTCAATGACGGTAGCACAGAAAAAGGTAAACTGGATGCTAAACTGAAAAAAGCAGTAGATAGTCTGTAATATTCTCTCTTTAGTAATATGCATTGTTTTGAACAATATAGGAATACAAAACGCAAAACGAAAACCAGCCCGCGATACAAGGGCTGGTTTTCGTTTTGTATATTATATTACGAGCTGATTCAATCTGCTTCGCAGTACTTCCACTCGTCTTCGGGCATTTCATATTCGTCGGAAGAAAAGCGCTGTTCCTTAAATGGATCAGCCACATTATGAAATCCATGATCTTCCCAAAATCCCCGGCGATCTTCTGTCATGAATTCAATTCCGCGCAGCCATTTGGCACTTTTCCAAAAATAAAATTGTGGTACAACCATGCGCAGTGGTCCGCCATGCTTGGCAGTCAATGGCTTATCATCGTAATTCCACGCAAGCAGCACATCGTCCTTCATCAGTTCATCCAGAGCAATATTCGTCTCATAATCTGGATCAGCGTGCAGCATTACATATTGAGCTTCCGGTTTGATTTTTAACTGTTTGACAAGATCGGCAAAACGTACACCTTCCCATGGCGTATCTAATTTGGACCAGCGCGTGACGCAATGAATATCACTCACCGTGCGTGTAATCGGCAATTGCTGAAGCTGATCATACGTAAACGTCCGCTCTTCTTCTACCGCTCCAAATATCCGCAAATCCCATGTTGCCATATCGTATTCCGGCACCATACCTTCATGCAAAATCGGAAAACTATCGGTCAGCGTTTGTCCCGGCGGTACACGTTTTGCCTTTTCCTCTTCCAGCTGCGGCTTTTGCGGTACACGTGCCTTTTTTAGACGATCCGCTTTATCAAGCATGATGCATGCCTCCCTTGGATCATGTTAACTATAGTTGTCATTCATTACCCGTTCGTTTATGGACAAACCGCAATCGCTTCAATTTCGAGCAACCAATCTTCCTGCACCAATCGACGAACCTCTACAGCTGAACTCGCAGGCGGACGAAGTGTATTGATATATTGATCGCGAACAGGGCGAATACGCGGTAAATCGGTAATGTCGGTCATAAAAAATATTAATTTGATGACATGCTCAAACGTCGCGCCCGCTGTCTGTAATGCTAATTGTATATTACGGAATACCTGCTCTGCTTGGGCAATAACATCGCCTTTGCCGATAAGCTGTCCTTGCTCATCTAATGCAACTTGACCGGAGATATAGAGAGTTCTGCCGCCTGTAACTTCGACTATATGTGTATAGCCTGGAACTGCTGGCAATGTATCTGGTTGATGAAAGGCAATCGTAGGCATGGAGCTAGAAAGTACAGGCTGATCGGCTGTCGATTGGTTCTGATGATGTTGATTAGAGGATTGTTGGCTCATCTTTATTGTGCTCCTTTTCGATGTATTGATTGGATTCTTGAGTGAATACAGGCTCTACAATAGATGTTTGCGAATATTGAATTCGTCACACATACCATTCATTTTGCAAAGAGTTGATGTGATAGAGAGTTGATATGACAAACAATTTATTGTATAAAAATTTTATTGTATAGAGATCAATTCATCATAGGATACATGTAATACCTGCAAGAGAGCAAGTATACCGTACTAAAATAGACACACTGAAATAAATATGCTCAACTACATATACCTTTACATATATATTTACATATACCCTTGTTCATAATT
Organism: Paenibacillus sp. WLX2291; assembly: GCF_046603665.1. Classification (NCBI taxonomy): domain Bacteria; kingdom Bacillati; phylum Bacillota; class Bacilli; order Caryophanales; family Paenibacillaceae; genus Paenibacillus; species Paenibacillus sp. WLX2291. Next base: position 2,024,338 of record NZ_CP176755.1, on the reverse strand, counting down.
ATAAAAATACATATATTATTACATATTCTGATTCATATCTTCATGATGCAAATCAAATGTATAAATACATATAGAATATGTCGAATATTTATATGTAATAACAATGATATTTGTATACATCGCATGTGTGAACAAAACAGAGAATTTTTGTACAAAGTTGATTTTTCTACCAGTAAACGTGTATAACTGAAAGTGCATGTAACTTCGTATTCGATGTGACCAAGATCATGGCGAATATGTATTTTCAAGTATAGAGAATAGGAGTGGTACGTCATGCTTAACATTTTATTCGTCAATTTCCCGGCAGAAGGTCATGTGAATCCTACACTCGGATTGGTACAAGCATTTACCGAGCGCGGCAATCAAGTTCATTATATTACGACTGAAAAATACAAAGCTCGTGTGGAAGCAGTTGGTGCAACTGTCCATTTGCATACGGACTGGATGCGTATGTCAGCAGTGAATATCAAAACAACAGAAGGATTGAACGACTTTTTGAATATTCACATTCAAACCTCGCTCGCGAATCTGGAAATTGCCAGTCAATTGAAGCAAACGATTGATTTTGATTTTGTTATTTTCGATAAATTCGGAGCTGGTGAATTAGTGAGTGAGTATCTGAATGTGCCAGCTATCGGTTCCTCCGCTTCGTTTCTAATGCCGGATCATGCAATGGCAGATAAAATTTTCCGTAATGAAGGTCCTGTACCCTTTGAGCCGAACCAACAGATGAACGATTCGCTGGCTTTGATGCAACAGCAATATGGCGTCTCGCCCAAAGGTATGATTCAATTTATGAATAATGTGGGACAACTAACGGTTGTTTATACAAGTAAATATTTTCAACCTAAGATCGAATTGTTCGGCGACAATAATATTTTTATCGGTCCAAGCTTTCCAGAGCGCGTGGACAATTCTGACTTCCCGTTGGAGCGGCTGGAAGGTCAACAGGTGCTGTATATTTCTATGGGAACAGTACTGGATCAAGTGGAGCAATTTTTCAACACATGTATTGAAGCCTTTGCTGATTTTAAAGGTGTCGTTGTTATCGCTGCGGGAGAAAAAGCAGATCTCTCCAAGCTGAATCCTGCACCTGATCACTTTATAATTTCGTCGTATGTGCCTCAATTGAAAGTGTTGAACCATACAGCTGTAATTATTACGCATGGTGGAATGAATAGTGTTAATGAAGCCGTTCATTTTAATGTTCCGCTGGTTGTATTGCCACAGGATAAAGACCAACCGATGGTCGCACAGCGACTGGTAGAGCTAGAAGCTGGTTATCGTATTACCAAAGACCAGATCCATGTGGAGTCACTGCGAACAGCAGTTGATGAAGTATTATGTAATCCGGCATATAAAGAAAATGTCAAAAAAATCAACGCCAGCTTCCATCAATCTGGCGGTCCAGCCGAAGCACTGGAGCGCATTGATAACTTTTTAAAAATCAAATCCGTTTAGGCTCGATGTGTGATTGTGTGATTGTGTGATTGTGTGATTGTGTGATTGTGTGATTGTGTGATTGTGTGATTGTGTGATTGTGTGATAAATGATATCTCAACTGGTATGATAAACTCTCACATAAAATTGATGTAATGCGATAAACACAGGCTGTCTTTTTTTATAAGGCAGCCTATTCTCTTATGTACTCTTCGTATGTTCTCTCATTTTGCTAAGACTGAACGGAAATAACGCAACAGTTTTCCTTTCGTTTCGTTCATTGTACTTCTCAAACCTATCCATTAATACAAAGTAAAGTAATCATCGCTGATTGCCCCACTATATTCAAAGTAAAGACGATATAGCCCAATGTTCTTACCTTTATAAATAATCGGAATGTACGAGACGATATGATTATAATCGAACTTTGGATAATTCCCTAACATCAAAGCAATTTGTGATATCTTCACCTGCAATTCAGCTTCATCAAAACTCCCAAAAAAATGTTTGCATTCTTCCTGTTCCTCTGTCTCATAACATCTAAAATTAAGCCAAAAACATTCTATCGTCCTTTTCTCAATCTCGTGCCTGAGAATCCAGTCTTTGAGTTCATCGGTATTCATTCCAATCTCCTCTTTCCTCTTTCCAGAGTAGGTAGCATTGTCATTCTATGTTCTTGAATTTCACTGCAAAGCTTCATTTAAATTCTCAATCATACACTGAATCGAATTCTCCAAATCTGCTTTGTCCACGTCATCAAATCCTTCTGTATCGTAAAGAATATCCAACTGCAAATGATTTAATTTCCAAAGTAAATCTCCAAAAAATCGCTGAGCATCGATGCACAATGCCTCACCTTCTTTTTCCATTCTCCTAAAAGGATTTACACCTTCCGATCCAACTGCCGATACTGAATTGCTTCTGCAACATGTACCGCATCCAGCTGATCTTTCTGCTCCAGATCAGCAATCGTACGCGCTAATTTTAAAATCCGATCGCGTGCACGCATACTCATGCCCAATTGTTCAAAAGCAGCATTGAGCAGCATTGTTGCTTCGGTTGTCGCCACTGTATGCTGTCGCAGCAGTTTACCTGACAACTGGCTATTCCAGTATATGCCGGTCCCTTTATAGCGCTCTAGCTGAATATGCTGCGCATCCAATACCATCTGGCGCATTGTAGTCGAATCATAGCCATCAGGCTGAGAAGTCTCCGATTGCTGAAAATCGCGTTCGCTTGGACGTGGCACTTCGATTTGCAGATCAATTCGATCTAGCAATGGACCGGAGATTTTGGCACGATAGCGTGCAATTCTATTCTCCGTACATGTACAGCGCTGCAAAGGATGATCGCTACCCAAAAATCCGCATGGACACGGATTCATGCTTGTAGCAAGCAGCATGGATGCTGGAAACGTAAAGACAGCACGTGAACGGCTAATATGTACTTCCCCATCTTCCAACGGCTGACGTAGCAATTCCAGAATCGGTCTTGGAAACTCCGGGAACTCGTCCAAAAACAATATGCCCTGATGTGCCAAACTCACTTCACCGGGTTTAGGAATAGCTCCGCCGCCAATCAGACCAGAAGCGGTAATGCTATGATGAGGGGAGCGGAATGGACGTGCACGGATCAAGCCTTCACCAGTCTCTTTGAATCTGCCGGCTACACTTAGAATTTTGGTCACTTCCAGTGCTTCCTCTTCACTCAGCGGCGGCAAAATGGTCGGCAATCGTTTGATTAACATCGTCTTGCCTGTACCGGGCGGTCCCAGCAGCAAAATATTATGCATTCCAGCAGCAGCGATAACCAGTGCACGCTTCACATGTTGCTGCCCGAATACATCGGCATAATCTTCTTTCATATGATAGGTAAGAGTTTGCTGTGTATCCACAGATTCACGTACGTATAATAAAGGCTTCATATTGACCTGTTTCTGTGGATAAGATGAAGGATGGGCATGTTCTGACGCAATCTTTTTGACCAGTACCGAAGGCTGACCAGGAATATGGAATTGGAATTGTTCCGTGCCGACTTCGGAAACTTGCTGTTCAGCTGCAAACAGATCATTAATATGCCTAATTCCGTATACAGAAATACCTTCGACCAATGCAGCTTCAGCAGCATTTTGCAGCGGTAAAACAACTGATTTCAGCCCATATTGACGCGCCGTATCGACCATAGATAATACACCAGTTACCGGACGCAATGTTCCATCCAGTGCCAATTCACCGATCAATAGCATCTGCTCCTGCTGAGGAAATACAATCTGATCACTCGTGACAAGTATGCCAAGTGCAATCGCCAGATCAAACGCCGAGCCTTCCTTACGAAGATCCGCTGGTGCGAGATTGATAGTGACACGTTGCGACGGAAACGTAAACCCGCAATTTTTGATCGCTGAACGAACACGTTCTACCGATTCGCGGATTGCTGAATCCGGCAAGCCAATGATCGATACCATGGGCAGTCCATTGGAGAGATCCGTTTCTACTTCGACCATAACGCCATTAATTCCGTGCACGCAGGCACTATACAGTTTTCCATACATAAATAAAACACCCTCTCTTTTCGCTAGTTGCAGTACAGATCATGTACAGCCTTTGCTGATTCCTGTTCTGCAACGCATATTCATTGCGAAAATGGGTGCTTCCTCAATTTTCTCGTACAATGTATTTTTAGTACAATAGTATTCGTTTCAAAAACATAATAACTCATATTCGGTTACTTCTACGTTCATCGTATGTAGCGTGATACTTATACAAATGCTTTGATCCAATGCTCCATATGAATCGCCTGATAATGACGATTCAACTGTACCGTAATCACATCATACCGAAAAGCGTAACCAGACAATCCATTTTGGTGTGCATAGACAGAGGTCGTTTCACGAATCTGTTTGCGTTTACGCCAATCTATCGATTCGGCTGCCGTACCATGTGTATCGCTGGCACGGCTCCGAACCTCCACTACAATAATAGCAGGAGCTGTCGTACATTCGTTTAGCTCTGTAGCGATGATATCTAACTCACCGCTACGGCAACGCCAATTGCGCTGTACAATCGTATAGCCTTGTTGTTCCAAATAGTACGCGGCAATATCTTCGGCAATGTTTCCTTTTCGTTTGCGATCGTCCGGTCTGTCGTGACTACTTACCATATATCCAAACCGGGCGAGTAGTTTTTATCAGTGCGATAAATAAACGATAAAATCTCAGCGACCAGATCGTACAATTCACCTGGAATTTGCTGATCCAGATCCAGCTTGGATAAGACTTCGACCAGCGCTGGATCTTCTTGAATAATTACGCCAGCTTCCTGTGCTTTTTCCAAAATCGTTTCAGCAATTCTACCGCGTCCTTTGGCTACGACGACTGGAGCGGCATTTTGAGCAGGATCATATTTAAGAGCAACAGCGCGTTTAGCACTGATGGTATTCGCTTTGGACGGTTGACGTTTGGGCGTATTCATATTTTCATGTCAACTCCCTTGTATTCAGGTGGTGCGTATTGATCGGTAATATCGCTACTTGTTGTACCTAACAATGAATCGGTAGTGGAACGTACAGGTAGCGGCGCAAATTGTAGCGAGAGCAACTGATATCCAAGATTACCGATAGCATCAGAAATATCCTGCTTTTTACCTTCTACAAACGGTGCCAACTGTTCCTGATCATTATGCACTTTGAGTGTAACGATGCGATCAACGACCTGTACATCCAGCAGCGTCTGACCAAGCGTCTTCATATCCAAATCAAACCAGAGGCGGCAATTGGACGCATCCAGCTCTCCTTTCCCACCACGCTGAGACTGAATCTGAACCGAAGCTGTTTCCTGCCCATCTGGTCCATTAAACGGCACAAACATCGTAACTTGAGCAAAAGGGGCCGTACGATCGGTATTTAACAGTAGCTGTTGCCCAGTCAGCTGTTGAACGAGTTGCTGAGCAGCATCTTTTAAAGCCGGCGGCGCATCATCTGCACTGCTGAGCTGTAACAGTAATCCTTTCAATGTATCCTGTGCTTTGGCTATCGTTTCTTCAGCAGACGCATGGGATGCAGGAATGAGATTAGCCGGGTCAGGTTGTGCATCCGTACTATCCGCCGTTCCACGTAACAATGGATTAGCAGTATTGTTATTGCTTGGCTGAGCAGTCGTTTGCTCGTTATTCGTTGCAGCTGGATTGGCTGTACTAGGCGCAAGCGGTGTCTGTGGAGCATCTGGTACTTCTACATCTGCCAAAGAAGCGGTAGCCGAAGCTGTTTGCGCTCCATTCGGCACTTTTGGAGCCTGCGGTGGTACCGGTGCAGATGGATTCGGAATTGGACTGCTGGCGAGCGGATTGTTGACAGGCGGCGGTGTATTGCCTGTTATGTTGCGTGCCGCCTGCTCTGCTGCATGATTCCCACTCAATGACGCATTGCCATTCGCAGGATTGGCGTTCGCCGCTGGCTGACCATTGGATTGCTCTGTGGAAGCTGGTGTCGAAGTAAGCGTCAGTGCCGCACGTACCGTCTGCTGCTCATACTCAGCACCCAGCAGCTTCATCACCTGCCCTAACCATGGCGAGCTATTGGTACTGCCTTGTGTAGTTGTTGGTGTTGTTGTATTGGCAGTGGCGCTTGCCTGCTGACCTTCCGCTGTCGGCGATTGACTTTGATTATTCACTGTAGCATTGCTCTGCTGTGGAGCAGTTTCGTTAGGTTCCGCTTGTGGAACAAGACTATTTAACTGGCGAATGACATGTTGCAGCTTATCAAGCAACTGGGCAGTTCCAGTGCTTAGCCCAGCGGTAGTTGCTGTATTGGCATTAGCAGCAGTATTCGCTGTTGATGCTGTATGTTGACTGTTGACTGCGGATGTAGTGTTTCCGCTGGTAGCTGTGGTATTGTTCTGAGCTGTAGCCGTATTCGTTGGTAATGTTCCCTCTGGTACAGCTTGATCTGCCAAAGCAGCATTGCCCAGCGTTTGCGTAGCTACTGTACGCAGCAGATTATTTAAGTTATCCAAACTTTCGTGTAGTGGCGGTCCAAAGATCGCCTGCTGTAAACCAGCAACACTTTGTCCGGTAACAGGTAGACCACGCTGAATAGCAACCGCCGCTGATTGTACCCATTCGCCGAGCGGTACAGACGAAGGCTTTTGTGTGAGTGAGGCTTGGATATTTTTAGCGTTCTCAGCGGTTAACGGAATACCGGCAGAACGCATCTGAGTAATCATTTCGCGATTGTCTTTCGTATCTGGTAAACTCATCGATTCCAGCAAATCATTCATCGAAGCAGCGGGTTGCTGACCTGTCGTATTGGCGGTTACCGGTTTGAGTACAGGCATACCATCCTTGCCGGGCGGCTGAACTTGCAGTAGTGTTGTCGCTCCCTGCTGAAGTGGTGTTTCCAGCTTGGCACGTACTTTGACACCTTGAATCTGAACGACTGCTTCCTGACCATCTTCAGATACACTGGTCACTACTCCGCGGACAACCTGACCTTCTTTCAATTCCATTTGTTTGGCTTCGCCGGGTTTGCTATCGCCCATGATTCCACGGAACAGTGAACCGATATTCATAACTTCTCCCCCTATCTTCATGCTTGTTCACATGGTGCTTGTAACACAATGTATGTATACCGTGCGCACCAGAATATATGGTTTATTTATCGGTTTATTCGCCTGTTATGATGAGTTATAAATGTCATAACCGTACAAAATAAGCCTTCGCCTCGTAGCGGCTTGCATCTTTATCATTGGTTACAGTAGACAAGATACAAAAAGAACCCGATCTTTGGTCAAAGATTCGGGTTCTTCCCATGACGTTCGCATACTTCTCTGTATGCAGGTCTTGTATACCTCATATCGTAACGCATTCCGCATAGAAGCGCAATTGCATTTTTATGCAGTGGTTACGCAGCTGTTGCACTTACGATCACCATACATAGTGCATCAAGCAATAGTAAATCCCTACTTACTGCATCCTACCTGATCACTGCCTCATCACATCAAAACAATGTCGGTTGTTCCAGCAGCAAATTTCCAAGGAAACTACGACGATGCAGCGGTGTAACCCCAAGCTCCAAAATACGTTCGCGGTGCAGCTTGGTCGCATAGCCTTTATGTCCAGCAATGCCGTAGCCCGGATACTGCTCTTCCCATTCCCCTGCACAAAGACGATCACGGGTCACCTTGGCAATGATAGAAGCAGCAGCAATACTGTGACTGTTGGCATCACCTTTTATAATGCTACGTTGCGGTTGTGGCAGATCGACCTTTTCTGCATCGACCAGAATATAATTAGGACTTACCGTCAATTGCTCAAGGGCAATCTTCATCGCTAATCGTGCTGCTTGCTTGATATTGATCTCATCCACAATGGCAGCACTAATGTGACCGATACCGACAGCAAGCGCCTGATCCATAATCTGCGTATATAGTTGCTCACGCTTTTTGTCGCTTAATTTTTTGGAGTCGGTGACGCCTTCGATGAGTATCTCCTGCGGCATAATGACCGCAGCTGCGACCACATCCCCAAATAGGCAACCACGACCAACCTCGTCCACGCCAGCTACATGTTCATATCCGGCAGCCCAGCATTCCCGCTCATAATTCAGCAGTTCAGACACGGCAGTCCCTCCATATTCATTTCCTTTTTACGGTGTTTCCATCGAAATGCGACCTAATTTCCCTGCACGCAATTCGCGCAAAATTACTTTGGACGCTTTCTCCAGATCGACGCGACCGCCGCTCATTAAACAGCCACGCTTGCGACCGATCCCTTCCATAATCTCCACGATATCATTCGGATTATCGAGATCTTGTGGTCGCTCATCCAGATCAAAGCGCTCAGCAATATTGTCCCAGTAATATTCGCAAATGTATTTCATCCCGTAGTAAGCGATATCTTCTACGTTCAGAATTTCTTCACGAATCGCTCCCGTTACAGCGAGTCGATAACCTACACCTTGATCTTCAAACTTCGGCCATAGAATACCTGGTGTATCAAGCAATTCCATTTCCGTACCAACTTTGATCCACTGTTGTCCCTTCGTTACGCCGGGACGATCACCGGTAGCAGCAATGCTTTTACCGGCAAGACGGTTGATCAATGTAGATTTGCCGACATTGGGAATGCCGACGATTAGCGCACGGATAGGGCGCTGATTCATGCCTTTTGCCGCACGTTTATCGCGCTGTTCCTTCAGTAATACCTTGGCACGCTCTGGAATTTCTTTGATCCCATGTCCACTTGCAGCATCCAGCGTGAGTACTTCATGACCTTCACGCTTGAAATAATCTACCCAGCCTGCTGTCGTCACTGGATCAGCGAGATCGGATTTATTCAGAACAATCAATCTTGGTTTATTTTGCAAAATTTCATCAATCATCGGATTACGGCTGGACAGCGGCAAACGCGCGTCCAACAGCTCGATTACCATATCGATCAGCTTCAGCTTATCTTCGATCTGGCGTCTCGCTCTGGTCATATGTCCGGGAAACCATTGAATGGTCACAGGTTTTCCCCCTTACATCCTAAAATAGAGTCAGGGATTAATAATGATCAATCCACTGCGCATCGCTCAATGGCCAGAAAATAACATCGGCACGCCCGATGATATCGCCCAGAGGCACATATCCGATCATCCGGCTGTCCTGGCTATTGGAGCGGTTGTCACCCATCACGAACACATAACCTGCTGGCACTTTGCCATCTGGAATCTGTTCGGTTGGGAAATTGTTAATATTGTAATCACTGCCTTGTGCATGTGCTTTATCAATGGCAGCTTGAATATATGGTTCACTAATGGCTTTACCGTTTACTGTGACAGTATCGCCTTCTACCTTGACTGTATCGCCACCAACAGCGATCACCCGTTTAATGAAATCCCGATTTTGTGAAGGGACTTTCAATACAACCACTTCGCCTGGATGTGGATCACGAATATCATACAGAATTTTGTTAACGATCACACGCTCATCTGTATGGAAATTCGGCTGCATGGATGGTCCATCTACAATAAATGGTTCAAACAGGAAGCCACGGATTACGATAACGAGCAGCAATGCTACTACAATCGCCTTGATCCATTCTTTCGCTTCGCTTTTTTTCTTTTTGGGTGGAACAGTTTCGGATTCAGAAGTGTGTACGGTATCCGTGTCCTGTACCACGACAGGCTCAGCTGTCTCTGCTACATGATTATTTTGTTTATCTTGCTCCATAACTATGCCTTCTTTCCTGGTTGAATTGGCGCTTTGTATATGTACCGGTCTGAACCATCAGGCAACATCCCCAGTGTCAATGTTACCAAGTACCTATACGATTCCTTAATCTATTTTACACACAATTTTGTAAAAACCAAATTTTGAAGGATTATGATTGTCAAGTTTGATATGAACCTCTTCATGACAATACATACATAGATCATGATACAAAAAATTCCGTCTGCAGCTGCGGGTCATTTTACCATAAAAATAAACCGTTTACGTCGTTCTGACGCGTAATGCGACAGACGCAACAGCACGTATACCAATCAAGATCTGGTGTACACAGCGGTCCATTTGGATGAAAAACGACATTTCCGTAAAACTGTATGGCGGAATGACAACCTGCCTATGCAATTAAGTAAGCTTTAACATAAAGAAAAGGGCTTGTATGACCAAGCCCTTTCCAACCATTGTCCCAAATGGGATTAACGGCGCAATTCTTTAATTCTCGCTGCTTTACCGCGAAGTTCACGAAGATAGTACAGCTTCGCACGACGCACTTTACCACGGCGAGCCACTTCGAGTTTATCAATCTTAGGGGAGTGTACTGGGAAAGTTCTTTCCACACCTACACCGTAAGAGATTTTACGAACTGTAAAAGTCTCACCAATGCCTCCACCTTGACGTTTGATTACAACACCTTCGAACAACTGAACGCGCTCACGAGTTCCCTCAATTACCTTAACGTGCACTTTCAAAGTGTCACCGGCACGGAAATTAGGGATATCTTTACGCAGTTGATCTTGAGTAATCGCCTGAATGATATTCATCTATGACTCCCTCCTTCCGCACAGATGTTCTTGCGACTCAGGAAGACCTTACGTCTTCTCATCATTGTCTGCAGAGGACCATCGTATTTACACAACATTCGAATCATATCATACTTTTATAGAAGCTGACAATACTTTTTTGAAGGATCATTCACTTTATTTTCAGATCAACCAAAACGCTCCTGTAGCAGCATTTTTTTGAGTTCATCCAAGTGCTGGATCTCGCCACTATAGCGGTTATACCCAACACGATCATGCTCGTCGATATTCAGACGGGCGCTTTTCTTTTGGTCTATCATTCGATCCAGCAATTTGATTACCGTATTACGTCCAGCATAGTCGGCGATAAAATATTTCTTACGCTCATCAGCATCGATATACAACAAATACTTAAACTCCGGTAAGAGCTGACCAATAACGGAATCCGCTTCCTGCTCCGAAAAGGTAATGTTCAGTATGGAAGCATAGCCCTGACTGCGCAGATCACTGCTTAACCGCTGTACCCAACCAATCGCAGGTTTGGTGACTTCGTTAGAATTTGACATGTTCCAGACTCCTATCTTTGTAACCTTACCCGCGTTAGTTGCCTTTTCGCTCAGAATCTTTTGATTTCAACCATTGCCGTTCCTTATCTGTCAAATCTGCCTGTTCCAGCAGATCGGGACGACGCTCCCATGTACGCAGCAGTGATTGCTCACGCCGCCATTTCTCTACATTGGCGTGATGACCGGACAGCAATACTTCAGGCACTTTCATGCCGCGAAATTCAGCTGGACGCGTATAATGCGGATATTCCAGCAAGCCGGTACTGAATGAGTCAGTCACTGCACTGGTTTCGTTACCAAGCACACCGGGCAATAGACGTACCACGCTGTCTACAACGGTCATTGCGGGCAGTTCACCACCTGTCAGCACATAATCACCGATTGACAACTCATCGGTCACCAGATGCTCTCGTATGCGCTCATCATACCCTTCATAATGACCACAAATGAAGATCAAGTGCTGTTCGCGAGACAATTCTTCCGCCTTCTGCTGTGTAAACGTCTCACCTTGTGGACACATCAAAATGATACGCGGCTTCACACCTACTTCTGCCTCAGCGGACTGTTCAGACAGGTCCGGCTTTGGGCTAGACAACAGATCTTCTACTGCTGCAAAGATCGGGTCTGGCTTCAACACCATACCTCCACCACCGCCATACGGCGTATCGTCAACCGTGCCATGCTTACTAGTGGAATAGGTACGAAAATTGACCGCATGTAGCTCAACAATGCCCTTGGCAGCAGCTTTACCGAGAATACTCGAACCAAATACACCGGTGAACATTTCCGGGAAAAGGGTCAATACATCGATCTTCATCATTCCAGCAAGCCTTCCATAATATGCACGATGATCTTCTTGTCTTCAATATTGATCTCCTGCACGACATTATGAATATATGGAATCAAAATATCTTTACCTTTGGCAGGTTTCACAACCCAGACATCATTCGCTCCCGGTGTCAGAATTTCTTTGATAATACCGAGTGACTCACCTTCTTCAGTTACAACTTCGCAGCCAATGATCTCGTGGAAATAGTATTCGTCTTCTTCCAGCTCGACCGCTTCATCCTTACTTACGCGCAGCGCCCAACCTTTGTATTGTTCCACTTCGTTAATATTGCCAAAGCCTTTGAAGCGCACGACATACATATTTTTTTGCAAACGGGATGATTGGATCTCCACTTGTTGCTGATTTCCGTTTTCTTCATTAAACATCATCAGTTTGTTGCCTGGTGCAAAACGCACTTCCGGAAAATCGGTATTCGGATAAATTTTCAGTTCACCGCGAATACCATGTGTATTGACGATTTTGCCCACCATTAACCATTGCTGTGCCATAAAACGCTCCTTTAATGATCTTTATACTATAATAATGATAAAAATGTACGCAAAAAAGCTAGGAATCCTCCTAGCCCTTTGGCATACATTTTTAAGACATGATATCAACCGTAACCCGTTTATGTGTCTTTACCGCGGCTGATGTGACAACGGTGCGAAGAGCCTTCGCGATACGTCCCTGCTTGCCAATTACTTTGCCAGCATCGTCCGGGTGGACGCTTAGTTCGTATACGATGAGGTTCTCCTTCTCCACCACGTTCACAGACACATCTTCCGGATGATCCACCAGAGCTTTAGCAATAACCATTACTAATTGTTCCATCGTTTCATCCTCCGGAGTAGACAAAATATGTTGCGGTGCAAAATCAGTTGTCGTCAAAACAGGCTGCAATAGCAGCCCAAAGCGCCGCCATCAGCAGCAGACCTGACAAAAGCGCAATTTTGTATAAAATCGCGCTTCACGTCAAATCGCTAGCTGTTAGCTAACGCTTCATAGGGCCAAGCATATTCAGCAATTATTTTTGCTGTTTCAGCTCATGGAATTTTTTCATAACGCCAGCTTTGCTGAGCAAGTTGCGAACAGTGTCAGAAGCTTGTGCGCCGTTTTGAAGCCATTTCAGAGCTTTTTCTTCATCAATTTTAGTTACAGATGGTTCTGCAACTGGATTGTAAGTACCGATTTCTTCGATAAAACGTCCATCACGAGGAGAACGGGAATCGGAAACAACGATACGATAGAAAGGCGCTTTGTGAGCACCGATACGTTTCAGACGAATGCGTACTGCCAAGAGAATTCACCTCCTTAAACTAATTCATAACTGGTATCTGTAAAGTGAGTTTTAACGGAATGGGAACTTGAAACCGCCGCCCCCACCGCCTTTGCTCAACTTTTGCATTTGTTTCATCATTTTATTCTTGCCGCCGCCCTTCATTGCTTTCGGGTCCATCATATCCGAAAACTGTTTCATCATGCGGCGCATTTCATCAAATTGCTTGATCAGACGATTCACCTCGGCTACGGAAGTTCCGCTACCTGCTGCAATACGCTTGCGACGGCTATTGTTGATCACTTCTGGATGCTGCTTCTCTTGAATCGTCATCGAATGTACAATCGCTTCGATCCGACCAACCTGCTTATCATCCACCTGAAGATTTTGCGTTTGTTTCATTTTACCCATGCCGGGCAGCATATCCATGATTTGGTCGAGCGGGCCAAGCTTTTTCACTTGATCCATCTGTTCCAAAAAGTCTTCAAAGGTAAATTCGGCGTTGCGCATTTTGCGCTCCATTTCCTTCGCCTTTGATTCATCGATATTCAGCTGCGCCTTCTCGATCAGGGAGAGCATATCGCCCATACCGAGAATACGGGAAGCCATACGTTCCGGGTGGAACACTTCCAGCGCATCCAGCTTCTCACCGAGGGTAGCAAACTTGATCGGACAGCCCGTAACGGCTTTGACCGATAGCGCTGCACCACCACGAGTGTCGCCATCGAGCTTGGTCAATACGACCCCGGTCAATTGCAGTTGTTTGTTAAAGTTATCCGCTACGTTGACCGCATCCTGACCGGTCATCGCATCAACGACGAGCAGTACTTCATCTGGATTGGTCAATTCGTGGATCTGACGAAGTTCATCCATCAGTTCTTCATCAATATGCAGACGACCTGCGGTATCGATGATTACGTAGTCGTTATTGTTCGTTTTGGCTTCTTGCAATGCCTGACGAGCAATCTCTACCGGGCTTGTTTGGTCGCCCAGTGTGAAGACCGGCACCTTGATCTGTTCACCGAGAACCTGCAATTGCTTGATCGCAGCCGGACGATAAATATCGCCTGCAACGAGCAATGGACGATGGTTCTGCTTTTGCAGCATTCGTGCCAGCTTGCCAGAGGTGGTCGTTTTACCAGCACCTTGCAAACCGACCATCATAATGACGGTTGGTGGCTTGGTTGCCTTCGCAAGCTTCGCCTGCGTTCCGCCCATCAGCTCCGTCAGCTCTTTGTTTACGATATCGATGATGACCATGCCAGGAGTGAAGCTTTCCATCACGTCCTGACCGACAGCTTTTTCCTTCACTTTGGCGATAAATTCTTTTACCACCTTGAAGTTAACGTCCGCTTCGAGCAATGCCAGTCGTACCTCACGCAACGCTTCGCCTACATCCTCTTCGGATACTTTGCCTTTGCCGCGCAGCTTGCTGAACACGTTTTGCAGTCGTGTCGTCAATCCTTCAAATGCCATATTGTCTTCACCTCGCTTCCTGTTCTATGCCATCATGCCGTAAGCATGGTTTCCATTATATGCAGCTTCGTGTACTGTACTTTGGTTCAAAGTGTCAGTATCTATATATTATACCGTATCCGGCGTTACAGTTCTAATCCGGATTGCGGCGCACAGGTTCGTATTTAGGACATATCGTCCACTTGTTCAAGCTCCGACATCAGCTGTAACGCTTCGGTTCGTTGTGCTTCGTTCCAACCGTCCTGCTCCAGAATGACTCTGAGCTGTTCCAAATGTCGCGAGCGGCGGTAATGCTTGTCCATCAGTCCCAGCTTGTTTTCGTACATCTCCAGCACCTGTTCGGCACGCTTGATATGTTCGTAAACCGCCTGACGGCTAATATCAAACTCCGCAGCGATCTCGCCGAGGGAATAGTCATCGTGAAAATAATATTTAAGGAACATTTGCTGTTTTTCGGTCAGCAGCAGTTCATAGAAGTCGAATAATAAATTAATTCGGTTCGTCTTTTCGAGCCGATTCTCTTGACTCATACGGGGCACTCCCTCCGTCAAGGAAAAACACTTTACAGTGATGTTCAACGTTTTATATCATAGCTAAAATACAGGATGATGTCAAGCATTTTCCCTTAACATATTCGCACTGGATAAAGAGTTCATTTTCAAATGAGAATAGCAAGCAATAATTAGTCTATCCAACATAGCCAATCCATAAAAATACATCCTTCATCCTACCCGAAAATTACAGGTAGATAAAGGATGTATACACTTTGTTTTTGTTTGGCTTCTATCATATTACGACTGCCATGGCAGTAAGTAAAACAGAACAGCGAAGAAATGTAGTACACTGCCTGCCAGTACAAATATATGCCAGACCGCATGATGGAACGGAAATCCTCTCCATACATAAAATACGGTACCGAGCGTATACATAATGCCGCCCGCAACGAGCAAGATAATACCGCCCGTTGCAATCGATGCAGTCAGTGGTCCCCATGCTAGCACGATCAACCAGCCCATTAACACATAGAAAATCGTGGACATAAACAGAAACCGTTTCGCGAAAAAGGCTTTAAACGCGCAACCAAGCAGCGCCATGCCCCATACAGTACCGAAAATCGACCAACCTAGTGCACCTTTCACTGCAAGCAGCATAAACGGTGTATACGTACCGGCAATAAACAAATAGATCGCCGAATGATCAAAAATCTCGAACAGGTCTTTGACTTTACCTTCGTTAAAGCTATGCACCAGTGTAGAGCTTAGATAAAGTAGAAGCATCGTAATGCCGTATATAGTAAAGCTCACAATATGCCAAGGCGTCCCTTTCAAACTAGCGAAAACAATCAACAGTACAAGTGCAGCCACACTTAATGCTGCGCCAATACCGTGCGTAATCGCGTTGGCAACTTCTTCGCGCCGGGTATAGATATGTGTATCCGCCATCGTACACTTCCTCTCATGGTTCCAATCCTGATCTGCTGGATGCCCAGCAGTTTTCTGTGTCTGGTGTGATATGTTGTTATTATTGTAACCCGGAAGTGCATGATATTTCCAGCGTAGTCGTGTACATGGTATGTACATTTGCTCAATACGTCTATTCTTTCTAATCCATTATGTTATAGAACGATGTAGTAGCGAAATATACTTCTACCTAATTAGAAAAGCCTGCCTTTCGCTGAAAAGCAACCATCGCATCTGTTTAGTCAGCGATTGGTGTATCAGCGAAAAGCAGGCTTTATTGTGGTTTCTATATTATGACAGAGTGAAATGAAATCAATTACTCGGTTTTGCCTTCTTCAGCGTCGAGTTCTGCTTGAATGAGACCGGTAAACAATGCGTGTACGAATTGCTCGCTGTCAAACGGCTGCAAATCGCCGACTTTTTCGCCCAAACCGATAAATTTGACTGGTAAATTCAATTCTTGACGGATAGCGATAACAATACCACCCTTGGCTGTACCATCCAGCTTGGTCAATACGAGACCGGTAACACCGCTCTTTTCGCCAAATAGCTTTGCTTGGCTGAGTGCATTTTGACCGGTTGTTGCATCAAGCACCATCAATACTTCATGCGGTGCATCTGGAATCTCGCGCTGAATCACACGGAAGATTTTGTTCAGCTCATCCATCAGATTCGCTTTATTTTGCAGACGTCCTGCTGTATCACACAACAATACATCCACATTACGCTGTTTGGCAGCACGTACAGCATCGTACATAACAGCTGCCGGATCGGAACCTGATTGCTGTTTGATCACATCTACGCCTGCACGCTGTCCCCATACTTCCAATTGCTCGATTGCCCCGGCACGGAACGTATCGCCTGCTGCCAGCAGTACTTTTTTGCCTTCCTGTTTGAAGCGATGCGCCATTTTGCCAATGGTAGTCGTTTTACCGACACCGTTCACACCGACAAACAAAATAACGGTAATTCCGTCTGGGTTCATGTTCAGACCCGGGTTCTCGTCGCCGCGCAGCAATTCAGTCAATTTCTCTGACAGCACAGGTTGCAGATCAGCGGCATCTTCCAGTCGGCGCTTTTTCACTTCGACTCTTAGATCATCGATCAATTCCATTACGGTATTTACACCTACGTCGGCGCTGATTAGAATTTCTTCCAGTTCTTCGTAAAACTCTTCGTCGATTTTCTTACGACGCACAACCAGATCGGTCACTGCATCGACCAGACCTTTGCGTGTTTTTTCCAGACCATCACGGAACTGCTGAGTTACCGCTTCGGTACGTTGCGAAATGCTCTCTCGCAATTTTTTAAAAAAGCTCATGGGATTCCTCCGTCGACATAAGTTAGTGAGTACAGACGTACCTTATTGATCCGATAGGATGCAGACATTCATGATTCGTGGATAGAATGCTGCCGTATATTCGGGAATAACTAAACAAGATTGCATGTTGGATGATAATACGTACAATGGCAATATATAATTCATTCAATACATTGCCATCATAATAACGTATAGACTATCACGTACGGATTAAGCGATCTCCGCGCCGTCCACCTCTTACAGACGAACGGAAACCAGCTTCGAAACGCCGCCTTCTTCCATCGTCACACCATACAGCACATCGGCTTCTTCCATCGTACCTTTGCGGTGTGTCACGACGATAAACTGCGTCTGACCAGAGAATTCGCGCAGATATTGGGCAAAACGCGTCACATTCGATTCATCCAATGCCGCTTCGACTTCATCCAGCACACAGAACGGCACTGGCTTCACCTGCAAAATAGCAAACAATAATGCCATCGCGGTCAATGCACGTTCGCCGCCGGACAACAATTGCAGATTTTGCAGCTTTTTCCCTGGTGGTTGGGCGACGATATCGATGCCTGTTTCCAGCATTCGCTCAGGATCTGCCAGAATCAGATCGGCGCGACCACCGCCGAATAGTTTGGAAAAGACCATACCGAATTGTCCGCGAATCGCTTCAAATGTATGCTTGAAGCGTTTGGACATCTCGTCGTCCATTTCCTTGATGACCTGATACAATGCTGTTTTGGCTTCGATCAGATCGTTTTGCTGTTCACTCAGGAATTCGTAGCGTTCGTTAACACGCTGATATTCCTCAATCGCACCTAGATTGACTTCACCCAGATCGGCGATTTGCAGCTTCAGCTCGCGAACTTCGCGACCAGTCTGCTCCACATTCTCTGGCAAGTCGTAACGCTGCTTCGCCATTTCGTAGGTTAGCTCATAATCATCTTGCAGCTTGGCAAGAATGTTTTCGAGTTCCACATCTAGACGATTGACCTGAATTTCGGTTTTACGCAGTTCATCTTCAATCGCCTTCAGTTCGTTGCGCTGCTGACGAGTTTTGTCTTCTTCTTGCTCTAGCTTTTGCTGTAAAGCAAGACGCTGTGCGCGCTTCTGTTCCAGCTGCTCACTCGTTTCGCTGCGTTGACGGCGCAGACGATCCAGCTGCTCTTGCTGGCGCTTTTGATCATTGCTGTTTTTATCCAGATCGCGGACAAGAATAGACAGTTGCTCACGATTACTTTCCAGCTCACGACCGTAGTCCTGAGATTCTTCGTGAGTGCGGGACATTTGCTCCTCTAGTGAAAAGATCTCCTGGCTGATCTTGCCCTCACGAATTTTGAGATCGGTCACTTTTTCCTGTAATTGCTCTTTGACCGATTCGTTCGATTTGCGCTGTTGCTCGGCGGACTGGATCGCAGATTGGATACGCTCTTCCTGCTGTTGCAATTCAGCCAGCTTTTGCTCTGCTTCTTTGCGCTTTTTGGCTATGCCTTCCAGCTCGCTTGTATACGCCGTTTTCTCCTGCCCATACAGCTCGTACTGTTCGTTCACATGCCGGAATTCGTGATCCAGTTGCTTCAGTTCACCCGCCGTTTGCTGCTCCTCGGTACGTTTTCGGTCACCGGCAGCACGCAATTGATCCAAACGATTCTCGGTACTTTGCAGTCGATCACGCACGGTAATAATCTCAGCGCTCAGACGTTTGATCTGATCTTCGCTTTCGATAATTTGCTCACCAAGCTGATCCAGCTGGCGTTTGCGTCCAAGCAGGTTGTTGTTCTTTTTGTGCTGGCTACCACCGGTCATGGAACCACCAGCATTGACTACATCGCCTTCCAATGTGACCACGCGGTAGCGATAATTCAGTCTGGCAGCGATTTTGTTCGCCTGTTCCAATGTCTCGGCAATGACTACGCTACCGATCAGACTGCCCACGATAGACGCGTAACGCTCATCGTATTGCACAAGTTCCGCACCGATACCAACAAAGCCTTCGGCACCTTCTGCTAGTCGTTTGTCGCTATCTTGAATTCGACGTGGACGAATAACGTCCAGCGGCAAAAATGTTGCACGACCGAGTTGACGCTGTTTCAGAAAAGCAATCGCGCGGCGGGACATTTCTTCATTTTCCATAACGACATGCTGAACGGATGCACCAAGTGCCGTTTCCATCGCTTGCTCCAAATGCTCTGGCACACGGATCAATTCAGCGACAGCACCATGTACACCTGGCAGCTGATTGTTGCGAGACGCCTTGAGCACTTCTTTGACACCTAGCATGAAGCCTTCAAAGTCCTCCTGCATCTCCTGCATCGTATCACGGCGAGAAATAAGCGCTTCGCGGCGCTGTTCCCATTTACGAATCGAGGTCTGCATATCTTCGGCGGATTTTTGCAGCGCATTGAGTTGCTCACTTTGCTTGATATAGTCTGTGCGTACTGTCGCGATTTCTTTGGCAAACTTCTCTAACTGAACGGTAAATGCAGTTTTGCTCTGCTCCAGTCGCTTTTTCTCGTCGCGCCATTTACCAGATTCGGTCTCGGCTCGCACCATTCGGCGCTGCGTCGCTTCCGTCTCCTGATCAGCGTAGCGAATCTCATTACGCATATTCGCCATATCATTCATCAATTGCAGCAGATCGCCTTTGAGACTTTCCTCGCGATTCTGGCTAATGCCACCATTGATATCGTTTAGCTGCGCTTCTTCAGTCGCAAGCGTCTGCTTCAATTCGGTCAACTGACGCTGTAACTCAGCCAGCTTATCTTGCAATTGCTGGGTTTCGCCTGTACGTTGACTTGTGCGTTCTTCGCTGCGTTCCAGAGCGACACCAAGCTGCTTACGATTTTGCTCTAAATTTTGGCGGCGTTCTTTGAGCAGCTCCACCTGACCTTCTGCCTTCTCTGCCTGCTCGCTATATTGCAGCAGCAGTTCCTGCATCCGCTCCACCATCTGCTCGGCTTCACGCAGCGCATTCCGCTCATCTTCCAGCTTGGCATCGTGTCCGGCTACAACGTTAGCCAGCTTTTGCTGTACAGCTTCTAATTCTTTGAGCTTCTCGCCTGCAGTCGTCCACGAACCGTGAATACGTTCGATATCATGCACATACAGTGAGATTTCTTTATGCTTTAACTGTTCTTTTAATTGTTTAAAATGAATTGCCTTTTCGGACTGCTCCTTCAGCGGACCGATCTGGTCTTCCAGCTCATTCACCAAGTCGAAGATGCGCAGCAGGTTCTGCTCGGTATCATCCAGCTTGCGCACGGCATCCTTTTTACGGGATTTGTATTTCACAATACCTGACGCTTCTTCAAAAATACCGCGTCGATCTTCCGAGCGCGTACTGAGAATCTCCTCAATGCGACCTTGCCCAATGATCGAGTACGCTTCTTTACCGATCCCGGTATCCATAAACAGTTCGGTAATATCCTTGAGCCGGCACGCTTGCTTATTGATCATATACTCGCTATCCCCGCTACGGTGTACGCGCCGGGTAATGGTCACTTCGTTAAAATCGAGCGGCAACGCTTCATCTTCGTTATCCAGTGTCAGCGATACTTCGGAATAGCTGACTGGTTTACGTGAATCGCTACCTGCAAAAATAATATCCTCCATCTTACCACCACGGAGTGACTTGGCAGACTGCTCACCTAGCACCCAGCGGATGCCATCGGAGATATTACTTTTACCGCTGCCGTTTGGTCCTACAACAGCAGTAATTCCTTGGACAAACTCCAATTCCGTTTTATCGGCAAATGATTTGAAGCCGGCTAATTCAATTCGTTTCAGGAACATAGTTCGTGTTCACCTCTATTGCTATTGTAGCATAATTACCTGCTTTGCCATCAATGGAAAAAGAGCAAAAAGCGGTCGTGCCTCTTGCCTTTGTTGCAAGGTGGCGGTGACTGCTCTTTGCTCTTTGTTTGTCCTGTAATCGCCAGAAAAGAAAGAGATGTTATTTCAGCTTTAACCGGGTCAGTGCAGCTGCTGCTGCGCGTTGCTCCGCTTCCTTTTTGGAACGTCCTGAGCCCTGGCCAAGGCTTTCATCTCCCATGTAGACTTCCGAGACAAACTCCCGCTCATGGGCAGGGCCTTTTTCCTCGATGATCCGGTACTCCAATACACCCATATTATGATGCTGGGTGAATTCCTGTAATTCGGTTTTGAAGTCCATCATCTGAAGTTGTCCGCCAGGCGAAATGCTTGAAAATACGTACTTTTCCAGAAAAGATTTCACTGCATCCAGACCTTGATCCAAATACAGCGCACCGATAAAGGATTCAAATACGTCTGCCAGCAGCGCCGGACGTTGACGTCCACCGGTCAGTTCTTCCCCTTTGCCAAGCAAAACATAACGTCCAAAATCAAGTGCTTCCGCGAACTTGACCAGCGAAGGCTCGCAAACGATTGCTGCACGCAGCTTCGTTAGCTCGCCCTCTGGCCGATCTGGATACTCATTATACAGATACTCCGACACCGTCAGTTCCAGAACCGCATCGCCTAGAAACTCCAGACGCTCATTATCCTGATGCTGACTGAAGCGATGTTCATTCACATACGAAGCATGTGTGAACGCCTGTTTGAGCAGCTGGCGGTTATGGAACTGAATTTGAATTTGTTGCTGTAGCTGTTTCACATCTCCGTTCAAGAAACTGACCCCTTACGCTTCAAATTTCTTCAGGACGATCGAGGCATTGTGTCCCCCGAATCCAAAAGAGTTGGACATAACCACATTCAAATCAGCTTTACGTGCCTCATTTGGAACATAATCCAGATCGCACTCAGGGTCCTGGTCATGCAGATTGATCGTTGGTGCGATAATCTGATTTTCCAGAGACAGTGCACAGATAACCGCTTCCACACCGCCGGCTGCGCCGAGCAGGTGACCTGTCATCGATTTGGTCGAGCTAACTGCCATCTTGTACGCGTGGTCGCCCATCGCCATTTTGATCGCTTTCGTCTCGGATTTGTCGCCGACTGGAGTCGATGTACCATGTGCATTGATGTATTGAACGTCTTCCGGCTGGATGCCAGCTGTACGCAGTGCCATCTTCATACAACGCGCCGGACCATCTGGGTTCGGTTCTGTCATATGGAACGCATCTGCACTCAGACCGTAACCGATCACTTCGGCATAGATGTGCGCACCGCGCTTCTGGGCATGCTCCAGTGATTCCAGAATCAGTACGCCTGATCCTTCCGCCATAACGAATCCGTCACGTCCAGTATCAAATGGACGGCTTGCTGTTGTGTAGTCATCATTGCGTGTGGACATCGCTCGCATGGAGCAGAAGCCCGCCATACCGGTTGGACGAATCGTCGCTTCGGCACCGCCTGTGATCATCACATCCGCTTCGCCGGATTGAATATACTTGAACGCATCGCCAATCGCATGGCTACCGCTCGCGCATGCCGTTACCGGTGCTACGTTTGGACCTTTTGCTCCGTGAATGATCGACACTTGACCAGAAGCCATATTGGCAATCATCATCGGAATAAAGAACGGACTTACGCGTTTTGGACCTTTTTCCAATAATACGCTGTGCTGATCTTCAAATGTACCCAGACCGCCGATACCGGAGCCGATAATAACACCAACTCGTTCTGTATCTGTATCTTCGCGTACATTCAGTTTGCTGTCCTTCAGTGCTTCCGCTGTAGCAGCGACTGCAAATTGAACAAATCGATCCAGTTTGCGTGCTTCTTTGCGTTCCAGATAATCTTCGGGATTAAAGTCATGTACCTGACCAGCAATGCGGGTCGTGTAGTTACTAACATCGAATCCCTCTACTGGAGTGATTCCAGACTTACCTGCCATCAGATTGTTCCAGAATGTATCTTTGTCTTTGCCCAGAGCTGTTGTGACTCCGAGACCTGTAATTACCACTCTATGCTTCAAACACATTCACCTCATATCGACTGCATGTGTATATTTTGTATTCAGATCCAAGAGACGCCATGAATGAGGAGAAGTCCCGACCCGCAAAATCAATTTGCAGGTAACGGGACTTTTGAGCCTTAGGTATGAGATTGTATGTAGTTCACAACTTCACCTACGGTCGTAATTTTCTCCGCGTCTTCATCAGAAATTTCAATATCAAATTCTTCTTCAAGTTCCATAACGAGTTCCACTACATCAAGGGAATCTGCGCCAAGGTCGTCTTTGAAAGAAGACTCCAATTTAATATCAGCTTCGTCAGCACCTAAGCGGTCAATGACGATGCGTTTTACACGTTCCAAAACATCGGACATCCGTTTCACCTCCTCTTCCAAGTTATTATACGGAAATTATACTTAAAAATCCATACAGGCATCTGTAAGCACATCCTGAATCTTACATGTACATGCCGCCATCGACGTGTAACGTTTGACCCGTCATGTAAGAAGCAGCTGGCGACACCAGGAATGATACCACCTGAGCGACTTCATCCGGATTGCCAAGACGAGCAAGCGGAATCTGACCGAGAATACGACCGCGCTGCTCTTCGTTCAACTCATCCGTCATATCGGTAGCGATAAAACCAGGTGCTACACAGTTGACTGTGATGCCACGCGAAGCTAGCTCTTGTGCCGATGCCTTCGTCAGACCAATAACGCCTGCTTTGGCAGCGACATAGTTGGCTTGACCCGGATTCCCGAGTACACCGACTACGGACGAAATGTTGACGATGCGACCGTAACGTTGCTTCATCATCGGACGCGTGACCGCTTTGAGACAGTTGAACACGCCTTTCAGATTCGTTTCGATCACCTGATCAAACTCTTCCTCTTTCATTCGCATGATCAGATTGTCCCGCGTGATGCCAGCGTTGTTAATCAGAATATCGATCTTACCAAACGCTTCACTTACCTGTTTAACCAGGTTATCCGCTTCGGAAACGATACCTACGTTTGCTTGAATCGCAATCGCTTTGACGCCCAGTTCCTCAATTTGCTTGACGGTTTCCTGAGCGGCGGCTTCACTGCCTGCATAGTTGACAGCTACGTCAGCTCCAGCAGATGCTAGTGCCAGCGCGATGCTGCGACCGATGCCGCGCGAAGCGCCTGTTACGAGGGCAACTTGCCCCTCTAACGGTTTACTCATATCATACGCACCTCCTTTTCACCAAGTTCATTGCACGTATGGCTGTTGCCAAACATGAACAGTCATTATACTTCCAGTGCTTCCAAACTTTCGAGGCTGTTGATATTGAACAGACGTACATTTTTGTCGATCTTTTTGATCAGACCAGTAAGCACGTTGCCGGGACCAATCTCGATAAATGTATCGACGCCCTGCTCTACCATATAACGCACGCTGTCTTCCCATAATACAGGAGAGTATACCTGTTTCACCAGCAGCTCGCCAATCTGGTCGCCGCTGGATACTGCCTCTGCATTCACATTGGCAACAACCGGTACGGTTGCATTGTGGAACGTAACATCCTGCAAACGCTCGGCAAGACGCTGAGCCGCAGGCTCCATCAGAGAAGAGTGGAACGGTCCACTCACTTCCAGCGCAATCGCACGTTTGCCGCCGATTTCTTTGACACGGGCAGATACGGCTTCCACACCAGCCTGTGTACCGGAAACAACGATCTGTCCGGGGCAGTTGACGTTAGCCAATTCTACCGCATGACCATCCGCTGTAACAGAGGCACACAGCTGAGCCAACGCTTCACGCTCTGCACCGAGTACAGCAGCCATTGCGCCCTGACCAGCAGGAACCGCTTGTTCCATAAACTGTCCGCGTGCACGTACAATCGCAACCGCGTCTGCAAACGAGAGTGCACCCGCAGCTACTAGCGCGCTATACTCGCCCAAGCTATGACCTGCTACATAATCTGGCTGGATGTTGCGCTCTTTGAGTGCTTCCAGCAGGGTGATGCTAGCGGTCAGCAGTGCAGGTTGTGTATTGGCTGTTTGTTTTAGTTCATCTTCTGGACCTTCAAATGCCAGCTTGCTAATTGCAAAGCCAAGCACGTCGTCCGCTTGATCAAAATACTGCGCTGCTGCCGGGGATGCGTCGTAGACGTCTTTTGCCATCCCGGCTTTTTGCGCGCCCTGTCCAGGGAATACAAATGCTATTTTACCCATTCGGAATAACCTCCTGAATTGCAGTTGCCGTAATTACCAGATGATAACGGATGCGCCCCATGTGAGACCACCGCCGAAGCCGACCATAACCACTTTGTCGCCTTCTTGGATGCGTCCTTCTTCTACCGCTTCAACAAGTGCCAGCGGAATAGAAGCAGCAGATGTGTTCGCATACTTTTGCACATTGATCATAACCCGGTCTTCGGTCAAATTCAAACGTTCCATCGCCGAGTTGATAATACGCACATTCGCCTGATGCGGAATAAACAGGTCGATATCGTCTTTGGAAATGCCTGCTTTGTTCAGCACATCCTCAGTTGCCTTATTCATCACTTTCACTGCGAATTTAAATACTTCGCGACCGCTCATTTGGATAAAGTGCTGCTTCGCTTCCAGTGTGTCGACAGAAGCCGGTGTTCTGGAGCCACCAGCAGGCAGTTTCAGCAGTTCGCCACCAGCGCCTTCGGCACCGAGGTCAAATGCTTTGAAGCCGCGACCTTCGCCAACTTCACCGATGACTACTGCACCAGCACCATCGCCGAACAATACGCAAGTGTTACGGTCAGTGTAGTCAGTAATGCGGGACAGTGTATCCGCACCGATTACCAGTGCGTTTTTGTACATGCCCATTTGCAGCATGCTTGTCGCTGCACCGAGTGCATAGACAAAACCGGAGCAAGCAGCAGACAGATCGAAGGCAGCTGCTTTTTTGGCACCTAGTTTATCCTGCAAAATGCAAGCGGTGGATGGGAAGGACATATCCGGCGTAATGGTTGCTACGACGATCAGATCGAGATCGGCAGCAGTCAAACCTGCGGTTTCGATCGCTTTGATTGCTGCTTCATACGCCAGATCGGATGTCGCCTGGTCTGGCGCGGCGATATGACGCTCGCGTATACCGGTACGGCTAACGATCCATTCATCATTCGTGTCGACCATTTTCTCCAGGTCGGCATTGCTCAATATTTTTTCCGGCACGTATTTGCCTGTGCCGATAATTCCGATTGGCAAAACACTCATCGTTGTCACTCTTTTCTATCGATACGAATTTCCTTATCAGACTGGTAAGGATCTATGATGATGCATATTACATTACTCCGTTACTTCCTGCGAAATACTGGATACCAAATTATTGCTAATAGCAATCCGTGCCTGACGTACAGCGTGTTTGATCGCACTTGCGTCGGAAGAACCGTGCCCTTTCAGTACAAGCCCATTCAGACCGAGCAATGGTGCGCCACCATGTTCTTTGTAGTCAAACGAATCACGCAATCCGCGCAGCTCCGGCATCACAAGCGCTGCTGCCAGCTTGGTTTTTAATGATTTGGAAAATTGCTGCTTGAGCAAGGAAAAGATCGTACTTGCCGTTCCTTCCATCGCTTTCAGCAAAATATTACCGGCAAAGCCGTCGCAGACGAGCACATCGCACACGCCGTTAAGCACATCCCGCGATTCCACATTGCCGACAAAATTGATCGGCTGTGCTTCCAGCAGTGGGAAGGCTTCTTTGACGAGCTCGTTACCCTTTTTGGCTTCGGTGCCGACATTGAGTAGACCTACACGCGGATTGGACACTCCCTGAACCTTCTCGCGGTAAATGCTACCCATCAATGCATATTGTGCCAGATGTTCCGGCTTCGCGTCCATATTGGCGCCCAGATCAAGCGCCAGTACGCCTTTTCCGTCAATCGTTGGAATGATCGGAGCAAGCGCCGGACGTTCAATCCCCTTGATACGTCCAACGACGAGTAACCCGGTCGTCATGAGCGCGCCTGTATTCCCTGCCGAGATCATCGCATCTGCCAGTCCGTCCTTAACCATTCGACCAGCAACGACCATCGAAGCATCCTTTTTACGTCGTACCGATTTGACTGGTTCGTCATCGGGTTCAATCACTTCAGAAGCATGTACCAGCTTCAGGTTGGATGGAATCTCCGGCAGCAATGCCTTCATCCGTTCCTCGTCCCCTACGAGAATGATCTCCGCATCCTTCCATTCCTTGGCTGCTTCTAATCCGCCTAAGACATTGCTGTCTGGAGCATGATCTCCCCCCATCGCGTCAATCGCGATTCGCATGATCAAGTCCTCCTTCATCGTGTTCTCCCCCGTCTGATCGGTAAATCACAAAGTTGCCTTGAAATACCATTTCTTCGCCAACGTAAGTTAGCACTTCCACTTTCGCCTTGCCCTTGCGCGCCGGGTTGGACTGCACATAGGCTTTGGCGATACATTTCTCACCGAGGTTGACCGGTCGTACGAACCGCAGATCCGCCGAAGCAGTCAAAGCAATCGCATCGTTGATAACCGCCACTGCCAGCGAGTTCGCCTGGGCAAAAATATGATGACCACGGGCGATATGCGTACGTGAAAATACATGTTCATCCCGAATCTCAAAGATCGAAATTCCACTTCGATCCAATTGCAAATCGACAATCTCACCGATAACTTCATCCAGCGGCAGGGATCGGACCTGATCGTAGGATCGCTCAGCCATCAGCTTCATTCGTTCACGCAGCTCAGGAATCCCCAGCTCCATCCGGTCCAAACGAATCGTCTGAATACTGACTTTTAGCTGGCGGGTCAATTCCTGATCGGTTACAAACGGGTTATCCTCTATCATCTTCACAAGCTGCTGCTGACGCTGGCGCTTGGGCAATCGTTCGATGGTCACGAAGCCTCCCCCCACTTTCATGATGGTGTTTGTCCGGCTATGCGGACGTCCGTACTGTTGTTCAGGCATCTATTTATTGCATCTATCTGCTCTATATCATTGTGCGCATCAAAGGTCCGGCATGCAAGCAGCGTACAGCTGCTACACCGGATATTGGAGTAGATCACGTTTAAATGTTAGTTTTAGAACCTGGTACTAAGAATGTAGTATAAAGCATATTTTCGTAAAAGAAAAGGGGCAGTGCCGCCTTATTATGTAATTTTGGTGTCAGATGGCGGTCTGACGGGCTTCTTGCGCATGGATCTGGTCAGAATGCTAGAGAGTATATATCGTTCAAGCGCTACGTATACGGCGAATCTATACCGCTCAAAATCCATAAAAAAACAGCACCTCATCAAGCGACGAGGCGCTGCCTTTTCCAACGATTACTGTTGTACGATTTCTCTTTGTTTGTACGTTCCGCATACTTTACATACGCGGTGGGACAATTTGAGTTCGCCACAGTTTTCGCATTTCACCATACCTGGTACTGCCAATTTAAAGTGTGTACGACGTTTGTCACGACGTGTCTTGGAAGTTCTCCGTTGAGGTACTGCCATCGTTAAACACCTCCTTCATCTAATTGAGTGCCATTTAACACCCTGGTTTGACTCAGGGTTATCAAATCATTTGAATAAATCTTTGAGCCCTGCCAACCGAGGATCAATCGGTCGGTTATCGCAATCACAATCCTGTTCGTTCAGGTTGACTCCACATGTCGGGCAAAGTCCTTTGCAATCGTCCTTGCACAGAACCACTGCCGGCAAATCCACTAAAGCAGCTTCTTCCAGATAAGGTCGAAGATCAACAGTGTCGCTATTCACGAACACGGTATCGTCTTCTTCCGCTACGTTCTCCGGTTCTTCACCGTGCCGAAACTCCTCATGAACGCTGAATGCTCGATTCAGATTAACGGGGGTCAGGCATCGGGCACATGCCACCTGCAGGTCAAGCTTCAACGTTGCGTTCACTTCAACAACCTGATCCACTCTGTACTTCGCGTGCAGGTCAACCTGCATTGGCTCCGCAGAAAGAATGTCATTACGATCGGATTTTAGAAATCCGGTATCAAGCGTCTCGTGAAACTCTATCGGCTGATCGCTTTGCGCCATTTTTCGAAATTGGAATTGCATATACATCACTCCAAACAAACAAAAATTATTATACCGACGAATTGTTGTTTTTGTCAATCAAAGTTTTAGATATTTTTGTGCCTGTCAGGGTATTTCCCTTTACTGGCGCGGGCTGGCGGTTTTTCTAGCTTTTTTCGCATTTGGGGTCAAAAAGAGCAGGTCAAAACCGGTCGGTACGTTCCCGTCCAAAATGGGGGCAACCACCCTTGCAAAGGATCATGCGTTATAATAGAGCGACGAGCAGATCGAATTCTGTAATAGGCATGATTGCGCTTGTGCACATACCTTTTATTTTACCATATATCTGGCACGAAAAGGAGATTGTCCCTTATGAAAGTTACTGGCGTGATCGTAGAATACAATCCGCTGCATTACGGGCATCAGCTGCATCTGGAGCGTACGCGACAGGTGAGTGGCTGCGACGCCATCATTGCGGTGATGAGCGGCGGTTTCACCCAACGCGGCGAGCCTGCGATATTCAGCAAATGGGCGCGTGCAGAAATGGCATTGTCTGCGGGCTGTGACCTCGTGCTGGAGCTTCCGTCCGCGTATGCTGTACAGCCTGCCGAATGGTTTGCTTATGGAGCTGTGGCGATGCTTCACGCTACAGGCATTACGGACAGTCTGGTGTTCGGTAGCGAATCCGGCTCATTGGAGGCATTGCGTCCGCTGGCGGATCTGCTGACTGACGAATCGCCGCAGTTGCAACAATCCATCCGACAGTATCTTGATCAGGGAATGAGCTATCCGGCGGCACTGGGGCGCGCTGCGACAGCATCTGACCTGCTATCAGCAGAAAGCGCCGCCTTGCTTGGTCAGCCGAACAATACGCTTGGATTGCAATATATGATCGCTTTGCGACGACTACAAAGCAATATCGCTCCGCTCACTATTCAGCGTGAGCAATCCGGGTATCATGATATGCAGCCGTCGCATGACCGTATTGCCAGCGCTACCGCCATTCGGCAAATGCTGCTTAATGAACCGGAAAAGGTAGCTCAGTACGTTCCACCTGCCGTGATGGACATTATCCAGCGTGAGAGCAATGCCGGACGTGGACCTGTACATATGAATCAGCTGTGGTTACCATTGCTGCAAATTCTCACAACTTCTACGGTTAGCGAATTGGAGCAGTATTACGATATGAATGAAGGCATTGAATATCGCCTGAAAAAGCTACTTCCATCCTTGCCGGAGAGTTCTGTTCATCAACTGATCAGTTCTTTGAAAACGAAACGTTATACGTACGCACGCTTGCAGCGTTTACTGGCTCACCTGTTGCTTGGACATCGCCGTGATCTTTTGCATGAGTCTATGCTCTCACAGGGACCTGCATATTTGCGCGTGCTTGGCTTTACGGCAACCGGGCAGGAGCTGTTAAAAAGAATGAAGCAAACCTCTTCTTTGCCGATTGTTATGCGTGCGGTTGATATGAAGCATATACAGATGGATCTGGATATTCGCGCGACTGTTATGCAGGCAGCCGGGTTTCAGCCTCAGCAGATAAAAGATCTATATTCGGATTATTATCATCCGCCTATGCGAGTGTAGCAACGGGTGACCATTTGCGGCGGAGAATCACAATTTGTAGTCGAGCGTTTTTTTGTTGATGTTGATAGTGAAGAAGACCCGCATTCAAGAGGGGCAATCATCATTCGGCAAGGTGAAATGAACATTTGCGAGTGCAAGAACGACATCAACATTCGGGCTAGCAAAATCAATATCTACGAGATACAACGTTAACTTTTGTGAGAGTACGTAGGCTTACAAATAAAGAAAATACTCGCTCCCTCATTGATAAGTAATGAAAGGGCGAGTATTTTCTTTATGCTACTTCCGCTATTCCTTTTATGTGTTGACGAGTTTGACTTGATGTATCATCTCTTGATGTATCATCTATGAAGATTTGGCAGGCAACTCGCTTAATGCTTGTAGTGCATCATCCAGCGTGTTCACGGGAATTAGCTTTAGCGTTGAGTGCATTTTATCCAGTTGGGCTTTGGCATCATTGTAATTGCCTTGCGGTACAAGGAAAATGGTCGCGCCGTTGTTCTGAGCAGCTACGACTTTGTGCTGTACACCGCCGATCATGCCCACTTGACCGTTGGCATCAATCGTTCCCGTTCCGGCAACGCGATATCCTCTGGTGAGATCACCTGAAGTCAGTTGATTGTAAATTTCCAGTGTAAACATCAGCCCGGCAGATGGACCACCGATACTTGTATTGGCAAATTTCACTTCATGCGCGGGATCATCAGGGATAATCTTCTGCACTTCACCGATGGATACGCCGAAGCCGACACGAGTTTTACCATCTGCATTTTGGAACTGGGTTAACGTGATATTCTGGTTGACGGTTGTGCCTGCGCGGTCGATGACGGTTTTGACTATATCTCCGGCTTTTTTGCTGTTCAATACGCGTTCCAATTGCTCAAAAGAAGCGATATTTTGCCCATCCACCTGCACGAATTTGTCGCCTGCATGAATCCATGTATTGCCTTCTGGTACGTTCACCACGAACACGTATTGCGGCTCTACTTTGTAAGCAATCTTTGCTTTGGTATAAGCGGCGGCAATCGCGTTGGACTGCGAGCTGTTCATATAATACAGCTGCTCAGCTGCGTATTCCTTGCGGTCACTCTGTGCAGGCTTCGGTCCTATCTCCTCATTTGAATCGAACACACTGCCGATCAGCATCGCCATATTCGCATAACTAACCGAGACGGTCGTTAACATAAAAGTACCCTTCTCATCAGCATCGCCATCCGATACGCTTACGATCGGTTTCAGCTCATTGGCAGTGCCCGGTGCATTGATCACATAAGGTGTCGGCATATAGACAAGCACGTACACCAGAATAAGCAAACAAATCAAATAAGCCCATATTCGTTTGGACGAAAACGGGGAAGTCAAAGGTCTGCCGGACATGCTGTTCTCTCCTTCGGCTCTGCTGCCTGACGAAGTAGTGCATACGACCATCGCTACAGTCATATCTTCGCCAAACCGGATATAGTATCTCTGTCCGGACGTGCTGCAAGCGTTCTAATATAATGGGCAGAACTCTCTGCTACGCTGAATATTCTGCCCGTTTATTATGCCATGCCGGAAGCTGTAAATCCACTTCTGCTCTGAACTAAAAACAATCCATCACAAGCAGAATATAAATCAAACTGTATTCCGAGATACTCTATCTTATTCTGCCGTATTAAATTTGATGCGTAGTTCGTGCTCAATCAATGGCGGCACAAAATCAGACACCGAACCATGAAAGCGCGCAATCTCCTTGACCATACTGGAGCTGAGGTACGAATACCGCGGATTGGTCATCATAAAGATCGTATCCGCATCTGGATTCAATTCGCGATTAATTGATGCCATTTGCAATTCGTATTCAAAATCAGTTACTGAACGAATACCACGTACAATCGTATGGGCATCACGCTGGCGGATATAATTTGCCAGCAGGTCGCGGAAGCTATCAATCTCCACATTGGGCAGATCGGCAGTTACCTGCTTGAGCTGCTCCACTCGCTCTTCAACGGTGAACAGTGGTTTTTTGCTAACATTGTTCAGCACGGCTACGACCAGTGTGTCAAATTGAAGCGCTGCCCGGTGAATAATATCCAGATGTCCCATCGTAACTGGATCAAAGCTGCCGGGATATACAGCGATGCGTCTCGTACTGCCGGAATTACTGCTCATCGTTAGACTCCTCCTGTTCAGATTGCGACTCAGATTCATATCGATATACATGGATCGTAGTATCGCCATACACCGCTTGGCGAACGCCGACAAAATGCTCTTCTTCCGTCGGATAATCATAACCGCTCTCAAATTCCAATACAATCGTCGCATCGTCGCGCAGCAGTCCGCGTTCATGCATTTCCTGCATCAAGGCAATGCCGTTTTTCATCCGATACGGTGGGTCCAGAAAGACAAGGTCAAAGGACGACTCGCGCTTTGCCAGTACTTTCAATGCACGACCAGCTTCATTGCGATATACTTCGGCTTGATCAATCAAAGCAGCTGCCTGCAAATTACTCTTCACGACTTCAATACTTTTATGCTCCATATCAATAAATACACCGTGCTCCATGCCGCGGCTCAGCGCCTCGATCCCCAGTCCGCCAGTGCCTGCAAACAAATCCAATACATGACCGCCGTCAAAATACGGACCGATAATGCTAAATAGCGATTCTTTCACTTTATCTGTTGTAGGACGTGTACTGTTGCCCGGTACCGCCTTCAATGGTCTTCCTTTTGCACTGCCAGAAATGACTCTCATTCTACTCATTCACCCGTTCTATTATGTTCTCGGACAAGGTACATGTCCGCACGCAAATATACGACGCTATCGTATCATATTCCACCTCTGTTGCAAAATGATATGCGTTTGTGCTTGCCTTTTCTCAGCGATCTTTGCTACAATACTGAACAAACGTTCAGTATCGGGGTGATAAGGTGAATAAAAAGCAGGTTCAGAGTGAACTGACCCGCAAAAAAATTAGCGATGCCGCTCGCAGTCTATTTGTACAAAAGGGCTATAAAGCGACTTCGATCGAGGATATTGTAGCTGCCACGGACAGCAGTAAAGGCAATATTTATTACCATTTCAAAAGCAAAGAAGGTCTGTTTCTGTATCTGCTGAATGAATGGGATCGCGAATGGTATGAAAAATGGCATGAGTCGTTGCCCGGTTATCCGACCGTGACTGCCAAAATCTATGGTCTGGCACAGCAAATTGTGCAGGAGGATCTCAATCATCCGTTAACTCGCGCGGCAGATGAATTTTTTAGCAATGATGAACACAAGGGTGAAGTTGCGGAAAAAATGGAATCCATGATAGAGGAACATTTGCAATTCAACCGTCAGCTCATTCAGGAAGGCATCGATAGCGGCGAATTTCATATCGGCGATGTCGATAAAAAAGCAGTGGTGCTGGAATGTCTGCTTGCTGGACTCAATCAAGTGTGCCGTAAGCAGTCCGCGGAAATAGTGCTGGAGCATTATCGCTTTGCGGTACAGACCTTTTTGTACGGAATTGCCAGAACGGAAGTCTAGGCATAGTATATGAATGCCGGTTTGGACGTTCTGGTATTGTTTCATCATAATATAGACCGAATGTTCAGTATGTAAGATATCATTTGCAAATACAGCTTTGAATCGGCTGCCATAATCATGCGCAGCTTATACCTCGGAGGAAATCATGTCACTTCTTATGCGTAATCGGGCGGCACTATTGCTGCTCATGTTTAATATTTTTCTCGTGTTTACTGGTATTGGACTCGTCGTGCCCATTATGCCGACCTATATGAACGAGCTGCATATTGGCGGTAGCATTCTAGGCTTTATGGTTGCGGCTTTCTCGATCAGTCAGTTGATCTTCTCTCCCTTCAGCGGACGATTATCCGACCGAATTGGACGTAAAAAGCTGATCATTGCCGGGATGTTGATCTTCGCCATATCCGAATGGCTATTTGCTATCGCTTATGCGCCGACACTGCTATTTATCTCGCGGGCAATTGGCGGGTTGGGGGCGGCGCTGATTATGCCATCGGTAATGGCGTATGCGGCGGATATGACGTCCAATGAAGAACGTGGTTCGGCAATGGGCTTTATCAATGCGGCGATTACGACCGGCTTTATTATCGGTCCGGGTATTGGCGGATTGCTGGCGGAATATGGCATTCGGGTTCCTTTTTACGCGGCAGCGATTGCCGG
This sequence comes from Paenibacillus sp. WLX2291, assembly GCF_046603665.1. Classification (NCBI taxonomy): domain Bacteria; kingdom Bacillati; phylum Bacillota; class Bacilli; order Caryophanales; family Paenibacillaceae; genus Paenibacillus; species Paenibacillus sp. WLX2291. The sequence continues at coordinate 1,989,342 of NZ_CP176755.1, read as the reverse complement.
GCTGATTGCTGCTATCGCTACGCTCGTACTATTACCTGAATCGCTGCTGCCAGAACGTCGTGCTCAATTAGCAGCGCAGAACAATAGTGGGGAAAGTCTAATTCGGCAATTGCTGTATTCTTACCGTAAGCCGTACTTTCTCAGCCTGATCATCGTGTTTGTAGCTGCCTTCGGATTGGCGAATTACGAAACGGTATTCTCCTTGTTTGTCGATCATAAATTCGGCTTTACCGCTCGGGATATTGCGATCATCATTACCTTTGGCTCGATTGCTGGAGCAGTCGTACAGGCGACGATCTTCGGCTGGATGATGAACCGATTTGGCGGGCAAAAGCTGATTATTATCTGTTTGCTGGCATCTGCGGTATTTATTTTACTGACGCTGTTTGTGCATACGTACTTCTTGATCTTCGTTGTAACTTTTGCGGTATTTCTTGCGATGGACATCTTGCGTCCCGCTATCGGTACGCAGCTATCGCAAATTGCTGGCGATGAGCAAGGATATGTGGCAGGTCTGAACTCCGCGTATACAAGTCTCGGTAATATCGCTGGACCGATTGTAGCAGGTGCGCTGTTTGATTGGAATATCAATTATCCGTATATGATGGCGACGCTGATTCTGTGTCTCTGCTTCCTGTTGTCCTTGCGAGTGAAGCCAGATCGACCTATCTTTTCTTCCGCCAAATAAGGGGCGGTACATTAGCGGTATTATTTTCTACTGAAATTGGAACAAGCTGAAATGATACTACATGCAATCCATATGAGATAAACACAACGGCGAGTGCATACCCCTTACATAATGGGGAATGCACTCGCCGTTTTTTATACTATTCGTTTATTCATGCTCTACTGTTGAGTGTTCTGCTTCTACAAAGTTATACGATTCAATATTCTGCTTCTGAAGGTTCTACTTCTGAATAGTCTGCTCCTGTATATTGTATTTCTACCTATGCTGTTCTTGCATGTTTTGTGCTTGTATATGGTGATCTTACCTGTTACCGCCTTGCAAGCTCCATATTTACAATTGCTCCAGCAAACGCTGATAATACTGCTTCAATTGCTCTCGAAGCTGCTGCGGCTCAACCTGCTTCAATTTGATGCCAAATCCGCTCAAATACGACAGGATAAATTCCTGCTCCTCCGGTTCGTAGCTACCGTGTACACTCCAACCATCATGCCCTTTGTCGATCAACGTCATAGAAGGCAATAATCGTGCTTGCAGATCACTTTCACTAAGCTCATCCACTGCACATTGAAATTGCACCGCTCTGACAGATGGCTGCCGCAGACTGCGCGCATTATGTAGATCAAAGTGGCTCAATTGCTCCCGTGGCGCCTCATCTGACAACATCACCCCCGTAATGCGGTCACAGCGAAATACGCGATACGCCTCTTTATCCAGATCATACGACTGACAATACCAATACCCTTGCATTACATATACGGCAAACGGCTGAATGCGGCGTTGCCCTGTCCCTCGCGCCGAGCTGTAATCGATGTGTACAATCTGCTGCTTCACCGCTGCTAGCAACATTTGCTCCAAATACTCCCCTGTTCTCGCCTGCTCCCCATGATAAAACGAAATTCGATTGTGAAACTGCTCAATTTGCTGCCGTTGATGCGGTGTCACAATATCCAGAAATCGGGCATGGATTGAATGAAACGATACGCCAAACGCATCACCCGAAAAGCTTTGGAGCGCTTGCATCGAAAAGTATAACGCCAGCACTTCATTCGCAGTAAAGGAGACAGGTGGTAGTGTCGCAGTATCAAGCAGTCTGTATCCACCATGTCGTCCATGCTCTGCATAGATTGGCAACCCGATTTCTTCCAATGACTCTATATCCCGTAGCGCCGTACTGCGTGAAATGCTGAATTCTTCCATTAACTGCCGTAGCGTGAAACGCTGACGACGATGAACATACCGCTGCATCAATTGCAGCCGTTCCGATTTTCTCATCATCTTATTCCTTTCTACTGTTCATGATCAATCTACTGTTAACTATGTAGAGATATGTTGCATGAATGGTGCCTTGTTTGTCTTGCTTTTGCTGTTATTCATGGGTTGCCACGACATCACACAGGCTGAGTTGGTATAACAATATTGCTCTGTAACTATTTCTATGATGATTTCATTTAAAGGTTTCATATTTCGATACCTTTTAGCTGTATCGTAGAGTGTGTAGTCGGATTCATCTATTATGAAGGAGGCAATCATAATGAACGCAGAAATTATCCCTTTTTTATCGCTCAATGGCAAGGCGGCAGACGCGATCGACTTTTACCAACAGGTGCTGGGTGCGAATGTATTGCTGCATGTAACGTATGAACAGCTGGCAAAGATGGATCGTGCATTTCCCGTACAACCGGGGCAGGAGCAGTATGTGGCGCACTCCGTCTTACAGCTTGGCAGCGGCAAATGGATGATTGCCGAAGAAGCAATGGACAATACTCGCCCGTGGCTGGACGGCAATCACTTTTCCCTTTGTTTGCAGTCCAAGCAGCATGAGGATATGGAGCAATTGTATCATCGGCTGATCAGCGATGAACGCTGTACGATCATTGTACCATTTGCGCCGAATGTGTTCAGCAGTGGATATGCCATTGTGCGCGATCCGTTTGGTGTCGTATTTCAGTTTACTGTTACCCGGCATGATTTCTAGTTCTATTCTCGTTTCATTGCATTACCCTATTCAGCAAAACACACCTGCGACCGCAACTGCGTTCACAGGTGTGTTTGGATAGGAATTGCCTACGGTATGCTGCTATATCACTGTTATTGCACGATAAATTTAACGCGTGTACCATCTGGATAATCATCCAGCTGATTACCAACCCACGAACCAGCACCACGATTATCTGAAGGCGTAACATAGCGAATATCTGCGCCTGTTCCACCTTCCAAACACATCGCCATTGGCCATTCATCGCGATCATACCCAGATTTGGTCGGTATGCCTTTTAACGAATCGGCACGACGCGCGTCGGCACCCGGACGGTCAATCGTGCAAATGGCGGAATGTCCATCTGCGATCGCATCGCGGATATGATCCGCAGTTTCTGGATAACGCGTAGATGGAAAATTCAACGTATAATCATACGCCGCAGCCGCACTTGCCTTATGTACATCATTCGTCCCCTGCAACAGCGCTGGTGTTGTGATAAACACGACCAGCATCATCACCATCATTACCATTTTCTTCATTCGTTGCACATGATCAGCTCGCTCTCTATGGGAATTGTTCCAAGCGGCACAAACGGATGCAAAAGTCATGATCGTACATTCTGCTGCACTTCATCTGGAATCTGTTCCCATTTTAAACGATGGAATTTCAAATTTAAATCTTTTTATGTAAAAATGTCCAACTTCTAGTGTTAAAAAGTGTATAAAAATAAGGAAAGACGCAGAAATCGCAATATATATTTCTGCTCGAAAAGGAATAATCCTTCCGTTTTGCGATACGATTACACGTTTATGACTGCTGTCGTTTCCCAAAAGTTATAGCTACTTCTTCACATTTAACATGGAAATTGCATACAATTTTTATATGATCCATTCTACACATCTTCACCTATTTGGAACGTAAGCCCCCTTCTCAACAGCTATCCAACAACTGCAACAGAAGATGTGCACAAAAAAGGACCCCGCCTGGGATAGGGGCGGGGTGTAGGCAATATTTATATTCAAAAGGGGTATGTACGTATCTTAACCGGGCTAGCTGAAATGAAGCTGATGTTTACCTAAAAATTTGCTTAAAAAGACGATTTTTTTTAAAGATATTGATCGTATTTGACGGATGAGCGGTTAATCATTTACGAGAGGGTTGCCGATAACAATCGTATGCCCTGTTCAAAGGCAGGAAAGGAGGAATGCACTCATGGATATCGCTTCTTTGTCCACAGCGCTCAGCCAGAGTTCCGTGTCGCAGGCAGTCGGTCTTAAAGTATTGTCCCTGTCCAAAGACATGGCGGAGCAGCAAGGTCAGCAGATGGCCGACATGATTAAACAGGCTCCTCATCCGACACTGGGAGGCTCATTGGATCTTCGCGCGTAAATAGTGCGATAACCGACATGATGATAGAAGCTGCTTCTGCCCTCTTCTTGGATGGTGTCACAGACAGCATCTATTGTGATGTGCCTCGTAGATCGGGAACAAACGAAACAGCCCTACTCGCAGGAGTGGGGCTGTTTCGTTTGTATAGTGGTAACTGCTACGCTGATCTGATTGACGACTGCTACGTTAGTGCGCTGGTAAAAGGAAACTTGGTGCACTTATTGTTCTTGTAACGCCTGTGTTGCCGATTGACCAAAATCAGGATCATTTTGCAGCTGCTCCAGCGCCTGTTTGGCGTGTGAGATATGACGATGATGACGCAGCAGTGCAAACGCCGCCGAGCGTACGAGAATATATTCATCCTGCTGCGCGATGGACGATGCCAACTGAATATCATTCTGCTCCGCCCCAAGTGCACTTAGCGCTTCCAGCATCGCAATCTGTACATATTCTTCGTCCTGCTCATGCTGCCAATGTTCATGTACCGCCTTGCGAATAGTTGATTTATACTGTTCATCGCTGTACAGACCAAGTACTTTCCAAATCTCAATCCGCAAAATATCATCATTCTGGGTATCTTGTGCAGTACGCAGCAGCTGTTCTATCTCTTCCGATGGTAGCGAAGAATCAATACGTAGCAATGTCTGCAAACGCTCATCTGTATTTAATTCCGACCAGTTCTGTAAATATTGTGGCATATGCATCACCTTCCGTACATGGATTGGATGATTCTATACATCTGGTTGCGATTGGCTTATGATTGATTACCCAAATTCAGTTCAGCTAATGCTGTACGTGCCATCGTTTGGATAACTGCATCTTCCATTGGCGGATTATGCAGACCTGCACGCACATCGCGGTACAGTCGTTCGAGCGGCAGATCTTTCGACAGAGCGGCACCGCCAACGATCTTCATCGCCTTATCTACGACCTGATTAGCCAGATGTACGGCATTGTATTTGACCAGTCCGACATCCGGGCGCAGATTACGGCGCTGTTCTGGTTCACGATCCCAGCGGTCGGCTACATCGTACAGCAGTGTTCGTGCCAGACGGAGTTCGCTCTCAATCTGACCGATCCACTGACGAATATGCGGCAACGTCGCAATCGGCTCGTTCAGACTGTTCGGCGTATAGTTAGCAGCATATTGTAATGCAAAATCGCGTGCAGCATAAGCGATGCCGAGATAACATGCCGGAATATGCAGCATCGTGCCATCGCCGTCATCGTTGACTTTTTTGGATACACCGGGAATATACGTTGTCAACAATTGGCGATCCGGTACAAATACATCTTGCAGTACGACATCATGACTGCCTGTTGCCCGCATGCCGAGCGTATTCCACGTCTCATCCACAGTAATTCCATCGCGTGAACGGATAAGAAAATCACCTAGCTCCGGTTGTCCGTCGATACCAGCACTAACGATACAATCGGTCAGCAGCGGACTCAGTGTGCTGTACGTTTTGCGACCATTGAGAATCCAGCCGCCTTCTGTGCGTACTGCTGTTGTCTCTGGGCGACCGCCGCGTGTCGGGCTACCAGTTGCCCGTTCACTGGCGAATTTGTTGATCATATTGCCATGCGATACCACATCGCGGCAAAATTCAGAGAACGTCGGCTCCGGCCAATCACACGCTTCACGGAAATGCAGCATCATATGACCATGCCAGCCTGCACTGAGCGCGGTGGAACCGTCGCCGCGTGCAAGACGCTCCTGTACGATCAGCCACTCATATAGCGACAATCCCTCACCACCATAATCACGGCTGACCGTTAATTTGGGATAACCTGCTTGTTTGAGATCATCAAAGTTCTCAAATGGAAATGAACCTTCTGCATCGTGCTTGGCGGCGCGTTGTGCAAATTTTGCCGCCAGCTGATCTGCCCATGCTGCCAAGTAGGCTTCGCGTTCATTGCGAATAAATGTATCAATTGCTTTCCCAGTCATCTTGTCTTCCTCCCTCATCCCTATCCACTCTTGTTTATACCCATTATTAAACCAGTGTTTTTAAAAATCCACTTAAACGTTCTGCCAATCGTTGATGACCTGCCTGATTCGGATGCAATCCATCCGGTATGCCATCTTCGCCCGTAAAGTACATCTGACGATGCACAGGCAACAAAGGCTGAATCCCTGCGATGTTCCACAGATCACAGCAAGGCAACGAATAATGCGATGCCACTTCGCGAATCGCTTCTACATAATCGCCATATACGTTTCCTGTAACCTGATTAGGCAGATGCTCTGGTACTTCATCGCTGGAGCCGTGTGGTGGAGTTACAAAAACGATCAGTTTACTCGGATAAAGGGTAATCAAAGTCTCTGCAATGTATTTCAACGCTCCATAAAATGTATTCTTTTGTTGCGGATCAGTATTTATATTACCAAAGACGCCAGTTCCCATAGAAAAGTCATTACGTCCTCCCATGAAAAATAAAATATCAACATCAGCATCCAGCTGATCCAGACGCTCGCACATCGGCTCATATCCACCGCTAGCGACACTACTGCCTGAAATGCCATGATTGTCGACCCGCGCCAGCCCTAACAGATCTCCGACTATTTCTGGAAATACGCGTTCTCCAGCTTGTAAACCATAACCAAACGTAATGCTATCGCCAAGAAAGGCTGCTTTTTTGCCTATATAAAAATCTTTGCTCATCGGTCTTCCTCTTTTCTTTGCATTATTCCGAATCATCAATTTCCGTCTTCAATCGCCACCAGAAGTGCTCAAATGAATCAGCAACTGGCGCCAATTCCTTTTCATCCATCATCCAGATATAAATCTCACCATAATCCGTGCCTTCCCGCAGTGAGATCAAAAAGCTATTCCCTCCCTGATCATAAGCAAATGGAAACAAATACTCTAGCTCTGGAAAACATTCCAGCAGATCGGCATACAATTGTTCAGCCGGTACTTTCCCATATCGAATCTCATTAAATCCGCCAAAGCCAAGCCGTCCTCGCTCCATCCATTCTTCCGATAAATAGCCGCCGTTATATTGTAAAAAGTGCTCACGATAAGCAGGCGGGAATACTTTTCCTAGCTGCTGCTCCAACATATCCAGATCGTGCTCGGTTAATGCTTGCTCACATTGCTCTACAGTAAAGATCATAATAAAACGACTCTCCTTTTGCTATGTACTTACGGTTCTCTACAGCCTATTAACACTTAGTATGCTTATTATATCAGCTTCGGTATGCCTCATGGCAATACTAGCACATACAGAAACCGCAGCACTGAAAATTCAGCCCTGCGGTCATCATTGTGTGAAATTCTATCTCATTTTATAAAAACATCGCTGAAAATGATTGCAATGAAGTTGCCTGCCGAATGTTCTCAGATCAACACTCATGTCAGCAACCATTGTATTTCATTCACACTGAAACATGTTACGAATGAAACACATTACTGATCAGACCATGATGCCTGTTGAACCTGATTGTAGGGTATCGTTGCTGTCCCACGTACATCAGGCTTCACCTGGAACAAGCTACCAGCATGTGGCTCATCAGGATTGCCGTCTCCGCGTGCCGTTGTGATGTACAGCGTATCCAGCTCTGGACCGCCAAACACGCATGAGGTTACACAGGATGCTGGTACGTTTACTTCACCGATGATCTCGCCATTCGACGGATTAATCCGTGTCACCCGATTTCCACCCCAGCGGGCGACCCACAGCATCCCTTCAGCATCAATCGTCATACCGTCGGGAAAGCCCTCGCTATCGTCCAGCTGCACGACAGCACGCCCATCCGCAATATCACCACTATCCAGATCATAGTCAAATGCAGTGATCGTCAATGTCGGCGTATCAATATAATATAACGTGCGACCATCGCTGCTCCATGCCAATCCATTGGATGTGGATACCTCGTCCAGCAGCAGGCGCACATTACCCTGCTGATCCATACTGTAGAACGCTCCTTGCTTGTCCTCACCATGCAGACTCATCGTGCCTGCCAGCAGCCGACCGTTCGGATCGCATTTGCCATCGTTGAATCGATTGCCCGGTCGTCCTTCTTCAGGATCATGAATGAGCGTTTTGGTGCCAGAAGCCAGTTCAATCCGGTACAATCCACTTTCCAGTGCAGCGATGACTTCGCCGGGAATATACGGCACGACCGCGCCGATATGTTCTCCGACATCCAATACATCGTCATTGCCTGTAATAGGATCGTATTGATGCAACATAAAGCCTTCAATATCAACCCACAGCAGCTTGCCGCTCTGAGCATCCCAAGATGGACCTTCGCCTAGCTTGGCGCGTGCATCCAGTACAAGTTCCGCTTGATATGTCTTCATGCCATTCCTCCCTAATAATAGATCGTATATGAATCGTACGTATGTGATTTGATTTTGCAATTTGCTATTGTGATTCAGCGCATATATTTATTGACCGCGGTTCCAGTCGTAGTCGACAGCTTTCAAAAAGGCGCGTGCCAGAATCATATGCCCTTTTGTATTTGGATGTACATGATCCCAGCCGTGCGATAGAGATGCCGGGTAAATGTGCTGACCAACTGTGTCAAATGCAGCCTGCGTATCTACAACCGGTACACCAGTTTCAGCGCCAATACGTTTGACAGCTTCACCGTATACATCCATCGTGGCACGCATCGGATCTTCTACCGTAGTGCTCAGATAGTATGGTGTGAGCAATACCAGCCCTTTGACTTTCGGTACAGTTTGTTCTACCAGTCTGCGTAACGTTTGCTCGTATTCTTCCAGATATACATGCTCCGACGGATTGGCAGGACGGTCAAATTGCCGCCATACATCGTTAATACCGATCATAATGGATACCCAGTCCGGGGAATGTGCAAACACGTCCTCTTCCCAGCGCGCTTCCAGATCACGCACTCTATCACCACTTGTACCGGTATTCAGTACACGCAAATTGTAGTCGGGGTATGCTGTTAACAGCAAAGCATCCACAAGACCGACATAACCGTCTCCAATCGCCCAATGTTCGCCAACCGGACGGGCGCGTCCACAGTCTGTAACGGAATCACCAATCATTAACAGTACGTCATTTTTCTCAATTTTCATCTCTTCCAGCTCCTTTGGGTATATCACTGCTTCGGAATGAAGCAGCGTGTTTGTATTGTCATGTTTGTATTGTATTGAAATGATAGATCACGATTCATTTTGAAGTTTATTCATTTGGAACTTTTATTCATTTCAACAATCCATCATTTTGATCATCCATGTTTTACGCTATAGTGTCATTTCATCATTGGCATATGATCTTCTTGGATGTGCGGATGCTTGAATGCTTACCAACCTTGTCGATGCAGCCATGCGATACAGCGCTTTGTCCAATCGCCCATTACCGGATGATCGAGTGCCAGCCCTGCTCCGTGACCACCATGCTCGTACACATGCAGTTCAAACGGCACACCATGTTCTTCCAATGCCATTGCCATGCGCAGACTGTTCTGTACTGGCACCAGATCATCGTCAGATGCGTGCCAGATAAAGGTCGGCGGTGTCAATGGCGTAACCTGCTGCTCTGCACTTGCACCGGTAACGATCTCCAGCGGTGCATCTGAACCGATCAATGACAATCGTGATCCTTCATGACCGTAATCGTTCATCGTAATGACTGGATAGCACAGGATCATCAGATCGGGACGCGAACTAATCTCGCGATGCAGTCCATTTAGCAACTCTGTCTCGCGATTGGCAAATACCGTTCCTGTCATCGCCGCCAGATGTCCCCCTGCGGAAAAGCCAAGAATCCCGATACGTGAAGGATCTAGCCCATATTCAGCAGCATTCGCGCGCACATGCCGAATCGCTGCTTGACCATCTTCCAGCGGGGTACTGCGATGACGCGGAGATAACCGATATTGCAGCACAAATGCCGAGATTTGGTTGTCATTCAGCCATTTGGCAACCGGTTCGCCTTCATGATCAGCGCGAAATTCATACCCTCCACCCGGCAGCACAATTACGGCACTGCGTGCATCTGGCACCAGATACGGCTCCAAATACGGACGTTCCCCTTGATCATCCACGACAGATGAATCATGAATCCAGATGTTCTCCATTATATGTATACCTCCACTCCTCAATTTCTGTACAACAGGACAAGCCCCGACATAGGAGTCGGGGCAGCCGTATTCTCCAAACGTTTACATTGTAAGCGCTTTAGAGAATGGATTCAATAATAAATGTGCAGAAGACGGATAAGACGGAAGCAGCAACCGTCAATAGAGATTGCGGAACTGCTCCGGTGTTACTCCTTCCAAACGACGAAATGTCGCGACAAAGTGACTGGAGTCGCGGAATCCGACTTGACCGGATACTTCCTTGATCGTCATACGCGGATAGAGAGTCATCAGTTCTTTGGCTTTGCGTAGACGTAGCAGAATAAAGTAGGCATACGCAGTCATGCCAAATGTTTGACGGAACAGCGTATTCAGATGACGCGCACTTACGCCGACTTGTAGCGCCATATCTTCCAGTCCGATATTCGGATCGTCATAATGTGCTTCCATAAAGCTCATCAGCGGCGCCAGACGTTCTACCGTATGCGACAACGAGGGCAGGTTGTTCACACGACCATGCTTTTTGAGTAATGTCAGAAAACGATACAGATCAGCACTCGTATCCAGACCGGACAGATCGCGATTGCTGCGAATTTGACCTAACAAATTGTCAGCAAAAAACTCCAGTTCGCAATCCCGATCCCACTCATAATATGCGGAATGGGATAAACCGAATGTGGATAGCAGCGCCAGCGATTGCGGACCGCCGAATGTCACATACGTCGTCTCCCAGACACCACTGATCGGGCGATAGCTGTGTGCGTCGCGCGGAGCCAGCAATACTCCCGAACCAGCACGTACATTATACCGTGCACCACCAAATGCAAATTCGCCTTCACCATGTACCGTTTGCAGCCAATGATAACATGGATAACCGTCTGGACGATCGATCGCCTCTTGATCGTTGTTCTCGCCAATGCTCTCCATATGAATCGGCAGTTGCAGGTCCTTCAACTCGCTAAAAAAGCGACGATGCGGGTTGGTTACGTACATGAACATTCACATCCTATATCCGTATTTTTATATCGTAGAAGCATTATCTTATATTTTACAAGGTTTTATTATCGTTTAACATAGAATTATTCTTATACAAGGAGTGACAACATTGATCAGCAGCAAACTTCCCAAAATCTTTTATGGCGGCGACTACAACCCCGAGCAATGGGATCACCAGACTCATCTTGAAGACTTGGAACTGTTTCAGCAGGCCGGAATCGACATTGCAACGTTAAACGTATTCTCATGGGCACGTAATCAGCCGGATGAGCTTACATACCAGTTTGAGTGGCTGGACGAGATGATTGATAGCCTTTATGAAAACGGTATCTTCACCTGTCTCGCAACTAGTACCGGTGCACATCCAGCATGGATGGCGACTCGTTATCCCGATGTACTGCGTACCGACAAAGATGGACGCAAGCGCAAATTCGGCGGGCGTCACAATTCCTGTCCGAACAGCCCGACCTATCGCAAATATTCGGTAGAGATCGCCCGTCGTCTGGCGGAGCGTTACCGCGAACATCCAGCAGTCATCGTCTGGCATATTTCCAACGAATACGGCGGCGAATGCTACTGCGACAATTGCGAGAAAGCATTCCGCGTCTGGCTGAAGCAGCGTTACGGTACGATCGAAGCGGTCAATCAAGCATGGAATACCGGCTTCTGGGGTCATACCTTTTACGATTGGGACGAGATTGTCGTACCGGACAATCGTAGTGAGGAATGGGGCGATAACAATTCCAGCTTTCAAGGGATTTCACTTGATTATGCGCGCTTCAACTCCGACAGCATGTTAGACTGTTATCGTCTGGAATACGATGCAATTCGCTCCCTCATTCCAGATGCGCTGATTACGACCAATCTGATGGGCTTTTACAAGCCGCTCGATTATTTCAAATGGGCTAAGTATATGGACATCGTCTCTTGGGATAACTATCCGGGTCTGAACACGCCGATCAGCTTCACAGCACTTGCACATGATCTGATGCGCGGCATTAAGAACGGTGAGCCATTCATGCTGATGGAGCAGACGCCAAGCCAGCAAAACTGGCAGCCGTACAACTCACTCAAGCGGCCGGGCGTGATGAGATTGTGGAGTTATCAAGCCGTTGCCCATGGCGCCGATACGGTCATGTTCTTCCAGCTGCGTCGCTCAGTCGGAGCATGTGAGAAATTCCACGGCGCTGTCATTGAACATGTCGGACATGGCAATACCCGCGTGTTTCGCGAAACAAGTTCACTTGGTCACGAGTTGCAACATCTCGGCGAACAACTGCTGGATTCGCGTATCGAAGCCAAAGTGGCGATTCTGTTCGACTGGGAAAACTGGTGGGCGGTTGAGAAGTCCAGCGGCCCGACCGTTGCCCTAAATTATGTCGAGCAAATTCATAAGTATTATCAAGCGTTTTATAACCGCAATGTGCAGGTAGATATTATCGGCGTCGATGCCGATCTGAGCCGGTATGAACTGGTTATCGCCCCTGTGCTGTACATGGTCAAGCCGGGACTTGCAGCCAAGCTGGAGCAATTTACGGAACAGGGCGGCACCTTTGTCACCACCTTCTTTAGCGGTATTGTCAACGAGAACGATCTCGTGACACTTGGCGGCTATCCGGGCGAGCTACGCAAGCTGCTGGGCATCTGGGTTGAAGAGATTGATGCACTTCTACCGACGATGCACAATTCCATCGTAATGAAGGATCAGCTTGGTTCGCTGCAAGGTAGCTATTCCTGCGGCATGCTGTGCGATCTGCTGCACACCGAAGGCGCTGAGGTGTTGGCAGAGTACGGCGATGACTTTTATAAAGGCATGCCAGTGCTGACGCGCAACACATTTGGTCAAGGTGAAGCATGGTATATCGCTTCTGACGGCGAAGCATCCTTTGTCGCTGGTCTGATGGAACATCTGTCAGAACAGAAGCACATTCAGCCAGTATTGGATACACCAGTGGGCGTGGAAGCTGGACGTCGAATCAAGGACGGACAGGCATTCATCTTCCTGCTGAATCACAACGCTGAAGCAGCTACTGTGGAGTTGAACTCCCTAACAACCGTCAATATGTTGGATGATCAGCCAGTGGATTCTTCCATCGAAATCCCAGGTCATGGAACGGTTATTTTAGCTGTAAAATAATGCCATCCATCACTACACTTATTGTAACATGAAAATAGCGATACGTAAATGTAGAAAAACACATTTTACGTATCGCTATTTTTGTCGAATTTGCGCAAATAAAGCATGATTTCGTGACATTTATCGAAATGATGTCGAGTGCGGGATTCTCATATCCCTTTTCTTCATACAGTTCATTGATAAGGCTTATTTGTGAAATGGGCTACCTTCCCATCGTAACGAGTGACTGCCATTCAATACTTCTTCTGTCCAATGCCCTGTCGCCCAACTTTGACCTTGAATCGGTCGTAGTAAATTCAGCACCTTCGTTAATAATACTTCGTTGATAGGTTCCGACGCGTAGGTCAGATTGGCAGTCAGTTCTTCCACACTGGATGTGCCGACAATCGTCGTTGTCAGCGCTGGATTGGACAACGCATATTGCACAGCCAGCTTTGGCAAACTAGTGCCATGCTCTGCACAGAGAACTGCCGCCTGCAAACTCAATTGGCGCATCTGTGAAGAAGCAGGATGCCACGATGCTGGTCCTTGATCAGATAGCAGACCCATCGATAGCGGAGCGGCATTCATAATGCCTACCCCACGCTGTTCCAACATCGGCAACAAGTCTACCAGTGTGGAATCATTCAGCGTGTAATGACAATACGACAAAATCACATCCAGATCCGTATGCTCTAGCACGATACGATATCCGTCCAGTGGTAGGCACGACACACCATAATAGCGGATCGTTCCTTGCTCTTTTAGCTGTTGCAATGCCGGAATCCCTTCATCTAGTACGGTACGCAGGTCGCCAAATTCAATATCATGTAGCAGTACAATATCAGCGTAATCAGTGCCGAGACGTTGCAAGCTTTCATGCACACTACTGAGAATCCGCTCACGGGAAAAGTCAAATTCCTGATCACCGTAGCGTCCTGCTTTGGTACACAGTACATAACGGTCGCGCGCAACACCATCCAGCGCTTGTCCCAGCATCTGCTCCGAGCGAGTGATGCCATAATATGGCGAAGTATCGATCAGATTCATGCCTTGATCCAATGCTTCATGTACCATTCTGATCCCCTGCTGCTCATCCACCTGTCCATATACTTGTCCGAGCGGAGCCGCACCAAGACTAAGTGGTGCAATCTTCAATTCGGTTCTGCCTAGTGGACGCCGTCTCATCATTGCTTCAACCGACATGCATCTGCTCCCTTCGGTTCGTTTCCTGTGAGATTCTACTTGCGAATTTCGCTTTATTCCTTGCGTAGCTAGTCATGGATCGTGGATTGCCGAACAGAGATAGAGCATTATTTTCCATTTCCGTCCATGTTCATATCTTCTGCCTTCACTTCCATATTTTAAAATGAACTCTTGAATTTTACAATATGACGCCGTCTTTAAAAATCGCAATTTCGCGGAAGCCATGACGCTCGCTATTCGTCTGACGACGACCGGAAGCCAGTTCCACAATCTGTTCCAGCAGATCCAGTGCGACCTGTTCCATCTCACGCCCTTCTAACAATTGTCCAGCGTTATAGTCGATCCAGTGCTTTTTGCGATTGGCGAGATCGGATTGTGTGGCAATCTTCACAGTTGGAACTGGACCGCCAAATGGGGTACCACGTCCGGTTGTGAACAGTACGATATGTGCACCTGCTGCGGATAGAGCAGTAACAGATACGAGATCATTACCCGGCGCTTCCACAATATTGAGTCCCGGACGATGCACACGCTGACCGTAGCGTAGTACATCGACAACTTGCGAATGACCGCCCTTTTGTGTGCAGCCAAGTGACTTTTCTTCTAGTGTAGTGATGCCACCAGCCTTGTTGCCGGGTGATGGATTCTCATAAATATTTTGCCCATGATTCACAAAATACTGCTTGAACCCGTTGATCAGCTCTACCATTTGTCCGAAAATATGGTCGTCTGACGAGCGATTCATCAGAATCGTCTCTGCACCGAACATCTCTGGCACCTCAGTCAGTATGGCAGTGCCGCCTGCGGAGACGAGCAGATCGGCGACCTGACCAACTAGCGGATTGGCAGTAATACCAGACAGTCCATCTGAACCACCGCATTTCAGACCGATCTTCAGCTTGGATAATGGCAATGGTTGACGCTTCTCCTGCTCTGCCTGAGATACCAATTCTTCCAGATAGACCATGCCTGCTTCGATCTCGTCGTCTTCCTCCTGTGCTTTTAGATAGCGGATTTTGCCAGCATATTCCGCTGGAATCCCAGCAGCAAATTGTTCGATCTGGTTATTTTCACAACCGAGACCGATGACCAGTACACCAGCAGCGTTAGGATGCAGCACGAGCGAGGTGAGCAGTTGACGCGTATATTCCAGATCATCGCCCAATTGTGAGCAACCGAATGGATGTGGAAAATGATACACACCGTCCACACGACCTGCCATCTCCATATGAGCGGTACGAGCAAGCGCTTCGCAAATTTTGTTAATACAGCCGACGGTGTTGATGATCCAGATTTCGTTGCGAATCCCTGCTTCTCCATTCGGTCGCAAATAACCATCAAATTGCTGCAAATGCGCAGGAATGCTACGTGGCTGCCAACTATGATCGGGTTGGTATTCATAATCCAGTGTACCGGACAATCCCGTATGCAGATTGTGGCTGTGAATCCATTGTCCCGGTTGAATATCGCTCGTTGCTTTGCCGATGGAAAAGCCGTATTTGATCACATCCTGCCCAGACGGAATATGATGCACAGCTACTTTGTGACCACGTGGCACTTGATCTGTTACCGTTAACACCTGTCCGCCATCCAGCAATAGCGTATCGCCCGGCTCCATATCTCGTAGTGCGATCACTACATCATCCTGCTTTTGAATAGTAATATAATCGCGAATCATCGTATTCATGACCATTGCGCCCCCATATGATTCAAATTGAATGTAACCTGTTCCGCCAAACCCGGAATCTGTGTCAAATCCTCCTGCCAAATCGTCGTATCGCTCAAAATCTGTAAAACTGCCCGCTCGTAATCCACCTGACCATCCTGCCCTGCTGACGTACCACTCTGCTGCCAGTGGGAATATAATCGTTGCAGCCATTCGGTGTTATCGCGAATCTCCAACGGCTGACCATCCATTGTTAAGCTGCGAAAACATAGCTGTTCGCCTTGCTCTACAGGCTCTACCTTGTACAGCAATAGTAATGCCGATAGACTGCGAACTAGCTGCTGCGGCAACTGCTGCTGTTTAGCTGTATACGCTTTCAGTACAGGCAACAAACGTGCCTGCCATTTGCTCAAGCTATTCATCGCGATACCCAGCAACCGATGCTCCAGGTACGGATTGTAAAAGCGCTCAAACGTCTCGTCCGCATAACGTTGTAGTTCTTCCGGTGGCAATCCAAGTGATGGAATCACTTCGTCAGCGATGCTCTGCTTGACCCAATTGCCTAGCTGCTCGTCTTCCATCAATTGACGCACGGTGCTTTTTCCATATAACAGACCAACTGGCATCATCAGCGTATGTGCGCCATTCAGAATATGCACTTTACGTTGACGATATGGCGCGAGATCAGGCACCCATTTGACATGTAGACCGGATCGTACTAACGGTAGACGTCGATCGAATGATGAATCGCCCTGAATGACCCAGATATAATACGGCTCCGCCGACGTCAGAAACTGATCCTCATATCCCCAACTATTCGTTAGACGCGCGTATTCGCCTGGCTCTGGCATCCCGGTCACAATCCGATCCACCAGATTGTTCAAGAAGAGCTGATGCTGCTCTACCCACTCACAGAAGTCATCACCAAAGCCAAATGCTCTGGCATAGCGTAGCACATAAGTTTTGAGCAGATCACCATTGTTCTCCACCAGTTCACACGGCAGAATCATCAATCCTCGCTTCGGATCAGCACCAAACGTCTCAAACCGTCGGTGTAAAAAGACCGCTAATCGCGCCGGGAAATTCACAATCGGCTCCCCAGGTACATAGTCCAGCTCGACATAGGTAAGTCCAGATTCCGTCGTATTGGACACGATTACATCCAGCGATTCCAGTTCTGCCAGCTGTAAAAAGCGTTCCCATTCTCCATACGGATTTACATAATCGCAGAATACGGAGATCAGCTGGCGCTGTTCCACTTTTTTGCCGTGCTGCAATCCTTGCTGTAGCAGCGTATACAGCCCTTCCTGATTCGCCATTTTCTCCAGTCGATGTGCGCCGCGCGGGGTTGCAGGTGTCAGTACGACGCTACCATGGTATTTGCCGCTGGCATTCATTTCGTGAATCATCCAATCGACAAACCCGCGCAGAAAATTACCATCGCCGATCTGCAATATTTTCAGCGGTTGCTGTCGAATTACTTCATGCTGACGCCGCTCATTCTCGCTGGTCAGATGTGGACGCAATAGCGGCTGTGTTTTGCTTGTTGTCATGGATAAACCTCCGTCAATTCAAAATAAAGCATTCTCATATTCGCAAGGATAAATGTGATTTTATTTAATGTTAACGTGAACATTTTATTACAAAAGCATTTCTTGCCACATATTGTAACATCATTTAGACTAAAATGGTGTAAAAAAACTACATAATTTAGAAATGGAAGATTGGAGAATGGGAATGTTTCATCATCAGGCTTGTTATGTTGTAGCTTTATCAGGAAGGAGCACGCTTGTACGAATGCAATCAAACTAGAACGTAAACGAAAGTGAATGTTAACATGGAGGCGTATCATGAGTAAAATTTTCATTTTTTCAATATTATGGTGGCTGCTGGGCAATCCATTTCTGGCGCTGCTTGTGATGCTTGCCATCATCTATGTGCTAGATCGCCGATTTGTCGGTATTTTCCCAAGCTTTGTGAAGCCACTCAAGCGTATGAGTCGGATTCGTGCCTTGCGTCGGCAGGCAGCTAACAGTCCGAGCGATATGTCGGCTCGGTACGATCTGGCGCGTCTGCTGCTGGAGCGTCGTCGTTATGGTGAAGCGCGGCAATGGCTAGAGCAGATTGGTCATGCTTATGAGGATTCTGCTGAATATTGGGATGATCTCGGCACAACACTGCTGCATACCGGAGAGCCCGCAACGGGAGAGCAATATATTTTAAAAGCATTAGAATGGAATCCACGGGTAAAGTATGGCGAGCCTTATCTGCGGCTGGCAAGTTATTATGCCCGTCACGATCAGCAAAAGGCACTGCAAGTACTAGAACGATTCCGCGAGATTCAATCGTCCTCGTGCCGCGCCTACTATATGCTCGGTCAACTGGAGCGCGCACTTGGTCATCAGCAGGAAGCCAAGCAATCGTTCCGTGAAGCGGTCAACGTCTACCGTTCGCTGCCAAAATACAAAAAACGCAGCGAGCGCGGATGGGCAATCCGCAGCTGGCTACGCAGTCTGGTGTAGTATATGTTCGATAGCTGTTCAAGCTTGCTATATTAGTTTGTATCCTCATATCCAAAAATCTGGCGGCTGACTGCTTTGAGCAGGGGGCCGCTTTGTTTGTACCAATTCAAGCCTTCATCCAGTCGCTTCGCCTGCGAAATGACTACATCCGCCTGATCGATACCTTCAAAATATCGGCTTAGGAAATGCATAAATACATCCATCCGCCGCAGTAAAATAAGTAGCGGCAATCGTACCGCCTCTGCTTCCGTCAGCTTAACGACCGAAGCGTATCCTTTTAGAAAAGCAGTGCAGCGACGTTCATCGCCAGTGCTCCATTCCATACTGGTTAACATATCGGATAGACATACCGCTGGCTCCATCGCACGCAGATCACGGGTAACAAATTCAAAATCAAGAATCGCCGTAATCTGTCCATCCTCCGCTTGCAGCATATTCGATGCATTAAGATCACCATGAATCAACTGATGCGGCAAAGAAGCAAGCCGTGCAATCCGTACGAGCTGCTCGCCGAGACGCTCACCGATCCGATTCAGCGTCTCACGAATACCAGCAAAGTCCTCCGGCGGATTGGCGCAAAATGCTTCCAATCTCCCCGGGCTACATAATGGATACGATTGACCGAGACGATAATACGGCGGATATACCGGATGCAGATCAATATCAATCTGCGCCAGCGCCGCTGACAATCGTCCTGCGGTACGTCCAAATTGGAACAGCTGCTCATCCGTTACCAGTTCCGGGTTACTGCCATCCATATAATGAAATAATGCTGCCAGACGACCGCCTTCTTCACCACGCTGTGGTGTTGCTTCCGTTACATAGATCGTATCACCATGCTGATCGCGAACAGGCTTCGGAATCGCCAGATCGGTCAACACTTTCGGTAGCATAAATAACACTTCGTGCTCATAACGTACCTTGTCTGGTTCACGATGCGTTTCATAGCGGCGCAGCACATAACGCTGTGAGGCATGATCAATAAACATGGTCGTGTTGTTCATGCCGCCTTTGCCTTCTACCATATGCCAATTCCCGGACGGGAAATAGTGATCTGCCAGTTGTTCCATATCATTCATTGCTTCGCGTTCCAAAGATTCCCCTCCTTGTTGCCTTTCATGTTGCGCGGGTATAGGGAAGGGAAATGCCGGCATAGCGAGGTACTGCCTGCGCCATCCGGTGAGGTGACAGGTCAGATTTCAATCATATGCCATGGTTCCAGCAGCCTGCTCGTGCTCCCCCAGCCGCTTGTATGGTAACAGATTGTATGTCCAATCTGTATCGTTCATTGTACGTCCTATATGAATATTCCAATCAAAAGGACGTTCCCCTTTGCCTTCACGCGGCTATTCAGCCTGTTCCGGTACGTATTCGCCGAAAGCACCGCCGCTTCCTGCCTTGCATGCAAAATCCGGTCATGCGCCCTCGTACTGATTGTGGCTGTCGATACGTTAAACAGAAGAATCAGTCGGCACCAAAGCTATATGATAACACGAACAGGCGGCTGTGAACACTTTTTCGTAGTGAAGTAGAAAAGATCAAGGAAACAGACGGAATATAGGATACTATGTTCATAATAATCTCTCTATGTGCGTCTTCATACGTACAAGCTGCCAAACGATAAAGCACGAACAAAAAAGCACCGCTGGATGCACTATTCGGACTATGGATTGACAAGTTGATCGTTCCATCGTCAGAAGTGCTTCCCGGTGCTTGTATTGTAGTGTGTAGATTCGTTTCCTCTATTCCATGATCAAACATCACGAATAGATGCGTTTCATACCGCCGAATCTATCTAGAAGGTACAATGTATCTGGCAGGCAGATGATATATATGCAGTAGCTGTACTTATTTGTGTACAGACGGCAGTGGACTCGTTGCTGGGGATACTGCCTGACGACTGCATTTGTCAGCTGCGCTCTCTACTGCACGTAGAATGCCGCCGTATCCGGTACAGCGACACAGATTGCCGCACAACCCTTCTTTTACCTGCTGCTCATCCGGGTTCGGACAGCGATTCAATAATGCTGTAGTCGAAATAATCATTCCGGGTGTGCAGTAGCCACATTGAAATCCGCCCTCCTCCAGAAAAGCCTCCTGTACCGGATGCAGTTCCTGCGGCGATTGTCCATGCAATCCTTCAATGGTCGTTATCTCTGTTCCGCTGCACTGATATGCCATCGTCAGACAGGAGTTAACCGGCTCGCCGTCGATCAGTACCATACAGGCACCACAGCGCCCGATCTCGCAGGACACTTTCGTACCGGTCAGATTCAGATCGGCACGCAGAATGTCTAGCAGACGACGCGACGGATTCACCGCCAATTGTCGTGTTTCTCCATTAATGACTGCTGTCCAATTGCTATCCGTTGTTCTCGTCATGTGCTAACTCCTTCCTGCTGCCGCATACTGACTGGTTGGATCAATTGATCGCGCGGTACTGGCAAATGATTGACCCAGATGCCCACCGCCTGCCGAATGGCTGATGTCATTGCCGGCGCTAGTGCAACCGAGCCAATCTCGCCGATCCCGCGTGGACCGAATGGATCGTTATTCGGCAAATCTTCAATGACTTCTACTTCTAGTGAACGGTGCATATCCTGAATCGTCGGGATGATGTACGTATCCATATTTTTCGTCATATAATGTCCATCTTGCATCAGCGCATCCTCGGTTAAGGTAAATCCAAGCGCCATCACGCTACCGCCTTCGATCTGCCCGATAAAACCCATCGGATTGATAACCGGACCAGCAGCGACCGTATGATACGTATCCAGCAGCTTGACATTACCAGTCAGCGTATTCACTTCCACTTCGGCAGCAACCGCTGCATACGTATACAGAAAATGCCCGCCTACTACTTCATCCGGTGTAGTCGGATACGAAAACTCCGTATCAAACATCAATTCTTCTGCTTCGCTTGCCGCTACAATGTCACGATAATTCAGCACAAATTGTGCATCTGGCGATAAAGCTACACCTTTATACTTCGCAGACACATGCCCTGCGGCTTGCTGCCAGATTCCCTGCGGACCGGTCGTTAATTGCTCTAGGGGAATGCCGGTAAGTTGATGTGCTTTGTGCAAGATACTTTCCAGAAATGGCACCTTCAAACGCTGTAACGCCATCCATGCCATCGTAGTGGAGCGAGACGCTGTACTGGAACCGCTATGCGGCACTTTGTCCGTATCACCGATGACGATATGAATATCGGACGGATGACACTGGAACAGATCAATCAGCATCATCTCCATCGTCGCAATCAAGCCTTGTCCAAATTCTTCGTAACTAAAAGCAACTTCGATCTGCCCATGTGCATTCAAGCATAATCGTCCACCTGCCGGATCATCAATACCATACCCTAGTCCAGCTCCATGCATCGCCAGTGCTGCCCCAATTCCGCGCTTGATCCATGGTGGCTGCTGTTCATTGTGCGATTGTATTTGACTACGTCGTTGCCACAGCTTGGAATGCTCTAACGTCTCCATCACCTGCTCCAATCCATTCGTTTCCCAGATTTGCTGTTGCAGGGGTCCGGGATCGGTAGAGTGACGACGGTTTAACAATCGAAATTCCCATGGGTCCATCTGAATCAGCTCTGCCAATCGATCCATCTGACCTTCCATTGCAAAGATCGCCTGATTGCCGCCAAAGCCACGAAATTCACCAGAAACGCCATTATTCGTATATACAGATACACCTTCCACATCAATATGCTCAATGCGATAAGGTCCCATACAATGCTCAGTTGCAAAATTCAGCACTGGCGCTCCCAATGTGGCATACGCGCCAGTATCAGCAACGATGCGCACCCGATGTGCCAGTACATGACCATGTTCGTCCATGCCTGTTTCCATCTCAATCTTCATCGGATGGCGCTTCAAGCCTGCACGTACCGATTCCTTGCGCGAATTGTGCATTTTGACTGGACGACCACTTTTCAGTGCAAGCAATGAACCGTATGGTTGTACATTCAGCTCATCCTTGCCGCCAAATGAACCGCCGATCGGACTGGAAATGACACGAATGCGCTCTTCCTCCCAATCCAGAATGCGAGCAATCTGCATCCGATCTTTATACCCGTGCTGAGTTGGCGCGTAGACAGTCAATCTGCCATCCGCTTCCGGGATAAACAGACCACCTTCCGTTTCCATATAAGCGTGCATCTGGCGCGGTGTGCTGTATTCCTGTTTGACCACATAAGCGCAGCGCTTCAATGTAGTATCGGTATCGCCATATTTGACAGCGGTGCGGTGCAGTACATTGCCCTGCGGATGTAGACGCGGTGCCGAATCTTCCAAAGCACGTAGCGGATCGGTGAGCGTCTCTAGCACTTCGTATTCAACAGCGATCAAGGATAAAGCATGTTCGGCAATATCCGGTGATTCCGCTGCCACCGCTGCAATTGCATCGCCGATATAACGCACCCGGTCTTCACATAGCGCAGGCTGATCCGGTGTAGCGATGCCAAAACGATTTAAGCCCGGCACGTCATGATGCGTAATGACAGCAATTACACCCGGATACTGTTCCGCTGCCGATGTATCCAGCGATACAATACGTGCATGTGGATGCTCGCTGCGCAGAACGCGTCCGTACAGCATATGTTCAGCGGTCATGTCGGTCAGATAACGTAACTCGCCAGTCACTTTTTCCTTGCCATCCCGGCGTTTGCGCCAGCGTTCTCCACTATTCTCACGAGTAAGCAGCATGAACGGTCACCCCCTTTTCCCCATTGCTTGAATACTTTCCCACAATCCTGCTGCCAACAGATTGCCAGCGCTGCGCTGACGGTACGTATCTGTTGCAAATGGATCGCTATAGCTGATAAACTCTGCGGTTACCAGCTCCGCCAGTTGCGTCGTAATCGACGGATCGTATATTTGCCCTTCCAGCCATTGCTCACAATTGTACAGTCGCATACCAAGACCAGAGCCGCCACCTGCTGCTATACGCACATGCAACAAACGTCCATCCTCCGCTATCCATGCCCGAAATGCTACCGTTACGAGTGACGGTGTAAAAGCTTCGCGCCGTCCAAGCTTGCGGAAAAATCCTAGCTCCCGCCACGTCTCTCCATGCTGATCGCTCCATAGCTGTACACTTGCGCTATCCTGCATACCGCCAGAAGATAGCATATGTCTCTCATTGGATAGAGTATGCATATCATTGGCTACAATATGTCTATCATCGCGCTTCAATCTCAAAATGGTATCGTTATCTGCATGGTGCTGCTTATCATAATTAGACTGCACTTGATCAGACTGCGTGTTGGCCGTAGCGAGTCCTTCCAGATCGTGCGACGCTGACGTCGGATCCATAGCAATATGTGCCACTGCATCTACAGGTTCTTTTGGAAAATGAATACCGAGCAGGACAGCCTGTATATTCTTCTGTCCCTGCCGTAGCTGATCCATCCAATCGACGACTGGCTGTTCATATATACTGTCGGTTCGGTCTGAATCTGCCCATACCAGACGAGCATGATGCACAAGCAGTGCAGGCAGAGCATCGCCGACCGCGGAAGTGATATTGCCGCCGATCGTTGCCAGATGGCGGATCGATGGAGCAGCAATATGCTTGCAGGCGCTATACAATACAGCCGCATATTGCTCGACCTGTTTATCAATACCAACTTGCTTTAGCGATGATAGCGCTCCGATCAGCAAGCTATCTGCGTGCTCCTGAATGTTAGTGATGCCGGGAATAGTATCCAGCCGAATCATATGTTGTGGAAAAGCAGCAACTCCATTTTCCCATTGTGTCCGTAGCAAAGTGCCACCTGCAACGAATGCGGCTTCCGCTCCATACTGCCGCTTCAGACGTACAGCTTCCTCTGCATCTTCCGGCTCCCACACGATAGGTCCTTGCTCTACCGTTTCTTCACTCTGCTGTATGCTCATGATGACACCTCCATATAGCTCCGATTTTTGAATATTGAACTTATAGTATCGGAGAGTGTTTTTCATGTCAACTAAATTGACTTTGTTTTGTGGTAAATATAAATATGAGTGATTGTTTTTGTTCTTATATCCTATTTTGGAGCTTATGAAGATATGGATTGTTACTTTTTTATTGCTAATTATACGTATGTATTCTCTGTATCGATATAGAAATTCGATTTCTATCAGAATATATGTAATATTTAATAACATACGTCCGATTGTTCGACTCAATCGAACGTATGTTATCCATTAGCTTCCCTTCCCTATCACTATACTTATTTCCAGTACGCTTCATGTAGTGGCATTCCGTCTGCATCTAGTTCTCGCTCAGATGACGGCGGATGGTTGCTAGTGCTTCCGGTGTATCGGCATCGTAGAATATATGAGCTGGCATCGGTATTACAGCGCCATGCAACTGATCTGAGGACAATAACTTGCGCGCTCCCTGATCACCTTGCAATTGCGTCAACTGCTGCCACACGGATTGTGAAAATACAATCGGCGGCATTGCGGTTTCTTTGTATGAAGCCGCTACATAATCCAGTTGCGGATTATCTAGCGCATACTGCGTTAGTTGTTGCAGATGCTTGGTTTCAATTAGTGGCTGATCTGCCAGCACAATCAATACATGCGAAGCTCCCGAGGCAACGATCTGTCGCATACCAGTACGAATCGAATATGACATGCCTTGATCTGCCTGTTCGCAAACGATCGTTTGCAAACGTCCGTCGCTCTGTTGCTGCCATTGATCACATTCAGCGACCCATGCTGCTGACGAATGTGGAGAACGAACAACAACAACGGATTGCAACGATTGTGCTGCCATAACTGCTGATAATACGTTACCACCGATAGTGATTGGGTGTGCTGGATGGAAATGCGTGGACATTTGCATAGGAATGGGTTCGGCATGTGAGTCAGAACGGGTAGCAGATTCAGAATACGAATCGGAACTATCGCACGATTCTGTCTCATCAAGTGTGACCAGAGCAGATGGCGAATGACTGGGCAATGACAAAGGCAGGGAAAGTTTGTCCCTGCCCATGCGACTACTGTTACCGGCTGCCAGCACGAGTGCGGCGATGTTCATGAACGGTAACCTCCTTGCTGCGACTCTGTTTACCACGCTTCACAGCAATCAGCTCAGCAGCAATGCTGATTGCAATCTCGTCTGGTCCGTCAGCACCGATAGACAAACCGACTGGCGAATGCACATGCGGATAGTTCGGCAATCCTTCGAATAACCGGCGTGTTCGTTCCGATGAACCCATAATACCGAGATACGCATAGGGGCAACCTTCTAGCAGTTCGATCCACTCTCGCTCACGCGGAAAATTGTGACTCATCAGCAACAGATAATCACCCTGTCCCGGCTTGATCTGCTCTAACAAACGTTGCGGGAATCCGATCACACACTGCGCTCCGGGAAAACGCACCGGCGTACACAGTGTCTCCCGCCAATCGCCAATGACCACATCAAATCCAGACGATTGTGCCAGCATGCTAACCATACGCGAATCATCACCTGCGCCGATCAGTACCAAACGCGGCTTAGGACGATACGTACGTACAAACACATAGTTACCAGTGGAAGGATCACTCTGTGCCGATTGTCCTTTAGACTTTGGATCAGGATCAGGTGTGGAATACCCATGCGCCAGTACTAGCGGGGTTGGAGATAACGGTAATGAAGATCCCACTGCTTCCGATTCATGCTCACTCCGGTTAGGTTCTCCATTGTTTATGCTATGTCCCTCTGACAGCAACTGATAATTCACCTCTGCACCATTCCTGTCAAAGCTGCGAGTCAGCATCACGACTTCGCCGCGTCCTAAATGATCATTCATAGATAGCAACGTATCTCTCAATATGCCTCGTACTGGCTCTAGTAAAATATGCAGCAGTCCGCCGCAGCCGATATTTTCGCCCCAAGATAGATCATCTTTGGGACGCATATCATACTCTACCATGCAGACACCTTCATGATTCCAAGCTTGCTCCACGCGCGCACACAGATCTTCTTCCAAACAGCCCGGACTGATCGTACCGTAATGGCGACCGTCCTCGGTCAGGATCATGGAGACGCCTTCCTTGCGGTATGCATGCCCTTCCACATGTACTACCGTTGCAAGAACAGTTCGGATATGGCGTTGCTCCTCACTCATTGCCGCTGTACACAGGTCTTTCATATCCATCGTCTCCAACCCCTTTCCTGTTATCGTTGTCTCTTTTATTAGCCGATGCGAGTGATCAGACGTTTGATCGAACGATCAGCTTCGCGCAGGACGATGCTGCGATCAATCGTACGCACCTGACGATTGTCCAATACGATCTGTCCGTCGATTAGCACGGTATCCACGTTGCTGCGCCCAGCGGAATATACGACTCGCGAATATACATCCACATCATGCGAGGGGAATGTATGATAATCTTCCAGATCGAGCAGAACGAGATCGGCTTTTTTGCCCACTTCGATGCTGCCGATTTCCTTTGCCAGTCCTAGCACTTCGGCACCGCCCATCGTTGCCATCCGCAGTACGGTACGCGCATCCATCACGGTTGGACCATGCGGCACCTTTTGGATCAAGGCAGTCATACGCATCTCCTGAAACATATCCAGATTGTTATTGCATGGTGCGCCGTCTGCCCCAATACCGACATGAATATGACGATTCATCAGATCAGGAATCTCGGCTATACCGGAAGAGAGCTTCATATTGGAACCCGGGCAGTGCGTTACTTTGACACCACGCTTGTGCAAAATTTGCTTCTCCTCCTCACTGAGCCAGACACAGTGGGCAAGAATGAGACGTGGATTCGCGAGTCCGATATGATCGAGATAGACGATATTGCGCATCCCGCGTTCCTGTTCCACAAGCGCGATCTCACCGCGATTTTCGGAAGCGTGGGTATGGACTTTTACATGATATTGCGCGGACAAGTCACGTACTTCGGTTAACAGCTTTTCCGTACAGGAAACGACAAAGCGTGGGCAAAACGCATACTGAATACGTCCGCCACCGAAGCCATTCCATTTTTCCAGCAAATCGACACTTTTTTGCAGCGATTCTTCGGTATTTTCCTGTAATGGAAGAGGCACATCGTCACCATGATCCATCATGACTTTACCGGAAATGACCCGCAGCCCGCTCTGCGCCATTGCCTGAAAAGCGGAGTCTGTATGGTTAACCGTCTCCATATCGCAAATGGTCGTCGTACCGCTAGAGATCAGTTCGCCGATGCCAAGCAATGCGGAATAATAGATCGATTCTTCATCATGTGCAGCTTCCAGCGGCCAGATGCGCTTACGCAGCCAGTCCATCAGCTCCATATCATCTGCTCTGCCTCGGAAGATCGTCTGACACAGATGAATATGCGTTTGGATAAAGCCTGGCAACAACGTCTTGCCACGTGCATCAATCTCGCGATCCGCCACATCGTCCAGATGCGGAGCGATTTTGACGATTTTGTTATGTTCAACGAGTACATCCCCGATCAATACTTCTTCACTTTCGTTCATCGTTACAATTTGTGCCTGACGGATTAAGATGCTTCCCACTTTCATTTCCCCCTCTGATCTGTACATGCTGCTGAGCTTACGTATCGTTGTAATGATTGTCATGTAACTCTGCATTGCTCCCGGTCATATTATCGCTCAACCGATATACCTAACGGCAAAGTAACATGACGACATTTGCAGCAAAGCCGGACAGTCGGGAAAGAATAGGCAGATGCGCTAACATCTGATTCTTTGCCCGAACACTGTCCGGCTTCTCATTGCAATGATGTGGATACCTTCAAACCATATGTTCAAACCTAATTGCCTTCATGAAACGGCTCAAATGCCAATCGCAATCCCGTCGCTACGTGGATCAGCAGCACCGCTTAATACACCATTGTCAGCGATATGAATTCCCTGTGCCTCGCCCATCAGCGCGTCATAATCGCGCACCGACTCAACGCTATGCCCATAAGCTTCCAGTCTGGACGAAATATCGCTGTACGAGCGATTCTCAATTTTGAGCGTATCGCTGACATCGCCCCATGTGCGACCGTACAACCAGCGCGGCAGTGCAATTGCCTGCTGCACATTGAGTCCGTAGTCGATGACACCGGTTAAAATGGACAGCTGCGTTTGCGGCTGACCTTCCCCACCTTGCGTACCGAGTAGCAGATACGGCTTGCTATTTTTTAGTACCATGCCCGGCATCAATGTATGGAATGTACGCTTGCGCGGCTCCAGTACATTCGGCAGCCGATCATCCAGCGAGAAGAACGATCCACGATTTTGCAAAATCACTCCGCTCCCGTCCGGCACATATGCTGAACCAAAGTCAAAGTACAAACTCTGGATAAACGAAACAGCATTACCATCCTCGTCTACAATTGCCGCATAAGCCGTATCCTGACCCATCGCCGCCGACAGATGCTCAGCCGCTTGCGGACGTGACTGCATCTCATGCCACAGCTCCGACGCATACGTCTTGGAAAGCAGACGATCTAGCGGAATATCGCGGAAGTTCGGATCGGTCAAATACCGGTCGCGATCACGGAACGCCTTTTTCACCGTTTCTGCCATTAGATGATAAAATTCCGGCGAGAAGCGAGCGATATTCGATACATCTGTATGCTCCAGCATATTGAGCATCATGAGCAGTGAGAAGCCCTGCGTATTCGGCGGCATCTGGTATACCTCATGTCCGCGATATGACGTAGAGATAGGCTCCACCCATTCCCCGCAATGAGCGGCAAAGTCATCCGCCGTCAGCACACTGCCATCACGCTCTGCCGCCTGTCCAAGACGCTGTCCCAATGCACCTGTATAAAAATAATCTCGACCGTCCGCTACAATGCCGCGCAGCACTTCCGCCAGTCGCGGCTGATACACCATTTCGCCTTCTTGCAGTGGTTCGCCATCACGCAGAAAGGTTTCACGCAAATAATCGTCTGCGGTCAGCCATTCCAGATCACGCATAGTCCAGCGCGCCAGACTCGGCGATGCTGGAAAGCCTTCCTCCGCATACCGGACAGCTGGTGCAATCACCTGCTCCCACGATAGCTTACCAAATCGTTTCCATACTGCTTCCCATGCGTCCACCATGCCGGGTACCGTTACTGCGGCAAGCGGACCACGCTGCGGAATGGACGTAAATCCTTTATCCAGATAATGAGACGTTGTAGCTGCGGCAGCAGAGCGCCCGCTACCGTTATAGCCGTTCACCGTACCCGTTTGTTGATCATAAATTAAAAAGAAAGCATCGCCACCGGTTCCGGTCATATGCGGATAAACAACGCCGAGCACAGCGCTAACGGCGACAGCGGCATCAATAGCATTGCCACCGGATTGCAATATAAATGCGCCCGTCTGGCTTGCCAGATAATGAGGCGCGGCAACCATCCCTTTGCGCGATTGCGGCATGATGTTCATCAGCACGGCACTTCCTCCTTATTCGCGTAGATTTGTAGAGCAGCTTGAACGCCTTCACCGGCGGGTAACTTGAATCCATGATGGATGAGCGCCGCTTCCAGTGCGCCTAGCACATGCAGTACATTTTTCCGACTACTACTGTATCCCATGCTGCCAATCCGCCAGATTCGACCTTTTAGCGGACCAAACGAACTGGCAATCTCGATACCAAAATCGTCCAACAGCATCGAACGTACACTTTCGCCATCAATGCCTGCTGGAATCTCGATGCAGGTTACAACTGGCAAGCGATGCTCATCGCCGCCGAACAGTTGCAGACCCATCGCTTTTACACCAGCAACAATGGCGGCACCATTTTGACGATGACGAACAAAGCGTGCTTCCAAGCCTTCGTCATGCAAAATGCGCAATCCTTCGCGCAATCCGTACAGCATGGATGTCGCTTCTGTATGATGATTCAGTCGTGCAGGACTCCAGTAGTCCTGCAACTGTGCCAGATCAAAATAATTGCTGTGAATGCGACGTGTATTCACCTCATCGCCCGGTGTACGTAGACCGCGCTCGATACTTTTCCGAGCCAGAATCTTGCGCTCGGCGCGCTCATTGTACGTAATAGGCGCCATGCCTGACGGGACGGACAGACATTTCTGTGTGCCGCCAATGACGGCATCGATCTTCCAATCATCCGCATATACCGGTACCCCACCGATCGTCGCTACTGCATCGACAACGAACAGTACATCCATCTCACGGCAAAAGTGACCAATCTCGCGCAGCGGCTGCATACAGCCGGTCGATGTCTCGCCATGTACCATCGCTACGATTGCTGGACGATGCTCACGAATGGCTGCTTTCACCTGTTCAGGTTCAAATACAGTGCCCCATTCCGTCTCCAACGTAATCACTTCGGCACCGCAACGCTCAGCAATCTCGGTTAGCAAATGACCAAATCGTCCATAGATCGGCACCAGCACTCGATCACCCGGCTCCACCAGACTGACCATAACGGCTTCTAGACCAGAGCGAGACGTACCATCTACCGGATAACACCACTGGTTGTCCGTTACGAACAGTCCGCGCAGCATCTCCATCGTTTCATTCATCAATCCGGTAAACGCAGGATCAAATTGACCCAGTATAGGATAAGATAACGCCCGCAGTACACGCGGATCGACTTCTACCGGTCCCGGCGTCATAATCGTGCGCGGCGGCGGGGACAATTCTTTGTATTGTTTCATCACGATCACCTCAATAAGCAGTTTGATATAACCATTGTGTCAGTACGCGGAATCCTTGAATCAGATCATCCGGTGCTGTATATTCCAGCGGGTTGTGGCTAATGCCATCCCGGCTCGGTACGAAGATCATTGCTGACGGACAGACATTGCCGAAAATCTGGGCATCGTGTCCCGCTCCACTCGGCATCTGACGACTAGTAATGCCGTCCTGTTCACAAATGTGCTGTAACTCATCAATCATATCGCTATTCATCAGCACCGGTTCGGCACGAAGATTCTCCTGCCAGAACAGCGTCATTCCATCACGAGCAGCAATATTCACCAACTGACTGCGCAGTTGCTCTGTATATTCGTCCAGCACCATGCTATCCAGATGACGAATATCCAGCGTGAACATCGTTTCCCCCGCGATCACATTGGACACGCCCGGAAATGGCTGAATATTACCAACCGTCGCTACGAGCGGATCGCCAACTTCTAGCGCTGTACGTCGAACAATCGTGATCATCTCTGCCGCACAAGCAAGCGAATCGCTACGCCAGCCCATCGGTGTCGTTCCCGCATGATTGCTCTCACCTGTTACACGCACCTCAATGCGGCGTTGACCGACAATACCAGTTACAACACCGATCTGCTGTTGACTGCGTTCTAATACACAGCCCTGCTCAATATGCAATTCGATATACGAACCATGCTCACGTTGTGCCAGAGCATACGGTGATTCCGCTCCAAATCCGGCTTCACGAATTGCCTGCGATAACGATACACCATCGCGATCATGTACATTTGGTAATTCATTTACATTATATTTGCCAGCGATATTGCCTGATCCCCAGTATGTTAATGGAAACCGACTGCCTTCTTCTTCCGCGAGCGACAATACTTCCAGTGTACGCTTCGGTTGCCCGTAAGCTTCGCGCAAGTACGATAACGCCAGCACCCCGGCAACAACGCCATAAGCACCGTCATATTTACCACCCATAATAACGGTATCAATATGCGATCCGGTTGCCACTGTTGGTAATTCCGGCTGTGTTCCTTCCAGCCGCCCGGTCAGATTTCCCACCTGATCATAAAAGGCATCCAGTCCATGTTCCTTCATATAAGCTGAAAGTGCTTGTTGTGCGTCCACCCATTCCGGTGTATACAACAGGCGTGTGACGCCGCCCTGTGCATCAGCACCATGCTGAGCGAGCCATTCCAGCATCGGATTCAGTCGTTCACAATATTGCTCCAGCAGCGTTGCCGTCTGTTTAGCCATATGTTACACCTCCCGGCTGATACGCCACGAATTGTCCAATCTTTTCCGGTATCAATCCGTCTTGTTCGCGATAGACAGATTGTCCACGTACTAACGTCTCGACAACCGTCGATGAAAAGTCATATCCGATATAAGGGCTCTGACGATGTTTATCCAGCAAATGCTCCTGTTCCAGCACAGCACCGCGATTCAGATCCACCAGCACTAGATCGGCATCATACCTTGCGGCGATGCGACCTTTGCGATAATGGAGTCCAAGTCGCTCTGCCGGAGCAACCGATAGCATATTCATCAGCTTGGGCAACGCAATGCCGCGGCGATGAAATCCTTCTTCCAGCATAAGCAGTAACGTGCTCTGTGCACCAGAGATACCACCCCATACGTTGAAAAAGTTCGCTTGCTGCTTCATGTCGGGCGGACACGGCGAGTGATCAGAAGCGATCATATCGATCAAACCTAGCTCTACCGCCTGCCATAATTGTGCCTGCTCATCAGCACTACGCAGTGGCGGAGCACATTTGGCGACAACGCCTTTATCTACCAAGTCCTGCTCATTCAGTACGAGATAATGAGGGCATGTTTCTACTGTGACATTCATGCCTTCTGCTTTGGTGGCAGTAATAACATCTACCGCTTCCCTACTACTAATATGCACAAAATGCAAGGCACAGCCCGTTTTCCGCGCCAGATGGAGTGCATGTTGTACAGCTTTTACTTCAGCAGCTATAGGGCGGGAATGTGCATAATCCAGTTCGCCAGTACGTCCTTCCGCTTGCGCCTGTGCAGCCAGCTCAGATACGATCTGCTCATCCTCCGCATGTAACGCCAGCACATAACCAAGCCTTGCTAATTCTTTCATACCGTCCAGCAGTGTCTGGTCGTCAGCACGGGTGAAGATTTCTTCCCCATCACCGCCCGGTTCAGACATAAATGCCTTGAAGCCCGGGACACCGCCCTGTGCAAGACCTTCCAGCTCTGCCGTATTGCCTTCCACCAGACCGCCCCATAGCGCATAATCAACATGCGAATTGCCATCGGCTGCCTGCTGTTTCAGCATCAACCGCTCTGCATTGGTCGTTGGCGGCACGCCATTTAGCGGCATATCCACATACGTTGTAATTCCGCCCGCAGCGAGCGCTGCCGATCCAGTCGCAAATCCTTCCCAAGCATCCAATCCCGGCTCATTAAAATGCACATGAATGTCCACAACACCAGCCAATATGTGCAGTCCATCAGCCTGAATAAGACGGGACGATGGTCGTTCCTTCAGCGAAGGAGCAATCTCTACGATGATTCCATCACGAATGCCGATATCCAGCTTTTCCGTACGATCCGGCAGTACCACCGTTCCGCCTGTAATGATACAATCGAGCGCCTGCGTCACAGCGGTTCCCTCCTCTGATTCAATCATCTGATGAAGTCATTTCTCCATACTAGTTATCTATGTTTCAGAACAATAATATTAGCTGCCGCGGTATGTACTATAACCGCCCGGCGAGACAAGCAGCGGAATATGATAATTACTATTGATATCCTGAATAACAAAACGAAGTGGAATCACATCCCAGATCGAAGCTTCCGCAGCCGGTACGCCTAATTGACGATGATAGTCGCCTGCGTAAAAATGCAATTCATACGTACCTGCTACCAGTTCAGCCCCACTCAACAACGGCTGATCTACCCGACCATCGCTGTTCGTTACAGCGCTTCGTAGCGGCTGAGCTTCACCATGCCGATACAGTTTGATTCGTACACCGACGGCGGGACAGCCCTGCCCCAGATCCAGCACATGAGTCGTCAGTTTGCCGCTCATACTGTAAGCCCCTGCTGCGCTGCCCAGTCACGCATCCGCAATCCGACGATGATGTGTACCTGCTCCAATGCTGTCGCAAACTCCTGTTCCGCTGGTTGACCGTTCCGCTGCTCCATGATATCGAGAATTTGCTGCGCATTACGCCCTTTGACCGCCAGTATAAAAGGAAACTGATATGACGCCGTATACTCGCGATTCAGACGTGACAGCTTCTCATATTGCTCCGGTGTCAGATTGTTAAGTCCTGCACCTGCCTGCTCGGATTGCGAATGCTCCGTCATCTGGATACGTGTACCGAGATCTGGATGCTGTCGCAGCAGTTCCAACTGCTTATCTTTTCCAGCTGCATCCACAACAGCTTTCATTTTATCTAACACATCCTGTAAGTTCGCGAACGGAGCCTGTGCCCAAGTCTGCTCTGCTACCCACGGCGAATGTTCATATAGTCCACCAAATTGTGCGATATATTGCTCTTTTGTCCATGACGTCCATGGTTGCGTATGCTGTGCCATTTTGATCGCCTCATTATAATTGTTATTTTTGTCATTGTACGTCAGGTTATTGTACATATCAACCAGAGGTCTATTTTTTTGTTATATAAAATAACATTGTACTTATGATTTGTGAATTATGCCTTAACTTTTATTGTGTTTATTTGTATGTAAAACTAGCCGTGTAATGCGGATATACTGCTATAGAGGGGAATGCGCGTATCTTGATATACTGGTCTATGCGATAACATGCTTTTGTGCATCTATACAAAAACACAGCTGCCATAACTGATATGGACAGCTGTGTTTCCTCTAACACTATGAACTCCTGTCAACGTAGTAGTTTGATCAGGAGCGATTGCATGGGGATATCGCTTGGATATGGGTTACTGCTGCTTATGCTTCAAAAACTTACGGAACGTGAACACCATTTTCAGCTTCAACAGATCATTCGTCTTTTTAAAATCCATTTGCAGCAAACTGCCGATCTTGTCCATTCGGTACGTTACCGTATTGCGATGCACATATAACTGCTTGGCAGCTTCGTTGATCAGCCCATCATTTTCAACAAAAGCTTCCAGCGTAGACATCAGCACCTGATTCGGATCGCTGTCACGGATCATAAGCGGCTCCAGCACTTTGTTACAATATGTCTCCATAATATGCTCTGGCACATGCTGGAACACATAAGCAAATTCCAGCGTATGGAACTGTAGTGCCATATGCGACATCCCGAATCGGCGGGCGAGCTTGCGCGTCTCCACTGTCTCCTGATACGCTTCGCGGAAGGAATCCGGCTTGAGCTTGATATTGCTAATCCAGAAGCGTGGACTTCCGCCATCGCTTGCCAGCTCCGCCATATCCTCGAAACGATTCATCAGAAACGCAGACAATTCCTCGCCATAATCGCGTTCCGACGGGCATGTATAGATGGACAATATGCCCTCTTCCACCCGAAAATGCTGAGATGGAAACAATTGCATCAGCGGATTGTATTGCAGCTCCTGATGAATCTGAGCCAATCGTTTTTCCGATGAAAATGCCTGCGGCTCTAGTGTGGTCAGCACACATTGATACGGCCCGTTGAACAGACTAATACCAAGCTTCTCCGCACCCTGCGCCAGATCGACAATCGAAATACGGCGAGACAGATGCTCCGCCACCAACGCACGCATTTTATCCTGCAATCCCGGGTTAATATGCTCCCGATACGTGGTATCCATATGAAAAGCTAGTACTTCCGCTGCCTGCTGGAACAATTCCTCTTCCTCGCGCAGTTGAATCGCCGTATCGGTAAACACAAGCAAAAAGCCATAATGCTCATCTCGCTGCATCACTGGCACCCGATAACAGCTACCCTGATTCCATTTTACCCGGGTCAATGCCATTTTCCACGGCCAGCCTTGCAGCAATCCATCTTCCTTGCCTTCGCCGCTATTGTACAGTACATGACCACGCGAGCCAATAATCGCTACCGGGTACTTTATAATTCCTTCCAGCGCCGAGAACACATTGCTTTGCGAGTCTTTATTCAGGGCAAACTGCATCAGCTGCTTTTGCTTGTGCAGTACCGATTGCAGCAGCTTCGTACTGCGCTCATGCTCTACCTGAAACAACGCATTCATCTGATCGGAAAAGGTAAATTCAAACGGCAGCTCCAACAGTGGAAATTGCAGACGGTCTGCTTCCTCGATAATTGCCTGCGGAATCACATCCCAAAATCTCCCCAACTTCACACCCATTCCGGCACAACCGCGTTCATTTAACCGCCGCATCAGTTTGATCGCTTCCTCCTGATCATCCTTCATCAGAAAAGCGGTCGTAAACAGCATTTCTCCACTTTTGATCCAATCGGCAATATCCGGTGCATCCATCACATTTACCGACTTCATGAGCCGGGAAGTCCCCCCGGCACCCGCAACAAGACGCGCCTCCGATAACGGATATACAGCCAGCGCTTCTTTGACAGTCAATTGCATACGAGCACCCTTCCTCCCCAATTCTTTCTGTGAACAGCTTCTGTTTGTATAGAAATGACAGTACAGTATGGCATGCAGTTTCCAATCGACCACATCGCAGTGACAAGCAGTCTTTCAGCCGCAAAACTCAAATTGTTGTCATGTATTATAACACAGAATTTGTTGGAAGCACTATCTTGCAAATTGGATAAAAGTATGCCGTATATTGCTAGTTTGCACGCATTGGATTTTTATTTGCATTAGGTGATGGATGGATATTGTTTGGTCATTGTTGGCAATATAGATGAGCGTTGTTATAGCAGGTTATAGCAACCAATCAGCCTAGCAACGAAGATAGTAACAATGCTGCCGAATGCTGGACGAATGCGGGATCAGGATTCGCTTTTAGCAATACAGTCAGACCGATCATGTTTACTAGCAATATATGTGCATTGCCGGATACGTCATATGTTGGGGCATATTCGCCCTGCTCAACTGCCTGCTGCAAGCGCTGTGTAAATACATCTGCCAGCTTCATCTGATGTTCACGGGTCAAGGCTGCAAAGGTTTGATCATGTGGAGCCAGCTCCACCAGCGTATTGAGACAGTAACATCCATAGTCGGGGATACGTTGAGCGTTATCATAATCTTTATTGTCACTATGCTCTTCATTCTTACTGTAATGTTCGTTATTGTCATTATTATGTTCGCTGTAATTCTCATTCGTACTGTGAACTTTACACTGATCTTGAACTGCATTTTGGTATTTATTTTCAAGAGTCATATTCAGTACATGCTGAAATAGTTGCGTAAAGGATTGTTTTGCCGTTTTGCCAGTATGCAAAAGCTGCTGTATCTGTATTAAATGCTGTTCATTGTATCGACGCAATGCTTGTTCAAATAACGATCTTTTGTCACCGTATGCGGCGTATAGACTCGGTTTTTGCAAACCGGTGGCTGCTGTAAGATCGCTCATAGATGTCGCTTCATATCCCTGTTGCCAGAACAGCTGCATCACCTGCTCCAACACCTGTTGTTCGTCAAACTCGCGTTTTCTCGCCATAGTCTCCACCTCTTTTTGTACCGATTAGTAATTTATTTTATTCTAATCTGTTGATACGCGTGATGCAATACATCGTTGGCTGATCGGTTGTAAGTAGATTACCTATATCTGTGTTTACACCTACACCTACACCTACACCTACACCTACACCTACACCTACACCTACACCTACACCTACACAAGTATACGAATGATATCCTTCCTGTTGACATCTATTATTTGACATATTATAGTTACATTCAATTAAATACCAATCGGTACAGAAAGAAGGTTTACACGATGATTCGGCAAACAGATATACATACTCGCTCTGCTCATACTACTTACACACAGGATTCCACTACGCCTATTCAACCTACATCACCCGGTCTTCCGGCACCGCTAATGCTGTTATTTGCAGTCGCTTGTGGATTGTCTGTTGCTAATATTTATTATATTCATCCGATGCTTAATATAATTGCAGCTGATCTGCATATGGATGCCGCCTTATCCGGGTCGATGATTACAGTCACTCAGCTTTGTTATGCGCTAGGTTTGCTTTTGCTCGTGCCGCTCGGCGATATGTTACCACGACGATTACTCATAACCGGACAAATGCTGTTGTCGGTAATCTGTCTGTTGTGCACCGCTATGGCTTCAGGAACGTTGACCTTCTGGATCGGCATCGGCATGATCGGTGGGCTGGCAGTCGTTGCTCAGACCATCGTAGCCGCAGCGGCATCGTTATCCTCACCAGCGCAGCGCGGGCGTACCGTTGGTGTGGTGACAAGTGGTATTGTGATTGGCATTTTGCTAGCGCGCGTTATCGCCGGATTGTTGACCGATTGGAGTGGTTGGCGTTCGGTGTATGTATGCTCAGCGATCATGATGCTTGTTGTCGCTATCTTGATTTACTACTATTTCCCGGCAAAAGAACGATCAGCTGCTACATCGTCTGCTCAGCTGTCGTATGGCAAACTCGTGCTATCAACATTGCAGCTGTTTCGCGATCTGCCTATTTTGCGAAATCGTGCAATATTGGCTATGTTGATCTTTGCTGCGTTCAGTACGTTGTGGACAACGCTTGTTTTTCCACTTAGTGCAGCACCTTTTATATGGTCACATAGCGCAATTGGGATGCTTGATATTGCTGGATTGGCAGGGGCACTAGCGGCTTCACGCGCAGGTCGCTGGGCAGATCGTGGCTGGATGCACCGGACAAGCGGTATCGCTCTGGCGCTGCTGGTATTATCGTGGTTGTTCATGTGGCAATTGTATGATCATGTCTGGTGGCTGATTGCTGGCATCGTTATACTGGATCTGGCAGTTCAAGCGGTACATGTAACTAGCCAGAGCATGATTCTGGCTGCACGCCCTGAAGCGGGGAGTCGATTGACGGGTGGCTATATGATCTTTTATTCTATTGGCAGTGCTACGGGGTCGTTAACATCAACATGGGTGTATGCAGCGTATGGATGGAATGGAGTATGCTGGCTTGGTTTTGGTTATAGTCTGGCAGCATTACTATATTGGAGTTGGACACGGATATATAGCGGTACAGTATAGAGCAATTGAACAGAACATAATGTAACAGCAACAAGACCGCCATATCGAAGTATGACGGTCTTGTTGCTCCATTCAGATGACACGCTTCTAATGAAATAATCTAGGTCAGCATATTTATATAGTATGTCCGTCTATACGTTGCTTAGCATAATCAGATTATTCCTCTTCGGCTTCCTCGTCCGCATGGAATACACAAAGAAATGAATCTGCTGTTTCTTCATCCAGCTCTGTGCTCATCACCGAAAATCCGATATTGCGGTAAAATTCTACACCTTCCGCATCCGTTTCCGCCATCAGCAGCGCAGGCTTTTCCTTTTCTAACAGCAACAAAATAATTCCTCGTCCATAGCCCAATCCGCGTTCTTCCGGTGCAATCGCCATATGACGAATTCGCAACGCATCTGGCATCTCCTGATCATCTGCACAGCCGATAATACCAATCGCTTCGCCATCTTCGATATATTGGTACAATCGTTGCTGCGGATTGCTGCGATACTGCTCCAATACGTTATCCAGCACTTCATCATCTGGAAAAACAGCATAGGATAACAATTCACGCAGCTGTTCATCTTCCATTTCAATATTTACTAATTCAAGCACAACAGTTCCTCCCGTTTATCAGGTATACCAGACTAGTTTACTCTGTTTGTGCCACTTGTCGCAACAATGCTGGTTCCTGTTGAAGCGGTTCTTTGCTCGCAGCAAAGGTAACCCAGTTGCCCTGTAGCTCAATTTCTTTCTCATCCTTATTCTCTTCAATCGCCTGTGCAACTGCTTTGCGGGCAAGGATATTCCAATCTGCATATACTGTATCCAACACTTCCAGCAGGCGCTCCGTACTCAGATTCAGCTCAATATTACCTTCTTCCGCTGCTCCACTCTGCTGATCCAGTTGCTGTACCGACGATGTCATAGAGATAAAATGAATGCCCCCAGTACGCGTACCTTCCTGCATATTCTCCAGCGTATCTCGCAGTGCCTGCTCAGATGACAGATGCTCCAGACAGCCTGTAGCGATCATATAATCAAACTGCTGCTGTTCAATATGGTAATGTTCCACATCGTTCATAACGCCTTCGATGCGATCTGCTACCTGATATTCATCCGCATATTGCTGCAACTGCTGAATGGCATCTTCCAAAAGATCCACCCCTGTCACTTTACCACCATGTTCCAGCTTCTGAGCAACGGGTATCGCATGGCGACCAACCCCACAAGCAAGATCAAGCACATGAGGTGCGGGGGTATACTGCTGCAATCGTTCCAGCAATTCCATCACGAGCGGCGTTGGACGAGACATCCAGCTACCATCTTCAAACAGCTTATTATCTTTATAAAATTGTTGATGGTACTGGTTTTCGGATTCTCTCGCTGTATCAAATGATGCACACATCTTCTGTTCCATCCTTTCGGCAGCTACTCTGGATCATGCCACCTTGCAAATTTGTATGATATCCATTACCCAATCTGGCACACAACTACCGTTGACTTCAGAAGTAGCACTTGGCGACATCATGTTCTTCTCACTATGTGCAGCAAGTTACTTACCATTACGCAAACAAAAAACCTGTATGCAATGTTCATGCATACAGGTTCACATGTATCCGATATATAGATCCTATGTTGTGGTATCGTTTCAAGTTACCAATTGTTGAAGTTCCAGACGCGCGCGTTCATATGCGGGAAACAGTGATTCTACAATCGCTGATACACCATTCAGATCGCCGTTAAGCGCTTTGCGTTCAATTTCAGACAATAACTGAGATAGATGATTGATGCCAATACTGAGACTACCCGATTTGAGTTCATGTGCAGCTTCGGCCAATACTTGCGCATTTTGCTCTATGCATAATGTTTGCAATCGCTCCAGCTTGGCTGGTGTTTCCGTTTGGAACATCTCTACCAGTGTACGCAGTACTTCTGGGTCACCCTCGTCATTCAGCTCAATAATCTCTTGAATCACTTTCATATCCAGAACCATTTCGGTTATGCTAGTCGCTGGCAGCCATTTATGCATGATTTTGGTGAGACTTTCCAGATTAACCGGTTTGGTCAAAATATCATCCATTCCGACTTCCAGACAGCGTTGACGATCTTCTGGACTCGTATTGGCAGTCAGCGCAATAATGGGTACTGGATGACGAACGTTCATCCGTTCCAGCTCCCTGATTTTGCGTGTTGCCTGAAAACCATCCATGATCGGCATCCGGTTGTCCATTAGCACCAGTGCATACTCTTGCTGTTGAAAAATGTCCAATGCTTCCTGACCGTTCACCGCCATCTGGATATTACGCATGCCCATCTTCTTCAATTGGAGTTGAATCACCTGACTATTGATCGGATTATCTTCAACGATCAAAATATGCTGATCAGTCGCTCTGCTCTCAGATGTGGATACAGCAGTCTGTGGTGAAGCTGAAGAATACTGTTGTGCATCCTGACCAGCAATAGCATTAGCTGGTGCTGAGCTGGCAACTGCTTTTGAGCCTTTTTTCAATGGGATATCGAACCAGAAGGTCGATCCTTTTCCTGTATCGCTTTTCAAATCAATAGTCCCTTCCATCAGTTCCACCAGCGATTTGCAGATAGACAGACCAAGTCCTGTTCCTTCCACATTATGATGTTGTGGATGTTCCGCCTGTGCATAAGGCTGGAACAGATTGTTCTGCTGGTCCGGCGCAATACCGATCCCGGTATCTGAAACCTCGATGTGCAGAACTTGTAGATTTGCACGATTTTCTTTGAGTTGAATGCTGATTTCAATTTTACCGTTGCGTGTAAATTTATTGGCATTGTTGATCAGATT
The DNA here is from genome assembly GCF_046603665.1 of Paenibacillus sp. WLX2291. Taxonomy (NCBI): domain Bacteria; kingdom Bacillati; phylum Bacillota; class Bacilli; order Caryophanales; family Paenibacillaceae; genus Paenibacillus; species Paenibacillus sp. WLX2291. Next base: position 1,947,172 of record NZ_CP176755.1, on the reverse strand, counting down.
CAGCAGAATCTGGCGAATACGACCGCCATCTCCAATCAAATCGCTCTCCACACGGTAATCAATAAACGCCGAAATGGCATTTTCATTTTCATTCGCTTTCGGTTCAATCAGGCGAATAATATGATCCAGCAGCAAGCGCATATTGATGATGCCTTCTTGTAGCTGCATTTTGCCAGCTTCCATCTTGGATAGATCCAGCATATTGTTAATCATATTTAGCAGCAGATCAGCTGATTCCTGAATCAGCATAACCGAACGCTTCTGCTCTTCTGTGAGATCAGACGATAACAGAATCTCAGCCATCCCAATAACGCCATTCATAGGCGTGCGAATTTCGTGAGTCATAATAGCGATGAAACGAGCGCGTGCCTGATTCGCCTGCACCGCTTCTTCCGTAGCCGATTCCAATTCAGCATTACTTTTGGCAAGCAAACGCTGTAAATTAACCAGTTCATTGTTCATGGCTGAAAATTCGGACAGCGCTTGTTCTTCCTGGTGCTTACTCTGGATAATCTGGTGGGAAAGATCTTCAATTGTTTTGCGCAAAACCATGATCTCATGCTCTGCATTCATCATTGCATTCATCTTCCCTTCCCCATATTCTGCTGAACGCTGGCTATTGCTGCCGCGCAGCAGGTACCAGAGTATCAGCCAGTTGAATCGCTTGATCCGCATCCGACGCGTAACCGTCAGCTCCAACCTGTTGCCAGAGCTGATGATCTATATTAAATGGCAATCCACCGACAATAATCTTGATGCCGGCAGTATGCTCATTGCTGCGAATAGTGGCGATCAATTCCTGTACCAGATGCACATGGAATGTCATCGTTGCCGAAATAGCGATCAGATCAGCACGATAGCTTACAATGGATTGAAGCAAACTGTGATCGGGCACATTCGCACCCAGATAGTACGTATCCCAGCCTTCCATTTCAAAAAAATCGGTTAACATTCGAATTCCCATCTCATGCTGCTCGTTACCAACACAAGCAGAGACGAGTCTTCGCGTGCCGCCCTTTGGATGAGCAGCCAACCAGTACGGGTACAGTCGGGACATGATACTCTGGGTTGCAGCCGTGCAATAATGCTCCTGCGCTACATTGATTCGTCCAAGTTGCCACAGGCGTCCCACTTCATACTGCGCAGCTTGGAAAATATGCATGTACACATCCTTGATCGGTACATGTTGTTCAAGTAATGCAACGATTCCTTCATACGCCTGCTTACGGTCAGCAGCGAGCAGACATTCCAGATAGCTTGCCGCCTTGTCACCATACGGTGCCAGTTCCGATATATAAGAGATCTGGGTCTGTTCCGCAGCTACATGATCAATCCCCATATCCAAATACTGAAGCACATGCTGCTTATCGCGGTGTTCAAAATGATCATGCAGCACGCCACGAATCGCCATCAGATTAACGATCAGATCTTCCTGCGTCACCCGATACCCACTCAAAAGCAGCTTGAGCCAAGAGATATAGTGCATGAACAGCGCAGGGCTTCTCATCAGTACACTTTCCGCCAAATAACTGAGGCTGTACAAAGAATCCTGTTTCGTTCTGTCTCTACCCTTGGCTCCAAATCGTTGATACAGATCTGGCTGTTTGAGATATTGCATCATCGTTACCTGCTCAGCCAATCGATCCGCTTGTATAATTAATTGCTCGCCTGCTGTTCCTTTTTCCTGTAACGCCATCGCGGACACCTCCCGTCCTAACGGGGTCTACTCCGCACGTACCAGATAACGCTTCACAGTAGGCTTACTATCTGCTAACTCCTGGTCCGGATATTGACGTTCCAACGTATGAATGCGCTGGAAGTCAGCACTTTTCACCCAGGCAAGATAATGCTCTTTACTCTGCCAGGTTATTTGTACAATGAGTTCACCCGGTGCAATTTCACTCTGAAGAAGTTGAAAAGATACAAATCCCGGCTGCTGATCCACCAATCTGCTCCGGCCACGGTAAATCTGTACCACATCTTCCGTTTTGGTTTCCGGCACCTGAACAATGGATTGCACGATATACACGAAGTAAATTCCCTCCAATCCAACTGTTCCGTTTATCGAAAAGTAGACCTATCTCTCCAGCAACAGAGCTGCCGAAAGTATAAATATGAGTTCGATCATTGTCAACTGTATGCAGTCAACATTGGATTGTGTTAGTGAAATTTTCCCATACATTAGCCTATTAAGCAAGTTTTATACACCAAATGCTGTCGAAAAACTCAAATTGGATTGCATTTGTAATGTTCAACATATGCAACTCCCAAACGAGACAAAAAGCGCCCGAACACATAGACCAAGCTATTGTCGGGCGCTTTTTCTGTTTCCGTGTCGCACTACTATAAACCTTCTCAGTCCAATATTCAAGGTTAAATCCACAAAAACGTTTGCTCATGTTTCAATCGCAGTTCATAAACGGCGCTACCATAAGGTGTAAACGACTCGAACACCAATTCCCATTGTGAGCCGATTCGTTGCTCCAACCAGCTCTTTTGTTCCGCATTCAAGTTCAATCCGTACAGATGGTTATGTTCCCAGTGATATTGTTCCTGCTCTCGCCATCCTAGCCCGAATGCCAGCAATCGACGAACCCCGCCCACATGGATGAATGTAAACGAAAATCCGTAGCGGAGTGCGTCTTCCCACGGCTCGTTCAGTTCAAGCGCTGTATCCAGTCGCTCTTGCATATCCATCTGTGCATCAGCCACATGCGGCAATAACGCTTGCCACTCCTGTCGCTGAATGCAATCGATTAACCGCTCCGCACCCCAACCGCTGCTCAATACATTTTCTATCCATAATCCAACAGGAATAGATAATTTCACAGATGGTTGTAGCCAATGATGAAACCAATCATTCACCTGCTGCAACAGATCGACTCGGAAGGAAGGTTTGCCTGATTTTAATACCCCGTGATTGGAAGCTGCATATCGGATCATACGGACTGGCTTATTGTTGCGATGCAGGGCAGTATACATCTGCTCTCCCTGTTCTACCGGACAACGCAGATCCTGCTCACCATGTATGATCAATAGTGGTGCAGCAGCGTTATGAGCATGCGCCACTGGCGAACGATCCCATAATTTTGGCGCATGTTCCCAAGGATTTCCACCAACAATCCCTTCGGTATACGAAACTCCAATATCACTCGTTCCATAAAAGGACAACCAGTTCGAAATGCAGCGCTGACTCACTGCCGTATGGAAACGCTCATTATGCGTAATGATCCAATTGACCATCAAGCCGCCATAACTACCACCGCATACACCAAGCTTATCCTCATCTATATCATCGCGTGCTGCCAATACTTCATCGACAGCCTGCATAAGATCGTCATAATCACCACCGCCAAAATCACCACGGCACGCTTGAGCAAATGCTTGACCATATCCAAAGCTACCGCGTGGATTGACGAGAAGCAGCATATAGCCCTGTGATACAAGCGTCTGCATCTCATGACTGTACACCGGTGAATACATCGCATGCGGTCCACCATGAATTTGCAAAATCAGCGGCAATTTGCCTGTATGATGCTTGCCTTCAGGCTTCATAATCCAGCTCTGTACAGATTGTCCCTCTGGATTCGTATATCGGAATGATTGTGGAATAATGACCTTTTTGCCATTCAGCCAGCTGCTGCCATGAGTCGTTAACACCTGCTGATGTGGACGCGAACTGTCATCATGATGATTCATAAACCATTCTACCAGCTCATACGGACGTTCTGGTGTTGCTTCCAGCGTAATCCATGAGTCTCGAGATGGGTTATACACGATCTGATGAATATCCCGCTCGCCATCTGTCAGTAAAGTAATATGCCCCACTTCATCAGTCTGTATCTTATACAAACCAGCATTGCCCTCATAGGAGCCGACCACATGGATATGAGTATCATCCTTACCGTATGTCGGACCTGGACGCGCCGCACACATTTTCATATCATTTAGAATGAAATTTCCAAATTGAATATCCATATTGGGAGTTAGCTCTGTACATTGCTGGGAGATAGCATCCAGACGATATATTGTATTCTGCGTACCACTACCAAATGTACGATCATTGGCGATCAGAATCCAACCACTTTCATCGGCAAGCCAATTGATCTGACTGATGCTGTATTGATGAGTCGTATGACATTTCACCTCACCTGAGGAGCAATCTACTGTATACAGATCATTGAAAGGGGAACGGTCTTCATCTGGGTCTGTATAATGTCTATTATTAATAGAAGGAATTTTTTGACCGAGGTAGGCGACAGAGGTGCCGGACGGTGACCAGACCGGTGCAGAAGCCTCTACTGTATCTTCTGTCAAACGAATCGCCTCTGGCTCTCCAAGCTGCCATAACCACACTCTGCCGATCTGTCCATCCCACCAACCACTGCCTTCTGCTCTTGGAGTGGTACGCTTCAATACACGCCCACGAGTATCATCATGAACACCCGTCCCATTTTCAAAAGGTTCCCGGCTAATCAATACGATATGCTTGCCGGACGGTGACCAGCTAAATGTACCGATTCCCTTTTTCATAGACAGAGCAAGAGTCGCCTCCTGCGTCTTAACTGACCAGATCCACAGTTGCGGCAATCCTTCTGTACGGCGGATAAAGGCAATCTGTCTACCATCTGGTGACCAAGACGGCGCACTATCGGCAGGTCCGTCCGTCAATGGCGTATCATCCTTACTGTCTGCTGAGAGCAATCGTAGCGTACTTCTATACTGATTGCTCTCAGCATCTATCCTTTTATGCACATATACAATTTGTCCATCCGGAGCAACAGACGGATCGCTGACCCACTGGCTCTGGTATAGATCTTGCGGTTGTATCGATAATCGTGTCATGCTGTTCCTCCTTCTAGCATATGCTTCCAGTTGATTTACGCTTGATCGTTAGTAATACGCGGGTCCAGCTTATCCCGCAGCCAGTCGCCTAGGAAAATAACACCTAGTACGGTTAACGTAATCGCCAGTCCTGGGAATGTCGCGACCCACCAGCTCGTCGCAATATACTGCCGTCCATCACTCAGCATACCGCCCCATGATACATCCGGCGGCTTGATGCCAAGCCCGAGAAAGCTCAGGGAAGCTTCCATAAGAATGGTCGTCGATACATTCATACTGGATACAACAATGAGCGTTGACATTACATTGGGCAGCACATGTCGGAAAATCAACCGAAATTGCCCTGCACCGACCGACTGTGCCGCTTTGACAAAATCACGTTCTTTTAACGTCAGCACTTCACCACGGATAACGCGCGCATAAGTAACCCAGTTCGTCAACCCGATCACGATAATAAGCGTCATCAAGCCCGGCTTGGTCACCGCCAGTACAACCAATGCCAACAATACGGCTGGAATCGCTAGAAACGAATCGGCAACACGCATAATGATCGCGTTCACCCAGCTACCGTAATAACCGGACAGCAGTCCAAGCACAGCACCGATAATGCCAGAGACAAGCACCGCCCCAATACCCACAATCAACGATACGCGTGCACCGTATACGATTCGACTCCAAATATCGCGACCCAAATTGTCTGTACCCAGCCAGTATTCCGATGTGCCGCCATCCAGCCATACCGGTGGCTTTAGCCGCTTCAATGGATCAACTGCACCCGGATCATGCGTTGCTAGCCATGGAGCCAGCAGCGCACATAACGCAACTAGAATCAATACGATCAGTCCGATGATGCCTGTCTTGCTGCCACTCAGCTGACGCAACCAGTTTCGTCCGGATTGTTTCATACCTGTATCCCTTCTTTCCCTGCAAACTTGCTGTGTTTATATGCCAATGTTCCATTCATTGTATGATTGCAAATCAATCAGTTATATTTAATGCGCGGGTCCAGCAGACGATAAGCGATATCAGTCAGCAGATTGCCGATAATTACAATGACGGCAATCACGAATACCGCTGCCTGTACAATTGCCATATCATGCGTATTCACTGCGGTGACGAGCAGCTGTCCCAAACCGGGCCACGCGAACACCGTTTCTGTAATTAGCGTACCGCCGATTAGCCCAGTGAACTGCATACCTGCAATCGTCACAATCGGAATCATACCATTGCGTAGCGCATGTCGGGTAATACGGACGAATCGGTTTACCCCTTTGCTCTTGGCAGTCACCATATAATCCTGATTCAGAATCTCCAACATGCTGGAGCGCACCAGCCGAGTCATCTGTGCACCGATCCCGACACCTAGTGTAAAGGCGGGCAAAATCAGATGATCCAATCCCCCTCGTCCTGATACCGGCAGCATGCCGAGAATAACCGAAAATAGCAGAATCAACATAATACCCATCCAGAAGTTCGGCATAGCTTTACCGATAACCGATACCCCAGAGATAATCAGATCGGTAAAGGTATTACGCTTCACTGCCGACCAGATTCCAAGCGGCACAGACATCACAATCGCGAACACCATCGCTGCCGCCGCCAATTCTATACTGGCAGGCAAACGCTCCAGCACAAGCGGTAACGCCGATTGTCCGTATCGGAATGATGTACCAAAATCGCCCAGCAGCGCACTACCGAGAAACTTGATGTACTGCTGATACAGCGGTTGATCCAGCCCAAGCGCTTGTGTCAGCGCTGCCCGATCTTCCGCTGTTGCTGTTTCCGGCAGCATCAGTGCCACCGGATCACCGGTCACACGCACCAGAATGAAGACGATCAGCGATACAAGCAGCAGCACCGGTATAATCTGAAGCAACGTGCGCATAATATAAGTTTTCACATGCAATCCCTCCATGAACGGCAAAGGGCAGGGATATTCCCAGCTCATCCCTGCCCTGCTCGTTAATTATCCATTCACAGGCGTAATTTCATCCGCATAAAACATTTCATCACTGCGCGGTTCAAATTTCACACGATTGTCCGTACCGTATACACCTTCCATTTGGAACAAGTATACTGCCGGGCGATCTTCCGCCAAAATCTGTTGCACTTCCTCATATTGCTTTGCACGCGAAGCCGAATCCATATTAACAGCTGCCGCTTGCAGCAATTGTTCTACCTTCGGATTGTTATAATCCGTTTCACCTGCCGCTTCGGATTTCAGATAGCGGTTATAGTTATTCGATGCGTCGAACAGCGAGTTACCGATCCCGATCATATATGCTTCTTTGAACGATTTGGAACTGTATTTTTCGCTAAATGCACTTGGCTCTAACACATCCAGTGTTGTTTTGAAGCCGATCTGATCCAGCATCGCCGCAACGACTTCGGCATACTCTTTGTATTGCGACGAGACGCTCATCGTAATCTCTGGTCCGCCGCTGCTATAGCCAGCTTCTTGCAACAATTGTTTCGCTTTTGCTTGATCATATAGCGTTTGTTTGTACAGCGACGGGTCAGCACCAAAGTTCCCCGGTGTTACCGATGTCCGTGTGACTACACCTGCACCGCCAGCGATACTGTCCACAATACCTTGCTTGTCGATCGCCAGATCAATCGCTTCACGTACTTTGGAGTCGGCGGTTACACTGCCATCACTCATACGCAAAATGATTTGTAGTACACGTTGAATCGGTACTTTTACAATATCCTTGCCATCTTCTTGCTGAATACGCTCTACATCAGTTGCCGGAATACTAGAAGCGATATCTACACCACCTGCCAACAATTCAGATACACGAGTGGACGATTCCGGAATGGCGCGGAATACAACTTCATCCCACTTCGGCTTATCACCAAAATAATCATCATTGCGTACCAGCTCTACACGATCATCCTTGATCCATTGTTTGAATTTGTAAGGACCTGTACCGACAGGTTGTTTCAGAAACTGCTCCATGCCGTTTTCCTCAATGTATTTGGATGGCAGAATGCCAGCGCCCATTTTGGTCAAACGGTTCAACAGCAGCGGGTCTGGACCATCGGTTACGATATCGACCGTATGATCGTCCACGACTTTCACTTCTGTAATATTTTTAAAATAGGAGTTTTGCTTGAGCGAGCTGTCTTTGGCAACACGCTCAATGGTGTATTTAACATCGGCTGCTGTAAATGGATCGCCGTTGTGGAATTTCACGCCCTCACGCAGCTTGAAGCGCCACGTCGTATCGTCAGTCTGTTCCCATGATGTAGCGAGAACTGGCACTTTCTTCTGATCTTTGTCATTTTTGAGCAAATAATCATACATATTTACCAATACGGCTTCACTGGCAGTATTGTTATTGTTATGCGGGTCAAAGCTCTCAATGTCGGTCGATGTACCAATAGTCAGCACTTTGCTGTTCGTAGCGCTATCTCCCTGCGCTGCGCTGTCACTATCGCCTTTGTTGCCGCTGCAACCTGCCAGCACAATTGCAATGATCAATACTATTACGCTGCTGCCAAACCATTTGGACGTTCTCATTTCATCCACTCCTATACTTGTCTATGGGATTCATTCCAATCCATATTGCGGGTATTGCACAGATTCACGGTTCACGGTTCACGGTTCACGGTTCACGGTTCACGGTTCACGGTTCACGGTTCACGGTTCACGGTTCACGGTTCACGGTTCACGGTTCACGGTATTAATTGTCCCTAACGTTCTGCGAAACCGCTAGACCTTGTAACGCTAGAGCCGACAACATCGCTACTCCATAAGGTAATGCCTGCTCATCCAGATCAAACCGCGGATGATGCAGTGGATACGCGTATTCTGGACTGCCATTTCCCGTACCTAAGCGGAAGAAGGCACCCGGCACCTGCTGCACATAAAAAGCAAAATCTTCTCCGCCTGTCGACGGCTGCATGACTGTCCACTGCGGTCCATCCGGTAATTGTTCACATGTACGGGTCAGAAAATCCACCAATTGCGAATCATTATGTACAACCGGGTAACTCATCCGGTAATCCAGCTCAACTACCGCATCGAATGAAGATGCCACACCGTCCAGTACACGCTTCATCAGCTCCGGTATCTGCTGACGCACACTTGCTGACAATGTACGCACGGTCCCACTCATCTGCACCTGATCTGCCAGTGCCGTAGCCATCTGCCCACCTTCAATGCGACCGATACTAATCACTGCCGTATCAAGCGGATTCACCATACGACTGCATATATTTTGCAGAGCAGTGATCATCTGCGCCGCCGCTGCAATCGCATCGACTCCTTCATGCGGACGTGCTGCATGACCGGATTGCCCGTGAACGGTAATCGTGAAGAAGTCAGCTGACGCAAAAGCAGCACCTTTGCAAATAGATATTTCCCCGACAGGTAAACCCGGAAATACATGTAGACCGGTGATCCAATCCACTGCCGGATTGTCCAATACCCCGTCGCGGATCATCGCTTCCGCACCTGCCAGTCCTTCTTCCGCAGGTTGGAAAATGAATTTGATATTGCCATACTCCGGTTGACCGATGTCGGTTAGCAGCTTCGCAGCTCCCATCAGCATCGTTGTATGCGCATCGTGACCGCACAGATGAGCTTTGCCCGGAACAGTAGACGCATACTCCACCTGCTTGGCATCCTGTATTGGCAGTGCATCCATATCCGCTCGCAAGCCAATCGTTGGACCCGGCTGTTTGCCTTCTAACAGTGCTACCACACCCGTTTGTCCAATACCCGTCTGAACGTTCAAGCCGAGTTGCTGTAAATACTCTGCCACAATCGCCGATGTGCGATGTTCCTCATACCCGATCTCTGGATGACGATGCAGATCTCGTCGCCATGCACTGAGCTTAGGTTGTAACTGTCTTGCCAGCGGCATCAATTGCGGTAATGTCTGCTGCGCCGGTAAGTGTTGCAGTGCCTCTAGCAACCGCTGATTACCAGTACTGTTGATCACGATTCTGGCACCTCCTCATCTGCTGGACGTTCTTCGAATACACGCCGATGAATGGCTGATGCCGCCTGCTCAATATGACGTTTCATCAATTCGCGCGATTGTACTCCATCCCGTTCATGCAGTACCCGTAGCAATTCAAAGTGACTATCCGAGTTGCGCACGCGCACCTCATTGCTGTATGGCATCAGATCAAGCGCCGGATTGATCTTCGTCCGAATCGAACGGACGGCCTTTTCAAAATACACATTGCCTGACGCACGCGCGATCGACAGATGAAACTTCACATCCAGCGAGCGGAATAGTTCGCGCGGACAATCTGCCTCGATGCTCATATCGAGATATTGCTGCAACTGTCGTAGCTCTGCCTCGCTAATTCGCTGCGCTGCCAGACATGCCGCTTCCGGTTCAATAATGAGCCGATATTCAAATACCTTGCTCCACTGCTCCCAATCGGCAGCAATTTGATCCCGGTGACGTCGATGCGAATGAAGCGTCAGGGGCAAAATAAAAGTACCCCCGCGTGCACCAACGCGCTTCTCGATCAGCCCTTCCTCCTCTAGCCGTGCCAGCGCTTCACGTACCGCTAGCCGACTAGCATTGAACATCACAGCCAGCTCTCGCTCATTCGGCAATTGTTCCTCTGGCAGCAACTCCTTCAGAATAATCGCTTCTTCCAGCTGTTCAAAAATAAAGTCACTGACCTTCTTGGGGGAGACTTTTTCAAATTGTTGTGGAAAATACGTAGGCATGCCATCCTCCCTATATTGTAAATGGTATATGGTACGAACTTTAGACCATTTAAAATGGCGACAAAATATGACTTTTCATTACTATACCCGCTCTTTTTCAGCAGGTCAATGATTATTCATACAAAATTGATAGGAATTATCTATACAACAAAATCACAACAAAATCACATAAAAAAAGTCCAACCGATAAATGCTATCGGTCAGACTGTTTTGTCCGCAGCTGCAAAGCCCAATTGCTTGAGCAGCGGGATGACAACCAGCTTCTCTTCCTGCGACAAGCCTGCCATCGCTTCCACGATTGCCTGCTTATGCTGATCAAAGATGCCTTCAAAAAATGAATTCCCCTGTTCCGTCAATTCGGCAAAAATAACACGACGGTCATTGTCGCACGAACGGCGAGCAAGCAGATTCTTCTTCTCCAGCTTGTCCACCACATACGTGATGTTCCCACTGGAAATGAGTACCTTTTGTCCGATCTTTTGCAGGGGTTGCGGTTCTTCGCTGTGATACAGGAAGTCGAGCACGCCGAGTTCAGTCGGATTCAGACCATAGCTCTGTATATCGGCATTAATCAGTGATACCACTGACTGATAGGCACGCGATAAAACAGTCCACAGATGCAGCGATTCCTTCTCCACATCGTTAGCAGGAGCGGTTGTACGGTTTGCCTGTTTCATAATTAGGTCCCTCCCTCATGATGTTTAACGCCTGACGCACTGCCATTTTCGCAGCACACCAGGCGCCATTGTAATCGATGAATCTGATACTGAATACATCAGAAAATCAAGAATACCTTACATGTCTTACTTCGACATATATATGTTCCATTCCTGCCGGTTTCTCTGTCTGACTGATCGTATTCAAGTGAGAAGCAAAGATCATATGCAAGCATGGGAACCACAGGATAACAAGCTCAAGCAGCGAACAATCTTAGAATTGTGTTGCTGTTTGTTTTGCTTTTTCCAGACCTTCAGCAACGATTTGAGCTGCACGATCAGGGAATGCGTTGTGACCTTCGATCAGGAACTTCTCAACATCAGTGATGCCCCAGAATCCGAGCATGGAACGTACATAACGAACAGCCAGCTCAACGTCTGCGCCAGGACCTTCGGAGTATACGCCACCACTTGCGTGCAGCAGCATTACTTTTTTACCGCCAGCCAGACCTACAGGACCTTCTGGAGTATATTTGAATGTTTTGCCCGCTTGGGACAGGTAGTCAAAGTAAGTGTGCAGGACAGCAGGAACGGTAAAGTTCCACAGCGGGAATGCGATTACTACTTTTTCAGCTTCCAGGAATTGAGTCAGGTAGCGGTTGATCAGATCAACAGCAGCTTGCTCTTCAGCAGATACTTCGATGCCTTGGGATGCTTTGAAGTTCGCACCGATTACGAATGCATCATAGTAAGCTGGTTTTTCTTCAAACAGATCCAAGACTTGTACTTCATCTTCTGGATGGGAAGCTTTGTAGCTTTCCAGGAAGGCATCATACAGTTGCACAGTGATCGCTTGATCAGCAGGACGGTTATTAGCTTTGACGAATAAAACTTTGGACATGGTATTCTCTCCTTTTAACCTGTACGGAAATTATGAATTAGTAAATCTTGATTTAAAGATAGTATAACAAAGCATATTTGTCAACTGCGAAATTGTGAACAATCCAGTGGCAGTCTCCACGATTACATAACAAAAAGCCGAAAAATGTTCACATGCAACATTTTTCGACTTACATTGAAATATACGCAATCCAGTCAGCGATAATACTCGTATAAGAACATGTGTCTGTTCAAGCAGTCAGATTTTATTCTAGTAACGATTAGAGCTTATCCTTGCAATAGAGCGTATCTTTCCAAGCCCTTGCTAATTCCATTTGGAAGGATACGCATATTTATAGATCACGTTTATCTGCCAGCGCGTAATACTTCAATCGTTCCACTATTGTAAGCAACGATGACCGCACTCGCCAGACCGATAAATAATCCGTTGTCTACGACGCCTGGAATATCATTCAACTGACGGTGCATACGCGCCGGATTCAGAATTTCTTTGAAATGACAATCCACCGTGTAGTTACCGTTGTCGGTAACAAACACTTCACCATCTTCGGTTTTACGTAGAACTGGCGTGCCGCCCAGACTTTCCAGCTTCTCAATTGTCCATTCGTGTGCAAAAGGAACAACTTCTACCGGCAGTGGAAATGTACCTAACCGTTGCACAACTTTATTTTCGCCGACAACGATCATTACTTGGCGACTGCGTGCAGCGACAATCTTCTCTCGCAGTAAGGCACCACCGCCACCTTTGATCAGGTTCAGATCAGGGTCCACTTCATCTGCGCCATCAATGGTCAGATCAATCATGCCAGCTTCGGCAAAAGGCACAATGGGAATGGAACACTCGCGTGCTAATTTTTCCGATTCCATCGATGTAGCAACTGCTCGGATCGTCAGTCCTTGTTGTACGCGTTCTCCCAATTTACGAATAGCATAAACCGCTGTAGATCCCGTTCCCAATCCTACTGTCATTCCATCTTCTACCCAGTCTACCGCTTTTTCAGCAGCCAGCTGTTTGATATTCATAGCTTTCGTTCACTCCATCATCCAGATTTTTGCCGGTTTCTCCACTCTTATGATGCGTTACGCTTTCATAAATGGAGAAGTACCACAAACGTTAACCACCTATTACTCAAACTTTACTTTGCCCAAATACATGTTCAATTTATCATCATCCATAGATTTCATGATTCAATTGAACTATACTGAAACTGGCGAATATACGCAGTTACACATCCTATCCATTCCCACATTAAAGGAGTCAACGCTATGCGAACTGAAAATCAGATCAAGGCGAAGCTACACAAATTGAATGCCCAACAAACGAATCTCCGAACAAGACTCTCCACCCTCACACCAGAAGCAGCTGCATACACAGCTCTGAACGAACAACTTGTCCGTCTGGAAGACATGTGTCTCATGCTGGAATGGGTACTGGACCAGCCTCAGGGCAATTATCATGCCTGAATAACGTCTATACCCCATTTTATCCCAACCATTTGAGAAATACAAAGGTAATCAACGCACAAGTGTAATTGCAATATTCGACATGATCCCACAGAAAAAATTATTTAAGATGTTGTTTCAACATTCTTTATACAGGGTATAAGCTAATAGTCTTATAGAACTAGTTTAAAAGACTCAGCTTCATCTCCTGATAATTTTTTTATAACGCTATAACATAATACCTTACAATTTCCGACATATTAAGTTATGTGCAGCCGAGTGAAATTGAATTTTTTACTAGGTTAAGGCAAAAATTGGTTCCGATGTTTAATTGTTACTTTTGCCTCATACCGAATAAATGATTCTAAATACCTAATTTACTGAGGTGTGCAAAATGTCGGGGATGGTAAACCGATTGTCTATAATGGCAGTCGAATTGCCATAGCGTCGAACGAATTGTATTTATCAATTAGATTACAGGAGTGAAGTTCATTGAAAAAACTAGGCAAACTGTCCTTCTTTGCAAAAAACCTGATCATCTCGGCAATGAGTATTATTCTGATCGGTGTTATTTTGCTTGTCAGCAGCTACTTTACCCAGAAAACGATTTTGATTGACCAGCTTCACGGACAGATCCAAGCGGTTACGGATACTTTTGCTCAGGGCATTACTACCCAGCAAGTTCAACAAGCAATGGCTGAAAAAAGCTATGAAGGTCCAGTACAAAGCGAATTACGTGCATATCTTGATAATGTAAACAAATACAATCCGAATATCGCACAAGCTTATGTATTTGGTACCGAGCTTGAGAATGGCAACGGCACACAGCTGGTTGCGGTTCCAACCAAACTGATGGAAGCTCTCAAAGAAGGCAAGGTCAATATCGGCGACATGTACGAACAGCCGCAAACGATCGTTGAAGGTGTTCAGGAAATGCTGAAAACCGGACAGACTACATTTACCAGCTTCTATAGTGACGATTTTGGACTGTGGACTACAATCCTTTATCCGATCAAAGACTCCAATGGTAAAATCTTTGCCTACTTCGGTGTTGACGCCGATGCGAGCGCAATTCCGGACGGTTTGCATGAATTGCTTCTTCGCGGAATCACTATCATGGTTATCTTCCTTGTCCTGATCTTTATCGTCCAGTTCTTCATTGTTCGCCGCACACTCTCTCCGATTCGTGAATTGATTCGCGGGATTGAAGAGGTTAGCAAAGGAAATCTGGATACTCATATCAAAACAGGTAAAGACGATCTCGGTATTATCAACCAGAAATTCAACGAAATGGTTGCGAAAATGAACAGCGTTATCGTCAACGTTCAATCCGCTTCCAAACAAGTGACCGAATCTGCCAAAATGCTGATGGATAGTGCTTCCGACCATAGCAGCCGCTCCATGACACTTGCTAACAGTGTACAAGACATCGCGGATGGCATGAAATATCAGGAAGCCGCTACTGAGGAAACAGCCAAATCGATGAGTGAAGTATCGACAGTCATCAATACGATTGCCAAAAACTCCTCTACCGTTTCGGATGAAGCCTATGCGATGGAACAGAAATCCGCGCAAGGTAATCAAATTGTATCCAAAGTAACAGACCAGATGGCATTGATCTCCGATTCCGTACATGAAACTGCCAAAGCAGTCGAACTGCTGGAAAGCCGTTCACAGGAGATCGGTAACATTCTGGGCATCATTACAGGAATCTCCGGTCAAACCAACCTGTTAGCATTGAACGCTTCTATCGAAGCTGCACGTGTTGGCGAGCATGGCAAAGGTTTTGCAGTTGTAGCTGGTGAAGTTCGCAAACTGGCAGAACAATCTGCCGATTCAGCAAATCAAATCAGCACATTGATCGCTGAAATTCAATCCGAGATTCAAAATGCCGTAACATCGATGAAAAAAGGTACGCTGGAAGTGGAGCATGGAATGTCCATCGCGGATCAAACCGGCTTGCTGTTTGCCGATATTCACAATGCAACCAAAAAAGTAACCGAGCAGATTCAAGATATCTCTAGTGCGACTCAACAAATCTCTGCTGGTACAGAAGAGATGACCGCAACTGCGGATAGCCTGAAAACAACGGCAGCAACTGCCGCTGCTAATAGTGCCAAAGTATCTGAAAACCTGGAAGGTCAAAAAGCAACCGTTATTTCAACTTCGGATGCTGCCAACCAGCTTTCCACAATGGCTGAACAGCTCCAAGAATTGATCTCCCATTTCCACGTACGCAAAGTTGATTGATATAGAATTCATCTAATATTCAAATTCATCTGATATTTTCTGGTAATCGGGAGAACAAATGATTTCTGCCTATATAGAATCATTTGCTCTCCCCCGATTTCCGGGAAAATGCGGTACTCTCATAACTTATACTGAAAAGTCTTGTAAACAACGCAACTCTCTTTTCAACTGTGCTCAGACATTAAACAGTTTTACAACTTCAATTTTAAGGAGAGATCATTATGCCCCTATCTGAAAATAGCCGTCCGTCCCATGTTCCTCTACAGCTGCCTGCCTTGCAGATTCCGCTAGATCATGCTCGCAAACATCAGAAGGGTACATTTGCTATTCATCGCTTTGATCTTGGTCCCGTAATTGCCGGTTATGTGAATACACTGCAACCGGGCTTGCAACAGCAAAGTGTTTTGCTTGCTGCCTATCTTGGCTGGATGTATCGTCTATCAGGCGAATATGAAACTGCCGCTCTCTTCGCTTCAGCAAAAGGGATGATTCCCGTCTATGCTTCGTTTGAAGAACAATCTTCGTTTGAAAGTACTGTTCAACATGTATATACACAGCTGTCTCAAGCTCAAACCGGTCAGCGTGTACAGAGTGATACCGTATTCAGCTTTGGACAAACGATTCCTGCACAACCCGGACAGATTATTAACTGGGCAATCGTGCCTCATCAATCTTCTTTAACTATGGTTGTAGAATACAACGATTCTCTGTTTAAACCTTTAACGATTGCACGTTTCTCTGCTTATTACATTCGCCTGCTAGAAGGGTTACTTACGCATCCTGAATTGCCCGCAGGCGCGATTGATATTCTAAACGCCGAAGATGAAGTGCTATACAATGCACTTAACCATACAGCTGCACCTTACAACACTGAATTAACGTTCCATGGCGCATTTGAGCAAGCAGCGAGTCAATACCCGGATCGCGATGCTATTAGCTACCGCAGCACTACACTGACTTACCGTCAATTGAATGAACAATCCAACCAGATCGCTCATCTGCTGCTGAACAAAGGCTTGAAACGCGGCGAATTTGTAACAATGTTTCTGGATCGCAGCTTGCATAGTGTTATCACGCTGCTCGGTATTATGAAAGCTGGCGGTGTATATGTACCTGTTGATCCTGCGCATCCAGATGATCGTAATCACTATATCGTTCAGGATACACGGTCTGCTTTCGTTATCACCCAATCCGAGCATTATCACAAAGTACATGAACTGACTGCCGGTATCTCCACTCTTCGCGGTGTCATCTCTATTGAATCGATTCGTTCCGATGCTCCTGCGAACCTGTTAATCAATCCACAATCCAATGCAGGTCCTGACGATCTGGCATACGTCATTTATACTTCCGGTTCTACTGGTAAGCCAAAAGGTACATTAATCGCTCATGGCGGTGTCGTTAACCTTGGACAAATTTTGAAGGAACAATTCGATATTGTGCCACAGGATATTATGGCACAGTTCGCCAGCTACAGCTTTGACGGCTCCGTCTGGGATACGATTGCTCCACTGTTCCACGGTGCACATATGTATATGCTGGATGCGGATGAGCGTGTATCGATTGAAGAATTTGCCGTAGCGATTGAACGTACGCGCACAACAATCATTACTGCACTACCAACCGTATTCTTCAATCAGCTGTCCGCTTACTTATCACCGGAAGGCTACGCACGTCTGTACAGCTTGCGTCTGCTGGCTGTAGCTGGTGAAGCACTCTATGGCGAACGTGTACGTGCTTTCCAACAAAATGTCGGTAAACCGGTTCATGTTGTCAATGCGTATGGTCCAACAGAATGCACGGTGTGCGCTACTATGCACAAAATTACAGAACCACTGGCTGAACATGTCGTTAACGTTCCGATCGGTCGTCCGATTCATAACTACGAAATCTTTATTCTGAATGACCAGCTGATGTTATGCCCAGTTGGCGTACCTGGTGAAATGTACATTTCTACAGTGGGTATTGCTAAAGGCTATTTAAATCAACAGGATAAAACAGATGCTGCCTTTATTCCCCATCCTCATGTGGAAGGTGCCAAGCTATACCGCTCTGGTGATCTGGCGAAATTGCTGTCTGATGGTACGATTGAATATGTGGGACGTCGCGATTCCCAGATCAAGATCAGAGGTCATCGTATTGAAATCGGTGAGATCGAAGATAATCTGAACAAATACGAAGACATTCAAGACGCTGTAGTTGTCGCCAAAAAAGATGCGTCCAATCAAAATATGCTTGTCGCCTACTTTACAACGCAGGACGGTAGCAAATTATCTCCAGCAGCAATCAAACAATTTTTAGCTGATCGCCTGCCATCCTATTTTGTACCGAAATTTGTATGTCAGCTGGATGCGATCCCAATCTCACCAACTGGTAAAGCGGAACGGAAACGGCTGATCGACTATCCAAACACCGAGTTGGCTGAACAACCAGCAGGTTATGTAGCCCCACAAACGGAAACCGAACAACGCATTGCCGATGCATGGTCAGAAGTTCTCAATCGTCAGCATATTGGTATTCAAGATGATTTCTTTGCGATCGGTGGCGATTCGCTACATGTTATTCACGTATTAACTTTGCTCAAACCATACTATCCTGCTCTGAAAATTGCCGACTTCTTTGATTACAAAACGATTGCTGCGCTGGCAACTAGAGCTGAACTTCCAGGTGGTGGACAAGCAGAATTGCTGCCATTTACTCCATCGGGTGAATTGATCGATCTGGTGGAATACCCGGAACAGGTCGCAACCTTTGCCCCAGATACGTTGCTTCCTGCTACTCATGTGTTGCTGACAGGTGCAACAGGCTACCTCGGCTCTTATCTGCTGTATGAATTGTTACATCGCAGTGAGGCACATGTGTATGCTCTAGTACGTAAATCTGGTAATGCTAGCAGTATGGATCGACTCAAAGCAACAATGGAGCTGTATTTTGGACGTAGCATCTTAACTGGCTTTGACGAACGCGTCACGGTAATTGAAGGCAATCTAGACCAGCCACGTATCGGCTTGAGTGAACATGATTATAATCTGCTGAATGAGCGGATCGACTCCATTATGCACAGCGCCGCAGATGTTCGTCATTTTGGCGATAGTGATCATTTCCGCAAAACGAATATTCAATCTACTAGCGAATTGCTGAAACTAGCAAGCATTCGCAAAGGCATTCGTTTCCATCATATTTCTACCATGGGTATTCCAGAAGATCTATCACTGGAAGGTAAATGGCAGCAAGTGAAACAAACTGGTATTTTGCCAGATGATCTGTATGCTGAGAATGTGTATACGAATAGTAAACTGGAAGCTGAGAAACTGGTGCTGCAAGCAGCAGAGCAAGGCATTCCGGTGAACATTTACCGGGCAGGCAATCTGTCTAGCCATTCCTTTACAGGTAGCTTCCAACGTAATATCGACAGCAATGCGATGTATCGGATGATCAAAGCTATGCTGCTGCTTGGTAAAGCTCCTTCCGTAGAGCAATGGATGGACTTTACACCGATTGATTATGCAGGACGTTCCATTGTCCATCTGGCACTTCAACCGGACACTGCCGGACAGATCTTCCATATTTGCAATCCGCAACAGGTTCCTTATTCGCAGCTGATTGACATTATCAATGCTGCCGGTTATCCGGTAGAACTGATGCGCCCGGAAGCATATAGCAACTGGTTACTGGATGCATCAATCGACAAATCGACTGAAGCACTTCAACTGGCAATGGCTCAGCTGGAAGGTGACGGTGCACGTAACTCACCATATCGTCTGGCAAATCCACTGACACACGCTATTCTGGAAAAAGCCGACATTCAATGCACGCCAACCGATCTGGCATTTATTAACGCGATGCTCACATATGCTGCCGGAATTGGCTATTTCCCTGCTCCTATTCCGGTCGAGCCTCAAACGAAAACAGAGCGCGATACGACGCCTGTAATCAACCAGATGCCATCCAATCTGTAAATGTAAATTCTTACTCTCATATTCATATCGTTTACGATGACACCAAAACGCCTCTGATTCGCAAAATCAGAGGCGTTTCTATTCATTTGCAATATAAGATGGTGATTATTATAAAACTCATTTACAATATAATTACAATGCTATACACAAAATAGGATGTGTAGTCGATATATACTACATAATACGACAAAAAAATACATTTTATAATAAATATTGATTTTTTTGTCGAAAAAAGTTATAATTTATCAATAAAAGGTGTTTTAAACTATCTAAAATGGTTAATTAGTTATAAGACTTATTACCCACAACTAAGGAGTAATTGAACCGATGAGCATACTTACTAAACTAAACTCGTGGAAAACCGCCACTTTATCAGCAGTCATTGCACTGCCCCTTTTAACAGCTATTGTTATTCCAATGACAACTCAATCTGCTACTGCTGAAGCTTCCCAGCGCTATCTGGTTCAATACTCTACCAGTCAAGCCAAGCAAGTTCTTACAGCTGCCGCTGGTACAGAAAATACACGTTTCTTCGACAATCTGAATATGGCAGCTGCCGATCTGACAGCTAGTGAAAAAGAACAGCTGTCCCATACAGCAGGCATCACTCGCATTGATAATAACGAAAATTATCAAGGTGCAGCACAAGCATTTGCAGCCAACGTCAAAGCGGTTACTGTCAAAGGTCAGGAGCAAGCATCTTGGGGATACGGTGCAGTCGATGCCAAGCTCGCTCTTGATAAAAATTATACAGGTAAAGGTGTAAAAGTTGCGATTCTGGATACCGGCATCTCCGCTCACTCCGATCTGAAAATCGCCGGTGGTGTATCGCTTGTAAAATACACTTCTTCCTACACCGACGATAACGGTCACGGTACATTCGTAGCTGGCGTCATCGGCGCACAGGACAATGGCAAAGGATTGATTGGCGAAGCACCAGATGCAAGCATCTACGCTGTCAAAATCCTTGATACTCAAGGTAACGGCTCCACAGAAGACCTTGCCAGTGGTATCAACTGGGCAATCCAGAACAAAATGGATATCGTAAATATGTCCATTGCGTTCCCGCAAGACTCTCCAGTCGTTGAGCAAATGCTGCAAACGGCGCATGATCAAGGAATTCTGCTGATCGCAGCTGCTGGCAACAAAGGAACTGCTGATACAACACAAGATACAATCGAGTTTCCAGCTAAGTCCAGCTATGTCATGGCAGTTACTGCTGTAGATGACAATCTGGAGCGTGCCAGCTTCTCCGCTACGGGTGCCGAAGCCGATGTCGCTGCACCAGGCGCTAACATCGTGAGCACCTCTACTAACGGTCGCTATGAGCTGCGTGATGGCACTTCGGTAGCAGCACCATTTGTAGCTGGTCTGGCAGCAACTTTGAAACAAGCGTATCCACAATTAACTAACGACCAGCTTCGTCATCTGATTGAAGTGAACAGTATCGATCTTGGTACAGCAGGACGCGATGACCTGTACGGTTACGGTATGGTCAGCTTCCAGCACGTATTCGATCCAGGTGCAGCTTCTCGTTAATCACATAAACGGCAGCACACAAAAGACGCCTTGTACACGTTCATTACGAATGTGCAAGGCGTCTTTTTTATGTGAACTGATATGCGATTGAATACAGAATCCATAGGAGCATTTAATTTATGACTTCCAACCCAAATGTACAATGATTTGTTGCACGCAGTATCGGTTCCATCTTCTGTTATCTCTGGACGGTCACTCATTCTTGACCAGCGATCAGCACTAGTCTTCCGTTTAAATCTCACTTACCGACACGCTGCGACGCATCCATTGTAGTTCATTATCCATAATAACGTAATCGGTCCAGTTGAGATCCTCGTTCACCCAGCGATCATAATCACGAATTTGGCGATACAATCGCTCTAGACTCAGCTCAGACGGTGAGGTCATCAATGTTTGCATAACTGGCAGCAATTGATCTGGCTTTTTGCGGGCATGCTCCAGCATATGTATCAGCGACTTGTGTCCCGGATACAGCATCTCATTGTGAGAGAGAATCAATCGTCCACTGAACAGAATCATATTCATGACGGACTGATGCAGCAAGTAATGCTCGTTACTTTGCAGCGCCTTACGACACTCTTGATACCACGCTTCAAATTGAGCGTAAAACCGATTAATATTCGCCTGCTTCTGATGCAGTGGAAATTCCGTAATCTCGTTGATCATACTGCGCAATTCCGGCAGATGAGAGAAAACGATCACCGCTCCCATAAAGGTAAACCTTGCCGGTTCGCTACCGAAGCGCGATACCTTCTCCATATAGCCAGGCGAAATATATTTACCGTTAATGCCTCCACCATATAGTCCCTTCTCGGTCATACCTACTGCTTTATAATGTAGGCATCCGCTTTGCAGACGCTCCTCAAATTCTTCATCTGAAACGACAATCATGACATCCAGCTCCGCCTCAGCTGCTGGTTCGCCGATCCCTTCCTGTCCTGTAAGCAGCAGGGCAAATACGGAAGGATCATGTTGCAAATGCTCGCTCAATTGCGACAGTTGCTCTGAAAAGATACTCATCAAAATCCTCCTTCAATACCGGCATTATTTAATTGATAATGAGAACCATTATCAATTAGTGTATTCATTGTATAGCAGGATTTGAACTTTGGCAATAGATTGTGAGCAGATTGTGTCTTTTTTATCGCAAATTTGTCGGAATGGCGTCCCATATTTGTAACAAAGACAGCAAAAACACCTCCAAGACTATCTCCTCTTCTTACGCAAAGGATTCAAGTACTTGCAGGTGTTTGGATGCGTCTTCGGTCATAACATGTGTGTGCATGACGTCCGGCGCTGGTCTTCGTTGTTGATTCTATTCAGTTCCATGCTTGATTGCAAATCAGACGTTCATCAAGCTTTTGGATGAATCATTTTGGCTGGAACCACATATTCGTCGAATTGCTCCTCCGTCAGCAGACCGCTTTGCAGTGTTGCTTCACGCAAGGATAGCCCTTCTTTATGTGCATGCTTGGCGATTTTAGCAGCATTTTCGTAACCGATGTACGGGTTAAGCGCTGTAACCAGCATGAGTGAATTGTCGAGGTTATACTGGATTTTGTCCACATTGGCTTCGATCCCAACCGCACAATGCTCATTGAACGATAGAATGGAATCAGTGAGTAGACGAACCGATTGCAGGAAATTGTAAATGATAACCGGCTTGAATACGTTCAGTTCAAAGTTACCCTGACTGGCAGCAAAACCAATAGTCGCGTCATTCCCCATCACCTGTGTGACAACCATCGTCATCGCTTCGGATTGAGTCGGGTTTACTTTGCCCGGCATAATGGAGCTACCCGGCTCATTAGCTGGAATTGTCAGTTCGCCCAGACCACTACGCGGACCACTTGCGAGCCAGCGTACATCGTTGGCGATCTTCATCAGATCGGCAGCAAGTGCTTTTAGCGCGCCATGTGCATAGACCACTTCGTCATGACTAGTCAGCGCATGGAATTTGTTCGGTGCAGAGCTGAACATTTTGCCAGTCAGACCAGCGATATTTTCCGCAACCAGACGACCGAAGTCTGGATGTGCATTGATGCCTGTACCTACAGCTGTACCGCCGATTGCCAGTTCTTTCATTTCGCTTACGCTGCTCAGAATCATACGGCTTGATTTGTGCAGCATCGTTTCCCAGCCGCTAATTTCCTGACCGAGCGTTAATGGCGTTGCATCTTGCAGATGCGTACGACCGATTTTGATCAGATCCATAAATTCTTTGGATTTCGCCATCAGTGTTTCCTGCAATACAGTGATTGCAGGCAGCAGATCATTCTCTACTGCGAGTACACCGGCAACATGCAGCGCTGTAGGGAACGTATCATTGGAGCTTTGCGACATGTTCACATCGTCATTCGGATGCAGACGGTCGCTTTTTCCATCCTGCTCCAGCAATTGATTGCCACGATGTGCAATGACTTCGTTCACGTTCATGTTCGACTGGGTGCCGCTACCGGTTTGCCATACAACGAGTGGGAAATGCTCATCCCATTGACCGTCCAAAATCTCATCAGCTGCTGTAACAATCGCTTGCGTTTTGTCAGCAGACAGCTTGCCCAATTGTTCATTCGCCAGAGCAGCACTTTTTTTCAGCATAGCAAATGCATAAATGACTTCAATCGGCATTTTTTCGCCACCGATTTTGAAATTTTCTTTACTGCGCTGTGTTTGTGCGCCCCACAACTTATCGGCTGGAACGTTAATTTCACCAATTGTATCTTTCTCTACACGGTATTCCACTGAAAAATCCTCCTTTAGGATGAAATGATCGTTTGTATTTACCCTGTTCATTAGCGTGATTCAACCTTTATAATTGTAACGCTTACATTGACCAAAATCTACCTGTTTTATGCAAAATTGACCTATCTTGATCAGGAGATCAATGCTTACTCCGGCACACACCAATCTACCGGGTCCAAGCCATGCGATTGCAAAAATTCATTTGCTTGCGAAAACGGCTTGCTGCCAAAGAAGCCACGATGTGCCGAGAGCGGACTTGGATGCGGCGATTTGATAATGCAATGTTTGCGAGTATCGATATTCGCTCCTTTGCGCTGCGCATGACTGCCCCAGAGAATGAATACCGCCGGTGTTTCACGCTGATTAACCGCTTCAATCACCTGATCGGTAAATGTCTCCCATCCTTTGTTCTGGTGCGAAGCAGCCTGCGCCCGTCGTACGGTTAGTACGGCATTGAGCAGCAATACTCCCTGCTCTGCCCAGTGGATCAAGGAACCGTGCGACGGCACCTGACAGCCCACATCGTCACGTAACTCCTGATAAATATTATGTAACGACGGCGGAATATCTACACCCGGTTTTACCGAGAAGCTCAGCCCATGCGCCTGTCCAGGTCCATGATACGGATCTTGACCGAGAATAACGACCCTCGTGCCTTCCAGCGGCGTATAATGTAGCGCATTATAGATATCGAACATATCTGGATAAACGGTCGTAGAACGGTACTCCTGAGCCAGAAAACGACGCAGCTCCTGATAGTATGGCTTCTCCAGTTCCGACTCCAACACGTCTGCCCAATCATTATGGAAAATCTTGCTCATGCTCTCCACCCCTTTCCTTGTTGTGCTTCTCTTATTTATTATGAAAAAGAACATCTCTTCTGTCAAAAAGCAGTGCCTACTATCTGGAAATACACACACAACTATCTTACAAATCATATATCAAACAAGCTTTGGTATATCCATATCGCCAACACAAAGAAAAGAGCTAGTCCATTTCACCTGTGAACCAGCTCTTTGCTAACTATATCTATGCAATGATTGAGATTATAAACGGGATTTCAAGAAGCTATCCATGAACGTTTTGAAATCATGGCTGACGCTGTTTAGCTTTTCAACCAGCGTGCTAAATTCATTCACCAGTTGTGCCTGCTCACTGGATGAAGTAGCAATCGCCGAGATTTCTTTTTCCATCTGTAAAATGGACTGCTGTACGCTACCAAGGGAACTCTCGATATTCTGAGTTGCATTTTTGGTATCGACAGACAGTTTGCGCACTTCAGAAGCAACAACACCAAAACCCGCACCTGCTTCGCCCACACGCGCAGCCTCAATGGCAGCGTTCAACCCGAGCAGATTCGTTTGTTCCGAGATTTCGCGGATAAAACCAGTCACCTGATTGACCTCTTTGGAGTTTTCTACTGCTTTACTCGTATTGCTTTGAATTTCCGCAGTGGTAGCAGACATTTGCTGAGATTGGGCTGCCAGCAATTGTACCATATCACTAAGCTGGTTACTGATACTTTCGATATCAATCGTTACATTGCTCATAAAATCGTTATGCTGCAACGTATAGGCTGAAGCGATCGCACCTACAATATTGCCATGCTTGTCTTTGAGCGGCACGGACGTAGCATCCAGTTCAAAGCCATACGCGGAAGCAGGAACACGAGTGACACTGACCACACCATTTTTGAGTGCATTATTCAGGTTCGGATCATCGGAAGCGATTGGCGTACCTGGGCGCAAACCAAGATCCAGTTGCTTGGCAGGTTTGTAATATTTGAATTCTTTTAAATCAGTGACGCCTAACATCAGATCTTCGCCAACGACGTGCTCAAAATACTTCATACACTCGATAACCATATCTACAACATTTACATCCTGTATAGCGGGATTGATTTCTGAACTTCTAAAACCTTTTGTCATGTGTGATCACTCCTGTAGATGTCAAACTTCAATATAAACCTACTCATTATTTCGACAAATTTTGATGCTTTGTGAATAGCTTAGCTCTTAAAATATGGAAATTTATATTTTCTGCAATTGTATCGCAAACAAAACTCATACAAGATAGAATGCACGTCATCATTATGGTTAACAGATCAGCTTGTGCAATGTAAATTTACGATCCATTTATAACATCTCAAAAATATTTTTTGTTTTTTTGAAAGACTCATTTTGACATTCATAATCCGTTTTTTATACCATATCTAGTTCTACACTCTATCTCAAAATCAACATCTTGATGTGGGTTTATGTATGGTTCATTGTAAAGTACAGGTCAAACCTTGCCGCCCCCATTGTATGTACCTTTGAATTGTGGTAAAAACTAAGTATAAGCATTATTTTTAAAGCAATTTGTACGCACAAATAAACATACGGATGAAGGTGCAGATGTGGGTGGTATTGGGTAATATACACATAGGCATATCCAACCCGTGCAGTGGATTGTGTAGTTGGCAAATTGCCATATGTTTAAAACCATACCAAATGATATATATTATCGAGGAGGAACAGAGAAATGAAATTTTTCTTGGATACAGGTAACATTGAAGAGATTAAACGTATTGCCCGCCTGGGCATTGTGGATGGTGTAACAACCAACCCTTCCCTGATCGCCAAAGAAGGTCGTATTTTCAAAGATGTTATCGATGAAATCTGCCAAATTATTGACGGTCCTGTTAGTGCCGAAGTTGTCAGCCTCGATGCAGAAGGCATGCTGAAAGAAGCACACGAAATCGCAAAATGGGCACCAAACGTTGTAATCAAGCTGCCTATGACCGAAGAAGGTCTGTATGCTTGTAACCAACTGTCCAAAGAAGGTATCAAAACCAACGTAACGCTGATCTTCACACCTGCACAAGGTCTGATGGCTGCTAAAGCTGGTGCTACTTTCATTAGCCCATTCGTTGGTCGTCTGGATGATATCGGTATCGACGGTATGCAACTGATCCGCGATCTGCGTCAAATCTTGGACACTTATGGTCTGAAATCCGAGATCATCGCAGCAAGTATCCGTAACCTGGAGCACGTAAGAGAAGCAGCACTGGCTGGTGCACATATCTCTACGATCCCTGGTACACTGGTTCCTACACTGTGGAAACACCCACTGACAGATAGCGGTATCGAGCGCTTCCTGAAAGACTGGGAAACTGTTCCACAAGCCAAAGAACAAGTAAAAGAAGAAGCTGGCTCCAAGTAAGCCGCTTTGTGAATCATCAGCATCTTATGAAACCACACACACGACGGGAATCTCACGATTCCCGTTTTTTTATTGAATATTTTAGTTGTTTTAATTATAATTGCATTAACATCTATTTTTATGAACGGTACACATATGGATGAATATATAGGTATAGAGGAGAACCACATATGAATCATACACATACCGAATTGAATTCAATCGGCTTTTTACTCGGTAGTACGTATCGCAAAGTGAGCAACGCATTTGCCGCGCGATTGAAGGAATACGATATTACGCCAGAGCAATGGAGTATTCTGTATCATCTATGTATGCATGAAGGGATTAATCAGAAGGAGCTTGCCGCCCATGCGTTCAAAGATCAGCCAACTACAGCACGCATTCTCGATGTGCTGCACCGCAAGCAATTCATTTACAAAGAAATGGATCCACAGGATCGGCGTGCCTTTCTCGTTTACCCGAACGAGGCTGGACGGACGGTAATGGAAAAAGTACACCAAATCGAGACGCAACATAATGAGGAATTGGCTGCGCTAATGACGCCAGAGCAAATGCAGCAGTTAAGCAGATTGCTACGCGAATTACGCTCCAAGCTGGATGAATAAACGATATATCGACACAGATGTACGGACATATTGATATGTTGTATGACGTAACAAAACCGACATAACACAATCAATCGGAAACAAAGATAGAGAAATGGAGAATGCCTGTTATGGAACAAACGAAAAACGATATGATTTCCCCGCAAGCTGTTGGACAGTCTGATGACAAGCCTGCTTCAAAGTTATGGACGGGGGAATTTCTAGTATTAACGGCGTGCAATCTGCTCGTCTTCTTGAATTTGCATATGATTCTGTCTTCACTACCGCTGTATATGCGGTCACACTTTCATGCGGGTGACTTTTATGTGAGTCTCTGTACTAGCCTGATGGCACTATCGGCGATTGTCGCTCGGCTGTTCTCAGCGCGTGCGTTAGAGTTAGGTAAGCGCAATGTGATTTTGTTTGGTGGTTTGGCAATTGCGCTATTTGGTACAGTTGGGTATTATTTCAGTGCTACGATTGTTGCGCTATTAGTGATGCGGGTTATTTTCGGGTTTGGGTTCGGGATGTATAGTACAACCTTCCCGACGATGGCTTCGGATATTATTCCGCGTAACCGGATGGGTGAAGGAATGGGTTACTTTGGTCTCTCCACTACGATCTCCATGTCGATTGGTCCAATGATCGGGATGTGGGTAGAGAAGCAGTACGGCTTCACGCCGCTGGTTGTGATCGGCTCGATCTTCATTCTGATCCTCTTCCCTCTCGCCTATCGTCTGATCAGCAGTAAGAAACGGAAGCAGGCAGTACAGCAAGAACAAGCGCATAGTGCAAACGCAATGAGTGTACCTACGCAGCAGAATGCTGTACAATCGTTGCAAACTGATGTTGCGACAACTACTTCATCAGATGCAGCACGCAAGCCGTCTACTTTTGAGAAAAAACTGCTATTACCAAGTTTGCTCAATTTCCTGATGTCGATCACATATGGTGGTCTGGTCAGCTTTATTGCGTTGTTTGGCAGTGAAGCGCATATCGCTAATCCGGGTTACTTTTTCCTGTTTAATGCGCTGGCGGTTATTCTGATCCGTCCATTTTCCGGCAAACTGTATGATCGGTTTGGTCCCAAAGCATTGCTGATTCCCGGTGCGGTATTGTTGATCGCTGGACTATTACTGCTGTCTCTCGCCCACTCTACACTCGGTCTGTTCGGTGCAGCGCTCTGTTATGGGCTTGGCTGGGGAGCATTGCAGCCAACGATGCAAACATGGATGATTCAGGTCGTTAATCCGCATCAGCGCGGGATGGCAAACGGCATGTTCCTCAACTCCCTTGACCTCGGTGTTGCGCTAGGTGCAATGATTCTCGGAACGATTGCCAGTGCAACTAGCTATACATCGATGTATCAGTATTCGGTCGTATTTGTTGCGCTGTATATCGTGATCGGCGCGATCTATATGGTAAAAGCGAAAAAGACACCTGCACAAAGTCAGTCTGTTCATATTAAAGTAGACTAATATGAATACGATGTGAGTCGGTGAGATAGTAGTGGATGAGATAGTAGTGGATGAGATAGTAGTTGATACGATGTAATTCGATGATAAGAAGCAAGAGATTCCATAATAACCAACCAAGCCCGTTTTCCCTGCATAGATTGAAGGGAAAACGGGCTTGGTTTTATTTTGGCATGAGATAACGTTCTAGCTCCGTAACATACGTTGCTGTCGTTATTACACAGCGTTTTCGCTGCTATCCGGCGCTACGGCAATATGTATGCTTACGGTGCCGTCCGGTTCGTATTTCTCGTAATCAACAGTGTAGGCGCGGATCAGTTCGCCGCTCTCTTCAAGCTGCCAAATTTGCTTCCATTGCTGCAATACCTTTTGCTTGTCGGTTCCGTTCACTTGAAAAATGCGGTACGGTGCATCTTCGGGGATATCCAGACTTTCTGCTGATCTGTGGTCATTGGCTACCGCAGTGCTGAGGGAATAGTCGCCTTTGTAGTTACTTTCGTAGTCATAATAGACGCCATACAAGGTGCTAGCGGCATCCTGCTGTTGTTGTTGTTGATAGGCTTCTTTCCAGACGTGCTGGATTTTCTCAAGCATTTCGGTGTCTTTAAAATTGTTGGTGCGAATGGATTGAATACGGTTCAGCTTCATGGTGTTCCTCCTTGTGAGTGAAATGGAAATGGTAGCGTTTTTATGCTGATATTATAGTACGGCTTTGGGAAAGGGAATGCAACTTTTAACATAGGTAGCGTGTGAGCCTATACTGCTTATATGGGTGACATTCACTTTGGGAAGGAATAAGGAAACGGACTCCGGTGGAGCCGCGGCAATCTTTAGGATTAGGAAGAAATGAAGATTCCTGCCCCTCCAAAGCAGTAAGATATTTCGCTTCGCAAAAATCACTCTTCATTGAACCTCGTGTTTGGAGTCCGCAAACACTCTAAGTCGTCCTTATCCCTTATTTCCTTCCCTCCGTTCCGTGCTCCTATGTCATGTGTAGAGATTAAAACCCTAAATGGATGAAAAAAGCAAACCTTGCGCATGTCGCGTAAGGTTTGCTTCGGAAGTGTATCGTTCGTTTGGGTGTTACAGGGTGATGCGGATGGTGTTGGCGGTTGGGGTAAGCAGGATTCCTTGTTCGTTAGACTCTTGGGTGGCTCCTTCTACGGATGTGGCGTTGGTAATGCCTCGTAGGGTGGCTGTCCAGTTGGTCAAGGTGCCTTCGGTTTGGATCTCGATAATGTTATTGGTGCGTGTTGCGGTTATAGTTGCGGACGGTTGTCCGGTTTGGTTTACGATTCGGGTGGATGCTGTGGCGCCTTCTTCCAAGTTGAACAGGTGAAGCTGGACACCATCGGTATAGTCGTAATCCGGTTTGCTGTCTTGGTTGCCGAAGGCGATAATGCTGTTCGGTTTGGCAAGCAATGGCAGAGTCATATAATCAAAGGTTTGACGATACCAGCGACCGCCCTGTACGGTTTCGTTCGTCAGTAGGTTGAACCATTGTCCGTCTGGTACATAGTACGTCACTTCGCCCTGCTCGTTGAAGATGGGAGCGACGAGTAGCGAATCGCCGAACATATACTGGCGATCCAGCGTATGAGTAGTTGGATCATTGGAAAAGTCCAACACTAGCGGACGCATCATCGGTGTGCCTTGCTCAGATGCGGTAACTGCCGCTTCGAACAGATATGGCATCAAAGTGCATTTTAGCTTGGTGAATTTGCGCACCACGTCTACTGATTCTTCGTCAAACAACCAAGGTACACGATACGATTCATTGCCGTGCAGACGGCTATGCGAAGAGAGCATCCCGAATTGAACCCAGCGTTTGTATACGGCTGGGGCGGCAGTCATTTCGAAGCCGGAGATGTCATGGCTCCAGAAACCAAAACCGGACACACCTAGCGACAATCCACCACGCAGCGATTCTGCCATCGATTCAAACGTCGACGAGCAGTCGCCACCCCAGTGAACCGGGAATTGTTGTCCGCCTACCGTAGCGGAGCGTGCGAACAATGCGGCTTCGTTTTTACCAAGATTGTCTTCCAGCAACTCGAATACAGCTTTGTTGTACAGGAAAGTATAATAGTTGTGCATTTTGACCGGATCGGAGCCGTCGAAGTACACGACATCCGTCGGGATGCGTTCACCGAAGTCGGTTTTGAATGAATCGACGCCTTGATCGATGAGTACTTTCAGCTTATCCTGATACCATTTCACTGCGGATGGATTGGTAAAATCGACCAAAGCCATGCCTGCCTGCCACATATCCCATTGCCACACGCTACCGTCTGGACGTTTGACCAGATAACCATGCTCCATTCCTTCATCGAACAGGTAAGATTTCTCCGCGATATACGGGTTAATCCATGCGCAGATTTTCAAGCCTTTGTCTTTGAGGCGCTTCAGCATGCCTTCTGGATCAGGGAACATGCGCTCATCCCATTTGAAATCCGACCACTGGTATTCTCTCATCCAGAAGCAGTCAAAATGGAATACCGACAATGGCAAATCACGCTCTGCCATACCATCGACAAAGTGATTGACCGTTTCTTCATCATAATCCGTCGTAAATGATGTCGTCAGCCACAGACCGAATGTCCATGCGGGTGGCAATGCAGGCTTGCCTGTCAGTGCGGTGTAATTGTTCAGTACTTCCTTCGGATTGGTACCACCGATAATAAAATACTCCAGCGTCTCGCCTTCTACGCTGAATTGGACTTTGGATACATTTTCCGAAGCGATCTCGTATGATACTTTTTCTGGGTGATTAACGAATACGCCGTAGCCCTGACTGGACAGATAGAAGGGGATACTCTTGTATGCTTGTTCACTACTCGTTCCGCCATCTTCGTTCCAGATATCTACCGTTTGACCATTTTTCACAAACGGGGTAAAACGTTCGCCTAATCCGTAAATGTATTCGCCAATGCCAAGCTGCAATTGCTCGCGGAAATAGACGCTCTTCTCAGGTCCATTAATGTAAGCAGGTCCTCTAGGTACGCTACCAGTCAGATGACGGTTGCCATAGTCAAAGCTAATATTCCAGCCAGTATTTTTCTGAACAGATGCTTTGAGCTTGCCACTTGTAAAGGTCAGTTCCTGTTCGCTCTCTTCGATCACAATATCGGTATCTGCTTGTGCCAGTTCAAATTGTGGATATTTAGTCAAACCGCCCTTGTGGTGGTTCAGTGTCACTTTGATCACATCTGGCAGTGGGGAGCTGATTGTAGCTTTTAATAGTGCCCCATTCAGTGTATCGCCTTTGTGCTGAACGCGTTTTGTTGCTGCATAGAGAGTTACTTCGTCGCCTTTGCGTACAATATCGCGAATATCCGTTGGATGCTGCATGCTATACCCTTCGCGTGTCATCCAATAGCCATCAGTAAATTTCATAATATTCTTCCTTTCAGCTGGAATCATCCAGTATCGTAATTGCCATTTGGCTTATACCTTCATCTCTGTGTATAATGATATTGATTAAGAAAGCGCTTTTCTTCTTTTATTTTGATGAAAAGTATCGTGATTTTGATATACGGGAGGAATGAACATGCAGAGTCTGGAACGAATGCGCGATACGCTACGCGAGAACCGGATTCACGGCAGTACGATGTATCCGGTAAGCATTTATGAAATGAACGATCTGCGCGATGAGGTGATTCTGGAATGTCACTGGCATCAGGAGCCGGAGTTTATTCTAGTAACTGAGGGGCGTGCGTTGTTTCAAGTTGGTGGGGTGAACTGCGAGGTCAAGGCTGGAGAAGCGATCTTCGTCAATAGCGGTGAGATTCATACCGCCTATCGTGTCGATGGCGAGATGTGTAGCTATTGCGCAGTCGTATTTGGCATGTCGCTGCTGGATAGCGCTTCCTATGATCATGTACAGGGCAATTATCTGGACCCCCTGCTGGCACGGCAGGTACATGCGCCGCTGCATCTTGATCCGTCATTGTCATGGCAACAGCACATTCTGGAGCTGTTAGGACAAGTAGTTCAGGTAAATTTACAACGTCCGGTTGCCTATGAACTGACGACCAAAGCGTATCTGTATCTGATCATCGGGCTTATGTATGAACATATGGATCATCCATTGGAGCAGCAACCTGCCGTAAGTGACCGAATGGAACGGCTCAAAATGGTGCTCAGTCATATTCATTCACATTACCAGCAGCCGCTACGTTTGCGTGAATTGGCAGATATCGTCAGTATGAGTGAAGGACATTTCTGTCGCTTTTTCAAAAGTCTGACTCAGAAAAGTCCGATTGAGTACATTAATCGTTATCGCACCCAGCAAGCATGTCGATGGCTGGAAAACAGCGACCGCAAAATTGTAGATATTTCGCTGGAGGTTGGATTTGATAGTCTGAGTTATTTTATCTCGGTATTCAAGCAGCATCATGGCTGTACACCATCGCGTTATCGCAAGGAGCTACACGGCATGTATTCCACTCGCACGACGGAGCTGCTGACGGATGTGCGAACGATCTGATTTTGCCAGCAGCATGTGACAGTCGATCTGCTTACCGCTACATGATTTGTCATTCGTCATTGTTACTCTTAGCAATATGAGGATGGCTTCTCTAACGTTTGCTTCCACTGCTGCCATTGGCGATACGTAACCGATTGATATAAAACAGGCTGAAGTTTCTCATATTGCTGCTCATTCACATTCAGCCATTGTGCACGCTTTGCCAGTTTGGCAACTGGGATGGTGATTGTAGCCTTTCCGCCCATTTTGCGACGGATTGGTACATGGAAGGCAAGCAGCTCTTCGCGCGTCGTCCATCCTTCCCAGCTCATACGTGCACCACGCTTCCAATCGAATGCCCACAATTCATACCTATTATATGTAGCTGATTGCT
Source organism: Paenibacillus sp. WLX2291 (assembly GCF_046603665.1). Classification (NCBI taxonomy): domain Bacteria; kingdom Bacillati; phylum Bacillota; class Bacilli; order Caryophanales; family Paenibacillaceae; genus Paenibacillus; species Paenibacillus sp. WLX2291. Next base: position 1,913,015 of record NZ_CP176755.1, on the reverse strand, counting down.
TATCCAACTGACAGACGATCACCCATTCGCTGGGAATGATCTTATTACGTTGTCTGCGATTCATCTGTATTCGTCTCCTTTCTATAGAAAACAGGGCTTTTTACATTCTAGCGTAAAAAGCCCTGTGATTGGGTTAGCTGCATCATCTCATCGCAGTTTGCAATCAACCGCGATAATCATGACGCTCGTACAGCTCTTCATTCACCTGCTGAATGAATGGCGTCACCTCACCGACCGAATACGCATACAGCAGATGCATTGCACGCGTACACGCGGTATAGAATAACTTCCGCTCCGCTTCCCGATGATACTGATCCGCAGACGCATTGTACAGAATAACCGCGTCGAACTCTACACCTTTTGCTAAATACGCTGGAATGATAATCGTTCCTTTTTCAAATACTGGCGTGTTTTTGGTCATTTTACGCATCGTAATCTGACCTCGCAGCGCTTCATAAGCTTCGGCGCATTCACTCTCTGTTTTACAAATAATCGCCGTATATTGATAGCCCTGCTGCTGCAACTGATGAATATTGCGCACAATCTCCTGATGCATATCGTCTCGATCATCGTACAGATTCACAATCGGCTTGTCGCCGCGACGGTTGAATGGCACGATATGCTCACCGCCCGGAATCATCGACCGCGTAAAATCTACAATCTCGTATGTGGAGCGATAACTGCGCGTCAATCGGATCAGCTCTGTCTGATCCTTACCATACAGCTCCAACAGCGGTTCTTCCTCGTCAAAGACGGAATTATGGCTGTAGATTGCCTGATTCAGATCACCGAGCGCCGTCATGCGCGCACGTGGGAATAATCGTTTCATGAATTGAAGCTGGAACGGCGAGTAATCCTGCACCTCATCGACGATTACATGCTTGATCGCCGTATTGGAGCGGAAGCCTTGCAGATGCTCTTTTAGATATAAATATGGTGTTGCATCTTCATATCCCAGCTCGCCCTGACGCATACGATTCACCGTTTGTGGTGCAAACTCATACCAGCCCTCTGGCACATTGCCATGATTCAAACCAGCCATCAGCTGCTCATCTTCAAACAGCGCGCGATACAAGCCAGTCAGATCGATAAAACGCAGCCGTTTCGTCCATTTACGTAACGGCTTCAGCCAGTTGTTCACAACCATCCGCGCCGCCATCTCTGATTGCAATTGGAAATCGTCAAATGAAACCGACTTGTTCTTCTGCTTGCGCCGCATCATCGTATATGCACGATGATAATCGTCGGTCGTTAGCATCTGAATCTGTTCTTCCACCCACGGCTCTTTGCGCTCATTGCGCCCAAAATCGTTCACTTCCTTGAGCAACCAATCACGCATATCTTCGATCCGATTTCCCAGCTTCACCGCTGGATCGTAGCTATAGAACTTATCCAGCATCCGCTGCGACGACACAATCTCACGTCCTTGAAAACGAACCGGGCGGAACTTCATATCCTTTTGTAGCAATTGCTCGGCATAGCGACGAATCGCATGGAAATAATCCAGCGATGATTTGTAGCGAATGCCCTGCACACGCGCCGGATGTCCATCATCGTCCGACCAGGCGAGCAAATATTCCATTTGTGAAAAGACATCTTCCAGATCGAATTCACGCCCGATGCGCACTTCCAGATACGATTGGAATGTCGTTTGCAGCATATTTTCTTCGCCCAGCTCCGGTAGCACGGTTGCCACATAGCTGTTGAACATCGAATTCGGGGAAAAGAGCACCATCTGATCTGCCCGCAACACTTCGCGGTACCGATACAGCAGGTACGCGACCCGTTGCAGCGCAGCAGACGTTTTCCCGCTTCCCGCCGCTCCTTGCACGATCAGCATCCGACTTTTATCGTTACGAATGACGCTATTCTGTTCCTTTTGAATCGTAGCAACGATATTCTTCATCTGATTGTCCGCGCTATGGCTCAATACTTGCTGCAACAGCTCGTCGCCAATCGTCACGCCAGTATCGAACAATACTTTGATATCTGCATCACGAATAACAAACTGGCGCTTCAGTTCCATCTTGCCTTCGATGGTGCCGACTGGTGTGCGATATGACGCCTTTCCCGGTGCACCGTCGTAATACAGACTGGATACCGGAGCCCGCCAATCATAGATTAGAAAATCCTCTTCGTTATCATCCAAAAATGAACCGATCCCAAGATAGATCTGCTCGGTCTGATCACTGCCATGCTCCTGAAAATCAATTCGTCCAAAATACGGGGAACCGGACAGACGACGCAGCTTATCCAGTGTCAAACTGGAACGACGGTGACTCAGCTCTAGCTCGGACAATACTTGCGATTGCTGACGCAAGCTAGTCGACGTCTCACCGACATCATCCTGCTCACTAAGGTTGATCGATACTTCGTCCCAGAAGTCCTTCCGCATACCAACCACATCGCCGCGGCTTTCGCCAACCTGCTGTTCCAGTACAGCCATCTTGCTGTTGATCTTGGCAGTCACATCATCGACACGCTGCTGCTCCATCTTCCAGTCCTGATCTTCTATTGCCATACTGCCATCCCCTTTGCTCCATCAATTGTACAGATCGGCACGATGCCGTCTGTCTGTTGTTATATTATCCCCAGTTCTGCCGAGGACTCATTCTAGTTATGGATGATCACTAACGTACAACTAACCTGCTCAAAAAAAATCTTGACAAATCCATAAAGAACATGCTAATCTTAAAAATAATAGCGTTACTTCACACTGTTCTGCATTTTTGCAGAGCATTTTTTATTTTACGACGTTCCAGTATAAATTGCAAATAACAAAGCCGCACGACGGAGAACATTCTTCGGTCATGCGGCTTTTTTGTTGTTAGCGGGTCAAAATGATCGGCTCGCCTTTGGTAATAATCAGCGTATGCTCGTATTGCGCAACATAGCTGCCATCCGCCGTTTTCAGCGTCCAGCCGTCATTGCTTTCATCCACTTCTTCAGCTTTAGTTGATACGAAAGGTTCAAAGGCAATGACAGAGCCTTCCTTCCACAGATCGTTATCGGTTGGATCATAATAGCTAAGGATATATTCCGGTTCTTCATGTAGTCCTTTACCGATGCCGTGCCCAGTTAGATTAGTGATTACCGTGAAGCCCAACTTACGAGCGGTATTATGACTCGCTTTTCCAGCATTGCTACGCTTGGAACCAGCTTTGATCTTTTTCATGGCAGCATCGAATGCTTGAATGGACGCATCGCATAGCGCTTCCAGTTGCGGATTCCCTTTGCCGACTACGAACGATACGCCAGTATCAGCAAAATAACCATCCAGCGAACCAGATACGTCTACATTAACCATATCGCCTTCTTGAATAACGCGCTCACCAGGAATACCGTGAGCCACTTCTTCATTAATGCTAATACAGGTGAATCCGGGGAAATCATAGGTTACTTTCGGTGCGGATAATGCACCGTACTGTTCAAACAATTCCCCTGCACGGCGATCCAGATCGATCGTACGTACACCGGGTTGTGCCATATTTTTGAGTTCGTCGCGGATGATAGCGACCACTTTACCAATTTTCTTTAAGCCTTCGATATCTTGCTCAGTTTTTGCAATCATGATTAATCTCCTTTACCATCAACATCATATTCTACTATACCTTATTATTAAAACATTTGCACAACAACGATATTCATCATGACAGCGAAGCGTGCAGCTGTATGAATGATTCTGATTATTGCTTCACCCATTCTATCCAGTATGGCACGCTTGTGTCATGTGTGCAATGGTAAACGGTTATAGTACAGCGCTATCCACTCTGTATACCGTATCGTTTGAATGCCATATAACCTGATCGTAATTAGACACCTTGCCCCTATTCGGATATACCGGTATGAACAAACCGATACACACGGCAAAAAACCGGCTGCGGTAACATCCGCCATCCGGTTTTTGCTGAAGCTTGTTTCATTGTAAGGCATTATAATCAGGCAGCCATACTGCGGCAAGCCTCTGCACAATGACGGCAGGCTTCCGCACAGCGCTGACAATGATCATGATGATGCTTGCCGCATTCGTTGGCACAATCTTCACAGATTTGCGCACATAGCTCACAAATTTGTTGCAAATACGGGCTGTTCGTGCTCATCGCCTTGATCGCAAATTGGCACATATCGGCACATTCACGATCCAGACGGATGCACTCCCGCATCATATCAATGTCCTTTTCACCCAAGCATGACGTATAACAGTTGTTACAAGCTTCCACACATTGGATACAAGCTTCGATGCAGCGTTGTCTTTCTTCCGTTGAAATCATTGCATATCCCTCCTGTTCATTTTTTATCACTCATCTTCTTTTTAACCAGAATGACAAAAAGTTAACAGAAACTGGAATATACATTAATCCATATTTTTGATCATACGATCGATTAGCTTGACAGTTAGCTCGCGTTCTTCACTTGTAAATCCTTTGAAAATCTCTTCGATCGTCTGATATGCTTTGGCAGCCAGATCATCCAAGATACTGCGGCAATAATCGGTCAGATAGATCAGATTGGTACGACGATCGTCTGGATGTGGAACTCTGGTAACCATCCCACGCCGAATCATGTTATCCACTAAGCGCGAGACGCTAGGCTGATCTTTGCGTGACAGTCGTGCCAGACGATTCTGAGTCTGTCCATCCCTTTTCCATAAATACGATACCAGAATCCATTGTTCATACGTAACCGGATATCCGGCATCGCGGAATTGCTGATTCAAACGATTGCTAGCCAGACGTGAAGCAATGGTTAATTTATAGCCGATAGATTGTTCCAATTCATAAGGAATACTTGTCATTCCTCTCGATCTCCTTTAAACCGAATGCGTAATGCTTTGCTTGTATTGACCCCGGCCCTGCGAGTCACTTCCAGGGCCAGGATGGAAAGTTGCGCGGATTGCGCGATGATGAGGTACGTTTGTCTTTGTCCAATTCTTCTTTCAGTTCTGTGTCGCTGTCATGACGTCCATGGTCTTTGTCCTTGCCGGGGCTGTTCACATGATCTACTAAGCGATTCAACCGTTCCAGCTGGTATCCATAATCATACATAACGGCAGCGACGATCGATAATCGAAGAACGCCGCCAAAGTTTTCCTGATACCGCTCAAGCATCGTATCCAAGAATTTATCGTTGGCGGCCTCCACCTCAGCCGCTTCATTGCCGTTGTTTTTGATTTTATCATCTGCCTTGAGCAGGATGTGTTCATGGAATTTGATCAGCTTTTCCAGATGGGAATCGAAATATTCATCGATCTCGGCAGTGCGTTCTGCCTGAAAATAATGCTGTTCAATCGCCGTCAACACATCCATCCCTTTGCGAAGCGTTGTAACCATCTGCTTGTTCACAACCAGATGACGCTGCGTTGTAAGCGAAGGACGATTCAATTTGCCCAGCTCTTCTTCCATCAGGTTGTATTTATCAGACAAGGATTGAATCGTGCCATCCAATCCACGCTTCTCATCGCGAAAGACAGCTTCTTTGATCTCATCCGACACCGCAGTGCGCAGCAGCAACGACATCGTGCTAAATGTATTCTGAATCTGCGCCTTGAATTGCTCCAGTGGCTTCGGCGGCGCAACGAGTACATTGATCAAGAACGCCGATACAATACCAATAATACTGAGCGTAAATCGATTCAAGGCAAATTGCCATTGTCCTTGTCCAGACACCTCCATCACCGAAATAACGGTAACGAGTGTCAATCCAATCGTATCGCCCATATTCAGACGCAGACAGATCATAATGACGACGATACACATCAGACCGACGGCAATCGGGTCATTGGAGAAGACCATCCCGCCGAGCAGTGCCAAAATCGCACCCAGTGTATTCGTCTGAATCTGATCCAAAAAGTAGCGGAATGAGCGATAAATCGAAGGCTGCATGGCGAAGATGGCAGCGATTGCCGCAATGACCGGCGGTGTTAAATTGAGCCAGGAGCTTACATATAAAGCAAGCGTAACCGCGATGCCGGTTTTGAGCATGCGTGCGCCAAAGTTCACGGGTGTTCCTCCTTTGTTCCGAGTCGTAGTGTAGTGTTATGTTCATAGGTTTGAAGAAGCAGTATATACTAATACCCGTATTGGTGCATATTGGCGTCAAGAAGAATCATTTTTTACGGCGCAGTAGATGAAGTAATGGCAAACGGTAACGAAGCATTACCCATTTGATAATAGTATAAATAATGATGGCAAACACAATGCTGTTCACAGCGGCACCTGTAGCAAAATACAATCCCGCATCCCGCCAGTGATGCGATTCATGCAATGGCTGCATATAATCCTCAGGCCAATTCGGTATCTGAATGTGCAGCATTCGAGTTGGCCAGCTGGCTTTGCTAATCAGACTAACGAGCAGATGCCCTGTATGATAATTCAGGAAAAAGGTCAGCGGCCAGACGAATGAATCCAGCGAAGCCGCAAAAATCGCAGCTGGCAAAGCGCCTTTTACTAGTCGATTCAAACCAAGTGAGATCAGTGGACCTATGCCGAGCAGCGGATACCAGCTAGGAATCAAGCCGACAGCAAATCCGATCGCCACCTGATGCGAGCCTTTTTTGAGCCGCAGTAAGCGGATTGTGTTCAGTTTCAAATAGCGCCCGAAACGTAGTTTTTTCATCAAAAGTCTCCCATTTGCGGCGCTCTGTTCATGGATATCTCCCTATTGTAACTTTTTCTGTTACGCTTGCAAAGTTTCAATTTACACCTGGCAAGTCGGCATATCCGAAGCGCGATAGTGGCGATTCCAGAAACGTTCCAAATCATGCTCCTTCCTCGCAGGAACAGATTTTAAACATACCACAAAACAACCAAAAACACAGCTTTGAACAACACAACAAGCGCCGTATACATTATATAACGTACACGACGCTTGTTCAGTTTATAGTTGTCGCTACAATTTATGCAAATATCCAAAATATATTTAGAAATCAGGACACTGTAGAGGACAATAATTCCGCCAAACGATCTGGATAATCGGTAATGATGCCAGCTACACTCATCTGAATCAGCTTGTGCATCCGCTCTGGCTCATTGATCGTAAATGGATTACTGATCACGCCATGAGCTGCTGCCTGTTGCACAATCTCCTCAGTTAGAAATAGATGATACGGATGTAATGCCTCCGCTCCAACACTTTGCGCATATGCCCATGGATGATATAGATTGTCTCCATATAAAATGCCGGTGCGAATATCCGGTGCTAGCTGCTTGCATGTTGCCAGCGAATAATGGTTGAAGCTTGAAATGATCGTGCGTGCCGACAAGCCGCGTTGCTGTATTGCAGCAATCACCTGCTCCTCCATACCTGTATAAGCTTCCATGTTATTTTTCAGTTCCAGATTGAGAATGAGTTCTGTTGGAGCTGCCCAATCCAGCAATTCGTCCAACAGCGGAATCCTCTCTCCGGCAAAGGCACTACCAAACCACGAACCGGCATCCAGACGACTGATCTCGTCATAGGTTAGGTCTTTGATCTCGCCCTGCTGTCCAGTTGTGCGTTCTACACTCTCGTCGTGGATGAGTACCAGTTTACCGTCTTTCGTGCGCTGAACATCGGTTTCGATACCGGTGGCGCCTAGTTCCAGTCCTTTTTTGAACGATATCATTGTGTTCTCTGGGCAATAGCCAGATGCGCCGCGATGGGCATAGTTTATGATTGGGGTCATGATGGAAATGTCCTCCTTTTGGGTTGAGCTGCGTTTAGAGCGGCAGTTGAGCTGAAGATTGCCGGGTGGGGCAGCGGATATGTAGTTGGATCGGTAGTGCTATGGTTTATTATGATGGTGGAATGTTTGGGCAATGTCAAATGGGTGGGGGTGGGGGGTGGAACTTGGGTGGGCTTGGGTGGGGGGGCAGCAAGCACTTCGGGAAGGAATAAGGGGACGTCCTTCGGTGGAGCCGCGGGAATCTTTGGATTAGGGAGAGAAGGAAGATTCCCGCACTCCAAAGGCGTCCTTACCCCTTATTTCCTTCCCTCCGTTCCGTGCTGCTTTCATCATGCGAGTGAGTTCCAACTTCCACTGGGGAGGGGGGAAGTAAGGTAAAAGATTAAATTAGTTGAAAATTCGTTTATTAGAACCTTATGGATTTGAGTAGTCTTGGATGTAGTTAGAGAGGTTAAGTTGGGTAGGTGAAATAAGTGATTATATACTTTGGGGAATAGTCTTATTTTTCGTTTGCGCTTTGGTTTGGGTTTGGTTTGGACTGAGTGATTATAGCTTTAAGGTTGGTTTGGGTTGGGTGATTATGGGGTGTTATTTGTTTTGTTTGTATTAAAAAAGCCGGGTTCTCTTCCTGTTGGTACAGGGTTGGAGAACCTGGCTTGCTGTGGTTATTGATCGGGTGGTGATTTGGTGATGCGTTTTTTTGGCTGGGTGTGGCTTATTTTACTAGGGCGTGGTTGGCTAGGGTTTGGGTTTGGGTGAGCATGGTTGCCATGTCCATTCCGTAGTGGTTGCCGAGCAGGATGACCATGACGTCGTCGTCGAGGTTGTAGGTGAATCCTGTGGCGTAGCCGGTGCCGCTGCCGTTGTGGTAAATGGTGTGTTTGCCGTCTACGTCTTTGATCAGGAAGGCGTAGCCGTATGGTTTGAGTTGTGAGTATGGCGTGAACATTCTATCGATCGTGGACTGGCTCAGGATGGTGTGGTTGGCAAATGATTTGTACCACTTCATCATGTCATCCAGACTGGAATAGAATGTGCCTGTGCCGGATTGGGACCAGTAATAGCCTGCGGTTGACCAATCGCTAGTTTTTTTGTCTTGGATAAAGCCGGAGATCGTTTTGGTTGCAGACGTTGCTTCGCCAGTATCCTTCATGTTCAGCGGATCAAGGAACGTTTGCTGAATGTATTGACCGTACGATTCGCCAGAGACGAGCTGTACGATATATGCCAGCAATACATACCCCTGATTGCTATAGTTAAACGTTGTTCCGGGTTCAAAGCGCAGTGGCTTTGTTTTGATCTCGTTGACGGTATCTTCCAATGTCGTGCCTTCGCCGCGGGTAAAGTTGGAGTTGAAGCCTGCGGTGTGGGAAAGCAGCATATGCACAGTAATCTCGTCACCGCGCGGGAAGTCTGGGATGTACTTGGTCAGCTTGTCGTCAAGACTGATTTTGCCTTCTTCAATCAGCTTCATAACCGACGACGCGGTAAAGGATTTGCTGAGCGAAGCGATACGAGAAATGCCGTCCGGGCTAGTCGTTTTGTTGACGCCAGACAGACCGTATCCTTTTTTCAGGACAACTTTACCTTTGTATTCGACAAGCGCCAGACCGGAATAGTTCTGGTTTTGCAAATACGTATCTACACTTTTAACCGAATTGGACATGACCGTGTCTTGATCCGGTGTAAGTTCAATGGTTGCCAGTTCCGGTGTGGAATTGAGCGTTAGCTTCGCTTTGAACGCATCTGCCAAAAAGCGTGCAGGCACCATCATCGTGCCGTACACATTGCGTGATACTTCAGGCATATCGAGTGAATATCCGTCCAATGTGATTTTGGAAGTATTCGGTGTATGCACGATGGTGTCCCCGTTGTTGTACATGACGACCGAATGCGTCGATGCATCCCATGTTGCCTGTGCTCCCAGTTCTTTTGCCGCTTCGCGCAGCGGAACCATTGTCGTTCCGTTCATGACAAAGGGTGCTGTCGACCAATCGATACTTTTGCCGCCGATGGTAATGACCGCCGGTTTCTCGCTGGATGCCGCCTGTACCTGTGGTGCCACATGCGGTGCAGCTCCTACCGATACGGTCAGTGCCGCTGTAACGACCAATTTGGTAGCAAACGCCAGACCGGGGCCTTTTGTTCTAAATTTCATAGCTATGATGTCCTCCCAGTTCAATGTAGCAATGTTTCCATGCCCGTACGCCGATGAATACAGCAGTTTCTATTATAGAGGTCATGCCTTTGCAGAAGCAAGACTATGCCGGAAGATACCCTTTCTAACATTGTAAAGATGGGACGGCGGTCATGCTTCCTCTTCGGATGCCGGTAGATCAGCCATATCATTGTACGCATCTCTGCGGCAAAAGTTGTGTTTTTCGCGCAAATTCAGATAACGATTATGTTCTGTGTTTATTTTCGGTCAATCTTCGATTTCGCTTTAATTATATGTAAATTTTTATTTATAAAGTTGTATTTTCCCTTTTTTGATTACCATTATCTTTGAACGTTCACAGCTTCACTGATCTTATCATCCGAAAGGAGATGCCTCATGTCGTTATCCATATCCAGCCCTACGTATGAGAAATACAAATCCGAACTCCGACGCATTGCCTGGAGGATGCAATACCGTAGCCGTACACGGATCAACCGGGAATTGCCGCTATTGTATGACGTATCGTATTCGCTGCCATTTACAGACGAGACGGACAGTCGTTTATGGATACAGCAATTGATTCAGTCGTTACCGGAAGGCATGGAACAACAAGTCATGACCGCCCTGTTCGTCCGTGATCTAACGGAAAAACAGGTAGCTGCACACTATCATATTTCCCAACAGGCGGTGAGCAAATGGAAAAAGAAAGCATTACAAACGATATGTCGGAAGATGCAATCTGCCAATTGATCCAGCAGGCTGCTGTACAACCAAACGCGGCAGCGATGGAAAAGCTGCTGCGTCTTTTTGAGCCGGATATGATCCAGTTTGCCCGGTATATTCGCATGCCGTCGGAAGATGCATTGCAAGCATTAAAATTGGCGCTAATTGAGCTGGTGTTAAGCGGATTTTAGTTCACCATGTATTGCCCCATAGCCTATCATATACAATGTATAGGAAGATGTGTATCAGACAACAGGTCAGACCATTTCCCGCGTAGCATTGAACGGGATAGATGGGAATGACCTGTTGTTATTTGTCATTGCGTATCTGAATAGAACGGCTGAATAGGGATGGAGTGCAAAATCCATTTACTCTTCTGCGTTCCATTTCCATTTCTATTTCTGATCTCACTTCAACCAGAATATCGTTCCCATGTAGATGGATATGTAAAAAAACCAGACCTTTCCGATGTAGCATGGTCGGAACGATCTGGTTTACTATATTCTCTATGCAAACTCGTGCTGTTTTATTTACGTGTATGCCCTTTATCTTTGTCATCCTGTGGACGTGGATCATTGTCAGTGTCGGTTCCGACTTTGAGCGTATCGTTCGTTTCGTCATTGGATGGACCGATGATGATCGTACCGTCGATGTTGGAGATCAGCTGCTCATAATCGCCAGCTGGCATGCTGTATGCCATCTCCATCACTTCGCCCGGCGTAAAGCGCAGAATGTCCGAGCCTGCGACTGTAGTTGGTTCGTTGTTGTTAAACACGACCAGAATATGCGTTTTCTCAGTCAATGGTACGATCCAGTGCCAGTAGCCTTGCGGGATGTACAGAACATCGCGCGGTTTGAGATGGTACTTTTGCAGCTGTTTGTAGATCGGATCAAAGATGACAAATTCCAGTTCGCCTTCGATCACATAATCGTATTCACCTGCATTGGGATGCCAGTGCGGTTCACGAATATTGCCTTTGGTCATGTACAGATCGGTAGAAGCAACACCTTCCAGCGATGGTAATTGACCAACATTCGTCTCATAACCTACATTGTCAGCATTGCGGCGAAACAGTACGTTTCCTTGTGTGTTGAATTTTAAGTTTGGTGATCCTGCCATTGTGATGTCCACCCTTCGATTATCATCATGTCAGGAAGGAAAGGGAACCTTCAGCAGCCGATCGTTCCCGGATCGTATGCTGCTGTCGTTTCGCTCCTGCACTAGTATGGTAATGGGGGCTAGAAACGTACAACCAGTCAGGCAAACTTTTTTATAACATTATGATCAATATAGCATGTATGGCAAGCAACTTGGGAAGTTCTGCTGTGCTAACATGCTGTATACTAAGCAAGATCATACAAGTTACTTTAGCATGTTACCACTTCCCCCGTTATGACTTCATGGAAAGATAGCCGCAGCGGCATATCGTTCTACATCATCATTGATTCGTCTCAGGCGATCTATGACCTAGACCGCGGCGGATCAGATTCGCAGTAACCGGCTTGCGATCCATCATACGTGCCCAGATCGACAATTGACCAATATGATGAATCTCATGCGCAATAACATGGCGTATCACTTCGCCATACGTATGCGTTTCTACTTGACCATCTGGTCCAGAATCTTGCAATTCCCGGTCTTCCAGCTCCGGGTGCCAATGAGATACCACTTCTGCCACTTGTGGATGCAGACGTCGGGACAATTCTTCCACTTGAACCAGCGAACGATATTGTTCAAAGGATTCGTCAAAATAAGACGGATGCACCTGCTGCTTCAGATCGGTCATCCAGTTATATTCCACTTCCACAATATGAAATAACGTTTTCAAAAAACTGCCCATTCCGCCAACGCGTTCGCGTAGCAATTCTTCCTCTGGCAATTCGCGGCACCAGTCAAACCAATCCTGACGCACTTGCCAGTTGTACTCAAATAACATGTTCATTGCTACACGATCCTTTCAAATGTTTTGAACCAGCTGCCCTGATGCGTCAGCTGACCGTTATCCCCTTCGGCAATGACGCCGTAGTCTTCCCCCGGCACTTCCAGCTCGACACGCGAACGATCCTGCTTTTCAAAAGTAATATAATAGTATGTAGATGCACTGCTATTGCTGCTTCCTCTTACATGCTGGCGCTTGCCACTCACGATGACGGGTTCGGTCAACACATCCTGCGAGCGATTGCGCAGCCACTGCGTAAGCGTCTGCACAAAGCCAATCACGAACAGACTTACTAGCATCAGCAGAACAACAACGAATGGAATGACAAAATAAAGCGGCGCATCCTCTAATAAATCCAGCAAACCGCCTATCATTCCATCGCCCATCCAGTCTCCGATGGAATCGTTCATATCTGTATCGCCTCCTCTTGTACCAACACCTCCTGCTTATTCAAACACATGATATACATACAGCTTGCCTGGCATACTACGCTGATCAGGATCATAGATCTGCGCGCCCAGCAGCTGTTCCACCGTTAATGTCAAAATAAACTTTTGCAACTCGCGTTGATTGTCAAACTGCAAGCGCAGCGGCTGACTCTCATCATCGGTTAATTGAATATCCCACGTCGGTGCTTCGATCACCTCGGCATCCTGTTTCTTGTTCCATAGCTGATTCCATTTGCTCATTCTTAGACTTCCTCCGTAAAATGACGTCGTACCGGCGGTGCGGCAAATTTTTTTTCATTATAATCGTTCGACTGGCGCTTCGGGATCGACAGACTATCCCAGCTACCATGTTTGAGCATTTTGGCAATATATACGATCTGACCGACATGATACGGATAATGACAGAGCTGACGATTGATAGCTTCCAGCGCGGTATGCCCTTCATTGCGAATATAAATAATCTGCTCCAACTGTTCCGGCTGCATATGCTCCAGCGTCTGAATGAGACAATCCCAGCCTTGCTGCCAGCGCTGCCATACCTGCTCTGGATCTGCGGTATCTTCTTCAAATTCATCATCCCGGTTACGCCATTCCTTCTCCCCGTCGCTGGTCAAAAAGTCCGTCCAGCGCGACAGCATATTGCCATGCAAATGCTTCACAATGACAGCGATGCTATTACTATCTTCATTAGGCGATACAAACCATTGCTCCGGCTCCAGCTGACGCATCGCCTTTTCGCCCAATGTACGGTAATACATAAACTGTTTGATAATACTGTCCAGTATTGCAGGTTGCTGGCTCATGAGCATTCACCTCATCATAGGATAGATATGTAAAGATCCGTAATCAATATTCCTCACTGTGCTTACAGTTTTTCCTGATATTACAACCGAAAAACTTACTGTTAATCATACGTGTTTCAGCATGACGATACAAGCATCGCTGTGCCCTATTTCATGTCGAAAAGCACTTCATGCCATGAAAGGGCTGAAGTGCTTTTTAACAGGTTGATATTGTCAAATCTCGCTGCTGATCGGAAGATGTTCCATTCAGCTGATCACTATTTTGCACATGAAGAGTGAGAAAACGGTTTTAAAATAAAAGCATAGCGGGCAAATCCGTTATCTTGCTCATCGATCCACGCAATGGATGATTCCTTTTCCAGTTGATAACGTGCTTGTGGAGAAGACGAAAATACGACCGTTGTACTCACATTTGACGATACCAATTGCCAGTTATGATCTGCAATCGGAGCAATGCTGCTGCGCTGCCGAATATATTCGGTTAATACCTCTCGGTTCTCGATTCCAGCATCTACGATAACACGTTGACCATCAGGATTGACAAGGGCAGTCGAATACGCGCGATAATGATTGGTCGCAACAGCGAATATCCTTTCTTTCTCCAACGGTTGCCCGCGATATGTCAGCTGTACAATTCGATAACTATGAGGATTCAACATATTACCTTCGACATCATAACGCGGTGGCTGACTTACATCAATCACATACTCCAGCCCATCGATCACATCAAACTGAAACGGCGAAAATGCCGGATCAATCAATTCCTGTCCTTCTTTCCCCGGTACAATCGTATGGTATAGTCCCGCACACCATTCCAACCATTCCTTGATCTCCGCTCCACTCACGCGTACGATGCACAATGTATTGGCATAACTATAAATGTCCGACATATGCCGCAGATGCAGCGATCCGACCGGAATATCGGTATAATGCGTCGGACCATAACGTCCACCTGTCTTAAACGGAGAAGCCGCCGACAGTAACGGTAAATGGGCGTATGGCGTATCATTCAGCAGCGCAGCAGCAGCTTCGGTCTGGGCATCGTTAATAAGCTGCACTACCGCTGAATCTTCTACTAAGGCGCTATAACTGTGCAGCGGTTGCAGCAGTTCACCGACAGGCGTGTGAATATACTGCAATGTACGTTCATGGGCTTCCCGCGCCGCCTGTTCCAGCGAAGCGTCTGGCTGGATCGGAGCGCGTGCACCAGATGCCTCGCTGGATGGATTCACAAGTGCGCGCACATGCCCTTTACTATGCTGTACATGCCAGCACAGCCCTTGATCACTCTGTTCGGCAATCAGCTCCAGATCGACGATTCCGAGATGACTCCCCCATACGCCCGGCTCAACAGCAGGAATGCCATGGATGTGCCCTTGCTGCCAATCAACACCGGGACGTCCGGCGAATTCCTCACTTGGAAACACCTTATGTGCATGTCCGAAAATGATCGCGTCTACACCCGGTATCCGGCTGAGCGGCAATACCGCATTTTCGCCAATAGCTGGTGAATCTTCCTCGGCATATCCGCAATGTGCCAGCAGGATGACGATGTCCGCTCCGGCTTGCTTTACCTGAGTTACTGCATCGCTCGCTGCTTCTACCATATCCGCTGCATATACACAACCTTCGAGATGACTACGATCCCAATTCATAATCTGCGGCGGCACCACACCAACGATGCCAATTCGTAGCTCTGAGGTTTGTCCCTGTGTACTAGTTAACGTGCGATGGAGTAGAAGATACGGCGATAACAACGTCTGCGGCTTCCCTTCCTGCACACGATACACATTGGCATTTGTATAAGGGAACTCTGCCCCGGCAAGACACTGCTCTAGATAATCCAATCCATAATTGAATTCATGATTGCCGACAGTTGCCGCATCATACTGAAGCATATTCATGAGCTTAATGAATGGATGAACGCCTTCACCAGTCTGCTCATCCTGCCAGTACCGTTCAGCTGCTGCATAATCACCGAGCGGATTCCCCTGTAAAATATCACCATTATCCAGCAAGATATGATTGATACATTCCGACCGCGCTGCATGGATCAACGTTGCTGTACGCGACAATCCCATACTGTCCGTTTCCAGATCACGATCATAATCATATCCAGTTAGACTCACATGGAGATCGGTAGTCGCCATAATTCGTAAGGCATATGTACCGGACGAAGAAGACTGCTGTGTCAACGATTTTGGTATAAAAGAAGCTGAATTCACATGTATACTTCCTTTCTATCTATCATTCCATCAAACGGGCTAACCGTACCATATGAACATCAGAACAGTGTAAACAATGTTATTTCTATACTGGGGCTATTTTACAGTTTTCTAACACAAATCAACGGTACGTTTGACCCTTCGCTTTTCGAACGCTGGTAGAATACGAATTGTGACTGTGACAACATGGTTCACGCATTACATAGTTTCATTATTTTATTACATCCTAGGGGGAAATCAAGTTGTTCAAAAAAGTAGTAGCACTCGGCATGACTCTGGCTCTAGCGGCTGGATTGACCGCATGCGGAGGCAATAGCTCCACATCCGCAAACTCCACCGCTGCCGGCAGTACCGCCTATGTGCCGACAGAATTGAAAGTACAATTCGTTCCATCTCAAAATGCCGAAACACTGGAAGCCAAAGCCAAACCACTGGAAAAACTGCTCGGCGACAAGCTCGGCATTCCAGTTAGTGTATCCGTATCGCCAGATTACAATACGATTGTAGAAGCGATGGCTTCCAAACAAGTCGATGTCGGCTTCCTGCCGCCCAACGCTTACGTACTCGCACATGACAATCGTAAAGCTGCCGATCTGCTATTGCAGGCGCAGCGCTATGGC
Source organism: Paenibacillus sp. WLX2291 (assembly GCF_046603665.1). NCBI lineage: Bacteria > Bacillati > Bacillota > Bacilli > Caryophanales > Paenibacillaceae > Paenibacillus > Paenibacillus sp. WLX2291. The sequence goes on along the minus strand of NZ_CP176755.1, from coordinate 1,896,434 downwards.
GTGAACGATGAAACTGGTCAACCGACTACCGATAAAGTGAATTACTACAAATCGATGATTCTGGTGAAAAAGGATTCACCGATTCAATCGCTAGCAGATCTGAAAGGCAAAAAAGTCGGCTGGCAGGATGTGACTTCTTCCGCTGGTTATGTATTCCCGGCTGCGGAGCTGAAACAAGCTGGCGTTGATCCAGATACCGATGTACAAGGTGTAACGATCAAAGGTCATGACGCTGCTGTTATGGCATTATTGAACGGTCAGGTGGATGCAGTTGCGGTGTTCCAAGATGCACGCAACACTGTGAAAAAAGACGTACCGGACGTATTTGACCAGACGCGCGTCCTGCACTTCTCCGCACCGATTCCAAACGATACGATCAGCGTCCGTTCCGACATGGATCAAGCATGGAGAGATAAAATCAGTCAGGCGTTTATCGATATCGGCAATGATCCAGAAGGACAAAAAGTTATCGAAGAAATCTATACCCACGTCGGTTACGAAAAAGGCGATGACAAAAACTTTGATCCGGTTCGTGAATATGCCAAAGAAGTCGGTCAGGCACAATAATTCTGTATAGCGTTGATAGCACCTACCACCATCAAGCATATCCAACACAGTAGATACTATGGCTGCACCAAACATGACTACCAAGACAGCACCGTCCTTGTTTTGCGGGCGGTGCTGTCTGCTGTTGAACTGTTCATGTTTCTATTCTAGTTCTGGTTCTATTTCTACAACATCAATGATAAACAACATCTTATTGTAGACTGCTGCAAGTTGTATCATCCCTTTTATAGAAAATCTGGATAACGAAAGTTGGGTTTGCATGATTGAATTTCAAAATGTATCCAAAGTATACCCGAACGGAACGCGCGGTCTGAATCAGATTAACCTTACGATTAACGAAGGAGAGCTGGTCGTGATCGTCGGTCTGTCCGGCGCTGGCAAGTCGACATTACTACGTTCGATCAACCGTCTGCACGATATTAGTGAAGGTAATATTGTGATCAATGGACAATCGATCACTACAGCGTCCGGTTCCGGTCTACGCCGAATCCGTCGCGGGATCGGCATGATTTTTCAAAGCTTTAATCTTGTCAAACGCTCGACCGTACTGCGCAATGTATTATCTGGACGGGTAGGTCATCATTCTACACTGCGCACCGTGCTTGGTCTGTTTCCAGCTGAGGATACCGCGCTGGCAATGGATGCACTGGAACGTGTAAATATTCGCGATAAAGCCTACAGCCGCGCCGATCAGCTATCCGGCGGTCAGCAGCAGCGGGTATCCATTGCCCGTGCGCTGGCACAACAACCGCAAATCATTCTCGCCGACGAGCCAGTCGCTTCGCTTGATCCGCTAACCACACGGCAGGTGATGGACGACTTGCAGCGTATTAATCGTGAATTGAAGATTACGACGATTATTAATCTGCATTTTATTGATCTGGCGCGTGAATATGCGACTCGGATTATCGGGCTGCGTGCAGGGGAAGTTGTATTTGATGGCACGCCAGCAGAAGCGACAGACGATGTGTTTGCCCATATTTATGGACGGGCGATTCATCGCGATGAGGTGCTGGGCGATCATCCACCTGGCGATGATGTGATATCCGTTATTCCAAGTAAACCGGGTGTGGCGGCAGGTGGAGTGCAATGAGTATGGGAACAACGGGTACGTCTATCACGCCTGTCGCACCGCCCAAGTATAAGCGATATGCTACGTGGGGGCTGTTCATCGCTCTGCTGATCGTTTGCTCCATTCAGACGGAAGTTACGCCGTATCAGTTGATTCGTGGGTTACCACAAATGGGCATTTTACTAGCCGAAATGGTGCCACCGGATTGGAGTTATTTTCCGAAAATCTGGGAGCCTATGGTCGAAACGCTGCAAATCGCACTCGTTGGCACGATGCTGGGCGGACTGCTGGCGATTCCATTTGCCCTGCTGTGTGCATATAATGTCACGCCCAACAGATCCGTTGCGATACCAGTGCGCTTGATTCTGAATCTAGTACGGACTGTGCCGGATCTGCTGTTTGCAGCAATCTTTGTCGCTGTATTCGGAATTGGACCATTTGCAGGGATGCTGGCGATTTTGTTCTTTTCGTTCGGTCTGATTGCCAAGCTGACGTTTGAAGCGATTGAGTCGATTGATCCGGGTCCGCTCGAAGCGATGACAGCAGTGGGAGCCAATCGAGTGCAGCTGATCGTATTCGGTGTGATTCCGCAGGCGATGCCTTATTATATGTCGTATTTGCTGTATGCATTTGAAGTGAATGTACGTGCGGCATCTGTACTCGGTCTCGTTGGCGCAGGCGGAATCGGCTTGCTATTGGATCGCTCGCTTGGTCTGTTCCGCTATGATCGCGCAGCGATGATTATTTTACTGACGTTAGTTATTGTGCTTGTGATTGATTATGCCAGTACGATTGTACGGAGGAAATTGCTATGAATGTATGGTCTGCTCGTCCGCTCTGGCATCGTCTGCGCCCGTGGGTATGGGTCGCTATTCTGGTGGCAGTGTATATCTGGGCGTTTAACGGTTTGAACTTTGAAGGATTTCAATCTACTGCCAAGACGGTGTCGCTATCGATTGTAGATGGCTTTATGCATCCCGATTGGGATTATGTGTATGATCCAGCGGGAGAGGATCTGCTACGCGGATTGCTGGATACGCTGATTATTTCCATTCTTGGTACGTTTATCTCTGCTTTTCTCTGTATCCCGTTTGCGTTCTGGGCGGCGGCGAATATGAGTAAGCTGCGCGCCATCTCTGGTGGTGGAAAGGTTGTATTGAGCGTAATCCGCGTATTCCCGGAAATGATCGTTGCGATTTTATTTATCAAAGCGGTTGGACCTGGCTCCTTTGCCGGTGTGCTGGCACTGGGTGTGCATTCGGTCGGTATGCTTGCCAAGCTATATGCAGAATCGATTGAAAGTATCGATACAGGTCCGTCTGAAGCATTGACCGCTACTGGTGCCAGCAAGCTGCAAATACTGTGGTTTGCTGTGCTGCCGCAGGTTATTCCACAATTCTTCTCGTATGCGTTGTATCGATTCGAGATCAATATGCGCTCTGCCACCACACTTGGTTTGGTCGGCGCAGGCGGGATCGGTACACCCTTGCTGTTCGCCTTGCAGATGCGTAATTGGAATCGCGTTGGAGTGATTTTGCTAGGGATTATTGTTCTGGTTATTTTGACGGATTGGATCTCTGGCTGGATTCGCAAGCGTATCGTTTGATGCTGGATTACTACTGAGCGCTAGAATGGTACTATTGGGAACATCAAAAAGCTTTGTATCGTGTCCTGTGATGGGAACGCGTTACAAAGCTTCTTCTATTATATAGTGATAGCAAATCTCAATCTCTACGCATCACGCTCATTGTAAAAGTTGATTTTGCGATACGCAACAATTAGCTCTGCATCTTAGTTACGATTCCTTACTTGCTGCAATGACTACAAATGACGGTTTGCGTAGCTCGTGGATCAGCTGAGGCATGTTCTCCAAGCCTTCTGGAATCGGCTCTGGTTCCAGCACTGCATCCAAGCGCAATCCACTCTGAATCACTCCATTGATCAGCGTAGCCATCGTCCGATGATACGTAATGACCCCATCCACTACCCAGTGTGAATATCGAATGCCCTGCTGACTGTAATGATCCACCGCATAATACAGCCGCTCTCCCTGCTCATTCTCAATCCAGCCGTCTTTATCCAGCTTGGCGGTTACGATGGGATGCTCCGTCGAGAATACGAGCTTACCACCATCCTTCAGCCAGTAGGCAATCTTGTGCATGAGTGGTTCGTACTGTTCTATATAATGCAGTGCCAAGGAACTAACGATTACATCAAAAGAATTTCCCGGGAAATCCAATTCTTCCATCGGTGCCTGCATATACGTAATCTGATCATGTTGTGGTGCGCGCCCTAGCATACTGGCAGATATATCCGTACCCGTAATATATGCAGCACCCTGCTCCAGCAAATAAACAGCCAATTGCCCAGAGCCACAGCCCAGATCCAGAACTATTTTCCCTTCCAACGATGGTAGCAATGAACGCAATGCCGGTTGCTCCACAAATTCATTATACGTAATGCCTGAATCGCGCATCTTACTGTAATACTCAAAAAATTCCGGGTTGTCATACAAATTCTGTTTCATGATTGGTTGCTCCCTTCCGTTATTTGGCAAATGGATCATCCTATGTAGTCTGCTAGTCCAATGTTCAGACGCATCTGCTGGATTATAAGTTTCAAATATCTGGAATTTACAGTGTATACACGTATTCTACATCCTCGATCAACCTTAGGTAAATGACTGATTCAGCCTGCGGACGGATGCAATCCCCTGCTCACTCTGGTATGTTGGAACAAAAGCAGGCAATCCAGACCGAGGTGACTTTTGTGAAAAAGCGCATACTACAGATCATCGCCCTGACTGTTATCGTTATCATTGCTGCAACCTTTGTATACCGCAGTGGCATTCAAACCGTAGAAGGTACATATCAGGTGATCGGCGTGAACGATAAAGGAATTATTATTCAACTTGGCGACAAGACACAAGCAGTGCATACAACAGGTGACATTATTCAGATCATTCAGTTGGATCATTATTATGATCTTCGTTTTGAAAAGGCTCCTTTGCAGTCGCCGCAGTTGGACTATATTCGTCTCAACGCAAATAAAAGCCAGTCATCGTAACAATCGTTCCGGATGACTGGCTTTTATTATATTCGTACATTTTGCAGCGTGTGTATACGTGTTAGTCCCACACTTGATCTAGCTTATCCGCGTAAAAGCGCAGCGCTTTGCCATATTGGGCAATGCCTGCATCCGAAGTAGTCGCTGCCAATTGTTCCAGCAGAATACCGATCGCATCAGCCGATTTGTCCAGATTGTACAATGTCATCGCATAAAAGACCTGCAATTCCCGCCGTTCTGGGTACTGTGCAATGGCTTGTGCTAATACTTGCTGTGAATCTTCATATCGTCCCAAGGTGCGATATGTACTGCCTAATCCAAGCATCGCATCTGGACGATCCTCACCGGTCAGACCATGTTGTAGCGCCTGCTCATAATACGGCACCGCCTGACGCTCTAACCCTAGATTGTCGCAAGTCCATGCCAACTGGTATAGCACATCCGGGTGCTGTGGATATTGCTGTAACAGCTGCTCCAATGCTGTCTTTGCTTGCTCTGCCTGCCCACTGCTACGTAGCTCGGCAGCGTACTGGATTGATTGTTCCAACGTTAGATTCATCATGATGCTTCTCCGTATCTCATTTTTATATTGTAGTATCTGCTGTTCCCTCAGATCACATCTATTTTACCTGTTGAAAAGACTCATAATGATCGGTCGTTTTGTAAATCAGCCCATCGGTCGAATAGAGAATGCGATCTGCACCACGGAAGCCTGATGTATAGTTAATATCTGCCTCGTGCCATTTGCGACCGGATGCTTTGGGTAACAATCCTTCGCGATTACTGAACGTATCGCCACCAATACTTTTACCCGGTGCTACGGTTGCCAGATTACCTTTGGACGATTGCCAGCCTAATTGTTCCGCTTGCTTTTTGGTCACATAATTGCAGGGCAACTGACCATCATGCTGACGCAAATAATTCGCCACTCCGTCAAACGTATTGATGATCGTGCAGTTAGTTGCTGCTTGCTTGTCTGTCGATGAGGATGATGTCGAGGGCGTGGACGGTGTAGTGGACGATGCAGTATTGGACGACGTTGCTGAACCTGATGTCGCTTCACTACTCGGTGTACTGGACTGCCCCATCCACTCATTCGCACCAAACAACACTGCCACAACTGCCACAATAATGAAAAGAATACTGGATAACGTTTTTCTGGACATAAGTTCTCCTGTCTGCTGTATAGTCTGTCTATAGTAAAGTATACCGCAGCAAGCCTCATTGTTACATCCTGTCCGGCAGTTGTGTTGCAAAGTATCCATGTATACCTGTCACTCATATACTATATAGTAAACGTAGCTTATACATTTATCCGTCCCAGCGTAACAACATCGTTAGCGAAGTGCCTTCCACACCTACTTCGCGAAAGCCAAATCGTTCGTACAGGCGCAGCGCCGGATTGCCGGGACTCACACTGAGCGATACACCTGGATATTTGCGCCGCCGCAACTCATCCAATAATGCAAAAACTAACGAAGTTCCGATATGCGCCCCACGATAACCCGGTACAATCGCAAGCGACAGTTCAGGAATATCATCAGCGACATACCCGTAGCTTTTATTATCATTTGTAAAAAAACGCGAAGTCACTGCTCCAATCGGCTGCATATCGGTACTATGCTCCTCTTGAACCAACGCAATAAATCCGGCATCTCCCGTTCTTCCCCAATGCTCCACATATTTGGACAAGCCGGGTTGATGTACGATCTCGCGTGTAAATGGCTCCTGTCCCGGCTCAGCATAAAGTGATAAATATAACATTTCCCACAAAAATTCCTGATGTTCCGCTGTTGCCGGAACAATATGTACTTCAATCGGAGTCACCGACATCGTCCAAGCCTCCTTTAAACTTCAATCATACATCTTCAATTTTAATAGTATAAGCAAAACTTTCTCAATTCTTCTACGTTTATATATGTAGACAATAAAGATAAATAGAAAGGATATAGAGTATGGCTCAAGTAAGGAAATGGGTACTATTCGCATGTACAAGCATATTGTTACTGGTATCGCCAACACCATCGCATGCCGAGCTTCAGTTTCAGAAACAAGCAATGGTTGAATCACAAAATCATTCTACTGATCAGCAAACTAAGGAACGAATTATGCAACAATATGGATTAGATGAACCCAATCATCGAGAAGACGATATATATCATTCCGATTACTTTTTACAGGTCAATGATTTGGGAATCAGTTTAGATCATTCTTCCAATTATTTTTTCTTTCGTCTTGCTTGGATATTACTACAGATATAGTAAAGTATAAAGAAATTACTCATTATTTCTCATACTTTATATTGAAAATAGATTTAAAGCTTTGTCTTCCATTATAATCTTCAGAATGTTCCAAAGAGGTGTATGCTACTTTAGTTTTAATGTTCTTATATGCTTTATGATTCTTTACATGAAAAAGACCATCTCAATAGAATGGTCTTTTTCATGATCCATACTCATTCATTTTATAGTCGCCAAAAAAACCCTTAGTGACTTGCTAGCTCTGGATGCTGTGTATAATACTTCGCCGCATTGTCGATCACTTGCAAAGCTTCAGCACGCGTGATCGGTTTCTTCAAATCTGCTTTGGAAAAGTCAGACAGCTCACTTGGCTGAATGTACAGCTTGGTCACATTGATCTGTTTCTCCATCGCTTTCACCGTATAGTCAATAAACTGCTGACGCGTCAGTTTGGCTGCGGGATCAAATGTGCGTGGTACATCCAGTCCATTGACCGCCGCGATGATAAGCGCATCGGAGTACCATACGTTATTTTTGGCTTTGCTGTAATAATCGCTGACCTGAGGTGCTTTGATGAATTGGAATGCTGCCAGACTGAGTTGGAATTTGTTCACCAATAATTGAATCCCCTGTGCGCCGTTGATTGGCTGGGAATCATTTTGTACTACTGTCGTCAGATTCACAGGGTGAACAGATGCAGTGGAATGAATATTTTGTGTAACGAGCGATTCGCTTGCTGCCATCGCTGCTCCGGTTCCAAAAGAGAACGTCAACACAGAAGCGATTATAAGGGATGTCCATTTTTTATTCATGATCATAATCTCCTTTATATACAAGTACAAACATATCTCTTATCTAGTACACATATGTATAGCCACTATTGTTGCATCATCACTCAAAATAGTTCCCCATAAAATATTCACTTTCCAAAATAAAACGATCCTTTCCCCGCAATTTCGGAAAAGATCGCTCTACTCACTTCCATGATCATATGTTCGAATACGGCTCTTACTGTAATCAAGCGCCCACTTCATTTTCAACCACAACCTTAAAGCCAATGCCTTCTGCCTCTGCTTCTTCCAGTAAAGAACGTACACGATGTGCCTGTTCTCCAAGCCGTTGTTCACTAACCGCATAATTCACCCAATATAGTTCCAGCGGCAATTCAATCATCCCCGTCAGACAATCCCATAATGCATCCAGATTCGCACCGTAAAATTCGGGCAGCTCCAGCTTTTCTTTGAATTGTGCATGTAATTCCTCACGCGTAGCAAAATCTTCCCCATTGATCGTAACGATCTTCATCGAACGTCCTCCTTTGATACTTGGTCTGCATCTATTACCATACCACAACAAGGCGATTCTATGCCTGTCCGCCGGTAAGAAGACACGTACAGAATCGCGCTGAAGGGTGTGGTTTCGTGATTGCTCATCGTGGCAATCGGCGAGTATTATTTCAAACGAGTGAAGGTTTCGTAATGGTCTGTCGTTTTGTAGATCAAGCCATCACTAGAGTACAGAATACGGTCAGAATTGCGGAAACCGGATGTATAGTTGATGTCCGCTTCACGCCATGTGCGTCCACTTGCTGTTGGCAGGCTGCCTTCGCGGTTTGTGAATACGTCGCCGCCGATACTTTTGCCTGGTGCTACATCTGCCAGATTACCTTTGGACGATACCCAACCGAGGGCAGTCGCTTGCGATTTGGTGATGTAGTTGCAAGGCAGTTTACCGTTAGCAGACAGATAGTTAGCTACTCCGGTAAATGTGTTGATGATCGTACATGTGGCTGCGGACGCTTTCTGCGTTTGTGCTGCCGGAGTGATCTGGGAGCCGGTGAAGAACACCACCGTCAACATCATTGCCAGTAAAGCTGTAGACCAAAACCGTTTCATCCTCTTCATCCTCCTATGTAACAAGTATTTGTTGAACGTCGCTACCTTAAACGTTCTGAACCGATTATAGGTAGCAAAACATCCACTTACCAGTTATATCACATAAAATTGTAAAAATCTTTAATTTTTTTATCTTATTTTGTAAAATTTTATAAATATGACCTATCGCGATAATTTATTGTTAGCTGAATGTAAATATAATAGCTAGTATATGCGTAATGATTGTTTTTATTTTTTAGTAGCATTTATTGTTTCATATACGATCTGTTACCTCGTATATGATCCGCTATATGACAGATATCAATATTTACATAATAATACCTATAAAACCAATATTTTTAAAATTATTTATGTATATACGTATATGTTCATGATTTTAAGGGTAAAAGAAATTGACATACTTTTTTGTTCTGCATGGTCTGACAGTAACATTTGCATCATGTTCACATCATTAGCAGAACATATACTTACTGTTTGAACGATGAATGCATGCTTATGTTAGATGCCCTGTTTGAATGAGTGATGTTTACGTTGGTTGTGCCTTGGCACCGCTGATATGCTGTTGAATTTTAGAACCACGTTATTACGTGTTGTCGTAGGATGTCCGTCATGCTTTTACTTTTCCATATTCAAGGAGGAATCGATAATGGGTAAATCATTAGGTAAAAAGCATCTTGTCCTGTCATTTCTAGGCGGAGCCGTGTTCTTCTCCGGAGTTTCATTTGCTGCGACAAATGTATCGAATATGAATGTGACACCGAATACAGAAGCGATCCATTTCTACCATAATGGCGAAGCGAAGACATCCTCAGCACAGTACAACAATAATGGCACCAACGTACCACAATCGTTTATTTATAATGGAACTACGTATGTACCTATCCGCCATGTCGGCGATCTGATCAGTCAAAATGTATACTGGGAAGGACAGCAGGGTACTATTTCGATTGGACAACCAGTCGTAGAACTGAAGAACAGTTCCGGTAGCGCAATTGGTACAGTTACACTGACACAGGAAGACGATGGTGTACTTGCGAAGATTGATGTCTCCAATCTGCCACCGGGTAAGCATGGATTCCACGTTCACCAATCTCCCATCACTGGCAATGACTTTGAAACAGCAGGTTCTCATCTCAATCCGACAGATTCCCAGCATGGACATCTGAATCCAGAAGGTGCGCATCTGGGCGATTTCCGTAATCTTGAGGTTGCCGCTGATGGCACCGCCAAAGTCGAAATGAAGCTGGAAGGTGCTAGTCTTGATAAGAATAGTGCCTCTTCGATTCTCGGTGCATCCTTGATTATTCATGCCGATGAGGACGATGAGAAGACCGATCCAACTGGCAATTCCGGTGGACGGATCGCTGGTGGGAATGTACCGCAATAATGTGTAACGCTTAATGCTGCTTGCTATTACAGCGATGCGCATATAGGTTCATGATCCAGACAATCGCACGTAATACAACATGTATAGTAAATAACATATGGAAGAAAAGCCGCTCCGGTCATCGAACGTCCTGTCAGGGATCACTCCTGATAGAATGCTACGATTACCGTGCGGCTTTTTGATTAAGTAAAAGATTCTGTCCGCTTGCTGCGGATTATTGTATATCGTCTGCTCTACCAACCATCTGTTAGAAAGCGACAGCGCCCTTTTGTACCCAGACGCGAAATCCGTTGCCTTCTCCTTGCACTTCTTCCATCAATCCCAGCACCTGCTGCGCATCATCGCCCAGCCGTTCCTCGCTCAGATCATAATGAAGCCACTCAATCTGCAATGGCAACTGAATCTGACCGGTCAAGCTGTCCCACAATGCATCCAGATTAGCACCATACGTATCTGGTAGCTCCAACACCTGACGCAATGTGCTGTGTAGCTGCTCAATCGTTGCAAAGTCTTCCCCGTTCAATATGACGGTTTTCATGTACATATTCATCGTCCACACCTTACCTTGTTCAACATTTGCATACCTTATTTACAGTCTCCGGCATCTCAACGTGAACCTGTATCTCTTTCTACATCCCCCTTATTCTTTATATCACATTAGGGCCAAAAAGAGACGGGTTTTCTTGCAGATTTTTGTAAAATTTTAAGTTACATAGGAAGCAATGTGTATCGTTCCCACGATCTTTAACATTAGCAGAAAAATCATCGTCTGGGAAGTCCATCAACAAGAAACTCTGCCACCAGTAAGAGGAACCGGGGCAGAGCTTGTAAACGAAATACTCCAAGGCTTGTGCTTGTGCTTGTGCTTGTGCTTGTGCTTGTGCTTGTGCTTGTGCTTGTGCTTGTGCTTGTGCTTGTGCTAACTGATTGTATGCGAACATACGCAATCATGCTGTTATGACAAACAGTATGGCAGTACGACCATCCGATGTCATCCTTCGCTTAGAATCGCAGTAGATACATAGTCAACGTTAGTGCTTAATCGCGACCGATTTTGCGTTTATATGCTTGTGAATACTGATCGGCTGCAATGATTGCATCCTTCACATCGTCCGCAGTGACGGTAAATGGCAGATTGTGCGACGTTTCATCCGGCTTGGTAGCTGCTTGTGCGACACGGTACAGATCGTCATCTGATACATTGCCGATATGCAACTCCTCCAGCGTCACCGGCAATCCGAGACTAATATAGAAATCGATATACTTTTCAATTTCATGAATCGGACGCTGCTCCAGAGCCAGCTGAGTCAATGTGCCAAAGGCAACCTTCTCACCATGCGTCATATGGTGAATATCACCTTCTAGCACGGTGAAGCCGTTATGAATCGCATGCGCTCCAGCCAGACCGCCACTTTCAAAGCCCAAACCGCTCAGGAGCGTATTCGCTTCAACTACCGATTCTAGCGCTGATGTTACTACTTTGCGTTGCACCGATTCATAGGCGAGTAGTCCGAAATCGAATAGCGTCTCCTCGCATTTGCGCGCGATTGCTTCCGCTGCTAGTGTAGGTAAACCGCCTGCCATCGTATTCGCACGCGCTTCGATGACGGCTCGCACTTCTACCCATGTTGCCAGTGCATCGGCAATACCGGATGCCAAAAAGCGTGGTGGCGCGCCAGCGATCACAGATGTATCTACCAGAATCAGGTCTGGATTTTTATTGTAAAATTTATAACTTTCAAATATACCATCATCGGAATAAATGACAGACAATGCACTCGTCGGTGCATCTGTGGATGCAGTAGTCGGTACGATAACGGTATGACCACCTAGTTGGTCGCTGACTGCTTTGGCAGTATCCAGCGTTTTACCACCGCCGACGCCGATCACGATTGTTGCTTCATTTTGTTTACCCTGATCGCTCAGACGAGTAATCTCATTCGTGGAAGCTTCTCCGTTGAAGACCACTTTTACATACCCGATGCCGGATTGATCCAGGCTCTCCAGTACTTGATTACCGGCGATGTCCCAAACGATCTCGTCAGCGATCACCAGCGCCTTGCCATTACTAAGTGCCTTGACGTACTCACCAGTTTTACCGATCACTCCGCGTCCCTGTACATATTTGCCGGGACTAATAAATACGCGTTCTGTCATTGAAATACTCTCCTTTCAATTATAGAAAATCGTATCGTTCTCGAAGACTACGCATTCGCTTATGTACCTTTCCCTTGCCCTTATCACTCATTGCATGGACGTTCGATGGGCGGCTGCAAGATCGTAGCCCTCTCTATTGTATTCACCCTATCTACCATATGTATAACATGTAAAAGTTGTACAATTCTATGAACGGTGATTCCCAAAGATAATATATTGCAAACAAAAAGAGCTTCGAAACGACGATTGTCGTTCCAAAGCTCCTTGCTTGTTCGTTATGCGGTCGAGAGGACTCGAACCTCCACGGGGGTAAGCCCACACGGACCTGAACCGTGCGCGTCTGCCAATTCCGCCACGACCGCATATGATCACGTTACTAGAAACCATAACAGTTTCTAGGCACAAGAAATAGCATACCATATTAGTTAGCAAGCGTCAATATTTCACATAGATCTGATCGCTTTCGCATTTATAGTGTTCTTAGTGTTCTTAGTGTTCTTAAGCGATGATAGACAGATGATTGCGAAATATCCACCCTTACTATCCTGTTCCCTTTTTTTACTATTCTATTTTCTATACATTTACACTATATATAGTGTTTTTTTACGATAATTTGCGTATTTTTTCATAGAAACGGTTGCCATTCTATCGTATGTTCGCTATAATGGGAACATAAGTTCTCGAAACATTAGTTCCTATAAGGTGGTGACATGAATGGCTGTCTTTTTATCGGAAGAAGAACGTTCCTTGGTAAAAAGCTATCTGCTGCTGATTTATATTCAAAAGAAATTTGATCGTGATGCACGCGCATTGGAGGAAAGTGATGCGTTAAGCAATTCCGGTATGTATATGGAAGTAATCAAGGGCGGTGCCGACCGTACCAACTTGCTGCTGTCCGAAGTACGCCGTGATCTGCGCAAACAACATCTTCGTTTATACGAAGTGAATCAATCTCAGAGTAGTGTGGAAGCGCAGATCCTTTGTAAGGGCCATCATGGCACCTTCCAGATTTCCGCTACCGATTTCCGGCGTGAAGCAGCTGAACGTATGCGTGCTTACCTAGGTCTTGGACCAATTGAAGCAGCGGTATCTGGAAATGCAGGAGAATTTGTTGCCGAGAAACCGTCAACGCCTTATAATCCGTCACGTGTTCGTGAACCGGCTCGTTATACTGGCTACACTCCCTATCGTACAGGGACCTGATTGTTCTAACTATTCTGTTCTGTCTGTCTGCATAGTTTGTAGCCATGCCTATTGATTATATCTAGCTGTATCTGTAGCAATATTCTATAAGTTGTATTACTCTAATCATAACTAGCAGGATCGATATAACAAGCAAGAAGATAACAATCCACGTATGTATATGCTCCGCGTTACCCCACCTACCCTAAAATAAATGTAGCTGTATGATGCAGACAGTTTTGGTGCGGATAGTTATTCAATATAGCATCACGACAGAAACCACACACAGCCAAGCCCCTTTACCTGCATGTACACACATGCGATAAAGGGGCTTTGGTATGTTCAGATAATTCCCTTACATTCTCTCAGTTTTCCTTACTCGTTATTCTTTACTCCTTGTTCTTTACTTCTATTCTTTACCTCACTTCTTACTCTTACTCTTACTCTTACCGCTCTATATCGGCAGATTCATCATTCATGTGCTCATCCAGCGGACTGCGACGTGGTTCTTTGGATGGCTGAATAATGTAATGACGACTTAGCTTGACAACATTACGATTGGGGCGACGGATGAGCACATGCTCATCATCCCAAGCAATGACAATCCCACGTACATCATTATCCCGAATATCGTCGCGTACGACCCGTACCTTCTCGCCGGATAGACGGTATTCATTTAACTGCTCCTCGCTAATCAAGGGACATCCTCCTTTGTGCATTATGACCTCTTGCTTATCTATCACCATTCCATGATGATTCTCATCCTGATCACAGCAGCATGATTCTTCGTCGTCATGAAATGACTATGGTTTGATTGCCGTTCCTCTCTATTTTACATAAACGGAACATATAATGTACATGCATAATCGTCCGATGTCCATTCTCATGCATCTATGCGATGATTTTCTTGTCTACCTATGCTCTTCCAGATGGATATCATACCTCTACAAACGCAAAAAAAAGACCCAAATGAATGTTCATTTAGGTCTTACACAAGCTTGTCAAATGATTACCCTGCAATGATTAACGCTGTGCGTGTTCTTTGGAATCGTTTTTCTCGAACCAGTAATCAAGCACCTTAGCGGACATCACACGTTCATTCACGTACTCTACCTGATGGTTGGAAAATTGCGGTTCCCAGGCGAAGTCCAGCTCTTTACACAAATTCACAATGGTCAGCAATTCAGACCATGCTACATAACGTTTGTACCAAAAGAACTGAGGATGTTCAATCATATAGGGGTACAGGTCGTCGAATTCAGTGTGCTTACAATCCAAAGCACGCTCGAAGTGTACTTTTGCGGCGGCCAGTTTGTTCAGGAAAAACTCTTCAGTGATCGGCTCTTTGCTCATTAGTCTGCCTCCCCTCCCTAACATATCTTTATTATAAGACACTCTGACCCCATTTGGAAAGAGAATATCGTATTTCAGTAAAAGCAGCAGCAGGTTTTCCATACACATGCTTTTTGTCAATCCGGTGTAAGATCTTGGGGTTATATTTACACTATCGGTAAAGAATGTCTATATCATAAGATAAACAAGAATAAATGTCATGAATAATTTTCATACTATATTCCACGTTTCTTCTACAATTCCAACCTGCCAAACCCAGCTTGTTTTGCATACATACAGGGCTTGTATACTACAATATACGTTGCCAATCTTCTTTTGGATGACTAGCCGAATGTAATTTGTCCATCTGCTAGTGAAGTAATTTTCACTAATGAATCCAGACGAATTCCTTGCTCTCGGATCGTATTGGCACCGTTTTGAAATGACTTCTCAATGACGATACCGACGCCGACCAGTGTTGCACCGGAACGTTGAATAATTTTGACCAGACCACGAGCGGCATCACCATTGGCAATAATATCGTCGATGAACAGAATACGATCATTCTCAGTGACAAATTGACGCGATAGCATAATGTCAGTCACAATCCCTTTTGTAAACGAAGGAACCCGTTCGACCAGAGCATCTGCATCTGCCAGCAATGTCTTTTTACGACGAGCAAAGACGAGCGGCACACCTAGTTCGAGCGCTGTCGCAAAAGCAACCGGAATGCCGGACGATTCGACAGTCACGACTCGCGTAATCTGTTCATCGCGATACAGTTCGGCAAACTCCTTGCCCATCTTGACCATCAGCTGCGGATCAACCTGCTGATTGAGCAGCGCATCCAATTTGATCACATCACTTGATAGTACGGTAGATTCTGCTAAAATTCGTTGTTTTAATTCTTCCATTGTCCGTCCCCCATCGCAGATAGTGCACAGGCTGCGGACGGATACTGACCGCCCTGTCGCTCCAGCCTGATCGTGCTTATGCTATTTATTATGTGTTGTTCGTTTTCATTTGTCCATGTACGATGACATGGCATACGGCTTACTCTACTTCCGACTGACGGGCTGCCACATTGGGCAACGGATGAATATGGTCTTGCGGTAAAAATTCGAGATACAGCTTCTTCAGCTCATTCACGACATGACCGATTGAATACTGGGTTTTAGCTTTTTCCCAACCAGTGCGTGCCAGTTCGTAACGATAGGACGGGTCATTGATGACCTTTTCCAATGCATCGGCAAGCTGTACTTCATCATCTGGCGGTACAAGCAATCCGTTTACGCCGTCTTCAATCTGCTCGGAAATCCCACCTACATCCGTACCAACGAGTGCTAACCAGCACAACGCAGCCTCTGCGAATACCGAACCGAATGCTTCCGCTCGCGATGGCAGCACAAAAATATCAAAAAATGGCATGAATTCCTCAGGATGCAGCGTATAGCCGTAGAAGATCGTATCTTCATACACGCCCAAGTGTTGCGCCAATCGTTCCAGGTCGGTGCGGCTGGGTCCATCGCCGATAATATGCAGCACGTAGGCATGTCCACGCTGCTTGAGCAGGGCACATGCTTTGAGCAGCACATCCAATCCTTTTGCCGGAACAAGGCGGCAAACGCTCATCAGTTGTGGTACTTCATTTTCATGCGGAACAGGCTTGAAGCGCTTGTCGTCAAAGCCGTTGGGCAGTACGACAATATCTTCCGGGCGATCCACATAAGGCACCAGATATTCGCGAAACGAGCGCGATACGGTCATTAACCGATCGCTTTTCTGTTCCAACTCACGATACAGGCAGGTGAGAAATTCCTGTTCCATGCTGCCTTCCTCAATTTTGCCATTTAGAATCAATTCCCACTCATAGCTAGAGTGAATTGTCTGCACAAGTGGTGTGTCTTGAAACACTTCGCGCATAACGAGCCCAACAAGCGGATGATGAGAATGGATCAGATCATAGGGCTGCTTGAGCCGCAATTGCGTCCACCAGCGATAGTCACGATACGTCTGAATGTACTTTTGCACGATAGGGCTCTCGCCGTAGATATTCCAGTCAAACGTTTCAAATACAACGTCATCCTTGCCCTTATTGCGAATTCGCTTGGGCAGAGAAAATAATTCCATCTCCCAGCGTGCAGAGCCAAAGCGCTCTTGCAGGTGTGGAATCATCGATGATACGCCCCCCGGTTGTTCAGGAGGGAAAAACAGGGCTTGCAGCAATCTCAAGAATATTCCTCCTTTCCTTATCAGTTCAGGATATGCACGCATCCCATGCCCGTAGGCTTCTGATGGCTATAATACAAGATTGTATCATGGATTGGCGCAGACCAACACAACAAAACCGCTCGAAGATGGAGCGGCTTTGTTGTGTTGCATGATTTATTGTATGGTGAATAACGGTTAGACGGATACGCCGCAATATTTGTTCAGCATCTGATATACGCCGTCATCGTTGTTGGAAGCGGTGACTTCATCAGCAGCTGCTTTGACATCGATTGGGGAATTGTCTACTGCAATTCCAAGTCCGGCGTATTGCAGCATGGACAGATCGTTGTAATAGTTGCCGATTGCCATAATCTGCTCCGGTGCGATTCCCAGTTGCTCTGCCAAAGCCCGCAAAGCCGTTCCCTTGGAAGCCTGAACATGCATCAGATCGATGAAGAACTCGCCGCTGCGCTGCATATTAAATGCTTGTGTCCACAAACTCCAATCGCTGTGCGTCTGATCCAGCTGCTCCGGCGTGCCAAACACGCTCATTTTCAGTACCGGTTGTTCCAGCTCACTCCAATGCGGTAGCAGTTGTGTCGTCAACCCGAAACTCTGGAACTTGGCGTACATCTGCTGTGCGGCAGCCTGCATCTGTTCCGGCGAATCTACATAAATATCAAAAGCGGTATTGATGTCAAAATGAATATGGTGTTGACGGCAGTAATGCATATACGGTTCCAACGCCTGCGGCTCCATAGCAAACTGATGCACAATCTCATGTGTGCCAGTGTGCACCGTTGCCGCACCATTATGCACAATGACATGACCTTCATGATGCAAACCTAGCTGCTCCATATAAGGAATGGAATTGAGCGGCGTACGACCAGTGCAAAAGACGATCTCCGTTCCCTGCGCGGCAATCTGCTGCAATGCGGCGGCTGTCTTGGGCGTAATCTCATGATCATCGTTCAATAGTGTGCCATCCATATCCAATGCGATTAAACGGTATTGCATCTCTCCAACCCCAATCATCCTATATTTATTCTGTCTCTGTAGCGATTGCTTGCTCACTTCGTCCAAGCAAAGCAAGCTCCTCAGCTGTCAATTCGCGATATTGTCCAAGCGATAACGCAGGATCAAGTTCCAGCAAGCCCATCGATACGCGCTTCAGGTATATGACCTGTTTGCCAACCGATTCGAACATGCGCTTCACCTGATGAAATTTGCCCTCAGCAATCGTTAATGCAATCTGCGATACGATGCCTTCTGCGGAAGTCGTCTGTCCGCTAATGTTCAGTTCAGCTGGCATTGTGACATATCCATCGTCCAGCGTTACGCCTTGCTTGAACTTGACTATATCCTGTTCGTCCACTTCACCAAGCACATCGGCGATATACGTTTTCGGTACATGCTTGCGCGGTGACAGCAGTTCATGTGCCAATTGTCCGTCATTGGTGAGCAGCAATAGCCCTTCTGTATCTTTGTCCAATCGTCCAACTGGGAATGGTTCAAAGACGCGGTACTGATCATCCAGCAGATCGACTACCGTGCGATCACGGCGATCCTCCGTTGCTGAGATGACGCCCTGCGGCTTATTCATCATCACATAGATGTATTCCCGATAGTGTACAATTTCGCCATCAAATTGAATCTGATCGTCATACGGGTTCACTTGCAAGCCGCTATCTTTGATCATTTTATCGTTGACGCTAATGCGTCCCTGCTTGGCAGCACGCTTGAGCTCGCTACGAGTGCCGTAACCGAGATTGCCAAGTATTTTATCCAAACGTTGTTTTTTAACCGGGGTATTCATATCGCTACATCCATCTCCATCCTGCCGGGTATTCGTTTTTTAAATTGCCGTCCTGTTGCCATTTGCCCCAGCCTGCGGAGTAGCCATCGATGCAGACAAGTACATACCCGCGAGCACTGACACCTTCGCTACACTGAACGCGTTGTTCGGGAATAGACAGCGTTTCGCCTTTGAGGTAAGAGATAGCTTCTGGCAAACGGGAATCCAGATGGACGATGCGACTGGCTTCAGACGGTGATAGTGCAACTGCGAGCGCATGTCCGGGCGTGAAACGACCCTTTTTATGCGAGCCAAGATACCAGCCGGGACGGATAACTTTGAGTCCTTGCAAACAGCTCTCATCAAGTGGCGATAGATACAGATTGCTGCCGTAGGTGATTATATGACTTCCTTGGGGCTGACGGAAAGATGAACTGCATTCGCTGTCGCGGAATTGGTGCCATAGCTCTACGCCATCTGTGATGTCAGCAGGTAAAGAGGTAGAATTGCCACGACCGACTTTGCCTTTTTTACCGTTTCCTGTCGTAGACAAATGATGGCTATCCTGCATTGCTCGTTTTCCTCTGCCATGCTTGGCATGACTTTGCTGTTCATATTCTCGTCTGCGACCGCTTGAATCTTTACGTTCATCGCGTTTCTGCTTGCCAGAACGTTCATCATGATCATGAACAGATGCTCGTTCATCTATTTCATGATGGCGCTGTAAACGATCCTCATAACGTTCCATGCCATCTGCTGGTGATGACTGGATGGAACTGGAATCTGACATATCATCCAGCACAGCGATATAATGACCTTCGCCTTCCAGATGATGCGGCCACAGACGAACCGTATCAGCAGTCTGCTTTAGCGAAGCTTGCGATACAGGTGCATGTGCCGCCATTTCATTCAAGACTGATTGCCCAGCAGCAAGCTCCTGCTCTACCATCTCCGCCCAATCACTACG
The DNA here is from genome assembly GCF_046603665.1 of Paenibacillus sp. WLX2291. NCBI lineage: Bacteria > Bacillati > Bacillota > Bacilli > Caryophanales > Paenibacillaceae > Paenibacillus > Paenibacillus sp. WLX2291. The sequence goes on along the minus strand of NZ_CP176755.1, from coordinate 1,876,563 downwards.
ACCACTGCGGAAATGCTCACTTCCGACAGGACGCGTTACTTGGAAATGAGGATGATTGTCAAGGAACACAGCGATACTCCGCTCATTCTCCTCTGGTGCAAAGGTACAAGTGGAGTACACGATGCGTCCGCCAGGCGCGAGCATACGGGCAACGGTTTGTAAAATGTCCTTTTGCATAATTGCACACTTTTCCACCGAATGGTTCAACCACTGACGAGCAGCATCGTCATCCTTGCGAAACATTCCTTCGCCAGAGCAAGGAGCATCGACGAGAATTTTATCGAAAAATCCGTTAAATTTTTCGGCAATCCGATCTGGAGATTCATTGAGAATGACGGCATTGCGTACGCCGTACAGCTCCATATTTTTCGCTAGAGCGCGTGTACGTTCGGCACTCAGATCGTTTGTTACTAGCAAACCTTGCCCTTGTAATGCCGCTGCAATCTGGGTCGACTTACCACCCGGTGCAGCACATAGATCCAGTACACGATCACCCGGCTGTACCTGCAATGCTTCGACCGGGCTCATAGCGCTCGGCTCTTGAATATAATACAGCCCGGTATAATAGTATGGATGCTTGCCTGGACGTGCATCGGCATTGATATAATAACCAGTCTCACACCAAGGAATTGGGCGCAGGTCAAAGGGCGATATCTCCCGAAATTGCTCATTGCTAATCTTCAATGTATTCACACGCAGCCCAGCGCGCGGCGATTGCTCGTAGCTGCGGATAAAATCTTCAAATTCCGTTCCTAGCAGCTGCTGCATTCGCTGCACAAACGGCGGCGGTAATTGTACAGCCATATTGCGTATGCTCCTTTAGTTCGTAAAATAGTATATTCTGCTGGAAACGTCCTGCTGCATCGTTAACATGGGCGATGATGCAATCGTTTCGCCGAGGTATATTTTAGCATACTACCGGCATCAACGGTTTGCTCAAATGAAAAAGCTTGCCAGATCGGCAAGCTTCTTTCTATACAAACTATGCAAATGATTCCAATATACGCATCATTCAAATGTCAGCATCTGGCAACTCTTTGGCTTTGGGTCCACGTTCATATCCGGTACGCAGTGGCACATGCGCATGTATCTGCTTGTCTGCTGCCTCTACTGCCTTTTGCAACAGTGGATCGGTAATGATAATCTGCAAAGGGTAGAAATCAAACGGCTCTTGCTCATACCGCTGCAACCGTTCCACATATTGCGACACATCGAGAACAAGACGTTCCAGATCGATACCAAGCGTATGCTGCGGGTATGTTTGCAGCTTGTGCAGGCTGCTATTCAGCATTTTGATTGCACCGAGGCGTTTGTTATACAGATGATTCACTGTACCATTGCGAAAATGGAATAGCCCGACTGCGACCTGCAACAGCCCTTTGTACACCGGCTCTCCGTTCTTTTCCAACCACAGCTCTTCCAATACCTCATGACATTCAAAATAATCTTGATCCCGGTTGAAGTAGATCAGATACTGCACGTACAGAGCATCAAACTCCTGACTCATCGAGATCCCCATCCAGCAAACGCGAGCCAGATTTGCGCATTTTGCGTACTGCTTCGCCCAGTTCCTTCAGACCCTGATAATCCTGCTTCTCCCATAGCTCGTTGAACTTCTGCTGACTTTCCAGCGCTTCGCTCACTTTGTGCAAGAAATAGAGTCGATGAATCTCCTTGAGTACACGCTGTACCAGATTCGCTTCATCCTCAAAGCTTTTCTGAGCATCGAGAATGTCTTCGCGGATGCTGGACATCTCATTGTCCAGAATCATCGCCGCTTCCGCTGCTGTTTTTAAACGATCCCGGATCGGTTCTGGTAAACTCTGACGATACTTGTAATGAAGCGAATGTTCAATCGTTGCCCAGAAGTTCATTGCGAGTGTCCGAATCTGAATCTCCGCCAACACGATCTTTTGACCGAATGCCGTCTGTACCGGATATTCAGCGATCATGTGGAAACTGCGATACCCGCTATCTTTGAAATTGGTAATATAGTCTTTCTCATATAAAACAGTCAAATCCTTACGGGCGCGGATGTACTGCGCAACCCAGCGGATATCCTCTACAAACTGGCACATGATACGGATGCCTGCGATATCTTCAATTCCTGTGTCAAGCTGATTCATCGGAACATCCAGTCGTTTGGATTTATCAATAATACTGGATATTTTTTTGACGCGTCCGGTCACAAATTCAATCGGTGCGTACTCTTCCCGCTTTTTCAGTTCTGCACGCATCGTTTTGAATTTGACCTTCAATTCTTCAACCGCTTGTTCATAGGGAAGCAAGAATAATTCCCAGTCTCTGTCATCCATGTTCATGCCTCCTCAGTGTATGACCTGTCTATTGAAAACTGTTAACGATGCGCGACGCCCACCGCTTCTGAAATATGTGCAAATCCGTCTTGCTTCATCAACTCGCGGATTCCGTTATGAAGTCTCCGTGTCACCTGTGGACCTTCATAAATAAACGATGTATAAATTTCTACCAGACTGGAACCTGCCTTTATTTTATCATAAGCATCCTGCGCTGAGAAAATACCGCCGCAGCCGATAATAGGAAGCTTACCATCGGTTTGACGATAGACACGGGAAATAATATCCGTTGAGCGTTCCGTTAGCGGTTGACCGCTTAATCCACCCGTTTCACCTGCACTGGAATGGGTGAGTCCGTCACGCGACAACGTTGTATTGGTAGCGATCAGACCGGCTGCACCGCTCTGCGTAATCGTCTCGACCATGTATTCCAGTTCAGAGTCGCTCACGTCTGGAGCGATCTTCACGAGCACCGATTTGAACGAGCCATGCTTGCGCTGCTGATCGGACATCTCTTCCATCACTTCAGCGAGCAGTTCTTTCAATTCATTACCATGCTGCAAATTACGCAGATCCGGTGTGTTCGGCGAACTGATATTAACCACGAAGAAATCGGCATATGGATACAGCGTGCGAATGCAGGCTTTGTAATCACTTGCCGCTTGCTCATTCGGGGTTACTTTGTTTTTACCGATGTTAACGGCAATCGGAATCGAATGAGATGGCAATCGTTTCAATCGTCCAGCCATCACTTCAGCGCCGTCATTATTGAATCCCATTCGATTGATCAACGCGCGATCAGATGGCAGGCGAAACAGCCGCGGCTGCTCGTTACCGGGCTGCGGTTTTGGCGTTACCGTTCCTACTTCCATAAAGCCAAAGCCCGCTGACGACAAGCCCATGACAGCCTGCGCATTTTTATCCAAACCTGCTGCCAGTCCGACCGGACCGGGAAACGTAATCCCGAACAATTCGGTCGTCATATCCGGCGTACTGTCAATGCCATACATCGACTGCATCGCCGACAGTGTGCCCGGTATGCGTACACCGGTGCCCAAACCGCCAATGACCAGATGATGCGCCTTTTCCGGGTCCATCCGGAATAGCACAGGTTTGAAAAGATTACGGTATAACAATGTGTATTCACTCCGTTCCTGGCATAGGCCTCAAGCCCTGATGCATACCATTTTGCGTGCTCTCGTATTTAGTTGTCATGCAAAATGTTTCTCCTCCTTAGTTTATCCTGTTCTTGGACAAAAGAAAAGCGATCTTCTGCTTTTGAGAAGACCGCTTTTGGTATGATGCTTTTTCATAGGGTAGAACGCTAACGTTGTTTGTCAGACCTGCTGGGCACTCTCTTTTACAAAAAAGAATGTCCGTACAAGGCGCTAGTGGCTAGTTGAGCCAGTGATATGTGCGGCTCGGATCGGTCTGATCTTGAGAGGGCTGTTTGGTGCTAGTATATCGCTTCTGCGGTACGGACACGTCATCCGGCAGTACATCGCTCGTAATGGTTACCTTTGTGCCAAGTGGAGCCATATCGAACAGTTCTTCGACATCTTCCTTCTTCATACGCACACAGCCCAGCGACTCATCTGCACCGATGCTATCCGGTTCATTCGTCCCGTGAATGGCATAATTCGTATCCGATAACTGCATACCACGACTGCCAAATTCGCCATTCGACTTGCCGTTCGGATTCATTACTTTGATTGATAGACGGAATGTACCGGTTGGTGTACGATCACCGCCCAGACCAATCGGATAGTTGCGCAGCAGAATCGATCCGCTGACAAGTCCAAGCCGGTGCTTTTTCTTATCGACGATAATTTCCAGCGGCTTGGTAAAATACGGACGATTGCCTAGCGTGGATGCAAACAGCTTCTGCGTATCACCGCTAAATCCTTGTTCCGGCACCATCGCCGAATCGTCCAGTGGATACGGCTGCAAGGCGGAGAACGATGTATTCATCACCGGCGTTGTACCGGACAACCAGTTACTAGGGAAGGACCGATCCAGTTCGCCTAGCGCGGTTGGCAGCTCTGCACGCGTCGTCTCATAATTAGCAAGCGCCGTTTGCATAATGGCGAGCTGCTCCTGCTCCTGCATCCAGCTTCCCGCTTGCGTCGATGCACCAGCGGGCTGACCCGGCTTACAACGACATGCTTTCGCATTATAGGACTGCACATCAATCTGACCGGGTTTGCTACCTTCTGCCAGCGTATAGGCGACGGGCAACGTATGCTTCCAGAGCAGCCAATTGCCAGATTGCTCCATCCCGAGTACAGCTGCAAGCTCTGGCTGCGTATCCTGAATCTGCTGTGCAATATATTGCGAAAGACCATTTCCTGCCGAGCTGCTACCTGCCGCAATTGCAACGGCTGTAAAGCTCAGCGGTGCATGATATCCTGGCGGAGTAGCATCCGATTCCGCCTGTGCAGCCGAATGATTACCATTTCCAGAAAGATGTGTTGCATCGTCGGTTGATGATGTCTGACCTGGTGCCTGTGCCATCTGGCTGTCATCAGCAGCAGGCAATCCAATGGAACGCATCGTCAACAGAAACAATAGCAGCACAACAAACATTATATTACGCCTGCGCCGGATTTTGCGTTCGCGTGTTCGCGCGACCTCCATCACTTCGGCTTCATATTGCTTTAGCACATCCGCTGGAATCTGACTCTGTTCAAACGCTTCGTAAATATCTCCCGCACGATTGTAACAATAATTAGCTTTGCCCATCTGACCGTCTGATTCGTACTCCTTGCCAAGCAGGTACCAACCCATCCGGTTATCGGGATGCATTTTGACATAGCGTTTTAGATAAAGTAGGTTTTTCATGTAGTTCCCGGACTGTGGTCCGACTCTCCTTCCCTGCCTGCTGTTCCTGCGGCAATGGTATGTATATGTATGCGATTGCCGACAAAATGTCCATTATCTTCTTTATCGGTTACGATCATGATTTTGTCGATAGACAAACGGTAGGGCTGAGGCATCAAATTCAGCTTGCAATATAACGCAATTTTCCAGAAATATGAAATTAAAATATGATTATGGATACGCCTTCTATCATGTCATTAAAAAAGGCGCCTTTCCCTGTTGCGGGAAAAACGCCTTTTCCTCTTCTTTTGGAACAAAATTGCCTCAATGGACCGTTGAAGCAATATTACTGGAATTACTCAGCAAACGGTTCTTCTTCAACACGAATCGAATCGGTTGGGCAACCGTCGCAAGCGTCTACCATATCTTCGTACATGTCTTCTGGAATGGCAGTCACACCGCGGTTGTTGTCGCCGCCGAAAATCACTTCTGCCAAGCCTTCATCATCGTAATCGTAGATATCAGGAGCTGTTGCTCCGCATGCGCCACAAGCGATGCATGTATCTTTGTCTACCCAAGTATATTTACTCATCTGTATATCCTCCCATCATTGCTTTCCAGTTGTCTGTTTATGTGACACCCAGTCTGTACAGATAATCAAAATATAATACAAAGAGCGCATAATTTCAAATACAATCCTCATCACAGCAAGTCATCGTAACTAGATATCCACTCTGTAATGGCGTTATACCGCCGATATTTAAAATTTTACCCTTTCCGCTAACAGCTTAAACGCCCTATATTATATGGGCAATGCAAATACTCATTCCTCGTGCTCAAAACGCCGTCCATCTCGCTGCAATGACGTGCCTCTGACCTTATGATTACGAATCAGAACGGATGGATCATTGCCCAGCATCCCGGCGGTCAGCACGGCATTCTCGCCGAATTTGTCACGCAGCTGATCGATAATGTGATTTAGCTCCTGCTTTTGCGGCTGGCGCTCGTAATCGAACAGATCGAGCTGAATTGCAGCCTCTTCGCGCGGTAATAGATTTTGCAAAGTAATACCGAGCAAACGTACCGGACCACGTCCTAGCCAATGCCGTTGATACAGCTCGCACGCTTCATGAAATACATCCTCTGCCGTTTCCGTCGGTACAAATAGCGCACGCGACCGAGTAATCGTCTTCATATCTGGTGTGCGGATCGTAATCTGCACCGTATGTGCCATCAGCTTTTGCCGCCTCATCCGCCTGCACACCTGATCGCTCAGATTCAGCATAACGCGCCGGATATCCTCCATATCTTGAATATCGGCAGGCAGTGTCGTTGTATGACCGACCGATTTGTTCGGTTCATTGTCCGGCTCGACCAGTGAATGGTCAATACCGTTCGCTGCCTGCTTGAGCCAGCTGCCCATCACGCCAAAACGCGCTTTTAAGCGCGCTTCATCTGCTGCTGCCAATTGTCCAAGCGTACGAATGCCCATCTCCCTCAGTTTGGCTGCTGTTTTGTTGCCGATGCCAAACAATTGCGCACACGGCTGATCCCACAGCAGACGTGGCACATCACGAATGCGCAGCACAGAGATACCGTTCGGCTTTTTCATATCTGACGCCATCTTAGCAAGCAGCTTGTTGGGCGCCACTCCGACTGAACAAGGTAGGCGCAATTCGTCGCGAATCCGGTTTTGCAATTCAGCCGCAATCTCCATCGGTGTACCAAACTGACTGGAGCCGGTAATATCGAGATAACATTCGTCGATGGAAGTTGCCTGCAACAAAGGGGTATAACTGTAAGCAATATTCATAAAAGCCGCTGAATACTTGCGATACAGTGTAAAGTCCGGCGATATCAGCGTAAGTTTGGGACACTTTTGCAGCGCTTGCCCAACGAGCATGCCTGTCTTAACACCGACTCGTCGTGCTTCATACGAAGCGGTCACGACAATACCACGCCGCAGCTCCACACTGCCCGCTACTGCTGTCGGCTTGCCATTGTATTTATCCGGTTCTTCCGCTGCGTGCACCGAACAGTAAAAAGCATTCATATCCACATGCAAAATCACCCGTCCGCGCGCCGGATAATATCCGCTGGTCTCGTCCTTCATGTCTTCCCCTCCTGTCATCTTCCAGCTCATCCCGCAATAGTATACCGATTTATTTTGAAGCTTTGTTACTTGTTACTCAGTATATTGACATGAAAATCATCCGTCCCACAATCATATGGCGAATATGTGTTCTATATTAATTATAAAAAAAGAACAGTCATCTGACAATGACCATTCGGATTCTATCATTTTGCGAAGAATTACAGGTTTTTGAGATTGCGCAATGAGATCATACGATCAACAATAAGCTTGCCTTTTCCAAATAAAAATCCATCTTGATCTTCAGCCAATATCCAATCGTACTTTTTCGAAACGATCATATAATTGTATAATGCTGCTGCGCCAATGATTTGATAAATGGCATCTACATCGCCCTCATATAGCCAATAGTCTTTCCGTCCATATGAATGTTCTTCTGCCAATAACCACACTGTTTGCTTGGATGGAATAAGAACATTCAAATCTTCTAAATAAGCTTCACCAGAATATAACACTTCATATTTGTCTTCCCAGTACTGCCAGCACTGATAAAGAGTTCTTCCATCTGGGAATGCGCCACGTGGTACGAATCTTTTCGTCAATTGATTGTATACTGACCGCCATTGCGACTTACTAAGTTCATGAAATTGTTCATCAGTTATATGATGCTTCTTGCGAGCACTCTCAACAGCTTTTCTCGTTGTATGGATGGGATCGGCTATACGAAGTCTTCTTGAATGGGTCATATTCGCCTCCAAGATTCATAGTTTCCAAACTCCATTTATGTACACGACCTACTATATGAACGCGAGTTCAACTCTATTATGGCTAGTACTCAAACCGCTCCACACCCGGTGCGTACTGTGCCAGAACGGAATCGATCTCTTCCAGCAACGGTGCCGCTTGCTTTCCACCAATATGAAATAGCAAATACAATTCCACACTTCCTAGCATTGACGATGTATCCGATAATGAATGTCCATCAACAGAGGATGGTTGTAGCTGTACTTCCAACAGATGGGGCCATTCTGGCTCGTTATCATTGTACACCGCAAAACCAGTTTCATCTTGTTCAAAACGGTACTGCTGCCCATATATATGAAATAGTCGCTCATACCAGACGCGGATCAACTGCCGCGCTGTATGTTCGGCGTTTTGATCGTTATCATCTTGTTCTTTTACAGTCACGCCGTATTCCCAGCCCATCTTCAATCCTCCTTTCCATTATGACGATTGTATACTTTTCAACACTTGATCCGCATATCCAAAAATCCGTTCATAAAAGGCTGCCGGATCGCGATATACTAACAGCTGCCGCTCCACTTCACGAATACGCTCTAGCAGCGATGCACTATACTCTTCATTACCTTCTGCCTGTTCGCGTCGCTGCTGCATTTGTAGTGGAGTGATCCATTGTGCATCTTGCTGCAAACCTAGCTCATTCAGCATCGGCAACAGCTCATATTCACGTTTGCCGATATTATGTAGCAAACCGAGCAGTCCGTTCATTTGCAACTCAATATCATAATCCAGCACGAGCAACAATTGTCGCATCGATGGTGCAAGCTGCTGCCAATGGGTAGATATCCATTCCGAATGTGGCGGTTCGTACATCGTATCCGCCAGCTGTTGCGCCCATTGCTCACCATGTTCTGTTCCTTCTTGTGGTAAGAGTGCATCATATGTCGTATAGTTCTGCACGTCACCGGAATATGGAAAAGGATACAACCGCGCTTCCATAATCGTGCGCCGGGATTGGGTGTCCAGCTGTTGCCACGAGCGACCTTCGGATGCATATTCCAGCTCCAGACGATCCGCGATAAACTGCTCAGCCTGCGGGTTTATACGATTGTAGAACTGGCGGGTATGCTCTGCCAGTGGTCCTTTCTCTAGCGTTTTCCCCAGCAGGCTATTCAACGACGTACTACCTGCATACAGATTCGCTTCATGATCCAGACATTCAAATTTCAAATAAGCTAGCGCCTTGCGCAAAGCAATCATTTCGCCGTGTGTCAGTTCGAGAGTAGTCGAAACTTCGCCTGCTTCCAACTGCTGACGATATCGATTGATGTCATTGTCCATCCTTGAACCATTCCTTTCTAAATCATGCATGTTCAGGACGTGATCATCCAGCGCAGCATATGTGCTTTGTTGCTATCCATCCGGCGCTCGCACGCTTTCAGCTTGTCCAGCAAATCATCCGCCTTCTCTTCCGAAGGACGCATATGAAAGCTACGATTAGACTGATGAATCCAGCGATTCAGCTGATGTCCTGCTGCCTGACGAATCCAAGATGCCGTCTCTTGATTCAAAATATCCAGCAGCATGTCCAGTTGCTCCCAGCGATCATAAGCAGGCAACAGCCGCAGCAAATTCCGATGCACATGGCGAGGATACGTTTCAGATAAGATATACAACCATTCATCCCGATTCAATATATAAATATGCCGACGAATAGCAGGTACCGCTTCACGAGAAATACCCGGTTGCGGGTCCAACAAGGCAGCACGAAGTACATGACCATACGAACGAATATCCAGCCGTGCAAGTCCACGAATAACAGCTTTGCGCACCGCCACTTCCGGGTGATCTACTTCCTCAGCGATCACCTCGGCATCCTCCGCCTGTCCCGTTTCGCCCAGTCCATATAGAGCTGTAGCCAGTTTGGATGAATCGTTCTCTGCATTCCAGATCGTATCCAGATAAAATTCCACCAGATTCAGCGGTTCCACTATACTCATACACCGCCGTGCCACTTCACGTACAACTGCATTACGATCCAGCAAAGAACGGTGCAAATACGGAGCCGCCTGCTCCCGGAATCCATATGTTAGCTGTTCCAGTGCCTCTCGGCGTACAGGTGGAAAAGAATCATGTCGCATATATTCCAACACGGACAGCAGATTTCCCCCTTGTAGCCGTTGCGATACCTGCCGTGCCGCCCAAATCCGAATCGAGCTGTCGACATCCTGAAGTGCCCATTGCAGCAGTTGTTCCGTATTCAGATGATCGCATTGCAATCCAAGCTGGAAACAGAATCGGCGAATATATACTTCTTCTGCCTGCATACCTGCCTGAAGTGCACCGGCACATGTCGGTCGACGCAGCAATTCATACACCGCTTCAATCAGTGCATCATATCGCTCGCGATGCTCCCGACCACAATCAGTCAGACGCTGCACCAGTGCAATATTTTGGATAAAAATATCGGCGTTGTGCTCGTGAATCCGTTGTTGAAGCGCTTTGTGCGCCCGAAAACGAATACTGGATACCCAGTCATTCATCCGAATGAGCAAAAAGGGGATTTCCGAGCCGTCGCGAATCAATACGATGCGTTTGACTGCTGCTTCACGCACGTATCCATCTGGGTGGAAGCTCGCCATGATCCACTTCACCGGGTGCACGCTATGACTCCAACTTCCCATGATCGCAGTCGTCAGTTGCGTCCAGCGCCGATTATTTTCCCGGTAGGCATAAGGCAGATGCTCACGCATTTGCTCGCTCAACCATATCAGCTCATGAGGCGGACAACGGCGCAGCAGATCACTGATCGTATTTTCCGCTGCCATCTCCAGCATATGATCATCACTACTCAGAAACGGCACCAGATATGGAATTGCTGCATATTCGCCCGAACGCTGGATCAATTCCAACCATTTGCTGTTTTGCAGCTTGTACAGCTTGTTCAGGCAAACAACCACCTGTTTGGATAATTCTCGTCCCGCTCGTGCCATTGCCAATTCCCCCTCCGTCATCTGCCTGTACCGATACCGCTTATCCTTTGATTCCGATACGCTAACTTATTTATATCTACATTATAGCTCAATTAGATTGTGATAAATCAATATTAGATCATCCGTGTCCTTACTTTTTACATCAAAGTATACCTTTACATTTTTGGAAGTACAACCGCAATCGAACCATACAAAAAGGCAGACCCTTGCATCAGGATCTGCCTTGCATACCATAGTTCATTATTTATCTGTACTAGTTGTTCATTTGTCTGTAGATGTAGATTCCAACAGCTCTGCCTTGATTTTTCCGCAGAAAAAGCTGCCGGAAAGTCCTTGTGCGGCTTCGATATCAACAACTAGATCTGTCACCTCGTACCGAAAATCAATTTCTGCGATCACATTAAGACGCGCATCCGGTGGTGAAAACTCAATATCAAATGCCTCCAGAAAAGTCAGCTTCACATTATGCCGCACTTCCGGGTCAGGCAATTCAATCGTCAGCTCCACCTGCTCCTTGCCCACATCGTAGCCGACAATGATTCCTTTTTCAAAGTCAGGAAAATATCCCAGCTGCTCAATAATCTCGCGACTACCTTCAATCGATACAGTCGGCGAGAAGGCGAGCTGGATCACCGCTTCCTGTCCCCATTCCAGCTGATCATCACCAATATACAGCGTAATCCGCTTATCTTCCAGCTGCCGTACACTGCCTACTACATAATCGCCTGCTTGCACCATCACGATATCATGCAGATCGAATGGTAGTGGCTTTTCCAGCGTATAGTCAATGGTATACAGATTACCATTACGTTCAACATGTTCAATTCCAATTTTCATGATCTGATTCCTCCGTTGTTTACATTGTCCTGTTTTATTTTAACAGAATGATCGTTATGATGCGTAGTGATCAGACTGGTACTTCATACACGATAGTTTTGGATATGAACAGTCATTCATGTCATGATCATTGGCATGATGCACAAAAAACACCGGAATGTTTGCGGCTCATTACGGCAAAATTATCGTATACCTCACATAGACTCCAATGATATAATAACCAATTATACTTAAAATTCCTGCACCTATGACAACTGTATATGAATGTTCATGAATCTTGGTCCAATGTAAAGGGGGATTCCGCAACATGTCCAAATCCATCTCGATTTTCGACACGACGTTACGGGACGGTACGCAGGGCGAGGGGATCAGTCTGTCGGCTGACGACAAGCTGAAAATCGCCAAAAAGCTCGACGAACTCGGTGTGCATTACATCGAAGGCGGCATTCCAGGCAGCAATGGCAAGGATATCGAGTTTTTTAAACGGGTTCAGCAGTTGGGGCTGAACGCGAAGATTACCGCTTTTGGCAGTACACGCCGCAAAGGTAGTGTTGCTCACGAAGATGCTAATCTGCAACGTATGATCGAATCCGGTGCACAAGCAGCTACGCTGGTAGGTAAGTCATGGGATTTCCATGTGCATACTGCCCTGCAAACTACGCTGGAGGAAAATCTGGCGATGATCGCCGATTCCATCTCGTTTCTAAGGCAGCAGCAAATGGAAGTGATTTTTGATGCCGAGCACTTTTTTGACGGCTACAAAAACAATCCAGAATATGCACTGTCCGTTCTCCGTGCTGCACATCAGTCTGGTGCACAGTGGCTAACCCTGTGTGATACAAACGGAGGCACATTGCCACATGAAATTTATGAAATCGTATCCAGTCTGAGACTGGAGCTGGGTGGGGCTGGCATCGGTATTCATACGCACAACGATTGCGAGCTGGCAGTTGCCAATACACTCAGCGCTGTGCAGGCAGGAGCGCGTCAAGTACAGGGCACCATGAACGGTTATGGCGAACGCTGTGGTAACGCCAATTTGTGCTCTATTTTGCCGAATTTACAATTGAAAATGGATTATGACTGTATCCCGACCGCGCAGCTTGCTCAGTTGACCAATACTGCTCGCTATGTGAGCGAGATTGCCAATGTGCATATGCCGGTCAATCAGCCGTATGTCGGCAACGCTGCCTTTGCTCATAAAGGCGGAATCCACGTCTCTGCTATTTTGCGCGACTCGCGTACGTATGAACATATCGAGCCGGAACAGGTAGGTAACAAGCAGCGTATTCTCGTTTCCGAGCTGGCAGGGCAGAGCAATATCCTGTCCAAGGCAAAAGAAATGAATCTCGATCTGAACCCGGAAAAGGAAGAAACCAAACAGATCATCGGCAAAATCAAAGATCTGGAGCATCAAGGTTACCAATTCGAAGGCGCAGATGCTTCGCTGGAGCTACTGCTGCGTGAAGCCAATGGCGAGACATCTGAATTGTTTGTATTCGAATCGTTCAAAATGCTAGTTGAGAAAAATGCCGGCTCTGCCGTCGTCTCCGAAGCTTTTGTCAAAATCCGTATCGGCGGTGAAAGTATCTATACTGCCGCCGAAGGCAACGGTCCGGTCAATGCACTGGATAATGCGCTACGCAAAGCACTGATTCATTGCTACCCAAGTCTGCGCGAAATGCATCTATCTGACTACAAAGTCCGTGTGCTGGACGAAGCCGACGCGACCGCATCCAAAGTCCGGGTCTTGATCGAATCGCAAAATCTACAAAGTACATGGAGCACCGTCGGTGTCTCTGCCAACGTGATCGAAGCGAGCTGGGAAGCGTTAGTTGATAGTATCCGCTACGCCCTGCTTGGTCAGCAGTTGCCAGAAACATCGAATACAACAGCTGCCACATCGCAAGGAATCGTCAATCATTAATACACAGCATGCCCCAAAATCTGCGATTATTCGTTCACAGATTTTGGGGCTATTTATTGGATATCCATAAAAAAGAGGCTCTCCATTCATAATGGAAAGCCTAAGTAGAGAGAGGGTAATACGCTTGGCAGACACTCCCCATTGTCAACAAAAGTCCATCCTATCCATATCATCAGACGCGTATAACGCAATGATACAGCATATGACATCCTTCCCTGACATGGAAGTCTGCGGGATCTTGCTCGGTACCAAAACAGCGGGCAGTACACAGATTCACTCCTATCGGAGGCTGCGTAACGTCGCACATGACCCGCTGCATCATTTTGCACTCGATCCGCAGGAATGGATTGATTGCTGTTATCAGGAGCGCGAGTTGATCGGATTGTTTCACTCTCATCCTATGACAGCTGCCATTCCATCCTCTACTGACCTGCAACAGCTTCCTGCATTTGCCGCTATGATCTCCATCTATGCCATCGGCTCGCTTGTAGCATCATCCAACAGAAGCGATAATCAAGATCATCCCGATATCAATACAACGCCCATTAATGTGTATCAGATCAACCAATCGGTCAATCCGTCATCTCATCCTCTGCCGATCTACAATCTGCAAACAGCACAGCTAAACATCATGACAGAGTAAATGATAGACAATAAATAGCTGTATCTGCTAGTGATTGCACGGATTATTCACCTAATGACAGGACATCCATCCTATCCTCATCTATCCCTCACACATTGATCAAACACGCATACAGATCTTCCAGAGTATCCACCTGCTTGTGACGCATGAGACGAAGATATTCCCGCCATAACCCCGCTGTCATTCGTGCATCCTCAAGCGCGTGGTGTCTGACGGTCACCGGAATGTTAGCCTCCTCCAGTACCTCATCTAATCCGTAACTACCAAGTGAAGGCTTGAGCCAGCGCGCAATCATCATCGTATCCAGTATACGGTGGGTCAACTGGATTTTTGACGTTTTCCACAGTGCTGCATTGAGAAACGCCTTGTCATGTCCCGTTCCATGTGCAACGAGTACCGACCGCTCAGCAAATGCCATAAAATCATGCAACCCATCAATCAAGGAAGGCGCATCTTCAACCATTTCCTGGGTAATACCGGTTAACGAAGTAATATTGTCTGGCACCTGCACTTTGGAATTAACGAGTGTATAAAACTCGCCCACTTGTTCGTTGCCAACCATTTTGATCGCACCAAAGGACAAAATCTCGTCCCCATGCTGTGGATGAAATCCCGTCGTTTCCAGATCAAAAACGACGGTTTCCAGCCGACTAAGCGGGTAATGCAGCACCTCTGGACGACGCTGTTCACGCGAAAGCGAACGAATAAAAGCCATCTGCTGAGCAGACGGTGCACCAACGATCGAAGCGATGGCAGACGGTACGCCGCCATTTCGCAAACTTCTCCAAAAGCTATTTCCCGTCTTTGTTGGCTCTTTCATAAGCGTCTCCTTTCCAGAAAGCGTAACTGACGTTGCAGTACGCGATGTGCTTTTTTCACAATACCCAGACTCTCCCTCAATTCATGGAAAAACGGCTTCTGCCGCCAATCCTTTTGCAGCATAAATCCGCTACTCTCATACAACCCATCATCCACTTCACGCACTGGCGTCGAATTGCGCATCCGCAGCGATGTGCGAAACGCATCCTGCATCATTTCCAGAAGCGCTAGCGAAGCCGCTTCCAGCTGAATGAGACGCTCCAATCGCTTCAACGTCGATGATTCGTAAATTCCATTTTGCAAAGCGAGAAAGCGCGAAGCATTCACGAGCGGAATATAAATACCATACTTCACGTCAAAATCACCCGCATGCTCACCAAATCGCTCTGGCACAATCTGCCCTAGCACATTCAGCGTCGCTTTATGCCGAACCGTATTGCGCAAAATCGCCGCAGATAGTTCCGGTGTTTCCCTTAGCCCGTCATAAAAATGGTGCGTCCAGCGCTGCGACAGCTGATCATCACCTGCAATATGACGCATATCCGAAGCGATAATCCAGTTACGCACCGGTTCCCAGCTCAATTCGCTGCGCCATTCGTCCAGCTGCTCCTGCCATTGCTGCAATGTCTTGCGCCATAATGGCTCCGAACACATCACTTTGCCCTGACATTTCTCATAGCCTAACTGTTCCAGAATATCCGCCAGCTTACTGCCAAATGTCTGAAAATAATGCTCTTTTTGCTCATGCTGTTCATCGCTAATAATCAGTCCATTGTCCTGATCGCTCCATAATGTCTGTTCCAATCTCCCTGCGCTGCCGAAAACAATAAATGAATATGCAACAGGAGGCGGACCATAGCCCGCCTCAAGCAATTGTTGTTCACAAATTGTTACTGCCTGTTGCATAATCGCATCGTGCATATCATTGACCGTTTTCACCCATTCCCGAATGTCGGTATCCGGCAAAGAGGCATACAGCTGCTGCTGAATAGCGATGCGTTTACGTTTAAGTGCTTCCGGAGAATGGGCTTCCGTCAGCTCAAGCAAGGGAAGATGGAGTGAAGACTCCTTCATCGGCTTCATCCCCCGGCACATGTCGTCTGCTTACACAAAGTCTTTTAGTTTACTTTGGTGCGATCCACTTCGCCAATTGCTTTCATTTGCTCTGGATAACCGTAAGAACCGTGCTCACTAATATCCAGACCCATCATTTCCTCTTCTTCTGTTACACGAATACCGCCCAGAGCTTTCATAATGCCGAGGATGATAAAGGACAGAACAAGTACGAAGATGAATGTTCCAATCATACCGAGCAACTGAACGCCCAGCTGATGGAAGCCACCGCCGTAGAACAGACCCGCTTGACCAACGCCTACTTGTTCAGCCAATTCCGGTGTAGCGAACAAGCCTGTAGAGATCGCGCCCCACATACCGGCAATACCGTGTACGGAGAAAGCATAGATCGGATCGTCCACACCTGCTTTTTCAAACCATTGTGCAGTGAAGAATGTAACAACACCAGCAACCAGACCAATGACTACTGCTGCCCATACATCAACAAATGCACAAGAGCCAGTGATCGCAACAAGTGCTGCCAGTACGCCGTTCAGCATGCTTGGAATGTCGCCTTTACCGAGTACGATCCAGGAGATCAACAGTGCTGCGATACCGCCTGCTGCTGCTGCCAGATTCGTCGTCAATGCAACATACGTGAAGAATCCGCCGTCCGGTGTCAGTGCACTACCCGGGTTGAAGCCCATCCAGCCGAACCAGAGAATGAATACACCGATAACGGAGAATACTTGGTTATGACCTGGAATGATGTTAGGCTTGCCGTCTTTGTTGTATTTGCCCAGACGCGGTTTGAGCAGCAATGTTGCCGCCAGACCTGCTGTTGCACCAGTCAAATGGACAACGGTAGAACCTGCATAATCCTGCATACCGATTGCTGCCAACCAGCCGCCGCCCCATACCCAGTGAGCAATGATTGGATAAATGATAATCATGAACAGCACGCCGAACACAATATATACGCTAAGCTTCGCGCGCTCAGCGAATCCACCGAATGCGATCGACAGCGATACCGCTGCAAACGCTAGATGGAACAAAAACATCATCGAGATCGGAATATCAAGACCAGACAATGCGCCGAACAAAGGCTTCATTTCTTCGCCACTCAGGAAAAATCCTTGATAGCCGAAAAATCCATTCCCGTCGCCAAAGCCGAGTCCGAAACCGAATGCCCAAAAGGCAACCAGTGCAATACCTAGTGTCAAGATTGTTTTACCGGCAACGTGACCGGCATTTTTCATTCGTACCGAACCAGCTTCCAGAAAAGCAAAGCCTGCTTGCATGAACAATACTAGTGCGAATGCCAGAAATACGAAGAACGTATCCAGATTCGTTTTTACTACATCAGCAGTAACTTCATCCGCCGCAAAAGCGCTAAACGGAAAAGCTAGAAGTGCGGATGCCGCCAACCCCGTAACGGCCCATTTTTTTCTCATTTTACCCACTCCCCTATGTAATGTTACTTCACATATCGTGAAATCCTTAATGTCATTATAATCAGATTAAAACACGGATGACAAGAGTTAATTTTCAAAATCATGAAAATAGTTTTGTAACCCAATCATCTGCATCTTTTCTTCTTATAACTATAGGATTGCTCACAACCAGATTATGGATAATTTTATGGATAGTGTGCTGGCTTCTTGGCTGTTTTTATTTTGCGCATCATGAATCTTCATATAAACATATGGAATTTTTATGAAATTTCTTTTTAGTACATGTTCATTGAAATTTCAGGTACATTTAAGCCGCATATCGTATGTTATATACAAGTACTTCAATATGTTGTTATATCAATGGTTTCATATTCGATATTCATGAATGACTGTTGCGATTACAGCCTATATTTACAGGGTATATCTGAATAAGCATTACGTTTGACTGTATGGTTTAAATTCCTGTAATATAGGCATTGGGATTCAGCAGTGTTGAATCCTCGTTTATATGAACAAAAACGGGGGTGAATACGTTGGGGATATGAAATTATACCGTATTGGAGAACTTTCCAGAATCGCCGGGATTAGTGAGCGAACCGTCGACTATTATACAAAGATGGGATTAATTCAACCGGAAAGCCGCTCGTTGAAAAATTATCGTCTGTATAGTTTTGAAACGTTGTCCCGATTGGAACGTATTACAAAGTTAAAGCAGGACAAGTACACGCTTGAGGAAATCAGGGAAAAGCTAAATGCCTGGGATCGTGTGACTGATGAAGAACAGGTGACCAAGCGCCTGAGTGAAATCGAACTGCATATGGAACAGTTGCAGCGCGAAGTACGTGAACTGGAACCTCTATTGCAGCAGATGAAGCCAACACAGGCGAAACGGGCATTTATTAATCTGGTTCCTCAGAGTGCAGCTTGCATTGAAGCATTGAAGTTTCTGCTTGGACAGGGTTCAGGCTTCATGTAGTCCGCTACATTATATGGAGGAATGAAATATGATTAACGGTATCTTTTTGA
Organism: Paenibacillus sp. WLX2291; assembly: GCF_046603665.1. NCBI lineage: Bacteria > Bacillati > Bacillota > Bacilli > Caryophanales > Paenibacillaceae > Paenibacillus > Paenibacillus sp. WLX2291. Next base: position 1,857,843 of record NZ_CP176755.1, on the reverse strand, counting down.
TATTAATTATCGCTGCATTCGGTCTGACCATCTGGGCGCAGTTCAAAGTCAAAGGTACATTCAATAAGTTTGCTGAAGTACCGAATATGCGTGGCATTAGCGGTTATCAGGCTGCACGTCACATGCTCGATTCTAACGGTCTGCAAGATGTTCCGATTGAACCAGTACCAGGAACGCTGTCTGACCACTACGACCCGGTAAACCGTGTTGTACGCTTGTCAGAGCCAGTATATTACGGCACTAGCATTTCTGCTGTATCGGTAGCGTGTCACGAGATCGGTCACGCTATTCAGCACAAACAGCATTATCCGATGCTGGCGATTCGTCACCGGATGTTCCCGGTAGTCAACTTCACATCTGGTATCGCTCCGTTTCTGTTGCTCGCAGGTTTCCTCTTCAGTTCGTTTAACCTGATTGGTCTGGGTGTATTGTTCTTCTCCGCTGCGGTTGCCTTCCAACTGGTAACGCTGCCGGTCGAGTTCAATGCAAGTAACCGTGCACGCGACATTATGGTTGTGGAAGGGTATGTCACCCAAGAAGAAGAACGCAGTGTTGGTAAAGTATTGAATGCTGCTGCACTGACTTATGTTGCTGCTGCATTGTTGTCCGTACTGGAACTTGCACGTTACCTGTTCTTGCTGTTCGGTAACCGCGACTAAGCGACTCACTCACAGTATATCGCATTCCTTTACAAATGGATGTATAAGGATATGAGTATTATCAATAAAGAAAGCCGTCACCCTTTACCGGGTCGACGGCTTTTCTTGTGATGAAGAGCGCTACATTGACGCTCAATCGTGCATATCTTTTTACGCTGATTATCAATGAACGCATCACGCTAGCAGTGTCTTTATAAATATCCCTATCTACCAAGACACGTACAATAAGAATGCGATTCATAATATAGATGCATAAAGAAGCTGCTACATCCAGCAATAGTCTAGCGTTCTCCCTTGTCATCCGGTTTACGCTCATGCGAATCATCTGGATGGGAATGGTGAATCTGGTGATACTGATGCTCTTGCGTACCCTGTTGTTGTTCCATTTTGATGCGTTCTTCTTCTTGTCGGCGCAGCTCCATCTCACGTTGTTGCTGATATTGACGGAAAATACGATCCCAACGACCTCGCAACCCAGTCAACCGAAGCAGCAAACCGTAGATGAAGAATCCTGAGATCAGACCACCCAGATGCGCCCAGATACCAATTCCTGGTGTTAGGAAGGTAAATATCAGACCAAGACCTAGAATTGTATAAATAGTCTGACGGGACGCTCGATCCAGCATTTGACGCTGAAATAGAGCAATATACAGAAATGCTCCATAAACCCCGTAGATCGCTCCCGAAGCCCCTGCTGCAAGATGCCCTTCTGTCGATTGACGATACAGCTCCAGACTAATCACATTGCCAATGATCCCACTTCCAAAATACAACAATCCATGACGCCAGGTGCCCAGCAATCGCTCCAATGGTGGAGCAAATACAATCAAGGCAAAAGAGTTAAACAATAAATGATCAAACCCAATATGCACAAACATAGCAGTGATCGTACGCCACCACTGATCATAGCCCTCCAGATTAGTCAGAGCACCATATTGTACGAGCGTATTCTGATTTTGCGAGCCGCCATTGATCGTCATCAAAATAAACACAATTACATTGGCAATAATGATTAACGAAGTTAGCGGGTAAAACCGTAAAAAGCTTTTCCAATTCTCATAACGGACAAATAACATAGGTTCTCCTTCTCTTCTGACATGCTCATCCAGACGTTCATTTTTGCTTTCTTCCCCATGCTTTATTATAATAAATTCGAGCTTAAAATGCGAAAATGTACGGTCATTTCTGTAATACGATTACTCTACATAACGTGACTGATGACTATGCATGTATACCCGCAAGACCAAATTATTTTCAAGGAGGAATTATAATGACGCAAGAACGTACAGGCGTTGCCACTTTTAAAGGGAATGCTATCACTCTTATTGGACCTGAATTGCAAGTTGGTGACAAAGCTCCTGCATTTACAATTAGCAAAAATCTGCTGGAACAGTCCAGTCTGTCTGATTACGCTGGTAAGGTCAAACTGATCAGTGTTGTACCATCTCTCGATACCGGTGTTTGTGATGCACAGACACGCCGTTTTAACGAAGCCGCTTCTGAGCTGGGCGACGATGTAGTCGTTCTGACAATTAGCGCTGATCTGCCATTTGCACAAGCACGTTGGTGTGGTGCGGCTGGTGTAGATCGTGTCGTCACATTGTCCGATTATCGCGACAATTCGTTTGGTAAAGCGTATGGCGTGCTGATCAAGGAATTTGTGATCGATATGCGTGCAATCTTCGTAATCGACCGTGACGATGTGATCCGTTATGTTGAGTATTTGCCAGAAATGAGCGAGCATCCTGATTATGACCAAGCGATTACTGCTGTCAAAGGCTTGCTGGGCTAAATACTGGATTGCGGAGCACCCTGTATGAACGTATGCTATCCTATCCACCTCTACCAATGATTATATTATTTACGGTAGTCATAGAGGCTGCTTTATCCGCACTATGATCTTGTATTTAAAACAAAAATCTTACATGTATAGACAAAAGACCTCTTTCTGCCGCTAACTAGAGCTGGCAAGAAAAGGTCTTTTGTCTTTCTTTATATACCGTATAAGTTCCACTAAAGGCTTCATAATAGAATCGATGAATAGCGTCTAAAAAGCTTTAGAGCTTTTAGAGCTTTTAGCTTTTAGAGCTTTTAGAGCTTTTAGAGCTTTTAGAGCTTTTAGAGCTTTTAGAGCTTTTAGAGCTTCTTCACCTTGTCGTATTCATCGTATTGTTGCGCTTACAAAATGTAAAATAGCACAATACATATACCAAAAGCGGAATATGATTTTGATCCTGTTTATCCAAATCAACGCCTGAACGTAAATCTTACATGACATCTATTCTGACTATCAAATTTCCGCCACGTCGTTCAAACCTTATGTACCACGGCACCCCGTAATCCATTATACCCTCGTCATTCCTAACTACTATAGCATCTGTTCATCACTCAACAGTAACACGATACAAGCCAGCAGCTAGAACAGCGCCTGGTTACGGATTATCGATTTTGTATTGCGCCAGCTTCTTATCCAATGCGCCAAACAGCGTCAAAATATTGCGATAGTTGGCACCGAGATCACCAAGCGAGCCACGTGAAGCGGAGTGGATATCGATGGCGCTGCGTACTGGGCTAACCGATACAATTGATACCGTAATATCCATAATGCGTCCAAAGCCTGTTTTACGTTCCAGCGTAATCTCGCCTACACTATGAACCTCATGCAGCACTTTGAAGCCGGGAATTTTCTTTAATGTCGATGATACTTCTTCCCATGCACGTTCGCGGGAAAGATTATAATATCTCGTTTTCATTTGCGGATCTTTGGCACGGTCACCAGTGCCTTCCTGGCTACGGATAATTCCCACTAACGTTCTTTTAAACGACAAGACATTTCCTCCTTTGCATCTACAAAGCTATCATTACTATCAGTGTATCATTACTACGTAAATAAGAAAACCAATATTATGCCTTATATCGACACTGTCATATGCAGACAGTTAGCATGTAAGCGCAAACAAAAAACGCTCTGAAAAAAGGATTCCCAAGAATCCATTCAGAACGTTTTCTGTGTCAATCCTGTCGACATAAAGTCGGCACCTACCTTTTGCTTAGAGTAAAAGGTGTAAAACGGTCCCGCAGATGCCGTCCGATAACATTGTCTTCGAACCTGCTTAGCAGGTGGGTGATCGCAGGACTGATTTTTGAAGTCCCCACATCCAATGGATAGGGCCGGTCAGCGTCAGTCAAATGTAGATCTCCCGAGACATCATCATTGGTTCAAAACAACGAGAAATCGAGGCGTACATTGCAGGATGTAAATTTATTATAAACTTCATGTTTGGTTTTGTAAAGGCGATTTCGGCATTCTATTCCATTTTTTTGTAAAGGCTTACAATGACTCTGACACTACATGATTTCTCTTCAAAAAAGAGGGCTTTTTTCGGCTGGAGCGAGATGTTGGATGCTCCAGCCTATACTCACCGTCTGCACTGATCTAGTGACGCGGACATTGTTTATTGTGGGCGTTCTTTGGTGTCTGTCAGATTCTTGTCAGTCAGATTCTTTTGCACATCTTGATCCATTGATGATTGAGCGGGTGCGGCAGAATCAATACGCTGAGCACCCTGTTCAGGTGTTTGATCTCCGATTGCCAGTTGCTCATCTGCCTGCAATTCCTTTTCTTGTTGTTCGGCTGCTTGCTTCTCGGATTGCTCCTGCATTTTCAGGAACATACCATAGAAATTAAAGAAGGCAAACCATGCGATTGCAGATGATAGGAAGAACAGGAATAGTACCGGATAACGCGTACCAATAAACAACAGTGCTACCGTTCCCAGCAGTGTCGAGAACAGACGAAAAGGACGCACAATCGACAGCAGAATGGCATTTTTGATAATATCCTTGAGCTTCATGTGGTAATGCGCCACCATCGAGAAGAAATTAAACAGCGACACAAACAGCACGAGCAGGAAGATCAGCATCACAATACCAAGCAGTTGCAGATTCGGGAATTGGTTCATATATACGGTGTAATCGACATACATGATGACAAACAGCAATGTATAGAAAATACCGCCGATCATGCTCTGCTTGTAATTTTCCTTGTAGCCGCGGAAATACGTTTTGATAACGGATACATCACCTTCGCCCATTACCCATTTCCGAACTACTGTGAACAATGCGGACGTCGCTGGAAACAATACAAATGGTGCCAGAATCCCCATTGCCCAGTTGGTCTGCAAAATATCGTTTTGACTTGCTCCAGATTGCATGAAAATAAACCTGAATACTAGGAAAAACAAAAATGGCGACGAACAAATTACCCATAGCAGATTGCTACCTGCCAGGCGCATAATCCATTCGGATAAACGATACAGTCCGCCCATTACCCCTCTAAATTCCAAATCATCTTCCCCCTCATTTGCGCCAGCATCCCCGATGCCGCATCTCTGATGATATCTACCTTAACTATAACCTATGTTAACTAGACAATACCAGCCTATATTGCACGCTGCATACGTTTCTCGCACCATGCGTTGCTATCGACATCGCACCTTCACCTACAATAGATTGGATCAAAATGACGGGATATTGCTTTTTTCCTGAATGATGTAGAGCTAGAAATGGATACCTCACAATCGATCCAATGATAACAATAATGCCGCTCAATACCAAAAATAACATGCGTAAAAAAACCAGTCATCTCTTCCCGTTATGCCAAAATGCGACTTGGAGAGAGATGACTGGTGAAGCAAGCTTATTAACAGACATAAATTGCAGAGATTAACCTTTCTGAACAGGGTCGGCAATCGTTACAGGTTGGTTCGATTGGGATGTTGTTGTAGGTGGATTATCTTCACTATGCCGCCGAATGGTCAACGGATAGATCAGGAACGAAATGAGCAACGTGACCAGACCGATCAATCCAAGTGCCATCACATTCCCCCATATGGATTCCAGCGGCAACCCTTTTCCTACAATATTGCGAACACCTTGCAAAAATTGTGTTAACGGCAAACACTCACCGATGATACGCAGCACGCTTGGCATTGCTTCCAGCGGCCACGTATACCCGGACAGCATAAATGAAGGCATAGCAATTAGCATTAATGCCTGAATCGCATCGACCTGACGCTTAGAAACGATGCTGAACAGAAATCCTAGACCGCAGACCGCAAAGTTAAATGCCAGCGCAAGGAACAACATTGGCAATAACTGTCCGGCAAATGGAATCCCGAATCCAAAATGCGCTATCGAGAAAGACACCACAATATTAACCAGTCCGATCAGAAAATACGGCGTCAGCTTGGCAATTGCCAGCTTCCACGGCGAGAATCGCCATACGCCAAATTGTCCCCACGAACCGGCTTCTTTTTGCCATGTACATGATAATGCGATACCAAGCAGCAGACATTGCTGCAATGCAGCGGAAATCACACCAATTGGCATATAATACTCATAGTTGAATACCGGATTGTATAGCACCCGTGAGCGATACGGAATTGTGTTCAACAATGAGCCTGCCTGTTCACTGCTCATACCTTGCTTGTCTAGCGTCTGCAATGTCGCTCCACTGCTCACGCTCATAATAACCTGATTGGCAATACGCGACGCGCTATTGGAGTAGATCAGATTGCTGCCGTCGATAAAGGTAAGAATCGGTACATTCTCACCATGCTGCAAGCCAGAAGTGAAATTAGGCGGAATGATCAGCCCGACACGCGCTTCACCGGATTGCACCGCCTGCACCACATCCTCCTGATTCCAGCGCTGTCCAGTCACCTGAAACGTATCTGTCGCATCAAATGCCTGAATAATCTGACGACTCAAACTGGAATTGTCGCCATCGTATACAACAACTGGCATCTCGGTAATCCGTTCATGCGAATACAGAAATCCAAATAGTACCGCATACAATATCGGCATCAGCAGCAGGATCGCAGCTAGCTTCGGAATCGTAAACATATGTCTGCATTCGTCTGCAATCGCTTCTCCGATCTTCATATTACTGCGCCCCTTTGCCACTGAACAGCACCGTACTTCCGGTTGGCACATTGTCTGACAATCCAGTCAACAGCACTTTGACGCCAAAAGAACGAATATCGGTATCACCTGAGCTTTGGCTTGGTTTTTGGATGGCAAAGTCAGCGGCTGCATCGATTACTTTTACTTTTCCTTGTACGGTTGTGCCATCTCCGAGCAATTGGAGCTGTACGAGATCTCCAACGTGCAGCCCGCTCATTGCCGTTTCGGTCATATAAAATTTCGCCCACCGCTGTGACGTCGTTTCCAGTGAATAAATAGTAGAACCGGCGCTCACCAGTTCGCCAGCGTTGACGGATTTGCTTTTGATCACGCCGTCTGCGGCTGCACGCAATTTGGTATATCCGGCATACGTTTGTGCTTCCTGCAAAGCAGCTTGTGCTTGTGCCACCTGTGATTGTGCAGCTTCCACCTTCGCTTGCGCCAAAGTGTACGATGCTTGCGCCTGCGCGACGGTTCCTTTTGCCTGATCACTGGCACCTTGTGCTTGACTGACCGCCGCCTGAGCGGCTTTGACGTCTTCTTGCTTCAGACCGACCTGTCCTTGACCAGCTTGTGCTTCTTTGATCGCTGCGAGCGCTTGATTATATTGTGCCTGCGCTGCATCAATTTCTTCTTGACGACTACCTTGTTCAGCAAGCTTTTGCTTTTCCAGAGCGGCATCATATTGTGCCTGTGCTTGCTGTTGTTGAAGTTTTGCCTGATCCATAGCTGCATCCGTTGCGAGTCCCGCTTCCAATAACTGCTGGGTGCGGTTTAGACTTTTTTGTGCGGTGTCCAGTGCTTCCTTGGCAGCACTGGTACTTGCTTTGAGCTGAGCGATTTCTTCAGGACGCGCTCCGCTTTGGATCGCTTGTAAATTGGCTTTGGCTGCACTCGCTGCTGCCTGTGCTTGTTCCAGCTGACTGGAGGAAGATTCGGATGTGACTTGGACTGCCATATTTCCTTGCGCTACCTTCGTACGTGCTGCCGTTTCAGCAGCTTGCGCCTGTGTGACTCCTGCCTCTGCTTGTGTAATTCCTGCTTGCGCCTGCGATACACCGGCTTTTGCCTGCGATACATTTGCCTGTGCAGCTTTTAGTGCTGCTTGCGCCTGCGCTACTTTATCCTGCAATTCCGAGCTATCCAGTATAGCAAGCAATTGACCTTTTTTGACATGATCTCCTTCTTGTAAGAGTAGTTCACTAACTCTTCCAGCAAGTTTGAAGCTGGAGCTTACTGTATCGGACTCCACGTAGGCAGTCGGCGTAGAACTGGCGTTGTTTGCTTTCCCTTGACGACTGAATGAGAATCCAAGTACTACGATGACAACAACGATCACTACTAGTACAATGACATACCCTATCCCTTTTTTTCTGGTCATACCTTCACTCCGCTTTCTCTATGTTCTATCCCCTGCATACTGATAGTTCTGTTACCCGGAGATGATAAAAGATTCTTATTTGAATATATCATAGACTATTAGTACAATATATTTATTAAAAATCATGTATAGTGAACTTTTGATCAACATACATATACTTGTTTTACAAATACTCTATATGCGCTGGCATAACTATATCTATACTCCTTGAATGTGAATGTATCTATAATTGTTCAACGTAAATGTATAGATGATGACAAATCATACAGGTCGCACATATCAAATTTGTGGATACGAATATGCAAAGGAGCAGTACAACATATGAACATTGAGCAAATGCAGTATATTGCTGAAGTTGCCAAAACGGGATCACTGACTCGTGCTGCCGAGAACTGTCATATTACAGTGACCGGAGTCAGCCGAGCAATTACTCTATTTGAAAAAGAACTAGGTACGCGTCTATTCATCCGTTCGCGTGCAGGTACAACGACTACACCAGAAGGCGAGAAAATCATCGCCAAAATTATAACGATTCTGAACCAAATCGAAGAGTTAAAGCGTGAAGCGAGTAGTTATCAGGAGTTAAATAATTCGCGATTGCGGATTGCTTCGATTCCCGGTCCGATCTCGCTATTAATTGAGAGTATGTCGGATATGAAGCGTGAATTTCCGGGTAGCCGTTTTGAAATTACTGAGAATAATACACAGGCTGTACTAGAAAGTGTACATCATGGAGCAAGCGATATTGGTCTGGTGCTGCTGCCTGAACAAACGGTGCCGCAGTATGATCATTTGCGCTTTGAACCGCTAGCGGAAGATCGGCTCATTCTAGTCTGTCATCAGGATTCCGCACTTGCGAACCACTCCATGGTCATTCTGAGCGAACTAATCGACACTCCACTCGTACTGTACAACGATCCCAATATTCTTAATCTTGTCAGTGAGCTGGCACCAGCGAGTGATATTTTATTCAAAAGCAACAATGTCGATGCGCTGCTGCGTGCTGTTCGTGCCAATCTGGCAGTGACAATCGGCACGCTTCATTCTCTGCAAGCATACGGTACTTCCTTTAGGAAAGAGATGGTGGCGATTCCGCTGCAATTGCCTAATCGCGGCGACTCGTATCTCTGGTCGGTGCGCTCCGCTGATTATCCGATTTCACGTTCATCCGACTTGTTCATTCGCAGGTTTAAACAAATCCTCAATACACGTCCTACTTAGGCAGATATCCATACTATCAAGGAATCGATAATAAGTATGAAGTTTATGTCTCAATCTGGATGTATACTAATATGAGATTCGCTGCAATCACATCACATCACATCACATCACATCACATCACATCACATCACATCACATCAATATCTTACGCAAAATAGACAAAAAAAGGCTACCGGAAATCCGGTAGCCTCTGTTGTCCTGCCATCATGCTATTTTATTGAAGATCACGATCATTCATCAATGATCTTGTTCGTATTTATTACTCTGGAGAATCGGAACGGTTGCTGCTAGATGGACGACGGTTTTCGCCGCCACCATTGTTGCTACGTGGTCTACGGTCACGGGAGTACTCGCCGCTACGTCCACCTTCACGATTACCATCGCGGTTGCCACGGTATCCACCGCCGCCATTACCACCACTGCTGTAACCACCACGGTTGTTATCGCGGTTACCACGGTATCCGCCGCCACCGCTGCCATTGCCACTACGGTTGTAGTTGCCAGATGGTTTGCGTCCACCGGAACGAACGTCTGGTCTGCGACGTTTTGCACGGATCGGCTCTTCTGGAGTCAGATCGATCTGAGCATCCTTCTTCTCGCCTGTCAGCAATTTGATCGCAGCTGCCAGCAGGTTTACGGAATCATAGCTTTCCAGCAATTGGATTGCAATCCCTTTGTATTCGTTCAGTGGAGATGTATCATCTTGAACGAGTTCCAGCAGGCGCTCAGCTGTGATGCGTTGTTTGCCTTCGATCGCTTCAGCCAGGGATGGAAGAGGCTTACGAGTGATTTTGTGGCGTGTTACACGCTCGATGAAGTGCAGGTGATCGATCTCACGCGGAGTAACGAACGAGTACGCTGCGCCTTCTTTACCCGCACGACCGGTACGACCGATACGGTGAACATAGCTCTCAGGATCTTGTGGAAGGTCAAAGTTTACAACGTGAGTTACGCCGGAAACGTCCAAACCACGAGCTGCTACGTCTGTTGCAACGAGTACATCGATGCTACCGTCACGGAATTTACGCATAACGTTATCGCGTTGGTTCTGGGACAGGTCACCGTGCAGCCCATCAGCGGAATAGCCACGTTTTTGCAGCGCTTCTGCCAGTTCGTCAACACGACGTTTAGTACGACCGAATACGATAGCCAGCTCTGGCGATTCCATATCGATCAAACGGGACAATGCATCAAACTTCTGACGCTCGTTCACTTCGATATAGGATTGATCGATCAGCGGAGCGCTGATTTGTTTCGGAATAACCGATACGTGTTGAGGTTCTTTGAGGAACTGGTTCGCCAGACGTTGAATGTTTGGCGGCATAGTCGCGGAGAACAGCATCGTTTGACGCTCATCCGGCACTTGTTTCAGGATGGACTGAATATCTTCCATGAAACCCATGTCCAGCATTTCGTCCGCTTCATCCAGTACAACATATTGTACATCTTCCAGTTTGATCGTTTTACGGTTGATATGGTCAAGCAAACGACCTGGTGTACCGATAATGATCTGTGGTTTCTTTTTCAGTGCACGAATCTGACGACCGATCTCTTGACCACCGTAGATTGGCAACGAGCGAATACCTTTGAAACGTGCCAGTTTTTCGATTTCCTCAGCAACCTGAATGGCCAGCTCGCGAGTAGGAGCCATAACCAGTGCTCTAATTTTTTCATCCGAACGTTCTACCTTGTTAATAATAGGGATACTGAATGCTGCTGTTTTACCCGTACCTGTTTGTGCCTGCCCGATGAGGTCACTTCCGCCCATTGCGACTGGAATGGATTGGGATTGAATTGGAGTTGCTTCCTCAAACCCCAGTTCCATAATCGCTTTTAGTACTTTTTCATCTAAACCAAAGTCTACAAATTTTGTCAAAATATTCAAACTCCTTCTATGATGGTGGACAATCCACTAACTTGTTTGTATTCTTAAGTAGCAATTGAGTAGCATATAGCTGCATATCAGGAGGTCTCACAGACCACCATATCCGTTAGCTGGTGTTGATTATTGAATAAGTCCGATCACTTTTAGAGCATCTGCTTCAATGCCTGGTACGACTAAAGTTGAATAAAAAGGGTTATTCAATACTCTCTATGATGAAATAAACCCGTCTTGCATTTATAAAAATCTGAATGTTATTCAGCAAAACATCCCTACTCAAGAATATCTAAATCATTATATCACAAAATACACAGGCATGACTAGCTGAAACATAATATAATTACGATTGCGAAAGAAACTTTCCATTATGGGTTTCATATACTTTCCATAACTTACTAACTACACTTGAGGTGACCACATGTTAAAAAAATTAATGCCGCTGCTTGGAGTGCTGATCGGCTCCATTTTTACGGCAGCTGCGTTCAATCTGTTCCTGATTCCCCATCAGCTACTGAGTGGAGGGGTATCGGGACTTGCTATGTTAACGGGCTATTTTACTCCCCTTAACATCAGTATGCTGTACTTTGTGTATAACATTCCGCTGCTGATTGCCGGCTGGTTCATGCTCGGCAAACGATATATTTTACTCAGTATCGTGTCGGTTGCAGCTACAACATGGTTAATGACTGTTATACCGACAACCATCATTGCAAAAGACCTCTTCATCTCCTCCGTATTTGGCGGCGTGCTGATCGGTATCGGCGTCGGTATTTCGTTTCGCGCAGGCGGCTCCACTGGCGGCTTCGATATTCTCGGTTCTATCATTACCCGGTATCGCGACTTTCCGGTCGGCAATGTTATTGTCGGTTTGAACGGTCTCGTTATTCTGGCAATGGGCTATCTATCTAATGACTGGAATATCGCTCTTTCCTCGATGGTTTGTATTTATATCGGTGGCAAGGTAGTCGATCTAATTCACGTCAATCATGTCAAAGTCACCTTGTTTATCGTCTCTAATCGTACAGACGAATTGCTAGAACATCTGATGCCGCTACAGCGCGGGGTCACGTTGATCAAGGCGGAAGGTGCCTTTTCCAATGAATCCAAAGATATGCTGATGACCGTAACGACTCGCTACGAATTGACCGAGCTGCGCCGGATCATTAAGGAAACCGATCCCAACGCCTTCGTCAATATGGTGGAAACGATCGGTATTATGGGTTCATTCCGCAAAAGCTAATCTTTCGAAAAAAGATTTACAGCGTTTGCTGTGCAGCTATTCACTGAAAGTCGCATTTTGTCGTTATATATAGTAAAATTATTACACGCCGCCGCATCACGTAATAATTGAAGTTTGTGCACGTTCTCCAGTCCCTGAAGCACAACATGCTTTTCCTAAGCTCCCGTAAGAATGATTTCTTCTGTTAAGCGAAATGATTCCAGGATAGGAAAGGATGATTATTGTGGAAATGGAAAAGGTTAAATTGTCACAAATTGTCTTGAAATGTTTCCCGGATATGATGCCTTCCCTAAAGCAGCAGGAACTCAATTCACTTATTGTACTGCGTGACGGGTTGCGTATTTTGGAACCAAATGATGCACTGGAAATTATTCAGTACAGTATCTGCGAAAATCAAGATCATCAGTTACTGCAATAATGCACACGGCTATTCTGCTTCTGCATGTTAAGCTTCATGAAAATAGTGCAATCCAAAATGCCGCTTCTGTTCTTCTCTTGGTAGAGGAATACAGAAGTGGCATTTTGCATTTTGCTCTATTTTCATAAACCTGTATTTGCCATGTTTAGCTGATTATGAGACAGTTTAAATACATAGGATGGGCATGCTCATTATCTCTCTTCCGCTTATTGCAGCTTCATATAAGTAAGGCGCGGACACACTCCCCCTGTCTAACTGGACTGGGTGTATTGTATTGCCCTTTCACTGCTTGGATATAGCTTGTAAATACTTGTTGCTGCAAAATCCGCAACTTTTCCAGTGCGGATGTGTATAAAGCGATAGCAGGTAACAATACTGTATCCTCTGCTGCATGAACGTTAGGTTATAATCAGGGCAAATGCCACTTTTGTAAAAATCATACATAAGAGATGAGGGTTAATGACATGGATATTTTGTGGACGCTTATGCTGCTGGCGTCCACCGCTCTTGGCGGTGATCAGCAGGCTCAGGCACAGAACACACAAACCGCATCGCTCCAATCAATGCTGAACCGGGTAGCGATTCAAAGTCAGATGGATCAAACGGAGGTGGATGCTGACAATCCGCCAGCCAAAATCGATCCACAACCGGACGCGCCTGTAGTTAAGGGTATTTATGTTACCGCCTACAGTGCTGGTGGCTCCCGCATGGAGAAGCTGCTCAGCCTGCTGGATAAAACTGAGCTGAACTCGATGGTTATTGACCTGAAAGATGATGCCGGGTACATAACGTACAAAACTGAAAACAAAGAGCTGCAAAAGCTCGGCAGCCCGCAGAACTTCATTGGCGATATCGATAAGCTGATGACTCGTCTAAAAAAGCATGATGTGTATCCGATTGCCCGGATCGTTGTGTTTAAGGATACCGTGCTCGCCAAAAAGCATCCAGAACTGTCATTTGTGAAAAGCAATGGTCAGGTGTGGACAAACGGCAAAGGCGACAGCTTTGTGAACCCGTACAAAAAAGAAGTATGGGATTACAATATTGCACTTGCTAAAGAAGCCGCAGCAAAAGGATTTAAGGAAATCCAATTTGACTATGTGCGTTTCCCGGAAGGCTTTGAAAACCACGAGAAAGAGCTGAAGTTCACGAAAGACAAGGAAGAATCCCGTGTCGATGTGATCGCTGAATTCGTTCAATATGCTCGTAAAGAACTGGCTCCACTCGGCGTTCGTGTATCAGTAGATATTTTTGGATATGCTGCTTCTGTACCGGCTGCTGAAGGAATTGGACAGGACTTTGCCAAAATCTCTGAAAATGTCGATGTAATCAGTCCTATGATCTATCCAAGTCACTATACGACTGGCTGGTTCGGTGTAACGAACCCGGATACGAATCCATATGCGACGATCAAAGGTTCACTCGTCGATACACACAAGAAGCTTGATCCGCTGGGTGAAGAAAAGCCAATCATCCGTCCGTGGATTCAAGACTTTACCGCTAGCTGGTTAGGTAGCGGTCACTATGTACAGTACGGTAAAAAGCAGGTCGATGATCAGATTCGTGCCATGAAGGACGAAGGCGTAGATGAGTATCTGCTCTGGAATGCGACCAACCGCTATACCGAGAACGCCAGCTTCTAAGCGACTGCTCGACTGCTCGACTGCTCGACTGCTCGACTGCTCGACTGCTCGACTGCTCGACTGCTCGACTGCTCGACTGCTCGACTGCTCGACTGCTCGACTGCTCGACTGCTCGACTGCTCGACTGCTCGACTGCTCGACTGCTCGTAGCAACGTGGTTTGTGAGTGAGCATTGAAACTACTTTGATAACTCTTTGCCCCCGGACGTTATTTGATCCGGGGGTTATTGTTATGCTCAGCACCAATATGACTATTCAATGCATGCATCATCCTGTACAATATATTCTTAATGCGCAATCTTGCATAAGATGTAAGCTTATACGCATATTCTGTACATAGATAAGGGCTGATTCCATATGATTCCAACATCTACACTCTCGCAAAAATACATACAATTTCTAAAAATTCTATTCCCCGTATTGATTACGCAAATCGCATTGTCGATGATCAGCTTTTTTGATACCAATATGTCTGGTCATGCCAGTGCAGAGGATCTTGCTGGCGTAGCGATTGGCTCCAGTCTATGGATTCCGCTGCAAGCTGGATTGAGCGGCATTCTCGTAGCGATTACGCCGACGATCTCGCATCTGATTGGCGGTGGTGAACGGCGGCAGGTCAATTACAATGTGACGCAAGCTCTATTGCTATCGCTGGTGCTTGCACTGCTAATATTGGGAGCCGGTGTTCTGCTTGTTCCCGATATATTGCAGGCGATGAATTTGGAAGCCAAAGTGCATGAAGTGGCGCTGCATTTTCTGGCGGCTCTGTCAGTCGGTATTGTGCCATTGTTCGCTTATACGGTGCTACGTGGATATATCGATGCGCTGGGACAGACACGCTTTTCGATGATGATCACGCTATGCTCCTTACCGATCAATGTAGGATTGAATTATTTGCTGATCTTTGGTAACTGGGGCTTTCCACGGTTGGGTGGTGTGGGGGCAGGTGTCGCTTCGGCAATTACGTACTGGTGTATCCTGATCATTGCGATCATTGTCGTGCGAACAGCAGAACCTTTTCGCGAGGATCGTATATTCAGTCGCTGGTATGCTCCTTCCGCTGCCAAATGGGCGGAACTACTGAAGCTGGGCGTACCGATGGGCTTTGCAATCTTTTTTGAAACGGCGATCTTCGCTGGGGTGACGCTATTGATGAGTCGATATGATACGATGACGATTGCGGCGCATCAGGCGGCACAGAACTTTGCGTCTACACTGTATATGATTCCACTCAGCATCTGCACAGCGCTGACGATTGTTGTAGGTTATGAGGTTGGTGCGGGGCGGCAAAAGGATGCGCGGCAATACAGTATGCTTGGGATTGGTACAGCGATTGGGCTGTCGGTATGTACGGCGATCATTCTGTTATTATTCCGCTATGATGTATCGACGCTGTATTCGTCTGACCCAGTATTGATTGAATTGATTGCGCATTTTATGATCTATGCGAGCTTTTATCAGTTATCGGATGCCATTGCTGCGCCGGTACAAGGATCGCTGCGTGGATACAAGGATGTGAATCCTGCCTTTTTCTTGACGTTTCTGTCGTACTGGGTCATTGGGTTGCCGGTTGGTTATGTGTTAGCGTCGTATACTTCGCTTGGTGCTTACGGGTACTGGGTGGGGTTAAGTACAGGGCTGGCATGCGGTGCGGTTACGCTGTTATGGCGATTGCTGTGGGTGCAACGAAAATTCAAGCTTATGCATATTGCCGAGAATGGGAATGCAGTGGAATGAATCTATTTTTTCTATGCATTACATTCACAGCGAGTTAAGTAACAGTACAACAGTATCGATGTTTTAAAATAATTCAAAGTAAGATGCAGAAATGTGATGTATATGTACGTTCTATATGTACGATTTCCGCTTCCTCATCAAACAAAAAGTCAGCCCTTTTACAAAACGGGGCTGACTTTTTGTTACTTGCTGCATTGTACGGTTGCTTGTTACACTTGGTTCGCTTCCCTACAGTGTAAGCTGGAGCGCCCAACATCGTGCAAAGTATCAAACCTGACTTTATACAAAAGTTCTACAGATCGAACAGATCAACCTGCTGCACTTCAGGTTCTTGTTCCTTCGGAATCTCTGGTACCGACTGTCCAAGCAGTTCCATCAGTTGACGCGCATTGTCTGCGGCATCACCGGCGGAATTGTTGTTGAAGATGACACACACTTCACCAGACTGCTGCTCCAGTCGCTTCAACCGTTCTGCCCACTCCATCAGTTCCTGCTCATTGTACCGATACAAGTAACGGATTTCGCGCCAGTTCGGTTGACCAGAAGCGTTCCAACCGGATTCGTTACGACCGTGCATACGCACAACCGTCAGATCCGAATGCGTCGCTTGCTCGACAATCGGCACGGAACCGATGCCTGCCTGCGGCTCGTCACATACGCTGTGAATCCAGTTTGCTTCCTTCATAAAATGCAAGGTTTTCTCCCGCATCTGCGGCGTAA
Source organism: Paenibacillus sp. WLX2291 (assembly GCF_046603665.1). Lineage (NCBI taxonomy): Bacteria > Bacillati > Bacillota > Bacilli > Caryophanales > Paenibacillaceae > Paenibacillus > Paenibacillus sp. WLX2291. Next base: position 1,840,976 of record NZ_CP176755.1, on the reverse strand, counting down.
ACCAGCTCTGATGGCGGAATTCCAGTGCACACGGCACATCCCCCATCCAGCGCCGAACGTTGCGCAAAGCATTCACATTTTCGCGGGTACAATCAAACCAAGGCGGAAATTGGAACAGCGCCGCCAGCAGCTTACCTGCTTCCTCCATCGTGCTAATGGATAGCCGAAAGGCACGGTACATCTCCTCTTCGGAATCATACGGAATCTTGCCGCGTGTATGTCCAGTCATCCCCTGATACGCTTTGACCAGAAAGCGAAAAGAATCCGGCGTTTCCTGCGTCCATTTCTCCATATTATGTTTGGATTGAATCGCATAAAAGGAACTGTCCACTTCCACTACAGGAAACAGATTGCTGTATACAGGCAGTTTGTGTTTCACTGCCTCTTTGGTGAGATAAAGGGAATCATGATCCCCCCATCCCGTCAAACCGACGCTAATCATTGTTGCGTTTCCTCCCGGTTGTTATACTTTGCTCTGCTTGCGTGCCAGACCGGAGACATACAACTGCACAATGTTAATCGCCAGCTGTTCTGCGCTGATCGTACCTGGCAATAGCTGTGTAAATACGATTCGCTCAATTGTACCTACTAGACATTCCGCGACTAGACTCATCGGAATCTCGCTCGCAAAGTTAGCATTCCGCTGCTCCGCGCGCAGCATCTTCTCAATGCCCTGCACCAATTCCATCTTGATGTCATCAGCATCCGGTGACAGGTAAAATCCGATCCGGGTCAAATCGGGATGACTGTAGAAATATTCAAACATCGACTGAATCGTATGACAAAGCTGATCCAGTGCGCTATGCCGTGCCGAAGGTTGCTCCGGCAATTGGCTGTTGTTGATCACTTCCTGAAGATTAGAACGGAACATCTCCACCAGTTCTTCAAAGACAGCATCTTTACTTTCAAAATACAAATAAAATGCCGGTTGTGATAGTTTGGCCTCCGATACGATTGAACTGACTTTAGTTGCGTGAAAGCCATGGACTGCAAATTGCTTAGCAGCAGCATGTAATAAACGTAATCGGCTCTCCTTTCCTTTTGCACCTTTTTCTCTCGCCAATGTGTGGTAGCCCCCTTTACGGTTTCTCATCACCCTAGGTAAATGAATTAATTGTATTGCACCCTTCTACACTATAGTACAATACTTTGCAGTTATGTTCTAACTTTTGACCAAAAAAATTACCGATTTATTCCAACTTTCTAGCAAAACGATACTTAAAACGTTGTTTTATGTAATAAAAATCATGGTCAATCGAAATCAAAAGCACGTACTGCCGGTTTTATATTCTCCGGTATGTACGTGCTTTTTGGGTATTTGCACCTTTTCAAATGCGCTGATTTGTCAGAAGATACAACAGGGGAATGATGAAATTATTGTGACAGACGCAATGCCAGCTCATACGTAGCATGGTCAAAGTCTTTTTTCGTATTTACAACTTTATCGATATCTGTCAGTGTCAGTTCACCCTTGATCAGACCGCAGGCTTTGTCAGACTCGCCTTGAATGAGCATCCGAACGGCAAAGTCACCCAGACGGCTTGCCAGATTGCGGTCACGCGGAGTTGGTGTACCACCGCGCTGAATGTGGCCGAGTACGGTTACGCGTGGCTCCAGACTAGGATATTGCAGATGCAGCTGCTCGGCTACATCTTCACCGCGTCCTGCACCTTCGGCTACGATAATGATACTATGACGTTTACCGCAAGCGAAGTTGTTATGCATACGGTCAGCGATTTCCTTCAGATCAAAAGGAACTTCTGGAACGAGAATCGACTCTGCACCAGATGCCAGACCCGCATGCAGGGCAATATCGCCGCAATGACGACCCATAACTTCAACAATGGATACGCGTTCATGGGAAGACATCGTGTCACGCAATTTGTTGATCGCATCCACAACGACACCTACAGAGGTATCGAATCCGATCGTATAATCAGTATAGGAAATGTCGTTATCGATCGTGCCCGGCAGGCCCATCGTGTTGATGCCCAGCTTACTCAGCTTGTTGGCACCTTGGTACGAACCGTCACCGCCGATAACGACCAGACCGTCGATTCCATGCTTGCGCAGGATATCTGCACCTTTTTGCTGACCTTCCAGTGTCATGAACTCTTTACATCGTGCCGACTGCAATACGGTTCCTCCGCGCTGAATAATGTCACCGACGCTGCGAAGATCCATCGGGAAAATATCCTCATTAAGCAGACCCTGGTAACCGCGCTGAATTCCGCACACTTCCAGACCGTAATACAGACCGCTACGCACAACGGAACGTACCGCTGCGTTCATGCCCTGAGAGTCGCCTCCACTGGTCAAAACGGCAATTTTCTTAACTGCTGATTCTGTTGCTGACATTGTGATGTCCCCCTTGTTTATATTCAATACATATACTTGCGAATCCAGCGGCTATTGACCATGAAAAAGACTCTCGTTAACGGTCCTTTGCGCATCAGCCGTCTGGAGACGGTTCGTACTTCCTGCTGCTCACTTACTTTGGGATCGGATAAATACAGGGCAACCAGCCCTTCAATAATCATGCGATGAAAGGAAGTGCCACCGATATGCTCCACATCCCTACGCGCCCAATCTACAATATGCTCAATCCGCTTATACATCGTTTCCGGCGAATCATAGTAATTGCAGAAGTTCAGATCACCGCCGCGACGGTCTTCCTCCTGATCAATCACATAATCCAGCATAATGTGCAGACAGCCTACATGAGGAAAATACGCATCATATACCTTTTTGGCACCTGCATCATCCATTTGGAATCCGCTCGCAGCCAGAAATAACATAAACATGCCAAGTGTCGAGCCTGTTGCCGCAGCAAATTCATTCCATTGCAAATGTGGCGTACGATACTTATTCTCTTCCCACCAATTCAGAAGCGCACGTTCTCGCAATTCCGGCGCAATATGTTTGTGAACCTGAAGGTCACAATATAGTGACACCAGATCACGTACATACGGAAAAACGGCATCATAATCGGGCAGTTGCCGTACATTGTGCTGACAAGTTTTCACAAGCGCTTCTAGATAACCGCCATCTTCCTGCTCCGCACGTAACGCATAATAATTGACCGGCTGTGCATCTGGTGTTACAGCATCCAGCATTGATTGGTGCAGCAGACGAAAATCCGCTGCATCCATCGAGGTGCTGCGGTCGCACAGATTATCAAGATAATCGCTGATCGTCTGAAGAGCGACGATGAGCGGCAGCAAAATATGGCGCTGCGAAAGGTTAGCCACCGCATAGATGGCGCCCCCCTCACAATGAAACTGCTTGGTGGCGATACTTGCAAGCGCCTGTTTCCTGAGTTCGTCATCCGGCATCTGTTCCGCTCGTCTGCGCCACTCATCCAACTCCCGGCGTACCTCCGGCAATCCATATTTGTACACTCGCTTCATTAACGAGATGGCATTGCGGGGAAACGGGTAACGACTTTGCATCATATCATTCAATGGGCTGCCTCCACGTGGTTGTCTGTTGAACCTATCCTCATTATCATACATCATATTTTGCACCCTCACAACGTGGCAGTGCGATCAATCACAGCGCGCCACAGCTGCATTTTCCAGTATTTTATAGACCTTTTACGCTTCATGTTGGTTCCTGTCTTCAAACCCACATTATTCAGAAAAAAGCTAACATAAACATGATAAACCACTTGTCTTTTCAACGCAAAAAAGGAGCAACCTGAAATGTTTCACAACTACAAATTTTATAGAAGGTTTGTCCTATTTGTGTTTATTCTCATCAAAATTGATGTCTCACGAAAAAAGACAGGGCTGGCAGCTCCCTGTCTCTGAAATGAATCTATTGTTCATTCCGTCCGATCAATCAACTGGAAAAGCAACATGATCTCGATAGAAAAAACAGATTGTCGTCTATACAACGTTTCTAACACGACTCTACTGCTATACATATTGCCTTGGATACCATTGCGCTGGAATCATCTCCTGTTCCCGTTCCAGTAATTCGGCAATGATACCGTCAGCATCCCCTATCGATTGTACCAGCGGATCGGTCAGCATTGCCTGTCGCAAGATGTTGATATCCTGTTCAATAACTGCCTGAGCTGTCAGTTCATGTGTATCCAGCACGATCTCCTGCATTCCTCGGATTCCTCTTGGCATCTCTCCCACATGCAAAGGCGTAACGCCGTTTGGACCGACCTCACATAACAGTTCTAAAAACGCATCCTTATTCATATTCGTCACTGCACCGTTGTTCAACGTATTTATGAAGAAGCGTTTGCCCAGATTGCCCACCATATTCTCAATAATATCAGTCGCATGATCGGGACCAAGCATGTCTGTAAATTGCTGAATGGGAAGTTGTCCGGTAATAAAATCCTCTACCTGCTGCCACATCTCCTCATGACGCTTGTACCGATCTTCCGTTTCCCAGATCGATAACGGTGGAATGGATTCCTCTGCCTGTCCATGCCCTTGCCAGTAGCGCACATATTCTTTTGTATGTGAGGTACAGGTTGGAATCACTCCAAATGCTTGATACAGCTCATATGTGATTGTATCGTTATGCAGTTCCTTGGCTCCCGTATCACCGCCGTCATTCTCTGTACCTGCACTTCGTCGCAGCGATTCCGCAATATGCGGCATCATATCCTTGCCATCATATTCCGCACGCAACAACCATGTAAAATGGTTCACTCCTGCCACCCGAAAATCAAATCGCTGATCCACATCCGGCGTGAACTGTTCTGCATGATTGATAATGCCTGCACGGATCGCATAATGAATCTTCTTGTGCGGCATATGATGACTGTCGCATAAGGCAAACGATTTCAGATCCGGCGCATATCGATGCAGCGCTATACCATGCACGGTGGACGGATTGATATAGTTGATGACCCATGCATTCGGACACAGTTCACGGATATCCTTCACACAATCCATAATGACTGGCAATTCTCGCATCGCCCGAAAAATCCCACCCGGACCAATCGTATCGCCGGAGCACATACGAATCCCGTATTTTAGCGATACTTCACAGTCAATGCCCCGATATTTGACAGAATCCATCGCAAAGCTCAATACGACAAAATCAGCATCCTTGAGTACATCCCGGCGATCGGTAGAGCCTTCCACTGTTAGCGAAACACCGCGATGAGCTGCTACCATCTTGCCGAGTGTAACCATTTTCTCCAAACGATCAGCATCTACATCGACAAAGGAAAGTGTACCTTGATTCAGAATCTCTGAGTAGGTCATTTGCCAGATTGCCTGTCGTCCGAAAAAGAGACTGCCTGCTCCGATTACTACGACTTTGGGTCGCTGAATATCGTGCCGCGTATCGTTATATGTCATTACCAATGAACCTCCCTGAAGTTGATATGCTCATTATGGCAAACCGATTGCGCGGCGAGAATGTGTCACAGTCAGGAAAGCATGTCAAATCGTACGATCAAGCAGGAAATGAGAGCCCTTTTCCATAATACAGTTGTAAGCAGCATGTTCAATAGTCAGGAGGCAAGCATATGCAACCATCTGTATCACCTACCGCCATCTTTGAGGAATTATCCGAATTTGTGGCAGTTCATATGAAGTCATGTCGGGAAATGGTGCATCCTGCACCGTGGTTTGAGCATAAAACGCATCATGATTATGATCTATGGATGATTCGCAAAGGGAGTCTACAATTACAGATTGGTGATCAGCAGTATGCAGTATCCGCAGGTGATGTACTCTTTTTCTATCCAGATCTGCCTTATATGGCGAGCGCGCAGAATGAGGATTGTGAGTTTATTTTTATTCATTTTGACTTTGGGATGGGAGAGCAGCAGCGTATTCTGGATGATCTACCGCTATCGGGTATCATTCCACAGCCTTTGTTAAAACGGGAATGGGAGCTATTTTGCGATGGATTCGATCGGCGGGAGAGTGGTGCAGCGGGAAGTCGGTTGTACTTGAAAGCTTGCCTGACAGCGTTGATTGCACGCATTATCGAGTTGTACGGTACGGCGGAGTATGCACAACATGTTACTCCTTTTATGAATGGTGCATTGGTGAAACGGCAATGGACAGCGCTGGAGCCAGTGCTTCGTTATATTCAGGAACATCTGCATCGCCCGCTCAAAATTCGTGAACTAGCACAACAAACCGGGCTGTCGGAAAAGTATTTTATCGCGGTCTTCAAAAAAACGTTAGGGATTACGCCGGGGCAGTATATATTCCAGATCAAAATGAATCGAGCGCGCGAGTATTTGTACACTCGTCATTACAATGTACAGCAGATTGCTGGGTTGCTCGGTTATTGCGATGCGTTTGCCTTTTCCAAAGCGTTCAAGCAGTATTATGGCGTAGCGCCATCGCAATTTGTGTAACGTCATTGATACAATATGTAATGTTCAATATCATACAGATCGGGCAGATCGTTATGGTATACTGTTTGGCATACGATTGCACGCTATGCGGTGAAGGGTCGTGTGAAGCCGGAATAGCTGTGCAGCATGTTAAAGGAGATTGGGTGTATGTCGTCGGATCAGGTTCCACTCTCGTGGAGACGGTTATTGGCTTTTTTTATTCCTATGGGGCTATCTGCCTCGCTTGTTACGATTTCGCATGTCATTATTAATCGGACGCTCGCTTTTGCAACCGATGCTGAAGTGGTAATTGCTAGTTATGCGCTGGCGATGAGTCTGGTGACTATTACGGAGCGTCCGTCCACACTGCTGCGACAAACGTGTTCGGCGCTAGTGCGGGATCGCAAGTCTTTTACAGCGCTGAATAGTGTGACGTGGATTTTCCTCGCGTTTGTGCTCGCAATTGGTGTATTGATTGTGTATACGCCGATTGGGAAGTTGATTTTCAGCCATCTTTTCGGTGTAGAGGATGAGCTGGTGCCACGCGTAGTTGGCGTGTATGGCGTATTGATGTATGTCAGTATTTTCTCAGTGATCCGCAATATTTATCAGGGAATCATCATTACGAATAATCGAACCAAATGGCTGACGATTGGTATGGGCTTCCGGCTGGCGGGCATGTACGCGTTATCGCTCTTCTTCATTTCTACAGATCGGGTAAATAGCGGAACCGTCGGGGCGATCATCTTTCTCGTTGGCATGATGATTGAGGCGATTGTTAGCTACAGTGAAGGTCGTAATATTGCCAAGCGTATGCCGGAGCAGTTGGAGCAGTATCCTGTGCGGACACGCGGACATGTATTTACCTTTTACAAACCGCTGCTATTCTCCTCCTTTGTCGCTATGCTGATTGGACCAGCGATCAATATCACCCTGGGCAAAACGGAAGGCATTGCACTGGCGATCTCGTCGTTTGCTATTGCCAGTAGTTTGCTGCAACTGATGTTGAGCTTTTTTACATATATTCATCAGATTGTGCTGAATTTCCATCCAATTGATGCGAGAAAAGTACGGCAATTCGGTATGATTACCGGCTTCATTCCCGCCCTGTTACTCGGTATCATCGCCTACACTCCTCTTAGCTACTGGGTGCTTGGGCATATTATGAATGTTAGCGGCGAGCTGCTGACGGAAAGCCTGTACACCCTGCGCGCCTTTGTATTGTATGCGCTGGTGATGCCTTGGCTGGATTATGCCAATGGATTGATTCTGCTGCGCGGTCAGACGAAAGCGATGTTCCGCTCCCAGATGGCCAATGCGTCCTGCACGTTCATCATGCTCATTACCCTGCTGTTTATTTTCCCATCATGGAACGGTATGGTTGGCGCACTGGCACAGTCGATTGGACTAGCGGCAGAATTTATGTATTGTAACTCTCGTGATCCGGCATACGGGCAAACGATCCGGCTTGCAGGTCAATAATTAAAGGAACTGCATGTGCAACTAGATGAGCTTTCTACTGAATCGAATGAACCACATATGCAAGGTCATGAGTCCCTCACATGCCTTGCATACAACATTTTCCCATCAAAAAAGCACAAGCCCCTTGAGAACAAGGAAGCTTGTGCTGTAAATGACCTATGTGCGTAACGTACAAGGTGTTCAATGTATAAGCGATCCGTAATATACGGATACAGATCTTATAATTTTACTACGTTAGCTGCTTGTGGACCACGGTTGCCTTCAGTGATATCGAACTCTACTGCTTGGCCTTCGTCCAAAGATTTGAAACCGTCGCCTTGAATAGCGGAAAAGTGTACGAATACATCTTCGCTACCTTCAACTTCGATAAAACCGAAACCTTTTTCTGCGTTGAACCATTTAACTGTACCTTTCACGTAAAAAACCTCCTAAAATAGCGCCATCTATGACGCATGTTTGTATTATAGCGCAATCGATTTCAAAATGCAACGAAGTTCTAGCGTTTTCATTTGCAATTCCTGAGGTCAAAAGGTATGATTTTAGCAAACGGAACAGGGAGATTCAGAATATGATCAAAAAACATCAGATTTACAAAACAGACAAATGGAACATGCTAACGGTTGAAGTAAATGGCCGTGAGCTGATTTTGCGCGAAATTTCTACCGAATGGGGCGAAGAAACGCATAAATTCATCAGCCGTCCCGAAATGATGCAATGGGCAAGTGATCGTTTTAAAAAGGAAGATTTTGAGACCGAAGCGGAATGGGAAGACATTATGAACGCCTTCCGGGAGGTTTAAATCGCTCCATGAATTATACCGCGATTGTGATTTTCATCATTCTTGCCTTTGTGCAGGGCTTTATCCTGATTGCTTACAAGAACAGCATTCCACCGCAATTCAAGCGGTGGCTGGCTATTTTTGCGATTGTGATGCTGCTGCTTGCCTTTTTCCTCATGATCTACGGATTCCTGATGGCAGCCAATCCAAACGCATAACGTATTCATTCATCACCGTTTGACTCACATCACCCGAGGAGGAAATGAACATGCAAAACATACTCAAGCGCTCCGAAGTATCACCTGAAAACTGCTGGAACCTGAACGATCTATTTGCCGACCAGCAGGCATGGGATCGCACCCATGACGAAGTCAAAGCCAAACTGCCTCAGGGTGAGCAATTGAAAGGCAAGTTGAATACCGCTTCTGCGGTCAAAAAAGCATTTGAGCTGGAAGACGAGATCGGTCTACACATTGAGCGTCTCTACGTATATGCACATATGCATCAGGATGAGGACACTGCGAATCCTACATATCAGGCATTGACCCAAAAAGCGAGAAAATTGAGCGTAGACGCCAGTCAGGCGCTTTCTTTTATTACACCGGAAATCTTGAGCCTGTCTGATGACAAGCTGGATGAATTGCTGGAATCGCCAGAGCTGCAAGCGTACCGATTCAGCCTACAAGAAATGAAGCGTGAAAAAGCGCATATTCTGACGGAAGCGGAAGAAGCACTGCTCGCTCAAGTCGGTAATCTGTCGCAAGCACCGCAAACGATCTTCGGCATGCTGAACAATGCGGATATGAAATTCCCGAATATCATTGATGAGCATGGCAATGAAGTTGAGCTGACGCACGGTCGTTATATTCAATTTCTGGAAAGCCCACATCGTGAAGTGCGCGAACGTGCGTTCAAAGCGATCTACGGTACGTATGCACGTCAGAAAAACACGATTGCAGCGACACTGACTGCGAATGTGAACAAGAACATTTTCTATTCTCGTGTACGCAAATACCCATCGGTGCTGGAAATGTCCCTCTATGGCGACAATATTCCAACAGACGTGTATACCAACCTGATCGATACGATTCACGAAAGTCTGCCAGTGATGCACCGCTATATGGCGCTGCGCAAAAAGCTGCTTGGTGTGGATGAACTGCATATGTACGATCTGTTCGCACCGCTGGTAGAAGAATTCAAAATGGATATCACCTACGAAGAAGCAAAACAGACGGTTGCAGACGGTCTCAAACCACTCGGCGAAGATTATTTGAACTCGCTGAACAAAGGTTATAACGAGAGCTGGATCGATGTATACGAAAATGAAGGCAAACGTACTGGCGCTTACAGCTGGGGTGCTTATGGTACGCATCCATACGTACTGCTCAACCATAAAGATAATCTGAACAGCATGTTCACGCTGGCACACGAAATGGGTCATGCCCTGCACTCGTATTATTCCGACAATGCGCTCTCTTACCGTGATGCACAGTACACTATTTTCCTAGCGGAAGTTGCTTCTACTACCAATGAAGCACTGCTGATGGATTATCTGCTCAAAAAGTCGACCGATCCGAAGGAAAAAATGTACCTGCTCACCTACTATGCTGATCAATTCCGTACAACAGTATTCCGTCAAACGATGTTTGCTGAATTCGAGATGATCGTACATGGACGCAGTGAAGCAGGCGAATCGCTGACTCCGCAAGATCTGTCACAGATTTATTACGATCTGAACGCTAAATATCACGGTGATGGCATGACTGTGGATCAGGAGATCGAGATGGAATGGGCACGTATTCCCCATTTCTACAACAGCTTCTATGTGTACAAATATGCAACTGGCTTCTCCGCAGCAACCAGCTTCTCGAAGCAAATTCTCGAAGAAGGTCAACCCGCAGTCGACCGTTATCTCGGTTTCCTGAAAAGCGGTGGTAGTGACTACTCTATCAATATTCTGGCAAAAGCCGGGGTGGATATGTCTACACCACAGCCGATCCGTGAAGCGATGAGCGTATTCGAAAGTCTGGTTAGTGAAATGGAACAACTGTCCAACTAATACGCTGTATATAGTGGATGTAGTGCAAGCATACGATACAGATGATATGCCTTTGCTGATGGATGTTATATCGATTGTTGATGATAGTAATATCGATCCTATTCGGAACGTTTGTATTCACACCGGCAATTCGTTATCCAGATTGCTAGATTGCCGGGCAGCTCTAGTCTCTTCTCCCCTGTCAGTCCTCATCAAGCTGCCGCACGCCTGCCTCGAACTGCTTGTTCGCTGCGCAGGCGTGCTTGTTGTGTGTACATTGAAGCTAACAAGCGATATATGGATGTTTATGTTGTCTCTAATTACTTTATATAGTAGTAGACAATCTATGCCATGTAAGATGAAGATTTGAAAGGGGTTATGTACAATGAAATTTCAATGGACACTGATTCTGGGATTGATTTTTGCGGTTGTTATTGCAATCTTCGCAGTCATTAATGTGAATCCGGTGCAGGTCAATCTGATGTTTAATGTCGTGCAGTTGCCGCTGATTCTGCTCATTCTCGGCTGTACGCTCGCAGGCGGTTTGATCGTCGGATTTTACGGTATTTATCGTCAGTATCGGTTGCAACGTAAAGTGAAACAACTGGAAGCGCAAATCGCTCAATTGGGTGAAACACCTGTTGCCGATAGCGGTCCAGTCGGCGATGTCGAGTTTGACAATATGTATGATCGCAAAGAAGATCCGGCAGTCTCGTCCTTTTCGGATCGCAAGTTGTAAATGATTCGCATCATCTAGCGTAGCTGAATAACCTGTTAGACGCATCCACCTGTTGCCTGCTGGACTCTCCGGCGTTGCACAGGTGGATTTTTACTGGCTAAGCTTAGGCAAAACTGGTATGTTGTTTATATTGTGCCTTTGGAGGCTCACTGGAATTTTGACTATGTCGTACAGCCTGTGTTGACTGTGCAAAAGGAGATTGAACATGTCCATTACGATGAACCGCGAGTACACCCTTTCCCTGCTTCAGCAGCTGCTGGCAACGCCTAGCCCGACAGGCTACACGCATCACCTGCTAGCAACACTGCATGAGGAAGCACTCAGACTGGGAGTACAGGCGGACTATAACCATAAAGGCGGATTGATTCTGACGCTTGCTGGTCAGGATGATTCACGCACGATTGCATTAAGCGGTCATGTCGATACGCTAGGTGCGATGGTTCGTGCTGTCAAACCGGATGGCAAAATCCGCATGACCATGGTCGGCGGTTTTACGATGAATAGCATTGAAAATGAATACTGTATCATCCATACTCGCAGTGGCAAAATGTACACCGGCACAATCCTCTCTACCGAGCCGTCGGTGCATGTATATGATCACGCGGAAACGTTAAAGCGAACGGAAAATCATATGGAAGTGCGAATCGACGAGGTTGTTGCGTCGAAAGAAGATGTCGACGCACTTGGCATTGCGGTGGGCGATTATATCTCCTTCGACGCGCGTCCGGTAATGACAGATAGCGGATATATCAAATCCCGCCATCTGGATGATAAAGCGAGTGTTGCCGCCATGTTCGGGCTATTGGAATCGGCGCATACTCACCAATGGAAGCCGCGTCATACAGTGAAATTACTCATTTCCAACTACGAGGAAGTTGGTCACGGCACCGCCTATATTCCAGGCGATATCGACGAGATGATCGCGGTTGATATGGGCTGTATCGGTGATGATCTGTCATGTAAAGAAACGGATGTATCGATCTGTGTCAAAGACAGCTCCGGTCCTTACGATTATGAGATGACTGGCAAGCTTGCTGAGTTGGCACGGCGTGAACAGATTCCGTTTGCGCTTGATGTGTATCCACATTACGGTTCTGACGCCTCTGCTGCACTGCGTGGTGGCAACAATATCCGGGCGGCGTTGATCGGACCCGGCGTACATGCTTCGCACTCTATGGAGCGTACACATAGCGATGCCGTTATTAACACTGCACGTCTGCTAGCAGCTTATATTACCGAATAATCACTATCATGGCAAAGGTTGACAGAACGTTTGCCGACCAAGTATAGTGTACAGCGAGACATCCACTAGGGGCGCCCGTATGGGCTGAGATAAAGCGTAGCTTTGGTCCCTTTGAACCTGATCTGGGTTATGCCAGCGTAGGAAAGTGGTGCAATGATGACCGGCTTATTTTGTTTGCCTGTGGTCTTATTTGCCGCTTCCGTTCGCCGGAGGCGGCTTTTTGTCGTGTTCGGTGAATCGAAGAAGATAATAGGATAATATATGCAAGCATGGCAAACATGTCGGTTGCGGATTGCAACTGATGTATTGGTTACATACTGTACTGGTTGCCGCCCCACCATATTCCCTACTCAGCAGTCTACGATGGATGTTATCCGTATAACTGTAGGAGGATTTTTGACTATGCCTATTCTAACAACCCCATTGCCCGGTAGCCGCAAAGTGTATACAATCGGCTCACGTCCCGACATTCAGGTGCCAGAGCGCGAGATCGCCCTTTCACCGAGTGAATTACGCGGTGTGGAAACTGCCAATGCACCGCTACGGGTGTACGATACGAGCGGACCGTACACTGACGAGCAATCAACCATTGATATTCGTCGGGGATTATCTCCACTGCGCGCAGGCTGGATTGCTGAACGCGGTGATTGTGAGCCGGTTGATGCGCGAACAGAGCAGCCAGAGGATAACGGATTCACCAGTATGGAAAAAGCGGAGCTGCACGGCGCGGAGAAGTTTCCAGACTACGGGCTCCAACCTCTACGTGCCAAAACGGGACATAATGTGACCCAGCTACATTACGCTCGCCGTGGCATCATTACGCCGGAGATGGAGTATATCGCTATTCGCGAAGGGATGACGCCGGAAGTGGTACGTGCCGAGATTGCTGCCGGACGTGCAATTATACCTGCGAATGTGAATCATCCTGAGCTGGAGCCGATGATTATCGGACGCCGGTTTCATGTGAAGATCAATGCCAATATCGGTAATTCGGCAGTTGCTTCCTCTATCGAGCAGGAAGTGGAGAAAATGACATGGGCGACGCGTTGGGGCGCAGATACGATTATGGATCTCTCCACTGGCAAAAATATTCATACGACGCGCGAATGGATTATCCGCAATTCGCCAGTGCCGGTCGGTACAGTGCCGATTTATCAAGCATTGGAAAAGGTCAATGGTAAGGCGGAGGATCTCAGCTGGGAGATGTATCGGGACACACTAATTGAGCAGGCAGAACAGGGTGTGGATTATTTTACGATTCATGCCGGGGTGCTATTACGTTATATTCCGCTCACTGCGAAGCGCGTAACCGGCATCGTCAGTCGCGGCGGATCGATTATGGCAGCGTGGTGTCTGGCGCATCATCGAGAGAACTTTCTGTATACGCATTTTGCAGATATTTGCGAGATTATGAAGGCGTACGATATTAGCTTTTCGCTGGGGGATGGACTACGTCCGGGTTCTATTGCGGATGCGAATGACGAAGCTCAGTTTGCTGAGTTGGATACGCTAGGTGAGTTGACGCAGATCGCTTGGCAGCATGATGTGCAGGTAATGGTTGAAGGTCCAGGGCATGTCCCGATGCAGCTCATTCAGGAAAATATGGATCGACAGCTGGATGTGTGCAAGGAAGCCCCCTTTTATACACTCGGTCCGCTAACAACAGATATTGCGCCGGGCTACGATCATATTACGAGTGCGATTGGAGCAGCCATGATTGGCTCGATGGGGACGGCGATGCTCTGCTATGTAACACCTAAGGAGCATCTCGGTCTGCCGAATCGCGAGGATGTCAAAGAGGGCGTTATCACGTACAAAATTGCTGCGCACGCTGCCGATCTCGCCAAAGGTCATCCGCGCGCCCGTTATCGGGATGATGCACTGTCCCGCGCGCGGTTTGAATTCCGCTGGCGCGATCAGTTTCATCTATCACTCGATCCCGAGCGGGCGATGAGTTATCACGATGAGACACTGCCCGCAGAAGGTGCCAAATCAGCACATTTCTGCTCCATGTGCGGCCCGAAATTTTGCAGTATGAAGATTACGCAGGATATTCGCGATCTGGCAGAACGGGATGGAATTGCGCCGGAAGAAGCGATTGAGTCAGGTATGGAGCAGATGGCGGAAACGTATCGCACGCGGCAAGGCTCGACGAACAGTGTGTATGGTTGATAGACTTGCGTGGTCTATATCCTTCGTACTGATATAGCAGAAGCAGAAGATGTTGATCCGGTAGTGTGTACGAACAACGATATATTCACCTCAAGGCTACTCTCCCATTGATATGACGAATGATATGTATGGATTGCTTTGCATTTCCATCGACTCATGTATGTCATGGGAAAATATAAACAAAAACTCCCTGTCGCATCAGGATCAACAGGTGTTGATTCTACTATGCACAGGGAGTTCTTCATATATTCAATTGCTGTAGAACGTATTCTATATCGCTATTATATATCGCAAACTCAATAGATGATGAGACAGAGAATAGCTGATGGAATAACGAATCGTTACTTGCACAAAAATAAGTCGGGTAGATCAGAGCATATCGCTTGTTCCGCCAGATTTATCCCTGCTGTTCAATCTTCTCTGCCAGCTCATTCAAATACGTCCAGCGTTCCATCAGATGCTCTAGTTCCTGCTCGCCTGCCGCTTGCTCTGCCATCAATTCCTGCAAGCGCACGGAGTCGTTGAATGCCGCTTCCATATCGGTTGTGATGCGGCTCAGCTTGCTTTCGGCGGCTTCGATCATGCTGTCAATCTGCTCATATTCGCGTTGTTCCTTATAGCTGAATTTGAGCTTGTCGCGGGATGACGTTCGTTTGTTAGCATCATTGGCAGCTTCGGCTGTGATCTCACTGGACGAAGCGGCATCGGTAGCTCCTTTGCTTGCCGATGTTTCTTTGCCCATATCATTCGTTTTGAGTTGTTGACCGCCAGTACGTTCTTCGTACTCGCTGTAGTTACCAGCATGAATACTTACGACACCGCCACCTTCAAAGGCAAACATCTTCTCACACGTCCGATCCAAAAAGTAGCGATCATGGGATACGACGAGTACAACGCCTGGGAACTCTTCCAAATAATCTTCCAGCACGGTCAGTGTCGTAATATCCAGATCATTCGTCGGCTCATCCAACAGCAATACATTCGGTGCACTCATCAATACGCGCAGCAGATACAATCTGCGCTTCTCGCCGCCGGATAGCTTGGCAATCGGCGTCCATTGCGCAGATGGAGTGAACAGGAAGCGTTCTAACATCTGGGCAGCGGTAATGCTGCTGCCATCCGATGTTTTGACCACTTCGGCAGCTTCCTTGATGTATTCGATTACACGCATATTTTCATCCATTTCCTGATGTTCCTGCGTGAAATAACCGAATTTGACCGTTTGACCAGTAACAATCTGCCCGCTGGATGGCTGCAATTTGCCTGAAATCAAATTGAGCAGCGTTGATTTACCGCGTCCGTTCGGTCCGACGATACCGATCCGATCTCCTGCCACCGCATGGTATGTCAGATCATGAATCAGCTCGCGACCGCCCAATGTGAGCGATACATGATCCAATTCGATAATTTGCTTACCGAGACGAGAGGAAATAGTCGACACTTCCAGCTGGTCGTTACGACGATTGGGATTGTCATTTTTCAATTGTTCAAAGCGATCAATTCTCGCCTTCTGCTTGGTGGTGCGTGCTTTGGCACCGCGGCGAATCCATGCCAGCTCCCGGCGCAGCAGATTTTGGCGCTTGTCCTCGGTTGCGGCTTCGCGTTCCATCCGCTCGGCTTTTAGCTCCAGATAGCGGCTATAGTTGGCTTCATACCGATACAACCGACCTTGATCCAGTTCTAGCATAACGGTAGCTACACGATCTAGAAAATAGCGATCATGCGTAATCATTAAGAGTGCGCCGCGCCGCCGTTGCAAATATTGCTCCAGCCATGTGACCGAATCATGATCAATATGGTTCGTCGGCTCATCCAAAATAAGCAGCTCCGCCGGTTGGATCAGCGCAGTCGCCAGCGCTACCCGTTTACGTTGACCACCCGACAATGTCCCCATCGGCGCATCGTAGCGGGTAATGCCAAGCTTGGATAACACGTTTTTCGCTTCGCTTTCCAGCGACCACGCATCCAGTCGATCCATATCATGACTAACTTGCACGAGCTGTTGTTGTAGCCCGGCATCTTCCGGCGTCTGCTCCAATTGCTCCATCACGTTCATATATGCGCTGACCGCCTGCAATTCCTCACCGCCGCCTTCGAACACTTGACGAAGTACGGTCGCTTCCGGGTCGTACGGTGGATTTTGCGCCAGATAGCGGACACGGACGCTGTTGTTAATCACGACTTTACCGCTGTCCGGCTGCTCCAATCCGGCAATGATTTTCAAAAAGGTCGATTTACCAGTTCCGTTGACGCCGATAATACCGATCTTATCGCGATCTTCCATGCCAAACGAGGCATCTTCAAACAATATTTTATCGCCAAAGCTTTTGACGAGTGCTTCTACAGTCATTATGTTCATTGCGATTCACCTTCTCAGGCATCTGCCTGCTGCATAATTTGGGCATGACACGATAGCGGATAACGCATCGTCACGCCGATACCCGCTATTATACCACGATTGAGAACCAGATTTGGAAAAAGAGCATACAAACGCTCCCATTGCTCCATCCACGCCTTATACATCGAGCGGTTATGATTGCTGATCATTCACCTGTCGCTCGCATCCTTGCAAAAACAAATCAGCTACGAAGCGCGTGCGTTCATACAACTGTTGCTCACTGAAGTCAGGATTGAACATCAGATCCATTTTCACCCGATCCAGCATGCCGATATACGATTCGGCACACCATTGCGGATGCGTGACTTTGCCCTGCTCCAACACATCCAGTACGATCTGCATATAGCGGAACATAAATTCGCGCATATATGCCATCAGCTCAGGATCATTATTCGGCGCACGGAACACCAGCTTGGTATACTTGCGACGGTCAAAATGATACTTCGTATGATGCAGCGCAATCACATACAGCTGATCTGCCATGCTGATGCAGGAATGCAGCGCTTCTTGCAGGTTATCGAGAAATTGCTCGCAATCCCGGCGCGTCACTGCCAGACACAATTCCTCTTTACTTTTAAAATACAAATAGACCGTTCCTTTGGCGATACCGGCCCGGTGCGCAATATCCGAAATCTTGGTCTCATAAAACCCGTCCAGACCAAATAATTCATAAGCAGCATCCAATATTAAATCCAGTTTGTCTCCTGTCGTGCCGCTCATACGCCACCTCCTATATCACTAAAAACAGCAGCGCTACCGCTCCGCCTGCAATGGAGCTGATCGCATTGACCATATCATTGTTCATCCAGCGCCAGCCGCGTGCATACACGGTCGGCTGTCCGCAGTGCATCGTCGTCTCTACGATTTTGTCACAGACGGTACAGCGATACATCAACTGTACCGTTGCCCCTAGATACGAATCGGCAAAACAACCTGCCAGACCACCAATCAAGCCTGCCATGATGAGCTGCCAACCTCCATGCATCAGATCAGAACCGCCGGAATATTCAGTATATGGATTACCCACAGGAGAGATTATCGAAAACATCCACGCTGCAATTCCGATCACCAGACCGCCTGCCGCCGCTGCCACTGTGCCGCGAAGCGAGATACCACCTGATGCGCCCGGCTCCAAGACGCGTCCATTTAATACCGAACGTGGCGGCTTGCGACTCAGGCTTCCCCATTCGGTCGCCCACGTATCTGCCGTGACCGTTGCCATAATGCCGACAAACGCCAGCACCCATGCCGGATGTGGTGCGATGGCATTACCGATACAGAGCAGCATACCAAGCCCACCATTTGCAAATACTTGTCCGGCGTCGCGGCGTGAGCCTTTGGCGTAATCCTGTTCCATTTTGCGTTTACGTTCACGCTTCATTTTCGACAATACGCTACCGCTAATGAAAAATAGAATCAGCAGTCCAAACCAGAGTAGATTGCCTGCTCCGTAATAAATCGTCCCCATCATTGCCGCTGCGCACGCACCTGAGCCGGATAACCAGCGCTTGCGATACCCCAACCCGGAAATAAGGCCGGCACAGAGCGCGCCGACCAGCCAATCGATTCCGTTGTTCATCATTGGGCGATCCGACAGATGCCAAGCGATTGCCCAGCATAGATCAGTTCAAATGTATCGCCAGCTACGACTGGACCGACACCTTCCGGCGTACCCGTAAAAATAATATCGCCAGCAGACAATCCATACGTCTCGCCAATATGCTCTATAATGGTTTCCAATGAAAAGATCATATTTCTCGTGGAACCAAGCTGCACCTGCTGATCATTTTTCAGTAGAGCAAACTCATTGTCCAACCAGCCCTGATCGCCTGGGAATGGTACGAAGTCGGTCACTGGCGCAGAGTTTTTGAACCCTTTTGCCGCTGTCCATGGATGACCTTTTTTCTTCAACACACTCTGTACATCACGCAGTGTAAAATCAATTCCCAGCGCTACACCGTCTACGAGCTGTTCAGCAGACAGTCCACGTTCGTAATCCCGTCCAATGCGCACAACCAGCTCGGCTTCATAATGAATCTCGCCCTGATTGGCAGGCAGTACTAGAGAATCAGTAGAGAATGGTACTGCCGCATGGGAAGGCTTGAGGAAAATCATCGGCGATGTTGGCACCTCATTTCCCAGTTCTTCAGCATGCAGTCGGTAATTGCGTCCTACACAGTATACGTTGCGAATGGCACTCATTATGAACATTCTCCTCTGCGACTAGTTTATGAATAGACCCTGTTTTGATGAATATACTTGGTTGTGTATGCAGATAGCAATGACTTATGGTATCGCATTTCCTTTGACATCAAAGCGGATATTGCTTGATAGGCTTTGCAGTCGCTGCAATAACGTCTGCGCTTGTTGCTCTGCCATCGGAACCGGTTGTCCCAGATTGGCAGTATACGGAATCACCTTCATGCTGCACTCGCCCTTCACACTGCATACCGCTTGAAAGACACCAGTATCCCATGTCTTCTCGGTCAAGGAACGGGTAAAAATAAAATTACCTGTGCTATAAGCGATCCATTTGCCTTTGTACTGCTCCAATCCTTGCAGCACATGCGGATGACCGCCCACAACCAGATCAGCGCCTGCATCGATAAAGCGATGTGCCAGATCGGTCTGGTGATCGACCGTTGTATCGGAACGCTCTACTCCCCAGTGGGCGACAACGACGACGAGATCGGCATTGCTTTTCGCTTCACGAATGGCAGCTTGGGCGGCAGTTGCATCATAAGCAGTTGCTACGCCGGGCTGATTCTTGCCCGCATTCCAGCTTGTCTCCGGAATTACGCGACTAAATCCGAGTAGTGCAATCTTAATACCTTTACGTTCAAAATACATCGGCTGATACGCGCGTGTGCTATCGTTCCCCGCACCGACATAGGAAACGCCGCTCTGATCCAGTTGCTTGATCGTATCGGTCAAGCCGCCGACGCCCTGATCGAGAATATGGTTATTCGCCAGATTGACTGCATCAATGCCTGCGGCTGCCATATGCGGCAATGCTTCTGGGGAAGACTTGAACGTATACGTTTTGTTCGCTGCTGTCGTATCCGAGCTAGTCACTGGCGTTTCCAGATTGACAACTGTCAGATCGTCCGATGTGAACAGCTTGCTCACATACTGATACGGGTAATCATACCCTTTCTGCGCCAGCAATTCACCTACTTTACCCGAAAACATCACATCACCGCCAAAATTCATCGTGACCGTACGTCCATCGGGCGCGGTATCCGTTTGCGGCTCCAGCGTCGGTGTTGTCGATGCACCAGCATCGCCGGAAGTCGGTGAAGGCTTCTTCGTTTCAGAGGAATCTTCATCATCAGAACCAGTCTGCGCTTGGGACGAGGATTCGTCCGCTACTGCATTCTGCTCTGACGGTTGCTGTGTCTCCGATGTAGTATCCGGTGATTCTTCTGCTGATGTGGAAGGATCTTGTTGCTCGGTCGCGTTCGGTGTCTGCTCACTCTCACCGGACAACGCACCAGACTCATTTTCAGGTAAAAGATCGCCGGATTCATCCTCCGTTGTCGTTGCATCGGAAGATGTCAGTATCTCATTATGTTCTTCTGTTGCTGACTGCGGCACCGAGGTAGTGGCAGCAACTGTTGTTGGTAACCCAGACTGCTGATGTTCATTCATCCAATACACCATTCCAACCAGGACGACCGCCGCGACGAGTGCCGTATTCAGCAGCATCCAGCGTCTGAATCGGCGTTTGCGTCGGCGTATTGCTTCCTGTCTTTGGTGGCGGTTTTGTTCTGATCGTGTTGAATACATACATTACTCCTTTTACTCATACGTCCTGTTTAGTATAACAGGTTCGTACAAGGAGCGAAAAGCGCGCTGACCGCCAGCCCTGTCATCGCGCGGGATTGGCAGCACCTTGCGTAAAAGAACGTAAAAGAAAATAGAGATATAAATAACCTTCTATTCTTACAGAATATGTCTTGTATAACATAATCTCTGATCCATACTGATGAAAATCCGGGCGTAAACGTATAGTTAATGCACCTCAGATAGCAACTTATATGCTTCCTCATTCGATTGTACTGACAATAGCCGTTCGCGGAATGAGTCGTCCATGAGTTTACGTGATAACATTTGCAATATTTTCAGATGGGCATTGCTCTCGCCCTTGATCGGTGCGGCAATCATAAAGATAAGGCGTGCATCGCTGCCATCAGCACTGTTCCAATCTACGCCGTCGCGTTTCATACCGAATACGACACGCGGCTGCTTGACGACATCCGATTTGCCATGTGGAATGGCGATATTCATGCCGATCCCGGTCGAGCTTTCCTGCTCGCGATCTAGAATCGCCTGCTTGAACTGCGATTTGGACGATAGTATGCCTTCGCTATCTAGCACGTCGATTAATTCGTCGATAATATCATCCCGTGTATCGCCTGTAAGCTGAAGTACAATAGACTGCGGTGTAACAATGTCGGTTAACGAGTGAATGCTTTCCTTTTTCACGCCGACCTCTTCTTGTTTCACATTACTCTCTGTATTCGTATCCGCTTGTTCAAGCCCTTGATGAGCGTCAGACTGTTCATTATGGTTCTGATGATCATTGGCATTGGTGCGATGATCATTAGCGTGATTGGAATGTGAACTCAGTTTAGGATCGCCAGTGGAATCGTTGGAATGTGAATTCATGATGAGGTTCTTCCCTTCTGTATCGTTATATGTGGAATCAGTACCGTTATACGTCGCACCAGCCAATGCTGTTGCTGGCTCTTGTCCTATATCCTTTTTCAACAAGCCGATCATCAGTACCGTTACTAGTACACCGACGATGATCGCAATCAGAAACATAATTACATGATCAACTGCGCCCAGCAGTGCCACAATCGGTCCACCATGCGCCACACGATCACCGACTTTGCCAAACATTGCAATGACTGAGGCGCTCATCGAACCGATCATAATGCTTGGAATGACACGTAGCGGGTCTTGAGCGGCAAATGGAATCGCTCCTTCAGTAATGCCAAACAAGCCCATTGTAAACGCAGCTTTGCCTGCTTCCCGCTCCGTACCACGGAATTTATGCTTATGAATAAAGGTAGCAAGCCCCATACCAATCGGTGGCACACAGATTGCAGCAGCAATCGGTCCCATGATCTCATAATTACCTTCACCAATCATTGCCGAGCCGAACAGAAAGGCGACCTTATTCACCGGTCCGCCCATATCGAATGCAATCATTGCTCCTAAAATCAATGCCAGCAGAATCGAGCTGGTGCCCTGCATACTTGCCAACCATCCAGTCAACCATTCGAAAAACGCTGCAATCGGCGCACCAATCAGAAAGACGAAGATCAGCCCGACGATCAGCGACGAGATAACCGGAATGATAATAATCGGCATGATCGGCAATAGCGCTTTTGGAACTTTGATTTTCTTAATCGCTAGTGCTACATAACCCGCCAGAAAACCGGCAACAATGCCGCCGAGAAAGCCTGCTCCCGCTTCACTTCCATAAAAGCTACCATTTGCCGCAATAAAGCCGCCGACTACACCCGGCGCAAGCCCCGGACGATCGGCAATACTAACTGCGATAAAGCCTGCTAGAATGGGCACCATAAACGTAAATGACGCGCTGCCAATGCTCTCAACCGTTTTCCAAAACGACCCGTCTGGTATAACAATACCGCCTGGTGTCTGCTGTCCGCCCAGTGTGAGTGCAATTGCAATCAGCAGCCCGCCAATCACGATAAATGGAATCATATACGAGACACCGTTCATCAGATGGCGATAGATCGGATTTTGCCGATCTTGTCGTTCACTGCGAATCTCTTCGGACGATCGCAGCTCTCGCTGATCACCGTTATATTCACGTACATTGTTGTCGATAAACATCTGAATCAATTCTTCCGGTCGGCGAATGCCGTCCTGCACACCAACAGTCAGTAGCCTTTTGCCAACAAATCGGCTTTTGTCCACCGCCTTATCGGCAGCAATAATAATGCCATCCGCCTCTGCAATATCCTGCTGAGTGAACGCATTTTCCACACCGATTGAGCCTTGCGTTTCAATCTTGATAGGAATGTTCATCTGATCTGCTGTTTTTTGCAAATTTTCGGCTGCCATATATGTATGCGCAATTCCGTTAGGACAGGAAGTGATGGCAAGCAATTTCATTAATAATTCCTCCATTCTGCGATTCAAATAAGATCGCGTTGCTTCCTTTTACGTGTCAACGCTTACATAACGTTTAACCAGAAAGCAAGCGTTAGAACAAAACACGACAAAAATCCCGGCTAGGCATCATACACCTACCGGGATCATCGATTCATCATCTATTCATTTGGTACTTGTTCATCGAATGTATATGATGTCATTTCAATACGCGTAAAGACACTGTACGCTGCGCTTCCAATTGGGCAGCATCTCTGGCAGTGCGAATACAATCTGGCAAACCTACGCCGTCATAACCAGCACCAAGTAGTAGCATGCCCGGACGCTCTGTCGACAACTCACTGCGCAGTGCGCTAATGTCATCCAGATGACCGACCGGATACTGCGGCATCGAACGACGTAGACGGGTAATCTCGGTAAACAGTGGCGTCGCTTGTATGCCCATCAGCTCGCGCATATCATGCAGTACCTTTGCCGTGATCTGCTCATCGGACTCGTCGACAATCTGCTCCTGTCCATCGCGACCGACGTAGAAGCGCATCAGCACCCGATCATCCGGGCTAGTATGCAGCCATTTGGTCGATGTCCATGTACAGGCGGTAATCGTGCGACCTTCCTTGCGTGGCACGAGGAAGCCGGAGCCATCGTATTCCGTTTCGATATCTTTGCGGTCAAATGCCATCACAACATTGGCAACTGATACGTAGTTAATCTGATCCAGCGCGGCAGTGTCCACATGCCCTTGTAACAACGGTGCAGCGGCAAAAGCAGGCACAGTCACTACGACATGCTCCGCTTCCAGCGTCGTACCATCGCTAAGCGCAATCGTATACAGACCGTTCTCGTAGCGGATCGATTCCGCGCCTGTGCTTAGCTTGAACGCTACATCTGTCGCCAGTTGTTGCTCTAACCGATCAGTCAGACTTTGCAGACCGTTTTTGAATGTATAAAATGTACTTTTCTTCGTGCCGGTATGCGTCTCGACTGGCTTGCGTCCGGTATTCATGCCTTTGATCAGACTACCATATTCACGTTCCACTGTGCCGAATTGTGGAAATGTCGCTTGCAAGCTCAGTTTGCGCGTATCGCCAGCATAAATGCCTGCCAGCAGCGGTTCCGTTACATTTTCCAATACTTCTTTGCCCAGACGACGCTCGATAAAGTCACCTAGTGACTCGTCTTTGCCATCCATCTTGGCAGGCAGTAAGAAATCTTCCAGCGCGCGAATTTTGCCATCCATGGAGATCAGATCACTTTCCATAAATGGACGCAGCTCGGTCGGAATGCCAAGCACCAATCCAGATGGCATCGGATGCAGCTGTCCGTCATGCAAAATATACGTTTTCTTCGCATTCGGGTTGGTCGTAACGAGATCGTCGCCCAATCCAACCTCCTGCGCCAGCTCGGTCATGGCAGTCTTGCGCGCCAGATACGAATCCGGTCCTTTTTCGATTACAAAACCGTCCTTATGCAGCGTATGCACTTTACCGCCAAGTGAGCCGGATTGTTCCACAATTGTAATCTGTGGGGACAATTCCTGTTCACGAAAATATTTGCGCAAATAAAACGCTGCGCTCATTCCCGTAATCCCGCCTCCGATAATGGCGATACGCCGTGCGGATGATGTCATGATACATGCACCTCTTTTGATTTGCGGATGACTTCGTCAGCCAGCACTTCCATATACAGCTCGTCTGTGTTGAGTGAGTCGATGCGCATCAGACGCATATCGATCTCCTGTGCCAGCTCCTGGGCTTCGATGTCCAGGTCATACAATACTTCCAGATGATCGGATACAAAACCGATCGGCGCTACCAGCACATATTTGACTTGCTCAGCGCTCAGCTCCTGCATCGTGTCCAGCACGTCCGGTCCCAGCCAAGGCTCGCTCGTACGTCCAGCACTTTGCCAGGTAAATTGCCATGAAGGTACATTGGCAAGCTTCGCAATCGCTTCGGACGTTTCCAGCAACTGGTCGCGATACGGATCGCCCATGCTCAGAATACGCTCTGGCAAGCTGTGCGCGCTGAACAATACGCGTACTTCTTCACGGGTTGCGCCTGTTTCTTCAAACAGTTCCAATTTGCTATTCACACGGTTGGACAGCGTTTCGATCAACTTCGGATGCAGGTGATAGCTCTCGATTGAAGTGAGCTGCACGCCTTCCTGCTGCGCTGTTTCGTTCGCGCGTTTCAGGTAACTACCAACGCTCATCGTGGAATAATGAGGCGCCAGCACGATGCCGATCGCTTCTGTAATCCCGTCTTTTGCCATATGCTGAATGCCATCCTCAATAAATGGATACGCATGCTTCAATCCTTGATAACAGATGAATTCGATCTCGCCGCCTGCGCTTAGCTCATTCAGCTTGTTTTGCAATCCAGCCACTTGATTGTCCGTATTTTCGCGTAGTGGGAATACACCGCCGACAATCGCTTCATAGCGGTCTTTTAGTTCTTTGAGTTGTTCCGGGCTTGGCGGATTGCCTCTGCGGATATGGGTATAATACGCTTCTACATCTTCGAGACTAGCCGGAGTACCGTAAGACATGACCAGAACACCAATTTTCTTGTTAGCCATTAAAGATCACCTCAATAGTAAAAGTAATAAAGCAATTGCTGTCGCTTCATCCATGACAATTGTCACACCGACGATTCAAATTTCATTTAAATTTTGGAATAATACATACAAACAAGCGTCAATTCGTCATTAACAGAATCCCATTCCGACAAAATGGACACCGTTAAGACGGTATGCCACATGCTGTCACTTCGCTATAGACCGACATATAAGCAGCCTCTGCTCCATAGTATGCGGAATGTAAAATGAAATTGCCAGTTTGCATTCAGAATCGGTTCAATCCGATGTCATCCGATTCTTCAGCACTTCCGCTGAATATTCATGCACATAATGCGTCAGTTCCTTCAGCTTGTCGATAGACGCTTCCGGGAATAGACCATGACCGAGATTGAAAATATACCCCGGCTCTTGCAGCCCTTCGTCGATGATCCGGCGCGCGTGCTCATGAATGAGCGACGACGGTCCAGTCAGCACATACGGATCGAGATTGCCCTGCACCGCATATTTACCACCGAGACGGCGACGCGCTTCTGGAATCGATACGCGCCAATCCAGTCCGATCACATCGACGGGTAGACTATTCAGCTCTGGCAACAGTTCGCCTGAACTTACACCTGGAAAATAAATCTTCGGCACATCCAGATCTTTGAGCTGATCAAAAATATACGTGATTGTCGGCAATACATACGTGCGAAAATCAAGCGGCGACAGCGCCCCAACCCAGCTGTCGAACAACTGGAACGCTTTACCACCATTCTCAATATGCTTGCGCAGGTACGTTGCGACCATATCGCCCAGCTTGCGCATCAGCGAGTGCCACAATTCCGGCTCACTGTACATCATCGTTTTCGTACGGATGTAGCTTTTGGATGGTCGTCCTTCGATCAGATAACTGGCAATCGTAAACGGCGCACCGGCAAATGTAATCAGCGGCACATCCAGTTCGCGATCCAGAATGCGGATCGTTTCCAGCACATGACCGAGATCGCCTTCCACATCAATTGGACGCAGACGCTCCACATCAGCAGCGCTACGAATCGGGTTGTCGATCACAGGACCGATATTTTTGACAATATCGAAGTCAATGCCAATGGAGGCAACCGGATTCATAATATCTGAATACAAAATCGCCGCGTCAACGCCCAGCTTGCGTACTGGCATCATCGTCACTTCAGCAGCCAGCTCGGGTTGTCGGCATATTTCCAGCAGCGTGTAATGTTCTTTGATTTTCTGATAATCCGGGTCATAACGCCCTGCCTGACGCATATACCAGACTGGTAAATGGTCGGTACTTTGCTTCAAGCAGGCGCGTATGAAGGAATCGTTATAGCTCATACATAGTCCTCCGCGTCGGTAGTTATTCATCGTAGTATTGGGATATTGAACATATCATAGGATAGTTATTCTTACCCCATTTATGTCCGTTTTCGTTCGTTCTGACTCACAATTCCATTATCCTCTTTTTCACAAGGTGTAACAACTCCCCTACGATGAACATCCCATGACAATACTATGAACGAAAATGGACATCATACAGGGTGTATCACTCATCAGCAGCATGGAGAATAATACTAAAAGCAGAGCAAATTCATGCATCTTGTTTCATCTGATGAAAATTAGTTTTATTTTTTCTTGATTTTATACCCGAATCGGTCCAAATCCATGTAAAACTATGCTATAATTACAGGATGGAATTGTAAGGAAGTGAAACGTGATGAAAATTTCAAAACCTAATTTCGAAGCCTGGCAAATTAACCTGATGGTATTATGGGTCGGGCAATTTCTAGTCAATGCCGGAATGACGATGATCGTTCCGTTTATCGCTCTGTACCTGTCACAGGATATTGGCGTACAGGGGGAACACCGGGTCGCACTGTGGGCGGGCTTTATTTTTGCCGCCAATTTTGTGACTTCGTTTATTTTCCAGCCGTTATGGGGCAAGCTGTCCGATCAGTATGGACGCAAAGTAATGCTACTGCGCTCTGGGTTCGGGATGGCGATCGTATTCACTGCGATGGGCTTTGCTACTCAAGCATGGCATCTACTGGCATTACGGCTGATTAACGGTACTATCTCTGGCTTTAACCCGGCGGCAACCTCTTTGATTTCCAGCAATACGCCTAAGGAAAAGATGGGCTTTGCGATGGGCATTAGCCAATCCGGTACTGTTGCTGGTACGATTCTCGGTCCGCTGATCGGCGGTATTCTCGCCGATACGATTGGCTTCCGGTATATTTTCTACATTACTGGTTCATGTATATTCCTCGCTACGCTGTTAGCGCTATTCTCGGTACGCGAGAAGTTCGATCGCTCGGCAGCGGCACAAATGCCCAAAACATCCGTCTTATCCGGGCTGCGCGAATTGAGTCTGACTCCGCAATTACCAGCACTGTTCACCGTAACGTTGCTGCTGCAATTTGCACTAATTAGCCCGATGACATTGTTGCCGTTATATGTGCAGAAATTGCAAGGCACCACGGAAAATCTCGCCTTTTGGTCTGGCTTGGTTAGTGCGGTGACGGGACTATCCAATATGTTGATGGCGCCGATTCTTGGTAAAGCGAGCGATAAGTACGGCGCTCACCGCATCCTCACATTTTCTCTGATCGGTGCAGGATTGATGCTCATCCCGCAAGCCTTTGTACAAAATGTGGAGCAATTGATTATCGTGCGCTTTCTCATGGGATTATGTATGGGTGGATTGTTACCAAGCGTCAATTCGCTGATTCGTTACTATACGCCGGATGGAATGGAAAGCAGGGCATTTGGCTTTAATAGCAGTACGAATGCACTCGGCAATATGACTGGCTCAGTGATGGGCGGTGTGCTGGCAGGCTTTATTGGAGTAGAAGGATTGTTTGTACTGTCAGGAATACTGCTAATGCTGAACATGCTTTGGGTACGCGCCCGGCTGTACAGCAAACCAACCGCCGACCGTCATCGCAAATCGGCATAATTCGTGGTCAACTAGCATTGTATACGAAAGATTGTATTCAACGAAAATCACTCTTAAAAATACTACATCGCAAGAAACCCAAAACCGCCGTACTGCCAGCATACAACGCAGTACGGCGGTTTTTAGTTTACATTGCTATACTGCCAAATCCAATGCTCACTTCATCTATCCAATCATGACAGTATATCTACTAGCCATTGCACAAAGGGGCGTGTATACGTCCCGTCTGCATCAAGCGAAGGATCAAGAATCGTCAGTTCCATTCCAGCAACCTTCTTACTGTTCAATAGTGGCTGCAACAGCGCCGTTAATTCTTCATAGTACAGACCATCATCCGCTGGACTGTCTACAGCTGGCATCAGATCATGATGAAGCACATCCACATCAAGATGAATCCAGAAGCCATCCAATTGCTCCGACTCCACTTGATCCAGAAAATTCTGTGCAACGACTGCCATCCCTTGTTGCCGAACAGCCTGTAGATCAACATAATGCACATCCGATTCCAGCACTGGACGAACATAGGGTTCATCATATTCCCGGTTGCCTACACAGTAAATATGCGACTGCTCTACATATGGCTGCTGCCCATGCAAATGAGTCAATCGTTCATCTCCCATACCCGCAACAATCGCCAAATCCATCCCTGCCACCCCGCCAGTCGTAGACAGAGAAGGCGGAATATAATCGGTATGCCCATCCACGAAAAACAATCCATATCTGCCGCGCTGCTTCAATGCCAGCATCGTGCCAATCAGGATGCTACAATCGCCACCAAGCAGCAATGCCAAATGCTCCGGTTGACGTTCCAGCTGTTCTCCAAGCAATTCCGCTTGTTGCAGCGCATACTGGGCAATCTCCGGTACGTGTAGCAGCAGAGGTTCCCCCTCTTGCTTCATCGTATAATCTGGCGGCAGTAGTTCAGCCACAGTCGCACTATGCAAACGCTCGTGCAAACCAAAGCTACGCAGCCAGCCTGGCAAATGACGGACACCCGGCTCGATATCGCCAGCCTTTTTACGCAAGCCGAGATGAATCGGAAATTCCAGTATATTAATCGGTCTTCCGTTCATATTGTGGTATCCCTCCCCTATCTTTTTTCAAAAGATTATACCTTCACCATCGCAATCGCCAGCCCGTCATAAGCAGGCAGCAACGTACCGGTCAGGCGCGGATCGGAAGCCATACGACGGTTGAACTCGCGCACTATCTGCACAGCAGGTCCTTGTTTGTCCGGGTTCAGCGTACGACCGCGCAGCAGCAAATTATCGCCAACAATGATCGCTCCCGGCTGTGCCAGCTCTAACGCATACTCCAGATAGTTCAAATAATTCCCTTTATCCGCATCAATGAAAAAGAAGTCAAACGTTCTGCCTTCCTGCTTCAACTGCTCCAAACTATGCAGCGCTTCGCCAACGAGATACTTCACCTGTTCCCCATGACCCGCCTGACGTAAATGTTCATGCGCCAACGCCGCATAAGCAGGTTGCAGCTCCAGCGAGGTAATGCTGCCTTCGACACTCAATCCGCGCGCCATACAGACCCCGCTATAACCGCCCAGCGCACCAATTTCCAAAATACGATTGGCACGCGACATTTGCACTAACAAAGTCAGCAATCGTCCGTAGCCCGGCTCCACCGATACTTCCGGCATCCCCTGCTCTCGAATCTTCTGCTTGATCTGTAGCAGTAATTCATCTTCCTCAATCAGCTCGTTCATATAATGTTCTGGATTGGAATGTTGTTCTGTCATGTAATGATTCTACCCCTTCAAATATAAAATTCAGTCTGATATGCAAAAATCGCCGATATTGCGGCACTTTTTTAACGGAAACGTTTGTAAGAACTGACGCATTCACCTATACTAGATTGTATGGCTTTCGGGCGAAACCGGCAAACGGTATATTAAATAAATAATGGAATTTTGTTTAGGAACAAAAGATCTCACTGTTTATAGGGAGTTGAAGAACTACAATGAAATCACTAGAATTAATCGCTACCTGCCCAATGGGTATTGAGTCAGTTGTAGCGCGCGAATTAAAATTGCTCGGATATGATGATACACGCACCGAGAACGGTCGTGTCCGCTTCAGCGGCGACTATATCGACATCTGTCGCTGTAACTACTGGTTGCGTACAGCAGACCGCATCGTAATCAAAATGGCAGAATTCAAAGCCACAACATTTGACGAATTATTTGAAGGCGTAAAAGCCGTATCGTGGGCAGACTATATTCCTGCCGATGGCGAATTTCCGGTTTCCGGACGCTCGCAAAAATCGCAACTGAGCAGTGTACCCGCTTCACAAGGTATCGTAAAAAAAGCGGTCGTGGAGAAGCTCAAACAAACGTATGAAACCGATTGGTTTCCAGAGGACGGCGCACTGTATGCGATTGACGTATCGCTATACGAAGATACAGCGCTGATCACGATGGATACGACCGGACCTTCACTGCACAAACGTGGATACCGCAAGCATGCGACAGAAGCGCCTCTCAAAGAAACAATGGCGGCAGCACTCATACTGCTCAGTCGCTGGGGTCCACATCGTCCGCTGTACGATCCGTTCTGCGGTTCCGGCACATTGCTAATTGAAGCGGCAATGATCGGCTGGAATATCGCGCCCGGACTGCGCCGTAGCTTCCCGTCAGAAGGCTGGTCGATCATTTCGGATGAGCTGTGGGAACAAGCTCGTGACGAAGCATTCGATGCGGTCAATGACGATATTCCGCTGCAAATTACCGGTAGCGATATTGATCCAGAAGCGATTGAAATCGCCAAAGCATGCGCCAAAAGTGCAGGTTTGGGCGACGAAATTGAATTTAAAGTTATGCCTGTTTCGCGTATTCAGCCACAAGGGAAATTCGGCTGCATCGTGACCAACCCGCCGTATGGCGAGCGTCTGAGCGAAACGAAAGAAGTCGAAGCGATGATCCGTGAGCTGGGCAAATCGTCCATCTATCTGCCGGATTGGTCGGTATTCGCGATCACGCCAACTCGTCATTTTGAACAATTTTTCGGACGCAAAGCCGACAAACGTCGCAAGCTGTACAACGGTCGGATCGAATGTCAGTTTGTTCAATATCTCGGTCCACTGCCGCCGCGTCAGCGTCAGGAAGAAGCTCCATCTTCGTAAGTATAAGCTCCAAGCGATTGTATACGCTTAGAGCAGCGACGATCCCAACAGATAGAAATAGATTGCACATCAGACAGATAAATCACGTATGGTATAGATCAATCAAAGAAATTGCTAACCAATACTCATTCTAATCTCCATACGTACAGCCACGCCGATCACGGATATGATTTCATTGATGTGACTAAACATCATAATTCCAATCCGGCGTGACTGTACGCGATGGTTGTATCAACAGAATGTAAAGGCACTATATATTTCATGCAGGGATGCTGCGGTTGTAAAGCCTGCGATCATCCCTTTTTTACACTTATTGTTATAATGACAAGTCACATTGCTTGCATTGCTGTGTTCTGTTGTACGTCAGATCCTTGGTACAGGCTGCTTGACGTCCTGCACTGACGCACTTGAACTGGAGCGGGTTAACGTGTTAAACTGCACGCTAACCGTTTGAATGTAATGTAGAGATTAACTTTGTAAACTGAATTTGGGCATCATGTAAGGTGATGTATTACGCAAGGGGGCTCCATTTTGGAACAGATACATTCCCGGTCACAGCGCCGCAGCTGGCAACAGCGTCTGCTATGGCCGTTCGCCCCGGTCAGAATTGATTATTTGTTATTTTTGATCCTGATGCTGGGTAAAATCTTGTATTTGCATAGCAATCTACATTTGCAAAATATCGATATGAATGCGCTCGATGTCATAACCGCTATCGGTTCGATCCTGCTCGCGTCATTCTGGACATTATGGTTACCGCGCCGCGGACGTATCATCGGTCTGATTATTGCCGATGTGCTGCTGAGTGTGTTATTGTTCGCCGATCTCGTATATTTCCGTTATTTTCAGGATTTCATTACGATTCCGGTACTGATGCAGGCAGGTCAGGTGGAATCATTAGGCGGCAGTATCCGCGAACTGATTCATACGAACGATATTCTGCTGTTCGCTGATGTACTATTATTGCTTATCGTCGGTATCGTGCTAATCATAAGACGGATTACACGCGGCAAACGTATCACCGCATCGTCGAATCGCTGGAATGGCTCGGATGTATCCAGCAGTCGTAGCCGTCGTGTCGTGACTCGTTTGTTACAAGGGGTGGGCGTATTGGTACTTGGCTGTCTGTTGACCTTTGGACCGATCAAATATGCAACGTCCACTTGGGCAATCGGATTGTTCGTAGGCAACTGGTGGAATATGTCGCTGTATAACGTAACCGGTGTACTCGGATTTCACGGATATGATGTGTATCGGTATGCGGAAGATCATTTTGGCAGTGGCAGTCAATTGTCCGCCGCTCAGACGAATGAAGTCAAAGACTGGTTTGCCGCCAAACAAGACACTCGCTCCCAAAAAGGAGATGATGATCTGTTCGGCGCCTACAAAGGCAGCAATGTGATCGCTATTCAGGGCGAAGCATTTATGAACTTTGTTGTCGGTAAGAGCTTCAACGGTCAAGAGATTACACCGAATATTAATCGGCTGATGAAGGATAGCATTTATTTTAGCCAGTATTATCATCAGACTGGGCAGGGGCGCACATCGGATGCTGATATGGCATCTAACGCTTCACTGCATCCTCTGCCCACCGGTTCGGTCTTTACTCGCTATGCGGATCATGAATATGATACACTGCCGAATATTCTGAACAAGCAAGGTTATGATTCGTATGTATTCCATGCATATGAGCCAAGCTTCTGGAACCGTTCCGTGATGTATCAAAATATGGGCTATACTAAATTTTTCAGTAAAAATGATTATACCATCGACGAGCCGCTCGGCTGGTCGCTCGGTGACAAATCATTCTTCCGTCAATCGGTTGAGAAAATGAGCGAAGTACAGCAGCCGTTCTACTCCTTCCTCATCACACTGTCCAGTCACCATCCGTTCACTCTTCCGGCTTCGGTACAAGAATTGGATATGGGCGATCTGTCCGGCACAACATTTGGCGATTATATTCAATCGCTGCATTATGTAGATGCCGCGCTCGGTGAGATGGAGCAAGATCTGAAGGACAAAGGATTGTGGGATAAAACGATTCTGTTGTTCTATGGCGATCACGATGATTCGCTCAAGGATAAAGCACCGATGGAAGAATTCCTCGGCAAAGAATTGTCCGATCTTGATATGGAGCAGCTGATGAATCAAGTACCTATGTTGATTCACCTGCCAGATGGTGCTCATGCTGGTACGTATGATACACCTGCCGGTCAGCTCGATATGACTCCATCGATTTTGCATTTGCTCGGTGTCGATGCCAGTCCGTATTATCTGATGGGCAATGATATGTTTAACAAAAAAGAAGATAAGCTTGTCGTACTGCGCACCGGTGCTTTTACCGATGGCAAAGTATTCTATATCCCATCAGCAGATGGTGTATTTGAACACGGAACAGCTTACGATCTGAAAACGCGCCAGACGACCAATCTGGAACGCGCACGCAGCGGATTCGAGGAAGCACAGAAACGGTTGAACATTTCCGATGAAGTGATTACTCATGATCTGATTCGCGAGTTCCACAGCGAGAAATCAGGCGGTACGTCAAACAGCAGTAAATAAATCAGCATTACCAGCTCATATTTCACACCAAAAAGCCCGCAAGGACGATAATCGTCCTTGCGGGCTTTGATGTTGATATACGTTTTCCCTGTATAAGATGTCTCCTCATCGGGAACGTTTGTCGGTATTATGCTTTGGCAGAAGGCTTTTTCACAAACTTGGCAACCTTCTCCAGCACTTCAGCTTCCGTCGGAGCGCTGACATAACGACCGTTAATAAATACAAATGCACGCTTACCACATGGACCGCAATACGACTTGCAGCCGATCTTGATCTCTGCGTCAGGCGCGAGCTTTTCCAGCTTAGGAATAATACTTTTCAGGCGGATGTGGTTGCACTCGTCACATACGCGAATATCGTTAGTCATGAATAATTCCGTTCCCTTCGGTCCTCTTAGTGATGATGGTGACCGTGATCGCCTTTGGAAGGGTTCGTAATCACAAAGCCCTCTTCACCGGTGTACAGATAGTCGACTTTGACGCCATCCAGCCATGCTTCGTTTGGATCAACGGCTACATCGATTTCTTTGTCGGTGGATACGACTTCTTCATTGCTTTGTGGCTCAGCCAGGTCCATACCATAGTGCACGTGGTCGCCGTGGGAATGAGTTACAAATACACGCAGTTTCAGACCTGCGTTTTCTGGTTTGTCCATCTCTTGCTTGATTACTTTCGCTGCATTGCGCGTAATTTTGACTTTCATGGAATCAGCTCCTTGAGTTCGACTTGCCTGCATGAGTGCAGGACGCAATAGTACTATTGTATAACTGGTCCCATTATTACGCAAGGACAAACCCATGCTCAGCGCTGCGGATTGTACTCAATCGTTGACAGTTTTGTTTCGGCACGTGATACGAACCAGTTCATGAGCAACAAGGTCACTCCAATATCATCTATAGGCATAAACGGCATCATGTCCGGCAT
This sequence comes from Paenibacillus sp. WLX2291, assembly GCF_046603665.1. Lineage (NCBI taxonomy): Bacteria > Bacillati > Bacillota > Bacilli > Caryophanales > Paenibacillaceae > Paenibacillus > Paenibacillus sp. WLX2291. The sequence goes on along the minus strand of NZ_CP176755.1, from coordinate 1,805,489 downwards.
CACCCAGTATACAAGTACGGGAACAACGAACAGCAGTTTTTCTGTTATAGGCAGTTCTCTGGAAGTGAGCAATCCAGGGAGTTTTTTGAATACATGTACCCATTGCTTAGCAGAAAATAAACGGGTCCATTTTGACATGTTGCATCTCTCCTTCATGGATTCGCGCCACAGCTGCGATCCGGGCGCTGAATAATCAAAAGCTGAACGCACATGCGAAGTGCGTACTTGTATAATACGTATGAGATGCAAAAAGTTTCAGAAAATCCGAAGATTATGTAAACTTTTTTATTTGTACATTTGGAGTGTATATAGCGAGTATTTCTTTGCATACTAGATGTCGTTTGTGAAGATACTTATACGGATGTACGTATGAAGATGAGTATGTATATACGAAAAAAAGAGCAACTTTCCGTGATGGAAAGTTGCTCTATAGTTAGGAAATGTTTCTTTTGAAGCGGGGATATGACTCGCGGTTTCTAGCGAAGGACATTCGGATTGCGTTGTCGTTCTTATTTTATTTGTTGCCAGTGTGCTTGCGTAAAGTCAGACCGAGCATAATAAGCAGCATGCCGATGACATATACTGACATTGGAGTTGCAGTCTCACCTGTTTGTGGCAGACGATCCATATGGATCAGCTGGTTGCCAAGCGTTGGATTAGCGTTTGCAGCAATATCACTCACGCCCATCGTGCCTTGACCGGCAGCTGTCACAATATTGGCATTGCGAGTTGAACCCGGCAGCAGTGCTGCTGGTGTAACCATGCCCATCGCAGTCACCGTATTCAGACGATTGCGAGGCGAGGTCGAACTATTCTGTTCATCCGTTTCTACAGCAGCAGTCGGATCATCTGTAGACGCAATGCTTACGTCGCCATTCACATCGTTGGTTGCTGTTTCATTGTCGGCGTCAGAAGGATTGACTCCATCTGTTGATCCGACGACAACACCTGCTCCATTACTTGCAGTCGTTGCTGCGTTACCACTAGAACTGTTACTGCCGGATGTGCCTGTACCGTTATTGCTGTTGTTATCTGTGCTGGTATTGCCAGTATTGTCCGTGTTGTTCGATGTTCCATTATTGGTACCATTGTTGCCACCGCTATTGTCTGTATTGCTACCGTTATTGTTATTTCCACTAGTATTGTTGCCATTTCCGTTATTACCGTTATTTGAGCTACCGTTGTCAGATGGATCGGTACTGCCAGTGTTGCCATTGTCGTCTGTTCCATCATTGTCATTGTTGCCAGGCTGTGTTGGCTCTGTCGGAGTTGTACCAGTATCACCACCGGATTCATTTCCATCGTCGTTGCTAATGATCGGTGTGAAGCTGGTATTTTCCAATAAAGTCAGACCCACATCTGGCAAAATGCCATCTGCAATACCGATAGAGATCAGCGATGATTGTTCACCAATTCCGTCGCTATTTTCCAGCTGGTTGTTATCGAGGACAGCTACACTCAGATCACTACCAAGTACATCATCCAATCCAAGCTTTACCGCAGCATCTTGTTGGCTATTGCTAGTTGTAGTGGATTGCTCATCGCTGTCCAATACACCAAGATGCAATTGGTCAGCAATCGGCAGGTCATTGGCAGCTACTTCTACTACGGCTTCGTGTTTTGTGCTAGCAGTTTCCACGGATTGCTCATCGCGATCCAGTACACCAACGTGTACATCATCGGCAACTACAGCATCATCCGCTGCTACCTCTACTGCGGCTTGATGTTTTGTGCTGGCAGTTTCACCGGATTGCTCATCGCGATCCAGTACACCAACGTGTACATTATCGGCAACTACAGTATCGTCAGCTGCTACTTCTACTGCGGCTTCGTGTTCTGTACTGGTAGCTTCAACAGATTGCTTATCGCGATCCAGTACACCAACGTGTACATCATCCCCAACTACAGCATCGTCAGCTGCTACTTCTATTGCGGCTTCATGTTCTGTGCTGGCAGCTTCAACGGATTGCTCATCGCGATCCAGTACGCCAACGTACACATCGTCGCCGATCACAGCGTTGTCTGCTGCTACTTCTACTACGGCTTGATGTTCTGTGCTGTCAGCTTCACCGGATTGCTCATCACGATCCAGCACACCTACGTGTACATCATCGGCAACTACAGCATCATCCGCTGCTACTTCTACTACGGCTTGATGTTCTGTGCTGTCAGCTTCGCCGGATTGTTCATCACGATCCAGTACGCCGACATGCACATCGTCGCCGATCACAGCGTTGTCTGCTGTAACTTCCGCTACAGCTTTATGCTCTGCGTTTATATTTTCACCGGATTGTTCATTGCTATCCAATACACCAATATGCACGTCATCACTAATTGGTGTATCGGTTGCTGCAATTTCGGCTACAGCCGAGTGGCTGTTGTCAGTGTTGGCTTGGGATTGCTCTTGATTGTCCAGAACACCAATATGAAGATCGTCGCTGACCAGGGTGTCAGTCCCCGTCACTTCTGCAACGGCGGAATGATCGGTCTCGCTGTTGGTTGTCGTTTGATCTGAAGAAGTGAGCACTTGCGCCTCTGTTTCGTCTCCAAGCACGGTGTTATTGGCTTGTACTTGAAGCACGGCGTCGCTCTGCTGAGTGCCTGTTGCGTCGGTGTTCTTCTGATGCTCCAGTACACCGACATGCAGCGTGCTATCCTGCTGAGTGCTTTCCTCATGTCGATCTCCAATATTCAGCTCTACCAGCGAACGGCTTTCTGATTCTGCCGCCGATGCAGTTGTATGCGACCATCCCATAACTGCTGCCAGACAACCTGTTGCCACCATCATTTTCACTGACCATTTCATTGTTCATCGCTCCCTTTATTTTAATACGACTGTTGTCCATTAAAATAAAGGGAGTGTTGCGGTGGCTGACCCGGTGGGGCATTCATCCACTGACTGCTGCCTCGTTCCGAACGAGTATAGTGAATTACAATCGGCGCATTGCGCTGTCGATCGTTCATAGTGTCCAGCAGCAACGCTGCCGAATTGCTACCTGCATTTCCGCCAGTTGAACCCAACTGCGCTGAGGATCCGCCTACATTGGCTACATTCATGACAGCCAGTGCATCTGTAGAATAATCCGGTACAAGTGGCAACCCGGACGGGGCAAATGGAATAGCAACGCCAGCTGAAGTGTCATTGGTGTCTACCGTTTGCAGAGATGTGCGATCTGTATGACGCTCATCAACGCCAATATCTTGCGTATTCATCCATGATTGCCAATTCCATTTTGGTACATTGCCAGAAGGATTGCCTGTCTGCTGTGCTTCTTGCTCATCTGCTATACGTGTAGCTTCTGAAGCAGTTTGGATATTGTTCGAGAGTGGATTCGGATTAACGTTGGTAGGATAAGTCTCAGGTACAACTGCATCGCTGGAAGGAATGTTTGGTGACGCTGAATCAGGTTGCGGTTGGATCGGTGACTGAGGATGAATCGCTGAAGCCGAATGATCATCTGGCGTCTGCGTTCCGGTCGGTTTCGTAGCTGTATGATTTCGACTGGATGTAGACGATATAGGATCAGCTTCCGCTTCGGGATTCGTCGTATGTTCCGGCTCTGGTTGCGGCGTCACTACTGGTGGAATCGTAATTACAGGAACGGATGGTGTTGGATTTGGTATAGTTGGTAGTGGTTTGACGACTTCAGTTACTACAGTAGGTACATGGGTCACTACATCGTTTGCGGTGTCTACCACCTCAGTAACAGCATCGGTTGCTGTCGTTGTTGTAGCATTGACAACATGATCGACCGTACTCACAGTAGACTGTACCGTCTCCGTAACAGTTGCAGTTGTACCTGATACGGTGCCAGCCGCAGTATCTACAGTGTCCTTTACGGTTTGATCCACTGCTGACGACAAAGCCCCGGTTATATCCGTCGGCTCGCCGGTCACTAGTTTTTCCGTTTCTTTGACAAGATCTTCGGTCACTCCTGTTACATTTCCAACAATTCCAGCAGTATTCCCTACTGTATTTCCTAGATTGGAGCCTGTATCAGCTACTGCCGAAGATGCCTGACTGGTCACTTCACTGGCTGCCTGTGTTGTCGTGTCAGTAACTGATTTCACCGTATCCGTCACTGTTCCAACAAGTGAAGCCGTCGTACGTTGTAATAGAGTGTGCTCTGATATACCACTCTCTTCGCTTGTAGCATTGCGTGTATCTTCTACAGAACGGTTCAACTCATCATTTGAATTTGTATCCGTTTTTTCCGTAGAAATCGTCTGCTGCGAAGATAATTCTTCACCAGCAGCATGAGCGGCATTGTAATGAACAAATGCGTATAAAAATAACGCAATCACTAGTGCAAGCAATCGATACTTCATTCGTTTATTCACCTCCTTTCCTGTAAGGAATCGTTGTACCCTAAGCAAGCTTACATAATATACTTAAAAATAACATTATGGAAAATTAAGTTATTTATATTTACCCGAAAAACGTTTACTGTATCGCTATTTTGACTACAATTATTCATTAAAAGTTATTCTTTTCGCGTACTTTTGGATCATACAGAATATGCAAATCTATATATGAAGAACACCATTGTGGATGGGCAGAAAACAGGATTACTAGACAGCAAAATAGTGCTGATGGATGAACAGAAAAACAGTGCTAATGGACAGAAAAAGACCCTCCGACGTCTCAGAGGGTCTTTTGTACAGAATAAAGGATACCAGCCTTATTCTGCTTCCAGCTATTCACTTATTTTCGTTAAGCTATGCTCTCGGTATAACCGATATGAGTAAGCCTGTACTGTCGATTATTTGTTGTACGTGTCGGAAGTAACTTCTGTATCTTCGCTATCCAGCACATTCAGATTCAGATCGTCACCAAGGATAGTATCTGTTCCGGAAGACTCAACTACCGAATTGCTATCTGTGTCTACGTTGTCTGTTGTTGCTTCATCGCTGTTCAGTACATTCAAGTTCAGATCATCGCCAATAGCTGTGTCTGTACCCGAAGATTCAACAACTGCACTGTGTTCGCGATCCGCACGATCAGCATCATAGTCATCGTTAGTCAAAACGTCCAAGTTCAGATCATCACCCAGTACGCTATCTGTTGTCGCTGCATCTACTGCCACACTTTTGTCGTGATCAGCTTTGTCTGTGTTGTTCTCTTCACTTTGCAGAACATTCAGATGGCTATCATCACCAAGAGCTGTATCAGTAGCAGAAGATTCCAGTACTGCACTTTGTTCACGATCCATATCGTCGGTGTTCACATCGCTATTTTTCAAAACATCGACATTTACATCGTCGCCTACTACTGTATCTGTAGCAGAAGAATCAAGGACAGAGCTTTGTTCAGCATTCACATCATCGGAAGTCACTTCATCGCTTTTCAACACATCCACATTCACATCGTCGCCCACTACTGTATCTGTAGCGGAAGATTCAATGACCGAACTGTGTTCACGATCCATACTATCCGAGTTTTGTTCTTTGCTGTTCAGTACGTCAACAGTTGCATCGTCTCCAACCACGCTGTCCGTTGCGGAAGCATTCAATACAGAGCTTTGTTCGCTCTCCATATCATCCGTACGCACTTCATTGTTCTTCAGTACATCGGCATTTACATCATCACCCAGAATCGTATCGGTTCCGGAAGTTTCCAATACTGCACTGTGCTCAGCATCCATGTCTTCAGAATCATAATCTTGATTATTCAACACATCCAGATTTAGATCGTCACCCAAAATGCTGTCCGTTGCAGCGGAATCGATAACGCTACTAGTGTCATAGCTGCGATCCCCGTCTTCCTTCTCATCACTTTTCAGTACATCCAAGCTTGCATCGTCACCAAAAATGGTGTCTGTGCCAGAAGATTCCAGTACGGAACTGTGATTCTGTTCGCCATCTTTTGACTCCCAGTCATCATTGTTCAATACATCAGCATTCAGATCATCACCCAGAATGGTATCTGTTCCGGATGCATTGAGTACGCTGCTGGAACTTTGGTCTTTATCTTCTGATTGAGAATCATCGCTTTTCAGTACATCCAGTTTCAGATCGTCGCCGAGGATGGTATCATCGCCAGAAATCTCCAACAGTGAACTTGACTCGCGCTCTCCGTCTGTGGATTCGTCATCATGGCTATTCAGTACATTGATTTTCAGATCATCGCCCAGAATGGTATCATCACCGCCCAGATTGAGCAGTGAGCTGGATTCCCGGTTGCTATTGCTACTTTGACTGCTGTGATTATTACTGCCAGAGTGGCTGCTACCGAGATTGTCGAGTAATCCGTTTGCTGATACTGTACCTGTAGACCAACCCATTACTGCTGCCAGACATCCTGCTGCTACCATAGCTTTCACTGTGTTTTTCATTGTATATTCGCTCCCTTAATTTTAATTGTTGGTTGTCATCCGACAAACGACGTATTAAAATCAGGAGCGATTTGTGGTGGTTGCCCTGGTGGTGGATTGATCCACTGGTTGCTACCTTTGTCTGACTGGGCACGATAGATAAGCACTAGCTCATTGTATCGTGACAAGCCGTTGCGTCCGGCGCCAATACCCGGAATCTGCGATCCATTAGAACCGAAGGTTGGGTTCAGGTCGCCGCCTGTGGCATTACCTGGTGCAATAGTCAGGTTGCCTCTGCCATTCAGCCAAATATCCGCAAGTGGATTCGCCGCTACTGGATATCCGCTGCTAGCTGGAGAATTGTCGTCTATCTCTTGATCCGCTGTCACTGTCTTCAATGTTTCTTGGCTGCTTATCTGTGTCGGCACTACAACCGATGATGTAGCAGGCTCAGGATCATGAAGGCGCACTGACAATGGTTCAGATGGTTCCGACTTCGGCTGTGTAGCTTGCGGTTCAGACGTTTCTGTCACAGCGGGCTGTGCAGATGGCTGTTGAACGGGTTGCTGCGCAGCAGGAGCCGGGACGGGATCGGAATGATGATCAACTGGGACTGTAGAAGATGTAGCTGCTGGCGTCGGAGCCGGTTGAGCTGGCTGACGTTCGCGCTCTTTGTCCTTACCGTTATCCTTTTCAGGAGCGGAAACAACAGGCGGAACGGTTGGCTGCTCATTAACCGGCGGTACGTCTGCATCATCTGGCAGTTGTTCTGCCGTATCTTCTACAATGTCTACGGTGGAGTCAACTGCATCCGTTGCTGTGTCCACAACGTTGGTTGTTGTATCCAATACCGTATTGGTCACCTCAGTCGTCGTATTCAATGTAGTATCTACAACATCGACTGTTGTCTCAAGCGCAGTGTCAGTCACATCGGTTACCGTTGTTGTAGCAGCACGTACCGTATGGGCGGTAGTTTCAGTCGTGTTGTTCAAAAGATCAGTTGTTGTACCCACTGTCTCTCCCACCGTTTCGGTCGTCTGCTCGACAGCACCAGTTGCATCTTCCACTGTGTTTGCAACAACATCCGTTGTTTGATCGACGATTCCGTTAACCGTATTCGTAACATTGGATTCAGACTCGGCTGCATTGCTAGAGGTGTCAGTTACTGTACCTGCCGTTGTCTCAACGGTAGAGCTAACAGGATCCGATACGTCTTTCACTACATCCGAGGTTGCATCAGTCGTAGTCTCTACAGTCTCAGTGACCGTTTTTCCTAGCGACTTCGTCGTGTTGTCCACAATGTCACCCAATCCTCCGGCTTGCACAGACTGTTGGTGAACCAGTGCTACAATCAGCATGGTCACTACCATTGCACATAACCGGTAGAAATGCTTCAGGAGTCTCACCTCCCTTCATAATAGAATGCAATCAATGTTGCTATGTTCTTCTACTGTACTTCGTTGTTTGCATTTCTTAATGTGTTGTAAGGATATTAAACGTATTCAAGTTATTATGTACAGTATTTCATTATTTTTGTGCACGTTTACAAAAAAAGCGAATTATCGTTATATAGATTAAAAACTGGACTTTTTGGTAATCCAAATACAGTTTGAATACGTATACATACTGCTATATTCATACTTTTACATGTATAACGACTGGAAATAACGGACTTCCACAATCATAAAATACACCCTTCCATCACTACTATTTTACGTCACAAAAAAAACACTCATCTGCGTATTGTCATACCGATGAGTGCTCTTCATTATCATTTTGCTTATTTACTTCCTTCATAGAAGGTACAAATCAAATGAGCATCACATTATACGCTATAATTGCTCGTTTTATCAGTGCCAGCCGGTGGTGTAGTCGGTTTGTCGGTTGAAGCTGGGGTAGAAGTGGATGCATTGCTATCGGTATCTTCCGCCTTCTCTGCTTCCTGTTGCTCTTTGAATTCAGCTAGTTCATGTTTAACGTCCTCAGTAGCGGCTTCCACTTGTTCTTTCCATTCGCGTGCTACGCCAAGCGATTCTTTGACCACTGCAACCACTTCCAGACCTTTTTCGGTCACTTCATGACCTTTTTGATTCCACTCTGGGCCTTTTTCTTTGATGATCTCCGCACCGTATAGCAGATCGGCACGAATATCGCGTCCACTTTTCGGTGTATACAGGATGGCTGCACCTGCACCAATCAATGCGCCTGTGAGCAGTCCGTATATAAATTGCGTTTTCTGTTGATCCATCACAATCTCTCCATTCTCTAGTTACATGTATTTGTTTACTATTACCCAGCCAGCAACGTTTTGCCCACCATACGCTGCAATTGCCGATCTTCTATGTATAAAAAGCTCAAGCTGTCTCATTCAGCACCTAGCAGGTATAAGTATGCATAGCAGACATATGAATCATCTGATAACAAAAAAGGATTGTGCTTGATACAAAGCCAATCCTGTCTCTAGCGTCTATTTGGATTTCACCTGATAAATACAACATCGCCCACCTTTGGCAATACATTCGGTACGTGTCACTTGGGCATCAAGCAGCTGTTCAAACAACTCCTGCTCGCATTGACACGCAATCTGATGCTGATCAGCGACTCGATTGATCGGACAATTGTATTCGTAAATCGTGTACTCATCCTGACCTTGTTCCTCATAGCTTGCCATATATCCGCCGCTGTGCTGAATCTCCGCAAGCGCGGCTACCCGTTCACGTAGACTTTGTTGTTCCATCAATGGCGTATACCGATCTAACAGCTTTTGCTTACGCCCTTCAAAGATCCGCTGAATGGACGCCTCGTCCAGCTCATCCAGCAAGTCTAATGTCAGCTGATGATAATTATGTGGAAAATGTTCCGCCGCCTGCTCGCTCAATCGAAAGCGTAAATATGGACGTCCGGTCGGAATTTTGATCGTTTCCGCCAGTAGCAATCCTTCCTGCTCCAGTGTCTGAATATGACGGCGCACCGCCATTTCAGTAATATTCAATTGCCGGGCGAGATCGGAGACACTTGCCGGGCCGCTTGTTTTTAGGATCATCATGATGCTGCGTCGTGTTGATGGTTCTTGGTTGGGCTTCATCCCGGGACCCCCTTTTGCGCGAAAATAAAACGACCCCATCCGCCAGTTGTCAGCGAAAAGGGTCACAGTATCCCTTTCATAATACCGTTATTGTAGCTTATCCGGCATGGGATGTAAATTCAAAACGGTTCATTGATACAGGGAATGTGATTCAATTCGATTGCGCTTGATCTCCCGATACACCTGTACCTAGCTCACGATCCAAATAATCATGCACTTGCGTCGCAAAGCTGCGAAGCGTTTCCGGCAACACCGTTGTAAGCGGATGCAGTTCATGGCGCTGCCAATCGTAATAGTCCTGTACGAGCGGGCGACGCAGCTTAACCAGTTCTAACAAGCGTGCTGTTGTCTGTTCATCCATCACTTGTTCGCCACCGACAATCTCGATAATATCGTCATAGCTGCTCGCATCGCGCATAATGAAGCCGTCGATCAGATAGCTGCCGATATCAGTCACACATTCAATAGCAAGATGCAGCGCACGCTCCTGCACCATCCCACTGGTCAGGCTCGCATCCCACGATGAAGCTGTTTGCTCCAATGCCGCACACACATCATCCAACGCCGCGATTCGGCGTTCAATCTGTTCCCGATTTACATAATACATATAGTTTCAGCACCTTACTCTGTTGTTTGAGAATCTATTCTATTAGAACACATAAAATACAATACCATGACCTGTCGTTACCGCTATTTGATAAAAGGTTTGAATATCGCGTAAATGAGCGTGCAAATAATCATAAAATTCCTGCTCATCTTCTCCTTCTATCGTAGGATACACAGCCTGCTCCATCATACTGGCAAAATCATACGATGAAGCGAGCTGTTCATCTGTACTTGCCGCTAACCATTCAGCCGCCTGCTGTACCTGTTGCGGATACAAATAATAGGCTCCATACGGCTCCAGTTCCAGCGCTTGATCTTTGAGCATCGGAACGACATAACCTTGAGGAGGTTGTCCGTCAAAATAATCACGGCATAACCACAAATGAATCCCCTGCCACGATTTATCAATGTCCAGTTCTGGATAATGATCCACATCAAGCTGGTCGACTTTCCATTGACCTTGCACCAGCTTCTCCAGTTCTGATGAATCTACAGCCAGATATTTGCCAGTCATGCCCATGATGTTCAACCCCCTACCTATTATGTTACACAGCAATGTACAGCATTTGCTGAATATCAACGATACGACTTCTTAATATTCGTAATCTACCGCGATGGTCGATTCTTTCACTGTGCCAATATAATCAGCGATCTTCACATGATCTGGATGCACTTGATACGTTTGCAGATCATCCAATGAGTCAAAATCACTGACTAGCGCTACATCATACGAGCGTTCGCTGCGGATCACGTCCACACCGACTTCAATAGAACGAATCACGTCTACTTTACCTTCCAATTCACGCAAACCGGTAATGACTTTGTTAATGATCTCCTCAGACGGGTCTTTAAATTTGAACAGTACAATATGCTTGATCATAACGGAAACGTCTCCTTTGCCTATGTAATGGATGGTGTATACCACGGCTATAGAACGTGGCATGTCATAACAGTATCGTATCATATTCTTCAGCGTTTTGCCCTCTTGCTGGTATGGACATGATCAGATAAGGAATAGTCGGATCAACCTGAACATAACAAAGCCGGAACTGCATATACAGTTCCGGCTAGATACACTGCTAGATCAGATAACGATTGCTCGCCAGCTTCACAAACAGCCTTTGTTATTGTATGAACAATATGGTTAGATCACGCTACAACATCATCGTATTGTAATCTGCCACTATTTACAGTATTACTCGGATTTTTCTTCGTCAGAAGCTTCTTCTTCTGTTGCTTCTTCTTCACCTGCTGCGGTTTCTTCTTCGTCAGATGCAGCTGGAGTTTCCAGATCTTCATCAGCTACACGCGGTACCGCTACGGAAGCGATGATATCTTCTTCGTTGGAGTTCAGCGTTACGCCATCTGGCAATTTTACATCAGCCGCAGTTACGGTGTCGCCGATTTCCAGTTCTGCAATATCCACAGTCAAGATGCTTGGCAGGTCTTTTGCCAGACCTGTAACTTCCAACTCGGTTGTTTGATGCTGGAAGACGCCGCCTTCTTTGGTGCCTTTTGCTTCGCCGTGGAAGTCGAGGGGTACGCTAACAGTGATTGGTTTTTTGGAAGACACTTGCAGGAAGTCGACGTGTGTAATGCGTCCTTCGCGGCGATGAATGTCTTTCAACAGTACTTGTACATCTTTACCGTCTACGTTCAGGGAGAAAATGTCTGCCCCACCGCGACGTGCTTGTGCTTGCAATTCTTTGCTGTCCACATGCACCGCGATGCTACCCAGATCAGGTCCATATACGACGCCAGGTGTACGTCCGCTGCTACGCAGCTCACGGTTGGCGGAATGTTTAGTCGATTCGCGTTTCTCAGCTTTAATCTTTGTATTCGTAGTCATAATATTACCCTCCTAGAGTTATGAACAATTCCCTGCGTCTGTCGTTGCAAACACGGGGTTCAATAAGATAGAAATAAAGACTGCGTGGTATATGACGAATATTCATTTTACCGAATCACATTCGCTACTACCAAATGTTCTCCTTCGCAATCCTTCCAGCAGTAATGTCTACTGGTCATGTCGTTCATTACCCGTTTAGCGAGCAAATGCAACAGATCGAACTTCTTTTTTTTGGACTTCATTATATGCATAACATAGATATCAAGTCTATTCGAAGCGATCTTTACCACGGAATCCTTTCCATTTACAAGCTTGAAAAGGGTAAATTTAGAGGCAAGCAATTTCCAGCGTTATGAATGTTTACAAAATGATTACGAATTTCGTATTTTCCCGTCCTATATGTTCAAACAGACGTTTAAAACTACATGAATACGTTAGATTATATGATTTTTAAAACAGTATAGTGTAAATAAAATGTGAGGTTTTTGTACAAATATTGGAGATAGCGATGCGATGAACAGCGCGAAAAATGGCGAAAAAACAATATAACAATAGTTTATTTGCTTAGAAATACAAATTTTTACTAATTTCAATAATAATTTATTGCAATGAAATCAACAAAAATCTAACATTACATTATTTTCTTTTTGTGGTAACACGTTTGTCATACAATACATTTTTGCTTATGTTTATGTCATTTTGTATAGGATATTCAAATATTTAAAAAATTCCAGTATTTTTAGGGGTTATTTTGGCAAAAGTTCGCTTGAAACGCGGGTCTTTGTGTTGTAGGATGTTGAAAGGGTCATTAAACCAACTGCTATAAAATGAATAAATCATATCGGAGGAAATATGCCTAATCAACCAGAACGACACTTTATAGAGGCGTGGTCTCTGATTAACCGTAAATACCTTGGTAAAGGTGTCCGCGTCAAAAGATTCCGTAGACCGACACGCTGTCAAATTCGCAACCGCGTTTTGCTGGCTGTGCTGATGGTCAAGGATATCAAACTTTCCGAGCTCGCGGAACGGTTATCAGTTTCCTCACGCAGCGTAAGCGCCTGGGTTTACGAAGGTAGATTGCCAGGTAAAGCGAATATGGAAAAGGTTTGTCGGGAGCTCGGATACCCGCACCATATCTTATTCAACCAGCAGGTTATTAATAATAGTCCTGTCATCTGCCAACAAGCTCCATCCCGCTTCATGAAACGGACCATTACACGTTCCCCGGTGCGTAACCACATTCTCACAGGTTTATGCATGGTTCACGATCTTTCTGTAACCGATGTCAGTCACTGGATTGGTGTTCATCCAGGTACATTCCGCAAATGGCTGCATCAAGCAACATTGCCTTCACCTGCGTTCCAAGAGAAAACCGAACAATTTTTCCGCATTCCTAAATCGGTATTGTTTGCCGATTGTGTGTTAGGCGAGCAAGAAGTCACTACACATGAGTACGCCGAAACAAAGAAGTAAAAACAAAACAAACTGTGCTGAAAAATTTCACGTTTAAATCAACTGAAATTGGAACCGGTTTGTGTATATGATAGACAACAAAAAGCTCCAACGTGTTCACCATGAGGTGTAACGTGGAGCTTTTTGTTGTCTCAACACTTAATAGGTGGGTTAACAATTTAATTGCTAACCAATAAATGTTAGCTTTCTGACAGTACAGCAGGTGCCGCGGTGGAATGACGAACAATCAGCTCTGGTGGATATGTCTTCTCTTCCCAGTTGCTTCGTCCATCCAACATTGGCAAAATCATCTCTACCGCTGCTGTACCGAGTGCATGTTTGGGATGACTGAGTGTAGTCAGCTTCACCTCTGTCGCTGTCGCCAGAAACGAATCATCAAATCCGACGAGTGACAGATCATCCGGCACACTCCAGCCAACCTCCCGTACGACTTGAAGTAGCATAACTGCCAGTTCATCATTGTACAGCACCCAGCCAGTTGCCCGCTGTTCCTGTGGCTGATTCACTAGTAGACGCGCCTGTCGAAGTGGTGCTGTTGATTTGTCATCTGTCGTATAGGTGAAGATCAATGCCGGTTGCAGCGGAATATTATGCTTGCGATGTGCGGCAACAAATCCTCTCATCCGGCGAACTCCCTGCATATCGTCTGTTTTGAAAAATCCGGCAATCCGGCGATGTCCCAATCCGATCAGATGCTCTGCCGCCAGAAATCCGCCCAGTTCATCGTCCATACGCAGACAAGGCGAGTCCATCTCTTCATAGCTCGCATTGATCATAAGATAAGGAATCCGACGATTCTCCATCGTTAGAAAATAATTCAGATTGGCGCTTCGTTCCCCGCTACGCGTAGGCTCCACGATCAGCGCCGATGGCGACTGACTCAGCATCATTTCCAGACACTCTCGTTCCTTGGCTGGATCATTCTCCGTACTTGCCAACAGCAGTCGATACCCTTCCGATCGCAATCTCGTTTCGATGCCCTGTACAATTTGCGGGAAAATATAGTCGGAAATGTACGTCGTGATCACACCGACCGTTTTGTTATCGTCTTTGGATTTGGCACCGGGATCAGCAACAAATGTACCTTTGCCCTGCATCCGGTTTAACCATCCTTCACGTACCAGTTCGCCCAGTGCCTGACGCACCGTCTGGCGGCTCACCTCAAATTGGTCAGCAATTTCATGCTCCGACGGCAAGCGACTACCTGGCAGCAAACGGGAGGAATGAATCCATGAAAGTATCTCATCCCGTACTTGTCTGTATTTAGCGGCCATAGTTCCTCCCGGTCAAATGAATTTGAATACAATAGCTTTTATTTTACCACAGACATCGTTGCTGTAATACGGTAACTTGTCTGCTTCTTGCGCTGGTCTAACGTTCAGATTGTGCTAAACTAGACACCCTTACCTAAATAGAACGCTTACAATTTCACTCAAAAATAAAAACAACTTGTATGTAGCATTGAGCAAAATAAGTATATAAATATTTAAGTTGTACATACATTTTAAAAAACTTTGTGCGGAATGTCCATTTAAATATATGGCTGTATGCCAAAAAGCAACACAAATTGGCGCAATCGCTTCAACAATGCCAAGCAAAAAGCATATACCCACTGATAGATATTGCTTTGTGCTCACGTATGTACGACGTTACACTTGAATGGAGCAGGTTGGATAGAATGACTTGCTTATCCTTATGCCTAGCTGTATATCATTACATCGAACTGAAGAAAAAGCGTACCGCATCCAGGCTGGATACGATACGCTTTCTCTCTGTAATTTTCTATTTATAAACTACGCGATGCCCTATATATCAAACCGTATAATGAAGTGAACATGGAGTGTACTTAGCCAATATTGCGACTCAGAATATCGATCACTTCTTCTTTACTGCTTGCTTGCAGCAGTTCATTGCGAAATTCCTCGTGAATCAGTTTGCGAGACAGAGCGACGAGAATTTGCAGATGCTCGTTGCCAGTATTGGCTTCAGGTACGCCGATCATGAATGCCATCTGAGCTGGCTCGCCGTCAAGCGAATCCCAATCAAGCGGCGTTTGGAAACGGGCAAATGCCAGTGCTGCGCGAGTCACACCTGCGGATTTGCCATGCGGAATAGCAACGCCAAAGCCAATACCGGTAGAGCTTTGCTGTTCACGTGCAGTTACAGCAGCTACATATGCAGATGTATCGGACACAGCGCCTGCTTCATGCATACCAGCCGCCATTTGCTGAATCGCTTCTTCGCGTGTAGCAGATGTTGATGGCAGAAAAATACTTTGTGATTGCAGCAATTCGCGAATATTCATGGATAGGATCTCCTTTGTTTGCGTGAAATGCACAGCGACCGGAGGGGTATCCGGTCGCCATGTGTCGCTCAGTAGGTTTTGTTTACAAGTGTATTGCTATTGAGATTGCCGCGGGGATGCGGTGTATTCTTCATTCTCACGCTTGCCTGTTTGCAGATCAGGCAGCTGTTTTATTTTGATCAGGAACTTCAACGGTTTTGTTGCGTTTCAGCAGCAGCACCATCAGTGCAGTTACAACAGTACCTGCTACGATAGACAGAACATAATAGCCCAGGTGATCAATAGCATTCGGGATGAACAGAACGAACACGCCACCGTGTGGAGCATGCAATCCACAACCGAACAGCATGGACAGACCGCCCGCTACTGCGGAACCTACCATAAAGGAAGGAATGATACGGATTGGATCAGCAGCGCCGAATGGAATCGCGCCTTCGGTAATAAACGACAAGCCGAGTATGGAAGCAACTTTACCAGCTTCGCGTTCTTCTTTGGTGAAGCGCTTTTTGGCGATCAGTGTAGCCAGCCAGATACCCAGTGGAGGTGTCATACCAGCTGCCATGACTGCTGCCATTGGTGTGAAGATGGAAGAAGCGAGCAAACCGACAGCAAACGTATACGCTGTTTTGTTGAAAGGGCCACCCATATCGAGTGCCATCATAGCTCCGAGAATCGCACCAAGCAGTACGGCATTTCCTGCGCCCATATGAGTCAACCAAGTAGTCAATTGTGCAAGCAGCCATTGAATTGGCTCACCGATAACATATACCATCAACAGACCGATAATCAGTACGGATAATACAGGAACAATCAGGATCGGTTTCAGACCTTCAAAGTTACGTGGCATTTTGATGTGTTTGATCAGCCAGTGTGCAACATAACCAGCGATGAAACCGGCAATGATACCACCGATAAAGCCTGCGCCCATGTCTTTTGCCAGTACGCCGCCGACGAGACCAGGTGCCAAACCGGGTTTACCAGCGATAGAGAAGGAGATAAAGCCGGACAGAATGACAACCATCAGTCCCATGGAAGCGCCGCCAATTGTAGACAGTGCTGCACCAAGTGAACCTTCTACCTGATCAACTCCACCTTTTGTAAACGCAAACAAGAAGGAGAAGGCGATAATCAAACCACCAGCGATAACGAGTGGCAGCATGTTGGATACACCATTCATCAGATGTTTGTAGAACATGTTTGGCTGTTTGCCAGTGCTCTCGGATGCTGTTGGAATAGCAGTTACGTTTGAGCTGGATGCTTGCATATTCAGCGCACGATCGATCAGATCACCCGGCGCTTTGATGCCCTGTGCAACAGCGACACGTACAACCGGTTTACCAGCAAAGCGTGCTTCATCTACATCCGTATCGGCTGCCACGATAATAGCGTGTGCTTCTGCGATTTCTTGTGGAGTCAAGCCGTTCTCTACGCCGACTGCGCCGCGTGTTTCGACTTTGATCTCAATTCCTTTTTCTCTTGCTGCTTTGGACAGCGATTCTGCTGCCATGTACGTGTGCGCGATGCCGGTCGGACAAGCGGTAACAGCCAATAATTTTTTCATGGTAATATCCCCTTCACATTCATCTGAATTTCAAAATCAGCCCTGTACGAAAATGCTCTGAATTGTTGTGTCCATGTGAGTGCCAACTCACCATCTTAAAACGCTTACAAACTTGGTGAAAGGTTGTTATTGGAATCATTCAGGCAATAATCATGTCCAGCCCCAGCTTGCGGAACTGTTGAATCGTCGAAACTGGTACTCCCCCATCGGTGATACAGTAATCGATATCATTCAGATCAGCGAACTTCGCGTAAGCGATTCCACCAATCTTGCTGTGATCCGCCAGCAGCAAAACCTGCTTGGCAATATCGATCATTTTACGTTTGATTGCGGCTTCCGTCAGATTGGGAGTTGTAATACCTTCCCTCATATCCAATCCGTTTGTTGCCATGAATGCCTTATCGACTCGAACCATATCGAGTAAGCGCTCTGCCATCGGTCCGACAAATGCTTGTGTATCCGGCCTGAGCAGTCCGCCGATAATCGACAATTCGATATTACGGCAATCCTTTAATTCTCCTAGTACGATTACTGAATTGGTGATTACCCGGATACCTGATCGATTCCTCAGCTCTCGTGCTAACGGAAGTGTCGTCGTTCCAGAATCCAGCAAAATCGTATCGCCCTGATTCACCATCTCTGCGGCGCGGCGGGCAATGCGTTCCTTTTCCTCGCGGTAGGAATCTTCCTTGTCCACCATATTCGGTTCAAAATTGACACTTTGTAATGAAACCGCTCCGCCATGTGTCCGTTTCAGCAATCGTGCGTCTTCCAACTCTTTGAGATCACGCCTGACTGTTGAATCCGAAACCTGAAACATTTCCCCCAGTTCCTGAACCGATGCACGATGATTGTGCTGCAAGTATTCGACCAGCTTATGCTTGCGTTCCTGTTCGAAAAGCATCGGTACATCACCACCCGTCCTGTCTTCTACTGTATATCTTCCAACCTGTGATGCAGGTATATCCCGATAAGCAACAGGATCACTGGTCTGGTAAAAGCCATAAATGACGACTTGATGATCGAAATGATGACTGCTTAATCTCTTGATGACGTTTTGTGATCGTTTGTGATTATCCTTGATTGATTATGATTATAATAACGCTTTCATTACCTGTCAATCACTTTATTTTTATTTTTTGAATCAAGGAGTAATTTAGTCACTAATGTATTATACATCGTCCCTAATCCGCCTTTTATTTACAGTTTTTAGACGAAAATCGAAATATTTTTTTCGTGTACATTTTACTTTTCGTATGGTTCTCATTATCTGCTGAATGTTGTCATGGTGCGAATCGTTTCAACTTTTTATCATCAGAGATGCTCATCCTTTTTCGTGATAATTATAATGTATACAAATTATATTCCGAATCTGTCCGTTTTTATCGTTTTGCATCTTTATTGTCCTATTCAAATGTAGAAAACCAATCATAAACGATCACGATACATGATCATTTATATGTTGAGACAGATTGGCTTGGTTGTGAGCCAGTCATATAGTCTTGATCTCTTCATGCCAATCTCCATACCAAAATACCCGTCGGAACACGTCCAACGGGTATTTTGATTAGATAACCCACTTCGGATGACATAATGTTATGAGTGCAGGCATACACAATGTATCGTTTGGGATGGAGTGCTAGAACCAGTAGTATATTGCGCTCTTATATACTGCATCTCATTTCATACTAATTTCATTTAATACTTGTAATGCAGCAGCAGCGGCGGGCCAACCGCTGTAGAAGGCAAGTTGCGTAATGACAGCAACCAGTTCCTCATGCGAGATGCCATGTTGATCAGCAAGCTTGAAATGATACGGCAGTTGCGCAGTATGACCAGCAGTGATCAGGGCAGCTATCGTAATCAAGCTGCGTTCGCGCAATCCAAGCTCCGGCTGTCGCCACATATGACCGAACAACACCTCTTCACTATAACGAACAAATTGGGGCGCAATCTGACCGTAGATGTCCCTCACACTCGTTTCGACTGGTGGATGCCACGGACGATGATGATGTTCTATAGTGTCTCGTTGCGCTTGATCAGAAGGCGGTAACGCTTCACCCTGTGAGGTAATATGATTAGCACCGTGTAGCATCTGTGCTTCTCCTTTACCAAAACTCCAATTGTCCAATTCTGTCTCAATCAGTATGATAAATACGTCATCTCCACGGACCCCGACTTGCTGCTCCAGTCGCTCGGCAGTATCTTGATACAGTCGCTGCTTCTGTTCCTTACTGCGACCTGCGCCTAACGTAATGCGAATATAGAGCAATTGTGGACTACGCTGCATATTCAAATAGTGTGGATCATAGATGAATTGTTCTGATTCATAGTGATGTAGCAATTGAAAGTAATCCTGTTCTGGTACATGAAAATGCTGCTGTAGTGATTCCTGCACACTGCGACTGATTCGCGATAATTGCTCCGTTTCGTAGACTCCACTACGATATCCAATCTCAACAAACGGCATAGCCTTCACTCCTTGATGATCCTGATTTCCGCATATCCAACAGGTATGACGGTTCCATTTCAGTGTACATGACCTGTTTTCATCTATATAATTGAAAATAATCATATATATATTCAATTTTATGAATGGAGATGACAATATGGATCTCAAGGAATTAACGACGTTTCGCACGATTATTCAAGAAGGGACATTCTCACGCGCAGCTGAGAAGCTACATTATGCGCAATCCACTGTCACCTATCAGATTCAGCGACTGGAAAAAGAACTAGGCATGCAATTGTTTCAACGTGGCTGGGATGCCGAATTAACGGAAGCGGGCAAATTGTATGCACGCGAGATTGATTCACTTATCGCTCACTGGCAACATGTAAAAGATCAGGCGCAGCAGATTGCACAGGAGGAAGTGGGCACGCTGCGGCTTGGCATGATTGAGAATCGTTCGCCGCAGCTATTGCAAAGAGTCATGCGCGATTTTACTCGGCAAAAGCCCGGTATTGCCTGTGAGATTACGATCGCGAATACAGATAGGCTACGGCAGGCAGTACAGGAACGAACAGTCGATCTGGCAGTATGCGGAGAGCCGAATGATATGACCTCTTTGCATTTTGAACATTTATATGACGAGCAAATCCAGTTTATCGTGCATCGCGATCATCCACTGGCGACGCAGCAGCAATTGAATGATGCGCATTTTCGGCAGTATCCATTGATTGCGGGCGGGCGACAGTGTCTGTACCATTTGCAATTGGAGCGGGAATGGTCTTATAAGCACATACAACCGTTTAGCCATACGGTTAGTCAGCTATCGGCAGTGCCTGCACTAACAGCGGCAACTGGTGGAATTGGTGCAATTCTGTCCTCGACTGCACTGCCAGATGATATGGTTGTGATGCCATTTGCTCTGAAGCAGCAGAATCTATCCATCGGCTTGCTTCAGCTACGAGAATCGTCGTACCAATCTTCGGCAGTTCGATTGTTGGTGAAGCTCATTCGTACTACATTGAAGCAAAATGAATCACATACCTAGACGATGCAGCTCTGCGTGCTTAGTTTACAATACCGATCAAAAATCCGTCGTAGCCCTTCTCCCCTACCGTTTGCAGTGCGGTAGCGGTGATACGTACTTCATCGCGAATCAGCTCGTAAAAGGAACGGATGCCTTGCACACGCGGATCGCTGCTGTGACGGTCGATCACTTCGCCCTGCCGAATCACGTTGTCACCCACAATGATCGTCCCCGGATGCGATAACCGTAATGCCCATTGCAAATAATTCGGATTGTTTGGCTTGTCCGCATCAATGAAGATAAAATCGAACGGCTCCGCCCCTTCCTGCTCTAGCTGTTGCAATTGCTCCAATGCCGCACCGACTCGCAAATCGATCTGCTCACTTACGCCTGCATAAGCAAAATTGGCAGCGGCGGTACGGGCATAATACTCGTCCAATTCCAACGTCACGATCTTGCCACCTTCCGGCAATGCGCGCGCCATCCAGATCGTACTGTAACCGCCTAGTGTACCGAGTTCCAATATGCGCTGGCTACCTGACATACGTACTAGCAATTGCAGAAATTGACCTTGCAGATCCGTGACTTCAATCGGTGGCAACTCCGCCTGACGATTATGCTCCGCAATACTTGCCAGTACATCGTCATGCGGAATGAGCTGTGATTCTACATACCGATCCACATCATCCCATAATTGCTGCTGTTCTGTCATCTTTCCGGCGATAAATGATTGTTTCATAATGCCATCTCTCCCTGTTGAATGAAAGTAGGCAGCTATCCATAATACCGTTTTTGTTCTGCATCTCTGCCTCTGGTATAAGCATAACTCTAATTTTTAGATAAATATAATATATGTTTTTACCTTATTCATAGATTTAAGTTATGATTAAGATGAGCTTTATGACAATGATTGTGAAAAGAGGCATATGGATGAATCTGCATGGACTGCGACTATTTTATACGATTGCTACCACGCGTAACGTGACTCGAGCGGCAGAGCAGCTTGCGATTAGCCAGCCTGCCATTACCGCTCAGGTGAAAAAGTTGGAACACGAACTCGGCATTCCCTTGCTGCAACCTGCTGGTCGTGGAATTGCATTGACAGCGGCAGGAGAAGAGATTGCACTGATGGCAGCGCGTCTATTTGCAGTGGAGCAGCAAATTGAACAATTTTGCGGACAGATCCAGCAAGGGCAAGCTGGACAGATTGCCCTTGCTGCTACGTACTTGCCTGCTCATGTGCTGTTACCGGGCTGGTTGTCTCGTTTTAAAAAGCAATACGAACAGGTCGAATTGACCATCCATACGACCAATTCAGCGGAAGCCTTGCAGCTGCTCACTTCGGCACAGGTCGATCTCGCTATCTATGGCGGTGTACCAGAGCGCGCAGGTGAATGGGTCGATATGGAGGAATTGTTTCGAGATGAGCTGTGGTTTGTCGTTGGATCGGAGCATCCGTATGCCAATCAGCATATCTCACTATCACAGATGATGCAGGAGCCATTTGTGATGCGTGAACAGGGCAGTTCCACCCGTGAGCGGCTGTTGTCATTGTGTCGTACGCATAATCTGCCTGCGCCTAGTATTCCGCTGCAATTCAATGGATTATACGAAGCGATTCAGGCGGTCACTGCGGGGTATGGAGCGAACTTTATTTCGTCGCTGATTGTACGAGATGAGGTGGCGCGTGGAACGCTTTGCCGGGTATATGTAGCGGATATTCATTTGGAAAATACAATTTCAATCTGGACGCGCAAAGATGAGCCTCTATCGGCAACGGCACAACATTTCGTGGATATGATTCGTAGTCATCCATTTCAACAGACGATACAGTAAATTTCCCATAATGGAAGTGCCAATGGTGGAAGTATTCGTTATAAATGTTTCGGAGGATACAGCGGGCCTCTTTACTAAGATATATGAATACGAAAAGGCGACAAGGGATACTTCCCCTGCCGCCTTGTTTTACAAATAGGATGAAACTGAAACTGTTGAGATTAAGCTGCTTTTTGTTGTTCAGCCAATTTTTGAGCAACTGGCTTTTTCCATACGCCGAGGATCAAACCGGAGATTACCGCACCGATGACAACGGCAAGCATGAATAGCAGTGCGTGGTTAGCCAATGCAGCGACGAAGATACCGCCGTGTGGTGCTGGCAGGTTGATGTGCCAGAACTGAGTCAGACCGCCTGCAACAGCGGAACCAATAATACAAGAAGTCAGTACGCGCAGCGGATCAGCTGCGGCGAATGGAATAGCACCCTCTGTAATGAAGGACAGACCGAGTACATAGTTGGTCAGACCAGACTTGCGCTCTTGCTCCGTGAATTTGTTACGGAAGAAGGTAGTCGACAGTGCGATCGCCAGTGGTGGCACCATACCGCCTGCCATAACCGCTGCCATCATTGCACCGTTCGTATTGCCGCTCGATGTGAATACGCCGATTGCAAAAGCATACGCTGCTTTGTTAAACGGACCACCCATATCGATGGACATCATACCACCCAAAATCAGACCGAGAATAACAGCATTCCCTGTACCAAGGTTGTTCAGGACGTTCACGAGCCATGTGTTAATACCACCAAAGATTGGATCGAACAGATAGTACATAATCGTACCAGTAATCAACAGACCCAGTACTGGATACAGAAGAATTGGTTTCAACCCGTCGATTGCTTTTGGCAAACCTTTGAGCAATTTACGCAGGAAGACGATCACATAACCTGCCAGGAAACCAGCAGCCAGACCGCCAAGGAAACCAGCGTTGGAGTTAACCGCCATCAGACCACCGACCATACCAGGCATCAAGGCTGGGCGATCACCGATACTCATCGCGATAAAACCAGCAAGAATCGGAATCAGGAAGAAGAATGCGCCTGTTCCGCCACCAATCGTTTGCAGCAATTGGAACAGTTGGCTGTCTTCGCCTGCTGTTTGCTCGATCAGGAACGAGATTGCCAGCAGAATACCGCCACCAACAACGAACGGCAACATGTGCGAGATTCCGTTCATCAGGTCTTTATAAATTTTGCTACCTACGCTTGTTTTTTCTTTTGGTGCATCGCTATCTGTAGAAGCTTGACCGGAGCTGCGGAAGATTGGCGCTTCGCCATTCATCGCTTTGCGGATCAATTCTTCTGGCTTACGGATACCGTCGCTAACCGGACGTTGCAGTACCGGTTTGCCATCAAAGCGATCCATGTCGACCTTTTTGTCAGCAGCTACGATAACGCCGCTTGCACGACGGATTTCGTCAGCAGTCAGCGGATTGCCTGCGCCTTCAGAGCCGTTCGTTTCCACGCGAATATTCACGCCCATTTCACGGGCTTTTTTCAATAGGGAATCTTCTGCCATAAACGTATGCGCGATACCTGTTGGACAGGCAGTAACTGCAACGACGAATGGTTCAGCACCTTCGCCACCAGTCAGAGAAGACGAAGCTTCCTGCTCGCGTGCATTTTCTTTTTGTTGTTCAGTTTCTTTTGCTGCTTTGGCAGCTTGACGTGCTTCTTCTTTGGCATCCGCTTCTGCTTGTTTGGAATCAAACAGGGCAGCCACTTCGTCCGGTGTCTGCGTATCCATCAATTGGGCGATGAAATCGCTATCAATGAGCAGCTTGGACAATGCAGCCAGTGTGCGCAGATGCGTATTTGCAGCGCCTTCCGGTGCAGCGATCATGAAGAACAGGTGAGCCGGCTCGTTATCTAGCGATTCGTAGTCCACACCTGCTTTGCTTTTCGCAAAAACGACGGTTGGCTCGTTCACCGCTTTGGTTTTGGCGTGTGGCATAGCGATCCCGCCACCGATTCCAGTACTGGATTCGCCTTCGCGCTTCAGGATCATTTCTTTAAACAGGATGGGATCATTGATGCGTCCGCTTCCGGTGAGGCTAGCAATCAGTTCGTCGATTGCTGCTTCTTTGCTGACAGCTTGTAAGTCCATGATCATGACTTCTTTGATCATCAGATCAGTAATTCTCATTGTGTACACTCCCTTAATATATATGACCGGCTCATACGGCACACTTGCCGTATCGCGCCGGTATTTGCTTTGGAATCCATTACCCACTGTGCGACAGATGATGTCAAAGCATATGATACCAATTGTAAAATGTGATGCAATTACAGACGCGTAATGCTCACCTGTGGCAACAATTCGTCAATCTTGGCGCGATCTGCCAGATCATCGGAAAATGCAGTTGCGCTACCAGAAGCCACACCAGTACGGAATGCTTCCAGACGGTCGCCGTTCAGTACAAACGTACCGACAAAACCACCAATCATAGAATCACCAGCACCGACCGAGTTTTTCACTTGACCTTTTGGCACATTCGCATGGTACACCTCATCAGCAGTTACTAGCAATGCACCTTCGCCTGCCATGGAGATCAGTACATTTTGCGCACCCATATCCAGTAGCTTGCGTCCGTGTCCAATCAATTCCTCACGGCTGTTGATCGTTACGTTGAACAATTCAGCCAATTCATGATGATTCGGCTTCACTAACAGTGGTCCGTGCTCCAATGCTTCCAGCAACGCTTTGCCAGTTGTATCGATTACGAACTGTGCACCTTTTTCCTTACAAACCGCGATCAGACGATCATAAAAATCCGCTCCCAGCGATGGCGGCACACTGCCGGACAGCACCAGTACATCGTCTTGTTGCAATGCTGACAACTTGTTCACCAGTTGATCCGCTTCTTCGTTGCTAATTGCCGGACCAAGACCATTGATCTCGGTTTCTTCGCCGTGTTTCAGCTTCACGTTAATGCGGGTATCATCCTGAATACATACAAAATCGGTAGCAATGTTGTCCTGCTTGAGCTTGTCATCAATATACTGACCAGTAAATCCACCCAGGAAACCGATTGCTGTATTTTGCGCACCTAGTTGATTCAGGATGCGAGAAACATTAATACCTTTACCGCCAGGCAGTTTCAGATCGCGTTTCATACGATTCAGATCGCCCAGCTTCAATTCGTCAACTTCCACGATATAATCGATGGAAGGGTTCAATGTCACAGTATAGATCATGTTTATCCCTCGATTATTTTAGTTTTATTCAAAATGGATGGTCGTGAATGCTCCGGTACTGCTTCAGTGATCAGTACCGCCTCTTGCAGATCAAACAGACGAGCAAAAGTAACTTCGCCGATCTTGCTGGAATCTGCCAGTATATACGTATGAGCAGCCAGCTCGTGGGCGCGTCGCTTGATCATTGCTTCTTCGGGATCAGGCGTTGTATACCCCATCTCGGCATCAATGCCGTTCGCTCCGAGAAAGCAGCGGTCAAACCGGAAATTGTTCAGGTTTTCCAGTGCCATGCCGCCGATGATCGCTTTGGTAAGCATTTTCATCATACCGCCGAGCAAATAACTGCGAATGCGCTTACTGACCAAGGCATCCACATGTGACAATCCGTTTGTAACGACTGTAATGTCTTTGGCTTCAATAAAGGGAATCATCGCCAGTGTTGTCGTCCCAGCATCCAGATAGATACATTCTCCATTCTGAATCTCGCGGGCTGCCAAACGAGCAATATGATGTTTCTCTTGAACGTTTGTGAATGTTTTTTCTTCCATACCGGGTTCTTCGCCCTTCTGATGCAGCAAAGTCGCTCCGCCATGGATACGCCTTAACAGTTGTCGCCCTTCCAGATCAATCAAATCGCGTCGTATCGTAGATTCCGAGGCACCGGACACATCGACTAGCTCCTGCAACTTAACGATTCCGCTGACCTGTAAGCGCTCTATAATCAGGTTGTAACGTTCCTCTGTAAGCATATTCATTCCCCCAACTGCCTTTTATACTACCACAAACCTGACAAAAAACAATCACTCTCCTTCAAAATAATCCAAAAAGTTTCAAGGATCGACGATTTTCGTTCACAATTGGATACAGCGGATGGATTGGGGAGAAAGCATCCACATTTTATCCTTTTTCTTCCTTTTTTCATTATCGGTAGCTGGCTTGAATTTATTACAGTATATTGCAGAAAAATACAAAAAGCTGACTTTGACCATCTTCAATAGATGATGATCGGAGTCAGCTTGTTTTGATAGGTGCTTTGATAGTTGTTTTGATGCTTGCTTTTCTTACTTTTGATAAGGTGATCGTTATGGATTCATCGTTGGTTTGTTTACTAGTTTGTGTATCGGAATATGATCGTTATGGGGTAGCTACGTATAGTGGTTCGATTCGGCACAACGATGACGATACAAAGCGGATATGCCAACCGGGTGATAACACTTGTGCCAGCTTGTCTTGCTGTGCTTCGGTCAATGTGGCGACTACCGCTTCCTCACCTTCATCCAGAATCAATTCAGCTTCGATATTGTAGGTAATATGCAGCCAGCTACGAATACCGCGAATGGTATTGTATTTGATCCGATATCCGTGTTGAACAGCGGAGCGGTAAATGTCCGGTTCAGCAGCAGCAAAGGCAGCCAGCTCGCTGTAATCCCATTCATACACGCTCTCATCGATGGGCAACGATTGCACAGCGCCGATGTTCAGCAGTTGCTGCTCATTCCAGCCAAGACTGCGTAACGCTTCCAGTAGTAAGGCGTCCCACTGAGACAGCTTTACCTTTTCTATTGTATGCGACATTGCA
Source organism: Paenibacillus sp. WLX2291 (assembly GCF_046603665.1). NCBI lineage: Bacteria > Bacillati > Bacillota > Bacilli > Caryophanales > Paenibacillaceae > Paenibacillus > Paenibacillus sp. WLX2291. The sequence continues at coordinate 1,778,206 of NZ_CP176755.1, read as the reverse complement.
TTGCACGTCCTTTCTAATCGTTGAATTCCATTCTGCCCGACCACTTGTAGCGTTTCTATTAGATTCAGATTCGAGTTCGAGTTCGAGTTCGAGTTCGAGTTCGAGTTCGAGTTCGAGTTCGAGTTCGAGTTCGAGTTCGAGTTCGAGTTCGGACTCAAGTTTATTCTTACTTATAATCGTAAGCAACAAAATGTCCGGGGCTCATTTCTTGTAGTGGTGCTGCCTGCTCATTATTGCGAATCGCGGTGAAGCCGTCAAGGTGAATACGCTCGGCAGCTTTACCGGGATCGGTTTCCAAGATGGACGATAATAATGCACGCGTATACGGATGCTGTGGATTCTCGTACAATTCATCGCTATCCGCAACTTCTACTAATCGTCCTCCATACATGACACCGATTCGGTCGGAAATATGGCGCACCATCGACAGATCATGCGCGATAAATAGATAGGTCAATCCAAACTCTGCCTGCAAATCCTCCAGCATATTAACAACCTGTGCCTGTACCGACACGTCCAGCGCCGAGATCGGCTCATCGCATACGATAAATTCTGGACGTACTGACAGAGCGCGGGCAATGGAAATGCGCTGACGCTGACCACCGCTGAATTCATGCGGATACCGATGCATATGATCCCGATTCAGACCGACTGTTTCCAGCAGATCGGCAATGATTTCTTTGCGCTCATTGCCTGCATTCATGCCGTGAATCTTCATCGGCTCGCTAATCAGCTCCAGCACATTCAGATTCGGATTAAGCGATGAATACGGGTCTTGGAAAATAGACTGAATGCGGCGTCGGAACGGCTTGAGCGCTTTCTCGCCAAGTGAACCGAGCGGCTGTCCATCAAATATCACTTCCCCATCCGTATAATCATACAATCGCAACATACAGCGCCCCACTGTCGATTTGCCGCTGCCAGATTCACCGACCAGACCGAATGTTTCGCCCCGTCGAATCTGGAAATTCACGCCATCGACTGCACGCTGTACGCTAGTTGCCTGTCCACGCCAGTTGCGAGTACCAATAAAATGCTTTTTCAAGTTCTGTACATCCACTAGAATATCACTCACGATGCTCTACTCCTTCCAGTGCAGACGACGCTAACCGCTCATGTACAGGTACAACCTCATGCGATAACCAGCATTTGGAGCGATGACCCGGTGCCACCTCGGTAACTGGCGGCATCTCCTGACATCGTGCAAACGCCTGCGGACAACGCTGTGCAAATGGACAACCGACTGGCGGATGCAGCAGATCCGGCGGTGTACCTTCAATCGGCACGAGTCGTTCGCGTGAGCCGCTGCCGCGTTTAGGCAAGGAGCGCAGCAGCCCTTTGGTATACGGATGCTGTGGTCGGTAGAAAATATCCTCTACACTGCCTTCCTCCATAATCAATCCGCCATACATCACAATAACGCGTGTGCACACCTGCGCCACCACACCCAGATCGTGCGTAATAAGTGTAATGGCTGTGTCCGATTGCTGTTTTAAACGTTTGAACAGATCGAGAATCTGTGCCTGAATCGTCGCATCCAGTGCAGTTGTCGGTTCATCGGCAATGAGCAAATCCGGCTTGCACGATAGCGCCATCGCGATCATGACCCGCTGACGCATACCACCGCTGAATTCATGCGGATACTGGCGCAATCGCACTTCTGCATCTTGAATGCCGACTTCTCGCAGTAGTCGTGCCGCTTCCTGATTCGCCTCCTGCTTGTTTAGACCACGGTGACGACGCAGCACTTCGGTCAATTGCTGACCGATCCGTTTTAGCGGATTGAGCGAGGTCATCGGATCTTGGAAGATCATCGCAATGCGGTTGCCGCGCAGCTTGCGCCATTCCTTTTCCGACCATTGCGAGCAATCCTGACCGCGAAAATGAATCTGTCCGGCAGTCATACGTCCGGGTGCGGATAGTAACGACATGACCGAGCGGGCAGTGACACTTTTGCCACTGCCCGATTCGCCGACGATGCCGAGTGTCTCGCCTTTGTCTACATGAAAGCTCACCCCGCGTACCGCCTGATTATCGCCGTCACGGGTAGCAAATGAAACGTTAAGATTGTCCACGGTCAATAGCCGTTCTGTCATGATGAATTCCCCTCCTATCGCCGGTTCAGCTTCGGTTCAAGACCGACCCGCAAAATGTCACCCAGTACATTAAAGCTAAGTACAGTCAGCAAAATCAGCAGACCCGGAAACAATGCCAAGTATGGCGCCTGCGCGATATAGCCCTGCGCGCTGTTCAGCATACTGCCCCAGGTCGCATTCGGCGGCTGTACACCAAAGCCGAGAAAGCTTAGCGACGATTCCATCATAATCGCGGACGCGATATTATTGGTCGCGCCAACGATAATCACGGGAACGAGTCCCGGCAAAATATGATGCCGAATCATACCACCTGCGCCTTGTCCTGATACACGCGCATACAGCACATATTCGCGCTGCCGAATACTCATCGTTTCCGCACGAACAATACGCGCTACATTCATCCACATTAACAATGCGATGATCACGATAATATTGCCCACGCTCGGCTTCAAAAATACACTGAGCAGCAGCAATACGAGAAACGATGGAATGGAAGAAATCACATCCAGTGCTCGCATAAGCAGACTGTCAATCCAGCCACCAAAATAACCGCTGATCACACCAACTGCTACGCCGATGGCAGTCGCCAAAATCATCGAAGCAAAGCCAACCAGCAGCGATACCCTGCCACCATATAAAGCACGGGCAAAATAATCACGTCCATAATCGTCTGTTCCGAACCAGTGTGCCGGTCCCGGCGTGGCAAACTGCGATGTCGCGTCCATCAGATTCGGATCATACGGCGACAGAAAGGCGAAGATTGCGCCTAGCGTCAGCAAAATCAAAAGAAACAGCGAAGTCATGCCCAGCTTGCTATCCCATAGTGCGCGCTTCAAGTGGTTCCATTTTCTGCGGTTCATTGTGTCACCCCTTTGCCTTGATGCGCGGATCAACCACAGCATATAAAATATCAGCCACCAGATTGCCAAGAATCAGCATCAAGGACGAGAATAGCGTAATGCCCATAATGATTGGATAATCCATCCCTTTGACAGCTGTCATACCAAGCGAACCGATACCAGGCCACGAAAAGACCGTCTCGGTGACGATCGCACCAGCGACCAGATCACCCATCGACATACCGAGCAACGTAATGACAGGCAGCATCACATGCTTGATCACATGACGGAACAGTATCGTCCATGTATTGGAGCCAAACGCATATTGAATCTGTACATAATCTTCCTTGAGCTGACCGATAGTGCTGGAACGAATATAGCGCACATACCCTGCTAGAAACCCAAACGCTAGCACTGAGCACGGCAAAATCCCATGACGAATCACATCGCTCGGTGATTCCACTCCAATCGTACGCATGCCCATACTGGGCAGCAATGATAATTTGATTGCAAAAATATACATGAGCAAAATCGCCAGCCAGAACAGCGGCACCGAAATACCGATATACGCTAGCAAGTTAATCATTTTATCTATCCAGCGGTTGCGATTCGCACCAGCAATCAAGCCAAGCGGAATCGCCAGCACTACAGCGATGGCAATCGCGCTCCCCATCAGACCTGCGGTTGCAGGCAATCGCTCCAGAATCTGTCTCATTACAGGCTGGTGATTGACGAGCGAATAACCAAGATCGCCCTGCAACAGTTGCTTCAACCATAACAAATATTGTACATACGCCGGACGATCCAGACCGAGATTATGACGAATCCGTTCAATATCCTCGGCATGCATATTTGGCGTTACAAACGACAGCACCGGATCACCCGGTGCCAGCTTGATCATAGCAAAACAGACGATAGAGACAAAAAATAGCAGCGGTATCGTTTGCAGCAAGCGGCGGATAATCATTTGCCTCATGTTCCGCACTCCCTTCATAACAACAAATAAGCCGGGAAACCGGCTTATTTGCTGCTTTCATTATGAACATGGACGTTTATTGTTTTTGATAGATTTTGGACAAGTCTTCGAAAATAACAACTGGTTTCAGCACGGCTTGATCCAGACCGCCATAGTTTTTGGAGATTGCAACGACGGTTTTGGTGTACGCAATCGGATAGATTGGCGCATCTTCCGCAATGATAGTTTGCAGCTGTTTGTAGATTTCGCCGCGTTTGGTATCATCGCCTTCACCTGAGCCTTGAGCGAACAGTTGATCGACCTGCTTGTTGGAGTAATGGCTATAGTTGGATGAAGATCCGGTTTCAAACAGAATCCGGTACGCATCTGGGTCATAGCCCATAATGTAACCGGTCAATGCCAGCTCATAATCGGTTGCTTTGAGGTCAACAAACTTTTGTCCCCATGCGGTGGAATCCATATTTTGCAGCTCCACATCGACACCGATTTCTTTTAACTTTTGCTGTACATAGAGGGAGACAGCTTCCTGAGCTTTGTTACCGGATTGCACGATCATGCGCAGCTTCAGATTCGTAATGCCCTGCTCAGCAAGAATTTGCTTCGCTTTGGCAGCATCGTTGTCGTAGGTTGGTACATCGTTCGTTTGATACAATCCGTCCGGTGTCTCAAATGATTTGGCAGGATCAGCATATTCGCTGGACGTATAGGTGGTCTTGATCAGCTCATCGCGATTCAGTGCGTAAGAGAGCGCCTGACGCACTTCTTTTTTGGACAGGACGCCAGTGTCGCTGTTGGCATTGAACATCAGATATGCCAGACGACCTTCACTATACGATTGAATATCAAAATTACCACTGGCTTGAATGGTTGCTACATCACGCGGATCTAGGTATTGTACGTTGATCTCGCCATTTTGCAATGCCAGATTAGCAGCATTGGCATCTTTGGCGATACGGTAGGTTACGCTATCCAGATGCGGTTTGCCACCAAAGTAGTTATCAAAGCGATCCAGTGTTACGTATTCACCGTTTTTGTATTCTTTAAATTGGAATGGACCGGAGCCGACTGGAGAATCGTTTTTGCTGCTCTTTTCCAGATCGGTTTCGCCTTCAAAAATATGCTTTGGAATAGGGGATACTTGTACAAGCGATGCTTCAAATGCTGGGCTGACTTGTGGCAGCTTGAATGCCACCGTCAGATCGTCCACTTTGGATACTTGTACTGGTTTGTTGTTAATAATAAAGCCGGAACGTAGGAAGCTATTCTGCTTCTCGTCAAGAATGCTGTCGATGGTGAACACAACGTCGTCTGCGGTCAGCTTCTGTCCGTCGTGCCAAGTCAGGTCTTTTTTCAACTTGAGTGTGTATGTAAGCTGGTCAGCGGAAGGTTCCAGACTTTCAGCCAGATAAAATGTCTTTTTGCCGTTGTTGACTTGGAACAATGGTGCATACAGTGCCTGGTCAATCGTCAAGCTGACCCGATCCCCTGCATATAATGGATTCAAAATTACCGGATCGGCTGCCACACCGATAATCAGGCTACCGCCATCCTTCGGCGTGCCACTATCTGCGGCTGTCGAACTTCCGGTTGTCGTTGTTGAGCTAGTGCCGCCACTGTTGCCCGAGCAAGCTGCCAGAAGCAGTGTAAACAGCATTACGATAACCAGACCTTTAAACTTGGTATTCATGATTCTCTATCCCCCATCCATAAATTATGCTCTCTTGCTTGCACATAACAAATATAGTATATCGGTTTAATCGGAATTACAATGCTGTAATTTTGTCTCATATGACATTATTTATAACAATATGATTGTTTTGTATATGCCAGTTTGGTATTAAGCAGTAGTGGCGGTGTATGTAAGCACATGGAGCAAGTGAGATGAAACATGCTTTATTTTCAAAACATAGGTTGTTGCGCGCTCGCACCCAAGTATTCTCACACTAAAAAACTGCCATCGCTGGCAACTCACACCAGTACGATGGCAGTATAGAAATGTCTATTTATTCCCGTCCTTCATAGCGAAAATGACTAAAGTCGGCATAGCTGCCTTTGAATTGATACATATCGTGTGCGGCGATGCCAACAAAATTGCCAGTGAAGCCGCCGGACAGAAACGAGATATGCTCCTCATTGTATAGCGCTGTCCATTGCTCTTGTTCAGACACTCGGTAGTAAAAACGGGCTGTCGTTTGTTCTACTTCTACCGCTAGATGAACCGTAGTCTGTTCCGGTACTACGATCACCTCAGGATACACATAAAATTGATCTGCCGCACAGCGCATCAGCCGGATAACCTTACCTGCACAGTCGCGCGTAATACACGCATATACATAATTGTCTTCATTCAAATACAATACCAAACCCGCCATTTGCAAATATTGCTGTGGCTCATAATCCAGCGCAGTTTCAGCACGGAAGCTGTGATCACGCTGCCGGAGTGCAACGATATGATGACGGAACAGACTCTGAATCGACTCGCCGCCATACAATCGCAAATGCCCCGGACGCTGCCGAAGGGAGCACCAGTCCTCTTCCGCCAGTATGCGCAGTGTATTCCATTGCGGATGCAACGTCTCCTGATCAAATTCATCGACAAAAGTACATTCACAGGACGAAGCGAGATTCATCGTCGGCGTATTGTTTGCCACAGCACGATAGGACATCGGTTCCGCTTGGATCATGGATTCCATCTTGGAAACAACTTCACTATCGGTCGTGTTCAAACGATGCGGCACGTCTAAGTCTGCTGCCAGTCCGCTTGGTGCTGGTACGGCTAGCTGTGGCAACTTCCCGCCACTACTCAAACGCAGCCATCCCTGTTCATCCCAATACACCTGCTGAATCGCGGTTTCACGTCCAAGAATCGCATATTGTCCGTCCAGTGGGCGAGTACACAGATGCGCCATATACCACTCTCCCGCAGGTGTCTCCACCAGACTGCCATGTCCGGCACATTGCAGCGGCCACTCTGCATTCCCGCTCGATGTCATCATCGGATTATGCGGATCGACTTCGTACGAGCCAGTCAGATGACGAGAGCGTGCAACTGTCACGGCATGCCCCGTACCTGTTCCCCCTTCGGCGGTGATCAGATAGTAATAGCCGTCCCGTTTATATATATGCGGAGCTTCGGTTTTCTTGAGCGGTGTGCAGTCGAATAGCTTGATCGGTTCGCCGATCAACTGACGAGTACGATGGTCATATTCTTGCATAACAATACCGCTTGATTTATTCCCCTCGGTGATCCGATAATCCCACAGCGCATTGAGCACCCATTTGCGACCGTCTTCATCATGAAACAGAGACGGATCAAAGCCACTGCTGTTCAGATACACCGGTTCGCTCCACGGACCGCGAATATCGGTTGCAGTGATCAGATAGTTGTGATCATCTTTGAACGGGCGCTTTGTACTTTTCACATCGGTATACAGCAGGTAAAATTGTCCGTCCGCATAACTGAGCTGCGGCGCCCAGATGCTGCAATTTTTTGGATTGCCTTGTAGCTGTACCTGATGTCTCAAAATATCCGTACAATGCTGCCAATCCACCAGATTGCGCGACTCATACACCCGTACACCGGGCAGCCATTCAAACGAAGATACTGCGATATAATACACATCTTCGACTCGTAAGATGGACGGATCAGGATTAAATCCTCGTAATACCGGATTGCGAATCATTGCGCCGCCGATGTCTGTTGTCGATGGATCGCCACTATTTATAAGGGACATGAATATTCCTCCTCTTCCTTCCAGAAGCATTCGCCGTCAAATATAATTTCTTTGCGCCAATCCTTATCATCGCCGATTTCGCAGACTGCCCAGTTTACCCGATGATAGCGCCAGATGGATGCGGATTCCGCATGATATTCTCGATAATCGACTGTCTGCTCGTTGTCGGGATTATCCCAGTTATCCCAGCCTGCCGGATGAATATGAGCACCAAGTGAACATTCCACCCAGACCGTCTGTGCATACTCGCGCCATGGTCTGCCTAAGTATACCGGCGCAATGTCATCATCACCGGTTACAAAACAGCGATGGAACACATATCCGTACGGTTGCCCTTGGGGCGTGGATGCTGCGGTGATATAGGTGGACTGATTATCATAATGACGCAGACTATGAATGTGGCACTGGTCAAAATATGCCGTTGCTCCGCCAAATATAAAATCGATCGTGCCTTCGATATAACAATGCTTATACAGCTGACGATACTGTGCATGCTGCTGTATCAGTTCAATCCCGCCAAACAGCGCCCGTTCCTTCGGCTTGGGCGGTAATGGTCCGGTAAACAGCGTATCCTGATATGCTCGCAGCGTGCAGCGACGGAAGACAGAACGATCACAATGTGCATACAGCGCTACCGCCTGTCCAATATCGACTCCTTGCCCTGCTGTATTGCTAATGATCAGATTATCCAGCAACAAGTCACTACCACCGACAAATACAGTCGCCGTTGCAAAGGTGCCAATCTCTTCGCCCTGTTCATTATGCTGACGTGCATGTCGGTTCATCGTAATCTCTACACGACCAAGACCGTAAATGTGCAGACATGAGCGGCGAATGATCACCGTTTCCTCATATGTACCTTCCAGAATAAAGAGAGTGTCGACAGCATCGTCACCATGTTGCTCCAGTACATCGACCGCCTGCTGAATCGTTGAATAATCGCAAAAGGAAGCTTTGCCTACAGTCAGTTGCATATGCCCATTCTCCTTTGCTGATGTTGGGATCAAAATAGAAACGCCCGACAAAGAAAAAGCTGCCGGGCGCGGATTGCCATACTTCCTGTTCTATCGTTATGCGTTCATGTGAAGACTCTCATGATTTCAAGTTTGATCATGATACGATCCTATAATCCCTATGATCCTATCCACCGTGTGCTATCCGAGATGCTTTTTCAAAAACGGCTGCCATGCAGCGCGCATCTCCATCGTCTCCATATGACCACCGCTACCGATTACCGGTTGCCAATGTTCTGGATAACCGGCTTTGGCGTACAGCTCGTGCAAGCCTGCATCCAGCAACTGCACGCCTTCCAGCGGACAGAGACGATCATTCTTACCAACCAGACTCATGCGCGGACGCGGGACGATCCGTTGCTGAATGTCCAGTGTGGAATAGTACTTGAGCAGACCAGGTACATAGGAATAAAAGCCGTGGTGATCCAAGCCGCGCTTGGCGATCAGCGTCTGCGCATCGACCTGTGCGCTAATGTCAACGATTACATCAATACGCTCGTCCAGCGCTGCCAACCACCATGCCATCAGCCCGCCCATCGACATACCAATCGTGCCAATTCGGCTGGCATCGATCTCCTGACGTGTGCACATATAATCCAGCAATCGCATATTGTCGTATAGCATCATGCCCCATAGCACTTTGCCCTGCCAGAGCATTTCTTTGACCGTTTCGCTCTCGCTCTTACCGCCGCGTTCATTGAAGCACCACATATCAATGCAAGCAACCGCATATCCCATACCTGTGAGCACCGAAGCAAAGGACGTCTGCTGCAAATACGGACTGCTGCGAATCAATTCCCGCCGACCATTCGTATAATCACCGCCATGTGAATGATTGAAGATCACGAGCGGAAAAGGTCCTTCGCCCTCCGCAGGCACTGCGACATAAGCAGGCACCTTTTCCAGTCCGTTCAGCTCCAGCAGCAGCGTCTCCAGACGATAACCGTCATACAGACGCTGCTCCAGCGATTGCGCGATGACAGGCACTGGCTCTGGCAGATCGCCAAGCAGCTTGACCAGCTGATCCTCCTTTTGCATATGTAGACTCCTTTCGCAGATGGATACGGATACTCATCGACAGGCATGAGATAGGCATGAGATAGGCATGAGATAGGCAGACCATTATTCATTGTTTATCATCAGTCATCAGTCATCAGTCATCAGTCATCAGTCATCAGTCATCAGTCATCAGTCATCAGTCATCAGTCGCAATTGTAACTGATCAGCTTGGGGAGTTGGCAATCACTTCGGTTGTTACCCGTTCTACCAGCTGTTCTGGCTTGGCGGTATTGCGGGAGCGACAATCGATGATCTCGACCTCATCGCCATTTTCGATATAAAAGGCAGGTCCTTCATGATTCTCAATCGTCACGCGGTGAAAGCGAACATCGCGCACATTCCCCAGATAAAAACCACGGTTGTTCATATCCTCAATGCCCGCCATCATCGCCGGACGACCGGGAATCGCATTCTCCGCCATGGAAATGTCAATATCGGAAAAGGTCACTTCCGATACATACTGCTCAGCCAGTCCGTACAGGAATCCAGCCGCAGCATGTACCTGACGCGCAGTAATATTGGCAAAATGAATCCGACGGAAGCGCGGTGTCTCGGCGGTGATTGGATATGGATGTTTGTCCCAGACGTATTTATCCTTGCCGCGCGGTCCGCAGAAATAATACAGATTCATAATAAACGGACAGATCACATCCTCCATCACAAGATTGCTAATGCGAATATCCTCCACTGTGCCGCCACGTCCACGCCGTGATTTCAAGCGAATGCCGCGATCCGTCTGTTTGAAAATACAATTGCTGATCGTCACATTACGAATATCGCCGCTCATCTCGCTGCCGATCACCACGCCGCCATGCCCGTGCAGCATCGTGCAGTTAGTGATGGTAATATTCTCGCACGGCACCCGTTCCGGCGTATCCTCCGTGCCGGACTTGATCGTAATACAATCATCGCCAACATCAATATGGCAATTGCTAATATGCACATTGGTGCATGATTCCGGGTTGATGCCATCCGTATTGGGCGAATCTGCCGGATTCAGAATAGCTATATTATCCACCGTCACATTGGTACAGCAGATCGGATTGACTGTCCAGCTCGGCGAGTTGCGCAGCTGCACATCACGGATCGTAATACGACTACAATGGTCAAAGCTGATCAGCTTGGGACGCGGATAGTCCAGCTTATCCGGTTCGTTGCGGAACAAATCCCACCATGTCTGCCCATTCCCCTCGATCATGCCGCTACCAGTGATCGAGATGTTGGTCAGCTGTTCTCCGTAAATGCACGACGCATGAACAAGTCGCTCTGCCCCTTCCCAGCGTGACGATACTGCCGGATAGTCCGCCGGATCGATGCTAAACGACAGCACCGCCCCTGGACTGAGATGCAGCTCAATATGACTCTGCATCAAGATCGCTCCCGTACGGTATGTACCCGCCGGAATATGCACCGTACCGCCACCTGCACGCGCCGCTGCCTCGATTGCCGACGAGATCGCTGCCGTGGATGACTTGCTGGAATTCCGCGCTGCACCATAATCGTCGATATTGTATACGGTCATATTATTGCTCCTTCCCACTCGGAATCGACGATACTGAATCTTGCCGCTGGTGCTTGGCAGATGGACGCTCCTGATTCAGATGCTCATATTCAGCACATGCTTGCAGGAATGCACCTAGCCCTTTCTGATCATTGGTCACAATCGGCTCGCTGATATAGTAGGCAAAGGTGCCATCCCGCTGATCTGCACCGCCTAGCCCAGCAACCTGACAGTTTTTGTTGTAATTAATCCAGCCGTCCTTCGTTTCCAATACAAATTCGGAGATCATGCCAGCGTATGCCCAATCTGCCGTTTTTAGCCAGTCTGGTTCCAGTACGCCAAGACGAATGCCTTTGCTGATTGCATAGACGAACATCGCGCTTGCCGATGCTTCCAAATAATTGCCTTTGCGTTTGCCCTGATCAAGTACTTGATACCAGACGCCCGTTTCCTCATCCTGATATCGTCGTACAGCCGTCAATGTATCGTTCAGCATACGCTCCAATTGTTCGTAATGCGTATGCTCTACCGACAGAATCTCCAGCACATCCACTAGCGCCATCACAAACCAGCCAAGTGAACGTCCCCAGAAGTTCTGCGACAATCCCGTATCGGCATTGCACCAAGGCTGCTGCCGCTTCTCGTCCCATGCATGATATAGCAGCCCGGTTTGCGCATCCTTCGTATGACTCTCACATAGAATGAACTGCTTGGTCACATCGTCCACATCGGCTGCATCGCCGTAGGTCAGCGCATATTCCAGATAAAAGGGCGAGCCCATGTACAATCCATCAAGCCAGATTTGATACGGATATATCTGCTTGTGCCAGAATGCGCCTTCCGATGTGCGTGGATGCGATTGGAGCTGCTTACGCAGTAGATCAGCGGCTTTGCGATACTTCTCTTCGCCGGTTTTGTTGTGCAGCATAAACAGCAGCTTGCCGTTGTTAATATGATCGATATTGTATTCATCTATCGTATATCCGCGAATACTGCCATCTTCCTGTACAAAATAATCCATATTGTGGCGGATATAATCGATATACACTGGATCGCCTGTTTGCTGCCACAATAACTGGAACCCTTTCAAAATCACGCCATAATCATACGACCATTTGCCATGATGTACCCGATCTTCGTGCAGGTATGGCTGACGTTCCATAATCGACTTTGCCGTTCGGATCGCCCATTGCGATTGCTGATCCCAGTTGTTCATCGTTGTCCTCCTCCAAAGAATGATGACTGCCGTCGCTCTTATTTGCCGACTTGCTGATATGCGGCTTCGTATTCGGAAATGATGCTGTTGCCGCCAGAGTTTTTCCAGTTTTCCAACGCTTGATTGAAGCCGTCACGGTCGATTTCGCCCAGAATGTATTTGTATGTCGCATCGGTGATAATCTTTTGCAGTTCGGAGCCTTGTGTATTATACGTTTCCGAATCCAACGCATACGCCGGGTTCAGTACCGCATAATCAGCATTTTCTTTGATTAGCTTGTCCGCTTCTTGCTTGAGTGGATCGGCATCATGAATCTGATAACCGCTTTCCTTCGGACGGCTGGATGCAAATGGCTGTACTTCTTGCTGCCACAGATCGGTATTGATAATCGTGACTGCGTCTTTGTCATCTACCGTATAATGCGTGCCCTCGATACCATATGTCATGAGCGCATACGAATCTTCATCCAACAGATCGTTTACGAATTGTAAAATGCGTTTCAGCTGTGCTTCGTCCTTGACCTCAGTACGTGGGAACGCTAGCAAACCGCCAATGCCATTATTAGCTGCCCAGATGGCGCGATCTTTTTCATTGCCGGTAGATGTAATATCGTTAACCATCACCAGCTCCATATTGTTTTGCAGACCTTTTGCCATATTAAGCAGGTTTTTACTGTCAAACAGCGCGCCGACATAAATGCCTGCTTTGCCTTGGGCAAACTTCTGCTGCTGATCGGTTTTGGCGGTAACAGCAAAGTCTTTGTTGATATAACCGTTATCATACAGCTCTTTCATATAATTCATCGTCTTCATATAACCGTCGGTCATAAATTCCGGTGTCATCTTGCCGTCGGAGCTAACCTGCCAGTTATTCGGTGTGCCGAAGTAGGAGCCGAGCGTCTTGAATGCACCGTAGATCAGATCGTTGCGGTCAACAAAGCCAGTCGTATCGTTCTGCCCGTTACCGTCCGGGTCTTTTTCGGTAAATGCTTTAGCAACTTCCATCAGCTCATCGGTTGTTTTTGGTACTTTCAGACCGAGCTTATCCAGCCAGTCCTTGCGGATGGTAACACCGTTACGTGCCAGATCCTTTTGAAACGGAATGCCGTACAGCTTGCCACCGATTGATGCGGACTTGATCGTCTCCGGCGAGATCTTCGCCAGATTCGGGAACTCCTTCAAATACGGCTCCACTTCCCAGAACAGACCGGATTTGAGCGAATTACGCACAGAGGAATTGTCCAGCATCGTCAGCGTCACAATATCCGCCAGCGAGTCGGATGCGAGTGCGGTGTTGATCCGTTCTTCCTTAGACGCATCTGGAATCCATGAGAATGTAATATCGGAATTAGTCTTCTCCTCCAGCTTGTCAAGCACGGTATCTGTTGGCGGCGAAGCGGTATGCAAAATGTTGAGCCAGCTAATATTCGCTTTGGAATTGGCATCATATTCGCCGGATGAAGCACTTTGACCACCACAAGCAGTCAGCAGGAATGCGCTACTGATAACGATAGCAGCCGCTTTTTTGATCGCATGTTGCGGAGCTTTTTTCATAAATCTTCCCCTTTTCTGATGGTTATTTGTTCTGTACCACTTTGTAAGCGGCTTCATATTCTTCCGTGATTTTGGTTCCGCCTGCATCTTTCCAGCTTTGCACCGCTTGCTTGAAGCCTGCTTCGTCAATCTCGCCCATAATGTAGCGGAAGGTTGCATCGGTGATCACCTTTTGCAGTTCGGTTCCTTGCTCGTTGTTCGTTTGTGAATCAAGCGGTACGGTTGGATCAAGCACTGCGAATTTGTCGTTTTCCTTGATCAGCTCGTTCGCCATTTCTTTACGCGGATTGGAATCTTTGAGCTTGTACGTTACTTCGCTTGGACGAGACGCGGCAAATGGCTGCACATCTGCTTGCCATTTATCCTGATTGATAATTTTGAAGGAACCGTCTGCATCGATCTCATAATGCTCACCTTCAATGCCGCCAGTCATGTACATAAATGCTTCCTTGTCCAGCAAATCGTCTACGAATTGCAGTAACCGTTTCAGTTCAGCTTCAGACTTCACCTCTGACTTGGGAAAAGCGAGCAAACCGCCGACACCGCTGCCTTCCGACCAGATATGGTACTGCCCGTCGCCATTGGAGATTTTGTTGACCGGCACTAGCTCCATGCCTTTTTGCAATCCTTGTGACATATTTTCCAGACTGGCGATATCAACCATACCGGTATAAATGCCTGTCCGACCTTGTGCAAATTGCTGCTGCTGATCCGTCTTTGCAGTGACCGCGAAGTCGCGAGTCAGGTAGCCATTTTCATACAGCTTACGCGAATAGTTGAGCGTATCCATATATTGAGGCGTATCGAACTCTGGTGTGAATGTGCCGCTGTCATCAACTGCCCAGCCGTTCGGTGTGCCAAAGTAGGAGCTGAGCGTCTTGAAGCTGCTATACCGCAGATCAGAGCGATCGCCGAAGCCTACCGTATCATCCTTGCCGTTGCCGTCAGGGTCATCTTCGGTGAAGGCACGCGCCACGTTGTACAGTTCATCCAGCGTCGTTGGCACTTTTAGACCGAGATTGTCCAGCCAGTCCTTGCGCAGGATTAGACCAGAGCGTGCCAGATTTTTCTGAAAAGGAACACCGTACAGATGCCCTTCAATTGAAGCGGCTTCACGTACATTTTGCGGAATCTGTTTCAGATTGTCATAGCTGTCGAGATATGGTCCTACATCCCAGAACAGACCCGATTTGAGCGAGTTGCGCACTGTCGAATTGGTCATCATCGTAATCGTAACCATATCTGCCAGTTGACCAGAAGCGAGCGCGGTCGTGATCCGTTCTTCCTTGGATGCATCGGGAACCCAGCTAAATTGAATCTCGGAATTGGTATACTGCTCCAGCTTGTTCTTGACTACATCCGTCGGCGGCGAAGCCGTATGTAGAATATTCAGCCATGTAAAATTCAGCTTCGCATTCGGATCATACGTCTGATTCGCCTCTGCCTCGCTACCATTGCCACAACCTGACAACACAGTCGTTAACGCCAATGCCGCCGCCAGTACCATACTTGCTTTTCTTCTCATCCTTATATCCCCCATGAGCCAGAATGGATAAAACGATATGCGATTTAATACACGCCGTCCTCGCCAAACTTCTTCGCCAAGCGGTTCGCCAGCATGATTAAGACGAGACCGACCAATCCTTTGAACAAGCCGACGGCTGTACTGAAGCTAAGCTGTCCATTTTTCAAACCAGCGGTATAAATGTAAGTATCAAAGATCTCCGCTACTTCGCGATTCAGCGAATTAAGCAGTAAATACATATGTTCAAAGCCCAGATCGAGCGTGCTGCCGATCTTCAGAATCAGCAATGTAATGATAACCGGACGAATCGCCGGCAAAGTAACATGCCATGTTTTGCGCCAGCGGGATGCGCCGTCCATCTCAGCCGCTTCATACAACTGTGTATCAACCACAGTGATCGCTGCCAAATAAATGATCGTCGACCAGCCTAGCTCTTTCCAAATGATCTGCGCCATATACATCGTACGCAGCCATTCCGGCGACGTCAGGAAGCTGACTTTGGGCAATCCAATCGCTGCCAGCATCTCATTGACGACCCCACCATCTACCGTCAGAAATACGTATGTGATGGATACGATAATGACCCATGACATAAAGTGCGGAATGTAGATAATCGTCTGAATGGCATTTTTGAAATACCGATGTCTCACTTCATTAAGCATCAGCGCTAGAATGATCGGCAACGGGAAAAAGATGACGATATTCAGTGCAAACAAAATGAGCGTATTGCTTAACAACATAAAAAAGGTAGGCTCTGTAAACAGCCGAACAAAGTGCTTCATCCCTACCCACGGACTGTCCGAGATGCCGAGATATGGCTGGTAATCCTGAAAGGAAATAATCAGCCCACCCATCGGCAAATACTTGAAAATAACAAAATAAATAAAGCCCGGCAAAATCATCAAATACAAAAATTTGTTACGCATAATGCCGTAGCCGCCCTTTTTCTTAACGGCTTTGTTCTCCTGTTCCAATTCCAGTGCCGCAGCATCGGACATCTTCATTCCGTTTGATATCTTCACCGGATGCCAGCCTCCTCTATGCAATCTCGCTTACGTGTTCCAGATTAAAGTAGCATCGTCATTCCGTATATAATCATCTTATAATAACGCTTGCAAAATGTTGATGCTACGCCATTTCCAGACTGGTCATCTCATCTGGTGATTATATTATGAGGTAATGATTATTCCGCTCCAATCGACGAAATCAACCATCATCTGGGCAACGGATTATATACGGAACACCACTGGCTTGGTACAGTAAATGTATACAAGACGATGAAGGAGGTTCCTGTTTATGGAACAAACATTGCGGAAAGACACTTCGCTTGGAGGCAAGCTATTCACCATCATTAATAACACTTTATTGATCCTGATCGCGCTCGCCTGTTTATTACCATTCGTCAACGTGATTGCCAGCTCGTTCGCTTCGACGCAAGAGGTCGTATCCAAACGATTCATTTTATTCCCGACAACCTTTTCACTGGATGCTTACCGTTATATTCTGTCCACACCAACGATCTTCAAGGGACTCGGCGTCTCCATCGGCACAACGCTGGTCGGCACGCTCGTCAGTATGGCGCTGACCGCATTCATGGCATACGGGCTGTCCCGTCGCTATCTCGCCGGTCGCAACGCCATCAACTTTATCGTTGTGTTCTCTATGCTGTTCAGCGGCGGAATGATTCCGACTTTTCTCATTGTCAAAAGCGTCGGTCTGATCGACTCGTACTGGTCGATGATTCTGCCGGTAGCAATCAACGCCTTCAATCTGATCATCATGCGCAACTTCTTTCAGGCGTTGCCAGACAGTTTGGAAGAATCGGCAAAGATTGACGGTTGCAATGACTTTGGGGTGTTTTTCAAAATCATGCTACCGCTGGCATTGCCGTCTATTGCGACGATCTCGCTGTTTTATGCGGTAACGTATTGGAATACGTATATGAATGCGATTCTGTATTTGAACGATTCGGGTAAATGGCCGATTCAGGTACTGCTGCGTCAGATTGTTATCGTCTCCAGCGGGATGCAGGCGGAAGGCAGTTCGGTGGATGTGATTCCTCCGGCGCAGACGATCAAGATGGCGGTTATTGTCGTGGCGACGGTGCCGATGTTGATTGCTTATCCGTTTGTGCAGAAGCATTTTACGAAAGGTGCTTTGTTGGGTGCGGTTAAGGGGTGACACTGATTGGCTGATTGCTATTGGAATTGATGTGGAATGAAGTTTGGTTCTGCTTACATGGTTTAGGGTGCTTGGCGGTGCAATTTGGTTACGGGTTGGGTTTTGTAAATGAATTGCTGTGGCGGACAAGCGCTCCGGGAAGAGATAAGGGAACGGGACTCCGGTGGAGCCGCGGGAATCTTTTGGATTTGGGAAAGAATGAAGATTCCCGCCCCTCCAAAGTCGCCCTTTTCCCTTATTCTCTTCCCTCCGCTTAGTGCATCCTATAAAACGAAAGTTCTTAAAACCTTGAGAATTTCACTAATCTTGAATCCCAACCTGAGATCTTACGAATCTTGAGATTCTTTGAATTAGTCGTTGGAGATATATAGCATATTCGAATAATAAGAAACCATAAGATTTCTAAAAAACCTGCTTATATTCTATTTAGCGACTTGGCTGCTAAGTGCTCATAATCGCTATCGCTCTATTCAGTTAGGAGCACTTTTATTTGGAGCATCCGCGAACCTAATGTGAATTGGGAGATTCATTTGTCAAAATTCCCATTAAAAATCCTGTTTATTTGAACTCAACAATAGTTTCATTAGCTAGCTCTAGCAGCTGTGTAAATGACCAAGTAAGCATGCGAAATAATGAAGTACAAATAAGTGCACGCAACAATAACATAAGATACTTGTTGTAAAAGCTGTTTTTGTATAATCCAACACTTGAGCAATCATTCAGCAAATATATGAATACAAGAACACAATTGTCCTCTGACGTCTGGCTTCGTAATAATGATGCGCTTCGGAATTGTGTAACTACCTGTCTCCCCTTCTGCCAACCGATGACAGATGCGGGAAGTGGAGGAAAGGGACTGCGGGAAAAGGACGACTTATAGTGTTGTGATCTTCAAACACGTGGTTCAATATAAAGTGATTTTTGCATAGCAAAATATCTTACTGATTGGGAGATGCGAGAATCTACCTTTACTCCTGATCCAGTAGATTCTCGTGGCTCCATCTGAGTCCGTTCCCTTATCCCTTTCCGAAGCGGTGGACATTCTACGTCAGCTGTCGCATCTTGCGATACGTTCCCGGCGTCACCTGCTCTTTTTTGCGAAAGGAGCGGATGAAGTTTTGCGGGTTGTGGTATTGTAGTCGTTCGGCGATTTCTTTGATTGTTTGATCGGTTTCGATGAGCCACTTTTTTGCCATGTCGAGGCGGTAGCTCATTAGGTAGTCGCTGAAGGTGGTGCCGTATTCTTTTTTGAAAATACTGCTCAGGTAGTTCGGGTTGTAGTGCAGTCGATCGCCGATCATTTCGAGTGACAGTTCGCGGTCGTATTCGCGGCGGACGATGTCGGCGATTGTTTCGGATAGGCAGCGGAATTGTTCGTTCGTTTTCTCTTTCATGCTGCGCACCATTGGGAAAATCACTTGTTCGACGAGAATGCGTTCGATTTCTTCTGGGTTGCGGATGCTAAGCAGGCGATGATATAGCGCCTGATTGCCGCTCGTGAGCAGTACTTCCAATCCGAGCAGCTGTTCCAGTTGGATCAGGTTATTGACGAGCCGCACGAGCATGACTTCAAGATCCATCGTATTGCGGCTTTTTTTCATAAATTCCGCCATCAATGGGTACAGGGTGGCGGATACTTGTTCTTCATCACCGAGACGGATTGCGTCGAATAGGCGCGCCTCCCATTCGGTTGGATAATGTAGCAGCACTGGACCGGAGACGACGTTAGAGATATCTTCGTAAAAGATGATCGATTCCTTGCCCAGATTCAGCCGCTGATGCAGCGCTTGTTTGCTCATTTCGCATGCTTCTTTGCTACCGAGCAGGCTGTCATACGAGCGACTGATACCGACACTGATCGATAGCTTGAGATAATCGCGAACGCTTCGCACCATTAATTTTGCGTAAGATAGCAACTCACGGCGCATCTCCTGCTCATTCTCATGGGCAAAGGTCAATATCGTCGCCTGCGTATCGTCGTTCAAAATAATTGGCAACAATCGCTGTTGCGCTGGAATTAATTCCTCAGCGATTTTGTTAATTGCGAGCATCAGCACATCACGGTCGGCAATGCTGCGCTTACCGATATTGTCCAGCTGTACGAGCATCACGACATACGTTTTGCCATCCAATCCGGTATAACCGATTCGTTCCAGTTGACCGCCGAGTTCGTCGGCTTTGATCCGATTGCGGAACAAATTCAGCACAAGCTGAGTTTCCAATTGCGGTTGCTCTGCTTGAATGAGTGTTTCGAGACTTTGCTTTTCGGTCAAAATATGATTAATCGACGAGAGAATCCAATCGATCTCATTGCCGGATTGCATCTGCCCGGTCGTCGGCAGACTATGCCGAATACGCTGAATCGGCTTTGTAAAATAGAGCGCAATCCCGTATGCGACCACGCTAATTAGCGCAATCAGTACTAGTTCAATCGCAATCAGACCATAACGCGTCGTTTGCAGCGCACCAGCAATTTCTTTTGGATCAAGTATGGTAACATACATCCAGTTATTGTACGTTGACTTGGCATAAATCAATTGCACACGTGAACGGTCTGCCGGATTCAAAGTCAGCATCCCGGTGCTCTGATCCGCCCCAATCATACCTGGCAGTTGCTGCACCTGAGTATTCGCAAAAATAGTCTCATTGCCACCCGTATCATACATCAGGTCACCTTGCCGATTTAAAATAAATACTGGCGCATCGTCTTCCGTATGTAGCGTGCGATTCAGCGTCTGACTGGAAATGTCCGATAGCGCAATCGCCTGCTTGCGTGTGGAGAAAACAGGCAGTGTATTGACGAACCGAATGCCGGTATCCGTTTTGATCCAGAACAATCCTTGCTCCTGTCCTTGAATATACTGCTTGTACAGCTGTTGCTGCTGAACATCGGTCAGATGTGTAAGTCGTCCATTGGCGATTTTCCAATTCTGTTCCAGACTAATGAGTGAATATTGCGCACCATCCAGACCCATCGTCGCGATATAGTTCAGCTGCGTATTCACATCGCGATAGGCAATAAAATCACGCTCTGTAATCGGGTTCTTCACAACGTCGCTAAACGAACTGGTTGTGCTATATGTATTGAAAGCGTATTCAATATTACGTATCTTTTGCTCCAGATTGTTACGCATTTGCATCATATACGTTTGTTTGCTGGCGGCGATACTGTCGGTCACCGAACGCACGGTACTGAAATAAATATAGATGCCAAAGCTGATGGACAATCCAATGCCCAATACTAGAATTGGAATAAATATTTTGTAAAACATCGTTCCTCTTTTCATCATATTCCCCCATCGATTCTGTGATCTTGCGGACGTTGTGTAGATGTGAATCTTGATATGATATGGACCATTTTCATTATACCCTTTTCATAATATGGATGGTAAGGGGTAAATTAACAAAATTTAGACAGTGGTGGGTGAGGGGCTGTTCTATTGGATGGAAATTAGATGGAACACTCCAGAAAGGAATAAGGGGACGTCCTCGGGTGGAGCCGCGGGAATCTTTTGGAATGGGAAGGAAGGACGATTCCCGCCCCTCCAAAGTCGTCCTTTCCCCTCATTCCTTTCTTCCGTTTAGTGCAATTAGATTATGGTCAGGGATCTAGGGTACTTACAAACCCCTCTTTAACAAAGTATGTGCAAGGAGGATTTTGTTCATTTACTGAGGTGTGTGAGGTAGTATGTTGGGTTGGTGTTTTTACATAATGTATTGAAGGAAGGGTGAGGGTTGGATGGTTTTATTGCGGGTTTTGGGTGAAGGTGTTGAAGGGTTGGGTGCTCGGTTATTGGGATTGCAAGAGGGTGATGGGGTTCGTTGGGTTTGGGATGGGGATGCTGAGAGGTTTGTGAGTGATGGGTTGGTGTTGGATGAGGATGAGCCGTTGGGGCGGTTGGTGGTGTATTCGGTTGGGGATGATGTGGCACGTGGGTGTGTGGTAGTTTTGCCGGGCGGTGGGTATCATCATCGGGCGGAGCATGAAGGGGCAGCGGTGGCACGATGGTTGAATGGGCTGGGCATTCATGCGGCAGTACTACATTATCGAACAGCGTCGGATACGGATCATACTGGGCGCTCTGATGATGAGGCAAAGGTTGATCCGAGGTTGATTGTTGGACAGGTGGAAGCGGCTTTGCTAGCAGTGCGGCGGCATGGGGTGGTGGACCATTGGAATGTGGTGCCGGATCGTATTGGGTTGATCGGGTTTTCGGCTGGTGGGCATTTGGCGGCACTGGCTGCGACGACAGGACGTGTGAAACCGGATGTGCTACTGCTAGCTTATCCGGTGATTACGTTGGAACAAGGGGTTACGCATGAAGGTAGTCGGCAGCAGTTAATAGGGGCGTTTCCTTCGGAGCAGCAGATTGCTCAGTATTCAGCTGAGCAACGTGTGGATGCACATACGCCGCCTACTTTTATTTGGAGCAGTGCGGATGATGCGGCAGTGCCAGTGCAGAACAGTTTGCTATTTGCACAAGCGTTGGCTGCGGCGGGTATTGAGCATGAATTGCATATATTTGAGCATGGGCGACATGGGTTAGGCTTGGCGGAGCAGCATCCGTATTGTGGCACATGGACGGCGCTGGCAGCGCGTTGGTTGGAACAGCATGGGTATGGGCATCCTTTCGGCTCGGACAGCTTGTTTGTTGATGGGGTTACTGCCACTCTCTCCTCTGCTGTCCCTGCTCATGAAACGCTTCGGCTATATATCGCGGGTGATTCTACAGCGGCGATCAAGGGCGGGATTGAGAAGCCGATGAGTGGCTGGGGTGAGTTTTTAGGCAGTCATTTTCAGAAACGGGTTCAGGTCGAGAATTACGCGATCAATGGGCGCAGTACACGTTCGTTTATTGATGATGGGCGACTGGATTATATTGCGGAGCATTTACAATCGGGCGATTATCTGTTCATTCAATTTGGTCATAACGATGGCAAAATCGATGATCCTACGCGATATACCGACCCGGATACGGAATACCCGGCATTTTTGCAGCGTTATATTGAGACAGCGCGTAATCATGGAGCGATACCGGTGTTATTAACTTCGGTCAGTCGCCGTTTGTTTTTGGAGCACGGGCAGCCTGATCCGCTGGCATTGGACAGGTATCCAGAGATGATGCGCCGGGTAGCTAACGATACGGATACGCCATTGTTGGATATATTTACTGCCAGCCAGCATTTGTATGAGCAACTGGGCGTGGAAGATTCCAAAGCGCTATTGTTACACTTACCGCCGGGACAGCATCCGAATTACCCGCAAGGGGTGGAGGATAATACCCACTTTTCTGTATATGGTGCACAGCGCATTGCCGAATTGGTAGTTGCTGCTATTGCAGAGCATCCACAGTTGAAGCGACTGGCACAGCTATTGACATAACCAATAACCAATAATAAATCGAGCTTGTATCTTCATGATATAAGTTTAAACAATCAATAGGC
This sequence comes from Paenibacillus sp. WLX2291, assembly GCF_046603665.1. Lineage (NCBI taxonomy): Bacteria > Bacillati > Bacillota > Bacilli > Caryophanales > Paenibacillaceae > Paenibacillus > Paenibacillus sp. WLX2291. The sequence continues at coordinate 1,755,068 of NZ_CP176755.1, read as the reverse complement.
GCTCTCTTTCGTGTTATTTGCACGAAGAAAGCGCCTGTTGATTGTTAAAGTAAAGCGTCTCTAGCCTATTCCGTTTCAGCTAAACTGTTGTACTACGTCTATGTTATGGAAGAGTCCTTTGCATATACATAGGCAATCTGCCCATCTTCCCTTTTATTCCAAAGATATATTAGCTCCTTCTTAGCCTGTAACCACTTTGGGCCAACGTCCGACAAATTCGGGTTCGTCGTAGGCAAGGAAGCTGCTCAGAATATGCTCTTTATCATCCAAAAATAGCTGATCGGCGACAGCAGTCACGAGTTTTGGCACCGCATTTTTCGTACCAGAGATGGCTGATGCCGACAGTCCGCAGCTAGCGAGGGCGGAATAATTGAACACGAACAATCCGTGCAGCAACTTCTGCCCTTCCTCATCCCGACTTTGAAAAGCAAAGCCGGAACTCAAGTAAGGATGTGCATCCAGCAGGGCATTGGCAATGTCCGGCGGTGCATCGTATCGATCACTCCAACGAGCAATATGCTCAGCAACGATCTTCAATTCTGGACGTAATGCCGGATCGCTGAGCAGACCAGTACTGACGATCAGAAAGTCAAAATAAAACTCTCCATGCGGTGTCGTCACAAGCGCACCTTCTCCCTGCGGCTGTACATCCAACCATGGTGAATCCAGATGCAGCTGGAATCCTTCCCATGCTGCCGCACGTTCAAATGTATCATTCGTCGGTGGCTGATTGAATTTAAAAAAGTGTGAGATTGCCGCGTATTTCTCCCCATCAGACAGCGCGTGGAATCGTTCGATCATGCCGGACACTTCCATTTGCCGAATCGGATTGACGCTTGGCAGCACTTTACGTCGTACGAATACATGGGCTTCGCCTACGCCTTCCGTCAGCGCATGATTGGCATTGTCAAAGGCAGAGGCACCACCGCCGAGTACAGCGACTTTTTTCCCTTTTAACGTATCAAAATCGATGTGCTTGGACGTATGAGCATACAGATGCTCCGGCAACCGCTGGCTGATCATCGGCGGCACATGCCATTCGCCACCGCCCTGAATGCCAGTAGCCAGCACTACTTTACGTGCCAGTATCGTTTGCGACGGTGCGCCATGACCACCTAGATGTAAGCGATGAATTCCTTTCTCCAGCGGTTCGATCAGCTCCAGTCGAACATCGTTGATCACGGGCAGATTCAGTACACGCCGATACCAGCGCAAATAATTCATCCAATCGCCACGCGGAATTTTGTCTACCTGCTCCCAGCCTTCCGCTCCGGTCTGCGCTTCCCACCATGAGCGAAAAGTCAGCGATGGAATCCCAAGATCGACCGAGGTCAGATGTTTTGGAGTACGCAGCGTTACCATACGCGCATACGTTTCCCACGGTCCTTCCGTTCCTTCCGGGTTCTCGTCCAGTACGACAATATTGGAAATGCGTTCGCGCAGCAATCCGAATGCTGCCGCCAGCCCACTTTGACCGCCGCCGATCACGACTACATCATATACATGACCTTCGGGATGCGCCAATGGACGAACCCAGTCTGCACCACCGTAAGCCAGATATGCCAGATCCTGTTTTACACGTTCATTCAATGCTTCCAGACTCATATTCCTCATACCTTTCGCCAGCGTCTATTTGGTATTGCTTACGTTCACAATGTCACACTGTCTCACATTATCATTTTCATATCGCTACAGTGACCGATTCGGTTTGTAGCATGCAGCCTGTTCGTTATGGAGACGAATAGAGCTTTCATTGTCTACTTTATCAAGTCTGCTGCTTAGTAAGAACAGAACTTGAATGTATCTCATTATACCGAGGAACGATCATTTTTCGATAGTATATGTCAATTTTATTGTCATAAAACCTAAATTAAAAATGATGATTTGTTGATAATAACTAACATGATGTGTCGTTTTCATTTAAATGTAAAGCAAATACCGCATAATTGTCTACTTATTTGTTTGTTTCATATACCAATAACTCCATATCATCTTATGATGTATGCTTTCTATCTAAGAAGAACAGAACGTTATGTGAGAAAAGGTATCCATCGCACTTGCCAATTGCGCTTGTTTCTACTAAAATAGGTCTAATTTAAATTGTCTATCTTTCGTATAACCCTGATAATATGGGCCGGGGGTCTCTACCAGGAACCGTAAACTCCTGATTACGAAAAATGCTGTCATGCATTTTTTGTGATCGGGAGTTTTGTATTCTGTTTTGGTGGAACCTGCGGCTTATTCCCTCTTGTTAGAGTTACCGCCTGCGTTGTCCCCTTTTCTCAGAGATGAATTCTTTGCCGTTCACTGCTGACAGCATGCCCATCCTAATTCTGAAGGAGTGTATCTTATGCAAATGAACACAGCAGCACTTACGCGTCGTATTCAGGTTGCTTCCAAAGCCATCCCTGCCGATCTTGTCATTACAGGCGGTAATATTGTGAACGTCTTTACCGGTGAAATTATGCAAGGTAATATTGCGATTGTAGATGGAGTGATCGCCGGAATCGGTAGCTATGAAGGGCTCGAAACCATTCCTGCCGACGGACAATGGATTATCCCCGGACTGATTGACGGTCATGTGCATATTGAGAGTTCGATGCTATCCCCGCGCGAATTTGCCAAAGTCGTCTTACAGCATGGCGTAACTAGCGTGATCACCGATCCGCACGAGATTGGCAGTGTCGCTGGAACCGACGGTATCCGGTATATGCTGGAGCAATCGGAAGGATTGCCGATGGATCAGTTTATTATGCTGCCTTCCTGTGTACCCGCAACTTCATTTGAGAGCTGTGCCGCTCGTCTGGAAGCGGAAGATTTGGAAGCCTTTTATGATCATCCGCGTGTGCTTGGATTGGCAGAAGTGATGGACTTCCATGCACTATCCCATGCCTCCTCATCGATGGTGAATAAAATATCCTCCGCCCATATGCAGGGCAAGTTGGTCGACGGTCATGCCGCTGGGATCGCCAAAGAACAACTGAGCGTGTACGCTGCTGCTGGTATTCGTACCGATCATGAATGTATCAATGCCGAAGAAGCCAAGCAACGACTGGAACTGGGTATGTATGTGCTTGTCCGCGAAGGCACGGCGACCAAAGATCTGGAAACCATTTTGCCAGTAATTACGCCTTATAATTCGCGTCGTTGTGTATTCGTAACCGACGACAAGCTGATCGACGATCTGTTAGATGAAGGTAGCGTCGATCATAACGTAAGGCTGGCGATTCGTCATGGGTTGCCTGCTATGACCGCGATTCAGATGGCAACGCTCAATACGGCGGAATGTTACGGACTACGTGATCGCGGTGCGATTGCTCCCGGCTACATCGCTGATCTCGTAATCGTCGACGATCTGGAGCAGCTGACGATCCGTAGCGTGTTCAAACATGGGCAACAGGTTGTACAAGATACGGCATTGCTGGAAGCAGCATTCCCTGCAAGTACATCTAATACAGAGCAACCTATACTTGCTACGAATGCAGCGATCTCGTCTGCTGATTCACACCATACAATGGATGAGAACACCTCGGAAACGTTAGCTTCAGCGTCGATTGCCGCGATAGAGCATGCATCCAACCGCTTGAATCCACTGTCTCCAGCATCAACGACGCTCTTGACATGCAATACCGGTGCGCTCGATCTGTCCTGTCTAGCATTGCCGCTGCATGCAGCATTATGCAATGTAATCGAGATTATTCCGAACTCTATCGTCACTCGGCACGCTCTGGAAACGGTCGATATCGCCAATGGACACTTTGTTCCGTCTACAACTAACGATCTGCTCAAGCTGGCAGTCGTTGAGCGTCATCAAGGAACCGGTCATATCGGACTCGGTATCGTCAAAGGCTTTGAGATGAAAAAGGGAGCGATCGTCTCCACCGTTGCTCATGATTCGCATAACCTGATCGCTGCCGGTGCATCAGATGAAGAGCTGCTCCTCGCGATTGAGCATGTGGTAGGTATGAACGGCGGGCTGGCAGTCGTGTCCGGCACGGAGGTGCTGGCGTCCGTTCCGCTCTCCATCGCTGGTCTATTATCGGAGCTGCCATATCAGGACGTATATGCTCAGACGAAGCGACTGAATCAGGCATTGCTAGAGATTGGTGCTGCCAGTCATTTCAATCCGTTTCTGATGTTATCCTTCCTCGCCTTGCCGGTCATCCCGACATTGAAGTTGACCGATCTGGGATTGTTTGATTTTGCTTCCAATCAGCATATTTCGGTAGAAGCTGCGGCACATGTACAAACAGTGCATGAATAATAGATGAAACTTGAATAAATCGCCTATCCAGCATGGATTCACTCTAAAAATGGAAAACAATGGAACCGATATAGAGTACAGGATCTTGAAACCAACGTCTATGTCAAAGGAGAGAATTCATGCATGGTATGGGTTAAAGCACTTCTATTCACAGTTGGTGGACTGATTGTAGGCGCAGCTGCCGTTATTCTGGCGCTGTATTTGGATAATGGACCGCTGCAAAAGCTAGCTGGTCTACCTGTCCAAACACAATCGCAAACCACCGGTTCTATTCAGCAAGCATCGACGCCAGCCCCTTTATCGGAAAGCGAATTGCCTCCGGTTGAGAAATTCAATGACATTCCTAAAGCGACTTTTTACAAAGATCGTGTCGCTGTGCTGATGTATCACGACATTAGCCCGACGGAAAAAGGCGGCGATATTATCACGCCGGATTTGTTCGCTTCGCAACTGGACTTTTTACGCTCCAAAGGCATGAACTTTATCTCGTTAAATGATTTTCGCTCGTATATGAAAGGCGGCTCTGTACCGGAAAATGCGGTATTGGTCACCTTTGATGATGGGTATGAAAATTTCTATACGACTGCATTCCCCATTATGCAGGAGCGTAATATCTCCGGCGTTAGCTTCGTCATTACTGGCGATTTTAGCAAAAATGCCATCGTCAACACGCCGCATATGACCAAGCAGGAGATTACCGAAATGATTGGTGCTGATCCAAACATGGAAGTACAGCCACATACAAATCATCTGCATTACAAAACAAGCGAAACGACCGATGCGCTCACCGCTCCACTCGTCAAAAATGGCGTCGAAGAAACGCCGCAGCAATATTTGGCGCGCATTAGTCAGGACTTGACCACCTGTGTCGATTCCTTAAAGCCGCTCAATGAGCATCCGATTGATACGTTTGCTTATCCGTACGGTCTGTACACACCGGAAGTGGAACAAGTGGTCAAAGATGCTGGTATTCAGCATGCCTTTACAACAACGCTCGGTCTTGCCAAACGCGATGACAATCCATTCGCGATTCCGCGTATCAACGGTGGTTCGCCGCTTGTTAGCCCGCAACGTCTATTTGCTTCGATCTACTGGGAAACCAAACAACCGGGTCACAACCTGTACATCCCAGATTCGGTACAGCATAGCGGTCGTGAGGATATCGGCTCCGTCGATGTGCATGACACAGATGTGCACAAATAATACTATAATACTTGTATTGTTAGATCATACCTGCATCTCATGATCACAAAAAGCACCTCTCCTCTTCGTCTTCCATACAGGAAGCGTGGGCGGAAAGATGCTTTTGTTATTTTATAGGAAGCTTCTTTGTATATCACAGGCTAACCTTGCATTAACCAGCTTTGGTAACCTGAATGCTGTCATTGTTGACCGTTACATTGATATGAGTTACCTGCTCGTCATCCAGTACCAGATCGGTAATGCCATCTTCGACATACTGCTGAATAACACGACGCAATGGACGTGCGCCAAAGGCAGGATCATAGCCAAGCTCAGACAGTTTGCGTTTCGCTTCATCGGAAATATCAAGCGTCATGCCCTGTTCGCTCAGCGTTGTCTGAATATCATTGAGCATGTGATCGACAATCTGGATCAGATCTTCCGCTTTGAGCGCAGCGAATGGGATAATCGCGTCAAACCGGTTCAGAAATTCAGGGCGGAAATACGCACCCAGCGAGCTAAGAATCGAACGAGTCTGATCAGCTTTTGGTGCGGAGAAGCCGACAGTGACTTTTTTCTCCGCCATGCCTGCGTTTGAGGTCATGATGATGACTGTATCCTTGAAGCTGACGGTACGACCCTGACTGTCAGTCAAACGTCCATCGTCTAGCACTTGCAGGAACATATTTTGGACATCCGGGTGTGCTTTTTCAATCTCATCCAGCAGGATAATGCTGTATGGATTGCGGCGTACACGCTCAGTCAGTTGACCCGCTTCGTCATGACCGACATAGCCTGGAGGCGAACCGATCAGTTTGGAAACGGAATGCTTCTCCATATATTCGCTCATATCGAGACGGATCATCGCATCCTGCTGACCGAACAGCTCCTCTGCTAGTGATTTGGACAACTCCGTTTTACCGACGCCAGTTGGACCGACGAACAGGAACGAGGCAATCGGCTTGTGTTGCTGTCTCAATCCGGCGCGGCTGCGGCGTACCGCTTTTGCTACCTTTTCCACTGCTTCATGCTGACCGATGACTTTCTGTTCAAGGCGGGTAGCTAGATTTTTCATTTTGCTCTGTTCGTCCTGTTGCAGCTTGCCAACCGGGATACCCGTTTTGCGTTCTACGATTTGCTGAATGTCGTCCACCTGCACATTCACTGGTTCGCCTGCGCTGATGCCTTTGTTCAGACTTTCCAGTATAATCGCTTCCTGATCACGCAGTTCAGCAGCACGTTCATATTGCTCAGCAGCAGTCGCCTGTTCTTTTTCAACCTTGATCTGTTCCAGACGACTGCGCAGCTGGCTATCGTCTCCGACGGATGCTCTCAGATTCAAGCGTGCTCCAGCCTCGTCCAGCAGATCAATCGCTTTGTCTGGCAGGAAACGATCTTGAATATAGCGGTGAGATAACTGTACACAAGCGGCAATCGCTTCATCAGAGTAACGTACCCCATGGAATTCCTCATATTTTGGACGCAGCCCTTTCAAAATATCGACTGTCTCCTGTACGGTTGGCTCATCTACCATTACCGGTTGGAAACGACGTTCCAGTGCGGCGTCTTTTTCAATCTGGCGGTATTCCTTCAGTGTAGTGGCACCGATCACTTGCAGATCACCGCGAGCGAGTACTGGTTTCAGAATATTGCCTGCATCCATTGAGCCTTCCGCAGAACCAGCACCGACGAGCAGATGAATCTCATCGATAAACAGCAGGATATTGTCACGCTGTTGCAGCTCGGCGATCAATTGTTTTACCTTTTCTTCAAACTGTCCACGAATACCCGTTCCAGCTACGAGTGAAGCGACATCCAGCGAATACACTTCTTTGCCCAGCAGCTTGGATGGAACATTGCCCTCGGTGATGCGCAGCGCCAGCCCTTCGGCGATCGCTGTTTTACCAACGCCCGGTTCACCGATGAGCACGGGATTGTTTTTGTTGCGACGATTGAGAATTTCGATGACACGCTCAATCTCTTCATCACGTCCGATCACCGCATCGATTTTGCCATCGCGAGCGGCATCGTTCAGATTGCGTCCCAGTTGATCCAGTAACCCGTTACCACCATTGCGAGAGGATTGCGTGCGACCTTGTGCTTGATTGTTATTAGATGCTGCGCCATTGGCACGAGCGTTAGGCTGCAACAGACTTTTGAATAATTCGTCGATGGACGACATCCCTTGGTTGGAAGGACCAAAGCCTGCCGCGAATGGAACACCACTGTTCATTTTGGCATAGCAGTCCTGACAAAGAACGATTTTCTCAGATGTATGATTGATTGTGAATTGAAGCCCTACCGTAGCTTCGTTCTGATTACAATGTTGACAACGCATAAAGATTTGCCCCTTTCGTAGATAAGAATCCGTACATAGACGGGAGATAGCCGGTATTCACCGGATGATGCGAAAAGGATAGAACCGCTGTCCGTCGGGTTCGATGAATGCTGTATTCGCTGTTACTATGACATGCATAACAACGATACATTCACACTGTGCCACGATGAGGATCGGCGGGCGCAATCATATCATATTGCGACGATGCAGAACGATGATCCAAACTTAGATCATTGATTGATCAGGAAAGGTCAATTTGACGTTTGATCAATTCGTTCTGACTTTGACTTTCTTTGACTATTATAACTCTTCTGTAGTGGAAGTCAATAGATTCTAGATAGTTTCCGAAAATAAATTTGCATACAATTCATTCCTTCTACAATATAGCTCTATACACAAAAACTCTATATACCACATGTATAACCACACAAAAGCCTCTATCCACAACGATAGAGGCTTTTCGCATGATAATTCCACGTACAGTTTGTACATCTACAACATTTCGTCTATCACAGGCTATCCAATTCTACCTCGGATGCAATAAATCGATACTGCCCGCCGCCGATCTCAATCGCGCGTGCCAGCAGTGATTCGGCGTGCGTGCGGAAGGTCAATGCGGTGATGCCCGGCTCTACTGCCTGTACGAAGCTAAAATAATGCTTGCCAATTCGCAGTGTATTCGGTGCGGATTGTTCCTTTTCCAGTCCGAATAGCTCATGCCAGTGAGTAGCAGCGGCTTCTGGATTGACTACGCCGAACAAAGCCGACAGCAATTCCGTGTCACCAGCAGGATGTGGCGCTACCAGACCGGTACGGGTTAATTGATCCAATCGCTGCTCATCATCCCCACTCCATTGAATGAAAAAGGGATACGGCAACCCTTCAAAATCACCGCCGATCATAAACATGCGCCATTGAATCAAATGACCGGACGCATCGCGGCGTTCGCCATCCAATATGTCCGATACTTGTAGCTCATGCTGCTGTAACGATTGCCACACGGCATCAATATCATCAGTTCGTATAGCTACTCGGCTAAACCGCTGATATACCGGCAATTCAGTCAGCGCATCTCGCACAACTACATGCGATGGATCAGCAGCCTGTACCTTGTCGCGATCTTCAATACCGAGAAACTCAACATATTCCAACCCGAAATAACTAAGCGCATTATACGTTCCCCATTTGGGATGAGATCCACCGCGAAAGGCATGCAGTCCATATTGCTGAAACGTATCAATGGCTTCGTCGAGATTGTTTACATAATGAACAGTGTGATCCCAGCGCAGCGGATGTCCCGCTGTGCCTGATGTAGATATTACATGATTATCGTTAGGTTCGCTCATGATTGATCCCTCACCTTCTCACGTTTGCTCGTCATCTTCTATTGCGTATTAGCTTGCTGACTGCTCATTCCATACTATTATCTATCCCTCAACAATAGCAGTCGATTTCATACAATAATAAACCAATTTCAAATCAACGACACCTTCATCGGTAAAATCTTATATCTACATTCAAATGTTTTTCTATTCTCTCCATTAGCTAAATTCATCCGTAATATCCTGCCAGTCTTCCAGATTCGGCAATTGCTGCCGACCCCAGTAATCCAGAAAATATTGAATAATAACCGATGGATCTGCGGTTGTGTAACTGTAATGTCGGAAGCCACGTTTCGTCTGCGCATCGTGCAAACGAATCTCAGCTACCATCTGTCCCTGCTCTTGTAGTGCAGCTGTCTGCATATAGATACTTCCTTGCAGCGGCTCAGATGGCTCTAAGACGATGTAATCCTGCAATTCCAAATTGGTGATCAATTCTACGAATAGTGACCCGTTCAGGCTGTCATTTTCATAGGTGGTGCCATTACTTTCCAGTGTATAACGCAGTGTAGAATCCATGTAATCCCCCTCTGATATGTAATATATGGCTCGTTTACTCATTTCATAGTTCGTTTCTATGATTCTAACATGCTTACTCCACAAATGATCCCCCTGCGAAGTCCAGATTGCACATGGCTTCGCAGGGGGATTGTATATGATCATCGTAGTATAGACGCTGGCACTTGCGCTCTTTTCTATCTTTTCGTTTTACTTCTTCACAATTTGTAGCTTCACGCTTGTATTGCTATATACTGGCTTCACTGTGTAGCCCGCTGGCAATCCTGTTGTTTGAATATAAGTGAACCTACCATACTTTGGTGATGCATCGCTGACAATGATTTTGCTATTGTTTGCTGGAACGTATCCTTTTGCAAAATTCAGCTTCAGCTTGCCGCCATAGCTTGCAGTGCCGTTGATGCTCAGTAGATCGGAGACGCTGCCGATATTCAGCTCCAGTGTACCTTTGGCAGATTGTTGATAATCTCCACCGATGACCATCCAGCCTTGGACATTCTCAACCAATGTGCCGCCTTCATTACGCACATCGCCACGTCCAAACGCATAACCGTGATCGCCTTCCAATGTACCTGCGAGCAGCGTCGTTGTACCAGTATAGCTGTTTTTACCAGTCAGATGCAGAGTACCTGTACCTTTTTTGATCAGACCACCTTTGCCGGAAATGGCATTGCGCCAGCTATCTTCTTGATAAAAACCGCCTTTGTACGCATCCATCGTCACAGTAACGTTCTTCACAAACGCTCCGTAACCATCAGCTGCAGCGAACAGATTGAGTCGCCCCCAGCCCTCTGGATCATCCAGCACCGGATAGCCGGAAGCTAACCCGGTTGTCGCCAGTACCCAGCGACGCTGGGTATCATCCAGATACGGTTGACGCGTTTCCAGCAATACTTCGGCACCTTTCGGTACGGACACAGGTTTGTTGGCTGCTGCTACTTGCGGGAAGCCATATGTCAGACGCTCGGTGTACACTTGCTTATTCGTATTGTAGTTGCTGAAGCGATCCTTGGCAGTACCATTCTGGTTCATCAATTCCTTTTGCGCTTGAGCGTATGCTGCCTGCTTCAATTCCTTGTTGGCCGGATCATTCAAAATGCCCGCTGCCAATGCCGTTGCCATCACTCTACCACCCATCACATCGAATGGAGAATGCATTCCAGCAACAATCCGGTCATTCCCCAGCTCGGATGCTCTCGTCAACAGCTCCTGATAACGCTCCGGTATCGCATATGCCATCGCAAATGCACTCAAGTACGCCGCATTCGTATGTCCGCTCGGATAGCCGCCATCACTGGACGGATCGGACTTGATCTGTGGCACTAATGTCGGGATGACCGATGCTTCTGGACTCCAGCGGAATGGACGCTTGTAGCTGAAATAACTTTTCGCTGGGTTGCTGGATGAATAATCGCCTCGCAGCTTGTTTACTAGACCAACGACGCTGCCCAGACTGGAATTGGGATCGCCCGCATTGTTCCCTTCATCGTCATACTTCTGACTTGTCGCATCTGCCGCGACTTCAGTAATCGTAGTCGTAGCGCCCGCTTCTTGGCGATAGATATCGGTTAGCGCACCAAGCCCGTCCATCACGCTATAACTCTGATTGCGGCGATCATCCAGATATGCCTGCTGCTCTTGTACAGCCGTGCGTTTACTGGCGATATTGATCACCTTCTGAATATTCATATTCAAAATAGAATCGTTCAACTTGGTGCCGGAATCCCAGCTCTGTCCCGGTGCCCATAGCTTGTTAAACCCGGACAAAGTACCAATGACCGGATTGCTATCCACAGTCAGCTTGTCCTTTATATTATTCTGATATGTATCGACAAAATAGCCCCATTCCGGCTTCACTGGATTGACATCGGATGATTCATTCGCCGCATGCACATATGTACCGCCATACGTACTGCCAAACACACCTGCCAGTACGGACAAAGTGAGCGAAAGCTTCATAATGTTGGATGTAGATGATTTCATACTGGATGATTCCCCCTATATCTGAATGGATGTACCTTGATCATCGTACGGCAGATTTGTTAACGCTATACAGGGGGTTGATTGGCACAATGTTAACTATTATTCCAAAAGTTCTTATAACAATTGCCTGTTGACTATTTTATTAAATTATTTTATATTGATTGTAGCAGTATATCAAAAATTAGAAAGAAGGGATTTTTTTGAAAAAAATTATTGTAAGCGCTCTAACTGTAGCATTGTCTGTAGGTCTGTTTGCTCCATCTTTCACTAGTGCAGCACAACTTTCAACAACAAATTCTAATTCAACCTCATTGCAACAACTAGCTTCCACGGGAGGTTATAAATATGTAACAACATTTAGAACTAAAAAATCCGCATACAAGATTGCTGGTTCAACTGGTTTGTCTGCTGCTGGATTAGTCGGTGGACCAGCTGGAGCTATTGCTACAATAGCAGGAACACTACTTACATTAAGTTCATACACTGATAAAGAAGTTTATATAGAAATTGTGCAATACTATAACCAAGGTACTCAGACAATCAAAAATACTTATAGATACTATAAAAATCCTGATTATACAGGATTGATTAGTACATCAACTACAGAAAGTCGTATATTCTCTTAAAAATATCTCAAGCAAACACATCCTTCTCTATATAGAGAAGGATGTGTTTGCTTGTAAACTAATATCTTTAATTAGTTCCATGTCCTACAACGAAAAATTTTCGTTTGCCCAGATCACTAGCAATGATTGCATTATTGTTAAAAATTTGCTGGATAATTATCCAGCCTGCCAGGACTAGATATTGAAAAAGGCAAAACCCAACACATGTAAAATAGCTCCAAACAAGCTGTACATGCACTGGGTTTTGCCTTTTCAGTAACAATCCCAAGGTTAGAATAACACCGATTGAATCATTTGGCAAGCGCTTTCTTTTATTTTGAAGTAACATTTTTTATATGGAGATTTTCGGTATTTTTATATGATTTTTGATACAAATTGGATAGGAATATAAGGGTATATTTTTGCAAAATAAAAAACCAACATTCATTATACATGTTGGTTTATCGTATGGAGCCTAGGGGGATCGAACCCCTGACCTCATCGCTGCCAGCGATGCGCTCTCCCAGCTGAGCTAAGGCCCCTCATATGTAATTATTATATTGTTGATCAACTTCTATAATATATCATATGCTCCTAACTCGGTCAATACTGCCTTTACAGCTATAGGAATAGGATCGTATCTCTATAATCAATGTGAATCGGTTTATCCAATACAGCATACTATCCAGTATGCTGTTACCTTAAACTTCACAATATATGTCCTTCGTTGCAACACAATGAATGCTTGTTGCTAGGAACTTATTTGGGTCGGATAGAATGTACTTTTTTTATCGCTAACTCGCTATATATCTATTTGCTATGCCTATCATTACATATTTTTCGCGTATCTGCCCCACTGTGTGACAAGCCGGTGACAGTTAGAGCATTGCGTTGACTTCCATTCCGCGACTACTGGTATAATAATGATATTGGGTATTTTTTCATAACAAACCGGAATGTGATCATGCATAGTCCGGCATACCGATACATTGGGAAAAGAGGCGGATACTTTGAAACACAAAGCTCTTGCCAGAGCAGGACTTGGACTGCTGCTGGTTCTTGTTTTTCTGACTGCTTGTGGGCAACCGAAAGAAACACGGGCGGATATTTTTAATCCAAATGGGATAAAAGTAATGCCGGTGCGGGATTCGTTTGGACAGATGGTTAATGTGCCGATTTCGCCTAAACGCATCGCGGTAACAGATCAGTTTGCGATGGATTATTTAAATGCGCTGGATGCTCAGGTATCGCTGGCAGCCAAACCGGCTGGTGGCAGTTATACATTCCCTGCCTACACCGAGCAGGAACAACAAGAAAGTCTGACAGTGATCGAAACGGCAGACGGATCGCTTGATCCAAGCGCATTGTCTGGCTCCAAACCGGATATCATTTTCACCGATAACAGTGATCGTGCAACCTATGATGCGCTGACCAAGATTGCACCGACTGTGTATATCGATCCAACGCTGGACTGGCGTAGTGAGCTGTACATGTACAGCACGTTTCTGGATCGCGACACTGCTGCCAGACAGTACATGAATGCCTACCAGAAAGTTTCCAATGCTGCCAAGTCAGCGATTGCTCCGGTCATCGGTTCCGGTACAGTATCAGCTGTACAAGTACAAAATGATGTTATGACAATCTTTGGCAGCACGCAGCAAGGTGTCGGTTCGGTATTGTATCAGGATATGGCACTCAAAGCACCAGCTGGTATCAATACGAGCGCTGCTTCCACTCCAGTTACAATCGCACAGCTGCAACAGCTCAATCCAGATTATCTGTTTATCTCTACTGGTGTCAAAGACGATACCGTAGAAGCATTAAATAAACGAATGGCAGCTACAGCAAATGGTTCGCAATGGAGCGGATTGAAAGCTGTACAGGAGAAGCATGTGTATATCGTTGATCCGGGCTTTTTCAACGATACACCACCTGCCAAAACGTATGCGATTGAAACGATGCAAACAATGTTAACCAAAAAGTAATAGCATTGCATGACCATCATACAGTCGCATAATACAATAGTTATGGATTCGTATATAATCCGTATTCTGCATGCAAGCTGTGTTCGCAAAAAACAGCTTGCATTCTTTTTTGCCGCGATGTATACTCTTAATTACGGTGATTCTTTCACCACTTCCTATCTCACACCATGAACCATCATCACGAAGGCAGGAAGTTACATAGTATTTGCGGTCGTGGCGGAATTGGCAGACGCGCACGGTTCAGGTCCGTGTGGGCTTACCCCCGTGGAGGTTCGAGTCCTCTCGACCGCATACCTATTATACGCACGACCCGTAATTGCTCCGGCAATTGCGGGTCTTTTTTGTATGTTTATTTATATGCTGACGTATGAAAAAGAACGTTCAAGGTTGTTTTTGTGCATTTCAGCCGTATGTATCTTATCGCGAACGATTCACATGGTACACTAAACGAGAGTCGCTTGTACGATAAAAGCTCTCTGGAACATTGAAATAAAAAAGGTTCTTATTCTACTTCTTGTCATTCAACTATACATGAGGCATAGAACAGATACGACTGTTCTTATTTCTACCTAGAATGTCAGTGAAGCATACGTATACTATCCAGATAAACGGGGGTTCTGAACATGTACCGAATAGCCATTTGCGACGATTCTGAGCAGCAACGCGATCATGTACAGCATATGCTGACTGCCTTATCCGTGCGAACGGATATTGAATTTGAAATTACGGTTTTTCATAGCGGGGATGCACTGTTGGCACATTATGATCAGCAGCTTCCTTCTTTTCACGCATGGATTCTGGATGTAGAGATGCCGGGGCGCAGCGGGATTGAGACAGCGCGGCAGCTGCGAGCATGGAATCATCGGGATGAGCAGATTATTTTCCTAACGGCGTATCCGCAATATATGGTGGATAGCTTTGATGTGATTACGTTTCATTATTTGATCAAGCCGGTGCAGCAGGAACGGTTCGATGAAGTGCTATTGTCGCTGCATCGCCACTGGCAAGCACAAGAGCACAAATGGCTGGTGGTCAAGTCCGGTTATGATGAGATCGTGATCCGACATGAAGAACTCATTGCGATTGAAGCGGTCAAAAGTTTAACACTCAAAAATCGGCTGCGCTTCATTACGACGACTAATGTGCATGAAAGTCGCGGCATTCTAGCGACGTATGCGACTTCGCTGCGTGTGCATCACTTTTTGCAAATTCATCGTTCAGCGATTATTAATATGCGACATGCACGTAAATTTGCCGGAAATGAAGTATACATGTCGAACGGCTTGCAGCTGCCCATCGGTCGCTCTCGGGTGAAGGAAGTGAAGGATGCATGTACCCGATTCATGATTATGGAGCTGGACTGAAATGGAGGTGTGATGGATGTATATCTATTATTTGCTATTAATTCTGTTGTTTGGCTTGCCTACTGCATGGCTGACACGCCTGTATTTTGATGTAGTGATTGGAAGCAACCATCGTCGACCGCACACCTATCTCTATGTGATCGCTTTTATCCTGCTGTACTTAGTTTATTATCTGATCAATCTACCTACCACATGGTCTTCGCTCATTGCGGTCTTGATGATTCTGTCCATGTCCTTGTCTTACCGTGCGCCTGTAGGGACATTGTTATTGTTTACCTTTGTTTATCTGGTATTGCAGACGATTGTGAATGCGCTGGGAGTGGAGATATTTTTCGATCTCTTCTCGTATTCTGTCGAGACACCATACGAGGTCATCCGTAGCAATTATGTCGGTTCCTTCAAACTCATTGTATTCTCATTCTTAGTCATGTTAATGCTAGTACAACTCATTCGTTTACTGGCACATCGCCGCAATTATCCGCTGCCACAGCGATACTATTTGCTATTTTTGATCATCCCTTTATTATCTGTATGGCAGATTAACATGCAGTATATGTACAGCATTCGCAATGGATATTATGTTGTATCCGTGTTGGGACTACTTTTTCTAAATGTATTTATCGTGTACCTATTCAATACGCTGATGGAACGGTTTCGGCTAATTGGACAGAATAGCGACTTACAGCGACAAATGGATTATCAGGATGCCAATTATGAGAAAACCGTTCATGCGTTTAAGGATATCAAGCGCATCATTCACGATACGAATCAGCATATGCTCTATATCGAAGAATGTGTACGTCGCCAAGAGCCGCAAGCAGCGCTAGAGCATATCCGCATTACACTAGGCAAAGTCGAAGAAACGTACCACCGCGTCAATACGGGCAATCTAGTCATTGATGCACTGGTCAGCAACACACTCAGCATTGCCAAATCCAACGGAGTCCGCACCGATACCCGATTGCGATTGCATACGCCGGAGCTGCACATCGAGCGATATGATCTGTGTATTGTACTTGGCAATTTGCTCGATAATGCGATAGAAGCAAGCAAACAGGTGCGTCTTGCGGAAGATCGTCATCTGTCGATCAAGATTCATTCCAGTGAATCGGCGTTGTACATCCATATTGCCAATCATACCGATCGCCAGATTGAGGATTGGAATAGTAGCAAGCGCCAAGATGGATATCACGGTCTGGGCTTGACGAATATTTCGCGCATTTGTGATAAGTATGGCGGTCATATGACGATGGAGTTTCACAATAAGCAGGTGGATCATATGGTTGTACTGCCTTTTTATGATGTCTGATCATAACGATGCAATAGAGTTGTATCCTTATATTCATGTACGTTCATATTGCTACCCAAATGTGTCGTTCAGGGGTGCTGATGGTCGTTTCAGCCCATCTTCCACTCTACTGTCCGCTTTCCAGTTATGCTGAGGATGTGTTCAAGAGAAACCATCATACTTCATAACGAAAAGGGGAATACCAATGAAACGTTCTACTCAGCGCATCATGAGTTCCGTCCTGCTCAGCGGTCTGCTACTGACTACCGTAACACCTGCGGGAGCAGCGACATCCACGGCTTCAACTACTACGGCGGCGCAGACGGCAGTATCTACCACAGCTACTGCTACTAGCACAGCGGCACAGCCTTCCGCAGCATTACAAGCTCGTGCACAGAAGCTGGCAAACAGCATGCTGGAGCAATATGGGATGAGCGGAATGCAATATGCGATTATGGATCATAGTCAGATTGTATTATCCGGCAGTGCGGGCGTAAATGACCGCAAAAGCAAACAGAAAATTACGAGCACCGACATGTTCGGTATCGGCTCCACTAGCAAAATGTATGTGACTGCCGCTACGATGCTACTAGCAGACGAAGGCAAAATCGATATCGACAAGCCACTGATCCAATACCTGCCGAACTTCAGTATGGCGGATGAGCGTTATCGCCAAATTACACCACGTATGCTGATGGATCATTCATCCGGCTTTTACGGCAGTCATTATGGCAACAGTATCATGTTCAACGACAACAATACGATCAACTATGATAGCCTACTGGACAATATGAAAACGGAAAAGCTAAAAGCCAATCCAGGTGCATTCTCCGTCTATTCCAATGATAGCTTCCAGATGCTAGAGAAGCTGGTCGAGCAAGTCGGCGGGATGCCGTACAGCCAGTTTGTCCGCGAGAAATTTAGCGAGCCGCTCAATCTACAATCGACCGCAACTCCGCTGGATGCATTTGACCGCAAAAAACTGGTGAAAACGTACAGTTCACCAGACAGTGTTAACGCTTTGCCAGTGGAAAATACGAATATGCTCGGCACTGGTGGATTGTATGCGAGCGCTGAAGACATCGTTCGTTTTGCCGAAGTATTGACTGGTCAACGTACAGATATTCTGTCCAAAGAAGCGACCGACGAGATGGCAAAACCACAATATCGCAACGGCATCTGGGTGCCAGAAACGTCTAATATTTTCAACTATGGGCTAGGCTGGGATGCGATGAATCTCTCCCCGTTTGATCGGTATGGTCTGAAAGCGATGACCAAAGGCGGCGATACGATTCTATATCACTCTTCCCTCATTACGATTCCGGGTGAGCGATTGAGTATGGCAGTCACTTCAGCTGGCGGTTCGTCGATATTTGATCAGGCGTATGCCACTACTGTGATGCTGGATCTGTTACAAGAAAAAGGCAGCATCAAAAAAATCCTGCCTGATCAACAGATCGACAAGCCTGCTAGTAAGGTAGCAATGCCTGCGGAAATGAAGCAATATGCTGGTCTGTATGCCGTAACTGGTGAAACATTCAATGTCGCGTTCAACAATAACAAACTGCATGTCGCCGCACAAATGTCTGGGCTTGTGCCAGAACAGGATTATATCTACGCTGGCAAAGGCAAATTCCGAAGCGAAGACGGCTCGGCTACCGTCAGCTTTGAGAAGCAAAGCAATGGATTGACATATATGAAGCTAGATGGCTATCTCAATCTGCCAAACCTCAGCCAATCGCATATGGTCATGTATATCGGACAGAAGCTACCTTTGCAAAAACTCGACAAATCGGTGCAGCAAGCATGGGCGAAACGCGATGGCAAAACGTATTACAATGTCGATGAATTGATTCAATCGGTCTTTTACAGCGCTCCATCGGTATTGACCAAAACGATCACGCTCGATAACAGCAAAAGCTATGCGATGGCAACCAAAATCGTGGACAGCAATCATAGTGTGAATACTTTGCAAATTCCAGTGATGAACGGTCGCGATACCTTTGATCTTGAATTCTACACCAAGCAAAAGAAAGAGTATGTCAAATCCACCACGCAATCGTATATTAGCGAAGATGATATGGATACACTGACAGCTAACGCTTCTTCCGTTGTAACGTTGCCTTCCGACCATGTAGCCAAATGGTTCAAGATTGGCAAAGCTGCCGGCGGCAAAAAACTTACTGTCGATATCCCGACCAAAGGCGGATTCGTTGTGTACACAGCGGATGGACAGTTGTATTACTCGTCCATCAATAGTGGCAACAAACAAGTAACCTTGCCGGAAGGCGGCAAAATCGTATTCGGTGCCTCCGCCAATGCCGTGTTCAAATTACAGATCAAACAATAATGTTCATGCGGTTGTATATGTCCCCCAATCGTATGCAACTCCCTATTGCACTACAATCATAAATCAACAAAAAGCATCACTAAAAAAGCATCACTGCACGAATTCTCACATGAGATTCGTGACAGCGATGCTTTTTTGTTGCTATTGTCCTGATGAATGATACGATGATCAGTCGCGTTCGATATCTTCCATATCTCGACGTGTTTCGGATGCGGAAGGATTCGATTCGTGCTTGCGGATCGGCTTCTTGTCGCTCTTTGGTTCATCGCTCAGCAAGCCTTGCAATTCTTTCATAAACATGTTGATATCCTTGAACTGACGGTATACCGAGGCAAAGCGCACGTATGCTACTTCATCGACCGGATACAGCTGTTCCATCACCAGTTCGCCGACAGCGCGACTTTCCACTTCTGCGAGCGCAGTAGCGTACAGACTCTTTTCGACTTCGGATACGATTGCATCCAGCTGATCTACCGATACGGGACGCTTCTCGCAGGCGCGGATCAGACCGCGCAGCAGCTTGTCTCGACTAAACTCTTCACGGCTGCCGTCTTTTTTGATCACGATCAGAGGGGTAACTTCCACCATCTCAAACGTGGTAAATCGGCGGCTACAGCTTTCGCATTCCCGTCTCCGACGAATCGACTTGTTGTCGTTTGCCGGGCGGGAATCCAGCACCTTGGTGCCATTGTGACCACAGTAGGGGCATTTCACCGCTGTGTCACCTTCCTTTCATCACAAATGCTTCTTTGGCTTGTTGGATTGCGTGTCATGATACTTGTACAGTTTTGTGTTGGTTTGTGGATGCCTGTTGTGGGCTGCGTATGCTGCATCTATCGTTCGTCTGCTGCATTGATTTTGGGAACACTGATCCAATGAGGATCGTCAAATCTCATACTCTGACTTAGAACTCATCATACAGCTTTGTATATTGCTTATAATAATATAATACACGCTGGACGTAATGTCTCGTTTCGCCGTAAGGAATATCTTTGGCATCTTCTAGCGTACCGTCCCATTTGCCGGATTTGATCCAGCTTTTGACGTTGCCGGGCCCGGCGTTATAGGCGGCGATGACCGCGATCTTGTTGCCGCCAAACTGCTGCATCAGGTTGTTGATATACCATGTGCCTAGCTCGATATTCGGGTCCACATCATGCTTGACCGAATCCAGTGTCACATCGCTCAGATGTGCCTTTTCCATTGCCCATTTGGCAGTGTCAGGCATTAGCTGCATCAGACCGAGTGCGCCCTTCTTCGATTCCATGCTAGGCTGGTAATTCGTTTCAACTCGAATGATTGATGCGATCAGAAAGGGATCGACCTGATACGCCGCAGCATGGGCACGAATCTCATCCTTATATTGAATTGGATACACCAGTCCCATCCAGCGTGTATTGAACAGCACCAGCAATAATACGATGACGAACAAGGGCAGCAGTACACGCTTGCGGATCAGCATAGCTTTGAGCTTGCTCATCATAATGCCTTGCCATTCCAGAACTGTTGTAGCTGCGCCTCTGTCTGCTGCCAAGTACCGCTGTTGTCAATCACGATATCAGCAAGCTGCTTTTTCTGTTCAATATCCATCTGTGCCGCCAGTCGCAGCGCCGCTTGTTCTGCATCCAGCGTGTCCCGCTGCATCAATCGCTGTAGCTGCACCTCTCGCGGTACGTAGACGACCATAATGTCTTCAAATGTATATGCACCCTTGGATTCATACAGTAGCGGGATATCCGCGATTACTAGACGCTGCGGATTCTGTGCTTCCAGTTGTGCAACCCGACTGTAAATTAACTCCCGAATCGCTGGATGGGTAATGCCTTCCAATGCCTGCCGCTCCTCAGGATGTGCGAAAATATGTGCACCCAGACGTTTGCGATCCAGCGTCCCGTCAGCCAGTAACATCTCTGCGCCAAAACGCTGACTTACCTGCTGAAGCACTGGATGTCCGGGCATCATCACTTCGCGCGCGATTTGATCCGCATCGACTAGCGCCGCCCCTTGCTGTACGAGCCATGATGCCACCGAGCTTTTGCCAGTGGCGATTCCTCCGGTTAACCCTATATTCATGGCTTCACCTCAACTATTCACACGTGTCGGCAACGGCTGGCATACCGGGCAATAATGGGTGCCTCTGCCACCAACAACGGTTTTCTCAATCAATGTTCCACATTCATGGCAAGGTTGCGCCTTGCGTCCGTAGATCCGCAGACTGTGCTGGAACATCCCCATTTCGCCCTGTCCGTTCACATACGATTTGATCGACGAGCCGCCTGCGGCAACCGCATCGTTCAATGTCGATACAATCGCTTCATGCAGTCGAATCAGCTGCTCCTCGTTCAGATTACCCGCAATACTTTCCGGGTGGATACCGGCGCGGAACAGTGCTTCATCAACATAGATATTGCCGATTCCGACAACATACGCCTGATTGAGCAGCACCGGCTTGATCATCGTTTTACGTTTGCCCATAATCTGGATAAACTGCTCGGTGGTAAAGTCCGGGTCAAGCGGCTCTTTGCCCAGCTGCATGAGTGGCTTGGACTCCATATCCTCACCCGTTTTGAACAAGTGCATCGTGCCGAATTGGCGTACATCCTTGTAACGAAGCTCTGTTCCATCAGTAAAATGGAAAATGACATGCGTATGCTTTTCCACAGGTTCGTCCTGAGGATAGACACCGTAACGCCCTTCCATCCGCAAATGGGAAACCATGACTAGTCCATCCATGATGATACGCAAAAATTTACCACGACGTTCTACAGTCTCAATTGTATGTCCCTGCAATTCCAATGCAAATTGCTGCGGATCATCCGGTCGCTGGACAATACGCGGCAAGAAGACGGTTACCCGTTCAATCTGTTTGCCGGGGATCAGTGTGTTTAGTGTGCGTCTGACAGTTTCTACTTCCGGCAATTCCGGCATAAGTGTTCACCTTTCCTTTATCACTATAGTTATGACGATTCTGTACATGCGAATCATCTTATTTGGCTTCGTACCAGTTAGCACCATAGCTAACATCTGCTTTGAGCGGTACGCTTAGCTTGAGCGCATCCTTCATCACCTGTGGCACAAGTGTTTTCATTTGCTCCAATTCATCGGCTGGCACTTCGAATACCAATTCATCATGCACCTGTAGCAGCATCCGGCTGTTCAGCCCTTGCTCGGTCAAGGCACGATCCATATGCACCATCGCCAGCTTGATAATATCGGCAGCAGTTCCTTGAATCGGTGTATTCATTGCAGTACGCTCAGCAAAGGAGCGCAGATTGAAGTTAGATGACCGAATCTCTGGCAAGTAGCGACGACGTTCCAGCATCGTTTTGACGTAGCCGTTCTTCTTCGCTTCGCCGACAATATCGTCCATATACTGGCGGACACCGCCAAATACGTCAAAGTATTGATTGATAAACTCACTTGCTTCTTTGCGCGTAATGCCCAGATTTTGCGACAATCCATAATCGCTAATGCCATATACGATCCCAAAATTGACCGCCTTCGCAGAGCGGCGCATATTGCCGTCCACTTCATCCTCGCTCACGCCGAATACGTCCATCGCGGTCTTCGTATGAATATCCATATCGTGGACAAACGCATCTTTCAACCCCGGATCATTCGAAATGTCTGCCAGTACACGCAGCTCAATCTGCGAATAGTCAGCTGCCAGAATAGACCATCCCTGCTGCGAAGGCACGAATACTTTGCGCAGCTTGCGTCCTTCTTCGAGGCGGATCGGGATATTTTGCAAATTTGGATATTGGCTGGACAGTCGTCCGGTTGCTGTAATCGTCTGGCGGAAGTACGTATGCACTTTGCCAGATTTGGGATGAATCTCCTTCAGCAGACCTTCCACATACGTCGATTGCAGCTTCGCAATCTGACGATAGATCAGGATGTACTGCACAATATCGTGATACGGCGCCAGTTCCTCCAATACATCTGCACTGGTGGAATAGCCAGTTTTGGTTTTCTTTTTCACAGGCAGACCGAGACGATCAAATAGAATCTCGCCCAGTTGCTTCGGCGAATTCAAGTTGAACTCGGTGCCTGCCATTTCGTAAATTTGCGATACGAGCTGGCTAATCTTCTGCTCAAATTCCTTGCCTAACGCGCGTAGCTCGTCTGTATTCACAGCAACGCCCTGCTTTTCCATATCCGCGAGAATACGGGATAGTGGCATCTCCAGATCGTTGAACAGCGGAGTCATCTCGTTCTGCTCCAGCTGTTCACGCTGCAAAGGCACAAGCTGACGAATCGTATGCGCTTTGAGTGCCATATGATGACTCAGCACATCCTGCTCTGGCACTTTGTACTTGGCACCTTTGCCGAATACATGCTCATCGTCCGCGAGCAGCGGCAGACCGTATTTGCCCGCCAGTGCGCTCAGACTTTGACCAGATTCGGTCGGATCGAGCAGATAGGCAGCAATCTGAATATCGAACGATGCTCCGGCAAACGCGATATCGTCCCAGTACAGCACCAGATCGGCGCGATGCAGATCGTGACCGTTTTTGGAAATGGAGCTATCGGCAAGCCATGTGCGAATTGCAGCAGCACCTTCACTTTTCAATGTGTCTGGGGTCAGGAAGTAATAATTGTCCGGCGTAGCAAATAAAATGCCGACCAGCTCCGCATGATGCGGATTGTCGCCATGACTCTCGACATGCACAACGTCTACTGTATCCAACACCTGCTCCAGCTCAGAGGTGTTCTTCTCGTCGATGATAACGACATGTAATTCCGGTGCCTGAATCACTTCCATACTGTCCAGATCGAGATCATCCAGCGTAGCATCCGGGTGAGCAGCGACATCATTCAGATTCAGACGTTGCAGAATCGATTTGAATTCCAGCTTTTGCAGAGCAGACACGGCGGTTGCTGCCTGAATACCGTTGTATTGCATACTATCCCAACCTGCTTCAAACGGCACTTCACGGAAAATAGTCGCTAGCTCCTTGCTCAGACGCGCATCGTCCGCATGAGTTTCGACTTTTTCCTTCATTTTGCCTTTTAGCTGATCGGTATTGTTCAGTACTTCTTCAACGGTACCAAACTGGTGCAGCAGCTTGAGCGCGGTCTTCTCACCGACACCGGGGATACCGGGAATATTATCGGACGCATCGCCCATCAGACCTTTTAGATCGATAATCTGGGCAGGCGTCAAGCCGTAGCGCTCCTGCACTTCAGCAGGTCCGTATGGCTCGATTTCGCTGACTCCTTTGCGAGTTAAGGCGATCTTCACATGCTCCGATGCAAGCTGTAGCATATCCTTATCACCGCTAATAATCAGCACATTGCAGCCTTTTTGCTCAGCTTGAAAAGACAATGTGCCGATAATATCGTCGGCTTCGTAGCCTTCTAGCTGATAATGGGAAATGCCGAACGCAGTCAGCAAATCTTTGAGCAACGGGAACTGCTCGGATAGCTCTGGCGGTGTCTTTTGGCGTCCGCCTTTGTAGTCTTCATAGCTGCTATGACGAAAAGTAATCTTGCCCGCGTCAAAGGCGACCATCACATGAGTCGGCTGCTCTTCTTCCAATAAGCGCAACAGCATATTTGTAAATCCATACACCGCATTCGTGTGCATACCGGATGAAGTCGTCATCGGCTGCTGCATCGCGAAAAAGGCGCGGTAAATGATACTATTTCCATCTATTAACATGAATTTTTCCATAGTTCCTCCTGTAGTCGACACGTACACCGGGATGGTATTCCATGACTGAAAAGTCGTCACCAATCTCTCTCTTCTATGATACCACAAGGGCTTCACTTCCAAAACAAAAGCACCGGAAACTTGTCCGGTGCTTGCGGAAGAAACAGGCTGTTATGCAGTTCATTCGTCATGAGTCTCTAACTATTCAGATCAGGACGCTTGCCGGTGACGAGGTACACGACGCTCTCGGCGATATTGGTTGCATGGTCGGCGATACGCTCAATGTATCGTCCAGTCAGATTCAGCAGCATGACCTGCGGACCATCTGCTCCGTTATCCTTCATATGCTCATGCAGTTCGCGGATCATGCCGCTATACAGATGATCCACCTGATCATCATCGACGCCGACTTTGTGCGCCAGATCGGTATTTTCATCCAGATACGAGCGAATCGAATCCTGCGTCATCTGGACAACAATGTCCGCCATTTGCGGAATATCCTTGAGCGGCTTGATCAGCTCGGCACCTTGCAGTCGCAGCGTAACTTTGGCTACATCCAGTGCCAGATCGCCCATGCGCTCCAGATCGCTGGAGATTTTGAATGCGACGATAATACGGCGCAAATCCTTCGCTACCGGCTGCTGCGTAACGATCAGACGCGAGCCGATATCCATAACCTTTTCTTCCAGTTCATTCAGACGGTAATCGTTATCCACGACCTGCTTCGCCTGCGTGATGTTTTTGTTTTGCAATGATTGCACCGCTTCCTGCAATGCGTCGACTACATGATCACCCATTGCTGTGAGTAGATCGCGGAGTTCGTACAGGCTGTCGTCAAATCCTTTCCGGTTGGGCATACATGATCCTCCTATTAACTTGTTCAAATGTCCACTGGCAGTTGCCGGGTGGCAGGTATTAGCCGAAACGCCCGGAAATGTAATCCTCTGTACGCGAATCCGTCGGATTGGAGAACATCTCTGTCGTATCGGTTGACTCCACCACTTCACCGTTCAGGAAAAAGGCGGTCTGATCGGAAATACGTGCTGCCTGGTGCATATTGTGCGTCACCATCACAATCGTATACTCCTTTTTCAAATCCTGCGTCAGCTCCTCAATCTTGAGCGTGGAGATCGGATCCAGCGCGGACGTCGCTTCATCCATCAGCAGAATATCGGGCTGACCGGCAATCGCACGGGCGATACACAGACGCTGCTGTTGACCGCCGGATAGACTGAAGGCGGATTTCTTGAGGTAATCCTTCACTTCTTCCCATAATGCGGATTGGCGCAGACTGCGCTCTACAATATTGTCCAGCTCGGCTTTGGATTTGACGCCGTGTAGACGCGGACCGTAGGCGACATTCTCATAGATCGATTTTGGAAATGGATTCGGCTGCTGGAATACCATACCGACCTGCTGACGCAGACTTTCTACTTCCACATCGTCTCCATAAATGTCGGAGCCAGCAATTTCTACTTTGCCTTCAATGCGTGTACCGGGGATCATGTCGTTCATCCGGTTCAACGTACGCAGCAGCGTCGACTTCCCGCAACCGGATGGACCGATAAAGGCAGTGACCGCTTTTTCTTTAATATTCAATGCAATATTTTTAAGAGCATGATGCTTCTCATAGTACAAGTTCAATTGTTCGATGCGAATAATGTCTGACACAAGGTCACACTCCCCTAATTCTCTATTCATACCTATCGACATCCCTGTGGATGCCAGCATCTATAAATCATACGGGATATTTGTAAACCGAGAACTTTTGAATTGTAAAGGCAATGTAAAAATTACAATCAAGCTTGTCGCTCCAACTCCTGCATGACCAGCATCGTCAATCGGCTCGCTGTCCCCGCCGTGTTCCGTAATTGCTCTGCCTGCTCGGTTGCCGCGTCCGCCGAAGATGCCATCTCTGCAAACAACTGATCCGCCTGCTGAATACGATTCATGCTGTCGTCCATCGTACGCTCTGCCGTCTGGCTGGATTCAGCAGATTGACCGATCATACCGTTCAGATTGCCCAGCAGTCGTCCGATATCCAATGACATCGCCGTAATGCGCTCCGACAACAATCTCATCTCGGATGCTACAACGGCAAAGCCACGTCCCGCCTGCATCGCGCGTGCCGCTTCAATAGACGCATTGAGAGCGAGCATACTACTTTGCCCGGCGAGCTCTGCCACATCATCGACGACTTTCCGTGCTTGAACGGTCTGCTCCAGCATTTGCTCTGCCTGTACACGCTGGTGATTGACGAGCCGCTGTGCCTGTTGGAAGCTGTGACTTGCTTCATGTAGCTGCTGATGACCACTGATCGTGCGCTCTTTGATCGACAGTAGTTGCTGCGATGTCTGACGGGCTGCACCGCTGACTGTCTGAACCGCTTCGGCAATCTGCTGTACAAAGCTGCCAGACTGCCGCAATGATCGCACACGCTGCTGCTCAGAGCGTGCCTGCAAATGTCGTGACAGCTCCATCAGATCACGAATCGTAATTACGCCGACGAGCTTGCCTTGATCAGTCAACAGCACACATTCATAAAAAGCTTCGCCTTGACGTGCCAATGCCGCATCGACAACGACTGCTGGATCATCGCTAATCTGCATAATGAGCGGCTCCAGCTGGCTGAAGCGACTTGTTGGACGCGCATAATACAATTCACTGGCAAATCGACTTGCCATACGACGATAAAACTGTTCCCGCATCACCAGTGCTAGCGGAGTGTTATGTTCATCACAGACGGCAACACACGGCATCTGCTGATCGTTGCGAAAGCGTTGCAGCGTATCACCACAATGTTCCGTTTTCGGGATGCCGGGTACGGTGAGCAGATAGTGACGCAATTGCAATTCCGGGCGTTCGGTTTCTGGCTGTATAGATTGGGAAGATGGCTGCGAATCAGCTGGGATTGCTGTATAGGTATCCGTCTCGGATGATGAAGCGGCTGGTTGAGGCTGGCGTTCTTTTAGGGCGGGGCTAGTCAAGGTTATACACTCCTTAGTTCTTTAGTAGCACTCTTACCTACAAGACTAAAGGATCATTGTAAAATCAAATGCAGAACTACCGCATGCTTATGTAATTTGCCGCAAAAAAAGATGCCCGTCACTCCGTTAACCGGAATGAGGAGCACCTGTTTTTTTGCGAACGACCAATTTGTAGCCGACACCGCGTATGGAATCGATATGTACCGAATCCGGGTCCAGCTCTAACTTTTTACGCAAGGAACTGACGTGAACGTCCACCGTACGCTGTCCGCCGATATAATCAAAGCCCCAGACCGCATTCATCAGATCATCGCGTGTCATCACGACGCCGGGCTTGCGAGCAAGGTACAGCAATACTTCAAACTCTTTGGGACGCAGTGTAATCTGTTGAGTACCAAGCGCCACCTCATATTTATCCGGGTAGATCATCAGATCGCCCAGCTCAATGCGACTTTCCTGTACATCTTCATCCACTGGCTGATCTTCGCGCCCTGTTGCACGCCGCAGAACAGCAGCTACACGGGCAAGCAGCTCGGACACGCCAAACGGCTTGGTGATATAATCGTCGGCTCCCGCTTTCAGACCCTCTACCACTTCTTCTTCCGCGTTTTTGGCTGTTAAAATGACAACCGGCGTACGAATGCCGGAGCTTCTCAGCTTGCGCAAAATATCCAATCCCGACATGCCCGGCAGCATCAGATCGAGCAGAATCAGCTCGAACGATTCATTCTGTGCACGTTCCAGACCGGCACTGCCGTGATCCTCTACCGTTACTTCGTATCCTTCTTGTGTCAGGTTGTAGGATAACAGCCGGGACAACGTTGATTCATCTTCAATGACCAGCAATCGTTTCGTCATGGTAACCTCCACTCGGGTTTACATTTCATTCACCGTGACCAGCATATCACTATTTTGTTAACAGAGTGTAAAATAAAATAATTTGATGATCCCGCGGTTCGACATTCATCAACCTATCCTCCGCAAGATGAACATGCTACTGCGTCAAACAATACAGCAGCATACATTCATTTTACAATTTCTAGAAAATATTGTCTGCACAAGATTACAAATCGTACTCATCGCCTTGCAGCAGCGGCAGGTTCACTGTAAAGGTAGAGCCAATATGAACCTCACTCTCCACCGTTACTAGCCCATGATGCAGTTCGACCAGATGCTTAACGATGGACAATCCTAGTCCTGTACCACCTGAACTGCGTGAGCGCGCCTTGTCCACTCGGTAAAAGCGTTCAAAAATACGCGGCAGATCTTTACGCGGAATGCCCATACCGGTGTCGGTCACATCGAATACGATACGTTCCTCACCACGCTCAGACATCGTTTCATGCACAGCCAGCTTGACCATGCCACCATCCTGCGTATAGTTGATCGCATTGGAGATCAGATTCACAAAAATCTGCCGCAGCCGATCTTCATCCGCCTCCATAAACAATTCCTCTGGTACATTCATCTCCATCGTAATCTTCTTCTTCGCTGCCGATGAATTGAGCATCTCACGAATTGTCTCGAAAAACGATTGCAGATGAATCGGCGAAAATTCCAGCGGCGAGCGCTTGGATTCGATTTTGGACAATTCGAGAATGTCACCGATCAATCGATTCAGCCGCTCACTCTCATCATAAATGATTTGTAAAAACGACCGCGCCGTCTGCTCGTCATTGACACCGCCGCTGAGCAGTGTCTCGGCAAAGCCTTTGACCGCAGCAATCGGCGTTTTCAATTCATGCGATACGTTCGCGACGAATTCGCTGCGCATCCGCTCCAGACGACGGATATTGGATACATCCTGAATGAGAAACAGCATCCCGCGATACGCATCGTCGTCCTCGAACATCGGCACCCCGTCAATCTCGATCAAACGCGGCTCTGGATTGTACAATGTTTGCTCATCATGAATGCGCTCCTTGCGCCGCAATCCTTCCCCAAGCAGACGACTCAGTTCATAATGCTGCTTCAGCTCATGATACGGTCTGCCGATCATACGGCGGGAGTTGATACTTAGCATTTCCTCGGCAAAACGGTTCACCAATGCGATTTTGCCGCCATCATCGACCATGACCATACCACCGGTCATGTTAGCGAGTACGCTTTGCAGCAGGTCTTCATTATCGCGAATGACTTTGAGCTGCATCTCCAGACTGTCTGCCATATTATCGATTGCCTTGCCAAGTTCGCCAATCTCATCTTGACGTTCCAACTTGACGCGCGCTCCATAATCCAATCGCGAAATTCGGTTTGCGACCCGAGTAATATGCTCCAGCGGACGCGTCAGACTGGCAGCGACATAATAACTGACCAATGCCGCTACAATAAACAGCACGAGCAAGCTAATGCCCATAATCGTCCATGCACTACGCACGCCATCTTCCACCGCCGTCAAGCTCATCGACAGGCGAATATACCCGTTAAATGTATCGCCTTTGTTCACCGGTGCAGCGACGTATAGCATATTTTCCTTGAGTGTGCTGCTGTACCGTATAGCGCTACCAACGCCATTTTGCTTGGCTGCCACAATCTCCTCACGCGTACTGTGATTGTTCATGCCGCGCGGATCCGTTTCCGAATCGCCGATCACGGTACCGTCCAGCTCGATAAAAGTCACTCTGGAATCGGTCAGCTTGCCAATCTGTTGTGCTTGCTGGGTGTAATAATCCAGTATGCTGTTGGCGGGTTGTCCTTCCGTGCCGACCGCTTGAAAGTCAAAGGTCGTTTCCAGCAGCCGAATTTCGCGTAGCATATTGTCTTCCAATGTTTGCTCATGCGAGCTTTTGTAAATATGCGCCATCGTAAAAGCAGCTGCCAAACCGAGAACGGCGAGCAGCAGCATAATGATCAGCGTGAGGCGGATACGGAACGGTTTCATGCGGAACATTCAATCTCCTTTGATATAATTGGCTTCCTTGAGCCGCTGTTTGCTGCGATAAGCGGCGACACGCACAAAGATCGAATATTGCAGCGTTGCCATCGGCTGTTGCAGCATAATGCCAAGCACTACCGGTACAGCCGCTTGCGGGGTAAAATAGCTCATCGCAATGACCATGCCGACCGAAATATTGCGCATCCCCGACGCATAAGCAAGCGTTGCGGGCAATTCAAGACCTTTTGCGCGAAGTATACCAGAACAGACGTAACCGAGTCCATAGCAAAGCGCCACGATGATCAAGACCGACGGAACAACAACTAGCAGATTGCCTTTCAGTTCATGCAGTTGCGGCGCAATCGCTGCTGCATTGAGCAGAACGACGCCGATAAAGCACAGCTTGGACAATGGCAAGGTAACCGGCGCCGACCACGGCTTGAATCTGCCACCGGATACTTCATATACGATCATGCCAAGCATTGTTGGCATTACGATAATCAACATCAGATCGCGAATCATACCGAGCGTATCAAAGTGCACACCTGTACCGAAAAACAATTCAATCAAACCCGGTACGACAAATGGGCTAATTGCCGAATCGACAATGACCATCGCAAGCGCAAGCGCTACATTACCAGACGACATGCTAACCCACAATACGGACGATACGCCAAGCGGAATAGCAGTAAACAGCACCAGCCCGATCGTATACGGCGAATCTGGTCCAAACATCAGCTGTCCCAATTCGTAAGCGAACAGCGGTGCAACCAGATGCGTCACTAGCAACGTAACAATGACAGGTAGCGGTCTGCGCAGGACTCCCTGCACATGCCGCCGACCACAGCCGATGCCCATCACAAAGGTCACATAGGCAAACAAATACGGAATCCAGCCTGCATAATCAATCAACTGATCCGACAGCAAAAAGCCGATCAACAGCGTGCCGGGGATGATGGCAAACATATATTTTTCGAATATTCGGGTAAAGTTGTCTGTCCATTCTCTCATCTAGTTTCATCTCCACATCTACGTTTCACAAGGTTTCTAAAGCAACTCAGGACGATTCATATCTATAACGGTTGTGTTGACAACTATTATCATAACATACCTGTTCACCTGAAAATGTGCGGAAATAAGCGATAGGCAAGAAAAGTTTAACGTGTGCATTTTAATGAAAACTGCAAATCATGAAAATAGCCCACCGGAGTTAATTCCGATGGGCTAGTTGATTGGATATAGAATAAGCTGCTTTTTATTGCGTGTAGTAAGCGGTGAGGACGACTTTAGCTGTAATGAATGGAGTCGCTTTGGATGCCTGATACGGTTCGTCAAAGCTGAACGAATCGACGGTGATAAGGCGCGGAAGTTTCTGTACTTCACGTAGCCAGTTTTTGATTTCGGTATAGCCGCCTTCAACTTGGGCGCTCATTTGCAGTTGTCCGCCCGGGATTTGTAGAGATTGCGCATCGGGAGATGTGGCAGTGGTATCGGTAGCTGCATTTTTGGTTGCAAAGGCAATGTCAGTCAGGCGAGCATTACTTTTTTGTCCAACTTGTTGCAGAGATAGCAGCAATTGTTCGCTCTGATCAGCAGATGGAACGGCTTGTGTGACCGTTTCCTCACTTGCGGCATTACTTTTCAATTCGATGACCTTTTGCTGCAACAAAGTATTCTCTTCCTGCATCTGCGCAATATTCTGGTCATACTCGGCAGATCGTTCGCTTAGCGGTCGAACACCGAGCATATAGACAGCCAGCAGGATCAGAAACAGTAGAGACAGACCGAGCAGCATAGCAGGACGTGATTTAGTTAGCTGTTCCATTGGTGCCCTCCGTTTCGGTCGTGGTTGTGGTTGTCGTTCCCTGCTGGGATGTTGGTGTAGTGGTTGATGTTGTGGATGTATTTGGCGCCGATGATGTATCCGATGTTGACGATGTACCGGATGTTGTCGTACCCGTTTGCCCTGCTACGGTGCCGCTCTGCGCGGTAGCAGGATTTTGCAAATGGATCGTATACACGACAGAATACAGTTGCAGTGGCACGACACTAGTAGAAGTAGCGCCTGCGGTATTGTCGCGGGATGCGGTATTAATATCCACCCCATTGGCAAAACCCATACCGCGCAATTTGATTAAATACGCCGATGCGTCTGCTAGCGTACGTACATTGACCGTCAACTGGATATCGCTACTGCGGTCAAAGGCAATATTGCGCATCGCGCCACCAGCAGGCAATGCACTGCGAAGTTGACCAAGTACGTTAACGACATCCATTTTATACTGGATGACAGCATTCATGATCGCCTGCGCACTAGTGCCACTGCTTGCGCCATTGCCGTTTAGCTTGTTCAGTTCGAGTTGTGCGGTCGTGTTGTCGTCGGTTAATTGCTGAATTTGCTGCTCCTGCGCATCAATACGCGCATGATAGTCAAAATAACCGAACAACGTCAAACCCATCAGCAGCACCCAGACCGCCGCCGCACCAACGAGTACATAGGAGCTCTGCTGCTTGCGACGTTCGGTACGTGGCAACAAATTAATCGTTTGCTGCCCTTCATCGCTCAGCGCCGCACCAACCGCCATCCGATAATCATTTAATTCGGCATCGCTACGAAATGCACCGTTGCCAGATTGAAAGTTTACATTGGATAATGTCAGATCGGTGAGTGCATCGGTCAAACCCATTTCTAACAATGTACGCTCACGGTCAGAACCGGTAACGACGATATTCTCGATCCGTACCGAACCGTCATGCAGACTGTACTGATAAAAGTTCAGCATCCGCAAAATCTCGGATGTAATATCGCCTAGACTTTCCTCGGTTAACTGACGATTTTCCTCTTCGCTGTAATATTCATTTTCCGGCAATGCGAGTGTAATCGTCCGCATAAATACAGGATAGCCCGAGCGGAACATATACATATCGAGTACGCGACCGTTAATTTGTAGCAGCATCGTTTCGGTAAATTGCAGATCCTGTTCCATCATCACAGCGCGCGACAATGAGGTCGTAGCAATCTCTACAGAGGCAATGCGCATACCGGCATTTTCGAACAATTGCACATAGTCCTTGACCATCTGACTAGGCGCGGCAAATACGAGCAAATGGGCTTCGTCTGCATCCGTACTCGTTACGATATAATCGTATACCGGATCTTCAAACGGCAAGTGCATCCCCGTTTCCACTTCCAGCTGTACCAGTTGCGCCGCCTGTTTCACCGAAGAAACCGGGATGCTCATCGTGCGCACGAGAATACGGGATGGCGGAATGGACAGGGAAACGGATTTATTTTTCAGCCCTTCCTTGGTCACCCACCCTTGTAGCAACTGTCCTAGTGTGTCTGCATCTTCGATCTGATTTTCGACGATGACACCGGCAGGCAATGGCAAAAAGCGCTTCTGCTCCAGCTCCCATTGCTTTTTCTTTTTTAGGGAAACATAGCGAATACCGGTTTGCTCAATCGAGAGACCTGCATGTGTCGATGATTTGAATTGAAGCATATGCGATGCTTTCCTCCTATGCGAACAGCGAGAGATACCCGCTGATAATGGATGGTCCGTATACGTAAGCGATCAGTGTACCGGCTGCGAGAAATGGACCAAATGGAATGGGTTGCTGCTTGCCATGTTTGCCGATCGCGCGCAGAAGAAGTCCGACGATCAAGCCGAGCAGACAACCTGCAAATAAGGCGACAAGCATACTCGACAAACCCAGCACCCAGCCATACAATGCGAATAATTTGATATCGCCCATGCCCATGCCGCCGCGGCTGGCAAGTGCAGCGATCAATAAGATCAATCCGCCGCCAATCCCGCCTGCGAGATGACTCCATAACGATGTGAACGGGAACAGCAATACCAGTACTACCACAACCGGCAAAAAGAATAGCAAAATCCGGTTCGGAATCTTCATAACATGTATATCGGCTATTGTGATGATTACCGATAGACTGATCAGCACCAGCCCGATCACCATTTGCATGCTCCAGCCATATGCCAGATACATCCATAGAAACAGCAGCCCGGTCAGTGCTTCACCTGCCGGATACAGCATCGATACGGGTACTTGACAGTTGCGGCAGCGTCCCCGACTCCAGATGTAACTGAATACTGGTACCATATCAGCACCTGTCAGCCGTGTGCCGCAGTGCGGACAGCGCGAAGGCGGATGAATGACCGACTCGCCTGCCGGAACACGCAGAGCGACTACGTTATAAAAAGACCCCAGTACCATACCGAGTATGAGCATATAGATTCCGATCAGTATTGTCATTGCGGTTCACGTTCACTTTCCTGTTGCAGAATTTAAACAGGAACCGGAGTTGTGTTCCGGTTCCTGTAGGTAATGCTGATAACTTGTTTTAAAATGATTCGTACTCTATTTAATAATACATAGGTTTATTAAGATGTAGTCTTAGCATCTTTATTTACACTGAGTACTTGTGCTGCAGTATACAAACCACTTGCAGAACCCCGTGCATCAGTATTGAGAGTGACGGAATCTAATTGACCTGAAGTAGCAAAAGTAACTTTTCCTGTACTTACTATAGCAACTTTAGTACTTGGTAAAGTAAGACCTTTATCAAGATACCCTTTATCCATCAAAGTTTGAACTGTTACACTTCCAGCATTTGCAAAATCACCATTTTGCTCACCAATTACATACATACGAGCAGCATTGTATATTTGGGAAGCAGTATTCAGATCAGCATTTGTCCGTGAATTATTGATAATATTACCGATCAATGGAACTGCAATTACTGCGATAATACCGAGGATAACGATAACCGCCAAGAGCTCGATCAGTGTGAAGCCTTTCTCGTCTTTACCCAGTGCTTTGAATCCTTTTTTACCAAATGCTTTCAAGTTTGTAGTTAACATTGTTTTTCCCCCAATGGATGAATTTAAGTGGTAGTACATATATATAATCGGTTGAACGATTATAGCGAGTTATAGAGGCTGAACATCGGCAGCATAATAGCTGCAACGATAACGCCTACGACGGCTGCCAGAAAGACGATTAATAGCGGTTCAATCAGTGATTTGAGACGGTCAACGGTATTTTCCACGTCCATCTCGTAAAAGTCAGCGACTTTGGCAAGCATCTGATCCAGTGCACCGGTTTCTTCGCCAATCGCGATCATCTGTGTGACCATCGGCGGGAAGACCCATGCTTTTTTGAGCGGATCGGACAATGGTTGTCCTTTGCGCAGCGATTCGCTAGCTTCATTCAGATATCGCTCAATGACACGATTGCCTGCCACCTCTGTCACGATAGAGAGCGACTGCAATACCGGTACGGAGCTGGCATACAGCGACGAGAACGTGCGGGCAAACTGGGCGATCGAGCCTTTCTGATTCAGCATGCCGAACACCGGCATTTTCAGCTTGGCATAATCGATCCAGTAAGCGCCTTTTTCTGAACGCTTCATCATGACAAATCCGATAATAAGCAGCAGCAGAACGAGCGCCCAGATGTACCATTGATGCTGGATACTTTTACTGAGTGCTAGGACGACGATAGTGATCGTCGGCAGCTTGGCATTCATCGAAGCGAACATATCGACAAACTGCGGTACAATCGCCCACAGCAGATAGATCGTGACCGCTACCGCCAGAATGCCTACGGTGACTGGATAAGCAAGAGCAGATTTGATCTTTTCCTTGGTGACATGCCGCTTTTCAAAATAAACGGCAAGTCGTTCCAGCGTATTCTCCAGATCACCAGATTCTTCGCCTGCGCGAATCATGCTAATAAACAATCGTGGGAAAATCTTTTGCTGATCCTGAACTGCCTGTGATAGCGACACCCCGCGCATCAGACGGGAGTGCACATCTTGCAATGCTTTGCGCAAAATCTTGCTCTCCGTCTGCTCCGCCAGAATACGGGTTGCATCCAGAATCGTTACGCCTGCTTTGATCAAAGTAGCAAACTGGCGACAATAGACGATAAAATCAATTGTTTTGACCGGATTACCAATATAAATATCCTTCGTCAGCAGCGTAATACGCTTTTCTTCTAGTGAAAATACAGTCAATCCGCGGCGACGTAGTTCTTCTAGTGCCGCTGTTTTGTCGGACGCACTCAGCGTACCTTTTAATTCCTTACCATTAACGGTGCGAACCTGATATTGAAATTGCTTCATCAGACACTCACCTCCGGCAAGTACAGACGACCGATTGCAGGATCAATCTTGCCATACTGCATCAGATCGCGAATGCTCATCTCTAGCGTGTGCATGCCCTGCTGTTTGCCGGTTTGCATCATACTACGAATCTGGTGCGTCTTCTCGGTACGAATCAGGTTGGCGATTGCCGGTGTGTTGATCAGAATCTCAGTCGCACATGCGCGCCCCATTCCATCTAGCGTTGGCAATAGCCGCTGCGAGACAATCGCAGTTAAGACTGCTGCCAATTGAATCCGAATCTGTCCCTGCTGATGGGCAGGAAACACATCAATGATCCGATCCACTGTCTGCGGCGCATCACTCGTATGCAGCGTAGCTAGCACCAAGTGACCAGTTTCGGCGGCAGTAACAGCGGCGGAGATCGTCTCCAAATCGCGCATCTCACCGACGAGCAGCACATCTGGGTCCTGACGAAGCGCCGAGCGAATTCCGCTTGCAAAGGTCGCCGTATCACTACCTACTTCCCGCTGATTGATCAGCGAACGCTTGTGGCTGTGCACATACTCAATCGGATCTTCCAGCGTTACGATATGCCTGGCTTGACGATTGTTGATGTAACCGATCATCGCCGCCAGTGTAGACGATTTACCGCTACCAGTCGGTCCGGTCACGAGGATCAATCCTTGATGACGCTCAGTCAGACCTTTTAACAGCGGCGGCAATCCCAACTGCTCCAGCGTTGGA
This sequence comes from Paenibacillus sp. WLX2291, assembly GCF_046603665.1. Lineage (NCBI taxonomy): Bacteria > Bacillati > Bacillota > Bacilli > Caryophanales > Paenibacillaceae > Paenibacillus > Paenibacillus sp. WLX2291. The sequence continues at coordinate 1,717,419 of NZ_CP176755.1, read as the reverse complement.
ATCTCATTCGTAATGCGGCGGGCGGCGACGCTAACCGCTCCCTTTTGCCGGAAAATATTAATCCGATAGCGTGCGCTATTCTCTACTGCGTACGAGAAGTCAATATCGCCCTTTTGTTGAAAATGGGCATATCGCTCATCGCCAAGCAGTTGCAGCGCCATCTGTCCAATCTGCTCGCTCGTTAGCGGTTCATTGGAGCGGGCATCCAGCTTTCCATTCACACGCATAATCGGTGGAGAACCGGCGGACAAATGCAGATCGGAAGCGCCCAATCGAACCATATCGGTCAGCATCTGTCGGATATCCGGGTGTATATCATTCATTACTTCATTCCCCCTGTCTCTTGCCGGCTGCTGTCACGATATTGCCTATGACATCAGCCACGATAGGACGGTTATTTACATTTAGTAGGATACCGTTTCACGCATCACTTCTTGCAAGGTTGTTACGCCTTCGCCTACTTTGCGCAAGCCATCTTCCATCAGCGTGATCATCTGCTGTTCCCGAGCGGCATTACGAATCGTTTCCAGTGATGCTCCCTGAGAAATGATCTCGCGCAATTGCTGATCGATCTTCAACACTTCATGAATCGCCACCCGTCCACGATAGCCGGTATGGTTACAGTTACCGCAGCCTTTGCCGCGCTGTAAGCGATCAATCGGAATCCCGCGACTTTGCAGCAATACTGCTTCTTGTTCTGTTGGCTCATAATGCTGACGACAATCCGGGCATACTCGGCGTACAAGACGCTGAGACACGATTCCAAGTAGGGATGAAGCGATCAGATACGATTCCACGCCCATATCTTGCAAACGCATGACGGTACTAACAGCATCATTCGTATGCAGGGTAGACAACACCAAGTGACCGGTTAATGATGCACGAATCGCGATTTCGGCTGTTTCGTTATCCCGGATTTCCCCCACCATGATGATGTTCGGATCTTGACGCAGAATCGAACGCAAACCGGATGCAAAGCTCAGTCCAATCCCCGGATTCACCTGTACCTGGTTGACTCCCTCCAACTGGTACTCCACCGGGTCTTCAACGGTAATGATGTTGGACGTTTCTACATTCAGCACATTTAGCGCCGAATACAGCGTAGTCGTCTTCCCGCTACCAGTCGGGCCAGTAATGAGCAGGATGCCATACGGCTGCTCAATCATTTCACGAAAAGCCGCTGCATTATGGGAATTGAAACCAAGCTGATCAATCGGCTTCACACCTGTACTCAGATCCAGCAAACGCATAACGATCTTCTCACCGTGCATGGTTGGCAAGGACGAGACGCGGATATCGATCATTTTCAGATCGACTTGTAATTTGATCCGTCCATCCTGTGGCAACCGGCGTTCCGCGATATTCAGCTTTGCCATAATTTTTAAACGGGCGGTAATGAAGCCTTGCATCTGCTTGGGCAGATGACGTTCGGTGCGCATCTGTCCGTCGATCCGGTAGCGAATTACGACATCATTCTCATTCGGATCGATATGAATATCGGAAGCACGCAGATGCGCCGCCTGCTGGATCATCTGATTAACGAGCCTTACAACTGGCGAGGATTCGTCGGTAATCTCTGTTTCCTCGATCTCCTCGGTTGTTGGCAATTCCCCCATCATCTGACTCATCGAATCGCGCAGACCATAGTAATGGGCAATCGCGCGCTGCAACTCATCCCGGCTGGAAATCGCCGGTTCAATACGGAATCCTGTACTCATACGCAAATCTTCGATTGCAAAATAGTCCAGCGGATCCGCCATCGCCACGAATAGCTTGCTGCCTTCTTTCATAAACGGCAACACCTGATAGCGCTTCGCCATACTTTCTGGAATAATCTGCGTGACCGCAGAATCAATCTGATATTTGAACAGATTGACGTGCGGAATCCCCAACTGAAACTCCAATACCTCGATCAGTTGCTGCTCGGTAATATACCCTTGCGCCAGCAATACATCGCCCAATTTACGTTTGGAGCTTCGCTGTTCTTCCAGTGCTTGATTCAATTGCTCCTGAGAGATCAGACCGTTCTCGTATAATAAGTCTCCCAGCTTTTTTTTCATAATCTTCATGTCGTTATTCATCTCCAGCATAAAATGGAAGAATTCGGATATTATAGTACCATTATCGGCAGAATCGGATTGAAATGTATAGTAGATGGAAATGTTGAATCTGATTCATTTTTTTGCCGAAATTAGGTTATTTGTCATTCATAAATCGGCGGTGTAAGCCGATATATAATTAAGTACGTACTCTATGTATCGGAATCTGAGATATCAAAGATTACAGCTGAATTAAAATTGCTGGAGGCGCCCGCCAATGAAGCTTAAAAAAGTAAAAATCATCCTGCTTGCCGCGCTACTATGCTTGGTCAGCATTCCGCTATTCCATATGATGGCAGGAGCATCTACCCCGTATTCGATCAAAATTTTGGAGATCAACGATAACGGGGATTTTGCGCTGAGCACTCAGCTGCAAGGGACATCCAATGTGACTGTGACCACGATGCGGATGAAGCAATTTGTTGCTCTACGCGAGGATTTGAGCGGCAAGTATGATGCGATCTATATTGGTAAAGGAACGTATAGTACCGCCGGTGTGAACGGACAAGATCATAACACCGCTGGCATTATGAACGATATTACGCATCTGAAAGCAGACGATATCGTCAACAACTATATTGGCAAAGGATTGCCGGTTATTTTGCATGAGTCTATTCTTAGCCAGACTGCAAATACGACCAAAGTGGCAGCCGACCAGCGCATTCTATACAGCACATTTGCCAAATACAGCACGACTGCTGGTAAAGTGAGCAATGTAACGTTTGTAAACGATACGACGTTGCCTTCGGTCGTGACACAGATCAAGAGCACTAGCTCTAGTCTGTACAAGCTGATGACCCAGCGACCACAGATGACCATTAGCAGCTTGCCGATTGACTATAGTACGAACAAAGCAAACATTTACAAATTGGGCGATCAATTGAAATTCGCCTTCACTACTGATAACATTTCCAATTACAGTTCCGGCAATGTACACGCCAATCTGTATCTGAGTGTAGATAAAGTGTTCCAGACCAATAGCGACAATCTTGTCGCCAGTACGATCTTGAGCGATTCGTCCGGTACGCTTAGCTATGCGCTGCCGAAGGCATATTCCGGTCTGCTGTACTGGAAACTAGAAATCGTCAATACCCAGTCCGGTAGCGCCCTGTCCACGTACAGCACTGGCGTTATTCGTTATCAAGATGAAAAAACAGTCGTTCGTGTACTTCAGGTTATGCCATCAGACAATACAAACAGCAGTCTATTGAAATCGAGCAATATGGTACAGACGTATCTGGCTGGCACCGACTATCAGCTGAATATTACGACAGTACAGATGCCGGAGTTCAATACGACTACCTCCAAAAATCTGAACGGTAGCTATGACATGTTAATCTTCGGCTTCCGCGATGAATACAATCTATACGCAACCTTGACTGACGATTCGACCAAAGCAATCAAAAACTTTATTGCTTCTGGTCAAGCGGTTATGTTTACGCATGATACGATCTATGAATCAACTGCTCAAAGTGCCAAAACAAAACCATGGATCGATGCATTTCAACAATTGTCTGGTCAGATCGCTCCCAAAACGAATATTGGTCTGAATGCAGTAAATGCCTCAACCACAACACAGGTTGTCAATACTGGTCTACTGACAACCTATCCGTTCGACCTGACTGTCAAACCGTCTTCTGGTAACGTTGGTCAGATCAATACGACGCATGACCAGTATTTTACGCTCAATCTAGAAGATCCCGATATTGTCTCCTGGTACAATATCACCGGCAGCAACCGAGATGTACAAGATAGCTGGAACCATTACTATACGTACTCCAACGGAAATGTCACCTATTCCGGTACCGGTCATACGAATAGCCAGTTCCCGGAATGGGAGCAAAAGCTGTTCGTCAATACGATGTACCGAGCGTTTATCGGCTCCAACCATGCGCCAGATATTAGTGTAGTAGCGCCGCTGGACGGCAGCAGCAAGCCATCCTATCTTCGTGATCTTGTACTGAGTTACACGCCGAACGACTGGGATCTAAAAGACCGTACACTGTATACGAGCGTCAAATTCAAATCCAACGGTGCATATCTAACGGATCTGGAGATTCCCGAAAAAACGGTCGTTACCGGTCAGACTATCAGCCAGACATTCACCAATCCATTGCCTCAAGGCGGCGCACTGCAAATCGAAATTACAGTACGTGATAAACAAGGTGCGATTACAACCAAAACGGTCAACCTGACCATCGATCCAGCCAAAGCAAATCTGTTGACCGAACGCAAAATCGTTTCCGGTGTTGATACTACAACCAATACTGCTGAAAATGAAAAACCGGTTACTTTGCAATACTCAGTCACTCCGCAAACTATTGCTTATAGCTCTGTGAGCAGCGAAGAGCAAGGCTTCGCTCATATGGCAGTTTCGGGTATCCAGTATACCGAAACTTTGCCTGCAAATCTGGAAGTCGATACAAACTCGTTACCTACTGGTATGGTTAAATCTGGAACCATTGCTACTGGGTATACATTGACGATGCCATATAGCGATATCGCCTATAGTTTGACTACAAAAAATGGTATACAAGCATATACCCCAGACAAAGTTGATCCGATTAAATTTCAACTAACCGTTACACCGAAGACAAAAGGAGCCTACAGCTTACTGAATGCCAAACTGCAATACTACGATATTCACGGCACCAATGTTCTCGGTGCAGCGGGCGATTATAATTTCTTCATTAAAGGCAATATCAATATGAACTCTTCCGGCTTCTCCAGCGAAGGTAAAATGGCTGGCGGCGGTAATGTAACCTTGAGCGGCGGCTTCAATGTTGGTAGCAAGTTAACCAATACAACAAGCAACACGCCAGTCTTGATCGCCGGCGGTAACCTGAGTGTAGAGGGCGGTTCCGTGCAAAACGGTATTGCCGTATACGGCGGTACGATTACAGCTCCTCAATACAAAGGCTACACCGCTACACAAGCGAAGCCGATTAACTTTGATACGGCATTTACCAAATTGAATACCGTATCCACTCAATTGGCAGCTTTGACTGCAAACGGAACGACTAAGTTGGAATCAAAGGGAGGCGTTACGTTGACCGGTACGGATGCATCATTGAATGTATTTAATGTATCCAGCCTTGCCATCAGCAATACCAGTTCCTTGAATATTCAAGTTCCCAAAACATCTACCGTTATTGTGAATGTAAGCGGAACTACCGTCTCTATGAGTGGTGGATTGAGTATCAAAGATACAGATGGCAATGATCTTAATCCAGGTCAGGTACTGTTTAATTTTAAACAAGCAACTACGCTAAGCATGAGTGGGATCGGTATCAAAGGTTCCATTCTGGCACCGCAAGCGGCGGTTAGCTTTGGCGGAAGTATTGAAGGTACACTCATTGCCGCATCCATGAACGGTTCCGGAAGCGGAGCTAAACTGCCATTGTTCAGCGGTAATGTAACGCTGCCGGATTCCAATACCGGAACCAAAACAACGATTGTATTCCCGGATATCGTATTCCAGTCCATCGTGAAAGTGTCTTCGCTCACACTGCCGAATGACACAATGCTTGTCGGTGATCAGAAGACACTCATTCCAGTCGTTTTGCCTACAGATGCTAATAATAAAGTATTAAAATGGACTTCGGACAATCCAGCGGTTCTAACGGTAAGTGCAAGCGGCGAAACAGCGACAGCGACCGCCGTCAGTGCAGGAACCGCCCGTGTGACTGTTACAGCAACCGATGGCAGCAATGCTACCTATACGGCGACTATTACAGTCATTCAACCTGGATTGCTTATAAACGGACCGGTCTCGCTGAATATGAATGAACAAAGCACCTACACTGCCGTTCTAACTCCGGCAAACAATACCGCTACTGTCAAATGGTCATTCAAAGATGCTAGCGAAAACAAAGCAACCCTTACTGCGGATACTGCCAATCCTTGGAATGTCATCGTCCGTGGCAGTTCACCAGGCACGGTAACGCTTGTTGCGACCGTGACTACGCTGAATGGACGCACGTATACCGCAGAGCACCCGATTGAGATTGTTAATCCGCTGATATTGACGATTAGCGGTCCAAAGACAGCTCAGGTAGGCAATGGTTCAATCAAACTAGACGTAACCGCCAATCCAGCGAATCTGGCACCAAGTGAATACCGCTGGTCGATCACGTCGAGTACACCAACGGGAGCAGCCACCTTGTCTACAGGTACAGGCAGCAGTATCCAGCTGACGCCAAACAAGCCTGGCACGGTAGTAGTGACCGTACAAGGTGGAGGCAAAACAGCCACGTATACGGTATTGATCACAGATAAACTGAGTCTGGACGGCGCTTCGAGTATCCCGATGGGGCAAGTTCTGACATTGTCCGCTTCCATGGCTTCCAGTAATGTCGCCAAAGTTACTTGGACCGTTGAGAATCAGGGAACAGGCTCACTGAAACTGCTCTCCGATACCAGCTCACCGCAACTTGTGCTAGGCGCGCTTGTACCTGGATCGGCAATCATTACGGTTACCGACGGTACGAACACGTTAAAGAAAACGATCACGATTGATCCGATCAGTCTGAACTTCCTGACCAGTGGACAAACGGCTCGTAACAATCTGAAGGTCGGTAATCTAACCGCCTACAATCTCAAACAAGATCTGGTCTTCAGTCAAGATCCCGATGCACAGCTGGCTGCGGATATTTGGAAGAATGTCGTCTTTAGCACCAGCAACAAAGATCTCGTTACGCTCAATACGAGTACAGGTCAATTGACACCACGTAAAAAAGGAACAGCTACCATTACAGCAACCTATACCAATTATCCAAGCATCAGCGCATCCACGACCGTCACTATTTCGGATACGAGCGAAAGCAGCGGTCCAAGTCAGGATGGCAATCGCTACTAATCTAGTACTAAAACTAAGCCATTCCTACTGCTGTCAACAGATATGCAGCCATAACAAAAAGCCCGGAACGTTGAGAATAACAGCGTTCTGGGCTTTTTCAATTATGACATGGATAGCATGTTAGGCTTGTTGCTTGTAGGATCGTTTGAAACGATGGGAAGTTGTAACGCTAAGCAGATTATTTCTTCTGCTCTATCAAACCTTTACTTTACAACCATGATCATTTGCATATGATAAAAAGATTCACATCGTATTCATCGTCAAGAGGCACTCTGCGGTAACAATTGAAGCTTACCGACATTAACGGTGATCTGATTGACACGCGGTAATCCCAATCCTTGATGCGCGTATACTTTGTCGCTGTACGTCACCTTAAACCGACTGTCGCTACGGTTAAACGGAGCGGAAAAGGCAATCGTCGATTCGCCTGCATTGGCTGCTCCATTAACCGCATTAACGGTCAGGTCACCTTTGGAGAAGAAGCCGCCATTTAGTGCGAATTTGGAACCGACACCGTATAGCGTCGCCTGTGCATCGGTATAAAAGAAGCCGGTCAATTGTGCAGGTTGTGCATTATTGAAGGAATCAAACCGATTCAGCAAAATCGAACCTTTGGACATAATCACTACTTCTTTATCATTCAACCCGGTAATGACCGCATCCTCCAGCACGGTTGAATACGAACCGGATACTGCTGATTTCATCACATACATGGACGAGTCCATCGTAACTTTACCTTTGATCGTGACCGTTCCGGTACTGATGATATTGGCTTGGATTTTGATCGGGGTATTGCCAGTATTGATAATATTCAGGTTCCCGTTCACGATAAACCATTTGTTAAATGTAGATACGCCGTCCGTGCCTGTAACGGTACTGCTTTTTTCTGGATAAACCAGTGCATTCAGCGTCTGTCCATCCAGTGTCAGATCGCCATCGAAAATAGTCGATTTGGTCAGCTGCGGCAAATTGGTTTGCACTTTGGTCTGCTTGTCCGCCTCCGCTTTCTGCGCCGCAGCAATCTGCTCATCTGTCGGATTGGCAGGCAGTGTAACTGGTTTGAGATCCAGGCGATCAAAGGTCGTGCTGCTGCTGTACGCCGAATCGCTCAGAATGGATGTGATCAGCGTAGCTGCGTTTTTGGTGCCGGTGGAATCGGTGGTTGTCTGCGCATATTTCGTTTTCAGCGTATCGCGCGCAATGCCGGTTGCCTGTGCCAGCTTATCGACAAACGTATCGTCGAGATTCACTTGAACGAATTTTTGCTTGTTTTTAATCATTACATTTTCGACTGGAATATTCAGAGCAGTTTGTAATGCGCTCTCCGTATTTTGCGGTTGCTGGCTGATCGGTTCGCCGGATTTGACAATGGAACCGAATGACTGCACATACGCATTGCCATTTAAAAGTGGATACGTCGTCGACGCCGTAAGCTGCTTGCCTTTGTATTCGTAATTAGCGATATTATCTGTCGTCAGCAGTCCGCCGGCGTAGATATTGCCGACGATATCAGGCGCACCATTCAGGATCAGATTATTTTCCGAACCGAATGCATAGCTCAGAAATTCCGGATAGCTGTCGATCGTTACCTTTTGCTGAAGTTTACGTGAGATTTTGTTCACTGTCGCTTCTGAAGTCAAGGTGAAGACGAAGCGAGTTGTCGTCTCTTGTTTCATAGCGGCACTGATTAATCGGGAAAAGTTCTGTCCGTTCTTCGCTACTGGCACCGACGCATTAGCAACTACCAGATTCTGCAAACTGGTGTTGACGGTTGCGACTTTTTGCGCGAGCGCGACCGGATCGATATCTCCACTCAAGTTCAGCTGTGAACCAATGAGCGCGACCGCTTCATCCAGTGATTTCTGAGCCAGATGCAAACTTTGCACATCGCTTTCGCGTACTTCGGTCATAAAAGCATCCGTCAGCGTGGCACGCATGACCACCAAACCAAGCACAGTCATAATCAGTAGTACAAACATGACCATCACTAGCGCTGATCCACGTTCACTGCGCCAGTTATTCCGTATGCGGCTACCGATACGAATATGCTGGTCAGCAGATGCCGATGGATGTTGTTTTGTTGTCTTTCTCCCCATCATGGAAGCCAACCTCTCCTGTATGCTATACACTCGTTAGAAACCAAAGCTGCTTTGCAGCGAAATGCCGTTACTCTGCCCTTGATTGTCACTGGACAGTTTGAGCAATACATTAATAATACCAGTCGTATAAAAGGTACTGCCGTCTGGCGATTGAATTGCAATCGTAGAGCTATTGTTCAACAGAATGCGACCTTGCAGCGAGACTGCTTTTGCCAAATCATCAATGCCATCGCGATTCGCATCATGCAGCAGCGCTCCTTGTGTACTCGTTGCGGGCAGATCCAGATTGGTCGATAACAGTGCCTTGTTCACCGCTGCAACCTGCTGTACATTCCCGATATACAGCACACCGCCGTACACATAAATATCCGACATCTCCATATCGCCCGACTGCGCTGTCGATGCCTGACTTGTACGTTCCAATCGAATGCCGACCGGGTTACCGCCACTCGTAATCTGACGCACCCGCTCCGGGGCAAAGCTGTATAACTGCGTAATGATCGATGTCGTCAAAATATCGCCATTCGAACGCAGCAAATTATCGGTATTGATCTGATAATAACTACGAAATCCAAACAGCGCGACTCCATAGATCACCCCTGCCATGATGCCGGTAATGATCAGCGCAGCCAGCACCTCTACTAGCGAAAATCCATCCTGACTGCGCAGACGGTCAACGAATTGTCTCATTGGTGATATATCCCTCCACATTCGTTCCGGTGACATTCGTCCGTCCCGTCGGCTGCGCACTAACTTGAATTGGGAGCAAATAACTCGTATTGTTACGAATATCTGTAGCTGTAGTCGACGTACTAGTAGTCGTTGTTGATGTTGGCTGGTAACGGATCGTCACCGTATACTGAACACCATTAATATTCGGATTCAGTACTCGTGCCAGCACCTCTGGACTGGAATTGGTCACAAGAAAGCTATACTGACTGCACGCGCTGCTGCTCGTACAAGAGGTTCCTGTGATGGCACCTTTGCTATCGGTAATAAAATATTTTTTCCATGCAGCAAAATCCTGCTTCTCCGCATACACTAGCGCATTACGCGCCAGATTCACCATAACCGTCTTGTTCTCATTCGTTTTGGTATACGATAGGGAGCTGCTAAAATACGTCAAACCCATCATGATGATGACGGACAAAATCACAATCGCCGCCATTACTTCAATTAACGAGAAACCGTCTTCTTTGCGAAGTTGCAGCATGATCTGTTGTCGCTGTTGTATAATTCTTTTTCTCAATAATGTCATTCGTTCTCATCCTTATCGGAAAATAGATCTCTTTATCTTTTTCGACCGATACGGAACATATGTTTAGAGCAGATTCGCGGGAACGCTCGTATATCCATTTTCTCATTATGATCCTATTCGTAATTGGACAATATGCAGCCTACATCTATCCTATGTATCGTTTGAAGAAGGTGGATTGTCGATCCATACACAAAGCAAAAAGCCCACGTAGCACGCGGGCTTGACTTCATAGTTGCACATGTAACATTTCAGCATATAGACGTGTAAATGTATAGACATATAGCATAACGATCAAATGTTGACTAGTTTATAACGATTAGCCGTTGACGACTTCGCCGCCATTAACGTGAATGACCTGACCACTCACATACGACGAATCTGTGCTAGCGAGATACACATACGCTGGAGCCAGTTCTTCCGGTTGTCCCGGGCGTTTCATCGGCTGGGATTGACCGAATTTTGCTACCTCTTCCTCGTCAAACGAAGCTGGAATGAGCGGCGTCCAAATTGGACCCGGTGCCACGCCATTGACGCGAATCCCTTTTTCCGCCAGATTCATTGAAAGGGCGCGGGTAAAGGATAGAATTGCTCCTTTTGTAGATGAGTAGTCGATCAGCGTTGGCTGTCCACGATAAGCGGTAACAGAGGTCGAGTTGATGATCGACGCGCCTTGTTTTAAATAAGGCATTGCCGCTTTCGTAATAAAGAACATTCCAAAAATATTCGTGCGGAACGTACGCTCCAGCTGTTCGGCAGAGATATCTTCAATCGACTTCTGGACATGCTGCTCGGCAGCGTTGTTAACTAGAATATCGAGCTTACCAAGCTCTTGTACTGCCTGATCGACCGCTTGTTTGGCAAAAGCTTCGTCGCCGATATCACCAGCAATCGCGATACATTTGCGACCTTCTTTTTCCACATGCGTTTTCGTTTCTTCTGCGTCCTGATGCTCATCTTTGTACAGGATTGCTACATCGGCACCTTCTTTGGCAAAATACACAGCTACAGCGCGACCGATCCCGCTATCGCCGCCTGTAATAATAGCGACTTTACCAGTTAATTTGCCAGCAGCTTTATACTCGGGCGCCTCAAATTGCGGACGCGGTGTCATCTCCTGTTCGATTCCCGGATGTTGATCCTGATGTTGCGGTGGTAATTGTTCTGGACGTGTAGACATAATAAAACTCCCCTCTCATCGTTTAGAATGATCCAGCTCTATTCTGACAATAGCGTATGTATGCTATTGAACTTCTCATATAACGGTACGGCGCTTTTAACAGTGCAGTATTTTAACAGTGCGATATTTTTAACAGTACGGTGCTTTATTACCACTACCAATTCATGTTCAAACAAATAACCGTTCATTTCTCCCTATATATTTCATTTATGTAAAATAAATTACTAATGAAGCACAACAAATGAAGGACAACGAAAAATAAAGAACATCGGCGACAATGAAATAGACTGGAAGCATATCAATACAAAGAAAAACAACAAAAAACCGCTACTTAGTATGAAACTGCACCTCTTAAAATGGACATTAGATACCACCTCGGGTAAACCAATGTGCATTTAGAGGTACAGTGCAGTTCAGTAGCAGTTTCTGCTGTTCGTTATTTGTTTTGCGTTTTGCGTTTTGCGTTTTGCGTTTTTTGCTTTTTATTCTTTGTTCTTTGTTCTTTGTTCTTTGTTCTTTATTTTGCGTTCGTCATACAGTTTTCTGTTCTTCGTGCATGATACGTTTTTCGTTACATTTTGTCTTTACGTCTTTTATTGTACCTTTTCGTTACAGCATTTTGCTGCGCCTTTGTTGTTATGTCTTTGTTGTTGCGCTTTTGTTGTTACGACTTTTCTGTTGTATCCGTTGATTAGATCAGATGTTGATCAAATCAGATGACGGTATACCATGAAAAAGCTCATCAGCAGCAAGCATACAGCCAATCCAACACTAAGCGAGCGGATTTTGCCCGTATAGACAGCGATGTCTTTACTTTGCTGAATATCCGCTAACGCCAGACGCAGCGGTTTGCCCATGATACCGCCCAGTGCAGCAATTGCCAGCAATAGCACTACAACAATTGTCATCCACGCGATTGAATAATCGCCCTTCGTCATCAGATAGCCACCAGTTAGCAGTTGCACAATCAGACCAAACTGAGCAATGCGATTCAGCACACGAATGATATGGATCGCACCGGACTGCGATGACCCATCCCAACTTGCTAATTTACTAGCAATAAACGGTAACAACAAATAAAACCCTGTCGATAATGCACCTAAAATGTGCAAAAATACGAGAAAATCAATCACTGATTCCTCTCCCCCATCTGCATAGAATAAAATGAGCCTTCCCACTCAAATCAATTCTGCCGCAAGCCGATCATTCAAACCGTATGTAATTCGACTATCCGACTTCTTTATCTGAGAGATAAAGCTACATTCCTATTTTACCCAATCCAATGTGGAAAATATAGTATTACTATCAAAAATGCATATTCACGTTCCGTGCTTGGACAATTGTTGTACACAACAAAACAACCTTTCCTGTAGTACCCACAACAATGGATATACAGAAAAGGTCGTAATGTTCGTGCTTATGCAGATTGCTTCACCTGCCATCAGAGTATTCGCAATCTTGCACAATTTGCATGCAGGAGCGAATACTCCACGTCAGGCTGTCACAATTTGAATCACATCGCGTACGGAATCGGCAGATCGATCCAACTGGGATTGTTCATCCTTGGTCAGTTCCAGCTCGAAAATGCGTTCAATGCCGTTCCCGCCAAGTATCGCTGGAACACCAAGAAACAGATTATCGTAGCCGTACTCGCCTTCCAAATACGCAATCACAGGCAGGATACGCTTCTTATCCTTCAGCACCGCTTCGGTCATCTGCGTTAGCGCTGCTGCCGGAGCATAGTAAGCGCTACCGTTTCCAAGCAGATTGACGATCTCGCCGCCACCTACACGGGTGCGCTGCACAATCTCGTCCAATCGTTCCTTTGAAATTAAAGTATCAATCGGAATGCCGCCTACACTGGAATAACGAACGAGGGGAACCATATCGTCCCCATGTCCGCCCAGCACGAATCCTCGTACATCCTCAACCGAGACATTCAATTCCTCAGCGATAAATGTGCAGTACCGCGCTGTATCAAGTACGCCGGATTGTCCAATGACGCGATGTTTCGGAAAACCAAGTGCCTGGTAAGCAACGTAGGTCATAGCATCTACCGGATTACTCAAAATAATAACGGTCGACTCCGGGGAATGCTGCTTGATCTGCTCACATACGGAACGCACAATACCGGCGTTGGTATTGACCAGATCATCACGGCTCATGCCCGGTTTGCGGGCAATGCCTGCCGTTAGAATCACCACATCGGAGTTTGCCGTTTCTTCATAATTGGCAGTGCCTGTAATCCTGCTGTCGAAGCCCTGCACCGGACTCGCTTCCAGCATATCAAGCGCTTTGCCTTTGGTTGGGTTTTCGAGTTGCGGAATATCAATCAGCACCACGTCGCCAAGCTCTTTCTGGGCAATCATCAAAGCAGTGGTTGCGCCGGTAAACCCGGCGCCCACAATCGTGATTTTTTTGCGCTTAATCGCTGTCATCGAGTCATCCTCCTACATGTTTTCGATTACTTTATCAGCAAACTCGGAGCATTTTACTTCTGTCGCTTGATCCATCAGACGTGCGAAGTCGTAAGTAACCGTTTTGTTGTTGATCGAAGTTTCCAGACCTTTGTAGATCAGGTCAGCAGCTTCCTGCCAGCCCAGGTGTTCCAGCAGCATAACGCCGGACAGGATAACGGAACCTGGATTTACTACGTCTTTGTCTGCATACTTCGGTGCAGTACCGTGAGTCGCTTCGAAGATCGCGTGACCTGTTACATAGTTGATATTTGCGCCCGGTGCGATACCGATACCGCCAACTTGTGCAGCCAGTGCATCGGACAGATAGTCACCGTTCAGGTTCAGGGTTGCGATTACATCGAATTCAGCTGGACGAGTCAGAACTTGTTGCAGCGCGATGTCAGCAATCGCATCCTTAACGATGATTTTGCCTGCATCTTCCGCTTCTTTTTGAGCAGCGTTAGCAGCATCTGTACCTTGGTCTTCTTTGATTTTATCGTATTGTGCCCATGTGAATACTTTATCGCCAAATTCAGCTTCAGCGACTTCGTAGCCCCAGTTTTTGAAGGCACCTTCTGTAAATTTCATGATGTTGCCTTTGTGTACCAGCGTTACGCTCTTACGCTCGTGGTCAATCGCGTATTGTACAGCCGCGCGAACGAGACGTTTGGAACCTTCTTCGGATACCGGTTTGATACCGATACCGGACGTTTCTGGGAAGCGAATTTTGTTCACGCCCATTTCGTTTTTCAGGAATTCCAGCACTTTTTTCACTTCTTCGGTGCCTTCTTGGTACTCGATACCTGCGTAGATATCTTCTGTATTTTCACGGAAAATAACCATGTCCACCAGCTCAGGACGTTTTACCGGGGAAGGTACGCCGTCGAAGTAGCGTACTGGACGCAAGCATACGTACAGATCCAGTTCTTGACGCAGCGCTACGTTCAGGGAACGGATACCGCCGCCGATTGGTGTAGTCAGTGGTCCTTTGATCGCTACGATATATTCGCGGATTGCTTCCAGCGTATCAGCAGGCAGCCATTCGCCGTATGTATTAAACGCTTTCTCACCGGCGAATACTTCGTACCATGCAATCTTTTTGGAACCGTCGTAAGCTTTCTCTACTGCTGCATCCAGTACGCGTACAGAAGCTTTCCAGATATCGCGACCTGTACCGTCACCCTCGATGAAAGGGATAATCGGGTTGTTTGGCACCTGTAGATTTCCATCTTGAATGGTGATTTGCTCACCAGCAGTTGGCAGTTCGTACTTCTCAAAGTTCGGCATAATATAAGTTCCTCCTCGGTTGTATTTGGTGACTCGTCATATTTCCGGATTGTGCCCTATGGCAGTATCGCCGGTGAATTGACTCATTTTCCGTCTATATTCAGGCGCATGTTGGCAGCAGCGCACTCCACAGGGGCTGTCGGCGGGTGCCTGACAACCTCCCGTTTGACTGCGATGTCATCATCAAGATGGCGAGATCCGCTCTGCGCGTTCCTTGATATGATCTCATCGTATCGTGTAAACCCTGCCTGTTCTTGCCCGCAATATGCCATGATGGCATATGCTGTGAAGGACATCACTGACATGCGCTCCAAACAACGGTTGTATTTATTTTAGCAGACACTGGAAGATAATGAAAAGTCGGAATTGCTGTCAACCATTTCCGCGATAAAAATGTACTGCAAATGCGGAATGATTAGCGAGACTCGACCGGGCTGTACTGTTGATCGGTTGGACCTACATACTCAGCACGCGGACGAATAATCCGATTGTTCTCATATTGCTCCAAAATGTGAGCAGCCCAACCAGCTACACGGCTGATTGCGAAGATCGGTGTAAACAGATTGCGTGGAATGCCCAGCATCGTGTACATGGATGCAGAGTAGAAATCTACGTTCGGCTTCAATCCTTTGCGCTCATTAATCAACTCTTCGATACGCACGCTCATCTCGTACAGAGTCAGATCATTGTTCTTCTCGCCCAGTTCACGCGACATCTGTTGCAGATGTTTGGCACGTGGATCGCCATTTTTGTAAACGCGGTGACCGAAGCCCATAATTTTGTCTTTGTTGTCCAGCTTTTGTTGAATATAGCTTTCGAGGTTGTCGGGCGAACCGATCTCCTCAAGCATTTTCATAACTGCTTCGTTGGCACCGCCATGCAGTGGACCTTTCAGTGCGCCGATTGCAGACGTAATACCGGAATAGATGTCCGATAGCGTTGCCACCGTAACACGAGCAGCAAATGTCGACGCGTTCAATTCATGGTCAGCGTGCAGCACAAGTGCTTGATCCAGCGCTTTGATCGCTGTTGGTTCCGGTTCCGTGCCGTTCAGCATGTACAGGAAGTTGTGCGCGATGGACACACCTTTCAGCGGTTCAACCGGGTCTTTACCTTCGGCAATACGTCCGATGGCAGCAACGATTGCTGGCAGTTGCGCCTGCAATTTAATCACTTTTTGGTGATTCGCTTCGGTACTCATATCATCGGCTTGCTCATCATACAAAGCAAGCGCCGAGATGGCACTGCGCAGCGCCGCCATCCGGTTCATATCAGATGGATACAGTTTGATTTGTTGAATAAGCGCATCCGGCAGTACTGCATATTTATCCAGATCTTTTTGCAACTGGTCAAGCTCGTTCTGATTCGGCAGCTTACCAAACCAGAGCAAATAGGCGACTTCCTCAAAGCTGGCATTTACAGCCAGATCATCAATATCGTACCCACGGTACGTTAGAACTCCATCGACAATGGAGCTAATGGATGAACTTGCTGCAACAACGCCTTCTAAACCTTTGGTAGCTGTCATGTGATTCTCTCCTTTGCAAAACGACTCTTGAAGTTTGTCTAATTTGTTAATGAAAACATTTACATTTTTAAAAATGTTAAAATTATGAAGATCGTAGTATGCAGGAACTAAGGTATTTTGAGGTTGCTGAACCTTACACCTGTCATTAACCTTCCAAGAACCTTATATTATCATACTTTATTTTGACGGACTTGTGAACAAAAGTGGAGATTGATAGGATATCAAATTGTTTTATCTTTCCGATAAAGATTTTTTTGTAAGCCTTTACAATAGTGCTCGCTCGCTTTTATTCACAAATTCGTCGATACCTCATTGTATACGAATATGCCGAAAATAAAAAGACCGACCCTTTTTATGGAAGGTCGGTCGGTATGTTCGGAAGCGATTTATGCTTTAGGCAAAATCATTTTGGCGAATAATATACAGCAGTTATACTACTATGATATTGCATTCGGTCCGCCTGCAATGAACATGGAGAAGGAATTTTATTTATAAACATACATTAAAGTGTATATACTCTTTGATGTATGTTGGTACTCCTTTTAATATCCCATCATGCCCATTTCGCTAATGCAGATCAGATTGCCGCCATTGTTCTCTAAGAAGCGGATACGATATTGTTTGTACGCAGTCGTATTCGGAATCGTATAGACATTAGCTTTGTCGGTTGTCCAAGTTTTGATTCCAGTTTGACTATCCAATGTCACCCATGCTTTCCCATCATAAGCTTCGAATACCCATGATTTGGGCGCTTGAGCCAATCCATACTGGCTATCATTTTGCTTCATTTGCATCGAATAGGATGTTACGGTTTTGGCGTCAGTAAACTCATAGCTTAACCAGCCTTGGATCTCGCCATTTTTTGTGGAAAATGGATAGCATTTGTTATCAAACGCATGATAAGCTTGTGCATCCCATGATGTATCATAGCTACTGGAACTGGCTTTGCCGTATACATCCTGATTAGCGGTCATCGCATGAATCAGCGAATTGACAGGTGTCACACTGCACTGATCGACAGGTTGATTGATTGGTGTTGGCGCTGGTACAGGAGTTGGCGTAGTTGGCTCGGTGCTATCAGTCTGTGGCGCAGACAGCCATTCCATTCCACCATTGATAATAATCGGTACACTATACAGTGAACTATTAACGAATCCAGAAGCAATCAGCTCGGCATTGCTTGAGCCGCTCGTCGTCAGAATACCTGTAAATGGACGATCTCCACAATTGCTTGTTTGCCCACCAAAGGTAAAATGATACGTGGAAGCATGACCTGCTGCTACTGCTACTCCTGAGCCGGGAATCAGCTCGGATGTCATCCCATTATATGTAGTTCCCGCTGTTACAAAAGAAGTCCCATCTGCTTTTAAAAAATCCAGCTTTACTTTCTGATCGGCATTGCTCAAATTCGTTACATTTAACGATAACTCCACCAGATGCGATTGATCACAAAACGTATTAGCAGGAATGGAAAATACCATCCGTTTCACTGCACTAACAGTATCTGCTGCTTGAACCTGTGAAGGAATGAGCCAGCTGAATAGCATCATCATCATCATTGTAAATCCTGTCATCATTTTCACTCTTTTTGTACACATGGAATGTTCATTTCCCTTCTCTACTTGAATGATAGCAGGCACAGTTAGTCACCTACCAATTTCTTATATCGGAAAATAATCAATAAAATGAATAGGTTTCCTTTTTATAGGATGAATATGCCGTATATATAAAAGATTGCTCACGCAAGCGTCTATTCGTTTCAAAGCGCTACTGTATCGTTTAACTCATTATATGAACCGGGTTACATAACGGTGAGTATGAATAGTAAGGAGAGCGAGCCATTTGAACACAATTATCCGCAACCGGATTTTACGAGGGTTGTGGGTGCTGGTAGCGATTGTTTTGACATGTATTGCCGTTCGTTATCTGTTCCCACTCCTCTATCCGTTGCTGCTTGCCTGGCTGTTTGCGTATGCGATGAACCCGCTGGTGCGGCTATTTCAGAAGCGGCTTCGATTTCCGCGCTGGTTGGCAGTCTCCATTTCGTTGCTCATTTATGTAGGGGGTTTACTTGCACTGCTATCGCTGCTCGTCACGCGACTCGTGCAGGAAACGATTACCTTGATGGAAACATTCAATGAGCATATCGATAGCTGGCGCGAGATGTTTGTCGGCTGGACTCAAAATGACCGCATTCAATCGATCATCGACCAGATCAGTGGCTTTTTGAAGCAAGGACCTGCACAGGGTGCGATTAATGACAATCTGCATCAGACGACGCAAAGTTTGACCAGTATGGTCAGCGGGATTGTCACCAGCATTTTGAATTATTTGCTATCCTTCTTGACGGCACTGCCGAATTTTGCCTGGATTATCGTAGTCGTTGTGCTGTCGGCATTCTTTATTAGCAATAGCTGGGAACGCCATACACGCATGGTATCCGGGTGGTTTCCCGCTGCTATTCGCCAGCCTTCCGTCGCCATCTGGAATGATCTGCAAAAAGCGCTGTTCGGCTATGTAAAAGCACAATTCATTCTCATCTCCATTACAGGCATTATCGTCATTATCGGGCTGTTCATTTTGAATGTACAATCTGCATTATTGATCGGTTTGCTGATTGGGTTGGTTGATCTGCTTCCTTATCTTGGTGTCGGTATTGTGATGGTGCCATGGGCAATCTACAGCTTTATGAGCAACAATCTGGGACTCGGTATCGGTCTGAGTGTGCTGTATATCGTCGTTCTGATTGTTCGTCAGATTATGGAGCCTAAGATTCTCGCCAGCAATGTCGGGCTTGATCCACTCGCAACACTGATCAGTATGTTTGTCGGGCTGAAGTTGTTTGGTGCACTCGGATTGATTATTGGTCCGGTCACGCTTGTATTTGTTGCCGCGTTGAATCGTGCTAACGTCTTTCGTGATCTGCGCAACTATATCGTGAACGGTAGAGTAACTTGATGGATCATAAATATCTTTTAAAAATGGAATCAAGAAATGAAAGCTGCAATATAAAAAGCCTTTTGCCATGCTCAGGACATTGATCCTGTTGCACAGCGAAAGGCTTATTTTCATTATATTCATGCACATCATGAAGTCATACATATTATTACGGACGGTAAATAGTAATCGAGCCTTTTTTCATCCGTTTCTCAATCCATTTGAGCAGCAGATTGCGGTACAGCGGACGTGTGAGCGGGAATACGATAGTAAAGCCAATCACATCCAGCACGAATCCCGGCAATACAAGCATAATGCCGCCGATGAATACACATAATCCATCCAGCATTTTACGTCCCGGTGGCTGGTTGGCGTTAATCAATGCCTTCGTATCCTCCAGCACTTTGCGACCTTCAAATCGCATCATCACTACACCGATCAGCGATGTCAATATGAGTAGAATTAGCGTATTCCAGCCGCCAATCCATTGAATCATTTGCAAAAAAACGTACCATTCCAGGAGTGGCACAATGATGATTAGCGCAGCAATCCATTTCTTCAAGCGGTACCTCTCCTCTCTACACTTGCAAAGACCTTA
The DNA here is from genome assembly GCF_046603665.1 of Paenibacillus sp. WLX2291. Lineage (NCBI taxonomy): Bacteria > Bacillati > Bacillota > Bacilli > Caryophanales > Paenibacillaceae > Paenibacillus > Paenibacillus sp. WLX2291. The sequence goes on along the minus strand of NZ_CP176755.1, from coordinate 1,697,119 downwards.
CAAGTGCATCATACAGCGATGGCAATACTTTATCAAGCCGCACTGGCACAAATTCACGACTGACCCACACATGCCGGGTACTTCCACTCGTCAGATGTTTGCCGGGCAGTTCATCGTCAGCAGCAAATACTGGACGCTGGCGTGAAGATGAAGCTTCGCCAACCGATTGCTCATCATGCTCATCCAGCAGATGAATACGGTATTCATAATCAATACGCAGCCGCGAGAAATTAACGATGCGTGTATACACAGCGACCCGATCATCGTATCGTGCCGGGTGTCCGTATGATAACGAAGCATCAACAAGCGGCAGTAGTACACCCGCCTGTTCCATATCGCGATAACGGAAACCGAGATCGCGAATCATCTCCGTGCGCCCCAGCTCAAACCAGTTTAAATAATTCGTATGATAGACAACGCCCATCGGATCGTTCTCCTGATACCGTACACGGAAGGCGATGCCATGCCATGCACTGGGCAGATTCAATTCCAGTTTTGCCATTATAATTCCTCCTTGCCAGACGATGATACGAAAAACAAGCAAAAAAGCAATGGATTCGCTCCACTGCTTTTTTGCTTATGCTATACGCACAACGAAGGGATTATGCTTCGATTTGTGCTACTTTGATCAGGTTCGTGGAACCGGATTCGCCCAGTGGGATACCGGCAGTGATAACAACCAGGTCGCCCTCTTTCAGGAAACCGGAATCTTTACCACCTTGCAGTGCCACTTGGAACAGTTCATCTGTGGAATGCGCTTGTGTACCTTTAACCGGGTGTACGCCCCATGCCAGAGACAGACGACGCATCGTTTGGTCGTTCGTCGTTACAGCGATGATTGGCGCTTGCGGACGATATTTCGCTACTACGCGAGCAGTATGACCGGACTCAGTAGAAGAAATGATTGCTGTTGCATTCAGATCCATCGCACAGCTAGCTACCGATTGGCTGATCGCTTCTGTTACTGTCGTTTGTTGTGCATGGCTTTGTTTCAAGAAGATTTCGCGATAGTTCAGCGCGGATTCTGCTTTTTCAGCGATACGAGCCATAGTCAGTACGGATTCTACTGGGTATTTACCAGCAGCTGTTTCACCGGACAGCATGATTGCGTCAGTACCGTCGAAGATTGCGTTCGCCACGTCACTTGCTTCCGCACGCGTTGGGCGTGGGTTACGTTGCATGGAATCCAGCATTTGTGTAGCCGTGATAACCGGTTTGCCGGCACGGTTACATTTTTCGATCATTTGTTTTTGTACCAGAGGTACTTGCTCAGCCGGGATTTCTACGCCGAGGTCACCACGGGCAACCATCAAACCGTCGGATACTTCCAGGATTTCGTCCAGGTTGTCGACACCTTGTTGGTTTTCGATTTTGGAGATGATTTGTACATGTTTTGCGCCTTTTTGTTCCAGCAGTTCACGGATTTCCAGTACATCGCTTGCTTTACGAACGAAGGAAGCAGCGATAAAGTCTACACCTTGCTCAACACCGAAAATAATGTCGTTAGCATCTTTTTCTGTGATGCCCGGCAGGGAAATGTTCACGCCCGGTACGTTTACGCCTTTGCGACCTTTGATTTGTCCACCGTTGACGATACGGCATTTGATCTCAGTGCCTTGTACCTGTACAACGTTCAGACCAATCAAACCGTCATCGATCAGGATTGTAGAGCCAACTTCAACGTCGCCCGGCAATTCTCTGTACGATACAGTCAGACGATGCTGGTCACCCAGAATCTCTTCGGTAGTCAGCGTGATGTATTCATCCTGAACCAGGTCAATCGGTTCTTCCTTCAGTTTGCCGATGCGGATTTCCGGACCTTTGGTATCCAGCAGGACAGCTACAGTTTTACCCAGTTCCTTGCTGGCTTGTTTGATGTTTTTGATACGGTTGCCGTGCTCTTCAAAGTCACCGTGGGAAAAGTTCAGACGGGCAACGTTCATGCCTGCCATAATCAGTTTTTTCGTGTTTTCCAGGGATTCGCTTGCCGGTCCAATCGTACATACAATCTTAGATTTACGCATAATGTGTTTCCTCCGTTTTCAAGGTCTCTCTATTGTTTGTTTTCCAACATAACCTGTCATCGGACAGATAACAGGCCCCAACAACTAAATGTACTACAAATTCTCCGTTTTGTATACAGGGATGGACATTATTTATCCCGCCGTGCCCTGAAACTGCCTTTGGAGCGGTAGATGTGCACCTGCACAACAGAAAACCGCCCATACCCTTCCCTGCCGGGAGGCATGGACGGCATGATTGACTAGGTGACGATCAATCGATGCTTAGTGAGGCAATGCATCGGTCGAATCGTCGTTATGAAAGGCAGTGGTCACCGGGGATAGCTTCTGCTCGTCTTCCCCTGCCGCCGATACGGAGTCTGCGGCTTGTTCCTTTTGCTGCTCTTGTTGATTGGTTGTACCAAAGTTAGTCGGTACCTGCTTCTCGACAAATTCGCCGATCTTGCGGAATTTCTGGTAACGGTCTTCCACGAGACATGTTGCATCCATACCGGACAATTGACGCAGCTGATTCAATAGCTCGCTGCGAATCGCCGTGCCGGTTGCTTCATAGTCTTTGTGCGCTCCGCCCTGCGGCTCCGGAATAATCGCTTCGATGATCTCCATATCTAGCAGATCGTTTGCCGTAATCTTCATCGCTTCCGCTGCCTGATCGGCTTTGGAGGCATCTTTCCACAGGATGGAAGCGGCACCGTTCGGCGAGATTGCCGAGTAAATGGCGTGCTCCAACATCAGGACGCGGTTACCCACGCCGATTGCCAGTGCACCGCCGCTACCACCTTCGCCAATTACGACGCAGATGACAGGCACACGCAGTTTCGCCATCTCCCACAAGTTGCGGGCGATCGCTTCTGACTGACCGCGCTCCTCTGCTGTATTACCCGGATACGCGCCTTTGGTATCAATAAATGTAATAATCGGACGTCCAAATTTCTCGGCTTGCTTCATCAGACGAATCGATTTGCGGAATCCTTCTGGATGCGGGCTGCCGAAGAAACGAGCGATATTGTCCTTCGTGTCCTTCCCACGCTGCTGTCCGATAATCGTTACCGGCTTGCCATCCAGACGTGCCAGTCCACCAACAATTGCCAGATCGTCGCCATACATGCGGTCGCCGTGCAATTCGATAAAATCGGTAAAGATCAGCGGGATCAGATCCAGCGTTGTTGGACGCTGCTGATTCCGCGCCAGATGCATTTTCTGGGCGGGACTAATATTGGTATAGATTTCACCTTCCATCTGACGATAACGCTCTTCCAGACGGTTGATCTCATCGGTAAAATCGATTTCTTTTTCCTGACCAAACTGTTTCAGCTCGTCGATCTTTTTGCGCAATTCAACGAGAGGCATTTCAAAAGGCATCTCTCCTGCCACTCAAAATCCCCCTTTCCATGTATGATAGTCCAGCAATTCGCCCAGCATGGACTTCATATCTTTACGGTTGACAACCATATCGAGCTGTCCGTGCTCCAGATTGAACTCGGCTGTCTGGAAATTGTCAGGCAGCTTCTGGCGGATCGTCTGCTCAATAACGATACGACCGGCAAAACCGAATAATGCGCCCGGCTCAGCCATAATCACATCGCCCAGCATCGCAAAGCTGGCGGATACGCCACCCATCGTCGGATCGGTAATGACGGATATGTACAGTCCGCCGTTTTCTTGAAAACGTGCCAATGCCGCGCTCGTCTTCGCCATCTGCATGAGGCTGATAATACTCTCCTGCATACGCGCTCCGCCAGAGGTGGAGAACATAATCAGTGGCAAGTTACGCTCATCAGCTGCTTCAATCGCACGGGTGATCTTCTCGCCGACAACCGAACCCATACTACCGCTGAAAAAGTCAAAGCTCATTACAGCCAGAATGACCGGATGACCGTCGATCTCGCCCTGACCGGTAATCACTGCATCGCGCAGACCAGAATTCATCTTCTGCTGCTCCAGCTTTTTGGCATAGCCCGGGAAGTTCAGCGGATCGACAGATTCCATACCCGCGTCAAACTCGGTAAACTTGCCTTCGTCCACGGTCATAACGATACGCTCAATCGCGTTCAATCGCATATGATAACCGCAGTTGCTGCATACCTTCAGGTTTTTTTCCAGTTCCTTGCTGTAATGAATCGTGCCGCATTTGCTGCACTTGTTCATCAGGCCTTCGGGAATTTCACGTTTCGGGCGTTCCTGTGGCTGCTCATCTGATGCGGATTCATTACTCCAGCGCTGTGAAGGAATGGTCGCATATTTTTTTTTCTTCTGGAATAAATCTCTAAACACAACTACACCTCTTCAGACGTATACTTATTCCCCAGTTTATGAATGTGCTTTGTTTTTGATAAATGATACGATCATGATAAAACGGCAGGCCGAAGCCCACATAATGGGATAATGATACCATACCACACTTTTTTGCCGCAACAAAGAAACATCATAAGAAATCGATCCACCGTTCAGAGGTGAGCGGTGGATCGATGGGAGTGTTGATAGGGACAATGGCAGATCGATACTATAAAAATCTTATTTAGGAACGATGTTATTTTTTATTTTACACGTACGGTGCCTTCGCCTAGCATCTGCTCCATTTGCTTGAAGAGGTCGGGAGAAGGCTTGATGCGATAACTGCCGCTCAGATCGAACAGCTTTTGCGATTCTTCATAAAAGAGAATCGTACCGAGCTGACCGGGATGATTGGCGAACAGTTGTTTGAGCTGCTCCAGCTTGCCTGCACGCTGGGCTTCGCTCGTAATTTTGATATAGACGTGCTGCTTCGACGCATCTACGACTGCGGCTGCACTACGCTCGGCAGTTGAAGATGCCGTATTGCGCGATGAGGCGGTTCCGCCGTCTGCTGTCGATGTGCGCGCGATGGAACGCGCCGCGGCGGTTGATGAACCGCTGCTAGTTCCGCTACTGGATGACAGGGACTTTTTGCTGCGTGCAGACTGAATGCGCTGCTTGACCTTTTCCGCCATCTCCACTGTATGATCGGGAGTGAGAGGTATCACTTCTTCTGCCAGCAGCTTGAAGCCCTCGTCTTCCTGTTGCAGACGACCGCGCACAATTAGCAGTACACCTTTGTCAACGAGATCGCGGCATTTGCGCCACGTTTCCGGAAACATCACGACTTCGCACTTCTCAATCTGGTCTTCCATTTCCATAAATGCCATCGCTTTGCCCTGCTTGGTCGTAATTGCTTTGAGTGAAACGACCATACCAGCAACAGCGACCAGACTTTCGTCTTCGGCTTCATGCAGATTCATCAACCGTGACAGACCGGACTGTTCAATTGGCTGCTCATAATCGTCCAGTGGATGACCGGACAAGTATAATCCGAGCAGCTCGCGTTCAAATTCCAGCTGTTCACCCGCGCTAAATGGCGGCACATCCGGGTACGACACTTCCCAGTTCGGCTTCTCGCCCAGATCAAAGTCGAACATCTCAATCTGCAATTCCTCACGCTCTTTGCGCCATTTTGCCGCTTCCTTGATCACTTCATCTAGCATTTGCAGCAGTTGAGCACGATGCCCAGGCAAATTGTCAAAAGCACCTGCTTGAATGAGCGACTCGATGACGCGCTTGTTACACGCCTTCGGATCGACGCGACGGCAAAAGTCGACCAGACTGTCAAACGGACGATCTTCGCGTTCCTTGATCATGCTATTAATCGCCTGCGTACCGACATTCTTGACGGCGCCAAGACCGAAGCGGATATGTCCACCACTGGATACCGATTCATCTGGCACCGGGGTAAAGGTTACACCACTCTGATTAATGTCCGGCGGTAGCACTTCCACCCCCATACGCTGACATTCCAGCACGAATTCTGCCACTCGACGATGTACGCCCATAACGGCGGTCAGCATCGATGCGATAAATTGAACCGGATAATGCGCTTTGAGATAAGCAGTCTGGAATGCCAGCACGCCATAGGCGGTCGCATGCGCACGCGGGAATCCATAATCGGCAAAGCGAACGATCATATCATACACAACATTGGCATCCTGCTCGCTATAATTCTGCTTGAGACTACCTTCCACAAAGTGGGCACGCTCCTGATCCAGCACTTCGCGTTTCTTTTTAGAAACGGCTCGGCGCAGTAGATCGGCTTCCCCAAGTGAGAAGCCCGCCATCAAGGAAGCAATCTGCATAATCTGCTCCTGATACACGATAATCCCATACGTATCTTGCAGAATTGGCTGCAAATCGGGATGCGGATATTCCACCGTAATGCTGCCATGCTTGCCTTCAATATAACGCGGGATAAAGTCCATTGGACCTGGACGATACAGCGCATTGACCGAGACGATATCTTCAAATTCACTCGGTTTCATATCGCGCAGCACACGACGAATTCCCGGCGACTCCAACTGGAATACGCCCATCGTATCGCCCTGACTGAGCATTTTGTAAGTGAGCGCATCATCCATCGGAATTTGGTCAAAATTAATCACTTCACCGGTCTGTTCCTTGATCCAGTCCAAACAGCGTTCGATGATAGATAAGGTGCGCAGTCCGAGAAAGTCCATTTTCAGCATACCGATTGCTTCCAGATTTTCCATCGCATACTGGGTCAGCACGGCATGCTCACTACCTTCTTGCAATGGTACGACATCAGTTAGCGGACCGCTGGAAATGACGACACCTGCGGCATGAGTAGAAGCATGACGCGGCATCCCTTCGACCTTGAGCGCGGTATCGATCAATTCCTTCACCGCTGGCGATTGAGCAGCGCGGTCACGCAGCTCGGACACCTGATCCAGCGCACGCTGAATCGTCACGCCAATCTGCGCCGGAATCAGCTTGGCAGCACGGTCGGTATCAGAATAGGGCACATTGAGTGCTCGTCCAACGTCGCGTACAGCTGCACGGGCAGCCAGCGTTCCGAAGGTGATAATCTGAGCAACCCGATCACGCCCATATTTGGATACAACATAATCAATCATCTCATCACGTCGCAGATCGCTGAAGTCGATATCAATATCCGGCATCGATACGCGATCTGGATTCAGGAAACGTTCAAATAGAAGCTTATATCGAATCGGATCGACATTCGTAATCCGTAGTACATACGCTACCAGACTGCCTGCTGATGAGCCCCTACCCGGTCCGGTCACAATGCCGGTTTCGTGAGCAAACTTCATAAAGTCCCATACAATCAGGAAATAATCGGCAAAGCCCATATTGCCGATCACAGATAATTCGTATTGCAGACGATGCTCCAGCTCGGCACGTTGTTCTGGTACATTCCATAGCTCGCCCTCGCTATAACGCTGCTCCAATCCTTCGCGACATAGCTGTTCCAGATAGCGGGCAGCATCTACCCCTTCCGGCAATGGATGATACGATGGCAACAGCGATTGACCAAGCGGAATATTCAATTGACATTTGTCAGCGATAGCAACCGTGTTGGCAGTCGCTTCCGGCACATGCGGGAATAACGTATCCATCTGCTGACCATTTTTCAGATATAGCTGGTTCGTCGGGATGCGCAGACGACTCTCATCGTCCACCGTTTTGCCAGTGCCGATACAGATCAGCACATCCTGCGTTTTGGCATCGTCCTCGGTGAGATAATGCACATCATTAGTAGCGACGAGTGGCACATCTAATTCACGTGCTAATTGAATGAGCAGCGGATTGACTTTCTTTTGCTCTGCTAGACCGTGATCTTGCAATTCGATATAGAAATCTTCACCGAAAATATCCAGATAACGCTGGGCAGCCTGTTTAGCCTTTTCCGGTTCATTGTTCAGTAGATGCTGCGGAATCTCGCCGCCCAGACAGGCGCTCAGGCAAATAATGCCTTCGTGATATTGTCGCAGCACTTCCCCATCAATACGGGGCTTATAGTGAAAGCCTTCGAGGTGCCCGATTGAGCACAGCTTCATCAGGTTTCGATAACCAGTTTCGTTCTTCGCCAGTAACAGCAGATGATGAATCGGCTGATCTTTGCGCGCAGCCTTCTCACGGCGCGAACCGGCAGTATAGTAGACTTCACAGCCGATAATCGGCTTGATGCCGTGCTGTAAACAAGCTTTGTAAAATGGGATGGCTCCATACATCACGCCATGATCCGTCAGCGCGAGCGAGGTCATGCCATTCTCCGCTGCACGGCTCACTAGATCTTGAATACGCGCAGCCCCGTCGAGCAGACTGTATTCACTATGCACGTGCAAATGTACGAATGGGGTCATACGCTTCCCTGCTTTCTGTAGTCGTATTTCTGAGATTCTATACAGCCATTACCCGCCATTTTGCGGGCATACTCAGCTTTATTATTTTACCATAAATGGTCCATTGATCTGTATGTTCCACGAAAACTTTATACTGAGCCACGACAAATACTGACAATACTTTCTAATGTTTTACTTATTGTCACCGATAAAAAGAATATTGTATGCAAGTTTACACTTGATTAAGTGGAGAGCGGGGACAAAATCATGAAGAGGCAGTTAATACTTGTTGTGTCAATTATCACCATTGTACCATTGTTGGTGTTCGGAGCGTTCAGTCTGATTAGCACAACCCAGAAAATCCAGAACGATGCATATGCCATGAATGAGCAGAACGTCGATCTCGTGCTGCAAAAGGCACAAACACTCGTAAACAGCGAGCTGTCCATGCTGCAACAGCTGGCAACGAACCCGGAGTTTAAACAGTATACGCCTGACCAGCTTCCCCAAACGAAAAATCTGCTCGCTCAAGTAGCTGGTCTGCATCCAGAATTGCAAACGCTTGTATTTAGCGATCAGGATGGTCAGCAGATTGCCAAAAATACTGACGCCGATCTGGATAATGTCAGTGATCGCGATTATTACAAGCAGTTGATCGCCACACAGAAGCCCGTCATCTCCGATGTACTGGTCAGCAAATCATCCGGCAAAAAAATCATTAACATCGTTTACCCTGTGTTTGATGACAGCAACACATTGACGGGCTTTGTACAATGTTCATTGCCGCTAGATACGATGAGCACATATGCCAAGGAATTTTCCACCAATGGGCAAACTGCCTATATTGCCGACCGTACTGGTGTAGTGCTGGCTCACCCTGATACGACACAGCTCGATAGCGATATTCATACAACGACTGCCTTTCAACAAGGATCAGCTGGTAACAGTGGCACACTCATTTATGGAACAGGAGCTACGAAAAAGGTCGTTTCTTATATGAAAGATCCAATTACAGGTTGGACGGTATTCAGCGAGAAGTCATACAGCTTGATTATGCAGGAATATTTCACCTTGCTGTATAGCAGTATCATTATTCTTGTCGTCTCCCTGATTGTTGCGATTGTAGCCGGTTATATATTTGCCGGACGATTAACACGACCGATTATGCAGCTTGTTCAAGCGACCGATTCAGTTGCCAAAGGCGATCTGACGACAACATGGAATATTCGTGCCAAGCATGAAGTAGCGGCGCTATCGCAATCACTTGCCGAGATGACTTCCAGCCTGCGCGAGATTGTCGCCCATGTCAAAGATACGTCGCTGCATCTGGCTTCTTCTTCGGAACAATTAAATGCCAGTTCTACCGAAACGACACACGCGTCGCAGCATATCGCCGAATCGATCCAGCAAATGGCTTCCGGTTCGGAGCGACAGTCCGAGCAGGTGAATCATACTTCGGGTACAGTGTATCAGATGGCTGATGGTATTCAGCATATTGCCGGTAGCGCTCAGCAGGTTGCCGCTACCGCTGCTTTGACCGCAGATAAAGTAACCGAGGGCGACAATGCGCTGCGCTCTGCGAACGATGAGATTGGTAAGCTGCAATCTATTTTCAATGAATTGTCCGGCTCCGTCGGTAATCTGAGCCAGCATTCTCAAACGATTGGCGAGATTGTAACCGCCATTGCTCAGATCGCCAAGCAGACCAATCTGCTGTCTCTCAATGCAGGTATCGAAGCCGCCCGCGCTGGTGAGCATGGCAAAGGCTTCAGCGTCGTTGCCAAGGAAATCCGTAATCTGGCAGACGAAGCATCCTCTTCTGCCAATCAGATTGGCGGCTTGATCCAGAACATTCAGACCGAAATCCAGTCCGTCGTTGGCAAAACGAATGCTGGTGCCAGCGAGGTCAAACAAAGCATCAGCGCTGTGCAAACGGCAGGTGATTCGTTCGGTCGGATTCGTAGCTATGTAAATCAGGTGGTCGATAGTATCCAAAGTGTATCCGACGCATCCTTCACTCTGTCTCATGGTACGAGCCGAGTTATTCAATCGGTCAACGAAATGTCTGGTATTAGCAGTCAAGCCGTTGGCGAGATCGAATCGGTCTCTGCTGCTACCGAGCAGCAATTGGCGACAATGGAAGAGATTTCTTCGTCCGCAGCTGTTTTGTCCAGCGTGGCGCAGGAATTGAAAGGCATGGTTGACCGTTTTAAAGTGTAATCAGACTACACTGTTCAGCAACAGTGCATTGCTATATATACCAAAGAGGCTGCCCGCTTATATCGGTGCAGCCTCTTTGCTGTATACATGTTGGTTCGATATATCGCTTCACCTTACTGTGCGATGTCACTTCTTGGTTCGATATATCGCTTCGCCTTACTGTAGCATGTCACTTCATCGTATACTCTCAGCCATGATCAATCGATTGCAATGTCAGCATCGATTTGGAGACGGGCGCATTTTCGTACAGAATCTCAATCTCGACTTTGTATGTGCGGCGGCTTGCTTCAAGCACGGTCGGACGAATCATAATCGCATCCTCAATTTGAACCGGACGCAGGAAATACGTAGACATATTGTCCAGTACATAATCATGACTGGTAAATAATCGTGCGGTGCGAATCGCTGCTTGAATCATAACCGAGATCAGAATGCCTTCGGAAATGTTACCTAGCTCCGTCGCCATCTGTGGCGTAATGAAGCCATGGAAGACCACGCCACCCTCTTCATCCCGTTCTTCGGCAAATCCGTTCCAGATCAGATAATCGAACGTCTCCATATTGCCTGTATTCGGCTCATGCTGTGCATCACGCATCGCTTGCAGTACTTCACGTCTTGTGACCGTGCCGATCAGCTTGCGGTTCCGGTCAACGATAGGTAGAAAGTCGATACTTTCCCACATCATCGTCTGCGCGGCGGACGCCAGTGACGTTTGCAGCGTTGCGGTAATCGGACGACGCACTAACACCTTTTCAATAGGTTGATCCGGTGGCAATTGCTGAATTTCCTTACGTCCAACAATGCCGATGATCCGATTCCATTCGTCAACTACTGCCAGCCGTTGATAGCCAGTCTTCTCTGCCGTTTCGTGAAAATCATCCGCTGTACTGGATGCCTTCAGTACACCCGGCTTCGGTCTGCCAGCGATAATATCCTCAACTAGCATAATTTTCTTTTTGATCATCCGGTCGAATAAGGCTCGGTTAATCATGGACGCCACGGTAAATGTATCATGACGCGACAAAATAATCGGCAGACCGCGTGCATCCGCAAGCGCTTTGACCTCCGGGCTAGTGCTGAAACCACCGGTAATCAGCACTGCTGCGCCATGCTCCAACGCCAGATGGTGGGCATCCTCTCGGTTACCGACAATAAGCAGACTGCCTGCTTCCACATAACGCATCATCGCATCCAGCTTCATCGCACCGATCGCATACTTCACAAGCGTTTTGTCCAGACCACTGCTGCCGCCCAGTACTTTGCCTTCTACAATGTCCGCTACATCGGCAAATGTCAGTTGATCAGATACACCGCGTGGACGCTTCTCAATCCGTACCGTACCAATCCGCTCGCGTGTAATGACGATGCCCATCGTTTCCGCTTCTTTGACCGCACGATAGGCAGTACCTTCACTAACACCCATCTGCCTTGCCAGCTTGCGTACCGAGATTTTGGAGCCAACTTTGAGCTTTTCGATATGTTGTAACAGCTGCTCATGCTTCGTAATCGAATCATCCTGTTCCTGCAACTGTAGCACCACCTTCCCGTATCTGTATCACTATTGTTGTATTATAGCACAAAAAAGCAGCGCGTCTCCTCCCAATTTGGGATAAGTCGCGCTGCTTCTCTGCTCCGGGCGATATAGTCATCCGAAGTTATAACCAATGATTAGCAATAGCTGGAAGCATTAACTGTTCCTGCTGTGATCCTATCAGTACGAAAGGATGCTGTTATACTCTTATTGCAATGCTGCATTATGACAGATTATTGAGCTGAACCGCCATACAGATGGCTCAAACTGTCAGTGATGATTTTATTAATATCTTCGATGATTGTGCTCAGACGTTGCTCGGCATCAAATAGACGACGAATGTTGAGGTTCAGATTCAGTACCTCGAACAGCTTTTCCATCTGTTCCATTTCTTCCGGGTTCGGCATATCGCCAGACATCATACGTTGTTGTACTTCAATCTGACGCGCACGGAAATCGTCCAGCATGCGTTTGCTTTCCGGGTCGTTGTCGATCAGTTGCATCGCTGCGGTAATATCAGCCACTTCTTTGCTATCGCGAATCGATTGAGACAATTCGTTGGCCTTGTCATAAATGTTTGTCATAAAAAGCCCCACTTTCCGGTGAATCCATCACCGTTGTTTTATACATGCTAACAGCCTGCCCGCAGCTCCAGCCACGGCAGGCCAAAACATATCCATTACAGGGTAACTGATTTGCAGGTCAAAGTAAAACCGTGCCGCTACTCCGCTTTATTAAACACATCCAGCAGTTGTTCAAACGACGTAATGATCACATCCGAGCCATCCAGCTCATGACTGTCACCAAAATCCGCATACCGACAACCGATCACGGTCTGATCATTCTGGCGTCCTGCTTCGACATCGGACGAACGATCGCCGACCATCCATGCACGTTCGATCTGATGCTGTTCCAGCAATAGCTTCACCAGATCAACCTTGGTCGCTGTCTGATACTCACCTGCACTGTAGACACCATCCAGTATATCGTTAAGCTGGTGCACATCCACGATCGCTTTTACATAGCCTTCTAGCCCGTTACTGGCGATAAATAGCTTTACACCGTGACGATGCAGTTCACGCAGTGTCTGCTCCACCTGCGGATACAAACGCGATGTACCTGCCTTCATACGATCAATTTGCAGCTGTTCCAGCAGCTCATTCGCGCGTACAATTGTGCGCTCTCCCACACCGGGCATCACACGCGCCCAGATATCTTCCAGCAGCATACCGAGCGAGCCGAGAATGATCTCTTCTGGCGGTGTCTCGCCTTCGTACAATCCTTCCTGACGCAGCTGTTCAAAGGTGGCATAATAGGCGGGCAGCAGAACGGTTTCCGTTTCAAACAGCGTTCCGTCCATATCAAACATCATCGCTTCTGGCTTGCGTAGTACTGGAAATTCACTCATCATTCGCACTCCTTTTCCATACTTCTATACTATGTATACATGTAGCACAGGCGGTATGGACAAGATCCATACCGCCTGTATACCATTGTATGATTTAAGCCGATCCTACCGGCTCAACGATTCGCAGTACGACAATTCTTTACGATTCGCCGGATGAACGCTCCTCATTGCGATGTTCATTTTCCTCGTCCTCTTCATCTTCCTGTTGAGGCAGCGGATGAACATGCACCCGCATAATGCGCAGACGCTCCGATTCGGCAACCTCGAATACGACACCGTCCACTTCGACGGTTTTGCCATTTTCCGGTACGCCCTCTAGCTCTTTGAACATCCAGCCTCCGATGGAATCGACTTCATCGTCATCAATCTCCACCCCGGACAGCTCGTTCACATCTTCGATCAACATACGACCATCCACCGAAATGATATCGCCGATCCGTTCCACATCCGGGCGCTCATCTTCGAACTCATCGTACAGCTCGCCGACAATCTCTTCCAGAATCTCCTCAGCAGTTAGCAAACCGGCAGTACCGCCGTATTCATCAACCACGAGCGTCATTTGAGCATGATTCTTCTGCATCAATTGCAATACATGACTGATCTCCATCGACTCTGGTACGTTAAGGATCGGACGAGCCAGCGCAGCCAGATCATACGGCTGATTAACTGGCGACAACAGTACATCGGTAATATGTACAAAGCCGATGATTCTGTCCTTGTCTTCCACCGCCACCGGATAACGTGAATGCTTCGTATCCTGAATGATCGCCAGATTCTCTTCTTTGGACAGATTCGTATACAAGCAATTCATATCGGTACGAGGCAACATCACTTCACGTGCAAGCAGATCGGAAAATTCAAAAATATTGTTAACGAGCTCAATCTCGCCTTCATCCATAACCCCGCTCTTGGCGCTCTGGTTCATCAGAATGCGAATTTCTTCTTCAGAATGCGCACCTTCCGCTTCGCTCGCAGGCTCAATACCAACTGCGCGCAGAACACCATTGGCAGCCGTATTCAGCAACCAGATAAACGGGAAGAATACCCGGTAAAAGAACAGCAGTGGCGCAGACAATGCCAGCGATACGCCATCTGTCCGCTGAATAGCTAGCGACTTGGGCGCCAACTCGCCCAGTACAATATGCAAAAATGTAATCACCGCAAATCCGATAATGACCGAAATCGTCGTAATTAACGTGCCATCGGTAAAGCCTAATTTGTACATAAGCGGTTCTACCAGCAGCTCAGATATCGCCGGCTCACCGACCCAACCAAGTCCGAGCGAGGCAAGTGTGATACCGAACTGAGTAGCTGACAAATACGCATCCAGTTTGCTGTTTACCTTGAGCGCATACCCTGCCAGACGGTTGCCTTCACTTTTCAATTCCGTTAGCCGCGAATGCCTCACTTTGACCAGTGAGAATTCGGCGGCCACAAAAAATCCATTCAAAAATACAAGTACAAATACAAGAGCCAAATTGAGTATTAAACTGCCGATCTCAAACTCATGCCCCAACCGGAACGCCCCTTTTCTCGGATATATGGTACATCAGCCGCACACTGCCGCCGGAACCCATACACGGCGTACCTGCGCACAATGAAGGCGACTTTTACAGTATCGCTTTGCGTGATTTGAAATCCGTATCTTTGTAATACATGTCTGCCACGAGCAGATTCGGGCCGCAGCAAGCAGCCAGATCGCAATGACAATTGACCTGCTGATTCAGCGGATGGTTATTGCTCCATTCGCCAAAGATATCATCCAGCTTACGGTTTGCAATATTGCCAAATGCCGGAATCGCCGCAAAATCGGTTACAAACACATCCCCGGTAAACATATTCACATTGACCCGGTTGCGTCCGTCTGGATCGTTACGCACCGTTACATTGCGCTCGCCGCGTAGACGCGATACGATCTCGCGATCTTCTTTACCCGGATTGCAGCTGAAAAATGGCAATGTACCGAACAGCATCCACATATCCTGATCCCGATGATCCAACAGATCGTGAATCGCAGCGCGGAAATCTTCCAGTGACAGCACTGGCAGTTTAGCGGCAAAATCAGCAGCATACATCGGATGCACCTCATGACGCTGACAGCCCATTTCACGAATCAGATTATGAATCTCTGGCAGCTTGCGGTGTGTGCGGTAATTGATCATCGACTCGGCGGAAATGAACATGCCTGCGTCGCTCAGACGACGCGTATTGTCGATCATCTTGTCATACATGCGTACAGCGGCTTCGCGCGGCACCGGATGACCGCTATTGGCAAAGCCCACCTCATGGAAATCATCGGGCGATGTATAGTTAAACGAAATATGCATAACGTCCAGATACGGCAGCAATTGCTCGTATCGGCCGATGTCCAGCGTCAGGTTAGAGTTGATCTGAGAACGGATCCCGCGTTCGCGTGCATAACGCAGCAGCGGAACGATCACCTCATCTACTGTTTTTTTGCGAAATGACGGTTCCCCGCCGGTAATGCTGATCGTCTGCAAATGCTCTACCTCATCAAGGCGTTTGAGCATCAGCGGCAGCGGGATCATGTCCGGTTCGCGCAATACGAGCGAATCGCCGACCGCGCAATGCTCACAGCGCATATTGCACAGATTGGTCACCGTCATCTCCACGCTTGTCAGCGTATGTTTGCCGTACTGGCGAAGTGATTGCAGTGGGTCCCACGGATCGTAACTCGGGGATAATTCCTTCAGCGGCCACTCACTTCTGTGTATAACTGTCATTTATTTTTCACCTTATTTCATGTATTAACCCTGAAATTCACTCTGCATAACGGATCATATGCACATCTACTATGCAATTGTTGGTACAAGGTCTTGTTTATCATAACATAAACCAGCGCGCTCCGGCACAGCTAGACACCGCACCCGGCGTTTGCAATTCACTTCGTAGCAGATCGCGGATAAATTCAGACAGCATATACGTCACACCCGCACTCTCGCTGAGCGATTCGTATCCGATTCGAAAGGTAAACATATCTAGCGAACCAACGCTATATTCACGCTGGTCATCCAGTATCTCTGTTCCTACCTTGATGCTTGTTATACGCTCATAGGGCGGGCGCGACCAATCCACATGAACATTCATGCCATCTACACATAACCCGCCTAGCACTTTGCCGCGAAATCCATACCCCATAATCGGCTTATGTGTAAATTCACCTAGCAGTGATTGTTCCAGCGCCTGCCGAATGCTGCTGCCTTTGAGCAGGGTCAGACACGGATTGATCGGTGACGGACAGAGACGGTGTAGCAGTGCCTCACTGATCTCACCTGCTGGCAACGGGCCAAGCAATTGTCCACTGTTCACAATGGACAGCTCCGCTCCAGTATAACGGCGCACCGCCTGCGCCAACAGATTGCCGAGCGGAGATTCATGCTCGTAGTTGATATCTAATGGTTGTTCCAGCATCGCAATCGCATGGCTCATCCGTTCTTCTGCACGCTGACGATGAAGCACAATCGCCGCTTCAATCTCGGCGCTACGCTCCATCTCTGGTGAGGTTGGAACTAGCCCGCTATCCAATAGACGTGGACGGTTGCCGTGCGCATCCTTTTGCCAGCTCATATACCCCATATAATGTCCAAATTTGCCAGCTGCTCCGACTACGGTGTGACCGATCTGCAACGGACGCTCCAGTACATGATGGCTATGACCGCCAAGAATTACATCCAACTCCGGTAATCGCTCTGCCAATCTCTGATCGGTGGACAATCCAAGATGCGACATCAACACTAGCAAATCCACCTGACCTCGAAGCTGCCGAATGAGTGGTTGTAAGCTTGCCAGTGGTTCGCTTACATCCCAGCCCAGAATGTCGTAGAAATCACCATAAGGCGCAGTTGCCCCAACCAGTCCGATTGTCCAGCCGCCCTTCTCGATAATTCGGTATGGCTCCATCCACACTGGCGGTGCCCCTGTTTCATGCTCTATCACATTGCTGCATATGACCGGACTAACAATGCCAGCATATGTCTGATTCAGAATCTCTGGCGTATATGTCAAGCCTTCGTTGTTGCCGATTGTAATTGCATCATAGCCGGTCATATTGAGAATATCGACATTGGCGCCACCGCTGGAGCCTTCCGTTTCCATCGCCATCCGATCCATATGATCGCCGATATCGAGCAGTAGCACATGCTCATCGCCGCAGCGTTGCCGATATTCATCCGCGATGGCAGCCAGGATGCCCATATTTTCAAAATGACTGTGCAGATCATTGGTATGCAAAATCGTGATCATGTCGCTATCTCGTTGCTGTTCTGTGTTCATACGGGAACCCCTTTCGTCTCAATAGCTTCTATGATGATGTATCATCACGCACAAATTCGGGTATTATCGCAAATATAAACATTGATTATATCATTGCTGCCGATGTCCGTATGTGTTTTTCTTGTCACACCAATATGACATCAGAATATGGTACTATCAAAAGTGATAAATACATGTTGGAGGTCGTTACTTTTATGCAGTATACCATTAAATTATTCGCCGGGCTTGCCGAACGAATCGGACAGTCCGAAGTTCAAATAAATATCGAGCCACCAGTCGCTGATGATGGCACCACATTGCCGGTTACAGTAGCTCATTTGAAGGAAACGCTATCTTCTTTATACCCTGATGCGGAAAATTCCATCCGTCACGCCTTTGCAGCTGTTAACCAAGAGTACGCTTCGGTCGATAATACTATTAAGGAAAATGACGAATTGGCACTTATTCCGCCCGTATCCGGTGGATCAGGTGCCGATAACGGCGCGCAAACTCCAGATGGGCTGTATGTCATTACCGGCAATTTGCTGTCTGCGGAAGAAGTGATTGCCAAAGTTGGCGATAACAATCACGGTGCTACGATTGCGTTTATCGGCACAACACGCGAGATGACTGGCGAGATGCAGACGATTCATCTGGAATATGAAGCTTATGTACCGATGGCATTGAGTCAATTGCAAAAAATCGGGACTGAAATTGCCAGCCGCTGGCCCGGCACACGCTGTGCAATCAGTCATCGTACTGGCACCGTTGCAATCGCCGAGACGAGCGTCATCATCGCGGTATCTTCCTCTCATCGCAATGATGCGTATGAAGCCAGTCGCTTCGCCATTGAACGGCTCAAAGAAACCGTGCCAATCTGGAAAAAAGAAATATGGGCGGACGGTTCCGAATGGAAAGGTGCGCAAACCGGACCGTGGAATCCGGTAGAGCCAAAGTCCTGAGTCCTTTTATCCACGTTTCCGTTGTTATCAAAATTCTTTCTTGATATGATACATTTAACATTCATTTATGGAGGTGCCCCGCATTGAGAGTTCATGTGACAGATTTAAAGCCGGGAGATACGCTGTTAAGTGATACATTCAACTCATTCGGCATTCACATTATGCAAAAGGGCCATACTCTTCTTTCCAATGATATCAGCAAGCTGCTACAGCATGGTGTTGATTATGTGGAGATTGAGAACACGGTTGATTCTTTACAGACCGAACCTGTGCGTTCGCTGGAAGAAGCGAAAGTGCATTTTGATACTGCCTTGTCGGGCTTTGAAAATCTGTTTCTGAGTGCGGCTTCGCGTGGCGAATTCGATGGTAGCCAGGTGGATCAGATGCTGGAGCCGCTAATGAACGAGCTGCATACCCAGAAGGACGTCGTATCCGTGCTATTCGTGCTCAATGATACGGATAATTACACGTATACCCATTCCCTACAGGTAGGCATGCTGTCTTATTATCTGGCAACGTGGATGGGCTATACAGAGCGTGAAGCGTATATTATCGGACGCGCTGGTTATTTGCATGATGTTGGCAAATCAAAGGTTCCACCTCAGATTCTGAACAAGCCGGGCAAGCTGACTGCGGACGAATTTGAGATTATGAAGCAACATACGACATTTGGCCATGATCTGATTATGCAATCTACAGGGGATGAGATTAGCGCCATTGTCGCTCTGCAACATCATGAGCGTACCGATGGCAAAGGATATCCTCACGGTCTCAAGCTGGAAGATATTCACCCATATTCGCGAATCGTTTCGGTTGCTGATATTTATAGTGCGATGACGACCAATCGGGTGTACCAATCCAAGCAAGAGCTGCTCAAAGTATTAAAAGAGCTGCATCGTATGAGTTTCGGTCAGCTGTACCCGGATGCAGCGCAGACATTTATCCGCAATATGTTACCGAATATGATCGGCAAAAAAGTTCGTCTCAACTCCGGCGAAACTGGCAAAATCGTCATGACCAATCCGTCGGATTATTTCCGCCCGTTGATCGAAACAGATAAAGGCTTCAAAGACCTGTCCATGCAATCCAATCTGGAAATTGAAGATATTTTCCTGTAGCGTATTCGATAGTCTCGTCTGCGCTTCGCTTACTCCAGCTCTTACCGTCTACTTATAGATTTGCCATACTTATGTAGAAATCAATAAACAGGCACGCCACTATAAGAAGCATGCGACCGTATATCATCTCAGATGGGATGAAACGGTCCATGGTTCTATATAACCGGCGTGCCTGTTTGTTTTGTATGTTGGATCATGTCGCTAGTATCTGTTCATGCTCTACCCGCGAATACATGAATGCAGGAATGCAGCAATACATCCTATTCCAACGAGATATTGTAATCTTTACGCAAATAGTCATGAATCTGTTCAAAATCCTGCTTGGTCAGCTCACGTAGACGCTTGTCTTTGCCTTCATGCCCCAAAATAATGCCCATCGTCTCAGCTGCTAGCGCGGTAGTTGGAGTGATGCGTGCACTACCGTATGCCTGAATCTCTGCACCGATATTTTTACCAGCGACCAGTACATTATCGTAATCCTTCAACTCAAATGATCGCATCGGAATGCCGTAAAAGTCTGGCTTGCCGTATCCTTTGCCTGTTGGAACCTCGTGTGTACCTTGAATATCCATCGGATAACCGCCCACACTCACATTGTCCCAGAACATATTGCTGTCTTGTACATCGTTATACGTCAGCACATAATCTGTCTGATACCGGTTATAGTCACGGATATATAGATAATCCGGGAACCCGTTCAGCTCGGCGTTTTTGTAGCCGGGAATATTGTCACGCAGAAATTTCAGCACTTCCGGCGCCGCGGCTTTGCCTTTGGCGATTGCTTTGCTGACGGATTCTGGATTGGATGGATCGACATCATAGATCAGCAGTGCATTGATGATCACATCGCCATGCTTCTGATAAGTTGAGTTGATGCCGCGTAGCTTGAGCTGAGAATCTGCCAGCTTGAGCTTGTCGGTCACCTTGTTGAACCCGGTGCCAAAGTCGTAATCGACATACGTGTTCGTTCCATATTTCGCTTCCAGATTGGAGAGCGGATAGTCCAATAATGTCGCGCTGTGGAGAGCGATCCAGTCGACGTTTTTGAATTTGAGCATATACGTTGCTGCCATATACTCGGGCTTGTCGCTATCACTGAAAATGGACTCCACACCCGGAATCCGCGTAACGTCCAGCTTAGAGCTGAGTGCAGCATAGTCGGTATTTTCCACAAAATAACGTGCTGATACCGTATGCTCTGCACCATCCTTCTCCGTATACGTGATGCTGGAAATGGAGTGCATATGGTTCAATTCGTCCTGCTGGATATGTCCGAGCGTGATGCCGCTTTTGAGCGTAATCCCTTGAATCAACCCGTTATAATATTCCACAAAATCGGATTCCTTGCGAATTTCGCCACTATTGTAGGCGTTATAAAGCTTCTTCATCTCGCCTTGAACAAGACTGACTTTTTTGTTGTTGTTCGGCTCGTCTAGTACGAGCATCTGTCCCTGTAACAGCTGACCGCCCGGCTCGTTCCGCGGATCAAGGATCAGTACATTCAATCCTTCATCGTGCGCTGCCTTTGCCATCAGAATGCCTTCAATCTCACTGCCGATCAATACCAGATCATATTGCTCATCTACAGTAGGTGCCGATTGCTGGATAGCACTATCCTTATCGGTAGCTGGGCTGGAGGAATCCGTAGCAGAATTTCCGTTCTGTTGCTGAGCGGCTGTATTACCCTTTTGCTCATTGAGACCACTTGCATTCCTCGTTTCGGCAGTCGAGACTTGCTGCTGCATGTACCATACGGTGCCGCCCACTCCGATGATCAATACAGCAAGCAATGTAAGCAGCCATGCACGTATGGAATTCTTTTTTCGTCTGTGTTGTCGTTCACTTCGTCTACTCTTCAATGTTCTGTTAACCCCTTGTGTATCAAATTGTCGGTTGTCTACTGCCTATTGTGTGTAACTCACTAGTATACAGCGTACATATGTACTACAATAAGAAATCCGGGCAGCACTATGTACCGTGTGCTTGCACAGATGAATATACCGTTATTTGTCATTTGGCTTCCTTTCAAAGGGTACAGGGGGATGGCTCGTTCGTCAACAACGGTTTTGTAATGTTTGGCAGCATGCGAAATCATACTAGAATTAGAATCAAACACAAACACCCCGGGGATTGCCGGGAAAGGATGAATGGAATGAACTTTGTAACGATTGACTTTGAGACTGCCAATTCCAGTCGCAGTAGCGCCTGCTCTATTGGGATCGTCGAGGTAGCGGACGGACAGATTGTGAACGAATATTCGCGTCTGATCAACCCGCAGCAGCATTTTGATCCCATGAATATTAGTATTCACCGAATTACGCCGTCTATGGTGGAGCATGAACCGACATTCGGCGAATTGTGGTCAGAGCTACTGCCTTATTTTGAACATAAACATGTAGTGGCACATAATGCTGCCTTCGATATGAGCGTGCTGCGTCATAGTCTGGACGCAGCGGCAACAGGGTATCCCGCTTTTCAATACTACTGCACCTATCTGCTTAGCAAAAAAGTGCTAAATGAGCTTCCTGCCCATCGGCTTAACAATTTGGCTGCATATTATGGTATTCCACTTCAGCATCACGATGCGCTGGAAGATGCTCGCGCGGCGGCACTGGTGCTGCTCAAGCTGCTAGAACATAAGCAGCATGCTACTCCTGCCGAATTATCGTCTGCTGTTGGTTACAAGCCGGGGACGATGTATGCAGGTGGTTATACACCGTTCTCTCTATCATCAAAAGAGAAAAAGGCGGGCGGTTGGAAGAAAAAACCGTATATACGCAAATCTCCGACCACATCCAACCATCCATTTCTGTAAATGCACCAGATGTAATATAACTGTGCAAAACGTCATGTAAAGATGCGTAGGAGCATAACCCATAACACCCCTATCCAATCAACAGATAGGGGTGTTCTTACTATATACAATTACTATTCATGACCGTCGACTGGTCGCTTACCACTTCAATATCCATATGACACACTAACTACAGCTTCCGCATCATAATAAGATCGATTTGCCGATCATCTCCCATGTAAAAGGAATGCTCGCCAATCTGCACAAAGCCCAGCCGATGGTAGAACGCCAGCGCATTGTCATTCTTTTCCCATACGCCTAGCCAAATTTTGCTTTTCTTATGCTCTGCCGCTATATTCAGTGCCTGATTAAGCAAATAACGTCCTAACCCTTGCTTTTGAAACGTACTGCGTACATAAATTCGTTCGATCTCCAGCGATTCATCGCCCATCGACTCCGACTGCGCATCATCTGTATTCAGCTTCATATACCCGGCATGCTGTCCGTCTTTGATTACAAAATAAAATTGCGAATGTGGATGCAACAGCTCCTCTTCCAGCTTGTTCGTATCATATGCCTGATCCATATAAGCACTCATATTGTCCGGTGTATTGTATGGAGCAAACGTCTCGTCAAATGTCTCGTAGCTGATACTACGCAGCGCTTGCACATCTGCGGTGGTACAGCGGCTTAGCGTGATTGTCATATCGTATGTCACTCCTTATTGCTTATAGGTATGCACAACCTAACAGGTCAGCAATGTCCTGTTATCATTTCATGATTTCTAACATACACAATGGTATTGATTGCTCATGTTCCATTGATATTTGGTATACGATTGATATCGCATACGACGCTGATCAATTCCTTAATATTGACGTTTGTTGCCTTTTTTCACAAACTCCCAATCTTTCTCTACATTGCTGCGCACGCGTTGCAGCAATGCCAGCAGCGTAGCGCCTTCTTCTTCTGTTAATCCGCTCAACGCAACCTGCTCCGAATGATGATGCTCGCGCTGGATAAACGGATATAGCTGCTGACCTTTCGCAGTTGGAAATAGCTTTTTGATCTTCAGGTTATGCTCATCCTCGCGCTTCTCCACAAATCCGCTCAGCTCCAGCTTTTGCACTGCACGCGCAGCTGTTGTGCGGTCAACTTTGATCATTTCGGCAAGCTTTTCCTGAATAATGCCCGGATGCTCACAGACACGTACCAAATATAAATATTGCCCTTTCGTCAGATCATACTCTTTGAATTCAATATTGCTAATGGAATCAAGCGCTCTCGCAATCATGCCGACCTCACGTAAAATATCTGTCATTATGATATCCTCCAATATTCATTTTATTGCAAATGCAACAAAAATAAGACACTTTTAATCTATCGTATTCATATTGCATTTGCAACAAAAAAATGAATTGGGCGATAGGATAATAGTGAGCTATGTTGCTTGTACATCCGGTTTGCCACTAGTAATGCTGGGCATTGCCATGTACGGCTAAGCCAGAACAACCCACAATATAGCAAAAAACGGCTGTTCTTATGAACAACCGTTCTGCTTCGTGGATCATCTTCTCATTCGTACCTATATTCGGAAGTTGTTGTCTGATCCAATCCATATCGATATCTTCATATCACAATATAAACAGTACCTTTTGTAAAGGTTATATCCATTCGTCAACCATTCTTACACGGGTTGCCGTGAGGATCGCGACCAGATAACAACTGGAATGAGCAGTAGCGACAGAATTCCACCAGCTATCGATAATACCGGATAACTGGAACCCGCCACAACCATACCAGACAATGCTCCCCCAGCGGCGCCGGATAAGGCGATCAATACATCGACCGAACCTTGTACTTTTGCCCGGGTGGAAGCTTCGGTTGAATCGACGATCAATGCCGTACCGCTGATCAAGCCCAGATTCCAGCCCAGACCGAGCAGACAAAGTGCCACAATCAACAAGATCATAGAGTCAGCAGGCGCAAACGCCGCAACCAGCCCCGCCAATAATAAGGTGACGCCGGAAGCGACCGCCATTACCGCCCGCCCTAGCTTATCAACTAGTAGTCCGGTCACCAGCGATGGCAAATACATTGCTCCAATATGAAATCCAATCACCAATCCGACCTCGCCCAGACCGTGACCATGATGCTGCATATGTACAGGTGTCATCGTCATAATCGCAACCATCACCACCTGCGTAACGACCATAATGGTTGCACCAGCGATGATCCCTTTTTTATTTTCCAATGGTGTCGTACGGTTATGTGCAGGATGAGCAGACGGTTGCAATCCCTGTATTCTCAGCATTTCTGCAATCATCAGCGGATCAGGACGCAGCATGACAAACAATATCAATCCTGCTAATAGATACGCAGCCGCAGCGAGTATAAACGGTCCTGCCAGCGCCGGAATCCCTAGGGATAAGGCAACATTGCCCATCACATTCACCAGATTCGGTCCTGCCACCGCACCAAATGTTGTAAATACCATCGTCATACTAACCGCTGTTGCCCGCTGCTTGCTACTCGCAAGATCAGTTCCCGCATATCTGGCTTGTAAATTCGTCGCTGTACCTGAACCGTAGATGAGCAACGCCGCAAATAGCAGCCAAACACTGCTCCACACCGCTGCCAAAATAATCCCAATCGCACCGACTCCACCTAGCATAAAGCCAATCGTTAGCCCTGTCCGTCGACCGTACCGCTGCGATAAGCGTCCAACCAGCAGTGCCGCCCCTGCCGATCCCAACGTCAACAACGCAGATGGCACACCAGCATAAGCGTCTGTACCGAGCATTTGTTGGGCAAGTAGCGCTCCTACCGTAACACCTGCTGCCAGCCCTGCACCGCCAAATACTTGCGAGACACTGACGACACCTAATGTACGCCGATACAGAGCTTGCTGCTGCTCTGGTGATTGACTGTAACGGTGAAGCCAATCCAATTGCTGCTGCGATCCATTTGTATGATTCCTGCTCATTATGCTCCAACCTGCTTTCCTTCAGAATCCGATTCGTAGTACTTCCTACCAGAATGGGATTATCATATCATGATACGAAAAAGCCATACAATACTATAATTGTATGGCATACAATGTTGGTGACATGTGTGATATTGGCTACATGTGTAATATTCGTTGCATGTGTAATGCGTACTAGTAGTTATTATAAAAAGGAGATATTCAAACAACTTGAACATTACTGACCACCCGATTATTCATGCTCTTGTGCAACATGATCCAATAGCTGCTTCAATATATGCAGTCCCTGCTTCAGTTCCGCCAAGGATACCGGCGCACAAACCGACAATCGTACCGCCCGTTCCGGTGAACTGTTACCCACAACAAAGCGTTCTGCCGCATACACCTGAACACCTCGCTGCGCAGCCAGCGCCTCAAACTGTGCTCCACTGCAACCTTCCGGCAATAACAACCAGCGAAAAATGCTAGTATCCTCACCGTGACAGGTGTATCCAGCCAGCAATGTATTCACCGCTTTATTACGCTGCATCGTCTGCTGACGATGACCAGCAATCAACTCTTCAAACTGATGCGATACAATCATCCGTGCCGTCAGCTCAGACAGCAGTGGCGATACCGTGACATTCAGATTGTATAGCGCTTTGGAGATTGCTTCCCGAACCTGATTGGGCACCGATACATATGCCATACGCAAACCGGGTGCGAGCGATTTGGACAGACTGGCAATATGGATCACCTGCTCTGGCGCAAACGAAGCAAGCGCAGGTAACGGATGAGATGCTAGCAAATGGTACGACGCATCCTCCATAATGAAGAGCTGGTATTGTACAGCAATAGCAGCAATTGTTTGCCGAATAGCGAGCGGCATAATGGATGCCGTCGGATTATGACAGTCGGGGATCAGGTAAATGCCTTTAATATTTTCGTTTTTGCAGGTGTATTCCAGCGCAGTGGGACTCATCACGCCATCGTCCGCTTTGATCGGTATCAGCTGAATACTGAGCATCGCAGCAGCTGTTTTCAGCCCCGGATAGGTATGCTGATCCACCGCAATCCGGTCGCCCGGCTTGCATAATCCGGCAAGTGTCGCAGCGATGGCATTTTGCCCCCCATTAGCGAACAAAATATGCTCTACCGTCGTATCCAGTCCACCGCGCCGCATCAACTGCACTGCCGCGTCCTTTTGCCAGAGATTCTCGCCCGGACGACCGTATCCAAACCAGCGCGCATAATCGCCCCCGTCATGCAGCATACTTTTCAATTGCAGCATGAGCGGTTCGTACGAATCATTGTCTGGAAACGTCGCCCCCATCTCGATGACATGCTGCGGCTTCTGATCTTCTAGCAGATAGGCGTTAGACAGCGCATCGTACGACACAAATGTACCGCTACCAACGACTGCACTGAGCAACCCTTTCAGCTCGCATACTTTGAATGCTTTGGAGATGGTGCTAAGATTCAGATCGAGATAATCCGCCAACTCACGCTGCGGTGGCAACTGCGTACCAGGCAGCAGATGACCGCTGATAATATCGCGTTCCAATTGAGTCGCAAGCGCGTGATAGATCGGCTTTTGCGTTTTGTCGATGACTGGTTTCCAGCTCATATGGTAATGTTCAAACGAATTGATAGGCATCGTGAGTATCCTTCTTTTTTTGTTGTATGTGGAATGATGTACAGTATTTCTTATGATGTTTTCGTATGCCTGCAACGAAATCGAGGCATTGATGAAACAGATCATGGTAGATCAAACAGATCAAGGCAGAGAGCAAACAGATCAAGATAGATCAGACAAATCAAGGCAGAGAGCAAATCGGAAATTTTGGATCATACTTCTTTCATTCTTCTTTCATTTGCAGTATCAACATTATTATACCTATACGATGAGCCACTACCTACACTTATATAGCGATTCTTGAATATTTTAAAAGAAAAAACGACCGCCACCCATTGGGGTATAGCGGTCGTTTTTGTGTAATACTTAATACATTTCCAGCTCGCCAATAGCGGTATAATCTGCACTGCCATTATTCGCTGTTACATTGATACGGTAGTATTGATATGATTTGGAATTAGTAAAGGAATAAGTACGCTTCTCGCCATTTGACCAATTCATCTCAAAGGATAAAGAAAATTCAACTGGTGTATGCTTATAATAAAAGCACATAAATATAGAACATTGGGAAAAGGGGATCATATGCTCACTCGTGAAAAAATGGAACAACAGCAGATTGGTATCTATATCGTTGTATTGATTGCAGCAATCGGACTCGGGCTGCTATTTCCACAAGGGATGTCGGTATTGGACAATCCTGTATTGCTATCTGGCGTTATTGCTGTGCTAATGTATGGCATGTTTACACAGATTCCGTTTGGCTTAATGCAGGAGTCGCTGCAAGATCGGCGTTTTGTAGTAGCTATTTTGCTTGCAAATTATATTGCTGTACCGATTGTTGTCTGGTGCTTATCGTGGCTCTTGCCGCAACATCCACCGATATTGCTTGGTGTGTATCTGGTGCTATTAACGCCGTGTGTAGATTACGTCATCGTATTTACGCATCTGGGACGTGGCAATGAGAAGTTGATGCTGCTGGCTACACCGATTTTATTTATCACGCAAATGATTTTGCTGCCCGTGTATTTGTGGCTATTCATGGGGCAGGATGCTGCGGATATTGTGAATCCGAAGCCGTTTATCGAAGCATTTCTGATCATCATCGTTATACCACTGGTGATCGCAGTCATTGTACAGTTGATGTCTCGCAAGCATCGCTATGGGCAACTGATCTTGGACGGTTCGGCATGGGTTCCCGTTCCGTTCATGGCATTGACGCTGTTCGTTGTGATTGCATCGCAAATGGGCAAGTTAGCGACTTACTGGTATGTATTGATTCAGGTGATTCCTGTGTATGTTCTGTTTATGCTGATCATGCCTTGGATTTCCAAAGGCATTGTGACCTTGTTACGATTGGAACCTGCCTCTGGACGGGCAGTGATATTCAGTTCAGGAACACGAAATTCACTAGTTGTACTGCCACTCGCACTGGCATTGCCGGATGATTGGAACACGTTGGTAGCTGCTATTATTGTTACGCAGACAGTTGTGGAACTGATGGGTGAGCTTGTGTATATTCGGGTGATTCCGGGATGGTTGTTGAGAGATTGCTGATGAAGCATATTCGGTGTATCGATTTCGGTTAGCATGGTATTCTACAATCACTATTTTGTATAACTGTAAATGAATAATAGTCTAGTGTATTTGTAAATATTTATTGTAAAGAGTACTCACACAGAAGCATAATTTTACTATTAATAAATGTGTAGCTTAATAATCCTAATAAATATATAATATTCCTATTATATTACATATAAAAGGGGATATTGAAAATGATTGAATTTTTAATAAGTATGGTGACAATCGCGTTTAGTGTTTATTTAGTATTAGCAATTAGATCAAAAAGAAAAGGATTTCCTAAAGCAAAAAAGCAATTTCGTATCATGTGGATTCTTTTAGCTAGTCTTATTCTATTAATGATTATCAACCCAAATAAAGGTCAATCAACAAGAAGTGCTCAAAATGAGCAACCTGCTACTAAACAGGAAACTATACAAACAGAACCTGAAAAAGCCAACACGGCCTCAACTGATAATAAAACAAATGCTTCTAAGGGCATTGAAAAAAATTCTGAACCAATGAATAAAACTAAAACAGATGAAGAAGCTGCGATCAAAAAAGAAACGAAAGTTGTTGAGAAAGAAGAAGCAAAAAGTTCAGGTAGTATTGGTATGACAGCAACAGAATTCAGAAAATCTTTTAATGAAAAATCTTCAGGACTGGGTGCAGATCTTAAGATATCTGAAGTAAACGTCGAAACAGGAGCTGTACAGAATACATTTACACATATCTTTTCTGATGATCTCGTACTACTCGGATCAGTAAATAAATCGGATGGATCCATACGTGAAATTTCCTTAATTACACAAGCAAAAACATCAAGTTCAGCACAAGATTTTTTGTTGACATTCGGAATCATAGTATTGGCAACTAATCCTGATTCTGGTTCTAACGCTGCTAAAATTGTAGGCGAGCAGCTTGGTATATTTAAAGATGACGTCGATTTTTCAACGTTAGATACTTCAACTGTTTACAATGGTATTGAATACAAAATGAAAGCTTATGAAGGTATGGGGCTTATGTTATTTGTTAGTGATCCTAACGATAAATGATAAAATCAATAGTACTGAATCAAAAGATAAAGTAATAGCTAACTGTCCTATGGCTTATATATCTTTATCAAGAAAAGCCTCTAACCATCATGGTAGAGGCTTTTCTTGATAATAAATAGCAAAAATAAGAGATTTTACTGTCTATCCACTTTAGTGACTACCTTGTATTCAGCTACATATATTATAAACAGTTCGTAAAATAAACAAAAAAAGAATCCACAGAAAATTCTGTGGATTCTATAATAAAACGTGCGTCTATAGCAAGCATACACCTTATCGATATTCAAAATACGTATAGGCGTTACATATGGAACGGCAATAAGAAATCATAAGTGTATTTGATTAAACAGTATCATATTGATAGCACACTGATTATTCATATAGCATAATCCTTAATACATTTGTTATTTAAGCATTAACCAATTGAACCTTCCATCTCGAACTTGATCAGACGGTTCATCTCTACCGCATATTCCATCGGCAGTTCTTTCGTAAATGGCTCGATGAAGCCCATAACGATCATTTGTGTCGCTTCGTCTTCGCTCAGACCGCGGCTCATCAGATAGAACAGTTGATCTTCGGATACTTTGGATACCGTTGCTTCATGCTCAAGAGTGATGTTATCATTCTTGATCTCGTTGTACGGGATCGTATCGGACGTGGACTCGTTATCCAGAATCAGCGTATCGCACTTGATGTTGGATTTTGCGCCGTCGGAGTTGCGTCCGAACGATGCCAGACCACGATAGGTTACTTTACCACCGTGTTTACTAATCGATTTGGATACAATCGTAGATGTTGTATCTGGTGCCAAATGGATCATTTTCGCGCCTGCATCTTGCAGCTGACCTTTACCAGCTACAGCGATGGACAGTACGGAACCTTTGGCGCCGCGACCTTTCAGTACAACCGCAGGATATTTCATTGTCAGTTTGGAACCGATGTTACCGTCAACCCATTCCATGTTCGCATTTTCTTCTGCAACGGCACGTTTGGTAACGAGGTTGTAGATGTTTGGCGCCCAGTTTTGGATCGTTGTATAACGTACACGCGCATCTTTTTTACACAGAATTTCGACAACTGCACTGTGCAGGGAGTTGGTGCTGTAGATTGGTGCTGTACAGCCCTCAACGTAGTGCACGAAGCTGCCTTCGTCCGCGATGATCAGAGTACGCTCGAATTGACCCATGTTCTCGGAGTTAATACGGAAATACGCTTGCAGCGGAATTTCGCATTGTACACCTGGTGGAACATAGATAAAGCTGCCGCCGGACCATACGGCACTATTCAACGCTGCGAATTTGTTATCTGCTGGCGGGATGATGGTGGAGAAGTATTCTTTGAAGATCTCCGGATGCTCGCGCAGCGCGGTATCGGTGTCGGTAAAGATAACACCTTGATCTTCCAGTTCCTTCTGCATGTTGTGGTACACGACTTCGGATTCGTACTGAGCCGATACACCAGCAAGGAACTTTTGCTCTGCTTCTGGAATACCCAGTTTGTCAAAGGTTTCCTTGATCTCAGTCGGTACTTCTTCCCATGTTTTCCCCTGTCCTTCGGACGGTTTTACATAGTACTGAATATCGTTGAAATCCAGTTCGCTCAAGTCGCCGCCCCATTCAGGCATTGGCATTTTCTCGAACTGCTCCAGTGATTTCAGGCGGAAATCGAGCATCCATTGCGGCTCGTCTTTCATTTTGGAGATTGCCATAACGATTTCTTTGCTCAGACCTTTACCGGACTGAAAAATCGCCTTGTGCTCGTCGCGGAAACCATATTTGTACTCTTCCATTTCTGGTGCTTTTTTAGCCATGGTTGTAGCCTCCCCATCTTAATTGTTGTTGCTGTCTTCGCCGATTCCTTTACGCAATGCATTCCAAGCCAGTGTAGCGCATTTGATGCGAGCGGGGAATTTGTTTACTCCGGATAGGGCTTCGATCTCTTCATATTCATCAAATTGCACCTCTTCGCCTTTCATGAGGGCGGAGAAACGGTCTGCAATATCAAGTGCTTCTTCGTACGTTCTGCCTTTGACAGCTTCGGTCATCATGGAGGCGGAGGACATGCTGATCGAGCAGCCTTCGCCAGTGTATTTCGCGTCTGTTACTTTGCCATCCTCGACAAGCAGTTGCAGTGAGATCCGATCGCCACAAGTCGGGTTGTTCAGATTCACTGTAACCGCATCGTCGCCAAACGTCCCACGATTACGCGGGTTTTTGTAATGGTCCATAATGACGCGGCGGTATAGATCATCCAATTGCATCGCCAAAATACTCCTTTGTCTGAACTAACGCTTCGATAAAGCGATCCACGTCTTGTTCATTATTATACAGGTAAAAGCTGGCGCGTGCAGTCGAGCTTGCTTCCAACCATCTCATGAGCGGCTGGCAGCAATGATGTCCGGCACGGATGGCAATTCCGTACGTATCTAGCACGGTTGCCAGATCGTGTGGATGCACGCCATCCAGATTGAATGTCACGATCCCGACTTTGCGTTTCGCCGGCCCGTAAATGTGAATGCCTTCGATCTTGGACATGCGCTCCATCGCGTAGTTCGCGAGATGGGCTTCATGCTCCTCAATCTTGTCCATGCCAATTTCGCTCAGGAAGTCGATCGCAGCCGCAAGGCCAACCGCACCGGAGATAATCGGCGTACCGCCTTCAAACCGCCATGGTGCATCCTTCCAGTCCGATTCGTACAGACCGACATCGTTGATCATCTCGCCGCCGAATTCGATTGGTTCCATCTGTGAGAGCAGCTGACGCTTGCCATACAGTGCACCGAATCCGGTCGGTCCGCACATTTTATGACTGGAAAATGCGTAGAAATCGCAATCCAGATCCTGCACATCCACTTTCATATGCGGTGTGCTCTGTGCGCCATCCACGATCATGATTGCACCGTGGCGATGGGCAATCTCGGCAATTTCTTTGACCGGATTAACTACGCCAAGCACGTTCGATACGTAGACAACCGAGACGATTTTGGTATTTTCGTTAATGACTTGCTCCACATCTGCCAGATCGATATTGCCATCTGGTTGCAGTGGAATGTATTTCAGCGTGGCACCAGTGCGCAGAGCCAGCTGCTGCCATGGAATGAGATTGCTGTGATGCTCCATCGGCGTAATCACAATCTCGTCACCCGGCTGTAGACGTGGACCGCCATATGCCGAAGCAACCAGATTGAGCGCTGTGGTTGTACCGCGGGTGAATACAATCTCTTCACTGCGCGACGCATTGATGAAACGCGCGATCTTCTCGCGTGCACCTTCGTAAGCGTCGGTTGCGCGTGTACCGAGCGTATGCACGCCGCGGTGTACGTTAGAGTTATCGTATTCATAGTAATGACGCAGCGCATCAAGTACGACGCGCGGCTTTTGCGATGTTGCCGCATTATCCAGATATACAAGCGGATGTCCGTTTACTTCCTGGTGTAAAATCGGAAACTGCTCGCGGATCAGATCGTTCACTGACCGACTTTTCTTTCGACCAGCTGTTGCAAGCGGGTCTGGAGCTGTTCCAGCGGAATGTCAGAAACGACCGGAGCCAGGAAACCGTAAATGATCAGTCGCTCTGCCTGTGCACGGGAGATACCACGGGACATCAGATAATGTACCTGTTCAGGGTTCACCTGTCCAACCGAAGCCGCGTGACCCGCCATAACGTCATCCTCATCAATCAGCAGGATTGGGTTCGCGTCGCCGCGTGCTTTCGGACTGAGCATCAGTACTTTCTCTGCTTGCTCACCGTTGGAACGGGTTGCGCCGTGTTCAATTTTGGTAATACCGTTGATGATGGCATTGGCTTCTTCGCGCATAACTGCACGAGTTGTCATTTGGCTGGTGGAATCTTTACCAAAGTGAACAGCGCGTGTAGTGTAGTTCAGACGCTGGGAACCGGAACCGACAGCGATGATTTTCGCATCGGACGTCGAACCGTTGCCTTTCAAAATCGTGGATGTATCGGTTACGGTATTGCCGTCGTTCATTTCGCCGATAATCCATTCGATGGATGCATCATTCTCGGTAATCGCACGACGATAGCTCATATCTGTTGTGCTCAGACCGAATTGGTGAACCGTTGCAAAACGAACTTTCGCGCCCGGTTTTGCAATGACTTCTACGATTCCGTTGTGCAGACGGTTGTCTTCGCCTGCGGAAATGTAGTTATCCACATACGTTACGGAGCTGTTTACGTCTGCGATGACGAGTACGCGTGGTGCAAAGGTAGCGCCTGCGTTCTCCGTCAGGAACACTGCTTGCAGCGGTACGGACACTTCTACGTTTTTCGGAACATAGAGGAAAGCGCCGCCGTTCCACAGTGCCGCACTCAGAGCGGTCAGCTGATTTTCATCGTTCTTCACAACGCTGGACAGATGCTTCTCTACCAGATCGCTGTGTTCACGTGCTGCTGTTTCCAGATCGGTGAAAATAACACCCTGGGATTTCAGTTCGTCGGACAGCGTGCTATATACGACACCAGAATCTTTTTGTACGAGCAGGTTAGCTGCTTCGTCCTCATTAACCAGAGCGCTTACTGCTTCTGGCAGCTCCTGTACAGAGGGTACGACAGTCGCCGATTGGTGTGTGCCGTATTCAGACAGATTCCATTTATCGATTTTCGTTTTTTCCGGTTTTGGCAGTTCGAGGCGGGAAGCGAGTTCCAACGCGCTCAGACGGCTTTCCGTCAGCCATGCCGGTTCGTTTTTTTGCTGGGATAGAGATTTCAGTGCTTCCGCGCTCAGCGGAAGTATCGTCTGCAATGTCATTATGCTTTTGCTCCTTCCGTACCGTTATTTACGCTTCTTGTTCTTGACCTACGGTTTCGTCAGTGATACCGAGTTCTTCTTTAACCCAGTCATAGCCTTCCGCTTCCAGGCGGGCAGCCAGCTCAGGACCACCGGATTTCACGATACGACCTTGCATCATAACGTGTACGTAGTCAGGCGTAATGTAGTTCAGGAGACGTTGATAGTGAGTGATGATCAGGAAGCCACGATCTTCGCTGCGCATTTTGTTTACACCAGCAGCAACGATTTTCAGAGCATCGATATCGAGACCGGAGTCGATTTCATCGAGAATAACGATTTTCGGGTCCAACATCAGCATTTGCAAAATTTCATTACGTTTTTTCTCACCACCGGAGAAGCCTTCGTTCAGGTAACGGTGAGCGAACTCAGGGTTCATGTCCAGCTCTTTCATACTACCTTCCATTTGACGGATGAACTTGATCAGGGAGATTTCTTTGCCTTCTTCGCGGCGTGCATTGATCGCACTACGCAGGAAGTCGGAGTTCGTTACGCCGCTGATTTCGCTCGGATATTGCATTGCCAGGAACAGACCTGCGCGAGCGCGCTCGTCTACTTCCATCTCCAGTACGTCTTCGCCGTCCAGTGTAACAACGCCGTCTGTTACTTCATATTTCGGATGACCCATCAGTGCGGATGCCAGTGTACTTTTACCAGTACCGTTCGGTCCCATGATTGCGTGGATTTCTCCACCTTTCATCGACAGGTTCACACCTTTGAGGATTTCTTTGTTCTCGATTGTTGCTTTCAGACCTTCAATGACGAAATTTGTTGCCATAGTAGACGTCCCTCCAAAATAAGTAAGTAAGCTGCTGAATAGAACAATTTTGATGTATTATTCAGTGCAGCTTCAGGATTAATCACAACATCATTTTGCTTCTTAAATCATAACAATAAAACGGGGTCTTTCGCAAAAAAATAGCGGCAATTTTTACAGAATATTGCCGACGGTACGATGCGATAGGAGAAGCCCATTTCAGGCATGACCCCGGGAAGTGGCACATGACCA
The DNA here is from genome assembly GCF_046603665.1 of Paenibacillus sp. WLX2291. NCBI lineage: Bacteria > Bacillati > Bacillota > Bacilli > Caryophanales > Paenibacillaceae > Paenibacillus > Paenibacillus sp. WLX2291. The sequence goes on along the minus strand of NZ_CP176755.1, from coordinate 1,661,591 downwards.
CCTTTTCCCGCGAACAGAGCGCTTTTCCCTGCTGCATCATCTATTCAAATGAAAAGGAAAATCCCTCAACGTTCGGTAGATTTAGATAAAGTCTAAGAATAAATCTTCCTTAGACCTATTCTAAACTGATTCTCACCGATTCTCAAGCTATTTTATAATAATTTCAATGTAGCTGCAACGAATAGGTATATGCTTCACTGTATCTTAACGTGAAAGCCATGATGATATCATATTTTCACTTGTTGTGCATCAAATAAGAAAAAGCCTGACCGATTCATCTCAGTCAAGCTTTATGGCAGGAATATCTCGCTTCTGCAGCGATTGCAGTGCAGCGGTTCTCATTGCCTCAAACTCCGCAGCGTCCAACACCGGCGTCATTTCGCTCGTCACCGGACCACTTGGTATGGAGATCCACGATTTGCAGCCGATATACTGCTCTTCGATGTGAATATCCACCGGTCGTTCAAGTATATATACCCGCAGCAAGAGAATATGAAGCGGATGTTTCTTTTTCCAGCGTAACCGTTCTTCGGCAAAAGTATCTGTCCAGATGTGATGTCCCTGTAGCAGATTCAGTTGCTCCTGATCATGGATTTCCAGATCGTCTGTCACTTCGGCGTACAGCCGAATGTTAGCAGTCTGCTGCTCTGGCGACCAATCTTGCAGCGATTCCTCTACCAGATGACGATGCTCCGGCTTGAGCAGTTCACTGCGCTGATGCTCATACGTAGGATACAGGTAAAAAGCATTGTCTTTTAATGCAAAGCTGCGCGTTTCTTCTACAATACCGCCCTTGCGCATGAGCAGAATCTGACTGCCTTCTTCCAGCGCACGGATCGCGGACGCCCATTCTTTCAGTGCGATAACGCGTTGTTCGGAATGACTCATTTTGTCTCCTCCTTTTAGCAAAACGGCATAAAGAAATGCTGTGTATACGATTGTTTGTCTCCTTTATGCCGCCAGATGATGAACTGTATTCTTTTCCTATTTTACACCTATTCGAAAAGAATACATCCACTTGGGTTCCATGTTGGATCCATATAACAGAACATTTTTGCTGAAGAAGGTAAAGAAATCCCGATCGAAGTCCATACACAGCATATGCATTATTTGATTCCGTATGATGTTACCAATTTGGTCCTGCCCATACATTGTGTATCTCGATATCGATATCGCCATGAGCCGCCGCAGGGCCGGAAGCGTTATCTACACGATATAGTACCCGATACGTATTATAATCTTCAGCCGGAATAACGGGACCTCTTCCAAATCTGTATGGATAAGAACCGGATTGTTCAATAACATGCGTCTCAAATGTGTGCCAACCGCTAGAGCCACCACCTTCTTGGAAAGACACTGTTAAACGAGAATCCCCTTCTAGTTGGGTAACTACCGTTACATCGACTACATTATTCGTACTCCACCAATTTGTATATCCTTCAGGATAATCTTCCGCCACTTCGAACCATTCCGACCAAACATAATGTCCGTAATCCGGCGGATCGGTTTGAGGTGTAACTGATGAACCCGCAGCAGAAGTTAGCGAAACAGGGAAACATAACAGTGCAATCATCATGACACTGAATAAGCGAATCGTCTTCATGATCTTCACTCTCCCTTTTCATGCTATTCACGGTACACGCAGTATGTAATGACTTCATGGACAATGAACGCACTTTAATAATACTATTATTTTACTATTAATATATTAAATAACATGTATTATTCATTGATGATTAGGATATTTGACGTTCAATCAGATGGTGCTCTTATCGAATCGCGCAACAAACGATATAAACAACGCAAAAAACACCGCCTGCATATAGCAGACGGCGTTTTGACAGCCATTTTGATGACCGTATGGAACGATGGCTCTGTAAAAGAGCATATGTCCCATTGGCGATATGATGTGTAGCTTAGCCCAGGTAAGAGCGCAGCATCCACATGTGTTTTTCCAGATCAGCTTTGAACGCGATCAGCATATCTGCTGTCGGTTGGTCAGCGGACTCTTCAGCCAGCTCGATTGTTTCTTGGAACTGTTCGGTTACTGTTGCGAAGTCTTCGATGATTGTTTGTACCATCGTACGAGCATCTTCGCTACCGTTAGCTTCCTGTACGGTTGCCAGTTCCAAATATTCTTTCAGCGTTGCGGCTGGAGAACCTTTCAGTGTCAGCAGGCGCTCAGCGATTTCGTCCATTTTCAGGGTTACTTCGTTATATAGTTCTTCGAATTTGATATGCAGCGTGTAGAAGTTCTCACCTTTTACATACCAGTGGAAGTTGTGGATTTTTACATATAATACGTTCAGGTTTGCTACTTGCAGATTCAGCAATTCTTCGATGCGTTTGGTTTGAGTTGAATTTTGATTCGTTACGTTAGACATAATGAAAATCCCTCGCTTTTATCGAATTTTATTGATGTGCTGGCATGTAATCCATACCATCAACATGTCATGCTCGTCTGCATAGAACTTACCCGTCATCCTGTTTGACGAAACAACTTTCCCTATCGTTATTCTGCTGCGACAAACGTTGTAAATGATCCCAATCAGCAAAAAGAACTGTGCAAATTGCCGCTTTTCCGATATTGTATATTTTAATGATTTATCCGTTTCATGCGTGTTCATTATGCAAGGGAGTGATTATAACTATGAGTCATATCGATACAAACCATGACGGCGCTGTTCAGGCTCCGTTTGAACCCTTATTATCGCTACGCTGGGAAAGCGACAAATTACTGATGCTCGATCAGCGTCTGCTGCCGGATGAGATTGTAATGTTGGAACTGTTCACAGCGGATCAAGTATTCGAAGGCATTCAATCCATGAAAGTACGCGGGGCACCCGCGATCGGTATTTCCGCTGCTTATGGCGTTGTGCTAGGTGCTCGCGAATACGAAGGCGAAGATGCAGCAATCTGGCTGAAGCAAGTGTTAAAAACAGCTGCGCATCTGGCAGAATCACGTCCAACTGCGGTCAATTTGTTCTGGGCGCTGGATCGTATGAACAAGCGCGCTCATCAGCTCGCTGAACAAGATCATGATACAGCAACTCGCAATCGCGAATTGGAACATGAAGCGATCGCGATTCATGCAGAAGATGAAGAAGTATGCCGCATGATCGGCGTACACGCACTACCTCTATTCCAAGATGGCATGGGCGTGCTTACGCATTGTAATGCTGGCGGTCTGGCAACAGCCAAATACGGTACGGCGCTCGCACCGATGTATCTGGCACAGGAGCAGGGCATTCAGCTTAAGGTGTACGCGGATGAGACACGTCCCGTGCTGCAAGGTGCTCGTCTAACAGCATTTGAATTACAGCAAGCAGGCATTGACGTTACTCTGCTGTGCGACAATATGGCAGGCATGGTGATGGCAAGAGGCTGGATCCAAGCTGTAATCGTCGGTGCGGATCGTGTAGCTGCTAACGGTGATGTTGCTAACAAAATCGGCACGTATAGTGTAGCTGTATTGGCAAAAGCGCATAATATTCCATTCTATGTTGCTTGCCCGTTATCGACGATTGATCTGGCGACTACTACCGGAGCTGAGATTCCGATTGAGGAGCGTTCCGCTGCTGAGGTTACGGAGAGTTTTGGTAAGCGTACAGCTCCGCAGGATATCAAAGTATTCAATCCAGCATTTGATGTAACACCGAATGAATATGTGACGGCAATCATTACGGAAAAAGGAATCGTGTACCCTTCTTATCAGGAAGAACTGCCTAAACTATTCAGTAACTAAAGTATTAAAAAGAGTACATTTACCCGTTTTTTGTCATCTTTTATATAGTTCCAAAGTACCAATGTAACCGAAATGTATATCGTTTCGGTTTTTTGGTGTATGTGTATATATTTTATAGTTGTTACTTGCCAATAACGTTAAAATTTACGTGCTGTAATCCGATAATAGTAAAAAACCGTATTATGTGTACAAGAATTTTTAATTTTAAGGTATACTGTTAAAATGTACCTATAGACTGTATCCTAAGACCTATGAAATTTGACGAAAAAATGGTATAGTTTATTGACAAGTTGTTACACGGTTAGACCAATCCGATATAGTAAGCGAGATGGGGAAATGATGAACAAACAGCAGACTAATGATGCTACCGAATTTTTATTTAATGTAGACCTCATGATTACCGGAACAAGCAATGCGGTCGCCCTTCAAAAGCTGCTGGATATCCTGAACAGTCAGGCAGAACTTGCAGATTTTCGCATTGTAAACGGTATTAAACTTGGTGCGAAAATTGAAAAAGCTGTTGCCGCCGCAGGTAACAATCAGACGCCCGTGGACTTAAAATCGCAATTTACAAGCAAGAAAGCACCACCCAAGCCAGCCGCAGAACCAGAGCAAACAAAGGCTGCTGCTCAACTGCATGAGAAGATTGAAAATGATATGGGAAATTGGCTGTCCCTCTACATTCAAGGCAATCAGTTGATTCGCTTAACTCTCAATCGCCGCGGAGAACGTGTTTCTATTCCGTGCCGTATTTTGAAATACGATAACGAGGATCAAACGATCAGCGTTTATCATGTAGACGAGAAGCAGGTATACACGTTCAAACTTAACGAAATCGATGATTTCCAGCATGCTTGAGTATGAAGCATTCAATAAGATGATGTAGGATTCAATGACAAAACGCCGACTGATTAAGTTCAGTCGGCGTTTTTGCGTGTTGCGAACGGATCATGTTGATGATCCTTCACGTATGAAATGAATATTCTCGCTGTATCAGACTCTTTTGCCAGAGCGCGCTGCGGCGATTGCCAGCAAAATCCAGCCAGCGATAAAGCAGACGCCGCCAATCGGTGTGATCGCGCCCAGTACTTTGACGCCCGTTATGCACAGTACGTACAAACTGCCGGAGAAAAAGACGATGCCGATCACGAACAACATTGCTGACCAGCGTAACAATCGGCTTTCGCCTAGTTGACCTGCTAACAATGCTACTAGCAGAACAGCAAGTGTATGCACAAAATGATATTCCACGCCGGTTTTGAATGTTTCGATTCGCGCTCCAATGATAGGCTCCAATATATGAGAACCAAATGCGCCGAAGATGACGCCGATCATGCCGAGAATCGAAGCGATGATAATGTAAGTACGCTGCATGATATGCCTCCTGTATCCGTAAAATCCTTTGAATTTCATCTATTTTATTATAGCGTATCGATTCCTATTGCTGTGTAGCGCAATTGTGAGCAATTGATGAAGGCGTATCGCTGATCAGGCTGAATGCTGATCCACTCATATCAATCATTTCATTCGCCTGTTCTTAGATCACAGAAGACGCTATGTATGTTGGTGAACAGCAAGTCATGGTATAATAACGCCATCCGTGTTACTTTATATATTCATGTACGAGAAACAATAGACAGGAGACTTTTATGACTTCGATTCGCATTTTTGCAGATAGTACGTGTGATCTGCCTTCTGCCTGGCTCCAAGAACATCAGGTCGGCATCGTGCCGCTGTATGTAACGTTCGGTCAGGATGTCTATCGCGATGGTGTTGATATAACACCGGGTCAGCTGTACGAGCGCGTAAGCCGCGACGGTCAGCTCCCCAAGACATCTGCCCCTTCCCCATCTGATTTTCTACAGGCGTTTACCCCGGTGGTGGACGAAGGATATTCCATTATTTATATTAGCCTTTCCTCAGCGCTGTCTTCTACATATGCCAATGCTGTGATCGCTGCCGAAGAATTGCCTGCTGGTCGCGTGACCGTGATCGATTCGCTTAATCTGTCCAGCTCAATCGGCTTGCTAGTGATGAAGGCAGTTCAGGCAGCAGCGGCTGGCAATCATGTGCCTGCCATTGTATCCATGATTGAGTCGGTGCGCGGCAAAATCGAGACCGAATTTGCCATTGATTCACTGGAATATCTGTATAAAGGTGGACGCTGCTCAGGTATGCAAAATCTGATCGGCAGTCTGCTCAAGATTCGACCAGTAATCAAGGTCACACCGGAAGGCTCGCTGACACCAGCATACAAAGTTCGCGGTAAACGCGACAAGGCGATGGAACAGCTGCTGCGTAATGCGCTAGACAATAAGCATCGGCTGGACAAGGATGTGATCTTCGTCGTACATTCACTAGCAGAGGAAGAAGCGCTGCATATGCAGGCGGTATTGCGTGAACAGACGGATGTCCAGCAGGTAATCATCACTGAAGCAGGCTGTGTCATTTCCAGTCATTGCGGACCGCAGACGATTGCGCTGATGTACGCGACATTGTAAGTACGTTACACTTGGCGTTCAGGAATGGATAGATATTACGATCTGCTTGTTGCTTGTATTGCATGATGTTCTGTGCAAGGCGATCTACTAAGGACGATAAAAAAGCACAAAGAAAGCCGTATTCCCGTGGGACTGATCCCATACTGTGGAATACGGCTTTCTCTGTGTTTCTAAATGTATAACGTACATTCAGGCTGATGCATGAACTGGATTCAGATTCGGATGGCTATAGAGAGATAGCTTTCAAATATACGTGTATACGTGAATTTTAAATTTTAGATATTGCACATTTTGGATCATTCGTGGTTATGCTTTCCCTTTTACTGTCATCCATTTCCAGCTATTCTATAGGCTACTCTGCCAATTGCAATGGAATTGTAAAATAGAACGTTGATCCGCTATGCTCCCGGCTCTCTACTCCGATTGTTCCGTTCATCAGCTCAATCAGATTTTTACTAATAAACAAGCCCAAGCCTGTGCCCCCATAATGACGGTTCATCACCTGATGCACTTGCGAGAACGAATGGAATAGCTCGTTCAACCGATTCGCCGGAATGCCGATACCAGTATCCACAATGCGGAATTCAACTAGCATCCCATGCTCACGAGACAGATGAGACAGCTCGACGGCAATCTGTACACTGCCCTGATCGGTAAATTTGACCGCATTGCCGACTATATTCACCAACACCTGACGCAGACGGACGATATCGCCTTTTGCCAGTCGCGGTACTTCCTGCGCGATGGATAGATACAGCTGGATGTTCTTATCTGCCGCTACAGGCATAAATAGCTGATAAATGGTATCCATCAGTTCATGCAGATCGAAGATTTGCTCATCCAGCGTCAGATGCCCATTTTCCAGCCGATGTACATCGGTAATATCGTCCATAATCCGCATAAGCTCATGGCTATTTTGCAGTACAATATCCGCATACCAGCGTTGTTCATCGTCTGGCGACGCCTCATGCATCAGCTCGGTCATACCAATGATGGCATTCATCGGGGTGCGCAGCTCGTGACTGATCATGGAAATGAATTGCGACTTAGCATAAGCAGCACGTTCTGCCGTTTCTTTTGCCTCCATAATCGCCCGTTCATTCGTCCGGTCGCTGAATACGACAACCGCTCCTACGATGCGCTCCCGGTCAAATAGCGGATTGATGCGATACGAGACAAAGAAACTTGACCCGTCTCGCCGAAAAAAGACTTCCTCTGCTGCATGCCGAGCTTGCCCGTCCGATAGCGTTAGTTGAACCGGATTGTGTTCAGGCGGATACGTTTCCCCATCTACACGTGCATTGATCATAATCTCCTGTAGCGGCGAACCGATGAATTCCTCGCGTGGCAATTGCAGCATACGCGCAGCAGCTTCATTGATAAAGATTCCTCGACCACTAAGATCGATACCGAAGATCCCTTCCGATACAGAGCTAAGAATCAGATTGTATTCCTCGCTAATCGATTGTATCCGCTCCACATACCGCTTGCTCTCCGTAATATCCGTAGCAATGCCAAACACACCTGTAATCTGACCGCTGACGATGATCGGTACGTTGGTAATGTTCACTTCCATACGAGCGCCACCGGACTGGATTAACGTAGTTTCGTAATTTTGCGGTAAGCCGAGTCGAGCTTTGTTAAAATGCTCCTGCGCCTCATCCACATCTTCTTTGTCGATCAGATCGGTAAAATACACATGTTCTACCTTGCCGCTCACATAACCGCTCTGAATCTCCGCGACCGGATTCAGATTGAATAGACGTCCTTCCGTATCAAACGAATACACACCGGACGGATTGTACTCTACTAGCGATTTGTACCGTTGTTCGCTCTCCATTAATCGTTGCTCGGCAAATTTGCGATCAGACACATCCCGCGATACCGCCACAATCGTTCCGCCTGTCGGCGACATCGTATCAGGGGCAAATGTACCACTCGTTTCCAACCAGACATAATGCCCATCCTTATGCCGAAACCGGTAGCAGACTGTATGCTGCTCCTGCGCATACAGAATGGATTGCACATAGATTTGTACGACAGCATGATCTTCTGGATGATGATAATCGATAGCCTGCTGTCCTAGCATCTCGTCCGGCTCATAACCAAGCAGACGGGTAAGCGACGGCGAGGCATACAGGAAGCTCAAATGATCGTCTGCCGTATGAGTAGAGATCAGATCCATCGTATGCTCAGACAACATTCGGTATTGTCGTTCACTTTCCCGAATCAGATCCTCCATCAGCCGCTGCTCGGTAATATCCTGCACCGTACCGACCATCCGTCGTTCACGACTTTCATCTGGACGAACGAGTTGTCCACGGATCGCAATCGTTTTGACATCATGTGTCGGCTCACTCAATCGACATTCAAGATGGATCGTTTCTTTTGCCAGTACTTGGCGAAATGCTTCCCGAACGGCACTGCGGTCATCCGGGTGAATCCGTGCAAGAAAGCGGCGATACAGCAATGTCGGCGATTCCTGCTCCATATGCATAATGTCAAAGAAGCGCGGCGTACAAACCAGCTCCCGAGTTTGCAAATTCCAGTCCCAGCAGCCAAACCCGCCGATATCCTGCGCCAGATTCAGCCGTTGCTCACTCTGACGCAGTTGCTCCGCCGCCTGCTTGCGCGATGTGATGTCTTTGGCAGCGCCGAAGATGCCCACGATCCGATCATCCTTTACAACCGGTGCGTACGTCACATCCAGATATACCAGATGCCCTTGCTTATGAAAAATATTCGTCTCAAACTGTACCGATTGCCCCTGCATCACCTGTTGAAAATAAGGCGACCGAAAATGCAAACGCTGCTCGCCAAAAATCTGCCGCTTGTCGATTGTCAGCAAATCCTCAGGCGAATACCCCGTCATACGCAGCACAGCGGGATTCGTATACAAATAATTGCCTTCCTTGTCCATCACATAAATCGCGTCGGGGTGATGCTCAAACAACGGACGGTAGACACCGCCCTCCCCGGCAACCAGATGATGAAGAATCTCGTTATCATGATTGTCCAATGTCCCCATCCCCCTTTATGTAACGCTTGAGCATCGACACCCGGAACGGTGTCCATATTGTGTGTTCATCCGACCTGTAACAGCGGCAAGTGTGCATTGCTGCATGCCGTCTGCCTCAGGAGCCTTTCAAATGACGGGCAAAGAAGCGGCTAACTGCTTCCAGCACATCCATACGCGTCATCAGACCGGAAGACGAATGTTTGAGACCTTCTAGTACGTACATATTCACACGACTACCCGCTTCATGCAGGGCATCATATAACAGCTGACTCTGGCGCAGTGGCACCATTTCATCCGCATCGCCGTGCATGATTAGAAATGGCGGCAATACCGTTCCTTGCTCGGCTGCGGTACGAATATGGGTCACTGGATTGGATAAAGCGGCATTGGCGCCCTTTTCTCGCATCGGACCACCCACTAGCAGCGAAATGACGGGTAAAGCATATTCATGATCAAAATCAACCTGTACATCAATCGGACCGCAAAAGTCGACTACAGCTGTCACGTTACTGGAATAGCCAGGCCACTGTCCGCGTTCGTCCCATTCCGGCTGATGACCGGTAACAGCTGCGAGCGAAGCCAGATGCCCGCCAGCGGAATGCCCCCATACGCCGACATGTTCGGCATCGATGCCGTACTCATCTGCATGTGCTTTGAGGAAACGAATTGCTGTTTTTACATCTTCTAGCTGCGCAGGGAACGGTGCGCGGTTTACGGTACGGTACTGAATACAAGCGATCACATAGCCTTGACGTGCGAGTTCGGACATGACCGGTACATGTTTATAATGATCGGCATCCAGCCAAGAGCCGCCAACGATCCAGACGATCAATGGCAGTGGAATATGGGATTCTGGACGCAAAATATTCATTTTCAATGTGGTTCCATTCGGAAAACGGGCAAATTGAATATCGGGTATCATCTGTACGAAATACGTATCTTCACTTTGATAAGGTAAATGTTTTATTTCTGACAACGGTCTTCCTCCTGTAGTTCAATCTGAGCCACCTGATGAGCAGGCGAGCTGTTTGCTGTGAATGTGTTCATTATATCAGCTTCAAGGTGCATTGTATGTCCTGTCTGTGTAAAGGAACCCTTCCAGCAAAAACTTCCTCTTCTGTCATATTGACGTGCCTGTCATTATTCGTCAATATATGGGTATACATTCCAAGGCTGTCTACGGACAAGCCAGACGATAAGCGAGGATAAAGGCTTGGTTACTATTACTGGTGTACATCTGCCCGAGCTATTGCCGGACGATGTCATGACGCGTATGCGTTTTGCGGTATCTGCGGAACGACGGGATGCATCATTACGGTTTCAACGCCAGCAGGATGCTCAGCGCAGTCTTGTTGGAGAACTGCTGCTATTGCATATTTTGCGGGAGCGTTATCAATTGGATGCCGATACGCTGGATATGGGCAAGAATAGCTATGGAAAGCCCTTTTTGACACAGCATCCGCATGTTCATTTTAATCTATCTCATGCCGGGGATTGGATCATCTGTGCGGACGATTCTGCCCCAGTCGGTGTCGATATTGAAAAGGTGCGTCCAATCGACTTTGCGATTGCAGAGCGATTCTTCACCTCATCCGAATACAAGCTGCTGTTAGATGCACCGGAACAGAAGCGACTTCAATTATTTTACACGCTGTGGACATTGAAGGAAAGTTATATCAAATTTGTCGGAAAAGGGTTATCGATCCCCCTTGATTCCTTTGCCGTTCAATTGGTGGATGAGCATACTGCGCGGCTGACTGCACCTGATCCAAAAGAAGATTCTTCCGGCGGCTGGGATGACCACCGCAGCCAGAGTTGTTTTTTCCGTAAGATCAATATGGACGGGCATTATCAACTGGCGGTGTGCGCGACACGTCCAATCGGTCCGCGTCCACTATTGATGCTGGATTGGAGCGAGTTGCTGCCACCGGAGCATTTTATTTAGCCGATCGAATCAAAATATATCCATACAAAAAAACAAAAAACCGCCTGCTGGTTTCGCGACCGGCTGGCGGTTTTGTTATGTTGGATCGGCGAGTACTGCTTTTAAAATAAAGCCATATGGGTACGAGCACTTTGATATAGTGTGGACAGCGCGCGAATACGATCTGCTGCTTCGTCCAACTGCTCATTGGGCTGTCCGAGTTGATGCTGCTGCACATCACGAACAAATGTATGCAGTTGATTGACATAATAATTAGCTGGCTCGAACATACGCTGTTGTACTTCTATGTCGCCAACATTGCGGCGCACAGGTACGATTTTGAATTTTAATTTGTAAAAGCCTAGATTGCAGCGGAAGAAATCGTTGATCGTCACAGTCGCCTGTTCAAAATGCAGTACATGCCGACACGCATACGGCTGTTCAAAGGATAGCAGCGCCTCCGCCTTCACTCCATCCCGTAGCGTCGCCTGCGCCTGAAACGTCCAATCGCAACCATTCGGTCCATCAAACTGTGAGCGTCCTTCCAGCTCTGTCTGATCCAGTCTCGTAAACAACTGCAAAAATTGCAGCCAGTAGCATCCCAGATCCCATAGACAACCACCGCCCTGCTCTGGATCACTACGATAATTATGCTGATGATCATCACGCGCCGGAATCGCCAACCGTGTCTCGGTACGCAGCAATGCGCCAAATTCGCCGGAAAAGATCAATTGCCGCAATGCCTGCTGCCATGGATGATGAGACACCATCATCGCTTCTGCCAAATGCACACCATATTGCTCTGCCGCCGCACTCAGCACTGGCAATTGTGCCGCATCTAGACAGATCGGTTTCTCTACCAGCACATGCTTGCGCGCGCGTAGCGCCTTTTCAATCCAACTGGCGTGTAATTGATTGCTCAGACCGATATAGACGGCATCCAGCTCCGGGTTATCCAGCAGATCATCCAGCGTATGGTGAATGATCGGGATACCGTACTGCTTGCCCATCTGCTGGGCTTTGAACAAGGTACGGTTGGCAGCGGCTGTCACTTCCAGATTCGGCACATGCACTGCCGGTTCCAATACAGCGCGCGGCACGATGCCAGAACAGCCGAGAATGCCCAAACGCACCGTATGCATTGGTGAGACCAATCCTGGTGCCTGTCTCGACAACGGCAGATCGCGAACTGGCAATGGAATCACATTGTCAGGTATGCGTTGTTCTTTCAATGGCGCTCCTCCTCTGTCAGCGTCAGCAGTTGGTCGTCACCTGCCGATGCTTGTGAATCCAAACCCCAGCGTGCAGACAATTGTTCCGTATACGATGATAGTGACTGCCGATCCTGAAGCAGCCGATTGTGCATCTGCTCCAAAATATCAGTGCCACCGCCATATTCACTCATCCATGTGTCGTAACTCAGCCCGTATCCGTAATGTTGCCATAGCTGTGCATTGTTCTGCTCATGCTCACCAAATGGCTCCAAAAAAATAATCGGCGTACCAGAGGCAAACGAATCGGCAAGCGTACCGCCACCAGGCTTGCTCACGATAGCACATACCCGGCGCTCAATCTCGCATAGCAGATGATAATCTTCATGTAGACGATACGACTTCTGCTCGCCACTACGAACTTCAGCAAAGGGGGGAAATGTATGCTTGCCCTGTTCATTTTGCTGCCATGTACGCCATGACGGGTCCATCCGATAATAGCGTTGTCCAGCATTCGTTGCACCCGGCTCATCGCCCTCGTACAGTACGATATCCAATCCGTATCCGGCATGATTCAGCGCTTGCAGGTGCTCGCGATATGTACCCATCCCCCAGCCGCCGCCATGAACGAGCAGTCGACGCTCTCGCTGCTCATACGGAACAACAGGATCAGAATCCACGATATCGATATACGTATACATCGGCTCATGCTGTCGTCCGAACAGCCACACTTCGCGATAGTCATCAGTTAGCGCACCTAGTCGCTTTTTTAGATGTTTCCAGGAAGGCGAATCGGACGCATCCAGATACAATAGATCCACTTCCAGCTCACTGTCCATCTGCTGCCGGTACAACTCCAGCAAATATACCCAGTGACCGGATAGACATACAAAATGCCGCCGTCCCTCCGCTTTCCATTGATTCAGTAAAGCATGCACCTGCTGCTCATCCATGCTCTTGCGAATATCCTGTGGAATACGCTGCGACATAAGCGCCACCGAGAAGTCTTCATGATACGCCCTGCGGCTATGATCGACCTTGCCGCGCTGCTCCGGGTTCATTACATTTTCAAATACAAGCACTTCTGCCGGTATACCCAGCCGCCGCAAGCCTGCCTCCACCAGTAGCCCCGGCGTGTAGAAGCCTAGTCCGAAGCCTGAACATAATATGGTTACGGTCATATGACATCCTCCCTTTTCATTTCAGGTATCCAGATGCAAATAAGCAATACCATGATGCGTTTGCGTGCAGGCAGACGCTTCAGTTCAAAATATGCAGACCGCTACGTTCCAGCAGATGCTCCAGTCGAGACAATAGCTCATGCTTGCCCGGCTCGTCAGCGGCAACGGCAGACAGATACAAGCGTCCTTTGCGCTTTTTGCCGGGTGGAATATCGGCATGATTGACCGATAAGGCGGCGGAAGTGAGCGGCATGATGCCAGTCTCGCGATGCGGCAGGAACAGCAGCCCTTCACGTTCCAATTCCAGCAGCAGCTGTTCATGATCAAAGCTGCCGTCATGCGACACTGTATAATTGGTCATATTGCCGAACAGATTGTATTTACGCAAATAACGGTCAATGCTGTTCTTGATCAGACTCATCGATTTGCGTGCATTAATCTCTACCAGCGGCTCAATGCTACCATCCTCCAACGTCATCGAATCGATACATACATGTCCAAAATACCCATCTCGGTACAGCTGCCGCCCAATATCCATCATAATGTCAAAATACGCCGCCTGCTCCAGCCGATCCATAAACTGAATGTCCGGCGAGAGCGATTCCCGATAAGCGAATTGCGAATTCGCCAGCCATTGCACCGACAAAATATCCATATCGCCCTGCTCGGTAATATGGAATTGACATGAGAAGTCGCGCTCTTTGTGCTGAAAGCGTTCTAGCACAAACTGCACATTGCGCCCCTTCTCCTCTTGCTTGCGAATGCTGGACAGAATGCGTGTCAGCATCGACGGCGTTTCGATATGCAGATTGCCTTTGCCAGATACACCATAATTGTCTTTGATCAAAAACGTCCCATCCCGCAGCAGCTCACTGCCGATCACTTCCAACTCTGCCGCACTCTCCACAAAAAAGCCCGGATGCTTCAAATCCAGATGCTGCTTCATCCATGCGGAATAACGCTTCGTATTCACACGCCGCACGATCTCCAATGACGGATGATTGCTGTAAATCCCGAATTTGCGACTGATCTCGCCAATATAAGGCACCCATGCAAATGGCGATAACACTGCACCAGACAGAGGTAGCTCATTCTCAATTGGCTGTCCATGCTCATACAGCAATCGGAATACCGATACCGGATGCTGATCGGCAGGACGCGCGCGCGATGGTAGCTGCCCTGCCGTAACCGCTGCAAGCGGCGAACCGACAAACTGCTCCAGATTGGCAGTATTCGCAACATAATCAAATCCAAGCGCAGATGTATAATCCAGCTGTGCCGGTGAGGAAGCATACCGAGTTAGCAACAGATCACCCGGCTTGCAAAAGCAAAACAATAACTCGTCCATCGCGGTCACAATCTTCTCCGCTTCCTTGTCTGGCAATGCTGGCAAAATCGCCAGATTGTTCTCACGCCAGTGCAATTCTGCTTCAAAGGTGCCCATATGTAAAATCGGTGATCTATCAGCATCAGACATCCATTCACGCATGTCATCCCTTCCTTTCGAGTTATGATGATCCTCGTTGCGAATGGTCTATCCGCAGCGGTAAAAAGTGAAACGAAAGATACAGCCTGCCTGCATCCTCTGACTGGATATACAATCCGTCAGGGGTGAAGAAGGCATATAGGCTGTCTCGTTCCGTCATCTCGCAGTCTGACAAGTCACTGCCAGATTGCGAGATAGAGTATGTGTTTTTTTGAATTGGTCGACTCTACATCATGATGTAGGTATGATCGCAGCGTCTTTGCTAGCAGTGACTAATGCTTCCAGCTTCAATGCCATCGTTTCCAGCAATTCTATATTGCTGTCCATATACGCATCTAGCTTGCTACGATCACGTCGTGCACCCATTTTGTACAATTTCATCAATTGGCGGCGTGCTTGCTCCTGTACTTGTTGCAGGTCGTTGACCAATTCTGCTGCGTTGTCTCCCAGCAGTGAGCGATACCGTTCAGCAAATTGACTAGTATATCGCAGCAGATGCATCAGACTCTCAATCCGCAGATGATAATAGACAACTCCGCACGTCTCCTCAAATTGCACATCGTCCAGTTCTCGCAAACTTGCCAGTTCCGCATTCAGTTGACCATACGCAGCGATCCCGGTTGTATAGCCGTCACTGTTCAGCCCTCCATTCAAAAACTCCTCGATATGGATGGCAGCAGCAGACAACACCGTTTGCGGCGTAACATCAATGCCTTGCTCGCTCTGTAAATACCCGTACTCGATTACGCCTTCCAGCAATTCATGCAGCGGAATCGTGCCATTGTATCCTAGCACCTGCCCCGCCTGATCGAGCAGGAAATGGTCGGCGATATGCGCGATATTGTCAGATGGCTGTAATCCGTACAGCTGAATAATATGCCCTTTGCCGGGGCTTTCCGTAAACAGCTGGTTATAGACCAGATTGGCAGTTTCCACATGCAATAGAAGCGTTTTGCCAGAAGATAATACGTCATACCATTCGCGTAAAATCTCCGCCTGATCGCGCTGCTCTGGCTCAACCGATGTATAAGAAATGCCGATACCTGTATGCTCACTCCATTCCTGCAACATCTCCACAATCGGACGCAATCCAAATGTATCGTACTGGCTACCACCCCGATAGCGTAAAGATGGACCATTACACAGGAAATAAATATCGGTTTCTTCCAGCTGCGATCCTTGCTGATTCAGCATCGCCCGCATCGCTCCATAGAAGCAATGATTGATCACAAAATGACCATCCACTACATTCAGCAAATCTGCAACGACAAGCTGTCCATTGGCGGGCAGCGGCACCGACCGAATCAGCTCTGCGACTTCCTCATCGTTCACACCGAGCACGTCAATGCTGAGCGGCACCAGCGTTTTGTGGTCTGTACTCATCCTTATTCCTCCTGTACGGATCAGATATAGTTGAGCGACTGCAATCCGCTAGCTCCGTGCAGGTACAGGACGCTGCATTTGGAACAAGCCGGTGTTAACCCCCCTTCGTTAATCGTCTGGCGAATCTGTGCATATTCCTCGGAATCCCAGATTTCCTTGAGACTTTTATTTTTCAAATTGCCTACCGTGAATTCAGCGAAAAATTTGCATGGCATTACGCTACCATCTGGAATAATGTCAGTACGCGACGTGAGCGCCAGACAGTTGTTGGAGCAGCGACTGGTCATCTCATCGCCATGGATAAATTTATCGATCTCATCATAATCAAGACCCGGCTGATAGCGAACGCGGATTTTCCAGACACGATCATTGATCTTGTTCAGATCGTCCATAAGCGCTTCCATTTTGTTCGGATTGATTTTGTATTTAAATGCATGCCAGCTACTAATATGACGTTCATCCAGCTGACGCAGCCAGCTAAAACGATCGGCAAAATAGCGATCCATCTTGAGCGATGTTTCCCGGGAAATATACCATGGGAAGCACAGCATCACGAGATCAAGCTTTTTCGATTCAAAAAATTCCAGCAGCTCGCTCATACGACCGATCATATTGTCGTTGATAACGGCATGCACGGAAATGCGACCTTTATACAATCCTTGTTCACGCAGCTCTACCAGACGATCAATCTCAGCCATCGTCTTTTTGAAGGTGCCTTTACCGCGAATCAGATCATGCTCAGCCTCGAATCCTTCGACCGCAATTAATAGCTCCAGATTTTCCGACAAATCCAGAATCTGATCCAGATGCTTGTTGATCAGCAATCCGTTCGTACAGATCGTCATCTCGCGGCGATCATTCTGGATATGTCCCATAATCTCGCTGAATTGACGGTGAAACATCGGTTCGCCGCCCCATAGATACAGGCGCGACTTGACCTCCCGCGTATCATCCAGCAATTGCTTGAAAATAGCAGGATCGAGATCCATATTTTGCTCGGCTTTCTCCATGTTGTGATGGTAGCCGTCTTCATTCCACTGGAAACAGTGGGTACATCGCAGATTACAGCGATTCGTCAGCTTGATGCCGAGCGATTGCGGTAGCTCTGTCCGGTAAGTAGGGTCTTTGATTTTGTTACGGTAGGATACAGTGGCATTGCGCACGGTTCGTTTAATTAATTTAAAGGCTTCACGATCTATCGTTACTTCACTTCTTGGCTGCACACAGAACACCTCTTTCATCAAAATGGCGAAGATGATTTTCCTGTTGTGTCGTCGCAAAAGACAGCAGACGGCGAGCAGCATCTAACGGCATGTTATACGTCATACCGTGATCCTGTGCGTCATGCGGACCCTGTCTGTTGTACCTTGCCAAGCCCCATCTTTACATCGTTATGTAAAAGATCAGGCTTCCAGTGATTCTACGCTTTCCCCGGCATGCGAATGATTGACAAAATCGCAAAATTTCGCAATCGAGCCTAGGTGATCCATATCAAATTCCTCAAAATCAATCTCTACGTTAAACTCGTCTTCAATACGCAAAATAAAATGAATAAGCTGGAGGGAGTCCAAACCGGCATCATGAATAATGTCCGAGTCCGAACCAAGAGTGGTCAAACACGCGGGATCGTCCTTCACATCGCTGATCATCTGAATCATTTGCTCAACAGAAACACTGGATTGCTGCATTCCAATTCCTCCTTTGAATGTGGTCAATCAGATGAATAATAATGGCATAAAAATACATATACTGGAACATCGGTGAATCTATATTCCATATTGTTGCAGTCTGTCATTTTAGTCAATCCTCTGCATGAGAAACCGGGCAAAAGACCCATCTTGTGGATAAAAAGGAGAAAACAAACAAAACCAACACCTTCTTTCTGCAAATACGAAAGAAAAATGTTGGTTTTGAGGATGTGCTCTCACGCTTTAAAACCAAATCCATTCTAAGATCAGCTTAGTTGCTGTACTGGCGTGTCGAACACAGACAATATTATCACATTTACTGGAATTAGAAGGAATTTTGTACATTTCAATCCCGATATGATTTATGCTAGATGAGGCTGGGCAGATGCAGTATCACTTTGACTCAGGGAGCGGTTGAGCAGCTGAATCAGATGCTGCAATTGATCAAAGCTGTTCGCAATAGAATCGACTCGTTCGGTTTGCAGATGCAGACTGGAATGAATCTGTTCAATCGAGCTGCTAGACTGTTCGGTAACAGCGGAAATGCTACCAATTTCCATAACGGAATGCTTGAGTGCTTCGATCAGTTCCGCAATTTTACGACTAATATCAGCGGAATGACTGGACACCATCACCGTTTCGTCGAGAATGCGACCAAACAATCTGCCGGTCTCACCAGCAGCCTCTTGGATTCCACCAATCACTTCGCGCCCCTCGGTAATTCCACTGCCGACCACTTCTAGCTGTTGATTCACCCGATTCAAAATTTCACTAATATTCAGAGTCGCCTGCTGGGAATCGTTCGCCAGATTGCGAATCTCGGATGCAACGACGGCAAATCCGCGTCCATGCTCTCCTGCGCGTGCGGCTTCGATTCCCGCATTGAATGATAGCATATTCGTCTGCCGTGCAATGCCCTCAATCGATTCCAATACAGTAAAGATATCGGCAGCGTATTCGCGGAATTGATCCATCGCAGTATGCGTATTATCCATAACGGTTGCCACAGTACCAACACTACCATGCAGACGCTGCACATGCTCGCCACCAGAACGGGTTAAGACGGCAGCCTTTTCCGCCAGGCGATTCATCTGGACAGCAGCTTCGTCAATATCATGGATAAATGATTCGGAATGCTGGATCGACTCATTCACCTCGTTAATACTTACCGCTTGGGAGGACACACCACCAGCAATTTCGCCAAATCCTACATTCAACTCTCGTCCCAGTCGATTCGTATCCTGTACATTTTGCTGTAATCCAAGACCAAAATCATGTAACCGTTCCGCAGATTGCTCCACTTCGCCGAGCAGCGCATCTAATTGGTCGCGCTGGTTTTGCAGATGGGCAGCCATACGCTGACCTACGATACAGACGGAGACTGCTACCGCGCCAACCATAATCGTCACGAGGAAAACGACGATTTTATCCATAATACTAGCACTGCTCAAAAATGGATTATATAGTACGTGCACCACTTCAATACCAAGCATGTACACAATACTTAATACAGTCGTTCGGCGATCCAGATACAATAACGCCAACAGCACATAAATGAAAATAGACGACCACGCCGCTTCTGATGGAATTACCCATAACGAGCAAAATGTGATGAAAAAGGAAAATGCGGTCAGCCAGTGTTTGCCGCTTTTGTATTCATGAAAACGACGATATAACAAAATCAAGATGGGGATAGCGATAATCACGACAGCTTCAATGCCAATCCAGTACATAAGCGGCATAATGCCAAGGATATACATCAGCGCAAAGATCGGAACACAGGAACCAAGCAGCAGCAATAATGTATACAAATGCAGTTTGGCAGCAAGCTTTTCATACGAGTCGGCAAAAACAGGGGGTTGTGTAGGCGCAATGGCTGTATTCATAAATCCTCCTCAATCATCGAAAGTTAAGTTTTTTCGTTTCTTTCTATATTATGTCGTACTTTTGCAACAGGAAGTGTAGATAGCAATCAAACATTTTTAACCGTTTACATATATGGACTGGAGAAATGAACGCCTCTTTCTGCATAATGATGAATATTCTATCGTTTCAAAGTGATCTGTGATTCATCATACGACGTTTGCTCAGTTCAGATCGCAGTGTATAGCAAAAACCCGGTAACTGCCATGAGCGGCAATGACCGGGTGGAGATACGTGATTGCTTGGAGAGAAATCATAGAATCAGTAGCATTGTACCTTCGTCTATAGCAGCGGGCTGCGGCGAGCAGGCACGACCTGTTCAAAAGCATATGCAATACGAATCAGCTGTGCTTCGCTATATGCAGTCCCCATAAAGCTAACGCCAAACGGCATACCGTCACGGCGATATCCCGCAGGCACCATAATCGCCGGATAGCCGCCAACTGCTGGTGTATCGGTAAATTCAGGTGTGAAAATGGCGTCCAGTCGATGCTGATGCAAGATTGTGTCAATGCCGTCTGCACGCGCAGCTTGCCACTGATCCAGACGAGCGTTGATATAAGCTGGCTCAGTCAATGTGCCAGATGTTTCGTATTCTGCTTTGAGCAAAATGTCCTGTCCATATCGCAACGCTTCCCGGTGATGCAGATGATTGAAGTCAATCATTTCCTTTAGCGTACGTACGGTTGCCTGCGCACCTAGACTTGCCAAATATCCATTCAATGCTGATTTGAATTCATACAGCAGCACCGTCATATCACCTTCGGCTACCGTATCTGGCAAATCGGCACCTTCGATAATGATCGCCCCCGCATGACGCATCGCCTCAATCGATGCCTCCATAATGGCAATCTCTTCTTCATTACACCGATCCAGATGCGCTCGATTGATGCCAATGCGCACTCCATGCAAACTCGCAGTATACAAATCTGCTGCATAATCCGGTATATTCACAGGTGCGGATAGTGTAGTCGTATCCTGCGCATCGCGTCCTGCCAGTACACCTAACAGAATCGCTGCATCCTCTACTGTACGCGCCATCGGTCCCGCCGTATCCTGCGTGTATGTAATCGGAATAATACCAGTGCGGCTAATCAGTCCTAGCGTTGGCTTGATGCCGACGAGACTATTGCTGGCAGATGGACTCAAAATCGAACCAGACGTTTCCGTACCGACCGCAACTGCGCATAGATTGGCAGCCACTGCGACACCGGAACCAGAACTAGAGCCGCCGGTATCCAGCTGCCCGGGACCGTATGGATTCAGCGTTTGTCCACCGCGTGCGCTATAACCATTTTTCATCTGAAACGACATGAAATTCGCCATCTCGGTCAGATTGGTTTTGCCTAAAATAACCGCTCCTGCCTGACGCAATTGCTGTACAAGAAACGCGTCTGTCGGTGCAAACGAATCTGCCAGTGCGAGCGAACCCGCGCTAGTGTGCATATGATCGGATGTGCTGATATTATCCTTGATCAGCACGGGAATGCCGTGCAACGGACCGCGAATATGCCCTGCCGCGCGCTCGCTGTCCAGCTGCATCGCTATAGGAATGGCATCTGGATTCAGCTCGATAACAGAGCGCAGCTGCGGACCTTGCTGATCCAATTGGGCGATGCGGCGCATATATTGAGAGGCGATTGATACCGCCGTTTCCTGTCCTTCTTCCATCAGCTGTTGCAGCTGCGTAACGCTTGCTTCCTGTAACGTAAATTCCATCGCAATCCCAGCCCTTCTGCTTCCATGATTTCCATACCGAAAATAAAGGTTTCCCATACAACTATACTACGAATAACAGCGTATCTTCCAATACGTAAACAGCTCATATACTAGCAAATTATCGTCCAGCATACTCGGTTGATAGAATAGAATACAAATAGGAATCGTGAAATTCGCCTTTGTAATACCAATGTTGGCGCAACACTCCCTCGCGTGTCATACCGAGCTTTGTCATTACTTTTTCCGACGCGGTATTGGCGGGACGGCAGGTCGCATAGATGCGATGTACGTTCAGTTTGTCAAAGGCATAACTGAGTAATGCTTGCGCTGCTTCCGTTACATACCCGCTCCCCTGATACTGTGGATGCAGGACATAGCCAATCTCGGCATTGGTAGATTGCAGATGAATGCCGATACCGCCAATCAATATACGATTGCTTTGCAGCTGAATGCCCAGCTCATAATGCTGACGTGGTTGCTCCTGTTGCCAGTCTACCACCTGCTGAATGTACGCCTGCGTATCCGCTTCGGTATTCGGTCCCCATGCCGTATAGGTCGTTACCTCTGGCATGGATGTATACGTATGTATAGCTGTCCAATCATCCGGTACGAGATCGCGTAAGATCAGTCTCTTGGTTTGAAGTTGCATCGTGGTTCCTCCATTCTATATAGATCGGATTGAGAAAATATCTGTTGTATGTAGATGACAAGAGCTTACTGCTGTAGAACACATACTAAAATGATTGTATTATACCATTTTCAAGTCGTTTCAGGTTGTTTGTATCCTATACGTTTTTCAACCGGTTACTATTCCGTGAACATCAAAAAACCCGATTCACTGGAATCGGGGGTCTTACATGTGAATCAGGGATTTACATGTAAATCAGTATATGCAACATAGCCAATGATTCGTTATTCAATTAACGCAACCATACGATCGCAAGCAATACAGCAGCGATGAGCAGTACCGCCAGTCCATAATTACTCAATTCATGCAAAAATCCACGAGGATGTAGCAAGCGGCGGCGATGATCGTTGTGCAATTCATTCACATATTCTTCTGAGTGTAATCCGGGGTGCATATTGTTATTGTTCATATCGCGATCATTCATACCATTCAGCCTCCCTGCTTATCTATCATAAGTGATGAAGAATACAGCAATGGCGATCCATAGAGTAGTTATCCGTTGTACACCTATACGTAGCAACAAGTACAATCGTTCCAATTTATTTCCAGTTTATCAGAACGTAGAGCAAGGTGTCTATTGAGCATTGTATCTATGTCCTTCATAGTGCTCATGCTATCGCAGTGCTTGCTCCCGTCCCTGCTCGACGCGCACGAACAACAGCAACCCAATGCCCATAATAAAGAAAAAGAGCAGTGATAAAATGCCATAGCGAGCTGAACCAGTCAGCTGTCCGACTAGTCCGAACAGAAACGGTCCGAAGATCGAAGCAAATTTGCCAGTAACGTTGATTAAGCCAAAATACTCCCCGGTACGCTGCGGTGGAATCAGATCGCTAAACAGCGAACGCGCTAACGCTTGACTGCCACCCTGCACCAATCCAACCAACGCCGCCAACATATAAAAATGCCACGATGTAGTCATAAAGTAACCCAGTACGACAATAAGCAAATACACCGATAACGATATTATCAATAACCGTTTCGCGCCGTAGGTAGTACCCAGTCTGCCAAACAGCAATGTACTCGGGAATCCGATGAACTGCGTCATCAGCAACGCCAGCATCAGATCGGTCGTACCAATGCCAATCGTCGCCCCGTATACCGTTGCCATCAGAATAATCGTATTGATGCCATCATTGAAAAACCAGAATGCTGCCAGCAGCTTGACCAGCTCGGGGTAACGACGAATCCCGCGCAAACTCACCTTGATATTATTCATACCTGCGCGCAGATAAGCCACCGTACTCATCGTGGGAGCGTTCGTCGAACGCTTCGACCACGCACCGCTCACGCGAAACAATGGGATCGCAAACACTAACCACCAGATTCCTACCGTTACAAAGGAAAGCCGGGTTCCTGCTAACGTATCCTGCAATCCGAACCAGTGCGGCTGCTGAATCATCAACAAATTGATCGCCAGCAATAGTCCACCGCCAATATAACCATACGCATACCCGCGCGCCGATACCGCTTCCCGCTGTCCACGCGGCACCATATCCGGCAATAACGCATCGTAAAAAGCATTGCTGCCTGCAAACCCAATTGTCGATACAATTAACAAAATCGAAGCAAACAGCCAATCCCCTGTACCGATCGTACTAAAACATATCGTTGCCGCAATGCCCAGTAGCGAGAATACAAACAAAAACCGCCCTTTATTGCCCGCCACATCCGATACTGCACCCAACAGTGGCGATAGCAGCGCTACACATAACATGCCAATCGAATGCGTATAGCCGAGATACGATGCAGCTGTCGTTTTATCCAGTGTAGAAGCAGCCACTGAGCTGTAAAAGACTGGCATCACCGCTGCCAGTACGGTTGTCGCATACGCCGAATTCGCCCAATCATACATCATCCATGAAGTCGTACTGCGTTTGTCTGCATAAGGCATTCCCAAAAGTTGCCCCTCCATTTCATTACGCTTGTCGCAAAACCGTCTGTCTCGTCTGTATAAATCTCATATATCTAATGTAGGTTGCTGTAATGATTGTTATGGTATGGATAGCTGTCCTGATCTGATTTGTATGTATAAGCTGGTGCGGTAGATGGATATTTATTCCATTGTGGTTGTAGTAACGAAATGGTCATTGCATTAGGATGAACCCGCTATCGAGCGATCTGGTTATAAAGCTACTCGGCATGTAAAAAGTGAATATCTGCTTTTAACGTATACATCTGCCGTACACATCTGCTTGTATGATCTAGGTGTGCGTCGTTTCGTTCTGCACAGGGGTACCGCTTATATTTAACGTGATGATGCGGCTCAAGTCAAATGTAGCTTCCCAATTGCGGATAATGATGGCAAACGAAATAGACGATCCGAGCAGCATGGGGCAAGACATGTTCCCAGCAAATGCTGTGTAGAGACGATACCAAATTCATCGTAAAAGTGTGTTATAGTTGTAAAAATTGGACATTTTATCGTCGGGAGGTATCGTTCATGCAGCTGTCTCACCAGATGATGCAGCCGATCATTCAACGACTGCGTGAACAGTGTGATGCGGAGCTGATATTGCTAATTGGGTCTGCGGCACGCGGGGAATTGCGAGTGGATAGCGATGTGGATCTGGTTTATATGTCATCGCCGCATCGCCGACCGTTGTCTACTTATCGGCGGTATATGCTGGCACAGGAGTTGGCAGATCTGCTCAGTAGAGATGTGGATCTGATCGATTTTGCATGTGCCAGTACGGTCTTTCAATTACAAATTGCTACGACAGCGGTCGTGCTGTACGAGCACAATGAGCTGCTGCGACCGTTAGCTTGGATTACTGCTTATCGCGATTATGCGCTGCTCGGTGAGCGCAGACAGACGGTGATCGACACGCTATTGTCACCACAGTCACAGTCACAGTCACAGTCACAGTCACAGTCACAGTCACAGTCACAGTCACAGTCACAGTCACAGTCACAGTCGATGATGACGGATGCTGCGAACAAGTCCAGCTTTATTTTGCCGATAGAATGTCATACAGATCGATTATCGGAGCAGCGCAACAAGGATACACCCGTGGCGAATGGTGAACAGGCAGCCACTTCTATAGGAGGAACTCTTATCGTGAATAGAGATATTATATTGAACAAATCCGCTACCATTCGTCGATGTGTGCAGCGGATTCATGAGGAATATGAAGGCAATGTCGACAATCTGTTCAACTTTACCCGTCAGGATTCGATTATTTTGAATTTGCAGCGTGCCTGTGAAGGATGTCTGGATCTGGCGATGCACCTGATTTCTGAAAATAAACTTGGTGTGCCGCAGAGCAGCCGGGATGCGTTCGATCTGTTGCAGCGCAGTGGCATCATTGATCCGGCGCTCAATCGCAGCCTGAAGGCGATGGTTGGCTTTCGTAATATCGCCATGCACGATTATCAGGCGGTACAGGTGGAGATTCTGGAAGAGATGATTGAGGAGCATTTGCCTGATTTTGAACAATTTATTATCTGTGTAGAACAGAGCGGCTGAAGCTACAGCCGCTCTATTTGCCTAGATATTTGATGACAACATTATCAAATACCGCTTTGCCCCCTTCGCTATACAGCGCAATCCCTTGATCACCCGGCTCCGGGAATACCAGATTGGAAAGTGTTACTTGCCCGCCATCGACGAACATTTCTACACTTGTTTTATCGACCAGTAGTTTTAGATGCACCTTTTTCTTCGACGAATCGAAGGGCGCCTGACTTTCCAGCAGATTGTTGCTGTTGTCAGGATGACCAGTGTACGAACGATTCACATACGTATACCCGCCTTCTACAAACACACCTGCATCCACATGTCGTGATCCATCCGGCGAACGGCGTAGCTGTAAGCCTGCATTTTTTAGATCAGACCATGAGATGTCGGCGTCCAGCTGATACGAAGAACCTTTTACATCCAGCTTATATTGTCCGTCCACTTCCACACTCGGAATATGCTGAGTAGCGGCGACAAATTGGGACAGTCCACGGATCGGCTGGGATAGCAGCGTATAGCCGTTAGATGATGGTTTCAATTGAATCTGACGCACCATCGAGTCGGTGCCATTATAGCCATCCTTCAGCGTTGGCGTATTGTTGGCATAATCCCAATTGTTCATCCATGCGAGCGCGTAGCGATGATCGTAGGGCTTGTTGCTGGTGCCATCTTCAAAGGTCACTGCCGCATACCAATCAAATCCATAATCAAGCCATTGCGGCTGCTGATTGTCCGCTTTGAAGCTTAGTCCGTTAAAGGTGCCGATCCAGTACGCATACGTATTCGGCTGACCAGATGCACGGCCGTTGGCGCTAACGCCAAGTACCCATTTATACGTACCATTCGATGCCCGCATCCGATACAGATCAGGGCATTCCAGTGTACCGATATTGTCGGCTACAAAGTCGCTAACATAACGCCAGCTTTTTAGATTTTTGGAAGTGTAAAAGCCGATACGATTGCCTTCCGCCATAAGCATAATCCAGCGCTTGGATTGCTTATCCCAGACCAGCTTCGGATCACGAAAATCGGCATTACCCGGGTTGGACAAAATCGGCTTGTTGCCATATGCCTTGAACGTATTGCCGCCGTCCGTGCTGAACCACAGGTATTGCTCCTGCGCTCCGCCATTGGCAGAAGGCTGGGTCACAATAGCGATCATCGTATGTTTGCCCAGACCGGCTGTATTGTTCGTATCGACAACGACTGAGCCTGACCATGGATCGCCATTGGCGCTAGTGTATTTTGGAATCGCAACGCCCTGATCCTGCCAGTGTACGAGATCGGTTGAGGTAGCATGACGCCATTCGGTGCCGTTACCGTTAGGGTAGTCTTTGTTGTACAGATAGTAATAATGATATTTGCCATTGGCGTAGACTGGACGCTGCGGATCATTCTTCCATTTATCCGGCACGGTGAAATGATAGTTCGAACGGTAGCCGTTGATCTGCTGCCCGGTAGAAGACAGTTGTGCTTCTACATTCTGCTGGTTTTGTCCATTGGATTCACTTTGTTTATTCGACTGGCTTGACGGATTGGTTGAGCTACTTGCTTCCGCTTGTGTAGATGAAGATGTTGATGCATCAGGTTGCAGCTCATAGCACGCCGCCGTTCCGATAGCGATCACTCCGGTCAGTCCAAGCGGCCATATCCACCGGCGCAGGACTGTCGTTCTGGATGTGTTGCGGTTATCTGGATGCTTCATAATATGTTCTCCTCTCTGATGTCGTTGATCCTGTTCATAACAGATGCGATATAAATGGAATAAGGGAACAGAAAGCGGCGGTCATTCGCCAACTTTCTCCCCCTCTATTCCCGTTCTTGCCCATGGACAATTTCCATCCAAGGTGTATCCAATTCAACTTCAATCAAACGAGTCCTCAAATGAGACTTCATGGTCATAGCAAACCGATTGTATAGATTCAAACGAATCTATACATTAACATGCATATTTCCATTTCGTCATTTTGTATTTTTTATTTCGTTATTTCGTTGTTACCTGACCTTGATTCAGAGTACTGTTCGGTACAACCGATGTACGGTCGCCCTGAATCGCCACTTGGAAGCTTGGTGCAAAGGTCGACTGCTGATTGGCAAAATAACCACGGTTGGTCATATAACTCGTAATGACCACTTTATTATCCTTCACCTGTGGAATCGCAAAGTGCGCATATGTCCATGTCACATCACGCGGATTCAGATCCTGATGCAGCACCAGCCCGCTTCCATTCAGCGGTTTGTATGGTCCGTCGATCGAATCCGATACATAGCCGAGCATATAAATGTCTTCTGCATCTACACCGTCAAGGAACATTTTCGCACCGCGTGTATCGGTGAATAGATACCATTTGCCATCCATTTTGAAAATGTTGGCGCGTTCGATCTCATCTGTTACGGTATTCGATGCGATCAGCGGCTTCATTACTCTTTTCAGCGAGTAATCGTCGTTCAGTTCAATCATGCCAAGCGCTCCGTTAGCGATAGACATGTAATCCTTGTCCGGGCTATTCAGCAGCTTCTCCCGTTCAATGTTGAAAAATTCGTCGCTGCCACCATAGTAGGCTTTGTTGTAAAACATCTCGTCACCCTGATAACCACTTTCCGAGCCGGTATTCGCTTCAAATACCAGATACTTGTGACCGTTATCTTCTACATAGTGTGGATCACGCAGCGTATGATTATCGGAATAGTCACCCGCGCTGAATGCCTGATTGACCGTTTGGTACATTTTGCCGTCGCCGTCAAAGATCGATTTGAAATCTTCCACGCCATCCACTTTTAATGTGCCATCTTCCGGTTGTGATACATTCACCTGCGCAGTTGTCAGCGTCTGCTTGCCATAGAAGCCTTGATCCGCATCCCATGGATGACGGTTTGTGTAGAACAGGCGTACTTTGCCGTCCTTGGTCATCGTTGCTGAGCCAGACCATTCTTCCGATTGATGATTCAGAATCCAGTCGTTGGGCACCAGCTTGTCCGTATCTTTGAACACACGACCGGCATTTTTCCAAGCGTCCAGCGATTGGTCATTTGCTTTTTTGTAAAATAGATAGATGAATGTGTCGGACGAACTCTTCGGATCGCCAGCTAGACCGAATACGATCTCGTAACCGTTATAGTTGGCAACTGTACCGTCCGCATTTTGCAGCGGCCATGTGTCCCAGACGTCGAGATTGATCGTATTGCCGTTTGCATCTTTGCCGACAGCAGACGGAATATTGCGTATCTCGTCCTTGTTGAATGCAGGCACCTGAAATTGCGATTGCTGTTGCTGCTGTGGAATTTTCAGTGCATCAAAACGGGTGATATGCGAGAAGCCGTATGTATCGTCGATCACCGATGGGATAGCTGGATTCTCCGGTACAGGATGTGTAGGACGTGTCGGAGAACCGCCATTGTAATCCTGTCCGTAGCCGCTGGCAAGTGCCGGTGTACCGCCTGCCAACAGCGCTGCTGCCACCGTAACGACAGCCGCCTTTTTATACCATTGATTGATGTTCATAATTCAAACTCCCTTTCAGAATATGGAATGCCGGAAGGAACTGGACGACAAAAAGACCTAAAAATCCCTAACCAGATACCATGTCATAGGACATAGCGATCTCCAGTCGGAGTTTTTTAGGTCTTGCCTGCTTTACCAGTAACACACCCGGATATGCTGTTGCTGACACCTATTCTATACCGCCTGCTGCTGACAGTACTATAGAGAGAATGAACCAATTTGACAACCAGATACAAACGACTATTTTCGCAAATTTTCATGAAAAATCATCATTTTTAGTCTTATTCTCACATTTTCAAAGGTTACAGTTTGTCATTGAAGGTTACATTTTTGCTACTTTTTATCCAGACAACCTTTGAAAATGAATAGTTCTGCTTAGTAGGCGGAACAGGTATATGGAACTGTATCGGTATGAATAACAGTTGATGCTGCTGCTTGTTCGTAATGAACCAAGTCCATTCTCGTCGTTCATACGCTTCTAGCTACGATGTGTCAACGGGCTGGATGACCCAACCTTTCCTGCAACCGTTGCAGCTCAATCGCTATAAGTACACGCTGGCTATCGGTAAAGGTATATCCATATTCGTCCTCCGCATGATCGGTCATCTCCTGCACCTGTGCATACCAATCCGCATACTTGTCACGAGCGATCACAATGATCTCCTCATCCAATTCAGCAGCTGGATGACCATCGACCGAGGATTGCAGTATACTTTTCAGCTGGCTAATCAATCGTTCATATGCTGCCGACTTGCGATCTAGCGGCTGGTTCAGCACATATTCAATATCCTCTACCATATCGCGAATGAGCGCTGCCAGACCGGAAGAAGCAGCACTAGAGCCTGCATTCATGACAGCAGTATGAATGTGCATAGCGATATAACCGACTTCATCCTCAGGAATATCAATCTGTAGACGCGTGGCGATCAGTTCACGAGCATATAACCCGATGCGAAATTCTGCCGGATATAGAATTCGTATTTCTTCCAGCAATGTATTGTGAATGATCATGCCGCTACGCAGCCGCTCCAGCGCATGAGACAGATGATCGGTCAGCGCAATATGAATATGCTCATTAAAAGAAACATTCAACTCACGTTCCGCATGGGAAATAATATGCTCCGACACTGCGATCTCCTCTTCTGGTAGCTTTTGCAGCATTTCCTGCAAATACCCATACCGCTCCTGATCTTCCAAAATGAATATTTTCTCAATGCGACTAGGATCAACGATATCGTTTTTGCCTTTTTCAAAAGACACCCCGCCGCCCATCACAATCTTCTCCTGTCCCTGATCGTCGACGATGACAGCGTTGTTGTTCAGAATCTTTTTGATTTTCATGTCATCTACCTCCACAATACGTTATGATGAACGCCCATCTCTGCCCAGCAACAAGGTCAGTACAAATGCTGTACTCGTCGCCAGCACAAAGCCAGTCATATAATGAATAAAATTAGACCAGCCAAACGGAATAATGAATGCCAGCATCGGAATGCCAGTCAACCCGAAAGAGCTAGCAACCACATGATACCAGCCGATATAAGCGCCACCGACTGCACCACCAGCTGCCGCCGCGATAAATGGACGCACCAGCTTCAGATTGACACCAAGCGCGACCGGTTCTGTAATGCCGAGAAAGGCAATTAGTGCGCCCGGCAATGCCGCTTTGCGTAACACGGAATCTCGGGTACGCACATACACTGCCAGTCCTGCCCCGCCTTGTGCCACATTTGCCATCGACCAGATCGGCAGTAGAAAATTCACCGCAATATCTGGGTTGGAGATCAAGCCTGCTTCAATCGCCTGTAACCCTTGATGCAGCCCTGTCAGTACAATACTGCTGTACGCCCCGCCCAACACCAATCCAAACCAAGTACCACCGTACGCATACAGATGCTCCAGTAGTGCAGCACACCAATGACCCAACCATCCAGAGAGCGGACCGATCACGAACAGCGCAAGCATACTGCCACCGAGCAGTGACAATACCGGAATGACCAGTACATGTACGGAACCGGGAATGATACGGCGTAGGCGGATTTCCAGCATCGCCATCAGCATAGAGGCGACGATGACCGGAATTGCTGTCCCCTGATAACTGAACTGCGGCAGGGCGACTAACCCGAACGATGAAATAACCGAAGGCGGCATACCATCACTGCCTACAATCTCCGGCCTGGACATTAACATCCCCAATACTGCGCCTAGTACAGGTGTACCGCCGAATCGCTTGGCAGCATAATAGCCAAACATCACACTAATGATTTGGAAAATCGATCCGGTCAGCAGTTGCAGCAATCGGAACCAGAGGGAATCTGCTTGCGCCCAGCCGACAAATTGCAGTAAGCTAACCAGTCCGAGCAACATGCCTGCCGCAACAAAGACTGGAATCATCGGCACGATAATATCGGAAAAGAACGATACCGCGTCTACGATACGCGTAGTCAGCGGACGTCTGACGAGTGGCAGATTATCCTTTGAGGGATGATCATTGGCACGAATCGCCGCAGCAGTGAATGGTGGAGTTGCTAATTCTTCACCCACAGATCCGTCTGTCTCTGACTCCATCGTATGCTGTTGTGGTACTGTCGTTTCCTTTTGCTGCAACTGGCGTTCAATCTGGCGATACAGCCGGAATACTAGCTCTGGTCCTACAATGATTTGCAGTTGCCCACCAACCTGACGTATATTTTGTACTTCTGGAATATTGGCAAGCGCTAGGTGATCTGCCAGCTCAGGATGATGCAGCCGCAGGCGGATACGGGTTGTGCAATGCAATACTTCCTGTACATTATGCAGCCCGCCGGATTGTACAATGAGCTGTTCTGCCAGTTGCTGCATATGCTGACGGCGTTGAAGCCGCTTCGCTGCCGGGGAAGCAGTTTCTTCTTCCCGCACAAGCATTCCTCCTTTGCCAATGTTATGGATTGCAAATGTTGTTCAATGTTCAATGTTCGGTGTTGAATGTGTGAATGCGGAATGGAATTCACAATGATGGATGATGAGTTGATACAGCTACTTATTTACTGATATAACAAGCTTACGCAAATTTTCAGTATAGTTACACGACTGTAACTTTGACAGTATACGGCACATTGATAGAGCTGACAACTCCTTTAGGAACCGGTTCCATTTTATTGGGTATAGCAGGTAATAGTATGAGGAATCTAGGGGTATATCATGCCAGTTTATTGATGTGCTAGCGAATCCAATGCAACAGCAAAGAACCTGTTCCGATTACAGCATCTTGTTACGGACAGGTTCTTTGTTTATTGGTTTTTGATTTTGTTTTTGTTTAGGAACTTTGCATTAGGGAAGTCTGGTTGGATCTTTTACTCTTGATCTTCTCATTGCTACTATTTTGGTATAAGTCTACTTATGATATCGGTGAAATTCCTTATCGTTTAAAAAACTATATACTTGCTACCTACTTATTTTCTAGACCGCATGTACTTAAAACTTGTTACTTTCTATACTTTTAACTCTTAAAGATGCGTCGCTATCTCAGCGCGTATCGATGCGCTTTTCATCAGGTAACGTATACGAAATCGTACCCGATTGATCCGAAATTGCCCCTCCCACCTTATATACTCTACCTGTTCTGTGAAAACTGTTATTTGAATGAATGATGCCTGTTTCTACTAAGCTACTATCACCCCAGCCTCCATGCAAATAATATACAAAGTTTTGATACTTTAATGGAATATCGCTCCATTTATCTTTTAATTGAAATGTAAGTAGGTCGTTCAGCGTATGGAAATCGCCTGTTTCGGCGCTCAATCCATGTGCCTGCCATGTAATAACTAGGAAATCGCCTTTGAATTCAATCAATGAAATCGTATCTCCATAAATATAATAGAACCGTAGTGCTTCTCCTTCCGGAAATAGAAATTCACGATCCAACATTTCTCCATTGGATGTGACTTCCAATGGCTGTCGCAAACTATGTACACCGGGGAGCGAAACTAGAGTGCCTTCTACAATCAGCTTACGTGCACTCGCAAGATCGCCTTTGTCCAAAATTTGTCGATCATCTCTATTCAATGGCAGCTGAATCGTCAAGGTTTGCTTATTGTAGGTATAGTTGTAACCTAGCTGTCGGATAACAGCAGCCGGAATATACATACGACCGTTCATCTTCTGTATCGGTGTATACAGCTGAAATACGTTTTGCTTTCCATCATTAAGCTTGTATTCGTTTTGACCAAGCTTGAATGTATATACCTCACCCGCCCACGGTGCCAGCGTGATCGTGCCGTTTGCAGCAATGTGAAATTGGGAGTGGGTGGCTTGGGCAAGCTGACGTAACGGGAGCATGAGTTGTCCTCTCGAAGTGGTCAAGGTGCCTCCGTCCAATTTTTGCCCGGCAGGCGTGACAATGGTTAGTTCGGTTGCTGCTTGTGCGGTCAACGTAGGCACTAATCCGATGATCATCAATACAGAGATGATCCAGAGCATTTTGATCGTTTTCAATATCCATCTTCCTTTCCATATTTTTGAAGTCCTTGTTTTTAGACTTCATCATAGCTGGAAAAGTTGCGAATAATATAAAATACTTTTTCACATGATCGTGTACGATTATTCATTCATAGAAAACGAAATCGTCCATTGTCCATCTAGTGTTCGAACGATATTGGCATAATCGAAATAGAAATCGATATCCTGTTGATCATCTACCATTGATGTATTGAAATCAAACTGCTGTTCCACAATATTTCCTTCAGTAGTAAGAGATGATGAATAATCTAGCAACTCGCCATTTTTCCGCAAAACAAGTTTGTTCATCGCCTGTAGCTTATGAAACTGATCATTGTCTGGAATTTTGATCACACTTTGATCTAGGCTATAACGTAGAGTCAGTTTCCGATAGTTATCCGACCAGTTAAGGGAGTGAAGCAAGAAGTTCGCCTGTTCACCGGGATGAATCGTATATTGTTTACCTGTCTGCATGTTAGATGGCAATTTAAGGTTATGATGCTTGATCAATACTAGATCTTTGAACTTCACCAGATACTGCTGCTTATCCATAATATTCGCAGATTCGTTCAAGGAGAACGTTTCGTCTGCAAAGTAATTTTTAGCTTTGTCAAATCCATTCAATGTACTGATAACATCACTTCCGTTTTCAGCATTCACAAGATCTCCCTCAACAAATGAAGCATAATCGAATGTGGATTTGTCGATTCCAAATAAACTGAAATTGAGCGTTAACGATTCAATTCCGTCTGGATTAACATTGAAGCGTCCTGTATTTAATCTTAGCCCTACGCCATTTTGCACAGACTCAATGTTCAGATTTTTTATTATTGGCAGGCTCTTATTGAGAGAATTATCTTGTGCATGTGGGATGGCAGACTCTACATTATAGCTTGCTTGTTGAGTCGATTGTATCGGTATAGATTGCTCATTGTACTGCCAACCCAATACCCCAATACCAATCGCTGCAACTGCACCGAGCGCAATGACTCCCCCTCTTCGTCCCCGCTTCTGCGAACGAAACTGCTTCATCTTGGGCTGATCATCCCGACTCCAACCGGAGCGACGGTTATCGACTTCCCGCTGGATGCGGCTCCACATCCCATCGTAATCCGGGGTCTGTTCCGGTTCTTTGTCTAGATGCCGTTTGATCGTCTGCTCATCCCATTTTGGCATGAATATCACTTCCTTTCTGGGCATCGTCGGTGAAATGGGTTGAATATTTGCGTAGCTTTTTCAGTGCACGGTTTAGTCTGGATTTGACCGTACCCACTGGAATATTCAGAATCTCTGCCGTCTCGGTTGTACTGCATTCCCCCATGTAATACAGCAACAACACCTCTCGTAGCGGCACTGACAAATGATTCAACAGCTTAGCAAACTCATCCACCGTCTCTCCATGCTCAATCTGCGTTTCTACTGATTTGCCAGACAATAGCGGCAAATGCAACGTAAATGCTCGCTGCTCTCGCCGCTTGCGACTAGTACGCCGATGAAACTGAGTATGACATTCGTTCGCGGCGATGCGCAGTAACCATGCCTTTTCATGTGTAATATGATCCCGCTTTGCCAGCAATGCCTTAATAAACACTTCCTGACAAATGTCCTCGGCATCGGCAGGATTGCCCGTCATATACAGACAGTACCGATAGACCGATTCCCGGTATGTCTCAAATAGCTCCCTATCGTCCACAATATCCCCTTCCTTCTCTCTCGCTCTGAGCCTTCTCTATGTAGACTGAGCACAGCGTCCATGAGTTCCCTTTTTTATGTAAAATATACAGGTATTATTTTATCGCACTACACTATACATGCAAAAAGAACCTGAGACGGTGTACAGATTGCATACTTCTTCCCATCATAATCACTGCATAACGATCACTTGTTATGCGTGTATTTATGGCAAAGGATATACATGTATCTATACACGTTCAGGTTCTTTGTCAGGTACAAGATCAATCGATTGGCATTTCTTCAGTCCAAGTGTGCATAGTCATTCCTGCGTTATTACACATTCTACTCCTGATTCAGCACAATCCGCCGAATCTGCTCCAGCGGAACCTTCGGCTGGCGATCATAAGTCAGCAGACCGTTAATTTCCTGCTCCACATCTGTCAACTGGGTATAACAGAATCCACGCACAATCGGCGAGCCGTACAGTGGACGAATGACCGCCTGTAGACGCTGCAAATAATCGTCGTCATTCTCGGCACCGGAGTAGCCCCAGCCCTCCTGTTCCCCTGTCTGGTACGCGATGCCGCCGAATTCCGTGATCATAATCGGCTGCCCTTCATACTGCGCACCACCGACGAAGAGGTGGCGATTGCCCGGCGTCGCGTTAACAGCTGTCTCCACGTTAGCATAACGGTCTGTCAGCACCTGCTCTTCCCACGCATAATCATGGATTGCCACAATGTCGGTTTTCATCATTTCCCAGCCATCGTTGTAAATGACCGGGCGCATCTCATCCAGTGAACGAGTCAGATGATACATTGCCAGCCCATGCTGCTGTTGACGTTGATCGACCAGCGCATTCGGAATGCCCCAGCTCTCGTTAAGCGGCACCCAGACGATCACGGACGGATGGTTGTAATCACGCTGAATGATCTCCTGCCATTCGCGGGTAAACCGGTTCACATATTGCTCGGAATAATCATACGCATTGGCAGCTTCGCCCCACACCATCAGCCCCTTCACATCGCACCAGTATAGAAAGCGCGGGTCTTCCGTCTTCTGATGCTTGCGCACACCGTTGAAGCCCATTTGCTGTGTTAATTCAATATCTCGCAGGATCGCTGCATCCGACGGCGGTGTGAGAATGCCATCTGGAAAATACCCCTGATCCAAGACGAGCCGCAGAAATTCAGCCCGATTGTTTAAATAAAACCGACTGTTGTCGATAGACACTTTGCGCATACCAAAATAGCTGTCCACCGTATCCACCACTTCGCCGTCACGCAGCAGCTCCACCCGCAGATCATACAGATTCGGTCGGTCAGCACTCCACCAGCGCCCCTGTGTATGATCGTTAAAGTCATTCAGCCCAATTGCTCGGAACGGCTCCACACTGCGCAAGGAAAATTCGTCGCTCGCGATATTTGCTCCGTCAAAATCCACCATCAATCGTACCTGAAAAGAGCTCGTATGTAGCGCACGTCCCGTTTCCGGCGTATACTTCAGCCCGATCCGAATCTCGTTGCGATCAATATCCGGCGTCAAGCGCAGACGCTGCAAGTGATACGGCTCTACCACTTCCAGCCATACACTTTGCCAGATTCCAGTCGTCCGAGTGTAAAAGATACTTGCTGAATCTTCCAGCCAGTACTGTTTACCGCGCGGCAGCGTTACATCACGGCTAAAGTCCTCGCAGCGCACCACAATTTCGTTTGTATCTTCCTTATCCAGCAACGCTGTAATATCCGCTTGAAACGGCGTATGCCCGCCTTCATGTGCCGCCGCCCATTGTCCATTTACCCAGACCGTTGCCGCATAGTCAACCGCACCAAAATGAACGATGATCTGTTTCCCCGCCCAGTCGGTCGGCAGCTCCAGTGTCCGGCGATACCAGACCAGATCGTGAAATCCGGTGTCACCAATACCGCTCAATTCACTTTGAAAGGCAAACGGAACTTCAATGCTGCGGTCAAATGTCCCCTGTCCGCGTATATGCCAGCCTTCTGCATCTCCGCGGTGTTCATCGTCAAACGCAAACGCCCACGTCCCGTTCAAATTAATCCAATCTTCCCGTACCAGTTGCGGACGCGGATATTCCGGTCGTGGCAGACGTTGGTCGC
This sequence comes from Paenibacillus sp. WLX2291, assembly GCF_046603665.1. Taxonomy (NCBI): domain Bacteria; kingdom Bacillati; phylum Bacillota; class Bacilli; order Caryophanales; family Paenibacillaceae; genus Paenibacillus; species Paenibacillus sp. WLX2291. Next base: position 1,623,891 of record NZ_CP176755.1, on the reverse strand, counting down.
GATCATTGCGCGCAGTTGGATGTTGGACATATTTCATATGATAAAGCTCCTCCCTCAGATACAATATAGGTTCCCAATCAAAGCAGCAGGACAGCATCTACAACAATATCGTAAGCGGTTACAATTAAATTTGTATCCATCATACCTTATCCCTGCTCACCGTGTGTGGATGATTTTATATAGATTCCATCTGCTGCATATATTCAAAAAGCTACGCAAACTCACTTGATTGAGTTGACGTAGCTTTTGGTTAGGCTTTTATCGAAAGTGAAAGAGCATTTACATACCAATTTCAGTTGCGTACTGATCGTTAGGAAGTAGCAGGAACCGGGTCTTTGGCTTCAGTTGGTTGTTGTTGTCTGGAAATGGCGAACAGAACGCCCCAGATCAGTATGAAGCCGAGCAGTTGCGACCACGTTACGACCTGATGATAGACGATCCAGTTGATCAGGACACCGACCATCGGGAAGCTTAATTCTGCTAGCGTTGCTACCGATGCTTTGGTCGTGGACAAGCCTTTGTAGTACATCAGCAGGCTGAGCAGTCCCGGCAACAGAGCTTGACCGACCAGATTGACGATGACGAGCAGGACAGGGATGGCACCTGCAGGCAGGCTCCATGCTGCGTTTTCGTTCAAGGTCAAGACGAGCAGTAATGGAATCGCCAGAATGAAGCGCAGCGAGGTGACCGTTTCGTATTTCATTTTGCCGACCATCAGACGCCCCATAACGGTTGATCCACCCCATAATGCAGCGGCGCCGAGTGCGAGTAAGGAACCGACCTGTGCAAAATCGTTAAAATGACCAATCGGAACGGCAAAGCCGAATGTTAGCAAGTACGTACCGCCCAGCGCCAGAACGAACAGCCAGCCAAAACCGCGTGGCAATGTTTCTTTCAATAGTAGACGCGCCAGAATGATGGCGAATAATGGTTGCAGCTTTTGCAATAATAAGACGGCGTTGAGATCGCCATGCGATAACCCCATCGTGAACAGTACAGTCGCAATTGCCGAGCCGCCCCAAGATAGGAACAGCAGCGCGCCGATATGTTGCCATTTCAGACCGCGCAGCTCATGACGATTGATCCACAAAATCGGAGCGGCAGCTAGGAATGCTACGAGATGCTCCAGCAATACGATCTGGGTCGATGTGAACGACTCCAGCAAAATAATACGGAATAGCGGATCAACACCCCATAGTGCTGCCCCGATAAAGACGAGCCAGAAGCCGCTTTTGACATGACGTTGTTTGGTTTCAGCGGCAGATTGAAACCGATAGTTGACGTTTTCCATAATTCAAACTCCTTAATATGATTAGAATTTGAATAGGCGATCTTATACGGAAAGCCCCTGAGCATCGGGAACCGACATTCAGGGGCTGATCAAATAAACATGTACATAGGATATACCAATGTTGTCCATCGGCAAATAAACCTGTACAGGTTTATGTGTTGATCTTCTCCCATCCGGACTTTACCGTCGGCTCTGGAATTGCACCAGATCAGTCAACTGCTCCAAATTGGAACAGTGAGTCGCGGGCTGCTGTCGACATCGTCAACATTTACCGCCGGTCAGGAATTTCACCTTACCCCGAAGATCTCTATTCGATTGTTCATTACGATAGCTGATGATTATCATCATGATTCTATTTCATTAACCATGAAAGACGTTTTTGAAAGTTTCGCAAGCTAACCTTTGAATAAATCTCATTATAAAGATACTTTTAGTAACTTGCAATAGCTTTGTACATAAAAATCATAGCTTTTTATGTAATTCATATCGTTTAACTCGGTTTTATCTATATGTATAGCGTAACGTATTCTGTTATCCATTTCAAGATAGGATGCTAAATCCTATCATTTCGCTACTTGCTCTCTCTATTTTAATCATTTTAAACATGTCTATACAATGCATGTTTACGAAAATTTGGTATACAAAATAGTTCGAATTTAACATTTTACATATACGTGTGTTGTCAGCTTGGTGTCTGGGTATAAGATAAGGTGGGCTTTTTACAGCTTTCACACCAAATACATATATTTGAAAGGGGAAGAACAAATTGGATTTTAACAAACCCAATCCGGAATTCACACCCGGACAAAATCCGAACTACCCTCCAGACTCGAACTACCCACCCGGTGGTTACAACCCGCGCGCAGGTGTACTGAGTGTCAAAGACTGGATGATCACCCTGCTGCTGCTAGCGATTCCTGTCGTCAATATCGTTATGCTGTTCGTCTGGGCATTCGGTAACAGCGCACCACTGTCCAAATCGAACTACGCCAAAGCCGCACTGCTGTGGGCAGCGATCTGGATCGTGCTGTACATTATCTTCTTTGCGATTTTCGGCGCGGCATTCTTTGCCACTATGAGTAGAATGGATCAAGGCGGATATTGATTTTGTAGCAAGAACGTAGCAACACGATTCGGCAGAAGCAAGGATACCGTGTGCATGAGCAGTAGTGTTGGAACGAATGCTCATTGCCAATGAACCATCTAACAGAATCAGTAAGTTCAGCAGAGTGGGTTCTACATGAACCTGCTTAGCAAAAAGAAGTGCGTCTCTGCGGCGCACTTCTTTTTCGTGCTTATATACGGTCAAAAATACAACTGATCATCCGGCTTCAGCGAATGTACCTGCTGAAAGCCTTCCTGCTCCAGCCTTAGCGCCAGTCCATCGGTACGCGGACGTGTCGCATGTACGAGCAGGGTACGCGGGCTTTTGAGGTCAAGCAGCATTTGCCGCACATCCGGCAGCCCTTGATGCACCTTGTAGCGCACATGATGAATCTGACAGCCCTGATGCTCCATATCCATCAGCAGCAACCGCCCGAATGAGCCATGCGCCAGATCACCGGTAAAAATCACCCGATTCACAGCACTCGTAGCAATACGAGTATAATGCTGCTGTGCCTTGACCGATTGCAGCATCCCGTCGTCGGTAAACAGAATCGAACTAGGATGCTGGCGAAATAAGGCTTCGCGCGAATGCTCATCCGTCAGCCGATACAATTGTGGATGCTTCAATAGCTGTGCAATACGCTCCGCTCCATCGCTACGCAGCCAGCGCGGTTCAGCAGCGAACAACTCTAGCGCTTCCAGCAGATCCTGCTCTACGAGAATCGGAATCTGAGCAAACTGCTCACGCGCCCACAGAATCAATTCCTGTCCGCGTCCATATAACGGTACCGGCAGGAGAATCGCACCTCCGCGCTTCAACGTTTCCTTCATATACCGACTCAACTGTGATAGCTTATTGCCCTGCCGATCTGTATCTACACCATACGCCGCATCGACAATTGCCAGATCCAGATCTGGAATTTGCCCAGGTGACGGATGTGCACGCGAGATAATACGCGAATGATGCAGCGGACGATCTGCTTCCAGTAGTCGCGATTCGGCACTATAATCACCGGTATAAAAGATCGTCTTGCCATACCAGTTCACTGCAACCCAGATGGAACCCGGCAAATGACCTGCCCGTCCCCAGCATACTTGTAGCTCTGGACGCAGCCATGTCCATTCTCCTGGCGGTGCGACATCTTCCAGATAGCGGAATTTTAGAGAAGACAGCGGCTTTCGTTCAGCATCGCTGGAGACTTTTACTTGTCGCTGATCATTATCATTATGTTCATACGTCAACGGATTCGCTAGTTCACTAGCGGTATGATACGACCACTGGTCTGATTTGTGATCAGCAACCACATAGTGCTGCTCGTTCAGATGTTGCTCATGCATACGAAGACAAACCGGTAATTGCTTGAGCGTAGCCCGCGTCGTCCAAATATCGCCGGTATATCCATACTGCTCCAATAACGGCAAACCGGAACTGTGATCCTCATGCGCGTGTGACAAAAAGACAGCCTGTGTTCGTGATAACATATACGTCATTCGGGCAGGAAAATCGTGCTCATCCCGTGGCAGCTCCATCCCACAATCAAGCAGCAAATAACGGTCTTCCCGCCTCAGCAGATAACTGGATCGTCCATGCTCGCCCGCGCCGCCAAGAATCGTAAGTTCCATCATGATATTCAACTCCACCTGTTTTCACCATGGTCGTCTGAACCGGATTACGCGGTTCAGCCTGTTTTACATGCACTAGATGTCCAACTGTTTCCTGAACAGTATATCTGTCATTTTTGTATGCAGTGTATGGTTAATGTAAACGCAGTATAAACTTTCGCGAAAAGGGAGTGCTATTTTTAATGATACGCAGATACTTATGTACACGAGATTTACGAATGAGTAGGGCAACCTAGGCGACAGTGACTATCGCAATGAGGGCATACGACGACAAAGATGTACCTTTTTATCCGTACTTGAACATGCTGGATATGAATATCAAAAAAGGCGCAGGTCGACTACATATGCCGATCCACAACAAAAAAAGCGTACCGCTTTTATCCGAAGATATCACGGTACGCTTTTTATGACGGTTCACAACCGGCATGGTTGTGAAGAGAGGTTCACAAGAAACAGGTCTTATTTCAAGCCGTATTTTTTGTTGAACTTGTCTACGCGGCCACCCACGTCTGCGTTTCTTTGTTTACCAGTGTAGAACGGGTGGGAAGCAGAGCTAGTATCCACACGAATTACAGGGTAAGTGTTGCCATCTTCCCATTCCATAGTTTCGCTGGAATGTTTAGTTGTTCCGCTCAGGAATTTATATCCACAGCTTGGATCCAGGAAAATAGCCTGTTGAAATTTAGGATGTCCTTCTTTTTTCATGAGTAATCACCTTATTCCATAAAATTATTCGCACTATTTCCATTATACACCGTTGTATGGAAATGTCAAAGAAGTTCTGTTTTTTTATCAAAAAAATTTTGGTTCTCCAGCACACTTGTTTTATAATAAAATCCCATCATGTACAGACATCATTTGACCGATATTACCGATCCACATAATCTTCACATATATTCATACGGCAAAAGGGGAATCTTCCGATATGGCTGTTCAAAAAGAAAGCGAATTATACCTTCCGATCAAGCACTTTTTCGCCCTTCAGGGCTATGATATCAAGAGCGAAGTCCGTCATTGCGATCTGGTCGGCACACGTCAGAATGATCCCGAACCACTCATTATTGAGATCAAAAAAACGTTCAATCTGGCGCTCATTTTGCAAGGATTGGAGCGGCAAACACTCAGTAGCAATGTATACGTCGCCGTAGAACGCAACCGTGCCAAAAAAGGCGCGCACAATCAGCGTTGGAGCGAACTTATTCAACTCTGTCAGCGACTACAGCTCGGTCTGATCACTGTAACCTTTTACCAGACCAAACGTCCACTGGTGGAAATACTATGCACGCCAGCATTGAATAGCACGCCGCCATCTGCTCCGCGCAAAGGCAGCAAGCGTGCTCGTCTGGCAAAAGAACTCGCAGAGCGCAGCGGCGACTACAATCTGGGTGGCAGTAGCGGCGTTCCACTGATTACCGCTTACCGGGAAAAGGCGCTGCGCGTCGCCTATGCACTTGGCGATCAGGAAGCCATCTCCCCTGCTACGTTGCGTCAATTGAGCGGCGTCCCGCTAGCAGCATCGATCATGCAGCAAAATTATTACGGCTGGTTTGAACGTATGGCACGCGGACGATACCGACTCACGACAACTGGCAAACAGGCACTGCGCGATTATGCGTCCATCATCCAGCGCTTTGGACAGCTGTAAGATGCAATTTGGTCGACCATGCCAGCATCATTTTTATACACAACGAATGATTTGAGTAGCCAAATGCATATCAACTACACATCTACACATCGTATTCAGTACTAGAATATCCAGCAATAGAACAACAAGAATGGCGCGGACAGTTATCCATCCACGCCATTCCGTATTCGTCAATTCTATTCCTATGTATCATCCGCCTTATGTCAGCCCTGTCCCTTACAGAACAGGGTTCATTAGCATCCAAGCGGATTAGCGATTCCGTAGCTCAGCGATCTCTTCAGAGATCAGGTTCATACCGAGCAGCAATTCCTCGCGCCCCGGATGACTAAAATTCAAGCGAATATTGCTGCTGCCCTGCCCATCGGCATAACAACGTTGACCCGGCAAAAAGGAGACCCCTCTCGCCAACGCCCGATTCAGCAATTCCTCACCATCCAGCCCATCCGGCAACCGCGCCCACAAAAACATGCCGCCGACCGGCATCTCGACCTCAGTACCACGCCAGTTCGGTCGTTTCAACAATTCCAGCATCAACTTGAGCCGAATCTCATACTCCCGGTTCAGCATCGTAATATGGCTATCCCAGTCAAAACGTGGCGATTGCAGCAAACGTAGCAGAATCGCTTGGTTCATCGTACTGGATTGCCAATCTGCCGTCTGCTTGGCTGCCGATAGTACCTCGATCAGTTGCGGATCGCCAGCCGCCCAGCCAATCCGCAGCGCTGGTACAATCGTTTTACTGAATGAACCGATATACAGCACATGATTGCCACCCTGTTCGCGATCCAGTTGAAACAGACTCGGATACCGACGACGGAAGGAACGTACCTGCTCCGATCCAAAATGCAGATCACCATACGCATCATCTTCCGCGACTAATAGCTCATATCGGCGACATAGCTCTACCACTTGACGACGACGTTCCAGACTCCATGCACGTCCGGTTGGGTTACCAAAGTTCGGTGATACGAATAACAGCTTGGGCTGATGCTGTGTAATCAATTGCTCCAGATGATCCGGCACCATACCATCGGCATCACAATTTACATGCACTACCTTTGCCCCTTGCAAATGCAGCACCTGCAAACAGCCCGGTGGCGCGGGCGATTCGATCAGTACGACATCTCCGCTGTTCACATAAATACGCACTAGCAGATCAATCGTCTGCTGGCTACCGGATGTGAGCAAAATATGCGATGGATCGACGACGAGCTTCTGATCCTTTTGCCAGCGGGTATGCAGCCATTCTCGCAATTCAGGCGAACCGGCTACATCACCATACTGCAAATCAAGCGGACCTGCCGAAAATACCGCCCCTGCCGCTTCCCCCAACTGGGCAAGCGGGAACAACTCCTCAGCAGGCAACTCTTCCGCCAGCGAAATCCATGATTCGCGGCGCTGATTGTCCGCTGCCGGTCTGACTGAAAATGGCGGCATTTTGCCAACCCTGGATGCAAATGAGAACTTCACCGTTCCAGCCTCCTGTACGATGCTTTTTCAAGATCATACACCTGAACTTGAATCAAGGGCAACCTTTTTTGCCGCAGTTGCAGGCGAATGAGGCAATACATTATCCAGTGTAACACCGGATTCTACAGTCGCGACACTGGGATGACTCTCCAATGCCCCTTTAAACGAAGCGGTATGCGAATACAGTGTATATTTTTCAATCGCTTGCGCACGACTGTTGACGCCAAGCTTATCGTAGATTTTGCGTAAATAATTATCGACAGATCGGCGGCTTACACGGATCGTCTCAGCGATCTTATCGTATGTAAACCCCTGTGTAATCTGTGTCATAATATTGTGTTCCAGTGGAGACAATTCAAAATAACCGTCGGTCGGTATTTGTGCAGGAACCGGTACAACGCCATGGCTAAGCCACGACAACGGAATTACCGTCAATCCTTGACGCAATCCGCTGATCAGATGCAGCAATTGTGCAGGCGACGATTCTTTGGACAATACACCGCTTGCGCCCATGCTCATCAAGCCAGCGAACAATGATAGATTGTTATCACCCGTCAGTACAATGACATGACTCTGCTCACTGCTGCGCTTGATTTGACGCAAATATAGTTCTGCATTGCCTTCTGGCAGCGAATCGTCCAGCAGGATCAGATGTGGTTTCACGCGTGCGGCAAGCTTGAGTCCATCTTTAACCGAACCGGCTGTACCGACAACACTCAGATTATCCGTCTCTTCCAGTATCAATTTGGTTCCCAGCATTAATGCGGGATGATTATCAATAATGATAACCTTCCATGTACTATCCATTGGGGCACTTCCTCCCTGTTTCAGACATTGATCCTCGGTGGGACTGTATAGTTACTATCGGTTACGTGCAGACTATTTTTAATCCTATCTTTTTCTTTTCTTCATTTAAAACGGTCAAAACATGTCTTTCTCGACCTAGCTGCCATGCCGACTCTCAGCGATTTGTACTTGATACCAGCATAACTGCTGTCGCCTTATTATCCGTTCATCCATCCATCGCTCTCTTTGAGAAAATGGGTAAATGTATGCGAAACTATTCATTCTCCCTTGCGTTTAACGTTCCAGAATGAGCATGATTCATTGCACATTTGCTATCCTTGTCAGATCGTCCATCAATCATGCAAGTACAATCCACCTAGCGTGATCTGATAGCTTACGGAAATGGACGCTCCCTATACGTCATGTTAAAATGGACGATATTCTTCAAACTATTGTATGTACCGAGGTGATCATTATGGATTCAAAAGCAGAGTCTAATCGGCGTGTCGCATCACGGATCGAGACCTCCAGAGGGTCCTCTGCCAAATGGTTTTTGTTATTCTGGATATTGATTATAGCTATCGGCGCGACCGCTGCTTATTTATATAGCAACCATGTCAAACAGCAGATGATTACTGCGATTCAGGCGGATACCGAGCGCCAGATTGCAGCGCTGCAAACCGATTACGAAACCAAACTGAGCAGCATGTCAAAGGAAATGAACGACCTGCAAAGTAAAGTCGATTCGTTCAACGAACTACTCACCTTTACCAAAGACAACGCCAGCAGCAAAACCGACAATAGCAACAAACTGTACACTCAGCTGAATGAAGTGCAGAAGCAATTGAATACCTTGCAAAAGAAAATGGAGTTACTCAAATGACGATGCGTGTCAAAACTGTCAATCGGTTCTTCCTGCTGGCACTGGCTCCGTTTATCGGACTATTGATCGTTTTGTTGCTACAACCGAAGCAGCTGACCGTGTCGCTAGATCTGGACACCTATAAACCGCAAACAACGCTAACTGCTCAGTCCACTTCCATCATGAACGGGCTAGATCAGGCGGAAAAGGTAGCCACGCAAACATCGACGTCTATTGAGAAAACGACGCGTCTATACAATCAGACTACCACCGCCATGTCTTCAATCGTCCAAACGGCGACCGTGCAAGCTGCCAAACCAGAGCAAATCTACAACAAGCGCATCACTTCAAAGCTAGGTGCCGCCGCGGAGCGTGTAAATAGCGACCGGATTCAAATCGAGTTGTTCCGGCTCAACCCCGGCATGTACAAAGCATATGCGATGAAGATCAAACTACTTGATCCCGATGCGATGAAGATGACGCTCGGCAAAGATACATTTGGCGGTGCGGAAACGACACTCACTGCGACGCAGCGCTATGGTGCCATCGCTGGTATCAATGCAGGCGGATTCGCCGACTCTGGTGGCAAGCGATATCCGCTCAGCACTACTGTACTGGATGGCAAATACGTGAATGGCTTTCAGGCAACATTCAAAGATCTATTTTTCGTCGGTCTGAATCGTTCCGGTCAACTGATCGGTGGCAAATTCAACAGTCAGGCGAATCTGGATGCGCTCAGTCCATCATTTGGCGCCTCCTTCGTTCCTGTATTGATCAAAAACGGGCAAAAGGTCGCTATACCCGCCAAATGGCAAAAAACGCCGCTACGTGCCCCACGCACAGTGATCGGCAAATATAAGGATGATCAGCTCATTATTATCGCCGCCGATGGGTATAATGAGAACGGAAGCTCTGGCGCAACGCTCAAAGAATTACAGGACAAACTGTATAAAATGGGCGTTGTAGATGCCTACAATCTGGACGGCGGCGGTTCCACTTCGCTGATCCTGAACGGACGCGTGGTCAACCACCCGTCCGACGGTAATCTCCGTCCCGTAGCTACCAACTTCCTATTCTTTAAATAACAACAAACCAACAGCGTATAAAATATGAACTATAGCGCATAAAAAAAGACGATGAGCAGCTTATATGCTCATCGTCTTTATATATCGATGTTACTCATTAAATAAATTAGGCATTTTTAGGAATCAGGTTCATTTCCGTTACGCATTGAGCACAGATGTAGCGCTCTTTGAATTCACTTACTTCTTCCATAGAGCCGCAAAATACACATTTTGGACGATATCTTTCCAGAATGATGTGGTCGCCCTGTACCAGAATTTCGACTGGGTCACCTTCATTCATTTGATATCTTTTGCGCAGAGACTTTGGTAATACGATTCTTCCCAATTGATCAACTTTACGTACAACGCCTGCCGGTTTCATACAATTAACACCTCTCTAATTATTGATACTGGAGCACGATAGTTGTGCTCACGCAAGTGAAGGAAGAATATTGGATCATAAAATTTGGAATATCAGCTATATATTCTCTGTTCCACTCTCCACTATATTCTCCGCTTACTTGTTGAATCCTGCTAACTTTTACTAATTTCGCTTCCTTCTTTTAGAAACCAAGCTTTTCTCACCGACTCCCCTTTAATCAAGACCGGGGAAATCCAGCTGCCGAAGCGCCTCATAAACAATAACGGCTGCGGAGTTCGATAAGTTTAGCGAACGCACATCGCCAGTCATTGGCATTCTTATGGCTGTATCGGGATTAGCTGCAATTAGCTCGGGTGGCAAACCTTTGGTTTCCTTGCCAAATACGAAAAAATCGCCATCCTGAAATGTGTAATCAGAATATTTGTTTTTAGCCTTGGTCGTCGCATAGAAGAAACGATGACCTGAGTAGGACTTTTGAACCTCTTCAAATGAATCGTGGTACTCAATATTGACTGCATGCCAGTAATCCAGTCCTGCTCTTTTGAGCGTCGCATCATCAGTTTTGAAGCCTAGCGGGCGTACAAGATGCAGGTGAATCCCCGTAGCTGCGCATGTTCTGGCAATATTGCCGGTGTTTCCTGGTATCTCTGGTTCCACGAGTACGATGTGTAGTGCCATAGTTCTGTTTCCACCTTTTATATAGTACTTTTTGATTATAACCGATCTCGGTAAATTGCGACAGCTTTTGACAAAAAATAGTTGAATATTTTTAAAAAAAGCCTTCCCGACGGGGAAGGCTTTACCTTTTTAACGCATTTTCGTTGCAAAAGTTGCTTGTTTAGCTGTGATTTTCTTGGAATTTTTCCATCAAATCCACCAGCGCCTGACAACTTTCATAAGGAACAGCATTATAAATCGATGCTCGTAGTCCACCAACACTACGATGACCTTTCAAACCGATCATACCAGCCTCTTCGGATGCCTTAATAAAGGCTTTTTCCAGTTCTTCCGTTTGCAGCCTAAACGTAACATTCATCAGGGAACGGCTCGAAAAATCAGCAGCTCCTTTGTAGAAGCCATTGCTGTTGTCAATCGCATCATAGATCAGCGTAGCCTTTTGCTCATTGAGACGGGCGATGCCTTCCAGACCGCCCTTCTCTTCAATCCATTTCAATACTTCATTGACCATATAGATCGCAAACGATGGCGGCGTATTATACAGGGAGCCGTTACTCGCATGCGTGCTATAACGGAAAATCGTCGGAATATGCGACGGCGACTCGTTAATCAGCTCCTCGCGAGCGATAACGACCGTTACACCGGATGGACCCAGATTCTTCTGAGCACCTGCATAGATCATACCAAACTGACTAATATCCAGCGGACGACTCAGAATATCACTAGACATGTCCACAATTAATGGCACATCGCCGGTATTCGGAAACTCATAAAACTGTACCCCACCAATCGTCTCATTGGAGGTCAGATGCACATAAGCAGCGTTAGCCGGAATATCAAATGTATCAAAATCCGGTACGCTCATATAATTAGCAGCTTTGCTTGAAGCGACGACATGCGTCTCACCGATCAATTTCGCTTCGCTGATCGCTTTCCCCGCCCAGCTGCCTGTATCAACATAGCTACCCACTTTGCCTTCCGTTAACAGGTTCATCGGCAGCATCGCAAACTGCGTGCTTGCTCCGCCTTGCAGGAATAATACCTTGTACCCCTTCGGGTTACCAAACAAGGACAACAAGCGTTGTTCTGCTTCGTTATGTACGCCCTCGTAGACGGCTCCACGGTGCGACATCTCCATAATGGACATTCCAGTACCTTCATAGTCTACAAATTGCTTCTGGGCGCGTTCCAGCACCTCCAGCGGCAACGCTGCAGGACCTGCATTGAAATTGTATGCTCTCTTGGTCATCTCTTTCTCCACCCTTTCAGATCACGCCTGCCATCTTTAATCCTGTAATGCAGTGATGTCAGGTTCATGGTAATTATCGCTATAATATCAGCAATTGTTGAACCAAGCAAGTGCCTTTTGTCACTTTGCAGTTGCACACACAATCACTTGATACCAAACAGATATATTGCTTCAATGAAACCTATTTCCGAACAAGGCTATGCAACACGATCCTTGCTATTCCAGTAGATTTTCACTTTACAAACGGCTTTTCAGTCATATCACGATGGTAAAGCACCTGCCAATATAACTACCAATTTCAGTATATTGATCGCAGCTTGATTTAAAAAATCCTCCGGAACAGATATTCCGGAGGATTGGGTAGGCGTATATGCCATTTGCATCTTCATCAGACTACATTCGTATTAGCAATCGTAGTACAGGCTGAATTCGTGTGGATGTACACGAATCGCTACGTCTTTCGCTTCAGCACGTTTGAATGCGATGTAGTTTGTAATGAAGTCTTCAGTGAATACGTCACCTTCGAGCAGGAACTCATAGTTTTTCTCCAGTTCATCCAGTGCTTCCTCCAAGGAAGCTGGTACGCTGCGGATACCTTCTTTGTCCGCATCGGACAGCTCATAGATGTTTTTGTCGAAAGGACCATAGCCCAGTTCGCGAGGATCTCGTTTGTTTTTAATACCGTCCAGACCAGCCATCAGCATAGCGGAGAACGCCAGGTAAGGGTTGGCAGTGGAATCTGGTGTACGGAACTCGATACGACAGCCTTTTGGTGTTACAGCAGCTACCGGGATACGTACCGCTGCGGAACGGTTACCTTTGGAGAATACGAGGTTAACCGGCGCTTCGTAACCAGGAACCAGACGTTTGAACGAGTTGGTGCTTGGGTTTGTCAGTGCGATCAGAGCTGGTGCATGGTACAGAATACCACCGATGTAGTGCAGCGCCATTTCGCTCAGGTTCGCATAGCCACCTTTTTCATAGAACAACGGCTCATCGCCATTGAAGATAGATTGGTGAACGTGCATACCGCTACCGTTATCACCAAACAGTGGTTTCGGCATGAATGTTGCTGTTTTACCATATTGTTGTGCTGTGTTATGCACAATGTATTTGTATTTCATCAGGTTATCTGCTGTGAATTTCAATGTATCAAAACGGAAGTTGATCTCTGCTTGACCGGCAGTCGCCACTTCATGGTGGTGACGCTCGATTTTCAGACCAGCTTCTTCCAGCAGGCGACACATTTCGCTGCGGATATCTTGCTGGGAATCAACTGGAGCAACCGGTACATAACCGCCTTTTTTGCGGATTTTGAAACCAAGGTTGCCGCCTTCTTCTTTGCGGTTAGTGTTCCAAAACGCTTCGTTCGAATCTACGGAATACGCAGATACGTTAGTGTCACTTTGGTAGCGAACATCGTCAAAGATGAAAAATTCGGACTCAGGAGCAAAGAATGCCGCTGTACCTACACCGCTGGATTGCAGAAATTCTTCTGCTTTCTCGGCAATACCGCGTGGGTCACGCTCATAGCGCTCGCCGTCCGGTGTGTAGATGTTGCACATGATATTCAGTGTTGGATGAGCAGTAAACGCATCGATAAACACCGATTCCGGATCTGGCATCATAACCATATCGGACTCTTCAATACCGCGGAAACCCGGAATAGAAGAACCGTCAAACGCTACACCATTTACAAACGTATCCTCATCAACTTCACTAGATGGCAGCGAGATATGGTGTGCACGTCCAGACAGATCCACGAAACGGAAATCAAACCACTCAATATTGTTTTCTTGTGCGAGTTTCAATACATTTTCTACCGGCATTTGTACTTTCCTCCCCAAATTTCCGAACATTACAACTTTTTCTAACGTTCAATGTTCATTTTCTCGTTTTTTTTCTGTCGTCATTATAAAACCTTAAACCTAACATCGTCAATAGCCATGTAATATATTTCTGGCTGAAATGTAAGATATGCTTACACTTACTAGCTTACCAAAAAAGAATTATACTCGTCAATCGGCGATTATTACATCTCAGTGCTAATGATATGTATCAGCCGCTTTAAAGCGTCAAATCAGCAATATATTTAAAAGGCATATTACTCCTTTCCTTTGCAAACTACAAGTCTGCTCTTGATTCATTCTAATTTTGAAAGAGCTTACACTGTGAGAAAACATCATAAATAATAAGACAAAAAGACCGAGATTCCTTGATCTACCAGTCTTTTTGCCTTGCGGTTTGTTATTAATGTCTATTTCTTTGCATTTGTTTGTACAGAAGTAACGTTGTGCGCTTTACGAATATGTTGTGGCAAAGGCAATGAAGTACATCCTGTCTTCTCACATTGTTCAAGTGTTCAATCTGTACATGTACAATAAGCTGTTTCATTTATCGAAAATAACGTAAATAACAGTCTATATTCAGGTACTATTCAGTCAATAATTCATGATTAAAGAAGATTTGTCCTATATTACCTCTTACGACTGAGCGGACACGGCAAACTGCTCTGCTGGTGCTTTGGGCGTGTTGAAGCTTTTGCCGATAATAGGAGACAATTGTTCCAGCTGGCGCAGTAAATGAGCAAACTGATCCGGGAACAGCGATTGAACACCATCACCAGTCATCGAGTTGTCTGGATCGGTATGCATCTCGATAATCAGGCCATCCGCACCTGCGGCTACGGACGCTCTAGTCATCGGCTCTACCAATTCGCGGCGTCCTGTACCATGACTCGGATCGGAAATAACCGGTAAATGGCTCAGTTGTTGCAGCACTGGAATCGCTGACAAATCAAGCGTATTGCGCGTGTATGATTCAAACGTGCGAATACCACGCTCACACAGCATTACATCTGGATTACCGCCTGCCAAAATGTATTCTGCTGCATTCAGCAATTCATCATATGTCGCGCTGAATCCACGTTTCAACAGCACAGGCTTGCGAATCTCGCCCAGCTTGCGCAGCAGATCAAAGTTCTGCATATTCCGAGTACCGACCTGCAAAATATCCGCGTATTCTGCACAAATATCAACATATTCCGGTGTCATAACCTCAGTGATCGTGAGCAGACCGTGCTTCTTGCCTGCTTCAGCCATCATAATCAGACCTTCCACTCCAACTCCTTGAAAGCTGTATGGACCAGTACGCGGTTTGAACGCACCTCCGCGTAATACCTGACCACCTGCGGCTTTGACCAGACGAGCAATTTCGTCAATCTGCTGCGGTGATTCTACCGCACACGGACCGCCCATAACGACCAGTTCACCACCGCCGATATTCACATCTCCGATGCGAATCACTGTATTCTCTGGATGGAATTCACGACTTGCCAATTTGTAAGATTTGGACACTTTGTTCACTGACTGTACACCGTTCATCTGTTGAAGACGTGCTACCAAATCCGGTTTGACCGAGCCGATCATACCAACTACGATGCGGTCGGTAGCATGCGATACATGCGCTTGTACTCCCTCTTGTTGTACAAGCTCTACAATCTGGTTCAATTGCTCCTGCGATGTTTGTTTGGATACATGGATAATCATAATAAAATCTTCCTCTCCTGTAGGATTGTATAGTTTGGGACATTGAGATTATAAATACTAAGCAACTATAAATTATCGTTCCTATAAATTAGCGTTCGCTTTATTGATTTTATGCTTTTTAGCTTGCACGCTTTTAAGCTTTTAATCACTAAAGTAAATATACACCTTTTGTCTATCAGTGTCAATAATATCAGTTGTGACGAAAATGCAAATTCTTATACGGATTATGTAAATGTAAGACATCTTATTTTGCTTTAAATAGATGATCATTTGCCTGCTTATGGTTATGAAATCGTAATTTTTGTATGATAAAAAATCCCAAATATACAAAAAGCACTGTGTCCGCCGGAGGGGCAAACACAGTACTTTTCGAATGATAATGTATCGGACTAAGCTATTAGACAGCTTCATAGAAACGATTTAACGACGAACCGGTTGATTGGTCGTTCTACCTTTTTTCTCACGTACAGGCGGTAACAAACGATTCGGATTGACCGTACGTATCATCTCCCAAGTGGAAGGATCGTCATTATCGTATTGTTCCAAATATCCAATAACTTCCTTCGTAATCGGGGTTGGCGTAGACGCACCTGCTGTAACAGCTACTCTGGATTTGCCTAGCAGCCATTCACGATTCAGCTCTGTAATATCGGAGATGCGGTACGCTGTCACACCAGCAATCTGCTCGGATACTTGCGCCAAACGGTTGGAGTTATTACTACGTGGGTCGCCAACAACGATAACCAGTTCAGCCTGTCCTGCTTGTTCAGCGACCGCTTCCTGACGAACCTGAGTTGCCAGACAAATCTCGTTATGCACTTCGGCATGCGGGAATTTCTCCTGCAAGCGTTCCATAATCTTGCGTATATCCCACTGGCTCATCGTCGTCTGGTTCGTAATTAGAATGCGCTCGGCATTCACTTCCAGTTCGTCGATCTCCTCTTCCTTTTCAATCAGATGTACATAATCTGGTGCGACACCGATCGCGCCTTCTGGCTCTGGGTGATTCCGTTTGCCGATATAGATTACATGATATCCTTCTGCTGTTTTCTCGCGGATCAGATCGTGGGTACGAGTAACATCGGGACAAGTTGCATCCACGGTCGTCAATCCTTTTTCACGAGCGATCCGGCGGACTTCTGGAGAAACGCCATGAGCGGTGAAAATAATCGTACCGCTCTCTACTTGATCCAGAATATCCAGACGGTTCGGACCGTCCAGTGTAACAATACCTTGATCTTCAAAAGCTTGGGTTACATGACTGTTGTGTACAATCATACCAAGTATATAAATCGGTCGCGGCAGATCCGGATTCTGTGCGGCCTGCTGTGCAATCACCATAGCGTCAACGACACCGTAACAGTATCCGCGTGGCGCAATTTTTACGATTTCCATG
This sequence comes from Paenibacillus sp. WLX2291, assembly GCF_046603665.1. Classification (NCBI taxonomy): domain Bacteria; kingdom Bacillati; phylum Bacillota; class Bacilli; order Caryophanales; family Paenibacillaceae; genus Paenibacillus; species Paenibacillus sp. WLX2291. The sequence continues at coordinate 1,606,790 of NZ_CP176755.1, read as the reverse complement.
ATGGGCTTAACACCTGCTTTCTGGGGTTTGCTCGCAAAGGAGCAACAACAATTTCATTATACCTTATCAGAGCGGTGACAGGAAAGGCACAGCCGACGGTTCGGAACGTACGATTATCCGAATGTCAACTGTGCCGCGATGCTAGTGCATGTTTATATGTCCGCGTATTCCTTATACGTCATACGGTACAATACGATTCAGGTCGAAAAAGGAGAATCCGGCTTACGATCGTCTTTTCCGTTCTTTTGCGCGTTTTTTTCCGGTTTCTTTTTCGAGTCGCGTCGACCCGGTTTGCGGGTATCGCGATCCGGCTTCATTTCCAATATTTCTTCGCCGTCTGGCAATTTGTCCGCTAGAATCTCGCCTTCTACTGGCACCGCAGCAAGCGGCAGCCAGATGACAAAGGTAGTTCCTTTCCCTTTGGCGGTAACGACCTCCACAGAGCCTTCATGAGCGTCTATAATCCATTTAGCAATAGACAGACCCAGACCTGTACCTGGCGTCACACCACGCGATTCATCTGCACGGTAGAAGCGCTCGAAGATATGTGGCACCTCTTCCTGATCCATGCCGATCCCGCTATCGCTAATGCGAATACCGATCTGATCCGGGTACAGAACAGTGTCAAGTGTAACAATACCTTCCGGCGTATATTTAAACGCATTTTCGATAAAGATAAACAGCATCTGCTGTAAATAATCTTTGTTGCCGTACACAAAGTACTCATGCAGCTGTGGCGAAATGTCCGGTTGCCAGTCTGCGCGGTGCGGAATAAACTGTGCCCGGCGTACGACTTCTTCCAGTAATTCGCCAGCAGGCAGCGCATCTTTCATAATCGTCTGCCCCGCATCAGCACGCGCTAGCGAGAGCATATCATTGACGAGACGACTCATCCGTTTGGCTTCATCGGAAATGTCATTGATTGCTTCCATCGATAGCTCTTTGAGCATCTCTTCATCGAGATGCGGAGCTTCGTGCGGCTTTTTATTCCATGCTTTTTGCAGCAGATCGACATTCCCGCGAATAGTAGTCAACGGTGTACGCAATTCATGAGACGCATCCGATACAAATCGGCGCTGTGCTGTATAAGCTTCAGCCAGTTCTTTGTAGAACACCTCAGTACGTCCAAACATGCCGTTCACAGTGCTGATCAACTGCCCGATTTCGTCTGCGGGACCGTCATAATCAATACGAACGCTCAGATCTTTTCCATTCTGGATCTGATTGGCTGCCTTGATCACCTTGCCGATAGGCGCCATGGATTTGCGCGCCAGAAATAGCCCGAGGGTAAAGGCAATAAACAGCGTCGCCAGCGAGCCGACAATGAGCGTCACACGCAGATTGTCAAACAACTGATGTGAATCCGTCATATCCGACGCAATAATCAATACACCCAGTATATTTTGCGGATCTATCGTATCTGGTACAGGCTCATAAGCAATCAGATACGTGCGTTCATTGTAACTGACCTCTTGCCATTTTGCGGGTATTTTATTTTTATCAGGGACTTTTAGAAAAGAACCGTTATACGTCAAATTTTTGGATGAATCGGTATAGTTAGCTAGTTTAAACCGAAGTCCCGCATCAATCAGTCGATTGTAATCTTTGCGGGAAGGGAGCAAGTCAATACTTCCGTTCTCATCGGGAACACCTACCGACACATTGATCTGATTGTTGAACAGTTCCGTTAGACGGTTGCTCAAATCCTGATACGTATTAAAATATACAAATGCGTAAATGGCGATACTGAACAGCATCAATGTTACTGCTAATATGCCGGAATACCATACTGTCAGCCTCAAACGTATTGACATACTGTCCGTCCTTTCCTAGGTGTTGTTTCGCAAAATGTAACCGGCACCACGGATTGTCTGAATCAGGCGTTTGCCGCCATGCTCTTCCGTTTTCTGGCGCAGCATCGCAATGTACACTTCCAGCACATTGGATTCGCCGCTATAGTCGTAGCCCCAGATTTTATCCATAATCAGATCACGCGAAAGTACACGCTTCGGATTTTGCATAAACAGATACAGCAGTTCAAATTCCTTGGCTGTCAGCTCCAGACGATTCCCATCGCGTGTCACTTCGCGCGCATCTGCATCCAGTGTCAGATCCTCAAAGCTCAATCGGTTCGTGTTGGCACTGTCTGCATCCGGCTTACGACGCAGCAATGCCCGTACACGTGCCAGTAATTCTTCCAGCGCAAATGGCTTCACCAGATAATCGTCTGCTCCGGCATCTAGCCCTTTGACGCGATTTTCCACTTCATCCTTGGCAGTTAACATCAGAATAGGTACGGAAATTCCCGCTTCGCGCACACGTCGGCATACTTCAAAACCATCCACTTGTGGCATCATCACATCAAGTACCATTACCGCAGGATCGTTTTCCAGCATTTTGTTTAATCCTTCCGCTCCGTTAGAAGCGGTCAATACTTCATATCCTTCAAATGCCAGCCCACGTCGGAGCATGGAAATAATTTTTTCATCGTCATCAATAATTAGAATCGTTGGTCTCATCGCAGCTTCTCCTTTGGTCATCGTTCTGTAATGTGAGTATTAGTCCTATTGTAACAATGAATTGAAAAATAGACTATATGTGCTGCCCACACAAAAGGCGGAAAGGATACCCCTTCCGCCTGTTTGTTATATAAAATCGCGTATGCGATTATTGATTACCTTCTGTACCCGAAGTGCCTACGGTTTTCTCGTATTGATTGCGATCACCGATTGCTACCTTCAGATCCATTTTCTTACCATCACGGATGATGTTCAAGGTTACATTATCACCAACAGTCAATTTTTGAATCGCTGTGATCAAGTCTTGACTGTTCGTATAGGCAGTACCATTGATGCCTGTAATAACATCGTACGAACGCAGGTCAGCCTGGTATGCAGGAGATCTGTACAATACTTCCGTTACAACCGAACCGCTAGTAGTATCAACACCTAATTGTTTGGAAATTTCCGGAGTTAGCGTCATTAGGGATGCACCGATAAATGGAACCGGAGTAGCCGGGATTTCTTTACCATTTTTCAGATTATCTACGACTTTGGCAACTTCGTTGGACGGAATTGCAAAGCCGATACCTTGTGCGTCTTCACTCACCGCGGTATTGATCCCAATCACTTGTCCCTGCATATTCAGCAGCGGACCACCAGAGTTACCAGGGTTAATGGAAGCATCGGTTTGCAGCAGATGCTGATATTTGGTCGATTCGCCGTTGGACGCGTCGGAAGCGGTAATACTGCGTTCCTTCGCACTCAGTACGCCTGCTGTTACGGTATGATCAAACCCCTGTGGGTTACCGATGGCGACCAACCAGCTACCGATCGATACATTGTCCGAGTTACCGAGTGAAATGTAAGGAAAGTCGGTTTGACCTTCCGTTGGCTCAATTTTCAGTACAGCCAGATCGAGGTCTGTACTTTTGCCCATCAGCTTGGCTTCGTACGGTGTTTTGTTATCTTCCAGTGTAACCTGGATTGTACTCGCATCACCGACTACGTGAGCATTGGTCAGGATATACCCGCTTTTATCGAAAATAAAGCCAGAGCCGATACCGAGCGGGGTCAAGCCACCCGACGAGCCACTGCCGCTGCCACTACCATTTCCGCCGTTGCCGGAACCTGAGCCGCCGGAGCTACCATCTCCGCCGCCGAATTGATCACCGAAAAAGAAACGGTACATCGGATCGCTATAGTTAGGGCTGCTGCTACCTCCACTGCCAGAGCTGGAATTGGTGTACGTTTCGATTTTAACAACAGCCGGGCTGGCTGTTTTCACGACATCCGCTACATCTGCTGATCCTGCTGGCAATGCTGCCTGCGTGACGGTATTACTCTCAGCTGGTGTCGCGTTGGTGGTCGATGCTGTTCCTGTTGATGTGGTCGCAGCTTCGCCGCCTGTAAACAGGTTGGCACGATCTGCACCATACATCCCACCGGTCATTAGGATCATGCCGGCAAGTACGGAAGCGACCACAGTTTTGATAGGGCTTTTCGGTTTGTTGTATTGGAATTGAGGTTTGCGGTTGTTTCCGTCATTGCCACCATATCCATTACCGTTGTATCCACCATTACCATTTCCGTTACCGGTATTGTGCAGATTGTTGAGATGATCGTTTGGCGAGCTGCTTGGCACTGCATTGTTGGAATCCGAACTGTAAATGGGACGAACCGGAGCAGGAGGCGTCGCTTCTACCTGATTGTCGGACGTGGTTGACGATTGCTCATTGCTGTTGTCCTTGTTAAGCGATTGAAATGGACCGTATGAATAGTAATGCGATTGCTCGCTGTTGGCTTCGTTTGAAGCCGAGTTTGCTGTATGATTGTTTTGGCCTTCATCGTTCTGGCCGTTATTAAACTGATGTTTGTTCTTATCTTCCATGAAGAAAACCTCCCAGATTCCCATGATATGAGTGCAATGCCTGTGTAGATCGTTTGCGTCTCATTTGGTACATTGTTATATTCGCTTATTAACCTTAACTTCACATTAAAATCAATTAAAAAGAAAATAAATCCTTGCCTGCTCACCAGATCAAGTATGGAAAAACAGCAAAAAACCGCCAGAATCGGCGGTTTGATCGTTTATGAACGTCATATGAATCGTTCTACATGTAAGAATTCATCTTAAAACTGGCTTAATATTGAGTGACCCAGCCTTTGCGATGCGCAAAGATTGCCAGCTGCGTACGGTCATCCAGTTCGCATTTCATCAATAGATTGCTGACATGCGTTTTAACCGTTTTGATACTGATATGCAGTTCTTCGGCGATCTCCTTGTTGCTCAAGCCCTCGGCGATTAGCATCAATACTTCACGTTCACGAGCAGTCAGATCGGATGATTCCTCCTGATTGGTGCTGCGCTGACGTAATCCGCGTGTTAATGCCTGCGAAATATCACCGGTCATTACAGGCATACCACGACTTGCTCCTTGCAGCGCATAGATCAATTCTTCAGCGGAGACCGTTTTCAATATATAGCTAACCGCTCCCGCCTCGATTGCCTCCACCACCATCTCGTCTTCGAGAAAGCTGGTCAGAATGACAATTTTCAAATATGGATATTGCCGTATAATATGACGCGTTGCTTCGACACCGTTCATAACAGGCATCATCATATCCATCAAAATCAAATCCGGCATACCGCCATCAATGCCCTGCTCTAACAGTTGAATGACCTGTTGCCCATCTGCGGCTTCGGCAATAACTTCAAATCGATCATCCAGCATAAGATACGTTTTCAAACCCATTCGTACCATATCATGGTCATCTGCCAGCAATATTTTGATCTTGTCCACGCTCATCCGCTCCCCTGTTGTTATGTTCAAATGTCGGGATATGAATACGGATCGTCGTTCCCGCTCCCGGCTTGCTGATAATCTCGGCCTGCCCGCCCAGCTTCTCCGCCCGTTCCGCCATAATGGTCAACCCATAGGAACCCTGCTTGTGCAGTCCCATTTCAAAGCCGCGACCATCATCGCTAATATGTAAAGACACATGGTGACGCTCCTCCTGCAATGACAGGCTGACAATCGAAGCGTCCGCATGTTTGACGATATTCGCCAGTGCCTCTTGAATAATGAGAAAAAGCTGACGCTCTTTGGCCTCAGTCAATTCCCCGACAAGCTCCATATCCTGAATCCCTTTTAAACCGTTGTGACGGCAATAATCCGGAAACCATGTATCCAGCGCTTCGGTCAACGAGCGCCCTTCCAGCTCCATCGGACGAAGCTGGGTAATGAGCGCACGCATTTGTTTTTGCGCGAGCTGGGACATCTGGATCAATTGATCCATCACCTGCTTAGCCTGCTGCTCATTACGTTCCAGTACTTTAGGCAATGAGGACGCAGACATATGAATAGCAAATAGCTGCTGGCTGACTGAATCATGCAGATCGCGTGCCATCCGGCGACGTTCTTCCAGCACCGCCTGCTCGGTTTCACGCGTACGTTCCATCACTTCACGCTCGCCAAGCTGTTGCAGAATACGCATCTTGCGCTCCACCGTGCTCATCATTTCGTTAAATTCTTCATGTACACGGTTAAATGATTCATCTTCGATAGGTTGCAGTCGAGCACCGAAATTCCCTTTTGCCACCTGTGTCATTTGCAAATGGACATTATCGATCCGTCGCTGTACCCGCTGACCGGCAACATAACCAGCAATGAGCGAGATAGCGATCAGACCGATAAAGTACAGATACCAATTTTCCGGCATAACCAGCAGATGGTAATCCCGGCTCAAGGCGACATAGATTGTAATGGTAGTTAACACGCCTACAATACCGAAGAAGCCAATTAATTCCCATTTGATATTTTTAAACCACTTTGTCCGCATCGTCATCTTACCCCACTCGGTTAATTCGGATATCGCCGATAAATACACTTACCGCGATTTCAACCCGTTTGCCCGTCGATTCGTCATCACTCGTCTCGCCGCTCAGCTGATTCATCATACCATCCATACTGCGATTCATAATATCCATATTACCGATAAACGAATTGCCCTGCGCTTTGAAACTCACTTCCACACCGCTTGGGATAAATACTTTGACATCGCCGATAAAGGCAGAGACATTGATCTTGGTCACACCATATGGAATTTGAGCTTTTGTCAAATCCAGCATCGTATCACCGATAAAATGAGAAATATTCAGCGGTTTTAGTTCAAAATAATCTTTGCCGATATGCACATCGCCGATAAAATTGGAACGATTCTCTACATTACCACCATAGCCATGTTGCTGATTATATCGACTGCTGCACCGATTACCCGCATAATGATGCCCCTGCTTATGCTGCTGTTTCCACTGTTCCGCATGCCATTGCTTATCCTGCTTCATGCGGCGCATATGATCTTTGAAATCTTGCTTGTGCTGATGCCAATTCTGCTTGTTAACATTCCCCCAGCCAGATAGATCATCCTGACGGGTTTGCGTATTGTGGTGCATACGCTCTTCATGCAAAGGGTCATGAAATCCATCCTCGAATGAATGTTCATCCTTGCGCAGATTCGGGCCTTTTTTCTCGCCAAATCCTTGCTGCGCTGGATTCCCTACTGCTTCGTGCTGATAAGCAGAAGATTCGGATGAGGACGGATTCTGTTTGCGTCCTAACTTCTCATCAAACAGATCGTCCAACGAAGAAGGAGCCGGCGGTGGCGGTGGGCTAGCGTTATAAGGTGATGATGGTTGATCAGCGTACGGATTACCATGCTCCTGATCATGCTTTCTACGCTTATGATCGGAACGACCTTTGCCAGTCAGCATACGGAATCCGAAAAATACGAATCCGAGCGGAATCATCAGACGAATCAGATCGCCGATCGAATAGTCAAACCAATCCAGATTGCGTCCGAGGAAATATACACCCAGTATGGTCATAATCCAGCCGCCAACATCCTTTTTGCATTTGAACAGCAGCTCGTTTAAACCGATCTCCAGCAAAAACAGTGGCCAAAGTAGAACTAGTGCATCTCTTACGCCCCAATCGATAATATCCAGTCGATCCAGCAGAAAGACCAAACCAAGTCCAATCAGAGTCAATCCCCAGAACGTTTTGCGGAACATATGACGATTCATATGAAGCCCCTCGCTTTCTTGTTGCCTGTTACTTTCATCTCTATATCATTCCAGTACGCATACCTTCGTTCATTCATACTCTAAGTGTAAAAAAATATAGCCTCTCTGCATAGCGGCAATAGGCGGAACCTTATCTCGGTCTACAGACTGAGTACCATACGCAGATTATGACATGATGCACTCACATGCCTCATAAGTGTAGCTCATAGATAGATTACAATATCTAAACAGTAGGCTTTTCATTAAGTAGCACGATGTCGTTGAATCCCATGTATGGAATAACTCAACAACAAAAAGCACCGATCATGAAGATCGATGCTTTCATTATAGAAGAAATGGACAGCAATAGCTGCGTTTTCGCGCAAAATAGGCGTAAACTACAGTCAATTATTTCCTTTTACATTCCATGAGAACAAGAAGATGATTCGACAATGGTCCAAATTCCGATTTAGAAAATGGTGCGATCTGCGATTTGCTGGCTCAGTAGTTTGGCTACTTCATCCAGCGGCATAGCGCCAATATCGCCTTCGCCGCGTTTACGTACGGAGACGCTGTTTGCATTCATCTCGTTTTCGCCGACAACGAACATGTACGGGATTTTCTCCAGCTGGGCTTCGCGGATTTTGTAGCCCAGTTTTTCGTTGCGCAGATCGGCTTCAACGGTTACACCGCTCAGGCGCAGCTGATCTTCAACTTTGCGTGCATATTCTTCAAATGCAGTCGATACCGGGATAACTTTCGCTTGTACCGGGGACAACCACAGTGGAAGCGAACCGGCAAAGTTCTCCAGCAGGAAGGCAGTAAAGCGTTCCATCGTACTGATGACACCGCGATGAATAACGACCGGACGGTGCTTCTGACCATCGTCACCGATATATTCCAGCTCAAAGCGCTCTGGCAGCAGGAAGTCCAACTGTACAGTCGACAGCGTTTCTTCTTTACCCAGTGCAGTACGGATTTGTACGTCCAGCTTCGGACCGTAGAATGCTGCTTCGCCTTCTGCTTCGAAGAATGGCAGATCCAGATCTTCGACGACTTCGCGCAGCATACGCTGGGACATTTCCCACATTTCGTCGTTCGGGAAATATTTCTCAGTATCCTGTGGATCGCGGTACGACAGACGGAAGCGATAGTCGCTGATGCCGAAGTCTTTGTATACCTGTTGCACCAGTTGAATAACACGGGCAAACTCATCTTTGATCTGATCTGGGCGTACGAACAGATGCGCATCGTTCAGCGTCATCGCGCGTACACGGTGCAGACCAGTCAGTGCGCCAGACATTTCGTAACGGTGCATCATACCCAGCTCGGCTATACGGATCGGCAGATCACGGTAGCTGCGCAGGTCACTCTTGTACACCATCATATGGTGCGGACAGTTCATCGGACGCAGGACGAGTTCTTCATTGTCCATGCTCATCACTGGGAACATATCTTCTTGGTAGTGCTCCCAGTGACCGGATGTTTTGTACAGCTCAACGTTACCGAGAACTGGTGTATATACGTGGCTATAGCCTAATTTTTCTTCCAGATCAACGATATAACGCTCCAGTGTACGGCGCAGCTTGGCACCGTTAGGCAGCCAGATTGGCAAGCCTTGACCAACCAGATTGGAGAATGTGAACATGCCTAGTTCTTTACCCAGCTTGCGGTGATCGCGTTTCTTCGCTTCTTCGAGGAAATGCAGATGCTGCTCCAACTCGGCTTTTTTGTTAAATGCTGTACCGTAAATACGTTGCAGCATTTTGTTTTTGCTATCGCCGCGCCAGTAAGCACCAGCTACGCTCAGCAATTTGAAAATTTTCAGTTTGCCTGTGGATGGTACGTGTGGACCGCGACACAGATCAAAAAATTCGCCTTGATCATAAATCGTAATAATGCTGTCTTCCGGCAGCGCTTCGATCAATTCGATTTTGTACGGATCTTCCAGTTCACGGAAAATGTCCAGTGCTTCCGCGCGGCTCACTTCGCGACGTGTAATCGGCAGATTCTCGTTAACGATACGCTCCATTTCCTTTTCGATCTTTTGCAGATCTTCGGGATTGAGTGAATGCTCCAGATCCATATCGTAGTAGAAGCCGTCCTCGATCACAGGACCTACGCCCAGTTTTACTTCTTTGGCACCAAATAGACGTTTGACCGCTTGGGCAGTCAAGTGAGCCGTACTATGACGAATAACCTCCACGCCGTCTGCACTATCTGCGGTTACGATCTCAACCAGTGCGCCGTTATGCAGCGGTGTATTCAGATCGACTACGATTCCGTCCAATTTACCAGCTATCGCGTTTTTGAACAGGCTTTTGCTAATGGAGTTGGCGACATCGCCGATGTTGTTTCCTTCTTCGTACTGACGAACCGAGCCGTCAGGCAGTTTAATTTCGATTGCCATCTTCAATCTTCCTCTCTGGATACAAAATAGATCATGCTAGATACTGTTTGTACATTGCATGATGGATCGTAAGGCACCGTTCGGGCTACGCTTCATTCCCTTTCTTTTATAAACAGCAAAAAACACCCGCCCCGGCAAAGGGACGAGCGTTATGTACACACGTGGTTCCACCCTGATTCAATTCTGCACCAGCACACAGAGCAATTGGTAACATTGCAGGCGGGACAGAATCCTTCATTGAACATCTAGTAACGGAGATGAACCGATCATGCTTACTGACGGTCACAGAGGTCTGAAGCAGACCGTACCGGGTTCAACATCATTGCTCGAAAGGGGTAAGCAGCCATCGTCAACCGGAGGAAATTACAGCGTGAAGAACTTCCCTCTCTCTGGACCGGACAGGCATGGTGCTGTTGTCTTTGTCATTGCACAGATATGTGATTGCATAACGCCATCATGCTGTTTTTTCTTACCCAGCGCATGGAATCGTTGCTTCAATTATTATAAAAGTGTGTAGGAGTGGCGTCAAGCATTTGCGAGCGATATGTTTTGCTATATCGTCGATTGTATATTCAGTTTAGGCGTTTCTATGCTTTTGATCTCTGTAAAGTTTCGTTCGAATCGCAATCGCTGTTTATGCAAACTCAATAGATTTGATCGTTTGATTATCGAAGTCTTTGACCGTGAAGATGTTATTTTCCAGAATGCCATAGGAGTTCGCATAGTTTTCTTTGGGCAATGATATGGAGCCGGGATTCAGGATATAGATGCCATCCTTTATATCGGCGACGGGTACATGCGTATGCCCTTGAATCAATACATCGCCTGCATTCAGCTGTGGCAGCTTGTCGATGCTGTAGCCATGACCGTGTGTGACATAGATACGGCGACCGTCCACATACAATTGAACATCGTCACCCATCATCGGGAATTGCAGCAGCATCTGATCCACTTCAGAATCGCAATTCCCGCGGATGCCGATGATTTGACTTGTGTACTGATTCAGAGCTTCAGCGACACCAGCAGGATCGTAACCGTCTGGTAGCGGATTACGTGGTCCATGATACATATAATCACCTAGCAAAATCAGTTGATCCGGCTGCTCGACTTGGACTTTGTCCAGTGCCATTTGCAACCAGTGCAGCGAACCGTGAATATCGGAAATAAACATAAGTTTCATCAATATCAGCTCCTTCATCAGGTATGTACATCACTCAGCAATAACTCCATAACACATGCAGCAAAATGACGGGCGACGGGTGATAGATCATTGAGATTCAGAGCAGTTAAGCCGATACGACGACAAGGGCGACCGGATAATCTCACCAGCCGCATTCCCTGTCGATCAGAAGGATCCATAATCAACTCCGGCAAAATCGTAATGCCATGCCCTTGCCGCACCATCGCCATCATACTGTGATCATCTTCCAGTTCATACGCAATATACGGCTTCCAATCACATTCTGCTATGAAGCCTCGCACACCTGTATCACAACCGAGCACAGGTAAAATCCATTGTTCTTGCCGAAGCTGCTCTGCATGCAGCTCCTGTTCATCAGACAATGGGTGCCCATCTGGCAGTAGACAAAATAGCTCATCTTCATACAGCAATTGAAACGGTAATCCTGCCGTATGGGTCTCGCTAATGAACCCCAATTCTATCTGCCCTGCGGCAATCCAGCCTGTAATCTCATCATACGAACCATCTCGCAGCTGAATCGTAATCTGCGGATATCGTTGACGAAACTCAGCCAGTATATAGGGTAGCCAGCGCATAGACACACTGGAAAATGTACCGATGCGCAATATACCTGTCTCCAGTTCCCGCAAGCTGTCTACCTTCTGAATCAACAGCTGCTGTTCATGCAAAATCGTACGGATATGCTGCCATGCCAATTCTCCTTCGGCAGTAAGCTGCACATGTTCCCGTTTACGCAGCAGCAATTTCAGCCCCAATTCCTGCTCCAACGACGTGATCGCATGACTGATCGCAGAAGGTGTTAATTGCAGCTCGCGGGCGGCGACGGCAAGACTGCCGGTATGCACTACTTTTTGCAATATTCGATAACGTTGGAGACTCATAGCTATCCTCCTATCGTACATGAAAAAGATTCACTTATTGTATCCAAACATTCATTTTTCTCATTCAGCATTCCTCGTTATAATCTAATGTATCATATGCAAGCAACCCCGCAAAATCGAAAGGAGTATCATGTATGCATGTACCACTTGAACAGCAAACACCCCCGTATTACGCCGTTATCTTCAGTAGCCAGCGCACAGAAGGAGATCACGGATATGGTCAAATGTCCGATGTAATGGTAGATATGGCTTCCCGTCAGCCGGGCTTTCTCGGTGTAGAAAGTTATCGCGATACTGGCGGCGCAGGTGTTACCATCTCCTACTGGCGCGATCTGGAATCGATTCGACACTGGAAGGAAAACCCGACACATCAAGTTGCTCAAGACAAAGGGAAAGAGCAATGGTACGCTGGCTACTCACTGAAAATATGCAAAGTAGAGCGCGCTTATTCGTTTGAAGCATGAATATAATGATAAGTGATAAGTGATAAGTGATAAGTGATAAGTGATAAGTGATAAGTGATAAGTGATAAGTGATAAGTGATAAGTTAAATTGTATGGAATGGTTGGATTGTTGTACAGTTTTCGGAAAACTGATATACGAAAACCCTGACTATGAATCCAAAAAAAAGCTCTGTAGTCCATTATGGATTACAGAGCTTTTGATATTTCAATATATGAAACTTTGCGCAATTTGCGGTTGTATTCGTACAGCATATTATGCTGTACGCATCACATACCTGCTATTAGTTCTGCATAATAAAGTCGCGCTGGATCTTCTGGTTTTTGTCGTCAAACACTTGCAGGATATTGTACTTCGTATCGCGTTGTGCTGGAATTTTGCCAGCGGCGCGGATGATTTCCAATGTTTGCTCGATGTTGACTTTGTGAGTGGTACCAGCGGCAGATACGACGTTTTCTTCCATCATCGTACTACCGAAGTCATCACAACCGTATTGCAGTGACATTTTGCCAACTTCCGGTCCCATCGTTACCCAAGACGATTGGAAATGCTTGATGTTATCCAGGAAAATGCGGCTAATCGCTACATTTTTCAAATATTGTTCCGGTGTTTGTTTTTCGGCTTTCATATTGGTATTATCCGGCTGGAATGTCCAGGAGATAAATGCCAGGAAGCCTTCCGAATCGTAACCGTTGCGGATACATTCATCCTGCGCTTCACGTACACGCAGCATGTGCAATGCGCGTTCTTCAAACGATTCGCCAAAACCGATTACCATCGTTGCGGTTGTATTCATGCCGACTTTGTGAGCAGTTTGCATCACGTCCATCCAATCACGCCATGAGCCTTTAAGACGGCTGATTTTACGGCGTGTACGGTCGTCGAGAATCTCGCCGCCACCACCTGGCAGCGAATCCAGACCCGCTTCATGAATCGCACGAATCGTATCTTCCATCGACAGTCCAGATAGTTTTTGCATTTTCATAATCTCCGCTGGAGAGAAGGAGTGCATGGTGATATTCGGGAAATGCTGTTTGATTTTACGCAAAATATTCAGGTAATAATCAAACGGCAGATCAGGGTTGACTCCGCCTTGCATCAGAATCTCAGTACCGCCTACGTCCTCGGTTTCCTGAATCTTTTGCAGGATCGTTTCGTCCGGCAATACATAACCTTCCGGCGAACCGGGACGACGGTAAAAGGCACAAAAACGGCAGTACACGTCACATACGTTTGTATAGTTGACGTTACGACCGATAACAAACGTCGTGATCGGATCGGGATTGTGGCGCATCATAATCTGATTCGCAACATGACCCATTTTTTCAATCTGATCCGATTCATATAGTGCAATCGTATCTTCCACATCCAGACGACCGCCTTGTAGTGCTTTTTCCAGAATACGATCTACTGTATTCATATGATAGCCTCCTAGTGTATTCAGGCATCAGGGGTTGATGTCGAAAAGTCAATTTGAGTATAGGTTGATGATAGGGCTGCGTGTTGCGATGTGTCTGCAAACCTATATCTAAAAATTAAAATAATCAATAACGACATGTACTATCGTAACATATTTCACATTTTAAAAACAGGGATGGAATGATGAAGAGTATCTTTTTTATGAAGAAGTTTGCCGAAAAATTCGGTTTTCGGATATAAGCAAGTATATATAAAATGCGAAGCAGGTTCCTAATCGGAATACCCGCTTCGCAAAACGCTCGGTTGGATTCAATTGATACACCAATATAACATTTCAGAATATGATGCCGAACGGCTGTTGGATTTGGTATGAACTAAGAAAGGATAATTTCATCCTATGTTCCAACTGTATCATACAGTCGTGTATTTAAATCTTATATGAATCTTGGTGTACCGTTTGCTCATATCGTTTCATGCATATTCTGTACGGTTAATTGCCAAATTCACGCGGAGAGTTGCCCTGACCGTTGGATGCGCTCGTACCGCCATCGACTGGCAGGATTACGCCAGTGATGTATTTGGCATCCGGGCTGGCGAGGAACAGATACGCTGGTGCGACATCTTCCGCTTCGGCGATGCGTTGTAGGGTAACGCGAGATTTGAACTTCTCTACGACTTCCTGACCGCCCTCTTCGATCATAGGCTTGGTCATCTCGGTGATCGTAAATGCCGGAGCGATTGCATTAACACGTACCCCTTTTTCACCGAGCTGTAATGCCAGCGATTGGACGAACAGACTGACTGCACCTTTGGTCGCATTATACCCCGGGTGTGGCCAATCGCCAGCAAGACCAGATACAGATGAGGTGGCAATCAGCGAGCCTTGCGACTTCACCAGATGAGGCGTAGCAGCGCGTGCCAGATAAATCTGAGCGTCGATGTTAGTCGCACGCATATTGTCCCAGTCCTCATCGGTTAATTCTTCGATAGGACCGACCACGCTGACACCAGCGTTGCTAATCACAACATCCAATTTGCCAAAGCGCTCTACTGCCTTTTCAACCAATGCATCTACCTGTGCGCGAACACGCACATCAGTCGGTACGATTAGATACCGATCATCATTGTAACGATCCACTACTTCATACAACTTATCTTCACTGCGCGCAGCCAGTACGACCTTGGCGCCATTTTCCAAAAAAGCAGCAGCAACTGCACGTCCAATACCTGTGCTAGCGCCGGTAATGAGTACAACAGAATCTTCAAAAGGGTAAGTATTATGAGTCATAGTTAGGTCCTCCGTGTGATGTTTTTTGAGAAACAAAATGGCTACATGTCATCATGCTTCACGGATGTTACTTACGTATGGTCATTACCCGTTGAGATGGGATATAAACGGCAGTTGTTATTGATAACGTTTGCAATACACTTCAAAATATAATGTTTCAGTTTATTGCGAAATCTTGCTGTATACATCATTGATTGCTCTGATGAAGCTCGAATCTTCTTCACTAGCAAACTTTTCTTTGTAATGAATGAGTATAGGCAATGTAATATAGTTAAAATTTTTAAATTCGAGTAGTTGATAAACAGCGGAAATTTGCTGTGTCTCAACCATCAGTTTTCCATCTGGATGCCTACCTGCGACTCTATCAAGTATTCTTATATATTGATCAAATTCAACATTGCGTCTATTTTCTTTTTTCTCATTAAAATATTTAAAAACAGTAAACAAAAAAGTAGCTACAGCAATTATAGTTGATGTGACTATTGCCAAATTTACATCCTCCTATACAATAATAAATTTGTTTTCAATCATATCAATCCAAGAAAAAATCCCTTTTAACATAAATAAGATCAAGTTCATAGTAATCCATGACTTTTCGTCTTATCTACATCAAAAGGGATACTCACTTTCTGAAGATCATTACATCCAAAATCAATCTTCCAACGCCTGCTCCAGATCTGCGATCAGATCGTTGACATCTTCTAGCCCAACCGACAAGCGCAGCAGACCATCCGTAATGCCGCGCTCTGCACGAACGGTCGCACCCATTGCGGCGTGTGACATCGTTGGCGGATAGGACAGAATGCTTTCGACTGCTCCCAGACTTACCGCTACCAGTGGCAACTGCACACGATCCAGTACCTGCTTGGCACGTTCACCAGAACCGACATCAAACGATAGTACCGAGCCAAAGCCGCTGGACTGTGCCGCTTGAATCGCATGACCCGGATGACTGCTCAGCCCCGGATAATATAGCGCCTGAATATCATCGCGGTTGTTCAGCCAGTCAGCGATAATCGCGGTGCTTTTCTCGGTATGTGCCATACGCGCGCCGAGCGTCTTCATGCCGCGCATTAACAGCCACGAATCCTGCGGACCGAGTACGGTGCCGAGTCCATTTTGCAGATGCTTGAGTTGTTTGCCCAGCTCTGGGGTACGAGCAACAGCGAGCCCTGCCAGCACATCACTGTGACCACACAGAAACTTGGTCGCACTGTGCAGAATAATATCCACACCCAGTTCAATCGGACGCTGGTAATACGGGGTCATAAAGGTATTGTCCAGCATCGTCAACAGATGATTGTCCTGCGCCCACTTCGTCACTGCACCGATATCCGTAATTTTCAACGTCGGATTGGATGGCGTTTCCATATAAACGGCGCGCGTATTCGGACGCAGTGCGCCTTTCACTTGCTCCAGATTGGTCATATCGACAAAGCTGATTTCAATATTCATCCGGTTCAGCACGGTCGTTAGAAAACGATACGTTCCACCGTACACATCTTCAGTCACAATGACATGATCGCCTGCGGACAGGATTAGAAATGCGGTCGAAATGGCAGCCATGCCCGAAGCAAAGGCAAATCCGCGCGCTCCGCCTTCCAACAGCGCAATATAATCTTCCAGCGCCTGCCGCGTCGGATTACCAGAACGGCTGTAATCATGCTGCGGTGGATTCAGAATATCTTCCTGATGAAAAGTCGACGCCTGATAAATCGGCACACTAGATGCACCTGTTACCGGATCAATCTCGGCACCAAAATGGATCAATTTCGTTTCAAAGCTGCGTTCTTTGTATGACTTGCCAGCCGCGCCGCGCCCGGAATGAGCGTGACTGTTAGCTTGTGCAGGGTCTAGCTGCGTCACACCGCTCTTGTTCTGTTCGTTGCCGGAATGGGTCATGTCCAATCACGCTCCTTCTACTTCGATACGTGCTGCTTCCAGTGCCTGATCCAGATCGGCGATCAGGTCATTTACATGTTCAATTCCCACGGAGAAACGTAGTAGACGATCGTCAACGCCGATTGCATCACGGATTTCGAGTGGAATATCTGCATGCGTTTGAATCGCTGGATAGGTCATTAACGATTCCACACCGCCCAGACTTTCAGCAAAGGCGATCAGTTTAATATTGCTCAAGATCGGTTTAATATAACGAGCATCTTTCACTTTAAAAGAGAAAATCCCCGTGTTACCGCTAGATTGACGATTCTGTACCTCATGCCCCGGATGATCTGGCAATGCAGGATAGAACACTTCGGCAATTTGCGGATGCTCTAGCAGATGGTTCGCAATTGTTGTTGCGTTGTATTCATGACGCTCCATACGCAGCGCCAACGTCTTCATGCCTTTCATCAGCTGATACGAATCGGTTGGTGACAGTACTGCGCCAATCGAATTGTGCAGAAATGCCATCTCATCAGACAACTCTTTACCTTTGGTAATGATCAATCCGGCGAGTACGTCGTTATGTCCGCCCAGATATTTGGTCGCACTGTGTACAACGATGTCCGCCCCCAGCTCAATCGGACGTTGGAAAAATGGCGATAGCAGCGTGTTATCCACGATGGTCAGCAGGTTGTACTGTTTCGCCCATGTCGCTACCGCTTCGATATCGGTAATCATCATTAGCGGATTGGTCGGCGTTTCGATAAATACCGCTTTGGTGTTGTCCTGTACGATGTTGTCCATCGCTTCCAGATCGTTCGTGTCTACATAAGATGCAGTGATGCCAAATTTGGACAGGATGCGTTCCAGCAAACGATACGTTCCGCCATACAGATCAAGCGAGACGATCAGATGATCGCCCTGACCAAACAGCGCGAAGATCGTTTGCAGTGCCGCCATGCCGGAGCTACAGGCAAACCCTGCATCACCGGATTCCAGTCCAGCTGCCGCTTCTTCCAGTACAGCGCGAGTCGGGTTGGTTGTACGAATATAGTCAAAGCCTGTACTTTGCCCAAGTGCTGGATGACGGAATGCAGTCGAATGGTAAATGGGGAAATTCACAGCTCCTGTTACCGGCTCATGGATCGACCCAATCTGGGCTAACCGGCTTTCAATACTAAGTGAAGATTCATTCTTTTTGTGTTCCGTCATATGTTACTTCCTCCTCAGATATCCAATTCAAGTTTGATATGATCTCTTTTGATATAGTCTCTACTGTTTAAATGGAATACAGACCGATTTCGGCTTTGCTTGCTTCCAGATCGTACGGAGTTTCTTGATACACGTAATAGTTCAACCAGTTGGAGAACAGCAAGTTTGCATGCGCGCGCCAGATCGACGGCGGCGTGCGAGTTGGATCGTCGTTTGGATAGTAATTTTTCGGGACAGCGATGTCCATACCGCGTGCGATATCGCGGTCGTATTCCCATTTCAGAGATAATGGATCATATTCGGAATGACCGGTGACGAAAATTTGTTTGCCGTCTTTTGTCGCTACGATGTAGATACCGGCATCTTCCGACTCGGATAGAATTTCTAGCTCTGGTACGTTCTCAATATCTTCGCGCCGCACTTCGGTATGACGGGAATGCGGGGCAAAATATAATTCGTCGAATCCTCGCAGCAGTTGCACATTATTTTTGTTGAGCGTATGCGGGAATACACCAAAGCATTTCTCCGGCAGATCGACTTTTGGTACGCCGAAGTGGTGATATAAGCCAGCCTGTGATGCCCAACAGATGTGCATCGTCGAGGTGACGTTGGATTTGCTCCATTCGAAAATTTCCTGAATCTCTTCCCAGTAATTCACATCTTCAAAATCCATCGTCTCCACTGGCGCACCGGTGACGATCAGACCGTCAAAGCGTAGATGCTTGACTTCTGGAAAGGTTTTGTAAAAGGCGTTCAGGTACTCAGCAGATGTGTTTTTGGATGTGTGGGAACGCGTATGCAGCAAGTAAATGTCCACTTGCAGCGGACTGTTACTGAGCAACCGCAGCAATTGCGTTTCGGTCGTCTCCTTCGTCGGCATGAGGTTCAACAACGCGATGCGCAGCGGACGAATATCCTGCTGGTACGCGCGCGATTCATCCATCACGAAAATATTTTCCCCGGAAAGGATCTCTTTCGCCGGTAAACTGTCTGGAATTTTGATTGGCATACTGATTCACTCCTTGAAATGTGTGGATAATACAGCCGAGCAGCTGCCCGCATGATGGAAGGAGAGTTGCGATGTGTAACGCAAAAAGACCTTTCTCCAAAACATACTGAGAAAGGTCATATCCGCAAAGGATGCGTCTATATAGCGCCTCTCTCATCTGTCAGCAGATACCAGATACTTCATCGTAGGATGTACCTGTATCTCTGCTAGAATTAGCACCGTACAGTATATGACTGCCGGTTGCCGGGCTTCATAGGGCTAGTCCCTCCGCCTGCTCTTGATAAGATTCGCTGTATTTGATTATGGGGTAAAAAATAGAAAGACACGTTATCATTTATTCCAATATGGGATGTTCCAGATGGAAGCTCACCGGATTGGATATACGATATCGTATACCATCGTCATACCTATCGTCAAGGGTAAGTTCTACCGATATACAACTTATATCGTGACGTGATGAATTAAGCTTGAAAGCCTGCTGTCGCCACGGTATACTTAACAAGTATTTGGCGTATTTTCATGTTTTTCGTAAAACATGTTGGTATTCAATTTATTTCAAAGAGGTGAATTTCAAGATGGAAGGCGACCCGAGGAGTAGCTGGCAAGAAGATTCCACCATATCGCAGGAAGAAAACGACAAGAGGATACCGGAGGAGCGCGCCATGTTGAAAATGTAATTTTCAGATTATAGCGAAGCTTTAAATAAGTGTGTACAATTGCCGTCTCTTTCCTGCTCATTTATATGAAAAAGGAGTAGAGCATATTATGAAAATTCGGCACGTAAACGCCGGCAATTTCACGCTGGTTGAGGATGTTAATGAAACACTAGTTGCACCGGAGGAAGGTTTCTACTGGATAGACGCTGGTCTTGATGATCTGATCCTGCTTCAGCCACTCTTTATGCTGCATGATCTGGCGGTTGAGGACATGATGGGCGATGAGGAGCAGCGTCCAAAAATCGAAATTTATGAAAATCACTACTTTATCGTTGTAAACAGTATTCGTTTTGACGATGAAGAGATTTTCCTGCGCGCACTGAACATTTTCTTGGGACGTCATTTTATTATTACCGTGACCAAACAGAAAATCAGTGAGCTGCGCACCCTCAAACCGATTTTGTGGGAAGAGGAAGTGAGTCGTCCAGACAAATTCATGTATCTGCTGGTCGATCTGGTGGTGGATAACTATTTCACCGTTGGCGATCGGATCGAAGATCAAGTCGAGCGGCTGGAAGAAAGTATTCTGATGAATACGAAAAAGTCGCATCTGAACGAAATTATTGGTCTGCGCGGTGAGATTCTGTGGCTCAAACGGGTACTTGGTCCACAGCGCGAGGTTATTAATACGCTCAACAAAAAAGACCTGCGCCTGATCGACGATCAGCTGCAAAAATATTTTAGTGACGTGTACGAGAATGCCGTGAAAGTATCTGAGATGTTTGATACATTCCGCGATCTGATGGGCAACTTACGAGAGGCGTACCAGTCGAGTATCGCCAATCGTGCGAATGAAATTATGCGCGTATTTACCGCCATCACGACGATATTCATGCCGCTCACGGTCATTACGGGCATTTATGGAATGAACTTCGAGAATATGCCGGAGCTGAAATGGCCCTTCGGCTATCCGATGGTGATCGGTATTATGATCGTACTTGGTTTGACAATGTTCTTCACGTTCCGTAAACGTGACTGGATCTAACTTTCGGTTGCTGATCCCATCTCTGCTGTGCATTGTCATCTATCGTATATGTTGATCTGTATTGTATTATGAAAAGCGTCCATGCGGAATATGCATTCCGGTATGGACGCTTTTTGATTTGGTTGTATAGGTTGTATAAAAGGCACCTCCGACTTCCTGTAGATCAGGAGATCGGAGGTGCCTTTTTATAACTCTGGATTTACTTTGGAACAGATTACATAGCCGTATTCGCTACATGTATATTCATCATGCTATATAATGCTATATACGTTCGGCTTGTACAATATGCTTTCTTGTACGATATGCATTACGGATTATCAAGGAATCTCCATCCACCGCTCCATCGTTTCTGCATTTAAATGCTCCAGACTGGCAACGGTAAAGTGTGCGTGATCCATAATATGATGCAGGCTGACCCCGATTGTCTTCATCCCTGCCTGACGAACTGAGCGCAAGCACTCTGGTGAATCCTCAACGACCATACAGTGATATGGATGTACATCTACTGATTCAGCAGCAAGTACGAAGCTTTCCGGGTCTGGCTTCGGATGGGTAATATCCTGCGCTTGAATGATAGAGGCAAAATAGTGATCCATGCCAAGACGTTCCAGAATCTGGCGCGCATCCGGGCGATCGGTAGCAAGCAGCACTTTTACATTTTGTTCATGCAGCTGAGCAAGCAGACTTTCCACACCTGGTAACAAGAATTCGCGATGCATTTCCTGCTCATTCATCTCATCAATTGGCAGTGCTGGCTCAGTCTGTGCATCCGGGGCATGTCCAGTATCCAGCACAGTATCTTCACCATCCCCTTGTGCCGATGCAGCGGGAGGGTTGATTGCCTTTTGATCATCCGATGAATGACTTGACACTTGGGCATTTTCTTCGCCGCTACGCTCATCGTTACTCGCAGATGCTTTTTTCAGACGTTGGTTGTCGGTATCGTCTGGATTATCTTTGGATGCTGGCGGACGCGATGCGGTTGTTTTGTCAGCAGCTTTACCTTTACCACGTTTGTTACCTGTGCGGTTCGTATCGGTTGATTTATTATTTTCTGCTGGCGTATCCACTACATTTGGCTGACTAACTGTATCTTGATTATCATCTTCTTGTGGATGGACAACTTCCTCTTGCGCTTCGGTAGATGATTGTTCGTTGGTATTAGCAGAAGACGCTTGCTTTTGCGCAGTAGCGGTAGCTTGCTGTTGATGCTGTTTTTCTTCCTTATCCGCTTTGTCGGCAGCATCCTGTGCTGCCTGTTTATTGCGTTTTACCGCTTGGTCGAACAGCTTACCGGTTGGTCCTGTATTGGGCTTCTTACTCTCATCTTCTGCCTCATAATCATGCTGGTCTGCCGCAGCACCGACCAATGCAGGTTCGCGTTCTTTCTCTGCTGGCATCTCATAATGCTGCTCCAGTTCTGGCATTGGAATCAGTACACCTTCCAAACCGAAAATGACAGCACCCAGTTTACGATTTTTCATTTCCAATGGCTGAGTTAATGCAACTAGATACTGGTCACCATAATGGTCGATCAGCAGCGGTTCGCCGCGCAACAATTTGTAAGTCGTTTGATTCTGTTCGATGGTCATTTCCAATAGACGCTTCTGGAATTGGACGCGGAACGTATAACGTGTCCAGCCCGGTGGCAACTTCGGTTCAAAATGTAGCAAGCCTGCATACTGACGCATACCAGCAAATCCACCGACAATTGTCAGCCAGCTACCTGCCATCGAAGCGGCGTGAATACCGTCCTTGACGTTGTTATGAATATCATCCAGATCCATACGTGCTGACTGAATGAAGAAATCATATGCCGGGTCCATCGTGCCAAGTTCCGAAGCGAGAATAGCATGAATCGCTGCTGATAGAGAGGAATCATGCGTAGTCAGCGGCTCATAGTAAGCATAGTTACGCACTTTTTCCATTTTCGTAAAGCGATGACCTTGCATGTACATCGCCAAAATCAAGTCCGCTTGCTTCAGCACCTGATGACGGTAAATGACCAGTGGGTGGAAATGCAGCAGCAGCGGATATTTGTCTGCTGGTGTATTCTCAAAATCCCAAATGCCTTTATCCAAGAACGAATCATCCTGTCCGATCAGACCACTCTGACGGTGAATATAGATCGATTCTGCTGCCTGCTCCCATACGTTGATCTCATCGTCGGACAAGCCCATCGGGCTTTGGATCATCGACTCGTAATTCGCCCGGTCGTTATCGCGCCAGTTGCGCAGTTCACGCACGGTAAACTCCAGCTGGTCTTTGACCATAATATTCGTATACGTATTGTTGTTGACGATCGCTGTATATTCATCTGGTCCGGTAACTCCATTAATACAGAAGCCCTTACCCGGAATCCAATCGCCAACGGATAAGAAGAAGCGACACGTTTCCACTAGAATCTCCATACCTTTGGTATGCAAAAATTCTTCGTCTGCGGCAGCTTCGCTATATTGAATGACCGCGTGTGCCACATCGGCGTCGATATGGTATTGTGCCGTACCGCCCGGATAATACGCGGATACTTCTTCCCCGCCAATCGTCCGCCACGGATACAAGGCACCGGAAGCAGCCATCTCTACGGCACGGTCACGCGCTTTGGGTAGCGTATGATAACGGAATTCGAGCAAACGAAGCGCCAGATCTGGCTGAGTGTACAGGAAGAACGGCATAATATACGTTTCCGTATCCCAGAAATAGTGACCTTCATACCCTTCGCCGGTGATCCCTTTGGCACCGATATTAGTCAGCCCATCGCGACCGACTGACTGGAACAGATGGAAGGCATTGAAGCGCAATCCCTGCTGTAGCTTCTCATCGCCTTCCACCTGAATATCTGCCGTTTCCCAAAATTCATCCAAACGCTGACGTTGGAGTGTAGCTAGCT
The DNA here is from genome assembly GCF_046603665.1 of Paenibacillus sp. WLX2291. Classification (NCBI taxonomy): domain Bacteria; kingdom Bacillati; phylum Bacillota; class Bacilli; order Caryophanales; family Paenibacillaceae; genus Paenibacillus; species Paenibacillus sp. WLX2291. The sequence continues at coordinate 1,582,867 of NZ_CP176755.1, read as the reverse complement.
CGTCAAATCCATCTTCTATTACGTCTTTGAGTGTAGATTGAGCGAGAATATCCAGATGCTCGACCTCGTAGTCTTTGGAGGAATAATAGACAATCCCTTTTTCCAAAATTGCTTCCTGATCCTGCTCCAGATTGAATATAAAATGTTTATCCATCCGCTGTTCGTGTTCCTCTGTCTTCACGTCATGCTTGAGGTTGGCACGATGATCGGCGGCACACAGCAGATGGAACTCTGTCTCGGACGTGCGCTGCTCCAGCGACATACGTGTGCCTTCCTCGGACTTGTCAATCGTATGCAGCACCTGCCCGGTAAAAGCCGCACCTGCGCGCGGATCGCCTTCGGAAATCTCGTTATGCACTTCGCCATTTAACGAGGATACAAGCGTAATCTCACCGGAAAAGTTCAGCGGTTTGACCTTGTAACGAATCATCGCCACATGCTTATTCGCAAACGAAACAAGACGCTCAATACAAATCGAGATCAGACGTCCACGTCCACTCTCCCATGTAATACAGCGAGTCATGATGCCTGTCTGCATATCCAGTACGCGTTCGTAATCAACGATACGCCCTGCTAGCAGATTGAAGCGTTCGCCCTCAATCCATAGTTCGATGATTTTGCTATCGGTTACGTTAAGCATCGTCTGCCGTTTGCGAGCATATCCGTACGCTTCTTCTCCGTATATAATATCTGCCGAATCATAAAACCCGTTCAGGTATGTACCATTCAGCGCATCCACTTCCGGCACATTCATGCCTTCGTCAAAATGTCCTCTCATCCCGATATACCCATTAGCTACGGTAAATACGGTTTCACTGCGGCGATTGTATTGTGGATTAAAAGAAGTCTCGCGGATTACCCACGGTTCTACTTCATAAATCGTTGTTCCTTCTCTCATGTGGTCATTCCCCTTTCTTCGTTAAGCTGGTAGATGTACTGTACTGTCGCTTGCTGCGAGCTTCTGTTCATTCAGATGATACTACTGGGATAGTGGTACTCTTCATCATTAACCATATTTGCTAGGGGGACGCTCTTAGAAAAAATATTAACTGGTTTGATGGGGAAAGAAAAGTGCAATATTGGTAGAAGTGAGGAAATTGTATATTGGGAAGGATAGGACGCTTCGCGTATACGAATTTGGGGGTGGGAGGCAATATTGCGCTTTTGGGGGTAGTGGTAGTAGAGTAGTGAGAAAACTATAATTGGGTGAAGGAGTACATAGAATGGATATGCAGGATAATGAGGAACACAATGGGACATATACCTTGGCAGATCCTATACCGGAATATGTTGAGACAGAGCGGCTTTTGATTCGTTCGCCTTTGATTGGAAGAGTCGAAATTCATGATTCGGTTATTGTGAATGCGGCTATACGGGAGTCGTTGGATGAGTTAATGCTGTTTTTACCATTTGCTCAACGTGTTCCTGAATTATTGGACACGGAAATTGATTTGCAACAGGCGCGTTTGCGTTTTCTACGTCGGGAAGGGTTTCGGTATCTGATTTTTTCCAAAGAATCGGCACAATTTATCGGGGTTGTCAGTTTGCAGGGCATTGATTATCAGGTGAAGAAATGTGAATTGGGATATTGGATTCGTAGTAGTTGCAGTGGACAAGGATATATGGCTGAAGCTGTTGAAGCGTTAATAGAGCTTGGTTTTGAGCGATTGGGATTTAGAAGGATGGCGATTCAGTGCGAGAGCACAAATTGGAAAAGCAGAGCATTAGCGGAACGGTTAGGATTTGAATTAGAGGGGATTTTGAAAAATGAGGATTTGTCTGCGGATGGGCTGCGTTGGACGGATACTTGTATATATGCCAAGGTGAACATGTAGATAGGGACAGCGTACATAAATAATACGAGCATGCAAAAAAGACCGTTTCGCGAAGGAACGGTCTTTTTGCTGTATTTTGTGTATGGGTTCGTGGCAGCTGCTTTATTTTAGTTGGTTATCCAAATTGGCTGCGACTTTTAGTGCCAGTTTTGTTAGGATCGTCAGTTCTTCTTCTGTAAGCCCTGCTGTTGTCGCTTCTTCCATACGGTGCCACACTTCGGTTACTTGCTGCTCTAGCGCTCGTCCAGCATCGGTTAGTGATACGAGCGTAACTCTACCGTCTTGCGGTGAGCGGGAGCGGGATACGAGCCCAGCTTCTTCTAATCGTTTGACAGATTTGGCGACGGTGGAATGATCCAGTCGCAGTGCGCGTCCGAGACTATTTTGCGATTGGCTATCTTGATCCCATAGCTGGAATAATAAAATTTCCTGCCCGGGAAATAGACCGACTTCGCGTAGCATTTGAGCAGCCAATCCTTTGTGTGAACGTCCAGCGGCAAAGATCGCAAAGCTGACTGGATATTGATCGCCCGCACTGAATTCGCGCATAGGTGCTGAAGAAGAATGATCTACAGCAGCTCTATGCACCTCTTGGCTATGTGGATCGTGAGCTTGAGAAGATGGAACGGAGTGAGCTTGTTCGTCATTCATTGTATTGTCCTCGTTTCTTCTGAATACGCTGTTCCTATTGTATCTAAGCGATTCTGGTTCGTATACGGAATACTGCTGTCTCTATCATACAATTTGTATAGAAGCCATTCCAGTATACGCAAACCGAATCAGGCTTCCGGGTTGAGCAGTACTCGACCACGTCCATGGCGCTGTTCGCTGAACTGCTGCGCTGCTCCGGCTTGGCTCAGTGGATATACGCGACCTGTTTCCACTTTCAGCGTACCATCGGCGATCAGATTCACGATCTGAAGCAAATGTTCACGAGCAGCGAACACGGTATTGAACTTTGCTGTCACGCCGTGAGCCGTAGCCTGTTCGGCATCAGGATCACCGACGAGCGATACGAGCATACCGCCCTGCTTCAATACACCCCAGGAACGTTGTTCTGTATCTCCGCCAACTGTATCCACAACCAGATCAACATCATGTACAATTGCGGCAAAATCTTCGCTGCGATAATCGATTACTTGATCCGCACCAAGCGATTGTACAAAATCAACATTGTCTGCCGAAGCAGTTCCAATCACCGTAGCACCTTTCCATTTGGCAAGCTGTACTGCGAATTGACCAACCCCGCCAGCAGCAGCGTGGATCAGAACAGTTTGTCCACTTTGCAGATTGCCTTCAAGAAACAAGGCTTTCCATGCGGAATCTGCTCCCGCTTTGATCGCAGCGGCATCTTGCAGTGAAATGGAATCGGGCAGCTTGACCAACGCTCCTGTTTCAGCAATCGCATACTGAGCATATGAGCTGCGCAAGTCTCCGAAAACCCGGTCGCCCGGTTGCAGGTCAGTTACTTGTGAACCTACAGTTTCAACGATACCGGAAGCGTAAAATCCCGGAGTGTATGGGAATGTGATCGGGAATACTTGCTCCAGCCAGCCGTTGCGAATTTTCCAATCCAACGGAATCATCGAAGCATAAGCGATGCGGACGAGTACTTCATTTTCCTGAGGTTGAGGACGATCCGTTTCGCGTAATTCTAGCACGTTAGCATCTCCGTAACGGTCGATCAAAATCGCTTGCATTGTATTGTTGGTCATCATAATAAACTCCTTTTTTGTTGGGTTATTTGAATTTTTAATGTTTTATGTTGCCGGCAACATAAATATAAACTATTTTTACGTGGTCGGCAACATATATTTTTAAAAAATTTTAATTTTTATAAAATAAGTTGTTTTCTCGCCTGAACTATATTTCCCCACATGATCTCAAAAGCGCTTCTGCACATGATCTAAAATCTGTACACGATCTGAAAATTGTCTCTACCCATCATCTCAAAAAGTTTGTGCTGTAAAAATGCTACGATTAGCAGGTTATCAACTAATCTGTAGTTCTGATTGTATGTATAAACAACACTCTTTCTGCATACAAAAAGACTCTATACGATAGCTTTGTTCCAAGCATCCATCGTGTAGAGTCCCATTTGATTTCCTAATCATACAACAATTATATTTACCACAATTATATTCATTGCAACTATGCTATCCTGACAATCTTTCTAAACATATGCTGTGTTGCAAGATGTTATCTTGCAGTTGACATGAGTATGATGCGATATCGATCTCCGATTGTATACTCAATCTGCTTGTACACTCACTCTGCGTTGTCTTCCGCTACTTCCACTTCGTCGTAAGCACGACTGCCCCGCCAGAGAAGCAGTGCAATCAGAGTGAACGCAATCAGAGCAAGAAACGGAATCGTGATAAAGCCCAGATATTCAAAATAATCCTTGTTACACGGTACGCCTGTTGTACATGGCGCAATCCGATCAAGTGCCGGAATGTGCTGTTTGGCATAGTGATATATAGCGATCAGACCGCCAATAATGCTCATCGGCAGGACATAACCGACAATGCGGCGGTCGCTGCGATAAGCGGCGATACCGAGCAAGATGACCTGTGGATACATGAAGATGCGCTGGAACCAGCACAATTTGCATGGCTCCCATTTCAGCACATCGCTCAAAAATAGACTGCCGCCAGTAGCGACAATTGCGACGATCCAGGCAAGATACAGATAATACCGTGACAGAAATAGCTTAAAGCCACTGATCTGCATATCCGTCAGCCCCCTGTTCCGGTAGTAGCTGCGGCTTCTTGCTGTGCTTTCTCAATCGCTTGCTTCAGCGCATTGTAATCACCGAGATCGCCAGTATATTGCACACCATTGATAAAGATGGACGGTGTTCCCTGAATATTCAGCTCCTGCCCTTTATCGTACTGTGCGCTCACCTGATCGGCATATGTTTTGTTATCGATGTCCTGGCGCAGCTTGGTCGTATCTATGCCCAGCTTGGCATTTTCCGCCAGTTGAACAAGATAGTCCGGTGTTGCCCAGTTCGTATTCTCGTCTTTTTGATTTGTGTAAATGGCATCCAGATATGTCCAGAACGCATCGCTCTTCTGGTGATACACAGATTCTGCTGCCAGTGCAGCAGTGGTGGAATCTTCACCGATAAACGGGAAATTAGCAAAATGCAGCGCTACCGTACCGTTGTCGATAAAGTCCTTCTGGATTTGTGGTACGATTTGCTCATTGTACATTTTGCAGATCGGACATTTGAAATCGCCGAATTCTACAATTTTGACCGGAGCATTGGCTTCGCCCTTCACTGGCAACTGGGTATAGTCAAACGTTGCCGGCGTGCCAGACGTTGTATCATTGTTGTTGTTCGGAATGAAGATGATGAGTAGTACGACTACAGCGATAACAGCTACGGTTCCGATGATCAGATTGCGCATCGTTTTGCGCTGGCGTAGACGTTCTTTTTCCTTATACGCCTGCTGTTGTTGACGCTTGACCTCGGGATTTACTTTTTTCTTGTTCGATTTGGGGTTAGCCAATCGTTGCACCTTCCTCTCCATTCAGTGCCAGTTTCGCCAGTGCGATTGCTCCACACAATCCGGCGTTATCTCCCAATTCGGGATAGACGATATACTGGTCCAGATGTTCTGACAAACTTGGGTGCTGCACATAGCCGTTCAGCAATTCAACCAGCTTCGTGCGAATGAGCGGGAATAGCTGCTCCTGCTTCATCACACCGCCGCCCATGATGATCTTTTGCGGAGACAGAATCAGTACATAACTCATCAGTGCTTGGGCAAGATAGTGCGCTTCCATTTCCCATGCCGGATGATCTGGAGTCAAATCGGAGCCTTTGATATTCCAGCGTTTCTCGATTGCTGGTCCAGCAGCCATGCCTTCCAGACAATCTCCATGATATGGACAAAACCCTTCGAAGGTGTCGTCAGGATGACGGCGTACCAGAATATGACCCATTTCGGGGTGAGATAGACCGTGCAGCATTTTGCCGCCTACGACAGCACCTGCACCGATCCCAGTACCTACCGTGATATAAATACAGCTGTCTAGCCCGCGCGCTGCACCCCAAGTATATTCGCCCAATGCCGCGCCATTCACATCGGTATCAAAGCTCATCGGTATGTCAAAATGCTGCTTCAAATGCCCAACCAGATTGAATTGCCCCCAATGTGGCTTCGGTGTTGTTGTTATGTATCCGTATGTCGGACTGCCCACAATCGGGTCAATCGGTCCAAATGAGCCAATGCCCAGCGCTTCAATGCCTTTCCCTTCAAAAAACGATACGACGTTTTTCATCGTAATCTCCGGTGTCTCCGTCGGGAAGCTGGCACGTTCCAGAATCTGTCCGTCCTCCGTACCGATTCCGCATACAAATTTGGTACCGCCTGCCTCAATTGCTCCAAGTTTTTTCATGAATTATGCGTCTCCTTTGCAGCATCCTTATGGATGACCAATATGAGCATGTGCAGGCTTATCATGATAGCGCGGCAATGTGTCGGGCAGATGTCGATACAGACCAGCCGCCCTTGCTTGCCATCATGCAAGCCGTTACATGATTGTTCAATAAGAGTTAGGAACGATTACCGCCAAATACGAGGGTATTGCTAAGCGTACGTCCGGGCGATGTAACAACTTTGCCGTTGACATACATGCCGGATGATGCGCCACCATCCAGATTCATAGCTTGTTTGGCGCCGAGCTTTTGCATAACCGCTGCCCATTGCTTCATCGTTGCGCCGGGTACAGTCGCGATCATAACTGAGCCGTCTGCCATAATAGCGATACCGCTACGTGCACCGGATGCAGTTAGAATTTTCGGATCTTGAAAGCCTTCGGCTGCCGCGTTAAGTGCAATGCTGCCGTCTTTGACCAGTCGTGGTCCGGCACCAACAGCTGTGACGACGTTGAACCAGTCGATGGGCTTGCCATTGATGTCCGTATACGTTTTGTTCATGCTAACGGTTGCTCCTTTGACAAAGCGATCCGCAGAAGACTTCATCGTACCGGTAAAGACGATCACATACCCGTCTGTCGGAATGGAGAGGTTGGTATTGCTGCCTTTTGCCGTTACTGTACCATTGCGCACGGTAACAGCGATACCGCCCTGAAAGCCAGTCGTTTTGCCCCGATCAGGCGTGTATACAATAGAGGTGCTGGATGTAGATGCCGGAGTACGGTTGAACCAGACGGCATACCAACCGCTAGAACGTCCGCTCTGCGGCGTCACTTGACCAGTCACTTCCATACGCAGCGTGTCCATCATCGCAGTGCCATTCGCAGTAAAGCCAATCGTAGTACCGTACCGACCGATATGCAGCAATCGTCCGCCTGAGATCAATGTACCGTAAGGATCAGGCGGTCCACCATATGCTTCGAAAAAGGCACCGTCAATTGCAGCCTTGGCACCATATGCGCTGGCAATCGACGAGAGTGAGGACGTATGCCCCACCTGACGATCTGCTAGACCGACTGCTGTTGCAGTACCTTTAGGAATGCGGACCGTTTGTACGGCAAAGCTGCGTCCGGCTGCCTGCACGTTGACTTTGGCATAACGGATACCGCTACCTGCCGCCTGTGCAGGCTCCTTGCTCGGAACAGCCGTTATGCCAACCAGCAACGCGGCAGTCAACAGCAGCATCGGCAAACGAACAGTCCAGCTTGAAGATGTAGAACCTTTAGTCAAATACGCCCACTCCTAGCATAGAACAGAGACTTTTGATTTCCAGTTCTTCAAATTTGTCGATGATTTTGTTGTCTTCTAGCAGCAGTAAGCATTCGTCAGGTGTGCACAACACTGGTACTTCGCGGTGAATCGTTGCAAGACGACGAGATAGATGCAGCATGTCCAGATCGGCTTCGATCTTTTTGCGAACGGACGGGCTGAGGTATTCCAGATTGTCCAGAATGCCTTCTACCGACTGATGTTCCTGTACAAGCTTGGTTGCTGTCTTCTCACCGATGCCTTTGACACCCGGATAGTTATCGCTTGCATCGCCCATGAGCGCTTTCATGTCGATAATCTGTGCTGGCGTCAGCCCTTTTTCCTCCATGAGCGATTCTGGCGTATACACTCTGTAGTTGCCATAACCCTTTTTCATAATGATCACACTGGTACGGTGATCGACCAGTTGCAACATATCGTGATCTCCAGTCAGAATCATTACTTCCATATTCTGCTCCAATTCACGCGAGATCGTACCGATGCAATCATCCGCTTCGTAGCCCGGTGCACTCAGATTCGGAATGCCCATACTTTTCATCACATCGATAATCAGATCAAATTGCGGAATCAAATCGTCCGGTGCAGCGGTGCGATTACCCTTGTAAGCGGCAAATTCCTCGCGTCGAAATGTCTGTGTTCCCAGATCCCAGCAGCAAGCAACATGCGTCGGCTGATACAGGCTAACTGCATCCCATAGATAACGTACAAAACCGTAGATCGCATTAGTCGGAATACCGGCTTTCGTACGACGGATATAGCCGCTCTGTGAGGTGGCATAATACGCCCGGAACAGCAGTGCCATGCCGTCGACCAGCATCATTTTTTGTGGTTGTAATTGTGTCAATGTTCCATTCTCCCTTATGCGTGTAAAACCAGTTTGACTCTATCATACCGAATTTGTTCAAAGCTGTACAACTGTTCACAGCGTTTTCTTATTTGCTTCGTTTATGCCGCAGCAAAAAGGCTCTCTGTTCATACAGGGAGCCTTTGGTGTCATACGTTTGCAAAATAAAAGGAAAACCTACGCGGTGATTCAGAATCGACAATCCATGATCGAGAATCCGTTATTTTTTCAGTACATACGTAAATTCCCAGACCGCTTCGTTGCCGGAATAACGTCCACGATTCTCGATTACACTGACGCGCAGTTTGACAGTAGAACCGCTAGACGATACCGAAGATAGGCTGACATTTTTGGTTTTGGTTCCTTCATCGGGAATTTTGTCTTGCTCTTCTGCATAAGCATACAGCTTCACAGTGCCATTCGAGTTAGCTTTGACGGTTACACTTTGACCTTCATACAATACTTTGTTGTTCACTTTGGCTTCGGTATACCATTCATTGCCGACGTGATCATTGGAGATCATTTTAACTTTGGTCAGTGTGACTTTGTACGATGAACTTGCTGCTGTTGCCGGTGTGGTTGCTGTAAATAAAAGTGAAGCGCCCAGAATAAGTGCTGCCGATGCTTTCGCCAACCTGGTTATCATATCTTTATCCCCTTTTGATCGTATTGATCAAATACTTAGCTACCAGATTAGTATACCCTATATTTTATTTTATATCCTTATTATTCCTAAAAAATACACATTATATTTAATTAAGTAGATTGAGGAAAAGAAGTCAGGTTATTGGACTCGACTAGATATGATCTATGTTCCATTGATTGGCTATATAACTGCTGATGTTATACATGCTAGTTATACAATGATAATTCTGATTGCTTATCCATCTGTTGATGCGTCTAATATACGTTTCATCCATACATCCACTTCATCCTGCTCATACATTCGGAAGCCGTGGCGTTCATACAATCGACGCGCCGGACTGCCCTGCAATACGTTAAGTATAACTGACTGTCCGCGCAGCTCATGTGAGGACAATAGATGTGCAAGTATGGCACCGCCAATGCCTTGTCCCTGTTGATCAGGATGAATGTAAAAGTGCTCTAGCACGTATCCAGCATCTGGAGCTGGACGCAAAGCTACACAGCCAACAGCTTGAGAATCAACAACGATCAACTGTGTATATTGTGGTTGAAAAGAATTCAAAAACCGCTGTCGAACACGCACATCATCATACCGCTCCAAACGGGTCAGGTCTTCCTTTAATACTATTGCGCGTAATTCGGCGATCCAATGAGCATCTTCGAGATTCGCGCTTTGTAGCTGATACTGCGGCGATGAATGGGAATATGTATGAGACATAGCAAAAACTCCTCCGTATGTTTAGGAGGAGTTTATCATACTGGGTGATACGAATCTATATTCACCACATACATCTAGATTCATATGAAGATGAGATTATCCATCTGCTTATCGATCCAAAGAAATATTATGCCTTCCACGCTTGCTCGTACATATCTGCCTTAAAGCCGACGGTCACACGATCGCCATCGGTTACGATCGGGCGCTTGATCAGCTTGCCATTTTGCGATAGCAGTTCAAGCTGCTCCTCTGCACTCATCGTTGGCAGCTTGTCTTTCAAACTAAGGCTTTTGTACACTTCACCGCTGGTATTGAAGAACTTTTTCAATTCTAATTCGCTGTGTTCCACCAGTTCGCGCAGCTGTTCGGCTGTTGGCGGTGATTCCACGATATGAATCAGGTTCAGTTCGTGCCCTTGTTCTTTTAGCCATTTGATTGCATTGCGGCATGTGCTGCATGGCAGATATTGGTAAACGGTCAATTTACTCATCAAGATCAGACTCCTTTTCAAACATTCAATTGAGCATCCAGCAATGCCAGATCTTCCGGCAAAGGCGCTTGAAACAACACCTGCTCGCCTGTCGCCGGATGTACAAAACCAAGTTCATACGCATGCAGCGCCTGACGGCCAACGATCTCATCCAGCTGAGTGATTCGCTGTGCTGCCTGTTGATCCTTAGCGGCTAAAGTATCCAATGAACCATCCGCCGCTGCATATCCATACATTTTATCCCCGATCAGCGGACAACCGATATGCTTCATATGCACCCGAATCTGGTGAGTACGTCCGGTTTCCAATTGTAACGACACTAGCGCAGCATCCTGATCAGGAAATTGTTGTACCGTGCTATAACGCGTCGCAGCCGCATATCCATTCGGCGTAACGATACGTACATGCGGTTGCTCAGGATCGCGGTCGATCGCCCCCTCAATTCTGCCAGCAGCTGGTGACGGCAGATGATGCACGTAAGCACGATACGATTTGAACACCGTTCCCGATATCATTTGCTCCGAAATATGCTGATGCACATACGGATTTTTGGCAACTGCCAGCACGCCTGACGTATCCTGATCCAGCCGATGCACCGGACGAAAACGGTATTGCACACCTTGCTGCTGCCAGTAATGCACGACACCATTTGCCAGCGTATCCGTATAATGTCCATGCGTCGGATGCACGATAACACCAGCTCTTTTGTTCAAAATGAGCAGATGCTCATCCTCAAACAAAATGTCCAGCTCCATCGGCTGTGGCAAAATATCATCCGAGCTTTCACGCAGCATGCGTACGTGCACTACATCGCCGCCTTTTACTTTCTCGTCCACATATACCCGCTGACCGTTCAGTTCTACACCGCGCTGCGTCATTTTCAGCCGGGACAGCAGTTTGCGCGAGATGCCCATTCGGCGATTCAGGATCGTTTTCAGCAACATGCCTTCATCCTGCGGTTTCACGACATGCTGAATGGGAGCGTAATAATCGGCAGCATCCGGGTGGGTATAGCGGTTATGATCCTCATCTATCATTGCAGTTTGACATTCCTTTCCCTGTTACCTCTGCCGATCTCGTTATTTCGTATCGGAATCGCGCCGAAATACCTTTTGGCTACGTACATATTCAATATCCGGTACACCAGAACGCACATTGGCAGTCCGAGCAATCACGAAGAAATAATCCGACAATCGATTCAAATACCGCCGTACCGCCGGATTGATCTCATGCTCTGCACCTAATGTCACAGTACGACGCTCAGCGCGACGGCATACCGTACGGCACACATGCAGTGCTGCCGCCAACTGAGTACCGCCTGGTAAAATAAAACGCTCCAGCTGCGGATTCTCCTGCTCGTACCCATCCATCCACTGCTCCAGCCGCTCCACCATGTTGTCATGCACCTTGTAGCGATTCTCCTGTAAGCTGACAAATGCAAGATCAGAGCCGCAATCAAATAATTCCTGCTGAATGAGCAACAGATCGTCCTGCAAATCTTCATGATGCTCGCTCAGCGCCATTAACACAGCCTGCCCGACAAAGCTATTCAGCTCGTCGATTGTGCCATACGCCTCGACACGAATATCATCCTTACTGACTCGTCCACCGATCACCGATGTTCTGCCTTCATCCCCGGTACGTGTGTAGATACCCATCGCTATTCCCTCCTACGATCGTCATTGCATATTCACTCTCTGCTTACTGCATACGTCAGTCGGTCAGTGCTTTCAATACGTTTACCGCCTGCTCATGATTGGCGAAGATCGGAATGGTAGCGTACAGATCATCCCGCGTATATCCGATATCTTTGAACGAGGACATCTGGCTCACCGGAATTGCAAACAGATGCTCCTTTTGTTTGGTCGGTTCGGTATCATTCTCGTTTGCTGCACCTTTGGTCACACCAGACTTGTACGTATCCGCGCTAAAGTCGTTATCCAGCACCATATGACCGCCATTGACGGCATAAGCTTTCATATCATTTTCCGGTAAAATAATAATATCGTCGGTACGATCCACATATTCCAGCACTAGCTTCTCTGCCGAATATACGGGCGTCGTACTAACCGTAACGGTCAAATCATTGCCCAGCTTCTGTTGTAAATTCTGCTTGATCTTGTCTGCATATTCCTGCGGAAACCCTTCGGTTCCCATAATGAATACTTTGATCTGGTTCGGATCACTATCCTGCTTATCGCCGCCACATGCCGCCAGCAGCACCATCAGACTCATCCCCAGCGCAAAGCCAATTGTTCTCATCCATGCCTTCGCCTTCACCGATGTTCCTCCTTCAACGTAACTAACTCCCATCATACCACAGCTTTCACGCGCAAAAAAAGAAGACCTCCCGCGAGGTCTTCACTGTCCCACTGCCGACTACATTCGGCATCTTATGCCGTCTGACGCACTCATCTTACCGCTATAAACGCTATGTATGATATCGCAACTAGTCAAGCCTGTTATTGTATATAGTTGAATTGCAAGAGTCCGACTGCTTCTTTATAAACGATGCCGTTTGCTTTTGCAGTGCATATATTCGTTAATCTTGATGTCGAGCAGCATGCTGATTTCTAGTACATCTTCCGCTGTAAACGATTGTCTTTCCAAAAACATCAGCTCCATGCGGGTACGAAGCTTGTGAATCTCATCTTCCAGAGAAATTAATTGTCTGGAGTCATCCGGTTGTTGCGGCCAGACTGCTTTATTCTCTGACAGTAGCATTCCACGGTACATCGGTACCGGATATTCAGCACAATACAAATAATTCCCTCCTTCTACACAAATTCCTGCTTCCGAAGACCTATTATAGCACAGGTCTAAGGAAATGGAAGCAGAAATTTGTTAAAGAGGGTAAATTAGAAATATTCTGTGACAAATTACATTAATGGAAATTATTTTATTTTATTAACAAACGATCCAATTCGCTCAAGCGCTTCACTAAGTTGAGCAACAGAAGTCGCATACGAGCAGCGAATAAAGCCTTCGCCGCCCAATCCGAACACATTGCCCGGCACAGCAGCTACGCGTCCTTCAACAAGCAATTGCTGAGCAAATTCTTCCGATGTCAGACCAGTCGATTGAATACTTGGGAATGCATAAAATGCGCCTTGCGGCTCATGGCACTCTAGTCCGACACTACGGAATCCATCAACGATTAGCCGACGCCGACGGTTATAAGACTCGACCATTTTGTCTTTTTCCTCTAATCCGTTAGTCAATGCTTCCAATGCGGCAACCTGTCCCATGACTGGTGCGCACATTACAGTGTACTGATGAATCTTGAGCATTGCAGAGATCAGATCACGATGTCCACACGCATATCCCATCCGCCAGCCTGTCATTGCAAACGCTTTGGAGAATCCACTCACCAGAATGGTACGCTCCTGCATACCTGGAATGGATGCAAAGCTAACGTGCTTGGTGCCGTAAGTCAGCTCAGCATAAATTTCATCGGAAATGACGATCAGATCGTGCTTTTCCACTACTTGCGCAATCGGCAACCAATCTTCATATGTCATAATTGCGCCTGTCGGATTGCTTGGATAGCAGAGAATCAGAATTTTGGAGCGCGGCGTGATACTTTTTTCCAGTGCTTCCGCAGTTAATTTAAAATTATTCTCGGCAAATGTTTCAATACCGACTGGAATACCGCCACCAATCGCTGTAATAGGCGAATACGAAATATAACAAGGCTCTGGAATGAGAATCTCATCACCCGGAGCGATCAATGCTCGCAACGCCAGATCAATCGCTTCACTACCGCCAACTGTCACGATAATCTCGTCTGCGGGATCATACGACGTTTTGAACTCATTTTCCAAATAACCTGCAATCGCTTCACGCAATTCCGGCATACCGGAGTTGGATGTGTAACGGGTATAGCCACGTTCCAATGAATATACACACGCTTCACGTACATGCCACGGTGTGGTGAAATCCGGTTCGCCGACACCAAGTGTAATAATATCCTTGCTCGCGCTCACCAGATCAAAAAATTTGCGGATACCGGAAGGCTGAATACCGCGCACGAGCGGAGCCAGGTATGACTCCATCGACTTCTGCCCTTCGGCTGTCTGTCCTCCATTGACCATCATGCTATTCGCCTTCCTTTACGGAGAAATAATCAGGCGGCGATCATCTTCGCGATCTTCAAAAACAATTCCGTCCTGTTTGTATTTTTTGAGAATAAAGTGTGTTTTGGTGGACAATACCGATTCAATCGGAGACAGACGTTCGGAAACGAAGCTCGCGACTTCTTTCAGGTTATGACCTTCCACTTCTACTAGCAGATCATATGCGCCAGACATCAGATAGACCGATTTCACCTGCGGATACAAGTAAATACGCTCAGCAATCCCTTCAAAGCCGCGTCCGCGTTCCGGTGTAATCTGTACCTCGATTAGTGCAGTAACCGTTTCTTCGTCTACTTTGCTCCAATTGACAACTGTTGCATATTTGACGATCACATGATCATCTTCCAATTCCTGAATCGCCTGTTTGACCTCGGCTTCTTCAATACCGAGCAGAGTCGATATAAGCTGCGGGGTACGTCTTGCATCTTCTTTGAGCAGATCAAGGATCTGCAACTTCAGCTCGCTAAGTTCCTTCATAACGATATAGCCTCCAAGTGCAAAAGTTAATATTAAAAATATTACACGAATCCAACATTCCTGCCAAGCCCCGAAGGTCGTTTTGCAGCATTTGCCGCTATCGGTCTTCGCACCTGTCGTTGTTCTGCTTCATTATACACCTGTTCCGGTTACTTAATGCTAAGACAGATTATATTGTGTCATAACAGATTGTAGATCACTCGTTTTCATCGAATAGAATTGAAGATTGTCCAACTGACGGTTCAACTGACATTAAGTATGAAATTTGACGATTTTACACAATCAAAGGAGCGAACAACCATGGATTTGCACACCAGAGATACGATGTGGGGACACACCCTGACGAACCCGCCAACCTACGAACAACTGACTGAGAATCTGGAGTGCGATGTGCTGATCATCGGTGGCGGCATGGGCGGCGCACTATGTGCGCACGAGTTTGCCAAACGCGGTCTACGCACAGTAGTTGCCGAGAAAAGACAGGTCGGTCGTGGTAGCTCCATTGCCAATACCGGATTGCTTCAATATACGAACGACAAAACACTGACTGCTTGCATCAATA
The DNA here is from genome assembly GCF_046603665.1 of Paenibacillus sp. WLX2291. Taxonomy (NCBI): domain Bacteria; kingdom Bacillati; phylum Bacillota; class Bacilli; order Caryophanales; family Paenibacillaceae; genus Paenibacillus; species Paenibacillus sp. WLX2291. The sequence continues at coordinate 1,567,441 of NZ_CP176755.1, read as the reverse complement.
CATTTGGCGAGCATAATGGTGTACTCTTTTATAGGCTATGCCGTGATGCGATGGAATATCTGCTGCATACTGCTCCACAGTTGCCGCTGGATGCACAACTGATTCCGCGGAGCAGTTTGTACTTTGCCAGTGACGAGAGCGATGTAGAGACAGTCATCGAAGAATATGAAACATTATCGAAGCATGGCTTTGCTGCCGAGTTCTGGGATGAAGAGAAAATTGCTGAACACTTCTCGTTCCGCCGACCAGCAGGCATTTACACGCATGGCGATGCAGAGGTGAATCCGTATCGACTGGTGCATGCGCTGATGATGGATGCGCATCAGAACGGTGTCCGCGTATTTGAAGAAGCGGAGATTACGCATCAGGAATACGGCACGAACGAAGTTGTCAGCTATATCGGCGATTATCGTATTCGTTCCAAAAAAGTCGTGTATTCTACCGGCTACGAAACACAGGAAAAGAAAAAAGAACGCGGCGCGTTCCTCATGAACACATATGCGATTGCGACCAATCCAGTCAGCAGCTGGGATGGCTGGTACAAGCAAAGTATGATCTGGGAAACGGCGCGACCGTATTTGTATATCCGTACGACCGCAGATAACCGGATTATCGCTGGCGGTCTGGACGAACCACTGACAGATATTGAAGATATGGAAGTCCGCCGAATCAATCAGGCGCAGCGGCTGCTGGAATCGGTACAAGAGCTGTTCCCGGACATTGGTCCATTATCTATCGAATCGGCATGGGCAGCGCCATTCGGCTCTAGTCGCGACGGTCTGCCTTATATGGGCAAACACCCGGACTATCCACATTGCTACTTTGTGGAAGGATATGGCGGTAACGGTACGGTATATAGCACTATCGCTGCCATGCTGCTGGCAGATGAACTGTCCGGCGTCACACGCCCCGAATTGGAACTGTTCAGTCTGACTCGTACGTCTAAGCCCTCACCGGCGGTAACTCCTGATGTGCCAGCATCTTGATGGATCGGTATTAGAAAGCTAGCTAAGCTACAAACATAGGAACAGCAGGAATAACAGGAATAACAGGAATAACAGGAATAACAGGAATAACAGGAATAACAACTTTATTATATTATTTTGATGTTGTTGCTATATTGTTCGTATGTGATTCTATTCTTGCTATGCTGTATGTTTGCATTCTTTCACTGAGATTCGTGCTTGCTTATACGCAAAAGCCCGACAGCTTCTGAAATTCATTCAGAAACTGTCGGGCTTTTTTGTGTCATATTTTATTCGTATTGTAGTTAGCCGATCATGCTCAAATCGCATTGTACATAAATTCTTGTTCATTTTCATTTATGCTCATTGCTCTGCCCTATCTTCCAATAGAAGCAAAGTAGATTGGCATCCGCTTAGCCACTCTGCTCAGTAGAGCGGGACAGCGTGTCGATCATACGCAGACGACCTGCTTCATCCAAGCTCTGATGCACATGGAAACAGCTCGGGCAAACATATACGTTGACGGTATATGGTGTTGTCAGGAATGACAGCTTGCCGTTCGCTGCGGGGTTTGGCTTGAAGCCAGTTGTCCCCATTTCCTGACTGCCTGCTAGCAGCATGTACTCCTGACAATGTGGACATTGCGGAATCTCTTCCTGACTGTCCAGCAATTGCTCAACCTTTTCCTCATAATCGACCATCTTGAAGTTCTCATCGCCGTACTGCTCAATCGTCTTGAGTGAAGACAGATTCGGCTGTTGGAACAATTCCGCCTCATCCAGCAATGTCGCCGCGCGATTACCGATTGGTGTATTCGCTGCTTGCTCGTTGCCGATGACGTTCTGTTGGTACGCCTCTTCCGCTGCATACTGGGATGGTTGCTCGTCTTCCTCATCCAGTTCAATATTCAGCGTGCGGTAACCTTGTAGTTCATTACCACAATGCGGGCAATGCTCCTCAGGTCCAAATTCCGGGTCCCATACGATCTCGCTGTGACACCATGGGCATACTGTTGTATCCATAATTTCGTCCCTTTCGTGATGCAAAGTCAAATTTAAAGAATGGACGCACCGATGACGTACGATAGCGATATGGAGATGATCATCGAGATCAAACCAATCGCCCGGTTGTCCGAAGCAATTTCTTTATCGATATTAAATACCGGGGTTAAAAATTCAAACAAAAAGTAGGCAACCATCAGCAGCAAAAAACCGACCAGCGACCAGCCCAGACTTCCGTAGACCGAGCTGTGCGCTTCAATGGAAAAGCGCATCACATTGCAAATACCGAAAATTTTACCGCCAGTTGCCATCGCTACGGACACATTGCCGCGCTTGATTTCGTCCCAGCATTTATATTTGGTTACTAATTCAAAACACCATAAAAATACGATTAATTGCAGCACAGCCACGGAAAAATAACCGATCATCATCCCGACCGGGTGCGCCAGCAATGGATCCACGTAGTCCTTCACGCCTCTTCGTAACTCCTTCCGGTATGAAATCATTACAGATCATCATACTGTGTACGTATGACGTCCGTAATGGTTTCAAAGAGATTCCGGATTTATTTCAATTCGGCAACGGTTACACCCGTACCACCTTCACCGTAGTTGCCAGTGCGGTAACTTTTCACATGCTTGTGGCGGCGCAGGAACTCCTGAATGCCGGTACGCAGTACGCCTGTACCTTTGCCATGAATAATATACACCTGTCCGAGATTCGCCAGAAATGCTTCATCAAGGAAACGATCCACATCAATCAGCGCCTCTTCGACATTGGCACCACGCAGATCCAGCTCGGAGTGAGTATTGTCATCACGCGAACGCTGAACGGTCGTCACCTGCTTGCGCTGTGGCTGAGCGGCAGTCGATTTGGACGATTGGATCAGCTCTAGGTCGCTGAGCGAAACTTTCATCTTCATAATGCCCATTTGTACAAGCGCTTCTTTGGAGCCGGACAGTTCGACGACATGACCTTTTTGACGGAAGCTGTGCACCATAACTTCATCGCCGGGACCGATCGGTTTTGCTTTTTTCTCAGTGGTGGTCGGTGCTTTCTTTTTCTTGCGTTGTGCTGGTGCGGCTTCGTCCAATTGACGACGAGCAGCGATCAGGCGATGCTCCTTGACGGATGCGCCTTCTTCCAGCGCCATTTTGCGCAGAGATTGAATGACTTCATCCGCTTCGCTGCGCGCTTTGTCCAGAATGGCACGCGCTTCGTCTTCGGCTTTTTCCAGACGCTTGTCGCGTTGATCTTCCAAGCGCTCCAGATCGCGCTCATAGCGTGCACGCAACTGCTCCATCTCCTGGCGCAGACGCGCGGCTTCGGTGCGTTCCGCTTCGGCACCCAGACGGTTCGTTTCGAGGGAAGCGATCATTTGCTCGACGCGTTGATCTTCTTCGCTTACTTCACCGCGTGCTACATCCAGAATATCCTTCGACAGTCCAAGGCGCTCAGCAATCGCAAACGCGTTGCTTCGTCCCGGTACACCGATCAGCAGACGGTATGTCGGGCTGAGCGTATTGACGTCAAATTCCATACTGGCGTTGATGACGCCTTTGCGATCATACGCGTATGCTTTCAGTTCGCTATAATGCGTCGTTGCAATCATCCGACAGCCGCGGGCATGAATATGCTCCAAAATAGCAATCGCCAGCGCCGAGCCTTCTGCCGGATCGGTTCCCGCGCCTAGCTCGTCAAACAGTACCAGACTTTTCGGTGTCATTTGCCGCAGGATGGAGATGATATTGGTCATATGACTGGAAAATGTACTGAGATTCTGTTCAATACTTTGCTCATCCCCGATATCGGCATAAATCGCGTCAAATACGCACATCTGGCTGCCATCATCCGCCGGAATAAACAGACCGGACATCGCCATCAGACTGAGCAGACCGACCGTTTTCAGGGTGACTGTCTTACCGCCCGTATTCGGACCGGTAATAATGATGCTCGTATTGGTATTACCCAGCTCCAGATCAGTCGGAACGACATGCTCCGGTGCAATCAGTGGATGACGGGCTTTTTTCAATTTAAAAAATCCACGGTCGTTCATGACCGGTTTGTTCGCTTTCATTTTGTAGCCAAGACGCGCTTTGGCGAAAATAAAGTCCAATTGCGCAATCGTCTCCACATCGTAGCCAAGCAGTTCGTTCTGCTCTGCTACTTGTGCGGTCAGCTTTTGCAAAATAACTTCGATCTCACGCTCTTCACGCAGTCGTGTTTCGCGTAACTTATTGTTCATCGCTACAATCGCTTCCGGCTCAATAAACAGCGTCGCACCAGAACCGGACTGATCATGCACAATCCCGCCAAAGTACGAACGGTATTCAGCTTTGACCGGGATGACAAAGCGGTCGCCTCGAATCGTAATCAGCTGGTCTTGCAGCATCTTCGCTACCGTTTGTGAACGGATCATACCATCCAGCTTTTCGCGGATACGTACTTCGCCGGAACGCAGCTCACGGCGAATCGTTGCCAGCTCACTGCTGGCAGAGTCCATCACATGCGCTGAATCGTCGATACAGGCACGGATAGACTTTTCGAGTGGACGCTGATCAGACAACAATTCAATCAGATCAAACAGCAGCGGTGCAGGCTCTTCTTCATGCACCATCTCGACATGGCGTGCCGCACGGCGCATCCCCATAATCGTATTCGCGATACCAAGCAGCTCGCTCGGGTTCAGTGTACCGCCGATGCGTGCGCGGCTGACAGCCGGACGAATATCGACGATGCCGCCAAATGGCGGTGTGCCTTTGAGTCGATCCACATTGGTCGCCTCATCGGTATATTGCAGCATTTTCTTGACATATTCCAGATCGGTATCCGGCTTCAGCGACAGCGCAGCCTGCTTACCAAGCGCGGTTGCCGCATAACCTGCCAGCATATCGAGAATATGTCCATACTGCATCGTATGGAATATTTTTTCGTTCAACGTTATGACACTCCTCTATTCATACTGAAATCCTCATCACCATAGACGGCGATTTCAGGCAAATGTTTCAACACACACGTACAGACAGGTAGAATACGTACCAATTACAGCTACAGCGGCAACATGGCATACCGCTTCCATTCTATTATACACCCGCACACAATTTTCACAAAAGGTTTGAATGACAGTCTCTTCCATGTGCGTTATGATAAAAATGATTGCAATGGAAGATAATGAGATCAGGAGGGAACTACTCATGAAAAAATATATGCTGATCGGCGTCACTGCCGCCATGTTGTTATTAACAACAGCGTGCGGCGGGCAAGCGCAAAACTCATCCGGCGGAACAGGCGTTACCGATACGGGCGTAGCTACATCGGATAGCGGTGAAGCTAGCGGCAACCAGCTGGTCGTCAAAGCGACAAATTACGCATTCGACCAGAAGGAATACCATGTAAAAAAAGGCGAACCGATCACGATCGTCTTCCAAAATGAACAAGGAAACCACGGTCTGATGATCCCAGCGCTGAATGTCGATCTGAATTCCAGCAATACAACGGCAACCGTAACCCCGCAAGAAGCAGGCGAATTTGATATGGCATGCTCGATTATGTGTGGCTCCGGTCACAGCACGATGGTTGCCAAGCTGATCGTTGACGAAGCGTAAGCATAATCTCTTGAATAGGATGACAAAACACGCAGTCGCTCTTATGCTGACTGCGTGTTTTTTGTGCTGTAGAACATAGATATGGTGGCAAGGCGGCTACTCTGTTTCTTTTATCAATGGTTGCTGTTCCCCATCTGCCAACATAGTCGTCGCTTCATCGTTAGCATCAGGAAAGAAAGCGGCTGTCGCATCATAGGCGGACAATACTGCATGCAGCACGCCGGGAAAACGCTCATTCAGATCATCTTCGCGTACTGTGATCAATCGCTGTGTACCATGACTGCGTGTAAACACAACCCCGCTTTCGCGCAACGTCCGCAGATGATGCGACAAGGTCGATTTGGCAACAGGCACTTGAAAGGCATTGCATGGACTCTCGCCCTCACTGCGAATTTGCGAAACAATATGAAGCCGAATCGGATCGCTCAAAGCGTACAATACGGAAGCCAGTTCGATCTCGTGACGGTCAGGATGATATAACACTTTCATAACAACGTCTCCTTTGAGCTGAAAAGTAAGTAGCAGCTCCGCTATTCCCTCATACGTCATGTGGAAATTGGAAGCGGCATCATACGTTTCTATGAAATGCAGAGCACAGTTACTATATTTATATTTACATGTAAATAATGAATACTATTCCTATCCAATTTTAAAATCTCTAATTGAATTTTAAATCATCCCATGCTATATTTCAATTGTTCGATGACATTCGAACAATACTTTTTTCGTACAGGAGGAATCTTGATGTCAACTACTGCAACAACATCTGTTGCTGCTTCCCATACAGACAGCGTCCGTCAGGATCGCCTGCAAAAAGAAGGGCTATTAACCGTGCTGCTAGGCATTGCAGTCGTACTGGCAATTATGAACACATCGATGTTCAATCTGGCATTACCCAAAATCACGTCCTATTTTCAACTGACAGATTCAGTATCTTCCTTGATCGTAACCGGCTATTCGATCATGTTCGCCATCTCTTCTATTACATATAGCCGATTGTCCGACTTCGTACCGCTACGCCGTTTGCTAGTGATCGGGCTGAGCATTCTCGGGCTAGCTGCGATCGGCGGTCTGTTCAGTAACAGCTTTGCACTGCTGCTGACGATGCGGGTATTGCAGGCAGTTGGTGCCGGGGCAGTCATTTCGCTGTCAATGGTATTGTTCACCCGCTATATTCCACTAGAACGGCGCGGCAAAGCGATGGCATTCATTATGTCTGCGGTCTCGCTAGGACTCGGCTTAGGTCCAGTTGTCGGCGGAGCGATTGTTGATTATATGGGCTGGCGTTTTCTATTTCTGATCACGGCGATCAGCCTGCTGCTGGTGCCGCTGTTTTATTTATTTTTACCCAAAGAAATGCCAAAGCGCGGTGTGTTTGATACGGCAGGCGCATTGTTTGTTGCGGCAGGTACAAGTGGTATTCTGCTGTTCCTGACCAATCACTCGTGGTTGGCGCTGACGATCGGGCTAGTTGGCTTGGCACTATTCATTCTGCGTATTCGACTAGCAGCGGAACCATTCGTGCAGCCTGCACTGCTGGCAAATACATCATATGTAACGCTATCGCTGGTCGGCATTCTCTCGTATCTATGCAGCTTTGCTACGCTGTTCCTCATTCCGCAAATTCTGGTGCATCGCTTCGGCTTCAGTGCCAGTCATGCTGGATTCATTATTTTCCCAGGTTCGCTACTGGCGATTGTCGCTTCACGCAAAATCGGCTCTATTATTGACGAGCATGGTAACTCGTCGATTCTGCGATATGCGCCGCTAATGGTATTGTTCGCGATTGTTCTGTTCGCCCTGTTTGCAGGCAATTCCTGGTTATCGATTCTGTTCATTTATTTGCTGAACAGCTTGAGCTTCTCAATGTTATCAAGCAGTGTGTCCAATGAAATCTCGCGCATCTTGCCAGCATCACAGGTCGGCTCGGGCATGGGACTGTTCCAGCTGATGCAATTTTTCAGCGGAGCATTCAGTGTAGCATTGGCATCCAGTGCAATGGAATGGCAAAAAGGATTATCTCTCTCAGCTGCGTACTCCAATATTTTCTGGGGATTGATGATTATGGCGCTTCTTGCCTTCATCTCATCGTATGTTTATCTACGTACGATGCGGATGTTGAATGCTAACAAACAAATTGGATAATACGCTTGTGAGACGATATTTATCTTCATTGGTATAATCGTAAAAAGAACCGACAGCACCTAGATGCTGTCGGTTCTTTTTGATTTCAGTTTTCTCAGTTCAGCTCTTTATTATTTCAATTTCCATACACCATTTACGAGCATCTTCACTTGCTCAGTTCTGATCTTGCTCGATCAGTTCCATCCACTCATTGTGCTCAACCTGTAGCTGTTGATGCTGTTCACGCAGCTGTTGAAGCTCCTGATGGATACGTTCCTTCTCCTGAATCTGGCTTTCGCGTTCTACATTCATAATACGTAGCTGATGGCTGAGCATTTCGTACTGATCCATCACTTCGCGGGCTTCACGGCTGTGCTCCTGCTGCGAATGTTGCAATTGCTCGCACTGACCACGCCATTGCTGCTCGCTCTCTTCCAATTCGCGCAGCAGTTCATTTTGCTGCTCCTGACGATCGGTTAATTGCTCCAGTCGTCCATTGACCTGCTCCAGTTCTACAGATAACTGTTGGTTCTGTTGCTCCAATCGTCCAATCTCTTCCATATACCCCTGCTCGTTCAGCACAATCGCACGATACTCCTCTTCCAGACGGTGATGCCGCTGGCTCCAGCTGTCAATATCCTGCAATGCTTCTTCCAGTAAACGAGTTTGCTCCTGTTGACGCGCATTCCATTCATCCAGTTGCGACGTCAGTGTGTCTACTTGCTGACGTGCCTGCTCTAGCTCACTCTGAATCTGGGCAGTGTCCTGTTCCTGTTGACGGGACAGCTCGCGCCACGTTTCCGCTTCTTCACGCCACTCGCCAGTTTCACTGCGTACAGTCGTCAATTGTTCTTCCAATTCGCGTGTACTTTGTACCAGTTGTTGTTCTTTATCCAGCCATTGCGAAGATTGCTCTTGATAACGCTGCTGCTCATCTGCCCATTGCTGATGTACTTGCTCCAGTTCGCTGCGAATCTGTGTCGCTTCTGTCTCTTGCTGTTGCGACAGCTCGCGCCATGTGTTCAGTTCTTCATTAACTGTGCCATATTCCGCACGCGCTCGATTCCATTCGCCGCGCCAGTGATCCGCCTGCTGTTGCAGTTCAGCATATTGCTGTTCCAGCTCATGCTGCTGTTGCTCCAACTCTGCCGTGCGGTTCTGCCACTGTTCTTGCTTCTGATTCAGCGAATTCCATTGATTGCGCAGATCCAGAATCTGCTGTTCTTGTTGACCGGACAGTTGCTCCCATGTATCCGATTCCTCTCGTACTTGAGCAGCAGATAAGGTCAATTGCTCCAATTGCTGTTGTAAACGCTCGGTCTGTTCGGTGAAATCATCTCGCTCGATATTCACCAGATTCAGCTGCTCTTGCACTTCTGCCAGCTGTTCGTCATACAACTGATTCAACTGCTCCATCTCTGCCCGCAATTCGGTCAATTCTTCCTTATGCTGCTCAGACAGACGCTGCCAGTTGCCGGATTCCTCGCGTGTATCGACCAGTTGACGCTGGTGCTGTTCCAGTTCTGCAGAGCGAGCTTGAAGCTGTTGCTCCCACTCAGCAGTCCGATCGTGAAGTTGTTGTTCCCACGTAGCGGTGTTATCTTGTAGCTGCTGCTCCAGCTCTTCGATGCGTGTCTGCAACTGCTGGTGCTGGGCTGTATATTGTTCTTCCAATTGCTGTTGTTGAGAAAGCAGGCGTTCCTGCTCATCCTGATGTTCAGCTTGTAAACGCTGATGCTCCGCTTCGTATTGACTGCGAAGCTGTTGTTGCTGCTGACTGCGCTGCTCCAACTCGGATTGCAGTTCTACAATCTGCTGTTCCTGCTGACCGGATAATTGCTCCCATGTATCTGCTTCTTCACGGAACTGTTCAGTATTCTGGCGGGATTCTGCCAGTTCTCCATGCAACTCATCCAACCGCTGCTGCAACTGCTGTTGTTGATCGGCTGTGGTTGCAAGGCGCTGCTCTAGTTCGCCAACCTGCTGTTCATGCTGCACGGTCAATTGTTGCTGTACATCCTGGCTGTGCTGTTCCAGTTCAGCATGACGATTTTGCCATGATTCCAGCTCAGCCCACACCTGATTGTGCTCGCCGCGCAAGCTTTCCAGTTGCGGCTTCAGTCGTTCATTCTCCTCTTGAGCAGTCGTCAGGCTCGTTTGCGTGTCTTGCAATTGAGCAGACAATTGCTGCTGTTGTTGCTCCAGTTCACTCCGGCTGTGCTGTAACGACTCCAGCTCGGTATGCAGCTTCGCTTCCTGTTGCTGCCATTCACTTTGGCTAGTTTGCAGTGATGCCAGCTCAGCACGCACCTGCTCTTCGCGCTGTTCCAGCTCACTTCGACCTGCTTGCGACAATTCCAATTCGCTGCGCAAATCGGCTGACTGCTGTTGCAGCTGCTCCAATTGCTCGCCGCGCTGCTGCCATTCTTGCTCCAACTCGCGGTGACGCTGCTCCAGCTCCGCATGACGATCCTGCCACGAACCGAGTTCCGTCCATACTTGACCATTCTCTTCACGCAGTTCGTCCAGCTTACCTGTTTGCTCGTCAAAGCGCTGTACCGTTTGCTGCTGCTGTTGCTCCAATTCGTTGTAACGTCCCTGCAATGTTTCCAGTTGCGGCTTCAACATTTCATTTTCTTCATGTGCAGCTGTCAGGCTAGCTTGCGTATCTGCCAGTTCGCTTGCTGACTGCTCCTGCTCTGCCTGCAATTGGTCATAACGTTGTTGCAATTGTTCCAGCTCTGAACGAAGCTGTCCGCCTTCATTACGCAGCGTTTCCAATTGAGTCGCTTGCTCTTCCAGTTGCTGACGTGCTTCCGTATCGCTCTGCTGTAACTGACTGTGGACATCCTGCAAAACAACCAGTTCCTGCTGGCGTTCTTCCAGCTGCTGCTCCAATTGTTCCAGCTGAGTTCCACGTTCCTGCAATTGTTGGTCAAGCTGATCATGCAGCTGTTGCAGTGTCTGATGCTCGTCCCGCAATTGCTGCAAATCGCCATCCTGCTGCTGTGACAATTCGCGCCAAGTTTCGGCTTCTTCCTGTGCCAACTGCAATTGCTGTTGTACCTGATCATGCTGCTGACGCGATTCGTCCAGCTGCGCATGGGTAAAATCGTTATCTTCCTCCAATACAATCACACGCTGCTGCGCCGTATCGTGCTCTTGTTGCAGCGTATGGATACTCTCTTCCAATTCTTCCGTACGCAAACGGTACGTTTCTTCATTTTCGGTAGACTGCATCAGATCAAGCTGCAATCCTTCTACCGTTTGCTTCATATTATTTTCCAGATTGCTGTACTGATCCTTCAGTGCATCGATCCGGGTGGTGGACTTGTCCAGCTCATCTTGTAATTGCACGCCAGTCTGACGGTAATCAGCATTTTGCTGCTCCAGCTTGGTGTTGTTTTGCTGTGCAGCTGTTAATTCGGTTTGCGTTTGCTCCAATTCACTGCGAGATTGTGTCAGCTCGCTATCCAGCTGCTGCTGATTCGCTTGTCGCTGCTCGTTCTCTTCTTGCAGCTTCCGAATCACATCCTGCTGCTTGAGCTGTACTTCATGCAGTCGCTCCAATTCCTGCCGCAGCGAATCGCGTTCACTCACTGCCTCATCCAGTTGCGCACGACCCTCGTTCGCCTGAATCGCTTCTTCCGCCATATGTACTGCTGACAAAATGGCAAGCTTCGTGGTGTCCAGATGATCATGTGCCTGCGCAATTTGATTCATATGCCCATCTACATATTGGGCTACACTTTTCATATAGTCGGCACTGCTGCCAACTAGCTTATACGACTTTCCGTAAATATTCACACTGACTTTGATCCGATCGTTTGTTGTCACAGTCGTGCCCTCCTTTGTTTCATTTCATCTATTCGATTCATCATTATGTCGTGTATAAGCACAAAATGTTGACGAAGCATAAGCCAGATCGTCAACATTTTGCATCACCGCGGTCTTGTACGGAATGCAACATGCCATGTCGGCATCCTGTATGCCGGAGCGCACCGGGTTCCAAATAAATATGGGCATACACAGGTGCATACTAACATTACGCCTGTGGTCATCTTTTATGCTAACCTTATTGTACAAAATGTTCTTCTGTCTATTCTAGTGCTCGTTGAACAAAAAAGCCACATCGACGTCTATTTCGATGTGGCTTCATGGAATTCCTGCTGTTTGCACATTAGGAATCAGCTTCTATTTTGTTAGAACCTATCGCTATACCCGATTACATAACGAGATTGGATGCTATCTGCATTACTATTATTTACGCAGTTCGGCACCGAATCGCTCTGCCAATTGCGCCAGTACAATATCGTGTACAGCTGTTACTTCTTCATCAGTCAGGGTATGCTCAGCATGGCGATACACGAGTGCAATGGCGACACTTTTCTTATCCACGCCGAGACGTTCGCCTTTGAACACGTCGAATACGTGTACCGATGTTAACAGCTCGCCTGCTGTTTCGCGGATGCAAGCAATCAGATCGCCTGCCGGAATCAGGTCGTCAACGACAACCGCGATATCACGTTGAACAGATGGATAACGCGGCAATTCGCTATACGTAATCTGAGTTGTTGTATGCTCATACAGCGGCGTCAGTTCGATCTCTGCCACATATGTTTCATCTAGATCCGCTTCCCGCTGAATATCTGGGTGAATCTGACCAATCGTACCGATACGCAGCTCACGCGAGCCAGTAGTCAGATATACGGATGCGGAGCGACCCGGATGATATCCTTCTGGTTGATCTGCTTTATACGTAATGGAAGGCTGAATGCCCAGATAGCTGAAAACACCTTCCAGCGCGCCCTTGATATCGAAGAAGTCAACACGGTCAGAACCGGTATTCCATTGCGCAGGCTGACGTTTACCAGTGAGCAGCAGACCAAGCAATGGCACTTCATGCGGCTGACGAGTAAGCTTCTCTTCTTCACTGAAGAAAGCCATACCAATCTCGAACAATGCCAGATTATCCTGCTTACGGTTACGGTTGTATGAAGCGATCTCCAGCAATTGCGATACGATACCAGTACGCAGTACGCTGCGCTCTTCGCTCATCGGCATCGCCAGCGCTACATCGTGATGACTGCCACGCAGCTGTGGGAAACGTTTGTTTTTGTCTGGATGTGTGAACGAGTAGCTGATCACTTCCTGATAACCACCATGTACGAGTAGATGGCGAACCGTACGACGCAGACGCTGTGGTGCAGTCAGTGCGCCCGGTGTCGTTGCGCCCTCAATTGGCGTTGTTGGGATATTGTCGTAGCCATAAAGACGTGCCACTTCTTCGATCAGATCGACATCACGCTGAATATCGCCGCGACGAGTCGGTACACGTACCTCAATCAGATCCTGTGCTATATCGCCGCAAGGGAATTGCAGACGACCGAAAATAATTTTCACTTCCAGCAGTGACAGCTCAGTACCAAGATAACGATTCAGCTTGCTCAGCGACAGTTGCAATGTTTGTTCTTGTAGCTGAGATACAACCTGCTCAACGACACCTTCGTGAATCATACCGTGTGCATAACGCACGATCAGCTCAGCTGCACGATTCAGCGCGGGTACAACCGCAGCAGGATCGACTTCTTTTTCAAAACGAAGACTTGCTTCGGAACGCAGACCGAGACGACGAGACGTTTTGCGAACCGTACCGCCATCAAAGCGTGCCGATTCCAGCAAAATGTTCACTGTTTCACCAGTCACTTCACTATCCGCTCCGCCCATGACGCCAGCAAGACCAACTGCTTTGCCACCGCTCGCAATCACTAGCATGCGCTCATCCAGCTTACGCTCCTGATCATCCAATGTTTTCAAAATTTCGCCTTCGCGACCCATACGCACTTCGATTGCACCGTTGTTCAGCTTGTCCGCATCGTACGCATGCAGCGGTTGACCGTATTCCAGCATAACGAAGTTCGTAATATCCACCACGTTATTGATCGGACGAATACCAGCAGCGATCAGACGATTTTGCAGCCATAGCGGCGATGTACCGATCTTGATGCCAGTAATATAACGCGCGGAAAAGTGACTGCATGCTTCTTCTGCTTCAATTGATACAGAAATGTGGCTGGCAGCGGAATCTCCACCTTCTACCGGATTCACTTCCGGCACTTTCACATCACGACCAAGAATTGCACCCACTTCATAAGCCGCGCCAATCATGCTCAGACAGTCGGAACGGTTGGGCGTCAGATCAAAATCAAGAATTTGGTCGTTCAAACCGAGCAGATCAATAATCGGTGTACCGATTTCTGTTTGCTCTGGCAGTACGAGAATGCCTTCTTGTTGCTCCTTCGGCAGCAGCTTATCGTTGATGCCCAGCTCCTTCGCGGAACAGATCATACCTTGCGATAGAACGCCACGCAGCTTGGCTTTTTTGATATGCAGATCACCCGGCAGCTTGGCACCGACCAGTGCAACCGGTACTTTTTGACCAGCATCGACGTTTTTGGCACCGCAAACGATTTGCAGGTCTTCGCCTTGTCCAGCATCAATTGTACATACGTTCAGCTTATCTGCATCTGGGTGTTTTTCCTTATGTTTGACATAACCGACAACGACGCTAGTGATGCCCTGATTGCGGCTTTCTACGCTGTCGATCTCAATCCCTGCACGGGTAATTTGCTCAGCGAGGTCTTCCGGATTAACGCCTTCCAGCGACACATACTGAGATAGCCATTCTGTTGATACTTTCACAGTCCGTTCACTCCTTTTACCTTCAATAGTATCTAGTATTGCATCGTACAGTTGATGCTTTATCGTTTACAATGGATCACATTCATCATGACCCATATTACATGCGGGAGAATTGCTCCAAGAAACGCATATCATTGCTATAGAAATGGCGAATATCGTCAATGCCGTATTTCAGAATTGCGATCCGCTCGACGCCCATACCGAAGGCAAAGCCGCTGTACACTTCCGGATCAAAGCCACCCATTTCCAGTACTTTCGGATGCACCATACCGCAACCGAGAATCTCGATCCAGATGCGCTCGCCGTTTTTCTTGGTGAAGGTCACATCGACCTCAACACTTGGCTCGGTGAAAGGGAAGAAGCTTGGACGCAGACGAATCTCGGTTTGTTCACCGAACATTTCGCGTGCGAATTGCAGCAGTGTTCCTTTCAGATCGCTCATGCGAATGCCTTTGTCGATAACGAGTCCTTCAATCTGGTGGAACTGGAAGGAGTGAGTCGCATCGTCATCATCGCGGCGATATACAGCGCCCGGACAGATGACTTTTAGCGGAGCCTGTCCTTTGGCATGTTCCATCGCCCGGATCTGGATTGGGGATGTTTGTGTACGCATCAGCAGATCTTCCGTCAGATAGAACGAATCTTGCATATCGCGTGCTGGATGGTTTTGTGGCAGATTCAGCGCTTCAAAGTTGTAATAATCCGTCTCAACCTGCGGTCCTTCCGCTACACGATAGCCCATACCGAGGAAAATATCTTCCAATTCCTCGATCACTTTGTTCAGTGGATGAATACCACCTTGGGACAATGGACGACCCGGCAAAGTAACGTCAACTTTTTCATTTTGCAGACGGGCATTCGTTTCTTCACGTACAAAATGCGCCTGCTTGCGGCTAATTACTTCCTCGATCGCTTCGCGCACTTCATTCGCTACCTGACCGACGACCGGACGCTCCTCCGCACTCAGTTTACCCATACCGCGTAGAATCTCGGTCAACGCACTCTTTTTGCCAGAGTATTTGACGCGTAGATCATCCAGCTCCTTGGGGGTGCCGACTTTTTCCAGTACGTCCAGCGCTTCTGTCTTCAGCGCTAGCAATTGCTCTTTCATTTGAACCGTTTCGCTCATTGTAAAATTCCCCTTTCTGCCTGTTTGTACACATTTGCCAATCTGTTAAGGAAACGAAATCAACAAAAAAAGGCCTTCTCTCCCGTAAGGGACGAAAAGACCGTGGTACCACCCTTGTTAGAAATAAGCCGGTTCTGCTGTAGTCATGCACCCAATCGCGGACGATGTGATGATGACGGCAAGCTACCTTTTCTGTCTGCGCGGAATGACATCATGCCGAATACAGCAAATGTAATGATGTTCCATGGGACAGAGCACTTAATTCTCGCTCAATAACGACAATAACGGATCGTTAGACCGGCTATCCCTACTGAAATCAAATGTCAGACCGTCAGCCAGTTGGCGGATACGGCGACAATGAATCGTTCAGGCAGCTGCTCCGGAGTGAATTTCGGCAGTTCGTCCCCTGTAAAATGCTCTCAATCTACGGCATTCTCTCCCTGTAGGGCGATGCTGCGTACTTGTCTCCATCGTTGCAGATGTTCATGTTCATTCATGTAATGGACAATACGTATCTACATGTTCTAAAACCGTCATGCAGATGAATACTCCTTATTGTACAAACTTCCCCGGCGGTCGTCAACGATTGTTATGCAATTTGTAGCGTTCCAATTCATCCCGTATTTCCCGAATCTCAATCCATAGCCGTTGCTCGGCAGTTGGCGGATGTTCTGTTGTGAGTGCTTCCTCTGTCGATGGTTGATTGCCATATTCAGACTTGGACGTATGCATCGTCGATGACGTGTTACTAGTACTGGATGACGCCAAGCTAGTATGCTGCTGTCCATTCTCAGCCGCCGCTAACAGTTGAGACAATCGTAATTCCAGCAGCATCCGTCGTTCATCCGCCTCGCGTCCACCAGATTGCGCTTGCTGTCTCAAGCGTTGCTGAAACTGCTCATATTCCTCCATACTACCAGCGAACACTTCATATTGTCCGTGACCATCCAGCAGCAACAACGTATTCGCCAATCGACGAATCATCATCCGGTCATGCGATACAAGCACAATTGTACCGCTAAAGTTACTCAATACCGACTCGATCACTTCCTGTGCAGCGATATCCAGATAATTGGTCGGCTCATCCAATATGAGCAGATTGGCACCGCCAAAATACAATCGAATGAGCGCCGCGCGGCATTTCTCGCCCATACTAAGCTGTCCAATCATCTTGTGTACATCCTCGCGCCGGAACAAAAAGCAACCAAGAATCGTCTGCGCTTCCGTACGTGTCATGCCCGGCAATACAAGCAGACTGTCCAGCAACATCATATCCAGCGGCAAATCCTCCAGCTCCTGCGAAAAGTATCCGATTTGTAGTGCCGGATGTGTATACATCTCACCTTCACTCGGCTTCAGCTTGCCCAGCAGCAATCGCAGCAAGGTCGTTTTGCCACTGCCATTTGGCCCAGTAACTGCCAGACGATCACCACGATGTAGCGACAAATCAAGATGTTGCAGCAGGTGAGACGGTTGTTCTGCTTGGGACTTAGCTGCTTGATTTCGTTCTTCATAGCCAAATGATACATCCCGCAATGCCAGCAGCGTATGCCCGCGGAACTCACTAGATTCCAGTTGAAAGTTCAGTCGATCCGCTTCCCGCGGCTTATCAACACGAACTGCTTCCAGTCGCTCCATTTCCTTTTGCTTGGCATGATAGCGGGAAATATTCTTTTTCGCTTTGGCTTTGTAAAAGCTGGCAGTGATCTTCACTTCACTTTGCTTGCCTGCATCGGCGTGCGCTTTGTCAAACCACTCTTTGTAGCGACGAATCGACTCTTCCAACGCTTTACGCTGCTGCTCTTGCTTTTTGTATAGTGCCTGCTGTGCTTGCAGCTCCCGTTCCTTATGCTCCCGATAATCACGATAGCCGCCTTTGTACACCGTCATGCCCTGTGGCGTCAATTCTGCTACAGAAGTTGCCAAACGATCAACAAATTCGCGATCATGACTAACAAACAGCAGTGCACCGGTATATTGCCGCAGCCGCTTCTCCAGCCACTCCATCGTTTCTACGTCAAGATGGTTGGTCGGTTCATCGAGAATGAGTAACCGGGTATCACGAGTCAGTACTGCCGCCAGCCGCACACGCGTCTTCTGTCCACCGCTCAGGCTGGCATAAGGTGTGCTCCACAGCTGGCTGTCGATACCGAGTGTCGTCAACTGCTTCTCCACTTCCGTTTCCCAGACAAAGCCGTCCAGCTGTTCATACTGCTCTAATCGCTGACTGTACTGGGATAGACGTTCATTCATGCCTTGTTCGTCAGCTGCCAGTGAAGTATCGCTCAGCGCCGCTTCATCCCGATCCAATTGCTGGCGCAGGCTCCACAATTCACGTTTCCCCTGCCTTGCCATCTCCAGTACAGTAACGCCTTCCTCCATCTGATCCTGATCGTCTTGTTGACGCATCCAATCCCAATATTGTAATGGCAAAAAGCGCTCTATCTCGCCCTCAGTACCATGTTCTTCACCCATCAGCATACGAATGAGCGTCGTCTTACCGCTACCATTTACACCGATCAGCGCCAGTCGCTCATCACTCTCGATTTGCAGATTCACCTGCTCAAAAATCATTTTGCCATTCCAGTCTTTGGACAAATTACGTACTTTCACCCATGTGGTCATATTCATCATCCTTCCGGCTTCTACAGCTGTGTGTAGAACATATAAAAAACCGCGACAGCAGCTGCTGCGCGGTTTGCAAACGGAAGGTTAGCTTTAACTAGCCAATATGTGATTCAGCAATAATCGGTCAGGTTGGATTCATTTGCTACCTAGCTGTGACGATACGATCATAACAGGCAGCGCAAAGACTACCGTGTAATATATCCTATCCTTGTATCCCAGCTTATAGCATCACCATACATACATCCTGCAATATATACTTAAGAACGGCTATATCCTGTGCCGCACTATCGTATATTGCATACAGACATAGCGCTAGTATTTGATACCATTTGCGCTATATTGGTGAAAGAGAAATGCCAGTAATCCACTGTCCTTATCGATGAAAACACACATACGAATCCCGTTGCAATCGCCGCGAACAGCTGACTGCCTGTATTTATGCATACAGTTAATGGGGACATTCGTATTGTTACTTCATTAGACAAATGGTTACCTCTCTTTTCTACAAGTTGATCGGCATATTGAATCGCCAACAGTGTCATTGTAGCAGAAAAGGAAATAGATGCCAACTTTTATACAGAAACAGGTGCATCATTGTTATCTCATTCAAGATCGTGCTAGAATGTGTGTCGATATCAACCAACATGAATTTCAGGGAGCCTTATATGAAAAAAACGCTGATAATAAGTATGATATGGTTACTAACCGCATGTAGTAGTACAAGCGACACATTGCAAACTCAATCCGATCCACAGCTACATTCTCTTCCTGTTCCTACTTCTTCGTTTATCACTGCACAGCCCGATTGTGAAGATGTACGCTGTTATGCTCTCAATGTTGGCCATGAGAATTTAAAAAGTAATTATGTGCTCTCCCTGCTTGCTTCAGGCTGGACGGTCAATAGTGTAGAAAGTACCAAAGTGCTTCAAGCTACGAAAGATCATGTTCGTTATCTGATCATCTTGAGCAAATCGGATCAAGAAAACGCTAGTAAATTGACGATACGTGCTCAATAGCGATGACACTTGAACGATATACCATTACATTCTTGCATCACAATAAATGAAGTGACGGTGCTTGAGTGACCTTTCTAACTTAAACCCTAAATCGAATAAAGCATGTAACGTAGACAGACAAAAGTATTTATTTATATAATTTAAAAATATGTGAATATGGCTGCAAAATATGTGAATATGATTGCGATTTGCCATCTAACTTTCTACATAAAGGAGTTGCATCGTTCATGAGTACAAGTTATCTTTTGCTGCACGGATTGGGTGGCAGTGGGCCGGAGCACTGGCAGACGTGGTTATCGACTCAATTGGTAGAGCGTGGAGAACGGGTCTATTACCCGCAATTCCCGGATCATGATGAGCCGTCGCTTGCCATCTGGTTACAGGAACTCAGCGAGCTGATGGATGCCATTCCGCAGGACGAGAAATTGATCGTCATTACGCACAGTCTGGGCTGTATGCTCTGGTTCCACTATGCGGCTACATTACCTGCGCGACGCGTCAAACAAGCGATTGTAGTTGCTCCACCGTCTGCACAGATTCAGTTGCCAGAAATACAGGAATTTTTCCCGCCTCCACACCCGGAACGCTTACAGCTTGCTGCGGATGCTACGTTGATTATTCAATCCTCTAACGATCCGTTTTGTGAGTTGGAGAACACGTTGTTTTATGCAGAAATTGGCGTTCTTAGTATTACCCTGCCGAATATGGGACATATTAACACTGCATCCGGGCATGGAGCATGGCCGTTTATATTACAACTTGCACTGACTGGCACGATTCCATTCGCTTCTGGTGAAGCTTCTGTTCCGGCATCTGCTACCGATTGAAATATCCCGGCATAGCAGGATCTAACGATGCCAGCATAAGCGATGTCGCAACTCTATTTTTCAAAATCAGCATAGATGGATATTATGCCGATATGATTCCCAAATCAGCGTACGATCGGTGAATCTGTCTGATGTTGCAATTCAGCTACATGGCTCATCAGAATCGCCATCGAGTACATCGATTGTACTTCTGTTTTGGAATAAATATACCCCGGTGTGTGCAGCGCACAGATCGTGCCTACAATTTGCCCACTGCGCAGATTGACTGGAAAGCCGATAAACGCATGATCCCCCATATTCTCTGTCACTGGAAGCATACAGGTAGATGGATGTTCACTCGTATGTGCGACATAAGCAGCCTTGCCGGAAACCAATCCACAATATGTATCTTGAAGCGGCAGTTCCAATCCTTCATTCACCAACAATTCCTCACGGTTAAAAGCCCGCAGTATGCGATTGGTGCTGCCATCATTACTGGCAATGAAAATGGTGTTGACGGCAAGCACATTACTCAGCACTTCGATCACATGATTAGCTGCCTCCAATTCATCCGTAAAAAATGAATAATTCTCCATGGTTCATCTTTCTCCTGTTCCAATATCGCATCATGCGAATTTATAGTATCATCTACGTTTTACCCAAAAATAAATGCGCCGTAAACCTTAAATGGGTCTACGGCGCATTTATTTAAATACATGAAGCGGGTGATGGGAATCGAACCCACGCTACCAGCTTGGAAGGCTGGAGTTCTACCATTGAACTACACCCGCCCAGAATCGGGATGACACGATTTGAACATGCGACCCCCTGGTCCCAAACCAGGTGCTCTACCAAGCTGAGCTACATCCCGTAACTTTTATAAGTTTGGTTGTCAGTCACAACAGCGAATATACCATATTTCAAACAATTTGGCAAGCAATTTCTCCGCAGGATGAGATTGGTACTGCTTCTGCCCTACGCGTATTTCGCTAAAATAACAACAAGCCAGAGCGTAGCAAATCTACGGCATCCGGCTTGTTCATTCGCTATTTTACCCGTTCTATAGTGAAGCCTATATACAATCCAACGAACAGTATAGACTTAACAACAAACGGCATACACTTAGTTTTTGGAAGAAGAATCAAAGCTTACTTCTGGTGTAGTCAGCTTGTCGTAAAAATCGACCGAGTTATCCTTGTCCGCCGAAGCACGCAGTGCCATTGCCGAACGTGGATGCTCATCCAGTGTACCTGTGATCATGTACGGGATGAGGTAACCCCATTCTTCTTTTTCACGCAGCGGAATCATGTGCTTGTCGATCATTTCCAGTACAGGACGCAGTGTGTATTTGGTGTTTTTCAGATGCGTTACGAGCAGCTCAGTTGGGCAGTTACCTGCCGCGCGACCCATACCGTATACCGAAGCATCCAGCAGTTCTACGCCATTATCAGCAGCGATCAGTGTGTTGGAGAACGCAAGCTGCATATTGTTATGGGTATGCACACCCAGACGTTTGTTTGGAAGGTGAGTCTTGAATTTCTCTACCAGATAGATGAAATCTTTGTAATCCAAACTACCATAGCTATCCACGATGTAAACCACATCTACTACGCTCTCACGGATCAGTTCGAATGCTTCGATCAGTTCATTTTCCATCACGTTGGACAGCGCCATAATGTTCAGCGTTGTTTCGTAACCACGATCATGGAATGTTTGTACCAGTTGCAGCGCTTTGTCTACATCCTTGATATAACAAGCGACACGGATCAGATCGAGCAGGCTATCTTCACGTGGCAAAATGTCATTCTCGTCCACACGACCGATATCTACAAGTGCAGACAGCTTGGTATGCCCTTTGTGCGGGATCACTTCGCGCAGGAACTCGTCATCCAGAAAACGCCATGGACCAGCGCTCTCGGCACCTTTCAGCAGCTTGGGCGAGTTTTTGTAGCCAATCTCCATATAATCGACGTTCGCTTCGTTCAGTTTATTATACAAATCCTGTACAAACTCTACGCTAAAGTCCCAGTTATTCACCAGACCTCCGTCGCGGATTGTGCAGTCTACAATTTTGCAATGATTGAGTTTCATCGTTAATCTCCTCTCAGGCTGTTCATTCTATACATAATACTGTACGCCAAATTCAATGTAAAGAAATTTTCTAACATGCTTTAACGCATCAATCGGTTACAGTCACTTACAACTTATCATAGCCGTTGATGCGCTCTATGTCCAGTCCTCAAAGGAAATTGGTCTACCGCGAATGACAATGCTTCACAGCATTGTCACGAATATCTGCTTATCGGTGCGTCTGTTTATTGTGTTGCTCCCATTCCTCAACCTCCTGCATAGAAACCGACTGCCCTCCATAACGGGATCGATTGTACAGCGCGATCAGCTTGTCTATCGTTGTTGAGGTATTGGAAGATGCTGAATTAGCATAAGACGTTGCAGCATGCTCTTGGTTGGTATGATCCACTGGTGAGGGGTGTTGCTGTCGATCTGAAGGCTGGTGATCTGAATGCTGATGATCTAAATGATCATATGCAGTAGTACGATCCAGTCTACTCGCTCCATTCTCATCCCTCGCTGCGTGTTCCAATTGCCGCCCCACTTCCAACGGCGTAGCTGACGGCGGCACATGCAGCCCTTTTCGCTGTGCAAGGCGCAGCAATTCACGATAATGGTAACGAATGCGCGCCGATGGATCGTCAGGTGGACGACGATTGGCGAACAGACGCCGCTTTTCCTTTTGGTGAGCTGGAGAAATGTGTTCTACCTCGTCGGTATATGCGTCACCGGACTGTCCATGATCGGTATGAGCAATCGGTTCCCATAGAGCCAGTAGCCAGCGGTATAGACGTGGAGCATATTTGCGGATCATACGAAACAGCAACCATCCCAGCCAACTAGCAAACGCACTGACCGCTAGCAGCATGGCAATTTGGGCGATTTTCTGTATCCAAAATGGGTTCATGCTGTTATCTTCACTTTCCGGCAATAGCAATGGCTCTTGCGAAGGCAGGATGTCATTTGGCTGAACACTTTGCGGTGACGGCATACTAGCTGGTGTAAGCATCCCCAGCAGCGATTGCCATACGCTCCATAACCAAGCGGATATCTGATTGCTGCCGCCAATAATGGCGATGATTGCTACAGCTAACCAGATCCAGCGACGACTTCGTGACACGACCGCTCGCAGCGCTGCCAGCGAAAATCCCTCATCCAGCGAAATATAATCAATCTGCTGCGCTCCGAATCGGAATAACAGCGAAAATAGCATCCATGCACCTGCTGCATACAAGCTGCCTCGTACGTCATGCAGCCCGTCGCTGCGACCGGCAGCTATGTATACTACCCACGTTACGCCCAGTGCAATGAGCTGAATGCGAACAGGAAACAGCGTATCCCATGATCCCCGTAACAGCATTCGACCACGCAACAAGCCGCCTAACGCTAGCACACTCGCCACTATCCAACTGGCGCTCGTCTGGCTATGTTGTAACAGCACATACAGCGACATCACTGCAAGCAACACATATACGATCCAGATAACGACAGAACCTGTCTGCGCTTTGCGATTGTCATTGGCAATGCTGTGCCAGCCACTTCCAATACCAATACAGCTCAATAGCAGCAGCGACCACATCCACGGCTGTTCGGTATGAAGCCAGTATCCATCCAGCAGGACAAAAACTGGATAAACAGCAATGGCTTCAACCAGAATACGCATGAAGTGAACAAGCTGATGAGTATGCGAAACCTGATGAGTATGCGAAACCTGATTGGACATATACATCCTCCTTTCCGTTCATATTTTATACAGCATACTCAAATGAATACTATCCTCATCAAACGACAAGCCCATCTACACAAACGACATCTTATGCTTGTTGCACAAGCTCGTTATACTGCTGCTTGATCTGATCCAGATCGGGCAGCGGCAGCAAACTAATCCGACTACCGGACGCTTCCAGCTGATTCAGCATATCCTGCATTGCAGTCGATACATATGGTGTAATGATCAACAGATCCGGTTGCGCAGTTGCCGCTGTATACCCTTCATAAGCCTTATCCGGCAAAAAGCTGCTCAGAAACTGCACAAAGGGACGCCGAATTTTCAATTGTAGCTCTGCCATTATTTGCAGCATGGAAGTCAGTTGTTCACTACCATATGCGGGGGCAATGACCGCATCGTGTTCATGTTGACTCGGTATGATCGCATTGTGACCAAACCCCGCCTTCATCCCACGATCAATCAAATTCGCTGCCACCGTTGCCGCACAGCTGATGCCATATTCGGCAGCTACCGGTTCCGTCACAGTGCTCCACATCTGCTCATTCAGTTCAATATTGAGCAAAATCATCACTTCTGGATCAGCGCTGTATCCATGCTGAAATACTTGCATTTCGCCAGTGCGTGCGGTCGCTCCCCAATGCACCTGATTCATTGGATCGCCAGAGCGATACGGTCGCACACCGGTAATTAGAAATGGATCTTCATTGATCCAGCGCCGCATCTCTAATTCTCCCTGCCAGCTACGGTATGCTTCCGGCATATGCTCCAACGGCAAATATGCTGGATAAATGCACATCGACAAATTCAACTGCACTGGTCGATTCACACGTACAAGCCCGAACAAATCACCCACGCTCATCGACGCGCTATCCAGCCGATAACAGCCGCGCTGACGACAAACCATATGATGACAGCGAACGATGCGTACGTGTCGTGCCAGACTAAACAAACTGTTGTGGTTCTGATACACCGTACCTTCGCTGATGACGGTATCGGCAGAACCGGCAAACTGAAAAGCTACTGGCAGCATCGCTTCTAATCGCAGCCATGGCAACGGCAAACGGCTACGATTTTCCAATTCTTCGATCATTTCAATCCGCTCACCGACATGGCAACGCTCCGTCGATAAACGACGACGGTAATGCAGCCTTGACAACGAACGTCTACCAAACACAAATGCCTGTCCGATCACTACCAGTACCGCGACAACGACAAGCCAGAATAGCTCCATCTTAGCGTTCTCCGTGCGGAGAATGCTGTTCGGTCGGCACAGATTCTGTCTGAATAATAGTATTCAGTAGCTGCTTTGCCTGCTCCTGTGCATTCTGATGACGACTGCGGAAAATAATCCGGTGCGCCAGTACAGGTACAGCCAGCGTTTGAATATCGTCCGGCAGTACATAATCCCGCCCATGCATCGCCGCATACGCCTGTGAGGCGCGTAACAATGCCTGTGTCGCACGCGGACTCGCCCCTAGCGCCGTATCGGCATGTACACGCGTTGCCTCGGCGATACGTACCATATAATCCAGCAGATCATCATGTACGTTCACAGTACGGCAATACCGTCGCGCGGCGATCAATTCGTCTCGGGTCACTGTGTTTTGGATGTTGCCTGCTCCGGTATCGTCTGCGGACGATCCATGTACGGATGATTTTGTAAGATCGGCAGGCTGTGCTTGGGCGATCAATTCGGGATCTACAGAGGATGACTGTCGAACAGGCTGCAACATCTGCTGCAATGTGCGCCGCAGGATCTCCACGCCCTCTCCCGCAGAAGGATAACCAAGCGACATTTTCAACATAAAGCGATCCATTTGCGCTTCCGGTAGTGGAAATGTCCCTTGATTATCAACTGGATTCTGGGTAGCGATCACCATAAAGGGATCGTCCAATGAATGACTTTCACCATCGATACTAATCTGCTGCTCCTCCATACACTCTAGCAAGCTGGATTGAGTACGCGGTGTTGCCCGATTGATCTCGTCCGCCAGTACGATATGTGCAAATAGCGGACCCGGACGAAAGACAAATTCCGATTCTTTCTGGTTATAAAAATGACCACCTGTCAGATCAGATGGCAGCAGATCCGGGGTAAACTGAATCCGCTGAAATCGGCACTGTACTGAAGCTGCTAGCGTGCGTGCCAGCAGCGTTTTGCCTGTGCCCGGTACATCCTCCATCAAAATATGACCCGAAGCCAGTAGCGCGGTCAGCAGTAGCTTGACCTCCTGTGGTTTGCCGACGATCTTGCGTCCAATTTCCGTTTGCAGACGGCTTGCCAGTTCTTGTACGTCCTGTATGTTCAACATGCAGCATCCTTTCGTTATGTCTTGTAGTATGTAATCGCTTTTATTATCATAACAAGAATCCATGCAAAAATGAAAAAGCGACGTATATACAGCAAACGGCAGGGAACCGAGTCCCTGCCGTTCAAATGGCATCCGGTTGTATAACACCGGATTGTTATTATTTATGCTGAAGACGAACACGGCGCAAGCTCATCACCGCAAGGCGTCTTTTCAGATCGCGCTCCCATTTTTCATCGTGAATCTTTTTGGCTACAGCTAGCAGGTCCAGACTCATATCAATCTGTCGCTGTACCATATCCATGGGATCATCTTCCTCTACATTGACACAATTCTCAAACATGGTATTCTCGTCTTCCATCACGTAATCCTGGAAGTCGATTTCCGGCGTGCCATCGTCATGCGCGTACTCGGCGAGAATCTCATATTCGTTCTCTACCTTGTAATGAACTTCGATACGCTCACATACAGGACACACCAGCAGGGGAACATTATGAACCTGGGTTCTAAAATGTTTTAGTGTCCCTTTCGTTCCAATCATACTGCCGCCACAGCAAAAGCTCATGTGTTCTCCCTCCAGACATGATTCTATAATCGTAAAAGTGACTTTGCATCATCATTACATCCATGTTTGTGAAAGACTATTAACCAGCTTATCTTCATTTTACACCTTTTTAGAGGAAGACAAAACCCCCTTATTGTCCAAAATGGAGAATAAGAGGGTAAACAGCTAGGATTTATACTTTTTGGATGGCAGCGACGATCAGATCGCCCATTTCGGTCGTAGACAATGCTTTGCTCTTGTCGACTGCGATATCAGCTGTACGGTGACCTTCATCCAGCACTTTGGCTACTGCCGCTTCGATTGCATCGGCAGCTTCACTGTACCCAAACGTAGTACGGAACATCAGTGCCAGCGACAGGATCGTTGCAATCGGATTCGCCAGACCTTGACCAGCAATATCCGGTGCAGAACCATGTACCGGCTCGTACAGACCAAAGCTACCTTCGCCCAAAGAAGCGGATGCAAGCATACCGATGGAGCCGGTCAGCATTGCGGCTTCGTCACTCAGAATATCGCCAAACATATTCTCGGTAACGATCACGTCAAAGCTTGCCGGACGACGTAGCAGCTGCATCGCACAGTTGTCAACCAGTACGTGCTCCAGCTCTACATCTGGATAGTCTGGAGCGATGCCGTTTACCGTTTCGCGCCACAGACGGGACGTTTCCAGTACGTTAGCTTTGTCGACGGAAGCGAGCTTTTTGCGGCGACCTTGAGCGATTTGGAATGCCTGACGCACAATGCGCTCTACTTCGGTTACATTGTAAGCACAAGTATCAACCGCTTCTTCGCCCTGCTCACTTTGACGTCTGAATTTCTCACCAAAATAAATACCGCCAGTCAGTTCGCGCACGACCATCAGATCGGTGCCTTCCAGCACTTCCGGTTTCAGCGTAGACGCTTCTTTTAGGCAATCAAATACAACTGCCGGACGCAGGTTGGAGAACAACCCCAGCTCTTTGCGAATACCGAGCAAGCCTGTTTCTGGACGCAGGTCTTTTGGATTGCTATCCCATTTCGGACCACCGACGGCACCGAGCAGTACAGCATCCGCGCTTTTACAGACAGTCAGTGTTTCTTCTGGCAGCGGAGTTCCTTTCTCGTCAATAGCGATTCCGCCGAACAGAGCATGTTCCGTTTCAAACGAATAGCCGTACAGCTCTTCCGTTTTACGCAGTACTTTTTCCGCTTCTGCAACAACTTCCGGTCCAATACCGTCTCCGGCGATTACAGCAATCTTTTTCGTTTCAGTCATTAGGGTATTCTCCTTTGTACAGCCGCTCAAAAGGCTGGCTGTGGTGAGTAGTTGTATGTGTATGTTGGTTGGTGTGCGCTATTCTCGCAAATTGCGCCAGACGCTTGATGCGATATGCGATATGCGATATGCGATATGCGATATGCGATATGCGATATTGAATAATGGTGACACACTAGTATCTGTTTCGCTCTAAAACCTTATAGTTAGTTGTAACATAATTGTCAGCTTTTAATCCAAGATATACAAACTATGATCTCTATAGGTACTGCCTATAAAGGAGCTGAATTGATACAACTTCTCTATATCCACTATCGTCCAACTATTATCGCTTGCTGAATCTTGCGATATTGAGTCTGTGAGTAAATTCTATGAATACATGTTCAGCTACTCTTTTATGATGAGATGTAACATTATCTTTTATGTAATTCATCTTCTTTTATGATGAGATGTAACATTATCTTTTATGTAATTCATCTTCTTTTATGCAATTCATATTCCAACTATTCTCTATCATTCATCCTAGTCGCTAGACTTTCCTTTTCTATTTACTCATATACAACCTATCTACTTAGCATATGTATAGGGTGATACATTATTTATATATTCCTTATTATTATACGTTGTATAGTCATAGTCATTAATTCCATATACTGGGTATTGGGGTTTGAAGTCCATCCAGCTAAGGACTACAATAGTACACAGGTGTACAAATGTAACCGTTTCAGACCCCTTAATCTGTTATTTGTTCAAGCACGTATACCCGGCGTTTTCTGCACATATTGGCACAAGCAGTTCACTGCAAATACTTATCATCAAAGGGAGTGTTCAATAATGGATTATACTTATCTCGGCAAGTCAGGCTTGAAGGTTAGCCGCATCTGTCTCGGTACGATGAATTTTGGACCAGTCACGGATGAAAAGGAATCGTTCCGCATTATGGACGCCGCGTTGGATGCAGGCGTTAACTTTTTTGATACAGCTAATGTGTATGGCGGTCTTGGTGGTGGCGGGAAATCCGGCGATACCGAGGAATTGATTGGACGCTGGTTCAAGCAGGGCGGCAGTCGCCGTGAGAAAGTCGTACTCGCTACTAAAGTGTATGGCAAAATGAATATTGAGCCAGATGGTCCGAACAATGAAGGCGGTCTGTCCGCTCACAAAATTCGCCGTCATCTGGAAGGCTCGTTACAGCGTCTGCAAACCGATCATATCGATCTGTACCAGATGCACCATATTGATACCGCAGTGAGCTGGGACGAGCTGTGGGGCGCTTTTGAAGTCGCCATCAATCAGGGCAAAATCAGCTACGTCGGCTCCAGTAACTTTGCCGGTTGGCATATCGCCGTCGCGCAAAAAGAAGCCCAAAAGCGCAACTTCCTCGGTCTGATCTCCGAACAGCATAAATATAGCCTGCTCTGTCGTGAGCCGGAACTGGAAGTATTGCCTGCTTCGCATGAGCTTGGTCTGGGTGTGATTCCGTGGAGTCCACTGGGCGGCGGTCTGCTCGGTCGCAACGCGCTCAAGAAGCTGGAAGGCTCCCGCAGTGAGAAAATCGCCGAGCAGGTCGACAAGCACAAAGAGCAGCTGGAGCAATTCGCTTCTCTCTGTAACGATCTGGGCGAGCCGCAGGATGTAGTAGCACTGGCATGGGTTCTGGCGAATCCAGCAGTGACTGCACCAATCATCGGACCACGTACATCTGAGCAGTTCGAGAATTCGCTGCGCATACTGGATGTAAAATTGGATGAAGCCGCATTGAAGCGTCTGGACGAGATTTTCCCAGGTCCGGGCGGTGCTGCGCCAAAAGCGTACGCTTGGTAAGCTGCATTCGACTTAGTTCACTGTGGTGAAGCCGTCAGGTGGCATTTTGGCTTTATGGCTTTATGGCTTTATGGCTTTATGGCTTTATGGCTTTATGGCTTTATGGCTTTATGAAAACAATCTTGTATACCGTGATATTCAAACATCCCTGCATCGACGATATTGTCGGCAGGGATGTTTTGGTTAGCAGCATGATTCTGCTTTACAACGTCTCTACTAGCAGTCCAAGTGGCGTGGACGATGCACCAGCGATCATCAGGCTAAACGAATATTTGCTAGTGCCTGGTGGTACACTTGCTACGTATACTGGCGCTTTTTGCTGATTGGTACGCATCAGTGGCACACCGTATACACGATCGCCAATTTTCACCGCTCCGCCATAGCTACCGCCGCGTGGATTCAGCGAGATTTGTACGGTACGATTTTGTGTACCGGGATTAGTCACTGGCACAGTCACATTGTAAATAACACCGAATTGCGCACGATTATCAAGCGAATCTTGCGGCTGTTCGCTGGCAGCAGCAGTAAACAGTTGATCTGCTGGTAGCGAGCCGTCTTTTTTCGTTTTGGCACAGGTCGGGTAAATGACGCGCTCTGTTCCGGCAGTATATACCGGCGTTACCGCATTCGTTTCCGAGAACGTCCAGTTGCCGCGTGGATGGGCTTGTGGTGCGAGCGGCAGTGGAGCGGACTTCACCAGTGTCAGATCATACGCCGTATCGCGCGAAGCGACGGTGCGTACCGTATACTGGATTTCACCGCTATCTGTGCTTTTCACTGTAAAATCATACACCATCCCGAGCAGCTTGCCCGGTGGCACGATAAAGCTCTCAATCTGACCGGATTGCTGCTGCTTGATCAGCGTCTGATCGGCGGTGCGTGCATCCATCGTATTGCTCAACACAGCACGCGAGATACAACCGCCAATATCAGTAATCCAGTTCACTTCATCGCCGCCGATCCGGTATTCACGCTTCACATCTTCGATTTTGAGCGCGCCATGGTTCGCCCGGTTTTCCAGCGTAATGCCTACCTTGACCGGATCAGCCAGCACATTGTAATGCCATGCAAAAATCCGATGCTGCACCGTTCCATTATTGCTGCGTACCACATCATGCCACAGTACACCTTGCCGTACCGGGAAATTCGCTTCGCTCAACGTCTCCGGGTTGTCACTTACCATCAGGCGGCGTGTACCGCCACGGGTTGCCGAAGCAATATCATACTGTACCACACCTGTCGTATTTACCGCTTCAATCGTCAAATCACGTCCACTACAAGTCATATTCATTTCCTCCCTATGTTCTAAAATTCCCTGCTCGCGATCAAGCCGGGTTCATCTATAAAGGAAAAAAGATAGCGCTCTTTACAACCATTGTTTTTATTTTTTTCAAAAAAATGTGCAGGTATGTAAAAGAATACACACATATTTAAGAGGATACACACATATTTAAGAGAATGACGAGGATATGTGTAAACGATATACCACTAGCGCTACCTTCATCTGTATGAAAGTATCCTTTCTCCATTATACAAACCAAAACCGATCCATATGCAAGTTCACAGCATCATCGCGCTTGCATAGCAGACATGCAAAAACCCCGTCCTTTGGATCGGACGGGGTTTAGGTACGAACTGGGATGAACATGAACTGCTACGTGCAATTGCACACACTCGAAAATCAAATTCACATGTTTGTATAGATGATACTAGCATTTGTAGAACAGATTCACTGGTGTGAATGAAATTAGCTCATCGTAATATTGTCACGACGACCGTATGTTTTGCGTTTTTCGACCAGACGATTCAGAGAATCTACATATGCACGTGCGCTAGCTTCCAGAATATCCGTGCTTACGCCGCGACCTTGTGCAGTGATGCCGTCCTGTGTCAATGCCACATGCACTTCACCAAGCGCGTCTTTCCCTTGTGTAACCGCTTTGATCGAATAATCGGCTAGCGTTACATCCTCCTGCGATGCTTTGTCGATCGCATTGTAAATAGAATCGACGCCACCGTTACCACTGGACTGCTCCTCACGTACTTCGCCATCAGCTGTGCTCAGGCGCACCTTCGCCAGCGGCTCTGCTTCACT
This sequence comes from Paenibacillus sp. WLX2291, assembly GCF_046603665.1. Lineage (NCBI taxonomy): Bacteria > Bacillati > Bacillota > Bacilli > Caryophanales > Paenibacillaceae > Paenibacillus > Paenibacillus sp. WLX2291. Next base: position 1,535,618 of record NZ_CP176755.1, on the reverse strand, counting down.
GTCAAACGATACAAACAGCGAATCCAATTGGAAGAATTCTGGAGCATCGGTCAGGCGCTCTTCCAGCAGCGCAAACAGATCGTCATCGGTAATTTCCTTTTTCTTGTCAGCTAGTACTTTGAATTTGGCAAATGCAGCATTCACTGCTTCCTCATCCAATTCATAGCCCAGCTCGATCAGATGCTCGCGGAACGCGTGGCGACCGGAGTGCTTGCCCATCACGAGCTTGCTTTCCTTGAAGCCAATCGTTTCCGGCGTCATGATCTCATACGTCGATTTCTCTTTTAGCATGCCATCCTGGTGAATCCCTGATTCATGGGCAAACGCATTCGCACCGACAATCGCTTTGTTGCCCGGCACGACCATACCCGTCAGTTTGCTAACAAGACGGCTCGTACGCGCGATTTCGGACAGTGTAAATGACGTCTTCGCACCATAAAAGTCCTGACGCGTTTCCAGCGCCATTGCCACTTCTTCCAGCGCGGTATTACCAGCACGCTCACCAATTCCGTTAATCGTACCTTCAATCTGATCCGCACCGTTCAAAATGGCTGCCAGTGCGTTCGCAGTTGCCATACCCAGATCGTCATGACAATGTGCGCTCAACTGTACCTTTTCCACACCCGGTACATTGTCTTTTACATATTTAAAAATGTTACCGTACTCATATGGCGTCAAATAACCAACCGTATCCGGCAGATTGACTACATACGCGCCTTCCTCAATCGCCATCTTCGTCATTTCCGCGATAAAGTCCAGCTCCGTGCGACCCGCATCCTCCAGTGAGAATTCCACCTTGTCAAAATACTTACGCGCATATCGAATCGCTGAACGCGCTGTATCTTTGACTTGCTCCTTCTCCATACGCAATTTGTACTGACGGTGAATCGGTGAAGTCGCCAGGAACAGATGCAGGCATGGATCTTGCGCCCCCTTCAGCGCCTCGCGTACCGCATCGATATCCTGCTCACGCGAACGCGACAAACCAATTACACTAGCATTCTTCACAGCGTTCGCCACAGCATTGACCGCTGCCAAATCCCCAGGCGAAGCCGCCGGAAATCCAGCCTCAATACGATCGACACCCAACCGCTCAAGCTGATGAGCAATCTCCACTTTCTCCCGAGTATTCAAATTAACCCCCGGCGACTGCTCCCCATCTCTCAACGTCGTATCAAAAATATAAATTTTACGCATCATCGCACCTCCTTATAGTTTAGGTAAAACGTATTCATAAAACATACAACCAAATCTCATATATTAACAATTACCCAAAACAGTCAAAAGAAGCATAGAAGCCACTCCAAGCATAAAGCTCAAAGCAACTCCCTACTTTTCTACTCCGTAAAAGAAGTTTATATTTCATTTGCGGCAGGCAGGATGAACACGCACCAGCGGAGGGAAAGAAACGGTTCTGCAGAAGCGTAGCGCTCGCCTTTAAGATTGGATTTTGACTGCTGAAAGGGAGTCGTTCAAAAAATCTAATCTTAACAGCGATCAAAAGAACCATCTTTTCCCGCAGCAGCCGTCCCTTCATCCCACCTCACCACAACTAAAATCTAAACTATTATTTTTTAATCCAATGCATCATTTCACGCAGTTGACCGCCCACAACTTCCAGTTGGTGCTCGGACTCGTTGCGGCGTGTCGCTGTCAGGAATGCACGACCGGATTGGTTTTCCAGAATGAAGTCGCGTGCGAATTTACCCTGTTGGATATCGGACAGTACTTCTTTCATCGCTTTTTTCGTTTCTTCTGTAACGATACGAGGGCCAGTTACATAGTCACCATATTCCGCAGTGTTACTGATGGAATCGCGCATCGTTGCCAGACCACCTTCATACATCAGGTCAACGATCAGTTTCAGTTCATGCAGACACTCGAAGTATGCCATTTCAGGAGCATAGCCCGCTTCAGTCAGCGTTTCGAAACCAGCTTTCACCAGTGCACTTACGCCACCACACAGAACCGCTTGCTCACCGAACAGATCGGTTTCTGTTTCTTCACGGAAGGAAGTTTCGATAACGCCGGCACGCGTACAACCGATACCTTTTGCGTATGCCAGACCGATTTCTTTGGCATTGCCAGTAGCATCTTGATGAATCGCGATCAGACCCGGTACGCCAAATCCTTCTTCATACGTACGACGTACCATATGACCTGGGGATTTTGGAGCAACCAGCAGCACATCATTGCTTTTCGGAGCAACGATTTGACCGAAGTGAACGTTGAAACCGTGTGCGAACAGCAGAGCAGCAGTATCTTTCAGGTTTGGCGCGATTTCGCTGTTGTATACGCTCGCTTGTGTTTCGTCCGGCATCAGGATTTGTACGATGTCTGCTTTTTTCGTTGCTTCTGCAACGGACAGTACTTCAAAACCATCGTTTTTCGCTTTGTCGAACGATTTACCTTCACGCAGACCGATAACTACGGACAGACCGCTATCACGCAGGTTTTGTGCATGAGCATGTCCCTGACTACCATATCCGATAATTGCGATTGTTTTACCTTTCAATACGTTCAATTCTGCATCGTTTTCATAGTAAGTTGTTACTGCCATTTTTTCTTCCTCCTTTAATATATGAAGCGTAATTACCGGCAATGCCGATGTTTGCCAACCCTCCTGAAAAGAGCGGGTAGTTCAAAGGAACGTTGTACAAGTCACCTGATGGTACATAATCGCTGTATATTTTCACATCCATTTGCTTACATCGATCATTATCGTTCCTCTCAACTCCCCGCTCTTTTAGCAAAGTGGGCGTTGTTGATTGTGTACTTTGACATGTTCATGGCATGCTTCAAGTTTTACTTACTGCATGCCATGTATGTGGCGGCTTGCATGCTGATCATGCAAATCCAGCAGTATTACACATTACCGCGAATCATCGCTGTCGCGCCTGTGCGGGAAAGCTCGCGAATGCCATAAGGCTTCAGCAGCTCGATCATGGCATCGATTTTGTCGGTATCGCCAACGACCTGAACCATCAGGCTGTTCGGTCCGATATCGACTACCGCAGCACGGAACGTTTCAATGACACCCATAATTTCTGGACGCTCAGACGGTTCTGATTTCACTTTGATCAAAGCCAGTTCACGTGCAACCATCGGACGGGAACTCAGATCGATTACTTTGATTACATCAATGATTTTGTACAGCTGTTTTTCGACTTGTTCCAGCGTGTTCTCGTTGCCGGACGTGACGATAACCATACGAGACAGACCGGATTCTTCGGACTGACCGACAGTAATGCTTTCGATATTAAAACCACGGCGACCAAAGAGTCCGGAGACTCTTTGCAGCACGCCTGGTTGGTCGTTGACTAATACGGCGATGGTGTGTTTGAACGTTGTCGCTATCATTCGTGATCCCCCATTAACATTTGATCAATGGTGGCTCCTTGTGGAACCATCGGATATACATTTTCGTGTTTGTTAACTACGAACTCGACGACGACTGGACCTGGTGTGTCCATCGCTTCTTGCCATGCGGCTTTCGCTTCGTCTTTGTTCGTAGCACGTAATCCTTTTACTCCATAAGCTTCAGCCAGTTTGACGAAGTCCGGGCTACCAGACAGATCGATATGGCTGTAACGGTTATCATAGATCAGCTCTTGCCATTGACGAACCATACCAAGCACCTGATTGTTCAAAATAACGATCTTCACCGGAATATTGTTGATCGCGCAGATCGCCAGTTCTTGCGCACACATCTGCATACCGCCGTCACCGTTGATCGAGATAACGAGACGATCTGGATTTGCCATCTGTGCACCGATTGCGGACGGGAAACCGAAGCCCATCGTACCCAGACCACCGGAAGTCACCCATGAGCGTGGTTGGTTAAAACGATAATACTGTGCTGCCCACATCTGGTGCTGACCTACGTCTGTCGTTACGATCGCTTCGCCATTGGTAGTATCATTCAGCATCTCCACAACCCATTGCGGTTTCAGCACGGTATCGGAATCTTCATACCGGAAAGGTTTTTCCTTTTTCCAGTCGGCAATCTTGGCACGCCATTCATCGGCATATTGTGCGTGTGCAGCGTCCGTATTCAGCAGCTCCAATACTGTCTTCACATCGCCGACGATTGGAATATCGGTTTTTACATTTTTGCCAATTTCGGCAGGATCGATATCAATGTGGACGATCTTCGCATGCGGTGCAAAACCATCCAGTTTCCCAGTTACCCGGTCATCGAAACGTGCACCGATGCTGATCAGCAAATCCGACTGTTGAATCGCATTGTTCGCTGCGTATGTTCCGTGCATACCCGGCATACCGATCCACAGATCGTTACCACTTGGGAATCCACCCAGACCGAGCAAGGTTGTCGTGATCGGAATACCTGTCGTTTCAACGAACTTCAGCAGCTCTTCGTGACCACCGGAATATACGACGCCACCGCCTGCAAGAATGAGCGGACGTTTTGCTTCGGCAACCGCCTGATGCAGCTTGTCTAGTTGCAGCTTATTCGGCATTACCCGTGGGTTATAGCCTCTCATGACAACTGGTTCTGTATGTGGTTTGAACAATGCTTTGGCTGCCGATACATCTTTTGGAATATCGATCAGTACCGGACCTTTGCGACCAGTATTGGCAATATGGAACGCTTCGTGAATCACTCTTGGCAGGTCTTCCACATCGCGCACCAGATAGCTGTGCTTCGTGATCGGCATTGTGATACCTGTAATGTCTGCTTCTTGGAAAGCATCCGTTCCGATCAAAGTCGTTGCTACGTTACCGGTAATGACGACCAGCGGCACCGAGTCCATATAGGCGGTGGCAATGCCGGTTACCAGATTCGTTGCTCCCGGTCCGGATGTGGCGATACAGACGCCTACTTTTCCACTTGCTCTTGCATATCCATCTGCCGCATGAATTGCTCCTTGCTCATGGCGGGTCAGCAAATGCTTGAAATCATCAAAGCCGTGCATCGCATCATAGATGTACAATACTGCACCACCCGGATAACCGAAGACGCATTCTACATCCTCCAACAGCAGGCTGCGAAGCAGCATTTCGGAACCGGTAATGACTTCCGGCTTCATCCATTTCTCACGTAATTGTTCTGTCGATTGCACATTAGGTATTTGCGCGCTCATTTGTGTTCCTCCTCCCAAAAATTCACATCAATCTTACATTAGAAGCTTGTGACAGTCCGACGCATCTATAGTAGATGCTTGCTTGGTTTCTCTGTATTTAAGAAGCGCAGTTCAGGATTTAAATATCAAAAAAACCTTTCGCCGCCTCCAACAGAAAAACATTCTGTTCGAGGGACGAAAGGTTTAGCTTCCGTGGTACCACCCAGGTTCGCACACCGCCTCACAGCAGGTATGCCTCAGCAAGTAAGACGTCTCCGCCTTACCTGTCGTCTGTAACGTAGACGCTACGATTTTCCCTAATAATCATCATGCTAGGATGATGCCTTTCAGGAAAACAGCTCCGAGGTGAGCTCGTATAAAAGGGTTTTGATGAAGCTTTCAGCATACGCTTCACTCTCTGGACAAAATAGCCCTTAAAACTTAGTCCTCTTCATAGCCGATCATTCATATTCTACATAATGGGCTGCAACATATGACCATGTTGTGTCAGCCGCTGATTTAGGACAATTATATGATTCATTTGCGACAGAGTCAACACTAATTTTTTTTGCATTTTTGAACAATGATTTTAAATGGTCACAATCTCTTTATTCATTATTTATGTAATCATGACGCTATATTCGGTTTAAATACTGTATTTTTACAACAAAATCATGTATATACATACTCATTAAGCTATTCAGCATTTGTGCACAAAGAACAAACATCTACGTTGGTCTAACATTTATTTTTGTCTGAAGCACACATATCTTTTTCATTTTTGTAGATACATACAAAGCATGATTTACCCTTTTATTCCCAAAATATAAACATGAAAGGACGATTGGGACAATGCCATCCTTCTGTTTCAACATGCCTTATCCTACACGGAAGAACATGAACAGACGTATAAAAAAGCCCGGCAGTTCGTTAAGGAACTACCGGGCTCGGTTTATCTATATCTGGTTGTGCTAGTGGATCGTAACAGCCACTCGGCATACGATACGATTGCAGGTATGACATACGATATAATCGCAGATATATCGAAACGAATCGAATGGATCCCCTCGATCAACAACACAGCAATCTAAGTTGACTCAAATAGCAGCGTCTACCTTGCAATCCTATCCCATTCAACCCGCTTCATTCAAACAATCAACGTCATCGCTTACTTGGATCATATGGCTGTCCGAGCGCAGACGGTGCGCTGGAACGTCCTACCGCCGCCACCAGAACGATGATCGTCAGCAAGTATGGCAGCATGTAGATGATTTCTGGTGGAATGCTCTGTGTCCAGGCAAACAGCTGTACATAGTTACGTACCGCTTGAGCCAGACCGAAGAATACCGCCGCGCCAAACGCACCAATGGGATTCCATTTACCAAAGATCATCGCAGCAATCGCAATATAACCTTGACCTGAAATCGTATTATGAGCAAATGTACCGGTTGTCGTAAGCGTGATCGTTGCACCACCGATCGCAGCCAGCGCACCACTGATCATAACGCCAGTATAGCGCATCCGGTTTACTTTGATACCAACGGTATCTGCCGCACTTGGATGTTCACCAACGGAACGCAGACGCAGACCGAATGGTGTTTTGTACAATACATAGAACGAAACGAATACGAGAATGATCGCCAGATACGTCGTTGGATATGCATTGAACAGCGCATCACCCAACAGTGGAATCTTGCTCAAACCCGGAATCGGCATACGGCTGTAACCGGAGATGAGTTCGGTTTCACCCGCACCGTCAAACAACAGCTTTACCATGTACAGCGTACTGCCTGCTGCCAAGAAGTTGATCACGATACCACTAATAACCTGATCCGCTTTGAATGTGATCGAAGCGACCGCGTGAATGAGCGATACGATGATACCGAGCACAACAGCAGCACACAAACCGACCGAAGCCGCTGCAAAGCCGTTCATACCCGCATCCTGCGCATAGTGACCGAATACACCAGCAGCAAACGCGCCGAATACCATCAGACCTTCCAGACCGAGGTTCGTTACACCGGATTTCTCCGAAAAAATACCGCCGAGAGAAGTGAATATGAGCGCTGTAGCAAATACCAGCGTCGTATTCATAAGCTGCCCGATTACTGTCAATACATCCATTATGACACCTTCTCTTTCTTGCGCTTGGCATAAAACGGTTTAAGCACCCAGCGCACAATCCCCTGTGCGGCAATAAAGAATATAATGGCACCGATAACGATACGCACAATTTCCGGTGGAACATCCGCGCTGAAGCTCATACCCGCAGAACCGTAGGTGAGCGTTCCGAACAGAATTGCACCTAGAATAACGCCAAATGGATTGTTCATACCGATCAGTGCTACTGCGATACCGTCAAATCCGGTTCCCGGCGAACTTGCCATAACAGACTGGTAACCAAATACACCGAGTACAGTGAATGCGCCGCCCAGACCAGCAAATGCGCCGCTGATGAACATCGCTTTGACGATGTTGCGGTTCACGTTCATCCCAGCATACTTGGAAGCATCCTGGTTGAAGCCAACGGCACGCAGCTCGAAGCCTTGTTTGGTTTTCCACATGAAAATATAAAAGAATACAGCTGCCAGCAGAGCAATCAGCGTACCCCAGTGTACACGAGCGTTGCCCATCATTTCGGACAACCAGCCGATCGCAATCGAAGCGGACGGCTCAATATTGACCGATTGAGTCGTGCCATCTTGCAGCGCAAATGTGTTGATAACCAGATTGGATAGATACAGACCAATCCAGTTGAGCATGATACAGGAAATAACTTCGTTCACGCCGCGTGTTGCCTTGAGGAAACCCGCCAGCGCTGCCCACAAACCGCCAAATACTGCACCCGCGATAATCGCTAGCGGAGCATGGATAAATGCAGGTAATCCGTGCAGATGGATACCAACGATCGAAGCAGCAGTCATCCCGATCAAAAACTGACCTTCACCACCGATATTAAACAGACCCGTACGAGCCGCAAAGGCAAATGCCAGACCTGTCATGATTAGCGGCGTCATCTCACGAATCGCCTCACCAAAGTCATACGAATCGCCGTATACGCGCTCAAGCAGCGCGCTATACGCATCAATCGGGTTGTAACCGCCGATCAGCATAACCAGTGCGCCGAGCACCAGACCCATCACGATTGCCACGAATGGCAGGGTAAAGGAATCTCGGGTAAAGAATTTCAAAATATTATTCATGGACTGCACCTCTCTTTACGGTGCTTCCCGCCATCATTAAGCCCAATTCCTGATCATTGGTTTGTTCCGGCAGCACTTCACCTACAATTTGACCTTCATAAATAACAGCAATCCGGTCGGAAACGTTCAAAATTTCATCCAGTTCAAACGAAATGAGCAATACCGCTTTGCCTTGATCGCGCTGAGCAATCAGTTGCTTTTGTACAAACTCAATCGCACCAACGTCCAGACCGCGTGTTGGCTGTGCCGCTACGAGCAGATCAGGGTTTTTGTCGATCTCGCGTGCGATGATTGCCTTCTGCTGGTTACCACCGGACAATGAGCGTGCCATCGTATGAATACTTGGCGTACGCACATCAAAAGCGTCCACCAGACGCTGCGATTTTTTATCCACTTCATCATATTGCATAAAGCCATTTTTGTTGTATGGCTGTTTGTAGTACGTTTCAAGCACCATATTCTCGCTGACGGAGAAGTCCAGCACCAGACCGTGCTTATGACGGTCTTCCGGAATATGGGCAACGCCAGATTCGGTAATTTTGCGCGGCGTCAGATTCGTGATGTCTTTGCCATGCAGCGTGATTTTACCGCCATCGATATGGCGCAGACCTGTCAATGCTTCTATCAATTCACTTTGACCGTTGCCATCGACACCAGCAATACCGAGAATCTCACCAGCTTTGACATGAAGATTCAATTCGTTCAGTACAGACATACCATCTTTGTTTTTGGAAACGATATGCTGCATTTCCATAACGACTTCACCCGGATTGGCTGGCACTTTGTCCACTTTGAAGCTGACATTGCGACCGACCATTTTCTCAGCCAGCTCTTGTGGCGAGGTTTCGGACTTTTTGACAGTATCAATCACTTTACCGCGACGAATAATCGTTACCGTGTCAGCGATCTGCATAATCTCTTTGAGCTTATGCGTAATCAGAATGATCGACTTACCCTCTTTGATCAGACGCTGCATAATGTCCATCAGCTCGGAGATCTCCTGCGGTGTCAGTACAGCAGTCGGCTCATCAAAGATCAGAATATCAGCGCCACGGTACAGTGTTTTCAAGATCTCAACACGCTGCTGCATCCCGACGGAAATGTCATGGATTTTGGCGTTTGGATCTACACGCAGACCGTATTGCTCAGATAGCTTGCGGATTTCTTCCGTTGCTTTTTTATAATTGATTCTGGCGCCCTTTTTCGGTTCCGAGCCCAGAATAATATTCTCGGTAACAGTAAATGGTTGTACCAGCTTGAAATGCTGATGGACCATCCCGATGCCTAGTTCAATCGCCTTGTTCGGGCTGTCGATCAGGACAGGCTTACCATCCACTTCAATACCGCCCTCATCTGGCTGATACAGCCCGAATACGATATTCATAAGTGTGGACTTACCTGCACCATTCTCGCCCAGCAGCGCGTGAATCTCGCCTTTGAACAGCTTCAGGCTAATCGAATCATTGGCAACAATGCCGGGAAAACGTTTTGTAATTTGTTTCAACTCTACAACAGGGGTTGCTGTATTCATTAAATCACCCTTATAAGCAAATTGATTATCCGTATAGTATGGCTTCACATCTGTATATGTTCGGCTGTTGATCAGCTAAATCCTGCAACCACTGTCATCATTTCATCTCACTCATATCCATGTATGTTAGAGAACTACTGTATTTATCGATAGACGTAACAACAAGGCTAGTGGTTAACCAGCCTTGTTGTTATATCTATTATGTGATGCGCATTATATTATTGAACGGTATCAGGTACTTTTACTTCGCCGCTGATGATTTTTGCTTTGTACTCATCAACCAGTTTCAGTACATCAGCTGGAACGTTTTTGCTGGAAGTTTCGGCAACGCCTACGCCGTCATCTTTCAGACCCAGTGTTTCTGTACCGCCTTTGAATGTACCATCAATTACTTCTTGGGAAACTTTCTCAACCGCTGTATCTACGCGTTTGATCATGGAAGTCAGAGTTACTTTGTCGCCGAATTCCAGCGATTGGTCTTTGTCGACACCGATAACCCATACTTGTTGACCTGCGTTCACACGAGCGCTTGCTTCGTTGAATACGCCAGTACCTGTAGCGCCAGCAGCGTGGAAGATAATGTCTACGCCATCGTTGTACAGTGTAGCTGCTGCAGATTTACCAACGTCTGGTTTGTCAAACGCACCAGCGTAGTTCACTTGCAGTGTTGCATCAGGATTTACAGCTTGGATACCAGCTTTGAAGCCAGCTTCGAAACGCTGGATCAGCGGGCTTTTCTCGCCGCCTACAAAACCGATTTTGTTTGTTTTCGTCATTTTGCCGGCAATAACGCCGACCAGGAAGGAACCTTCATTTTCCGCAAATGTTACGGATTTTACATTCGGTTGATCTACCACACTGTCGATGATCGCCAGTTTGGAATCCGGATTTTGCTTCGCAACCGTGTCGATTGCGTCCGCCAGGTTGAAGCCGATACCCCATGTCAGAGCGTAGCCATCTTTCACAAATTGGTTCAGGTTTGGAATGTAGTCCTGATCCGATTTACTTTGCAGGTATTTTACGCTTGCGCCGCCGCCTGTTTGTACTGTTTGCAGTGCTTCCCAGGCAGATTGGTTAAAGGATTTGTCATTCACGCCGCCTACGTCAGTAACCATACCGATTTTTACGTCGCTAGAACCGCCGCTTCCGGATGTACCGTTGCTTGCATTGTTTGTGGAATCGCTTTTGTTACCGCATGCTGCCAGAAGTACGGACAATGCCAGTACCATGATCAGCGAAAGTGAATAGACCTTCTTCATGTATCTTTTTCCCCCTTAAAAGTATCAACTACGCGTCTGTCTTCTTTCTGTTGAAACCCGAACATTTTACCCTTTTCAACGTAAAAATATTCGTCTTGTGGACAGATTCAATAGTCACTGAACCGATTATACAATCATGTGGTAGGAAAATCTACTATTTTAATAACAATTGGTCAATTAATTTATACAAGATACTAAGAAAGCGCTTAATTTTGTTCACTTTTACTAATATATGTAAGGTGTATGTCAGTAAACCTCTTATAAGAGTACAGCAATTATGTTTTAACGCGCTAAATCGTCATATTATATGTAAGGTTTTCAGCAAGTACATGAATACGATGTAATATTCACAACATTTCATAGATATAAAGCATGTCATTATTTCCTATTATACAATTCTTCTTCTAAATGAAGCTGTGAGGGATTTGTCTTTCTTTATTATCGGCTTGCACATCTATATATTTAGCACAATTCTATGGGTAATCAATCCTCAAAAAAGAGTCCCTGCATATACAGAGACTCTCTTTGTAACACGTAACACTTACGCGTTGATTTTTTCTTTTGCTACGGTTGCCAGGGAGTTGAACGCTGTTACATCGTTCACTGCCAGTTCAGCCAGCATTTTGCGGTTGATGTTCACACCAGCCAGTTTCAGACCGTGCATCAGTTTGTTGTAAGACAAACCGTTCAGACGTGCTGCTGCGTTAATACGTACGATCCACAGTCTGCGGAAGTTACGTTTGGTTTGACGACGGTCACGGTATGCGTAGACCAGGGATTTGTTAACCTGTTCTTTTGCAGTTTTGAAAATACGGTGTTTGGAACCGAAGTAACCTTTTGCAAGTTTCAGATATTTCTTATGTTTACGACGTGTGACGAATCCGCCTTTTACTCGTGCCATATTATAAACCCTCCCGGAAAATTAAATTATTTAAGATTAGCCAGACCTTGTTTCAAACGTCTTACGTCACCAGCAGCCATCAACGGGCTAGTACCCAGTACGCGTTTTTGACGTTTGGATTTGTGGGACAGCAGGTGGTTTTTGAACGCTTTGTGGCGTTTTACTTTACCTGTTCCTGTAATTTTGAAGCGACCTTTCAAACTGCTATGAGTTTTCATTTTAGGCATTTGAATATCCCCCTTAGTTATTTTTCGGCGCCAAGATCATAATCATGCTGCGGCCTTCCAGTTTCGGTTGGCGCTCAACAGTACAGATATCTGCAACTTCATCTCTTACACGTTCCAAGACTCTTTGACCAATATTTGCATGTGCAATCTCGCGACCGCGGAAGCGGACCGAGCATTTCACCTTGTCGCCATTGTTAAGAAATTTTACTACATTACGGAGTTTGGTTTGATAATCATGCTCCTCCGTATTGGCATGGAAGCGAATTTCTTTCAGTTCAACAATCTTCTGATTTTTACGCGCTTCTTTTTCTTTCTTCTGTTGCTCGTAACGGAACTTGCCGTAATCCATAATCCGGCAGACCGGTGGTTTCGCTTGAGGAGCAACGTTGACCAGATCCAGATTCAGATCGATCGCCATTTGCAACGCTTCGCGAGTTGGCTTGATTCCGATTTGTTCACCGTCAGCACCTACCAGGCGCACTTCTTTGCCCCGGATTTCTTCGTTGATCATATGTTCCTTACTAATAACCTTCCACCTCCACATTATGATAGACAATGCTATTTGGAAAAATAAAAGGGATGCAGGTCTCATCACCTGCATCCCTTGATCAGCAAATTGTTCATGACAGACGCACTGTCATTCAAATAGAGATCAATGAACCAGCCGACGTAAATCGGTCAGGTGAGAAGACAAGCTTCTACTTATTCATTAGTCGTATCACAAAACACTAGAATAGTATATCATGCGCAAATACACACGTCAACCACTTTGACTATTTTTATTTAATGCACGTACGACACCGACACCGACACCGACACCGACACCGACACCGACACCGACACCGACACCGACACCGACACCGACACCGACACCGACACCGACACCGACACCGACACCGACACCGACACCGACACCGACACCGACACCGACACCGACACCGACACCGACACCGACACCGACACCGACACCGACAGTATCAATTGTAATGACTTGGCTGGACTTGTCTATTCGTCGTTCGCATCAAAAAGAGGAATGCATCGACGTTGATCGGCACATTCCTCTTTGTTTAAGTTACGAATATCTATGCACCATGTATTCGGAACAACTCTAGCTATCCACGAATATTACAGTGTGCTTTGTTTGCTACCATGTACATCTTCGATGCGTACAACGCGTGTATGCTCAGTGTGGCTCCATTGTTTGTTGTTCTGCGTGAAGAACGCGTAGAACGTAATTGGCCACCAAGACAGACCGTAGATTGGGAACAGCAGCAGGTACATGTAAACTTTCCACGATTTGACCTTTTCCAGCGCCATTGCCAGAATGAACGTCACTACGTTCGCTGCAATCGCTACATACGCTACCCACAATGGCAGGTAGTTATAGATCGATGCCACATGCGGTCCACCCAGAATTGCAGTGTCGATCCAGACAGCGGCAGTCATCAAGAATGTGATCAGCACCACGTAGACGTTGACGCTGTACAATGCCAAGTCAAACTTGATGATGTTCATTTCCTTGATACTTTTCCACAGCAACGGGAAGAAATAACGACGTGCTACGGTAAAGTGACCTTGCATCCAGCGCAGACGTTGACGGGAAGACGCTTTGAATGTCAGTGGCTTCTCATCAAATACTTTAGCATCATAGCTGAATTTTGGATAAATGCCTTTTTCGGCACAACGCATAGTAAACTCAAGGTCTTCGACCAGGCTTGTTGCGCCCCAGCCGATTTCTTTTAGCAATTCGTTTTCAAAGCACATTCCTGTACCACCAAGGAAGTTGGCCATATTCAGGTTGTGACGGGACAACTGCCACAGACGGTTGATGTACCAGTACGATACGCCGTAAGCAGCTGTAATCCAAGAATCTTCCGGGTTCTTTGTATCAATATAACCTTGAATAACGCGTGCGCCTTCACACATGTCATTGTTCATTTCAGTCAGGAAGTTTGGAGCAGCCAGGTTGTCGGCATCAAACATTACGATACCATCGTATTGACGTTCCATACTCCACAGTTCGCGCAGCATCCACTCGATTGCATATCCTTTACCGCGTTGTGCAGCATTGGTACGCACACAAGCGTTCATGCCATGGCTACGTACGATATCAGCTGTGCTATCTGTACAGTTATCGCAGATTACGAATACATCGTACAATTCTTTTGGATAGTCCATCTGCTTTAAGTTTTCCATTAGCGCGCCAATAACCTGTTCCTCGTTATGTGCAGCAACCAGAATAGCGAATGATTTTTGCGGTGCGTGTTCTGGTCTCTTTTTACGTTTGAAAATACCGAATAATGAGAACCCGAATTGATAGACTGCAATAAATGCCAGTATAACTTGCAGTACTATAAAAATTGTGTCCATGATATTACCCATCACGATGTGTGACCCCCTTCATTGGTAGAACCCTTTCAAGCTTTGAACTATTGACGTTTCATCCATGGTTAGCTGGTATCCGATGATAAAACGTGATACCATGTTTGTTTTTAAATAATTAAGTTTGTGTTTGTGATTTTCTCTGCCTTTTACATCCTGATTCATTATGACTGAAAGATTCAGCTTTCCGCAAATTGTTCCTGTTTAACCTCATTCCGATGCGGACATTAAGATTTTGCACACTTTTTGTTTTTTTGTCAAAGCGACATTTTTCACTAATTCGCGAAATTCTCTGTAATATATACGTAATATATTACGAGAATGTTGCAGAATGATAATAAAAATCGTTTTAGCTCCAAATTGCTCCATTTTGCTCGCTTTCTAAATCTTTAGTCTCATTTTTACATATGAAAAATGGGTTCAATCTTCTCAGATCGCCTACAATGTGGATCTAAAATAAGAATGTCATCCGTTCTTTCTCTAGTCTGCCAATCTATAAACGCATTATTTTCGATTGAATCAGTCATTTTGATGAACATTGAAGGAAGGATAATCGCTTGTTGCGACATGTCTTTTACACACTGCGTTCATTATACTAGGTGTATCGATGAATGAGTTGCAGACGGAACGGGTAAGTTTAAGCAAAGGCAGTCACCTGTCCGATTGGAATGTCTAATATGATGCAAAACGACAACATGCAAATAATAGACGATCAATTTAACCGAATGTTAACGTTATAATGCTTGAAATGGTTAAAGAATAAAAATATGATTAATTTAAGCCCAAAAATGGCAATGTATACGGGGGTCTCTCATGCGTCAGTTTCTAATCCGCTTACAAGTTATGGAGCAATATATTTTCCGATTTTTCAATACACGGCTTCATAACCAGTTTTTGAATCTGTTCTTTTATTATTTAACGAATCTAGGCGGAGCTACATTTACGATTATTGCGACGCTGGCTATCTGGCTACTTGCTCCGCAACCTTGGAGTCTTGCCGGGCTACAAGCGGCGATTGCGCTAGCAATCAGTCATATACCTGTCGCTATCGCCAAAAAGCTGTATCCGCGTATACGTCCTTATCTGGCGATACCGGAAACGATCACCTTTCGCAATCCGCTGACTGATCATTCTTTTCCATCCGGACATACGACAGCTATCTTCTCGGTTACGGTTCCGTTCATGCTAACTGATATTACTACGATGGCTTGGTTATTACCGATTGCCTTACTCGTTGGGATATCCAGAATGTATCTCGGTCTGCATTATCCTTCTGATGTGCTGGTCGGTGCATTGATCGGTTCGGGTGTAGCCTTCGGTACAGTTGCATTATGGCCGTAAAGGGGTTATTGTAACATTACGGTAATAATGTTACAGGTATATTACAGAATGGGCATCAGGGATATCTACACATCATGGCACAAATCTATGTAGAGAATACCTTGCAGAAAAGGTGAAATGAACGTGACAAAATACAGAGTGCTGCTTCTGTCGGAAGGTTTTGGTTCAGGTCATACACAGGCTGCTTACGCATTGTCGAGCAGCTTACGTAAAATCTCGCCCAATATCCAGACCCGTGTACTGGAGCTTGGCAGTTTCCTCAATCCCAAAGTAGCGCCACTCATTATCACCGCTTACAAAAAAACAATTGTCTCACAGCCAAAACTGATACGGATGATGTACAGAACGCAGTACAAACGCTCGATTAACCGTCTGGCGACACTGGCGCTTCACCGTATCTTTTATACCCATACACAAAATGTGATCCGCCAGCTGCGTCCAGACGTCATCGTCTGTACTCATCCGATTCCCGGTGCAGTCATCGCCCGGCTAAAACGGCTGGGATTGGATGTACCGCTCTGTATGGTCATTACAGACTATGATGCGCATGGCACATGGGTCAATCCCGAAGTAGACCGTTATCTGGTTTCTACGGAAGGCGTACGCTCCAAACTTCAAATGCGTGGCATTCCCAGTTCACGTATTATGGTTACTGGTATTCCGGTGCATCCGAACTTCTGGGAACACCCTAGTAAAGCGGAAATTCGTTGCCGCTTTGGTTTGAAGGATATGCCAACAGTGATGGTTATGGGCGGCGGCTGGGGAATGAGTGATAGTGTGGTCAGTACATACTTGGCACGTTATGCTGATTATGCGCAACTGATCTTCTGCTTTGGCAGCAATACCAAAGCATATGAACGCGCAGCACAGGACAGGCGATTCCATCATGACAACATTCATTTAATCCAGTATACGAAAGAAATCGATAAATTAATGGAAGTGTCTGATCTGCTCGTAACGAAGCCAGGTGGCATGACATGTACAGAAGGACTTGCCAAAGCGATTCCGATGCTATTTTACAATCCACTTCCCGGACAGGAAGAGCAGAATTCACAGTACTTTACAGAACAAGGTTGGGGCGAACCGATTACATCGCTCGATGTCGTTGCTCAGTGGATGGATTTGCTCGTTCACGACTATGAAGCGATTATGACTCAGCGCCAGCTCAAGCTGGAACAAATCGACCGCTACAATCCAACGGAATGTGCGCGTAGCATTATGGATATGGCTGAACAAAGTAAGGTCTTAACCTGATCACGGTTAAGACCTTTTTGCTGTGCATATACGTTTCATATTACAGTATGAATCTTAATATTGATCCAAGCGGGTTTTGTTGTATTGCGCTAGCGCTTGCTCACCTATGATGACTTCGCAGCGATGAATGCGCATGCCTTTGCCCATAAACTTGGCTTCGTATTCTGTCATCACATGCTCTTCGTTAATTCCGTCACGGTGCAGATTCAGACTCAGATTGGTCATTTGCAGACCGTAATCGGCAAATGAATTGAGCGAGAACTCAAACAATGTCTCCGAATCGGTTTTGAAATGAATCTGACCTTGAGCATTCAGCAAACGACAGTATTTCTCCAAAAAGCGTGGATGTGTCAAACGACGACGACCGTGCTTTTTCTTAGGCCATGGATCGCTGAAATTCAGGTACACTCGTTCAATCTCACCAGGCTCAAAAATGTCTTCGATATTCTCGATATTCGCCAGTGCCAGCTGGATGCTGGTCGGATTGCCCAATTCTGCTTCGTTCCAAGCAATACGAGTCTTCTCTGCTGCACGACGTACCAGTTCGTCGTACATATCAAATCCGATATAGTTAACCTCGCGGTTGCGTACACTCATCTGGCTCACAAAACGTCCCTTGCCCATGCCGAATTCGACATGAATCGGATAATCATTGTTAAAACGCTCACGCCATTTGCCTTTGAATTCCTCAGGATTCAGTACGACCAGATCCTGTTGTTGCTCTAGATCCTCGCGAATCCCTTTTCTGCCTCTTAAACGCATCTTGTTCCTCCGATTTTCAATAACGTTGTCACGTTACTTTCAATAGATATGTTGTACGAAATTATTTTGACGAAGAAATCCGTAATTGTAAAGCCTAAAAAGGAAAAAAGGACTTCCGGCATCATGAAAAGATGATGCAAAAAATCCTTTTCTCTATATTTGGAATTGGGGTCCAACAAATTTTGAGCATTCATAGTCTACTCATTTTTGCGCATAAAAGCAAATCATCTAGCAAATCCTATGAATGGTGACTGCAAAAGTCAGCAACATGATATTACCCTTTCCCGTAAAAGTTGAATCGCCATGCGGTAATTCATTTTCATAGGCCAATGATTTTGCTACAATCGAGGATAAGAAATGCAGAACGAACATGTATCGTGTTCTCGTTTGGGCATCGAAAAGGAGTTTCAGCATGGAACGTATGCACACGGTTCAACAACCTCTGTTATGGGGAGATAAACGATTTCATACATGGAATACAGAAATGCGTGAACAATTCGGCACGAAAGTATTCAAGGTTATGCTTGATGCGGGATTCACATGCCCGAATCGTGACGGCAGTATCGCTACTGGTGGCTGCACATTTTGTAGTGCACGCGGATCGGGTGATTTTGCCGGACGACGACGCGACGATCTGGTAACACAGTTCAATACGATTCGGGATCGGCAGCATCAGAAATGGCCGGATGCTCAATATATCGGTTATTTTCAGGCGTATACGAATACGTATGCGCCAGTGGAAGAATTGCGCGAATATTACGAAGTGATTTTGCAGCAACCCGGGGTAGTCGGGTTATCGATTGCTACACGACCGGATTGTCTGCCTGACGATGTGGTCGATTATTTGGCAGAGCTGAATGAGCGTACATATCTGTGGGTAGAGATGGGACTGCAAAGTGTTCATGAATCCACCTCTACGCTGATCAATCGGGCGCATGATACTGCCTGTTATGAAGAAGCCGTGCATAAGCTACGCGCACGCGGCATTCGTGTCTGCACGCATATCATTTACGGATTGCCGCAGGAAAGTCATGAGATGATGCTGGATACCGGACGTGCTGTAGCACAAATGGATGTACAAGGAATCAAGATTCATCTACTGCATCTCATGCGCAAAACGCCAATGGTGAAACAGTATGAAGCCGGATTACTGCGCTTTCTGGAACAGGATGAGTATATCAAGTTAATCGTCGATACACTGGAATTTCTGCCGCCAGAAATGATTGTCCATCGGCTGACCGGCGATGCGCCGCGTGATCTCCTGATCGGTCCGCTATGGAGTATGAAAAAATGGGAAGTGTTAAATGGGTTTGACGCTGAACTGAAGCGTCGTGACACTTGGCAGGGCAAATACTGGAGGGCGACGTAGATGGGATTCGTTTCTGTATTGAGCTTTGCTCACAAATTGATCCTTGAACGACTGGAACATGTATCAAGCGCTGCCGTAGTGGACGCAACTGCTGGGACGGGTGCAGATACGCTCATGCTGGCGCGTGCTGTAGGAGCAAAAGGTAAAGTATTCAGCTTTGATATTCAACAGGAAGCGCTGGATCGTACAATGGAGCGTCTGGACAAGTATTCAGACGAAGCGCTGGCACAGGTCATTCCTGTGCTGTCCAGTCATGATCTGATGCAGCAGCATATTCCACAGGAGCTACATGGTAAGCTACGGGCAATCATGTTCAATCTAGGGTATTTGCCAACTGGAGATCATTCTATTATTACACTGCCCTCCTCTACTCTGCCTGCGCTGGATGTGTCGCTGTCTCTACTGGCTCCGCGTGGTATTTTGACGATTATGCTGTATCCGGGTCATGATGGCGGCGCTGTGGAAGCAGAGATGGTACAGCAATGGGCGTCCTCCCTGCCTGTTTCACTGGCACAATGTATCATTTACCGTCAGTTACAACGGCAGGATGCGCCGTATCTGATTGCAATAGAGAAAAAAGCTGATACGTAGCCAACAACGGACAATCCATGCTAATGATGTCTATGCTGCTTTTGCGCTTTAAACTGTGTTACTGCTATAATCGAGATGCTGCTGCATGTGCAGGCGGCATCTTTTGGCTATTAATCAGGTGATCCATCAGCATTATGGATATAGATTTGCTGTTCATTCCATGCAGAAAAAGGAGTGTATTCATTTATGGCAGTACGCAAAATAGAGCATGTAGGCATTATGGTATCATCGATCCAGCAATCCATCGACTTTTATGAGCAGGTGGTCGGTCTGAAGCATCTGGAAACGACCGGGCATATCAACGAACAGATTCAACTGGCGTTTCTCGCTTTTCCAGGTCATACCGATACCGAGCTAGAGTTGATTCAAGGGTACGCAGACAAATTGCCTGCTGAAGGTCAGGTGCATCATGTCGCTTTTGCGGTGGATGATGTGGATGTGGAATTTGAACGTATCCAAGGGTTGCAGGTGAGTGAGTTGGATGCTGAAATTACGACATTGCCAAACGGAAGCCGCTATTTCTTTTTCAGTGGACCGGATGGCGAGCGTCTGGAGTTTTTCCAGTCAGCACGTTAAGATGAGTACAGGCATTTGCCGCATTTGCCAGAGATACAGGCTGTCCGCAAGTAACAGTTATACATAGTGCGGCTATTATCCAAGTGGAGGAGAGATATTATGACGAAGCCATACCCGCTACAATTTCAACCGGAATTCAAGGAACGTGTCTGGGGTGGACGCGCACTGGAGCAATTTGGCTGGAACATCCCAGAAGGTGCAATCGGTGAAGGCTGGATGATCGCAGATCATCCGAACGGCACCACATCTGTTATCGGCGGCGAGCTGGATGGCTGGGGACTGGATCAATTGCGTGAGAAGCTCGGACGCGACTGGTTCGGCAGCAAAGGCGTATCCGAAACAAACGGTCGCTTCCCGCTGCTGATCAAGCTACTGGACTGCAATGACGATCTGTCTGTACAGGTGCATCCAACCGACGATTATGAAGGTCTGCCGCAGGGCGAGCTGGGCAAAACAGAAATGTGGTACGTGCTGGATGCCAAACCGGATGCCAAAATCATCTATGGTCTAAACGAAGGCGTTACCCGCGAATCGCTGGCAGCTTCGATTGCCGAAAATCGCATTACGGATGATCTGCAAGAAGTACCGGTTCAGGCTGGTGATACTTTTTACATTCCGGCAGGTACAGTGCATGCGCTGTGTGCAGGTGTACTTGTCGCCGAAATTCAGCAAAACTCCGATACGACCTACCGTTTATACGATTACGATCGTCCCGGTCTGGACGGCAAGCCGCGTGAGTTGCATATCGAGGATTCGCTAAATGTGATCGCCTACGAAGGTGCTGGTGCAACGACGATGAAGACGGATGGTCTGGCAGCAGGCGAATGGCTAACGCTGGCAACCTCTCCTTATTTTATCGTAGAAAAAGGCGTAGTTGACGGCGAATGGGCATTGTCTACGACACCGGAAAGCTTTACGATTCTTGTCATTGCGGATGGTGAAGGCACATTATCTTGGAATGGCGATACAACAGAGTTGCAAGGCGGTCAATGCTTCCTGCTTCCTGCAAATCTGGGTGAGTATTCGCTGGATGGTAACTTTACCGTGATCCGTTCGTATTTGCCATAGGATGATGTTGAATTGGGATTGATGCATCTTGGTTCTGAGAACTAGTTTCAGTTCTGGTCGATCATGGATGGGAGCAGATTATCAATCCAATCGTGCATGACCCACGACAAATATAAATAAAAGCAATGAATGATCTGTATAACAAAAAGCCTGCCTCGATGTGCAACACCTACGAGGCAGGCTTTTTCATGTGGCGCTATACGCTATACGCTATACGCTATACGCTATACGCTATACGCTATACGCTATACGCTTAAATGGTGTATAGCTGTTGTTCAGTTGTCTACATCAAACTGCTCATATAATATCGCAGTTGCTTTCTCCACCAATGCCAATCATGATCTACATCGTGTCCCCAAAATTCTACACGAGCAGGAATATGCTTCTGTTGTAGTATCTGGTGCAAACGATCCGTCTCATAACGCATCTCGTCTTCCCATGCGCCCTGTCCACAGCAGAGAATGATACGACTGTTACGGTATTGGTTCAATAGATGCTCGTCGTACAATCCCGGCAAATAATCAAGCGGGGAGTTGTAATAAGACGCTCCATGACGATGATCGCCGAAGAAATGTTGAACCGAATACACACCGCTTTGTGCCAGCAATGTATCAAAAAAATGCGGATGGCGGAAAAAGAAATTACCACTGTAATAAGCACCCATGGAACAGCCGCTAATCAGAATCTTTTGCTCATGTCCGTTGTTGTTGTGCTGACTTTCCCATAAAATGTGCGGAATCAATTCATTGATAATATACGCGTTGTATTGCTCATGCCGATTGATGCGATCCTCTACATTCCAATGCAGCGAAAAGAATGTCTCCTCATCAATACTGTCACATGCCCATACTTGCAATTTACCAGCATCAATCTAAGGGGATAACTCCTGAATCATGCCGGAATCTTCGTACTGGTAAAAGCGTCCAAGCGACGTTGGAAACACCAGCATCGGCTTCCCCCGGTTGCCATACACTTTATATTCCATCTCGCGGCCAAGCGCCGAGCTGTATTCTTTTCGGTATTGTACAGTTACCATATCCACGCTTTCCGCCCTTCTGCTGCTCTGTAACATGGGCTATTGCCCTGTTTGCTTATCTGTTCTTGCGTACGTATTGTATTGTCCGTGTATGATCCAGCTATGGAGTCCTAACGGTGCTCTGCTTGAATATAATCGGCAATCTCGCGTATACGCTCCAGTGAATCCGCTCGGAACTGATACGCACGGTTGCCACTTGCCCGGCTGAAAATCTCTTCAATCTCATCGTAGCGCACAAGCGCATCGCCCAACTCCCACACAATATCATCATGCGAATGCACGTAATGCTTCCAATCTTTGCGGCTGGCATAACCGGTATAATATTGCCCTTCCGGCGGTTCGCCGTTGCCACCATGCACAACCATCTGTGCCCAGCGCGAGTAAATATCGACATTATATGAATAGTTGATGGCATCGGTCATCCAAGCGCCCGGTGGACGCATATTCACTTCTAGCGCGATCAGCCGTCCATCCTTGTTAGATTTGAACAGCTCAATATGGAAAAACCGTTCTTTGATATCAAATGCCTGCAAAATGCTGCGCCCTGCTGCTTCCACGTCCGGGTCAACCGTTTGTAAGCAGAAATACCGCAGATGATCGTCATCGCTAACCACTTTCATAATACTTTGTTCAAATCGGTGACTTGCCTGAAAACGAACAATACCGTCACGGTCAATCAGACCGTCATACGTGAGAATGATGCCGTCCACAAATTCTTCCATAATAAATTCAGTATCATCCGGGGAAGTGTGGAAGAAATAATCCAGTTCTTCCTGGTTACTGAGCTTGTAGGTCATGCTCGCTCCTGAACCGAGATCAGGCTTTACAACGACAGGGAATCCATTTTGCTTGATAAATGCTGCCGCGCTATCGCGGTCTGGATTTTTGAGAAAGCGTACTGTATCTACACCGCTTTTCTGGAAAAAGTCTTTCATTTTCGATTTCTGTTTAAGGTTATCGACAAAGTCGGCTTTGGTGCCGTCGATATTAAAGTCGGTACGCATCTGCGCATCGCTTTCGAGCCAGTATTCATTCATCGATTCAAAGCGGTGGATTTTGCCGTATTTATGTGTGAAAAATCCAACTGCCCGCAGGATGTCGTCCTGATTCTCCATACTATCGATACGGTAGTATTCCGTCAGTGCTTCCCGCAACCGCGGGTGTAGACTATCATACGAAGCGTCGCCAATGCCAAGCACTGTCGCGCCTTCCTGATGCAGCCGAATGGCAAATTCACTGCTGCTGCCGGGAAAATGTGGAGAGAAAAATACAAAATTCATAACCAGACCGCCTCCATCACAAGATTATACCTAATTTAGCAGTCCGTGGATTGTTCGTCAATTTGAATTCTTTTATACCGATATTATTCAGTCATATCGGTATTTATGTTAAAATTTATCAATTGATATCAGACTTTGTTTAAAATGCTTTATAATTCATTTTAATAAGGCGATATAGTGATTATTGATTTCACATTTATAAATAACGAAAGGAAGAAACGGACATGCAAGAACGGACATTTCGCATAATCGATCCGCAGGGCATTGCGGTGCATGTATATGAATGGCTGCCAGATGGTTGGAGCGCTGGACAGTCACTCAACGGGATTGTACAGCTGTCACATGGCATGTCGGAGACAGCGCGGCGGTATGTGCGGCTGGCGGAAGCGCTGACGGAGCGTGGGTTTGCAGTGTATGCGAACGATCATCGCGGGCATGGGTTAACTGCGCCTTCACTGGATGAGCTAGGTGATCCGGGTGAGGATGGCTTTTATTGGATGGCGCAAAATATGGCACAGCTCTCGCAGCATATTGCTGAGCAGCATGCAGGTGTGCCGTTATTTCTGTTCGGTCACAGCATGGGATCGTTTGTCGTACAAAAGTTAATGTATGAACAGCCGCAACTATACAGCGGCTTTCTGCTGTCCGGCTCCAATGGTCCGCGTGGATTATTGTCTGCCGGGATGCGCATTGCTGCTTGGCAACAACGGTTCAAAGGACCGTTGCATCGCAGTCTACTGCTGCATGCGCTTGTATTCGGTCCTTACAATCGGGGACTCCCCAAACCACTGGTCACGCGGTTTGACTGGCTATCTCGCGACCCGGACGAGGTATCGCTGTATGTGAACGACCCGTATTGCGCCAAACCGGTCAGCGTGCGCTTTTATGTGCATTTCTTTCATCTGCTGATGGAGATTCATCGACCGGAATGTATGAACTGTATTCCACAGGATAAACCGGTATACATTTTTAGCGGAGATCGTGATCCGGTCGGATTATATGGCAAAGGCGTACGGAAACTGTATGAGCAGTATCGCCGTTTGCATATCAACGATGTAGAGCTGAAGTTATATCCGGGTGGGCGGCATGAGACACTAAACGATATTAATCGGGATGAAGTGACCGCCGATCTGATCCACTGGCTGGAGCGTCATGTACCGGCAGTGTCTTTTCCAGAAGCCCAATAAATCAGAACAATCAATTATAAGAGGTGCCTGTTAGATTGCAAACAGGCACCTCTTTGACGTTTCATATCATTGTTGTGATTCACGCTACAGTGCAACTTTACAAACTACGCGAAGTACGCAGCAGATTCAGTCCAAGCACGACAAAGATGCTACCAGTAATTTTGTTCATATAACGCGATACTTTGCTGGATTGTAGACGACCTGCCATTTTGCTGGAAAAGAAGACAAGCAGCAGACACCAACTCAATCCGGTCGCGCTAAATGTCAGACCCAGCAGCAGAAACGGTAGCGGTCCCATGCTCTGACCCGGATCGACGAATTGCGGAATAAACGCCAGATAAAATAGCGCCACCTTCGGATTCAGCACATTGGTCAGCATCCCCTGAAAAAAGACATTACGCAGCGGCAAACGCGGCGCATGCTCCATCTTGGCGGCAGCTTCCTGACGTGTCATGATGGAACGAATGCCCAGCCAGATCAGATAGGCGGCACCGAGCCATTTGACCAGATTGAATGCCAGCGCCGATTGCATCAGAATCAGTGACAATCCCAAACCTGCCAGCAGAGTATGCACCATCGATCCGGCGATAATGCCATAAACAGACATCAACCCTGCCTGACGTCCCTGAAATACGCTGCGACTCAAAATATAGATCGTATCGCTGCCCGGCGTAATATTAAGCAAAATGCTAGACAGCACAAACAACCAGTAGTGTTCCACTCCCCACATAGTATCCATCCCTCCATATTCTGATAGTAAACGCTACTATACGTAGAACCGACTGCATATACATACAGTCGGCTCTTATTGCTGCATCTTATTTATTTACTTATCCTGCGAGTCGTCTTGTTGTTTGGCAGCAATGGAATCAGAAAACAATTCACCGTTTCTGCCGTAGTTGTGCTGTGGAAGGTCTTCAAAAAAGATGAAAATTTTCTCTTTGTCCAGTTCCAATACGTCGGATACGAGATCAGACATCTTCTGTACCAGCTCGCGTTTCTGCTCAACTGATCTGCCTTCCAATACTTTGATCGTAATAAATGGCATTGATACCTTCCTCTCCATGAATCGAAATATTATACATGATTAGCTTGCCAGCATATCGCTGGAATTGTTGGTAGCTTAATTATCGTCCATCAAATGGATTTTTCGTAACAAAGACTGCTTGCATCGTAAACATATTCTCCAAAACGCTCAATAGCAATATATCCATTGCGCTCATAAAAGGCGAGCGCTTCCGGTTGCGCTGCTCCGGTTTCCAGCCGAATTCCGCTATGCCCTTGCTCACCCGCACGCTGTTCCAGCGCTGTCAGTAGCTGTCCAGCAATGCCTTTGCGTCGATGAGACGATTGCACGTAGAAGCGCTTCAGCTCGGTATACTGATCGTCCAGCCTGCGAATGGCACCACAGCCGACCGGGGCTGCATCCAGATACGCAACGACGAATGTCACCTGCTCCATATCAGGATGATCCAGATCCAGCCGATGCACCTGCTCTGCCGGATAACGCTGGAACAGATCGTCGTCCAGCTCGCTGATCAATTGACGCAGATCCGCATCACGGCTAGTAACCTGTTGAATGGTAATCATATGTAGTTCCTCCTCGGCATGAGATGTTACTTATAGTATTGCAGGCTATACGAATTCATAATGATGAACAACCGGGAACGGATCGTAATAGTGGTGGAGCAGCTTTTTCCACTCCTGATATTGTACAGAGCCGCGGAAGCCTTCGGTATGATCTTCCAGCGTTGCCCAGCGTACGAGCAGAATGTACTGATTGTCCACTTCCATACAGCGCTGCAATTCATGGGAGACATAGCCGTTCATACTGGAAATAATCAGTTCTGCTTGTTTGAAGCTTTGTTCAAAGCTGTCGCTCTGACCGGGAATGACGTTGAGAATAGCGACTTCGAGTATCATAGGTATTCCTCCTTTTTTTCATGAAACTAACTATACCGAAAGATGATGCAAGCAACCAGTCTTTTCGTTTCATTTGTATGATACGTTCGGAAAGGTGCCTGATCTTTGTGCAATGACAAAACGCCACCAGTCTGCAAATATACAGAAGGCGACGTTTCTTTTTTTATCTCTTATGGGGTATCTAATTTGTGTGACGCTTCGTTTACGATCTCATAATCGCACACTGAACATATGACGATATAACAGATCAGTTCCGGCTCGCCGCCAGCTTGGACAGCAGGCGCAGAATCTCGATGTACATCCAGATAATCGTTACCATCAGTCCAAACGCACCGTACCATTCCATATACTTTGGACGACCTTCGTTGGCGTATTGCTCAATATTACTAAAGTCGATCAGCAGATTCGCTGTTGCCACAATCACGACAAAGATGCTAATCCCGATACCAACCCAGCCGGTATCATGAATATACGGCACGCTCATACCGAAAAAGCTAAGTACAAAATCGACCAGATACGTCAGTGCAATCGCCAGTGTACTAATGCCAATCGCTGACACTAATCCCGGTGTAACGCGGATTATCCGAGTTGCATATAGAAACAGTGTGACCATTAGCAGACATAACGTGATCAGAATCGCATTCAGTACGATACCCGGATAAAAGTACTCCATCACCGCTGACACTGCACCCAGCATCAAGCCATTCAAGATGACATACAGCGGTGCCGTGACTGGCGAGATTTTTGGAAAGAAGATGGTCGGCAGAGCGATCAGCAGTGAGCCGATAGAGCCAACTTTCAGAAATGTAATCACGTCTTCCCCTTTGTTAAATAAGTACCATGTAAATATTGCTGATGCTACAAGTAAAACAGTAAGTACAAGCGCTTTGCCCGCCGCTCCTGCGAGTGTCATCGATTGATCGTAATGTCGATCCGATGGACGATTGAATCCATTTCCGTATAATACTGGATTGCGTAGAGCCATTACCCCTCATCCTTTTCTCTCTTGTATTGATACCCCATTATAGTTAACGGTATATTTTCCTGAAAATTGAAGATGTACTGTTCCATGCCATACAAACAATAATCCAGGCAGAACAAATTCCGCCTGGATCTTGGGGGACATGCTTGAGATATGAAGTTCATAGAGAGATCAGGATTGCTGCCAATGCTCGGCGATGAACTCGTCACGACCTGACTTTTCGCGATCTTCCTTGTAATGCTTTTTGTTCTTTTTGTGATAATCCTGATGATATTCTTCCGCCGGGTAAAAGACGTCTGCTGGCAAAATTTCAGTCACTACTGGTTTGCCGTCAAAGCGTCCGCTGGCTGCCACTTCGGCTTTGCTCTGCAATGCCTGCTCCTGCTGCTGCTCATTATGGTAGAAGATCGCTGTCCGATACTGCGTACCCCGGTCGTGGAATTGCCCGCCATCATCGGTCGGGTCGATCTGCGGCCAGTACAGCTCCAACAGACGCTCATATGGGAACAACTCAGGATCAAAGGTAATCTCTACCACTTCATAATGTCCAGTATTGCCAGTCTTCACCTGTTCATACGTTGGATTCTTCACATGTCCAGCAGTATAGCCGGAGACGATGCCGTGAATGCCGGGCTGCTCCTCGAACGGAGTTACCATGCACCAGAAACAGCCGCCTGCGAAGGTTGCTTTTTGCAATTGTGCCATAGTCATATATCCTTTCAGCAGTAAAATATAGTGCATTGCCATGGTCATTCTGTACACGCACACTTATCGCACAGAATCATGTAATCCTATTCATTATAACTGGAATGTGAGCATAAACAAAAGCTGCAATGTGAAGCACGAAGCTTCCGCATTGCAGCTCATCGATTGAGTTAGTCGTTGGTTGTAAGGATCATTGCTCTTCTCTAGGGACATAGACGATAAAGCCACTGTCTTCACAGTACACGTCACCAAATTGATAAACGCCGTTACGGTGGACAAACAGCCATTCGAACACTTTTTGAATGGTTTGCAGCATGAGGGTCCCTCCCTTAAATGAATGAATACACCTTACGGTTTAAACAAATTTTAAGGGGCAAGGTACATGGTGTCAATCGCTAAGTTTGTAAAATAATATAGTAATTATTAATAGGATGTAAAGTGTGTATTGAATGTCTCTATACTGTGAATGACTACCTACAAGCGAACTGTATAGTTACCTATTGGAAAAGGGAATACTACGCTTACTGCACTTGCGCTTGAAGTTGCTTTTCATAGATGATGACATCCAGCTGAGCAGGTGTTGTCGTTGATCGCACGTATTGAAAATGATGCTTTTTCCAGAACGCATGCGCAGGCTCATTGTCGACGACGACAGCCAATCGCAGCATACCGATTCCGCGCTGACGAAGCTGCTGTTCAAAAGCTTCTAATGCCTGACCACCAAGACCACTGCGTTGCCGTGACGATTCCATCATAAACAGACCGAGCCAAGAGCAATCATCATATGGATTCAGTGGCAGAAATTCCACAATCCCGACGATGTCTGCATCCAGCAGAATAACGTAACGCTCGGCACCTAGCTCAG
The DNA here is from genome assembly GCF_046603665.1 of Paenibacillus sp. WLX2291. Classification (NCBI taxonomy): domain Bacteria; kingdom Bacillati; phylum Bacillota; class Bacilli; order Caryophanales; family Paenibacillaceae; genus Paenibacillus; species Paenibacillus sp. WLX2291. Next base: position 1,506,092 of record NZ_CP176755.1, on the reverse strand, counting down.
AAGCTTCTGCCACCTCCTGCTCCAATTCCGCTTGTTCCAGCTGTTGTTTGCCTTTGGTGATCTGGTTGTAGAATGGATTGGAGTTAATGATGTGCAGCTCGGCTCCCAGACTATACGGTGCACTATATTTGAATGTGATCGCCATGCGTGTTGCTCCCCCCTGCATATGGTGTTCTATCGTTGCGTCTGGCATTTGGCATCCACCGAAGATCGGAGAGATTGTATGATGGAAATAGGTATGTGCATGAGCAAAGACTATGTATATCGCCTGTACTTCTATAAATGATCCTGATTCATCTGCTTCTCTTTATCGACAATGTATAGATCCAGTGCCTTTTTAGCTCGAATCGCTACCTGAATACATAGCACCGCACACCAGATCAAGATTACACTAGGCACTAGAACGATCAACACGGTGATCAATAGATTAAAAATCTGAAAATGCAACGTCAATTCCCTCCTTTTCCATAAATCATATGGAAGCTGTTATACCGACTGGGATTAGAGGTAATGAATTCCAGTATGGCTTTACTAGTATATCATATGAGCGAAGGGGACCTGATGATGACCCATTTAAAAATTCCTAAGGATAAAACGATTGAAGGCAGCATTCCGTTGCTGACAGAAGGGTATGAATTTGCACTACATCGTAGACAGGAGTTGCAAAGTAATATTTTCCAGACACGACTGCTTGGTCAGACGGCAATCTGTCTTGGTGGACGTGAAGGCGCGGAGTTATTTTACAATAATGATCTGTTCCAACGCGGCGGGGCTATCCCCAAGCGGATTCAGAAATCATTGTTTGGCGAAAAAGGGGTACAGACGCTGGATGGTAAGGCACATCTGCATCGCAAGCAGCTATTCATGTCGCTAATGACACCGGAACGACTTGGTGAAATCGCTGGCATCGTTAAACGACAATGGCAAGCGGCGGCACTTCGCTGGGAAAGTACAGTCCAGCTGGAGCTATTCGACGAAGCGCAGCAGGTGATGTGTCGTGCTGCCTGTCAATGGGCAGGTGTGCCATTGCGCGAACAGGATGTGAAGCTTATCTCCGATGAGCTGGGACAGATGGTCGAATCATTCGGTGGACTAGGTAGTCGCTATCAGGAAGGCAAGCAGGCGCGTCGACATACCGAGCAATGGGTTAGCGAATTGATCGGGCTGATTCGCGAAGGTCGTGTAGATGTACCGGAGCAAACCGCTGCGTATGCGATGTCGTGGCACCGGGATACGGAAGATCAGCTACTTGACGTTTCAACCGCAGCCGTCGAGCTAATCAATATTATTCGTCCGATTGTTGCGATTGGGCGATATGTCGTATTCAGCGCACTGGCTTTACACGATTATCCAGAGGCGTGTGAACGTCTGATTACTTCGTTTCAAACAGAAGAGGATCGGACATACAGCCAGTGGTTTGTACAGGAAGTGCGCCGATTGTATCCATTTACGCCGATTCTCGGTGCACAGGTAAAAAGAGATTTTGAATGGAACGGCTATCATTTCCCACAGGGAACGATGGTCATCCTGGATGTGTACGGCACGACTCATGATCCGCAGCTATGGCAAGAGCCGAATCAATTCAATCCCACTCGTTTTGCAGATTGGGATGGCAGTCCATTCGATCTTATCCCACAAGGTGGCGGAGATCACCGCAATGACCATCGCTGTGCTGGGGAATGGCTGACTATTGATGTTATGCGTGTAAGTCTGGAATTTCTGGCAACTCAGTTAACGTATGACGTGCCTGCTCAAGATCTATCGATCGATCTATCGCGGATGCCAGCAATTCCAGCGAGCCGCTTCATTATGAGTCATGCCAGATTGAAGCCACCTTACAGTAACATCATATAATTCCATTGAGTAGTATCCTCGGTACGCTGGAAACCAAGCGATTCGTAAAACGTTCCAGCAGCTACATCCGGCGTATACAACACCAATAGCCGATAATGTTGCCTTGCGTGCTCCATGATAGGCGCCACCAATGCGCCACCAATACCATAGCGGCGAAATTGCGGATGCACATACATGCGGCGTACCCTGCCAACGCCATCCTGCCCGGCATGCGGATCGCGATTCAATCCACAGATGCCGATTAATCGTTGATCGGCGTACGCTCCATACAAGATTTCACCCGGCAGCGAAAACGTATTGCTGCCGGATACATAGTCATCATATAGACGTCGGATGTGGCGATAACCTTCCTGTTCGCTGAATGGAACTAGCTCCAACAATAGGTCATTGGGCAACTCTGTAATCGGTTGAATACTATAGTGCATTTCTAAACTCATACTGATGGACAACCTCCCTTATATGACTGGATATCACTTGGCGAATTGCAGGAAACGCTGAACAGCTATACAGCGCGAATTGCAAACAGGTACAATAAGAATACGAATGACCTCATAGCATCCGGATTTATTTTGAAAGGAGAATCAGATCATGGCTTCATCCAATCAACAGGTTCCTTACGGGTATGAACCGCCGCAGAGTAATGTTCGCGGCACACTCATTTATTACGATGACTTCAACGATATTACGGATGCTGCATTGGAGCAGGCGGCTATCGTGGCGGAGCAAATGCGCTTTGCCAAGCTTGTGCTGTATCCGCTGCACGAGCAGACCGTCCGCCGCATATCCAACGAGCAGGTGGCTCCTTTTTACAAGCGAGAGCAGCGATTGCAGGAATGGAAGCTGGACAGCGGACGCAAGTCGGTTCTTATCGAAGGCTGGGATGGCAAACGCAAAAAATATACGCCGATCGAAGCCGCGATTCGCACATGTATGGATCATTATTCATCGCCATATTTCCTGCTGATGACGCCAGAGATGGCAAATCGGTTTGCATCCTTTGCCACATTTGAAGAATGGATTACCAAAATCAGTCTGGTGCTGACCCGTCAACCGGATCATCTACATCCACGAATGGAAACGTTCCGCAGTCGCTGGCGGGTTGCCGGTGAACAGCGGGACAAGAATCGTAGGCAGTCAGACTCATAAACAAACACGTACCAATCACGAACGACATTCGCACGAATGATACGATAGGAACAACGGCGTTCAGCACGATCTATACGATAGATGAGTGTTGGACGCTTTTGACATGCTTACTTGCGATGCTTCTTACGCAGCCCCGAAGCTAGCAGATCAGCATTCACCTCGTATTGTACAGCCAGCTCCATTCGCTGCCTTAACGTCTCGTATTCATCCATATAAAATGACCCCAGCGCTGGATGCGCAGCCAATAACCCGCTTACTGAATCATCCTTATGCGCACTGCTCCAGCCATACAGCAAGCGATATAGCTCTGTCAGCGAATCGGTATTGCGATTGAGCCAGCGGATTGGCTGATGACGATAGTCTAGCTTGAGATTTAGCATACGGCATAACGCACTTGCCTGATGGCGTACAACGACCTCGTTCTGTTCCTGAGACAATGCCTGCTTCAGATCGTCGATCAATACTGTTAACGATATGCCAACATGCCCTAGTGCGAGATACGTCCATACACATGTGCCTGTACCCGTGCTGTCCGCTTCCCAGATCGGATTCCACAAAATGCGGCGTAGCCTGTCCTGTTGCGATGAACCGTACATGGCGATGCCAAGAATCAAGCCTGCATTGCAGTCTATGGATGCGGTCTGTTCACCCCATTGCTCCAACCCTTCTGCACCGCCAGACATGCCCAGCTTACAGCTAAGTGCTGGTAAAAATTCATGAAACAACGATTGTCCCCAGATATGCTCCAATGCCGCTATCATTCGTACAGCATACGGCTCCGGCAAATCCAGATGCGGTAACGGTAAATGCAGTAGCCCAAGACATGCTGCCTGTTGCTGCTGCCAATCCGCCTGTGGCGCCAGTGCATAATGTACCAATCGATCCAGCGCTTCATCCACACCGAGATAACCGATCACATGCAGCAGTTCCGCAGGCATATCATCCTTCAAGATTCCATCACGGAAAATATGCCGATATAACTCCCTGCCCAACTCGGTATCGCCTAATCGCATCATAGGTTCCAGACAAGCATGCACCTGCACATGTTGCTGCCGCTGCGCCGACCAGAAATGATACATCGCCCGCGCATCATGATCATCGCCGTAATCAATAATCGCACTCATCATCGAAGCCAGCTCAATATCATTCTCACTTTCGCCCGCTGTGATTCGTTGTATCCAGTGCTGAGTCAATTCGAGCATAATATTCCTCCTTGTGTTCTATTTTACAATCCTATTATGACACATCATTCGTATCACGTATGCGTCTTCCGCCACCTGCTCACTTGGTGCCATTATGCTAAAATAGGTATATCATTTGCTCTATAACCTGCAACGCCAGATCGTTATCCTGCGTATAACCGTGCATAACAGCTTTACATTCTAACCATAACGGGAGGCACTACCATGGCAGCACATGAGATTGATTATGAGATTTTGGGCGAGGAAATGCAGTGTGTCGAGATTGAACTTGATCCGGGTGAAAGTGTAATTGCCGAAGCGGGCAGCTTTATGATGATGGATCAGGAGATTCAGATGGAGACGATCTTCGGAGATGGCAGCAACGGTAACGGACAAGGAAACGGATTACTCGGTAAATTGATGGGTGCAGGCAAGCGTGTACTAACTGGCGAAAGTCTATTCATGACCGTGTTCACACATGCTGGTCATGCACCGAAGCAGCGTGTAACGTTTGCTGCTCCTTATCCGGGCAAGATTATCCCGCTCGATCTGGTGCAGTACGGCGGCAAAGTAATCTGTCAAAAGGACGCCTTCCTCTGTGCAGCCAAGGGCGTATCGATTGGCATCGAATTCCAGCGTCGTCTAGGTGCCGGATTCTTCGGCGGTGAAGGCTTTATTATGCAAAAGCTAGAAGGTGACGGTAAAGCCTTTGTGCATTCTGGTGGTCATGTAGTCGAGAAGACGCTGCATGCTGGTGAGGTGCTTCGCCTTGATACTGGCTGTCTGGTCGCGATGACAGCAGGCATTGACTACAATATCGAAATGGTACGTGGTGTAAAATCGGCGCTGTTCGGCGGCGAAGGACTATTCTTCGCTACGCTGCGCGGTCCGGGTAAAGTGTGGGTACAATCGCTTCCATTTAACCGGATGGCAGATCGCATTCTCGCCGCCAGTAAAGGCAGCGGACGCACACGCGAGGAAGGCAGCATTCTCGGCGGACTGGGTAATTTTCTGGACGGCAGGTAATAGTCGTATTACTTGCTCATCATAAGTGATGAACGACTCCGCTTCTAGTAGTCTACAAATATGTGATGCAAGTTTCCCGTTATCAGGTTATGTCTGACAGCGACTATAGGCATTGTAAATATTTAGGTGAAGAAAAGCCATCTGCATCCGTTCAGATTTGTTGTGAAACAAGTCCTGGGCGGATATCAGATGGCTTTTTAGTTATAACTCTACGTTTTATTGTAAATCTAGTTGATAACTGGGTTCATCAAGCTATTGGTATACGTTACATAGTAATCGTTGCCGTTACGACGATCCAAACGGCGTGCTACATCCAGCGCACGTTCACTGTAGTGCTGTGCCAATCGGGCGACATCCGTTGCATGCTCAGGATTTGGATAGGAAGCAGGCAATTTGACATGAAACTGAACATCTTCCTGTTGCAGACGATGGAACAGTCCGGCAGCATAGCTATGGAATAGCATCACATCCAGCGGAGCTTCGTGTACATCCGTCCAAGCGGCATGCTGCTGAAATAGCTCCAATCCTTTGAACGGATCGGTGATGGTCAGATATCCAATATGCTCGCCGATAGAACGCAGGAAATCGGTATTATCCTTGATCAGCTTATAGTCCTTTTTCTGATAACGATCAGCTTCTGCTTTCTTGCCCTGACGGTACAAGGGCAGTAGTAGCTTAGGTAACGTCAGATGCGGAATTTCGGCGCAGTTCATTTCACCTTTGACAATTGGCTCTGCCAGTTTCAATACATTCTCATCGTCGCCCTGACGTACCCAGTACTCTACAAATTCATTTTGGATACAGGCTTCGCAATCGCTCATGGCGTCCCGTTCCATCTGTTGCATCTGCTCCAAATATTGCCCTGCCTGATCCAGCTCACCGCATTGTAGTGCCAGTGTAAACCGATAGTAATAATACATATGATCGCTGTATCCGTATTCCTGATAGCGGCGTCTCATATCCTCAAGCAGCTGATCTACCTGTGCCAATTCGATTTCTGGAAAACAGGTCAGGTTATCCAAAATCCATTTGTACGACCACAGCAGCGTGAATTCATCATATTCTTCTGGGTTCTTGTCAAACTGACCGAGCTGCCATGAAAAAGCAACAAGTGCTGTGCGTGGATGCCCACTAAAGGTCGCCGTTTCCACGATTTCCTCACGAATGCCATATCCTGCATCCACGTCGTTCGCACTATCTGCCAGACGTGCCGCTTCTTCCAGCAATTGCAGCTTGGCACGCCCATTGGGCAATCCGTACGCCTCCATCATCAAATCATCATAGCTGCGCTCTGTATCCATACTCATTATTATTCCTCCAGTCGTGCTCGATATTGTATGAAGTGTAAAGACTATAGTTATATATTACATACTTGGTATATTGCACACGAGATTGATGCGATGATTCTGTGATAACGATCGCATATATACATTTCAATGAATCTGCTTGCCCTGCCGTTTTGCGATATCACTTCTGTATGGAGAGTTTCCTCTATCACTTATCTTTGTACAGGCTGTGGATGGGACAATTGATCAATCAGCTCGCTGTAATAGCGCGTGCCATTGCGCCGATCAAATTGCTCCGCCAGTTCCAGCGCCATCTCCTGCAAATGACGAGATAGAGACTGTACATCCGTACTGTCTTCTGCATACGGATACGATTCCGGTAAACGGATCTGGAATGACACCGTCTCCTGTGCCAGCACTCGAAATAATCCAGCTGCATACGCATGAAAATACATTCGATCCAGCGGGCTGTCACAATCGAGCGACCACTGAGCGTGCTGCTCATACAATGACAACCCTTGAAATGGATCAGCATACGTCAGATAGGCGATGTGCTCACCGATACTGCGCAGGAAGTCACGGTTATCGCGAATCATCGGATAATTTTTGCGCTGGTAACGGATAGCTTCTTTCTGCCGCCCGAGTCGGTACAGCGGTAGCAATACCGTCGCTAACGTAAGATGAGGAATCTCGGTACAGCTCAGCTTGCCTTTTATAATATCGGCAGCCGCTTCTAACGCTTCCTCGTCACGTCCGCTGGCAGCCAGATAGTCCACAATTTCGTTCCGGTCGCAAGCATGGCAATCGCTAATGTCTTCGCGCTCCATCTGCTGTACCTTGTTGTAATATTCGTCCGCCAGCTCAAATTCACCAGTATGGATATAAAAGGTAAACAGATTGGAATAATACGTACGATTGGTATATCCTGCACGCACAAAACGATCCCGCATATCCTCCATCAGCTCCATCAATTGTTGACGGCTAATCTGCGGAAAGTGCAGCGAGTTGGAAACAATCCATTTATAAGACCATAGCAATGAACGCTCCCAATATGCGGACGGATCACGGTCGAATTGTCCCAACTGCCATGAAAAATGCGTAATTGCTTTGAGTGCATAGCCGTTGAACACTGCCGTCTCGACTAGCTCCGTGCGTATCATGTATGCGCCCCGAATATCACCGAGACGATCGGCAATACGAACCGACTGCTCCAACAGCTCAATTTTGGCACGTCCGTCCGGCAATGCACAGGCTTGCTCGTATAATTCGCCACATTCGGCATCTGCAAAATAATCACTCATTGCAGTTCACCGCCTTGCGCCCCTCCTGCCGATAACCCCAGCTCCAGAAATCGCAAAATGCCCTGATTCAATACCGCCAACTCCTGCCGATTCATCGGATAATGTCCCATCATTAACGCATTCACATACAGCATCTCCACCGCTACCACCATCATCGACTGATTGCCGGGCATGAAGATTTTGTTGACGACCGGATTGTCCAGATTCAAGTACAGCGTCGAATACGCCGACTGCTCCATCGAAGAACCAAGACTACCTAGAATCGAAGATAGCGCGTCCGTGCTCACTTCTTTTGCCGCTTCCAGTGAACGTAGCTCAGACGATTCCTTGGACAGCGTGAACAACGCTGGTAATTCAGACGGTTTGAAACGTTTCAATTGAATCTGACAACGGAACCGTTGCAGCGCCGTATCGGCTGTACGGGTCAATTCATAATATTGTCTGCGTTCATCTGGCGTCAGATCGGTAAATGATAGCGATACATCCTCTGGTAACAATCGTCCGGTATTTACCTGCTCATTCACTAGTGGCAGTGCCGCCATTAACTCGGCATCGTAAATATAACCACCGTTCACAACTAGCAGTGCTTGCGCAGCAGCGACGTGAGTAATCTGCCGATATTCATCCAGCGTCAGAGTGAAATACAGCTGATCATGCTCCTTGAGCATCTCGCCCAGTGTGCGTCGTCCGTATGTCGTTTCAAATGGCAGCCAGCGGTGAATAATCCGGTAAAATTGCTCGTCCTCTGTCGCCAGTGCTTTCATCGATAATACATGCAGTTGAATAATATGCTGCAACCGATCTGGATCGTAATCCGCCATACGCATCAATTCACTGCGGATGGAATCGCCTAGCTCGCCGCGTACCTTTTCCAGCTTCTCGTCTTCATAAAAATGTTCACGCGACGCCGTTGGCTGAAGCTCGTCTGTCCAGATCAGACATTTGACGAAGAACGCCCAGTCTGGCAAAATATTTTCCGCTTTGTCCGAGACCAGCATCGATTTCAAATACACCTGATGCGAGCGCTTGGCATTCAGATTGACCGCATGTGGCAATACAAACGCGATACCACCAGTACGTCCTGACGATGTACGCAGCGGGATAAAGTCCTTGAACCGCTCACCCATCAGACGCTCGCCAAATGCCAGCACCTCCTCACGATGACTGCGCGCCAGCTCTGGCTCATGCAGCCATGTTGGACGGTTATCGTTGATGATGCTTGATTGTGTTCCGTCTTGAAGCGTGATCGGGTACGGTAACAGCGCGCCATAGTAGTACAAGCCTTCCGCCAAATATTGTGGTTCAAAATACATTTCGCTTCCGGGTTTACAGCGCAGATAGACTTTCGTTCCCGGCGACAGCTCGCTATCCAGCTTGCGGATGCTGTAGGTGCCGTCCGGTTGACCGCGCCATTCCAATGTCGGTCCGCCTTTTGCCGAGCGAGTGACCATGACGATCTCATTGCTGACCATAAAACAGGAGAGCAATCCGATACCAAAGCGTCCGATAAAGGACGTTTCGCCAGTAAACGCTGCTTCGCCGCGCTTGGACGATTGACCGATCTGTGCCAGAAACTCGTGAATATCCTCTTCGGTGAGACCGATGCCGTTATCTTCAATGATCAACGTACGATCGATGGATTCGCCAGCCAGTTCGATATGAATCTGCCCTTGATGCTCTGGTTCCAGTTGATTGCGGGCAGTGACGGCGTCGACCGCATTTTGCATAACTTCGCGCAGGAAGACGCGCGGGTTGCTGTACAGGTGATTGGACAAAATGTTAATCATGCCGCTCAGGTTGACCTGAAAACGGTATGTATCTTTGTTGGTCATGGGGTGTCATCCTTTCAAATGGTGCGATGTGGGTGGGAAAAGGGCTGAAATTGCTTGGGCAACATTCACTCCGGGAAAGAATAAGGGAATGGGACTCCGGTGGAGCCGCGGGAATCTTTTGGATTAGGAAGGAATGAAGATTCCCGCCCCTCCAAAGCAGTAAGATATTTTGCTTTCGCAAAAATCACTTTTGATTGAACCCCGTGTTTGAAAATCACAAACACTAGAAGTCGTCCCATTTCCCTTATTTCTTTCCCTTCGTTCCGTGCACCTTGCATCAGTCCCTTTTCACCCGCACGCGGGTGGGTAGTAGTTAGATAGACATGATGTTTTAGTTGTTAAGGTTGATGATTATTTGTTAATTGGCTTTGGGCTTTGTTGGTTTTGATTTGATCTATTGGCTTGTTTTGATTTTTTAGATTATTGGTTGCAATGTTTTTGCGATGTTGAGTTTAGTTTTGATTTGTGAAATGGCTTGTTATGGTTTTGGTGTTTGATTGAATATGGGTGAATATAGTTGATGATTGTTTGTTGATTGCTTTAGGCTTTGTTGGTTTTGCATTTTATTATTGTAAGATCGAATGAATACAGTATCGTTCATATATAATCGCTTTTATTCTGGGTTGTTTTGGTTGTTGGCGACTTGTTGTAGGGTGTTGTGTAGACGCAGTTTGGCTTCGACTTGGTCGTAGTCTAGGAATGCGTCGTATTCGTGATAGTATTTTAGGGCGATTATGATCATGGGCAGGGTGACGGGTTGTTGGGCTTGGTGCAGGACGTCGACGACGTCTTCGAAGGTTGCCAGCTCGAACCAGGTTTGCAGATGTTCATCCAGCAAGTCGTTGGGGATGATATCGCCATTTGGAAGTTCGGTAGCTTGGTTAACATCCTGCTGATCGTAGAGCCAGTCTTCGTTAAAATAATATACTGGCGTATGGAGTGGATCTTGGTTCCATTGATCGACGTTGGTGTGTAGCCATTGGTTATGCAATTGTCCACGAATGGCGACCAGTTCTTGTAATGTGTTGAATTGAAGGCGGTCGGCATTACGGCGACGGTTGTAGTCGTTTAGCCGGTCTTCGTAGCGGCTCATGGGATTCACTCCTTTGGCGACGGTTATCCGGTTATCGTATTTGAAGATTGCATCAGACCTTTATTGGACGGATTATGCGTTTTGCATGCGCGTTAATAGACGAATTAAACCTTCGCGGTTTTTGGCTTCTTTCATATAACGCGGTAGCCGATACGATGCGGTACGCGGGTAGCCGTACGGTGGGCGTTCGCGCAGATCCGCGGCGATGTAATCTAGTAGGTAATTCAGATGGTCGCGGTTCAATGCCCATACTGGATTGCCGCGATAGGAATCTTTGAAATACAGTTCTAGTCCGAACATCGGATCACGTCCATCGACAATACGCGGCATACGCCAGACGCCGCTGGCACGCTTGTTCACTTGTAGCACGTTATCGCTCTGGCAATAAGGGCATGGGAAATGAACGTACTTTTGCGTAAATTGGCGTTGATCGGTCAGTTCCTCGTTAAACCAGCGCTCACAACAGTTGCAGTTAGCGGCAACACGATACGTATAACTGGAAGCAGGTTCTGCTGCATACAGACAATGCTGGCATTGCAGGCGGGTGATGCATTGTTCTTCGTCCTCAAGAATCTCTGTATCTTCGCGAATCTCTGCTGGACCGTTACATTTGGGACAGCGTACAAGAATACTGCCTCCATGCACAAGTATATTGTAAACGGTGTATGGCTCAAACAAAGGATCGACAAAACGCTTCATCATCTATTCCTCCTTTGCGGTACAAATGTAGGTCAGGTTGTGTCCATGCTCATGTAATCAATCCTATGTAACCCTTACTGCAAACAACACTCAACACTTAAGATTATAGCTTCTTTACGTTTCAATAGTTCTTTTTTACGATTTACGTATGCTGCAATTATTTTATAATACGTATACAACCGATGCCCAAGAATAAACGGGAACATCGCTTTGACATAGACAGACAATACAGGTCAGGGCAATAATAGTCATGGCATACAGGACGTCGGTCACTGAACCTTACTTTTTAGTATATCGTTCCTGTGTACAAAGAACAACAATCGCCCTCCATACAGAAAGGAGTATTCCTACACAATTAACATTCTTTTTAAAAGCTGATATTTTTTACATGTTTACTTGGTAGGTCGGTCGGTTTATATGTACTTATCCCCTTGCCCTGTCGTTATCAAAAGTATCAATGATGCTTAGAAGTCTGCCGCTGTCTGCCTGTCTTTTTATATGTCGTTTGTAGTTTGTCAACCCATGGATACAGCAGTCCGGTTTGAAAGCCAGCATACACCTTTTGCGTTTGTACATATTAGATTGGTATGGCTTATCGTGTACGTGCAGTACTATGAATTGCGGTCGGAAGAAGAGTACAACGTGGTTGAGAATACCGCGCCAGTTTGAGAATTGAAGGAGCCACCTATTATGTTAAACAATGTTGATACGCAGAATACAAGTCGGGATGTTCGAGAGAATTTGATTATAAAAGCATTGCAGGATCATCTAGCGATTATTAGCTTCGATCTCAATCGTCAGGTCGCCTATGTAAATGATAATTTTGCACAAGCTATGGGATATCGAAAAGAAGAGATGCTCGGAATGTATCACAAACAATTCTGCTTCCCAGAATTCGTCAACAGCCCGGATTATGAGCAAATGTGGAATGGTCTGATGTCCGGTCGCAGCTTTCAGGACAAGTTCAAGCGCATGGACGCTCATGGCAATGTGATCTGGCTGGAAGCGACGTATATGCCTGTCTATAACGAAGATCGTAGCCAGATTATTAGCATTAACAAAATCGCCACAGATATTACAGCAAGACAACGCAATATCTCGGAGCTGATGCAAGAGATGAAGCAGATGGCTAACGATCTGAGTGAACGCGCCGAAGTCGGCACCAAGCGTAATCAGGAACTGCTCGTCAGTATCGAGTCGATCGCAGACGTTGCCGCCGAGAACAATCAGAATCTGAAAACACTACAGGAGCAAGCCAAATCGATTCAGGGGATTGTCCAAACGATTCGCGATATTGCATCGCAGACGCATCTACTCTCTCTGAATGCAGCAATTGAAGCTGCTCATGCTGGTGAATTCGGTCGCGGCTTTGATGTCGTGGCTAAAGAAGTACGTAAACTGTCGGGTATGGTGCAATCTTCGATTATCGAAATCAAGCAAAATATTGACTCCATCACCACCGAAATTCAGGTCATTTCCAAAGGTACTGACGATGTACAACGCAATGTGGAACATGGACAACAGCAGGTGCAAAGCGCCCTCAGTGAATTCAGTGAACTTGCTTCTTCCGCCCGTCAACTGGATGTACAGGCAAGCAGCATTACTCGCATCATCTAACTCTTCACTATCCACATTTTTACGTCACCATATTTTACTTATTGTTCTGGCGAAAGCATCCGATATATATAAGGAGCGCTTTTGCCAGTTTTTGCTTCCCTCTCTTCTCCTACCTATACCTGTACTCTTTAAAATAATAGGCAAATGCAGACAATTCAAGCGCTAATTAGGTTGCTTGCTATTAATATCCTAGCAATTGATTCAATTTCAATATAATTTCGCCATTTTTTATTGAATATGATTCAAATTGCCTAATCAAATAATTGACTGCATACGATATATTAGTATACACAATATTAATTCAGCGAGTTACCGGCCTTATATGAAATTTTGTGAATGAACTTCAACTGGAATTGCGAGCGCACAGAGAAAGCATACACAGACGGAAACCGAATGATGGAGGCAATCAACATGTCAATTAATCCTCAACAATATCAGGTGAGCGACGAACTTGTCGTCAAAGCACTGGAAAACAATCTTGCTATTATTCGCTTTGATGAAAATCGTCGTGTGGCTTATGTCAACGACAAATTCGCCGCTGCCATGGGATATACCCCACAACAAATGTACGGGATGAACCATAAAGAGTTCTGTTTTCCCGAATTGACAAGCAGTCCAGAATACGAAGCGATGTGGCGCGGTCTATTTGCTGGTCGCAGCTTCCAGGACAAGATCAAACGTAAAGATGCCAATGGCAGAGCACTCTGGCTCGAAGCCACCTATATGCCGGTCTATAGTGAAGACGGACGCAAAGTCATCAGCGTCAGCAAAATCGCTACCGATATTACCGATCGCCAAAACAATATCACGACTCTGGTGAGCGATATGCAACAGATGGCAGATGATCTGACTGAACGTGCCGAAAGCGGTATCAAACGCAATAACGATCTATTGCATAGCATTGATAAAATCGCTTCCGTTGCTTTTGAGAATACGTCCACATTGAGTAACTTGCAGCAGCAGGCGCGTTCGATTCAGAACGTAGTGCAGACGATTCGCGATATCGCTTCCCAAACCCATCTGCTTGCACTCAATGCAGCGATTGAAGCTGCCCATGCGGGTGAATTCGGTCGTGGCTTTGACGTTGTTGCCAAAGAAGTGCGCAAGCTATCTGGTATGGTCGAAGCATCGATCATTGAAGTCAAAGATAGCGTCGATTCGATTACTCGTGAAATTAACAAAATCGCTAGCGGCACCAACAATGTGCAGCAGGATGTGCAGCAAAGTCAGGATCAGATCGGTGTTGCCATTTCTGAGTTCAATATGCTTGCTTCCTCTGCCCAGCAATTGGATTGTCAGGCACGCAAAGTGTCCAGCATCGTCTAAGTTACACCCTGTCTTCCCTTCGATCTTCTGTTTTATGTATGCGCAGCTTTATCCATATAGTATCACTGGACCGTTTTGTTTGATCGAAACGGTTCTTTTTTCATTTTACATATGGTTGTTATGGGAAAATTGGAATACAATAACAGTAATAGGGAGTGAATCACTACCCTGTTCACGTTAGAGCTGGAATCAGATTAGTGTGATTATTGTAAGCGTTATCATTAATAAGCATGTATTCTTTTGCTGAAAGGTGGTTATAAGATGGAAACTTCCGATTTGCAAGTGTACAAGCCCCGACTTCATTTTGCCCCTACCCATCATCGCGTACATGATATTAGTGGACTGGTTGATATGGGAGGAGAATACCATTTATTTTACAGGTATGAACAGGATCATGCCATACAACAAAATATACGCTGGGGACACGCTGTCAGTACCGATCTTATCCAATGGCAAGAACTGGATATGCAGATGCAATGGGATGAACGTGGATGGGCACAATCAGGTTGCGTTGTCGTTGATACAAGTAATACATCCGGTCTGTTCCCAGATGGTCCTGGCATGGTGGCTATCTATACATCTCAGCAACCTACCACTAGTCAGCAACCGATTACCGATACACCGGATGCCGCTGACCAGACGATACCGTCATGGAACATAGGTATTGCTTACAGTCATGATGGGGGGAGAACGTGGCTACCTTATGCTGGGAATCCGGTACTGACCGATCGGGAAAATGGTACTGTGTGTCAAGACCCGCGTGTATTCTGGTATCGTCCAAAGGGCTGCTGGATTATGGTACTGGCAACCGGGCAAGATGTATGCTTTTACAGTTCATCTAATTTGCTGAATTGGCAGCGAACGAGCCGATTTGGTAGTAAGCATGGATCGCATGAAGGACAATGGCGGTATCCTGATCTGTTTCGGCTGAATATCGAAGGCACGGAATCATGTAAATGGGTATTGCTGATCAGCATGGCGGACGAACCTGCGCTTGGAAATGGCTCGCGGACACAGTATTTTGTCGGTTCTTTTGACGGACGCCAGTTCATGCCAGATGATAACCGAATTCAGTGGCTGGATTACGGACGCGACCATTATGGTAGCATCAGCCTGACTGATCATACTCAGCGCGATCCAAAGCGAATTCAGATTGGATGGATGAACAACTGGCGGTATGCAGATGAACTGCCCGTAGCGAGCTGGAATGGCGCCATGACCCTGCCACGCACGTTGACCCTGCGACCATGCAAAAATCGGATGCTCATTTGCCAGCGTCCGGTTGCAGAACTGGAACGTCATTTTCATGAGAAATACAAGCTGAATGGATGTACGATCACTGAGCAACAACCGTATGAACTCACACAGCCGCTGAACATCGCTGATATTCAACTCCGTATGCAGCACGATGGATTGCAGGAAATGGGTGTCATTATTCATCATACGGCGGAACAGTATACGGTGATTAGCTACAATGCAGCGAATGAGCTATTCAGTGTAAAGCGGGATCATAGCAGTTCATCCGATCTGGAGCCACATCCACTGTTCCAGCGCGGTCAACAGGTTCATATCCCGCCAAGCAGTCATCTCAGTCTGCGTATTGTGCTGGATCGCTGCTCGATTGAAGCGTTTGCCGGGGATGGGATGTATGCTATTACGAGTCTGATCTTTCCAGATCGTACGTGCGAGAAGATTACGATGTATACGGTGGGCGGCGATGTGAGACTGTATGATAGTTGGATTCTGGTAGGTTGATTGTGGAATAGGCTGATTATGCTAATTGAAATAGTTGGGAGCAGATGTATAGTCTATGTGGATTTATTATGTTGGTATTGATATGTGCACTGTTATAACTGTTTGGGATATAACTATAACAAAGAGCACCTTTGTCATCTACAGCGGACAAGGTGCTTTTTGCTATATCTATATTCCCGGCTTCGGCTTGAAAATGGTAGGTCACTTTGCGAACATTGACAATGTTTTATTGCCCATTCCATTCTTGGTAAAAGCGCTCTACATACTCCACCATATATTCATGTCGCTCCTGCGCAATCTGGCGCGCCGTAGATGTATTGATGCGGTCTTTGAGCTTGAACAACTTTTCATGAAAATGGTTAATCGCCGTGCTGCGTCCGTTGCGATATTCCTCGGCACTCATCTCATGACGCACCGGCAAATCTGGATCATAGATCATATCGCCGACATGACCGGCATACACAAATGTGCGCGCAATCGCCATAGCCCCTAGCGCGTCCAGACGATCTGCATCCTGCACTATTTTGCCTTCGATTGTCGGTAGTGGCGGATTGTTGCCACCGTTGTAGGACATATTGGCAATGATGTAGACGATATGCTGCTGCGCTTTGTCTTCCACCTGCTGACCGCTCAGCCAATTGGTCACTCGCTGCATCCCGGCTTCTTTGGAAGGGTTGAGCTTCTCGTCGGCAATATCGTGCAGCAGCGCCGCCATCGTACAAATGTAATCATCCGCGCCTTCTACTAGCGCCAAGCGCCTTGCCATCTGGACGACCCGGTGAATATGCCACCAGTCATGACCGCTCGTCTCGCCGCCCAGTTCCTGTTTTACAAAAACATACGTTGCCGCCAAAATCCGTTGCTGCTCGTCAGGCAATTGGCGATGATCTTCCGCCATAGGTGCCGATGAACGAGCAACATCATCAACATGCGGCGCATATTGTTGCGATGGACTCTTCGATTGTGAAGATACATCGGTAGACGTACAGTTACTATCGTTCAATGCTATCGTTCCCTTCGCTTCCATGCCAAGATGGTTGGATCATTCATGGTCAAAACATTTACAGCACATATAGTGATACATCTTTTCATCATAGTAGTCCGTTACTTACACTAACGGACTTGTTGAATATAGCAAGACTTGCCGAGAACGGAAAATAACTTCGCGTTCCAACTCCATGCCATTTTTACGAGCGACGGCGGCAGATGAAGTGTTGAGCGGATGAATTAGCGAGATCAGTCGCTGCTTGTTCAGCTCAGTTTGCGCATATTGTCTCCAGCCAATTGCCGCTTCGGTTGCCAATCCCTGCCCCCAGTAGGCGCGTGAGATCCAGTAGCCGATTTCTGTTTCTGGTACACCTTCTACTAATTGCTGAATCAATCCGGCATGCCCGATTGGACGCGCTTCCTGCTTGTGCATCGCGATCATCAATGCATAACCGTGCTGATGCAGATGTGCGATAAAACGATGCAGCCGTTCCTCCGTCTCTTCTTCTGTCCAGACCGAACCGTTGCCAATATACTTCATTACCTGCTGATCTGAACTCATCGACAACAAGAAATCCAGATCATCTTCTGTATAGGGTCGAAAATACAATCGTTCCGTTTCTAGCATACGAACGCCTCCTGCAACATCAGAATGTCCAAGGATATTGTTAGCTTACCATATTTTCAAAAGGTGGGTTATACAACATACACTACAAAAAGGAATATGGGAACGGACTCCGGTGGAGCTGCGAGAATTTCCTGATAAGAGTTCATTCGTAAATTCTCACAGCTCCAAATTCGTCCTTTTCTCTTAGTTCCTTTTCTCCGTTCCACACATGTACATCACGTTCTTTTCTCAGCAGCAACTAGATACAGAATGCCAACAATTGCCGCAACGATGCTGATATATAGTGGTGCTGATCCAACAACATTCAAAGCATCTTCAAAATGTCCGGGCCATACGTCCAGTTTCTGGGCGACTGCAAATCGATTCATTCGGTTTCGTCCAAAGTTACGTCTTGTCGGCCGCTTCGGTTCACGATGTACAGATAGTAAAAGAGTTGCTTCGCCAGACGCCTTTTGCCCTCGTTCTTGGAGACAAAGGGGGCCTCAGTCACTCTTTACATGTTCGTTTGGAACAAAACGTTGGTACCCTCCTTTTTATGCCCACTCGTTTGGACAGCAAAAAAGAACGGTGGACGACAGTCTTTACAAGCTGGATGCGACGCAAACTCAAACAAATTGAAACGGTATTTTCCATCTTAGTGTCTCGTTTTGCTCTTTCTTCGATCCCTTCAAAGAATCCATCCGGATTCGAAACGAATGTAGATGGACTTTTACTAGCCTATACGCTTTGGAAAATAGGAGTAATTCAAGATTAATTTTAACTAGCGCCACGGGTTTTCCAAAATATAATTATAATACTCTTCTAAAACAAACTATTCTTCCATAAAAGTATTTTTTAGAGTTTTACTTATCTTAAATAACAAAAATTGATTTATACAATAAAATCAAAAAAAGAGACCGTACAGTTTAAACTGACGATCAACATGACTCAAACAAAAGAAAATATATAAATTAGTCAATTGTAACAATTGAACCCGTATCATCATTTGAAGTATTAAAATGTTTTTTTAAGTTATTAGTTACAAATTCGTTAAAGCCATTTAAAATATCATCGATTTGAGACTTAATGTCATTATTTTCTTTAAAGAGAACCTTTGAGCCTCTTCTCCAATCCATTTGCTTAATCTCGAATTCTCCCCACTTTACTTCGCGATATAAATTGTACGAGTAGAAAATTAATAATTCTTTTTTTGAAAAAGCAAAAATTAAACTACAGTTGTATTTTATTAAATTAGAATATATTGGATTTAAATCTATTTCGATGATGTTATATGGTAAAGAATCTTCGGTAATTTCATAAGAATCTATCACTTTACGCTTTTCTTCTCTATATTGAAACTCTTTGTAATGTCCAAAACTTCTACTTATTTGACTTGAAAGGTCATTAATTCTTACCTTAAATTTTTTCCAGGCATATTTGATTTGAACGAAAAAATCCTCATTATCTTCGCTTATAAATTCTGCAACTTTATTTATTTTTTTCAAAGAATTATAATGTATATTTTCAAAATTAGTTTCAATGTTATAAATCTTTGATAATTCTTCCAATATTTTCGTTTCGTTTATTTGTGTTTTAATATCATTAAAAACTACTTTGATATCTTCTACATTTTCACAGTAATACTTAGAATCTTCTATTACTCTATCAATAAGTGATAATTCTTTATGTTTTATTAAAACTTCCTCAATTTTTTTAAAATTTATTTCTTTTTTTAGTTTTTCTTTGGTATCGATTGAAAAATGACCAAAAACTTCAGTATTAGTCCCTTGAGTAATATAAAATGGAGTCTGATGCAAACTTTTATTACTGAAATCATCAGCAATAAAATCTATAATATCTCTATATCTAATAGTATCATCTTCATAAGATAAAATTGAATTAATAAAACTTTCTGTAAAATAACTCAATGTATCTAGGGCATATGAACTTTCATTAAATTGAGAAGAAAACATAAAGTAACAATCGCAAAAATTATCAGTAGTTTTATCTAACATCTTCCTTACTTCATGCTTACCTATGTCTTTAACATATCTTACTCCTGATTCACACGCATCTACTACTTTAATTGTTAACTCTGGATTCAGAGATTTTATTAATGCATCGATTTCGCTGTTTTTATACGTAGTTCGATTTAATCTCTTATTATCATAATCTGATAATATGTAATAAAACTCTTCCTCTTGGTACAATCCATGCCCAGAAAAATAAAAAAACACCTCCTGGACTTTTTCTTCTGAATTTCTGTGCTCATCAAAGAAGTCTGAAACTTGTTTTTTTATATTATTACTGTTAGTGTCAGAATAAATCACCAATTTATCGTCATAATTATTGGTAGAATCAATTATTTGCTCCATTGCCAGTACATCGTTTTTACATCCAGGTAAAGCTTTTTGTGTATTGTATTCACTTACTCCAATAAGTAATGCAATTTTCAATAAAATCGCTCCTTTGTTATTAATCAATTCTGCTTATTAATAGAAAATATATACATAATACCCAACATATCATATATATCACAAACTTCAAACAAAAATCTTTATATATACTTACCAAGCAATCCAAATTGATATTTTTCACAAACACCCCAACACCCAGCCTTCACGCAAAATCAACTGCTTCTCCTGCTCGCTTAATGTTGGCAATGCCAGATAAGGTGCCAGTGTCTGCTCCAGATCGCGCGATTGCATCCAGCGGGCGATGTACATTGCGTCACGTTCGTGTTCGCTCCATTCAGCGCTCCAATGCTCCTTCATCATCCGGCGACGGTACAGTGATGGGTACGCTTCGGTAATCACATGATGATCAGCGGGCATGTGCAGTCCGTCGTACGGCCAGAAATGTACCTTCATGCCGCGCTTTTGCCAGCGGCGCAGTCGATAGATCCATGGTAATCCAGTGTGTGTAGAATATGATACGGCGCCTTGCATGCCGGAGACGCGATCCAGATCGGTGACGCTTTTGGTGGATGGGATGAATTCGCGCTCTACTAAGCGTTTGTCAGTGGAATTGATATAATCGACCTGCTCCTTGCTTTGCTTCATCGTCAGCCGATCTGTCTTCCACGTCGTATAACTCCATTGCAAAAACTCATCCCAATTCTGCAACTGTAGTCGCTCCAACTGACTATGCGGATACGATAAACCATAATCGAGTCCGATGATCATACGCTTATTGCTATGCAGCAATTCACGACGTAACCACTCATATATGCTGCGGCGTGACCACAAGCTGGATTTGGATGACGGCATCTTGCCATCCCGTTTCGATGATGGACTGCTGGCGTCTGATAGAGATACGGTTTGGGGAACTTGAGTGTTGGGGACTGTAGATGATACTGCCTGCCCTTTGGCTTTGTTGACGACCTGTGCAGATAGCAGACGGCATTCCTCTGCTCCATCTGCGACGGCAACCGCCAATCCTTTGATAGGCGCATCTGGTTTGTCGGCACCGGAGTAATCGATGCCGATATACACATCAAATAGCCTGCTCATACATCCCACTTCCATTCCATTTCCCGATAGACCGAGATCAACACGCGCGCTGTTTCTTCCCCGATGTTGGTCACTCGGTGCGGCACTACGGCGTTCCAGCTAAAGGAATCGCCAGCTTGCAACTCCGCGCTATCCACGCCATATTCGACTCGGATGCGTCCTTCCACGATTGTATGAATCTCCTCGCCTTCATGCGCAATCGCCGCTTCCGAACTGGAACGCCCCGGCGGCAGCTCTACCAGTACGGCACGCATATTACGCGTCACACCTAGCTCATACACTTCCATCGGCTGACCGCCACCGGAAGTCAGTCGACGTTCTTCCTGACGGACGATATGCATGCGTTCTTCTTTGCTTAACAGCAAATAGGCAAGCGGCACATTTAACGCGCGGGCAATACTTTCTAATGTAGCGATAGAAGGCGATGTTTTATTGTTTTCGAGTTGGCTCATAAAGCCTTGAGACAACCCGGTTTGCTCACAAATGGCAGCAATCGTAATATTTTTCCGTTTACGGATCGTACGAATGGTCGAACCGATATCCATGGTCAGGTTTCTCCTTTACATATACGGGATGAACCGCGTGTGTTCTAATGATACCGTTGAGGGAATAGGAAGGCAATCATTGTCCTTACAGTAAAATAACACCTTACTCACAGTCATAAATCTAACAATTTAGATAATACAAAAAGAACAGAAAATGACTCTTCCCGACACCTGTATTCCGCTTGGTTACAACTGTTTTTGTTAACGCAACAAATATTACTTACACGAATATTATATACACAAAGATAATATTTGTATTGACATACTAGCAAACAGGTTGTAAATTACTTTTAGTAATCAATTTATTAAAGGAGTGTTCAATGATGAAAGTAACAGTTGTATCGACTATTATGCGTGTTGTGCTTGGTATTCTATTTCTCGCTCACGGCATAAGTAAATTCCAAATGACGATGGCGGGTGTATCCGGCTGGTTCCAAAGCGTTGGCATCCCCGGTTTCCTTGCTTATATCGTATCCCCGATTGAATTGGTTGGCGGTATTCTGCTGATCATCGGTCTGTTCACACGTTATGTATCGATTCTGCTAATTATCGTTCTGCTCGGCGCCATCTTCACGGTGAAACTGTCTGCTGGTCTGATGGGTAACGGTCAAATGGCGGGTTACGAGCTGGATCTGTCGTTCATTCTGGTCGCTCTGTATTTGGCAGTGAGCAACAATACCGGCTGGTCGCTGGATCAACTGCTGTTCCGCCGCAAAACGGCTTAATTGCACAGGAGAAATAAAATAAAGCTTCTTCGAATCAATGGCAAGGTAACGAGTATAAGCGTAACTATGTACCGTATGCCTGATCACGAATGAATGCACAATAAACAGCAATGAGGGGAACCACCATATAGGTAGGTTCCCCTTATTGCTGTTCGGCTATAGATGATCTTATTTTACGAGCACATCCTGATCATATTGAATACTGTCATAACCAATTACCTTCTGTGCACCGCTGCCGATATGCTTGATCGGCTTATGCTCCGTGCGGTCAAAGGACAGAGACAAGAAGCCCGGTGTAGAATAATGCCCTGCACTATCGATCAGGAATTTGCCCGGGATGAGCTGTTCCAGATCGATATCAGCATAAATAATGCCCTCTTCGTCATGCTCCAGTGAATTGCCGATGTCTTTGCCGTTCGGACCGATAATACGTGCAAACCCATGTCCCGGCTGCATAAATTGCTTCTGTTCTTCTGTTTCACAAATACGGTCACATTGCTCCTGTGTCCAGATTTGCGAAGATACGAGGCAAAATACCTGATTGCTCATCGCATAATAACGACTTGCAGTAACACACGGCTCTACTCCGAACAGATGCCCATCGTATGGTAAGCCAATCGGCCATGAAGCGACATGTACCTGCTCGTTCATCGAGGCCATCGCCGCAATATTAAGCGGCAGCATATGCTCCCAACATTGTAATCCACCCAGATTGCCCAGCTCGGTTTCGAATACGGGCATCATACTACCGTCGCCATCGCCCCAGATCGTTTTCTCCGCATTGGTCGCTTTCAGCTTGCGGTGTTTGCCAATCAGATTGCCGTCTGGATCAAACCAGAGCTGCGTCAGATAGAGTGATCCGCCATCCTTTTCCGTTACCGATACACAGAAGTAGACACCGTTACGACGCGCAGCGGCACTGAGCTTTTGCACTGCCAGACCGGGAATCTCGACTGCATTTTTGTACAGATCGATATAGTATTTCATGCCGTAATTCGTATCACCCATCCAGATCCACCACGGATAACCGGGGATAAATGCTTCGGGAAACGCAATCAGCTTCGCACCACCCGCGGCAGCTTCATCGACCAGTCGACATGTTTTGTCTACGGTTGCATCCAAATCGAGCATCACCGGGGATGCCTGTACAGCGGCTACACGATAGTTCGGAAAAGTTGTCATATTCATTCCTCCTGCAATATAGGTATGGGTTCAGATGATCGTTTGCGATGCTTGAGGATCATCTGCTGCTTATGAACATTATATTTCCGCTTCGTGTTAAGGTCTTGACTATGCGTGTACAGATACTTGCCGTTTTGTGCACAAATAGAGAATACATAGTTTTGTTTTCATTTTATTTTCTCATTATCCCTATTTTTCATGTTTATATGTAATATTAGTTGACTCATTAGGTAATGTATAGCATTGACTTTCTATTTATTTTTCCTATAATCGTATGTAATCTACGGATAAACGGAGGGAACGAGATGACGACCATTTTATCAACCGAACAGGTTAAGGAGCGCGAACAATTCGCGTACTGGCGGGAAACGTTGTGCGATGTGTTTGTACAACTGGATGCGGATAATCTGTCGGTACGACCGGATTTTGCGGGGCGGTTGGAGATTGGGCAGCTGGAGCAATTGCAGATCACGGACGTTCTCTCCGATCCGCAGCATGTGATTCGGTCGCGACAACAGATTGCACGGGCAAATGAGGAATATTTTCTACTTAGTTTGCAAGTATCGGGGCATGGCTATACGTCGCAGGATAAA
This sequence comes from Paenibacillus sp. WLX2291, assembly GCF_046603665.1. Lineage (NCBI taxonomy): Bacteria > Bacillati > Bacillota > Bacilli > Caryophanales > Paenibacillaceae > Paenibacillus > Paenibacillus sp. WLX2291. The sequence goes on along the minus strand of NZ_CP176755.1, from coordinate 1,481,825 downwards.
CGGGAAGCCAATTTAGAACCGGGTGACTTTGTATTATATGATACGACTCGTCCGTATGTGCTTCATTTTGAACAGCCCTTTCAGCAGATTGTGTTTCGATTGCCGCGTCAGCTGCTATTAAACCGTCATACGCATGCCGAGCAATTGACCTCCCTGCGCATGCCAGGACAGCATCCGGTGACGATGATGGTATCGAGCTTTTTGCGGACGGTATCGTCTACGTATCATCATTTTGATCCAGCGACTCGGTTACGGGTGTCAGACAGCATTGTCGATCTATTATCGACGGCGCTATATCTCGCTGAAGGTGCCGACCGACCAAGGATAGAAACCGATTCATTGGCGCTAGCTCATCGGACAGCAGCGCATTCGTATATCGCGGCACATCTGAATGATCATCAATTGAGCCCGGCGGCGATTGCTGCCCATCTCGGCATTTCGCTTCGATATTTGCATCGGCTGTTTGAAGCGGAAGGGCAGTCGGTCGCAGCATGTATTCGGCATCAGCGCTTGCAGCAGTCTGCTCGTATGCTGGCGGATCGTCGGCAGCTGCACCGAACAGTGATGGACATCGCACTGAGCTGGGGATTTAACGATGCCGCTCATTTTAGCCGATTGTTCCGTCAGCAATATGGCATGAGTCCAAGTGAGTACCGATTGCAATCGCTATCGGATACGCAGAATCTATAATAGCCAAACTCCAATCAAAAACCCGCGTTCTACGAAATGATTGCTGCACCCTACAATGAAACTGCCCAATAGGCATGTCTTCTCATTGCTTGGATGGCAGCATCTTTTCGTAAAGCGCGGGTTTGTTAGTTCATTACCTATCAGCGATACTTATGCGTCGGCATTGCTACGTTTGTATACACGTACGTTTTGAGATTCAATAGATCGTTAAATGGAATATCGCTTCGCTGTTATGTTCACCATGCCAGACTCCAATTCACGGATACGATCCTCGTTGCAATTGACTTAATATTCGTCTCCGAACGTGCTGTTCTCCTCCATCGTCTTCTTTTGGAAAAAGGCAAGGAATGGTTCGCCGTATTTGCGATACTTCACTTCGCCGACCCCTTTGACGGTGAGCATCTCGCCTTCACTTTGTGGCTCGACTACGCTCATCTCGCGCAATGTCGCATCGTTGAAAATGATATACGATGGCACGCCTTCGCGAGAAGCCAATTCACGTCGAATCAGGCGCAATTGCTCGAAGATCGTTTCATTTACCGCAGACAGCTCGTCGCCACCGGAACGGGAACGACTGCCCGATGTGCGATCTGCCGATGCGGCGACTGGCATTGGTGCACGTTGCATCACTTTGTGTTGCCCCTTGAGCACATCGCCTGCTAGCGGCTGTAATTTGACGACAGGATACTGACCTTCGGTGAGCAGCAGATAGCCTTCCGCCGCCAGTACATTGATGCGCTCGGAGATTTCCTTCTCCGTCAAATGCGATAGCAGACCATGCGTAGGCAGCTCGTCGAATTTGTATTGCAGAATTTTTTTGTTGCGCGAGCCTTTGAGCACTTGCGCGACAACCGATACACCAAAGCGCTCACGCAGACGATAAATGCATGAAAAGATCTTTTGCGCTTCAATTGTCGTATCAACCAGCTCACGACTATCGCGGCAGGAGCTACATTGTCCGCACGGCTCTGCCGCATGTTCTTCGCCAAAATAGTCCAGCATCGCATTGCGCAGACATTTGGTCGTATAGCAATAGTCGATCATTTGCTGCATTTTGCGATAATCGTTATGCTTGCGCTCGCCTTCATTCATATTCTGCTCCAGCAGAAACTTCTGGGTCATAATGTCCTGCGGGCTGAACAGCAAAATACATTCACTCGGATCGCCGTCACGCCCTGCACGACCAGCTTCCTGAATGTAGGCTTCCATATTTTTGGGCATATTATAGTGGATGACGTACCGCACGTTCGACTTGTCGATCCCCATCCCAAAAGCATTCGTTGCCACGATTACCCGAATATCGTCATACAAAAAAGCTTCCTGACTGCTATCCCGTTCGTCGTCGCTCATGCCCGCATGATATCGTCCCGCCTGTACACCACTGCTCAGCAAGCGGCTGTACAGATCATCCACATCCTTGCGAGTAGCGGCATAAATAATACCCGATTCACTCTCATGAGTACGCGCGTAATCAATTACGAATTCCTTACGCTGTGTACCGCGTAATACCGACATCGACAGATTATCCCGTCCCAGCCCGGTAATGAATACTTCCGGCTGCTTCAATTGCAGCAAACGCAAAATATCGCTGCGTACTTCCGGTGTCGCCGTCGCTGTAAATGCCGCTACAATCGGACGCTGCGGCATCTGATCAACAAACGGTGCAATTTCCAGATAACTTGTCCGAAAATCATGCCCCCACTGGGATACACAGTGTGCCTCATCGACTGCAAGGCAAGTAATATTCACACCGTTCATCTCTTCGCGAAACCAATCCAGCTCCAATCGCTCCGGCGCCACATACAACAGCTTCAACTCGCCACGTCGCGCGGCATTGATGCGTTGATTCACCTCGCGTCCGCTCAGTGTGCTGTTAATATAAGCTGCTGCCACACCAGCTGCTTCCAGCGCATCCACCTGATCTTTCATCAGGGAGATCAATGGTGAAATGACCAGCGTGACGCCATCGTTCACGAGTGCAGGAATCTGATAACAGATCGATTTACCGCCACCAGTCGGCATAATTCCAAGCGTATCGTGGCGATCCAGCAAACTGCCGACAATCTTGCGCTGACCTTCCCGAAAATCTTCATACCCAAAATATTTTTGCAGCAATTCCTGAGCCTGCTGCATCACAGGCGCCTGTACGCTCATATTCAAAACTCCTATCTATCTAAACTTGACTGACCAGTATCATTGTCCATATAAAATCCATAATCATCTTCGCAGATGCTGTCATGTATCTCCATAACGCTCTAATCCGTGCCGCTGACGTCAAAATATATGCCTCATATATGCTTGTTTACAGCCAGACGCTGGCACAGACGGCAAAAAGCAGCCCAGTAAGTAGGAGTACCTGCCTGGTCTGCTTTCTTTATTTTTATTATAACCGATGAGGGGGGATTTTCCCAGCTTTTGCCGAGATTTGCATATGCAATGTTGTAAGCTATAAAGGCTGTATATATAGGATAAGCAGGTCATGCTTGTTCACTCATAATGGCGATGCAATAACGTCTGTATATTGCCGCGGATAGCTATTATTCACTCCCTGCAATCAATAATACACCCGTCTCGCAGATTCATAAGTTGCCTCTCCGCTGTATTCACAAACATGTCCAAAGAACCACGATTTCATTCGTTACTGCTGGATACTTTAGGACTTTATGTATAAAAAATGGTTGACATCTTCTATTTTCGATTTATACTGAAATCGTCATTAAATCCATATTAAAGGAGATTATTACATGAAATTGAAGTTAATGAGCGTAGCAGCTCTTGCCTTATCTATTGGTATTGCTGGTATGAGTCCAAGCGCACTAGCGCAGAGCAGTTCTGGAACTACGATTCAAAAAAATCAGACCGTGCAGCCGTTATCCACCAATGTTCAACCCGCCACCGTACATAACAGCAAATCCACACCGGCGCAAAACATCCCACTGTCGAATACTCCATCTGCCCGCAGCTTTGCCGCCGCTACTGCAACAGATGATACCTACGGCAGCAATACGTCACCGGATACTGCACAATTGATTAATACTGGCACTGCTGTTTCCGGTTATATCGATCAGCAGGGCGGCGCACGCTGGTATTATGTGAATGTAGCCAGTACGTTGAAATTAACTGCTTTTTTATCGACCGGAACAAGTAATGTAGATTATGATCTGACACTGTATCGTTTGAACACCACCAATTCTACGCTGGAGCAAGTATCGTATTCCGCCAAAGGTGCAGGTCAATACGAATTGTTGAGCCATCTTGCTACGTCGGGATATTACTTTATCAGCGTCACTTCTTATCAAGGGGCAGATACAAGCAATCCATTCACTTTGTTCACAACGCTGTCGGATAGCTATGATAAGAGCGAACCAGATGATAATCCATTCTTCGCCAAGGATCGCGGAACAACTGCATTCACAAGTCAGCAAAATATCGATAATCTACTGGATGAAGATTGGAGCAAAATCACCCTCAATGCTCAGAGCAAAGTAAATCTGCGCCTGAACAATACTTCGGCAAATGGTGAATACATTATTCAACTATGGAATGCGAACTTGCAAAATCTCGGTTCATTAAAACAAAACAACAATGGACAGATTACGCTTCCGGCAGGCACGTATTACATTCAAGTGTATGCGCCATCCACTTTCGATATTACAACGCCGTACACATTAAGTGTCAATTATCAAAGTGCAGCGATTACACGCGTAGCGGTTAGCGGAATCACTTCCGATCGTGGTGTACAAGGCTTTATCGATTATGGTCAAGGTAAGAAATGGCGTGTTGGTTATAACATTACAGTCAATGGACGTGCATTCGACGCAACGGGCAATCCGGTTTCCAATGGTCTCGTTTCGATTAACGTAACGACCAAAGTCGGTAATCACTCTGTTACGATTGAAGGTACAACGGACAGCCTAGGTTATTTCTCGGTGCCGATGAATATCGGAGCAGCTGCTGGTCAGCTTACGTATCGTGGACCGGTGTCGACGCACTACTATGATATTATTCCAATCACATTCCGCAGTAACGGTACATTGCTGAATGCAGATATTAGTACTCTATACCACTACGCGTACAGCATTAACTAATGTATCCTTTCAAAGGATTCGGTATAACGCAGATGATGCGTTGAACTTGATCGAGATGCGATCACGATGAGAGGGATTTCATTCCTTCATATCCGTAATACCGATAAACAAAAAGCACACGCCTTCCGAAACCCTTCGGAGAGCGTGTGCTTTTTTACGATGTGTACTCGTTGCTTTTTTAATTGTGGTTGCCCATATTCTGACTTTGCAACTTTTTCTGTACAAAATAAGCGGCATAACACAGCACCATAAACGCTAGTCCGCAATAAAATGCCAGACTTTGATTCGGGTCAAAGGCAATGCCGATACACGACGCCAGACAGAGTACGAATGCTGCAATCGGCACGAATGGATATAGCGGCGCGCGATACTTGAGATCCTCGATTCGGTTCCCTTCCCGCACATATTGACGGCGGAACATATAATGCGATGCCGAGATGCCCATCCAGACGACAACGACCGCAAACCCGGATACCGATACGAGGAAAATATACACCGTATCTGGCGCAATCACACTCGTCAGCAGTGCCAATCCGCCGCCGATCATACTGAAGATCATCGCATTCAGCGGAATGCCTGCGCGTGTCAGTCTGCCGAATACCGGTGGTAACAGACGCTCTGACGATAACGACCATAACATGCGCGAGCAGGCATACAAGCCAGAGTTTGCCGCTGATAGCAGTGCGGTGATAATGACAAAGTTCATCAGATCCGCCGCATACGGAATCCCGATCCGGTCAAATACCATCACAAACGGACTTTCAATCACGCCCGCCTGTCGCCACGGGATAAGCGCCGATAGTACGAAGATCGTACCGACGAAGAAGATGATCAGACGTCCGACAGTTGCTTTGATCGCACGCGGGATATGTTTCTCCGGATCGACACTTTCGCCCGCTGCAATCCCGATCAGCTCTGTACCGGAAAAAGCAAAGTTCACCGACAGCATCGCCATAAAGATCGGGAAAATGCCATTCGGGAACAGCCCGCCATCACTCGTAAAATTGGACAATGACGGCGCACCACCCGACTCCTTCATCGGCAGCAGCCCGAATACTGCCGCACCGCCCAATACGATAAAGACAAGAATGACCGCTACCTTAATGCCCGAAAACCAGAATTCTGCTTCGGCAAACGACCGTACCGAAAAGGCATTGAGCAAAAATACCAGCACTGCAAACATTCCGCTCCACAGCCAGACCGAGCTGTCTGGAAACCAGCGCTGCATTAGCAATCCGGCTGCCGTAAATTCCGAACCGAGCGCCACCGCCCACGTCAACCAATACATCCAGGCGATCATATAGCCAGTGCCTGGTCCGATAAACCGTGCCGCATACGTATGAAATGCTCCCGTCACTGGCAGATGTACCGATAGCTCACCCAGACAGAGCATGACCAGATAGACGACTAATGCGCCGACCAGATAAGCGATAATCGTACCGAGTGGACCTGCCTGATTGATCGTATAGCCGGAGCTGAGAAACAGCCCGGTGCCGATAACGCCGCCAAGCGATAGCATAACCAGATGTCGGCTTTTCATTTTACGTTGAAATTGTCCTTCCTGTTGTTCAGTATTGCTCTGTTTCTTTGATGCCTTCGTTTGCGTCGGTTCCAATGACATGATCTCCTACCTCTCCTCAGTCTCTCCTCAGTTCACATTCGGTCGCAAGGCAGCCTGTATGCTTGCAATATCGTCCGGCGTTGTTCGGCAGCAGCCACCAATTAGCCGCGCTCCTAGCTCATACCATTGTTGTGCATCCTGTCCATATACATGATCACACGCCTGACCATGCCATGTTTTGGTTACCGGATCGTATTGCTCGCCGGAATTAGGATAGACAATGATCGGCTTGGATGTATGTTGCTTTAACTGAGTAATCAAGGACGGAATATGCTCCAGCGCTGTGCAATTGATACCAATCGCTGCTACCTGCTCTTGTGATTCTAGCCATGATGCACATTGTGCTACCGTTTCGCCATTACTAATATGCTGCCCATCCTTACCGCTAAAGCTAATCCAAGCATACACACCGGGGAAATGCTGCAACACACGCGCAATCGCCTGTGCTTCCACCAGACATGGAATCGTCTCGCATGCTAGAATATCCGCGCCTGCCTCAATCAGAATACGGATACGGTCATAATGAAAGTCGAACAGCTCCTGCTCTGTTTTGCCATAATCACCGCGATATTCAGAGCCATCTGCGAGATAAGCACCATATGGACCAACCGATGCGGCAACTAGCGGCTTGGGGCGTGCGGGAGACGTTGACGATGCGGCAGCACCAGTCGATAGCGCTTCCGCCTGCTCCGCGGTGTATCGATTCCAGAACTCGTCGCGCGCCTCTACTGCAAGTTGCACCGAACGATCTATCATCTCCACCGCTTCATGCTCACTCAATCCATGCTGCATAAATCCAATTACCGTCGCCTGATAACTCGCTGTAATCGCACAGTCCGCTCCAGCTTCAAAATACCGCGTATGTACGCGTGCGATTGCTTCCGGGTTATCCAGTAGCAGTCGTGCCGACCATAGCTCATCGTTCAGATGTGCACCTTCCTTTTCCAGTTCGGTCGCCATCGCGCCGTCCAGAATCATCACTCCGTAATGATCGATCATTTGTTGAATCTGATTCATGCTTTACTCCTTTCAAGCCATAAAGCTTTGGGGCATGTTTGTACATAGTATCAATGCCCGTCAATGTCAGTTTATTGTGAACGTATTTTAGATGATATTATGCTATTTGTAAACCGTTGTTTCGAGAATAGCTTATGTATATAGCGCAATAAAGACCTGTAAGGCTGCAAAAGATTCTCCATTATGCGAAAATCGTGCTTTACTGCGATACAGGTCTTTTGTTCTTTTGTATATTAGAGAAATCTACTTTTTCTATATATTCATGAATTGTATAGTAATCAAACTACTGCTCAAAACAAAAATCAAAAATGATCGTAACTAACAAATTCTCCAACCGGTTTGCGGTAGCCACGTACACGCTGACTGCTCGTATCTTCTTTGCCCAGCGTAATCATCATGACTGGCACATAACGATCTGGAATATTCAGCGCTTGTGATACTGCCTGTGCATCGAAACCGATCATCGGGCAAGTATCCCAGCCTTTGTCCTTAGCAGCCAGCATAAACGACATTGCCGACAGACTGGCATTACGAATTGCTTCATCGCGTTTAAAAGGTTCGCCCTGCTGCTCGTAAGCATCCTGCGTTGTAGTTACCATTTGATCAAATTCCTGTTGGTTCAGCACACCAAGATGCAGCAGCCCTTCATAGATTTGCGGTGCGTTCAAATGTGCATCCAGATGACCAAGTACGATCACAACTGCCGAAGAAGTCAGTACTTTATATTGTTTATAAGCAGCGTCGTACAGTTTGTTTTTGTTCTCTTCATCCTGCACTACAACATAATGCGCATGTTGCAAATTGTAGGCGGACGGACTGTATTTCACCAGATCAAAAATCTCATCCAGCTCATGTTGGCTGACAGATACATCCTGCAAAAATTTATTAGCTGACCGTCTTTGTTTCATAATCTGTGTAAGTTCACTCATGATTCTTATCCCCTTGTCCAATAGTTATTTATTTAGCAATGAAATATTTGTGTTCTGGCTGATGCGTGCGATGTATGTAGGATAAGAACGTGGGTTTACGCATATGCCAGATGAAGTGCTGTAGGTACACATGTAGATGGTATCAAGTGATTTTGGTTGTTTGTCCTGCACGCTTCATCTATACTTTGATATTAAGATAATACGAATATAACTTACTTTTAGTATAATAGCAACAAAAAGTTACTAATAATTCAGTTTGAATATGTATTGTGATAATAGCAAAAGACCAAACTTCGTCATGACAACGAAATGTGGTCTTTTGTCTGTGTTCTGTATGTGCTCTCTAATGATAAGGCAGTTGCGTAGAAGATCAATCAGTTTCCATACACTCGCACTTCGTGCAAGGTTGGCGTATACCAGTTGTTCGGATTGTTGTGCAATACGGCGTTCACCATATTAATACGTACATAACGGGCGGTAAAGGAGACTGCATCTGTTGTAAACCCATACGTTGTATTGGTCGTACGGTCGATGGTTGTGTAGTTGACACCATCGGTACTGTATTCGATTTTGTATTTGTAATAGCCTTCAGATCCTTTGTACATAAACCACGAGATATCGATCTCGCTGACCTTTTTGGCGGAACCGAGATCGACTTGCCACCATGCAGGCCATGTAGCGGAAGACGCTGCCCATGATGTTTGTGCATTGCCGTCATTGGCATTGGATGCTGGGCTGGCACTGGCGGATGAGATAGCAGTTGCCGTTTTGCCTTGCGCGTGATTGGTCAGCGCTGGTGTGGTGATCGTACCGGCTGCTGCATCAATATTCCAGCTGCTATACCAGTTCAGTGTAGCGGTACGAGCGCTATCGTTAAGCGTAAGCGGCAACCAGATGAATTTGTGATCGCTCAGATTTAGTGGATTCCAGCGGTCACCCATATAGATGTAGCTGGTGCCTGCACTGCCGGTAATCGTGGCGATGGAATGAATCTGGGTTGCATAAGCGGACGGATCGCCAAATGGTGACAATGCCGACCATGTGCCCGTCATGGAGCTGGATGTAGCATATGCACCTTGATTCGGATACCAGCCGGATGCCTGCGAAGTGAACAGATAGTAGGCACTGCCCTTTTTCACAACTGCTGGTGCTTCACGGTACGCGCCTTCAAACACCCAGCCGACAAAGGAAGATACATTGGTATACGCGGCGTTCAATTGGAAGATCGCCATAGAGTTGTTGGCACCGCCGTTATTTTGACGGGAAGCAGTAATCAGATATGCTTTGCCATCGGTATCGACGAAAACGGTCATATCACGGGATTCATAATCCAATGGGCGGAAGCTGCCTTGATACGTAAAATTACCATCCGGTGTATCGCTAGTTGCGACAGCTACACGGGCAAGCGAATAGTCGCTGCCATTCTCATAATGCGCCCATAACACATATTTTTTGGTAGAAGCATTGTAGATCACTTTTGGACGTTCGATTTTGCTGGAGTTCAGTTCGGTAGCAGAGCTTTTGGTCAGGATGCTATTGCCAAACGTCCAGTTTTTGAGATCGGTGGATTTGTACACATTCACTTTGTCAAAGGTGCCGTTAGTTGCATGCTCGCCATACCAGTAGTATGTAGAACCGACTTTGAGAATATTGCCGCTGTTCGCTTGGATAGCATTACCAGCAGTATCCTTCCAGTCTGTACCGTTCGTAATCGTCACACTTGCTGCCTGTGCTTGTTGCGCGCCCAGACTCAAACCGGTGAACAATAGCAACAACGCCAGCCCTGCCGCCCAGTTAGACCGGGAAAATAGATTGCCTTTTCTCACAATCGTACCCCTCCTTCATATCGTATCGAAATCGTCCGCGGTGGATTTCACACTCATTTTAGATATATTTGGAAGCGTTTACAATAAAACAATAGCGAAAGTGGTTATGAATATAAGGAGAGGTATGTCTGTCGATGACTTTTGCGGTACGATATACTCTAATACAATCCATACCAAAATCGAACTAGACAGGAATCTATCTATAGAAAGGAAACGGGCGATGATCTCATTTTTATTAACATTGAAGCGATTGATTCAAGCATTGTTCAAAGTAGGCAAAGAACCACTGTTCCGCTCGCTCATTACGACGCTGCTGTTTATTCTGCTGTCGGGCACGATATTTTATCGGAGTACGGAAGGCTGGTCGATCTTGGACGCGTTTTATTTTTCATTTGTCAGTCTGATTCCAACCGGGGTAGATACCAATCTGAGTCCGCAATCGGATCTGGCAAAATATTTTACGATGATCTATCTGGTCGTAGGTACAGGCGTTATGCTGATCATTCTGATTCGATTGGGATTGGCGGCGGTTGATTTTGAACGATCCGAGCTGCGAAGACCGGAGAATCATCTGGAAGAGAAGAAGTGATCTTCAGCGAGTGCTTAGTCCTGCATAGTAAACGTATGGAATAACGATAAAAAGCCAATCCGGCTAGCAGGTGCAGCCGGATTGGCTTTTTGAAGTCTCATGAACAGTGGATATTCCGTCACACTGTGTATGAATCATTTGGTAGATTAACTAGCCAATCCTGTGCATGCTTGCTACCAACGATCATCAACTTGCAACCAAATAGTCGTCAAGGTATCGCCACTCACGATTGTCAGCTTACAGTTGGCTATGTGCCAATTCTACAGATTGGCGCCAGCGTTCAGCATGCTGATGAGTCATCTGGACGAAGCGGCTCTGCGCAGGCGATTGCCACTTTTTCGTATGATAGCTAATATGGGTGCAGACGCGTTGATCGGTATCGTCCCAGTTCAGCGCAACCATCTTCCCCTCTTGCAACTCGCGTTCTACCGTAATAAGCGGCAGGAAGGCAAGCCCCAGACCTGCCATCACACATTGCTTGATCGCTTCATTGCTCCAAAATTCGATACTTGGATCTGGGAAAACGCCGTGCCGATTCAGCGTCTTCTCAAACAACAGTCGATAATTGCAACCTGCTTCGGTATATAGAATCGTCTCGTACCGCAGATGATGCGGCTCCACATGGGACAATATTGCCAGCGGATGATCCGGCGGTGCGACCAGTGCCATCTCCTCTTCCACAAGCATATCGACTTTTAATTCGTAATCTTCCATATGCGGTTGCAGCAAAAAGACAATATCCAGCTCGCCTCGCCGCAGCATCTCATGCAGCTCCTCACACGCACCCGGCTTCAAAATAATTTGCACCGACGGATACTGCTGCCGGAACTCCTTAATAATGGGCGGTAGGCGAAATGCCGCCAGCGATTCGGGCGCACCGATATGCAGCACCCCGCCGATCTGATCGCCCGATACAATCGCTTCGCGTGCCAAATTGTGCATGCGTGAAATCTCCTGCGCATACGGCTGCAAACGCCGCCCCGCATCCGTCAGCAAAATCCGTTTATGAATCCGGTCAAATAGCGGCGTACCCAGCTCCTGCTCCAACGACTGAATTTGCGCGGTAACACTGGACTGCGCATAATCCAGCTTGCGCGCAGCTGCCGTAAAACTTCCCGTCTCCACTACCGTCAGAAATGTAAACAAATGACGAGATTCCATGCTGCATCTCTCCTTTTCCATATCTATCATCTCTCCCATCGGAAATACCGATGGTCAGCATTCGTTATATCCGTTTTACCGATGAGTCTATTATCTGCTACGCTGGAACAAATAACAAGGAAAGCAGGGAAATATATGACCTTTTCGCACAATTCTGGATCGGGTGCCACTACAGCCGCCCCATCGCATCCCTCTTCTACGTCAACCGGGAATCAGAACGCTCATCTTGGTAGAACGATCAATATGCCGCAAGCAGTCGCACTATATATCGGTGCAGTTATTGGCTCCGGTATTCTGATTACGCCCGGCATTACCGCTCGTATGGCAGGTCCATCCGCGATTATCGCCTGGATATGTATGGCACTGCTCATTTTACCGCTCGCCTTGTCCATGGGACTGCTATCAGCGCGTTATCCTAATGCTGGCGGTGTATCGCATTTTGTCTCGCTTGCCTTTGGTCCACGGCTGGGCGCGCTGATCGGCTGGTTTTTCCTGATGTCGGTGCCGATTGGTGCGCCAGTCGCTGCACTAACTGGTGCCGGTTATTTGACCGCAGCGCTCGGCTGGAGTGAACCGATACGCATCACGATTGCCGCCGCCCTGCTGCTGTTCAGTCTATTAATCAATTGGATTGGCTTTCAGCTTGCCGGTAAAATTCAAGTCGCAGTTGTCGGCGCAATTATTCTTGTGCTTGGTCTTGCGATTGTCGTCGCCATCCCGGATATGAAAGTATCTAACTTCACACCATTCATGCCGCATGGCTGGTTCAGTGTCGGTCAATCGGCAGCGATGTTGTTCTGGTGCTTTATCGGCTGGGAAGCGGTATCGCATCTGTCTGAAGAATTCAAAGATCCGCAAAAGGCAGCCGTACGCGGCGTCATAATCGCCGCTTCCATCGTCGGGCTGCTATACTTACTCACTGCCATCGTTACGATTGGCACGCAGAGCTATCTCAACGATGCGGACGCTTCGCTCGTTCATCTGATCGGTAGCCGACTCGGCATCTGGGGTGCCGTCTTATCCGGTCTGACCGCTGCCTGTATCTGTACAGCGACTACAGTCGCTTATATCGGTGCTGCATCTCGCGTCGCCTTCGCACTGTCCCGCAGCGGATATGCCGCCCGTCCATTCAGCCACCTGTCACCGCGCTTTCGCACACCGACAGTAGGCATCGCTTTTCTCGGAAGCTGCTTTGTGATCATTCTATCTCTGTATGCGACAGGTCTGCTCAAGCTTGAATTGTTATTACAATTGCCGAACTCCGCTTTCATTCTGACGTATCTGGCAGGCTGTGCTGCCGGCGTACGCTTGTTATGGAAGGAAAAGGTTGGACGCTGGATTAGCGGCATCTCGTTTGCATTTACACTGATTGTGTTTCCATTTACCGGTTGGGCGATTCTGTACCCGTTAGCGATCACTATCCTGTTCTGGCTGATGACCCGCAAACGGGCAGTACAGCGATAATTGAATTTCATATACTTTTCACACATCTCTCCCATTGTTCTCACATAATCCCTTGTTAAGATGATCTTACATCAGCAGTTGACAATACACTTTGCCGACAGGGCGCACCGCTTCACCAACCGTGAAGACGACAGCGTACCTGACGGCAGAAGCAACTTCGATGGCAAACAAATCTATTAACGAGGTGACCTACCCATGAAAAAATGGACAAAAAATGTAGCAGCATTACTGACAGCAGTGAGTGTACTCGGTGGAGCAAGCAGCGTATTCGCAGCAACTCCTGCCACAACAACGCCAGTGAAAAAAGTGGTTTCCACTTCCGCAACAGCGACCAAAACAACACCAGCTGCAACAGCGAAAACAACTTCCAAAACACCTGTAGCATCGACTCACAAAGCGACAGCTGCAACAACCAAGTCCACGGGTAAAACAACAACAGCTGACCATAAAAAAGCAACTGCAACACACAAAGCAACAACTGGCAAAAAGAAAACTAGTAAAACAGCGACTCACAAAGCAACTGCAACGACGCACAAAACAAAAGCAACCGCGCATAAAACAAAAGCAGCTGCACACAAAGCAAGCGCAGCTCACAAAAAAGCAGCTCACACTACCAAAAAAGCAGCTCACAAAGGCAAAGTGACTACTCACCAAACAGCACCGGTTAAAAAAGGTACAACTACTAGCAAAACAACAGGTAAAACAACATCCCACAAATAAACATGAGGCTTGATCCTACCCCTGGATCTTTCCTTTCTATCCATTGACCACATGCTCCAAAGGCTCCCTGCGTTTGATGTTGATTCAATCTCCTGTCGATGCCCTGATTGACAGGTGGAAAAACTCGCCATAAAAAGACGGAACTTCCCCCGGAGTTCCGTCTTTTTCTTTACTTTTTTGTCATCTTCACAGCTTTGATCTTGTCCCCTGTCATCTGATACATTAAAAGTGACATATGTAAATCTTCATTTCGAGGTGACTCCATGACCCGTATTTTTGTCGTTGATGACGATCATTATATTTTGCAGCTGATTACTGGCTATTTGAAAAAAGAACAATATGAAGTAACCTCATTCGCTCATGGTCGCGAGCTGGTCGAGCAGGTGAAAAGCGAGCATCCTGATTGCCTTATTCTCGATATTATGCTGCCAGGCATTGACGGATTGACCCTGCTAACCGAGCTGCGTACGTTTACCGAGATGCCGATCATCATCATATCCGCGCGCGGAGAAGAAGTGGATCGACTGAATGGGCTGGAGCTGGGCTGTAATGATTTTCTAAGCAAGCCGTTTAATCCACGCGAGCTAGTCGCACGGGTGAAAAGCATGCTACGCCTTATCCGTAGCACGCGAATTGCCGTAGGCAACGAGCTGAATGCGGTCGATACACCGATCCCTGTTCTTCCCGGCAACGCTATGCCACAGCATGCTTCGTATATGAGTGCAGGCAATGTGCAGCTGTCAGAGGAATTCCGGCGCGTGCATGTACAGGAGCAGGAGCTATCGCTAACCGGGCGTGAATTTGAATTGCTGTTATTCTTGGCGCAGCATCTGGATCGCCCATTCAGCCGCGAGCAGTTGATTCAGCAAGTGTGGAATTATGATTTTTTCGGCGAGGTACGCGTTGTCGATGATCTGGTCAAACGTATTCGCAAAAAGCTGTCCCAGCATCATTCGACGCTCACGATTGATACCGTATGGGGCTTTGGCTACAAAGCGGCGGTGCATCATCCATGAAGACGATCCGTGGCAAAATGCTAATTGCTCTGCTGGCGGGTATGCTGGTGACGGTTGGCATTACTGGCTTCTTCTTTATTCGACTGCTGGACGACATTTTGCTCAATCAGGTCAAGCAGCAGTTGCAGGATCAGACGATGAAAGCTGCGCATATGGTCAATGCGGATGATCTGGACAGTCTGGATAGCGATAGCTTTCGCTTTTTTATTAAAGATGTGCTGTTTTATGCCGATTATTTTGTGCTGGATACGCATGACAAAATTATTGCGTCTAGCAACTCCGGTCAGGTTGGCAAAACCTTGCCCAACTTTCCAACAGGTCGCGAAGGCATTATGCAGATCAGCGGCAGCAAAGTGCTATACAGCGAAGCCAAGCTGTCGCATCAGCCGTTTCGAGTCATCCTCTACTCTCCGCTCTCTTCGCTACGCGCTCTGTATATTCCGTTAATGCGAACGACGATGCTATCGATTGCAGCGAGCTTTATCGTCATTTTGCTGATTGGATTGTTTGCCGTCTGGCGTACCGTGCAGCCGCTCAATCGGCTCAAGGAAGCGGTCAGTCAGTATGAGCCACATCTGATGAACCGGGAGCCTTTTTTGCAGGCGGATCATACAGAGATTGGTGAGCTGATCAGCACCTTTCAAGTGATGGCGGATCGGCTACAGCTGCATCATCGGCATCAGCTGGAATTTCTGCAAAATGTATCGCATGAGTTAAAGACACCGCTCATGTCGATTCAGGGCTATGTGTATGCGATTCAGGATCAAGTGATGCCGGTAGAACAAGGATTGGATGTAATCTCTGCTCAATCGCAGCGACTGATCGATATGGTTAGCAAGCTGCTTCAGCTATCCCGGTTGGAAAGTGTGGATGAGGAATGGCCGATCACCGAAGTCGATCTGAAAAGTATGGCAGAAGAAGCCGTCTATCTCCTGCTACCAGCGGCTCGTCAGCATGGCATACAGCTGCACGCAGAAGGTGTATCGCATACCGTACCGATTGCGGCGGAACAGCTATTTCAGATTTTGCTCAATTTGCTGCAAAATGCAGTTCGACACAGCGCATCTCAGGTCAAGATGATACTGGAATGCCCAGATGATGGTGTGGCGGATTGGATCATGCATATTGATGATGATGGACCTGGCTTGGCGGAATCGGAGCGAGAACATATCTTTCGCCGCTTCTACACCGGGACGAATGGAGTGACCGGCTTGGGGCTGGCAATCAGCAAGCAAATTGCGACCCGTCTGCATGCTGATCTGGTGTATAGCCCTTCGACGCTTGGCGGTGCGCGGTTCAGCATTATTCACTATCCACAAGCGATGGCAAATGGCAACAAAGGTGCTTGACATGTCCCTACAAATGGGTAATCTAAAAGTATAGAGACATATTCATCACTGTTTAGACGCGACGCGCATAAGCATGGATTGGATCGTCTCTATTTTCTTTTTCAGCTTTCTTTTTCAGCGTGACCATTCTGTTGAACCAGAAGGAGGAATTGCCATGACCGGTATCAAAATTGCCCGCGATGACAATCAGCTGACCATTGACTGGCAGCAGTCCAAGCTGGAAATCCCTCTGCATGAAGCCGTCTACGTAACGCTGGATCAAGACATCCTATGCTCGGAATGCCACTCTACCCTGCTGCATACACCGTATAGTACAAGGGATCGGATCATGATTCAGACAGGAAAAGATACGTATCTGCTGCTGAACGACAATCGGATCACCGTCATGAATCGATCTCGCCAGCATCACTGACGGCAACCTCAACACAGGAATATAAAATAGGGAGCCGTTGCAAACGTAACTACCGTAGCCGCTGGAGTACAGCTGGATCGTATCACTATTGATCCGCAAGTTTTGACTGCCTTTCATTCTTCCATTACAATAACGTTTTAATCTAACTGCCCGAACGATACGGCAGCATTCCTGAATGGAAAGGTGGTCTCTTTTTTATGCTCAAAATTGCTATTATCGGCGACTATCAACCAGAAGCAAAAGCGCATATTGCCATTCCACAAGCAATCGCTTTGGCAGCAGAACATTTGCAGTGTCAAGCAGAATTACAGTGGTTGCCCACGCCAGAATTGAACAACACAACAATTTCTTTGTTATCTGGTTACGATGCAGTCTGGGCAGCTCCGGCTACACCCTATATTCATATGGAAGGCGCATTGCAAGCGATTCGATATGCGCGTGAGCAACAGATTCCTACCCTTGGAACATGCGGTGGTTATCAGCATCTGCTGATTGAATTTGCCCGTCATGTACTGCATTTACAGGAAGCTGATCATGCCGAATCCAATCCAGAAGCCAATACGTTAATCGTGACTCCGCTCACCTGTTCCGTCAATGAACAGACCCACCATTTTACGCTGAAGCCGCATTCTAAGATTGCTACGATATACGGCATGACAGAGATTAGTGAGCAATATGGTATCTGCAATTACGGTTTGAATGCGCAGTATGTAGACCTATTTGCTGAGCAAGGGTTTGCTATCACTGGCAGGGATTGGAATGGAGAAGCACGCATTGCCGAGTTGGAGAATCATCCGTTTTACGTCGGGACGCTGTTTCAACCTGAGCGATCCGCATTTCGCAATGTCGTTCATCCATTGATTCGCGCTTTTTTACATAGTGCACTCTCGCATTCGCAGACAGCGGGAACGTTTACGATACCATCTTCACAGTCGGAATAGATCATTCATTGGGTAAATGAACAATAACATCATCTGTATCCACGTACATTTTACGAATGGGAGGTAATGATTGTGGGCTTGACCAAACAGCAGCGTATTCAACTGCATAACTTTAACAATCTGACCAAATCACTCAGTTTCAATATGTACGACATTTGTTATACTCGCACCAAGCAGGAGCGCGAAGCGTATCTGGAATATATCGACGAGCAGTATAATGCGGATCGACTTAGCGGTATTCTGACCAATGTGTCGGATATTATCGGTGCGCACGTACTGAATATCGCCAAGCAGGATTATGTACCGCAAGGTGCCAGCGTCACGATGCTGATCTCGGAAGGTCCGGTCGAGACAGCGCCGAATGCTTCTTTTGAAGAGTCGCCGGGACCGCTGCCAGAGCATGTACTAATTCATCTCGACAAAAGCCATATTACAGTGCATACGTATCCTGAATATCATCCTGATGAGGGTATTAGCACCTTCCGTGCGGATATTGATGTCTCCACCTGCGGCGAGATTTCCCCACTCAAGGCGCTTAATTTTATGATTCATTCCTTTGATACGGATATTATGACCATCGATTATCTTGTGCGCGGATTTACACGCGATATCGAAGGCAACAAGCTGTTTATCGATCATGATATTAGCTCGATTCAGAATTTCATTCCAGCTGAGGTACAGGATCTGTATCAGATGATTGATGTGAATATTTATCAAGAGAATATTTTCCATACAAAATGTAAACGCAAAGAATTCGATCTGGATAATTATCTGTTCGGATATACCAGCGACTCATTATCTCCAGAAGAGCAGCAGCATATTACTGACAGGCTCACACGAGAAATGAACGAGATTTATTATGGGAAAAATATGGGTTAAGGAGTGAACGAAGTTGCCAGCTGCGTTGCTAAAAGAAATCACCGAAACACAAGGATACCTGAGCGCTCTGTTTGACAGTTCACTCTTTGGACAGCCGATTCAGGTGAATGCGGTTGAGCCGGATATCCCATTAATGTATGCCGAGCGTTGTGCACAGGCGTTTCAGGCGCTGAGTCCGGCATTGTTGCAGCAGTTGTATCGGTATAGCTATGATTACTGTATCGACTTCTGCGCGTATGTTGGCGAGACGCCGCTAGTGATCCAGCAGCCGGAGGATATTTTGCAATATATCGCTCCGATGAGCATGGAAATCCCGGCATTTCCAGAAGAATATACTGCCGAAACCGCTGATCCAGTCCTGCATTTGGAGCTGGAATGTGAATGGGAACCAGAGCATGGACTGGAATGGTTGATTCGTGGACATGATATTCTGTATGTAGGTAGCTGCGAGATGGTGTCGGAGTGGAGAGACAAGGAATATTACCGCGAGTATCATGGCAATTATGCGTTTGGCAACAAGTTGGACTAGCAATATGACTGACGGTACAGCGTATATAGAAACGTGGTAGATGATGCTGGATGTTAAATGATCCATTGCTACAACAGCTAACATACAAAGCCCCTTATCGTTTACAGCCATGGAAGATTGGCGGCAACGAGTAAGGGGCTTTTATCATTGTCTTGTCTGATTGTACGATCCACCATTGATATTCGGCTATGTTTCGCCAGTCTTTTCATCCATATGAATGATCTGTATGGACGATCTGCAATCTATGATGTCACGCCTTTTCATATTAGGCATTCTCATGAATGCGGCGTTGTACCTGTTCTAGCAATTCCATTTTACGGTCAGTGATTTTGTTCATCAGGACGGTTGCATAACCAGCATATGCCTGCTTCAGATCATCGTCATGCAATGTGACCAGATTGATATTCACAGTCAACAATGAACTATGCGCCGCCGCTTCAAACAGAATAATCCCGATGCCAATATCCGACAATACCGTACGATTACATACGTCGATCAGCGGTGCAGCACTGTACATCCCATACAAACAGCATTCCATCAGCCGCAGTGGCGTGTCGATCGACTGAATACGTGTCTCATGCACCGTCTGTCGACGCTCCTCCTGCTGATCTGGTGTTAATTTGGGCAATTGCAAAGCTTCGATATATTGACCAAACGCTTCAATATCCTCTGCCATTAACCATTCGCATGCTGTGGAAATGTACTCCATATCCTGTAGAGCCTGTGCCACATGCTGCTGTATATGTTCATATCCCTCACCTTGGGAAAAGTTTGCCGTCATTGAGGTCATTGCTGCTCCTAATGCAGCGACGATGGAAGCAACACTGCCTCCGCCCGGCGTCGGTTCCGAACGGGCCAGCTGTTCCATAATCCGCCGAAGCGGCTCGTCCCATGAAACGGTGTTCAATTCAGCTTGTTCTACCTTCACATGAATTCCCTCCTTCAACAGGCATTATCCACTTATTACCCATTTAGCAGAGGCTTGCCTATCGTTAAAACGTGTGTCGGCATATTTATTTTACAAGCGCTTCCAAGTGGTATACGTATGCTGATCTGAATAACGTGTCTGCTATACAATTTCTACTATAGAGTAGAGCAGATCAATCAAGACTGATGCGTAGCGCGATCCATTTTCCATTCCAGCACTGATTTTAAGATGAGAATAATTAATGCCAGCAACACCAGAATCGACGATACGGCAAAAGCAGCGGCAAACTGATACTCGTTATATAGAATCTCAATATGCAGCGGTAGTGTATTCGTTTCCCCGCGAATATGACCGGATACGACCGACACCGCACCAAATTCACCCATCGCGCGCGCACTACACAGCACGATCCCGTATAGCAATCCCCATTTGATATTCGGCAACGTCACCCGCCAGAAAATCTGCCAACCGCGTGCACCGAGACTGACTGCCGCCTCCTCTTCCTGTGTGCCTTGCGCTTGCATGAGCGGCACCAACTCGCGAACGACAAACGGCAAGGTCACGAATATCGTCGCCAGCACCATCCCCGGTAATGCGAATACAATCTGAATATTGTGTTCATCCAGCCATGGACCGAGGAATCCCTGCGCCCCGAATAGCAAAATATACACCAGACCAGAAATAACCGGCGAGACTGCAAATGGAATATCGATCAATGTAATCAGCGCATTTCTACCGCGAAAACGGAATTTGCTAATCGCCCATGCTGCTGCAATACCGAACAACGTATTGAGCGGAACCGCAATCGCTGTAATGAGCAACGTAAGCCGCAGCGCTGACAGTGCGTCGGGATCGATGACCGCGGCTTCATACACTTCCCAGCCCTTTTTGAACGCTTCGATCAGAATGCAGACCAATGGCAGAACGACGATTAATACTAGAAATAACAGCGCAATACCGATTAACGTCCAGCGAATCCCAGCCGACTCGGTAATATGGCGAGGTTGCCTGCGGGAAGATACCGATTTGGCTGACAATTGTGCTCCCCCCATCCTTTACCTCCCCTCTACTGCACTGCGATTGATTCGCCATTGCAGTACATTGATCAATAGCAGCAAAATAAATGAAATCATAAGCATAACTAGCGCCACCGCCGCTGCACCCGCATAATCGTACTGCTCCAGCTTGGTCATAATGAGCAGCGGCGCAATCTCTGTCTTGAGCGGCATATTGCCGGAGATGAATACGACCGAACCGTATTCTCCAATGCCCCGTGCAAAAGCAAGCGCAAATCCGGTCAACAATGCTGGCCACAATTCGGGTAAAATGACTTTGAAAAAAATCTTCAACCGATATGCGCCCAGCATCACCGCTGCTTCTTCAGTATCCTTATTCAAATCCTGCAATACCGGCTGTACCGTCCGAACGACAAATGGCACCCCGATAAAGATCAGTGCAATCGTAATACCGAGCGGTGTATAAGCGATCTTAATACCGAGCGGTGCCACCAGTTGACCGATCCAGCCGTTGGGCGCATAGATCGTACTGAGTGCAATGCCCGCCACAGCCGTCGGCAACGCAAATGGCAGATCAATTAGACTGTCGATCAATCGTTTGCCGGGAAACCGATAACGTACCAACACCCATGCCAGCAGCAGACCGAATACCAGATTGACCAGCGCAGCCGCAAATGCTGTCAAAAAGCTCACCCGGTACGAAGCTAGCACGCGCGCTGCCGTGACCGTTTCCCAGAAGCCGCTCCAGCTTAACTCGGTCGTTTTGATCACCAATCCAGCTAGCGGAATCAACACGATGAGACTGAGGTAGATAATCGTAAATCCCATCGACAACCCGAAGCCCGGCAAGATGCTGCGAACCCGGCGCGAGGACGCTCCTGGCTGTATAGCTGCTTTTGTACTCATCTGTTTCCCCCCTGTAAACAGCTACAGCTGCAACGTATGTCGCAGCCGTGTTTCGCTGATTGTTCCTGTCCATTGCTATTGCTTGTTATTCACATCTATTCATGTTCATACTGAACGTATGCGCTTTTGTATTACAGATCAAGAACCCGGTGTATAAATCTGGTCAAATACACCACCGTCGCTGAAATGTGTTTCCTGTGCTTTTTTCCAGCCGCCAAAGTCTTTGTCGATCGTCAGCAGCTTCATATCCTTGAAGGTATCTTTATATTTGGCAGCGATCTTCTCGTTGATCGGACGATAGAAGTTCTTCGCCGCAATCTCCTGCCCTTCATCCGAGAACAGATATTCCAGATACGCCTTCGCTACTTCCTGCGTGCCGTGCTGTTCGGCTACTTTGTCTACGACAGCTACTGGCGGTTCTGCCAGAATACTAATCGACGGATACACAATCTCAAATTGATCTGGTCCCAGTTCCTTTTGCGACAGCAGGGCTTCATTTTCCCAAGCGATCAATACATCGCCAATGCCTTTTTCCACAAAGGTAGTTGTAGCGCCGCGTGCGCCAGTGTCGAGTACCGGTACGTGTTTGAACAGCTCAGACAGATATGCTTTCGCTTTTGTTTCATCATTGTTGTTCTGCTCTAATGCGTAACCGTATGCCGCCAAATAGTTCCAGCGTGCACCGCCGGACGTTTTGGGATTCGGAGTGATAACCTGTACATCCGGTTTGATCAGATCGTTCCAGTCTTTGATGCCTTTTGGATTGCCCTTGCGTACGAGGAAGACGATGGTCGATGTGTAAGGAGAGCTGTTGTGCTCAAATTTGCTTTGCCAGTCGGTTGGCAGCAGTCCTTTTTCAGCGATGGCGTCGATATCGTAACCAAGTGCCAGTGTGACTACATCGGCTTTTAATCCGTCGATGACTGCGCGTGCTTGTTTACCAGAACCACCATGCGATTGCTTAATAGTCACTTCCTGACCTGTTTTACCTTTCCAGTACGTCTGGAAAGCTTTGTTGTATTCCTCATACAGTTCGCGCGTCGGGTCGTACGATACGTTCAGCAGCTCGACCGAACCTTTGCCGTCACTACCGGAAGAAGCGTTGCTGTCGGTGGACCCATTTCCGCAAGCACTTAAAACCAACGTGAACAAAAGTATGGCTGACAATACGCCAGCAGTTTGAATACGGAAAAATCTGCCTTTTTGTGCATATGCTTTTGTCTTTTTCAAACCCAACACCCCATCTTTGTCATTTGATTGCCTGTCCCAGTCCTACCCTACTTCTTACTACACTATTCGTTAACCTATAATTCCTACCTAAATACTAAGTTATGAATGAACTTTATCAGCATTGATCATTTTATTCAATATGAAAAGAAGAGATTTATACTGTCCTCCTTATCGAAATTTATGATGAAATAGGCGTATATATCAGCTTTTTCTATATTTGTTTCTATACTTGCCGAAAACGGTACCAAATAACACTTTGTCAGCGTACGGTTTACTCAGTTATAATGGATAGATACTTTGCATTGCCAGCTAATGTAGATTCAGACATTTCGTTTTATAACGAAATCAGACTGTCAATGGTTTATAATCTCATCACAATCTAGGAGAGCTATAATGAATCTAATTCTGTATACGCATTCCACAGCACATCCGATATAAAAACGTACTATTCAGAAGACGACAGCATTGCCTCTCGCTCGATCACCTCCACTTCTCCGTTATTTTGTTCAACATATGGAAAACGGATTATAAAATTAGATTGTGGAGGATGATATACGATGAATAATCTGCTGGAGTTTGAACAATTAATTGAACATTACGATCAACATTTTTCAGGGTGGGATTTTGCTTGGATTAGTGATACTGATCGCATAAGCAGCGAACCTTTAAACTGGTCGTATACAAGTCTGCTATTGAAACATCTACCTGTTTCCAACTGCATGCTGGATATGGGAACGGGTGGCGGAGAAATGCTATCTATGTTACGTCCGTTGCCTGCTCATACGTATGCAACCGAAGCTTATGCTCCTAACGTCATCCTTGCCAGACAACGCTTGGAACCGCTGGGTGTGCAGGTAGAAACTTTCCAGTATGATCACGAGTTGCCTTTTGCCGATCATCAATTTGATCTGGTAATCAACCGCCATGAATCATACGATCCTGCCGAACTGCGCCGTATCATGCAATCGGGTTCATTATTTGTTACTCAGCAGGTGGGAGGACAGGATTGTCTAGATATAAATACAGCTCTGGATGCGCCCGCCAACTCGGCGTTTCAGTACTGGAATCTAGATTATGCTATCAAACAATTAAAAGAACATGATTTTCGTATTCTTCGTACAGAAGAGCAATTTCCGATTCAGCGTTTTTATGATATCGGTGCTGTCGTATACTATTTAAAAGCAGTAGAATGGCAGATCGATGGGTTTAAACCCGCATTTTACATGGATAGACTGTATTCCATTCATTTGCACATGCAATCGCACGGATACTGGGATGTCAGGCAGCATCGTTTTCTGCTGATGGCAACAACCTGATCTGCTGGCGATCTACTACAATCTATACACTACAGAAAGGGCGATGGTATGGTCCGCTTTGGTATCATTGGCACAAACTTTATTACAGAGCGTTTTATTGAGGCTGCAAAACGCAATGAGGATTTTGAACTGACTGCACTGTATTCGCGCACCGGTGAACGGGCTGCGCAATTTGGACAGAAATATGACATCCCGCATCACTACACTGATTTGCAGGAGATGTTGGATAGCGGTAACATTGATGCGGTTTATATTGCCAGCCCCAACTCGCTGCATGCAGAGCAAGCGATTCAATGTATGGACAATGGCAAACATGTGCTGTGTGAGAAGCCGCTGGCATCTAATGTGGCAGAAGTGCAAGACATGATTAACGCGGCGCGCCGCAATGGTGTAGCGCTGATGGAAGCGATCAAGTCGGCGCTGATGCCGAATTTCGTAGCGCTGCATAATAGTTTGCCGAAGCTGGGACAGGTACGACGTTATTTTGCTAATTATGGTCAATATTCGTCTCGTTATGATGCGTACAAAGAAGGCAATATTCAAAATGCGTTCCGTCCGGAATTTTCCAACGGATCGTTAATGGATCTTGGCGTCTATTGCATCTATCCGCTAGCAGTACTATTCGGTCGTCCGAATACGGTACGCGCAACAGGCGTCATGCTGGAATCTGGTGTAGATGGTGAAGGCAGTATTATCGCTTCGTACGACGATATGGATGCGGTCATTATGTATTCCAAAATCACCGACTCCTCCCTGCCATCCGAAATTCAGGGCGAGCTGGGCAGCATTCGCATTGACAAGATTAGTGAGCCGAATCAGATCGTGATGACGTATCGCGGTGGATTCGCCGAGAATCTGCATGTGACGCAGTACGAGCCGCCCATGTATTACGAAATCCGCGAATTCCTCGATCTGATTGCGGATGGACGACAGGAATCAGAGATCGCTTCATGGGAAAGCTCCCTGATTACAGCAGAGATTATGGAAGACGCACGCAAGCAGTTGGGGCTTGTGTATCCAGCAGATGTAAAATAAACCGGTTGATCTGCATCGGTACAACGATGTAGTCACCAACGAACTGGATCAAATGAACGGGATCACAAGAAAAAGGAGAGCATAGTGCTCTCCTTTCCTGTATCCAACGATCATGGATGACAGGATAGATGGGATACTCTCAATGATTCACAGTCTGTGCTTGCTGATTGTGTGGCAACACCTGCCTGCTGTACAACGTTTTATTTTTAATCGAGGAGAATGATTATGACGGATATCGGGGTTTATCATGCGGTACATCCTTTACATCTACTACCTGCCGGGCGTGTAGAAGCACTTGTACAAGCAGCGCAGCGGCAACATGTGCAGCTACTCTTTTTTGACGAAGATGGAATTGATCTGGAGCAGCGAACCGTGCAAGCGATGATTCCTGATCCAGAGCAAGCTGGCAATTGGCTTCTGCGCGAGTGTCCACTGCCGGAGATTGTGATGAACGAAATGGCGCGTCTACCTGCTGAACGTTCTCCAGTGGAACAGCGTTTGAATCGACTAGTCACGTTCACTTCCCATCCTATTCATACTAAGCAAAAGGTGCAGGACATGCTGAGCGAGTTACCGCAATGGAGAGACTGGATTGTGCCAACCACTGTCTGCACGGGCATCGACAGTATGCTGCAATTGTTGCAGCAGCAGCGCGATCTGATCTTAAAGCCAGATCAGGGACGGCAAGGACAGCATATCGTTCGAGTACGATTGACGGACAATGACCAGTATAGCTGGAAAACAGGCAATACAGCATTGCTATTGGAAATGGACGGATTGCGCCGACTTGCCGAGCCGCTATTGGAGCGCCAAACGTATCTGATGCAGCCGTATATTCAAAGTGTCACTGAGGATGGACGTCCATTTGATTTTCGCATTCATGTGCAGCGCGGGCAGGATGGTACGATGCAGTTGACACGATTATATGTACGTTATGGACAGCCCGGCGCAGTAACAAGCAATCTGGAACAGGGCGGGGCAACAGCCGATTGGACAGCATGGATCAAGCAACACTATCCACAGCATGCCGACGATTATATCGCCCGTTTGCCAGAACTGGGCTTGCAGCTGGCACAGGATATCGATGGATTGTATGATTATCCGCTGGATGAGCTGGGGCTGGATGTAGCGCTGGATCAGCAGGGCAAATGGTGGTTTTACGAAGCTAACACTGCGCCGCAGACACGAGAGCATGAAGCAGAACGTGCTGAACATGCGGTCGCTTATGCTGTCCATTTATCTCAGCGTCATCTGTTGCTGGATGCTCTACCTAAGTTGCCGACGAATCCTCAGGTGATCGGCTTGCTTTCTCTGCAACAAGCGGACGATACAGAATATCTGTTTATCGAAGCCTGTTCAGCGGTTGCCCGATTGCATGACGCTATACTGGTGCGTATATATGCTGGTGATATTTTCTATCCACAACAACGATTGCTCGGCTATGTATGGGAGCATTCTCGCTGGGTGGCATACGATTGTCCGTATCCTGACGTATTATTCGACCGCTTGAAAAAGCGCGGCATTGCCGCTTATTCGCGCATGTACAGTGAATTGGCACATATTCCTGCTACCCATGAACTGAAAAGTGGCTCCATGAGCAAAATGCATATTTATCGCTTGCTGCAACAAGCACCAGAACCGTTGCAATCTCTGTTGATCCCGTTTCATGAATCTGTACATCCGAAAAGCATCGTCCGGTTCATCCAGAAGCATCAATATACCGTGCTGAAGCCGGATACCGGGTCGCATGGACAGCATATTTTCAATATTCGGCAGCTGGAAGATGGCTACGAAGTGTATGATCAGTCGTATTTACACCAGCTGGATACCGAGCAATTACAGCAATTTGTATCGATGACGATTGGACAGGGTTATATTTTACAGCGGTTTGTCGATAGTTCGACCGGGCAGTATTATCCGTTTCATCTGCGAACCCATGTGATGAAAGTAGCGGATGGTCAGTGGGATGTGGCGTTTGTACAGCCTTATGTCGCGGTATCTGCATATCGCAAGGTGACCAATCATGAGCAGACGTTACGGGTAGCGACCAAATGGGATTGGTTTCTCAATCTGGAATATGGCGAGAAGCAAGGCGGTACGATGGATCAACGCATTCGCGAGCTGGCTACCGGTGTTGCCGCCTATCTGGAGCCGCTACTCAAACGTCGGTTCCCCGAAGTAGCCATTGATATTGGCATTGATCGCGAACGCAACATCTGGTTATTTGAAGCAAATTTCAACCGGATCGGTAACTCCTTCCATTCGTTTGAAGTTGCAAAGTATGCTGTGCCGTATGCCCTGTCGCTACTTCCGAAGTCATAATCGCCGTATGAGTCAGATGCGATTCTGAATATTACGATCTGATATATCTTCAATTCAGATGGAACATGTACGCTTACTCTATACCACCGATACAACATACTACCATTACAAAATACAATCATTACAAAGAGCCTCTGCTGTTGAAAGTATTCAACGTAGCAGAGGCTCTTTTGGTTATGCACATTGTGCAGTTCAGTGTTGTCTATTGCTGTTGCCAAATCCGTACGAAATGTACAGTGTACAAGGTTCGATCAGGAATTCAGCAATTGATTGTTTTGCAGCCATTTTACAAGTGTAGCGGCTCCTTCATTTTGCGTGACAACCGGGTTGGCTGTCAGCGCGGAATCGCCGGAAGATACAATACCGGAAGCATTGCCATCGCTCAGCGCCTGTTGAAGCTCGGCTTTTGCCCATTGACTAGCAGCTGAGTTCGTCGTTGGTGTGGTTATACTTGTTGCCGCACCTTCACCCAATCCATATACATTGGCGGCACGCGTCAGAATCACAGCAAGCTGCTCACGGCTGATTACGCGATCCGGTGCAAATTCCGTGCCGGATATGCCTTTCAGAATACCCGTTGTAGACAGAGCTTGAATCGCGCGCGTTTCCGGTGTATCCGATGCCAGATCGGTAAACGATGATGTGCCCGTAGATTGACTTGTATTGATGCCCAGCGCCGATGCGAGATATTGCGCCAATTCGCCGCGTGTCATTGCAGAATTGCCGCTGACATCAGTCTGTTGTACCTGTGGCACGATCTGCTTTTGTTTCAGTAATTGCAGTTGTGAGGAATCGCTACTGTTAGCAATTGGTGCTGTTACTTTGACAATTTGTAAAGTTGCGCCTTCCAGTGCATGCACAGAAGCATTCCCATTCTCGTCAAACGTAACGGGCACAACGTAGGAATTGCCATTGGTATCGGTCGCCATGCCTACATAATCATTGCCACTACCTGCGGCATCTGGTACGGCTACGCCGAGCTGGATATACCGGTTAGCATAATCATTTACCATTGTTTGTTGGTCACCACTAGCAACCTGTACACTCACCTGATATGCGGTGCCATTTACTGCGCCAGCCACGTTAGCAGGAGCGGCTACTTTCTGTGCACTGATCACCCAGTTTGCCTGATCCGAGGTGTTCAGCTTTTCATTTTGTACTAGCTTGTTCAAAGCCGAGGATGGAATATAGATGCTCACATCGCCCGTTTTAACAGCAAAGCCATTTTGCTTGGATAACAGACTTTGCACAACAGCACCGCTAAAGTTGATCTGGTATTGTTGTTTACCTTTGACAGCGGAGGCGTCGATCGTTACGGTTTTGTTGACTTGAGAATCGCTGACCGATTGACGAATCTGATCGGTCAGTACCTGTAATACTGCCTGCTGCTCACTAGATTGTGGAGCCAGAACCGCTGCTCCTCGTGTACGTGCGCTATCGGTGCTGGTGCCAGAATGTACTGCATCAATCGTTGTCGTGCCGCTTGCAGTTGAAGTCGTAGTTGTTGTGGATGGGCTGGATGGTGTAGTCGTTTGCGGCTGAGTTGATGGTGTTGATGAAGAGCTGGACGATGTCGTATCTTTGTCTTTGTCCTTTTTCACTTCAATCGTTACCGTTGCCGGATCGGATGTATGATTTTGCAAATCGGTCACATAATAGGTAAAGGTATACGTGCCTGCGCTAGCGCCATTGTAAGTAAAATTGCCGGTATTCGCATTCAGTGTTAGCGTTCCCGAAGCAGGCTGACTACCGATATGGTACGTCAATTGATCGTCGCTATCTTCATCACTCGCTTGCAATTGAGCCGTCAGCACTGCCGATTTTTTCACAGCAAAGCTCATTGCACGAGCAATCGGAACCGACCCGCTCTCACCATGCGTCAGCTTGGAAGAACTTTTAAAAAACTGCTGTTTGAAATAGGCAATGGAATCACCAGTGTAGACGGTTGGCTGATCGGTACTGACGCTGTAGGAAGAAGTAGAGGTTGCAGACGATGTCGTTACACTCTGTGCCTGTGTTACGCCTGGCGCAGCTGCGAGACCGGTAGCCAGAATAGACGTGCTGGCGAGGTGTATAACCTTTTTGGCTGTTAGATTTTCTTTATTTTTCTTCATGCTGCTGGCAGCCCCTTTGACCGATGAAATATAAATAATTAACTAAACAACTGTTTAATTACTTATCGGTCGGACAAATGACTTTAATTAGCTGTTTTTTGTCGTAAAAAGTCGAAATATCATCAAAATTATACATGAATTGGAAATATATTTTTAAAGACAAAATAAAGAGACCACGCATGTTATTGCGTAGTCTCTATTATCCAATGCGAATGATGATACAATCAGCTCAATGCGCCGCTTGCGTCTCTGTCATCAATTCATCTAGTGCACGTCCGTACTTGCTCAGTCGTTCCATATCTTTTACAGACGGCTCGGTGTTACGCGACGGGTCCATATTATCTTCAATATCCGCGATCTTGACCGTACGGGCAATCGAATTCTGTTTGGCACGTCGGACGAAATCGTGATAATCCTCTCCCTCACGACGGCTCATCGCCTGAACGGCATCCACAATCTCCTCGGAAAAGCCTTCGGCAGCAAGGTCATGGGCGGTTACGTCCGTGTCTTCCAGCACATCATGCAGGACGGCGACGATTCGAGCCTCCTCGGAACTCATTTTCAGCATCACCCGCAATGGATGCAAAATGTACGGCTGTCCAGCGCGATCCGTTTGACCAGAATGGGCGCGTGTTGCAACGATAATGGCTCTATCCAGATTACTCATCTCCAACTCCCCTTTCCCTAACATCTCAATGTATTGTAAGTGGCTATGCTAGTTATTACAACAGGCACCGCCGGATGAATCACTTCTCCGACGGTGCCTGTTGATCGTGCTATTATATTGTTGTCTCTCTACATGTCATTAATCAGGATATACGTTAAAATCAGTCACTAACTGGGCGCAGCTACCATCAGCAGCATAGCCAATATAGCTGTGATACACACCATTGCCAAAACCACTGGAAAATAGCGCCATATTATCGCCGGTATCCAGTTCAGTCACTAACCAGCTGCGGACAGGACGGAAGGTTTCGATCGCTGCCGCCTCCCAAGCATCCATCAATTCCTGTGCCAATTCTGGATTGTCCAGCTCCTGCTGCTCAGCCAACCAACGATAAGCGCGAGCATCCAGATAACTACCAGTGCCAGAATCGACAGCAAATCCCCAGCGCGCCTGCTCATACAAATTGTACGGATCGGCTTCAGGGCTAAATTCGCGCTCTGCACCTTCCCAGCGTGCGACTGGCGCATCACTGAATATAACACGGGCAAAAGCAACCCGTTCGTCCACAGGAATCTGGCGATTCTCACGCTGCTCCGCCGGATCGGTAATGCAAGCAATCGACAGCTCTACCGGGAAAGATCCTTTAGGGAATTCCTGCACAAATGGAGTGGATTGTATCAGGCTGTACGGATCATCGGCCACGATTTTACCTGTGGTCACGCGCAGTTCCCCGATAGACTCGGTATAAAAAGCAAGATTGCGTCTCTGGCCTCTGCGGAATTTGACCTGCTCCAGGTGAAACCCTCTTTTGAACACTTCCTCCAGTACCTTACTCTCATGTAACACCTTGTCCATCTTTCTTTCCTCCCTTGTTCGCTGGATGATGTGGATTACATAACATTATACCCCTCCCGCTCCAAGAAGAAAGATTTTTTATTGGATATTCCCAAAAAAATCATACAAATTTTTGAATTTAGACACGAAATGTGAGAAAAGTTGGGGAATATCATGGCAATTGTTTACATCCCATGTAGCACATGATGGTTCTCAAGGATTTGCAGACGTTTTCAGCAATCCAGTTCTTTTTGCAATAGTTTGCGCAGGATTGTGTATGCTAAGGATTGAATGATTGTGAAAGATCACGCATAATGTGATAGATGAATGTTCAGGAGAGGATGGAGAATGGGCTTGGATCAACCGTCAACGTTCAGCCGGGCGATTAATGAGATTATGGATACATGTATGCTGGCTGGGCAAATTATGCTGCAAAGCGGCGCGGAAACGTATCGGGTAGAGGATACGATGACCCGAATCGCTGAGGCGTCCGGCATGCCCGGCGCGCACAGCTATGTTACGCCGACAGCGATCATGTTTTCTACAACGGGCGCTGAGAGCGCACGACTGGTACGTATCGATGAACGCACCACCGATTTGCACAAAATCGCGCAGGTCAACGATATTTCACGCCGCATCAGCAGCGGCGAATTGAGCGCTGTCGATGCATATACCCTGCTAAAAGTGATTGAGGCAGGCCCGCCGGAATATCCGACCTGGCTGAAAATGCTGGCTGCTGCTATTGCCAGTGGCTGTTTTACAATTATGTTTCAGGGCGGCTGGGCAGATTTTATCCCGTCGGTCATTGCCGGATTTGTCGGCTATACAGCAGCACTGTATTTGCATAAATGGGTACAAGTGAAGTTTTTTGCTGAATTGTCTGCTGCCTTTGCGATTGGACTGCTGGCTTCGATCTTTGTCGAGTTTCATATCGGACGCGAATTGGACAAAATCATCATCGGCTCCGTTATGCCGCTGGTGCCGGGTTTGCTCATTACGAATGCTATCCGCGATCTGATGGCGGGTCATCTCGTCTCCGGTATCTCCAAAGGCGCGGATGCGCTATTGACCGCCTTTGCGATCGGTGCGGGCGTCGCGATTATTTTGACATTTGTGTAGCTCCAGCAGGTCTGGACAGAAAGGCAGGTTATTATGTACATGCTGGCTCAGCTTGCGACCAGCTTTATCGCTTCCGCCGGTTTCGGTATTCTGTTCAACGCGCCGCGACGTTCGCTGCTGCAATGTGGAATCTCCGGTATGCTGGGGTGGATGGTGTATATTTTGCTGTATGAGCATATTGATCCGATTGCAGCGACGCTGTTTGCTACTTTTATTGTAGGCGGTATCAGCCAGATCTTCGCACGCATTTATAAAACGCCGGTGATCATCTTCAGCGTTGCCGGTGTGATTCCGCTCGTTCCTGGTGGATTGGCGTACAATTCCATGCGTCATTTTGTGGAAAATAATTATGCTGAAGCTACTGCACTGGCTGCTCAGGCTGCCATGTTATCCGGGTCGATTGCACTCGGTCTCGTTCTATCAGAAGTGTTCAACCAAATGATACGCCGTGCTGCCCGATAATGGGTGCACGGCGTATCAAGTATAAAGGCGCTCATAATTGAAGCGCATATGCAGTTGACTGTCTTCTTCCTATATTCTTTTGGAATGATCAGGCAGGTAGACGCTGCTCGGCATAACATTCTGCCAGCCAGTGGACAAATTCGTCCTCCACTCCTAACAGATGCGCACAGAAGATCAGATCGATATCATCGGCGATATAGGCAGCCAGATCACCGCTACCAGAAGCACGAATCACCTGATCAAAAGCCAACCGACTCCATTCCTGCATCTGTTCTTGCTCTACTGGCTTCAGCCCATCTCGGTGTAGCTTCTGATACGCTGCAATCCAGGCAGCGTCAAAATCAGCACTGTCCCGGTAGTCCAAATAAGCCTGTTCATCCAGCAGTTCCCACAATCCGTCCGGCAGCAGTTGTGCTTGCTCCAAACGGGGTTGAATGATTGAGATCAGTGTTTTCACTTTATCAATCTCCTGTTTCATTATTTACGATTAACTACACGATAGACGTAGCCACATATTCACTTCATCCAGCCCGGTCACGACCGCTTTGACCATATAGCCCGGATATCGTGTTTCTGGCGGCACGGCTGCATTGCATTCCCCGTCGTCGATAATACCATACGCATCATTAGGCAGACTGAGAATAACACCCTGTGGATAAAAGACTTCGATAATCCCACTCACCACATCGCCAAACTGGAATTTGGCTTTGGTCTGCTCCCATTCCCGGCGGTGCGGTGCAGTCGCTTGGCTCCATACCTGTTCAAACTGCTCACGGGTAATATCTTCGCCTTCTGCATCATCCATACTCTGATCAAACTCCTGATCATATAAGCAGAAATGCAGTTCCTCATCTGAGCGGCAGGATACGATCCAGCGTCCTTCGTCTTCAATCACTTGACGCAATACGGTTCGCTCACTATCCACCTCAAAATAATAATTTTCATCACTTTCTTCAAATCGTAATCGATAATAGTCCATGAATTAAACCTGTTCCTGTCCACCATCGGAATGTCCGGTTTGCTGATGACCGGCATAATACGTTTGCCCCGGGTCCAGATCAAGTACTACTCGGCGCGGAGCAACAAGCGAATATTGGTGCTCTACCTTCCAGCGCTGATCCTCCTGCATCCCGATTGTCTCTCCGTCGGTAATAATGTCTCCCTGATGGTAAATATAATCCGCTACATTCATCAAAAACTGCGCCACTTCCGCCGGTTCCATATCGTAAAAATGACACTGCACATCCGGCACACCAAGCGCCGACAAGCCGCAGCTGTCCATCACCATCTCGCGTCGTTCTTCATCAGACGGAATGCTGTACAAGCGAATATTCAGCGCACCATATAGCTGCTGATCCTGCTCCAGCGCCTGTAATAACGCTTCCGCCGATACTAGTTTGTCGCTTGCATTGTAATAGACTGCATCACATGGAGCGACCTCTAGGACGGCACGCATCACTTTATTGAACAAAGACAATCTCTCTTGCGGCGGCATGCCTCTTGCCATCATATCCGTCAGCAACAGTTCATAGCTGCATTGTTCCAGCACAGCGCCTGCTTCTGGCCAATGCCAAGACTGCTGAATCGCCGTCTCATACATCGATGGCAATGGAGCGGTGGTTGCTGGCATCAACGCCGTCTGTACCGGCATAGAGCCTTCCTGATATTCCAGCGTATGATTCAGATGAAAAAAGTGATAATGATCTTCCTGATCCTCTTCTTCACTATTGCTTGCTTCACTACGCGCTTCCCACACGGCGAGTGTCTCTTCCGCATCTTCTGCCAGATCTTCGGCAGTACGTACGGGCCCTGTATATTCCAGCACTTTGGCGTACAATGCTTCCCGGTCGATGACCGGCTTTTCCTTATAAAGCAATTGTGCAGTATAGATAGCGGCATAGCCGTAATCTTCTTCCATTTCTCGTTGTTGCTGCGGTTCCGGCTGACCGGAGTCCATTGATGTCATGATGATGCTCCCTTCGCTTTTCGTTTTGCGGGTATTGGGGTCTGCTGCTCTTTATTACCCTGATTGCGGCAGTATTGAATTATTCAGCAACAAGGTGATATGACAAAGGTATGGGTATATCCTTATCCTTAATAAAATATGTACATAACAGCGATAACAGCGGTCACAGTCATATTCGTGACAGATGGTGTATAATCCTCTATAACAGGCTGGAAAGGCAGACTCGCGTTTCAACGCTCCGCTGAACCGGGTACTCTGCAATTATAATCGGTTCTGCTCAAGGTAGATAGACAGTACCGAATGTTCCACCTAATCCGCAACACCAACCCAAGGAGGTATTGTTATGATCCATCCTCATACTATTTCTGTTCGTGAACAAGTCTGGAGCTTTGTCGATACTCTGGATGAGACGATACTGAATGAACACGCGCAACCTGACCAGTGGAGTATTGCACAGGTATTGGAGCATATGTATTTAATGGAACAAGCGATTACTGAACGCTTGAATGCTACATTACAGCAAACCGAACCGACTCCGCCGCCATTGTCGCGTGCAGATGGCGCGACGCCTACATTTTACCTGACGCTGGATCGTTCACGCAAAATCCCGGCGCCATCCAATCTGGTGCCTGCTGATAAGCATGCCACTTTACAAGAGCTGCATACGCGTCTGGATCGCTCACGCAATCGTCTGGAGCAAGTGGTGGAAACTGCTGATCCAGAGCAATTGAAGCAAAAAACGATGAACCATCCAGTATTTGGACCGCTAACGCTAGAAGAATGGTTGGAATTTATCGGTCTGCACGAGCAGCGCCATCTGGAACAGATCAAAGATATCCAATCCGCACTGGCAGCTGCCAGCTGATTGCAGAGTCGACTGCTTTCGTTCACTCGGGGAACACGCTACAATAGAAGATGTTGATATTGATTCAGAATCTAGATAACGATCCAGCAATCAAAGGAGCTGCTAACCGATGGACGATAGAATTGCTACTCTGCGCGGATTGATGAAACAGGCAAGTTTGGATAGCCTGCTGATCACCGATCCGAAGCATGTATATTATTTGACCGGATTCGCGAGCGATCCGCATGAGCGGTTTCTCGGCTTATTTATTCCAGACGGAGACGAGCCGTTTATTCTGCTGCCCGCTCTGGATGAAGACAAGGCACGCAGCGTGTCTACTGTAGAACGCATCGAAACGCATACCGATACCGACAACCCATATGTACGCCTGAAGCATTGCGTCAAAGGCAAAATCGGCAAACTGGGCGTGGAAAAAGAGCATCTATCCGTAGCGCGCTTTGAACAGCTGTCCGCCGAACTTGGCGCTGAGAGCTATAGCGATATCGGCAGTCTGCTGAACGGCATGCGTTCGCGTAAATCGCCGGACGAAGTGCAGCGCATGATCGTTTCGATTCAGAAAATCGAAGAAGTGCTGCGCCGTGGTCTGTCCAGCGTACGCGTCGGTATAACTGAGATTGATCTCGTTGCCGAGCTGGAATACCAAATGAAAAAAGTCGGCGCCGAAAAAGCCGCTTTTGACACGATGGTATTGTCCGGTCCGAATACTGCGTTGCCGCACGGCGTACCGGGTAGCCGCAAGCTGCAATCCGGCGAGCTGGTGATGTTCGATCTTGGTCTGTTTTACAATGGATATGCTTCCGACATTACCCGCACCTTTGCGCTAGGTGATGTAGATGATGAGACGGCAAACGTGTATCATACAGTTCTTGCTGCCAACGAAGCAGCGATTGCAGCTACGCGACCGGGTGTTACCTTTGCCTCAATTGACAAAGCGGCACGCGATGTAATTACCGAAGCGGGCTATGGAGATCGCTTTATCCATCGCCTTGGTCATGGGCTTGGAATGGATACGCACGAATATCCGTCAGTACACGGCAGCAACGAAACGCTGCTGGAATCCGGTGTTCTGTTTACGGTCGAGCCGGGCATTTATATCCCCGGACATTGTGGTGTGCGCATTGAAGACGATGTGATCGTAACCGACACAGGTGTTGATGTACTATCCTCGTTTCCGAAAGAATTAACCGTCATCGGCAACTGAGTTGTTCGACAGTCATTCATCATTTTGGATGAATGCAAAAGCAAACACGCCATTTCTCTTACGTACTCAAGTAGAGAATGGCGTGTTTTGTTTGTATATGCGAGTATTGCTTACGCATTAGGCATAACCTTTATTCCGCTTCGCCTTTGGCAGCAGCCGGGCGAATCAGCAGTGGCTGATCTTCAGCTGGCACCTTGAAGCTGCGTGCCAGATACAGAAATGGCGTACCGACAGCAGTCAGAATGAATTTTAAAATATACGTCGTAAATAGAATTTCCAGCCAGACCGACCATTCATACATCCCCATAAATGCGATAGTACAGAAGATCAGCGTATCAACAAATGAACTGATCATCGTACTGCCGTTGTTGCGAATCCACAACTGATTCGGTGCCGGGAATGAGCGACGCAGCCAGCGATACAATCGCACGTCCAACAGCTGACTGACCAGATATGCAGTCAGGCTCGCAATCAGCAGAATGGAAATATTTCCAAAAATCAATTCCAGCGCTGCCTGCGCATCCGAGGAAATATCCACACCCGGTGCAACTTCAAATTTTAATGCCATCTGCATAACAATCGTCGTTACAATCAAGGTAAAAAAGCCAAACCAGACGGCGCGACGTGCCACCTTGGGACCGAAGCGCTCGTTCAGCAAATCGCTTGCCAGATACATACTGACATATAGCGTATTGCCAAGCGTCGTCACTACACCTGCGAGTTCAATCGTTTTGATCACTTGAATATTGGCGAGAATAGCGGCGATGGCAATCCAGCCATACATCCCTTTAATCCCAAACAAACGATAACTGAGTACAAATAATGTATAAATCACAAGCACGAATAAAATACCCCAACCTATGTTGAACAATCCAGTTTCCCCCTAGTTTTGATAACGCGGGATGGTTACGAACCGCGAAAATGGTGAAAATTTGCTGAAAACCTGTTTAACTTTATCACAGGAATGTAGTCTCTACAACCCCATCATGCCAAGAATCGTATGATGCGATGCTCCGGTTACAGCGGGCAAATTAGCCGTTCTACCCATCAATGCCTCATGCCCCAGAAGTGCAAAAGCCATCGCTTCGCGCGCTTCATCCGGCACACCCAGATCGGCGGTACGCCCTAGTGTTATGCCTGTCGGCAAGCGCTGCTCCAGCATTCGCATCAAGGTCAGATTGAACGAGCCACCGCCACACGTCAGCAGAGTGTGTATGTCATGCTGCGGAATAATCCAACGTTCTACCGCCTGTGCAATTGTAGCCGCGGTCAATGCAGTTGCCGTCGCCAATATATCGGGAAAAGAGAGCGATTGCTGCCTTCCCTGCTCCCAAAACTGATGCGCAAAGGCAGCGCCGTACACTTCGCGCCCGGTGCTTTTCGGTGGCTTGCGGTCATAATACGGATCATCTATATATAAAGACAACAGTGCCTCATTTACCTGTCCAGAACTTGCAATTTCTCCCTGTGGATCGTAGTGTAGCCTTCCATTCGTGTCCAATCGTACCAGCTCATCCATAATCATATTGCCCGGTCCGGTATCGAATGCCCAGATATCCTGTTGTCGCCCTCCAGCAGGCAGAACGGTAGCATTACCGATGCCGCCGATATTTTGAATAATCCGACCTTCCTGCTCACTGCCAAACAGCAATCCATCCACATAAGGCGTTAACGGCGCCCCTTCTCCACCTGCCGCCATATCCGCTGCCCGAAAATTACCGACAACCGGAATGCCCGTACGCTCCTGCACAACTGCCAATTCGCCAATCTGCAATGTCGCACGAACAGCAAACGGTGATCCTTCCGGTCCCGGAAAAGGCTGCGGCTCTGGTGCATGCCATACCGTTTGCCCATGCATAGCAATAAGATCCACATCATCACTGGTTAGCTGCTGTTCTGTCAGCAATTGCTGCACTGCATACGCATGCCATTCGCTAATTCCAGCATGTGCCTGAACTAGCCAATCAATACGCGCCGTTTGTGGTGAGCATAATGCTTGCAGCCAATCGCGCAGCTCTGGTGGATAGGGAATAAAGTGAAAGGCACACAGCTCCACCGAAGGTACTCCATGCTCATGTTCCGTAATGTGCACAAGCGCGGTATCCAGCCCATCCAGCGATGTACCGGACATTTGCCCGATCACTAGATGCTCATGCTGACTACGATACTGCTCACGAAAATCCGTATGATGACGGGATGATGCAGAATTGCGCATACACAGCCTCCTCCGTTTCCACTGATGCTGATCGTATATGGCGTCAAATACTAGATTGGGTATGGATTCTATAAGTATGATTCTAACGGAATAACGAGCGACACCTTCTTCCGTATACTTATGATATATTTCCGTTATTTCTGCAATATCATATGATTACTCGGAAATAGTATAGATGAACACAATCAAAAAAGCATGCAAATCCCGAAAAAAATTCGGTTCTGCATGCTTTCTCTTATGCTACAAGTGTATTGCTCTTGTTACTGATTGTTTACGCTTCTACCGTATCCAGACCGCGATCTGGTTCATCGTACTTCTCACGGTCATGCTCTTTGAGCACACGACTGCTAACGACACCCGCTGTCAGCGAGCCGCTCACATTAAGCGCTGTACGCCCCATATCGATCAATGGCTCTATCGAGATCAGCAGACCAGCGAGTGCAACCGGCATATTCATCGTCGACAATACGATCAATGCGGCAAACGTAGCTCCACCACCAACCCCTGCCACACCGAGCGAGCTGATCGTCACAACGGCGATCAGGGTCAAAATAAACTGCCAGTCCAGCGGATTGATGCCTACAGTTGGCGCAATCATAATCGCCAGCATGGATGGATAAATACCAGCACAGCCATTTTGCCCAATCGTTGCGCCAAAGCTTGCTGACAGATTGGCAATACCTTCCGATACGCCCAGCTTATGCGTTTGTGTTTCCACATTCAGCGGAATCGTTGCCGCACTGGAACGTGATGTAAAGGCAAAGGTAAGCGTTGGGATAATCTTTTTCACATATTGGAACGGGTTGAGTCCACTAAATGCCAGAATCACCAGATGAATGATAAACATGGCGATGAGCGCTACATACGAAGCGATGACGAACTTGAACAGATTCATAATGTCCTGTCCGCTCGTAGTCGCGACCATTTTGGCGATAAGTGCCAGAATGCCGTAAGGCGTCAGGCGCAAAATAATCGTGACGAGTCGCATGACCACACCATAGATGGATTCCATCAGATTGCGGAACACTTCACCCTGCTCAGGATGTTTACGCATAAATCCAAGCGCTGCCACGCCGACAAATGCGGAAAAGATCACCACAGCGAGCGTGGACGATGGACGTGCACCCGTCATATCTTCAAACGGATTCGTCGGAATAAATTCAAGCAACTGCGCAGGTAATGACTTGTCCTCTACTTCGCCTAATCGTTCTTCCAGTACAGTACCACGCTGCTGCTCGGTTTCACCGACTGGCATTCCTTCTGCCGACAAGCCGAAGCCTAGCGCGGCAGCGATGCCGACCGCCGAAGCTACCGCTGTCGTGAGCAGCAATACGAGCAGAATCGATGTACTGATTTTGCCGAGATTCTGACCGCCACTTAGCTTCAGGATTGCCATAATAATCGATACCATAATAAGTGGAATCACGACCATTTGCAGCAACCCGACATAACCGTTACCGATCAGACTATACCATTCCATTGAATCCGAGACGATCTTCGAATCTGCCGGATATATCCATTGAATCAATGCCCCTAGCACAATACCGAGCAGCAGCCCTGTAAATACGCGCTTCGTAAACGAAACATGCTTACGCTGCATCCAGAATAGCACGCCGATCAATACAACGAGCAGAAGCACATTCAAAATAACCAATCCTACGTTCATTCGTTAATTCTCCCCTTTTCTTCTACATTTTGTGTATAAACAACGAATGCATGAACCATTGTATCATAATGCCCAGTAAACAAGTAGTGTTAATCATATGATATATTTTTCGATTTTTTTGCCAAATTTTTATTATTTTTGCGGTTTTTTTTATTTTTTTGACATTTTACATGTAAAAAGAACTATTCAAACGACGGTCAATTGATATAAAATAAGAAATCATTTGTGTCTTTTTGCTTAGTACCTTTAGCATATAAGTAGCCTGGTCTTGTGTTCATACTGATACTAACAGATTATGAATTGACGAAAGCTGGAAGGGAGACGATGCGCTCATTGGGTGCTGGATGCTCATTACTACATACATCAAAACTTTACAACCTGCTCCATGTAGACGAGTACCGTTCTAATATTGGAATGATTCGTGTTAGCTAATATTACGCCGAGAGAAATTGCACTGGAAATAAGAATGGATAGACGCGATTTTTAACATCTTAGACTGTACATGCGTCAAGTAGAGGAAGGGGAATTCATATGTTTCGTTTTATCAATCAATCGATCAGCCGCAAAATCATGGTGACGTTTGCCCTGCTGATTATCGCGGTTTGTCTGGTCATGAGTATCTTTTTCTATATGATGACTAGAGGGATTGT
Source organism: Paenibacillus sp. WLX2291 (assembly GCF_046603665.1). Classification (NCBI taxonomy): domain Bacteria; kingdom Bacillati; phylum Bacillota; class Bacilli; order Caryophanales; family Paenibacillaceae; genus Paenibacillus; species Paenibacillus sp. WLX2291. The sequence goes on along the minus strand of NZ_CP176755.1, from coordinate 1,440,082 downwards.
TGACAAAAATGTGGTGCCTCAGTTCCGTCAGGTACTGAATATCGCGATGGATGGTATTTTAAAAGATCTCGACAATACACAGGTCATGCAGGCAGCTCAAGGTAACAGCGGTGAAATCATGAAGCTGGAATCTTATCTGGGCGATCAATTGACTACGTATGAGCTAGATAATCTATATGTATTGCGTGTAGAAAAAGATAAAGCAGTCGTTGCCGCTCTTGCCAGCAAATCGAAGAACTTCAAAGAAGGGCAAGAAGTGGAATTGAATGAAAACATCAATACCGCGATGGACAAAGGTAAGCTGCTAACTGATCTGTACAGCACAGACACCGGTTCGCATGTTACGTACTATTATCATATTCCGGGAAGCTCGGTGCTTGTTGCCGCCAGTATGGACGCAAGCTTTGTCGATGGAATTACCGCCAACCTGATCTGGACAACACTCGTCGTTGCGCTTTTGGCGGCGATTGTCTGCATGATCGTAGCGTACCGATTCAGCCGTAAAATTACGTTGCCACTAGCGCGCCTCGTTCGTCATACCCGTCTCGTTGCCGAAGGTAATTTGCAGCAGGATATTAAAATGACGGGCAGCGATGAGATCGCCCAGCTAGCACGCGGTTTTCGTCTGATGACCGAAAATCTGCGCACGATGGTTAATCAAGTGCTGGATAGCTCGGAAAAAGTATCGCTTGGTACCGAAGCTCTGACAACGCGTATTAACAAAATGCAGGGCATGGTCGATCAATCGGTAACGTCCATCAATACGATTAAGGACGGCAGTACAACGATTGCTACCTCCTCTACCGAAAATGCACGCGCGATGGAAGAGATCACCAATGGTATTCAGCATATTGCAACTTCGACATCCGACATTTCAGAGCAACTGGGTGAAGCATCCGATCACGCCGTAGCTGGTAATGGTATGGCACAAAATGCAGTCGATCAAATGAATTCGGTCGAGCTGGTTGTATCCGATACTCGTCAATCTGTACAAATGCTTATTAATCGCTCCGAAGCAATCAGTCAGATTTTGCTATCGATTGGCGAGATTACGAAACAGATTCAAATGCTATCGCTGAACGCTTCCATCGAAGCAGCACGCGCAGGGGAGCATGGACGCGGCTTTGCCGTTGTTGCTGCTGAGGTTCGTAATCTGGCAGACCAATCGCGCGGTGCTGCTCAGCAGATCGAATCCGCATTGCAATCCATTCGCGAAGAATCACTCAAATCGACCGAGTCGATGAATCGTGTCAGCGAAGAGGTGCAATCTGGTACACGTCTTGTGCAGCAAGCAGGTCAATCCTTTGATCAGTTGGTGGAGCTGGTGCAACAGGTCAATATGACTGTCCAATCGGCATCCGCGGCTACGCAAGAAATCTCCGCCGGTTCTGAACAGGTGAGCGCATCGGTAGATGAAACCGCCGAGATTACGCAAAAAGCACTTGATAACATCAAAGGCATCGCCAAAAACACCCAGCGTCAATCGTCCGAAATGCTCGCTTATGCTGCGGTAATGGAAGAGCTGAATGAACAAGCCCTCTCGTTACAAGCTGCGGTTAGCAAGTTTAAACTGAAGTAATCCAGCAATGCTGATGCTGATGCTGATGCTGATGCTGATGCTGATGCTGATGCTGATGCTGATGCTGATGCTGATGCTGATGCTGATGCTGATGCTGATGCTGATGCTGATGCTGATCAATTATGAATATGTAAAAGCAGAAGTCCATCTAGCGACTTCTGCTTTTTTGTATTATGACGACGTACTCATGCTTTACTATTCATCCCGTTCAATAGAAGCTCGGACAATCTCGCAAATCTGCTCCATATCCAAGTGCTCGCGAACCAGCTCTGCCATATGATCAAACGCTTGCTGACGATACGGTTCCGTTTGTACCGTTACAGGATACGGTTCCAGCCCCTTCTGCTGTCGTAACATATTCAGCCAGTGACGACGGAACAGATCATTGTCAAAGATTCCATGCAAATACGTCCCCCATACCGAGCCATCTGGTGATATACAGCCATCAACGCCTGCATTTTGCCAATCCGTTTCGACTTTGCTGTCCTCTACTGTACTTCTTTCTGATGTGCTTGTTATGATGCTTGCAGTATCTGACTCTTCGACTTCCTCATCGTTGACCACTTCTGCGACATGATTGAGCGTAAACAGCGGCTGATGATGCTCCATCTCCGCACATATCGTTTCTCCCATATGAATCTCGTAGCCAGTCACAGGAATCAGCGCAGGCGTTGTTTCCTCAGAAGAAATCGGCTCCAACATACGCAGTGCCTCACTCCGCAAATGACCTTCCACCACAACCGTTTTCTTTTCCGAAGCAAATACCGTCGTCACCGGCAACCAGTTTAACCCCGGCTCCGTGCGAATATGCGGCGAATCGTATCCACCCGGATCGGTCAGTGTATAACCGAGCATCTGATACCCACCGCAAATGCCGATCAATGGCACAGGTTTATAATCGCGTAATTGCTGCAAAGCTACATCCAGACCGCGTTCGCGCATATATTGCAGATCGGACAACGTATCCTTGCTCCCCGGTAAAATGACAACATCCGGTACACCAAGCTGTCCAGCATGCTCGACATAGCGAACCGACACATCCGGCTCCGCTTCCAGCATGTCAAAATCGGTAAAATTAGAGATGCGCGGATAGCGAATAACAGCGATATCCAATTCTTTTGCCGGATCATGGTGATACCGCCGCGTTTCCAGTGCAAGGGAATCTTCCGCATCCAACTGTAAGTCAGTATCATGCGGCAGTACGCCCAGCACAGGAATGCCCGTATATTGTTCCAGCCAGTCGATGCCCGGTTGTAGCAATGCCGGATCACCGCGAAATTTGTTAATAATCAACCCTTTGACTTGCTCTCGTTCGTGTGGTTCCAGCAATTGTAGGGTGCCGACGAGTGAAGCAAATACACCGCCGCGATCAATATCCGCAATCAATAGCACGGGCGCATCTGCCCAGCCTGCGAGATTCATGTTGACGATATCGCGACTTTTCAAATTGATCTCTGCCGGGCTGCCTGCACCTTCGATCACAACGATATCCTGCTGTGCTCGCAGTCGGTTAAGTGCATCCATCACAAGCTGCTGTGCCTGTGGCAAAAAGTCTTCCCGGTATGTCCAAGCACTCATCTGTGCATACGGTTTGCCATGCACAACGATCTGAGAGTGCATATCGCCAGTCGGTTTGATCAGAATGGGATTCATATCTGTGGTCGCTGCCAGACCGCATGCTTCTGCCTGTACCCCTTGCGCGCGTCCAATCTCTTTGCCATCCAACGTAACGTAGGAGTTGTTTGCCATATTTTGCGACTTGAACGGCGCGGTGCGCCAGCCGTCCTGACTGAACAATCGGCATAATGCGGTAGCGATCATACTTTTGCCGACATCCGAGGCTGTGCCCTGTAACATAATAACAGCTGCTTGCTTGTCCATTGGATCACTCCTTTGTGTAGCTGTTGCTACTTGGCGTATAGGATGGCTTACTGCATAGCCATTTGAAAATAAAAGACAGTATGCCGCGTAGATTCGCTGCGCATACTGTTTGTGATTATGGCATTGTGTGATTGTAGATTGTATATTTACCCTGACACCAACCAATATTATCGTTCATCTACGTAAGGGCATCATGCAAAAGTCGTTCATCGTGCATATGATTCTATCATTCTATTCCGCCGCTTTGCGAGCTTCCATTCCTTTTCCGCGTTTTAACAGCAGCTGTGGCACATCAATCTCATCATGATGCACGATAGCAGGCTGAATATGAAATAGCTGACGAATGACATCTTCCTGCATCAATTGCTGTGGCGTACCGTTCATAAGTACCTGCCCGTTATCCAGTGCGAGCAAGCGATCACAATATCGCGCTGCCAGATTCAGATCGTGCAGCACAGCAACGACCGTAATACCAGTTTCTTTGCGCCATTGATCCAGCCATTCCATAAAATGCACCTGGTATGCAATATCCAGATACGTCGTCGGTTCATCCAACAGCAGCAATTGTGGCTGCTGCGCCATTACTTTGGCAAAAGCTACCCGCTGCCGCTGCCCACCACTCAATTGATCCAGTGGCTTGTCCGCCAACGATAGCAAATCAAGTCGCTCCATGATGGTATGCAGCAATTTCTCTACATCTGGGTCTTCGTCACGACCGAGCCAGTTCTGATACGGGTATCTCCCCATCGCTACCACTTCGCGCACCGGATCATGCAGCGGAGCCAATCCATCCTGACGCAGCACCGCCATGAATCGGGCAATATCGCGCCGGCGGTAGCTCGACAACGCCTGACCCTGTAACGATACTTGACCAGTGTGAACATGCTCCGTCCCAGCGATCAGCTGCATCAATGTCGTTTTGCCACTACCATTCGGTCCGATCACACCCCAACATTCACCGGATTGTATCGACCAATCGATACTATGTAGTACCTCTCGGTTGCCGTAACGCTTGCTGACCTGCTCAAGTTGAACGACGGGTGTAGCTATGGAAGGTGCTGTTGTATCTCCAGTATTCGCATCGGCATTTGTAAATGAAGCATGTGATGCTGTAGATGATGATATGCCATTGATTCCGTCATCATGCTGCCACATAGCCCATCGTGCATGCTTGATATTCCGCATCCGCTCACCTCCTCGCTCCTGCGCGTGTTCCGTGTTCCGTGTTCCGTGTTCCGTGTTCCGTGTTCCGTGTTCCGTGTTCCGTGTTCCGTGTTCCGTAGCAATTTTGATATGGATCGCCCGACTTGGCAACTACATATCTCAATATCATTTACAATCACTGAAAGATATCCTTTTATCAAGAACTCTATCTCTCAGCTTCGCTTCGTCTCATCTACACTTTAGATCATATTACGCTGCTTTTTGTTCCGATGCAGCAAATAAGCAAAAAACGGCGCACCTACGAACGCGGTCACCACGCCGAGCGGAATCTCGGTCGGTGCTAGCACTGTACGCGCAACCGTATCCGCCCATATTAGGAAAATCCCCCCGCCCAGTGCGGACATCGGAATGAGCAGGCGATAATCCGAGCCAAACAGCAAACGAATCATATGCGGCACAACCAGCCCAACAAACGCAATCACACCCGATACCGACACAGCCGCCGCCGTCACCAGTGTGGCAACGATCAGCACGATCAGCTTTGTCCGATCTACGGCAAGCCCGAGATGCGCTGCTTCCTTTTCACCAAGTGCCAGTATATTCATGGCTCGGCTCTGACTCCATAGAAAAAGGATACCGATCAGCACATAAGGCAGCATAACTGTCACATACGACCAGCCACGCAAACTGAGACTGCCCATCGTCCAGAATATAATCTCGTTGACACTGCCTTCCGACATCGACGCCAGAAACGATACAATTGCTCCAAGAAACGACTGCATCACTACGCCCGCCAAAATAAGACTGGCTGTCGGAATCCGTCCTTCTTCTCTTGCCAGCGCCAGCACCGCATACAACGTCACCGATCCGGTCACAAAAGCAACAAGCGGCAGTGTCCCATTACCAAACAGCGCATACTGATATCCGGTAAAAATTAATACTGCCGCGCCGACTGACGAGCCAGATGATACGCCCAGTGTAAACGGATCGGCAAGCGGATTGCGCAGCACACCTTGAAAGGCAGCGCCCGCCACCCCAAGTGCCGCGCCCACAAGCAATGCCAACAGCACGCGTGGCAGCCGAATTTTCAACATGATCTGCTGAGCTGCCTCATTCCAGTCCGGCGTAATCCAATGATGCAGCCACGGTACATGATAGAGCAGAATGCGTGTAATCTGCCCTGCCGGAATATGCACAGAACCGATACCGGCAGTCAGAATAACGCTAAGCACAAGCAGGACTACAAATAGCAGCAGCGGCAACCCTGCTTGACGACTCATTGTTTGACCAGATCAGGGTAGAGCGCATGAGCAATCTCTACGAGTCCGTCCGTTACACGCGGACCGGGGCGGCTAACCAGATCGTCGTCCAGTCCGAACACTTGATCAGTTTTGATGGCTTTGATTTTGTCCCAACCGCTACGTGCGCGGATGATCTGATCCAGACTTTGATTCGTTTTGGAATCGACCGATTCTTTGGAATACAGAATGACATCTGGATCGGCAGCGACGATATTTTCCTCATTGATCTCGTACCAGCCTTCATTGTCGCCAGCGATATTGATGCCGCCTGCCAATGTGATTAGCTCGTCCATGAATTCGCCTTTGCCTACGGTCCAGCCTGGGGAGAACTCAATATATACGTTTTTCTTGTCGGCAGCTTTCACTGAAGAGACAGCATTCTTCACCATTTGCACCTGCTCCTGCATATGGTCAGTTACCTGCTTCGCCTGTGCCTGATGATTCGTAATTTGACCGTACAGTTGAATATTGCTGATCACATCGTCAACCGTTTTGGGCGTTGTTTTGAAAATAGTAATACCCGAGGCGCGCAGCTTCTTCACCAATTCCTCACTGGAGGAGATGCCGGTAAATACGATATCCGGGTTCAGCGCTACAATCGCTTCCACATCCGGCTCGCTAATGCCACCAATTTTGGCTTTGGTGCTCACCTGCTGCGGGTAATCGTCATACTCCGATACACCGACAATTTGCTGATCCAGACCGATCGCGAACAGTGCTTCCGTTTCCGCTGGGGAAATGGATACAATGCGTTTCGGTGCTTCTTTGAATGTAAACGATTGACCGGTTGCATCCTTGATCGTCAGCGGATAAGTCGTCTGCTCACCGCTTGTCGTTGCAGATGAGTCTGTAGTCTGCTGCTGAGTTGTACTGTCCGTCGCTGGCTGACTGGAAGGCGCTTCCTGTGTCGGAGCGCAGGCTGCCAGCAGCAAAGCCAGCGCCATCGTCATCATGACAGAGGACAACCAGCGTTTGTTGTAACGTGTTGGGTTCATTATGGATTCTCCTTTAATCTATTCAAGTTCTGTATTGGTTACGTTCTGTATTGGACAACCAATCCCTCTGATTATAGGGCAAATCCGCTACTGTCACAATGCAAATGCTGCTCTACATACACATACAAAAAGCTCTATCCCATTGATTGCCGGGACAGAGCTATTATCATGCCATTTCATTATTTGTATTGGGCGATCGATCTGTATTTGTATTGGGCGATCGATCTGTCATTGATCTATCCAGCGTCCTCAACATGTACCATTCCAAGTACGAACCTATTCCCTATGCAATAACAATCAGCCTAGTCGATTCTCCTGATCTTTCATCCGGTTTTGTTGATCCAACTGACGACCTTGATGTGATGCGCTTTGCTCCGGATCGGGAGCATGATTCTTGCCTTCGACGAACCTTTTCATATCCTGATTGTGACTGTCCTTCTCCTGTTTACTTTTTAGCAATTGTTTGGCTTGATCATTCATCATGAATGTGCCTCCTTATTGCAAGCGTTATCATTATATTACCCCTGCACCTTTTGCATAAACGTATATTCTGGATTTTACTGGAATTACGATATAAGATACAGGTTGAACAATACTGTCATTTTGCAACATTCAATTGGTTTTACCGCTCGTTTCGTTTACAATAAGTAGGCAGGCAGTATGCCCTGTATGCTTCCGTTTGACATACCATGGAGAAGAACGCACTTCCCTTTTCTCCTATACCGATAGATGATGACAACAGGCAGCAGCCAGGCGGAACTGACCGGTAAGGTAAATGACACTGGAGGAACGTCCCATGCTCTTTATTGATAACCAGGGTATTAACGACCCGACCATCAATCTGGCGATTGAAGAATTTGTACTCAAGCATCTGCCGATGGATGACAGCTATCTGCTGTTTTATATTAACGAACCATCCATCATTATCGGCAAGCATCAGAATACGATCGAAGAGATTAACAGTGAATATGTAAAAGCGAATCATATTCATGTCGTACGTCGTCTATCCGGCGGCGGTGCGGTGTATCATGATCACGGCAATCTGAATTTTAGCTTCCTCACCAAAGACGACGGTCAATCGTTCCACAATTTCCGCAAATTCACCCAGCCTGTCGTTGAAGCGCTACAACAGCTTGGCGTCGATGCTGAATTGTCTGGGCGCAACGATCTGCAAATCGGTGAGCGTAAAATTTCCGGTAATGCACAGTTCTCCACTCGTGGTCGTATGTTCAGTCATGGCACCCTGATGGTGGACTCGGAGCTGGACAATGTACAGTCGGCGCTCAAGGTAAACCCAGAGAAATTCAAATCCAAGAGCACCAAGTCGGTACGCAGTCGCGTTGCTAACATTTCTGAATTTCTCAAAGAACCGCTCAGCATGGAGCAATTCCGCGCCGAGATTCTGCGCCATATCTTTGGAGTGGAGCCTTCTGACGTACCGCAATATGTACTGACCGAAGAAGACTGGAACAAAATCCACGAAATCTCCGCCGAGCGTTATCGCAACTGGGATTGGAACTATGGTCAGTCTCCGGCATCCAACATCAAGCATGCGCGCAAATTCCCGGTCGGTATCATCGATATCCGCATGGATCTCAAAGATGGGCTGATCGAAGAAATCAAAATCTACGGCGATTTCTTTGGCATCGGCGATGTAGCAGATATCGAAGACCGTCTGCGTGGCAAGCGCTATGAGGAGATTAGCGTACGCGAAGCGATGAGCGGCGTGGACATCAAGCATTATTTTGGTAATATCGAGCTGGATGACTTTGTTGGGCTAGTGCTGCTGGAAGATTAATGACGCGATGAATTAAATACTAGAATTGAATACTATAGGTAGAGAGATCATCGGCACCCTTTGCAGGGCTGACCGAATACAGAGGAGAGAAACCATATGTATAAACTGATTGCAATCGATATCGACGATACTCTGATCAATGACGACAAAGAAGTAACTCCCGCAACCCAGCAAGCGCTGGAGCAGGCTGTAGCCAAAGGCACGGTAGTCACACTAGCAACCGGTCGCGCGTATGCATCCGCACAAGCAATCGCCCGTCAAACTGGTCTGAATGTACCGATCATTACGTATCAAGGCGCACTGGTCAAAAACTTGCTGGATGAGCAAGTATTGTACGAACGTTATGTACCGGTCGAAGCCGCTCGTAAGCTTTATGACTACTGCATCCAGCACAATCTTCATCTGCAAACGTATATCGATGATAAGCTGTATGCGCGTGAGCTGAATCAGCATCTGATCGACTACACAACGCTCAACCGTACACAGTACTATGTCGAGCCGGATTTTGCCAAGCTGATGGAATTGCCAACTCCAAAAATGCTGATCATCGACGATCCAGCATTTCTGGATGAGCTGCAACCGATTTTGCGCGAGCTGCTTGGTGACGGCGTGCATATTACCAAATCCAAACCGGAATTTCTGGAAATTATGCACAAGGAAGGCACCAAAGGCGCAGCGCTTACGTTCCTCGCCGACCACTTCGGTTGCGATCTAAAAGAAACGATTGCAATTGGCGATTCGTGGAACGACCATGAAATGCTGGAAGCTGCCGGCCTGGGCGTAGCGATGGGCAATGCGATCCAACCGCTCAAAGACATCGCAGACTATATCACAGCCAGCAACAACGAAGAAGGCATTACACAGGTCATTGAGAAATTCATCCTGAATGCAGAAGCACAGGTATAATTCTCGCTTGATGTTTGCAGTACACCGTTCACATCTGAGGCTTCAAAAGGAACGAATGCAATGACCAAAAAGCACCTTGCCAGAGAGTATAGGATCATCCGTATCTGTCATCGATACCCGATAATCCTATACTCACCGCAAGGTGCTTCTTTATTTTGTATTGCAACTACTCTACCGGTCTGTTGCAATGGTTCATGGGCGTTCTCCATAAAGTCGGTTGTTCTGAATGGTCTGTTGGATTGATCTAGTGCAGCTGCTCCAGATAGCGATATATAGGCGCAAACTTCAGCCCAGATTGAACAAAAGAGTACATATCGCTTTGTTTTACACACTATACAGTCTGCATCTGATCCAGTGCTTCCAAATACAATACCTGCAAAAACTTTTTGATGCTGACTTTGCTTTTGCCATCATCACGCTCTTCGTCGATCTCCTTCATCTTGGCACGAATGTCCTCAAAGTCAAAGTACAACGGTGCATAATGCTCAAACTTGGGATTGCCATAATCGGTCAGTCCGATGGAAGCAAGATGCGTGAGCGCTGTCGTAACGGTACGACGAATACGCTGCTCAATCGCCTTCGCTTCTTTGTCCACTTCCCGCGATGTTGTTTTGTACGCTCCCGCTACACCTTCATACAATTGCTTCAGCGGCGGAAATGGTCCAGCCTGCCCACGATGCAGCAGCATTTCCATAATCGCAGTAATATCGTTGCAGCCTGCTTCACCGACAATACCGAGATTCATATAGATCGGTCGAATTACTTCGTTCACACTACGTGGCTTGACCGGAACCGCACTCTGACGATCAGCGGATAGCAGATTGAGAGTATCGAGTTTGGACAGCGACGATTTCAACTCATGCAAATACTGACGAATCTCCGAATGTTCGCTCACCCGCGATAGCACCGATTCCACTTCAATCCGATTAATCGGCTTACGAATGAAAAATTCAATACCCGACTGGTACGCTTCACCGACCATCTCTTGATTCTCGATCTGCGAAATCATCACATATTTGCCGCCAAAGCCTTGTCGCTTGAGCTGCACAATCGTTTCCAGTCCATCCTGATCCGGCATCAGCCAGTCGATCAGCACTACATCCGGCTGCGTCTCCAAAATAATACGCATCCCTTCCTCACCACCGCGTGCCGTACCCGTCACTTCACCGAGCTGACTGTCCAAAATAATATTTTCCAGCATCGCGCGTGTTGCCGGATCATCGTCCACAATACAAAACGTCAAACCCATACTACTCCCCCTTTTTCAATGCTTCTGTCGGCAGCTTAACTACGAATACCGTATTCCAATGATCCTGCTGCTCGCCAGATTGTAGCGCAATACTGCCACCTAATGAGATTACGATATCGTGCACATGCGATAGCCCGATGCCAGTCGCAGCACTACCGCCCTCACCAAATTTGGTCGTAAAGCCCGGCTCGAAGATCGTTTCCCGAATCTTCTCTGGAACTCCCTTGCCTGAATCGGACACATGAAATACTGTCCACTTGCCTTCCTGCTCCATTCGCAATTCAATCGCACCAGAATGATCCAGTGCCTCAATCGCATTTGCCAGCAGATTGTTCAGCAATGTCAGCAGTGGAATATAGTCAGCTGTCATAAAATCCTGTTCCAGATGTGCGCTAATGACGATTTGCTTTTGCATCATGGATGCGTATTTGCGATTGCCACGAATGGCATAATCCAGAATCTCCGACATCGCCAGTAGCGTCTGTGCATCCTGATCGAATAGCTTGAGCAGCCCTGCTGCAACACGCTGTGAGTCCTTTTTCACCTCATGTATTTCCTGGGTAATAGCGAGCTGACGTTGACTGAAATCTTTCAATTCCGCCTTTTTCAGATCGGTATAGAGCCGGTAGCTGCTGCTCGTCACACGCTCAATCGTATCCATCGATTTCCGCAAATAAAACACTTCGCCATACAGCCCGGAATTCACCGATAGCATCTGCTCCATCCGCTTGTTCTGCTCTAATGACAAAGCTCTAATCTGGCTGACTGCAATACTGCTGTACAACCCGGTCACAAAGAAGCCCCGCAGCCCCGCCACCAGTGCAATATACCCCCAAGTTGCCGGATTAAAAATATCCGATCCATTCAGCAGCCAGCGCAAAATCATCTCTACCGTATTGGAGCTAAAATCAATACATGTTGCTACCACACCAAGCAGCAGCAGATTCATACGCTCCAGCTGATTCTGAATCAGATACATCCCCGCCGAAAAGGTCAAATAATACAAGCCGCCTGACGTATGAACACGCAGACTATCCAGCCAGCCCGGTGCAACTGGCAAAAACAGATGATCCAACAAGATCCGAAATACAATGACCGTTACCGCCGTATAGATGCCGGTACGAATATAAGGCAATCGGTTCATCAGTAGCAAAAACAACAAAAACGCGCTACCACCTAGCCCGATCCGAAACAGATCGCCCGGCACCGGATTGATTTTGAATTCACCAGCCGCCGCCGTTCCGAGCGCCACAACAAGCATCTGGATTTTCTCATTTCTGAAAAGAGCAGGCATTCGCCCCTCAGCCCCTTTACGACGAAAACGGGATTGACGTTCCTCGGTATGCGGCAATATAGTCTCTGCCGATTTTTGAAATTGTTTATATGTTACCATAAAAATTCCCTCTCATGCTGTTTTCATCGTAAAAACACCTGTCTGTTTATATACCAAAAGCCGGTCTCCTTCCGGAAACCGGCTGCGTATTGTGCAATTTAGGCTGTTTTCGTCTCCAACCGTTTGGAGATGATCGACAATGTATAATTTACAACAAAGTAGATCATGGCGACAAGCAGCAAAATTGGGATCGAATAGTTTGGGCTTTGACCAATAATGATCTGCGCATTGTGCATCAGCTCTGCCAGTGCCACGATAACCGCAAGCGATGTATCTTTGAGCAAGGAAATGAACTGACTTACTAGCGGTGGCACCATCCGGCGTAATCCTTGCGGCAATACGATATGCCACAACGTTTGCACCGAACCGAGACCTGACGAACGTGCTGCCTCGATCTGACCTTTTGGAATCGACTTCAGACCAGCACGTACGACTTCGGAGATCATCGCCGCTTCAAATAACGTCAAAGCGATAATTGCACCTGCCGGAATCGAAAACTTAAACTGCAAACCGAAGATCGGAATCTGCGGTACAGCAAACTGCACGAAAAAGATAATCAGCAGCAGCGGCAGATTGCGCAGTACTTCGACGATGACTGCCAGCACCTGCGATAGCACTGGAATTTTCATATACCGAATCACGCCGATCACACAGCCGATCACAAAGCTTAGTATAATCGCCCAGAAAGCGACGTATAATGTCATCTTCAACCCGTCCATCAAAAAGCGCAGGTTATCAGATGAATATGCACCTGCAAAATCCATAGTATCCCTCCTTCATTCCAGCATACTTCCCGATATACCGTTGCATTCTCACCTTTACGTTTCCGTACTTATACAGGTAGAAACACGGGGAAGATTTACGAGCTTTTCGCCAGTTTGCGCTCCAGTATGTAGGAACCGTAACTCATCGGCAACGTCAAAATCAGATAAAACATACCAGCAAAAATATACGCACTTACCGTCGCATACGAATCGCCATTCACTTTATCAGCAAAGTACATCAGATCCAGTCCAGCTACCACAGTCAGCACGGACGAGTTTTTGATCAAATTGATAAACTGGTTACTCAGCGGTGGAATGACAAGCTTGATCGCTTGTGGCAAAATGACATGAATCATCGACTGTACATATCCCATGCCTGACGAACGTGCTGCCTCCATCTGCCCTTTCGGTACGGATTGAATCCCCGCACGAATCGCTTCTGCGATAAATGCAGCCGTATAGACGGACAAGCCGACCGTTCCAGCCTGAAATCCATCCAGCCGCATGCCAAACGTAGGCAACGCATACCAGAAGAAAAAGACGATAATCAGCAGCGGAATATTACGTACAAACTCAACATACGCTGTTCCGATCCACTGCAATGGCTTGATACCCGTAATGCGGAATATCGCCAAAATGGTTCCGAGTACAAAGCTCGCGATCAGTGCAATCACACTCGCCTTGATCGTATTCAGAAAACCCTCCATATAATAGGGAAAATAATCCGTCAGGATCGAGAAATCGATCATCCTTTATCCCTCCTTTGAAGTAAAAAGGATGGGCGTGGCAGCCCACCCTTTCTGTATTGATCATTGTTCAAATCGTGCGTTTCAGGTTCAATACACTACCGCTCCAAACGCTGTATTATTTGCTAGTCGGCTCTTTACCGATCCATTTTTTGTAGGTTTCGTCATAAGAACCGTCTGCTTTCATATCAGTCAGACCTTTGTTGATCGCTTCAACCAGAGCTGTTTGCCCTTTTTTCACAGCGATACCGTATGGCTCATCTGTAAATGGCTCGCCCACGACTTCGTAGTTCGGATCTTGTGCAGCCATACCGTACAGAATTGCATCATCTGTTGTCAGTGCATCGCCCTGACCAGCTTTCAATGCGTTAAACGCATCTTGATAGTTATCGTATTCCAGTACTTTCACACCCGGTACTTTTGCTTCGATATTTTTGATGGACGTTGCGCCTTTGGCTGCCAGAATTGTAGTGTCCGCTGTTACATCCTGAATCCCTGTAATCGGGCTACCTTTTTTCACGAGCAGCGATTGACCCGCTTGGAAGTAGACATCAGAGAAATCGACTTCTTTTTTCCGCTCGTCGGTAATCGTCATCGTCGCGATAACCATATCCACATCGCCGTTATTCAGCATCGGAATACGTGTTTTGGACGTTACTTCTTTCAGCTCAACTTTGCTTTCGTCACCGAGAATGCTTTTCGCCAGTGCGTGTGCCATATCGACGTCAAAGCCTTGTACATCACCGGATGCTGGGTCTTTCAGACCGAACAACTTGGTGTCATACTTCACGCCGACGACCAGCTTGTCGCGTTGTTTGATTTGATCAAGTTGGGAACTAGCACTGTCAGCACTACCGCTCGCTCCGTTGCTAGCAGATGGTGCCGTCGTTGTGCTACATGCGACGAGTACAGTAACGAGGGAGATCATGCAGATTAACAGAAAAGAGAATCTTTTTTTGTTCATGGGATTGGTCTCCTTAATGGTTTGGATTTGGATTTGTTTGGTGCGTTTTCGGAAATGGGGTGTTCTGGCAGGGTCCGCTTTGGAAAAGGATTGTCGTTTCGCTCTCCGTTACGATCAGCTATCTGGAATGACTGCCTTCAGCAGTCGATAGCCGATCGTAAATGAGACCGCTTCGCTGCTCCACGACAATTCCTTTTCCGCCGCTCCGTGCTGCTAAGTCCACCCTTCCGAAAAGCACATAGTTGGGAAGGTAGCAGTTGGAAGGGCTTTATGTAACTGCCACTTTCATTGTTGATTGGTAGAGTGTTGACTGGTGGAGCGTTGTTTTGAATTGTTCTGTTTGCTTCATTATGGTTTTACGATGGTTGGATGTATGGTTAGGCTGAGAGTTACAGATTTTGAATATCGATCTGTAACGTTTTCTTACGATATACCTGTCTGTATCCATGATATTCATTGCCATAGTAAAATTGACTGTTTACGCGATTGGAATATTAATGGTTTAACAGGCGGCTTAGGAACAATTGGGCGCGTTCTTCGGCTGGGGCGGAGAAGAATTGTTCTGGCGGTGCTTCTTCGATAATTTTGCCCTGATCCATAAATACGACGCGGTCAGCGACTTCGCGGGCGAAGCCCATTTCGTGGGTGACAACGACCATCGTCATGCCTTCACGAGCGAGATTTTTCATAACGTCCAGCACTTCGCCGACCATTTCGGGGTCAAGGGCAGAGGTTGGTTCGTCGAATAGCATAATTTGCGGTTTCATTGCCAGTCCGCGAGCGATGGCAACACGTTGCTGTTGACCGCCAGACAGTTGGGAAGGATAGGATTGTGCCTTATCAGCGATGCCGACTTTTTCCAGGTAATGCATGGCGGTATCGTGGGCTTCGGATTTGGATACGCCGAGTGCCTTGATTGGAGCCAGAGTGATGTTATCAATCACTTTTTTATGCGGGTAGAGATTGAAGTGCTGGAAGACCATACCGATATTACGACGCAACTTGTTCAGATCGGTTTTGCGTTCGTCGACGCGAACACCATTAACCGTCAATTGTCCGCTGCTCGTTTCTTCCAAGCGGTTAATACAGCGTAGCATCGTACTTTTACCTGAACCGGATGGACCCAGTACAACAACAACCTCACCTGATTCGACATGGAGATTAATACCAGTCAATACTTGAAAGTCACCATAGAATTTGTTAACTTCATGGAAGGTAATCATCCTTTTCCTCCTTTCATATGTATCAAACAACCATTTTTAAGCAATCGTTGTTAGAAATAATGACATTTTCTATAATAGTAAAAGCCGACTACGTAAAACTACATAATCCTACTGCATCTCTGTACAAATTCCGCGATTACTATAAATAATGATCAGGATAATGCAAATAAACCGGTATCCAATGATACCGGTTTACACATTCATCTTATAGATTCAAGTAGGAAGGAGCGTAAAAAACGACGTTTTTCTTGGTTTTACGCTGTTTTTCGCAGTTATGATAATGATTAATTTGATTAGCCAGATTATACTGATCTCTTATTCGTCAGACAACAGCGCTGAATAATTACCCAGATCAACCGTCATACCTGTACGCGCTGTACTCGTACCGACAGGCAACTCTAGCTTCTGACGCACATCTACTCCATGTGACATATGTGTAAAGATTGTCTGAATAGGAGCGACTTCATCAATTAATTCCGCTGCTTCTTTCATATCATAGACCGAACGCGATTCGTACACAGCTTCTTCATGCACAAAGCTTGTTCCAAGCACCAGCAGATCCAGACGGTCCAGTGGACGCTTCTGTTCCTCGGTCATGCCGATGGCATCTGGGCAATACACCCAGCTAAAATCTTGCTTCTCCAAACGATATGCGTAAGAATATCCATTGTGCCCATGATGAACTTTCCACGGTTGGATATTCCAGCCGCTCAGTACCATACCTTCATCATTAGCGACAAGCTCCAGATGATTGACGATCCACGGATACTGGCGCTGAATAAGATCTAGCACTTCCTGCGGGGCAAATACGCGCCCTTCGATCTTTTGCCAGCGGCAGACATCCGCCCATTCCGGCAAACCCGCGATATGATCAAAATGCGCATGTGTAATTACAATATTGGCAATATCCGCGCGCCGATTAATCATTTCCATCTGCAAACGCCAGTCGGGTCCGCAATCGATTAGGAAGTCTCCTTCCATACTTTCGATCAATACAGAGGAACGTAATCTGCGGTTACTGCCGCCACTCCTCGCTTCTTCACATACTTCGCAATCGCAGTACACTCTGGGAACTCCCATCGCATCTCCGGTGCCCAAAAAAGTCAGTCGGTCCACTATGCGTCCGTTCATTCAGTATTCTCTCCTTGCGCCTGATGGTGCCGTAATTGCGAACAGGAAAATTCAGGCTGTTTATATGAGTATAGTTATTTATATCCATGTGATGATACGTTAAAGTATACCATTTTCCTGTCACTTTCGATATCCAATCAAACGAAGTTCCCATAATAAATAAACAATTTGAACCATTGTTTTTTTGAACAATCTAATAAAATAAGGGAAAAGCGACAAAATGTGCTTTTCCCCTCATTATCAGGTATACGTCATTATCGGGCGGAATGTGAATCAGCTTAGTAGCATATTCATCAGTTAATACCTTTTCGACTGTATACCTGATCGTATACTGTCTATCAAAGATGTTTCTGCGTGTGATTGTTTTCAGCCTGAATAACTATCTTATTATATGCCTGCCAGTACCTGATACCAGATGCCGCGTTTGGAATATAGTGTGCTGCGCACCTCATCCCAGCCGCCCAGATAGTTAATATCGAACAAACCAGATGGAATAGGGTACTCGGCAGCATGTGTTTTGAACACATTCTCATCGACCGGACGGAAACCATGCTTGGCAAAGATCTCCTGTGCTTCTGGCGTATACAGATAATTTAGAAAAGCTTCGGCTACTTTGCGTGTGCCATGCTTATCTACATACGAATCAACAACCGCTGCTGGATTCTCGATCTGAATCGTATCGTCGGGAATTACCAGATCGTATTGCGCGCCTTTTGCCATTCGTGCCAGCAATTCATTCTCGTATGTGACGATCACGTCGCCAACACCATATTCAAATGCCGCCATCGATGCACGACCGCTTTTGTCCAATGATTCGATATTCTGATGCACCGCTGCCAAAAAGGCTTTGGCGGCAGCTGGATCTTTTTTGCCTTCGGTACGTTCCGATTGCTTAAGCCCTGCACCGTAAATGGCATTAATATCCCACTGCGCTCCACCCGACGTTTTCGGATTTGGATACAACACTTTTACACCCGATCGGGTCAAATCTTGAAAGCTATGAATGCCGAGTGGATTCCCTTTGCGCGTACCGAGTACAACAACCGAGCGTGTGATCATACCATGATACGGCTCATCCTGCCAGCTATCCTTGACCAGACCAGCTTTGACCAGCTTGTCGATATCACCTTCCAGTGACAGGATTGCTACATCCGCTTCAAATCCACCAGCGATGGCACGTGCCTGTGTACCCGACGCTTCATAGGATTCTTGAAAATTCACATTCTGCCCGGTTTTCTCTTTCCAGTACGTCTGAAACTTGGGCAAAATCTCGCCGACCGCATCCTTGGCGACACTATACGCACCGATCACCAGCGTCACATCCCCATCTGACGATGACGATGCGGAAGCTTGTTGCTGATTGGCATCACTATTGCCGCAGGCGGATAGCAGTACACTGAGCAGTAGAATTGCTGCCAGCAGTCCACTGATGTGAGCACGCCGGCTTTTGCCTGCTCCTGTTGATTGCATGCCGGATTCCTCCTCTGGCTTTCTAGATAAACATGGATACATTGTCTGTTTTGAGTGAATTTTCCGCGATCCAACTCTCCTGATCGTTAAACAAATATGCACGGTGGATGAGCACATGCACATCTTGTCCTACTTCCAGCGTTTCCTTTTCCAAGGAGCGATAGGTGATCAAACGATTCGAACCGACCTCCACCTCTACCATCCACTGACTACCACGGAAGTGCATATGGCGAACAACACCTTGCTCGGTCGCCGATAGCAGACGGAATTCGCTTGCCGAACCAACCTCGATGTATTCGGGACGAATCAGTGCACGTGCTACATTGTTATTGACCTGATGATCAAAGCCCTTGAGCTGCGTAATATCGTCCACCGTCGTTGACTCCCCGACAAAGGAAGCGACAAACGGGGTCGATGGCTGTTTGTAAATATCCCACGGAGTGCCCTTCTGCTCAACACGTCCGCCATTGATAATCATAATCTCGTCTGCCACTTCAATCGCTTCATCCTGATCATGCGTAACGAAGATTGACGTAATGCCAACGCGCTCAATCAGTTCACGCAGCCATGTACGCAGCTCTTGCCGAATCTTGGCATCAATCGCGGCAAACGGCTCATCCAACAGTAACAGCTGTGGCTCCGGTGCTAGCGCGCGTGCAAAGGCTACACGCTGCCGTTGCCCGCCAGACAACTGATGCGGATACCGATGTTCAAAGCCAGACAAACCTGTCAGCTCCACCAGTTCCTGTACCCGCGCACGAATCGCAGGCTTCTTCAGCTTTTTCACTTTTAATCCAAAAGCGATATTGTCAAATACCGTCATATGCTTGAACAATGCATAGTTTTGAAATACAAAGCCGATTTCGCGCTCTTGCGGTGGCAGATTATTCACCTGCTTGCCGTGGAATATAATCTCCCCGCTGTCCGGTGATTCCAATCCTGCCAAAATGCGCAGAATCGATGTTTTACCGCCACCACTCGGACCGAGCAATCCGATCAGATGACCTTTTTCGATGGAGAAGCTAACATCCTTTACCGCATGAAATTTGCCAAAATGCTTATCCAAATGCCGGACCTCGATATGCATGTCAGTGCACTTCCTTTCGTTTCTTCGCGCGTTCCATCAGTAGCAGCAGAGCGATGGAGAATACCGCCAGCACCAGTGCCACGCCGTTGGCAGCAGTCACGTTAAAGTTTTCCATATCTTGATACACTAGCGTTGTCGCCGTTTGTGTCTTGTTAATGATATTGCCTGATACGACCAGCACCGCGCCGAATTCCCCCAACGAGCGCGCTACCGTCAATATCGTCCCATAAATGACCGCCCAGCGAATCGACGGCCACGTCACCTGCCAGAACGTTTTCCAGCTATACGCGCCTAGTGTAGATGCCGCCTGCTCCTGATCGGTGCCAATTTCCTGCAATACGGGCATCACCTCACGCACCATTAGTGGAAACGTAACAAACAGCGTCGCGATAACCATACCCGGAAAAGCATACACAATCTTAAAGCCGATCTGTTCAAAAAAAGCACCCACGACCGTATCCGGTCCCAGCAGCAGTACGATCATCAGACCACCGATGACTGGCGACACTGCGTATGGTAGATCGACAATACTGTTAAATAGCTGCCGTAGCCGCAAACTCAGCCAGTTGGCTCGCACGAGATAAATACCCATCATAATGCCGAACAATCCGTTTAGCAGCGTCACGACCAGCACAATCAACCCGGTCATCTTGAGCGCATGTAGCGCCTCTGGACGGCTTAGGGCGTCGATGAATCCACCTGCTCCTTCGCTGAATGCGCCAGTTGCTAGCACGATCAGTGGAATCAGAATCAGAATGCTAAACACAAGCCAGGTGAGCGTAATCCATAATCGTCTCATTTAGCGACCCTCCTTGTCTGTACCAGATTAATCAGCCACAGAATAAGGAAGGATAGCGTTAACAGCATAATTGATACCGCCGCTGCGCCTGCTTCGTTATCGCTCTCCACTTCACTAAAAATGTATACGGACGCCGTTAGCGTGCGTCCAGGGATATTACCAGCTACTAGCACAACCGCTCCAAATTCGGCAAGCGCTCTGGAAAATGCCAGCATGCCACCACTCAAAATTCCCGGCAGCATCGCTGGTAAAATGACATTGAAAAACGTACGCGCTTTGGACGCACCTAGCGTATACGATGCTTCCTCTGCCGACGTATCCAGCTCCTCCAGTAGCGGCTGAATCGCCCGAATCACAAATGGAAAGGTAACAAACACCATTGCCACAATAATCGCAGGTTGATGAAATACCAGATCCAACCCGAGCGATGATGCCGCCTGACCGACTAGACTACGCGGACCAAGCAGTACGAGAATCATCAGACCTCCTACCGCTGTTGGCAATGCAAATGGCAGATCGACCATACTGTTCAGCAGCGATTTACCGGGAAAATCATATCGAACCAGCACCCATGCTGCCATCGTACCGATTACCGCATTGATCGCCGTCGATATGAGCGCCAATTTCAGCGTCAGTAGCACTGCTTTCCATGCAATTGGATCACTGATATTTTCCAAAAAAGCCGCCCAGCCATCAGATAAGGAATTAACATATACGCCTGCAATCGGCAGCACGATCAAGATCAAAAAGTAAAGTAGAACGGTTGAACGAAAGCCCCAGGTCCATCCTTTGTGTCGAATAATTGTGTTATTCACGCTATGACTCCTTTGCCTGTTCCCTTATTCCTATTTGTATACTTGGATTTAAATCTTAGCCATACTTTAGCAAAATGGACACATTAGCGTCAACAATTGCTATACTTTTTGTCAAAATGATTAATAGTCTTGTGAGCAGGACGGAATTTTGACACTTTTATGACTGAAAAGACCGTTATACTGCCCTTTTTACGCGTTTTAATAAGCATTGTAAATAGGCTCTGGGATTATGTTTGGTTACAGTTCAATGACCGCTTCTTTGTGTTAAAATGGCATACTTTACTCTAGAATCGGGTAATATACAGACAGAAATTGTGTTTTATGTACCTGTTTATCATCATTTATGTACATGTAGCGCCAGTGTAATCACCACACTGAAAAAAAGTAGCGAAAGAGGGATAGTCATGCTAGAAACGATGCAACTTTCTACTGGGAAACGCGACGAAATGAGAGATATTACACGCGAGGTCGCAGCAGTAGTCGGCCGTAGCGGTGTACAAGAAGGAACCGTTCTAATCTATTGCCCACATACGACCGCAGGCATCGCCATTAACGAAAATGCCGATCCTGATGTTAAACATGATGTATTGATGCGTCTGGATGAAGTGTATCCATGGGAGCATCCGAAGTATCGCCATATGGAAGGCAATACCGCCTCCCACCTCAAATCGATCACTACCGGACCTTCCCAAACCGTAATCATTCAAGACGGGAAACTGCTGCTCGGTCGCTGGCAAGGCATCTATTTCTGCGAATTCGATGGCCCGCGTCAACGTCAATATTTGATTAAAATCATGGCAGGTTAAGACGAAAAGCATATAAGAAAAAGACACGTATTCTATTGATGTACAGAACGCGTGTCTTTTTTCATTCATTTATGAGATAGAAATGATATGTTGCCATTCAGCATTTAAATCATTACCGAACGTTCTAATATCCTCGGCTAAAGCAATCAATTCAAAATCTTGATCTGATCCATAAAAATGTAACTTATATTGATCATTAGACATATCCATGTTTATCCAACTCAGCTCATACAAATGTTTTTCGAATGAAGAATACAGACCATGTAACTGTGGTAATGGAAATTGTGAAGTTGCCTCAATATAACTTTCGACAACCATATTGGTCCAACCAAATTCCAACTCATACTGCATTCGATTCAACTCTACGTATTGAAAATACATACGAGAACCTTCGCTTTCACCTGGAATATGACGTTTGATGCTCAACTCTACATAATTACCATTTTGCTTTGCATCTTTAAGAATAGCCATAGTGCTCCTTTCTGTTAGTACTTATTATTTGAAACTCCATACCGATTTAAACCAACGCTTCGTTATATTTACTCGATGATCAATTGTATTCTTACCATTATCATTGTACACAGTAATAACTTGATTTTCATCGCTACTTAATACTGCTATTAGTTTGTTATTAGGGTCATGAACAATACGTGCACCTGTCTGAATGTCTACATATTTTTCTACAGCTCTCATACCTGAAGCCTTACCATCAAGCAAATTATCAATCATTGCAGTAGTTATACCATCATTAATCGCTTCACGAATAGCATGGATACTTACAGATGTGACAACATTTCGGGCTGTTGTATGAACTACAGCAGCAGTTGCTCTTTGTGCCAACTGTTGCATTGTAAAGCGAACAATATGTCCAATAATTGGACCTACTATAGACGGCTTCACATTCGCATCATCTAATTCAGCTATTGCATAATCACTTTGTTCTAATGGTATATTATCCTCATATTGTTCATATAGTTTATCTATGTAATTCGAATACTCTTCACTTTTAATATTAGTTGCACTGGGCTGCGCATTTGACAAGGACGGAAATAAAATAAAATTAAACAGTAATACAAAAGATATTAAGATTTTTAAAGTTTTAATCGATGTTTGCATTAGCTTGCACCTCTGTATTTTATTTTAGTCGGCCAACTTTTACTATCATATCTCCACATCCTTTTTATTTCAATTATGTATTTTTTTATATTAAAAAAATTTTATTTCAATATATTTATATTATATATGACCCGTAATGCTAGTTCGATTTAATCTTGGATCATGCCTATCATCGGACCTAGATTGCCCTGCACGAAACGATGCCATGCTTGTTCCGACGTAAATCCTAGCCATTTTCCGAGCAGATGAAGAGAAAGAATATGAGAATCACTTTGATGAAGCAAATGACTATGTTTTCGTTTAAGAAAGGGAGAAATGCTCTGAAGTACACGCTGAACGATACGCAAGATAGCGAAAAATCGGCTTTGTAACGACTGTGGTTTTTGTGTGCAATAAAGATGTCTTTGCACAGGAATCCACCTTCCAAAATGGGGTTTGGTCACTTTCATTTCGGACGTTTTTCTGGGAAAAGGCTATTTTTATTTTTCAACTAGCACCATAGGTTATACAGCACTTTTGAATAAAACCAAAAGGCGGCTTCCTGATGATTCTGTATCAGGTAAGCCGCCTTTGATTATGTTCCCATGTATGATCGCCCAAGGGCAGATGCTTTCCCTGTCTGTTCCCGCTATAGGGATTCAACGTTTTGACAGGGGAAAGCCTTAAAGCATATAGACGCACGTACTTCATCCTTTGCTCCAGTATTCGGTTATGTCCATGATACGGTGTTGCACCTCAGTATAATCACTTTTATCATCCGTATCAGCTAGGACTATCTGTTTCGTTACAGTACCCGGCACAATGTCTTCACATGCGCCACTGCTGCCGCTTCCACTTCCTCAAAGCTCACACGATCCTGAATGTAATACGAAATAAAGCCAAGGATCGATAAAAACAAACTCAGCGGTACGGTATGCATTGCTTCTAGCGAATGCTCGTTCAGCTCCATCTGCTGACGCACGATTGAGGCAAACACCTCAAAACATCGCGATTGTTCAGCACGACAATAGCTCAACAGCTCCTCATCGCGGATCATAAACATAATTTCATACTGGTGGGCATTATTCAGCCCAAAACGGATAAATTCGAGCAGCAAACGTTCCACTCGATTATGATCGCCTACTTCTGGCGCTTCTTTGACCTGAATCAGCAACTGACAGAGATGGTCAAAATCCTCCATCACAATGGCATAAAACAGCTCTGCTTTTTCTTTGAAATGATAATACAGCGAACCATGGCTGTATCCGAGATGCTGACCGATACTACGCATTGAGATAGCGCGGTACCCTTTGGTCACAAACAGATGCCTGGCTGCCTCCAAAATCCTCTCTCTTGATAACTCCTGCTCAACCGCTCTACGCGCCATAGTGTGATTCCCCTTCAAGCAAGCATTTGGCCTAACGGGTTTGCGACTGTGTAACGGTCTACACCATGAACAGATGATTGTATCTGCTCCTAGATCGGATTGCCAACCCCAATGGCATGCCGATCTTCCGTCCACCGCATTCCCTGTATGGAATATGTCATCGTCTTACTCTTGTTCAATATAATATAGCTGCTCTCCTAGCATGATCTCCGCCTGTCCCTGGGTCAGATCGGTCATCCACGCCTGAAATGCCTCTGCCTCACTCGCAATCGGCAAACAATGTAAAATTACTTTGTCGGTAAATTCTGTCTCGCCCATGCGGATACCGCGATTGCGCAATTCGTTCTCCAATTTGCCCAGCCATGTATACTCAATCTCCACCTGTACTTCCTCGTGAAGCACATTCGTGATCGACTGTCCGGCTTCGATAGCAGCTACTGCTCCGTCCGTATAGGCACGAATGAGCCCGCCCGCTCCTAGCATAATCCCACCAAAATAACGGGTGACCACGATGGCGATATCCTGCAATCCTTGGTTTTTGATCACCTCCAAAATAGGCTTGCCCGCCGTACCGCTTGGCTCTCCGTCATCAGACTGACGTTGTATCTCGCCGCGCGAGCCGATCAGATAGGCAGAACAGTTATGAGTGGCGTTCCAATGCTGCTTTTTGATGCTCTCGATAAAGGCGAGCGCTTCTTCTTCGGTTGCCACCGGTTTGGAGTGACCAATAAAACGTGACTTTTTAATCACAATTTCTTTGGCTCCAGTTTCTTTTATCGTTTTGTAGCGTTCCGGCTTATCCGTTGTCATGATGTCCCTTTCCTATGCGAGTTACTAAAGATATCATACACCATATTTAGGTATCAAGAAAGCAGCCCCCTGACCCTTCGGCCAGAGAACTGCTTTCTCCATGAAGTTTATCCTATTTTACATCAAAAGTAGCTTACTCGAAAAGACTTTTCAATCAGCTTCTTTTGCAGAGATGCGAAGAAAGTTTACACGCTTATTCAGACAGACGTGCTTCCAGCTCTTCTTTTTGTTTCTCAAAGCCCGGTTTGCCCAGCAGCGCGAACATATTCTTTTTGTATGCTTCTACGCCTTCTTGGTCAAACGGATTCACGCCGGACAGATAGCCGCTAATTCCGCAAGCTTTCTCGAAGAAGTATACGAGGTAGCCAAACGAGAATGGCGTTTGATCCGGGATGTTCACGATCAGATTCGGTACTTGACCGTCTGTATGCGCAAGTAGTGTACCTTGGAATGCTTTTTTGTTGACGAAATCCAGTGTTTTACCAGCCAAGAAGTTCAAACCATCCAGATCATCTTCGTCTTTTTCAATCGTAATATGGCTTGCCACTTCTTCCACCTGAATTACAGTTTCGAAGATGTTACGGCTACCATCTTGGATGAATTGACCCATGGAGTGCAGATCGGTCGAGAAATCAACAGCTGCTGGGAAGATGCCTTTGAAGTCTTTGCCTTCGCTTTCGCCGTACAGTTGTTTCCACCATTCGGATACGAAATGCAGGGATGGCTCGTAGTTCACCAGAATTTCGATTGCTTTACCTTTACGATGCAGAGCGTTACGAACTGCTGCATACTGGTAGCTTTCGTTTTCAGCAACATTCGGGTTGCTGTATTCTTTGGCAGCGGCGGCAGCGCCGTCCATGATTTCTTGGATGTCTACGCCCGCAGCAGCGATTGGCAGCAATCCTACTGGTGTCAGAACAGAATAACGTCCACCAACATCATCAGGAATAATAAAGCTTTCATAGCCTTCCGCATCTGCCAGTGTTTTCAATGCGCCTCTAGCACGGTCCGTTGTTGCATAGATGCGTTTTTTCGCTTCTTCTTTGCCGTATTTTTTCTCCAGCTCGGCACGGAAAATGCGGAATGCAATCGCAGGTTCAGTTGTTGTACCGGATTTGGAGATTACATTCACGGAGAAGTCTTTGCCTTCAATTGCTTGCAGCAGGTGATTCACATAGGTAGAGCTGATGTTGTTACCAGCAAAGTAGATTTCAGGCGTTTTGCGTTTGTCTTTTGGCAGTACATTGTAGAAGGAATGCGTTAGCATCTCAATCGCTGCGCGCGCGCCCAGATACGAACCACCGATACCGATAACGATCAGGACTTCGGAGTCGCTTTTGATTTTTTCAGCCGCTTTTTGGATGCGGGCGAATTCTTCTTTGTCATAGTTGGTTGGCAGGTCGATCCAGCCCAGATAGTCGGAACCTGCGCCTGTACCGTTGTGCAGTTGTTCATGTGCGAGACGAATCGGCTCGGCAAAATAATCCACTTCATGTTGAGCGACAAAAGAAAGAGCTTTGCTGTAATCAAATTTCACTTTTTTAGACATAATATCGTTACCCTCCCAAAATGAATTCATGATACACATAGTTTCTGTATCCAACATCCTGCCGGCACATATTCTCTATACCGATCAGGCTTACCCGTGTTTAAGTATGACGTCATCATACTCGCAATGCAAGCGATCTGCCACGGGCTGTCAGTTGATGACGTAAGTATACCGCGATTGCCAAAGAAGACGAAATGACTTTGCATATATCGCCAACACTAGCTTTTGACCATACCTATATCTTTACCCGGTCTTGCAGCAATCAAAAACGTGACTGTTATGACATTACGCGTAGGAGCAGCAGTAATCTGTAACCGTGCTAATTTCCAACTTAAAACTGGAATTTGCCGGTACTTCAAATGTCGCCTGACCGTCGATATGCAGCCATTCTTCACTGCCTGGCAGCAGAACGGACAGTTTTCCTGCCAGAATCTCCATCGTTTCATGACTGTCTGTGCCAAATTCGTACGATCCTGGTAGCATGATGCCGAGGGTCAGTTTACTACCGTCTGGCAGCAGCACGATGCGGCTGGTCACTTTACCGTCATAATATACATTCGCTTGCTTGACTACCGTTACATTTTCCAGTTGGCTCATTGATCATTCCGCTCCCCGTTTGCTTGATAATAATCGTTTGGTATCGACGTATATCTTGTATCGCAGTTCATATCGATACTCCACCACCACTATGAACATATCAGAAAAAAGCGCAGGGCGGCGCGGGGCCACCTCTGCACCTTTTCTGTCCATAACAAGGTATTTTGCTGTACGGCAATACACATTGCCATGTGATTTATGAAATTAGGACAGCAGTCCTTTAACTTTTTGGACTACATTGTCAACAGTGAAGCCGTACTCAGCGATTACGCGATCGCCAGGAGCGGATGCACCAAATGTAGTGATACCCAGGATTGCGCCTTTGTCGCCAACATAACGTTCCCAGCCAAAGGTTTGTGCCATTTCGATTGCCAGACGAGGTTTTACATCAGGCAACAGGACGGAATCGCGATATGCTTGATCCTGTTTCTCGAACAGCTCCCAGCTTGGCATGCTGATGACACGAACTTCGATACCTTCGGAAGCCAGTGCTTCTTGTGCTTTTACAGCCAGTTGTACTTCGGAACCTGTAGCGATCAGTTGAGCGACCGGTTGACCCGCTTTTGCATCGGATACGACATAAGCACCTTTTTTGATGTTTTCGCGTACGCCATCTACTGTACCTGGCAGGATTGGCAGGTTTTGACGAGTCAGTACGAGAGCGATTGGACCGCCTTTGTTCTCAACTGCGTGTGCCCATGCAGCCGAAGTCTCGTTACCATCCGCAGGACGGATTGTAGTCAGACCCGGGATAATGCGCAGGGAAGCCAGTTGTTCGATCGGCTCATGCGTAGGGCCATCTTCACCAACAGCGATACTATCGTGAGTCAGTACATACGTTACAGGCAGACCCATCAGGGAAGCCAGACGTACAGCCGGACGCAGGTAGTCGGTGAATACGAAGAACGTACCGCCGAATACTTTGATACCGCCATGCAATGCAATACCGTTCATTGCGCCAGCCATTGCAAATTCGCGTACGCCGAAGTAGATGTTGCGTCCAGCGCGTGTTTCCGGTGTGAAGTTGTCCAGACCTTTCAGGTGAGTCATCGTGGAGCTTTCCAGGTCGGCAGAGCCGCCTGCCAGCTGAGGAACACCATTGATCAGACCGTTCAGTGCATTACCGGAAGCAACACGAGTCGATACCGCTTTATCTTCGGTGCTGTAGAATGGCAGTTCTTTATCCCAGCCATCTGCCAGATTACCGGAGAATGCAGACTCAAATTGAGCAGCCAGTTCTGGATTTTCTTGTTTGTATTGGGCGAACAGCTCGTCCCATGCTTTGTTCGCTTCTACGCCGCGTTCTTTTACTTTGGCAAAGTGTTCACGAACTTCGTCTGGTACGTAGAAGTCTTCTTCGTATGTCCACTCGTAAGCTGCTTTGGTCAGTTTCGCTTCTGCGGAACCCAGTGGGGAACCGTGCGTACCGCCGTGACCGCCGATACCTTGTTTGTTCGGGCTACCGTAACCGATAACTGTCTTCACTTCGATTAGTGTTGGACGGGACGTATCTGCTTTCGCTTCTGCCAATGCAGCTTCGATTGCAGGCAGATCGTTACCGTCTTCGACGCGCAGTACTTGCCAGCCATAAGCTTTGTAACGGTCTTCTACGTTTTCGGAGAAGGACAGATTTGCTTTACCATCCAGCGTAATATCGTTGGAATCGTACAGCATAATCAGTTTGCCCAGTTGCATGTGACCTGCCATAGAAGCAGCTTCACTGGCTACGCCTTCCATCATGTCGCCATCGCCACAGATCGCATAGGTGAAATGATCGATTACGTTAGCATTGCCTTTATTATAAGTTGCCGCCAGATGGGATTCTGCGATTGCCATACCAACTGCCATCGCTACACCTTGACCCAGAGGACCGGTTGTTGCATCAACACCTACAGTGTGACCAAACTCCGGGTGACCTGGAGTTTTGCTACCCCATTGACGGAATTGTTTGATTTCATCCATTTCCAGACCGTAGCCGGACAGGTGCAACAGGCTGTACAATAGCATGGAGCCGTGACCTGCGGACAGCACAAAACGATCGCGGTTGACCCAAGTTGGGTTAGCCGGGTTATGTGTCATAGTTTTGGCGAACAGTTGATAGCCCATTGGAGCGGAGCCCATTGGCATACCAGGGTGTCCGGAATTTGCTTTTTCGATTGCATCGATAGAAAGCGTACGAATTGTGGAAATCGACAGATTGTCCACTTTGGAGTTTTCGGATTTGTTAATGCTCTGTTCCTGCTCTTGTTTCTTGTCAGTCATGTTAATCCTCCTCATTCTTCTTGGTAAAGCGAGGTGCCCAGGTTGTATCTCATTTGAAACAAGGTTGTCGATTTCAGGAGTACGAATATTCCAAATGAAATGATTCCCCTTGAGTCTTTCAATTTGACTTATTACCCTTTGTCCATTGTAACACTAGTTTCGACAGTTTGCCATATCGTTATTTTGTTCCACTGTATTTATACCCAATATCACCTGTACGAAAAGAGGAGGACTGTATTTTGCGTAAGATCATCCAACAGGGTTTGCTTGCCGGATTGGTGAGCGGCATCATTCTCGGACTGGTTCTGAAATGGATTCAGTATGGAACGGGAGCGCTTGTGTATACATTATTGCTGAATGTTGATTTTGTTCCGGTGTTGCCGGATGTATTACCGGAATGGTTGGAGTTTGCCATGCATCTTGTCGTGGCGCTGGTATTGGGCGTATTGTTCCGATTATGGATTTCGCGCTGGCATCATCCTTGGCTGGCGGGACTGGCACTTGGTGTGGCATCATCGCTGTTATTTTTCCCGCTGGCGATGATGTCGGATCGTGTACCGGCAGTGAATGATGGGCAGGCGTATATGTATTGGCTGATTGGGCATCTGCTATATGGGCTGGTGCTAGGTATGGTTGGTAGATGGCAGATACGTCAGCGTTCATTATTTTAAAATATCACTTGAATATAAACAGTGCGTTAAAAATAACAGCCTTTTGCATCATATTAACGACTGAGTCTTAGATTGCTAGTCGTTGATCATACTAATAAAAAATGCCACTCTAAATGCTAGAGTGGCGTTTCTTTATAAGCAAAATCCGTATGATTTATTCGATACTATACATCACATTCATACGAATAAGAAGTCAAATCAATTAAACACAACCGTCTTGTTCTGATGAACCAGAATACGGTCTTCCACATGCCATTGCACAGCACGAGCCAGTACAACACGTTCAATTGTACGACCGATGCGTTTCAATTCATTCACATTGTCGCTATGGCTCACACGCTGTACATCCTGCTCGATGATCGGACCGCCATCCAGCTCCTCCGTAACATAGTGAGCTGTCGCACCAATGATTTTCACGCCGCGATCATATGCTTGCGCATAAGGCTTACCGCCCACAAACGCTGGTAAGAACGAGTGATGAATATTGATAATCCGGTTACGATAATGTTCGATGAAGGTTGGCGAAATGATCTGCATGTACCGTGCAAGCACGATCACATCGATATCTGCACCAATCACTTCCAATTGACGACGTTCCGCCTCCTGCTTCGTATCGGCAGTAACCGGGATATGATGAAATGGAATGCCAAACGATTCCACATAACTGCGCATATCATTGTGATTGCTTACAACAAGCGCGATTTCAGCATCCAGATCGCCTGCTTGCCAGTGCCACAGCAGTTCAACCAGACAATGATCTTCTTTGGATACGAAGATCGCTAGACGCTTTTTACGACTAACCTGATTAATATTCCAGGTCATGCCAAAACGGTTGGCAATATCGGAAAAGTCGTTTTCCAGCGCTTGCAGATTGGCTGCTAGTTCTGGTAGATCAAATTCGATACGCATAAAAAACATACCGCCATCCGGGTCCATCGTATACTGGTCAGATTGTACAATATTGGCTCCGTGTTCATACAAAAAGCGCGACACCGTAGCGACAATACCCGGACCATCGGGACACGAGATTAGCATGCGTGCACGATGCTGCTGTGGTTCACGCGGGGATTGATTTTGTTTTACATGTACTTCCATGAGACGTAAGATCCTCCTTCAACAATGGCGCAGTTTCGTTCGATATGACAAAATATCTTATCTTACAATCTAGGTGAAATTCAGCATATTGTAAATAGTTCAATCACACTTCTGCTATCGACGTCATAACAAAGGTAGATTCAGATGTAAGCTTGTTTGGACGAACTGTCTGTGCCCGGTGGACAGAGAGAATATCGAACATATCCATCATTTCATTGGTAAGATCTCAGTATTGATAGTTGGAGGTCATGTACAGATTCATTACAGAGCGTTCTTGCCTGCAAGCCATGCAATCAGACGCTTGTTGATCTGCTCCTCATTCAGTGCTGCAAACAGTCCATCTGCTGCTATCAGATCATACAATCGCTCCAGCGGCTCACGCGGGTCGGCTTTGCGGGCTTTCGCATCACTTTTCAATACGTTCCAAGTGTCCAGTACATACGGACGTGCATCAATGCCTTGACCGTCGAAGAAATGATGCAGCTTTTGCACATCTTCTACAAATTCATTGCCAAAACGTCCTGCTACATCTCCGCGCAGCAACGCAATTTCCACTTCATACATCGGATTTTGTTTCTTCGCATCTTTACCGATCCAAGGCGTTTCCAGAATAAATGGACGTCCTGTTAGCTTCTCATGG
Organism: Paenibacillus sp. WLX2291; assembly: GCF_046603665.1. Taxonomy (NCBI): domain Bacteria; kingdom Bacillati; phylum Bacillota; class Bacilli; order Caryophanales; family Paenibacillaceae; genus Paenibacillus; species Paenibacillus sp. WLX2291. The sequence goes on along the minus strand of NZ_CP176755.1, from coordinate 1,407,905 downwards.
TGTACTAGGTTGTTCAGCGCTTCAAAACCAATCCAGCCGCTACCTAGTGGAGTATGTCGGTCTTTTCCTGCACCGACTGGATTTTTGCTATCGTTAACGTGAACGACAGTGATACGATCCAAGCCGACAATCCGATCAAATTGCTCTAACACACCATCCAGATCGTTAACCAGATCATAACCAGCATCGTGAGTGTGACATGTATCAAAGCAGACGGTTAGACGATCGTTATGCGGTACGCGCTCCATAATACGAGCAATCTCCTCAAAACTTCGACCAATCTCTGTTCCTTTGCCCGCCATCGTTTCCAACGCGATATTCACATCTGTTTCTTTCACGCCAGCTAACACCTGTTCCAACCCTTTGGCAATACGGTCGATACCATATTCTGCATCCATATCTGTAAAAGCACCGGGATGAAGCACGATATTGTGTACACCGATTGCGTGAGTACGGTGAATTTCTTCTTGCAGGAAATTGACAGCCAGCTCATACGTATGTTCCTTGTATGAACCGAGATTGATAATATATGGAGCATGTACGACGATTTCTTCTACACCCATTTGCTCCATTTTCGCTTTGCCTTCATCTAAAAACATCGTGTCCATCGGCTTGCGGCGCGTATTCTGGGGTGCACCGGTATATATCATAAATGAGCTAGAGCCGTATTCATCTGCTTCATTGGCTGCGCTAAGTAACCCTTTATTGGAAAACGATACGTGAGAACCTATTTTTAACAAGTCATTTCCTCCTCAGTCAATTGTGCCAGCTTAATTAATACTTATTGAATCGTTTGAATAGTGCAAAACAAGAAAACCTATTGTTCATTCTGTACTTGAACATACAGGCATAACAATAAGCTGTAGATTCAGAATGTAACCTGCAATTCCGCTACAGGAATCTCACCTATTTTAACGCGGATAGTTCAATAAAGCCAGAATGTTGGTATGAACAATGGATTAAATTTGAATGTGATTTTATATAGAAGAAATACCTTTAAATTGGTTAATAACAGTGTAGTGGCTTTTCTACAGGCTATCTTCATTTGAACATATGCTCGACATTGACAGCAGGTATAGTGAAATATGTAAAACATATTTTTGATGATACATGAACTCACTTGTGATACACACTCTTATCTGAAATGGAGATCTACTTACCTGAGGAGGAATCGATATGAAGATTGCAATTTGTGGTGGTACGGGTTTTGTGGGTAAACATCTAATTCCATACTGGTTGGATGAAGGACATGAAGTGATTGTAGTAACGCGTAAAGTTTCACCAGAGCAAGCTGGTGCTGGACGGATTCAATATATAACGTGGGACGATATGGAGCAGCATCCTGAGAAACTGGAAGGAATCGATGCACTCGTTAATTTGTCCGGTGAATCTTTGAATCAGCGCTGGACGACCAAAACCAAACTGGAACTGGTCGAATCGAGGATGCGTACGGTTAATATCGTTTCCAAAGCGATTGAGAAGTTGGAGCGCAAACCTGAGGTAGTCGTGCAGGCAAGTGCAATGGCGATTTATGGTACATCAGACACGGAGACGTTTGACGAAAGCAGCGAACGGCGGACAATGAATTTCCCATCCAGTCTGGCGGAACAATGGGAAGCTGTTGCTGAAAGTATCAAAGACGTACGTTTGATCAAGCTACGCGTTAGTCTGGTACTGGGCAAAGACGGCGGTGCATATCCGCTGATGACATTACCATATAAAATGTTCGCTGGTGGCAAACTTGGTCCCGGCAAACAATGGGTTTCGTGGATTCATATCGACGACATGGTGCGGTTGATCGACTTCTGTATTCAAAATAAAGAAATTGAAGGTCCGATCAACGCTTCCTGTCCAGGACCTGTCCGGTATAATGAATTTGGTAAAACCGTTGCCAAAGTGCTGAATCGTCCGCATTGGTTTCATGTGCCTTCGATTATGATCTATTCTGCACTTGGTGAAATGGCTAGCATTTTGCTACAAGGACAGCGGGTTATTCCGCAAAAGGCACTGGATCACGGCTTTACCTTTGTATATCCTGATCTGGAATCGGCAATTGTTGAACTGGAAGACAAGCATCAGCCTGCTTCCAATAGTGAGCATGCTTAATGCTTAACACATTGTAACGAAGCAAATGTCAGTAGAGTATGTATTGGTAGAAAATATGTAGTTGAAAACCGCTGTGATGAATCAGAAGGAAAACGATGCAAATTACCGGGTGTTATGATCTATGTTGTAATCTCATCACAACGTGTCCAGTTAATGCTCCTTTCACTGATTACACAGCGGTTTTATTTGTTTATTCGAGTTTGAGTTTGAGTTTGAGTTTGAGTTTGAGTTCAATTATTCGGATTTTTGTGTGCTTATGCAACTGCTTATCAGCATTTTATTACCTGTTTACCGTATTACATTTCCAGACGTAGTGTATACACAGCTTTGGCTACTTTAAAGGAATCGCCGTTTTGAATAGGATACGCTTTATACGGTATCAATGCTTCACCATTCAAAATCGTGCCATTGCGTGAACTTAGATCTTTGATCGTGACTTTTCCTTTACGTACATCGAGTTCAACATGATTACGAGATGTTCCTACTGATTGTTCATGATAATGAACTCCATCGTCTGCTCGTCCGATGATAAAACTCCCTGCTCCAAGACGAATAGATTCAATCGCATTGCCATTCGCTTCGCGACGCTCCAAATACCCCCGGAAAGCAGGGCTTTCTTCAGTAGATTGAGGTTCCAGATCGTCCAGTAATACAGTTGCCATATGCGATGAAAGGCTCTGAGTAGGCATATTATTCATTTGTATAGAATGTGCGTATGCAGAACTGTCCGATCCAGATTGATGTTCGCGATGATGAGGATCGTATGCTGCATATGAAGGTTGTGATACATAGTTTGGAATATCCGCTGGATCGAAACTTTGCTGGTTTTGATATTGATGCGAATTTTGATTTTTACTACTTCTAAATTCTCTTATATCAGAAGATGTATAAGAATGAGGAACGTTTTGATTTTGATTACTGCTCTTTGTAGTTCCAGCAACAGGAATTGAGGATGAATAGACAGCATTGTTAGCAATTGCAGTAATTCCAGCAACTTCGGCATTTAAGGCATTTGAGGCGTGTACGCCATTTCCAGCACTTACACCTGCGCCAGACATTGCAGTTACAGATTGTCCAGCAAATGCTGGCTGCCAGCGCCATCCTTCCTGTGGCACGTCATCATGATGCTGCTTCTTACCAAACAATGATACTACTGGTTTTTGTTGCACCGTAGCATCAGGAGGTCCTGCACTTTTTTTCGTTTTACCGAGTGTGATTTTACCTTTTACAATCATATAAATTGTCAAAAAAGTTGCCAGTGTCAACGCAGTACATCCATACAGCATCATGTCATTGGGATGCTCCATATAACCATAGCGCCAGATCATAGCGATCAGCAGCGCACCGCCAGCCAACAAATAGGTTCGATAAGCAGAAGGAAGCTTGTTCGGTTCGACTTCCATATTCCCTGTTTCGGGCTGGATATTCAAACTGGCTGCGGAAGCTTCTTTCTTTTTGCCAAATGATAGTACTGAACGTTTGGTTTCAGTATGAGCAGGTTGAGCAGATTTAGCAGGTGATTGTACAGAATGTGGAGGTGCAGAATGTGCTGTATCATGTCTGGCATGATTCGCCTGATGTTTATCGATCGGAATGGAAAAAGGGGGACCTCCCAAACTATTCTCCTGATTTCCGGTATTGATAGCTGTATCGTACCCGCCGTACCAATCTCGATCCCCCGGTCGTGGCATGTTCAATGATGAATCTGGAGAAGATGGATTATGCTGCTCTTGTCCACCTGCTAGTAGATCCATAAGCATATATTTTAGTTCCTGTAATGTAAAAGTTTCCGACTGGCAATAACGCAATAACCGTTGCACATCATTGCCACTTAATTCACGAACCGCTGTCATCCAGTGAGATGCGAGTCTACTAATCTGCTGCTGTACCGGTTCTTCGGTCAACATGACACTGCATGGAATATACGTCAAAAATAATTTGCCTGCTTGTAGCGAACCTTCCATAAACATATAATCCTCATCCAGCACATAGTTAGGCAATGACAGCATATACTGACTGCTTTCCTCCAGCGTCGATACTAGCTGTAACAACAATCCAAAATATTCAGCAATACCGATCATCTCACTTTGCAAACAATGCTTCAGCATTCGCTTGCCAGTAATATCGTAGCGCAGCTGTGCCTGTAAATTCACTTCGTGCAAATGCAATTGCAGCATGCCGTGGATGCGACTGGATAGCATCATCCCACTCTGGGTGCGACTCAAATCGCTATGCTGAAAACCTGCTTCGCGATGGATCACCATAAATGTTTTACCATCCTGAATAAAATCCTGTGTTAATGTCGTGCTCATACGATTCATCCTTTCCTTCCCTATTGCCATTTCGTCTGGCTTTCCTCTATCCCACGTATAAATAACAGAACAATACGCCCGGTAGCACCGCTGTCATAAATGGAAATGTTAAGTACTGCTTATGCTCCACATCATCAGGACGCAGCTTTTGCTTCCATAGCAATGCTCCTGTAATTTTCCATAGTACATTGCGCATACGTGTTATTGTCTCTCGTCGCCACAACATAATCATCAATCCGATCAAACCAGCAAACAGAATCGAATACATCATCACCTGCACTGTCATGCCTGCGCCAAACCAGACTCCAATGCCAGCGAATAGCTTCACATCGCCTGCACCTACCGCGCGAAATAGATGTAATATCAGCATCAGTCCGAATCCGAACAACAGCCCTTTACCAGCAAATAGAATCCCTTCTCCTTTGCCTAAAATGACATGATAAACTAGTCCACTGATTACAAATAATAGGTTTAATAGATTGGGAATTTTGCGGGCGGTAATATCTGTCCAAAAAGCCCACAAGATGAAAATGCCACTGCCAATAAATACAGTTTCCATTACGCTTGACTCCCTTTTTCATTCATATGAACATACAATAGCTAGCGGCAAAGCAAAATGATTACGGTTCGGTAGGATATGCGCCTGTACCCGGAATGCCGGAAATAACTGGACGTCCATCATAATTAGCAATCTCAAATGTCCCTCGGATTTTCTGGCCATCTTCTGTGGTGAGTACATACGTTGCCCAGCCTTCAGTAGCGGAGGACGGGATTTTCCATGTCCAAATAATGTTACCATCTGCATCTGCTATGGCATCACCAAGCCCTTGTGCTGTACTGCTGCCGCTTTTATAAGTAACTTCCAGATGAACTTTGGAATTGGGCGGAGCTGTAGCCGCAATCGAAATCAATGACTCGGGATGAGCAGGATGAGGGACGGAAACGACGCGTACTCCTGTCTCTTCTTTGTTTTCATCACTAGCAGCACCGTTACTTTCATTCGTGTCACCGATCCATAGCCGTTCAGTTGCTCTTGATTGCAGCACAATGGGACGAAATACAAGCGGCACTTTAAAAGGCAATTCATAACTCAATTCAATCCCAAAATACGGATCACCTGACATGTCAGGCACAGTCACCTCAGTTACATGAATGCGTTCAAAGTCCAGTCCATTATCCGATGCTACCTGCTTCATTAGCGGCTTAATCGCCGCATCCAGCACCGCTGCTGACGCTTGATTTTTCAATTGACGCAGTCTAGTATCTCCTGTACTCGCCATATCTTGAATCCAGCCATCTAATGGTGAAGGGAATAACGAGTCATACTTGGCAGCCAGATCGGTAAGGCTCATCTTCGGCATATATTTGGAATTTTCAATCGCAGTACCTGCTTCTTTGACCACATACATATGCGTACTCACATATCGCGCTGTATCAGAGGATACATTGTTTAACGATGTAGAGATAAGTGTCATTTGCACGATATAGACCAGAAAGACAGAAACGAATAAGAAAATCGGCAGCACCATTGCCGCTTCTAGTACGATGCTTCCACGTTCGGAGCGATACAAATTCTTATCAGTAGCTAAAGTCTGCCTGTTTATCTTCATAATACACACCCTGTTTCACTGAACTGTCGGTCTGCACAGATTGCAGCATTCCGGTAATCGCTGGCAAAAACCAGATCCTCATTCCCGCCTGAATATGCGCTGATGCATATGTATCACGCTCCTGCGGATTGATGTCGGTATTATAGCGAATCAGCGCCAGCATTCTAGACATTTTCTTCTCATTATTCGTTTGTAACAAAAACAATCGTAAATAATCACGGTATTCAAAATGAACTTTAAGATAGCCGGACAGATCAGTATATCCTTTCGTAAATAGGTCGATCATGTCCTTGAGTGCCATCTCTACGCCATAAGCAATTCCGGCTGCAAGCACGGCGAGTGGATGACCGAGTCTGGCATTTTTGGCTAATCCTTCTGCGGTACGGATCGCCATTCGCATACCGAAAATCTCCGTATATGCCGCCGTTAGATTGGCAACCGGACCATTATATCCGTAAATGATATATTCGAGTTGCTGACTATCTACAGTTAATAGTGTCATCGCATCTTCAATCGATTGTTGATCCATAACCTCAGAGATTGGAAAATCGCCTGCCAGTGAAGCATCTCGTTTTTGCACCGATTCCACTAGGTTGCCCCACATCATGACATCAAATGGTTCAAAATAATGCACCGCATATTCATTCATATAGAACTCATTGCGGCTTTTCATCAACACATCGGCAATACCACCGTAAATGAAATCCATCGCACCCATGGAGCTAGTACTCTCCTCATACGGATCTTCGTTGAGTTGTTTCATTTTTTCCTCAGCAGCGGCGATCGCCTGATTAAAGTTCAAATTGGACTGATAATATTCATTTACTTTGTCAAAGCTTGCACCGGAAGCTTGCGCTCCAGCTCCAAGTGCGGCGATTGCACTAATGACAGCTGTCGCCTTTTTCATTGATTGTTTTGCCTTCGCTTCATCCTGTGCTACCGTATCTGTCCCTTTACGCGCGTCTGCAATATCTTTTTCGATTTTGCCCATTTTGCCAGATGGAGCATCTGCCAAACCACGATAATTGTTCAAATATTGTTCCAGCAATCGCGCCGTTTCAATCGTTTTTGATTTTAACGTTGCGGCACTACCTGATGTGCGTTTAACTACTTGCTGCGCTTCACCAACGGAAAACTCTAACGATGTTTTGATCACACCATAATCGGATTGTTGACTAGTAATAGCGGCATCCATACGATTCAACAACTCCTCGGATAATACAAGCTGATCCAGATTTTTGCGAAGCTCAGCAATTTGAGATTCGGCAGCCGAATTAGCGCTACTGGACGTACTGCCTGGTGTATTGGTTCCACTGACCGTGTTATAAGAGCCGTTAGCTGAACGTGTTCTGGCTTTACGAATTTCTTCTTTGATATTGCCATTCTCTTCACGAATTTTTTCCATTAATTTCATACCTTCATCGTATGTACTTTTATGAGTAGTAATCAGTTTACGTGCTTCAGGCATTATTTTTTCCAGTAGAGAAGCTGCATTATTTTTGTATTTGGATATTTTCTGCGTATTGATCGCAGGTTTATCTTTCTTTTTGCGCTTTTTGTCTTCAGCGATCAGATCGGTATAGTTATCAAATTGTGCAGCAATATCAGCAAGTGACGAGATCGAGCCTACATTTTTGTCCGCGATGGAGTTTCCCGCTGGATACATGACCATTTTGGCAAGCTTCAGTACGTCTTTGGCAGCGTTTTTTTGCAATGTCAATAATTCGTCAATCGCTTTCTCACGTCGTTCATAAGGCGCACGCACATTGTTCAGCACTTCGGTTGTCTGCGTCGTTTCTTTCATAATGGAAGACATGCTGCGCATTTTTTCTACAACTTCAACTGTAAAATCAATCGGTGCTTTATATTTCATTTCTTCTTGGACTTGCTGGTTAAATACATCATATTTGCCAAGCGGTCGGCTCAACGCAATCGATGAATCCTTGACCTGTAACGGGATCAGATTCAAGCGATTATCTACATCGGTGTAATTCATATTTTCAGCTATCGCTGTATCCAACAGCTGATTGGCATCACTGCCGCCAAAGGCAAACAGTCCATAATGGGTCTGATATTCAGGCTCGTATGCAGACATTACTGAACGCACCAGTGCATGGGTTAAGCGCTCCGTCTGTACTTGCATGGCGGCAATTCTTGCATAATCGATAAATACCGCTGTAAAAGTAAATACACCTGCAAGCACTACAATCAGAAAAATAGTGACTGCACCGCGTGTATCGTTTATCTTTTGCCATAATTGTCTTTTCCAGCTGCGGATTACCCGTGCTGCTTTGGATTGGTTCACTGTACTCCCTCCGCTTGTTCCTTCAAATGTCAGTTGTGTCTTACTGACCAAACCATTGTACAATAGCTCCCGCTTTGCCCAGATCAAGAACTGGTCCAAAATTGCCAGAAGCCTTAGCTGCGTAATACCGCATCAGTTCTACATTGCGAATAAACTCCACTGGCTCTACTACAACCGCTCCGGCACTAATCTCCTGACTAAGCGAATGCCCTAGTTGACGCTCCAATGGAGCAAACGATACTGGACGTGACAATGTAGTTTCGATGGAACGCACTAAAACGCCATTATCGTATTTGATATTTCCACTCATTTCACCGGGAACCCAGGAGGCAGCGGCAGATAGCTTTTGCTCGGGCAACGATCCGCCGCTGCCTCCTGGAATGGAAACCTCCGTCGGTTGTGCCGATCCTGCCCAGCCAAACAACTTGCTCAACATATCATCGCTCGTAAGCCGCCAATACAGACCATCATTTTGCCCTTCGGGAACAGCGCCGGTAGTAACATCCTTGTGGCTGTTATCCCATGAGTAGGCTGCACGTTCGGATGTTTTGGAAGCCGCCTGTTTGAGCATTGTATTCTGGTACAGCACCATGCAAAAAAACAGCAGCAACAACGTCGTGAACAGAATAATCGGAAATACGAGGGAAGCTTCAATCGTGAAGCTCCCACGTGTATTTTTCCAAAAATTCTGTTTGAGTGTATAATGCTTACTTTTTGAATTCTTCACTTTTTTGTCCCATGTATTCCAGCATGCCGTTTACGACTGCCACAATTTTTGCTTTAAACGCCAATGCGATCATAATAATAACTGCTACAATCAATACCATTTCCAGCGTACCGATTCCGTCTTCTTGCTTCCAAAAGCTTCTCATCCCGTTCCAGGATTGTTTAAGTATAGTTGTCATTGCTTATCATCCTCCTACATATTCATCATCATAAATGCCGGCGTACCGACCAAAATCATTACTATTACAAAAATCATGACCATAGGCATTACCATTTTGGAAGAAGCCTGTTCTCCACGCATGCGGCTAACCGCTTTGCGTTTGTCCCATAGCGTACGGGATAATTCACGCAATGCCAGTCCAAACTCGCCACCCCCACGGCGGAAGTTAAGCAGCACAGTCGTAGTAAATACCGATACTTCTTGGACACCGCAACGTTTGCTGAATGCCTCCAGCGATTGCGGAAATGGATAGCCATTTTCCAATTCATTCAGCATCTGGATCATCTCGCGGTACAACGGATGATCCGCTGCACTTTCTTGCTTACGCTGTACACAGCGCATAATTGCTCGCTGTGCGGTTTCCCCAGCTCCGACTAGCAATACAATCTTGTTCAGCAGTTCGGGCAACTCCAGCAAAATATCCTGTTCACGCTCCTGCACTTTTTTGCGCAGATCACGAAACAACGATACCGGTAGCAATATAGCCAGCCCAGCTCCAAAACCTAACCATGTTACACTTCCACCATTGAAGGCAGCCATTATACATCCCCCGGTCAATAACAACCAGCAATACCCTGCCATCTCTGCGATATACAGCAGAGAACGTTCTCCGCTCAAATGGACCCCAAATCCTTTTTGCACAAGACTCTGCACACGGTAAAAGGCACTGGAAAAGCGTGCCGTAAATTTGGCTTTTTCAATCAGTACCAGCATCGCAGGCAGCAGCTTGCGCAACTTGATCACTTCAAATGGCAAAGTAGCCAACTGCTTATGACGTTCTTCTGCCTGCTGATGCAATACAACCCAACCTACAAGCAGAAAAGCCGCCAGCAATCCTTCCAGCCACACCCCAATCAGTTGATTCACCTCCTTTCAGTCATATCCATACGAGTATGTTCTCTTGTTCTGTTGTTATGTTGTTATGTTGTTATGTTCAGACCTCAACCTGAATATTGAATGCGTATGTTCTCTATTCCACACTCTACACTTTGATATTCATAAACTTGCGAATGAGAAAGAAGCAACCGCCTAGGGCGATCAGACAAACTGTTGCTACAACAATACCAATCGGACTTTCATACAATGGCTTCATAAAATCGCCAGCAGCAAAGTTCAAAAACAACAAAAAGATAAATGGTGTCGCCATCAGAATATTCGATTCCATCTTCTTCTGCGCAATCATCACGGCGATATCCTGCTGAATATCCAGCTTCTCCCCAATAACAGATGACGTTTTACGAATAACTTCTACCAGATCGCCACCAGTACGCTTACATGTCGCAAACACATCAGCAAAATTGGAAATATCCTCATTATTCGCTCGACTGCTAAAGTCTGCCAAGGCTTCTTCAATCGGCTGCCCATAATCCAACCGTGTCGTAATAATATGCAACTCGCGAATCATATCGTTATCACCATCTGGATATAACATCATTAGATCCTGTGCTGCTTCTCGAAATCCATTTTCGACCGAGCGTCCAGCAGCTAGCGATGATGATAATGAATACAATGCTTGTTTAAAATAGGAGCTCAGTGCACTCCGTCTGCGCTCCAACAGATGCCGACGCAATAGCTTGGGCGTAAACCAAGCAACGCCAGCAAACACAGCACTGACAATCCACTGGTGATAAAACAGATAGCCAATCATGGCAAAAGCCGCACCGCATACGATCATGCACACAATTCGTTGTAATATCGTCAAATGATACACCGTATAATCAGGCAGCTTCTGCTCATGAACCGATAGCGGCTGTGATAGCGGATGTTGTTGTCCAGATGATGAGCGAGCCGGACGTTCAACAATGGTCTGTTGCCGCTCGATACGGCTATTGGTATTGATCATCATAATCTCCTTCTCCCTTATGCCTGTATCGCCGAAGGTTGTGCCCCTATATCAGCTAGCCTGCGCCACTCCTCAATCCCTGCTGCACGCAGCTTATCTGTATGAATAAGCAAATTGCCAGTCGGTACAAGCTGCCCAATAATACGCCCTTCCCGCTCTCCCTGTTCTTCAAATACAAAGAGAGGATTCAGTACCACTTCACCATCCATCATGCCGCGTACTTCCGAAATCTCCACCACACGACGCGAACGATCACGCAATCGGGACAAATGTACGAAAATATCGATCGCCGAGCCAATTTGCTGCCTTACTACCTGAATTGGCAAATCTGCACCGCTCAATACCATCGTTTCCAGACGACTGAGCATATCACGCGCGCTATTAGCATGCCCGGTCGACAGACTACCATCGTGACCAGTGTTCATCGCTTGCAGCATATCGAGCGCTTCCGCCCCACGCACCTCACCGACGATAATACGATTCGGACGCATACGCAGCGATGAACGAATCAGGTCGCGAATACTAATCTCGCCCTTACCTTCCGTATTGGAATTGCGCGTCTCCATTGAGACTAGATTGGGCACGGTACGGATTTGCAGCTCGGCAGAATCTTCAATCGTAATCACCCGGTCGTCCGGCGGAATATATTGCGAAAGTGCATTAAGAAAAGTCGTCTTACCCGAACCTGTTCCACCGCTGATGAAAATATTAAATTTACTACGCACCAGCGTTTGCAGCAGACCCGACGCCATCGGCTCCAACGCACCAATTCGTACCAGATCATCCATCGTTAATGGCTGCTCTGGAAATTTACGAATGGTCATCGTCGGTCCTTTCAGCGCAATTGGCGGTAGTACCACATTCACCCGCGAGCCATCCTTTAAGCGTGCATCCACAATAGGCGAAGACTCATTTACTACCCGATTGACCCCTGACACAATGCTCTGGATAATGTCCTCCAGTCGTTCCTGAGATTCAAACACCGTATCACTGCGTAGCACCTGACCATTACGTTCGATAAAAATATCCTGATGACTGTTGATCATAATCTCTGTCACACTCCGGTCATCGACCAATGGCTGTAAAATATCCAGTCCACGAAACGAATCAAATACCTGACGAACGAGTCGCCGCCGTTCCCCTGCTGTCAGCCCGGGATACCGATGATGATCCAGTACCTTTTGTTCAATACGCCGCATCAATTCGTCGTCATCAATGGCGAACATCACATCCAGACCGGAACGCACCTCATTGCGTAGTGAAATAAATAGATCCTCACTCACAAGCTCACCCCGTTAACCACCAGATGATTGTGCTCGCCATGAGTATGATCCAACCGACACAATTTCAAAATATCGCGCTGAAAGATCGGGGAACACCATAACAGTTCACTACTGCTCACCTGCTTCCATGAGGGAACATACGGAAGCGTTCCTTCCAGCTCCATCCCTTCTAAGGGCAACCGATTCATGACACCGCCTGTATAGCGATTCATCACAAAAGAGACTTTACCGCCAATCTGTTCATACCATTCGCTATGATACTGTTGCCAGTACGACATCCATTGCAGTGTTTTGTTCATACATGGCAGATCGTCAGTCAACAGCCAGACGATACGCTCACTATGCTTCAAGGCAGCAGAAATGCGGTCATTCCAACCCGATTCCACATCAATAATCAGGTGATCATATTCGCCGCTGTCAGCAATATAACGAATTAACACTTCCGTTTCTTCTTCTGTCATATGTAGCAATTCATTAAAATTGTCCGGTGGTATGAAGCTATCCGCACGTATTTCTTCCGCTCTAACTGCATACTGTGATGGCGATGCTTCCGGTTGTCGTTTCGATTCCGCTGCTGCCTGAAGATCGTACAACAATCTGGATAATGCGTAGCTTGGATCGGACTGCTGATCTAGCGTCAGCCAATGCGTACTACTAGCTGCCTCCAAATTCAGGTAAAATACCGATTCGCCCCTCATGCCATATTGCTTTGCCATATTCATCGCCGTCACGGACTTGCCACTACCTGGCGAGGTCGAATAGAGCGTTGTGATCATCGTCTTGCCTGTATCACGCTGCCATTCTGCTGGTGCTTTGCCACTCCATTCGCAAAGCTGCTCCAACAGCCGTTGCAGCGGCTGATATTTAGCAATCACTTGCCGCTCTTCGTTCTTTTCTTCATATTCGCCCAGTGTCGCCCAGCGATTGCTTGTAGATTTACCATCCGTTAGCCAGCATTGTAAAAAGGATTCTTCCGCTGCTACAAGTCCGCGATGATGCCCTTCCTTCATATAAGCTAGAAACGTTGCTGGATCCGAGAATGCCCGAATCCGTACTTTAGCTGCATATTCACTCGTGCGAACATACCGCAGCAGCAGCTCAATGTACTCGCTGTCCTCCACACAAAGTACAATCTGTACCGGAGCCATTGGCTTTTCCCCCTTTATATGCAAAAAAAAAGCACCGTTTAAATAACGCACTTCATGTGCGGTACTTAAACGGTGCTTCCGTTGCAAGAACTATATTTAACGTAAGAATAGCATAGATGTACTAGGTCTGCAATACTATTTTTTACGATTATTATGCAAATGAGGATATGATTTTTCCTAAACAAATGACATTACAGTTACATCTGTTGCGACCGTAGTCATTCCGGTTAAACAATCAGAGGATATATTTTACAAAATAGAAAGGCGGAAATTACTATGAATCCAACACGAAAACCTCATTACCGGTGGGCATCACTTATGCTGGCAGGCGCCATTAGCATTGGAATGGCATTGCCTGCATCGGCAGCGAGTGATATTCGTCTGCTGAATAATCCATCCTGGACATCACCGTCTCTTTTTACAGATAAGATGGACGATGCGCTTGCTGTACGAGCAGTCGATGTCCATGCGATCCCATCCAAATCGCTGGTCTATGTACATACACAGCAAGATATTGCCAACACAACTGGCAATACACAAAATAACTGGTATTTGGATACTATCAAAGGATATAGTCTGACGACCGGCAAGCCACTGTGGAGCTATTCACTCCATGAATCAGCTGGTCCATATACCTTATCCACCCAGATCGTATACGCGCCTTATGGGACGGCTTACATCTATGCCGCTTACTCGGACGGAACCTATAAACTACTTTCTCTCCACTCCTCCGGCAAATTGAACTGGGAAAAAACACTCCCTGCATCTGGTAGTGTTACGATGATGAAGGATGGTTCTCTGCTCGTAACCTCTAACGGAAATGTAAATTCTGAAGGTATCATTCGTTCCTCACTCAGCCGCTTTGATACAAACGGCAAACTATTAAACAGTCAAACAGTGCAAGGATCGATTTTGCATGCGGAAGGCGATCGGATTCTCGTCGCAGCTAGCAAACTGACCAAAAATCAAAATGGTTGGCAAATGGTATCCAATCCGCAGATGGATGTATACGGCTTGGAACTAAAACGATTGTACAAATATCAATTCCCAGCAAAATCAAACATCTACGGCGATGGCAGCGACTCTATGTTTGTACTGAAAAATGGCACAGTACTCGTACGTGCCAACATCGATCAAACTGGCAATAAACTGTTTGCATTTGATCCAAGTGGCAAAGTGCTATGGGGACGCGTCATTCCTGGCGATTCTATTACGCAATCCACTGGCACCGGCTATATCACGTATGAAAACAAAACACTCAAGCTTTACAACACCACTTCCGGCAAAGCCATTGCTTCGGCAACACTGGAGGGGGATCCTGCCAACTATACATCGCTTGATCGTACCACTGACGGCAATCTGATGATCAATATGGCAGATCGGACTTATGTTCTTTATCCGACCAATCTGTCTATCGTACAAACCTTCGATACGAACAATCTGGGTACTCCTTACGATTATGTAGATCAAACCGTTTATACAGTAAACGATGATATGCTAAATCGATACAAACTAAAATAATATTCAACCAAACAAAATCCCGCTTTCCAGCCATCAGATACAGCATGGCATGAAAAGCGGGATTTTTTATTTCACATCACCAGTCACCAGTCACCAGTCACCAGTCACCAGTCACCAGTCACCAGTCACCAGTCACCAGTCACCAGTCACCAAAATTGTACTGAGTCTGCTCCAACAGTCCAATGATCTGGTCACTCTACAAACCTCGCACGAATATCCGGTGTCGGCAGCATGCACTGATCTGATTTGCCAAACCAACGATATCGGTTACGCGCCACATATTTATATACACCATCCCGTAGTACCTTTGGCACGATTATAAAAGCATATAGCAGTTTCCAAGCCAATTTCAGCCGTTTGGCGATACGAAGTGCAGCTGTAGAACGTGTATAAAACTTCCCTTGCTCCACTAGCACAAACGTGTCCATCGACGTTGTCGACAGCCCGCCTTTTTGCAGCAATTTCTGCCCCACTTCTGACTGCAAAGAAGCAAAGTGGAAGATCCCTTGGGGATCGCGCTTAATGATAAATTTGGTCGCACCCTGGCAGAAGTGGCAAACACCATCTACCAGAACAATCGGATGTTCTCCCTGAAGCAGCTGATCAATCTGGGCATCTGTCAATTCCGTCGGTTCTCCTGGTCTGGATACCGGAGCATGTGCAGTTACCATTATTGTCACTCTCCTTACCGTTTATACAATCCTCTGTTATTTAATCGATTATATTTATATAAAGCAAAAAAGCACGAAGAGAATCCCCCGCGCTCTGCATGATGCAATTATCTCGTTACAACAACTCGTTTTTATGCCAGTGCTTCGTCAATCAATTGGCGATCTTTAATCTGTTGATCGATCTCGCCAGCAAATGCGCTGAAGCAGTTGCAAATGAAGTCTTTGCGGCATATAGGACATGGTTTGGTCAACAAGCGGTTGATATTGGTCATTTTCCACTCGGGAAAACGATTGTAGAACATGCGGCATTCCGTTCCGTCCGCCAGTGTTGCTGTGAATTCGTACAGTCCTTCTTTTTCATTGATACCGGCTTTTTTCAACGCTTTAATCGTCGGTCTATATGCCATATTATCATCACCCGTTATCCTTTAAATTTCGTAGCAAATTACAAATCACCTATGACATATTAAAGAATTTTATGGTATGTGTCAACTCCAACGAGCTGCGGGGGAGCAGAAATCGGAGCGACTCCAAGTATTATTCCGCCATTTGTCACCAGCTTATCCGAAATATACACTTTTCCTGCACATCTTCTCGTACACATTCATATTTATCATAGCAGTATATTCCGTTATGTAAACCTTACCCGTGTACGCCATACTTAATCCATTATGGACAAAATAGTATCACATGAAAAAGCCAGCCCCTATCCAACATGGACGGGCTGGCACTATATTTCCTTTACAACATGTTGCAATATTATCGATCACAAATCATTTAAATTGTGAGCGTACCACAAAATGTCCTTAATCGTTTTGCACAACATTCAATTCTACATCGATATTGCCGCGGGTTGCTTTGGAGTACGGGCAGAATTCATGTGCTTTTTTAGCAATATCCAGTGCTTCATCATGCGACAGTCCTGGAATGCTAATATCCAAACGCACTGACAATTTGAAACCGTCATCTGCGGGATCTTTGTCGATCAGTACGTTGCTAGTTACGAGTGTATCTGTTACGTTTACTTTCTCGCGACGTGCCACATTAGCAAGAGCGCTCTGATAACATGCGCCATAACCTGCTGCAAACAGTTCCTCTGGATTCGTGCCGTTACCGCCACCGCCACCCAGTTCTTTTGGCATCACCAGACTAACGTCCAGTGCACCTGTGCTAGATTCAACTTTACCTTGACGTCCACCATGAACTTTTGCTGTTGCTGTATATAGTGCCATAATCATTCAGCTCCTTTTCCAAAACTTTTTTAAACCAACACTATATTTGTAAAGCACTGCGCTTAGAATGAAACGCTTATTAGCAAATTATATAGGTAAGCTAAAATTGACTTTATTAGTTTAATTTCCTAAAATTAAATTGATTTCACGATATCATAAAGGAGGCTGTGTAACCGATGACTGTTTATGATTACAATGCAAAAACGATTGGTGGCAAGGAAGTTCCGCTGGAGCAGTACAAAGGCAAAACCCTATTAATCGTCAATACGGCTAGTAAATGCGGATTGACGCCACAATTTTCTGGACTACAAGAGCTGTATGATAAGTTCAAAGGTGAAGATTTTGAAATCCTTGGGTTTCCCAGCAATCAGTTTGCCGGTCAAGATCCTGGCAGTAACGAAGAAATCTCCGAATTTTGCCAATTAAACTATGGCGTTAGCTTTCCCATGTTTGAGAAGATCAATGTGAATGGCTCGGCTGCACATCCTCTATTTAAATATTTAAGCGAAGAAGCGCCCGGCATTCTAGGCTCCAAAGCGATCAAATGGAACTTTACCAAATTTCTGATTGATGCTGAAGGCAATCCGATCAAGCGCTATTCCCCACAAACGACACCAGACAAAATTGAAGACGATATCCGTAAGCAATTATAATAAGCAAATAAAAAAAGCCGGATCATCTCCGGCTTTTTGCTATGTTATGCAATGAAAAATAAAGGATGCGGTCGAGAGGACTCGAACCTCCACGGGTATACACCCACTACCCCCTCAAGATAGCGTGTCTGCCATTCCACCACGACCGCGCAATACTTCGTTCAAGCTGTTGCAAATGATTAACGAATGTTAGCTCGTAATACCCTATCTATTCTCATACCATCTTGTATATTGCGAGGTCACAATATGACGATACCTTCGAAGTACATAAGTAGATGCAACAACTTTTATACTATATCACCTGTCCAAATAATTGTAAACGCTTATTTTTAAAACGAAATTATATGTCATATAAATTGACTCAATAATTAAATTCAGAGTAAGTAAAGCATCATTGAACGCGTTTAAATTTTATTTTTAATTATAATGAGTTAAATTTATTGACATAAATATGTATAACGTGTAATTATTATTAACAAAATATTAAAAATACGTAACTTTTCTATCCCTTTTATGATTGCTGTGCACTACTCTGTACCTTATCCAGTTACCAGTCGGATCTGAAATAACTTAAACTGCTGCAATGTTCGTCGTTGAGCAAGATTCATCTATATAGAGAGCATGATTACATTTACGGAGGCTGATGAAAGATGAACAGTAGCCAGAAATTACTTGCGTACGTGCAGCTGCTGGATGCCAAACTGCCGACAGCTAGCTTCACTCATGCGCATAATCTGGAGCATCATGTGCAGCAGGGACAGATTCGCAATGTAGACGATTTGGAAACGTACATTACCAGTGTATTGAAACCGCATTTGTTTCAGTGGGAGGCGCCTGCTATTCATAGCGTATACGCCGCCGCAGCCAAACAGGATATATGGCAGATTGCTCTAGTAGACAAAATGGTTATTCAACAGATCATCCTGCCCGAAGATATGGATGAAGCAAGAAAAACAGGTAAGCGCTTACTAAAATTAGCGCGTAATCTATACCCTTGGATGGAATTCACCATGCTGGAGCAAGCGATTACGCAATACCATGCAGTATTATCGCTCACCGTACTGCATGCCTGGATTAATGTACAATTGGGAATCGATCGCGAACAAGCCGTCGGATGTTACTTTTATACCCTGCTCTCCTGCTGTATGAGCCGGGCTGCGGCACCGCTACAATTAAGTATCCGCGATGCCAGTCTGCTAACAGATCGATTGGCTCAAACTATGGAAAACGATTGGAATACACATTGGCGAACGACTATACAATCCCACATCACCTCTGATTCTCCACTACACAATGCTCAAACTACTTAACAGGATTGCCAAAAAGGCTGATTCTTCACCCTACTTGCTGGTGAACGAAATCAGCCTTTTTTCTGTTATCTGCTCCGGTCTGCGGTTTGCGGTGATCCAACAATTATTGCTCTTGCTGTCTGGCTTTGCGGTATACGGTAAATTCGATATATTCTTTGATGAAATCTTTTTCCTTATCTGCCAGCACTTCTTCCTGGCAATTCAATTGCCCCATAAGTTCAAAAAAATACGGGCTATTTTGCTCGTTAACCGTTTCGGCATAACGCTCTTTGCCCGTCAAAAGCCAGTCCAAACTGACATCAAAATAAGCGGCAATCTCGATCAGTTTATGTGTACCCGGTGTGGATTTACCTCTTTTCCAATCACCGAAGTTACCTGTACTAATCTTCAATTGCTCGCAGAATGACTTTTTGGTAATACCCTTATTTTTGATGAGTAATTCGATGCGTTCATAAATAGATTGCGACTGCATATCATTTCCACTCCCCGACCATGTCATCTAAATCTTTTAACAACACTTTTATAAGTATTTTAATGTTGATAAAAAGCGTATTTAAGTATATAATTGGTCTAACGACATTTTTTTACTTCTTTTCCTGAAACATTATACCATATGCACATGGACAGGGAACCGGTACCGGTCCATGCATAACAGAAACAGCATCACTTGTTACAAACAAAGGGGTGATATTTGTTGAACCGCAAGCAGCCTGTTACCTCTTTTGGCTGGGCTATCAAACAGAGACTGACAGAGTTACAAATGGATCAAAAGACGTTTTGTGAGTGTTACGGGATTCCTCCATCGCGTTTGTCCAACCTGATCAATGGAACGCGCAAAGCGACAAAATACCGCAAACAAGTCGCCGAACTGCTGGACATTCCCGAGAATTTTAGATAAGCGGCACATGGCATACATAAACAAAGCAAGAACAATATGATGATGTGAAGATAGCAACCAGAGCACCCTGGATATGTATCGATGTTCCGCTTAAACAAAATACAATTATGATTACTAATATAGTATGGTTTGTCACGGAATTCAACATCGTTATGTGCAAGATCGCCTTATTTATTCATTTTATTCCATTTTATGCTATAGATGCAAATAAAAAGACCCTGTTTTTCAACAGGGTCTTTTTTGGTACATTCTGAATGCGGTCGAGAGGACTCGAACCTCCACGGGTATACACCCACTACCCCCTCAAGATAGCGTGTCTGCCATTCCACCACGACCGCATGGCATAATATAAATGTGAGCCATGAAGGACTCGAACCTTCGACACCCTGATTAAAAGTCAGGTGCTCTACCAACTGAGCTAATGGCTCTCAATAATGTAATAAGGGATGACCCGTAGGGGATTCGAACCCCTGTTACCTCCGTGAAAGGGAGGTGTCTTAACCCCTTGACCAACGGGCCTTATTTTCTCAGCAACAAAAATGATTATATCAAGTACAGAGTCACATTGCAAGCATTTTTTTATAGAATGGTTTAAAACTGATTTAAGATTAATTGTATATTATTTTGCTGATCGTTTGCCTTATTTATCCTTCATTTACATCCTTCCACTTGTTATTAAACTTACATTTACTTATAATAACTTATATACACTTAATGATGATACTTATCACGCATTGCATCTAAAGGAGACTGTGGATTATGTATCAGGAAGAACGCATGCTTCATATTCTGGATTATCTGAGTGCACATCGGCGGATTACGATTGAGGATATTTGCCGATTGTTTCAGGTATCTCGGGATACGGCTCGTCGTGATCTCGTACGATTAGAAGAACAAAACTCCATTATTCGTACCCGCGGCGGCGCCCTCCTCTCTACCGGCAAGATTATTATTCCCAGTTACAAAGATCGGTTAAATACCGTTTCGACTGAGAAAAAGCAAATTGGACATCGTGCAGCGCAACTGATCAAAGGCGGCGAACGCATCATCCTCGATTCCTCTACAACGGTACAAGCCTGTGCCGACTTTATCGACGCGCCTGGGTGTACCGTCATTACCAATTCCATCAATCAAGCAGATGTGCTATCCGACAAGCAGGACATTTCCGTTCATTTGCTTGGTGGGCAACTGCAATCGCAGCATCGTTACGTTTACGGATCGGCTGCGGTTGAGACGTTATCGCATTATTTTGCCGAACGCGCGTTTATCGGAGTGGGCAGTATTTCTGCCAAAGGACTCACTTCGCTGACGGTAGAAGAAGGACGAATCAAGCATAAAATGATGCAGCAGGCAGAGATGGTCGTCGTGCTAGCGGATCATTCCAAATTCGGACGCGAGCTTTTTTATAAATTTGCCGATTTGTCCGAAGTCGATCTGATCATTACCGACCGTTCGCCCGATCCTGCTATTCAAGAATTGCTGGATAAATATGAAGTCGAACTATGGGTCGCTGATCCATTATTTACAAAGGAGCTGACAATATGAATATCAAATTAATCGCTATCGATCTGGATGGAACATTATTAAGCGGTCACAGCTATATTAATGAAGTGAACAAAGCTGCCATTCTCGCTGCTCAGCAAGAAGGCATTATCGTGAGTATTGCAACTGGACGTGAACACAACAATGTACGTAACTTCCTTGATGCTGCTGAACTGGTGACACCGGTTATCTCTTCGAACGGTTCGGTTATCCATAATGAGCATCGCGAGCATCTGTTCTCACTGCCATTGGAGCGTCAACAGGCTGAGGAAGTGCTACAATGGCTGGAGAGCAATGACTATTACTATCAGGCGCATACGAGTCGTGGTATCTATACGATCGGTAGTGGTCATCAGCTGCTCGCAGTTGAAGTTGATCGTCTGCTGAGTACTAACCCGGACCCGACCTATTTGCAAATGCTAGAAGCAATGCAGTCGATGGGCGCTCGTTTGAAAATGACTCGTGTTGATACGTACCAAGATATTCCGCAAGACGCAGAGTTTTACAACATCCTCTCGCTCTCTATAGATCCTGCCAAACTGGAAGTTGGACGTCAGCACTTTGCTAATCGCGACGATATGACGATGGTCGTATCCGGTAATTTCAACTTTGAGCTAGAACATAAAAATGCTTCCAAAGGCACAGCGCTTCAACATCTAGCGGAGCATTACAATATTCCGTTGGAACAGACTATGGCAATCGGTGACAACTTCAACGATGTATCCATGATCCAACTCGCCGGGCTTGGCGTGGCGATGGGCAATGCCGAACCAGAAGTACAAGCGATTGCGGATGAAGTGACACGCACTAATGAAGAAGACGGTGTGGCGCATGCCATTTACAAAGCGCTTGGATTGAATGTTCCATTGTCTTGAACGAAAACGGTGTAAGTAATATCAATATAAACTAATCAACAACAGCCCCTTGATCTGTGTACTGCTCTATACAGATCAAGGGGCTGTTGACTTACAATTCTAATTCATATTCTTGCTTATGTAGTTAACGGCTGCTTGCGGAAATTTATGTGTTCATTCCTTGATGTATCGATGGTCTATATTCAAGCATACAAATGAACAAAAAAAGAGCCGACATCGTCGACTCTTCTACTGCTTATGTATGCTGCTAATATTGCTACATGAATCGTAAAATTCATATGGCGGAGAGAGAGGGATTCGAACCCTCGCACCGCTTACGCAGTCTAACCCCTTAGCAGAGGGTCCCCTTATAGCCACTTGGGTATCTCTCCAAGAAATGGCTCCCCGAACAGGACTCGAACCTGTGACAACTCGATTAACAGTCGAGTGCTCTACCAACTGAGCTATCAGGGAACGTTGATCAATACAAAAAATAGATTACCATGTTTCCCGTGGCAAGTCAAGCGACTCTAATGTAAGTTTCCCACCACACTTGCCACAGCGATATCGTGTCGGGTCCATTCGGCGTTTACGCAAGTATTGGGTCTGGCAGTCGCGGCACAGCAATCGATAGCGGTACATCTCTTTACGCTTGCCGCCCATCATCTCCGGCGGGATCTGACAATAGCGTCCGCCGCCGACACGCTGCAACCAGTATTTGAATTCCGGGTCTTTATGCTGATAACCACGTCCTGTAATATGCAGATGATAATGGCACAGCTCATGCTTGATAATCTTCTCTACTTCCTCGCGTCCAAATGCCTGTAATTGGTGCGGGTTGATCTCGATATTGTGGCTACGCAGAAAATAGCGCCCACCTGTCGTACGGAGCCGTCCGTTGAATACAGCATGATGCAGAAATGGTCGGTCAAAATGCTCAAGAGATAGTTGCTCTACCCATGCCTGTAGCTCTTCGTTAGTCATGAAACCCGCTCTGCTCCTTTGATATGATTGTTCCGAATGTACGATGATTTGTATTCGCAATGCGCTCCTTTCAGAAAAGCAAAGCAAATCGTTATCTTCTCTTGAATTTTAACTTTGTTATGCATTACACTTCAAGTACAAACTGTAGTTTGGCACTGTTTTATTGTAACGATAGGCTGTCATCATCGGCAGCAATTTCATACAGGGGAGAATTACGAATGACTACATCTCGTATGCGTTATGTTATTTTACAGCAGGATCAACAACTCGAATATGTGGAGATGCCTGCCGATTATGCGTATCAATTGAGTGCGCTGAATCTTCGTTTACATAAGGAAATCAGCAAACTGACAGCGACCAATGTACCTGCTCTACCACGCGCGGTAGCGGAATGCAGTCAGCTCGAATTGTTGCAGGACGAAGCGAGCATTGTTGGCGGATTGGATTATATCAATGCGCTGGAGCAATCGTTTGCTTCGTTGCAGGAAAAAGAGTATCCGCTGATCTCGCTACTAACGGAAATCCGCGCGCTTCAGGCGCAATTGGAACAGTGGTATGAGGAATGGGAAGAACAGCAGGTGTAATACTGCAATTTGACAACTAAATGGTTTACCTGCTGACAATAATGTATGTGTATGTGTATGTGTATGTGTATGTGTATGTGTATGTGTATGTGTATGTGTATGTGTATGTGTATGTGCAAATTGTAGACATGCGTTACAGTAGCGCAACAAAAAGGCTGCATTCTTTCATGAGATTGTTCATGAAGAGATGCAGCCTTTTATATTTGCCGATTGGATATCTTAGATGAAATCAACAATACCCATAACATAGGGTACGGGGCACGATTTATGGTGTTGTTCGCGCTTCGGTTACTTGACATACTCTTGGCGCTCGAAACAATCTTACTACGTACGCTGTACTTATACGTTTATGGTTGTTATTGTCCTGAAGCTTGCCCGGCAGACGATTTGCGCATGGTCAGACCGACTCTGCCTTTTTTCAGATCAACATTCAGTACCCAGACCGTTACGTTATCTCCGACCGAAACAACGTCCATCGGGTGTTTGACAAATCCTTCGCTCAGCTGCGAGATGTGCACTAGACCGTCATTTTTGATACCAATATCGACAAAGGCACCAAAGTCGATCACGTTGCGTACCGTCCCTTGCAGCTCCATACCCGGTGTCAGATCTTCGATCTTCAGCACGTCGGTACGGAAAATCGGCAATGGTAGCTCGTCACGCGGGTCACGACCTGGACGTTGCAGACTGTCCAGAATATCGCGCAGCGTTGGTACACCGATGTCCAGTGCAGCGGCAGTTTGCTCCGCGTCCACACTCGCAAGTGCAGATACAGCTTCACTGCTGCCCAGTTGCTCTGGCTGGATATTCAGTGATTGTAGCAGCTTCAGTGTAGCATCGTATGTTTCCGGGTGAATGCCGGTATAATCAAGCGGATTGTCGCCGCCTTTGATACGCAGGAAACCGACGCACTGCTGCAATGTTTTGGCACCAAGACGCGGTACTTTTTGCAATTGCTTGCGACTGGTGAAGCGGCCGTTCTCTTCGCGGTATTTCACGATGTTTTTGGCAATCGTCGCGTTCACCCCTGCCACATAAGACAAGAGCGATGGCGACGCTGTATTCACATCGACACCGACATGGTTTACTGCGGATTCAACCACGCCTTTGAGCGAGTTTTCCAGATTTTTTTGCGATACGTCATGCTGATATTGACCGACGCCGATCGCTTTTGGATCGATTTTGACCAGTTCAGCGAGCGGGTCTTGCACACGACGGGCGATTGAAGCCGCACTGCGTTGTGCCACATCCAGATCTGGGAACTCTTCTTGCGCCAGCTTGGATGCAGAATATACACTTGCTCCGGCTTCACTGACGATCAGGTAAGCCAGCTTGCGCTCGTTGATCTCCTGAATAAGCTCAGCGACGAACTGCTCTGTTTCACGGGAAGCAGTACCATTGCCGATGACAATCAATTCTACCTCGTACTGATCAATCATTCGGCGGAAAATATCTGCTGCTTCACGCTTTTTGTTCACTGGTGGTGTTGGATAGGTCACTGCTACTTCCAGCAGTTTGCCGGTTTCGTCGACAGCAGCGAGTTTGCAACCGGTACGGAATGCTGGATCGACGCCGAGTACGCGCGTTTCTTTGATCGGTGCTTGCAGCAGCAAGTTACGCAGATTGCCAGCAAAGATCGAGATCGCTTGCTCATCGCCTTTTTCAGTCAATTCAGTACGTACTTCGCGCTCAATCGAAGGTGCGATCAGACGTTTGTACGCATCTTCGACTACATGTCCAAGCAGCTGTTGCACAGCAGAGGGTCCCTTGACGATCCGCTTTTCGATATAGCGGTGAATAGATTCCGGCGCTACTTCCAGCTGTACCTTCAGCACATTTTCGCGTTCTCCGCGATTGATTGCCAGAATACGATGCGGTGGCATTTTTTTCGCCAGCTCGCGATAGCTGTAATACATCTCGTATACGGATTCTTCATCCGCATTGCGCGCTTCGGTTACGAGCAGTCCATGATCCATCGTGTAGCGACGCACCCATGTACGAATAGCAGCATCGTCAGAGATGTTTTCCGCGATAATATCCATAGCTCCCTGTAACGCCTGTGAAGCGTCTTTTACGCCTTTGTCAGCATCAATATAGTCAGCAGCCTTCACCAATGCTTCTGGCGCCTTGGGCTGGCTCATGATCCATTCTGCAAGCGGGTCCAGACCTTTCTCACGGGCAACACTAGCGCGCGTTTTGCGCTTTTGTCGATACGGACGATACAGATCTTCTACTTCCTGCAATTTGGCAGCGTTCTGAATGCTAGCAGCCAGCTCTTCTGTCAGCTTGCCTTGCTCGCTAATAATACGCAGTACTTCTTCCTTGCGCTCCTGCAAATTACGCAAATATTGATGACGTTCTTCAATATCGCGCAGTTGATTTTCATCCAATTCGCCAGTCATTTCCTTACGGTAACGGGCGATAAACGGAATCGTATTGCCTTCCGACAGCAGATCGATGGTTGTACGAATTTGTTTTTGCGAAATGTGCAGCTCGTCGGCAATCTGCCGGACAATCCGTTCACGAACCTGCTGCTCACTGACTTTCGCCTGTGCTTCACTAATTACGTTTTGTTCAGACAATCTGATCCCTCTTTCCACTCTCCGATCATGCGGAGAACCAAGTGTTCAATAGATATATTATCTCAAAAGTTGAGCATGATCTCAAACCATACCTTATCTTCCTGTTACCCTGCATGGGAAGACGCAAAAAACCCGGTGCATCCACCGGGTCTAATTGCTCGCCATAAGCCTTTAGAAATCTATCAGGCCCAGACTGATCTGGAGAGAATCATGCACTCTACGCATGGTCTCCTCATCCAGATGTGTGATTTTGTCAGTCAAACGCTGCTTATCAATGGTACGAATCTGCTCTAGTAAAATGACGGAATCCCGGTCAAACCCATGGGACTTCGCGTCGATCTCCACGTGCGTCGGCAATTTGGCTTTTTGAATCTGCGCCGTAATCGCCGCCACAATGACCGTCGGACTGAAGCGATTACCGATATCATTCTGGATTACCAGAACCGGTCTCACGCCACCCTGCTCAGAACCGACGACGGGCGATAAATCTGCAAAAAATACATCGCCACGCTTTACGATCAATGTCTACACCCCGCTAACTAAGCGGTCCAGAGTGATGTCCGCTTCTTCCTCCGCATAGAATGCTTCACAAGCGATTCTCAGATTGATCTTGGCCATTTCCATATACCCACGCTGCATCGATTCACGGACAATCCGTTTCTTGCGCTCCGTCAGATACACTTTCGTTGCCTTTCTGATAACCTCATTGCGGTCGGAATTATCCAAAGCTGCGATCCCATCGACTTCCTGCAAAAGCTGATCCGGTAAATGGATCGTAATCCCTTGCACGTTCTGCATGTTGTCCAACTGTCCAGCACCCCCAAAACCTTTTCAGCTATACCCCTTAGCTGTGTAACGGCATTTTCATAATGCGAATCCAAGTTTATGGTCTGACCATAGGCACAGTGCATATGGCTACTTTGCTGCCATCATTATAAACCACAATGAAGGCGCTCGTACAGACTTTTCATCACATTATGTAAGATTCGCGCTGAAATTTCCGTTTCCTTCCATTAGACGAAAAATATTTTCTATCCTAGAAGGGGGTTACAGCGACTAACGGGTATACCATCGCGGTAATACAGGCGTGGTATTCTGGAAGCAATCATGCAGACGACTTCGTAATTGATGGTTCCGAGCCAAGAAGCAAGCACATCAGCGTGAATGAATTCATCCTGCTGACGGCCGATTAAGACAACCTCATCGCCGATTTGGATTTCTTTTGCTTCATCAGCAAAAGATTTGAGTGATACCATACACTGATCCATACAAATGGTGCCAACGACTGGAACACGGCGTCCGCGGATCAGCACTTCGGCTTTTCCGCTCATTAAGCGTGAATATCCGTCGGCATAACCGATTGGGAGTGTAGCGATGACTTCCGGCTCGTCGGTAAAATAGCGAGTGCCATAGCTGATACCCGCACCGGTCGGCAGTGTCTTCACATACGATATTCCCGTTTTAAGTGTCATGACCGGGGCTAATTCTATCGCCTGCTGGTTCACTTCGGTCGAAGGATACAGCCCATACAATGCAATTCCGAGCCGAATCATCTGTGGAGATAATTCAGGCATGTCCATCGCGGCAGCACTGTTCCCCGTATGTATTACAGGGATAGTATAACCCATGTTCCGCAATTCCCGGTCCACTCGTTGAAAATTTTCGTATTGCATCAGTGTATAATCTTTGTTGTGCTCATCTGCTCTAGCAAAATGGGTAAACATGCCTTCGACTTCCAACGTCTGCACCTGAAATGCTTTTGCGATAAAAGCAGGCGCTTCATCTGGAAACAGTCCCAGTCGTCCCATTCCACTGTCAATTTTGATATGAGCTTTGAGCTTGCGTCCGGAAGGTTCCACAGACAGTCCGGCAATCGCTTCTAGCACGTCTTCCGTAAATACATTTAATGTAACGTCATACTCATAAGCGACCGCCACCGCTTCTGGCCCGGTATACCCAAGCACGAGAATGGGCAGGTTGATGCCATGCTGACGCAGCTCAATCGCTTCATCCAGAAACGCAACGCTTAAATAATCTGCCCCAAGTCGTTCCAGCTCTCTGGATACTTCGACAGCTCCATGCCCATAGGCACTCGCTTTGACGCAAAGCATCAATAAAGTCGTATCCGGTAAAGCTTGACGGAACGCCTCGTAGTTGATACGCAACGCATCCAGATTAATTTCGGCTCTTGTTGGTCGATATTGCTGTTGCACTTACAGTCACCTTCTATCCGTTTTTGCCCATCCGGGCAATATCACTATGTTAATGCGGAAGTCGGATACCTGTCAATTGCATCAGAGCCTACAACAAAAGCTTAACCGTTATTGGTACTACATTTCAAATTCCACCTAGAAAAGGCGAACAGCCGTCCAGCAGATGTCTGTGCGGTTTCGCCTTGTTTGTAGTATTTACCCGCTTCTTTCAGAATAGAAGCGGGTATTTTGCAATTTAGGAAATTTACATTAAAGTGCTAAAGTATCCTGAAATCATTTGTAAGCGACCATGGTACCGCAATATTCACATTCGCGGCTCTGCTGCGGTGCCAGCGTTTGAGCAGAATTGATTTTATGATTGATCTATCATCTATCATGTCAAAAATAGTCTTTTCATCTATATGTCGGCTATATAACTGAAAATTGTAACCACCACAGCAAAAAAGAGCCTGTACAGGCTCTTTGATGACGTACCTATGGAAGTCGCGCCAATATAATCGGCGCTCCTACCTTTACTTTCAGGATACTGCTTGGCAGTTTTTACCGCCTTTATTTTTTTCGCGTTCTTTTGCTTGGCAGGCAGAGCATACACCTTGAAAATCAAGCCGATGATCGGTAACGGTAAAGCCGTATTCACGCTCTACTCGTTTTTCCAGCGCCAGCAGCCAGTCATCCATAATCTCTTCCACATTCCCGCAGCGTGTGCAGATCAGATGATGGTGTAAATGAGGGCTATTGGCTGCACGCAGATCGAAACGAGCGGCACCGTCGCCAAAATTGACCTTCTGTACGATTTGCAGTTCATTAAGCAAATCGAGTACCCGGTAGACGGTGGCCATACCAATCTCCGGGAATCTCTCCTTTACGAGTAAAAAGACTTCTTCTGCGCTCAAATGGTCTTTTTGGTGTTCCAGCAATACCCGGATTGTCGTCTCGCGCTGTGGCGTCAGTTTATAACCTTTGGATTTCAAACGTTCCTTAATCCGGTCGATCTGTTCCGTCAGCATCATCATGTTATTCACACCTTCCGGTTTATTTTGCACAGTCCGTCCAATGATTGATTGTGTATTCACCATATTCGTCATTTCATTGTTTCTATTTACGATAGGTCATTGTACCGGCAAGTAAACTACCATTCTGACGTATCGGTCATGTCTGACAATTATACTATAAATGAAGATGGGCATCTGTATATTCACGCACAGGGCGTAAGGCTGTGTTTATTCTAAGTGTTCATGATCAGATTTATACTTAGAATAATTATAAGTCTATAATACCCAAAGTATCATCTGTTTGTAAATAGGCATATGGAACGTTGCCATATGATTTCTCTTATTTAAAGAAGAAAAATAATCGTTCTCCTGCAAAAGTTTCGTTTTTAAGACGTCATTTTTTTAATACAGATGCAAGGAATTCACTTTACAAATCGTGGTTTACACTATTCATTCTTCTTCCATATTATCGTACAGACGTTACAAGCAATTCCGGCTATGTTTAATTCATCCTTCCATACAATGGTCGTCCCTTCAAAAAACTCCCAATTACTCTCCTCTTCCCGGCATCTAACATGCTATCCTTTACATTTCACTTTTAGTTAATATAAATGTTAATAATTAATATTATTATTGACTGATAAATGATTGTGTGATACATTCGGAATGTAAAAACTGTATATCCCTAACAAGCCTTGATCTTCAGTCATCCAGTATTGCATGAGGTTAAATGAAAGGATGAACGACATGTCGCAATCCAGTATCAAAGCCAACATGATTATTGACAAATCTTTTCGCATTGCCGAAGTGGACAAACGGATTTATGGCTCGTTTATTGAACATCTCGGTCGCGCTGTATATGGGGGCATTTATGATCCTTCCCATCCGCAGGCAGACGAGCATGGCTACCGTGACGATGTAAAACAAATGATCCGCGAGCTTCAGGTGCCGATCATTCGTTATCCGGGTGGCAATTTTGTATCCGGTTACAAATGGGAGGATGGCGTCGGACCGGTAGAATCGCGTCCGAAACGTATGGAACTCGCATGGAGAACGATAGAACCAAATGAAGTCGGAACGAATGAATTTGCCAGATGGGCAAAAGAGATCGGCTCTGACGTTATGATGGCAGTCAATCTCGGAACACGCGGTATTGATGCAGCTCGCAACCTGCTCGAATATTGCAATCATCCCGGCGGTACATATTACAGCGATCTGCGCAAGCAGCACGGTTACTCCGATCCACATAACATCAAAACATGGTGTCTGGGCAATGAAATGGACGGTCCTTGGCAAATCGGACATAAAAACGCAGAAGATTACGGCAAACTCGCACTGGAAACAGCCAAAGCGATGCGCCAAGTTGATTCTTCTATCGAACTTGTCGCCTGCGGCAGTTCCAACACCGGTATGGCAACATTCCCACAATGGGAAGCGACTACACTGGATTACACGTATGATGAAGTCGATTACATCTCCTTGCACCAATATTATGGCAATCAGGACAATGATCCTGCCAACTATTTGGCACGCTCGGTCGATATGGATCATTTCATTCATACTGTTATCTCGACCTGCGACTATATCAAAGCGAAAAAGCGCAGCAAAAAAACGATGTATCTGAGCTTTGATGAATGGAATGTCTGGTATCACTCCAACGAAGCGGATAGCAAAATGGACCCTTGGAGCATTGCACCACCGCAGCTGGAAGACATTTATAACTTTGAAGATGCGCTGTTGGTTGGCAGTATGCTGCTTACTTTCCTCCGTCGTGCGGATCGTGTCAAAATGGCATGTCTCGCCCAGCTGGTCAACGTCATCGCACCGATTATGACCGAAACTGGCGGACGTTCGTGGAGACAGACGATTTTCTATCCTTATATGCATGCTTCCGTTTATGGACGCGGTGTATCGCTCAAACCGGTAATCAATTCTCCGGCATACGATGCCAAAGATTATACGGATGTGCCTTACTTAGACAGCGCGGTTGTGCATGATGAAGAGAACGATTATCTGACGATCTTTGCTGTCAATCGTCATCTGACCGATGCGCTTGATGTCACGATTGATGTATGTTCCTTTGAAGGCTATACGGTTGAAGAATATCTCGTACTAGAAAATGATGATCTGAAAGCGGTCAATACGGCTGACGAAGAAAAAGTCAAACCGCATAACCGTGGTCAATCTACATTGGACGATGGTATCCTAACAGCCCGTCTGCCAAAAGCATCGTGGAATGTGATTCGTTTGCGTAAAGCCTAATCCTTTCAGATCAGTTATGTATGCGTTATCATTATCTTTTTTTCCTGATCTTGCTTATTTAGATTGATTTATCCTATTGCAATGAATGATCTATCGTACGGAATGATTCACCAATTATGAGGAGGTCGTTTTATGTTTCGCAAAAAAAGTGCTTTTATCATTCTGGCCTCACTGCTGCTGTTCTCACTAGCACTAGCTGGTTGTGGCGGCACCAGAGGAAGCTCCGATCCGAATCAGCTCACCTTTATGTTCCGCGGCGGACCAGATGAGCAAAAAGCGTATACCGCTGTCGTTGAGCAATTCAAAAAGGATAACCCTGGTGTAAGCGTGAAAGTCATTCAAACAAACCCCGATCAGTACGCTGCCAAGCTGCAAGCTGCGATCACAGGTAACAGCATTCCGGACGTATTTTTCTACAATCCAGCTGATCTGAAAGCTTATGTGAACAACAATATTCTGCTTGATATTACACAGTATATCGAGAACAAAGACAATGTGGATCTTGCTAACATGTGGCCAGACGGCGTAAACATGTACCGTTATGATGGCACCGAAGTCGGCAAAGGCGCGATCTATGGTCTGCCAAAAGATCTGGGTCCCTTCGCACTCGGCTACAACAAAACGATGTTCGAAGCTGCGGGAATCCCGATACCTGACAAAGACAAACCGTATACATGGGATCAGTTTATCAAAGTCAACCAACAGCTGACTAAGGATACTGATGGCGACGGCAAACTCGATCAATTCGGTACTGGTCTGAACGCACAATGGACATTGCAACCATTCGTATGGAGCAACGGTGCAGACTGGTTGGATAACACACATACGAAAGTAACAATCGACGATCCAAAATTCGTTGAAGCATTGCAATTCTTCGCTGATATGCAAAACAAATACAAAATCACACCAGCGATTGAACAAGCCCAAACACTCGATACGTACCAACGTTGGATGAGAGGCGAACTTGCCTTCTTCCCGGTAGCACCTTGGGATCTGAGCACATTCAAACGTGAATTGAAATTCGACTATGACATTATTCCATTCCCTGCCGGTTCCACTGGCAAAACCGCTTCATGGGTAGGAAGTCTCGGTATCGGCGTTTCTAACAAAACGACCAAGCCTGAGCTGGCTGCCAAATTGGTAACGTACCTGTCCGCTTCACCAGAAGGACAAAAATCACTCGTCGATTCAGGCGTACAAATTCCGAACTTGCAAGACATGGCAAAAGAATGGGCATCCAACACATCCGAGCCGCCTGCAAACAAAGAAGAATACCTGCAAATCGTCAACGAGTACGGCAGACCACTGCCAGGACAGTACACGTACAACGCAGAATGGTATGACCTGTTCTTTACCGACTTGCAACCTGTACTGGACGGCAAAGTAACTGCTGCCGATTACGTGAAACAAGAACAACCAAAAATGCAGGCATTGCTGGATCAAGCAGTTGCCGCAGAAACCAAAGCCAAAGAAGCTAAGGCAAAAGCAAGCAAGTAATAATTTCCATCGGTCATGCCGTGCGTGCGCAGCTTCCATCATGCAGGCATGACCGTCTTTTCCTTTCCGTCATTTGAAGTGACACATCATCCGCAACTATGTTGTGCAAGGAGTGCACATGACGTTAGTTTTCGGCAAAACGGGTTATGACAACATACTTAGAGCAAGGCGGAAAGCTAACCTCATTTGTATTCCGCTACGGTGACTCATGAGGAAATAATATTTCAGAATAGTAGAGGTGAAATTGATGAAAGCGACTTCTGATCTGTTTCAGGAAGGCAGCAAAACTCGTGTGATGAAAAAAGGCTCCAGTTTATACCGCAAAGAAAAAATTTACGGCTATCTGTTTATCCTCCCGCCTGTCATTGGTTTCTTGCTGTTCACGCTGTATCCGGCACTATATTCAATTTATGGTTCGTTTACCGACTGGAACGGATTGGGTCAGATGAACTTTATCGGTCTGGACAACTATAAAGTATTGTTTACCGACAACTTCTTCTATACATCCATGTACAATACATTTTTCCTGATGATCGGAATTCCGATCGGGCTGCTGCTCTCTCTGCTGCTTGCACTTGGTTTAAATCGCAAAATTCCGGGGACAACGGCTTTCCGCGTGATTTATTATGTACCAGTTATCTCTTCACTCGCTGCTATCTCCATCCTGTGGCAATGGGCTTACAACGGTGACTACGGTCTGGTCAATCAATTCCTTGAGCTGTTCGGCATCAAAGGCCCTAACTGGCTTGCCAACACATCGACCGTAAAACCAGCGATTATCCTGATGACGATCTGGAAAGGTCTTGGTTACTCCATGCTGCTGTATTTGGCAGCACTGCAAAGTGTATCGCGTTCGTACTATGAAGCTGCCGAACTGGATGGTGCTAGCGGATTCAGTATGTTCCGTCATATCACCTGGCCTATGGTACGTCCGGTTACGTTCTTCCTCGTCGTGACTAACATCATCGGCGGATCGCAAATCTTTACTGAAATCAACATCATGACACCAACCGGTGGACCAGAATACTCCTCCGCAACGGTCGTATTCTATATCTGGCAAAAAGCATTTGAAAATCTGCAAATGGGCTACGCTTCCGCAATGGCGGTTGTACTCGGACTGTTTATTTTCATCGTTACGCTAGTACAGTTCAAAATGAACGAAAGCTCTTCCTTTGATGTGGATTGATTGGAAGTGTATAGATACAAGGCTACTGGCATAAACAACACAAGCATGGATTGAGAAGGAGTGTGTACACATGGTATACAGCAAACAGCATAAAATAACCAATGTTATCATCTTTATCGCGTTATGCCTCGGTGCCGTCTTTATGATTTTGCCGCTGCTCTGGATGATCTCCACCTCGCTCAAGGATCGCGAAGCCGTCTTCGCCCTGCCGCCACAGTGGATCCCGGAAACATTCAATTTTGTTAAATACGCGGAAATCTGGACAGCTGGTCCATTGATGAACGGGATTATCAATAGTCTGATCGTTGCTGTCAGTGTGACCGTGGTCGGTACGCTGACATCCAGTCTGGCGGCGTTCTCGTTTGCCAAACTACGTTTTCCTTACAAAAATCACATCTTCCTGATGCTGCTGTCCGCGATGATGATTCCATATCCGGCAGTTATGATCTCGCAGTTTATTATGTTCTCGCAATGGACCTGGGTAGATACGCTACTGCCACTGATCGTACCGGGATTGTTCGGGAATATCATCATGATCTTCTTCCTACGTCAATATTTGTACAGCATTCCCAATGCGATCATTGAAGCCGCCAAAATTGACGGCACGTCTTACTTTGGTATCTATGCACGCATTATCGTACCGCTGATCAAACCAGCGATTGCTGCCCAATTGATCCTCTGGTTTATGGGAATCTGGAATGATTATTTGCCGCCGATTCTGTATTTGAACTCGCCGGAAATTCAAACATTGCAGCTCGTTATCGCTAACTTTAACGCCAGCTATGCGATTCAAAGTGACTATCCGCTGATCATGGCGGCATCTGTTGTATCGTTGCTGCCGATTCTGATCATCTTCCTGATCTTCCAGCGTCAAATTATCGAATCGGTTGCGATTTCTGGAGTGAAAGGATGAGTATTTTGTTTCCTTCTGCTCCACCATCATACAAGCTGTATGATCAATCGATTCTGGATGATGAGTCCCGTTGGAACATTAATAACGCCCATGATCCGGGCATTTTAAAAACGAAAGACGGATATTATATTTATTCGACCGATGTGCGAGTTGGCGGTGAATTAACACCGGGCGTGATGGTACGTCGCTCTCAGGATCTGATTCACTGGGAATGGGTTGGTTATGCGCTGCCGGGTATTCCAGAAATCGCCGCTGAATGGGCACAATCTGTGAATCTATGGGCGCCAGATGTCGTGCAGGTCGGCGATCTGTATCGGATGTATTACTCGGCTTCTACGTTTGGCAGTACTCGCTCTATGATCGGATTGATGGAAAGTGATTCACCGGAAGGTCCGTGGATCGACCGTGGTTCTGTCATTCGCACAGAGCCGGGTGATGGTCCCAATGCGATCGACGCTCAAGTGTTGCGCGATGCTGATGGTCAGCAATGGATGGTATACGGCTCGTTCTTCGGCGGCATTCATATTTTGCCGCTGGATGAACAGACGGGTAAGCCGTCTGTAGAGGGATTCGGTACGCTGCTGGCACGACGTGACAAACAAACGGTGGATGGTGCGGTTGAAGGACCGTATATTGTGTATCATCCAGAGTTTAAGCAGTATTATTTGTTTGTATCGTATGACTCGTTGTTCAAGGATTACAATGTACGCGTGGCACGGGCTGACAATATTGACGGGCCTTATATCGATCAGCATGGGCGAGTGATGAGTGATCTGGATTATCGCCCGCAGCACGATATTGGACGCAAAATCGTTGGTGGCTATCGCTTTAGCGAAGGCGAAGGCTGGATTGCACCGGGGCATAACTCCGTGCTGTGCGATGGAGATGATTATTACATCGTGCATCACGCACGCGGTGAACAGGACAAAAGCTGGCCGTATCTGCATATCCGAAAAATGCTGTGGACAGAAGACGGTTGGCCTGTCGTTTCCCCAGAGCGATATGCTGGCGAGCAGGAACAGGATTTTGATGCAACAGCCTTGATTGGTCATTGGGAATGGATTACCTTTGACCCGCAGCAATCCGATCTGGCACAAGCTGTTGCTTTTACCCTGAACGGTGATGGAACTGTTTCTGCTGGAAAGCGACATGGTACATGGATTCTCGATGATGCACGTACACTCGTGCTGGAATGGAACAGTGCGCCGGCAGCTGCTCAAGACGGACAAGCAGGCTTTGTACCGGTCGGACATACGATATTGAAGCTATTGCCCTCTTGGGATTGGGAACGAGAATGTACGACCATTACAGGCACCGGATATGACGATATCGGATATGCGGTCTGGGCAAAGCAACAATACAATACCAAATA
Source organism: Paenibacillus sp. WLX2291 (assembly GCF_046603665.1). Classification (NCBI taxonomy): domain Bacteria; kingdom Bacillati; phylum Bacillota; class Bacilli; order Caryophanales; family Paenibacillaceae; genus Paenibacillus; species Paenibacillus sp. WLX2291. The sequence goes on along the minus strand of NZ_CP176755.1, from coordinate 1,371,086 downwards.
GATATGCACAAAAGGGGCTGAACGTTCATTCGTTCGCCCCTCTTGCCTTATCTTATCGGCTACTGATTGCGCTCTGTACTGGTGTATACATGATAGAATGTAAGCGCCACCGAATATGCCGATTATGATGGTATTTATGTTGCTTGCGGTTGTGCTATGATGGTTATGGTTGCGGTTGCTCTTCGGCTTGTTGCAGCGATTGACGCACGATTTTGTCGTAATACAGTCGGAATACAATATCCTGATTATAGTTACCAAAGCCGCGTCCAAACAACGTCAATCCACCTACATGCTCCGAAGTCGTCTCAACGGCGATCTTCAGACTCCACTGGCGATCACGCACATTCACTTGATCCAGATTGACCTCGGAGATCTTGATGCCATCCATATAAGTCCCTTCACGGGTCACTTGTAGATGCTTGAGCAGACCGTACTGGTTGACGATATCCGGCCACCATGGCGGATTGTATTTCCCGCGCTTGTCTCCATAATCGCCGGGACTGGTCCATGTACCCAGCTTGACTTCATTCAGATAGAAGGTGATATCCGACGGAAACCGATTATCGGTAAGCGGTGCTTCCGAAGCGATTTCCAGTGAAATAAGTAGCTCCAGCGGATTCTCGGTCGATAATAGGAAATTCGGGATTTTATACTCAATAAATCCTTCGCTGAACCAGAGAATTTTTGCCTGAAACCGTTCCGCATCAAAGAAGTAACGCGTATCGTCTACCTGACCGATAAAATTGTCGGTTGAAGCCAGTCCGCACGTTGGTTCCACTTGAAGATCGGTATAATGCCCGATCGAGATTTCGCTTTCATGATATTGACGCAAATGCTCGACTTTGTTAGGGAAAATAATATTCGCTTCTTCTACCTGTAGCATACACACTTTTTGCACGCCGCCTTTGCCAGGCTGCATATTGGTTGAAATGATTGCCGCTTTTTCCAGCTTTTTGACGTGCATGGATACGATGGCGCTCGTTAATCCTACCGCTTCCGCCAATTCGCGGATATTCATTGGACGTTCGGCAAGCAGTTGAATGATTTTGTGGCGTACACTGCTGGCTAGGGCTTCATACACAGGCAATGATTTTTCTGAAATGTCCAGATTCATACTCAAGCTCCTCCGTTGGCAAGTGTGTAACATTTATATTTATCTTATCACTATATCCTTATGTTAATAAAAACACAAACGTTTCTACTCGAAATTCTCAAATCTTATATTCAACTACCGTTCTGTTCCTTTCCATCCCTGTCTAATCAACGCTTTATCCACTAAAGGAGGATTATTCCAATGGTTAACATGAATGTGAACACAAACGAAACAAATGTCATCATCAGTCGTCATATCCACGGTCAATTCGCTGAACATCTAGGGCGCTGTATTTATGAAGGACTGTGGGTTGGCCAAGACTCCCCTATTCCAAATACGGACGGTATTCGCAACGACGTTTTGGAAGCGCTTCAAAATTTACATATTCCGGTGCTACGCTGGCCGGGCGGTTGTTTTGCAGATGAATATCATTGGAAAGATGGCGTAGGTCCACTGGAAGAACGCGCACGCATGGTAAACAGCCATTGGGGCGGTGTTGAGGAAAATAACCATTTCGGTACGCATGAATTCCTGCGACTGTGTGAACTGCTGGATACAGAGCCATACATTAGCGGCAACGTAGGCAGCGGTACTGTGCACGAAATGCAGCAATGGGTTGAATATATGACACAGGACGGTACGTCCCCGATGGCAGATTGGCGCCGCCGTAACGGTCGTGATGAACCGTGGAAGATCACCTACTTTGGCGTCGGCAACGAGAACTGGGGCTGCGGCGGCAATATGCGCCCGGAATATTACGCTGATCTGTATCGTCATTATTCCACCTATGTACGGAACTATGGCGACAACCAAATTTATAAAATCGCCTGCGGTCCCAACGTCGACGATTACAAATGGACTGAAGTGCTGATGCGTGAAGCGGCTCAGCATATGAACGGGCTAAGTCTGCACTATTATACATTGCCAAGTGGCGAATTTTTCCCAGTCAAAGGCCCTTCCACTGGCTTCAACGAAACCGAATGGTTCCGTACGCTGAAAAACACGTTATTCATGGAAGAATTAATCATCAAACATTCCAAAATTATGGACAAATACGATCCAGATAAAAAGGTCGGTCTTATCATCGACGAGTGGGGCATCTGGACGGATGTAGAGCCAGGCACAAATCCGGGATTCCTGTATCAGCAAAATACGATCCGTGATGCACTGATTGCTGGCGTCAATCTCCATTTATTTTACAAATACGCTGACCGTATCAAAATGGCAAATATCGCTCAAATGGTCAACGTACTGCAATCCATGGTGCTGACCGAAGGCGATCGTATGCTACTCACGCCAACGTATTATGTATTCAATCTGTATCAGGTGCATCAGGATAGCGAACGACTGGATCTGCAATTCGATAGCCCGTCATACGAATTCGGCGCACAATCCATTCCCAAAATCAGTGCGGCTGCTTCGCGTGATGCGCACGGTCATATTCATATCACCGTCTGCAACCTGAGCCATAACGAATCAGAAGCATTCCAATGCCAATTGGATGGTGCTGGCTCCTACACGGCTACAGCACAAGTGATCGCTGGTGATGCACTGGATGCACACAATACGTTTGACCAACCAGATCGTGTTGCTCCGCAATCGCTTGAAGTAACGTTGTCGGCAGAAGGCGTACTGAGCTTTGAGCTACCGGCGGCTTCGGTCGCTGCGATCACTCTGTCGCAGGCTTGATGTTATCTTGCAAGATGGGGTTCATTTTAACCTATTCTGCCATTCGGAGGAGGTATAGCAAGCATTGAACTCACAACCTGCTCCCTCTCATCATGATCCATTTCGTCATCCTTCTTCACCGCCTGTGGATGCTGGCTGTAAAGGCTGTAACCGCAGCCCCCAGCTGTCTCAGGAAAAGATTGAACAGTTGGTAGTCATCGCTATTCAAGGTAAGCAGGAACATGAACTAGCAAATCCTGCTCTACAACAGGAACGTTTTAACACCTGTATGTCTTGCCCTTCCCTGCAATTCGGCACTACCTGTAAACATTGTGGTTGTCTGGTGCATATTCGCACGCGGCTAGTGGCTAGTCGTTGTCCGTCGCCCTATGGTGCACAGTGGGTATAATCACCAGAATGATCAATCACGATCGATAGATATGTATATTCTCCAATAGGGAGAGCATCCTGCAACCGTGTAGTGTATAATCGTTACGAGTTATGATTGCACAACAGCACTACGTTAACAACACTCATCAATTACGCGCCCGGCAAGCTGTAACAGGTCTGCCGATATTATGGAGGGTATTCATGTCAGCACATCAATTGGAACAATTGTACAAGGAACATACATTGCAGGAAGATACACTGATCGATATTGTACATCAATGCTCAGTTGTACCCTTGTTGTACGATGAAGGTGGTCAGTTGAAGCTGGAAGATTTCCACGAGCAGCTAGAGCAACCGTTACACGGTGAAATTGCCGAAGCCGCAGATGCGCTGTATACCGTCGTGATCCAAGCCTTTGCATTGCATCAGGCAGCGGAAGATTACGAGCGCTTGCAGGATGCTATCAGCTTGCAGGAAGATCTATATATGACTGGTGTATTATCGCTCACCGATTGGATCGACTGGTTGCAACGAGCAGCGGAAGGTACTCAGCAACTACCGGAAGTTGATTTTCACAGCTTGTTTGAAGATCTGCCGGAAGGATATATGGTGCAAGATTTCCACGACGATCTGACGTTCATTTTGCAACAGCCAGAGCATGATAAATACGCCGAAGCTGTACACCAGCAAACGCTGTTGTATACTCAACTCGGCGTAAAATAAAGATAGGCTTCACCATGCAAAAGACAACTTTGATTGTATGGAATATGTCCTCTTCGAATACGGAGAAATAAAAGACCCTTCAGGCATAGGCAAGCTGCTATATAGCAGCTGCCTGACATCCTGAAGGGTCTTTTTAGTTCATTTCAGTTATTGTACGTATGATCATTTGGGTTTGTTGATTTTCACCAGTGCGTTCACCGTTCTTTTCACAGTCGGGTCGGCAACGGAAGTGAGTTGAATTTGCAGACGAGCAATACGGTAATCGGTATACGGATATTTGATCAGCGTACCATTGTTATCTACGTATTTCACGTCACTGCTAGACAAGATTTTGTACTCTACGCGACCGTCTTGCGGCAGGTTCAGTACTGGTTGACCCAATACATTATTGCCATCCAGAATGTAGTTAAACGCTCTGGCAGCTGTATTGATGCGGTCTTTTTCTGTACCGTCTACGCGGTAAGAAGCATAGGCACGTTTGAGTGTGCTTTGTTTAACATTGCCACTAGAGTCGATGTTGTACGCAACGAGTTCCAGTTTGTACACGCCTTTGCCCAGTACTTTGTAAACAGGCTTGCCTGTATCGTCTTGACCGATATAGACATTATCTACATTGCTGAACTGGTAATGCCCTGGTGCGAATACTGGATACCCTTGTTCCGTTGGCGTTTGTACCGCTTGTGCCAGAGTTCCTACATATTCATCTTCCAGATTGTATGCATACAGTTCCAATACGTTTGTATCACTAGTCAGCAAGCGGAAACCTACATTCGTAGAATCCTGTTTGCCGTTCAGCGTAATCTTCGGCTGGCTAACAGTTACTTCTTGGAGACCAAGTCCGCTATCTGGATCGTTTTTGCCAACATGAGCGACGAATGGCAGATGCAGTGTCGGATAACCGGCAGCTGTCAGTACAACTTCGCCTTCGTATGCTCCTTCTGCTGCGGTAGATGCTGCTTGTACCGACAGTGAGAATTGTGATGCATTGCCTGCGCTCGCTGTTACGGAACCGTCAGCATTTACGCCTTTGAGGGAAGCGGTGAGTTTACTTACATCCGGCGTAGCTGTTGGTGCATACGGATCGGAAGTAACATTCGCATGCAGCTTCACGCTCGCTTTGTACGTAACGGACGAACCGGACGTATTTTTCAGTTGCAGTGTTTTATCTACCGCATCGCCACCAGCTGTCAGTACACCGAAGGCTGCGGATGGATTGTAGTTCGTTACTTTTGTTTTATTCCAGTTTTTGTCCAGAATTGTGATATCTTCGACCGTTTGCAATACTGCTGGTGTATACACGGCAGAGCCTACATTGGCGCGACCTGCACCTTGAGAATATACATCATACTGTGTACCACTTGGATCGGACAGATTATCCGCCGTGTTGGCAAGTGCCGCACGAATATCAAATGGTGTCCAGTTTGGATGTTCTTGCTTCAGCAACACAGCCATACCAGCTACGTGCGGAGACGCCATACTTGTTCCGTTTTCACGCTCATACGCTTGTGCGTACGAAGCATCTTTGATGTATTTGCCATAAGCCGGGATTGAGGAGCGGATACCGACACCTGGTGCAGATACATCTGGCTTGATACCGAGCAATCCATCCTGGTTCGGACCACGGGAACTAAAGTCTGCCATGTAGTCGCCTGGCACTTCAGTTTTCGGATAGCTGCTGCCAAAAGCAAAGGAAACTTCGCCATTGTTGCTGCTCAGCGCTTTGCGTGCCAGTGCGCGTCCTTCTTTACCAGCCAGATCGAATGTTGGCACATAGTCGAAACCTTCGCCGATAAAGGCAGTGGAACCGATATGACCATCACGACCGGAGATGCTTTCCGACAGATCAGCTTCAGTGGCATTGCTTGCTTTAGCATTACCATTGAAAATGATGATCGCTTTGGCACCATGTTTGTGTGCATTTGCCATTTTTTCGACGAATGGCAGATTACCACGCGATACGAGTACTACTTTATCTTTTACATCTTTGCCATCATAGTCTGCTTCTGCACCCAGACCGACATATACGCCATCCAGTGCTTTCGTACCCAGAATGGAAGCAAAGTCTTCTTTGGCTACTTGCCAGCCCATCACGTTCAGACCATAGCTTTGTGCATCATCATATACATTTTGGCTAACGGTTGGACCGTTGCCATCCAGATAGTTCACGCTGGAAGCTTCAGAAGTAGCCGCTGCCTTCGTGCTGCCATATACAGAAGCTGTTACGCTAGCTGTATAGAGAGAATACGGAGTAGACGATGCACCAACCGAGATGGCGAGCTGTGCACTCGCTGGTGAACCCATCGAGTAGTAGTAATATCCAGCTGTCGCTGCGTTACCATTCGCTACTACCGCAGTTACACCGCTCAATACGGCATTGTTGATCGCTACGGAATCCGGGGAATTTACATTTTTCTCGGAATCGGAACCGAGTGACAAATTGATTACGTCCATGCCGTCTTTGACTGCATGCTCGATACCGTCAATCACCTGTGCGGAAGAACCGGACGCACGATTGGTTTGTGGGTTACGGGACAATACGCGGTAAGCATACAGGTCTGCTCCGTACGCTACCCCTTTTTGTACGATATCACTTGTTGTATTGGCAGCACGACCGACAATCGTACCGGATACGTGTGTACCGTGCGATGTGCCGGAGAAGCCAGTGCCGTACGGATCTTCTTCTACCGACAATGGACGATCTTCATACGGATCTTTGTCCTTGTCTACGGAATCATAGCCGCCTTTGTAAGCGTCTTTCAGATCGGGGTGGTAATAATCGACACCGGTATCAATAACACCGACTTTGACACCTTTACCCGTCAAGCCTTTTGCCCATGCGGTCTGCGCACCGATCAGGGACAACGGGGAAGCATCATATGTAGCTTGCGTTGCCGTCAGCGATGGAGGGTCCTGTACAGGAATCGTGTAATACGTGCTGTTCTCATAAATGGATTTGACTCCATCCAGTTCCGCCAATTGTGGAATCTGATTGGCTGGAATTGTGATCTCCATCCCATTCAGTACCGTGTTGTAACGATAATTGACGTGCAGATTGATTCCTTTGGCTACTGCACGGCTCACGAGATCCGTCTGCTGATTGTTGACCGTACTTTCCGTAGATTCAGCGGCAAGCGACTGCAATCCAAGCTGGGACGCATATTCACCAACAGCAGCTGGCTGTGTAGTGAGCTGAACAATAACGCGAATATTCGCTTTGCTGCCGGTATTGATATTCGGAGAGATGACATGTTCTTGGCTACTGCTGTTAAGACCAATCAGATGGTCAGGCAGTGTCTTCTGCTCCAGTATGTATGGCGATTCGGCAGTTCCTAACGTTGCAGCATGTGCAGCTCCCGGCGTCCAGATCGTTCCGGCAGCAAGCAGCGCTGCCATCGAAACTGTGGACAGCCTGCGTAAAACATGGAATTTCGTCAAATTACGTCCCTCATTTCGTGTAGTGTAATAAGATGTTGTCTGTGCAGCATACCCCTGCAATATTCCAGATTATTGCTATGTTAGCTTTATTGACCTCCTTCTTCAAAGTTTCCTTCATATTAGGAAGATTTTGTTACGTAGCATTATATTATCATCTGAATTGACCACTGGCTAGATATTTTATCCATGAATAGATATTTTTTGCGTTACTTATAATCTGCAAGTAATATTTTATTAATCCGCACAAAAAAATCCGCCTAACCGCCCTTTTTTTGCCCTCTTATCGTTCCAACGACATAACAAAAAAGCATTCAGCTTTCTGCATGTTTATTAATGCAGCCGCCAAATGCTTTAGCAAAAATGAGGTTGGAATCGTGCCATCTTGTATGTGATGCCGTTCGTCTCTACTATTTTATTCCTCACGTGGAACGAGATCAAAGATCGTTCCTTCCTCCATCGCATCGATCAGACGATCTAGCCAGAGATAATATTTGATTGATTCCTGCATTTTCTTTTTATCTTCTAATAATACGTCCCGCACAGTAGGTTCTTCCAACTCTGTAATCAGCCGATCAATCTCCCGTACGGATTTGCGTAGAATTAACATATTACTCTCTACTGCTTTCCGCCATTTGATAACGAAAAAATCAGTAAACGTCTGATACCAATCATATTCCACTTCATACAAATCTTTGCGTGAACCTTTTTCCCATACTTTATTGACCATATGCAAATCCAGCAGATTGCGTACCCCCGTACTCATGCTAGTTTTGCTCATCGCCATTTCTTTTCCCATCTCATCCAATGTCATCGGACGATCAGCAAAAAAAAGCAAGCCATATAGATGACCGGTCGAATGCGAGATGCCGTATAGATCCATGTTGCGACCGATAACCTCGATCACTCGCTTTCGCAACTTTTGTATTGTTTCCAGCTGGTTTTCATCTAATTGGTCCAAGCTCATGCTTGCACACTCCATTCTATATATACAGTTTATACGAAATAATCCGAAATAAATGAACATTCATCATTTTAAAAAAATTATCAAAAAAAGTAAAGTGGAGTATTTGGGAGTATTCCATAGCATAGTATAGCATTTATATTGTAAACATCGTACAGTTTTTTCTGTACAAACTTATTATACGGATTTTACGGTTGATTTGCAAAATCAGATTTGCTACAATTAATCCCGTTGTGTTGCAAATCGTGAAAATCATATCACTGGAATGAAAAATATTCTTGTTTTCATTCGCGTCAAATTGGTTAAGTAGATTACTGTTGAATAAGTGACCGAGTAAGCAAATTCCAATTTCAATCCGTTGCCGGACGTTTTGACGCTTCGCAGGTGATACACAAACTTCGGCTAACTCGTGCAATATGCATGACCATTCTTTTCCTACTATATATAAGGGGTGACGATGTAATGTCTATTCTGGAAATCAAAAATGTCAGTAAGCTGTTTGGACCACATGCAGAACAGGGTGCAAAACTGTTGGAGCAAGGCTGGACCAAAGAAAAAATGGCGAAAGAAAAGCAGACCACCGTCGGTGTCAACCGTGTCAATATGGAGATTAACGAAGGTGAAATCTTCGTAATCATGGGTCTGTCCGGTAGTGGTAAGTCCACTCTCGTGCGTATGTTCAACCGTTTAATCGAGCCAACTTCCGGAGAGATTCTCGTTAACGGCAAAGACCTTCGCAAAATGAACAAAGAACAACTGCGTACTGTACGTCGTAAAACAATCAGTATGGTATTCCAAAAATTCGCACTGTTCCCACACCGTACTGTACTGGACAACGTTGAATACGGTCTGGAAGTACAAAAAGTACCAAAAGCTCAGCGTCGTGAGAAAGCACTGACTTCACTGGAACTCGTCGGTCTCAAAGGCTGGGGCGAGAAAATGCCAGATGAGCTGAGTGGTGGTATGCAGCAGCGTGTCGGTCTAGCGCGTGCACTTGCCAACGATCCTGAAGTACTGCTGATGGATGAAGCGTTCAGCGCACTCGATCCACTGATTCGTCGCGATATGCAGGATGAGTTGTTGGAACTGCAAGATAAAATGAAAAAAACGATCATCTTCATCACGCATGATCTGGACGAAGCACTTCGTATCGGTGACCGCATCGCCCTGATGAAAGACGGCGCTGTCGTGCAAATCGGTACACCGGAAGAGATCATGATCCAACCAGCGAACTCTTATGTAGAACGCTTCGTAGAAGATGTCGATCTGTCCAAAGTACTGACTGCGGCACATGTTATGCGCAGACCGGAAACGATCACACTGGATCGCGGACCTCGTGTTGCGCTGGAACTGATGCGCGAACGCGGGATTTCCAATCTGTTTGTCATTGACCGCTCCAAGAAAATGCTTGGTATTATTACAGCCGAAGATGCAGCTACTGCTGTTCGTCAACAACAGAAGCTTGAAGATATCCTGATCAAAGACGTTCCGTATGTAGAGCCTGAACGCATGCTGAACGATCTATTCGAAATGGTAAGTACGGCCAAATTGCCGGTTGCTGTCGTCGACGAAAGAGAACGCCTGACAGGTGTAATCGTACGTGGCGCACTGCTGGGTGCACTGGCTGGAGAAGTTCAGAACGAGGAGGTTGCTTTAAATGCCTAAGATTCCTATTGCAAACTGGATTGATGTAATTGTGGAATGGCTCAGTATCCACTGGGCTTCCCTATTCCGCGGAATTTCCAATATTATTACGTATGTGGTGGACATCTTCACTTGGTTGTTCATGCTACCGCATCCGTTCCTGTTCGTAGCGATTGTTGCTATTCTTGGTTATATGGCAGGACGATGGTCAATGGCGCTCTTTTCCGCGCTGGGCTTCCTGTTGATCTATAATCTTGGCTACTGGACAGAAACAATGAATACGCTCGGTCTTGTCGTTACATCGGCTCTGATCTCAATTGTTATCGGTGTACCACTCGGTATTTGGTGTGCATCTAGTAAAATTGCTGCACGCATCATTACGCCTGTACTCGACTTTATGCAGACAATGCCTGCATTCGTATATTTGCTGCCAGCCGTTACGTTCTTCAGCCTTGGTGTGGTACCGGGTGTTGTCGCATCGGTCATCTTTGCCCTGCCACCAACCATTCGTTTGACTCACCTCGGTATTACACAAGTATCCGAAGAACTGGTCGAAGCTGCTGACGCTTTCGGTTCCACTGGCGGACAAAAGCTGTTTAAAGTACAACTTCCACTTGCTCTGCCATCCGTTATGGCAGGGATCAACCAAACAATCATGCTGTCACTGTCTATGGTTGTTATCGCGTCCATGATCGGTGCACAAGGTATCGGTGCGGTTGTATATCGTGCAGTAGGTCAGCTCAAAATTGGTGAAGGGTTTGAAGCCGGTCTAGCTGTTGTCGTACTGGCGATTGTACTTGACCGTCTGTCCCAAAGCTTCTTTAATGGTAAACGCAGAAAAGCGGCTTAATTCAGCCGCTTTCCCTTTTGCCTGTCCATTTTTCCGCGTTAATAAACAATTTTAGATTAAGGAGCGACATGAACTCATGAGAAAACATAGAAATTGGATTCTGGCAGGTTGCATCGTGCTCATTATGATCATTTCCGCATGCAATCCAAACCGCCAGCCGTTTCCGAGCTTTCCTAACAGTGGCGCTGCCGCTGATACTTCTGCCCCTATAGGCGAGCAAGTGAATCATCAGATCATCGGTATTGATGCCGGTGCTGGTATTATGAAAGCTACACACAAAGCAATTGAAGACTACGGTCTGAGCGACTGGACACTGGTCGAAGGTTCCAGTGCCGCCATGACCGCTACACTGGCAAAAGCAATCCGTGATCAACAGCCTGTGATCATCACTGGTTGGACTCCACACTGGATGTTCAGCAAATATGATCTGAAATACCTTGAAGATCCCAAAAAATCATACGGTGATGCTGAAGAAATTCACACCATCGCTCGTAAAGGTCTAAAACAGGACGAGCCTACAGCATATCAATTCCTAGATCGTTTCTCCTGGACTTCGGACGAAATGGGCGAAATCATGGTTGCCATTCAAGATGGCGCTGATCCAGCACAAGCTGCCAAAGATTGGGCAGACAAACATGCTGATAAAGTAAACGAATGGACAAAAGGCTTGAGCAAAGTAAGCGGCAAATCACTGACCCTAAGTTATGTAGCATGGGATTCTGAAATTGCCAGCACCAACCTTGCCAAATACATTTTGGAAAACAAACTGGGCTACAAAGTTACTGCATTGCAAGTTGAAGCTGGTCCAATGTTTACCGGTGTAGCCAACGGTGATGCTGATGCAACACTGGCAGCATGGTTGCCACTGACTCACGCCGACTACTGGGAAAAATACAAAGCCAAATTGGATGATCTTGGTCCAAGTATGACAGGTGTCAAAGTCGGTCTAGTTGTTCCATCGTATATGAATGTAAATTCGATCGAAGATCTGGCTGACCAACAAAAGTAATCCCTGTTCATTCTTTATTCATTTCCTTCCTCTTATAAGCAAGCAAATGAATAGGAATACTATGATGCCCTACCTATCTTCGATGAATATGTGCACCTAATTGAATGAATACACGAAACAACAAATAAAAAACAAAAAGCAGCTTGATACAAGCTGCTTTTTGTTTTAAATATACCTATTCTATTCCACACACTCAAAGGAGCGATGTGCGCACATGATGAAGTACAGAAAAAGAACTGACCAACAAAAGTAATCCCTGTTCATTCTTTATTCATTTCCTTCCTCTTATAAGCAAGCAAATGAATAGGAATACTATGATGCCCTACCTATCTTCGATGAATATGTGCACCTAATTGAATGAATACACGAAACAACAAATAAAAAACAAAAAGCAGCTTGATACAAGCTGCTTTTTGTTTTAAATATACCTATTCTATTCCACACACTCAAAGGAGCGATGTGCGCACATGATGAAGTACAGAAAAAGAATGATGTTTGGTTGTATCGTATTGATGTTGATCCTATTAACTGCCTGTAATCCAGAACGCCAGCCGTTTCCAAGCTTACCCGGTTCTAGCAAATCTTCAGCTTCAGAACCAATTGGTGAACAGCTGAACTACCAGATTACTGGTGTAGAACCTGCTGCTGGACAGATGCAGACCACACGGAAAGCGATGGAACAATATGGATTGAGCGATTGGTCTCTGTTATCCAGTTCCTCTGCCGCTATGCCTGCTGCGCTAGAACGTGCAATTAACACCCAACAACCGATTGTTGTTACGGGTTGGACTCCGCACTGGATGTTTAACAAGTACGATCTAAAATATCTTGATGATCCCAAAAACATATTTGGTAGCGGTGAAGAGATTCATACCGTAACTCGCAAAAATCTCAAACAAGATGAACCTTCTGCCTATGCTTTTTTAGATCGTTTCTTCTGGACATCAGAGGAAATGCAGGAGATTATGGTTACTGTTCAAGATGGTGCTGATCCTGCCGATGCTGTGAAACAATGGGCAGATGCCCATCCTGATCGTATCAAGGAATGGACAGATGGCATCAAACCAGTCAGCGGTAAAACGATCAAACTAAGCTACCCGGCATGGGATTCCGAGATCGTAAGTACAAATCTGATCGCCTATATTTTAAAAGAAAAACTTGGGTACAATGTGAGTATGATGCAGGTCGAAGTTGGCCCGATGTATGTAGGTCTGGCTAATGGCGATACGGATGCGATCGTGGCTGCCTGGCTGCCAACGACACATGTTGAGTACTGGAAGCAGTACAAAGCCAAATTGGATGATCTCGGTCCAAATATGAAAGGCGTACGTATTGGACTGGTTGTTCCTGCTTATATGAATATCGATTCGATTGAGGATCTGGCTACTTCCTCTTCCGGTTCTTAAATTATGTAATTGATGGCTATGCCTGTAGAAGCATGAAATACAAAAAAGGTGCATTCCCCTTAGTATAAAGGGAAATGCACCTTTTTCATTTGCTGGTATACCATAGTTTAGCTGCATTTTGATTCGTACATTAAGAGTACAGCATCGCTATACAGTACCAGCAGACGTTGCGATTGCGTATCTTTTACAGACCGCTATCCGAATCGTCCTGATGTTTGTTCAGCTTTCTGATCCACAGACCGAATGCAATACATGCCGCTACAATCATCACTGCATACAGCAGGATATAAGGGGTATGTGCATTAAATTCCATAAATAAAGGCAACAGAGCCGTCATCGCCGCTTCCACGTTACGTCCTCCTTCAACATTTGCAAATATACACTACTAGGTTTTTACCCATTCTCCCATTATTTTACCTCAAATAATACGCGGGTGCCATCTGGATAATTGTCTAATTGGTTACTAATCCATGATCCGGCGCCTCGATTGTCCGATGGTGTGACATATCGTATATCCGCACCGGCTCCGCCTTCACTACACATCGCCATCGGCCACTCGTCCCGATCATACCCTTTGCGGGTTGGTGTTCCTTTAAGCGATTGCTTGCGATTGGCGTCTGCACCGGAACGATCAATCGTACAGATTGCCGATTCACCAGCAGCGATTGCATCACGAATATGCGCAGCGGTCTTCGGGTAACGGTCAGCAGGAAACTGTAGCGTGTAATCCGCCTGACCGCTCTGCCGGGTGCTCGTCGTACCTGATGATGATTGCAGCTGATCCGTTACATGAGATAAATCCAGCTTACCAGTAATCAGATACATGACAATCGCAACAACAACGGCGGTTAACAGCGCCCACTTTTTCTTCGATGACATAACATACAATTCCTCCTGCTTGATAACTACCGTCCGATGATATAACGGTACTGTATCAGTATAAACGGGATTGCATGTCATGGGAACATACGTTTAGGTCAAATTTTGAAACGCTGTACTTCCTCTTGCAACTCGATCGACAATTGACTGAGCGAATCCGCAGCCGTGGAGATTTCGCGCATCATTTCTACCTGTTGATTGGATGCATTCGCAGCGTTGACCGAACGGGATGTGATGCTTTCCGACATGCCTGCGATATTGTTCTCTGCTGCCATAATATGCTTGGACGCATTAGCCAATTCATCGGAAGAACGGAATGCTTCTTCCACCTGTGAGGTGACCAGACGAATCGTATCCTGAACAGTATTGAAAATTTGCCCCATTTGCTGTACAGCTTCCGTACCGCTCTGTACTTGACGGGCGCCTTCTTCCATTTTGGATACAGTATACGCCATATTTTGAATCATATCTTCGATCTTGGTCGTAATCTGACCAGCAGACTGACTGGAATAATCGGACAACTTTTTCACTTCGCTGGCAACGACTGCAAAGCCCTGACCATGCTCGCCTGCACGCGCCGCTTCAATCGACGCATTGAGTGACAGCAGATTTGTTTGACTAGCAATATCACGAATGACCTGTACAATCGCAGCAATCTCCTGTGAATGCTCTGCCAATTTATACAGGGAGTTGGCAGTTTCCTGTACGGTTCCATCGATGACACTCATCTGCGAAATGGTATGCTGCACATTGTGGTTGCCTTGATCGACTTCATTCAATACACGCTCAGAGGAACGCGATACCTGCGATGTAGCATCGACGATATGCGAGATACTGGATGCGCCTTGCTCCAGACGATCATTGTTCATATTCACCTGTGTTTTCTGTAATTCGGCAGAGTCGGAAATTTCGTTGACCATTTTGGCAGTCGTTTCTGCTACACTCATACCTTCTTCGGCGTTAGCATACAATTGCTCGGATGCGGATGCCATTTGTTCGGAGCTGATCGAAATGACTTTCATCAAATCACGCAGTTTATTCTTCATCAGGTTAAATGATTCTGCCATCTGGTGCAGCTCATCGCGCGACTTCAGATGAATGTCTGGAATGGTCAGATTGCCATCCGCAATTTCACGAGCAGAGTCAGCGACCATTTTAATTGGTTTGGAGAACATACGCACAACCAGCCCTGCAATCGCCAGCCCGATCAATACCGCAACGATGACCGCGATAACCATTGTCCAGAGTACATGAGTTACGACAGCGGCATTGGCAGCTTTGGCTATATCCAGCTGTTGACGCTCATAGTCTTCCATTTGCTGTGCTTTTTCTGCCAGCTTCTGTGCCATCGGTACACACTGCGTCGATACAATCTGAGTGTAAGCTGCTTGATCACCTGCCTGTTTCAATACAATCAGCTGATCGGTTAATTTTCCATATTCGGTTTGTAAAGTAGCAAATTCCTCAAGTAACTGTGGATTGCTATCCGCCAGCACTGTACGCAAAGTTACCAATTCGGCAGCCATATCGGTTTTGGCTTTATTCAAATAATCCAATTGATCCTGTCGACCAGTTAACAAATAACCACGCATGTATTTGGTCTCATCCGCAGCCATATATTTTAAATCTTTGATTCCCATAATGTTCTCTACCCTGCCGTTGAGCAGATTCTCATAACTCGTATTCATATAACGAGTTGCATATCCACTGATTCCAGCAACAATCAGTACAATGAGAATCATAATCGTAAATACGCCGTATAGCTTCATTTTAATGTTCATTCATAAACTCCCCCTGGTAATGGTCAGTGTACGTATAAAGGTTCCAATCATCTCTTTAGCTATATCGGTTTTTCACACCAGTATTAAATAGATTTGGGTTTATTTTCAAATTTTCGGCATATACATCACTTTACTCAATCGGTATAGACGAAATAACGACAATTTTCGATTTTTTAGAAACGTTTATATAACTTGCTGCGTATATCCCCATAACTAATGAGCCTGCTATATATAGACAGGCAGAATTGCATACTTACTATTTATTCTTAAAGGAGAAATGTCTATGTCATTCTTTAACAAAATGCTTGCACGCGTTGGTGTCGGTGCTGCCAAAATCGATACGGTGGTGGAGCAGCGCGAATATTATCCGAAT
The DNA here is from genome assembly GCF_046603665.1 of Paenibacillus sp. WLX2291. Taxonomy (NCBI): domain Bacteria; kingdom Bacillati; phylum Bacillota; class Bacilli; order Caryophanales; family Paenibacillaceae; genus Paenibacillus; species Paenibacillus sp. WLX2291. Next base: position 1,354,874 of record NZ_CP176755.1, on the reverse strand, counting down.
AGTGAAATCCGCGGTGTGGTATACATTCAGGGCGGTAACGTGGATCAGGAAGTCGGTAACATCTATATCGAAGTGATGACTCAGTATATCCGCGAAGAAGACGATAAAAAGCATCATGTCAATTACACCATCGCCAAACACAGAGTTTCCGAACGTACGGTTGTAAAAAGTAATCAGAAAACAGAAGTCCCTTTTTCCTTTATTCTGCCTCCGCAAACGCCACTCACGCTAGGCAATCAGAAAGTGTGGCTGCATACCGGACTGGATATCGAGATGAGCATGGACCCGACCGATCAGGATTATATCGTGGTTAGACCGCATCCTTATATGGATATCGTATTGGAAGCAACCGAGCTGCTTGGCTTTCGCTTCAAAGCGTCCAGTGTAGAATACGCCTCCCGCGCGCCGTTCGGTGTTCCATACGTACAGGAGATTGAATTTTACCCGGGACCAGATTTTAAAGGGCAGATTACGGAGCTGGAATTGATGATGGCATTCCGTAGTGACGGATTGCAGGTACTAGTAGAAGTAGATCGTCGTGGTCGCGGATTAGGTGGATTTTTCGCAAGTGCATTCGATATGGATGAGCGTCAGGCGTGGCTTGATCTGAGTGCTGCCGAGTTGAACCGCGGTGCACATCATGTCGCAGATCGTTTGGAGTATCTGATCGATCAAAATAGCTGATCGTATCCAATCTAGTCGTAATCATCAAGATTGAAAAAAGTTTCACTTACGACATATTGTCGACACATTCCAGGTATATGCTAGAACTATAGCTTTCATCTTATACAACAGACGCAGCCTTTCGTAATGGATCCCATTGAGAGTCTGCGTTCTGTTTTGAGATTGACTATCTTGTTATTGCAGACTGGTGAAGGGTTCATGTAGTTTCAGAATACGTTACTCTCAAAATATGTAGTTATACTTTTTATTAATTTACCTTTTATTTAGTATTGCAATCATCTTTATTCTATGGTATTATGTATTCATAAGGGAACACCAAGACATTACTAACAAGATGAATACTTAATAAATATAAACAAAAGAGGAGATATTATCATGAGTTCAAAATTTAACAAAATCCTGTTGTCCGCCACTTTAGCTGCAAGTCTGGGTGCCATCGCTGTAGCCGCTCCAATCGGAGGCAGTCACGCTTACGCTGCAACAAGCGATCAATCCAATGCTGACAAACGCAAAGACAAAGAAGAGCAACGCGCAGATAACGCTGCATTCCTGGCTGCACAAACTGCTGAATTCAATCGTCTGTTCGGTACAGAAGAAGAAACAACTCCTGCTGAACAACCTGCTACAACAACACCAGCTACTTCAACTGAAACATCCAACAACGTCACTGTTGTCGTTCCACAAGGTGCCAGCCTTACTGAAATCGCTGCTCAATACGGTATCACTGTAGACGAACTGGTTGCTGCCAACAACCTGCTGCCTGCTGGAACTCAACTGACTATCCCGCAAAAATAAGAATATTTGAACGGAACAAAACCCATCTCATCCATGAAATAGATCGTTCAGCTTGCCCCCATCAAACTGAACAACGAAATCCAACTGTAATATTCGACATTCAAGCTATACCCATACACGATTGGAAAGTTCCCCCTTTCAAAATCGGCCAAGCTATAGATTCCGGCAAGCATCTGCCAAATGCCTGCCGGACACCATAAAAAGCTGACACCCTCCCCTGAGTGTCAGCTTTTTTGTATGCATATAAGGATTCAAAATAAGTAGAACAATAGATAAGATAATCTCATATTATTCGATCGCAACTAGAAAGAATTTTCTATATTCCATTCATCATTTAACTTCTTGTTTTATTATGCACTTTATATTTTAAAATAATTTCTGTCATTACTATACTTTATTAAAAATATCCAAAATTGCATTTCCGTACTTTTCTAATTTGGATTTACCAAATCCTTTAACTTTTAACAACTCTTCTTCTGTTCGAGGATATTTTTCGATCATATCTTCAATTTCAGCATTATTGAAAATTATATAGGCTTTAATTTTTTCTGATCTCGAAGTTTGAAGTCGATATTTTTTTAACTCTTCTCGCAATTGCTGTTCATCTTTCTTTTTATATTCTTCCTTTAGTAGTTGATACTTAGCATTTAAATTCATATCAATTGGAGTATTTAATTTAAGAAGTAAATTAGAAATATTGACCATATGCTTTTCAGCAAGATTAAAAGAATTGATTTTATCGTTATGATATTTCTCAAGCGTAGATTTTATTTGATCACATTTTATTATCATAGTATCAATCTCTGAGGAATATTTATATTTATGAATGATGGTTTTTGGATTGGCCATAACCACAAGCGATAAGATAGGCATATCGTTAATTTTCAGTTCTTTTGACAATATATGTTTAAGTATGTCAACATGTCTTCTATTTTGAGTTATTGGACTATAAATACCTTCTTTATATTCCTTTCCTAAACGATTTCTCATTATTCTTGTAAAGTTGCCCTCATTATCAATTGAAATATTGCCGCTTAATTTTTTTGTTTCTAAAATACAAATGAACTTATTTGAAATTATAACAAAGTCAAGTTGAGCTATGTAATCCTCATAACTCACTCTTACATCATGTAAACACAACATAGGTATAAACGAATTTTTCAATTCAAAATAAACATTATTCTCACCATCAATCCCATATTTAAGGAGCTTTATATCCTTCTCAATTTTATCCTTCTTTTCCCCTTCAGTCACTTTATTTAATAATTCGTTAAGAGCAAGTAATTGTTGATTTTCTTTAGAAAATTCTTTAGTGAATGTCGGACTTTGAATTGTTCGCTTTTGACTAAATATTTTTTTTAATATGGACATATTTTACTCTCCTTAATCTTGGTATTTATTAGTCTTTTAGTAGGATTTTATAAAAATAGGTAGTAAAATTATACCATATATTTTTCAATTTCATACTACTACTATGTACAATATATTTAAAGAAGCACAAAAAAGACTCTCCTGATGATTCAGGAGAGTCTTTTTGCAATTGCAGAGGTTGGAGCGGTGATGCCGAAAGGATTCAAGAGAATCCTTTCATTACATCATGCCACCCATTCCGCCCATACCACCCATGTCAGGAGCCGCAGCGCCTGCTGGTTCTGGTTTGTCAGCGATGACAGCTTCAGTAGTCAGGAACATTGCTGCTACGGATGCTGCGTTTTGCAGAGCGGAGCGTGTTACTTTGGCAGGGTCAACGATACCTGCTTCAAACATGTTTACCCACTCGCCGGAAGCGGCGTTGTAACCAATGCCTACTTCTTCTTTTTTCAGACGTTCCACGATTACGGAACCTTCTTGACCAGCGTTCGCTGCAATTGTGCGAATTGGCTCTTCCAGAGCGCGCAGGACGATGTTTACGCCTGTTTTCTCGTCGCCTTCTACATTCACAGCAGATACCGCGTTATATACGTTCACGAGGGCAGTACCACCACCGGATACGATACCTTCTTCAACCGCAGCGCGAGTTGCGTTCAGGGCGTCTTCGATGCGCAGTTTGCGCTCTTTCAGTTCGGTTTCGGTTGCAGCACCGACTTTGATTACTGCTACGCCGCCAGCAAGTTTCGCCAGACGCTCTTGCAGTTTCTCTTTGTCGAACTCGGAAGTTGTTTCTTCCAGTTGCGAACGGATTTGGCTAATACGTGCATCGATGTCGGCTTTGTCGCCAGCACCGTCTACAACGATTGTGTTTTCTTTGGTTACGCGCACTTGACGTGCAGTACCCAGTTGGTCGATGGATGCAGATTTCAGATCCAGACCGAGTTCTTCCGTGATCACTTGACCACCTGTCAGTGCAGCGATATCTTGCAGCATCGCTTTACGACGGTCACCAAAGCCAGGAGCTTTCACTGCTACTGCGTTGAATGTACCGCGCAGTTTGTTCACAACGAGCATAGCCAGTGCTTCGCCTTCGATGTCTTCAGCGATCAGCACGAGTGGTTTGCTTTGTTGTACGACTTTTTCCAGCAACGGCAAGATTTCTTGCGTATTGCTGATTTTTTTGTCAGTGATCAGAATGTATGGGTTGTCCAGAACGGCTTCCATTTTATCCGTATCGGTGATCATGTATGGAGAGATATAACCACGGTCAAATTGCATACCTTCTACAACTTCCAGTTCGGTTGCAAATCCACGGGATTCTTCTACGGTGATAACGCCGTCGTTGCCGACTTTTTCCATCGCTTCAGCAATCAGTTGACCAACTTCATCATCGGCAGCGGAGATTGCCGCTACTTGTGCGATGGATTGTTTGTCTTCAACGTGACGAGAAATGCTTTTCAGTTCTTCAACTGCTGCACGAACGGCTTTGTCGATCCCTTTGCGGATTACCATTGGGTTCGCACCAGCTGTTACGTTTTTCAGACCTTCGCGAATCATCGCTTGAGCCAGAACGGTTGCAGTTGTTGTACCGTCACCAGCAACATCGTTTGTTTTGGTTGCTACTTCTTTGACCAGTTGCGCACCCATGTTCTCGAATGCGTCGTCCAGTTCGATTTCTTTGGCGATGGTTACACCATCATTCGTGATCAGCGGGCTACCGAATTTTTTCTCCAGAACCACGTTGCGACCTTTTGGACCGAGTGTTACTTTTACTGCATCTGCCAGGGCATCCACACCACGAAGCATGGAGCGACGAGCGTCTTCACTGAATTTAATGTCTTTAGCCATTTGAACAGTACCTCCTCAGTATGATGGAAAAATAGGGTTCAATCTTATGATGAGACATGGATATTTTGCGTGAGTAACGAGCCGGATTCAAGCAACGGCTTGAACCATCTATGTGCAACGTAACGGGATTAGCCGATAATTGCGTGAATATCGCTTTCTTTCATAATCAGATATTCTTTACCTTCGAACTTGATTTCTGTACCGGCATATTTGGAGAACAGTACGCGGTCGCCTTCTTTTACTTCCAGCGGAGTGCGCACGCCGTCTTTCAGCAGACCACTGCCTACAGCAATGATTGTGCCTTCCTGTGGCTTTTCCTTAGCGGAATCTGGAAGCACGATACCGAATGAAGTCGTTTCTTCCTGTTGACTCGCTTCTACCAATACACGTTCACCTAAAGGTTTGATCATGAAAAATAGCCTCCTTAATTTGAATGATTCGTTATAGCAGGTAACGATGTACCTATGTATTAGCACTCAACAGCGTGTAGTGCTAACAACCAACTTTATGATACTCAACTTGAGCGACGATTTCAAGTCCCTTTGTGTAAAATTCAATCCAGACGCGCAAAAATAATGCAAGACCATTGCGATAATAGCTACTCTACCACAGTAGAAAGATGCTATACGCAATGGTCTTTTTTTATTTCATGTCTTATGGATGTACTCATTTGACTTCGTGATCAGATTCAGCTACATTCGTTCGCGCCGAAGCGCTACCAGCAGGAGCTGCTGCCGTTTCGAACCATTCATGCGTGTTCAGCATAACACAGTTACGATAATTGTCCTTCGCTCGATACAACGCATCGTCTGCGAGTCGATATAGCATTTCTTCGGACAATTCCATCGTTACCTGCTCTACAAAGCCGATGCCGATCGATACCGTTACATAGGGGCTGGCGGCATTTTGAGCATGTGCGATGTTCAGGTCTTCAATGCTGCGACGAATCTGCTCTGCCTGTGCGTACGCTTCCTCCAGTGGCAACCCTGCATACAAAATGGCAAATTCCTCGCCACCCAGACGGAAGGCTCTGCCCTGAGACACGGTTTGCTCCAACAGTGTAGCTCCAATGCGACGTAATACATTATCCCCTTCATAGTGACCGTACGTGTCATTGTACTTTTTATAATGATCAATATCGAGTAGTACGAAGGCGATACTGGAATGATGGATCGCCATGGACTCAATCTTGTAGCCGATCATTTCATTAAAGTAACGGCGGTTGTACAATCCGGTCAGCTCATCGGTAATGGAGATACGTTCGATCTGCTTCTTGTCGGTAATATTGTGACCGATAAAGGCGTAGCCAACAAGCTGATATGGATCAAACTCAGGTTCGATGACGATATCGAGCCATAGCTTGCTCTTATCCTTGCAAAACTGGATCAGCTCGCCTTCCCACGTCTTGCTCAGATTCATGACGAATGGCTCGATGCCATCATTGCGATACGACAATGGCTTGAAAAATTGATGTGGCTTACCGATCAACTCTTCGCGTCTATACCCCGTCAGCAAGCAAAATTCCTCGCTGACGTTGGTTACATTCCCATACAAATCGGTATGCACGATAATGACGTTTTTGTCGACGATGTTGAAATATTTGATCAGCTGATCGTTTTTGACTGCTAACTCTTCCGTACGGCTGGTAACGAGATGCTCCAATTCATTATACAGACTGGCATTCTCGATCGCGTATACCATTTCACGGGACAATAGATTGACCATATTCAGACGCTCGCGGGTGAAAGCACCGGTCATCAGATTATTTTCCAAATAGATGATGGCGATGACTTTGTCCTGATTGATCAGTGGCATACACAGCACCGACTTGGGCTGATGATTCGCCATATAACGCACATCGGATAAACGGTTCACCGAACGGGCATCGCTATAAATGAGCGTCTCCTGTCCAATCGCCACTTCATCAAGCGTCAACCATGGAAAATCAACGCCGCTCTGACGTTCATGATGATGCACCTGAATCTCAATCTGATCTGTCACTTCATTGTATTCGCCTTCCGCCCATAGCTCCGGTCCCGACTTCATCACCATACAGCCACGCTGCGCACCGGCGTTGATGAGCACGATATGCATAATATTGTGCAGCAATTGATCCAGCTCGATCTCGCGTGAGATCGTCTGAGATGCTTTGAGTAGCAGATGAATGTCGATATTCTCGGTCGAAATGCTGAGCGTCTGATCGCCATGCAGCGGCAGCCACTGGATATGCCCCATCAGATCATCGTAAGCAGCTCGCATCTCCAATACTTTGCCCTTTGCGCCCCAGACCGAATAATAGTAGGACGCTTGTTTTACATAATATGCGCCTAATTCAGGTAATTGGCGTTGCAAGTAAAAGCGCGCGGACAGCTCACTTGCAATTGCTTTGTAGCGGGTAAAATGTCCTTGCTCGCTCTGCCGCAATGCTTGATGGTAATACGTCTCTGCCTGCGCATACCGACGGTTAATGCGTAGCCACTCCGCCTGCATCATATCGTATTGTGCACGGAAATTATGGGGATGATGAGCAGACCATTTTTTCATTTTATTCAGCTCACGGCGCATACGAATACGTGCACGGCGCTGTTGATTCGTATTCATAGCGTCATAATCGGCTGCCAGATTGAGCATCGTGTAGAATGTGAACTCCTCTACAAAAGCAGAACCTGCAAGCGTACCGACGACTTTATCTGCTTTTTCCAGCAATTGTAGCGTATTGCCCTTTTGCTCAAATAGGAATGACAGTTGCAGGCGGTTAACGTAATAGATAGCAATCCCAGAGTAATATTGCGCCGCTTCCAGCTGATCCAGATACGCTTGTTCGCTGAATTGTTCATCATCCAAGGAATGAGTGGATTCCAGCTCACCTGCCAGCAGACGAAACTTCTGACGTGATAGACGAGCCGTTGCGAGTGCAGGCATATACTTGGTATTTTCGATCATCGCCAGCATGGAGTCACTTTCCAGCAAATACGTTTCAATCTCCATATTCGGATTCCACAGGTTCATATAATAGCAGGCGTGTGCCAGATACAGCATATCCCCGGATTGCAGGCTGTAATCGATCGTGCGCCGATATTGTTCCTCCAGCGTCTCCCAATCATGACTCCAGCTGTAGCAAAACAGGCTATACAGCACATGGACGAGACTACGCCACTGCAAATCGCCGAATTGGCGATTTAGATCGACCGCCAGTTTGCCATAGGCTTCGGCACCTTTCAGATCGCCCATGCCAGACAACAGCATCGCATAACCGATATATGCACCCGCCGATTCCGGTGCATTGCCGTAGCGGATCGACAGCGCAGTCTTCTTTAATACTGCCCAGCCAAACAGCATCTGTTCTCCAGAAATAAATGCTGGTGGAATAAAGCTAACTAGCAGTCGCATAATCAGCTTGATTCGCTGATCTTCCACTTCTGGTCCATCCAGCAATTCTTGCGTCGTTTTGCCCCGTAAATGGAATTTGACGGTGACTAATTCTTTGGCAACATTCGCCATACTCAAGCGGGTTGGAACGGCAAAATTCAGACACGACAGTCCGGCACGTCCAGCGGCAATCGCTTCTTTCATTAGTCCGAGATACATATAATGATTGGACTGCATCTCGTAAATGGCAGCCTGCTCTAACGCTGTATGTGCTTTGTGTAGCAATACCGTACAGGAGCGGTCAGCCGCTTCAGGCTGCTGCACCAGATACGAACATTCGCTATGCAGCAAATACAGCTCGTACGTACGCTCGTAATGCGTGTTCCAATGCGTATCCGCAGACAGCGCCATCGCCGCCTCAAGAAAACGGAGAGCTGCTTCGTAACCAAATGCTTTTTTGGCACGGCGAGCTGCTTGCATGTTCACATCAATAATCTGTTCGCGGTCGGTATCCCGTACGATCAGCTTCAATCCGCGATTGAGATGACCGGCGATATCCATAATATCCGACTGTATTTTCTCTTCTGTCCATTTATCAAGCAGCAACCAGCCTAACTGTAAATGCAAATGCTGACGCAGCTGCGGATCGATCAATTGATACAACGCCTGCTGAAGCTTATCATGCTGAAAAGCAAATTGGATATCCAGCCCGTCCAGCTCTTGTTCAGATAAGGAAGCATCATGGAGCAGATGATAACTGGAATGAAGCGGCAGTAAAATATCTTCCTGAACCGCACGCAGCAATGCTGGCATCAGCTGTTCCTTTTCGGAATGACCGATCATTTGCAGGACTTGCCAGTCAAAGCTCCGACCGATCAGAGCACCGATGCTCAGAATCAATTGAATCTCGGCAGGTAGATTTTTCATTTTTTGAATTAAATAATCAATCAGATTCTCGTTGGCAGTCATGGCGCTAATATGGGCGGCATTGTACGTCCACTCACCGTTTGGTGCATCAAAATAAAGCGCCTTTTGCTTATATAGGTCTTTTAATATCTCGTGGACGAAAAATGGATTCCCGCCCGTTTGACGATGAATGACTGGTGATAGCCATTGCAGCCGCTGCGGTGTCAATTCGACCGTCTCACCGATTAATTGCCGGACAAATGGCTCTGTCAACGGTTCCAGATGCAGCTGATGGATAAAATCCTGATCTTGAATACGTTGCAAACCAATCGACAACGGATGGGTGGCGTGCAGTTCATTATGACGATACGAAGCGATGATCAGAATGCGCTTGAGTGTCTTCGCTTCCAACAGTCTTGTAATTAACTGTACACTCGACAAATCTGCCCACTGGATATCATCCAAAAACAGCACGACTGGCTTTTGCTGCCCAGCCACACTTTCCAATAGTCGCAAAAAGGACAGGAAAAATCGGTTATTTTCTTCCAGTGGTTGCAGCGGTTCAGGCTCATCATGAGCACCGATCAATTGCTCCAACTCTGGCAACCAACGAGTCATCAAACCGGCATTTGCGCCAAGATGACTTTGTAGTGCGTGTTGTAGATCAGCACGCTCATTGGCTGGTCCATTGATCCATTGTCCGAGCAATACACGAAATGCTTCGATTAGCGCACTGTACGGAATATTTTTGTTATATTGTTCAAATTTCCCTTGGACAAAATAGCCCTTTTTACGGGAAGCAGCGGCTTGTAATTCGTTGACAAATGCCGTCTTACCAACGCCCGCCTCACCGGATACAAGCACCAGCTGTACACGTTCGTGAATACTTTTGTCCAGTGCCTGTTCCATTTGGGTTAGTTCTTCATCACGACCATATAGACGCTGTGGAATACGAAATAAAGTTGCCCGATCATCCAGCCCAATCTGGAATTCGTTATATGATGGCGAAGCCAGACACTTTTTGAGATCGGCACGGATACCGTAGGCGCTGCGATAGCGATCTTCGGGTGACTTCTCCAATAGCTTCATAATGATGTTGGATAATGCCTGCGGCACTTTACCATCGGTTTGCTCATATGGCGGGAGCGGCTTCTTGGCGATGATTGCATAGATCTGATCCATCGCCGAATGGGACGGATATGGACGAGTGCCAGTAACCATCTCATACAGCATCACACCAAGTGAGTAAAAGTCGGAACGATAATCAATATGGCGATTGATCCGCCCTGTCTGTTCTGGGGAAATGTAAGCCAGACTGCCTTCCATAATACCAGTGGCGCTATAATCCGGCTTCTCATTGCCCCAGCGTACAGACAGATCGAAGTCGATCAGTCGTAATTGGTCAGTGTCCCGATTCCAGATCAAGTTCGCCGGTTTAATATCCTTATGGATAATTTGCCGTTCATGGATGCCGCCGATAATATCCGTCAGCTTCACGGCAAGGCGCAATACGGTATGCATATCAAGACGCTGCTGCTGCATAATGCTCTTGAGCGATTGCCCGGAGATATCTTCCATCGTCAGAATCAGATAGCCGCTACGTTCTTCCAGTTGAATGGGGCGAACGACACCGGAGATCGCCGGGCTGAGTTCGGAAAGTAATTTGTATTCTTTTTTGATACGCATGATCGCTTCATAGGTCGAGGCTTTCGCACCGAGCACCTTGGCGATCACTTGCTGTCCGGAAAGATGATCGACGCACCGATAGATTGCTTTGCTGCCATGATCAGCGATTTCTTCTATCACGCTGTACTTGTGATCTTTCCATATCATTAGCGTTCCCTCACTTTATCCTGTCTGCCAGTAAGCTCAAAGTTAGGATCAAATTTAAAAATATATGCAGCGGTCAACCAGAGGATCCAGCAGTTGACGCCGAAGAACAAATAACCGAAATAACCGAGAATCGGCATTTCCGAGAAAATGTGAAACTTGTCCAGATAAGGAACGGAATACTTCCAGAAGTTCGGATTCAGCGGAATGCCTTTATTGAACCATTCACTACCAAAATTCCAAAGCTCCCAGAAAAATCCGTTAGCAACTGTGGCAATTGCAATCAGCAACATTGGTGACCAGTTACCTTCACGAATAGGCGTGAACGGTGTCCACATTTTCATCAATCCCATAGCTGCTGACAACATCGGTACAAGTGCGATCCACAAAACCCAGAACAATTCGAACGGGTAGTACCCCATTGCCAATGACAAAATCAAGCCGACAATGTAAAAGAAAATTAGCCAAGGCTTGCTCAGCTTCAGGCGTGGACCATTACTGTAGCGATCACGCAGCGCTGGGAATGTTTTCAGTAGCAAATACCATTCCACAATCGCGGGCAATACCGTCGTGTAGGAAAGGGAGAACCAGAAGATGTTGCCGAAGTTGGTGAGAATCTCATTATTAGGGTAATACCAATTTTCCATAACAAAGTAATTCAAGTATTCAAAGGCAAACCAGCTATAGCAGGATACTACTGCCAGCAGTTGTACCATATAGAGCTTGGTGGACAGCAGCGAAATGCCGTTGTTGCGCTTGTATACAATACCGTCGAGAATACAGATGAATGCCCACCAGAGCGGAACAAAGGTGTATTTTTCAAAGCCCCAGAAGATGCTCACCCGGGTCCACATAATCGCCCAGCAAATAATCAATACGGGCAATGCAGCCCAAAACCAGATCGGGAAGCCAGCCTTTTCACGCGGTTCTTTGCGTTTGGCGGGCTTTTGGAAACCGAATAGCCGCGGAAACAGCAAAAAGATCAAAATAAAAGCAGCTACACAACTGGCAGCGATAAAATATGTCAAATTGAACGGCGGGTCCGGTACTTCGGTTAGAACAGGAAATATACCGTATCCCGGCGGAGGCGCTCCCCATTTGGCGAGACTTCCAATCAACGGCAGGATAAAAATAAACGCCAAAGTAATGAGCAGTATACTTATTTTCTTCAAAATATTAACCCCTTTTTTGTCTGTGTGCTGAACTTACCTTGGACCGGCCTGCTTATGTAAAAAGCGGCAAAAGACAGCTGTTGTGTACAGCCTGCAATCCCTCCCTGCTTGTGCTCCCATTGCATATGTTTACAAAACACAGAGCTGCGAATCTCTGTCGATTAGATACCAATATGAGTGCTGTGACGATCCTTATAACTGTCGCTTATTAACTAGTTATAATCTGCCTTCGACAAAAAAGATAGTGTTTTGACGCATAATTAATAAAAAAATACTCTTCCGCGCGACAGTAGCCTACTGGCTATTCTGGACTGCGCTGGAAAAGTATTTTTTCTAATATCATTCTATTGTAAAAGTATAAAATTTATGGGAATTCGGTACCTATTTACTGGATACAAGTGAACAACAATTCCCATCATTTCCATTCATGATCCGGGTAATATTATAGCTCGCTATCATCTAATAGCTGTGCATCTCGTGCAATCTGCTTGCGATGAACAATCGTCGACAGTACTACACTCAGCTCGTACAATCCGAGCAACGGAATGGCTACCAGAATATCGGATATGAAGTCCGGGGGCGTAATGACGACCGCCACAAGCACCAGTACAAAATAGGAAACTCGCCGCAACTTACGCAGCAATGCTGGATTCACAATGCGCAGAGTAGTCAAAAACATAATCACGAGCGGCAATTCAAACAACCCTGCTACTGGAAATACGATATTCGACATAAAGGTAAAATATTGCACGACACCATACGTTTCTTCCAGCCCCATGCTACGGGTTACTTGCGATGTGAAGGTCAGTGCCATCGGAAATACAATATAGTAAGCAAACAATACACCGATCAGGAACATCAAGAATACAAACGGAATGTATCGTAGCGCCATCCGACGTTCCTGTAACAGTAAGCCCGGACTGACAAATGCCCATATTTGATATAGCGCACATGGCAGTGTTACAGCAATACCTACCACCATCGCGATCTTCATATACAAGCCGATCCCGTCCCAGAACGAGAATACATGGAAGACCAGATTCCGTGCTGTCTCTGCTGACACCAAATATTGATACACCGGTTGAGCGACGAACAATCCCAGAATCATACCTAAAAACAGCACAGCGATTACAATCATTAATCGACGGCGCAATTCGGTCAGATGGTCGATCAGCGACATTTCATTATCCGATTTATTCATGAACTCCCTCACTTCTACTTACTGGCGACATTTCATTAAAAGAAAATCCCTTCCGCCGGGGAAGGGATTCGGAAGAGCTGTACAACCGCCGTCATCAACAAAGCCCCCATCTGGCTACCGGATGGGATGGCGATTGGTATCGTACGTGTATGATTAACGTTTATCTTCCGGACGAATCGGTGACTGCACTTCAGTCGCTTCAATCGATTCTGTACGGGACTTGGACTTGGTCTCATCATCTTTCATCATATCGCGCGTACCTTCCTTGAATTCGCGGAATGTACGACCAACAGCGCGGCCAAGCTCAGGCAACTTGTTCGGACCAAACAAAATCAGTGCCAGAATAATAAGCAAAATAAATCCGGTCGGGCCAATACCTGCACCGCTAAACATAGTAATTCCTCCTTCATGATACGACAGCACTGTGTCTATCGTGCTCCTATCATAGCATAACTACGCATCGCAATTCACCTTTGGATCATGCTTAGATCGCAAAATTTTGCATACAAAAACATACAACCATTCATGTTCAAAAATGGTGTATATAGCAGCAGTTCCATGTATACATGATCGTTATCTCATCCAGTCGTATTGCGATATACGGATATCGCTGATCTGTGCGTGAGCGTGCTTTGCTACTCAGCGTTCTTCGCCGGGAAGATATTGTCCGGTAATCATTCGTAGCGCTTCTGGCAGTTGATCCATAATTGCTGCCAGATGTTCATGAACGCCTTTGGGAGTTCCGGGCAGATTGACGATCAGGCTGCGTTCACGGATACCGCAGATACCACGAAACAGCATCGCTGATCGGTTCTTTTGCATAACGGTAGCACGCATTGCTTCTGCCATGCCCGGCACTTCGCGCTGAATGACTCGGCGTGTCGCTTCTGGGGTAACATCGCGCTGTGCCAGTTCCGTACCGCCAGTCGTTAATACCAGATCCGCGTTAAAATATTCGGTCATTTCAATCAATGCGGCGATAATCTCGTCCGGCTCATCCGGTACGACGCGGTACTCAACAATCTCACCGCCTAATTCTTCCTCTACCAGCTCGCGGATGACCTGTGCGCTTGTATCTTCGCGCTCTCCACGCGCGCCTTTATCGCTGGCTGTCAAAATCGCCGTTCTCCAAACCATACGCTTACCCTCCCATCTCTATGCCATCCGTGTAGTATCGTTGTGTGTTGCTATCATCAATCTGCCGATTTTCGGACAAAATCTCCACTTTTGCCACCGCTTTTGGATAGTAATAGCGTCGGACCGATCACCATATCCTTTTGCAGCGCTTTGCACATATCATAAATGGTTAAAGCTACAGCGGAAGCGGCGGTTAAGGCTTCCATTTCTACGCCAGTTTTGCCTTCGGTTTTGACCTGTACTTCGATGTACAGCTCATCTTGTCCATTATCGTTAAATGTAATGTTTACGCCTGTCAGTGGTAGTGGATGACACATCGGTATCCAATCCGATGTGCGCTTGGCTGCTTGAATACCAGCAACTTGCGCAACAGCTAGTACATCGCCTTTGCCAATCTGACGATCCTTGATTGCCTGCAAGGTGGACGGTTGCATCTTCACCATGCTGGATGCCACCGCGATGCGTACTGTTTGTGTTTTACCAGAAATATCAACCATCCGCGCGCGACCCTGTTCATTGAAATGTGTCAGCGATCCCGCCGAGGTGGGCAGCCCTTCGTATTGACTATCGTCGTTATGTTCGTTCATGATCTATCAACCTTCATTTCTATACACATAATGTGGTATCTATCTTGCAGAGCAGCAGCCTACAATTCGGCTATGCTGTAATTGTTATGCGGTACGGTGTACGTGTAGTCGCTCACATTGAAAATCTATCCAGACGATACCCCGCTATTGAGCAAATGCTCTCTACCTGCTGCCGTTGTAATCACGCCATCCGGCGTAAACAGCAGATCAATCGCAAAATCATGAGCGTCCATCGGAATATGCTCTACCAGCTGCATGTCAAACGCCAGCGAAGCCAGCAATGGGCGACGAGGACTTACAGACAGCAGCCGATCCATAAACCGATCATAAAATCCGCCACCATAGCCAATGCGTCCACCATGCCGGTCATATCCTAATCCCGGTACGATCACTAGCTGAATATCGCCCCATTGTGACGGCTCATAGAGCGGCAAGGTGGATACTGGCTCTGGAATACCATACGCTCCCGGCTCCACCTCATCAATACCTGTAATGCAGTGCAAATGAAAAATGCCTTGCTGTGTGCGGTCAATACGAGGTGCCAGCACAATATCGTGGTGCTGCCAGCAATCATCCAGCAACGGTAACGTATCCGGTTCATCACGATACGCGAGATAGCTAAATATCGTCAGTGGTGACGTTCCGCACGAACGACGCAATGATGCAATATATGGTTCCGCAGCGGCACGAATGTCCGCCGATTGTTTCATTCTGATCGCAGGTTCCAATTGTTGCCTGCTCTGTTGAAGTTGCTTGCGCAATATTCTTTTATCCAAAGCGTGCTCCATATGCTACCTCCCTGCGCAGACATGTCTGCGTTAACGGTTGACAGGATTGAGTCACACCTACTGACAGTGTAACATTTTCCTGTATAAAAACCAATTTCCCGTTATCTCATTATGTACCCTTCATCAAGCGAAGGAATCACGTTTCACAGATCAGGAATCACAGGCTGTAATCCTGATCACTGCAACCTATGAATAGGTGATAAATCATGCAAAAAAGCGGCATTTCATGTACACTAGACAGGATGGAGAATAGAGTATGTCGGTCATGTACAGAATACTACGCGTACTATGCGTAAACAATTGTATGACTTTATGTCACCTATTTATACGCCTTTTCGTTCAGCATACTCCATATATGTGAAATGAACCACCACAAGATTGATAGGAATGATTAAAAAACAATGGGGATTTTGTAAACTTTGCCCTGTTCCATGATGAAATAGATGCAGGTACACCCTGCCTACCGGAAAGGATGAATCAACGTGTTATTACAAGCAAGCGGCATTACGAAGTTATACGGCATTACGCCGATTCTGGAAGGCATCAATCTGCAAATTGAAGAACGGGAACGGATCGGTCTGGTCGGCGTCAATGGCGCTGGCAAATCGACACTGCTCAAAATTATGGCAGGTGAAATGTCGTACGACAGCGGGCAGGTGTTCCGTAGTAAGGAAATGTCGCTCGGCTATCTCGCTCAGAATAGTGGACTGCACCATGGCAATACGATCGGCGAGGAAATGCGCTCTGTCTATGCGGAGCTGATCGATACGGAACGCGAGCTGCGTATGATGGAGCAACATATCGCTGATCCTGCCCGCATGGAAGACGAGAAAGCGTATGCCGATCTGCTGGAACGCTATGCGACACAATCGGACTGGTTTCGTGAACGCGGTGGTTATGAGATGGAGACGCGGATTCGTAGCATTTTGCATGGTATGGGCTTTGGTGATTTTTCACAAGATACCGAAGTATCTACATTAAGCGGCGGGCAGAAGACGAGACTTGCGTTAGCACGTATTCTGTTGCAATCCCCAGACGTATTGATGCTGGATGAGCCGACCAACCATCTTGATCTGGACACACTCGCATGGCTGGAAGATTATTTGCGCGCTTATCCGGGTGCGCTGCTGATCGTATCCCATGACCGCTACTTTTTGGATCGACTTGTCACCAGCATTGTCGAGATCGAGCGCCATCGCTCCAAGCGTTACACTGGCAATTACAGTCGCTATATCGATATCAAAGCTGCCGAGTATGAATCGGAATTGAAGCAGTTTGAGAAGCAACAGGATGAGATTGCCCGCATGGAGCAGTTTATTCAGAAAAATATCGTACGTGCCTCTACTACCAAGCGTGCACAAAGTCGTCGCCGTGCACTGGAGAAAATGGATCGGATGGATCGCCCTGCCGGTGATCTGAAAAAGGCAAGCTTTTCATTTGAGACATCGGTTGTATCCGGTAAGGATGTTTTGCGGGTGAACCAGCTAACATTGTCCTACGAAAATAAGCATCCCCTCTTCTCACCCATTTCATTTGAGATGTGGCGCGGCGATACGGTTGCACTGATCGGTCCAAACGGAACGGGGAAAACGACGCTGCTCAAATCGCTGATTGGTCAGCATCCACCAGACGCTGGCAAAATCGAATGGGGTGCCAAAACCAAGATTGGCTACTACGATCAGGAGCAAGGGCATCTCAATCCTAACAACACGGTGCTGGAAGAAGTATGGAGCAGCTTCCGCCATCTGGACGAAGTACGTGTTCGCACAGTGCTCGGCAACTTCCTGTTTAGCGGGGAAGATGTATTGAAAAAGGTATCTTCGCTTAGTGGTGGCGAGAAAGCGCGCGTATCGCTCAGTAAATTGATGCTGTTGGAAGCCAATGTACTCATTCTCGATGAGCCGACCAACCATCTCGATCTGGTGAGTAAGGAAGTGCTGGAATCAGCGCTGATTGATTATGAAGGAACACTATTGTTCATTTCCCATGACCGGTATTTCCTGAACAAAATGGCAGAGCGTATTCTGGAATTGCGTCCAGATGGATTAACGACATATCTCGGTAACTTTGACGACTATACCGCCAAAAAGCAGGAGCTGTTAGAGCTGGCTGCCGAAGCCGCTGCGGCAACTGCCGCAACCCAAGCTCGCAACGGACAGACAGCTGCTGATGCCGCCAAAGTGCCTGTCAACGCCTACGAGGAAGGCAAACAAGCCAAGCGTGAGGAACGCAATCGGAAGCGCCGTCTGGAACAGCTGGAGCAAGAGATTGCGCAGCATGAGGATCAGATTGCGGTGCTGGAGCAGGAACTGACTGTACCGGACGTATATCAGGATTACGAAGCGGTACAGACTCGTCAGCAAGCTATCGCCGACCATCAGCAGGCGCTGGAACAGGCGTATGAGGAATGGGAAACACTGGCTGCCGAATGAGTAATATCAATTTGTCAATACATGTTCATCAATGTGTAAAAGATATGAGATTTTTGTAAAAGCAAGCGATTTATTTTGTAAACAGATTTATCCACAGAAAATTGTAATCAGAAAGCTGATATTGAGCGAATAAATAGCGTTTTTTTGTTGGTAGAATCGCTTTTTTCGATAAAATCCATATTTATCCACTAAGTTATGCACATTGTCCACAGATTTACGAAGAGAAGCTGTGTTTAACTATCCCCTGTTTCAAATTTCTGCAAAAGGTTAATCCAGCAAGCATTTTCGCTTTTATAAACAAATTTTGGTGGATATGTGGATAACTTTGTTAACATCTTGACAAATTCAGCTTATGTATTCGTAAAGTGTGTAAACAACTCAAACTAGTCATATACTGAGCTGCTCAACGATGCAATTACGTATGTTATCTGACTAACTTGGGATCGTAAATTCCAACAGCATGTCGATAGGACATAATCCTTGTCACGAATCAAGTACATTTCGAAATATACACATCAAAAAACGAGAAGCACATAGAGAGCATTGCGCGCTCTATGTGCTTCTCGTTTGGTTATTGCCATTGGAATAGATTCAGTTAATGTGTGGTTATGATCTATTGCTTGCAACTTACGATTCCGATACTGGCTGACCAACCGACCACTGCTCTAACGATAGAGACGGGTCTCCTTTGATACGTAGATCGGAAAACTCATTGTTTTTCCATTTCAAATACGCTGCTGCGCCGATCATAGCGGCATTGTCCGTACAATATTCAAATGGCGGAATAAGCAGCTCAATTTGCTCACGCTGACAGCGTGCTGTCAATTCACGGCGTAGCCCTTTGTTGACGGCAACCCCACCGCACAGCAGCAGCTGACGTACGTTGTAGGCTTTCACGGCACGAATCGCTTTTTCCACGAGCACTTCTACTACCGCTTCTTGAAAACCACGAGCAATCTCCGCAGTCATCGGTTCTTCGCCGCGCATCTTCTTCTGATTGACTACATTCAGTACCGCCGACTTCAAGCCACTCAGGCTAAAATCGTATGATCCCGGTTCCAGCCATACACGCGGCAGCTCGACTGCATCGTTCGCTTCCATCGCCAGATTGTCGACGTATGGACCACCCGGATACGGAAAACCAAGAGCACGCGCCACTTTGTCATACGCTTCGCCGACCGCATCATCGCGGGTACTGCCGATCAATCGAAATTGACCTTCGCGCTCCAGCAATACAAGCTCGGTATGACCGCCAGACACGACAAGTGCCAACGCCGGATATTGCATATCTGCTGTCAGATTGTTCGCATAAATATGACCGGCAATATGATGCGTACCGATCAACGGTTTGTCCAATGCAAAAGCCAGACTTTTGGCAGCCATAATACCGACCAGCAGCGCTCCAACCAGCCCCGGTCCTTCTGTAACAGCGATGGCAGAGATATCATCCAGCTCCATGCCTGCTTCTTCCATCGCTTGCTCAATAATGAGACTGATCGTCTCGACATGCTTGCGTGAAGCGACTTCTGGTACTACACCGCCAAATGCTTTGTGCGTTTCAATCTGGCTTGATACGAGATTGGATAATACTGTTTTGCCGTTTTGTACAATCGCGACGGATGTCTCATCACAGCTCGTCTCGATCGCCAATATATTGCACACCGATTCCTGGTGTTCCTGCTGCATCATGAATTGTTCACGCTTCCTTCCTCATTGCCATACTCTCCCTGTGTGGAGAGCTCGCACCACATAATCAGTGCGTCTTCATTGTTGTCCGAATAATACCCACGACGTACGCCAGCTCCGGCAAACCCCAGTTTACGATATAGACTTTGGGCGGGTTCATTGCTGACGCGCACTTCCAGCGTCATACGAATCATACCTAGCTCTACCGCCCATTTCATCAGGCTGATCAGCAGCTCCTGACCGAAACGACGACCACGGTACAATTCGCGAATCGCAATATTCGTCACATGGGCTTCGTCCATAATCGTCCACATGCCGGCATAGCCGATAATATGATCGTCTAGTTCCAACACTAGATAGCGGGCAAAATGATTCATCGTCAGCTCATTACGGAATGCCTCTTCCGTCCACGGAAGCGTAAATGCTTCATGCTCAATCTCCATAATGGCTGCTAGATCATCAACTGTCATCTGACGGAACACCGGCTCTGCTTCGTCATGATTGAATAATGTCGCCATCCCAGCACGTCCTCTCTTCAGGATTGACGCAGCAGATTGGCTTCCGCCTCCGACAGCTGCGTATAGTTTGGTAAAAGGGTATGCGCAGGCTCCGTATGACCGGACAGTAATGCCGCCGCACCGATCA
Source organism: Paenibacillus sp. WLX2291 (assembly GCF_046603665.1). Lineage (NCBI taxonomy): Bacteria > Bacillati > Bacillota > Bacilli > Caryophanales > Paenibacillaceae > Paenibacillus > Paenibacillus sp. WLX2291. The sequence goes on along the minus strand of NZ_CP176755.1, from coordinate 1,334,423 downwards.
TGCCTGCTTCATGCGCATCCAGTGTATGCTCTACTACGATCAGCGCATCACCAACCAGTTCACGTAATGGTGTCAGCCGCTGTTCATGCGCAGTCGTTTCACCGACTACATAAATATGGCGCGGACGTTCCGACGGCTCACATGCACGATATGTCTCAACTAGCGATTGCACCCACAACTCCATAAGTACGATGCGATCCTGCTCCAAGGATACGGGAATGGACTGTTCATCATGTAACGTAAACAATCCGGTATACACCTGCGCACGGCGCGCATCAATGAGAGGAATAATCCAGTCGGTAGCCGCTGCTTGCGCCTGCGATGGCTGCACAGCTGGCTGAATCGTCGCTGCATGATATCCGCTTAACGATAGTGCTGCCAAACTGGAAAATCCGGCAACCGGCAGCTTCAATGTCCATGCTAGCGTTTTGGCTGTCGTTACTGCAATACGAATACCGGTATAAGAACCCGGTCCTACCCCAACGGCGATACCGTCCAATTGTTGACGCGACACGCCTGCTGTGTTCAATACATCAATAATCCGATCCAGCAAACCGACCGAATGGTTACGATCTGCCTGACTGCTCTCAGCTGCCAGAATCGTCCCATTCTCGGTGACTGCAACCGCCTGTGATGCTGTCGCTGTATCCAAAACCAAAAACCGCTTACGCGGCTGTTCCTTTATGTCACTCATGAATTGTCACTAACTCCATTCTGTTTTAACTCATTGCACCAATCGGCATACGGTTCTCCATATCCAGTACAGAGGATGGTGCGGCTATCATCTTCGCTGTTGACGGTAATCTTCAGCGACAGATGCTGCTCCGGCAGCAGGTCGGGAATCCGGCTCGACCATTCTACTAGTGTTACACCTTGACCGAAGAAATACTCATCCAGCCCTAGCTCAGCAGCCTGATCCTCGTCGATCCGGTACACATCCATATGATAAAAAGGCAATGCACCTTCGTACTCCTTGATGATCGTAAAGGTCGGACTATTCACCATACCCGGTACACCTAGATGCTGCGCAAACGCTTTGGAAAAATGCGTTTTGCCTGCGCCCAGATCACCATCTAGCGTAATCAGCGTACCTGGAAATGCTCGTTTTGCAAAAAAAGCCGCCAGTCGGCTGGTATCGTCCAGCTGGCGACTTGTGTATTCCACTGTCTGCTCTGGTCTTGCCTGTCCCATGAAATCCTCCATCATATGCTGTGACGTGGCGCCAACAGCATTCTGTTATTGAACGTACGACCAGTATATCATATTCGGCGGCGACTTTAGCCCTTTATGGCATTTTTACAATAAAGGAGATAGTAATCGGGACAAGGTTTCCAGCGTTTTCTGAGTACGTGGACGACGGATGAATTCATGATAATTGATTTTGCTGCTTTCTTGCAGATCGCGGCGAAAATCCAGCATGAGTCGCTCGATGGTTTCCTGCTCAAACAGTACGGCGGACAGTTCAAAATTGCTATACAAACTGCGCATGTCCATATTGGCGGTTCCGACCGAAGCGAGCAGATCGTCGACGATGACGACTTTGGCATGCACGAAGCCTTTTTCGTACTGATGAATCCGTACACCTACCCGCATCAGCTCCTCGATATACGACAAGGAAGCGTATTGCACAACCTGCGAATCGGACACTTTCGGTATAATAATATCGACTTGCACGCCGCTAACTGCTGCCGTTTTTAGCGCAGAATAAATACTCTGATCCGGGATAAAATAGGGCGTTGTAATACAAATGCGCCGCTTCGCTGCTGCCAGCGCACTAAAACACATTTCCTGAATGGCATTCCAGTTGCGATCCGGTCCGCTGGCAACAATTAATGCCCGTTCCCTACCTGTACACGTATGCTCTGGAAAATACGCCGAATCCGTCAAGCGCTGCCCAGATGCAAATTCCCAATCTTCCAGAAACACAATTTGCAAAAAGTAAACTGTATCTCCGCGCACTTCCAGATGCGTATCGCGCCAGTACCCCAGCTTCGGATCGTGCCCGAGATAATCGTCCCCGATATTCAAACCGCCGATAAATCCTACCTCGCCGTCGATGACGAGAATTTTGCGGTGGTTACGGTAATTGACTTCCCGCTGAATAAACGAAGTAAACGGTGGCAGGAAAAAGTAAAACTCAATGCCTGCTTCTTTCAACCGACGCACAAATGTATGCTTGAGATGATAACTGCCCAATCCGTCGCACATCATACGTACTTTGACACCTGCCTGCGCCTTGGCAATCAGCAAATCGGTAAAGGTCTGCCCGATTTCATCTTCACGGAAAATGTAAAACTGAATATGGATATGATGCTGCGCCTGTTCCAGTGCTTGCAGCATGGCAGCGAACGTATTCTCTCCATCCGTCAGCACGTCAATCTTACTGCATGACGTAATCGGATTTTCCGTCAAATGTGACAGCAAGGAAAATAGCCGCCCCTGCTCGTGAAACTCTGGATTGCCCATATCGTCAGCAGAACGAATGACCGCTGCCTGACGCCATAAGCGACTGCGCACCTCACGGAAAATGATCGTACCCTTTTTCCGAATCGTACGACGACTGCGATAATTACGAGCAACAAAATAGTACATAATAAAGCCGAGAAACGGCACACAATACGATATAAACATCCACGCCACCGCTTTGCTTGGTGAACGGAATTCCAAAATAAGAATAATACCTGCTTGAGAAATGAAAATGATGCATAACAGCAACAACCAGATCATACCTGCGCTTCCTTTCCTGCTGAATCCTTCTTATTCGCTATGCAAACAATATCATATCAGAAGAGATGGTTATTTAGCGATAGCCTGCTTTTACCATATAACCATTCTTACTAGAAAGTGATTCACCGTTCGTCGGTTTTTGTCATATTCACTGGTGAGAAGAGGTATAATTGCTTGTTCGTTGTATTGGGATGGTAGCGAGAATGAGTAGCATAGAGACTACGGCATAGTGATGTATGTAACGACTTCCGCAAAAGAAAAACAGGCTCCCTGTCTATCATTCAGGCAGCCTGTTTGAGTTCAATCTGTTTATTGTTCGATACGCGTAAATAATCTTTGAATGAACTTACATCATAATCTACAAATCCATAGACTGACATAATGATCTGCAAATCAATGGGCTTACACAATGATGTATACGTCGATGTTCATCACGATCTAATACATTTTCCGACCTTTATCTACAACTACACATCCTAAGAGCGAACGTCTCGTTTGGCAAACGATAGCCATGAGATCAGCAAGAACAGTACAAAATAGACTGCAAGTATGAACAGTGACCAGCCCAGACTCGTTACGCCGAAGCTTCCAGTCGGCTCAGAGAAATACTGCGTGAGATCGAGATTCGTAAACAGCAGATATTTTACAATCCAATAATCATCCGGTTTCAATGCCAGACGCAGTAATCCATTCGTAATCGTACCGGAAAAGTACAGCAGCATCGACAGTGTAATCGCCAGCGCGGACGAACGGAACAGCGCAGACAGCATAAATGCGAATGTCGCCAAAATCAGCGCACGAATAAAGGAATACACTATGAGCAACAACAAATTATTTTCATACGACGATAATTCCCCATCTGGTACACCAGCGATCTGTGCCGGAAACAGTACATACGAAACGATCAGATTGATGAGTGTAAAAATCACCGTCAATCCTAGCAAAAATACAGTCACTGCCAGAAACTTGGAGCTTAAAATCTTCCAGCGCTGCCACGGACGAATCAGCAAAAGCTTGATTGTACCGGTTGTAAATTCACTAGCAACTGATTCCGAAGCGACGATCAGCATAAACAATACGACTAGGAAAAACATCGCAAATGACTGTTCCAAAGCCATCAGTGCGCTTCCCGGATAATCGCCAAACTTCAACAGTAATAATAGAGCTGGGGACAGCGCAACTAACAAGATCAGCATCACCCAGTTGGATACGCGCAGCACAATTTTCAATATTTCATTCCAGATCAATTGGACAAAATCAGTCATGACGCAGCCCACCTTCCCGTGTCATCGCCAGGAACTGATCTTCCAGCGTCTGACGCTCCGGTACAATGCTGTACACGGCAATCCCATTGCTAACTAGCAGTGCATTGATGCGAGCGATGTCGTCCCGCGAAGCAGTGACTTTCCAGCTACCATTTTCCAGTTGACCGGTTGCTGCTAGCTGTATTGCTCGCTCTGGCTGATCCAGCTCAAAGCGTACCGTTAGCAGTTCATCTACTGGAGCCGTTGCCGCAGAATCATGACGCAGATTACGTACATCCACCAATCGTCCGCCATTGATCACAGCAACGCGGTCGCACATCAATTCCATTTCCGAAAGCAAATGGCTGGATACGAATACGGTTGTACCTTCTTCCCGGCTCAGGGCACGCAAATAATCGCGCAGTTCGCGAATCCCCTGTGGATCAAGACCGTTGGTTGGCTCATCCAATACGAGCAGACGTGGACGATGTAGTAGCGCCTGCGCTACACCGAGACGCTGACGCATACCGAGCGAATACGTACTAACCTTCTCATCGGTACGCCCGACCAGTCCGACGAAGCGAATGACTTCGTCAATACGCTCCTTGGTCACGCCTGGTGACATACGAGCATATTGCATCAGATTCTGGTATCCGGTCATATATTTGTACATTTCCGGATTCTCCACAATAGCGCCCACTTTGGCAATCGCCTGTTCAAAATGAGTGCGAATACTTTGTCCCTCGATCAAAATATCGCCTTGTGTCGGTGTCATCAGACCAACCAGCATACGGATCGTTGTAGTTTTACCAGAACCATTGGGACCGAGAAAGCCAAACACGCAGCCCGGCGGCACATCCAGTGTTAGATTGTCGATAATCGTTTTGGAACCGATCTTCTTCGTAATATTACGAAATTGCACAACCGGTGCAGCGATGGGGTCCAATGCTCCGGACACATTGTTCGAGGACGAAGTCGTTGAAGTATTCTGATGCATGGGCAATGACTCAGTAGAATCGGAATTTGCCAAACTACGTTCATTTGCCTCGCTTATATGTTCTGGAATAGACCCGTTGCCACCATTGTTACCGCCATCATGTTTATATACTGGCATGGTGATTCCTGTTTGCCGTGTGATTCTGTTCATTGGCTATACTCATCCCTTTCTGTATATGATGCACGTACATTCGTAACCGTACTTTCTCATCTCACAGCGCTTCTCATATCGTCTTGTTATTCTGCGCAATAGTGATCTTAGCTTTCCCATCGTATTGCATTGTCGTTCTTCACAAATCAGCTTATCGTTCGTCTCGCGTTTCCTCATCTTTCTACACATATCAGATCGTCATTCGTCTCATATTTCCTTATCGTTCTCCGCGTACCGACTCATCGTTGTTATCATGCCGTATGAATAGTAATCAAATCCATCAAGCCAATCAAATCGCAATGACACTACCAGTGTATGTATACTGTGTCAAATTTCGGCGATTTTATTGTAACACAGCATGGAACCAATCCAAAATAAGCATAACTGCATGGACAAAACGGACGACTTCAAATCATCTGCTCTAACGAAGTGCGTTAATTTGAAAATAGCTTTTCGCATAACAAAAAAAGAACTGTTCTATCCATAAGCAGCCTTATCATCACAGCTGCTTACAGATCAACAGTTCTTTCCATTATTGCGTAACGATTCCCGCTACATATTCAAACGCTTCTTGATGCCAGTTTATTCTATGCAATCGAATATCGCGAGCATCAGCGTCAGAGCACTCAATAAATTACGCACCGGAGCGAGCCAGTTCACGCATATTGGCTTCAAAGGCTGCAAGCAATGCTGCTTCGCCAGTCAGACCTTTTTCGTGAACTTTGCGGATTTGTTCCAGCATCCGTTTGTAATCTTTCGGGATGATACGGACAAAGTCCTTGGATTGGTGTTCCCAATCTTCCAGCACACGTTTCCCTGCTTCACTGCCGGTATGACGAACGTGCTGTTCAATCAAGGCGCGAACTTCAGCCAGCTCGTCAGCTTCTTCGATATCTTCCAGCAATACCATTTCCAGATTACACCGACTAACAAAGTCATGGCTTGGATCCAGCACATACGCGATACCACCAGACATACCCGCTGCAAAGTTACGTCCAGTCGAACCAAGCACGATTACGCGTCCACCAGTCATATATTCACAGCCGTGGTCACCCACGCCTTCAACAACGACCTTGGCACCGGAGTTACGAACTGCGAAGCGCTCACCAGCAATACCATTGATGTATGCTTCACCGCTAGTTGCACCGTACAACGCTGTATTACCGATGATGATATTATCTTCAGCAGCAAAGGTAGCCGCCGCATCTGGTTTTACGATGATTTTACCACCAGACAGACCTTTACCAACATAGTCGTTAGAGTCGCCTTCGACGCGCAGCGTAATGCCTTTCGGAATAAATGCACCTAGACTTTGACCTGCTGATCCTTTGAATGTAAACGAAATCGTATCATCCGGTAGACCAGCAGCACCGTATTTCATCGTTACTTCGCTACCAAGAATGGTACCGACTGCACGGTCAACGTTACAGATCGACAGCTCGGCTTGAACCGGCTCGCCTGTTTCCAGTGCATTTGCAGCAAGTGGAAGCAGTTCGCGCAGATCCAGCGTTTCTTCCAGCAGATGGTTCTGCTGTTGCACGTTGAAGCGCTCGCTACCTGCTGGCATTTGCGGTTCATGCAGCAGTACGGACAGATCGAGACCTTTTTTCTTCCAGTGTGCATCAGCTTGCGACGCATCCAGACGATCCAGACGACCGATCATCTCTTGTACGGTACGGAAGCCCAACTCTGCCATAATCTCGCGCAGATCCTGTGCTAAAAATTTCATAAAGTTGACGACATGCTGCGGATCACCGGTAAAGTTTTTACGCAGTTCCGGGTTCTGTGTCGCCACGCCAACTGGACAGGTATCCATTTGACAGACACGCATCATAATGCAGCCAACAGCAACGAGTGGTGCAGTAGAGAAGCCGTATTCTTCCGCACCGAGCAGTGCCGCTACCGCAAGGTCGCGTCCACTCAGCATTTTGCCGTCGGTTTCCAGTACGACACGGTCACGCAGATTGTTCATAATCAGCGTCTGCTGCGTTTCAGCCAGACCGAGTTCCCATGGCAGACCCGCATGACGGATCGAACCTTGTGGTGATGCACCGGTACCGCCGTCATAACCGCTGACGAGAATCACATCGGCACGTCCTTTGGCAACACCGGCAGCAATCGTGCCGACACCGACTTCGGATACAAGCTTCACGTTGATGCGTGCACGACGGTTGGCATTTTTCAGATCATAGATCAGTTCTGCCAAATCCTCGATAGAGTAGATGTCATGGTGAGGTGGTGGCGAGATCAGACCAACGCCCGGCGTCGAGTGACGCACTTCCGCAACCCATGGATATACTTTACGACCTGGCAGCTGTCCGCCTTCACCTGGCTTGGCACCTTGTGCCATTTTGATCTGAATCTCATCAGCGTTCACCAGATAGTTAGATGTTACGCCGAAACGACCGGAAGCGACCTGTTTGATCGCACTACGACGAGAATCGCCATTCGCATCCGGTACAAAACGTGCCGGATCTTCGCCGCCCTCACCGCTGTTACTCTTACCGCCGATACGGTTCATCGCAATCGCGAGACTTTCGTGCGCTTCTTTACTGATCGAACCGAAGGACATCGCGCCTGTTTTGAAACGTTTCATAATAGATTCAATTGGCTCTACGTCTTCCAATGGAATCGGTTCGCCATTTGGTTTCAGCTTGAGCAGCGAGCGCAGGGTAAGGTGCTTCTCGTTCTCCCCTTCAACTAGCGCCGCGTATTTTTTGTACAATTTGTAATCGCCAGTACGAACGGAATGTTGAAGCAGGTGGATCGTTTGCGGATTAAACAAATGATCTTCCCCGTCATTACGCCACTGATAATCGCCACCAGCATCGAGAATACGGTCATTGCCGTCTTTATCCGTAAAGGCGCGGTAATGCTGTACCAGCGTCTCTGCTGTTACTTCTTCCAGACCGATCCCGCCGATACGGGATGGTGTCCACGTAAAGTACTGATCGACAAACTCCTGCTTCAAACCGACTGCTTCGAAGATCTGAGCACCGCGGTACGATTGAATGGTAGAGATACCCATTTTGGACAGGATTTTCACAACGCCTTTGGTAACGGCTTTGATATAGTTTTTGACAGCTTTCTCGTGTGAGATACCGCGCAGCAAGCCTTGTTTGATCATATCCTGCATCGTCTCGAAGGCAAGATACGGATTGACTGCACTGATTCCGTAGCCAAGCAATACAGCGAACTGGTGAATATCACGTGGCTCACCAGATTCCAGCAGAAGACTGACACGAGTACGAGTTCCCTGACGAATCAAATGGTGATGCAGACAGGCAACCGCAAGCAGTGCCGGAATGGCTGCATTTTCCTTGTCCATCCCACGGTCGGACAGAATCAGGAAATTATGACCTTTGGCAATGACACGATCTGCTGCTTCACATAGGTTAACTAGTGCTGCGCGCAGTCCCTCTGCTCCTTTTTCCGCTTCAAAGAAGATTGGAATCGTCATCGCCTTGAAGCCTGGACGGCGTACATGGCGTACTTTGGCAAATTCTTCGTTGGACAGAATTGGGGAATTCAGGATGATCTGTCGACAGCTTTCGGGCTGTGGATCAAGCAGGTTGCGCTCTGGTCCAAGCGAAGTTGCTGTCGAGGTAACGATCTCCTCACGAATCGCATCAATCGGTGGATTGGTTACTTGAGCGAACAGCTGTTTAAAATAACTGTACAGGCGCTGCGGACGATCTGACAGCACTGCCAGTGGAGCATCGTAACCCATCGAAGCGAGTGCTTCAGCACCGGTAGATGCCATCGGTTCGATTACTTTGCGCAGCTCTTCAAACGTATAGCCAAATGCAAGCTGCAATTGCTGTACGTTATCGTGATCCGGCTGAATCGCTTCCGGGGCTTCCGGTACATCTTCCAGATTCACCAGATGCTCTTCCAGCCATTCGCCGTATGGATGCTCAGCAGCGATTTGCTCCTTGATCTCCTCATCGGCAACGATACGACCTTCCTGTGTATCGATCAGCAGCATCCTGCCTGGGCGCAAGCGGTCTTTATACAAAATGTTTTCCGGGGCAATATCAAGCACGCCCACTTCGGAAGACAGAATAATCCGATCATCTTTGGTTACATAATAACGCGCAGGACGCAGCCCGTTACGGTCCAGAATCGCACCGATCTGAATACCATCGGTAAACGCCATTGCTGCCGGTCCATCCCATGGCTCCATCAGACAACTGTGATACTGATAAAACGCCTTTTTCTTCTCGTCCATCGTATCGTGGTTGCTCCACGGTTCTGGTACCATCATCATCGCGACATGCGGCAAGGAACGTCCGTTCAGATACAAAAACTCCAGCGTGTTATCAAACATCGCTGTATCCGAGCCATCTGGGTTAATCACCGGACGAATCTTGTCCAGATCGTTGCCAAACACATCGCTCTCAAACAGCGACTGACGCGCATGCATCCAGTTCACATTACCGCGCATCGTATTGATCTCCCCATTATGGATCATGAAACGATACGGGTGAGCACGATCCCAGCTTGGGAATGTGTTCGTACTGAAACGGGAATGCACTAGTGCAATCGCCGACTCAAACCCCTCATCACGCAAATCCAGATAAAATTCACCGACCTGAATTGTCGTCAGCATACCTTTGTAAACGACTTTACGGCAAGACGAACTTGGCACGTAGAATGTTTCTCCGCCCGCTGCTTCCGCATAACGAATCTGACGCTCTGCCAGTCTACGAATAACGTACAGCTTGCGCTCAAAAGCAAGCTCATCTTGATCTCGCAGTTCTTCGCTACGACCGATGAAAAATTGGCGTACAACCGGCTTTGCCGCTTTGGCAGTTTTACCGAGTGTACTGTCATCCGTTGGCACGGTACGCGCACCGAGGAACACCTGTCCCTCCTGCTCGATAATCTCTTTTAACAGATCTTCATGACGTGCGCGCAGCTCCTCGTCACGGGACAGGAATACCATCGCTACACCATATTGACCTTTTGCAGGCAGCTCAAAACCACCCTTTTCGGCTTCACGGACAAAAAAGCGGTGCGGAATCTGGACCATGATCCCTGCACCGTCACCTGAATTCGGTTCGCTGCCCTGGCCGCCACGATGCTCCATATTTTCGAGCATTGTCAGCGCCTGACCTACGATCTGGTGACTGGGTATTCCTTTGATATGCGCGGTAAATCCCATACCGCAGGCATCTTTTTCAAACTGCGGATCATATAGACCCTGCTTTGGAGGCAAACCTGTAATGTTCATAATACGCAACCTTTCTATTATGAAGTGAATGGTCAAGAGACGAGCCAGAGGATGGCCGGACGAAGAACAATTGCTGTTACGAGTAGGGTATACAAAACAGGCTGCTCATTCCATACAGTATCCCCTACAATATTTGTACATATTGTACAGAGAGTGATTATGGAAGCAGCCTACATTGAATATAAGTTCTGAAGAGGTGCACGAAGAATAAATATCCATTTCGTACGGGTTCAAGTCACTTATTCAGCGATGTGATATTGTTGTAACCTTCGTTGGTTTTATACATTTTAACACTGAGCTGACATGATGGCAATTCAAACTTTTTATATATGCGATAAATTATTATTTTGCGTCAAAGCATTAGTGTGATAACGTAACGCATTAACCATAATTGTATTATTATACATTTAAACGTATATTTAATTCAATATATTTCTCGTATCTCTCTTCATTTGAATAGGTCCATGATAACCAAGCAAGCCTATCATTTGTGCATAACAGACGGAAAAGAAGACAACATAGCGTATCCACTCTGTCGCAAATAACAAAAAACCGGCATCTCTTTGGGAGAATACCGGTTTTTTCCAGAGCCTTTATTCGCAGATCCATCGGTGTATGTTGGTTGACCTTTGATCTACGCAGAGATTAGATTTCGACACTTTCGCCGACTTTCAACGCGCTGCCTTTGATGCCTTTCTTTTGCAGCTCAGCTACAAAAGCATCGCCGTCCTGCTCAATCGGTGGGAAAGTATTGTAGTGTACCGGCAGTACATGCTTCGCTTTTACCCATTCTGCCGCATACAGTGCATCTTCGGGACCCATTGTGAAGAAGTCACCGATTGGCAATGCTGCTACATCAATGCTGTTCAATTCGCCGATCAGCTTCATATCGCCGAACAGTGCTGTGTCTCCAGCATGATACAGCGTTTTGCCACCCATCGTCAGCAGAATGCCTGCTGGCTCGCCCAGGTATACATTCTGTCCATCCAGCTCGTTAGACGAAGAATGGAATGCCAGTGTGTATTTTACTTTGAAGCCGTCAAATTGTTTGGAACCGCCCAGATTCATTCCAACGGTCTCCGCTGCGCCTTTGGCACCGGCATATTGTGCCAGCTCTACGACAGCAATAACGGGACAATTGTTGTTCTGTGCAATCTCCACGGTGTCACCGAAGTGGTCGCCGTGACCATGCGTCAAAATGACTGCATCCACTTTGATATCTTTTACATCTACATTCACCTGCGGATTGCCGGACAGGAACGGATCAATAATAACCGTTTTACCGCCTTCTTCTACAAGCAGACAGGATTGACCATAGTACGTAATTTTCATCGATGAAGCACCTCCGAAATATAATTGATTATCCACCGTTTATTTTATCACCAAAATAAACAAATTTGTAACTTTGCCTATTTCAACTTTTACATAAACAGCTGTATCCATTTCGAAGCTTTATTTGAAAAAGGTATGATGACCGATCTTCGTTACGACGGTACGTGAATTTGGAATCGCAAAATCAGTCGCCAGCGAAAGCGACACAAAATAATACGTATTGTCCGGAACTTCCTTGCGACCTTGTAGCGCTTCGCGAACAGCCTTGATGGAATCGGCATTCGGCTTCACACGGTCAAAACGGCCATTGCCTACCGGAGAAAACTGATATTTCTGGTACAATACATCTCTGATGGTATCGGGGAAATTTGCGGACCGTAGCCGGTTTAAGACAACATTGGCAACTGCCACTTTGCCTTTGTACGGTTCGCCTTCGGCTTCTGCCATAACGATGCGTTCAAGCATGAGCCGTTCTTTATCCGACAATGCGTAGGTCCAGGTCGCTTGGGCTTTGTGATCCTGGGGAAGCAGCTTTGTCCGGGTAAAGTATAATTGGGTGGGGGTGGAATGCTGAATGGACGAACCTGCCACGGCTGCCGATGCTTTGACTTTGGCTGCTGCGGTGTTCGCCTTGGTGCCGTTCTCCTGCTTGGTTTGAGCGGCGGCTGTTTCGGCTTTGCCTTGCTGAATCAGCTTCTTGGTGTGAGTTTGATTCCACGATACAAAGGTGGAATCGGTACTACTCCTGTCCTTTTGCGCATAGGAAACAGAACCGTGCGACTGCGCACCCCACGACGGCAGCTCGGTAAACGATTTTTGTCCTGCACTCATTTTATGGTCCATCCAGAATGGAAGGGACATGATAAATATAAAAAGCACGCCGAGAAGAGGCGTAATCCACTGATTGCGTCTAATAAACTCCATTTTTGTCCTCCAGTATTGTTGGCATACCTCTGGCTCTTATGTAATCGTATGACCTTTCATTTGAATACACCAACATCCAAATTTTGAATCATGAACGATTGACAACGCCGTCCGGAGTCCATCCGCGCTCCGGAAAAAGAACCAACGTTAATTTGAATATCCGTCAGCCGGATATCTGCCCAAAGCAGCAGCATTCGCTATGCTGTCATTGTATTTTCCCCAATCAAATTGCCGCCTTTTTGCAGCAGCAAGTATATTATTATAGTTAACATGCTTTTGTCAAATTGACAAAAAGCGAGTTTTGGGCATAGTCAGCTCTTCCCAAGTGGAAATCTCATTGCCGGTTCATACATCGGAATCTGTCCCAGCCGAGTATGATACAGCACGATTTCATCTGCCAACCATTGAGCCGAACTCGGATATTCTGCTGATGGTAGCGGTATAAACGTTGTAGAATCGGCATATTTGCGTGCTATTGTAATATGCGGTGTGTAGGCACGCTGCTCCGGCTTGAATCCAAGATGTTCGCACTCCTGTTGTACGTGTTGTTGCAACTGCCTGAGTGTATCCAGTGCTCCTTGCGTCTGAATCCACCATACTCTTGGACGCTCCGGTACACCAAATGTATCCGGCTCCCCCAGCTTTAACGTAAAAGGCTCTACCTGCTGTGCTGCCGCTGCCAGCGCTTCATGCAGCTTGGGCAACTGTGCAATATCCACATCCCCGAAAAATTGCAGTGTAATATGCAAATCCTCATGCCATGTCCATTTACGAAAAGGATACCGTGTCTGCATCTCCCGACTCCATTCCGCCAGCACACGCTGCGCTTCTCCTGTCAAAGGAATCGCCGCAAATACACGCTCCTGCCCAAGTTCTGTCATCCGCAAACACTCCTTTCGTTTACATGTGCAATCAGTATTCGCCTATGACGCACAGTACCGAACACACGTTCTTCATGAATGCCAATAGTATACACTAATCTTACGCAGAGTGCAAAGCAGCAACAAAGCTCTGCCACACCGCTATCATCTGACATCCGCCACCTCATTCGCCTCCCCTTCCGAAATTTGGTATGATCAATCCTGAACATGAGCATCACCCGTTTGTCATCTACGAGGAGGAGGTTTTACACATGTCCAAAATCGTTTTTTTGCAAAAACTGAATGAACAGCAGCAGCAAAAGCTCCGCGAAGCCGCTCCTCATGACGAGATTGTTGCGATTCCCGTCAAGGAAGCATCATCGCAGGATCTAGCAGATGCGGAAATCATCGTCGGCTGGTCACGCAAATTTCAAGACTTTATCCTGTCGGATGATTGTCCGGTCAAATGGGTACAGGCTTGGTCCGCCGGTGTTGATAAAATGCCACTTGATAAGCTAGAGCACAAGCAGGTATTGCTGACTAGCGCTAACGGTGTGCATACGATTCCGATCTCGGAACATATTTTTGCATATATGTTGTCCTTTGCACGTAATCTGCATACCGCTATCCGCAATCAAAGTCGTAATCAATGGGACGAAAGCGGAACGTTTAGCGAACTGCATGGCAAAACGATCGCCATCGCCGGGGCGGGTAATATTGGCAAAGGCACTGCTAATCTCGCACGCGCCTTTGGGATGAAGGTTATCGGTATTCGCCGTTCTGGTGAGCCGTTGGATGAATTTGATATGATGTACGATATGGATCGTCTGGATGACGCACTTGCAAATGCAGACTTTGTTGTGAATATTTTGCCGCTGACCGATGATACGCGCGAATTATTCAATCGTGAACGTTTTGAGCGGATGAAAGACAGCGCAGTCTTTATCAATGTGGGACGTGGTCCAACTGTGAATACGGATGATCTCACTGCCGCATTGCAGGAAGGAATCATTGCCGGAGCAGGGCTGGACGTGTTCGATCCAGAACCATTGCCGGAAGATCATCCACTCTGGCAGCTGGAGCAGGTTATCATCACGCCTCATATTGCTGGCAGCAACGAGTATTATACGGATCGAGTGCTGGAGATTTTCCTTGCCAATCTGAATGCGTATCACAAAGGTGAATCGCTGCCAGTCAATCTGGTTGATTACGAACATGGATACTGATCATCCTTGTCGCAACAAAAAGACGAAATGGATAAAATGGTGATTACTGTATGTAATGGAAGCATTACTGCTGACATCATCGCTCAACAGGCTCGTTTCCTTCGGTAGAGGAACGAGCCTGTTTGATGCTGCGTTTATATAACAGCACACTATCCCATATGTTGGAAAATATTTTATAGATTACTATTCATTATACAGCGAAAGGATGAAGTGCTATTTGCCAATATACTTTGTAGCATCCTACGAAGAACGATCATCATCATATATGGATTATTTTTCGCAAACCAAGCTAGATAGCTTGCCCTGACTGACAAATTCCAAACATTCTATCCGCCCGCATACAAAAGCAGCAACCGATTGATGTCATCCGGTTGCTGCTTGTTTCTTCATTATAATGCTATTCATTCATTCAATAAGCTGTATAAATATAATGCTAAATCAATAACGAAAATGTTAACTTTTGCAGCCTGGATTTCTCATTCTAAGAATCCAACTTAGCATGCAGACGATGAACAAATATGTCAACATCGCTTAATCTCCAATTTCCAGCTAGTTCAATCAAATTCACATAATGATTGCAGCTGCCAAGGATGCTGTAAAAGCGTTCTCCCAGTGAATGTTCGCAATACGTGCTACTAAAAACCTTTTACAGCCGCTATAGCTGTCTCATACACATACATACGCTCTTCATATTGATCCAGTGGGCAGATCAGCATCAGCTCGTCCGCCTCATACTGTTGCAGCAAATTCTCAAATTGCTGACGCAACGTGGCAGGTGTGCCAATAATTGGCTCTGGCATCTCCTCACCAATCGCTGCCAGACCGGCAGGCGACTGTTTCCATTTCTCGTACAAGCCTGTTGCGCGGGCATCGGTATCGGCAGCGATGACTTTGACCGCTAGAATCACGCGCGCTTGTTCTCCATCGGCAACAGGCTGAAACTGCTCGCGGTAATGCTGAATCGCTGCCTGACCGTCGCTACTACTCATAAAATGACCAAACACATAACCTGCACCTTGCGCTGCTGCCAGACCGGCACTTTTGCGATTCGTACCAAGCAGCCAGAGCTGTGGTGGGAATGCTGTTTGTGGACGAGCACGCACTGCGCCGCCTTCTACCTGATACTGATCTTGCAACAAGCTACGCAGATCACTTACCAGCTGTGGCATCTCTGCTACATGTGCCAGATAATTGCCGCTAAGTGCAATCGCCGCATGTGCCGAACCGCCTGGCGCGCGACCGATACCGAGATCAATCCGCCCCGGATACAATGCCGACAACATGCGAAACGTCTCCGCTACTTTCATCGGACTGTAATGCGGCAGCAGCACTGCTCCCGAACCGAGCCGAATACTGGACGTGCGCACTCCGATATGAGCGATCAGCACTTCTGGTGCTGTACAAGCTAGCGCCGCAATATCATGATGCTCCGACAGCCAGAATCGTTCATACCCATGCTGCTCTGCCATAATTGCCAATTGTACTGAACGTTCCAGCGCTTCTTCGACCGATACTTGCTCCAGCACAGGAGACATATCCAGTATGCCTAGCGGAATGGAAGTCTGTTGTTCTGTCATGATGTCTCTCCTTTCGTGCTTTGCTGTCGCTTCAATCTACATCATAGATAGAACCAACTTTCAATCCATACAATTCATTATAAATTTTCTCGGCAAACGCATCCGTCATACCGGCGATATAATCGATAATCATACGCTCCCACGTCCATACCGGCTGATCGCTAGCTTGATCCTGCTCAAACCGCTGCAACCAGTCCGACGGCATAATCGCCATCGACGTTTCCTGATCGATAAATGCTTTCCATAGACGGCGAATAATCCATTCGCTGCGTTTTTGTAGACGCTGTACCCGCAGATCGCGGATCATCGTTACCCAAGCGAAGCTTTTCAGCACGCTCACTGTGCGTAGCATATCTGCATTCTCGTAGCCTTCCTGTACAAAGGTAACTTTCTTCCAGCTATCATCCTCAATCACGCCCAGCTGACTTACAAAATGATTTACCCAGTACGCTTTGACTTCACGCCGGGTACGCGAATAATCCATACCGCAGGTTGGGAGCTTTTCCCGCCAAATATGCAAATAATCTGTTAACACCTGATCGACCTTCGCGGAAATCTCATCCCACTTACAACCTTGCCAGAACCAGTCTTCCAGCGTCATGATTTTCTCAATAATCAGCTTGTGAATATGCGGGTCTTTCATAAAATGCTCGTGTACCTCGATCTTGCCTGCCTTGATGCCATCTTCCAGATCATGAGCAGAATACGCAATATCGTCACACAAATCCATAAGCTGAGCTTCAAGTGTTGTTTTGCGATCAGGAATGCCCCATTGCTGGCGAATCTCGCGAATATATTGCCATTCGCGCTCATACAATCCTTTTTTGTTATCCATGCCAGAATAGGGATACTTGTTAATGCCAAGCAGCACGGCATCGCATAGATTCAGTCCGTCCAGATTTTCGCGTTTTTCCAAAAACATGACCAGTCGGAAATTATGGGCATTTCCTTCAAAATGCTCATAGTTCTCACGCATCTCCTGATACACACGCTCGTATTCTTCTTCCGTTGCCGAACGTCCGCGCAGCGCTTCTTTCGTTTTACTGGCGATCCAGTCATCCAGAATACCAGCCAGCACTTCTTCGCCTTTGTGACCAAATGGCGGATGACCAAAGTCATGCGCAATCGAAGCGCACTCCACCACTTCCGGGTGAATGATCAGACCGGGGTGATCCGCCTGCTGCTCCTGAATTTCGGGATAGCGGGTTAACAGACTTTTCGCTGCCTGGCGAGCAATCTGTGCTACCTCCAGCGAGTGGGTCAGACGAGTACGATAATAATCTCCGGTTCCAGCACCGAACACCTGCGATTTACCTTGCAATCGGCGAAAGGTCGGTGAATGAATCAGACGCGAATAATCGCGTTCATACGCTTCACGGGAAGCTTCATGTTTATCTTCAGCATACTGCCGATGCTCACGCATATGTTTGAGTTTCGTAAATTTGTCCATATCCTGCTCTCCTGTACTTATGCTTTCTGTAACGTTCACAGTTGGAGTGATTATACACATTTTTTACGCATCCGAAAAGCTCATTCCGCAAATCGTCGCTTTTGCCGGAAATGGATATGCGCTTGGACGTGCTCCAAAAGGTAGCTAGTACACATCGCTATTTTTACACCTATATATAGGAAGAAAAAAATCCGGACCTCACGGCCCGGACCTTATTGAAGACGTCTAAACCGCTTAGTTTAGCGGGATCATCTCAACGATTTTTCAGTTTCGGATCAAAGGTATCACGCAATCCATCACCCATCAGATTGAAGCCGAGCGACGTGAGCAAAATACACAAACCCGGGAAAATCACCGTCCACGGCGCGGTCTGGATAAATTGACGCGAATCGGACAGCATTTTGCCCCATTCCGGCTCTGGTGGCTGCGCGCCTAGACCGAGAAATCCAAGCCCCGCCGCTTCGATAATTGCAGTCGCAATCCCAAGCGTTCCCTGCACAATAATCGGTGTTAGACTGTTCGGCAAAATATGACGGAACAGAATACGTGCATCACGCACGCCAATCGCTCTTGCCGCCGTAATGAATTCTTCCTGTCGTAGCGACAGTACGCGCGAGCGTACCAGCCGTCCATAGGTCGGAATATTCACGATAGCAATCGCATATAGCGCATTTTGCAATGAGGGTCCGAGAACAGCAACAATCGCAATCGCCAGCAAAATCCCCGGAAACGCAAGCAAAATATCAAAAAAGCGCGAGATGACCATATCTACCCATTTGCCATAAAAGCCTGCCAAAATACCAAGCACCGTTCCGATAATAATCGAACCGATGACAGACAGTACACCAACCCAGAGCGAGAGACGCGCACCATAAATCGTACGGGTAAAAATATCACGTCCCAGATCATCCGTACCAAACCAGTGCTGTGCTGATGGTGCTTGCAAGCGATCTGCCAGCACCTGAGTGGTATACTCATATTTTGTAATGAGCGGCGCCAATATCGCTAGCACAACGAAAAACAATACAATAATCAGTCCAATTACAGCGGTCTTGTTGCGCATAAACAACCGAATACCGTCGCGCCAAGGGCCTGATTTTACTTCTTTGATCGGTGCATCCGATCCTGTACCCAGTGAAGCCTGTGTCATGTAATCACCTCTTACTTGTACTGGATACGCGGATCAAACACGGCATACAGCAGATCCACCAGCAGATTGATAAGTACAAACATAACGGCAATGATCAAAATGCCGGACTGGATGACCGGATAATCACGGTTACTGATCGCTTCATAAATATAGCGACCAACACCCGGCCAGGCAAAGATCGTTTCAGTCAGTACCGCACCGCCAAGCAGGGCACCTGTCTGAATCCCGATGACCGTCAGCACCGGAATAAAGGCATTTTTCAGCCCGTGTTTGTAAATAACGAGAAATTGCGAAATTCCTTTCGCTTTGGCAGTACGAATATAATCAGACTGCATCACTTCGAGCATACTGGAACGTGTCATCCGTGCGATAACCGCCATCGGAATCGTACCGAGCGCTACAGATGGCAAGATCAAATGTTTGATAATCGTCCATAATTGACTCCATTGTCCAGAGATGATCGCATCCAGTACATAAAAGCCCGTAATGGCTTCCATCGGATCACGCTGATTCATCCGCCCAATCGACGGCAGCCAGTGCAGCTTGTTCGCAAAAATCCACTGCTCCATCAGACCGAGCCAGAAGATTGGCATCGATACCCCGACTAATGCAATCAACATACAGATATAGTCAAACCATGAATTATGCTTCCAAGCACTCACGATCCCGGCGTTCACACCGATCACAATCGCAAATAACATACTTGCTACGGTCAGCTCAACTGTAGCCGCCAGATACGGCCCAATCTCTTCGCTAATTGGTGCACGCGTACGGATCGAATTGCCCAGATCGCCGGTCACCAACTCACCCAGATAGGAGAAATACTGCTCCAGCAGCGGACGATCCAGTCCAAGTTGTTCACGCAATGCCTGTTTGGACTGCTCTGTCGCCTTTTCCCCAAGGATCGTTTCTGCCGGATCACCAGGAATCGCATGAATGATGGAGAAGACGATAATAGTCATGCCGAGCAGTACCGGAATCAAGACTAGCAGACGTTTAATAATGTAGGAACCCACTTCGTTGATCACCTGCCATACATTCATTAGGACAGTGAAAGGACATGACTGCACAGATAGCAGCATGTCTCTTTCCCTGTAAAATCGCGTTATTCCTTACTTCATACGACTGGATGCAGCCGTATTATTGTTCCAGATAGATCTCGGTATATGGCTCCGAGCCAGTTGGAGATGGTGTGTAGCCTTTCAGCTTAGCACTCGCTGCCAGCAATGGCGTGGAGTGTACGAGTGGCACCCACGGTGCATCTTCTTTAACGATGACTTGCGCTTGTTCGTACAGCTTGGCACGTGCATCCTGATCGGTTTCGCGCTGTGCTTGAACGAGCAACTTGTGCAGCGGTTCGCTGTCATATTGGCTGTAGTTATTACCGCCGATGGAGTCTTTGTCGAGCAGTGGGTAGAAGAAGTTGTCCGGGTCACCGTTATCACCCGTCCAGCCGATGATGAACAGATCGTCTTTTTGCCCTTTGCTCAGATCGTCCAAATACGTTGCCCACTCTGGAGATTGGATTTTCACTTTAACACCGATTTGGGCAAAACTCGCTTGAATGACTTCTGCTACTTTGCGACCGTCTGGCATATAGGGACGGGATACTGGCATTGCGTAGAAGGTCAATTCTTTGTCGATGCCGTTTGGATAACCAGCGTCAGCGAGCAATTGTTTTGCTTTGGTCAGATCGTAGTCATAATCTTTGATATTGGAATTGTATCCCCATAACGTTGGTGGAATCGGGTTAATCGCTGCTTCCGCCTGTCCGGCGAAGAATGCATCGATGATGCCTTTTTTGTCCACGGCATGGTTCAGGGCTACGCGAACTTTCGGATTGTTAAACGGTTCTTTGGTAACATTGAAGCCCAAGTATGCTACGTTAAATGGTGGACGATTGAACTTTTGCAGATCTGGATTGCTTTCCAGTGTAGTCAGATCATCCGGGCTGAGGTCTTCCATCATATCGATCTCGCCGTTTTGCAGTGCATTGAAGCGAGCGGTATTGTCAGGAATGGAGCGGATAATCAGCTGATCCATTTTAGGCAGACCTTCCTGCCAGTATTCTTTGTTTTTCTCCAGTGTGATCGAGTCACTGCGTTTCCATTCTTTGAATACGAATGGTCCTGTACCTACCGGGCTGGATTTGAAGTTGGCGCCTTCTTTTTCGACGGCTGCCGGGCTAGCAATCGAGAATGCTGGCATTGCCAGATTTTGCAGGAATGGTGCTTGCGGATTATTCAATTGAATTTCGACAGTATAATCATCTTTGGCAGTGACGCTTTTGATCACACGCGCGTCTTCTGGTCCAAACATGGAATCATAATAATCGAATGAATCGCCTTCAAATTTGTATTTGCTTTTTGGATCGCTCCAACGATCAAAGTTGAATACAACAGCAGCTGCGTTAAAATCAGTGCCATCATGGAATTTCACACCTTGACGCAATTTGAATGTATACGTCAGCGCATCGTCGGAGATTTCCCAGCTCTCCGCCAGTGCAGGTTCTACTTCCGTTGTTCCTGTTTTGTAAGCCAGCAATGGATCAAACACTTGCTGTGCAATCTTCAGTGATTCGCCATCCGTTACAATTGCCGGATCAAGTGCCGCCGAATCGCCGCCGCGACCGACAATCAGCGTTCCACCAGAGGAAGCGGTTTCACTACCGTTGTCCGAAGCCGCCGGTTCCGTTGATGAACCATTTCCTCCACCGCTACAACCTGCCAGAATCAAGACAAACGATAAAACCAGTGTAAGTACAAGTGCCCAACTTTTTTTCACAAACCATTACTCCCTTCTGAAATACCAAGATGGAGGTCAATTCGACACGGTATACATTATTTAATTGTCTTTATGTATATGTATACAGTTATCCATGTCGAAATTGCCGAAATTGACCATAGGATGAATTCAATTTACATTATGTACCTTGTTTTGGCAACAAGTTTTACATAATAACCGAAATTTATTTTCATATGTAACACGTAATGATGTTTTTCGACAGATTATTATTTTTTTTAGCAGTTTTGCTCAACTTAGGTCGAAAATGCGTAATTTATCTTGTATTTCGTATGTATTTTCTTCTTTTTTAAGATACTATATACGAAATTGCCGAAATAATCGTTATTACATATTTTACATATATCATACATAAAATTAACTTTTTTACATAGATACGCAATAAATGTAGTAACACTTTTAACCGAAAGCTGATAAAATAAATGAGAATTATGCAAAAGGGGAGGAATTATACAAATATGTTCAAAGGAAAAACGATTTTCGCAATGGCTGTGTCAGCATTTATGACCTTGAATGCTGCTAGCTTCGCAGGCGCGGCTGCACCTGCTACGTTTACGGTGGAAGGTATTCAGCAGCAAATGAAGCAGGATGCCGGTACAGGCACCCATATCACTCTCTTACATACGAATGACGTGCATGCCCATGCAGTGGAAGAATCACCGTCCATGGGTCTTGCCAAAATTGCTGGATTGGCGGATCTGTATCGCGCAGCCAATCCCAATACGCTGCTGCTGGATGACGGCGATGCTGTTCACGGCACTTCTTTTGCTACACTTGTACGCGGCGAAAGTGTCATTCAGGTCATGAACAAAATGGGATATGCCGTTATGGAACCAGGTAATCATGAATTCGACTATGGATACGAGCGTCTGCTGGAATTGACCAAAATGGCAAACTTCCCAGTCATCTCATCCAACATTATTCAAAAGGATACGGGCAAAGCACCATTTGAACCGTATATCATCCGTGAAGTGGACGGCGTGAAGATCGGTATCTTCGGATTGGAAACACCGGAAACGGCGTATAAAACCAACCCAAACAATGTCAAAAACGTAGAGTTCACCGATCCAACTGAAGCCGCACGCAACATGGTATCCGAGCTGCAAGGCAAAGTCGATGTCATCGTTGCACTCGGTCATATCGGTATGGATCAGTCGACCGAGCAAACGAGTATTGATATCGTCAAAGCTGTACCGGGTATCGACGTATTCATTGACGGTCACAGCCATACACTGCTGCAAAACGGGCAGACTGAAAATGGTACCCTGATCGCTAGTACAGGCGAATATGGTGAACATCTCGGTGTAATCGATCTGTGGGTCGACAAAGGCGATGTGACGAAAAAAGAAGCATACACGATTGATGAGAAGCAAGCCGAAGGCGTTCAACCGAATGCCGAAGTCGCCAGCCTGATCGATTCGATCAAAGCTTCGCAGGAGCCAATCCTGAATGAAGTTGTTGCTCAATCGTCCGTTCTGCTGGACGGTGCGCGCGAGAAAGTTCGTGCTGGTGAAACGAACCTCGGCGATCTGATCACAGATGCCATGCGTTCCATTTCCGGTGCAGATGCCGCGATTACGAATGGCGGTGGTATCCGCGCTTCGATCGACGCAGGTCCTGTGACCAAAGGTGAGATCGTTACCGTACTGCCATTCGGCAACCTGGTTATTTCTATTGAAGTAACAGGCGCGGACATCAAAGCAGCTCTGGAAAACGGAGCGACTGACTATCCGACAGCCAAAGGGGCATTTTCCCATGTATCTGGTATCACGTACAAAATCGATACTTCCAAACCAGCAGGTAGCCGTGTTCATACGATTACTGTCGGCGGCAAACCGCTGGATCTGACCAAAACGTACAATGTAGCAACCAACGACTTTATGGTCGCTGGTGGTGACGAGTACACGATGTTTGTAGGCAAACAGCAAACCGGTACGTACGGTACATTGGATGAAGCATTGATCGAGTACATGCAAGCCAACGGCACTAAGAGCCTGACTGCCGAAAAACGTATCACCGAAGGTGTAGAAACTGCCGCCACACCGGGCAAAGAAACAACACCTGCTACTCCAGCTAAACCAACACCAACTACACCGGCTAAGCCTGCCACACCTGCGAAGCCGACGCCTACCAAACCTGTTACTCCGGTAAAACCACCAGTAGCAGATGGCAGCACCTATGTGGTCAAAAATGGGGATACACTGTATTCTATCGCTAAAAGTCATGGTACAACCTGGCAAGTACTGCGCGATCTGAACGACCTGAACAATCCACATTGGATCTATCCAGGTCAAAAGCTGGAACTGCCTGTAAAAGCGACAAAAGCTTCGTAATATTCTTGATTGTAAGATAGAATCGGGAATTGATTGCAAGCTGTGATTGTGAGGTTATTGGACTGCTGCGGTATGTATGCAGTATTTATACGCAGTGTATGTGATGCTATGATCCAGCGCTATGATTGATCTCGGTATATGTCGTTCCAAAGTATATGTACGTCAAAAAGCCTGTATCCCATGTAAGTGGATACAGGCTTTTGATTTTTCCCAGTGCTCAATTTAGAATGTCATTGTACTACTTTTAACTTTTATGCTGTTCTTGTAGTTCTTGTAGTTGTCTTACTGCTGTTACACTTCTATACATATGTTGTTTCGCTATTTGCTATTTTCATGCTTGCAATGCAATTCTATTCACTGAAAGACAGTTTATCTGCTATTCAGTACAGATTAGATGCTCTCTTTGGTCGTACCATTTTTCGGGTTAAACGCCAGTTCGAACAATCCTGTCGCCGACAATCCAGCCAGACCGCCTGCCCATAGTCGCGGCACCAACTCCAGATCGGTAAATGGATACGCTGCGGCGCCGATCAGAATGCCAACTACTGTACCGATCAACGGCACCCAGTTTTTGGGTAGATTCACTGTCGTTTTTACCAGTTGTACTAGTGCCAGTACAATAACCGCCAGTGTAGATGCAAAAGCGAGTACGCTGTTTAACAGATCGTTTGCCATGAAGAATCGCTCCTTTGTTATTTGTTGTTAGCTTCCATTCTGTTGTCACTCTTCATTGTTGTTCTCATTTGTACATAGGTGATCGAAAAATATAAATCATATGTTTAAATATAGGCTTGTTTCTTCGCTTGGTTCTTCGCTTGGTTCAGCATTGACTCTAGCTTGTCGCCATTTCAGTTAAATCAAACCTTTACGATCCAGTACAGTCAGCAAGCGGTAAAAATCATAACTGCCGCCATCCGGGTCGTTAATAATACCAGCTTGAACTGCTTTTTGTACTGCTTCGTTTGCCCATTCCGGCACATCCATGGAATGATTTTTCTCAACGGATTGTACCCGGCTGTCGATTTTGCTAATGCTGGTTTTCAGCAAATCACGGCTATCGCTCAAGGCAGCGATACGATCTGCCTGTGCTTTGACGGTTGCTTGCAGCGCGGCAAATGCTTTTTGCTCATCAGTTGTCATCGGTTGGTCACCTCCCTGCTCCGTATGTTTTTGGATATAACGTGCTTTCAATTCATCCAGCGTACCGCGGTAAGCATTCAGATCCACTCCACCGCTAATCCCGTCCACCTGACCGGAATCGGTATATTGCCAGAAATCCCATTCTTGCCATGCTGCGCTATGATCCGGTATGCGCGTAATGCTGTAACGGGCAATCCACAAGTCATACGCGCCAAGAGTAACATCGAAATTCTGTGCAAACGCATTGCCCGTATACACAATTGGCTTACGCCCACCTTGTCGCTCCACTTCCTGCAAAAAAGCAAGTGCTACGGCATTGATGCCACTTTTGCTCAAATTGCCAGGATTGTTCTCGTAATCCATCACCGGCGGCAGATCAAAAGAAGAAACGCCACCCGCTTCATTGAGACGGGTCACAAAATTCGTTGCTTCCTGCCGTGCCGCTATTGCCGTAGTCGCATTTACAAAATGATAGGCACCGACGAGTAATCCCGCCGCTTTTGCCCCTTTGACATTGGTGATGAACTGCTTGTCTTGGTAGCTGCTTCCTTCGGTTGCTTTGATAAAAACGTACTGTTTGCCAGAAGCCTTCACCTTGCTCCAATTGATCGTTCCTTGCCAATGCGATACATCGATCCCCTGAGCATTGTTGCTGCTTCGTGATTGCATGGTGGTATCCTCCTTTCAAGTCTGTTCATGCATTCATTTGGATGAATGCGTTATGATTCAGCTGGTTCTGTCCGCTTTACAGTAAGTGTTCATAGTTTGCGTAAGAAAAGAGTGGGACTGCGTTCTAACATAGAACAGATGATTGGCATGTTGCATGTTGTCGTGAAAAGCATCCTGTACTATATAAGGAAATATAAGATACACATGTACAATCTGTTTTGAACTATTTTTAACTGTTTTTAAAATTTCTTTTGTATCATCCGTTGTATGAGATACAGTAACGTGTGCGTTTGTATATGACGATGTATCGTATTGAGCGTCGTTTGACGGTTTGCATCTAATCCTAGATCTGGTACTCAAATGACAGCATCATTTTACAATCTGGTTGTTATTGTAAAAAAACAGGCATAAAGCGGTACTTACTCTGCTTTATGCCTGTCGTTATAACGGTATTGATGATTATTTCAAGAAGAACGGTGATTGGCATCGTTTGGACCTTCATCGGGTTCTGTAGCATGTACATTAATCGACGATGGATGCAGATCAGACGAATCTTCTTTTGTGGAGAAATCGGCATCGGTTTCTTTTCCTGTTGTCGTGACATTGTTCAGCGAATCAACCGACTGTGCTGAATGGGCATCGTCGGTTTTTTCGCTAATTTTCTCCTTCACTGCTTCCGGCTGCGCTTCCGTAGTCAGATTCGGATTTTCAGGTGGTGTCTGTTTTGATTCGAAAATCTGTACCGCATTACGCAAAATATCCGGCATCGGCAAACCCATTTTGCCGACATTTTCAATGACAGACAGCAGCTCATTTGCCAAATAAAAAAAGATCACCGCATCTTTGAAGTAACGCAAACTTCCGAGTGCCTGATCTATAAAATGCGCGACAGCAACGATAACAAAAATCGTCACTTTGCGAATGATCCCTTTGAATCCGATCCGACTTTTCAGTTCTCCTCGCATCCAGGCAGCTCCGAAACCGGACAGCCAATCTACTATTACAAGCAACAATAACAAATTAATCAACACATCCCAACCCCCAAACAGGTAGCCCGCAGCACCGCCAAATGCCGTCGAGACTATCTTGATGATTTGCGGCCAAGGCTCCCCCATCCCCTTCCTTCTCCTTTCAGAATTATCAATGTTAGATCTTAAATCCCAATAGCTCGCACGTTTGTTGCATTAAATCTGACCTCTCTAAATGAAGAAGTATTTATATATACTCTAACTGTGATTGTTGAGTAACCAATACCAACCACTGTAAAATAAACACCTACACTCGTAGATAATATATATTGATCTCCCCAACTACTGATCCAAGCTGTACCCCCATCAAAAACATAATTGCCATTGGTGTCATAAACTTTCACACCAGTTAGACTAATATGCCCAGATGCTAAATTATAAGGGAAATTTTCCAATGAAAAAACAAAATCTTGGGTTGTATTAGATCCTCTTGTTATATATCCTGAATTAGTCAAACCAGGTGCACTGCCCCTAACCTCTCTTGCTATCGCTCGAATATTTCCAACTTTGTTAACTAATGCTGAGAAATCTTCGCTGCCAGCCGCTGAAACATTTTTGGCGTTAAGCTGGGCTGCCAGCTGATTCTTATAGTTAACGCCAGAGGACTTTAAATCGCGGATATCATTTCCTACATCGTAATAGTTATTTCCATCGTCACGCACGACAAATTTTCCGTTATTTACATAGGCAGCCGTACTGCCATTACTTTTGATGTCAAAATAGCCATCACCATTCCAATTAAATCCGGTATCTGAATCACCAAGAGTGAGTGTATATGAAGGAGTTGTGCCCAAATTAGTTTGCGCATTTAACCATGTACGGTTATACGTAACAAAGTCTCCTTCCACACCATTTTTCACTTTTACACGCCCTGTATCTGAGTTGATCATAATCCCTTTATCAAAATCCCAATCTGTAGCATCCACACTTTTGGAAGGAGCCAAGTGTAGTCTACCACCTGTAGTACTTGAATTAGCAGGCGTCTCCAAATGAGACACCCAGCGTTTACTACCGGGGCTATGAATCATCAGCGGGGTTGTATTCGGGTCACTGATGCTCAGCGTGCCCGAAACGGTTCCTCCTGTCTTGGGCAATGCCGCATCCGAAACCGTCTTCAGTGCTTTTGCTGTTGGAGCCAGTGTTTCACTCGTGCTGTTCGTCGCATTGGTCAATTGCACAATGCCCGCCTGGGTCGTACTGGCAGGTGGCACGTTGATCGTATCGACCTTATCCTTCACCTGCTTTACAGCTGTATCGATCTTATCCCAGTTATCGTTCAGCATCGTTTGGACATTGAACGTATCGTTTCCGTCCGTTGCCGGATTCTTTTTCAGCAAATTCAAATTAGGTGTATTGCTCGCCATTATACTGCACCTCCTGCAAATTTAGACAATGGGATCAGTTCCATGTCACTTAGTGTTTTGACCTGATGAATTTCTTTGATTAGCAAATAGCTGAACTTGTATTCTACCGACAAATGTGCGGGCTTGATCTCTTCGATTGCTGCTTTCAAATCGTCCAGATTGGGCGGAATGCCATGTGTATCAACAAACTGGATCGTGAAGTTCCAGCGCTCTGGTTGAAACGTCACAGCAACCGTTCCGCCATCATAAGCTTCAGCTACATTTTTCACCAGAGCCCCGGAAAACTTCCCACCACCGCGCAGCTTCGCTTCAGCTACCGCACGACGTTGCTCCAGAGGCTTGGTCACATCTACCGCAATACCCAGCTCATTCTCCCAACGCTCGATGCCCCACGTTGCCGTCCGAACGAAAAATTGTTGAAATGTCTCATCCAACGCTTGATATAAAGCGTCCATTTCCGCACCCTTGCTATCCATATCAGCGCGTATCACACGTGAAGTTTCATAATACGCAGGCAAGTAGGAGAATAGCTCAGCGCCTTTCACACTGGAAAATGCATCGCTGGCAATACTTAATACTGCTCCGCTTTGTGCGGATATAATGTTCGAAGATAAAGTACTTGTTACACTCTGGGATTGCACTTCATTCGTAGTATGAACACTATTTTCAGCATCATTACTTGCTCCAGTATTGATTTGTGTTTCATCAGCCATTGACCGTCACCGTCCCCAGTACGGCAACCTGATTAGCACTGATCTCGATATTTTTATCACTGGTGCCATTCACAGTCAGCCCGGTGTAGTCGATGATTGGCGGGATATCGAGCAAGATCGCTGCAATCCGTGTATAGCGGACAAGCGAATCGGTAAACGCCAGTTGTTTCAAATAACTACTAACGCCTTGTTGAATCTGTACCTGTACCTGTTCAAGTGACACATCGCTTGCCAATGTCAATTGCACCGCGATATGAATCGGTACTTCTTCTGCTGCCATAACGGTAATGATCGGTCCAGCTGGAGCAGCACCTTCGCCCTGTCCGTCCTGAGTCGGATCAATATACGTTTGCACAGCGCTCACAATGTCCGCATTGGCAGCTCGTTTGTCAGCATCCAGCAAATAAATCCCAACCGTACCCGGCCCTTTCCAGAGTGGAATGACACGACTGGCTCCAACACCAGCGATCTCGCCTGCCCATTGCATATATTGTGCCTTATTCCCACTTGTCCCCTGATTGCGCACCTTCGCATAAAAGCGTTCGAGCAACGATGAATCAGTCTCCACATCAGTACCGCCAGTCAATGCCGCCGCATTCGTAACACCAGTAATACCACTAACAGCAGTCGATAAAATAGTAACTGCGCCCGCAGGTACATTGCTGCTTTTGCCAGCTACCAATGCACGTACAGCTACGTCTGCTTTACCTGTAGCATCCAGTGTAACTGCTGCTGTCGTTTCGTATTCCAATGAAGCTTCACCAGACACATCGTCCGCCTGCGTTGCAACGACTGTCCCAACAGGCACGACTTTGCCAGCTTCGCCGGTAAACGTCATGCGTCCAGCTGCCTGTACGGCTGCCCGCCGGGTTACACCATGCTCAGCAGCACGCAGATCCAATTCCTCTGAGCGATAACTGTCATCGCTGCTAGCTGCAGTACTGGCAAAACCTCTACGCAGTAATTCCTGCGCCCAGATCGCCGCTTCAGACAGCATAAAGGCAACGGGTGCCTGCGCATCCCAAATAAAAGAGCCTTCCGATTTGTCAATATCCGAAGGCACTTTGTCCAGCATTCGCTGCATAATATTGTCTTCTGTTTGTTCTTCCAGATAGTATGGGAAATCTGCCAATTCAGATCACCTCGCTTTCCAAAATTTCCGTATCGTCCTGCACACTCGTAATCCGGCAGGTCATCGTGCAATGGTCTTCCGACCACGTAAACGTAAACTGGTCCACCGCTTCAGTCCGCGCATCCACCAGCAACGCTTCGGTAATCATGCGTGTCATTTCGCTTTCCAATACGGCACGTCCTTGACCGGTCCCGATCAGTTCCTCCAGCTCGCTACCATAATCACGGGAATAAATCACATGCCGGTAACGTGGAGTCAGCAACGCTTTGTGACACCACTGCACCCAAGCTTCTTTGTCATCTGCTAGAGCGACACGTCCGCTCGGCGTCATCACAAAATCACCAGCGTCATAATCGTAGCGCCAGCTTTTACCAAAGATGACAGTACTGCTGTCACTGTCGATGACACTTTGCTCGTCTCCCCAGATAAAATCGTCAGTACTTGGGAAAAGATTAGCCATTGCCGCTCACCACCCTGCATAAAATAACGACATCGTTACCACTATTCACACGCAGCGCTAGCACACGGTCACCAGGCTTCAGCCCTTTGTTCAGGTATAACACGGTATCTTCTACTTCAGTTGGATCAAACGCATAATCGCTCAATGTGGCATTCCCGTGAAACGTACCCTTTCCCTGCTCATGCGTGCTGCCGGTATAAATGCGCTGCGGCAGTTCCAGCATTCCCGGCAATTCGGCAATCATATAATCCTGAATTTCATGTTTAAAATCGTCCAGCTTGACCCCGGATGACGTCATCGTGCCAAGCACCGCGCCTAGACCGTTAACTGCCTGCTGCGTATGCTTGGACATCGTGGAGCGCATCACGTCGGCAAAATGCCCGTAAGGATCTTTTTTACTCAAGATAATACCTCCTTCTGACGTAATCCGTCGTTGCCAGCTCCAGCGTCATCGTACCCGGATTGCCCAGATCATGGCTGACCGTCATAACGATCAGCGTCATACCGCTTAGCAGTACGGCATCGCCTGCACGGATGGTATTCATATCGGGTGCAGTTACGGTAAACGTCTGCTGTACGCCGGTTAGATAATTTTTGGCGTACTTTTTGGCAGCATCCGCGGTTTTGATCTGGTCGTCGTTCATTAGCTTTTGCAATGTACCGAGGGTAGCGGTGTTTTTTTCTTCAATGGCAAGTACTTTGGACGGCACTTCTTTGCCATTGGTCGCTTCGTTAGCTGCCAGTACCTTCACCTTGGTAACGGCGCCTTCCAACGTGCGCATCTGAGTGAGATCAATCAGATGATCCAGCTCCTGCACCTTGCTATTGCTGCCCAGCTCAAATAGTTCCAATCCACGACTTGTCATGCGTGGATGGAACATCGGACCACCGGATTTGGCTGTTTCTTTCAGATCAGCAAACAGCATTGAGAAAATCGTCTGTGCTCGGTATACTGCTTTGCCCAGCTTCGTTTTTGTATCTGGAATATTGCCTAACGTAATACTCCAATCTTTGGCATATTTGCGAATACGCTGACTTGCTGTTTGATCTTTTGGCAACAAATACTCATCTTCGGATTTCTCCAAATAAATCATGCGATCATATACTGTCATATTCAATCGCTTCGTCCCACTATTCGTACTTTCGATCTCCCAAATGACTGCCGGATGCAGCAAAGGATGGTAGTTCTTATCGCCAAACGGAATGCCACTGATACGAATATCCATGCCCGGCGTCAATGCAGGCAAGCCGGAACCGCCGTCCAATGCCAGCCGCACACTCGCCTGATACGAAATCTGATCCAGCGAATCGCGCAAGCTAATCGTCTCGACCAGCTGTGTCACATCGTATTTATCCTTGACGATGACCTTGTAACTCATGATGGCATCACCAATTTCTGTCCGGGTTTAATAGCATTCGGATTGCCTCCGATCACCTTCGTATTCAGCTTGTAGATGTCATTCCATTTGGAGCTATCACCCAACTCTAGCTTCGCAATCTTGGACAATGAATCGCCGGATTTGACAGTGTACGTTTTGCCCGTTTGCTTGAGATCGGTACGGGAGCCAGATTTGGTTGTCGTTTTGCCGTTGTTTGTTGTTTTCTTCTGCTGCACTTTGGCATCCCGCCAAGTACGGAACGTGATATCAAATGAAATATCGTCCGGCTCTCCACCGCGGAACGTCGTATTGTAGGTGATCAGATAGACAGGTACGTTTACGCCTGTACCGGTAATGACTAGCTGTGCCGGACGTTTGGAGACAAGAAAGTTGTTCAGCTTGTTCGTCGCTGCCTGCGGGGTAGGCAATGTGCTGTATCGACAGTACGATGCGTCGTAGTCTTTTGGGAAAAAGGAAGTAAAGCTGATTTCCTTGATTTTATCACCGAGTGTAAAGTCGAACTCGCCGTACTCTAGCATGTTGATCGTTTCGTATCCTTTGGAGCGAGAGATGGTAATTTCCTCGGGGTTGACTGGGAAGTGGAAAAAGTTACGTGTACCGTCGATCAGGTAGATGTCCATAGTGTTCCTCCTTTCTAGGTAGGATTAGATATGTTTAAGCCATGATTGGTTTAGCTGAAGTATTGCCTTGTGAATTGGATTTACGATTTTGCATCGATTTGCGCAGTTCGTTGACGACGCGTTGACCAATTTGTAGAACAAGGGCATCATAATCCAATTCGTTTTCTTTGACCGTCAATTGGACTGCACCAGCCGGAATATTGATAGAGACAGCATTAGTCACTTCTGTTTTAAAATCTTTTAGTGAACTTGAAATTGCATTCATCTGATTGCTATCAATTTGAATAGCGCTGTCTTTGCCTGTTGCAGGTTTGTTAGCTGCACTTGTAGTAACAGTAGCAGGCTTGGCTGTAACCGTTGCTGCTGCACTACCTGTTGCGGCGCTTCCTAGTGGAGAAGCTATACTTGCTGCAGGAGCTGCTGCAGCCTTTTTAGTGTCAAATAAACCACCAATTTTGCCACCAAGCCAGTCGCCAGCTGCTCCAAATAACATACCTCCGCCAATACCACCAATAGCAGTTCCTGCTCCTGGAACGACAGAACCAAGTGCACCACCTGCCATAGTTCCCAAAGCTCCGGCAATCATCGAGCCAATTGCTGCTCCACGTTCTTTGCCACTAGTAGCAGTAGCAATACTGGCAATATCCATAACTGCTCCAAGAGGGCGGAATATTTTACCAGCACCTTTTGCAAGACCACTTCCAGCAGATTTTGTTACCGATTTGATAGCATCCCAACTTTTGGATAAACCAGAACCCGCGCCTTTAGTAATATTTTTCAACCCATCCCATCCACGAGATATAATACCACTTGAATTAGGAGTTCCAGTAAACAATTCTTTTGTTTTTTTCCACCCTTTAGCTGCACCAGCAGCAATGTCACTACCAAACCCTTTTAGTTTGCTTAATCCAGTTGACAAGAAACCTGACCTTTCACCTGGATTGCGTTGAGCTATTCTTTTAGCACTTTCAAAAAACTTTCCAGCAGCTCCACCTATGCCTTGGAAAAAACCCTTGATTCCTCTTTTTCTACCCCCGTTACCTCCACTACCGCCATTATTTCCGCCATTATTATTATTGTTACCATTATTGTTTTGATTGTTTCCATTATTTTGATTGCGATTATCAGACGAATCAGAATCGTTATTTTTTCGATCAGGATCACCAAGATCAATATCGTCTAGTGGCGAGCCACTTGTATCACTATCTTTACAGCAACAACAGCACTTTTTATTACTATTAGCTGCGCGATCCAGATTAGATTCGCCTTCATCACTTTTTCCTTTTCCTAGCCATTTTTTTATTGTCTCTACTGATTCATCTATTGAAGTTGGAATTTCTATAAT
Source organism: Paenibacillus sp. WLX2291 (assembly GCF_046603665.1). NCBI lineage: Bacteria > Bacillati > Bacillota > Bacilli > Caryophanales > Paenibacillaceae > Paenibacillus > Paenibacillus sp. WLX2291. The sequence goes on along the minus strand of NZ_CP176755.1, from coordinate 1,300,544 downwards.
GTTTTTGCCAAGATCAATATATTTAGATATTGTATCTACTATGCTCTCCGGTTCTTCTGCTTTTTCTGTTTTGCTAGAACTTAAAAGTGCTAACAAATTAGAATTCGAGTTGGAATCCACTGTTACATTTACGGGACCTGGAGGTGGAATTTTCAATCCTTTGATAAATACGTCCAATTTTTGCTTTACTGTGTAATGACCTGATGCATTGATCGCTTCGTCCTGTACACTCCGCAGCTTCCGAAGTAGTCGCTGTAGTGCCGGAGTAGCTTGATCGTTTAAGCTGATCGTTGGCATCAATCTCAAGCGACTTAACTTGAGTGCAGTACGATAAGCACTCTCAAAATAACGAACGGTAAACTTCAATTCGTTATTTGGCTTCATTATATTTTGATATTGAGTTCGACCTAATCGTTCACTTGCACGCTGAATTTGATCAAAATAACGAACAGTCGCCCTTAATTCACCGTTGCTTTTACGCAATTCTGTAATATCTGTAGCCATAGCGTCACCTCCTGATATCATTATCAAATTCTATGGGATCAGAGATTGCGTACTATCTATTGGATTGAGTCATTGCATCCATTTCCTCCTGTGAAAATGCGATCAGCATCATGCGCTCGCCCCTCGGCAAATTCCAGAAGTCGCCCGGTCGGAGATGATGGCGTGCCCACATGTGGTACATCATCGTCGTGATTCCGCCGGTGTGGATTAGTTTTTTAAGTCTTCAAGCTCCACGCCGAAGCCGGACAGTTCGAGCACTTTGTCACCGACGGCATCCAGTTCGCCTGCCAGCAGCATACGACGTACTGCCTGTTCACCGCCGGACAGTTTCAAACGACTCGTAATTCGTGGATCGCCCCAGCCATTCAGCGCCAGACCCTTCACTTCCAATTGAGCAGTCGCTTCCGAGATCAGCAGCGCGTTGAACGTCTCTGTATCCACTTTCTCCTCCGTGCGACCTTTTACCGTCTTGCGCACGGTGCAACGCTCACGAATGCTATCCACCTTACTCGACGTCAAACCGCGCAGTGTCATCAGCAGATCCAGACGCTGAATACGTACCGTTTCTTCCGGCAGCTTGTCCGCAGCTTCAAACAGACTATCCAAGATTTGTTCTTCCGACATATTTTCATTCAAACTCATAGGTAAATGCCTCCTGAAAAGTAAAATAGATTTCGTTCCATACTGGTTCCTTACAACCATGACAAATGACAGTTAACCGTTCTTACTACGCCTTAGCCAACAAACCATACGTCATATCTAAACAAACGTAACAGTGCAATAGACATAACAATTCGTTAAACACAAAAATGAAACATGCGGCAAATCCATCATTCTCGAATTTACCGCATTTCATATTTTCATACTGCGCTATTATTACGCTGTTATTGCATTAACTTCAGTTCGCGACGATCGGATCCAGCAGCTCGTATCCTTCAAATGTAAAGGTCGTTTCTTCCGGCACTTCCTCACCAGCTGTCCAGTTCGCCAGTTGGATTTTGTCAGCCATGCAGCGGATCAGACGTACGCGCTCATGTCCGTACGATTCGGGATCGTCCAGTTTGGAGATGATATCGAATTTTTGGAAACCGCGTTGAATCATATCGGAAGTTACTTTGTAACCGGTCATTGTGCCTGTACCTTTTTTGATACCATTTTTGTGCACTTTCCAGTCGTTGCCAACCAGATTCAGCTCGCGTTTTTCAATTTCCACGCTTGCTTCCAGTTTGTTAATATGCGTTTGCCACACACCATCGATGTGCAGTTGTCCATGGGTACCGAGAATTACTCTTGAAGCGTCCAACATAGTTTGTTCCTCCTCAGGAATGTTTGTTTTGATTGGAATAGACTTGCTTTACAGTTGGAAATTATTGCACGTAAAAGGTGCCGAACAGCTGCTCCATCACATCGGTCAGCTTCACATTCCATTGCAGGAATACTTGATCCGCTTCTGGTTTCAGCACAGGCGATTCACCATAGTATGCCGGGTCAAGAATCACATCGAAGCCAGATGCTTCGATCACACTGCTCTGTGCCAGCTGGGTCAGATATTCCTTCATCGCACCGATCAGCGCCAGACGACCTTCTTCCGTGTTATTGACTTTGCCGATATAGGAATCTTCTGCCGCTTGTTGCAGATCGGTGTTGATTGCATCCATAACGCGGATCGAACGGATTTTTTTCCAAGCATTGTTCTGACCTGCACCCGGAATCACGAGGCTGTTCACGCCGCGCAGTGCTTTCACTTGACGACCGTCATTGAAGAAAATGAACACACCATTTTTGACCGCTTGTTCCTGCTCAGAGCGAGTCCAACGGCGAGTCACATCATCAAATGGAGCGACATGATACGTTGTAGATTCGTTCAGACGTTGACCGGCAATTAGACCGGCTACGTATGCACTTGTTTGGGCAGAGCTGTAATCGGTTGTGCCGATGCGCACGCCTGTACCGACATTGACGATACCTTCGTAGTTCAGTGCCAGCGAGCGTGTAGCTGCTGTAGTTGCTGCCTTAGCAGATACATCGTCTGCTGCGCTGCCGCCGACAACCGCGGTAATCAGCTTACCTTCGCTGCGTACACGTTTTACCCATGCAGCGAAACTTTGCAGCAATGCAGAATCAGCTGCAAAATCCAGCGCGAGTACGTCAAAGTTTTCACCTTCCAGCGCTTCCTGTGCTGCGATATAATCGGCATTCACCAGACCAGCATTACCGCTCGCACCGCCGCTGAATGCAGCTGTTGCCACGTCAGACGGAATACCGCTATTGCCAACGACAGATGCAACTACATACGTGTTGTCTTCATCCGCATTGATCTGAGCTGCAAAATCGGCTGCTGTACCCGCTGTAGATACATACGAACGCAGCAATCGTGTGCCTTCGTACAGACGCAGTTCTTTTTTCGTGCTATCCGTAATACTTGGTTGTACGGTTGCTGTAAAGCCGTTACCGCGTGTACCAGTATATTGGGCATCCAGTTTCAGTACGGCTACATCTTCCGCTTTCAGCGTAACGCTTGATTTTTTGGCTGTATCGTCAGCCAGACGGTAAGCGAGCAGCTTTTTCGGACTACCCAGCAGTGCCAGATAGAGCGAGCTGTAAGCTGTTGCTCCGTTGTCGCTATCACCGGAGAAGATCGAGTTGATTGCAGTCTCGCTGCCAATCTCTACAAATTGTTGCTCCGGTCCCCAGTTGCCTTTGACCAGTACAACGACTGTACCGCGATCTCCACCTTGGATTGCAGAAGCTGCTGCCGCCTGAAAATTCATATATAAACCCGGTAATACCGGTCGATTCGTACTTTCCCAAGTTCCGCCTGCCATATTACTCCACCTTCGCTTTCATAAATTGTTGGATTTGTTGGTTCACTTCGTCGATTGTAAATGTCTGACCAGATGCAGCATGGAATACGCCATGCATGACTTCCGGTTTTACGCCAAACAGGTAGCCAGCATGCTGGATCAGTTCATCCAGCGGATAGCGCGCCTCACCTGAGAAAACCGAATGATCTGTAGACTGCACAGAGGTTGACTCTGCTTGTGCCGTTGTTACTGCTTCATCGCTCGGCTCCGGCGATGTATTCTGTGTACCCGCAGATACCGTTTTGGAGTCTGCTGCTTTGGTATTGCTACGTTTACGGGCAGTAGTTGTACTACCCTTTGCACTTGTTGCCAATGCCATCCACCTCGATTCTGTTACTTGTATGCCGTTGCCAGAACGTCTAACCGTCCAACACCGGTTTGTTGTGTACTTCACGCACCAGTGGTGCATCCGGCAGATCACGCTGAGCACGGCGCAGCAGAGTCAAGCGAATTTGTCCATTCAAAAAAGCATCTGCCTGTACATCAGCAGATGCTTCGCCTACCGTCAAATAACGGCGTGTTGCGCTATCCAGTACAATTTTCACCTGTGCATTCAAGCGCTCTACCAACTGTGCGGCAATACGTTTGTTTTCCTGCTCACTATGCCCATAAATATGACCCATCCACTGCTTGCGCAGTTCAAAAGCAGTGGTACCTGGTGCCGTAGTGCTGATGCTGGTCAGCCGCCACAACACCGAGCGCTCCACATAACCGGAAGGCCAGGCATCGTTATAGATCGTCCAGCTCTCGCCAAGTTGCTGAGCGGTCCAGTTATTAAGTGCTGTTAGCCATGGGTCTTTGTCGGCGTCGGTTTCGACATTCGCCTCTGGCTCCGGTACGTAAATGCCAAACCGAATCGGTCGTGTGACCAATCCACCCAGCGGCTCGGTACGATCGCTGTCGGCAGCGCCGAGATATACACACGTAAAGGCTTCGCCTGCATCGTCTACCAGCCGCGTATTATGCAGCTTTTGGATCAACGTCTCACACCAGGCTTCCACCTGCTCCATGCCACCAGAGCCAGGCAAAGCATACGGCCAAATTTTCACAATCCGCCGATAACCTACCCATGACGATTTCTGCACTTCCTCAGCAAACGTAATGACTGCACTGGCGCCGCTCAATCCGACATCCGGCAACTGGATATCCAGTACCTTGCCAGACCAGGCAGGAATCAGCTCAGCCAGTTTGGCTTTGAGGGTTGCCCTGATCTTAGGGATGATACTCACCTCCTTTTTGCAAAATGAATAGCTGCTACATCAACAACGGAGAGGAAGAAAAGAGCCAGTATGACCGCATAAAAAAGAACCGGCTTCCTATGCCAGTCCTGTACATTAGCGTATGTGCTTTCGGTCGTTTGTGCTCTTTTGCTTCATTTCCGATAATACAATCTTACACTGGATTTCTCCTAATGGAGACGGTGTTGTAGACGGAAAAAGGACGGTTATTAGATGTTTTGCAGCGGATGTAGAGCGCTATTTTGCGTTCAAAACGGGGAGAGCCTACTATATCAGGCTTTTAACAAAAAACACCCGCCAGATGACGGGTATTTTGCTTCATTTATATAGAATTCAAATCTAGAGTTCAACATGTATACAATTCCGAACAAGATTTATTGCGCCTCAGTCTCATCATGCCCCACCGACGCCTGACTCAAAAATAAACCTGAATACAAATACGAGATCAGCGCAAACACTGGAATAAACCATAACATCATCGGCGAATCCACTACTGCTGGTAGTGGCAGAATCTGAATAATGAGCCATGTAAACGGCAGCGCTACAATATTAAATAGAAGAAACTGCAATGGCACCTGTCGTACTAACGTCCGCAAGCCCCGATTTAGCGGGGCAAGAATCACAAGTGTATACACCAATAATGGAATAAAGAAAAACAAAAACAGCAGCAGATGCTCCTGCAATCGATCTGGTAGCGCCAGCACCGTCTGTTGCAGAGCAAAGCTCAAATACAGTGCGCCCAGCAGACTAACGAATAGCGCTGCGATTGTACTATCAAATAGCCATGCCCGGTGGCTATACGTTGTAGACCGGAACCGCTTCACCATCATGGCAGCGGCAGGTAATTCGCTTTTCACTGAACCGATACCCCTATCTATCATAAATTTACATTGTATACATGTATGTAAGATCATCCATATTTTTACCATAAAATAACATAAAATCAGAATATATGCTATGTTTTCCGCTAAAATAATATGGAATTGTATTTATCCGTCCTTTGCCTTACTTGTACATAACCTGTATACATAGCTTGCGAATCAATATAAACAAAAAGACTGCCCCATCCTGGGACAGCCTGTATACTTCGGCAAACCTCTAATTGCTCATCTTCTTCCACTACATCCAAGCAATGGAATGACATTATAAATTCCAAACTTCTACGGAGCGCCTTGTCTACATCACCTTGCATCTAACCTTAGACAGGCAGTCGCATCATACCGCTATCCGCCAGCGCCAGTGCCAGCTTGTAAAAGGCACGGCTGCGAATTTTGACGTAAGTATCTTTGCTAATCGGCGGATCGAACAGATGACTGTATACTTTATAATCGAACACATCATCCTGCTTGAGATAACGTTCCCGAATGAGCAATTGCTCACGTTCGCTCAACCGATCGACAATTGCTTCGACACGCTCGCAATATGCACGACGTGCAGCCGGTGTATCTACATTATAAATGGCAGCCCCAGCCGTCGGATCACCAGTCACGTTAGTCGGTCCGTGCATTCTTGCTTCATAAGAAGCAGTCATAGAAGTTTCGCGAATTTCAAACGTAATCGTTTTGTAGATCCGATATTTTTCAAATACCGCTTCGACGGCATTACGAGTTTGGCGACGATCCAATTGCGGCAGGGAAATCATAGGGTTCATTGTACAACACTCCTTTAGTATAATAATGAAGAATTCAAGCTCAATCTATTCCATCCATATTCACTCTATGCAATCTTTGCCTTTTGGCAATGATGATATAAATATAACCAAATATCCATCGTTTCAACACGATAAAATTCCATTTTTTTGTTAATGTTCGTATTTTGTTCGCATTTCGTATATTTAAGATAACACGAAAGTATAGTGATCGTAAACTGCCAAAATAGTTGCTTTTTACGGGTAAATCTTCATTTATCTACTTCTTGCTCCTGCATTTGTGCCTTTTGGCAAAGAGTGGATTCCCATTGTTTACCTAATGGCAATAATGGGTTATAGTAACATGGTAAGACAACATGTGATACGTATTCGCAAACCGGCAATATGCATCGGTAGATTGCCTTTCTTTTTATCGTGTCTGGAGAAAGGGTGTTATGTCCGTGGATAATCCTTCATTTGGAAGTTATTTAAAGCAAATACGCGAACAAAAAAGTTGGAGCATCAATCAGCTTGCCGATATTGCTGGGATTAGCACCTCACAAATCTCGCGCATCGAAAATGGCAAGCGCGGTGTACCTAAGCCGCAAACGATTGAAAAGCTATCGCAGGCGCTACATGTGCCTTATGCGGAAATGATGGATCATGCCGGTTATCTGCATCCGGAGGAGACTGCGCAGATTCCGGAATGGGCAAGCTCCAGAGACAAACGTGATTTTAAGAAAATGCTGGAGGAAGATGGTGAATTGATGTTTGATGGCGTTCCGCTGGATGATGAAGACAAGCAGCGGATCAAGGATGTATTAACCGGACTATTCTGGGAAGCGAAGCATATGAACAAACGCAAACCTGTTGCAGGTGATGACAGGCGCCAATCGTAAGCCGGTTTTGTACACGCACGCCATCGCGCCCGGTTGCCCTATTCTTAGGGAGACAACGGCGCTCCAAACCAAACGCTTATATCGAGGTGAATCATACCGATGGATGATATCGCAGCCAGGCTGGTGCATCAATACCAAACCAATTGCCCTTTTGACATTGCTGAAGCGCTCGGCATACATATTCGTTACATGGATCTTGGCAAATCAACCAAAGGTCTGTACTATACCAAACTAAGACGGCGCTTTATCGTCATCAATCACGGGCTGTCTCCGCAGTGGCAGCGGTTTGTCTGCGCTCATGAACTCGGTCACGACCGTTTACACAAAGGACTCAGCCGCTTTTTCTTGGAAGAGCATTCGTATTTCTGGCCAGGGAAAATGGAGCGTCAGGCAAACTCTTTTGCCATTACCCTATTAACGACCGGACGCGAGCAGCGTGACGACGAGACATTGGAAGCATTCGCCATGCGTACTGGCATTCCTCGTGAAATGCTATATTTTTTTGATCCGTAATCGAACATACGTTCCATTATGTAACTACAAAGCCCTGCCGTTTCTGTTCTGTCATTCTGTTCTATCAAACAAGAATGATACAGTCACGGCAGGGCTTGTTTTACTTTTATTTTTGTTTTTATATTTCACTTGCTACTATTCTATTCAACATAGCCAATCTTGTCTCACCGATGCTGTCCCTACTAGTGCAACTCTTATCTGTTGTCTGTTATCAGGTATCTGTCATTTATGATCTATTACATGATATCCAGTATCCACCAGTATGCAGTATCCGTTATCTAGTATCTGATATCCGGTATCGCAAAATTCAACCGCCAGTCAGCTTCGGCAAAAACACCAGTCCAGCGATAATGATCGTTAGCAAAATACATACATTTTCCACTGCCGAGCCTTTCCGTGTCCCTGTGCTCATCAGATTGAAGCGAAGTCGCCATTTTAGCGGTGGTAGCAGCTTCACGCCGCGGTTGGTTAACGAGTCTGCCAGCAGATGCAAGAAATACGAGACTCCACCAGCAATCCAGATACTATTGCCGGTATGTGCCGTTGTCCCATAGAGCAGCGCTGTCCATGCTGCCGTGCCATAAATCGTGTGCGTTAATCCGCGATGTGGCAAAAAGGTACAAATGATCAGCAGACTGCCGCCCATATAATTCCAAGGCGCAATCTCATGCCCGTACAATATAATGCCCACACCAATCAGAAACATCACAAATTTGCGCAGCGAACGTAATGGCAAAAAGGCTACGAATACGACCGCCACGGCAATGCCGATATCCCAAGGCATGCCTAGCAACCCTTTCCACAAAATCCATACTACTGCACCAAGCATAATCGTCTGCAAAATCCGCAAAATCGGCTCCGACAGTGTCTTGGACACCAAGAGTGAATTAGGCTCATCAATATCGGGTAATAAGGAACTAACAGCGGCAGCTACTACAGCAGCAGAAGTAACAGGAACACCAACCATCGTCATGATCGACACGGTCAGCCCTGTACTAATAATAAAATGGGATTTGCCCATCATGATGAATACAACTTCCTTTCAAAAACACTTGCTGTTACGACAGCTGCGCTCGCAAGATGATGTGTGTAAATTTAATGTTTCAATATTTTAAACTTAGTGTTAAATTTTGGATATAAGTACGTATCACTTACTCATCTGTAGTATGGTTAAGATACACCACGATGATATTCAGCATGTCTGATCTACTACTGCCCGGTATATCGTTTCGGGCGATAAGGAGCGTCTTTATCATGAAGCAACTGCGGAAAGGGCATTGGATAGCCTCAGGCGGCATACTCGCCACTATTCTGCTGGCTGGTTGCAGCTCTATAAGCACAGCCAACAATCTCCAACTTACACTTTCTCATCCGCTTGGCGGACAGCAACAATCTGATCAGCAACCAGTTCCAATATCCCGTTATCATCAGGCAACACCTGTATATAACGAACAATACCCGCTTCCACCCGAGCAATTGCCTGACAGCATCATGCAAGGTAACTACGAGACTGTCTACTCTCAGACATCTGACCATTTCAAACGCCAAGTTAGCTGGAATGCCTTTCTCGATACATTACAATCGTTCACTAGTGATCCAGACAGCTATATTCTGTCTTCCAGTGTGCGCGAACAAGGGAAGCTACGCCAAATCTGGTGTAATGCGCGGCATAACAAAGGGATTGAGATTGTCTTTGCCGAGCATCACCCGGGTTACCCGGATCATACCATTCTTGCAATGCAGGTTGGCGCTTTGACGTCATCCGGCAGTGTCGCCAGAGCTGTACATTGATGAGATCCTCATTATATGTGCAGCTTTTCTCTTTACATCAGCAGGGGGACAATCTGCGATGAAGCGTACACTTCGGAAATATTCTATAGACATGTTTGCATAATTTACTCATGTTCGCTCCGACATTTCAGAATCTATCTGAATCTGTTCCGTCATGCGCGACCATGACAGACACGTCGCCAAATGGCAACAATACCATTGCCATCTGGATGCTTCGTCCATTATAGCACATATGTTCGCCATATGGAAATAAACAAGCCGATAGCATGCACAAATGCGCACATTATCGGCTTTTCATTCTATCCTATATTTCGTTTTCCTTTGTCAATCAGGCATTCTGCTCGGTGACTGGTTGATTCAGCTCGTTCAATCTTTCCAAAATACGACGTTTGCGATACAGCATCCGTCCAGCCTCTGCCACACTATCAAGCGAATTCTTGTTCACAAATGATCCGAACAAAATTCCGGCAATCGGCACAGCCTGAAACAGCTTGCGCCAGCCAAAGTTATCCCGATAAGAATTGACTACTTCACGCCATCCTTGAATTTGCGAAAATACTTGTTTACCCGTATCCGCCTTCTCAAAATCAGCAAGCTCCTGCAATACTGCCTTCTTTCCGACTACATCTGAAGAAGCAAATTGCAGACATTTCAGAATAAACAAACGTTCCTGCGGATCATCTGGATAATACCCATAGCACAGAGCAATTTCTTGCAGCACCTTCAGCGAAATGCCGATCATCGCCGGAATATCCGCCGCAATGGTAAAAATACCACCGATACCGGAAGCGGCTCCTTCGAGCGCTGCCAGATTTGAGCGACTGCGAGACAGGTCCAGCGCCGCTTTGTCCATAATTTCTAGCGGCAACTGAGCAACATCCTTTGGCTTTAATACTGCATCCTTTTGCCCGCTAAGTGTTGCCAGCTTTTGCATAATGCCTTTGGGAGAGATCAGATAGGCGCCGCCATTTTGAATAAAGCGTCCGATCTCATTCAGAGCAACTCCTAATTTTTCGCGAATAAATTTGGGTGTCAGTCGATCCAGTAGCGCAAATGGAATGCGACCGATTTTGTCCAAAATCGATGTGCCGCGCTGTTCCTTCTCCCATTTGTTGACCTGCTCCAGTTCGTGTTCCAGTTGTTTACGAGTTTCCTGTATCTCCATCGTCTGATCCCTCCAGCTCTGTCTATGTACCAAGTGTTGAATCCGTATTGCCCTACTGTCTATTATACCGAAGCGCCTGTGTTAAAACATCTTGGTGTCATCTTGTGCCGCAACTTGTCGTCCTATTCATCGAAATGAAAAAGCCGCAGCACCATAAAGGTGTGCGACTGTACTTCATAACCTGTATATCAATCATTTACCGAATGAGCACGCTTATTCGGAGTACGTTGTACCTTTACAGCATCGGTGCTGTCGGTTTTGGTGCAGCTTCATTGACAAGCTCTTGCTCGCGTACAGGTGCGTATGTGATACGGTCGATCACCAGACCGTTGCCGACTGGCTCGCCATTTACAGTAATCATTACTTTTTTGAAGTTAGGATCAAAGTTTGTTTCATGCATGTGCGTTTCACTCCTAGTGTATTGAAAAATACGTTATTGTTGGTTTACTACTTATATATGCAAAGCCTGTGCTTTGCTTATCGTTTATCCTGAGGATCAGGAGGTTTAATAGATATCATGGCTGCAAAAAAGAGACAGGTGGGGCACATCATTTATACCCTGTCTATCTACAAGCTAAACATTCAGCAGAAAGTTGCTAGCTATCAGTGTCAGCTATTACGTGCATAAGGATCAGATGACTGGATTCGCCAGCAGCCAGTGTCAGATCTCATGACATAAAAGAGACGTGCATGGAAGATTTAGCATACTTTACTCTACATTTTGAATAATGTCAATATATATTATCGACATGTATAATGAAAATATGAGAGATTCAGCATCGTTTTATGATTATTTTCGTATATACTAACGTTACTTCTGCCTAGCAAAGGAGGGCATTCATCTTTTATGAAATGGAAATCCCTGATTTGGTCCGCCGGTTTGAGCATTACGCTCCTATGTTCCAGTCTACTTCTACCTGCACAAGCCGCGCAAGCCAGTAGCTGGTGGGAAGGTATTCAAAGTTTTACCGAACTTCCGCAGGAAGTGAATGAACTCAAGCAAAATTACGATCAAGCCAAAAACCAGCTGGATCAGGCTCAGCAAAATATACAAACGTATCGCGATGAGAATGTACGTCTAGCGGAGCAAAACGAATTACTGTCCCAGACGATCAAGCAGCTGCAACAGGCAGAAGCCGAACGTGCAGCCAGCGCTCGTTTCTGGAAAATCCTACTCTTTTCCGCCATCGGTCTAGTGCTGCTCTGGTTCATCTTCACCCGGCTCGTTCGCTTCGGACTACGCCGCCGTTAAGCATACGGCGGCTATTTGCCGTGAATAATGGTTGGTTCCCTACCGCCCGTGGTATTCTTGTCTTACTATACTTATGAATGATTATTCAGATGATGATCATGAATGTATTTCTACCTTTTCTTATACTGGATACAAAGGAGGGCATCCCCTTGCAACTGGAATGGCAGCAATCCTCAATACTTCCGCATGGCGGACAGGCGGTGATCGTCAATCTGGCGGACGCCGAGAAACTTCATCTGCTGCATCCGAGTCAAATTATTGCCTATGAAGGTCCTTCAGCTGGACGTAATGACCGGCTGATGGATGTGAAAGGCATGTACCGTAAGCGCAATCTGATCCGTGCCGACTTTACCGGTCCTTGCCGATTTGTCACTTCATTGCCGCCCGGATTCAGTTTGATTCCTATTCAGATTGATGCTGGTAGCGATCTGCTGTATGATTTTCGCCATTTGTTCTATTATACGTCCGGCATCACTATGCAAACGCGACTGCTCAAGCTGAAAAACATCCTCATTACTCGTGACGTTATCAAAGTGAAGTTTGGCGGCGAAGGTGAAATCGGTCTGCTGACTCGTGGTGCGGTGATCGATATGAAGCTGCATCCGACGCAGCCCATCTATGTCGATGCGCGCAGCCTGCTTGCTTATCCAGAAAATGCCACGCTCAAGCTGAGCGTATACGGCAACCATCTCGCGAGTCAGCATATGCACTATCAGTGGGCAATGACAGGGAACGGCTCTGTTCTGATCCAGACTGGACACGATAACGGCGAGCTTGCCGAGCATCTGGAGGATAACAGCCTGTTCAAACGCATCCTGCGCGAAGTAATTCCGTTTGGCGGTATTTTTATAAAGTAATATGTTAATACATCAGCATTCATCCTTAACGCACACAAAAGAGCACAACCGATAACAGTCTACACTGCATCCGGTTGTGCTTTTTGGCATCTGTATGAAATGGAACGCTCATGACATGAAACGCTGTATTTCTCGTTCCATCCCCTCATGCTCATCTACAGATAAGGATCATAGTTTCCAAACATTAAATTTCGGTTCTACGATCTTGTTTAATGTTTTGAATTGCTGTGGGTCGATATAGGCAATGAGCAAGTGCTGCCCAAGTGTCATATACACAAATTCACGCTCATCCCCACGTTGGCGATTCAGCTTAATGATCCGGTCAAAAAATGACTTGTCTACCCATTCGCTGTAATACTGAATATCCCATTCCATCCGTTCCCCATGATGCAAGAAGCTGAACATAACATTGCTATGCTCATGATCCAAACAACTGCGAATATGGGTCATATTCAGTTCGCCGCCCGTCATGGCAACGAGGCGTTCCGCAAGCTGCGTATACAGATCCGTACTTTCGACTTCTTGCAAGTCTACATACCAGATCTGGTCGGTCGGATATGTGCAATCCAGATCAAGCTCGTCTTGGCACACTTTCTCCCCTAGTGAAATCAACAGATTGGTATACGGTCGTTCCTCATACCAGGACATCGAATTGCCATGAATCACTTGCTCCATACTTATATCATCTTTGAGCTGGATTGCAGCTTCCTGCAATTTGCTCCATTGATCGGCTAACGGAATCGTTTTATTGCGAAAAAAACTGATCATTATTAATCTCCTCTCTGGACAATCCATCAGATTGGCATTGTTTAACGTCCCTTTTTGTCGCGCATGAACTATTCTTTTACACGTATGATTGTTCAAATATCCTGCTATTTATGCGTACAGTGTTGTTGTATCCTTCATTTGCAAATACAAATGTCCAATTCCCCATACTGACCCGGTATGAATCAAACGATGTACAAAAAACTGCACAGTTTTAATATTGCTGTCCCCAACTGCACCTGATTTTCACACCGTTTCTTATTCCACGCTACTTTCGGATTTACGTATCATCCGGGTATTACTAAATATAACAGGCATACATACCAAAAATCCTGAGTCTAAAGACACCGTGCTTAAAATAATGATGATATTTGTCATATTATCACTACACACACATGCAAACGCTAGTCTTATATACCCATCTTGAGCAAAGCTGAACAGGCAAAAAATGTGTAATATAGCAATTTTGCGTCATCTCATGATAAGTATATAGCTCAGAATCTAAGTTTTTTGCAGATATCTCTTTTTTTCGTTATTTTCATAGAAACAAAACTTTAGGCGCATGTCTTTTGGATTGTATTTTTTATGTATCTATCTTTTGTCGAATCATTGCTGTCTGAATAGTATCTACATCTATATGGTAGCTTAACGGCAACCAATTACTTTAACATCTCTACTTAGAAATGATAAAGGATTGCCGTTTTGCATCACCATGTCATCTTAGCGATAATCTTTTGGCTTGTCCTCACCAGGATATACCGACCAGATCGCTTCAATAATTCGGTCAAATTCATCATCATTTTCCTCGATGATCTGCTCTACTGCTTCAATCTCTTCTTCTTTACCAGGTTCGTTCAAAAAGTGCAGACTGTAATCCCAGTCATGACCACGCTTGGAAAAGAGGGTCAATTCATACGGCTCCGCATGCCCTTCTACTTCCAGCTCCACACGACCCAAGTATCCTTTATCTGGCTCCTCTAGCTTTTCCAGTTGCTTATGACGAATATGAATAGTCAGCATCGAATGTCCGCCTTTCCATAATGTAAATTTTCGGTGTCAGTCACATTCTCCTATGACAGTATAGCGTAAATGGGTAGGCTGTGGCTATGGTTGGTAGATGTAGCATTTTATCAATATAGATATGCTAACCTTTTGTTTTCGTTTCCTGTGACTACCGTTTTCGAGAATCTTCATATAATAATGCTACATCCATTGGCTTGCCTCAAAAAATAAAGCCAAATCATCAGACAGACTATACAATCTGTAACTGATGATTTGACTTGATAGAATCTTACAATATATTCAAAACGATCACATGCCTAACGCTTTTTCCACATCATCCATCTTCATTTCATCCGCAATCGGTCCGGTACTGATCCAGTGACGGGCATCGACGGTAAACAGATGGTTTTGTTTGATTGCAGGCAATGATTGCCAGAGTGGTGAGGCGCTGAGTTCTTTGAATTGCTGTTGATCCTGCTGACGGTCAGCGGCCGTTCCGCCGGCGCTACCTGTTGTGACAAATACGTAGTCGGCGTTCAGATCGGGCAATGTTTCCAGTGATACGGTGACATTTTGTTTGGTCGGGTTTTGCTTTTGCAATTGAAGGATGGTATCCAGCGGTGTAAAACCCAGATTGTTATACAGCATGCCGCCATAACCGGGCAGCTCCGTTCCTTGGCTATCGGTATAACCCGGCAGGTATAAACGGATTTCTTTGGCGGTGGTGCGCAGGAACGCAACGGTTTTGCCTTCGCCAGCAGCCTTGGTAACAGCTTCTTTGGTTGCAGCCACCTTTTCATCATGCTGCTTCAGCACGGTTTGTGCCTGCTGCTCCAACCCTAATACGTTGCCCAGTTCGACGATGGATTGCTTCCAATTTTCGCGGTCATATACAATCGTCGGAGCAATCTGGCTCAATTGCTCATATGTCGTCTGGTCAATCGCAGCACTTGCGACGATCAGGTCGGGCGTTGCGTTGATAAAAGCTTCCAGATTGGACGTACCGCCATTCATATTCAGGATCGGTACGTGAAGCTGATCCAACTGATCCGCCAGATAGTAATCTTCACCTGCGGATACTGCTGCTACGAGCGGTGCATGTAGCGATAACAGCATATCCTCCAAATTATACGAAGCAATGCGCTCTGGATGCGCCGGAATAGCAGTTGTACCAAACGCGTGCTGTACCTGTATCGTCTCAGCTGGTGTACCTCCATTGTTCGACTGCGCGCTACTTGATGTTGATCCTTCGGACTGTGTGCTGCATCCAACTAGAAGCAATCCAAACGCTAACATGACTAGCGTCATTCCTTTGAGATAAGCAGATTGGCGAATACGATTTGTTACATTCATTATGTACCTCCTCTAAATGATAAATATTCTCATTTATATCATACCATAGAATTTATTCCTTATTTTCGCGTTTCAAAATAACAGTCCAAAATCTCGATACATCGAAGCAAAATCTCCTTTCCTCGGCACGTAAATATGCTATACTGGTAAAGCGGTTTTTGAGCCGCATCCTGAACAGAAGAAAATCCGTCGTCGCACCATACAGCACTTCGTCAGTCCTATATTGTACTGGTCGTTGTTCGCTACGGTACTACGCGGGAGAGGTTCGCGAACTCCCTCTATAAAAAACTAAAACCCACCTGAAATTGATATGTCTGTTGCGACAATACCTATTTTCAATGGTAGACAGTCGTAATTTTTGCGGCACATCGTCAGGTTTGTTTTTGCATTGTCCAAATGCCTATAGACCAAGTTCATGGATCTCTCGCTTCCCGAAGGACAACAGAGACGACATTTGAAATGAATGGTTCGTTGCTTATCTGATTATCCCTTTAAGGAAATGGAGAGATTTTGTTATGCTTAAAAATGAAAAAGCAGTTGTCGTATTTAGTGGTGGTCAGGATAGCACCACTTGCCTGTTCTGGGCAAAACAAACATTTGCCGAGGTGGAAGTTGTTACGTTTAACTATGGACAACGCCACAGTGCAGAGATTGAAGTCGCCCAGCAAATCGCTGCCGAGCAAGGTGTGGAGCATACGATTTTGGATATGAGTCTGCTCAACCAGCTGGCACCGAATGCGCTGACTCGCTCAGATATCGAGATTACACATGAAGAAGGCGAGCTGCCAAGTACGTTTGTAGATGGACGCAATCTGCTGTTTTTGAGCTTTGCTTCTATTCTTGCCAAACAAAAAGACGCACGTCATATTATTACTGGCGTCTGCGAAACGGACTTTAGCGGATACCCGGACTGTCGCGATATTTTCGTCAAATCGCTCAACGTGACGCTCAATCTGTCGATGGATCACCAATTCGTGATTCATACGCCACTGATGTGGCTGGACAAAGCAGAAACGTGGAAAATGGCAGACGATCTAGGCGCTTTCCAATATATCCGCGAGAAAACGCTGACCTGCTACAATGGCATTATCGGCGACGGCTGCGGCGAATGCCCGGCGTGCAAACTGCGTAAAGCTGGTCTGGATCAATACATGCAGGAACGCGCAACCGTCTCCTCCGGCAATCGCATCATGATGGAGCTGGACGATTCTGAAGTCACTCCTTCACAAGGAGGACAATCATCATGAGTCAACCCGGACCGTTTCGTATTGTCGAGCAGCTACAGCAGTTTGGCACAGACATTACGCACGAACAGCTCCGTTACCATCGCAAAAGGGTACTAGTGAACAAAGAATTCACATTCGATGCAGCGCACCATTTGCATGCGTATGAAGGCAAATGTATGAATCTGCACGGGCATACGTATAAAGTAATCTTCGGCATTAGCGGCATGCCAAGCGAGAATGGGATCGTCGTCGATTTTGGCGATATCAAAACCATTTGGAAGGAACAAATCGAACCGTATCTGGATCACCGCTATTTGAATGAAACATTGCCGCCAATGAATACGACCGCCGAGAATATGGTCGTCTGGCTGTTTGAACAAATGGAGCAAGCGCTACAAAGCGAGCCATATCGCAGTCAAGTAGAAGGCGGACGGACGGAATTCGTACAGCTGTATGAGACACCGACCAGCTATGCCGAAGCAAGACGGGAGTGGATGTTCTCATGAGTAAAGTTTGGGAAGATACTCGTCCAGCAACAGAACAGGCGACAGCTTCCATGTCCAATACAACAGAAAACAAACTGCCTGATTCTGGCTCATCGCATGCCAAACATAGCGAAATGAACACGCTCCATACTGACAATAGTCACGCTACGCCATCTGATAATCGCTCAAATATGTCATCTGCTCGTAATGCATCCCCTAAAGCCGCTGCTACGATTCCGGTACTGGAAATTTTCGGACCAACCGTACAGGGCGAAGGCATGGTCATCGGGCAAAAAACGATGTTCGTGCGTACCGCTGGTTGCGATTATCGTTGCAGCTGGTGTGATTCGGCGTTTACGTGGGATGGCAGTGCCAAAGACCAGATTCGTAAACTGAGTGCACAGGATGTATGGGATGAATTGAAAGCCGTTGGCGGCGACCGCTTCAGCCATGTGACCATTTCCGGTGGGAATCCAGCATTGCTAGGTTCCATCGGCGAGCTTGTTACTCTGTTGCGTCAGCACAATATCCGTACCGCTGTGGAAACCCAAGGCTCGCGTTGGCAGGATTGGTTGCTGAATATTAACGACGTGACTATTTCGCCAAAGCCACCAAGTTCTGGTATGACGACGGATTTTGATGTGCTGGATGATATTGTTGGTCGTCTGCGCCGGAATCCGGTAGATCAGATGATGCAGCAAATTATGTTTGCAGATGAGGATGGCGATGAGTTGCCAGCTGTAGAGCAGGCAGTCAGCTTGAAAGTTGTGATTTTCGACGAAGCCGATCTGGATTATGCGCAGCAAGTGCATCAGCGCTATCCGTCTCTTCCTTTTTACATGCAAACCGGCAATCCTGATGTGGTGAGTGCGGACGACGATATCGCCTCCTCCCTGCTGCATCGTTACGAATGGCTGATTGATCAGGCGATGGAGCGTCCCGCGTTCAATGATGCACGCATCTTGCCGCAGCTGCACACGCTCGTCTGGGGTAACAAGCGCGGCGTGTAACGATATATTATGGACAATGCGATGGTGGGGCATGGGATATGCTGGAGGATAATGTAGCATCCAGCCACTGCCATCGCTATGCGGTATCTATATAACGACACTATTTTATTTACAAAAAGGAGCTTTGCACACTATGGCAGGCAGACAGGAAAACGAAATGCAAGACCTGACGTTGCTCGGCAATCAGGGCACGAAATATACATTTGAGTACGATCCAAGTATTTTGGAGAGCTTTGACAACAAGCATCCGTATCGCGATTATTTTGTAAAATTCAACTGCCCGGAGTTTACGAGTCTGTGTCCGATTACGGGTCAACCGGATTTTGCGACTATTTATATCAGCTATATTCCAGATGAGAAAATGGTAGAAAGTAAATCGCTCAAGCTGTATCTGTTCAGCTTCCGCAATCATGGCGATTTCCACGAGGATTGCATGAACATCATCCTCAACGATCTAGTGAAGCTGATGGATCCGCGTTATATCGAAGTATGGGGCAAATTCACCCCGCGCGGTGGTATCTCGATTGATCCGTACACCAACTACGGCAAGCCTGGCACGAAGTATGAGCAAATGGCAGAACATCGCATGATGAACCACGACATGTACCCGGAGACGATCGACAACCGCTAAACCGTAACACGTTTGCGTTTGCGTTTGCGTTTGCGTTTGCGTTTGCGTTTGCGTTTGCGTTTGCGTTTGCGTTTGAAGTATGTTCCTCTATGGCGAGGACGTAAACAGATATATATACGATATAGTTACTATTTGAATAGAATAGATTATGACGCTTAAATAAGCGCCTGTTTGATGAAGTATCGTACACAAGATGTTTTTGTTACTTTGCTGATTCCGACAGGCGCTTTTCTATGTATTCGTTTTTCTTATGTGACCTATGAAAAAATTCCGTATTATTGGATAGAAATACTTCATCTTATGATCGCCCGCATTCATACATATCTATAGGCGACTCACAGATGAACACCGACATACTCCTTGCTGCATACTTTGTTCATTCTGAATAGGTAGCATATTTGTTTGGCTCGTTCTATTTTGAATGTATATATTGTGCGAAATATCATGTATCTATAAAGTGCAATTTTATTATATTTAAGAAGAAATATATTATATACAAGCCTTATTTTGTGCTACGCTTTAATACGTAATATATTTGCACCTTTTCATCATTTTTTGAAAAGAATATATGAATCTTACAGATAGAAATTTATAATATTTGCCCCTCCTAACCTTTGATCAATATTAAATTCAGAATAAAAAACTGGAAATTGTAAAATGAATATCTACTCTTGTATATCGCTTTTTAATGTATTACATACTACTCCACTTGTATAAACCTCCTATAAATCTCTCAAAAAAAGCCATTTACATTCAAATTCGTTCATTTTTCCTCATGTAAGCGTGAACTATCTCCTATCTTTGTTCTATGTTATCTATCTTGGACTCCTTCTCTTTTTGTTATCACTTCCAGTTAATAATTCAAATTTTAACTATTGATTTTACTTTTTATGGGAATAGAATAGATATGTACTCTTTTCCATATTTACATGTACATTCAGAAAAAGAGAAACCTATTTCATTGTGTATTCAGACCCTGCTGTTCTTTTGCATATGACCAGCAAGAAACTACAAAATCAAAGGAGATGGAGAGCTTGAGTACAAAAACAGCAACATCCGAACAAACCCATGTAGAGGAAATGAAATTGCAGCAATCGGAGGCACCTGCCGCTTCGGTATCTGCCCCTGCCCGGCCGCAACAGAATCAATCGGTTGCCGCGGATCAGTTGCAGATGCCGGATGAGCATCAGACGGATGCCGCTTCTGCGAATCCGACTATTACTCGCCGCAATACAGGAGCGGATATGGTCGTAGATGCGCTGATTGCACAAGATGTACAGTACATTTTTGGGATTCCGGGTGCGAAGATTGATCCGGTATTTGACGTGCTGCAAGAACGCGGGCCACAGCTGATCGTATGTCGTCATGAGCAGAATGCTGCTTTTATGGCTGCTGCTATCGGACGATTGACTGGCAAACCGGGCGTATGTCTCGTAACTTCGGGGCCGGGCGCATCCAATCTGGTCACTGGGCTAGTTACTGCCAATTCCGAAAGTGATCCAGTTGTTGCTCTTGCCGGTGCAGTTCCACGCACTGCCAGCTTGAAACGTACACACCAATCGATGGATAATGCCGGGCTGTTCGCACCGGTAACTAAATATAGTGTCGAAGTCGGTCATCCCGACAATGTGGTCGAAGCGATCACCAATGCCTTCCGCGAAGCTTCTTCTTCGCAGCCCGGAGCGGCATTTGTCAGTTTACCAACCGACGTATTGCTGAGTGAAGCACAGCCATTTGAACTGGCACCACTGCGTATGCCGCAACTCGGTACAGCGCCAGCCGCCTTTATCGACGAAGTGGCAGAACAGATTCGTCATGCCAAACTCCCCGTACTGCTGCTTGGTATGAAAGCAAGTACACCGGAAGTGACAGCAGCGGTACGCCAACTACTTCGCCACACCGATCTACCAGTAGTAGAAACGTTCCAAGCAGCGGGTGCAATCTCCCGTGATCTGGTCGATCATTTCTACGGACGAGTCGGTCTATTCAGTAATCAGCCGGGCGATCTGCTGCTGCAACAAGCCGATCTCGTACTAACCATTGGATACGATCCGATTGAATATGATCCGTATTTGTGGAATAAAGGCGGCGGGCGCCTCGTCTATCATCTGGATAACCGCAAAGCCGATATCGATATGGACTACCAACCACAGCTAGAGCTTATCGGCAATATTGCGCTCAATGTGGAAGCTCTCACGCCCAAACTGGAAAGTCTGAAGCTATCCACCGAAGCAAAAGATATATTGTCTCCGCTGCAAAACAAACTGAATCAGGATGATATCTCTTACACTTCGTCGGATAACAACCGCGTGCATCCGTTGTTCTTTATCCAGACGCTGCGCAAGCTGATCGGTGACGATGTAACAGTGACCTGCGACGTTGGCTCTCACTACATCTGGATGGCGCGTTACTTCCGTTCGTATGAACCGCGCCGCCTGCTGTTCAGTAACGGGATGCAAACGCTTGGCGTAGCACTGCCGTGGGCAATTTCCGCAGGACTGGTGAATCCGCATGAGAAGGTCGTTTCCATTTCCGGGGATGGCGGCTTCCTATTCTCTTCGATGGAGCTGGAAACGGCTGTCCGTCTGCAAACGCCAATGGTGCATATTGTGTGGAATGACGGCACTTATGATATGGTTGCGTTCCAACAGGAAATGAAATACGGACGTACATCCGGTGTGCATTTTGGCGATGTGGATATTGTCAAATACGCTGAAAGCTTTGGCGCTAAAGGGATGCGTGTCTACTCCCCGGGCGAATTGGAAACGGTACTGCGTGAAGCATTGCAGCAACAAGGTCCGGTCGTGATTGATGTACCGATCGACTACAAAGACAATATCAAACTGGGTCAAAAACTACTGCCGGGAACGACCAACTGATAAGCAAACGAAACGGATAATTGATATAAAAAGGAGATCATCATAATGAGCAATCATGTCGTCTATCAGGCTTCCACCATGGTCGCGCTACTCAGCGGACTATATGACGGAGCGATCACATTTGAGGAATTGCAAACATATGGAGACTTTGGCATCGGAACTTTTCATCAGCTGGACGGGGAAATGATCGCATTTGACGGCTCGTACTATCATCTCTATCCAAATGGTACAGCTCGTAAAGTCGAGTTGCAGGAATCGACGCCATTTTCGACAGTGACGTATTTTGAACCGGAGCAGTCGTTTGAATTGAACGGAACATTTACTCGTCATCAGCTGGAAGAAGTGCTGAACGATCGCCTATCCAGTCCGAATATTTTCCATGCGATTCGGATCGAAGGCACATTCCGTGAGGTGAATACACGAACGGTAACGCATCAGACCAAGCCGTACAAACCATTTGTAGAAGTAACCAAATCGCAATCGTCCTTCCATTTTGACCGGGTAAATGGTGTGATTGCTGGTTTCTGGACACCAGCATTTGCGCAAGGCATTGGCGTAGCCGGGTATCATCTGCATTTTATTAACGACGAGCGCAATGGTGGTGGTCATGTGCTGGACTTTGTAGTCGAGAAATGCAAAATCTCCATTTGCAGTAGTGAGCATTTCAATCTACTACTACCAAGCGACGACAACTATCTGAAAGCCGATCTGGCAACGCCGGATCTGGAACAGGCGATTCTGACTGCGGAAGGTGCAGGAGCTGGCGCCTGAGTATACATGGGTGGATGGATTGCATGTTGCGATCGTGCTGAATCTGAATCGTTGGCATTCTGCTGGATTGTTGTAGTCTGGCTGACCGATTGGGATATGGCGATACAGGTACGACAACATAAACAAATGCAGGGATAGAGAGAGAAAATAGGAATAATATTAGTGCAGGCTCCTTTCTAATGTGGAAGGGAGTCTTTTTTATGGAGTGATTGTTCGTACGAAGTCGTGCAAGTCCTCATTACAAGAGATTGGTCGCAAGTATAGGGTTGGTTCTTCGGTTGGTTCTTCGGTTGGTTCTTCGGTTGGTTCTTCGGTTGGTTCTTCGGTTGGTTCTTCGGTTGGTTCTTCACAGTTTGGACGAAAATGACCATTTGAGTACAGTTTGTCTGTTTGCCGTCCACTACATTGTTGGACAGTTTACAATAAAGAGATAACACTAATGCTAATGAGGATAATCTACAATATCACGTAATTACATAATGCAGTGACAGCAAGAGCGATCGTGCAGAAAGTTATTCATTTCATATTAAGGAGGTTTGGTTATGCAAGCACAGGATAACCAGTTCTACTATGCGGAAAGTCGGTTGGTGCCGCGTTCCACATTAAAATCATATCTTCATCATTATCAAACTCATATTCAACCGCAGCGGCAACAGCAGGTACAGCAAGGTTTGATTCGTAGTCATGAGCTATACACACTACGTATTACCGCTGAAAAAGAAGGCGATTTCCCGACTTGGAATGTACTGGAGCTGATCGGAGTAGAGTATGCAGAACAAGCACAGGCGTTGCAGCAGCATACTTCTACTTCTACTTCTACTTCTACTTCTACTTCTACTTCTACTTCTACTTCTACTTCTACTTCTACTTCTACTTCTACTTCTACTTCTACTTCTACTTCTACTTCTACTTCTACTTCTACTTCTACTTCTACTTCTACTTCTACTTCTACTTCTACTTCTGCCTCAATGGATGCTTTGGTTACGGTCGTTCGTCAAGAGCTGTTGGTTAGTACGCCTGCTTCGCACTTTCCGTATCCGCCAGAACATGTACATAAACGCAAGCTCAAGCCCTTTTTCGCGGTGGAGTATGTAGATGTGCAGCAACCGTATTTGGATGAGTTTCGCGATATTATGATTACGAATAATGGACCTGCTATGAACTATATTTTGGAGCATAAGCGCTGGTGTTATTGTATGATTGCACTAGAAACGGTGAACGTCTATATGCAGCATCCAGATGCGCCGAACTGGAACCAGATTCATGTGATTGGATTGTACCCGGAAGCGATGTTGAAGTATAAGAACGATTTTGGCGAGGGATTGAAACCAGCTGGAATCTCGTTTACGGATAATTTCCATCGATTGGAGCAAATCCGTACGATGCGATACAAAGCGTTGGGGAAACGGTACAATGGATTGAAGCATATGTAACATTGAAATTAGGTGATCAACATGATTGCATGTTGCGATCATACTGAGTCTGAATCATTAGCATGCCACATCAATACAAAGACGGAACGATACCAAAGTACAAAGGAGCCTATATATGAAGCTTGGAAAAAGAGTGCTTACATGTGGTTTGGTGTTGAGTGTGATTGCCAACATCATAAGAATCAAAACCAACTTTGTATGGGGCAATTCGCTGCTATGGGTTGCTATTTTTGTTGGACTGCTTGGTCTGGTTATTATGCTGATCAACAAAGCAAAGTCCCAAACAACCAGCTAAAGGTTATGTGGGACTTTGCTTTTTTTGCAATACTTACATTATGAATCATTACTTTTGGTTGTACTGAAGCGATGTTGCAGAATACGTACTTTGGACGACTTGGTGTTCATCTTGATCATGCGGACGATATTCTTGCGTGTCCTTCGGTTGCGAAGCAGGAATGGAAATAAGCTGTCCTTGCGGTTGACCAATCATTCCGTGCTGTACATTGTATACGATGGTTCCACGGCTAATCGTCTGTTCCACCCGGCAGTTTAGCTTGCGTCCAACATACGGGCTGTGCTTGTGACGATAGTACAGATGCTCAGCTTCAATCGTATATCCCTGCTGTAAATTGACCAGTACTAGATCGGCATGTGCACCTTCAGCAATTACGCCTTTGTAGGGAAGAAGTCCAAAGCGCTGTGCTGGTTGTAGCGATAACAGCCGAGTCAATAACGGCAATGGTACATTGCGACGCAAATGCCCTTCGTCCAGCATTAACTCCAACGAATGTTGTGCTCCAGAGATACCGCCCCATGCGTCAAACATATGAGCGGCATTGCTTTTCAGCTCAGTCGGGCAAGGCGAATGATCCGAAGTGATCATATCGATCTGCTCTTGCGCGATACATTGCCATAGCTGCTCCTGCTCTGACTCATTGCGTAGCGGCGGTGCGCATTTGGCAGTGGCGCCGATATGTTCCAGTGCCTGATCGGTCATTGCTAAATAATGCGGACAGGTTTCCAGTGTGACATCCATGCCCTCGCCTTTTGCCTGTGTAATGATCTGTACAGCTTCCGCACTGCTAATATGCACAAAATGTAGACGGCATCCCGTTTGCCTTGCATAGCTCAATGCCTGCTCCACCGCAGCGATTTCAGCGGCGATCGGACGAGAGGACGTATAATCAGCAGGTGTTGTTTGACCAGCTGCCAGACGTTCTGCCGTCAGCGCCGATACGGTTGGTTCATGCTCGGCATGCAGTGCGAGTATACGTCCGGTACGTGCAATGATGCGCATACCCTCCAACAACGTCACATCGTCTACATTGCGGAACGCTTCTTCGTCCGGGTCGCCGGGTGCAGACATGAATGCCTTGAACCCGCATACTCCGGCGTCACTCAATGCTTCCAAATGCTCCAGCTTCCCCGGCACCAATCCACCCCAGCACGCATAGTCAATATACGTGCGGTTCTGAGCGGCAGCGACTTTTTGCTGTAAAGCGGCGGTCGTTACGGTTGGTGGAATGCCATTAAGCGGCATATCCATATACATCGTGCAGCCACCGGCGGCAAGCGCCGACGAACCGGTAACGAAGCCTTCCCAATCGCCTAGCCCCGGTTCGTTCAGATGCACATGCGCATCGATCATGCCTGCCATCACATGCAGACCGGTTGCATCTACGACAGTATGTTGAGCAGAAGCATCGATTTCATCCAATGAGCCGATCTGTACGATACAGCCGTCGCGAATACCGATATCGCAGTGTTCCACCCGGTCGGGAAAGACGACGGTTCCGCCTCGAATGATCATATCCAGCTTGTCCATACAAGCTACACTCCCTTCTGCAAAATGAATATCACGATTGCTATGTCTGTATTGTGGCTGAATAATTGTCTCTTGCGCAGTTGTTTACACTCTATCGTGCATCGTGCAGTATTGAGATGCGTTGCAGGGTAATACGATAGGGTACGACTTACTTGATCTGTGCTTTGATCAATTTCGAATCGACTTGCTCCAGCAAACTCAGGTCATGATACGATGCTGGATCAGGAATGGACGTAATATTTCCAACTGACAACAGATAGTTGCCAACCGCTGCTCCATTACTACCATTTACATACGAATCATCCACTTCCATCGAGTACACATTGCGATCCATAATTTGCTTCAGCTCGTCTTCGGTCAGATGCAGCTCTGGTGCGAGGATTTTGATGGCATCTTCGCGGTGATCGTTAATGTACGTAGTCGCTTTTTCCAATGCACGCAGAATTGCTTTGATCGTATTCGGATTTTCCTGCAAATAGTCGTCTGTCACTTGCATCGTCGTATGCACACTCATCCAGTTCACATCGCCTTTTTTGTCAGGCAATTCGCTCTTCGTACCGCTGAACAGGAATTTACCACCGCCTTGAATCGCTTTGGTGATAAATGGCTCCCATGCTGCCATCGCATCAATTGAACCATTTTGCAGGGCTGCTACGGCATCACTTGGTGCCAGATTCACGAATTTGATCTTGCTCACATCGACACCCAGCTCTTTGCCCATATTGTCGATGGCGATCTTCACATCTGCTCCGTTCGGAATCCCAATCGTTTTGCCTTCCAGATCTTTGGCAGAATTCAATTGCAGATTGGCAGAACCGACTACCGCTTGTGTACCCGCAATTTGAGCTAACGGTGCAACAACTTTGACGCCAATATTATTCGATTTCAAAATAATATCCATAAAGTTCGTCTGCACACTGACTGGTGCACTACCACCGGAGATCATTGGTCCAATGTCTGGTCCGCTCTCGATCAGCTTGCTCTCCACATTCAAGCCTTCTTCTTTAAAATAGCCCAGTTTATCGGCAATGATCTGCTGCGAGGAGATCTGTGCATCCCGTACCCCTACCAATGTGACATCCGTTTGTTCCAATCCACTATTCGCTGAAGCCGAGCTGTTGGCTGCGCTCATATCACTACTTGCACCTCCGCTTGAACACGCTGTTGCCAGCAAAGCCGCCATCGTTACGCCGGAAATCATTTTCAACCAGTTTGTTTTCATTCTGTTTCCCCCTCCAATAATGGTCATAACCTGTATATTTGGATACCCTCGATGTATGGTGCCATGCCGGTATGGTATAGTTCCCTTGATTGTGCAGTCAGTGCAAACTTAGCGTTTGGCGGATTTTACCACTCTGGCTTTCTCCACAGCTTGTCCCATGCCGCCTTTGCGCCAGCTGAGTACTTTACGTTCCAGCAATTTGAGCAGAATGGAGAAGATACTGTATTCAATCCCGATCAGGATGATAGCGACAAACATATTCGTTACTTTAAAATAGTTGCGCGCATCGACAATCATGTAGCCTAGCCCAGAATCGGCACCCATCATTTCGGATACGATCAGTGCGGAAAAGGACAACCCCAGACTGATCTGTGCGCCAATGAGCAGATTCGGTACAGCGGATGGAATCATCACGCGGGTAAATACGTTGCGCTCTGATGCACCCAGACTGAGTGCAGAGCGGATCAATGTAGACGGAACGGACTTGAAGCCCTCCACCGTGTTCACTAGCACAGGTACAAAGGTCGTCCAAGCAATCAGCATAATTTTCGGAAATTCACCAATGCCGAACCAGATAATGAACAGCGGCAGCAAAGCGAGCGACGGAATCGGACTGATCAATGTCAAAATCGGTGAAATCCAGCGTTCCAGCGTAGCAAACTTGCTGATCAACACTGCTAGAATGACCGCCGCCACTGCACCAAGCGCGAATCCAGCAAAGATACGAATGGAGCTGGCAATCAGACTATCGACGATGATACCGGTTTTGGCCAGCGCCCAGCCATCGTGCAGCAGCAGCGACGGTGCAGGCAGGAACAGCGGATTGAACAGCTTGATCTCCATATTAAGGCGCGAGAATGTTTCCCAGATGACGAAGAATAATATGTATGGGAGTGCGCTTTTCCATACGCTGAGATCCAATGACATTTTCTTGGCGACTGGTGGTGATACGGGAACTGGTTGGGATGTCTTGCCGCCTTTGCCCAGTGTTGTCGGAACTTCGTTCATAACAATACCTCCTCTTCATCTTCCATCAGCAGCCGTTCAATCTTGCCCATCATCTCGCCAAAGCCCGGTGTCTCAAACGTACGCGGATGCTGCATATTCACTTCAAAAATCTCGGCAATCGCTCCATGCTTCATCACGACGATGCGATCTGCCAGATAGACTGCTTCGCTAATGCTGTGCGTGACGAACAGGATCGTCGTTTTGAGCTTTTCATAGATTCTGCGCAGTTCTCGCTGCATCAGATCACGAGTGAGAATATCAAGTGCGCCAAACGGCTCGTCCATTAGCAATACATCTGGATGACTAGCAAGCGCTCTGGCAATGCCGACACGCTGCTTCATACCGCCCGACAGATCTGCTGGATAATGATGCGCATACGCGTCCAGACCGACCATTTTCAAAAAGTCCATCGCTATGTCACGTGCCTGCGGCTTTGGTGTTCCTTGCACTTCTGGTCCGAACGCTACATTTTCCAGTACGGTGTACCAAGGAAATAGCGCGTGATCTTGAAATACCATGCCACGCTCTCTTGCAGGTCCTTCGATGACTTTGCCGTTCATTTTCAGACTGCCTTCGTCAGGGAACATATAGCCCGCTACCATATTGAGCAATGTCGATTTGCCGCAGCCGCTATGACCGAGAATACAAATAAATTCATTGTCGTTCACCGTCAGATTAATATCTTCCAAAATCGTCCGCTCACCAAACTTCTTCTGCACATGCTCCACGATCAGTTTCATACAACCACCTCTTTCATCAAATTAAACACAGTGACGATGGGCACTCTTATCAAACATCGATATCGGATGTTAGGATTAGCTGGTAGTTCTTCCTAGCAATTTCAGTCGTTTATCCATCCATGCAATCTTGCATACAATACCTGTCACTTTTGAATCCAAGATTGTATACAATCTTGTGTACAGTGATGGACAACGCTGGCTGATGCTTCGGATTATGAGAGCAATCATCCTGATAATCAGCGGAATACTTACGCTACTCTCCTTTAAGAAAGGCTTGTCATTCGAGCATGATGCGGGAAAATATCGCTCAATGACGACGGTCGTTCATATTGCTCTTCAAACTTCAATGCCTGTTCGATCTCTAGCAAGTGATTATTCATCAACTGTTCCGCCTGCTCCGTCGGTCCACTGCGAATGGCTTCCAATATTAGTTGATGATCGTCACAGCACTTGGTCTTCTGCTCACCATACAAGGCGATAATGACATAAGACAGCGAGATCAGTTCTTCCAAATATCTGGAGTAGTATTCATTGCCTGACGCTTCTGCCAGCCGCAGATGAAAGTCTCCTGTAATACGAATCGCTGCGAAAATATTACCGTGATGCTGGGCATCGTGTTCATCCCGAATGAGCTGGTGCAGCAATTGGTATTGCTCATCGCCCAAATGCTCACATACCTTGCGTACAACTGCCGTTTCGATCACTCGCCTCATCTCGAATACTTGCTTGGCTTCATCAATCGTCGGGCATGAGACAAATGCACCTTTGTAAGGGATGATCGTTACGAGCTTCTCCGCTGCTAATCGTCGTACCACATTACGCACCGGCGTACGGCTAACGCCAAATGATTCTGCCAACACTTCTTCCACCAGCTGCATATTCGGTCGCATCTTCTGCTCAATAATGGCCTGCTTGATCGCCTGATATATCTCCTGCTCCTGTTCCAGCGCCATTGGTATCCCTCGCTCTTCAGTTTCATGTATGTTTTATTTACACGGATTATAGTCAGATTACGTTTATAACGTCAATATAGTTTACATATAAAATAGCTATAATCTATAAATATGCACTATTCATCCCATTATCTTTTGTTTTATTTGCTAAAAATAATATTCATGTCATCTATTTTGACTTATCATTTGTTATTACTATTATTTTCCTGTCTATTCCAATCCACTTTGTTGTTTTCCCCACGCATGGAATGGATAATTATGGTTAGCAGGATGTTGACGATGAATAAGGATCATGCCATGGACAAGCCGTGTTCCTTCTCGTCGTCCGTTTACAACGCATTTATACAAACAAAGAAAAGACATATCTTAATCTACACATCCTACTCTGTACCAATGGTTTGCAATGAGATGCATTCATCCTGCATGTCGCTACTTCCTTCCATCTTCTCTAGCTCAACACAGATTGCACATACAAGGTCGGGAACAAACCAATAGAACAGGAGGCTTTATTATGGAACGTCAAATGCGTGTGATTCCGTATCAGGTCAAAGCACAAGCAGAGCAGGTAAGTGAGACACCGCGTGGCGTGGATTTGATTCAGGCACCAGAGGTATGGTCGCAGAGCAAAGGGAAAGGCATTACCGTCGCCATTCTGGATACAGGCTGCGATACCGATCATCCCGATTTAAAGGGGCGTATTATCGGCGGTCGCAATTTTACCGATGATGATGACAGCAATGCTGACGTGTACGAAGATCATAACGGTCATGGCACTCATGTCGCCGGTACAATTGCCGCCATTGCAAATGGTACTGGTGTTGTAGGTGTGGCGCCGGAAGCCAGTCTGCTAATCATCAAAGTGCTCAATCATGAAGGTTCCGGGCAATATGAATGGATTATCAGTGGCATTCGTTACGCTATCAAGCAGAAGGTCGATATGATCTCCATGTCACTCGGCGGCCCCGAAGATGTACCTGATATGCACAAAGCGATTCAAGAGGCGGTCGATAACAATATTCTGGTTGTATGCGCTGCCGGAAATGAAGGCGACGCTAACCCGGATACGGATGAATACGGATATCCCGGTTACTACAATGAAGTAATCAGCGTCGGCTCGGTCAATCTGGCACGGCAAACATCGGGCTTTTCCAATACAAACAAAGAAGTCGATCTGGTCGCACCCGGTGAAGATATTCAATCAACCTATCTGAACGGCGGTTATGCTACCCTGAGCGGTACATCAATGGCAACGCCGCATGTATCTGGTGCACTAGCACTGATCAAAAATATTGCTAACGCTGAATTTGAGCGTTCATTGAGTGAGCCGGAGTTGTATGCACAGCTGGTACGACGCACGATTCCACTTGGATATCCAGCGCGCTCGGAAGGAAATGGATTTCTGTATTTGACGGCATTGGAAGAATTGAAAGAAGTATTTGAGCCGCAGCGAGTAGCGAGTATACTGCAAAGCTGAACATACCACCCACCGAGTTCTGAGTTCTGAGTTCTGTAAAATGGTACAAAATAGCAGCAAAAAAAGCGCAGAATGATTGTATACTCCGCTTTTTTGCTGCTATTTTTGTGATCACCGATCGTGTTGATGTTGTTGATGTATTACGGCTTTGTTTTGTGTGGATTGCGGCTTTTTATAGATGATGACAGTATCAGGTATGATTTTTACACATCCACTTTTACAAATCCACTTTTCCATTCCACTCTTGCATCTCCACTGCATCTCTACTCCTGCATCCAGTCCTTGTTATCTGCCGTCTATCTACTTCATCTATTTAATCATCATGTTCATATGTCTGTATTCATATATTTATTTGTACAAATTTGTAATTCTTTCTCAAAATTCTGGTATACTGAAAACCATCTTCACCGACGATGACAGGTAGCCATCTGCTCGTTTACAGCTGTACTGCTTTCCCTACGCTTCATACATAAGATGCTGTTTCTATCCAATCCATTTATAGCAAAGGAGTCTTGCATGTGTCTTCTTCTAGTTTATCCAAAACAACTGCCGGACAGCAGACCACTCAGCCACCGATAAAACGTACGATTTTTAGCGTACTGCTGGCGATCTCGCTCGTGCATCTATTCAATGATTCGATGCAATCTGTGATTCCGGCAATTTTCCCGATTTTAAAGGAAACGATGAATCTCAATTATACGCAGATTGGCTGGATCGCGTTTACGATTAACTTTACCGCTTCTATTATGCAGCCGTTTGTCGGTCTATTCTCTGATAAAAGACCGACACCAGCGCTGTTACCTATCGGCATGGCGTTTACATTTACCGGGATGCTGCTGTTAGCGCTGGCAGGTACGTATACAGCGGTGCTCGTTGCAGTCGTGTTTGTCGGGCTTGGCTCAGCGGCATTTCACCCGGAAGGCTCCAAAGTATCCAATCTGGCGGCAGGTAGTCGGCGCGGGTTGGCACAGTCGATCTTTCAGGTTGGTGGCAATGCTGGACAATCGCTGGCTCCGCTGTTAACGTCACTGATCTTCGTACCGTATGGACAATTCGGTGCGATTGGATTTACCGGAGTGGCGGCAGCAGGAATTATCGTACAAATCTTTATCGCTCGCTGGTATGGCAATACACTGCGCGATACATCGATTGCGAAACGACAACAAACAGCTGGTGTGATCCGCCCCGAGCTGAAGCAGCGCATTGCGTTTGCAATGGTGGTGCTCATTATGCTCGTCTTCGTTCGTTCCTGGTATGTCTCATCCATCGGTAGCTACTACAGCTTCCTGCTAATTGATAAGTTCCATACCAATGTCGGTGAAGCGCAATTGTATGTATTTCTGTTCTTGGCAGCGGGTGCGGTGGGAACGTTCTTCGGCGGACCGCTTGCTGACCGTTTTGGTAAACGTAATCTCATCTTCACGTCTATGGCAGCAGCTGCTCCACTCGCGCTATTGCTCCCTTATGCCAATCTCTTCTGGACAGGTGTGCTGCTGGCGCTGGTCGGATTTATCGTCACATCGAGCTTCTCGGTAACCGTCGTGTATGCGCAAATGCTCGTACCCGGTCGGATTGGTACCGTATCGGGCTTGATCACTGGGCTTGCTTTTGGACTGGGTGGTGTAGGCGCGCTCGTACTCGGCAACTGGATTGATGCAATCGGCATCTCGCCAGTGATGCAGTTGTGCAGCTTCTTGCCGCTGCTCGGCGCATTCACCTTCCTGCTGCCGACGGATCGCAAGCTGAACGAATGGACGAACGGCGCATCCGAGTAATGTAGTAAAGCAATTTGTCTATTCTCGTGCCACCTGATCTCACATATGCTTCGTTCTACTAGCTGTGTAGATCATTCAATCAAACCAATCGTTATTTTCAGTCAAACAAAAACCGCCGCAGCTCACGGACATAATCTGTGAACTGCGGCGGTTTATTTCATTACTCATACAGTGTAACGTCGGATGACGGATTCCGTAGTCTATCCGGTTGCATCAATCCAACGGTTGCACTGTGAGTTATATGCGTGTATCTACCAATCAGCTAAGCTTAGCTACCTGACGAAGAGGAGCTGCTTGCCGATGATGAACTGCTGGCGATGTAGCCGTTGTTCATCGCATCTACTTTTGCTTTTTGTACATAATATTGCAGTTGAGTCAGTTGTGCTTTGACTTGGGAAGCATCGACTTGATACTGGTATTTGTCCAGATCGTATTTGGTAACGACGCCTGCATTGTAACGAATCTGCATGTTCACGCCATCGACGCTAGCATCCTGTGCCGAGCGTTGTGCTGTTTGCACGTCTTTCAGCGCAGTGTCCATATCTTTCAGATTCGATTCGATTGCTTTGGCATAGGTTACTTTGCCTTGTTCCAGTTGTTGAGCAGCAATTTGAGTCGTTGCTTTGTTCGCTTGATCTTCAAAGCTGTTGTCTGTAATTGCTTTTTGCTCATCTTGTTCCGCTTTGTTCAGGCTATTGCCCAGCGATTGGATCTGGTACGATTTGCCGAGCAGTGTATCTGCATCAACTGTCGGTGCAGCATCCAGTTTTACATCAACGTCCGCCAGTTTGATATTCGGATCGTATACGATGCCGAGATCATAGCTGAGTGTGGACAGTGTTTTTTGGTACGAATCGTTCAAGCTGGTCAGGTTATCCTGCTCTGCTTTGAGTGCACGATCCGCTTTGTCGATATCTTCCTGTGTACCGGAACCAAGACTTTGCAGCGTTTGTGCACGTTGCACGTCACGTTGCAGCACTTGAATATATTCTTGAGACAGGTTGATTTGTTTTTGCAGCGTCAGCAGTTGAACGTACTGACCGGTCATTGCCAGCTTCGTACCTTCTTTGGCTTCATCGACTTGCAGTTGTGTGTTCAGCTTCTGGGTATCCAGATCGCGAATATTCGTTTCCAGTGTCTGACCTGTTTGGGAACCAGTAGACAGGCTCACTTCGTTACTGCGGTTCGTTGTTACATATTGCAGACCCGGAGAAGCGTTCAGATAATCGACATAGTTCAAACCAAGACTGGCATTTTGTTGATCCAGTACACGATATTTCAGTTGCAGCAATTGCAGGTTGTACGAGTCATTGATCGCCAGATCGATTACTTTTTCCAGATCCAGACTATCGACTTTTTTCGCTTCGCGTACGCCAGAGATCTGGCTTTGCGTTGTAGTGGAGCTATCGGTTGTTGCCGTTTGATCCGTTGTTGTACCTGTTGTAGCAGGTGTAGTTGTTGTGGTGCTATCTGCGGCATTGGCAAATGTAGCAGGCTGAGTTGCAGCCAGCAGTACAGCAGCGAATACCGAAGCACTAACCATTCCTTTTTTCATCATTCAAAATTCCTTCCTTCATGTATTTCAGCAAATATGAGACCGACATTCATCCTCTGTCTGCAAAACACTTAGTAATACTAATAAAATTAATTTAGCATTCCTAACAAAATAAATCAACCTTTATTCCACCTTAACATAGGAACAATTTCAACTGCACACAAAAAAGTCACCTTTGCCGGCTCTATCTTATTAGACGCCGACATCAGGTGAAGGTTGCAGTACGATCCATTTTATCTTCTATATAAAAAGTTATATATGATATGTGCACGATCAGGAACATGTTATGGGCTACCATTGCCACTCAATGAACAGGACGACAGACACAACCAGTACAAGCGCTGCAATAACCAGTTGCGCGCGTGCGTTGGACATGGACGTCTTGACGGCAAGATATGAAGGCTGCTCTTCTTCGGCATACGTCGCTTTATGGTTAGTTTGCAGATCATCACTAATTTTCATGCGTCTACCTTCCTTCCAAATGTTGTATATTTTAATTATACCATCAAACGTCTCCCCGTTCACACAATATTCACAAGTCATATCATTCTTTTTTTATGTGCCACATGTACATCTCCTCTTACCTTTGTCCGATACTGTGCTATAGGAGTCTGTACATATACGTAATTGTTGTTGGTACATCTATTTGGTAAATGTACATCGGCTTAGAGACGGAGTTCCCATTTTCTCAATCTACATCTCTGGATTGAGTACATCGGCGGGAGGTCTTGATATGATTGACAAGTAGACTGGATTAATTCTATAATTCAGCCATGAACTAAGGAGTATAAAAAAAACTGGGGAGTTTAGAGGAGGAACCTGCAATATGAAAAAAAGCTGGCCAACAGCCTTTTCAGCGCTGCTGCTTGCCGTCAGCCTGACCGCCTGCTCAACAGCAAACAATGCTGCTGTCGAGCCGACCACAACTACTGTTGAAGTGAGTACGATCAAGAAGCAACCATTGGATGCGGTCTATGATCTGTCTGGCACACTTGCTGCTTATGACGAAACACCGGTGTCTTTCCGTATTAACGGAACGGTATCATCGGTAGGCGTCGATGTAGGTGACCGTGTAAATAAAGGATCGGTGCTTGCAAGACTGGATACGGCCGATCTTCAGCTCGAAGTTGAAAATGCAAGTCAGTCAGTTGCAGCCGCGCAAGCATCTCTTGCCAGCTCCAGAGCATCGCTGACCAATGCCAAAGCTGGTCAACAAGCTGCCGCTGCTGGTATCGCTTCTGCACAAGCTCAGGTCGAAAGTGCACAGGCAAGTCAGCAAGGTGTACTAGATGGTGCACGTCCACAAGAAAAGGCGCAAGCGCAAAACGCGGTCAACAAGGCACAAATTGCTTATGACCAAGCGAAAACAGCCGCTACCCGTGCACAAACGTTGTTCGATAATGGGCTGCTGACTCAGCAGGAAAACGAACAGGCACAAACGGCGCTTGATAATGCCGATTCTGGCTTAAAAGATGCACAGGAGCAGTTGTCCCTGACACTTGCTGGTGCCAAAGATTCGGATCGTGCTTCTGCCGCCGCTGCTGTAAAACAGGCACAGGTTGGCATCGAAAATGCACAGGCGAGCGTAGCTCAAGCCAATGCCGCAGTCGAGCAAGCACAGGCTGGGGTCGAACAAGCACAGGCTAGTTATGACCAGGCGGTCATTTCCCGTGATACCGCGCAGCTCAATCTGACTCGCGGCAATCTGCAATCTCCCGCTTCTGGTACGATCTTGACCAAAACGCTGTCAGCTGGACAAACGGTAAGCGCAGGTACCGAAGTATTTACAATCGGCGAAATCAATCGTCTGAAAGTATTGCTGCCGGTTCCAGATAGCGAGATCAGTCAGTGGAAAGTCGGACAACAAGTAAGCATCAGTCTGTACGACGATGTACGCACTGGAAAAGTAAGCAAGCTGTATCCAC
The DNA here is from genome assembly GCF_046603665.1 of Paenibacillus sp. WLX2291. Lineage (NCBI taxonomy): Bacteria > Bacillati > Bacillota > Bacilli > Caryophanales > Paenibacillaceae > Paenibacillus > Paenibacillus sp. WLX2291. Next base: position 1,263,802 of record NZ_CP176755.1, on the reverse strand, counting down.
AAACAAATGAAAATACCGGTTCGATCAGCGTCGAAGTTGCAATTAGCAATTCGAACCAAGATTGGAAACCGGGACAGGTCGTGAGCGCTTCCCGTCAAGCTTCCTCGCAGAGCGGCATTCTCGTGCCGGTGGAAGCAGTCGTTAGCTCCGGCAGTGAACCGTATGTATTCAAAGCCGTGAATGGCAAAGCTGTACAGACAACCGTCAAGCTGGGCAATCTGTACAATAATAGCTATGAAGTTACAAGCGGTCTGAAAGTAGGAGACAAAGTCGTTACCCGCGGCGCCGATCGGTTATTCAATGGCGACGAATTGAAAGTAAGTGATGCTGCGACGAACAACGCGCAGGGCAACAGCAGCGCTGGCCAATCCAATGCAGCTTCAACCGGCACAAACGGTGAGGCCACTGCTAATGATTAAGTACTTTGTTCAAAAACGTAAAATCACTCTTCTGTTCTTTGTGATGCTGATTATTTTCGGTACTGCCCAGCTGATGGGTTTGCCGAAGCAGCTCATGCCAGACGTTGTGGTCAAAACGGCAATTGTTACAACAACGTATGCCGGTGCCAGCCCTGATCTGATGGAGCAGACGGTAACCGAGGTGCTGGAGCAAAAGATCAAGGAAGTTACGGATCTGAAGACAATCTCCTCCACCTCCGGTAATGGTATTTCTTCCATTACAGTCCAGGCAGAGGACAGCGCCGATGCCAAAGACACTTGGAACGAGCTGCGTCGCAAAGTAGAAGATGCGCAAGCAGAGCTTCCTGCCGATGCAGATACGCCAGTCGTCAACGATAATCTGACGCAAACCTTTGTCCAATCGTTCGCCATCTATGGCAAAACGAAAGAAGACATTTATGGACTGAGTGACCTGATGAATACTTGGCGCGATCAGCTGCGTTCGGTTCCGGGTATTACCGATGTCGAGATCCAAGGGATTCCGGATCAGCAAGTACGCATCGATGCCGATATGGCGAAGCTGCAACAATACGGAATTCCGTGGGGAACCGTAATGCAGGCAATCCAATCGGAAAATAACCGCGTGCCGACCGGGAACTTTACGTATGCAGACCGTACATATCAACTCACGGTCGATAAGGCAACCGATTATAATACACTCAAAAATATCGTTGTGTCTCAGACCGAAGCTGGTATTCCGGTATATCTGAAAGATGTTGCCGATGTACACCTGGTCAAAGCAACCGAATCGTATTTGAGTTATTACAACGGTACTCCTTCCATCTCGCTCGATATTAGCAGTCAGACCGGTTCGGACGTTCCAACCATGAATCAACGTCTGACCGCCAAGATGGATACATTGAAAAAGACACTGCCCGCTAATATCAAAATTGAATCGCTGTTCGCTCAAAATGATGAGGTGAACAAAAGTTACAACAACCTGATCAAAGAGATGGCGATTGCGATTGCAGCGGTTATCTTAATTTGTACACTGGGTATGAATTGGCTGACTGCGGCGTTTGTCGCGCTTGCCATTCCAATCTCCATTGCACTCGGCATGATCTTCCTGCCGCAACTCGGGATCACGCTCAACCAGATTACGATTGTCGGTCTGATTATCGTACTCGGGATTCTGGTCGATGACGCGGTCGTCGTCAACGACAATATTGAGCGGCGACTATCGACGCTTGGTGAGAATCCAACCGATGCAGCGCTAAAAGGAACAAAAGAGGTCGCTATCTCTATCATTACGGCGACACTCGCAACGATTGCTGCCTTCCTGCCGTTGATGGTATTGCAAGGCGATATGGGAGCATTTATCCGCCCGATTCCGACGATTATCTCGCTCTGTATGCTGGCGTCGATGATTATGTCGCTATCGATTATTCCAATCTTCCGTCAATGGTATGAAGAACGCCAGCTAGAACGCGGTCGTCGTCATGTGGACAAACCCGCTGGTTTGCTGGGCAAACAGATTCAAGCAGTCAGCAATGGCTATGCGCATCGTCTGATGCCAAAAGTGTTGAAACGTCCATTGATCGTAGCCATCGTCGGTCTGCTCGTCAGTACGTTTGCGTACGGATTGGCTGCTTTTACACCGATTGAGCTGTTCCCAACATCGGAAGACCCGCAGATTACGATCAATGTGAATATGCCGTCTGGTACATCGCTGGAAGAAACCGATAAAACGGTTCACAGCATGGCAGCATGGCTCAAAAAACAACCAGAAGTAGAAAATATGGCGTACGCTTCTGGCGGCGCTGCACCTCAGCTGTTTACCAACTTGAGCGCACTTGCTGGTGGTGGTACGAATACCGGTCAGATTCTCATTACTGGTAAACACGACATGAAGGTAGAACAAACGACGGACAAATGGTCGGATCAATTGGAAGCCGATTATCCGGGTATCCAGACTTCTGTTAGCGGAACCGCCGTCGGCGTCTCGGTCGGTAAGCCAGTATCGATCCGTATTCTCGGAGACAATCTGGAAGAAATCCGTTCGCTGTCCAACGAAATCAAGCAGATTATTAGCGATACGCCAGGAACGTACGGCATTAGCGACAGTCTGGGCATCGACAACTATGCACTTGATTTTGTCGTGAATAAGCAAGCTATGGATCGTTACAAAGTGAGCTACAACAATCTAACCCAGACATTGCTGATGATGGGTAGCGGTATGAGCGTAGGTGATTTTGACAACGGTGATGATCTGGTTGATATGAAGCTGTATATCAAAGGGTCACAAACCGCGAATCCAACCGCCCTGCTGCAACAAACCAATGTAACCAACTCGGCTGGCACGCAAATTCCACTGTCTCAAATCGTGGAAATGAAGCCGAAATTCACAGTCCAACAAATCGACCGTTACAATCTGCAACGCGTGAATACGATTGAAGCAGATGTGAATGGTCGCACTGCAACGGAAGTTATGCAAGAAATCACGCCAAAATTGCAGCAAATGAATTTCCCAGAAGGATACACGTACGAAATCGGCGGTGAAACGTCTGATCAGGCGGATACGTTCGGCGATCTCGGCAAGCTGTTCGTTGTTGCCGTTTTCCTGATCTTCATTCTGATCGTGATTCAGTTCTACTCGTTGTCGATTCCGCTGATCATTATGACGACCGTGTATCTGGCGGCGGCAGGCGGTATTCTCGGTCTGTTCCTGACACGTACACCGATTGGCTTCATGTCGGTTATGGGTATTATCGCGCTCGCGGGTATCGTCGTACGGAACGGTATCGTACTGATCGAGTTTATCGAGGATGCACGGCGTGAAGGTATGGAACTGAAAGAAGCAGTCATTATGGCAGCTTCCGCCCGTTTCCGTCCGATCTTGCTCACTTCACTGACTGCAATCGTAGGTATGATCCCGATTGCTACGATTGGGGAATTGCTATTCCGACCGCTCGGTGTCGTTATTATCTTCGGTCTGATCTTCTCGACCATTCTGACGCTGTTCGTCGTTCCTTCTCTCTATATGGTTGTCGCACGCTGGAAGGAAAAACGCCAGATTCGTAAAATGGAACGAAAACAAAGACGCTTAGAGAAACTTAATGCTGCTCCGAAAGTATAATGTATAGACCGTTACAGGAATAAGCGGATATCGTACCGAGATCATATCCACTTGCAGCTGAACATCGCAAGTGACCAACAAATCGATATGCGGGAATAGAATGTCCGCAGCATTCGCGGCACAACAGGCAAACGGACGGGAAACTGTCCGTTTGTCGCATTTTTATCCGGTGATGAATGGCTTCTGCCCTTCCCCGGATACAGGAGGACACGCCCTTGAAGTCAAAAGAACAGGATATTATCGAAGCGGCAGTTCGGCTTTTCTCGGAAAAAGGCTATACCGCGACATCGGTAGACGAAATCGCCCGGGAAAGCGGTATGGCGAAGGCTTCGTTTTATAAGTTTTTCCAGAGTAAAGAAGACGTTCTGATCGCTACAGTTCTGGAGCACGGGCGTATGATCAACGAACGGATTGAACGGCTGTACGCTGGCATGGAGCAATCGCCGGAGCAAAAGCTGAACGGATTCGTACAGCTGCATCTAAGCATGATGCTGGAGAGCAAGATCCACTCTATTCTGATGGCGCTGCACGACAAGACGATTTTGCAAAATGAGAAGCTGCTGCAAGCCTGCTTGCAGGTAGAGTATCAGGCGAATCGCTGGTGTACGGATTGCCTGACCGATATTTATGGTGAACAAGTGAGCATCTATGTATACGACATTATCTTCATGGTACGTTCGCTATTGATGCAATATTTGTTCTTGCCAGTCATCGGATTACAGCCGCAGACGACCAATGAGGAGCTGGCACGCTTTCTGGCTGGATTGGTCGACCAGATGGTCAAGAATATGGTCAAATACGAGTACAAACCGATCTGGGATTGGAAAAAAGTGACCATGAAGCCGGAATGTGTGGAGCAAAGCCCGGTATTTCAGGGCATCATGATTCATGAACTACTGCTTGCTATCAAACGCCATGTGGACGCTCTCGCCATCGGTGACGAGGAACAACAAGAGCTGTGGCAAGTGCTGCATTCGCTAGAGCAGGAAGTCATTCGGACGGAACGTCGCTCTGGTATGATTCGTGCCCTGCTGAACTTTATTAGCGGATATGACGAACTGGCGGAATATGCACGCAAGTTACAACAGATTGTTGATCTGCGTCAGAGCAGCAGCCATGTGACGGATTAAGCTCTGGATGAATACCGTTAACGTACAAAGAAAAGGGATGCCCTGTGAACCATCGCAGGGCATCCCTTTCTTCATTATTCAGTATGAATCGTCACGCTTCTCGTCCAGACGTGATTTCAGTTGAGCAATTGTGCGTTCCAAACTGCTAATCGCATCGGTTACAACACTTCGCTCCACACCGCTTTCCAGCGCGCGTGCTCTGGCGGTGGCACGTTCCTGCTCGGCAGTGACGCGATCACGCTCCACGGCAGCGCGTTCTTTTTCATACGTTTGGCGGCGTTGCAGCTCGTTATATTTATCCAGCAGATCAGTGATGATTTTGTAAAAGCGCTCATAATCTTGAATGACATCATCGAGAAAGAAATCCACTTCTTCCTGTGAATAGCCTCTCATCTTGGTGGTGAAATCCTTCTCATGAATCGTAAGTGAATCGAACTTGACGCCAAGCTGCTTGAACAAACGCTTCTGATCTTCCAGCTTGCGTTGATAGTTTTCATCTACAGCCATATCCTTCATTCCCCTCATTCCTGTTGAGCATGGTACAAAACCCAGCTTTATCTGTTTATTAATGTATCACAAACCGGGCGTTTGGGAAAATATTCGAATGCGGTTGAACGCTGATATGGAGCGGTGTGCGGCATGTTTACTTCCTTTATCCCATTCGTTCTGTCGTCAGTGGTTCTATTGGTGGTTGTGCCATGGTAAGATTGGCTCTTTCGCAGATTGCTTTTTTACGGCAAAATGAACGTATGAAGTGTAGTCCTTACTTTAATATGTAGTCTTTAACTTTCGTTTGACTATATTCGGCTATATTTGTCTACATTGGAACGTAGCTGATTACTGCTTCGTTTTACTTCTTCGTTGATTATTTTGTTGATTGTTATTTTGCTCTCGGATGGAGTGTGATGGGCGATATGTTTTTGAAAAAGCAACTCGTTCGACGTGGGACGAATACACATACGTATTATCGGCTGGTGGAATCGTATCGGACTGAAGATGGCAAAGTGCGGCATCGAACGGTACGTTATGTAGGCAAGTTGGAGCAGGAACAGGCGGCAGCGCTGCGCCAGCAGTTGAAACAGTACACTACGGAGGCGCAAGTACTGGAATATATAGATACATGGGAGCGGATCAATTCGTCGCCACAACCAGAGTTGTCTGATTCTATTCAGCATACTGTAGATAACGATATAGTATCGCTTCCGCTCTCTCATACGGCGAATGGTATGTTGCCGATCATGTGGATGCCGTTGTCTTTTACAAACATGGTGTTCGATGATGCCGATGGACAGGAATGGATGGTGGCGGATGGGCATACGCTGCTGTTCATGAGCAAAGGTCAGGCACAGGTGACGATTGGTGGACAAATGACCACAATGAATGATGCACAATTATTATTTTGCCCATCTGGAGCAGGTATACATATCGGCAGTACGGGACAGCAGCCGCTGGAATTGTATCGGCTTGTATTTCGGGAACTGTCAAGCCATGCGGACGACAAACAACAGGCGACAGATGCGGCATGGCCTTCGTTTCTACCAAGTGGAGTGAGAACGGGTGATATTGCAGGCACAGCCGTTGTATTGCTCATTCACTCGCCTGCCGAAATGCGGCGCTTGTGTGAGGACATGGATAAGTTAGCCGGAGATGTTGCACAGCTGCATTCAACGCTGAATATGTTGGCTTTTTACCGGAGCTTTTATGAGCTGCTGCATCTGTTGTCATTGGAAACAGATACTGGAGTGCATAACGAGCACTTGTCTTTTCAGCAGATGATCAGCTATGTGCAGACCCATTATCGTGACGATCTGCGCCGGGATGAACTGGCTCGGAAAACAGGGATGACGCCAGAGCACTTCTCACGGATGTTCCGCAGTCATAAAGGCTGCTCGTTCAGCCAATATTTGAGCCGATTGCGGCTGCATCGTGCGCGGTTGGAGCTGCAACTGTCGCATGCTAGTCTGGATGGGATCGCACGCCGCTGCGGGTACGGTGATATGCATTATTTTAGCCGCAAATTCAAGCAGCAATTCGGGATGTCACCGCGTCAGTACAGGACGGCGCCCAAATCCTATGTGACGTGGAATAGACCGTTAACGGCAATGCTGCTCGGTCTCGGTATCCTTCCGGTTGCCGGGCAGATCGACAGGAGGATGTGGCACCGCTGGCAAACGCATCGGAAGACAGCTGAGTATGTAAATGGCTATACTGCCCTGCCAGAAGTCGATATTACGATGATGCCCTCTCCTTCGCTGTCTGTACTAAGCGAGCAACAGCCGGATCTAGTCTTCGCTTATACTGATGATCCACATGCGGAATGGTTGGATGAGTACGCGCCAGTGCAGTGCTTACCTGTGGAGCAGTACAATTGGCGGCAGCAATGGCTCTGGCTTGCACAGCGTGTCCAGCGCAGTGAACAGGCACAGCATTGGCTGGACAGCTGGGATGATCAATTAGCAGAAGTCCGACAACAGCTACGTCGCTGGCAGGATAAAGGCGAAACGGTGGGCATTTACAAGATCGTCTCTGAAAAGGTATATGTGTATGGGAATCTGCGCAGCATGGGCGGGCCGCTCCTATATGACGGGTTAGGGTGTAAGCCACCGGATCAAGTGCGACAGCAGTTGATTGATACAGGCTTGCTTAATATAGAAGTTCCGCTGCATCGGTTGGACGATTATGCTGCTGATCATATGATCGTCATTCATTATCCGGTGGAACATCAGGATGGTCAGCAGCGGCAACTAGCTGCGCCAGTGATGGAGTCGCCACTATGGAAGCAATTACCGGCGGTACAGGCGGGCAAGGTGCATCTTATGGATCGGCATGTATTTTATGGATTTGACCCTTTTTCCCAGCAATTGCAATTACAGGCATGGCTGGATAGTCTGGCATCATATTTGTGACAGGAATTGATCATGTTTGTCCATAGACGTTCCCGCAGTAGGTTGTTATGATTCTGGTTGATAATGATTATCAATTAGCAAACTGGGGGAATGAACAATGAATAACCGGCTGCTTCGCAAGCCAGCCTGTATGATAGCGATGATGGTGATGTTCTGCCTGCTGCTCTCTGCATGCGGATCGTCCGCTGCTCCGACAGCCTCATCCGGTACAGCAACAACGACAGAATCCGGTACGGACACAAGTACGACAGCTGCTACCGACACATCGGCTACGCGTACAATCGATACCGCCAAAGGCAAAATTACAATCCCAACGAATCCGCAGCGTATCGTGTCTACGTATTATCATGGTACTCTGCTGGCGCTCGGTCTAAAGCCTGTTGCCGCCAATAAGGAATGGTGGATGGGAAGTCCATTTCTGAAGGAGCAGGAACAGGGTATCGAAGATATCGGTGCACCGACTTCAATGGAAAAGGTAATCTCGCTCAATCCCGATCTGATCGTAATCAATGACTTCGATGTAGAAGCCTACGATCAGTTCAGCAAAATCGCTCCAACACTGTACGTGCCTTACAACGCGTACAACAATCCAAAAGAAGAAATTCAACTGTTCGGCAAGCTGCTCGGACGTGAACAGCAAGCACAGGCATGGCTGACGCAATATGACGAAGCCGCCAGTGCAGCACGCGAGAAGATCAAAGACGTTGTGAAGCCGGGCGAAACCGCTGTGCTGATCAATGTACGCGACAAAGACATTTCCATTCTTGGCGATAACTACGGTCGCGGTGGTTATGCACTGTATGATGGCTTACAATTGAAACCGCTGGATAATGTACAAAAAGAAGTGATCGACAGCGGCAAGCAGATTTTGCCGATTCAATTGGAAAGTCTGCCGGAGTATGCCAATGCCGATCATATCTTCATCTGCTTCAACGACGGCACAACCGAAGCTCAGAAAAACGCAGTATTGAACAGTTCCATCTGGAAAAACCTGCCTGCTGTTCAAAGTGGACAAGTGTACGATTTGCCGTATGACACCTTCTCCTTCTACGATCCAGCATCGATTGTTGGACAGATCGGTCTGCTCGCAGATATGATTGTGGACAAAAATAAGCAGTAATATCGTTGTATATAGGAACGTGATACACCCGATACTTGGTGTATAGGTGGACTAAATAGCATATATGCAATTCACTAGCAATGACAATACAAGCCGACTAGAGTACCATATGAGATAGAACAGAAGCATGACCAAAAACCTGATCAACTGCCTTCACACCGTGGGGAAATCCCAGCTGTGAGGGGGTGATCAGGTTTTTTGGTTGATTGCATGATACATACACGCAGCAGGTTATCCTTTGATCCCGCCAATCGTCAGACCTTTGACAAAATACTTTTGGAAAAATGGATATGCACACAGGATTGGTGTCAATACGATTACCAGAATTGCCATCCGCGCGCCTTCTGCTGGAATTTGCGCCATCAGCATATTGTTGGTCGCTGAGGTTGCATTGTTGGTCACAAAGTCGATATTGGATTGCAGCTTCATCAGCATGTATTGCAGGCTGACCAGCTTCGGATTGGTGATGTACAGCTGACCGAGAAACCAGTCATTCCAATACGTAACGAGTGTGAACAGACCGACCGTTGCCAGACCCGGCTTGGACAGTGGCACTACGATCCGAGCGAAAATATACCACTCTCCCGCTCCATCAATCCGCGCCGCCTCCAGAATCGCCGTCTCAATCGACTGCTGCATAAATGTCCGTAAAATAATGACGTTAAACGCACTGAGTGAATACGGCAAAATCAGAATCCAGAATGAGTCACCCAGATGCAGCACATTCGTATTAACGATATATGATGGTACCAGACCACCGTTGAACAGCATCGTGAAGAACAAGAAGAACGCCATAATGTTGCGATAACGAAAATCGCGACGCGACAGTACATACGCGAACAGGGCGGTCACGATCAGACTGAACAGCGTACCGATCACAGTCACACCAATCGTCACATACGCCGATTGAAGAATCTGATCGCTATTGCGGAAAATATAACCGTACGCTGCCAGACTCCATTCCGAAGGCCAGAACTGGTATCCTTTTGCCGCCAGACTGGATTCGCTTGTAAATGAGATGGCATAGACGAGAATGATCGGAATGATACAGATGACGCATAATATGATCAGAATAATATTGAACACCAGATTCCAGCTGCGCGGCAGCTGATTGAAACGGTTGGATGTTTGTTCCATCGTACAGCCTCCTTTTAGAACAGCGCGCTGTCACGGTCGATTTTTTTGACAACCCAGTTGGTGAAGATAACAAGAACAAAGCCGACAAACGACTGATACAGCCCGGCAGCAGCAGTCATACCATAATTGCCCATCGTGGTCAGACCGTTATATACATACGTATCGATAACCTGTGTCACCGGATAGAGTGCACCGGAGTTATACGTGACCTGATAAAACAGCCCAAAGTCGGCGTAAAAGATTTTACCGATACTGAGAATGGTCATAATAATAATGATCGGCTTCAGACATGGCAGTGTGATATAGCGAATCTGCTGCCATTTGTTGGCACCATCAATTGTTGCCGCTTCGTAATAATCTGGCGAGATGCCAGTAACGGAAGCCAGATAGATGATGCTGTTATAACCGACACTTTTCCAGAAAAAGACGAATACGAGAATATAAGGCCAATACGTCGTCTCCGTGTAAAAATTGATCGGATGAAAGCCGAGCGATGAGATCATTTGATTCACAATCCCTTTGTCCGCGCTTAAAAAGGCGTAAAAGATCAGTGCTACAATCGTCCATGACAGAAAATACGGCATGATGAGAATCGTCTGATACGTCTTGGATAAGAAGCGGCTACGAATCTCGTCCAGCACAATCGCCATCGCCACTGACAGCACCAATCCGACGATAATGAATACAAAGTTATACAGCAGTGTGTTACGCGTAATAAGCCACGCATCGCCTTTGAATAGATATTTGAAATTGTCGAACCCGACCCATGGGCTGCCGAGAATCCCGTCGTAGAAGTTGTAGTTTTTGAATGCCAGAATGACGCCGAACATCGGCAAGTAATTAAACAGCACCAGCAGTACCAGTGCCGGCAGCGCCATCAGAAACAGCGCTCCATGCTTGCGCAGTTCGTACAGTAATGTCATGCCCTCTCCCCCTGTGCTGATCAAATGATGTATGGAAAGCAAAAGGGCGGAATTGCTGTTCCGCCCCTCTCCTCTTTTGTATAGTTGATTGGTGAATGCATAGCGATCTAATAGCGGCTTTTATATATCAGGACTTGGTTTGCTCTGTTTTCCACTGATCATACTGGGATTGCATCTCGGTGATCAGTTCGTCCACACCAGCATCCTTCAGCTTCTGGATAAACATCGGCAAGTATTGATCCGGGTTGACCGTACCTCGGACGAGCGGCGGGTAGAACTGACTGATGACATTGTTGATCGCAGCAATCTGCGTCTGCACTGGTGTCGTATCAAAGTTGAAGCCGAGTGCAGGTGATGGTGTATTGTTGTCTTCGAACTTCTTGAACTGTTCCAGTGTGTCCTTCGGATACGATTGATCATAGTAGAAAATGTTCACATTGCCCCACATCCAGCCATACCCGTAATCATAATCCGGGCTGAGTGGGTCGACGCCTTCGGCAGGCTTGATAAATGTATTATCCACTTTCTCGTAATCCTGTCCTTCGATACCGTGGACGAACATATTCGCCAGCACCGGATCGGTGTACAGCAGGTTCAGGAACATCATAGCGCGTTCTGGATTTTTGGAAGAGCGTGGAATGGCGAAGCCGCCACCTTGTACGTCGCTTGTCTCTACCACGCCTTTGCCAAGATTCTGGTAGTCCAGCTCATATCCAAGCTGGGCGCTGCGTTTGTACACATAGTTCGGTGCATACAGCAGAGAGCCAGCGAATACTTTACCAGCTTTCCAATCGTTCTCACTCTGGTATTCTACGTCCTTCGGCGTATAGCCGGCTTGGTTCCAGCGATATGCCGTTTCTACAAAATCTTTGAATTCTGGTGTCTCGTATTGATCAAAGATTTTGTCATCCGGGCGGTTGTAGTACGGTTGATCACCTACGTTAATGACGCCAGGCAAATTCCAGTCGCCGGACATATGCTGTACTGGAATAGAACGGTACATGCCTTCCGAGCCATCAAGTGCGAGAATGCTAGGGTCTTTTTCATGGATCGTTTTCAGGATCGGCTCCATGTCTTTCCATGATTGGATGCTGGATGTATCGATCTTATATTTGTCCACCAGATCTTTGCGCATGAGCACGCCAACCTGATGACCAATTTCTTTGTAGCTAGGAACGGCATAGATCTCGTTTTTGACGGTCATGCCTTTCCATAATGTATCGGGTACGGTTTTCTTGAGATCCTGACCGTATTTGTCCATCAATTCGGTCAATGGGGTAAAGGCTTGCTTGGATACGTTGGACAGATAGTTGTTCGTCCATGAGCTGGTGAACACGATATCCATCGGCTGACCAGAAGCGAGCATGACCGGTACTTTCGTTTCAAAATCACTGCCTTCCATCGTCACAACTTTGACGGTGGCATTGATCTTTTCTTTCAGGTATTTGTTAATTTCCTGAAGGACACGTTCCTGTCCCTTCATCGGTGTCGCGTAGTTGTAAAAGACTAGCTCAACCGGAGCAAGTTCTCCGTTGGCATCGGTAGCGGAGCTTTCATCCGAGCCTCCACATGCAGACAATACGACAGACAGTAACAGCAGTACCGCCAGGCTTAGAGACCAGGCTTTTGATTTGTGCAGCATTGCTTCATCCCCTTTTCGTCTTGTACCAAGCTGAACATGATGTTGCGTATGATATTGCCACTGTGTCGAATATAATGGGTGTTGAGGCTAAATGATGTTGATAAACCATTGTTTGCCGCATTATATTTTGACTTTCCGGTGCTATAGGCAACCGGAAGGGCATGAGCGGAATCAGATCGTCATGACCTTTCATCCGGCTCTGTTGTCGTTTCTTGTGTATAGACTTATTATCCTCTAACGATGACAGCATAGGTAGCGTACTTTTTTTAGATAAGGTGCATATTTTTATGGTAAGCGTTATCTTCTCTCCTCATACGGAAGGGTGATGATAGATTTCATTACTCCATTCTCATATTCAAAATGCAATCCATATCGTTCGTCATTGTCGTGCAGACGGATACGCTGATGCACATTGCGGATGCCGATACCGTCAGAGCTAGGTAATGCTTCTTGCTGATCATTTAAATACTGATTCAGCGTGACAATATCGCCGCCCGGTCCGTTGTCTTCAATAATCAATCGGATACACGGCATCGTGTGAGAACTCGAATCATCTGATGTTGACGGCGTTACTGGGTGCTGCAATGATACCTGCTGCGATAGATCGCCTATATCTATGTCATTGATCACTGGGGCTTTTCCATATGATCGTTCGCTCTGCGTACCTTCTATAATCTGCGCGCGCAATACGATATGACCCTGTCCGCTATGCCGCTCAGTTCCATGCTGGATCGCATTTTCGATCAATGGCTGAATGATGAATTTGGGTACCGGATATCGATACAATTGGGAATCGATATCATATTGCACGTCAAAATTGTTGCCATATCGCATCTGCTGGATGCTGACATAATTGCGCACATGATCGATCTCCTGCTCCAGCGGAACCTTTTCTCCCGGCTCACGAATGCTATAACGCAAAATCGCTGCGAGCGAAGATACCATCGTTGCAATATCGTCCTCCCCGCGACTCAGCGCCAGCCAGTTGACCGAATCCAGCGTATTGTATATAAAATGCGGATTAATCTGCGCCTGTAACGCCTTCATCTCCGCTTGCTTCTCCCGTTCCCCACTGCGTACTACATCGTCGACCAGACCGTTAATGCGCTGCATCAAGTTATTGAATTGACGGTACAGCACGCCAACTTCATTCTGCTCTGGTGGCTCGATAAATACGTCGATATTGGACTCATCCTTGATCTTTTTCATAACATTGGCAAGCTTGATTACTGGACGAGCGATACTGTTGGACACGATCAGCGTCAGTACTACGCCCACTATAATGACCATTCCGGTAATGCCAGCGATCAGATAGCGAATGATCGACAAACGCTCGGTTACATCGCTGTACGGAATGAGAGCGACCAGATTCCAGCCCCATTTTAGCGGGTACACATCGGCGATATACGAAGTATGGTTATAATCCAAATCGGTGCTGCCGCCCACATCGGCGTATTCCAGCAGCGGTGCCAACTGTCCGCCATCCGTAATCTGCACGCCTGTCCAGGAGCGGTCGTTACTGTACAGCACCCGATTGCTCTGATCTGCCAGCAACAAGCGTGTTCCGCTCGTCAGCTGAGAATTCTCAATCTGGCGTCCAAATTCATTTTTGTCGATAGCGATCACGACGACGCCCATTTCATTGTTACTGTTCATGATTAGTGGATTGCGCACCTGCTTGGCAACGTACACATGCTCCTGATCACCATCTGCATAGAAAATATTCAGCGTCCCTTGCAGCTCCACCGTCCGCTTGAACCATTCCTCGCCCGCCGCTAGCTGTGGACTGAAAAAGCGATTGCCCCCGGAATCCGACAGCCCGCCCAATAGCTGCAAGCTCGTTGTCGGCAGCGTCTGCGCAACAGGCGACGTATCACTGACAAAAAAAAGCGCCGAGTATGCGTTCACCACACTACTCAGCGGCACATCCAGATATTTGATAAACTGCTGATTCATAATATTCAGGTTGCGATACCGTTCAATATCATCTGCCGTTGGTTGGTTAAGAATATCAGCAATCGTCTTGTCAGTGGAAAAGTAATATGTTGCCTGATCGATGCTAGTCTCGACATTTTGGATATTGTTGCGGCTTTGCAGCATAATGTTTTGCTGATCTTCCAATAGCTGCTCGCGCATAATGCCAGTAAATACAACATACAAAATCCCGTTCGATAGCACCGCAGTTAACGTGATGACGCCGATAAACAAGACAGCGATTTTGCCACGAATGCCGGTTCGCTCCAGCCAACCGCGCCAGCCGCTCGCCCATCTCATGACCGCGCTCCGGTTGCAGAGTTGCCGTTCAGATACAGATTGCGATATTCCGACGGGGTCATGCCTTCCTGCTTTTTGAATACACGGGCAAAATAATGCGAATCCAGAAATCCAAGTTGCTCGGATACGGCATACACGGGCACCGCTGGATCAAGCAGCAAGCGGCGTGCCATCTCCATACGGATTGACGTAATATAACTCCCCAGCTTCGTGCCAGTATTCTGACTGAACACCGCGCTAACATAGGCGGGGGAACGATCCAATCGCGCAGCAATGCTGGCAAGCGACAGATCGGGTTCGTGGATATGCTCCTGCACATGCTGCTTTACATAGTCGACTAGTGAATGCTGACGGGTGTCTTTTTTCTCACTTGCGAGCTTGCCCATCGTGCTGCACCATTCACAGGTGAAGGCGATCGCTTCGGGCGATGTTTTCAAATCAAGCAACCGATCCATATACGTTGCTCGTGCTCCCAACTGAGCACCAGCGATGCGGTCGTTAAAATCAAACAATAGATTCAGCACGCGGATACACAGTGCCTTCACTTCCGCCGGAGGCAATTCTGCCGCAAGCTGATGATCGAATAGCTGCTGGAAAAATAGCATATCGCCTGCCTGCCATGCTTCGGTACAACGCTGTTCCAGCTCTTTGCCAAACAAGGAATGATAATGATCCAACCGCTGTCCACGCCGCTGTGCGAGTTCGCGTACATAGTCGGTCAGCTGCTCAATCTCGGGCCTGGCGACAGGCTTGACGATGTATTGCTGTACACCGTATTGCATCGCTTGCCGGGCATAGTCAAAGTCTTCGTGCGCGCTTAGCAATACGATCGCTGTATCGGTCATCTGCTCATGGATACGGCGGCATAGCTCCAGTCCGTCCATGATCGGCATTTTGATATCGGTAATGATCAGGTCAGGGTGTCGCTGCAAGGCAATCTCTAACGCTTCGCTGCCATTCCGCGCCTCGCCCACAATCTCGGCGTTCCATTCGTGCCAAGGGATAATATTGCGCAAGCCTTTTGTAACGATTACGTCGTCGTCTACTAGCAGTACTCTCATATGGTCACCTTCTGTGTAATGGGGATTTTTGTCGAAATGAATGTGAATTGTTCATATCTTAACGTTTTTTGTAGATTAATGGCAATAGTTCTGACATACTGTATCATGTTTTTGTACATGGTGGTGCTTTGGCGTGGGATTAGGGCAGCATGCACTGCGGGAAGGAATAAGGGGACGTCCTCCGGTGGAGCCGCGGGAATCTTTTGGATTGGGAGAGAATGAAGATTCCCGCCCCTCCAAAGTCGTCCTTACCCCTTATTTCCTTCCCTCCGTTCCGCGATGCTTGCATCTAATCTATACGCAGAAGCAAGCATGTGGGGTGGGTAGGTAGCTGGGAGGGATGGGGATTGTATAGAGTAGTGAGATTGGCTTGAATTGGGGTTATTTTTAGTGAAATTGGGGGTAGTGTTGTTAGATCTTTGTGATTATCTTTTTAGTTTTCTGAATATTTTTCTGGATGTATTTTGCATAGTTCGGTTTTTGTATTGAAAAGAAACCAGCCTTGGGGGCTGGTTTGGGTGGTTTGGGTTGGGTGCTTGGTTGTTGGGTTTAGGTTGTGTGCAATCGGAAGATGTGGGCGATGGGGGTTGGGGGTTGGGAGTTCGTTTGGGTTGAAGGTGGTAGGTGAACTTCGATGCCCTTGGTTGTTTGTTGGAAATGTAGGGATTCGGTGATGGTTTCGCCCAGCAGGTCGATGGATTGTACGGTTCCCTCGTAAGGGATGGTGTGCATGGTTGGGACTTGGGTTTGTTCGTCGGTGTAGAGATAGCTGGCGTATACTTTGTTTTGAGACGGCTTGGCTGTGAATGCCCAGTTGTCGGTATAGGCTGGAGCGCAGCTACGGGTGCTGTAAACGGCTTCGCCGTAAGTGTTGAGCCAAGCACCTAGTCCTTTGATCCGGGCGATGGCACCTTCGGGCAGACGACCGTCGGGTTGTGGACCTACGTTGAGTGCCAGATTGCCGCCCTTGGAGACGATCTCCATCAGCAGGTGTACGAGCTGGCGTACGGATTTGTATTGATCTTCGTAGCGGAATGAGAACGATGTGCCCATCGTAACGCAGCTTTCCCACGGGATGGACATGGCGTGCTCTGGTACGGTTTGTTCTGGTGTGACGATATTTTCGTAAGCCCCGCCTACGGTACGATCAGCGGATAGTAGCCATGGTTGATGCTTTCTCATTTTATCGACGACTTCTCCGAGACGGATATCCTGTCCACCCTTGCCTGCGCGTACCCAGCCCGCATCAAGCCACAATACGTCCACGCGACCGTAGTTGGTGAGCAGCTCCTCAATCTGGTCATGAGTAAACTGGACAAATTGCTCCCATAGCCATGGGTATTGATGTGGGTCGTAGCTTGGTCCACGCCAGCTATGTTGTCCGCGTTCCATCCCATCTGCCCAGTAATAGGGCGTATGCCAGTCGGCTTTGGAAAAGTATGCTGAGATTGCCAGTCCGCGCTCGCGGAACGCGTTGAACAGATTGCCTACAATATCGGCATATTTATGGGCGTGAAATGGCGTGTCCTTGCCAGTAATCCGGTAATCCGTCGTATGGGTGTCCCACATACAGAAGCCGTCATGATGCTTGGTCGTAAAGTTCAGATAGCGGAAGCCGCCTTCTTTTGCTAGCTCTGCCCATTCTTCGGGTTGAAAGCGGATCGGATTGAATGTTTGGTTCAGTCCAAAATACTCACGCTTCAGCTCCTGCGCATCTGGTTGCCAGTCGATGCCATCACGCGACCAATCGCCGTCATCGTCGCTCAATGCCCACGATTCGACGACGCCCAGCTGCGAGTAAGGTCCCCAGTGCATCATCAGCCCCAGCTTCTGGTCTTTGAACCATTCCAATCGTTCTAACAAATACGGGTCTTCCGGTTTCACCCAAGATTCCTCACTGCTGTAATTGTGCACACCATCCTGTACTTCCAACAGCTTGTCAATCTGCTCCTGTTCCTTGTCTATTCCTTCAGTTGTTTTTGCATCGCTCATGTCATATAGCCTCCCCCGTGATGATTCATTCCTGTTCTCTATAAACAATTACGGGCATGATACATTTTTCCTGCGGGATCATTTTTCGTTTAGGTGGATCATTTTTCACTTTTGCCAATATACCGATATCCTATGCAAAAGAATTTTTATTCAGACAGGATATCGGCACATAGATGTTTTATTGATTACATGCGAATGCCAATTCGCTATACATCGTTAGTACATAGATATATCCAATGCATACGGCTCTATTTTGATTGGTATATGGACATACGTATAACTAGGACCTACGTATAGGCTTAATCTATCTGAATCTCCACTTCATGCGGACGGTACACGGACAACAGCTCACCCTCGCAATCTGTGGCAAACATGACTGTACGTTCAGCTGCCAGTGTGAAACTGTATTGCTGCTGATTTAATGGATTAGTGATAGCAATCGATGCATCAGCACCATATTCGGATACGAAAATAAACAAACTTCCCTTTGCAAAATCCAGCTTACGTCCGTATACGCCCGGCAGATCGCCGCCCTGCCGCCAATGCAATTCCGGCTCTGCGCCTGCTTCGTTAAGCGCATATTCGTACAACGCGTTCAACGTATCCGTACGGTCATTTAACTCCACCGGCAGAGGGCTCCAGATGAGCTTGCCTACGCCAAGCGAAACAGTTTTCACCTGTGAGATGCCCGTTAATGGTGCTTGCTTAACCAATTCAGCGATTGAGGTTCCACCAAAGGATACCGGCAATAGAGTATCGCCCAGCTGTAATCCTTCCTCTCGGCGTACATTGGATAACGGTGCTTGCTCCGTCACATCCGGTAAGCGATTGACCGGCTGCCAGTACTCGTCCAGATCAAGCGGTCCGGTAAATAGCAGCGTGCTTCCATGCTGTTCTACATACGTCAATAGCTGCTGCAACGCGTCGCCCTGAAAATTATGCGCACTCGGCACGATGATCAGCTTCGGCGGTGTCCCACTTTCCAGCTCATGCAGATGATATTCGCCAAATGCACGCGGATGCACATTCAGCTCATAAGTGAGCGTACGGATCAGCTTCGCTGTTGCTGCTCGCGCCAATTTACGGGTCGATAAATCATTGGAATATGGATAGACGACCGCCACCTGCTCTAATGTCCGTTGCTCAAACAGATCGCGAATCTCATTCATAAAGCGTCCAAAATCATACGATACATCCGCTTCTGGCTTCTCTGTTCCGTCGGCACGCACCGCACCGATATTCGACTCATTCACATTGTGCATATAGAAATTGATATTCCAGATCCATTGCACTGCACCCGCGCCGCCAGTAGAAAAGGCATACGCATATTTACGCTCCAATATATATTTCAATTCCTGTTCACTACGCTTCGCGCGACCGTCCGGCGTTTCGATATACATAATGCCAGTTTCCTGAATCAGATTCGGCTTTTGCGGTGTTTTGGTCAGAATGCCGTCCCAGACGAGATCGTCCATTTCCCACCATGAATGCACGGTTGTATAATCAACCGCTTCGGCATACAGTAGCGGTGACGGACGCTGTCCTGCCAGCCCTTCATCCTGCCCGACTGTTACTAGTTGACGCGGCTGAATGGACTGAATCATCTCACGCAATTCGGTTGCCCACGCATTGTGCATATCCATCGTGAACAGGCTATAATCCAGCCAGCGATTTCCTTTTTTCGGATAAATGGATGTGGTGCGGAAGCTGACTTCATCCGGGCTGACCGGGCGCACTGCGGCAAAGTCCGGCAGCTCGGCAGGTGTCATATTCCAGCGTTCCTGTACCGCGGTAATATCGTTGTTATAGCGCTGCTGCACCCAATGGCGATACGCTTCCAGCTCGAAGCGATCATACACCGGCTGCGGACCACTGAAAGTTTTGTCTGGGTGGAACATGGACGGTTCGTTGATCAGATCCCAATGCAGATTGGCAGTGTCTTTGTGGCGGGTGACGACGGCAGAAATAAAGCGTTTCTGCGCCTCTACACTACGCGGATCGAGATACGGATTCACACCTTCCCACTGCTCCGGGGTAAAGGCGAAAAAGTTAAAGGTCAGCTCCAACCCATGCCGTTTCGCAGTCAAAATAAAGGCGTCGATCGCCCGCAGCACTTCCTCATACGGATGCCCATCGACAAACATAATGTATCGCCACGCCGTCCAAATCCCTGTGCGCAAATAATTAATGCCTGCATGCTTCATTTGCAACATATCACGATCCCAGACGGACGCGTTCGGCAGGAATAAATATTTGCGCGCTACATCCGAAGTCATATAGGTCATGCCGACAATCGGTAACGGTCGTCCTTCTTTGCGAAAATAATCACGGTCTACGGTCAGCATCTCGCCCTCTGCCAGCAGCTCCGCATGAAATCCCCAGAAACCTTGACGCACTTGACGGACATCTCCATGCGGTGAGGTGATAGTCACATCCAGCTCGTAATATCCCGGCTCCACGATAATGTCCACGGGTACTTTGACAAAGTTCAGCTCGCGGAAAGCCGGAATACTCAGCTGATGACTCCATAGTGAAGATTGGCTGCTTGCCGCTTGTTCTTCAGCAGCAGACTGGCTTTGCTGGGAAACTTGATGATCATTGTTGTTGTGCAATGCCAACGCAAATGTCCAATCTCCCTCCACCTCGCCGCCACTTCCATGACGCTGCAAGCTTTGCAATTGAATCGTCAGCGTCGGGCGCTCGCCCGGATCGTAGCTGGCATAATTCGGCTTCACCCAGATTTCAGTTACACCGCGTGCTGCGAATTGCGCCCAGCTTAGAAGCGCAGCGATACCCTGTTCCCAGAACGACTCTCCTGCTAGTTGATTGGCACATACCCATCGTCCACCGGCAAAATCACCCTTTGTATGTTCCAGCAATACAACGGGTGCTGCCACTTCGCGTCCATCCTGCGAGATGCCTTTGAGTAATGGATAGATATGCGCATCCATCGGACCACTGGAGCCACCCTGCCCCGGATGATCATCCGTTTTGGTCACATGCAGTACGAGTCCCCATGTAGCATCGATCGTAAATAGCTGCTCTTGACCTGCCAGCAGCGGAATATCGGTACTGGCAGCGTAGCTTGCAATCGGCGCGGGATCAACCGGCAATGCTTCGTGAATATTCAGCTGCTGATGATATGCCGTCTGATCATTTTCCTTTTGCCAGCCATTGTCCGTCCAGCGTACTGGTGTGCGGAACGGAACGCCGCCCAGATGCACTAGCCCTTTGCCACCACGTACATGCTGCCAAATAGCGTGCCATGCTTCTTTGGGAAAATAACTGCCATGCAGATGCACGTACACATCTGCGTGTATCAGCGCATCCGCAAGTCCCGCGGCATCGGCAACAACAACGTCGCTCCCCAGTTCAGCAAGCTGTTGCTCACCCGGACGCTGCCCATCAAACGGAAACCCGGAATCATAAAAAATAACGGTACGCAATGCAGAGGAATGATTGGATAGAATGGAATTCATGCGTAATCTCCCTTTTATCATCAATTGGAATACGTTCAGTGGATCTGTTGCCGTTGACTGCCTATTCAAAACAGGTGTACATGTAACGATGCATCGAGCTACGTATGCATATACGACCTAGGCATGCATATCTGCACCTAAGATGCACCTCTAACCATGCATATACGTCTTATGCGTGATTATTATCCAGCAGCCCTTTTTGCATAGCGGTATACACGAGATTGGAAAACAGACTATTCGACCATGCAAACCACGGGCGGGTAAAGGTATGTGGATCGTCAGCATGGAAGCCTTCGTGCATATAACCGGTATCGGCATCCGTACTCTCCAGCATATTAATCATCTCCAGCATTTCCTTGTCCGTGCTGGCGGTGAGTCCTTGCATCGACAATCCCATATGCCATACGTAATCCGGCGGCGTATGAGGACTGCCCATGCCACGCGCAGCTTTGCCTTCAAAGTAAAACGGATTTTCTTTGCTCAAAATAAATTTGCGCGTCTGCAAATACATGGCATCATCTGGTCGACAGTAACCAAGATACGGCATCGACAACAGACTCGGCGTACCAGCATCATCCATCAGACAATAGTTGCCAAATCCGTCTGTTTCATACGCATAGATCGGACCGTATTCCGGGTGACGGTAAATGCCGTACAGCTCAATGCCGTGCTGCACTTCCTCTTCCATCTGTGCTAGCTCGTCGGCAAATGCCAGATCGCGATACACAAACCGCACCATCTCCTGCATCTGACGCAGACAGACAACAGCAAACATATTCGCTGGGATATTATAATGCAGATCGCATGCATCGTCGCTAGGACGGAAACCCGACCAGATCATACCGGTGTAGTTAACCGGCATGCCTTTGCCCTGATTGCGGATCGTATCAATCGCTGGACAATTACGCCGCGTAAATCGGTATGGCGATTGTTCCATATGCTGCTGCTCAGTGCGCCATAGCTTGTAAATGCTGCGCAATCCTTCTTTAAACCCGCTATCAAAAATGTCTGAATTGCCGCTGTGCTTCCAATATTGATACGCCAGCCGTACGGTAAAGCAAAGCGAATCCAGCTCAAACTTACGCTCCCACACCCACGGTCCCATCTCCGTCTCATCCGCCGGGTCCCAATGCCAGTCGTTAGCGGTTTCGTTAAACGCATTGGCATATGGATCAACCGACAGATAGAACATATGACGACGGATCAGCCCGCTAATGATCCGTTGCAGCTGCTCGTCCTTGCCACAGAGTGGTACATAGTGCATCAGCTGTTCGACCGAATCGCGCAGCCATAACGCCGGAATATCACCGGTAATGACAAAGGTCGTGCCATCATCCAGCAGCTTGGTTGTCGTCTCCAATGTATTCGGAAAACAGTTACGGAATTGCTGTGCCAGCTTCGGACGATGTGCCAATCGCTGCTCCGCTTCTGCCAATGTCTGCTTGATCACTTCCGGCAGTTCAAATGTACTCATTGCAATATTCGCCATCGGTTGTGTCATTGCGTTGTCCCTACTTTCCATTTCAGCGTTTTGATCTCGTATGGTTTAAAGGACAGTGTCATTACGCCATCTGCGGATTCCAGCTGTTCCTTTTCATCTTCTAGCAGATTGGTCAATATCCATTGCCCGTTATGATTATGCTCCGACGTTGTCCAGTTTCCCAGACGAAGAGTAGCTGCACACCGACTGCCAGACGATTCGTACAATCGGAAAATCGTACCGTCACCGTCCTCTGCCGGTTTGATGCTATCCAGCAGGACATGCTCGCTGGTGTAGTCCAGCAGCGATGGGACGCCACCGTTCGCCGACTGCGACTGCGACTGCGACTGCGACTGCGACTGCGACTGCGACTGCGACTGCGACTGCGACTGCGACTGCGACTGCGACTGCGACTGCGACTGCGACTGCGACTGCGACTGCGACTGCGACTGCGACTGCGACTGCGACTGCGACTGCGACTGCGACTGCGACTGCGACTGCGACTGCGACTGCGACTGCGACTGCGACTGCGACTGCGACTGCGTAGCAATGGTGGCGTCAGCGGCTGATGTATACGCAATCGTCCGCACTGGTGCCGGTTGGTTCAGCTCTGCTGCTGCGCGGACAGTGTATGCTTCACGCCAGTTGCCGCCATGCGGAAGCAGTGAGTACGTAAATTCATGCTGCCCAATATCGGCTTCTCCATCCGGCCATTTTGGCGCACGCAATAGTGAAAGGCGCAGGCGTGCATGCTTGATGTCATAGCCGTATTTGCAATCGTTAAGCAGGCTAACGCCGTAATTGCCTTCCGACACGTCTGCCCAGCGATGTCCGCACACTTCGAATTGTGCACGCTCCCATGACGTATTGTTGTTCATCGTCCGTTCCAGTGCGCCGAACGGAATCTCATACGTCGCTTGCTCGGCGATCAGATCGACCGGGAATTCGACTTTGAGCAGCTTATGACTTTCATTCCAGTTCACTTCTGTTTTAAAATCAATGCGCCGATGGTGGTTGTACAGATACATTTCCTGGGTAATGATCGAACCACCTAGCTCCCAGCGGAAATACAAAATATCGCCAGTGCGCCCTTTCATAACGACGCGTGATGATACTAGATTCGCCTTGCCTGCCACCTGATTATCAAAATGCGGGTCTACATCCCACGCATCCCACAAGGTCGGACGGTCGTGGTAATATCCGAATACATTGCCCGCTTGCCCCGGCTTCAACACTTCGCGCTCGTATTCCCGGTCGTACAATGAAATGATCTCGCCCTGCTCGTTAAAGCGAATGCTATAATACGGCGTTTCCCAGATTGCCGGAACCTGTGCGCCAAGCACGACATCCGCTGGACTTTGCACATCGTCTTCGTGTTCGTATTCATGTACATCTGATTGCTCGTACGTTTGTTGATCGTCCGGTTGATAATCCGGCACCGTTGTAGTGGATGACAACCCGGTTTCTTTTCCACGTAGCCAGATCACCCGATAGCCAAATGCAGGAATAGATGGCACATGAATGCGCAGGGTAAATGGAGATGTACCCGCATCCTGATTCGGTGCTGCTTCTTGATTAGCGTTTGGCAAGTGATCACAATTCTGATTTGCTATAGTGGATTGCTGTGCTGTTGGTTCTGTATTCTGCGCTCCATACGGTACGCGTCCAGGCAGCTTGCTGCGGGCTGCGGTAAATCGTAGCTTCGGTGCTGCTGGGAATTCTGCTACTGGTTCTGCCAGCTCGTTGACGATAATATCAAATGCCAGCGGATTCCCCTGATCATCGTACACGGCGATATGCTCCAGATCGTCGTCGCCCTGAATATCCACCCATTCGCCGCGTTCCCAGCCGAGACTGTTGAATACCGCATACGGTGTGCCTTCACCGGACAATGACAACGAATCTGTCCAAAGCGCCAGCGCCTGATCCAAAGCACCTTCTCCGATACGTAAAATCTCCTCATATTCCACATCTGACGTATGATACACTTCCGTAATTGCCGATCCTGGCACAATATCGTGAAATTGATTCAGCATGATGCCGATCCATCCTGCTCGGAACAGCTCTGCCGTAATCGGTGCATGATTATCCGCTTTGTTCAGAATGAGCGGGCTAACCGAAAAGTCAGCTGCGGATGGTACAGTATTGCCGTCAGCGGCGTCAGCTAGAGAAGGTGCAGCATTTCCACCAGCGGGATCAGTTGCAGCAGCGATCACATCGTTCGGAATATGTTCCGCATATGGATCGTTTCCTGCCGAATGTGCGTTTGTCGATGCTGTTGTGGCATCCAACGTACGAACGTCTGCCTTTTCCGCTTCACTAGTACTATCGTTCGCCGCCAGACTGCTGCGGTTCAGATGCAGTAACGCCAGTTGTTCCCAGATTTCCGCTTCACGATACAGCACTTCCGCTTTGCGATTGTAGCGCTTGTTCCATGCCTGGGTCGTATATGTACCGCGATGCAGCTCCAAATACAGATCGCCGCGCCAGACCGGAAGGTCGTCTCCCTTTTCCAATGTATGGTCAAAAAATTCCTTCGCCGTACCAAATTCAGCTTTGGGCTGACCGATCATCCACTGGGCGTGCTGCACGTATTCGACCATCTCCTCCGTCACGCCACCGCCGCCGTCACCGTGTCCATATAGCAGCATTTGCTCTGGATGAATATCCTTTTGCCGGAACGATGTCCAATGCTCGTCGATATCTTTGACTGTTGTATGTTCGTTCACTCCATGATTCAGATATGACAATACTGGCGTGCCGTCGATCCCTACCCACTGGAACAGATCATACGGGAATATATTCGTATCATTCCAATTCAGCTTGGTCGTCATAAAATAAGGGATTTCTGCCTGCCGCAACAACTGTGGCAACGAAGCGGCATAACCAAATGTATCCGGCAACCACTCAATTGATGACGTCTGTCCAAATTCTTCACGGTAAAAGCGCTGCCCATACAATAACTGACGCGCCAGCGATTCGCCACTCGGAATATTCAGATCCGGCTCGACCCACATGCCGCCTACCAATTCCCAGCGTCCTTCGGCAACATATTGCTTGATCTTGACATACAGCTCCGGGTAATGATCCTTCACATATGCGAACAGCTGCGGCTGACTCTGAGTGTAGACAAATTCCGGGTACTGTTCCAGCAGCGTACACATCGTCGAAAAGGTACGGCTGCTTTTGCGTACAGTTTCCCGAATTGGCCACAGCCATGCGATATCGATATGCGATTGACCAACCATAATCATGCGTCCATCGGTAGCGGCTTCTGGCGCGTATTTGCCTACTCGCTCCTGCAACAACTGCTGCAATTGCAGCCAAGGCTGCTCCAATTTCCATGATTCCTGCGGTAGATCATACGCCGCCTGCATACACTCGATAAGTGCATGCTCAATGTCAGTACGACGCAGCTCCCCTTCTGGCAAACGACGTGACACATCCAGCAGCAGGCGCACACTGTGCATCAGACTGCGCAGTCCGGCATTGATGCTGACTAGACTGGCAGTGAAGCCCGTCAGCGGAGCGACGAATTCTGGTTGACCATTTAGCGGATCATGCGGCTCAGGAATCGGATCGTACAGTTCAATCTCTGCCCGTAAGGTCTGTCCGATCTGTTCGGTACGCAGCGGTACAAATTGATGATTGCGATCCAACCCGTGGTACAACTCACCGTTTAGCTTCAGCAATCCTTCGCCGCCACCAGCACTAAATACAATAGCTGCCGGATGACCTGTCCATTCCTCCGGAACTTCGATATCCGTTTCCAGCATATACGTAATGCCGTGTGTCGACCGAAGTGTCAGATCGCTCGTCTGGCGCGGCTTCAGCACTTCATATCGTCCGGCTGTAATATAGCGTACTTCCTCTACTGTCCATTGTTTCAGTTCAATCTGTTCCAGCCACTCGTGAGTCGCCAGATGTTTGAGAAATCGTTGAATACGATGCATAGTGTGCCTCCCTGAAGTTCAAGGTTGATGGGACGGATACGGATGAATACGTAAGGATAGATACCTAATTTACTGAGACAACATAGATGTGCTGTACTGCCTGTGCCTAAGTGCGATCAGGCAGTACAGCTTACCGGAATTATGCTATACGTGCCTTACGGATACAATATGTCAGATATGAGCGAGTATGTGTCATATGCTATCCCTTTCGCCATGCGGGTTGAGGGGATATATGCGAGATATGTGATGCATTCATGACACAATCATATTCAGTTCGTAATCGTGAGCGAGACGACCTGTCCAGCCGCTGAACTGCCCCCAATTTGCAAATGAAACTCACCACGCTCCACGATTCGTTCCAGACTGGAAGTGACTAGTTCCAGATGCTCGGTCGTAATCGTAAACGTAACTGTCTTCGTCTCGCCCGGCTCCAAATATACGCGGGCAAATCCCTTCAGCTCCTTCTCTGGTCGTGTAAACGTAGCGACCAGATCGGAGATGTACAGCTGTGCTACTTCCCAACCTGCTACATCCCCGGTATTCGTAATCTCCACATCCACTTCGGCTATGAGTGCTGACAGTGTATGTTTTGCCTGTGTCAAAGCGTTCGGTTCATCTGACACTGCCTGTGCCGCAGTCGTTGCCTGAATCGCTGCCAGCGAAACGTTGATCTGACGCACGACAGGCTCTGCATAGGCGAATGTCGTATAGCTCAATCCATGTCCAAACGGATACGCTGGTTGCAGATCCATCTCTAGGTAACGCTTGCCACGGGTGCGCTTGCTATTGTAATACACCGGCAATTGCCCAACATGTTTCGGTACCGAGATCGTTAATCGACCGGACGGATTGACTTGACCAAATAGAATTTCCGCCAGCGCATGCCCACCTTCCTGCCCCGGATACCATGCCTCGACAATCGCATGCGCATGCTCGTCGATCCACGGCTCAGATACCGGACGACCGTTGATGTAAACGACGATCAGCTTTTTGCCTAGTGCTTGTATTTGCTTGAACAGCTCCAGCTGTGCGCCCGCGAGATTGAGATCAACACGGTCGATGCCTTCGCCGCTCTCCATATCGCTCTCCTCAGAATCATGCACAAGCGATTGCCCGGTACGCAGATCGATCGTTCCTTCGCCAAAATCACGCGCACTGGAACCGCCTAGCACGAGTATGACCGTTTCTGCCTGCTCCGCGATTTCCAGTGCATATGGAATCCCTTCCAGCGAACCGTCCTTGATCCGGCAACCCGGTGCATACAATAGGCGTTCTTCCTGTCCGGCGTCTGCCAGCTGCTGACGAATGCCTTCCAGCGGCGTTATTACTTTGCCAGCTGGTTGCGGTGATGTGTAATCGCCAAGCTGATTGTACGGCTTGTTAGCATTCGGTCCGATGACGGCGATGTTACCTGTATGTGTAGCGGAGAGTGGCAGTGCCGAAGCATCGTTTTTCAGCAAAATAATGCCTTGACGAGCTACTTCGCGTGCTAACTCTACATGCTCGGGCGAATGAATCACACGTTCTGCGCGGTCAGGATCGACATACGGATGGTCAAACAGCCCCAATCGGAATTTGATCTCTAGCAGACGGCTCACTGCCTGATCCAGATGCGCTTCGTCGGCGATGCCCTGCTCCAACGCGGATTTTAGATATTTACCAAACATATATCCCGACATTTCCAGATCGATGCCTGCTTTCAAGGAAAGGGCGGTTGCCTGCTCACCTGTTTCTACGATGTTGTAGCCACCTACAAGCATATTCATCGCACTCGCATCCGTAATGACAAAACCGTCAAATCCCCACTGCTTGCGCAGCACCTCATCCAGCAAATAATCGCTTGACGTACATGGCACGCCGTCGATTTCGTTATACGCGGTCATGATCGAGATCGCGCCCGCTTCTACCGCTTTGCGGAATGGCATCAGATCGACTTCGTGCAATTCCTTCATGCCCATATGTACAGGTGCCGCATTGCGTCCGCCTTCAGACGCGCCATATCCGGCAAAATGCTTCAGCGTTGCAATCACACTATCCGGTCCGTCCAGCGATTCTCCTTGTAGTCCTCGCACTGCCGCCATTGCTAACTGTGATGCGAGATACGGATCTTCGCCATACGTTTCCTCGGTGCGCCCCCAGCGTGGATCGCGCACAATATCCAGCACTGGCGAATACGTTGCTACGCCGCCCTGGCTACGCGTCTCCACTGCCACTGCATGACACATCTGCTCATACAGCTCCGGGTTCCATGTACTCGCTGCCAATAATGGCACTGGATAAACGGTAGCGCCAATTGCCATATGTCCATGCGAACATTCCTCACCAAACATAAGTGGAATGCCTAGCCGCGAGTTCTCAATGACGAATTTCTGAATAGCATTCAGCGCCGCCGCACCTTCGCGCGGGGACAGCCCGGTTTCCAGAGTAACCTCTGTCCACGGATCGGCGCGCAAGGCTGCATACAATGCGCCGATCTTGCCAGCGACAATATCTTCTTTGAACGCTTCTGTCAGCGTAATTGTGCCATCTTCCTGTTTGTCAAACATGCGCCAGCCGAATGGCTGCACCAATTGTCCGATCTTCTCATCCTGCGTCATCTGTGCCAGCAAATCCTGTACCCGTTCCTGCAACGGTGTCGATGGGTCTTTGTAACTCATGTGTATAGTCACCTTTGATCCTTTCGTGGCGCGGCTGCCTGTGCGATTGGTGGAATGTAGAATGTGTCTGGCTGCGGCGCAATCCTGTGTTGTTTATTTGGTGATGCTCCAGCTCCGCGCGGGACATGCCGACAGCGGCTGGTTGTGTGTAGTATTTCTGCCTCGAACCGGGGATACCTGTCTCAGAACGATAAAAGATTTATTTTTTATTATAAAAATTATTTTCATACATAATTGAATATCAGAAATTACAACTCCTATCGCCGCCTTTCTGCTTTATACCAAAAAAATCGCAAATAGTAATGTTTTCAGCCTTCATATTCCCTATTTTCAAACGATTATACGTCATTTACCATATCATCCTTCGGCTATGACAGCATAGAGACGCTCTGCCAAATGGATAGAAATGAAAAAAAATTTCACAAAATAAAAAGAATTTCACCATTCTGTATGTCTGTTCGGATATACGTTCAGATGATAGAAATGGAATACAAAAAAGAGCAGCGTCATCATACGACACTGCTCTTTTCGTTTCACTGCGATAGTATTCATTTCCTTCAGTACGCCCAGTTGCCTTTGCGGAATACTGGTTCAATCGTGCCGTCTGGCAATTCGCCGTCGATATCCAGCTCTGCCGAACCGACCATAAAGTCGACGTGTGTCAGACTAACATTAGCGCCGTGATCCAGTAGTTCCTGCTTGCTCATCTTGGTGCCGCCTTCCAGATTGGTCGGATACGCACTGCCCAGCGCAAAGTGGCAGGACGCATTCTCATCGATACCTGTATTGTAGAAAATACGGTTCAGGTTCGAGATTGGCGAATCATACGGCACTAATGCCACTTCGCCCAGATGCAGTGCGCCCTCATCCGTTTCCAGAAGCGAAGTCAGATGCTCGCGACCGGATGTTGCATCATATTCCACCACTTTGCCATCTTTGAAGGTTAATTGAATGCCCTCGACTAGACGACCGTTCAGATTGAGCGGCATCGTACTCGTAACTGTGCCGTTCACGCCATTGCGATGCGGCATCGAATATACTTCCTCTGTCGGCATATTAGCGACAAAATAGACGCCCGCTTCATTCTCTCCACCGCCGCTGCGCCACAGATGACCTTGCGGCAGCTGGACATGCAGATCAGTTCCGGGCGCGCGATAATGTAGACTTTTGTATTGTTTGCCGTTTAACAGGTTTTTGCCCTGACGCAGATGTTCAATATGCTCGCGCCATGCGGCAACCGGATCATTGTCCGCTTTGACCCGATTCATCATGAAGATTGCTTCCCACATTGCCGGGATGCGTTCAGCTTCCGGCAGGTCGGCGTACACTTTGTTCGCCCATGCGGCTGTTGGCGCTTTGATCAGCGACCAGCTAATGCGGCTGTTGCGGGTGAAGACGCTATACTTCTCATTAGCAATCGCCGCTGCTTTGACCGAAGTGGACACCTTCCACGAATCGATGCCAGTGAACAGCTCAGGATTCGGTACTTTGATACGTAGAATCGCTCCGCCCTCTTGAGCAAACTTCTCCATCATTTCCGCCTGCCATTGCGGATAGTAGTCAAAGGTATCGTCTGCGGCGTGCTCATAGCGAATGCGGGTAACGGCTTCATCATCCCAATCTACGATTACGTATTTGGCACCAGCATCGTACGCTTTGGCAACGATCAGTCTTGTCAGATCGGCGGTCTCCAGCGGTGCATTGACGATAAGCACCTGTCCGGGCTGAATATTCACTCCTACTTTGATCACCAGTTCGGCGTATTTTTCTAACATGTTTGTCAATGTACTCATTCGTTCTATCCCCTTCTCTGTCGCTAAAATCCTTACATCTGTTTCCTTGTTTAAACACCTGTTTTTGTATTTGACAAAATTGAATGTAGATTTGATGAATTTTGTCGAAAACAATTTCTTTCTACTGAATAACGTCCTATAATATCGAACAAAACCATTGATTCAATTTTAAACTTTTCAGTGTATAAGGTATCTGTGAAGTGATACACCGGATACGAAACAGGTCATGAAGGATATACAGCGTCACCATCTCCTCATTATACCGTGTAATCCCCCATCCGACATCACCCTGCATGTCATCTCTACCCCACCAACGATCTTGATGCCCAAAGGAGCCCCTCATTGATGTATGAAAAAAACAAAGTTATGAACATGTTATGCCTGGTTACGGTAGCGCTCTCTTTTATCGTGTTTGCGCTGCATACGTTTACTACCATCATTCCCGTTCCTATGAATATGGACATGGATCATATGTCGCACGGCAGTATGGATCATGTGCAACCGATGCGTTATGTATTGCTCGCTATTCCGCTTATTCTGTTCCTCGTGTCGCTGAGCCTATTCGCCAAACAGCCTATGCACGCTTATCTGCCCGTACTCAATACGTTGATTCTGACCTTTGGTAGTATCGCGCTGATTGCTGCTGGTGACGGATTGGTCGAGTACCACTTTTCCGTATTTATGGTCGTCGCTTTTGTCGCCTTTTACGATTCGTTAAAACTGGTACTGCTGACGACGGTAATTTTTGCGGTGCATCATATCGCAGGCTTCTTCCTCTTTCCAGAGCTAATCTGTGGGCATATGAATTATTCCTTCTCCCTGCTGCTCATTCACGCTGTATTCTTGCTGCTGACCAGCGCTGCTGCCAGTCTGCTCATTGTGACCAAGCATCGGACGACCCGTTCGCTAGAAGCTCAGAAGCATAGCGCCGATGAGCTGAATCGTACCGCCCTGAACAATCTGCAACATACCGGACAGTATATGGAGCAATCCGCTAGTTCCTTGCAGACCAGTTCGCAATCGCTCGTCCTGCTGTCCGAAGAAATCGCCCGTTCCGTTGAGCAGATTAGCAGCGCCGCGACAAGTCAATTGCTGCCTTCCCAACAGCAGAGCGAGGACAAGCTGAATCGTATGACTGCTGCCATTCACGATATCGCCAGCGCACTCGAACAGCTGCGCCAATCGTCCGCGACAACGATTGATCGTGCCCAACATGGCAGACAATCGCTGGATCAGATCACTGAGCGTATAGCTTCTTTGCAATCCGATGTGGAGCAAATGGCTGCCGGGATTCACGGTGTCGATGATCGCGCACAGGAAATTGCCCGCTTTATCGGCATTATCGCTCACCTTGCCGAGGAAACGAATCTGTTATCGCTGAACGCTTCCATCGAAGCTGCACGCGCTGGTGAACACGGTAAAAGCTTCGCCGTTGTCGCCCAACAAGTGAAAAAGCTATCTATCGAAACCGCGGATGCACTGCAACGCATGTCCGCCATCATTAACGAGTTCACTGGCGCGACCGGCAATGCGCTGCAATCATCCGAACGCGGTGCACAGCAAATGCGCCTGACGCTGGATGATGTGCGGCAGACGCATGAGACATTCCGTCATATTGTGGAAGCGACCAAGCTTAATGGTCAGCAGGTAGAGCAGATCACGACGCGTACACTGGAGCTGGATCGCAATGCGGAAGCAGTGAATGAAGCGACACATTATGTGACCGAGATGATCCAGCAATCGCTAGACAGTCAGCAAATGGTTGCTGGCACAGTCAATCAGCAACTGGAACATAGCTATGCAGTACGTAACGAAGCCGATCAATTAAACAAAATGGGCGACCAGCTGAGCGACCTTATGCAGCAATTCAGCCAGCAACATGATACTCACTCCCGCTCATCCACTCATTCGCTTCAGAACGTTGACTCTGATTCCCATAACCGATTGCATGCTCATCGTGCTTCGACTACTGCCGTCGCTGATATCGCTTAACAATATCCATCCAACCTCTATAACATCACTCAAAGCTCCCTTCATTCATCTCTATGAAGGGAGCTTTCTTTTGCTTTTGACGATTGCAGACAGCGAGGTTCTCGATGTTTTGATTTTATATGCTTTCGTTTTGCTATCTTGGTTTTTGCTGTATTGGTTTTCGTTGTATTGGTTTTCGACCTTTCATTCTCGCTCTCTCAGACTAGGTTAAGAATAACTCGCCCAATTGTTCAATATTGAACAATTAATCAAAGATAAACAAACTTTTTCACACTTTTTCGTATTATTTTGAACATTTTTGTGTACATTATTTATTAGACTGACTAGAATGAAAGTGTATTCAACCAGTTATTGTGGAAAAGAGGGGTATTATGGAAACGATGCTTCGCAATGTGTTTCAATCCCTAGCCAAAAATCCGTCAGCGAATCGGATGGCAAAAAAGTACGGTTTGCGCTTTGGTGCCAAACGGTTTGTTGCAGGCGTTACCATTGAAGAAGCGATTCAGGCGGTGCGGCAGTTGAATCTGGATGGACGATTGGCAACTTTGGATCATCTGGGTGAATTCATTTCCACACGCGAGGAAGCACTGGAATCCCTTCAGATGTGTCTGGCAACATTGGATGCTGTACACAGCAGTGGTGTGCAATCCAATCTGTCG
Source organism: Paenibacillus sp. WLX2291 (assembly GCF_046603665.1). NCBI lineage: Bacteria > Bacillati > Bacillota > Bacilli > Caryophanales > Paenibacillaceae > Paenibacillus > Paenibacillus sp. WLX2291. The sequence goes on along the minus strand of NZ_CP176755.1, from coordinate 1,230,070 downwards.
CTCAAGCTGACTTCGCTAGGGCTGGATCTTGATCGCCAGCTCTGTCTGGACAATATGCGGCAGATCGTAGAACGGGCGCGCAGTTATGGTAACTTTGTTCGGATCGATATGGAGGATTATTCGCATTGCCAGCCAGCGCTTGATGTGTATCGGGAATTGAGACAATCGTTTGACAATGTAGGGATCGTATTGCAGGCATATCTGTTCCGTACATCGGAAGATGTGGAGCAATTGAATGCACTGCATGCGAATCTGCGATTGGTCAAAGGCGCTTACAAAGAACCAGCAACCGTCGCATTTCCCGCCAAAGAGGACGTCGATGCCAATTACCGCAGCATCATTCTCCAACATCTGCGCAACGGCAATTATACCGCGATTGCTACCCACGATGAGACAATCGTCCGATTTGTCAAAAAAACGGTTAGCGAGCGCGGCATTCCGCTGGAGCAATTTGAATTTCAAATGCTGTATGGCATTTGCGAAGATTTGCAAAAGCGACTTGTGCAGGAAGGCTACAAAGTGCGCGTATACGTGCCGTATGGACGCGACTGGTTTGGCTACAACATGCGCCGTCTTGCCGAACGCCCAGCCAATGTATGGTTTGTGATGAAAAATCTATTTCGTTAAAAAGCCGTCCGTTCCTCATGCAATCACTGTGCATGAACAAACGGACGGCAGGATGACTGGCTAGTATGGAAGATTGTACATTCCGATCGGTACATCTGCTGTCGTCAAAGCAGCTGATGCTTGGTCATCTTGTTGTACAGCGTACCGCGTGAGATGCCTAGCATGCGAGCAGCAGTGCTTTTGTTACCAGACGCACTGCGAATCGCCTCTTGAATACGTTCCTTCTCCTCTTCATCTGTAATGCGAGCTTTTAATCCTTGATGCCGCACAGGAGCTTCGCTAGAGCTCGTAGATCGAGGCGGAAGTGTAACAGGCGCTGTCGTCGGCAGATGCAGAAATTTCTGAAAAGCATCCGGCAATAGCTCTGGCTGCAACTCGTCATGATCGCTCAAAATGACGCAGCGTTCGATCACTGCTCTCAGCTCAGCGACATTGCCCGGCCAATCGTAACGGGCAAAAGCGAACATCACATCCGGTGCTGCTTTCGGTAACGATTTACGGTATTGCATGGCAAATTCGCGCAAGTACATGTGTACCAAAATCGCGATATCCTCTCTACGTTCACGCAGCGGGGGGACGGTAATGCTAACAACGCCGAGTGCATAATACAGCTCCGAACTGAATTGTCCGGCGGCAACTAGCTGCTCCAGATCGGAACGACTGGCGGCGATGATCCGCGTATGCAGCGGTAATTCCTCCTGACCGCCATACCGGCGGAAGGAACGGGATTGCAGCGCGCGGTATAACTTGTTCTGCATCTCCGGGGTGAGACGATGAATCTCGTTCAGAAATAAGGTGCCGTAACCTGCCTGCTCCAATTTGCCTGCTTCCTGAATATCTTGCCCAGAATAGGTACCACCGATAAAGCCAAACAGCTCGCTATCCAGTAGCCCCGGTGGAATCGCGCCACAGTTAATACTTAGAAATGGAGCATCGCTGTAGGCACCTGCCAGATGAATAGCGCGTGCAAGCTGTTCTTTGCCAGAGCCGGGTTCACCATACAGCAGTACTGGTGTATTCAGTTCAGCGACCTTCTTGCCGATCCGTACCACCTTGCTAATGCTGTGACTTTGCCCGTCCATCAGAGTGAATGGATCATCGCCGCGCGGCAATGTCTCGTGAATGCTTACCTGTGCCGAAGATAGCTCCTGATTTAATTTGACCAGATGCGTAATATCTTGCTCTGACGCCAGCCCGCCAACAATATGACCCGCATCGTCCACAATCGGCGAAGCATTGATAAGCACATGTGTGCCTTCCGACGACTGGTGGTACATATTGCGCACCCGACGCCCTTTGTCCAGCACCTGCAATAGCATGAGCGATTCCGGGTTAAAATGATCACTGATTTTGCGTCCAATCATGCGCTCGCGTGGAATGCCGTACATGTCCGCAGCCATCTCGTTCCAGCAGAGCACCGTACCATCGCGGTCAATGGCAGTGACTGCATCGGTCATCGTATCCAGTAATACATCCAGATACAATTCCGCACGACGCTTGTTCGTAACAAGTTGCTGGACAACTTGCCGAGCCGTCAACCAACCGATGAGCACATCGTTGTTGTCGGTATCCGTCAGGAGCAGTGGACGCTGGATCGATGCAGGCAGCCACGACTGGTCATCATTGCCGTGCTGTAGCGAAGCAACATTCACAAGGGTTGAAGGTGCAAACAAACGAACACCATCATGCAATGTCCCGTCCCAATTGCGCCAGAACGTCAGATCGTCCGCTGTCCATAAATAATGCTTGTCGTCCGATGTGTGCACGTATACCGCTTGACCGTCTTCGAGCAGTTGCAGCAGTGTGTCACGCTCATCCTGTATATTCAACTGTGTCCATGTAGTTTCCATCACAATCTGTTCATTATTGAACATGACAACCTCTCACTTCGTGTTATTTTGTATCCATTTTACATGAGCTTGCTATTCCTTACAACCGCCAACATACCGCTGTGCAAGGCATGGCGGGAATTGCTCATCACTGTTGCTACGTTCGGAACGACTGTTCATCTGCCATTGATGCTTGAACAGGAAGCTTCGTCCATCAACCGATTTTATTTCATCAGGCTTAACCATCCGAAAGGGGATATGGATCATGAGTAAAGTGACGAATATCAAACCGTTTGCCAATGAAGCATTTGTTGATTTTAGCGTACCGCAAAACCGCGATGCCATGAAAAAAGCACTGGACAAAGTAAAAAGTGAACTGGGACGCAAGATTCCGCTGCATATCGGCGGTGAACAAATCTTCACCGATGATGTGATTACTTCCATCAACCCGGGCGATACCGATCAGATCATTGCCCATGTCAGCAAGGCAAATCGCGAACTGGCAGAGCAAGCGATGCAAACGGCATTGTCCACCTTTGAAACGTGGAAAACCGTACCCCCTCGTCAGCGCGCCGACTACCTGTTTCATGCCGCTCAATTGATGCGTGAGCGCAAGCACGAATTTTCCGCATTAATGATTCTGGAATCCGGCAAAAATTACGCAGAAGCCGATGCCGATACAGCGGAAGCGATTGATTTTATGGAATTTTACGCACGCGAAATGATTCGGTTGGATCAGATCAATGAGACACAGCCACTCACTGCTGTCGCTGGCGAAGATAACCGCCTGTCCTACATTCCACTCGGTGTTGGCATCGTCATTCCACCGTGGAACTTCCCGCTGGCGATCTGCGTTGGTATGACGACAGCGGCAATCGTATCCGGTAATACCGTCTTGCTCAAACCGGCTTCTACTACGCCTGCTATTGCACACGCCTTTGTAGAGCTGATGGAAGAAATCGGCTTGCCGCCGGGTGTGATCAATTATGTACCGGGTAGCGGTGCTGAAGTGGGCGACTATCTGACCACCCATGCACACACACGGTTCGTCAGCTTTACCGGCTCCAAGGAAGTTGGACTACGTATTAGCAAATTAACTGCCGATACGGCGGATGGACAAATCTGGATTAAGCGCCTGATCGCAGAGATGGGCGGCAAGGACGGTATCGTTGTTGATGAAACGGCAGATCTGGATGCAGCAGCACAGGCGATTGTTTCCTCCGCCTTCGGCTTTCAAGGGCAAAAATGTTCTGCTGGTTCGCGCGCAGTAATCGTACGCTCAGTCTATGACGAGCTCGTTCAGAAGATCGTCACCCTGACTAGTAAACTGTCCAGCGGCTTACCAGAGGATAATTATCCCGCTGGACCGGTCATTGATCAGGCTTCATGCGATAAAATCATGAATTATATCGAGATCGGCAAAACCGAAGGTCGCCTGCTGGCAGGTGGCAAACGGGCTGATGGCAACGGCTACTATATCCAGCCGACGATTATCGCCGATGTGAATCGTAACGCGCGTGTAATGCAGGAAGAGATTTTCGGACCAGTGCTGGCGCTTTGCCCTGCCGATGATTACCGCGAAGCAATCGACATTTATAATGATACCGAGTTTGGATTGACCGGCTCCTTCTTTTCCACCAATGAAGAGCGGATCAGTGAAGCTCTGAACAAGATGCATTGCGGCAATCTGTATATCAATCGCAAATGTACAGGCGCACTCGTTGGAGCGCATCCATTTGGCGGATTCAATATGTCGGGTACGGACTCCAAAGCTGGCGGACATGATTATCTGCTGCTGTTTACTCAAGCAAAGCTGACTTCCCGCAAACTGTAATTCATTCGCACGGGAAGGCTCAGATTGTGCAGGTACGAGCAGCACAATAGGGCGATGGATGTGAATTACGTAAGTATGATATCCATTAGTTGCATAAGCATAATACGCATTGGCTGAGTAGATATAATACGCATTAACTGCGTAGATATAACGTAAGCAGGATATGTATTAGCTGTGTAAGTTGTGCAAGCATGCTGCATAACATATTAATTATATGATGTTGAAGCATGGAATGTTGTTGAAGTAAATAGGTGATCCAACCATCGGGATATGCTGTCATTGTTGCACTTTGTGTGTAAATCAGTCACAATGACAGCGTGTTCCTTTTTTGTCGTCGACCGTTATCTTGCCATATACAACTCTATTGTTATACACAAAAGTTATAGCGCTTTAACTTTTAAATCGGTATGTTGAATGTATGATCTGATAAAGTGAATGATTCCAAGGAGGAATTAGGATGATGAATATTCGTAGAGTACATAATGAGGAATTGCCATTCGCCGTAGAATTAGCAGAACAGGTCTTTTGTGAAACGGGAGAACGGTATATGGGACATTGCTTTCCGACGCTGTTTCGTCCAGGCATCAGCCATTCATATGGAGCATTTACAGAAGAGGGGCAGCTTGTTTCCTTTATGGGGCTTGTGCCTGTGCAGATCACGTCTGGTCAACAGATATTGTCTGCCTTTTCCATCGGAGCAGTATGCACCCATCCTGAGTATCGCGGGCAGCGGCTTGCCGGGCAATTGCTGGAGCAATGCAAACAGCATGCCATTGCCGCAGGTGCAGCGGTGCTGTTCATTTCTGGAGATCGTTCCTTGTATACGCGTGCAGGTAGCCAATTTTTCGGTCATATTCATCAGGCGACCATCTCCGCTGACATATCATCGCAATGGCAATCCTCCCATCTGTGGGACATCCGCCCGCTGGAAGCACAGGATATTTTTGCTGTACATGCTTTGCTCCAACGCCCAAGCGCTCACGTCAATATGAGCCTAAGCGAAATGCAACTCATGATCCACGCCGAAGCGATGGCACACGTCAATCGCCAACAACAACATATTCTCGTCGCCGCGACTCCTAATGGAATCGCCGCCTTTGCGATTTTCTCTATTCCTGCCAACCTTGCCAACGCTGCTGATTCTACCGCTACTTCCCATCCAACAGACACTACAAATGCCATCAACGAACCTCGCCACGGCTCTGTTATCGAATGGGCAGGCAGACCCGACGCCGTGCGCGAACTCTGGGGCGAAGCCATCCGCCGTTTTCAACTGGATTCCCTGTCTGCCACCATTCCATGGCAAGAACAACCGATGCTTACGACCGCACAAGAAGCAGGAGCCACCGTCTCCGCCATCCGCAACGGCGGCACCATGATGATCATCAACAGCGGAGCCTTACTATCCCAAACCGGCTTACTACATGGACTCGCCAAAGACGAAAACATCCAAATCACCATCAACGAAGACAATAGCTACACCTTACAAACACCAAAGGGCAACTATCCCATCCCAAATGATCAGGACCTCTGCTCCCTCCTGTTCAACCCATACACCGAAGCCCTGTCCCAACACAACCTCCCCTTCCCCACCATAGCCCTCCCGTACATGTACGGACTGTATTTTATCTAAAGTAGCATAGAAAGCAGCATTTGGAACACACTAAGCCAATATCTAAGCTACCCAGAAACACTATATCAATACAAGAAAAACAACCACTAACCATCCCATGCATATGCCTTTTCAGAATATCTGCTACCCACTTCTGTAGCGTCTAGTAAACTGAGTAACATGTTAAAAAATATTAGGAGGTTGGAGGTTGGAGGTTGGAGGTTGGAGGTTGGAGGTTGGGGGTTGGGAGTTGGGAGTTGGGAGTTGGGAGTTGGGAGTTCTGAGTTCTGAGTTCTGAGTTCTGAGTTCTGAGTTCTGTATTGTGCGCAGAATAAAACATGCTTGGCAATGTAAATTCTGCGCATGAAATTATTCGAGTCATAATTCTACTTTGACCGTTCTCTACATGGTATAAGTTGATTGAATGAAACAATGCCCACCACATATAGAATCCTTTTCGCATAACATTGATGAGTACGATTTGAAGTAGATTTAAATTTGATTTAAAACAGCATAAGGATCGATACTAATGATTTTATGCTTGTAAAGCATCTAAAATTGATGCGTGTGCACGGAACGTAGGAAAGGAAATAAGGGATAAGGACGACTTTGGAGGGGCGGGAATCTTCATTCTCGCCTAATTCCAAAAGATTCCCGCGGCTCCACCTGAGGACGTTCCCTTATTCCTTTCCGAAGTGCATGATGCCCCCACCACACAATCCCCAAAAAACCCGCCTACAAGTAACAACTGCTCAAAACGCCCTCACACTCCAGCACCAAAATTCACGACATTTTTTACATACTCCACCCACATTTTGGTTAAAAGAATAATAGCGCAACAAAGCAACCATTCCCACCTCACCACCAGCACTCCAGTGCATTCACACATTAGACGCAGTTACAACACTCCCGCCCCCCATCACCAACCAGTCTTCAGCAAAAATAGAAAGAAGGAACACATCCATGACAAAGGACCGAAGCATTTTGACGGATTATGTTCGTCAGCACTGGTACTACTACCTGATGGCTGTCGCGCTGATCATCCTGTCCAATATCGCCCAGGCATCATTGCCACGCGTATTAGGACAGTTTACCGATGCGCTGCTGGCGGGCGGCATTCAGTACAATATGATCATTCGCTACAGCCTGATTTTGGCGCTAATCGGCATCGTGTACAATCTGCTGTTCGGCGCCGGGCAATTCTCGGTTATGCGGCTTGGACGCAAATTCGAGTTTGCGATGCGTCAAAGTCTATTTCGCAAATTCGCTACACTGAGCGAGCATTACTTTTCTCGTCAGGGCACAGGCAAGCTGCTTAGTTCGATGACCAATGATGTGAACTCTGTGCGCGAATCCATTTCCAACGGAGTCACGATGACGACCAATGCGGTATTTCTTTTTTTATCGTGTGTAGTCATGATGCTGCTTAGCCATATTCCGCTCTATCTGATCGGAGTGAGTGTGCTGCCGATGATCGGGATTCCATTTCTGGTTGTATACTTCGGACCTCGGATTCGTACACGGTCAATGAGTGTACAGGAATCGCTTGCCGTCATGACCGATTCGGCAGAAGAGCAGCTACGCGGAATTCGTGTGACCAAAACATTTGCTATCGAATCGACTGCTAACCAGCGCTTCGGCAATACAGTAGATGATATTCGCGACAATCAATTGCATCTGGTGCGGATGTCGTCGCTGTTTCAGGCAGCGGTGCCTTTTCTGGGGGCGTTATCACTAGTCATTTCGCTACTATATGGCGGTTATCTGGCGATTCGCGGTGAGATCACGATTGGGAATTTTATCGCGTTAACGTTGTATCTGCGCATCATGTCTGGACCACTACAGCAAATTGGGAACGTGATCAATATGATGCAGCGCTCCAGCGCTTCGCTTGACCGAGTAAACCGTTTGCTCGGTGAACAACCGGACATTCGCGATGATGAGCATGCCCAGCCGCTCGCCGCTTCACCCGATCTGGAGCTGAAAGGATTGACCTTCTCTTATCCGGGTAGCGACCGTCCCGCATTGTCAGATATTCATCTCAAAATCGCTAGCGGACAAACGGTAGGCATCGTCGGCAAAACGGGCAGCGGTAAAACAACGCTCGTGAAGCTGCTCCTGCGCATCTATGATCCACCCAAATGCACCGTCTTGCTCGGCGGCACGGATGTACGCCGCATCTCGATCAAGAGCCTGCGCTCGCGCATCGCTTATGTGCCGCAGGATGGCTTTCTGTTCAGTACAACGATCCGTGACAATATCGCCTTCAGCGACCGTAGCATTCCGCTGGAAAAGGTAGAGAATCACGCGCGTCAGGCGATGATCTATGAACCGATTGTTCGTTTTCCCGACCGCTTCGATACGAAGCTGGGTGAACGTGGTATTACGTTATCCGGCGGACAACGCCAACGTACCAGTCTGGCACGCGGGCTTGCCAAAACTGGTCCGATTCTCATTCTCGACGACAGTATGAGCGCAGTGGATGCCGTAACAGAAACGGGAATCCTTGCCAATCTGGCGCAGGAACGCAAGGCACGTACTACGCTGATCATTTCCCACCGAATCAGCGCGGTCAAGCAGGCAGATCATATCGTCGTGCTGGATCAAGGAACAGTTGCCGAACAGGGCAGTCATGAGCAATTGCTGCAACAACGAGGAATCTACGCATCGATGTATCAATTGCAGGAGGAGGGGCTGTATGCCGAATAAATCATCTGCCGATTCAGGCAAATCCACATCGGATCAAGCGAAGCACTTGCCATCCGGCAACAAGCCGTTATCTCCGGATGGCAAACGATCATCTACGGCACATCACCCGTCTCCATCAGAACAACCGCAACGTTACGAGGCACTACGGTCGATTTTACGGTATGCTCGTCCGCATCGGCTGACCTTCGTCGGAATTATCTTCGCGACGATGCTCTCAATCTCTGCTGATCTGTTGCAGCCTTATCTGGTCAGTATCGTGATTGATGATCATATTGCGGTAGGCAATAATGATCTGCGTTTTCTGATCGAAATGGCGCTCGTTTTCTTAGGGCTAGCGATTGTGAGTCTGATCTTTACGTATGTACAGAGTAATCTGCTGCAATATGCAGGTCAGCACATCGTTGCCAGTATTCGCAAAGACCTGTTTGAACATATTTCCAAGCTGTCGATGAGCTTTTTTGATCGCTCAAGCAGCGGCGGGCTGGTGACTAACGTATCCAGCGATACAGAGACGATCAGCCAATTTTTCACTCAGGTGCTGCTCAGTCTGATTCGTGACGGTATGATGCTCGTATTTATCATTTACTTTATGTTCCGCTTGGATACGACGCTGGCATGGTATTCGATGCTGACGCTGCCCGTGATTGTGACGTTAGCGATTTTATTTCGCAAGCGGCTGCGCGAAGTGTATCAATATGCGCGCAGCCGCCTGTCTACACTGGTCGCGTTTACCGCTGAGAATCTGTCTGGTATGGGATTGATCCAGATTTTTCATCAGGAAAAAGAACAAACCCGCCGATTCACTGAATATAACAGTGACTACTGGCAGGCGAATGTGCGACAGCTCAAATCGAACGTGCTGTTCAACCGTACCTTCGATGTGCTTGGCAATATTGCGCTGGTGCTGATGGTATGGCTTGGCGGCGTTGCAGTGTTCAACAAGCAAATGGAGGTCGGTGTACTGTACGCATTTATCAGCTATATTCGCCAGTTTTTCCAGCCGATTACACAGATTACGATGCAGTGGAATACATTTCAATCCACCATCGTATCGATGGAGCGCATCTGGCGTATTTTGCGCATAAAACCAGAGATTGCCGACGCACAAGGAGATCAACTGACGCCGCTTGATCCGGGTAAAGTCAAAGGCAAGGTTGACTTCAACCGTATCACCTTCGGCTATGAAGCGAATCAGCCCGTCCTGCCGGAGCTGGATCTGCATATTCGTCCGGGTGAGATGATTGGTGTCGTCGGAACGACAGGTGCTGGTAAAAGCACGCTGATCTCTTTACTGAATCGATTTTACGATGTGTGGGACGGCTCGGTTACGATTGACGATATCGATCTGCGTCACATTCCACAGCAGCAGTTGCATCAGATCGTTGGATTGATTCAGCAGGAACCGTTCTTATTTTCAGGTTCGATTATCGACAATGTACGTTTGTTCCAGCCTGATATTACTCGTGAGCAGGTGATGGAAGCATGTAGCTTTGTCGGTGCGCATGAGATGATTGAGCGTCTGCCGCAGCAGTACGATACTCTGCTGTCCGAGCGGGGAAGCGGGTTGTCGGCTGGGGAACGTCAGCTCATCTCCTTTGCCCGGATCGTTGTGTTTCGTCCGAAGGTGCTGATTCTGGATGAAGCGACAGCCAATCTGGATTCGCATACAGAGCAGCTCGTACAGCAGGCATTGCAAACCGTTTCGCGTGGACGAACGACTATCGTTATCGCTCACCGACTGTCAACAATTATGCACGCTGACCGCATTCTTGTGATGGAATATGGTCGCATTGCGGAACAAGGTACACATGCTCGTCTGCTGGCGAACGGTGGCATCTATGCCGAGCTATATCGGCATGCGCGTCATAGCGATAGCACAGCCGCAGAAGCCTGATCAAGCTCCTTTTTCTTTTACAGGTTTACTCTATATAATAAAGCCTGCCTTTCCGCAGCTCCCGTCCGTACAGTGAATGTACTGCACAGGCGAGCCGGAAAAGCAGGCTTTTTGAGTAGAAGATATTATCTTCCGGGGCATCTGGTTGCCGCCCCTCCTCTATACAATTTTTTCACAATAAATAGATCGTTTATTTACGCAGTGTGCCTACCAGCGTTTTGTTCAAACCACCAACGAGTGCATCCAATACATTGGGATTGGTTGTTGCTTGTGTTGTTGTATTTGCGACTGTAGTAGTGCTTGCTGGTGCAGTTGTTGTGGATTGGGGCAGCGTACTTGTCGTTGTCGACGGCGTATTAACTGTAGACGCGGCTGGCGTAGTTCTCGCAGGTGTCGGCGTCGCTACTGGTGTAGATGTTACTGGCGTTGCTGCTGTTACCGGGGTACTGGTAGTCGGCGTGGCTGTTACCGGAGTACTAGTAACTGGTGCTGTGACTGGTGTCGCTGTCGCCGCAGTATTGATGATTGGTGTCGTTGATGGTACTACTGTCACTGGAGTACTGGTAGTCGGTGTCGCTGTTACCGGAGTGCTAGTGACTGGTGTCGTTACGGGTGCAGATACAGCTGCCGGGATAGTGGCTGGTGTCGGCGTTACTGGTGCTGGTGTTGTTACTGCTGGAGCAGGAGTAGCATTTGCTACGGGTGCAGTTTGAGAAGCAGCAGGGCTGTTTACGACCGATGCGACTGTGTCTGTCACTACATTAGGCAAAGTCACCGGGATCGCTACCGGGATTGGATTAGCTGGTGCTGGATTATTTCCAGTATTCGACGGGGTAGTACCGGATGTTGGTGCTGGTGTGTTGTCAGTTGTCGACGTTGGTGTCGGGTCTGACGGTGCTGGTGCTTTGGCTGCTCCTCCTGTTCCTGTATTGCCGGAAGTTGTGTCAGCGTTTACACTACCATCGCCAGCATGTGTTTCTGTTGATTGCGAACCGGTATTGAGATCCTCTGATTGTTGCGATGTTGGTGTCGGTTGATGATCTATCGATTCCTGTTCACTCACAGACTGCTCCGGTGCAACTGGCGGAGTGTATACAGGTTGCTCAGATGGAGTCGCTGGCTGAGCTTCTACGGAATGGGACTGTGATGCGTTGCCTTGGTTGACTGTTGTTCCTGCTGATGCCGACGTACCAGATGTTCCAGCAGATGCGCTAGCGGAGGTGCCGCCTGCTTGGACTGCCACATTGCCAGACAGACTACCAGCATTACCTGTATAGATAATCGATGTCGAAGCATTAACAGTTCCGGCCGTTTTCGTTCCGTTCATCTGCTCGGCGATCTGTTTGCCATAGGTCATTTCCACATATTTGTTATATGACTCTTTGCTCATTTCCAGTTTCAGCTGGTGCAGTTTGGACGAGATTGTCACTTGCTGCTCTGTACTATCCACCTGAAATCCTTTTTGTACTAGATTTTTGACAGTTGTATCAAAGTTATCTTTGGTGAGGGCGAGGTCCTGCTGCTCGCCAATTTGAAAATATCCCTGACCCGTCATCGTCTGTTTTAATTGTTGATGAACATGTTCCGTTTTCTTCTGTTGCTGTTCATACAATTTATCCAGATCTTTATCACGTTGTTCCTTATCCTGCAATTCTTGCTTGTACTGTTTGTTATCTTCGATCTTCTGCTCTGCCGGTGTTTGGCTGTCGGACGACGTATCCTGATCGGTTCCAGAACCAATATCTGTCGCAACGGACCTATCTTGCAGACGGCTTTGTAACCCTCCATACAGGCTATACATATTGGAAGAGGAAGTGTAGCTAGCTGTTGTCATATTCATGGAAGTGTGCTCCTCGCTTTGTAGATTGTTGATTCTGTACACGTCGACAGCAGTGGCAGAGAATTCGTTTTATTTATAGGTTCAACATTTATGTCTTATACAATTAAGGAATATAATACCATATTTATTGGTAATAATTTACTATTTATATAGCTATACAGCAAGGTACTTTATTCCTAATAAAGGTATTTTTATCCAATTAATTAATAAACGCGTGTAATGGTTATTATGAGAATTATGTATTTTGGGGCTGACGAAGAACCGACATGAAGCAACAAAAAAGCCCTTTTCCATAATTAGGAAAAAGGCTGCATTGCATATGTGTGCACAATGTATAGGATGGTGAAGATTATTTTAAAATCCCGCCTGGAATCAAGCCAACGCCCGTTCCGCTTGTATTGCCTGTACTTCCCGTTGATCCACTGTCCGAGGACGTGCTGCTTCCTGTCCCTGTACTGCCTGACGATGTAGTATTGCCAGTGCTAGTACTATTACCGGATGACGTGCTAGCGCTACTAGTGCCACTGGATGGCGTTGTACTGCTGGACGATCCAGTTGTCGGCGTTGTACTTCCTGTCGTCGTACCACTGCTAGACGAATCGCTGGTTGGTGTTGTACTGCTGGATGATCCAGTTGTTGGCGTTGTACTTCCTGTCGTTGTTCCACTACTGGATGAATCGCTGGTTGGTGTCGTGCTACTGTCGCTCGCAACAGGTGTATTGCTCGTCGTATCACTGGAAGGTGAATTGCCCTGACCGGCGTTGTCTGTAGATGGAGTCGTTGCCTCCGGTTGGGTAGATGTAGAAGTGTCCGATCCGCCGCTAGAGGATGACGGCGTTGTGGTCGATGTAGGCTCTGCTGGTGTTGGTGTCGGTTCGGTTGTCGTTGGCTGATTGTTTACCGGATTCGTCGCTGTGTCGGTATTTGCCGCATCGGACGAAGAGTCATTCCCGGTTGAGCCGCTGCCTGTTCCAATCGTTACACTGCCATTGGTTGGAGTCGTTGTACTTCCACTATCAGATGTTCCAGTGTTCGTTTCACCAGCACTAGTTGCTGCTGCCGCTTTGAGGTAAAGGGACTGCATGTACTGCTCGTACGAATCTTTGCTAATTTCCAGCTTCATCTGATGAATCTTGGAAGAGATCGTCAAACGTTCTTCGTCCGCACTCACTTGAAATCCACGGCTAACTAGATTTTTGATCGTATCTTCATAGTTGCTTTTGGTTACCGCCATCTGATTGTCCGTACCAAGCTTGCTATAGATCGTTTCGATCAATACATCATGAGCGGCTTTGCTGCTTGCCTGTTGTTCCTGCTGCTGCTTGTCGAACAAGGTGTCCATATCTTTTTTGCGGACTTCTTTTGCCTTGTCTTCTTTTTTGTACTCTTCTTTGCGTTCGGTTTTCTGTTCCTCGGATAGCTTGTCCTGCTGTTTTTGATCCTGCATTTTCTGATCCTTCAGCTTTTGTTCCTTTGCTTTGTCCGCCACTACCTGTGGATCGTTGCTATCCTGTTCCTGTTTCGGAACATCGGTTGCCGTCGAATCGACACTGGTACTTTTGGCAGAATAGCTCTGCTGCAAGTTGCTGCTACCGGATGCATAACCAGGGCTTGAACTGATATTCATTGGATATCTTCCTCTCTCTCAAAATGAACGGGTGCCCTGCTTCCGATCGTGCTGTATAAGTCCATGATTGAAGTGCAAGTGAATGAGATAAAAAGATGACGCAACTCACCACGTTTATAGTAAAAATGTACTATTTAAAATTAGACACATCAAGGGTATTAAGACCTATATAACTAAGTTGCTTTATATATTTTCAAATGCGCACTTGAACGCATACAAAAAGCCCGGATACCGCGTCGTTGACGGGATATCCGGGTCTTGGAATGCTGCAGTGTAGCTATTGTATTTTGCCTTAATGTGCAGAGTAGCGTGTAGCCTGCTGATGCAGCCAGTAACGAACCCGTTGCAATACATCTTGCATTTGCAGCGGCTTGCTCATATAGTCGGTTGCGCCTGCCTGAACACTCTTCTCACGATCTTCTTTCATCGCCTTCGCAGTCAGAACAATGATCGGCACTTCGCTGTAGCCGTACAGATTTCGTACTGTTTTCATCGTTTCGTATCCATCCAGCTCCGGCATCATAATATCCATCAAAATAAGATCGATATCCTGATGCATATGCAGAATCTCCAGCGCATCGCGTCCATTTTGCGAAATCACGATATTCATACTATACCGCTCCAGCATACTGGTGAGTGCATAGACGTTGCGAATATCGTCGTCTACGATCAGAACTTTCTTGCCGCTTAGAATATCAGTGGCGGGAGATTGCGATTGTACAATGACTGCATCGTCCAGACTCAATCCAGCGTGTCCACTACCAGGTGGCTGTGTATGCTGATTCAACAGTGGACGATCGGGAGTCAGATACGAATCGAGTCGATCGGCGGAAGACAATGTACCTTCTTCCATAAACAACGTGCGATTCACAGGTAACGATTCAGCCATTTCGAACATCGCATGTTCCTCATTCGGATCAGTCATCATGCACGGAATATAGAAGGTAAAGATACTGCCTTCGTTCAGCTTACTCTCCAGATGGATCGTACCGCCGAGCAGACTTGCCAGCTGCGAGGAAATTGACAATCCGAGTCCTGTGCCGCCGTATTTACGAGCGGTTGCGCCATCTGCTTGACGGAACGCTTCAAAGATCACATCGCGATTATCGGCAGAGATACCAATCCCCGTATCACTAACACTGAATGCGAGCATCGGCTGAGCATTCTCATAATCAGTGTTCTGGATGCGATTGATCTTCTCTACTTGTAAAGTAACGCCGCCTGTCTGCGTGAACTTGAACGCATTGGACAGCAGATTACGCAGTACCTGTTGAATACGCAGTTCATCGGAATAGATCAGATCCGGCACATTAGCGTCGATATCGACTTTGAAGAACAGATCGCGCAGCGCTGCGGTTTCGCGGAAACTACGCTCCATCTGCTCTACCATCGCTTGTACGCTGATCGGGTTAATCTCCAGCTGCATTTTACCAGCTTCCACTTTGGACAGATCGAGAATATCGTTGATCAGATTCAGCAGATCCTTACCGGACGAGTGAATGATCGAAGCATATTCCTGCTCTTTTGCCGCCAGATTGCCAGAACCATTCTCCGCCAGAATCTGCGACAGAATGAGCATGCTGTTCAATGGAGTACGAAGTTCATGCGACATATTCGCCAGAAACTCGGATTTGTAGCGGGAGCTAACCTGCAATTGCTGGGCGTATTTGTCCAGCTCAATCGCTGTACTCTCCGCTGCCATCTTGCCTTGTTCCAAGCGTTCGTTAAGCATTTGCAGTTCTTCCGTCTGCATCTGCAATTCTTCTGTCTGTGCTTGCAGTTCTTCGGATTGAACTTGTAATTCCTCCGATTGTACTTGCAGCTCGTGGTTCATCGCCTGCGAATCACGATACAACTGCTCTACTTCCATACGAGTCATCACCAAATTCATCGTAACTGCAAAGATGTCCAGCAATTGCTGGAACAGCTGCTTTTGCTGCTCGGTCAACGGCTGAAGCAGTGCGAATTCGACAACGGTAATAACTTTACCTTCAAAAATAATCGGCGCCGCTACCATCGCTTGCAGCTCTGCTTGTCCGAGACCGGAGCTGACATTGCGTATATACTCTGCCGGAAGTGGATGCAGTTCCAGCATGCGACGCTCAGCAATACATTGACCGGTTAAACCGCGTCCTTGCTGAATCATCTCTGTTCCTAGCTCTGCCTCTTCGTTATCAGCGGCAAATGTCGCTGCCCGGTGCCATGTGCCATCGCTATGTTGCAAATAAGCGATCCCATACGGCGCGTGAAACCATTTGTTGCCTTTGGTTAGCAAAATTGATGCTAACGCATTCGCATCAGATGCTTCCTGAAAACGAGTAGCTGCCTGAGCGATCTGATCCTTGACCCAGTTCTCGTACTGCACATGATCCAGCAGTTCGTTGGCAGCTTCCGCCAGTTCACCGACCTCGTCACGGCTCTGAATCTCGATTCGTGTCTTGAGATTACCACCAGTCGCAATCCCTCTTACTGTATCGCGCACATCATTGATCGTCCGCACGATCTGCCGAGAAATGAATACCGCTGTCAAAATCGAAACCAGACCGAGCAGCACCCACACAGCGATCATCATCGCCAGCAATCGTTCATTGCTTGCCGATGTTGCTTCAATACGTGCTGTGGTCAATGCCTTTTCACTCGTACGGAATGCGTCCAATTCTGTGCGTAACTGGTCAATCTGCTGCTTGCCCGGATCGCTAGCAAAAAAGCGTGTAACACCCGCTTCGTCGCCATCGCGCTTCATCTGAATAACGGGCGTGCCCGCATCATTGATCCAGCTTTGAATGCCTGTCTTGATCGTATCCAGATTGCTCTGCTGTAACGCATTGCCTGCAATAAGGGACAATAACTCGTTATAATCCGATTCCCACTGGGTCGCCGCATCGTTATAAGGCACCAGATAACTTTCTTCTCCGGTCAGGGCGAAGCCTCGCTGCCCGGTTTCCATATCCAGCACATGCTTTTCCAGTGCATTGGTCAGGTTATGGACTTCAAGGTCATGATCATTGATATATCGGCTTTCTTCTTCCAGCTGGTTCACACGGCTTGACATCATTGTCAGCACGACGCCCAGACAGATAATAATCACGATATAACCCGCCACAATTTTAGTGCGTATACTCCATTTTGCACCATTTGGCACTTAAAGCCCTCCAGTATATAGTTAAATGGCCAATATGTTCGATAATATAGACCGAAAATCAATTATTTTGGCTACCCAACTATTTTACTTCAAATTATTGTGTTTGCAAACGATCAGAATGTAAAATTCGCTGAAAATATTAATAAATTTTCGAGCGTAATTCCAGCTTGGATCGGTATTGCTGTGGGGTGATGCCTTCCAGCTCGCGAAATACTTTGGAAAAGTGTCGACTGCTCTCGAATCCGACCTGTCGGCTGACTTCACTCAGCCGCAATTCCGGCTCATGCAGCAGCGGTTTGGCACGCGCAATACGCAACTTTTTCAAATACAAAACAAAGTTCTCACCAGTGTACGCTTTGAACGCTTCGCTAAAGTACGAATAGTTGAGCGACACATGATTGCTAACCATCGCCATATTGAGCGGACGATCATAATGTTGCTGCATGTATTCGACCGCTTCGCGCAGTCGGTGATGCTCGCTATGCACGAATCGCAGCTGACCGATATACTCGTCCAGACAGAGCAATAAGCGTTCCAGATCACGGTAATAATCGTGAAAATAACGATAATGCTCCAGACTGCACACTCGGCGATACAATCGCAGCACTTCCAGCGATGCTTCGCCAAAATGCCGAAAGACTTCATCCAGAATATGCTCGTTCACCAGCAATACAGTACGCCGTACAACGTCGATATTCATATGATGCAGCTCCGACAAGCGAAACAGTCGGTGCAGTCGACGGTTCATTTCCTCCACATCGCCAGTGCCAAGCAGATTTCCAAGCTGGCGAATCTCTTCCTCCGACACCGATGAGGACGCTACATACTCCTGCTCTGGCTGATAATGCAGCAGATACACACCCGGACAGAAAAATCCGTATCCCAGCGCCCTGCAAGCTTCGGTATACGCAAGCGGCAAGCGCGCAATTCCTTCGCCTGCCAGACTCATGCCTACCCACAAGCCGGATACATCACGCCGTCCTGCCGCCTGCGCCAGCTCCTGCAACCGCGGCAATTGCTGATCATGCATAATCCAGACACGCCTACCCTCGCGATCCAGTAATTGCGTATCCGCAATGGCAGATGTACCGTAGCCTTCTCCCGCATCCAGCTGACGCAACAGCATATCCAATTCCTGTACTGGAACGGGATGCCCATCCGCAGTAACACATTGCCAAATGCAGATCACATAAGGGTGTGGCAAATCCGGCAACTCGCCGTCCATACGCATGTTATCGGTATCCTGCCCGTTGCTGTCCAGCAAGCGAGATAGTTGTTCCTCCTGCCAGCGCGTCCGATATTGCTGTGCATCCTCTAGCTTACGCGCCCGTTCATCACGCTGCTGCAATTCCACTTCCAGCCTCTCCAACGCTTGAAACAGATCCTCACGTCGAATCGGCTTCAACAGATATTCGCGCACCTGATAACGAATCGCCGCCTTCGCATATTCAAAATCATCATGTCCACTCAGCACGATCACTTCCGGCTGTACCGACAACTCTGCCATGCCACGCAATTCATCCAGCATACCGATACCATCGAGCACCGGCATACGAATATCGGTAATGACCAGATCGACAGCCAGCTGCATGATCGCTTCGAGTCCTTCACGTCCATGACGCACGCAACGAATCACATAACGCCCCGGAAATTGCCGCTCGATCATCACCTGCAAGCCATGCCGAATATTCTTCTCATCATCCACGATCAGTAGTTGTCTCATGCCGAATGTCTCCTCCTGCCAGTATAATTTTGGGTATACGCAATCTGACTTCAGTACCAGCGCCCTCCACACTGCGCACCTGCAAACCGTACGGTTCGCCGAAAAATAGTGAAATGCGCTGCTGCACATTCAGCAGTCCAACACCCTGATGTATAGATACAGATGAGGAGGAATCGGTCTGTGAGGCTGGATCAAGCGATTCAGTATGCCCGTCATGTTGCAGTAATCTGGCATTGAGTTGTTGCAATGCAGTTGCGCTCATCCCCTGACCGTTATCACATATACGGATAAGGACATGAGAAGGCTTCGCTTCCTCTATGCTATCGTCCATGTCCTGTACCCTTGTATTGGTTCCGAGTAGCGTGATATCTGTATCTTCTATATGATCCTCGTCTTCTACAGAAATGGTCAGCAGGCGCTCGCTGCTCATCTCCTCGTTCCAGCCGTGTTTGAAAGCATTTTCTACAATGGGTTGCAGCGACATTTTGAGCAGTTCCAGTTCGTTGTACAAAGGCGCTACCTGCACATCCAGTCGAACCGGCTCGTCGAAGCGGATATTCATTACGTCGATATAATTGCGAATATGGCGCAGCTCCTGTTCCAGCGTGACGTATTCGCCCGCCCACTTGAAGTTATAACGCATCATCCCGCCAAGCGAAGTGAGCGCGTCGGAGATCTGGCGCTGATCTTGAATTTCGGCGAGCATTTTGATATTTTCCAGCGTGTTGTATAGAAAATGCGCATCAATCTGGCTGTATAGCGTTCGCAGTTCCGCTTCCTTCATCAGCGCCTGCTTGCGTACTGCCTGCGCAATCAATTCGTTGATCGTGCCGCTCATCCGGTTAAAATGGTACGCTAGCTCGCCAATCTCCCCACCGCCATCCACTTGAACGACAGGGGGAAACTCTCCCCGGCGCATCTGCTGCATCGCCTGGGTCAGCTTGCGCAGATTTTTGAGAATTAATGCATTTGCCACATACGTAATCAGCGAGACGAGCAAGATAAAAGCAACCGTCGCCATAATGATCAGATTCCGTGCGCGCCCGGTATCCTGAAGCATCGTTTCCAGCGAAGTGACCTGTACGAGTCGTGCACCGAGTCGTTCCACCGGGATGCTGGTCAGCAGATACGATTGCCCATCCTCTCTGTATTGCGCTGATGTTGGAAGCAAGGACTGGGCATTGTCATCTGCATCAGACGATGATGATTGCCCTGATAATAAGGAACGTTCCTTATCATCGTTATACGCTGCCTGCTCCGACGACAAATCATCACTGTCTTTCTTGTCTGACAATGACCAGCCTGTTGTCTCAACAGCATCACCTGCCGGATCGTTCAGCAAACGATGTGCCAGCCGCGTATACAGTGTATCTTGCTCATCCGCCGACACATGTCCACCACCAGCATCGAGTAACAGCATCCGCGTGCTATCCTCCTGACTTTTGCCAAAGGTGAGCGGTGCCAGATCGGACAGACGCATATCGACCTGAATGATGCCCGCATGATGACCACGCGGCAATTCCAATTCGCGTAGCAGTGACAGCTTGGGCGGATCAGGTTCCAGCGCACGGCGCGTATCCACCTCATCCAGTGACAGATCACTACGCTGCATATACCATGCTTCCCGATCTCCTAAACCTCTCACCATGCTATACCACGGCGCATCCGCTGTGCGCTGTTCATGTAGAATAATCGGCCAAATTTCATACGTATTCGGACTGTCGCTATACAATCGCAAATGCAGAATCGACGGATTGTTAATTTGAATCTGGGCAAGCCGCGCATATGAATTCGTATTGAATTCCAGCAGTTCTGCCGTCGGTGTATCCTGATCCTCGGTCAAATAGGGAACAACCGCTTTGTCCGACAACGCCAGCTGTGCGGCACGTTCCATCGTTTCGATCTGTGTAAGAATGGTCTGCTTTTCATTTTGTAGAGTATCCATACTTTTGAGCCGGGTATCCTGAATATACGTCGTATTAATCTGCTGATACGAATAATAGGAAATGGCAGCAGTCGGCAGCAAAATCACGACGATGTACGCAACAATGAGTCGACTTTGCAGCGATACACCATTCAGGCGTGCGAACAACATCTGTACTCTCTCCCGCAATGCTTTCAAATGCATCGCTTCCCCCTTTTAAATATAAGCGCTTACATTATTACTCCCATTGTAACCCAATATTGTGATTATTTTTTAAGAAAGAGTAAATAGTTGTTGATTGTTGTGATAGTACTCCATAATGTAATCGCGAAAATCAGTAACTACGGGCGGCAATACTTTCTCTTTCATCCAGAATAGATGGACCGAATACGTAGGCGATTCCCCAGCAATACGGATGTAATGCAGCTTCAATTGCTTGCAGACGGATACTGGCAACAGCGATATCCCCTGATTCATCTGAATAATCTCGGTCAGCAAATACGAATCCACCTCAAACATGCTATTCGGCACAAAGCCAGACTGGGCGCACAGCTCCCTAATAAATTCACTGTATTCCCGATTATCCGCCAGCGAAATAAACGGCTCCTGTGCTACTTCTACTAGCGGAAGCTCTGCTCGCTGCGCATACCGATGATTGAGCGGTAGTACCAGCACAATATCCTCATCGACTAGCAGATAGCTCTCAATCTCCTCATCTGCGGTGACATGACCAGCGATGCCCAGATCAATATCACCCTTTTTGAGACAGGTGATGATCTCATCCTTCATGCGAATGCCCTGATGCACTTTGGCATTCGGATCGTTGTGCATATACCCAGTGATGATGCGAGACAAGAAACGCGGGTTGGAGATCGAGATATTAATCGTATGAGATACACGTTCATGCTGGGACTGAATTTCCAGCCGAGCGTTGTCCAGCTCCATGAACATCCGATTGACATGCTTGAGCAAAATTGTACCGGATTCGCTCAATTGGATATTGCGTCCTTTGCGTATAAATAGATTCGTACCTAGCTCATCCTCTAGCCGCTTGATCGTCAGACTGAGCGACGGCTGAGCGATATGCAGCTGCTGTGCCGCTCGCGACATATGCTCCGTATAAGCAACCGTTTGAAAGTATTGCAGTTGCAGCAATTCCATCTGTAATTCCACTCCATTCATTTACTGTGATCAATGTATTTATACTTTATTACGTATTAGAACATATGTAAATAAAGACGTAAAATAGAACTATATTATACTTCGTCGAAAGGAAGAGATGTCCTATGAATATCGATGTGAATCAGATTGCCAAAAACTTCAACACCCCGCTGACTGCACCTGCTTATCCATTTCCGCCTTACAAATTCGTGAACCGCGAATATCTCAATATCGTATATCGCACCGATGCAGACGCATTGCGCGCTGTCGTGCCGGAGCCACTGGAAATTACCGATCCACTCGTCAAATTTGAAGTAATGTGGATGCCGGACGTGTCGGGGTTGGGCGCTTATACCGAAGCCGGGCAGGTCATTCCTGTGCAATTCAACGGCGAAGCAGGCGATTATGTGCACTCTATGTACGTAGACAACTTTCCCGCGATTGCCAGTGGACGCGAGCTGACCGCCTATCCGAAAAAGCTCGGCGCACCGAAGCTGTATGTCGATTCTGATACACTCGTTGGCACGTTAGATTACGGCAGTCTGCGCGTAGCTACCGCAACGATGGGCTACAAGCATGTACCGATGGACGTCGAACAAGCCAAACAAGACATCTGCCGTCCAACCTTTATGGTCAAACTGGCAACCGATTATACCGGTCAATTGCGTATCTGCGATCTGGTACGCACACAGATTACTAATATTGATGTGAAATGGGCATGGTCAGGTCCCGCGCGACTGCAACTGTTTGAACATGCACTTGCACCACTCGCTGATCTGCCGGTACGTGAGATCGTCTCGGCTTCGCATATTTTGACAGATCTAACGCTGAATGCGGCGCAACCAGTATACAACTATTTGGAGCAAGCTTGAGCGAAGGAACAAGAATCAAGGAGGAATTAACGATGAGAATTGCTATTCTGGGCGCAGGCTCACTCGGAACGATTGTTGGCGCATATCTTAGCGCTGGCGGCATGAATGTCGAGTTAATCGATACGTATGAAGATCATGTACATGCCCTCAATGAACAAGGAGCAACCGTGACTGGTACAACGGAATTTGTATCTAGCGTCAAAGCGATCACCCCACAGCAAAAGTCCGGCATCTACGATCTAGTGCTGCTGCTGACCAAGCAACTATATAACGATGCTGTGCTGCGCGATCTGCTGCCATTTCTGAATGATACCAGCATCGTCTGTTCACTGCAAAATGGCATACCGGAGCAGCATGTAGCTGAACTGGTCGGTGCGCAGCGCGTCATTGCCGGTTCCGTTGAATTTGGCGCTACGTTTATGAAGCCGGGTATCTCTCGACTCACTACCGAATATACACAGTTCAAAGCGTACGCTTTTCAAATTGGCGAATTAAATGGGGAAATGACCTCACGGATTCGTGAGATTCAATCGGTGCTGGAGCTGGTCGGCGGTACGCATATTTCCGACAATCTGGTCGGAACCAAATGGTCGAAACTGCTGATCAATAACGCATTCAGCGGATTATCAGCAGCGCTAAACGGCGAATACGGTAATATTCTGGATAACGAAATCGGCATCGCCAGTGCTGCTCATATCGCTGATGAGACGATCAAGGTTGGACATGCGAACGGTATCCAGTTTGCCACCATGGGCGGGTTCGATATCGCTTCGCTGGAGTTGCAGCAGGACAGCGATCTGCCTGCACGCATCATGACGTTGCGCCAAGTGATGGCACCATCCCGTCTGCTAAAAGCAAGCATGCTGCAAGATCTGGAAAAGCAGCGCAAAACAGAGATCGGATACATCAACGGCGTTGTACCAGAACTGGCAAAGGGCAAAGGTATCGCAACCCCATTTAACGATCTCGTCGTACAGTTAGTGCAAGCCGCCGAAGCGACAGGCAGTGTACCGGATTTTGATACTAACATCAAACCATTCGAGCAGCTGGTCAACGTGTACAGCACGCGGTAATGATGCAACGTACAGAGAGTGCTATACCAAAGTACGCTGTATACAGCCAAAGTGAATATTGTCCAAGTATGAATCATCATATTTCTTGAATATGGTATGAGCTTGAATGTGGTATTAGGCAGAGATAATATGGACTACCAAGTACGATAGTGTGATGAAGATTTCATCGGTGCACTGCAATCGCAATGTATAGGCTTAATGACCCTAACCGTTGAATATTCAGGCAATGTCGGCGAGGTACCTATACGATGACAGTGAATATGCTGGAGCAGCTGTTCCTCGCTCTGCTTTCTATAATAAAAACCGCGCAAGCATCATGTTACAGAAACATGATGTCGCGCGGTTTTCTTTTGCATTGATGCGTTTGTTGGAACTTCTTCAGTAGATTGGATGACTCCCTAATCTCAATATGCCAACCAGCAACAGCCCTGACACATCACCATGTTCTCGTTCCGACTCATTATTGGATATTCAGCTTCTCTTTGTTTTTCTCGTATTCTGCTTGCTGATACGCCTGTACTTTGGCGAGTCCGTATTGGTCGCGTTTGCTCAAATAATCTTGGAACAACTGGTCAAACTGACTGTCCGAGGATGCTAGTAGTAATTGTGGCAACGTTTTGCCCCATAACTGGCTGATCTTCGTATTGATAATGCCTTCTGGTGAGTTGCCTGTCGGATTGAGCTGGTCAAATTCAGAACGACTGACCGTCTTGCCCTTCGTCCAGTCTTCCATTTGCTTGAACGGCTCGACGCTCTCTGGCTTCCACTGGTCGGTAATATTCGTATCCATCTCCATCCAGTATTTATGCGAAGCTCCGTATTTGGCGTCAAAGGCGGAGCGGTCGCTATTGAGCAGCTTCAGCACTTCCGGTTTGAATACCGGCTTGTCATTGACCATATCGTAGGTCACGCCCGGTTCGCCCATATACAGATCGCGCTGTCCTTCTTCGCTAATGATATATTCCAGAAAACGGATTGCACGCGCTTTGTCTTTGACATTTTTGGAAATCAGCGTGAGTGTCCAGCCGGAGATACTCGGTCCATTCAGCACCGGCGCATCCAGCTTGGCATCCGCCGGACCGTCGACCGCAATATAGACGGAGTTCGGATCATGGGCATACAGTGCATTTTGCTGGGCGCTAAAATCGCTGCGCTGGTACAGCATCGCAAAGTAGCGTCCTTGCGAAATCTTCTCCTCCATTTGGGCGCGCTTGTCGATAAAGATATCTTTTGCCAGCAGCCCTTCCTGATTCGCCTGCCGCAGCGTCTTCAGCCAGCGCAAGTATTCAGGATCGGTCAGACGATCGTACAGCTTGCCATTTTGCTCCATCGGGATGTTGAGGAAATTTTGCAGATAGCCTTCCAGCGAGTAATTGCCGTTCTCGGTAAATTCATGCAGACCGAGCGGAATGAGCGGCTGTCCGTTCACCTGCGGATACTTTTCCTTTGCCATCTCCAGTGCTTTCAAAAAGCCTTCCGGTGTGCGCATATCCGGCTTACCTAGCGCTTCATACATATCTTTGCGCACGACAAACACCTGATTGGATACATAGTCAGCACCGTATTTGGCAAAGTCTGCTGGAGATGACGACGCATTCGGATAGCCATACACATTGCCGTCTGGCTGCGTATACCAAGATAATTTCGCCGGATCGGTTACTTTGAGGAAATAGGGATCATACTGATCCGCCAGCTCGTTCAGCGGCAGCACTAATTTCCCCTCGATCATCTTCTTCACCGCATCCTCGCCCCAGCCAATCGTAATAAAGTCAGGCAGCTTGCCAGATGCAATCATCGTATTCAGCTTCTCATTCTCATTGCCCGCGGGAACGATAAAATTAATGCTTACCCCGGTCTTCTTCGTCACATATTGACTCGTAATATCCTTGCCCCAATCGGTGCCGGTATACCACGAGAAATTCATATACCAGTCAAATGTAATCGGCGCTGTATCGACTTTCCAGCCCGGTTCATCGGCTGACGCTTGCTTGACTGGCGTTGTATTCTCGCTGGCACTGTTACTGCCGCCGCCAAAGTAGGAGCAGGCAGTGGTGAACGTGAGCAATCCCGCCATTAGGGCAGCAATCGCGGGTTTGCGCCATGCAACGGTTGGACGCTTGCTGCCTGCTTGACGCTGCATCGTATGATGTCTGGCGCTGGATACGCTCGGTTCAGAATGGACGACCTTTTGCGCATCATGTGATAATTTTTGTGTAGCATCTATCGGTTTCTGTTCACTGCGAGCTACCTTTGATTCCATATGGATACATTCCCGTTTTCCATTTTCCATCATCATAACCCCTCTCGTATGTCGTTTTGCCGGTTATTCGTATAGATTGTGAGATCATCATATTCCGTCTCGCATTGCTGTTATATCCACAAGATTCGCATTGCATCACCCTTTGATCGAGCCGATCATCATGCCTTTGACAAAGTACTTTTGCAAAAACGGATATACGAACACAATCGGCATCGTTGTCACGACCATCGTCGCCAGCTTGATCGACTGCGATGTAACCGAACGGTTAATACCACCCGGCACCGCTGCCAGCATCTGGTTGGAGCTGGATTCCGCCACAACGCGGTACAGATACGTCTGAATCGGCTGTAGCGACGTATCATTCATATAGATCATCCCGGTAAAATAATCATTCCACTGGTACACTCCATGAAACAATCCAATCGTCGCTACCACCGGCATCGACACTGGTAATACAACCCGGAAAAAGATCGACCAATCATTCGCCCCATCGATTCGTGCCGCCTCCTCCAGCCCATCTGGAATCTCGCGGAAAAAGGTCATAAAGATAATCAGATCGAAAAAGCTGAACATCGCCGGAATGATATACACCATAAAATTGTCCAGCAACTGCAAATCCTTCATCAGCAAAAAGGTCGGAATCAATCCCCCGCTAAAAAAGAGTGTAATCGTACCGATCCAAATATACAGCTTGCCGCCAATGAGATCGCGCCGAGATAGCGCATACGCCACCAGCGCCGTAAACAGCACATGAATAATCGTACCGATCACCGTCTTGGCAACCGTAATCCACATCGCCTGCATAATGCCTTCACTCTGGAATACCGCGCCAAAGCTCTCCAGACTGAACATCCGCGGCCACCAGTAGATGCCACCGCGCATCGCATCCGTGCCTTCATTAAACGCATTGACCAGCACATACCAGATTGGATATAGCGTCACAAAACAAATTAGCAGCATAAAGACCGTATTGCACACATCAAATATCACTTCTCCACGCGTTCGCCGAGACGACGTTATCATGGGCAGGCTCACTCCTTTCCAATTGAATATTTAGAATAATGAAGTATTGTTTAATCGCTTGGTCACCTGATTGGCAATGAGCAACAGAATGAGTGCAATGACCGACTTAATCAGTCCAATCGCCGTTGAATACGAGAATCGCCCGGACAATAATCCTGTCTGGTACACATAAATGTCGATCACGTTACTGGCGCTCTCATTGAGCGAATTGCGTAGTACGAGAATCTGATCAAAGTTAGAGTTGAGCACACCACTAACCGCCAAAATGAACAGAATCGCAATCGTGCTCTGAATGCCCGGCAAGGTGATATACCACATTTTCTGAAACCGTCCGGCACCGTCAATCGTTGCGGCTTCGTACATTTCCGGTGATACACTCGCCATCGCCGCCAAATAAATAATCGCTGACCAGCCAAGCTCTTTCCAGATGTCCGAGATGATAACGATTGCCCAGAAATAGGTCGGCTCCGCCAAATACGAGATCGGTTGATCAATGAGATGCAGTGCCAGCAGCACTTGGTTGATCACACCGACATCTGCCAGCCACGTTGTCAGAATGCCGCACAGAATGACCCACGACAGAAAATGTGGCAGATACGAGATCGTTTGCACCGACTTTTTGAAACGAACGGAGCGTAATTCGTTCAGAAATAGCGCAAACAAAATCGGTAGCGGAAACCCGATAAACAGCTTGATCAGGCTAATTCCGAGCGTATTGCGAATCACATCTCGCAGATTCTCGTCTTCCATGAAGGCGCGAAAATGCTCCAGCCCGACCCAAGGCGCAGCTGCGATGCTGTCGACGATATTGAATTCTTTGAAGGCGATGATGATGCCGTACATCGGAATATAGTTGAATATCAGCATCCAGACTACACCAAGCAGCGCCATCGTCTGCAAATGTCGCTGTGTATACAATCGCCGAAACCAGCGCCGCACACTACCAGATGCAGAACGCGCCGACTGCCGCGAATCCGACTTGCTTTTCATATCGCTTTCCATGTATTCCTCTCCCTTCTATTTATGTAAGCGATTACATTTATGTGTTTTATTATAGCTGTGGGAGTCGGATGCGGGAATGTACCAGATTTCGTGTGAGGTGTCTCATTTTTCGGGTGGGTGGTATTGGGTGCCTTTTCAAACGACAGCAAAAGGAGTCCTCATTGTATGCAGGACTCCTTCTTTATACCGTTATACGGTTGTACGATTGGCGATTACTTATATGCTAGTAATCAGTTGGTGCTTGTTCCTTTGTTTTTGTTGTAAATATCGAATGCTACTGCCAGCAGCAGTACAAGACCTTTGATACCTTGCTGCCAGTCGATGCCGAGACCGACGAGGGACATACCATTATTCAGTACACCCATAACAAGACCACCGATGATGGCTCCAAATACCGTTCCGATCCCGCCGGAAGCAGATGCGCCGCCGATAAAGCAGGCTGCAATGGCATCCAACTCAAAGTTGGTCCCTGCTCTCGGTGTAGCTGCATTCAGACGAGCGGCGAAGATCAGACCGGAAATGGCGGACAATACGCCCATATTCACGAATACCCAGAACGTTACTTTTTTCGTTTTTACGCCGGATAGTGCGGCTGCTTTCTCATTACCGCCGATTGCGTATACATGGCGACCCATGACGGTACGGTTCATCACGAATGAGTAGATGATGATCAGCAAGAACAGCAGTACTAGAATTGTCGGGATACCGGCATAGCTTGCCAGTACGAAAGTGAACAGGTTGATAATAGCGAGCACGAGTACCAGTTTGGTAATAAACAATCCTTGCGAACCGGTATCAAAGTTGTATTTGCGTTGCGCGGAGCGATTTTTCAGCTCGGTGACGATGTACAGTACGGACAGTGCAATACCTGCGATGATTGCGACGATATTGGTCGCGGCATTGGTGAAGTCCGGTACGAAGCCAGAACTGATCTTTTGGAAGCCGTTCGGGAATGGCGAGATGGACTGCCCTTCCAGCACAATCATGGTCAGACCACGGAATAGTAGCATCCCGGCTAGGGTGACGATAAAGGCGGGAATCCGCACATACGCGACCCAGAAGCCTTGCCATGCGCCGATCAGACCACCGATAACGATCGACAGAATGACCGCCAGCACGGGATTCATTTGCCAGTTGACCATAAAGATTGCGGAGATCGCGCCGACAAAGGCGGCAATGGAGCCGACCGACAGATCGATATGACCGGTGATAATGACGAGTACCATCCCGATGGCGAGCACGAGGATGTAGCTATTTTGCAGGATCAGGTTGGTGATGTTGATCGGTTTGAGCAGTAATCCTCCGGTGAGTACTTGGAACAGCAGCATAATGAAAATGAGAGCGATGATCATGCCGTATTGGCGAATATTTCCTTTGAAGAGACGGGACAATCCGCCTTCCTTGTCTTTTTGCTTGACTGGCTTGCTTAATGTGGACATGGGTGATGCTCCTTTCGACATGTTTGTTGGTGGTTGGCATGAGTTGTGCAATGCGCGGGGGAGCGCTCCGGGAAGGGATTGGGGAACGGACTCCGGTGGAGCCGCGGGAATCTACGGATTAGGATAGAGTGTAGATTCCCGCAGCTCCAAAGTCGTCCTTATCCCCAATTCCCTTCCCTCCGCTCCGTGCGTTGCAATACTTCAGTGCCCTCCAAACGGGGGGTTAGCAGTTTAATTGATTAAGGGCTTTGGTGTTGGGATTACATATTTGCGGTTTATTGAACCTAAGAGCGTATTTTGTTCAAGGATTGATTTGAATAAAGTCAGTCAGATGTTGAACTTTGGTGTTAGGCTTCGGTTTTGGCTTTTTCTTTGGTCATGTACATCATTAGTTTTTCTTGGGTGGCTTCGGATTTGGTGACTTCGCCGGTGATGCGGCCGGCGTTCATGACGTAGATGCGGTCGCAGATGCCTAGGATTTCTGGCAGTTCGGATGAGATGACGAGGACGCTTTTGCCTTCGTCTGCCAGACGGTTGATGATGGTGTAGATTTCGTATTTGGCGCCGACGTCGATGCCTCGGGTTGGTTCGTCGAGGATTAGGATGTCGGGACCGGAGAAGATCCATTTGCCGAGCACGACTTTTTGTTGGTTCCCGCCGCTCAGGTTGCTTGTTTTTTGTAGGATGTTCGGCGTTTTGATCTTCATTTGATCGCGCATGTCTTCGGCGACGAGGACTTCTTTGTGTTCGTTGACGACGCTGGATTTGGACAGTTTCTCCAAGCCGGTTAGGGAGATATTACGTTTGATGTCGTCGAGCAGGATCAGACCGTAGTTTTTGCGGTCTTCGGTCACGTAGGCAAAGCCATTTTTGATCGCCTGTGTCACGTCGTTGTTACGAATTTCCTGACCATTTTTGATTAAAGTACCGGATATGTTTTTGCCGTACGATTTGCCGAAAATGCTCATCGCCAGTTCCGTGCGGCCGGAGCCCATCAGTCCGGCGATGCCGACGATCTCGCCGCGTCGCAGGTTCAGATTTGCATTATGGATGACTTGCCGGTCGGCGTGCTGCTCATGGAATACGTTCCAGTCGCGCACTTCCAGTGTCACGTCGCCGATCTTCGGCTGGCGCTCTGGATAGCGGTTGGTCAGATCGCGTCCAACCATCCCGCTGATGATGCGGTCTTCGGTAACGCTGTCTTTTTTCATATCTAATGTCTCGATTGTTTTGCCGTCACGCAGGATGGTGACAGAATCGGCGACTTTGGAAATTTCGTTCAGTTTATGCGAAATGATGATGCAGGAAATACCCTGACTTTTGAAGCCGAGCAACAGCTCCAGCAGATTCTCGCTATCGTCCTCGTTCAATGCGGCAGTCGGCTCGTCCAAGATGAGCAGCTTCACTCGTTTGGAAAAGGCTTTGGCGATCTCGACCAGTTGCTGCTTGCCGACACCGATGTTGGTGACAAGTGTGCTTGGCGGTTCGCTCAAACCAACTTTGTTGAGCAATTCTTGCGTGCGCTGCATCGTTTCGTTCCAGTCGATGACGGCGCCCTTTTTACGTTCGTTGCCGAGAAAAATGTTCTCGGCGATCGACAGGTACGGGATCAACGCCAGCTCTTGGTGAATAATGACGATGCCGAGTTCTTCGCTGTCCTTGATGGTTTTGAATTGACAGGTTTTGCCTTCAAACATAATATCGCCGTCATAGCTGCCGTAGCCGTATACGCCGCTGAGTACCTTCATCAGGGTCGATTTACCGGCACCGTTCTCACCGCAGAGGGCATGAATCTCACCTTTGCGTACTTGGAGATTGACGTTTTCCAGCGCTTTGACACCGGGAAATGTTTTGGTGATGCCTTTCATTTCTAGGATGATGTTGTCCATAGAGTGGCACTCCTTTCAGTTGGCTTGAGGTGGTGGCGTGGTGCTGTTGCGTCAGACCGCTGCGGGAAGGGATTGGGGAACGGACTTCGGTGGAGCCGCGGGAATCTTTTGGATTGGGAAAGAATGAAGATTCCCGCAGCTCCAAAGGCGTCCTTATCCCCAATTCCCTTCCCTCCGCTCTGTGCAAAGGCATCCATGCCGTTCTCTGCGCGGGGGCAGGGTTTAGAGATTTAAGAGATTTAAGAGATTTAAGAGATTTGAGAGATTTGAGACGCAAGATTTAATGAGCTTTATAGTCTTAGGTATTGAGTTGTGAGTTGGGCTTGATGCATGGTGATGATTGGATTGTTTCGTTATTGAGCACTTGGGATGTTGCGGTTTTGGATGAGATGTTGGTTAGGAATTTGGTTTCTTATACGGTTGTGTTGATGTTTGATTGTTGTTTAATTGGTAGGTGCGTTGTCGCCGTAGACTTCTTGTTCGGTGTAGTAGTTGCTGCCGATGATTTCTTGTTTGACGTTTTCTTTGTCGACGGATACGGGGTCGAGCAGGTAGGCTGGGACGACCATGATGTTGTTGTTGTAGGTTTTGGTATCGTTGACTTCGGCTTGTTTGCCTTGTAGGATGCTATCGACCATGCCGACGGTTTTTTCGGCGAGTTTGCGTGTGTCTTTGAAAATGGTCTGGGTTTGTTCGCCCGCTACGATGGATTTGATCGATGCGAGTTCGGCGTCTTGTCCGGTGATGATTGGCAGCGGTTTGTCGGCGGAGCCGTAGCCTACGCCTTTGAGGGATGAGATGATCCCGATGCTGATGCCGTCATATGGGGACAATACGGCGTCGAGTTTCTGACTGCCGTAGTAGGCGCTGAGCAGATTATCCATCCTTGCTTGGGCGAGTGAGCCGTCCCAGCGTAAGGTGGCGATCTGTGCCATCGTAGTCTGTTTACTCTGGACGACGAGCTTGCCGGAATCGATGTACGGTTGCAGGACAGACATCGCGCCGTTAAAGAAGAAGTAGGCGTTGTTATCATCTGGCGATCCGCCGAACAGTTCGATGTTGAACGGACCTTTGCCTTTGTCGAGTCCGAGCTTTTTCTCGATGTAAGATGCTTGCAATACGCCGACTTTGAAGTTGTCAAAGGTGGCGTAGTAGCTCAAGTACGGCGTGTTCATGATCAGGCGGTCATAGGAGATGACCTGAATGCCCTGCGCATGCGCTTTGCCGATGACGTCGGTTAATGTGTTGCCGTCGATGGCGGCGACGACGATAACGTCAACCTGCTTGGTGATCATGTTCTCAATCTGGGAAATCTGGTTTTCGACGACATCTTCGGCGTACTGAAGATCGGTTTTGTAGCCTTTGGACTGGAACAGCTTGACCATATTCGACCCGTCCGCGACCCAGCGTGCCGACGATTTGGTCGGCATGGCGATACCGATATAGCCTTTCTCACTGCTGCCCACGCTGCTTTCCGCCAGATTGCAGGCGCTGAGTGTAATCATCATGGCAGCGATCAGCAGCAGGATTAGTCCCCTTTTCATCACGAATGCTCCTTTCGTTATAGTGCTGAAATAGCACGTTTGACATTGGAATGGTTGGTTGTGCATTGTCGGGCGGATCGTAGTTGATAGACACCCGGTAATGCTCGTTGAGATATTTTGGTAACGCTTTCTTGAAATAGGATAGCATTGGGGATGGAGTGCTGTCTTTTCGTTTATCCGACCTTTTTTATAAAAATCGGACTTACTTTTGTAAAAACGAAACGATATGTTCGTCTTGTCGTACATCGCATTCGTAAAGTCGAAGATATCCTTCGATCTGTCGAACATAACGTTTACATTCTATGTTGAGAGATATGCGCCTTTTATAATCAAAACAACACTGCTGATGTCTGAGAAAAGTCATGATGTGTATGAAATCAACCTACCTTAAGAAAGGCGATGCTATATGATCTTAAAAACAAATTACTATCAGATGCTGTCATTGCAGATGGCGCATATCCATGAGAAGATACTGTTGCAGAATGAAGAATACCAGCACATAAATGAGGAGTGCGAAGTTTGCTTTCAATCTATCTTAGAGCCGTCCCTTCATCCTCGATCTCTAGACGAGTTAACGGCAGCTTTGATTCAATATAGCGATAGGATGACGGATCTACGTTCACTTGCTGAATCGACTATGTATGAGCAAGGAATCAAGGATGGGTATGCGATACAACAGTGGCTTGTATCCACGGATGCAAAGGGAAGAAGTATGACGATGGGAGGAACTCACCATGAAGCTGGAGCGTCTAATCTCCATCATTTATAAGCTGCTCAATCATGAAGTACTATCCGCTACCGTGCTGGCGGAGGAGTTCGGGGTATCGCCGCGAACAATTTATCGCGATATGGATGTGATCGGGGCGGCTGGGTTTCCGGTCATTTCGCATCAGGGTAGTAACGGTGGATATGGCATGATCGACGGCTATAGGCTGGATAAAAGTCTGCTCGGTTCGCATGATGTTGCTTCGCTAGTGACGGTACTGCACAGTCTGTCGACGATGTTTGACGATGCGCGGGTACAGGGTACGATTGAACGGCTGCAAAGTATTGAACCGGTTCAGCAGATGCCGCGGCTGGATATTAATTTCCAATCGTATCATACGGATACAGACGTACTGCGTTTGCTGCGTGAAGCGATAGCGGAGCATCAGGTGATTCATTTTGACTATATTAGCGCGAGCAATGAACGAACGGCGCGGGATGTGGAAGCAGTACGGATTTATTTTAAATATGGTGCGTGGTATGTGTACGGGTATTGTCGTTCTCGTCAGGATTATCGTGAATTTCGGTTATCGCGGATGCTGGATGTGGTGCTGCGGGATGAGCATTTTGCGGTTCGACCACAGGTTGTGCGTGATCGTACTTCACATATACAAAAGCAGTCGAAGACGAATATTCCAGATCAATCGGTACCCGAATCGCAGACGACAGCAGATGCTCAAACGACCGATCCTCATTCCCTAGCAAACGAAATGGTGGATGTAGTGATCCACATTCGCCAACAAGCGCTTGCGAATGGGCTGGATCAATTCCAGTATACAAAACGGCAGTTTCACGACGATGGCAGTATGACTGTTCGTCTGACCATCTGCCATCCACTGCAATGCAAGTGGCTATGCGGCACATTGTTGAGCTTTGGCAGTGCGGCGGAGGTGCTGTATCCACCGGAGCTACGCGTCCATTTGCGTCAGCAGCTGCGGCAAATGTTGTCCTATTACGAACAGGATGAACGTAAGAATGACTTCTCCGTATGATCCACTCTCCTGTTCGCAGCGTACAACATCACCAATTCTAATCTCTCCACAGAAGTATGACAGTCTGTTGTCATACTTCTTTTTTTATACTGGTATCAGACATCAACATTCCACCTATCAAAGGAGATCTGAACCATGAACAATATTGCCGAAAACATGCTGAGTTACCATCACTGGGCGAATCAGACAATTCTGAATCGTTTGTGGGAATTGCCTTCCGCTTTGTTACATCAGGAAACTGCCAGCTCGTACCCTACTCTTGCCGCCACGCTGACGCATCTATATGCGGTCGATCAGATGTGGTATCTCGTCGTGCAAGGAACCGATATGCCGGAAGCGCTGGAACAAAGTCGTCCGTTGATGGAGCAGGGAAATGACTGGAGCTTAGAAGAATTCGACGAACGACTCAGCCAACAAGCACAGCAATACGATACATGGATCAAGCAAACCGATCTGAAACGTACGATTCAGCTTAACAATCCCTACGTAGGTGTTCGGCAAACGTCGCTGGAAGAGATTGTGCTGCATCTGGTCAATCATGGCACGGATCATCGTGGGAATATCGCTACAATGTTGCGCCAGCTTGGGCATTCTTCTGTGATGAACGATTACATTCTATTTTGGTATCAACAATCGGAAACGGTCTGAGTTCTCTTTTCCAGGCAGCCGGAGCTATTTGCCAATCGTTTGGACACCTTGCTCCTACATACACGCAACAATAAGATGTATGGACAGTGGCATGATCACGGGCGACTGTTAGATTAGCTGAAACAAAGCATTTTCACTGTGAGCAGCATAGGCTGTTTACAAACCAACCCCCTCTACGATCTACGCTGTAGAGGGGGTTGGTTTACATATTTCAACATAGGTTCATATTACATAACCGGGACAAAATGTGAGCACTTTCGACTTATATTCTGTGCAATTTGTCGCTAAAACTACAGTTGCCTCTATGTTGAATGTCGCATGCGCCAAGCAATTCAGCAACTTAATGGTGCGCGACTTATTTCACAAAACAATGGGTACATAGTACAAATTCAGACCAATTTCAGCAAGTCATCGTTTTCATTTTGTTAAGCCGTTTAAGTAATACATAGCAAATACGAGATAGGAGGCGGCTTCGTGTTGAATCAAATGGATCAGACCAAAACATTAATTGAGAAATGCACTCTTCTATGCCAAACGCATTTTGGTAATCATCCTCAACATATCGAATTTATGGATCACCAGTTTGGCTATTCCTTTTGGTTGGAGCAACTTGTTGATTGGACGGACAGCAGATTACCTACTAGTTCTGACACACAATACCTCTATGTACATACTCTACTACATGAATATATCTCTCCCCTACTCCAAAAAGCCATTATCAAATCAACAGGTAAAAGCATTTTCTATGTATTTATAGATTGGAAATCCGACATCAATGTAGGCTGCATGACGTTTGTATTTAGCGACTGGATCTCGACTGTCCCTCAAAAAGACTATGCAGGAAAACAACAAATCCACGATGCGATCTCAGAAATCTCGCACGAAATCGAGAACCCGCCTTCGTTCATCGAGTCCTTCTGGGTCAATGAACAGACCCTCGTCGTGATCCGAGCAGGCTTCGTAATGCAACTGGAACAAAAGCTAGTGAACAAAGGATTCTCCAAACAATTGCGGATCGCCAAAAGAGAGTTGGAATTGGAACTTATTGAAAATAGCATCAACTATGACATCATCCTTGGCAAATCATTGCATATGACGTTTCTAGACTGGAATCCGCACAAAGATATTAGTACGTTGATCCTTTTATTTCAATAATCAACAACTCCCAAACGACGAAACCCTCTATCCCAGCAACGGGCAGAGGGTTTCATTATGACTGTTCATAACATACTTACCACAGCTCCATACTCATATACCGCTCCCCATTATCCGGGGCAATACATAATACTTTCTTGCCTGCACCTAGCCGCTTCGCTTCCTGCACTGCTGTCCACACCGTCGCTGCTGAGGACGGACCGAGTAGTAGCCCTTCTGTTCTCGCCAGTTCCTTCATCATGGACAGTGCATCCTCATCCGCCACCTGTACAATCTCATCATAGATCGACGTATTCAGAATCGACGGGACAAAGCCTGGACTGGTGCCGACGAGCTTGTGCGGACCGGGTTGACCGCCTGACAGAACGGGCGAGCCTTTCGGTTCGACGACCATGATGCGCACATATGGAAGATGATCGCGCAGCGTTTCTCCGGTTCCAGTAATCGTACCGCCTGTACCTGCGGAAGCGACAAACGTATCCAGTTGCCCCTCCATCTGCTCCAGTATCTCCAGCGCTGTCGTATGACGATGGGCATCCGCATTAGCAGGATTGTCAAACTGGCGCGGCATATAGCTGCCCGGAATCTCGGTGAGCAGCTGCTCTGCTTTGCGGATCGCACCGGGCATTTTCTCAGCGGCAGGTGTCAGCACAACCTGCGCGCCGTACGCCTTCAAAATGCTGATGCGCTCCTGCGACATATTATCCGGCATGATCAAGATCGCGCCGTATCCACGGGCAGCCGCGTTCATCGCCAGCCCGATGCCGGTATTGCCACTGGTCGGTTCGATGATGATGCTACCGGGCTTCAACTCTCCTGCCTTTTCCGCTTCGATGATTAGGTTTAGTGCAGCGCGATCCTTTACACTGCCGCTGGGGTTAAAATACTCTAACTTCACGTACACATCCGCCCATTCCGGCGAGGTGATACGGTTTAATTTTAATACCGGCGTATCGCCGACAAGTTCGCTAATATGTTGTACCACTTTGCTGGTCATGACTAAGGCTCCTTTGATTCTGTTTTGATTCTGTTTATTTGCGGTTCGCATATCAGCGATGGCATTCACATTACGATTGCTGTGTGGTCTGCTGTTCCAGTTGACGATAGTATTGAATTTTGTCGCTGATATTGTGTAAATGATCCTGCAATGACACAAGTTGCTGCTGCAATTGCGTCTCATGCTGCTCCAGCATCTGCCGCCGCTCACTTGCCGTCACATCGCCCTGACTGCGCAGCTCTGCAAAGCGCTGCATTCCAGCGATATTCATGCCGGTATCA
The DNA here is from genome assembly GCF_046603665.1 of Paenibacillus sp. WLX2291. Lineage (NCBI taxonomy): Bacteria > Bacillati > Bacillota > Bacilli > Caryophanales > Paenibacillaceae > Paenibacillus > Paenibacillus sp. WLX2291. Next base: position 1,192,208 of record NZ_CP176755.1, on the reverse strand, counting down.
CGCAAACGCAGGAGAAATTCGACCCACGCTACATCCTGCGTAGAATAGATACGATATCCCTGTGTATTGCGTGCGACATGACGCAGCAGCCCGATTCTTTCGTAATAACGTAGCGTATGTGCGCTGAGTCCGGTGATGTCCGCCATTTCTTGTATGTTCAGTGAAGGTTCCATATGGTCTACTATATCATACTGACGCTGGGTGGATGATCTATTTCCAAGTGGAATAGTAAGAATTATGTATGGATGAGTGTACATAAATGCAGATGATTCCATGCTGCACTGCAAATCGTATAAAAAAACATGGTGCAACGTCCCTAATACAGTCGAACATACGGCTTAAAACATTCATGCTTGCCTTTGAGCGCGCTCTAAGCGATACGCTAATTGTGCAGAGAGCGGATGCACTTCAGTATACATATGAATGATGAAGAGCGTATTCGTTATCAGCGTTATACTATTTCATTTTCAGGAGGATGATGATAATGACAAAACCTGTTTCCGCAACCCATACTTCCGACAACAAAAGCATGTCTCAACCCGCTCCGACTTCAACTTCAACTTCAACTTCAACTGACGATGGTACGGCTACATTCCGTGAGAACAATCGATATGAGCGCGGCTGGAACAAATTGCGCGAGATTGACGGTCAGGCAGGTGAACGAGTGATTGCGTCTTTGCAAGAGATTGCGCCAGATCTGGGACGATATGTGATCGAATATGCGTTTGGCGATATATATTCGCGCGATACGCTGGATGCAAGGCAGCGACAACTGGTGACCATATCCTCGCTCACTACGCAAGGTGGCTGTGAAGCACAGCTTCATGTGCATATTAACGCTTCGCTCAATGTAGGATTAACACCAGCCGAGATCGTAGAAGCGCTGATGCACTGCTCGCCGTATACCGGTTTTCCGAAAGTACTGAATGCAATCGCGGTTGCAAAACAAGTATTCAAGGAACGAGGATTGCTGCCGGTACAACAAGCGTAATTCATTGTAAAAACAGTACGATCCGGCGCACGAAGCAGGACGCAGACGCAGACGCAGACGCAGACGCAGACGCAGACGCAGACGCAGACGCAGACGCAGACGCAGACGCAGACGCAGACGCAGACGCAGACGCAGACGCAGACGCAGACGCAGACGCAGACGCAGACGCAGACGCAGACGCAGACGCAGACGCAGACGCAGACGCAGACGCAGACGCAGACGCAGACGCAGACGCAGACGCAGACGCAGACGCAGACGCAGACGTTCCAATTGTACTGATTCCGATCCGATACGCAATATCTAAACTGCCATACTCAATGTGCATTGTTGAGTATGGCAGTTTTGCGTTTGTGCGGCATTTGTGGTGCTCAGTCGCCGAATATCCTTTACAATTCCAAAAATCATCATTTATAATCGTTTACATGCTGTTAACAATTACTTTGTGTAATTCATTAAAAGGAGCTTACATACGATGACAAAATCACCTTCCCTTCAAGCCGGAAGTGGCTTTCCGCTTGGCATTTTGATGCTCAATCTGTTTATCGCACTGCTCGGTCAGGGGATGGTGATCCCGATTTTGCCGGAATATTTGAAGCAGTTTGATGCGGCAGGTACAGCGGCAGGTTATATGGTGGCGGCATTCGGTGCAGCGCAGTTTATCTTTTCCCCGATCGGTGGACGGATGTCGGATCGTTATGGACGCAAAAAAATGATTCTTGCCGGGCTGTTTCTGACGGTGATCTCGGATTATATGTTTGCGGTATCGTACAGTCTGCCTGCGCTATATATGGCGCGCTTTATCGGCGGAATCGGGCTTGGTATTATGGTGCCGTCGGTGCTTGCGTATGTTGCAGATGTAACAACGAGTACGACGCGGGCAAAAGGCATGGGGTATCTCAGTGCGGCGATGAATCTGGGCATGGTGCTTGGTCCGGGGATTGGCGGGATTATTGCGCAATACGGCATTCGCGTGCCGTATCTGGTCGCGGCAGCGCTAGGGCTAGTAGCAACGGTAATGACCTTGCTGCTCAAGGAAACCTTGCCACCTGAGCGTCGAACACAGCAGGTTCGTGGTCAACAGGCTGCGCCGTCGATGATATCGCAGCTGGTATCTTCGTTCAGGACTCCTTATTTTCGTTATTTGCTGCTCATTCTAGTGATGACGTTCGGGCTAGTCAATTATGAAACGGTATATTCACTCTATGTGGAGCAGCAATATAACTTCACCTCAGCACAGATTGCGATCATCATTACGCTAGGTGCGGTCATCGGGATCGTCGTGCAAATCTGGGCGCTGGATACAGTCATTCGCCGTATTGGAGAATACCGACTCATTCGTCTCTCGCTGATCATGACGGCGGTAGCGCTAGTGTTGATGCTCATTCCGGTGAATCTATGGTACTTGCTGGCGGTATCGGCGTTATTTTTTGCATTCAACGCCTTTTTGCGTCCCACGGTGAATACGTTGCTGGCGAATCATGCACGGGATGACGAACAGGGATTCGTCGCTGGACTCAATACAACGTATGGTAGTATCGGCAATATTGCTGGACCGATTGTTGCGGGTACGTTATTTGATTACCGCATTGGACTACCCTATATGATCGGGGCAGTTGTGTTACTGGCAGCATTGATGCTTACGCGCAATCAAACGGCGCTTACAAAGAGCGCTCATATGGAGGAATAAATGATGAAGCAACAGCAAACATGGCATCAGCAATTGCGCAATCATCATCGGGAGGAATTGGTACAGGCAGGTGCAACATTGTTTTTACAGCGGAATTTTCCAGATATTACGGTCAAGGATGTGTGCGATCAGGCTGGTATCAGTCGGGTGACGTTTTATAAGCATTTTCGCGATATGAATGAGCTGGTATTGGATGTGCAAATACACATTCTGCGTGATATGACCGAACGATTAACCGCCAGCGATCTACCGCAGACAAATGGGCGGCAGCGGCTAGCGGGCATTTTGCAGGCATGGGTCGACTATGCCTTCACTCATGGAAAAGAGCTGCGCTTTGTCGCGCTGTTTGATCTGTATTATGAGCAGATGCGGGTGGATGACGAGCTGCGGCAGCGCTATGCTCAATTTGTGCAGCACGGAACCGGACGTGACTTTTTGCAGGATGCGCTGGAACAGGGTGTACGTGACGGTTCGCTGAAGCCGCAGCTGGATGTATCCCATGCCGGGGTGCTTATTTTTCAGACGGTGATGGGTGTGCTGCAACGCGTCAGTATGACGTCTACGCCAGAGCTGCAAGACCGACATGAAGGCGATGTGGTCGTACAGCCAGTGATCGACATGCTGCTGGATTATGTGGCTGCACCGCAGTAATGATTGTTATAACATGATAAACTACGTCCGTGCTTATCCTAGATTCCTCATGCTTATTCTAGGTTCCTCATTTACGCTTGCTACTGTCTCTACCCTACATGATCCCCAAGCGCATTGTGCTCAATCTCAAAGCCCAGATCTTCGATCATCTGATAATCCAGCGTTGCTTCCTGTCCAGGCGTTGTAAGATAGTCGCCGACAAAGATCGAATTGGCGGCATACAGCGCCATCGGCTGCAAGGTGCGCAGATTCAATTCACGTCCTCCAGCAACACGAATTTCTGTAGACGGACAGATGAAGCGCAGCATCGCCAGAATGCGCAATCCTCGCATCGCTGGTGTATGCGGACGGTTTGCGAGCGGTGTTCCGGCAATCGGATTCAGAAAATTAACCGGGATCGAATCGGCACCTAGCTCACGCAATGCCATCGCCAGCTCAACAAGCTGATCATCGCTCTCCCCCATGCCGGCGATAAAGCCTGAGCAGGGCGACATGCCGCTACGCTTCACTTGCTCTACCGTTTCACAGCGCTGATCGTAGCTGTGTGTAGTGGTGATTGACGGATAATGGTCGCGACTGGTGTTCAGATTGTGGTTATATCGATGCACGCCCGCTTCGGCGAGCTGCTGTGCTTGCTGTTCATTGAGCAAGCCGAGACAGGCGCAGATTTTGAGCGGCATCGTAGCGCGGATTTCTCTGACCGCTTCCACCACCTGCTCCAATTCGCGTCCGCTCGGTCGTCTGCCAGAAGCAACGATGCAATACGTCCCTGCCTGACGGTTTAGCGCTTCACGCGCACCTGCCAGCAGCGTATCGCGATCCAGCAAGCTGTATTTTTGCACGGGTGCAGTGGAGATGATCGATTGCGAACAGTAGCCGCAATCCTCTGGGCAGAGTCCACTTTTGGCATTGATGATCATATTAAGCTTGACCTTTTTGCCGTAAAAGTGGCGACGGATCACATACGCAGCCTGCATGATTGGCAGCAATTCATCATCCTGAGATTGCAAAATCAATAGCGCCTGCTCATGCGATAACAGCTTGCCGTCTAGCACTTGCTGTGCAAGATCGTTCCAGTATGTAGGGGAAACAGTAGATGAAATCATGGATCGGATATCTCCTTTGGGATAGGCAATTTTCGATTGTTAACCTATAAATAAAATTAAGGTTAACAATTCATCCAACATGATTCTAGCATAGATTTCTTCCCATGACAAAATAGCCTCTATCCGCATTCGATGCAAGCATCGTCTTGTCTGTTGTTGATTATTACCTCATAGTTGCTGTTAGTTTCTTTTATTTTCTATTAATTCTACTTCATTGATTTTCACGTCTGCATGTCTCTCATCCCACTTCGTTACTATTATCAACTCAAAAAAGCTCCTTGCTGCAACGGCTCTACGTTTCCAACGATCAGAAGCATAGTCCATTTGCACAAAGGAGCTTTTTACCAGACACATGTTATTCGTAAATATCACTCATTACGTCTCATTGCACATTACGTTTAATCACCCATCAAGCGTAATTGCTTATTGAGCGTAATCCTTCACTCGTCTTCGCCATCATCCAAACAACGAAGATCTTCCACTATTGACGCAGCGGCAACCCTATTACAACTGTCGCAATGTCTGCTTACGATCCTGAGCGATCAGGAAGAAGGCAGTCGCATGAATACTCCATGCCCAGATAATATGACCGAAAAATTCCGAGAAATGCTCGTCAAACGGCTGGTTCCATGCTGCTGGTACGGTACCCATCACAGGCATTAACAACAGATGGAACAGAATCCAGATCACAATCCCGTATACTGCACCTTGCCACAATGTAATCTTGTGCCAGTATTGCGCCAGCAAAATATACAGCGCCGCGAACACAATCGCAAAGGCGAAGTGAATAATAAGCGCCACATAAAATACCTTCTGATCGGTCGAATAATACACAAACGCATGCGTCGTATCCTGTGACAATCCAAGCTGCTGCAACAGTTGCTGCGGCGGGTTGGTGGCATCCCGTGCCATCGTGCGTGGCGGTAGGATTTTCTCCCAACCAATCTTCACCATACCAGAGATCATACCGGCGATGAATCCGTACCAGATGCTTTTCCAAAGGATGGCGGATAAGGTAATGCGACTTGATCGGCTTGCTCGAATGCTACTCATCAACATCAACTCCTATTCGATTTCTCGTAACAGACATGATACAACATTATATACCCACTTGCATGATAGAAATGTCATATCCTTCTTTCTTTCGAGAAGATTTAGTAGGGTAGAAGGTTGCATGAGACAAGTGCTAGATCACAATCGTGCACTTCCTATATCTTCAATATGGCGCTTGGTTAAGCAGGTTTGACGCATCTATGGATCCATCTTGCCCATCTAATTTAATGGTTCACGCTCCGCTCGCTCGCGGTCGATGCCTTTTTCCTTGAGTGCTGGTTTCAGTTCGTCCTTTGCCAGCTTCCATAGCGGCACACCGGTGCGATAAGCAGCACGGGCGTTCAGATGACCAGCAATCGGCGCAGTGATAAACACGAATACGATCGCCAGCAGAATCCGCATACTCGGATAGCCGTCATACACCCAGAAGAATAGAAATGCTCCCGTCAGCACGAACAGCACCCCCAGCGTTGCACTCTTGGTCGCGGCATGTGCACGTAAATATACGTCTGGAAACCGAATAATGCCAAATGCACTCAGCACACTCAGCACCGCACCAAGAACAATCAGAATCGCGATGACCGGCTCACCGATCGTCTGTATTAGGCTGCTCGTCTGTATCTTCGTATTCATGTTCAATCACCACCCCACGTTCAATGTATTTGGCAAAAGCAACCGTTCCGATAAACGCTAGAATGCCGACCAACAGCATAACTTCGAGATACGCCTGTGTATCCAGCATCATCGACAGTACCGCGATCATGGCGATCAGGTTCACCCCAATCGTATCCAGTGCGGTAATGCGGTCGGTCATCGACGGTCCTTTGAGCACCCGATACATGCACCCGGCAATCGCCAGCGATAGCAGAATCAGCGTAATTAGCAGTGCAGTTTGCAACATTGGCATTACCGGGTCACCTCCTTGATCGCTTTTTCAAATGTATTGCGAATATCGTTCGACAACTTCTGTTCATCCCGAATATCAATCGCATGAATATATGCCAGATGCTGCTCCTTGGACACTTCGATCAGTACCGTACCCGGTGTGAGCGAGACAAGCGTCGATAATAGCGTCAGTTCCCAGTCGGATGTCAGGTCCGTTTCATACGTCAGAATGCCGGGATTGATATCCAGCTTCGGGCTGACAATATGCTTCAATACGACAAAGCTTGATTTGACCAGCTCGGAAAAGAACAACACAATCAGCTTCACCACTGCCCACAATTTACGTCCATAAAACGGCTGTGGGAAAAAGCGATGCAATACAAAGATCAGCAGCAAGCCGATCAGATAACCGATGACGAAACTGGGCGTATCCCATGAAGTATGCAGCGACATCCAGACGAAGGCAATTAGCAGATTCAGTACAATTTGGAATCCCATCTCTCATCCGCCTCCCAGTACAGCCTGAATATACAGTGTCGGTTCCATCAGCACACCCGCCGCTTCAGCGATGTAGGTCTGTATATAGCCTGCACCCAATCCGATCACGATGACGAGTACAAACAATACAGATGCCGAGCGCATGAGTACGACTGGCTTGAACATGCCCCAGCGATGCTCTAGCACATTCTCCTGTGCATCAGGCAGCAGATTCGGATTCCCCGCTTCGGCAATCCAGTCACGATATACATCTTCCGGTACATGATCCTGCTCATCCGCCAGCGGTCGTTCTTTCCCCCAGAAGCCTAGCATGAAGATACGCATGACGGAGTAGAGCATCACCAGACTGGCAGCCAGACTAATCAGCGTCATACTATACCAGCCTCGCTCCATCGCTCCCTGCACAATTAACAGTTTGCCCGCGAATCCGCTGAGTGGCGGTACGCCAGCCAATGCGAGCGCAGTAACGAAGAACATCCAGCCTGTCAACGGAATACGCCGGATCAGACCGCTCATCTGCTGCAAACGCGCCGTTCCCGCTGCACCGATCATCACCCCGGCGAGCATGAATAGTAGCGCCTTGATAATCATATCGTTCAGCATATAGAAGATCGCGCCTTGCATCCCTGCCATAGTAGCCGTTGCCAGACCAAAGGCGATCAGACCGACACCAGCGATCACGTTATACGCCAGAATGCGATTAATTTCGCGATAAGCAACCGCTCCGATGACGCCTAACACCATCGAGGCAATACCCAGCCAGCCGATCAGATCATATACAAACCCTGTATCATGATAAAAGATCAGCGTAAATGTGCGCATGATCGCATACAATCCTACCTTGGTCAGCAATCCAGCGAAGATCGCGGAGACTACCGTCGGCGGTGACGAATACGGACCGGGCAACCAGTAGAATAGGAACAGCCCTGCTTTCAGACTGAATACTGTCAACAGCAATAACGCGATGACACTAATGATGCCTGTCTGTCCGACTTCGGCAATGCGCTGTGACAGATGCGCCATATTGAGCGTGCCGGTCGCCGCGTACAGATACGCAAGCGATGCAACGAACAGCGACGACGAGACAATATTGATCAAAATGTATTTTAGCGTCTCGCGCAATTGCCGCTTGGTTCCACCTAGTACGATCAGCGCATACGACGAGATCAGCATCACCTCAAAACAAACAAATAAATTAAACAAATCCCCAGTCAGAAACGACCCATACACCCCTGCCAGCAAAAATTGAAAAAACGGATAAAAGTGATGCTTTTCCCGTTCTTCCCCGATACTGGCAAATGCATAAAAGAGACACACCGCGCCCAGAATCGACGTAGTCAGCACGAGCAGCGCTGCAAACATATCGGCAACGAGCACGATGCCATATGGCGCTGCCCAATTCCCCATTGGCAGTACCTGAATGCCATTTTGCTGCACATCAGCGATGATCCAGCAGGCAATCCCGATATTGAGCAGTACCGCGAAGATACCGGCAATCTTTTGAAAGTGGATATTGTTGCGTCCGAATATTTGCAATACCGCCGTTACGAGCGGAATCAATAGTGGAAATACAAGCAGATTATTGGCCACCTTTGCGCTTCACCTCCTCCATATCGTCCGTTTTCAGACGGATGTACGAGCGGTACGCCAGTACGAAGAAGAAGGCGGTCACGCCAAAGTTAATCACAATCGAGGTTAGAATCAGCGCCTGTGGCAGCGGATCAACATACGAACCGGATTCCTCACCGAGTAGTGGCGGGGCACCTGTTTTTAGCCGCGACATGGTTAGCAGCAGCAGATGCACCCCGTGCGTCAAAATCGAAGCACCCAGAATGATGCGCAGCAGACTGCGAGACAGAATGAGATAGACGGCAACAGCGAACAGTATGCCAACAGCAAGCGACATCCATATTTCCATATCAGCGGTCCTCCCCTATTTGTAAAATAATAATCATCGTCACGCCGATGACGGTTAGGAACACGCCCAGATCGAAGATCATCGCCGTTGCCAGCTCGGTCTTGCCGAGGAATGGCAGCTCTACATACGCAAATGTATGACTGAGGAACGGCATACCGAATAAGAAGGAACCTATTCCGGTCAGATAGGCAATACCGAGTCCCGTTGCGATCAGATCGCGATAATCAATCGGCACCACTCGGCGCGCCAGCTCTACATTGAATGCCAGCGCCAGCAGAATGAGCGCCGCCGCTGCCATTAGACCGCCGATAAAGCCGCCACCCGGATTGTTATGCCCGGCGAAGAACAGATACAGCGCGAACGTCAGAATGATGAATACGATCACCTTCGTACCCGTCGCGAGAATCACGTCATTACTTTTGAACAGATTCATATTTTCCGAGATGGTGCGTGTTTCCTTGCGCGTCCGACCAATCGGCACACTAGGTGCCAGCTCGATCTTCGGCTTTACATATAAGATGCGTGCGCCGGTATCGCGGACTTTCATTTGCAGCTGGATCATAGAGAAGATTCCCAGTGCAGCAATACTCAGCACAGTAATTTCCAGAAATGTATCAAAGCCACGGAAGTCAACCAGAATGACGTTGACCACATTGTCGCCGCCGCCTAGATCATGACTATTTTCCACAAAATAACTGGCAATACTGTCAAAGCTACTGCTTCCACTTGCCGCTAGCGACACCAGCGTCATAATCACCCCGACCCCAATCGCGATAATCGTATTCAGCCAGCGCGATACCTTTGTCGTTACTTCACGCCGCAGCTCTGGCATATGGTAAAAGCAGAGCAAGAACAGCACGACCGACACCGTCTCTACAATCATCTGTGTCAGCGCCAGATCCGGTGCGCGGAAGAAAACGAAGAACAGCGTCACCAGATAACCGACCGCTCCGGTCATAATTACCGCCGTTAACCGCTGACGAGCAAATGGCACGGCAACTGCTGAGCCAACTAGCAGAATGATTAATATGATCTCATAGATGCTAGTCGGTGCAGCGTTATCCAGTGATAACGAGATGCCGTCCGCGCGGAACAACCCCACCGCAACCAGCACGATAATAAAACCGAATATATATACCAGATAATGATGCACTGAACCGTTCATATAACGCAGCGTGATACCGCGTGACAGACGCTCTCCATAATGCAGCAAGCCGTCATACAATCGGGTCAGTGTGAATTTGGCAGGATACCATCGGTATACATGCTCCCAGCGCGGCAACAGCACATACAGAAGCGTACCGAGTAGAATAATGCCCACCGTCATCCACAATGCTGGTGTGAATCCGTGCCAGAATGAGATATGCACCTCATAATGTCCACTTTCTGGCACGAGACCCGGCAGCACCGAACGCATCGCTGGCTCAATTAGACTGTACGACAACAGATTCGGCACGAACCCGAATACTAATACGAGCAGCGCTAGAATGGCTGGTGGCAACAGCATCCCCCACGACGGTTCATGCGGATTCGTATCGTATTGCTCTGGATCATACGGTCCACGGAACGTCTTGAAGACCAGAACCATACAATATACAAACGTAAACACACTGCCGACAAATGCCAGAATCGGGAACAATATGCCCCATGTGCTCAAGCTGAACAGATCGGCATGCGTCAGCTCCACCATCGCTTCAAGAAACATTTCTTTACTCAAAAATCCATTAAACGGCGGCAAGCCCGCCATCGAGAATGCGCCGATACAGGAGATCGTAAACGTAATCGGCAACAGATTCATCAGCCCGCCGAGCTTGCGTATATCACGGGTGCCTGTTTCATGATCGACAATCCCGGCAACCATAAACAAAGCGCCCTTGAAGGTAGCATGGTTAATCAGATGGAAAATGGCAGCTGTCGTTGCGCCCGCATACAACAGCGATTCTTCGCCGTATCCGAGATGCACAGCCACTGATCCTGCACCGAACAGCGACATAATCAAGCCAAGCTGTGAGATGGTCGAATAGGCAAGCAGTGCTTTGAGATCGTTCTGGCGTACTGCCATCATCGAGCCATAACACATCGTAATGATCCCGCCCAGCGACACGATCCAGAACCACTCTGCTTCCCCTGCGAATATCGGGCTGAAACGTGCGACCAGATAGATACCCGCCTTGACCATCGTCGCTGAGTGCAGATACGCACTGACTGGCGTCGGCGCTTCCATCGCATCAGGTAACCAGATGTGAAAAGGAAATTGCGCCGATTTGGTAAATGCGCCGAGCAGCACCAGAATCATCGCCAACATGAACTGCGGATGATCCTGAATCTGCGACAAGGCAGCAATCGTCTCGCGAATGCTCCATGTGCCAGTCATGCCATGTAGCAGCACGAAGCCTGCCAACATAGCAAATCCGCCAAACACGGTGATGAGAATCGACTTCAGCGCCCCATACCGCGAGCGATCCCGTTCATACCAGAACGCAATGAGCAGGAACGACGAGATACTGGTCAACTCCCAAAATGTATACAACACAATCATATTATCCGACAACACAATGCCTAGCATCGCACCCATAAACATAAGCAGATACAAATAGAAGCGGTGAATCGCTTCCTGCTCTGGATCGAGATAATAAATGGAGTACAGCACAACGAGCGCACCGATTCCGGTAATCAGCAAGGCAAACAACAAACTTAGCCCATCTACATAGACCGCAAAATCAATGCCCAGCGACGGCATCCACGGCAAGGTCATCACACCGGTATCCCCTGAGCGGATCACCGGCAAGTAAGTAAGAAACAGCGTAAAGAGCAGCACCGGCAACATGAGCACAAACCAGCCGGTATGTACGGATTTTACATATTTGCGAATCAGCGGCACCAGCACAGCCAGTACAAATGGAGCCAGAATGGCAGCATGCAACACATACACCCTTGGACACACCCCCGAATTTTCTATTTTGTGTATGGATAGATTTATATCAAATCGGCAGCAAAGCCGATCCTATACCACGTCATTTCAAGCAAAACAGTGCAAAAACAAGCCCTGCTACTATATAGTACCCATAACCCCCCTACATCGAATTAGCCAGTCAGCTATTGATCTCCAATCTGAAACTCCCCAAAAAAGACAAAAAGAAGCCTGCGTTGACAGGCTCCTCCGGTTGTTACGTCTATGAAGTTATATCGTATATTCCCATTGTTGTATATACATACTGTCTGCATGATCATGGTTGGAAGATACAGGTTATTGTAAGCATGGAAATGGGAATGCGTATGATGCTTGCTGGGAGAGTGGTATTTCTTTTTTACATATTTGTGTCTGCTTGTATCTTGGTAGCAGTACATATCATGCAAAGATACTGCTCCACTATACTATAGCTGTTCCTTGACGGCAAGCTACTTCACACTATGATGTCCATTAATTCTATGCTAGAAAGACCGCCAAAGACCATACGTTGATCTGATTGTTGAGGTCTGATGATCTGATTATTCACGACTGATTCATCTAATTGTTCATGAACTGGTTCATCTGGCTGTTGACGACTGGCTGGTCTCCTTGTTATCATCGCGAGCTTCGCCTACATTAATGCGGAACCTTCTCGCGGCGATAGCGGTTGGGCGATACACCCGTCACTTTTTTAAAAGCAGTGCTGAAATAGTGCTGAGATTCATACCCTACCTGCTCCGCCACTTCCAAAATTGTCCACTCACTCTCCGCCAGTAGATGCGCCGCACGCTGCATCCGCACCTGCACCAGCAGATGGATAAATGAATATCCCAGTTCGCGCTTCATCGTCCGACTCAGATATGCTGACGATACTTGCAGCTGTTCTGCCAGCACATCCAGCGTAAGCTGCGGATCAGCGTAATGCTCGGCAATATAGCTACGCGCTCGCCGCACTAATGGCGATAGCTGAAGCTGTCCGTCCATCATCTGTCTCGCAAAGCGGTAGGCAGGTGATAGTGCATTCAGCGGCAAATCCGATTCATCCACATGACCGACTGGCTGGATATGCAGCTGGATATGCAGCCCGATATAATCGCGAACTGCTGTTATAATACGTTCACCAATATTGCGCTGCGGCAATTGCCACAGACAGAGCACGATGATACCGGAAGCATCACGGCAGGCTACAAGCGGAATATCGTTTAATAATTCAGCGGCGATATTTCCAATTGCAAATAGCAGTAGCTGACGGTCATACTCCTGAAGTGGCGGTCGCCCTTCCGCGTGACCAGACCAGCGTATCAGCAACAAGGCGGCAGGCAATTGTGTTGGCAAATCCAGAAATTGCAGCTGATGCTGCACTTCCGCATCCAGCAGTCGTCCATGCAGCCAATCCAGACAAAATTGCTCGCGTAGCAGCGGAATATTGCGCCGAATCTGGTCGGTCGCCTGCTTCAAATATTGCTCTTGCTGCCAATCCCCATTCAGCTCGGTCGCAATCTGCTTCAGCACACTGCGCAGATGCACCGGATCGACGGGCTTGAGAATATAATCTTTGACTCCAAGCCGAATCGCTTCCTGCGCATAGCTGAATTCGTCATGCCCCGTAATGATCACAAACCGACAGTCTGGCTGGTGCTCACGGATTCGACGAATGACCGTAATCCCGTCCATAAAAGGCATATTCATATCGACAAGCAAAATATGAATGTCGTTCTCCAAAGCCAGTTCCAGCGCTTCTTCTCCGTCTTCCGCCTCGGCGATGACGACCATGCCGAGCGCCTTCCAGTCTACCGACTCGCGAATACCCTCGCGGATAATGTATTCATCATCAGCAATCATGACCTGCAATCGTTCACTCATTGTCATCCTCCTCCTGACGAATCGTATGCGGTGGAAATTGGCGCAGCAGCGGCTGAGTCACCGTAACGATTGCTCCGCCCTGTTCGCCGCGCTGCAACGTCAATCCATACCGTGTTCCATATGCCAGATGAATGCGCGCCTGAATATTTAGTAGTCCATAACTGCCACTCGGCTCCGGTCCACGACTACCTAGCGTATCGAGCGGATGCTCCAGTTGTTGCTGCAATTCGGCAAGCCGTTCTTCAGTAATCCCGGCTCCATCATCGGTTACGGTATAGATCAGCATCTCCTCCTGCTGCTCTGCTCGCACCGTAATCATGCCCGGTCCACGACGGGCGCGGATTCCATGATAGATCGCATTTTCGACCAGCGGTTGTAGTAGCAGCTTGATCACATACACTCCCTGCAAATGTGCAGGAATGTCCAGCGTATAATGCAATCGGTCGCGATACCGGGTCTGCTGAATTTGTAAATAACTGCGAATATGCTGCTCCTCTTCATGCAGTGTAATAATATCACTGCCCCCGCTCAGACCGATGCGAAACAGCTTGGATAACGAATCGACTAGCTGCGAGATGTCTTCGGCACCCTTTTTCCGCGCCATCCATTGAATCGTATCCAGCGTATTGTACAGAAAATGCGGTCGAATATGCGCCTGTAGACTGCGCAGCTCAGCTTCACGCTTTTGCCGCTCCTGCCGACGATTGAGCCGTAGCAGATTGCGAATCTCGATAATCATCCGGTTAAAGCTGCGCCCTAGCATACCGACTTCATCACGGCGACTGCTCATGTAGCGAGCAGTCATATCCCCGGCTTCCGCCTTTTGCATCAGAGCAGATAAGCGATGAATTGGCTGCGAGATCGAACGCGCCAATCCGTACGAAGCCGTCAACCCGGCAAAGCAAACGATAAACAAAAAGATGACCACGTAAAAGCGAATCATCCGCGACTCCGCCACCGACTCGCTGAGCCGGAATACACCGACCGTTTTCCAGCCGGTATAGTCAGAGGTAGTATATACGAATTGGAGCTGCTGTCCTTGCATTTCACTCGTAAACACATCCTGCTGAGCAGATGTTAATGAGGACGCCAGACGGGCGGGAACAGATTGCTCAAATGGTCCTTTCGGCGAATAGATCGGCTGCCCCTTAGCATCGGTGACCATTAGGTAGCCTGTTTTGCCTAATCGTACATCTTTGGCGGCTTGAGCGATTACTCGCAATTTGAGGTCGATCAGCACCACTCCGCGCATATTGCCAGTATGCGGATCGTACAGCGCACGGGCGACCGAGATGACTTCGCTATCCAGATAATTCGTATGACTCGTCACATTGCGACCGGACGGATGACCGACGATGGTGAATAGCCCTTTGTTGGCGACTGCTTCACGATACCATGTTTCCCGTGTCAAACGTTGCTGCGGATTACGGGCGTACAGTTCGTTGCTAACATACTCACCATTGCGATTGACGATCAGAATACCGGCAATTTCTGGATATACCGTAGTAAAGCCCTGCAAAAACTGGCGCAGCTGATATACGGATGTACCAGATAACGAAGAATCCGCATGTTCATCGTCATTGAGATCAGGAGTTGCCGTATTGCTTAATGCCGCATTCATAAAATTCACAACACCGGAGTCAAAGCTGATCAGATACGTGATGCTCTGCATATGCTCCATATAGGTGTCCAGCGTCTGATTGACTTTGTCGATCAGTTGCAGCGTATTATCGGTCACCTGCCGCTCTATAATCCGGTCGGATGTATAGTTCACCATCACACCTAGCAAAATTGCAGGCAATATGCCAATCAGCAGGAACAAGGTAATGAGCTGAGTGTGGAGCGGCAGATTCTCAGGATGGTACTTGCGCCAGTCCTGTCGCCACCAGCGCAAGAAGCGATTTTCGCCTATAGATTTATTTGGCATAATAATCCCCGACATTATCCTTCGTGACGACCGATACACCGGTATCGACACGCACCGGAACCGGCGACACGATGCCGCTGAGCGATGGTGCAGGAACCGTCAGCCCATGATGCAAATGAAACAAATATTGCAGCGACCAGTAGCCCATATTCCATGTTCCTTGCGCGATGGTCGCATCAATCGTACCGGAGCGCACCATATCCAGCGTTTCCTTATTCGTATCAAAGCTAATAATGACCGGCTTGTCCTTGGACGTATGACCGGGAGCTTGCACCCATTGCTCTACCGCTGCGCCGACACCGCTAGCACCTGTTGCTTCGGTTATAAATACGCCGTTCAGTTGCGGATATTGGTTGAATAAACGAGTCATCTGCTGCTGTGCCAGAATGGCGTCGCCCTCGTCATTTTCCACAGCGACAATCTTCATATTCGGATGACGCTGCTTGATCTGTTGTTCAAAACCAGCTGTTCGGTCTTTGTGATTCTGCTGATTGCCGAGTGTAATAATCGCAATCTGTCCACTGCCACCAGTCCGATCTGCCATCTGGTCGGCGGCAAGAATACCTGCATTGCGATTGTCAGTAGCGAGAAACGAATACGATTTGCTGCCCGGTGCCTCGGCATCAAACATTACGACTGGAATGCCCTGATCGACTGCCTTATTCACAGCTTGCACAAGTAACGGCGAATCGATGGCAGAAATGGCAATGCCAGCAGGCTTTTTGGCAATTGCTTGCTCGACGATCATTGCCTGCTCGCGTGCATCGTAACGCATGGAGCCTTGATACTCTACCGATACATCCAGCGCCTCGGCAGCATCTTCAAACCCTTTGAGTCCACTTTTCCAGTATTCGATACCGGACTGGAAGGTGATCATGACGTACTTTTCGTTAATATCCCCCTTCATGCCCTGCTCATTCCAGGTAGAAGACGAATCCTGTGCCTGATATTGTACGATATAAATGATCAGGGCAATGACTAGCAAGGCATATACCCATAACATTTTGCGCATCACTGTTCTTCCCTTCGGATCATGATAATTGTGATCATACATCGTGGATGGATAGATAAACTGACGTTGATTGATGGTTGGCTTGCTTGTATAAGATGAGTGTAGATGGAACAACATCTAATATAGCGTATATTGGGGATTTAGAAAACGCTTTAATTTCAATAAATAGTGGGGGAGTGGGAAGAGACGCTGTTAGTAGGCTCCGCTTCGGAAAGGGTTGTGGAGACAGCTCCGTGCTACCTTCAACCATCTCGTTCCTTTGGAATGACAGGCAGAATGAGAATCTTAAAAAACAACAAAACGTCCACCCAATAGAGTTGGATGGACGTTTTGTTTGTAAATCGGATCTATTCAGCATGCTTCGCCAATTGCACCGTCGCCTGAATGGCGGCTTCGATTTCGCGCTGGATCGCATTGGCTACGGTGTTCGTATTCGGATCGTATTCCTCTGCCAGATCGGCATCGGCGTAGCCGTCTAGGGCGACGATGGCTCCGGCGCGTGCGCCGCGCAAGGTAGCGATCACGTAGAGAGCAGAGATTTCCATTTCGACGGCAAGGGCTCCGGCTTGTTTGAACTTTTTGTGTGGAAACTCTTCGACGCCGTTGAAGAAGACGTCCAGTGTGACGGTGATGCCTTTTTGTACGACGCCTTCGCTTGCGCGTGCAGCGCGGTACAGGGCTTCGGTTACATCGCTATCCGCTACAGCGGGGAAGCCATCCGGTACGAGCTGGCGAGTCAATCCGTCGGTGCGCACCGCCGCGGTACTCACGATTAGGCTACCTGCGGGATGGTCGGCGGAATAGGAACCGGCTGTGCCGACGCGGATGAGCGTTTTGGCTCCGGCGCGAATCAGTTCTTCAAAACAAACCGCTGCTCCCGGGCAACCAACACCGTGGCTGACAACGGCGATTTCTACACCATCGCGTGTGCCAACGAAACTGCGGTATTCGCGGCTGAACGCCAGCTCGCGCGGATTGTCCAGCTGTGCTGCGATGACGGCAGCACGCTTCGGATCGCCACAGACGATGGCGTATTCTGGAATATCTTCACTGTTCACCTGCAAAATGGGCATCAACATGCTTCAATCATACTCCTTTTTCGTCCATTCATCTTCCGGGATTGGCAATGCCTCGCCGGAGAAACGTTCTTCGCGAAACGGATCGGCTTCGTTATGGAACCCATTTTGCTCCCAAAAGCCGGGACGGTCTTCTATCATAAATTCCAGACCACTGATCCATTTCGCACTTTTCCAAAAATACAGCTGTGGCACGACCAGACGCATAGGCCACCCATGCTTCGGCGTGAGCGGCTTACCGTCATAATGATATGCCAGCAGCACATGATCGTGCAGCAATTCCCCCAGTGGAACATTCGTCTCGTAATCGTTGCCGCCATGCACCATCACATATTTTGCTTCGGGCTGCACATCCAATTGCTCCAACAGATCGCGAAAACGTACACCTTCCCAGACGGTATCGAATTTCGACCAGCGAGTAACACAGTGAATATCGTCGGTCATTTGCACTCTGGGTAGTGCAGACAATTGCTCAAACGAAAATTCCTGCTCCCGATTCACTGCACCGAAGATGCGTAGCCGCCATGTTGCCAGATCAATCTCCGGTACTTCCCCTTCATGCAGAATAGGGAAGGTTTCGGTCAGAAACTGCCCCGGTGGCAGTCTCTTCGCCTGTTCCTCTGTTATATTGCGGGATAACGGTGTCTTGGATGATTTGATGCGTTCTGCCTTGGTGCGTGTCATCTCCGTTC
Organism: Paenibacillus sp. WLX2291; assembly: GCF_046603665.1. Taxonomy (NCBI): domain Bacteria; kingdom Bacillati; phylum Bacillota; class Bacilli; order Caryophanales; family Paenibacillaceae; genus Paenibacillus; species Paenibacillus sp. WLX2291. Next base: position 1,173,899 of record NZ_CP176755.1, on the reverse strand, counting down.
CTCCTTATTGTGCCTTGTTTGTCTTTCATTTGTACAGTACACATGCTTCCCAATGTACGTTCATTCAGTTGTCAAATGGGCGTAATCAGCGCGAGCTTCCGTTAGCACGCTGCGCATCCTTGAGATAACTGCGATCTTTGAAAAAGAACATCGCTACCAGTGTCACGATATACGGGAGCATCTGCGTGAACTGCGCTGGCAATGCAAACCCTTGCAAACGAATGCTAAATGCGTCCATCAGCCCGAACAGCAGACTCGATGCGACCACGCCGAGCGGGTTCGATTGTCCAAGCATCGTCGCCACCAGCGCGATAAAGCCGCGTCCCGCCGTCATGCCTTCGGTGAACATCGTCACCTGACCGAGCGACAACTGCGCGCCCGCTAGCCCGCATAACATACCGGATACTAGCACTGCACCATACTGAATGCGGCGTACCGGAATGCCCAGACTTTGCGCGGCAACCGGATTCTCACCAGCGGCACGTAGACGGAACCCGCTGACCGTTTTGAACAGATAGATCCACATCACAATCGCCGCCACAAATGCTGTATACACAAGCGGTGAATGCCCGGAAAAGATCCCGCCGACTACCGGAATGTCCTTGATCAGCGGAATGTCCCATTTCGGTAATCCCTGCATATTTTTATCGTAATACGCACCTTTCACATCGAAGATCGCTCGCAGGCAAAAGGTTGTCAGCCCCGCCGCCAGAAAGTTCAGCGAGATGCCGACTACGATCACATTCGCCCTCAAGTTGATGCTAATATACGCAAACAACAATGAAAACAGCATCACACAGATGACCGCAAATACGACCGCCAACCACACATTTCCTAACAAATGATTGCCCAGAATCGCGGAAAAGGCACCAACCAGCACCAGCCCTTCCAACCCGACATTGAACAGTCCAACACGCGCACAGATCGCGCCGCCAAGTGCCGCTAGCAGAATAGGCGTCAGGATGCGCAGTGTAGAGTTAAAAAGCGAAATATCAAACAGCTGATCCATTGTTTTTACGCTCCTTTCTGCGCTTGAGGAACAGGTAGCCGAAGCGAGCCGACACGAACAACGTCAATGTCGCCTGAATGACGCTCGCTACTTCTAGCGGTACATTCGTATTACGCTCCACGCCCATCGCCCCAGTTTGCAGCGCCGCCAGCAGAATACCTGCTACCGCCGTACCAATCGGATGCGAGGAAGCAAGCAATGTCGCCATAATTCCACTCCAGCCGTAATCTGCCGAAGTGAGCGCCCCGTCCAAATAGCGGTGCTGTGTACCAAGCACTTCGCCAGCGCCCGCCAGTCCGGCGAGTGCGCCGCTTGCCAGCATGGCTACGACCATCATTTTGCCACGCTTGACCCCGCCGTATGCCGCGAAAAATGGGTTGTTACCCAGCATCCGAATCTCATACCCGGACACAGAATGATGAATGAATATATAGATCGCGACCGCTGCCAGCACAGCTAGAATGAAGCCCGCATGTAGACTCATCCCGGAAAATAGCTTCGGCAACCACACATCCGCAGGCAACATCGGCGTCTGCGACATTGCCGCTGATCCGGTGCGATCCTTGAGTGGAAACGACACCATATATCCTGCGAACAACGAAGCGATATAGTTCAGCAATAGCGTCGAGATCAGCAGATTCACACCAAAGCGTGCATCCATATACCCCGCAAACAGCGACCACAATCCGCCGACCACCATACCAACCAGCAGCGATACGATCATCACCAGCCAGCCCGGTCCCGGCATATATAGACCGGTAATCGCTGCCGCTAGTCCGCCCAGCACCATCTGCCCAGTCGCTCCCATGTTGAAAAATCCCGCTCGAAACGCCAGCGCTACACCCAATCCGGTCAAAATAATCGGTGTTGCACGCGTCAGCGTATTCGTCAGAAAATAAAAACTGCCAAATGCGCCGTTCCACATTTCTCGGTACGTATCAATGACTGAATCGCCGATCAGCATAATGGCAACCGCGCCTGCCAGCAAACCGATCACGACCGCGATGACTGGCTGAAGCAGTCCTAGCAGTGTACGTTTTAGTGTATTCATGATTGCCTTTTCCCTCCTGCCATGAGCAGACTGATCTGCTCCTCGGTTGCGTCCTCTGCCGCCAGCTCACCAGCGATTTTGCCTTCGTACATAACTAGAATGCGATCGGACAGCTTCAAGATTTCGGTCAATTCAGAGGATACTAGCAAAATGCCATCGCCCGCCTGACAACGTGCCAGCAATTCGCCATGAATCAGCTCCATCGCACCAACATCGACACCGCGTGTCGGCTCAGCGGCAATTAGAAACGGTTTGTTCTGCGCAAATTCGCGCGCCGCAATCAGCTTTTGTAAGTTACCACCAGATAGAAATTGTGCCTGCGTATCCAGCGAGCCTGTTTTGATAGCAAATCGCTTCACCCAACCGTCCATCACCTGTCGTAACGATTTGCGGTCGATCAGCCCTTTTTTGCGATATTGATGCTGATGCCCCATTAAGCCGTTGTCGAGTACGGTCGCTTCACGCGAAGCCCCCCATAGATACCGATCTTCGGGAATATGCGCTAACCCCTGTTCCCGAATGCGGCGTACTGGCGCACCGGTTACATCGCTACCGTTCAGCTCAACTGTACCGCTATCCGGTTGCTGCAATCCGGCGATCACCTGCAACAATTCCGATTGCCCATTACCGGAAATGCCAGCAATACCAACAATCTCACCCCGGTGTACTGTAAGCGATACGTTATCCAGCAGCGGCTTGCTGCCTTTGCCACCAGATAGCTGCAATTGTTGTGCATGCAGTACGACTTCCCCCGGCTGTCGTCCGGCACGGCTCATCTGTACCAGCTCACGCCCAACCATCAGACGCGAAATCTGCTCCTCGTCTGTCGAACTGGCATCCATCTGTCCGGTAATCACACCATCACGCAATACAGTAATACGATCCGCTGCTTCCATCACTTCATGTAGCTTATGCGTGATCAGAATGAAGCTTTTGCCCTGTGCTGCCAATCGCTTGATCGAACGTAGCAGCTCCTTGACCTCACCCGGCGTAAGTACACCTGTCGGTTCATCCAAAATGATCACATCCGCACCCTGATACAGCACCTTCAGAATCTCGGTTCGCTGCTGTACCCCAAGCGGACAATCGCCCGCCTTTTTCCACGGATCGACTGGCATGCCATACTGCTCGCCTAGCTGCTTGACCTTATCCGCAGCCGCCTGTCGGTCAAAAAAAGCGCCTTTTTTCGGTTCACCGCCAATGACGATATTTTCCGCCAGTGTGAAGCTTGGAAATAACATAAAATGCTGATGCACCATCCCGATGCCTTGCCGAATCGCCTGAGACGGGTCATGAAAATGAACGTCCTTGCCGTTCACCAGAATGCGCCCGGACGTAGGCTGCTCCATGCCATACAGCATACGCATCAGCGTCGTTTTGCCTGCGCCATTCTCGCCGACAAGCGCATGAATCTCACCCTTTCGCACATCAAAATGAATATCGCGATTGGCGGTAAATTCGCCATACTTTTTCGTAATGCCCTGCATTTCCAGCAAAACCGTCATCTGTTCATTCCCCCTCTGTACAAGATGTCTGCATCCCTTTCATTGAGTATGCGTGAGCCATATACGCTTCACGTAAGCGATACAAGATTCATAAAAACACAATAAAACCGGCTGCTCGGTGAAGCAGCCGGTTTCGTCAACTTGCCGTGCTCGTATGATTGTGTATGATCAGCGATCAGGATGAATCCTTATTGCTCCAGCGGATTTTTTACAGTAATCTTGCCGGAAATAATGTCGTCCTTGATCTGTTTTAGCTTGGTGATATTGTCTTCGCCGATGAATGGGCTTAGCTTGGATTCGCTGTCTTTGGTTACGAAGGTCAGACCAACGCCCTCTTCCTTCAAGCCGTAGTTGGCGGAACCAAATTGGAAGCTACCATTAGCAAAGTCTTTGACCGTTTCATACGCGACTGCATCCGTGCCTTTCAGCTGGGACAGTACGATATGATCGGGGTCTTCAACGGTACGGTCGGTATCCTGACCAGAGGTGTAGAGATTTTTCTCCTTCGCGGCTTCGAATACGCCGAGATCGCTTGTTGCGGATGCGCCAGCAACAAAGTCTGCACCTTGACCGTATTGTACCAGTGCGAGTTCTTTTGCTTTTGCCGGGTCGTTAAAGCTGCCGACATAACCGATCAGGAATTTGGCTTTCGGATTGACCGATTCCAGTCCCTGCTTGAAACCTTCGCTGTATTTTTTCAGCAGCGGTACGTCCTGTGCTGCAACCATACCAACCACGTTGGTCTTAGTTGCGAGTCCAGCAGCCGCGCCGAGCAGATACGATGCTTCATATTCACGGAAACCGACGCTGCGCACGTTCGGCAGATCGACCGTAGTATCAATGATAGCAAACGATTTGTCCGGGTTTTCCTGTGCGACCTGTTTCAGTACATCTTCCGCTTGGAATGTAGCGGTGATGATCAGATCATAATCCTCTGCGACGGTAGCACGCATATTTTGTTCAAAAGCGGTTGGATCGGACGATTGGATCGTTTTTGTTTCCACGCCAAATTCTTTGCCGGCTTTTTGGAACCCTTCATCCATCTGTACGAAAAACTGGTTCACGCCGATTTCTTCCGGAAGGACGAGTGCAATTTTCTTCTTCGCGGTGCCGCTTTCACTGCCTGAAGCCGATTGTTCGGAAGTAGAACTACCCGAGGCACATGCAGACAGCATTGCGACGAGTAACATCAGAACAATGACGAACGAAAAACGTTTCGACATTGGTTTTTATTCCCCTTTTGTTTCAAATTTGTCTTTTTTATTTTTAATAATGCTAATGGAATTTGTCGCCTTTTGTCAAATAGTTTTTTGCTATATGTCTTATAGGGGGAGGTTTGGCACATTATTGGTTCGTCCACTCCGGAAAGGAATAAGGGAACGGACTCCGGTGGAGCCGCGGGAATCTTTTGGAATAGGAATAGAATGAAGATTCCCGCCCCTCCAAAGTCGTCCTTTTCCCTTATTTCCTTCCCTCCGTTCCGAGCTTAATGTGACCAAACCTGTTTGGTGGGTGGGTAGTTTTGGAGTGCGGGGGTGCAGTATGTAACTTGTATCGCATGGTGTAGGGATTGTTTTGTTTTAGTCTTTTACTTTGATTGGTTTGTTCGTTTGTTCGTTTGTTCGTTTGTTCGTTTGTTCGTTTGTTCGTTTGTTCGTTTGTTCGTTTGTTCGTTTAAGGTGATTTTGTTTTTTGGTCTGCTTGATTTCAAGCTATTTTTTAGGGCAGGATAAGGGGCGTTGGTTGGATGTTGATTAAAGTCTTCTGTAGATTATTGTGAATTTTGGTGGATTGGGTATGGGGATTGGTGTGGTGGGAATAGAATGCAAAAAAAGCCCTTGTTCCGGTGATGAAGGAACAAGGGCTTGGGGGTGGAGATGGTTTTGGCTGGTTTTTTGTGTGTTTTATTTTACTTTATTTTGGACCTGCGTTGGCTTGGACGCTGTTAGGGACGTTGGCGGCGTTGTCTACGGTGAAGCTGTATGGGAACGTTACGCTTGGGTAGGTTGATGCTTGTGCGTTCGTTCCGGTTGTTGCGTTGTAGACGTTGTTGCGCTCGTAGAATTTGTAGCTGTCGCCGCTACTGTCCAATCCGACTTGGTGGCTGTTATTCGTTTTGTAGAAATAGTTGCCTTCGGAGAAGATGTTACCGCCGCTGCCGATTTGGGCGGCGTTGTATTGTTGCTGGTTGAAGCCTTTGGAGTTGTTGCCGGACGGCTGGGTGCTGTTATCGAAGTAGTTGTTGTACATGTGTACATAACCACGCAGCAGTGGGCGTCCTTTCATATTGGGACCGAACCAGTTGTGATGCAGCGTAACATGCAATTTTTTGCCGCCGTATTCGTAGGAGTCATTTTTGTTGGAGCCGATGATCATCGCCAGACGCTCGGAAGCCAGATCTTGGTTCGTGCCGACCCAGTTCCACAGTGGGTTCGGGTTCATGTTCAGCCATGTATCGGTAAAATAGAAATGGCTATTCGATACGGTCGCATAGTCCGAACCTTGGGAGATGACGAACAGATCGTCGCTAATGTTGTACATCGTTACATGATCAACCCAGATGTTACTCGTACGACGGAAGGAAGCACCCAGATAGTTTGTGCCGATGCCGCCGGGCTGAGTGTCCGCGCCGCTCAGGTTTTGCAGGTCTTTGATATTGCCGTAGAAGGTGATGTTTTTGATAACCACGTTCTCGATATTGGTGCCGGATGCCAGCAATTCGCCGCTGAATTTCAGTTGGATATTTTGTAATACGGCTCCGCCGCCAGCTGCGCCTTCGATAGTCGTGTTGTTCCACTTAGTACTGTCAAATGTAAACGTTTTCGGTTTGGTGCCGCCGTAAATATTGCCTTTGATCACAATATGATGCTTGTTCGCATCAAACGCATTTTGCAGTTCGGTCAGATTCGTTACCGTTACTGCTGCTTCATTGGAACCATTCGTTGTAGCATAACCGCCTGTAGATGCGGCATACGCGTGCTCGCCGCCTGTCCATGGTAGTACAACCGCTGCCAATAACGCGGTACTAAGTAGCGACAATTTTATTTTAGAAGAAGTTTTGTGTCGCAAAGACAATCTCGTTTTCAATGAAAATACCTCCCGATCGAATAAAATATAAAGCAACAATCAACACAGTAAAGATGGCATAGCAGACTTATTCCTAAGCAGCTGTCATTATGTACAGAACAACGGTGTAACCGGGAAGATCACAATCACGGATTGGAAATAACAAGTCTTTATTCCTTTTATCCAAATCGTTTGGTTACATCCATCTTCTGAACCAATTATAGAATTATATGTATTTTTATTCCATATAAAACGAGCGATATTCCTTATGTATATTCATTTATATAAAATACGGAAACCGTAATCTTATACGGCTCTACAACAAGCTAGTCAGCATATTCTATTCATCCCTTTTGCAAAACCGATTCCTTCCTCTCCTGCCTTCTTCTCCATTCGCTTGCTATATTTCTCTATTTTCCACCCGTATTATGCAAGCTTCCGTTTTATGATTCCTATCCAACATGGACCATATAAAAATAAAGACATTGCACAGATCGCATCTATCTCGTCTTCCCACCACAGCAAAAAGCAGCCAGTGCACGCACTCGCTGCTTGATTTTGCCTCTGTCGTATTTATCTTTATCGTATTGGTTGTAAGTAAATGATGTGATCTATCTCCATCTATCTCTTAGAAATGAAAGCCCATTCGACCTTCGCCATTGCGTAGCCAGACGCCTTTACGGCTCTTGTCCAGCTCGCCGCGTAGCCCTTGAATGACTTCATGCAGATCCAGCTTGCCTTCTTCGTGCCAGTGCAGTGCTGCCGATACATACAACTCACCCAGCTGGGCAAATGTAAAGCCTTCGGTAATGCGCGCCGCTTCGACCACCGTTTCGTCGCCGGCAAATTCATGCAGCTTTTTGCGACGGAAATATTCCAAACGCAGCGCTTCATCCGGCAGCGTGATCTCGTATGCACGGTCAAAGCGTCCGGCACGATTCATCAGACCGGGGTCGATCTTTTCTGGATAGTTGGTTGTGCCAATCAGGAAAATCCCTTCCTTCGACGTCGCGCCATCCAGCGTATTCAGGAAAAAGGAGCGCGCCTCCGTCGGCATGGAGTCGATATCCTCGATCACCAGCACCATCGGCATCATCCGCCCTGCTGCTTCAAACACTTCTTCAATCGATTCGCTGCTTGTATATTCGGTAATTTGCCAGTAAGCGACTGGTCCTGGGACACTGCCTGCAATCGATTTAACGAGCGTCGTCTTCCCGTTGCCGGGATGACCATACAGCAGAATCCCGCGTTTATACGGAATATCGTATTTCTCGTAAAAGCTGCGATCCTCTTCAAAAAAGCGATCCAGCGAGCGGTAAATATCCTGCTTAATCTCCGGCGGCATAATGACATCATCACGCGATACGGCACGACTGACCGGTTCCAGCTGACGGTTAATACCATGTCGACCATCGGTGAACACTGTTACCCGTTTTAGACTTTGCTGCCGCTGACGCACACGTACATCTGCCAGAAACTTCAGCAGTGCCTCATCGCTAACTGCAAACACGAGATCGTCATTCGAAATGCCATGTTCGCGGAACACCGGCATTCTTGCTAATGCAACGCCAGCCTCCGTATAAGCAAACACGTTATTTTTCAGCGAGCGGTGCACATCAAAGTCTGGCTCCGGCTTGTCACCATCATATAAAAATGTCCATTCTTCCAGCCGGTCATAAATGCGGACAACATGCTCCAGCTTGTCTACGCCTGCGCGCACATCATCCTCTAGCAATGCCCAGTATTCCACATTCGGGTCTTCGCTGGCATACAGCTTATATTCCACCCGATATTGTTCCCACAGCTTCTTCTCGATTCCCGCGATAATACGGGCATAATCAGCATAACGTGTGGACAGATGAGGGTCCTGTTGGTCATATACAATAATTGCGTCCGCTGTTGTTGGTTCGGCGGCACGCGTAGGTTCGTTACTGGTGCGGTAGGTAGAATCCAATCCGTCACCCTCCTTTGTAGGTTCATTTTATAAAATTTGTTCTATCGTATTTCATACAATCGTTCATTATCGAGATACATCAGGTCATGCTATTGATCAAAGGTACAGACATACTGCTCAAGATGGATAAGCTTCATCTGATACAAAATATAAACTCATGTTATACAAATTCCATGATGTCGTACTATACAATGAAATACCTGTATCAAATGAAGTATGTCTGATCCAACATTCATGGTCTATCTTGGATTATACGCCTTTGCTCCGCAAAGTTGTAATGAGTCGAAGTCGATGCTCCGATTAGTTGGTGCCTTTGATCGCTGCCAGCGGTTTGCATTTGGCTACAACGGAAGCCAGTCCAGCACCAGTTACACTTTCGATAATCTGATCGACGTCTTTGTACGCCTGCGGGGATTCATCCAGTATACTCGCCAGCGAGCGCTGATTGACGACAATTTCGTCATCCGTGCCCACTTTCATGGAACTGGCGAATTCGTCCACTTTTACCAAACGCTTCGTCGCGGAGCGGGAACGTGCCCGTCCGGCGCCGTGGCAGATTGAATAATAATTGTCTTCGCCACCCGGCGCGCCGACCATAATGTATGAGGATGTGCCCATTGAGCCGGGAATGAGCGCTGGATGCCCAGTTTCCAAGTACGGTTTGGGATTGCCGGGATGTCCAGCTGGCAAGGCGCGAGTCGCACCTTTCCGGTGAACAAATACCGATTCGTCGCCGCGATATTCTGACCACGCGTAATTGTGCATCAGATCGTACAATGTACGCATCTCACACTGATTGCCAAACACATCGCGGAATGCTTCACGAATGGCAAATGCGATCAGATGGCGATTCACGGTTGCATAATTCAGCGCCGAATACATCAGATTCACATAATGCTGTGCTTCTGGATGTGACAATGGTAGAAATGCCAGCCGCGAATCAGCTGTGCCCAGTCCAAGCCGATGCATAGCGGCGATCATGGCTGGATTGCTATCCTGACTAATACCGCCGCCCCATGAACGTGAGCCGGAATGAACCATAATGGCAATTTGTCCATCGTACATGCCCCATGCCTCAGCGATATGACGGTTTTCCTCATCAATCTCCAGCGCTTGTATCTCGGCAAAATGATTCCCACCGCCAAGTGTACCGAGTTGACGATGCCCCCGATGCCACGCACGATCGCTCACTTGATTCAGTACATTTTCGTCAAATTTGAAGCGGCTTTCTTCAACATGCGTAAGGGACGTTGATTTTTTGGGAGTATAGCTGTCGGGTACGTATTTACCGGGCAGGGCGTGCAGCCCTTTGTTCACGACATGCTCCAGACGCAGATCGCTAAAGTGCCCGCGTTGTTGTGAATCCATCGGTAAATATTTCTCAATCGCTTTGACCAGCTTACGGCGCAGCTTGACCTCCTTGAGATCATCGCGGTGCAGATTGGTCAGATGCACCCGCATACCGCAGCCGATATCGCTACCGACGATGGAAGGCGATACACATCCGTCTTCACCGCCCCAGACCGCAGTTGTGCCAATGCAGGTTCCGACGCCTACATGCACATCCGGAGTATAGCCCATATAGCGAATGCCCGGAATTTGTAGATTGTTGTTCGCCATGGCGAATACTTTATAGTCCAACCCGGCGAATAATTCGGGGTTAGCATACACGCGAAGATCCCCAGCAGGAAGCTTCACTTCGTGAATATATGGATTTGCGCCAGGATGGCTGCTATCCATTAAAGGATGTTGATTTGTTATCATAATGGGTTTAAACCTCTTTCTATTGTTGAGCTTGTATGCCACACTTCAGACAGCGTATCGCGGAACAATTGATCTAATCTGTTATCGATCGACTCGGCAGGCGCAACTTGCGCTCCTGCCAGCTGTTCCAATTGAGGAATCTGTACTGCAAGAAACTCGTGAATCGATACGATGCGCGGTTCCAGATCCAATTCTTCGCCGGACATTTTGCGTTGTAATAGTTTATGAATATCGCTTTTTAATAGACCTTCTGGCAGCAATTCATCCACCAGCGTATGGAAGGACATTGGCGGTATCGTGCCTTTTTCGACAATCCAGCGGCAGGCAAGCACTGGGCGCAGCACGTAAAAGTACTTTTTGCTCTTTACCATCTCGCCCTGCAAATATCCGCGGTCATTCCCTTTTGCCATATGCAGGTAGTGATACATGCAAGCACGCGGTGAGAAGCCAAGCGGCGATAATTGCCTGATCTGCTCTGCCAGTGAGTAGGCTTCATGATACACAATTGGCGAAGCTAACCATTCCAGCAGTGGCGGATTTGATTTGCGAAATAGATTCAGTGCCTTGATCAGATCCCAGCCGTTTACATCTAACTGGTCGCTGATTGGATATTCGATAACATCACGACGCTGGAAAATAGACAAATACCATTCCGGCTTGTGTACATACACGAAGCGCACATCGTAGTCGCTATCCAGCGAAGGAAACCCCCACGCTCTGCTGCCTGATTCGCAGGCATATAGTATTTTGACATCTTGTTCTTGTTCAATCCGCTGAATCTCCGCACGGATTATCACTTGCATCTCATGACTTACTTGCATGTCAATCACTCCTTTCGTGTCTCTGTTCATGTATTGTTGTAGGCTGTACGTTTTGTGTATCTGACTTTTATATGCCCAGACTAGCTGCAATGATCGCTAACTATACAAAAAGCCGCAACCCTTGTTACGGGCTGCGGCTTACGTCTGTTGAATCGGCAGCAATTCTGTTGAGGAAATGCGGCTCTGATCCAACAGGATATGCAGTTGTCATGCTCGGCAATGAGAGAAGTTAGACAAATGATGACAGGTGGCAATCCATATTTGAGCGATCACTATCATAGCGATCCAATTCATCTGGATTCGTAAGTACAGCCGTGCTGCATCTGTAAGCACGACATGTGCAAACCACGTCATTTCCATAAAAAATAATCAGGCATCGAAGCGCACCTGATTATTTCCCTGCGGCATACCATTATAGAGATGCCCGCTTGTATAACTCCGCAGACTGAAGATTATGTCGTCCGTAGGAGGTTGGAAAATAAAAACTCGGAATATGCAATTGTCAAACAGCCATAATCATTGTTGTGCTGCACGTCGAAGGATTTACCATCGGTGCGTTGCTGAATATTCATTTGATTATCCCAGGTCATATTGTCCAACCTCCCCTCGTGTAAAAGTTGCTTTTATCATACTCGCGATTTTTTCCAACTGTCAAACATCCTTCATAAAAAAGAGTCTTTAGACCTACAAACCCCATGATTCGACAGCGATAACGTCTATTTTCTAAAGCACGCGTCAATACGTTGTCTGATGCTTTATTTTCCTATCTTCAGTTCATTATATTCATACAGCTTCTTCTGCTGTCAGATGGTAAAATATAGTCCGAAATCTGTAAAATTACAATTCGAAAGGAAGAAACCTATGTTCAAATCCATTTCCAAAAAAGCACGTCTGCTCCGTGTCCTGTTGTCCGTCGCTCTGTTGTCTGCTGCCATCGCTCCACTCAGCGCATCCGCTGCCGACTCATCCACAGCGTTCGCCAAGCTAAACTTTGCGAACAACAAATATTACATATTCAACAACGTCTGGGGTCAGGATAAAGTCCAAGGCTGGTGGCAAAACATCTACCACAACAGCGATTCCAACCTCGGCTGGGTATGGCACTGGCCAAGCACCACCTCTGATGTGAAAGCCTACCCATCCATCGTAAGCGGCTGGCACTGGACGGAAGGCTACACACCGGGCAGCGGCTTCCCAACCCGTCTGTCAGATAACAAAAACATCAACGCCACTGTTGGTTATTCGATCAAAGCATCGGGCACATACAACGCTGCCTATGATGTCTGGTTCCATAACACCAACAAAGCAAGCTGGGATTCCACTCCAACCGACGAAGTGATGATCTGGCTCAACAACACCAACGCAGGTCCCCTGGGCACCTACGTAGAGACCGTCAACATCGGCGGCAGCAGCTGGAAAGTTAACAAAGGCTGGCTCGATGCAGGCAGCGGCAAAGGCTGGAACGTCTTCTCCTTCGTCCGCACCTCCAACACAGCCGACGCTACCCTGAACGTCAAAAACTTTACCGACTACTTGGTAAACAACAAAAAATGGATGGCCAACACCAAATACGTCAGCAGCGTCGAATTCGGCACCGAAGTCTTCGGCGGCGACGGCCAAATCAACATCTCCAAATGGAGCGTCAACGTACAATAACGAAAACGATCCGCACTCCATCTATGTAACATACCAACTAACCATCGTATCACCCCAACCAACACCCCCAACAAACGTCCTTCGTCTAAAACAGACAAGGACGTTTGTTTTTATTGTCACAACCCCCATCGATATTATTACATCCACCCCACGTAAAAAAGATCATCATTCACATACACATTTTCAATCCCCCCCTCGCCCCTTCTCCCTTTTCTCTTTTCTCTTTTCTCTTTTCACTTCTCACTTTTCACTTCTCCCTCCCAAGCTCTCCACCACCAACATAAACTCATATCCCCATCTGCTTCCCTCCTCTCCCGAAAAAGGTGGACTTTTTCCCTCCTTGCACGGAGCGAAGGAAAGGGAATAAGGGGATAACGGCGCCTTTGGAGTCCAGGAATCTACCGCCCCTCCCATTTCGTAGATTCCTGGACTCCACCCAAGCCGTTTCCCCTTATCCCTTTCCGTAGCGTCCCCCGTCCACCCCCACCAAAAAAAGTCCACCTTTTTCACCCCCCATTCATATTTGAGTGTTACAATGTTTCACTAGTACAACTTTTTCGTTATTGATAACAGAGGTGACCCTATGACCAAAGATCGGATCGATGAATGGGCATTACTGCGCGGGATGTGTTTTCTTGCAGTTGTAATGCAGCATAGCATCGGCGAATATATTTACCGTAGTGATATTGTACCTGCGGACTCCATTATGCTTGGCATGCTGTATCATTTCACTCGCTTTGGCACGCTGACATTTGTTTTTCTGGCGGGTGCGATTTTATTTTACCAATATGGGCAGGGACGACCGTATCGACCAGTACTGCTCAAGCGGATTGGCGATATTTATGTGCCGTTTGTAATCTGGACGCTGATTTACTGGGTAACTGTTCAACTGGCAGATCATCAGCCAATCTGGCAAACAGGAAGCTGGCGGCTCCTGATTGAGCAGCTATTTGCGCCGACGAACGGATATCATCTCTGGTTCGTCATTATGATCTTTCAGTTTTATTTACTGTTCCCGGCGTTTCGCTGGTTGGTAATGCAATTTCGGGAAAAGGCGCTGGTTCAGCGTACCCCGGAGCAGCAGCGTAAGCGCGTGATTACGGTATTGGCGGTACTAGCAGTCCTGTATGGCTGGTTGATGTATCTATGCTATTATGTGTTCCCACAATGGACGCTGACCGGAATCGGACAGACATTGCTGGAACATCGGGTGAATGAGTTTCCGTTTTACTTTTTCTATTTTATTCTCGGTGCGGTATGTGGATCGGCCATTCAGACGTGGCGCGAAGTTGTGCTGAAGCTGCTGCCGTGGAGTACGCTTGTGTTCCTGATCATGTATATTTGGCTCGGCTATGATCTGCTCAAGCATTCCACTGATGTCATTAATCTCAATGTATCGACATATCTAAAGCCAACAACGTTCATTATTGTCGTATCACATATGCTGCTCATGTATGGACTGGCATTATTATTATCGCGGCAACATAATGTCATGGTACGATTTCTGAAATGGTGTGGACGGTATTCATTTGGCGGATACTTGTCACATGCACTAATTCTGGCAGGCGTAGCAAGCTTCACTCGTAAGCTGGATTTGACGGGATATCATCTGCCTTGGACATTGCTTAGCTTTGCGATTGTGGCGCCATCAGCGATTATTCTGACCAGTCTGTTATCCAAGCTGCCCGGCGGGCACTGGTTAACCGGATCGGCTGGCAAAAAGCGCAAATCATCTGCAACTTCTACAAGCACATCCAAACATATTCCGCAAAACGCCAAATAGCGGCACATTAGCATGACTGGCTATCTAGCTACTTAGATCGCAATCATCAGCAAGCTTGCATCGTCCTTATTTATAAAAAGAACACCCCATACACAGGAGAACATTCCCGTGCATGGGGTGTTTGGTATAACGATGATTATCATGTTGCCATCGCTATTATGTTGAATCGTATCCGTGTGAACATTACGAGATATGCCCAGCACAACATCTCAAATGATACCAAGCATACGACAGTCCGTTTACAGTGGCAAACGCACTGAAAATTCGGTCCATTCCTCGTCGCTATCCACCATAATGACCCCACGGTGCTTTTTCAGGATCTTGGACACGATTGCCAGACCGAGACCGGAGTTTTTGCGGTTCAATGGTTTGGTGCTGAATCCGGCTTCGAAGATCTGCTGTCTTAGCTTTTCGGGAATCGGGTTGCCATTGTTGCCGACGGTAAACGTTAATTGTTCACCACGGATACTCCCCGTTACTTTGACCAATTTGTCAGCATTCTCGGTTTCGGTTACAGCATCAAAGGCATTGTCGATCAGATTGCTGACGATCTTGACCAGCTCGGTCGATTTGACTGTACCGAATTGTACTGATTTCAGATTGGCAATCTCGTATTCAAATCGAATTTTGCGATCATACGCTTGCGTCATTTTCGCTTGAATCAACGCGGACATCGCTGGCAGATTGATGTTGATAATCTGGTTCATCGCGATCGACTCACCGACCAGCTCGGCGGTGTAGGCGGATAGATCGTCATACTTTTTCATTTTGACCAATAATTGAATCGTATTGACGTGATTATTGAAGTCATGTCGTTGCTCCTTGATCGAGTTGAACAGGGCATCGATATTTTCCAGATATACGTTCTGTACGCTTTGCGCCACTGCTTCGGTGCGGCGATTCAGCATAGCGATAACGGCGAGCACAATCGCAATAATGATAAACGTACACAGGATGATGGACAGCGAGATCAACAACAGCTGCTCGCTTAATCTTCCCTGTAGATCAGTCAAATCAGAGACTACCATAATGATTGCCGGATAGGTTAGCTCTACCGGGATAAAGGTTTTCAGTACCTGCTGACCATTGTAGGTTTCGGTAACCGAGATCAATTGTCCGGTACGATTCACCTGCCGGATATTATCGCGGTCAGTTGCGCTTTTGTACGAGTAATCATTATTGATCGTATTGTTCTCGTCATACCAGATTACACCATGCGAATTGTACTGATTCGACTGATCCAAAAAGATCGGTGGATTGAAAATAGAAATCCCCAGCGTCTGACGATTCGTTTCGCCATTTAGAATTTCGCGGATAATTGCTTCTACACCGGTATCCTTGCGGTATTCGCGAACCGATTCATCATCCGTATAGACATTAATCACGTAATCGGCAGAACCATCATAGTAAAAGCCCATTTTCTCACTACTCGTTACATCCGCATCTTCACTGGATATAAGCGGTGCCGCCCAGAAATTGGGCAGCTTCTGTCCAAGTTCAACATCCGGCTCCTGCCCACGTATGAGCTGCTTGACTGCTTTCAGCCAATCGGAACGCCAAGTGCTCCACCGGGACAGATCAGTTTCATCGGAAGAGCGAACCGGTACCACATTATCCCCTTGTTGCTGGAATAATGTAATCCGATCTACACCAATCTGTTTGCTTAGCGCCTTTAATTCATCGTCGGTAATGTTATCAAGTTGATTGCCAAGTGTAGATTGGACTGCCTGCGCTGCCATTCTGAGATTCTCACCGTTCAGATTCTCCACAAACTCTTCTCCGTTCTGAGACAGCTTGATCGATGAACGGATCTGTTCGGAGATGACGCGCATATTCTGTTCCTGTACAGAGATCAGGGCACTGCGTGACGTTAAGTAATAAATCGTATTCACAATGAGCAATACGACGGTCATAGCAATGAGAATATATACAGTGACCGGGATCGGTTTGGGCAACAGGCTCTTGCGCTGTTTCATATTGCAGTTTTACCCCCATTTATATCAGTACTTGCCTATGAGCATTCATATTTATGCATAGATAGATAAGTACATTAGCCATTTTGTCGACAAAGTTCGATTCTATTCTTCGATCATACCATGAACTGTGCCAGCCTACATCTGATTTCCAAAAAAATAATATGATATCGCTGAAAATTTCTATTAATTTCTGGAAAAGATGACTAATATTTATTGTACCGTAGCTCACTAAATAAATCCATATAGAAAGACCCCGCACGCATATGAATATGCCGTCCAGGGTCGAGTCCAATCACGTTTATACAATAATCTTGCATTCTTACTATTGTAGCATCCTGAAGCTGAATATAACGGGTTAACTTTCCAGACGATCGGCGCGCCATTCCAAATACTGATTTTCCAGCATCTCATGTAAACGCCGTTCGTATCTATCGCGCTCTGGCAGCCACTTCTGCGTCTCTTCATCCTCGAAAATCGTCCACAGATCGCTGAACAGATGCTCTTGCAATCCAACCGGTTGACCGGCTGTGCGTCCTTCTGCCCAGACCAACCCGGCATCACTGCGCAGAACGACGCGTATACCATCCATCGTTCGTGCCTTCTGCCCGATACGGATTGCCGACAATAGCTGACCTAGCGTGTACCAGGTCATAGTAATTAGCGCTCGATCAGCTTGAAATCGTCATAGTGGAAGCCTGGAGCTACTACACAGGAGACGAATACCGGCTCATCGCCGAGCGGACGTGCCATTTGCCATACACCGGCTGGAATGAGCACCTGTGGCAATTGCCCTGCTTCGATATCCAAACCGAGGATGAATTTCTCTCCTTCTTCCGGGCTGTCGCCTTTACCGCCAAGTGTCAATTCTAACGGGCTGCCGGAATGGATCAGCCACAGCTCGTCTGAATGCACAACATGCCAATCGGAAATCTCATCAGCATGCAGCAGGAAATAGATCGACGTTGCGGAGAAGCGTGGACCTGAATACTGCGGTGGCAAAATTTGCTGTGGAATTTCGAACGACGCTTTCCACATTTCACGATACCAGCCGCCTTCTTCATGCGGAGTCAGACCAAGTGCAGCAACGAGTGGAGATACAGGTAATTGAGTTTTCATACATAGACCTTCTTTCATGGAGTATAGGGATATATCGCGGATGTATCGTTATTCTGTAGTTGTATGAATATTCGGCTCGGTGGACAGCTGTACATTGCCTGCCAAGGCACGCGAGATCATGCACGATTGCTCGGCTTTGTGTGCCAGTAGTTCGGCTTTGTCCAAGTCCTGCGCCGTCGCACTGGCAGGCAGTACGATATGCGGACGATGAATAATTTCCTTATATGTGAAAATATTGTTCGTCACATCGACATTGCCCTGCGATTGCATCGTTAGTTGTTCCACTTCAATATTCGAACGTTCCAGCATCGCTGCCAGTGTAATGATATAACAGGTGGCTGCTGCGCCAAGTAGCATCTCGTCAGGGTTGGTTCCTGTGCCCGGTCCGCCCATCGGCTGCGGGATCGAGATTACTATATTCAGATTACCGGTGGAAATGGTGCCTTCGCTATTGCGTCCGCCTTTCCAGTCGGCATCCAGTATAAATTCGTGAATCATGATGAGGTCATCTCCTGTCTGTTCGTACAGGCATTAGTGTACCATATTCCATCGCAGGATGTGCAGTATATAGAAGAGTAGAACAAAGCAAAAACACCGCATACCCGCAGTTGTATCGGGAAGCAGTGTTTGGCTTTACAATTCTTTGCGCTGAAAGCGGCGCATGCCCCATACTAGCAACACTAACGCATACAAGATGGCATAGACGACAAAGCTCGTCGACACGACCTGCCCCAGCCCCATAGTCGAAGATAGCGAGGCGCCGACATCCACCAGCCCAGCGAGATCTTTCAGTCCGAGCATGACTGCCAGCATTTTGCGCTGAAGCGCATCGACAGGCATCAGCAGCGAGATAAGACCGGTAATATTGCTTAATGTCTGCTGTACATCCGGTTTCAATCCCATCATAGAAGTTACTTTTTCCACCATGCCGCCTAGCCAGCCTGCACCATATAGCATCGTCATGAATACGCCGTTACCGAGCGCGGAGAAGGCAGTTGAGCCGAGTAAACTGAGCGTAATCAGAATCGGTACGGTCAGCGCATATAACAAAAAGGATTGCAGATGAATTAGCCAGTTGCCGGGTACAATCGTATGCGTAGCAGTCACGATAACAATCGATACGTACAATACGAGCGCATACAGGACACCAAACGATACATAACCGAGCCAGCGACCTGCATACCATTTCCAGCGAGGAACCGGGCGAGTCAATGTCGCCTGCATAATACCGATCTCCGCTTCACCAGAAATCGCCGAAAAGGAACTGAATATAACGAGAAACGCCAAAATAAAGCTACCGAAGAAAAAGCCAAGTGTGAGCAGCATCGAACCTTGCGCATATCGCGCTACCAGATCGACCGCTCCTGTGTTTGACGCCACATTGTCGCCAGTCAATGTGCGAGCAATAAACCAGAATAGAATGAGAAATAGCACAGTCATGACCATCGTCATCAGCAGTACCTTTTTGCGCATCAGTTCTTTCCATGTCATTCCGATAATAATATTCATTACTGTTCCCCCCGGTGACTGAGTCCAGATACGGCTTCCATAAACCATTCTTCCAGCCGTTCCCGTACCGGATATACATGATACAGCGTCATACCCTGATTGACGATCAGCGTCGTGATCAGACCGACCTGCTGCTCATTATCAATCGCCGCTTCCAGCCAGATTTCGTCGCCCATACTGCCACCGTTACGTTCACCGGATGGCAGCGATTGTGCCGGATGGATCGGTACACCGCTCGTTTCGGTTAACCACGGCAAAATATCGGGAGTATAGCCCCCGATTTTGAATAGCCAGCGTGTCTGCGTATACAGTACTTCCTGTACTGTTCCGTGGCGCAAAATCTCGCCGTTGTTCAGCAGCGCAATCCGATCACAAATATTCTCCACTTCCTCCAGCAGATGCGAGTTCAGGAAAATGGTCTTGCCTTCCTGCTTCATTTCCCGCAGCAGATTACGTACATCCAGTCGACCGACCGGATCAAGCGCAGATGACGGCTCATCCAGAAACAAGATGGGTGGATCGGCGATAAGCGCGCAGGCGAGGCCGAGACGTTGCTGCATGCCTTTGGAATACTGCTTCACTCTGTCCTTGCCACGATTGCCAATCCCTACACGATCTAGCAATTCGGCTGTACGGCGCTGTGTCGTTGGTTTGTCCAATCCACACAAACGAGCGTGAAGTTGAACGACCTCTCTGCCGGTCAACCATTCCTGATATCGATACAGCTCCGGCACATAGCCAATATGCCGCTTGGCAGCAACAGTGCCGATCGCATCACCGAACAGAGTAGCCGATCCGCCTGTCGGTGCGATCAGACCGACTAGCATTTTCACCAGTGTACTTTTGCCAGCACCATTGGGACCGAGGAAGCCAAAGGCTTCCCCCTGTCCAACGGTAATCTGTACATTGCGACAGCCGCGTCCATTATCATATTGTTTGGTTAGATTATTGATATGAATAGCGGGTTGCGTCATGAGGCAGTCAATTCCTTCACTTTGGCAGCTACATCGCTTGAACCGGTAAATGCTTTGTCATTGCCACGCAGGGTGAACAGCTCGCCATCCTTGATCCAGTATGCGCTATATTCGGTTTGCGCTGTATTCATGTCCACATCGCCGTATTGCTGTGTTTGAATCACGACCGGAATATTGTTCACCTGTACACGTTCACTTGGCGCATTGGACAGAATCGGCAGTGGCAGTTCGCCTTTGAGAATTTTCTCTTTTTGCAGCATGTCTTTGACATCTTGCGGCATTAACGGCAGGTTGGAAATCGTCTCGAATACACGCGCTGCATCTACCCCTTCATCAAAGGTCACATTCGGTACATCCATCTGATCGAGGTTCATCCACACATCATCATTCTGCTCCAATGTATAGGAGATCGTTGCCGGCATAGTCAGGGTGATGAGTTTGCCGTTCATTTCTTCTGGCAACAGCATCGTACCGCCGAGACGGGTAATCGCACTATTCACCGCTTCGGTATTCAGCTTGTACGTTTCGGTATGGGACGGATTCACATAGACGCGATTTTGTTCTGGGGATAAAGCCGATTTTGGAATGGAGCTGTAGCCGAGCTTGCTCGTTGCTTCGTCAGCGGTATGCTCACCTTCATACGAACCATTCGATGAGGAAAAGACGCCAAAACGGTTGATGTCTTCGGAAGTCACACCTTTTTGCTGATACTGCGTGAGCATGTCGGAAATGCCTTCGTCGTTCACAGCGGTCAGCTCCTGCATACGGAATTGATTCAGCAGCGATGCCAGCGCATTATTACCAAATGGTGTTGCCAGCACGGCGCCAGCTACGACACACGCGGCAATGCCGGTTGTCCATTTGCGAGCTTTGCTGCTGAAGCGACGGGACTTGGTACGATTATGCTGCTCTGGTGCAGCGGGTGATGGATGATTCATAGTATTCAATCCTTTCGTGGTCGATGTAGTGGCTGTTTCCGGTACGGATGTTGCGGATGCGGATACAGCGTGATCACGTTCTGCCCATGCCTGCCAGCTGGGATGAGGCGTTTCGGCGGCAAGCAGGGTTTGCATTTTCATCCATGCCGCATCGGTTTCTGTCTGATCGGCAGCCGAGTTTGGCGTGGTAGTATCAATGGGGCGCTGCGGATGCTCGTGGCGATCGCCATGGTTGTTGTTGCCTTGCACAGGATGTCTAGTCACCTGCAAATTCCTCCTTTGTCTCTGTCTCCTCAGGTGGAGTTCAGCATTTTCTTGCGTAGTTTGTTCGTGGCGCGATGCAACAGGGTGCCTACGATTGGCGGTCTCAGTTGAAGTTGTTCCGCGATCTCGGAATAGCTATAGCCGGAATACTTCATCAACAGTGCCTGTCGGTCACGCTCGGGCAACTGATCTAGCAGTTGATGCACTTCCTCATGTTCCAGTTGACGGATCATCACATCCTCGCCATTGGATGGAGACGGCTGATTCAGATCGTAGTATTGCTCCTGCTTGTCCTGCAATCGGCGCTCACGCGCTTTTTTGTCCATATAGTCATAAGCGATGCGGGTCAGCACTCGGTGCAGCCAGGCGCCGATCACGTCGGGATTGTCGGGCGGATTGCGGTAGAGCCGCAAAAAGACCTCCTGCGCCAGATCGTCCGCCGCGGCATCATCACGTACCATCGCGTATAGTTTGCGTTTTACAGTCGGATAATGATCGTAAAAGATTTGTTTGAACTGTTCCGGTTCCGGGTTGTTCATCGATTGGAATGCTCCTTTCCGCTGCAGCTATAAGAAAGACGGGCAGGTTCAAATGTTTGTATCACTTATTCAAAAAAAATTATATGCCAGACCTCATTTCCATGCCTTGCGCCCTATGTAAAAAGTAAAAAATAGGGTTATGATGGGCTTAGATTCCAGCCGACAAATTTCCTCAATAAAAGCCAAAATACCCCCTTTATTCCTCTTTGGAATCCAATAATTGGCAAGTTATAATAAATAGATACAGAAAGGGGTGAGCCAATGGACTGGCTGGAGGATTTCAGGCCGCAAATCTATGAATTGTTTGCTGAAGCAGAGCAGCGGATTCACCGCTTCCCGGCACCGCTGAATGTTCTGGGACTTCATTACCTGTCCGGGTTTGATATTCGCAAACAGGGCAGCATCAAAAATTATATCTGTTATCTATTACCGTTCTGGTTGGAACGCACACTAACAATGCGACTGCATCATCTGTCACCGACATCGCTGCTTCCAGTAGCCAAGCTAGCAGCGCTGGGCAATGTGATGGGCATGCTGCACTTTTTCATTCAGGATGATCTGATGGATCGTCAGGATCGGCAATCTGATGGCATCGATCGCCAGCAGCTCGTGCCGCTCAGTCAGATGCTACACAGCGAGTTTCTGCTGATTTTATCACAGACGACTCATGATCAGGCGCGGTTGTGGGAATATTATCACCGGTTTGTTAGCGAATGGGCGAGTGCGGTGAGTCTGGAGCAGGAAAGCGATTATTTTGCACAGGATCGGCAGAAAATTGCTGGAAAAGCCAGTCCGCTCAAGCTGTCAGCAGCACTATTACTGCTGGAAGCACGATTGCCAGATCAATTACCAGTGCTGATGCAACAACTGGATGAAGTGCTGATCGCTCTACAAATGAACGATGATGCCGCAGACTGGCCGGAAGATCTGGCGGACGGTAATTACAATTGTTTGCTGTCATTGATTCGGCAGGAATTGTCGATCAAATCCACTTCCTCTACAGATGTTCCCATGTCGATAGCCGTGCCAGTTCTGACGGAACAACGAGTGCATCAGGCTATTTACGATCATCATATTCTTCGGCGCTATGCCGCCATCGCTGCCGACGGTTATCTGGCTGTCTCCCCTTCTTCTTCCATTCCATACTTGAACCATTTTCATGCGTATCTGATTCGCCAATTAAATCGAATGACAGAGCAAGTCGATCAGCACCGCAATTTGCTGATGCAACAAGGCAGTCTATGGTACCATGCTCGCATATCTCCTTAAAATAACAAGAAAAATATGACAAAAGATATGGATTTTAGGATTATTGCATGTTATAGTAATAGGAAAATATAACCATTTGAAGAAGGGAATGATGGGTATGTCCAGCCAAGCCATTTTTCACAATCAGGTGATTCAAAAAGCATGGGAAGACCCGGGATTTTTGGAGCTTTTGAAAACCAATCCCAAACAGGCATTGCAGGAAGTGATGGGCATTTCGTTTCCAGAGCATATCAAGCTGACGACCATTGAAGAAACACCAAGTGAGCTGTACCTGATCATTCCACCGAAACCTTCCGAAGTGGTTCCTTCCGCGCGCTTGAAACCGGAAGCTGCCTGGTAATCGTATTTTGAATTCTATTCTCCTAACATCGCATGAATCATAACGTTTGATGAATTCTATCCATAACGCACCATTGCATATGCAAAAAAGCGCAACCCGTAGTCGTTACGGATTGCGCTTTTTTTATATGACAGTGCGTCTTTTCTCCCTTGTGCGGCATTTGCAATTTGATTATCCTATTTATAAAAACGCTTACATTTCGCATATGAAGGTGTTGAGTCTGCCTGATTGATGGAGAAGGAGGTCGTTTGGATGAATACCGATTTTGTAATGGAGTATCATCATCTTCCCATATTATCCCCGCTGGATGCCGCAACCGGGACGCATCGCTGGACGTTAATCTATTTACCTTCCGCTGTTAGTACATCGGTAGCGACAGGTGGATCACGAATATATTTGATTCCGCCGGGGCAGGATGTGCACTGGGTACAACCGCTCCCTGGCAGAGCAGCTGGGGTATGCTGTCAGTTCCAAGCCTGTCCGCAATGGATCAGCTGGCTGCATCAATTGCAAACCCCGCATGCGGAACGACCGCTACTGATTCAGGATGGTCGATTATGTCAGGAACTGCAATATGTGCTGGAGCGATTGATGGAATACGGTGATCGCGCCGATCATCCGGGTTATCGTCAGCTGACATTTCATCTGCTTAGTGAAGTGTTGCTGCTGCTTGCCATGCACGCTGGAACGGATCATCAGCATTCCGATCCTCGCATTGAAGAGGTGCAGCAGTATTTGCAGCGCCATTATACAGAAGATATTCGCGTCGAGCAGCTTGCCCAGCTCGTCTGTCTGTCGCCTTCGCGCTTATCCCATCTATACAAGCAACATATAGGTGAGACGATTATGGATACGGTACTTCGGCTAAGACTGGAACAGGCACAACAGCTATTGTGCAGTACTTCCCGCTATATTGGCGAGATTGCTTATGAAGTTGGCTTCAATTCGCAGACGTATTTTACATGCAAATTCACCCGTCACTTCGGCATTAGCCCGTCGCTGTATCGCAGCAGCTTTTTCGCGCGGTCTGCGGAGGAGGAGCCTGCTTATTATTTGTGAAAATAAGCAGCACGTCCATGCTCATGTTATGGTCGCTGACTATCCCATACATTGCTCAATCGATTCACTTTTAACGATACAATCTGTACATTACCGCCGGTTGTATACAAGCTCATCTGGCGACTGGCGGCATCTGGGAATACGATACTGCTGAACACCGTTTGTCCGTTATTGGCAAATATTTCTACAGTCGAGCGATCCACCAATATACGCAATCGAATCACGCCATCGGTTGATGGCAATGTCGCTTGCTGACGGGTACGGAATAACGGTGAGAAGTTCGTAATGCCAGATTGCGAACGGTCGATGAATAGCTGCTGATCTGCTGCCGTATAGCCGACCTCGGTAAACTGTGTACCGTCACCATTTGCCAACAAACGGAAGCCAAACGATGATGCCGGTTGCTGTTGTGGCAAGCGTATCTCTGCCTCAATCTCGTAACTAGCAGAAGATAGACCAGCTAACAGATTGGGGCTGTCCGGGGTCAGCTCTGTCGCTTGCGTTTGCCATAATGGGGTGCGCAGTGTGTTCAATTGCTGCACTGGCTGCTGGGATAGACGATATCCGCTTGGTGTTGATACTAACGTCAGTTGACGGGGAATCGTCAGTACGCCTTTCCAATCGCCGGTCGGCTGGTCAAATGCGTAATCCCAATTGGTCATCCATGCCATAACGATGCGCTGCTGCTGTGGCAATCCGGCAAATGACATGGAAGCGTAAAATTCCTTGCCCCAATCTGTCTTCAGCACCGTACCAACAGGATTATCATTAATAAATTTGCCATCCGCACGCAGTTGACCGACAAAATATTCCGCGTCCGAGCCTTCTGTATTGGGATTGGCACCGGTGCTGATCATTAGCACCCATTTGACCGTGCCATCTGCCGCCTGCAACGGAAACAGATCCGGGCATTCCCACACACCGCCACGAATATAATTGCCATATCCAAAATTGTCCGTTAATGTCCAATCGAGCAGATTATTCGATACAAACAAGCGCACATGATCACCGCCGGATACGACCATCACCCAGCGATTGTTCGCATCATCACGCACAATCTTCGGATCGCGAAAATCCCATCCACCCGGTTCTGTCGCACTTTTACCCGGATTATCAATCACAACTGGACGGTCGGTCGGATACCGCCACGTACGCCCGTGATCTGAACTGTAAGCGATTCCAATTTTCTGATTGCCATTATGTTGCGTTGGTGTATAGGACGTATAATACGCGATCAAGCCGCTGCCTTCTGCCGTTCCGTCAAACAAACCGGAGACATTGTGCTCATCAGCGATAATAGAGCCTGACCAGATATGTCCGAGCTGATTCCATTCCAGCGCAAAGGGCAGATTTTTCCAATGTAGCAGATCGGTACTAACTGCATGCGCCCAGCGTCCGCCGTCCTGATGAAATACATGATACTCGCCATCATAATACACCAATCCATTCGGATCGCTCGCCCAGCCGCGTAGCGCGGAATAATGATATGCCGGACGATAATCCTCGCCGTAAAATTGCTGCCCGGTCATCCGATACGTATCCTGAAATGAAGCCGCACCGCTTTGTACGATAATACCCGCCATATCTGCGTCCGCGCCATCGGTCAGCTGCTCGGTATCAAGCGCCGGTTGTGCATAGCCATCTACATACAGCTGCATATGATGATCCTGCACATGCAGCTCCAGCCGATGCTTCACGCCGGATTCGCTAGGATAACTGTGCTGCGATTGCTGAATGATAGTGCCATCAGACTGCTGCAAGCGGACAGTGATGCGATTGCCATTACGAACAACAATCACTTCATATCCCTGCTGTCCTTGTTCATCGGTACGAAATACAAGCCCTGCCTGCATCGGTGACGGTGTTTGTTGCTGCGTCTCTGACTGATCGTCCACTGGCATCAGATCGGTCATCAGTACCATGTCTTTGCCTGTTGGCTGGGCGTATAGTTTCATACTGCCCTGTTCTCCTGCTGATACTGTTCCCCTCATTCCGCGCCGATCCAGCGCCCAGACTGCATCGCCTACTGTATATTCATTGGTCAAATTCTGATTCCATGTTGCTGTTTCGCCTTCGGCGGCAATCGCTGCCGCCAGTACCGATGGATGAGTGGTCATAGTTGCGCCCTCTCCTGACTGCGATGTGTCTGCCGCCTGCGCCGTGGCACTTAGCCAATTGTACAGACAGACAACAAGCAACAATGCACCCCATCTACGCAGCAAGATTGGATAGTGATGATTTCCAACGTTCCTGTGCTGCTTGCGCATCGTATGATTGTGTTGCATTCCATTACTATTGCCTGTATTCGGGCTTCTATCGCTCATGTTGCACTGGGATGTGACGACCTGTTCGCTATTCAAATTCCCGCCTCCTTGAAGCGTCATGTATTGGTCTGTACATTCTTGTCATCGTACATACCTGCATCTCCCGCGTCTTGTATGTAGAGATGCTGTATGCTCGTATTTACGCTTGCCGACTGGTGGATACATCATAAACAGCTACTGATATCCTTGGCTTCTCATTTTGTTCATCAGAACAGCTCATCAAGCCTAATCGCTCTGCACCCGCTGTCGGAAAGACCAGATCGGTCATCACAGCACGACCACCGTCGGCAAACACCTCCACCGATCCGCGATCTACGAAAATACGCAGCTCCCGCACCTGTACATGCGCTGACAGCGCAGCCTCATTTGCCGATAACACAGCTTCATGCCGTCCGGCAAAATGATCATGAAATACTTCATCACCGGATACAGTACGATCAATATACAATGTGCCAGCCACCGCATCGACTCCGATCACGGTACGATGCTGTCCATCGGATAGCACTTCCCATTCCACCGATGCTGTCGTCGACAGAACAACATGTAGCTCATAACTGCGTAGTCGCAATGGAGCTAGCGCTGTCCTTACTTGCTCTAGTGTCGCCTGTTCCAGTTGCAGTAGTGAATGGCGACATTGCTCTAATTCGCTCACCGGAATCTGAAGCAACTGCAAGGAACCGTCCACTCCTTTTTCCAAAAGCAATTCGCGGGCAATCGTCATCGCTCCGCGCCAGCTGCCAGTCGGTGTCGTATTCGCATACCGCCAATTGCTCATCCAACCAATATACAGCCGTCGTCCATCTGCTGCCGGAATGTCTGACCAGCTCACACCCGCATAATTATCTCGCCCATGATCTAGCCAGCGCACCTGCTGTGAAGCTTCATCCGGTATGAAGTGCGTCCCGTCAAACTGTCCGATAAAATACTGGGTTCGCGATCCTTCCGCGCTGGTGCCTGCATCACCGATACTGACCAGCATAATCCAGCGCTGCTCATCCGGCTCTCCATTGTGCACGGGCAGTGGAAATATATCTGGGCATTCCCATACGCCATCATGACTACCAATGCCTTCGCCAAATACACTCAATTCACTCCATTGCAGCAAATTGAATGACCGATACAGTGCCACCGTCTGCCCACACGTAACGATCATAATCCAGCTATTGTCCGGCTCATATCGAAATACTTTGGGGTCGCGAAAATCCGGTCGTGTCTCACAAGTCAGGACCGGATTGCCAGCATACTTTTGCCATGTTCGTCCACGATCATGACTATAAGCAAGACTCTGGCTTTGCCGTACCATTTGCCCAGGCTGCTCGTCATGATGGGTGAAGATCGCCACCAAGCCCGGCTGCTCCGGGAAAAAGCCAGTCGTATTGTGCCAATCGACCACCGCACTGCCGGAGAAGATCGTACCCAGCTCATCCGGTGCCAGCGCAATTGGAAGCTCCCTCCAGTGCACCAGATTATCCGATACCGCATGTCCCCAGTGCATCGGTCCCCACGTCTCGCCAAACGGATGATATTGAAAAAAGAGATGATATTCCCCATCCAGATATACCATACCGTTCGGATCGTTCATCCAGCCGCGTGCAGGCGAGAAATGGTACGCCCCACGATAATCATGTTGTATTTGCAAAGACATGCAATCACTCTCCCGTCTGTTGTAGGCTGCGGTTGTAGCCGTCCTGCCTGATTTTCAGCCATTCTTGTAGTCCAAGTCGATCCAGCTCTTGTATATACTCATTCCACTCCTGATCTGCTTTGCCATTTTGATACCATTCGGTTCGCTTGCGCAGCATGTACGGGAATAGATCGGCTTCAATCGTAGATAGACGATCCAGCTCGTCAATACTGAAAAAGACATTCGGATACGTATGATCTGCCTGCATATGCGGCACCAGTACTTTTTTCATCAGATCCATCCGCCATTTGGCATCATCCGGCATCGTCGTATATTTGCCAAAATAATCGCTCAAGATCGCCAGTGGACCGCCAATGCTCGTCTTCTGACGCACTTCTACCGGTGCAGATCCTTCGAGCGGCAGATGCTTGAGCATTTGCTTTTGCTCATCCAGTTTGAAAATATTCTGCTGGGTAGTATCGCCGTATGTGCCCCAGTTATCCTGTACCGATTGCAGCGGCTCATACAGCTGATCAACCCATTTGGCAGTTTGCTCAAGCTGCTGGTTGCTGCTCGTCACAACCATGCTGCCACGGAAAAAGCCGATGGCATTGTTGCGCGTTACATTCACCTTGCCATCCGGTCCGGCGACTGGCGGCATCAGATCGTATGTCTCATTCATGCCAGTAATATTCGCCTTGTCCCATGTAAAATACAATCCGTACCGATCATCTTTGCCTTTGGCAAGATACGTATTCCAATCCTGCTGGAACGACTCGATATCGATCAATCCATTGCTGTACAGATCGTGGATATAATTGACCGCTTCCCGGTAGCCATCCTGATTACCGGTAAACAAGACATTGCCATCATTGGTCACAACTGTATGATCAGGATTGTCGCCTAGTCCGAACGAGGCGAACAGGAATGTCAGATTCTCGCCGCCCGGCTTGTCAATAAAGGAGAGCGGAATCTCATCCGCCTGCCCGTTGCCGTTCGGGTCTTGCGTTTTGAAGGCGGTCAGAACTTGCTTCAATTCATCCGTCGTCGTTGGCATCTTCAGATGTAGCTTGTCCAGCCACTGCTGATTGATCCACGGCATATCGTCTACGGACTGAATGCGTTCCTTATCCTGTCCCAGCTCCTCGATCCACGGAAACGAATAGATATGCCCGTCCGGTGCGGTGATCATCGTGCGATATTCCGGTCGCTCCGTCAGCACCTTTTTCAAATTAGGCATATACTGGTCGATCAGGTCTTCCAGCGGCACAATCGCACCGTCCTTTGCCAGCTTGAGCAGATCGTAATCGCTATATTCCGCTGCGAAGATCGCATCGGGCAGATCACCGCTAGCAATCATCAGATTGCGCTTTTCAGCGAATACATCACTTGTATAACTTGTCCATTCCACATGTACACCGGTCTTCTTTTCCAAGCGTTGCAGGATTAGCTTGTCATTCGGATCGGCGGGCGCAAGCGGCGAACTGGAAGTGAGAATGCGCAGAATCGGCTTGCCGTCTGCGGTCTTCTGCGGTTGAGCCGATTCACCCCCACAACCGGTGACTAGCAGTGCCAGTACGAGTGCAGGAATACCGACAGCAGCATAGATGTTCTTGCCGGGTTTGACTGTTTTCATAGATCGCAACCTCCTCCGGTTGTACCGGATTATTATGATGTGCCTACATTGTGATGGGCTTGCGCTTATTTCAGCGAGCCGACCATAACGCCTTTTTCAAAATACTTCTGAAAGAACGGGTACATGACCAGCAGTGGCAAACTGGAGATGACAATCGACGAATATTTGATCATCTCAGACAATCGCTTCAGCTCTGCCATCGCCTGCTGATCGCCGATCATGCCGGGTGCCGCCTGATTCTGGATCAGAATAGAGCGCAGCACGAGCTGTAACGGAAACAGCTTGGAATCTTCCAGATAGATCATCGCGTCAAAGTACGAGTTCCATTGCCCGACAAACGCATACAGCGCCAGTACGAACATAATCGGCTTGGACAACGGCAGTACAATTTTGGTGAAAATGATTCGGTCAGACGCGCCGTCTACATTTGCCGCTTCTTTCAGCTCACGCGAGATGCCTTTGAAAAAGGTACGTGCCAAGATGATATTCCACACATTGACCGCGCCCGGAATGAGCAGCGCCCACGGTGTATTGAGCATGCCGAGTTCGCGAATCAACAGATAGGTCGGAATCAATCCACCGCCGAAAAAGAGCGTAATAATGAGTAGCGTCATCACCGTCTTGCGTCCAACTAGCGAATCGTCAGCTAGCGCATACCCAGCGCCAATCGACACTAGCACCGTAATAATTGAGAATGCCGCCGCATACCAGACCGAATTGAAAAATCCGCGAATCATTGCTTCATTGCTCAGAATTTTGCGATAGCCTTCCAGACTCCAATCGCCCGGATGAAAGGACAGTCCGCGATTGAGCAGCACGGTCGGGTCCATAAATGAAGCGATGATAATATAGCCAAATGGAATGACGACGACCAGCACCGCCAATATGAGAAACAGCTTCATGCAAACCAGCATGAACCGGTCAAATGGCGAATTTTGAATTAGCATATGAGCTTCATCCTTTCGTGAATCTTAGTTACGATTAGCGTTTAATACAGCCCTTCATTATCGTTCAGCTTCTTCACGATCAGATTCACGCCGACCAGCAGCACGACATTAATTAAGGAATTGAACAGTCCAACCGCAGCAGAATACGCGTAATCGCCTGATTGCAGACCGATCTTGTACACATAGGTTGCAATAATCTCAGAGGATGGCAGATTCATCGACGTTTGCAGCAGATACGCCTTTTCAAAGCCGATGGACATAATGCCGCCCGCTGCCAAAATGAACACAATCGCCATAATTGGCTTGATCGTCGGCAGATCAATATGCCAGATGCGCCGCAGTAAGCTCGCTCCGTCCAGACTGGCAGCATTGTGCAGCTCAGGATCAACATTGGCAAGTGCTGCCACATAGATGATTGATGCCCAGCCCGCTGTTGCCCAAATATCCGACAAAATGTACACCCAGCGGAAATACTCTGGATCAGTCATGAACATCAATGGCGTGCCTGTAATGAAGCTGATCAGCTGATTGATCGGTCCGGTTGGTGACAGAAAAATAAACAGCATACCCGCGATTACGATCACCGATACAAAATTCGGTGCGTACAGAAAAAGCTGAATATTTTTCTTAATCCCACGGCGGCGAATCTGATTAAGCATCAGCGCTAGCAAAATTGGAATCGGAAAGCCGCAGATCAGTCCGTAGACGCTTAATTTAAGCGTATTCATAAAAATCGTTTCAAAATTTGGCGAGGTCAGAAATTTCTCAAAATGCTTGAGCCCAACCCATTCGCTGTTCCAGATGCCGCGAATCGGGCTGAAATCTTTGAACGCGATGATCGCGCCGTACATCGGACCGTACTTGAATATGAGCGTTAGCAGCAGTGCAGGTGTAAGCAGCACATATAGAAACCGATTTTTCTTGAGCTGCGCCCAGATGCCTTCGCTCGTCCGACGCTTGTGCAGTAACGTTTGCCCGGTATGCCGTTTGCTTGCTTTGGCGGAGCTTTCCATGCTTGTTCCCCCGTTTCATGTCGGTGATAGTATTACAGTTACGTTCTAACCCCAGAATCAGCTCTATAAGTAATCGCTTACATTTTTGTGCGGTTACGATGGCTGTTTCCCGCCAGATAAATGTTCCGCTCCCTTCTGTTCCGCACTGCTAATTCGTATTCGTGTTTACATATGCGATTGTACTTCATCCATTTGTCGCTTTTTTCATTTACAATTTAACAAATAAATTGTTCATATGTCAATATAAAATGTAAAAATAAAGAGACAAAAACATTATCAAAAAATAAACATTTGCACAATTATAGTTTACATTTGTACATCAGGAATTGCTTTTGCCCTTAAACTGATTTATATTCAAACTATGTAATCTTATGAGCGGATTTTCCAACCCAATCATACAAAGGTGGATACGGACTATGACCCGAGAAAAGATAACGATTCAGCATATTGCCGATGCGCTGGGCATTTCGCGCAATACCGCATCCAAAGCACTCAACGATAATGCCGCCATCCCCGCCGAAACCCGGCAAAAGGTCATTCAAAAAGCAATTGAGCTAAAATACAAACAATTCGCCTATATGGAAACCGACAATCTGCTACCGCGCAAAAATGGCAATATCGCTCTGCTGACGACCAATATGCCCAATACGTCACACTTTGGCTCCGCTCTGATCAGCGGTCTGGAGAAAAAAATTAGCGCCGAAGGCTATAATCTATCGATTCATATTGTGCGCAGTGATGAGCGCGACGCTGGCAAACTGCCGAACAACTTCGACAGCACTGCGGTGGATGGCATCGTATGTATTGAACTTTTTGATGCCGCTTACAGCGATATGATCACCCGATTGGGCATTCCGGCGATCTTCATCGATTGCGCAGCAGAGACGGATTATTCCAGCTTTCAAGCAGACGTGCTGCTAATGGAAAATGAACATAGCATCTACCGCTTGACCAAACAATTGCTGGATAGCGGCTACGAACGAATTGGCTTTGTCGGCGACAGACAGCATTGCAAAAGCTTTCACGAGCGCTGGCTCGGATATCGCCATGCCTTGCTGGAGCAGGACATTTCCTTTGATCCGGGGCTGTGTATTATGGATGATGATCAATTTTTTATTTTTGAAACAGACTGGATGGAACAACGACTGGAGCAGCTGGTTCAATGGCCGCAGGCATTTGTATGCGCCAATGACTTTATCGCTGTACGACTGATGAAGGCGCTCAAGGCGCGCGGCTTGTCGCTACCGCAAGATGTTGGTGTGACTGGATTTGATGATGCGACCGAATCACGCATTGTAGAACCACACCTGACGACCGTGCATATTTTTAGCAGCGATATGGGTGTTCGTGCAGCAGACATGCTGCTCTCCCGCATCCGTCATCCCCAGCAGCCATATTACACCGCGCATGTACAGACGAATGTACGTATTCGCGACTCCGCTCCGGCACTGAACCAGTCGGCAGGACTATCTTCGTCTTGAACGTGATGGGTCACATCTATCTATATGGCAAAAGGTCAGATACATCTGTCATGCCAACTTGTCATCGAAATAAGGCGAGTTGATCACTGCACACGCAAACCTATAGATATGCACGTCGAAAAGCCAAACGCCTTGCTACTCCGATACGGATCTCATCCGTAAGCCGGAATGCAAGGCGTTTGGCTTATTCTTGTGATAGGGATTGCATGACAGTTCGTTATTGTGTGGAACTGTCTATTTGAGAATTTTACTTGACAGCCGCAGCTTGATCTTGCTGGGTTTTGTACGCATCCAGTTGGCGTTGTAATTCAGCCATCACTTTATCGTAGCCCGCTACTTTCAATTTGTCGCGGAAGTCCTGTACTGCTTGTGTCGGATCACCGGCTTTACCGTAGGTGATCGCTGGTCCCATCTCTGCCGTTACTTGTGAAATAGCGGTCAGCTCGGATTCGACAGCTGTTTTGTCAAATACGAATTGTCCATATGGATACGGCTTTTTGATTTTGTCGTATTCGCTGTACAGGGTATCGATTTTGTCCCATGTTGTATCGCTTGGAATTTCGTTTTTGTCGACACGACCTGCCCAGAAGTCGGAATAGAATGCATCATTCGTTTCATTGTAGCCCGCAGGCAGTGTGCGTTTGCCATCTTTGATCTCGTATTGTGTACCTTCCATACCATAGTTGATCAGCTGATAAATTTCTTTGTCGTTGCGCATCAGATCGTACGCCATCAGGGCACGTTCCGGGTTTTTACTATGTGCGCCGATCGATACGCCGCCATGTGAGATTGGCATTTCCAGCAGGTTATTGCTTGTACGGGAGAATGGGAACATTTGCAGCTCAGAGCCGGGTTGTTTCTCATCCATCTGTACACGCAGACCGGAGAACGTTTGGGTATGATGCTGATCCATACCAGTTTGTCCAGCTTGCAGTGCAATGCGAGTATCGTTTTTGTTGTTCAATACATCTTCACGCCAGTAGCCTTTATCTGCCCAATCTTTCATCGTTTTGGCAAAATCAAGGAACGTATCTTCGAATACCGGACTGACCACAGTATAACGGTCATCGTACGATTTGGTATTGAATACCGGTAGATATCCGGTCGAGATCGGCAATTCCAGATAGCTGGTATGCGATTGAACCCAGCCGCCAAATGTACTAGTGCTGGACTGTGCATCCCACGGAATGACGCCAGGTTTGTTGTCTTTGATCCATTGCAGATATTTGCCGATCGTATCCCAATCTTTGATCGGCTCGGTGATGCCTGCTTGTTTTGCCCAGTCGCCACGATAGAAGAATCCATGGTTGATCCATTGTGTGTAATCGTTTTCAGGAATCAGAACAATTTTACCGTTATATTTACTTTGATCCCAATCTTCTGCCGGGATTGATTTCCATGTTTCTGGTGCGTATTTTGGCAGCAGATCATCCAGTGGCATAAAGGCGCCACGCTGCGCATTAGACCATGTATCCAGCCAGTCCGTACCGATTGTGATCAGATCGACTGGTTCGCCAGATGCCAGCAGCAGATTGTATTTTGTTTGCCAGTCTGCCCATTCGACCCATTTCCATTTCACTTCGGCATTGATCTTCTGCTTCATGATCGTATTGACTTTTTCCATTACCTTCTCAAATTGTCCGTTCTTTGGCTTGTCACCCAGCGCTACGAAAGTGACGGTTACAAACTGCGATTTGTCATCTCCTGCGCCTGATTTGCTGCCGCCACCACAGGCAGCAAGCGATAATACGATCACTGTGATCAATACTGCCGAGATCAGCTTACGGAATTTCCACATATACGTTCCCCCTTTTGAGAATAGATAGCACCCTATGAATCTGTCGGAGCCTGCCGTAACCAGCTTCAGCCTTTGACCGCGCCAACCGTGATTCCTTTAATAAAATAACGCTGCACGAACGGGTAGAACAGAATGACCGGTCCGGTCGCTACAACAGCGGTCGCCATCTTCATCGTTTCGAGTGGCACATCGCTCATCGATACATTGGACGATGCCGCCGAGTTGCGGATAAAGTCGGCACTCGTTACCACGTTGTACAAAAATAACTGGAGCGGACGATAATCCATATCCGGCGACAGGAACAGCATCGCATTGTACCACTCATTCCAATACCCAAGAGCGATAAACAGTCCAATCGTCGCCAGCGCCGGCGTTGACATCGGCAAAATCAGACGCAGGAAAATCGTAAAGTCACCTGCACCGTCAATCTTGGCAGACTCAGTAATCGCATGCGGAATGGAGCGAACGAAGCTTTTCATCATAATGATCAAAAAGGGACTGAGCAGACCCGGCAGCAGCACCGCCAGATAGTTATCCTTTAGCTCCAAATACTGCGTAATCAGCAGATAAAATGGCACTAGACCACCGGAGAACAGCGTCGTAAAGTAGATAAAGAACGAAATCTTATTCCGATACTGAAAATCCGGGCGCTGTAACGCATATCCCGTCATCGCTACGATAAACAGACCGACTGCCGTACCGACAATCGTGATGCCCATTGTGACCAGATACGAGCCGATAATCAGCTTCGGATTCTCGAATACGATCCGGTACGCAAACGTGCTGAATTCATGCGGCCAGATGTTGAAGCCATATTGCTTGACCGCTGCTTCACTCGTAAACGAAGTGCCCAGAATGAGCAGAAATGGCAGCAAACAGGCAACCGCGAATAGCGCAATGACAACATAACCGACCCAGCTGACAATCGTCTCACTCATGTCCCGGCGGATACGCGCCGGACGTGGAGCATTACCTCCAATAACGTTAACTTTGGGATTGATGTCCATATCGGCGACCTCCTAGAACAGTGAGTTTTCAGGCGAGACTTTCTTGATCACCCAGTTGGCTGTTAATACAACGACAAAGCCGAAGATAGATTGATACAGGCTGACCGCACTACCCATTGAGAAGTTAAAATTCGTCATCAGCGAGCGGAATACATACGTTTCGATAATATCAGTGCTGGCGTACAACGCCGTGTTATTCGCACCGACCAAGTTATAAAATAAACCGAAGTTTCCTTTGAGAATGCCACCGAGTGAGAACAGCAGCAAAATAATAAATGTCGGTTTCAGCCACGGAATCACAATATGGATAATGCGCTGAAACGCATTGGCACCATCGATCTCCGACGCTTCCACAATTTCGCTGTCCAATCCCATAATGGCGGCAAAATATACAATCGAGCCGTAGCCCGTCGTCTGCCACAAATACGTAATGACGATAATAAACGGCCACAGTCCCGGTTCGGAATACGCTTTGACCGGATTCAATCCGAGTCCTGCCAGCACATGATTGAGCAGACCGTAATCATAGCTCAAAATGTTGTAAGCAAGCAGACCGACCAGTACTGCCGAGATAAAGTATGGCAGAAACATGAGCGTCTGCGTGACTTTTTTAAACCACTTTTTGCGGATTTCATTCAGCAGGATGGCAACGGTAATCTGTGCCACATTGCCGATCAGAATAAAGGCGATATTATACGCCACTGTATTAAACGTTAGTCTCCACAGATCGCCGGTCATAACTAGAAATTTGAAATTGTCCCAGCCGACAAACGGACTTCCGAAAATACCATCGGTGTAGTTGTACTTGACGAACGCCAGATACAGACCGGGCATTGGCAAATACGCAAAAATGCAGAAAAACACAATGGCCGGCAAGCACATGATTAGGAGTACGCGGCTATTTTTAAACGTTTTGCGCCGAGAGCTTTTGACACGTACAGCAGGGATCGACTTGGCGGTATCCAATGAACATTCCTCCTTTGTGCTTCGTTGATACGGGTGCCGGAATCGGTCTACATATCGTCCGGCGGGCAACGTAACCTTTACCCTTTTATTGTAAGCGTTTTCTAAATGATTGGTATTTCACTATTCTGCTATTCCCTTTTACGATTCTGCTATATTTGTACGTTATTGTTAAATCGCATATAAAAAAGCCGCGCTCCCCCGCCGCCAGCCACCCGTTTTACACGGGCGTGATTAGCGGAAAAGTAAGCACAGCTTCTGTTCCTTCCCCTTTTTTGCTATGAAATTCCAGTTGACCACCCATCGCTTCAATGATGCGGAACGTTACCATCAGACCTAGCCCGGTGCCCTTTGTTTTGTTGGAAAAGTACGGCTCTCCCAGTCGCGCCAGCTCCTGTTCATCCATCCCGGAGCCGTTATCGCGAATATAGATACAGATGCTATCGTCCCAGCGCCGCGCCTGAATCGTCACATTGCCATCCTTGCGCAGCGCCTCAATCCCGTTCTTAATAATATTAATGCACGCTTGCTTGAATTTGGACGAGTTGCCGCGAATGTATAGCTGCTCTGGCACGTCGATCAGCAAGGTTCCCCCTTGTAAGCTGGCGAGCGGCTGCATAATATTCTCAATATTCGAGAACTCCTGACTCAGATCCAGCATATCCTCCTGATCAAATTGCGGCTTGGCAAAGGTCAGGAAATCGGTAATGATCCCAGCTGCACGATCCAGCTCATCCAGTGCCATTTTCAGATGCTCGCGTCCCTTATCATCAGTGTTCATCTGCGTCAATTGCAGGAATCCGCGCGTCACCTGAAGCGGATTACGCACTTCATGGGCGACCGAAGCCGCCAGTTCGCTAATGATGTCCATCTTCTCCGAGCGCTGCAATTCATTGTTGAACAGCTCCAGCTGGCGTGAATATTCAATCGCCTGCCGCCGATTTTCAGCGAAGACACGTCCCATAATGGCAATGAGCGAAATGACAAAGAAGATCACGCCCCATTTCCACAATACGAGCTTGTAATCACCATCCTGCACATAGTACCAGATCAGCTCAAACCCGGTAATAAGCGCAAACGTCGAGAAGCCTGCCGCAAAAATCTGCGCCGCCCGATTTTGCTGTCGCGCATATCGTAACGTCATAATCAGGAACGTAATCAGTCCGACCAGAATAAACACGCCAAAGATCAGCACGGTCATCACATAATACACTTTAAAATACCGATCATGGGTAAGCGCATTGCCGATCAGCGCCAGCAGACAGAGAATCGAATAGATGTACTGCACCTTTTTCATACGATGAATAAGATTGTTGTACCCTTTGCCAAATACATTTTCAAAAAACTCATAAAATGCCGGCACGAGCACAAACAGACTAATATCGAACAGAAGCGCATACACTCGGTCACCCAGTGGATAAAAGGTAAATAGAAACGGCGAATACGTCACTACGAGCACACCGAGCGCTAGAATCACGATACAGAGACTAAGCCACATTCGCCGCGCTTGCCCTTCTAGGAAAAAGGAGCAGAACGCCATAATGAGCGCTACTAGTACAAATGAGAACCCAATTACCACATCCATCAGATCGGAGCTAACGTAAGTGGTCAGGATGTCCTGATAATCGCCAATTAGAATGCCATTGGTCAGACCGATCTTCTCACGCGCCGACTCGACCCAGATATAGACCATTTTGAACGAATCATCACGGGTAAGCGGCAGCAGCAATTGGTTCTGCTCATAAGCATAGCCGCGCCGGGATTCGTAGATTTTGTTGTCATCCAAGTAGACGATCACATGCTTGCCTTGCAATTCGCGAATGAGCAGACCGGACGTATTCCAGTTCAGCTCCGGCAGCGGAATCCGAATCCAAGCGGACGAGCTGTTGACTGGCTTGCCATCCTTCATTAACTGCGATGAAGTCCAGTAGCTGTTCTGATCATCGTTCCACGGCTTGGATGTAAATGTATTTTGCGCCTGCCAGCGTACTTGCCAGTAATCGATCTGCTGGAAACGCTTGTCTTCACGCATATTGGCAGATAAGGAGAATGCCAACAATACGACGATGACAAAGAGCAGGAATATAACGAAAGCTTTGGGCATAATCTTCATAGAGCACCTCAATCGATAGTGACACATATGTACTACATAATTGGGAAATTCATGCTGAATCCACAAATTCTATTATACTTCTTCCTACCTTGCAGTAACACCATTAAATTCCTGTCTCTGGTAATTTACCTTTTTCGCCAAACGCAGCAGCCGTCCCAATCACACACTGCTGTTCACATCCCGTCAGCGCATGAGCAGCGATATATGGTGTTTGGCAGACAGCCGTCAAGGGTAACCTCCTGTAAGGGGAACGATATCCATTTCCCAAATTGCAGGTAAGGAGCTGAGCAGCATGGCAGACAAACAGCATTATGACGATGTGTTCTGGAAAACGAAGGGCACGCTTCTGGATGATGAGGATGCCCAGTCGGTGTCTGAAGAATTGGAACCCGAACTGCCGCGTGATGCGGAGCTAGCCGTCATTCATCCCGAACGGCTGGATCAGCCGCTGCATCAAGACGTAGCGGACGAAGAGGATTCTGGTCCGCATCCACAGGCAGACCCGGAAGACCAAGATTCAGATACTTCGCTAGCACGACATGAAGATGAAGATCAGAATGATTAAATAAGCCGGAAGCAGGAGAATATTCCCTGACTTCCGGCTTTTTTTGTCATTTTGATACGCTGTTACTTCCGTCCGTAATCGGCTTTCACTTCGCCCCAGCTGCGGGTTTCCCATTTTAATAGCTTGTTGCTGTAGCTGTTCGTGCGCAACCAATGCTCGGCACGGTCGACCAGATCCCAGATCTCGGCGGTCGATGCGTCGCGCACAAGTGTGGACGCTGCCTGCTTCTGCTTGACCCATTTGATGGCGGTTGCCGAGTCGCTGTATACGGTTTTGTTGCTGCCCTGCTTGTTCAAATACGCGAGCGCATGGACAATCGCCAGAAACTCGCCCATATTGTTCGTTCCTTTGGCAATAGGACCTTTGCTAAAAATATCCTGTCCAGTGCGTGTATCTACTCCGCGGTATTCTACCGGTCCCGGGTTGCCGCGTGTACCGACATCGACGGAGATGCTGTCATAATCAATCTGATCCATCGGAATATTGGATGCCGAGGTTTGGCGTTTTCCGTAAACGGATGATTTGCCACTGCTGGATGACGATTTGGCGGATGAACTGCCTGCGGCTTGTCCCCAATGCTTTTTCCAGCCTTCGGTATATGCACGTTCCGCTTCGGCACGTGATTCATACGCTTTGTATTTGGCTTGCTTGTATCCGTTCGTCTGCTGCTGGCATTCTGGCCACGAGCTGTAGATGCCCGGACGATGCCCTTCCCATACGACATAAAATTTCGATTTTGCCATGATACTTCCTTTCCTTACTGTACTCTGTCCTCATTATGAATGGTTGGTGCGTACTTTGGCAACCGGTTCACCTGACGGCTGAGGTGGGATATCCCAGCGGCGACGCGCCACCATGAACGCGCACAGTAACAACAGCAAGCCGTTGATAATGAACACAAACCGGATATCGAGAAACGAACCGAGCAGACCACCGATAATCGGTCCTGCCATCGTCGCAATCTGAGATGCTGACTGATTCAAGCCGAATGCACGTCCGCGAAATTCCGGCGGCGTAACCCGGACGATCATGGCGTTGATCGACGGCAGTACCGCTGCAAAGAACAAGCCGTACCCAAACCGCAGCGTACCAAAGCCCCAGATGTTCGTAAAGAAAAATTGCAGCATATTGCCGATGCCACTGCCGATCAGACCGATCAACAGCACCTTGCCAAATCCAACCTTGCTGCCAATGCGTCCCCAGCGCGGTGCCATAATTAGCGTCGCTACGCCGACTGCCGAGAATACGATCCCCGCACTGAGCGAAGCGCTGCCCGCTTCCACGCCCATACTTTTCACATAAATCGTAATGAGCGGCTCCAGAATCATAACCGAGAAGTTCGCCACCGCCGTCAAAATAAGCAGCGAAATGAATATCGGATTGCCTGCTGCCTGCCGAATATCATCGCGCACACGCGAGCGCTTGGCAGAGCGGTTGAAGTTATGCTCCTTCGCCCAGATCGTCGCAATCAACGCCGCGATCAGCACGATCAATGCGGAAAAGAGAAAGGCATTGCGATTACCAACGTAGTAGCTGACCACCCCGCCAATTAGCGGACCGATGATAGTACCCGTTGCACCAGATGTTGCCATCACACCGAGGGCATAGCCCGTTTTATCCTCTGGCGTATTCGTACCGACCAGCGCAATCGAGGCAGGTACGAAGCCTGCCAGCAAGCCCTGAAACAGCCGTACGACTAGAAATATGTAGGGATCGGTTACAAAATAACTGAGCAAATACAGCGCCGCTAAACTGAAACCGGAGCGGATCAGCATCGGCTTGCGACCGTATTTATCTGCCAGCGAACCCCAGAATGGCGAGATGAGCGCGCTCGCTAGAAACGTAATACCAAATGACACACCAGACCATACGGCTAGATGGTTATGCACACCCAGTTCCGTTTCCAAAAAGATCGGCAAAAACGGAATCGAGATTGAATATGCCATACTACAAAAAAACACTCCAAGCCAGATGACGACAAGATTTCGCTTCCAAGAAAATTCCATCCGGTCCCAACACATCCTTTCGTTATCGTCCATTCTACTCCTGACGATCACAAATTCCAAATCGTTCCACACGCATTTCCGCTATCTCTAGCATTGACTTCATTTCTATTCATATTATTGTCGCGACATTTATCTGCACCACCATAACGGGAAGGAGCGGCTTGGAATGGTTGTATAAGCTAGGTGTAGAGCGTATGGATATCGTCACTTTAAAATTAAGATGTCAATTATCGAAGATTGGGGTAAGAACAAGTAAGCGTTTCAGCGCGAGGTATTCATTTTCTTAAAACTATTTACAACTGAATGACCATACATGAAGCATACTCAAGGAGATGATCAGCATGAATAAACCATTTGATAATAATCGTGATGCCGCTGCACAGGAATATAACCGTTACCAAACACTGGATTCGGTAACTGCTCGTGATGAAAAAGAACTGTCTAGCATTCCCGAATCCGATCTGGATATTGTAGAACCAACTGTGCGCGATGACGAAGGCATTCAACCTGTCGTTAGTGAAGAGCAATCAGTAAACGAGCTAAGCCGTGAAGAACGCCTGTCAGGTGATCGCCATACGATTGATCTGGATACTGGTGTGAATGCAACAGGGCAACCGCTAGATCCCGTAAACAATCCACTAGGCGGCGAATATGTCGACAACGAAGTGACT
Source organism: Paenibacillus sp. WLX2291 (assembly GCF_046603665.1). Taxonomy (NCBI): domain Bacteria; kingdom Bacillati; phylum Bacillota; class Bacilli; order Caryophanales; family Paenibacillaceae; genus Paenibacillus; species Paenibacillus sp. WLX2291. Next base: position 1,131,158 of record NZ_CP176755.1, on the reverse strand, counting down.
GGCGATACGGTAGTGGATGATTCGCTCGAAGACGGTCCACTGCCGGATATTCCCGATGCGGACGAACTGAACGGAGAAACACCGGAAGATCCATCAGTGCCTTCATCATTTGATCAGGATGCACACGGAACGGATCTGCGTAACGGCTCGGTAGGTCATGATGATCCCGATGTACCGGAACGTGACCGCCGCTGATCAGCGGACTCCTTTTAGGCGGATTGACAGCTTCCTTTGAACAAAATCATTTTGTTAGAAATAGGATAGGGAACTGTCGATCACAGCAATTATTCGGTATAGGAGGTTATGATGATGAGTCAACATGAAGACCATAGTAATCAAGATGACAAACATCCTGACGAGCAAGACAATCTGGTCACCGAACGCGACAACGACGAGCAATTCGGTCTGTTCCGCGAAGATTCGTTTCCCGATTCCGGCGAAGACGAGGTGCAAAAGCGTGTGATCGATAACGAGCTGCCACGCGATAATAAGTTACGTGACGAGGACAAGGAATAGTTTAAAATAAAAATCCCCTGCTGATGAGTGATAGAACTCCATTTGTTTTGGAGCGCATACGATCATCTACAGGGGATTTTTTAATGTTTGTATTGTTGAGACTTATACAACTACAGTAAAAATAACGCTTCGATTCTTCTCTTCCTCTGTTGAAGCAGTCAGTAATCTCATTCCAGAACTCAATAGCAGCCTGACGATGTTGCTTTACTAATACATCATTGCCCTTTTCGGCATAATAACGGAATAGATTCGTATCCAGTACATATGTGGATGAATAGTAGTCACTTGTACTATTACTCATAAGTCTGACCTTGATCTGATTCAACTATAGATGATTCCCATAGTTCTACAGCTGTCTGTGCGGCAGCAGATTGGGCTTGAAATTTGCCATTGCGTTCAGCGATAAAATCGGCAAATCCCGATTCATCTTTAAATTGTTCTGCCAGAATACGCCATGACGAATGTTCACCAGCTACCTGTTCAGCCTTGAATTTACCGCTAATGCAGTTGCGACGTACTTGTTGCGGTGTGATGCCTTTGTAGGAAGCGACTTCACGTACATTAAAATATTTGGGATAGGACAGTGGTGAATTCACCTTCTCCTCTTGCTCCATAACGATAAAACGTTGTACATCCTGCTGGATATCGCTGCGTCCCATTTGCTGATCAAAGTCATTCATGATCTGCTCCGACACTTGAAGCTTCAAACGCTGTTCCAGTTCTTTTCCCTTTTGGCGGATCATGTACAGATGAACCAGATCGCGTGCCGTACTCTCAGCTATGCCAATTTCGCTGGCGATTTTTTGTTGTAGTGATGGATATTCGTACTGATTTTCTTTGATTTTGCCCATAATGTTTCACTCCTTTATGTCGATATATCTTTACTATAACCGAGAACATAAGGAACATAAAGAACATTTGGAACATTTCCTCAAGAAAATGTATACATGAGCAAAATGAGAGATCGTCTGCTACCCCTTCTTGCGAATCACAATAATACACGTACTATCCGGCAGCGGCACTGGTGTATCCCACTCATCCGTGATCTTCACGCGCGGCTGTAACGCTTCGGTATACCCCTGCTGCAAAAAGGACTCCACATGCTCAATCTCTATGCCATCGCCTAGCGTCTGGACAATAAACTCCTTGTACCTACTCGGCGTCATATAGCCAAACTGCTCCTGCACCTCATGCACATATGCTTCTTCGCCCCATGTGTATGTGTATAGAAACTCCATCGCATCGTTGACAGGCAATAGAACGGTCTGCTCGTCCAGCACCTCATACGCAATCTCCCGTCCACGGAAATCACGAGCATACCGTTCGAGCGCCGCCAGTCCACCCTCTTCCAAAAAAGTGATTTTGCGCTGCTGCACTGTCGGCTCGGTCATAATTCCGTCACGGATAATGATACGTCCGCCCGGTGCGAGTACGTCGTAGGCGCTGGTCAGCGCTGCGGCAACGGTATCCAGATTGAACTTTTGTCCATTGAACGGAATGTAGGAATACAGCTCATGCAAGATCGATGAAAAGAGAATGCTGTCCACGCTACCCAGCTCCATAATCTCCTTGAGCGCCAGCGCATCCCCCTTCATCACTTCCCAGCTATGATGCTCTAGCCGCTTTTTGCGACGTAACGCTTCGATCACATTTTCAGAAATATCAATACCGATCGCTCGTTTATCTGGCATCTCCTGCTCTAACAAATCCAGCATCACGCCACCACCGGGACCGATATCCAGCACGGTCTGTCCGGTCACATAACGCAGCAGCAAGCGTTTGTAATCTACTGTTTCGTTCATCGTCTGCAAATAGCTGTCTTCATTATGAAAACGGTCATACGCATCCCGGCGCAGATCGAACAGGTCAAACAGCATCAGCACTGCCTTTTCATACAGCGGCGATTTCTCTGCCTCTACGCAAAAGTCGATCAGCTTCTCCGCTGCTGGTGAGAATTGGAACGTGAAGAAGGCGGTATCTTGCAGCTGCCCATCGATCAGCAATCCGTATTCAAGATGCGGATTGCGCTGCTGGCGCTGTCCAGCGTGTACATCATCCCAGCTCCACTCGGATAGATACTTTTCGATAATTCGCTTTTTGTACAGATTGATCTTTTTAATACCCCGATAATCGTAATACAGATCGTTCATTAGCCGCTCAAAGCTAATATGGCGCACCTGCTCTGGTACGGCCGCCGCCAGCAGTCCGAATATTTTGCAAAATTCCTCTAGGGAAAAGTCCTGCAACGCCGCCTCCACATACCAGAAGGTGCGATTGTCCAGCATCATGAACACCTGATCCAAGCGTGCAGGCTGACGCAGCTGTTGCAGAAGTTCGAGCGTATTCTCGCCGCGCGCCTCACTGCCAGTACGCAGTCGCATAATCCGGTCTTCGATGCCCATCCCTTGTGGCTGCTCGCCATACGTAACCGCATGAATGAGCGTAGACATCTCATCTCGTACTCGCTGCCACAGCTCTGGCGATACCGCTTCAATAATACAGCGGTTCAGCACGAGTAATGTACTTTTCAACTCTTCCGGTGACAGGATGCCCTGCGCCACAATCTCTGCCAATGGCAAATTGTCGCGAAACGGCACTTCCCCACGCAGAAATTGTCCCAGTAACCCGTGTGTACGGATCAAGGTCGCTACTAGAATCGTACGCGCATCGTCCGGTTCGGCAGCATCGCGCTCATACAACAGCGCTGACCCTTCGTTATGTACAAACAGATTGATCCCCTGCTGCTGCCATCTCATGCGCTCGCGTGTGCTGCCGCCCTTGGCAGTCTCTGCCCAGCAGAGCGTCTCCTCCACAATATCGCGCAACCAGAACGACACACGCAACTGATCCAAAATACGTAATGTGCGTTCGACATAATCCAGTACCGGATTGGCATCGTTCAACTCCTGAAGCGTCTGAACTCGTTCCAGATTGACGATTCGTTCCTCGGCGGAGACGAGAATATTCAGCCAGCGCTGAGATACCGTATACGGCACCTCAGCCTGACGGTACTGCTGAATGGCGGACAATGAATGCAGCATGCCTATTCCTCCCTTGATGATGTTGCTGGTGTTACTATTTCAAAATCGTCGATTGGAATGCTCAACGTTCTGGAAATTCCATAAACTCCTTGCCGACCGAATACGTTTTGTCCTTGTTGACGATATCGTCCAGCCAGCGGCTCAGCTTCACACCACTCTCCTGCGCCGTATAAAAGACCTTGTATGGCGACAGCGTGTGCGGAGTACCACGACGCTTTTTGCGATTGCCAACACCGTAATCCGTAATGAAAAAGTGATAGTCTGGCAGCTCCTGTTGCAGCTGGCGAGCCGACGACAGCATACCGAGCGACCAATCATTGGTAATTTCCAGATCGTCGCTCACCAGCCCCTTGGTGCGTCCATTTAGCACGGCTTCGTACGAAGGAAGCACCTTATCATATACCGTATTCGATTGTAGCATCACCGTGTTTGGCGGTAACAATTGCGCATTCGCGCGAAAGGCGGCGCCAATCAGATCAGGTTCGATCGCATACCCGTACCGATTGCGGAAGTCGGCTTTCCATACCTTTTCGATAATGTCCGGCCACTGCTGACTGTGCAGATACGCACCGTCGGCATAATGGTACACTTTCGCCTGTGGATACTGGTTGGCAATATGCGGCGCCCAAAATGCCGAACCGAATCCACCCGCACTTGCACCAGCGATGAACAGCTTGTCCGGCTGCGGCAGATGCTCAAACATCCAGTCTAGCCCACGCAGTGTATTCGCGCGTCCACTATAATGCGCGGTAAAAGGTAGCTTGCCTCGTCCGCGATATTTCACCTCGTTATCCCCGATATGGAAATCCCCAGTCGCATACGGAATATACACGATATTCCAATCGTAAAAAGGATTATCCTTGCGCTGATTTTCCAACATTCCACGCAGCAGATCCGGCTTATAAAACGGAATATTGGCAAAATAATAACCCAGCTCGCGGTTATGCAGCAGCGTGCGCAAACCGAACGGCTTCGTCGCCGTATGTCGATTCCAGCTAATCCCGCCGCCCGAAAAATACACAACCAGATTATTGCTGCGACCGCGCCGGGTGAGCAAATAATAGTCCGAGCCATCGCCGGACATCGCCTGTCCGCTCAGATTGATACGACTCCATTTATATAGCGGCGATTGATCGAAACGCTCCACACGCGATGGACGCTTGATGACGAAGACGATGATCGCAATAGCAAGCAGCGCAAGAATAAGCCATTCGATAGTGGAGATGATCATATAGGTTCCTCTTTTCTAAAATGCGCATTATGCAGATACACGTCATGATTATACTGTCATGATTGTGCTGGGCGGATAATCGATACTCTTGTTTTGCGCGGCGTTTTGTTCGCTTTGCGTCCTTTGAGCAGCCATAGATTGGGCGTATCGCGAATTTCGCGAATTTCCAATTGAAATGGAGTTTGTGGTAACGCTTTGTTGAATCGCAGGAATAATCGATTACCATCCACCGCAGATTGCGCTACTTTCCACTCCTGCGGCTTGCTCAAGCCAGTCAGATGATAGAGCAGCACCCCGCCTACCGATTCAGGATCGACGCGCTTGTTGTAAGTGATCATCACCTCATGATCGCTCAATCGCAACCCGGACGATGGCAGTGGCGGCTCAGCATACATATACCCGCCAATATGATATTCGTACGCCGTCCATGTGCGGTAGCCCAGCGTATTCGCCTGATGGGCAAATTCATCCAGCCAGCGCCGCCCCTTGATCATGCTCGCACGAGAACCGATATCCGCCTGAATACCAAGCGGCAAATCCGGGTATTGCTCGCGAATCGGCGCCGCGAGTGGCTCGTAATCCCGAATATAATCAGCAGGCAAGCCACGCTTCATCCAGTCCGGCCAATGCGTTTGCAGCATGTGCAGATCCGGCTGTACCAGTCCGATCATCGATATCGGGTCTAGCCCCTGCCATTCACGCAATCGCTGTGCCGCCAGTTCATCGCGTACTGCCAGTGACCAAGTTGCCACTTTAATATCCGGTCGTATCGCACGCGCACCCTGCTCGCCGTTGATCAGTTCATGCACCAGATGATTGACTGCATCTACGCGCAGATCAACCCACGCCTCGTATAGCTTCGGTACTTTGGTATAATAACGCGCCGAATCAGCATCTCTGAACTCTGGCATGTCTTCGCCATATCGCTCGCGAAACGACTGCGCCGCCAGCGGACCAATATCGCCATACACACCGCGCTCCAAGCCGTTCCATTCTGGAAAATATGGCTCTGCTATCTCGATCCCGTCAAACGGCACATTGTCCAACACGACAGACAGCACTTCTTTTTTCCAGGCAATATAATCTTGTGAAAAATGGGAAAACCGTTCAAATCCATCATTGATCGGACGCAGCAGCTCCATCCGCCATGACGCCCATTCCGGTGGCGCATGTTCTACACTGAATGTGCCGTTACCAAGCACAAGTGCCCAGACGGCGATTTCACGCTTTTGTAATGCTTCGACCAGACGAGCATCCACCCGCTGCTCATTGACGATAAAATAGTGCACATTCCGATAACCAGCAAGCACCAATTCATCGGCAATGCTGTCTGGCGAACGATCCGCATAATACGGAAATAAAGGATCAATCTGAATACTGGCTCCGCGCAGCGCCCACGGGCGGCCGGGATGCGGCGATGAATTCATCGGGAACGTCCTCCCCGTGCATAAGATGAACCGGTAGATACCGGCGGTTTGCGTTTACGAACAAACAGCTGGGCGGACAATTTGGCACACCACAGCGAGAAGACAGTGAACCAGACACCCCACACGACAGCAGGCAGCCAGAATTGCTGTGCCAGCCCTGCCGCATCGCCTGCCGACGACGGGCTTGTCACCGACAACAACAGAATCGTCAGCGCTGATACAACCGACTCCTCCAACGTCAAAAACATAATCAACAGAAAATACCCATTGCGCAGCCATTCTGGGCTAATCAGCATCAGAATACTGACAATGACAAACCCGATCAGCCACACTACACCAAAGCCCTGATGCACATACAATACCAGCATAATTAGCGCAATGATGGCAGTAACGATAATACCGACACGCTGCTGCCGTTTGTGATACAGATAGAACATCCACACAACAAAGAGCGATGAACCCATATATCCAGCCAGCCCGATTGGCAGACCACTCCAGGCTGACGTAATCATCGAATAGGTGACACCGCTGTGATCCGCATTCAATTCAATCCGGTTGACCCTGCCCGATGTCAACAGTGTGATCATCGCATGGCTGAATTCATGGATCATCGTATCCAGATTGCGAAATAATGACGAGAACGGAATCAGCCTTGTCAGCACTGCTGAACCGACTAGCAGCAGAATCAATTTGAGCCATTTATTCAAAGCTACACATCCTTATCGGAAAATATCCTGTGATTGATCAGCAACACAGGATTGTATTCATGACCATAGCGACACATAGTATACAGATCGACGTACCAAACGATGCAGTAGGATGCACCGACCGCAAACTGTACGTCTTTCCTGTATTTTACCGTCTGGCGAAAATGAACACAATGAATCACTACCGAAGTCGGACTGTTGTGCAGTGCTCGCGAATAGACACTTTCCATTTCGTATCTATCTATTGATATATATACAGTTATATAACCGGATTTGCCCATACCTGCACGCAGAGGTCTTTTGCCAGGAGAGACTATGGTATACTTTTAACGGATTCTCTCTAGTACGATCTATGATGCACGCGTGTTAGAATGCTGCATCTTCATCTTCCACCTATGCACAGCTGGGATACTTATTCAGACTATAGAAAGAAGTGGAGCATTTGTTTTTTGTCATTTTATTCAGTGTCGTGTTGCCGATCATTGTACTGATTGTCGCCGGTTCCGTTCTGGAACGGGTATTTCAGCTTGATCTGTATACACTGTCCAAAATTAACTTTTACTGTATTACGCCAGCAACGGTGTTTATGAGTATGTACCATTCCAATATGAACCCGGAGCTGCTCGGCAATGTGGTGCTATTTTACAGCCTGTACGTCCTGCTACTCTATATCGCCGGTTCACTGACTTCTCTAGTCATGGGCTACAAAGGCGGGAAAAAGGCTGCGTTCAACAACAGCATCATGCTCGACAACTCCGGCAACTACGGTCTGCCCGTCAATCAGCTCGTCTTCAGCGGGGAACCGCTGGCAGCCTCCATGCAGGCGCTGATCATGTCGCTGCAAAGTCTGCTGACGTTCACGTACGGCGTCATTTCGATTCAAGGCTCGCGTCTGCAAGGGAATTATCGCAGCGTCATTATCGGCTTTTTGAAAATGCCAGTGCCCTATGCGCTCGTGCTCGGTCTGGTGCTGCACGTACTCGCTGTACCGCTGCCTGCGGTATTATCGCAGCCGCTGACATATGCGCAGCAGTCTATGGTCGCTATCGCGCTCATCACCCTTGGCGCACAGATTGTGAAGTATCCGCTGCGTTTGTACCGCTCAGACATTTATCTCAGTATGGTGCTGCGGTTGTTCGGCGGTCCGCTGATCGGGCTGCTGCTGATCGAGCTGCTCGGCTTGCACGGCATTCCCGCACAGGCACTGCTGATTGCTTCGGCGATGCCAACGGGTGTGAACACCTCGATTCTGGCAGAAGAATACCGCAATGAACCGGATTTTGCCGCTCAGACTGTGCTATTATCGACTACGGTCAATGTGTTTACAATTACGATTGTGATTGCATTGTCCAGCTATGTTGCCTGATCCGAGAAGCGATGCAAATATCCATAAACTTGTGTTCAGTCGCCCGGCATTTTATACTGAAAGATGCTCTGACAGTCCGTGCATGACAGTATGCGGGGAGTCTGTCGTGCCATTCGTCCATTGCCGGACGGATTCTATCATCCAAAGGAGTGAACATTCCTATGCTACGCCAACCGCGTAAACATGCTGTACTCATTCTTCTATTCACCGCCGTTTTTCTGATTCTGGCAGGTTGCGGCAACAGCGCACCCACCACCGGACAGACCGGCAGCAATTCCAGCTCGGAAAGCACCAATTCCGGTTCCACCGGCAGTGATTCCGGCAGCCAGAGCGGTACAACAGGCGAAACGACCGATACACCATCGGCGTCCGATAATTCCGCCAGCTTCAAGCAAGACAACGATCCAATCGTTACGATCGAAATGGACAATGGCAAAACCATCGAAATCGAGCTGTATCCAAAAGCAGCACCCAACACCGTCAACAACTTTATCTCACTCGTGAACAAAGGCTTCTATGACGGTCTGACCTTCCATCGCGTTATCCCCGGCTTTATGATTCAAGGTGGCGACCCGAACGGTAACGGCAGCGGCGGACCGGGCTATAGCATTAAGGGCGAATTCCAGTCCAACAATGTGCAAAATGACCTCAAGCATACTCGCGGCATTATCTCGATGGCACGCGCTACCGATCCGAACAGCGGCGGCTCCCAATTTTTCATCATGGTCGCAGACGCAGCTCAATTGGACGGCGAATATGCACCATTTGGTAAAGTCATCAGCGGCATGGACGAAGTCGATACTATCGTTAATCTGCCACGCGGTGATCAGGATAAACCGAATACACCGCCGGTCATGAAAAAAGTTACTGTCGATACCAAAGGCGTAACGTATCCCGAACCGGAAAAAAGCAACTGATCTCTTATAGCGTTCATACAGTCGCTATGTAAATCACACATATCGTCCGTATATCAACTTCTCGTACAGTTCAGTTCGTATCGTGATACTGTTTTCCATACCGAACGATGATTGTATTCACCTTATTGAATCAGCCCCGATCCTATTGACAGTTAATCATCAATAGGATCGGGGCTTTTGTTATAGATTGGTGTATTTTTATTTTGGAGAAATTTCGTTGTCTGCCGCTTGTTATCTTCCTTATCACTACACATTTCACAACCAAGTATAAAATTTTGACGAAATTTGGCGAAAAGCCCTTTATAAACTTAGCAACTAAGACGATGTATATTGTGTACAATCTTTCCTTAGATTGTACTCGGCGGGGTATGCTCTGCCGAACTAAATAGCATATCATATTTAGTCAGGGCAAATTCATCGAAAGATGAAGACGCAAAGCCAAGGGTCTAACGTGGAACATGCAGGGTTTCGCTATGACAGCCGGTTGCCGAGGAATACCTGATGCGGTATGAATCGAAGGAGTCCGATTCAACATGAGTATGAAACAACAGATGGTCAAAACGACAGGTATCACTTTTCTTGCAATCCTGATCCTGCTGGGAGGTTTCCCGATGAAACCCGCTCATGCACAATCGGCTCAGAAAGCTACCTGGCTGTGGAACACGCAACTCATCGCCAGCTCGCCTGACGAAGTGTTGCAATTCGCTGCATCGCAACAGGTCAATCTGATCTACCTGCAGATCAACGCCGACCTGGATGCCAGCGTATACCACAGCTTTATCGCCGCCGCTTCCGCACAAGGCATTGCCGTGGAAGCACTGGATGGTGCGCCTTCCTGGGCGCTGGATTCCCAGCGTCCACAACTTCAATCCTCCCTCGATTGGATCTCCTCGTATCAGACCGGCGCCTCGGCAGAACAACGCTTCAGCGGTATTCATATCGACATTGAACCGTATCTGTTGCCGGAATGGAACACCGACCAAGCCTCCGTCATCGCTGGATGGCAGCAAAGCGTATTGGACGTAGCTCAAACTGCACGTCAACTCGGAGTGGAAGCGTCCGCCGATATTCCGTTCTGGCTGTACACACTGAATACTGCGGACGGTTCCACACTCAGTAGCTGGATGATGAAACAGTATGATTCCGTAACAATTATGGCGTATCGCGATCATGCGGATTCCATTTTGGATGTTTCCTACGCTGAATTGACGGAAGGCTCCGACAACGGCGCCCGCGTGTATATCGGTGTAGAAACGAATCAAAGTGAAGAAGGCAACAACATTAGCTTTTACGAAGAGAGCGCAGCTTACATGAACCAGCAATTGGCTCAAGTCACTGTGACCGCTTCGGTCTATTCTTCGTTTGCTGGCATCGCTGTACACGATTATGCTGGCTGGTCGGCGAAGGTGCAACAAGGTACGGATTGATTTGGACAAGCTATGTATAACTTGGTTACAAGTACGATCAGCAAGCGCATACCGGAGCGACACCGATATGCGCTTCTGTTATGTTACATCCTATTCCTGCTAACAGAGCATTGGAGCGCTCGCTTCAAAATGGTTTCCTTTTTCCTGGTTGATGACTATGTGCCTACATATGAAAATTTCAATCTTCACAATTTAAACTTTTTGTTTATTTCGACGTCGTTAAATGACAAAAATGTTATGCAATAGTATTGTTTGACGCAAGATTACGTTTCTCCAATCCTGTTATGATGAATGACGGGAATCATGGAAAACGAAATCAATCAAGTAAGGAGCGTTCAATCGTATGCTGCACAAGAAAAAATGGATAATCGTTACACTCATCATGGCATTACTCATTCCGCAATCCGTCTTTGCCGCCGCCAAATCTTCCGGAACGACAGACAAACAGAATCAGGCGACCGCTGGCAAGACCATCTATCTCACCTTCGATGACGGTCCGACTGCACATACGATGCAGCTGCTGGACATTCTGAAGCAATATGATGCCAAAGCGACCTTCTTCATGCTCGGTCCACATATGGAGCGTTACGCGTCAGCAACCAAACGCATCGTGGCAGAAGGCAATGGACTCGGACTGCATGGCGTGACCCATGTACCGGGCAAATTCTACGCTTCACCGTACAGTGCCTACAACGAGATGGTTGGCGCCAACAAGAGTCTGTACAAAGTAACTGGCAAATACACCAGCCTTGTACGTACGCCTTACGGCAGCAAACCATATCTGAAAAAGAACTTCCGCGATGTGCTGCTGCCAGTCGGCGGATTCCATCTGTGGGATTGGAATGTCGATTCACTGGATTGGAAGTACAAAAAAGATCATCAGCGCGTCTACAACAACATCATGAGTCAGATTCATTCCGTAGAGCGCCGTGGTCAAACTCCAGTCGTGCTGATGCATGATCAACCGGGAACGCTAAAAGTACTACCGATCCTGATGAAGGAACTGAAGGCAGAAGGCTACACGTTCAAAACGCTTGATAAGTCGATCAAACCAGTGAACTTCTGGAATGACGAACGTTAATAGCGAACGTATATGCTGTAGATACACAAGAGAATCATGTCACATCGTTGACAGAAAAAGATTTTCATTTTATACTAATTTGAAATAATGTTCAAATACCATGAACCAATGTGCATTCTGTTCATGATTGTGGATTTTTGTAGAGGCATACTCTATTTTCGCCACACACGATGTCATTCCGACATCGTGTGTGGCTTTTTTATTTGGTTGTTTTGGAGATTTGAACATTATTTCATCTTGGTTACGCATAAAGGAGAATGGAATTATGAAGTTATGGCAGTACGCACTGATTGTATTTTTGGGAGGATGCAGCTATGGTATTCTGTCCACGTTTGTGAAAACGGCATATGTAGCCGGATTCACTAGCGGACAAGTAACCGCAGCGCAATACTTTTTCGGTGTGATTTTCACATGGATCGTGTATCTATGTACCAAAAAACAGAAAATACAAACCACAACCGCGCTCAAAATTGTATTGGCTGGCTTGCCCTTCGGGTTGGCAGGATTGTTCTACTATCAGTCGCTGCAATCACTGAACGCTTCGTTTGCAATTATTTTGTTGTTCCAATTCGTCTGGATTGGCACGCTGTATGAATGGCTGTTCCAGAAAAGGAAACCGACACGCGAGAAACTATTCGCAATCGTCATCCTGCTGATTGGCTCATTTTTGGCGGCAAATGTGTTGTCCCAGCAAAGCGCTTCGCTCTCATGGGTCGGCATCTTCTGGGGGCTGCTGGCAGCCGTGTCGTTCGCGCTTTTTATTTTCCTCGGTAGCTTTGTCGGCAAAGGTACACAACCGATGCTAAAAAGCTCGCTGATGTCTACTGGCGCATTTTTGCTCGTATTGTTCATTTATCCGCCTACGTTTATTTTCCACAGCGATATGTTGATGGGCATTCTGCCATACGGATTGGTGCTTGGTATCTTCGGCGTGGTATTGCCGCCGCTGCTATTCTCGATCGGATTGCCACATCTGGGGGCTGGTCTAGGGACGATCATGACCGCGTCGGAATTGCCTATGGCGGTAACGATGTCCTACTTTGCCCTGCACGAGCAGGTGAGCGTGCTGCAATGGACAGGTGTGCTGATCATTCTGATCGGGATTGCGCTGGGCAACAGGAAAGCACGAACTCGCAAGCGCCAGACAGTTGTCATTTCACCTGAGGTTGGTCATCTTTGAATACGCTCTTGAGCAAAGAACAAGGGACAAGCATTGGAACGATGATCTGCGATGAGAATGGAGTAGCAATTGACGTATGGAATAACGAATCCCATTTTGAAAATGAGCTAGCTTTCAAGTAGTTTGAAATAGCAGCTATTGATAGAAACCGGGTATGCACAATTCTGCTGCATACCCGGTTTTTTTTGATCATACTAATCACTGTGCTGACATCCTACTTTACGACTTAGGATGAGAATATCCATTGTATTCCAAGTACCAACGCATAACGTAGACCAAACAGATCATAATCAGTGTACCGATTACATAATTCAATGTCGGGTTTGCTCTCGTGCGCGGAAACCAGATTGCCGCAATGGACATCGCTAATAATGGAAAAGAGAAAAAGCCTGCAAGTATGAAATATATGATGTCCAACGGATGTAATCGCTGCTGGAAAACATGGGTTGTCATCACAAACCAGTTGATGATACATAACACATGAGCAATCACCACCATGATCCAAACCGCTTTGAACCATTTTGCCATAGTATATTCCGCCCTTCTCTTATGTATGTCTGTTGTATACTTCTTCTGCGTAGTATGTCTTGCTTTCGCTTTTGTGCAAATTTCACGCCAAGATTGGCATCACGCGTTCCCAACCTGATATGATAAGCACATACATATTGTCAAAGGAGCGAGTGAATGATGAAATCGACCAATGAGGTCGTATGGCAGACTTCGACGGTAAGCCGTCAGCAGCGAGAACAACGGTATGCACAACGAGGGCGCGTACTGTGGCTGACCGGTCTGCCTGCTGCGGGTAAGACAACGCTGGCATTTGCTTTGGAACAGGAATTGTTCCGTCAGGGACGGATGTGTTATGTGCTGGATGGCGATAATATTCGGCATGGCTTGAATGCCGATCTAGGCTTTTCCCAGCAAGATCGACGCGAGAATCTGCGGCGAATTGGCGAAGTGTGCAAACTGTTTCTGGATGCCGGGCATATCGTGATTGCCGCGTTTGTATCGCCGTATGCGCAAGATCGGGATCGTGTGCGCCAGCTGTTCGCAGCGGAAGACTTTGCCGAGATTCATGTAGCGCGTCCACTGGAAGTGTGTGAGCTGCGCGATCCAAAAGGCATGTACGCACGCGCCCGTGCTGGTGAAATTGCACACTTTACAGGTGTAGATGCACCGTATGAACAGCCACAATCGCCAGAGCTAGTAATCAATACAGAGATTTTATCTGTGCAGGAAGCTGTGATGCTTATGGTTGAAACGTTAGAATTAGGTGCTGCGCCAGAAGAGGCAACGTTGCTTTGATTGCATATTTGTGATGAATGATTGCCATCAGAATGATGATTGGGCGCGCTCGGTTGGATACTTTTAGACTTTCCTACTTTTAGACGTTTATATGTACAACATCAAATGCATTATAACTGTTCATTGTGCTCACCCTGCTGCATTGTTCGTCATGACTGGACAATGCGGCAGGGCGATTCTTTTGCGATCTGTTATTGTTGGGCTTTGAGTAGACGCATTTGCTTTGTCATCTCATCCAAACTATCGTTCGTTTGATCATAATACGCCCATGCCCGTTCCCACGACTCACTCCCCCGCTTTGCTTTGGACTCGTCCTGATATTCGAATGCTTCGACAAAGTACTGCGCAGCATCCTCAGCAGCGGCAGGCGCCCCAACAAAATTAGTATGAAAGTTATTGAATACACTTCCCCAATATCCCGATTCCATATCAGGAGCGGAAATCAGTTTTAGTTCGCTATTCAACCCGTGAAATGCTTGTTGATGCTGTCTAAATTTGGCTTCCGTCTCTACTTCTCCTAGTTCATAGTTCGTCAGTGCATCAATGGTCGCCTGCATAGCAAACAATTCCGTATCCCATCGTTGCATCAGCTTATCGGTTTTATCCATATATTCGCCCATAAGATTGTAATCATGATCGGACAGCTCTTTTGAGTCTGATGCAGTGACATGATCCTTGGCAATGCTAGTGTCGCTATGTGTAGTTTGATTGTTCGCTTCCGCACTTGCGGTAGAAGTGTTTGTGTCCGAAGCAATCTGCGTATTGCCGGACGAGTTGCAGCCTGTAGCTACAAGCATCATTACAGTCAGTGTACCTATTGTGATCCATTTGTTCATGACATTCATATCCCCTTTTTCTCTATACAATTATCGCTTATTCTTGTACCTCATACGATCTATATAGAGAATCGGTTTCTTTTTCCATTTTTGTAACATCCCGATTATGTTGTAACCGGATGGAATGCTAGAAGCAGCTATCTGGTTACGATCCATCCCTCACCAGTACAATTTACGATACTCACTCGGCGTCATGCTCTCGCGCGCCATAAATTGACGGTTAAAATAACTCACACTCGGATACCCGGCATCTGCCGCAATCTGACCGATATTGCGATCTGGGCGCTCCAATAGCCATTGCTTTGCCATTTGCAGGCGTGAGCGGGTGATGAATTCCAGTGGTGTCATCTCGGTCAGCGTTTTGAACAACTTACAAAAATAATACTCACTCACGCCTGCCCGTTCCGCCCAATCCTGCAACAGAAATGGCTCGCATGCTTCCTGCTGCATCTGTGGCAGCAGCGCCAAAATGCGATTCTCCGCCTTGCCTGCCCGCGTCTTCTTGAGTGGCACCGCCTGATGTACAAATTCCGCCAGTACTGCATACGTCAGCGTCGACAATCGGGACGGATGCAGCATGCGATTATGCTCTGCCTCATCCAGCAGATGCAGATGCGCCTGCTCCCACGATTCCCGCTGTCGCAGCGTCCATAGCGGATGCCGATGAAATCCGCGCTCAATCATATAATCGTGCAGCCGCTCTCCATAAAAGTGCACCCACCGAATATCCCATGGATCATCCTGGCTACTGTAATACCGCTGTCGCTGCAATGGAAAATATAACACCGCCTGCCCGCCGCGCACTTCATGCACTGTCCCGTCTACTTCCACATATCCTTTCCCAGAAGCGACATAATGAATATTAAAATTGTTCAGCGCTCCTTCTTCTCGCAGCACCGAATGATTCGGATGCTCACTGTACAATCCTACCGATTCCGGCAGGCAAAAATAAGGCTGTTCCTGCAATGTCAGCAGCATGCTCTGCCTAATCATACTCCATTCTCCTAACCACAATTTTGTGTTAATTTGATTCAATATATTATCATTTTCAAGGTCTTTATTATTCATTATAATCACAACATAGAACAAAGTTAACCTATCCATAGGAGGAAATACAAGATGACCACCAACACCAAATTGCGCTGGGGTATTCTCGGCAGTGCCAGTATTGCTATCCGCTCCGTAATCCCCGGTATTCAACAATCACAGCGAAATGAAGTGACCGCCATCGCCAGTCGCAATCTCGACAAGGCGAGCGAAACAGCGCAGCAGCTCGGCATCCCTACCGCGTATGGCAGCTATGAGGAACTGCTGGCAGACGAGCAGATCGACGCGGTGTACATTCCGCTACCTAACCATTTGCACTGCGAATGGGCGATCCGTGCGGCACAGGCGGGCAAGCATATTTTATGTGAAAAGCCGCTTGCGCTGAACGCCGATCAAGCACAGCAAATGGCAGATGCAGCACAGACTGCCGGGGTGCATCTGGCAGAAGCATTTATGTATCGTCATCATCCACGCTATGAGCAGATTGCCAACATAATCGACAGCGGTGAGATTGGTGACATTCGCGGCATTCATAGTACGTTTACATTTAACAACAGCAGTGCCGACGGCAATGTACGCTTTCGGCGTGATTGGGGTGGCGGTGCATTGTACGATATCGGCTGTTATTCGATCAGTGCGGCGCGTATGCTGCTGCGTGCGGAACCATCTGCGGCGACAGTCAAAGGCTTCTTTTCACCAGAGCATGATAACGTGGATATGATGGCAAGTGGTTTGTTGGAATTTGGTGACCGGATCGGCGTCACGTTCGACAGCGGCATGTGGGCGGCGTTTCGCAATACGTTGGAAGTGCTAGGGACAAAAGGCATTATCGAAGTGCCGTCCGCCTTTGTGAGTCACGAGGACAATCGCTCCAACTTCTTCGTCACTATCTGTGATGAGCGGCGCGAAGTGGAAGTGCCTGTGATCAATCAGTATGCGGCGCAAGCAGATGACTTTGCCCGTACGGTGCTGGATGGTATAGCGCCACGCTACGGAGCAGAGGATGCTGTGCAAAATATGCGAGTGCTGGAAGCCTGTCTGCGCTCGGCAGATGAACAACAGCGTATTGGATTGTAATACGATATGCCTTTACGGAAATCAGCTACCGAAACGTGCTATCGAAATCATTTATTAAAATTAGTTATGAACATCGATTACCCATAGGAAAGGATTGAATCGAAATGGACTATATCCATATTGAAGGTGCAGGTAAACCTGTTTCACGACTGATCAAAGGCACAGATTATTTTAAACATGACACATATGAGAAGGCATCTGCTAATCTGAACGCATTTCTCGAAATCGGTGGTACTACCGTCGATACTGCTCATATTTACTGCGGTGGCGAAAGTGAAGTGGTGCTCGGTCAATATATGCAGGAGCATAACAATCGCGACTCCATCGTTATTCTGACCAAAGGTGCGCATCATGACCAGAACGGTCCGCGTGTGAATGCGCAGGATATTCGCAGCGATCTGCTGACTAGTCTCGAACGGTTGCAAACCGATTTTATCGAATTGTACGCTCTGCATCGGGATGATGAATCCGTACCTGTCGGCGTCATTCTGGAAGCGCTTAACGAACATCGGGAAGCAGGTCGGATCGGTGCACTTGGAGCGTCCAACTGGACATGGCAACGTCTGCAAGAAGCGAATGATTATGCAGCTGCTCATGGGCTGGTCGGCTTTACGTTTAGTAGCCCCAACCTCAGTCTTGCCAAAGCAAACGAGCCGTTCTGGGCAGGCTGTGTATCCGCCGATCAGCAGACGCTGGATTGGCATGAACAAACTCGGCTACCGCTGCTGTCATGGTCGTCGCAAGCACGCGGCTTTTTCACCGGACGCTTTACACCCGAAGTGCGTGACAACGCCGATCTAGTACGCGTATTTTACAGTGATGGCAACTGGGAACGCCTGCGCCGTGCTGGGGAATTGGCGCAACAAAAAGACACCACCACGATTCAGATCGCGCTAGCATATGTGCTGAATCAACCGTTTCCGACATGCGCATTGATCGGTGCGCAAAATCGTGAGGAATTGCTGTCTTGTGATGAAGGCGCTGGCATTGTATTGACCCGCGACGAAGTGGAATGGCTCGATTTGCGTCAGGATTAAGTCGTGTTGTGTCTGCTCAAAGTTTAGGCGCCCGAATGAGCCAAACGAAGAACCTATATATTTTATTAGTCGAAGAAAACTTAACAAGCACCCGGATGAGCAAGGAAAGATGATCCGAGTGCTCTCTATTTACAAGCTAAGGAAGTGTTTGTGAAGAGCTTCTGTTGGTGATACAATTGAAGAAAAGTAACGTTACTTTTCTTCAATACCAACCTCAAATTAGGAGGTAATTGTAATGGATATCCTTCCATTTCCATCTACACACAAAGAACCATCTGCTATTGAGCGTGCCAAACGAATCGATGCAATTACCAAAGAACGCTTTGGTGTAAGTGCGGCTGAGTATTACAGCCACAATCGTACACCTGAAGTTCAAAAGAAAATTGATCGTGCGCTGCAAAAAGAGACGCTGTTTTACGCATCAAAACATAATTAACAAATCCACTATTACACGGTGGATTTTATTTTGTTCATTAGGGGGAACATACGTGCTACTAGAAGGGGCAAACAATTTTCAACGGGGCTGGGTAATAAAAGCTCATTTTCCAGAAACAAAAGAGTCTATCGATACACCAAAGCCAAGCTTTATTATGAAGGGATTGCATTTTGCAATTGTACTGCACGATCATGATTTTGAAGATGTTGATTCCAGATCAGTATTGGTCGTACCGATTACAACGGCAAAAGCAGAAGCCAATCGAGCGCAGAAAGAAAATCGTAGTGTTATGAGTTCGCTAGTAAGAATTACACAAGAGAAGCATCCATTTTTGGATCATGATTCCTATGTGAGTACTGGGCAGGTTGTGACTCTTAATCGTGAATGGCTTGATTCGTATAAAGGAGAGATGGATCCAGATACAATGTTGCAAGTCGATTTACAGCTAATTCAAACTCTGAATCTGTACGAAGCAGTAGAAACATTAATAGCTCTAAAAGCCCTTGAGCAGCAACAAGAGCTACAAGACGGTTCCAGCAATACATAAGTAAGTGAAAGCAAATCCAGCTTTCTAGACACAACAATCATCTCATTTATTATAATAAAAAACCGAAGCTTGGCGTTGATTCGCAGCAAGCTTCGATCTTGATACCGCATCCTATATGCTCAATAATTAACCAATCGGCTTGCAACATCCATGATTGCAGCTTCTTCACTGCGCGGCGTTCTGGTAGCCGAGCAGTTGATGGAATGTGCCTTTCGTTTCGCGTGACAACTGGCTAAATTCTCCCTGCTGCACGATACGACCATCGTCCACCACGACCACCTGATCGGCATTGCGGATCGTGGACAAGCGGTGAGCGATGACGATGAGTGTAATTTTGCCTTTTAGCTTCTCCAGCGCAGCCTGCACTTTGGCTTCATTCTCCGTGTCCAGTGAGCTGGTTGCTTCATCCAGAATAAGCACTTCCGGTTTACGCAAAATAGCTCGTGCTAGCACGACACGCTGACGTTCTCCGCCAGACAGTCGCACCCCGCGATCACCGATAATCGTATCGAGTCCTTGCGGCAGCTTGCGGATAAATTCGTCACACGCGGCAAATGCCAATGCTTCCCACAATTCATCCTCAGTCGCTTCCGGCTTCACCAGCAGCAGATTGTCACGGATGCTCGTATGGAATAGAAACGGCTCCTGCGAGACGTATCCGATCGAATTGCGCCATGATAGCAGACGTTCGCCAGTTAGCGAAGCACCATCCACCTTCACTGTACCCTGCTGCGGCTCCATCAGACCCATCAACAGATCGATCAACGTACTTTTCCCGGCACCAGACCGTCCGGCAATCGCCGTCATCTTGCCTGCTGGGATGTACAGATTGACCTGCTTGAGGGCATCTTCATGCTCGGTCGTATAACGGAACGATACCTCTTCACAGCGGATACCATCCTGCATACTTTGCACAGGGCCTTCGCCATGCGCAACCGGGCTATAGCTTTCTTCGGACTGTTTGCATTCCTCCTGCAACTTGGACAGAGCATGGAAGGCAGGTACGAGCGCGCTGATGTATTCCAAATACGACTGAATGCCGCTAAAGCGAGGCCACAGGCGGGCGAAGATCAGGATGATCAGCACCGAACGTTCCGGTTGTAACTGGAACACCTGTGCCGACAATAGGATGAATCCGATAATGAATACAACCGAAACCAGCTTGTACATAAGTTGAGTTGCTGAATTTAGTCGTACTTGCTGGATCAGATTATATTCCAGCTTGTTCGCCATATTGCGGAACCAGTCAAAATGCGATGCTTCCAGCATATTGCTTTTAATATCTTTGATCCCGTTCAGATTTTCCTGAATACCGGAAAAATAATCTTGAGACAACTGTGTCATTTTGTCGCCGTACGCTTTGGAGCGACGCACAAACCGGCGGGCATACAGTGCCAGCAGTCCACCGCCGATCAGCACGAGCAGCGTCATTTTTACCGACAGTACCATCGCAAATCCAATTTGCAGCACGGTAAACAAAATCGACGTCGCCAGCATCAGCACCAGATTGGTGCCTTGACTGACACGCGCCAGCTCTGTCGTCAGCATATGGCTCAGATCGGACTTGCGCTTACGCAGGAAAAATGACCAATTCGAGCGCATAATATGACGATAGACGCGCAGCCGCAGTGTTTTGATAAAGCCCTGCTGAATCTCCGCGCCCATAATCGATTGTTTGCGCTGCATGAATCCTTGTATGACCGTCAGCAGGCTGTATACGCCCAGCACGATCGCCAGTGAAGTTACAAGTGGCATCTGCTTGAGCGGATCGAACAGCCCTGCCATCGGCAACGAACCGGTACTACCGCCGAATACGCCAATCAGACTGAGCAATGGCACCAGCATGTACAGTGTCACCATATCAAGCACGCTAATCAGCAGCATCAATGCGACATATAGATACAGTCGTTTGCCTGCATATTGGCGCAGTTCATTCACATAATTGCGAATTACATTCATTGCTGCTCCACCTCTCTTTGCACCGCGTCACGTCGTTGAGTACGACGATATAGCAGCAGAAACGGATGCAACGGATAATACATAAAATACAGCATTTTGGGCAGCGGCAATGTTTGCATATCCCAATCATCCGGTGCCATTTTGCGCACCCAGAATAGCGCCTTCTGACCGATCGTTTTCAGCGCGTATTGATAAGACCGATAATGCTTGGCAAGCACCTGCGTTTCTGGCTCCGGGCATAGATTAACCTTTTCCCGAATAAAGACAAGTACGCGCCGCGCCAGATCCTGCGCACGCGGAGCATCTGCCCATTGTGCCATCTCGCCACTAATCGGCGTATGCAGCATCCAGTGAGTTAATACAAATGCCTGACCAACGATATGGTTGCATTTGTATTGATGCGTTAAGCGGCGCAGCAGTTGCCAATCCAGCTGGCTTTGCACCAGTCGATCAATATCGACGAGCCAGCGTAGACGGAACCACGCATGACGTGCGCCATGCACACACAGATAGATCAGCAGGTCTTCCTGTCCCAGCATCTGAATTGCTGTTCCGCCAAATTCCAGCTGTTGACGGCGTTCCCATAACTCCTCGAATCCTTGTTCAGCGCCCGCATCGCCATTCAGCCGCCAGTGCAGTTCAATTTCTACACCCGTGCGTTCATCGACATACGATTCATGGTTGTACCGCCAGCGCCAATTGTCAGTCGTACGCGGCACTTCCTGTGTTTTCACAAATCCGAGGTTCAGCAATACTTGCTCTGCTTCGTCTGCCTGTTCGATCGGCACCAGCACATCCAGATCTTTGGACGTGCGGCGGGACAGATCGCCGTATAGCGATTGCGCCAGTACTGGCCCTTTTAATTGCAGCGCACGAATCTGACGATCGGTTAGCGCCTGTGTCACGCGCTGCATCTGACCGCTCAGTTGCAGCATCGTAAACGCATTGCGTTGGTATTTTTGATTCAGCCATTGCAGCATGTTACTAGGCAACTGCTGCGACTGTGCATTACAGACCGCGTGAATGGTTGGATACAAGCGGTGATGCAAGGCAAGCGAGCCAAACGCCTGCCAGTCCAGTGATTGATCTGCCACATTCAAGGCAGCAAACGAACTGCGCCCGGATTGAACCATATCCAGCAAAAGCAGCAGTTCAGCAGGGAAATCATGCAGTTCAGGGCTCCATTGCTTGTTCATGGCGTACTCCTTTATCGCAAAATCGTCCGGGTCTGCCGCTGCCTCATGCACAGGGTCATCTCCGGTTAAGATTGAAATTGTTTGGCAAACATACCGACGACGGTATACTGATCCAGCTCCTTCGCCCCGGTCAGGTAAAAGCGTCCACTGCGCAGCCACGCATGGGCAGCAGTACGTCCGCGTTCATCCCGCCGCATTCCGAGATACAACGTACTGGGCAGACGACGACGGTTTAACATTTTCTGAGCGGCAAATGCCATAACGAGACATTCCGTTTCCCAGAACACATGCGGGCTGACCAGATGCAACGCCTTCGAGATTTGAACCGATTGGCGGTGTGCCTCACGTTGCGTTTCGTAAGTCGTCTCCTGCATATGGTCACCAAGGGAAGGCGACACTTTGGCAAAAGGCAGCATCTTCAATACGCGTCCCCATGCCAGATACCAGAACGCCTCCAGCATCAGACGTCGCATCTCGGCAGGGTATTGACGCAGCTTGCTCAGCTTAGAGATTGCGATCGTCCGCGCCATCCTGCACCTCAACTAGACCTTCATTCAGCATTTGCTGGATAAATGTTTGCACTTGCTGTGAACAAACATCGCGAGGTACATCATATTCCTGTACCAGTACATCTACAATGCCATCCACCGTTGTTGGCTGTGATGTCAAATCCCAGATCCGTCCACCGATTGCACCGAGGTTGTAGTATTTACCGGATTGCACATCCAGCATCACTTTTTCGCCATTCATATCACTGGCGATATAATTTTTGTTTTGCGTGATCTTCTGGTTGTTTAACAATTCTGTTTGGGTCATTATGAACTCCCCTTTCCGTATGGGCAAATTAGCTTACAGTGATGAACCGTTCTACCGATTCATGATACCGATGAAAAAGACAACACCCCTTCCGTATTTCTCCATGACGTTCTTATGTTATAACAACATCGCATATGATCTGAAACGTTCCGGTATACAACAAACAGGCGATAGCGATGGAAGTGCCATCGCTCTGCTGCCTGTCTGGTACACCTGTTGGATTGGAAACATTCGTTACGATGATCGCGATATTCTCGCGCTCAGGAGCATAACGAGCATAACGAGCATGCTTAGGAATTGCTGTAACGATTGGAGCGAATCAAGGACAGTACCTTTTCCACAATCTCCGGTGCTGTAAATGTCGTGGTCGAACGATGAATCTGATAAGCTTCCAGCTCGCCCGCCAGAGCAGCTACCATCGAGAAATGCTGCTGTTTCAGATCCAGCCGTGGAATAACTGCGCTACGGTACGTATGTGCCAGCAAAATATGCACACGCTCCAGACGCTCCAATTTGCGGATCGAAGCGTATGGATCTTCCGTCTTCGCCAGTTCGAATACACCAGCGAGCGGTACAGGCTCATTATGGAATTTATCCCCGACCGGGATGGCAAATTTATCATATTCATCGTGCAGCGCCGAATAACTATTGGACGACATACCAAAATGGTCCAAACTTTCTTGCCATAATTTTTGCTGCGGATAGGTCGGGTACACTAACGGAATACCATCTTTGTACGCAATCGGAATGACATCATCGCTCAGCAGTGGATAACCTGCTTTGACAAAAGTAGCTGCCAGTGTCGATTTGCCTGCTCCGGATTGACCGACAAACGCGTATGCTTTGCCTTCAATCAGCAATGCGCTACCATGCAGCGGGAATCGGTTGCGCTGCATCAGCAGTACACCCATGCACGTTCCAAGTACAAACAGCCGGATCTTATCCTCACTTACACCTGGCAACGGATCAACAACAATCTGTTCGCCTTCGGAAATGCAAAAAGTGGCGGTATCCGGCATACGGAACATAAAGCCCGCTAGCTGAATACTGAAATTGGTTTCGCGTGCGTTGACCACATGCTCCCATTTGGACAAGTCGCCAAAACGGATGGTCACGTCAATGGAATCTATTGTATCGTTAACTTGCTGCAACTCGGGCAAGGAAATTTCGCTTTGAATCCGCAGGCCAAACGCCTGATATACGGTTTGTTGGATCGTGTTCATAATCTGGTCCTCCCAGTGTAGGTCTGCGCGATGCGCCAGCATCCCGGACATCCATCGGCAATACGCGTTGTGCGCAGTTGGAATATGAAGCTACAGGTCAACGACCTGCTTGTTCGATCTGCAATTGTGCTATGATAGGTCACCTATGTGTGAAACAGCTTGTCTACTCACTCGTCTTGGGTAAAGTCAAGAAAATGGACCCTTATACGTTACAAGGTATAAGGGTCACTTTCGTCATCAGAGGCCCGAACAGGTCCATGATGATCCTGTGCAGGCAGAACACCGATCAGCTCGGGTTGTAAAGATCCGCATCATCATAAGTGACCCAGTCGATCACTTTCCAGCCTTTACCTGCCATTGTTTCATTGACATCCAGAACTTCCAGCGTCGGTGCTTGCCATTGCTCTTTTTGCATCGCATAGCCTCCCTTCTATAGTTGGGGTGAAACTGTCGAAACGATGACCCAGGACTTTAATCAGCTTGGGTTGTACAGATCCGCATCGTCATAAGTGACCCAGTCGATAGCTTTCCAGCCTTTACCGGCTGCTGTCTGGCTCATATCCAGCACTTCCATAGCTGGTGCTTGCCATTGCAATTTATCAGTATTCATCATTAATTCCTCCTTTGTGCGTGGATATGAAAGGTGCGGATGTGCCGATCAACTCGGGTTATACAGGTCCGCGTCGTCGTAAGTAACCCAGTCAATCACTCTCCAGCCTTTACCTGCTTGTGTTTCGTTTACATCCAACACTTCAAGCTGTGGAGCTTGCCATTGCATTTTTTCGTTTGTCATTGCACGTGCCTCCCATAATGTTTGGATATAAAACTGAATAGCGACTGACTACCCCTTAGTTGGATCAGCTTGGATTGTACAGGTCGGCATCATCGTAGGTAACCCAGTCGATGACTTTCCAGCCTTTGCCGGCCATCGTTTCGTTGATGTCCAGAACTTCCAGTTCCGGCGCATTCCACTCCATTTTGTTCATCCTTGTTTTTCACCTCCTTTACAGAGTATACAAACATTATGCTAAGCCGCGGATGAAGCGTCCGATAATCAGACTGCGCATCAGCAGGCGTGTAGCCGGATTGAATGCTGCCTCCGCATCAGGCGATTCTCCCACCTCATGCAGTGCGTGCATAATGTTATCCGTGTTTACCCATTCCGCTACCGCAGAATCCTGGCAAAGATCACGAATTTCACTTGTAAAAGCGCCCCATTGCGGACGCATCCGTAGTACCCAGTCCGCCGGTTGCAGCCCGCGTACCTTCTGGTTCAATCGGATCTTATCTGGCAAATTCCCAGCGGTAGCACGGCGGATCAGAGCGCGATCCATCCCATTTTGTACATATTGGTCAAATGGAAGTGACAGGCAAAATTTGATAATACGCGGATCATTCGTCGGATCGCGTTCCCAGACACCGTAGCCCATCGAGATCTTCGATGTGACCGCGCCATCCTTGTTCGCTACCGCCAAATTGGCAAATTTGCTATGCCGAACTTCCATATCGCTCATCGTATCGCTACCGATCAGATCTAGCTCTGCTTGACGCACACGCTCTACCATACCGGTTCGCTGTGCCAGCTCAGGATTGATCCATTTCAGTGCATCTGGGCGACCGAGATCAGGCGCACTGCGCGATAATCCCGGAAATGCCGTTTCACTAATCTGCTGAATGATCTTTTTGCGACGAATACCGGCGTTTCGACTGTACAATTTCAATTCCTGATACAATCGCAGCCAGCGGAATTTCTTCAGCATCACGGCATAGTATTCGATCGCAGGTCCCCAAGAGATAGTAAAGTTCCCTCTCGCCCCGGTTAGCAATACCCCTGCTCCATTCTGCTGAGCACGCTCGAAGATTCCTCGAATCCAGAACGAATTCTCAAAATACTTGTAAGGCATCTCCATCAGACCAAGCCAGTGCTCCACTTCACTCAGCGGACTGCGATCGGCAAAGTCCATATAATGATCATGCACATCGTTCACACGGCGCACATGCTTGACCGTTTCTTCAATATAGGGACGTTCATTCGCCATAATGCGCGATGACGTCCAATCTTTGAAGCCTGGAATCGGAACGAAGCTATACGTGTGAATCGGCTTGTTTTGCGCCGACAAGATCGGTGCAGCATAACTGACTACACTGCCTGAATCCAATCCACCACTCAACGTTGCAGCTACACCATGACGAGTACGCACTTTGGCACGTACAACACGGGCAAATAGCTCGCGGAATGCTTCTTCGTATTCTCCATCCGAACGTAAATGCAGCGGTGCATCCGGCAATAGATTACCATACTGGTACATACGCACATGAGATTCGTTCAATACGATAGCATGGGCAGGCGGCAATTGCTTAATCTGCTCATACACCGTTGCCTGAATATCGGTTGACTCTTCCATTGCCACTGTGGTTAGAAACTCCGCCATCCATGGTGTGGACAACGTTCTTCCAACGATACCCGTATGCAACAATGCCTCCATCGTACTTGCAAACAGAAATGCTCCTTGCTGCTCGGCATAATACAATGTTCGGTTGCCTGACCAGTCTCGTGCACCGAATAACTGCTGACGTGCGTCATCCCAGATCATAAAGGCAAAATCACCATTCAGCTTATCTGCCATCTGCTCGCCCCATTGCTCATACGCACGCAACAATACATGCAAATCAGGCATATCATGTTCATGTTGCAGTCCAAGTCGTGACATCAATTCTTCGCGGTTATCGAGAATGACATCACCGGTAATCGTCAATCTACGTAATGCATCATCATACGGGACTTGTTGTCCTTCCGACTCTGGAGTGATCCACTGGTCATGACAGCCGAGCCAGACGTGTCCATCTTGCCAGATGGCTGAGCGATCCTTCGGATATTTGCTCATGCTGTCCATCATTTGCTGCCCATACGCTGTCCATTGCTCCGGGCTTTGCTGTTTGCTACGATCCCATATTCCGGCGATTGCGCTCATCGTCTGCACTCCTTTCAGTCCTATATTTATTCATTAGTAGCATGGTGTCATCATTAGCATTGCGTCATCTTCTGTATGTATCGTGTGTATTTACAGATTTGTACACATCATTGTTCATCGTTCATACAAAGCAATGCTTTTAATGAACCTTCATATTGGCACGTCGGCAATCTTCAGCCAGCCAGTCTTTGCGACTAAGCAAAGAGAGAGATTCATTGCGCAGCTGTTCACTTTGCTTTTTCAGCACTTGCGCTTGCGTCTCATACTGCTGGGCACGTTGACCATATTGACGAGTAAACATTTGCAATTCCGCAATACTGATTGTTTCCGATTCGGAAGGTGTTACGATCGGCAGCTGATCTACCATTGTAATAGGATTGTTATACACCGAAGGGATGACTTGCTTCGGTTCTCCTTCTATATAAATGTCCTGTGCACGTTGCTGATTCAGTTCATTATCAAATTCAGTAAGTGTCTTAGCCTTTTTTTCATAATGCTTCACCACTGTACCTCCCGTTATAAAGACGGGAAGAGATCGGTTGATCATTTTTATCACCCGTATATTCAAATTTGGAAATTACGGTTTTGCGAGAATAAATTCAGTAATTAAGGCAGTTCCAGTTTGTACGCTGGCAGTAAAGCTACCCTGACGACGGATTTTCGAATAAACGACAGTTTAATCAATGAAATAACTCACGACGCAATCCCATTGTTACCTTTACCCAAATGTTATTCGTTTTGAATAACTTTGCTTCGTTTGAACATATTATATACGCAAAAAGAATAATTTACATGATAATTTTTCCATTTTATGCGATTGATTGATTTTTTTTTGAAATGCATGATTCCTTGGTATATAAGGAATCGTTGGGATTCTTATCTCATTTTTGTGATGTTATAAGTGTATAAAGTGTTTTAACCCCTGGTATAATAAGGTTTTTAACAAGTGATACGCAAATCGCCATTTTACATAGTTCAGTAAAAATTTTTGCTGTGATTTCCTTGCTACGTAAGCGATTTAAATTATTACAATTTGGTTACAAAAGCGTTCTGACTGTCATTTATTAAGATAAATATTCCAATTAAAAAACACATGTTCCTATTTAATCCATAAAATTGTAAATTATTAATCCGTTATTTTCATATTTAAAACTTGCAATAGGGCTGATTTTCTCCACTTCGATGTGAGGTTTATCCTTTATTACTTGTAATATCTCCTTATTCTCCAAAAGTTACAGATACGTTTTTACGTAAATAGCTAGGTGACTAGCAGCAGTATTGATTTCGCTTTTCTCATAATGGAGATGCTCCAGAGTCCAGCTAGGGCAACTATAGCAATGGTATGTACATACGATAGATCTGTAGATCTATTACTCTGTAACTATATCAAGGTGCGACTTTGTGACTTGATCACTTTGTAAATTTGTAAGCAAAAAGCCGCCTTCCTCCATCCACACCGGGCTGGCGAGAAAACGGCTTTTAACTTATCTAAAGATAGTGAAGATTCGTATGCTTATTTTATCTATTATACCAGTTATGACCTTATGTTCTCCACTCGACTAAGGAACCATTTGCCCGCGTGCACTTGTGTACAGTTGATACCATTCGTCCCGGCTCATCTGTTCTGCCTGATGTTCTGCATCCTGACAAGCTTTGATCCGTTCTGGATTGGTCGTGCCGACAATAGGCTGAATCATCGCTGGATGACGCATTAACCAGCCGAGTACAATCGCTTCCGGGGTTGTGTCCTTTTGATCTGCCAGCTGTTGTACAAGGGCAGCCGTTTGGCGAATATGTTCCGGTTGATCGTCCACATTGCGACCGGAGAATTTCCCCTGAGCCAGAGGTCCCCATGCTTGTAGCTGGATATGACGACTACGACAATATTCCATTAGTCCAGAGCCAAAATGAACATTGGTACCTGCCTGCTGGTTGACATGAATGTCCTGATCGACAAAATGTAGATGTCCCAGACTCATCTCCAGCTGATTCACGGCAAACGAATCCGGTATCGCCTGCTGCAAAAATTCAATCTGCGGTGCACTCATATTGGAAACGCCAAAATAGCGAACTTTCCCGGCTGCTTTCAGTACAGCCAATGCTTCCGCTACTTCATCCGGTTCTACTAACGGATCGGGACGATGCAGCAGCAATACATCCAGATAGTCAATTCCCAGACGCTCCAGACTATCATCCACCGATTGCACAATATGATCATACGAGAAGTTAAACCGTCCCGGTAATTGATCATCCGACAGCTGAATGCCGCATTTGGATTGAATAATGATCTGTTCGCGCAATTCCGGCTTGGCTTGCAAAATACGACCGAATACTTGCTCCGCCTTGCCGCGCGTATAAATATCCGCATGGTCAAACATCGTGATTCCGATCTCTAGCGCTGCTTCCACCGCCGCTTCTGCTTCTTTTACATGCTGCTCAGTAAATGGCTCGCTATCCCAGCTACCGCCAAACGGCATACAGCCTAGCGCCAGACGGCTTGCATTTACACCACGTCGAACGAGTGGCATTACTTTGTTCATCATTCGTTCCTCCCATTCTGTTGTCTCTTGCGTTGCTGTTCATACGTTACCATGTTCGCACAAATGAAGACTATATTACAATAGAACGTTCTTATTCATATCTGCGTATGTCATTTCGTAGCTTGTGTATGTTATATAGTAGAGAATGAAACAACATGAAATCAAATAGGTATAAAACAAAAAGCCTGTGCGGTCTGCGAACCGACAGGCTTGAAGTCTATATTGTGATTGATAGCAGGGTTTGCATATTGCATCTATAACGATGCGTTTGTATGAATCATTTGTTCATTCATACACTTGATATTCATCTTACATTTGGGCTTAATACAGTTCCAGCTCAGAGATGCTGACCTGTGCAGGACCACTGTTACGACTAATGATCAGTTTGTATGTTTTGTAGGCTTTGGTGTTATCAACTGCATAGGCTTTGGCAACGCCAGCTTCCCAGCGCATAGCGGAAGGCACTTCATGAACTGCTTCTTCCCACTGTTCGCCATCGTTAGAACCAACCAAAATCCACGATGTAGGTGCATTGGACTTCGTGTTTACAGTTAACGAATATCCTTTGACCACAGTTGGACGATCAAATGTATACGACAGCGAGGCATCGACATACCGCTGCGAATCGGATACCCAGCTGCTATCTCCAGCAGTCGAATGGTCAAATGCTTTCCAGGCGTTCTCAGCATTTACCGAAGCACTTGCCTTGCCAGTTGCTGGAGCAGGTGTAGGCGGTACGAGATTGTAATTATTCTCAAACTGCGTCAGTTCCAGATCATCGACAGCAACCCAATCGCCGCCATTGTTGTTCGAAATGAACAGAGCATAACCGCTATAAGCAACATCGTTATCTACTTCAAATGTTCTGCGTTCACCGGGTTTCCAGTTCTTCTCGCCGGACTGCTGATCGATCTCCAACCAGTTGTTACCGATTTTGCCTGCAAATACCCAATCTTTTGGTGCAGTATCTGTATCGTACGTAGCTGCTTGCACTGTATATTTGGTAATCGTACGTTTATCGTTAAACTGGTATGAAATGCGGGATGTATCTCCCGCCGGAGCACGCCAGTAACTATCTGCTGTAACCGTATCGTCAAAGGCACGCCATGCTTCATGACCACTTTCCTCTACACTTGCGCTCGCTGCACCATTGCTACCAGTATTGGATGTCAATGTTGGAACGACATCGCTACTATACGATAGCGCAGATGCCGTTCCACCTGAAAACCATGTTCCTACCAGCAATGTTCCAGCCAACAATAACCCATTTTGTTTATTTAACAATCCCATGATGTCTATCTCCTTTGATTTGGCTTGATTGCCGCCATGTGTGATGTCCATTCATCGCCGGATTAGGATTGCCTATGTAGCATGTCAGAAATCATGATGATTCCGCTACTGCGTTCCCCCATATGTTTTGGACGGATGAGACAATGTATTGCGTCCCCTAATTGCACTCAGCCTGTCCAGCTCATTGCGAACGTACGAATGAATACATTTACCATGACGGTTTAATAACCATTTTTTTCATAATTGACTCACTTTATTACATAAATATTATTTTGTGTAATTTATTAATTGTTTGCTGAAGTCTCATTTCTCCCTTCTGTACCGTAATGTTATACTGTCGCATCTGCTGTCTGTTCATTTCAGTGTAAAATGATAGATATAACAACGATCTATTGTATGTATGCCTAAATTTTAGCCCTTACCATCCGGGTTGAAATGATGCAAAATGCTTATTTATTATTATTTTGTTAATTGCTCCTAATATCTCTGTTTTTTGTAAAAATCCTGCAATTGATAAATAAGTAATAGGGCGTATATCAGCGTATTTCGATTTTATGCGACAACGATTGAAGTATATATATACCCTTTTTCGCAATGATGTAAAAAGAAATCGTCAAAAAAAGAGCAATTCCGTCTTTTGGAATTGCCCTTTTCGTTATTCTGATATGGTTGATTATACGAGTATGATCATTTCCGTTCGATCACGATGTCCCCATAGCTGGATGTTACTGTAGCCCCAAGGAATCCCGCAACCGCACGCACTGGTACATACGTTTTGCCTTTGACTTGAATAACGTTCGCTGGCAATGTTTTTGCCTGACCATCTACCGTTGCCTGTTTGGAATTGACCTTCAGCACTGTTACTGCACCAGTGATATCGTCGGTGAAGGACAATTGTTTGGTAGACGCATTCCATTGCATTTTGGCATCCAATGCTTCAGCAAGATCTTTGGCAGGGATATAGGAAATTTTGTTACGCACGATAATATCATCGTAGTCGGAGTAGTCTCCGATATAGACTGTTTTGCGGCTAATGTCTGCTAAGTTGAGCAATTTGAAGATTGGGGATGACGAATCAAAATTGCGCAGAATCGTTCCCGGCGTTGTATTTTCGCTAATATTCAGCGTGCCGCCGCTCACATCGACTGGCTCGGCAGTGACGCTACCGTTAATATTCCATGCATCACTTTCGGTATGAATATTAATGGAGGTGTAATCCAGCGATCCATCCGCTGGTAATGCAATCGTCACATCCAAATTCTGCTTGCGTGCATGCAGATCGCTGTCAAAGTATACATCTGCTGTTACGCGTGTCTCCGGTCCGAAGACGGTGTTGAAGCTCTCGTCTTGTTTCAGATCGGCGATGTTCTGATCATACTCTTTTAATACTTCATCCAGCGTTTCTTTCACGGAAGTGTATCCGTCTTGAACAAAGGTATCCCGATCCCCAAACATAGATGCGGCTGAAGATTCGCTGTCTGCACTGCTTTGAGCAATAATAGGCGCATAATAATCATAGAATGCACCAATCAGATCCTTGATTCCTTGCTCATCCGCCGTCATGCTGGTCAGGAATGGCTTCACCAGTTCCAATACTTCTTTGCCATCTAGTTCTGTATGCAGACGAGTCAGATCCAGTGTTTCTCCGTATACGTCTGTACTCACGGAATCGACCGCAATATTGGATGGGTTCGGCAGATGTTTGAACAGGAACGAAGCCACAACTTTTGTAAATTCACGTTGTTGTTCCTGCACTGCCGCAAAGTTAAAGCCTACACCACTCAGCCCTGTAGCCTGCTCGTAGAGTGAATAAGATATGTATATGGGCTGCTTGGCTCCTTCCAGATCAATCGTAACTCCATCATTATTCATATACAGATGGAACGGAAGACGTTGTCCAACATATTCGACTGCTCCGGTTAGAGACATTTCGCTTGGACTTTCCATTTTGGCATGATCGATAATCAGCTTGCTGTTGTTCAGTACCTCCGCAATCATCACATTTTGTGCACTGGCGGAAGATGCAGGTGTCAGATGCACCGACAAGGTTTGATTGGATTCAATCGACTGTACATCCAAGTTGCTGACCATCGCTTTTTGGATATCCAGACTACCTACGGATTGACAACCAGACAGCACAATAAGCAGCAATACGAGCGGAAGGACTGTCCACAAGGTCGTTCTTTTTTTTCGCATAATGTTCCCCTTTCTATAGTTGACTTCGCTTTCATTATCCCAGTTTACACAGGTTTTGTAAAACGAATGGGACAGCAATATCTATTGTAATTTATCGTCATGCAGGCGA
Source organism: Paenibacillus sp. WLX2291 (assembly GCF_046603665.1). Lineage (NCBI taxonomy): Bacteria > Bacillati > Bacillota > Bacilli > Caryophanales > Paenibacillaceae > Paenibacillus > Paenibacillus sp. WLX2291. The sequence continues at coordinate 1,097,679 of NZ_CP176755.1, read as the reverse complement.
TTGGATACTTTGCAATATAACCGCTTGGATTCCGGCGAAAGGGCAGATCAGTTCTGCACCTTTTCGCCTTTGCCGCTGATGATTTTCAATATATCATTCTCGTAGCCGACTACATACGTCAGCTTGTACATACTGGTCACATTGGTATTGTCCTTGCGCTCGTCGGCGGTAATCTGTACGGTGACGCTCACCTGATCACCGGAAGTGGTGGACGTGATAGAATCGATGCTCACATAACCAGTATTCATATAGCCTTGCCGAAATTCTGCATAATCGGTATGCCCTTGCCAGTTACTGCCGAGCAGCGAATAGGCAGTCACATAATCCTGCATATTCAGATTCTCATAAAAGTAACTGACGATATATTCTCCATACTCTTCCTCAGACATCTCTTCTGATGGTTCAATGTCTTCGTCAGCAGACTCTATTGCTTCCGGCAATTCGCTCATCGGCTTGGCAGACCATTGCTGCACCGTATCTTGAATCTCAGATACCGGGATGCTGAATCCAATCGTATTCGATTCACTCGCCATCGCAGAATTGATGCCTAGCACTTCGCCAGTATCCGCCTGAACAAGCGGTCCGCCGCTATTGCCCGGCGCGATCGGCGCGGATATTTGGTACAGATTGCGGTATACGTAGGGATCGATTGTAAAGTCACGTCCTACGCCGCTAATGATGCCAGTTGTGATCGTATTTTGCAGACCGAGCGGGCTGCCGAGTGCCAGCACCTCGTCGCCGACCTCCGCCGTTTTTTGTGACGATAGCTGCAATGGCTCTGTTCCCGCCAGCTCCGGTACACGCACCAATGCGATATCAGTCTTCGTACCAATGCCAATCACCGTACCAGTCAGGATGCGCGCATCTGCCGTTTTTACCTTGACCTGCTTCACGCCGGACACGACATGAGCATTGGTAATGACATCGCCTTGCTTGTTATACAGGAAGCCTGAACCGAGCGAACCTGCTTCCGTTTCCAGCATAACGACTTTTTTTTGCGTGGTGAAAATGACATCTTTGAGCTTCTGACTTCCACTTGCTGTTGCTGAGGCTTTGCTCGCTGTAGCGTCGGCAAGCAGCACCTTGGAAGACAACTGCTGTGGTACAGCACGATTGATATACAGAATCGAGCCGATGCTCGCAGCAACGATTAACACGCTGACAATACTGCTAATGATCCATGATTTGCTCATCTGCTCCGCCCCCTCAATCTAGATACCAGGTAATATGATCTACCTGAATCGTCACTTGCTCGTACCAGCCATATTCGTAAGAGCTATAATATCCACTCTCACCTGGCTGTAAATAATACGGCTCAACGACAGCTGATGAAGAGAACAGATAGTTACCATTGGCATCATAAGCGGAATATTCCACATCGACCGAATAGATCGAACGTGTAGCAACATTCTCTACACTGCCGGAAATCTCGATATCTCCATATTCGTTCAACACAGCGCTGACATCAGACGGCTCTACAGCGGCAGTACGATTATTGAGGTCTTCTTGTTCTGCCTGCTGCACAGCGCGTTCAATCCGCTGCTGCTCTGCCTGCTCAAATGCTTGTTGCTGGGATGCAATACGCTTCTGTAACGATGTTAGCTTGTCGTTGTTTTCGTCGTATTGCAGTCCCAGCTTAACGGTATCGGTAGCTGCGGTAAAGTCGTTTTTTTGTAGCAGATTTTCAGCGTTTTTCAGACTCAGATTGACGATTTTATCTACGATGAGCGTCTTCACTTCATCGGCTTCGCTGCTGTCGAGGCGCTCCACTTCATCCAGCTTGTACGCTAGTGCTTCTACCGTATCAAGCCCATCCACCTCCTGCTTGACCTTGAGCACTGCCAGCAGATCCTGATTGCGAGCAGCCAGCTTTTTCTCGCGGGCAAAAATGGATTCTTGACGCTTATCCAGCGTCTGCTGCAAGGTAGTCAGCGACTTTTCCGCAGGAGCGAGCTGATTTTGCTTTAAGCGAGAGGATACGGCTTGCAGCTTGTCGTGAATACGATGTGCAGTCTGCACGATGGTCAGATCGGATGATAACGCCTTGTGCGCAGGGCGCAGATTCAGTGCGGATTGCAACTGCTGCTCCGAATCGTCATACTTGCCCTGCAAAGCAAGCTGCTGCGCCTGCTGGTGAAATGCTGACACTTGGCGGTTCACCTGCTGTTCATGTTCGTACCGCGCGTTCACGCATATGATGGCGACAATTAGTACAATGATCGGTACGATCCACGGCAATGCTTTTCGCAATCGAAGAAATCGTGGTTGGCGATCATTACGACTTAGACTGTCCGACAATTCGGACGTACGATCTGGTCGATGCCCAGCGTCATACAATGGCACAAGAGTAGCTGTATGCTCGCTATCTTCCTGCTCTGCTCTTGAAGGGTAGAGATCGTTGCGTGCTTCCGGTGACAATGGCGATTCATCGGCTGCTGATGAAGGTGAGTCTACTGCTTCCGCGTTAGGCGAATCCACGAATGGATCAACTGACGGTGTACTTCCGGTATCCGGCTGCATCCGAGCACCACATTGATTGCAAAACACTGCGTCATCCGGTTGTTTGGAACCACATTGATTGCAGTACATCATAACCCCCTGTTGCATACAGGCTTGTCTTTTGACCGCATCGTTGATAGCGATGCTTCGATACTGTACGCCTGATGCTGTCTTGGAATGTAATCTTTATTTTGATTAAAATATATCATATTTCATTGAATTTCAGGTTATTATTTCCTGTTATGGACGCAGGAATGATTTGTATTTGCAAAGGATTGTCTTTAAGATGGAATAGGTTGCATTGCAGTACTATGTGCATGCTTATCATCGCCAACTATAGAACGAGAAGCAAACTATTTTATTAAATCCCGCATTGCCCCTGTCAACAATGCGGTGTGGAGGATATTTATATGATCAAAAATGAGAAAATCAAAGCATCCGAGGTACATGTAACCGGCATAAACGGTGAAGATCTGGGCGTTATGCCAACAGTGGAAGCTTTGCAATTGGCACGCAAATCGAAAGTCGATCTCGTCTGCACATCGTTATTCAGCAGCCCGCCACCATGTCAGCTGATCGGTGCTGGCGCTGCCAAACAACAAAAGCAACAAGAAGCACGCAAAGATCGCCCTGTCAAAGTGAAAGAAATCCGGCTGACCGCTCAGATTGAAGATCACGATCTCGATACGAAAAAGAATCAGGCGGAGCGTCTGCTGCAATCCGGCAATGCTGTGCAACTGGTCGTGAAGACTAAGAACAGCAAGGAATCGGCAACAGCACGCAAACTGCTGGAAGAACTGATCAGCGAATTGAAGCCTTATGGCAAACCAGCTACTGGTATTCAGGTGAGTGGCAAGCAAGCGATGGTACAGCTCGATTCTAGCAAGTAGTCAGCCAGTAGCGTATCATCGCGATTCCTTTCGTTTCATCTGCAACATAAATAGCCTTATCCTGCCCATTCATGATGTGAATGGAAAAGGATAAGGCTGTTTGTATAAACATGCCCGTATTGATCTGACTGGCTCTCTATTGCTGTTCGGCATGACGGCTTGCTACCAATCGACTGCATTCCTCCAGCACACGACGCAATTCCGCATTCATAATCGGTTTGCTGACAAAATCGTGCATGCCCGCTTCCAGACAACGCTGCCGATCTTCCAGCCGTGCAAAAGCGGTAATTCCGACGATGCGAGGCTCGGCATCCAGCGTCTGTGCATAGTGCTGCAAAATACGCTGCGTTGCTTCGATTCCGTTCATTTCCGGCATCTGCACATCCATCAGAATCAGATCATACGGCTGCTCGGTCGCAAGTCGCACCGCTTCCAGTCCATTCACCACCATATCAGCAGTGCAGCCAAGTCGTTGCAGCATGGACGTGAGCACACGCTGGTTGGATGGATGATCTTCGGCAATCAGAATGCGCAATTCGGAAAAGGAATCTTCTGCTACCAGTATAGACGATTCCTGCTCCGCCAAACGATTGACGATATCCGGCAAATCAGGAATGACAGGTTGGAGTGTTTCCAGCTTCAATACGAAGCGGAAGGTAGAGCCTTGATTCTCCTGACTGATCACATCAATCGTACCGCCCATTAGCTCTACTAGCTTGCGGCAAATGGATAAACCAAGCCCGGTGCCTCCATACTTGCGGTTCCAGACTGGATGCAGCTGCGAGAACGGTTGGAACAGCAGATGCTGCTGCTCTGTCGCGATGCCGATGCCCGTATCGCTCACAGCAAATTCCAACCAGATATCTTTCTGACACGACGTTTGCCCTTCTTCTCGGCTTAGTGGACGAACACTAACCATAATCTGCCCCTGCTCGGTAAACTTAACCGCATTGCCGACCAGATTTACCAGAATCTGACGAATCCGCCCCTCGTCGCCAAGCAGCAATTCCGGTAGATCGGGATCGATATTGAGCGTTAATACATTTTGCTTTTCGGTTGCCCGTAGCAGGAATAGCTCAGCAACATGATCCAGCATCACTGCCATCTGGAATGGCTCTGCTTCCAGTGTTAACATGCCAGCTTCCACTTTGCTAAAATCAAGAATTTCGTTGAGCAGCTGCAATAATGTCTCACTGCTATTGATTACAATATCCAGATAACTATGTTGCTGCTCATCCAGCTCAGTATCCGCCAACAGCCCGGTCATACCGATAATGCCGTTCATCGGCGTACGTAATTCATGACTCATTACCGATAAGAATTCCGACTTGGCACGGTCGGCACGCTCTGCCGATTCTTTGGCACGCAAAATTTCCTTCTGATCGGTAATATCGCGGAAGACGATAACCGCTCCACGCTGCTCGCCCTGCTCATATACCGGGTTTACCCGATAGGCAGCGAGGAAGCTAGAACCGTCGCTTTTCCAAAATACCGTCTCCTGCTCCAGATGCGGTTTGCTTTGACGAATCGCCTGAATGATCGGGGATTGCTCGTTCAGCACGTCGAAATTATAATAGCCTTTATGCCATTCTGGCTGACCTGCTTGATCCTGCTCATCCAGCTGGTACATATTCAGTCCTAACATCTCGGCACCCGTACGATTGATGAAGATACCTTTGCCATCAGCATCCACGCTGAAGATACCTTCAGACACGGAATCCAGAATAAGTGCACGCTCGTTACCAAGCTTCTCGATCATATGAATATATCGTTTCAATTCGGTCGTCTCTGTCACGATGCCGTACAGACCGATTACTTTTGTTTCGGACATAATCGGCACATTCACTACATCCGCCGAGAAGAGGGAACCGTCCTTGCGCAGAATGCTCACTTCGTACATCTGCGGTACGCCTTGACGAGCTAGATCGGCATGGTAGCGAATTTTACGAGTATCCGATTTGCTGAAAAAGGAAAAGACGCGCATACCGATCAGTTCATGACGCGAATAGCCGGTCAATTCTTCCAGACTGCTATTCACCGACAGGAAATGACCATCCAGATCAACGGCACATACGCCGGACGGATTATTTTCAAACAGAGAGCGGTAGCGGTGTTCACTGTCACGCAGTACCATCTCCAAATATTTGCGCTCGGTAATATCACGAGAAACGGCGGTGTAGGTGTACCGCTTCTCCTGCTCGTTGTACATGTACCGACTTAACGTTTCAAACCAGACGTAATTGCCATTTTTATGACGATAACGAAAGACAAGTGTATCGCTGTGATGGCTGTCTAGCGTACGAATATGCTCCACATAAGCACGCAGCTTGTTAATATCGTCAGGATGCACATGATCAAAGCAAGCTTCGCCCACCATCTCTTCCGGCTGGTAACCAAGCAAGGTCAAGCTGGCAGGCGAAGCGTACAGAAACGTACATGCTTCATCGTCCAGATGACGCGAGATCAGGTCAAGCGAATGGTCGGTAATCATACGATAATTGTGCTCGCTAATGCGCAATTGTTCACTCATCATGTATTGTTCGGTCACATCCTGCGCGATACCGATGATTTGCAGGGGCTTGCCGGTTTGCTTGTCAGTAATGACTTCCCAGCGCGTTTGTACTGTCTTTTGTACATCATCTGGCAATACGATGCGATACGTGTTCGCTCCACTTTCGCCCAGCGCCAGCGCTCGATTCAAGCATTCGCTCACATACTCCAGATCGTCAGGATGGATAGTAGACAGATACGCATCTGCTGTATATTCTACCGGCTTCATCACATGACCGAAGATACGCAGTACGTCTTCGGAGAAGTGGATTTTGCCTGCTGTCATATCCCAGTCCCATGCTCCGATTCGTGCCATGCGGTGTGCGCGCGAGACGATATCCTCCTGCGTTTTGCGCAATGTTACGTCCTGTAAAATACACAAAATACGCGATTGCTTTCCTTTCTCCTCATCCAGCCGCTGGACAAACCCTTCCAGCCAGACGTCATGCCCGTCCTTATGCCGAATGCGGCGAATGAATGTCCGTTCCACTTGCTGCAAACGCTCCTGTTCAGGTGCCTGTTCATCCAGATGACAGTACAACGTATAGCTCGTACCGACGACTTCTTCCGGTTCATAGCCGAGTACATTACGAATGGACGACGAAGCATACAGCACTTCACCATCCGGTGAGCTGACGGCTACAATACCAGCACCATGTTGCGTGACCAGCGAGTATAGATTTTGCGAAATCGGTTCTGGCTGTTCGGTGATTTCCTCCGCATATAGAATCATATATTGCAGCGGTACATCCGACTGCTCTGGATAAAAGGAAGCATGCAGCGACAGCCAGATCGGTTGCCGATCCCCACGAAGCATGCGCCGCTCCACGACTTCTTCTTGGCGGTTATTCAGCCAGATCGGAGCAAGTTGCTGCTCATTCAGCCGGGTACGCAGTCGTCCCTCCTCTTCATCCAGCAATGCGCATAATGCTGGATTCACATACAAGCAGTCGCCTTGCGGTGAAAAGACGGCGATTCCAGTTGGGATATGCCGGTATATATGCATTAACAGGGACATGTCTGGTGCACAACCTGTATCCACTAGTCCAACCTCCTTATTCCTTTACGGCTGATTTGATATCAATAGATTCGTTTGCACGCTGGCAATGGATTTCTTTTCCAGTACAATCGCGCTCAGACTACACTGGCGCTGCACATCTCACGGAAATTACAATCCCTACATTTGCGTGCCGAAGGCATTGGGGTAAAAAACGTTTCCGGCTTGGGGCGATTGTAATAATCGTCGTCCAGACAGGACTTCATTTCTTGAATATAGCTGCCAATATTACGCTCCACCCGGTCAATATCCTCGCGGGTGACGCTATATTCCTGATGATCACCAGTGACCAGATATTCCACTCGAATGACGATCTGATCCAGCGGCAAATTGTATTTCTCCTGCACATAAGAAGCGTACAGATACAGCTGATCGGAAAAGTCATCTTCGCGTCCGGTTTTCCAATCCACAATGACCACGTTGTGATCTGGTCGACGGTATAGTAAGTCCATTTTGACATAGACTTTGGTATCAAACAGAATCAGATGATCCCATTTCTCAATTTCCAGTATATTCATGCCCGGTTGGCTCACTTCCTGCCAAGTACGAGTAGCATATAAATGACGCACACATTCCTGCTGTCGCTCGCGAATCGTGGAGATGCGACTAGATAACGTATCATCGCCGTAATACACTTCGGACAGCATCATATGCTGTTTCGGATTGCGCAGCCATGCGTCGCGATCCTTGGATTGCACATACGCATCGTTAAGCAGCTGCCGCATCGTTTGCGACAAAAATTCAGGACGCGGTGCCTGCTTGCCATCATTCAGCTGGCGGAGTGCCGATTCACACATCCGATGCGCCAGATCACCGAACAGCAGGTAAAAGTTACGCAGCTGCTTCAACCGATACGCATGTACCTGCTCCGGTGAACCAAGTCGATCATTCCAACCGTTATGAGCGGCGTAATAGTGAAAATAATACTTACGCAAACATTCATCAAACATATTAGCCCTGGATTGTGAGTAGGACCATTGTGGGTATTGTGCCATTCCAGACAGCCTTTCTGTATAAAATTCAACATATACCGTGCTTAGCATTTTGAAACGCTCGGTATCGTGAAAAGAAGTTACTTATAGTTGTAAAATATCTTACGGCTTTTAAATTATACCAGACCACGCGGCAGAACTCCCTATGCATTCTGCAATTTTCCCTGATGCTGCATACAATGCTAAATTTTGCAGATTATGGGGTTTGTGGATTGACGAAAAGGAATGCAATCGTCAAAATATGATACTAAGACCCAATCGCATACATTATGCACCCTATTTCCATTTGTTCCATGAAGGGAGCTGAACCATTTGACCGTGAAAATCAAAGACGTCGCCCAGCGCGCAGGCGTATCCGTAACCAGTGTCTCCCGGGTGCTGAACGGAGAAAAGTATGTCAGTGAAGACATTCTGCAACGTGTGAATGAGGCAATCGAGGAGCTAAAATACTCCCCTAGCCACATCGCTCGCAGCCTCAAAAAGCAAAAAACGAACACGATTGGCGTGATCGTACCGGATCTGACTTCCAACTTCTACTCCACCATTCTGAGCAGCATTGAGGAGACGGCAAGCAAATACGGCTATAACCTGATCGTCTGCAATATCGCCGAGAATCTGGGCAAGGAATTGAAGTACTTGCATATTTTTCAGGAGATGCGTGTGGAAGGCATTATTATTATGCACGAGAAAACGAATGATGAGATCGTTCAGTTTATCCGCAATGCGACGATGCCTGTGCTATTTTCCAGTGTGCAATCGCCTGATCCGGCATTTGTCTCCGTATTGATCGACGACTATAAGGCTGCCTTCGATGCAACCGAATATCTGATTCAGTCCGGGCATACAGACATCTCGTATCTCGGCGGCGATCTGGAAGATGTAACGTCCGGGCAAAATCGCTACAACGGATTCCGCGATGCACTGAACAAACACGGTATTCATGTTCCTGATGAATATATTAAATTTGGCGATTACAAGCTGCCGAGCGGACATGCGCTGATGGATGAGCTGCTACGTCTGAGCAAGCGACCGACCGTAGTGTTTGCCGCCAGTGACGATATGGCAGTTGGTGCACTGAACTGCGCACTGGATCGCGGGTTGCGTGTGCCACAGGACATCTCAATTATGGGCTTTGACGGCAGCAATATTACCGATATTGTGCGTCCATCTATCACTTCAATGCAACAGCCAATCTATGAGATGGGTCAGGTATCACTGGAAAATCTGCACCGACTCATTATTCATGCCAAAAACAAACCCCGCGCCGACATCATGCTACAACATCAATTGGTCGTGCGTGAAAGCTGCAAAATCATCCCGTCCTCTGCTTCCGTGTAAAAGAAGGGTTCGTGCCATGGGCATGCCCCTTTTTGCCGCAGGGCTATGCAAGATAAATGTTTACGCTTACAAAAAAATATGGTATCGTTACCAGACAGAGAACAAATTTAAAATTTTACTTGTCAATTTGAAATCATGCGTAATATAATGTCTCATATCAACAGAATTTGTCGAATCTAAATCTTATGTTTAGGGTCATTTATGTAAGACAAGTTTACATTAATACCTTTAAAACCTACCTCACTCTCTACGCACTCGTTATAATCATCATTTCATGTCAGATTATGCTCTTATCGCTCTCATTCATTACGTATTCTGGTTATACCCGTATGAATGTTCTTTCCTCCACGACCCCATCATCCATTGCGCATGATCATTCACCCGGTTTATATCGTATACACATCCTTCATCCACTTTTTAGGTTTACAGCTTTTGTACGTATCTGGTATCGATTTCAGATGGTTAGTCATTTACAAATAACTCGACTTTCTGGAATCGATACCAGAACATCATTAGCAAGAGTATCATCCTGATTGCACAACTTGGCGCAAGGCTATGAAATTACATCTGGTATCGATACCAGAAAACAGGGGGAATGTTCACTTGACCAATGTAACTGTAGCTGGAATCCCGATATCGCCGCTCATTATCGGCACAGGCGATCTATCCAGAATGGACGGCACCTGGGCATTGGATGAATTTGTTGCCGCTGGTGGTACGACCATTGATATGGCGTATCAGTATACCGGCAGCGAGGAGATCATCGGGCGCTGGATGAATGAACAGGGGAATCGTCAGCAGCTTGTACTGCTTAGTAAATGTTGTCATCCACTCAAAGGCGATCCAACGCCGCGTGTCACACCAGATAACATTACACACGATCTGCTCATCAGTCTGGAACGACTACGTACCGATCACATTGATCTGTACGCTCTGCATCGCGACAATGCCGATGTACCAGTGGAGCCAATCATCGATACCCTGAATGAACATCTGCAAGCCGGACGGATTCGCGCACTTGGCACATCCAACTGGAGCTGGCAACGAATTCAAGAAGCGAACGAGTATGCTGCTGCTAACGGATTGCAAGGCTTTCGCTTCAACAGCCCAAACCTGTCGCTCGCGGTCGCGCTGGAAGCACGCTGGCCCGGATGTGTATCCGCAGATGATGATACTGTTCAATGGCATACACGCACACAGTTACCGTTACTATCCTGGTCGGCGCAGGCGGGCGGATTTTTCTCCGGTGCGTTCTCGCCAGAGGATCGCTCCAATGAAGAAATGGTACGCGTGTATTACAGTGAATCCAACTGGGAACGGTATCGCCGCACGGTACAGCTGGCAGAGGAGCATAATGTAACACCGACGCAGATCGCGCTCTACTTTGTCCTGCATCGTCCCTTCCCTACTGCTGCCATTATCGGGCCTCGCAGTAGCAACGAGCTGGCTCAATCGCTAGATGTGCTGAAGTTGAACATTTCTGATGACGAGCTGCAATGGATCAATCTGGAGAAGGAGGAACGAGCATGATTCAGGACAAACTGGCGGCGCAATTATTTACCGTACGCAATGAATTAAAACAGGATTATATCGGCACATTGAAGCTACTGTCAGAGATGGGCTGGAAAGCAGTTCAGATCGACGGTCTGCATGGCAATGATCCGGTGGAGATTGCTGCCGCTGTCAAGGAACTTGGATTGAAAACGGCGGGTATGCACGTCGGGCTAGAACGCATGCGCAACGATCTGGACAATGTGCTGCGCGAAGCCGATCTGTTTGAGACGCCGGATATTATTTGCCACTCACTGCCGGATGAACATAAGAACGCTGCCGGATACGAATTTGTACGACGCGAGCTACGTAATGTATCCTCCCTCGTCTCGCCGCGCGGTTATCGGGCCGGCTTTCACAATCATGATTGGGAATTCCATACGATGATAGGTGAACAGTACGCCCTGCAATATTTGCTGGATTATGATCCACATGCTCCGGTGTACGCCGAGATCGACACCTACTGGGTGCAGAAGGCAGGACGTGATCCGCTGAGCGTCATTAGTCAGTATAGTGGACGCATGCCAATTCTACATCTGAAGGATATGACATCTGACGGACAGGAATATTTTGCTGAGATTGGCAGTGGAATGATCGACTTCGTGCCTGTGCTGCAATGGGGCGAACAGAATGGCGTTCAGTTCTACGCCGTCGAACAAGATTATTGTCCCGGCTCACCGCTAGACAGTCTGGAGCAGAGTCTACGATATTTGGAACAGCTGATTATGCCGCTGCGCTAACATCGTAATGACCTGCAAGCGCAATAACTCGATAGTTAGCATATGATCACTTTAAATCATGTAACAACGAACTGAGGTATGTAACCAACTCCACGTATGATGCACGTTTGAAAGGAGACATGTCATGCAAGCCGAACTGGATTCGATGTCGAAAAAAAAGACCAAGGCGAAAAAAGCCTCCTCGGCAGGTCTATGGAAAATCATCGTCGCCAACCGCTATCTGTACATCATGTTGCTGCCGTGTCTGATCTTCTTTGCCATCTTCGCTTACCTGCCAATGGCGGGACTCGTGATGGCGTTCAAGGAATTCCGCTTTAACGGCGGCATGTTCGGCGGCCCGTGGGTGGGATTGCGTTATTTCAAACTGTTCTTCTCTTACCCGGACGCTACACAGCTCATTTTGAACACCTTTATCGTCGGCTTTTTGAAAATCATCGTCTACTTCCCATTCCCGATTCTGCTGGCGCTTATGCTGAACGAGCTACGCACCAAATGGTTCAAATCGTTAACCCAGACGATCTCCTATCTGCCTTACTTCCTCTCATGGGTCGTAGTCGCAGCGTTCACGACCAAAGTACTGGCACCGGATGACGGTATCTTCAACCAGTTTATGGCGGCGCTTGGCGGAGATAGCAGTACCTTTTATATGATGGACGGTCATTATTTCTATCTGATCATGTTCGTGACGTATGTATGGAAAAATATCGGCTGGGGCTCGATTATCTACCTCGCGTCTATGGCAAGTATTGATCCGACGCTGTACGAAGCTGCCGAGATGGACGGCGCCAGCAAATGGCGCAAAATCTGGCATATTACGCTTCCTTCGATTCGTCCGACTATCGCCATCTTGTTTATTCTTGATATTGGTAGTCTGCTGACAACGGGGTATGAACAGAACTGGCTGCTGCGGACAGCAGGCAACTCCGATTTCTCCGATATTCTGGATACGTATGTACTGCGTGTCGGTATGATGCAGGGACAATACGGCTATGGTGCCGCTGTCGGACTGCTGCAAGGTCTGGTTGGATTGATCCTCGTTATCGTGACCAACTATCTGGTCAAGCGTTTCAGCAAAAACGAATCCAGCCTCTGGTAGGATTCTCTGCACACCTGCAATTTCAATAATTCATTGGGGTGATTTCATTGAAAAAGATTACGCGTCGCTTGTCCCTTACGTTGTCCCTGCTGCTGATGATGGTTGTTGTGCTGTCCGCCTGTTCGTCCGACAGTAATGATGGTGCCAGTACGGTTGCCGCTGATGGTCGCAAAGCGGGTGAAGGCGGCTTTATCGCCAACCGCGATCTGACCGGTCGAATTTTCCTAGAAGGTGACGGTGCGCAATTGCCGGATGATCAGGTGAACAACCCGGTCGCTCAGAAAATCAAAGAAAAAACCGGTATGACGATCAACTGGCAATCCAGTGGCGCTGCCGATGGCTTGCAAGAACTGACCGTAGCGCTCGCTACTGGCGACTTGCCCGATGTGATCGAAGCGTATCTGGATCACGGCGGACGCCCGGAAATGCCAGTCCTGCTCAAGGCTGCACGCGAAGGCATGTTCACCGATCTCAGCCCTTATCTAAAAAATACCAAAGTACTCAAAAACTATCTCGATCCCGACTTCCTGCCACGCGATACGCGTGAGAACATTATGTTCCGCCCGGACTTTGACGGCAAAGTGTACTTTATCCATATGAATATCCCATCCAAAGATACAACTGATCAGGATCGTCTGCATTACCGTGCTGGTCTGTGGATCAGAGCTGATATTGCCAAAGCGCTGAACGTTGATCCTTCCTCTATCAAAACCGAGGACGATCTGTACAATCTGGCGCTCAAGATCAAAGCTGGTAATTTCAAAGACAACAATGGCAAGCCAATCACCGTTATCGGTCCACGTAAATGGGGCGGTCAAGTAACCAGCACCCTGTTCAAAAACTACGACTTCGGTAACGGCACCCAATTCGACGTGCTGGATGGCAAAGTCAAACACGTTGCCGAAACTGACTATGCACTGAAAAGTATCGAATTTGTCCAAAAGCTGCTGAAAGCTGGTTTGCTCGACAAAGAAGCATTCAATATGGACGGCGTGCGTGCGGAAGAAGCCTACAATAACGGTTCCTACGCCATCTCCTCCTACATGAATATCGCCCCAGACGCATTGACCATGTTCGAGAAAACGAAGTACTTGCCAATGGATCAAATGTACAACTACAAAGGCGAAGACGAGATTTACGAAAAAGGCAAATACGGTAACCAAGTATGGGCAATTCCATCCACGACCGAGAATCCAGAGCAAATCGTACAATTCGCTGACTACCTTGCCAGCAAAGAAGGCAAAGCACTGTGGAACTACGGTATCGAAGGCGACGACTATACGATCAATGACAAAGGTCAATATATTTACACTGACAAAGTAAAATCGATCCTCGACAATAGCCCGCAGGATGAGCGCAATACGATCCCTTACTTCTGGGGCGGACTGCTCGGCAAAACGGATGTGAATAACAACAAAGACTTTGGCGAATTGATCCGTGGTGCCAATTCCCAACCAGATCGTTACAAACTGTATTTTGAATTGATGAATGATGGCAATCCGAAGTACAAATATTGGGATGGCTACACCGCCGCTTCGTATCTGTCTGAAGTGCCGGATATCGAAGCATCGCTGAAGCCGGTTCTTGATTCGTACAAAGACGTGCTCGTTCAAGCTTTCTTCGCCAGCGATATGACCGAAGCGCAGAAGATTCTCGACGATTACCGCGCCCAGCTCAAAGCCGCCGGTGTCGACCAATTCGAGCAATATTTGCAGCAAAAATACGATCAGGACCCATCATCTGTTGTGTTCTATATCGACGCATTCTTCTAATCGACATTGCTCAGCATTCTGGTATCCAGTACGTTTCGGATACAAGGCTCGATCATCTATCGTTTACTTGATGGAATGAACCCATGTGTGCAACATGTACCTTTGACAGGCAATCATCGGGGGATGCATACCATCCCCCATCCTTATTTTGAAGCGGAGGTATTGAATATGGATCAACAGGCTCACGCTGTCGGCAAAACGCCCATCAACGAGCGCATTGCCAATATCGTCAACTATATGCTGCTTGCCCTGCTGTCGCTGATCATTCTGCTGCCGCTGGTTAACATTCTGGCGTTGTCGCTCAATGACGGCAAGGATGCTTCGCTCGGCGGGATCGCTTTTTGGCCACGCGTCTTCTCCGTCTCCAACTATATCGAAGTATTCAAAAATCCGGCGGTTGTGCAAGGCTTGGAAGTGACGCTATTCCGCACCATTGTCGGTACAGCACTCAGCGTCTTTTTAACTGCCATGGCGGCATTTGCATTGAAAAACCGCAATCTGCCGGGTGTCGGCGCAGCGAGTATTTTTATCGTATTCACGATGCTGTTCAATGGCGGGATCATTCCTTTTTTCATGGTATTGAAGATGTTCCATCTGAACAATACGATCTGGGTGTATATCGTACCGACGCTGTATAGCGCATGGAACCTCATTCTAGTGCGTACGTTCTTCCGCTCGATTGATCCCAGCATGGAGGAATCTGCCAAGATCGATGGAGCAAACGATTTTCAGGTGTTATTCCGCATTTATTTCCCGCTCAGTATGCCGGTATTGTCGGTCATCTGTTTGTTCAATGGTGTTATGCACTGGAATGACTGGTTCTACGGCGCATTCTATGTGACCGATGAGAAGCTGCGTCCACTGCAAACGGTGCTTCAGCAAATGCTGACCGCCGCCGAAGCACTGCGCAAAAACCTGTCCATGAACGCCATGATGAGCGCCAGCAGTACCGTAACGAGCGAATCGCTGAAAATGGCGATGGTTATGATCTCCATCGTACCGATTGCGAGCGTATATCCATTTATCCAGAAATATTTTGTCCAAGGCATTATGGTCGGTTCGGTCAAAGGCTGATCGGCCATCATCTTGCAACGTATCATACCAAGTCATGCCTGTAACGAAAATGGGGGATGTTCATTGAATAACAAACAATATGATGTCGTCTCCATCGGTGATGCCAATATCGATCTGATTGTCGCCGGAAGCGACCAGTTGCCTCTACCGGGGCAAGAAGTATTCGTCAGCAATATGCTAGTGCACATCGGCGGCGGCGCAGCGCTGTTCTCGATGGCACTTGCCAAGCTAGGACTGAAAGTAGCTTTTAACGGGGTGCTGGGCAGCGATTATTACGGTCAGTTTATTTTGGACGAATTCAGCGAATTGAATATCGATACGACCTATATTCGTCAGAGCCAGCATAACAACACCGGCATCTCCATCGCCATCAATCCAGAGCATGACCGCTCCTTCATTACGTACATGGGCTCCAATGCCGAGGTGCGGATGGAGGATCTAAACGAAAATAGTATGCGGTACGGTCGTCATGTGCATATGACCGGTTATCAGGGTAGTCGCAATCATGATGCCTATATGAAGATGATCCGCAAAATCAAAAGCTTTGGCACGACCATCTCCTTCGATGTCGGCTGGGATGACAGCGGCGAATGGTACAGCGGCATCTTTGAAGTGATGCGTGAGGTGGATGTCTTTTTCCTAAACGAACTGGAGGCTTTGCATTATTCCGGGCGGCAGGATATTCATCAGGCGATTCAGCGGATGAGCAGTCACGCCTCGCATCTGGTAGTGAAGATGGGCTCGCGCGGTGCAGTCTCTGTACACAACGCTGATCGTACGTACCGCTCCGCCTACGCCGTCACCGCTGTCGATACGACGGGTGCAGGCGACAGCTTTAACGCCGGATATATGTACGGCGTGTTAACAGGGAAAACTGCTGGCGAATGTCTGCAATATGGTAATGCGTGCGGCGCGCTATCGGTATCTGCATATGGCGGCAATACAGGTATTCCACATCATGATGGTGTGCAGGAATTTATCAGACAGCATGCCGGACAAATTGTGGACGATTGGGAAGTGATCGCATAGCCTGTTCAATTGCTAGCAACAATCGGTACATCCGCGGCAGCGCATGAATACATTGGTAATGAAGCAACGAAAATGGATCGCATCACCAATCAAAATGGGATAACCGGAAGCTGTAACAGGGAACTGCATGTTGCTGGGCGCGATTGGCAACCAGATGATACCGCTCCCGCTCCGGTTGTCCTATTTTTTTGGAAGATCGAATATTGGTCGCAATCATACTAGAACCGTATCAACATACACCATACCCTTATACGCTCTGACGATGAAGGAGGAACTTCATGTTTTTTACCGAGGATAAATTACGCAAGCGTCTGGAGCAACTGGAACCGCTCCGTTATCGAGAACTATTTGTCGTGCCGTCGTATACTGCAATCGAAGACCGTGAAGGCATCAACGGTGCGTATCCACCGTTGCCTGAATCACAAGAACATTCCGCTGCCTATACGCTGCACAAAGGCGAACATTGGACAGGCAGGGATCGTTATATATGGCTATCCGCTACGATTGCCATTCCAGCAGAGTGGCAGGATCGTACGGTCATTGGACTGTTTGATTTTGGCACTACAGAAGGCGGCAACAATGGCGGCTTTGAAAGCCTTGCTTATTTGAACGGCAAGCCGTTTCAAGGTGTGGATAGCAATCATATCGAGTTGATTTTACCAGTCGGTTATACCGGTGAAGCACGGTTTGATTTTCGACTGTGGTCAGGGCTGGAAGGCGGCGGTGCGCCGCGTGAGTTGACGCATACCATTCGCGATTCACGTATCGGCTGGCTGGATCATGCAGCAGATCGGCTGTATTACACGTCGCTGGCGATCTTACAGACGATTGCCATTTTGCCGGAATCTGCGTATGAACGCTCTGCACTGCTGAAGCTATTGAACGACACATACCGTGGACTGGATTGGTCGGTGGCAGGCTCGGCGGACTTTTACGCTTCGGTAGAGACGGCGGATGCATCGCTGAATGCACAGCTAGAAACGTTGAAAAAAGAGCATCCTGTACTCGTCACCGCTGTTGGTCATACGCATATCGACGTGGCATGGCTATGGCGGCTCAAGCATACACGCGAAAAGGCTGCGCGCTCCTTCTCTACCGTTCTGCGGCTGATGGAGCATGACCCGGAGTATATTTTCCTGCAAACCCAGCCACAGCTCTATGAATATATCAAGCAAGATTACCCGGAATTGTATGAGCGCATCAAGGAGCGTATCGCAGAAGGACGCTGGGAAGCGGGTGGCGGCATGTGGGTAGAAGCGGATTGCAATCTGACATCCGGTGAATCGCTGGTGCGTCAGTTCCTGCTCGGTACGCGCTTTTTCAAAGAGGAATTTGGCGTGGAGAGTAGCTATCTGTGGCTGCCGGATGTGTTCGGTTATAGCTGGGCATTGCCGCAAATTTTGCGCAAATCCGGGTTTGATACATTTATGACGACCAAGATTAGCTGGAATCAGGTGAACCGAATGCCGCGCGATACGTTCCGCTGGCGCGGGATTGACGGCTCGGAGGTGCTAACCCACTTCATCACGACACCGGATGATTGGGAAGGCGGCAATTCCTTTTATTATACGTACAACGGGTTGGTGGAAGCCCAGACTGTACAAGGCGTATGGAACAGCTATCAGGATAAAGAAGCGAATCAGAATCTGCTGATCTCCTACGGATACGGCGACGGCGGCGGTGGTGTCACTCGTGAAATGCTGGAGCTGCGTCGCCAGTTGAACCGTATTCCCGGCGTACCGGTTGTGCGGAGCGGACGGGCGGATGACTATTTTAACAAATTGCAACAGACGTTCCACGAAACGGACAGCTATGTGCATACATGGGATGGCGAGCTGTATCTGGAATATCATCGCGGCACGTACACCAGTCAGGCGTACAACAAAAAGCTCAATCGCAAGCTGGAGCTGCTATATCGGGAAGCCGAATGGCTGCAAACGCTGAATATTGCGCACAGTGGCGACTGGTCGTCGTATCCGGCACAGAATCTGCAAGCAGGCTGGAAGATCATCCTGCGCAATCAGT
Organism: Paenibacillus sp. WLX2291; assembly: GCF_046603665.1. Lineage (NCBI taxonomy): Bacteria > Bacillati > Bacillota > Bacilli > Caryophanales > Paenibacillaceae > Paenibacillus > Paenibacillus sp. WLX2291. The sequence continues at coordinate 1,079,066 of NZ_CP176755.1, read as the reverse complement.
TCCATGATATTATCCCCGGCTCGTCCATTGCCGAGGTGTACGAAGACAGTACGGCAGAATACGCCGAAGCGGAGCAGATCGGACGACAAGTATGGCGTGAAGCGGCGGGAGCAGAACTTCCGCTAGCTCCACTCTCTCCGTCTCTATTGTTGGCAGGTGAATATGCGGCTAACGAAACTGACGTTATCGGTGTCGAAGATCAGACCATTGCTGTAGATGCTAGTACAGCGAATCAGACTAGCTCCACCTCTCCATTATATTCCGAACCGGAACGTGACAATGGAACATTGCTTGTTCTAAACAGCTCCTCATGGGCGCTGAAACCGCTGGTGCATATTCCGTATGACCAGTGTGCGCAAGGTGATTATGTGTGGAGCGACAGCGAAGGGCAACCGCTTGCAGCACAACACACAACGGACGGCTGGATCGTACAGTCATCTACCATTCCATCGCTCGGTACTACTATGATTCACTATGCCAAACAGCAAGTACAACTAGCTACTACGGATACGACTCCTGCTGTACAGGCACAATATGCTGAGCGTATGACAGGCGCTACAAATGAGAACAATACGACGGATGAGAGCCAGCTCCCCTTCGTTCACACCGCTTCGGTGACAGACGAAGATTCTATATTCACCTATGAACATGGCGTGCTGCGTACCCCGCATTACGAACTAACATGGAATGCACAGGGACAACTGATCTCTATTACCGATCTGGATTATGATCGCGAAGTGCTGACACCGGGCGAGCGTGGTAATGTGCTGCAATTGTTCGAGGATAAGCCGATGAACTTTGATGCGTGGGATATCGATATCTTTTATCAGGAAAAGATGCAGGAGATTGCCGATCTGCAACAAGTGCAGCTTCTGGAGCAAGGAGCGCTACGCGCGGTGGTGCAATTCGTCTGGCATTACAACGATACGATCATTACGCAGCAATTGATCGTCTACCGTCATGATCGCCGGATCGATTTTGTAACGCATGTCGATTGGAAAGAACGGCAGAAGCTGCTGAAGGTAGCTTTCCCGGTACAGATTCGCTCTACCGAAGCGACCTATGATATTCAATTTGGCAATGTGAAGCGTCCGACGCACTGGAATACGAGTTGGGATTGGGCACGCTTTGAAAGTGTTGGTCATCAGTGGGCAGATCTGTCGGAACGCAACTATGGCGTCAGTCTGCTCAATGATTGCAAATACGGCTATGATATCAAAGATCATGTGATCCGACTGTCGCTACTCAAATCTGCTATTTATCCCGATCCGATGGCAGATTACGGACAGCATCAATTTACGTACTCACTGTACCCGCATGGCGGCGACTGGCTGGACGGTGGCACGGTACAGGCAGCATGGCAGCTCAATCAGCCGGTAACGACGATCCCGGTTGCTGCTTCTGCCGATGCAGCTAATTTCTCTGCCGCTACACACGATACGTTGTCATATCAAGCACAAACGGTATCTTCATCCGCTGGGACAAGTAGTGATTGGTCGTCCTTTTCCATGTTCTCATTCTCAGCTGAGCATGTTATGGTGGACGCAGTTAAAAAAGCCGAAGATTCCAACCAGATTGTATTGCGTATCCATGAATACGGCGGTATCCGCACCCCGCTAACGATTACAAGCGATCTGGATATAGCGTCATGGCAGGAATGCAATCTGATGGAACAGCCAGCAGGTGATTCGCAGCAGGGCGAGCTGCATATAACGATTACGCCATATGAGCTGCGCACCTTCTTGATCTCACTGCGGGAGGAATAAATATGAGCATGTTAAATACACCACTCCAGCTTACACCGGAGATGGAGCAGTATGTCGAACGTATCGAACGGCGGCTGGAGCATCTACCCGCCGTTTGTACGATGTTTCGTCATTGTTATGCTAGCACATATGAGACGACCATTCGGGTGATGGACGATGACAGTTCCTTTGTTATTACTGGCGATATTCCTGCCATGTGGCTGCGTGATTCGGCAGCTCAGGTGCGGCATTACTTGCCACTGGCATCATCCGACAATCAGGTAGCAGCACGTATCGCCGGATTGATTCGGCGGCAATTGTTCTGCATCGGGCTTGATCCGTATGCCAATGCGTTCAATCATGAGCCAAATGATGCAAGATACGACGAAGACCTTACTACTCTGTCGCCGTGGATCTGGGAGCGCAAGTATGAGATCGATTCGCTCTGTTATCCGATTCAGCTTGCGTATCTGTTCTGGCAGCAAACGGGCAATGCCGAGCTGTTCGACTACTCCTTTTACAATGGTATGAATCGAATCATCGATCTGTGGAGCTGCGAGCAGCGCCATGATGAACAGTCGCCGTATCGGTTCATTCGTGAGAACTGTCCGCCATCAGATACATTGCGCAATCAAGGACGCGGCATGCCTACTTCGTATACTGGCATGACCTGGTCTGGCTTCCGACCGAGCGATGATGCGTGTGTATTCGGCTATCTCATTCCGTCGAATATGTTTGCCGTTGTCGTGCTAGGGTATATGGCGACCATCGCCCGTGATATGTACAACGACGAACGTCTGGCGATACGTGCGGAAACGTTACGGGAAGAAATCGAATTTGGCATTGAGCATTATGGTACCGTTCTGCATCCGATATATGGAAAAATCTACGCCTATGAAACCGACGGTCGTGGCAATCATCATCTGATGGATGACGCCAATGTGCCAAGTCTGCTGTCGATTCCATATCTCGGTTATCGTCCGGCAGACGATCCTGTGTATCAGAATACGCGCCGCTTTATTCTGAGCAGCGACAATCCGTATTATTTTGCCGGGACTGCTGCTCGTGGCATTGGAAGTCCCCATACACCCAAAGATTATATTTGGCATATTGCATTGTCCATGCAGGGGCTGACGTCTGTTGACCGCAAGGAGCAACTGCAATTGCTAGAATGGCTGTCCTCCACTCATGCCGGAACCGGATTGATGCACGAAGGCTTCCATAAGGACGATCCGGCGCAATTCACTCGTCCGTGGTTTGCTTGGTCAAATAGTCTGTTTGCAGAATTCGTTATTCATTATGTGCAATCATCCACCAGGGAGGAATCGTATCGCCTATGAATCCTGTCATTCCATCCATTCCAAACTACCATCAACAGCTGAACGTACTTCAGGTGAACCGCGAACCCGCGCGTTCTTACTATATTCCGTATGCACATCGCTCCGCCGCTGCCAGTTTGCAGCGCGAGCGATCGCCCTTTTATCAATCGTTAAACGGCAACTGGCAATTCCGTTATTATGATTCCGTTCGCGAAGTAGAGCCAGAATTCTGGCAACATGCGCCGATTCATACCGGGCAGCATGCAACAGCTGGATTGTGGAACGAATTGATCGTGCCCTCTTGCTGGCAGCGGCATGGATATGATCAGCAGCATTATACCAATCTGAATTATCCGTTTCCATGCGATCCGCCGCATATTCCAACCCGCAATCCGGCGGGTGCGTATGTGCGTCAATTTGAACTGTCATCGTCGTGGCAGGAGCGGGATAGTTATCTGGTATTTGAAGGTGTATTGTCGTGTGTGTACGTATGGGTAAACGGACAGTTTGTCGGCTATAGTCAGGGCAGTCGGGTGCCAGCGGAGTTTCAGATTACTCCGTATGTACAGCCCGGTAGCAATACAATCGCTGTGCTCGTGCTGAAATGGTGTGACGGCTCGTATTTGGAAGATCAGGATATGTGGCGGTACAACGGCATTTTCCGCGATGTGTATCTGTTAAGTCGTGCTCCACAGCATGTGCGTGACGTGTTCGTCCGTCAATCGCTGGAAACAGAACTGGATGCTGCTGGTAAACCTGTCTATACTTCCGCCCATCTGGATATTGAGCTTGATATGAATAGTCGTTCAAGGGAACATTGGGCGGATAGCTCCGATTTCAAAGCTGCCGACGAGCATTCGCCAGCACACACGCTGACAGTACAAGCGCAATTGATAGATCCAGCTGGCAAGCAGATCGTCGCTACAGGTACAGTGGACATACAACCGAATACACATACAGGCTGCTTGTCGTTAAGCTGGAATAATCCAGTATTGTGGAATGCTGAACAACCACAGCTGTATCATCTGTATGTGGAAGCGAGCGGCGAAGTATTGTATTTTGCCATCGGGCTACGTGAGATTGCTATTACGGCTGACGGTGTATTCACGATCAACGGACAGCCGATCAAGCTCAAAGGCGTCAATCGCCATGATACGCATCCCGTACTCGGTCATACGGTACCGTTACAGCATATGATCGACGATCTGCTGTTGATGAAGCGGCATAATATCAATACGGTGCGTACAGCACATTACCCGAATGATCCGCGCTTTCTGGAGTTGTGTGATCGGCTGGGCTTGTATGTGATTGACGAAGCAGATCTGGAATGTCACGGAATCGGCATTCCTGAGGACTTTGGTCCGGGTGCGTTTCATCAGTTGTCCGCCAATGCGGATTGGCAGGATGCTTTTGTAGACCGGGCGGTGCGACTAGTAGAGCGCGATAAAAACTTCGCTTCTGTTGTTCTATGGTCGATGGGCAATGAATCTGGCTACGATATCAACCATATCGCCATGGCTCGTTGGACGCGGGAACGCGATCCTTCTCGTCCCGTGCATTATGAAGGGGCTGCTCCGGGTTATAATGGGCATACTGATGTATCTGTGCTGGATGTGGAAAGCCGGATGTACGCTTCTCCCGCCGATATTATTGCATATGCCAGCGATGAACAGCAAACCAAGCCGCTATTTCTGTGTGAATATAGCCATGCGATGGGCAACGGTCCCGGCGATCTGAAGCAATATTGGGACGCCATCTATGCGCATCCACGTCTAATGGGTGGTTGTGTATGGGAATGGGCAGATCACGGCATCGAGCAGCGCGATGAGCATGGACAGCTATATTATGCGTATGGTGGTGATTTTGGCGATCAACCGAATGACGGCGCCTTTTGCATCGACGGTCTTGTTTCGCCAGATCGCAAGCCGCATCCGGGGTTACTGGAATTGAAGCAGATTATCGCGCCTGTGTGGATCGAGCAATGGAGCGAACAGACCAAGCATAATGCAGAACATAACCAGAATGAGCAGAACTATGACCATGTTGTAAACAATAACAACTCCGACTCATTGCGGCTCCGCGTGCATAATCGATATGACTTTGCCTCGCTGGAGCATCTGACTGTGCACTGGATTGTGGAACAGAATGGCGTACTGTTAACACAGGGCGAGTTGGTACTACCAGATATTGTGCCCCAGCAATCCGCGATGCTGGAATGGTCATTGCCGCCGGATATCCATCTGCCAGCACCATCTTATACTGCCCGTCGCAATCGCTACGTAACGTTCCATATTCGTCAGCGCCAACAGACGCGCTGGGCGGAGCATGGTTACGAGATTGCTTTTTTCCAATTTGCGTTGGATACACTGGAAAAAGTCGATCCTTTGCCTTTATCGACAATCAATACTATACAGACATCCTCGCTAACAACAACGAAAACGACAACGAGCGATGAAACAACCGACGCTATTTCTACATTGGATGAAACGTTTACCCACAACCATGCTGTTACCGCACAGCCGATCGTCACGCCGCTATCCGCACAGGAATCTGACGGCATATTGCATATGAGCGGCGACGAATTCAGCTGTCGCTACGATCTGGTGGAAGGCGCCCTTCTCTCTATCCGCCGTAGTGGGATCGAATTGCTGGATGCCCCATCCAGCTTTGCCGTCTGGCGCGCGCCGATCAGCAACGATATGCATATAGAGGAGAAGTGGCGCGACATCGGCATGGATCGGCTGCACACCAAAATATACGACAGTCAGTGGCAGCAGACGGACGAGCAAACTGTACTGATTCAGACCTCCTTCTCACTCGGCGCGATTAGCCAGTATCCACTGCTGCATGGTGATGTGATCTGGCAGATTCACAGCAATGGCGTGATCCAGATGAAGGTGGATGTGCAAGTATTGCCGACAGCTCCGTATTTGCCACGATTTGGACTGTTATTGACGTTACAGTCGGGGATGGAGCAGGTAACGTATTTCGGTCAAGGTCCGCATGAGAGTTATGTGGACAAGCATTATAGTACACGCTTTGGACGGTATACGCAGACGGTAGAGCAACTATTTTACAACTACGTTGTCCCGCAGGAAAATGGCTCCCGTGACCGTACCGATTGGCTGCATATTACGAATCCACTTGGTGTCGGTTTACAGGTAAGTGGTTCGCAGCCTTTTTCGTTCCAAGCGTCGCATTATACGTCTGCCGATCTGACGACGGCAACCCATGCGCACCAACTACGCCCACGTCCACAAACGTATCTGCATCTGGATTACAAAATGAGCGGTGTTGGCTCTAACTCCTGTGGTCCCGAGCTTGCGGAGATGTTCCGTTTGCAGGAAAAATCATTTACGTATGAGTTGGATATTCACGTCGTATCACTGGAAAATCGGTACTAGCAAAATGTATGCAGGCTGCCCCGGTCTCTTCATTCGGGGTAGCCCTTTTTTGTCCATTCATAAACTTTTATATGAATCAAATGAAAACCCTTTCATTTTTGTTCATATGCATGTATGCTGAAACTAGTCCAATCAGCAAATTACCCATATCCCGTTTGATTTCGCCGTTCTTCGTTCTCTGTCCGGTTGGAGGCAATACGCAGCAAACATAAATGTGAGATTGGAGGCTATCTATGTCCACTTCCTTTATATCGCCGGAATGGGGTCTCAGCGTCTCGGAAACCGTATGCCCAGACGTGCAGACATCGGTTAATCTGCTCGGTATCAATCTGCGCGAGGTGAGCCGGGATTGGGAATGTCCAAGTCATGCCCATCATCAGTATGAGATCAATTATGTCTTAGAGGGCACCCAGCAATTGAAGATCGGGGAATACAGCTATGTGCAGCAAGCCGGTGATCTGGTGATTTTGCCGCCGGGTATCCCCCATATGAGCCGTAGCATCAGCGACCGTTCGCTGGTGTATGTCTGCATTCATTTTGAGATGAATGACCGTGTCTTCCTGTCGCTGCTGGAACGTACGAATCAACTGATTTTGCGCAAAAATAGTCTGGCAGCACGTCAGATCGAACCGTGCATTATGAAACTGGTACAGGCTGCCGAGCTGGAAGGACAGCATATGATCACACGCCGTATCCGTTTGCAGGCAGCTTCGTTCGAGTTATTCGGCGTATTGTGGGAGATTCTGCTGGATGAAGCTGCTCAGGCATCGCCATCCACGTATGCGCATATGGAGCTAGCGCATCAGATTGCCGCACGATTGCAAGGAATTGTGAACCGCAATATTACGCAGGTCACCCAGCGCGCGGAATCGCATTACGGTATCGACGATATCGCTGCCGAGCTAGGAATCAGTCCGTCGCATTGCAATCGTATTTTCCATCAGGTGTTTGCTATCTCGCCACGCAGCTACCTGTCCAATCTCGTCTTGCACAAGTCCAAGCTGCTGCTTGCCGATCCGCATATGTCGATTCAGGACATTGCGACCACACTCGGCTATCGCGATATTGCGCATTTTAGCCGCCAGTTCAAACGCTGGTCGGGCATCTCACCTAGCCATTACCGCAAAAATCATCTGCATATGAATCAGCCACTCGAAGCCGATGTCTGACATAGCTGAACCACCGGACAGCCATGCTGCCGTATACGTCTATCAGGGGCAATGTAACGACGCTCCATACGGCATCATCGTCAGCTGGCTGCCGCTTGTATACTTACTGCTACTACGTTTGATCTATCGCCCGATATCGTTAACAGCCAGAGGAAGCAGAATGCTGATGCTGGTGAACATGATATCGGGTTGTTTGCGTGCGAGTTATTTATGTGCGGTTCGCTTGCGCCGAATCGGGCTAAAGATATTGTAATCCTGCCGACCGGGTTTCCGTTTACCCATATGCGGTCACAGAAAGGAATGATCCATTATGAACAAGCAGCAACCATCCAACTTAACGACTGAAAACAGCTCACAGCAGCGCAACCAGAAGGATTCATCAGCATTGGAAACTCTGACAGACGCACCACATAGAGACGAAGTACATTCTCAGGAGCAAGCAAGCCATAAGCAAACGCCACATTCGACGCAGGATAGAATAGCGACGCAGCCATCCTTGTCCACTTCGGATACAGCGGATGATGTCTTGTTAGCTAACAATCTGGCAGACGATCAGACACCACAGTTCGCTACGAGCGCCGATACGATCTCCGCTTCGGACATTCCGATTGCTCCACCTGCTGAGCCAACTACCGGCAATAAGTTGGTGGATAAAACGCTACGCGAAGTGATTCGTCATGTGGAGGAACAGGAGCAGGAACCATTAACCGAGACAGAATCCAAACCGTTGCCGCTACACGATTCCATGCGTGGCAAAGTAGTTGTCATTACGGGCGGTGCGGGTGTATTATGCCGCGCGATGGCATTGGAGTTAGGACGACAAGGTTGCCGTATCGCCATTCTGAACCGTACGGTGGAAAAAGGACAACTGGTCGCTGACGAGATCGTTGCCGCAGGCGGCGAAGCCATTGCTGTTGCATGCGATGTCACGAACGAGGATAGCGTGATCGTTGCCGAGACGGCAGTCACCGCGCAGCTCGGTCCGTGCGATATTCTGATTAACGGTGCGGGCGGCAATCATTCGGATGCGAATACGACCGAAGAAACGTTCCATGAGCAGGATCTGAATGATGACGACAAGCAGACCTTTTATGATATCAAAATCGATGGCTTCCGTCAGGTGATGGATCTGAATATGATTGGCACGCTGATTCCGACGCAAATCTTCACTCGCCATATGACCGGACGCACGGGCGTGAGTGTGATCAACATTTCGTCCATGAGTGCGTACAGCCCGATGACCAAAGTACCTGCATATTCGGCTGCCAAGGCGGGCATCAACAACTTTACCCAGTGGCTGTCTGTGCATTTTGCGCATACTGGGATTCGAGTAAACGCGATTGCACCGGGATTTTTCCTAACTCAGCAAAATCAAAAACTGTTAAAAAACGAAGACGGCTCGCTCACCGAACGTTCGGAGAAGATTATCGCGCATACGCCGATGCGACGATTCGGTGTACCGGATGATCTGCTTGGCACGCTGCTGTGGCTGGCGGATGCGGATACGTCTGGGTTTATTACTGGCGTAACGATTCCGGTGGATGGCGGATTTATGGCGTATTCGGGTGTTTAAGATCGTCCTTTTCATGATTGCTTATGTAATATACAGCTAAAAGCATTTTGCAATATCTGTCTGTATGGTCATTGTGCTATGTACGTGCATAGGTGGTCATATTACACATCCACGTAAAAAAGAAGCAGCGATCTTAGACCGCTGCTTCTTTTTCTGTAACGATTACTTCTGGATTTGGAATATTACCTCTTCCACCGTTTACTAATGTAAGCTTATTTCGTATCTCCCAACCAATTATGCCTTGTTCGCTGCTACCGATTGTTCATTGACATACTGCTCGTTCTCACCCGCCGCCAGCTCCTCGCGGAAATAAGAGCGATATACATATCCGATCACGACAGCGATCGTCGTCATTAACGCAGCAATCAAGTACATATTTTTCATTCCGAATTGATCGGCAATCCAGCTCAGCCCCAGCATCGCAACCGCGAATGCCAGATTACTCAGCACACTCCATGCTGACATGACACTCGGTGTTTCTTCCGGTGTCAGATTTTGCTGGATCAATGTACGACGGATCACGCCTGCTACCTGTACTGGCAAGCCAGAGATCATGAGCAGGAACATTGCCAGAAACGGCTGGGTATTGAAGGCAAATGCGACCGCAATGACCACATAGATCATCAGATGCAGCAGCATATGCAGATAAGCGTTCTTTTGAATCTTTTTCACCCGTGAGACGATCAGCAGTCCGCCTGCAATCGAACCGATGAAAAAGGCAGTATTCATAAAGCCCCACCAGCGTTCATCCTGATGCAGCACCTGCACGACAAAGGCAAGAATAAATGCGCCCAACCACGCCGCGCCGCCCAGCGTATCGATATTGTCGACAATTGCCAGCAGACGGATGCGGCGGTTAGTGGCGATGATTTTCCAGCCTTCGGACAATTGCTGTCCATACGATGGTTTGGTCGCTGGTGCAGCCTCATCGTCCACTGCACCTTTGGCATGTACTAGACCTGCCTGTGCATACGGATCACGGATAAATGCGGTAAAAAACATCGCCAGAAAATAACTTGCCGACGCGATCCACATTGTTGGCAACGCCCCAGCAACAGCGACGATAATACCGCTGAGTGCCCAGCCAGAGCATTTAACGATCTGATCGCTGACCGAGATCAATCCATTAGCTCGCATCAAGCCTTCACCATCTGCGAGTCGTGGCACGAGCGCATTGCGCGCCGGATCTGTCCAGCCATCCAAGAAGGACATGCCGAATACGACTGCAAATACGATACCGTACGATGGTACAGGCGTCAGCCACAGGTAAAAGATCAGCGCTGTAAACAGCACAAACTGTCCAAGCTGCGAGCACATTAAAATCGATGTTAATCGATACCTCGACATCACTAGCGGTGCAACCAATCCGCTGACGATTTTGGACAGCATACGGAATAGCGGAATAAAGATCGTTGTTAGCAGCGAGCCGCTTTGAATAAATACGAGGGTAACGAGACTGAGCGAGTACACAATGTCCGCAATATTGGAGACGGTCTGTGTGCCCCATAACATGTAAAACGATTTTCTGATCAAAATGTCCATCCCTTCCTGCAATGTGGAGTAAGTCATGCTTATATCATTTCAAACGGTTATCCGTTGCGGATGACAAGTGGCACGATATTTTCTTGCTAACTAGAGTATGTACATAATATTTTAAATAATGTAAATTGATCCATAAATTATGTTTTAATCAGTATATGATTTTCTTTTTCGACTTGTCAATTTTAAGTATCGCACGATATGTAAGCCGTGTACACCATTTACAAACAAAAACTATAATAATTTGTTAATTTATTCTAAATCTTATTGTAACGGGTATAACGATAGCTGGCTATATAAAAATATCGTAATTAAGTATTATTTATAACTTTTATACGCTTATTTATTTGAAGCAAAAAAGAAGCATCTGCCCTTTGTGACAGATGCTTCTTGCGTGTACGTATGACTTGCATATGAGTATTTGGAATTCGTTCAGCTCATAACGTTTCGCGAATCAGTCGTTCTACATTGCCGAACATGATTTTATCGATGTCGGATGGATGGAATCCGTGTTGCTGTAATCGCTCAGCGAGTAGCGGAACTTGAGAGGCATCGTCGATCTCCAGATTTCTCGGCACACCGTCAAAGTCGGAGCCAAGTGCCACACTGTCCACTCCGCCTACGTTGACCATATGATGAATATGCCGCACCATCTGCTGCAACGTACTGCGATCATCGGAAATCTGTTCATTCAAGAAATTACCGCCAAAGTTCAGCCCTGCCAGACCGCCCTTGTTACCAAGCGCTCTGATCATCTCGTCGGTGAGATTACGCGGGTGCGGTGACAGAACTCGGCTGTTGGAATGAGAAGCAACAAATGGCTTGTTGCTATACTTCACCACATCCCAGAACCCGCCATCCGATAGATGCGATACGTCAACGATCATGCCCAGCTCGTTCATGCGTTGCACGGTTTCCACCCCGAATGGCTTTAACCCATGCTGCATCAGCTCATGATCTGACGATTGCGGATAGCCGATGCTGTTCTCGTAATTCCATGTGAGCGTAATCAGTCGCACGCCTTGACGATACCACTGATCCAGTGTATTAAGATTGCCGTCCAGCAGCCGTCCATCTTCAATCGTCAGAAAAGCGGACAATCTGCCTGCTTCCCGATTGGCAGTGTATTGCTCATAATTTCCAGCAAACCGCGCGGCTGCGCCTTCCGCTGTTCCATCGATGAATTCCTGTCGAAACGCCTCATACAAACGCTCATAATATACGTCATCCGCCAGCGGTTCCATATGCAAATGAGCATAAAAGGGTTCTGGTACCATGAAGATGGCAAAAAATTGCGCATACGCTCCGCCACGTGCCAGCTTGTCCAGATCGACTTGTCGGTCATTGCGCCGCAAATCGCCAGTATGATCCGGTCTGGCAAACAGCATCAGCGTATCGCAGTGCAGATCAATATATCCCATGTGTATCCTCCACGACTAGATTCACTATTCATTGCTGATCGTTGCTGTTCTCCACAATGCTGAGCCTTCTGGACTGAATTTCACGGTGACACGCGAGTTGAGCAGATACGAACGTCCATCCTGATAGATTGGGAAAATGGCGGCATCGTCGAGCAATACTTTCTCCGCTTTGATATACGCATCCAGACGTTTCTCCGGCGAAGCGATCCACTGCTGCGATGCGCCGTTAACCAGCTTGTCGTATTCCGGGTTCACCCAGTGACCGAAGTTGTAGCCGGAACGCTCCGTGAACAGATCGAAGTATGTGGATGGATCATCATAGTCAGCGCCCCAACGAGTGATAATAATCTGGAAGTCGCCTTTGCCAGCGAGAGCAACGCGATTTTTCTTCGGCTGGGCTTTCAGATTGATCGTGATGCCGGGCAGTGTATTTTGAATTTCGGATTGATAGAATTGAGCAATCTGCTTGGTTGTATCGTCATCGTCGTACAGTAATTCGAATGTGAATGTATCCTGCTTCAGCTCGGCTTTGGCTTTGTTGAAATATTCGACCGCCTTGACTTTGTCCGATTCCAGATACGTCGCTTGGGCAGCGTCACGGAAGGTTTTGCCCTCTACGCCAGAAGCAAGCGTGTTGACGATCAGGAAATCTGCCGGAACAGAGCCATCTTTTAGAATATTATCGACGACTGAATGTTTGTCATACGCCAGTGCCAGTGCGAGGCGCAAATTCACGTTGTTCAATTCTTTTACTTTCAGATTCGGTTGGAAATAGTACAGCATGCGGGCAAGCTGAGTATGATAATCTTTGGAATCTTTGTAAGCTGCCCCTTCTTCACCGTTAATCTCTACATAATCCAGTTGCTGCGATTGATACGCCAGAATGCCGGATTGCGAATCTTTGACCGTTTTGTACGTCAGGGTGTTCAGCTTGATATTGTCCTGATCCCAATACTGCGTATTTTTGGATAGGACAACCGAGTCACCGCCAACCGTCCAGTCAGAGATAACGAATGGACCATTGGACAGTACATTGTCTTTGGACAGCCCGTATTGATCGCCTTGCGCCGTAGCAAATTTCTCATTGATCGGTGCAAAGTATGTACCTGCCATCAAAGAATCAAAGTACGGCACGACCCGATCCAGCTGCACGACAAACGTTTTGTCGTCGGTTGCTTTTACACCGAGTGTATCTAGTGCGGCACCGTTATAAAGTACATTCTCGGCGTTTTTCACACCAGCGACTAGCAGCATGTACGAGTATTCCGCTTTCGTTTCTGGATTCGCCAATCGTTTCCACGCATATTCAAAATCATGCGCCGTTACTGGTGTGCCATCCGACCACTTCTCGTCACGAATAGTAAAGGTGTACGTTTTCTTATCATCGCTAATCTTCACATCGCTTGCTGCCGCCAGCTCGACGCCCTTCTCGCTTTGACGGTACAATCCTTCGACCAATTTGTTAATAATATTCAAATCCTCCGCCGACGTAGCCAGATTGGAATCCAGTGTCGATACATCCGCTGTGTTGGCGACGATCAGATCCTGACTGCTGCTGGATGAAGATGCATCCGAACGTTCTGAGCCTTTGCCGCAGGCGCTTAATAGCCCCGCCAATAACGCCAGCGTTAACAGCAATACCATCGTTTTTTTACTCATATTCAGTCTCCTGTCCTGATTATATAGTGGGTCATGCTTCTGCTTGCGTTGTTGTATTGGCAGCGCGCTGCTGCATCTGACGCAGTCGCTCTGTCAACATAGGATTCACGTCCAGCTCCGGTGCCTGTTCATGCAGCAGCCATGAACGAACGGTATGCGTATCGTTGATCCGGTATTCTGGCGGCTCCTGTTCAAAATCAATATTCAGCGCATATTCATTACGCGGCGCAAACGCATCGCCTGTAATGGGATGCACCAGATCAGGCGGGATACCAGGAATCGAATACAAGCGGTGCGCGTCGATTCCAGCATCCGGTACACAGGACAGCAGCGCGCGGGTGTACGGATGAACCGGATGGTAGAATATATCGTCGGCAGTGCCCTTTTCGACCAATTGCCCGGCATACATCACTGCCACCTCATCCGCTACCCGTGCCACTACGCCAAAGTCATGCGTAATGTAAATGACGGACAGATTCTTCTCCTGCTGAATTCGTGCGATCAGCTCCAAGATACGCGCCTGAATCGTCACGTCCAGCGCTGTCGTCGGCTCGTCGCAGATCAGAATTTGTGGATTGCAGGCAAGTGCAATCGCAATGACGACCCGCTGCCGCATTCCGCCGGACAGCTGATGCGGATACTGCTTGTACGTATGCGCCGCCTGCCGAATACCGACCTCCTCCAGCAATTGAATGCCCAGCTCACGACTATCCCGTCGACCAAGCCGCTGATGCTTGCGAATCGCTTCCACAATCTGACGCCCGATGCTCATCGTCGGATTGAGCGTACTCATCGGATCTTGGAAGATCATTGCAATCTTCTGACCACAAATGTCGGAAATCAGTTGTTTCTTGCTGAGCGTAAGCAGATCAATGGGCTGGCTACTTCCATTCTGACTATCGTGAAAATAAATATGCCCACTGTCGATCTGCTGCTGCGGTCCACCCAGCCCCATAATCGTCCGCGCTGTCGCCGATTTGCCACTGCCAGATTCACCAACAATCGCCAGCGTCTTCCCACGCTTCAATTCAAAATCAACACCACGCACCGCCCGCAGCAATCCGCGCGTCGTCCGAAAGCTAACTGCCAGATTCGATACGGACAAGATGTGCTGTGCATCGGATGATACGACTGGCGCTTGTGACGGTATAGGTTTCGATGATAGAGATTGTGATGGTGCATCTGACGCTTGTGACGATAGAGATTTTGTACTGGACGCTATCTGCTGATTTGCAGATTGTGCATCATTATGTATCGTTGGCTCACTCATGTACGCTCCTCCTTTCACCTTGCTGCATTCTATACATTCACCTCCTGTTGCCATTGCACCAGCTGCTCCGGTGTAGCCAGCACTACATGCTCTCCCTCCAGACGATGCTCTACTGCATCGACATAATCCAGCTCGCTCGCGTGGTAGTGAAAGCTTTGCCGATGCTTTTCCACCCGTGGATCAGGTACTGGAATTGCTGACAGCAGTGAGCGAGTATACGGATGCATCGCTCGCAGGAAAATATCATCCGCTGTGCCCGTCTCCACCAGATAACCGTGATGCAGCACGCCAATCCGATCCGAAATATGCTTCACCATCGCCAGATCATGCGCGATAAACAGATACGCCGTGTGTAGCTCCTGTTGCAATTGCTTGAGCAGATTGACAATCTGCGCTTGAATCGATACATCCAGCGCACTAATCGCTTCGTCGGCAATGAGCAGCTTTGGATTCATAATCAGCGCCCGCGCAATGCCAATCCGTTGCCGCTGTCCACCGGAAAATTGGTGCGGATACCGATCCGCATGACTGCGCGCCAGCCCTACTTTATCCATCACCTCATACACGCGCTGCCGCCGCTCTGCTGCTGAACGATACGTGCGATGAATATCCAGCCCCTGCCCGATAATGTCGATCACCCTTTTTTTCGGATTCAGACTTGCCATCGGGTCTTGGAAAATCATCTGCATGCGGCTGGCAATATATCGCTTGCGCTCCCGCGTCAATTTGCCGCTAATCTCACTACCGTCTAATATGATCTTGCCCTCATCTGGATCATAAATACGGATCAGGCATCGTCCAATTGTCGACTTGCCACTACCGGATTCACCGACCAGTCCATACGTTTCGCCTTGCTGAATGTGCAGATCGATACCGTTGACCGCCTGCACTCTCTGCCCATTGGAGCGAAAGGACTGCTTCAATCCGCTGACCGATAGCAAGGGAGCATCGTCGGCAGCTATTTTCACCGGCTGGATAAAGTTTGTTGGTTGCTCTGCCACTGTCATCTTGCTCGCCTCCTTGGCTTCAGATTTTCAATTTGGAATCCAGTGCATCGCGCAGGCTATCAGACAGCAGATTGAAGCTGATCATCAGCAGTGCGAACACAGCGACCGGAATCGCCACCATATAGGGATGAATCATCATCGACTTGAAGCCAGTACTGATCAGTGTACCGAGCGAAGCCGTCGGCTCAGGAATGCCCAGCCCGATGAACGATAAGAACGATTCGATAAAGATTGCTTCTGGAATCGACATCATTGCCATAATGATGATCGTACCGTACATATTCGGCAAAATCTCCCGCAGTAAAATGACAATATCCGAAGCGCCCAGCGTACGCGCCGCCAGTACATAATCCTGCTGCTTCAGCCGTAATACCTGTGCCCGGACAATCCGGCTCATCCCGATCCAGTTCGTAATCATGAGCGCGATAATGATCGTAATCAGCCCCGGCTTGAGAATGATCATAAACAGCGTAATAACGACCAGACTCGGTATACCCGCGATCACCTCGATCATCCGCTGCATCACCAGATCAACCCTGCCGCCAAAATATCCTGAAATCATGCCATAGGTAATCCCAATTACAATATCGATACATACCGCCACCATCGCCACAAATAGCGAAATGCGTGTCCCGGTAAATACACGCGTCCACAGATCGCGCCCCAGCGTATCGGTGCCAAAATAGTGATACTGCTGCTGAATCCCCCGTTCGATATACGGATTGTCGCCCCGCGTCTCCCCATTCCAAAAGCCCAGCTGCTCCACAACCGGTAGCCGTGGCGGCAGGTTCTGTATTTTCATATCTACTGCATTCGGTGCATAGCCGCTAATGAGTGGACCGATGAGTGCAAACAGAACGATCAGCGTGAGAATGATAGCACCAATCAAGCCACTTTTACTGCGAAAGACACGGCGGATACTGTCGTAACGCGGCTTGCGGTACTCTTCGTTGATACCTTCAGCGGCAAGCTGCCGATGTGCCAGCTCAAATGGTGCAGCAAACGCAGGATTTCCTTCATGTGAACCGTTATTGCCAACATAATGTTCTTGTGCATTCAATGGATGTTGTATAGCATTCGACCGATGTTGTACAGCATTCGTCGTTTGTGCAATAGCTGTCGTTTCTGTAGGCACTTTCGCTCCGCTAGTCTGGCGAAGATCGGTAGATGCTGGCGATTGATTAGCTTGTGTTAAGTTATTGGAAGCGTCATGGGATGCGTTGAGAGAGGAAGTGTCGTCCCGCTTCGTATGACGAGCATAGATATCGATGCCTTTCTTCATGCTTTTCCTCCTCCTGCCAGTCGAATTCGTGGATCGATCAGACCATACAGCAGATCGACCAGCAGCATCATGCCGATAAACAGTACGCTATAAATAAAGGCAATTGAGATCGCAACATTGTAATCATTTACCTGAATAGCGGTAATAAACAGATTGCCGATACCCGGAATAGCGAAAATATTTTCGATTACCATGCTGCCCATCATCATACCCACGACCATCGGTGCAATGACCGTTAACAGCGGAATGAGCGTATTGCGTAGCGCATGGAATAGAATGATGCCAAAGCTATTAATACCTTTTGATTGCGCCAACTGGATATAATCCGATTGCAGCGCTTCGATCATCTCATTGCGTGTGAATCGTGCTACCTTGGCAATCGGCAGCATCGCCAGTGCAATACTCGGCAAAATAGTTGACGAATCCGCCATTCGCTGCGAGAACAACACCGGAAACCAACCCAATTTAAAAGCGAAAACGTACATTAATCCTAGCGCGAATACATACGATGGAATACTCGCGCCTAGCATCGATACGAGCGACGAGATCGTATCCCAGATCGTCGAATGACGCAGCGCTGAGATGATGCCGAGAATGAGACCGATCACCACACCGACCGTAATTGCTTGCAAACCGATTTGGAAGGAGATGAGTAGCCGATCTTGAATCAAGCTGGCAATGGGCATATTTTTCTGAATGACATACGATACGCCAAAGTCGCCTTGCAGCACATGTGTTACGTAATTAGCGAATTTTATCGGCACCGGCTTGTCCAGCCCGTAGGCAGTGTTGAGCTGGGCAAGCTGCTGTGCGGTCAATTTATCATCATTGAACGGCGTACCCGGCATCCACTCCATCATCGCGAATAAAATGAACAAAATGACCAGCAGTGTGCAGCACGCGATCAATAGCCGTTTCGTTACATATTTGATCATAAGCAGTCCCTTTCCATAAAACTTATAATTCCTATCGGTTTTATAAAATTTAGTATGTATCTATTAGGTTATCGAAATTACCAATCGGCGTCTAATAGATAATGTTGATACAAAAAGCACAGGTAGTCTGGATCAAATCAACAATCTATGGATGCACATAACAAAAAGTGATTCCCGGTATCGGAAATCACTGTTGTATGATGCTTATATTATTGTTCTACCTGTTGCAAACGGAATGCTTCACGAGAATCAATCAATGATGCAATATTCTCACGGTAGGTTTTGAAATGAGGGGTATTTATATGAAATTCAAGCGCAGCTTCATCTTCCCATATTTCATAAAAGACAAATACACCCGGTTCCACCGATTCATGCAACGTATATTGAATACAACCACGTTCGCTACGAGAAGGCTCCAACATTTTGATTAACTCTGCTTTTAACTGCTCTTCATACCCTGCTTTTGCTTTCAAGATCGCATTATTAACAAGATTCGTCATCGATCATTCTCCTTCCAATGAATCCATTTTGGCGGTGCTATGTATTAGCATACCCGTTTTGGAGAACGATCAACAATACAACCTCACTCAATCCTTATACGGATCAAATTCATTCGCGCCCGCCATGCACACGCCAATCGGCTTCAGCACATGCAGCACATCCAGCGTCTCATGATGCGCGTCCAGCACCGTTTGCAGCTTGCGGTACACAAATGGACTCTCGTCCGTATCCGCGCCGCGCAGCTCCACACCAAAATCGTCAATCGCCTGCTTCATCTGCTCGCGCGTAATTGTGCCGCCGTGACGGGTACGAGTTTTCCAGTTCATTTTACCCGCTGCCTGCGTACGACTCATGACCCGACCAGCGCCATGTACCGTGCTGTAAAAGGACTGCTTGTTTTCCAGACTGTCCTTCCCGCGCACAATGACCGAAATATCGCCCATACTGCCGCCGATAAAGCCCAGCTGACCCGGTGCCGAAGGTGTCGCCCCTTTACGAACGACAATCGTTTCTTGCCCGTCATGCTGCTCTTTCCACGCAAAATTATGATGATTATGCACTGCAAAATCCGCAGTCGCACCCAGCAGACGCAGTACTTCATCAATGACATAATCGCGTCCGGCATACGCATATCGTCCTGCGAGCTTCATCGCCCGGTAGTATAGCTCGCCATGCTCCTGATCCAGATCGAACAGCGTCGGCGCTTGATCCATATGCTCACCCGGCGCTTTATCCAAGAAGCCCCGTCCCACCGCCAGATTCAGAAATCCGCTTGCCGTCTTATGTCCAAATCCACGACTGCCAAAATGATTACCGATCCATAGCCGTCCTGTAGATGGCTCGGTAAACAGATCGACATAGTGATTACCACTGCCGACCGTGCCTAGCTGCTCGCGGGCAAGCCTTTTCAGTGCATCATGCCCTTTTTTCCCTGCAACCTGCATGTATACATTCCAGTCTGGATCGTCGAATAGCTCGTGATCGTCACGGTTGCGATTGCCCCGTCCAACGCCAAACGTAATTTGATTGGCGATTTGATCCATCATGCTACCGATCCGAGGCATAATATCCGCTGCCATCAGATTGGTACGTACCGCTTTGTTGCCGCAACCGATATCATAGCCGACACCGGATGGCGAGATCTGACCACTATAGGCGACCACACCGCCGATTGGCTGACTGTAGCCTTTATGATGATCTGCCATCAGCAGCGCTTGCACCACATTACCATGATTGGCACACGTTACTGCCTGACTGACCGCGCTGCTGTCCGGTTCGCCCCAGACACGCACGCCGTCGATAATTTGAAATGCCATCTTGTTCACTCTACTTTCATTATGTTTGTTTTCTTATTCTATCTAAAGGGGGGCTTCAGCGATCACAGACGTGGATCGACCGCATCGGCTTCCAGCGATAACGCCGCGAGTACACATTCGTGCATCCGCTCGAGCGGCTCCTGACGTACAAAGCGCGCTACCGATTCCAGACTGAGCGCAAATTCCATTAACGCATGGCGTTCTTTTTTACGCGTTTTGCGCTGTTTTAATCGTTTCAGATTGTCTGGCTGCAAGTAGTCCATTCCATAAATAATATGCAGGTACTTGCGTCCACGCACTTTGATCGCCGGTTGTACCAAACGATCTCCATCATATGTCGTCATACACTCCGGCTTGATCACTACACCTTCATGCCCCTGCTCGGTCATATCGCTCCACCATTGTACGAGCTGCTGCTCGGCATGTTCATCGTCCAGCTCCACTACTTGATATTCGGTAGCTAGTATCATCGAGCAAGATTGCGCCAATTGCTCAGCATGCTGCATATGCCACGTATGCTCCCGATCCATGAGCGAACCTGTGCTATGCGCCAAAATATGAAACGGTGCAATCTGAATGCCGTCCAGCCCGTCTGTATCCCAACAATATGCCTGAAATGCCTCTGCAAATCGCTGTGCATTATTCAGCCGTTCCCTCCATTCCCCAATCCAGTCCGCTACTTCGCGCCCTTGCTGCTGCGCGGTATGTAGCGTATCTAGAATCGTACGACGATCATGCAGCGCCGCTTCTGCCACATGCGCATATTGGGATGAGATCAGTTCGCGTGCCTTCAAATTCCACGGCACAATCTCAGTATCCAACAGTACAAAATCCGTCCCATATTGCTCAAAATAGTTCGCATGTTCCAGATCCGTACGCAGCTTATCCAGAACTTGCTGCTCCAATGAAGATGGGAAAAAGGCGCGTCCAGTACGTGTGTAAATGCGTCCACTGAGCGGACGTCCGATATACGGAATTGCTGCCTGCGAATCGCGGAACAACAGTACAATTGCACGGCTGCCCATATGCTTTTTCTGTGCAACAATACGAGACACGTTGCGGGAGCGGTAATACGCCAGTGCTTCCGCCGGATGCTCCAGATAGTCGTCCAGCGCTGAGACCGCTGGCGGCGTCATCGTTGGCGGTACATACATCAATTCTTCCAGCGGCACGGTGTAATGCGATACCGTATCGACCGCTGCTTTCACAAATTCACTACGCACGCCGATCTCACCATAACTGTCGGTCATGACGCTGTACCCGTTAATAAGCGGCGTCAAGTTCGGCGCGGCAAAGCGGCGTTTGCGCTGACGCTCTAGCGGGCTGTCTGTATCTTGCGCATAATCGTGCAACGCGTCTACCGCGACAAAGCTTTGCTCTGGAAAACGATACGCCGTCAGCTGCCCGCCGAATACGACGCCCTGATCAATATTGACTGTACGATTCACAATCGTCGGACGCAGACGCGGATCATGTCCCCATACGATCCATTCTCCGGACTCATGATTCGCAAACCAATCGGTGCGCTGCGGCTTGCCACTATCATCCTGTCCATCGGTTTCGCCATAACGACAGTAATCGGAAATACCTTTGGACTGCTTGCCAATGTAATGATCCCGAATTCCGGCGTGGGTTACGATCAAGCGGCGCACTCCGTTATGCGTAAATACGAGATGGGACGGCGCTGCCAGCAGCATTGCACGAAACTGTTCTTTGAGTGTGTCCAGTGCTTCCTGCCCGTGTACAGCCCCATATTGCTCCAATTCCGCGACAAATTGCTCGTCACCGTGGTTCATCTGTACTTGGCGTCCTTCCAGATAACGCGCCACTTTCCAGCCGTGGTTACTATCAACCATCAGCGCTTGCTGTGCTGCCAGCTGACGTTGCCAGAACTGCATCGTTTCCAGCGAGCGCGGACCACGACTCATAATATCGCCGACCGATACTAACATCCGTCCATCTGGATGACGGTAGATGCCCTGCTCATCTGTGACATAGCCAAGCTTGTGAATGAGCTGCATCATTTCTTCGTAACAGCCGTGAATATCACCGATTACATCCACGCCGTTTCCAAGCGGTTGCAGTAGCGGGTTCGCCGTACGTTCCAGACGAACCTGCTCCAGATCGCGCGGCTTCAATAGATGTACAGCGTCGAAGCCTTCGCTTTTGAGCTTGTACATATTCTCGCGAAACACAACGATATGCTGCTTGATTCTCTGTCGTCCACGCGCATGCAGACGAGTACGGTCACGCTCCAGCAGTACCTTTTCCGGTACATCCAGCGCAACGACGACAATGTGCACATGATTGCGACGTGCAAGGTTGATGTAGACCGCCCGATCTTCAGGATGCAAATGTGTCGCATCTACCCATGTTAGCAAGTTGAGCCGAGCACGCGCGGCAATCGTTTCTTCCATCACCCGAAACGCGCGATCCGAGATTAGCCGATACTGCTGATACAGTACATCGCCTTCCTCACGCGGATGTTGCCGCCAATCGATATGGTCGGTATCTCCAACAAGCTGGCGGAAGCGGTCAGACGATACCGTTTCGCTAGATAGCAAAGTGCCGTTCTCTACTAGCTGCTCCAGCCATGTCGTTTTCCCGCTGCCGGACGGTCCCATCAGCAGCACAATCCCGCCGGTTGGCATCGTAATCGTACGAATCGGCTCCTGCTGCAATGGCCGATCCCGTTTGTCGGCATATTGTTGATTCTCTTGCCCTTTGTTATGTTCATCCCGGTAGCCGGTCATTTGTTCTTCCCTCCTTGTTTGTGAAATACCGCCATCTGTGTCGGTTGACCATATTCCACAGATACCTCACCAATCCCGTGCATATTCATCTCATAACCGCCGTACTTGCTCCATTCCCGGCAAAAGTCTGCAAATTGCTGACGACTCCATTCAAACCGATGATCAGTATGGCGAATATCATCTTGTTCCATTTCATAGACCGCGTTGTACTCACGGTTCGGTGTCGTCAGGATCAACGTCTGCGGACGATATTCATCCAGCAGTGTACGCATCACCATCGGCAAGCGTAGCGCATCGATATGCTCGATTACCTCGCACAAAATCATCACATCCGCACCACTCCAGCGATCATCCCGGTAAAATAACGAGCCGGTCGCCAGTTGCGGCACCGTGCCTGCTCCCGAAGCCTGCATATCAGCGAATCGCTCCAGTGCACGCACGCCTGCATAAGCGGATGGCTCCACTGCCCATACCTGCTTTACACCGCCAATACGTGCCAACCGCTCAGACAATTTGCCTTCGCCAGCGCCAAAGTCGATGATGGTCTGACGCTGTGGCAATGCACCGATCTGCTCTACGACTGCCTGATATCGCAGTTCGTTCAGACGCGGAGCTTTGACAGTGTGTACAGCAGCAGATACAACCTCCAACGTCGCGTCCGTATCATCTGTTACGACATCTGTAGATACTGTAGCAACGGGCGAACTGGATGTATGCAGGTGATCCTCCGGTGCAATTGCCTTACTTGCTGTTCCGTCGCGCTCACCGCTACCATCCTCCGATTGCTCCAGCATCTCCTGCGTTTCTTCGGGCTGTTCCAGCATGTCCTGCGTTTCCAGCGGCAAGGATGCGCTGTACTGGCGAATCAGCGGCATAAAACGCAATGCCCGTTTGACAATCAGCCGATGCTGCGGATGCTTCGTCAGCCAGCCTTCGCCATACCGCTGCAGCCGCTCCACTTCCTCGTCGCCGATGTAATAATGCTTATAATCATCCAGCACGGGCAGCAAAATAAACAATTGCCGCAGCAGATTCTGAATGGTAGCTTCCCCGCGCAGATGAATGACTCGAATCGTACTGCGCTTTTTCAGCTGAAAGGAATAGTCGCTTTCTCCACGCTCCAGCTCCACCTCGTACCCAAGTGCCGTGAACAGCGACGACAGCACATCATCCGGCAAATTGGACGATACCGGCCCTACACTCACTTCCAGCGGAAACCGATAATCGACCCACTGTGCATAATCCGCCTTCGGCTTGCCATTCAGCGCTGTACCGAGCGCCGGACGAATATATGAGCAAAATAAACTGCTAACGACAAACTCGCGGTCGTTAATATAATTCGTAATGTCATAGCTGTCTGGGCTGCCTTTGACCAGATCGATAGGATCGGGTGTGACGAACAACAGCACTTGCATTTCCTGCTCTGTAAATACGGGGAATAACAGACGCACACGAGCGCCTTTTTCCTGACGGTCGTACAGGTTGTATGGATTCTTTGCGAGTAGATGCGAGATCATGCCAGCGTGCGGACCGGCAGATTTGATTTGTAAATACATGCTTGTTCCTCCCTATGTAGCTTACTTGCTTGTTCCTCACTTGCTATCCATGCCACAACACAAAAAGGCCGCAGACTATTCAGTCCACGGCCGGGTATGCTGGGCAAATGCCTGCTGCGTCATCCTCCATGTTCATTCAACGATACTAGCTGAATATTCATGCGACGACAACGAGCAGATACACTGCTTGGCTTATATTCTCCCAATTGCTAATTTGCCTGCTGCTATTGTTACCAGAATGACATGTAGATCATGTCACTGCGATACATAGCGTCAGACCAATGAGTAAGTTACCGCCTGCTGGGCAGTTCGATATGGAGGTCCGGTAAGGATGATGAGTCTGTACATGTACGTATAGGGGTGAGCGATCCGGGTATATGTTCCGGAAAATAAGAACGTTCGACCGTGCGCAAATTTCGCTGCGGGCTGCGTTCATCATGATGTGAATTCGACGGTTGCTCTGGCAAATACGTATAGTACATCATCTCCTGCGTCCTCCTGTTCCTCAAAAGTAATGGTGATGCCGCTGTTGCAGCACTTGAATGTCAACATCATAACCGCGTCCCCAGATTCTGTCAACGCTTGCTTTTGTCTATTTTATAGTGGCAAATTGTAAACGATGAGCGCCAGCACGAATGCCAGCACCGACAAACCGATACAGCGCAGCGCCCATTTCATACGCTGCTTTTTCTGCAATCTTCGTGCTTCAATAACTGCTTCATCCTCGCTACGTACATACCCGCCGCCAAACCAAGAACTGCTCAAAATCACCGCAAGCGCAAGCAAAATAAAGCCTGCCCAGATGAATACATTTAACATATGCCTGTCGTCTCTCCTTCAAATCTGAAATATATACTTGCAAAAAGCAGCACAATTATTCAAATGATAACATATCCATGATAGATCACTACTTTACACCTGCTCTGTAACTGCTCGTTATATGCAGTACGTTATCGTTCTTACATTACACTATTCAAACATCACATCAACAGCTCCCGAATTTCCGAAGGCGCAACATCCCGGTATTTTTTGAAGGTGCGGCTAAAATATGAGATGTCGTTATACCCTGCCGCCATCGCCACTTCCGATACCGTCATCCCGGTATTAATCAGCAGATACTCCGCCCGATTGATCCTTACCCGATTAATATATTCAGTGACAGTGCGCCCAGTCAATTCATGAAATAATCGGCTAAAATGAAACCGACTCAGCCCTGCCATGCCCGCCAGCTGTTCAATCGTCATTTCATCCGCATAACACTGCTCAATATGCTGCAAAATCGGCGTAAACCGCTCCAGATTGCGCATCCGATTCTCGTTATGCTTCCAGTTGGACACGTCCGCTACATATCCACGCACAAGTAGCGTCAACAGCCGATACATATACGATTTGACCGACAATTCATGCCCTACCCGGCGATTGCGAAACTCGTCGATAATATCCTCCATACAGCGCTGTAACTCGCCATCCCCGCGAATATGTGTAC
Organism: Paenibacillus sp. WLX2291; assembly: GCF_046603665.1. NCBI lineage: Bacteria > Bacillati > Bacillota > Bacilli > Caryophanales > Paenibacillaceae > Paenibacillus > Paenibacillus sp. WLX2291. Next base: position 1,053,131 of record NZ_CP176755.1, on the reverse strand, counting down.
GAAATAGCAGCCGATTCTGCGTCATCGGCGTAATAAAACGCGTCTCTACCGCGTCCTGTGACGGACTTTGCAGCGATTGCAAATCCGCGATCAACGCATAATACACCAGCTGATTCGACAAGCTTGTCCCCTGATGCAGATCATTACCATTCAGCACAATGAGATCCCCAGCACGTACATGCACCGGCTCCGCATTGCACTCAATCATCGCTTCCCCACTTTCCACATACAAAAATTCCATATGCCGATGCCAATGATGCGGAAACATCACCTGCCCATACTCCCGCGATCCACAAAAATTCACCTTAATCGGAAACGAAGGATCAGGCATACTCATCGGCTCCTGCAAATCCACCGGCCAATTCATAAACACACCCCCTGAAGACTTAGATGATTCACGACGATGCAAGTATGTATTCTATGTGTTTCAAATATGCCTTCCTCCACACAGTTGCGCAATATGCTGTTCGCTCATGTGTTCATCATGTTTGGAGTACATCCCAGCATCTCACCACACTTCTACTATACCGCATCTCACCTCTCCTAACAGCACAATAGTTCAAACAAACCGCATTTCCATTCATGCTCCCTCTTTCCCGAAATTATATAATCGTTGCAAATCAGCTATATACTCACCTACCCGGAAAGGACGATTGCTATGAAAACCACCATCGGTATTGGCGTTATCGGAACAGGCAGTATTTCGGAGTTTCATTTGAAGCCGTATCACAACCATGAAGACGTAACCATCCTCGGCGTTTGCGATAAAAATGAAGAACGCGCACGCGCTGTCGCTTCCCAATATGAAGGTGCCAAAGCGTACAGCGATTATAACGAGCTGCTCGCTGATCCAGAGATTGATGCCGTCAGTATCTGTACATGGAACAATACGCACGCCGAGATCAGCATCGCCGCATTGAAGGCGGGCAAGCACGTACTCGTTGAAAAGCCGCTCTGTCGCACGGTGGAAGAAGCAGAGCAGATTCAAGCCGCCGTCCGCGAATCTGGCAAAACGCTGATGGTCGGTTTTGTCCGTCGGTATGACAACAATGCGCAAATGCTCAAGCATTTTAGCGAACAAGGCGATTTTGGCGACATTTATTATGCCAAGGCATCGTATATCCGCCGCTTCGGCAATCCGGGTGGCTGGTTTAGCGATATCGAACGCTCGGGCGGCGGCCCGTTGATCGATATCGGCGTACACGTGATCGACCTGTGCTGGTATTTGATGGGTCGCCCGGAACCCGTATCCGTCAGTGGCAATACATATTACGAATTGGGTAACCGCGCTCACATCCAACACCTGTCCCATTACAAAGCCGCCGATTACGACGCCACCAAGAACGATGTGGAAGATATGGCAAACGTCATGATCCGTTTCAAAAATGGGGCTTCCCTGCTCGTCGATGTCAGCTTCAGTCTGCACGCCCGTGAAAATGAAGGGCAGATCAAGCTATACGGCAGCAAAGGCGGCTTTGAAGTGGATCCAGCCATCTCCATCACTACCGAAAAATACAACACCGTGCTGAATATCCAGCCGCAAACGGATCATGCCGGGTTCCATTTTGAAGGTGCGTTTGACAACGAAATTCGTCACTTTATCCACTGTATTCAGACTGGCAGCCAGCCGATTAGTCCGGTGGAAGACGGCGTGCATATGATGCGCATGCTAACTGCGGTGTACGAATCAGCGAAGCTCGGTCGGGAGGTGATTCTATGAAGCTTGGACTCAGTACGTACAGCCTGCACGGCAAACTATCCAGCGGCGACATGACCGTGCTGGATGTGATCGATTACGCTGCCGAACACGGCGCAGAGCATGTCGAGATTGTACCGCTCAGCTACAGCTTGACGGATAACCCGGAATGGATTGACCAGATTGTGGAACATGCCAAGCAACGCGGCATAGAGTTGTCCAATTATGCGATTGGCGCTAATTTTCTGACAGATAGCGAGGAAGCATACGAGCAGGAAATCCAGCGCGTCATCCGTGAAGTGGATATCGCTGCCCAGCTGGGCGTCAAGCTGATGCGCCACGATGTCGCCTCTTCGCCGAATGTATCGATTGCCAACTTCAATACTCATCTGGAGAAGCTTGCCAACGCCTGTCGCCGCATCGCTGAGCACGCTGCCACGTATGGCATCACCACCAGCGTCGAGAACCACGGCTACCTGATCCAGCATGCCGACCGCGTACAGACGCTAGTTCAAGCAGTCAACCGCGACAATTACAAAACAACGCTGGATGTCGGCAACTTTGTGTGTGCCGACGAGAATCCGGTCGCTGCCGTGCAGAAAAATCTGCCCTTTGCTTCAATGGTGCATATCAAAGACTTTTACCTGCGTCCGGCAGATCGGAATCCGGGTGCAGGCTGGTTTACAAGCACTAGCGGAACGTATCTGCGCGGCGCGATTATCGGGCAGGGCGATCTGGATATGTGGGAGATTCTGCGAATTGTCAAAGCTTCCGGTTACGACGGCTACCTGTCAGTGGAATTTGAAGGCATGGAAGATTGCCTGATCGGCGCGAAAGTTGGACTGGACAATGTACGCCGTATCTGGGATGCCGTTTAACGGATACTTCCATGTAGCGAAACGGAGCACATCGCAATATTAGCTACATCGAAGTAGCGACTAGATACGTTGATTCCATTCGTGACATGGATAATCGTCCATTGAATATCTACGAATATGTATGGATACACACTCAAGTATGCTCACGATATTTTCCAAAAAGGACGTGACGATATGACAACCGAACTAGGCAAAATCGGTGTGATCGCCGATGCTTTTAAACTGGAACTGCGCGACAATTTATTAAAATCGCTTGAAGTCGGTGCAGACGGCGTACAAATCTGGGCAACCGAAGGCATAATGGACCCGGACAATCTGGGCATCGACCGCCGCCGTGATCTCAAGGAATATTTACAAGGGTTGGGACTGGAAGTGTCCGCATTGTGCGCCGATTTCGGCGGACACGGCTTCCGCCGCGAGACAGATAATGTATGGAAAGTAGAAAAATCCAAAAAGATTATGACGCTCGCGCTGGAACTCGGTACACCCATCGTCACCACACATATCGGCATCATTCCCGAAGATACCAGTCACCCGGAATATGCCATCATGCAAAGCGCGTGTAACGAACTCGCTTCGTTCGCTTCGTCCATGGGCGGTTATTTTGCCATCGAAACGGGACCGGAACCAGCGACACGATTGAAGCAATTTCTCGATTCGCTGGATAACAAAGGCGTCGCCGTCAACTTCGATCCTGCCAACATGGTGATGGTCACCGGCGATGATCCGGTGCAAGGCGTGTATACGCTGCGCGACTACATCGTGCATACCCATGTGAAGGACGGCATTCGCACGGCGGAAGTGAATCCGCATGACGTGTATGGTGATCTGAGTCATGAGCAGATTGCTGCTTTTGAAGATGGTAGTGTTGGATTTAAGGAAGTGGCGCTGGGCGAAGGAAACGTTGATTTCAAGGCATATTTCGCAGCGTTACAGGACATCGGCTACACCGGCTATCTGACGATTGAACGCGAAGTCGGTAGCCAACCGGAGCAGGATATCCGTAAAGCGGTGGAGTTTATTAAAGGATTTAAGGCGAAGGTTTAACAGCGCACGCGCACATTTTAAGTCTGACGGCTAAAGAATTGGACTTTCAGCACATAGATTTTAATATATCTGCATCGGTATCTATATGGCAGGAATCGCATTAGCTATTAGGTGCAGATGATCATTCCATCGAAATGATTGTCATCGAATTATAGTACGTGCGAGAACATTGTAACCATAATATGCTTTATACAAAAAGGCAGAACACTGCGCTCATTCCAGCATTCTGCCTTTTTATTAGTTTGATCTTATAGACGTTCGTCGTTCGTCGTTCGTCGTTCGTCGTTCGTCGTTCGTCGTTCGTCGTTCGTCGTTCGTCGTTCGTCGTTCGTCGTTCGTCGTTCGTCGTTCGTCGTTCGTCGTTCGTCGTTCGTCGTTCGTCGTTCGTCGTTCGTTGCAATTATATATAGGATTCCTCTATAGTCCAGTCAAAGTAAAAACTGAATCTCCTGCCACACACTTAGGAGCAAATACACTGCAATGCCCCAGATCAACAGCGCCGAGCACCGATTTAACACGCGAAACCAACGCCCCTCTTCATCCCATCTGCCAACTGTCATCCCCGCAATCGCTAGCAATCCAAACCACAACCACGACACACCGATACAAGTCAACGCAAACACCCATTTTGCTCCATGCTCATATTGCAACGAACTTGTACCGATCACACCGATCGTATCCAGCAAAGCATGTGGATTGAGTAGCGAAACAGATAACGCAAACGCCACCTGCTTGCGCGCCGTCAACGATGTCGGAGAATCCACCGAATCACCGCCTACGGTCGGCTGTACAGACGATGCGCTTTTCCACGTTACAGCGCCCATATAGATCAAAAACAATACCCCGGCGCTCATCAGTATCAGCTTCACTCCCGGCAAGCCGAACACCAGCACCGATACACCACCGACCGCCAGACCAATGAGCAGCGTATCGCACAATCCGGCAGTAACCACGACGGGCAATACGCTCCATAATCTGCGCTGCACCATCCCCTGCTGAAAAATAAACACATTCTGCACCCCAAGCGGCAAAATCAATCCCAGCGCCAAAACAAACGCATGTATCATCACACCAGCCATATCATCATCCCCCTTGTACACAAATCCAAGTGTAGCAAGGAGTGTATCTCATGCAAACAGCCAAACTCATTTTCCATACACCAGCCAAATGTATAGCATAGTGCTCATCTCATCTGTTTCTTTTGCTATAATGGTTCCAAATCAGCTTCATTTACGGAGGAACTCATCATGTCTTCACCACAATCGCCGCAACCGTGGCAACTAGATCGTGAGCACTCGGTGCCGATTCATCGCCAAATTGAACAGCAATTGCGCCACAAAATCAGCAGCGGCGAATGGCCAGTCGGTACGCGGCTGCCGTCCCAGCGCAAGCTGGCAGAGCAGTTTGGCGTCAATCGCAGTACCGTCACGCAGGCGCTCGAAGAACTGGCATCCTACGGCATCGTCGCTGGTAATAAGGGCGGTGGTACGCATGTCGTCAATAGCACATGGAATATGCTTGCCGCCAATGCTATCGACTGGAGCAGTTATGTAGAAGCAGGTGCGCATCAGCCCAATTTACCAGCGATTCGTCAGATCAACGAAGCCGAATACCAGACCGATATGATTCGCACCGGCACAGGTGAACCCGGACCAGAACTGCTGCCGATGACAGCTATCAAGCAGATTCTGAACCATGCTGACGAGCAACTGTTTCTCGGTTATGAAGAACCAAGAGGCAGTCTTGCCCTACGTCAGCAAATTGCTATTCATGCCGCTGACATGGGTATTGCATGTAGTCCAGAATCGGTGCTGATCGTATCTGGCGCATTGCAAGCCTTACAGCTCATCGCCGTCGGTTTGCTGGCACGTCCATCGTCGATTGTGGCGGAAGCACCATCGTATATTCAGTCCGTACGCGTCTTTCAATCGGCAGGCATTCGTGTGCATGGCATCGAGATGGACGATCAGGGCATTCAACTGACATCGCTGCAACAGCAGATTACTCAGCACCAACCGGGACTCCTATACACGATCCCCACCTTTCACAACCCGACGGGAATCGTCATGTCGCCTGCACGCCGTAGCGAATTGCTAGAGCTGTGCCGCAATCAGTCCTTGCCGTTAATCGAAGACGATGTATACCGTGAGTTATGGCTGGACGAGCTGTCCCCACCACCACTCAAGGCAAAGGACACCGACGGCAATATTCTCTACCTCGGTAGCCTATCCAAAATGATGACCCCCGGTATCCGCGTCGGCTGGATCATTGCTCCCGAACCAGTCATCCAACGACTGGCAGATATCAAAATGCAAACCGATTACGGCTCCAGCGGCTTGTCCCAATATGTCGCCACCCGCTGGTTCGCTGACGGTTATCATCAGCAGCATTGTGAATGGCTGCGCGCTGAGTTGCGTGTACGGCGAACGCGGTTGTTATCGCTGCTGGAACGTTATTTTGGCGATCTGGCTCAATGGAGCGTGCCGTCCGGCGGCTTTTATATTTGGCTGGAACTGCCTACTCATATATCGGTGCATCGTCTGTTCCATCTTTTGCTCAAAGAAGGCATTCTGATCAATCCCGGCTATATTTACGACCGCCAGTCTGCTCATCATATTCGCTTGTCGTATGCGTATGCGACGATGGAGCAATTGGACTATAGTCTGAACAGATTGCGCCGATTGGTAGATCAATTGTTACGTGTGAATGAATCGTAAATGGGATGTACAAAAAAACGGATCAGACCATCACCAACAAAGTACTGGCAACGATCTAATCCGTTCATGTTCATGTTCATGTTCATGTTCATGTTCATGTTCATGTTCATGTTCATGTTCATGTTCATGTTCATGTTCATGTTCATGTTCATGTTCATGTTCATGTTGAAATTATACCAAAACTTTTTTGCGCTATTATTATTCATTTCATGCTATACTACCAGAGTACAATTTACGGCGACAAGGGCGGTCGGCTAATCTCCCCACGAAGGGAGGTGAAGCCCATGGAGGTCAAAGATACTCTCAGTTTGATGCTGTTATTCGGCATGTTCATTCTGGCGCTTCTTACCTACATGAAAAAGAAATAGACCGCCCGGTCCAGGGATACGGTCTATTCGTCTATCCTAAATAAAAGCCGGCTGCTCTTTACGCAGTGATTGTACCAAGGAGTCGTGTTACTAGCACGGCTCCTTGTTTCTTTCTAACCACAGTATACATCAACCGAAACTGGTTTTGAATACTTTTTAAACGATTCACTAATAAAAATAATGTATTTACGTCACAAATTCACTATTTCCTTTTCCCATCCACATATACCGACGTCCCACGCGACCTCGCCCAATCCGCAATCCTCGTCGGATCGCCTTCCCACAATCGCTGTTTGCCCCATACATTCCCTTCCGGCACACCATCGCATTCCAGCCGAATCACTGGAAACAATCGACTCGGGCTTTCCTTCGGCAATCCTTTGATCCACAACACATCCTCCTGCTGTTCAACTTTCAACTCCTGCCCGGTCGTTAACAGCGTCGCACGCTTCACTGGCGTCACCAGATCAGCCAACCGTAGTACCGGCTCCCCGTCCCAGAAGCGAATGATCAGATACAGATGATTGCCGCTCGTCGTCTGTCGTCCCCGTGAAATAAATTCCGTCACATTGCCACCATCCGAGCCATAGATCGCTTCACCATGCACATCTAGCCATTTCCCGATCTCCAGCGCCCGCTCCACAAACTCCGGCGGCAACTGACCATCTGGCTGTGGACCAACATTGAGCAGCAGATTACCGCCACGATTGCCCCCCTTCTCTGCACATTCACACAGCAGATCCAGCAATACATCCGCTGGACGCCAGCGTTCGCCTTTTGTATAGCCCCATAACCGCCACGTCGTCACCTGATTCGATTCCCATAGTCGATTGGGATCAGCGATAATCTGATGCTCCGGTGTGCCAAAGTCACCTAACACGTCCGAATCGCCTGCACCTGCTCCGCCGTCAGCATACGTTTTCGTCCCTTCGGATGGACCGAGACGATTATTGACTAGAATATGCGGCTGTAGCTCCTTCATCCTCTTCACCAACTCCACACTACCTAGTTCTTCCGCTGTTCTTGGCCACACCCCATCGAAGAAGAAGTGGTCGATTACGCCGTACTCAGTCAGCAGTTCTTCCACCTGATTGTGCATATAGGTTTTCATCTCCGCCCAGCCCTGCGGGTCTTTGTCCGGTCCATCGAAGAACGCAGGGATGCGCCAATCCATCCATGAATAATACAGACCGACTCGCAGCCCTTCCGTCCGGAATGCCTCTACAAACTCCTTGACCAGATCCCGACCGCAGCTTTGCGCAGCAGTAGAGTAATCGGTATACTTCGAATCCCACAAACAGAAGCCGTCATGATGACGAGTCGTCAAACAAGCATATTTCATCCCCGCCTGTTTGGCTGTCCGCGCCCATAACGCAGCGTCAAAGTGCTCTGGATTCCATGCACACGCCAGATCAGCATATTCCTGCTGATCCAGATGCTCGCGGAATAGTACTTGCTCCCCGCGTCCGATTTGCGCATACGGACCAAAATGAATAAACAATCCATACCGACTATCCGTGAACCATTGCCATTCCGGTCGTATCGTAGAGGAATGTATCGCTTGTGTGACCATACCCTTCACTCCATTTCATGAAATATGTAATACACGACAAATACAGCCTGAAATTCAATACAACATAACATTATATTGTTTAATAAAGTATAGCATGCTTTCGCGATGAAGAACCTGCCATGCAGTAGATTTTCTGCATAACTAGGTGCTTATTTTCGATACGTTCGGCAGATGTCATTCCATTTCTGCATCTGATATACTCTAAGTGCTTCTTTGGATATGTTGTGCAATGACTTACCATTTCTAATTTGCATATACATACTCCTTGAAACTTATTTTTATGGAAAATAATTCAAATTTATTTGCGCAATATTTGAATAAATCTGGTCAGATGGCTTTAATAATAAGGACAGAGGCGCATCTAATGTACCTCTTACTCTTCAATAATCAAGCGAAAGTGCTACTTGAAAGGCGGAAAATGACCTATGAAAAAGTGGTCCTATGTACTTATCCTGCTCGGCATTGCCGTGCTTCTATACCCCAAAGCAAGTGAATGGTATGCTGACTGGCAGCAAGAACGTTTGTTGACAGCAGCGGAACAAAGCGAAACGGCAAGCACAAATGACGGCAAATTAAAAAAAGAATATTCTTACGTAAATGCTCTACTAAATGAAGGAGCGTCTGCCGATAATAGTAGTAATGACCCCCTACCAGCAGCATCAGAGGGTGATATTATCGGGATTATTACAATTCCGGTTATCGATGTAAAGCTGCCGGTTATCGAAGGCGCCACTCGCGACAATATGCGCAGTGCAGCTGTCCACATTTCCGAAACGAATCAGCTTGGAGAAATCGGCAATTTTGCCGTTGCCGCGCACCGCGCGCATAAATATGGTCGTCTCTTCAACCGTTTAAACGAAGTGAAGAACGGCGATACCATTCAGATTGAAGCCAAAGGCAAGACGTATCACTACACCGTCGACAACATTCAGATTGTCGAACCAACCGATGTTGCGGTATTGAACAGCAATGGCAAAGAACAAGAGCTGACCCTTGTGACCTGCGATCCGCTGATCAACCCCACCCACCGCCTGATCGTCCACGCTCACCGTACCGATTTGCAAAGTTAGACACATTTCCTCGCCCTGTATTTATTCATTTCGCGTACTTTGTCGTTTTTTGATTGCGAAAAATATAGGGCGTGCTATCATTTAATTATGGTAATCCAGTAACTTTACTGTTTCATCACTTCCATACACTTATACCTAACTAAATAACTTGTCGCGTACGTAACCAAGCTGTTGCACGATAAGGGCAAACCTGTTGAAAAGCAGGGACGCAAAACTAAAGGGCCTTACCCATATCTTCATCCGGGTTGGCAGCCAGTTACCGAATGAAATAGCTTTTTTTGTCTCTTCTTATTACCAATTAATATAAAACTTAGACGATAATGGCAAAACTATCGAAAGATAGTGACGCAAAGCTAAAGGGCCTCCCCCGGTCAGAATTCGGGTTGGCAGCCAGCTACCGAAAGGGGTTTTAAACCATGAAAACATTCGCCCTCACCTGCCTCGCAGCTATTACTACCTTGCTAGCTGTTGCACCCGTCTCCACCTTCGCTGCTACTACCGATGCCAACTGGCTCGATACATCCAACCTAAATAGCGGTTATATCGCGGTCAACTATGCACCGGATAACACCGCCCGCACCAAAGTCATGATCAGCAAAAACGACACCACTTACACTTACGATCTCAATACCGTTAGCGCTGCTTCGTTCCCACTGCAACTAGGCAACGGCACATACGAAGTAACGTTACTGGAAAATACTTCCGGTAACAACTATAAGAAAGTTGGCACAGATTCGCTGCAATTGGATTTGGCTGATCAAAATTCTGTCTACCTCGCTTCTACTCAAAACGTCAATTGGAAAGATAGCGCCGCTGTCATCGCCAAAGCACAGCAGCTGACTGCCAATGCAACTACCGATACTCAAAAAGCACAAGCAATCTACGACTACATTACATCTAACGTAAAATACGATTATGCATTTGCCAGCGCATTGCCAACTGTCTATATTCCTAGCCCGGACAGAACATTAGCTTCAAACAAAGGCATCTGCTATGACTATGCTTCGCTGAATGCAGCAATGCTGCGTAGCGTTGGTATCCCTGCCAAACTGATAATGGGTACAACAACACGCGTCAAAGAATACCATGCATGGAACGAAGTATTCCTGAATGGCAAATGGTCGACTATCGATACAACAGTTGATGCCAGCATGAAACAAGGCGGCAAAAAAACAACGCTGACTACAGACAGCGCACAATATACAGCTGCTAAAGTATACTAATCATCCGGTTCACCATATACCGATTATGGCTTTCATCATATTCTGTTCACACCATGCAAATAGTTGTTTGCAGATCGAAATGACGTACTTCTCTACCCAATGCTAAGTAGCTGTCATACTTTAGAGTAAGTAATTGTTAAGATAGAGTAAGTGATGCTTCAGATAGAGTTCGGATAGAGTATTCTTCCCAATAGATTACTCCTTCAGATACAATGAATGCCCCTTATACTTCGTAAACAGATTTCAGCAAAGGAAAAAGGCGCCTTATCTCATGTCGAGACAGGCGTCTTTTTCCTTATTATACTTCCATATTTGTCTTATGCTCTTTGCCAGATGGATTCGGAATGACTTCTTCCTCCGCTGGCTTCGGTTTGTTCAGCTCGCTGCCCATCGCCTTCAGAAAATGCAGTCCAAATGCCAGCGTCGTGCGCACATCAGGATCACGCATCGTCTTCAGCAATCCCAGCATACCCGGCGGTTCCTTATCAAAATGATCACCATACTGCTTGTTCGTCGGATCGATCTCGCTAATATGCTCCAGACCGTTACCGAGTGCTGATAACAAACGATTCATCTCGATTGGATCGATACTTCCAACCATTTCGGTGAGTGTAAATAAATTGCGCAGCAGTGGTGGCACATTGAGCGCATTGATCAGCTTAACGCCGTGAATCCCAACCTCGGTACGATTCTTGAGCGCAGCACTGGCAATATCCAGTACACCGGCTTCGTTCAGTTCTTTGACAATATCGACCGTTTTGAGAATTGCTTCCTTGTTGTCAGCGATTGCCCCGATGATCTGGGTTAGCGATTCTGCCTGTAATTCTGCTTCGGTCGGTACATGTCGTTCGATCTTGTTAATGGCTCTGGCCATACTGAGCACGCTCCCTCCGTATTGTATCGGCTATCGGCTCGTAGTCCTCGCGTCTCCATTTCTCTTCCACTCGTACACTCACCTGTGGATGACGTGTCGCAAAGCGGTGATTGACAGATGGTAGTGGAGATACGCCGCGATCTTCCAGCACTTCCATTTTCACACGAACCTCTTTGTAGCTTGGCGTATGGGTGACATGATCCGTATGACTGCTTGTCAGTCGATTGACCGCTTCGCTAGCATGCTGAGTATTCATTGGCAAATACAGTTCCTTGCCTTTTACCCGATCTGTAACGACAACTGACAATTTCGCCTGACCATATGGGGACAGGAGACGAACGCTGGCACCTGTTTCTATCCCGCGCTCTGCCGCCAGATCTGGTGATACTTCTAGCCATGTAGACGGAACTTTGTGGCGAATATTGGCAGACTGATACGTCATATTGCCTTCATGGAAATGCTCCAGCAAACGTCCATTGTTCAGATGCAGATCGTATTCTGCTTCTGATTCCAGCGGCTCTGTCCAATCCACCGGGAACAGTCGTGCTTTGCCATTCGGGAATGCAAAACCATCGGTATACAGCAATTCCGTACTGCTGCCATCTGGCTTCACTGGCCACACCTGACTGTTCCAGCCTTCCAGACGTTCATAGCTAACACCTGCGAAGATCGGTGCCAGACTGGCAGCTTCTTCCATAATCTCGGATGGATGGCTGTAGCTCCAGTTTGCGCCCAGTGCATTCGCTACATCCTGAATGATCACCCAGTCTGGACGGGAGTTACCTAGTGGCTCCAACACTTGATGGAAGCGCTGAATCCGGCGCTCGGTATTCGTAAAGGTGCCTTCTTTTTCCAGACTTGGCGATGCTGGTAACACCACATCGGCATACTGTGCTGTATGAGAAAAGAAAATATCCTGTACGACGAAGAAGTCGAGCTGCTCAAACATCTCTTCCACAAAGTTCGAATTGGAATCGACAAACGCCATTTCCTCACCGAACAGATACATGCCTTTGATTTTGCCGTCTTTGATGCCGTCGACCATCTGGTGATTATCCATGCCCGGCTCGGATGGCAAGGTCACACCCCATGCTTGCTCATACCGATGACGCACATCGTCGTCCGATACCTTTTCATAACCGGGGAAGAAGTTCGGCATCGTACCGAAATCGCAAGCGCCCTGTACGTTGTTGTGTCCGCGCAGTGGATAGGCACCTGTACCTGGACGGGAAAAATTACCCGTCGTCAGCAGCAGATTACAGATCGCAGTCGATGTATCTGTACCGCCACGATGCTGAGTCACGCCCATCGCCCACAATATGCATACGGTGTCTGCTTGATGAATCATCTCAGCCGTACGAATGATCTCTTCGCGTGACAGACCGGCATGCTCCTCAGCATAGTCCAGCGTATACATAGACAGCGAATCGCGGAACTGGTCAAAGCCTTCCACATGCTGATCCAGAAACTCGCGATGCTCCCAGCCTTGATCGATGATGTACTTCGTTACTGCGGACAGCCAGACGAGATCCGAGCTTGGTTTTGGATGCAGATGCAGGTCGGCACGTTCTGCCATTTCATTCTTGCGGATATCGGAGACGATCAGCTTTTGCCCGTGCAGCTTGTGCGCGCGTTTGACTCGTGTCGCCAAGACGGGATGCGATTCTGCCGGATTGGCACCGACGATCATAACCAGCTCTGCCTGTTGAATATCCTTGATCGTACCGCTATCGCCACCCATGCCAACCGTTCTCATCAGACCGGATGTTGCCGGGGATTGGCAATAACGGGAGCAGTTATCCACATTGTTCGTACCCATAATGGAACGGGCGAATTTTTGGAAAATGTAATTTTCTTCATTCGAGCATTTGGATGAAGCGATATACGCCAGTGCATCGGAGCCATGCTGTTCTTTGATCCCGCCCAGCTTCTCCGCGATTAGTGCTAGCGCTTCGTCCCAGCTCGCTTCCACAAACCGGTCACCTTGACGAATTAGCGGCTGGGTCAATCGTTCCTCGCTATTCACAAAATCCCAGCCCCATTTGCCTTTGATGCAAGTGGAAATACCGTTCACCGGCGCATCTACAGACGGCTCGATCTTCAGAATCTCGCGATCTTTTGTCCAAATGTCAAAGCTACATCCTACACCACAATACGTGCAGACCGTTTTGGTCTTTTCGATACGAGAATGACGCATTGCCGCTTCCATCTCAGAAATCTGAAAGATACTGGAATAGCCTGGCTCAACCGCTTTTGTCAGATCGATCAGCGGCTCCATCAGACTGTTATCGATATTGGTCATGAAGCCCGCTTCACCCAGCATCGACGTTTCCATCAACGCATTACATGGACATACGGTGACACAATGTCCGCACGATACACAGGAAGACTGATCCACTGGCACATCATCATCCCAGACGACACGCGGCTGTTCACGACTCCAATCAATCGATAGCGTCTCATTCACCTGCAAATCCTGACATGCTTCTACACAACGACCACACAGAATACATTGATCCGGGTCATACCGGTAAAAAGGATTCGTATTGTCCACTTCATACGGCTTGTTGCGGAACGGATAGGTCTGGTGTTCAATGCCCAGCTTCTCGGTCGTATTATGCACGATACAGTTGCCGTTATTGTTGTCACAAACGGTACAGTACAATTCATGATTCCGCAGAATACGGGACATCGACTCTTGCTGTGCGTCTTTGACCAGATCTGTTTGAAGAGTAATGCGCATACCCGGTGTTACGGGTGTGCTACATGCGCGTACTAGCTCGCCCTGCACTTCAACCATGCAGGTATCGCATGTGTTGATCGGTCCCAATTGCTCGTTGTAGCAAATTTGCGGAATGTACAGATCGGGCGCCGTATTCACTGCCTGCACGATCGTCATGCCCGGCTGCGCTACGACAGACTGACCGTCTACGTGAATTACGATAGGTTCATTGGATTGCATTTTCATTGGATGTTCACCTCAGCGGAAGCTTTCTCGAATGATTTTACATTTCATATTCAAGACACAACGATAGACTGCCCAACTTACGACAGAGAGCTTTTTGATCATCTATTACCCTTACATTTAAAATTTAAGCATTTTAGTTGGCTATATTTGATATTTATTTTTTTACATATTGTTTATATCAAGTAGTTCTGCTTGATTCTTTCTATGAATGGACGCTCAGAATCGACTCTTGCAATCTGTAATAGACGTTCATGATCTGTACTGATAAACACTCACCATCCCAAACATAGCCTTATCTACTGAGCAACAAAGCGAATCCTGTCGACCGATGTCGATTATCAAATCCCAAATTCCTAATTATGTATTTTTATGAAAAATTAAATGAATAAGCTAAAAAAATTCGGTCAACCGTGCCGATATAGGTAACAGCAGACTGCGTCCAAGTAACGGAATGAAGGTCGCAGCCGACATTGCCGCTCCGTCGTTTCGTCCCGATGATTGATTATGTATGTTCAGGGGGAGTACCACATGACTACACAGAAAAATCAAATGAGTGCACAGAAAAATAAAATCATGCTATACATTTCAGCCAGTGTATTTATCGTTTCACTGCTGGTTCATTTTCTTGCCCGTCAGTTACAAATCTTTGCGGGGATGCAGCATTCGATGAGCGATATGCCTGGAATGACGGGGACCATGCCGGTACATGGCAGCTCGGATTGGTTAAACTTCCTGCTGCTGGTGCCGGCGGTCCTACTCGTACTCGCTTATTGGATGTACGCTCGCAAGCCTTCCGATTTCAAAGTCGCTGTGCTCAATACGCTCTCGCTCGTATTTAGCAGCATGTCCATGATCTCCGGCGGTCAGGGCGATGCCGTCTTTCACTTCTCTATCTTCATGGTCATCGCCATTCTATGCTTCTATGAAAGTATCAAGCTGCTGTCACTTGCCACCATCTTGTTCGCTGTACAGCATCTAATCGGCTTTTTCTCTTTTCCACGTTTTATTTTCGGCACGGATAGCTACTCGCTAGAAATGCTGATCGTACACGCCTTTTTCCTCATTTGTACGTCTATTGCCGTCAGTGTCCAGATTATCACCAGTCAGCGCTACCGTACCAAAACACGACTGGAGAAACAGCAGGAACGCCGCCGCATTATCGACTCCATCGTTCAACGTCTACATGACGTATCCAGCCGCATCGCCCACAGCTCCGGTGAGTTAAAGGACAGTTCTACCGCAGCTGCTCGTCATAGTGAAGAAATGAATGTACAGATCGATGGCGTATGTTACGGTGCCTCCTTGCAAACCGATCAGACAACGCTGACGATGAATGCGATGAATCAGACCAATCAGCAGATCGACAGCATCATTCAAACGACCTCTATGGTCTCCACCCGCTCTACCGAAACCGCTAATTTTGCCGAACTCAGCAACCGCAATCTGGAGCAAATGAATCAGGATATGACCGCGCTACGTGAAGCAATCGGACAATCCCGTCAATATATCCGTCTACTGGAAGAGCGCTCGCAAAACATTTCCAAAATCACCAGCTTCATTCAAGAAATTGCTTCCCAGACCCAGATGCTCGCCTTGAATGCGTCTATCGAATCGGCACGTGCCGGTGAAGCAGGACGAGGCTTCGCGATCGTAGCACAGGAGATTCAGAAGCTTGCTCATCTATCCAGCGATTCCGCGACTCAGATCACCTCATTCCTGTCCGAAATGACTACCGATACCGAGAAATCTGCCAGCTCCATGGATCAGGTAACTAGCCGCCTCGATACCAGTATGGAAACGACCCGCAGCACCAAGCAATCGTTGGAGAAAATTTGGGGGCATGCTGCTGATGTGGACGCCGGTGTACAGCATATTTTACAATCCAGTCAGGCAATGTCTTCCACCTCCACACAGGTCGTAGGTGCTGTCGAACGCATCGCCGAGATCGCAGGCAAATTTACGACCAATTGCAAAGACGCACGCCAGCTCGCCACACGACAACATGCCGTCAATCAGGAAAATATGACTGTTGCTCATACGCTAAATGAAGCGTCCGACGGATTACAGCGTGTCATTGAACAGCTGCGCGCAGAATAAGAAAACGATAACAATCCAACGCAATAGCACTCCAGACCAAAGCAATACCGATCCGACCTATAGCCTCTGTCGCTACCGTTCATTTCTGTAGCCGCAGAGGCTTTACTTTGTGTTTTATTAGGAGTAACGTTAAAGGATGGGCTTGTCGCAAGGCGGGCATGAACAAGGAGGCAATCAGGCATGAACACTCCCCATCCGGATCATTCACGGAACAACCATATATTGATCATGGCGGCAGTGGAAGCGGAATGCGAAGCGATTCGTCGCGGTATTCCAGCAGAAGCAGCGTCACGTATTACCGTCAAAGCAGCCGGTGTCGGTCCAGCGGCGGCAGCTGTTGCGACAACACTATCACTGACAGGTCAAACGTACAATCTGGTGATTAGCGCAGGAATCGGCGGCGGCTTTGCTCCACACGCTTCCATCGGCTCCATCGTACTGGCAGATCAGATCATCGCTGCCGACCTTGGTTCGGAAACGGCGGAACAGGGCTTCATCTCCGTCGATGAGCTGGGATTTGGACAATCGGTGTTGACCAGTGATGCAGCATACAATGCTACACTGGCGACGGCGCTTACCTCCTCAGGGCTCTCGGTGCATATCGGTTCGGCGCTAACCGTATCCACGACAACCGGCTCAGCTGCTAGCACGGCAGCATTGCTGCAACGTATTCCGAATGCTGCCTGTGAAGGTATGGAAGGCTTTAGCGTAGCTATGGCAGCACAGGCATTTCAACTGCCCGTGCTGGAGCTACGCGCCATTTCAAATGCTGTCGGTCCGCGTGATCGTGACAGTTGGAACATCCCGGCTGCGCTGCAATCGTTAACGCAGGCAAGCCGTATTTTAGCGGAGGTGCTGTAAATGAATATCGCGTTTTCCCCGTGTCCGAATGACACGTTTGTATTTCACGCATGGGTGCACGGTCTGGTCGCAGGCGCACCGGAACTCAATGTATCGTATGCAGATATTGATATTACGAATAACTGGGCAGCGGCTGGCGAAGGACCAGAAGTCATGAAAATCTCCTACGCCGCTCTACCATGGGTATTAGACAATTATGCACTCATCCCTTGTGGTGGCGCACTCGGTCGCGGCTGTGGACCACTTGTGCTGACCAACAACCCCGAAGCGAATGATGCAGCCGCATTGTCCGGCAAAAAAGTAGCTGTGCCAAGCGAGCGTTCGACCGCTTACTTACTGTTCCGCCTATGGGCAGCGCAAAATGTACCAGGCGGCATTGGCGAAGTGGTCGTAATGCCATTTGACCAGATCATGCCTGCCGTTCGCGACGGTCACATCGACGCTGGACTCGTTATTCACGAAGCCCGGTTCACGTATCAGAACTATGGTCTGACGTTGTTACAAGATATGGGTAGCTGGTGGGAACAAGATACCGGGCTACCGATTCCACTTGGTGCAATCATTGCTCATCGTTCGCTGGATACCGCACAAATTGCGGAATGGACGCGTGCTTCGGTAGAATACGCATGGCAACATCCACAGCAGTCGCGCCCTTATGTCATGGAGCATGCACAGGAGATGGACCCGGATGTAGCAGATTCGCATATTGATCTGTATGTTAACGAGTTCACCCGCGATCTCGGTGAAGATGGTTACAATGCGATCGAAGCGCTACTGGGACGGGCTGCCCGTGAAGGATTAGTGCCACAATTTGATCTGAGTTTGCTGCGCAAATAAGGATTCTTACCGTACTGTATTCATATCTCTATACCAATGTGATAGCAGATAGCAGCGCTACAACTGCTTTATAGCCGATACAAGTGAATATTTCCCTCTGAAAAAGTACAGCAAAAAGCCCCGATCGCCATTTATTGGACAATCGGGGCTATATGTTTGTGACAACTTCTGCTCAAAGTGGTAAAATGGTTTGCCAAATGGGCTATATATGATGTATACTGGTGTTGCTGATGAAGCATTCTTCATCAACGCAAAATAGCCCCTTTTGCCGAAGGGACTTCTTAAATGTACATCCATTATAACAACGGAGGTGAACTATCATGGCACAAGGCGTACTGTGTGAAGTAAACAGCTGTACTCACTGGGCAGAACAGAATAAATGTACTGCTGAAACAATCTTTGTAGTGAGCCACGCTCAACAAGAAACAACAGAAACTCAAGAAACAGATTGTCAAACATTTGAAAAGAAATAAGCATTACTTAACTCAATAGCTTTACTGGAAGAAGGGACTTTGCCGAGTTCCTTCTTTCTTTTTATATTCTATCAGCAATGATTATTATTATCAATAGGTTTTCACAAATTTGTTGAGAAAAGATTGAGAACCTGCTCTCTTCCTCACTAAAATTACATATACAAAGGCTATTCCAGCAAGGTTCTACCTATATTTTATATACAAAAGGCTGCCATTTCCGTGAAGAATGGCAGCCTCTGAGAAAGATAATCAATCACTAGATATTTACAGCTTGAATTTGGATACGGAGCCTGCGAGGTCTTCTACGCCTTGCTTGGATACCTGCATCTGCTCACTAACATGGGCAGCCTGTTGAACAATATCGTCCGCTTTCTCCGCGATCAGACCTGTTCCTTCCGCACCTTCGTTGGCAGCGATAGAAATCTCTTGGATCGTTTTGACGACATTCTCAACGGATGCCAGCAATTGTTCGGACGTGGCACTTAGGTCGCTGGCAATATCGTCGATCTCCTGCGCACTGCTCGCATATTGTTCTGCCGAACTAAGCATCATTTCATAATCGCTACGAATATCAGTGCGGAACAATTCCAGCAGATGATTGGAGTTCTGCGACAGATTATCGACGGAACGAATTACGGTGCCGGTAATGCTGTTAATCTGATCAGCAGCCAGCTTGGAATCATCGGCAAGCTTGCTAATCTCGCTAGCTACAACGGCAAATCCACGACCAGCATCTCCTGCACGTGCCGCTTCAATACTTGCATTCAGCGACAACAGATTAGTCTGAGAAGCGATATCGATAATCGATGAAACCAACGAATTGATCTGCTGTACTGATTTGGATTCTTCCAGTGCTTGTACCAGGCTATCACTGGCAACTTGATACGTCGCTGTACTCTTCTCGTATGAAGTACGGAACTGGCGATTTAATTCGTGAGCACGCGTGGTCAATTGCTCGGCAGCTCTAGCACCGTCCTGCGCTTTGTCAGCTACAGAATGGACAGCCGATTCGATCTCGTTAGACGTCGCATTCATCTCTTCAGCAGAAGCAGCTGTTTCTTCCATACCAGCGGATAACTGCTGAGTCGTAGAGGAAATATCGTGCATACTGCCTTCCAACGTATTCATCCGCTCTTCTACCGTACGAATGATGCCTTGCAAATTACCACTCTCATCAATCACTTTCCCAAACATCATTCTGAATTCTTTGCGTGCTTCACCCAGCGCTTGGATGATCACAGCAAATTCGTCTTTTTGGGTCAAATAGGGAGTCAAATGACCGGCATACGTCAGGTCAAACTGTTTGGTACGTTCGATCAGCTCCAATGTGTCTTTCGTTCTCTTTCTAACATTGCGCATAATAAAGTAAATGATCAGCAGTGAGATCAGCAGCATCACACCTAACTGAATGTACGTTAGCAATGTCATATGACTGGTCAGTGTGGCAGCTTTACCGATGGAATCCTGACTGTACGTATCAATCAGAGCTTCCAGACGTTCTAGATTATCACGTGCAGCAGCGAATTTCACATCCGAATTGGCAGAGTTGCTAAATCGGCGTTGATCCACATCAAATTCCTGTTTCCAAGTGTTAAAATTCTCATTGAACCCGTCCAGCAGTTCAAACACATTTTTCCCAGTATCTGCGTCTTTGTAAGCCGCAAATGCATCATGATCCTGCTCCATAATAGCGCGTGCTTGTTGAATACGATCATATGCCTGTTGGACGTTATCGTTGTAATTGTCCGTTTGCAGCTTGATTTGCTGCTCATTTTGTAGATCTGTCAGCAGCGTCTCTGCCACCATTGCCTGATAATAATCACGGTCGGCATTCAGTACGAGGTAACTGATTTTGTACGCTCGATCATACAGGGAGCTAGTCAACTGCTTGCCCATCGTCTCCAGATTGCGCAATGACAATACGGAAAAGATGATCAGCGCCAGTATGACAATCATGACTGGAATTAGCATTTTCACAGTCAGGCTCCAGTTGTTAATTTTGAATAATTTCACCCTACATCCTCCCAGATCATTAACGAATCCATACTGTTCATTGCTCTACGACACCAATACATGAGCGATACGCCAATCATGATTGTCACAGGAATTATGTGTATAGATTCGTTATCCTTTTCATATTAGGAATCACTCTGTAACTATATCGGTCAAAACTGCTTATTTTTTATGGTTTATTAGGATAATAAGTAAGTTGGCTTGGAGAGTAGAATTCATTGTTATAATTCGGATAAAAACTAGTTTGTGCGCGTATATTAATGAATATGAAGTTTATAGGGAATGATGTGTTTTGGATGTAGAATAGATGAATATTGTGCAGGTAGTCGATGTGCACCTATACAAAAATAACCGCCGAATCCGGTACATGTACGCGGATATGCGGCGGTTATAGATTATGATTGCTGAAGCAAAATGATCATGCAGGATCATTGCCATTTGTTAGGGTGAAAGGTTGTTGCACGTTCAACATTTAGCGTTGGATATGAACATGTCAACTTCAGTTCGTAGAATCAACATGCAGCGTGCTAGATTGGATATGGTTGGCGAGTGGGATACTGAGTTGCTGTATTCCTTGAGCGACCAGACGCGCCATCTGATCAGCACCTTTATTTTGAAAATGAATATTGTCTTGTGCGCCATTCGGGAAAGCCGGATATTGTCCGGGTTCAGCGTACAAAAATAGCTTTTTCGTAGCGTCTTCACCCAACTGGTTGTAATACGCAACACTACTTGTGCTCAGATCGACCAGCGGTGTATCGGTATCGGCAGCGACTTGCTTCATCTTCTCCACATATTGCGGAAAGCTAATCGTGAATCCACCTGCCTGCGCATTATAATCCCGTGTACCCATCGGCGTAATGAGCACCGGTGTTGCTCCATTCTGACGTGCACGTTCTACATAATCACGCAGCAGCCGACCATACTCGTTGACTGGTGTATATCGATCAGGCTTGGCAGTATTAGCATCATTGTGTCCGAACTGGATAAGCAAATAATCGCCCGGTCGAATCTCATTCATTATCTCGTCCAACCGCCCCTGCTGTATAAACGTACGCGTGCTGCGCCCGCTAATCGCATGATTGCTGAACACAATGCCCGTATCAAAATAATGCCCGATCATCTGTCCCCAACCTGCCTGCGGTTGTTGATCCGATGTATACGTCTGCACGGTCGAATCACCAGCGATGTACACAACAGGCTGTGCATGCGGAGTGCGCTTGTCTGCCGAAGCTTCCATAGCAATCCACAAACCAACAAGCAATACTAGAGCAACAAGCAGCAGCATATAACGTCGTGCAGGTTGATACGATATCCGGTTCAATCCAGTCCCTCTTTCGTAAATAAAATACGTACTCCGATCATACGATGCAAGCTTATACCGTATCTATGATCCTGATTTTATATTAGCGAATGAGTACTCATTGCACAACACCATTTTGTAGAAAATAGAAAATGATAGATACATTCGATGAGCATTTTATGACGATCATTGCGGCAACAGATGCGCAGACAGCGGCAGCTGCAAATCGCGAATCCCGTCAGCAACTAGACTGGCGATGCGTACTGCACCTTGTTCTTGGAAATGCGTATTATCCGCGACTCCATCCGGGAAGTATGGATAGATGCCAGCAGCGGCATGCAGGAAAATCGACTTCGTGCCTTCTACACCGACCTGATTGTACAATGCGACGCTACGGGCGCTCAGATCAAGTAGCGGCGTGTTCGTTTCTACGGCAACTTCTTTCATCGCTTGTACATAGGTGGGGAAACTCGTTTTGAATTGTCCATTGGCATCGTAATCACGACGCGACACAGGAGTGACCAGAATGGGATTGGCGCCTTTGCTACGTGCGCCGTCAATGTATTGTTTTAAGTAATTGCGGTAATCATTCACCGGTGTATAGCGCTCCGGCTTCGTATCTGCATCATTATGTCCAAATTGGATCATCAGATAATCACCCGGCTGAATCTGATTCAGAATGGTATCCAGACGCCCTTGCTCGATAAAGGAACGCGAGCTACGTCCACCAATCGCATGATTACTAATGACAACCCCACTATCAAAATAGCTACCTATCATCTGACCCCAGCCTGCTTGCGGTTGTTGGGACGAACGATACGTTTGAACGGTCGAATCGCCAGCCAAGTAGACGGTCGTTACAGTCGCTGTCGTTTCGTTAGCAGCGGCAGTAGCATCCTGCTGTGCGGCGACTGTTGTTGTACCGTTAGGTTGACCGGAAGATGCTTGGATAGTGCCAGACATCCCTCCAAACAAAAAGCCAAGCAATGTAAACAGACCAATCAGGAAAAGAGGGGTTTTGCGTAGATTCAACATGGACATGCGCAAGATCATCCTTTCTTTTCTCAAATTATAAAGCGCTTACATAAAACATCATAGCTGGATGTTAGATTCGCTGTTATTCACAAAACCGTGGTGTTTGGTTAAAAATCAGTGCTGTTTGTGTGAATTTCCGTATTGTTGTGCTATTTTTCCGCATAGTTTTACGATGTCCAGTCTGCCAGAGTTGGGATTGAGACGAGGATAAGAATTTATTTATTCCAAGATCAACAGCGTCAATAGCAAAAAGAAGGCAAGCACAAATGCCGCCTTCTTTTGGAATGGATCATGTCTATTGACTCAATTTCGTAAATGTTTGTCTCATTTGTTGTGTGACTACACGTCTGAAAGGATACGTACTATCGCCAGCATCATTCGGCTTGTATCATCACCATAATCGCCATCATGAGATTTGTATCATCATTCCGCTTTGAGATCTTAAATGCGTTTGCGTCGGAAGATCAAGACGAAGCCCATTGCGAGTACGAGCACGCCGATACTTATAGCTGTATACATCGCTTGCGAACTGCTATTTACGGTTGGCTGACCGCCACCGAAGCCACCCATATCGCCACCGGGACCGCCACCTTGTCCACCACCGCCAGGGCCTCCGCCCATGCCGCTAGGTGGTTGCATACCGCCACCATTTTGTTGGTCGCCGCCCTGCCCACCAGGACCGCCGCCTTGTCCGCCACCACCGCCCATGCCGCCCCCGCTGCCGGAGCCGTCACCAGACGATGCAATTGTGCCATCCAATTGACCTTGCAAATTCTCAATATTCGTTTTGTTATAATCGATCAGCGATTGCACGCCGGATTCAAATTCATCGTACGTGTAGAATGACGTTGGATCGGCTTTGACATCGGCTGCGATCATGGTCTGAATTTCTTTCACTTTTGCCGTGAATGTATCGTTGTTCAGGAACTTGTCGATCGATGTCTGGATCATTTCATGGTACTTAGCTTTGTATTCGTCGACAGCCAGCAATTTTGCTACTAGCGGACGCTCTGCCAGTGCACCACTCGTTGGCTCATCGATCATCAGTGAGCTGGAACTGCCGCCACCGTTGTCACCTTCGGCTGCATTGTTACCATTTGCCGCGTTCGCGTTATCACCGTTCGCTGCATTTGTGTTGGCATCATTTGTTGTGTTGGCATTGTCGCCATTAGTTGCAGTCGTATTATTATTGGCTGTGTTCGTGTTATTCGTTGCATTGTTCGTTTTCGCAGCATCGGTTGTATTGCCTGCTGCGGTATTATCTGTTTTTTGTTGAGCAGTCGTATCGGCTGCGGCAGTATTACCGTTGGTTGCTGCGTTACCAGTCGACTGGGTATTGTTCGTTGTATTTGCAGCGTTATTCGTATCGGCTGCATTTTGACCGTTGGTATTGGTTTGTGCATTGGTGTTGTCGGCACCGTTGTCAGTACGGTCGTCTGCGTCTCCGCCAGGGAAACCACCGCCTCCGCCCATGCCGCCTCCACCGCCAAGACCGCCAAACGCCATATTGTAATCCCATGGAATCATACTAAAGATGCCGCCGTGCTCATACAGATAATAGTTCTGCTTGTTCTGCCCGATGTAGCTGTCGGTATTATTCGTCACTACGTTCAAGGTCAGATATTCCAAAATGCTGTCCACATCAAGATAATCGGTATACGGTGTGGTCGCATCATTGTTCAGCTTGTCCAGCATGTTGATGAGTGCATCCTTATCCTGCTTATCGGTTTTCACTTCCAAGCCAGTATAGGAGTCAGCATCGTCGTCGATCCATTGCAGATCACTACCGCTACCAGTCATGATGCCTTTGTACAATGTACCGGTTGTATCGGTATAATGACTGTCGATAAACGACTCGTCCACTTGCTCTACCGCCAGATACAGCCCTTTGTATTCGCCATTCACATAGACGCGGACAAAGGAATGCTTCGGTGTTGGCAAGCCAAGCATTTCGGACAGTTCATATGCCAAGAACTCACGCATATAGCTGGCGTCACTGTAGCCATTGTTCAGATTGATTTTGTCCAAACCATACAGATTTTGTCCAGAAATGTACTGGTCAAAGCTCAGCTTGAAGCTGTAGCGGTCGGAATCATCCATCTGCACAACACTGCGCAACGATAGATTACCTTTGGCACGGATACCGACATTGTTCAGCACTTTGCCGTTATAATCGACGGTTGCACCGTAATATTTCTCATCAGCTGCATTGTCCAGAATATCCTGAAAATCATCGGAGTCAATGGTAATCTTCACATCGACCACTTTATCTTCTATAAATACATTGGACGATTGCTCCGCTTGCTCTGTTTCTGTTGCTGCATTCGCTTGTTGCAGGGATGACCACGGTACCGCGGCCATGCACAGGCTGAACGCAAGCGTTACTTTTAATGCCCACTTCACTAGATCACCGCCAGTTTTAAGATGGATATACGTTCATAACATGAGATTCCCTGTATCCATTGACGATAGCTACAGGGAATCTTCACGACATTCATTCAGTTCATGGATAAGCTACAGTATCGTTACGCAAATTGCTAACGAATGACCGTGCGCTTATCCTGTTATTTTCAATTGTTGCGATGGATATTAGGATACGTAGTCGCCATTGTAGCTGATCAGAACAGCATTCTTCACACCACTGATGCGGCTAATTTCGTTAACAAATGTAGGCTCGTTGTTTTTCAGACGAACTTCGATTGTCATCTCGATATTGTCGGCAGTGATTGTTTTCTGTCTAACATTGTGACGTTTTACGAGGGAATCCAGCTTGCTGTTGACCGTTTTCTCCGCTTCATCGCCTTGTGCATTCACAACGAGCAAGTACGGCGTTTCGAATGAAGAGCCTTTGATAAACAGGAACATAACGATACCGACGATGATCGAACCGATGATCGACAGCGTGTAGAAACCTGCACCGGTTACGATACCGGCTGCTGCTGCCCAGAACAGGAAGATAAGGTCAGTCGGGTCTTTGATCGGCGTACGGAAACGAACGATACTCAATGCACCGACCATACCGAGCGAGAGCACGAGGTTGGAATTAATCGCGATGATGACCATCGACGTAACGAGTACCATACCGACGAGGGAAATGTTGAAGCTTTTGGAATACAGTACGCCGCTGAAAACGCGTTTGTACAGGAAATAAATAAACAGTCCGATCAAAAAGGAAATGCCCATTGTGAGCAGGATATGCGTGATGCTGATATCGGTGGAGAAGCTCTCCAGTACCGAATTTTTGACGATATCGGAGAAGTTTGTTGCTGTGGTGGAATCTGTAGTATTATTCGCTGCCGCTGCTGCGACGGTTGTCGTTGTTGCCATGTTTATTGGTCCTCCCAGTTGTTTTCTTTGCCGAGCTTGCGACAAATGACGTATTTGGAATTCGATTGCCGGATCAGTCCTTCGAGCTGTAATGCCGTCTTGATGTAATCAGGCAAATACTCGTCGTACTTCACTTCTAGCACAAAATGCTTGTTGTCGATCGCATCTACCATGGCGAGCTGCGGATCAAAAATGTCCACATTGTTCAGCCCGGTTTTCAGATACTTATCGAAGGTAATGCGCACATTGCCCAGTGGCGATGTGTACGCCTCACGCACATAATCGACGATGACTTTGGGACGAAGCAGCACATTGTTGGCTGCATGATAAATTTCATACAATAGCGGTTTTTCCGGAATATTGAATACTTCGTAGTTGCCTTTCAGCATCTCGTCGTACATTTCGCGAGTAATGGACTCTTTTACTTTGGCGATGTATTCGTTCATTTTGATCTTCTTCTCAAAATGGATAATACGGTCGCTGCCGTTGTAAATGCGAATCCGGTATTTCACACGGTCGCGCACACCGCCCTGCTTCTCATGCAGTGCTGTGTTGTTTACATCATCAAAGTAAAGGCTGCGAATCAAATATTCTCCGGCTTCATTGGCATTGGTATCTTGCTTGAGAATGCCTTTGAGCCGCTGGCGAATCATAAAATACTGATGATAATTGACGTAATGCTTCAGTTCATGACGATACTGCAAATCCGTTCGGGGATAGTACACCTGTTGTTCTCCTTTCCCGTTTCAACTGCTTTGAAATGAGCAGTCGCCGCTTGTCCAGTCGGGATTGTATTTTACGTAGATTTTACATCCCGTTAACAATTCTGATTATAAATAGGTATTTTGAACTCTTTATGAACAGATTTGTAAAATTAGATAAAGATCTGAAAAATTGTTGGGCTGGAAGGATGGGACTATGGGATAGAATGGCTTGTAAAGAGAGGGGCGGAGAATGTGGTGGGAAAATCGTGTAATAGAGCATAGGGAAAAGCCCTGCTGCTCGTTGTTGGCGAGACAGCAGGGCTTTTCGGGTGAGGTAGGGACAGGGTGGGAGGGTGGGGCTGGGTTTGTTGCTTGGATGTATTGCTGTTATAGTTTGTTGCTTTGGTTTTGCTAGTTATGATATTTGGGGCGAATCGTTATTGGATTATGGCTAATTTGTTTTTATTTAGAGCAATTAATTACTAACCTGTCCCTCCAGTTATAATAATTAGCGCGATATGATAGAGTATAACTCTGGTGTAATATCGGCACTTCTTAACTGGCGATACGCTTTAATTTTGGATTTAAATTCAAGTTGCAGAATGTAACTATCATCAATTTCTCTGTAATTCGATTCGCTATGATCGAGTAAATTTTTGATAAGAACAGGATTTGTTATCGTTGTTACTTTTGATTTATTTTGCTCAAATAGCTCATCGTATCCAATATTATTGGATATTGATGTTGGCAATAAACGGATAGCTTGGATGTTTTGTATTGATGTCGCATCAGAAAGTAAATTTTTAGATTTTAGCCACTTGTATAACTTTTTATTATCAGGACTCCATGAGTATGTTTTTATAACATAGCTTCCCGGTGAACCGTCAGGTATACTAATTTGGAAATCTAGGCTATTTCCAAGAACCACATGATGCCAAGGATCATTTATATTTTCCATCTGCTCAATAATTAATGCTTTAAGTTCTTTGATTTCTTTTGGATTATCGACAGTAGCGATAATTCCATTATTAGCTGTTCTAACTAGATCAGGATTTACAACTTGTATATTCTCAGAATAAGATTCTAATTCATCTAGTGAGTAATAACTTCTTTTATACGAAAATTGATTAATTACAGGTAAAATATAGGCTTTGTATTCATCAAATGAGAATGAGTATTTGCGAGTCAATAATTCTCCATCTTTCAGTTGATATGCAATCTGAATATATTGTTGATCATTACCTAAGTGATATATATCTTGTTCACCTATATTCTCGTTAGGTCGCATTTGTTCAAGAATACGATGTAGGTCAATAACTGCTTCAATATAAGAATGATCATTGGAAAATACATTTGAATTTAACTGCTGAGAGATATTCGTTCCATTTGTTGCCCGTTCAAATGAATATAGATCCATTTGCAAATCGCTTCCTACAAATACACTCTGAATATTGTTTTCTTCCGGTACTCTGGATGCGAAACCATTTAAACTTGATACCGAAAAAAACAATACAAGTAATGTCAGTACTCCATATATACTTAATTGCTTAAGCATATATTTATCTGCTATTTGCCAAGTTCTTCGAATAATCATATCAGCAACTATACTACCAATAATAGCTCCGATTATGTATCCCCCCATTACAATCATTGGTTTAGATACAATCAGGCTTTTACAAAGAATACCAATCATTAAAGAAATCGTCAGTGTCATGCCAAATTGGAAGAGCGGATTGAAATACCGGAATACGATAGAAACGCTAGCACTTTCTGCTGGTCGCATACGATATAACCAGTAGCTTAATAAAACAAACAGAATCGACCACAATACATACATCCAGCCTTCGCGCGCTTCCAATGCCCAATAATTCAGATTGCTAATTCGGTATATAGGCGACCAAAATGCCGGGCTATCGTGAAATATATTATTTCCCACATAACCATACAAAAACATTTTGAAATGAAGATCAAACAAATTGGACAAAACAGAAGGTAAATACAACAGTCCTCCGGTTACAATAAGCTGCAAAATCGACTGTCCAACGCAAATACCGATTAACATAGTAAAAGAAAAAAGAAGTAGCATGATTACATTGGTAGAAACTATCCATTCGATGATCTGTACATTTCCAAAATATATGTGTTTGAGACTAAAACGCATCAGCCATAAAATCAATCCCGTCAACCAGACGGGAACACTTAGCATAATCATTCCCACGATCAGATGAACCGACAGCAAATGGTGCCGTTTTACAGGCAAGCTATGGAAGAGGTCATTAGACTTACGATGCTGCATATAACGCGTCAAAAATACTGCAATTAAACATGGGAATACGATCAAAACAGCAGTTTGCCAATCGCCAGATATATCATATTCATATAAATGATTGACTGTAGAGACCCCTGCATTGATTGTATTAATATTGTTTTCTTTATTAATCAAACGGAATGGCAAGACCATAATAAGCGCAACCCAGTACAATGCTGCCAACCAGCCTGTTTGTCTGAAAGCATACCACCAGATGCCCCGATTAAAGAAGTATGATGTGTGCGTCATAACCGGCATCCCCCATTTCATAAATAAAGATCTCCTCCAGCGTCATCGGCAGTACATCAAACACATACGGCTGGTACACCTGCACCACTTCGGTAATCCGCTCCACCGTGCCTTTGATAATATACGTGCCTACACTTCCGCGCTGTTCACGATGGACAATGTCCAGCAATCCGCCAATCGCCTGTTGATGATGCTCATCGCGGAAAGCGACTTGGATTTTGTGTGTATCAGATTTGAGGTCATCCAGTTCTTTTTCCAGCAATAAACGTCCTTCGTGCATAATGCCGACATGATCGCACATATCCTCAATCTCGCGCAGATTATGCGATGAGATGACAACGGTCAGCCCTCGTTCGGCGACCTCTTGGAATAGAAGATTTTTTACCTGTCGGCGCATTACCGGATCAAGTCCGTCAATCGGTTCATCCAGAATCAATACATCTGGCTTACAGCTAAGAGCGAGCCATAACGATGCTTGCCGCTGCATGCCTTTGGACATACGATGCAATTTGCGTTTGGGGCTGATGCTGGCAAATGCCGGTGCCAATTGCTGAAACCGTTCCTCGCTCCAACTGGTATACGTGGAGCGGTAAAATGTTGCCATCTGCGTAATGCTTGTTTGCGCAAAAAAGTAGGGCTGATCCGCTAAAAAGATCATGCGCTGTTTACTTGCCGGATGCTCATACACCGGCTGACCATCCAGTGTAATGCTACCGCGATCCGGGCGATAAATGCCCGCCAGCATTTTCAATAATGTCGTCTTGCCTGCACCGTTGGAGCCAAGTAGACCAAAAATCGAACCTTTATGTACGGCCAAGCTAATATCCTGTACCGCTGCTTCTTCCTCAAACTTCTTATGAAGTCCGCTGATCTCAATCATCCTGCTCCCTCCTCTGTTCTTCCATCGCCTGCTGGTATAAATTGTCCATCTCCTCTTGCGTAAAACCAAGATAAATTGCTTCGGCAAACAGTTTTAACAGTTTCCCCCTCATCTCTTCCATCTGTGCCGCATTGGGCTGATGCTGAGCTGGCGAGACAAAGCTGCCTTTCCCGGCTTGTGAATAAATGTAGCCTTCCCGCTCCAGCTCCCGGTACGCCTTCTGAATCGTGTTCGGATTGACCGTGAGCTGGGTGGACAGTGAACGCACGGATGGCAATTGCTCATCCGGCTTGAGTACGCCGTATACGATCAGCTCTTTGATTTTGTCCATCAGTTGTTCGTAAATGGGCTTGCGGCTGCGTATATCCAATTCAAACATACTCTGCCTCCTTTCACTGTACTAACTGTATTACTATTATTAGTACAGTTGATTTGATATGTCAATCTATTTTTACCATGAAATGGATGTTGAATGAGATGACAGTGCATTGTACACTCAATATATTCTGTGCAAACGAAGGAGTTTTTTCATGTATAACCGTTCCAATTCCCATTCAACTCGTATTCAGGTGGTACCCGTAGAACAGGTGTGGCAGCTGCGTCACGAGGTGATGTGGCCAGATCGCGAGCTGGATTATGTGAAGCTGGCAGATGATGCATCCGGTACTCATTATGGTTTATTTACAGAGGAGTCCAATGATCATCCGGTGTCCGTCATTTCGCTATTTGTAAATGGCAACGAAGCTCAATTTCGCAAATTCGCTACTCGAACCGAATGTCAGGGGCGCGGCTATGGCAGTCAGTTGCTTGCCTTTGTCGTGCAGGAATCGGAACGTCTGGGTATATCACGGCTGTATTGCAATGCACGCACGGAAAAAGCCGCCTTTTATGAAACGTTCGGATTGCGTCCTACAGCGGAAACTTTTCAAAAAGGCGGCAAAGCGTATGTGATTATGGAGCGGATGCTTTAGATCCGATAATCGTTAGGCCTATTACTGTACCAACAGATCGTAGTGATCGAATAAATCCACTAGTCTCCAGCACATTCATTAGCTATCCAACAACGAACTGTACCGTTGCAGCTGTTGATCCAACTCGGCAAAACGGATAAACCGAGCTGCACGATACACTTCCTCGCCCTCGTAAAACAGCAATACGACCGGCGAAGTGAAAATCATATACGCCGAAGCCAATTCCGGTGCATCTTCCATATACAGATATCCACTGCCGATATGTGGATATTGCTGCAAATGCGTAACCAACTGCGGTTGTACCGCTTCACAAACGCTGCAATGTTTCGTTTTAAACAGCATGATAGTGAGCAGACTGGATTGCAGCAGCTGGTCAATCTGTGCAGCGCAGTTGAATGATTGCATATCGTTCTCCTTTTTCCTCAGATCTTATTCTTTTCTTGAAACTAGGTCGCGACCTGCAATGACGCTTCCAGTAACATCTTTACATTGCACATCACGCCCGCCTTGCACATTTCCAAATACGTCATCCGCATACAAATCACTGCCAGCTGAAGCATTACCGTGAATATCTTTGCATTGTAAATGTGTACCCGCATCTACGCTACCTAGTACATCTCCGCATTGGATCGATAAATGACTATATACATTTAGAGGCTCTCCTCGGTAATGCACAATAACTTCGCTATTTTTGACATGCTGCTCATCTAGCAATTGCTGACCGCGATACATGACGATGCGTAATAGTTGGTCATCTGGCCAGTCTACATTTGCTGCATTCCTATGATCATGGACGTCATATGATGCCTGAAAAGGTATGTCTTGTTTAAATGTCGATTCTTGCTCTTGATATACAGTATTCTCTGCATCGGCTATCAAGACTGATTCAGTAGAGCAGCGTCCAAACAATTCATCCAGTGTAACGCCAAACACATCAGCAATATGCGGTAGCAACATAATATCTGGGTAACTATTCCCATTCTCCCATTTGCTAACTGCTTGAAAAGTAACACCTAAACGTTCTGCCAGCATTTCCTGAGTCATGTGATGCTGTTTACGCAGGCGTAGCAATTGCTCTGAAAGTATATGATCTTTGCGTGATTCAAAAATTTCCATCGTAATCATCCTTTCATCAGTTAAGTTTGTAAAATGCCATGCCTGCACTTCCACTTAATCATATGTAAAACAGAGTTAACTGAACATCGCCTATCCGTTGAATCCTTTAACTCAACCAATAGTTGAGTCGGTTGAATTCCATCGTAGCAGTAATTATTCATGCAAACAGTACATACGTAAGAAGGCTGCTTTGCCATCGCACCCCTGCGTGGCAAAGCAGCCTTCTCTAAATCCCCTTTTGCAATACAAACCTTTGTATATCTCTATTTTATCTCTCTATACATCTCTACGCCTTTTCTTTGTAACCGGCTTTATATTTATCGGCTGGCGGTGATGTTTTGTTTAGGTTGGAACGTGATTGTTTCTGTTTGACTGGCTTAGAAATCGAATTTGAAGTCTTCATCAGTTAGACGTTCTACGTTGATCGCGCGCACATAGCCATTACCTTTTTTGGAGAAAAAGTCATGCTGCTTCGTGTGGGTACTGATACCGTTGAACACGATTGGATTGACTTCTTCGTCCGGGAACAATGGGTCAAAGCCCAAGTTCATGAACGCTTTGTTCGCATTGTAACGCAGGAATACATTCACTTCTTCCGTCAGACCAAGCGTGTCGTATACTTCCGCCGTGTAGCCTTCTTCGTTCTCATGCAGATAACGGAAAAGCCCTTCCAGCGTCTCGTATGCATCTTTTTGCTCGTCTTCGTCCAGATCGTTGTAGATCTCTTGCGCCAGTACACCCACGTATACGCCGTGGATACTTTCGTCGCGCAGGATCAGGTCAATGATCTCGCCGCTGCATGTCATTTTGCCCTGACCTGCCAGATAGAGCGGGTAGAAGAAGCCGCTGTAGAACAGATAGCTCTCTAACAAAACCGATGCAGACATCGCCAAGAACAGCTCTTTGGGTGAGTTGATATTGGTATAATACTGACGGATCGTTTCCGCTTTGCGTTGCAGGCGCGGATGCTCTTCGACCCATTTGAAGATGTTGTCGATCTCTTCGGTCGAGGATAGCGTTGTGAAGATACTGCTGTACGATTTGGCATGGATTTGCTCCATCATCGCCATAAAGCCAAGTACGGCTTTGCGTTGCAGACCGTCTACATGCTCCAGAATTTGCGGCATGCCGATGCCGCCTTGAATCGTATCCAGCAGGGTCAGACCGCCCAGTACTTTCATGTACGTTTCGCGCTCGGCGTCGGTCAGCTGAATCCAAGACATTTTGTCGTCGGATAATGGAATCTCGTCATCCGTCCAGAACTGCATAATATTCTGGTTCCAGAACATCATTGTAAAATCGTCGTCTGGACGGTTCCAGTTTACCGCTTTGATTGGCTCACTCATCGGTTGTATGCCCCTTTCGTAATAGGCTGGCTCACAAGATCCAGCGATATATCCTGTACAATATCTCCATACAGTCTTGCTTGAATTCATTCATTTCACATCATCTATAAGCATAAATGTCATATCGTGTCTGCCCGAATCGGACGGTGAACCGTTATGTACGAATGCACAACTGCCGGATACAGCACAGCGAATGACGAACAATAATGTAGGCGACTGACGCGTAACATATTGCGCGCAGCATAAGGACAGCCTGCAAAAGAAGCCTTGAGCGTGAATGCCCGTGAGGTGCATCTAATGCAAGCTGTATTGAAATGCAATCATGATATGGATTCAGCCATTGACCTATCCAAACCTTCGTTCCTTGCTCATTGTTGAGCTTGCCGTTGGTTCCACTCATCCCATGTCATTAGCGGCTGCTCCGGTCGTGCCGGATGCGGCAGCATAGCAATCAGTTCGAGTGAATGACCGTCGGGATCGGCAAAATAGATCGAAACCGCAGGCATAAATGGAAAAACAATCAGTTCACCGACATCCTGCACCGGTTCACCGTAAAAATTCTGGGCAGCAATGCCCAATCGAGCAAGCTCGTCCGCAGCGGTATACAGTGTCTCCACATCCGTGGTGAACGCAAAATGCTGGCGCTGTACGAGCGGAGACGGATAGTTTTCACGGATGCCCAACATGGAAGTCCCCGGCTGACCGATCCAGTAAAAACGGCTTTTGCGCTGCGTATCATTATGCAAAAGAGTAACGCCCGGCAGTTGTTCATAAAACCGGGCGGACGCTTGTACATCACTTACATTGATATGCGTTTCAAAAATACCTTGTATCATAGTATGCACACTTTCTGTCGGTATGATACGGGTAGCTTGTTGTCTATCCTACCGGCGAATTACTCATTCATAGATTAGATCGAGCAGCTAATGCACTCTTCTACAGTCAGACGCTTCGTACGTGTGTAGTACAGGGATTTCAGACCTTTTTGCGCTGCATACAGGTAGTAACGTGCCAGCTGGCGTGTCGTTACATCACTGCTTACGTGCAGAACAGTCGAAATACCTTGATCCACATGCTGCTGAACTTCTGCAATCAGATCCAGTACTTTGAACTGATCCATCTGATACGCGGATTTGTAATAGAAGAAGTTATCTTGCTGCATATACGGCATTGGGTAGTATGTTGTCGAGTTCGCATACGTGCGAGTCTCAATTTGTTCAACGATTGGCATTACGCTGGAAGTCGCATTTTGGATGTACGAAATGCTTGCGGTCGGCGCAATTGCCAGACGGTACGCATGGTACAGACCGTGTTTCATTACATCAGCTTTGAGGTTTTGCCAGTCAGCTGGTGTAGGGATAGTCATGCTACCGAACAATTGTTGTACGCGTGCTGTCGTTGGACGGTAGTCAGTAGACAGGTAACGGTCGAAGTAGACGCCGCTAGCATAGTCGGATTTCTCAAAATCCATGAACGTTTGACCAGCTTCGCGCGCGATCTCCATACTTTTCTCCAACGAGTAGAAGTTCATCATCATGAAGAATGTACGAACGAAATCTTTGGCTTCGTCACTTTCATAAGCGATTTTGTTCTTCGCCAGATAGCCATGCAGGTTCATGACGCCAAGACCGACAGAACGCATCTCACGGTTTGCTTTGGCTACGCCCGGTGCATTCGCAATGTTGGTCATATCGCTGACAGCGGTCAGACCCATGATGCCTTCGTGTACGGATTCGCGGATTTTGCCTAGCTCCATCACGTTAACGATATTCAGGGAACCGAGGTTACAGCTAATATCGCGGCGGATGATATCGTCTACGCCGTAATCTTTAATTTCGGTTGTCTCCTGCAATTGGAAAATCTCGGTGCACAGGTTGGACATTTTCACCGAACCGATACTGTTCAGCGCGTGGAATTTGTTGGCATTACTTTTGTTCATAATATAAGGATAGCCGGATTCCAGCTGGATACTTGCAATCTTAGTCAGCATATCGCGTGCGCTCATGATGACTTTCTTTTTCACACGATCATCTGCCAGCAGTGTATCGTACATCTCGTCGATGTTCATATCGTCCAGATGTTTGCCGTATGCTTTGTATACGCTATATGGAGCGAATACGTGCAGCAGTTCGTTGTCCGCCGCCAGTTTGTAGAAACGGTTAGGCACGATCAGTCCGATCGACAGTGTTTTCAGACGCGTACGCTCGTCGGCGTTGATCTTTTTACTATCGAGGAACTCTAGGATATCCCAGCCGAAGATGTTGTAGTATGCAGCACCAGAGCCTTTACGTTGACCCATTTGATCGGCATAGGAGAATGCATCTTCCATCAGCTTCAGTACTGGCATGATGCCTTTGGCTGCACCTTCCACGCCTTTGATCGGCTCGCCGCGTCCGCGCAGCTTGGAGAGGTTGACCGCTACACCGCCGCCGATTTTGGACAGCTGCATGCATGTGTTCAGTACATAGTTGATCGAATTGAGGGAATCGTCCATTTCCAGCAGGAAGCACGATACCATCTCACCGCGACGACTTTTCCCAGCATTCAGGAATGTCGGGGTTGCCGGTTGCAGACGCTGCTCCATCATGGAACGTGCCAGCGTCTTGGCATTGTCGGCGTTACCGCGACCGAGATGCAGAGCCACAACAGCGACACGATCTGCATAATGCTCCAGATATTGTGCGCGATCGTTCGTTTTTACCGCATAGTCTTTGTAGAATTTGGAGGCTGCCATATAGGAAGGAAATTGGAAGTTGTAGCTGTGTGTAATCTCGTACACCTCTTCTACATCTTGTGCACCATAGTGGAGGTACATATCCTCATAATAGTCGTTGTCGATCATGTAGCGTACTTTGGACGTTGTGTCCGCGAAGCTCATGCTCTTCTCGTCAACTTCCTTCATATATTCCAGAACCGCTTCTTTATCTTTATCCAAACGGAAAAAACCGTTATCGTCGCGTTGCATTAATAGGTTGTTCAATTCAATATGCCGCAATTTTTTCTACCTCCTGTACGAATCGTTGTGCATCTCCTGTCGTGCCGGACAGTTCAAATTTGTATACGACGGGAACGTTGTAAAGTGCTGAGATCAGATCAGCGCTTTTGCCAAAGTTGTCACCCCAGTTGCGATTGCCGCTCGCTGCTACGCCGAGCATACGGTTATGGTTTCTTTCCAGAAAATGAGTCACCCGTTCCGGAATCTGACCGAAGCCAGTCGTGTAGGTGACCAATACAAAAGGTTCATTCAGTTGTAGCGCTTCTTCAATCTGTACCGCCTGCACTGATGCATGTTTCAATTTTCCGATAAACCGCCGTACATTGCCCGTCTTGGAATCGTACGCAATCAGCATGGGATGACATCTCCTTTTCAACTCAATATGTAGTATAGGTGTGCTGTACAGCTCAGCTTCCTCATCACCGGTAACAACCCGCTGAATTGCTGATTCCCCACTGTGTCAGCCGCTCTTACAAAGCATTACCCATATATTGTCCCCTAAAACATCCGTTCATCAATATATGGGAGATGTTTTTGAGTGTATACCCTATATATTGTGTTGTCAATAGCGTACGAAAGCACGAAACGTAAGTGCTGACATGATGATTTGCAGCACTTTTCCCTTTAAAAACAAGAACTATTCGGCACATATGCATCGTTGTGACTGCCGGTATGTCGTCAAAAAAATAAACTGCTTGACATACTATATATGGTTTGTTCCTTCCACCGTTTTGTCTATCATTTCCAGAACAAGAAACGTAGTCGGAACGATAACATTTTTGGACACTCAAGTATAAAACTTTACTGCTTTCGATCTAAAAAAGCAAATGAAATTTACCTCATTTTAAGAAAGTTCATAATTGAAAAAGCTTGCAACAATCTTTTTGATTTCTTGATGTCATATCGGTGCGAATGTTGCAATTGCAGATTTGTTAATGTACCGCCATTTGGGAGCGGATTCAGAAGCTTGTCTTGAAATGATGAGGATGAAAACAATCATTTTGCGATGAGAGATGTTGTATTTGTGAAAAAGATATTGAGAAGTCAGCATGGCGAGTCACGTTTCTTCTATAGAAGTCATGATTGTAGGATTGCGAGCACAAACATTGGTAGTAGGTAAGATATTTTGCTGATGCAAAAATCACTTTTTATTGAACCCCGTGTTTGGAGGGCGCAAACACTGGAGCAGTAAGATATTTTGCTCTCGCAAAAATCACTTTTCATTGAACCCCGTGTTTGAAGGGCGCAAACACTGGAATCAAAATATTTGATAGGACGTTTGTTATGTGTTTATTTTGGTGCTGTACTAAGTGCGCGAAGGTAGGCGGTATACGGCTGGATCGATGTAT
This sequence comes from Paenibacillus sp. WLX2291, assembly GCF_046603665.1. NCBI lineage: Bacteria > Bacillati > Bacillota > Bacilli > Caryophanales > Paenibacillaceae > Paenibacillus > Paenibacillus sp. WLX2291. The sequence goes on along the minus strand of NZ_CP176755.1, from coordinate 1,014,853 downwards.
AGATTATTTTTATGAGTACGGTACAAGGTGCGTTCCTCATCTAAAACCTACTTTACAACCCGGAATAATTGATCATACACTGTGTTCAATCCTTCATGACTCATTATTTTAATATTCATTTGTTTAACGTTCATTTAATTATCGTTGAATGATATTCACTTTGTTATTGCTGTACTTGTACAATCTCCAATAAGGCTCTACTCCATCTACTACGGATGTTCGTTAGCGATCAATATATAGGAGGATATCTCGTCATGACACAATCGGATTTTGAATTGCTGGCGGAGGCGGATTGGTATTTCCGCAAAATGGTGCGCAAGTTTGTGAAAGAGCGTGATCGGATTACGATTGATGGCATTACGCTACCGGGAATGTTTATTTTGCACAAGATTATCGAGGATGGTGAGCAGCGGCTCGGCGATCTGGCGGATGAGCTGGATTTTACGTCCGGGGCGATTACAGCGGTAAGTGACAAGCTGGAGAAACGGCAACTCGCGATTCGTCGACGATTGCCGGAAGATCGTCGTACGGTGCTACTGACGGTAACGGAGCAAGGTCACGCCTTCTATGAACGACATCGCAATATCGGTGCGGCGTGTACGACGCTCCTCTTTGGCGAACATAGTCAGGAGGAGCTGCAACAGCAGATTGCGCTGTACCGTGAGATGACCGAGCGACTGAATGGCTTTTCACAGGCGATTCTGGAGCTGGCAGCAGCCAATGGTCAGCAGGACGAGGTAGACACACAAGTGGCAGAAGTGGCATCTATGTCTGCTTCGGCTACACAGACGGGCTCGACGCAGGCAGCAAGTTCTCATCCAACTGGAAAAGATACAGCTGGTACTGGCAACTATACAGCGACACCGGATCAGCAACAGCTGGATGCAGCAGACCAAACGACACCTCCTTCGCATGAAGCGACAACGCAGCAGGATCAATCGCACACGCCAGATAAGCGCAAGACACCGAAGACGAAACCTCGTTTTCTCAGTTATTGAGCAATATAGCTTTGGTAGCTGTTACGTTATTTTCCTAACGATGCTTACACATTGACCTTTAAAGGAGAGATTGTATTATGGGACATCCTAGCATTTATCCAACAGGCACGACGTTGTACAACCCGGACAAAGCTGCAAGTGGGTACACGATTTATCAGGCGGCGGATACAGGGGCGCTCTTGATTGATATGAGCGGACGCGAAGTACGGCTGTGGCAGGGACTGCGCGGCTTTCCGAACAAAATTTTGCCCGGTGGTCATGTGCTTGGCAGTACGGCTCAACGCGATCCACGATATTCGTTTCAGGATGAGGCGGATCTAGTACAGGTGGATTGGGATGGCAATATCGTTTGGCGCTTCAACGGTTATGAGTACATTGAAGACCCAGACAATCAACCGCAATGGATGGCGCGCACCCATCATGACTATCAGCGCGAAGGCAGCCCGGTTGGCTACTACTCGCCCGGTCAGGAGCCGAAGACCGAAGGCGGCAATACGCTGATCCTTGTCCATAAAAATGTACATCATCCCGACATCTCCGATAAGGAGCTACTGGACGACGCTATTATCGAGGTGGATGCACAAGGCAACATTGTGTGGGAATGGGTGTGCAGTGAGCATTTTGAAGAATTGGGCTTTGATGCGGCGGCACGGGAAACGCTGTACCGTGATCCGAATACGCGTTATTTTGGCGAAGCTTCCGGGGCAGGTGACTGGATGCATATCAATTCAATGTCGCTCGTTGGACCGAACAAATTTTACGATGCCGGAGATGAGCGCTTCCATCCAGACAATATTATCTGGGATGCGCGGGAGACGAATATCATTGCCATTATCGACAAAGCGACAGGCAAGATCGTCTGGCAACTTGGACCGGATTATTCATCACCGGAGCTAGAGCATATCGGCTGGATTATCGGACAGCATCACGCCCATATCATTCCAAAAGGATTGCCGGGTGAAGGCAATCTGCTCGTCTTCGATAACGGCGGCTGGGGCGGTTATGGCGAACCCAATCCATCGTCACCAGACGGGGTCAAACATGCGTTGCGCGATTATTCGCGTGTACTGGAGATCAATCCGGTCACACTGGAAATTGAATGGCAGTTTACACCGACCGAGGCAGGCTTTACGGCACCGCTCGATTCGTATCAATTTTACAGCCCATATATTAGTTCGGCACAACGTCTGGCAAATGGCAATACGCTGATCACCGAAGGCGCGGACGGGCGCATTCTGGAAGTGACTGCACAGCATGAACTGGTATGGGAATACATCTCCCCTTACAAAAATAAACGCAATTCCAATATGGTGTATCGCGCCTACAGAGTTCCATATGAATGGATTCCGCAATTGCAGCTGCCAGTAGAACAGCCTATTGAACGACTGGATGTGGCAACCTTCCGCGTACCGGGCGCAGCACCTGCGGGACGGCTAGAGGAAGATGTGGTGGCTGTTGCGGGTACACAGGAATATGGAGATGGCGCATTCTGCGTCGCGGATATTAACGAACGTCCGCGTACCGGGGAGGCGGATGCATGATGATCTCCCTTTTCTCTTCGCTCCGCCGTCGACGTGCTGGATTCAAAGGCTGGTCTGTCACGCTATCCCTGCTCCTGCTCATGTTACCATTACTCGCAGGTTGTGCACCCGGCTCTAATGGGTCGCAGCAGGTGAGCGCCGATGGCAAGCTGACACTGAATATCGCGGATACATTATCCAATCCTGTATTCCGCATCGCCAAAACAAAAGGTTTCTTCGATAAACAAGGAATTGATGCGAATATCATTACATTCGCTACACCAGCAGAAGGTATTAATTCACTTTTCATCAAGCAATCGGATGTCGCATTTGGCGCAGATTATCCCGTGCTCAATGCAGTCAGCAAAGGCGAGTACTCCATCATCGCCTCGACTGGTACAGGAACAGATGCAAATGCCGCCCAGTGGAAATTGTTCGCACGCTCCGATATTACCGAGCCGTCTCAGTTAAAAGGGAAAAAGGTGAGCTTCTTACGCGGAACCTTTTTGCCGTATCTGTGGGAATTGTATCTAACGGAAAATGGGCTGGCTGCTACCGATGTGGAGCAGATCGGTCAAGGCGGGTTTGACGAAGCATATGTAGCACTACAGAAGGGGGATATCGATGCAGCGTGGGTCACCAATGCCGCGATGCTGTCTAAGTTTGAAAAGCTGGACGGTGTGCATGAACTGAGTGATATGTCCAAAACGAGTCTACGGCTCGCTTCCGGTATGGTCGCGCCGAATGAACTGCTGCAAAACCATCCTGAAGCGGTCAAAGGGCTGCTGACTGCGATCAACGAAGCGCAGCAATTTATCGACGAGAATCCAGAGGAAACAGCGGATATTCTCTACAAAGAAGTGAAGCAACCGCGTGAATCGACGCTTGAGGATTTGAAAACCAATGCGTGGGAGCTGGGCTTCACACTAGCCGCCTACGAAAGTCTGGAAAAGCAAAAGGAATATATGGTGCGCACCGGCGTGATCAAAGCCGACTTCAAGCTGGATGACAAGCTAAATCTGACTGCCCTAGAGCAGGCACTGCCGGACTCGGTAACTTATAAAAAGCAATAACAAGCCTGTACGCTACACAATAAGCTGGCTCTACAGCAAGTAATAAGAACAATGTACAAAATAGGCAATAGCAGCCGATCTAGCCATCTATCGTATGGAGCAGAACTGAAGTAACACAGACAGCAACATCTTGTGCAACAAACCACCAGCATGAATATCAATATGCAATCAGATAGCAAACAACTGCAAAATGTATGCGACGCTTGCTCAACTTATTTTATCGTCAAAGGAGGCTCAACGATTATGCCCCTTCCCTTCTCTCGTAAGACGCGGTCGGCTTCATCGCCTACCGCCCCCATCTCGTCTGCTGCGGCTGTGCCGTCGAATGATTCTGTAGCTGGCAGTAGTACGATTACGATCCGTGAGCTGGACAAAAGTTATACGCCCCGCACCGGTGACGTGCATTATGTGCTCAAACATATTGATCTGACCGTGCGCAGCGGGGAATGCTTTATCCTGCTCGGTCCGAGTGGCTGTGGTAAGTCGACGCTGCTCAACATGATCGCTGGTTTTATATCCAAATCGTCTGGTACGCTGCAAATCGGCGACCGCGATATCGACAAGCCCGGCAGTGATCGGGCAGTCGTATTTCAGCAGGCAGATGCGTCCTTATTTCCATGGCTGACAGTTCGGCAAAATGTCGAGTTCGGATTAAAAATGAAAAAAGTACCACGTGCGCAACGCCGGGAAACTTCTGATCATTATTTGCAAATGGTTGGATTATCAGCACATGCAGACAAGTATCCGGGCGAATTGTCCGGCGGTATGAAGCAGCGGGTGCAATTGGCGCGGGTATTGACCAATGACTCGGATATTTTGCTAATGGATGAGCCGTTTGGTGCGCTGGATGCGATGACCCGGCGGACGATGCAGCGCGAGCTGGTTAACATCTGGCGGCAGACGGGTAAGACGATTATTTTCGTAACGCATGATATTCAAGAGGCGGTGCTGCTCGGTCAGCGGGTAGGTATTATGTCCGAAGGTCCCTCTGCCCACATCGCTGAGCTGTACGATATTCCGCTGGAGTATCCACGCGATCCGTCATTGCCGGAATTTTATAAACATTTGCGGCATATCCAATCCCATTTTGATGAATAACAGGCAGGTGATCTGATGACCACTCATATATTGAATCTTCTTTCGCGAAAATGGATTAGTGTGCCGTTACTGATCGTATTGGTGGTATTGATCTGGCAGGTAGCGGCATGGCAATATGGTCCAGAGATTGTACCCGGTCCGCTAGAAACATGGAATGGCGCGGTCGAGCTGGCAGCAGACGGCTCGTTATGGCAGTATATCGGGATCAGCTTTTATCGGGTGATTAGCGGCTGGCTGCTGGGTAGTCTGATCGCCATCCCGCTCGGGCTGATCATTGGCAAAGTGCGGATCATTCGGATCTTCGCAGAACCGGCGCTGCATTTTATCCGCTTTATCCCGCCGATTGCGTTCATTACGCTGTTCCTCGTCTGGTTCGGCATCGGTGAGCAGTCCAAGATCGCGCTCATCACATATGCAACGCTATTCATTGTGGTGATGAACACGCTGACTGGCGTACTGGCGGTGCAGGAGGATAAAATCCGTGCCGCTCGCAGTATGGGCGCGTCGGAGTGGCAAATTCTGCTGCATGTGATGATTCCATCGGCGGTGCCCTATATATTTACCGGCATTCGGCTCGCAATGGGTACATCCTATATGGCGATTATCGGGGCGGAAATGATCGCCGCCAACGAAGGGGTTGGCTTTCTGATCTGGAATGCACGGCTGTACTTCCGTACCGACTGGATCTTCGTCGGGCTGATCTGTCTTGGCATTATGGGCTTTACGACAGATCGGATTGTGCAATGGCTGGGGCGATTGTTTCTATCCCGTTACGGTCTGGTCGATGCCAGCCCAGTGCGCCGCGCTTAACTAATATGTATCTCTTCATCTGTATGTGCCTCTATGTGCCGCAGCCTGCTAAGATCGAGGCTGCGGTTTTGCTTGCTTCCCTTTTATTTTCTAATAACGTGAGTGATCGTACATAGCGGACATATAGATCAGGATTATCTTTCCAAATTCTATAATTTTAAATAAATACCATATAATGTATAATTAAACCGCAATATGAGAGCGTATACAAAAAAGGAGGAATTTGATGTTTCATTGGATTGGCAAATGTATTCTACTCGCAGCGCTAGTGATCGCAGGCTTTGCTTCACCGGGTCTTGTGAGTAATGTCTCTGCTGCTGCCCCTTCGGTAGGTTCGGTTCCCGCTTCATCCATTCCCGCTCCAACGGGTAGTGGCGTGATGACCTTCAAGCTGCTGAATGCAACCAATGGCGCTTATTCGGACAGTCAGGTGTATTGGGGTATTCTCGGTATCAATCCGGCGACCAAGCAGTGGAGCTACTTGACCAGCTCTGGCGAGCTGCGTCCAATCTCTGCGGCGCTGAATGACGCTTCCGGTCATCTGACCAAAAATGGTGTCAATTACGCCAACATTTACAGCACAATCGCCCAGAAGGAATGGGTGAGTCTGCCGAAAATGGATTCTGGTCGCATGTTCATCTGCGTTGGCTCTCCCTGTTATATCAAAACGTACAACGACGGCTTTGCTGGACCGGATATTAACAATCCGTCCGATCCGAATCTGAATGTGTATTTTGATTTTGTGGAGTTTACGGTAAATGATTCCGGGTATCATGGCAATACGACGCGTGTAGATGGATTCGGCTTCCCGCTGCAACATCGTCTGGTGAATCGTGCGGGCAACTATGATCGTACCGTGGGTGAACAGGAATCGGAAACACGGGCGAGTATTTTTAGCAAGTATAAGAGTGAAGTGCCCACCGCGTTCAAAGGGCTGGCAGATGTGCAAGCGCCGTACCGCATCGTAGCGCCGATTCACGGCTCGTTCAAAGCAGGTGGGGCGAATGCGAATTATTTTGCCGGCTATGCGAATTATACGACGCAGGAGATTCTGCTCTGTAATGGAGCGTTGCAGGAATCACCTGGCATTTGCTCGGCGATCAATCGGCATGTGTATGGCAATCAGGCAGATTGGAACAATGTAGCGGCGTATTACAAAGCGGCTCCGGCGAATTATTACGCGAAGTTCTGGCATGATCATAGTATTGGCGGGCTGGCGTATGGGTTTGCTTATGATGATTATAATCAGCAGGCGGCTTATCTTGAGGTGGGTGATCCGAAAGGGTTGATTGTTCGAGTGGGCTGGTAGATGTTCATTGTTTGCTGTTTTTAAGTTTTGCATGTAAATGACTGAAGAGGTGGTTGTGCAGCAAGCACTCCGAAAAGGAATACGGGAACGGACTCCGGTGGAGCTACGAGAATCTACGGATTAGGATTGCATGTAGATTCTCGCACCTCCAAATAGGTAAGATATTTTGCTTCGCAAAAATCACTTTTTATTGAACCTCGTGTTTGAACATCGCAAACACTGTAAGTCGTTCCTTTTCCCTTATTTCCTTTTCTCCGTTACGTGCAAGTTGCAGCATATAGAATTGCTTCTATTATTAGCAATCATGTATGGAGACAGCAAAGGGCAAACCAGTGGTGATGATTTGCCTCTTAGGATTACATACATATGCGTAGTATGAAGCATATTCGCCATTTCCTGCTGATTCAGGTCCTTATCTTCTCTCAAATCGCGTATACGTTTGTACATTTCACATCACCATAAATCATCATATTTTATGCGAAAACTGCATATTGATTTTTATGCGTTTTTCGCATGAAAATGAAATCATAATCTAGAATGATGAGGTGAATGTATGAGTGGATTAATCGAAAATATGTATTATGCTTATTTTAGTCAACAACGAAAACATATAGTGTCCAGCGAAATGAATTCTATTCAGTCAAAAATAAGCTTACCTCTCACACTTCTTCAAAGCACACTCAACGACTCACAATTGCAAATAAAAGGAACGTATCCGTTGTGGATACGTTCCTTTTCATGTTCTACTATGCTACGCAATCTATCGTTCGCATGCCTTAGTACTATAATAGAAGACGATATTACATAAAAGAGAGATTGTAGTAGTAGAAGCTCACTTGGCTGCAACCTTACTCTTCGTTATTTCCCTCGACCCGGCGCGGTATAATTCGGTACTGGCACCTTCGACCAGTCCATATCCGAGGCAAAGTAGAAGCTTGGATAGCTCGGCTGGTTGTACGTCGTATTCTGACGTGAAATCCCGGTGCGATACTGCACATCGTGCATCAGAGTATACAGCTTGTGGTTCGTCACATCTGTACTCAGGTAGATGCGGATTGCCGAACTGTCTGCTGTACGCAGCAGCAATTCTTCACGCCAGTCGCCGAAAATGTCTGCTACGAGCGAAGGATTGCCTTTTGTTCCGTTATTGGACAGCGTGCCGGTCGCGACCAGTGCTGTGCCTTTTTGCCAGTCTTGAATCGATGGTGTAACATCCTGCGAACCGTCAACGATTTGGGTGGTCAGTTGTGGACTCCATTTGATATTCATATTGGTGCCCGGATAGCTCTTACCGATTAGGCTGCCGTCGGCGGTGCGCAGATCGGTTGCCCATGTTTCCAGCCCCGGACGAGACGGATCGATATCGCCGATCATGCCGCGACCAGTGTCCTTGCCGGTATATGCGCCATAGATAACTTTACCGGTTGCCGCATCGCGCAGCGCGTAACCGTAAGGCGCATACGTCGCTGCTTCGTGTACCATGTAGATTTCCATACCCGGACGATTCGGATCAATGTCGGTTACATGCAAGGCGTCGCCGTGTCCCAATTTGGCAATCTGACCCGGAATCGCGCTGCCTGCTGGCATCACGTCCTTGGAGCTGTACAGCAGGGTACCATCATGATCAACCGTACCGGAGCCGTATACAATCTCGTCCTTACCATCTCCATCTACATCCGCGGCAGTCAACGAATGAGCGCCTTGCCCAGCGAGCGGTCCCAGATCTGGGTCGGTGCCGTCGCGTCCATGCGGACCGTCGTTGAATGGATTGGTCATAATCGCCCAGCCAGTGTCAGCAGTCCAGTCTTTGCTTAGCTTTTTGCCATCCCAGCTATACGAAACTAGCGCGGCTCGTGTGTAGTATCCACGGGCAAATACAGCGGATGGCGTTCTCCCATTGACATAGGCGACCGTCGCTAGAAAACGATCGACCCGATTACCCGGCTCAATCCGATTCATCGCATAATCACCCCACATGAGTCCATCGTCATACCGCTCTGGCTCGTAACGTACGGTCTGCTCTTCTTTGCCAGTACGTCCTTCAAATACTGTCAAATACTCCGGTCCACTTACAATGAAGCCTTCAAAGTCGCGCAGATCGTTGCGTGTGCTTCGTGACGGTGCATACACGTCGATAAAATAATCTGCCAGCGCTTTTGCATCGTTCAGCGATAACGGATACGAATACTTCGGCGCTATGCCAAATGCCTCTTCCAGCGTCTTCGGCCAATGCCCATTTTTCACTTCAGGATGCTCACTCCAGCCCTGAAACATCTGCACTACATGATTGTAATAGTCCTCACTGCTCATCCGGTAATCGTCGGTATTGGCATATCCTGCTTGCCGATCTTCTTTCGGCAGCGAAATGTAGCGCTCTGATACGACATTGCCGCGTGCTCCATAGCGGGTAATCTTCGTCCCTGGCGCCGTTTTCATCATCATCTCGGCTTTGCCATCGCCGTCAAAGTCATACACGAGAAACTGAGTATAGTGCGCGCCGGAGCGAATATTCACGCCTAGATCGATCCGATACAGCAGTGTGCCATCCAGTCGGTACGCATCAATATACGTATTGCCGGTATAGCCTTTCTGCGATACGTCCTTCGCATTGGACGGATACCACTTTACAAAATATTCGTATTCCCCGTCACCATCCACATCACCCACACTCATATCATTGGCGGAATAACTGTACACTTCGCCTGCTGGCGTGATACCATCCGCTGGCTTTTGCAGCGGCAGATCGTAATACGTATCATTCCAAACGGAAACTGGTGCGCTCAGCTTATTTTTGTCCGGCTTGAGCAGGCTGGCAGCGGAGACGCCATGTGCTGCCGCCGTCTGTTCTACCGTTTGACCGCTGCCCGATGAGATGCCGTATGTAGCAGAAGTGACCTCGGTAGACGTGGATAATGCTGCATTGGCATCATCTTCATATACCGATTCCGTCGCTGTAGCAGATGGATGCGAGCGAGCAGGAATCGCCAGTAAACGATACCGATCCTGTGCCTTCCCTTTTGTATCCAGATAGTTCGTACTGTCACTAACTACCGTTACAAACTGACCATTCCGATACACAGCAAAATCCGTTCCAGTCAACCCTGTCTTGGAATACCCATTCACCTCATTACCTAGCAGCCGCCAACTGAGAAAATTACCATCTGTCGTATGCGCAGCAACGAGTCCACGATCCAGATATTCCAGCTGTACCTTCTGCTGCTTGCCTTGCCCATGGGCGGACAGTGCTGCATCGCTTGTGTCATCTGCTGCGGTAACCCCACCTGCTGGTACAACAAGTGCGATACCCAGTGCAACAGTCAGCAAGCGAGTTGTCAAAGCATACTGCTTTTTGATCACATGATTCACTCCCTGTTCATTCGTGATTTTGATAACGCTTACATATTGTGATTGCCTCTTTATTATAGAATTCCATTTATGTTAACGTGTTCAAAAATCAGATTGAACTGTTTAAATACCCGTCTGTTTCGATGATCGTTCTACATTTTATACGAGAATTGTTCACATGTATGAATAGGATGCTGTCTTGATGTATATATCGCTCAACGCTGCGTTAAAGCAACTACTTCTCCCAAGTAAATGAGTTTAAAATTCACCTTGTGTAATATTAACTAACATAATAATCATATTTCTGCATAAAATCCGAACTTTTAATTATATTTTTTTACAAATGTTAAGAATAATACTCTGCAAAATACCAAAATACTCCTATGATAACACTAATGCCAGCAAATACAGATATATTTTCTAACATAAGCATACAACGATACAATCATACTTATATTCAAAGGGGAGTTATGTATGGAAAACAAAGTAAGCGGCGGTAAAATCTTTTCGCTCGGATTGCAACACGTATTAGCAATGTACGCCGGTGCTATTCTCGTACCATTGCTTGTCGGACGTGCCTTGAATCTGACGACAGAACAACTGTCCTATCTCGTCGCCATCGATCTGCTCACCTGCGGTATTGCTACGCTACTGCAAGCATGGAAGACCAAATATCTCGGCATCGGCTTGCCGGTTATGCTCGGCAGCTCCTTTGTCGCGATTACGCCAATGATCGGAATCGGCAATCAATACGGTCTGGCATCCGTTTATGGTGCGATTATTGCCGCCGGATTATTCGTTGCGATATTCGCCGGATTGTTCGGTAAAATTATCAAGCTGTTCCCGCCAGTTGTAACCGGAACGGTCGTTACAGTGATCGGGCTTTCCCTTGTTCCAACAGGTATTCGTAATATGGCAGGCGGTGCCAACAATGACGACTTCGGCAGCTTACAAAACTTCCTGCTCTCCTTTGGCGTACTGGCATTGATTTTGTTGATTAACCGCTTCTTTACCGGTTTTATGCGTTCGCTATCCGTGCTGATCGGTATTATCGTTGGTACACTGGCTGCTGCGCTGCTTGGTAAAGTCAATCTAAGTGCCGTGATGGAAGCATCGTGGTTCCATCTGCCGCAATTTTTCGCTTTCGGTCTGCCGGAGTTCAAAATCGCTCCCATTCTCACCATGATCATCGTCTGTATGGTCATTATCGTTGAATCGACGGGCGTATTCCTCGCTCTCGGTCGTGTCTGCGATCAGAAGCTGACACCGCAGGATATGACGCGCGGTTATCGCACTGAAGGAATCGCGATCATGCTGGGTGGATTGTTCAATGCGTTTCCGTATAATACCTTTGCGCAAAATGTCGGTCTGGTCGAGTTGTCTCGTGTCAAAACGCGCAACGTCATCTTTATGGCATCCGGTATTCTCATGGTGCTCGGTTTGGTTCCGAAAATCGCTGCGCTGGCAACGATCATCCCGCCTGCTGTACTCGGCGGTGCAACAGTCGTATTGTTCGGTATGGTCATCGCGTCTGGCATTCGTATGCTAACCGAAGTGGATTTCAAAGATCAGCGCAATCTGCTAGTCGTTGCCTGCTCCATCTCGCTCGGCATCGGCGCAACCGTAGTGCCAGAGCTGTTCGCCGGGTTACCAGCTTCGCTGCGCATCATCGTCAGCGATGGCACGATTACCGGCAGCTTGTCGGCAATTGTATTGAATGTATTTTTCAACATGACATCTCGGCGCAAGATCGAAGCGGCACCTGTTCATTCACATGGGATATCGGAAACTACCGTTGCACGTGAGCAAATTTCTTAATCCAGCCAATCTTGAATCGTAATGAAACGTAGCCTAGAACATAACGATTCCGTTGCTTGCTTCTACCGTTTGTACTCCCTCTAAGGAAAAGCCGTCCCAAGCGACCGCCGATATGGTATAATCACCACTATTGACAGTTAACAGGAGGCACACATGCTTACTTTTGAACAAAAGCTTGAACTGCTGGAATCGTACCCTCAATTGCAGCGTAAAAATGTATCACTCGGACGGGTTAATTTTCATTTTGAAGAAAGCACCGTCGATAAGAAAATTGTAGCTTTTCACATTCATCCCAACGGCAACGGCTTTGTCTACGCTGGATTGCTGGATGCATACGAAACCGATGACAAAGGCTTTGTGAATATCCGCGACTATTCGGAAGAGCAACTGCGTACGTTGCTGGACGCTACAATTGAAGCCATGTCCAGCCAAGCGCCAGCTGAAGATACCCAAGAGCAAGACAAATCTGCCGCTCCTTCGGTTGCATTCGTACCATCATCCAGCCCATCCGCAGGCGGCAACTGGATCGACGAAGAAGGTCACACTCTGATTCTGAAGTACGAAGATGACATGTGGTGCCTGTACGCAGGCGACAACCTCGACATGGCATTCGAATCGCGCCGCGAAGCAGATGATTATTTACGAGAAGAAGGCTTCAAACCGAACTTGAAAGCCTAAATAGCTACACATTGCAGATACTCTCATTGATACAAATGGGAGTATCTTTTTTGATGTGTTCAATATTATGATAGAGAAAATACATACAGCAAGGAGTTCCAATCCATGAATAAAATGGTATTTCTATTAGTCATGTTGCTCTTAACTGCATGCACATCCACGCCACAAAATGTAAATGAATTCGATCAAAATGTCAGTCTCGGAAAAGTAGCCATGAAGAATGAATATTATCGCGCTGCGCTGTATCATTTTGAAAAGGCTAAAATCGACCAGCCCAATGACGCGGATTTAAAAACTCTTACAGAAATGGCAGAGAGCAAGATTAAGCAGAGCTTAGATAATATGAAGCCGCGCAGTTCTTTAGCTGATACTTATGAGAAATATGAATCTATAATGAGGAAACAAGGGAAAGAACCAAGTTGGAGAGAATGGGAATTGGATCGATTGAATCAAACTAGTAAACGAGATGATGGTGTCGATACTAACGGAGATACTTTCGAAGATTATGTTACTCAGGCTGAACTTGCTCAGACCGAACCGGGTAAACTGAACGATGAGCAACTACTGGATGATTGGCTTCTCCATTACGATCATTGATACAGCAACCATCTCAAACGGAAAGGAACTCCATATCATGTACAAAAAAATCATTTCTTCCTTCCTACTCACTTCTGCTTTACTCACATCTGCTGTTCCGCCAAGTATGACTCATGCCGCTTCTGCTCCTATCACTTCCTACGATTTTGCAGGTGAACGTAATCTGTTCCATTATGCCCGAACACAAACGAGTGATCTTTTCATCGTCCGCAGCGGCATTACCTATATCGATATCGGCTTTTTTTATACCAACGACCCCGGTCTTACACTTACATGGGACAAATCTCAAATGCGCGCCGGGTTTCAGGGCTTTAACAAAAAGATTGCTGTTCGCATGGGCAGTCGCACCGCTATGCTGGATGGCAAAAAGGTAACCTTGCCAGCTGCTCCCTTCAAGCAAAGCAATCACAACAGTGGAGATATCGCTATTTATGTCCCTGTTCGTTTTGCCCTACAGGCAATCGGTGGTGGCAACATCCAAGTGGATGCCGCCAACCATCGCATAACCGCAGATCATGTACAATCCTATACGGTTCTGACAGATGTATACGGTGATTCAACCTATACGCTAAAAAAACAGACAGGTGATCTGTTCGTTTCCCGCGGTTCAAGTCTTCCGGTTCTGATCGCATCCATCGACACTCAACTTACAACCGCACAGATTCAGGTCAGTCATACAAGCGGTGGTTTACAGGTCATACGCATTAGAGACAATTACGGAGAACCGGGTATAAACACACAGGATTTCACCCTTATTTTCAAAAAAGATGCCTTGATCCGGCAGGCACATATGCAGTATTTCTGGGAACATGGCAGCAATATTGAGACGTATAATAACAATATCGTATTGAGTGACGGTGCTACGCTTCGCATAATTTCTGGCGAGACTGGCAATGTATTAGAGACGATCGATTTGATCAAACTTGGTGGTAAAAAAGCAACTTATGTTGTCGAAGCCATCCAACCAGCATTCATTCTTGTGCGCAATACCGACGATGCCCATCTGATGCTGGTACACCGCCAGACAGGCGAGTCGATTGTGCTATACCAGAATCTGCTGACGCCGGAACAACAACGTCTCGTTGAACCGCTTATTACACCGTGGGCTCAAGGAGATGAGATCACGTTTGATCACCGTACGGGACAAACGCTGTACTTCACCTACGCCAAAGGAACAGATCGCGAGCAGGAACTAACGTATACATTAAGCACCGAAACTCCAAACTAACAGAGCTACAACTACAATATTCCATACAGCAACATGCATCGATTCATGTTGTCTATCACATAGACAGCTGTGTATATGAATAAACTCCCATTTATATAAAATCGGAGTTTCCCCTACGTTTCAGACTCTATTTATTAGTAGTCCCACTTTGCTCATATCACTGTCTGGCAACTATTAATTGGCGATTGGGAGAAGCTGCATGTAACGACTATACTTGCCCAATTCCACGACAACGCCCGTCTCGACTGATATAATAGAAGGAACTGCGAATATGCATCTATCATAGAGGCGTATTCAAACTGCACCAACAATACAGAGAGACGGATAGGAGCTGCTTATGTCTAATCAAAGTATTATTTTTTTCGATATCGATGGAACGCTGCTGGATTTCAACAAAGAACTGCCTGCTTCCACCAAACAAGCCATTTTCGATTTGCGCGAGCGTGGACATGAAGTAGCGATTGCGACCGGACGTGCACCATTTATGTTTGAGAAGATCCGCGAAGAGCTGCAAATTGACACGTATGTCAGCTACAACGGACAATATGTCGTACTGCGAGGCGAAGTGCTGTATACCAATCCACTTAACCCGGATGGGCTTGTCAAACTGAGTCAGGCTGCTAACGAAAATGAAAATCCAATCGTGTATATGGATGCGGATGATATGCGCGCCAACGTACCGGATGAGCATGAATATATTACTACCAGCATTAGCACCCTGCATGTGGACAAATTTCCAACCTACGATCCGGCATATTATGAACAGCGCGAAATGTACCAATGTTTGCTGTTCTGTCTGGAAGGCGCCGAGCAAAACTATGCCGAGAACTTCCAAGACTTTGACTTTATCCGCTGGCATCCGATGTCGGTCGACGTCCTGCCCGCTGGTGGCTCCAAAGCGAATGGCATTTCCAAAATCACCGACAAGCTGGGCTTTCCCAAGGAACGTCAGTATGCCTTTGGCGACGGCTTGAACGATGTGGAGATGCTCAAGCAAATCTATAACAGCGTCGCGATGGGCAACGCCGAACCAGAAGCCAAAGCGGTCGCACGTCATATAACCAAAGCAGTCGATGAAGACGGCATCTTGCACGGGCTGCAAATGGTCGGTCTGCTCGACTAAGTGCGTAAGACTGGATAGCACACGCACATTCATGATACAAACAGCCAAAAGACCAGGTACGCCTTTACTTCTACACAAGAAGGGCATACCTGGTCTTTTAGCTATTGATATTGGTATTGGTATTGGTATTGGTATTGGTATTGGTATTGGTATTGGTATTGGTATTGGTATTGGTATTCAACTATTTTAAACTATTCAGCCACTCAAATACCAAGTAATCCGAAAAACTCAAATCGTGCTGTCTGCGTCGAGATTTCTTCCAGCGTTTTGTCCGCGAGCGACGAATCCGCCGATTGTGGACCGAACAGCCATCTGGCGATCATGCCTTCGATCAGACTCGTCAGCATCGCTGCGCGCATCGCCGGGTCAATACCGGGCGGCAGCATGTCCAGTTCGATGGCTCGCTCAATGTTACGGCGGAACGCCTGCTCCATCTGAATCCGCGCTTCATTGGCTGCCTGCCGGATCGATTCATCCGCCGCGCCACTGCCAAGCAGCAGCTCCATCAGATAACGATGATCGCTGGCAAACTGGAACAGATTTTGTAGCAAATGTTGGGATGCCTGCACCATATCGACCACCGAACCAGATTGCGTACGATATCCCTGCGAGATCACGTTCGCAATCTCTTCCCGCCCATTGGCGATAATCTCCAGCGCAATCGCTTCTTTGCTTTTAAAATACCAATAAAATGTTCCCTGCGCGACACCCGCCTGCCGTACAATATCCGATACTTTGGTCTGATGATATCCGTTCCGCGCAAATAATTCCACTGCAATATCCAGCAGTTCCTGCCTTCTCTCCCCATTGTTCCCCGTTGCATTCCGCTCTTGCATGTCGAACCTCCTGATTGACTCACCAGTCAACTTGATTGTATCCATGCTAGCGGATAACCTCATTGTAGTCAATGTTGTCTGCTCTGCACATGGAATATGTGCGCGGCATATATTCATTCTAGATCTACATTGCTCAGCTGCACGATATTACAAACCCGTACATCGTACCTTTTAAATAGAAGGTACCGTATCCATCCATTGCTGCAAACGAAAAAAGGATGTGTCTATACGTCTTGTACAGGCACATCCTCACATTGTATTCCATCCTGAATCTATTCAGCTGCGAACATTCCAATCTTCACTCACATTCGACTGCGGAACAGCAAATAGATGAAGTACGGCACACCGATCAGGGAAATGACGATTCCGGCTGCTAGTTGCGCAGGAGCGAATATCGTTTTGCCGATCAGATCGCCGAGCGAGACCATCAGCATACCGACCAGACCGGACACAGGCAACAAGCGGCGATGATGCAGACCGACCAGTCGCCGCGCAATATGTGGTGCGATCAGACCGACAAAGCCAATCCCGCCCGATACCGAAATGCACGCCGCCACCAGACCGACCGCTGCCAACACCAGCTTGCGCCGCTGCCGACCAAGATCCAATCCGAGACTGAGCGTCGTCTCGTCATGCAATTGCAGTACATCCAGCACTTTGCCTTTCCACCATAGATACGGGGCAATCAGCAGCAGCCACGGCAGCATCGCACCGATATACCGCCAATTGGCACTATGCAGACTACCCGCTAACCATACCGCCGCTGCTTCAAAGTCATTCGGATTCATTTTTAACGACAAATATAGCGTAACCGCCGCGAAGCCCGCGCTGACTGCAATTCCGACTAGAATTAGCTGCTGTGGATCAAGCCGTCCATTGCTGCGCGCCAGCCAGAAAATAATCGCCACAGCCAGCATTCCGCCAGCCAACCCGAACAGCGGCATCGCCATATACGCAAACCAGCCCGTCAGATCTAGCGTCTGGCTGAACACCAGCATGAACAGCACAACCGCCATACTCGCACCAGCGTTAATCCCTAGCATCCCCGGATCGGCAAGACCGTTGCGAGTGACACCCTGAATAACAGCACCCGCAATGCCCAGCCCGAAGCCAGTCAACATCGCTAGCACAATACGTGGCAATCGAAAATCGAACACAACCAGATCATATTCGCGAGTGACATCAATACGCAGCAGTGTGCGAATGACATCACCGACCGTCATATCGAACGTGCCATTGGTAACGCTGATGTATACGACCGCCAGCGTCACCAGTAGCAATAGCGGTACGACAAGCCAAATGCGCCGATGCACCGGGAACATCTCCGCTTCAGGAAGCTTCATGTGCTTTGCCTCCTTTGCGACGAATCAGATACAGGAAGAACGGAACACCGAACAGCGCGGTAACGACACCAATCGGTGTCTCGAACGGTGCATTCAGCCAGCGGCTGATCAGATCACACCAGCAGAGGAACAATCCGCCCAACCAGGCGGCACATGGAATGACTTTGCGATAATCCGTACCAACCAGATAACGTGTAATATGCGGCACCATCAATCCGACAAAGGCGATTTTGCCCGCTAACGCTACCGAGCAGCCCGTCAGAATCACAACCGCCAGCATCGATAGCGCTTTGATCACACTGGTACGCTGTCCTAATCCGGCGGCAATCTCATCGCCCATCGACAGCACGGTAATATAACGCGCCAGCATAAGCGCCATTATCAAACCGACCAGTGCAAATGGAATGATCAGCTTGAGCATCGTCGGATCGATCTGATTCAGCCGGGCGTTATACCAGAAGCTAACCGATTGTGATACTTGAAAATAAGTCGCCGCCGCTTCCGCCACTCCGCTCAAAAACGTGCCGATGATCGTGCCTAGAATCGCCATGCGTACTGGTGATGTCCCATTCGGCAATAGCCAAGCTAGCCCAAATACAATCCCCGCTCCAATCGCCGAGCCGATCAGCGAATAAAAGACCATCGTCAACGACGATGCACCCGGCAGCATAATCATACATAGCGTAATCGCCATCACCGAACCATCCGATACCCCCATGATCGACGGAGAAGCGAGATAGTTGCGGGTCATCCCTTGCATAATTGCCCCAGATACCGCCAGAAAAGCGCCAATCAGTAGCGCCCCGAGCGCACGCGGCAACCGGGAATGCATAATGATCTGGTGCCTGATATCATGTTCATCGAAATGAAACAGCGCCTGCATCACTGTCGACAGATCGATATCATTCGCTCCATACAGGATGGAAATAGCAATCGTGAGCGTAGCCGAAACCGGCACGCCCACGATGAATAGTAGCGGAAACCAGCTTCGGATTCCGCCAGTTATGGTAGTCATTATTTGGACAATTCCTTCACGGCTGCCTGTACGAATTGATCACGGCTCCATGCCGGACCACCTTCGGACAATGGATCAATCACATTCACATACACATGACCGTCCTGGAATGCTTTCATTTTGCTCAAGATCGGATTGCTTTGCAGGTCTTTGAGTGCATTTGGCGTATCCGCATTCTCATCTTCGGAGAACTGGATAAACAGATCATCTGGATTCACCTGTGCCAGTTGCTCTACGGAGATTTCCTGCTGCGCCTTTGTTTGCTGGATAATGTCTGGTACGTTGAGACCCAGATCTTCATACAGCGCGGCATTAACGAACACGTTCGATGGATACACACAGATCGCACCCTGACGGATACGCACTGCCAGTACTGTTTTATCATTCAGCTTGGCACCTAGCTCGGTTTTGGCTGTTTGTACATCCTGATCATATTGGGAAATGGCGCTTTTCGCTTGATCCTGCTTGCCAGTCAGCTGACCCATCAGCTTTAGGTTATCCTGCCAGTTATCCGAAATATGCGATACTGCAATCGTTGGTGCGATCTTGTTCAGTTGCTCCAGCACAGGTGCATCGAATTTGGTCGTACCGAGAATCACATCCGGCTTCAACGACAGGATCGTTTCAAAGTTCGGCTCTGTTTTCTCCCCAATCGACTTCGCCTGATCGGTAATCGAAGCGAATTTCTCCGGGAAATTGCCCTGATACGTAATCGCACCGATCGGATGTACATCCAGCATCAACGCATCTTCCATCGCTTCCATGGAACCGGTAATTACGATACGCTCTGCTTTGGCAGGAACGGTATATTCCTTGCCCAGATAGGTGATCGTTTGCTGCTTTGCCTGTGCTGAGCTATCCGACGTTGTGCCGCTCGCAGATGTTGTACCTCCCGCGCTGCCTTCACTGCTTGCCGCATTGTTGCTGCTGCCGCACGCAGATACTAACACCATCGTTAACGCCAGTATGCAAATGGCTGTCCAGGAACGCAAAGATGTGCGCTCCCCTCCTGCCGTTTGAGTTTGTCTATTCATCACTATATGGCTCCCCTTTCGATATCCATCCCACTTGATAATCATTCTCAATCAAATGATAGTATGGATACCGTCATCCGAACATGGACAATATTCGCAAAAGTCATGGAGTATATTCAGTCTAATCCCATGAAGCAACTGATCCACCTTACCGGCAAAAGACGTTGCCTGCATCGTCTACCATTCGTTTATATGCTTCCGGCGAACGATCGCGCCACGGATCAGAGTTCAATACATGCACTGCATCAAGCTGTACAGCGCGCAGATTCAACCAATCTGGCTGCGTCTCCAGCTCTTTCCACTGCTGCAGCGTCTGACTTTCCTGACAAATGAGCAGCAATAACCGATCCGGATCCACATGTGCCAGCATGGCAGGTGTGATCGGCGTATCCTCGTCTTCCAACTCTTCGTTGCCGTTTGTAGGAGCATTCAACGCATTTGGGGGCAGTAAACGCACCAGATTCACATGCAGATCATGACGCAGCATATGAGCCGCTTCGGATGAATAACATGAATAGAAATTGCCTTTCCAATACCGGACGAAGACAACGTTCTCGTTCTTGCTCTGCTCATGCAGATCGTCTACATGGTTGTTCGCCGTTTGCTTTCCACCTTTTATCTTCTGAAGCACCTGACGACACTGCTGATCATATTGCTCTAGCCAGCTTGCTGCTTCCGCATCCTGCCCTAGCTTCTGCGCCAGCTGTTGGAGCTGCTGCTTCCACTGCGGACTGCCACAGTGTATATAATACACCTCGGCAATTTGCTGCAAATGCTGCTTTTCTTCCTCTGAAATATGCTCTGGCGCGATGATCAGCTCTGGATTACAGCGCCGCAAAATAGCAATATTGCTCTGCCATTGCACCGTCGCACGCTGCACTTTTAGATGAACGGGAATATCGGCGGCAAGCCGCTTCTCATCGTGAGCTGTCCATTTGGGGTGCAGCGGTGCGGCATACGGAATTACGTCCAGCGCCAGCAGATAGCCAGTAATAATCGGATCGTAAGAAGCGATTTTGCGCGTCCGATTGCGAATGTAGGCAGACGGCGTGATGCCAGTTTCCTGCTTGAATTTGCGACTAAAATAAAACTCATCATTGTACCCGACTTCATGTGCAATATCCCGCAGCCGCAGCTCTGGGTTCGCCATCAGGCGACGTGCCTGCTCCATACGCAGACGGGTCATATAATGAACAACACTTTCGCCATAGTGCTTTTTGAACAGACTGACATAATAATTCCGACTGAGTCCAGCCATCTCGGCAAGCTGTTCCAGCGTCAGCGGTTCACGGTAATGCTGCTCAATATACGCACGCGTCCGCTGCAATTGCACACCCGCATCGCCTTCCGGCACATTTTCCTGTTCCCGCAGATCGCATAACAATTGCAAAAATAAACTGACTGCCCGTGTCCGGCTACCATGCTCACCGCTCAACCATTGCTCATGGATGGACTGACACATCGGCAGCAGCCATGAACCAGATACCGGATAGCCGCTATGATCGTAATTCTCGTATTCCGGTTCAAAGGCAGGCATGGCGGTATATGCTGACAATCCGAGCAGCTCCAACTCCTGCTCCCGCTCCACATAACAGTCAAACCGTAGCAAATACACACTCATCCCTTTACGCCCGGACGAACGCAATCCGAGCGTACTTCCCGGCACAAACCAGTGTACACTTTGCCCCTGTACACGCAGCCGCTCCTGTTCCCGTGTCAGAATGCCTTCGCCCTCGGCAATCACAAGCAAGGTATGGCTAGACGCATATTGCTGCGGCAGATGAAAGTCGCCAGTTTTGCGCACTTTCTCCACATTGCGTAGCCGAAAACTCATATGATCTAGCGCTGATAAGATGGAGCCGTACAGCAGTTGTTGTGTACTTTGCGACTGCAATGCAGATGCTGACGATGAATGACTTTTTATTTTCCGATCCGCAATCGTATTCATAGCTCATCTCTCCTCTATCTTAATCTGGTTATCACTCAATCTGAGTATCACCAAATGATAATAATTCTCAATATACACTTCATCACTCTACCCCTTTCTAGCCCGGCACGTCAACGAATACACTCCTTTTTTCAACATTTGTCCATGATTGGCGTGGAATATTGTGCATGGTCGGACAAGCGACAACTTTGTATCATCAAGGCAAATGTACATGAGTAGGAATAGATGCAATCATCCTACTTTGCAATATCCATCTCATTTCAAGCTATAGACAAGGAGAATCAGTATGAACTCATCGTTTCCTCATACACAACCAGTCGCCGCTCATCCGCAAGCGCCGGAAAGTGAATTTCGTTTACGCGGAACGACTCAATTCGATCTCACATCCGCTACTGGTCGACAGTATCGTATTCTAATGTCGATTCCCGATCTGCCACCAACAGAACAAGGCTACCCGATCATCTACGCACTCGACGGTCATGCTATCTTCGCGACACTGCTGGCAGCCGAGCGTGCACAATCGCGCCGTAGCCAAAAGACCGATGCCGTCGCATCTATCATCGTCGGCATCGGCTATCCGTCCGAATTGCCAAATTCACCGGAACGTCATTACGATTACACTCTGCCCGTTCCTGTAGACAATTTGCCCGCATCCCGCGACGGTCAGCCATGGCCTTTGCATGGCGGAGCAGATGAGTTTCTGCAATTTATTCAGAAGGTGCTGAAGCCGGAAGTTGAACGACGTCAGCCAGTTGACCGCAATCGTCAGACACTGCTTGGTCATTCCTTCGGTGGCTTATTCACCCTGCATACGCTATTCACTTCACCGCAATCGTTCCGCAATTATGTAGCCGCCAGCCCTTCGCTGCATTGGGCGCAACCACAAATTGTCGATGAAGAACAGCAATTTGCCGAGTATATGAAGACGGCGCAGGAAGAGCATCATCTGTTCATCGCACTGGGCGAATTGGAAAATACACCGCCATTTCACATGCTGCAACATGCGGCAGCGTTAGCGGAGCGATTGCAGCCACTTCATGAATATGGACTACATGTGCGTTTTCGTGAATATGCCGATGAGAATCACGGCTCTGTCGTTCCGTCGATGATCAGCGCAGCACTGCGTACAGCTCCACTGTAATTTTCATTTATTGACGTTCTCATTTCATAACATAAACTGTCATGCCAACAGGGCTGTCCAAAATGAATAGCCTTGTTTGGTGTACGTCCCCATCTTCATGATCTCGACATATGTTCCGATATTAGGAATGGCAGGTAAATGGCTGATTGATGCACCATTCACCTGCCATCATACAGAGAGAATATAGAGAAAAGGGGAACGTTCCATGTTTACACGTCTATCGGTTCATCCGGTCGTCAAGCTACTGTGTGCAGCCGCATTGCTGCTCATTCTGTCGAGTGGTCTGGCATTGTCCGCCAACGCAGCTTCAACCAAAGGCAATACATACAGCGCCGTCTCGCTTTATGTAAATGGCGAGTTGCAAATTCTACCACCTACCCAGAACGTCCAGTTTATGAACAGTAACACTCTGTACATCCCGGTCAAAACGATCACGCGCATTCCCGGCATTACGATCAACTACGGCAGCCCGCTCAGTCTGACCGGTAGTCGTGGCAGTGCCAATGTGAACAGCAGCAATTCGTTTGAATACAAGGGTACAACGTATGTACAGTACAAAACCCTACTATCCATTAGCGATCTGGATGGCAAATACGCGTCCAGTGCGTACACGCTGTTCCTCTGGACAACCGATGAAGGCAAAGCCCAATCATCCAAAATCCTTACCAATATTAGTCAGCTTCCATCCAACATGGGTTTACTGATTGGTCAGAAAATGTATCCGGCTCACGAAAGCGGAGCTTACTGGATCACTAATGTTTATTATGATCCAGATAGTACGATCTTTTACGTAACTGCCCGCAATTCCGGCGGCGAGGAGATTCATACGAATACGAATTACGAAGCATTCGACTTTGTACTGGATTCCGCATTGAATCAAACACAGGATGCTTTACGTGGCAAAAACGTCTGGTTCGATAACCGCCAATTCTATGGCACCGGACTCAAACATTTGGAAAAGCTGACCTTTGTTTCGTTCCAGATCAGCAAGGATAACGAGATCAGCATGGTACTGCGCAAAGCAAATGGCAATAAAGTCGCCGTCCTGCTCGATGCCAGCTACGATGTGAATAACATGCTGAGTCGCTACCTGTTCGGCACCAACCCGCGTTCCGTATACAACTGGAGCGAAAAAGTCTGGAACACCATTAGCAACAACCGCGTATCATCTGGTATGACCCCTCAGCAGGTCGTTCTCTCATGGGGCATGCCTTCCGACCACAATACGTACCAGTCTGCTGGAGTCGTGTACGAACAATGGATTTATCCGCATAACTATTTATATTTCTGGAACGGCAAGCTGACTTCAGCACAAAGTTTTGATTGGGCTGGGATGTAGGATATTCGTCTCGGATCATAGGATATGAGTGAAGTACTGTATATTGAGATTGATGTTTAAGCATGAATGGTTGCACAAAAAAGGCATGTACCGAATGATATGGTACATGCCTTTGTTCCATTTCAAAAATAATCATTTATTGTACCCATACATCCACTAAATTTAAACTGCAAATATATAATCTCAATCTATTATGCAATGTTCTCGAACTGAATTTTAACTTTTGTTTAAGTTTATTGAAAGTTTATTATATCTTATATATACTATTGATACGAAATAAACTGTTCAGGAGGTAGTCCAATGTACACGACAGATAAGGAAAATGCCATTTTTGAAGCTCTGCATATCCCTAGCCTCGTTGCTAGTCAAGCCACCGAGAATGATGCAGAAAAACTTCAATCTTTTTTGCGTGCATTGATGCAATATATTGAACGCTCATCTGACCAAGTAACAGATCGTGCTGCGTCCAGCTCATCACCTTTGCATGATTTGAAGCTCGATCAGCCATTAGCCAATCCTGAATTGCAGCAAGCCTTCCAATTTATTTTAATGCATATGGTAACGGCAAGCGCTGAAAAGGAATCTCTACTACCAGACAAGCAATATACAACAGGCGATCTTTCGCGCTTCTTTGGCGTTAGCATTGCCACTATCAATAACTGGATTCAAAAAGGGAAAATCGTCGGTGCATGTAAGCAGGAACGGTTCAAGCAAGCACGAATTCCCGAGAGCGCCATTTACTTGTCTTCAACTGGTGCCAATATGACGATTCAGGAAGCAGCCGAGCTGTATCACACCGAGAAAAAGCGAACCCCACTTCAGCTTCAAACGCCGATTGCAGAATTGAAAGAATGGATCGATACTGTATACCATTATGAACAAAAATATGGCGGTGCCTTGGAACAAATACAGCCTTCCCTAACCGAAGTGTCTGCACAACAAGAACGAGATTTTACCGAATGGCGCTATTTGCTTAATCGACTGCAAGAGCGCGGACTATGAACAAGCGTCCTCCATCTAACATTCGTTTACTGGAACAAGAATATCGAATGCTAATTACAGATATCCGTGACGGTGACGGTAGCGGATTATTAAGCAGCCGCTCCTGTCAGCGTTATACTTTTCTATTGTCTAATGGTAGCCGATTGCGCATAACCGAGCGCATCTCTGGTGAATATATTGACTATTCTTATTACGATTGGGAGCTTCCAGATGGACGAGTCATCAAGTTCCATTCCGAACCTCATAATGATGACTCGCGCTACCAGACAGTTACTGAGCCTCACCATATCCACCCGCCAGACGAAGATAGATTACATAATATCGTTCGCTATCCTAATTTTCACCATCAGGAACTATCTGCCATCATAGAGATGATTTTTATTACCGTAATTCAAGAAGGACATACGCCATAACCGGCATATGTCCCTCTGCATTGCTCATTTTTAAATGATCATACGCTCATAATCATCACGCAACATCCACTTACTTCGGCTCCGTGCCCCATACCAGCTTACCTTGCTGGTACACAGTCACTTTACTCCACTTGGCAAATGTCGTACTGCCATTGTTGTACGAGTAATCATTGCTCTCATTAAAGTTACTCCAGTCTGCCGGATGAATGCGTGCCTGTACTTCGCCGCTTTGTCCGCCAGCCGCAATATTACCTGCACCGCTACCAAATGAGAATTCTACATACCGGTTCGCCTGTGTTTTTCCTGTCAATGCTTTGGATACGGTGCTTACATTGGATGCTCCGACTTTTGCCCAATCGATATACGTCTGGTCGCCGGATTTGCCATCATTGTTAAAATAATACCGTACCTTCAGATCACTCAGCTTGACCGCTGTACTGCCGGTATTCTGAATATTGAACACGGGACGAATCGCGTTATCAGACGGATTGTTATCTCCGCTACGGAATTGCAGTACCAACGATCCAGTACCAGTCGAAGGCGTTCCCGGCTGAGTTGGCGTTGTACTGCCTCCGCCTGTACCCGGATCAGGAGTAGTCGTTCCACCACCATTGCCCGTTCCCGGTGTTGTTGTACTGCCACCATCTGTGCTGGTGCTGCCCGCTTTGATTTGCTGTTTAACAAATTTACCCGAAGCGGTCAGATTGGCATCCGTCCATCCGCCCGTCGTGCTTGCTCCCGATGCCAGCGCAGCGGACGCTTCGCCTTTATCCGACAGCGACCAGTTTACCCAGCTAATATTACGGCTGTTGAGGAAGTCGATCCATGTCTTCGATTCGGTCAGAAATGGACCGCCACTGCCAGACGCATCACTTGTTCCCCACTCACTTACGAAAATAGCCGCTCCTTTGCCGCGCGCATAATCGATCCGATCACGTAGCGATTGCCCGTGTGTACCCGCGTAGAAATGCAGTGCGTACATCGTGTTCGCATCTGGCAGCTGGTTGTCAGCTGCATCGTGAATATCCTGACTCCATGTACCTGTACCGACGATGATCACATTATCCGGATCTTTTGCGCGAATACTTTGTGTTACATCCAGCGCATAAGGACGAATCTGCCCGTTCCAGTTCACATTCCCATTCGGCTCATTGGCAATCTCATATATGACATTTGGCAGACTGCCATACGATCCTGCCATTTCACTGAAAAAGCTTTTCGCCTGTGTTTTGTAAATGTTCGGATCGCCGTCCGACAGAATATGCCAGTCGATGATAATATACACACCCAGCTCCTTCGCCGCAGCGACGGCTTCCTTGACCTTATTCGCTACTGCCGGATTGGAAATGTATCCGTTCTCGGCTGTATACATCGCTACTCGGAACACGGAGATGCCCCAGTCATCACGCAACCATTTCATCGTATCCTTGTTTACGTAATTGCCATACCATTGCAGACCGTGCGAGCTAATCCCGCGCAGTTGCACTACTTTGCCGCTAGCATCGACCAGCTTACCGCCCGAAATCTTCAGCTGTCCATGCTGCTGAACAGGTGTTGTTGCCGCATACGCTGGTGCCGACCATGAGCCTGCTGTGAGCGAAAAGGCAAGTACTACCGTTGCCGCTCCTGCTGTCCATTTCTTGACTTTGTTTCTCCACATGATTCCCATTCCCCTTTGCATGGTTTTCCCGTTTCGCACATCTTGTAGACTGACGTGGTTGCTGTATTTCGCGAATGTGCAACGGGTGATTATGCAGTATCTTTTGTTGCCTTCGTCAGTATATCCATTTTATAACCAAATTAATATATTTTTACCATAAAATGAATATAAAGTTCCAGAACGTGGGAAAAGGGAATCATGTGCAAACTAGCCCCTTACAACGCGTTTTGGCACTTTTCAAGAGGGCTAGCTAGCTATCTTTGCTCTTCTATTGGTTAACTCAGCGGGTCATGTAACGAAAAGTCCCGGTTTGCCGGGAAGCTTCAACGGCTGTTATTGCGGCGCCATAGACGAATCAACGTGATCACTACAAAAATCGCGATCACAATGAAGATAATTCCTACCCCTTGCAAGATCAAATACGCAATATTCATATGCTGCACTCCTTCCATCCTTGCCTACAATCGTGATGAAATGTCTGTTGCCATCATTTTAACATAGCGGTTATAGATCTTGCAGATAACGAGAACACTTTGCCAAACAGTGCCAGATTTCCTGTGTACACATACAAAGAAACCGGCTCATGTCTCAGCCGGTTTCCTTGTACTGTGTTACTCTGCGACTTCTTCGCTACTGTTTCGCATACATGATCAATATGGACATTTGAATCGTCAAAATTGCCGTAAAGTATACATCAACTTTGTACATGTCAACAGACGTCACTTGGTCTCTACTACAAACATAGTTATTTTACTCGCCCTATTGCTACAACAGCAGGTTGCGACTTTTTCGTTTCCCGATACATGCGAACTGCTCCATAGCTGCAAAACAGCCAGAACAAGATCATAAATGTCTTGAACCACCAAGCGTCATATTCCGCCCACAATGCACTGACCGCGCTCGCCAATGTTACGAATCCGGTCAAACCTGCCAGCCAAAAGCGCTTGAGGCGCGTATCGCCCTTGCTGTCCTTTTGCTGTTCATACATCTGATACATGAGCAATTGCGCCATCAGAGCAACACCGAAAAACGCCATATGCGACATCACGCCAAAGATCCGCGCGAGCACGATCCAGACGACAATAACTTCAATCCACCGAATGATACGCCCTTTACCGAAAAAATACTTCATCTTATCCCTCCACCGCCAATAACGATAATATTTAATTACCTTTACTACGCGGTAAGGATATTGTGGTTACAATTTGAAAGGATAGAGTTGGAGCAAAATGACCGATACGAAGCATCTGTCACCATTCGTTCAAAATCAGTTTGCCTTTATGAATTGTACTGGACAGAGACTCAATTATCATCATTTCCGGTCTAATGGCGGCGGCTGTACGTCAATATCCAGCACCTGCTCCGCCTGATCCACATAATGCTGATCCAGCGTTACTTTGACCCGACCTTGCCGACGCTTCTCCCGCCATTCACGCAGCTGTTGCTCACTATCCAATCGCAGTTCTGCCAGCTCCCATGCCCGGTCGAACATATACTTGCTCGTATACAGTAGCGTATAAATGCCCTGTCCTCCCGGCACAATTGCTTGCTTCAACTGCTGCCACGTATCCACCGTGAATTTGACGTACAACTGCTCATCCCGCTTCTCGTCACGCGGCAATTCGGCAATTTGTCTGCGCTGTACAATCTGCCAGCCTGTCACCCGTCCATAGTACCGAATCCCTGCCAGCTCTGCGCCAAACAATCGCTTCGACTGGTACATCGCTACATATTCCAGCGAAGTGACCTGCTGTACATCACCCAGATTACGTAGCGGCACATGGTAAAATCGGTGTTCCAACGCCAACTCCACCTGCTCTGATCCACGCACCGATCCAACCAGCATATTGCGCTGACGCTGCTGCATAACATCCGTATAATACTCGTCTGTGCGTTGCGGCACCGTTGCCCGCTCGTATGCCTTTTCCGGGCTATCGGCAATCAGCTCATCCAGAAACTGCTCGACTAGCGACGTCGCATTCGGTAGAAATGGCAATGCACCGACATTGATTTTACGAACACTTTGATAAAAATGGTGCTGCTTGTACTGCTGCTCATTCCCATATGGAAACAACACATACGCCCCGTACATACTGCGTTCATACCGCGAAGTCGAATCTTCCGTAGTATGATCCTCTGCCAGATGTACAATCGCGTCCCGGTACCGATGCATCGTATTTATATCGTCTTCCTGCGGTCCCGGGAACTTATACCGCCGATGATATTCCGATTCCGGCTCCGCTACATCCAGCTTGTACTTGGCATCGAAAATAAAGCTGTACTCCTTTTCCAATCCCGCATCCAACTTGCGCAGCGATAGCACACTGTCCGGTCGCTGCGGCAATGTCGGCAACCAACGCTGCTGCGATGAACGGTTGTAGTACAGCACAAAGATTTCTCCAGTACGCGGATGACGATACTGCATACGTGACTGTTTTCCCGTGTCCAGTGTGACGAACAATCCCGCATGATTGAGCCGAATGACGTCCTGCTGCACCAATTGGTATTTGCTCGCCATCAGCTCGTTCAGCTTGAGAAAGCACCAGTATTCATACAGCTCGGAGATTTCTTTCATTGATAATCGCAGGACATCACTCTGGATCGACAAGCCTTTGAGCAAGGTCAGATAATATCGGTACATCTCCCGATACCCCGGCGCCATCTGCATGACCAGACTAATGCTCATACTGCGCATTGGAGTTAACGCCTGCAACCATTCCGCATCCAGCATTCGCTCCATCCGCCGCATCATCTGATTCACCTGCATCGAAAAATGCTCGTCGTAGCTGCGACTACGGAAATTGCTCGGCTTGCTCAGCTGCACATACTGATCTCGCAATTGCACCAGTTTGCCCATAATCCGCTCCAACATCCAGCGCAGCAACCGATTCTCTGCCGTATCGTACGACAGATGCTTGACCGTATCCAATAGCCGTGTCGGACGATACGCTTCGCCGCCGATCTGAATTGTACCGCGAGCAGGAGTAATCGGATGACTGCTATGAATTCCTCTATTGTCGTTTACACTTCTACTATTCGCCCTTGTTCTGTCATCCCGTACATGTTCCAAATACTGCGGATGCTTGGCAAGGTAATCGCTATTCCGCCGCCCCGGACGCTTGGCAAGTGCCGCCTTACGCATCTCCAGTTCCTTCTCCATCCGGTGATGCGGTTGTCTGCCGATCCGCTCCATCGCCCGCTCCATTTGCTCAAACAAATGCGAGATAATCGAGAAAAACTCCGTCAGACTTTGCCGCTCACTACTGCGCAGCGACACCGACTGATACGTCCGTTTTAGAAAGTCAAAGCTCAGATTGTACACCTGCCGATTCACATCTTGTAGCAGCATGGCGTAATCGTCACGGTAGTCGATTTTGGATGGAAACACTTCTAGCTCCAGCGATAACAAACGCTCGTTACCCGCGCGCAGCTCTAGTTCACTAAACCCCACTTCATTGCGGAAATTCAGCAGCCCGGACAACACTCGATTTCCTTTCTCACTAACCGCTTCCCGTAAATACCGATTCTCATGATAAAAGTGTACACGCTGCGCGATTCCGTCTGCTTTTTCGTACACAAACTCATAATTTTGTTGCTCATAAAAGCAAGGCAACACCAGCATATGCACATTCCATTCCACCAGCCGTCCTTCCAGCGGCGAAAACACATTGACATTATGCACCTGCACATCCGGCGACAGCGATACACATTTCAGATGCGCGTCCATCCACTTCCCCTGCTCCCGGTGTAACTCCAACGTCTCCACCGACGGATGGTACGGTCGCCCCTCGATGTACAGAGTACCAATATTCGTTCCTACCTCTAGCAGCCGCACCGTCTGTTCCGGGTTCATCATGACACCTCCTTCGGTATGTGTATGTTCACGCGTTATTCATCAATGCACCCAATACGACGTAAATCCATCCTCATCCAAGCGACGGATCATATACACCAGCTTGCGCGCACTATCTGGATAATCCGCTTCTGGCGGCGTATTTCCTGTTTCCCAGCTATCCCAGAAATTCTCATCATCCTCCAGCGGCGACGGCACACGCACATTGCCTTTCAGACACCATTCCAGTAAACGCACTAATGCCCGCCGCACTGCCATCTGACTGCCTTGAATACGTGGCAAAATCTTTTGCAGCAATTGCAGATCGAATGCCTCTTCTTCTCGCATCAGCCCAAAGCGCTCATTGTACACCGCATAAAAGCAAACCGCATCCCGAATCCGGTACCCCACATGCGCATGAATGCTCTCTAATACTGCATTCACCTGCACCAGTCGCTCCGTCGTACGCACCACCAGTTCCCGGTATTCCCCAATGGCATCCTTCAACTGCAAATAATCACTACGCAAAAATCCCTGCTCCACCGGCACAACTTCCACACTCTGCGCGTTATCCGCTGCATCATCTGGTAACTGCATCAGATCAATATGGTGAAACTCAATCGTATTCGCCCGATCCAGCACCCGTTTGCTAAACGGATACGTCGTCTCGTCCATATTCACCGTGCCGACGATATATACATTGTCCGGTATACCAAGATGCCCGTACATCACACGATCCTCTTCCAATTGCAGCATCCCGGCGGCAATCAGCGGATCAGTGACGATTCGGCGCTCGCCTTTGGTAGCGGAGGATTGCTGTTGCCACGCACTATCGACATTGTTACCATTTGCCGAATTGCTATTACCAAAAGGTCCTTCGCTATTGGAAGTTCTGCCGCTAGGTGCTCTACTGATGTTGGATATCGTATTATTATTTGGTATCCTATCGCTGTTGGATATCTTACTGCTATGCGATAATCCATTACGACCAGATGTTGTATTTGCTGAGCGGCTGCGCATGTGAATGGAACCCTGCTCTGTCTCATCTTCCCAATTGTCCGGATAACCAGATCCATCCTTATTTATACGTGCTGGACGCTCATCTCCCCAATCCGAACGAGACCTAGGATCAGCCCCATCCCAATGATCATCATGATCAGTATGCCCATCCACTAATCCATATTCATCATCAGCAACATGTCCATGCTTCCCAGCCGTCAAATCAGAACGTTCCGCTGCATTCTGTCCATTCCCCCGCTGCACTCTCTCACTTCGCTTCGTATCTGCATCCGTATGCACGGTTGCACCAACACCGTAATCCGTACGACCTGGATACGATCTTCCACCAGCATCAACATTGCCATCATTGTGCTTTTGCATATACTCAGAACCATCGCTGTACGCATGTTCATGACCATCACTGTACACATACTCCTGCCATCGCTCCGGCGACGAATACAGATGCTCACTCTCCTGCCGCCATTTCTGCGTTTCCAGCAGACTCATCATATCGCTAAAATAATGCTCCACCCGCGCCAAATTCATCTCATCCAGACAGACAAAATAAGGCTTCTTCCGATTCTCTGGACGCGAAGCCTCGCGAATGACCAGCGTCAACGGTCCCGGCTGAAACATACCTGACAGATCACGGTACCCAATCAACTCCGCCGGATCACTCCAATCCGGGCGCACCGGAATGAGCGTAAACTGACCATTCTCCGCCGTCGCTCCAACCGCTTCCGCAAACAGCCGCACGAGCCGCGTCTTGCCCGTTCCTGAAATACCCGCCAAAATAACAAAAGGTCGCGTTTTCAGCGACAAATAGAAGTTATACGTAAGCTGCTCTGGAAAATAAAACCCATTTCCTGCTATATGCTCATGCACCTGCTCCAGCACACTAGATACATCCCGGTCGCGCAGCCGCGGCGTATATACATCACCACCATCATCCTCCTGCACCTGCGTCGTCCACACCGTATTCGGCGTAATCGCTGTGCTCTCGATGTAAAACATATAACTATCCATCGCATCCCACAAATCCGTCACCAGCTGTTCATTGTCCGGCAAACGCTCCGTATCATACGCAAAATAAGCAATCGTCGACGTCTGGTAATCGTCCCCGAGCCGCCCATCCCCAAGATCAATATCATCCGAGAGCTTCATCCGCCCCGCTGGCAACTTCTCCCGAATCACCCGCGCCCGTTCTTGCAAATACGTCTGACTTTCACTGCGTCCCAGATGAGTACGCACTTCATTCAACCCTTGATTCAACGTTAGATAGAGCCGCTTCATATCCGCCGAAAACAGATATGCCACATACACCCCACGCTGAATCGTATCCGTCAATTGCGGATACATCACCGCAATCCAAGGAATCGTCGCCCAATTGCTCCCACTGCCCACCGACCCTTGCACCTTAAAATGATTATGCACAAACGGCAGTGATCGCAAATGCTGCGGAATCTCCTTCCGCACATACTTCGCAAGCGGATGTCCAGTCAACGGCTGCTGCTTGGCAAGCAGATAGTTGCCGATGATATTGAACAAGTCCTCCCGTAGTGAAAAGTCGGACTGTGGTGGAGCATAGTACGTGTCGAGTTCATCGAGAGTATAATGGTACAATTCATCCAACACCGCCGGATTTAGCTGACTGTACAGCTCCGGTTTGAAGCCGATCGTGTAGCCGGAGCTGGGATAGTCGAGAATGGAAGACAATGCATCAATTGGCGTATCTACCACATACTGCACCCGCTTCACCGGCATATCCGCCCACCGAAACGCAATCCGCGACGGCGGCGCATCCACAGGCATACTACGCGCTTCCCGCTTCTGAAAATATTCCAAAAAGCGCTCCTTGATCCGTGTCATCGAAACTTCCCGTTCGCGAGTGGCGCGCATCTCGTCGATGAGTACGAGGATGAGAACCATTTTGTATGATTTTTGTCTGTGAAGGAAAATATTTTGGAGTTCTATTGGTAAGGTCATTGGTATTCTCCTATAAGTAAAAGTTTGTACTAATTATCTTCGTTTTGCGATGTTGTCTTAATATGCTGTACACTTTATAAATAAATTCAATCTATACTATTTATATTAACCTATTCATTTGAATAGTAAAAAAAGTGCCTCTTTACAGACAATTATATCTGAAGAGCCACCTTCTACTATTACTAACTTAAATCATAACTTTTCTGGATCAATTCTTTAACTTTTTCAAGCTGTTTCGGATTTCCAATCATAACTTCCAGATCTCCGGTGCCATAATGTCCGATTTTGCGAACATCTCTCGTGAATCCATTCTCAAGTTCAACTGAATCTGGATTAACTTTTAAATATATACCGATCTTTTTTGTTTGCGGGTGAATTTCAACACATGCAAAATTTTTTATTCTTTTAAAAGCAACATAATACTTTAACGTATTGACTTGCACATCATCTCCAAGAGCTATCATGTAAGCCCTCAGTTCTTCAAACCAATCTACTAACTCAGGGCTTGCTTGAGAAAGATACTCTGATACTGTTTTGTATACTATTTTCGATTCAGTACCCATATCATGTTCGACGGGCACATTTGCTGTTGTCGCATTTACTAGATCAAGCATCAATAGTTCTTCATCATATCGTTTATATGTATATAACTCGATATTACGATTAATTTGCTGTACCGCATGCTCATCATATTTAGTAAATCCACCAGCTATACATAGTAAACGCGGAGCATTCCAATCAACTTCTTTCGATACTTCTAAGCCTAAGCGATCCATAACGAGCAATTTAAATTCTGCTTGATGATCCATCAACCAATCCAGATAATATAATCCCTGATTAATTACATTCTCATTCGTTGCTCGCTTATATTCAATAATAACAGGTGAGTTGTTTTCATCAATTCCGAGTGTGTCAATACGTCCACCATGCCGTTTACCAGTGGAATATTCCGATGCCAAAAAACGTACACCAATTAATGCTTCCAAGTTACGTTCCATCAAAGTTTGCAAAGACTTCTCAACAGCGATGGTATAGCCATTTAACTCTTCTACTCCTTCATTCGTTAATCGAAACAATTTAATATCTCCCATTATACAATTCGTCCTCTCCAATATAATCTCATTCGTTATTTCATCCTCCTGCTTCTCCAACCTACAATCACCAAAGATACGATAATCCCCACAAACAAATACAGGATTTCTAGTATACTTTGATATGCTATTGAAGACAGCTGAATATGAGCGAACAGAACATACTTCCCAAATATGTACCATATACATAGACAAACAATGAATAATACTACACTGATCCACTTTTTCATTATAAAACCCACCTATTTCACTATTAAAAACTCAAACTTCCATACCTGAAGAAACAAGCATATTATGATGCTCATTTCTCCAGTACATATCTAGCTACCTCTACACCCTAACTTGCTCACAGCGAAAATATTCAAACTCCCCGCTGCCGCATCGCCTCAAACAACAACACCGTCGAAGCCATCGCCGCATTCAGCGACTCCGCCTGCCCCTGCATCGGAATCAACACATGCTCCTCCACCAACGCCGCCGTCTGCTCGGAAATCCCTTTCCCCTCGTTCCCGATCACAATCCAAGCCCCACTGCGGAAGTCATACTCATAACACGACGTACTCCCTTGCAGTGACGTACTAATCAACCGCGCCCCCTGCTCCTTCGCCGCTGGTAGAACTTCCATCAGATCACTCTCCAACACTGGCAAATGAAACAGCGATCCCATCGTCGAGCGAATCGTCTTCGGATTATACAAATCCGCACAGCCTTTCCCAAGTACAATTCCCTTCGCCCCAGACGCATCCGCACTGCGAATAATCGTTCCTACATTACCAGGGTCCTGTACACCATCCAATACCATCACAATCCCCTGTCCATCCGTCAAAAGCGTCGACAGCAGCGCATTACGCTTGTACACAATCGCGAACACTGGCTGTGGTGTCTTCGTATCGGTACACTTTTCCAGCACCGCTTGCGACACCGCCACATACTGTGCACCACCAGAGTAAGCGGAGATATCCTCTCTCAGCTCTGCCGGAATGCCTTTGTCCGTATCATATACGATATATTGAATATCCCAGTCACTGCGCAGCGCTTCGCTCACCAGATGAATGCCTTCGATAATAAACTTCTCCTGCTTATCGCGGTGCTTCTTTTCCAGCAGCTGCGCCCATTCTTTCACACGGGCATTTTGAGTCGATAGTATCTCCATTTAGCTCTCCATATCCATTTCCATTTTGATCAGATCATGTTTTTGACCGACGATGACGAGGATATCGTCTTGTTCGAGACGTTCCTGTGGTGCCGGTGCGATATTCATATGATTGTTGCGTTTGATCGCCATTACGTTGCAGCTGTAGCGAGCGCGGATATTCAGTTCGATCAGGTTCTGACCGACCATGCCTTCGGATGCGAGCATCTCTACGATGCTGTAATCGTCGGACAGTTCGATATAATCCAGCACGTTCGGCGAGGTCAGATGATGCGCAACCCGCACCCCCATATCGCGTTCTGGGAAAATGACTTTGTCCGCACCGATCCGCTGCACCACTTTGGCATGCAGATCGTTTTGCGCTTTGACGAGAATCGTCGGGATTTCCATTTCCTTCAGGATCAGGGTCGTCAGAATGCTCGACTGGATATCCTCCCCAATCGCCACAACGACGACGTCAAAGTTGCGTAGTCCAATTGCACGTAGTGCTTCTTCATCTGTAGAGTCTGCGACCACTGCCTGTGTGACAATCGCTGATACTTCTTGTACCCGATGTTCATCTGAATCGATTGCCAGCACGTCAAAGCCCATTTCGCTCAGCGTTTTGGCAATACTGGAACCGAAACGTCCGATTCCGATGACGGCATATTGCTTTCTGCCCATATTGTACCTCCACCATTTCCACCATTATTCTCAAATAAAAAGCAGATCGCCCGGCAGGCCAGTGCACTGCTGCATGCTGCCAGACAATCTGCGATTGTATGCTGTATAACCTATTTTCCAAACCAATACTTTTTATGCGTAAAAGTACACTGCTTGGCTTTACAGAAAGTACTATTCATAACAGACACATTTAGCTCGTTCTACATCTGTCTGTTATACAGACTGTCTATACTTTACGGTGCCGTTTGCAGAAATTGGGCATCTGGATTTTTCTCCATTGCCGTTCTCATCGCATACTCGTTTTCAAAAGAACAACATAGTTGCCTTTTTTGTCCTTCACTAGCGTCGAGTTAATGCGGAATTTGGACGGATCGAGATTGTCGGCTACGATCCAGCGAGCAAATTGGAACGGCATACGCTGCAATTGCACATCTACGCCATACTCATTTTTCATCCGATATTCGAACACTTCAAATTGCAGCTGACCGACAACACCAAGAATGATATCGTCGAAGCTGACTGCATTGAATACCTGGATCGTACCTTCCTCGGTCAATTGATCCAGACCTTTTTGGTACTGCTTGTATTTCAATGCGTTTTTCGCTGTAACTTTGGCGAAGATTTCCGGTGAGAACGTTGGCAGTTCATCGAAGACGATGCCCCCGCCCTGACTCAGAGAATCTCCAATTCGGAAAATACCCGGATCGAACAAACCGATAATATCGCCCGGATACGCATCTTCGACAATATCCCGATCCTGCGCCAGAAATTGCTGCGGTTGCGCCAGCTTAATGTCTTTGCCCACACGTACGTGCTTCACGCTCATGCCACGCTCAAACTTACCGGACACGATACGCAGGAATGCGATACGGTCGCGGTGAGCAGGGTTCATATTGGCTTGGATTTTGAATACATATCCGCTGAATTTCTCATTCGTTGGTTCGATCATGCCTTCGGTGCTGCGACGTGGTTCCGGCTTCGGTGCCAGCTCCAAGAAGTTCTCCAAGAACGTCTGCAATCCAAAGTTATTGATCGCACTGCCAAAGAAGATTGGCGTCAGTTCACCGCGCATAACTTTTTCATAGTCAAATGGATCGCCCGCTACGTCCAGCAGCTCAATATCCTGACTCAGCTGCTCATACAAAAACTCGCCTGCCATTTCCTTGATCAGCGGATCGCGGTAGTCTTCCACCTTGCGTACTTCAATCGTGGAATGGTCATCGCCTTGGAACAGCTCAACCTGCGTTTTCATCCGGTCGTATACGCCGCATAGCTCACGTCCCATACCGATTGGCCAGTTCATTGGAACCGAACGAATACCGAGCACTTGCTCCAATTCTTCCATCAGGTCGAACGGACTTTGACCTTCACGGTCGAGTTTGTTAATAAACGTAAAGATCGGAATGCCACGCTGTGCACAGACTTTGAACAATTTGATCGTCTGTGCCTCGACACCTTTTGCAACGTCAATCAGCATGACCGCCGCATCGGCAGCAGTCAACGTACGATACGTATCTTCACTGAAATCTTGGTGACCCGGAGTATCCAGAATGTTAATCCGGTGTCCATTATAGTCAAACTGCATCACGGAAGACGTAACCGAGATTCCGCGCTGCTTCTCAATTTCCATCCAGTCACTGGTCGCGTGTTTGCTTGCTTTACGCGCTTTGACCGTACCTGCAAGACGAATCGCGCCCCCGAATAGCAGTAGCTTTTCCGTCAGTGTTGTTTTCCCCGCATCCGGGTGAGAAATAATTGCAAACGTTCTGCGTTTATCGACTTCACGCTGCAATTGTGTATCTATCGTTTTACTCATGTTCATGTTCCCTTCATCGCTT
This sequence comes from Paenibacillus sp. WLX2291, assembly GCF_046603665.1. Lineage (NCBI taxonomy): Bacteria > Bacillati > Bacillota > Bacilli > Caryophanales > Paenibacillaceae > Paenibacillus > Paenibacillus sp. WLX2291. Next base: position 975,963 of record NZ_CP176755.1, on the reverse strand, counting down.
AAATAGACTGCTCTCATTGTACCATATCCACAGCAAAAACACTCTTATGAATGGCAATCACAAGAGTGTTTTATCGTTAAAAATCGCTGTATTTATTGTACGTGATGCGGCGGGCAGTGTCTATCCTCTTTTACCGACTGTTCGCCGTCCAGATTACATCATCCTCGTCCTGGCCGTTGACTGGCCACCAATGGAAGCCATCTTGCTCCAGCAGTTGATGCGTTTCTACAGGTCCCCATGAACCGGCAGGATAATTTTTCACATCTTCTGGGTGCTGTTTCCATGCATTGTCGATATGGTCGATAAAGCTCCACGCCGCTGCCACTTCATCCCAGCGGGTAAAGTACGTGGAATCGCCCTGTGCCGCGTCTTCCAGCAATCGTTCATATGCTTCAGGCGAATTGATACCGATCATACAGCTTTGGCAGAACTCCATCGCCAGCGGCTGAATTTCGGAATCAGAACCCGGCTTTTTGGCGTTGATCTTCACATAAATGCCTTCCATCGGATTGACCCGGATCACGAGCAGATTCGGTTCCAGATTATGACGCTGACCGAGATACACATTGGTTGGCGTACGCTTGAACTCAACAATAATCTCTGTCGTTTTGACCGGCAGACGTTTACCGGTACGAATGTAAAAAGGCACACCCGCCCAGCGGAAGCTGTCTACGAACAGACGCGCGGCAAAATACGTCTCCGTTGTCGAATTCGGATCAACTTTATCTTCTTCTCGATAACCCGGCAGTTCTTTGCCTTTGGACTGACCAGCTGTATATTGCGCACGTACTACATTTTGATCTACATCCTCTGAATTTAAGTAGGGACGCAGTGAACGCAGCACTTTCACCTTTTCATCATGAATGTCTTCCGCTAGCAGGCGACTTGGCGGCTCCATTGCGATCATCGCCAGCATTTGCAGCATATGATTTTGCCCCATATCGCGCAGCGCACCGGAATGGTCGTAATACCCACCACGCTCTTCTACGCCCACCGTTTCACTCAGCGTAATCTGCACATTCGCAATATGCTGATTGTTCCAAAGCGGCTCGAAAAAGGCATTGCCGAAGCGAATCACTTCAATATTCTGCACCATCTCTTTGCCGAGATAATGATCAATCCGGAAAATCTCATCTTCTTTAAACACTTCCGTAATCTCGCCATTCAGCTTACGTGCCGATTCCAGATCATAACCAAAGGGCTTCTCAATGACCAGACGATTCCAGCCATCCGCATCCAGCATGCCGCCATCCCGCAGATTGGTCGACACACTTCCAAACAATTCCGGTGCCAATGCAAGGAAGAATAGCCGATTCCCCGGAATGCTATATTTCTGTTCCAATGCTTCGGTCTGCTCATTCAATTCGCGGAATCCGTCTACATTGTTAATATCCAATGATTTATATTCAAAATGCTGCGCAAATGTATCCCAGTCTTCATCCTGCCGCACTTTATATCGGCAAAATTCATCAATCGAATCCCGCACATTCACACGGAACTCTTCATTCGTACGCGGACGACGCGCCACCCCGATGACTGCAAAATCCTCTGCCAGCTTGCCTTCACGATACAAACTGTAGATCGCCGGAAATAGTTTACGACTCGCCAGATCACCGGTAGCTCCGAAAATGAAAAATACTGCGCTGGGCGCCTGCAATGATTCCAAAGTTTGATTATCCGTCATGGCTCCTCCACTTTCTATGTAAATTTTTGTTTTACCGCAGAGTGAACAAGGTGCTGCTGTACTGTACAAAAATCACGCTGGTGAGATAGTGCTCATGATGCCATTTTGATCAATCGTATTTTACCATAATTACCCGATTCCATACCATCTGACCACCTATCAAAAGTACTTATACCTTGTAAAGTTAAAATTGATATCGCTTACGTAATCAAAAAGCTGACTTACGCAATCAGCATACCAATGTACCAAAAAACCGGCAACCACGAAGTGCCGGTTTTCTATTCATGTATATCAGATAGGCGTTTTAGGTTGGTCAATTCAGTAATCACAAAATGATATACTTCTCATTTCGCTACCAATACGGATAAGCCATAGGGCTCTTACAGCTCTTACAGCTCTTACAGCTCTTACAGCTCTTACAGCTCTTACAGCTCTTACAGCTTTTACAGCTTTTGTAGCTTCTATATACAAACTCTTACACTAAGATTTTATATACGCTCTCAAACAACCTTTTACAGCAAACTACCCATTCTATCATTCCGCCAGACCATTTTTGTACGCATAAATCGCTGCCTGCGTTCGATCTTCCACACCCAACTTGGCGAGCAGATTGGTCACATGAAATTTCACCGTTTTGATCCCGATGATTAGATCATCCGCAATATCCTGATTGGATTTCCCTTGTGCCAGTAAACGCAGTACATCCATCTCCCGCTCAGTCAGTTGTTCATGCAATGCACGCTCGGCTGGTTCACGAAAACGGCTCATCATTTTGGAAGCAACTTGCGACTCTAATACCGATTGACCGCGTACCGCTGCACGTATCGCATCGGCAATTTCGCTTGCACGAGATGTTTTGAGCAAATAACTAAATGCACCTGCTTCAATGACCGGATACATTTTCTCGTCATCCAAATAGCTGGTCAGCACGATCACTTTACAGTTCGGATTAATTTCCAGCACCTTACGTGTCGCTTCGATCCCATCCATTCCATCCATCACCAGATCCATCAGCACAACGTCTGGATGATACTCCTGCGCTAATCGGATTCCGTCATTCCCATTACTTGCCTCGCCAACGACCTCAATCCCATCTTCCGTATCGAGCACCGCCGCCAGACCAATACGCACCATCTCATGATCATCGACCAGCAGCACCTTGATCAGTTCACTGTTATCCATCTTATTATGCCCACCCGCTTTCTTCTGTGTGTAATGTCACGATCGGCACAACGATCTCAATCCGAGTCCCTTTCCCCGGTGCCGTAATATACTGAATCGTACCGCCAACTTCATTCACGCGCTCTCGCATCGTAGACAATCCGTATGACGTCTGCTTCGTCTCATCCAGATCAAAGCCTACACCATCATCGCGCAACGTCACTCGTACAGCGTCCACTTTTTGCAAAATACGAATCTCCATCCGGTTCGCCTTAGCATGACGAAGCGTGTTGGATAGCGCTTCCTGTACAATACGGAATAGATGATTCTCCACCCCTTTGACAAGCCGAAGGTCTTCATCCATATCTAGCACAATATCCATCGGAATCTTCGTTTGTAGCTCATGCACCAGCTCACTAATGCCCTGATATAATCGTTTTCCTTCCAAATAGACCGGTCTTAAATGGAGTAATAACGCCCGCATCTCCGACTGCGCCACTGACGACATTTCTTCAATCAGCTGTACTTGCCGCTTCGCTCGATCCGGGTCTTTGTCAAATGTACGTCCTACCGCAGTCGCTGTCATCGAAATCGCAAATAACTGCTGAGATACCGCATCATGCAATTCGCGTGCCAGCCGTTGCCGTTCTTCAATAATCGCCGATACCCGCGCCTGTTCGGCAAGCTGTGCATTATTAGTAGATAACCGCTGCAAGCTGGAGATCTGATCGCCCCACTTTTTACCGATGCGATCCATTTGCTCGCCAAGCCGCGTCCACTCATCACTGCCCCATTCCGGTGCTGTCTGTGACCAGCTTCCCTTTTCCCACATAAGCAGTGTCTCCCGCAGCTTATCAATCCGCATCTTGAGCCGCAGTGAATGATACAGTCCAAACAATGCCCCGATCACCATCACCGGAATACATAGCGCAATGCCTGTGCGCAGCCACGCTTCCCAAGAATCTTCCAGATCCAGATGGCCAGACGTATACAGCACATACATCACTACAATCAACAAAAGGACTGCCAATAGCACCCCTTCACTCATGCTGCGAACAATCATGTCAGCAGATTTTCGTTTCGTCATCTATGTATCCCTCCGTCCCGACATCGGCTTAACTGCATCTTGTCACAGCCTTCTCATTAACCGCATACTTAAATCCGTATATACAATATACAGTACCAATCCAAAATGAATATGAAATGTACATTATTTGCACTAATTAGATACGGTTACAAATAAGCCTTCTCTAACGATCCGCCCTTCATTCGTTCCTACCCAAAAGACAGATGCAATCGAGAAATCCTAACATCTCCTCCCAATATCCACCCATCCCGCCGGTTCCATACTACAGGAAATCCAATCACCAACCAACTCATTCATCCCACTCAAACAGCCCTATACATTTCCACCTATTATTATAGAAAACAAATCCGCTCTCATTACTCTCTATCCCAACGAGTTATAGCAAAACAAAACTACAACTACAACTACAACTACAACTACAACTACAACTACAACTACAACTACAACTACAACTACAACTACAACTACAGACTAATTATGCCGACAGTCTGATATTCAAGTCACCTGCCACATAAAATACAACCAACTTCACCCGCTGCACACTGCTGCCATAATTCGCTGATGTCCACTGCACTCGGTTCAATACTCCCTGTCTGCGCTCTACGCCAGACCGACGATCCGGATCAAACCCAATCTGCCCAAACAGCACATGTGCTTCAATCTCCACACCATACTCCTCTGGAATCGTAAAATCAAGATCACCAATAATCCCCTGAAAGTACAACACAGTCTCCGCATCCTCAGCCATTGCCAGTGACAAATCATAATCAATATCGCCGATGGCATGCCACAAACTACTGCTTTGCATCAACCATGGATCACGATTATGTTGCGACGTATTGATAAAATTCTGCTTCGCATGATGCTTCTGCCCACGGTGCGCCTTATTCGCTCGGAAATAAAACCATCCCAGCGAGATCAACACAATACCTAGAACCAATGCCAAATGATCCAACAACAACAGCCCTGTGCCAATCGACAAACAAATATACCCCTGCTTCATTTTACCTTTGCGTAATCCAAGTACGCCGATCAGCAGCAAAAGAAGAGCGACAATCGTAAAAAAGCCAAAAAACGGTCCTAGCAAAATCAGCATTCCCAGCCCGATTAACACTACCGCAGCTGCATCTCTTTTTCTGTTCATGTCACCCCTCCTTTACCGCCCATCCCAGGCATGTAGTGGAAAAGCCATACTGCATGCATCAGACACACGCTGTATGGCTTAACCTATCTAACTATATCATATTACGAACGTATCTTGAACTCATATCAACATTCCAATTATCTACGTGTATTACGAAATATTTCTTTGTAATCACTTGGTACGTATACACTTATTGGAATCAATATTGCTGACTAGAATATATCTTCAATTTACGCATATCAATCATTGTCTTCATCAATGCTGTTTATTAGATTCGATGTTGCGAGACTGATCAATGCGTCGATTCGTCAGCAGGTCGTGCACTGGATTCAATTGTTTTAGGTGTGGATGGACCTGCCAGTTTGCTTTTCAGCAGATTCAGCTGCTCATCTACTTTGAGTTGCTTTTCAGCCTGCTCAGCATTGATATATGGAGTATTATAGCCGGAGCTATTGTAAGGAACACGCAGTACGTCGGCTTCCGCTTCCATTTGCATGATTTTTTCTTCCATACGGCTAAATCCAAGCGATGCGCTACCACGGTTCAAAGAGTCACCGGAGCTAACTTTCGCCATTTGTTTTTTCGCTTTCGCCATTTGAGCACGGGATACCAGCTCATTGCGTTTGTTACGCATTTTGTAAAATTCGTCTTTCATTTCATGCAATTGAGTCATCAGACCAGCTACTTGCTCTTTCGCCTGTGCATGCATATCGCCATATTCTACATACTTCTGATCAAAGTACAATTTTTCTTCCAGCAGACGACGCGCCACTTCTTCCTGTCCACTTTTCAGTGCTGCGGTTGCTTGGCTTTCACGTTGTGCCGCCATACGACCTGCTTCTTCCAAACGCTGCTTCATACGGCGCTCGTTCGCCATTTGTTTTGCTACCGTCACCTCGGATTGATGAATCTCAGCTTCCATATCGCGCAGATACTGGTTCAGCATCACAATCGGATCTTCCACCTTATCCAGCATTTCATTCACCGATGCCTTTGTCATATCTTTCAATCTTTTAAATACTCCCATGTTATTGTTCTCCCTTCTCGTATTGAGCAATTTTTTTGCGAAGCTCTTCAACTTCCTTGCGCAGTGCTTTTGTTTCGATATTTTTCATCATAGAGTCCAAGTCAGCGGTTGCTTTGTTTACTGGCTCCGGCTGTTCGTAAGGTGGGCGATTTTGGCCAAAATAACGCGTATTGCTTTTATGCGGCTCAGCATACTTATCTGGCTCATAGGCATTCTGGGAAGTTCCCCAATACCCGCCATACGTATGACGTTCACCACCATAACGATCCTGTTCAAAACGAGGATCATGTGCATCCGGACCAAAATCGAACGGACGATACATAGGCGGTTCTTTTGGTACGATGAAGATCGCAATTAGATAGATCAAGATCGTAGTTCCACCAGTGAACGGAATACTCAGAATAAGCAGTATCCGCAGTAGCGTCGGGTTGATCTGAAAATAATGCCCCAATCCGCCCGTCAATCCGGATAACATCCGGTCATTGCTCGACCGGTACAACTTCGGTCGCATATTCAGCCCTCCTTCCGCTGCTGATCAAGCTTGCGTCTCAGACGCTCAAGCTCGGCATCAAGTGCAATCGCACTGGCGGGATCAGAACCACCGGATGGATAACTGTCCATCTGACGTACATCGCGTACCGCTTTGGCTTCAAGCTCCCAATCAGAGATGCGATCTTCCAGTCGATTAAAGGAAGGCATGTTGCCGCCTCCATTGCCAAAACGTCGATTCATCTGCTGCTGTAAACGAAGTGTTTCCATGCGAGCATGATAATATTCACGTTTGCTATACACAATCTGATATTCCGATTTCAGCGTATTCAACTGATACTCGATCTCGTTGAGCGCTTCTTTATTTTTATCCAGCAAATCACGATACTGGTTTTCCTTTTCTTCATACATAACCTTTTCCTGCAAAGCCATACGTGCCAATTCTTCCTCTTCCGCTTTTAGAGCTAACAGCGCTTGTTCTTCACGTTTCTGTCTCATTGCAGATGCTTTTTCCACATGATGATTCAGTTGACGTGTGTGATGCGAAATGCTGTTATGCAACTGCTCTGCCTCTGCAATCTCCTGACGAGTATCTAGCAAAAACTGATCAATCAACCGAACCGGGTCCTGACTTTGTTCCAACTTTTCATTTAAAGTCGCTACGGTGATATCCCGTATACGTTTGAACATGTTCATGGGTAAATGCTCCCTCCCTTACTGTAGTGCACGAATTGGTCATTCCACTTCATCATTCAACGTTCGAACGCAATCAGTACGTTTGATGACGATTCTTGAGCATATAGACACCACCAACAACAAGAGCAATACCAAGAACTGGTCCGATTAAGAAAGAAAGTTTGGAGAAAAGAATACATGCTCCGATGATTGCTAGTACGAAGCCAAGAACTTTACGTCCACTTTGAAGCGCATAATAACCAAGTGCAATCAATGCAACTGGGAAGAGCAGTCCGATCAAATGCCCCATCAGACTATGTAAAACAGGAACGAATTTTCCGAATACAATCAATGCCCCGATAACAATCAGTCCGACAGCTGCAACACTTTTCCGATTAATATTCACTGTACTCACCTCCCTTAATACTCGATTGCCTTATAACTACATTCTAAAGAAAATGATAGCATTGCAAAATGGACCGGGGATGGTATTTTGACCTAGACCTTAGACGGGGAGTATATAGGAAAATGAACGTTATAAAGCAATTCTCCTTCAATGCAATATAAAATAACAAATAATACAATACAAACAACAAAAAAAGCTCATTAGCACATGAACTTCTTCATGAACTAATGAGCTTATAATTTAAAAAGATACGCGCCCTAAGAGATTCGAACTCCTGACCTTTTGATTCGTAGTCAAACGCTCTATCCAGCTGAGCTAAGGGCGCTTAATAAAATACTGGAGGCGCCACCCAGATTCGAACTGGGGATAAAGCTTTTGCAGAGCTGTGCCTTACCACTTGGCTATGGCGCCATATAAAATTGAAATGGAGCGGACGACGGGAATCGAACCCGCGACCCTCGCCTTGGCAAGGCGATGCTCTACCGCTGAGCCACGTCCGCTCAATGAAGTAATGGCAGGGGATACAGGATTCGAACCTGTGCGTGACGGAGTCAAAGTCCGTTGCCTTACCGCTTGGCTAATCCCCTATAAAAGGGCGATCGACGGGAATTGAACCCGCGAATGTCGGAGTCACAGTCCGATGCGTTAACCCCTTCGCCACGACCGCCAAAATATGAAAAGTGAATAAAATATAATATGGCAGGGGCAGCAGGAATTGAACCCACACTAACGGTTTTGGAGACCGCTGTTCTACCTTTAAACTATGCCCCTATAAAACTGGTGGAGGCTG
>NZ_CP176755.1:780000-965000 GCF_046603665.1 Paenibacillus sp. WLX2291 | reverse complement strand
TTCGCTACTATAAGTTTCGCTCCCCATCACAGCTTGACCTTGGAGTGTGCGGATTTACCTACACACAAGTCTCACTGCTTAGACAGGCATCCATCAGCCTGCGTCACTACCCTCCTGCGTCACCCCGTTGCTCATAGCGGCTTTCGGTGGTACAGGAATTTCAACCTGTTGTCCGTCGACTACGCCTTTCGGCCTCGCCTTAGGTCCCGACTTACCCTGAGAGGACGAGCCTTCCTCAGGAACCCTTAGGTTTTCGGCGGATCAGATTCTCACTGATCTTTTCGTTACTCATACCGGCATTCTCACTTGAATGATGTCCAGCGCTCCTTGCGGTACACCTTCAATCCTCATTCAACGCTCCCCTACCCCTGATACGAATGTATCAAGCCATAGCTTCGGTGGTGTGTTTAGCCCCGTTACATTTTCGGCGCAGAGTCACTCGACCAGTGAGCTATTACGCACTCTTTCAATGGTGGCTGCTTCTAAGCCAACATCCTGGTTGTCTGGGCAACTCCACATCCTTTCCCACTTAACACACACTTCGGGACCTTAGCTGATGGTCTGGGCTGTTTCCCTTTCGACAATGGACCTTAGCACCCACTGTCTGACTCCCGGAATAAAGTCTGCGGCATTCGGAGTTTGACTGAACTTGGTAACCCTTGCGGGCCCCGCATCCAATCAGTGCTCTACCTCCGCGACTCATCTTCCGAGGCTAGCCCTAAAGCTATTTCGGGGAGAACCAGCTATCTCCGGGTTCGATTGGAATTTCTCCGCTACCCCCACCTCATCCCCGCACTTTTCAACGTGCGTGGGTTCGGACCTCCAGTACGTGTTACCGTACCTTCATCCTGGACAGGGGTAGATCACCCGGTTTCGGGTCTACGTCCACGTACTACAGTCGCCCTATTCAGACTCGCTTTCGCTGCGGCTCCGGCTTCTCACCTTAACCTTGCACGGGAACGTAACTCGCCGGTTCATTCTACAAAAGGCACGCCATCACCCCTAAAACGGGTCTGACTTGTTGTAAGCACACGGTTTCAGGTTCTATTTCACTCCCCTTCCGGGGTCCTTTTCACCTTTCCCTCACGGTACTGCTTCACTATCGGTCGCTAGGGAGTATTTAGCCTTACCAGATGGTCCTGGCAGATTCATACGGGGTTTCACGTGCCCCGCACTACTCGGGATCCGTCTCGGAGGGAACACACTTTCAACTACAGGGCTTTCACCTTCTACGGCGGGCCGTTCCAGACCTCTTCATCTACCATATTCCTTTGTCACTCCAAAGAGACGTCCCACAACCCCAAGAAGCAAGCTTCTTGGTTTAGGCTGTTCCGCGTTCGCTCGCCGCTACTGACGGAATCACTCTTGTTTTCTCTTCCTGAGGGTACTTAGATGTTTCAGTTCCCCTCGTCTGCCTCTGCACATCCTATGTATTCAGATGTGAGTCACTGGAGATGAATCCAGTGAGGTTTCCCCATTCGGACATCCCCGGATCAAAGCTTGCTTACAGCTCCCCGAGGCCTTATCGTTGTTCGCCACGTCCTTCGTCGGCTCCTAGCGCCTAGGCATCCACCGTGTGCTCTTACTAGCTTAACCTAGTTGGTGGTCTTCTTATCAAAAGAAGAACCTATTCATTACTCTTCGTTACCGATCCTGTTTGCACAGTGTTCAGTAAGAACAGTCTTCTAAAACGCGATGTTTCGTTTCGGTATCCAGTTTTCAAGGATCAACTTGTCAAAATAATATTGGTGGAGCCAAGCGGGATCGAACCGCTGACCTCCTGCTTGCAAGGCAGGCGCTCTCCCAGCTGAGCTATGGCCCCATATCGGGTATGAAATAAAAAATGGTGGGCCCTGGTGGACTCGAACCACCGACCTCACCCTTATCAGAGGTGCGCTCTAACCAACTGAGCTAAGGGCCCACAATAAAAATGATGAAGATGCATCGCTTGGCAGCGTCCTACTCTCCCAGGACCCTGCGGTCCAAGTACCATCGGCGCTGGAGGGCTTAACGGTCGTGTTCGGGATGGGTACGTGTGGAACCCCTCCGCCATCACCACCAAACGATGACGCGATCTACATCGAGAGATTAACCTCTCAAAACTGAACAACGAAGTGAGTATCGATCACAATTGTGACCCGCGTCGATTGCTCAACGACTTCAATTTGAATGTCTTCGTTGCAGAAGACGATTCTCCATAGAAAGGAGGTGATCCAGCCGCACCTTCCGATACGGCTACCTTGTTACGACTTCACCCCAATCATCTACCCCACCTTCGGCGGCTGGCTCCTTGCGGTTACCCCACCGACTTCGGGTGTTGCAAACTCTCGTGGTGTGACGGGCGGTGTGTACAAGACCCGGGAACGTATTCACCGCGGCATGCTGATCCGCGATTACTAGCAATTCCGACTTCATGCAGGCGAGTTGCAGCCTGCAATCCGAACTGAGACCGGCTTTTTAGGATTCGCTCCACCTCGCGGCTTCGCCTCCCGTTGTACCGGCCATTGTAGTACGTGTGTAGCCCAGGTCATAAGGGGCATGATGATTTGACGTCATCCCCACCTTCCTCCGGTTTGTCACCGGCAGTCTGCTTAGAGTGCCCACCATCATGTGCTGGCAACTAAGCATAAGGGTTGCGCTCGTTGCGGGACTTAACCCAACATCTCACGACACGAGCTGACGACAACCATGCACCACCTGTCTGGAATGTTCCGAAGAAAAGGTACATCTCTGTACCGGTCATTCCGATGTCAAGACCTGGTAAGGTTCTTCGCGTTGCTTCGAATTAAACCACATACTCCACTGCTTGTGCGGGTCCCCGTCAATTCCTTTGAGTTTCAGTCTTGCGACCGTACTCCCCAGGCGGAATGCTTAATGTGTTAACTTCGGCACCAAGGGTATCGAAACCCCTAACACCTAGCATTCATCGTTTACGGCGTGGACTACCAGGGTATCTAATCCTGTTTGCTCCCCACGCTTTCGCGCCTCAGCGTCAGTTACAGCCCAGAGAGTCGCCTTCGCCACTGGTGTTCCTCCACATCTCTACGCATTTCACCGCTACACGTGGAATTCCACTCTCCTCTTCTGCACTCAAGTCACCCAGTTTCCGATGCGACCCGAAGTTGAGCTTCGGGATTAAACACCAGACTTACATGACCGCCTGCGCGCGCTTTACGCCCAATAATTCCGGACAACGCTTGCCCCCTACGTATTACCGCGGCTGCTGGCACGTAGTTAGCCGGGGCTTTCTTCTCAGGTACCGTCACTTCTCTAGCAGTTACTCTAGAAAACGTTCTTCCCTGGCAACAGAGCTTTACGATCCGAAAACCTTCATCACTCACGCGGCGTTGCTCCGTCAGGCTTTCGCCCATTGCGGAAGATTCCCTACTGCTGCCTCCCGTAGGAGTCTGGGCCGTGTCTCAGTCCCAGTGTGGCCGATCACCCTCTCAGGTCGGCTACGCATCGTCGCCTTGGTGAGCCGTTACCCCACCAACTAGCTAATGCGCCGCAGGCCCATCCTTCAGTGACAGATTGCTCCGTCTTTCGTTCGTCGTCCATGCGGACATCGAACGTATCCGGTATTAGCTACCGTTTCCGGTAGTTATCCCAGGCTAAAGGGCAGGTTGCCTACGTGTTACTCACCCGTCCGCCGCTAAATCTCAAAGAAGCAAGCTTCTCATCGATTCCGCTCGACTTGCATGTATTAGGCACGCCGCCAGCGTTCGTCCTGAGCCAGGATCAAACTCTCCATAAAAGTGTTTGACTTGCTCATTTCTTGCTGGCGAGAACATTGCTGTTCTCTATTGTTTGAAGAACCTAAGTTCTTCACTCACTCGTTGTTCAGTTTTCAAAGATCAAGCTCTTTCGTGTGCCGCGATGTCTCTCGCAGCAACTTTTATATCTTATCACGTTTTGTTTCTTTCGTCAAGCACTTTTTTTAAGGAGTTTTTCTCTTTTCAAGTGTTTAACTTGGATCTTCATAATATACCTCACATCGCTATCACTCGTTCGTGACAACTCTTAGATCATATCATGTTATCAATTATTTCGTCAACAACTTTTTTTAAAAAATCATTTAAAAGTTTGTTTGATTGAAATTAATGACATTGTTTATTCTGCTTGTAAAACTGTAAAAGCTTTAAGCGGAACGTTTTATAATTTATCATAATTGAATTGTTTGAGTCAACTATTTATTTAGCATTTTATTATCGATCTACAAAGGTCAACACTTTGTCTTTACAACTTATTTGGTTGATTCCTATTCTAATCTGAAATCCTTTTCTGATCTATGATAAAAATCGGATTATGATATAGATTGTTTTCTAGTATCTAACATTCATGAAATAAGTCTTGGACACTTGTATCTACTACCTTAAAGGGATTACATGTTTACTCTCTAGCTTCATAAGCATAGCTCGACTATTTGCTGTTCTATGAAGACCATGAATTCAATTCTCTATCTACAATTGTAATTAGCTCTGTTTTATGGGTAAGTTCAAATATACTTCTTGCTTTATTGATATAACTCCTACCTTCTTCTCTTCGTTTAAGATTTACTAGATTGATCCCCATTTGATAATGTAATTCTCCAAATAAGTACAGACGTTCTTCCTGAATGCATAGTTTGATTCCTTTTTGACAATACAATAAAGAGTTCTGATATTGCTCCAGATTGATTAATGCTTTGGATAGATTGTAGTAGAGACGTAATTGGATATTACGATCCTGTACTAGAGGAAGTTTGTCCAAGCTTTGTAATGCAGTATGAAATATCTCTGCTGCTTGGCTGTATTCGTGCAATTGGTCGTGAATAATTCCGATGCTGTTCAGAATCTCGGTTTGACGTTCAGAGTAGATTCGATTGATTTGCGGTGTGAGGTCGAGTGACGCATACAGACATTGCATTGCATAGTCGGCATTTTTATAAATCTGAAAGTGGCACATGCCTTCATGCCATAACAAAAACTGCTTTTTGTCTTTGGAATCGAATAGCGGATTATCTTTTTCTTTTTGTACCATCCATAATGCTTCATCGTATTCTTTGTTCCTAACATGCTTTCGTAAAAAATAAAAGAAATCACTCACGTAATCAAATTCAGGGCTTCTTACAAACGAAAAGAAATAATCCAATGTAATGCCAAGCCTGCTGGTCAACTCAGATAATGTGCTGCTTAACGGAAGAATGTCACCTTTTTCAATTTTGCTGATTTGCGCTTGAGTACATATGTCTTGTGCCAGCTGTTGCTGCGACATTCCCATTTCTAGTCTGAACTTTTTTAAAGTTGATCCTAACGTATTATACTGCTGCATGCCATTCTCCTTTCTTCATGATACATGGAATATGCCTACAATTATATTTTATCACGCTACAAGTATTATTTGTTATTAAGTGTAATAAAACCCAAAAAATATGATCATTCTGGTTTTTTCCACCCTTTTAGACAATGTTGTATGATCAATTCAGTTCTTACATAAGGAGTGGTGATCATGAACATTGTATTCAAATCATTGTGTGCAGGGCTGCTATTTTTTTCAACAGTTAACTCCATATTGACAATAAGTATGACCACCATGCATCCCGCTTCTACTCATGATGTGATCTTTTCCGGCAAGCAGGAAGAACTGCCTCACGAAAATGGATTAAAGGTCTAATTGACTTTTAATAAATATTACTCGTGAAAGGAGGAGTCCATCATGAAAAAAAGTATCGTTCTGAAACCTGTTGACGCGAAAGACCTGAAAGAACTGGAAGCGAACCGCAGAAATGCTTCTGGTCGCTGTGCAAGCGGACGCTGTGCTTCTGGCCGCTGTTAATATACTTAGGAGGTGCAGAAAGCTTCGGCTTTTTGCACCTCCATTCCTTTTCTCAAGGAGGAATGGGCATGCTGATCATTATGTGGATTGTGTTGGTCTATATTTTGTTTACGTTCGTAAGCACGTATATTCATGAACTTGGGCACGCGTTAAGTGCTTATGCTCTTGGTGCTAATCAGGTAGTTATTGTCAAAAGTCGTCGTTCGTATCAGGTAGAGTTCAAAACATACTTTGCGTTTGAACAGGAGATGACAGAAAAGCAAAATATCATTGTCAGTGTAGCGGGCGTAGGATTGCAATTTATTTTCTCTATGATTCTGATCTGGCAACCTTTCTCCATGATGCTATCCTGTATCGCGCTCATCTATATGCCTTATATTTTCTTTAACCTTTTACCATTTTATGGATTGGATGGTCATTATGTATTGGAAAACATGGCTACATTCAAAATGCGAATATGGAGTATATTACTGTACCTTTCATTTTGCATTAGTTGGATAGCAGCCTTATCGGGTTTACAAAGTATATTAGCATTGTCTCATTCGTACGCTCAATGGACGTACCTGTTATTGTGCCTGCTGATATGGGGACAGGTTGTACTGAAATTTGTACGCTATTCCATAAAAGGAAGAAGGTTGGAACATGAATAAGACGAAATATGTATTAGATAAAAATCTTCGGGGCGAGGCAATCATTAGCGATTCTTCTTTGGAAAACTTTTGGCTATCTGAAGACGTTACATGTTCCAGCCCTACGCAGGATATATGCTTCTATCACGCCTCTCTACCATCCGCCCCTTATTCGGAACAGCTTCATATTATGGGTCTACCCTTCGCTGACGGCTCCAACCATCCAGACAGCAAGGTACGGCAGTTTCCGGCGACGCTACGTTATGTGAGTACGAAAACGCCGCTTTACCCAGCACTGGAACGTACACAATCCAGTGGAATTTTCGATATAAACTATCAGGAGCATATCCTCACCCATTGTCATCTACATGATTGCGGCGACATGTCGCTCCAAGACTACAATGCTGAGGCACTTTCACAATCGTTGGAACTGCCGATTCGGCAATTTTGCTCCGCTAACGCCAAATTCGCATATATTGGCGGCGATCACTCGGTTACATACCATATTCTGAAGCAATTGAAACAGAATGGTCGACGTATTCTTTATTTACATTTTGATGCCCACCTGGATTGCGGCTCTGATCCTCTACGCCTGGATCATGAAGTACATCACGGAAATTTTGTGCGTCATTTACTTGCCAATCAAATTGTTGAGCATGTGATACAGCTCGGTGTTCGGGGACTTCGCTCACTTGGGCAATATTATGAGCATCCACGCCTATCCTGTATTCCTGCTGCACAATTGAATGCGCAAGAACTACAGCATATATTGGAATCGTTATCAGCGTATCATTATGATATCTACGTCTCATTCGATGTCGATGTTTTGGACCCTTCTGTATTTCCTTTTGTTGATTTCCCTTCTCCTGGTGGTCCGTCTGCACATGTATTGCTGGATGTCATTCGCAGCTTGCGGTATGTACCAGGCATCATCGGCATGGATCTGGTCGAAGGTCATGGCGCAGATATAAACGCAGAACGTATTCCTTTTCAATATGACACTGTGATTCATATCTTCTCTCAGCTACTGCACATGCTTCAACAATCTGTGTCTATTCCAGAAAGGAGCATCCCCCATGAATACGAAAACAACACCATTACAAAATGAGTTAGATCAACTGCTTCGATATGAAAAAGAGCATGGACTGGGCTATGATGATTTTATGGCACTCGTGAACATCTCCAAAGAGCTGCTGCCCTTAGATTCCGCTGATACCAATCATATTGAATCCACTTGGATGAAATATCGCATGAACAATCTGGAACAAAATGAATATCGTTTATCCCCAGATGCCTTTGCTGGTTTTGACGAGATTGTCGGTGCCGAGCATATTTTACAATGTGTTCGAAACAAGGGAGTATTCGGTACGTTTCATTATGGAGCCTATCGATATGTCGGTCTTGAACTGGTACGCATGATGGAGAATCTGAATTCGCGTCTGGATGTGGTGGTGGATCAGGATTCGTATGATAGCGAAAAGGAACTGGAGCTATGGAACGATATTCGTCGAGAGTCGGATATTCACTATATTGTTTCCGAGGAGCAGGGCAGCGGTCTAAAGTTGGTACGCATTCTTCGCAACCGTGGAAATATTCTCCTCTATCTCGACGGCAATACCGGGTCCGGCGAGGATTCGCAGCCTCTCGTTTGTCAGCATTTGACTTCTTCCGTGCAGATGCGTAGCGGGATTTACCGTCTGGTATCGCTATTAAAAAAAGAACTGTGTATTGTAATCGCGGATCAACCGGAACCGGGTCATAATCGTCTGATCGCCTATAAACCATTTGCTGTAGATAAAACAACATTGCAGAGCAGTGCGGATCATAGTTATTCCCTATTTCGCGATTCCCTGATGAAGCGACCGGATTTGTGGCGTTTCTGGTATCGTCATCATCAGTATGTGCATCAGTGGGGCGACACACTTACTGATGAGAGTTCCTTTTCGCCAAATGTCGATTGGATAGATGAGGAGTATGGGTTAGGTGTGGATTTGAGAACGGGTCAGATTTACGAAACCAAAACAAACTGAGGTTGATCATATGAAGCTGTGGAAAAACCGACCTTTTGTATATTTGTTTCTCGCCCGCTTTGTAGCGTTAATCGGTGATGGTTTATTATTTTTAGCCTTATTGAAAATGCTGGAATTGCAGCAAACGGGGAGTATAGGATTGTCGTTTTATTATTTAGCTGCCGGTATCCCCGCTTTTCTGTTTGCGATTCCAGCAGGTGCCGTTGTTGAAAAATCCAATTTACAAAAAACGATGATTATAACGGATCTGACGCGTGCGCTATTGATCGTTATATTTATCGCCATGCAAATCTATGGTTGGCAGCATCCGGCACTAATTTATACACTTTTGTTCGTTATTACGATCAACGATATGTTTTTTCTGCCTGCCAGCCAATCTTTACTGCGCTGGATCGTTCCAGAGGAGTTACGCCCTTCCGCCAACGGTCAATTGCAAATGGCCATGATGACTGGCAAGTTGCTGTCGTATTCGATGGGTGCATTTTTAATCAAACAAGGGATGAGCCTATCTATGCTGTTAGTCGTGACGATTGCAACGTTTCTATGTTCGGCTAGCATTGTACTACGTATTCGCCCGTATATTGTCAATCACAGTAATCAAACAGCTAAAACACTTCAACTTGCTGTTGAGGGTGTGCGATTTATACAACGAACGCCTGTTATTCGTAGCATCTTTATCATCTTTGGATTGGCATGGCTTGTTGGATCGTCCATTGATATCTTTTTGATCTCTTATTTAAATCAAATTCTGCATATGGGTACGGAAAATCTGTATTTGATCTCTATCTTTTCACTTTGCGGAATCGTGATCGGCTCCCTGCTTGCCCCGTGGTGTTATAAAACTATAAATAAAAAGATCGGCTTTTGCCTGCCCAGTCTGATCTTCGGATTGGTGATTGTCGCTTATGCTATGCAGCTTCCGCTACCAGTTCTACTTGTTTCTCTCATGATTGGCGGAATTGCGCAAGGTATTTTCATTACGTTTGTGAACTCGTATTTACAAGAGATTACGTCTCAGGATTATTATGCAAGGATATCCAGCTTCTACACACTGCTAATGCAAGGTGCGAGTTTACCAGGGTTTTTCCTGATTGGTGTACTTATTGAGCGTACTGGTGTCCTTTATACCGGATATATGATTGGATTGTACATGATCCTGCTTGCCGTCTTCTCGCTATTCATTCTGCCTTCGCTACAAAAACAAAAAGAAGAGCAGACAGATATTGCTCTTCCGGTACATCCATTACAGGATGAGTATTCTGTTTCAAATCGTTAATACCGTTCATCGTCTATAACCAACCACTCATAAGTAATGATCAAAGTATGCCTTATTCGGGCATACTTTTTTGTTTTAGTTTATGACGCTATTTTGTACCTGATCCCCTTAGCCGATCCAATAACGGATCTCGCGTTCGCCGCCGGGTGTTGGTTTCCAAGTGATGGTCTCGTTAATTAGAGAGCGGTATACGAGCTTGCGGATGACCATCGACAGGTTGCTGCCAATATGAGACAGTTCGGGATGCTCCATCAATTCGCGGATACTCCATGGCTGTTTGCGGCTGCGTAATACGCGGAATAATGCTTCTGAGCATTCTTTCATTTTGGACATGACGGAGAACTCGCAAGCAAGCAGTACTAGTTCTACACGCTGTTCCATCGTTTCGGTACTAAAGGCGAGTTGTTCGTACAGTTTGTGCACGTCCAGCTTGTGTTCGCGAACTTGTTCCCAGACAGCAGATACCGGATAAATCCCTTTTTCACAAAGATCGATGCGTGCCCAATGCTGTAGCGCCTGAAAGATGCAATTGTAGGCATCCATCGTTTGCTGTTCTTGCATATGACGCTTGGCTTCAACATACAGCGCAAGGAACTGGGAAAACTCTAGCAAAATGCGGCGTTCGCTCAGCGGGCGGGAAAATCGAGTAAATTGTTCGCGCATCCGCTGCAATTCGCGGTCGGTATCCCAGATGATCTCGCCATTCATGAATTGTTCGACCAGCATAGGATTGCGGCCGGTAATCGTATCGTTTTCCAACATTTGACGGTCGACGTAAATAACCTGAATATTCGTATTAAATGCATCCATACGATGCTCGATGATTTCCTCTTCCTCATGCTGTCGGTAAACGACAATAATCAGCACATCGAAATCATGCAGCAGCGAACCGTTAAAGTTACTGCCTCTGCTTCGGGAAGCGATGGCTCCGATGATCCGGTGATTGTTTTTGTTCTCATGAAGAAAAGAAAGATTGGTTAATTCCACAATATCCTCCCTTATCCGTTCAACGAAATATGGACGGCAAACCAGGCAAATTCCATTCTGACGATGCTATGCCTTCTTGCATAACAATTTCGCTGACCACCCCTTTTTCTCCTGCTGGTACAAAGCAAAATTTCGTAAAAATGAATAGATATGAAATTTACAAGCTGTATGCAAAGCTTGCTACGATGCATTTAAATATTGTATCAACACGGAAAAAGACAGCCTTTTTCGCCATAATTCGGAAAAGGCTGTCTTTTTCTGAAACCATTGCTTTGATATTTGAGTGCTTATCTCGCTTGTTCAAGAATGTCATTACAATTATGAATCTTGCTAATGGGATTACATCACGCCAAGTTTGCTTTGTTGCTTCGGTTCGGTATGGCTTCATCCTTAGTGGAATCATTGCGCTGATATGCCGGATAGGGCTTTCCAGGCGCGATCATCGCCGAGGCTACGAGTCCATGAGGCGATACCGCCCAGACCGAGTTCGCGGGCGAGTTTGACACGAGTTTGCAGGGATACTTCGTCTTCGATCCAGATTTTCTGGGTGACTCCGTTGTCCTGGTATTCCACATAGTTTTGTCCGGTAGTTTTGTCGTATTGTGGTTGTAGCTTCTTCTCTTGAATCAGGTTGGCGATCTTCTCCATACCGTATGCACGCGAGGAGACTTTCGTCTTGCCATTCTCCTGCTGCTCCGTCCAAATACGGGTATAGAGCGGGACACCTAGTATAAGCTTATCCGCTGGCACTTCGTCTTCTTCTAGCAAACGGCGTGTTGCGTTCTCTACCCACGGTAAGGAAGCGACCGAACCCGATTCTGGACTGGACGCCCAGTGTTCGTCGTATGCCATCAGCATCATATAATCAAGCGATGGCGCCAACGCGCGGCGATCTAGAAACTTCGACCATAGTTCACTGTTCGACTTTGGTGTAACGTCCATCGATAAGATCAAATTACGCTGTGCTGCTAACGGCTTCAATTCACGTATGAATTGTACGACATTCGGTCCATCGGATGTATGCACACTTTCAAAGTCGATATTGATGCCATCCAGTTGATACAGATCGGCATATTCCAGCATTTGCGCAATGATGCGGCTACGTTTCTCATATGTGGATAGTGCCTGTGTTGTACGATCAGCGTCAAACCCATT
The DNA here is from genome assembly GCF_046603665.1 of Paenibacillus sp. WLX2291. Taxonomy (NCBI): domain Bacteria; kingdom Bacillati; phylum Bacillota; class Bacilli; order Caryophanales; family Paenibacillaceae; genus Paenibacillus; species Paenibacillus sp. WLX2291. The sequence continues at coordinate 953,109 of NZ_CP176755.1, read as the reverse complement.
GCTGAGCAAACCCCATACTTCGATATTGCGGTTATGCGCCCAATTGACATATTCCATATCAGCTTTGCTACGCACATTGCCGTTATCGTCAATAATCTCGAACCAGGTTGGGCTAAGGACATTGATACCAGGCAAGGAACCGATTTGGTGCGGGTCAATGCGCTGCTCATAAACGGCTTCCCAGGCAAGATTGACCTTTTTGCCACGCCAGTCGATATCGACACGATTGTCAGCAATGGTTGGCACTGGTACGGTAACGAGCTTTTCCAGTTCGATCTGACTGCGCTGGATATAACCGACGACTCCGCTATCCAGCTGGGCAAATACCCATTGATCGCCCGTTTCCCATATGCGCAGACGGCTATCCGGCGTTACATCAGCATAGATACGTGCATGAATGCTATCATCTGTTCGCATCGGTACGGTATCATCACCGTTAGAGGCATGGGCATATTGTATGTTGTCACCGGCGCGCATGAGAATAACGGCTCCGGTCTGCGGATCTTCGTATACATCGACATGATAAATCTGCTTGAGTGGCGCAATGGGGATATAGACGATGTCGTCCTCCTGCTGTGGAGCAACACGTAGCTGCTCGGACTTCATATTCAGCTCCGCTTCGGTACTTCCTTCCTGCAAATGCATAATATTGCTACCCGTCGTCAAAATGACGGAACGTGTGTTTTCTTCATAACGGATGTTCTCATTAATCTGCGATTGGACAACCGATAATGGCAGTTGCAGCGATTCTCCACTGCCAGCTGCGGGTTGATCCATCAGTACGCCTTCCACGAAAATAGGCTTGTTCAAGCCTTTCCAATCTGGTTCTTCATGTAGTGAGTTAGGCAAAATCAAAAAGGCAGCGAATCCGGCAACGATGATGAATACCCAAATTCCAATCCACCATTTGATGATACGGCTTTTGCGTGCGCGTGAGCGCCTCTGTCTGGTCAAGGTAACCCTCCTATGTGCTGTGCGGTATCTGTAGATGCGATAACGACTGTACTGGATTGACATGATGGACGTAGGATAATGCTGATTGCTTCTCTCTATGTAGTTTAACCTTGTACTTCACAAAAAAAGCAGCACAGGATGAAATGATCTGTGCTGCCGAGATAGTTTACTTCATTGCTTGTTGAGTATGCTGGCAAGACGGGCAAATCCCGGATACTTCCATACGATGACCGGAAATACGATAACCGGTATGCTTCTGCGCTTGATGCTCGACATCAGCGAGAATCGGATAATGAAAGTCTTCGATCTTGCCGCATTGCTGACAAATAATATGATAATGCTCGGTAACGTTAGCATCAAAACGGCTGGAGCTGTCTCCATACGTTAATTCGCGTACCATGCCCGCTTCCATTAGCATTTTCAGATTGTTATATACCGTAGCCACACTCATGCTTGGAAAACGCGGTGCTAGCGCACGGTAAATCTCATCCGCGCTTGGATGCTCCAACTCCTCCAGCAAATAGGTCAATATAGCATGTCGTTGTGGCGTGATGCGCACTCCACTTGTTTTCAGTTGTTCTAGTGCATGTTCTACACGTGCTGTCATCTGCCCACCATCCTGTTGAACTTTCAAATTTCGCAGGTTCCTGTTCCGTTGCGATGCGTAATGCCTGCATGTAACGCGCAGACGTATATGGTTTACATTTTACGTGCTGCAAAAAGGGATTGTCAACGCTGCAAGCTGGCAGAACGAGTTGGTGAACAAATGGATGCTGGATTTATGAGTGTATACACTTATTCATTATCTGTACTGACACTACTGTTAAAAGTACTGCAATTGAAACTGTGTTGCTTGTGGTATTGGCGTTGACGTTTGTTTACAGTAAGAGCCAATTAGTATGGTCCAGCATGAATGTATACCGATCATTCGCAATAGCAGCGCTACGATTAGTATTGGCGCTGCTATTTCATACTGTTAGTTGGCACTGTTATTCGTACTGCGATCGGTACTGTTATTGGTAGTGTCCGTTGCATCGCCTTCCTGTGTTCCTTGCTCCGGTACTGTTTCTCCATTGCTTGGAACGATCTGTTCATCGTCATTATCTTCGACCAGTGCGTCGGTATTGCGCAAAATATTCAGATCGCCGTTACCGTCTACTTGTACCGTATGTTCACCAGTACCAAATTCACCGCTGATGTTTTTGTTTTTCGTTTCCAATGGCAGATCGGTCTTGAGCGTACCATAACTGTTAGAGCCGTCAACGGCATAATCTCCAGTCGGTGGCAAATACAGACTGATCACGCCGACCGCGCTATATACTGACCAATCAGCGCCGATGCTGACGGAACGAATCTCAATGTTGCCGTTCAACGTTTGAGCTTTGACACCAAAATTGGCTTCGTCGACCAGAATGTTGCCGTTGCGTGTATTCACATCGATGTCGCCAAGCCCGCTGGTCAGGGTAATATCGCCAACCTGAGTATACAGCTTGGCTGCACTGCTAATATCGTTTACTTTAAATGTGCCCTGACTTGTTTCAGCATTCAGACTGCCAAGAATAGAGTTGATATCCATATTGCCGTTCGTAGATTGGGCTTTGACATCGCCCATCAGATTACGTAATACAATACCACCGCTGCCGGTACGTACGGAAATGTTACGCAGCGCCTCTACGTTACTCATCGTGATTTTGCCATTGGTCGTCTGGACATTGATATCGAAATGACGATCTGTTGGCAGAGTAATCTCCATATTGACGCGGGGCTGACGATTCTTCGATTGACCGTACGCCTGCGTCTCAGCGTGGATATTAATCTCTTCGCCTTCACTCGTCTGGATCGTCGTAGCTTCAGCGATTGATTGCGCCTGTTCGGTGTCAAGTTCGTCTACCCAAACGACAGGGCGTACACGCACCTGATCTACGTTGCCAGTATGAATGATCAGATCGCCGTTAATGCCTTCGACTGTCAACTCATCGGTTTCTTCGGCAATCGGAACGTCTACTTGATCCAGCTCTGTACGTGTACCGGAAGCTTCGCTAAATTCGGCAGAAGCGGCGGTCAGATCGAGACTGACTTTGCTCCATAAGTACAGATACTGATTTTGCTCAGTGACGAGAAATACAGCTGCTGCCGCTACGATCGCGATCAGTACACCTTTGATATCCAGTCGCAAACGCAGCTTACGCAACCGTGCCAACATGTAAAGGGCGAGATATTCAATGCCCCATGCAACTAGAATGAGCGGCCACCAGGTGAGCAATAACATCAGTTGTCCATCGCCAGTGCGCTGATCCATCATGACCAGCACGCCAAGTGTGATCCAGAGCAGGGCCGCGGTGATGCGACCCGCTTTAATTTTTACGGGCATGGATCACACCTCCTGCCTCGCCAGATGCCGGACGATGAAGTCCACGATACATACGCACGATCTGGAAAATCAGTAGTGCCAGACCGACTGCCAGACAGACACCTGCGGTCAGATAGCCTGCCCAGAAGCTGACGATATTGCGTAGCCAGTACGGTCGTAGCCAGAATAGGCAGATCAGCAAGCCCTCGACAATAAGCAGAATACCGAAGGTGATCCCGCGCAGACGTGCGAAGCTGCGATGCTTCTTTTTAAACGGAATCAATGCGCGAATATGATCATTGATCCAGTCGGTCGATTGCAGCACGTCGTAGATGTTGTAAAAGTAAATAATCGGGATCAGCAGCCCTAGCAAAATAAGCAGCGGCAAATTAATCTGAATGCCTTTGGATGTAAAATACAGCAGTGCCGACACATCCAGCAGCAGCAGAGCGATAAACTGAATCCCTTTCTGGGCTAATCCCAGATACATATGACCCAAACCCGGAAATAGTGCAGCGATAAGCAACGCAAAAAATTTGCGCTTTAACGGGAGTTTGGACGGTGGTGTGGTCATGCCGGGTCCTCCTTCCATTCAAAACAATCCATTATGAAAACAACCTGTTTACTATTTACACCGTTATGGCGTTTTTGATTGGTTTCTGTGTCAGAGCGTATGATTTATTCATCAGAGACGATGAGTAATGTCTATTTATTCAAATGAAACAGCGGTAACGCCTTCGATCTTTTGCAGACGACCGATAATGTCCATTGGGCTGTAATCGTGGTGAATCTCCACATTCATACGCAGCTCAGTTAGCAGAATTTCAGAAGAAATCGTATGCCCGCTGCGCTCCTTAATAAAGGTAACCTTCTTGATCGTAATATTCTCGGCATAGAGAAATTTGGATACACGCTCCAATGTCAAAATACCGGACACCCCTTCTACGGTAATCGAATGTGCCTTACTACGGCGAATATAGCGTAGCTCCACGATGTTCAGTACCCATAGATTCAACAGCACCAGTGCAGTCGCCGTAATGGATGCAAAATAAAAGCCTGCGCCAATCGCAAGTCCAATCGCAGCGACTACCCACAATGAGGCAGCGGTCGTCAGACCTGTGATCGCTTTGCCAGTAAACAGAATCGTACCTGCCCCGAGAAAACCAATACCGGAAATGACGGCTGTTGCCAGACGCGCCGGGTCAATCCGCACATTCGTTTCATTAACAAATTCAGAAAATCCGTACACAGACAGTAGCATAATAAGCGTCGAACCGACACAAACGAGAATATGCGTGCGCAATCCGGCAGCATGACTGGAACGTTCACGTTCCCAGCCAATCAAGCCGCCTAGCAGCATCGATATCAGTAAACGAATCAAAATATGAGTGTTATCAATAAACCACGGATTGTCGATGACCAAGGCTATTCCTCCCTGTTGTCTGTCTGTACTGGATTCGGATTATGGCGATGAAAAGTCGTCAGTTCCACACCGGGTGCTACTTGAAAAGCTTCCACCGGCTCAAAACCAGCTTTGCGGTACAGACCAACAGCGGGTTCGTTCAATGTACCAGTGGACACGATATAAAGCGGCACCTGCGAGTGCTGCGCAAAGACATGATTCAGCAGCTGACTGCCGATGCCTTTACGACCGTAATCAGGATGCACCATCATGCGTGTAATGGTGAGCGTATCTGGCTTCTCGCGCAGTACAGCGACGACGCCATGAATCTCGCCATCCTCGTCCACTTCTCCATAAAAGGTTTCACCGCAACTGCGCAAACTCTCCATCGTATCCATTAACGGTGGCAGCTCCTTTGCCCCGATCATCTCTGCTTCAATACGGTAGGCGATATGTTGAAGGCTCCATATTTGACGTACGGTATCATCGTCGTGCAACGAAAACTGGCGTATCATGATTACCTTCCCCTCTCTCTGTCGGACGACATGGTGTCCTTTGACAACCATTCTGCTCCATATGTTCTATCTGTCTATGGATATAAGTATACCTGCAAAGAAGGACCTCATGCTCCACAGAGTGGAATGTGAGGTCCTTGTACTGATGGTTGCGATGATGATGGATAGCTTAACGCGGTAGCAATTCCGCCAGCAGTTGGTTGACCATGCCAGGGTTTGCTTTCCCTTTACTTTGTTTCATTACCTGACCAACGAGGAAGCCGATCGCTTTGTCCTTACCTGCCTGGTAGTCAGCAACAGATTGCGGATTAGCGGCAATCACTTCTTCGACGATCGATTTGATCGCGCCGGTATCGCTGATCTGGGTCAGACCTTTTTCTTCAACGACCTGTTGTGGCGATTTGCCTGATTGCAGCATGTCTTTGAAAACAGTTTTGGCGATCTTGTTGCTGATTGTGCCTTTCTCAATCAAGCCGATCATCTCACCTAGATGCTGTCCGGTCAGCGGTACATCGGTCAGCTCCAAATTGCCTGCGTTGAGATAACCAAGCAGCTCGCCCTGAATCCAGTTGGCTGCTGATTTGGCATCCTTCGTATAATTCAAGCTTTCTTCGAACAGATCGGCAAGCGGTTTGGACGAAGTAACGACAGCTGCATCGTATGCCGGCAATCCGTATTCAGATGCATAACGTGCCTGACGTGCATCCGGCAGCTCTGGAATGGACGCGCGAACACGGTCTTTCCATTCCTGATCGATATGCAGAGTAACCAGATCCGGGTCCGGGAAGTAACGATAGTCATGCGATTCTTCTTTACCACGCATGGAGATCGTTTTGCCCTGAGCTTCATCCCAGCGGCGTGTCTCCTGTACAACTAGCTCGCCATCATCCAGAATTTGTGCCTGACGCAGTTGTTCGTATTCCAGACCGCGCTGTACACCGCGGAAAGAGTTCATGTTTTTCAGTTCGGCGCGTGTGCCGAGCTTCTCCTGACCGACTGGACGTAAGCTGATGTTGGCATCGCAGCGCAGGGAGCCTTCTTCCATTTTCACATCGGATACGTCGCAGTACTGCATAATCGCGCGCAGCTTTTCCAAATAAGCACGGGCTTCTTCCGGTGAGGAAATGTCCGGCTCGGATACAATCTCAATCAGCGGTGTGCCGACACGGTTAAAGTCAACGAGTGAATCGTAGCCACCTGACGTATGGGTCAGTTTGCCCGCGTCTTCTTCCAGATGCAGACGGGTCACGCCGATGCGCTTGGTTACACCATCAACTTCGATATCGATCCAGCCATGTTCGCCGATCGGCTGATCAAATTGAGAGATTTGATACGCTTTGGGCGAATCGGGATAAAAGTAGTTTTTACGGTCGAATTTGCTAATATCTGCCACTTGACAGTTCAGCGCCATCGCCGCTTTCATTGCATAATCAACTGCCTGACGGTTCAATACGGGCAATACGCCCGGGTGACCGAGACAGACAGGGCATGTATGGGTATTCGGCGGTGCGCCAAAGGCGGTGGAGCAACCGCAGAAAATTTTGGATTTGGTATGAAGCTCAACGTGAACTTCAAGCCCGACAACAGTTTCGTATCTGGCTGTGGACATCGGTAGTTCCTCCCTCTTCAGATGTGGTTACAGCTGTGGACGCTGCTTGTGGAAATCGGTATGTTGTTCAAATGCATGCGCCACACGCAAAACCGTCTGTTCGTCAAAGGCTTTGCCGATAATCTGCATGCCGACTGGCAGCCCGGATACAAATCCGCACGGAACACTGATTGCCGGTACACCTGCCAGACTGACTGGAATGGTCAAAATGTCGTTCAGATACATCGTCAACGGATCATCCACCTGCGAACCGAGCTTGAATGCGGTCGTCGGTGCAGCCGGTCCGATAATGACGTCGTATTTGGCAAATACATTGTCAAAGTCCTGTTTGATCAGGGTACGGACTTTTTGCGCTTTGAGGTAGTAGGCATCATAGTAACCGGAGCTGAGTGCATACGTACCAAGCATAATCCGGCGTTTTACCTCCGGTCCGAATCCTTGACTGCGGGACTGGTGATACAATTCCAGCAGGTTGCCTGGATTGTCAGCACGTACGCCATAACGTACACCGTCAAAGCGCGCCAGGTTCGACGAAGCTTCCGAAGAAGCAAGCAGATAATATGTCGCTACCGCGTACTCGGTGTATGGCAGCGATACTTCTTCCCACTGCGCACCGAGTCCTTCCAATACTTTGAGCGAGTCCATAATGGATTGCTTGATCGCTGGATCGACACCTTCACCGATATATTCGGATGGCACGGCGATCTTCAGACCTTTGATATCGCCGGTCAGAGAACTGATATAGTCGGGAATATCTACATTTGCCGAAGTCGAATCTTTGGCATCATAGCCAGCGATCGCTTGCAGCACATACGCAGAATCTTCTACATTTTTGGTAATTGGACCGATCTGATCCAATGAGGATGCAAAGGCAACAAGACCGAAACGGGAAACCAGACCGTACGTCGGCTTCAGCCCAACGACGCCACAATATGACGCTGGCTGACGAATCGAGCCGCCAGTATCCGAGCCGAGTGTAAAGTAAGCCTCGCCCGCAGCGACTGCTGCTGCTGAACCACCGCTGGAGCCGCCCGGTACATGATCCAGACTCCATGGATTGCGCACAGGCTTAAAGCTAGAGTTCTCATTGGAACCGCCCATCGCAAATTCGTCCATATTGAGTTTACCTAGTGTAACGGAATCTGCCGCTTGCAGCTTCTCGACTACTGTTGCATTGTAGATCGGATCATAATTACGTAAAAATTGGCTAGCACACGTTGTGCGCAGTCCTTCGGTTACGATGTTATCCTTCACGCCGACTGGCAGACCAAACAGCAGTCCGCGCTCGCCGCCAGATGCCAGTTTCGCGTCTAGCGTCTTCGCCTGACGGGTAGCACCCTCTTCATCCAGCGTCAGATACGCTTGGATTTGGTCATCACGTTCGTTAATGGTCTGAAACGCCTGCTGTACCAGATCGGTTACAGACAGATCGCCGGCATGCAGCCGGTTATGTATTTCATTCAGACTGAGGTCAAATAAAGTCACTTGCATGTCCTCCTTTAATTCTGTATCCGCAGTTTGGCTATGCGCCGGGTGTACCTATTCCAATACGGCAGGAACTTTGAACTGTCCGTCTTCGTCGTCCGGTGCGTTCAGCAGTACTTTTTCAATCGGCAGGCTTTCCTTCACTTCATCGTCACGCATCACATTGCTGACGTGAAGAACGTGGGTCGTTGGCTCCACATTGTCGGTATCCAGCTCATTCAGCTTTTCCGCATATTTTAAAATGGCGCTCAGTTGCGCTGTAAACATTTCCTTTTCCTCTTCGCTCAAGTCGAGACGAGCCAGACGCGCTACGTGCTCCACATCCTGAATATTAATACTCATATGCCATCCTCCTTTGATGCTATACCGTTCATCCGTCGTCCATATCAGGACAAATCCTGTCTGGATGCGGTCGGAAATAACTTTTCTCATTATAGGGTACATGCTGGTACAATTCAATCCGTTAAAGCGAAGCATACAAAAAAAGAGCCGGCTTAGCCGACTCTTTTAAATCCACGCGCGCAGATTGATCTGTTTGACGAAATCCGCCTGTGCGCTTTTATCAGTTAACGGTTCTTCTGGGACTGGAATCTCTCCACCATTCATTACATGGAAAAACAACTGTTCATTATGTGTCGCCAGAGCATAATCGATGAGTGCCTCGCGTCCGACTCGTTCCGCTTCCTGTTGCAGCAACTTTTCCTCTGGCTCGATATCGACAGCCGGGACGAAGAAGTTACGATTCGCTTTGGGAATGCGAACGACATAATCGAAGGCATTATCAGGATTGCGGTCATATGCGATGATATATCCGTAATCGCCTACAGGCAGATTTTGCTCAAAGGTATCAGCGACGACTACGACTTTTTCTCCGAGGTGTAGCATCGTTTATCTCCTCCTAGCTGTATCTACTTATTTGTACATCCTACTACAAAAAGTAAGTAGTGTCCACTTCTATCATGAAAGTTACATCCAAATCCTCTTGTCAAAATGATATGAGTATCTTCTACGTGCATCCGCGTCGATTGGTGTCAAAAGATTATACGTTTAGTTATCGGCTTTGGATGCTCTTATTTCAATAAAAAATGGAAAAAGGTATAAAGAAAGCACGCAAACCGTGATGATCATGCGGTCCGCGTGCTCGTGCATATGTTTATTATATTCATAATTGCGCGCAATACAATAGCAAATTACAAATTTCTTGTCGAAAATTATCATTTCGTGTTACATGACTATATTATGCAGGCACATATGGATTGCTGGCTTTTTCAGCACCGATCGTCGTACGCGGTCCATGTCCGGGATACACAGTCACATCATCGGCAAAGGTATACAGCTTGGTACGAATCGAATCTACCAGCTGACGTTCGCTGCCGCCAGTCAGATCGGTACGCCCTACACCCATACGGAACAAGACATCACCGGAAAATAAATGCGTACTATTCAGGAAGCTGACGCTACCCGGCGAATGTCCCGGTGTATGGTAGACGGTAAACGTATGACCGATCAGCTCTAGCTTCTGCCCTTCATCCAGCGCATGTTCCGCAGGTTCTGCCGTAAGCGGTGGTGTCACTTGCGGCCAATTCGCTGAACCGTTCAGCTTGGCATTGGTCATCCATTCCGCTTCCAGATCATGCAGGTACACCGGGCAGTCAAAATGCTGGCGCATCTCTTCTACACCGCCCATATGATCAAAATGAGCATGTGTGAGCAAAATAGCTTCCAGCTGCACACCCAGCGTCTGAATACGACGAATAAGCGAACTTGGGTTCATACCCGGATCGATCACAACCGCCTGCTTGCTCTCTTCGTTGATGAGTAGATACGCATTCGTTTGCAGCGGTCCTAGGGAAAAGCTTTCAACTTTAAACAAGATCACTCACACTCCTGACAATAATTTATGCAGTTCGCGGATGACCATCGCATGTGAAGCGGAACCTTCGCCATACCGCTCCATCATATGCTGACGCACGACTGCCATTTTATCTTTGTAATCCGGTGCTTCGCGGTCGGGATTCTCCTCACGGAACTGTACCATCAATTCCTGTACATGCTCTGGACGTGGACCCCATTGACCGAGTACATGACCACCCGTATCGGTAATGATCACAACCGGTATCGAACGTCCGCCCATCGTTAGATATTCGTCGATCACATCAAGATGTTCTTCCATGATCAACACTTTGGTTGGAATACCGCCTTCTTCAAACGCGCGGAATACGACCGGAATGTTGCGTACTACATCACCGCACCAGTCTGCTGCTACGATTAGCGAGCGCAGATCATCGCGCTGGTTCAACAGTTTGAAAAATTCATGATCATCCAGATCGGTCCAATTGAACAGCTGGTAGTTGTCATGAAACGTTTCCTTGTTCTTGGTCATACCATCCATGAATTGTTGCGGTGTAATGGCTTGTTCCCATTTGTCTGCCAGATTGCGTTTGCTCATGAAGTTAGCCGCCTTTCGAAATGCAGATTATTTTTTCTTCATCTTCATTTTAACCAGAAGGTAGCCTACCAACAGCACAACAGCAACAATTAATATTGGCGTTGTGTATTTTCCGGCAATTTCGTCGATATTTTCCCACTGGCTGCCCAGTACCATGCCGAGATACACAAACAATGCCGACCATGGAATAACCGCCAACGTTGTCAGCAAAATAAAGCGCATATGTGACATTTTGGCGATACCTGCCGGGATGGAGATAGCATGGCGTACAACCGGAATAAAGCGAGCGGTGAAAATGACACCTGTGCCGTATTTGTTAAACCATTCTTCCGCATGGTCGATATGGCTTTTTTTGATCAAAATGTATTTGCCGTATTTGTCCAGCACCGGGCGTCCGCCATAGCGTCCGATCCAGTAAATGAACAGCTGCGCTAGCACACCGCCGACGGTTCCGAACAGCACAGCGCCAAAATAGTTGATGCTACCAATATGAACAAGATAACCACCGTAAGCCAGTACGATCTCACTTGGAATAACCTCGATCATCAGTCCGAGCATGATGCCGAAATAACCAAGTTGCTCGACCATATGCAGTAATTGGGCAATAATATTGGAAATAATCTCCACCAATCCTCCTTGTATATGTGTACGTTCTCTATATCCGGGCGTATGTATTCCCACGCATGCAGCTCATGCTCATGATGTCCTTACATATTTTAGCACACCCGCCTGTAAAGCAGCTACTTTACAAGCATTAGCACGAGCAGAAACTGCGCGATTCCAATCATACCATCCCGGTTGCATAGCGACATATGAAAATAAGCCGGATCATTGCGCGGTGGCAACGCCGGCTTATTGCAGTATAGATGATCATTATGAACTCTGTTTGAATACAGCAGTTGACGAATCAGTTGGAAGTCGTTCCAACTTCCTGCGGCAACAGATCACGACAGGCATTTTCCAGATAGGGATCGGCTTGCAGCATATCGCGGAATACCGTATACTCCTGCCACATGACAGGCATCTCGCCAGCGGAGCCTTTGACTGCGCGAATCAAGATGTTTTTGGGCGTATGCTCCATATCGATGAATTCCAGCAGCTGCGTACGATAGCCCATCAGATCAAGTAGCTTGGCACGGATCGCATCAGTCGCAAGAGCGGAGAAGCGTTCTTTTAAAATGCCATGCGATAACAGTGGGCTGAGTGCATCGTTCTGCACCTGACTGAACAGTTCATGCTGGCAGCACGGTACGCTCAATATGGCAGAAGCGTCCCAGCGGACTGCTTTTTCCAATGCGGCATCCGTCGCGGTATCACATGCGTGCAGCGTAACGACCATATCGACCTGATCCAGCTCGTCGTAATCGGCAATATCGCCAACAAGGAAGCGCAGATGTTCATAGTTCAGTTTCTCGGCGAGCTGGCTGCAATGCTGAATGACATCTGCTTTCAGATCGAGACCGACGATGCGCAGCGGTCGGCGCTGCTGAATATTCAGATAATGATACAAGGCAAATGTCAGATATGACTTGCCGCAGCCAAAATCGACAATGGTTAGCTCGCGACCTTCCGGCAGCGCGGGCAAAATATCCTGCACCATCTCCAAAAAGCGGTTGATCTGACGGAACTTGTCGTACTTCTTCGCCAGCACTTTGCCATCGGCATTCATAATGCCCAGCTCCACCAAAAATGGAACCGGCTCACCTTCGTCCAAAATGTAGCGCTTTTTACGATTATGGTTCAGGTCAGCGACCGTTTTGGTAGCGGTTTTCTTCAAAATGGATACTTTGTACTTTTTGCTGATCAATATTTGGTAATCGGCTTCGGGCGTGCAAAGCAGCCCCTGACGTAAATGCTGTTCAAACAGTTCCATCAGTGGACCTGCGGCTTCGGCAGCCGGTACATTGTCATGAGTAACCTTGTTGCTGTAATGATAAGCAAACTGGTAGAACAGCTGCTTCTTCAACTCAACCGGCTTGATGACTACTTTGGCGAATGCTTCCGGGTCACGCTTGCGACGCTGGCTCAATGTTGCCGAGATCAGTTCTCCGCCTTCGGTGAGTTGGTGAATCAATTTGTGGAGTGACTCCATTGCGTACATCTCACTTTCCATTTGTTCAATTTTGAAAACGGATCAGTCCGTCTTCAACTTCCGCGCGGCTTAATCCGCCCGCTTCTAGCTCCTCATCGGTCTTCACCTGCATACGCACGTAAAATTCATGACCGATCTGTTTGCCTTCCGCAGCGTCTAGTTCTACGAGACGGCGCACGGCATCTGCCGCATTATCATAATAGCCTTCCTGCTGCTCATATTCCACCATCAATTTCTCAACAGCGGCTGGCAGCACGAATTCTTCGAGCGCATCCAGCAGACCGTCGATCTGTGCCGGATAGTCCAGCAGGCTGCGATCTGCCTGATTGATGGCGCTGTACAGGAACAGATTAAGTGCTTTGATGCGGCGCACGACAGCTTCGTCTTCATTACCAGCGGCATCATAAATATCCGCTTCGACGCTGACCATCCGTGCCAGTCCTTGCAGTTGATCCACTTCTACGGTCGCACCGACACGGAACATCTCGACGATCTCTTCCGTCGGCATGCGGTTGACCAGTTCGCTGTTCAAGCGAAAGTTTTTGCGCATCAGATCGTCGGTTTCCCATAATGCTTCGGTGTATTTCTTTTGTTCTTTTAAGCCAAATGCTTTGGCAATCATGGTGGTCATGTCTTCGATCATGCCCATGAGGTAGTCTTTTCTGAACATTGGGTATCCCGCCTTTACATGGTTGGAGAATGGGGTAAATGCAGTTTCTGCTTGGGACATCCGCTTTGGAAAGGAATAAGGAGACGGGACTCCGGTGGAGCCGCGGGAATCTACGGATAAGGTGATAGCTGTAGATTCCCGCCCCTCCAAAGAGGTAAGATATTTTGCTTCCGCAAAAATCACTTTTCATCGAACCTCGTGTTTGAAATTCGCAAACACTGTAAGTCGCACTTATCCCTTATTTCCTTTCCTACGCTCTGTGCCGATGCATCATGCAAGTTTACCTTGTCTCTGGGTGGAGCAGTAGTTTAAGTGATTTAAACCTTTTAACTGCTTTATTTTTATTTCTTCTTATTACTTTTTCTTCGTTGTCTAGTTTGAGCTTATTTTGTTTGCAGGCATATTGTAATTGGATTTGCATTAAAATATAGGTTCGGATATGAAAATAAGTTTATATGGTTTACTGATTTGTTGCTTAACTATAATGGATGGTTGGGGGATATGCAATTTTGGGAACAGTTGGTTTGGATTGGAACGTCTTGATGTGATGATGGCATTGGTGTTTATTTGTAATGATTAGACGGAATACTTGATCCGTTAGCAAGATTTATAGTTTTTGAACGAATGAAGTGATAATTTCTGCTAGTTTCTCGGGTGCTTCTAATAGGCTCATGTGACCGACGGCTGGGATGGTGGCGATGGTGATGTTGGTGCCTTCGGCGGTAAACAGGCGGTCTGCTGGGATGAGTTGGTCGTGTTCGCCAGCGACTAGCAGGATCGGCAGAGTTGACGATGACAGCACTTGTCTTCGATCCGGGCGCTCGCGCATGGCGAGTGCGGCGCCGCAGCCGCCTTGTGGCGGTGTATTGTAGCCGATTTCGCGGGCTTTTTGGATAGCTTGTGGGAATTGGTCTACGGAAGCTGGAGCGAATAATCCTTCGACGAAGCCATCGACAAAGGTAGCTACGCCTTCGCTGTTAATTTTGGATACGGCTTGCAGGCGTTTTTCTTTGGCTTCGGGTGTATCTTCGTGGGCGGTGGAGTGAATGAGTCCCCATGCTTGCAAACGGTCGCTATGTTGTTCTGCCAGCGCCAGTGCGATATAGCCGCCCATGGAGTGTCCGAGCACTACGGCTTGATCCAATTCCAGATGATCCAGCAGGGTAATGATGTCGTCTGCCATTTGCTCGATTCGATAGCTGCCTTCTGGTGCGAGACTGCGCCCGTGCCCGCGCAGATCAGGTACGATACAGCGCACATGTGGATGTAGTAAAGGAACGACTTCATCCCAGTAAGCTGAACTTCCGAAAAATCCGTGCAGCAGTACGACAGGTGTTCCTTTGCCGGAGTCGGTATAATGTAGCAGAGATGGGTTGGATTGAGGTGACAGGTTGCTCATAATGTATTCCTCCTGTAGTGGGTATAGGATCGTATTTTCAAATTATATTTTATTCTATACATAGATCACCAAAGATCATAATATACAATGCATGGATCATATCATCGATGAATTGGCACGATGTAAGCCAAGTCCGCGTACCGCAGCCTGTACAATATCGTTCGACATATTCATAACCCTGTGCAGAGATGTCGTTTGCAAGGTTACGTACGGTTTGGGCCCATTCTCGTTGACGATAGCAGCGATGCTATACGTACCGACACCCGGAAATTGACCACCGACGGACAATGCCGGGAACAGCGGTTCTTCGCCGATGCTATATAATCCGACCGAACGCGGTTGTCCAAGACAGGCGTCGATAGCGACAATCGTCAGATGCTCAGCAATCTGCGGGATGCGTACATGCAAGTTATGCGCATCACATGGATGCTCCATCGTGCCGACGACATGGGGAATGCCGTGTGCTTCCAGACCACTACCGGTTAACGGACCGAGCGCATCGCCAGTGGAACGATCGGTGCCAATGCAGACAAAGGCGAGTTGATCCAGCGTATGCCTGCTATGAATCATTCGGAAAAATTGCACCATGCCATCCATATTTACATTGCGTCGGTTCTGCTGATCGTATGGTAGCAGGCTTGAACGGCGATTAATCATATAATGGTAGATTCCCCTCATCGTGTTGATCGTATTTTCTGTCATTTTACCTCATGACTTCCGTTACCGCAAAATGTTGGTTCCCACTCCATATCCATGATACAATACAACAAAATCAGTTATTTGCGAAAACGAAGGAGCACACGATATTATGGACCTGTCTCAACCAACGCCTGAAAATCTGAGCATTATGATTGAAGGTATTAAAACAAAGCTACGGATGGCAAGTGGCGCAGCGATGCAAGCTTCTGCCTTTTCGCTGGATCAGTATGAAGATATTCATGATGTCTACGATATTGTGATGAACAAACCGAATCTGAGCATTAGCGAAGTGGAAGCCCTCGTCTCTGAACTTGGACGTCTGCGCAACAAGTAATGCCTGCCGCAAAGCCCGCTTCCGTTCCCACGGTGGCGGGCTTTGTCATTTGTTAGAGATAGCGTATGACTGTTCTCCTGCCACGTGATCCTTTCTAGTGGTAGTAAAGTAAGCGCGATTCTGTTCACGATTTGTTTGCAGCTAACAAGGTTCAGACGCCGGACGGCGGTTATATTTAACATAACGATTACAAATGGAACATGTTCTTTGCATGAGTCGCCGGTGATTAGCATTTGCTGTTGCTTGGCAATGGATGCGGTGAATACGTTCTAATCTGATGCAGGTGATCGACAGGCTGCTATAGCTGGACGATTATTGATTTTAAAATGAAAGAAGGCGATGACCATCTCTATGCGATCTGTTTCCGGTACATCCGGGCACCGTTCTCCTCCCTCTATTCCCCTCTGGCTACTAATCATTCTCGTGCTGATTGGCGGTGCAGTAGGTTCGTTTTTGCTGCTAGAAGCAGCGATCTGGTTGATGCAAGCAATATTTGGCGTCAATATCCATGTATGGGAAAATGAATTCCAGCGCGATCTGCGTGAATACCACGGGGAGCCGCTGCGTAGTATTATGCTATTCTTTACGTATCTGGGTTCCTTTTACCCGACGATGTTTGTGGCGCTTAGCTTTATGGCGCTCCTGATTAGCTGGCGACAATATCGCGAAGCGCTGATGATCGTCATCACGACAGCTGGTGCTTGGCAGCTGAATACGCTGCTTAAAGCCCACTTTATGCGTCCGCGACCAGAGCTGGAATTCTGGACACCAGCTTCGGGCTATAGCTTTCCAAGTGGACATGCAACGATTGCCGCAGCGATGTATGGTATGTTGTTCTTCATCTGGGCGCGGTATCGCAAACAGCAAGGTCGACCGATGTGGCCAGCGATTGTGTCCGGTATCTGCCTCATTGTCATCATCGGTACGACGCGTATTTATCTGGGTGTGCATTATCCAACCGATGTGCTGGCTGGCTTTTTTAGCGGCGCTCTCTGGCTTGCTGCCTGTGCTTACTGCCTGTCTTTGTGGCAAAAGCGGCGCCCTCAGCAACTTCCTTACCGTTAATGCCCAATGAATCGTAATGTTTCATGCTGTATGAACACGGTTTATATACGAAGTAAGACCGAATCGATTAGCCGGCTTGTTCTTCACCTCATCTGAATCCAAGCCATTTCACTGGAAAAGGAGGCGTTCATATGTGGGGAATTATTATCAGCCTGATTCTAGCTATTATTATTGGTATCATCGGAAATGCATTGGCAGGCGATAACATGCCAGGTGGTATCATCGGTGCAGCCATTGCTGGTTTTGTCGGCTCATGGTTAGGTGCATTATTGTTTGGAAATTTTGGACCGGTGATCGGCGATTTCGCAATTATTCCTGCTATTATCGGTACTGCAATCTTTGTTTTTTTGCTTGGACTGGTTTCCAGACTGCTGCGAAGAGCAGCCTGATCCAATACCAGGCTTAAATATAGCCATACCTTTCGTAAGCTAAACTCTCGGTAGATGTACTCCTCAGAAAGCTTCACTTGATATGATATGGCTGAATCTTCCTGCCTAGGAGATTTATATGCTAGCCCATGCACTTTATACTAATCCAAGGAGTGATTGTTCATGAACGAAGCAGAAAAAGAATACCCAGCACAAAGCAGTTCCACATTTATAAAAGGTGTATTTATAGGAGGTCTGATCGGTGCAGCCGCAGCACTGCTGTTCTCGCCAAAGCCTGGACGCGAACTGCGCAGTGACATTTCTGACAAGCTGACTGTAGCTGGTGAGAAAACGAAAAACGTCTACGGTACAGTATCCGATCAAACAGCTCAAGCCGCTGGTCTGATCAGCGACAAAACAGTCGAACTGGCTGGTGTTGTAGGTAACAAAGCAACCGAAATCGCTCAAACCGTAGCAACTAAAGCTACGGAACTGACTGGTAAAGTAAAAGATGCTACAACGCCTACACCAGAACAGGCAGAAGCGAAAGATAATATCGTAAAACACGTAGCGGAAGCTTCCAAAAACATTGCTGAAGATATCAAAGATGCAAAAGATGATATCAGCAAAGAAGTAAGCAAAGCTTCGGACAACGTAAAAGAAGATGCAAAACCGCTGGCGCAAAATAACTCTGCTGGCAGCAGTACAACTGGTACAAGCACAACTACACCTGGTTCTGCTTCTTATACTGCTCCTTCTTCTACAAATGCACCGAAGAAATAAGCAGTGATTGAATCGAACAATTCCAATAGCCGGCTCATTGCAGTCGGCTATTTTTATGCCCGGTACACGTCCATCTTTACATTATTGTGAAAGTGAGGGAACGATATGGCTGATAAAGACGATAAGGAGTTATCACCGAATCCACCACAGGTTGTCCCTGCACCTGATGCCATTCGCGAACACCCATTTGAATTGCGTCATGAGGTACATCGTCTCAATGAGCGGCTGGATCAATTGACCTCTGCACTCGACAAAGCAGAGATCAAAGACATTATTGAAAATTACAGCAGTGTCAAAAAGCGGATCCTGACTAACTTCGTCGCTGGTGCAGCACGTGGTCTCGGTTTATCGCTCGGAACGATCGTTATTCTGGCTCTACTTGGTTACGTACTTACTTTGCTGGTAAACTTTAACCTTCCGGTTATTGGCGACTTTATCAGTGAACTGCTTGGTTATGTAAATACATCCCGGGGCGGAAAATAATCCGCCTCTTTTTTATCATACACATATACATACATAAAAAAGGTATGCTGCTTCATTCCATGATGGAAGAATTAGCATACCCTCTGGCATTGCCTACTCGACAATGTTGCATATGAAATGGAATAACCCACTGGCGTTATCCAGACGATGAAGCGTTGGACATGATCTGCTTCAGCTTCTCGGTTGCCCGTTTTTGGATACGTGATACGCTCATCTGGGAAACGCCCAGCTTCTGCGCAATCGCGCGCTGAGATTGACCTTCTTGGAAAGCCAGCAGCAATACTTTTTGCTCCTGTTCCTTCAACTGGCTAAGTGCCTGTTGTAGATCCATACGTTTCTCCACAGCATCGTAATCATTCACGTCCGCGCTGATCAGTTCACCCAGTGTCGCTGCACTTTCTTCTTGCGACAGCGGGGAATCCAAGGATACATAATGATAGCATTCGCGTCCTGCCAATACCTCGATCGTTTCCTCTTCGGACAGATCCAGGAATCCGGCAATTTCACGTACACTTGGTGAACGCTCTAACTTCACAGTCAGTTCGTCAATCGCCTGCTGAACCAGGGCACCCTTTTCCTTAATACGGCGCGGAACCTGTATGTACCATGATTTATCGCGCAAAAAGTTTTTCATGTGCCCGATCATACTTTTCATGGCATACGGTTCAAAAGGAATCCCCAAGGAAATATCATACTGTTGCAAAAGACGGATGAGTGCCATCTGACCAACCTGATACAGGTCTTCATACAGGTCAGGACGGTTACGTGCAATTTTGCCGGCAGCCATTTTGACCATCGGCTCGTACTTTTTGATCAGTACGGTTGCAATATCATTGTCCTTTGTTTGTTGATACTCCCAGATCAGGCCGATTGCCTCGTCCATCGATGCAGGGGGAGTCACTTTTTCACTCATACTCTTTCCTCACTTCGAGCAAGGCTTTTGGACATGGTCACGCGTGTTCCTTGACCAGACACATTCTCAATGCTGACATCATCCATCAACGCCTGCATCAGATAAAAGCCCAATCCGCCGATTTGAACATCGCTCAGTTCTTTGTCGTGCAGGGTGGACTGATCCGCCACTTCGGTTACCGTGTCAAAGCTCTCCCCTTCGTCTTCAACGATAATCGACAGCGTTTCTTCACCAATTTCAAAAATAACGTCAATATGACCGCCATCTTGACCGTAAGCATATAAAACCGAGTTGTTACATGCTTCGGAGACAGCGACCTTCATATCTTCAATATCTTCGTAGGAAAAACCCATTTTGGAAGCAATTCCGTACAGATTTAAACGTACCACATCAACAAACTCTGCTGTGGCAGGCAGATTAAGGATTACCTTTTGAGTATCAGCTTTCATGCTATGTTCGGTCCTTTCCTAGTGGGAGTTCTCCTGAGGGGCAAAAAACTTGGCGATACCGGTCATTTCAAACAATCTTTGAATCTGTGGAGGAACTTCTTCAACAGTAAAGCTGGCATTCATACCGTGACGTGCTTTGAGGATAGAAAGCAAAATACCGATACCTGTACTATCGATGTATTTCAAATCTTTCATATTTACGATCAAGTCCTGGTCTGCGTTACCGACCAAAGGTTCCATAACCAGACGAAAATCAGGTGCGACCGACAAATCCATTTCCCCGCTTAAAAATACGGTGCATGCACGTTCGTCCATCTGGGTTACAGCATTGAATTTCTCATTTTTGTTAGTATTCATAGACATTCTCCCCTGAACAATGGTTTCTTTACTAATAACCCAACCGATGAAGACCTGAAACAACCAATATATTCCATTCGGTTGGTATGTTGCTTTCCAATCGGTAACTAAAAACACAAAAAATGGTTGTCGTAACAACCATAAAGGCAAAAACGCGATCGATCGCGGGTGCGCTTTTATTACTACCAGCTTACCTGCAATTCATCGCGCTTGCTATAGGACAAACGTCATTGCGTATTTAGTATACTGTTTTCTTAACTTCAAAGCGCGACAATTCTGCGGAATAACGCTCCAATGCATTTTGAACACTAATCATCTTAACTGGCTTGCTAATATAATCATCCATTCCAGCAGCAAAACAGCGTGCTTTGATTCCTTCCATCACATCAGCGGTCATCGCAATAATAACCGTATGTTCACCATTCTGCAATTCGCGAATGTTGCGGGTGGCTTCCAACCCATCAATGTTTGGCATCTGCACATCCATAAAAATATAATCATATCTTTTGGCTGCCGCCATCTGTATTGCTTCCGCTCCATCTTCCGCTGTTTCGCATGTGTACCCGAGTCTTCCGAGCATACTCACCATCAGTTTCTGATTAATGGGATGATCATCCACGATCAGGATCTGAGGGTTTGTCGTCCTCGGGTGAATCAAATTTGCCGGACCTTCTTCCAGATTGCCGATTTCCGGTTCTTCCACCGTATATTCACCAACCATAATATTAAAAGCAAAGATGGCTCCGTTTTGTAGATCCATTTCATTGCAATCCAGATAAATGTCGCCGCCCATCATCTGCACCAAATTTTTGCAGATAGCAAGTCCCAATCCAGTTCCGCCATATTTGCGGGTCATGGATGAATCCAGCTGGGAAAACGGTTGAAACAACTGCTCGCGTTTCTCCCGAGCGATGCCGATACCCGTATCTTTGACTTTGAATTCCAATTCTAGTCTGCCGTCCAGCTGACTTTTGCGTTGGACTTCCAGATAGACACCACCTTGTTCGGTAAACTTGACCGCGTTCGCTGTCAGGTTAATTAAGACCTGACGCAATCGCGCCATATCCCCAAACAAGTACCCCGGAATATCATCACTCAGCCGGTACACCAATTCCAGATTCTTTTTGCTTGCTTCAACCGAGAACAGGCTGAATACTTCCGCAATACAGGAGTCCAGTGTAAATGGATGCTCTTCCAGCTCCATTTTGCCTGATTCCATCTTCGTAAAATCCAGAATATCGTTAATGACCATGACAAGGGTATCCGCGCTACTGCGGATAATCTCGGCATAGCCTTTTTGTTCAGGATGCAAATCGGTTTCCATCAGCAGATCGATCATGCCGATCACACCGTTCATTGGGGTACGGATTTCATGACTCATCATTGCCAAAAATTCAGTTTTGGCTTTGGCTGCAATCTCTGCATCTTCCTTGGCGCGGATGAGTTCTTGATTCATCTTTTCCAATTCCAGCGTTTTTTGCTGTAACAGCATCGACTGGGTTTTATGTCGCTTGTTGGTCAAATACATATTCACAAAGCCTTCAATCTTGGACTTGAGAATTTGTGGAATGAATGGTTTGACCATATAATCAATTGCCCCGGCGGAATACCCAGCGAATAGATGCTCAGCTTCCTTGCTGTTGGCAGAAATGAAGATAATCGGTATTTCTTTTGTTTTCTCGCGAGCTTTGATCAGCTTGGCCGTCTCGATGCCATCCATACCCGGCATCTGCACATCCAGAATAATCACAGCGAATTCATCCTTGAGCAAACATCGCAACGCTTCTTCACCCGAAGTAGCTTTGACCAGATTGTAGCGTTCACTTTCAAGGACGGCTTCCAGGGCGAGTAAGTTTTCAGGTCGATCATCTACGAGCAAGATATGAATCGGTTCATGAAACCTCATGGAATCCCCCTACATTCTCTAGTTAATTTTCCGGTATACCTTTTCAATCCGATCCAGTGGTTCATAGCTGTCACTGTAACCGGTAAACTGCATGGACTCCTTGGAGCCGAGCACCAAAATACCAAAACGGCTCAGGCTTTCGTGGAACAATCCATGCACACGCTCACGCAGTTTATCATCAAAATAAATCATAACGTTTCGACATAAAATCACATTGAATTCATTAAAGGAACGGTCGGTCGCCAGATTATGCTCTGCAAAAATAATATGCTTGCGCAAAAACGGCTGAAAAATCACCGACTGATAACGGGCAGTATAATACTCCGAAAAGGAGCGTGTACCGCCAGCTTCCAGATAGTTCTTCGTATAAAGCTGCATCCGCTCAATACCAAACACACCTTCTCGTGCTTGCTGTAGCGAACGATCATTCATATCGGTTGCATAAATTCGGGCTTTATCCAGCAATCCTTCTTCATGAAGCAAAATCGCCATGGAATAGACCTCTTCGCCAGTAGAACAACCTGCATGCCAGATCCGAATGTATGGATAGGTGCGCAGCAGTGGAACAACCTTCTCGCGGAACATACGAAACAATTGCGGATCGCGGAACATCTCGGTAACCGGGATGGACAGATTCTGCACCAATCGCTCAAAGCAAGAACGATCATGCAGGACCTTTTCCTGAAGTGCTGACACAGAGGTTAGCTTCTCAGCATGCACATGATGCCAAATCCGACGTGTTAACGATGCACGGGCATAATTGCGAAAATCATACCCATACAGTCGATGCACACCTTCCAGCAGCAAGTCGATTTCGATATTCTCACGTTCTGCGATATTGGTTGTAATCTGGTTGTTCGCCTGGGGCGTTTCGGAACTACTCGGTATTTGCTCATGATCGATTGGTGTCATCGTTTCTTCAGCCCCAATTCTGTAAACTCTTCTATCTAGTCTCTATACATTTATCTATACGTCGTTGCGCAATCGTATCATTCATGACATTCCACTTTATTATGCATATCATATTATAAAATAACCTGGTACTCCATATTATACTTCATTTACCCACTTTTTTGGTTTACGAATACAACCAGACGCGCATTAGTGATAAAAGTTGATCCGTTTGAATCGGCTTCTTCACATAATCGGAAGCTCCGGCTTCCAAACATTTGGAGCGATCATCCTTCATCGCTTTAGCGGTTAGTGCGATGATCGGCAATTTATCATGTTCTGGCATCTGACGAATCAGACGCATCGCTTCGTAACCGTCCATCTCCGGCATCATCATATCCATCAATACGAGGTCAAAGTCCTGCTTCTCTACCATCTCGACTGCTTCGCGTCCATTCTCAGCGAACGTGACATCCATCCGATATCCTTCTAGCACACTCGATAGAGCAAATACATTGCGAATATCATCATCGACTAGCAAAATACGCTTGCCTTCAAACAATGTTTCTTTGTTGTGCAGCTTCTGTAGAATACGGCGTTTGTCTTCCGGCAAATCAGCTTCCACCCGATGCAGGAACAAGGTTGTCTCATCCAGCAAGCGCTCCGGCGACTTCACATCCTTGACGATAATCGACTCGGCATATTTGCGCAGCTGAGTTTCTTCCTTGGTATCCAGTTCTTTCCCTGTATAAATAATGATTGGCAGATCGCGCAGCTGCTGATTCTCACGAATCCGATCCAGCAATTCAAACCCAGTCATATCTGTTAGCATCAGATCCAGTACCATACAGTCATACCGCTTGCTGCTCAGTTGTTGCAGGGCTTCACCGCCGGTAGATACAGCCGTAATCGCTACATCGTCGTGACCGATCAATTCGATAATCGATTTGCGCTGAATCTCATCATCTTCAACGATCAACAGCTGCTTGAGTCCTTGTTCAGTGTAATTTTGTAGCTGATTGAATGCTTTTTCCAGCGATTCTTTGCTGGATGGCTTTTTGAGATAAGCGATTGCTCCCATCATTAAGCCCTGCTTCACATCATCCATTACCGAGATAACGTGAACTGGAATATGGCGAGTCTGAGCATTGCTCTTCAGTTCACTCAGAATTGCCCAACCATCCATCACAGGCAGCTGAATATCCAGAATAATCGCGTCTGGACTGTAGGTCTTCGCCATATGAAGTCCTGTATCGCCTTGCATCGCTACCAATGCCTTGAATCCACGACCACGCGCCATATCGATCAAAATACGAACAAAGTTCGGATCATCCTCAATGATTAGCAATACCTTATCGCTCTTATTAAGAGTATCGCGATCATCCAGAATCGTAGCCGCGATCACTTTACTCTCTTCCTGTTCCATCATGCGATTGCGCGACGGATTGCCACTATTCTGCAATTGCTGACTGATAAAGTCTGACGGCAGATACGAAGCACTCACCAGATCAACCGATGTTCCAGACGTGTTGGCAGGCTGATCCTCTGCTGTTGGTAATACTTTAGGTAGATATAGCGTAAAGTTACTGCCTTTGCCATGCTCAGAGCTTACGGTAATGCCACCGCCCAGCAGGCGTGCCAATTCACGACTGATCGAAAGTCCCAATCCTGTACCGCCATACTTACGGCTGGTTGTGCCATCGACCTGCTGGAATGCTTCAAAGATCAGATCCAGCTTGTCCTGTGGAATACCGATCCCACTGTCAGTAACCCGAATAGCGATATATTCATCCTGCTTACGCAAATATACCGGCAGATCCTTGCCGTCCGATTCACTGATATCCACTTCGATGTAGCCTTTTTCAGTGAATTTGAACGCATTGGATAGCATGTTACGCAGCACCTGTTTCACTCGATGTTCATCGGTGACCAAGTATTCCGGCACATTGTCGCCAATATTCACATGCAAATCGATGTTCTTCTTAGCAGCGACCGGAGCGAAGTTCATATTTACAAACGATTCCAGTACTTTGACTGGCATCGTCTCGCGATTCATTTCCATTTTGCCTGCGTCTACTTTGGACAGATCGAGAATCTCATCGATCATTTTGAGCAGATCGGCACCGGACATATAAATGGTGCTGGCGTATTCCATCTGCTTGTCAGTCAGATTTCCATCCTTATTCTCAGTCAGCAGCTGCGACAGAATGAGCAGACTGTTCAGCGGTGTGCGCAATTCATGCGACATATTCGCCAAAAATTCAGATTTGTATTTGCTAGTTACAGACAGCTGCATCGCCTGTTGCTCCAGCTGATGCTTGCTCTGCTCAATCTCTTCATTTTGCTCCTCAACATGCTGTACCTGCTCTTGCAGCTCGCGTGTCTTGGCGATCAGTTCATTGTTAAAATGCTCCAGTTCCTGTTGCTGACGTTGCAGCAAATCTTCAGAACGTTTCAGTTCCTCGGTCTGCTCCTCCAGTCGCTCATTGGAACGACGCATCTCTTCTTGCTGCATCTGCAATTCTTCCGACTGACTTTGCAATTCTTCGGTCAGTGCCTGAGATTCGCGCAGCAATTGCTCTACATGCAGACGACGGTTGATATTGTTGACAATGACGCCGAGATCTTGCAACAGCATGTGCAACAACTGTCGTTGCAGCGATGTGAACCCTTGCAGCGATGCCATTTCAATAACACCGAGCAATTCCTCTTCAAACAGAATCGGATAAATCATAATACTTTTCGGCTGACTTGCACCAAGAGAAGAACTGACCGGGAAATAACCGGCAGGTACATCATCCAATATAATCGGCTTCATATCAGCGGCACATTGTCCAACCAATCCTTCGCCAACCCGCAATTCTTTTTTGGCTGGCAATAATCCTTCTGCTGCGTAGGAAGCGAGTAGATGAATATGATCTGGCGATTCATGAGTACGCAGATACAGATTGCCATAATGCGCACCGAGGCGCGGAGCAAACTCATCAATGAACGTTTGCGAACTTTGCTGAAGTGTTATGACACCACGCAGTAATTCGGTAATGCGCCCAGTATTGGAAGCGAGCCAAGATTGATCGTCCTGTGCCTGCTGATACTGCTCTTCCAGCTTACGCTTCTCTTGCAGATCATTCGCCATATCTTGGAATACGCGTGCCACATCACCAATCTCATCTTTCGATTTCACTTTGATGCGACGAATGGCGCCAAAACGCTCTTCGGAAAAGCCTTTGATCATCAGGGATACCGTTCCCAGACCACGGCTAATACTCGGTACAATCCATAGCATAACCAACAGACTTAGCAAAATCCCGAATGCCATGACGTATGTGGTCATCCGAATCGAATTCTGATACGCCGTATTGGCTGCCTGAATCTCCTGATCAATCGTCGTATCTTGATAGTTCGACAGGATGCCCAGGCTATCATTCAGATTAATCTGAGCAGGCAAGCCGCTCGTAGTACGATAATTATTCGCGGCAGCAATCTGATCCTGAGATAACAAATCAGTTACTTTGCGAGCATATTCGATATAAGTCTGCCAGTTGGTTGTAACGGTAGCCGTTAACTGGCGTTCTTCCGGCGTATCTGCGCCAGCTTTAAGCAACTTGAGGTTATTGTTACCACTTGCGATATTTTCTTCAATGATGCTGCGACTTTGCGCTGGCTGCGTAGTGGCACTGAGCAATACATTGGCGATTTCGCGGGCAATGATGTTCATTTCGGAACGAACATCGGTAGAATAACGAACTTTCAAATACCGATCTTGATATACTTTGTCCAGCTGTTCGTTCATGTAATTCATACGGTCATACGTAATAAAGCCCAGCGCCATTAAAATCATAATAATGGCACTGAACCCCAGAACGAGTTTCGTTCTTAGTTTCATTCACTGTCCGTCCCTTCCTGTAACGAAATCCAGACCAGACACTTGTCGTCGTCCCGGTCGGCAGGTATGATATCTTCGAAAAATACCTGTTCTACATCTGTTTGATGTAGATGATGACCTTGTTTCAATTGATTGATTAAGAACTCCAGCTGTACTTCTTGATCGCCTTCCACCGCTTCCAGCAAACCATCGGTATACAGCACCAGATGCGCATCTCCTTCATAGTGGAAACTGTTCGACTCTGCATCAATACGGTCAAATAATCCAACCGGGAATGTCGTTGTCGTCAAGCGCGTCACTTCACCTTGATCATCAAAAAATAAACCTGGCGGATGACCAGCATTCACATAATCGATTTTTTTGTACTTCGTATCTACAACGAGATAGATCGCTGTAAAATAGTACTGAACGAGCTGATTCTCAATATGCAATTGATTAAAGCGACGATTCAGCTCCTGGATAACTTTCTCAGGTTCTACATATGTAGTGACCGTATCCTTGAGCACGGAAGCAATAAACATGCAGAACAATGATGATGAAATACCGTGACCCATCATATCCAGCAGAATGATGCCATATCGTCCTTCACCGAGTGGATACCAGGCATACAGATCACCTGCCAGCTCAAACGAAGGTTTATAGCGCGCTTCAATTTGGAATTGCTGATCTGTAATCGGTGTACTAAGCACCGCGTGCTGTACCAGACTCGCCAGCTTCAATTCGTCTTGAATATGTTGATCGCGCTCTTTGTGCCAATCTTTCTCATGCTTGAGTCGCAAGGCAAGACGAATACGCGCCATCAATTCCACTTTATTGATCGGCTTGGTTACATAGTCAGCAGCACCCGCATCCAATGCCTCTGCCAATTTCTTCGAATCCCCAACTGCTGTGACCATAATAATTGGAATATCCCGTAACACTTCATTTTGCTGCAAAATCCGGCATGCTTCGATCCCATCCATCTCTGGCATCATCATATCCAGCAATATCAAATCAAATGTATTAGATTTGGAACGCAAAACAGCATCCGGTTCTCCATGTCCCAGATAATCAAACATCTCCTTCGCTGAAGTTGCAGTGACCAGATCAGTATATTGTTCTCTTTTCAGAATTTCCCGGATAATGATTAGATTAGTCGGATTATCATCCACGATTAATATATTCATATCTTCTCCTCATTCCTTGAATTCAACCCTAAAACATCATGCCATACTTCCTGATTTTAGAATACATTAAAATCCGTATGAAAAGGGGCTATATCAAAAACTCGTCAAAAAACCTTCAACACCACCAAATAGGTGATGTTGAAGGTGTATTCCCTACCATACTGGGCCCTTGCGGGGACGATGGGTATACGCGTTTGATATAACCTCTTTCCGCAAAACAGGCAAGTGATTCATCAGGCTTTGTGCTGTGCAATCACCAGTACTTTATTTTTGTCTAGCTCTTCTTCATAAAAATCTGCTTCTTCCTTCGTAAAGCCCAAGGAAGTAATTTTGGAGCGAAGTTCATCACCACGAGAGCGGAACAGATTCGCTAGAGAATCAAATGCGCCTTCTTCTTTGATGCCAATTTCTTGCGCATCAGCAGTTTCAGCAATTTTTTCAGTACGGTCTTTTTGGTGAGCAAGTACATACACTTCCTCAAATCCATATCCGGTACTGCGAAGTTCATTTACTACAGCTACTGCCTGTGTTCCATTTTCTACAACTTTTGCATAAGGTTTTGCGTTGGTAGATGCCATGCTGTTTCACCAATCCTTTTCAAGTTTGTCAAAATGGTCATTCAGTATATTAACCCGATTCCAATCATCCGAAACATGTATGTTGTCAAAATTTGCGCATAATGATATTCGCTGCGTGAAACAACGTCCTACCATGTCTATTATTGAGACAATGCGTCAAAAATATCTGCACTTACAATATTGCCGGTCTCTGGGTCGGTAAATACCTTAAAGGCATAAAATTCATTGTTATAGCCCTGTCCGTCCTCAGCGGTAAACTGCGGCTGTCCAAGTGCATTCGTGATATCCTGTTTATTTAGCGCAATACGCTGTCCATCCAGTTCAATAGAACCTGCTGTTACCGGGACACTGATGTAATAAATCAGACCATCGCGCAGACCTACAGTCAGATGATTGTAGCGGTATTCGGTATAGCCGCTCACATTCTCTGCAATGCTCGCAGGTTCTCCAAGTTTGCGAATGACATCCGCCTTGGTATCTTCCAGCGATACACCATTCAGTGTGCTGTACGTATAATTGTGGTCCTCTTCATATACGGCATTCGATACCGTTGGCATAGAAGCCTGAGCAGTCGTAATACCGGTGTCCGGTGTGGATGAAGCATATTGAGCGGTCTGTACAGTCGTAACCGGCTGTACGGAAGCAGCAGATACTTGATCATAACCGGGGTCAGGGGACAATATTCCAGCGAGTAACATCATGAGAGTTAGCATCGTCTCACCCTTTCTTCGGCTTGCTTCTGTGAAGCGTTATATCTACATCTTAATACATTAGAAAGCTTGCTTGGTTACCAGTTTGTCTATTCGGGGTTACAGGTCTGTTTCATCTATAATTCAACCGGCAAAGCGTAGTCGTCTAAACAAAGTTCGCTCTGCCGGTTAAATAGAGGAATAACACTTCAAAGCAATATAATTATCCTAATGTCAATTAACGAGATTGTGCTTTGCGCAGGCGTTGCCATACGTTAGCGATAATATCAACAGTGTTCACCCACGCACCGGATTTGGCATATGTAGCCGAATACGATTGCAGCGTGCGATCTTCTGGAGTCGAAGCTTTAACTACGCCATGCGGATTGTTGGCATGCTCGTGTGTGTCACCACTTGCGAACTTTACTTTTTCAAAAAAAGCACCAGATACTTCTTTTGTTTTCAGCGTCAAGTCTTTGACTGTTTCTGTTACTTCGCTCAGTACGATACCGAGATTATTGACGGAATCAACAACTGGATCGACTTGCTTGAGCTTGTACTCTACGTTCGACGTAATGTCGTTTACGTTACGTACGGTTTGTTTCACCTCATAGGTTAATTCTTCTACGGTTTTCTGAACGTCTTTTAATGTAGCGGATACGTTATCAAGCGAATCCTTTGCTGCCAATAAAAGTTTAACCAGAAATACTACGAGTACTGCGAATGCGATCGCGATAATCGCGACACTGATACTAATGATCATATTGTCTGTCCTCTCCTTCAACGATTGAAATTTTCTGTCTTCGATGTATTTCGTGGTGCACCTTTATGTTACTCTTAACTACCCGCCTGATCAGGCACCGAAACAAAAAGCGACTGCTGCCATCCCCTTTTTGCTAGCTTGTTTCAAGCTGGAAATTCAAGGTTAAGTTTCATTACGATCCGCTAACGGAACAACGCCACAATGAACATATTGCCATATTGGATATGTTTATTATGGAACTCCCGTTGGATTCATTGATGAACGCCTACATATAGGCAAATCTACCCTGAAAGAAGGTGAAACTCATGTTGAAATGGTCTATTATTTTCCTGATCGTTGCCATCGTAGCCGGTATTTTTGGTTTCTTCGGTATCGTGGAAGCAGCAGCGACTATTGCCAAAGTATTGTTCTTCCTGTTCCTGATCTTGTTCGTGATTAGTCTGTTTACCGGACGACGTCGAACCTATTAGTTAGCGGTGCACCCTTCGTACATGAGAAGACAATTGCAGCGTAATACTTTCATACACAGCAAAAAGCGAAAAAAGCAGGATGATTCCTTTACAGGATCATGTTGCTTTTTTCGCTTGCTGTCTGTCTGCTATCTCCATAATAAGCGAGGTAATGTGAATAAATCCAGTTTAAATGTAACGGTAAGCTGCTGATCTCCGAATTGAAGATCGCTCACCTCCACAATAGCGGGTACATATTTGTTCAATGAAATCGAAATGGGCTGCAAATGCGGCCAGTTAAAGGCACCATGCTTCACCATTGTATGCACATGTGACAACACTAACGCATTGCCCTGCCGCTGCGCATCAAAGTCCAGCAGTGCGCCAAACGGTATGCCCCATAAGCTACCTCGTACATCCGCCTGCACCACATTGCCTTTCCAGCTAAAATCGGCGCCTGTAATATGAACACCTGCTGGAAAACGGGCTGCACGCTCCATCAATTCTTCTCGCGCCAGATCATTGAATTCCGCTGGAGATAACGTAATCTCCGGTTTCTTCTGCTTGACCATCTCGATAATCTTCGCCTGCATATCCAGTCCAGTATATGCTAAGCCCGGCTGACGCTGCGGCGCAATCATCCACGATAATAACGCGACGCTTCCACCTAACAATAAAATAAGCACGAGCAGTGCAATCAGCCAGCGACGTTTGTTTCGACGTTTGCGTGAAGGATCAGACGGTTGATGTCGCTGAGATGGTGAGGATGGATCAAGTTGCGGTGACTGGTTCAACGTACGGCCTCCTTTTTGCCCAAAGGAGCCGGTATTCCCAATCAGGTATCCTTCGGCTCCACATGCACATGTACATAATGAATATTATGCACTTTCGCCATCTCCGCTTCAACCCGGTCGGTAATATGGTGACTGTCGCTTACGGACATCTCCGGTGCAACTTCGATAATGACATCGACTAGCACCTGACTGCCGTTAACACGAGCCTTAATATCTTTGATATGTTCTACACCTTTAATAGAAGCAATCGTTTCGCGCAGCTCTGGCAATTCCTTTTCATCAAATCCGTCAGTCAGTCGATGCATCGATTCCTGCAAAATATCCCAAGCCGTTTTGCAGATCAATAAGCCAACGACGAGGGCGGCTACGACATCGAGCCAAGGCATCCCAAACTGTGAGCCGATAATCCCCACTGCTGCGCCGATACTCACCATCGCGTCTGACAGATTGTCTTTGGCTGCTGCCATCAATGCCTGACTATTCGTACGCTTCGCCAGTGCCATATTGTACCGATATACGCCGTACATGACTGCTGCGCATACTAACGCTACAGCTGCCAGCCATGGCTCAGGTGCCTGTTCTCTACCACCAAATAACGATTGAACGGCATCAATCAACACCTGAATGCCAACCATCGCCATAATCAGCGAAGCGATAAGTGCTGCTACTGTTTCCGCACGGAAATGTCCATACGCATGATCGGAATCTGGCGGTTTACGCGCAATGCGCAGTCCGATCAATACAGCAATGGATGCCACAATATCGGTCAAATTATTCATTCCGTCTGCCCGTAGTGCGCTCGACAGGAATAAATAACCAAGAATCAATTTAAACGAGGATAGCACCAGATACGATATAATACTGAGCCACGCGCCACGTTCGCCTTCTTTTAGGTTTTGATACACATCAACCATTTGTTCTGAATCCTCCCACCATTGGAACCTACTCAATGACTCGGTTCCACTTTCGTCTGTTCATCTTAACAAACGACATTGTTGTGGGTCTAGAGAAACGTTGTAGGGTAGGGCAAACCTTTTAGCCTATACTAAACGTTGTAGTGCCGGGCAAATCATGTATGCCTGACGAAATGTTGTAAGGGTAACTCAACAATTTTGCCTGTGCACAATAAATAATTTTGTTCAATATAGTAAATATAACGCTGTATGTGTAAAGGCAGGCTCTTCCTACCATTGCTGTTCTAAATGTTCCGTAACAGCAAAAAAGCCTGTAGCGCACCGGACAGTACTATCCGATGAACTACAGGCTTACAGTAATAAATGAAAAACATGTTCCGGTGATTATACTTGTACCGGGTACATTTTATCACGCATTTCTTGAATTTCTTTGCTTTCCAGATATTCATCATAACTCATCATGCGGTCGATGACGCCGTTTGGCGTAATCTCGATGATGCGGTTGGCGATTGTTTGGACGAACTGATGGTCATGCGACGTGAGCAAAATGGTACCGTCAAAGTCGATCAGACCGTTATTCAGCGCTGTGATCGATTCGAGATCCAAGTGGTTCGTCGGCTCGTCCAGCAGCAATACGTTACCGCCCATGAGCATCATGCGGGATAACATACAGCGAACTTTCTCGCCCCCGGACAATACGCTTGCTTTTTTCAGCGCTTCGTCGCCGGAGAATAGCATACGACCAAGGAATCCACGCAGGAACGATTCATCCGGGTCTTTGGAATAATCGCGTAGCCAGTCGACCAGCGTCTCATCTACGCCATCAAAATACGCGGAGTTGTCGTTCGGGAAATAAGCTTGTGATGTCGTTACGCCCCATTGGTACGTACCTGCATCTGGCTCTACTTCGCCCATCAGGATTTGGAACAAGGCAGTTTTTACGTTGCCGTTTGGACCAACCAGTGCGATTTTGTCGCCTTTGTTCACGGTCAGGGTCAGGTTGTCGATGACTTTTTCGCCATCTACAGTTTTGGTCAGACCGTCGATCAGCAGCAGTTGTTTGCCCGCTTCGCGTTCGCCCTTGAAGTTGATGAATGGATATTTACGGTTGGACGGACGAATATCATCCAGCGTAATTTTGTCCAGCATTTTCTTACGGGATGTTGCTTGTTTGGACTTGGATTTGTTGGCACTGAAACGTTGGATGAACGCTTGCAGTTCCTTCACCTTGTCTTCTTTTTTCTTGTTTTGCTCACGGCTCAGTTGCAGAGCCAATTGGCTGGACTCATACCAGAAGTCGTAGTTACCGACATACATCTGGATTTTACCAAAGTCGATATCTGCGATATGCGTACAAACCGTGTTCAGGAAGTGACGATCGTGACTGACTACGATAACGGTGCCGTCATACGATGCCAGAAAGTTTTCCAGCCAGTGAATGGACTCGATGTCCAAATGGTTGGTAGGCTCATCCAGCAGCAGGATGTTTGGATGACCAAACAGCGCTTGTGCCAGCAGGACGCGTACTTTCTCGTTGCCGTTCAATTCCTTCATCGTTTTGTATTGCATTTCGTTATCGATACCAAGACCATTCAGCATCTCAGCTGCTTCGGCTTCGGCTTCCCAACCGTTCATTTCAGCAAATTCCGCTTCCAGCTCGCCGGCACGCATGCCATCTTCATCGCTGAAGTTTTCCTTTGCGTACAGTGCATCTTTTTCTTTCATAATATCGTACAGACGCTTGTGACCCATGATGACGGTCTCCAGCACTTGGAACTCATCGTATTCGGATTGGTTCTGTTTCAGAATCGCCATCCGCTCGCCCGGTGTGATATGCACTTCGCCTTCATTCTGCTCCACTTCGCCAGACAGAATTTTTAGAAAGGTCGATTTACCAGCGCCATTCGCACCGATCAGACCGTAGCAGTTACCTGGTGTGAACTTAATATTTACATCTTCAAAAAGGGCGCGCTTCCCATAACGCAGCGTGACACCTGAAGTACTTATCATGTATACAACCCATCCT
This sequence comes from Paenibacillus sp. WLX2291, assembly GCF_046603665.1. Taxonomy (NCBI): domain Bacteria; kingdom Bacillati; phylum Bacillota; class Bacilli; order Caryophanales; family Paenibacillaceae; genus Paenibacillus; species Paenibacillus sp. WLX2291. Next base: position 918,671 of record NZ_CP176755.1, on the reverse strand, counting down.
TATCGTTTATAAAGTGTTGTTTTAATGAAAATGTCTGATCTCATAAGAAAAAGACAGTATTCGTTTTCATAAAACGACTGTTGGCACTAGTATAACACACAAGTTGGGCTAATCGTAGGCGTGGAATGAATGTTTTGATGATTAAAATTTTGAAGGTTAGTTTTGGGAGTGATGGGGATTTAATGTATGCTTGCTGGTGCAGCAATCGCTGCGGGAAGAGATTTGACCACGTCCTTAGGTGGAGCACAGGAATCTGCGGAATAGGAATATATGTAAATTCCCGTGCTCCAAAGTCGTCCTTTGGTCAAATTCTCCTCCCTCCGCTTAGTGTTGGATAGCAACGTATGCTTAAAAATCGAAAATCGAAAATCGAAAATCGAAAATCGAAAATCGAAAATCGAAAATCGAATAAGGTTGTGTCGTTAGTATTTTGTAGTCAAGTATTTTATTAATGATGAAATAGTAACTACTATATAACAGTTACTATTTCAAGCAATATGGGTACACTTATTGTATGTTGCAATAAAAAAGCCTCCTTTTCCTATAGGGAAGACGAGGCTTTCGTTGCTATGTTTGATTGTTATCATGCATTATATCGCAATATTCTTTTATAAAGCATCCGCACGACAAGCATCGGCGCGTTGTTCCGCTTCTTCATCCAGCAGACCATGTACGACCAACGTCTCGCCGTAGCCGAGTACGCGAATGCGATCTTTTTCGATGTTGAGACGATCTCGTTCGGCTTCAAGACGGTCAAGTGCTTCACGAGCGGTATCGTCGGCTAGCTTGAATGTACCATAATGCATCGGCACCATAACCTCCGCGCACACGTCGCAAAAGGCGCGCAACGCTTCTTCCGGTGTCGTATGCTGGGAGCTACTGAACCATTCGGGATCGTATGCACCGATCGGCAATAGAGCAACATCAATACGGTGACGACGTCCAATATCAATGAAGCCGGGGAAATATCCGCTATCTCCGGCAAAGTAAACGGTCGGTGGCACTACACGATGGACATAGCCCATTTCTTTGCTATTACTGACTTCTGGAATTTTCGGACGTGGATGCGTCGGATCCAGTTCTGTATTCCATACATTATGCGGCTCGTCCGGCATGACCGGATGCTGTACTGGTTCCAGCACATAACCGCCCCAGTGAGACGTATTGGTATCGAGCAATGTGCGACGGCTCCAATGCTGGGTCGGAACGAAGGTAATATTGGCGTCACCCATTTTGAACGTTTCCCACCATTTCATCTCATGGCAACGATGGAAGCCTTTGCGTACCATTTTGGATTTTAATCCTTGAGGCACCAGAATCGTTGTCGAGCTACGATACAGCTTGCGGATCGAATTGATATGCATATGATCATAATGAGAATGCGAGATCAGGATAATATCGATGGGCGGAATATCTTCAATCGGAATGCCCGGCTGACCGATACGCTTTTGAAAAGCAAGGCGCTGCGCCCATACAGGATCGGTCACGATATTCAGCCCTTCGTATTGTATAAAAAAAGTCGAATGCCCGATCCATGTAATCGAGGCATCATCGCGGTTGGCGTGCAAATAATCCATTTCTGGCGGATGATTAGGCACGAGATAGGAGCGGTCGCGGCTTGCCTTTTTGCGCCGATCTTCTCGCCATTGGCGGAATTGCTTGAGCGTCTTGTCGATACTAACGTTGTCGATGTTATGATAACGAGTTTTTGGCATAAAGATGCTGTCCTCCCGCATGTAAAATGTAGAATGTCTGGAACAAATACAAATGCCAGAGCTGTGTCATCCACAGTACCCTGGCATTGTTGGGGGCAGGCTGGAGACTAGGCTGGCTGTCTTTGTCGGTATATTACCCGCTTTCAGACAGACCGCAACACCGCCTGCATCGGCACGATATACATCCCTGCCTCCTCATCGCGGCGCACCAGCACCTGCACATCGTATACTTCTTTCATTAAATCAGCTGTCAAAATATCATGCGGATGCCCGGACGTCAGAATTCGTCCGTCCTTCATCGCTATCATCACATCACTATAACGTAGCGCCTGATTGATATCATGCAGCACCATCACAATCGTTAAGCCAAACTCCTGATTGAGCCGCTGGATCAGCTCCATAATTTCCAATTGATAAAACATATCCAGATACGTCGTCGGTTCATCAAGAAATAGAATCGGAGTTCGTTGTGCCAGTGCCATCGCAATCCAGACGCGCTGTCGTTCACCGCCAGACAATTGATCCAGTGTGCGAAAGCGTCGCTGCTCCAGATTGGTGCAGGCAATCGCCCACTCTATCGCCTCTTCGTCCTCTGCCTTATTACTAGCAAACATCGTCTTGTGCGGCATCCGTCCGAAGCTGACTAACTTCTCTACCGTCAGATCATCCGGCGCCTCGTTCTGCTGATGCACGACCGCCAGCTGCTTTGCCAGCTCTAGCGGACGGTAGCGGGCGATCGCTTTGCCGTCTAGAATCACTTCGCCCTGACGCGGTTTGCCATTGTTGGACATGACGCTCAATAGCGTAGACTTGCCACAGCCGTTTGGACCAATGATGGTAGTGATTTTACCGTGTTCAATCGTTGTCTGCACACTATGCAGCCGGTCGATTTTACCATCATATGAAAAGGTAATCTGATTAACGTCCATAGATGCGATCACTCCTCCGAATCAGGAAAATCAAGAACGGTCCGCCGATCACTGCCATAAGGATGGACGCCGGAATCTCCTGCGGTGCCAGTACGGTTCGTCCAAGCGTATCCGCGAGCAATAGCAATACTCCGCCTGCCAGCGCACTGAACGGAATCAGCCACTTATGATCCGAGCCGACCAGCTGTCTGCCAATATGCGGAATGAGCAATCCGATAAACACAATCACACCCGCGATGGCTGTCGCTGTCGATGCCAAAATGACCGCTACGACCGAGATTAGCACCCGCGCCAGCGTCACATTTAGCCCCAGATTGCGCGCCGTCTTCTCCTGCAACGACAAGTAATTGCACCAAGTCGCCACCAGCAGCGCCAGCGCCAGACCGATACCGCCATACCAGAGCATAACATCGACATCAATCCACTTTTTCATCGACAACGTAGAGGTGGTCACCTGATTAATGCTTGTCACTGCATAACTACCCCGATAATTAAACGACTGTCCCAAACCGGAAAAGATCGCATTCACCGCTACCCCGATCAGAATGAGCCGTACCGGATGTAGCCCCGAGCGCCACGAGAAGCCATATACCATCAGACACGCTAGCGCCCCGCCGAGAAAGGAAAAGACCGGCATCCAGAAATACAGTGCCGGGAAAATGGTCACCGCAATTAGCGATACGAGTGCAGCACCGGATGAGATGCCGATCACGCCAGAGTCTGCGAGCGGATTCTTCATCACCGCCTGAAACAACACCCCGGCAACCGCCAAAGCGGCTCCTGCCATCACCGCAATAATAATGCGCGGCAATCGTAAGTCACGCACTACATTCACCTGCGCATCATCACCAGTCCACAACCCTTGTATCAGTTGCAGCGCACCGACGCGCAGACTGCCTGTCATCGCCGAATACAGCACGACACCGACCAGCAGCACGATCATTCCAATAAAGCTCCATGTTCTCTTTTTCTGCTGACGACGGTAGATCAGATGGGTATCATCGCTCTGTCCGTCCGCACGTCCCGCTGCCACCGGGGTCGTTTGTAGATTCGGCAACATGATTCTCTCCTGTTCTTGAATAGATTGTTATGATTTCGAGTCTGGGTACATCATTTTGACCAGTTCATCCAGTGCATCATTCGCAGCCAGACTAGCGGTGGTGCCGAATAAAGGCTCTGGCAGATCGTAGACACGCCCATTTTGCACGGCATTGAAGTGCTTCCAGATGTCATTCGTTTTGAATTCCTCGTCAAACATCTTCACAACTTCTTCCGGCATGCCATGTGCCGCGCGCAAAATAATATCCGGGTTCGATTGCTGCAAATATTCTGTATTGGATGCCAAATACTCTACATTCTCGCCCTGCACAATATTCGTACCGCCCGCAATCTTCACCAGATCGCCGATATACGAATTCTCGGTCGCTACCAGATAACTACCCGGTACACCTAGCAAAATCAGCACTTTCGGCGATGGCTTACCTGCTACTTCTTTCTTGATCTCAGCCACTTTGCTTTGCAGCTTGCTGTTGACCTGTTCTGCCTGCTGTACACGATCAAAACGAGCACCCAGCTTAGTAATTTCATTTTCCATATTACTCAGACTTTCAAAATTCAAAAACTCAGCGTTAATGTTCAACCCTTTGAATTTCGGTTCCAGATCGTATTGGAGCGTCGTTACAGATAAAATATCCGTCGGACTGAGCGACATGACTTTTTCCATATCCGGGCTCATCGGGTTACCAACATCGGGTACATCCTTATAGCGTTCCGGTAGTGTTTTGCTGCTGGTCGGTTTGCCTGCCAGATCAAGATCCAGCGCGTTGGCGATCTCGGTAATCGCTACTGTCGTTGCGACAATGCGCGCCTGACTGTTGCTGGACGTACTCTCATTGTCCGCAGCAGCGGAAGTAGATGTTGTACCGGATGCAGACGAGCAGCCGGACAAGATTAGCATGAGCAGAAGCAGCAGTGACAATCCCTCATAGATCGGCTTGCGTGCAAACATCGCTGGACGTGTATGGTATCCGGTGCGACGGGATGAATATAACTTCACCTATATTCCCTCCAACGTTCAAAATAGTTTCCAAAATGCCCGCAAGCCCTGGCATAAAGGAATGCCAAGACTTGCAAGCGTACAGGATCAAGCCTGTATGAATATGGTGTTGTTAGCTCAATTCTTTTTTGCTGGCTTCGTCAAATTGGAATTGCACCGTATACCAGTGATCATATGGTACGCCGCCGATGACCAGACCCGGTACTACGACATGCGTATACGCATTGATTTTGCTGGACAGATTGTCCACTTTGAAACGAACGACTGTGGTTGCGCCAGTCGAGGATACCTTCTCCACGTCCTTCAGCGCGCCGTCCTGCTCAACTTGCAAGACAGGCATCCAGCTGCCATTTTTCAGTGTCAGTTCAGCATACGTTACGCCGTTTTCTTCCACCAGTGTAGCGGTTGGAGTCACATAATCGTTCATCACGGACAATTCACTGCTCTTGTCTTTGTATACTTTGACGTTGATGCTATATTTCTGTGCAGTCACGGTTGTACCAGTGTCGCTGGAACCGTTCGTGCCTGTCGTTGCTTCTTCTGCCGGAACAGTGCCAGTTGTGCCAGATGGGTTGGCAGGCGTTGCTTCCGTTGTTGGTGCAGGTTGTGTCTCAGTGGTGCCATCATTGGATTTCAAAGTTGCACGGTCGAACAGCAGTTGACCGCCCAGTTTCTCGTTGTTCATATAGCGGGACGAAACGTGGGCATGAGCGAAGATACTCAGCTTGCTGTCCAGATCAGGAACTTCGAATGTGACTGTGCGAGACTTGCCGTCTTGCGATTGCGATACTACTTCAGGTGCCGTGTATTTGCCTTCATAATCAGTCATAAATACCGGCACTGCTTCACCATCAGCAATCGTGATGGTCGCATACACTTTGCCGTCTTTTGCTGTCAATTTGGCAGTGCGATCCAGATACGGTGTCAGTACAGAATCTGCATCAGAACCATTTTTCAAAATGCGGTATGTGGCAGTGTAGTCGCCATTCGCAATATTGTTGGTGCGTTTGCCATTTGCCGTATCAGTCGTAGAGCTATCCGCAGTCACGGACGCTGTATCGAATTTGAAGGCAAAATCGTATACAGTGTCGCTGCTATCCGTTGTGCTGGCGATGCTGACACCGCCGGTCGTTACGAGCTGTGCGGGTACATTTTGGGTGTAGTCGGACACGCTGAATTTGACCGTTTTGGTGTTCTTCGCTTCATCACTGCTGACCACTTCGGCATCGGTATAGCTGCCGTCATTGGAGACACGCAACGCTTTGATGTTATTGCCGTTGTTCAGTGTCATCGTTACGTAACGACTCCCGTTTTCTACAGTCAACTGTACTGGCTCTTCCGATGACATAAAGCGATCCAGTGGAGACGATGTACCAGCAGCAACACCTGGCATTACGATGCTGAATGGCAGTTTGTACTTACCGGCTGCCAGGTTGGTAAAGTCCAGCGGAACCGTCGTGGTTGCTGCGGACAGCTTAGGTGCTTCGTAAGGCATAAGCGAACCGATTTGCAGATCGACATCATACGTGTGATCATAAGCCACGCCGCCGATTTCCAGACCCGGCACAATGACGTGCGTATTGATCTTCACTTTGCGCGGCAGTTCAGTTACTGGGAATTGAACGACACGGGTATCGCCGGACGTTTCGATCACTTGCGCATCTTGTCCGCCGACTTTGAACGTTTTGATCCAGCTACTGTTTTTGAGTGTTACTTGTACATAGTATTTACCGGATTTTTTGAGTATCGTTGCCGGTTTACCGAGATATTCATCCATCACGGAAATTTCTTTGGTTCCGTATTTGTAAGCTGTCAGGGACGCACTATATTTGCCATCCGCCATGCCGTCTGGTGTTGTAGAGACGGATTGGATGGAATCTGGATTAAACTGCAAACGAAGATTATGCGTCATGTCGTAGTTCGGCATTTGTACATGAACTTGAGCATTCATAATCGTTTGTAATTGTTTTGTGCTAAACGAAACGATACGTTGATTGTTATCCGTATCTTCGCTTACCTTTGTCGTTTCTACAAACGTTCCATCTTCTTCAACTTTGAAACTTGGAATGATATTACTACTTTTCACTGCTAACGATACATTGTACAGTCCATTTTTCACTGTCAAATCGGCTGTTTGACCAAGATAGTTACCCATTGTGGATGCTTCATCGCTATCGGATTTCAAAGCGGAGAAGTCAATCGTATAGGAGCCATCTTGTAACTTAATAGGTTCAGGTGTAAGGCTTGAACCCGTATTTGGATTTTCAGGCAGACTGGAGCTATCGAATTGAAATTGTACGTAGTACCAGTGATCATAATTCAAGTCTGGTATATAAATATGCGTGTAGGCTGTCAATTTTTGTGACAGGTCATCTACAGGAAATTGAATCGTTCGCATATTATTGGCTGTGTCAGATTCAACAGTTTCTGCTTCAGTGTTCACACCGTTAATCGGCGTTTGGAAAGAAAGAATAAGATCACTACTTTTTACTTTAAGACGAATATATTTCTTCCCATTTTGTGTGATTAGTTGTGCGGGTTTAACCAGATAACCGTCCAATATCGAAACTTCATTCGTTTGATCTTTGTATACGTTATACTGGATATCCTCTGAAGTGACTTCATTCAGTACACTCGTATCAAATTGTAGTTGAACGGTATACCAACTGTCGTACACCTGACCAGTTGGAATAGTAGTCACCACATGCACTTTGGCAGATATAACTTTGCTATCTACTGTCAGAGCATCGGCAGCAAATTGAATCGTGCGGGTATTATTAGTGGAATCTTTTGAAATGATACCGGCATCTATATAATTTGTGCCGACCTGTGTTTGGAAACCAGTAATCTGGCTACTGCTTTTGAGTGTAAGTTGTACATATTTTTTATTATTTGAGGTAATAACAAACTTAGCAGGATTCACCATATAATTATTCATACTTGAAGATTGTGTTGTTCCATCTTTTAAAGCCGTATATGTGATATCTTTGGTAGTTCCTTTTGCCGCTTCCACAATATCAGGATCTACTGGTGTTTCCGGCTCTGTTACGACTGGTGTAATCGGTGTTAAGGTTGAAGGATCAAGAATCAAATAGCCTGAACCATCAAGATCATTAAATTTGTAATTCAACGTAATTTGACTGTTTAAATCGTATACATCAAAACTTACTCTGGTAAAATTAGTTTTCACTTTTTTTCCGTCAGCATTAGTAACAAAGTCAGTTTCCTCAGTATATACCGCTGCATTTGTATGATTATTCTGAGTAGCAGTCAGATCAACGAAACCATTTGCATTTACTCCGCGGAAACTAAAAGTATATTTTCCATTATCAACAATCACACGACCAGGACGATCAGCATTCCCATAGCTTTCGCGGAAAGCAGTCACTTCTCGGCTAGTATCCGTAGTACGAACAACCTTGTACCCAATCGTATACTGTCCATCTGCATACGTATCATACGTAGCCGTTGTAGCCGTGGAATAGTTAAACTGGCTCAGCGGGTCCTGCGAAGGGACATATATAGGTGTTTCCGCTGGTGAATAGGTGTCATTGCTGACTGTTCCGGACGAGGAATCACCATAGGTGTCGGCACTTACGCTGCTGGAATCACCGCTACCTGTATCCTCTGCGAAAGCGGAAGGCAGTGCCGGTGAGATCATAGAGAACAGCATTACAAAAACAATACATTTTATTACATATGGTGCAAAGCGCCTTTTCAAAGTCATGCTCCCCCTGTTAACAAAATAGACTTATCCGGGGCCGGGTGGCCCCAGATAAGCAATCGTCATACGTCTACATCGTTTTGTCTTTTAATTTAGATGCTTTCTTGGTCAAACAGATATTGCACAGTGTACGTGTTATCGTATGCTTGACCTGCAATTTCAGCAGGAACCACAACATGGATTTGTGCATTCACTTTTGCAGACAGATTACTTACTGGGAATGTGTATGTTACAGTATCACCACTTGTTGTGGATGTAGCAGCAACGTACGTTCCGTTTTGTTGCGTTTTGAAGGATTTGATCCAATCTTTATGATTCAGTGTTACTTTTACCGTTGCTTTGCCACCGGATACGATCAGCGTAGCTGGTTTACGGGAATACTCGGAGCTGTCCATATAAGAAGCATTGTTCGTGCCGTTCGCATATACAGTGTAGTCAATTTGGTATGTGCCATCTGCAATCGCTGCATCCGCTTTGGAAGCCCACGGTGCCATCAGGGCGCCAACCAGAGCGACTACCATTGCGATCATGAGTGCTTTCAACCATGTTCCTTTTTCCATACGGTTCAATGTCATATTCATTGTATTCATTCTCCTTCTTTTGTAGTTTGATTAACGGTTCTGTTATTCCCAATTCCATCTTACAGAGCGTAGTGTAAATAAAATGCGATTACTCAGCGCTGGAAGAATCGAATTTCAGGTCAACGTTGTATTTACCAGTGTAGTTGATCACTGGGATTTTGATCTCAGCGTAAGCGTTCAGTGTTGCATCCAGATCAGCAACCGGGAATTCAACAACGCGAGTGTTGTTTGCTGTGTTTGTGCTAACAACGGTAGCATCAACCAGTTGACCATTTTGTTCTACTTTGAACGCTGTGATCAGGTTGCTGCTTGTGATTGTGATACGAGCTTTGGTTACGCCGTTAGCTACTGTTACAGTTGCTGGTTTCACAACATAGCTATCCAGACGCGATGTATTGGATGTGCCATCTGCCAGTACAGTGTAATCTACGGAATACGTTCCGTTTGCCAGTGCTGCGTGTGCTTGGCTAGCGCCGAATGGCAGAACCAGAACGCCCAGCAAAGCAGTCATGACCATAGCCAGCAGGGTATTTTTGAAGCTCCATTTTTGTTGACGGTTGATTGCAATATTCATAACAACACTCTCCTCGATTTGGATGGATTATTTGACTTTTTTCAGGCTGCTTCGGTCAAACTTGAAGCGAATCGTGTAGTCGTGGTCGTAGTTGTATGAAGGTACAGTAACGTGAATTTGCGAGATCATCGGATTGGTGATATCCGCAATCGGGAATTGAACGATGCGCGTATCTTTGGTTGTGTTCGTTTTGAGCACGGTGCTGTTTACGATTTTGCCTTTGTACTTCACCTTGAACTGCGTCGTCCAAGCGCTGTGGTTAATCGTAATTTGCATCGTCATTTTGCTGCCAGTCACATACAGTTTGGCAGGCTTCTCAAAATAATCGTTTGCCATCGATACAGAATTGTCTTCTGCCCGCACAATATCGTAATCCAGCGTATATGTACCTACAGCCGGTCGGGATGATGCAGCTGCGTTGGCGGAAGATGGTGCGGTTCCGACAACTAGCATTGCGATCATAATCATCCATACTACCGGTAAAGCGAATTTCCGTTTCATTGGTGACAGGGTTCCTCCTTTCTAACTTTTTTGGGATGCTGGCAAGTTAATTGATTATCATTCTCAATTAACTTTAAAAAATAAATGTCCTCGCAGGACATGTGAAATGCTAGTTTTTCCCTCCCTGTTCATTATCAGGAAAGTTGTGTGCATTACACAATGCCAATGGTAGACTATATTTTTCCTACTTGTCAATACGTCATTTTTTGCTTAATCCCTCATGTGATAAGGAATTTCAGGCGTACTCTTTATTTTGTTTTCATCTATACGCACATAAAGCTAACACGAATTTAGAGCTTTTTTCTAAAAAAAATAAATTAAAATTCATTTTAATGTTGACGCCTCAAATGATATTAATTATCATTTAGGTTAAGGTAATTGAAAACAATTATCAATTAACACCTTACAATATTTTGTATACAAATGGCAGGAGGAATAGATGTTCATGAAGGCTTCTTATCTCGGTTTATCCGTCCTGCTGATGTGTGCACTTGCCGGATGCAGTCAACCAGCTGGTAGCAACACATCCCCTACAACAGGCTCGGCAGTAGCCGAAGCGACAGGATCACCGGTGACGGTTACCGATTTTGCAGGCAGAACCGTTCGTCTGCAACATACACCACAGCGTATCGTAGCGCTTAGCAATGGCGAGGTGAATATCGTGTACGCTTTGGGCGGCACAGTTGTCGGGCGCCCTACGTCCAGCGGCGGCGCTCCAGTCAAGGAAGCGGAGAATGTACAGACGATCGGCTCCACTCACGAGATTGATCTGGAAAAGGTCGCTCTGCTTGAGCCGGATGTTGTGCTTGGCAACAGTCCGATGAATGAAAAGGATATCCCATCCGTGGAAGGCATCGGTGCGCAAATGATACTTAGCGCCGCCAACTCGGTTGACGATATACAGCGGCAGATTACTTTATTCGGACAGCTATTGAACAAACCGGAGCAAGCATCCCAGCTCAATACTGAGCTGAAGCAGCATATCGCCAAACTCGCTACACATAGCCAAGCCAATGGAACCCAGCCCAAAGTGCTGCTCGTCTATGGCGCACCCGGTACATATATGGCAGCACTGCCCAACTCGCTCAGCGGCAACATTTTGGAGCTGGCAGGTGGAAGTAATATCGCTGCCGATCTGCCCGGACTGCAAAATTATCCGCAATATGCCCAGTTGAGTACCGAGCGAGTCGTAGAAGCTGATCCAGATTATGTATTCATTATGACTCATGGTAACAGCGAGGAAGTGAAAGCCGGCTTTCTCAAGGAAATGCAGGATAATCAGGCATGGAGCAGTGTAAGCGCGGTGAAGAACAATAACGTCGAAGTACTTCCCTCCGATCTGTTCGGCACGAATCCCGGTACTCGTGTAACCGAAGCATTGGATCTGCTACACAATCTGCTCTACCCGGATACCGCATCTCATGGGTAACGCTGATATTCGCAGGCGGTCGCGTCGCCGTCTACTGCTTGCCGTACTGTTGCCAACACTACTATTTGTAGTGTCACTGTACAGCATTGCTTACGGAGCGATCTCCATTCCGTTATCCGATCTGCTAGCAGTGCTGTCCGGTCAACAAAAATCTGTATACCGCACCATTATCATGGATTTGCGCTTGCCGCGTGTGTTGATCGGTATCCTTGTCGGTGCCTGTCTCGCTGCGTCCGGTGCATTGCTACAGGGCGTCATGAAAAATCCGCTTGCCGATCCTGGCATTATCGGCGTCTCGGCAGGTGGTGGGCTGGCGGCGATGGTCACGATGGTTATTTTGCCGCAATTCAGCTATCTGCTGCCAGTGACTGCTTTTATCGGTGCCTTTATCACAGCGATCATCATCTACTTTATGGCATGGGAGCACGGCGCTTCCCCTGTCAAAATTGTACTGGCAGGTGTGGCGGTTAATGCGCTGCTCGGCGCGGTGACGAATGGCATCATGGTCGTATTTAGCGACCGTGTGCAGGCGGTATTGCCTTGGCTATCCGGTGGATTGAACGGACGCAGCTGGCATCATCTGGAGTTCATGGCGCCTTACGCACTGATTGGTCTGGTGCTGTGTCTGTTCGCTATCCAGCCTGCCAATCTACTGCTGCTCGGTGACGATTCAGCAAAATTACTCGGACAGCGGGTAGAGTTGCAGCGCTTCTTGTTGATCATGCTAGCGGCACTGCTGGCAGGGGCAGCGGTCAGTGTCGCAGGATTGGTCGGCTTTGTCGGGCTAGTTGTACCGCATATGATCCGGCTGTTAATCGGCGAAGATTATCGCTTTCTGCTACCGTACTCCATGGTTGGCGGCGGTGTACTCATTGTGCTGGCAGATCAGATTGCCCGTTCGTGGTTTGATCCAGTCGAACTGCCAGTTGGCATTCTGCTGGCGGTTATCGGCGCTCCATTCTTCCTTTATTTATTAAAAAGAAAAGGACCGGTGCTGTCATGACATTTGCCAATCATATGCCAACAACTTCGACTGATGCCGCCTTGTCACAGGATGGAATCCATTGGGAGCTACATTCAGATCCTAACCATGCCATTCATGTTCAGGATATTGCTCTAAACCGCGGGCATTTCCGGCTGGACTCCATTTCGCTATCTATTCCGGCAGGCAAAATGACCGCCATTGTCGGACCGAACGGCTCGGGCAAATCGACATTGCTGCGCATCATGGTACGACTGCTCAAGCCGGATCGCGGTACGGTGCAAGTACTTGGACAACTATCGTCACAATATAGTCTGCGAGAATGGTCACGCCGAATCACAATGCTCCCCCAGCTAAAAGAATCTTTGCCATTGCTTACGGTGCGTGAACTGGTCGCGTATGGACGTGCTCCACACAAGCGACGTTTCCAGACACTACACAGCGCCGAAGATGACGCCATTGTACAACAGATGATGGACTGGACAGGCATCGCCGCTTACAGTGACCGGATGTTCCATACGTTATCTGGCGGCGAACAGCAACGAGCACGAATTGCCATGGTGCTTGCTCAGAAGACACCGGTCGTGCTACTAGACGAGCCAACGACCTTTCTCGACATCGCTCATCAGTTTGAAGTGATGGATATGCTGCATCGAATCAATCGCGATACTGGTTTGACGATTGTGATGGTGCTACATGATCTACAGCAGGCAGCCGCTTACTGTGATCATATGATCGCTCTCAAGGGCGGACAGCTAGCTGCACAGGGGCAGCCGCTGGAGTTGCTGACGGATGATTTTATCAAACAGGTATACGGCATGAATGCCACTATTAAATATGAAGGGAAGTATCCGGTCATCGTACCAGTAATCCCTCACCATTCAGGAGGACAATCCCATGATCATCGTAACGAACACATCGCAAATCACCAAAGGTAGTGCCCATCTGCTGGTTGAACGTTTTGACAAAGTAGGCAAAGTGGAATTTATGGAAGGCTTTCTCGGTCTGGAAGTGCTGTACAATGATGGCAACAAAGAATACGACGAGGTCGTAATCAGCACTCGCTGGGAATCCAAAGACCATTTCCACGGCTGGACACGCAGCGACGCGTTCCGCGAATCCCACGCACACCGCAATATTCCAGATTATATTCTGGATAACAAAATCGGTTTCTATGAAGTGAAGATTGTTCGTGATCCGCAGCAATCGCCAAGCGGTGATCAGGCAGCGGTATAAGGATCGTGTCAAAGGCATAAGCTGTGAACAAGATCAAGCGTGCAAGCGCCAGTAGCTTGTTCAATTGAATTGGTTCAACCAAAATGATGGATTGATGACGTACATGAGAGCGATTAATCTATGCTATGCGTGCCTGAGTATCTGAATGTGTAAATAAACGAAAAGGCTGCTCCGTATCCTAACGGAACAGCCTTTTTTGTGTCATACGCTTATTTTTTACTATATTCTCATCGTATTACCATGTTCTTATCGTACATCATGCGCGATATGTGTACCTCTACTTTGCTCTCTACTTCTTGCCTATCCATGTAGCTACCTCTCTGTTCCGCGCACATCTTCAATCATCTCCATATACTGCGTATCGCCCAGACCGTAATGCGTGAACAGCTTCAGCATCTGACGCACTAGCTCCATAGCTGGTTGTTCTGGATGGGCGATAATATAGCGCTTCAACTCATGATCGGACTGCTGCATAGTCAGATACAATGTAATCCCCTGATACATTACCGGCAATAGATTCTGCTCCGGCATCATGTGATGCAGCACTACATGCTCATATAATGAAGCAAACGTTCCGAGCGTCATCTCCGTCTGCTGTACATCGTACGTCTGCTCTTGTACCGTATTGAAGTAAACCGTTCCTTTGAACTGCTGCTGTTCCAGATACGCCAGCATCGTTAACAGATTAAGCTGGCAAAACATATCATCGCCAAACCAGAGAACGATACATTTGTAATCATGCAAATGCTCCCAAAGCGGCTGTAGCGGCTGAATCACAATCTGCTCATAACTCGATAAAGTACTGCCATGTCCTGCTGCTCTGATTGTATGAAACGTTGGGCTGAAAATAGCTTGGGCTGCTTCATGCGTGCACATTGCTTCATTGAACGGCACATAGTCGCTATTACCCATCCATTGGTTGGATTGAAATTCCTGATACATCAGTTGACCGTTTAATACGTTCAAAATATCCTGCTCGTAAAGCTGCTCCACTTGATGTTGCAGGTGGAGAATATCTGCTGTTTTGAGTTCGTGCATGGGAATCGCTCCTTCGTATGTGTCTGATGCAATTAGACTGCGTTTGGCATATTGCTGTAATGGCTGCGGATCATTGCGGAATGCGGCGGGCGTGACGCCGAAGATCTCTTTGAATGCTCGTGAAAAAGCTTCCTGTGAGGAATAGCCATATTGAACAGCGATATCGATAATGCGGTCATTCGTCTCTGCCAATCGGGATGCCGCCAGAAAGGTACGACGCAGCAGGATGTATTTTTTGATGCTGATTCCGGTGTGATGGCGGAACAGGAATGAGCAGTAGAATGGAGAATAGCTCATTTGCTCGCCCAGCTCTGACAGGGAAAAGTCTTGCTGGTGTGCGAGACTGTGCTCAATGATATCGATCATCTGCTGGACAGGATGGTTGGATGAGTGCGTTTCGTTCATATGCTGCTCCTTTCTGCTGTGGTGATAGGTTTAAGTATAGGGAAACATGGACAATGACGTTTGATAATAGTTGCGGTGATTGTATGCAGAAACTGGATTATGGTTATCGAACATAAAACAATATACATGTATCCAGACTTGGATTGACAATCCACAATCCAGATTATGTCTTTATCTACATAACCAATTCCTTTTCCTCCCCGATTGTAACCTGCTTGCTCTGGTTAAAATGAACATAGAGAACAATCATTCTATTCGCACAACAATTCAACTTCGCAGCAGCAAACAACCCAAATGATCCACTCATGGAGAGGAGCAAGATAGCATGTATAGCGTCATTCTAGTTCGGCATGGAGAAAGTGAGTACAATCAGCAAAATTTATTTACCGGATGGACGGATGTGTCGCTGACGGAACGGGGTATTCACGAAGCGCGCGTAGCCGGGCAATTGATTCGGGAAGCAGGATATGGGTTTGATATGGCGTTTTCCTCGGTATTGAAGCGTTCTATCGAGACGATGCATTTTATTTTGGAAGAATTGGATTTGCTCTGGATTCCAGAGGAAAAGTCGTGGAAGCTCAACGAGCGACATTACGGCGCGCTGCAAGGGCTGAGCAAATCGGACACAGCGCAAAAGTACGGGGAAGATCAATTAAAGCTGTGGCGTCGTAGTTTAACTGTTCGTCCTCCCCTACTCAAGCCAGACGATGAACGCAGTCCGCGTACAGAGGAGCGGTATCGTCATATCGATCCACAGGAGTTGCCGCTTGGCGAGAGTTTGCAGGATACAATCAAACGGGTCGAAGACTTCTGGCATCAACGGATTGTCCCGCTCATTCGTGAAAAAGAACGCGTGCTCATTTCCGCGCATGGCAATACGATCCGAGCGCTGATTAAATATATGGAAGATATGGATGAGAAATCACTCACAGAACTGAATATTCCAACCGGTATTCCGCTGGTGTATGAGTTGGATGAGCAGATTCATCCGCTGCGCCGCTTTTATTTAGGCGAGCAAGAGCATATTGACCGCAAATCTGCTGAGGTGGAGAACGAGCATAACGTCACAGAATAAGAGTACGTTCCACCTGCCGCTGATGTCGTAGTTCAGACTACTTGGTCTATATGTCTGAAGCGTTCAGAGTTGGGGGGCTTTGGTGAAAAGCGAAAGTAGGCTGTTTGGGAGCGATGCAGGCTGTGGAGTATAATAAACGGTATACGAATGATGCGAACAGGAACACAGGTTGCGTCATCGTATACCGTTTTTATTTGGTGTTCCTATAAGAAGATTCATTGCAATACATATTCACTTGCATTACCATCACACATCTATATCATTCTACATCCGAACCCGGAAGGAGTTTTACTGATGAGTCAGGATCTGCTTGATCAATTAGAAGACTATGAGACTGAGACGGTAGAGATAGCGGAAATTGTTTACCCTGCTCCACCGCATCCGCAATCGCCACAAGCGCATCGTTTGCTAGTGTTGACAGGCGAAAACTTGTTGGAAGTGATGGAGGAAGTGATCGACGAGCACGAGTCGCTATCCAACTATGTACAGCAAATGGCAGTACAAACATCCTCCCTCTCACTAGCAGATGGATTGCGGCGTTCACTATCTTGGCTATTGGAATATAACGAATTGCCTGCCTCCTTTCAGCCGCTGGAGAAGTTATCCGCTACCCAATTATATGAAGCATACCGACAATTGCAAGAGTCCGAACAGCCACTCGCCATGCTTGACGAGACGATAACTCCTACAGCACATGTTGCGCCTGTACCAGATATGGATTGGGCGGAATCGCGGCAGGAAGATGGTGCGTTTTGGCTGACATTGCCACAAGGGCGTGAATATGAAGCAGCGCTGATCATTCCGATGGGTGGCTACAATGAATGTCCGCTGCCTGTATATCAGGCGGCGATTTTCCGTCAGTGGCAGGAGCAGTACGGTGCTATCCCAATCGCAGTTAATGAAAGCACATGGATACTACACGCCCAGCACCTTCCGCTAACGGATGAAGATGCGCTAGAACTGGCGCGTCAGCATGTGTTATTTTGTCAGTATGTGTTGGAGAGCTTTGAGACGATTGGCGAGTATGCCAGTTATTTGAAGCAACAACATATTTGGTATTTCTGGTGGGATTGATACTTTTCTATAGCTGCAATGCGGATACTTGGAGTCGACACGCAGAATATATATGGACTGAATAAGCAATAGTCGTAGACAACGGCGACTTCATGCATTTCTCATGCGGAGAACAGTGCCGGTACATGACGATTTGGGTTACAATAAGTAGTGACACACCGAAGATTGGACAGCAATGTAAGGGTTGGCGCTATGACAGTACTGCAAGGCGCTAGTACAATGTCGTTCCACCACAATGGCATTATATCCGCAATTTGTATCATTGTAATTGATATCATTGCAATTTGAAGTATTGGTATTGCATCTATAAAATAAAGCGATTGAGCGCTTGGTCGGTCAATTGCGTTATCACAAGTAAACAAGGAGGTACATGTTGCATGAAAATTTTATCGATAGAACCAACACCGAGTCCGAATACGATGATGCTGCGGATTGACGAGCAGTTGCCGCATGGTGTTCGCAAAACATATACAGTAGACAATGAGCGTTCTGCGCCGTCTTTTATCCGGGAGATGCTGCATATTCAAGGGGTCAAAAGTGTATTCCATACGGCTGACTTTGTCGCGCTGGATCGTCGTGCAAGTGCGGACTGGTCAGCGATTCTGAATGAAGTGCAGGAGAAGCTAGGTCAGGATGGTATTGAGAACAAGCTGGAAGTACCGGAAGATCTGTCGGGTGAGCATTTTGGAGAAGCGAATGTGTTCGTACAGTTTTTCCGCGGCATTCCGATGCAGATTCGGGTAAAGGCGGGAACGAAGGAAGAACGAATTTCGCTGGCAGAGCGGTTTGTCCAGGCGGTAACTGAGGTTGCAAGTGCTACGCTGATTAAGGAACGCAAGCTGACCGATTATGGCGTGCGTTATGGCGAATTGCCGGATATTGCGCGTGAGGTGGAGCAGGAGTTAGAAGCGGCATTTCCACAGGAGCGTCTACGCAAAATCATTGATCAGGCAATCTCACATGGTGCGAGTGCTGAAGAGTTTGTCGAGCAGCGGCGCGGGTTGTCGGCTGACGAGATTGCTACGGCGATGGATAGTGACGACTGGCGTATGCGTTATGCCGCCTTCGACGTATTGGAGCCGGATGAGAACAGCTTGCCGCTGATTGAGCAAGCGTTGAATGATGAGAAAATGCAGTTGCGCCGCCTTGCCGTCGTTTACTTGGGCGATCTGAAAACGCCAGCCGCGATGGAGCTGTTATATCGCGCATTGGAGGATAAATCTGCTGCTGTTCGTCGTACGGCAGGCGATACGCTGTCGGATATTGGTGACGATGCAGCGACACCAGCGATGCTAAAAACGTTGCAGGATAGCAGCAAGCTCGTTCGCTGGCGCGCGGCGCGCTTCCTGTATGAGGTCGGCACGGAGGAAGCGCGTGGTGCGCTGGAAGCAGCCGTCGAAGATCCCGAATTTGAAGTGAGTTTACAGGCGAAAATGGCGCTGGAACGCATCGAGTCCGGTGAAGAAGCTGCCGGTACGATCTGGCAGCAAATGGCGAAAAGCCGTCAGCAAAATAGCTCCATCTAACACCTGACTATCCGCGTCCGAACGTATAACGCATGCTGTCACAGAAAAGTCATTGCCAAATGCACGCCAAAAAGCTATACTGTAACACATCCGTGTCAGCTACTTGCAAGTATGCAATAGTCGGCATGTGCGTAATACTTTAACTAATTAAATAATATGCCTCATCAGCAGAACCGATGAGGTAGAGGTCGCAGCATGAATCAGTACCCCCGGACCAGGCGCAGGAGTCGCCGTCGATCCCGGGAGAAAAGGTCCTGCTGCCGAAGTGCCGTATTCCACTCCAGAATATGACGCTGGGGCTGTCTCCGAAAGGAACAGAACTGTCACAATGGAAAAAACCTAGCCTTTCATTGTGTTGAGCTATCTTAAAGGGAAAGTATGGTGCGGAGTCTATCTGTATATAGATCGCAGCTCGCCTGCGGTCTATTTTTATTGCCTTCTTTCCCTGGATATTGATGAAGGAGTGTATCCAAGCAACATGAGTTCACCTGCAACGAAACCAACACCTACTACCCTGAAAGCCGGTCTGCGTGCCAGACATATGACGATGATCGCCCTCGGCGGCTCAATCGGAACCGGGCTGTTCCTTGCGAGCGGCGGTGCAGTTGCCGGAGCCGGACCGGGCGGCGCATTGCTCGCCTATCTGTGTGTCGGCATTATGGTTTATTTTCTGATGACCAGCCTTGGCGAAATGGCGACATATATGCCGGATTCAGGTTCCTTCAATACGTATGCAGCACGATTCGTCGATCCAGCATTCGGATTCGCGATGGGCTGGAATTTCTGGTACAACTGGGCAGTCACCATTGCTGCCGAATTGTCAGCGGCGACGATTATTATTAAATACTGGTTCCCGGAAAGTTCATCGTTTCTGTGGAGCTTGCTATTCCTCGCACTGATCTTCCTGCTAAACGTGTTATCGGTCAAAGGATACGGTGAAGCCGAATACTGGTTTGCCATGATCAAGATTGCGGTCGTTGTCGTCTTCCTGATCGTCGGCGTACTGATGATCTTCGGCATTATGGGTGGCGAAGCCGTCGGATTCCGCAACTTCACGATTGGCGATGCGCCGTTTCATGGCGGGCTGCTTGCCTTTATCGGTGTGTTTATGGCGGCAGGATTCTCGTTCCAGGGCACCGAATTGATCGGGGTCGCTGCGGGCGAGAGTGAGAATCCACGCGAACATGTGCCACGCGCGATCCGTCAGGTGTTCTGGCGGATTCTGATCTTTTACATTTTGGCGATTCTGGTGATTGGTCTGATCATTCCGTATACGACACCATCGCTGCTAGGAAGTGATCTGACCGATATTAGTGTCAGTCCGTTTACGCTGATTTTTGAAAAGGCAGGTCTGGCGTTCGCCGCTGCGGTCATGAATGCAGTTATTCTATCGTCCGTGCTATCCGCGGGTAACTCCGGTATGTACGCGTCCACCCGTGTATTATTCGCACTAGCACGCGAAGGCAAAGCGCCGAAGATGTTCGCGCGTCTAAATTCACGCGGCATTCCGCAAAATGCGCTGATCGTCACGGCCGCCTTCGGGATGCTCGCCTTTTTCGCTTCGCTGTTTGGCGATGGAATCGTATATAACTGGCTGCTAAATGCGTCTGGGATGTGTGGATTTATTACGTGGCTGGGTATTGCGATCAGTCATTATCGGTTCCGTCGTGCGTTCGCCGCGCAGGGACGCGATCTGAGTGAATTGCCATTCCGTGCTAGATGGTTCCCGTTTGGTCCGCTATTTGCTTTTGTATTGTGTGCGGTTGTCATTATCGGACAGAGTTTGTCGTACTTCTCTGCCGATGGTATTGATTGGCAGTCGATCTTTGCCACGTACATTAGCGTACCGCTATTTCTTATTTTGTGGCTCGGTTATAAATGGACAAAACGTACACGTATTATTCCACTGGAGCAATGCGATCTGGATACGGGCGCACGGCAAGACGTGTAATACTAGCGTCTAGTCTACTGTGATATGCGAACCAGACTCCTGAGTCTGTGAGTCTGTGAGTCTGTGAGTCTGTGAGTCTGTGAGTCTGTGAGTCTGGTTAAGTGTATACGCGAAATCGAGCTATAACAAAAAACCTTTCTGTTCCGGTACAATGTGTCGCATCCGACGGTTACCGATTCAGAGAGGTTTTTTTATTTGTATCTACACTTGCGTGATCTGCTCCATGAGTTCTTTTGTTGCATCATATAGTCCAATGTTTGCGAGCCGCATCCCAGCCTTTATTCTTTCCTGCATCTCACTTGTCCATCTGGATATAACTCATTCAGCTATCCTATGTTCACATCAAATTTATTGCATGGAACGAAAGGTCTGAAGGATCTGTTGTTTGCTAATCCCTTGATCAAATTGAAGTGAATAATATAAACCATCTTGTTTCCACGTAATTGTAGTGTAGCTTCCGTCGTTACCCTTGATCGTTGTAGTAATATCGTTTATTTCAATTTCGTCGATTTGCGAATAAGTATTGTAATCGCCGATCAATTCTTCTTTATTAGGAGACGTGCGCAAATTTAATTGGTTTGTAGCGCCAATGTAATCAATCTGCACTAGTGTGTTAGAAAACGAAGAGTACGTTGTATCTTTTAGCTCAAATGGAACAGATGTAACGGACTTGAATGTAAATGGAATAGCAGTTTTCAACTCAGCTAAGGAATCATATTCATTCAATCCAAAAGAGCCTGTATTGGAACCATTGTTAGAAGATAATATAGGGTTCTCACTTGGATTACGATTAACCGTATATTGTGCAGTTATTATTCCTGCAAGCAATACTAAAAAAGTAGCCGCTGCGTACATATACTTTTGATACTTTAAAATAAATTTGCTTTTCTTTTTTTTATGTTGCTGCATCATTACTGTTTGAATGCGTACATTATCAATGATTCGTTCTCGCATCTCAGGAGTCATTTTTACTTTTTCCATCATTTTGTTGTATTTATTTTGCTCAATCATCAAAGTCATATTCCTCCACTAGTATAGATTTCAACTTCATCCGAGCACGATGTAGTAATGAACGCACTGTTGTATCTTTTCTATGAGTCAAATTTGCGATATCTACCGTCGAATAGCCTTCGTGGTAAAAAAGATGTATTACTTCGCTATAAGCAGGCTCTAGTTTTTTGACTGCTTCCCATACAAACAATAAATCGGCATCTTCGCTTGAAAATAACCCCTCGTCTAACTCATCCGATTGACGCCGTTTATTATATTTCAATTTATTCTTACACAAATTGATTGTTACACGAATTAACCATGCTTTTTCATGTATATCATTGTCAAACTTAGGGCAATAGTTCAAATATCGAATTAACGTTTCTTGTATCACATCTTCAGCATCCATCAAATTATGCATATACGAATAAGAAAGACGCAAAAGTGAATCCCCATATTTATCGATAATATCTCTTGCTCTTTCACCTATATCTAATGGTTCCTCTTTACTCTCGACGTTGCTATACTCTTTTTCCTTATTCCGAGTTGTTGTAGCACTGAATAAATAATTCATTAATTTGCAAAACAATAACCAGTAAAAACTTTTTTTCTCATTACATACTTTTTCGCCATGCAACAAACTGTACAAAAAAAACCCTCCTATACTTAATAATAAAATGGCTTATGCAAAACGTATCGTACCAATATCAACCTCAAAAAGGTGGCGCAAGGTATATTATCATAAATGGATAATATACCTTGCGCCATACAAATTCATATTCATATTTATATTCACATTCTGCAAACGATACTTAGTGATTCATTGTACATCCTACTTCACATTAATCGTGTATTGTAATGTTTTTACTTGGTCTGTTGTTTGATTATCTTCGACAACAATCGTATACGTTTTTGTTTCAGCTTTAGAGGTGTCTTTTTCCCAAGGCTGTGCAGATGTAAAGGTTAGAGTATAGGTTCCAGCTTTTGCAGCTTTAAATGTCCAAGATTTGTCATTCGGTGCACCGACAATATTTTCATTTGAGTTGTTTTGCGGTTGGCTTTGTTCTTTTACTAAACTGATAGCATTACTGCTTGCTTTATATGACCAAGAATATCCAGTAGAAGGATTCTCCTCTAATGTTATATTAAACATTTTATTCGGTGTAGTTTTAATCGTTTGTTTATTTTCTTGCCCATCTCCAGTAAAGAGGATAGGCCCATCAGGTTGTTTTTCACTATGAAGTGATTGATCTGCGTCTTTTAGTACCCATACATATCCTTGTTTATCAGCCTCAGGTAAAATCACTGTAAGAAGTTCTCCTTTTTTGACTGTATTCAACGTATTCGTTTGCAGTGCGATTGGCGCTTTGCTTTCTGTAGAAGTTCCTGCTACTTTTACTTTATATACTAATTTCTTTGCAATTTCTGTTTTGTCCTTACCATATTTAACATATACAAATTTAACAGTGTACGTTCCATCTTTGTCTGCTGTGAACGTCCAAGTATCTCCAATCGAAGATTTTTGTTGCGATACATTTGCAATCAATGCTGGCGTGATTTGAGCGGATGCAATTTCTTGAATCCCCAAAGTTCCGAGTGATATCATTCCAGCCATACATACAGTTCCCCACAAAGTCACTTTACGATTTAATTTGTTATTCATGTTTTCCTCCTAGTATATAGCACTAATGTGCTTCGTTTGTTGCTTCTAATCCATATACCACTCAGTATCTCTAAACGTTGCACAGAATTTTAAAAATAACAAAAACAGCCTTTGTATAGAAAAAAACACAAACCAATTCTCCCTCTGCTGGTTGGGAAAATTGGTTTGTGTGTTATCCAATGAGACTAAAAGAATATACGATTAGAAAGCGTCAATACGTCGGCCATCCGCTGGAATCCCAGTTGAGATCGCTGACTAACAATTTTGGATTTCCGTTGTCGGTGGCATCATACGAGTGCCTTGCGATGACGCTTGTACCGTAGATATCCTGACCGCCCGGACCTTTCCAGCGATCATTGCCTGCATCGAGGATGGTGCCGCCGTTGTTCAGCAGGCTTACACCATTTTTGTCCACATACGGACCGGTGATGCTGGTGGAACGACCATAAATGATTTTGTAAGTACTGTTCACGCCTTTGCAGCAGTTATCGATGGAAGCGAACAGATAGTAATAACCGTTGCGATAAGTAATGGATGGTGCTTCAATCGCGCCGCCATTGGTAGTACGAGTAGCAATGGAAGTCAGGCTACCAGTTGGTTTCATCGTGTTTTTGTCCAGTTTGGTCAATTTCAGACCGCTCCAGAAAGAACCAAAAGCAAGCCATGGATCGCCGTTTGCATCGATTACCAGCTCAGGGTCGATTGCGTTGTAATTTTGCGTACCGTTTGTTGTCAGTACGACGCCTTCGTCTTTCCAGCTGCCTGCGCCGATGCTGCTTGCGGAAGCCAGACCGATCGCAGAGATATTTTTACCAAAGGTGGAGATGGAGTAGTACAACCATGTTTTGCCGTTATACTGCTTCGCATCCGGTGCCCATACATCCAGTGGTGTCTGGTTCGGTACGTACGTTTTCCACCATGACGGTGCTGTCAGGAAAATCTGTGGTACACGGTAAAAGTTGGTGCCGTTGTCCGATTTGAGCACTTGAATGCCCTGTCCAGTCGAAAAGACGTACCAGCTATTCCCCTCTTTGATGATTGAAGGATCATGTACGCCCACATCCCCGGTCAATGCCCAGTGTGCAGCATACGTGCGGCTATCGCCAAACGATGTCAGAATCAGCGATACAATGACGAGCAAGGTCACCACTTTGCTTCTGATATGCAATGTTACCCCATCCTCTCTGTGCGTTTTAACCTGTACATGCAGCAACAGGAACAACGCTCCGGCGTCCGTGTCAGGTCTATCTTAATTATAAAAACGCTTTCATCAGAGGGAAATATAATATTCCCGTATCCTCCTTTCTTTATATCAGAGGCAATTTTTGATGATTTTATAGTAAATATATATATTAACTACTTTCTATTTATGTTAATAAATAAAGGTTATTGTTGATGTTTGTATCAGAAAAGCGTGGATACTGGATTTCCGTATTTTTGTCTCTTTTATCGGTATATAACAATATGGAACACGAGTGACAGCTAAACTGCTTTTATTGGTGCTTTGTCCAACTGAAAATATAGGATTATTTCGTTCCATTTCGCTACGTTATCCATAGTTCGTTCTGTTGCTTCACCTTTATCTATTTATGAAATGAGAAGAATACAGACAATATCCAAAAAAACAGCGATTGCCGGGTACACCAAGCAATCGCTGTTTCCTTGTTATCTTATTCTACGTTACGCATTATCTGATTACCTATCAGCTGGCTTATTGCCAGTTTAGTGTTACCTTGAGATCACTCGTATTACTGCCTGATTGCACCGTATACGAAATGGAGCGGATGCCAATCGAGGATAATGTGCGCAAATCACTCTTCAGACTGGTCAAATTACCGCTGTAACGGAAGACCAGTGTATGTTTGCCGTTCGTTTGAGCAGATTGTACTTGTGCTTGGAGCGCAGCAGGCGTACTGATCGCGCCATTGGCAGCACTGGTCGTGCTGGCTGTACTGTTGGATGATTGCGTCGGATTGCTGGATACGCCTGAATAATCAAGTGCGCGCTGAAGTTGCTGATACACACTTGTTTTATCGCCACCGGCGGCAACCAGTTTGCTTAGTGTGTTCTGGTATGTCGTGCTGGCAGCTGGATACGTTTTCGTCCAGTTGTGATCCTGTTTCATCTGACTATCTGTCAACAGATAGTAGCTCGTTTGAACGTAATTGCCTTGATCGGGAACTGGATCATCCCATGTCGTGTCGAGGTGATACCAGGTGCCATCCAGATTGACCAGATTCCAGGCGTGCAGCTCGCCACCAGCCGTTCCTTCAACGATCAGATTCTGAATGCCCGATTGTCTGAGCAGTTCGTAAGTGAGCAGTGCATACCCCTGACAAACAGCAGTGCCGTCATGCAGTGCTTCGTAGGCAGTATAGCGAGTATATGTTTCGTCGTATTTTACATTACGAACGACCCAGTCATGAATCGCTTTGACCTTCTCATGATCGTTCATACCGGATGTGATGATCGTGGATAGAATTTGTTTTACCTGACTTTGTACATAAGCAGTTTGGGCTGCGGTTTCGCGGTAGTTCATCTGTACCGTCACTTTGGCAGCAGACGAGCTTTGGCGCCAGTTCAGACCGTAGCTGTCGAGTATATAATGGGTGTAAGGGTCTTTTTCCAATGCTTGTTCAAACGCATCTTGCAGCATCGCTTTGAGACCGGTAGTGGTTCCTTTATATGAAATGGTCGTCTGCGCATCGCGGTTCATCAGTGCTTGATACAGCTGATCGGCGACATCGCTTTGACTAGTTGCGGTAATCTGTGTAGTGGCTGCATAAGCAGCCTGATGCGGAGCAACGAGCGGTAGACCGGCAAACAATAATGTTCCGGCTAGAAGGGTCTTAGCCCAGAGGTGACTTGATCTTTTCATGCAGACGTATCCGCCCTTCCCAAATAAATTCACTGTAATGCATTATATCGGCACAATGTCCGATGGGGATAATAGATAGACGGCGGAATGTAGCCATTTATTTATCGTCTCTACAGGTAAACGCAGCAAGGCTTGCATAGTTGCGCAATAGACATTAATTTTTTGTAAAAAACCGTCCGAATGCCGCATGGTTATGCTAATTTGAGCATAATAGCGTGTAGAAAGTATTGTGTATCGCCTTCTGTACAAAATGTGCTTGCTGTTTGGCTTGTTTCATTATACCACTGTCGCTTCTCTGGATACAGTTTGGCATCGATCCAAGCAGATGAACAGGAGATGAGATACTTTCGATGATTAGTGTATGAGATCGATACAGAACAAAAAGCCTCTTTTTCGATAAAAAGAGGCTTTACTACAATATATTCACCCTACATCCAGCGCCAACTAACTGCTAACTGCTAACTGCTAACTGCTAACTGCTAACTGCTAACTGCTAACTGCTAACTGCTAACTGCTAACTGCTCGTTCATTATCCGCGGAATGCAGCCAGTTTGCTACTCAATCCTGCCGTCTGTGCGTATACGTCTTGATAAATTCCGAACAGTTCATCATACCGTGCGGCACGCTCTTGGTCCGGTACATATGAGCGCGAAGTACGCAGGAATGCTGATGCACATTGCTCCAGCGATTCAAACCAGCCGCTCCCATACGCTGCTAGCATCGCTGCCCCCATCGCAGGTCCTTGTTCATTTTCCAGACGAATCACTTCGGCATTGAAAATATCTGCCTGCATTTGCAACCACGTCTCATTCTTCGCTCCGCCGCCGATCGAGATAACTTCGGTAATCGTTTTACCCGATTCACGCAAAATATCGATCGATTCGCGTAGTGAGAACGTAATGCCTTCCAGCACCGAACGAGCAAAATGAGGCAACTTATGCGCCGCATCAATCCCGATGAAGCTGCCACGAATCTCCGCATCCGGGTGCGGAGTACGCTCGCCGACAATATACGGTGTGAAGAGCAAGCCTGCCGCTCCCGGCGCAATCTGATCCACTCCGTCCAGCAACGCTTCAAAGGAACGACCTTCGCCAAATGTACTACGGAACCATTCCAGACTGTAGCCTGCTGCTAGCGTCACACCCATAATGTAAAAGGCATCTTTCTCACTATGATTGAAAAAGTGAACCTTCCCTTCAAAGTCCAGATTACGACGCTCTTCATACGACAGCACCACGCCGGATGTACCGATACTGCACATCGTCTGCCCCTCAGTCAGAATACCCGCACCTATTGCGCCGCACGCATTGTCTGCACCACCTGCATACACACGTGTTTGCGCACTCAAGCCTGTCTCATCTGCCACTTCCGCCAGCAAGGCACCTGTATCGTCAAACGACTCTACCAACCGTGGGAAAAACGATTCTGGCAAGCTGAAGGCTTCCGCGATGCGTGTACTCCATGATTTGCCCGCTACATCCAATAGCAGCGTTCCTGCTGCATCCGAATAATCCATCGCCAGATCACCAGTCAGCCGGTAACGTACATAATCTTTGGGCAGCAGGAATAGCGCCGCTTTGCTCCAGTTGTCCGGTTCCTGCTCCTGCACCCACAAGATTTTCGGCAGAGTGAAGCCTTCTAGCGCGCGGTTGCGGGCGATACGTAACAGATCCTCTCCCAGCTCCTGCTCAATGCGACGACATTGCGCAGTCGTGCGCGTATCGTTCCACAGGATTGCCGGACGAATGACCTGATGCTGATCATCCAGCAATACCAGACCGTGCATTTGCCCGGAAAAGCTCAAGCCTTCAATTTCGTGCGCGGGTACCGCCGATACTTCCAGCAGCTTGCGCAGCGAGATCAGTGTCTTCTCAACCCAGTCTTCCGGGTTTTGCTCACTGTATCCCGGCTTTGGCTGGGATAACGGGTACGCTTCAGATGCTTCAAAAGCTACCTGTCCCTCACGATTCACCAGTACTGTTTTCACGGCACTTGTACCCAGATCGACTCCAATGACATAACTCATCTCATCTACCTCCTTCATGTATACACCCTGTATCACTATGATTACGATGTACGATCCAACCCTTATCATCACCTGATCGTTGTAACCAAAATGCTCCCTTCTTCCCTGACGGGAATACAAGGGAGCATCGGTCCTGTAGCTATTCATGTAGAGAACAAGATCAGGCTACGTACAGGTACTTCCTCTCTCGTCATGTCATACGCTCAACACGTTCAAGCATATTCCCCACCCAAAGACCTGTATTTAGGAGAACCTGTTTCCAATCTCTCCATTTTCATTATAAATATAGAAGGCGTTGGTCAAGTGTACCTATGATCCTATACTGCTGAGACTTATTCGGTCACCAGATATTGGTTCAAGGTTGCTTTTAGCAACTCTTCGCGTCCAGATTCGTTGGCACGCGGATGTTCATTGTTGAGTGCGTATTCTGCCAGCGAGGACAATGTCGCTTTGCCGTCAACTACGTCAGCACCAATGCCTTCGCGGAAGCTGCTATAGCGTTTGTCGATAAAGTCTTCGAATACGCGATCTTCCAGCAGACGAGCAGCTGTTGTCAAACCTTTGGCAAATGTATCCATACCGGCGATATGCGCGATTACTAGATCGTCTGCATGGAACGATGGACGACGTACTTTGGCGTCAAAGTTAATACCGCCGCGACCGATACCGCCATTTTGTAGCACTTCATACATTGTCGTCGTCGCTGCATACAGGTCAACTGGGAATTCGTCTGTATCCCAGCCGATCAAGAGATCTCCTTGGTTCGCATCCAATGAACCTAGCATATTGTTCGTACGAGCAACACGTAGTTCGTGCTGGAAGGTATGACCAGCCAGAGTCGCATGGTTCGCTTCCAGATTTAATTTGAAATGATCTTTCAAATCATATTTTTGCAAGAAGGCGATTGCCGTTGCCGCGTCGAAATCGTACTGATGCTTGGTTGGCTCTTTGGGCTTCGGTTCGATCAGGAATTGAGCGTCAAAGCCGATTTCTTTGGCATAATCAACTGCCAGATGGAACATACGCGCCATATTGTCCTGCTCCAAAGCATAGTCGGTATTCAGCAGCGTTTCGTAGCCTTCGCGACCGCCCCAGAATACGTAGTTTTCGGCGCCAAGACGTTTGCCGACTTCCAGACCTTTTTTGATCTGAGCCGCTGCATGAGCGTACACATCGGCATTGCAAGTGGAAGCTGCACCGTGCATAAAGCGCGGATTACTGAACATGTTCGCCGTGTTCCAGAGCAGCTTTTTGCCAGTTTGCTTCATCTGTTGTTCAATCAACTCGACAATGGTATCGATATTGTTATAAAATTCGCGGAGGCTGTCGCCTTCAGGAGCAATGTCTACATCATGGAAACAGAAATACGGAATATTCAGCTTGTCCAGCAGTTCAAACAGCGCCTCAACGCGTGCTTTGGCAAGGTCAAGACCAGTCAGATGATCCCATGGACGGGAAGCGGTTTCAACACCGAACGGATCAGCGCCACCAGCAACGAGTGTATGCCAGTATGCCATGCCGAAGCGCAGATGCTCTTCCATCGTCTTGCCGGCAACAACCTGGGTCGGGTTGTAAAATTTGAACGCATACGGATTTTTGGATTGGACACCTTCATATTGTACTTTCTCAATATTTGCAAAATAAGCCATTACATAAATCCTCCTCACGAGTCGTTGAATTCGTTACCGGACGGACATTGCAGCGCCCGGACCGCTCATATCTTGCGCCAGCCGACGGCTGTTCCGCCAGATATTTCTTGTAAGAAATCGTTTACATCGCTATCCTAACATATATAAATCACTTTGTCTATTCGATAAACAAAGTACTCGAACTACCATCTGGAGAGGAGAACTATTATGAAAATCACCGGAGATCAGGCGCTGGTCAAAAAAATAAACAAATCCCTTGTCCTTGAAAATATTCGCCGTTATGCCCCGCTGTCACGCACTCGCGTATCGCAGCTAACCGGGCTGAACAAAGCGACTGTCTCCAATCTTGTTCAGGAATTAATCGACGATTGGCTCGTACTAGAATCAGGCGAAGGTCAATCCAGCGGCGGTCGCAAACCGCTCATGCTGGAATTCAACAGCGGTGCCGGTTATGCGGCAGGTGTAGAGTTGAGTGTCAACGAATTGACAATTGTGCTGACCAATCTGGAAGGCATTATCATCACCCGCCAGACGGAGCCGCTGCCGGATCATCGACTGGAAACGACGCTATCGCTCATGCAGCGTATGATGGCGCATCTGCTGGCAGAAGTTCCACCATCTGTCCATGGCTTGATCGGCATGGGCGTCGGTGTACCGGGAATGGTTGACGAACAGGGCAATGTACTGTTTGCTCCCAATCTGGGCTGGGAAGGCGTGCCTCTGCGCGAAGAATTGGAGCAGCTGTTCAGCCTGCCGGTTACAATTGACAACGAAGCCAATGCGGGCGCGATTGGCGAACTGCAATTCGGTGCCGGTCGTCATGCCCGTCATCTGGTGTATGTCAGCGTCGGCATGGGAATCGGTTCCGGCATTATTATCGACGGCGAACCGTACAAAGGCGCACGCGGATACGCTGGCGAAACCGGGCATATGTCTGTAGAATCGTACGGATTGCCCTGTTCCTGCGGTAGCCGCGGATGTTGGGAATTGTACGCATCAGAACTTGCTTACGAACATGCACTGCCTGATCCACAGCCGAATACGAATACCGCTTACTGGGTACAACAGGCGCTATGGGATGAGCCAGAAGCCGTTCGTTTGTTTCAGCGTATTGGCGAATATCTGGGTATCGGCATTACCAATCTGGTTAATAGCTTCAACCCGGAATTGGTCATTATCGGTGGTCATATGCGTCAGGCAGAACCGTGGATTGCTCCCTATGTAGAAGAAGTAGTCTCCCAGCGCACCCTGCCATACCATCGGCAAAAACTGGTCATCCAATATTCCGAATTGGGCGAACAATCGACAGTGATTGGCGCTGCTTACTCTGCGATTTCACAGTTTCTAGGTCGAGTACGCGTATCGATCTAACATTTCTGGATTGAGTGCATGTATCGATCTAAATGGGCAACAAAGCTGTATTATTACCTTTCCCATGGATGGATCACTGCTTGTAATATTAGGTGTGATAACGAATCATGACGTGGACTTTTGCGCATGACGTGACCGATATTGCCATATTGTCGTCATGCGTAGAAGATTAAAGATGCGTAGATGAGGTTACATTAAGTATAGGACGTCAGTGCCGCTACTGTTCACACTGCATGCGATTTGGGTATTTTGATGAGCAGAGACATGTTTTTACAAACATGATAGATTCATGAAAATAAACCAGAACATTCATGTGGTACAGCTCGTTGTCAGACGCATTAGAACTCTCTTTGTTTTCCATAATCTGATTGTTTTAGATAGGAAAATGTAGTATGCTAACAGCGTCAGGGCTTCGTCTAACGGCTCTGTACCCGGCAACATCCAAAATACATTTTAGAGGAGATGGCAACAATGGATAAAATGTGTATGCAAATGATGATGGGTATGTGTATGGAAGACATGATGGGTAAAATGAACAACATGAAAATGATGATGGAAATGTGCAATAAAATGGACATGAACATGATGAAAGACATGGATATGGACATGAATATGATGATGAGCAAACTGCAAGAGTGCGACGAAATGATGACATCCATGATGTCCATGATGCGCGACATGAAACAAGCCAGCATGTAATTCACATGTCTATGTGAATCCATACTGGCTTATTTGCATGACGGTAGTGCCGCGTCTTGGCGGATCGGCAACTACGGGGCAAGACAACAGTATTCATAGTGCATTACGTATAACTATATATGCGCTTTATCTGGAAACCGGGCAACCATTAGTTGTCCGGTTTTTGGCATACACATCTTGGCGTGTACAGCGTGGCACATGTACATTGTGTACATTACGACGGGTATATGGGTAGCCGACTCAGCGGCACGATTCACAATCATGTTTCAGACCGGCGGTTTCTTCTTGAATCTGACGCGATACCGAGATGCGTTGCAGCTTCAATTCCCACCATTGCTCCAGCAGATTCTGTTTGACCGTATCGTCTTTACTTTCACGAATATTGTCATACAGTTCCAGCAGCTTGCCATTGATGCGGTCGAACTGTCTCCAGAGATGTTCAGTTACCGCCCACTCGCGCTGCCATTGCTGAGAATGATTCAGACGGCTCAAGTTGGCGACAATCTCTTGCTGCCACTCTTCGTCTCCAATCGCAATTGCATAATTCAGCAGGTCCAGATAGTCGTCATTGCGTTCTGTTACGATATTCTGAATAGGATTCACAGTTATACTCACCTTCAATCTCTTTATATACCAAGTATTATACTCGGAATATACAGGTTTTCAATAGATTTGGACTAGAAAGTTACATAATCCGTTATAGTTTTATTGAATAGCCAGCACCTATAGATAGACTATAGCTAGAATCAGCGGCGGTTGAGAGCACATAATCGACATCACTTATCTAAAATTTGACGTAAAATCGCCTTATTTGGCTGTGAATCTTTTATCGGTTTTCGACTATAATTTCGTTATTGGTAATTGCTGGGCAACCTGTGTTTTCTGTTTGCAGCTCTGATTATGCGATTGACAGAGATACTGGAGAAGCAGAGCAAAGCCTTATGTATAGAGAGAGATCAATAGAAGTTGAAACGTATAGATGAGATCGGACGGTTATTATGCCGGTATGCGATCCGCAGAGTTGGATGGAGAAGCAGGATGATGAACCTACTGTGAAATGGAGAGAGAGCAACCATGACGTTCTGGGAAAATGCTGAAATTTCGCTGCCCTTTTACGTGCTGATGTTTTTGTTTGCCTTGATTATCGTACCTTTGTTCAGTCTGGGAGTGTTTAATTTCTCGCAGGCGAAACGCAAAAAAGGAGCTTCGCTACTGGCAGCAGGATTCGGATTCTTCCTGATCTTCCAGGCAGTGACCAAGCTGTTCTTTTAGCGCAATGGACAGATATAGATGCAGTACAGTTGCATGTACTCTTAGCAGGAGGCGATCGACCTTTGGTATACTACAGAGGTTGGTCGCTTTTTTGGTATTCATTTGATCTGCTTGCAAAGGAGTATATACATATGACAATTCAATATCACACCTATCCATCGTTTCAGAATGAGATCGGCAAGCTACTTACCATTCGTGAATATCCACAAATTCCATGCACACCGAACAATGTTGAACCGCAATTGATTGCGCTGAATGAACAGCAACAACTATGGAAAATAAATCTGATGTCCGGTACAGCGCAGAGGATTGCGCAGTTGAATCTGCCAGACTTCAATCTGTCGCATCCTATCCAACTGGTGATAAGCCCCTGTGCTCGCTTCGCAGCCGTATGCCATCGGTTAGGTCGTCACGCAGTCGTGATGAATTTGGAATCCGTGGGTATTGTATTGGAATTGAGCCGAGGCGAATATCATTATGATAAATCTGCGTATCCGCTCGCTTTTATACAACGTGACGATCAGGTACTGCTCATTCATGGTACGGACTGGAATCGGTTGGAGTTGATCTCGCTGGTTCCGGGTGTACACTTGCTCAGTGAACGCACAATTCCCGGGATTGATTCGGAAACGCATTCGCACGATGCCCATTATTTAGATTATTTTCATGGACAACTGCATGTATCGCCTGATGGCAAGCATGTAGCGGAAACGGGATGGGTCTGGGCACCGATCGGCGTTACCGTAGCATGGAGCATTGATGACTGGCTGCACAACGTCTGGGAATCCGAAGACGGAGAATCTCTGGATTCCATCTGGCAACCGTTAATCGATTGGGATGTGCCGATAGTATGGCTGGATCATGAGCGGCTTGCTATATGGGCACAAGTCGATGCAGATATGCTGGATGAAGAGGATTGGAATATAGAAGGTACCTCGCCCGCTATACTGATCTACAATGTAAACCAGCGTACACGACAGGAAGTGCTGTTGGATGTACCTGCTTTTTCTACGAATTTTGGCGTAGCGGATGTGTTTTCGTATCCACAAGCGCAACTCGCCGTATCGTCTAGTGGGACATTATTTGCATGGGGACAAGGACTGCCCATATACAGCTGGAATCTAGTAGATCGGCAAGTTCAGATTCACGACTGTCCCGCTGTACCTGATCTGTATCATACCCAAGCGGATTTGTTTTTGAAAATAAATGACGGAACAATCACAGCATGGCGCTGCATATAAAGGGATGCTAACTATAGCTTCACATACACAGAATATATCGTTCAAACCTCGCGGATGACAGCCTCTGGTGACATCGCTTGAAGCCTCCGAATATCGCTTATCGGCGGTAGCCCGAACAGTCTAACATATTCTCGGTTAAACTGTGAAGGGCTCTCATAGCCGACTTGAAAAGCGACTTCGGCAGCTTGAACAGAGTCGTTAAGTAATATTCTTCGTGCTTCCTGAAGTCGAATCTGCTTTTGAAATTGTACGGGACTCATCATCGTTACATGGCGAAAATGGCGATATAACGACGATGGACTAAGACTGACCTTGGAAGCCAGATCATCAATACGAAGCGGCTCGCTATATGTCTCACGGATATGCTGAATCACTTCCGCAATATAGGCAGCGCGCCCAGCACCGGGCGCCATCTGTCTGAGTGCATTTCCTTGGTCACCTTGCAAAGCGCGATACAGAATTTCTCGTGCAATCATAGGCGCAAGGATAGGCAACTCCTCCGGCTTATCCATCAACTTGAGCAATCGAACAAAAGCATCAAGCATCTCCGTATTCGCTTGACTAACAAACAAGCCCCGTTCCAATTCCCCTTGCGCTTGCGCAGTAGGCACAGTATCCATAACACGCATAAGCTCCAAAATCTGCTGCGAATCAATCTGCAAACGAACTGCCAAATACGGTTCATCCGGCGATGCCTTGATCACCTGACCAGAAATCGGCAAGTCGACCGATACGGCAAAATATTCAGAAGGTCCATAATGGTACTGCTCTTCCCCTAGCAAAACCAACTTCTCTCCCTGCGCCACCAGACAGATCGACGGTTCGTACACGCTATGCAGCGGAGCCGTTTCGTGGGCGTTGCGAATAAGTGACAGTGCAGAGAAATCCGTTTGATACACACCATCGTTTGTACAGTATGTTTCAATCAAACTCCCGATTTCATGCAAAGCCGATGCAGGATATGGCGTAACATTGCGACTGTTCATCTGTATACTCTCCCCCCATTCCTATAACTTTTATTATAACGCTCCATTACACGATGTTCTCCAACAACAACCATCTTTGCGCGAATCAGGCAATGCTATGAGTGTATCGTTCTATCGCTTCCCCATCTCAACATCGCATACTGAGAACACCAACAGCGAAAGGGGAATTACATGATGAACAAAGTACCATTGGATGGAATCGCAGGCAAGGTTGTACTCATTACAGGGGCAAGCAGCGGAATTGGTGAAGCTACTGCACTCTTGTTAGCTCAACATCAAGCAATCGTTGTGTTGGGCGCGCGACGCACAGAACGTTTGGAACAGCTCGTTGCCGATATTACAGCAGCAGGTGGTACCGCATATTGTCGTAAACTCGATGTGACCGATGCGGCGGACATGGACGATTTTGTCCAATATGCACAGCATACATGCGGTCGTGTCGATGTGATGGTGAATAATGCCGGAGTGATGCCGCTATCCAATCTGGCAGAACATAAAATCGACGAATGGAATCGCATGATCGACGTGAACATACGCGGTGTTTTACATGGCATTGTGTCTGCCCTGCCAATCATGCAACATCAGCAAAGTGGACAATTTATCAATATCGCTTCGGTAGGTGCGTATGAAGTGACGCCTACGGCGGCTGTGTATTGTGCAACCAAATACGCCGTTCGCGCGATCTCGGATGGATTACGTATGGAAACCGAATCGCATATTCGCGTCACACTTGTATCACCGGGTGTTACCGAATCCGAGCTGGCAGACAGTATATCCGATGAACATTCACGAGCATTCATGCGCGAATATCGCCGCATTGCGCTGCCCGCTACTGCTATTGGCGAAGCGATTCTGTATGCCATCCAACAGCCAGCACATGTGGATGTGAACGAATTGATCGTTCGTCCGGCAAAAGGAAACAGTTGAACAGCCATGTAGTCCCTGCCTCATCACAGTTCAAATGAATTGCGCAGCCCCTGTTCGGAATAATCGCGAATCATACGCGCTGCTTCCTCAGCCGTCGTGTCATTGCTTACTTCGATCCACCAGCGAATCGTCGTCAACGCAGACGATGCGAAAAAGCGGAGGAAATAATCGCCAGCTCCCTTGAATCGCTCTTTGCCCGCATACGTAGTGACCTGCTGGCTGCCCAGTGTAGCAAATATCGACCGGATTTCTTCGGCAAAATCCGACGTCTCGGCTGATACCGTCAATAGACTGCGATAGATTGTCACATGCTGCTGCACATGCCGAATCACCCGCAAAATGCTCTCATACTGATCTTCCTGTGCAAAATCGATACAGCTCGTAAATGCTTGTATCGTCCGTACATGAATCTGCTCTAGCAAATCGTATTTGTCAGTGTAATGCAAATAAAAGGTCGAACGATTCACCATCGCCGCATCGGCAATCTGCTGCACGGTCAACGTCGCAAATGGCTGTTCCAGCATCAATCGAATCAACGCTTGCTCTATAAACTTGCGCGTACGTGCGACGCGCAAGTCCTGTTTTATAGACAATATCGTCCCTCCTGTCGTGTCATACAACATGAGCAGGGTACGTTGTCGTTTATACAACATCGCGCCTGTTCTTTAACCATAGTATACAGCGAAACGTTTGCTTACAATACAGGTATGGAGCAGCGGACGGCAGTGCCTACATTGCTCCCTATCCGTAGTGAACAGCATGGAGGGACTGGAAGATGATCAAACAAATGGCAGTTGTGACGAGACGACCGGATATGACTCACGAAGAATATGTAAACTATGTCAAGCACATTCACGGCTACCAGATCACCTGCGGCAATCCGCTGCAAGTAAGCAGATATATTCAAAACTATGTATTCGACGCTGCCTACGGCGCCAGAAGTGATCTGCATACCGGCGGATACCAGATCGTATATCAGCGAGATTCAGTGACGGAATTGTATTTTGCCGATGAAGATGCAATGATGCAGACCTTTGCACATCCATATGTGCATGAAGTAATCGGACCGGATGGTGCGAATTTTAGCAATCTGGATACATCGCTACCGTTTCTCGTGCAAGAACAGGAGATCGATGTACCACACCCGGCAGCAGGCGGAATCAAGATTTTTTATATGATCAAAGGCAATGATAATTACGCACCAGATGAGATTACGCGCTTATGGCTACAAGGGCATCATGAGGTGGTAGAGAGAAATGTAACGGTTCGTCAGCAGCTCCGCAAGTGTATCCACAATGTGCAGATCAGTGCGGGAGATGCGAATTATTTTGGCTCCAAAGAGAATGTGCGATACGATGTGCTGGCTACATTCTGGTTTGACACTACTGCCGCATTCCGCACATACCAGCAGGAATTGGTTCACTATGCACAGCAGCATGGAGATTTTATCGATCCATCGTATTCGTTCTTTTTGTATACAGATGCGTTGACGATCTACGATGCGGGAGCCAGCCTTTCTTAATTATCATGACAAAGCAAAACATCCACTCCATATCGCGGAGTGGATGTTTTGTTTATTGATATATCATAGTAAAACTTACATCTATCCTTACAGCATTACTGCTGCATGTTCAGTCGCTTCGATGAATTTTTCAGCATCCATCGCTGCCATACAGCCGCTGCCTGCTGCGGTAATCGCTTGGCGGTAGCGAGTATCCTGTACGTCTCCACAGGCGAAGACGCCGGGGATGTTCGTTTCGGACGTGCCAGCATGGGTTACGATATAGCCGTTCTCATCAGTCGTGATCTGTCCACCGAGGAAGCCAGTATTCGGATGGTGACCGATCGCTACGAATACGCCGTGTGCTTCGATGATCTCTTCTTCACCTGTTTCGTTGTTCTGTACTTTCAGACCGGTGACGCCGAGTGGTCCGGCAACGACTTCCAGTGGTGTGCGGTTCAGACCCCACTCAATTTTGTCATTGGCACGAGCGCGATCTTGCATGATTTTGGACGCGCGCAACTCGTCACGGCGGTGTACGAGTGTTACTTTGGAAGCGAAGCGAGTCAGGAAGCTTGCTTCTTCCAGCGCGGAATCACCGCCGCCTACCACGATGATCTCTTTGTTACGGAAGAAGAATCCGTCGCAAGTCGCACAGGTGCTTACGCCGCGACCGATATTGTCCTGTTCGTTCGGAATGCCGAGATACTTGGCAGTTGCACCGGTAGAGATGATCAGCGTCTCGGTAACGATCTCGCCTTTGCCTTCCACTTGCAATTTGAATGGACGTTCGGACATGTCTACGTTGTCGACCCAGCCAGTGTAGAATTCAGCGCCAAAACGCTCTGCTTGTTTACGCATATTGTCCATCAGTTCAGGACCCATGATTCCGTCAGGGAAACCAGGGAAATTCTCTACTTCTGTTGTGGTAGTCAATTGACCGCCCGGTTGTGGACCTTCGATGACGAGCGGGCTCATATTTGCACGAGCAAGATAAATGGCAGCCGTCAAACCAGCAGGACCAGTACCAATAATTACGGATTTATACATGTTCCATTCCTCCATGATGATAAATAATGGGCTAAAGCTACGTTCTCTATCAAGCTGTACAATCAAGTTTATGCGAATACGCGTCTATTTAATCATGCCAACTAGCAAGTGATCCCATCGTTTACTATAGTTTGTATAAATAATATTAACACAAAACTATTTTGTGTGCAATTAAATTTATTTATAAAATAATATTAATTATGCTGTGTAGGAAAACGTTAGTCAAATGAAGTTCTAATGAACCGTACGATGTAGCCCCATTGGAATCGAAATTGCTGATCTACTCCACTTCACAGCAAAAAGGATCTGTATACTTCTCATCGGAAGTACAGATCCTTTGTCTACTATACTGCATATTCTGTTTACTATATTTGATGATGAGAATGCCCTTGCAGCAAGCACACATATTTTACACTTGAATAGCAATCAATCCTTGTACACTTTTCCCCAGCCATACCCAGCTTCTTCGGATACATCTTCCGGCATTCCCGGTAAAATCAGTCCGCCGTCTACACGTAAATTGATACCGGTAATATACGATGCGGCGTCTGATGATAGCCATGCTACCGCTTCACCGATATCACCCGGTGTACCCATACGACCCAGTGGAATTTTGTGTCCAAGGGGTTCGGTTAATGCGTCTTGCTCTGGTCGATTGACGGTAGCTCCTGGTGCAACACAGTTGACCCGAATCCCGTGCGGTGCCAGTTCCAATGCCAGCGATGCGCAGGAGCGGATCAATGCTGCCTTCATCCCGCCATAAATGCTGTCACCCGGATAGGCGCGTTCCCCGCGCGACGAGGTAATATAGATGATATTGCCTGCAATCTGCCGCTCGATCATTGCTTGTGCGGCATAACGCGTTGCCAGAATAGGTGCGCGATAATCCAGATTGATCATCCAGTTGATATCATCCGGCTCCAGTTCCACCAGTGGCTTCATTGTACTGGCGCCGGAATTATTCACCAGCAGGTCGATCCGGTCATAATGTTCCACCGCTTCACGGATGGTACGTTCTACTTCCTCCTGCTCTACCAGATTGCTCTCAATAATATGGCTGTCTGTCCCGTATTGATGTGCCAGCTCCTGCGCCAACTGTTCCGTTTCCTCCCGACCAGAATGACAGGTTAGCACAAGTCGATACCCTTTTTGCGCCAGTACGGTTGCAATACCTCGTCCCAAGCCAACGCCCGCTCCAGTAACGAGTGCCACCGGACGATGCTGCTGAGTTCTATTGGTCATATACAGATAAGCCCCTTTCACAACAGATGATGCACATTATTACCCCCGCCTTCCTTGCTTCACCCTGCGAAATGAATATCCTACCACATACCAAGCCGAGACCAAACTGAATCAGACATAGAAACAGGCATCCCGGATACAAATCCGAAGATGCCTGTTATCGGATAAAGGAAAGGATAGCACAATCGATGTTGGAACACTTGACTGTGCTTCCTGCCAGATGTGTTAACCGTTCGTCTGATGATGCCGACCGATGGTTTCCTGCCAGATTCGGCGCATATGCAGCGATGCTTGCGGCAGTTGCTCCTTAGTCACACCTTCCAGCGAAATGTCGATATGCGGCTTGTACTGCTGTAACAGCTCGAAGAAGTATGGATAATCCAGTATGCCTGTTCCCGCCAGCACCTCTTCCTTTTGCCCATCCGCTGTAAAATGAATATCCTTCGCATGGATCAGAATGATACGCTCCGCCAGCCGTTCCAACACGCCGCGCAAAAAGCCCTGCTGATCGTCCACAAATTCAGTTTTCATCATATTGCACGGATCGAACAGCATACCGACCGTTGGGGAAGGCACTTCGCTAATTAACTGCTCCATCAGCTCAGCGGTCTGTAGCGTATGGG
This sequence comes from Paenibacillus sp. WLX2291, assembly GCF_046603665.1. NCBI lineage: Bacteria > Bacillati > Bacillota > Bacilli > Caryophanales > Paenibacillaceae > Paenibacillus > Paenibacillus sp. WLX2291. Next base: position 877,757 of record NZ_CP176755.1, on the reverse strand, counting down.
TTGCTACTGGCTCAATCGCCAGATGGACACCCCATTTCTCCGCTTCCTCTGCCAGCTCGGTCACTGTCTCGCGCAGCGTCTGCCAGCCAATCTCGGCATAGTTATCAGGATGAGTCGGCTGGTATGTATGAAAAGAACCCGTCTCCGTCGCCACCATACTGCAACCAAAATCACGCGCATACCGCAGATGCTCCTTAAATCGGTTGATCTCACTACGCCGCACATCACGGTCAGGATGCACCGGATCAATATAACAGCCGAGCACCGCAATACGCACACCTTGACGGTCAAATTGCTCAGCTACATAATTGCCCAGCCCCGGACTCAGCTTGCCGTTGGCAGTGTCGATATCGGAAATGGCTTTGGCTAGCGCTAGTTGTACGCCCTTGAATCCACCAGCAGCAACACGTACCGCCAGATCAGCCGCAGGCTGTTTGCCATAAATATGGGAAAGCACGGATTGTCTCATCGAATACACCCCGTTTCTATAAATGGAACTACACAATTGCGAAATGGTAATGACGTACTGCATCTATGGATCGTATACGACAATGCGGGCAGTGATGCATAATAGCACTCCCAGTAGTACTAGACGTAAGCGTAAGTGTTTAAACCCAACATATCCAATTCACCACGAAGCCAGTACAGTGAGGACATCGGATATCCGTTGCAATCAATAAAAAGGAAGCTTAACGTGCCAACCAGCCGCCATCTACACACAGCACATGACCGTTCAGATAATCCGAAGCGGACGAAGACAAGAAGACAACCGGTCCTTTCATATCTTCCGCTGTGCCCCAGCGAGCTGCTGGAATACGATCGGTAATCGCATCAAAGCGCGCGGGATCAGCAACGATCGGTGCTGTATTGTCAGTCAGCATATAGCCCGGTGCAATCGCGTTCACCTGAATGCCTTTGGATGCCCATTCGTTGGCAAGCGCCTTCGTAATACCAGCAACCGCGTGCTTGCTAGCAGTATAGCCCGGCACATTGATGCCGCCCTGATACGACAACATGGAAGCGACGCTGACAATTTTGCCACTGCCTCGTTCAATCATATGACGCCCAACCAGTTGCGACAAATAGAACACAGTTTCCAGATTGATGTCGATCACATCGGCAAAATCTTTCCACGAATGCTCCACAGCCGGGGTGCGGCGGATAATGCCCGCATTGTTGACCAGAATATCGATCTGCCCTTTAAAGTTCAATGCCTGCCCGACCACATTTTCCAGCTGATCATGCTTGCTCAGATCGGCTTCGATGGAGATTGCATCGCGTCCGAGTGCTTTCACTTTCTCCACGGTATCGTTACTGTCAGAATACGATACACATACTACATCCGCGCCCGCTTCCGCTAGTCCGAGTGCCATTCCCTGTCCCAAGCCGCCACTGGAACCTGTCACCAGGGCGACTTTGCCGTTCAAATCAAATGAATTCATGCTTATTGCTCCTTTTCGTATCAAAATGGAAAGCATAGTGCCGTATCTAACGTTTTGCTACATCAAGCGGTACACCCGCCTGACGGAATTGCTCTGCCTGTTCGTCGGACAATCCGCTGTCGGTAATGACCATATCCATTTCCGAGCAAGATGCAAATGTCCAAAGTGCAAACTGTCCGAATTTCTGGTGATCCACAACACCGTATACATGCTGTGCCGCTGCAACCAATGCCTTTTTAAAAGGAACTAGATCGCCTGTATAAATAGATAATCCAAACTCTGAATGCAGTGCAGTCGATGAAACAAACGCCTTGTGAATATTCAGCCCGCGCACGTATTCAATCGCCTGACTGCTAATGAGCATATTGCGATTGCGTTCGCCGCCCGGTACAACAAGTCGCACCTGCTCCCTGCGCGCCAATTCACTCAAAATAAACAGATCGTTCGTCACAACTGTTAACGGAATGGCAGGCAAACGGCGGGCAATTTCCAGCGTCGTGCTGCCACCATCCAGTGCGATAATATCGTTTGGCTGAATATAGGATAAGGCGCGCTCGGCGATCTCGCCTTTTTCTGGCATATGCTTGGTGTTGATGCCTTGACCAGACAAGATACCATACTGGTCATTCTGCGCCAGCACCGCGCCGCCATGCACACGCATCAGCAGCCCCATTTCCTCCAGCCGTGCCAGATCCTCACGTATTGTCTTGCCTGTCACGCTCAGTGTATCGCTCAATTCGCCAACCGTAATCTCCTGATTGGCGATCAGTAATTCCATAATCTTCTCGTGCCGCTTGATTGCGCTCATTCCAACCCCCGTCCTTTCCGGCACATGCTCGTACAGACTCTTCATGTATAGAAGTCTATGCAGATGAGCAAAGATGTAGATATCAATATCGTTTATAAGCTGTACCGGAATGGTGTTTTTGGGTTTATTTTAAATCCTGCATGGCAACCGCGTCCATATCATCGAACGTTTGGTTCTCACCTGCCATTGCCCAGCAGAACGTATAATTGCTCGTACCGACACCGCTGTGAATCGACCAGCTTGGCGAAATAGCAACCTGACCGTCGCGCACGACCAGATGCTTCGTTTCCTGCGGCTCGCCCATAAAGTGAAATACGACTGCATCCTGCGGCACATTAAAGTACAGATACACTTCCGAGCGGCGATTGTGCGTATGCGAAGGCATCGTATTCCACATATTGCCCGGCTCCAGCTGCGTAATCCCCATCACGAGCTGACAGCTCTTGATGCCGCCTTCGTGGATGTATTTGTAGATGGTGCGTTCGTTGGATGTTTTGATGTCGCCCAGATGGCTTGGCGTTGCATCTTCACGAGTCGATTTGGTCGTTGGATACGCTTTGTGTGCAGGTGTGGAGACAAAATAGAATTTCGCCGCATCCCCGCCGTTACTAGCAAAGCTCACTTCCTTCGTGCCGAGCGATACGTATAGACATTCAAATGCGCCGATTTCATAGGTTTCGCCATCAGCCGTAACTGTACCCGGCGCGCCGGTATTGATGATCCCAATCTCGCGGCGTTCCAAGAAAAAGTCGGTGCCGATGTCCTTGAGGTTCACTTCCAGCTTGATCTCCTTCGACGTTGGAACCGCCGAACCGACAATGTAGCGATCCACATGACTGTAAACGGTTACGAGTTCGTCCGGCTTGAACAGATTCTCGATCAGAAACTCCTCGCGCAAACGGGCAGTGTCAAACGTTTTTACATCATTCGGGTGAGATACATAACGGTTTTCCATGGTGATCATCCTTTCGAATAGGTTTATTTTATGTTCATATACGTTTATATTAGTTCATTTTGAACCTAAAAGGAAGGGGGAGATGGAAATAATTTTTCGGTGGATGGGGTGGCATTCACTCCGGGGAGGAATAAGGGGACGTCCTCCGGTGGAGCCATCGGAATCTTCGGAATAGGAAATAATCGTAGATTCCTATGGCTCCAAAGCAGTAAGATATTTTGCTTCGCAAAAATCACTTTTTATTGAACCCCGTGTTTGAAATTCGCAAACACTGTAAGTCGTCCTTTCCCCTTATTTCCTCCCCTGCGTTCCGTGCTTACCACATCCAACGCAAGATTATTTACTTCTTGGTGAGGAGCAGATTGGAAAGATTGAAAGACGTTTTGCAGACTGTGATGTTTTGGTTGTTGTATTTGCTGTTGCGGGAAGCTTTTATTGATTTGTTCTAATGAATAGGCATGATATTTAGTGTGCATATGGCAGTGAATAGTTATCGTAGTGTTCATACGTGATGATTATGATCGTAATAGAAGATTATGGGATGTGTATTTTGCTTGATCGCAAAGCGTGGGTGGTCTTACATTTCGGGAGGAATTGGTCGTTATTAATTATGTAGTTATTGGTTGGATTATTATTGGCTTTGTAGTTTGTTTTTGCTGATTTCACTGTGGTGAATGATGAGATTATTGGTGGAATTAGCTTCTTGGAATTACTGTTTTTTTGATCAACATGTGCTGCTATCGAATATTAAGATTTGCTGTTCAGAGAAGTAAGAAGATGGTCTGATCTATTTTGAGAAGTGAACAGGTATACGTTGATTCGTTCATATTTTCTACATATTATTGTGGTAGGATAATTGTAGGCAGGTCTGTGTTGAACGAAGTTTGGCAGATTGCATGTTACTATTCACTGCTGATTTCGGGGATTTGAGAAGGAAATAGAATCCTGTTTTCAGCTTGATTCAAGATAGTCGAGATAAAATAAAGAATGCTATATTCGTACGAAGAACGTGTACATTGGCGCAATTAGATGTTCATTCATGCTTCTCATTGCACTTTTAACGATACTTAGTAATTTTATTGTGTATATGATGCGAGCATCGCTTAGCGGAGGTAAGGGAATAAGGGGAAAAGACGACTTACAATGTTTACGAATTTCAAACATGTGGTTCAATAAAAAGTGATTTTTGCGAAGCAAAATATCTTACTGCTTTGGAGGGATGAGAATCTACCGATTAGGATTGAATGTAGATTCTCATCCCTCCACCGGAGTCTGTCCCCTTATCCCTTGCCGGAGCGTTTGATGCCCACACATCTACCTAAAACTCAATCCGAAGGAGAACAATACCATGGTAAGAATTCTAATCGCTGACGACGATGCGTCCATTCTGGAATTGATTCATATGTACCTCACCCGCGAAGGCTATAGCGTGCACCGTGCTCGCGATGGGCAGGAGGCATTCGATATGCTGAGCGATGGCAAATGGGATCTGATTATTCTCGATGTCATGATGCCGCATATGGACGGCTGGCAGCTGTGCATGGACATTCGCCGCTATTATGGCGATGTACCGATTCTGCTCGTTACTGCCAAAGGCGAAGCCGAAGACAAGATCAAGGGCTTCCGACTTGGCACCGACGATTATCTGGCGAAGCCATTTGTACCGGAAGAACTGGTGATGCGTGTCAAAGCGCTGCTGCGCCGCTATCGTATTTTCGCTGGGGAATCGCTGACGATTGGCAATGTGCGATTGGATGCCGCGACCAAGGAAGCCGATGTAGACGGTTCGTTACAGCCACTTCCGGCAAAGGAATTTGAACTCATTTATACGCTTGCTGGCTTCCCCGGTCAGATCTTCACTCGCGATCAGCTGATCGAGAAGATCTGGGGACATGATTACGATGGCGACGAGCGTACCGTCGATGTGCATATCAAGCGTCTGCGCGACCGCTTTTCCGAACAAAATGGATTTACGATTCAGACGATCCGCGGCATCGGCTACCGGATTGAGGTGAAAGCAGATTGAAAAATATATACAGCCAGCTGGTGATTACGTTTATTCTCGTCATCGTCGCCAGCTTTGTCATTACGCTACTTATGTCGGATTGGGTGATTCAGCGGCAACAATCCAAATATATGCAAGACGGTATTCTCAGTAATGCGGAAGCCATCGCGGCAATGCAGGCAGAGATTCCCGAAAAGTTAATGCAGAAGTATCTGGATAGTCAGGCAGGGCAAACGCAGATTATGGTAATTAGCGAGGACGGCACGGAATATCGTTCGAACGGTAACGGTCCGGGCGGTCCTCTCGGTCTGGCACCACCTCCGAGTCCATTTAGCTCTGACCCGTCAACGAGTAGTTCGTCAACTACGAATGACGTTTCTACTGGATCGTCATCCACATCGACGGAAGATTCTAGTTCAGGCACGTCCAACACGGATGGTAACGCATCGTCAACTGGAAATGAAAGCTCGTCCTCTCCATCTGCTCCGAATGCTAACGGCGCTACGAACACTCCCGGTGACATGCCTCCGCCGTCCGGTGCCAACAACGGCGAGACGCCGCCACCGCCCAATCAGGAACAGGCTTGGACGATTCCAGATGATGTGAAGCAGCTCGTACTGGATGGAGGTATTTACCATCCAGAAAATAAAGAAATGGAAAATACGCCCGGCATTCCGGGAATGAACTTCCATTTCGGATTTGGCAAGCAAGACCCGGAACCGCGCTATGTAGGTGTACCGTTTGAACGCAATGGAGTGCATTATGCTTTGTTCATTCGTCCGAACCAGTTCAGCAATCAGCTGAACAAATGGATGATTCTGGCGCTGTCAGTCATGCTGACGACGGGTGTGTTACTGTTCCTGTTCGCTGCACGCCTGATTGCACGACCGATTACGAAGCTGTCCGAAGCGACGCGGCAAGTCGCGAAGGGCGATTACAACGTCCGCGTCAATCTGAAGCGCAAAGATGAGATTGGCGAGCTAGGCAATAATTTTAACCAGATGACCAGTCAATTATCCAAAATCGAAGCGATGCGGCAGGAGTTCGTCTCTAACGTCTCGCATGAAATTCAGACGCCGCTCACTTCCATTCGCGGCTTCGCGGTTGCGCTCAAGGATACGGCAAGCACCGAGCAAATGAAGCATTTGAAGATCATCGAGCAAGAGAGCGAACGGCTATCTAAGCTCAGTAGCAACCTGCTCAAGCTTGCTTCTCTTGATGTGGTCAAGCTGAATCTGTCGCACTTCCGACTGGATGAGCAGGTTCGTATGGCAGTCGTCTCCTGCGTGCCGATGTGGACAGCGAAACAGATTGAAGTGTCCGCCGATCTGGACAAAATCCTATTCGATGGGGATGAGGATCTGCTCAGTCAGGTATGGATCAATCTGCTGTCCAATGCGATCAAGTTCACCCCGGAAAAGGGCAATATCTACATCACCTTGACCGAGGATGAACAGTGGATCAAGACGAGCGTGCAGGATACGGGTTGCGGTATCGACGCTGAGCATGTGGAGCATATTTTTGAACGGTTTTACAAAGCGGATACATCTCGCAATTCAGCAGTCGGCGGCAATGGTCTTGGCTTATCGATTGTGCAAAAAATTCTAATGCTGCACGGCGGTCGGATCGAAGCGACAAGTACAGTTGGTGAAGGAACGACGATGACTGTGTATCTGCCGCGCCCGATTCCGTTACCAGAGCCTGAGAAACAACGCCCGTCAGAATAAACATGCACCACCGATCATTTGTACAATATACTGGCTTTTTCGTCCCAACCATCAGGATTTATCTATGAATGGATATGATTTTTCGATAATAAATATACAATGTTTATATGTAACTTATGTGTTATAGTCGGTTATTACTTTTCCATATATGTGCTGTAATAAAAGGTGCGGAAACCCTTTCATAATGGGGGTTCGCACCTTTTTTATGTATATTTAAAACAATATTCAGCATCGTTTAAGGTAGCGTTCATTTCTTGTTCATATTGCATTGTTATATTTTGTACATCAAAAACATATGACAACTGCTCCTCATCATCATGTCACGGAGCTGGACCCCATATTCATGCATGAGGAGGCAACAATATGAAAGGCTCATTTCTACGAAGGATCGACCCGGTCCTTGCTATTCTAGCTCTGGTCGCTGCGGGATTATCGCTGTACAATATCAGTCAATCCGGTGATCTGAACACCTACTACGCAGCAGCGGTTACGAGCATGATGCAGAGCTGGCACAACTTCTTCTTTAACTCGTATGATCCCGGCGGATTCATCACCATCGACAAACCGCCTGTCGCATTCTGGCTGCAAACGATCAGCGCCAAAATCTTCGGCATTCATAGCTGGAGCCTGGCTCTCCCATCCGCACTTGGACTGGCTGGCTCGGTCATCCTGCTCTACCTGATCATCAAGCCGCATTTTGGACTGGCAACAGCTCGCATCTCCGCATTGATTCTCGCATTGACACCGATCGCGGTCGCTGTCAGCCGCACGAACAACGCGGACAGCACACTCGTCTTCTTCCTGATGCTGGCAGCTTACGTGCTACAACGCAGTGTCAAAACTGGTAAACTGCTCACCTTATGTATCGCTTTTGCACTGGTCGGTGTCGGATTTAATACCAAGATGCTGCAAGCGTTTATGGTACTGCCCGCGTTCTATCTATTCTACTGGCTCGCTCGTAAAGGACAATGGAAACAAAAGATTATGCATCTGCTAATCTCCGGTGTCGTACTTGCTGCCGTGTCGCTCTCCTGGGCAACAATCGTTGACCTGACACCTGCTAGCGAACGCCCATATGTAGGCAGTAGCGGTACAAGCAACTCTGTACTAGAACTGGCACTTGGTTATAACGGCATTAGCCGTCTGACTGGCGATTCTGGTGGCGGTAGTGGAAGTGGCGGCGGAGGCGGACAACCTCCGAGTATGAGCAATCAAAGTGCCTCATCCACAACCGATAGCACACAGACAACAGCAACAACTGCTAACACTTCGGCGGATCAAGCTGCAACGACTACAGACAGTACATCGACAACCAGTACTGCGGCAGTCACAACCAGCTCGGATACATCATCTGACAAGTCCAGCACGATATCCACTGCATCATCTACAACAGCGGATACTAGCGTAGCCCAGACCAATGGTGCTCCTTCAGGCGGTATGGGTTCCGGTGGTCCCGGCGGATCGGGTGGCGGTCCGGGCGGTGGCTCTGGCGGCGGTGGCATGAGTGGTGGCGGAGGCGGAGGCAGCAATGACGCTGGTGACGCCGGTATTCTCCGCTTGCTGGATGACAGCAATGCTGGTCAAATCGCCTGGTTCCTGCCAGCTGCACTGCTGAGCGCTCTCATGCTCTGGCTGCAACGCAGAGAACAACGTAACATCGTACTATTCTGGTTCGCATGGCTGCTGCCGATGATCGTATTCTTCAGCATCGCTGGTCACATTCACCGTTACTACTTTGTGATGATGGCTCCTGCGATTGCCGCTCTGACTGGTGCAGGTATCGTTCAGCTCTGGAAAGCAGGACGACGCTGGTGGACAATCGCCTTTATGGCAGTTGCACTTGGAACGGGTATCTATATTACATGGGGACAAGGTATGACCGTGCTAGCTATTGCGGCATTTGCCCTCGGTATCGTTGCCCTGATCCTACTGCTGTTAAAACGCGATGCATTGAAACGTGGCGCTCTGGCGCTGACACTAGTAGCATTGCTGGCAGCTCCAGCTTACTGGTCACTGACTCCGGCACTCTATGGCGGCAACTCGGTTCAACCGTATGCTGGACCGGAACTTGCCGACTCTCGTAGCGGCAACAATAACAGTTCTGACGTAGATGCCGATCTGATCGCTTATCTGGAAGCCAATCAAGGCGATGCCAAATATCTCGTCGCGACAACGGCTTCGCAAACTGCAACACCGATCATTCTGCAAACGAGTGACGCTGTCATTGCATGGGGCGGTTTCAAAGGCTCCGATAGTGCATTAACAGTCGATCAGCTGGAGCAACTCGTAAACAGTGGACAACTCCGGTACGTACTGCTTGGTGGCGGTATGGGCAGCGGCAGCTCCGAGCTGACGCAATGGGTGCAAGAACACGGAACCGAAATTTCCGAATCGGAATGGAAATCCGGCTCTACCGCATCTGCCACAACCACTTCGACAAGCGCCGATACATCGGCAAGTACAACCGTTACCAATACAAATAGTAACAATGACACTTCGACAATAACACAAGCGAGTAGCAGCACTGATTCCGGTCGTGGTTCTGCCGGCGGCTCCGGTCGTGGCGGCGGTATGGGCGGCTCGCAAATGACACTGTATCAACTGACGGCGGAATGAATATTCCGCAGCATGTTACCTCAAGCTCTTGAACATCCAAAGGAGGACTATCGATGAAATATTCCATTATCGTTCCAGTTTACAATGAAGAAGAAGTTGTACTGGAGTGCTACCGCCGTCTGACGGAAGTGATGCAGCAAACTGGAGAAACCTATGAACTGATTTTTGTAAATGACGGCAGCCGTGACCAAACGGCTGCTATGGTCACTCAATTGTGCAACACCGACTCATCGGTCAAAATGATCGACTTTTCCCGTAACTTCGGTCACCAGATTGCAATCACTGCCGGTATGGACAGTGCATCCGGTGAAGCAATTGTCGTCATCGACGCCGACTTGCAAGATCCACCCGAATTGATTTTGCAAATGATTGAGAAATGGAAAGAAGGCTATGACGTTGTCTATGCCACTCGCGCGGAACGCAAAGGCGAAACAGGCTTCAAAAAATGGTCAGCTGCCCTCTTCTATCGCACGCTGAACAAACTGAGCGATATCGACATTCCGCTCGACACAGGCGACTTCCGCCTGATCGACCGCAAAGTGTGCGAAGCGATGAAAAGTCTGAAAGAAAGCAACCGCTTCGTACGTGGACTGGTCAGCTGGGTCGGTTTCCGTCAAACATCAATCGCTTATGTGCGTGAGGAGCGCTTTGCCGGTGAAACCAAGTATCCACTCAAAAAGATGCTGCGCTTCGCATCCGACGCCCTGATCGCTTTCTCACTCAAACCGCTGCGTCTCGCTAGCGTACTAGGTAGCTTCGTTTCCCTGTTCAGCTTTATCTTCCTGCTGTTCGTTGTCGGTCAGAAGTTGATGAACTTCTCAACTACACCGGGCTGGGCATCCATCATCGCCTGCATTCTGTTCCTCAATGGGATCATGCTTGTTATTCTCGGCGTACTGGGTGAATATGTCGGTCGCATCTACGATGAAGTCAAAGGTCGTCCGCTCTACCTCGTACAGGAAAAACGCAACTTTGTGCAACAACAGCAACAACCGCTGCATGATCAACACATCGTTACCGAGCAACGCGCTGTTAACGACCAACGTCAAATGAACCAAGAGAAACGCTATGTTGGTTTCTAAGCTCTTTTCCAATCAGGCAGTACGCTTTGCCGCTGTCGGCGTCTCCAATACCGTTATCGACTTTATCGTATTCATGCTGCTGCAAAACCTAACTGGGGTTGCAGCAGCTCAAATTCTCGGCTATAGCGCCGGAACTGCCAACAGCTACTACTGGAATCGCAAATGGACATTTGCTCGTGACAAAGGTTGGGATGTAGGCGAACTGATCCGTTTTCTCGTCGTTAATATCTGTGTTGCCGTCATTACCAGTATCGCAATCAGCCTTGTACCTGCGACCATTCCAGTCTGGATGGCGAAGATTGCTGTGACGATTCTCGGTCTAGGCATCAACTTCGGCTTTAGCAAGTTGTGGGTATTCCGCGGATAAGATATTGGTTAGATAACGAACAAACTGTTTTGTCTCTAGGATTCCAAAGTCTATACGTTATGATCCCAAGACAATTTATACGTTAGAAGATTCATATATGCCTGTTTTCTATTGCCAATGCGCAAGGTTTCCTTTCCATCCTTCGTTAAGCAAACTATATCTCTTGCTCTCTATATCAATGGATATTTCGATTCAACTATACCTAAGCTACCATCATCTAAGGAGGCATTCCCATGAAAGTACGTAAAGCGATTATTCCGGCAGCCGGTCTTGGTACACGTTTGCTGCCAGCTACCAAAGCCCAACCTAAGGAAATGCTTCCGATCGTCGACAAACCGGCGATTCAATACATCATTGAAGAAGCGGTTGCCAGTGGCATCGAGTCTATCCTGATCGTAACCGGTCGTGGCAAGCGTTCGATCGAAGACCATTTTGACCATTCCGTTGAATTGGAACTTGAACTAGCTACGAAAAATAAAACTGCTCTGCTGGAGCAAGTGAACTATATTTCCGAGATGGCGGACATTCATTATATTCGTCAGAAAAAGCCGCTCGGTCTCGGTCATGCCATCCTGTGCGCCAAGCAATTCGTCGGCAACGAACCATTCGCTGTTCTGCTCGGTGATGACCTGATCGTTAATGGAGAGCCAGGTCTGAAACAGCTGATTAACCAGACAGTCTATCCGTCTACTGCTATCGTCGGCGTACAGCATGTACCGTATGAAGAAACGAACAAATACGGAATCGTCGCACCGTCTGCACTCCCGAATACGCCACATTCCATTATCCCACTAAGCGGGATCGTCGAAAAACCAGATGTGGCAGATGCCCCTTCTGATCTGGCGGTTATCGGACGTTATATCCTGCCACCGGAAATCTTCGACATTCTCGAAGACACACCACCGGGTAAAGGCGGCGAAATTCAACTGACCGATGCCATCTCCCGCCTGCCACATCTGGCTGCACTAGAAATTCAGGGCAACCGTTACGATATCGGCGATCCACTTGGTTATGTAAAATCGACCATCGAGTTCGCCCTGAATCGCCCGGAACTGCGCGGCGAGATTCAGAAGTATCTGGAAGAGCTATACAACCGCTCGCACGCATCGGTAAAATAACGTCTGACAAGTTGGAATAACAAAAGCCTGCACGATATCCTGTGCAGGCTCTTTGCTGTCCCTATTTACTATGATATTTCTATACCTGTAGATTCTTTGTGCTATCCCACCGTCTGTTCCATTGTCCACCACGTATTTGCTTATGAACCATCCATCTCATTCTGAACCATGTATCCGCTTATGAAGCGTCTGTTTTGTTCTGAACTGCCTATCGTCTGTGAATCGCCTAGCTTATTATGCATTGATCTACTCGCTATCGTCACAATTTAATCCATCAGACTCTCTCCCATAATCACACTATTCAACGCTTTCATCCCACCAATAATATCCTCATGCTTCAGATGACCATAGCCGATCAACAACGTATCATTATCGCTATGCTCACTCTGTTCCGTGGAATACTCAGAAGCCAGCGTCAAGCGTATTCCTGCATCGCCACATCGCTTGAGAAAAGCAGCATCCAGCTTCAAGCCCGGAAGTTGAATCACTGTATGCAGACCCGAAGCATCTCCCCATACGATGACTTCATGGGAGATGTATTGGTCGATAGCCTTCAGCAGTGTATTTCGTTTCTCACGATAGATGCGCCGCATTCGCTGGATGTGCCGATCCAGTTTTCGCTGCTGTATAAAATGGCTGAGTGCCACCTGCTCCATGATCGGATTTTGAACATCCAAGTACTGTCGGTTCTCCTTCCATGCATTATGTAGTGATCGAGGCAAGATGGCAAATCCAATCCGCAATGCTGGAAAAAGGGTCTTACTAAATGTACCGACATAGATCACTCTTGTAGGGTCCATGCTATATAGCGGGCTAATCGGAGAGCCGGTATAACGAAATTCACTATCATAATCATCTTCGATCATATAAAACTGCTGGTTGCGTGCCATTCGGATGAATTCAGCACGTCGTTCAGCAGGCAATATCACCCCCAGTGGAAATTGGTGCGATGGAGTCAAATAGATTGCGGATACGTCATGATTGGGCAAAACAGCAACATTCGCTCCCTGTTCATCGACAGGCATCCAGACGAGCGGAATACGATTATTTTCAACAATCTTTCGAATCGCCGGATGAGAAGGGCTTTCTAAAGCAAAGGCCCTGTTTTCCTGCTTCAATATATGCACAAGCAAATGGAATGCTTGCGTCGCTCCAGAGGTGATAAAAATATCAGCAGGGTCTACCTCCATCCCACGGCTCCGCAGCAGCCAATCGGCAATCTGCTCGCATAGTGGCTCGTACCCTTTGCCGTTACCGTAGCTCAGCAGCTCTGGCAATACATCAAGGGCTGCCTTTTGAAGACACTGCCGCCAGCTATACCATGGAAAAGCCGCCCAATCCGGTTGCCCGGTCTTGAAGTCCCACCGGATAGGGATTGGCTCGGTTTTAGTCTGCTTCGCAGGCTGTTGATCTAGCTGCTGTTCTAGCTTTAGCCCAGAGGCTACACGCGTGGCTTTTCCCTGCTGCCTCATGATAAAGCCTTCAATGTCCAGCATATCGTACGCTTCGCAAACGGTATTACGCGCTACTCCCAGCTCGCGTGCTAATGCACGCGTCGAAGGCAAAGCCTCGCCCTCCAACATATTGCCCCGTAGAATCGCTTGCCGAAATGACAAGAATATCTGTCTCGCAAGAGTTATGCTACTTTGATGCTCTAGCTGAATCCCCCACATCTGTAATCCTCCTTTCCAACTGGTCCAGTCCAAATGATACCATACTGGCTCTTATCCTCGTCCAGTTCCCTTTTTATAATGTGATCTATATCCATCCTATGATGAGGACAAAGGGGACTTACTATGCAGCAATTCAAAGGAAAACTTTATTTATTACTGGCGTTTACCCTCGCGGGTACATCTGTTGTGGCAGGCTCCATACTATCTGAGCGTCTGCCTTTGTTCACCATTACAGCAGTGGGACTGGGCATTCTGCTGCTCTGTCTGGCTCCCTTTTACGGGAAAGCAACGATACAGACGATTCGGCATCTTCGTCGGCATGACTGGATGATGCTAATCCTACAGGCGTGGTTTGGCATGTTTTTATTTCGCATAGGCTTGCTGCTTGGGGTTAGTCGTACAAGCACATTGGAAGCGGGGATATTAAGCGGCACGACACCTATGATGACGGCTGTACTGGCTTTTTTTCTATTAAAAGAACAACTGAGCATCAAGAACGCATTAGGCATTGGATGTACTGTAGTAGGAATTATGCTATTGCAGAACACAGGTAATACTACCTTTATGCCATCCATGCAGCATATATGGGGCAATCTATTCATTCTTGGTGCAGCTGCGAGTGAGTCATTATTTAATATTATTTCCCGTAAACAGCGTGCTACTGATCCACATTCTACTGCTCGGGACATTCAGCCGATGGTTCAGGTTTGTATCGTGTCTGCTATCGCTTTGGGCTTCTGTCTAATCCCATTTCTGCTGGAGCAGCCTAAGCCTGTTCAAACGCTATTGCTTATTCAGTGGTACGAATGGATCGGATTGATCTGGTATGGATGGATTATCACAGGGCTTGCGTTTTTCTTTTTCTACAAAGGTGTCACCTATTGCAGTGCCTACACAACCGCTGCTTTTTCTGGTATGATGCCACTCACTTCGATACTGTTATCGCTGCTGCTTCTAAAGGAACAGGCTAGCTATATGCAAGGGTTGGGAGGACTTCTGATTATCGTCAGTATCGTTTTGATTGCCGAGGACAAGCGAAAAGCAGATAGATCCTCAGCCTCTGCAAGCGAATCGATTTCAAAGACTTCCTGATTGACGTAGCATATGGCTTAGCTATAACTATTCATTTACTTTGCTGCTATAACTCTGGATCGCCTACTATATCCTTTCCAAGGTACAGCCGCTCATTATTTCCCGGGTAACTTTCCTGCTTACCTTTTTCCCTAATCACTAAAGCCGCGAATAGAATCTAATAACAAAAAAAGCTCCCCCGGTTATCCGGGAGAGCTTCAGTACAGGCAAGCAGCCTGTTGTTATTACGATAAAACTTAGTAACCTACGCCGTTGTATGTCATGATCCAGATCGAACCGGATACGACAACGAGTACGATTGCCAGACCGAAGATCAGAGCCATCACGTTCCAGCGAGGTTGGTTGCCCTGACGTTCACGCACGTGCATGAAGAAGAACAACTGAACAACGAACTGCAATACGGCAGTGATCATGATCACCAGAACCGTAGGGAATCTGTCCAGCATATGATTGAGGACGACGACCAGTGGAATGATGGTCAGAATGATCGACAGGATAAAACCGATGATGTAAGACTTTAACGAACCGTGAGCATGTGCTTCATCGTGTCCGTGTGTATGGTTGGAATGATCCGCCATGTTACATCACCCCCATCAGATAAACGACCGACAACAGGAAAATCCAGACGGCGTCCAAAAAGTGCCAGTACAAGCTGAGTACGTTGACTTTACCGCGTGTTACATCGGTAATGCCTTTGCGTCCCAGTTGAATCATAATAAGCAACATCCAGCCCAGACCCATCGATACGTGAAGTCCATGCGTACCAACCAGCGTGAAGAACGAGGTGGCGAATGCACTTGTACCGAAGTTGAAGCCTTCGTGTACCATTTTGATAAACTCGTCAACTTCCAGGAAGATAAACGCTGCACCCAGTACCCATGTTACTGCCAACCATGAAATCAGTTGCTTTACTTTCCCTTGGTTCATTGCCAGTACGGCAAGACCACTTGTAAAGCTGGATGTCAGGAGGATAAAGGTTTCAGCGATAACGCCCGGCATTTCGAAAATCTCGGACGCGCTCGGTCCGCCTGCCGTATTGTGGTGCAAGACCACATACGTAGCAAACAGCGTACCGAACAAAACAACGTCCGTGATCAGGAAGATCCAGAAGCCAAGCAGCTTCAGTTCCTGTGGATCGTGATGTCCATGGTCATGATGATGATCATGACCGTGTGTTGCGGCTTGTGCCATTAAAGTGTCCCCCTTAATGAAGCCTCAGTTTTTTCTACTTCTTCTGCTGGAATGTAGAAGCCCTCATCATCATTCATGGAACGTGCAGCCAGACAAGCCAACACGCCCGCAAGACCGATTACGGCCATCCATACCCAGTGGAATGTAAAACCGAAACCTGCGATAAAGAAGCACGTAGAAAAGATAATCGGGATACCCGAATTACTAGGCATATGAATTGGTTCGTATTTTGGTTTCGCATCCTTCGCAGGAAGCTTACCAGCAGCACGACGCTGCTTCTCGATCCACAGTGGATCTCTGCTATCCACTACCGGAGTAATGGCAAAGTTGTATTCTGGAGCTGGAGAAGGAATCGTCCATTCCAGTGTGTGGGCATCCCACATGTCGCCAGTAACATCTCTTTCGCGATGTACAAAGCTATAAGCGATCTGTACAGCCTGCAAGATGAAGGCAATACCCATCAGGTACGCACCAACCGTCGATACGACGTTCAGCGGGCCCCAGCCGGTATCCCAATCAAATGTACTTACACGACGAGTCATACCCATCAGACCGAGCAGGTACTGCGGCATGAAACATACGTAGAAACCGATGTTCCAGAACCAGAAGGACCATCTGCCCAGCGTTTCGTTCAGCTTGAAGCCGAACATTTTTGGCCACCAGTAGTACATGCCGGCAAAGTAACCGAACACGACGCCACCGATCAGAACTTGGTGGAAGTGGGCAATCAGGAAGTAACTGTTGTGATACTGGAAGTCAGCAGGTGCAACCGAGAGCAGTACCCCTGTCATACCACCGACGATAAATGCCGGTATAAACGCGACCGTCCAAAGCATTGGCAGATCGAAGCGGATACGTCCGCGGTACATTGTGAACAACCAGTTGAATATTTTAACCCCTGTCGGGATTGCGATCAACATCGTGGACAAAGCGAAGAAGGCGTTGACGTCTGCACCGGAACCCATCGTGAAGAAGTGATGCGCCCAAGTAAAGAACGATACAAACGCGATGATCATCATCGCAAAGACCATGGAAGTGTAACCGAACAGCTTTTTGCGTGAGAACACGCTGACGACTTCGGAGAAGATACCGAACGCCGGCAAGATAACGATATATACCTCAGGGTGACCCCACATCCATATCAAGTTGATATACATCATCGGGTTACCCCCACCGTCAAGGGTGAAGAAGTGGCCGCCCCCAAACCGGTCCAGGAACAGCAGTGCCAGTGTAACAGTCAGAATCGGGAATGCGAAGATGATGATTACGCATGTTGCGAATACCGACCAAGTGAACATTGGCATTTTCATCATTGTCATGCCTGGTGCACGCATTTTGATGATGGTAACGAGGAAGTTGATACCTGTTGCCAGGGAACCAATACCAGAGATCTGAATACCCCAGATGTAGAAGTTCTGACCCGGACCCGGGTTAAACTGCATCTCCGACAATGGTGGATAACTGAGCCAACCTGCGTCCGGCGAACCGCCGATAACGAAGGAAAGGTTAAACAGCATCGCACCGAGGAAGAACAGCCAGAAGCTCAGGGAGTTCAAATACGGGAACGCAACGTCGCGCGCGCCAATCTGTAGCGGAACGACAACGTTGAACAAACCGAACATAAACGGCATCGCCATAAATAAGATCATAACTACGCCGTGCGTAGTGAAGACTTGGTTATAATGCTCAGGATGCAAAAACTCAAAGTTTGGAATCGCTAGCTGCGTACGCATCATCAGGGCATCAACGCCACCGCGGAACATCATGATGATGGCAGCCAGGATATACATGATACCGATCTTTTTGTGGTCGACGGTAGTCAACCAGTTACGCCAGAGCCATTTCCACTTTTTGAAATAGGTCAATCCAGCAACGATGGCAATCGATACCAATGCAATGGATACGTCTGCACCGTAAATCAGCGGATCACCGGTGACGAAAAACTCGGATGCAAACTGTTTAATATTTTCGAGCATCGTGGAGCTCCTTTCACTGTCTTTATCTATACCGTGTCAGGCAGACAACAGTATAATGCAGCATTGTATCAATGCCAGAACATCATTCAACCGACAGAGGATTACTTGGAATCCGTACCCAATCCATCATGCTGTTGATTGGATTCACTGTCTGTACCCATGTCGCTTTGACCTTCATTGCTCTCACCTTCACCGGTTTGAGTCTGAGGAGTCGTATGGGATGCACGATCAGTATCAGCAATACCACCTGGCAGATATTTGCCCACCAGTTGTTGGAACAAATTGTCCGGGAACGCCGAGAAGAATTGCTTTTCAGCTGTACCTGGAGTCGACAGCGATTGGTACGTATCCATCGTCATTGGCTGAGACTCGGTTTTTACCTTGTTCACCCATGCCTGATAGTCCGCATCGCTCACTGCATTTACGTCAAATCTCATGTCGCCAAAGTGCTCACCACTAAAGTTTGCACCGGAACCAAAATACGTGCCTGTATGGTCTGCCTGCAAATACAAGGTCATCGCCATACCAGACATTGTATAAATCTGACCACCCAGCTGCGGAATCCAGAAGGAGTTCATCGGAGCATCGGAAGTCAATTCAAAACGGATTGGCGTATCTTCAGGAATGGTCAATGTGTTCACAGACGCGATTCCCTCTTCAGGATAGAAGAACGCCCATTTCCAGTCCATCGATACTGCCTGGATGGTTACGGGTTGCTTTTGTGACTGAATAGCCACGGAAGGTTCGAGCGCGTACGTATAACGTACCGTTACGATACCAATAATGGCGATTACGACAATCGGAATGCCCCACCAAATGGATTCAAGCAATGTGCTATGGCTGAAATCCGGATCGTATTTCGCCTTTCTGCCCGGCTTGTCACGATATCTCCATACAATGACAAATGTCAGTATGGTAGTTGGTACGATGACAATCGCGGTCAGAATCGTAGAAATGATAATGATATCCCGTTGTCCTTCTGCAATAGGGCCTTTCGGATTGAGAACAGCGTAGTTACTGGAGCCAGTAGCTAACGCCCACACCGTCAGGGCCAGCGACAGAACAGTTACAACCAGAAGAACCCATAACATAAGGCGCGAACCTGGTTTTTTGTTCATCTTGATCCCCTTTCTCACTTAACGCTCATGACGTTCATAATATTGAAACCACACATTCCTATGGTAACACTAAGTGTGCTTTTTGCGTATCCATAGAAGGTGTAAATTTCAGTTTTTTTTGGCTTGTTAACAAATCTGTCAATTTATTAGTAACCAAAAGTGAATGATTTCACATTATTTCAAGATTAACATATTTTTACTTCAACAAAAAGCCCCTTTAAGAATAAATCTTAAAAGGGCCGTATTCATGTTGTTTGTTGCATATTATACGTCTGTTAACAACGTATAACTATCAATCATCTTTAATGCCTTCTTTGCCCTCATCGCTGCGAGCCTGCATCGATCCGAGCCATTTACCAAGCGAATAAATGATCGCAAAAGCCGCCAAACAGCCTACTCCCATCATCAATCCCAAGTTATTGTCGTTAAATGGTTGAAGATTGAATACAATCAGCAGGATACCGGCAGCACAGGCAATCCATGCCACGATACTGAGCATACGGCTCAGTCCATACGTATTTTGCGCTGATGTTCTATTACGGGGACTTTTCGAGTTGGTAGCCATGGAATCCACTCCCCTTTCTTCGTAGTTGTTTTGCTAGTATGTGTACCGGTGATCACTTGCATGCATTCAATATTGGATCGCATCGGTATGCTATACTGCCTATTACCACAAAATAGGGTCTTTGATTCGCTCGTCCCATTTATATTTTAAAGATCGATCGTATTAGCGCGTTTCCATCCAGTTATTACGCACCACATTCTGATACCAGTAATAACTTTCCTTCGGTGTACGCACCTGAGTACGGAAATCGACATGCACCAGCCCAAAACGCATACGATATCCTTCTGCCCATTCAAAATTATCCATGAGCGACCATGCCATATATCCCTTCAGATGAATACCGTCGTTGATCAGACGGTGTACCTGAGCGATATGCTGTTGCAAATAGTAGACGCGAATCACGTCATTCACTTTACCATTTACCGGACATTCATTAATACAAGCGCCGTTCTCGGTAATATAGATATCGTTGTTGCCGTATTTTTGTAGATAGTGAATGACATCATACAGACCGGTCGCATCAATCGGCCAACCGATATCGGTCTTGAACAGCCCCATATCCACTTCCTCACTTTGCAAAGAACCAGCGGATGCGTTATACCGATTAACAGTTGGATGATAATAATTGATACCTAGCAGATCAATCGGTTGCGCGATAATCTCCAGATCGCCATCTTGAATAGGCGGCGTTGCGCCTGCTTGCTGGAACCATTCATATAGAGAAGATGGATATTGTCCTTTGTAGATCGGATCAAGGAACCAGTCGGCATACACTTCAATATTACGGTCACAAGCAGCTCGATCTTCCGGACGCTTGCTGTAAGGAACCGCCCACGCGACATTCGGCGCGATTCCGATCTGTCCTTCTAGTTGCAGTTCACGGAATAGCTTCACTGTATGTCCATGCGCCACTAGAACATGATGCCCAACATTCAGCGCAACTTGCAGATCCTCATTCCCCGGCGCATGCTTGCCTTCCAGATTGGACAGAAAAGCGATGCACCATGGTTCATTGAACGTGAGCCAAAATTTGATTTTGCCAGAAAATTCACGGAAGATCACTTCGGCATATTTGACAAAAGCATCGATAGTGCGTCGATTCTCCCAACCGCCCACATCCTGTAACGCCTGTGGAAGGTCCCAGTGATATAACGTACAAAAAGGCTCAATTCCCGCTTCCAGCAACGCATCTACAAAACGATGATAAAACTGGATGCCTTCACGGTTAATCTCTCCATCCCCATCTGGAATAATACGCGGCCATGCTACTGAGAAGCGATACGTATCAATACCGAGTTCTTTCATTATAGCAATATCTTCTTCATACCGATGGTAGCTGTCACAAGCGATATCTCCATTATGCCCGTTATACACTTTGCCTGGCGTATGAGCGAATGTATCCCAGATCGACAATCCGCGTCCATCTTCCTGATACGCGCCTTCAATCTGATACGATGCGGTCGCTGTGCCCCAGCGAAAATCCTTTGGAAATTGGAAAATAGTCATAATTGAAATCCTCCCATAGTAAAATATTTACAAATGAGCATACGCTTACATCATAGTATAATTCAGCGCTCTACAACAGGCTGTAACTTATGTTTCCCGGTACGTAAATTCAAGACAATAGACCACTTACATGTTCTGTACGATGAATCAAGTTGTACCGTTCTCCTGCTGTTACCGCAAACTCGATAAGATGACCATGCTCATCCTCTGTATATTTGAACTCCGGTGCCGCTACGATAGGTTCATCAGAAGTGACCGGGATATCATGAATATGCAGCGGCTGTGCAGAACGGATACGACATACGCCAGTATGATCAGCTTGGAGTTGTGCATGCTGCAACTGTCCGTCACTCCAGCTAATATCTACCGTATATCCGCCGCGCGCACGTAGCCCCGTAACACTCCCGCCTTGCCAATTGGAGGGCAACGCAGGCAGCAGGTGAAGATGATCCAGATGACTGTGCAGCAGCATCTCTGCCATACCAGCCGTTCCGCCAAAGTTGCCGTCAATCTGAAATGGCGGATGTGCATCAAACAGATTCGGATACGTCGAACGTGCTAGCAATGTATGCACAAAATGATGTGCTTGCTCGCCGTCCAGCAACCTCGCGTACAGATTGATCAGCCATGCACAGCTCCAGCCTGTATGACCTCCGCCATGCTCTAATCGCCGCTCTAGCGATACGCTTGCCGCCTGCACCAGCTCAGGGCGCTGCTGACGGTTGATTTCATTACCTGGATACAATCCGTACAAATGTGATACATGGCGATGTCCCGGTTCATGCTCCTCATAATCGTCATACCATTCGCGTAATTGCCCATAACGCCCGATCTGGAAAGGATACACACGATCTATCGCGGTCATTAGGCGATCTATAAATTGCTCATCAAAACCAGTCAGACGATGATGTTCTATCGATGATGATTCGCTTATCGCAAACGATTCGTCTATCGATGATAATCTATCTACTGATGATAATCCGTCGATCGGTGATGCTGGCTGATCCGCTGCTAATCTTGTGCTTGTTGTGTCATGCTGAGAAGCCAGCACTTGCGCCGCCTGCATACAATGCCGGAACAGTTCCCGGATCAAGGTCATATCCATCGTCGATGCCGCAGATATGCTGCATGGCGTGCCACGTTCCGTCAGAAACTTATTTTCCGGTGAAGTGGATGGTGCGGTTACGAGATACCCCTGCGGGTCTTCCACCAACCAATCCAATGCAAATTGAGCTGCTTCTTTCATAATTGGATAGGCGGTCTGGCGTAGATACTCTACATCCCGCGTATACTCGTAATGTTCCCACAGATGCGCGCACAGCCAGATGCCGCCCATCGGCCAGAAGGCCCAGCTGGCATCGCCACCCGTCGGAATTGCCTGTCGCCACAGATCGGTATTGTGGTGAGTGACCCAGCCGCTTGCACCGTAATGAACAGTAGCAGCCTGTCGCCCGCTATGGCTCAGCTGTTCAATCATCGTCAGCAACGGTTCATGACATTCGCTCAGATTGCACAATTCCGCAGGCCAATAATTCATCTGCGTATTGATATTGGTCGTATAATCGCTGTACCACGGCGGCTGCACATGCGGATTCCAGATGCCTTGCAAATTAGCAGGCTGACTGCCCGGACGTGAACTGGCGATCAGCAGATATCGTCCATAATGGAAATAGAGAGCTTCCAGCTCGTTATCCTGCCCCTGCTGTTTGTACCGCTGCAATCGCAGATCGGTCGGCAAAACATCTGCCTGCTGCGAACGTTCTTCTGGTGATGTCCCAAGCTCCAGCTGTACCCGTTGGAATAAACGTTCATGATCGGCAACATGCTCTGCCCGAATCTGGTTCCAACCGAGTGCTGCTGCACTATCCAGCTGCTGACGACACTGTTCCACCAACGAGCGTCCAGCGCTGCCGGGTTGACGATCGTATCCATCGTAATTAGTTGCCGCCGCTAGTAAAATAACAACCTCGGTTGCCCCATCCACATGAATCATATCGCCATGTGCCTGTACTGTTCCACTATCGCTCCATACATGCAGAACAGTATGAAAATGAATGCCCTGCTCTTCGGCATCATTCCAGCGGTATGGCTGTTCCTTCTCCCCATACCACGAAGCTTCCGGGTACACATAGCCCTTCATCTCCAGCTGATGACCAGATGTGGTGAGTCTATGCGGCTGCACACTATTCAGACTGATCTGCGCAGACAATGGCTGTTGAATGGTGCTACGTAGCCGATAAGCAAGGATCTGATGCGGGTAACTGATCAGCACCTCTCGCTCTAACGCTTGCTCTCCCTGCTGCCACGATGTGCGCAATACCGCTTGCTGTAAATCAAGTTCCCGGTGGTAATGCCGAATCTCGCTATCCGCTTCTGGCGCAACATATTGCACGATCAGATCACCCAGCGGTTGATATGCCTGTACATCCTGACCGAGCATCTGCTCATTGACCAGCTCCTGCGCTTCATCCAGTTGCCCAGCGAAGATCAGCTTGCGTGCCTGTTCCAGATGCTTCAAGCTAGACGGGTTCGAGCGTTCACGCAGCGTTCCAGACCAGAGTGTATCTTCATTCAACTGTACCACATCGCGTACGGCATCACCGAATACCATGCCACCGATTCGCCCGTTCCCAATTGGTAACGCTTCTTCCCACACCTCCGCGGGTTGGCTATACCAGAGTCTATACATATCCGTTGTAGAGCGTGCTTGATTTTCCGTCATATTAGTCCTCCTTTGTATTCATTTCCGAGTAGTGAAGCCTCTTACAGACGAGAAGCGCCGGAATCAATGTCCCGCGATGATTGCTCGATGAAAAAAAGAGGCTCGTATCATCGAGCCTCTCTTGTTGTGCTATTGATTCCGTAGATGATTTGATTAGGGTCATTATCATCCAGCCTGCTGGTACTACCTGTTGTGATACGTTAGGGGTATTACTTGGTAGCTACCGGTTTGCTCCACAGGTCAACAGTATCCTTGATCATTTGCGAATACGTTTGTTCCATTTTCTTAGTGTCATCGGTATTCAACTCGGTGATCATCTGATCGTAGACGCTGTCAAACTGATCCGGTTTTGCCAAAATCGCCTCTGGGATACGTTTGCGTACGATATCCTGCGATTTTTGGAAAGAAACGGTGTAGTTCGGGTCATCTGGTGCAGGCAGGTTGTACGCTGCTCCCCATGCTTTGACCGGGAACTCGTCTTTTTGCGGGAACAGGTCTTTCCATGTGGTGGCACCGTAAGCTTTCAGTGTATCTTTTTCCGGTTGGGTGTATCCGGCTACAATCTGTTCTGGGAAGTTGGTTGTGTAGTAGTTACCGCCGGAATCCTTCACACCATCGCCATAGCGAACGGAGAAGTTGTACATGCCGATTCCCGATTCTTTGGTAAAGTTGGTGTTGTCATTGACTTTGCGATCTTGTACGTCTTGCGGAATGACACGTTTGCCATCTTTCATTTCATATTGCTTGCCTTCGATACCCCAGTTGTTCAGCACCTGAGCTTCATCGGATGCCATCCAGTCGAGGAATTTGATCATGCGGATCGGGTCTTTGGCAGAGGTGGTAATACCAATACCGTAACCGACCGGTGCGCCAACATCTTGGAAGGAATGGTCTTTCGTTTGACCATCCAGTTGTACCGGATAGTGACCATAGGTGCGTTCCGCCATACCGGATGTTTTCAGCGAGTTCTCAGCTTGCTGGTAATCCCACTCTTGGTCGATCAGACCGAGAACGCGACCACTTGCCACTTTGGACAGATACTGATCACTCTTCTGGGTAAAGGACTCAGGGTCCAGCAGACCTTCGTTGTACATATGATTCAGCCAGCGGAAGTATTCTTTTTCCTCTGGGCGTTTGTAATGCAATTGCGCTTCATACGTTTCTGGATTGATGTAGAATTCGCCATCATCCGGTGCACCGGTGGAGGTGAATGCCGGGTTGGTGACGGTGATCATGATCTTCCAGTCATCCGCATTGAGGGACAATGGAATCGTCGGCTGACCGTTGATCGTTGGGTGCTTTTCTTTGTACTCTTTGAGCACATTTTCAAAATCCTTCACCGTTTGGATCTTCGGATAACCGAGTTCCTTCATAACAGCATTCTGTACTTCAAAACCGCCACCTGCATCGAACGAAGTCTGACCGACTCCGGCATTTGTTGGAATGACGTAGATGGACGGATCTTCCTTGCTGTATTGCAAACGGGACAGATCGTCACCGTATACTTTTTTGATATTAGGACCGTATTTGTCGATCAAATCGGTCAGATCAATCAGTGCGCCCGCTTCTACGAGCTTCGTAACCGAGCCTTTCGGATAGATCATGTCCGGGTATTCGCCGGATGCAGTCATCAGCGCGATCTTCTGTGTACCACCGCCGCTGACATCGTATTCCGCGTTGATCGTAACATTGGTTGCTTTGGTAATCGCCTGTCCTACATCATCTTTCATCCCGTTCCAGGTTGGATTGGGGTCAGAGCCGAAAAAGGAAAATGTAATCGGTGTCGATGTATCAGATGTTTCGGTTTGGGTCGGATCGGAGTTACCTCCGCATGCGGTTACAGTTGCCAGCGACAGAACTGCCAGCGGAATCAGTGCACGTTTTAAGAATGTTGCAGACATTGTAAAAAGTCCTCCTTTATAGTAAAAGCCTCTCTTGCTGCGCAAATCTGCCGTACATCCTCCTCTCCTCTTCATCTACAGTAGCAGAGTATGGAAAAAGGGACTCCAGCAACAGAGTCCCCCATTTGTATTTCCATACAGAAACCGGGTATTCGGAGTGAAGCTTACACTCCTTGCTGCTGCTTACTTGGCGGCTACGGGTTTGCTCCACAGGTCCACCGTGTCTTTGATCATTTGCGAATACGTTTGTTCCATTTTCTTCATATCATCGGTGTTCAATTGCTCGATCATCTGATCGTAGATCCCGTCAAACTGATCTGGTTTAGCGAGTACTGCTTCCGGAATACTTTTACGTACGATATCCTGCGATTTCTGGAATGTTACCGTATAGTTCGGGTCATCCGGTGCAGGCAGGTTATACGCGGCTCCCCACGCTTTGACCGGGAACTCGTCTTTTTGCGGGAACAGATCTTTCCATGTCGTTGCGCCGTATGCTTTCAACGTATCCTTCTCCGGCTGGGTATATCCAGCGATAATTTGTTCCGGGAAGTTGGTTGTGTAATAGTTGCCAGTAGAATCCTTCACACCGTCACCGTAATGAACGGAGAAGTTGTACATGCCGATACCGGATTCTTTGGTAAAGTTGGTGTTGTCGTTGATTTTGCGCTCCTGTACATCAGCCGGGATGACGCGTTTTCCGTCTTTCATTTCATACTGTTTACCTTCAACGCCCCAGTTGTTCAATACTTGGGCTTCGTCGGATGCCATCCAGTCGAGGAACTTGATGATGCGAATCGGGTCTTTGGCAGAAGTCGTAATCCCCATACCGTAACCGACCGGTGCACCGATGTCTTGGAAGGAGCGGTCTTTGGTCGACTCATCCAGTTGTACCGGATAGTGACCGTAGGTGCGCTCTGCCATTTTGGATGATTTCAGCGAGTTCTCAGCTTGCTGGTAATCCCACTCCTGATCGATCAGACCAAGAACGCGACCACTGGCGATTTTGGACAGATATTGGTCACTCTTCTGGGTAAAGGTTTCTTTGTCCAGCAGACCTTCATTGTACATGTGGTTCAGCCAGCGGAAGTATTCTTTTTCCTCTGGGCGTTTGTAATGCAATTGCGCTTCATATGTTTCCGGGTTGATGTAGAATTCGCCGTCATCCGGTGCGCCAGTGGACAGGAATGCCGGATTGGTTACCGTAATCATGATCTTCCAATCGTCTGCATTGAGGGACAATGGAATGGTTGGCTGACCGTTGATGGTTGGATGTTTTTCTTTGTACTCTTTGAGCACATTTTCAAAGTCTTTGACTGTTTTGATCGTAGGATAACCAAGCTCTTTCATGACGGCATTCTGGACTTCAAAGCCGCCGCCTGCATCAAAGGATGTCTGACCTACCCCGGCATTCGTTGGAATGACATAGATGGATGGATCATCCTTGCTGTATTGCAAGCGCGCCAGATCATTGCCATATACCTTTTTGATATTCGGACCATACTTGTTGATCAGATCGGTCAGATCAATCAGTGCGCCCGCTTCTACCAGCTTCGTAATCGATCCTTTTGGAAAAATCAGATCCGGGTATTCGCCCGATGCCGTCATCAAAGCAATCTTCTGCGTACCGCCGCCACTCACATCATACTCGGCATTGATCGTTACATTAGTCGCCTTCGTAATCGCTTGACCGACATCATCCTTCATGTTGTTCCAGGTTGGACTTGCATCGGAACCGAAGAACGAAATGGTGATCGGTGTCGATGTGTCCGACGTTTCCGATTCGGATGGATCTGCACTGCCGCCACAGGCAGTTACGGTTGCCAGCGACAATACCGCCAGCGGAATCATGACGCGTTTCAACAATTTGCCAGCCATGAAAAAGCCCCCTTTTGAATGGTCATCCTCTGTATGCTAAGACGGCACTGCCGTCACGTAGCCTTTGCGAAAATAACATGTACACAATTCGGAAACAGTATTTCCCTGAGACCATTTGCGGATCACCATTCAACATTCAATGTTTCCGCTTACATTTAAGGGGAAATAGATAGCCGGTGCAATGACCGGCTGAGGCAATACGGCAGGAATCGTTTGGAATCGGATTGCAGAAACGATCACTGTGCTTGTCATGCAGAGTAGCAGATGCAGGAATGACTATGTACGCCAGCCCCGGAGGGCAAAGGCGTTACGCCTTCACCGCACCCAGTGTCATACCGCTAACAAAGTACTTTTGCAGGAATGGATACACGATCAGGATCGGTACGGTAACGACAATCGTAATCGCCATCCGAATCGATTCTGGCGAGATGCTTGCCATCTGCTTCGCCATATCGTTTGCATTCACAGCGCCGCTTTGCTGGGTACTTTGCTGCAATACTTTCATCAGCTCGTACTGAAGCGTCGTCCACTCTGGCGAACTGGCATTGTACAGATACGTATCAAACCAGGAGTTCCATTGTCCCACTGCGAGGAACAGGGCAATCGTCGCAAGTACCGGCTTACAGAGTGGCAAAATGACTTTGAGATAGATCGTAAAATCATTTGCCCCGTCCAGCTTCGCTGATTCTTGCAGCGCATACGGCAATCCGTCGATAAAGGAACGGATAATGAACACGTTGAACGCGCTGACTACGCCGGGCAGTACATACACCCAGAACGAGCCGATCAGATGCAGATCGCGCATCAGCAGGAACGTAGGCACTAGACCTGCTGTGACATACATCGTCAACGCCAGAAAGGTCGAGATGAATTTGCGTGCCTGAAAATCAATCCGGCTGAGTGTAAATGCCAGCATCGAAGCGCTGATCAGACCGAGAATCGTACCGACCACCGTCCGCAGGATCGAGATCTGTGCACCTTGCAGCAGACCTTGATACTGGAAGATGACTGAGTAATTCTCAAATGTAAAGGCGCGCGGGATAATATGGATACCGCCTCGTACCGTATCTGACGATTCGTTAAGCGAGATCGCCAGCACGTTCAGAAACGGATACAGCGTTACAATCAGTACAAGCGACATCAGAATCGTATTGCACACATCAAAGATTTTGTCGCCTTTGGTGGCGTTGAATGCTTTGTTGGTTGCCATTGCCGTTCTCCCCTTTCAAACTCATATCGTACACGGCAGCAGGCGGAACGTCTTCATCCCCGCCGATGCTGCTACGTTACCTGCGAATACAATGTTACATAATGCTCTCTTTGGTCGTTTTCTTGAAGATGCCATTTGCTGTAAACAACAGCGCAATACTGACCACCGAGTTGAAAATACTGATCGCCGTACCATAGGAGTACCGGTTCATTTCAAGCCCGTATTTCAGTGCATACAGGTCTAATACTTGAGAATAGTCGGTGACAAGGTTGTTGCCAAGCAGGAACTGCTTTTCAAAGCCGATGCTGACCAAGTGACCGATCGACATGATGAGCAAGACGATAATCGTCGTTCGCATACCAGGTAGGGTAATATGCCACATCTGGCGGAATCGGTTCGCACCGTCAACCCGTGATGCTTCATATTGCTCCTGATCAATACCCGTAATGGCAGCCAGATAGATGATCGTATTCCAGCCCATTTCCTTCCATACATCGGAAGCGGTTACAATGCCCCAGAACCATTGCCCCTGTGCCATAAATTGAATAGGCTGGTCAATAATATGGAGCGAAACGAGCAATTCATTAATGATACCACCATCGGTGGAGAGTGACTTGGTGACGATCCCGGCTACAACGACCCAGGATACAAAGTGAGGCAGATACGATACCGTCTGTACCGTACGCTTGAAGATCATGCCGCGTACTTCATTAAGTAGAATCGCGAACACAACCGGGAAAATAAAACCGAAAATCAAACCGAGGAAGCTCATCGCCAGTGTATTGCGCAGTGCCAGGTAAAACTGCTGATCCTGAAACAATGCAATAAACTGATCCAGTCCGACCCAGCGCTGTTCAAAAAACGAGCGTGCCGGACGATATTCCTGAAATGCCATCAGCCAGCCCCATAGCGGAACATAACTGAAAATGAATGCCCAGATCACAAATGGGATCGACATCAGATACAGATAACGCTGCTGCTTGAACACCTTCCAGAAGCTGCCGGTTTTGCCGGTACTGATGCTGGACGCCTTATCCCGTTTGCGGGAAGATGCCTGTTTGGTTGTTGAATCCATCATTCCATCCACCTTCCTATAATCGGCTTCATCGCGAGGATGATGCCTTGCTGTGCTGCAACCGTATCGTGGTGAGTACATATTGAATTATAAAAGAAAGCGCTTTCTATTTATACCTGACAAATTGGATGTAAAATCATATAAAAATTAGTCATCGGCTCCATTTCCTTTCACATCACTAAAAATAAAGGGTACAGCACCATCCATTCTCTGAATTATCCCTACATAAACATTCACATACCAATACAAAAAATCCTGCTCTCCTTAATAGAACAGGAAAACAGGATATTCTACTTATCACAATTGGCATGACGCATCATATCATCTCATTGCTACTGCATTCGGTCTGCATTGTTGCAGCATATACCTTGCTCTATCTATCAGCTCTGCATCCAGTGTGCATTGCTTATTAGTCTGTTCATCCTTCAATCCAATTGCCGATCCAGTTGTTCCCGATAAGCGGACGGTGAGATGCCAGTGTACTTTTTGAATTTGCTATGAAAATAATCCACATTCGCATATCCAACCTGCGCTGCAACCTTGTGTACCTTCATGCCCTGCGCCAGCAACTCCTTGGCACGATCCAGCCGCACCTGATCGAGAAAATGATTGAACGAATCGCCCGTATACGTTTTGAACATTTTGCCTAAGTAAGCGCTATTGTAATTGAATACTTCCGCGAGCAGCTCCAGCTTCAGATTGTCGCTATAATGACGACGGATAAAGTCAGTCATCTGCTTCATCACCGATTCATGACTGCCCCCGTCAATCGATTGCAGCAGACAATCCAACCGTTCGCTGATCAGCTCCACTACGCCTGCCGCTGTGGAAGCCGAATACAGCTCTGGAATCAATGCCAGACACTGCTGCACCGCTGGACCTGACCCGGACACGCTCCCCGGCAAGCGGCTGAGCGCGAGTGACAGCACATGCGAGCACAGACTTTTCGTTTCACGCTCTGGCATGGCTGCGCGATGACATGTATCCAGCAATTCCTGCAATACCCGCTGTGCAGCAGACAGACTACGAATATCGACTGCATAATACAGCCGATCTGCCCACTCCGCTGCTTGAGGTGCCGGAACGGTCGTCCCCTCTTCCGCAGCCACTGACGTTTTATCAAACGTTGCTGGCTGTACTTCCGCCTCTGCCAGCGCTACCCCGGAAGAGTCAAACCAGAATCGTCCTTCCAGCAACAACTGCGCCTGTTCATAACTGTCATGAATCCATTCTGCTTGTTGTGCCATCTGTCCGGCAGCAATATACCACTGCTCCCGAGCGCCATCTTCATCTAGCAATCGCTGTCTCAAATCCGCCAATGCCTGCGCATCATAATGCCTGCCAGTCAATATGCCAATCCATTGCCCCGCCGCGAATACGATATGCTGCTCTTCTTCTTGCCATCCGCTACGTAGCCGCTGCAACGGACGATTCATCCCTTCTCCCTGCTCGCCTGTACCTGCATGCCACTCCAGCAAAAGAATCTGATATCCGTCCCAGTCCAATCGCAGCTCCTGTAGCGCACGCTCCTGCTCCCTGCCAGACGTACTCAGCAGCATCTGCTCCACCAATTCATGAGCGTGCACCTGCTGCGGCTGCACGGCATTCCCACGCTGCTCCTGTTCTAGCGTGCGGTATACCCGGCGCAGCTCCTGCTCCATCTCTTCCTCATCTACTGGCTTCAGCAAATACCCATCTACCCCATACCCAAGCGCCCGGCGCGCATATTCAAAATCCGCATGACCGCTCAGAATGAGCACATGCGCCTGATTATGCTCCTGACGCAATTGCTGAATCACTTCCAGCCCGCTCATGCCCGGCATACGGATATCCATAATCATCAGATCGGGCTGAATGCGTTCAAACTTTTGCAGCGCCTCGCGCCCGTTTGCTGCCGCATCCACCACCTCAAAGCCTATCCGGTCCCAGTCAATAATCGTTTTCAACCCTTCCCGAATCGCTGGTTCATCGTCGACAATCATCACTTTAAACATGATCTGTGGTCCCTCCCCTGTTAGGATTCCGTCATATCCGAAGCTGGTATTTTAAAGGAAATCTGTGTACCAGCATGCGGTGTGCTGGAGATATGCAGCCCGTACGCTTCGCCGTAAGATAAAGTAAGCCGCTGATGTACATTTTTCAGCCCGATGCGGTCGCCCTCGCTATCCGTACGCAGCGACTGGCGTACCTGCTTCAATCGCTCCGTACTCATGCCAGAACCATTATCGATCACATCAATCAATACTTCGTGCTCAATTTGTAGCGTGCGGATTATGATTAAGCCGCCACTTTCCCGGCTCTCCAAACCGTGAATGATCGCATTCTCCACCAGCGGCTGAATGATCAGCGGTGGAATCGGCGTCTCGCCAGTTTGTGGATCAAGCAGCAATTCATAACTGAGGCGATCCCCAAATCGGAATTTCTGAATGTCCAGATACGAACGCACCAGTTCCATCTCGCCCTGAATCGTCGTATGCTTGCTGCCGATCTCCAGATTGTTGCGAATCAGCTTGCCGAGTAGGCGAACGATGTAAGCGATCTCCTTTTCCCCGTTGACGTGTGCCTTCATCCGAATCGATTCTAGCGCGTTGAACAGAAAGTGCGGATTCATCTGACTTGCCAGCATTTTAAAATTAATATCCCGCTGACTAATCTCCAGCTTCGTATTGCGTTCATTCGTCTCATACACCTGATCCATCAGCTGCCGGATATTCAGCACCATATCGTTAAATTTGCGAGACAACTGCCCAATCTCGTCCATCCCGGTAATTTTGGATGAGACTTTAAGATCACCTGTGCCGACCCGATTGATCTGACGGCTCAATCCAGATAGACGGCGCGTAATCAGCAACGAGATCAGTTGCAAAAATAACAGACCAATCAGCAGAATCGCCACCAGCACGCCCGTCCCGATCAGGATGATCATATTGGAATCGCGTACAATACTATTATTGGAAAAGACCGATACAATCTTCAGTCCATTCATACTACTCTCTGGAATCAATTCGTCTACAACGATATTGGACAGTTGCCCATTGACCTCGCGTTCATAGATACCTTTGCCTGCGAGATCGATATCAATATCTACACCGGGATCATCAAGCCGTTTCCCGATCAGATCGGTGTTTTTGGCAGATACGATATTGCCACGATCATCCAGAATCATCGTCTCAAACGGTTCTGCGCTAATCAGCGAATTGAGATAAGATTGGCTCAGCTCGATCACTAGCACCCCGCTCGTCGTATAATCGGTAAAATTGATTTTGCGCACCAGACTGAGCACTTGCGGCGTATTGATCTGATCATCCTTGCGATAAAACCAGTTAATCTTGCGGCTATTGATCGCCGCCTGATACCAATTGCTATTACGCGTATCTGAGTTCACCCGCATAAACTCCAGATTGTCCTGCAACGTATCATTCGTCGCATAAAACCGAATCGCCGACACTTCGGAATACAGCCGCTGATACTCGTCAAATTCCTGATAATTCCGGTACGCTTCCACGAGATCGTATACCCGGTCATACCTTGTATTGACCACCTGACTCAGCCGTGTATCAAATAGCAGCTCATTGGAAATGTTAATCGGCACACGCAGCATAGTGGTCAGCTGGTTCTTGATCCGCTCCACATTGGTTGTCGTTTGCTCAACCGCATTGTTGAGTGCATCCTGCCGCATATAGTTCACCACAACCCCGCCGATAATCAAGACCGGCAACATCACGACAAAAATATAGGCGATAATCAGCTTGTTTTTGATTTTGATATCGTTAATACGATGGATCAACATACGCCACATCGGTGTACCCGCTTTCCATATCGTTTGACAATCATTCCGCACAACAACAGGTCGAAAAGTTACCCCTGCAAGTTTCTTGCTTTGACCAAATTCGACCTCACCAAATATGAAACGCTTACAAAAGTCATGTTGGAAATATACTGTATCATAACATATTCTCAAATAAAAAGACTGTCCATAAAAGACAGTCTCTGGTAGAAGGTGTAAATTTTAAAAAAGTATTAAATTATAAGCGAAAAATTTTAAGAATTGTTTATAAATTATTTACCCATTACCGATATACTACATTAGACTTAGAGCGGCTTAATAAATTCGGTCTCCGGCAGGGTAAATGGGTCCTGCCTGTTAATGTGGTCATAGAACATAACCCCATTCAAATGATCGTATTCATGTTGAAATACAATCGCTGAGAAGCCCTTCAGCTTCAGCTTGAATGACTGCCCATCCGGCGTAAATGCCTGTACGGTCACTTTCTCATAACGCGGTACATACCCGTCCACCGGACGATCTACAGACAGACAACCTTCGCCATGTTCAAGATAGGTCATGGCCGCAGAGTGACTGACGATTTTGGGATTACAAAATACATATTCAAGCTGACGATCCTGGTCATCGGTAAAATAGACCACAAACACACGTGCGTCCCAGCCAATCTGATTGGCGGACAACCCGATACCCGGTCGAAGGCCATATTTTTCGGCCGCTTTTTCATCTTGCGATTGCTTCAAAAACTCCATCATGCGATTGACAGTCGTACGTTCTTCTTCCGATAACGGCAGGTTTACGGGTTCCGTTACCTTGCGCAAAATCGGATCACCTTCGCGTACGATTTCGTCCATCGTTACAAAGGGAAGTGATGATTGATTCAATGTAGCTGATGCCACCTTTTTTCTAAAATTGGTTAAAACGTAAGGTCAAATGTTCGGGATTTCACCCCGTAATCGGCGATATTGATAGTTAATTATAAAAAATGTTCAAATTTACGTCAATGACAACGGTTTTTTGTCTCAATCTGTCGAATTTGCATTGACGGAATACTGGTAACAAATTACTATATTGTTAAGGAAGTTTTAAGAAAAAGATGATGCTATTTCATGATTGATATCATTATCTTTATGTCTCATCCTGTATGTTGGTATTTTGTATCTTCACATCCTGGCGATTTACATAATTGAATTGTGATAGCCAATCAACTCTGATTGCTTTCATTATACCAATAATTAACTAACAGTTTTATTTATTTTCATTGAGGAGGATTTACTATTGGAAACGTCTGGCGAACTCTTAAAAAGCTATCTCTTGCTGGTGGATCGGATGCCACGAATCATGGAACTGCCTACGCTTATGCGTCAGCTCAAATCAAACACCACCGAAATTTTCATTTTGCATTTTCTGCTCAATAACGGCAGCCAATATGGCACGGATATTGTGAAGGCAACCGGTCTGACAACGAGTGCAGTTACCCAGATCTGCGATAAGCTGGAGCAGGAAGAACTGATCGAGCGTACCCGTTCGGATCAGGATCGTCGTTATGTCAGCATCTCCATTACTCGTAAAGGTGGACGCGCTCTGGACAAAATCTTTGGCACGATGGCGCACAAACTGGTCGAAAATATTCGTGAATTGAGCGATGACGAAGCCGATGAAATGCTGTTACATCTGCGCAGTGTGGAACAGCTTATTCTGAAGCGTAGACAAATCGCCGTCAAATAAATAGTTACGAAACAAAGGTAATAATGTAATAACGTTATTATGAACGCAAAAAAGCCCGCACAGATTTGGGTCTGTACGGGCTTTTTGCCTATGCAGCGAGCACAATGTAGTAGTTGTGCCGTTCTGCGCCTTCTGCCCTGCTAGGCTAGTGCGCAGGCAGCATACCGTCACCTCGCTACATATCGGGACGTCCTGTATTATTTCACCTCAGCCAGATATTCAGCTACCTGGGTTGGCGTTTTGGCAAATTTGCTATGCAGATGGGCAATCTTCTCTCCATTGCGGTAGACGAGCAGGCTTGGAATGCCGCGCACTTCATTTTGCTCGGCGAGATCTTGGAACTTCTCCGCGTCCATTGCATAGAAGCGTTTGTCCTTGTTTTCTTCAATAATGCCGCCCATAAAGCGATCCAGTGTCTTACAGTCCGGACACCAGTTGGTGTCGAACTTGATGACGGTGTACTCTCCTTCACCAATCAGCTGACGGTATTGATCTTCACTTTCGATGCGTTCCATATCAGAACCGCTCCTTTCTGCGACTATCTTAATTTTAAGAAATCTCTTTCCTCATTATCCGCTTTTGAAGTGAATTTGGCAAGATCGTTTCTGAAGTCACTTGAGCAAGCGCACCGTATTACGGGCAAACAGCCAGTCCATCATTTCCGGGAAACGCCGATAAAATGAATCCGATTCATGGTCTTCCCCTTCATGACGGATAAAATGTAGCTGATCCGGCTGTAACTCATTGCCTGACAGAATCGCTGCTGCTTCGTCGGTTAACGACTGCATAAATCGCTGACGGCTCGTCTTGTTCGTTCCCTCCAGCGATCCGATGTCCATATAGATACGCAGATGAGGATCAAGCTGCCGCTCCGCCATGAATTCCACAAAGCCTTCATACCAGAGTGACGCCGACATCGCCCCGATGCGTCCGAATACTTCGGGATAGACGTAAGCTGCAAATAGCGACACCAGCCCACCCAGCGACTTGCCGACAATGCCTGTACATTCAGGACGCGGGTCGGTATAAAAGTTACGGTCAACCCACGGCTTCACCTTATGCGTAATATCGTACAGATATTGGCTCGCTCTGCCGCCAAAGTGATCATAATGTCGCCCCGGTTCTAACTTCTGCGCTGACCACGGCGTATATTCATGAATACGGTCGTTCGGTACGATGCCCACCAGCATCATCTCCGGCAACGTCCCCGCCGCAAACCGCAATTCCAGATGATAAATATTGCCGTTTAACACAGGATCAAACAGATCGCCGCTGTCCTGCACATACACAACCGGCAACGGATACTGCGCCTGATCATACGAAGGCGGCAAATAGATGAGCAGCTCCCGCCCAGCATGTCTCTCAACAAACAGTGTTCCCTTCATAACGACTCCCCCTTTTCCGCATATCGATACGGACTGGATTGTATGGATATGTGAACGACTGGTATGGATGAAATGGATGTGAATGATGATATACGATGTATGTGTTGCTATACCTGTATACAGAGATATTCGGCATGAAGCGGCTTCATCCTGCAAAGTAGAGGATGGCAGAATATTAGCGGATGTTACAACATGTACAGTTTATGAAAATTGAAAATGAATACTTGGTCAACCGGCATAAGATCATCCGTTCATACTTATATGGATTTGGTCATTCTCTTCCATGAACTCATAAAAGAATGAAAATGATCTGCAAGTTTGTACAACGTCTGTTCACATGCAGGATCATCTTGGTGCAAGCTACTCCAATAATATACTCCCTGATTCTCTTGCGTGTATCCTAACAGTAATTTGCCGCCTCCAGCTGACTCGCCTATTGCGATATAACCGGAAGGACGATCTTCTGCAAAAGAATTTTGATACTCTAGATCATATCTCCCGTTCAATCCAATTCCATATAACACTTCCAGAGGAATAACTTCTCTTAATTCCTCAATACTAAACGTGCAATAATGAATGAGTGGTGTCCCTCCGTTATATTGTAGTAAAAATGCTTTGTAATCGTCTGGAAATGGGGCATCCATTTTATTCTCTAATTGCTCTAACATATCCTGTGTAGCATAACCCAGCTTTCTGAGCCAAACTTCTTTTCCCTGCATGATCTCATCATAATAAAATTGGTATTCGTTTATAAACTCATACAAATCGTTCTCAGTAGGCTGATACGGGCTTAAAGCCCATTTGACATGATTACATTTTGTTTCCAGATCGACTTCGTTCCATCGATATGGTGGGTTTTTGAGAAAATGAGCTAATGATCGTTCCCAAATCCATGGCTTCTTTTTTTCAAGCCATGTTGACCAACTTTGAGGTTTACTAGGGTCTTGTTCGGCTTGTTTCAATAGTAACGTTTCTAATGTCTGTGCAATCAGATTTGAACTAAACGGACTTGCGCCTAATCTAGTATCGCTAGCAGAAACACTAAATTTTGCTTCCATTAGCATACTATGCAGAATACGTAATTCATGCTCATCATCAATAACTAGCTGTATAGGTTCCATAACAACATGCTCCTTGATCCTTAAATCAAACTACACCATCTTTTACAACCGTCCTATTAATTACTGATTTAACAATCAAATAGTACTATTCCTTCCAAGCAAAGATTCATCATTTTTCATTCGTCATCCAAAAAACTAGTTTCTCTTTTCCCTGTAACTGGATCTATATAAAACGATTGTCTTGTTCTTTTATTTGAATGTTCTACCATTGTAGTTAACTTGCACACTAGTGAAATATAACGAGCCATCCAAAGGGAAATATCAAACATACGATCATCATATATTTCTTGGAATGAATCCATAGTAAAGGCGGATAGTATATATTGATAGTCCGACAAATGAGTTTGCTTCTGTACCTTTTTCAATTCAATTTCAAAACCAAAACTTTCAACATAACCTACCAAATCATGTGGTTCATCTTCTGTAGTGTCAAACCTCAACGCAGTTGTATCAAGTCCCCTTTCAATATTTGATCCTAATTCTTGCAATGAACCATTATATTGAATAAATACTTTTGCATATGCACCATATGTGTTATCCCAATCCCTCATTTCGACCTCCATTTTTGTTTTCAATAGAAGCTGTTTAATGCTTTTACACACTTGATTCTTCCTCATATAGTACATACAGAAAAAAATCTAGAAATGTATCCCAAGTATCAGGCAGATTGGAAAATGTTCTGTTTTCCAATCCATTTATATCTATGCTATCACACCAGATAACAGCTGGTTTAGCCTCTGTATCTAATAAAATAATACTGGCATCCGGTTCTGCCAAAATCACAAAATGATCAGGTACATGTATAGCTTCTCTTAACCTTAATGTTTCATCAACAATATTAGGCACATTATTGCAGTAAGAAAATATATCGATTTCTCCAATCAGACCGCCATTAAAAAATTCCGAAATCCCCTTAAAATCTTCAGGTAATTTCACTTCTAGCTTTTTTTCGATTGCAACTAAATCACATTTAGTTGTATCTGTATTACCAAATAGTGTCTCATATCTTTGTTTTAATCCCGAAAATTTTTGCAAATCTATTTCTCCTCAATAAGATAAATTTAATTGCTGATTTGATTATAGTTATGGCAGAATTCATTCCAAAATACTATTTATTCCTTACATTTTATGATCGAACTAGTATGTTCTAAATTAATGATATATTTCGAAAAACGTAAGGAAATAAATATACTCATACAAAAACACCTTCAAGATTATCCTCTTATCGTAAGAAAAAAGTGCGGTTTCTTGAAGGCGCTTTGATAAATTCCAATGTATAAATCAAATTTTCAAACCATTACCAGATTATAATATGCTGACGACTAACTAAATTAGAATTCCTCCAATGAAACAGCTTCTATAGAACTACAATAAAATTCTATAAAGTTGTATCCATCATTTTCACCATACCCACTATCATCATGCACATGATACCGTTGATTTGTGTCCCATCCTAATTGTGATTTGTCATGCACTATTAAACTATTTGTTAAATAAAAATTTGTCACTTTATTTAAACTT
Organism: Paenibacillus sp. WLX2291; assembly: GCF_046603665.1. Lineage (NCBI taxonomy): Bacteria > Bacillati > Bacillota > Bacilli > Caryophanales > Paenibacillaceae > Paenibacillus > Paenibacillus sp. WLX2291. Next base: position 838,194 of record NZ_CP176755.1, on the reverse strand, counting down.
AAATTAGAAATGTTTTTATATTTTATCTTCAATTTAAATCGTCGTTTTGTCTCAATCGTCAACACAAGAAACGACAAATAAAGTGTAGTTGTATGATTGTCTTCGAAATCAATATCTACCTCATAATGCATTTCTACTATTTCCTTAAATGTCCACCATCCAAGTGCATTTAGTTCAGCAGTTAAGGCTTTATAATTCTTTATATCAATCAAAAAACCATCTCCTTAATCAACAAATTCCATTCGATTTTAATTGCAACTCCTTCAAGAAATCTTCAATAAAACCAGTAAACACAGACTCAAATATTCCAACAGGGATGTACTCCAAACCTTTTAAAGAAAGAAATGTAACTTGATTGTTGTATGCATCTTCATTGTCCCAACAAACCTCTATTTGATCATTAACTCTTCTAAAGTAAATTACCGGCAAATACGACCCTCCTCTACCGGAAAACCAAGAATGGCTAAATTCCCAATCTTGTTTAATATCAAACCATCTTTCAAATTCCTCCTCGTTTGCTGAATCAAACTCCAAGCTATGATTCAATAATTCAAGCGTATGCTCACCCTGAACAGGTAAAGGAAATTCTTCTTCGTCTAAAATGATATGTATATTCTGAATCATCCACTCTACTATATATATCAAATTCCATTCATATTGATGTTGTCGATTATTTTTGTAAAACATACATATATCTTTTCCAGCCACCCAAAATCTAAACACTCCCCATGATTTACCATTCAGCCCTTGTTCATCAAACGGATTCGTTTTAAATTCATATTCAATCGAGAATGTGCTACGCTCTCCAAAAATCTTCAATCTCAGTCACCTGCTTATCTTTCGTTTTATTCATGACATCAGAGAAGCTTATGTATATACAACAAAAGCTCTTCCAATATGCAGAAGAGCTTTTATTCTATATAGCACATGATAAAACCTGCTTCTTATCTAATCCCTACTTCAAATACTCAGCACCAACGCCGCCAGTAATCCCAGCGAAGCAATCAAGCCGACGATCGATCCGCCCTCTTCATACGCTTCGGGAGCCATCGTGGAGCAGAGCATGGCAATGATCCCACCACCGGCAAAGGCGCCGATGCCTGCTTTGAATTCCTTCGGCAGCATCTCCAGAAATAGATATCCCAGCATCGAAGCTGCTGACGAAATCGCCAGTACGACGATCCACATCCAGAAGATTTTGCGGCGGGAAAAGCCGCTTTGCTGCATACCGACGGTGCTGGACAGACCTTCTGGAATGTTACTGACGAAGATCGACACGACCAGTACCCAGCTTACGCCCTGTCCGGTCAATAGACTGGCACCGATCATAATCGACTCGGGAATGGCATCCATCACGGTTCCGGCGAAGATACCGAGTCCACTTTGGCTTTTGCCGCCTCCGTCTTTGCCATTCGCATTGTCATTGCCTGCTGGCTTGCCCTTGCGCTTGTTGCTTGCATAAGAACCGCCATCTTCATGACGTGATACGGAAGCGGCTCCCTGTCGGAATGATCCACTGCTATCATTAGTACCAGAACCTTTTCCACTGTCAGTAACAGCCGCCGTAATTCTGTCGGAAGCGGCTTTGGCACGATTGGATGCAGCGGCGGATATCCCGTTGATCGCTGGATCTACATCGTCATCCTTTGGATTGGAGCCGCGTCCGTAATATGACCGTTTACGATTCGCCCCACCTTTATTGGATATGTACAGATCGAAGATCGTATACACGACCGCACCGACGACAAAGCCAATTGCTGTTGATGCCAGTCCACCGTCTTGGATGGCATCGCCCAACAATTCAAATGCTGCTGCACCGATCAGCGTACCCGTACCAAATGCCATAATCCAGCCGATGATTCGTTTCGGAATTTTAAAAAAGGCCGCCACAACCGCACCCAGCAATACTGCCGAGCCGGCGATGGCGCCCCACATCAATGCGCTCCACATCAACATCCACCTCCCGGTTACTTTTTCACTATTCCAGTTATTAACCAGAAAATGGAGTGGTATGTCACCTTGCTACATCTATTACAATATCATTCCAATATTCACGGCAATGACGTTTTGAAAATAAGAGGATTGAGCTTGAAATTAGAACGGATTAGCGATGTTGTGCATACGTATTGGCTGGACGCAGCACGCGAATGGCGTTGTATTCGCCCTCCGTCAGCAGCGGTGCAGAAGCAGCCTCCACATTATGGCGCAGCTGTTCAGATGAGCTTGCGCCCGGAATGACCGCACCGACCGCTGGATGCGCCAGCGAGTAGCGAATCGCCAGCTGTGTTAAGGTGCGCTCTGGGTTACAGAATTCTTCCAAGTGACGACGCAGCTTCACAATCTCCTCGCCGTCGATATCCAGATATCCCTTTTCCGCTTTGTCCTGACGACCGTGAGCAAGTGCACCACTCGCAACGGGACCACGCACGATAGCGCTAATACCGTTCTCCGCCAGCAATGGCAATACTTCTTCCTCTGGGCGACGATCCAGAATGCTGTACTGACTCATCACACTCACCAGATGCGAACGTTTGACATATTCGCGGATCACATTTGGGCGGATCGAAGAGATACCATATTGACGAATCAGACCTTCACGCTTCAATTGCTCAAATGCTTCAATCGTCTCGTCGATATTGTCATCCAGCGTACCACCATGCAGCTGATACAGGTCGATATAATCGGTTTGCAGACGACGCAGACTGTCTTTGACTGCTTCCAAAATATATGCCTTCGACGCATCCCACTCCCAGCCGTCTTTGCCAGCAACACGGCGGTTGCCGACTTTGGTAGCGAGTACGACGTCGCTACGGCGACCTTTGATCGCTTTACCGACAATCTCCTCATTACGTCCTTCGTCGTACAGATCGGCAGTATCTAGCAAGGTGACGCCCAGGTCCAGCGCTTCGTGCAGCAATCGTGTCGCTTGTCTTTCCTCCGAACCGAGTGACATACAGCCAAGCCCGATTTCACCGACCACCAGATCGGAAGCGCCTAGTTTGTTCTGTTTCATCATGTCATGCCCCTTTCGTTATCCATTGGTGCGGTCTTCAATTGGAAGCCGCAATAATATGTTTTACCCGTCCTACCTGTCCTGACGCGAGCCGAACTTTGATGCCATGCGGATGATTGGGCGAATTGGTCAAAATATCTTTGACGATCCCGCGCGTAAGCTTACCCGTGCGCTGATCCTGTTTGAGCACAATATCCACTTCTAGCCCTGCTTTGATATTGGCGCGTGTTTGTCCGTTCATCTGTTCATTTCCTTTCGCAGAAAATATTACATTCATAACCTTTTCGATTTTCAATCTATATGTTTAACGCCCCATCTCTGTATCGCTAACCAACTGTATTATTTGAAGCGTACATAAAAACGGTGAATAGCTTTTGAAACTATCCACCGTTTACACTTATTCTTTACTACTTTTTTTCTTGCTATATTTACCAATAACCAGCAGAACAAATTGTACTACAGGTATCCAAAATAATGTTGAAGACTGATTGATTTTTTGCCAATCACCGCCATGTATGAATAAGCCAACGATTACACATAATATGGTAGTTATTATTACTGTACTGCAAAGATATAACCAACTCATGAATTATCACTATACCCTTCTAGCCAAAATTCTGAAGTTACAGGGCTACCTTTCATATTTTTAGTTCGATCTGCATCCTCATAGAAAGTATGAATCCTCTTCTCAGCTACTTTCATTCTAAATTGATTGGGATCAGCAGGCAAAACAGTTTTATAATACACTTTATCTGTATACCAAATTTTAGGGATGCCATTATTGACTATATAAGTAACAAGAGCCGCAATTCCAGTTATTTTCGCAGTTGCTTTTTTACCTATTTCTCCAGATGTATTTACAATATATCCAATTGCAATATTCACTGCATTTATCGTGTGAATAGCAATAGTCGTAGTATAAAAAAAGTTTCCTTGATGTTGCCAAGCTGAAATGGGTAAACCAGAAGGATTACTTGCATTTGTCGTCAAAGTTTGATTGCTTGTCGGAACACTAGAAGCACCACTTTCTACTCGTTCTACTTTATTCAATTCAATTGTACCTGTAATAGCTTCAATTTGATTTGTATTAGATTCTGATTGTAAAGAATTTACTGAATTCTGATTTAGATCTATTGCTGAAATAGTATAATTAGCATTTCCATTCACAATTCTGAGGCTATATTTTCCGATAGCTTCATAACTACCAGGGCCTTCTTCTTTATACAATATACTATCTGTACCAAGCGATTCACCATAAGTATCTTCAATAATTTTATACGTATTTTCATTATTTGTATACGTATACTCTAAATGATCTGTGTGTTCAAAATCTCCTTTAATAAAAGTGAGATTTTCTTTTGGAGCAGATAATATAGTCTCAATGTCTTTACTATTCAACTGCGATGATGTTGAATAAACATTATTAGTTACAGTCTGATCAGCAGCCAACATTTTTACAGGAGATGTACTTACTAAAATACTTGTAACGACTATACCAACCAAACACTTTTTCAAATTAAAATGCGTCATCATTTCACTCCATATCTGTAATTTTTTAAATAATGATTATTATTTGTGTAATATACTAACAAACCAATTTTTTTATTTCAACTTCACTATCAATAAAGGAAAAAAATAGAAAAAGGATGCTTTATAGTAAAAGCATCCTTTTTCTATTTTAGAAACACCTATTTACTATTCTCTCACTTCTGACTTGCCGACCATTGCTCCGCTCTCGATTGCAGTCGATCCAGCAGTGCCTGCACATCCGGGGAGCCGCCATTAGCAACCTCACTAATATAGCCATTCACTGCTGGAACGATCTCACTGTTGTAAAACGGATCGGCTTCGTCCATCAGCGTTGGCTTGCTAATCTCTGCCATCTTCATTGCATGTTTGATAAAGCCATTATTATCTTCCACAAAATCGGCGTTCGTCAGCGTTGGCGTCATATCAAAGTTCAGATACGCCCATTTCTGTGTATCATAGCTGGCGAGGAATTTCATAACCGCCCATGCTGCTTCCGGGTTCTCGGCTTTTTTTGCCATGATGATCGGATCGACGGCGACCCAGCCCGTGCCGTCCGTTCCCATATTCATAACCGGGATATACCGCTGTAGTAGCGCATCGTCTTTGTTGGCGCGATATTCACTCATGATTGTTGTACCGCTATTATCCAGCACCATACCAACATTATTGTTGTCCAAACCGAAGTTCTCGGCACCGTTGCCGTTGACGAATGCGGGTGGCGCGAGCTTGGCGGCTTCGCCTAGCCACTGCACTGCCTTGACCATGCCCGGTGTGTTCAGCTCCCATTGAATATCTGCCGGTTTGTCGAGTGTACCTTCGCCGCCTTTTTCGCCAAAATAATAGCTGAGCGCTACTAGTGTCGCCTGATTGAGCGAATTACCTGCAAAATATAGTCCGTAATTCTGCTCACCGGTTTTCGGATTGGTGCCAGTCATTTTTTTCGCTTTTTCCAGAATTTCTTCCGGTGTTGGTACTTCGGACAATGGCTCTATGCCCCACTCGTCGAACAATTGCTTGTCATAAATGGTAACGCGCTTACCGAGTACTGCCGGAATGCCATATTGATTGTTACCATCTGGCGAGCGCGTGCTGTAAGAATTGTTCCAGATCCCTTGCAAATAAATGGATGGATCAAAATCCTTGTCCTGCTTGATCAGATCGTCGATATTACGCAGCAATCCTTCATTATAATACTGCGAAGCAAACGCACCGCCTGTGTACAATACATCCACATCGCCGGACATAAGCAGGGCGCGCTGTTTTGCCTGCGCATTCTCCCATGGTACCTGTGTCACTTCCAGTGTAATATTGGGATACATTTTCTTGAAGGTGTCCTCTACATACTGGTTAAAGCCCGTCGTCTCCTGTCCAGTCACCGCGTCCATCCCGTTTTCGAGTTGCCAACCGGCAAGCGCTACGCGTACCGTACCGGATAGATCGGATACTTGCTGGACATCGGTATTGTACGTTTCCGTTGCCGAACCGCTACTGCCGGACGAACCACATGCAGTCAGCAGTAGCACCAGACCGATTATGATCGCCATTTGCCATGTTTTACTCATCTCATCCCCGCCTTTTCTTATTGTATACTGTGCATGTGCAGCGTTGCTCTGTTGTCGCTGTTTATTCACTGCTTAATACCAGTAGTCGCGATACTTTCGACAATGTATTTTTGTAGAAACATGTATAGTAGCAGTACCGGAATCAGGCTGACGCAGGTGGCTGCCATGATGATCGATGGCATCTGCCGGGTACCGTTGTTGTAATTGAACATTGCCAGACCGAGCTGAATCGTGTATTTGTTCGGATCATTCAGCGCCAGCAGCGGCCAGATCAATTCATTCCAGACGCCGAGAAATTGTAAAATAATCATTGTCGCAACAATTGGCATACAGATTGTCAAATAAATACGCGGAAAAATGGAAAACTCGCTCGCTCCATCAATCAGCGCCGCTTCGCGCAATTCACCCGGCAGTCCATCAATAAACTGCTTGCACAGAAATGTACCAAACGCATAATTCAATGCAGGTAAGTAAAAGACCCAGTACGTATCCAGCAGATGCAGCTGATTGAACAGCATATACTGCGGAATCATCGTCATCTCGAACGGAATCATCATCGTACTGAGCGCAAGTACAAGTACGATGCCAGCACCTTTGAAGCGGATTTTGGACAGGGCGTAACCGGACATTAGCGCCGAGATCAGACTGATCAGAATCGTTCCCGCAGCAACGAGAAAGGAATTGAATATGTAGCGCAGCAGATCAACATTCGTGAGGGCGGCACGATACGTACGCAGCGACGGATCATCCGGCCAGAAGCGCGGTGGAAACGGCACATTCAGCCGTGCCCCCCAGTCAAAGCTGGTCGTCACCATCCAAACAAATGGAATCACCATCGTAATGGAAACCAGACAGAGCACGAACAGAATGATCGTACTGTTCAGACGGCGCATATTACGCTGGCTCATACGCAGAGGTGAAGCGGCTGGAGAGCGGGTACTTCTATCCATAGCAGTTGTCCTCCTCAATCAGATTAGAGTCGGTGGCACATAGGAGATGTGCAGGTGAGTGAAATGGTTCTACCTCCAAGGAAGCATGTACATGTGTATGTTCCAAAATGGGATCATGTGGTGAGATGCGTTCGCTGTTAAAATAATGTTTACAACACGTTGTTTACAGAATAAATAGTATTATATTGAATAGTGCAGGCTCTGGATTATTTTATTAGTCAGTCAGTGGTACCTCGTCGATTCACTCTCAAGATAATGAGCGTGAGCAGCAGGATCAAGATGAACAACAGATACGATGCAGCCGTAGCAATCCCCATTTGAGCAGATAAAAAGGCATTACGATAAATGTACAATACGGACGTCATCAACGATCCCGCAGGATTGCCTGCGCTGCCGCCAATGAGCCATACATTGGTAAACTGCTTCATACCGCTGATCACACCCATAATGATCATGAAGACGAAGATCGGACGCAGTGACGGAATCGTTATATATCGCCATTTGCCAAATGACGATGCCCCGTCAATATCAGCAGCTTCGTATTGTTCACGTGGCACACTTTGTAGAGCAGCGAGGAAAATAATCGTGTTGTAGCCGAGCGCGCCCCATAATATCATGAGCACTACACTAAGCCTAGCAACCGACGGATCGGTAAACCAGCCTATCGGATCGATATGAAACCAACCCAGTACATAGTTGATCACCCCTTCACGACCGGGATAAAAGAGCAGACTGAACAATAGACTGGTCGCTACTGCAGAGACGACATTGGGCAGGAAAAAGAGGGCTTTGAATACATTGCGAGTGCGTTGCCAGGGCAGATGATGCACCAGACTGGCGAGGATAAAGGAGAACACAATACCGAGTGCGGCGGACAATCCGCCAATGTAGATGGTGTTGTACAGCGAGTTCCAGAACAGATCGTCCTGAAGGACACGGGTGTAGTTGGACACACCTACCCAGGATGAGGAAGCTGCACCGTTCCCATGGAAACTTGTCCATAGTGCGGACAGCATCGGATACAGCGAGAAACCGAGGACTCCGACGAGCAGCGGCAACGCGTAACACCAGCCCGCAATATCTGCGGAACTGAGCCATTTGCGCTTGACGACAGCTGACGATTTGCGCGTTAGCGATTGTGCATTTTCAGACACGATACTCCACCCTCTTTCAGCAAAAGTTAGGTTGATCAGCATCCTGAAGCATTCCTGGCATCGGTGTACGTCTTGATGAAGGACGAAATGCGACATCGTTTATATTGTAATTCATTATAACGTAATCATGAATTTTGACTAGAGGTTTCATACCTCATTTTGTAATTATTTTTTATGTAAACGTATTTTATATGATTAATTTTATCATTTTCTTTTAAAATAAACAGTATATTCCATAATTTTATAGTTGCATTGATATGATCAAGTTAGTTTATGTAACAAACAAAGATGGTGTTTTGTAAATAAAGGGTCAATGTATTTCCAATTCAGCGCATCGCAGGCTTCTTTCTATCGCATGTATCTAACTATATGAGCTGGAAGCAAAAGCACAGCAAAACACCGACATGTCCACTCTCACGGGAGAATGGCATATGCCGGTGTGTCAGGGTTATGCCCTTATTTGAATTTCTTCCAATCCTGCTTCGTGTTATCGAGCAAATATTCAAAATCGTTATCGCGTCGCTTCTGTTCCGCTTTGCGTTCTTGCTCCACCTGAAGGCGTTGTTCTTCCTTACGCTCCTGCTCGGCTTCGCGTAGCTCATTTGCTTGTGCTTTCAGCTTATCCAGCACATCTGCGCTGAGTAAGTCTTTTAATGTAGCCGGTTTGTCCTGCGCAGCTGCTGCGGGACGTGCCGGTTGTTTGTTCCGTTTTGCCATATGCTCACCCCGTTATATCGGTTTATCGTGTATCGCCTATCGCGATCTTACATGATGCGGGTTGCTCATGCATTCTTTTATTATATCACGGTTGCGCATGGATATTGCAGGATGATTGCACATACGCAGCTCGTTCATCGTTCATCGTTCATCGTTCATCGTTCATCGTTCATCGTTCATCGTTCATCGTTCATCGTTCATCGTACTAGATGCTACATTCGTGGACATAGACAATCTACCTTATATCTTCAGCGCTTTTATTATATTTCTCCTGCTTAGTCCAATTCCGGGTCTTCTGGATCGATATAGGGCTGGACTTCGATTTTGCGGATATGCTGCTGTTCCATCACGGTTACGGTAAATTCAAACCCGTCTTCGACGACGGAATCTCCTTCACGGATATTGAATTTACGTGACCAGATCCAGCCGCCAATCGTGTATGCCTCGCCAGCTTCAAGCTCGGTTCCTAGACGACGGTTCACTTCATGGATGAGTGCTTGTGGTTGCAATGCGTAATGCTTTTCGCCCAGCTTTGTAATCGTCGGGCTTGGTGGCGGCTCGGTATCGGATTTGGATGGAATATCGCCAACGATCTCTTCCAAAATATCTTCCAGCGTCACCATACCCGCTGTACCGCCGTATTCATCTAGCAGCACCGCCATATGAATGTTTTCCTTCTGCATTCTGCCGAGCAGTTCGCGTGCAGGCACGGTTTCGATCAATTGCAAGACCGGACGGATAAATGGCGCAATCGCATCTTCCGGCACATGCTGCTTATGAATGACATCGCGCAGCACTTCTTTGACATTGAGCAGACCGATAATTTTGTCCTTATCCCCTTCCAATGCTACCGGAATCAGACTGTACGGCTCCAACCGGATCACTTCATAAAATTGCGCCAAACTCGCATCCTGCGCAATATAGATCATCTCAGTACGCGGCACCATAATCTCACTGCCCACCAGCTCGTCAAAATCGAATACATTGTTCAAATACCGATATTCTGTCGGCGTAATACTGCCGCTCTTGTACCCCTCAGATAGAGCAAACCGCAGTTCCGCTTCACTCTGCGCTGCTTCATGCTCAGAGATCGGCTTAATCCCGAACAAACCGGTAATCAGACGCGACGAACGGCTCAACACCCAGTTAAACGGATACGTGAGTCGGTAAAAGACGATCATCGGACGTGCAAAGAACAATGCCATCGGCTCCGCAATCTGAATCGCAAATGATTTGGGCACTAGTTCTCCGATGACTACTTCCAAATACGTTAACAGCAAGAACGCCAGCAGGAAGGACAGAATCGAGGTGAGCGCATCTGGAATATGCAGCAGCACGAACAACGGATGGAGCAGCTCCTCAATCGTCGATTCTCCCAACCAACCGAGTGCCAGCGAGGTCAGCGTCGTACCCAGCTGACAAGCAGATAAGAATTCATCCAGCCGACTAATAATCGATTGCACCGCTTTGGCATTTTTGTTACCTTCATCGGCAAGCTGATTAATCCGCGAGATTCGCACCCGAATAATCGAATATTCTGACGCCACAAAAAAGGCAGTCAATAAAATAAGTAAAACAACCAGAATCACGTTCAATGTTTCCATACGGGTCTGTTTCTCCTCTCTCTCTACGGGCAATGTTATCCTGCCCGATCCCTTATGATATGTATGCTTTTACCCAACTTCTTATTATATACCCACAATCACGCTTGTTTGCGAAGAAATCCGTGTTGTTGTGCGATTTTCACAGATGTGTTGTGACGTGCTTCTGCTATCAAGCGTGTGCAGTGTACGGAAATGATACGCTAACTATACGATGACATAGCAAAAAGCCTGACTTTTTCAAGACAGGCTTTTGCGTATACGAACGATAAAGAAACGTTCAATCGTTCAATCGTTCAATCGTTCAATCGTTCAATCGTTCAATCGTTCAATCGTTCAGCTTAATTGTAACTTCTTTACCTGTATGAGTAGTGACAATGATTTGTTCGTCGGCAATGTTCACATACAGCATATCCGCAGGCGACTGCGACAATAACTCATGCAAATGGGCTTCAGCTGGAATCGCATCGCCTGTAGCCGGATTGCCATATACAGCGGCGATTAACCAATGAACGCCATGCTGCAATGTCGCCTTGAGCGTCGGCAATACAGTACGTGGGTGCAGCAGATTCGTATTCGCATTCGGCCAGATCAGCTCTGCCTGCTCATATCCGTGCAATCCAACTATACCGCTGCTGCCATAAGCCGTCATGACCGCAGTACCCATTGGCTTGGTATGCGCTTGCCATTGCTTTTCCTGCCCCAGCGCATAACCGCCTTCTGCGACATCCAGCATACGTGCAGTTTCGATCCGATGAATACGCAGATGCCATGGCAGACCAGCAATAAGCCATGTTCGTACCTCGACATCGTGCCACGGTTTCCAGATCGCATGTAGCATATTATCCGTAATCTGCGTGTTTACATTGCGCCGCCGTACCCGATACAGATTATCCTCGTGCTCACTCAGCGCCAGCATCGAATCAAATGCACCTTGTCCCAGTCCCCACTCCGACCGTGGCACACTGAATCCAAAACCAGTCGAATAGACGAATTTCTCGTATTTAGCAGAGGTGTGGGTATGCTCATTGGTATACTTATGACCGCTATTGAAGGCAGCCACATGACCGCTATTCTGTTCCCGCACAATGACCAGATGCGCAGGTTGCTGGACATGATAGGTGTCCATGTCCGGCAATGGTAGTTCGTCTTCACTCCAGAATGGATGATCTTGCGCCAGCGCCAGTGGCAGAAATGCCTTCAGCGCCCAGTACGGCGAGCCGGGCGAATTATAATTTTCCGCCATTACCAGATTGGGGTAGGCATATCCAATCGTCAAGATCCCGCGCCCATCCAAGATTCGCTGCTCCAGCCACCAGCGTACATGACGCAGCACCAATCCTTTGAGCACACCCGCAGGCAGCACATCCACCCCCGCATACGCGAGCGCACTCCAGAACGCTGATTGTGCAAATCGATACGACAAGCTGCGCCCATACGGTAGCGCCGATCCATCCGGTGCAAACCAAGCTAGAAATTCGGTCGCAAACTTCGCCGCGCGTTGCTTGAATATATGGCTGCGTTCGGGGTCATCTTGCTCCATCAGACGCGCATACACTAACCCGTAATAATGAATAGCAAATGGCACATAATAATCGCTATGCCCATTCACCCCATCACTATACCAGCCATCTTCCAGATAAAAGGCATCCATACGCTGTACGTTCTTTTCCAATTGCTCTGCATCATATTCCAATCCCGCGCGGCGAAATCCCACATTGACCAGCACATTAAAAAACAACCAGTTGCAGTCATAGCACGGATGATGATTGATCTGATTTAGCCAGCGATGCAGATTACCCTGTTCATCCGCGGATAACGGTGTCCAGATGCGCTCTGGAATCAATGCCAGCGCCAGCCCGAAGGCAGCCATCTCCACCAGTCGCTGATCATAATCGTTCACATCGCCCCAATATTCCGGGTGCACCGGATTCGTACCATGACGGATACCATCCAGCACCGTCTCCCATAATTCACTATCTCCGCCACCCGCCAGCAGTGGTACGAGTCCCCATAACACACGCGAGAAGCCTTCCATTTCAGCAAGATCTGCTGGATAACTCGCTCCGGTATGCCCGATACGCAATCTAGCCTTGCCTTCACTGTACAGCGGCAACAGCGGTTTCGTCAGACGATGCAGCAGCGCAGCAAGATCGTCGCGCGTGTACAGCTCCAGTCCAGAAGATTCCGCATCCGTTTCCGAGTTTGACGATTGCGATGAATGTTGTGCCTGTTGTGTAGACGATGGGTGTTGCGCCTGTTCTGATACATGTTGTGAATATCGCGATGAAGAAGTCATTCTCATTCTCCTCTCTTATTCCCAGTAAAATGGACCTTTATCCTGCAAACGCGCCAGTCCCTCAACATAGAAAAAGTCACCGTAAATGAGCGGTACATCAATATTGCGATTTTCCGGGTAATGGCTCGTGCCGTGCAGCAGCAAGCCCTGCTCATTGGGATCATCCCAGCTACCATACTGACGATATAGCGATTCTAGCATCCGCAGCGCAGTTCGTCGGTAAATGATTGCTTCCGAATCGTCCACTAGCTTCGACAACAGCACCAATCCGCTGGCAGCACAGCTACCCGCTGATGTATCACGAATCTCGCCAATCTCTGCTGGCGCCCGAAAATCCCAATGTGGCACATGATCATCCGGCAATCTGGTAATAAAGAAATGCGCGACCCGCTGCGAAGCATGCAAATAATCCAAGCGTCCTGTATGCTGATACGCTAGCGCCAGCCCATACAATGCCCACGCCGCCCCGCGCGACCAAGCTGATTCCGGCGCATGCCCCTGCCCGCCAAGCTTCTCCACCACTTCACCAGTCACCGCATCAAAATTCACAATATGATACACCGAACCATCTGCACGGACAAAATGTTCCAACACCGTATCCATATGCGCTTCGGCAATGTGACGATAGCGCGGATCACCTGTTTCCGCCGACGCCCAGAACAGCAAACTGGTATTCATCGAGCAATCGATAATCGCGACACCACTGTTATCCTCGCCTTCTCGCCACGGATTCCACGCACGAATATAGCGCCCTTGCAAATTAAAGCGCGCTGCCAAATAATTGGCTGCCTTGAGCGCTCGTACACGAGATTGCGCATTGCCTGTCAGCTTGTAATTAGCGACACTGGTCAGCAGCCACATAAAGCCCAGATCATGATCCAGCTTCACATATCCATCCAGCACCTCATCCAGTCGCTGTTCACATTGCTCTGCTACATCGCGCAGCTGTTGCTCCTGACTATCTCCATACAATTGCCACAGCATTCCCGGCCAAAACCCTGCTGTCCACCAGTACGGCGGCTCCAACACATACTTCCCATTCTGACTTGCATGCGGAAATTCCGCCCCAATGATCGCGCTATTGATTCTCGTCTTATCAAGCGCCTTGCTCCACGCTTCCTCTACCCATGCCGGATTGCCTGCATTCATATCAAGCACCACCTTTGCTGAATTTAAATATAAGACTGTCGTCGCCGTATCTGTTATCCATGTATTCATTTGTAAATCCAGTCATTCTCTCAAGATTACACAGACGACGTACACAGCGGTACGAAACGAAAAATAAACGTCAATGCTTCTTCCGCTCCCGGCTTTATCACGTCAAAATCGACACTATACCATACCGTATCCACCCCAAAATGATCGCGATACCGCTGCGGCGTAATAACAACCTGACAGCGCTGCGGATCATACTCCACTTCCACCTGCCCGTGTTCTCCCGGTAAGATCACTGTTCCCTCATTCACTGCCAATTCAGGCTGCTTCCATGTGACAAATCGTTCACGCCAACTGCTCGGCGTTCCATCGTACACATAAGAGTCGGTCAGCTTCACATAAGGTTGTGCTCCTTTGTGCCAGATCAGTGAGCGTGTCAGTGATTGGAGCTGCGGAATATCGTAAGCACCATTTAACTCCACTGTCCATTCGTCACGCTCCGCGCCAATCTGCGCATGCAGCACCTCCGCCCGATAGGCAGAACCTGCACATTGCAGTTGCCCATGTATCATCGGCACGCTATGCCCCTGCGAGCCGTTGCAATCATACGCATATCGTCCTTCGCCAAAATAAGCCGCTGTATATTCTCCACTACCCAGATCAGCCAAATACACCTCACCATCCACGCACCAGATGAACTGTCCCAGATCATTGTGATTGTGCGGCTCATCATTATGACCGCCTTTGGCTGCAAAGCCGTACCGATGATCACCACCATGATGCCGTGAGATTAACCAGCTTGCATCTTGTAAATAATAACTGCCGTCTTGCCAATCTTGTACGACTGGTGCTTCCATCGTCCAGAGCAGATTGCGCAGCGCGGGCGCCCAACGACTGCAATGATCCTCGCTGTATGTCGCGCGCAGATGCTGCGGCGGTAATTGCACCGCAGCATATTGCTCCGCCAAATAGTGGGACAGCCCCATATGTACATGCACATGCGGTAGCGAATCTGAGAAATTCGCCACTAGACTGCCATCAAGAAAGCATGTTTGCTGAAATGTAGCGATACTTGCCACTTTCTTATTTTGAAACCAATCCAGCTCCCCATCGCTACGCTTGCGCAATAAATCCGCATAATATACAAAAAAGCCAAATCCATAATTCCAGTACCCTACACCTTCCAGACAAGCACCATCCTCGCCAAAGCCGTCCAGATAGCATTCCATACTATGCTGCGTTTTGACCAAAATATCCGCTAATCGCTCCGTATCATCCAGCAATAACAATGCCGCTGCACCGATCGAGCCAGCACACACCGCCGCCCAATTATGACGCGCATTCTGCCAATGATACGACCGTTCACTCAGAAATGGCTGGAATATACGTCGCTCCACTTCATATGTAATTCGTTCCCGTAACAAGCGGGGCAACCGTTCGCCCAACAGCAGCATAATCTCTGCCAGCGCAAAGCAAGTTTCAGCAGCAAACAGATCAATCTGCTGCGCAATCTCGGCTGGATGATGATCGGCAGCAACATGTGCAGGCAAGCACCATGTATATTCATCGCAAATCGCCCATAACATATCGTTCAGCCGTTCCATATATCCACTCTGCTCCGGTTCCAGCAGCGTAAGCAGCGCATACGTATTCAATCGACAACGCCGCTCAAAATATACATTTTCATATTCCAAGCGTGAGCCTTTTTCCGCAAAGATCGCAAACAGCGTATAGGTTAGCTCTGGAATATGCTGTTCCCACATTTGCTCGCCTGTATCCACAATCTGCTGAATATCCTTCGCCACTACAGTAGAATGTCGTAATTCATGCCAATACGTCTCATGCGGTTTGCCACGATAATACCAGCTTCGGTCTGCCGATCGCATGCGAGAACTGTATTCCAGTAACCGATCACGATTCATTTCCATGCTGTGTTCCCCTTTCAACATGCTGCATATCAATGACCTGTACCTCATCCGTAAATAGATCAACGAACATAGAACCATCGCTCTACAGCAGTCATCACTTGCAAAGTTATTTGTAAATAAACAAATCGCATTCATACATACATCCCATAAATTAGACAAACGCTATAAATAGACAAACCGTAGTACACTCTATCGTCCTCTTGATATAGCACTCTTATCCTCATTATAGAGAAAGCGTTTACAGTTTGCTTGATACGATTTTGCTGAAATTTGCTGCTATTTTGACTTTCTATACTTTTTTCGATCATCCTACAAGCCCAAACACCAACATACAAATCAAAACACCAATGCACAAAAGAAAAGCACCACTATGCAAAAGAGCAGGATCAATATACAAAGAAAAGGCACCAAATTCTCCACAGTTGGGAGTTTTTGATGCCTTTTTATGTCTACATCTTTTGCTACATCTTTTGCTATATCTGTCTCTACTGATTCATTGCCATCTACTGTCTCTACAGTTGATGATATTCATCACAATCGACTTACCACTCTTGCTTGCGATTGAAAATCAACCAGCCACCACCGAGTACTAGCGCCATCGCGACAAGTGGCTGTACGAACACAAAGCTCGACAACACCGAATCAATAGAAAACACCGCGAAAAATAGCAGCGACAGCACAGTTAGCAGATTGATCGGAATCAACAGCCATTTGTTACGCGTACCGAACCAGTATAATTCAAACAACCCTGCCGCTACCGCGAGAATAAAGCCTGGCCACATCACATGCCACAATCCGAACATCTGCGCAATCTGGCACGTCAATCCGCTCACTAGCAAAATCCCGCCCGGTACAACGAGCCATAATGCTTGGCGTCCAATCAGCGAAAATACCATCCAGTGCAAAAACAAACTGAGTGGAATGATAAACAAGGTAGGCCAGAAGATCGCAAAAATCGTCCCTGCATTACCCGAGCCTCCAGGATTCAAAAATAAATATACGCCCAGCAGCAGCAAAACCGGTGCAATAATCGCCCGTTTGATCATATGTATGCTCTCCTTTTCCATATTTTGCATTCCTCATGCAGTCAGCATACCACATCCGTCAACATCCCACTTCCGTCCACAGGGAACGCGTAACCTAGACTTTAGTCGGGGATACAGATTTGCATGTACTTTTTACTTATTTTTTACTTACTCTCTACTGTCCGGTATTTGCTGTTTACTTACTGCTTTGCTACTTGCTGTCTACTGTGTGCATATAATAACCGTATTCAAAAAGTCATATTCAAACGCTACAATTACGTATCATATGCTATGTATTGCAGTAAGAGTAATCAATCAGCTATAAACGAATAAAACAGGCAACGGTTAATGCACCGCTGCCTGTTTTTGTTCTTACAATATTGTTCATCTATTGATTGTTTCTCAGTTTGTTATTTCTCTGGCTAAATGCCTTATACTGCAAATTCGCTTGTCGCTTCTGCATCGGACGGAACGACCGCATCGTGCAGCTGTGCTTCCAGCTCATCTATATAACGGCGTTTTTGCTCAGCATTCCAATCCAGACGTTTTGCCATATAGTCGATAACCGGTTGTTTCCATTGTTGCACCCAAGCAATATTGAAGAACAATGCACCAGTACGACGGATAAAGAAGTCGACCGGTTTAAAGGTCATTTCCTCTTCAATTGCATACGCGATACGTACACGTACATCTGCTGGCAGACCAAGCTCATCGGCAATCTCGTCTTTGCGATTCACCAGTGCGAACAGCTTGCTCACGTTCGAGCCGTAGAAGCTGGACAGATGCTCCGCTTCTTTGCGAGTCAAACCAACATTCGCACCCGCTTCCGTATGCTGACGGATAAATGCTGGCAGACCCGCAGATCCACCTACATTACCACCAGAGATAGACATATGCTTCGTTTGCGACGCTTTAAATGTTTTGTTTTGCTCTTTGCCCAGCAGTTCGGCAGCCAGATCGACAACCATCTCTGCCATTTTACGATAACCCGTCAGCTTACCACCTGCGATCGTGATCAGACCGCTATCGGATTGCCAGATTTCATCCTTACGGGAAATCTCGGATGGTGATTTGCCTTCTTCATGAATCAGTGGACGTACACCAGCCCAGCTGGATTCCACATCTGCTGCGGTTACTTTTACACTTGGGAACATGTAATTGATCGCTTCGATAACATAATCGCGATCCGCTGTCGTCATGCGCGGATGTGCAGGATCGGCTTTGTATACCGTATCGGTCGTACCGACATACGTTTTACCATCGCGTGGAATTGCGAATACCATCCGACCATCTGGTGTGTCAAAATAAACTGCTTGCTCCAGCGGGAAACGGTCATGGTCGATAACAAGGTG
Source organism: Paenibacillus sp. WLX2291 (assembly GCF_046603665.1). Taxonomy (NCBI): domain Bacteria; kingdom Bacillati; phylum Bacillota; class Bacilli; order Caryophanales; family Paenibacillaceae; genus Paenibacillus; species Paenibacillus sp. WLX2291. The sequence continues at coordinate 819,908 of NZ_CP176755.1, read as the reverse complement.
AATCCCTTTGGTCATTTGCAGGGTTTTGCCTTTTTTGGAGTTGTCGATTTTGCGCAGTGTATCGACCCATGGACCTGCCGCGTTGATCACTTTGTGTGCATAAATCGAATATTCTTTGCCGCTAATGGTGTCTTTGACTTTTACACCTTTCAGCTTGCCATTTTCATAAATGAAGTCCGCCGCTTTGGCATAATTGACTGCCAGTGCGCCACGTTCTACCGCTTCTTTGATCACTTCAATGGTCAGGCGGGCATCGTCAGTACGATACTCGACATAATAGCCGCCGCCTTTGAGACCATCTTGTTTTACCAGTGGTTCTTTGGCAAGCGTCTCTTGCACGCTCAGCATTTTGCGACGTTCGCTGCTTTTAACACCAGCGAGGAAGTCGTATACGCGCAGACCAATCGATGTACTAAAGCTGCCAAACGTTCCGCCCTGATGGAACGGTAACAGCATCCATTCTGGTGTCGTTACATGCGGACCATTTTCGTATACAATCGCACGTTCTTTCCCAACTTCGGCAACCATTTTCACTTCAAATTGCTTCAAATAACGCAGACCGCCATGAACGAGTTTGGTTGAACGACTAGATGTACCTGCCGCGAAATCTTGCATTTCTACTACGCCGACATTCATGCCGCGTGTTACTGCATCCAGTGCGATCCCGGAACCGGTAATACCGCCGCCGATAACCAGTACGTCCAGTGGTGCACTGCTCATTTGTTGTAATGTTTCTGCCCTGTGTTGTGCGGAAAAAGAAGTACTCATATTGTGTTGCCTCCCTGATTATGATGTGAATATAAATGTGAACTCAAGATGGCAAGGTCCTGCATGTGCAGGATGCCAATTTGCATATTATTCCAATTAAAGTCACGAAAAAAGAGACCACGAAATGTACACCGTACCGGCAATGAACCGGGTGTATTCGTGGTCTCTCCAAAGTCTAATGACGTATTTATTAACTTGTTAACGTTATTATAGCATACTCATGTGAGCAAGGCAAAGAAATCGTTAAAATTTTACAAAGATTTTAATGCAACGTCAACGATGATAGAATCGGTTGCCAATCAATCGGAAGCTTTACGCGCCAGTCAGACTTTTCACGATGAAATCAAGCTGTGCATCCATCGAGATCGGATCATTAAAATAGTAAGCGACCGGATCGATTTTGAATACATGCTTTTCTTTGACCGCAGGTAGCGATTTCCACAGACTGCTATCATACAGCGTCGAACCCGTCGTCTCGCCATCGCCACCCCATGGTGCGGTGAAAATGTAGTCGCCCGCAAAGTCAGGTACATTTTCCAGCGAGATATCTACATACCCCGGTCCATTATCTACCGCTTCCTTCTGTGTTGCTTCTGTGCCTTTCAGACCAAGCTCCTGATAAATAATCTCGCCGCCGCGTCCGTAGCTATCGCCCCTCACGTACACGCCTTTGGCATACGGTTGCAGGATAGAGACGGTTTTGTCGCCAACGGCTGCTTGTACTTTGGGTTTTGCTTCGGCGATTTTGCTTTCCCAAGCAGCGGCAACTTCTTTGGCTTTGTCCTCGGTGCCCGTCATTTTGCCGAATTCTTGCAGCTGTTCTTTGTACGTGTATTGTCCGTATTTGATCGCTACTGTCGGTGCGATTTTTTCGTAATTTGCCAGATTGGCATCGCCATCCCAGACGACGATCAGATCAGGATCGAGCGCCATTACTTCTTCTACTTTCGGCGTTTCGCCCAGATTGGTCATGCCGGTTGTCGTGCTTTTCAGCATCTCACTGGAAAAGACATGATCGACTGTAGCGATCGGTTGCAGACCAAGAGCAACGAAGAAGCCGTAATAGCTGTCCGCCAGCACAATGACACGCTTCGGATGGCTAGGTACTTCTACTTCCCCATTGGCTGCTTTATAAGCAATGGTTGTATTTTGTGCTTCTGTGGAAGATGCTGCTTCATTACTTCCTGTTGTTGATGTAAAGGCACTGCTCGACTGCGACTGCGTTTGTGCCTGACCACATGCTGCCAATACCCCTACTAGCAGAATCGTCATCAGAATCATACTGTATTTGCGAAATGTGTACATAGTTTAACCGCCTTTTGTGTCGTAATTGATAAAGATAATCATTTTCATTTGTCATAGTATCACACAACTTTAGCGATTGCACGATCTGTTTTGTGAATGATTGATGAAGATGATGGCAATATTCAGCAGAATGATGAAGAGGAGCATAGTGCATCGTTTGCATAGTCGCATATCTGTTACGCTTGGCAGAATATAACACGTACACATAACAAAAAGCCTGTCATCCACGAAAGGATCACAGGCTCTTTGCATTCTCTAAATAAAGGTACAGCATATTGCTACTGTATTGCGCATATTCCTACCATTCATATCATACAGTATGAAGTGATTCTGCATATGCATACAGCATCATCCAACTTATTTGAATGCCATCGTTGCGTGAACTGCTTTTTGCCAGCCAGCATACAGTTCTTCGCGGCGTGCTTCTTCCATTTTCGGATCAAATTGGTCAACGAGATCTTCGTGTGTGGACGCAATTTCGTCCAGACTTTCCCAGAAGCCGACTGCCAGACCTGCCAAGTATGCTGCGCCGAGTGCTGTTGTTTCGTTAACAGCCGGACGCTCAACTGGTACGCCAAGGATATCGCTTTGGAATTGCATCAGGAAGCCATTTTTCACTGCACCGCCATCGACTTTGAGCGAATCTACGGTTACACCGCTATCGCTTTCCATCGCTGTCAGTACGTCTTTCGTTTGATACGCCAGGGATTCCAGTGTTGCACGGATAAAGTGCTCTTTGCTTGTACCGCGAGTCAGACCGAACGCTGCACCGCGTACATCGCTATCCCAGTACGGGCTACCAAGACCAACGAATGCCGGTACGATATACACGCCATCTGTCGATTCGACGCGGGACGCATAGTTTTCGCTTTCGGAAGCATCGCGGAACATACGCAGACCGTCACGAAGCCATTGGATTGCCGAACCCGCTACGAAAATACTACCTTCCAGCGCATAGCTGATTTTGTCGCCAACACCACAAGCGATGGTCGTGATCAGACCGTGCTCGGAACGGATTGGCTCTTCGCCGGTGTTCATCAGCATGAAGCAACCCGTGCCATACGTATTTTTAACCGAGCCTTTTTCGTAACATGCTTGTCCGAACAGAGCTGCCTGCTGGTCACCTGCTGCACCGGCAATCGGTACATTTTGACCAAAGAAGTGGTAGTCCACGGTGTGCGCGTACACTTCGGAGGAAGGACGTACTTCTGGCAGCAGGGAAGCTGGAACGCCTAAGATGTCGAGCAGTTCTTCGTCCCATTTCAGGTCAAAGATGTTGTACATCAGAGTACGGGAAGCGTTGGAATAGTCGGTTACGTGTGCTTTGCCGCCGGACAGTTTCCAGATCAGCCAAGTGTCGATTGTACCGAACATCAGCTCACCGCGTTCCGCACGCTCACGCACGCCGTCCACATTGTCGAGAATCCATTTTACTTTTGTACCGGAGAAGTAAGGGTCCAGCAGCAAACCGGTTTTTTTACGGAATGTTTCTTCCAGACCTTGCTGTTTCAGTTCGTCACAGATGTACGCGCTTTGACGAGATTGCCATACGAGTACGTTATATACCGGATCGCCTGTTTTACGATCCCAGATGACTGTTGTTTCGCGTTGGTTCGTAATGCCGATACCAGCGATTTGCGAAGGTTTTACATGAGATTCGGACAGAACGGAAGCGATAACTGCCAGAATGGAACTCCAGATTTCATCCGCATTTTGTTCAACATGACCCGGTTTCGGGAAGTATTGCGGAAACTCGCGCTGTGCCATGTAGGCAATCTCGCCTTTTTTGTTAAACAGGATTGCGCGGGAGCTGGTTGTACCTTGATCAAGTGCCATAATATATTGTTCCATCTGAAATATCCTCCTCGAAATGTTCGTTCAATTTGCAATATCGTAATTTGGACTATCGGGCAGTCCAATCAGGCAGCAGCCCGTTTGGATTCCGTGCGTTCAATTTTGCGTCCGTTCAGGTACGCCAGCAGCAGGAAGACGAGTGTAATACCCAGTACAACCCACAGCATCGGTGCACTTTGACCGAGGAATACATTTTTGTAGAACAGCCCGCCCAGGGAACCGCCCAGCAGTGGAGCGACAACCGGAACCCAAGCATATTTCCAGTTGGATGGACCTTTACCAGCGATCGGCAACAGGAAGTGCATCAGACGCGGACCAAAGTCACGAGCAGGGTTGATTGCATAACCTGTTGTACCACCGAGCGACAAACCGATACTAACGACAAGCAGACCAACGATCAACGGGTGAAGACCTTGTGTAAATTCGTTCGCACCCATGGACAACAATACCATAACGAAGATGAATGTACCGATAATCTCACTCAGCATGTTGCCAACTGGATGTTTGATCGCTGGCGAAGTAGAGAATACGCTCAGCTTGGTTGCCGGATCTGGTGTTGCACCCCAGTGAGGCAGGTATTGGAAGTATACCAGTAACGCACCAGCCATCGCACCGATAATCTGTGCAATGATGTAGCTCGGCACTTGACTCCACGGGAAGTCGCCGTTAAACGCCAGCGCCAGTGTAACTGCCGGGTTCAAATGCGCGCCGCTGACGCTACCTACTGCATAAACCGCCATCGCTACTGCAAGACCCCAACCAGCACCGATTACGATCCAGCCGGAATTTTGGGCAAACGATTTGTTCAGTGAAACGCCCGCACACACACCGCCACCCAGTGCAATCAAAATCATTGTTCCTACTAATTCAGCCAAAAACGGTGACATGAACAAAACCTCCATTCGATTGTGAGAAACAGATTGTTACACCTGTTGCATTAAGTAATTTGACACATATAATGTAAAACTCAGCTGATGGTTATACAGGTTGTAAGAACACAAAAGAGCCATCGCAAATCTCCCCTTGATCATAAAGGGGGTTCTGCGTGGCTCTCCTGTTCTCCGTCACATGTATTAACTTGTGTTCATCATATCGTAACATGTAAGCGGTGTCAATATGATTTTTTTCATTTGGTGTTCATGAAGAGTTTCAAAAAACGCGATATAATGAAGCTTCTATTTTTAAAACGGGCAATCAACATGCCCTACTCGGGGCATCATTTGCGATAATGGTTGAACAATTCCTGATTCGATGTAGTGACCGCTGTCGCTCCTGCTTGCAGCGCACGCTCCACATCGTCTACCGTTCGAATCAATCCACCGGCAAATACAGGTACACCAGCGCGCGCGACCACTTCCTTGATCATATGTGGCACTACGCCGGGGAGTACTTCGATATAATCAGGCTGTGTCTTCTCGAGTAACGCATAACTTTTCTCAAGGGCGATTGTATCCAGCATAAACACACGCTGGATAGCGATAACGCCTTTTTGTTTTGCCTTCATGATGACATTACCGCGTGTGGAGATGATGCCGTATGGCTTGATCTCCTGACACAGGTATTCGGCGGCATACTCATCGTTCTTAAGTCCGTGCACCAGATCGGCATGCAGAAACATCTGCTTGTTGTTGGCATTTGCCATTCGGTAAATACTTTTCAGCTGCGCGATATGGGTATCGAGAAATACCCCATATTGATAAGGGCTATCCAGCAATTGATCAAATTGCTTCATCGTTTTGGCGGCTGGTAAAATAGACTGTCCCTGAAACATCGTAATCACTCATTTCGTTATATTCAAACGCTGTATGGATCTATTACTCGCTGGCTTGCCAGTCGTATTCCATCCGTTTGGCGGTTGTATTCGCGGCGTCGGTGCCGAGGTATCTGCCGACTAGATGCAGCGACATATGAATGCCTGCCGAGATGCCGCCAGATGTAATGATCCACCCCTGATCGACAAACTTTACGTCAGATTGTACGTCGACCGCCGGATAATCCTGCTCCAATCGTTTCAGATCCATCCAGTGGGTTGTTGCCTTGAGACCGTCAAGCAATCCTGCTTCTGCCAGCAGCAATGCGCCGGTACAGACTGAGGCAATCTGTACGCCAGCAGATGCATACGTTTTGATCCATTGCAGTACGTCAGGCTTGCGAATCTCAAGTTCTTCCGCACCATATCCACCGGGAATAATGAGCAGATCAATCGCCGGCAGACTGTCAAAACTATGCTCCGGCTGCACCTGCAAGCCATTGCGCGCCGTGATCATCTGCCCATCTGCGGACACGGTATTCACTTTGAACCCTTTCACGCCCGGTTCGGTTTCCGCGATAGAGAACACTTCAAACGGACCTGCAAAATCCAGCACCTCCACTTCATGAAACAAAAACAATCCGACCTGATGCGGTTTATATACTTCTTCTTGCATCTTTACTACCCCTTTCCTCTCTAGCATGCGCATGGCTCTTTGCTTCTCAACCGGCTTGTATCGTATGCACAATACTATATGGTGGACTCTGGATGTATATATCATGTACCGGCGATATATGTGAATTCATCGTTGTCATCGTGATCTAAGAAGGTTTGGTATGGCTGCATATAGTAGTTGATTATAGGCACTTAGCGATATGAAAGCATGGCGATTTGTAAAGCTACAGTAGCTATTTTAACTATATCGCCTTTTTTGCCAAATTGCTCTGTTCTATACAAAAAAGAGGCTTTGGCGTTGTAGCAATGACAAAGCTTGTTGCAGCATGAATATAGATTTTCCAGTTACTGAGGGTATAAAAGGTAGGATTTTGTGCACAACAGACAAAGAATGAGGGGTTAATCTCTGTATTTTTTGACATGTGAACAATGGTGATGTCAGATATTATATAGTAAAATTCTGGTTACTGCTGTTTTGTGCGGTGACGCGCTGATCTGTAGGATAACAGATCTGCAACAGACAGGGAAATGGAAATGAAGGAGAGTTACATATGAATGCAATTGCTAGAGTCAGTAAGTTTGTCGGAGATACGTTTTCCGTCTGGGTCATCTTATTCGCGTTGTTGGGATTCTTCCTGCCATCGTGGTTTATCGGGTTAAAAGGGCAGATTTCATTGCTGCTCGGTATTATTATGTTCGGCATGGGGCTGACATTATCTTCTGCTGATTTCCGTGAAGTATTCCGCCGTCCGCTGGATGTGGCGCTCGGTGTCATCGGTCACTATATCATTATGCCGCTACTGGCATTCGGTCTAGCGGTGACGCTCAATCTGCCGCCGGATATTGCGGTCGGTGTCATCCTCGTCGGCTGCTGCCCAAGCGGTACTGCATCCAATGTCATGACGTATCTTGCCAAAGGTGATGTAGCACTCGGCGTCTCCATTGCCTCTGTATCCACGTTAATCGCACCGCTGGCAACACCGGCGATGATCTCGCTCCTTGCTGGTCAATGGATGCATGTAAGTGCAGGCAGTCTGATTCTGGATATTCTAAAAGTCGTAATTGTACCGATCATCCTCGGTGTTATTGTCAAAGCGCTGTTCCGTAAGCAAGCCGAAGCGGCGACAGTTGCCTTGCCATTCGTATCGACGCTGGCAATCGTGCTGATCGTGGCGATTGTCGTCGGTCTGAACAAAAGTCATATCGTCGAATCCGGTCTGCTGATCTTCGCAGTCGTTATTTTGCACAATGGCTTAGGTTATCTGCTTGGTTATCTGTTCGCCCGTCTCGTCGGCATGGACCCAGCTAAACGCAAAGCAATTGTATTTGAAACCGGAATGCAAAACTCTGGTCTTGGTGCTAGCCTGGCAGCAGCACATTTCAATCCACTGGCAGCAGTACCAAGTGCAATCTTCAGCGTGTGGCATAATATCTCCGGTTCGCTACTCGCAACGTGGTTTGCTCGCCGCGCCGCTCGACGGGAAAAAGAATCTCTACCCCTACAATAAAGCGCAAATGATGGCGATAGGATACGTTATATACGATATCCATAGTAGGAATCGCCATTCTATATAACTAACGTTAGACATGCAAAAACCCTGTTGTTGCGATTGCTTTTCGCTTCAGCAGGGTTTTTGCATGTTCCCGGACGTTCAGATCGTCAGTCCTGAAGTTCCAGTTGACCTGCCTCCATTTTCTTTCTATCGTTGGCATCGTGCAGCAGATCAGATAACGTATAGTTGCGTAAATATTCGATAGCCTGAAGTTCAGCATCCAGCATAATACTGCCCAGCGCATCGCTAAGCGGTGCGCAACCGGATTTGACCTCTTCACGGTTGGCTTGATCCTCAGTACGAATCGCCTGATAAATATCCGCCAAAGTCAGCGAATCAGCAGGAATACGTAATGAATACCCCCCATCTCTACCTTCGCGCGTATCCACAATCCCGTGGTTAGCCAGTGTTGCCAGAATTCTTCGCAAAAAGGTGGCATGCGATTGAACTTGCGTGGCAATCACCGAGCTGGATACGGTTCCCCCATTGTGTGCTAATCCGGCTAAAGCGTGTACTGCGGTGTTGAATCGTGCAGGACCAATCGATCTGGTTCTGGATACAGTCATAGCGTTCCCCCTTCTAGTTCTTCATCTCAGATTTTAGCTCAGCTATTAAGTTAAGGCAACATCAATTTATTCAACCTATAGTTCGGCAAAGAGTAGGTTCGCGCGACTATGATTAGGGAAACCGCTTGATGTATCCCTTTACCCACTGACTGGCTTTTATAAACGAACATAAAAACCGCCTTTGGTTTTTGGCGCATGGCGACTGGGTTCATGGATCGATTTCATTTTTGCTCAATTCGTCAATGAATCGTTTCGTGGATTATGTTGCAGTTTGTGTTGACTTGAACGTGATTACTTTTACTTGAACGTGATGATGTTGGTTGGCTTGTTCATTTTGGCATAGACGATGAGAGCAATGATCTGAATAGGCAGAATTGCATATGAATATTGAAAGAGCACAATTGCTAGTAAAGGGGCAAATATTAACAATGAGATTACAATGCAATTGCCTGCTTTAAGCATCCCTATTTTCTGTTCCCGATACTCTAAGATAACAGCTACTACTATCACTATGCTAAACAAAATAGACACAGCACAAAAAGTAGTATTCCATTTCATTGGCGAATTCGCATTGAGCCATACTCCAAAACTTATCACTACAGACAACAGAATCCATATCATCAAAATAACGATCGGCTTAAACGGCTTGAACAGATTCATCACAGGTTGGAATACACCGCCAAACGCCTCTTCTGGCACCAATTTATCTTTTTTCTTATTCAGCTTGTTCATCTCGACCGTAATGAGAGGAATGAGCATTTTGATCATATCAATATCTGTTGTTCGGTAATACTCGCGAATCATCAATTGCGCGCTCTCACCCATATGTAAACGAATCTCTGCCAATTGATGAAACAATTCCTTTTGTGCATCCGGTGTTGGATAGTGTCCGACATAAGCGATCTGCGCTTCCAGACGGGCGTACATTTTCAGCTTATTTTCTACAGAAGTAATCTTGCCCTGTTCCTCACTTGTGACCATCACTTTACATTCTTTGTACAGCCATATGAATAACGGCAGCAACAAAGAGATATACACGTTTTCTTTTATAAAAGAAACGATTGAAGTTGCATCCACCTGTATTGATCCCTTCTCGTTATATTTGTCACTATTACTTATGATGTCTATTTATATCCAACAAAATAGCCCGGAGTCTTCACTCCGGACTTTCTGTTGATCGTACCTATGTTGATGATACCTGCTATACCTGCTTTTGATTATTATGCAGTAAAGTTATCCGTCAGAACCGGCACAACTTGGGATTTACGGGATACAACGCCTTTTAGCAGGGCCGTGTTGTTGTTCAGGGATACGCTGTATGCTTTCTCAACAACGTCCTGACGTTGACCGAGTGCCAGACCAACCGAGTCATTGTTCAGAATATCGGTTACGACGAACAGGAACAGATCCAGACCTTTGTCAGCGATTACTTTGTTGATCGCCGCTTCCAGCTCGGATTGTTGGGACAGTACATCGTTCACGTCTACCGTATTCACTTGAGCGATTTCGACTTTGGCATCGCCCATTTGGAATTCTTTGGCGTCCAGTGTGATCAGTTGTTCCACTGTTTTCTGGCTCAGATCAGCGCCAGCTTTCAGCATGTCCAGACCGTATTTTGCTGTTTCTACGCCAGCGATTTGCGCCAGTTCAGTTGCCGCAGCAACGTCCTGTGGTGTGCACGTTGGAGATTTGAACAGCAGGGAATCGGAAATGATCGCAGACAGCATCAGACCAGCGACTTCTTTGGAGATGGCTACGCCATTTTCTTTGTACAGCTTGTTCAGAATAGTCGCAGTGCAGCCTACAGGCTCCGCACGATAGTACAGCGGCGCGCTAGTTTCAAAGTTAGCGATCCGGTGATGGTCGATAACTTCAGTAACGGTTACCTGATCGATATCGTCAGCGCTTTGCTGGCGCTCATTGTGATCAACGAGAATAACTTCCTTCACTTCGCTCACTTTGTCCACGAGACGTGGCGCTTCTACTTTGAAGTAGTCGAGAGCGTATTGCGTTTCTCCATTTACTTCACCAAGGCGAACGGCTTCCGCGTCCACACCCAGCTTTTTTTTCAGTTCCGCATAAGCGATAGCGGATGTAATCGTGTCCGTGTCCGGATTTTTATGACCAAAAATCAATACCTGTGGCATAATGACACTCCTTTAATTGGATAGGTTTGCGGGAACAGTATATCGTACCTTCCCCGTTTTCTTCAATAGTATACCTTGATTCCAAATTAAAATGAAGTATATTCTTACTATTTTTATAGGAATTAACGAATTTAAGGTTAGATTATGGATACAATGTTTCTATTTTCCCCTGTAATACGGTGCCCTCTTCTGCACTCCTCCGCCAGCCAGTCTGTTCTATACTCTGAATGATCAGTCCCTGATACAGATCAGGATAGGACTGCAAATTCTCTGTAATGGAGCGAACAGCAGCTTGCCCATCCAATACTGCACATCCCAAATAAGCAGACAACGATCCATCCACACCGTGCCAGCAGAGCACATATCCATTCCCTGTTTGCTCTAGCGCCTGTACGATCTGATCTTCCAGCAGGTTTTGCTGTTCTTCATTCATCTGTCCGATACTTCGGTTCGTATTGTGAACAAGCAGATTGATATTTTGCTCTGCTGGCTCATATAGATCGTATCCATGCTCCTGATGTTGATGTACCATAGTCAGCGCCGCATTGGGTGACAACAATCGCTTCCAGAAGCTCAGTTCGTGCTCCTGAAATTCGCCGCGCTGTCCAACCGGTGCAGACAGCGTCTCTACTTTGCCCGGTTTGACCCGGATACGCCAATACCAGAGCTGATGATCGTGCATTTTGATAAACAGATTGTTCTCGCGGATATCCATACAACAGGCTCCCTTCGTATCCATCCCATTCCTTTGACTACATAAATAAGCGGTCATTTCATGTATAACGCAGCACCTCGCGATTGCGCTGACTACCTGCAAAGGCTTCGGCTGCTGGTGACCATTGCTGTGGATATAACAGTTGAATATACAGATTCAGATCGTCCTGCACCCAGTCTATCGCTTGCAGATTGGATTGCGGTAGCCAATCCTTTACGACAAACGATGGTAAAAAGCCAATTCCCCACTGCTTATCCACCGCCTGTCGAATAGACTCAATACTGCCAAGCTCCCAGCGAATATCGATCTCACTCTGCACATAACGTAATGTACGTAACAAATACGCACGATACGTACAACCTTCTTCTGTCAAAATCAGCGGATACGGTGCCAGATCGTTTGCTGTTACGCCGTCTCTGGATGCAAGTGGATGCTCATTGTGCACCAGCACTGCCATCTCTGTACGTAGCAGTACTGAGCTACGCAGTCCATGCTGCTGGACTGGCTCATCCAGCACCAGAGCTACATCGATCTGCCCCTGCTTGAGCTGGGCGACCAGTTCCGGCTCCGAGCCAATGACTACTTTGACTTTGTATTGCGGATATTGCTGGCGAAAAAGATCCAGCATGTCCGGCAAATGGTACAGCGATAGCGATTCAATCGTACCAATATTCAGTACTGGCGCTGGATCAGATGACGGTTGTACTACCAAATGAGCAGCTTGCTGCAATTCCAGCATTTGACGCGCATACGGCAGCAAACGCTCACCTGCTGATGTCGGCACCACCTGATTGCCGCTGCGCTGGAGTAATTTTTGCCCACCGTACAATTGCTCTAGCCGCTGAATATGATTGGTGATGCTGGATTGAGCATAATCCAGCTCTAACGCAGTACGCGTGTAATTGCCCCACTGCACCAGTGCGCAAAATGTTCGCAAATATAGCAGCTCCATCGGCAGGCTCCTTTCATTGCGGTTGCCGCTTGATCCGGGCAAACCCGCAGGTTGATATGTACGTTACCATACCGCCGAATGTTAATCCATATGCAGAACAGCGGCTATAACTGTTTTTCGGCAAATAACGATGATTTTAGGCGTTTTGGACGACTTTTTACTAGTATTCTTACTGGTATCGATCAGATCGATAGTAGCTATAGATAGGATCACATCACTGCACTTTGTTCATTGTACTACAATGACAATATAACCTTGCAGCTGCTCATACAGCGCTGTAATCTATCCATTATATTGAAGGAGTTGGGTCTTATGAGTCACCGTCCACGCTTTTCTGCTGTATTGGAAGTACCTGCCTTATTACCAGAGCAAGCTTATCATTATTGGAATATGCGATTGTCCTGTGAAACCGATGTATCCGATGTTGCCGCTGATTTGGAAAAAGGCAATGCCCCGTTCAAACTGCTGGATGTGCGTAGTGAAGCCGATTACGAGAAAGCTCATGTTGCTGGTGCAATCAGTCTGCCGGGTCGTCAGATTAACGAGCAGACGACTGCCGATTGGGATAGAGAGCAAGTGGTCATTGTATATTGCTGGGGTCCTGCCTGCAACGGAGCTACCAAAGCAGCCGCCAAATTGGCGCAACTTGGTTTTCAGGTAAAAGAAATGCTGGGCGGGATCGAATACTGGCGTTTGGAAGGTGGTACACTCGAAGGATCACTTGGCAACGATGCACCGACATACTGGCAGATGCAGCATTGCAGTATTGCGAGCGGTGGATAATGTGCATAACATGTGCGTAAATGCTGGGTTTACCGATTTTCATTCACCAGCGTTGTGCATAAATATGCGGTAATTGTTTTGAAATGTAGGCATGTTCACTTTTTTGTACTTCATATTGGATATAAACAGGGGATATTTCGTCAAAACAGCCGCCGTGCATCGTATGTGCATGGCGGCTGTTTATTTATCCACAGTGGATAACTTTTTTGAAATTATGGCTATTCATCCTGTTGAAACGTAATCTGTACACATGCCCCTTTACTGCGAAGCCGACAGTTAGATTGGCGATTTCTTTAACAAACGCCCAGAGTACATCGCCAGCACAATCGCCACCACCAACATACATATGGCACCAAGACGCACCGCACCAGCAATATCCCATATCTGTGCCAACGCGCCAATGACGAATACACATAGCATTTGTACAATCGCAAGAATCAGACCATATACACCGCTAATCCGCCCCATCATCTCCACTGGCACATGCTGCTGGTAAAAGGTTGTAAACCCCGTATTGGCAAAAGCAAGGAAAAACGCAAGAACAAAAAATCCTACCGCGACCATGTCAAACGATCCCCCGAACGCATACATGATATAACCGATGCCGACACCAATGGAGCCAGCCCCCATCAGCGTAGCGACACGCAGTCGCTTGACTATCAATAGATTTACCAACGCGCCCGCACCCAGACCTGCTCCAGCAATGCTGACCAGATAACTGTACTGACTGTCCGTAACCTGCAACACCTGCTTGGTCAGCGCCACCTCTTGTGCATCCAACGCAGCAGTTAACAACATTATGAAATAAAAGAGCAAATAAATGATCATCACCATCGGTACATGACGGCTAAACTGATACACCTGCCCCCAATCTTCACGCAAAATCGTCCATGGTGAACGTGCACGCCGGATTGTAGCTGGATTGTTAATTGTAGTTGCTGGAACGATAGGGGTAGCTGCTTCATCCACATTTGTCGTTGCTTGGTCTACATCCATCATTGTTTGTCGTTTCTGTTCCAGAGTTGAAGGATGGACAGACTTACTTAGTTCTGGCTCCAGATCGGGCAATAGTAACGTTAACAATGCCGAGATTAAGAAGCTAATTGCCGTTACGATAATCGTCGCTTGCGGGCTGATCACCAGAAACAATAGCCCCGCAATTGCCGGACCAATCAGAAACGCGCCGGAATGGATCAGACTTTGAACTGCATTGAAGCGCTTGAGTCTCACTTCTGGCACCAGACGGACAATATACGCCATCGCCACTGGACGAAAAATAGAGCTACTCATGTACACAACCAGCACAACGGCATAGATCACCCAGACGTTATGGAGCATCGGCAAGATGCCAATGAGAATCGCCCGTACCAGATCAAGGGAGAACATCAATCGTCTCTTATTGGTACGGTCGATCATACTGCCTGACCAGCCGTTCGTACACAATGCTGCAAACGGCTTGAGCATATACAATCCAGCAATCGCCAGTGCTGCACCTGACAGATGCAACATGGTCAGATTGAGTGCAATCAGAAACACCCAATCTCCAGTGTAGGCAATGCCGGAGGCGATCAATAGAATCGTTGGAAACTTCCAGCTATAGGGTCTATTGTGAGAATCGTCGACGGATGTAGCTGAGGATGATCGGGATGGACTCATACGCTATTTCCTCTGCAATCATGCAATCGCGCTACATTACGGTAACGCCAATAGCGATGGTATGAATATGTTACACCCAAAGATACGAACCTTTTTCCTTGCTTCCTATGTATACTCATTTTCATGCTACCTCCTAATTCATCATTTTACTTATCAAGCATATACTTCTAAGTTCTTTGGTCGACCCGAATTGGTTTAAAGCTCATTGGTTTGATTGTCAGACTACATAGACTTCATGATAGACGAGGTTTGCAGAGGGGCATATTTTATTATAACAGTCCCAGACAGCCATACACACTGCCTTGTTTAGACGCTTCTCCTTCATTTTCCCAAAAGCTAACGTTTCATCTCTTGCTATCCGTCTTATAAATAAGTACAGGAACATTTTTCCTGTAAGTAATTACATTATCGTGCAGGGTACTAACGATTGGGTATGCCCTGAATCAATAGGTTGAACTCATAAGGAGGAGCTTCTATGCTTGAGACACTAGAACCGCAATTTTGGAGCATGACGTATCAGGATCGTATTACACCGCAGGAAGCCTTTGATCTGTACGACGAGCTGGATGCTGTCGAACTTGAAGATATGATTGGCGTATGGCGCGGCTTTGAGCTGCATACCGGACACCCGATGGAGGGCGCATTGGAGAAGCTACATTGGTACGGCAAAGCATTCCATTCTGCTGACAAGGTAGATCCGCTGCTATTTTACAAACGCAATGGACAGACGTTCGCTGCTGATCCGGGACGTATTTTTGATAAAATGAAAATTGTACCGAGCGACGGCGGCGAAGGTAGTATTCGCATGGTCGAACATCGCGGTCGTATTACCGGCACACTTGTGTATGATCGTCTACCCATCATGGATCATTTCCGCAAAGTCAGTTCCGATGTACTGATGGGTATTATGGATATGAAAGGTAGCCGCGATCCATACTTCTTCTATTTGAAGAAGATCAGTTCCTTATAAATACATCCATACAGCCCGGCATTGTCTATACGACGATGCCGGTTTTTTATTGTGTATGCTGGGAATGGATAGATTGTATGCAGTAGCTGGGTTCCCTCACCTAGCAGTTTATAAAAAGTTTATATTTTATTTAACTTCTACATAGAATTGTTAGCCATTTATTTATCTTCACTTTATTTCCTCCCTCTATGCTAAATCATGACTTCAACTTACATGGATATAGATAAAGAGATAGAACGATCTGGGAGGAAAACCAATGAAGAAACATCATGCGTACCTCGTACTGCTTGCCGGAATCATGGCGGTCAGCAGCACATCCGGTCTTGCCGTACTGGCTGCTCCAGCCAGTGCAGCGCAAGCCGCCTCCAGCTCAACCGGCAGCTCATTAACGAGCCTGCCGGCTATTGGGCTTCAATCGGGGGTCAGTGTCCGATTGAGCGATATGCAACTGTCTGCCCGCAATTCCGGCAGCATTCTCACGTACACCCTCACCTATACTAACCGCACATCCAGCCCTTATAAGCTGCTCAATACATTTTCCAGAGTGCAAACGCCACAAAATGGCGCATTCAAAGGCGTACCAGTGCCGGAAGACAAAGACCATATCACCATTTCGCCGGAAACCAGTCAATCTATCACCTACTACGTCAACGCTCAGGATCAGAGCCGACTGAATGGTACGAAGATCAGCGTATACGGATGGGATTTTGACAGTGCGAATTATGAAAAGAAACTCGGCACATTCACCCTGCCCGCTAGCTATTCGCCAGCGGTTGCTGCCAATCAGGCACGCAAAATCATGATCGGGCATACACCGCTAAAGCTGAAACCGGAGCAATTACAAATCATCAACTTCAATGGCAAGCACTATGCACGCCTTACCCTGCAAATGACCAATCTTGGCACCGAAATGCTGGAATCTCCCGGCTATAACGCCTATCTGCTATCATCTAGCGGTTCCAGCTATGCACTAGGTCTCGATCGTTCTAGCAAAGAACTGGATATTCAACCGGGCGCTACAACGCGTATCAGCTATATCGCTGCTATTCCAGCACATTTGCCAACACCCAATCTATCGTTGCAAATTACACATACGACAGGCGTAGCTTCCACGAGCAGCGATGCTACATCCAGTACGTCATCGACCAATCTGGAATTACCGATTGTTTCGTTCCGACTACCTGCGGTCAGTTCATCTAGTCTGACTGTACCGGTATCCAAATCACGGAAGCTGTGGATCGACGGGAATGCAGTCACCTCTACACTGAAAAGTGCTTCTCAATCCACCAGCGGTGACAAAGCGGTATGGACGATGCAATTCAGTCTCAAAAATACCGGCAACAAGGCAGTCATCATCCCTGCCTATGAAGCTTCTATCGCATCGGCGGAAGGCTACACCTTTCCTATTCAGACCAAAGCCTTTTCCAGTTTGACACTCAAACCGCTGGAAGAAAAGTTAATCCAGCTGTCTGCTGAAGTACCGCTGCAATTAAAGCAACAACAGCTCAAGCTGCAATTGCTGGAACCTGCTACGACAACAGCGCAGACCGGTACAATCAGTAATACAGAAACGGTGGCAGCGACTGCTTCTCAAAGCAATGTAATTTTGCCGACTGCCTTTTACATGATTCCATACAGTCAGGAGCAGAGCCAATCTGCTCAGACCGAATATACCTTTGATAATAACTACGGTAGCTTTGGCGTAACGTTAGAATCTTTACAGCGGATGCCGTGGACTACCGACGATATCGTCGCTGCCAAAATCCGTCTGCGTAATGCAGGTTCATCCTCTGTGACGCTGCCAGAACTGGGCGGCTGGATGAAAGCTCAGAACAACCGAATCAGCAGTCCTGTACAGATTGTCGCCGAGCAAACTGACAATTCGCTGGATGCTGGAGCAAGCCGTGTATATTACATTGTCGGACGCTTCAACTCCGATGTCGATCTAGCTCAACTCAAAATCGAGCTGTATCCGACTACCGATACGGCTAGCACTGCTTCAGCCACAAGTAGCGATACGAGCAAATCCAGTACGACCAGCGGCAATACGCTAGACAGCGACAATCCATTCCTGTCGCTTCATGTGGGACAAACTAGCTCTGCGGTTGCCAAAATCGCTCGCGGCTCCTCTTTCCATATCCAGACTATGGGCAAAAAGGCAGAGATCAAGGAACGTCGCACGATCACATACGAAGGTGCAAGCCAGAAGATCGCTTATACCGAACTGGATATGAAGAGTGAGGAGAAACGTACTTCTCTGCCATCTCGTCTAGTCGCCTACTACAAAACGCCAGATAATGAATATTACGAAGCAACTGTTAATCAGTCCGATAAAACCGTCGGTCCAGATGGTAAAAGTCTGATCACTGTCTGGAGCAAGTTGCCGTCCTCGGTCAATACTTCACAGCTGACCCTATACATCGGCGAAGCAATCAATGACGGCAAAGTGTCCACCGCAACCGCTACACCAACTGGCTATATCAATGCCGTCGAACTGGCGCTGAATACACAGACAACACCAGTAACGACCAGTGTCAGCAGCGAAATGGAGCTATTCCCGTACCGATTTGCTATTACTGGCGCAACTGGCTCGCTGACCGAAGGTCAAGAAAGTATCGCTATCAACATGACCTACAACTTGAGCAAAGACAATACGTATACGATGGGCACATTCGGTCACAATCTGATCATTCAATGGGTCGATCCATCCGGTCAGATGCAAGAGAAAACGATGGTGCCGGGCACCGACCTGACACCGGGCAAATCAGTACCATACGCCACCACCCTATCCAGCAGCGCCTACAAAAACGTCAAGGGCGGTCATTTTACGATCAACGTATACGATGAGTTTGAAGGCGAACGTATCCTGCTCGGCATGCAAAGTTACCGGGTCGATTTTACACCGAATATCGTCAATACACCGACGACATCGCCAACGACAACAATACCGTCCGATCAACCGACAACGAACCCAGACACTGGAACTGGCACATCCAAAGGTAATACGGGCACAGGAAATACTAGTACAGGAAATAGCGGTAAAACGGAGGAACCTCATGACCAATAAAAAGAAAATTTGGATATCTGCATCCGTCTTCGTCGCAATCGCCATTGCTGGTATTGTCGTGTACCTGCTCTGGCCGCGTTCATCTACGGAACCGATCATCGAGACAACACCGTCCGTATCCGTACAAAAAGGCGATATTACGGTCCGTATCAAAGGCTCCGGTGCTGTCAAAGCAACCAGTCAGACAATGGTCTACACTGACAAGGAAGGCAATATCAATCAGGTACTTGGCAAGCTGAACAATACCGTCACCAAAGGACAAGTCTTGCTCACCTATAAGCCTAAGGACAACTCCAAAGACCTGACACAACAGCAAAGCACACTGCGTCAACAACAGAATGATCTTCATGACAAACAAGAGCAATACAAACAGCAAATGATGGATAACGCTGCCCAGACCGAACTGGACAGCACTCGTCTGGCAATTGAAAAAGCCAAGGACGACATCGCTACCACGCAGACCGAGATTACCCGTCTGCAAAAAGATCAGGCGGCACCAGCGCCGCTAGTATCTCCAACCGACGGTACAATCACCAAAGTGAGCGTATTCGCGGGCGGTTCTTCCAGCGCGGGTTCCGAAGCATTTACCATTATCAATTATCAGGATCTCAGCGCAACGATTCAGGTGGACGAAATGGACATTCTAAAAGTGCGCCAAGGCATGAAAGCAACCATGCAGCTAGATGCCCTACCGAATCAGACATACACTGGTCACGTATCGTCCATCGCGAATGAAGGCTCTGTAAAAAATGGCGTCTCTACCTTTGGCGTTACGATTCATCTGGATCGTCCCGGTCAGATCAAAGCAGGCATGTCTGCCCAAGCAAGTATTCTTGTGCAGCACAAAAAGAACATTCTAATCTTGCCCATCGAATCTATCATTCAGCAGGGCGACGCCTATATTGTACAAAAGTTAAACGTATCCGCCGATCAGCAAAATCTCACCTCACCAATTACCGAAGATCAACCAATCCGTGTCGGCATTCATGATGAAAGTCATGTTGAAATCGCTGGTGGATTGAAAGTTGGCGATCTGGTAAGCGTCCCGTCTTCCGATATGAGTGGAATCAGTACGCCTACTAGTGGTACTAGTAGCTTTGATATGAGTGGTTCCACTGGCAGCGATAGCAGTTCATCCGATAGCACTTCCAGTGATGGCAGTTCCACTAGCTCCGATTCATCTGGTGATAGCGGTTCTACCGACAGTTCCGGTTCATCTGACGCTGGAAGTTCCTCTGACGGATCTTCCAACAACAGCTCCGGTGCAAGTGGTGCTGATGATGCTACTTCGTCTACAGACAACAGCACTTCCAATAGCGATAGCAGTGCATCCACTGGAGGTGCGTGAGTATGGAACCGCTGATCCAGATCGAACAAATGTCTCACGGCTATATGATGGCAGGACAGCGGATGCCTATTTTGCAGGATATTTCGCTAACTGTGCATAAAGGCGAATTTGTCGCTATTATCGGTCCATCCGGTTCCGGCAAATCGACATTAATGAATATGATCGGCTGTCTGGATGTACCCAATAGCGGCAGCTACACGCTGGACGGCAGCAATGTACGCAAGCTGTCCGATAATCGGCTCGCTCGCATTCGCAATGAGAAGATCGGCTTTATTTTTCAAAGCTTCAATCTGCTGCCCCGTCTGTCTGCAATGGAAAATGTCGAACTGCCGCTCATCTATCGTGGGCTGTCTCAGCGTGAACGGCGGAAGCGTGCCACACTCGCTTTGGAGCAAGTCGGATTGCAGGAACGCATGTTTCACCGTCCCAATCAACTATCCGGCGGTCAGCAGCAGCGTGTGGCAATTGCCCGGGCGCTTGCTGGTGATCCGCCGCTGCTACTAGCGGACGAGCCAACCGGTGCACTGGATAGTCAGACCGGGCGCGAAGTAATGCAGATGATCCAATCCCTCAACGCGCAAGGACATACGATCATTCTGATCACCCATGATCTTGATATTGCCGATC
Source organism: Paenibacillus sp. WLX2291 (assembly GCF_046603665.1). Taxonomy (NCBI): domain Bacteria; kingdom Bacillati; phylum Bacillota; class Bacilli; order Caryophanales; family Paenibacillaceae; genus Paenibacillus; species Paenibacillus sp. WLX2291. Next base: position 799,172 of record NZ_CP176755.1, on the reverse strand, counting down.
AGGCACGCCGCGTCATTCGCATCCAAAATGGCATATTGACCGAGGATCGGAGGAATGAGCCATGATTCTGTTCCAAAGTATTCGTATGGCGCTGCTCAGCGTCATTGGTAACAAAATTCGTTCATTTCTAACGATGCTCGGTATCATCATCGGTGTCTCGTCCGTCATTCTGGTCGTCTCGGTTGGTATGAGCTACAACAACCAGATCAGCGATCAGTTTAGCGGACTGGGCACCGATCTGCTGACGATCAGTATTATAGGTTACGGCGCAACTACCTCACTAACTACCGAGCAAACGATGGCATACGGACAGCTTCCCGGCGTCAGCGGCGTCTCCCCGGTCATTTCCGGTAATGTTACTGCCAAGAATCGTGGTCGCAATGCCGATGTACCATTAGAAGGTGTTATGCCTTCGTACGAACATGTAAAAGACTTTCATGTGCAGTCCGGGCGCTTTCTACTCAATATCGACAACCAGTATCGTCAGAAAGTAGCGCTGATCGGTTCGGAAACAGCGACCAAATTGTTCGGCATGGAGAATCCAGTCGGCAAAGATATTCGTCTCAATGGCGATACTTTCACCATCGTTGGACTCCTTCGTACCAAAGGCTCCAGTCTGATGGGTTCCAATGACGACAAAATTCTGATTCCGCTAGCGACGGCGGAACGCTTTTTACAAACCAAAGGCATTCAATCTTTCGAGATCAAAACAACATCGCCGGAGCAGATTCCGATGGTCAAAGAAGAATTGCAGGCGGCGCTAACTACTGCGCTGGGTGACCCGTCCGCCTATGATATTTTCGATGCCCGGGAAATGATTGAATCGATGGAGAAAACGAGCGCCCTGCTATCCGCTTCACTGGCAGGTATCGCCGGTATTTCGCTTATCGTCGGTGGCATTGGCATTATGAACATTATGATCGTCTCGGTCAATGAACGCACCCGCGAGATCGGTATCCGCAAGGCGATTGGTGCTCGCAAAAGCAACATTTTGCTGCAATTTATGATCGAATCGATCTTTCTTAGTACACTCGGCGGGCTGCTAGGGATTGGTACTGGACTTGGTTTGGTGTGGATCGTGGGACAATTTATCCCGTTCCCGATTCAGTATGCGTGGAATATGGTAGTGATTGCCTTTGCCTTTTCTTTTGCCATTGGAGTGCTGTTCGGTATTATTCCGGCAAACAAAGCTGCGCGTCTGCGTCCTATTTACGCACTGCGTACCGATTAAAAGGACCCTTGCCAACGAGCTTCGAAGCTCATGGTCAATCTTGCATCTTGGATGTGCGGAGAATGTGCTACAATGAAGCCGTAACAGGCTAACGAATTTCAAAGGAGCAACGGTATGACAATTAAGCATCGCCTGATTATCTCCAACATTTTGATGATTGTGATACCGGTACTCATCTCCGCCATCATTATCGGAGCCGGTCAGTACCTCTCTTATCAATACTGGAAAAATCAATACGACAAAACAAGCTCTGTCTACGATGTGCCTGACAAGATTATCTCAGTCGCTACTGAGCTGATCCGCGACCCGCAAAGTCGTAAAGCTGCCGAGAAGCAACAGCTTGAAGCCTATTTGCAAAAAAATCATATGCGGCTTGCTGTTAATGATTTTAAAACGCATAAGCTGCTGCTAAATATGGGCAACACTACAATCGATTCTGGCGGCAATCTTCTCCAAGCTATCTGGTCGCTCAATGGCGAAGGTAGCGCTTATGTAGGCAACGATAGCGTGTACAGCAAAAAGTCCATCGTAAATGGTAATATATACGTCATTTCTACCTTTAGCTCGTATCTGGATAGTAGCAGTAGCGACGATTCATATTACAATGAATACAATTCACTCATTACGCTATTTATGATTTTATTCGGTGTCGGTATTCTGGTGACTATCTTCTTTACGAACCGCTTTTTGACTTATTTTGTATTCAAGCGCATTAGCCAACCGCTCGGTACACTTGGCGAAGGTGTGCAGCAAATTCGCGATGGCAATCTGGATACACGTATCCGTTATGCTAGCAAAGATGAATTTGCTGCGATCTGCCATGATTTTAACGATATGGCAGAGCAGCTGAAGCAATCGATACAGTTAATTCATCGGCAGGAAGAAAATCGCAAAGAGCTGCTGGCAAGCATCTCACATGATCTGCGCTCACCGCTCACCTCCATCCGTGCGTATTCGGAAGGTCTGCTGGACGGCGTTGCCAGCACACCAGAAGCACGTCATAAGTACATCACCATGATTAATACAAAAGCAGAAGATATCGATCGTATGGTCGCCAAAATCTTCCTCTTTTCCAAAATGGATATGGGCGATTATCCGTACGATCCCGAACTGCTCGATGTGAACCGCGAGTTGGAATCATTAATCCGTGCCACAACCGAAGAATATCGCAGCAAAGGCTTGGATATTCAACTCGACCTCGCCAGTGAATCGACGCGTATCTTTGCCGATCCGTTGCAGCTAGACAGTATCTTTACGAACATTATCGAGAATAGCTTGAAATACAAAGACAAAGAACTCGGCATGATCCGTATTCAGACGATGGTGCATCATGAGCAGATTATTATTTACATGACTGATGACGGTCCCGGTGTACCTGAGCAATCGCTCAGTCAACTGTTCGATGTCTTTTACCGCAGCGATCCTTCGCGCAACAATCCCAACAAAGGCAGCGGACTCGGGTTGGCGATTACCGCCAAAGCTGTAGAACGTCTGGGTGGCAGCATCAAAGCGATGACTGCACCGTCTGGCGGGCTGCGCATCGTGATTCGTTTGCCGCTGATCAGGCAGGAGGAAGGTCAATGAAACATATACTCATCATCGAAGACGACGAAGCCATTGCCGCGATTGAACGGGATTACTTGGAAATCAACCATTTTGCCGTCGAGATTGCCGACAATGGCATCACTGGTGCAGAGCGTGCATTATCCGGTCAATTTGACCTGATCCTGCTGGATTTGATGTTACCCGGCGAAGACGGATTTTCTGTCTGTCGTCGACTGCGCGACAAGCTGGATATTCCGATCCTGATGGTGACCGCCAAACAGGACGATATTGATAAAATCCGTGGCTTGGGATTGGGCGCAGACGATTATATCGTCAAACCCTTTTCCCCGAACGAACTGGTTGCGCGGGTCAAATCCAATCTCGCTCAGTACGCTCGTCTCAAAGCGAAGCTTGGCGCCAACACCGACCGCAGTCACATCGAAATCGGTCCCTTTCTCATTAATACCGATGCCCACCGCGCCTATCTAAAAGGTCGTGAGCTGGATTTGAAAAAGAAAGAATTCGACCTGCTCCATTTCCTGGTCGATAATTCCAATATCGTATTCAGCAAAGACACACTGTACGAGCGGATTTGGGGCTTTGACTCTATCGGCGACAACGCAACGGTAGCGGTTCACATTAACCGACTGCGCGAGAAGATTGAAGATGACCCGGGGAATCCGCATTATATCCAGACTGTCTGGGGTGCGGGGTATCGGTTTCAATTGTAAAACATGTAACGATACGAGTTCATAAGAGCAATGATCTTCATTACAACAAGTATAGCGACATCAACATAACAGACTGCTTCCTAAATAAACCCCATATCGCAACAAGCCTTAGTGTAATAAGATCGCCCTCTGTGTGTAATTGATCACGCTAAAATCACTTACGCTAAATACAAGCAAAGCCCCTTCGACGATAAAGTCGAAGGGGCTTTGCTGCTTCTATAACCCAAGTTGAGCTACAGGAAGACTATACTTTAATAACCTACACGATTGCATCTGTACTCGTTAGAGCATATATCTGTTTAACAAACATTATAGCCAATCAAGATACCGATTGCAGGTCTGTTAATGACCATGTTCACACTGCCACCATCATGCTCAACTTAGTGAAATCTGCTTGATAGCATGCAGTTCTTAAACCTACTCTACCGTTACGCTCTTCGCCAAGTTACGCGGTTTGTCCACGTCATGTTCCAGCGCCAGAGAAGCGTAATACGCAAGCAGTTGCAGCGTGACAACCGATAGTGCCGGTGTCAGGGTTTGCAATGTTCTTGGAATCGTCATTACATAGTCAACCGATTTCAGCAGGTCTTCGCGATGTTCCTCATACGAGATCACCATCACTTCGCCGCCGCGCGCTTTGACTTCTTTGATGTTGCTCACCGTTTTTTCCAGTACATCTTCTTGTGTTGCCAGTGCAATTACTGGAATACCGTCTTCGATCAGTGCCAATGTACCGTGCTTCAGTTCACCCGCCGCATAGGCTTCGGAGTGAATGTAAGAGATCTCTTTCAGTTTCAAAGAGCCTTCCTGTACAACGGCATAATCAACGCCACGTCCGATAAAGAATAGGTGCTTGTGCTGAGCGATATGCTCGGCATATTGTTTGATTTCTGGAGCCATCTCCAGAATCTTCTCGACTTGCTCAGGCAGAGATTCCATAGCTGCCAGTGTCTCCGAGATTTCTTCTGTTGTCATTGTACCGCGGATTTCTGCCAGATGCAGACCGAACAGGTAGAAGGCGATCAACTGGGACGTATATGCTTTGGTCGAAGCTACCGCGATTTCTGGACCAGCCAGTGTCGCGATCACATCGTCCGCATCGCGAGCGATAGAGCTACCTACTACGTTTGTTACAGCGATCACATGTGCGCCGTTTGCTTGTGCTTCACGCAGTGCAGCAAGTGTATCCGCTGTTTCACCAGATTGGCTAACTACGATCACCAGTGTATCTTTGTTGATGATCGGGGAACGGTAACGATACTCAGAAGCAACATCCGTTTCCACCGGAATTTTTGCCATTTTCTCAATAATGTTACGTCCAACCAGACCTGCATGATATGCCGTACCACAAGCAACGATTTGTACGTTGCGAATATTGCGGATTTGCTCAGCAGTCAGTTTCAGATCGCTGAAATGAACGCCTTTACCATCGTCATTGATGCGTCCAAGCATCGTATCACGGTATGCTTTTGGTTGCTCGTGAATTTCTTTCAGCATGAAATGGTCAAAACCGCCTTTTTCTGCGGTTACTGCATCCCAATCCACATGAATCATTTCCCGAGAAATAAAGTTACCTTCGATGGTCATCAGTTCCACCGCATCCTGTGTCAGAACAGCCATTTCGCCGTCATTCAGAATGTAAACGTTACGTGTATATTTCAGAATCGCCGGAATATCTGAACCGATAAAGTTCTCGCCTTCACCTACGCCGATCACGAGCGGGCTAGCTTGACGTACAGCTACCAGTTTGTCTGGCTCATGCTCAGTCAGTACGCCGAGTGCAAATGCGCCGCGCATGTAGGTGACTGCTTTTTGTACTGCTTTAACGATATCGCCTTCATATTCGCGTGCTACTAGATGGGCGATAACTTCTGTGTCCGTTTCGGATAAAAATTCAACACCGGAGCGGATCAGTTCATCTTTCAGTTCCAGATAGTTCTCGATAATACCGTTATGAACGACCGAGAATTTGTGTTGTGCATCCATATGTGGGTGAGAGTTCTCATCCGATGGTTTACCGTGTGTCGCCCAGCGAGTATGTCCGATCCCTGCTGTACCTACCAGTGGATGATGCTCCAGCTTGGATTCCAGGTTCGCCATACGTCCCTGTGCTTTCACGACTTGCAAACCTTCATTCGTAAATACCGAGATACCCGCAGAATCATAACCACGATACTCCAATTTACGCAGACCATCGATCAAAATAGCTTGTGTGTCCTTATCTCCAATATATCCAACAATACCGCACATGTTTATATTCCTCCGTTCAATAGTTCGACGATGGATGTTAACCGTGCATAAGGGACACGTGGAACGCTTTATCCATATAAAATTGGGATTGCATATGCATTGGCGTTCGTCCGCAATCCTGTAGGTCTCATGCACATGCTTATTCATCATCTGATCGTATGAGTGTAATTGTATAAGTGTATAGCTGGTTCACAAATGCAATCCATCTATATCTGTACCGGCAGAAATCTTTGTAACCAGGATCGCTCCCGATATTTGGATTTCTATTTACGGTCTGGTACGTCACCGGAAGGTCCCCGCCGAATGTTTCGAACACCTTCACCTCGTCAGCTCGATTCTGTTTCCGTCCGTGATTCGAGCTCTGGCGCTTGATCTTGCAAAGGGTAACAAACGATCCTCACTTTCTATACTAGAGTGATGCCGCCTTTATAATATGTCCAATGTTACAGTTATATTACAAATGGCAACTCGTTCATTATATTCATCTTTGGCGCATATGGCAATGATAAAAATGTGACAGCTGTGTTATTCCTTGGCTGACACATCATAAAAGCCATCCTTCACACCATACCCTTTACAATTAACCTGCTACCAGCGCTGTTGAACCGACATAGCAACAATTGTATGCTCACAACACGCTTGCTATTATGACGACATATTCTTACTCAAAAAACCGCGTGACCTCACTCCCTTCATCCTGTTGCTAAGCACACCAAATATTCGTTATGCACCTGTTTCATATCAACGATGCTGTAGATGAGAGCTGCATTATATTACGGTTTCATGACAGAATTCTACAATAATCTTAAATACCATAATATTACATTTATTAACCTTTTAACCACTCATAATAACTAGATATATGCAAGTTTTAGCAAAAATTTAATATTCCCGTTTCCTATCCCTGTGCATCTTATCCATACAAAAAAGCCTGCTGTCACATGATCACTCATGCATAACAGCAGACTTTGCCATTTCATCTTCTCTATGACTTGCTACAGCATCTTCTGAATGCGGACAAGGACTGTTTTAAACGAGTTCCTTTTTCACCACATCAACAATTTGCGCAACAAATTGCTCTAACTCATCTTTGTCCGGACCTTCCGCCATTACGCGAATCAGCGATTCTGTACCGGATGGACGCACCAGCACACGACCGTTATTGCCAAGCTTGCCCTCCACGTCTTTCACCGCAGCTGCAATGCCTTCGTTTCCTTCATAGCGCGCTTTGCTCTCTACACGTACATTAACGAGGACCTGTGGATATTTGCTCATCATCGATTTCAGATCACTTAGCTTTTTACCGGAGCCTACCAGCGTATCCACTAACTGTACAGCCGTCAGAATACCGTCACCGGTTGTAATATAATCTAGGAAAATCACATGACCGGATTGCTCGCCACCGAGCGTATAACCGCCACGTCTCATTTCCTCCATCACATAACGGTCACCAACAGCAGTTTGTGCCGTATTTAGCGACAATTCTTCCGTCGCTTTGTAGAAACCGATATTACTCATCACGGTAGACACGATCGTACTATCTTTCAGCTTGCCTGCACGGTTCATCGCATCGCCGCAAATGCATAGGATATAGTCGCCATCCACTTCTTCACCTTGATCATCAATAGCGATCAGACGATCCGCATCGCCATCAAAGGCAAGACCGATATGTGCCTGATGACGAACGACTTCTTCTTTTAACAGTTCAGGGTGTGTAGACCCACAGTGATCATTGATATTCAAACCATTCGGTTCTGCACCAATCGTAATTACTTCTGCACCCAATTCTTTGAATAGTGCCGGAGCCAGCTCATATGCCGAACCATTAGCACAGTCCATCACGATCTTTAAACCTGCAAAAGAATGAGAAATTGTCGATTTTAGATGTTCCAGATATTTAAACTTGGATTCATCGTCATTCACGATTGTTCCGAGTTCCGCACCAACTGGACGTGGCAATGTATCTTCTTCCGCATCCATCAGTGCTTCAATGCGCAGTTCCGTTTCATCAGACAACTTAAAGCCGTCGCCGCCAAAGAATTTGATACCATTATCTTCAACGGGGTTATGCGAAGCCGAGATCATGACACCTGCATCTGCTTTTAGTAATTTTGTAATATATGCTACTGCCGGTGTACTAACCACCCCAAGACGCACAATATGCGCACCGATGGACAGCATACCCGCGATCAATGCCGATTCCAGCATCAGCCCGGAAATACGTGTATCCATTCCAATAACGACAGTCGGCTTTTCTGCACCATGTGTCAGTACATAACCGCCACAACGACCGATTTGGTATGCCATTTCTGCTGTCAATTCTTTGTTGGCGACACCACGTACGCCGTCTGTTCCGAAATATTTACCCATGAATTGTGCTCCTTATGTTTGAATTCAGTTGGAATCCCATATCTTTGATTTGTATGCATCCAATGTGTAGATCCTATATGTTTGCATGACACAATCGGTCATTTATGAAAATGACCGATTGCACATCATAACCATTCCTTTATACGTCTTTACCATTAACAATGTCAATACTGTACTGCTTTTGTACAGGTATCAATGATACGTGCTTGATGAGACAGCAGGCACGGCAAGCGCCTGATCGATCATCTGATTTTGCGGTGGCGGAGATACGGTGGAAGCACCACTTCCCGCCGCATTTCCTTCCGTCGCATCGGAAGGTGATGCTTCATTATTTGTGCCACTATTTGTACTTCCAGAAGTACCGTCGGGTGCAGATTCGGCACTGTCACCGCCACTCGCATCATTATCACCGGTACTATCAGGGTTGTTGCTGTCCGGTGTTGTTGTTCCATCCGAACCGCTACCATTATTTCCTGTATTGCCACTGCCTGTACCATTCTCGCTATCATCACCGTTACTAGTTGTACCGCCAGCATTGCCCTGCCCATTATCCGGTGGCGTTGTTGTAGCACTTTCAGTAATCGTCACAGTAACCGTAATCTGTTCACCTGGATTGGAGAGGCTGACTGTTTCCGGTAAAACGACCTGTACGGGCAGTTTGTAAGTTCCTGCTACGCGTCCACTTACATTGACTGTTGCCGTAATATCCTCTGGACGAACCGCTTGAATCGCATCCGGTGCCCCCTTAATACTTACAGACACTTGCTGACTATCCGGCTGCGTAATCGCCGCTTCCAGATTAGCGCCTAGACCATTCAGCTTCACAGGTACATTCTGCACTGTACGTTCAGAGAACTCCTCTGTCGTAATCGTTACCTGTACAGTCGAAGGCGATACTTTATCCGTGCCTTCTGGAATATCGAGCTTCGCTGTTAACGTAGCCGTGCCTGCTTGTTCAATAGAACTCAGGTTCACCGATGCTGTTACAGAATCGCCCAGCGCTGCAAGCTCTTCTTCCGAACCGTATACGGTCACTTCATCAGCGCTAACCTCGGTGCCCGCCAGTACTAGATTATCTGGCAACTGACCTGTATAACTCAAGTTGAGCGGTAATTTGCGTGAAGATGCGCCGATCGGCACTTCGACCTTGACTGTAGATGGAGATACCGTTGCATCCTCCATCGCATTTCCGCTTTTATCGTATACAGACAATGTGACAGTCTTGCTCACCGTTTCATTGGCACCAGCGATATTAATTACACCACGTACAGTACCTACTTGCGATAAGCGACTTTCTGGCAATGTGACATTTACCTTATCCGTATCATCCGTAATAACCGGATCACCTTTTTGATAGCCGCTCGCTGGTTCCCCTTGAACGCTGATCTGTGGAGTAAATGAATTGGACGTTTTCTCCTCAATCGTTACCCGCACAAATCCTGGTGTGGACGATACATACTGCACACTTGCAGGCGTCTCCGCTATGATCGGCAAGGTAACGGTTCCCGCACCTTTAATATCGGCTAGATTGATCTTAGCCTTATAGTTATCTTTGGAAAAATAGGAAATTAAGTCAGATTGTCCTCGTACCTCAATATTAACAGTAGTCGGTGAAATCGACTTTAATACATACTTGTCCTCGTCAAATCCGTAAGGCTGTACTTCTACATCATGAATGACACTTGTACCCACCGCTGCGGATGAAGTAGACGTAGGCATCGTGTTGTTATCCATATGCACCATCACCCACAATAATAGACTCACAATGAGCGCAAGTACTTTGGCAACCGTATTATTACTGATCCATTTGTCCATCATCACGACCGCCCCCCTTCCGCTTCCAGAACGGGATTTTCTTCTCGGTCGTTACATTCGGCTTGAGTGCCTCATGCAGCTTGGCGATCAACGATTCTTCGTTGATATCGCGTACCACCTGACCGTTCATAGCCAGCGATACTTGACCCGTTTCTTCCGATACAATCAGTGAGATTGCATCTCCGACTTCACTAATCCCAATCGCTGCCCGGTGCCTCGTTCCCAGTTCCTTACTAATAAATGGATTCTCTGAAAGGGGCAAGTAACATGCCGCCGCAGCGATTTTCTGCTCCTGTACAATAACCGCACCATCATGTAGCGGCGTATTCGGTATGAATATGTTAATCAGCAACTCTGAGCTGATAGCTGACTGCATCTTGATACCAGACTCCGTATACTCATTTAGACCCGTTGTGCGTTCAAACACAACCAGTGCCCCGATTTTGCGACGTGATAAATAGTTGACCGCTTTGATCATCTCACCGATCATACGTGTAATTTCTTCATCGTCCGCTACCGTTCGTCCGAATATTTTACCGCGACCTAGCTGCTCCAGACCGCGCCGTAACTCCGGCTGGAAAATAATAAAGATCGCCAGTACCCCGAAGGTGAATGCCTGGTTCATCAGCCACTTGAGCGTATACAGATCAAACCAGCTACTCAGCGCCCAGACGACCACCAGCACTAGAATCCCTTTTAACAGCTGTACTGCACGCGTACCGCGCACTAGCAAAATCAGCTGATAAATAATATACGTAACGATCAAAATATCAATAATATCTTTAATGGAATCTTTCCATGTTAAGTCTGCAAAATACTCCATACTGCAACCCCCGTTATATTCTATCTGGTGGATCGTTAACAAGTCATGAATGTATTGCATGGTAGAAAACATTCAGGGGTAGAATTTCGCGCAGTTCAAAATGTAACAGCTTCAAATCCAAACTACGCAATTCTGTCCAATCCATTCAACGATCGTGACCTTCATTGTATGATCACATCAACTACTCCATGCACTAACTATTATCATATTACCCCAACATACAGACAAGTTTGCGATCTTTTTCAGAAAATTCAATTCAAGTCGCATTCCATGGCAAAATGAACCGTGCATGATATGGATCGTATTCCTATTTTCTTATTTTACACGCTTTTTCGTACAACATGCAAAGAACAATGGTAAAACACACAAAAAAGACGCCATCTTGTACAAGAGGCGCCTTTCGGTTGTTCATTTAATTAGTAGAGGCGACATCCGAGAATGCAGTTGAAATCTTATACCAAAGCCAGCCTACTGCCTGATCTATCGTCTGAACTTGTCCAGAGATATGAGCAGTACTTGCCTGAAATACGCTACCGTCGATGACCGTTACATTGCCTTCAACATCACCGTAGATCCTAGCTTGTCCTTTTTCTATTGTTAAATTACCGGCGATCGTTTTGCCTTCCGGTACGATGACAGTATTTCCTTCAATCACAACCTGATCCAGACTTTGCCCCTTGACGATCATCTCAGGACCTTCATCCCACAACGGAAGAGTTCCAAGCAAAATGATGAAAAATGCTGCTGCTGCGGTCAATGCCGGATGATGCTTCAACCAGGTAACCCAGGCTGACTTCTTCTTCGGCTTCGGCAGTGACTGCATGATCCGGTCAGTGAGCTCATCAGATACTGGCGGTTTACGGTGATTGACAGCAAATAAGAGCAGCTCCGTTTGCTCCAGCTCTTTAAAAGCGGCACGGCATTCCGAGCATTCAGCCATATGCTGATTTAGCTCATCCGCCTGTTCATCGGGTAAGTCGCCGTCCAGGTACTCGTGCATATAGGTGACGGCCAGTTTGCAATCCATATGAGCCATTCCTTTCTCGTAAAATAGCGCTTCGTACATCACACCGTACAGGCATAATGTCTGGAACCGCGAATACTCTGTTCAATACGGTGCAGCTTCGGTAATGTTTCAAAAAAGCAGAAAGATTTTTTGAATATGTTTCCATGCCAACCGGTTTATTTTACACGGTTTCTATAGCGTTGTTACATAGGCTTTACAGCTTATTTTCCAGCTTTTTGCGTAAAAATTCACGACCACGGTGCACCCGGGTCTTGATTGTGGTCACCGGCATATCCATCACATCACTAATTTCCTGCAAGGATAGCTCCTGTAGATAGCGCAGTACCATAACCGTCTTGTACTTATCTGGTAATGAGTCAATCGCCTGATGAATAAGCTGCTGCGTTTCCGTCAGCATATATTCGCTTTCCGGTGTCCGCTCATCGCCCGGAATAAGCGCATACCCATCCGTATTATCCTGATCGTTCAGTTCCGCATCCAGCGAAAAGCTAGGCTTGCGCTTACGCAGACGGTCGATACACAGATTGGTTGCAATCCGGTAGATCCAAGTCGAGAATTTCTGCTTTGGATCATACCGATCCAGATTTTTATATACTCTCAAAAACGTCTCCTGCACCACATCTTCGGCTTCATGCCGATTGCTCAGCATTCGATACCCGAGATGAAACAGCTTGTCTTTGTATAAATCAACGATCTCAGCAAAAGCACGCTGATCACCTTTTAGCGCCAGCTTTGCCAGTCTCGTATCCAGATTGTCCACCATCACTCCCCCAAACTCTGTTCCCGGTATGTATATTGTTTGTTGTGTAAACCATTTTACAATCCACTTAAAATCGTACTGGATGATTCCGTAAATTGCAATCTTAATCCTGCGATAATTTCAGCATTTACACAATTACGGTATACCAAATATCAAAATTCGTACATTCCATATCCAAATGGAAATGATCAATTACAATTTCAGCATGAATATTTCCAGAAAAAAGAAGCCCTTTAATGTGATTTCCCAACCATTAGAACACGATCAATATTCCATCTATCATTAGCTATAACTCATAACTCATAACTCATAACTCATAACGGATGATAAGAAAAAAGGATACTATTGTATAGTACTTTAATAGTATCCTTTTTCTATTTAATTACTCCAATATATACTCTCTGATATCAACCGGTATTGCGCAAACCGGATGCAATGCCGTTAATTGTCAATAACACTTCGCGCAGCAATTCAGCATCATCCGAGCCTTCTTCGCGAATATCGCGCAGCTCACTCAGCAATTGTACCTGCAAATAGCTCAATGGATCTACATACGGATTACGCAGACGTACAGATTCCTGAATGACCGGTACATTGTCCAGAATCTCCTGCTGACCGCTAATTTGCAAAACAAGATCGCGTGTCAGGTTAAATTCTTCTTCAATCATACCAAAGATCCGATTACGATAACTCTCTTCTTTACACATACCAGCATATTCACGAGCAATCGTCAGATCCGCTTTTGCAATCGCCATTTGCAGCGTATCGATCAGCGTTTTGAAGAATGGGAACTCCTTGTACATATGTTGCAGTTCAGCCATATTTTCCGGTTTGTTCTGATAGAAATGCTGGATACCCGTGCCCGCTGCATACCAAGCTGGCAGCAGATAACGACTTTGTGTCCATGCAAATACCCACGGAATCGCACGCAAATCTTCAAAACGGTCACTGTTTTTACGCTTGGATGGACGCGAACCAATATTCAACTCGCCCACTTCTGGCAACGGTGTCGATTGCTTGAAGAAGTTCATAAAGTCTGGATCGCGGAAGATCAGGTCCTGATACTTGTTCAGAGACACTTCCGAAATCCCACGGATAATGTTATCCCATTCTTTATTATTCTCACCAGCTGGTTCACCAGTCTGAGCAATCGCCGCCGAAGTAATCAGTGCAGAGATCGCCTGCTCCAGACTACGGTAAGCAATGCCCTGCAAGGAATAACGAGAAGACAGCACTTCACCCTGCTCTGTAATTTTGATACCGCCACCGATCGTATGTGGAGGCTGAGCCATAATACTGCGATCCAGCGACATCCCGCCACGTCCGAGCGCACCGCCGCGACCGTGGAAGAACTTCAGCTTGATACCATATTCTTGTCCCATTGCCGTGATATCGTTCAACGCCAGACGCAATTCCCAGTTCGCTGTTACCACACCACCGTCTTTATTACTGTCAGAGTAACCAAGCATGATCTCATGCAGATCATTCATCGAAGCAACAGCAGCACGATAAGCTGGCAGATCCAGCACACTACGCATAATTTGCGGTGCTGCATGCAGATCGTCAATCGTTTCAAACAGAGGCACTGCTTGCACCGTACAATGAACTTGACCATCTGGCAACAAGCGGAACAGCCCTGTTTCTTTGGCAAAGATCATAACTTCCAAAATATCGCTCGCACCCTGAGTCATACTGATCAGGTAGCTAGAAATACAGTTTTTGCCGAATTCCTGTTGCGCTTTGGCAATCGTACGATAAACCGCCAGACACTCTTCAGTACTTTCACTGTAATTAAAATATGGCGAAGTCAGCGGACGCGGATCGGTCATCAGCTTGCCCAGCAATTCAATCTTCTCACTTTCACTTAGACTGGAATAGTCATCCACAATCTGCATACCAGCAAGAATCTCTTTCAGTGCATTTTCATGTTCCTGACTGTGCTGACGGACATCGAGGGTAGCTGTATGGAAACCAAACAGCTCCACCTGACGAATCATTTTTTGTACATACGTATCCGCGACATAATCGGCATAGTGATGACGCAGACTCTTATCAATCGTCCACAGGTCTTCCAGCAGTTCAGAGACATGATTATAACGCTCCATCGTACCGCGTTTGGAGTCGTCGACGATATTGTTCAGTTTGCGTAGCATATAGGCGATTTTGATACGGTAAGGTTCATTCTCGTTGTTCCAGCTGTACGTTTTATCAATCGTCACATGCAGACGATCCTTTTGAATGGAAGAAAGCAATTCTTCCGATACGTCAATAATTGTTGTGCTAAAGCTCAGCGAGTTCATCATATCACGCAAAATCCGCTGATATTCACGAATCGCTAGCTTACGCTGCATCTGTAGTGTTTTCCAGGTCACTTCTGCTGTTACGGAAGGATTACCATCACGGTCGCCACCGATCCACGAACCAAAACGCAAGAAGCCTGGTACATGCCAGTGATGATCTGGATAATGCTTCGCCAATGAGCGCTCCAGCTCTTGGTACAGCTCTGGTAATACATCAAACAGCGTTTCGTGGAAATAATACATACCGTTACGAACTTCATCCAGTACCGTTGGTTTGCGATCACGCAGCTCATCGGTTTGCCAGAGCGTAATGACTTCGTTCAGCAACTTCTCGCGCAGCTGTTCGCGCTCACGGAAGGTTAGAGTCGGATTGTCGAGCAATTTAACATCTTCGGAAATGCGCTTGTGGATATCAAGAATAACGCGACGCATCGCTTCAGTTGGATGCGCAGTCATTACGAGTTCCAGCGATAGATCAGCTAATAGAGCTTCCACTTGTTCTTGACTGAAATTGTGCTTCTTCAGTTGTTGAACTGCACTCTCCATGGAACCGGATTGAACCGTCTCTCCCGCCGAACGCTCATAATCACGTTTGCGACGGATGCGATGATTCTGCTCTGCAATATTAACCAATTGGAAATAAATTGCAAAAGCCCGTATCACCTGATGCCGATTATCTGAATCCAGATTGCGGATCAATGTTTTAAATTCCTCGAATACTTCAGGCAAAGACACTGCACGCAGCGATTTACTCAGCTCGCGGATTTTCTCCACAATATCCAGCAGCTCTTGACCACCCTGATGTACAAGCACTTCACCCAGGATGTTTCCCAAAAAGCGTACATCGCGCCGTAGCAGATTGTTAGAATGGTTTTTACTTACATTCACTGTCAACTCAGACATGCTTCTCCTCCTATCGTTCCCCACCGGTGTTGATTCTAATGAAGGTTAACATCTTCTTAACATCATACAACAAAGCGTCAGCGAATACTTTAATTAATTTAATCGTTATGATTATTTATGCAAACATTTCATCATTCACTCATAATGACTTCACAGCGTTATCGCACTACATCATTATACTACAATCCTTTAACGTGTGAAGATTAAATTAGACCTATTTGTCAGAATGACAATCACGTGCATTTATTTATTAAAAATGAAACAGCTACCCATATCATCCCTACACATGATCAACACTCTAAATCCCTAATCTAAATTTCCAATATGAATGTTTAATCTGAATACGCTTGCATGTCCATATAGCAAAAAAAGACCGTTTCCGGTCTTAAATTATAATTGGAGCGGGTGATGGGAATCGAACCCACGCTACCAGCTTGGAAGGCTGGAGTTCTACCATTGAACTACACCCGCATACAATCGGGATGACACGATTTGAACATGCGACCCCCTGGTCCCAAACCAGGTGCTCTACCAAGCTGAGCTACATCCCGATATGCAGAAATATGAAAATATGGCGCGCCCTAAGAGATTCGAACTCCTGACCTTTTGATTCGTAGTCAAACGCTCTATCCAGCTGAGCTAAGGGCGCAAATGGAGCGGACGACGGGAATCGAACCCGCGACCCTCGCCTTGGCAAGGCGATGCTCTACCGCTGAGCCACGTCCGCAAAGGATGCGCGTGGAGGGACTTGAACCCCCACGTCGTAAGACGCTAGATCCTAAGTCTAGTGCGTCTGCCAATTCCGCCACACGCGCATGTAAAACCTGAAGTGAAAATGGTGAGCCATGAAGGACTCGAACCTTCGACACCCTGATTAAAAGTCAGGTGCTCTACCAACTGAGCTAATGGCTCATGATGGCTGGGGATATAGGATTTGAACCTATGCATGACGGAGTCAAAGTCCGTTGCCTTACCGCTTGGCTAATCCCCAACGTCATGAAATAACGATGGTGGAGACTGAGGGGATCGAACCCCCGACCCTCTGCTTGTAAGGCAGATGCTCTCCCAGCTGAGCTAAGTCTCCAAAAGTATTAGTTGTAAAGGCAATGTCCATCATTGTACATAGTCGTACCCTAAATCTTGGCTTATCAAGCGCTGACAATCCTTTACTACTCAAATCTTTTCATAAAAAGAAAAGAATGACCCGTAGGGGATTCGAACCCCTGTTACCTCCGTGAAAGGGAGGTGTCTTAACCCCTTGACCAACGGGCCTTACCAAAAAGCTCTCAACCGGATTCGAACCGGTGACCTCATCCTTACCATGGATGCACTCTACCTACTGAGCTATGAGAGCATGGCTCCCCGAACAGGACTCGAACCTGTGACAACTCGATTAACAGTCGAGTGCTCTACCAACTGAGCTATCAGGGAATAGTCGCCACTCTCTAGAAGTGGCTAGTCTTACTGTTTCGCTTGGCAACGTCCTACTCTCCCAGGACCCTGCGGTCCAAGTACCATCGGCGCTGGAGGGCTTAACGGTCGTGTTCGGGATGGGTACGTGTGGAACCCCTCCGCCATCATCACCAAACGTGCAGATGTGTTCATCACCTGAAAACTGAATCCGAAACGATCCATCGCGTATTTAGAATCTTGGATAAGCCCTCGACCGATTAGTATTGGTCAGCTCCATGCATTGCTGCACTTCCACCCCCAACCTATCAACCTCGTCGTCTTCAAGGGGTCTTACTACTTGGGAAATCTCATCTTGAGGGGGGCTTCACGCTTAGATGCTTTCAGCGCTTATCCCGTCCGCACGTAGCTACCCAGCGATGCTCCTGGCGGAACAACTGGTACACCAGCGGTGCGTCCATCCCGGTCCTCTCGTACTAAGGACAGCTCCTCTCAAATTTCCTACGCCCACGACAGATAGGGACCGAACTGTCTCACGACGTTCTGAACCCAGCTCGCGTACCGCTTTAATGGGCGAACAGCCCAACCCTTGGGACCTACTTCAGCCCCAGGATGCGATGAGCCGACATCGAGGTGCCAAACCTCCCCGTCGATGTGGACTCTTGGGGGAGATAAGCCTGTTATCCCCAGGGTAGCTTTTATCCGTTGAGCGATGGCCCTTCCATGCGGTACCACCGGATCACTAAGCCCGACTTTCGTCCCTGCTCGACGTGTAGGTCTCGCAGTCAAGCTCCCTTTTGCCTTTGCACTCTTCGAATGATTTCCAACCATTCTGAGGGAACCTTAGGGCGCCTCCGTTACATTTTAGGAGGCGACCGCCCCAGTCAAACTGCCCACCTGACACGGTCCCCGTACCGGATCACGGTACTAGGTTAGAACTCAGATGCGATCAGGGTGGTATCCCAACGGCGCCTCCAAGGAAGCTTGCGCTCCCTCTTCCAAGGCTCCCACCTATCCTGTACAAATCGCACCCCAGTTCAATATCAAGCTGCAGTAAAGCTCCATGGGGTCTTTCCGTCTTGTCGCGGGTAACCTGCATCTTCACAGGTATTAAAATTTCACCGGATCTCTCGTTGAGACAGCGCCCAAATCGTTACGCCATTCGTGCGGGTCAGAATTTACCTGACAAGGAATTTCGCTACCTTAGGACCGTTATAGTTACGGCCGCCGTTTACTGGGGCTTCGGTTCATAGCTTCGCCCGAAGACTAACCACTCCCCTTAACCTTCCAGCACCGGGCAGGCGTCAGCCCGTATACTTCGCCTTGCGGCTTCGCACAGACCTGTGTTTTTGCTAAACAGTCGCTTGGGCCTTTTCACTGCGGCCCCCTCGTGCTATTCACACTACCGGGGCACCCCTTCTCCCGAAGTTACGGGGTCATTTTGCCGAGTTCCTTAACGAGAGTTCTTCCGCGCGCCTTAGAATTCTCTTCTCACCTACCTGTGTCGGTTTACGGTACGGGCACCTGCTTCCTGGCTAGAGGCTTTTCTTGGCAGTGTGAGATCATGACCTTCGCTACTGTACATTTCGCTCCCCATCACAGCTTGACCTTGGAGTGTGCGGATTTACCTACACACAAGTCTCACTGCTTAGACAGGCATCCATCAGCCTGCGTCACTACCCTCCTGCGTCACCCCGTTGCTCATAGCGGCTTTCGGTGGTACAGGAATTTCAACCTGTTGTCCGTCGACTACGCCTTTCGGCCTCGCCTTAGGTCCCGACTTACCCTGAGAGGACGAGCCTTCCTCAGGAACCCTTAGGTTTTCGGCGGATCAGATTCTCACTGATCTTTTCGTTACTCATACCGGCATTCTCACTTGAATGATGTCCAGCGCTCCTTGCGGTACACCTTCAATCCTCATTCAACGCTCCCCTACCCCTGATGCGATGCATCAAGCCATAGCTTCGGTGGTGTGTTTAGCCCCGTTACATTTTCGGCGCAGAGTCA
>NZ_CP176755.1:0-775000 GCF_046603665.1 Paenibacillus sp. WLX2291 | reverse complement strand
CACCTGTTCCAGGCGGTAGATCAAGCAGCATGTAATCCAAATCACCCCAGTCTACATCAGCGAAAAATTGACGCAGCATCCGCCCAAGCATCGGACCGCGCCAGATGACCGGGTTATTTTCACGAATAAAGAATCCCATCGACATGACTTTAACGCCAAAGCGTTCGACTGGCTGGATGCGTCCCTCATCTACCTGTG
This sequence comes from Paenibacillus sp. WLX2291, assembly GCF_046603665.1. Classification (NCBI taxonomy): domain Bacteria; kingdom Bacillati; phylum Bacillota; class Bacilli; order Caryophanales; family Paenibacillaceae; genus Paenibacillus; species Paenibacillus sp. WLX2291. The sequence continues at coordinate 774,802 of NZ_CP176755.1, read as the reverse complement.
GGTATTCTTCAATGCCCATCATATCCGGTACGCTAAAGCCATAGATGTCCGCATCAATAAGTCCAACTTTTTTGCCAAGACGTGCTAGCGAGGTTGCTAAATTGACGGTAACGGTTGATTTACCGACGCCCCCTTTACCACTTGCGACTGCAACAAAGCGTACACCGGAGTCTGGATGAATAATAGGTAGATTCTCTAAGCCCGCTGCATGACCTTTCTGCTCGATCTCTTCAGCTGTCGGCTCACGTTGTTCATCTGGAGACAGCAATTGTCGTATCGCCTCCATCTCGCGCTCAGAAGGCTCTCTGAAACGGATATGTACGTCGATCGGTTCTACGATCTTCAACGCCTGACGAATCTCTCGCTCTACCAATTCTTTGTACTCTTGTCCCAGCTCTACACAGACCACCGTGAGGGAAATACGCGTGTCTTTTACCATTACATCGCGGATCAACTGCATTTCCAGGAGTGGGAATTCATATTGCGGGTCTTTCACTTTATTTAACAGTTCCAGAACATAATCTCTTGATAGCATAATAGCGCACTCCTTATACGATGAATTTAATGGATGAATGATACGTACTGATTACAAACTCATAGTTGTTATTATACCACTGTATACGGTTGCGTAGCGAGTCCATTGCACATTGTGATAAACATAAACCCCCTGTATACGATGGAAGTGTTTCTGTCATTCTCGACAGCTTCACTATTCGTATACAGGGGGCTAATACTCAATAGAATACATATTTTCAAAATCAGGAAGGTACGTGCTCTGCCATACCTTCAATTAAGACTTCTGCCACTTCTGGACGAGTAAACTCCGGTGGTGGGCATTTTCCTTCACGTAGCAGACCGCGTACTTTGGTTCCGGATAAGGTAAGATGCTTTTCTTTGGGATGAGGACAAGTTTTGCTAGAAGCCATATTGCCGCATTGAGTGCAGAAGAAGCTGTGTTCAAAGAACAATGGGGTGATGTCCAACTCTTCTGCGGTAAAGTTAGCAAAAATCTCCTGCGCTTCATAGGTACCATAATAATCGCCTACGCCCGCATGATCCCGTCCAACGATAAAATGTGTACAACCGTAGTTTTTGCGTACCATCGCATGGAAAATTGCTTCGCGTGGTCCAGCATAGCGCATCGCTGCTGGAAATACACCGAGGAAGGTACGATCAGCCGGATAATAATTTTCCAGCAGTACAAGGTAACTGCGCATCCTCACATTGGCTGGAACATCATCCGATTTCGTTTCGCCGACTAACGGATTGAGAAAGAGTGCATCCACAATTTCCATTGCGCTTTTCTGAATGTATTCATGCGCACGGTGAACTGGATTACGTGTTTGGAAGCCTACGACTGTCTTCCAGCCTTTATCAGCAAAGATCTTGCGGGTCTGAGCTGGGTCAAAATAGAATTCGCCAAACTTCTCTGGTTGAGGGCGATTCAGTACTTGAATTGGACCGCCTACATAGGTGGATGGACGACTGAATAGCTTTTTGACACCGGGATGTTCAGGATCATCGGTTTTGAAGACGCGAATTGCTTCTTGCTGCTGATCGACTGTATAAATGCTACGCACTTCCAGCACTCCATAGACGATCTGATCGTTTTCGCCTACCAAAGCTACCTTCTCACCGATTTGCAGCTGAGATGTAATTTCTTCATCTAGCGCCAAAGTAATCGGAATACTCCATACAAGACCATTTTTCAAACGTATATCATTTACGACAGAATGATAGTCTGCTTCTTCCAGAAAACCTTCCAATGGAGAGAAGGCACCTACTCCAATTAGATCCAGATCGGATACTGTCCAATTATTGATCGGAACTTGCTTCCATCCTTTTGCCTGTTCTAGCAACTGTGTACGCTCATCGCCTTCCACAATACGCTGAATCAGTTTACCGCCGTGTGGTAAAATTGCCGTCATTGAAGTCGCTCCTTTTGAAAATAAAATGGATGTGCTGTTATATACGTACAGCGAGTATAGTACAGCGGATATAGTACTCCGCCATTCATCTCATGTAGATGTTAAATATACAGATAGATTGATTCACATTATTTATGCAAACCGCATTCGGTCTTATCATTACCAGACCAGCGTCCAGCACGTGGATCTTCACCAGGCATAACTTGGCGTGTGCAATATTCGCAACCAATACTTGGATAGTGACGATCATGTAACGGGTTGTAGATAATATCATTATCACGGATATATTTCCATACATCTTCCGATGTCCAATCTGCAATCGGGTTGAACTTCATTAGACCAAATTTGTAATCATATTCAATCTTCTTGGCGTTCGCACGCGTAGGTGCCTGATCACGCCGAATACCTGTGATCCAGGCATCATATTGTGAAAGAATACGAGTCAATGGCTCTACTTTGCGAATATTGCAGCATGCATTCGGATCTACTGTCCAGAGAGACTCACCATGCTGGGCAGCCTGCTCTTCCGGTGTCAGTTTTGGAGCAACACGCACAAAATTCATTCCATAACGCTCAACCATTCGATCACGTGTCTCATACGTTTCCTGAAAGTGAAAGTCAGTGTCCAAATAGAAAATGTCTGTGGATGGACTAATCGTCTGTATCATATCAACGATGACGACATCTTCTGCTCCAAAGCTGCAAGCAAACGTAAGACTATCAAAATTATCTACTGCCCAGCGGATAACCTGTTCTGCTGAGGCATGTTCCAGTTCTTCAGCTTTGATCTTAGCAAGTTCTTCTTTTTCTAACAAATTCATGTGATTTCCCCCATCACTAAATTTAGTTTCTTTTTTCCAAACTGGTTTTAAGTCCGCAAATAAAAACGAATCTACTCTTATGGATACACCAATTGATTGGACCTTGTTTATCTATGAAGGGTAGATGCAATTATACTTGAAATTTGCGAATTACTCTTTTAGAAAAAAGATGTGTGTACAATGTTAATCTGTTCGAATTCTAAAACCGACTAAACTACTAAGAATTATATGTATATTATAAAAGTGATGAAGCTGTAATTCAAGAGGAAAATAGGATATTTTACAAATCATTTTGAGAAAGCTGTTGATAACCTGAATGATGCTACTGTTTTCTACAAAATTCATTCACATACTAACAGAGTTATCCCCTTTATACCCACTCTCAATGAAGAATCATGAGGCGAATCTCACAAAAAAGGGAAACCACCTGTGGATGAATCCAGTGTAAGAAGATGTTATGTTACTGGGATGGGGATAAGTTCTCATACTCAATGTTGCATCATTACAGCTTAACTTCCCTCAACACAGTTCAATCTGTCTGTAAATAAAACGACAAAATAAAAACAACCCCCTGATCGATAGGACCAGAGGGTTGCAATCATTGATGAAATAAATATTAACGTTTGGAGAACTGAGGTGCGCGACGTGCTGCTTTAAGACCGTATTTTTTACGTTCTTTCATACGTGGGTCACGAGTCAGGAATCCAGCTTTTTTCAGGGAACCGCGTAGTTCTGGATCTGCTTTCAGCAGAGCACGGGAGATACCGTGACGGATCGCGCCGGCTTGACCGGAGATACCGCCGCCTTCAGCGATTACGATTACATCGTAGCTACCCAGAGTTTCTGTCAGGTTCAGTGGTTGTTTAACGATCAGTTTGAGCGTTTCCAGACCGAAATATTCGTCAATCTCACGTTTGTTGATGACAATGCGTCCTTCACCCGGTACAAGGCGAACACGTGCTACCGAATGTTTACGACGACCTGTCCCATAGTATTGTACTTTAGCCATGAAACTGTCCTCCTTTTAATTATCCGCGAAGTTCGTAAACTTCTGGTTTTTGTGCTGCATGTGGATGTTCTGCGCCAGCATAAGCTTTCAGACGCAGTTTCATTGCGTTACCTTGACGAGTTTTTGGCAGCATGCCATGTACAGCAGCTTCGATTACACGTTCAGGTTTGTTGTTGATCATGTCCTGAGCAGTCGTTACTTTCAGACCACCTGGGTGCATGGAGTGACGGTAGTATTTTTTGTCCTGCAGTTTTTTACCTGTCAGGTGGATTTTTTCGGAGTTGATTACGATAACGAAATCGCCGCCGTCCACATGAGGGGTGAAAGATGGTTTGTGTTTACCACGGATCAGTGCTGCAACTTCACTTGCCAGACGGCCAAGCGTTTTGCCTTCAGCATCAATAATATACCACTGGCGTTCTACTTCACTTGGCTTCGCGATATAAGTTGTACGCATGAGAAGTTCCTCCTTAGTCTGTTTTGAAAATATATATTTTCATATATGATCGTTCGTTATTGGTTGTGTTATTAATACACGGTATTACAATTTTGAAATTCAGTTGGTTGTAGCTTTGGTTATGTGAGTTCTTACCGGGGCTGTGGGAGAGCCGTAAGAAAACACAACTTTGATTTTACAGCATGGTTCAACGTTAAGCAAGTATTATTTGTTATTTCCAGAGACTTTTTTTACTGAATTTGTTTCAGCATTAAAATCATCCAAAATCAACCTCGTCATACTGTACGCCCCACATCGTTAACGCTTTACTAACCGCTGTAGGACCAGCTGCATTGCGGTCGCAGGCAGCAATCATACCTAGAATATCATCCGGCTTATATTTGCCTTCTCCGACCTGAATGAGCGTCCCCATAATGATCCGCACCATATGCTGCAAAAAACCAGTGCCAGTAATATAAAAATGCAAGATGCCTTGGTCTCTTGTATGCTCACGGGTCTGCGACAGATCGATCTCCATTCTGGTTTCTAGCACTGTACGAACATGACTCTGCTTTTGCGAGTAACGTGAAGCAAATGTCGTAAAGTCATACGTTCCTACAAAATACCGGAACGCCTTTTCCATATTACCGATATTCAGTTTCCCAGGATGGTGCAGCTGCATATGACGAAAAAACACGTCCGGGTACTGATTGGCATTGATCGTATATCGATACGTCTTGCGCTTTGCAGAGCGACGGGAATGAAATTCCAACGACACTTCGCGTGCACCCGTTACTATAATATCGCGCGGTAAACGTCCGTTTAGAGCCAGTGGCCAACGATCTGCTGGAATCGGTGAATCGGTCTGAAAATTGAACACCTGACCTACAGCATGTACGCCAGCGTCTGTACGTCCAGAACCGTGGATTTTGGGACGTTCACCAATCATGGAGGCAATTGCCTTTTCCAGATGATCCTGAACGGTATTGCCGTCAGGTTGCGTCTGGAAGCCGTTATATCGAGTTCCGTCATAGTTGACGGTCATACATAGATTCCGCATGGTCATCACCTTTTATATCCACATACAAAGTAAGGGAGCTCCAGGTTGGAGCCCCCTCCTTTGTGTTGTTCAACACAACTTTATTCAGACAGAGAAAAAAAGGGCTTTGTCAGAATCACAAGACCCTGTCCACCCTTCTTTATCTGCATGTTAAGCGCGGTCTACCAGTTCCAGATAAACCATAGGAGCAGCGTCGCCACGACGAGGTCCCAGTTTCAGGATACGAGTGTATCCACCTGGACGCTCTGCATAGCGAGGAGCCAGCTCAGCGAACAATTTTTGGATTGCATCTTGCTCACCGTTCAGAGTTTCACGACGAACGTAAGAAGCAACTTGACGACGAGCATGCAGATCTCCACGTTTGGACAGGGTGATCAGCTTTTCTGCGATAGAACGAAGTTCTTTCGCTTTTGCTTCAGTCGTTTGAATACGCTCATATAAGAACAGGTCAGTTACCAGATCGCGGAACAGTGCTTTACGAGCGCTGGAGTTACGACCCAATTTTTGGTATGCCATTTTGTATTCCCTCCTTCATCAATGATTAAGTGACTATTCTTCCTGACGCAGACCAAGACCGAGTTCCTGTAGCTTCTCTTGAACTTCTTCAAGAGATTTGCGTCCCAGGTTGCGGACCTTCATCATGTCATCTTCGGATTTAGTAGTCAATTCCTGCACCGTGTTGATGCCGGCACGTTTCAAGCAGTTGTAAGAACGTACAGAGAGATCGAGCTCTTCAATCGTCATCTCAAGCACTTTCTCTTTTTTGTCTTCCTCTTTTTCGACCATAATTTCAGCATCTTTTGCTTCGTCAGTCAGACCGACAAACAGCATCAGGTGCTCGCTCAAAATTTTGGCGCCCAAGCTGACTGCTTCTTCCGGACGGATGCTACCATCTGTCCAGATTTCAATTGTCAACCGGTCATAGTTCGTCACTTGACCAACACGAGTATTTTCGATGCCATAGTTAACACGGGAGATCGGAGTATAGATCGAATCAATCGGAATCACGCCAATTGGCTGATCCGGATGTTTGTTCTTATCCGCCGATACATAACCGCGACCACGGTTAGCAAAAATACGCATGTGGAGTCTCGAACCTGGAGCAAGAGTTGCAATGTGAAGATCCGGGTTAAGGATTTCTACATCACTGTCTGCACGGATATCTCCTGCAGTGACTACTCCTTCTCCATCTGCGTCAATCTCCAACAATTTTTCTTCATCGGAGTGGATTTTCAGCGAGAGGGCCTTGAGGTTCAAAATGATCTCGGTAACGTCTTCCATTACGCCTTGAACCGTTGAGAACTCGTGCAATACACCATCGATTTGAACAGATGTTACTGCCGCTCCCGGAAGAGAGGAAAGCAAAATCCGGCGAAGTGAGTTGCCAAGTGTTATGCCGTAACCACGTTCGAGAGGTTCTACGATGAACTTGCCATAGGTTCCTTCATCATTTACATCTACGGTCTCAATTTTCGGCTTTTCGATTTCTATCACTGCAATATCCCTCCTTCAAAACGTCGCTTCAGTGAAACTGTCGCTAAAACTTTATTCATTAGACATGCAGTAGTTCCCGGTAAGCTCAAAGCTTCTTCCGGGAGGCTCACCACACTAGCAGAGACATGCTTCGATTATACGCGACGACGTTTTGGCGGACGGCATCCGTTATGCGGGATTGGAGTTACATCTTTGATCATGTTAACTTCCAGACCAGCTGCTTGCAGAGAACGAATCGCTGCTTCGCGGCCTGCGCCAGGACCCTTAACCATAACTTCAACAGCTTTCATGCCGTGCTCCATAGCTGCTTTTGCTGCAGTTTCAGCTGCCAGTTGTGCTGCGAATGGAGTGGATTTACGGGAACCTCTGAATCCGAGACCGCCGGAGCTTGCCCAGGAAATAGCGTTGCCGTGAGGATCCGTAATAGTAACGATTGTATTGTTAAACGTGGAACGGATGTGTGCCACGCCAGATTCGATATTTTTACGGTCGCGACGTTTCGTACGTACGACTTTTTTCGCTTTAGCCATTGATCATTAACCTCCCTTACTTCTTCTTGTTCGCTACTGTGCGACGAGGACCTTTACGTGTACGAGCATTTGTTTTGGTACGTTGTCCACGAACCGGCAGACCACGACGGTGACGAACACCACGGTAGCATCCGATTTCGATCAAACGTTTGATGTTCAAAGAGATCTCACGACGAAGATCACCTTCTACTTTTTTACCTTCAATTGCTTCACGCAGTTTTCCTACTTCATCTTCAGTCAGATCGCGGACACGAGTGTTCAGGTCAATACCTGTTTCACTCAGAATTTTCTGAGAAGTCGTTTTACCGATTCCGAAAATATATGTCAAGGCGATCTCAACGCGCTTATCACGTGGTAAATCCACACCAGATATACGTGCCATTACGCTACACCTCCTCGATTAATTAACCTTGCTTTTGTTTGTGTTTCGGGTTTTCACAAATAACCATTACATTCCCTTTGCGGCGAATGACTTTGCATTTTTCGCAGATGGGCTTTACAGAAGGTCTTACCTTCATGTTAATTACCTCCTTAAGCTTTACGGTTGTAAAACTTATTTCGTCAGCATTTTATCTGCAGCACAAATGAGTCCACATAAGTATCTATTATAGCACACTTTTATGCATTTGTGTTCTATTTACGATAAGTTATACGACCTTTTGTCAAATCGTAAGGCGACAGTTGGACTACCACCTTATCTCCAGTCAGAATACGGATAAAGTGCATCCGCAGTTTACCGGAAACATGAGCGAGAATCTGATGACCATTCTCTAGTTCAACTTTGAACGTTGCATTCGGCAATGGTTCAAGAACCACGCCTTCTACCTCAATAACATCTTCTTTAGCCACAATGAGTTCCTCCTTAAACCGTATTGTTTTCGGCAGATTCGACAAACTTGGCAACTGCATGACGCAGCTTTCCATTTGTGACCCGTCCGCTTTCTTGCAAACTGTTTACTACTTCGCTGCTGATCACCGACATTAGCTCCAGATGAAGAATACTCTTCTTCTTCGGCTGATCAAACTTGCGTTTGTGTCCGTCGGCGATATAAACAAATTTCTCATCGAAAATCCCAATGATTATAGCAGGCTGGCCAGCTCCCTTACCTTTTGACACTTTCACAATTTGACCGACCTGCGGGGATGTTCCTGTTTTCAACAAAATCACCTACGCATTAAGTTTTGTGAAAATCTCCATACCGTTTGGCGTTACCGCAACCGTATGTTCAAAATGGGCACACAGCGAGCCATCAACCGTAACTACGGTCCATTTGTCTTCCAACGTTTTAACATGCCGTCCGCCAGCGTTCACCATCGGCTCAATTGCAAGCACCATACCCGGCTTGAGGCGCGGGCCGCGATCTGCAATTCCGTAATTCGGAATCTTTGGATCTTCATGCAATTTGGTTCCAATACCGTGACCTACGTACTCACGTACGACAGACATACCGGCATCTTCGATAAAACGCTGTATCGCATGCGATATTGTAAACAGACGAACATCCGGCTTCACCAGCTCCAGACCCGCAAATAAAGCTCCCTCTGTTACTTCCAGAAGACGCTTAGCTTCGTCGGAAATCTGTCCGACCGGATATGTCCACGCCGAATCACCATGATACCCTTGATACTGGGCTCCAATATCAAAAGTAACAATGTCGCCCTCTTGCAGTTTGCGTTTGCTTGGGAATCCATGAACGAGTTCTTCGTTCACCGAAGCACAAATACTGGCTGGAAAACCATTGTATCCTTTGAATGACGGCAAGGCGTTATGGCTGCGAATGTAACGATCCGCAATCATATCGAGCTCTTGCGTAGTAATGCCTGGCTCAATGTGCTGCTTGATTAGAGCATGGGTTTCAGCGACGATACGCCCTGCTTCCCGCATAAAGCCAAGTTCTGTTTCGGATTTGCAAATGATCATTTTGCTTAACCCCGAAGCAGTGACACAATATCAGATGATACTTGGTCAATGCCCTGTTCGCCATCGATGTCCCTTACCAGATCCTGATCACCATAGTACGACAGCAGCGGTGCAGTCTTGTTACCATACTCATCAAGACGCGTTGCTACGCTTTCCTCATTGTCATCCGGTCTTTGGTAAAGTTCACCACCATCCAGGTCGCAAATGCCTTCCTGTTTTGGCGGATTGAAAACAATATGATACGTAGCGCCACAAGTTCTACAAATGCGTCGTCCGGTAATACGAACGAGCAACTTGTCACGGTCTACTTTCAAATTGATTACGTGGTCCAGCTTGCGGTTCATTGCTGCCAGCATTTTGTCGAGCGCTTCAGCCTGAGCTAGCGTTCTTGGATAACCGTCAAGCAAAAAACCTTTTTCGCAATCAGGTTGAGCAAGTCGCTCTTCCACGATTCCGTTTGTTACATCATCCGGTACAAGCAAGCCTTGATCAATATAGGACTTGGCTTTGACTCCGATTGGAGTTTCCTGTTTGATCGCCAGACGAAATGCATCGCCTGTTGAAATATGAGGAATGCCTAGTTCTTTTACGATAACCGCAGCCTGTGTTCCTTTTCCTGCTCCCGGAGGTCCAATGAATAGGATATTCACGCTACATCACTCCCCCCAAAACGACTTTTGCAAGAACAGCACGGAAAGGTGCCGGTTAGAACGGGATCACCCATTCAGCCGGAACCTGCCGTCTATTTATTGATAAAACCTTTGTAATGACGTTTGATAAGTTGGCTTTCGATCGTTTTCATCGTATCCAGTGCAACACCGATTACGATAAGCAGCGATGTACCGCCGATTTGAACCGATTTCGGTAAACCGGAGATCGCCCCGAGGAATACTGGCAGTACCGAGATAATCGCCAAGAACAAGGAACCTGTCATCGTCAAACGTGTCATAACTTTCGTCAGATACGTTGCCGTAGGTTTGCCTGGACGTACACCCGGAATGTAACCACCGTTCTTCTTCATATTATCCGCCATTTGCGTAGGATTCATTTGCACAAATGTATAGAAGAAAGTAAAGCCTATAATCATTACAACATACAGGACCATGCCCAGCGGTTTGTCATACCACAGATTTGCGGTAATCCATTTTGCCCAGCCGTGTGTGGACCAGAAGCTTGCGATAATGATTGGGAATTGAAGCAAGGATACAGCGAAGATTACAGGGATAACACCAGCCGAATTAATCTTCAGTGGGATATGTGTATTCTGACCACCATACATTTTGTTGCCAACAACGCGTTTTGCATATTGTACCGGAATTTTACGAATACCCTGTTGGATAAAGATAACACCCACTACAATCAAAATCACGACGAGAACAACAACAATCAGCTTGATCACATTCATGAACGTCTGACCTTGAGCGAGAAAATCCGATTGAACCATATCGCGGATATGCTGCGGAATAGCCGCAACGATACCTGCGAAGATGATAATCGAAATCCCGTTACCAATTCCTTTTTCAGTGATCTGCTCACCTAGCCACATCAGGAACGATGTACCGGCAGTCAGTACAATAGCAATCAAAGCATAACTCCAGAACGTTGCGCCTGGAATCATCTCTGTATTGTACAAACGGTTAAAACCGATAGACGTACCAAAAGCCTGGATCAGACCCAGAATGATTGTACCATAACGGGTGACCTGTGCCAGTTTCTTTTTACCGTGTTCCCCTTGTTTTGCCCATTCCGCAAATTTCGGAATAACGTCCATCGATAGCAATTGCACAATGATGGACGCGGTGATATACGGCATGATTCCGAGAGCAAAGATCGAAAAGCGAGACAATGCTCCACCGGAGAAAGTGTTTAGAAGACCGAACAATTCTTGGCCCTGGTTATTTACAGCAGTGAATACTTCCGTATTTACTCCAGGTACTGGTACGAATGAACCGATACGGTAAACGATCAGCACCAGCAAAGTGAAAATGATCCGACTTCTAAGGTCTTCCACCCGCCATATATTCTTCAGGGTCTTGAACATTAGATCACCTCGGTTTTACCGCCGGCAGCCTCGATCTTCTCTACCGCAGATTGAGAGAACTTATTCGCTTTTACGTTCAGTTTTACAGTCAGATCACCGTTACCCAGGATCTTGATTCCGCTTTTCGTATTTTTTACAATACCTTGCTCAACCAAGAATGCCGGAGTCACTTCAGTATCTGCAGCCAGGCTGTTCAGCTCAGCTACGTTTACCAGAGCATACTCTTTACGGGTAGGGTTAACAAATCCACGTTTCGGCAAACGACGATACAATGGGTTTTGTCCGCCTTCAAATCCTGGACGAACACCGCCGCCAGAACGGGAGTTTTGTCCTTTGTGACCACGACCCGATGTTTTACCTGTACCGCTACTAGTACCACGACCTACGCGTTTGCGTTCTTTACGGGAACCAGGAGCTGGTGAAAGCTCATGCAATTTCATCGTTCGTTGCACCTCCTTATTGATAATAGGCTAATCTTTCGATCAATTAGCCTTGAATTTCTTTTACAGATACCAAGTGTTTTACTTGGTTAACCATGCCGCGGATTGCAGCATTGTCTTCTTGAACAACCGAATGGTTCAGCTTACGCAGACCCAATGTTTTCACAGTAACACGTTGTGTTTCCGGGCGACCGATTACACTACGTACGAGGGTAATTTCCAATTTAGCCATTAGATTCCCTCCTTAACCGAGAAGCTCTTCGATTGTTTTTCCACGCAGTTTCGCTACGTCTTCGGCACGTTTCAGGCGAGACAAGCCTTCCAGTGTAGCGTTAACCATATTCATGGAATTCGAAGAACCCAGGGATTTTGTCAAGATGTCACCTACACCAGCAAGTTCCAGAACGGCACGAACTGGACCACCAGCGATAACACCAGTACCTTCGGATGCTGGTTTCAGCATTACGCGTCCTGCACCGAATTTACCGTTTACCAGGTGAGGAATAGTTGTTCCTACGAGTGGAACGTGGATCAGGTTTTTCTTAGCATCTTCGATACCTTTACGGATCGCATCAGGTACTTCGCCAGCTTTACCCAGACCAGCACCAACCCAGCCTTTACCGTCGCCTACTACTACCAGCGCGCTAAAGCTGAAACGGCGTCCGCCCTTAACTACTTTAGCAACACGGTTGATATGAACTACTCTTTCAGTCAGTTCCAAAGTGTTTGGATCAATACGCAAGTCGTTTACCTCCTTTTTGCAATGGTTTAGAATTGAAGACCCGCTTCACGAGCAGCATCCGCCAGGGCTTGAATCCGTCCGTGATACAAGTAGCCACCGCGATCGAATACTACAGCTTCGTGTCCTTTTTCTTTTGCACGGTTAGCGATCAGTTCGCCAACTTTTGCAGCAGCTTCTACGCTACCACCGTTAGCAATCTCGCCAACTTCTTTATCGATAGTGGAAGCAGAGACCAGAGTCACGCCTGCCACGTCATCGATCAGTTGAGCGTAGATGTGCTTGTCAGAACGGAACACGTTCAAACGTGGACGTTCAGCAGTACCAGTGATGTTCTTACGAACACGCAGATGTCTTTTCAGACGAGCTTTATTTTTATCAGCTTTAGTAATCATGACTGTATATTTCACTCCCTTCATTTCACATAAGCCAGTTTCCGGTTAAGCTACCCGGGGTAATGAGCCATTATCCCCTAGCTTATTTCTTCTTACCAGCTTTACCTTCTTTACGCAGAATGCGTTCGCCTTCGTATTTGATACCTTTACCTTTATAAGGTTCTGGTTCACGTACGGAACGGATTTTCGCAGCATAAGCACCTACGCGCTCTTTGTCGATACCGTTAACTACAATACGAGTGTTCGTAGGAACATCAAATTCGATACCAGCTTCCGGTGTGATTTCTACCGGGTGAGAGTAACCAACGTTCAGAACGATTTTCTCGCCGGATTTGCTTGCGCGGTAACCGACACCAACCAGTTCCAGGGCTTTGGAGAAACCAGTAGTTACTCCGCTAACCATGTTGCTTACTACGCTGCGTGTAGTTCCGTGCAGGGAACGATGCAGTTTGTTGTCAGAAGGACGCTCAATCGTGATCACGTTGTCTTCAACAACTACTTTCATATCTTTGTGAAGTTCGCGGGACAGGGATCCTTTCGGACCTTTTACCGTCAGAGTAGTGTTGTTCAGAGTCACCTCTACACCACTAGGTACTTCAATTGGTTTACGACCAATACGGGACATTGCATTGCACCTCCTTATTTTATGACGTTAATTACCAAACGTAACAAACGACTTCGCCGCCGCTTTTCGCTTGACGAGCTTCTTTATCAGTTACTACTCCGTTGGAAGTAGAGATGATCGCGATTCCGAGTCCACCAAGAACACGAGGAACCTCATTGCTCTTTGTGTAAACACGAAGTCCTGGTTTACTAATACGTTTCAGACCAGTAATTACGCGTTCGTTATTTTGACCGTATTTCAGGAAAATACGGATAATTCCTTGTTTGTTGTCCTCAATGACTTCAGCATCACGAATGAAACCTTCACGTTTCAGGATATCAGCGATTTGCTTTTTCATTTTGGAAGCTGGAACTTCAACCGTTTCGTGACGCACAATGTTGGCGTTACGAATACGTGTAAGCATATCAGCAATTGGATCTGACATAGACATGTGTGTGAACCTCCTTCCTGTTAATCAATGGTTTACCAGCTTGCTTTTTTCACGCCAGGAATCTGGCCTTTGTACGCCAATTCACGGAAGCAAATACGGCAGATTTTGAACTTTTGCAATACGGAATGTGGACGACCACAACGTTCGCAACGAGTATATGCACGCACTTTGAACTTCGGAGTACGTTGTTGTTTTACTTTCATTGAAGTTTTAGCCACTTCGCCTGACACCTCCTAAATATTTTCGGAGAAAAAGGGGCTTATATTAGAACCCCGTACATTTCACATCTTATTTTACGAAAGGCATTCCCAGTTGAGTCAGCAGTTCGCGAGACTCTTCGTCTGTTTTTGCAGTTGTTACGATAACGATATCCATACCACGTACTTTATCAACTTTATCGTACTCGATCTCAGGGAAGATCAGCTGCTCTTTCAGACCCAGTGTGTAGTTACCACGACCGTCAAATGCTTTGGAAGAAACACCACGGAAGTCACGTACGCGAGGCAGTGTGATGTTAACCAGTTTGTCCAGGAAGTAGTACATACGATCGCCACGCAGTGTTACTTTAACACCGATTGGCATGCCTTCACGCAGTTTAAATCCAGCGATGGATTTTTTAGCGCGAGTGATTACTGGCTTTTGACCAGCGATCAGTTGCAGTTCGCTAACAGCAGAATCCAATACTTTGGAGTTCGATACTGCTTCACCCACACCCATGTTGATGACAATTTTTTCAACTTTAGGCACTTGCATTACTGTAGTGTAGTTGAATTTAGTAGTCAGGGCTGGAACGATATCATTCAGGTACAAATCTTTCATTCTTGAAGCCATTCTGGAAAGTCCTCCTTTCTGTAAGGAAAATTATTAGTCGATAGTATCGCCGGAGCGTTTAGCTACACGAACTTTTTTGCCGTTGTCCAATGTTTTGTAACCAACGCGGGTTACTTTCTTTCCGTCCTTAGGATCAACGTGCATTACGTTAGACACGTGAATAGGTGCTTCTTGCTCAATGCGTCCACCTTGTGGGTTCAGCTGAGACGGTTTTTGGTGTTTGGTAATCATGTTCACACCTTCAACCAGCACGCGGTTTTCACGAGGGTAAGCAGCGATGATGCGACCTTTTTTACCTTTGTCTTTACCGCTGATTACGATAACTGTGTCATCCTTTTTAACGTGCAGCTTGTTGTTGTGGGATTCCAAAACTTTTTTCACTTTAGCCATTTCTGTACACCTCCTATAACTCACTCAGGCACAGAGCCTTATATCGGTATCGTTTAGATGACTTCCGGAGCCAGGGAAACGATTTTCATGTAATCGCGATCACGCAGTTCACGAGCAACTGGTCCAAAGATACGAGTACCACGAGGGCCTTTGTCATCTTTGATTACCACTGCTGCATTCTCATCAAATGCGATGTAAGAACCGTCTTTACGACGTACAGAGCTCTTCGTACGAACAACTACTGCTTTCACTACATCACCTTTTTTGACAACGCCGCCTGGTGTTGCTTGTTTTACAGAACAAACGATAGTATCACCGATTGCAGCTGTACGACGTCCAGTACCACCAAGTACGCGGATACACATCAGTTCTTTTGCGCCAGAGTTATCGGCTACAGCCAAACGTGTAAATGGTTGAATCATTGTTAGTTCCTCCTTCCGGGCAGCTTATCGTAATCATCAAATGATGATTGCTTCTTCTACTACTTCCACGAGTCTCCAGTTTTTGTCTTTCGACAGTGGACGAGTTTCCATGATTTTTACAACGTCACCGATTTTCGCAGTGTTGTTTTCATCATGAGCTTTGAATTTTTTAGTGTACTTGATACGTTTGTGGTACAGATCGTGTTTTTTGTAAGTTTCTACAGCAACAACGATAGTTTTGTCCATTTTATCACTGACAACTTTACCTACCTGTACTTTACGGGCATTACGTTCGCTCATAGTGTGCCTCCTCCCTTGCTGACGGGCATCAACAGTCCGTCAAATATTGGATTATGAAGTAATTCCGAGTTCTCTTTCACGTACTACTGTTTTAGCACGAGCAATTTGCTTGCGAACGGCGCTAATACGAGTAGGGTTATCCAATTGACCGGTAGCAAGTTGAAAGCGCAGGTTAAAGAGTTCCTCTTTAAAACCAGCAATCTTTTGCTCGATTTCAGCAGTGGTAAGGTTGCGCAATTCATTAGCCTTCATTTGCTTCACCACCCAATTCTTCACGTTTCACAAACTTAGTTTTAACCGGCAGTTTATGAGAAGCCAGACGCATCGCTTCGCGAGCGATTTCTTCAGATACGCCAGCAAGTTCAAACATAATTTTTCCTGGTTTTACGATGGCAACCCATTTCTCAACGTTACCTTTACCACTACCCATACGAACCTCAAGAGGCTTTTGAGTGATTGGTTTGTCCGGGAAAATTTTGATCCATACTTTACCACCACGTTTGATATAACGAGTCATAGCAATACGGGCAGCTTCGATTTGACGGTTCGTGATCCAAGCAGGCTCGAGAGACTGCAGACCAAATTCGCCGAAGTTCAATTCAGTACCGCCTTTAGCGCGTCCTTTCATACCTGGACGATGCTGTTTACGGTGTTTTACACGTTTAGGTACCAACATGATTAGTTGCCTCCTTCCTGAGCAGCTTGTTTCTTAGCCGTAGGAAGAACCTCGCCACGATAGATCCATACTTTTACGCCGATACGGCCGTAAGTTGTATGAGCTTCAGCTGTACCATAGTCGATATCAGCACGAAGTGTATGCAGTGGAACAGTTCCTTCGCTATAACCTTCGGAACGGGCGATTTCAGCACCGCCAAGACGTCCGCTAACGGCTGTTTTAATACCTTTAGCGCCAGAGCGCATAGTTCTTTGAATCGATTGTTTCAGAGCACGACGGAAAGAAACGCGACGTTCCAGTTGTTGTGCAATGCTTTCTGCAACCAAGATTGCATCCAGCTCTTGATTTTTGATTTCGGAAATGTTGATGTGAACTTTTTTACCGCCCGCAATTTTCGTTACTTCGTTGCGAAGTACTTCAACTTCGGAACCACCGCGTCCGATAACCATACCAGGTTTTGCGGTGTGGATTGTTACGTTCACACGATTAGCCGCTCTCTCGATTTCGATACGGGAGACAGCGGACTCTTTCAGTTTTGTCTTCAGGTATTCACGAATTTTAACATCTTCCAAAAGAAGATCGCCAAAATCTTTACCAGCGTACCATTTAGATTCCCAGTCACGGATAATACCTACACGCAATCCGATGGGATTTACTTTTTGGCCCACACGTTTTCCCTCCTTTTATTTTTCAGTTACCACCAAAGAAATGTGGCTTGTACGTTTGTTGATCTTACTTGCACGACCCATCGCACGGGGACGGAAACGTTTCAAAGTAGGACCTTGGTTTACATAAGCTTCGGAAATGAACAGGTTGTTCACGTCCATAGACTCATTCTTCTCGGAGCTGATGAACTCAGCATTCGCGATTGCGGAGTTGAGCAGTTTCTCAACTACCGGAGACGCAGATTTTGGTGTATGACGCAGAATTGCGATCGCTTCACCAACTTGCTTACCGCGGATCAGATCAACAACCAGTTGAACTTTACGCGGAGCGATGCGTACAAACTTTGCATGTGCTTTCGCTTGCATTGCGTGACCTCCTCTCTTACTGTTACCACTCTATATTAACGTCTTGTTTTTCTGTCATCGTCAGTGTGACCTTTGTACGTACGAGTTGGTGCAAACTCACCGAGTTTGTGTCCAACCATATCTTCCGTTACGTATACAGGCACGTGCTTGCGGCCATCATAGACTGCAAATGTATGTCCGATGAATTGTGGGAAAATTGTAGAACGACGGGACCATGTTTTGATCACTGCCTTTTTGTTGTCGGCATCCAGAACGTCTACTTTTTTCAGCAGATATCCATCCACGAAAGGACCTTTTTTAAGACTGCGGCTCATATATTGAATCCTCCCTTCACTGTTCGTCAATCCGTTACATCAGTCACGCACAAAGATTATTACTTCGTGCGACGACGAATGATGTATTGATCGGAAGCTTTACCTTTTTTACGAGTTTTGTAACCCAGAGTTGGTTTACCCCAAGGCGACATTGGAGATTTACGACCGATAGGAGCTTTACCTTCACCACCACCGTGTGGGTGATCATTCGGGTTCATAACTACGCCTCGAACTTGTGGACGTTTGCCCAACCAGCGGTTACGACCAGCTTTACCGATTTTGATCAATTCGTGATCTTCGTTACCTACAGAACCGATTGTAGCGCGGCATACTTTCAGTACACGGCGTACTTCACCGGAAGACAGGCGAATGGACACGTATTTTTCTTCTTTACCAAGCAATTGGGCTTCCGTACCAGCTGCACGTACCAGCTGACCACCTTTACCTGGTTTCAATTCGATGTTGTGGATAACTGTACCAACCGGAATGTTTTCCAGTGGAAGGGAGTTACCGATTTTGATATCAGCATCCGCGCCGGAGAATACTTGATCTCCAACTTTCAGTCCTTTTGGAGCGATGATATAGCGTTTTTCACCATCTGCATAATGCAGCAGCGCGATGTTGGAAGTACGGTTTGGATCGTACTCGATTGTAGCAACGCGACCTGGTATTCCATCTTTGTTGCGTTTGAAGTCGATGATACGGTATTTACGTTTGTGTCCGCCGCCGTGGTGACGAACTGTAATTTTACCTTGGTTGTTGCGACCAGCTTTTTTGAAAAGCGGAGCCAGCAACGTTTTCTCCGGTTGATTCGTTGTAATCTCTTCGAATGTAGAAACACTCATATTACGACGAGCCGGGGATGTCGGTTTGTACTTTTTAATAGGCACAGGTTATTCCTCCTTACTCTACAGATTCAAAAAACTCAAGCGGTTTGCTATCTGGAGCCAGTGTTACGATAGCTTTTTTCCATTCGGAAGTATAGCCGTTGTAACGTCCATAGCGTTTTGGTTTAGCAGGCATGCGAAGAGTGTTAACTTTCGACACTTTCACTTTGAAGATTTCTTCAATTGCTTTTTTGATCTCGGTTTTGTTAGAACGAATGTCAACTTCGAAAGCATATTTCAATTCGCTCATGTAGTCGGCAGTACGCTCAGTAATTACCGGACGCTTAATGATATCACGAGGATCCTTCATTACGCGAACACCTCCTGTACCTTCTGAACTGCATCCTTAGTCAGAATCAGTTTGTCGTGCAACAGCACGTCGAGAACATTCACACCATCAGCTGCAACAAATTTAACACCTGGGATGTTACGAGCAGACAGAGCAACGTTATTGTCGTATTCCGGAGCAACGATCAGTGCTTTACGGTCTACGTTCAATTTATTGAGAATCGCTACGAAGTCTTTTGTTTTTGGACTGTTCAGAGTCAGAGCATCCAGAACAATGATTTCGTTAGCAATCACTTTGGAAGACAGAGCCGATTTGATCGCCAGACGACGAACTTTTTTAGGCAGTTTGAAAGTATAGCTACGCGGAGTCGGTCCGAATACTACGCCGCCGCCTTTCCATTGTGGAGAACGGATAGAACCCTGACGGGCACGTCCAGTTCCTTTTTGTTTCCAAGGTTTGCGTCCACCACCGCGAACTTCAGAACGTCCTTTAACTTTGTGAGTACCCAGACGAAGGGAAGCGCGTTGCATAACAACTGCATCGTGGAGCACACTAGCATTAGGTTCGATACCGAAAACGGAATCGCTCAATTCGATTTCGCCAACTTGGCTACCATCGATACTATAAAGTGCTACTTTTGGCATTTCATGTTCCTCCTTTCTTTTTCACTTATTTTTTCACCGTTTCTTTTACTTTAACGAAACTGTTTTTAGGGCCCGGGATGGAACCTTTAACAAGGATAACGTTACGCTCAGCATCCACGCGGATAACTTCGAGACGTTGGATCGTTACTGTATCATGACCCATATGTCCTGGCAGACGTTTACCTTTTGGTACACGGTTAGCCTGGATGGAACCCATGGAACCTGGTCTACGATGGTAACGGGAACCGTGGGACATTGGTCCGCGGCTTTGGCCCCAACGTTTGATAACGCCGGCAAAACCTTTACCTTTAGAAATACCCGTTACATCAACGAATTCACCTTCAGCAAACAGATCTGCTTTCAGTTCCTGGCCAACCTCGACACTAGCGAGGTCAACACCGCGAATTTCGCGAACGTAGCGCTTAGGCACAGTGTTTGCTTTAGTAGCATGTCCTGCTTCCGGTTTGTTTGCACGACTAGCTTTCTTGTCTGCAAAACCGATTTGTACCGCTTCGTATCCGTCATTTTCCAGGTCTTTCTTTTGCAGCACCACACATGGGCCTGCTTCGATAACCGTTACAGGAATTACGTTACCTTCTGCGGTAAAGACTTGAGTCATACCCAGTTTTCTTCCTAAGATACCTTTCATGTTGACACCTCTTTCTACTTTCCGTAGTACCACAATCTATGTGGATTACAATTTAATTTCGATATCTACGCCAGACGGTAAGTCCAAACGCATCAGAGCATCCACAGTTTGTGGAGTTGGGTTTACAATGTCGATCAAACGTTTATGTGTACGTTGTTCGAATTGTTCACGAGAATCTTTGTATTTATGCACTGCACGGAGAATAGTGATGATTTGTTTCTCAGTCGGCAGTGGGATCGGTCCTGATACTCCTGCGCCGGAACGTTTAGCCGTTTCAACGATTTTCTCTGCGGATTGATCAAGAATTCTGTGATCGTAAGCTTTCAAGCGAATACGAATTTTTTGCTTTGCCATTTTTAGTCCCTCCTTCTATCGCCCAATTTATTATCGGACATACTCCGTGAAAATTTTCTGACCGCACCGCTCATGGCAAAGGAGCCGGGTGTGTCAGTAACCTCTCACATCATCGCAACGTCTCAGCACAACATTAGTTATTATATATGATGAGCATGCATTGACGCAAGTCTTTTTTGAAACTTTCCATAAAAAAATAAGGCCCGCTTCACAATGAAGGAAGCAGACCTTATCGGACTTTCGATTAGGATACATTGTTGCTTCGTTACAATACACTGTTGCTTATTGAAAATCTTCCTTGGTCTAATGAAGACCGATCAGGAACGATTTATTATTTGGAGATAGATGCAACCGCACCAGCGCCTACAGTACGACCGCCTTCGCGGATCGCAAAGCGTGTGCCTTCTTCGATCGCGATTGGGTTGATCAGGGATACCGTAACAGTGATGTTATCACCTGGCATAACCATTTCAGTACCTTCTGGCAGAGAGATAACGCCAGTTACGTCAGTTGTACGGAAGTAGAACTGTGGACGGTAACCAGTGAAGAAAGGCTTGTGACGGCCACCCTCTTCTTTTGTCAGAACGTATACTTGAGCGGAGAACTCAGTATGTGGGTTAACGGAACCCGGTTTGGACAGTACTTGTCCACGCTCGATTTGTGTGCGATCAACACCACGCAGCAGTGCGCCGATGTTGTCACCCGCTTGAGCGGAATCCAGCAATTTACGGAACATTTCTACGCCCGTAACAACGGATTTTTTAGTTTCTTCGTGGATACCAACGATTTCGATTTCATCGCCGACTTTAACCACACCACGCTCTACACGGCCTGTAGCAACTGTACCACGACCAGTGATGGAGAATACGTCCTCGACAGGCATCAGGAAAGGCTTGTCAGTTTCGCGTTCTGGAGTTGGGATGTAAGTGTCGATTTCTTCGAACATTTGAACGATTTTTTGAGCCCACTCACCATCAGGGTTTTGCAGTGCTTCACGAGCAGAACCACGAGTGATTGGAGTGTCGTCGCCTGGGAATTCATATTCGCTCAGCAGATCGCGAACTTCCATTTCAACCAGTTCCAACAGCTCTTCGTCTTCAACCATATCACATTTGTTCAGGAATACGACGATGTAAGGAACACCTACTTGACGGGACAGCAGGATGTGCTCACGAGTTTGTGGCATTGGACCGTCAGCTGCGGATACAACCAGGATCGCTCCATCCATTTGTGCCGCGCCAGTGATCATGTTTTTAACATAGTCGGCGTGACCTGGGCAGTCTACGTGTGCGTAGTGACGGTTAGGAGTTTCGTACTCTACGTGTGCAGTAGAGATTGTGATACCGCGCTCGCGCTCTTCTGGTGCTTTATCGATTTGGTCGAATGCTACAGCAGCACCGCCATAAGTTTTGGACAGTACAGTAGTGATTGCAGCTGTCAGAGTTGTTTTACCATGATCGACGTGACCGATAGTACCGATGTTAACGTGCGGTTTATTACGTTCAAATTTAGCTTTAGCCATTTTAAACATTTCCTCCTTAAAGGTAGTGTTGTGTATTGATATTAAGTACGGAATGTATGAAAGCGGTCAACCCGCTTTCTCTACATCCCATAGGTAAAAACAAGGTGGGACGTATTAGCCGTTAGCTTTTGCACTAACTGCTTCAGCGATGCTCTTAGGTACTTCTTCGTAGTGAGAAAGTTCCATGGAGAACACACCGCGTCCTTGTGTACCGGAACGAAGTGTTGTGGAATAACCAAACATTTCGGACAGAGGTACTTTTGCACGGATAATTTGAGTACCGCTGCGGGAATCCATACCTTCGATACGGCCGCGACGGGAGTTCAGCATACCCATTACGTCACCCATGTACTCTTCTGGTACTGTAACTTCAACTTTCATGATTGGCTCCAGCAGGACAGGTTTACACTTGTCTTTTGCGGATTTCAATGCCATCGAACCGGCAATTTTAAATGCCATCTCGTTGGAATCGACATCATGATAAGATCCGTCTACAACTGTAGCTTTTACGTCTACAACCGGGAAGCCTGCAAGAACACCGTTCTTCATTTGCTCCTCGATACCTGCGAGTGCAGGACCAACATATTCTCTTGGTACGGAACCACCGACGATTTTGCTTTCGAATTGGTTACCAGTACCTGCTTCGAGAGGTTCGAATTCAACCCAAACGTGACCGTATTGACCACGACCACCGGATTGACGTACGAATTTACCTTCGACGCGAGCTGGTTGACGGAAAGTTTCACGATAAGCAACCTGAGGTTGACCTACGTTCGTTTCAACCTTGAATTCACGACGCATACGGTCGATGATAATATCAAGGTGAAGCTCACCCATACCTGCCAGGATGGTTTGTCCTGTTTCTTCATTAGTAGAAGCGCGCAGAGTAGGATCTTCTTCTGTCAGTTTGCCCAGAGCAGTTGCCATTTTATCTTGGTCTGCTTTGGTTTTAGGTTCTACAGCGATTTCGATAACCGGATCAGGGAAGTTCATAGACTCCAGAATGATTGGGTTTTTCTCATCACACAGTGTATCACCTGTTCCTGTATCTTTCAAACCTACAGCGGCAGCGATGTCACCAGCGTAAACTACGCTGATTTCTTCACGGCTGTTGGCGTGCATCTGCAGGATACGACCGATACGTTCGCGTTTGCCTTTAGTAGCATTCACAACGTAAGAACCGGATTGCAGTACACCAGAGTATACGCGGAAGAATGTCAGTTTACCAACATAAGGGTCGGTCATGATTTTGAACGCCAGTGCAGAGAAAGGATCTTCATCCGAAGAATGACGAACTTCTTCTGTACCGTCTTCGAGTTCACCTTTGATCGCCGGTACATCCAATGGAGACGGCAGGTAGTCGATGACAGCATCCAGCATAGGCTGAACACCTTTGTTACGGTAAGAGGAACCACAGATTACAGGGAAGATCTTAACATCACAAACACCTTTACGCAAAGCAGCTTTGATCTCATCGATCGTCAGTTCTTCGCCTTCCAGGTATTTCATCATCAGGTCTTCGTCCAGTTCTGCAACTTTCTCTACCAGTTCCATGCGAAGCTCTTCAACAGTATCTTTCAGATCGGCTGGGATCTCGATATCTACCGGATCTTTACCCAGATCATCTTTGTACTGGATAGCTTTCATTTCAACAATATCAATGATACCAACGAAGTCGTTTTCAGCGCCGATAGGCAGCTGAATTGCAACAGCGTTTGCTTGCAGACGATCACGCATGTCTTTAACAACATTCAGGTAGTCTGCACCAATGATATCCATTTTATTGACATAAGCGATACGAGGTACACCATAACGGTCTGCTTGTCTCCAAACAGTCTCGGATTGTGGCTCAACGCCCTCTTTCGCACTAAATACGCCTACGGCCCCGTCCAATACACGCAGGGAACGTTCAACTTCAACTGTGAAGTCAACGTGACCTGGAGTATCAATGATATTAACGCGGTGGCCCTTCCACTGTGCAGTTGTCGCTGCGGACGTGATAGTGATACCACGCTCCTGCTCCTGCTCCATCCAGTCCATAGTCGCAGCACCTTCGTGAACTTCACCGATTTTGTGCGTACGGCCTGTGTAGAACAGGATACGTTCCGTAGTGGTTGTTTTACCGGCATCAATGTGTGCCATGATACCAATGTTACGTGTATTTTTCAAGGAGAACTCTCTTGCCATGAATAGGTACTCCCTTCAAAAATATGAATTTTTGAAAACAGGCTTGAATCCTACCAGCGGTAGTGAGCAAACGCTTTGTTCGCTTCAGCCATTTTGTGTGTGTCTTCGCGTTTCTTAACGGATGCGCCAGTGTTGTTGGATGCGTCGATGATTTCAGCAGCCAGACGCTCTTCCATTGTTTTCTCGCCGCGGTTGCGGGAGTAGTTTACGAGCCAACGCAGCCCCAAGGAAGTACGTCTCTCCGGTTTAACTTCGATAGGTACTTGATAGTTAGCACCACCGACACGGCGAGCTTTAACTTCGAGAACCGGCATGATGTTCTTGATTGCCGCCTCGAATACTTCCATAGGATCATTTCCTGTGCGTTCTTGAATCAGGTTGAACGCGTTATAAAGAATGCTTTGAGCAACTCCACGTTTTCCGTCGATCATGACGCGGTTGATCAGGCGTGTAACAAGCTTGCTGTTATAAACCGGATCAGGCAACACGTCTCTTTTGGTAACTGGACCTTTTCTTGGCATGGTTATCCCCCTTTCTCAATTATGCAGCGCAGTGATCTGCGCTAGCGGATTACTTTTTCTCTTTCGGACGTTTTGTACCATATTTCGAGCGAGCTTGCATGCGGTTATTAACACCAGCAGTATCCAGTGCGCCACGAACGATATGATAACGAACCCCTGGTAAGTCTTTTACACGGCCACCACGTACGAGTACTACGCTGTGCTCTTGCAGGTTATGACCGATACCTGGAATGTAAGCAGTAACCTCGATACGGTTAGTTAAACGTACACGAGCATACTTACGAAGCGCGGAGTTCGGTTTTTTCGGAGTCATCGTACCTACACGAGTGCAAACACCACGTTTTTGTGGAGCACTCAGGTTTGTCTCTTGACGTTTCAGAGCGTTAAACCCTTTTTGCAGTGCAGGAGATTTCGATTTCTCGATTTTCGCTTGGCGTCCTTTACGGACCAATTGATTAATAGTTGGCATTGTATTGCCACCTCCTTCCAATATGTTTGGAACTTTTGTAAACCGTCTGTTAAGCCCACAGACCCAGGCGGTTCATAAAAGAACAAATGAAAAGTTTTTGCCTGCCACTCGACCTGCAAAAACATTCCTGACTTGCTTTTATTTAAGAATGACAGCCATCGCACTGCCCACTTCAATTCCGCACGCATTGCCCAGTTCCTTCATCGTCTCCACATAAGTGACTTTGACGGAATGTTTGTTGCAAAGTTGTACGATTCGGGTGATCAGATGCTGTTCTGCATCCTGCGCAACATAGACTTCTTCAGCCTGTCCAAGTTCGACCATTCGCATTGTCTGCTTTGTGCCAATCTTGATCCGGGCATCCTGTAATCCTTTATCATTAGTCATCTTACGATTCCCTCCAAAAGAACAGGGATCAACGTTCTACTCACGCACCTTTGATATAGTAGCATTATCATAGGCAAGGTGTCAACACATAAATCAATTGTGGCGAAAAGATTATTTTGTCTCCATCACTTTCGCGACATTAACCACAAAACGGAAGCCCGACCAGAAAAAGGATTGCTCCATTTTCCAGTCAGACTCTATTTTGTGATAGTGATTGTAAAAAAACCAATCACCGTTAGCATGCTGTCATGTGACGATCAACATGCCTTGTATCTACTACTCAACCGTTACAGTTTCCAGATTCTCTTCGTTTCCTTCTATCTGTTCCGGCTCTTCAAATTGAACACTGCGGTAACGGTTCATACCTGTACCGGCAGGAATCAGTTTACCGATAATTACGTTCTCTTTCAGACCGAGCAGTTTGTCGACTTTACCTTTGATTGCAGCATCTGTCAGGACACGAGTTGTCTCCTGGAAGGATGCAGCAGACAAGAAGGAGTCTGTTTCCAGAGATGCTTTTGTAATACCGAGCAGTACCGGTTTGGCAACAGCTGGTTCACGATCTGCCACGATTGCTACTTTGTTGGCATCTTCGTATTCGTAGATATCAACAAACGAACCTGGCAGCAGCGTCGTTTCACCGTTATCAACGATACGGATCTTACGCAGCATCTGTCTGATCATAACTTCAACGTGTTTATCGTTGATTTCTACACCTTGGTTACGATATACGCGTTGTACTTCTTGCAAGATATAGTTTTGAACGCCACGGATACCTTTGATACGCAGCATTTCTTTCGGGTCAATCGAACCATCAGTCAGCTCGTCCCCTGCTTCGATCTCCATGCCTTCTCTTACTCTCAGGCGGGAACCGTAGGTAACGGAGTACACTTTGGTTTCTGCTTCGCCTTCAACCTCGATTTCGCGACGGTCTTTGGCTTCGCGGATTTCTTTGACAACGCCATCGATCTCACTAATTGTCGCCTGACCTTTAGGGTTACGGGCTTCAAACAGCTCCTGAATACGAGGCAAACCTTGCGTGATATCGTCTCCGGCAACACCGCCGGTGTGGAACGTACGCATAGTAAGCTGTGTTCCAGGCTCACCGATGGATTGGGCAGCGATAATACCAACCGCTTCACCGATTTCCACGTGTTTACCAGTTGCCAGGTTACGACCATAACATTTTTTACATACGCCATGACGAGTACGGCAACTCAGTACGGAACGAATCTGTACTTTGTTAATGCCAGCTGCAACGATTGCTTCCGCTTTGTCAGAGTCAATCAGTTCATTGCGACCAACGATGATTTCGCCTGTTTCTGGATGACGAACAGTTTCGAAGCAATAACGTCCTTCCAGACGATCGTACAGATCTTCGATTACTTCTTTGCCATCTTGGATACGACCAACGATAAAGCCTTTGTCAGTTCCGCAATCGTCTTCACGAACAATTACGTCCTGGGCAACGTCAACGAGACGACGAGTCAGGTAACCGGAGTCAGCTGTACGAAGGGCTGTATCCGCCAGACCTTTACGCGCACCGTGAGTGGATAGGAAGTACTCGAGTACCGTCAGACCTTCACGGAAGTTCGATTTGATTGGGAGTTCGATGATCCGACCGGATGGGTTGGCCATCAGACCACGCATACCGCCCAGCTGGGTGATCTGCGATTTGTTACCCCGGGCTTTGGAATCAACCATGAGCATGATGGAGTTGTAACGATCCATCGATTTCATGAGGATATCGGTCAGCTCGTCTTTGGTACGGGACCAAATTTCGATAACACGGTCGTAGCGCTCTTCATTTGTAATCAGACCACGACGGTACTGATTGGTAATAACTGCAACTTTTTTATCGGATTCAGCCAGCAATGCGGTTTTTTCCGGTGGAACGACAACGTCTGCCACACCAACGGTAATACCAGCACGAGTAGAGTATGTGAAACCAAGTTGCTTGATTTTATCCAAAATGACCGAAGTCAGTGTTGTATGATAGATTTCGAAACAACGTGCAATGATTGTACCGAGGTACTCTTTGCCGACAGCGCCGGTTTGTGGAACAGCCTTCATGAATTCCAGTACGTTTGTACCTTTTTCATAAATGAAGTAGTGATCCGGGATACCTTGATACAGGTTGGCACGAGTTGGTTCGTTGATATACGGGAACGATTCAGGGAAAATCTCGTTAAAGATGATCCGTCCAACCGTTGTAATCAACATACCGGTTTGTTGCTTGTCCGTGAAGCTGGTTTTACCCAGTGCACTTGCTGGAATCGCAACACGAGCATGCAAGGAAGCTGTGCCACGTTGGTACGCAGATACGGCTTCATTAACCGTACGCAGAATCATACCAGCGCCTTTGGCTTCCATGTTATCCATAGTCAGATAGTAGGAGCCGAGGACCATATCCTGGGATGGTGTAACAACTGGTTTACCATCTTTAGGGTTCAAGATGTTACCAGATGCCAGCATCAGCAGGCGTGCTTCCGCTTGTGCTTCAGCAGACAATGGAACGTGAACCGCCATTTGGTCACCGTCAAAGTCGGCATTGTATGCCGTACATACGAGCGGATGCAGACGGATCGCGCGACCTTCAACCAGAATCGGTTCAAACGCTTGGATACCGAGTCTATGCAACGTCGGTGCACGGTTCAGCAGAACTGGATGTTCTTTGATTACTTCTTCCAGAACGTCCCACACTTCAGGGCTTACGCGCTCAACTTTGCGTTTCGCACTCTTGATGTTGTGTGCCAGACCTTTGTTGACCAGCTCTTTCATAACGAAAGGCTTGAACAGTTCCAGTGCCATTTCTTTTGGAAGACCACACTGGTACATTTTCAGGTAAGGACCTACGACGATAACCGAACGACCGGAATAGTCGACACGTTTACCGAGCAAGTTTTGACGGAAACGACCCTGTTTACCTTTCAGCATGTGGCTGAGGGATTTCAATGGGCGGTTACCTGGACCAGTTACTGGACGTCCACGACGACCGTTATCGATCAAAGCATCTACCGCTTCTTGCAGCATACGTTTCTCGTTCTGTACGATAATGTCAGGAGCGCCCAAATCCAGCAGGCGTTTCAGACGGTTATTACGGTTGATAACACGACGATACAGATCGTTCAGGTCGGATGTTGCAAAACGTCCGCCATCCAGCTGTACCATTGGACGAATTTCCGGTGGAATTACCGGCAGTACGTCCATGATCATCCAGTCTGGAGAGTTGCCGGAATTACGGAATGCTTCGACAACTTCAAGGCGTTTGATCGCACGGTTGCGACGTTGACCTTGAGCGGTACGCAGCTCTTCACGCAGGAATTCCAGTTCTTTATCCAAATCGAGATCTTGAAGCAGTTTTTTGATCGCTTCCGCACCCATACCTGCATGGAATCCGTAGCCATATTTTTCACGATAGCTGCGGTATTCTTTTTCGGACAGCAGTTGTTTCTTCTCCAGTGGTGTCTCGCCTGGATCAGTAACGACATAAGATGCAAAATAGATTACTTCTTCGAGGGAACGTGGGGACATGTCCAGTGCCAGACCCATACGGCTCGGGATACCTTTAAAGTACCAGATATGCGATACAGGTGCTGCCAGTTCGATGTGACCCATGCGCTCGCGACGTACTTTGGCGCGTGTTACTTCAACGCCACAACGGTCACAAACGACGCCTTTGTAACGTACGCGTTTGTATTTACCGCAATGGCACTCCCAGTCTTTGGTTGGTCCGAAAATGCGTTCGCAGAACAGACCGTCCTTTTCCGGTTTGAGCGTACGGTAGTTGATTGTCTCCGGTTTTTTAACTTCTCCGCGGGACCAAGAACGAATTTTGTCTGGGGAAGCAAGCCCAATTTTCATAAATTCGAAATTGTTAACGTCTATCAAAAGACACCCCTCCTAAGGCCAAATCCTATTTATTGTAAAGCTCTGTATTCCGCACAAAACCCAATGCACCGTCCGACGAATGAGGCTGAACCGGAATAACTCCGGTCCGCCTGCATTTGCCATCGGACAATGTTGGGAATATGACAAGTGATATTAATCTACGCCGACTTCGGAGCCTTCCAAGTTCAGGCTCAGTTTATCATTGGTGTTTTCCTCTTCGTCATCCAGCTCTCTCATCTCAATTTCGTTTTCTTCCTCATTGAGAATCTTAACGTCCATACCTAAGCTTTGCAGCTCCTTGATCAATACTTTGAATGATTCAGGAACGCCCGGTTCAGGAACGTTTTCGCCTTTGACGATCGATTCGTACGTTTTTACACGACCAACGACATCATCGGATTTGACTGTAAGGATTTCTTGCAGGGTGTATGCAGCGCCGTAAGCTTCCAGCGCCCAAACTTCCATCTCACCGAAACGCTGACCACCGAACTGAGCTTTACCACCCAGCGGCTGTTGCGTAACGAGCGAGTAAGGACCAGTGGAACGGGCGTGAATTTTATCATCGACCATGTGAGCGAGTTTGATCATGTGCATGACGCCGACAGTGACTTCACGCTCAAACTCATCACCAGTTCTACCATCGTAAAGGACAGTTTTACCATTACGTTGCATACCAGCTTCTTCCATAGTGTCAAATACATCGTACTCGTTCGCGCCATCGAATACCGGTGTAGCGACGTGAATACCCAGCTTCATCGCTGCCATACCGATATGGACTTCCAGAATCTGACCGATATTCATACGGGAAGGTACGCCCAGCGGATTTAGTACAACCTGTACAGGTGTACCATCCGGCATAAACGGCATATCTTCTTCCGGCAGAATGCGGGCTACGACCCCTTTGTTACCGTGACGTCCGGCCATTTTATCGCCTTCGGAGATTTTACGTTTTTGCGCAATGTAGACACGTACCAGATGGTTCACACCCGGTGGCAATTCGTCACCGTTTTCTCTGGTAAATACTTTCACGTCTACAACGATACCGTCCGTACCGTGAGGTACTCTCAAGCTCGTATCGCGAACTTCACGAGCTTTCTCACCGAAGATCGCATGCAGGAGACGTTCTTCCGCAGTCAGCTCAGTTACGCCTTTTGGAGTAACTTTACCAACGAGGATATCGCCAGCAGCAATCTCAGCACCGATGCGGATAATTCCGCGCTCGTCAAGATTTTTCAACGCGTCTTCACCGACGTTCGGGATGTCGCGTGTAATTTCTTCAGGTCCGAGTTTGGTATCGCGGGCTTCGGATTCGTATTCCTCGATGTGAATCGAAGTGTATACATCTTCTTTTACCAGCTTCTCGCTCAGCAGGATCGCATCCTCGTAGTTATAACCTTCCCAGGTCATAAATGCGACGACAACGTTACGACCGAGTGCGATCTCGCCCATCTCCGTGGAAGGACCGTCTGCCAGGATATCGCCTTTTTTGACAATATCGCCAGTTTTGACGATCGGACGTTGGTTAATGGACGTACCTTGGTTCGAACGCATAAATTTGTGTAATTTATACTTAACAAGGTCACCTTTGACTTCTTTGCCATCTACGTTCTCAATACGACGCAGCGTGATTTCGCTAGCTGTAGAACGCTCGATGATACCGTCAAATTTCGTGACGATACATACGCCGGAGTCTTTGGCAGCTTTGTGTTCCATACCCGTACCGACCAGAGGCGCCTTCGGAATAAGCAGTGGCACCGCTTGACGCTGCATGTTGGAACCCATGAGCGCACGGTTGGAGTCATCGTTTTCCAGGAACGGAATGAGTGCTGTTGCCACGGACACAACCTGTTTAGGAGATACGTCCATGTAGTCAACGCGTTCACTTGGCATAGGGAGAATGTTATCTGCCTGTTTGTTATAACGGACGATAACCATCTCGTCTGCAAAGGAGCCGTCTTCTGTCAGCTGCGCATTCGCCTGAGCGATCACATAGTTGTCCTCTTCATCAGCTGTCATATAGTCGATATGCTCGGTTACGCGATGCGTTTTCGGGTCAACACGACGATATGGAGCTTCGATAAAGCCGTATTCGTTAATACGAGCAAATGTGGACAGAGAGTTGATCAGACCAATGTTCGGTCCTTCCGGTGTCTCGATTGGACACATACGACCGTAGTGACTTGGATGGACGTCGCGGACTTCAAAGCCTGCGCGCTCACGCGTCAAACCACCGGGTCCGAGTGCGGACAGACGACGTTTGTGCGTCAGTTCGCCCAGCGGGTTCGTTTGGTCCATAAACTGGGACAGCTGAGAGCTACCAAAGAACTCTTTGATCGATGCAATGACCGGACGTATGTTGATCAGTGCCTGTGGTGTAATGACGTTAGCGTCCTGAATGGACATTCTCTCACGAACTACACGTTCCATACGGGACAAACCGATGCGGAACTGGTTCTGGAGCAATTCACCTACGGAGCGCAGACGACGGTTACCCAGATGGTCAATATCGTCGGTATCGCCGATACCTTGCAGCAAGTTCAAGAAGTAGCTGATCGATGCGATAATATCAGCTGGTGTGATATTTTTGACGGATTTGTCGATGATGCCATTAGCGATTACCGATACTACCTTGCCATCCTCCAGCGGGGAGAAGACACTGATGTTTTGCATCGGGATATCGTTAGCATCCAGAACGCCGCCAGCTACGTGATACGTTTTGAAATTCAGGTCGCCTTCGAGATATGGCATGATTTCGTCCAACAGACGACGATCTACCACTTGTCCAGCTTCTGCAATAATTTCTCCAGTATTCGTATCAATCAGCGTCTCAGCCAGTTTTTGGTTGAAGAGACGGTTTTTGATATGCAGCTTTTTGTTGATTTTGTAACGACCAACATTCGCCAGATCATAGCGTTTTGGATCGAAGAAGCGTGCGACCAGCAAGCTTTTTGCGTTATCCAATGTTGGCGGCTCGCCCGGACGAAGACGCTCGTAAATCTCGATCAGCGCTTTCTCGGTAGAGTCAGTGTTGTCTTTATCTAAAGTATTGCGGATGTATTCGTCATTACCAAGCAGGTCCAAAATTTCAGCGTCGCTGCCGAATCCAAGCGCGCGCAGCAATACTGTTACAGGGATCTTACGGGTGCGGTCAATACGGACGTAAACAATGTCCTTCGCATCCATTTCCAGTTCCAGCCATGCACCGCGGTTAGGAATAACGGTAGCTGTATATGATGTTTTACCATTTTTATCGACTTTAGTGCTGAAATAGACGCTGGGAGAGCGAACCAACTGGCTGACAATAACCCGTTCTGCACCATTGATAATAAAGGTGCCGGTTTCCGTCATCAGCGGGAAATCACCCATGAATACTTCCTGCTCTTTGACTTCACCCGTTTCCTTGTTAATGAGACGGACTTTGACCCGCAGTGGAGCTGAATACGTAACGTCGCGTTCTTTCGCGTCGTCTACTGTATATTTAGGCTCACCCAGGCTGTAGTCGATGAACTCAAGCACCAGATTGCCAGTGAAATCTTGAATCGGCGAGATATCCTGGAACATTTCACGCAATCCTTCATCCAAAAACCACTGATAAGATTTTTGTTGGATTTCGATCAGGTTTGGTACTTCAAGAACTTCGTTAATTCGTGCATAACTTCGCCGAGTGCGTCGACCATATTGAACAAGATGTCCTGCCAACTTATACTCACCCCTTAATGTCTACTCACTTAAAAATTTCATTGCGAACTGCTGTTTGGATCACGTATAATAAGTTCATAACACAGAAGTTCACACCCAGAAATAGAGAAAAGCCCTTATCGAATGGTTCGAAAAAAGAGCACCATCAGCTATCAACGGATGTGATCCAGCGTCTACACTTGCAATTCCGGTTGAAATTCATCGGAAGAACGATTATTATACGTTTATGGACAATATGAAACACCCTTCATGGTACATAATTTTCGACATTTGCAGAAAACTAAAGCCAAAAAGGGCATCTTAATACTGACATTTCATAATAATATCATATTAAGCATATGCAGTCAACCGTACTGCGTCACAATTATTGCCCATTTCATTTACAAATTGTTCAAGCCTGCTCACCCTTGCCCGGTGATCAGGTTTTTTATTTGGTTGCTTTGAAGATGCGATACCCTTTATCCTTCGTTACTTCCTCCACGGTTTCAAACAGCTGTTCCAGCTTCGCCCAGGCAGATGGTGCGCCCTGCTTTTTCTGGATTACGATCCACAGTGAACCACCTGGATTCAGATGCTCATGTGCCTGTTCAAAAATCGAATGCACGGTTTCTTTGCCCGCACGGATCGGTGGATTGGTGATGATCACGTCAAAGGATTGTCCGAATACAGCTTCCAAACGGTCGCTGACTTTCGCATCTACGTTATGAATGTTGTTTAGTCTGGCATTTTCCTGTGCCAGCTGTACAGCACGTTCATTGACGTCCAGCATAGTAACATGCCCCTTGGGAGCAAGAATCGCTGCTGACAGACCTATTGGTCCATAACCGCATCCTACATCCAATACGTTGGCATGCTCCGGAATATCCAGTGCCTCGATCAATACACGGCTACCATAATCGATTCCTGTTTTGGAAAAGACACCGGCATCGCTGACAAAGGTAAACTTTCGTCCGCGCAGCTCCGTATCGAGCTTGCGACGTTCGTGTGCAGCTCCTGGCTGACTGGAATAATAATGATCTCCCATATCATTCCTTCACCCTTTCCCTGTTCCTTTTTTACAAAACAAACCCCTTGAACGAATTCAAGGGGTTTGTAAGAAACAAGAGAAACTCTCTTATTTCAATTCTACAGATGCGCCAGCTTCTTCCAGTTTTGCTTTGATGGATTCAGCTTCTTCTTTAGCAACGCCTTCTTTGATTGCTTTAGGAGCGTTGTCTACTACTTCTTTAGCTTCTTTCAGACCCAGACCAGTTACTTCGCGAACTGCTTTGATTACGTTGATTTTGGAAGCACCAGCGGAAGTCAGTACTACGTCAAACTCAGTTTGCTCAGCTTCTGCTACCGCGCCGCCAGCTGCTGCTGCTACTGGAGCTGCTGCAGTTACGCCGAATTCTTCTTCGATTGCTTTTACCAGATCGTTCAGTTCCAGTACAGTCATGCCTTTGATGGCTTCAAGGATTTGCTCTTGACTCATTTATAAACCCTCCATGTTGGTTTTATTTGGATTTGTTGTGGCTATGATCAGCCTGTTTTACGCCGCATGGGCGTGAGGCGGAAGAAACAGTCGCTTACGCGCTTTGCTCTTCTTTCTCGGATACAGCTTTGACTGCCAGTGCAAAGTTGCGCACTGGAGCTTGAAGCACGCTAAGCAGCATGGACAAGAGACCTTCGCGGGATGGCAGTGCTGCCAGCGCTTTGATTTCGTCCGCGCTTACTACGCGACCTTCTACAACGCCGCCTTTTAATTCAAGCGCATCGTTGGTTTTAGCAAAGTCGTTCAGAATTTTCGCTGCGATTACTGCATCGTCTTTACTGAAAGCGATAGCGGTAGGACCGCTCAGCACTTCGTTCAGTTCAGTCAATTCAGCAGATTCAGTTGCGCGACGAACCAGTGTATTTTTCAATACCTGGAATTCAACGCCAGCTTCACGCAGTTGTTTGCGCAATTCTGTAACTTGAGCTACGTTCAGACCACGATAATCAGCGACAACAGTCGATACGCTCTCGCGCAGCTTTGTTGCTACTGCTTCTACCGCTTCCTGTTTTGCCTGGATTACTTTTGCGTTTGCCAAGTGTGGACACCTCCTGATCGTATTCTTGCTTCTCCGTACACTCCTGAATGAGTCGCGAAAAAGTGTTCCTACGGGCATTAAAAAAGCCCCCGTAGAATCACGAAGGCTTGATAAGGCGGAATGTGCCGGTTGCCGCCTGAGCGACAACCGTTCATCCCGTTATTCTATCAGAACACCTCGGTAGGAAATTAAGCCGCAAGCGGCACCTACTGTCTACGGTTAAACGTATTCGAATGTAATAGCACAAACAAAGTTCGTACGTAATCACAACTTTTACAGATTATCAAATGCGTTGACAGATGTCAACACTTAATTATCTGTAAGTCGTAGCGTTTACGCGCGCGCTTGGTCCCATTGTGGAAGATACCGCAATGTTTTTCAGGTAGATACCTTTTGCCGCAGCTGGTTTAGCGCGGTTCAGAGCGTCAACAAGAGCTTTGAGGTTCTCGTTCAGTTGCTCTTCAGTGAAAGATACTTTACCAATTGGCGCGTGAATTTGTCCTGCTTTGTCCAGACGGTATTCGATTTTACCAGCTTTGATTTCTTGAACAGCTTTGGTAACGTCGAATGTAACTGTACCTGCTTTAGGGTTAGGCATCAGACCTTTACCACCCAGCAGACGACCCAGTTTACCAACTTCGCTCATCATATCTGGCGTAGCTACGCAGACATCAAAGTCGAACCATCCTTGTTGGATTTTGTTGATCATGTCCTGATCGCCTACGAAGTCAGCGCCAGCAGCTTCCGCTTCTTTTGCTTTTTCGCCTTTTGCGAATACGAGAACACGTTGAGTTTTACCAGTACCGTGTGGCAGTACAACTACACCACGAACAGCTTGGTCTTGTTTACGAGGGTCAACACCCAAGCGTACTGCTGCTTCGATAGTTTCGTCGAATTTTGCAGTAGCTGCCTTTTTAACCAAAGCAACTGCTTCAGCCGGCTCGTAAGTAGCTTCGCTGTCAATCAGCTTAACAGCTTCCAGATACTTTTTACCATGTTTAGCCATTTAATATTCCTCCTTTGTGGTATTAGCGGATATTCCTCCCACATATGTCAAATCATATGATTCGGCATAGACTGCCTCCCGAAGGAGTGCAGTAAAAACTAATACATATTAGTCTTCGATTGTGATACCCATGCTACGTGCTGTACCTTCAACCATCAGCATTGCTGCTTCGATTGAAGCTGCGTTCAGGTCAGGCATTTTTTGTTCAGCAATTTCACGAACTGCGGAACGTTTAACAACTGCAACTTTCTTCTTGTTCGGTTCGCCAGATCCTTTTTCGATCTTAGCAGCAACTTTCAGAAGAACTGCAGCCGGTGGAGTTTTGGTGATGAAAGTGAAAGAACGATCTTCAAACACTGTGATCTCAACCGGAATGATCAAACCTGCTTGATCTGCTGTACGAGCGTTGAATTCTTTACAGAATGCCATGATGTTGACACCTGCTTGACCCAATGCCGGACCTACTGGAGGAGCCGGGTTCGCTTTACCAGCTGGGATTTGCAGTTTTACCATTTTGATTACCTTTTTAGCCATGTAAAACACCTCCTTGCGAATAGTGGTAGACGGACATCGCTGCCCTCCCACGAAAAACGCCGCAATTGCGGGCTTGCGCCGCACAGACTGCGGTAAAACCGGAAGCACCGGTCAGAACCAAAACAGATTGCTCTGTTTCAATTCCCTGTGTCATCCTAGAAACCTACTTATATCTTTTCCACTTGAGTATAATCCAGCTCAAGCGGGGTTTCCCGTCCGAACATGTTAACATGCACTCTGAGCTTGCTCTTGTCCACCAAAATTTCTTCCACGGAGCCAACAAAATTCGCAAACGGTCCAACTTTGATGCGCACGGATTCTTTGATGTCGAAGTCGATATTCTCCTTCGGCTCTTCCATACCCATATGTTTGAGAATCTGTTCCACTTCTTCTGGCAGCAGCGCAGTCGGCTTAGAGCCTGAACCTGTCGAACCGACAAAGCCGGTTACACCAGGCGTATTGCGTACTACATACCAAGAATCATCGGTCTGGATCATTTCAACAAGTACATAACCGGGGTAAACTTTACGCATAACGGTTTTTTTCTTACCGTCTTTGTTTACCAGCTCTTCTTCCATTGGAACAAGAACCCGGAAAATCTTGTCTTCCATGCCCATAGACTCAACGCGTTTTTCCAAATTGGCTTTGACCTTGTTTTCATACCCGGAATAGGTATGAACGACGTACCATCTTTTTTCCATATCAAGCCACCTGGAACCCTTCTTAAATTATCGCTTCGATCACAGCGGAAATGCCGATGTCCAAAACCCAAAAATAAATGCCAACAAACAAAATCGTACCGATAACAATCAGTGTATAGTTTATCAGCTCTTTACGATTAGGCCAGCGAACCTTTTTAAGTTCAGCCCAGC
Organism: Paenibacillus sp. WLX2291; assembly: GCF_046603665.1. Lineage (NCBI taxonomy): Bacteria > Bacillati > Bacillota > Bacilli > Caryophanales > Paenibacillaceae > Paenibacillus > Paenibacillus sp. WLX2291. The sequence goes on along the minus strand of NZ_CP176755.1, from coordinate 736,986 downwards.
TTTCGGAGAAAAAGGAAAACAAAGACTTGAAGCTTCGTGCCACGACTACACCTCCAAAAGACGATCTGGTGAATCGAAGAAAATATCCAGACCTAGAGCCTGCCAACGTTCTTCATCCCCATGTGGTCAGGGTGGTTACGCATGCTCTCAGGAACGCCATTCTTTAAACGAATTAAAGATTGGCACACTTAAAAACAGGCGATTTTTGGCCTACCTAAAACACTTTAGCACAGCACCCTTACACTGTCAACGAATATTACTGTTTTGCTTTGCAAAAAAATAACATTTTTTGTTCTGTTCCGACAGCGACATTTCCGACGACCAGCGCCGTATTTTACAGGGATGTCCGGCAAAATAAAAAAGACTCCGTCACAGAGTCTTCACTTGGTTGCCTCGGGCTTTATTGCTCGTCCCGCACTTCAAGATACCGTTCCAGTTTGCGTTTGACACGCTGCAGTGCATTGTCGATGGATTTAACGTGGCGGCATAGATCAACCGCGATTTCCTGATAGGAACGTCCATCCAGATACAGCATTAGTACTTTGCGTTCCAGATCGCTCAGAATTTCGGACATCTTATCTTCAAGACCCGTAAATTCTTCCTTGTTGATCACCAGTTCTTCGGGATCGGACATCGGTGAGCCGCAGATCACATCGAGCAGTGTACGGTCGGAATCTTCATCATAGATCGGTTTGTCCAGAGAGACATAGGAGTTCAGCGGAATGTGCTTTTGCCGGGTTGCTGTTTTGATCGCCGTAATAATCTGGCGGGTGATGCACAGCTCGGCAAAGACTTTGAACGAAGATAGCTTATCGTTTTTGAAGTCGCGGATTGATTTGTACAGGCCGATCATGCCTTCCTGTACAATATCCTCGCGGTCAGCACCAATCAGAAAATACGAACGGGCTTTGGCGCGGACAAAATTCTTGTACTTGGTAATCAAGTACTCCAGCGCTTCGGAATCGCCATGACGGACAGCTTCCACAAGCTCTTCATCGCTCTGGTAATCATATGGTGATACCATGATATCTTTGAGGTCGACACTCACAAACAATCCCTCCGGTTGCAACGCAAGGTCTCCGTTACCCTATAAAATATAGCATCAGTATATATTATGTAACCTCACATCGTCAACCGATTTTGCCCCATTTGACGGGAGATTACACGCTTATTTACCGATTCTACCCCAAACCGGAACACAAGTTCGTAGATAAGCTATCATCAGAGTGACAGCCTACTCTCCCCTGCGCCATTTTTCAAACATCAGCCTTTGCTGTGGATTGAGTTTGCCATCCAGTGTGTTGCGACTGCCATCCAATCGTTGGTCTTTGATGCGCTGCCGAATCTCGCGTTCGCCAATCTGAACTTCGATCAGCAATTCGCGTGCAGATATACGTAACGCACCCTGACCAAAAATCACATGTTGCTCGGTCATATCGCTCGTCGCCACATAGATTTGCCTACGCCGATGGCGCAACTGACCAACAAAGCGCTCGATCGCCTCGTCCGCAGTTTCCTTTTCTTTGGTAAAGTACAGCTCGACGCGTCCTTGCTCGTATGACTTGCCCAGCCCGGGCACACGGTAAGCATCAAATACAGCAACGACACGCTGACCGGAATATGCCTGATAGTTTGCCAACCGTTCTAGCAGTCGATCGCGAGCCTCCTGTAGGCTGCTCTCCGCCAGTTCTACCAGTTCGGGCCACGATCCGATCATGTTATAACCATCTACCAGCAGAACATCGCGAAGATCATTCATAGGTCTAACCCAATGCCTGACGGCGGCGGAGCACTTCGTACATCACAACGCCAGCAGCGACGGATGCATTCAGTGAATTGATCTGTCCCTGCATCGGGAGCTGCACCAGCACATCGCATTTTTCGCGGATGAGTCTGCCCATGCCTTTACCTTCATTGCCGATAACAACAGCAACTGGACCTGTAAATACGTCAGCCTGATACAGACTACTGTCGGTGTTGACGTCCGTACCGACGACCCACACACCTTGCTCTTTGAGTCGATCAATCGTTTGTCCCAGATTGGTTACGCGTGCCACTGGTACATATTCCACTGCACCCGCAGATGTTTTGGATACGGTAGCAGTAATACCTGCCGAGCGACGCTTAGGAATGATAACTCCGTGCACACCGGTGCAATCTGCTGTACGCAAAATCGAGCCCAGATTGTGCGGGTCTTCAATCTCGTCCAACAGCAGGATAAAGGGAGCTTCTCCTTTGGCATGTGCTGCTGCCAAAATATCTTCAACCTCAGCGTATTCATAAGGTGCTGCCTGAGCAATGACACCCTGATGCTGTACGCCAGGTACGAAGCTGTCCAGTTTACGCTTATCGACGTACTGGATTACGATCCCTTTTTCGCGTGCTTCCGCTACAACAGGCTGCACGAGGTTTTTCTGTGCGCCGTCGGCGATCCATATTTTATTAATACTTCTTCCGGCACGCAGTGCTTCCGTTACGGAATGCTTACCGGCGATATATTCTTCTTCCATCCTGTTTCCTCCTGTGTACTACAATTCACGTTGCTGCTTATTACCCGCTTTGTAGGCTTGTGCATAAGCAGCGATCTCATTTTATTCTGTATAGCTCGATAGCTCGATAGCTCGATAGCTCGACTAAATTATACTTTCGGTTGTTGCTCCAGATGATGGATTGCTGTCGTAATTAGTTCCAGAATGCGCTGTTGTTGTCCGCGATAGTACAGATAGCCAATCAGACATTCCCATGCTGTTGCATAACGGTAATCCAGCACGCTAGCATTTTTGGGCAATGTACCGGATTTGGCATTGCGTCCCTGACGAACGATACTAGCTTCATCCTCGGTCAGCATCGGTTCTACATGCAGAAGCATACGAGCCTGAGCGCCAGCGGAAACAAAGCTTGTCGATAAGCGGTGCATATGATTGGGACGCAGATTTTTGCCAGACAAGATATACTGTCTGACGGCTACTTCGTGAATAGCATCGCCCAGATAAGCTAGCGCCAGCGGTGGCAACTGCTCTAACGGACGAGAAGGCGGGAATGGAAACCAGCCTTCAAATGGTTGATCCTGTTCTGGAGAGGTCATGATGTCATTCCTCCCATCATTTGCGGCGCCATCTCATGCCTTGCGGCGTATCTTCGAGAATGATGCCCTGTGCGGACAGCAGATCACGAATTTCATCCGAACGTGCCCAGTTTTTGTTGCTACGGGCTTCGACGCGTTCCGCAATCAGTTGCTCTACATCTTCGTCGAGCAGTTGTTCTTCCGCCCAATACAGACGCAGCACTTCGTTCATTTCGTTAAACAGTGCCAACAATGCTTCCAGCGACGCTTTTTGTACTACTTCGCGTTGCAGCAGTTGGTTCGCTTCATTCACCCATTCGAATACAGCAGTGATTGCATCCGGCGTATTGAAGTCATCCTGCATTTTCTCATGGAATAGAGCACGGATTTCGTTTACACGAGCTGTCAGCTGTGCATCTGCTGGAGATACGGTATCCGAAGAGGATAGACGGTGCTGCACATTGCTAACGGCATTGGAGATACGCTCTACGCTATTTTCTGCCTGTGTCATCGTATCGTCGGTATAGTTAAGCGGATTACGATAGTGAGTAGACAGCATCAGATAACGGATCGCTGCTGGCTTGTGTGCGGCGCGCAGGTCTTTGACCAGAATACCGTTACCAAGCGATTTGGACATTTTCTCATCGTCGATACGGATAAAGCCATTATGCATCCAGTAGTTGGATAGCGGCTTGCCTGTCACCGACTCAGATTGAGCGCATTCGCATTCATGGTGTGGAAACTGAAGATCTTGTCCACCACCGTGAATATCCAGAGTATCGCCCAGATAATGACGCGCCATCGCAGAGCACTCGATATGCCAGCCCGGACGACCATTCCCCCATGGACTTTCCCAGAAAATCTCACCCGGTTTGGCTGCTTTCCACAGTACGAAGTCTTCGGGATTTTCCTTACGTTTATCGACTTCGATACGAATACCGAATTGCAGTTCATCCAGCTTCTGATGCGACAGTTGTCCGTATTGCGGGAATTTGCGTGTACGGAAATAGACATCGCCTTCTTTGGCATAGGCGTAGCCTTTGTCGACCAGTGTACCGATAAAGTCCAGAATAATATCCATATTCTCGGTTACGCGCGGATGGATGGTAGCGCGGCGAATACCCAACCCTTCCAGATCGGCAAAATAAGCATCAATAAACCGTTCAGCCACTTCGATGACGGTCGTATTCAATTCTTCCGCTTTGCGAATGAGCTTGTCATCGACATCGGTAAAATTCACTGCATAATCGACTTTATAATTTTGATTTTCCAAATAGCTGCGCACGACGTCAAAAAAGATCATCGGACGTGCATTTCCGATATGGATATAGTCATAAACGGTCGGACCGCATACGTACATCTTCACTTCGCCAGCGATCTGGCTAACAAACTCTTCTTTCTTGCGGTTCATGGTATTGTAAATTTGCAATGCCATACGTTCATCCCTTCCCTGTATACACGATATGTTTGAATGTCTACTTGATCGTTCTATGATCCAAGCTACTATAGGCACCATGTTACCATATTCCGCATTTATGACGAATGTCGGTTATGATCGCGTCCTGCCATCAGTCTGTGATCAATCTGACGTTGCTGCTGTTCCAGCTCCTGCTTGAGTCGATCAATCTCGGCTTGTAGCTCTGCCAGTCTTGATGCAACCGGATCGGGCATCTGGTGACTCAGACGATCCGCACGCTTGCCGTCTTGAATAACGATTTTGCCGGGAATTCCGACTACTGTGCTATTCGGCGGTACTTCGCGCAGTACAACAGAGTTGGAGCCGATATTGGAATTGGAGCCGACGGAGAAGGAACCGAGAATTTTGGCACCGGAGCCGATCACGACGCTATTACCAATCGTGGGATGGCGCTTTCCTTTTTCTTTGCCTGTACCGCCCAATGTTACGCCTTGATAAACAACAACATCATCGCCGATCTCGCATGTCTCGCCGATGACAACACCCATACCATGATCAATAAACAGCCGCTTACCAATCGTTGCGCCCGGATGGATCTCGATTCCAGTCATAAAACGACTAAGCTGCGAAATGACACGGGCAATCGTAAAAAACTTTTTGCCATAAAACCAGTGAGCAAGCCGGTGTCCCCAGATTGCATGTAGTCCTGAATAGGTAAAGATGACTTCAAACCAGCCACGCGCAGCGGGATCATTATCAAATACAGCGCGGACATCAGATCTTAAATTGGTCAGCATTGGTTTACCTCTCCTTGCTTACGCTCATTAAAAAACGCCCCCGCAGCCCGAAGGCTGCAAAGGCGTCGATTTACGCGGTTCCACTCTGCTTGGGAGAACGTCATGTTCTGCACAATATGATTGATCGGCAGACGGTAGAGTTATCCCAACTTATGCAGTCCGTAACGTAAGACCAGACGGCAAAGCCTACTTATTTACGCTGCTCTTTTCTTCAAATTGAGGGAAAGACAACGGGAATGTTCGGCTTTGCGGCTCACAGGTGCATGTTCAGTCTGTCCGAAGTGGATGATTCTCAGCCACCTGTCTGTTTGCAACAGGGTCATCCTCTCTGGAACTTCGATTTCAGACTTACTTTTCCTGCTCATTGCCATTATATGGATAAAATTAGTTATATTCAGATGTTCATCACAATTGCTGCTTTAGGTGATCATTATAACGGACTGCGGCGGATTAAACAATATGCAATTCAGTCGACAATCAAGCGCCTGCAATCTGGGATTGAAGACGTTCGATTACACGATCCCGACCAAGCAGGTAAATGGTATGGTTCAGATCGCGGCCATGCATTTCGCCAGTCAGTGCAACGCGGATTGGCATAAACAGTTGCTTGCCTTTGTAACCCGTTTCCTTTTGCACTTCTTTGATCAGCGTTGCCGCTACAGTTGGGCTGAACTCGGATGATGCTTGGATTTTGTCCAACAATGCTTGCAATACCGGTTTCACATGTTCTTCACTCAGCAACTGCTGGGCTTCGGCATCCAATTGCAGATCCGAACGGAAGAACATTTCGGACAGTCCTACGATATCAGAAGCGGCAACCAGCTGCTCCTGATACAGTGCCACCAGATCATGCGCCCATGCTTGTTGTTCTTCGCTCAACTCAGCTGGCAAACGACCCGCTTTTTGCAGATGTGGAATCGCCATCGCAGTAATGCGGTCGGTATTGGCATGTTTGATGTACGTATTATTCAGATGCGCCAGTTTGTTCGTATCGAATACAGCCGGGCTTTTGGATAGACGTTTCGCATTGAAAATACGGATTAGATCATCATGTGAGAAAATTTCTTCTTCTCCTTCTGGCGACCAGCCCAGCAGGGCGATAAAGTTGAACAGGGCTTCCGGCAGATAACCCAGTTGATCATACTGCTCGATAAACTGAATGATCGACTCATCACGCTTGCTCAGCTTTTTGTGATTTTCATTGACGATCAAGGTCATATGACCGAATTGCGGCGGTTCCCAGCCTAATGCTTCATAGATCATCAATTGACGCGGTGTATTGGATACATGGTCTTCCCCGCGCAGTACATGAGAAATCTCCATCAGATGATCATCCAGTGCAACGGCAAAGTTGTACGTCGGAATGCCGTCTTTTTTAACAATAACAAAGTCGCCTGTATCTTCTGTTGTAAACGAAATTTCGCCTTTGACGATATCGTTGAAGGTATAGGTTTTATTTTCTGGTACACGGAAACGGATGCTTGGTACACGTCCTTCGGCTTCAAAGGCAGCGCGCTGCTCATCACTCAAATTGCGATGTTTACCAGAATAACGCGGCGTCTCACCGCGGGCAATTTGCTCTTCGCGTTCCTGCTCCAGTTCTTCCTCAGTGGAGTAGCATTTGTAAGCTAAGCCACGGTTGAGCAGGTCTTCCCAATATGGACGATACAGATCCAGACGCTCGGTCTGACGATATGGACCATAGTTGCCACCTACATCGATACTTTCATCCCATTCGATACCGAGCCATTTCAGATAAGACAGCTGATTCTCCTCGCCGCCCTCTACGTTGCGCTTCACATCGGTATCTTCAATCCGAATAATAAACTTGCCACCTTGACTGCGGGCAAACAAATAATTAAACAAAGCAGTACGAGCGTTACCGATATGCAGGTGTCCGGTTGGACTTGGTGCATAGCGTACGCGTATTTCGTTAGACATCTTTAGTTCCTCCCTGGTTGAACAACATTCAGATTAGAGTCTATTGGTGTTACTTGTACACCAATGAGCTGTACTTCTTTTGATTCGTGAAACTAGTGTTAGGCTTCCTTCACCAGACAAATGACTGCCTGAGCAGCAATTCCTTCACCCCGTCCAGCAAAGCCGAGCCATTCGGTTGTTGTTGCTTTGACGTTTACTTGATCAATCTCCGCTTGTAGTACGGAAGCAATCACTTCCGCCATCTGCGGAATATACGGAGCCATCTTCGGCTTTTGTGCGATAATGGTTGCATCGACATTGCCCAGTACGTAACCGCGCTCACGGATAAGTCGCCATACATGCTGTAGCAGTTTCACACTGTCCGCATCCTTGAATTCTGGATCGGTATCGGGAAAATGCTTGCCAATATCACCCAGCGCCAGTGCGCCCAGCGCTGCATCGGCAATCGTATGCAACAGCACATCTGCATCGGAATGACCGAGCAGTCCTTTTTCATATGGAATGGTCACTCCACCAATGATGCACGGGCGGCCCTCGACCAGCTGATGCACATCAAATCCTTGACCTATACGAATCATGATAAATTCTCTCCCTTGTGTGTCAATAAATAAGCAGCATAATCCAGATCGTCCGGTGTCGTCAGCTTAATATTGCTATAGCTACCTTCCACTACGGTTACCGGAATACCGAGTCGTTCTACCAACATTGCATCATCTGTACCGCGAAAATGCTGTTCTTCCGCCTGCTGATGTGCATCCCGCAAATCGGTTGAACGAAACGTCTGCGGTGTCTGAATCGCCCATAATGTACTGCGATCCGGTGTACCTGTAATATGCAACTGCTGATCGACCTGCTTGATCGTATCCTTCACTGGCACCGCCAATACAGACGCACCTGCACGCTGTGCCGCTTCCAGACACTGCTCGATATGCTGTTCCGTAATAAATGGACGTACCCCGTCATGCACCATTACCCAGTCAGACTGAATCTGCTCCAAGCCACGGTACACCGATTCCTGACGATCATGTCCACCAACGACAACAGCTCGAACTTTGTGCAGTCCATATTGTTGTACCCATTCCCGGCAACGCTCTACATCCTCCGCCCCCGTAACGATGACGATCTCTTCCGCAACAGCCGAGCGTTCAAACACTTCCAGTGTATGTATCATAATCGGTTTATCCTGTAGCTTCAGATACTGTTTGCTCTCCACCGTACCCATACGCGAGCCTTTGCCCGCCGCTACGACGATGATTCCAGCTTTATTTGTCATACTCCCCATCCTTACCGGTTGCTATCCACACCTGTATGATTGCAAAGCGTGCGAATTCCATTTCTTAATAATATACCCGGCGACACCAACAGCACAACAGCCAATACCGCTGACACGTATGCACACACTCCCATTGTCAGCATGGAGCATGGTATTTCCCCGCGCAGGCGTCGTTTCGTTCACGCTTGCTCTCTAATCGTCGTGTTGCTCTATATGTTCTTCTGTATGTGGACGTGCAAAGACCATTTTACCATTGGATGTTTGCAGTACACTTGTTACAATCACTTCTAGTTCTTGCCCGATATGATCTTTTCCCTGTTCAACGACAATCATTGTCCCATCATCCAAATAGGCAATGCCCTGTCCCGGTTCTTTGCCGGAGCGAGTCATCTGTACATATAACAGTTCACCAGCAACGAGTTGTGGCTTGAGTAGAGCAGCAAGACGGTTGACCGACAATATGCGGATATCATGTAGTTCGGCAATTTGCTGTAAATTCCGATCATTCGTAATGAGCGCCGCCTTGCGCGCTGCTGCCAACTGTACGAGTCGCTCATCTGCACGTACACTGTCCGAGTAATGAGTCGATGCTACTTCCAATTCAATTCCTGGTTGCTCTCGTAAACGAGTAAGTGTATCCAGCCCTTTTTTGCCTCGTTGACGACGTAGTGTATCCGCAGAATCGGCAATGAATTGTAGTTCCTGTACGATAAAATCAGGTACGATCACGATTCCCTGTATAAATCCGCAAGCGATAATCCCTTCGATTCTGCCATCAATAGCAATATTGGCATCCATTATGCTAATGGCTGGCATTCTGGAAATGAGCATATCTGCGTGATTCTTATCAGTCGGCAATGGTTTGACCGTCTGTTCCTTACTTTCCGGCATATTATAATTAGAATTGTGTGTCGGATGCTGAACGTGATGCCGTACGTGGTTACGTTCTGTATACAATAATTCGCCAGCACGTTCATAACCAGTACGAAGCCCTAGATAACCTAGCGTAAGCATTAGAAAGGTTCGGACAACCTCGTACACACTCGGCCACCATGCAATGACAAGCGCGCCCAGCCAGCCAATCAGCAAACCGATGAGCAAGCCGAACGAGGCGGCAAGCACCTTTTCCGCTGGTAATGCCAGTACTTGCACGCGTTGACGTTCAATCAACAGCAGCAGACGACGAAGCAGCAATGATAACAATACCGCTGCTACTACAATGATCCCAATATGAATTGCCATCATCCCTACACTATCTGGTTTCCCTCCTATTATTGCCATCCATGACATCCATTGTTCCAGCATCTGACCATCCCCTTTGTTGTAATAAAGTGCATAAAAAAAGCATTCATTCCCCTTTAGAAGTAGAGAAATAAATGCTTTTTCATTATCTATCTGCTGAGCCGTCAACCGCTTAACGAAGCGATTCCTTGGAGCGATTCTCATCATCACGGCGGGCATGACGGCGCATCAGTCTTCGAATATTCTGTTTGAAGCCATACAGCGCATATGCTGCTAGCGGTACGAAGATCAGTTTGGATACCTGATCAGGGAACATAATTGCAATAACTACACCGGCAGCAACTACAATCGGTGCGAGCCAGAGAGCTTTTTTGGGAATACCGACTTTTTTGAAATTCGGATATCTCACCTGACTGACCATCAGATACGACAGCATAAAGGTACTGATAATCATATAAGGAGTAGATACTTCATTATGGAATAGCGAGAGCGTTGCTAATACGCCACCAGCCGCTGGAATCGGCAATCCGGTAAAATAACCCGGTACACCGGCTTTGACATTAAATCTGGCTAGTCGCATCGCTCCACACATCGGAAAAATCAGAGCAGCAGAGATCGCGAGAACAGGGTTAATGTCTTTGAATACCATATCGTACATGATGACGATTGGAGCTACACCAAATGAAACAAGGTCAGACAGGGAATCCAGTTCCTTCCCCAACTCGCTCTGCGCATTGAGCGCGCGTGCCATCCGTCCGTCCAGACCATCCATTAACATCGCTACAATAACCATGACTGCCGCAAGGCTATAGTTATCGTGTAGCGCCAGTAAAATAGCCAACATTCCAAGTCCCAGGTTAAACAGCGTACACAGGTTTGGAATTGATTTTGTTATCATTTTGTCTTGTCACCTCAAAGATGGATATATTAACCAATTAACTCTACGATTCTATCGCTTTTAGATTTGTCTGTCAATAAATACTTGCTCCTGGATGCGTTCCAGACCAGCACGAATCGTACGTGCGCGTACTTCACCGATACCGTCCACTTCATCCAGCTCGTCAATGCTCGCGGAAATGACATGATGCAAAGCAGCAAAACGCTCTACCAGATTGTTGATGATCACATTTGGCAAACGTGGAATCTTGTTCAACACACGATAGCCGCGCGATGGCACCACTTCCTCGGATTGAGCAGCCGCCATCGGGTAGCCAAGCATTTTGACGATTTGATTGACGTCCATTAGTTCATTATCGGTAATCCGCTTCAATCCGTTAACGATTTCGTCCAAACGCTCATCGCTAATATCGCGACCATAATCTTTGAGCAGTAAGCGGAATTCTTCTTCCGTATTACCAACTAGTTCATCCATCTGCATCGAGATCAGACGACCTTCCGCCCCGAGTTCCGTGACATAGCGACTGATTTCGGTCTGAATACGTAGTACCATTTCGACACGCTGTACGACGCCGATTACCTCAGCAATCGTCACCATCTGCTCAAATTCAGAAGCTGTCAGATTGGTCAACGCCTGCTTGAGCACCACTTGATACCGCTCCAGCGTCTGAATCGCTTGATTCGCTTTGGTCAAAATCACACCGATTTCCTTGAGCGCATACCGCAAATTACCTTTGTACAATGTAATGATATTGCGACGCTGGGAAATGGAAATGACCAGCTCCCCTGTCTGTTTGGCAACACGTTCAGCTGTCCGGTGACGAATCCCCGTCTCAATCGACGAGATAGACGAATCAGGAATCAACTGCGTATTGGCATACAAGATCCGCTTCAGATCATCACTCAGAATGATCGCTCCATCCATCTTCGCCAGCTCATACAAGTAGTTGGGTGAGAACTCGCAATCGATGGAAAATCCACCATCGACTACATTCATGACCTGCGATGTTGAGCCGACGACGATCAGTCCGCCCGTTTTGGCACGCAGCACATTTTCCAGACCGTCGCGGAATGCGGTGCCGGGTGCAACCATTTTCAATAACCGATTAATTTTCTCAGCCTGGCTGAGCTCCTTCATCAACTGTTCCTCCTAGTCCAACGCAGCTTTTAATGCTTCCGCTATTGTATTAACTCCAATCAACTTAATATCTTTTGGATGTGTCCAGCCTTTGAGACTTTTCTCCGGCATGATGACGCGTTTGAAGCCTAGCTTCGCTGCTTCCTTGACCCGTTGTTCTGCACGCGATACGCCGCGAACCTCACCAGTCAGACCAATCTCGCCAAACACAACATCCTCTGGCTTGGTTGGTGCATCGCGGAAACTGGAAGCCAGACTGACCGCAATTGCCAGATCGACCGCCGGTTCATCCAGTCGTACACCACCAGCTACATTCAGATAAGCATCCTGATTTTGCAAAAACAAGCCCATGCGCTTTTCCAATACAGCGATAATTAGCGCGAGCCGATTGTTGTCGATGCCCGTACCCATCCGGCGTGGTGAAGGAAAATGCGTTGCCGCTACCAGCGCCTGAATCTCTACTAGCATCGGCCTTGTGCCTTCCATACTTGCGATAACAGTAGAACCTGCCGCTCCTGCCGACCGTTCCGACAAGAACAGCTCCGACGGATTGGATACCTCGGTCAGACCTTCCTCGTGCATTTCAAAAATACCCATCTCATTCGTTGAGCCAAACCGGTTCTTCACCGCTCGCAGCAGCCGGTACGTATGATGACGCTCGCCCTCAAAATAAAGTACACAGTCTACCATATGCTCTAGCATGCGCGGTCCCGCAATTGCACCTTCTTTGGTCACATGACCAACTAGCACAGTAGCGATACCACGAATTTTGGCAATCCGCATAAAGCGTGACGTACATTCACGCACTTGGGACACGCTACCCGGTGCGCTCGTAACTTCCGGCTGGTACACCGTCTGAATGGAGTCAATGACAAGGAAATTCGGATTGAGGTTATCAATCGCTTCCTCGATAATCTCCATATTACTTTCGCACAATACAAACAATTCATTGGATAACGCACCAAGACGCTCTGCACGCAGCTTCGTCTGGCGTACTGATTCCTCACCGGAAATGTACAGCACTCGCAGCCCTTTGACCGCTAGTGCATGCGACGTTTGCAGCAGCAGCGTCGATTTACCAATTCCCGGATCACCGCCAACCAGCACGAGCGAACCCGGCACTACACCGCCACCAAGTACACGATTCAACTCATGGATACCGGTTTGAATGCGCGGCTCCTGACCTGCTTCTACTTCGGTAATCGCTTGCGGCTTCACCGATGTTGGCGTTTGGAACAGGCTGGAATTCATGCCTTGTGTTTTGACAGCTGACGTTTCCTTTTCTTCCACCATTGTATTCCAGGATTGGCATCCCGGACATTTGCCATACCATTTGGGCGATTCATAGCCGCAGTCGGTACAGAAAAATTTTGTTTTTACTTTTGCCATGGACGTCCCTTTCTATATATACGCTCAATCACGTTGAATTTTGAGAACCATCTGTTCTGCAACAGACAGGATTTTGCAATCTATTTACATTATAACATTAAAAAGGCTGGTTCCGAGGGCATATTTGCCTCTGGAACCAACCTTTATTTTAACGATGCTTTCGTATCGCCTCAGCGTCTATACATACGCATGGTAGCGGGTAAAGTTGCTATATTCAGTGCAGGATAAGTTGGAAAATCCAACATTACCATTTCCCATCAAACGCTGCAATCCAGTACAATCAGGATTTCGCTTCGTTTGCAGAAACACTATCGCTTTCTTCGGAAGGCGTTACCTTGTCAACAGACAGCGTACCTTCTTTTTCGTCGATCAGCAAGGTATCGCCTTTTTTCACGCTACCAGTGAGCAACTCCTCGGACAGACGATCCTCAATATGCTTCTGAATAGCACGACGCAGTGGACGCGCACCGTAAGCAGGATCAAATCCTTCTTTGGCAAGGAATGCTTTTGCGGAATCCGTGAGTGTGAAGTCGACTGCATATTCACGCAGACGCTTGCGCAGCTCTTCGGACATGAGCGTAACGATCTCGGCAATGTGCTTCTCTTCCAGCGAGTGGAATACGATCACATCGTCGATGCGGTTCAAGAACTCTGGACGGAAGTGACGTTTCAATTCGTCAGTCACTTTGCCCTTCATGTTGTTGTACTCAGCACCGGAATCAACCGCTGCAGTAAAGCCCAGTGTCGTATTGCGACGAATCGCTTCTGCACCTACGTTGGAAGTAAGAATGATCAGCGTATTGCGGAAATCGACAACACGACCTTTGGAATCAGTCAAACGACCATCTTCCAGTACTTGCAACAGGATGTTGAACACTTCCGGGTGAGCTTTCTCGATCTCATCCAGCAGGACAACAGAATATGGTTTACGACGTACTTTTTCGGTCAATTGACCGCCTTCTTCATAGCCTACATATCCCGGAGGCGCACCGACCAGACGTGAAGTCGAATGTTTCTCCATGTACTCGGACATATCGATGCGGATGATTGCATTTTCATCACCAAACATCGATTCTGCGAGCGCACGAGCAAGCTCCGTTTTACCAACACCAGTAGGGCCGAGGAAGATAAATGAACCCATAGGACGCTTCGGATCTTTCAGTCCAGCACGCGCACGACGAATCGCACGGCTAACAGCAACGACAGCTTCATCCTGACCGATTACACGCTCATGCAGCAAGCTTTCCATATTGAGCAAACGATCGGTTTCTTCTTCTTTCAGTTTCGTTACCGGAATACCTGTCCAGTTCGCTACGATATCAGCGATATCTTCCGGGGTAACTTCAGAATCAGTACGACCTTGTTTTTCTTTCCATTGGTTCTTCGTTGTATCCAGCTCTTCGCGAATCTTTTGCTCGGTATCGCGCAGTGCTGCCGCTTTTTCAAACTCCTGACTTTGTACAGCCGCGTCTTTTTCCTTGCGGATATCTTCGAGACGGCTTTCCAGTTGTTTCAAGCTTGGCGGAATGGTATACGAATTCAGTCGTACTTTGGAACCTGCTTCGTCGATCAAGTCGATCGCTTTGTCCGGCAGGAAGCGGTCGGTGATATAACGATCCGACAGTTTAACTGCCTGTTCGATCGCTTCATCAGTAATTTTTACACGGTGATGCGCTTCGTAACGATCGCGCAGACCCATCAGAATCTGAACTGCTTCGTCCGGCGACGGTTGATCCACCGTAATCGGTTGGAAACGACGTTCCAGAGCAGCATCTTTTTCAATATATTTACGATATTCATCCAGCGTAGTCGCACCGATACATTGCAGCTCACCACGAGCCAGTGCAGGCTTCAGAATGTTAGATGCGTCAATCGCACCTTCTGCGCCACCGGCACCGATCAGTGTATGCAGCTCATCAATGAACAGTACGATATTACCCGCTTGACGAATCTCGTCCATAATTTTTTTGAGGCGGTCTTCAAACTCACCGCGATATTTGGTTCCGGCAACAACCGAACCCATATCCAATGTCATGACGCGTTTGTCACGCAGTGTTTCCGGAATTTCGTTGTTGATGATTTTTTGTGCCAGACCTTCGGCGATAGCTGTTTTACCAACACCTGGTTCACCGATCAATACTGGATTATTCTTGGTACGGCGACTCAGAACTTGAATAACGCGTTCAATTTCTTTGCTACGTCCAATAACTGGGTCCAGATTGCTATCCTTGGCAATAGCCGTCAGATCGCGTGCCAGACTGTCCAGCGTCGGTGTGCTGACATTTGCAGGTGTACCATGATGACTAGATACTGCCTCATTGCTGCCCAGCAGCTGCAACACTTGTTGACGCGCTTTGTTCAAGCTAATGCCCAGATTGTTCAATACGCGAGCTGCAACGCCTTCACCCTCACGGATCAGACCGAGCAGGATATGCTCTGTGCCAACATACGTATGACCAAGTTTGCGCGCTTCGTCCATCGACAGCTCGATGACTTTTTTCGCACGCGGGGTATACGCGATATTAGTAGGTTGCTCTTGACCGCGGCCAATCAGCGATTCTACCTCATCCTGAATTTTCTCAAGTCCAAGACCCAGACCGATCAGCGCTTTGGCAGCGATGCCTTCGCCTTCACGAATCAATCCAAGCAAAATATGCTCTGTACCGATGTTGTTGTGACCGAGACGAACCGCTTCCTCCTGAGCCAATGCTAGGACTTTTTGCGCTCGCTCCGTAAATCTGCCAAACATCATATTGAAGCACCTCCACGGTTTAGTCTTCTACATGTACATTACCCAATGTATCGCGGATCAGCTGCGCCCTGTACATATCGCGTTCTCCTGATCCCATTTTAACACCGAACGTTTTCTGAAGGAAACCCGGTTGTGTCATAATCAGTAATTCGTTCATTTGAACGACCGATGCTTGATCAATCAATCCGAGATCCACGCCAAGCCGCACATCGGAGATTCGCTGAAATGCTTCTTTGGCATCCATCATCGTTGCATAAGACAAAATGCCATAAGAGCGCATAATGCGATCCGTAATACGCAGCTTAGATTCAGTTAACAGCCGACTGCGTGCATGCTGTTCATATTCAATAATCTGCATGACTACACTGCGCAGATTGTCGATAATCTCATCCTCAGACAATCCAAGTGTAATCTGGTTAGAAATTTGAAAGATATTCCCGATCGCTTCACTGCCTTCGCCGTACAATCCACGAATCGCCAAGCCTACCTGCGATACCGCCGATAAAATACGACCAACCTGATTGAGAATCGCCAGCGCTGGCAGATGAAGCATAACCGATGCGCGTAAGCCTGTTCCCAGATTGGTTGGGCAGCTGGTCAGATAACCACGTCGATCATCAAACGCATAATCGACGACCTTTTCAAAAGCATCATCGATCTGTGACGCCCGTTGCCATGCCTCCTGTAATTGAAAGCCTGGGTACAGACACTGAATGCGCAGATGATCTTCCTCGTTCAGCATAATGCTGACCGCCTCATCATCTGTTAACAGTACCGCACCTGCTTTGGAATCATTGATCAAACTAGGACTGATCAAATGCTTCTCCATCAGCACTTCCTTGTCGACATCATTCAGCTCGTTTAGGACGATCGGCTCGAACGGTCCAAGCGCTTGTACACCTTCATCCTCCAGCGCAGCTGTGAGCTGCTGGCGTACCTGCTCCGCCTGTTCAACGGAAGACACAATCGGGAATGGCTGATGCACCAGATTTCGGGCGATACGCACCCTGCTACTGATGACAACATCCGAATAATCTCCGCCCTTTTGCATCCATTCGCTCAAAGGCTTTTCAGTAAAACGGAGACCCGGCATACGTCATTCCTCCTTACGACTCCTGTGAAATTTGCTTTTCCAGCTCACGAATCTGATCGCGCAACTGGGCAGCCTGTTCAAATTCTTCTTCAGCGATACGCTGCTGCAACTCATGACGCAGCTCATGCACCTGACGTCTTGCCTTAATCTGCCCTCCAACACGCTCAGGCAGCTTGCCCGCATGAGCGGTACTGCCATGCACGCGTTTCAGTAACGGATCAAGCTGACGGTCAAACGTAGGATAGCAAGAACTGCATCCAAAACGTCCTAGCTTGCGGAACTGAGCATACGTCATGCCACATTCTGGACATTGCAGCTGTTGAGCAGGTGTTCCTGCCGCTTTTGCTTTATTACTGGAATCAAAATCCATCAGTCCAGATAACAGATTATGAATGGAAAATCCTCCAGAAGTGCCTGGAATCAACTCCCCTTTTTCACGGGCACAGTGTTCGCAAATGTGGAATTCAGTTTTCTCGCCATTTACGATCTTGGTAAAATGAAGGGTAGCCGGCCGTTGCTGGCATTCCTGACAAATCATATTGCTATGCCTCCCTTCTTCCCTATGATCAAGACCCAAGCAATGAGATCAGCATGGCCTTCATCATTCGTGCACGGACTTCATCCCGATAGGGAAGATTGAGTGAAATCACATCCCTGCACACCACAGCACGCATCATTTCAGCTTCGCGCTTGGAGATTAGACGCGCCTCAAACAGCTGATAGATCAATCCTTCCGCTGCCGTCTGGCTCATCGCCTGACCAATACTTTCATGAATATGCGTATGAATAGTAGAGTGTGATGGAAGTTCGATCCGGCGAATACGGATATATCCACCGCCACCTCGTTTACTTTCCACCAGATAGCCCTTTTCCAGCGTAAAACGTGTACTGATTACATAGTTGATCTGCGACGGTACGCAGGAAAACTGATCAGCCAGATCATTACGCTGGATCTCCAATGCACCTTCACCTTCCTGAAGCATGCGTTTCAAATATTGTTCGATAATGTCGGAGATATTACGCATTGTATCCTCCTCCATGTATAGTTAAAACATGAATTCGCCAATGTTAATATCAAAGTCTGCATAAACAACACTTAACCATATCTTTTATGGTCAGAAACGAACATATTGTATAATCCCCGTAATAAGTGAAAACAACGTTTCTTGGCAGGATCACATCCATTTCGTGAATAATACATTGCTGTATGCGTGCGCTGACTTTGACTTTCTTTGACTTTATAGTATTATACCATAAAATCCCGTTTTGCCAAGAGCAGAACAGTTATGGTATATAAGCTACGTTTCAAAGCATAGCTGTCTATTTATTTTCACTCATGTTCAAACCTTCTTTATCCTTGTTCATGTTCATGTTCATGTTCATGTTCATGTTCATGTTCATGTTCAGCAATTAGTATAAATACTTTTCCGTCTGCATTCAGTACCTGGGTTCCATTTTGTAAGCGAGTATAGTGTTCTTGTGCTTTGTGTGTATCCCAACCTACATGTCCGCAGCACAATAATACAGGATCAGATTTCTCCACTTCCATTCGTACACCTGCATGTCCTGATCGACTATTGAGTGGATCATCTGGTCCCTGATGCATCATCAATACATCTGGTGACTTTTTCAGCAATCTACTCAATTGTTTTGAAAAATCGGCTTCTGACATACGATTGGGCTTATCTGCTCTACCTGTAATGCCACCCAGCCCGGCGACATGTAAACCACATATAGTGTGCAGTTGCGGCTGAAGCATCCACGCCGCTTGAACTCTGGTGTTCAAATCTCGTTTCTCTTCATCTGTAAAAATATCGTGATTCCCCGACACGGCAGCAATATTCACAAATTTTTGCTGAAAAGCTTGCCAAACCGCAATCGGACTGCCACTAGAACCCCTTTTCCATATATCTGTATACAGATCACCGCAAAGCAGAATCATAACCTGTTGTTTCGAAATGTGCGGCACCTCCATTTCCAATAACAATTCTAACATTTCCGGTAATGCCTCCCCCAGAAGGCGTGGCTGAATTCCCCTCACTAAACGCTCGTTCTCATCTTGCACCAAATTTCCTGCTATATCTTCGACAATTCCCTGTAAATCAGATGTAACGATAAGTACCTTCACAGATTCCGACAATCCTCTGATTGTACCTTTATAAATAGGCAATTGCTTATGTTCAATAAACTGACTTCCCGTAGTCGGTGAAAGGTAAGACATCCATTCCAAAGGTTCTTCCTGAATATGTATAATTTCCAACATGCTGAAACCCTCTTTCCATCCAACATTCCTAATGATAACTGTATAATTTACGTTTATTCCATTTATCATAGCTTGACGATCTTGCTGCAATCAAGTACACTAGCACAAATTAATATTTTGAAACGGCCAATGAAGGGAATCCAACCCAGAGGCGTTTTCGTCAAGGAATAGCTGTATTTCCGTATAACGTTCGGTAACAGCTATGTTCCCTAAGTCAAACGGTATTCGCCCGTTATAGCGGAACCTGAGTGGATCGGAGATGGTATATTCTCCGGTTAAATTGGGTGGCACCGCGAGCAGAGCGCTCCTCGTCCCAAGTTGATGAGGAGCGCTCTTTGTGTTTTTAAAAATAATCGGCAGCCACTGCCCATCCACAAAGGAGCAAATTAATCATGCTAGACATTCAGTACATTAAACAACATCCAGAACAGTTACAACGAATTGCCGACAAAAAGCATATTCAAGTCTCGATTGAAGAACTACTAACTCAATACAAGTCGCGCAATCAACTCATGCAGCATATTGAACAATTACGCCAACAACGCAACCAACTAACCCGACAAATCGGCACCAAGCTAAAAGCACCAGATACACCAGATACACCAGATACACCAGATACACCAGATACACCAGATACACCAGATACACCAGATACACCAGATACACCAGATACACCAGATACACCAGATACACCAGATACACCAGATACACCAGATACACCAGATACACCAGATACACCAGATACACCAGATACACCAGATACACCAGATACACCAGATACACCAGATACACCAGATACACCAGATACACCAGATACACCAGATACACTTCGATTATTGAAAATGGAACCGGACAATGTCAACCCTTTACGAACTGATCTGCCAATAAAAAACAAACATGATCTAAATCCAGATCAGCTACGCGTAAAAGTAAAAGAAATCAATCGCCAACTACAGCACCTAGAACAACAAGCAGATAGTATTCAGCACCATTATCAAACATTGCTCCAATTGGTGCCAAACTACGTATCGCCAGACACACCAGATGGACAATCGGATGAAGACAATATCGTACTCCGCCAACATGGAACACTACCAACGTTTGACTACAAAGTAAAAGACCACGTCGAACTGGGCGAACTACATCAACTGTTCGATACAACAAGAGGAGTCAAAGTCAGCGGCAGCCGTAACTATTACCTTACCGGTATGGGCGTACTGCTGCATCGCGCAGTTCAGCAATTAGCTTTCGACTTATTGATGGCTAAAGGCTACACGCCGCTCGAAGTACCGATGATGGTACGCAGTGCTGCACTGCAAAATACGGGCTTCTTTCCACTAGGTGTGGATCAAACCTTCAAAATTGAGAACGAAGATCATTGGCTTACCGGTACATCGGAAGTTGCATTGGTATCGTATTACCAGAATGAAATCATTGATTGGAAAAGTGGTCCCATCAAGCTGGCAGCTGCTTCACAAAGCTTCCGCAGTGAAGTCGGCTCGGCTGGTAAAGATGTGCGAGGGTTATACCGTGTCCACCAATTTGCAAAAGTGGAACAGGTTATTCTTTGCGAAGCGAATGCAGAATTATCATCACAGATTCATGAGGAGATTACAGCCAATGCTGAAGAACTTCTGCAACTGCTAGAGCTTCCTTATCAAGTTGTCGCCGTCTGTATCGGAGACATGTCGCAAAAAACATACAAACAATACGACATCGAAACGTGGATGCCTGGACGACAAGCTTACGGTGAAACTCATTCGTCGTCGAACTTGCATGATTTCCAAGCCAGGCGCGCCAATATTCGATATCGTACAGCAGAAGGCGAACTAAAATACTGCCATACCCTAAACAATACAGCTGTAGCTTCGCCACGAATTCTGATCCCATTGTTAGAAAATCATCAACAGGAAGACGGCAGTATTTACATCCCTGTCGCACTACGACCGTATCTAAATCAGTTTCAAAAACTGGAAGCTCCCAATACAATCGTTACCACCGATTAAATAATAAATATAAAACAGCGTATGATCCCTTTATATTATTGGATCATACGCTGTTTTAAGTTAAAGAAAAAAGTCCTGAAAAAGAAAACTCTATTAACAATATTTCACTTAACTACATTTAGAATTAAGATGGGTACGTATGGAACCCCTCCGCCATCATCACCAAACGTGCAATAACTCTAGATGCCTAGAAGTAAAATAAAACAAACCGCAACCAAAATATAACTAAAATACAACCAAAATCAATCAAACCCCAGTAAAAAAACTCCGGTAAAAAATATACGACAAAACAAAGAAAGACGTTATCGGTTAGACAACGTCTTTCTTCTCTGTCTTACTGTTTCGCTTGGCAACGTCCTACTCTCCCAGGACCCTGCGGTCCAAGTACCATCGGCGCTGGAGGGCTTAACGGTCGTGTTCGGGATGGGTACGTGTGGAACCCCTCCGCCATCATCACCAAACGTGCAGATGTGTTCATCACCTGAAAACTGAATCCGAAACGATTCATCGCGTGTTTAGAATCTTGGATAAGCCCTCGACCGATTAGTATTGGTCAGCTCCATGCATTGCTGCACTTCCACCCCCAACCTATCAACCTCGTCGTCTTCAAGGGGTCTTACTAAACTTGGGAAATCTCATCTTGAGGGGGGCTTCACGCTTAGATGCTTTCAGCGCTTATCCCGTCCGCACGTAGCTACCCAGCGATGCTCCTGGCGGAACAACTGGTACACCAGCGGTGCGTCCATCCCGGTCCTCTCGTACTAAGGACAGCTCCTCTCAAATTTCCTACGCCCACGACAGATAGGGACCGAACTGTCTCACGACGTTCTGAACCCAGCTCGCGTACCGCTTTAATGGGCGAACAGCCCAACCCTTGGGACCTACTTCAGCCCCAGGATGCGATGAGCCGACATCGAGGTGCCAAACCTCCCCGTCGATGTGGACTCTTGGGGGAGATAAGCCTGTTATCCCCAGGGTAGCTTTTATCCGTTGAGCGATGGCCCTTCCATGCGGTACCACCGGATCACTAAGCCCGACTTTCGTCCCTGCTCGACGTGTAGGTCTCGCAGTCAAGCTCCCTTTTGCCTTTGCACTCTTCGAATGATTTCCAACCATTCTGAGGGAACCTTAGGGCGCCTCCGTTACATTTTAGGAGGCGACCGCCCCAGTCAAACTGCCCACCTGACACGGTCCCCGTACCGGATCACGGTACTAGGTTAGAACTCAGATGCGATCAGGGTGGTATCCCAACGGCGCCTCCAAGGAAGCTTGCGCTCCCTCTTCCAAGGCTCCCACCTATCCTGTACAAATCGCACCCCAGTTCAATATCAAGCTGCAGTAAAGCTCCATGGGGTCTTTCCGTCTTGTCGCGGGTAACCTGCATCTTCACAGGTATTAAAATTTCACCGGATCTCTCGTTGAGACAGCGCCCAAATCGTTACGCCATTCGTGCGGGTCAGAATTTACCTGACAAGGAATTTCGCTACCTTAGGACCGTTATAGTTACGGCCGCCGTTTACTGGGGCTTCGGTTCATAGCTTCGCCCGAAGACTAACCACTCCCCTTAACCTTCCAGCACCGGGCAGGCGTCAGCCCGTATACTTCGCCTTGCGGCTTCGCACAGACCTGTGTTTTTGCTAAACAGTCGCTTGGGCCTTTTCACTGCGGCCCCCTCGTGCTATTCACACTACCGGGGCACCCCTTCTCCCGAAGTTACGGGGTCATTTTGCCGAGTTCCTTAACGAGAGTTCTTCCGCGCGCCTTAGAATTCTCTTCTCACCTACCTGTGTCGGTTTACGGTACGGGCACCTGCTTCCTGGCTAGAGGCTTTTCTTGGCAGTGTGAGATCATGACCTTCGCTACTGTACATTTCGCTCCCCATCACAGCTTGACCTTGGAGTGTGCGGATTTACCTACACACAAGTCTCACTGCTTAGACAGGCATCCATCAGCCTGCGTCACTACCCTCCTGCGTCACCCCGTTGCTCATAGCGGCTTTCGGTGGTACAGGAATTTCAACCTGTTGTCCGTCGACTACGCCTTTCGGCCTCGCCTTAGGTCCCGACTTACCCTGAGAGGACGAGCCTTCCCAGGAACCCTTAGGTTTTCGGCGGATCAGATTCTCACTGATCTTTTCGTTACTCATACCGGCATTCTCACTTGAATGATGTCCAGCGCTCCTTGCGGTACACCTTCAATCCTCATTCAACGCTCCCCTACCCCTGATGCGATGCATCAAGCCATAGCTTCGGTGGTGTGTTTAGCCCCGTTACATTTTCGGCGCAGAGTCACTCGACCAGTGAGCTATTACGCACTCTTTCAATGGTGGCTGCTTCTAAGCCAACATCCTGGTTGTCTGGGCAACTCCACATCCTTTCCCACTTAACACACACTTCGGGACCTTAGCTGATGGTCTGGGCTGTTTCCCTTTCGACAATGGACCTTAGCACCCACTGTCTGACTCCCGGAATAAAGTCTGCGGCATTCGGAGTTTGACTGAACTTGGTAACCCTTGCGGGCCCCGCATCCAATCAGTGCTCTACCTCCGCGACTCATCTTCCGAGGCTAGCCCTAAAGCTATTTCGGGGAGAACCAGCTATCTCCGGGTTCGATTGGAATTTCTCCGCTACCCCCACCTCATCCCCGCACTTTTCAACGTGCGTGGGTTCGGACCTCCAGTACGTGTTACCGTACCTTCATCCTGGACAGGGGTAGATCACCCGGTTTCGGGTCTACGTCCACGTACTACAGTCGCCCTATTCAGACTCGCTTTCGCTGCGGCTCCGGCTTCTCACCTTAACCTTGCACGGGAACGTAACTCGCCGGTTCATTCTACAAAAGGCACGCCATCACCCCTAAAACGGGCTCTGACTTTTTGTAAGCACACGGTTTCAGGTTCTATTTCACTCCCCTTCCGGGGTCCTTTTCACCTTTCCCTCACGGTACTGCTTCACTATCGGTCGCTAGGGAGTATTTAGCCTTACCAGATGGTCCTGGCAGATTCATACGGGGTTTCACGTGCCCCGCACTACTCGGGATCCGTCTCGGAGGGAATATGCTTTCAACTACAGGGCTTTCACCTTCTACGGCGGGCCGTTCCAGACCTCTTCATCTACCATATTCCTTTGTCACTCCAAAGAGACGTCCCACAACCCCAAGAAGCAAGCTTCTTGGTTTAGGCTGTTCCGCGTTCGCTCGCCGCTACTGACGGAATCACTCTTGTTTTCTCTTCCTGAGGGTACTTAGATGTTTCAGTTCCCCTCGTCTGCCTCTGCACATCCTATGTATTCAGATGTGAGTCACTGGAGATGAATCCAGTGAGGTTTCCCCATTCGGACATCCCCGGATCAAAGCTTGCTTACAGCTCCCCGAGGCCTTATCGTTGTTCGCCACGTCCTTCGTCGGCTCCTAGCGCCTAGGCATCCACCGTGTGCTCTTACTAGCTTAACCTAGTTGGTGGTCTTCTTATGAAAAGAAGAACCTATTCATTACTCTTCGTTACCGATCCTGTTTACACAGTGTCCAGTAAGAACAGTTTTCTAAAACGCGATGTTTCGTTTCGGTATCCAGTTTTCAAGGATCAATGAAAGAGTGGTTGCTCTTTCAAAACTGACAACGAGTGAGTTCCAAGCCGACCGGCTTGTCCTCTTCTTGCGAAGAGGGGTTGAAGCATTTCGCTTCGTATTTGAATGTCTTCGTTGCAGAAGACGATTCTCCATAGAAAGGAGGTGATCCAGCCGCACCTTCCGATACGGCTACCTTGTTACGACTTCACCCCAATCATCTACCCCACCTTCGGCGGCTGGCTCCTTGCGGTTACCCCACCGACTTCGGGTGTTGCAAACTCTCGTGGTGTGACGGGCGGTGTGTACAAGACCCGGGAACGTATTCACCGCGGCATGCTGATCCGCGATTACTAGCAATTCCGACTTCATGCAGGCGAGTTGCAGCCTGCAATCCGAACTGAGACCGGCTTTTTAGGATTCGCTCCACCTCGCGGCTTCGCCTCCCGTTGTACCGGCCATTGTAGTACGTGTGTAGCCCAGGTCATAAGGGGCATGATGATTTGACGTCATCCCCACCTTCCTCCGGTTTGTCACCGGCAGTCTGCTTAGAGTGCCCACCATGATGTGCTGGCAACTAAGCATAAGGGTTGCGCTCGTTGCGGGACTTAACCCAACATCTCACGACACGAGCTGACGACAACCATGCACCACCTGTCTGGAATGTTCCGAAGAAAAGGTACATCTCTGTACCGGTCATTCCGATGTCAAGACCTGGTAAGGTTCTTCGCGTTGCTTCGAATTAAACCACATACTCCACTGCTTGTGCGGGTCCCCGTCAATTCCTTTGAGTTTCAGTCTTGCGACCGTACTCCCCAGGCGGAATGCTTAATGTGTTAACTTCGGCACCAAGGGTATCGAAACCCCTAACACCTAGCATTCATCGTTTACGGCGTGGACTACCAGGGTATCTAATCCTGTTTGCTCCCCACGCTTTCGCGCCTCAGCGTCAGTTACAGCCCAGAGAGTCGCCTCCGCCACTGGTGTTCCTCCACATCTCTACGCATTTCACCGCTACACGTGGAATTCCACTCTCCTCTTCTGCACTCAAGTCACCCAGTTTCCGATGCGACCCGAAGTTGAGCTTCGGGATTAAACACCAGACTTACATGACCGCCTGCGCGCGCTTTACGCCCAATAATTCCGGACAACGCTTGCCCCCTACGTATTACCGCGGCTGCTGGCACGTAGTTAGCCGGGGCTTTCTTCTCAGGTACCGTCACTTCTCTAGCAGTTACTCTAGAAAACGTTCTTCCCTGGCAACAGAGCTTTACGATCCGAAAACCTTCATCACTCACGCGGCGTTGCTCCGTCAGGCTTTCGCCCATTGCGGAAGATTCCCTACTGCTGCCTCCCGTAGGAGTCTGGGCCGTGTCTCAGTCCCAGTGTGGCCGATCACCCTCTCAGGTCGGCTACGCATCGTCGCCTTGGTGAGCCGTTACCCCACCAACTAGCTAATGCGCCGCAGGCCCATCCTTCAGTGACAGATTGCTCCGTCTTTCGTTCGTCGTCCATGCGGACATCGAACGTATCCGGTATTAGCTACCGTTTCCGGTAGTTATCCCAGGCTAAAGGGCAGGTTGCCTACGTGTTACTCACCCGTCCGCCGCTAAATCTCAAAGAAGCAAGCTTCTCATCGATTCCGCTCGACTTGCATGTATTAGGCACGCCGCCAGCGTTCGTCCTGAGCCAGGATCAAACTCTCCATAAAAGTGTTTGACTTGCTCAATTCTTGCTGGCGAGAACATTGCTGTTCTCTATTGTTTGAAGAACCAAAGTTCTTCACTCACTCGTTGTTCAGTTTTCAAAGATCAAACTCTTTCGTGTGCTGCATTGTCTCTCACAGCAACTCTTATATCTTACCACCTTGCTAGCTTACTGTCAACAACTTTTTTTGAAGTTGTTTTTCAGTCCGTTTGATGGGAGCTGAGTGACATAGAAGCTCATATTCAGGTGATAACCAGTCATTTATTGACCGGAATTAGATCTTACCATGAATACATTCTAAAAAGCAACCCTTTTATCAAAGTAACATCTATATACAATTTGATGAGTATTATAACTTCATGCATCTATTACTTTCGATACATTATTTTGCATAGATGAAGTATTAATTTCTAATAGATAGAGTACTATAGGATACGGAAACCAAGCACTAAGAAATGCGGGTAAAACAGTAATTTTCCTTTATTATTGATGTGAGTATCCCTTCTGGTACGCTTATGATCTCTATATTCACATTTGTTAAATTATTATGAGTAATGTAGATAGTATTCAAATATCGGCTTTTACAGTGGTTATGTCTTGTATCATGCTTGTTGTTTTGTATTCCTTTTGTTTTATCTTTATTTTATTTCCGCATCCTAATAATGTTATATGATGATCAATTATACTTATTCAAACCTTTGTAAAGTATAAAAGAGCAGAAAAGCGAAACATAGTTCGCTCTTCTGCTCTTTTGTTTTCGTTGGATTATCTTTTATCTATTATATAAGTCTCGTACATTTGTATAGGGATCGAACATGTTCGTAGATTAGAGGAATAAGTACGGCGCAAGTGTATAGTCATCTGAATATGGTTGAATAGTTTATAGTCATACCTGATCGTTTGATTTGATAATTGTAATGTTGTGTTTTGTCGTTTGGTTTATTTGTGTTTATCATATGCTTTTGATTTTAAATAGGTATGCTTCTATGATGTCATTCTATTGAAGATTCCTATTTTGGAGCAATTCTGTTGCCTGTTTTATTTTCAAGGTATTGGCTATGGGGCCACTGCTCATCCAAGTTAGGAAATCCACTTCATGTACATGGTTCTTTTGAACAGCCGGGATATTTTGCCATAGTGGGTTAGTGTATAGCTGTTCTGCTTGTTCTTCTGCCTGATTGCCAACGACGATGAATATGTGGTCAGAGGTCAATTCGGAGATCGTTTCCATTGTGATTTGTTTGTTGTAATCCTCCCATGCTAATTCGCGCACAAGCGGATCTGGCTGCAATTGCAGATCGCCGTATAAGACTGGACCAGTAAAGCCTTTACTAGGACCTCCATATAGAAGCATTCCTTTTTGTTCGATTCGCAGCAGAGCGACAGTTTCGTTGCCGATGGCTTGTTGTAATGTACGAGCTGAATCGGCTGCTTGTTGAT
Organism: Paenibacillus sp. WLX2291; assembly: GCF_046603665.1. Classification (NCBI taxonomy): domain Bacteria; kingdom Bacillati; phylum Bacillota; class Bacilli; order Caryophanales; family Paenibacillaceae; genus Paenibacillus; species Paenibacillus sp. WLX2291. The sequence continues at coordinate 709,004 of NZ_CP176755.1, read as the reverse complement.
CATACTGTTTGATCACTTCGGTTGCTTGGTCGGACATTTGCAGCAAATCGCCGATCGTTGTTAAGCTTTCGCGCCAATTCTCGTTGGCATCATCAAATACATACGTAGGTGCAATTGCTGAAAATTGTTCATATCCGCCTTTGACAGCGAGACTATCGTTAAACAAAATGATTAAGTCCGGATCAGCAGACAATACGGCTTCAAAATTAACGCCGCCGCTTACATCGAGTACCGGTACATCCTGAAGATTCAAATAGCTACGCGTCTGTCCGCCCGATCCCCATTGCATAACTGGCTTTACACCAAGCGCTTGCAGCTGATCTTCTACATACAGTCCGATAACGCGCTTGGGATATTCGGGGACTTGGATCGTACCCATTTTATGAGTAAAGGTTCTTGTCTTGGAGCTGGTATCTTCTCCATTGGCTTCCGATGTCGTTTCTGAAGACGAGGCAGATGAATCGTTATTGGTTGGTTGTATGGACGAGCAACCTCCAATCACAAACATAATTACGATTAACAATAGCGAACTGCGGTAACGTATGTATTTGGATATGTACAGGTTTTTCATGATTTTTCGCTCCTTGTGTATATTTTCTATTTGTGTTTTGCTTCATTCTGTTGTTGTTTGTAAATGATAATTATTATCACTTGTTGTTACGGACTATATCGGGTTAAGGAATCAGCTACAAACAGTAGGATGAGAAAAAGGCAATTTGCAGGCACAATGATGTGCTGCAAATTGCCTTTTTGGGATTGTGTATGACATTGGTCAATGAAGATGCATGTGCTCCAGATTATATGCTTTGTGCATACATGTTCTGTAAAACTAAGCTGTGCAAATAGGCGAGACCTAAGTGCAATAGGATGATACGTTTACGTTATTTACACAGAATGTTCTTGGTTACTCTGATCCAAGGAACACGTAACGGCAAATAACGATAATTGCCAGAACCCACATCAGCCAATGAACTTTTACTTTGTGGCCTGTGAATGTGTTGGAGAAGAAACCAAGCAGCACGTAAGCAATGATACCTGCGGAAATACCGTTCGCAATACCATTGGTGAATGGCATGAAGATGATCGTCAGGAATGCTGGGAAAGCTTGCATGAAGTCATCCCAAACGATGTTACGCACCTGGCTCATCATCAGTACACCAACGACAACCAATGCTGGAGCAGTTGCTGCGGATGGAACCATCAATGCGAGTGGAGCGATAAACAACGCCAGAATGAACAGTACGCCTGTCGTTACAGCAGTCAGACCTGTACGACCACCAGCAGCTACACCGGAAGTACTTTCTACATAAGAAGTGATGGTACTTGTACCGAGTACAGCACCGGCACTAACGCCGACTGCATCGACGAGCATCGCTTTGCTGACTTTTTTCTCGCCTTCTTTGCGGTTTTTGAACAGTCCGGCACGTTCAGCTGTACCAACCAGCGTACCAAAGGTATCGAACAGTTCTACAAAGGTAAAGATGAAGACAATCTCGAACAGACCAAGTCCGATCGCGCCTTTGATGTCGAGCTGTCCAACCGCCAGGTTGTCAAACGAAGGCAACCATTGTGCATGAGACAGGCTACTTACATCCGTCAATCCCATCGGGATACCGATGATGGTCAGTACAATGATACCGATCAGCAGTGCGCCGCGAATGCGCATAACCATTAGGACACCGATCAGGAACAGACCGATCAGCGACAACAATGTATCTTTGTTATGCACGAAATCGCTAAGTCCAAGCTGGAAATCGCCGCCTTTTACAGTAACAGGAGCAGCCAGCTGGGCTACATCTGTTATACCGCTTACTGTAGCGGAGACGGAAACGACGTTACCGAGCTTCAAACCAATAATAGTAACAAACAATCCGATACCGACTGTGATCGCCATTTTCAACGAGTGTGGTACAGCGACTAATAGTAACTGTCGGACTTTGGTAATAGTCAAAATGATAAAGATAATACCGGACAGGAATACCGCACCCAGTGCAGCCTGCCACGTGATCATACCGTTGGAGCTTAATACGACCGTCATGAAATAGGCATTCAACCCCATACCCGGTGCAAGCGCAACCGGAATGTTAGCCACCAGTCCCATTAGAATAGTAACCAGACCGGCACCTACAGCTGTGGCAAAAAATACGCCCTGTGCAGGGATGCCTGCACCATCAGGTCCCAGGAACAGATTGTTGACGAACAGAATGTACGCCATGGTAACGAAGGTAGTCAGACCTGCGATGAGTTCTGTCTTCACATTGGTACCATGCTCCCGCAATTTAAAGAAACGCTCCATAATGAATACTTGTCCCCCTTGTGGAAAATAGATAAAGAAAACGACAAAAGACCCCGATTGTACGATTACTCATCGGGGTCTCACGGTCAGATTGGACCGCCTTCCCGGATCTGATTGTACAGCTAATGCGCGCATGGAATACACGTACCCACTTTTAATCATAGACCAGGAAAGACAAGCCATATTCTGAATTCCGTAGAGAGATCATTCCGGTGATCACGTAGAGACTCCTGTGCCCATTCACAGGATTATACGAAAGAATTGCAGCTGTCGAAAACTTTATTGCTTATCCGCATTCGTGTTGTTTTTGTCATATAAAGATGACTTACCTGTTACATTCTAGGATACGCTTTAATTGTTGTCAATCAAAAAATACGAATGTTAGATTGTAAGCGCACACTTAATGTTCGGTAATAATTTTACAAATTGCACGCTATTTGGATGCAATTCGTCAACAGGTTTGCAAAATAAGACAATATCGTTCTCCCTGAACGGTCAAATAGACAAACTGACGTAATTTTATGTAAGCTATATTACTTTTTGTCTAGTGATAATATTAAAACCGCAAAGTATGATGTTAGTCAATAGAACATATTGAGTACGATAAAGGTTTGTTTCTGTTACCAAAAAGCTTATTTCGTTTTGTTCATGATTAAAAAAGTGACATAATCATTCAAATCACACTTATCAAGTCATATTAATTAACATTCCATGAGTTTATATGACTGTTTTCTTGGTTTCACTATTCTTGTGGTTGATTGTGGGTGTGTGAGGATCATCAGCAAATTCTAATGTATGCTGATCTGTGGCACGATATTATGCCGATCTGGAATGACTCTTCGTATTTCGTGAGTTGGTATTTCGTGAGTTGGTATTTTGTGTTCAGCATGTTGTTATTTTATGTTTGGCATATTGCTTTTCAGGAGGAGATTTAGCATGTCCAACCTGTTCACAAACGCGTTGTTCGGTATGTCATCGTTGTCCAGTTTTTCATCTAAACCTAAAGTCAGCGAATCTACAATTTGGGCTACCACACAAAAGTCGGTAGCTGGGCACTCTGCTATTACTCCTACATCTAAAATTACCTCTACAGCTATATCTACATCCATTTCTACTTCTACTTCTACTTCTATCTCTGCTTCGTCTAATGTCTTTCATTCTACTGATTCTTCTCTTGCACCTACGGATCCTGTATCCTCTTCCAGTTCATCGGTTGTCGACTCTGCATCATTGCCCGCTTCGATGGTGTTGACGGATACGCCAGAAATTTCTCTCAAGGATGTAGAGATGCGTTATCGTACTGGCACTAATGAGGTGCTGGCTTTGCATCAGGTTAGTCTGGATATTGCCAAGGGCGAGTTTGTATCCTTACTTGGTCCATCTGGTTGTGGGAAAACGACGTTGCTGCGTTTGATGGCGGATTTGTTGGAGCCGACATCCGGTGAATTAACGGTTGCTGGGAACAGTGCGCGGGAAGCTCGGTTGGCGCGGAAGTACGGGATTGTATTTCAAAGTCCGGTGTTATATGACTGGCGTAAGGTGAAGCACAATGTAGCGTTACCGCTAGAAATGATGAATGTGCCGCGCAAGGAACGTGAGGAAAAGGTGATGGAACTGCTGGAGCTAGTCGGTCTGGGTAAATTTGCTGACAAGTATCCGTGGCAATTGAGTGGCGGGATGCAGCAACGGGCGGCGATTGCACGGGCGCTGGCAATGGAGCCAGAAATTCTGCTAATGGATGAACCATTCTCTGCACTGGATGAATTCTCGCGAGAACGACTCAATGAGGAGCTGCTGTCCATTTGGAATAAGGTGCAGAATACGATTGTATTTGTTACGCATAGCATTCCAGAGTCGGTCTTCCTATCAGATCGGGTATTCGTACTGTCTCCGCATCCGGGGCGATTATCGGCGGTGGTGGATATTCCGCTACCTCGTCCACGTACGGCTGAGATGCGCAATAGCCCGGAATTTTTCGAATTGATTGCCAATATTCGCAACAGCTTTGAAGGAGTGTGAGGACAGGCATGAAAATGAATCTGCTACTGATGCGGCATCGAATGCTGCCGATACTGGTCTGGATTGCACTCATTTTGCTGTTGTGGGAAGCCGGATCGTGGGCACTACTCCATCTTGCGCAGGTGCCGCTTGCTCAGTCCAAGCTTCCGTATGTGCATGAAGTGTTGCTGACAAGTATTCAATATAGCGGAACACTGCTGCGGGAAGGCAGAGCGACTTTTGGCAATGCGGGTATCGGCTTTGTGATCGGGGCGGCGGCGGGCGTATTGCTAGCGATTCTGATGAGTTTGTCGCGTTGGGTAGAGCGATTGACCTTTCCGTATGCGATTGCTTCGCAGATGATTCCGATTCTTGGACTTGCTCCTATCATCTACGGCATCGTGCGAGATGAATACATATCGCGCATTATCATCTCCGGGTATATTACCTTTTTTCCGGTGGCACTGAATATGCTACGCGGACTGCGCAGTGTGAATCCGTCTTCGCTGGAGCTGATGCACTCGTATGCCGCTCGTCCATGGACGGTTTATTGGAAGCTGCGTTTGCCTGCTGCGCTACCGAGTCTGTTCAGCGGTCTAAAAATCGCTGCGCCGCTAGCAGTAACGGGAGCAATTCTGGTGGAATTGATGGGGGCACAGCATGGGATTGGCGTCATTATGCTGCGTAATCTATATTATGGTCCTTCTCACGTATATATGTTCTGGGCAACTGTCGTTGTCGGTGCATTGCTCGGCATTCTCAGCTACTGGGTGATTGGCTTGATCGAACGACTAGTCGCGCCGTGGCAACCGGAATTTCGTTCGGCGGGAGGTGATCGGTAATGGAAAGTAGATATGACAGCGGCAATCGCTCGGCGGGTATGCATACTGTGTCTACTCCTACTGAAATGGGCAGTTCTGATGCGCAACGAACATTCTCGTTACGACGGATGTTCGTTAACAGTTCAAACGTTTGGTTACCGATCCTGGCGGGCATTGGATTTCTAGTCATGTGGCAACTGGAAGTATTCCATTCCTTGTTTGATCTAAAAAAGTATCAGCTCCCTCTCCCCTCTGCGATTGCGGAATCCATGCAGGAGAACGGAAGCATGTTGTTAGCATATACCGGCTATACACTGACAGAGGCGGTACTTGGAATGATATGCGGTTCAGCGCTTGGTTTTGTCATTGCGCTGCTGGCGACAGCTTGGCCGCGCTGGGGCGGGGCGAGTCTGATTATTGTAGCCGCCCTCAATGCCGTACCGATTGTGGCGCTCGCTCCGGTGATGAATCTATGGTTTGGCGATGGCATCGGTTCGCGAGTAGCGATTGTGACGGTAACGACGATGGCAGCGATGGCGATCAATGCTTACAAAGGCATGAGTTCAGTCGATCCATTGGCACTTGATCTGATGCATTCGTATGCAGCGAGGAAACCGGCGGTATTCCGGTACTTGCGCATCCAGAACAGTCTGCCATTTGTATTCACGGCACTCAAGATCAATACGACTGCTAGTATGATCGGGGCGATTGTGGGCGAATTTTTCTTTTCTTCGCAGGGGCTTGGGTATTTACTATCCAATTCGGTCAAGGTTGCGAAGATGCCACTCGGTTGGTCATGCATCGTGCTGGCTGCGGTGGCGGGCGTACTCTTTTATCTGATTGTGGAACGATTGGAGAAAGTATTTATCCGCTGGCATTCCTCGCAACGAATAGGATGATACATGAAACATAAAACGGTGGATGGATTGCCACATCTTCTTGGATATTTTTAGATATCTCTAGGTCGTCCTAGGTCGTCCTAGGTCGTCTTAAATCGTCTTAGATCATCCTAGATCTTCTTAGATCATTTCAACTCAACTCTTTTCTCCTCGTCTTGATCTGGTTCCATCTTGGCAATTCTCGACCACTTCCGGTCAGGAGCAGTATATCCAACGATACAGGGGGCTTGGAAATATGAAGATCATGAGCTGGAAAAAGCGTACAGGTATGATGGGTGTAGTTGTGTTGTGTATGGCATTGATATTGGCGGGCTGTGGAGGCTCTAATGAAAGCTCCAGTGCTGCCGGATCAGAGAGCGCTGGCAGTTCGTCAGAGCCAGTGACCGTTAAGCTGCAACTGAAATGGGTGCCGCAGGCGCAGTTTGCTGGATATTATGTGGCGCTGGACAAGGGCTATTACAAGGATGAAGGGTTAAACGTCGAAATTCTGCCAGGCGGGCCGGATATCGTACCGGAACAGCAAGTTGCTGGTGGGTCTGCTGATATCGGCGTCGATTGGGTTGCAAGTCTGTTAACTAGTCAGGAGCAGGAGATGCCGCTCGTGCAAATTGCCCAGATTTTTCAAAAAAGTGGTCTGGTGCTGATCTCCAAAAAGTCTGCTAATATCAACTCCCCTGCTGATCTGAAAGGTAAAAAAGTCGGCAACTGGATGGGCGGCAATGAGTTTGAATTGCTGGCGCTGTTCGATAAGTACAAGCTCGATCCTAACAAAGACCTGAGCTTTACAAAACAGGGCTTTACGATGGATCAATTTCTGAATGGTGAGCTGGATGCGGCTTCAGCAATGACGTACAACGAATATCAAGTCGCACTGGAGTCAGGCGTCAAAGCGGATGATATGAATGTGATCGATATGAACAAAGAAGGCGTCGCCATGCTGGAAGACAATCTATTTGCTAATAGCGAATGGTTACAGGACAACAAGGAGACTGCCGCCAAATTTGTACGTGCATCGCTGAAAGGCTGGCAGGATGCTATCAAAGATCCTGAAGGCGCCGTGGATATTGTGATGAAGCAAGCAGAATCCGGCAGTACGACAAAAGAACATCAGCTCAAAATGATGGAGGAAGTGTCCAAGCTGATCGTGCCGGAAGGCTTTGACGCATCGAAAATGGGTTATACCGATGATGCTATGTTCAAGCAAACTGCCGATATCGCTCTCCAATTCGGTGTCATCAAAAAGGCAGCTGATACACAAACCGCGTATACAAACGAAATTATGGATATGGCAACTCAATCCAAATGATCGCAATGATCCAAATTCCAATAATCCAGGAGGATACCCATCATGATCAAGTCAGAAACTGCAAATGAACTCGCTCTGCAAAAGGATCGGCAGTATCTATGGCACAACATTACCCCTTACAGTGAATCCGCTCCGCCGATGATCGTGGAATCCGGGCAAGGCTCATGGGTAACGGATCTGAATGGGCAGCGCTATCTGGATGGCATGTCCGGCTTATGGTGCGTCAATGTCGGCTATGGACGTAAAGAACTGGCGGAAGCGGCATATCATCAATTGCTGCAATTGCCTTATTTCCCACTAACACAAAGTCATCTACCCGCAATCCAGCTGGCGGAAAAGTTGAATGAATGGCTGGAAGGCGATTATGTGATCTTCTTTTCCAATAGTGGGTCGGAAGCGAATGAAGCGGCTTTTAAAATGGTGCGGCAATATTATCAGCAGATCGGACAGCATTATCGCCATAAATTCATCTCTCGCTATCGTGGGTATCACGGGAATTCCTTTGGCGCGCTGTCAGCGACCGGGCAAGCGCAGCGCAAGTACAAGTATGAACCGCTGGCAGGAGGCTTCCTGCACGTAGCGCCACCGGATAGCTATCGTCGTCCCGCCGGGCAATCGGTAGAGGCATTTAATCTGCAATGTGCGCAGGCGATTGAGGATATGATCATATGGGAAGGTGCGGAGACGATTGGTGCGGTCATTATGGAGCCTACGATTACCGGCGGGGGTGTCATTGTACCGCATCGTGTCTATACGGATAAAGTGCAGGAGATTTGTCGTAAATATGGTGTACTGCTGATCATTGACGAGGTCATCTGCGGATTCGGACGTTCCGGGCAAAAGTTCGGCCACCATAACTTCGGCATCAAGCCGGATATCGTTACGATTGCCAAAGGATTAACAAGCGGATATTTGCCGTTATCAGCAACTGCGGTACGAAAGGATATTTATGAAGCATTCAAGGATTCATCGGACGAGTATTCGCATTTTCGCCATGTGAATACGTTTGGCGGTAACCCGGCGGCATGTGCGTTGGCGCTGCGCAATCTGCAATTGATGGAAGATGAGCAATTGGTCGAACGCTCACGCGTATTGGGACAACGACTGCATAACGAGTTATCTCAATTATTGGAGCATCCACTCGTCGGCGATGTGCGCAGCTTCGGGCTGATGAGCGGCGTAGAACTGGTTGCCGACAAGGATACCCGTCAGCCTGCATCGCTCGATATTGTCAAAAGCGTCATCGCTGGCTGCAAGCGGCGCGGATTGATCATCGGTAAAAATGGCGATACGGTCGCAGGCTTCAACAATGTGCTCACCTTTGCCCCACCACTCTCGTCCACCGACGACGATCTGGACTTCCTGATCTCCACCTTCAAACATGTGATGAGTGAACATTAGGTAGCGCCAGCTTGTCCGGGTACAGCAGTTGGTAAGCACGCAGCGCCACTTGAATGGAAATGCGATTTTCCGGTGACATGAAATCCTCGCCCAGCAGCTCGGTTATTTTATCCAATCGGTAGTATAGAGACTGGCGCACGATAAACAGCTTCTGGGCGGCGATTTGTTTGGAACCATCGTGATCTAGATAGACGCGCAATGTTAGCATCAACTCACTGCCTCTGGATTCGTCATGATCGATGAGCGGACCGAGATAGTTGCGGACGAACGTTTGCAGCATTTTGCCATCATTGAGACTGAGTAGCAATTGATACACACCAAGCTCCTCATAAAAAAGCAACGAATGCTGTGAGCATGAGTGCATATACAACGCCTGCACCGCTTCCTGATAGCTGGTGGAGGCGTTTTTTAACGATTTGCCCAGCTTGCTAACGCCGATGATCAGATTGAGGTCTTTGAGCTTATCGTCTGAACGAATATGCTGCAAAGCATGCAGCGCCTGCTCCAGACGCGGCTTGGACGGCAAGCGAGATTGGCGATCCAGTGCGATCACAGTGAGTCGGTTATTTTTCAGTGTGATCAGTGGATGGAACATATATTTTTCAAGAATGGAGCGCAGCACGATGGACAGATGAAAGGTGATCGATTCCCATTCATTCTCCGAGCTATTCCAGCGGACATCCTGCGGATTCTCGATCTCAATCAGACAGACGCGGTAAGACAACTCATTCATCAGATTAAAATCGGGTCCGACCAGCCCCTTGAGTCGGTTCTCATCTTCCAGTCGTCCGTTGATCAATTCTTCTACCCACAAATTCTCAGAAAAGAGGCGGCGTTCCTCCATATACCGAGTGCGCAGCAGTTCCTGAGCAATCGACAATGCCGCCGAATCGAGCAATAGACAATCATATTCCTGCGGACGATGTGGACAGACCATCATAATATATGCCCACGTCTGATCCAGTGCACCGACCGGCTTCATTACAAGCGTGCGTGTATCAAGCTGGCGAAAGTAGGGAGCCGCATCATGTGGCACACCATCCATTCCATCGTTAAACTGGGTGAACTGCTCTAGCAATTCCTGCTGACGCTCCGGTGATAGCGCCGGATAAAATAACGGTTTCCCATCCAGCTGCAAATAAACGAGCTGATGCGCGGTACTTCTATGCAGCAATTGCAGCACTTTGCCAGTACCTTGCGAACTGAGTGTCAGTCGATTAAATTCACGCGAAATGCTCTCCAGCTCTTGCAACATCCGGTGGTGGCGATTGATGATAAGCGAATGCAGATCGAGCGTAATATCTACAAAGCGGACCGTCTTTGTAAATACGATCAAGGGAAAATCATGCTCATCTGCCAGCTTTACCATCGCTTCGGGAATATCGGGAAAGTAGTCGCCTAGCTCAATACAGAGACATGCTGCTTTCTTCTGAATCAGATTGTGCATGAAAGCCAGCGCCGATTCGGTGTCTGTATGAAAACCAAGCCCTGTTGTCAAAATCATCTCTTCCCCATGAATCAGACTCTCAAAGTTGGCGCTCTCCAGTACATGCACCCAGCGGATCGTGCGATGTAATCCTTGCGCTCCACCTGCCACCTGTGCTTCCGCGAACAATGGTCGTTGCAAAGCATCTTCCAGCGTAAACATGCGATGTCCATTCATTGTATGTTCCCCCCATCAATCGGAATGGTTCCCTTTCTGCGTTCACAACCCCGTCAAAAAAGACACTTTTGAAATTAGACAGTCTGTCTAGTGTAATAAAACCGACAATTGACTATAGTTTGTATATTAAATGTTAGAATATATAACTTATTTGATCCGTTATATATTTTATTTTCTCATTATAGGACATAAAGTGATTTTATGTGACGTTATTTATGACTATTTTTCATGAATTCATTTATAAATGTCATAATAAATAACATAAAAATCACTTTTCAGATTCATATTGTGTACAAGGGGGCTGACTGATGAACCATTCTTCACCTATTACCGCATTTTCACCGGATATGTTTATGCATAATTTTGCCGAGGCTGAACCAGGCTTATCGCGCAAAGGAGCGGTGGAAGAATCGAATCGCTGTCTCTACTGTTATGATGCACCTTGCATCAAGGCGTGTCCGACGAGTATTAATATCCCTTCTTTTATAAAAAGAATTGCAACAGATAATCTGCGCGGAGCCGCTACGACGATTATGGAATCGAATCCGGTGGGCGCCAGCTGCGCACGCGTATGTCCAACCGAAGAATTGTGCGAAGGTGCATGTGTATTGAACGATGCTTCTGCGCCGATTCAGATTGGATTGTTGCAACGTTATGCGACAGACTGGGCAATTGCCAGCAATGCGGAGTTGTTCCAACCGGGACAACGTACAGGTTATAAAGTTGCGGTTGTTGGTGGCGGGCCTGCTGGTCTATCGGCAGCTCGTGAGCTAGCAAGAAAGGGTTTTGACGTTGTAATTTATGAAGCGCGCGATCTGGCGGGCGGATTGGATACATACGGCATCGTCTCCTTCCGACTGCCGCAATCCATCTCCTTATGGGAAGTGGAGCAAGTGCAGAAGCTGGGCGCAGAGATCAAAACGGGCGTCCGTGTCGGCACCGATATTAGCGCCGACGAATTGCTGGAGCAGTATGATGCCATTGTACTGGCTGCTGGTATGGGCTATGTACCGCCAATCGGCATCGAGGGTGAACAGCTGGATGGTGTGTACGATGCGATTAAGCTGGTGGAACAGACCAAAACCGGTCTGCCCTCCGTTAATCTGATCGGGCAACATGTCGCTGTAATCGGTGCAGGCAATACGGCGATTGATGCCGCTACCTGCTCGGTTCGTCTCGGCGCTGCCAATGTAAAAATGATCTATCGTCGCACACGCGAGGAGATGACAGCATACGACTTTGAATATGAATTCGCCAAGCAGGAAGGCGTGGAATTCCGCTGGCTAACCTTACCGAAGCGCATTGTTGGCGATGAGAGCGGTAAAGTGACTCATTTGGAATGTGTGCAGATGACGTTAACTGGCGAAACGGGCAAAGATGGACGACTCGTTCCGATGCCGGTTGCTGGTTCGGAATTTCTATTACCGGTTGATGCCGTCGTAACGGCGATTGGGCAGGAGCGGCAAAAAGGACTGATTGAACAATTCGGACTGCATCATGCGTGGGGCGTGGTGGAGGTAGACGATGTAACGTATCAAACATCCAATCCAAAAGTATATGCTGTCGGGGATATTATTTTCGGTTCTGGACGCGGTGAAGCAATGGTCGTATCCGCTGCCCAACAAGGCAAGGATGCGGCACATGCGATCGTTCGCCAATTGTTGCCGCAGCAGGATCATGTGATCGGCTCAGCAATGTAATCTTTGTCAACAACAAGGACCGTATGGAATGGCTTATACATGACTGGAGGGATTTCATTATGGCAGATTTGAGTATTGATCTTGCAGGTATCCGTTCGCCGAATCCGTTCTGGCTCGCTTCGGCGCCGCCGACCAATACCGGCTATCAGGTGCAGCGCGCCTTTGAAGCGGGTTGGGGCGGTGCTGTCTGGAAAACGCTGGGCGATCCGATCATCAACACCTCTTCCCGCTTTGCGGCTGTTAGCTTTAACGGTCAACGGGTTGCAGGCTTTAACAATATCGAGCTGATTACCGATCGTCCGCTGGATGTGAATTTGAAGGAAATCTATGAAACGAAAAAGCGTTTCCCCAATCATGCAATTATCGCTTCACTGATGGTGGAGCCAAATCAGGAGAAATGGCACGAGATCGTCAAGCGCGTGGAAGACGTCGGTGTGGATGGGCTGGAACTGAACTTCGGCTGTCCACACGGTATGGCAGAGCGCGGTATGGGTGCAGCATCCGGGCAGCAGCCCGATCTGGTCGAAAAACAAACCTACTGGGCAAAAGAGGTTGCGACCACTCCGGTCATCGTCAAGCTGACGCCCAATATTACAGATATTACGGTCGTTGCCCGCCATGCTGTTCGCGGTGGTGCGGATGCGATCAGCATGATCAATACGATCAACAGTCTCGCTGGCGTCGATATTCATACGTGGAATACAATTCCACACGTTGGCGGTCAGGGTGCGCATGGCGGTTACTGCGGTCCGGCAGTGAAGCCGATTGCGCTGAATATGGTTGCTGAATGTGCGCGTAATCCAGAGATCAATGTACCGATCTCGGGCATCGGTGGTATCGGTACGTGGCAGGATGTAGTCGAATTCATGCTAATGGGTTCTACAGGCATTCAGGTGTGTACCGCTGCCATGCACCACGGCTTCCGCATTGTCGAGGATATGATCGACGGACTGAGCAATTATTTGGACGAAAAAGGATTGTCATCGGTATCCGAGCTAGTCGGACGCTCGGTGCAGAAATATTCCAACTGGGGCGATCTCAACCTCAACTATCAAGTCGTTGCCCGTATCAATCAGGACAACTGTATCAATTGCAACAAATGCCATATTGCGTGCGAAGATTCGTCGCATCAATGTATCGATATGCTGACCAATGCCGAAGGTAAGAGCATCGTGCAGGTACGTGAAGAAGATTGCGTTGGCTGTAATCTCTGCTCGATCGTCTGTCCGGTCGATGATGCGATTGATATGGTTGCTATCGATAGTGGCTTGCCGCCGATGACGTGGAACGAACGTCAACGCACGATTGCCTCGCTCAACGATTCTCACACCGTGGAGGTTATATGATGAAAAAAATCATCAAAAACGGAACCATTGTTACCGCAGCCGAAACGTATACTGCCGATATGATGATCGAGAACGGTATCATCACTACCATTGCTGTACAGCTGGATGCGCCGGACGCCGAGATCATCGACGCTTCCGGCTGTTACATTTTCCCCGGCGGCATTGATCCGCATACTCATCTGGATATGCCATTTGGCGGAACGACCACTGTGGACGATTTTGAATCTGGTACAAAGGCAGCTGCCTTCGGTGGTACCACGACCATTATCGATTTCTGTCTGACCAATAAAGGCAAAAGTCTGCAAAGTGCGGTCGATACGTGGCACGCCAAATCGCAGGATAAAGCGGTGATTGATTACAGCTTCCATCTGATGATCTCCGAGATCAATGACGAGGTGCTGACCGAATTACCAGTCATCATGGAACATGAAGGCATCACATCATTCAAAGTATTCATGGCGTACAAAAACAGCTTTCAAGCGGATGACGGCACCCTGTATAAAACACTGCAAACCGCGCGCCGCGAAGGCGCACTTGTTATGGTACATGCCGAAAATGGTGATGTGATCGAATTCCTGATCGAGCAGGCGCTTGCTGCCGGACAGACCGACCCGATCTACCATGCGCTCACTCGCCCACCAGAGCTGGAAGGCGAAGCAACCGGACGCGCGATTTCTTTAACTGGACTAACCGATTCGCAGCTATATGTTGTGCATGTGACCTGCGCTGATGCCGCGCTGAAAATCGCCGAAGGACGCAAGCAAGGGCTGCGCATCTACGGCGAAACCTGCCCACAATATCTCGTACTGGATCAGACCGATCTGGAAAAGCCAGATTTTGAAGGTGCCAAATATGTCTGGTCGCCACCGCTGCGGGAAAAATGGAATCAAGATGTGCTGTGGGATTGTCTGTGGAATGGCAGTCTGCAAACGATCGGCTCAGATCAATGCTCCTTTGACTTCAAAGGACAAAAGGAACTGGGACGCGGCGACTTTTCCAAAATCCCAAATGGTGGTCCGATCATTGAAGATCGCTTCAGTATCCTCTATTCCGAGGGCGTTGCCAAAGGTCGTATTTCACTCAATCAATTTGTATCCATGGTCTCGACGACCAGCGCCAAGCTGTTCGGTATGTTCCCGCAAAAGGGCACACTGTCGATCGGCAGCGATGCGGATATCGTCATTTTCGATCCGACTGTGAAGCGGACGCTGTCTGCTGCCACGCATCATATGAAGGTAGATTACAGTGCCTTTGAAGGCATGGAAGTGACTGGCGAACCGGTGTCAGTATTAAGCCGCGGTGAATTTGTGATTCGGGATAAGACATTTGTTGGCACACCGGGTAGCGGACAATATTTGCACCGGAATCGCTTTGAAGCACCTGCCACAACCGAGCTGAAGACGATGCCGGAAACAGAACTGAGCGGAGGGGTGATCTGATGTCTGCTTTTGCCGAATTTGAAAAGGAAAAGATGCAGATCGACGAAGTGATGGCACAGGGATATATGGTACTCGCTATCCGTGAAACTCTGGACGGCGCGATGATCCTGTTTGCCCGCAATGGTAACTCTAAGGAAAGCACTCAGCTGCAACTGCTGACTGCCGATGCACGCAAGTATGTGACCAGTCTGTTATTTGGCAAAAAAGATCAGGCACAGTCGGGGTAAGAGTGCTTGCCACTTACCGACTACTGACAACAGGCCGCGGTATCATATGGAGATCATGCTTTACACTCGCTGAATTACCTTTTTTTGCTTCTTGCACTTGGTCATTCCTTCTGCCGTAACATGCTCGTTTGAATGATGTTGTATCACCCGGATTTCCTTACATGTCTTGCCCGATTGGTCGTTCGCTTGTGTCATGCCCCCAACATGAACAAGCGCACCAAATCGGGCTTTTTTCATGTTGATGCAATGAATTTGGCTGAAACCGTAACCATTTACAGGTTCATCCCGTCTATACATACAAGGCGTGTTGTCCTATGCTTATCCACGATTCCAATACGAAGGAGTGTATCAACATGGAAACCAACCGCAAAATCATGACGCTGACTGCAACTGTACTACTAGGATTGTTGCTCGGTGCCTGTAGCGATACCGCCAACAACAGTACAGCGCCGCAATCGACTACAACACCAGCTACAACGACTGAACCAACGTCTCCAGAAACTAACTCTGGCACTGGCGATGCCCCTGCCACGAGCGAAGGTACAGACACGCCCGCATCGACGGACAATGAAAGTTCAACTAGCTCCGGTACTGCCGGTTCTATGGACAACCGCCCGGAATCTCAATCGTTTGAACTGATGGCAACCGGAGAACTGAAGAAATACCCTGCCACTTTGAAAAAAGGAAGCAGTTATTCCTTGTATGTATTTGACGGATTTACTTTTGATAGCAGTGCCAATCAATTGATGCTGACAGATAAGCCCAAAAACACAGCAACCATCGAGCCTTTGCCAGCCGATTTCAATCTGGATGAGCTACGCAAACAAGGTAAAGCCGAGCTGCAAAAATATGGCGAAGTCAAGGAATACAGCGGCGATCAGCTGGCTGAAAGTCCGATGAGTCAGGCTCGTCTATTGTTACAGGTAAGTAATGAGAAGGGTACGTACAACTATATCGTTTGGGAACCGGAAGGCGAGAACGGTTATATTTTCCACACGATAATTCCTGAAAGTGAAGATGCCGGTACGATTGGACTGCAACTCTCCACTTCACTGTCTACCGTTAAAGCAGAGTAATAAGAGTACTATTCGAATAGACCAAAACAGACCATGCTACGATCAATCTGGTTTCTATGCAAACAGCCCTTTACATGATCAAGGGGCTGTTTGCTATGTGATCGCTTCTTTTGCCTATACTGGACAAAATCTCAGCTCATTCTACATCTTGCTAGCGGACGATCCATCACATAATGACTGCTACTGCATCATGTAATCTATGTTCATTCCTCATACGCAGCGTCCAGTTCAATAATATTCCGATCCGGGTCCAAAATATAAATCTGAGCAAATCCTGCGACACTATTTGGTCTTGCTTCATAATACA
The DNA here is from genome assembly GCF_046603665.1 of Paenibacillus sp. WLX2291. Lineage (NCBI taxonomy): Bacteria > Bacillati > Bacillota > Bacilli > Caryophanales > Paenibacillaceae > Paenibacillus > Paenibacillus sp. WLX2291. Next base: position 692,525 of record NZ_CP176755.1, on the reverse strand, counting down.
CACCCTGCGCATCCAGCCATTCCAGCGTTCCGCGATAACTTCCCACCCAGATCGCCACATGCCCATCTGTCGAATCAATCCCGCCGTTGCGTAGCGTCTCTCCTTGCGGCTGTTGTATCAAATGTAGCTGCTGACTGCCCAACGCATACCAGATCCCGACCGAATCAAACGGTGGACGCTGTATCTCCTGTAATTGCAGCACATCTGAATAAAACTGCCGCGACACTTCTATATCGCGCACCGCCAAACTGGCATGATGAATGTATTGAAAATCGATCATCTCGTCATCTCCATTTTCAAAAGGATTGTAGTGCTTACGGATACTCCACCGTTCCTTTAACTACCACATGTCTGCCCTTGCGGTCTTCCAGTACACGAACAGGGACATGAATGCCCTCCTGAAATCGGGAACGGTGGATGCTATACACCGTCACAACTGCCGTCGCTTCAAACGGTAGCTGGGTCGGCTTCTCAATACGCATGTGGATTGCCAGCTCCGGCTGTCCAGAGCAATAATTGCCCGTAGGTGTCAAATCCAAAATCAGTCCGCGCGCTGCATATCCTTCCTGCACAATACGCTCGGTCAGATTCCCCCGCCGCTGCAATGCCGGCAGCACAATAATCGCCAGCGCGAACAGCACCAGCAGCCCGGCGCAGCAGAGCACGAGTATGAGCGGAGTCATCTTCTTCCCTCCTATCGACAGTCAATCGTATTCATCCATTCCGGTATATTCTCCTCAATCCAGCCGCTGAATCTCAAAGCTGGAAAAGGTCGTTTCAAATCCGCGATCCATCGGACTCGCTGTATACATGCCTACACGCAGCAATTGCCCTGCCGAACAATCCAGATGAGCGATGCGCAGCTGCTCCCACTCTTGCTCTACCGCACTTCGGAAATACACGAAAAAGTCCTCCCCTTCCCGCTTCACCCGAAAGAACAGCCGCCCTGCAAAAACCTGCGAATCCATATTACGTGTCGACCAGTCCGAGAATCCCAAGCGCGTCACGACCGCGCCCAGATGACATGGTCCATCCGGTATGTATTCAATCGACGTCTTCAGCCAGTTGTCCCGGTCAATGCCAATAAACAGCCCCGACTGGTCAAACGTGCTCTGCGGCTTCATACTCAGCTCCACCGTCACGTCAAAATCGCCCTTGATCTCATCATACAGCACATGCCCGTTATATCGTTCAAATCCATAATGCGTTTTCAGCCAAAAGTCGCTGTCTGGTAGACTGCGCACGATCAATTGCCCATCCTGCACCTGCTGACTTTCCGGCGGAAACATAGTCAGCAACCGATCTACATGCTGCGGAATATATTGCATAATCTCACCTCATTCATTTGTGCTTACGATGTAGTTACTATGTATATTAACCGATGTGACACCTTTCAAAAAAGCACGAAAAAGGGTATCTTAGATATAGACTGGAAACAGCCAAGTGCTGCATTTCCAAAAAACGAGTTAAAGGTGTGTCATACGTGCGAATCAATAAATATATTAGCGAGTCTGGAGCGACTTCCCGCCGTGGTGCGGATAAATGGATTAACGAAGGCAAAGTAACGATCAACGGCGTCATTGCCGAACTCGGCAGTCAGGTACAGCCTGGCGACGATGTGCGCTACAATGGCAAAACAATCGGTGCCGAGCAGAAAAAAGAGCATGTGTACATCGCGCTCAATAAACCGGTCGGCATTACGAGTACGACCGAGCGACATATTAAAGGCAATATCGTCGATTTTGTCAATCATCCGCTGCGCATTTTCCATATTGGACGACTGGACAAGGATTCCGACGGATTAATCCTTTTGACGAATGACGGCGATATCGTCAACGAGATTTTGCGTGCTGAGAACAAGCATGAGAAGGAATATATCGTGACCGTGGATCGTCCGCTCACGCCATCATTTCTGAACAAAATGGCATCCGGTGTAGAGATTCTGGATACGGTCACGCTTCCTTGCAAAGTGACCCAGCAATCCAGATATGTATTCAAAATTATTCTAACGCAAGGCTTAAACCGCCAGATTCGCCGGATGTGTTCGGCGCTTGGCTATGAAGTACACGGACTGCGTCGCACGCGGATTATGAACATCCGTCTCGGCAGCCTGCCGGTCGGCAAGTGGCGTGATCTGACGGACAAGGAACGGGAGCAGCTGTTCAGCGATCTGGATTATACGCCGCGCCCGCTGTAAAGCGTATCGCTAGATCATGCGGCAATATCGGACAATCGCGAATGAATGAGCCGCTGTCTGCTATTTCAAAGCACCTTCTTCAAAACTACTATTTCAAATCCAATCTCCAATTTCGCTTTTCTAAAAGGACTAGCGATTCTCAAAATGAATCAAAATCAGCTATATGAACACCCGGTATCTCAATACCAGCTCTATCAACTACAGCTACAAGAATATACACGAAAAAAGCTGCTTTCCCTTTGAGGAAGGCAGCTTTTTTTATACAGTTATACCGCTAGTCGTAAAGCAGGGCTTGCTATTGTAGATGCTCGGCGACTGCCATTGGCTACAAAGCAGACACTTATTTGTAGAACACTTTCTCCATGTTATAACGCGCCTGCAAGCTGTTGATGATATACGTTTCATAAATCTCACGCTCGGTCGCATCCTCGACTACACAAACGTCGATCCGCGTCACTTCGTCGCGATGATTCTTGATCGGCGATACCGTATCTTCAAAATGCTTCTTGATGCGCGGTCTGAGCTTACGCGCTTTGCCGACGAACAGCAGTTCATCCTGCTCGTTGTAGAACATGTAAATGCCGCCCTTTTCGCGGGTGATCAGGTGAAAATCGGTAAATCCATAAATATGGCTGAGTTGCGGATTGCTTTGCTTCGTGATCGATACATCCGCTTCGGGAATCGTAATTTGAATCAAGTGGTGGTCACTTCCTTTTTCAATATAGGTGTTCATCCTATCATAAATAATCGTGAATAGATACGGGTATAATGCGCATTCACTTCACATATCCATGCAATCGTACTTCGCCGGAAATGTATTCGCCGAGATAAATGTCGCTTAGCCCGCTAAAGTTATTCTCCCGCACACGTTCATGCAGCCAGTCCATATCCTTGTTGATCAGATCCAGCACATCCTGATTCGCCTGTCCGTCCACGATGATCGGATAACGGATCGTCTCATCACCGTATTGAATGACAGAGATCTGTCCATTTTGCTCCAACATCGCGCGTTTCACCGTCTGAATCTCATAAATGCCGTTGGAGCGTAGCTTGAACATCAGCTCATTAGCAGACATGCCGCAGCGTAGACATTCACCTACATCCACCTTGCCGTTAGCGATCAGCGTGACTGGTCTACCGTCAACGATGCGTTTAACATGACGATTGTGCTCCTTCAAGAATTTAATAATGAATACCAGCAGCGTCCAGATAATGAGCACGAGGAAAAATTGCAGTGGCGTAACCGCTTCATTGTAAATAACACCGCCGATAATGCCACCGAGCACATAATTCTGCACCTGATCCATCGCCGACGTCGGAGCCAGGTTGCCCTTGCCCATCAGATTGATCTGAAAAATCAGGCAGAGAATGCCCAGCGCGAGTTTGATAATAACGGGGTAGTATGTTTCCATATGGGGCGTATCTCCTCTACTTGTTTACTTGTCGACAAGTTTGATGTCGGGATTGACCAGATGTACTTCCTGCAACGTATAGGCGCTCATATCCGAGTTGAACCGGGCGGAATAATAAGTGTCTGTCGTTTTAACGATGATGCCGTCGCTGAGTGTAGTTGCGTTGACGCTGAGCGTTGTTTCGTCAAGACTCTGATCCTTGGCGAGTTGGTGCATGAACTGAACCATTTGCGAGTATTTGGAATAGGTGCTCTGGTCTTGGGTGTAGTCGGAGTACTGCACGCCGAGTAGGAAGACGATCACCAGCAGTAGGATGATACTGAGGTCGCGGTATTTGGTCTGGATGCGGTGGCGCAGGTAGAGGGAGAATACGACCAATAAGATGATGAGCGCGACGAAGATGAAGATGTATTTGAGGTAGAGATTGATGGTGGATTGTCCCTCTAGGTAGGTGATGGTGTAGAAGTTCACGGGTGTGCTCCTTTCTTGGGTTGCGAAACATAGGAATACGGTTAGCTACTTTTCATCTTTTGGAGAAGCTCCTCTGCTTTGTGATCCTTTTTGATTTCATGCAATTCGGAACGATTCATTTCGTTCCACGATTCCAGAATCATTCGCGGTTCTGCTTCAATTCTGTTTTTGATGGCTGCAATATCGTCCTTTTGTAAGCACTTTATGATGGCGATTAAATCATCGCGATCCAGTAGCTTCACATGATTAATACCAGCTAATGTTTCACATGAATCTGTAAATGTAGATGTGGTGATGACCATTGATTTTTTCGCTTTGTAATATCGCATACAGGAAAATGCTTCTTGAACCGCACCAATTCCGACCTTATTTTCTGAAGAGTAACGTTTAGCCTGAATGACATTTCGAATACCTTCGCGATCTGTAAACACCACATCTGCACCGAAATCGCGACTTCCTACCGTTTTATACACACCAGCATATCCTAACTTCACAAATAGTCTGTACAAATATATCTCAAACTCGGAACCATCTTTCATTTGATCAATATGCTCCATTGTGATTTTTTTCAAATCATGGCTTTCTGCTATAGATCGAATGTCTTTAGCTCGATCTTTCTTCTTAGAACTTTTTACTACAACAGATACGATTGCACCAACTACGACAATAGCTAGAATAACTAAAACTGATATCATTCCCAAACCATTAACCTCCGCTTTTATCTTGCTTATAATCATGAATCTTATAGACTATCTTAATAAAGAACAGTAGTAAAATAATACCATGTATTCTATGTATTTAGAACGTTCGTTGAGTAATTCGATGAATCACATTGTAATAATAATCAATAAAGAACAACCTTTCATATAGAGCTTCATTTTTGTATGTAAACGATCAATCCCAGTAACCTACCCATATCATTCTATATACTTTCTATCTACTGTATGTTCTGCGAGTACTTTCAATTCTTTGGCACGCAAAATTAAAAAACGAGTCATGTAGCTTTTGAGGAATAATAGATCGGCTAGTCTACCAAGTACCCCTAGTGGAGACTTATATTCAAAATGATCTCTCATTATCGTGCCTGTACCTTGCTCTACGAACTCATGCGTATGCTTGAAGGAATGAAATGCGCCTTTAACCATAATATCGACAAACTGATGCGGTGGCTCCATATGTATAATCTTCGCAGTCAATTGCTGCCTGATGCCAAAATGAACGGCTTCCCATGTTACTTCATCGCCATGTTCTAGATGACCGCTTGTTTTGCCAGCAACTGCTTTCTCGCCGGTGCTTGCAGTCGTTTGCGTATGAATATCCACGTTTCGAGCGAGATCAAAACAACGTTGAATTGGAGCTTCGATATAGATTTCATGGATAATGATCGGCATATATAGTTTCCTTTCCCATATTATATAAAAAACAGCCTGATCAACGACCAGACTGCTTTCTACAAACTATTTTAATCCTACTCCCACTCAATCGTAGCAGGCGGTTTCGAAGTAATATCATACACAATCCGGTTCACGTTATCCACTTCATTGACAATACGTACCGAAATCTTCTCCAGCACATCCCACGGAATACGTGCCCAATCCGCAGTCATACCATCAATCGAAGTTACCGCACGAATACCTACCGTATAGGAATAAGTACGCGCATCACCCATAACACCAACGCTCTTCATGTTCGGCAGCGCTGTGAAGTACTGCCAGATTTCGCTTTCCAGACCTGCCTTCGCGATTTCTTCGCGTAGGATGTAGTCGGAATCGCGGACGATGGTCAGTTTGTCTTCGGTTACTTCACCCAATACGCGGATCGCCAGACCCGGACCTGGGAACGGTTGACGCCATACGATGGCGCGTGGCAGGCCGCATTCTTCGCCGACTTTACGTACTTCGTCTTTGAACAGGGTTTTCAGCGGCTCTACGAGTTCAAAGTCCATATCTTCCGGCAGACCGCCGACGTTATGGTGAGATTTGATCGTTTGCGCTGTTGCTGTACCGCTCTCGACGATATCGGTGTACAGTGTACCTTGTGCCAAGAAAGCAAAGTCGCCCAGTTTTTTGGATTCTTCGTCAAATACATAGATAAACTCGTTACCGATGATTTTACGTTTTTTCTCTGGATCGTCTACGCCTGCCAGTTTGGACAGGAAGCGCTCTTGTGCGTCGATTTTGACAACTTTCATATCGAATTTACCGACAAATGTCTCCATCACGCTCTCGGCTTCGCCTTTGCGCAGCAGACCGTGGTCGATGAACATACAAGTCAATTGGTCGCCAATCGCTTTGTGCAGCAGGATCGCTACGACGGAGGAATCTACGCCGCCGCTCAGTGCGCACAGTACGTTTTTGTTACCGACTTGTTTGCGGATATCTTCGATTGTATCGTCGATGAACGTCTGCATGCTCCACTCGCCGTGACATTGACAGACTTCATATAAGAAGTTGCGGATCATTTCGTTACCGAATACGGAGTGACGTACTTCCGGGTGGAATTGGACAGCATACAGACGGCGCGCTTCGTTGCTCATCGCAGCGATTGGTGCGGACTCGGTGCTGGCATCCAGTACAAAGCCTTCCGGCAGACCGACTACGTGGTCACCGTGACTCATCCAGACGGTGTGACTGCTTTCCATACCTTTGTTCAGTACGCAATGCGCCATGAAATCCACATCGGATTTGCCGTACTCGCGTTTTGCAGAACGTTCTACTTTACCGGACAATTGTTGAGCCATTAACTGCATACCGTAACAGATACCGAAGATTGGCACATTCAGATCATAGATAGCCGGGTCCACATGCGGTGCATCTTCCGCATACACGCTGGATGGACCACCGGAGAACACGATCCCTTTCGGGTTCAGTTCGCGGATTTGTTCAACAGGGGTATTAAAAGGCAAAAGTTCGCTGTATACGCCAAGGTCGCGGATACGTCTTGCAATCAACTGATTATATTGTCCACCAAAATCAAGGACAACGATTATTTCATTTGGACTGTTCATTCATGTGCCTCCCACTTTTCAATGAGTCTAATTATACCTACCCGCAAAAGAGACCGTCAAGGCTTGTCGTACTTAGAATTGCTCATTTTTCAGATGATTTCATTGTTTTTTCATAACAGATAAATAAGAAGCGCGGATATCGCAGGAACATCTGGCTGGAAGGGAGCATTGTATCGAAGGAGGTCGATTCAAACGAGCGGGCTACCTGACCTGGTTCTTACGTACATTATTGAAATGCAATCACTCCCATGAAACAGAAGTCGTCTCTGTTCTGTTGCCAAACGTTCCATCGGATATCATAAACCGTTATGATAAGATTCTAGCGTTTGGAAGAATAAACGTATTGTATACGTATCTTATCATTATGAAAACCAAAGGAGCTTATTGTGAACGTATGTCTGCTGATTCACGGATTCACCGGAGGAGAGCATGAAGTCTCTCCATTAGCTGAACATTTAGAAGCGCAAGGATATATGGTCAAACTGTTCACTTTACGAGGGCATGGTGGCACGAAAGCCGAGCTTCGACATGCCACTCGTTATGATTGGATCGATAGCGCTGAGACCGAAGTAAAGCAATTGCTCACTACGTCTTCTCACATACATCTGATCGGCTTCTCAACAGGCGCACTCATTGCAGCTCATCTGGTAACAAAATATCCGAATCAGATTCGCTCATTAACGATGCTGGCTGCACCCGTTTTCCCACTCAATCCTCGGCAGATCATTCGAACGCTGTCGAAGTGGCCAATGGTAACAGCATATATTCGCAATGTTTTCGTTGTGCCTTCCCAAGCAACACGCGAATTTTATCGGATCGTTCGCGAATCATTTGCCATCTATCCTCAGATCCAAATCCCTACCCTGATCGTGCAAGGCGATCAGGACCATCTTGTTAAACTAAAAAGTGCTTCGTATCTGGCAAAGCATCTAGGTACGCCGCATACGAACGTAGTGATAATCCCTGCCAGTGGACATCTGGTCTGTTATGCAGAGCGTAAACACGAGGTATTCGAAGCTGTGCAAGACTGGATCGATACTCATCATGTTACGTAGTGAGAGTGAACGGTATATACTTGAATGTCCATGAGTACTCCCCCTTTGTACTGCATAAACGTATACTATATAGTAGGAGCAATATGTAAACTAGGAATAGAAGCACCTCATTTTACGTAGATATGGTATCGTATACATGTCTGACTGGAATTTGCTATTGTTATTATTATAGAAGAGAACGATTGCCCCATCGTATTCGAACATGGGCACAGAAACGCCACTTCCTTGTAGTATAGTAAGGATTATTCTAGCTTGTGGAGGCAATCTCATGGGAATTGTGGAATATTTGGAATCGTTATTTACCCATCATGGCTATCTGGTGTTGTTTCTAGGGCTGCTGCTGGAATTTGTTGCTCTGCCTTTTCCAGGTGAAACGACGATGGCATATGCAGGTTATTTGTCGTATTTGGAGCATCTGCATTTTGGGTGGTTGATTGTATGCGCCTTTGCCGGAACGACGATCGGGATGACGATTACGTATTTTATCGGAAAAAAGGCGGGCTTGCCGTTTATGCGCAAGTATGGCAAATGGATTCTGTTGCCGGAGCATAAGCTGGACAAGGCGCAGAAGTGGTTTAACAAGTACGGGTATACGCTCGTGTTTGTCGGGTATTTTATTCCGGGGGTACGGCATTTTACGGGGTACTTTTCCGGGATTATGAACTATAAGTTTTGGCGCTTTGCGGCGTATGCGTATAGTGGGGCGATGCTATGGGTGCTCGTGTTTCTGCTGCTGGGTAAGATCTTTGGACCACAGTGGAATTTGGTATTTCACTGGATTCACGAGTATTCGGGCGAAGCGATTGCGATTCTGGTTGGTCTGGTACTGGCAGTAGTGATTGTGAAGTACCGCAGGCAGCTCGGGATTGATCTAGTGAATAAATTTGGGAAGAAGAAGTCGGATGATTCGAGTAGTGAATAAATGAGGATGAATGTAAGTAGCAGTGCAGATATCTGGCTTAAATGCCACAATCTGCACTGCTTTTATGTTTTTTTAATAGGGTAAGATTAGATTCGACTATACGATTGTAGATAAAATATACTCTTTATATAACCATAACCATATAAAACAGGAGGAAAAATAGATGCGATCAAGCCGATATGTAATACCTTCACTCATTTTTTTGTGTCTAAATCTCTGGACACCTATTCATGTAACAGCAGCCAAAAGCAATACAGTCCATGCACTACAATCTATTAGCTACATACAAGCTTCATCAAGCACATCTTATGCTATTGACCAGAATGGTACAACGTTCACATGGGGACTTGGGCAAAATGCAGGAACTGGTGACAATTATATCCACCTCTCGCCGCTTTCCTTTACAACACCAAGTACACCGTTTAAAGCTATTTCACCCGGTTCAAGCATATATACAAGTGCTGTTACTGAAAAAGGACAAGTGTATACATGGGGAGTTGAAGATCCAAGTGGTCAGAAGACATCTACTCCTGTACAGATACAAGATCTAACAAGTATCGTTACCACAGCAACCGGAGCAAAGCATGTTCTTGCTCTGGACAAAGATGGACAAGTATGGGGATGGGGATCGAACGCGAGCGGACAATTAGACAAGACAAAAACAAATACTACTTCTTTTTACAATACGCCTGTGCGTTTGTCTGGTTTGAATGAAGTCACAGCTATTGCTGCTTATGACAATTATTCAATTGCTTTGAAAAAAGATGGCACATTGTGGGGATGGGGATCTGTCGATAATACTATAACAGCGCCTACTTTATTGACAAACGGGAAACAGATTATATCTGCCAAAATGAGTTATGAGAAGATTGTTGCTGTTAATAAACAGGGTAAAATATTATATTGGGATTTGTCTTCCAATATGGTTGCTCCCAAAACCTATATATTGAAATTACCAGCCATAGCAACCGATAACAGCTCAACTGGCGTCATCTATGCTATTGCCAATAAACATACTGTATGGAAAATCGATCCTCAAAATAGCCAAACTGGAATAACACAAGTTAGCGGTTTACAGCAAATTACGCAAGTTGCTTCAGGAATCAATTTCACTCTTGCTCTTGATCAAAACGGAAATGTGCATAGCTGGGGTATGAATGATAAAGGTCAATTGGGAATTAGCGATCCGTCTATTTCATCCAGTGCAACACCTGTAATTGTCCAAAAACCAATCATAGTAACATTGAACAATTCGACTATTCGAATGCCTAATGCTCCATTGCTAATCAAAAATGCAGTCTATGTGCCTGTACGCGGACTGTTTGAGAAGATGAATGCAACAGTTGTATGGGATAAAACCAATAAAAACGATGTATCTATTACAGATGGAGATACTGTTATCCGACTGACCAAAGGAAAAAATACCGCCATTGTTAATGGTAAAACGGTATCTCTATCTTCTCCGCCTCAATATGCCAACGAGAGTATTTTTATTCCGTTACGCTTCATTTCGGAGACGATTGGCGCTAAAGTGAATTGGAATAGTGCCAATTATGAGGTGGACATTCATACTGATGGCGTGACTACAACGAATTAACATCTTGTTTTGGCATGTAGAGGTTAATATTTCTTGTTTGAAAGGGGCATTAACGAGGAATTAAAGCAGCAAGTATCTATTGCTGTCCCGTAAATAAAAGAACCTGCCGATGATTTACTCCTGTCGGCAGGTTCTTTTGAATGAGAAGTTATCTTTTGAATGATACCCCAGACCATACAAGACAATATTCAGAAAATGATTCTGCTATCTTGCTATTTCACAGTATTTAAGAGTTCTTATCCCTCTTGCCCTTGCACAGCCTGAAGCACCTTTTCAATATGCCCCTTCACCTTCACATTACGCCATTCCTGTTGCAGGTTTCCCTCTTCGTCGATCAGGAAGGTGGAGCGTACGATGCCTTCGTATTCTTTGCCATACATCTTCTTCAACTGCCATACACCGTACGCTTCGGCAACGGCGTGATCGGGGTCGGATAGTAGTGGGAATGGTAGCTCGTGTTTGGCGGCGAATTTGTCGTGGGAGGTTACGCTGTCTGGGCTGATGCCTAGTACGACGGCGCCGTATTGTTCGTAACCAGCCGTGCTATCGCGGAAATCGCAGGCTTCTTGCGTGCAGCCAGTAGTGTTGTCTTTGGGGTAAAAGTAGAGTACGACTTTTTTGCCGCGGTAATCGCTCAGGGAGATTTCGTTGCCGCCGGATGCTTCCAGTGTGAAGTCCGGTGCGGGTTGTCCGAGTTGCAGTTCGCTCATGATTATGGCTCCTTTTGAAATAAAATAGGGTATGGAAGATAGTATGCTCTAATCATAGTAGAAAGGGTACGCGATGAAAAGCCAACTGCCATTGCCCGTCTGACATGCGGAGCTACCAAATGCTGAATCATTTGACGATCAGTACCGGGCAATGGGCGCGCTTGATGACTTTGTGGCTGACGCTGCCGAGGACGAGTTCTTGCAGGGAATTGAGTCCACGGGAGCCGATCACGATCAGGTCAACGTTGTGCTTGTGCGCATAATCTACAATTGTCGCACCGGGTTCGCCATTTACAGTAGTCAGCTTCGGCTCAATTCCTACGTGACGGAACGTATCAAGAATCGGCTGTACCTTTTCTTGACGGTGGTATTGAATCTCGTCGTGGTTGTGGGATTGCAGCACTTCGTCTTTGATTTTATCGGGATCGGCGACGAATAACACCTCTACGGTTGCCTGCGGATTCAATTGCGCCAGTTGTACAGCTTCACCAGCAGCACGAAGGGAATTATCAGAGCCGTCGGCGGCAATCAGAATGTGATTGTACATGATCAACACTCCTGTTCAAAGGATGATAGGTGAATTGTATCGTGCGAATCTGCCAGCTAAACCCACCTGATTCGCACGATACAAGTTAATATGAAATGACGTGTACCCTTCTTACTTGTATACCCGCCAAAACGGTTATGTTACACATCAGCTTGCTTACATGACGAAAAAGGGAATTGCTTTGCGATGATGAGGAATCTGTATACTCATTTGAAAAGAACTGCGGGAGTCGATATAATAGCAGGCAAGCAACACAATCGGAACGGATCTATTACAGCAATGTCAGAGAAAGATGGAAGTACTATTTTCATCCTCACATCATGCCAATAACTGATCGGAATATTGCTTCAACCGTACATTATGCTAACAAAGTGTATGGATATTGCTATCATCTCTGCCGTACAGATTGATTCTCAACAAGCAAAAGGAGCGATATACGATGAAGACAATGATGCAAAATGAAAGCATTCAGGTGCGCTTGGTACAGGTGGACGATGCCGCGCAGCTACTGAATATGGAAACTGCGAATCGCGAGTTTTTCCAGCAGTTTACCGGGGCGCGAGCAGAAACGTTTTATACGTTAGAAGGGCAGCAAGACTTAGCGCGCAAACGGATGGAACGGGCGGCGCAGGATGTCGGATATTGGTTTGTCATTGTGCAGCGGGAGACGGAGCAGATTGTTGGGTTGATTATGCTGAGTGAGGTCGTGCGGGACAATTTGCAGAGCTGTTGGATTGGGTATTTTCTGGATCATCTGCATAACGGTAAAGGCATTATGACGGCAGTGGTGAAGATGGTGGTGGAGTATGCGTTTGAGGAACTGCAATTTCACCGTCTGGAAGCGGGTGTGATGCCGCATAACATCGGGTCGATTCGAGTGCTGGAAAAGGCAGGCTTTGAACGTGAAGGCTTGGCTCGTAAAAATGTGAAGATCAACGGCGTGTGGCAGGATCATGTGACGATGGGGATTGTGAATCCACGGGACTGATGAATACCTGACTATCTAGCAAAACAAAGCATCCCTTTCGCAGAACAGCTGGTACAACCATTACGGTTGGTGCCAAACCTGTCAAAAAAGGGATGCTTTTTGTGTTGCTTAGAAGGTCAATGCAATACGTACTGTATCGAAGTCACGTTGCGTCAGTGTCGGACGATGTGGATGACGTATCCGATGAGGAAGAAGCTGCATCGGTAGCTGACTTTTCAATCGTGTGCTGGGAACCAATCGCGTTATTCCAACCAGCGTAGCCAGAATGTACCCACCATTGGTCGGTATTCGGCTTCTGGGTGATGGTATAGTCCCAATTGACGTTTTTGTCTTCGACAGAGCCGTCTTCATTGGTACGTTTGTATACTTGTGTCGCAGTTAACTCGATGCTGTCGCTACGTATATCTACAGAGTCGAGATCGATGACAACTTTTTGCAGTTTGTACTTGGGTGAAGAAGTGAATTCGTTCATTTCCCATGTAGCACGGTTGTAGTAATCCGAATCGGGATTCACGTCCTTGATTGCTTTGGGATTATTGGTGTTGATCGCAGTTGCCAGACTTTCGGATGCGTTATATACGAGATCTAGCGCTTTCTCAGCAATCGGCTTCTGCAATACTGTATTCAAATCATAATTATGGTCATTGGTCGGTGTGATCGTCAGATCGCCTTTGAGATCGACACCTTGCGCTGTAGTGCTGACGGTAAATTTGGCTTCGGCAGGTGCAGGGAAAATGGTAACATAGTCGCCCTGATCGCTACTTACCGGTTTATCGTTCAGCGTCACCTGTGCATCGCCATCCGGCATAATCAACGTCATCGATTGAATCTTTTGCTGATCAAGATCCGTTTCGTTCATACGAGTAACCTTGAATGCTTTCACGATTCCTTGCGCCGGTACGCTGGCATAAGTGCCATCGATGGTAGCTGTGTAATGGTAAGCTGCTGGCCACAGATCACTTAACATATCGCTATTGGAGGTTAGATCGCCGATCTGGATGGTCGATTTGACACCTTCTGGCATATAAGACACGTCGTTTCCTACCTCTACTGGTTCAATGTGTAATGACCAGCGGGTGCCGCGCCACGATTGCTCTGGAGCAAAAGTGATCCAGCTAGAATCATTGCTGAGTACTGCTTGCAATTGCTTTTTGATCGCATCGGCAGCGGAGGTGCTATCTTCTTCGTTTATCTTGGCTTCATCCAATGCGTTAGCGATCTCGTACTGATATTCTTCGCGTGTATCTTCGTTTTTGAGTGCTTCGGTGAGCAACGCGATTTTCTGCTGATCGTGCAGCGGTGAATCTTTGTCATCCAGATAGGATGCTAGCTGACTGGCATCGCCTGCATTGACAGCGGCGTTAAGTTTATCTGCTAATTGCTCCGGTGTACCGGGTCCATTCGTCAAACGCAGAATCAGGAACGCTGCCAGCGCTAGCGCCAGTACACTACCGCCGATAAGCAGATTCCGCTTGGTTGCTTTGGATAACGGTGCTCGTGGCACAGGAGTTGTTGCTGGAATATCGGAAGGTGCTGGTGTATCGGCAGTCATGATTGCCGGTTCGTCGTCAGTTGTTTCAGTTCCATGCTCAAGCTGGTGTCCGCATTGTTTGCAGAATACCCAGTCTTTCTCGGTAGGAGTACCGCAATTGCCACAATACATAGGGATGTCTCTTCCTCTCTAGATCCGTTCAATGATAGATACGTACGCAATCAGAACATATTACGCAGACTGCTGACCATCTCATTGCCAAACGAGTTGAACACCAGCAAGATAGCGACAATCTGAATCAATACGGTACTGCCGATAAACCATACGGCACGCTCGCGCGATAGGCGGAACATCTCAACCCCTCCATACAGTGTCAGCATCAATGAAGAGATCAGTATAGCAAACAGCAATACGAATGAAAATTTCATTGTTACTAGCATGACCAGAGCAGCGACGATCAACGCAGCTCCTGTTACAAATTGCAAGCCGCCAAGCTTCACGAGTGCATCTTTCCAATCCAAGCGCTGAGTACCCAGCTTATTGCCAATGAAAAAGACGGCTGCTAGCAAGATCAGCGTCGATACGAGGCAAAGGATCAGCGAGTGCCCGACGATGGACATGGAATCGCTCGCAGAACGGTACGTTTCATCATATTGATCAGCGCCGCCGAAGATGCTGCTCAGCTGACCAATCATTGCTTTGATTAATTGATGCTTGAACGACCATGCCCATAACATAAAGCCGATTAACGATACGGCGATGCCCATGATGCCGTACAACAGGTCACTGTCGCCCCGCAGTTGAAGGGCGGACATTGGATTTTTGAGCAGGTTTAAGATTTTGTGCTTGTCTACTTTGGAGAATTGTTCCTTTGCGCTAGCGATCATCGGTGCTGCGGATGATGCTGGAGTAGATACGGTTGCCGCCGAAGCGGTTGAAGCTGTTGGCACTGCTACAGATTGCTGTTTGGTCAAGCAAGTATGTACCTCATCTGTTTGTAGTTCTGTACCACATTGTGTACAAAAA
The DNA here is from genome assembly GCF_046603665.1 of Paenibacillus sp. WLX2291. Classification (NCBI taxonomy): domain Bacteria; kingdom Bacillati; phylum Bacillota; class Bacilli; order Caryophanales; family Paenibacillaceae; genus Paenibacillus; species Paenibacillus sp. WLX2291. Next base: position 677,101 of record NZ_CP176755.1, on the reverse strand, counting down.
GCCATGGTATTGCCCCTTTCATAATTAGTTATTAAGAACTAGGTATTTATATCTATTTCGTACCCGCCGTCCATAATACCATGACTTTTGCAGGATTTCCAACTATTTTTAAATTTAGAAAAAGAAGAAATTAAACTTTGCATGTAAAGATGCTTGTATGCAACACAAAAAACATCCTGTATTCCTGCTTGGCGGCTCACGTATAGCTGTCTAGTGAGACAGCCGAAAATGTTGAACATGCCATAGCAGAAATGCAGGATGCTGTTAAATGATTGGCGGGATATAGCAATATTGCGATAAAGATCATCTCTGATCGTCGATGATCAGAACGTAGATGTTGAACTTAGATTTTGCCGACATACGTTCTATGAAGTAGAGTAACAGAACTACGAACCCGCTCCCCGATACCGCTTCACTCCGCTGTTCCAGAACAACAACGCCGCCGTGAAGAAGATCAGTCCCATCACCGGTGTCATCCATGCCATGTTCATCATCTCCGGTCGTTCCAAAAATAAAGCTGCCGGATAAATACCGACAAAGGCAAATGGAAGTACCCACGTCAGCAGAATCTGAATGATGCGGTTGTAGATCGTAATCGGGTAACGTCCGTAGGTCTGGATATTGACCATGAGCGGGATAATGCCAGTCGGTGAATCGGAATAGAAGGACACCGAAGTCAGAATAATATAAATGCCCGCGTAGATCAGCGTCGAGCCAATTGTCATCAGGATCAGGACTGGAATATACCACCATTCCATCTCCAAACCGAGTTGCCCGCCGCTCCAGATCATGATGATCAGTCCAATCGCCGAGCCGATCAGCGATGGCGGATCAAGATTTTCGAGAAAAATCTGGAACAGGCTATGTGCCGGACGAGTGAGGATGCGATCCATCTCCCCTTTGACAATATAACGGTCGCCAAAATTCCACAGATTGATAAAGCAGCTATACAATCCATACGGCACCATAAAGTAACCATATACAAACACCACTTCTGCCTCGGTAAATCCGCCCAGCGTCTCTGTATGCGCAAACACAACGAAGATGAAGATCAGGTTGGTTGCCTGAAACAGCAGATCGGAGATCACTTCCACCCAGAAGTCGGCGCGATAGGTTAGTCTTGTTTTCATATAATTCGTAAAGTATTCCCAGATCAGTCCGGTATAATACGACATGCGCATCTTCTCACCCTCCCTGCACGAACAGTCGCACCCGGGCGGCGCGCCATACGATGATCATCGGCACTAGCAGGATCACAAACCAGATCACCTGAATGCCGAGTACTTCCAATATCCCTGTTCCAGCGATGCGTCCTGTAAACACCGAACCTGGCAAATACGTAATCGCCTGAAACGGCAAAAAATTCATAATGGAAACAAGCCAGCCTGGGAAGAAGCTGATCGGAATGAGCAAGCCGGAGAATAGATCGACCACGACCCGTTTCATGCGCATCAGACCGTCATTATTTTCGATAAAAAATGCCATCAGCCCGACGAGAATATTCAGCTGCGTATTAATCAAAAAGCTGAAAAATAGCATCACCAGAAAGCCCACCCATGATACCGGACTGGTTGGCAACTGTACCGGAAACAGCAATACTGCAATGATCATACCCGGAATCATAAACAGCGTAAACCGGAACATCCCTTCGCCAAAGCCCTGCATCATCTTCACCAGCAGGTAGTTGTACGGACGGATAAACTGAATCGCAATCGTACCATCCCGAATCTCGGTCGCAATCTCTCGATCCAGATTGTTAAAATAAAACGCTCGCGCCATCCACGACACCGCTACATATGTGGTCATCTGAGCAGCGGTAAAGCCCGCCAGCTCTTCTTTGCCCCCGTAGATCGCTTGCCAGGTAAAATAGTACACTCCGATGTTGAGCGTATACACCAGAATACCAGAGTAATAATTGACCCGGTACGCCAGCATCGTCAGAAAACGAATACGGATAAAATCCCAGTACAGACTAGACATGCAGCGTGCCTCCCGGCTTCTCCGCCGAACCAGAGCTATAAATCTGACGCACGATCTCATCCGTGCTCGTCTCGGAAATCTGCACATCCGTCACCTGCGTTACGGACAGCACACGCGAGAACAATTCCGACACGGTCAGCTCCGCCGGAACAAGCGCCGTCGCCACCAGTTCACTCTCCTGTGTCCACGTTACCGGCAAGCCCGTTGTCCACTGCTGGAGCTGAGCATGCTGCACATTCTCGCCAAACTGGAATCGCACTTCGCGTCCACGTCCCCAGCGGGATTTCAACTCATCCAATCCGCCATCGTAAATGATACTGCCTGCATCCAGCATAATGACCCGTGAGCAGAGCGCTTCGATATCCTGCAAATCATGAGTTGTCAGCAGAATGGTCGTGCCCTGCGTACGGTTCAATTCTTTGAGAAATTCGCGAATCTCCGATTTCACGACGATATCGAGTCCAATCGTCGGCTCGTCGAGGAAAATAATCGATGGATTGTGCAGCAGCGCCGCTACCAGCTCGCAGCGCATCCGCTGACCGAGACTAAGTTTGCGTACCGGACGACTAAGCAGCTCCTGCAATTCCAGCCGCTCCACCAACTCATCCAAGCGTGTACGGAAGTCGTGCTCAGACACCCGATACACTTTGCGCAGCAATTGGAACGACTCGATCACGCCGATGTCCCACCATAGCTGACTACGCTGACCGAATACGACGCCGATGCCTTGTACGAATTTCTCGCGTTCTTCGTACGGCACGTAGCCGTTGACCTTGATATGACCGGATGTTGGCACCAGAATGCCGGTTAGCATCTTGATGGTGGTCGACTTGCCCGCACCATTTTCGCCGATATATCCGCAGATTTCGCCCTGCGGAATACTAAAATCAATATCGTTAACAGCTGTCACCTCATGATACTGACGTGCAAATAAATCCTGTAGTGCGCCTTTCAAACCACCACGACTTTGCTGAATCTGAAACGTTTTGCGTAATGCGTTCACTTCAATCGCCTGCATGTTGTTCTCCTTCTTGTGTACCGGCTCTTTGCCGGTCATTTGTGGGTACAGCGATTGCTGTTGTTTGCCGGATTGAGACCGGATTGTAACCGTTCTGCTCTTTTTTTCGACATTTCCTCGCACTATCATATTCAAAGGGGCAGGGATTGACAGATGCTGACCTGCTTGTTCCATCGAGATGTCACAATTGATTGTTGTCTGAAAAGAAATTATAATGTACGGGTGTTGTGAAGACAATGCTAAGCTTCACGCCTTTACCCGCCTGCATTGCGCAGAATGTATGGCTACAGACAACCATCGACAAACCGATAACACTGAATATGAGGTACAGCCTTATACATCGTGAACCTTATCTTTGAAAGGAAGAACGTGCATGAATTTGAAAACAAAGCGCACGCTGCTTTGGAGCCTGATTATCGTCGCTGTGGCGATTATCGGCTACGCCATTTACTATTTTACCGCAGTTTACAACCAGATTGGCGCTCTCCAAAAAACGGGAGACGCTTCTCCCTTCAAAAATCTGCCGACCAATACCGCTGTGGCTGCTGAGCCGCCGGCATGGGAAGGCACCGAGCCGGTCAACATTTTGCTGATGGGCGTTGACTCGCGGAGTTCGGATGACGGAGAGATTCCACGCTCCGATACGATGCTCGTCGCCTCGCTTGATCCAGTCAAAAAGACGATCCATCTGTTCTCCATCCTGCGTGATACGTACGTGGATATTCCGGGACACGGGGAAAGCCGTATCAATGCCGCGATTACGCACGGTCCGGATACCGCGATGAAGACGGTTAGCGATCTACTCGGCATTCCGGTGCAATATTACGTCTATACCGACTTCCAAGGCTTTATTAAGCTGGTCGATGCAGTAGGCGGTATCGACTACACCGTTGAAAAAGATATGCACTACACCAGTGTAGCCGACAAGCATGAATACGATATCGATCTGAAAGCTGGTGCGCAGCATCTGGATGGCAAAACGGCGCTGGAATATGTACGTTTCCGCCATGATGCGATGTCAGACTTCTCCCGTACCGAGCGTCAACGTGCCTTCCTGACAGCAGTCGGTGATAAGCTGAAATCGACTACTTCGATCATGAATCTGCCAGACATCCTCAACCAGGTGAATCCGTATATCGATACGAATCTGAGTGTAGATGATCTGTGGAAACTCGCCAGCGTGGCATATGATAGCAATATGAGTGGCAGCGAGCAGCTTCCGCCGAATGACTTGCTTGCTGAGAAGCATGTAGGCGGCGCTCAAGTGATCGGCGTTAGCAGCGAAGAGAAGCTGAAGCAATTCGTACAGGATAGCTTGAACAAAACGACAACTGAGCCGACTCCAGTATCCAGTAACGGTCAAACTGGCACTAACGAAGATAGCACTTCGTCTGGCAGCTCTACATCTGGAAGTTCAAGCAGTAGCAGTACAACCGATCCAGAGAGCAGTACTGGTTCTTCCAGCACGTCGGGTACTTCAGCCAGCTCTAGCAGTGGATCGTCGTCCACGTCTTCCAGTTCGAGTTCTTCCAGTAACTAAAACAGAACTGGAATTCAATGCAATACTAATGAAGAAGAATCCAGTATATGAGATGACTGTACTGCTATAAGGCAACTGTATTGCTAGATCGATATCATCGTAATGCCTCAGGATGTAGAGAGAACAAGACTGACGGCGTATACATGACATTCTACTTCATATTATCTTTTCAACAGGGCGTATCATTGTAAATCATGAATTGTTATTGTATTCATTCCATCGCTTCATTTCGCGATATCCAAGGAAGCTTTCTTCACGAAAGCTTCCTTTTTTCATGCCGCTGCATGGTTTGTTCATACAGTCGTCATATGCCTGACTGCGCTCTCGTGTTAAAATAGATACGCATATCGCACGGTTACAGCGTCCAGACAGCAAGGACGCTTTCTTCCATACAACAGGTTAAAAAGGAGACTAGGTTAAGATGAATGGCAATCGCAAACGTTCGGAACAATTATATGAGCAAGCATTGGAGCATATCGTCGGCGGGGTCAACAGCCCTTCGCGCTCGTTCAAGGCGGTAGGTGGCGGGGCGCCGGTATTCATGTCCTCCGCCAAAGGCGCGCACTTCTTCGATGTAGACGGTAACAAATATATCGATTATCTGGCGGCATTCGGTCCGATCATTACCGGTCATGCCCATCCGCATATTACAGCGGCAATTACTCGCGCTGCCGAGAATGGTATACTGTACGGCACACCGACTGAGCTAGAAATTCAAATGGCAAAAATGCTCAAAGACAGCATTCCTTCACTGGATAAAGTCCGTTTCGTCAATTCCGGCACAGAAGCGGTTATGTCCACCATTCGGGTAGCACGCGCGTATACCGACCGTAGCAAAATTATCAAATTCGCTGGTTGTTACCACGGTCATTCCGATCTGGTGCTGGTGGCGGCAGGCTCCGGTCCTTCTACGCTTGGCACGCCAGATAGCGCTGGTGTACCAGCAAGTATCGCGAGCGAAGTGATCACCGTACCGTTCAACAGCTTAGATGGATTACAAGAAGCACTGGAACGCTGGGGCGATGAGGTCGCAGCCGTGATGGTAGAGCCGATTGTCGGCAACTTCGGTATGGTTATGCCGGAACAAGGATTTTTGGAAGGGCTGTGTAAGCTGGCTCACCAGTATGGCGCGCTCGTTATTTACGATGAAGTCATTACTGCGTATCGGTTCCACTACGGTTCAGCACAAACGTATGCCGGTCTGGACAACCATGCTGACATTACGCCCGATCTGACCGCACTGGGCAAAATTATCGGCGGCGGGTTGCCCATCGGCGCTTATGGCGGGCGCAAGCATATTATGGAGCAGGTCGCTCCACTCGGCCCTGCCTATCAGGCGGGTACGATGGCAGGCAACCCGGCGTCCATCGCATCCGGTATCGCCTGTCTGGAAGTGCTGCAAGGCGCTGGCGTGTACGATGAAATGGAGCGTCTGGCGATTCGTCTGACCGACGGTATCCAATCGTCTGCTGAACGCTACGGTGTCCCGCTGACGATTAACCGGATCAAAGGGGCATTCTCGACTCATTTCTGCGATCATCCGGTGACGAATTACGATCAGGCGCAGGATACAGACGGCGAGCAATTCGCTTCGTTCTTCCGCCATATGCTAGATCGCGGCATCTGCCTCGCCGCTTCCAAATACGAAGCATGGTTCCTGACTACCGCGCATACCGATGGCGATATCGATCTGACACTGCAAGCGGCGGATGAAGCGCTGAAGCTGGTCTCACAGGGGAAATAAAATCGTGAATGTGATAATCACTCATGTAGCGAATGATAAATAATGTGCAAGTGCCGATCCATGGTACAGCGCGAAGGAAATACCCTTCGACTGTATCGTAGATCGGCACTTTTTTACTATGCGGTGCAATAGAAAGAAAATAACTGTACAACAGCCACCTAATTCGTTATGATGGATTTAATTTCGTTATATTGAATTTTTGTTCACTATAACATACAAAGTATGGGAAGGAGCTTGGTTATGCCTGTATTTTCATTTTGGATGTTTATTTTGATTGCCAGCTTTACGCCCGGACCCAATAATATAATGGCGATGGCGTATGCGAATCGCTATGGGCTGCGCAAGACGATACCGTTCTGTCTCGGTGTGGGAACAGGATTCAGCTTATTACTTATGATGTGCAGTGTAGCCAATCTGCTGTTAGTGCAGTGGATACCATTCATACGTTTGCCGCTTACAGTGCTTGGCGTTGTGTATATGCTGTATCTTGCATATCAAATGGTCGCCGATTCCGGTGAAACATCGACAACACAATCGAATCGACAGCCAAGACTGTTTTGGACTGGGCTATGGATTCAATTTCTAAATCCGAAAGGCATTCTATTCAGCCTATCGGTCGTCTCTACCTTCATCCTGCCGTATTATTCGTCGCTGATTCACTATATCGGCTTTGCCGTACTACTGGGAGCGGTCGGTGTATGTAGTTCGTTTAGCTGGAGTCTAGGCGGGGCGCTATTCCAGACATGGCTTCAACGTCATCGTCGTCTGTTTAACTGGACGATGGCTCTCCTGCTTGTTTGGACAGCTATCTTGTTATTGCTCTGATATGATCGACATGCTATTTTGCCAAAATAGACATTCGCACATTCAGGCATTCAAGATTGTTAAAAAGCCGTACCGCATCAGTAAAACACTGTGCGGTACGGCTGCGTGAATGATAAAGAGTCAGGTACAATCGCAAACGTCGGAATTATTTTTGGAGCAAATTGATATGATCGAGATCGGTCGGGCTGTTGTAGATGAATTCTAGCTTGTAGTCACCACGGTTGTAGGTGAGCTTCGTTTGCTTGGTGCCGCCGCTGGTGATCGTCGTGGTGGAGCTTGGGGCATACCAGTTTTTCTTTAGTACGCTCATGGTGATGCTGCCAATCGTCTGCTTACGCTCGACGGTTGTGCCGAGATAGCGAATCTCTTTGAGCACATTGGAGCTAGTATAGGATAGCGCGTAACCCGGTGTTCCCATCTCGGCTTGATATACATCGTAGCCGGATGCACTGGTGCGCGAAGTAGTCGGTTTGCCATAAATGGCGATTGCTGAAGCACGCGTCGTATCGCCTACGATCAGCTTATCGACAGGATTGCCGTTTGCCTGCGGGAAGTGTCCTTTTAGCGCGGGCTTGTAAAAGGTGTTCAGCAGTGTCGCACCGCTCTGCTGCTGACTTGTCGCTGCACTCGTGCTTGCGGCATATGCCGATGAAGACGGCACGATAGCGGTAGTAGCGGCAAATGAACCCAGTGTGGCGGCTCCGGTGACAGCGATGGCGATTCCTGTGTGTTGCATATGTTTTGCGATGTTCATTGGTCATTCCTCCTTGATGTACAAATCCTTGAGATTTCCCCATGAATGTATCGTCTATGTGATCTAAAAAAGCGCTAGCGCTTTTTGATACCGTTATATATAACCCGAATCATAGCCGTTGTCGCGACATCGTCTAGAATCGGCTGATTGGACAGCATGCGGTAGCTGGATGGCGAATAGATCAGCTCGATTACCGTCTGTGCGGATACCTGTTCATCCACTTCACCGCGCGCCAATGCACGCTCCCAAATAACCATACATTTGCTGACCAGCATCTCCTGTAACGTATGCTGAAATGGCAACAGCAATTCATGACGGCTCTGACTCTCCGCAATAATCTGCGCCAGAATCCGACCTTCTGGACTATCATAAAATTGATTCAGCTTGCTGAACCATCCTACATAATCGTCCACAAAGTTGCCTTTGTCTTCAATGATGCCTTCTATCTGTACATGGTGCAAAAATGCCTCCATCGACATCTCAACCTTATCACTCCACCAGCGGTAAATGGTCGCTTTGCTGACTCCCGCCTGTTCGACAACTTTGTCGATCGTCATTTTGCGCAAACCTTGTTCCCGTAACAATGCCATCGTAGCGGTAAATACAGCTTGCCGCGACGTCTGGCTCGGCGGTCGACCAGGCTTTCGTTTGATGTTGTTCATTTCGTAACCCCTTTATTTTAGAAACGAAACGTTCTGTATTTAAATTATACCTTTGTCTATGCTTTGTCAAATCAGACATATAAATCAGATATATGATGTGGCAGTTGGATAGGTGATATGCGCTGCCACATGTAGAAGAATCATCTCTGCACGTATACACTGTATTGTCAGTGTATGAGCTTCATGTTCAGGTGTATACCTACCTCGTCAGTTCGATGTGATCCATAGTTTGTTGATCTGCGTCGCAACAGTATGTAGTGCTGTCGGAATGCGTTCTTCGGGCACATTGGATACATTGATACGCAATCCGTTCCAGCTGTACGGACTGTCCGGTAAAAAATAACGCTCTAGCGAATCGGCAATCAGTTGCTGCTCTGCCAACTGACGAATGAGCGCCTTCGTCGGAAAATGGGCAGGTAGCGGGATTACCGCATGAATTGCATCCACATGATGCACATCTGCGAATAACGCGCATACGGGCACCAACTCCTGCAACGTCTTGTGGAGCTGCCTGCTTCTGCGGTGATACGCATCAAGTAACAGACGCCGATAACGGGCGAACATGCCATTATGAATGTACATATGCAGTGCCGCCTGCGATAACATGGAGCTGTCGATATCGAGCAGATTTTTGTAACGCGCAAACGATGCTTGGAGTGGTTCCGGCAAGACAGCAGCTCCGATACGCAGTCCGGGGAATAGCATTTTGGAATAGCTTTTCAAATAAATAACGTGCTGGGACAGATCGTGCGCATACAACGGATCAGCATTCGTATGCTGCACCAGATCGGCAAGATAATCATCCTCGACCAGATACACATCGTACCGTGCTGCCAGCGCAACGAGCTTCTTCTTATCAGCATGACGCAGCGAATGACCGAGCGGATTATGAAAGCGCGGCATGATGTAAAAGAACTTGATCTCTCCACTGCGGAACCATCTCTCCACCTCTGCCAGATCTAGTCCCTTGACTGTACGCTCAATCTGCACGATCGGAACATCCAGCGCTTCCAGCAATTCCATTAGCAAATGGTAACCCGGCTGCTCGATCATGACCGATTGCCGCCCACCCGGAAAAGGCATCATCGTCAAAATCGACAGCGCCTGCTGCACACCCGACGTAATATACAGCCGCGATAACGGCGCGAACACCTGCACCTCTGCCAATTGCTGCTGGACTTCTTTCAGCAAGGCAGGCAATCCTTGCGGCATGCCGTACGTGAATAGCTGATCTCGGTACAGCTGCATCGCCTGATTCAGACAACTCTGAAAATCGGCAAACGGAAAAATCTCTGCCGCCGGTGCCGCAGACGCCAGATCAAGCATCTGCTGCTGCAATGCCTCCTGCTGTGGTCCATGAGCAGCTACATAATACCCGCTGCGATCCAGCACATATACATAATGCTCCGCAATGAGCTGCTCATACGCGCGAATAACCGTAGCGGCACTGCATCGCTGCTCTGTCGCCATCTGCCGAATCGAAGGCAACTTGTCACCTGCCGGGCGGGTGCGGGAGATAATCTGCTGGCGCAGCGTTGCTGCTAGTGTGCTGTGCTTGCTCGGCATCGGATTGCTCCTCCTTGTCTTGGTTAGGATCGATCTTAGTATTATTTTGTCCGTATGATTACACTACCTCATTATACCGTATGATTACGGCTTACCGTTAGACTGTTCTGTACATCTGTACCGGTACAGATGCTATAGATAAGCATTGCTGCTTCCCTCAAGCGAAGACTATAGTGAAGGACATAGAGACGATGTTTGTGCACGGCATCGCCTTCATTCTCATTTACGCTGTGCGTTAGCAGGAGGTTTTTTAGTTATGAAATCACATTCGTTTTCCGATTCTGCATCAATTCATTCTTCCTCGAACCTACAGGCAACACCGACTCGTACATGGACATCGTACGCAGCGGCGATTGCCTATGCGCTTATTATTGGATTCTCGTTTCTATTTGTAAAAATGACGGTGTATACTGCCAGTCCGTTCGATGTGCTAGCTCACCGTTTTCTGCTGTCCGTCTTGGTGATGGCGGTACCGATCCGGCTGGGCTGGATTCGTATCTCTGTGCGGGCAGCAGATCTGAAACGTATATTGCCGCTAGCGCTGTTATCACCGGTGTTGTATTTTACCTTGCAGGCGTTTGGACTGTTGTACGCTTCGTCTTCGGAGGCGGGGATCATTCAGGCGACGGTGCCAGTGTTCACATTGCTGCTGGCTGCTTATATTCTCAAGGAACGGACACGCTGGCTGCAAAAGATATCGCTACTCGTATCTGTTGCCGGAGTGATTCTAATCTTCGTTATGCAGGGCAATGCCGGATTCCGTGCGGATCATCTGGGTGGTATTGTGCTGCTGATCGGCTCGGCACTGGCATTCGCCGGGTATAGTGTGCTCATGCGTCCGCTCACTCGGGTGTATAATCCGCTGGAGCTGACATGGGTAACCATGCTGACAGCGGCAATCATATTCAACGGCATCGCGCTGATTCGTCATTTCGCGGCAGGCAATTGGATCGACTATGTACAGCCGTTGACACAGCCGAGTTATATGATGGCATTACTGTATCTTGGTATGCTGTCCTCACTCGGTACAACATTGCTGTCAAGCTATGCCCTATCCCGGCTAAAAGCAACGCAGATGAGTGTATTCAGCAATATCTCCACGATTGTATCGATGATCGCTGGAACGATTATTTTACATGAGCAATTGTTATTGTATCATGTGATCGGCGCGGTGCTGATTATCGGCGGCGTACTCGGTACGAATTGGAACGGACGACGGAAGGGCAAATAAGCAAGTATTCCTTTATCATTGCCTTATCATTCTGTACGAGAATGAGGTATAGTAGGAGTAGATAATTACATTGGATACCTAACTATACATCCATCATTTCATACGGGAGAGGAAGAAATGTAACGTGATATTCAAAAAGCTGCTGCTGTTGGTCGTGACACTACTATTGCTGATCGTAACGCTATTGCCTGCTTCCAGTGAAGCGGCGTCCCCGGTATTGCCTGATTTTCACGATGTGATGAATTGGAGTCAGGATACAGAAGACAATCTATCCTTTCCCCGCGATTTTTATATTCAGACGGACATTGTGAATCTGTCTGATGAGCGTACTTTGTTTGTGAATCAGGAGGAAGGTACGTTATATATGACGAGTCTGTCCAGCAGTACGCGGCTGTGGAGTCATACGTATGATCATCTATACAGCTATGATGTGCTGGATGCCAGCGGTAAGATCGTTATTATTGTTAGCCAGAATCACAAGCTGCAAAAGATCGTACTATCGCTTAACGGCAACACACTGTCTACCTTTATCTATCCAACTGCTCTGCTGCAAACGTTAAACACAGGCGGCAATGACCAGACGTCGCATCTGAGTTGGTCAGCGCAGACTGCCGGAAATGCAGAACGTATAGCGTTACAAACAGGGCAGCAAGTGTTGATTTACCGTTCCCCGTGGAACAAGCCAGTGCGTACATTGTCCTTGCAGGCGTACAGCAACAACAATAACGAAGCGCTAACTGTATTGAATATGGAGTATGAATCGAACAAGCTGGTCATTCGGTACCGTAGTGGCGAGCTGCATGATCAGCGGTATGTATTTGAATTGCTGGATACGAGTTCTGCCTCTCATCGTTCGCATCTGGTGCGTGCGCCGCTAAGTACGATTGGCGAGTTCAAGCTGGATCAGGGGCAGGCGGTGATCTACCTTTCCAATGATACCGGCAATAAGCTGCAAAAGGACGGCTCCACCTCGTATCCGATCTATTCGCGCTATGATGTGACTACTGGCAAGCTGCTAGTACAGAGAACGCGTGTCTTCACAGATGCACAGCAAAACTGGCGAACCGATTACAACAATCATCAGGTATTTGTACAGGTGGATAGCGAACAGCGTTTGTATTTATGGGATCAAGCTGGAAATGAATTATGGCGCACGCCAACATTGTCAGATCAGCTATTATTTCGGTTTATCAAGTATGAAAAGGGCACGCTGTATCTACTGGTGGAGGATCAGAATCGGCAGTTTCGAATTGTGAAGCAGCCGTTGGTGTAGAGCAAGAATATCATCGTATGGCAAAGACCGTATCTCCTATATGGGAAATACGGTCTTTGTCTATATTCATTTCATTATAGTTTGCTTGATCTGAGCGGGTGTAGTAAACGTCAGTGCTTACGTACGTTACAAGACGTTACGTAATGTTGCATTTACTGTTTCCCATGTACAGTTCACATTTACAACAAGCTGAATAGTACGAAACAAGTCGACCGCTAGTACCGTTTACCATTACAACTACAGCGTCTCCACACCAGTCTGCGTATTGGTAGGATCATCTTCTAGCTGTGAAGGTGGCTGCGCAGTTTCCGGGGTGGCGGCTTTGTTGGTTGGGTTCATCGTTTGTCCATACAGATCGTCTCGCGTGCGCAGCAGTTGAGCAAGGAACGCCAGTGTCAGTCCTTGTCCCCAGCCTTGAATGCGTTTCTCCGGCACTTCGCGATAGCCGTCAATGTCATTCATAATCGCGGTTCCTGCGGATACGCCAGTTACGGTGCCATCTTCTCGGATGCGGGACAGAATGCCGTCGATCGCTTTTTGCGAATATTTGTTATACAGTCTGCCGCGCATGAGCAATGCGGTCGCGATACCTGATGAGCCAGACGTTTCCAGATACGAGGTTGGATCATCCAGCACGGTATGCCATAAGCCTTCTGGCGATTGCAGGCGGACGAGTGAGCTAAGTTGATCCCGCAGTGAGCCGTCGATGATCATATACGATGGATGCTGTACGGGCACGAATGCCAGTGCCTTCGACATCGTTAACGATGCCCATGAATTGCCGCGCGCCCAGAAGATTGAGGACAGATGATTCTGATTCACATTGTCCCAGCCGTGATAATACAGATTCGTCTGCTCGTCCTGCAATACCTTTTCATGTCCATGATACTGGCGTAGTCCGTCGTCAAAATACCGCTTGTTCCCCAGCAGATGACCGATACGTAGCAGATAATATCCCGCCATGAACATCGTATCTACCCACGCCTGCTCTGGGAACACATCTGTCACCGAATTAACGGTATGCTGGAAAATACCTTCTCCGAACCGCTCTGCCTTGCTGTCCAGAAACTCCGCCATTTCTGTAGCAATCTGCAAATACTGCTCTTCCCCGGTCGCTTCATACAGCGTTAGCAGACAGTGACCGATCGATACTCCATTGACCGATAACGGTGGCAGACCATCCGCAATATTCTCATCGACCCAGAGTCGCAGCTGATCCAGATATTCACGCTTGCCAGTCGCCTGATACGCTTCACACACTCCATAAAAGGCTACGCCGCCCGGCCAATCCCAGCTAAAATCCATATTGAATGTACGCTCTACGACCCGATCAATCACCTGTTTAATATGTTCCTCGTCAAAATGCAATGCTGGCATATGATCCATCCTTTCCTCCTGCAATATACATATAGAAGTACTGATATACATACAGATGCACTTGAATATCCACCTGTTATCTCCAATACCTGATCTGCTATCTCAAATACATGACCAATGGTTGCAGATTCAATTCCCGAATACCTTCGATAACTAGCCCGGCAATCTGCCGCGCCCCTTGCTCCTGCAAATGTGTATTATCCTGCACGCCGCTTGGGAAATTCATATATTCACCTGGATATAGCCAGACGAATAACGCCTTGCTCTGTTCCGGTCCAAGCTGCTCCCATACCATCGCCGTCTTCGCCGCCAGATCGATGAGCGGCACTTGCTGCTCGGCTGCCAGTTCACGTACAGCGAGCACATAGTCGCCATGCGTATCTTCCAGCTGTCCATCTTCGGTAAAATAACGACGATGAATCGGCGTCAGCAATACCGGATGCGCTTCTTTCTCACGAGCGGTTACAATGTACTCGGTCAGCTGCTGCTTATACGTTGTAAATGGATCGGTATGGCGAGCAGCGTCCGTTTTTGCATCATTATGTCCGAATGGGATAAATAGATAATCGCCTGCTCGTAGCTGCTGACGGATCGTCTCCAGCCTGCCTTCATCGACAAAGCTTTTGGAGCTACGCCCAGAGATCGCATGATTGTCCACGCACACATCATGCTTGAATCGCTCCGGTAACAATTGCCCCCAACCAGCATAGGGATATCCATCCGCTGGCTGGTCGGTTACGGTCGAATCGCCCGCCAGCAGCAGTTGCAGTGTATGCGGTGCGGGTGTGATGTCTAACGTATTGAGCCGTGGGGCTTGTCCGCTGAAGTTCAGTTCCAATCGTCCGCCGTGTACGTGAACGCTGCATAGTACTTCCTGAATCTGCCCAGATTGGGTACGAATCGGCGGCACCACCACTTTGCTACCTGATGCGCGGATGATCGTATGCGTAGCAGTCTGCCAATCGCCCAGCTGCATACGGATCAGATAACAGCCATCCGGCACATCGAGTACAAAGGTTGCTTGCAGCGGAATGCAAAAAGCAGCTTGCAGATGCTGTGTTGGTGCAGATTGCTGACCGTCAGATGTAGCGCGATCACGCCCATACACTTCACTGCCAGATCGAAATCCATAGCCCGACTCTGACGTGTATACCGTTTCCGGCGTTAACGGCAGATACCCTTCTACCGACGTACCAGGCCCAGCATCAAACTTCCAGCCATCTGGCGTTTGCCGCTCTGCTTCCAGCGCTATATCCTGCTGTACAGCCGCCATGTTTGTTTGATATTCATTCGATTGCTTCTGTTGCCCTGATGAATGATATTGCTCTTGTTTCTGTGGTTGTGGATGTTGCTCGTGTAATGAAGAACGTTGTTCTTGTGATAGCAGATGCTGCTCATGCTCACGCTGTTTGGAATCTCCCATGATCAGCCTTTGATCCCACTGCTGCTAATGCCTTCCACGATATGCTTCTGGAACAGGAAGAACACGAGAATGACCGGTAGCAGACTGACCATCGACATCGCGAACATGCCGCCCCAGTTGGATGCAGATTCACTATCAAGGAACATTTTCAGACCCATAGAGACGGTGTATTTATCCGGTGAGTTCAGATACAGCACCGGTCCAAGCAGATCTTCCCATCTCCAGTAAAAAGAGAAGATCGCCGCTGTTGCCAGCGATGCCTTGATCAGCGGCATGATGATCTGAATAAACAACCGGAACTTCCCACAGCCATCAATCGTCGCCGCTTCATCCAATTCCTTTGGAATCGTACGGATAAACTGCACCATCAGGAAAATAAAGAATGGTGCGCCGAAAAACTGCGGTACAACGATCGGCCAGATCGTATTCAGCCAGCCCAGTTTCGTGAAAATAATATACTGCGGCACAAGCACCACATCATGCGGCAGCATGAGTGTAACCATCATCACCGCGAACCAGAATGCACGACCGGCAAATTGCAACCGCGCAAAGCCGAACGCGATCAATGCCGACGATACCACGACACCAAGTGTGGACAGTACGACGATCACGAGCGAGTTCCAGATATAATGACCGAACGAGTAGCCGCCAATGCCTTTCCAGCCGGAAGCATAGTTGCTCCAGATCCATTCCGCTGGCAGCAGTGTCGTCGCTGTCGTGAAGATCGTGCGACTTTCCTTGAACGAGCTGAAAAACATCCAGATGATCGGATACAGCATGAGCAGTGCTAGTGCAGCGACGAAGATATGGTAAACGGGCCACTTGATGCGCCGCCATAGACTGCCCTGACTTGCCGCTGAACCGGCGATCGTTTGGTTATAGCGTTCTGCTTTGGTATCTGCCATGGATCAGCGACCTCCTTCCGACTCGTAGAACACCCAGAATTTCGACGTTTTGAACAGAATCAACGTCAGCACCCCGATGAAGATGAGCATGACCCACGCCATCGCAGACGCATACCCCATATTGTTGAACATGAATGCCTGACGGAACAGATACAGCGAATACAGCATCGTGCCGTCCAGCGGACCGCCTTCGCCTTTGGAAATAATATACGCCGGTACAAAGGTCATAAAGGCGCTAATCGTCTGCATGATCAGATTGAACAGAATGATCGGACTGAGTAGCGGCAGCGTAATACTGAAAAATTTCCGTGCCGGACGCGCACCATCTACACTTGCTGCTTCATACATTTCCGGGGAAATGTTTTTTAGACCAGCGAGGAAAATGAGCATGGACGAACCAAACTGCCAGACCGACAGCGTGATCAGCATACCGAGCGCAGCGCCAGGATCGCCGAACCATTGAATCGGTGCTGCTCCCAGCGCCATCAGCAGACCGTTGACGATCCCCTGCTCGCTGAAAATGTTGCGCCACATGATGGATACCGCAACGCTACCACCGATGATGGACGGCAAATAATAGATCGTCCGATATGCACCGATCATACGCGAGCCAGTGTTGAGAATCATCGCTACGAATAACGCAAATGTCAGTCGCAGCGGGACACCGATAAACACGTAGTACAGTGTGACTTTGACCGAATTCCAGTACTTCGTATCACCAGTGAACATTTTCTCAAAATTATTCAATCCGACCCAGCGCGGTGGGCTAAACAGGTTATAGCTCGTAAACGACAGATACAGCGAGATAAACATCGGAATCAGCGTAAATGCCAGAAATCCGATAATAAATGGGCTGATAAACGCGTAACCGGTCAAATTGGCTTTTAGCGAATAATTGTTCCGCATGAATCCGCACACCTCCTTGGGAAAATACAAAACTGGGCATTATCATAGTATCCGGCATGCTCCAAAATAGCTCAGCCATGAGCGGGAAAAGGAAAGCCGACCACATCGCAGCGTATATATGCTGCCATGCGTCTCTTTCCCGATTCCCATTTACTCCGACTTGCTTCGTTCGTGTTCGTCATCACCGTATCAAAACAGGAACAGTGATACCGTGGCACAGAGCAGAGACATTCTTCTACGCCGTCTCTGCCTGTGCCTACTGCTACTGCACTCGATCATCACGGCTATAGTGATTACATCATCACATTACGGCTGGTTGTTGGACAGAATCGAATTGGCATCAGCGCGGAACTTCGGTGCGGCTTCTGCTGCCGTAATCTGTCCAAAGTTAATCTGTTCCACATAATCCGCCAGCGTAGCGATAACCTCCGCGGAACCTACCGGTGGCGGCGGGCTCATCGGCGATGCGATTGGCTCCATTTGACTAACAAAATCAAACACCTGTTTCTCTGCTTCTGTCAGATCCGGTGTTACCGCTTCTTTGACAGCGGCAGAGATTGGTACACCGCGTTCGCCCTTGATCAGCTTGTTCGCATCCTGATTGTTGATCCAGAAGTTAATGAATTTGGCAGCTTCGTCTTTGGATTGCGAGTTTTTGGAGATGGACCAGTACATGCTTGGCTGCATGTAGATGCCTTTTTGCATATCCGGTCCGAGCATCGGTGCCAGCTCCAGCGGCTTGTCAGCTACTTTTTGCAGGGCGACGAACTGGTTCGACCACTGCCATGTGCCGATTCCCGTGCCTTTGACAACAGTGGATTCCTCGATAATGCCTTTATTTTGGCTCAGCGTTTCCTGAGATGGTGCCGCGCCTTCTTGGATCAGCTTGGCAAGACGACCGAAAAATTCTGTGAACAGCGCGTCATCTTCATAGCCGAGTGCCGTACCGTCAGCTTTGTACAGTGACATGCCTTTTGTTCTCAAGAAATAGTTGAAGAAAATATCCGGTGCCATCGATTCGTCAAAGTAAATGCCTTTGTCTTTGGCTTGTCCGGCAAGCTTCTCATAGTCATCCCATGTCCAGTCTTTCGGAATTTCGGTGATGCCTGCTTTTTTGAGCGTTTCTGGGTTGTATTGGTAGCCGAGCACGTTCACTCCGGTTGGAATGCCATATTGTGTACCACCGATCACGCCAGTGCTAACGACGCTTTCGCTCACATCGTCCAGCTTGATCTGGTTGCCGATGTACGGCTTGAGGTCTTCAAGCTGACCGTTTTTGGCATATTGGCTAATGTAGGAGATGTCCATTTGAATGATGTCGGGCAACTGGTTGGCGGCTGCCTGCGGGGCAAGCTTTTTCCAATAGTCATCAAAGGATGCGTATTCGATGTCGATATTCACTCCGGGATTTTCCTTTTTGTACATGTCGATAACCTGCTGGGTGTAGCTGTGACGCGTATCCGATCCCCACCAAGCGATGCGAATCGTCTTGCCGTCCTGCCCGCCACTGCTGGAACCAGAAGTACTGCTGCCAGAATTGCCACATGCAGTAATCGTAAGCAGAATGGCGATCAGGGTCAGGATAGAAGCTGTCTTTTTAAAATTCATGCGTAGTCTCCCCTTTCGATAATGGACAGATGTAGATTCGCTGTAGAATCATGCCGACGAATACAGCCATCTGTAATGAGATAAAAGATACATCGCAAATCGTAAAGCACGTGTAGAGCATGGATGATTGGTGCATGTTGGCAAACAATATGTAGCTGTAAACGATAATCACAATGTTTAATTTGTTAACGCTTACATTTTGATTCTGTCTTTATTCTCGCAGATGGGCATACGCAAATGAATACACAAATCCGAGGTTTTGGTGTAAAAAACAGAGGGGCATAGATTGATACGTACGGATTCGCGATAATATAAAAATAAAAAAACCGTTTGGGCAGTTCAACAGTCTTATTGATAGGCACAAGCAGATAGATGTACATATCTTGACTTGGGCAAATGATCGCGACAAATAGTAGAAAGAGACGCATGGACGGAGGAATAGAGTATGGAGGAAAGGGAATGGGCAATCGCTGCCTGCAAAGGTAATGAAGAAGCCTTTTATCAGCTTGTATCTGCACATCGCCGTAAACTGTACGGCATTGCTTACGGATATATGCACAATGAACAGGATGCGCTAGATATGCTACAGGAAACTGTATATCGTGGCTTGCTACAATGCCGTAAGCTACGCAATCCAGAGCGGTTTATCCCATGGTTGATCCGTATTATGATCAATTGCTGTATGGACGAATTGAAGCGCCAGCGTCGTAGTGTTCCACTGATGGAGCATCATATGCAGGGACAGATTGTAGAGATGCATCCGGAACACAGACTGGATCTGGAGCGAGCGCTGCAACGACTAAAACCGAATCATCGGCATGTGTTGATACTGAAATATTATAACGATCTGACACTTACCGAGATTGCAAGCATTATGGAACGTCCCGAGGGAACGATCAAAACATGGCTCAATCAAGGTTTAAAACAAATCCGCCAAAAGCTGGATAAAGGAGGTATCATCCAACATGAACACACCTGAATCATCAATGCAAAAGAAAGCGGAAGAACTCAAGCACCAAACTGCGCAAATAGACGATACACAACTTGATATAGCGATTCGTTCCGGCATTCGACAAGCGAGGAAGCGCAAAACAACCCGTTGGATCGGCGATTGGAAAACGATGACTGCTGCGACTGTTGCTGTGCTGTTGCTTATCGGCACCGGACTATTGGTTCATGATTCGTTCCCCTCTTCCACTCATACCGCCATGCCTGCCGATCATCAGACACCAGCGAACCTGCCATCATATTTTAATAAATTATACCAGCAGGATATACTCAAGCAGTCTCTTCAACCCGCTATTGATCATGGTCTATACCAATCGATCCATCTCAGCGACCGTTCGGACAGCTATACTATGACAATCGATGGTGTTGTAGCCGATAGCAAGCGAATCATTGTCATGTATACTGCCGTTGATAATCAGGGCGGCGATCCTCCTCGCATTAGCGATGAAAAGGAAGCACGTCTGGTTGATAGAGCAATGTCAATGAATACAGCATTGTCATACAACGTAACAGTCACATCAACTACGCCATCTACCAGTCACGGCGCGCTAATCTTTGATTATTCCAAATGGCAGAACGTACCGAACTCAGTCATTCTGAACGCCAATCTGTACAGTGGATCTAGTGATCAGAACTATGAGAACCTCCAGATTCCTTTTGCTCTGAATACCGTGCATCTGAAAGAACTTGAACATACTGTTGTATTGAACAAGATATATGATGTGAATGGATATAAAATAAAGCTGGTTCGCATCACCCGTACTCCTTTGCGTACAGATGCTGATCTGGAGTGGACAACACAACAAGGCAAAACGATAGAATATGCAAATGTAAATCTTTTTGCTGCCGATCCTGCGTTGCATGCGAATGCCATGCTGAATGTACAAGGTTCTTCCGCTTATCCGAATCTTGGCGTCACTCAGTACACATTTTATTATGATAGTAGTTACTTCTCTCAAGATCAGAGTTTATGGATTCAGTTGGCAGGAATCAAATTTGAAATGGAAAAGCCGCTTGCGCTGGTTGCCAATACAGCCCGATCTCAACTCATTCAATCGCCCTTGCCTAAAGCTTCTCAGATTAGTACGCAGATAGACCCAGATACAGGAGATACCATTGTTAATCTCTCTATCCCTAAATCAGGGTCGCGTACGATATATTATTTGCAGCTGAACAATACGTTCCACGATGCCGCCAATCAAAGCTATACGATCAAAAAGCAAGATCAGCATTTTACCAGTTCGGGTACGATTACTTACCGATTGGTGCTGGATTCCGAACCTCATTATCAACAACCGCTCACGTTTACGATTGATGATAGTCAGGATACTTTTTCATCCTTGAAGCAACCGATCACTGATAACCTTCAATAATAGACTTCAACACAGGATAACCGCATCCATCTCTGCACGATGATTAGATCGGCATGGGACAGATGCGGTTATTTGATCGTTTGCATAGCTTTATCGCTACATTCCCCCTGTCTGATCCTCTTTGATCTTCTAACCTCGCCGATATTCTGTCGGCGTCATGCCAGTCACCTTCTTAAACACTTGGCTAAAATACTGCGAATTCCCGCCAAACCCGAACAGCTCCGCCAATTCAAACACCTTCACATCCCCGCTACGGCGAATATGCTCAGTCGCCCGCTCAATCCGATAGCGATTCACATAATGCGAGAAATTATCCCCGGTCACTTTTTTGAAAATTTTGCCCAAGTAATCAGGGTTCATATACAGCATCTGATTGGCAACGCCGTTCAAGGATAGCTCGGCGTTCGTGTAGTTCTCCTCGATAATTTGCAGCATTTTGTTCACGACTGAGGATTGGCGATTGATGTTGCTTTTGTAGTAGCTGCCAGTCAATTCAAGTGCCACCTGACGAATAAAGTCATGCAGCCCGGTCAGCGTATCCAATCGCGACAATTCAGCAAGCCGCGCTGTCGGCATGGAGCGCTCATCTTCGGGGTACAATCGCAGCATGACCGCATACAGCTGCAATACATATGAGCGCGTCACGGCAATATCCAGCCGCAATTCCGATAGCGTGGCGAATAACCGCCCAATCTCCGTCTCCACCTGCTCCACCTGACCGGACTTGATAATCAGCGTAAACTGCTCCTCATCCAGCTCAAATCCACTCCCAGTCCGACAATCGTGCAACGCGATGTCCTGACGGGTGATCAGACTCCCCCCACCGATGTAAAAGCGATGATTCATCACCTGCTGGGCATCCCGATACATACGCCGCAGCTGTTCCAGCTCATCTGGCTCACTGAGTGCCACTGTCACATCCAGCTTGTAAAAGCCAGCAAACACATCCTTTACCCGATTCAATCCTTCAATCAGCCGCATCGGTTCCGCCGGATCATCAATCAGCAGCAGCAGCTCGTCCTGCAACTGAATCGTCGTGCCCATCAGCACGCTCTCCAGCACATCCTCGGCGATATTTTTCAATGCAAATAGATGCTCATATTCATGCGAATCTTCCACCCGCATCAGCACGATGCGCACGGTGCGGTCGGTCAGCTGCATATGAAACAATCCTTCGTAATACGCAAGATCGCGGCTGCCGTACATTTTGTTGGAGATGAATTCCTTCAGAAATTGCTCTTTCACCTGCGGCAGCATTCGGATAAACTGATCGCGCATACTGCTGACGAACAGCTCACGCTCCTGCTCGGCGGCACGCTCGGACAACAGCTCCGCAATCGCCTCCTGAATCTGTTGCTCATTGCACGGCTTGACCAAATAATGCTTCACCCCGTACTGCATCGCCCGGCGCGCATAATCAAAATCCTTGTAACCAGACAGCATAATGAAGCGCACATCAGGGAACTGCTCGTACGTCTTCGCCACCAGCCCAATGCCGTCCAGACCGGGCATGGAAATGTCGCTGATCACAATATCCGGTCGCTTCTCGGCGATTCGTTCATACGCTTCCAATCCGTTACGCGCGGTACCGACCAGCTCCGTGCCACTGCCCTGCCAGTCCACCACGCTGGAAATGCCCTCCAGAATCATGCGCTCGTCATCTACCAACAGCACTTTGTACATGATCTTGCTCCCCTTTCTGATGTGGAATACGAATATGGAACGCAGTCCGTACGTCCGGTTCGCTCTCAATATGAATCCCATAGTCCGGTCCAAAGGTCAGCCGAATGCGCTCCATAATATTGTTCAGCCCGATGCCTTTGCCGCGTGTCTGCACCTGCCCCTGATACAGCCGTTCCAGAAACTCCGCCGTCATCCCCGGTCCGTCATCCTGCACCGTAATATGCACCTGCTCGCCCTCCAGCCGCGCGGCAATGCGAATATGACATTCCTCGATCTTCGGCTCTAGCGCATAATGGATCGCATTCTCTACTAGCGGCTGCAAGGTCAGCTTCGGAATGAGCGTGTCGTACAATTCCTCCGGTACGTCAATCTCAAAATTCAGCCGTTCCTCAAACCGCATCCGCTGAATCGTCACATAGCTGCGCACGATGTCCAGCTCCTGCTCCAGTGAGATCACCTTTTCCGTCATATTGACTGAGCTACGCAGCAGAAAGCCCAGCGCTTCGACCATACGTGAAATCTCCGGCTGCTTGTTCATCTTCGCCATCCAGTTGATCGATTCTAGCGTATTGTATAGAAAATGCGGATCAATCTGCGCCTGCAATGCTTTTAGCTCTGTTTCGCGGATGAGCAACTGCTTGGCATAATTCTCGTCGATCAGCTCACGAATACGGCGCAGCATCCGGTTAAACGTACGATGCAGCAGTCCGACTTCATTTTGCGCCCGAGTAATGGACGGGTCGGCTGGCAGCTCGCCCAGTTGATCCAGATTGCCAGTTTCGACGGTGCGCATCTTTTGCAATAGTCGTTCCATCGGGCGGGTAATGCTGCGCGACAGCCGTGTACCGAACAGCAATGCCAGCAGGAAGATACCGATGAAAATAATCGTCACCAGCTGCTTAATCCACATAATGCGCTGAAACATGCGGTCAAACGGTGTAATATGCAAATACGTCCAGCCTGTGTATGGCGATTGAATCCGCGCGGAGAAATAACTTTCCTCCGGTTCGGAAATGACGCCGTATGGCTTGCTGTTATGCAGCTGGTTGTCAATCTGTCCGCGTGAAAAGGGCGGTTCCTCCGGGTAGACGATTTTGCTGCCGTCCGAGATAATGAGCTGGCTGCCTGCGCTGCTCTCCACCTGCTCCTGCACAATCCGGTCGATACGTACGCGAATCATAATCGTCCCCAGATCGTTCAGGGTAAACGTAGAATCGCTGAATTGCTTGAACTGGCGCACTGCCAGCAATTCACCCTGCTCACCTACATACCATGCGTTCGAGCCGCTATACTGCTGCGCTAGTTTCGTTAATACTGGACGCACATTCACAGGCACGCCTTCGCGATTCCCTGCAAACATAATCTCGCCTTCGCGGTCGATTGCCATCATCGAATACACAAATTGCTCAGAACCGGCAAATGCGACAAGTCGATTGGTAATCTTTTTACGGATGACGTTCTTCTCATAAATGGACGGCTCCTCCTGCAATTGCAACAAATACCGTTGCAGCTGCTCATCCGTCACAACGCGAAACGTTAGATTCTCCATATCCTTGAGCTGATTCTCGATCTCAAATGACGACATATTGAGCAGCTCAGAGGTCTTCTCATACATCTGATTGTCATATGTGCTGTACACAGTATTAAGCACGATCAGGTACGAAGCAAAGCTGACCAGCATCAACGCCGAGATCAGCAACAGCATCTGACGATGAATGCCCAAATTAATGTAAGCGCTTTTAAAACGAGATAGCATCATGCCTTCCCCCATCAGAAGATCATTCTGTCGTTGTTTTCCTATTTCCTGTCTATCTACTTACCGCACATCTTCATTTACATATTTATTTATCATTTGTAATTTAATGTATATTATAACGTGGAATGTGGAAAATTGCAGTTGTTTTATCCAGAAGTGGAAAAAGGGATTGCGCGAATGCAAAATAACCGCTGCATTCCATCTGTCGAAACCAATGGATACAGCGGTTGTTCCAATCTATACGTTTTACTCGTTGTGCTTGATCTTCACCTATCTTTATTGGCGGATAAAGACGGCTTTCCAGCGATTCACATAATGTACATCATACGCAAACTGATCGGCAAGTACTGCAATTGGTACATATACTTTATTTTGCTGCATAAAGGCTGCTGCATCGGTCGTAACCGATTGGTTGTTCACCTTCAGAATTTTGCTGTTCAGCGGCACCATCACTTTGCTGCTACCGTTCGTGACGGTTGCCTGCTTGGTTGTGCTTGACCAGCTTACTTCGGCACCGAGTGCTGTCGTTACGTCGCGCAGCGCTACATATGTGCGCCCGCTGCGAATGATCGGCTTGGACTGACTTTGCAGCAATTTGCCATTGGTATATAGGATCGTTTGGTCCGTTCCATTGACCGCCGAGGCTGGTGTCATATAACCTGTTTCGCCCCAGATCGCTATACTAAAAGCAACAGCCATCGCCTGATAGCCTGTGGCATTCGGATGGATATCACCGGCGGCAATATGGGTCATCGCCAGTTCTTTACCTTGAAAAGACGGCGAGACATGAGCGACGCGAATATCATTTCCTTTGGTAGTGTAGGTAGACACCGTATCGTCGATAATGCTGCTGAACTCCGCGGCTGTTTCATTCAGATCATGATACAGCGTTGCACCTGCCAGTAGTGGCACGGGCTGGTACTGATCTGCGATCACAATGACCGCGTTTGGATTCAGCGTCGTCAGCTGATCCAGGATCGAACCGAGATTGGTGCGATACGTGTTAAGCACTGGCTGCAAATTGATCTGCGATAAATCCTGCGGCAGTGCAGTCAGGGAGCCAAGCGCATTCAGAAAGTCATTTCCACCAATCGTGATCGTGATCAGATCGGCTGCTTGAATCTCCTTACGGGTGGCGGCTCCATCGAGCGTACGTGTAGCACCGGGCAATGTGCTCTGAATATCAGCAGTGCTAACACTGCGTCCGGCGGTAATGGCGTCCATGTAATGTTTCAGACCGGTGCTTGTTAGACCAAGAATGCCAGCATTATCTGCCTGCGCGTGTCCGCGGAACAGCTCCTGTTCTTCCAATCGCGGAGCAAAGCCATCGTAATCAGCTGCCGCTATGCCCGGCTCATAGCCGACCGTAAGGGAATCGCCGAGAAAGACCATATGTTCATAGGCTTGCGTCTTGGATGCGCCAGTTGCTGCCGCTCCATAAGCAGTGGTAGTCATGCCACCGGTAATACCGCTGCCGCCAAGCAGCAGGGTGAGAATCATCATGTATTGTGCAATCATGCGTGTTGTCTCCTGTCTGACCTGATGAATCTTGCGCTTCGCCGGGCGGGAATGAGGGGTAGGAATCGTGCTGGCTTGGTTTGTTACTTTGATTTGGTTCGGTTGCTTATTGTCCAACGTGACGGGGTTCTTGTGGCGCATTCAGGTACTCCTTTGTCGTTAATGCTTGTGAATGTATTTACTGCGTGTGATTATTGTTGCTTTTGTTTTCGACAGGGCTATTCGGGTCGGTGCTGTTATTGTTGGCGTCGTCGTTTGGTTTATTTTGTTTGGTACGCTCCAAATATTTGTCGTAGCGGTCGTCGAGTTCTTTGGCGAGTTTGCGGTAGTGCTGTGTTTCTTCGACAATGGGGTCGTGTTCGGCTTGGATACGGACTTCGTATTTGGACGGAATGAGTCGGCGTTCGCGGACTTCACGGTCTTCTTCTTGCATCTCGCCTTCGGTCAGACGTTCGGACAATTCGCGTTCAAGTTCGTCGGATGACATGGTTGGCACCTCATTTTTATTTTTTTGGAGTGGGATGGGGCAAGGCTTTGGCTCATTGATGCTAAGAACGCTCCGGGAAGGGATTTGGCAACGGACTCCGGTGGAGCCGCGGGAATCTTTGGATTGGGAAATAACGAAGATTCCCGCACTCCAAAGTCGTCCTTTTGCCAAATTCCCTTCCCTCCGCTCCGTGCATATGAGTCACGTTGCTCGCCATCGCACTAGGGTGGGGGCTTAGCAGGTTTGAAAGACAAGAACCTAGAATAGTTGGAACTTAAAGGATTAAAGCTTAAAGAATTTAGAACTTAAAAATAGTTTGGACTTAGATTGTTTTGAGTTTAATGTCTTTTGGACTTTCAGATTTTGGATTCGTTTGAGCGTATGAAATGAGTTTGTTTTCTATTTTTTGTTTTGAACGTTAGGGTAGTAGAGATGGTTATTTGCATGTACTCTTTCAAGTTATGTTGAGTTTGCATGGTTGTTTGGATGTTAAAATTATTGGATATGAGCAAATAACCGGCGGGCTGGGTGCCTGTCGGTTATTTACCCGTTTTGGGTTTTGGAAAATCAGTTGGTGGTTGACCAGACTAGAGTGGGATGTAGGGTGTGGTGTTCTGGTCAGCTGGGTGATCGTTGGACATGATTCGTTTGATGCTGGTGTCTGGTGGATCGATTATTAGGCGTTTAAGCCGGAATTGTGTAGTTGTTGGATGAGTTCGTTATGAATGTGACCGTTGCTCGCTACGATGTTGCGGACGGTGATGTCGTATGGGTTATTGGCGACGTCGGTGACGGTGCCGCCGGATTCGGCTACGAGCAGGGCGCCTGCGGCGAGATCCCATGCGTTTAGACCGATTTCCCAGTAGGCGTCGATGCGTCCTGCGGCGACATAGGCGAGGTGCAAGGCAGCGGAGCCGACGTTGCGGACGCCGCGGACTTTCGGCAGGATGTCGGTCAACGCTTTCGTTTTCAGCTCAACGCTTGTGCTTGGTGGGAAGCCGGTAGCGACCAGACTTTCGTTCAATGTCGCATGGTCGGCGGACTTCATCAGGTTGCCGTGTACATAGGCGCCTTTACCCTTTTCGGCTACAAACAGCTCGTCATGCGTCGGGTCGTAAATAACGCCGACGATCACTTCGCCTTTGTGCGCTACAGCGATGGATACACAAAAGTATGGGAAACCATGCACAAAGTTGGTCGTGCCATCAATCGGATCGACAATCCAGACGTATTCGGCGTCTTTGACCGCATCCACGGCATTAGCCGATGCTTCGGCACCGATGCCTGCGCTCTCTTCGCCGAGGAATTCGTCGCCTGGGCAGTACGTTTGGACAAGCTTGCGAATCATCTGTTCTGCGCCTTTGTCGACTTCGGTTACGAGGTCTTGTGACGATGTTTTGATGTTAAGCTGGCGGTGATCGCCGACTTTGCTTTTGATCCATTCGCCGGTTTTGGATGCCGCGTTAATCGCTACGGCAACACGACTTTTACTGCTGACAACATAGGGTTGCTTTTGGTCTTTTTCCATGTTCAATCCCCCTGATTATAATGGGCGTGCAGTGTGTACCTGCCGCCGCAAGCCAGATGGCTGTATGCTAAGTATGGATGCGAACATACACGATGGCATGTCCGCATGTGTTATTTCGATATGCCTACTATTAAGGTAACACTTCAATGGTTCCGTTGTCGATGATGCGTACGCCATCCCCGCTAACATTGCGCAAATCGTTCATCAGTTGTCGCAGTGCTGCGTCCTTATGCTTGGCTTCCAGCATCACATCGAGATGGCTGGATGTACGTGCCGCTTCGCGCAGAAAGTCTAGCAGCGGTCCAGCTTCTACGCCATCGGCATGACTGCGACGGTCGGTTGGACTTTTCGGGCTGGACGCATGGATCTTCGGTGGTAAATGAATGCCATTCGGCACATCTGTACGAGACAGCTCCGATTCCCATGTTTGTGCTACTTGCGGCCACCAGTATGACGCTGGCTCACCTTCACAATTGACTAGATGATGGTGAATATCCAGCACCATCGGCAGCCCGGTACGCTGTGCTACCGCAAGCGTCTCCGGTGTGGTAAACGTTTTGTCGTCATTTTCCAGCGTGATCCGGCAACGAATATCGTCGTCCAATGTAGCAAAATGCTCTACAAATCGGTCTGCCGCCGTCGGCTTGTCTCCGTACGCACCGCCGATATGGATATTGTTCTTGGAGCGTGCATCCAATCCCATCGCATCCAGCATCTTCACATGATAGCGCAGATCGCGAATTGACGATTCCAGTACTTCCGGGCGCGGTGTACTAAGCACGGTAAAATGGTCCGGGTGAAACGACACCCGCAACTCATGCTTGTGCACATATTCCCCAATCGCAGCAAAATCGTCCGCCAACGCCGGAAACGGGTCCCAATCCGCTAGCTCAGTATGCGTAGCGAGCGGAATTAGCTTGGAGCTCATGCGGTACATATGAATCTCTTCCGCCACATTATGCTTGAGCAAACGCAGCGTATTTTGCAAATTAATACGAGCGATCTCTTCCAATCTCCGCAGCCCGGCTTCACGATCCGGAAGCTTGCGAAAATTGGACATGGTCATCGTTTTGGAAGGGGATGAATCCTTCACTTCCAGCGAGATCGCTACATACCCGAAACGGACGATCATCAGGCGTCCTGATCCTGCTCGCCAAAGAACATTTCGTAGGCGAGATGCGTTTGCACGCTGGATTCCTCCGGCGTCAGCTTGCGGATCAGTTCCATCTCGACTTCGGTGACCTCGTTGCCCTGGAAGTTGATCTCTGCGATGCAGCCGGTGATTTTGACGATAGCAATTGCGGTGTTCTCCGGGTTATAGGCGATGACCTTTTGCCCGGTTGGATAGACGCGAAATCCTTGCTTGACCATCTTGCCTTTGCCGTATTCCAGCAGGTCGAGCAGCTCCTGTTCGCTTTTGAATTTACATACGGAATTGAATTCGGTTTGAAACCCCATCCCTTTCGCCTCCCTGATCGTTAAATTGACGTGTCGTCTCATTTATAAACCTTTTGACGCATGATCCTAACAGTTCCATGCAACAATAGCAGATGATACAGAGTGAAGATACTGGATTGGTCGGTATTCGGTACAAGAAGAAACGGCCGCACCGCCCAATCTGTGCAGTACGACCGTTATAGACACGCTACGATTCAGTCACGTCCAAATTGCAGTGCGTGACGCTTGGCGTAGCGATCCAGTCCAAGCTGAATGAGCTGATCCAGCAGCTCTGGATAGGATTTGCCGGTTTCACGCCACAACAGCGGGTACATGCTGTATGCGGTAAAGCCCGGCATCGTGTTCACTTCATTGATCATAACGGCGTTATCGCTGCGGCGAACGAAGAAATCGGCGCGGCATAGCCCACTACCGTCAATCGCCTTGAATGCACGCAATGCCATCTCGCGCAGATTCTCTGCCAGCTCGCTGTCGATCTCCGCCGGGATAATCATGCGGGATGTGCCATCGATGTATTTTGCCTGATAATCGTAATAGTCGCTGCCGCTGGATACGATCTCGCCCGGTACGGAAGCAAGCGGTAATTCGTTGCCCAGTACGCCAACTTCCACTTCATGCGCATCAACCGCTTCTTCTACAACGACCTTCAGGTCAAAGCGCAGCGCATATTCAATTGCGCGTTCCAGCTCATGACGGTCTTTGGCTTTGGTAATGCCGACGCTGGAGCCGAGATTCGCCGGTTTCACGAAGCAAGGGAAACCGAGATTGTGCTCGATGCTGCTCAGAATCTCGTGTTCATTGCTTTCGTATTCGGCAGCGATAAAGGTTTCATATTTGCACTGCGGCAGATCGGCTTGGGCGAATAGCTTTTTCATGATCGCTTTGTCCATACCTGCGGACGATGCCAGCACGCCAGCACCAACATAAGGAATATCCATCATTTCAAACAGCCCTTGGATCGTGCCATCTTCGCCGTATGTACCGTGCAGCAGCGGGAATAACACGTCGATCGTGCTCTCCTGTCCGCCAAGTTTGCGCCAAAGTACACTCATCGCGTCCGAGGTCGCTTGTTCACCGCCTTGAATTTGCAGTTCTTCCGGTTTGGACGGCGCAGCTGTATATGTCTGTCCCATATTCCAGCGTCCGTCGCGGTCGATATAGATCGGTACGATATCGTATTTGTTGTAATCCAATGCGTTCAGTACGGAAAATCCGGTTTGTAGTGATACGTCGTGTTCGCCGGATTTACCACCGTAGATCAAGCCTACGGTCAATTTTGTTGCTGTCATGTTGGAACCCCCGTTACTATTGTTCATATTTAGAATATACCTGTAAAAGTGAAGGTCAAAGTGTACAGTCGGAATCGTCCGCAGACATAGAATGTGCTATATCGGAAAGTCAGGCGGACGGGCTGTGTTATGGCCCTTTCTTAGTATAAATGTTCAGCTGGACGG
This sequence comes from Paenibacillus sp. WLX2291, assembly GCF_046603665.1. Taxonomy (NCBI): domain Bacteria; kingdom Bacillati; phylum Bacillota; class Bacilli; order Caryophanales; family Paenibacillaceae; genus Paenibacillus; species Paenibacillus sp. WLX2291. The sequence goes on along the minus strand of NZ_CP176755.1, from coordinate 646,024 downwards.
CTGCAAAAAAACTTTGGTAGCTTATGATCTCGCCAGTCTGCTAGCACCTTTACGATCAAGCACTGCATATACGTACGCCGCACCAACGATCATTCCTCCCGCCAGCAGTAACAACGGTGCGCCCAATCCAGTCAGCAATCCCGCCAACGCCGTACCTGCGGAGCTGCTGGCGATTTTGAAGCCCGCCATGCCTGTAAATACTTGCCCCCGCACATGATCTGGTGCATAGTTCGACCGTACGCCAAGCGTTGCCGCAAAAAACGGTGCATTTGCCGCGCCAGCTACCGCCAGTGCCAACAACAGCGCCAGATACGTCTGCGCCGCCAGCGCGCAAATGCCAAAAGTAACTGCCACCAGCGCCGTATACAACAGCATATTGCGCTCCGGCTCTCCGCGTAGCGGAAATAGCGTTAACAGTAGTGAGCCAGCCAGATTCCCAAGTCCAAATGCCGCTACCAGCCAGCCGCCGCCTGCCGAATTGCCCAACTGCTCCGAGGCAAAAGCAACCGCAATGACCGAGATCGCCCCACCTGGAAATGCCGCCGCCATCATCACGACAATCGCCCGCCGCAGTTGTCCTGTATGCAGCAAAATATGCAATACGCCATGCTCCGAGACGACCGTTTCCTCTGTATGCGATGTTCGCATCTGCAAAGGTAGCCACAGGATTAGCACGACCGCTACAATCACACTTATCGAAAGCAAGATCAGCGCCAACAGTGGACTGAACACCGTCGCAATGACCGCAACTGCCGCCGGTCCCAGCGTGCCACTCATGCCATACGTGAGCGCATCCCAGCTCTCTGCGCGCCGTTGATGCTGCTCATCTTCATCCACGAGTCTAGATAGTACACTGCTGAGTCCGCCAGTCAGCAGCGGTCCACACAATCCTGCACAGGCAGCCAATACAATGGAACAGAACAGCGGAATCTGTCCAAGCGTGCAAGCAGTGAGCAGCACAAACAGCCCATACAGCAGCGAAGCAGCTGCCAGCACGCGCCGCTGATCGTGGGCGCGATCCAGAATGCGTGCCGTGAGCGGTCCTAATACGTGCGGAGCGGTTAATGCCGCTGCCAGCAGCGCCCCAGTCAACTGCGGATGGGCTAGATGCTGATTGGAAGAAGCCAGCAGCACTAAGCCAACTCCCGCCCCGGCATCTGCTCCACGAGATATTACAGCTGCGACTATATATTGAAGCAAAGCTTTCCATCCACGCCGCTTCCCCTGTGGATGACCATTGGCTGTTGTTGACTGCTGCATAGGTGCGCCTCCGCTTCCTTTTACAAGTTACAAGGATTCATACTGGTCGTATCGAGAGCTTGATAATGTTGCTATCTGGATAATGTTGCTGGATAGAAGAAATGTGAAACTGGATTGTCACTCCTGTTTGATGGAATATAGAATGCTGGATGAGCATATCCTCTTATTTACCCGACTACCCAATATCCACCCTATCTTTTGCCAAACTAACCTGCAAAGTTGAATATGCCTACACTATTTTTGTACCATTTACATAGGGAGGTGATTGGTATATGAAATGGATGAGCTGGAAAAGATGGAACGAAGAATATGAAATTCCGAAGGGGCTTCTTCCTTTTCTGAGTGGATTGGTTGCCGTTGTCATCATCGGCGGTTCCGCAGTATATGTCGGTCTGCATGGTAATCCGTTCAAGACATACGCGGTTGCGCATGAAGTAAAGCAATATCTGATTGAGCAAAAAGGCTATACCGCGAAGGACATCACCAGCGTACAAGGTGCGTATTCATTCAAAACAGATCATGATGCGTACACAGCAATGGTTGTTTTTCAAGATGAGCCGCACAATGTCTATGAGTATCATATCGTTGAGAATGAACATGCCATGAATGAACAGGTTCGGAATAACAAGCATATACATGGCGATCAAAATTAGATCAGACCTATACATATGTGCGCAACACTATACAGTGAGCCAACTATTCAATACAGCATGTACCGTTATTCATTTCAAAATAAGCCGCCGATTGTTAACGATAGTCAACTACGTACCGATCACGGCTCTACATAATAAGCAGAGAAGCTGGCAATCGCAACCAATCGATCTGTAAAGTCATTCGATGTGCCTTTCCAGCTATCCTTGTGTGTATCCAATCTGCAAAACAAAAACAAGTTCCTGTCGAATGAGGAACTTGTTTTTGTTTTGCCTGTTTTATGATGCAGGGAATCCCAATTTCTTCCCAAAAATAACTTTACGCGCCCCCATGTAAACGGTATACTTGTAGTAGTGGTTAATTTTGAAATCAAGTTTCATTCTACGGAACTTAGATTCTGTATATCCAGAATTATTTCCGCCGGATTGACTCTTTTTTCACCCATGTTTACTTTTTCCTGTAACTTGTAAAGCCGTATTTCATTCAAGGAGGTTCATCTATGTCCGTTAAAGATTCATTTTCCGTTGGCCGTGAACTGAAAGTGAAAGACAAAAGTTACCGTTATTTCAGCATTGAAGCGCTGAAAGATCAAGGTTTCACTAGCATCGACAAGCTTCCTTTCTCCATTCGCGTATTGCTGGAAGCAGCTGTTCGTCAATTCGATGGGCACGCGATCACTGAGGAGCACGTCAAACAACTCGCGGGATGGGCTGAAGGCCGTGAGGAAAAGGAAATTCCATTTATCCCTGCACGTATCGTATTGCAGGATTTCACTGGCGTACCAGTCGTAGTCGATCTGGCAGCCATGCGCGATTTTGTAAAAAGTCAGGGCGGCGATCCAAAGCAGATCAACCCGCTTGTACCGGTTGACCTGGTTATTGACCACTCCGTCATGGTAGATGCGTTCGGTACACCGGATGCACTTGAATATAATGTAAACGTTGAATTTGAACGTAATGAAGAGCGTTACCGTTTCCTGCGCTGGGCGCAAACGGCATTCGATAATTTCCGTGCCGTCCCACCATCCACTGGTATCGTTCACCAAGTAAACCTGGAGTATCTTGCCTCTGTCGCAGCAACCAAAACGGTTGACGGCGAAACGCAAGTATTCCCAGATTCCCTCGTTGGTACGGACTCCCATACGACCATGATTAACGGTCTGGGCGTTGTTGGCTGGGGTGTCGGCGGTATCGAAGCCGAAGCAGGTATGCTCGGTCAGCCGCTGTACTTCGTTATGCCAGAAGTTATCGGTTTCAAACTGACAGGCAGCCTGAGCGAAGGCGCAACTGCAACTGACCTTGCGCTGACTGTTACCGAAATGCTGCGTAAAAAAGGCGTTGTCGGCAAATTCGTCGAGTTCTACGGTCCAGGTCTGGGTAACATCAGTCTGGCTGACCGTGCGACGGTTGCCAACATGGCTCCAGAGTATGGCGCAACAATCGGCTTCTTCCCTGTCGATGACGAAACGCTGTTCTATCTGCGCAACACCGGTCGTGCTGACGATCAGGTGGAATTGGTAGAAGCTTACTACAAAGCACAAAACATGTTCCGTACAGCGGAAACACCTGATCCGACTTTTACTGATGTCATCGAACTGGATCTGGCTTCTGTTGTGCCAAGTCTTGCCGGTCCAAAACGTCCGCAAGATCGGATCGAACTGACTGATATGAAATTGAGCTACAACACTGCAATCCGTACACCGGTTGAATCCGGCGGCTACGGTCTGTCCGATGCGAAGATTGCCGAGAAGGTCAAAGTACAACATCCGAACGGCAAAACAAGCGAAATGGGCGCAGGTGCAGTCGTGATTGCAGCGATTACTAGCTGTACGAACACATCCAACCCGAGCGTTATGATCGGTGCAGGTCTGCTTGCCAAAAAAGCAGTTGAACGCGGTCTGACCGTGCCAGGCTATGTGAAAACAAGTCTGACTCCCGGCTCGCTCGTCGTTACCGAGTATCTGCAAAAAGCCGGCGTCGACAAATCGCTGGAACAACTCGGCTTCTACCTCGCTGGCTACGGCTGTGCGACATGTATCGGTAACTCCGGTCCATTGCCAGACGAAGTAAGTCAGGCAATTGCGGATAACGATCTGACCGTCGCTTCCGTGCTGTCCGGTAACCGTAACTTTGAAGGTCGTGTGCATGCTCAGGTGAAAATGAACTATCTGGCTTCGCCGCCGCTCGTTGTAGCTTACGCGCTTGCTGGTACTGTCGACATCGACCTGACTACCGACCCGATCGGACATGATCCGCAAGGTGAAGCAGTTTACCTGAAAGACATCTGGCCAACAGCTAAGGAAATTCGCGACGCAATCGCACTGTCGATCAGTCCCGAAATGTTCCGCAGCCGTTACGAAAATGTCTTCACTGCTAACAAACGCTGGAACGATATCCCTGTACCACAGGGCGAACTGTACGAGTGGGACCCGAACTCCACGTACATCCAGAACCCGCCATTCTTCGAAAGTCTGGCAAAAGGCATGAACGATATTCAGGATATTCGTCAAGCACGCGTACTCGCACTGATGGGCGATTCCGTAACGACCGACCACATCTCACCGGCGGGTAACATTTCTCCATCGTCCCCGGGTGGTCAATATCTGAAAGAACACAATGTCGAACGCAAAGACTTCAACTCCTACGGCTCCCGTCGTGGTAACCATGAAGTCATGATGCGCGGTACATTTGCCAACATTCGTATCCGTAACCAAGTGGCTCCGGGCACTGAGGGTGGCGTTACGAAGTACCTGCCAACTGACGAAGTCATGTCCATCTACGATGCCTCCATGCGTTACCAAGCAGAAGGTCAGAATCTGGTCGTTATCGCTGGTAAAGAGTATGGTACAGGTAGCTCGCGTGACTGGGCAGCCAAAGGTACCTTCCTGCTGGGCGTCAAAGCGGTTATTACCGAAAGCTTTGAACGTATCCACCGCAGTAACCTGGTTGGTATGGGCGTTATGCCACTGCAATTCCAAGAAGGCTACAGCTGGAAGCAGCTCGGTCTGAACGGTACGGAAGTATTCGATATCGTCGGTCTGAACAACGATGTGAAACCGGGTCAAACGCTGACTGTTACCGCGACACGCGAAGACGGTACAACATTTGAATTCCCTGTTACCGTTCGTCTGGACAGCGCGGTTGATGTTGATTACTACCATAACGGTGGTATCCTACAAACGGTTCTGCGTCAAATGATGAAGAACGCCAACAAAGGTGAAACGGTATAATCTACCGCTCCTTCTGGCATTCACGATACAATAACGAAAAGCCCGCTGCTCCTTTTGGAGTCGGCGGGCTTTTATTTGCTTATTTATGAAAATGACATATACATTATATACGAGCAGTAAATGTACTATAAAAAGCATACATACGAAATGTCCTTAACTTAGGATACACGTCGATGATGCCGACGGCGATACAACCAGATCCATACGACGAGACTGACTACAATACCCAAGGCAATCACAAGACGAAGTCGCTGTCCGACCAATACGTGATTGCTGCCGGGCAATACAGGACGCGGGTCACCGAGCTGCGCCAGATCGGATTGGGCATCGGCAGTCGTATAGACAGCATTACCGATACACAGATCCGTTTTCAACTCGCCTTGCTGTGTGTGGGCGTAGACAAGATAGCTTTTCTCCTTTTCAAATACATAGCCACAAGCCGAAGATTCACCACTCGTTACGACGGAAGTCTGTTCATGTACATTGTCCGTCCACGCCTGTTTCACCTTAAACGTATACAACAGCGGCTGATGTTCAGACGCCGATATCGTTTGCCGCACATCGGTCATCTGACCAGCAAATACAGTGTCTGCGTACTTCATTTTGCCAGCCACATCCAAGGTCTGGGCGCAGCTACACGCATATGCAGGCTTGGCAGTATACAGGGGGGATAGGCTGATAAGCAGGAGAATCAGAATGCCGAACCATTTGAGAATAGGCGATGATATAGGCGTCGTCCATATTCGATATATAGCTGAGAACATAACAAGAGCAACCTCCCCTCTATTTGTACGTTTACTTTAAACACACATGATAGACGAAAATGTTGCTCTTGATCCAATATTTAACATATTTATGTTTCTATTCCTTGCTGTTAGCATTACATCCATACGTATTATCATTACATCTGCGGGTATACGCATTGGTATAGTTCTTACTCTATTCACCGTGTTACTTATCGCAGCTTAATGCCCATATCATGCGCAACCTCAATCAGGATGGGCGCATACTCATGTAGTTTGTCCAGCGATAATCTGCTCACTGGGCCGGATAGCGATAATGATGCACGCAGTTGTCCTGCGCTGTCGAATACAGGCACAGCAACTGCTGCTGCTCCCGGTTCTCGCTCCTCATAGCTGGTGGAATAGCCGCTTTGCTGCACTTCCTCCAGCTGCTGACGGTATAGCACCGGATCGACGCTTGGCGGCCATTCGGCGGTACTTAGAATCTGCTCGCGCTCCTGATCCCCGGAAAAGGCGACCAGCACTTTGCTAGATGCGCCGACAGTCAGCGGCAAGCGCGCACCGACTGGAGCGACGCGGCGGATTGCCTGATTGCTCTGTACTGCTTGAATGCGCAGACGCTCGGCACCATCGCGGATGTACAAACTGATCGTCTCGCCCAGCCGATCACGCAGCTGCTCCATATCGGGCAGCAGCATGGTCGCAGGATCATCGCTCTGAGACAGGTGGGTCGACAGCTCCCAGATTTTGATTCCCAGTCGGTATTTATCTGTCGCGCTATTACGTACAACGAAGCCTCGTTCCTCCAGCGTAGCGAGCAGACGGTGAACGGTGCTTTTGTGCAATCCGATTTCCGAAGAGATTTCGGTGAGTCCCAGATCGCCGGAGCGGGTAAAACAAAGTAGTATATCAAGCGCACGCTCTACAGCGCGTACGGTTAATTTGCGGTCTTCCATTGCATTCGCCTCCATTGGCTGTTCATTATTGTGATGGCTGTCCTTGATTCGGCAGCCTTTTGCCATCTTCCTGCGATTGCCGTATGATCATAAGTATTCCTGTTGTGCCGTAAAGTCGTATATCATTTAGTTTCACTGAATGAAACCTGGTTACATAAATTATATCGAAGCTACCTGTAAAGGTAAAGAAAAATAGGACGATATTATAGTGTAATCTTCATCAGGTATAGTGGAGTCTGAAACAAGTCTTTGCTACAATGAATGATTATGAAAATAATTCTGTTGCTTCATATGATGCTGTAGAGTATTACTTTTTACTATTTTTCAGGAGGGGCCTTATGTCTACAACTCTCGAGCCGAATAACGAGACCCCATCATCCGAACGCGAAGAAACGCCGATTGTGCTGACGCGGCAATTACGCTTCAAGCATATTATTATCGCTTTTTTGCTGTCTATCGTATTTTTCTTTCTGTTTTGCTTTGTCGCATTGCATGCGTATATTGCGTGGGTGCTGTCCAATCCGACCGTAGCCAGCGTCTATTCCAATCCGATGCAAGCGAAAAACATGGCGTACGAAGACATTACATTTCCTGCCCGTGATGGCAGCCGGATGATGCAGGGCTGGTATATTCCGGCTGAAACCAAGTCCAGCAAAACGATTATTTTCAGCCATGGGTATGGCGCGAATCGTGAAGAAACGTGGATTCCGATGTACGATCTCGCCCATTACGCCCATCGTCTGAATTTCAATGTCATTATGTTCGACTATGGCTTCGCCGCCAAGACGAACAAAGAAGTCGCAACTGGTGGCAAAAAAGAATCTCAGCAATTGCTAGGCGCGATTGATCTGGCGAAACAGCGCGGTGCACAGGAGCTGGTCGTATGGGGCTTCTCCATGGGAGCCGGAACCGCACTGCAAACGGGTCTGCTGACCGATCAGGTGGATGCGATGATTCTGGATAGTTCCTTCCTGCTAGAACCGGATACGCTCTATTATAATATCCGCCAACAGTTGGATTTGCCGCAGCATCCATCGATTGAGATTTTGGAATTTCTATTGCCGCTCGTTAACGGTACTAGTCTGAACCAGATTCCGTATCAGCAGGTAAAAAGCAAAGATTATCCGTTCCCGATCTTCTTTATTCACGGGACACAGGATAGCAAAGCGCCGTACCAGATTGCCGAACTGCTCGCCTCGCACCAGACCAATCCCAATTCGGAAGTCTGGATCATCCCGGGAGCGCATCATGAATTGGAGTTCCGGGAACATCCACGCGAATATTTGCGTAATGTATCCAACTTCCTGAGCAATCTGAATCTGGCAGGCGAGGATGAAGTGAACAACGAACCGATGCTGAACGATTCTTCGGGCAATACTGATACGGACCCAACAACTGACTCTGTACCTATTCCAGCATCCGAAGCGGAAAAACAATCACAGTCGGAGCAAAGTACGAACACAGAGGAAAATAGCAGCAATCCAACGGAATAACGTTACGACGTAATCGCCGTATGATGCAGTTGCTTTGACAAATGAATGCATGGATCATGCTAATGAAGCTAATAGTGTAGTGTTAATAGGGAATTACAGAATACAATAGGACGATGTAGCCCAAGATTCATCAGTCGCCTACCTTATATCCATTAGCAAAAAGCGCTCATTCCCGAGGGGAGTGAGCGCTTTTTCTAGTATGCTTGTGTTTACTAATATACTTATCGTGTTTGCTATGATGTTTGCTGTAATGCTTATCGTGTTTGCTGTGTTTACTATAATGCTTATTGTTTTTTGTGACATGTTTCCTGCGATACTTACTGTGTGTAGCGTGTTGCTTATTGTATTAAGAACGTATCTGCTCTATCTGACATATTAGAACATCTAATATTCAGTACATGAGAGCATTCGCTGTATCAGCTACACTTTTATTTTACATACTGATCCATCCAAGTTAGCAAAAACCGCTGCTGAGCCAGCGTACCCACTGTGAGTGTGGACAATCCATCTCCAGTCTGATGATCCAGAAATGGTAATTCGATATAGCGGGTAACGATACCTTGGGCAGCAATCTGTGTGGCAAATTCCGCCACAGGTCCCGGCAGCACCAGATGATCCCGACTGCCTTGAATGATCAGAGTCGGTGGTGCCTCCTTGCTAATATGAGTCGATGGGGAGACAAATGTGTAGCGGTCGGGATACTGTGACGGTGTACCGCCGACATAACTCTGCCCAACCGTATAGCCAATCGCAGATTGCTGCTGAGCGACGACCATATTGACGACTGGATACAGCCCGGTTACCGCTTGAATATGCGGCAGGTCGCTGCTATTGCCGCAGGTAGGCTGAAGCGTGCCATTGTTGGACATATACGCCGCATTGATCGCCAGATTACCACCTGCTGAATCGCCGAATATACCGACTCGGGACATATCCAGTGGGTACTCTTGTGCACCCTTCGTATTCAGCCAAGTGAGCGCACAACCTACATCGCCCACTTCGGTATTCCATGTATGCTGCTGCGTATTCGCAAGCCGATAATTCACATCCATTACAGCATACCCGTGATCTGCCAAAAAGCGATTGTAGGCAGTTGGTGCTTTGCCACCGGATGTAAATCCACCGCCATGCACACGCACGACAACTGGTACGTCGCTATTGTCTGTCTGCGCTGGCAAATATAGATCTGCCTGTAACGGCGTCCCGTCCGGCTGACCAAATGTAATGCTCTGATCCGGCTTGCCCCATGACTGCATCTGCATATTCGCTGGCGCCAAGGCATACATGCCTCCACCTTCCCGCGCAACGGTAACGACCAGACTGACATACGTAATGATACTAACGATAAACGCTACTGCACATAACGTCGTCACAATGCGTAACCAGCGATGTTGACGTCGGAACCACCACATGAGCAGTACGAACAGGACGAGCGGGATGAATGTATACACGATATTATAGACGCCCATGCCATCACGAATAATGGACACGGTAAGAATGACGGTCTGCACACTACCGATTTGTAGAGCAGGTACCAGCCACGTTGTCGGGATGACCGCCAGTAGCTGGGCAACAATTCCCCATAATGCCAGCAATCCAGCAAATAGTAAAATTATCGTTTGTGCAGTGATGCGAAGTATTGAAGTGAATGGATGAGTACGACGAGCTGGAATGATCATATCAAGTTCCTCCTGAATATAAAAAAGTCTGATACCGACTTTTCAGCCAGCATCAGACTTGGGTGTACGATGTATAGGGATATCCATATCCTGCTGCACCAATAGGATTGCAGCTATGAAGCAATCAAAGCATGATGTGTGCCATCTAGCGGCATATATTTATAAAGTGTTGCGTAATCAACTGATTGGGTAGTGATCATTATGTGATCATCGTATTCGTTGCATCGTCTTGGTCGTTGCGATCATTTCAGGAAGAATGCTTCAGTGTCATCGCGGCGTGAGCGGAAGATTGTACGCAGTGCTCGCAGTGACCATTTAATACGTATTTGACGTGTTCCAGTACGTTTTGAATTTCATGTCCACACTTGTTACATGCGACGTGTTTTTTGCTGTTATATGTGTTATTCAATGTTCTCACCTTTGTGTACAGAAGTTTTTACAAATCGGGTAGATTACTGGGATGCTGATGCCAGTCAGCTTCTCAGGCCCATTGTAGTATTAACCTATGCAGCGGTAATCTAATCACGGAATAACGTATTTTTAACGTAATACGCGCTGGATAATATACTCCAGCAACCAAGCAGGCAATAGGCGACGCGCCCAGATCAGCAGTCCACTGCCCTTGCCAACAGAATAACGTAAACGCGGTCGTTTCGTCTGTACAATGCGAGCGATGAGATCGGCAACCTGCTGCGGATGCGGAGCGTGTTGGGCAGAGTGGCGAGAATAATCCAGTATTTTGTTCAGCTGTCGTTCGTAAGGAGACGATTGATTCTGTGCACCGGTCTGAATATCCTCTAATCCTTTGTTCCAGATCGCCGTTCGGTATGCTCCCGGCTCGACCAGCACTACAGCAATGCCAAATGAAGCCATCTCATGACGCAGACTTTCGCTAAATCCTTCAATGGCAAATTTGGATGTCGCATACGGCGCATATCCTGGAAAAGCAGCAATGCCGCTCACGCTGCTCATATTGATAATCTGCCCGCTACGCTGCTCCCGCATCATCGGCAACACTTCACGAGTAACCGCGATTAGTCCAAACACATTACTTTCCAATTGCGCCCGCCATACTTCCATAGGTACATGCTCGATAAAGCCGCCGACAGCATAGCCAGCATTATTAATCAGCACATCCAACCGTCCATACTGCTGCCTCACAACATGTATCGCTTCCGCAATAGATTCCGGCTGTGTGACATCCAGACGCAAACAGTGAATATGGTTCTGTACGCCTGCTTGCTGTGCCTGCTGATCCAGCTCTGTTCTACGGGATAGGTCACGCATCGTAGCGATTACTTGCCAGCCCTGCTGTGCCAGTGTGATCGCTGTCAGTAGTCCGAAGCCGCTGGAACTGCCAGTAATGAGTACAATGCGTTTCCTATCGGTTGATGAGTGATTCCGAATCGCTTGCTGTGTAGACGAAGCTGACATCATATCCCTCCCTGACACATCATTTTCGTGAACTGCTTACAATTTGAGCTTATGAATGAGGGGTACGCCGATCCGGTATAGTAGCTGCTCCAGCATCCACCAGCAGCAGCGTATCGGCAATGCTCGTCCTGCATCATATACGGCAGACACTTCCAGCGCACCATATGCTCCGCGATTGCGTTTGAACTGACCGACACCGGAGCTTTCATGCAGCAGATCGCCGCGCTCTGTTGCCAATTCGATCAGCAGCACCGACAGCATCCGATACAGCCCGGTTTCCGCTGGTAGCAACGTATCGTAACCGAACAGGGGCGTCGTCATCACGCCATCCCGGGCAAAAAAGCCTAGAATCGCGTCCAGCCGACCTTCTGTGCGCAATCCATACAATTGCAACGTCCCCTGCTCCAGCGCAAGTTGTAGAAAATCCGTTGTAAATTGCGGATTATGTATCGAGTATTTCTCAATGTATAACATCTGGTACAACTCTAGCATCCGCGGAATATCATCTGCATTCCATTCATCCGGGCGCACAACGGTGTAATGGAAAGTGTCCATCAGCTTGCGGTCGCGCTTGATGATCCAGCGCGCCTTGGAAGGAATGGTCGCAGGATGTAGCAAATAAATCTGACGGCTTGGAATGAAACGGCTGCCCATATTGTGCAGCGTATGCCAGAGTGTAGGCGTAGTCACTTCATTGAGCGAGCGCCAGATGATCACATGACGCGGATAACGTTCGTTAACTGCCTGTTGTACTTTTTCAATCTGCACTTGGTTAAGTGTCGGATACAGATTGGTGGATAGTAGCCAGTTGTTGATCTGCACCACTCTGTTCATATGCACTGCCCGCAAGCATGTGCCAAGACCACGTAGCAGCAGGGACAACCCCTTTTCCAGCCATGGCTTCTTTAACATACTCAGCTCCTGCCTTGCATAGCTGGCGTAATGCGTATACGGAGAGCAGACGTAGGAATTGTCGTATTGTGCATCATTGACTGTAACCGGCAGAGGAATGCCATCTACCGTCACAATAAGCAGCTCTGTCTGCACATTGGCGAACATGGACAGCGTACCGTGTTCCAGTAGCGGCAGTAGATAGCTACGTGAATATTCACCATATTCGTTATCCTGCCAGACGATTTCGTGGCGACTGTCCCGATCATACCAGCGAATATCTACACTGACTTCATCCGAGCATGCACATCGATCGTCAGAACGATGATCCATCGTTGTTCTCGAAGCGTTCATATATGCCAGCCTCTCTCTACCCTGCGTAATTTGACCGGTCCAGGTACAAAATCATACTCGCTGAACATCAACTGCGGCACCTGTCCGCCAAGCCCTGTACATAGCTGCTCTATCCGCTGCCGGATCGTTTGCTCTACCTTGCCATCCATCCCCTGCGGCAACACATACGAGATTTCCAGCCGATCCACATCATGCTGTACCGCCCGATAATGCTGAATATCCGGCGACGCCGCAATAATCGCCCTTGTCACCAGATCAGGAAATAACGGGATATACTTCTCATCCGCCCCCGTTTCATCTGCCTGTCTATCTGAATGTCGTTGCGGCAAAGGACGAATATACAAAATATCATCATACCGCCCTTCAATCCTCTCAATTGCCGTATATACCGATCCACACGCACACGCCTCCGCCGCTTCGGTCAAAATATCATTCAACCGGTAACGCACAATCGGCTGCGCTCTCCGCGAAAAGTCCGTAATAATCGGCATAAAACGCCGCTGCTCATCGTCGATATACTCCTTCTCGATATGCACCACGTCCTCGTTCAGATGAATGGTGCCATGCTCGCAGCTCGTGCCGAGAAAACCTTCGGTACATTGATACACCTGATGTACCTTTTGCCGGAAGGTCTGTTGGATGTACTGGCGATCCAGCGGGTCCAACACCTCGGCAACCGAGATCAGCTTGGACGGCTGAACAGTCAGCTTGCCATCCTGTGCCGCTTCTGCCAGCATCCGCAGCAGTGAAGGCGGCGCAACCCAGATGTCCGCACCATACTGCTGCATATCCGCAATATGCCGCTCCATCGGTAGCGTCAGATCGAAGTAGCGAAACTGCAAGCTCCCCCGTTGTACCGATTCATACAGATTACTATTCGCCCGCAGGAAAAAGGCAATTCGATGCCGCTCCCGCAAGCTGCCCGGTAGCAGACGCGCCAGCACATTACCTGTCCACGCATCCTGCTCCTGTGGACTCACGAGAAAGATGCCGCGATTGCCCGATGTACCGGAAGACAGCCCAATCGTCACCCCGTTCCACACCGGTGCAAAATCCCGCGTTTGCTCCGCTTGCTGCGCCGTATGCAGCGCCTGCTCACGCGTAATGCCAATCGTATTCAGCAGATCGAAATGCTCCATCATACTACGTTTGTCAATCAATGGGAAGTCGCGCCACTCTCCATCGCTCATCCCATTCCAGAGCCGCCGATAAAAAGGAGAATGTGCTCGCACCCACTGAATATGGCGCTGTACCTGCCGCTCTTGCCAGCGCTCTAGCGCCTCACGGCTGTTCCAGCGCTTACTCCGTTGTCTCGTTTGCCAGTAATGATACACAATGCGCAGCACACTCATTTCAGCCATCTCCCTCCCCATGTTGCCAGCGCTTCCCGGCAATGGGTTGGTACGATCCGCAGCTGTGGATATTTCAGATGCCAGCGACGCAGACGATCCATATTGCTGCGGAACTGCTGACGATTGGACATGATCAAGCCCGCCAGCAGATGCGGACGACGATTCTCAGCAAACGCGCGACTGCTCCAGACCGTATCTGCACAGAGCAAGTACGGCTCACCGCCCGCATGCAGCAGCAGACCGATCATTCCCTCCGCATGCCCAGACAACTCTAACGCACGAATGCTGCCGTCGCCGAACACATCATAATACGGCACACCAAGATCCGGCAGCACAGAAGCCGCCACACCAAACGGAGTAGTCAGTGGAGAAATGTCCAGTATATTGGCAGCATGGTTCCGTTCCTCCAACGGTCGCTCATGATCGTATTGCAGATCGCTGCGAGTAAACGGCAAGGATCGCTGTTCAAAATCATCTGGCAGCAATCCTGCCAAAAATCCTGCTTTGACCGCCTTCCACGTATTCAGCCGTTTCACCGCCGCATACGATTCATGCAAATATATAAATTGCGCATTCGGAAAGTCTCGTGCCGCCGCAATATGATCCCCGTGAAAATGCGACAAAATCACATACCGAATCTCGTCCGTACACACACCAGCTTCCTGCTCAAGCTGCACGCTACTATGATCCTGCTCGGTATACACAACCGGAGTCAAATAACGATACAACGCCTGCGGCAACCTGCGTGTCTCCTCGAAAAAGCGCATACTGTACCCGGTATCGAACAAAATCATGCCATGCTGTGGATGCCGAATACAGGCAAAGCCTGCCGGAAATGCCGTCGGACGCCATGTTCCACCACGAATCGTCAAGATCTCTGGATGTGTGCAATAACCCGCAGCACCAAGCCACAGGGACACATTGCTATGCTTCATGGAAACTGCACCTCGCTCTCCATTGGAATAATCGCTCCGTCTGTATTCATCTGCTTGCATGCCATCGTTGAATAGATGACTCAATTTAGACTTCCATGTCTGTGTACAACTATGTTTTTTCTCGGTATGACTGTGCTACTCTTACTGTTCTTGTTGTTGCTGCTGGTGTTATTTTTACTGTTGCTGTTCTTGCTGTTCTTACTATTGTTGCTCTCGCTGCTATTGTTGCTCTTATTGCTCTCGCTATTACGATTGAGAGTTACGTTTCCACCAATCTGCATATCGCTGCAACCCCTCGTCTACGCTAACTGTCGGTGCATAGCCCAGTTCTTGTTGCGCCCGGCTAATATCCAGCGTATGCGGCACTGCAATCGAGCCGACTGTATACCGTGTGAGTGCCGGTTCACCAGACAGTGGCAAGATCCGATACATCGTCTCTAGCATCGCCGCTACACCGTAGGCGACTTTGTAAGGAACTTTTTTCGTACGTAGTGGAATATCCAGCAGGGCAAATAACCGCTTTACCAATTGTTCAAAAGGCATCGCTTCGCCATTGGAAATGTTGTACACCTGTCCTAGCGTGGATGTTGGAGAATCGCAACAGAGCAGCATCACATCCAGCAGATTATCTACATACGTCAGATCAATCTCCGCTTGCCCACCATTGAGCAGCGGCACACCAGATTGCGCATTCGTACGCAGCAAACGCGGCAATAATGCCTGCTCACCCGGTCCGAAGATCGCGCGCGGTCGCAACATAATGACCGGCAATTCCTGCTCACGACGATATCGTTTCAACAATTGCTCCGCTTCCAGCTTGGTCGCCGCATAATGATTGGCAGACTGCTCTGGCAGCGGATCGACTTCCGAGATCATCTGACGCTCACGATAGTCAAAATACACACTTGGCGTCGATACATGCACTAGCCGCTTCACTCCGGCAGAGATACACCCATCTGCTACATGTGCTGTGCCTTCTACATTGCTACCGTAAAAATCACGATATTTGCCCCACGGCGACGACAACGCGCCACAATGGAATACATACTCCTGCCCGCGACACGCATCTATCATCCGCTGACGATCCCGCAGATCGGCTGCTACAAAATGAATGCCTGCCGCCGCCAACTGCTGCCCGACCTGTTCATTGCGTCCCGTCGCTGTAACGTCCCAACCGATACGCGCCAGACGATATGCCAGATGACTACCGAGAAATCCAGTGGCGCCTGTTACAAGTGCCTTGGTCATACGTCGCTCCTTTCCGGTGGCTGCCCATTCCATTCAATATCATGCGTCAGCGCTTGCGTCACCGTAATCTGTTCTCGTCTGCTAATGCGAACCACCGCCAATACCAAAGCAAACTGTCCGAAAAATGGCATCATATCCTGCCAGCGAAATACCGCATCCTGTGCGCCTTTCATCGCCTTGAGCCATTCCTTCCATTGCCTGCCGCTCCAGCGCCGTCCCCAGCCGCTTGTCAGCATCGGCAACGTTAGCATCACCCGTCTGCCCGGCTGCGGCGTGATTACCTTCCCTTGCTCCACTAACAGCTGCGGCGCTACAATCGCCATATCCAATCCATCTGCGCCAGTAAACAGGTGAATACCACTGGTCGCCCGCGGATTGCATTCGATCGGGTAAAGCTTGCCTGTCTGTCGCTCCTGAATCAGATCAAAGCTCAGTTGCCCGCTAAATGTACGTGCTGACAAAGTACGAATTGGTGATTCGCTTGCTATGGATGCGTCCGCGTTATTCGTTTGATGAGGGACAGATGACGAATCAACCGAACAAGCTTCCTTATTCCACTGCTGCACCAACTGCTGTACCCATACCAGCGTATCTGGTCGATCTAACGCTTCAAAATGCACGCTTGCTCCCGCTTCGCTGCTACGATAACGACTCTGGTAGGTCGCGTGCGCTACAATGGTTCCTTCATATACGATACTGTATGTACATAACTGCTCTCCCGGCACGTAAGCCTGCGCGATCCACGGTTCCTGTTCCGACAGACCGTCTGGCGCTGCAATAACAGCGGATGGCGACCGTTCGTTCTGCTCACCTGCACTTGCTGGATCATCTGTCATATCCTGTGCAGGCATGATCACTTTGGAAGCGAAGCGCGAATACGCAGGCTTGAATACAAGCGAACGAGACGTATACACAGATGGTAGATCCGACGCTGCATTCAAATCTTGGACGGAGCAGGATGCCGCCAACAGACTGCTCCACTCACCATGCTGTACCTTTTCCCACTGCTGTCTATTGTGGATCACCATCGTATCTGGTGCATCCAATCCAGCAGCATGAACGAGCCGAATAAACTCGCCCTTGTGATGCAGAGACTGTAGCATCGTTGCTGGTGGAACTAGCACCTCGCACACCTGACGCAACTGCTCCAACCCATGCGCCACATAGAAAATCTCCTCACATGTCGGCACCAGTATATCGATCCGCTGCTGCTTCACAATCCGCATCAGCTCTTGTATATACGCCTGCGGCTGTTGGCGTGGCGGTGGTACAACGAAGCTTTGACGTACCGCTTTTGAACGGGCGCAGAGCTGCTGTGGCAAGCTTTCGGCAACATCCACTGTATGCCCTGCCTGATGTAGCAAACGCGCCAGCTCCAGTGTGACAGGAGCACGTCCCCCAGTTAGCAAAATAGTTCGTGGTGTCTGAGCAGAAGCATGATCAGTAATCAAGCACCATGCCCCCCAGCGACAGACCAGCGGCGGTGCCAATCAGCAATATGCGATCCCCGCGACGAATTCGATTTTGTACAATTGCCTCATGCAGTCCCATCGGAATCGAAGCTGCAATCGTATTGCCGTGGTTCGGCGTAATATTCATAAATTGTTCCTCACCGATGCCTAATTTCTTGCGCATCAGACGCATTGCCATCGCACTACCCTGATGTGGAATGACCAGCTTGAAGTCATCCATTTTCGTTTGCGCACCAGTCAGCAATTCGTTCATGAAGTTTGGCAGTAGCTTGGATGCCATTTTGAAAATACCATGCCCGTCCATCTGAAACAGATACGCATCAGACGCATTGCGTTCATCGCCCGGCGGGAACCGTGTACCGCCGCCCGGAATTTCCGAATACCGCGCGCCACGACTGTACGTATGCAGCGATGTATGCACAATACCGGACGTCTCATCCGGTGCTGATGGACCGATAACGACCGCTGCGGCTCCATCACCAAACAATACAGCGCTTTCCTTATGACTCCAATCCAAGCCTGCCGATGCCACTTCAGTCGCCACTAGCAATACATGACGATAACGTCCGGCTGCAACCATATACGATAAGGTATCCAATCCGAATACGAAGCTCAGACAGGTGCCGTCGATATCAAACGCCGGTACACCAGAGTCCTGCTGCCCTAACGCCTGCTGGATAAACGACGCTGTGCTCGGTAGCGGCTGCTCCTTCGTGCCGCTCGTACACACAAGGCAATCGATATCGTCAAATGTCAGCCCTGCCGCTTGCAGTGCCGCCTTCGCCGCTTCCGCTCCCATGTACGAAGCCGTCTCGCCTTCGCTCACATAATAGCGCGTTCCAACACCACCCGCTTTGGCTGCCCAGCCAGCCTGCACCCCAAGACGAAGATCAACCTGTTCATCTGTAACTGCCGTGGATGGCATATATTTGCCTGTACCCAAGATCTTTACTTTTCGATGCTGCATAATGATCCCTCAAATCTATAAAATACTTGTCTATTTGTGTGTATGTTCTCTCTGTCCATGTTGTTCTCTATCTACATATACAAAACAGGTTTCGCCTAATCGTCATACCGACTACGCAGCTCTTGCATCGTTTGCTGTACTTCTTGCACATCCAATACGCCGTTCGTCGATTGTAGTTTCGCCAGTTGACCGTGATTCAACAGCTTTTGCAGTTCCTCCATATAACTCTCCACTGATGGCACACCTGCCAATTCGTCCAAGCCGCCCATTGTGCCAGAACGAACGATCGGATACTGTTTGTCCGCATCTTCCGGTCCCGCTGCCAGATCATAGAAGCGGCGAATCTGCGCTGCCAGCTCATCGCCATGCCCATTTACAATCACAAAGGCAGTAATCATATACGCCTTGGATTGGCGACGCTGCGCAATACCGCAAAACTTGCGTCCATGAATACCAATATCATAATCCCCCGGGCAAAAGGCACCTTCTACCTCGCCAGTCTGCACGTTCGTTGTCCACGGATGCACCGCCCGACTGATCCACTCTGCCATAAAACGAAAATCATCATGAATATTAATTCGGCTACGCGGATTTGGCAGCATAATCGACAGATTGAGAATACCACGATGCAGCGGAACAGCTGCGCCACCGGATGCCCGCACTGCTACCGATGTACCTTCCTGCCGGAATTGCTCCATTGCCTGTACCGCTCCGCTCAAGCGGCGATCGCGCAAGCCGATCGTCATCGCATCGCTGTGTGTCCACATATGAATAACAGGCGGATGACCAAGTCCGACCTTGCGGCACATTAGCTCCTCCCATGCCATCGGCTCCAATATGGATACATCGCTGCCCAGCAGCGGTGTTTTGTACCAGATCGCTTGCTCCAATCCTTCCGGCACGGTCGATAGTCTGTACCGTTCCTCTCCCTGCTGCTTATACTGCTGTTCATCCATTACGCTGTTTCCTCCTGTCTTTGGCGGCATGATGTCTGCTGTATGCTGCACTTTTTTCGCTGAGTTGATCTGTTCATTATACCAGTTTTTACAATGATGTTTTTACAATACAGCACATATTCTGTAACCTCTCCACGGATGAGAATGGTTGCATCTCATTAAGACACATGGGCAAAGTATAACAAAAAAGACCGCTTGATCCGCAGGGACTGCGAACATCGAGGTCTTATGCCAGATGATGATTGGTGAGCTTATTGGTGTTGCTTCCTATCCTTTATTCATAACAAGTGTGATCAAAGTTACTACATAACGTTCATGCGCTTGCTGACACCTATAGATTACGTAATCCGCTGTACTGCTTTGCCGATATTACCATTCGTTTGCGCCAGCAGTTGTGTCGCTTCCTCCGCAGCCACGTCCAGCAAAATCATCACAATTGCCGTTTTCATATGCCCGCCTGCTTCTACATATACGCGCTCTACTGTCTGCTCATTCGCATCTGTTGCCAGCATAATCAGCCGCTTCGCTCGATTCACCAGCTTTTCATTAGTGGGCTGCATGTCGATCATCAGGTTGCGATACACTTTGCCGCTACGAATCATACTGGCAGTTGTCAGCATATTGAGAATCATCTTTTGCGAGGTACCTGCTTTCATACGCGTGGAGCCGAGTACCACTTCGGGACCTGTGACCGCTTCGATCATCACATCGGCATAAGAACCCATTTCGCTGCCCGGATTGTTGCTAATGCCAACGACTGCTGCGCCTTGTTCGCGCGCTTCCATCATCGCTCCGATGACATACGGCGTACGTCCGCTGGCGGCAATACCGACCAGTGTATCGTTGGAGCGAATCTGTGCCGCAAGCAAGTCGCTGCGACCGAGCGATACATTGTCCTCCGCCCCTTCCACTGCCGATTGGATTGCTCGTTGTCCGCCAGCGATAAGACCGACTACCTGCTGCGGATCGGTTCCATACGTCGGCGGACATTCGGCAGCATCCAGTATACCCAATCTACCGCTGGAACCTGCACCTACATATAACAGTCGTCCACCTTGTGCAAACCGCTCCACAATCAAATCGACAGCAGCAGCAATATGCGGAATACATGCCTCCACCGCTGCTGGAACGAGCCGATCTTCCCGATTAATCATATGCAAAATACCTTCAGTGGATTGTTCATCAATATGGATCGTACGTGGATTTTGCTGCTCTGTTACCAGTTGTCCGATAGGCGGTTTCATGGCATTCAACTCCTTTGGGATTGGGAATACTATATGTTCAATGACATCAGCTTCAATCAGATCGATTCCAATATGATCAACGAATGGAATATTACATTCGCACACATTTACAAAAATAACTGCGGTGCTACCAACAAGGCTGCTCCGTAACATGGCGATTGATGCAATGAAACAACCTGCATGTCAGGATATTCACTATGCAGATAGTGCAAACACGTATTGCGATACCAGTCAGAGCGAGTGAACATCGACCCGCTCACCGTAACAGCGCTCTGCTGCAATTGCTTATGTTGGTTGTACAACGTCATAATGAATCGCGCCATATCGTGAGCCGCATCCGTCACAATCTGCTGCGCCAGCGGATCGCATTGCTCTGCGGCATGCAGACAACAATGAGCCACTGCTGCGATATGCTGCTTTCCTATATCTAGGTTGTACACAATGTCGCGCAGTTGCGATGGAACGTCTACACTATAATGAGCCAGCACCTCCGCCGTAAGTCGGGTGGATGGCAATATGCCGTCATAGCTCAGCATAACCGTTTGCAGACAGCGCAGCCCGATGGCATACCCACTGCCCTGATCACCAAGAATATGACCCCAGCCGCCGATGCGCACCCGTTCCCCTGACGGCATGATACCCAGTACAATGGAGCCGGTTCCAGCAATCGCAATGATTCCGTGTCGTGTACGATTCGACGCCAGCAGTGCAATCTCCGCATCATTTATGACCTGAATCGGGAATACAGCCGCATCATGATGCAGTCTAGCTATTGGCTCATAATGCTCACACCAACGTGAACGAATCGCCGCTGCCGCTCTCTCGCATTCTTCCGCTGTATACACTCCAGCGATGCCAGCACCAATTCCGATACAATGATGCTGTTCCAGACCGTACGCTGTCAGCAAACGAAAGATCGTATCCATCACAGCATCTGCTTCATTTCCATGCAGAACGGACTTCGGATTACCTGCCGCACCGTGCATGCTGCCAATCA
Organism: Paenibacillus sp. WLX2291; assembly: GCF_046603665.1. Lineage (NCBI taxonomy): Bacteria > Bacillati > Bacillota > Bacilli > Caryophanales > Paenibacillaceae > Paenibacillus > Paenibacillus sp. WLX2291. The sequence goes on along the minus strand of NZ_CP176755.1, from coordinate 624,163 downwards.
ATTGACCGTCCGTCTGCCAAGCCATGACTTCCGTCCTCGTTCCACCGCTATCCACGCCCAGCACGAACTGCATATCCTCATCCTCTCCGTATATGTAAACTAAAATAACGTTGCTCACTCGTTCATTCATTTTACAGATACCAGCATATTTCCAGATTCGAATAATTGCTTATATTTTAGTGCACGACTTGCTGTTTGTAAAATAAAATTTTATGTATATTGCTCTATTTTGATACGATATGTACAGCTCTATTTTAAACAGTGTCAACATTTCTCTCTCTCCATCCTCTACCTTTCCCATTCTATAATCAATTCTTCTATTAGACTGCATGTATATCTATTATAATAACTATATATCTTGAAATTTTATTTCAAAAACACACTGAATATTCTATGTATCTAACACTAACAGCCACTTAATCCCGCTACTCGCAATACGCCTATTTACATCCCACCTATTGTTCAGCCTATAATCTCACCTACTTACCTTTGCCGAAATTATGCCGAAATTCATACATTCCTTCTAAAAAATTCGCTTTTTTCTGCAAAAAGTTCATGATCTGTCTATCCAGATATCCCCTTCATGACGTATCATACGTTTAATACGATAAAATATAATGTCAAAACGTAAATTTACATCACATATAACCAACATCATGATCCGATCTCGTTCATCCTCATTCTGATCTCACCAGAAAGGAGCCTCCCATGTCTCAACATCAGTCGCACCACGAATACATTCATTATAGCGAGCTGCTTGAATCATCTATGAACACTGCCGAGCTGGATCAGATCTGGGAACCGCTACGGCATGGTATGCAGGATAAGCTAATTCCGGGTGCGTCTGTCGCCATTAGCTATCGCGGACATCAACTGCATTATGCCGGTGGCTGGGCAATCGATACGCCAGATCAACATATTCGCACAGATATACATACTCTGTACGATTGCGCCTCGCTAACCAAAGTGATGATTACGCTACCATTGATTTTACATTTATGGTACAAAGGGCAGTTAGATCCAGATGATTCCATTTCCCGCTATCTGCCAGAAATGAATCATCCGCCGCATCATATGATCACGATCCGGCAACTCCTGTCACACTCATCCGGGCTGCCAGCGATCGCAGATTTCGCCCAGCGTCCATGGACAGTACAAGATGCAATTCAACAAATTGGGCAGATGAAGCTGCAATATAAGCCGGGAACACAGCGGATCTACAGCGATCCGGGCTTTATGCTGCTGGGGCACCTCTTCACAGTGATCACTGGAATGTCGTTGGAGGAAGGCGCAGCGCAGTATATTTTCCAGCCTCTCCATATGCCAAATAGCTGCTTCCGCCCTGAACCGTCACGGATACCGCGCATCGCTGCAACGGAGTACGATGCTGTAACTGCCGCGTATTTGCAGGGCATCGTTCACGATGAGAATGCACGCCAACTCGGCGGTATCGTCGGGCATGCTGGTCTCTTCGCTACTGCGGATGATGTATTAACCTATGGGCTTGCATGGCTGCATGCATCACACGATGCTGATTGTCGCGAAATCAAGCACGCCGCCATTCAGCGGCAAACGCCCCAGTTGCCTCATGTACACCGTGGACTTGGCTGGGTGCTGGATGGCGATGAGATGGATGTATCCGGTGGAGCTTTGTCATCGTCTGCTTACGGGCATACCGGTTTTACCGGCACCAGCCTGTATATCGATCCAGAGTGCGAACTTGTAGTTGTCCTGCTCACCAATCGTGTCCATTACGGTCGGCAGCGTTCCATCCAGCAGTTACGCCGTGATTTCCATAGCACGCTTGTCAGCGTACTGGATCAGCTATCCTCCTTGGTATAACTTGCTGCACATGTGCATATCGTATATGAAGGCTTGTACATGAAGGCGCTTCACCTATCCTCTCCGGCAAAGGAGCAATGATTATGAATGGCGGATTAGTTCGATTACGGGAAATTATTCATACGATCACCCCATCCGAGCGCAAAGTCGCAAGCTTTATTTTGGAGCAACCGCAGCGGCTCGTCGGCATGTCAGTCGCACAGCTTGCAGAGCAGAGCGGCGGCAGTCAGGCAGCCGTCATCCGGCTATGCAAATCTGCTGGCTTCAAAGGATATCAGGAGCTAATGCTCAAAGTCGCCGGTGATTTGCAGGAACAGAGCCAGTCGCAGAGCGGATATCAGGAGATCAACCCGGATGATTCGATTGAGCGTATTATCGAGAATGTATCTGCCAACAACATTCAGTCCATCCGCGATACAGTGAAAATCCTCAATCCTGCCAGCATTGAGCAAGCAGTTCAGGCATTGCTGGATGCGAAGCGCATTTTCTTCTTTGGCATTGGTGCTTCCAATCTGATTGCTACCGATGCCCAGCATAAGTTTCTACGGATTAATAAAACCTGCTTCGCCTTTGCCGATGCGGATCTGCAATTGATCTCCTCAGTCATGCTCACCCCGGATGATACCGTCGTAGGCATCTCCTATTCCGGTAAAACGCCTGTAACGGTAGAGTGTATGAAGATCGCTCGGGAAGCGGGCGCACGCACGATCTCCATTACCCGCTATGGCAATACACCAGTCGGCAATCTAGCAGATATCCCGCTGCACATCTCCTCCACCGAAAATGAAATTCGCAGCGGCGCTACGTCCTCACGCATCACTCAATTGAATGTGATCGATATTCTGTACCTTGCCGTCGCCAGCCGTGACTACGAACAATCCGTCACCTATTTAGAGAAGAGCCGTAATATCGTACGCAAAAGCAAACGTTGATCATGATGCACTTCATGTGGAATATTATATGCTTCATGCCGAATGCGGAGTGTTGAATGTTGAGTGTTGAACAAAAAGGGCAGTCCCACGATTTCGTAGGACTGCCCTTTTTGTTGTGTTAGATGTCATTCCAAAGATGAATCATCGCCGGATGCAGCTACATCTGTTATTCCATCGCATATCGCTTCAGTCGTACAGACCAAAACGCTGAACCAGCTCGTTGATTTTCGCACGAACGATCAGATCCGAATTGTTGCGGTTGTTCATCACGAGGCAAACTTGCTTAATAAACTCGCTTTTGTTCTCGTCCGTCATTTCCAGCAGACGTTGATCAAGCTTTTCACGAATATCCATGTGCTTCCCCTCCGTACGTTAATTTTCTGATCGGGTATAGCCTTGGATCAGATGATAAAAAGTCTTCTTTCAGAAAAGTCTAATACAATGTGGCATAAGGAAGCAACTATATTTGCCATTGACATTCATCGTATTGCGCCAAAAGCGGTGTAGCCGCTCTTGTTTCTGTTTCCGATGCTAACAATAAAAAAAAGAACGATCCATAACGGATCGTTCTCTGGGCTTGCGAATCATCGCTTAGTATCGTTCACTTCTGCACCGGTTCAACTACCTGAATATATATTACTTGATTCAAGCAGCCGTCACGTTGTCATTAGTGTTCTTTGATGAGCGATAGAAATTCTGCACGTAGCGGAGCATCATTGCGGAAGCCGCCACGAACAGCGGAAGTGATCGTTTTGCTGCCCGGCTTTTTGACGCCGCGCGCGCACATGCACAGATGTTCGCCTTCCACGACGACCATGACGCCGGTCGGATGCAGCACTTCATCAAGAATATCAGCGATCTGCGATGTAATTCGCTCCTGTACTTGCAGACGACGGCTAACCGCCTCTACCAGACGGGCGAATTTACTCAGACCAGCGATCTTCCCGCTTGGTACGTAACCGATATGCACTTTTCCGAAGAACGGCGCCATATGGTGTTCGCACTGGCTGTAATACACAATATCCTTCACAATGACCATTTCCTGGTGATTCTCGTCAAACGTAACGCCTAACGCCTCACGCGGATCTACGCTGTATCCAGCAAAAATCTCCTCATACATACGTGTAACCCGTGCCGGTGTCTCTAGCAACCCTTCACGCTCTGTATCCTCACCGATCAGGTTCAGGATTTCTTTGATATGGTATTCAATCTGTTCGCGGTGTTCACCAACATTCAGATTGGTATAGTCCTTAATGCCAGCCATGCTGACCTCCTTCCACACTCAGGGTCTTCATGTACTGACGCCTGTCATGTTGATTATCTTCTGCGTTTGCCTTGATTGCCGCGTCCCATTGGAGGCATTTGTGGCTTGCCGCCTTTTTGTGGAGTGCCGCCGTTTTTCATCATTTGCTGTGCTTGCTGCATTTGCTTGGCATTCAGGTTGTAGCCCATTTGCTTCGCCATTTTTTGCAGCATTTGCGGATCGCCTTGCATTTTCTCAAGCTGTTTGCGCAAATAGTACGCACCGATAAAGAATCCCCCGACAAGACCTACAATCAGAGTCACAATCGGTATGACCCAGTTCCACCACATCATAAAGCCACCCCTGTATATTCATTGTCGTTCGTTCACGGAAAAGCGCCTTCACTTTCCCTGCCAATTCAGGCATGAACAGCAATTATCATACCATTTTCAGATAGGGACAGGCAAACATTTTCGGAACGGTTTCATCTGTTATGTTAATTCATGACCGCTTCGACAAATACGGTCGTAGCGCTGGCTAGATCAATCTCCTTAATCTCCAGCGCATCGCCGCTGCCGTTAACGATGCGAACGACCGGACGACCCGGCAATCCACGGTGCTGACGCACGACTACACCAGATTCGCGCGTAGATAGTCGGACGCCTGTCCCATTTGGATACACCGACACAATCCGGTTGAACTCGATCAGCAGTTGACGGTCAAGCCCGCTCTCCGACAATGCCATCATCTCCTCGCACGCTTCATGTGGCAACAAGCCTTTGCCACCTTGTTCCTTATCGGCGATCAGATTGTCGTACGTATTGGCAATTGCCACGATACGGGCGTACCGATGAATCTCTTCTTCCGGCAATCCACGCGGCTGACCGCTACCATCCATCCGTTCATGATGCTGAAGAGCAACGTGAGCGATCATCAGATTGAATTCGCGTTTGGATTTTAAAAGTTCAAAGCCGCGCCACGTATGATGCATACGTGAGCCGGGAATACTATCCAGCATCCCCGAACCACCCAGCTTGCCAATATCGTGCAGCAGTGCACCAATCGCCAATTCACGAAGCTGTGCTTGATTGAGTCCGATATTCATGCCGATAATCGCCGATAACAGGCACACATTCATCGCATGCACATAAGCGGCATTATCCGCCGTACGAATCTCGGTCAATTGCACTTGTACTTCACGCGCACCGACCACATCCTCCAGCAACGCGTCCACACTAAGCGCAATCCGCAGCGGATGCCATTCCTTACCGGAGCGCAGCGCATCGAATGTATCGCTCATCTCGCGGATCATTTGCTGCTTCGTCTGCTCGCTCAGAATTTCTTCTGGCTCGACATCGGCATAATTTTCGTCCCGGATATACAGCATCGTAACCCCGATTCGGTTGAGCGTGTTGATCATAAAGACAGTAAGCTGAACGCCGACCGACAGCAGAATGGTGCCATTGCCGGAGTAGACGGATTTTGCCAGATATTGACCGGTTTCCACATTTTCGATACTTACATATCTCATTCAACATCCCCCTTTATTCACAACATGAATTGGGATTACGATTACAGCTCCGTTACATGATTCGCCGCATGTAGCAATTTGGATCATATGCGTTGGGATTTCTCAGAACAATACCGGCTCATTTTGTAGATTGCTGTACCCTTCCAGTCCGAGCAGCCATTCCTTGTTGTTCAGACCGCCGCCATATCCGACCAGCTTGCCATTCATCCCGATCACCCGGTGACACGGCACAATAATGGAAACGGGATTGCGGTTATTCGCACCACCAACCGCACGCACCGCAGCCGGAACACCGATCTCAGTGGCGATATGCTTGTACGAAACCGCCTGTCCATAAGGTATCTGACGCAGCGCTTCCCAGACACGCAGTTGAAAGTCCGTTCCTTGCATATCCAGCGGCAGGTCAAATTCCTGACGTTCCCCGGCAAAATACTGCTTGAGCTGCGCAGTCGCTTCTGCCAGCATGTCTGGCGAATGCTCCAGCACATGATCGCCGTACCAGCGCTGACACCAGACTACCAAACGTTCGGCAGCCTGCTCATAAGAGCGGAATTTGATATGACACAATCCAGCACCGGAATGAACAAGTGTCAGTGTGCCAAGCGGTGTATCCAACTCATCGTAGTACAGATGATGCACTGTCTGGTCAGACTTGTTGTGTGGCGCCAGATGGTTCTCCTGCTTGCTGCTCATTCGCCAATGCCTCCTCCAATAGATGCTGCGCGGTCAGCAGGCGTTCGATCACTTCATGCTCTTGCTCACGCTCCAGCCCTTTTTGCACCGCTGTCAACGCTTCCTCACCGCCAATTCGGCTTAACGCCCAGGCAATCGTACCGCGAATGACCGGACGCACATCTTTGATCAGCATCTCTGCAAGCTTTGGTACTGCGCTTTTATCTTTAAAATTACCGAGCGCGATAATCGCATTACGCTGAATCGGATTCTTCCCGCGCCATGCTGATGACGTATCGCCAAATTCCTGCTTGAACTGCTTGTTGCTCAGTTCCAGTATCGGCAGCAATAGCGGCTTCGCTTTTTCTGGATCAGGACGTAGCTCCTGCTGGTGATTCCAGCTTTTGCCCTTGTTTTTCGGACAAACGATCTGACAGGTGTCGCAGCCATACAGCCGATTCCCGATCTTGCGCATATGCTCATCGGACAACATACCCTTCGTCTGGGTCAAAAAGGAAACGCAGATTTGCGCATTCAACTGACCCGGATTCACGAGCGCGCCGGTTGGACACGCATCAATACATTTGGTACAGGTGCCGCAATCCTCCGTTACCGGCGTATCCGGGGCAAATGGAATATCGGTAATCATATCACCAAGGAAAATCCACGAACCGAGCTTGGGCGAGATGATCGCACAATTATGCCCGTAAAAGCCAATCCCCGCTCGATGAGCAACCGCGCGGTCGGACAATGCCCCTGTATCGACCATGCTCTCGATACGCGCCTCCGGCACCTTTTCGCGGATAAAATCTTCCAACCGCTGCATCCGATTGCGCAGCACCGTATGATAATCTAGCCCCCATGCTGACCGCGCCATAATGCCGCGATACTCACCGGGTGCGGACTTCGGCGGATTCTCCATTTTGGAATGATACGTAACCGCAATGGCGATAATCGAACGCGCGCCACCAAGTGTCAGCGACGGATCGATCCGCTTGTCCAGATCCGGTTCTTCAAATCCTGACTCATACCCTTTGCGCCGATTCTCTTCCAATACTTCACGCAAATATAAAAAAGGATCGGCGGTCGTAAAGCCGATATCGTCGATACCAAGTTCCGGACCTGCATGCTTGATTTCCTGCTTCAGCCACTCCCAGCGGTTGGACTCTGTACCGGCAATTCCGGTATCACTCTGCTGTGTCATGAAGCGGCTCTCCTTTCCAAACATCCGTATTGCTGATTCGCCTGCATCCTGCTAGATAAGCGACAAACCTGTATCCTCTGCTGCCAGTCATGTTGTATATATACGTTCAAAGACACACAGTCCTCCTACAATTCATCACAAAACTTCTCTCCCATTATACTGCATCCGAATGGAAAAACGTCTAAAAAATAGAAAAACACATCCGTTTATCCGATCCTCGTCGGAAAACAAAATGTGTTACATTAACAAAGCATACGCAGCCGAAGCCTCACAACCGGATCACTACGATGCATACTGACAATCATCCCTCCCGACGATCGTCCGCACCGCAATGTCCGGCAGCACCGTTATCCGTCACAGGATAGCGGGCCGCTCGTGCAAGCGTGTATATTCAAGTATGGTTTCTGTTCTGTTATCTCTTGTTTACATTCAGAAAATCAGGCGTTTGCCGCAACAATGCTCAACTTTTCATATGTGCGCAGCACTTTGCTCTCATCATATCCCAGAGCGGCGTACAGTGGCATAACCACTTCGTTGTGTTCGTCGCCGGCAACCATAATGCCGCTGACGTTGCGCTGCTCGAAGCGTTTCTCCATGGAAGTGATCAGCGCGGTACCAATACCTCTGCCTCTCATATCAGGATGAACGGCGATACGGTAGTAGCAACCGAAGTTGCGATCAATCGTACCAATTAACAAGCCAATAATCTCTTCTCCCTGCTCCGCAACAATAATCAGTTCGGAATCCCAGGACAATTGTCTGGCAAAAGGTCCCATCGTGTGTTCGTAACACTCTTCGGACAGAGCTACCTGGAGCAGCTCCTGGACAAGGTTCAAATCACTCAGCTTAAAGGAACGAATATTCATCATCCAAACTCCCTCTTTATCAGCTTAATCAAGCAACGTTTGCAAACATACCCCTTAACACTACATATGGGAAGCACAAAAAAGAAGGACATCTGCATATACCAGCCACAAGCCCTACATCGATGTTTGTGTAAAATCCCCTGTTATATTGTACCCAAATTTCGGCAAAAAACCTCATATTATCGCACAATATAATCTCAGTGTTAATTAAACCATAATTTTCTGACAATTACATCACTTTTCTCATGAAAGCGCTTCATAACTCCGTTTTTCAGCAAAAATGATTCCAAATATCCAGTTCATCAGGAATAGTTCTGGCAACATGGGCTTATGTCTATGAATATAAAGCTCCAATTATAAATATTCCTCCAAAACCAAATATCTTAATATGAAATCACAGGAGCGACAAAAACGATTATATCACTAGTTTCTGGCTGTCACTATACTTTTTATCATAATGACGTCAGGTTTTCTTTTACCATAAAATTACATGATCTCTTTATGAAAGCGCTATACAAAAGCGAGTCATCTATGACGCAACTTCCTGATTTACCCATTCCATAAGGAAAATGACGTGATTTCGCCTATATTTATATTTGGTCAATAAACGAACATACGATCCTTCTTCTGTTCATTCCGTTTTGAATAAATATCCATCAGACCGATAAAAAAAATTTTCTTGCCTTTTCCGCATGGCTAGGACTTTCTAAACATAAATGTTGATTTAGTCAAAAATATACGGTTTAATATATAGGGTAAGATGTTTATCTACATATGGAGTGGAACTTCCGCTTCAAATTCAAAATCTCAGGAGGTATTTTACGATGGCATTTGAATTACCGGCACTACCTTATGCAAATAACGCTCTGGAACCACATATTGACGAGCAAACGATGCTGATTCACCACGATCGTCACCATAACACATACGTAACCAATTTGAATACCGCTCTGGAAAGCGCTCCTGAACTGCAAGGCAAAAGCCTGGAAGAGCTGATCTCCGATCTGGACAGCGTTCCAGAAAGCATCCGCACAGCGGTTCGCAACAACGGCGGTGGTCACCATAACCACAGTCTGTTCTGGGAAGTAATCGGTCCTGACGCTGGCGGCGCACCAACAGGCGAACTGGCAGCTGCTATTGACAGCGAGCTGGGCGGCTTCGACAAATTCAAAGAAGACTTCGCAAAAGCGGCTACAACTCGTTTTGGTAGTGGTTGGGCATGGCTTGTTGTCGGCAAAGACGGCAAACTGGCAATCACTAGCACACCAAACCAAGACAGCCCTGTATTCGAAGGTCTGACTCCACTGCTGGGTCTGGACGTATGGGAACACGCATACTACCTGAAATATCAAAACAAACGCCCTGACTACATCGGTGCTTTCTGGAATGTAGTAAACTGGGATGCTGTAAACGCACGTTACACTGCTGCGAAGTAATTCCAGCATAGATAACGCGCACAGCGCATACAGAAAAGACGATCTGCATAGTGCAGGTCGTCTTTTTGTATTGTTATATTCTACTATTGTACGCATTCATTGCTATTCTCCATCACGAATGGTCACAATGATCAGATGTAATGGTTAGTCTAAGTGATCCAGAGGTTCAAAACGCGGCAATCGCTGTACATCCTCCGGTAACTCCACCATATATACGTTGCCATATCCGCTACGATCACTGTTGAAAAACAATCGTCGTCCGTCATCGCTCAGACGAGGGTGGGCATGCAGCTTTTGTGAGTGAAAGCTGCATCGCAGCTCGCATACTTCATACGAACCAGCATAGCGCCCCTTTTCATCGCGCTCCCATAAATGCAGCGTATCCACTTCCCCCTGCCCATCCGCTATTACTAACCTTTCATTCTGGTACAAGTGCCAAGTTGAAAAAGGAATCTTCTGCTCCTCCAGGCCAGTATTATCGTATCGAATACGTCCAAAAAAGCACGTTCCATCCGCTGCAATCCCATGATATCCAATCTGCTCTCCATCCGGCAAAAAGCACTCATGACCAACCGATTCTCCCTGTTCATGACGCTCACGGATAGTCCAAACGTCACCGCTGCGCAGATCCAATCCCCATATCCGGTGATCCACCAGATGCCAAGGTCCTTCATGGCAAAAGGTTATTAGCCACGGCAGAGTCGCCGACGCATTGATATGAGTCACAAAATGACGGGTATGGAACACCTCGCGTGATATGCCACTTTTCAGATCGACTGCAATGATGATGCTGTTCGGCTGCGCATCCATCCACTCGCGATGTCCGACATACCCGTTGCCCAGATCGGTATCGATCCGCTGTGACAAATCCTCGGTAATACACGTCAGCAGCGTGCGACTGTCAGCAGTACAAGTTACATTGCCCAGCACATAGCCTTCTGGACAGCGGTACTTGATTTTTTCGCGAAAATGGGTCAAATGCAGCGCACGAATCACCCGCTTGTCCGATACGAGCGCATACTGCTCATCCGGCGTGAGCGCTACGTCCAGATCGTCGTTGTTGGCATACGTGGTTAACTGGGTCATTTCACCGGTTTCCAGCTGTATCGAGAACAGATTCGCACTATTATCCCGGTCGGAAATAAACAGCAGCCGTTTGCCATCGTCATACAATGGATGTTCGGTAAAATACGGCAATCGACTATGACCACGATAATCTGTCAGCTGGTGTACCTTTAACCCGGTACGACGGTCGGTGTACGTACTCCACTCCGGCGCCCATATCGTGCCTTTGACCATAGCAATCGTTCTCGACATGTTTATCCCTCCGCATGATTGGATTCAGGATTCAGCTTCAATAGATTTCGTACGAATCTGGTTGCCTCGCTTGGCTGCTTACTTGCTGACATGATTAGCTTTAGGTATGGAATCGCTTGGATAATTGGCTCCTCGAACCGTTGTGCCGGACTATTTTGAAATGCCAAAATGCTGCTGCAAAATTTTCAGGAACAGATTCGGGAACGCATACTTTTCCATATCGTCGCGTCCGATCCAGCGGTAATCATATGCCACTGCTTCGCCTAGCAATGTGCTAGGTACAACATCGTAATTGGCAGACTGTTCAGCCACCTGTGCCTGCTCTAGCGGCTCTGATGTGTCGGTAAGGGTGCCTGTGGCAAGCTGTTGACGAATAGCACTGCGCACTTCCGGTGTCGAACCCGGCAGACGGATGTCCAGTGTACCCTGCTCCACTTGCTCGCCAGACATGACTCCCATACCGTGCCAATCCTTGCCATCTACCGGCACATCAATTTGCCCTGCTTCCGTACAGCGGAAGACGCGCATATACCACTGAATATGACTAAATGTATGCTCGGCGCTCATCCATTCCTCATCTGGACGAACGTCGATGCCTTCATTTTTAAGTACATGGTTAAGTCGTTCCATCGCGGCAGGCTGTGTCAGATCGGAGCCAGCACCGGCTTTTTTGGCGTCGGAAGACAGGACATGGGGCAATTCCCACATCCGTGCCAGCAGACCGGTTGCTGGACGCTGACGAATCAGCACTTTGCCTGCATGCTCGCCGCGTCCTTCGACTACTGCCATCAGACGATGCTCTGGGCGTGGTGGTTTGGCTTTGGTTTTGATCGGCAATTGTTCTTCCATGCCGTTGATTCGCCCTTCACAATGCTTCATGACCGAGCAGGTGAGACAATGCGGTGACTTGGGCGTACAGACGAGCGCGCCTAGCTCCATGAGCGCCTGGTTAAAGTCGGATGCGCGTCCGGTCGGGATCAATTCGCGAGCGAGCTTTTCCATTTTGACACGGGTGGATGCTTTGGCAATATCGTCACTCAAGCAAAAATAACGGGACAGGACGCGCATGACATTCCCGTCCACCGCTGGTTCAGGAACGTTGTAGGCGATGCTCAGGACGGCTCCAGCGGTGTATGGACCGATTCCTTTTAATGCGGAAATCTCTTCTGGCGTATCTGGCACGATCCCGCTATGGCGTTCAACGACCTGCTTCGCCGCTGCTTGAATGTTACGGGCGCGCGAGTAGTAGCCAAGTCCTTCCCAGCATTTGAGCACGTCTTCTTCTGGCGCTTCGGCAAGCGACTCGACAGTTGGAAAGCGCTCGATAAATCGCTGAAAATACGGAATCACGGCTGCAACACGCGTTTGTTGCAACATAATCTCGGAAATCCAGATATGGTACGGATTGCGGCTGCGTCGCCATGGCAGGTCTCGTTTATGTTCGTCATACCATGCCAGCAGTTCGCGGCTGAAATAACGTTTGGCTTCGTGTTGTGGTGTTATGTTGGACATCATCAATCTCCTTTGGGGGCGTGTTTCCCATCGAACGCCCTTTATTTGAATGTGGGCTTTGGTGCAACATAGCGCTCCGGGAAGGGATAAGGGAACGGACTCCGGTGGAGCCGCGGGAATCTTTGGATTATGAGTACATGAAGATTCCCGCACCTCCAAAGAGGCAAGATATTTTGCTTACGCAAAAATCACTTTTCATTGAACCTCGTGTTTGAAAACCACAAACACTGTAAGTCGCCCTTATGCCTTATTCCCTCCCCTCCGCTTGGTGCAACGCGCAACATTCTTTTTGTGCGAAGCAGTAGTGAATTTGGTGTTTGATTTGGTGTTTTGAGAAGTTGCGATACTTTAAAAAATTCAAAGACTTTAGAGACTTTAGAGATTTTAGAGACTTTAGAGACTTTAGAGACTTTTGACATCTTACATGTCTTTTTGACTTTTTGAGTAGTAATTATTTGAGATGATTATTTCAGCAGATCGTTTTATATGAGATGTTGCGTGTTATATGTTGGGTCTGCTTGTTCAACTTTTGCTTGAACGTCTAGTTGGTTTTTTCCACGATGGCGAATGCGGATGCCAGGGTGGGTTGGTGGGTGATGCTTAGGTGGATCTGGTAGGTGTTGGAATCTTGTTGTAGGTCCAATCGCTGCCATGCTCCGGTGGACAGGGTGACCTGAGGTTTGCCGGATGCGTTAGGTAGAATTTCGATGTCGGTGAAGCTTATGATTTTGCCGATGCCGCAGCCGAAGGCTTTGGTGATGGCTTCTTTGGCGGCGAAGCGACCGGCAGTGAATTCAGATAGTCTGGGACCACGCTGCTCAGCCAGTGTTTGCTCGGCGGGTGTCAGAACGCGTTTGAGGAAGCGGTCTTTTTGTTTGCCTTGCAGCAAGCTGATCATTCTGGCGATCTCCAGCACATCATGCCCTATTCCGTAAATCAAGTAAGTGTCCTCCTGCCTAATGTCCCTGTATTGTATTAAACCAAAATCGGTAAACAGGACTCGATATTTTATCGTACCTATTTTATGAATTGAAGTAAATATATATTTACACTTTTATAAAAAAGTAAATTTACTATTTATCGAAGTAGTATAATAATGTATTATAAAAGTATGCATAGATTATTTGAATTTCGAGTAATCGTATGAAAGGAGTGAGTCGTATGAGTGTTCAATTTCAACAGCTTTCTTCAAGCTTGGAGCAAGCCATTGAAGCCAAAAATCTGTCAGTGATCGAGAATGAGACAACGTTGGTATTTTTTACGATTTTTCAAGTGTTTATGCGGACATTTGCTGATCATATTCAGTATATCAAAGGCGATCTGGATGTGCTTCGCCTTGATCCGCAATATATTCTTTCTAAGGATCATGCAGATCAATTGCAGCAATGGCTACAGCGTCTAGATTCACCGGAAGCATTGACGGATAGTAATTTTGGCAAGCTTAAGCTGGATTTGGAAGAATGGTATTACAAAGTAGGCGGACAGCAATTGATGATTGGTTATGAGCAAGCCTATTTGCTTAACATTGCGGAGACATGCGAATTGCTTGGTGTATCCAAGCCCACATTATACAAGTATATTCAGAACGGATTAGAATGTCTGGATACATCCAATCAGAAAAAAATCCCACGATTTGCTGTTGAGTTATGGAAGCATGAACCGCTATATATGCTGAAAATGCAACGTAATTTTCAAATACGTCAGCTCAGAAATATGAGCGTACAGGATCGCTTCAAAGAGGTATCCAGCGAAATCACCGAATTGGAATTGAAATATGGGGATTTTATAACCAAGTTTGGGCATTGTCATGGCGATGATCTGGAAGATTGGGATGAAGCGAATGATTATAACCTTTGGAAAGATTTGCTGGAAGAAAAAGAAGAATTACTGCTTACATTGAAACAGGAGCGAACGTAAATGGAGCATTTAAACCCTAGCGATTTTACTATCGCGATTGAACAGTTTGAGCATCTGCTTCATCAGTATAGCGATCCGGCAATTGCATATCCTGTTCCATATGAAAAAAGGCGCCCCAAACGCATCGAAGCTTATTATCCACTCAAGCCACATCCTATTTATGGTATTACCGCCCTGCATGCAGTGGAAACGTATAACGAGCAGGGCTACATAAAAAGATATAATTACGAATGGTTTATCATGTATCCACGTATGGGTATTTCCTCCAAGCACATTACTAGCTGGGGAAATGATCCGCATGATGATCCTGATACACCACCGGAGTTGCGTGTGCAAACCGAACCGCATCATCAGCATCATATTCCATTTCATCGAGCTGCACGAAGAGATAACTACACTGTGCGTAATTTGCAAGATGCCTTTGTAGCTATTGAACCGTACCTTTTACAGGGCTTGCCTTATACATAAATCCACTACACACAAAAATACATCCACCTACCAAAAGAACCTACTCGGCTTATCGAATAGGTTCTTTTTTACACTATAAAAAAGCGACTCAATCCATCATCGGATATAAGTCGCTTGTTTCATTACATCTAAGTCAGATGTTGTACTTGCTTTACATTAAATACCTGGGATCGGATCACGTTTGTGTGCGGTACGTTTGTAGTACGTCTCCAAACGTTCTGCTACTTCGGGAGCGATCGATTTGCCTTCCAGGTAGTCGGAGTTGTCAGCGTAGGTGATGCCGAGTTCGGTTTCGTCAGTTTGATTTTCCCACAGACCAGCGCTTGGTGCTTTGTCGAGAATGGATTGCGGGATATTCAGATGGGAAGCCAATTGACGAACCTGACGTTTGTCGAGCGAGCTGAGCGGTGTAATATCGACCGCGCCATCGCCGTATTTGGTAAAGAAGCCAGTGATCGCTTCGGATGCGTGATCTGTACCAACGACGAGCAGGTTGAGCGAGTTGGCAATCGCGTATTGTACGACCATGCGGGTTCTCGCTTTGACATTGCCTTTTGCCTGCGGGCTGAGTGGGTCTTGTTCCAGCTGTGGCATTACGCTGTTTACCGTTTGCTCGATCGCATCGACTGCTTTGTGCACATTGGTTTCGACTTTATATTTCAGGTCAAATGCCTGTGCGACCGCGTAGCTATCGTCGATATCGGATTGGGTGTCGTACGGCTGGAAGACGCCGACGGTTTTGTATTCGCGTCCGGTCGATTGTGTCAGTTCATCCGTTGCCTGTTTGCACAGACCGGTGGCTACTGCACTATCGATCCCGCCGCTAATGGCGATTAGCAGACCTTGGGAACCGGATTTCTCAATATATCCTTTTAGAAAATCCACCCGTTTGCGGATTTCAGCTTCCGGTTCAATCGTTGGTTGTACTTTCAAATCGTTAATAATGTCCTGTTGAAGACTCATACTCATCATTCACTCCTTCGACTAGTCTCAAATATACATGATCGGACTACAACCGATATGCGTATTTCCTTCCTTCTGCATCCGAACATCGCCGACGCAGAAGTTGCTCTCTTTATATATACCCATAAACAAGGACATCCTGCAACCGTCACATGAATGTGACAGCGCAGGATGTTGTGTTCTCGTATGAGATTACAGGCAATATTTCTCGAATGCGTCGTTGAGTGCAATCGCGATATCCTCAGCGGAATGGTTCTCAATCTGGTGACGCTCGATAAAATGCACCAGCTCGCCATCTTTCAGCAGAGCGATCGATGGGGAAGACGGTTGGTACGGCGCGAAGTATTCACGCGCTTTGGCAGTTGCTTCTTTGTCCTGACCAGCGAATACGGTGAACAGGTGATCCGGTTTTACATCGCTTTGCAGTGCATGAGCTACGCCCGGACGGCATTGACCGGCTGCGCATCCGCATACCGAGTTCACAACGATCAGTGCAGTACCTTTGGAATTATCCAGTTGCTCTTGCACTTCTTCCGGTGTACGCAGTTCTTGGATACCGATACTAGTCAGCTCATCACGCATCGGCTGTACCATATCTCTCATATATTGATCAAATGACATTGACATATTGGTTCACTCCTTACTTTTCATAAGCATTACCTCTATTATACACAGGTTATATCAGAATACCACCGTATCCCGGTAGATTTCATGGAAAATACAGGTTTATTTTACCCCTATCGACTTGGTTCGAGCCGCGATAATGAGAGGATCAACGCTTTACCCCATATCCGGTATCGGAGTTGGTTCTGAAGGCAGTGATTCTTCGGAAGCTCTGAGGAAAATGACAGAAAAGGTCGTGCCGCGTCCTTCCGCAGAATAGACGGTAATACGCCCATTGTGACGTTCGACAATGCTAAGACAGAGCGACAGCCCCAAGCCTGTTCCTTTGGTCTTGGTCGTATAAAATGGCTCAAACAGCTTGTCCATCTTATCCGGTGCAATGCCCGGTCCGGTATCGCGGATATGCATGATCACTTCGGCATCCGTCACTTCCGTTTCAATCGTCAACTCCCCTTTGTCCTCCATCGCCTCCATGCCGTTACGTGCCAGATTGAGAACCAACTGCTTGATCTCCTTGGAGTTCAGTTCTAGCAGGGGAATATCCTGTCCCGGTATAAATGTAATCGTCTGTCCGCGTAGATTGGCATCTGCCCATAATAGCGGTAACAATTCTTCGATGATCGCGTGCAGACTGAACGGTTCTTTTTCCACAATTCGGTTCTGCGCTAGCGACAGGAAGTCGTTAATGATGCTATTGGCGCGATCCAATTCGTCGAGAACGATCATATAATAGTGATCTAACGACGATGGACTTTTCTCATGCATCAATTGCAGGAATCCGCGTACGACAGCCATCGGATTACGAATCTCGTGGGTGATGCTGGCAGCCATTTTGCCGACAAGACTGAGCTGTTCCACATGACTCAGCTCATTACGTAGCCGCTCCACTTCGGTAACATCTTGACCGACAATGACGAAGCCGCTCAATTCGCCACCCGGCTTATGAAACAAAGGTGCCACATTCAGATAAAAGACGCCGTATTCCAGCCGCAGAATCTCGCTCTCATTACTGCGACTCTGTTGAACCCGCCGAATGAGACGAATCGTGCCTTTCAGCCCGCTTCGAATATCGCCGCCTTCCAATGCAAAAAACGAAATATCATTCACTTGCTCACGTTGTAAGCCAGGCACTGAATGGCGCAATAAGGTGAATGCCGCTTCATTGATTGCTGTGATCTGTCCTTTGGCATCAATGGAGGTGATCATCATCGGCGCCACATTCATAATCTGGCGCAGCTTCTCCGCTTCCGTAATGACGCGATTGGATAGATCCAGCATCTGACGACTTAACTGCTTTTTCTCAATAATTTGTTCAATCGCGGTAGTACAGTAATCGCCTGCAATGACCGCCGCGACGACAATGAGCGTAATCAACATCCAGATACCTATACCAAGCTGGAATAGCGGTATTTGCAGGGCAATAACAACCAACGCCAGAAACGTACTCAGCAAGACAAGCACCATCACAATCAACCGTTTGCGGCGAAGAGTGGAGTGCTGAAAGAGCGGATAACACAAACCTGCAATCGGATACAATAGCAACCCGGTCTGAATCATTAAATCACTAATGTTAACGTTATCACTAAATAATATATACATAAATACACTGAGCAGCAGTAGCCACAACCCACGCCATGCGCCTATGTACAATACACCGACAATCAACGACACCACACTGAGTGGAATTCGGCTATCAATCGCGCTATAAGCCGCCAGAATCCAGCCGATCACAATACTGAGCGCAAAGGAGATGACGAGCACTGGAGCGTATCCGCGCCATGCCAACCGTCCATGATGCAGAGAATCGTCACCACTGCGTTCCACCACACCGGAGAATACGAAAACAGAAGCGCCTACAGCAAGCATTTGCAGCAGGATTTCCTTGACCGCAATAATAATGACGCGCCCCTCCCCCTGTCTCTGTCGTACTTCGATTAAAGCACAGCACGGATAGCATTACAATATATGGTTCTTTGTGCCACCATTTTCAAATCACCTATACAATACCCCTGTTTCTCCAAACTATAAACACTGCAATCAGATGAGTTTACTCAATCCGTTGTAATCTGCAATCTATTGTACTGCTTTTGCAATGCAGCGGTCGATCGGTCACGATTCATGGTATAGTAGTCTGAGATATACATTTTACTACTTTATATAAAGGAACGATTACGTTTGAAATACGATATTATTGTGATCGGCGGCGGATCAGCGGGTCTGATGGCGAGTGTGGCAGCCAGCGAACATGGCGCGCGCGTACTGCTGATTGATAAAGGAAACAAATTAGGACGCAAGCTGGGCATCTCCGGCGGCGGACGCTGCAATGTCACCAATGCCAAAGAAGTCGATGAATTAATCAAATATATTCCGGGCAACGGACGCTTTCTGCACAGCGCGCTGGCAAACTTCAGCAACCGCGATATTATGGCATTTTTCGAGAATATAGGAATTGCGCTGAAGGAAGAAGATAATGGGCGCATGTTCCCGGTCACCGATAAAGCGAAATCTGTAGTAGATGCGCTCGTGAACCGAGTGCGCGCGCAGGGGGTTGATATCCGGGTGAATAGCCCGGTCGCGGAAGTGTTATATGATGAAGGCACTGCCTGCGGCGTAAAGCTGCGTGCTGGTGAAGTCATTCGCAGCCGGGCAGTCATTATCGCGGTTGGCGGCAAATCCGTGCCACAAACAGGTTCCGAAGGCGACGGTTATCCATGGGCGGAAAAGGCAGGTCATACGATTACCGAGCTGTATCCAACCGAGGTGCCGCTCACATCACCGGAATCGTTTATCCAGAGTAAAGAATTGCAAGGCTTGTCCCTACGCAATGTGCAGCTGACTGTCTGGAATCCCAAAGGGAAAAAACTGATCATGCACGATGGCGATATGCTGTTCACACACTTTGGCATTTCTGGTCCTGCCGCGCTACGTTGCAGCCAGTATGTGGTCAAAGCGCTCAAAAAGTTCCCGGTCACTTCGGTGCAATTGACGATTGATCTGCTACCGGAGCAGAGTGCAGACGACATTTACCGGGAAACATTGCAGATGGCTGAGCAAGAATCGCGCAAAGCGGTCAAAAATGTGCTCAAAGGCTATCTACCAGAGCGCATGATTCCGCTACTGCTGCAAAAAGCGCACATCGCTGAGGATATCACGTATCACAATATTCCGAAGCAGCAATGGCTGGAGCTGGCACGGCTGATCAAGGCATTCCCAGTGGCGATCAACGGTACGCTGTCGATCAAGGAAGCATTTGTAACTGGCGGCGGTGTGAATCTAAAAGAGATTCATCCGCAGACGATGGAATCCAAGCTGATGAATCATTTGTACTTCTGCGGTGAAGTGCTGGATATTCACGGATATACGGGCGGTTACAATATTACGGCTGCCTTTACAACTGGTCATGCGGCAGGCAGCAACGCGGCGGAAGCAGTTGGTCGGAGTGAATCTGAACCAGTCTAACGATAAGAGTGAATGAGAGCCAAATGATTCCAACTATCGAATGATGGTAGCGTTAGATGATCGTAGCGTTGGATGATTGTAGAATCTTATCTATTGTTGCCTTGGATTGATAATCGTCCAAGTTAAAACATATGCTTTGTTGTCTATCAATATGGAGATAGACGATCGTCTATTGATATAGAAATACACCCATACACCAAAACCCTCGTGCAAACTGATGACTCAGAATGCCGGGGATTTTGGTGTATGGGTCCAGCAATCTTCTTGATAGCTGGCAGCATATTCGTCTGTTAGTATATGTGTCTCGCAGTATGACACCGAACAGAGAAGCTGCTTGCCTACCATTTTCTTCAGCGCATCATTCTCTTGCGTACTTCCGCCTCAGATCCTTTTGAAATACTAGCGAGTGCCGTCATTGCTCATCCAAATAACGACGCAGCATAACCGCATTGTCAGTCTGGATCATATTGAATCCATGCTGTAGCTGCCACTCCCAGCCTTCCGCTCCATGTAGCTCAGAGTGACCACCACATAATGAATCCCACATCGTATTTACCCACAGTCGGCAACCATATTGCTGTATCCTTTGCAGCAGTGATGGCTGAAGTAACCTACTGTTCTCCTGTTCAAAACAAATCTCTACCGCTTCCAGGCGTACCATTTCACAACATTCTCCGATCCGCTCCACATGATGTTCATTACTATCGTCCAATATGTGCATATACAGCGGCTTCTGTGGTTTATGATTCAGAAAAGAATGGACTTCTTCTGGTTCAGCCGTACTTTTGAATACCGTCTGTGCCACGGTGTCTGTACGCAGCAGCACAGCGTATACATCGTCGCGCCATGCCCAGCATTTGTCCAGATTGATCATGACCTTGTCGCGTGCAAGAATCATCACCTCTTCCAGCGTCGGGATCATATAATTGGTCAGCCGCTGATCATGCCCGCCCTGATGCTGACGCAAGCGCAATGCCCGTAGCTGTTCCAGCGTCATCTCCGCCACTCTGCCGCTACCGTTCGTCATCCGATCCACCGTCTCATCGTGCATCAGTACGAGCTGTCCGTCGGCGGTGCGCTGTACATCAATCTCGATCAGATCAGCGCCTGCCACGATGGAATACTGAATAGCTGCCAGTGAATTTTCCGGTGCTAACCGCCAATCGCCGCGATGTGCAGCGATCAGTACACGCCCGCGATGATCGTGAAAGCTGGCGATAATCTGTTGTAAATGACTGCG
Organism: Paenibacillus sp. WLX2291; assembly: GCF_046603665.1. Taxonomy (NCBI): domain Bacteria; kingdom Bacillati; phylum Bacillota; class Bacilli; order Caryophanales; family Paenibacillaceae; genus Paenibacillus; species Paenibacillus sp. WLX2291. The sequence goes on along the minus strand of NZ_CP176755.1, from coordinate 602,937 downwards.
ATACGGCTCTGCTCCCAAGGTCAATGACTTATCTCTCATCACTATCGTTTCTCCACTTCCTTATTGTTGAGCAGTCGCTAATGACTGCCTTTTCTTTTTATCCACTTTAACGTGGGAGTATTAAAAGGAATGGATATTTGTGCAATATTTGCGTAAACGTTTTGTAAAAGACCAACTTCAGTTACCAACATGCTATACACAAATTAGTACCAGATATTAAGTGTTTACACACAAGTTATAAACACCTTATCCACAGCCTGAGGATAGATTTCAGTAAAATTATTCCACTCTATACACAGGTTCACCACATTATACAGAACAACATGTGTATAAAATGCTGATAATTCGCCTTTTTGCTGATTGTCTATGTATAACAACTATTTTTTATGCATTGTAATCTCCGCTTTTTGATAAAAGAGAAATTATGCACATGCTTATCCACAATATTTATCCACTTTTCCACAGGTCATACACATCTTGCGCACAGACTTTTTTCCATTTCTACATTTGAACACTACCAAATGAAGATGAAATCATTTTTCATTTGTACAATTCCAGATGAATATTACGATTATAAAGAAATTGCCGTCAGTGTATACATTTTATCCACAATTTCTATTCTTGTGAAAATTAGAACAGATAAGTACCTTTTTAAACGCAATTTAATCCTTAAATTTAATATTTAAAATGGCTGACATTGTGACAAATGATACATTTTTTAATTTTAATTGCAGGTAAGATTGAATTAGATTCCAGATTACTTCTTATAACTCTTTTGCATAGATGTTACGTATCCCACACCCGGAAAGGATGACTGTATCATGATTAACATGTCTATGAATAACACTGAGCAATCCATGCATCTGTACCGCGTCTTCGCCAAAGCTTTTAAAAGCCTGAACGAACATGCTGTTGCCGGAAGCAAAATCGAAGGCTTCAACTCTACCGCATTTTCTGTCATGGAAGTGCTCTACTTTAAAGGCGCTCAGCCGATTCAACAAATTGGAGCCAAATTGCTGCTGCAAAGCGGCAACGTTACGTATGTCATCGACAAGCTAGAGCATGGTGGTCTGCTGCGCCGTCACCCTTGCCCAACCGACCGCCGCGTCATCTACGCCGAGCTGACTGATCAAGGTCGTGCGATGATGGACGAGATTTATCCAAAATACGAAGAACGCCTGAACTTCGCACTGGGCGGTCTGAATATGCAGGAAAAAGAACAACTGATCTATTTGCTCAAAAAGCTAGGTATGGAAGCAGAGCGCTTGTCTCCATCTATGCGAAAATAAGATCAGTCTGAATATAACTCAAAATGCAGTTCCTCTCACGGCGACATCGTTTCGTCGGAGAGGAACTGCATTTTGTTTGTACCGATATATTGTTATTCTCTTGAGTTACCACGTGTATCGTTGCCGTTCCTTGACAGATGTACTTCCTTTTCATATTGGTGGTGATCCCTGCTTCAGGAGTCGCTTGCTGGATGCAGATGCTGTTCAGACTGGATGCGTCCTTCTGCTAGCGTAATGATACGTGTGGCGTCTCTACTGAACAATTCCGGTTCATGAGTAACAATCAGCAGCGCTGCACCACGCTTCATAGCAGTACGGCACTGCTGCAATATGTGCTGTACCGTAAAATAGTCTACTGCTGCTCCCGGTTCATCCAAAATATACAACGGACGCTCCAGCAAAAATTGAGCGGTAGCGGACAACAGTCGCTTTTGCCCAGCACTCAGGCTGTATGGCGAAGCGTCGCGTTCTGCCAGTAATCCAACTTGCGCTAACTTCTGCTCTACCTGCTCCACCCATAGCTGTGGCAGTGGTTGCCGACGACGCAAATTCAACTGTGCTCGAATGCCGAATATGCATTCGTCCCATACCGTTGGCGCTACCCACTGATGATCCGGGTGCTGAAACAAATATCCTGTATCTTGCGCGCGCGTATCAATGAACTCGCGTCCGCTATCTCGCTCATGACGGAAAACATGTCCGCTCGGTGGCGTCAGTAAACCTGTTAGCAGACGGGTTAGTGTTGTTTTACCAGAGCCGTTGGCGCCACATAGTAGCACCATTTCCCCCGGATACAACGATAGCGAAATATGGTGCAATGCTGGCACGGATGAACCTGCATACGTGTAATCCAGCTGACGAATATCTACAATCGGCTGCAACATAGTTGATGAGGAACGTTGTTTCTCAGATGATACTAATGGTGCTTGCTGCTGTTGACTCGGTTCTGATTGCAGTGACGCTGGCGACTTATATGCTGAAGGAACTGACGACTGTTGCGACGATGGAGATACGGATTTAGACGCGAAGAAGCCAGATGACTTATCCGCCTTTTCAGCTTCCATTTCTAATAGCGCTGGCAAAATGTACAGCTGACGCAGATCCTCTCCGTGCAGTTGTAGCAGCTCCGTCGGTGTACCTTCCAGAACGATCCTGCCCTTTTCCAGCACAATGACACGATCTGCTCGCTGTACACTATCATCCCAGCGAGCGGATGCCGTAATTAGCGTACCACCAGCAGCGTGCCAATCACCAATCATACGAAGTACTTGCTGACGACCTGCGGGGTCGAGACTTGCTGCCGGTTCATCCAGCAGCAACATTTGCGGTTCCAGCGCCAGTACAGCCGCCAATGCAGTACGCTGGCGTTGTCCGCCGGAGAGCTGATGAACACGGCGATGACGCACATGCTCCAATGCCAGTGTTGTCGTCAACCGCTCTATGCGCGAGCCGATCTCCGCCGGCGGCAAACAGAGATTTTCCGGTCCAAATGCGATCTCATCCTCTACTGTACCGACGACCAGCTCAGCATCCGGGTCTTGTCCAAGCGAACCTATAGCAGCTGCCAGTTCTCCAATCGGTGCTTCCGCAGGGTCGATACCCTGAATACACACCTCTCCCTGCCGCTGTCCACCAGCCAGCCGTGGCAGTTGACCATTGATCAGGCGACACAAGGTCGATTTGCCGCTACCACTTGCACCGACAATCGCAATCCATTGTGCCTGTTGTATTTGCAAATCAATTTGTTGCACCGCCGCTTGTTCGCTGCCGTCATACACATACGACACCTGCCGCAGTACAACTGCCGGTTTCGCCATGTCCATGTCGTTATTGCTCATTAGCGTTGTCCGTTGAATCCGGCGAATCGGCGTAGCAGACCTGTTTTACCAATCGCTTTGGCAAAGACTACCGTTAACAGACCGCACAACAGCACACCACTCAGAATACGCACGACGAGTGCAATGGACAGAATGGTCATTCCCCATTTGGCATAGCCGAACATTTGCACTGCCACTACGAACCAGATTGGCACCATCGCGCCACCGATGAGCATCATCCAGCCAGTCGACCAGCGACGATAACGAGTAATCGCCATCAGCAGTTCAGCAACGAGCATATAACAGATCGCTGCGGCAAAAGCGGAAGCAATACCGTATGATACGCCGACAAAGCTCTGTACTAGCGCGCCCAGCGCATATGTAATTACGGCTGTGCCCGGTTTACGGATAATATAACAAGCCAGCAGTCCATAGATCATATACAGACCGACAATTGTAGAAGTGAGAATCGGACCGCCAATACTGCTAAGCAGCTGATTCACTGCGCCCAGATACATCGTCATGACCGCATTGGCAGTCGCCAGCAGCGCCATCAGCACGATATCCATCGTCGTAAACGCTTGGAAGGTACGGCTCATTTTGCTGTTGGATGAATTGCTATTTACATTTGTACTCATGATTTCGCTCCCTATGTGTTGGTATTCAGCAGTTTACAATGATGCAATAATGTTAATTCATTACTGCTCATTAATTGTTAACCACAAAATATAATTTAGGTTAACAATATGGATAAGTCAATCTTTTTCTTACATTGTAGTCGCCAGTGCGACATCTTCAGACCGAAGTTACACCAGCAGGCAGAGCGCCAGTGTAACTCCTGCGCTGGTCAGCATGAGTGGCAATGCATAGGATGGCAGTACAAACGGACGGTAAAACGTACGATGTGCGGATGCGCCAAATCCTTTGCCATCCATTGCACCAGCAATATATTGAATACGGCGCACCGAACCGGTAAATACAGCTGCCAAATAATCCCGTGCATGCAGTAATCCTGCCGGTCCACGCGAGATACGTTGTCCGCGCAAACGCCTTGCCGCCAGTGCCAATCTGCCTTCCTCTCGCAACAATGGCAAAAAGGTCAATGCCAGCGCTAACCCATAAGCAAACCGATACGGCACCTTCAACTTCAATACGAGCGCACCGACCAGCTCACGATAATCGGTCGTTACCGATAGTGCCACCGAAGTCAGGCAAAAGATAAATATACGCAGCGTCATCACCGCGCCATATTCCAGTCCGCCACTCGTCAACTGCAAAGCGCCCCACTGCCACCATACTTCGCCTTCACGTACCGACAATAGCGATAATCCAAAGTACGGAATCCCGATGCCTGCCAGTAATTGCACAAGCGGGCGACTCACCATCTGCCCTGTACCGATCACAACCGTCGTCCACACGAATCCGAACAAAATCAGCTGTGGCAGAGCATGCTTCATATGAACTGCCAGAATCGAAATGCACAGCAGCATGAAGATCTTCGTCAGCGGGTCGATCCGGTATAGGAACGGCTTTTTCTTCTGATTCAATTTCGTTTCCTCCATTATGCTTCACGATATGCTAGAACCGTCTTAGAATAACCTGCACGTCTCCATTGTGCAACTGCAAGATTGACGTTCTGTATAGAAATCATTCCTCTACATTTATACATATCGCGCACATGTATATGTTGAATATTGTGTCTGGGATACCGTGTTGGGCGTATGGGTATACGGCAAAAAGCCGGTATTCGCTCATCATAGCGGATACCGGCTTTTTGCCGACTGTACTTATACAATTAAACGATTGCGGAAGATGCCTGCTTGGACATCGTACGCTCTGGAAGGTTGCCGGGAGCTGTAGGTGAAACGACTTCGCCGCACAGCAGCGATAACCGCTTGCGGATTTCCCTCAATTCGCTAATACCCGTGCCGGTAATCCGATACTCATCACCACTGACAGTCAGCATATTCTCGGCTGTGAGATGCACAAGCTCCTGCTTGATCTCACGATCTCCAACACGATACCCACGGTTCTCCAGAATAGGCTGCATATCGGCAATCGTCAGCATGTGCTGATTCGCCTGATGCAGCATATGGATTCGAATAAACAAATTTTGTACCTCCGCATGCATATACCCTTCTCCCCTTCCAGTCGATGAAATGATGTATAAAGGTCGTACGCCGTTCTGGCTAAGAGCGTAAGCAAACTGTAATCGCTGTTAACAGATTAGCCCTGTAAACCGTTATGATTCAAGCTGTACTTACCCTGCTTGCCTATTACGTAAACAGGTTTGCTAAATTTATACCAATTTTTACCTTACATTTGAAGTAACGCTGTACCGCTTGAACGGATACCTTTCATTTTAGGCAATGTTCATTTGCAAATAGGGGCAACAATTGTATACTGGGTGTAGATGTCGAATCTGGCACGGGTACAGCTGAAAGGTCTGTAAATCTATCCGAAAAAGGTGACTTTCATGTTTGAAAATATAGCATATACTGGCTCCCGTGAGGAGCAATACGAGACGGCGCTAAGCCAGCTCAAAAGTCTGATCCATGACGAACCGGATCGCGTCGCCAATCTGTCCAACGCTTCCGCGCTATTGAAGCAATGTTTGCAGGATACGAACTGGACAGGCTTCTATCTGTATGATGGCAAGGAACTGGTGCTTGGACCATTCCAAGGATTGCCCGCCTGCATTCGTATTCCGCTGGGCAAAGGCGTGTGTGGTACGTCCGCATCCGAACGTCGCACATTGCTAGTTGCCGATGTGCACGAATTCCCTGGTCACATCGCCTGCGATGCCGCCTCCAATAGTGAGATCGTTGTGCCGCTAGTACGCGATGGCGAGCTACTTGGTGTCATCGACATCGACAGTCCGCTCAAAAACCGCTTTGACGAGCAGGATCAGCAGTTTTTGGAACGCTTTGCCGAGATTTTGGTACAGGCGATCTAATGACTTTTGAATCGTAAACGCATATAAACAATCCCTTGTTAGCCGCTCCTGTGAGCGGCTTTCTTTGATTTCTTCACTCCCTTCTGATGATTACTTCTTACATACTACACATTTTGAACACGTGTATTTTTGATATATACTGTGTAATTAGTTCATTTCAATTTTCAGTAAGGAGGTGCCAAAAATGTCAAGAAGAACTCTGGGTGGTGTATTTTGTTTCATTGCAGCATTCCTTTATTCCACTTATTTTATATGTGCTTCCATTTTGGGAGCAGGTACATTGTTACCTATTTATGACACTTCTCTTACCCCTCTAACGGTTGGAGCGTGGATCTTTTTGATCGCTGGGATTGTGTTTATCATCCTTGCTGAAATGAGTAACGATAAAAGAAAAAGCTAATGAGATGAGACATCATGCTGTAACATGGCAACTACAAAAAGGATTATGCTGCCACGTTTTCATGATAGAATTGACTATAAACAGTTAGACAGTCATACAATGATAAAGCCAGCTCCTGCCCTATGAATCAAATGAATGCTTACCTACATACCATCATTCAAGGAGGAATACGATCATGTCCAAAACGCTCAGCCGCTCCGAAGTGCCGATTCCCGCTACGTGGAATGTGAATGATCTATACGCCACTGAACAAGATTGGAACGATGCTCTAGCCGAGATTGAACAGCAAACGAAGCAGATTCAACAATTCCGCGGTCGCCTTGGCGAGAGCGCAGCTACCCTGCTGCAATGTCTGGAGCAGCAAACGGTACTAGAGCTTGCGCTCTCGAAAGCGTACAGCTATGCCAGTCTACAGCAATCCACTGACGGTAGCGACTCTGCCAATATCGCCCGTTCTGCCAAAGCAGGTGATCTGTACTCCCGCGTGCAAGCCGCTATCACATGGATCGATTCGGAAATACTGGATTTGCCGCAGGACGTCATTGCAAACTTCAGACAACAAGAAGCTGGACTGCAACCGTACGAGCGTATGTTACAGCAACTGGATGAGACACGTCCGCATCGCCTTGCGCCAGAAACGGAAAATGCACTGGCTGCACTAGGTGAAGTCACCGGCGCGCCGTATCGCATTTATGTGCGCAGCAAGCTGACCGATATGACTTTTGACGATTGCACGGACAGTGAGGGCAATATCATCCCAGTGTCGTTCCGTTTATATGAAAATGCGTATGAAGTGTCCGCTGATACTACGCTACGCCGCAATGCTTTTACTTCTTTTACCAAAACGCTCAAGCAATACCGCAACACCTTTGCTGAAACGTATGCGACCGAGGTGAAAAAGCAGATCGTACTCTCCGGTCTGCGCAAGTACACTTCCGTGACCGAAATGCTGCTGCAACCTCAACAAGTCAATGTGGATATGTATCACAACATTCACAACGTGCTGCTGGAACAACTGTCTCCGCATATGCAGCGCTATGCCGCTCTGAAAAAACGCAAACTCGGACTGGACAAGTTATACTTCTGCGATCTGAAAGCGCCGCTTGATCCATCGTACAATCCATCTGTATCGTATGAGGAAGCCAGCGATATGATTCAGCAGGCACTAGCTCCGATGGGCGAAAATTATAGTACTATCATCCGCGATGCCTTTGCCGGACGCTGGATCGACTATGCCGATAATGACGGCAAATCGACTGGTGCATTCTGCTCGCCGGTATACGGAGAACATCCGTACATTCTGATGGCATGGTCAGACAATATGCGCAATGCCTTTACACTCGCGCATGAGCTAGGACATGCCGCGCACTTTGCGCTGGCGGCAGAGCATCAGCCATTCAGCAACTATTGGTGCTCCACATACTTCGTTGAAGCGCCGTCCACGATGAACGAGCTGCTGCTTGCAGATCATCTGCTACAAGGATCAGATGACAAGCGTCTGCGCAGTTGGGTCATTCAGCAGCTACTCAGCACGTATTACCATAACTTCATTACTCATCTGCTGGAAGCGGAGCTACAACGACAGGTGTATGCGGCTGCCGAGCAAGGTCAAGCGCTAACCGCTGACTGGCTATCGACTACCAAGGGTCAGATTTTACAATCGTTCTGGGGTGAGACGTTGGAATTGGACGAAGGCGCTACGCTCACATGGATGCGTCAGCCGCATTATTATATGGGCTTGTATCCGTATACTTATGCTGCTGGATTGACCGCTTCCACCGCTGCGATGCAGCTCATTCGTCAGGAAGGGCAACCGGCAATTGATCGCTGGTTAAAGGCACTTCAAGCAGGAGGTTCACAAGACCCGCTGGAGTTAATGAAGCTTGCCGGTGTCGATATGTCGGGACCTGAACCAATCCAATCCGCCGCCGATTATGTCGGCTCCTTGATCGCAGAATTGGAATCACTGTACGAATAATCGTGTGATCAGCCAAGACATCTCACAGCAAACACAATAAACACAACTAAGCTCCCTGCAAACTGAAACCTGCTTCTAACGGACAATATGTCTGTAGAAGCAGGTTTTTATTTGGCGGGAAAATAAGTTGCCATAGCTTCAGTAGATTTGCCGCAACACTGGATCGGTCGCTATAGCTTCAGCACATTTGCAACAATACTGGATCGATCACTACAACTTCAGCACGTTTGCCATAATACTGGATCGGCTGCTATATCATACCGCCAAATCTGCTGTACAGTATATTGTCAGTCTGATTACTACCACACCTACTTATTCTTTTTCAAAAAGTGCTTGACTCACAACAATTATGTAGTATCATTAAAAAAGTAAGTAACAAACATTTACATATCAAAGAGGAGGATTTTTTCATGTCTGCTGAATTTTTCAAAGCTCTGGAAAACCGTCGTTCCGTTTATGTAATCAGTAAAGAGTCGCCTATCGACGATAACAAGATCCAACATATCGTAGAAGAAGCGATCAAACATACACCGTCTTCCTTCAACTCCCAAAGCGCTCGCGCGGTTGTACTGCTCGGTGAGCAGCACGACAAACTGTGGAACATCACAACCGAAACACTGCGCGGTATCGTGAATAACGAGGAAGTATTCAAAGCGACCGAAGAAAAAATGGGTCTGTTCAAAAATGGCTATGGTACTGTATTGTTCTTCGAAGATACCGATATTATCACTAACCTGCAAAACCAATTCGAAGCATACAAAGACAACTTCCCACTGTGGGGACAACAAGCGAACGGTATGCTGCAACTGGTTGTATGGACTGCACTGGAAGCCGAAGGTCTGGGCGCCACTCTGCAACATTACAATCCAGTGATCGACGAAGAAGTAAAATCCACGTGGAACATTCCGGCACAATGGCAGCTGGTAGCACAATTGCCATTCGGTACACCCGCTGCCCCAGCTGGCGAGAAAACATTCCAACCTGTTGAAGAACGTGTGAAAGTGTACAAATAAGCAATCCATTGCTCATTCCCTATGTCTTGATTCTACTAAGTGATAAGGATGCATGCCTTGTAAAGATGGGTACGTGATTCTATAACAGCACGTCAAAAAAGCTTCGGACAGCCAGTTATAATGCTGCTGTCCGAAGCTTTTTAATATGCGTATATCTATTCTTCTTTGCCTCGTTACGATCTGTCATCTCATATATCCAAATGTGAAAACAAGCATCGCGAATCGATTCCGCAAACAGAATATACATAGCTAATAGTTAGTTGTTGACCGAATTGCCATCGCCAACCGAGCTACCATCCTGATATTCGCCACGAACGCGAATGACTTTGCCATCTTTGTCCAGATCCAGACTGACAGTTGTACCTACGGTACGCTCATTGGATGGACCGTCTGTACCTTCAAAGTCAGCCGCTTTCTGGTACGATTTCTCTTCAGTACCTTGCTTGATAACGACGTTAGTATCTGTCTCAGAGACGAATTGACCGACAATATCAGGCTGTGAATTGTCCATATCATCCGCATCTTTGGCAAGTTGAGCTGTCGCAATCGTGCTATCTTGTGCATTCAGCGTCACACTCACTTCTTGACCCGGCAGATCGGTCGATTTGGGCAAGTCAGCTGCTGCTTCGTAGGAATTGCTTTTCGGAATATTAAGTTGCTTCCCATTCACGTCCAGTGTCATTGTATCGCCATTTTCGGCTACATATTTACCAACTACATTATAATCGGCACTGGCATCGGATTTGTTGGGATCGCTAGAATACTGACGGAAGTCTCCCTCCAGCGTTTGCGCGGTTGTATTATCTTGACCAGCTTGATCCGTTTCCGCTTCACTTACGCTTTGAACAGGCGCTGTCGGATCAGGTTGACTACCATTGCTGCAACCTGCAATCACACCCGATAATAGCAATGCCGCCGCGGCACTCATTTTTAATGGATTCATCATTGGGAAAAGCCCCTTTCGCTATAGTGTCCGTTGGTTGTTGGGATCGTTTATGAACCTCTCACATGATCCTTTTACCCCAAACACGGTGCTCTCCAAACTTGATTCATAGCAAATCCTGCAAATCCCGCTCCTTCTCTGCATTCTCACCCATTTCAAACACCTTTGCCAGCTGCTGAATCATACGCATTCGGTTATGGAATCCGTAGACAAGCGGCAGGATCAGCACCTCGTCTGCTTCATAACGCGCTGCCAGACGTTCGATGCGCGCACGCACCTTATGCGGCGTACCGATAAGAATACGTTCCCGGCGAGCAGTGATCTGATTCTGCTCTTCTTCCGTATATACATGGGATTGCAGCTGCTCTGGAGGTAGGAGACCGGGCTTGCGCAGCCCTTTATTTTCAGACATCAGTAACCAGTAATCCCAGCTGAGCGCCTGAAGCTGTGCCTCTTCCTCTGTATCTGCCACACTGATGAAGATGCCAACCATCGTATACGGTTGCTTGCGTACCTCGCTCGGCTGAAATTCTCGTCGATATCGCTTTGCCGCCTGCGGTCCAACATCGGAAGCATGGATGAAATGGGCAAACGCGAGTGCCGTGCCATATGTTGCTGCCAGCTCTGCACTGCCATTCCCTGTACCGAGCAGCCATAGTTCCGGTTGCGTATCAATCTGCGGCGTTGCGATCAGACCGGGGAAGCGATCCACTCCATTTGCGTCTTGATGCAAATAGTGAATCAGATCAGCCAATTGTTGCTCGTACGATACAGATTCATTCCGTCCTTCGTTCAATGCAGTTCGTCCAATTCGACCAGCTCCAGCAGCCCGTCCCGCTCCCAGATCGATGCGACCGGGATGCAGTGCTTCCAGCATACGGAAATTTTCGGCGACTTTGTACGCACTGTAATTGGGCAACATCACTCCACCGGAGCCGATACGAATGGAGTGGGTACGGTCTGCCAGATGCATCATAAGCATCTCTGGATTGCTGCCGGCAAGCGGTGGCAAATGATGATGCTCGGATACCCAGAAGCGATGATAGCCCAGCTGTTCGGCAGCAATCGCCATTTGTACCGTTTGACGTAACGCTTCTTGATCATTACTGCCCTCGTCCACTGGTGAATAATCCAGAATCGATAATGTGGTCATCCCTGTTTCATCCTTTCATAGTCATCATTCTTCCCCAAACAACGTCATGGGCGAAGTTAGACGAAATCGGAGCTGCTTATCTTGCATTCAAGCAGATTCCAAACAATTTTTACCATGTTTCACTTAGCAGGCTACCGTTTTATTAGTACATACGGCATACTAAGTCTGTATAGTCCTTTGGACTTATGCGAATAGAATGACTTTTTATAAAATTAATCATTAAATTCGTTAATAAGTTCGGTATTTTATCTTGTACAATCATGTATAATCAATACAGTCCTTGTACATATAATTGTCGTTCTCTCCTTAATTATCCATTTCCAGCGTTCCATATGGAAATTCATTGTTGCTCGGTCGCTAGGTACGAATAACTACATACGAAAAGAGGTTACGTATGAATGTATTTAAGAAAGTGAGTGTATTAGCAGTCGCACTCATGTTGATTTTGAACTGTCTTTTTATGCCGGGAATTACTCATGCTGCCGATGAAAGCAGCACAGCTCCATCTGCAAATAGTACATCCGCCAGTACGGATGACAGCACCGCTTCTACAACGTCTACGACGGTTCAATCCGATACGTATGGTGGAACCGATGCTGGTTCAACAGACGGTTCAACCGAAACGACACCTACAGATACAACTGGTACAGAACCTGCTACACCTGCTGCCAAGCAGAACATCCTGACCAACGCGTATTTGACAGATGCAAATGGTAAAGTAATTGATGGTGAAGCCAATCCCGGAGATCCGATTGATCCAGATGAAGCGATCAATCTGAATTACGAATGGGCATTGCCAAATGACGGTTCCTACACTAGCGGTTCGACATTCGAATTCGATCTGCCGTCCGCTTTTCAATTGTACAACGACATTAACAATGTTCCGCTGCAATTTGGCGATACGACAGTCGGTAGCTTTGATGCAACCAAGTCGGGGCATGTAACTGTAACATTTAACTCCACTGTAGATGAATATTCCGATATCCACGGTACGATGCAATTCCGTACCTCACTTAGCAAGGAAACAGTAACAGGCAGCACCGAAGTGAAGATTGCCATTCCTCTGGGCGAAAGCTCGCAGTTTGTTGTCGTTTACCTGAAACCGGATAAAGGCAGCAATATTGGCAAACGCGGTGAAGCCATCAGCAGTTCCCAGATTCGTTGGACTATCGATCTGAATACGACAAAAGAAAAGCTGGAAAATGCCGTTATCACTGACCCGACCGGCGCTGGTATGAAGCTCGATACGGTATCCGTTCAAGTATATGGACTGAATGTGAATGTAGACGGTACGACTACACTCGGAGATCGCATCACATCCGGTTATACGCTCAGTGCGGATGAGTCCCAGTTTAAGCTGTCTTTTGACAATACGATCTATTCCGCTTACCGCATTATATACGTAACCGATATGACGGATAATGCACGCACGGTCTTTTCCAACACGGCAACGCTGACTAGTAGCAAAGGCGATGCCGAAGCGCAAGCACAGGTTACGGTAGAACAGCAATTTTTGAGCAAAAAGGTAGAAAATTACGATCCTGCCACAGGAACAATCGATTGGGCAATTGGGTACAATCTGAACAACCAGACGATTACGCAAAGCAATGCTATCGTTAAAGACCGCTTCAACAGCAGTCAACAGGTAGTCGATGGTTCGCTCAAAGTATACGACAATCAAGGCAATCTGCTCACACTCGACAAAGATTACAAGATCAAGACGATTACACCGACAAACGGACGTACCGGCTTTGATCTGCAATTCCTAAGCGATATCAACTCCTCGTATACGATCAAGTATCAGACCCGTCCGGTCGATCAGGTCGTACGCAACGAGAATATTAGCAATATTGTAACAGCAGGTGGTGTAAGTGTCGGTGTTAACCAGCGTGTACAAGGTGCCTTGTTCACCAAAGCGTTGACTGATGCCAACTACGTTCGCAAAGATGCAACATGGAAACTGACGCTGAACACGAAAGATCAGCCGTTGGAAGGTGCGCTGATTGAGGATCAATTCCCGAACGGCGGTCTGCAATTCCTGCCGGATACTTTGAAAATCACCCGCGCGGATGGCAGTGTATATCCGTCGAGTCTGTACACGCTGACTGTGAATGATGCGCGTGCTGGCTTCCGAATTGATTTCAAAGAATCCGTCAAAGAACAACTGATCATCGTCTACCGCACGACTTTTGATGCGGATTGGAAGAAAAACAAATCCGAAGTATCCTACCAGAATATCGGTGCGCTCTATTGGCTGGAAAACGGTAAATACCGTACGATTGCAGCTGAAGCTCGTTTCTGGCCGGATAATCTGACTGTGAATAATGGTGCCAAAGAGGGCGTCTACAATCCAGTGACCAAAGAAATCACTTGGACAATCAAAGCTAATTACAACAACAAAACATTAACCAATGCTATTTTGAATGATACGCTCGGAGCCGGTCAAACGTATGTGGACGGTTCGCTGGGTGTGTATCACATGAATGTGCTGGGCTATTGGAATGGCGTAAGTCGCGGCGTTGCCGTTGATCCTTCCGCTTATACAGCTACTACGCCAGCATCAGGAAGCGATGGCGGAGCGTTGCAAGTCAAATTCAACAATCCGATCAATTCCGCTTACTGGATTACGTTCAAAACTACGCTCACTGGTAAAGTCATTCCACCGACTGTACGCAATGATGCGGTATTGAAGGCGAACGAGAACAGTTATCCGTGGGCTTCCGTTGTGAGCATTCCCAACGGCGGCGAATATGTATACAAAACCGGTGTTCAAGATAACGATAAGGTCAACTGGACGGTTCAGATCAACCGTGGTCAATCCTATGTGGAAAACGCCAAAATCATCGACCAGCCGACCGCCAATCAGATTCTGATGACCGATTCCTTCCACCTGTTCAGCACCGTTCCTTCTGAGGATGGTAAGCTGACCAAGAGTACCGAACTCGTAGAAGGTACGGATTATAAACTGACTGTCACTTCCGGTACACCAGAGAAGTTCGAACTGGCATTCCTGAAACCGATCTCGTCCGCTTATATTCTGGAGTACTCTACGCTGATCAATGCTAATGACCGTGATAAGCTGAGCAATAGCGTTCAATTTGTCGGTGATGGCATTACGACTGGCACAGTAGAAACGAGCAAAGACATTATCGTACGTACATCCAGTGCTTCCGGTACAGGAACCGGGGTTGTCGGTAATCTGATCGTTCACAAAGTCGATGCGTCCGACGATACCGTCTCACTCGCAGGCGCTGTGTTCCGTTTGCAAGATGCAGCGGGCAGTCGTCCAGCGATTACGATTACGACTGACTCCCAAGGTCGCGCTCTGTTTACTCGCCTGTTGTATGGCAAGTACAATTTGCAAGAGATTCAAGCACCTGAAGGATATACCGCAGATGATACGATCCATGCGGTAACGATTAATGCAGACAATCAACAATCCGGCAATGTTCCGCTTGTAACGATTACGAATACAAAACAAACGACACCGGGTACGCCAGAGAATCCTGGTACACCGGGAACACCAAGCAATCCAGAAAATCCAAGTAATCCAGGTACACCATCTAATCCATCCAACCCGGATGACGATGATGATACACCGGGGAATACACCATCTAACCCAGGCACAACACCACCGAGCAGCAATACGCCACCTACAACGGAGCAGCCTGTTCCGGTAGATGATGAGCCAATTCCGCAGGGTACGACACCACCGTCCCAGCCGGAGCAGCCGACGAATACTGGTGGTACACCGGATGTGTCGATTCCAGACGAACCTGTACCGCAAGGTACAACACCGCCGGATACAACGCCGACTCCGTCTGGCAACCCAGATACAACACCGGAAGTTCCTGTACCGGATGAACCGATTCCGACGGGAACAACGGAGCCAAATCCGACACCGCAGCAGCAACCAATGTTGCCGCAAACGGGTGAATCAAGCAGTATGCCATACTGGCTGAGTGGTGCGGCACTGATCGCACTGGGTATTATTATCAACCGTATGCAAAACCGCAAAGTAAAAACAGGCGGTCGCTCTGAATAGACTGTGTATGATGGAACGTGAATACTATGTATTCGCCAAAGGTATGCACAACGATCAGTTGAATAGTATGTAATCCAATCACCCCCAACCATAGAGGCTGGGGGTGATTTGTATTGTTATGATGTTGCATTCTATGGATCTTGCATCATCTGGATGTTGCGTCATGTAGTTTTGCCGGGCATATACTTTTATACATGGATACATACGGATAGCTATAGATTTAGATACACCGACATGCTTACAATTGTACTGCTCCGCTCTATATGCAGCTACAAAATCCAAATGACGATTTACTACTCAATCTACTTATGATTCAATCTACAGCTTCAGCATATATCCAAGATCCGAAGCGATGGTTGGATATGCAAAGGTGACTTTTTTCAGATCGTCTACTGTTAGCTTGAGCCGAATCGCGACTGCAAAATGGTTGATCAGATCGCCGGCTTCCCCGCTAAGTACATGCGCACCAAGAATAGTACGTTGCTCCGTATCCAGAATGAGTTTTACACTAGCTGCCTGTTCATTCGTCCGCTTGTACGTATACCATGAAGACATATCCATATGACGGACTTCCACATGGCTGATCTGTTTACGGGCTTCTTCTTCCGACAGACCGACTGCCGCAATGCTTGGAATCGTAAAAGCTACACTTGGCATCTCCGTATAGTCTGTCGTCTGACTGTTGCCATTTAGCAGATTATGAGCAACCGTCTTCGCTTCCAATCCGGCAAGTGGCGTTAACGGCAAGCCGGGCGAATCAGCACAGTCTCCTGCTGCATAGACGCGCGGATTACTCGTACTCTGTAGATATTCATTCACTGCGATGCCCTTTTTACTATAATCAACACCGCCCTGTTCCAACTGTAGCTGCTGGATATTCGGCGCACGTCCAGCACCATGTACGCTCAGACCGCATTCCAGCTCCAACAGCGAACGCTTGTCGTCGATCTGCCCATCTTCCTGTTTGTAAGCAGCAGTGAGTTGATAGCGCTTCTTGTCTGCCTCATCTGCTAGCAGCTTGATCTGTTGCAAGGATACATTCAGATGAATATGGATGCCCACTGTTCGCGAATGTTCAACTAACTCGTCAACTAGATCAGGATCAAAGCCTTTGAGAGGGTGATGATTATTGTGTATGATGTGTACTTCTGCTCCTGCACGAGCAGCAATATGGGCAAATTCAAACGAAATGTAACCGCCACCAACAAAAACGATGCTCTCCGGTAATTGCTCCAGATTCAGAAAATCATCGCTATTCGCCAGATGCTCTTCCCCTTCTACATCCAGTGGTGCGGGTGCTGCACCGGTAGCGATCAGAATATGCTTTGCTTGAAACGTCTCACCGTTGATCTCAATCAGATCCTCACCGGCAAAATGCGCCTGTCCGTGCCATGTATGGATGCCAGCATCTTGGAGCTTTTGCTCATGAGCACCGGGAATGTGGTCGGTGAATGTACGCTTGAACGCCATCAGGTCATTCCAGTTTATATTGGCTCTATCAGTCATGCCCTTGCCTTGTAGTCGGGCGGTGCGGTCAACTAGTTCCGCGGCACCTACTAGTACTTTTTTGGGATCACAGCCACGCAGGGCACAGGTGCCGCCATATTCACGTTCATCCACGATGGCTACGTTCCAGCCCTCTTGGCGGCATGCTTGCGCTACCGAAGCGCCTGCACTGCCTGTTCCGATTACAATCAGATCGAAGCTTGATGTCATAGAGTATCGCCTCATTCTCTGTATAATTTGGTAAGAAGCTCTCTGTACCATTAACCGTGAATGATACGGTGCAATCCTTCTATGACGGGTTAAATATATACCACAATCGCTATGACGCCTTCATGACATGGATGTAGTCGAAGAACGGTCAAGAAAATTCATCAAATCGCAATTAAAGTGTAGTGGAAGATAAAATGTATTTGCCATTTTATCAGAGTCGTCTGTTTTTAGTTCTTTCCTTTACTTGCTTCCCGTGTTAAATTGTAAAAAAAATCTATTAAATACATAATAGAGGGGTTATGAACAATGAAACAAAAACCATGGTTAACTTTGCTACTAACTGCTGTATTGGTAGGCTTCGCCGCGTTGCCTGTCGGTACGGTCGCAGCCGCATCCACCGATGAGTCGCCAGACGGTTCGTATTCTATGGATCTGAACAACGACGATAGCACATCCGGCGATGTGGAAGACGATACGTATAGCGATGACGGCAGTCTGGATACGATCGATCCGGCACTGGAAGCGGAAGCAAATGAATTTGTAAATTATGCTGATGCCATGGACCCGCTGCTGACGTATGAAGACAAAGCATGGAGCGCATATAACAAAAACGACTATGTTAGCGCCGCCAACCGTAAGGAAGAATACCGCCTGATGACGTACACTGTCGTACCCAACTACACCAAATTCGTCGCCGGTCTGAAACAAGTCAAACCGCAAAATGCCAAGCTGGCTGCCATGCATGCCAAATATGTCAAAGGTGCTTATGCCGAGCTGGAAGGATTCATGCTGTACAAAAAGTACGTATCCAGCACCACACTGAACAAAACCCTGCTCAAAAAAGCCGAAGCGAAGCTTGATAGCGGCGGCGCATTGATCGACCAATTTTACAGTGAGCTGGATGATTATATTACCCGCTTTGACGTACTGGACGATAGCAGCTTAGATTCCAGCACGAGCGACGATTCCAGCAGCGATGTAAGCGATGATTTCATCTAAAGAAATTCAATAGAATTGCAAAGGAGCTTAGTCTTATTATGAAAAAGAAATTATTGCTTACGCTTGCCCTGACTTGTCTATTTGGTGCAGCTACACCGTTCCATGCTGCTTCCACTTACGCGGCATCCAATAGCAGTACAACTGCGCCAAGTACAGACAATGCCAGTGAAGATGTTAGCGAAGATACAGAAGATCTGCTGAGCGAGGTCGCTCCGGCACTGCGCGCAGAAGCACAGGGCTTGCTGGATTACGGCGATGCCCTGACGGCGATCGCGACTTACGAAGACAAAGCCGTTGATACATACAACGACTATCGCTACATTACGTCCGCTAACCGCAAACAAGCATACGCCGCGATGACGTATACTGTCATTCCAAGCTATACCAAATTCGTCGCAGGTCTGAAGCAGATCAAGCCTGCGAACGCCGAGCTGGCAAAAATCCATAACAAATACATCAAAGCTGCTACGCTGCAACTGGAAGCACTGAATCTATTCAAAAAATACGTATCCAGCAGCAAGCTGAATGTATCCGTATTGAGTCAGGCGAATCAGAAAATCACCGCAGGCATGAATGAACTGAACGCCTACAAAGCTGCCGTAGAGAAATATTCTGCCAAATTCGAACAGTAATAGCATATCCAATATGAAATACTGAATATTAATAGCTATGAAATATTGAATATTAACAGCATAACAGCCCGGTATCAGGCGCACATCTCTCCAATCTCCAGTGAAGATGAACGCCGATACCGGGCTGTTTTTTTCCTGTACGATTTTTCCTATGCGATACATGCAATATAGATGCTACTTACATCTCCATCCGTTCCAATACCATCACTGCTGCGCCTACAGACACCGCTTTATCTTGTAAATGTCCACGCGAGAATTGCGGATGTGTTGCTGATTCGCCGTAGATTTGTTTTCTAGCAACAGCGATTGCCGTTTCGTAATAACCTGGTGCTGCATGAATCAGCGCACCGCCTACAATGACTCGCTCTGGCTGCAACGTATTGATCAGATTGCCTAACCCGATGCCCATATACCCTGCTGAACGGTGGAACAATTCCTGTAAAAAGGGTTCCCCTTCCTGCAACTGACGAACCATCTGGTCAAACGGCAGATCGTTCTTGCCCTCGGCAGCTTCATCTACATCCACATCGGCAAAAGCCGACCATTCCAGCCCCATACGAGCGCGCTGGCGAGTCTGCTGCTCTAATGCTTGAATCGAAGCATAAGCTTCCAGTGCGCCATAATTACCGCGCTCATGCAGCCTTGCACCGCCTGCTTGCACAACCATTTGCCCGATGGAGCCTTCCTTGTCGGAAGCACCTCGCATGATACGCCCATCCGACAGATATGCCGCGCGAATCCCAACGCCAGCATTCACATATAACAAATGCTGCGGAGAATCCTCACGAGTCGCCCAGTATTCACCGAGCAGTGCGGTATTGATCCCATTGTCCAGCAGCGCCGGAATCTCGGTCTTCTCCGTAAGCAGGTGACAGATCGGAACATCTTGCCAGCCTGAAGCGGTAAAATACAGCGGATTGCGAATCATCCCTTGCTCATAATCTAGCGGTCCGACAGCGCCAATGCCGATACCGAGAATACGGCGCTTGGATAGATGTCGCTCTGCTAGCACCTGCTGAATCTGCCCTGCTACTTCCTCCACCAGCTGCTCTGGCGTCATCTGCTCATCCATGAGCCAGCGATGACTGAATAGCGGATTCATCCGCAGATCGTACAGTCCGAGCACTGAATATTTGCGCGAAATGTCCAGTCCGAACAGATAGCGGTTATGCGGCTGAATCCGGTACAACACAGGCTTACGCCCGCCAGTCGATTGCCCTAAACCAGATTCTACAATCCAGCCTTCATGCAGCAACTCATCCAGTACCCGGTTCAAGCTACTGCTCGTAATATCAATGTCTTTCATCAATTCAATTTTGGAAACGTCATCCTGCACGGCAATCCGGTCATACGTTTGCCGTTTCAGCGTTTTGGCGATTGTCCGATACACAATTATTCATTCTCCCTGTTCGTAATAACATATACTGCCCGCTTCTTGTGCATGGGATACATACGCATGGACAGTCTCTGTCTCCATTGTATCCGCCTGCTGACAGAATGACCACCACAGAAAATATACCAGAAATATTCCAATTTCGACTTGGATTGCCGATAAAGATAAAGCATGTTATTTTACATACGATTCAAAGGAGCGAAAACACATGAATTCCAAATCTGTCCTGTCCCTGCTATGCAGTCTATTGCTGCTAGCTGCCTTGCTGCCCGCTATGCCGCAGAACGCTCATGCAGAAGTCTATTCTGCTGACGAAGTATTCGAGTCAGAAGCCGACGTGTATGAATACTTGGAAGACTTCCGCACGGTAGTCGATCCAGAATTACTGGATGCCTATGACGACTATGTAGCTTATTTTAAAGTGACCAACAAAGCCACAGCATACGGTGAAATCGGACTATCAACCTACAACGAAAATACCGCCTTCACCCAAGCTACCCGTAAACAAGCGTACAAAAATATCAAAACTATCGCTATCCCCAATTACACCAAATTTATCAACATGATCAAAAAAGCCAAGCCTCAGCAACCTGAACTGATTGCGCTACACGAGAAATTTCTCAAAGGCGCCAACATTCAGCTAGAAGGCTTCAAACTATTCGCCAACTATTTGAACACAGCTACCCCAACCGCCAAACAAAAATATACGATCAATACTAAGATCAAACTGGCGACCAAAATCATTACACAGTACAATCAAAGCATATACAAATACGTCGATCAGTTCAGTCTAGAATAGCTCTCCTCTCAAAGGCGCATTTTCCTTGCAGCATAAGGAAAATGGCGCCTTTTGCATGTTCAAATTTGCATAACTAAGCCTTTTAATGGTAAATTTAACATCACTACCCTGTCACAACATCAAAGGAGGTTATCTACATATGAAGAAATATACTCTGCTGCTGCTGACACTGGTCATGAGCGGTTCCTTGCTCGGATGCAGCCAACAAAGCAGTCCAGCCAGCACCAATGAAACATCCAGTCCTACTACCGCGGAGACAAATGCCGCAGCCACCACGAATAATGAAGCCGGACAGACTGAGCAAACAACACCGACAGCCAAACAGGGGGAAACAGCTACTGACGAGCAGGTTCAAGCAGCTACAGATGTTGCCAAGCAGTACAAACAAGCCGAGTATCAAGTCACTGACTATAGCAAGCTGAATCTTGATACCAACAATGAGGAAAGTGTGAACGAAGCATCACTACCAGAAGTTTTTCAACAGCAATACGATCGGTTGGAGCCGTATGCTTCAGCAGAATTCCTGAGTAAACAAGCAATGAGCCGGGTGCTTATTTTGCCACAACGACTCGCTACACAGTCCCAATCCAATGTGACTACTACCGATCTGAAATTGACTGCCGATCCGGTATTCAAGGTTAAGGGTATTATGGAAATCGCCTACGAGATGAATATTGCTGTCGGTGATAAGGAGAAGATTCCATCCAAGGGCACGCTGCAACTGCAACAGGTTAGCGGCGAATGGAAAGTCATCAATGACGCCTACGATCAAGCACAACTTGCCCAGCTACTAGATCGAGTCAACGGCAATACCTCTTCCTGATCTCATGCCAATGAATCTGAGATCTCCGATCAACGTTCTGTTATAGTATGTACATCATACAAAAACCGCCTGTTCTCCAAAAGAGACAGGCGGTTTTTTGTGATCACGTTAGTGGCTTGCTGACAGCAGCATCGCAGTATGGTGGGTACGGACTATTGTTGTTTTGTTAGGAATACCAATTGTTATCTTTGTGTAGGTTAACACAGTATAGGGTTATCATTCTGAGGGGAAAAGCTGGTTCTATTTGCGTACGACGGTATAGCCCTTTTTCTCCAACAGGTGGAGAATACCGTCATCGCTCAGATAGTGAGCAGCACCGACAACGATAAAGTATTGCTTGTTGCCGCCGCTTTTCAGATAGCCGTCGATTTTGTTTGCCATGCCGATATTGCGGTCAACCAGCATCGCTTTGTGGTATTCGGGAATATCGGCGGAGCTGGTTGTCATCTTCAACAGTTCCGCTTCATTACCAGTTTTCCACGTTTCTGCCATGTTGTCGATCGCTTCGTCCTGCTTGCCGTTGTCGTTCTCCTCGAGATCGCGAAGGGCAAAATACAGCAGAGCATCCTGCAATTCAGGAGAGAAGTTGTTCAGCATACTCAGTTGCGATTCACCGGATTCTAGCTCAATCACCGGTACGTTGCGTTCTGCCGCCTGCTTGAGGAAGTACCGATCAATGCCGCTTGCGGCTTCGTAGCTGGAGTTGGCTGTCGCCGCAGAGTCGATGAACATTTCCACGACCCATGGCTTGAAGCGATCCATGTCACCGGACTTGATGCCGTTTGCCTGAAGGTATTTGCCGAGTTTGGCGTATGTATCCGCAGCGATATGATTAGGGAGCGTGCTGCCATCCTGATACGTGCCCATCTGTCTAATTTGCTCGAAAAATTGCTCGTCTGTCGTCTTCGTCACATCCACTTCGACGCCGAGATAATCCGCTTGCGAGAATGCTTCTTCGTATTCTTTGCGCAGCGGGTAAAAGCTATCATTAGCGATGTGCATGGAACCGACAAGATAGACGGTGTTACCATTCGCTTGCACTTCCCACATGAAGCCGCGTCCACCCGTATCCGCTGTTTCGGTTGTAGCTGCCGGAGCGGAGCTGCTGTCTGTCGGCGCTGTGGAAGCTGCTGGTGTAGTTGGTGTCGCTGTACTGTCAGTCGGTGCGGTCGTTGCGCTGTCTACCGGCTGTGTCGTGATTGGTTCAGTCGTTACAGGCACAGCTGGAGCAGACGTCAGCTGAATCGTACGCGTCTTGGCATTCCAGCTAACCGTATAGCCCGTCAATTCGCCAAATGTACGGATGGGCACATAGACGACGCCGTTGATCTTCGTCAGCTTGCTTTTGACGGTGACGCTTTTGCCATTAACGATGGCAGTGATGCTATTGCCGGATGCGCTGGACAGGGTGATGCCCATCGCTTTCAGCGTGGAGCGCAGCGGTACAAGCGTTGTTTTCTGCTGAACCGTCGGTGCGCCGCTACCGGTACGATACTCTACTTTTTTGTCATTTACTTTGACTGTCAGCGGCTGGGCTGCGGATGCCAGCGCTGGAGCAGAGGTTGCTAGCAGACCTGCTGCGAGAACCAGGGACAGGATTTTGTGATGCCATTTTCTCATTGCATAACTCCCTTTGAATAGTTTGATATCCGGACTGTCCCGTTCCTTGATATGACAGGGATTTTGCAAGCCAAACGTGTCTCTCTAAATATTGCATATTCTCATTTCAAGTACAATACATTGTTGCTGTATATTTATATTTTCATACAAATAAAGGAACCGATTGCATACTAACGAGTGGACTATAACTCGTATTCTGCCAGACGAGCACCGCCAAGCTTGTAGATATAATTATTGGTGCTGATGAACTTTGCGCTTGGCTCAATTGTATCTATTATAATAAGCAACTGAATAGAGAATTAATAACTTTTTTAAGTCGTCCGGTAAATTCGAAAACGATATAGTATAAGGATATTTATCACTCTTTCACAATACTATTTTGTTTTAAATAGACTAGCAATACATAGTACAAAGGTACAAACATCCTATGTAAATCAAGGTGAGGAAACAGTAAACATTCAGCTATAAGCTCAACAATGACATTTCATAATGTAACATTTGTATTGTCTATCGCGTTATAAAATAAAACTTCTAAGGAGATGACTTCATGAAAGTACTCAGACTTTTAGTCTTAATTTTTTTATTAACAGTATTTAGTTTTCCTAAAGAAGGTCATGCTCAAGCTACAGTAAACATCTCATCGCCACCTATACTGAAAATAAATCAATATTACATTCTGTTTACCTATCCTACTTCTCCATATGTTGATGAAAATAGCCGCTTGCTTGTTCCATTGCGTTCATTAAGTGACTTGCTTGGAGCTGATGTATCATATGATGGCAGTTCCAAAACAGCAACTATTAATTTAAATGGACACAATCTAATGGTTACTGCCAACTCAAAAAATATAGTCGTAGATAAAAACTCTAAAAAAATGGATACGGTTCCTGTACAAAAAATGAATTCTCTATTTGTACCTCTCAAAGTAATACTTCAATATCTAGATGTAACTGGAAATTACAATTCGAATACTAAGTTAATTGAATTAAAAGGTTCAAATTATATGAAAAGCACTCCACAATTAACTCAAGAAACACAGGATAGAGCCAATCTAGAAGAAGATCAGAGCGCTTTTGCAGTTACGTCCTATAAAATAAATATTTCTTCTGTTGATCCTAAAAATAATATTTGGAAGGGTAGCTTGACTTATACTGCTAAAAACACTACAGGTCATTCAATTAAACAAGGAAAAGAAGATGTTCATTCTGTATATATGCTTGCGAATGGAA
This sequence comes from Paenibacillus sp. WLX2291, assembly GCF_046603665.1. NCBI lineage: Bacteria > Bacillati > Bacillota > Bacilli > Caryophanales > Paenibacillaceae > Paenibacillus > Paenibacillus sp. WLX2291. Next base: position 578,132 of record NZ_CP176755.1, on the reverse strand, counting down.
ATTCTCAGGCAGAAATATATAATGATGGAAGAGACAAACATCATCAAGTTAATTCAGGTGAATCTATTAACAAAACAAGAAAATTGATAGGTAATGCTAATCTGAGTTACATTATTGTTAAACCTTATGCTGTAAAATAACTTTTGATCTAAATGAATGAATATAAGGAGAATGCATGATAGTATAACATGTCTTCCTTGTATTCATTTTTTTATTTCACAAATGCCCTTATGCTAAATATTTGATTTTATTTAAAAATGCAGATGAATTCCATTCAAAAAATCTCTCAAATCCGCTGCAATCGTCTTCGACTGCGTATAGTGCAAATAATGCGTTCCTTCCAGTGGGACAATCTTCGCATACTTGGAAGATTGAATCTGTGCTTCATGCTGTGGAATCCAGTCTTTGATCTCTGGATCATTTTGGACGAGGAAGAAGATCACTGGCAAGTTTTGAGGGAATTGTAGACTTTGTACCGATTTGAAATTTGTAGGTAGTAGCTGTGCTTCACTTTGAATATTTGCATTCATCATATTTTTCAGAGTAATCATTTTAATCTGTTGTTTTGTCGACTCATCTACATTCGGTGTCATGATCTGAGCAGGGTTCAGCTTGACGATGAAGCGGTAAAAGCCGGATGTCTGCAATAAGCTTAACGTTTGGGTGTCCATCACGTCCGTCGGTTGTGTCGGGAAGCTGGTATCAATCCCTGCAAATGCTATCACTTCCTTCGGATACTTATTCACATAATCCAATCCATAAATACCAGCAATCGAATGACCCATCAGTACATATTTACGAATCTTCAACTGTGATAACGCTGCATGAATCTCATTTGTAATCTGTTCCACCGTACGTGGCTTGTCTGTCACATCGCTTAATCCATAACCAAACGGTTCCACCACAACCACCCGGTAATACGGAGACAATTGCGCGATCAATGGCTGAAAATCAAGCGCAGGCGCGGCTGTACCAAAGCCAGGCAACAATACAATCGTCTGCGTACCGGAGCCTTGTATAAGAACATTCATCTTCTTACCGTCTACCATAACCGTCTGACCGTACGGCTGGATTTGCTTTTGTTCGGAATTACTGGCTACGACGTTAACGGTATATACCGTAGCAACGAAAATGACAATGAGCAGCGCGATCGTCGCTATAGCAATTAGCATAAACTTTAATAATTTTCTCATCATTTCATTTCCTCTCAAAATCTTACGGTAACTCAAGTAAGTATTCATTTTAATTTATTTATTCATTGTTAGATGATTTTTTACAATAATCTTTTTTCAAATTCAAGCGTATTGGATAGGTGGCAAAAGGATGCGGTCGTGAATGTCCGCATCTTCTCGCCTGCCGTTCAACATGACTTATCCACCATTGGTAACAGTTTGACCTTTAACCGGCTCAATCTCTCCCTGCCAACGAATCGGAATCGATGTTCCCCTTGCTAGATCCGGGCGATCTGCTACTTGAAAGTGTAGATGTGCTTCGCTGGAATTGCCGGAGTTGCCAATCTTGCCGATGATCTGTCCGGCTTGCACGGTATCGCCCTTATTTACTGTAACCGAACCTTTCTGCAAATGCCCCAGCAGACTGTATTCATTGCCATGGCGGATCACTACGCTGTTACCTGCGGGCTGCTGCGGATTCATGTTGCCAACTGGTTCATTGTCTGCGATATTGTTTACCACAGCTACCACTGTCCCATCGGCTGGTGCCAGTGCAGGCTGACCGAATGCGTAGTAGCTCTCATTACGCGTAGCATCGCCGCTGTAGGACATTCCATCTTTCACTTGGATAAAATCATACGCGTACCGCTGTGACTCCACCGCATAGTGATAGTTTTGCAGTACATTGCTGCCGCCCCAGAAGACGAACCAGTCGCCTTGCAAAGGCAAGCGATATGTGGCTGTTGTCAGCTTCTGATCGGTTGCCGGAAATGATTGGATCGGCTGCAATTGCAACCCGGCAATCTTGCCCTGTTCATCCACAATAGCCGTCAGCCCAAGCTTGCCGTTGTTGTCCAGCCAGTTGTATTGCGTATGATGATTAAGCATAATAGCCTTCCCCAATTGTTCAAATGATGCTACATTCTGCAACGAAGATTGCACAGTATCGACCAGTTGCTGTTGCGTGAGCACCTGTTGAAATGCCGGAGTCAGCTGTCTGTACACAGCCGCCTCCTTGCCTTGTAACAATGCCGTCGGAATTTGTTCCGGTGGCAATATCTCTGTGTCATCTGTCTGTTCATTGGAATCGGAACGATTCTGCTCTATCGCTGTTTCCTCCGCTGCCTCCTCCTGTGCAGTAGATTCGGTCGGTTGCTGCTCTACCGAATATGCGGAATCGTTAGACATCGCACTACCACTGTCGTTTCCACGACTACTGTCGTTCCCACTGCTACATGCGGTGATAGACAGTGCGGCTGTAAGCACAAGTGCGGAGATGGCTGTTCCTTTGATCCTTGGTACTGGCTTAGGTGTTGGGCGCAATTCCTCTGATACGGTCAGCCTGTGCTGATGATTCATGGATGATCCCTCCCTTGGATTGCCTATATGTCGGGTATTGGACGATGAATATGGGACTTCAGATTTTGTATGCCTTCATTGCTTTGCGTAATTCTTTCCACGTTGGGCGTTTGCCGTACATGAGTACGCCAGTACGATAAATTTTCGCGGAGATCCAGCCACAGATGACGATCGATACTAGCAGGATAAGCATCGAGATGGCGATTTCCCACCACGCCATATTGCCCAGCCCAAGCCGGATCAGTGAAGTGGTCGGCGAGAAGAAGGGAATGTACGATGCGATACGAACGAGCAACGTATCCGGTTTAGAAATACTGAAGATCCCGATATAAAATGCTGCCAGTGTCAGTACGGTCAGTAGTGATACTGCTTGTCCCAGATCCTCGGTGCGACTGACAATCGAACCGACTGCCGCATACAATGTCGAGTACAGGAAATAGCCGAGAATATAATAAATAAAGCCGAATACCGCCACTTCCCACGACAAATTGGACACATGCAGATCGAATTGCGATAGTACATGCTGGTAATACGGCAAGGTCAGATGGATTCCAAAGACCAGCGCATAGATGCCCATCTGCGTCAGCCCAACTAGGAAAATGCCGATAATCTTGCCGAACATCTGCGTGAGTGGCGAGACGCTGGTGATTAGAATCTCCATGACACGCGAGCTTTTCTCAGCGGTAATCTCGGCAGCGACCATATTACCAGTCATCGTCAGCGAGATGAAGAACAACACCATAAGCATATAGACAAGAATAAAGTTCTCTACCGAAAACGGCTTGTCTGCCGCTGCTCCACCGTTCAGCTTATCTGGCGATACCGTGCCGACAGTAACCGGGCTACCCAGCTCGGTAAGCTGCTCATCGCTAAGCTGACCAGCGGCAATCGTGCGCAGCTTGACCGCCTGTGCAGCGCCTTGCAGAATAGCTTGTACGGTTGAATCGTCGTTATCGCTCACATAAGTTACTGTTGGAAAAGCCTCTTTGTCCGTCCCCGTTCCACTGCGCAGCAACAGATACCCGTCCAGTTCCTTTTGCTCCAGCTGTTGGTTCAACTGAGCAACAGCTTGCGGTTTATTGTTCCACGTCAGTTTGGTAGGAATATCTTCGTCTGTACTGCCTGCCAATGCCGAAGATGCCCCCGTATTCATGCTATTGACAGTACTGCCATTGGTCATGCCCGATGCAGAATGTGCGACTATTTGCTGTGCCTCGTCCGACGCTTGCCGAATATCGTCGGCAATATCGTTATACTGCCCGGAAGCGATGCCAATTCGGATCGTTCCATCTGAGGAACTACCGGAAAAGAGCTGGATCGCATACGGAATATTCAAGCCGATAATGATGAGCAGTGCCAGCAGAATTGTCGTCCAGCGGAATGCTTTCGTTTTGACTTTGTTACGGTATGTGAAGGAGATAACTGCGCCCATTTTATTCATGAGATTGTCCCACCACCTTGATAAAGATTTCATTCAATGTTGGTTCTTGAATCTCGAAACGGTCTACATTGCCTGCCGCCAGCGCCGTTTGCAGTACTTGCCTTGCCGCCTGTTCGTCGCTCACCTTGAGTCGATAATCGCCCTCATCGCGGCGCTCGACCTGAAGCACGCCAGGCAGTTGCTCCAATCCGTCAATATCCTGTGGAGTTCGCAGCAGCACATGCTCGCGTGGATATGCCTGTTTGATTTCACGAATATCGCCCTGCAATACAGGTTTGGAGCGTTTAAGCATCGTCAGGTGACGGCATAGCTCTTCCACATGTTCCATACGGTGCGTGGAGAACAGAATCGCAGTTCCGTCATTGCGTAGCTCCAGCACCACTTCCTTGAGCATCTCTACATTCACCGGGTCCAATCCGCTGAATGCTTCGTCGAGAATGAGGATACTCGGACGATGAATGACAGCAGCGATAAAGCCCATTTTCTGCTGGTTGCCCTTGGACAGTTCTTCAATCCGCTTGTGCTCGTATTCCATTGCGTCAAAACGCTCCAGCCAGTAGTGCAAACTCTGGCGCGCGTCTGCCGCCTTCATTCCGCGTAAATGTGCCAAATACAGCAGTTGATCGCTCACCTTGACCTTCGGATACAATCCGCGCTCCTCTGGTAGATATCCCATCAGCGGCTGCAAACCGTTATGATACGGCTTGCCATCGTAGGAAATATGACCTTCGTCTGGATGAATCAAGCCTAGCACCATACGCATCGTGGTCGTTTTACCAGCGCCGTTGCCTCCCAGCAGTCCATAAATCTCGCCCTTTTCCACTTGAAGCGATAATCCATCGACCGCAGTGTGACCAGCATATTGCTTAACGACGTCATGCAATTGTAACGGTTGGTTCATGATTGGACCTCCCTGTTCACATTCATTTGATGATGACGAACCCAGCATAACAGTAGTTCTTCCCACTCCAGACCACGCACTTGCAAAGGAATTCCATTTTCCTCAGCGACTTGTACCAGTGCGTCGGCATCTGCTGTCAATATGCGTACCGCTCCATCTGGACGTTGTTCCCACTCCAGAATGCCGTGCCAATCGCGCAGCAATTCTATATCTGCGGCGGTACCTTGACCTGAAGAGTCGATCCAGATTTCCTTCCATTGCTGATACAGCTCGTCCTTTTCCCGCATGCCGACAATCTGACCGTGATGCATAAGTGCGACATAATCGGCGAGACGCTTCACTTCCTCCATCCGGTGCGTAGTGATGATCATCGTAATCTCGCCGCTATCCATATACGTGTGCAGCACATCCAGCATATCTTTCCATGCAAAAGGGTCAAGCCCCGACGATGGCTCATCCAGCAATAGTAGACGCGGCGATGATGCCAGCGCAGCAGCCAGTTCAAATTTTTGCCGCTGTCCTTTGGAAATTTTGGACAGGCGGGCATTGGATGGTACGTTTAGCGTTTCCAGCAGTTGTGCAAATCGTTCCGCATTCCAGCGCGAGTACCAGTTAGAGCGAAACGCCGCTGCTTCGTAAGCAGTCATGCGGTCTTCCTCCGGCGAAGACCCTTCACCGATATAAGCAATCTGCTGACGCAGTTCTACTGGCAGCTCGCTTGTAGGCGATTGTCCAAACCAGTGAATACGCCCGCTATCTGGATACATCGTACGCAGCAGCATATGCAGCAGTGTACTTTTACCAGTTCCATTTTCGCCGACAAGTGCGGTCACATATCCTTGCGGCACACTCCAGTTGAGCGGTCCGATCATATGGTCGCGTCTTGTTTTGCATACCTGTTCTAGCATAATGACTGGCTGTGATTCCAGTGTATGTGATGTGGCATATTGGCTCTGTAAAGGATTGCGATTCATCGTTCCCATCTCCTTATGTCTATTGGTCGTCATGCTTGTTCAGCAGCTCTTCAATCAAAAGACTCAATTGCTGCCGCGTCCAACCCAGATTGTAGCTGCGCACGATCATATCGTCGATCAGCTGGCGTACTTGCTCCTCACCCATTCGCGTGCGAAGCTCCTCTTCCACACCAGTCACAAATGTTCCCGTTCCCTGACGGGTACGCAGCAATCCTTCATTTTCCAGATCCTGATAGACGCGCCGAATCGTGATCACGCTGCATTTCAGATCGGCGGCGAATTCGCGGATCGACGGTAGCAAGGTGCCTTCCTGCAATTGTCCACTTATGATTAGCGCGCGTAGCTGATTCTCCACCTGACGGTATAGCGGTTCTGCACTATTTTCATTAATCTGTACAGGTATTCTCATTGTTCTGCCCTCCGTCCATTGCACCTGTTGCTCCCCTTCGGCAGGGCTTGGTTATAATAAATCTCTTGTTTTCGCTTTGCGACTTACGATCGTAAACGACAGCGTCAGCGCCGCAATACCGGCAACTAGTCCGATCCACATTAGCGGGGAAGCCAGACCATCCCGAATCGATAGTGCCAGCATTCGATTGGCGATATTCCAACCCAGATTCATGCTAGTAATCGTGATCGCAACGATCAGTATCGTGGAGATACTCGACCAGAATACGTATCGTTTGTAATTGACCATATACTCCCAATAAATGTATAGCGCCGTCAGTAGCAGTCCAAATCCAATCGTCGTAAGAACGAATGCCAGATACCCGCTGAATGTAACTTCCGGTATCGTACGTATGCCGATCGCATACGTAAGTGTGAATACGAGAATGCTGTTATAAATAAGACTCATTAGCAAAATCTGCAATCGGCTTCCAAGTACAGCAGCGAACGGAATTGGTAGAGCGCGATAATATTGCATCTGCTTGCGATACGAATCCTCCTGCCACAATCGGAACGCACGCCGCGAATAGTCGATGCCGAGCAGCGGCGCAATAAGTAACAGAATAAAATCAAGCAATGTGTGCGTAAGACGCGATTCTTCCTGTACATATCCCTGGGTAAAATACAGAAATCCGATCACTGCACCCATATACAGCATGAAAATAGTCGACCAGATAAACATCGTCCAATTCAGCGACAATTCCCGTTTTGTAATCAGCCAGCCCTTTTTAAAATCAAACATATGTACACTCTCCTCGATCACAGTCATCCTTGCGATGCGCATATCGTATAGTCTACATGTCAGCATGCAATGAATCTGTGCTTAGTGTGTATATCTATATACACAGTATATACACACTGCATACACCTGCGCAACCTTTTATTTCCTTTTTCATAGAAATGTTCTTGCGAATTATCCTTCTTCCCTATCCTGTATGTAGCATCTATAAATGCTGCAAACCCGCATTCCAGCGCCAAACAACAGCAAATACGCCTCTCCTGCAACTACAAGCAGCAGCTGCAAAACAGACGTCAAATCCACGTAAAAAAAGTCCTCTGGCGCAATCGCCAAAGGACTATTCATTGCCATTATTCCTATTATCAAATGTTAACAATGTTCAATCATGAGTTGATTCTACCGTATGCACCAGCCAGCATTGCAAGTGCATGTGCTATCTGTCATTCCATTAGGAAACCGATGAATTTAGTTTGTGCAATTCATCCTCTACGAGAAGCGTGAGTTCTTCTTCGTAGCCGCCGGTAATGTGATATTTGCGCACATATTCTTTGACGAATTTTTTTGGATCCTTAGGCCGGAAGATTCTTGTCATCTCCCGTAGACTTTCCTTGACTTCATTGTGACCTTTAGTTGCCATGGAATTCCCTCCCCAAAACGTGCCTTGTTTGTGAGAACGCCGAAAAGATCCGTAGCTGTGTCGTAGTAGTATGAAGTTATATCTCGTCTGTGATCTTCTGGCACCTATATCGGTAGGCATTTGATCTAAAAAATTACCCGTCGATACGATACCTGAATCAATCCGGCTGAATGCTCCTATCGCTTGTACAAGGCCGATATTGCCCTTCGTAATGCTGCAATTTCTTGCTTGAGAGCGCGTCTCTGGCGTGCTGACCGGTCGTCAATCATGTTACATTATCAGCACTTATCTAAGCACCATCTTTCCCTATTGTATCATAATAGACTCTTGAAAAGCACAAATAGTTTGCAAATAAAGCAATTTGCCAATCATATAGGAACCAAGTTTTGATGCTACAGCAAAACAGCAGAATATATACAAATATTCTTACTCTTCCTCTTAACCGGGTAATGGATAATACACATTCATTCTTGCAGGAGGTACAGTATGAGCGATACGACGGACAGAACTACAATTATGGTACATACTAACCTGCTACGTCCGTCACTGGACGGGTTGAACAATGCCGAACAACTGTCGGTATCAGAAACGGACAGCAGGCAATTGGAGCAGATCGGTAAGCAGGTAGCAGAGCGCTATCTAGGCGTGAACAGCTTCCTCATCGCCCGAAGTGGACAACTGGTACATGAAAGCTATTATAATGGACATACGCCGGGGCGTTTGGCAGATTTACGCTCGGCTACCAAAAGCTTCACCTCGGTACTGACTGGCATGGCGATGCAGGAATATGGCATCAACAGCGTTGAAGAACGTATTGAACGCTGGCTTGGTGATCTGTTTCCCCCACATCCCTCGTCTCTCTTACAAGAAACGACGATTCGGCATCTGCTAACGATGACAACCGGCTTTGCTTGGAAAACGGGCAAAAAATTGGGCGAGCCAGATATTCATGCCTTTCACCGTAGTCGCGGTTGGAGCCGCTCAGCGTTGCGCCGTCAGATTGTACCGGATATGCGCGAGGTATTCCAGTATCGGAGCATTGACACACATCTGCTTTCCGTACTGATTAGTCGCTGGAGTGGACAGGATGCATTTACGTATGCGAATGAGCGATTGTTCGTGCCACTTGGCATTGAGCAGGTTGCCTGGTCACCATCGCCGGAAGGACATTCGATTGGTCATGTTGGACTATGTATGACGCCGCGCGATATGCTAAAATTCGGCATTTGCTGTATGCAGCAAGGACGCTGGCAGGGTCAGTCATTGATCCCAGCACAATGGCTGGAACAATCCTTTCTACCGCATACCGACGGTTATGCCGGATTTGGTCATTACGGCTATGGCTGGTGGAATGGTGTACAAGACGGGGTAGATTATATTTGTGCCCATGGACACGGCGGCCAGGAGATTATTCTGCTGCCCAAATGGGATACCGTCGTCGTCTTCACGTCCGAAAGCAAAGTACGCAAATACAAAAATCCGCGGCATCTGCTGCCGGAGTTATTATTTCCGCTGCTTGATGAGAGCAGTAATCCAACTAACTAATCTGGAGAGGACATCCTTATGCAGCACAATTCCTGTATTCTGATTGTATATGCAAGTTATGGCGACGGTCATCTGCAAGCGGCGCGCTCGCTATATGACAGCCTGCTGGAGCAGGGCGTGCAGCGGGTGATCCTGCTCGATCTGATGGCGGAAGCACATCCCTTCATCAATGAAGTGACCCGGTTCGTCTATATGCAGAGCTTCAAGACGATTCCGCATCTGTATGGCTGGGTGTATAATGCAACCCGCGATATGAAGGCAAACTCGCCCTTTTCCAATTGGCTTCATTCGTTTGGTGTTCGGCGGCTGCGGCAGGTGCTGAATACAGAGCAGCCGCAATTGATCGTGCATACCTTTCCTCAACTAGCGCTACCGCATCTGAAAACACGCTGGGGATTGAAGGTTCCACTGATCAATATTTTGACCGACTACGATCTGCATGGACGGTGGCTGCATCCGCATATTGATCATTATTACGTGCCATCTGTTCATATGCGCAATGAAGCGATCCAGCGTGGTATTCCAGCAACCAATATTAGTGTGACGGGTATTCCGCTGCATCGCAGCTTTGAGCAATATTCCGTTGACCCGGATGAGCATCAGGCATTGAAGCAACGTCTGCGAGAGCAAGCAGGGCTACATCCGCACAAAAAGACCGTACTGCTACTGGCAGGCGCTTATGGCGTACTGAAACATGTACACGAAGTGTGCGACGAGATCGTGCACCGTCAGGATACGCAGCTGGTCGTCATTTGTGGTAAAAATCAGGCGCTCTGTCGCGATCTGAAGCAAAGCTACGGTCATTACGAGCAGATCCACATCGAAGGCTTCACCCGCCGCATGAGCGACTGGATGATGCTGAGCGATTGCGCCGTGACCAAACCCGGTGGAATTACGATGTCAGAGTGTATTCGCTGCGAGCTGCCTGTCTTCCTACTCAAGCCAGTGCCGGGGCAAGAGCTTGCCAATGCACTATATTTACAGCAGGAAGGGATTGCCGAGGTATGCCATTCCGCGGCAGAGCTGGCACAAGTGCTTGGTGCTGCACTGGATAAACCGGAACGGCTGGAACAGATGCGTAACCAGATGGAGCTACTGCATATGCCAGATGCGGCAGGCTACATCGCTAATGATCTGGTCACACGCTATCTGGATGCACCAGCAACCGATACGACGGCTGTACCGATGCGCATGTTGAACAAGCTGAGCAAAGGTGTATATCGCTAGAAAAGCGCACGTAGGGCGGCAGTTACATCTGCCAATGAATTGATATGTATAGACGGAGTGATATGTACAGATAGATGAATACACCAAGAGCGTATGCACATACGATGGCATACGCTCTTTTTCTGCTATAACGGTTGGTATTGTAGGCTACAGCATATCTCTGCGATGGTGCCGCGTATACAGATCAGTCCGCAAACTGCACGCCGCCGTCTTCCAACCCGGCAATGCGCACTAGCGATTCCAGTCGGTATCCTTCGCCTGTCAGCAGATCCGCGCCCGGCTGAAAGGACTTTTCGATGACGATTCCAATGCCTGCCACTTCTGCTCCAGCTTGCCCCACGATCCGTGCCAGTGCAAATGCTGCTTCTCCATTGGCGAGAAAGTCGTCGATGACTAATACCTTGTCGCCAGGCTGAATAAACTTCTTGGAGACGGTAATATCATTACTCTGCTGCTTCGTATACGAATATGCCGTTTCTACAAAAATATCGTCAGTCAATGTGAGCGACTTTTGTTTACGGGCAAAAATCAACGGCACCTGCATCTCCAGCGCAGTCATAATACCCGGGGCGATACCTGACGACTCAATAGTCAAAATCCGATTCACACCAGCCTCTGCAAACCGATGTTTAAATTCGCGACCAATGGCCTGCATCAGCACCGGGTCCATCTGATGATTCAGAAACGAGTCGACTTTCAGTACATTGCCGGGCAGTACAATCCCTTCTGTGATTACCTTATTGCGCAACAGTTCCATATTGTCGTAGCTCCTTTGGCTTATATTTCGTCGATATGATCGTGTTTGACCGGTTGAGATTATACTCACTATAACCGAATCTGTAGACGTCATACCACCCTGTAGCAGTATGCTGATCTTAAAACTTTTTTAAAAAGTTTACAGTTTTTTACCAAATTCGTTCAAGATTGCGTTAAAATAACCGATATATACTTTAAATATTAAAAAAATACGTAAACAATACGCAACTTCTGTAAATGATCCTACTATATTGACAGGTTGCGAAGAGCCTGTATTCTTCTGCAAACATGCTTTACATAAAATAGCAAATGCTCCTTTTCCTTAACACCATGTATAATGGACACTCTATATTTTAACTTTTTTTGTAAAAATTGTTTATGGATAAGAAATTAGGCTTATCTAATTTGAAAATGAAATAGCAGTATAGTGGCCCGTTTGTTTGAATTTCAGGTCAAGTAGGCAATGGTGCATCATCATGCTATAATCTAGTTGTTGTCTGCGGCTTTTTTCCTATTCCGTCTGTCCGGGCCGTATACATTATTGCTTCATTAGGAGGTCTTTGTATTGTTCGCCCAACGCCTCAAACAACTTCGCAAACGGCGAAATATGTCGATGAAGGAAGTCGCGGATTATGTTGGAGTAGCCAAAAGCACATATGCAGGCTATGAATCCGGTTACCGCCAACCTACTCTGGAAACGATCCAGGCGATTGCACGCAAGCTGAGTACGACATCGGATTATTTGCTTGGTTTGACAGAACAATTTGATCCTGTTCTGCAAAATACCAATGCCCGCGAATTCCTGAACTATGCCCATCTGCACTGGGACGGCGTTCCTCTGGAAGCCGACGATTTGCAGTTGATTCGCCAGCTGCTAGAGCGTGTTGTGCGGGATCGTGCCCAATCCGAGGAAGAACAACATTAATCATATCCGTCTGTTACCTCTATTGCTTCTACTATCATGATTTCGTCTCTTCCCATCCCCATAGGTACACTTCCGTATCGTTGCATATGTCAGTCTCACGTAGCCGGCTTTGGCGATGAATTCGGAAGCCGGTTTTTGTTATGTCTGTATTGCCTGCCATCACATGAATATGTTCCTAGTTCAGGCACTTAGTCCTGTATGTCACTGATCTATCTACTTGCTTCCATGCCTACCTACATAAGAATACGGAATGAAAAATAGCAAAAACAAGCCGTTCGGTGCATATAATCACCGAACGGCTTGTTAAATTTTAACATAAATTGGTTCAAATTTGGATTATTTGGCTACTATAGAGTTATCACGCAGCAGTGCCGGACGACCCATAGAATGGTAGTCAAAGCCTGTTGTTTTGATGCGATCGGCACTGTATACGTTACGACCGTCGATCAGCACAGGATTACTCATAACTGCTTCTACTTCTGCCAGATCGATGTTCACGAACTCGCCCCACTCCGTAAGCAGGCAGATCGCATCAGCATCGCGCGCAGCTTCCAGTGCATTGTCTGCATAGGTGATGGACGAGTGATCATACTCACGACGGAAGTTGTCAGCAGCTACTGGATCGAACACTTGTGGCAATGCGCCGAATTCAACCAGTTTTGGTACGATCTCCAGCGATGGTGCTTCGCGAACGTCATCGGTATCCGGTTTGAACGCCAGACCCCAGACAGCGATTTTTTTACCTTTCAATGTACCTAGTCCATCCAGCAGCTTGTCGATTACTGCCCAGCGTTGCGATTGGTTCACTTCAACGACCGATTTCAGCAGTTTAAAGTCATACTCAACGTTACCAGCGATCTGGATAAGCGCATGTGTATCTTTCGGGAAGCAAGAACCACCATAGCCGATACCTGCATTCAGGAATGAAGCGCCGATGCGGCGATCCATACCCATACCGCGTGCGACCTGATCCACGTCCGCGCCTACTTTATCGCAAATGTTGGCAATTTCGTTGATGAAGGAAATTTTGGTAGCCAGGAACGCGTTGGATGCGTATTTGATCATTTCTGCACTGCGGATGTCTGTTACGACCAGATTCTCGGTCAACGGCTTGTGCAATGCAACCAGCACGTCAGCTGCTGCCTGTGTCTCTACACCGATAACGAGGCGATCCGGGTTGAAGGCATCTTTTACAGCAGAGCCTTCACGCAGGAATTCTGGCATCGAAGCTGTATCGTACGGTTGATCCGTCAGGCTACCGATGATCGTATTCACGCGCTCGTTGGTACCAACTGGAACGGTACTTTTCACTGCAACTACTGTGTAGCCTTGAATTGAAAGCGCAATCTCGCGTGCTGCCGCCTCGATATATTCCAGATTGGCTTCACCGGACGGAAGCGGTGGAGTACCTACAGCGATGATGATCAGATCAGAATCCGGTACAGAAGCGCTCAGGTCTGTCGTAAAGGACAGGCGACCTGCTTCTACGTTACGCAACATGATCTCCTTCAGACCTGGCTCATAGATCGGTACTTCGCCACTATTAAGCGTTTCGATTTTTGCTGGAATTTTGTCCACGCATGTTACTGTATTGCCGACTTCTGCAAAGCATACGCCAGATACCAGACCCACATAACCTGTACCAATGACTGTAATTTTCATAATCCACACTCCTATTTCCGTTTTTTGTTGGTGTTGCCATTATTGTCAGTTGATTAAAAAACCTCTATTCATGGTTGACATCAAGCAACCGATATAAAGTGTAAGATGATTGCGATCGCAAAAATCTCATTCCACTCAATGTTGTGTTTGAAGTATTCAAACATCAGTTGTTGAAGCATTTTATATACTTTTGGAGGCTGATCAAGATGAAACATTTGGGAAACCCGACGTTTGCCAGAGGCTGTCTCTGGGGCACTGCATTGTCCCTGTTGCTGTGGGCAGCTATTTTCACCGTTGCCATTGCACTGCGTTAATCCTGCTAACTAGAGCATAAGGTTGGAGATACGATTCATCCGCCGATTGTCATTAACCCTATATGCACACCATCGTCACTTATACACGTACCTGATGTAACAAATTGCGGATATAGCCAGTAATCTCGCCCAGTGCATCTTCCCGTACGGCCTGCACGCCGTGTCGCTGGATGCTTCGGTACGAATCAGGCTGCTCCACCGCCGGCAGATCATTCAGATCCAGCCGGCTGATCTCTTCCCAGCTCATCAGCATGTAAGGATGATGATTCGGAATCGCCGCCACCGTATGGCGGTCTTCGTAAAACTGACTGCGGTTCAGCAGCAGCAGCGGCTTGCCTAGCGTGACCGCCTCGCCAATCGTGCCCCAGCCGGGCTTCGTAATGACGAGATCGGCAGCTGCCAGATAGTTTTGCGATTCACTGTAGTGAAATGGAATCCGGGCAATATGTTCTCGCTCTAGCTGCACATTGGAGGAAACGATAAAGCTGTAGCCTTCGCTGTTCCACAGCGGCAGCCGTTCCAGCTCGCCCACTTCAATGCTCATGCCAAGTGCGAAAAACACGATTTTGCGTGTGCCATCCGGGTTCAGCTTGCGGCGGATACGCGCCACTTCACGTGCGTCTGGCTGACGGCAAAAGAATCCGGTATGAATCCGGTCTTTGCAGCCCCATGCGGGCTCTGCACAGCCTGCCAGTCCGATAAAGTGATCCATACGCGCATACGCCGTACGTAGCGCATCCAGCTCCGCTGGCTCCAACATATCGCGATATGCGGTATACCAAGTGAAGTTGGAGATACCGAGCGATTCAATGCCCGCTCGTGCGGCAGCTACAATTGGAATCGGCGAAATATCGCTGATTATTAGCTGTACCCGTTGTTGCAGCAAAAACTCCCTCTCCTGCTCCACTCGTTCGTCCAACAACGACAGATCCTGCCGGTACTTGTTACGCAAGCCCTCCGTATCGGCAGCGATGGAATCCTGCTTCAGCACGTAGCCCGTATCGGAACTAACGGTTCTGAATTCCAGCTGATGTCTGCTGTCCTCTTGCAGTGATTCATACATAAACCCTAATGCTTTGCCACAATGGATAATCAAGCGTAGCGGTTCGGGACTGTCCGCCAATAACCGCCGGATCACCGCAATGCTGCGCGCCGCATGCCCGTACCCGTAATCAGATACGTAATAGGCGACTGCCGTCAGATTTTCATGCAGTTCTGCGCGATCTCTTCCCATGAATGGAACAGCTCCACCAGTTGATTTTCGCGTTCAAACACTCCCGTTTGTACAGCGATAAATTCCATCTCGCTTGTGGCTCTCATACTGTGCATTGCTTTGAGCGGAATATGCAGTACGTTCCCTGCGCTAACACGCATCATGTTGCCATTGAGTACAAATTCGCCTTCGCCTTTCACAATCGTCCATACTTCTTCGCGTTCGGTATGGGTGCGATAGCTCAGGTTGTGATCCTTTTTCAAACCGATTCGCTTGGTTGATACGCATCGACCATCTTCGTACGTCTGATCATCCAGTACGTGTACCCAGCCCCACTGACGTTCCTCAAACATCGGCCCCTGATCAAAGTTCACCAGTTCTTTCAGCTTCGGACTGCTTGCTTTGTCAGAGACGAGAATACCGTCCGGGCTAACAGCTACGACGACGTCCTGCATACCGAGTACGGTAACCGGAATATTCGTTTCGTTTACCAGATGGGTATTGGTGGAATCGTCGCTAATGATGCCGCGTCCGATCTGCACATTGCTCATTTCCTCAGTCAGTGTATTCCATGTACCCAAGTCTTTCCAGTAACCGGTATACGGTACTGCCACAATGTTCTCAGCATTTTCCACAACTTCGTAGTCAAAGCTGATCTTCGGCAGGCTAGCGTAGTTTTTCAGAAATTGCTCGTAATGGATAGGCAGTCCTTTTTGTTCCAGCAGGTTGATGATATATCCCAGCTTGAACGCGAACACGCCGCAGTTCCATAATGCCTTCTCAGCGATTAGTTGCTCGGCATATTCTTCCGTTGGTTTCTCTTGGAAACGGCTAACGTAACGAAGACCGGTTTCGCTTGTTTCCCCGGAAGGAATAATATAACCGTATTTGGAAGACGGGTACGTCGGTTCTACACCGATCAGCGCCAGGTCAGCTTGCGATTCATTGATCGCTTCTTCCAGGCTGCGTACCGTCTCGAAAAAGTGATTGTCTACATAAGGATCAACCGGCAAAATCGTAACGACTTCGTCCAAGCTGACGCCTTTGATGGAGTAAAGGTAGGTTGCCGCCAATGCAATGGCAGGAAACGTATCTCTTCTTTCCGGTTCCACGATCAGAGGCACATCGGCGCCTACCTGACTGCGCATAATCTCCACCTGAGATTTGCCTGTCGCGATATAACTGGATTCGCTCAAGCCGCTGATGTCCAGCTGGTTCCACACCCGCTGTACCATCGATACCAGTTCGCCGCGTTCATTTTCCAGCACTCTCAAAAACTGTTTGGATCTCGCATCATTGGATAGAGGCCACAGACGCTTGCCTGAACCTCCGGATAAAAGGATAAGTTTCACTCCGATCCCTCCTGTGTTTTCTGTAATGGGTCGTTCGGTTGTGTATATCGTTGACGTCCTGCTTGCCCTTGCGATGATGCTGAATGTTATTGCGATTCAGGCAACATGCTTGGTGAAGAGGACGGTGTAGCCATAGATAGTAGCAGCTGGCGGTATTTCTCCAGCGATACATCGCGGCGTAAATACTTCTCCAGATACTGGCGTCCGTTATGACCAACCTGCTGCAATTCGGCGCGATCCATCTCGTACATCGTACGTAGATGAACGGCAACGTCATCGTAGTTTTGCGGCTCGGCAACGAGTCCACAGTAACTATCGACGATCAGGCGATGTGCTTCACTGCCTTCTTCCAGTACGCCTAGTACCGGTTTACCAGCAGCCATGACGCCGTAGATTTTGCTTGGTACGGATACGCCCTTGATGCCTTTCTGGTTAACGACCAGATGGACGTCGGCGGCATTCAGTGAATATTTCAAATCTTCTTTCGGTTGGAACGGTAGGAAGCAGACTTGACCAGAAGCAATCAATCCATGCTGCTCGGCGTAGTCTTGCATTTTCTTCTTCATGGCGCCTTCACCGATAAAGGCGAACACCATGTCCTTGCATTCTTTGAGCTTCGGCACTACGCTGATCAGGTTTTCGAGGTCATAGTACAATCCGAGGTTACCGGAGTACATTACGACGAATTTGTCCTGCCAGCCGTTGTCGGCGATGAACTTCGCCACGCGCGGGTGATCCTTGCTCACCGGCACGATCTCTTGCTCGTTCGTCCAGTTGTTGATCACTGTATTGGCGATCTTCTTGCGTCCACCAAAGCGCTTATCCAGCGTCTCCTGCATATCCTTGCCGACGGTGATAACATGGTCGGACATGGAGCAGTTGATGTTGTCGATGGCACGAGCGATATTAAAAATCCATTTGCGATCTGTGTAGCCAACCGCTTCCGCCTGCTCCGGATTGAAATCCTGAATGTTATAAATGTGCTTGGCGCGTTTGAAGAGTTTGCCGATCGTTCCGATCAGACCGCCTAGCACTGGCGGGGTGGAGATGGTGTAGATAAAGTCGGTGTTCTTTTCCTTGAGCAGCTGGTAGGTCGCGAACCAGAAGTAGGTGGAGATATACTTGATCCGGCTCAGTTTATTTTGCTTGTCGACCTCCGGCAAGCGAATGCGTACGACTTCGATATTTTCCAGTCGGTCGCGGATGACGCGTCCTTTGCCTGCATTGTCGCCGCCGTAGCCTGGTGGACATTCGGCGATGACGGTGATGTCAAAGTCATTTTGTAAGTACAGACACAGTTCGGTCAGCAGTTGTCCAGTCGAAGCGTAGTCGGGATAAAAGTAGTTGATGACAAAGACGATTTTCGGCTTACCATTCATGGGTGGGTATCCCTCCTTTTCTTTGACAGGGTTTTGCGAGTCATGGGTGCTGGGATTGCATAGGTCCGCTCCGGTAAGGGAATCGGTCACGTCCTCCGGTGGATCGCGGGAATCTACGGATTAGGAATGAATTGTAGATTCCCGTGATCCAAGGTCGTCCTTTGACCGATTTCCCTTGCCTCCGCTCTGTGCAATCAAGCGCATGACGCGCTCAACTGTTCAAAGCAGGAGAGATGTGGGAGCAGTAGTTTTAAAAAGATTTTAGCTTGTTCAATGAAGTCGGGTTTGTGAGAACCACTAATACACTTTGCTTGGTTCAAGCTTGGGTTGATTTAAAAAGTAATTTTTTTCAGGCTTTTTACTTTTACGTTAAGCCGGGGTGTCCCGGAAATGTTGGTTCTGTTTCATACCGTTCAGATGTGAAGGGCAATTTCTTTACTTCACGATGTGGACGGCGGGTGGAGATTGGGTTTCGGCTTCTGGGAAGCGGTGTTTATGGAATGCTGCTGGGAAGCCGATGTGAACTTCGTTGCGCGGGATGTCTTTGGTGATGGTGCTTCTTGCGCCGGCAACGGCGAGTTCGTGTATGGTGATGCCTGGGTAGACGAATACGTCGCTGGCGATCCAGGCTCCGTCTTTGATGACGATTGGTTTGGTGATCAAGCCGAAGGTCGGGTCGCTCAGTTTGTGGCTGCCAGTGCACAGGTACGTATTTTGCGAAACGACGCACTGGCTGCCGACGATGATTTCGTCCAGGCTGTAAAATTCGACGTCATCACCGATCCAGGAATGTTCGCCGATGGTGACTTTCCATGGATAGGTGAATTTGGCGGATGCTCGTACTCTGACGCCGGGTGCGATATTCGCTCCGAACAGCTTGAGCAGGAAGCGCCGCCAGCCATACATATTATGCAGTGAGAAACGGAACACCGTTCCCTGGACGAACCACCAGATCAGGCAGTACCAGCCCGGCTTGCCGCGATCGTATTCTGCCTGCGAGTATTGATCCAGTCGGATTTGTGTCATGTCCGTTCTCCTCTCTTGATTGAAATTATTCCGCTTGTGGCGATTCGGACGAGTATACCGGTTGTCCCGGTTTGCCGTGAATCGCTTGACTCAGTACGCGATCCAGCTTTCCTGCGACGACTTCGTGAGCGCAGTCGCTGACGAGCCATTCCATCGCGCGTACCGGATACAGGCTGTAACGCTCTGGATGATCTAGAATTTCGTTCAACCCTGCGGCGAGCGACTGTGGATCGTCATTGTCATA
Organism: Paenibacillus sp. WLX2291; assembly: GCF_046603665.1. Taxonomy (NCBI): domain Bacteria; kingdom Bacillati; phylum Bacillota; class Bacilli; order Caryophanales; family Paenibacillaceae; genus Paenibacillus; species Paenibacillus sp. WLX2291. The sequence goes on along the minus strand of NZ_CP176755.1, from coordinate 558,819 downwards.
CGTCACAAACATTTGTTGATTGATGACATTGATGTCGGACACGCCGGAAGTGAGTACCAGCTTGCCGTATTTGATATATTCGACCACCTTGGATGGGAAGGAGCATTCGCTGAATGCAATCTTCTCGCGTTGGGTGTTGATGAACAGGTCTGCGGTTTCCATCAGTTCGCCGTATTCCCGGTCATCTAGAAAGCCGTGGAATTGGATACTGATGTGCGTATGATGGAAATCTTGAATAAACTGCTTCAGCTTATCTTCAACTGGACCGTAGCCGGTAATATGCAGCTCCAGTGGACGACCGGTATGCACATGCGGCAGAGCATCCAGCAGAATCTCGATACCACGGTCATAATCCAGTCGACCGGAGTAGACCATCCGAAATGGACGCTCTCTGCCAAGATCGACTTCCTGCACCGGCTTGAGCCGAGCGGGATGAACCGTACCGCCACGCACGACGGTGTAGTTGTCGGTGCTGACTCGTTTTTTCAGAACGGATGTAACGAGTACCGCACCGTCGAGCAGCTTGTTGGCGAATTTCTCAACGGCGACCGAGATTTTTTTGTAATGACGGTTGGTCTCGGTGACAGCGTAGATGCCATCTTCGTATTCCACAACCAGCGGTACGCGGAACAGCAGTTTGAACAGAATCGCAGGCAATGCGGTTTCCAGTCGATAGTTGTAAAAGACGACTGCGCGTGGCTGCTTTTTGTTTTCCCGATTCCAGCGAATCAGTTGGAAAAACGTAGTGAATAATGTAACCAGCAGGCTGAATCCTTTGAGATCGACGTTGCCCGGATAGACTGCCTTGCTGCGCTTGCCGATCTCGTACGTATCACGGCTGAACCATTTCAGCGTGTTACGCTTGAGCAGCAGTGGCGAGATGACCGTTATCTGATGTCCGCCCTCTTCCAATGCCTCTAGAATACAATCGATCTTTTTGTTACCGGCTGTATGCTTGGCACTATATCCCCTTTTCAGCTGTAACTCGCTGTTGACGTAAGGGGCCACGTATGCGACTGACTTCGTTTCCACGGATTTCACCTCGTTCTGCCTGTACGGCGGCTTGGATGCGGCTGGTGTCCAGGAACATCAGCGTAATGAATAACGGTTGGAATAGCATATTTTCTGTTGAGAACACGACCAGCAGTCCGATAAAGATCAGAAGTGCCTGGAACACGCCGCCGACCGGTCTCAAGATTTGAAAGTAGTAGTAGATCATCAGGATCAGCAGCAGCGGTAATCCGAATTGGTAGCCGAACGTGAGTAGCGAGTTCGACGAATCGGGAATACCGTAGCGCTCCATCAATACCGCGTTGTTCTGGAAGCCCCAACCGAATAGCGGCTTCTCGACCATCAGCTCCAGATTCGAGCTAGTATCGAGCGAGCGGCGGTCGAACGATGCGTTGCCATCCTGAAATTTGTCCGTAACGACTCCACTCTGAGCGATAAAGAACACGAGCGGGATGAACAGCAGCAGCGATAGCAGCATTTGTGCCATCTGCTCTCTCTTGCCGTTGCGGATGACATACGCCAGAAAGATCAGTCCACAGATCATGTAACCGGAAGTGGACATCGTCGTCAGTAGGGTCGCAGTCAGAATAATGAGCCGCCATTTGGGAACTTTTTTATTCAAGAATAGGGTGAGTAGAATCCCTAGATTCAGAAATACTTGATATGCACCCGGTTCCCAGAAAATTCCCTGATTACGCGACATATTCCACAATCCGTATACATGAAACGGAGTGATCCGATACGCGCCGCCCCACACCGCAGTCGGTGGGAACACTTCACGTACGAGCGCGGCATCCAGTACACCGAACAGATAGAACGGCATACCGAGAATCGCCAGTGCGGTAATTAACCATTGATAGCTTTTCGCTGCCTGCCGCAGATCGATCCGGTTCAAGACCATGAATACCGCCATAATCTTGAGCATCAGCCCGGCATAGCCGCCGATGTTCGTACGGTAGATCAACATATTGAACAGAATCACGATCATAACCGCCATCAGAATCAGGAACTGACGCGGCTCAATCTTTTTCGGGAAGAAAAAGACGAGCGCAATCGCGAACAGCACCATAATGCACTCGGCGTAAAACTGTTTGCCAAACAGGACCGAACCGGAAGTGACAACGATGAGCATCACTGCCACAAAGGTTAAAAACTTACTTTTCACCGTAATGTCCGACGAATCGGACAGTGTAGATGGAGTTGACATCATCAATTATTCACATCCAGACGTTTGATCACTTTGGCAGGCACTCCGGCGGCAATACAATTTGCCGGAATGGAACCCGAGACGATGCTGCCTGCTCCGATGATGCTATTTTTGCCAATCGTTACGCCTTTCAACACGATTGAGTTGGCGCCGACCCATACATTGTCTTCAATGATCGTGGGTGACGTGCCGACATCGGCGACATTCTTATTGAAGCGTCGTCCGTCCGGCTTGATCGGGTGAAAGTCGGTATCGCTGATTTGTACATTGACGCCGAGCATCACCTCACTACCGATCGTCACACTGGACGCCGCACAGATGCTAGCGCCGCTAATGCCAACGTCGTCACCGATCTTGATCACCGCGCCACTGGAGAGTGTGCGGATCACAGTACGATGATTCAGCCCGATCGGATTGCTGTAATCGTCCGAACAGAGAATGCTGTTGCGACCGATGGTGATGCTGCTGCCCGCTACCTGCTCGACAATCGGTACGCCGACTGCGATCAGGTTGTGACCGAAGGAGATCCGCTGTTCCTTGAACATCCGGCGGGTCACCCAAGTTGAACATTTTTTTGCAATTTTACGTTTGATTTTGATAAAAGAAGTGATCATACAGGCTCCCTAACGAAGAATCGGTTGTAAAATTCAAAGGTGCGCTTGGTGTTCTTTCTGGCGTCAAAGTTCTCTTCAGCGAATTCCAATGCTTGTTGCCCCAGCTTCTCATGCAGAGCGCGATCGGTTCCGATCTTCACCATGTACTGTGCCATAGCATCGTATTGACCAGCTTCAAACAGATAGCCTGTTTTCCCTTGCAAAATTAGTTCATTCGGTCCGCCGATGTTGGTGCCGATGGACGGCTTCTTCATCGATGCGGCTTCGATAATGCTACGCGAGAAATGCGGCTCCACGAATGGACACATCATCACATCGCTGGCAGCGATCATTTGTGGTACATCGTCGCGGAAAGCAAGCGGATGAATCTGGTCGTTGCCTTTGCAAGCTTCCATCACTTTATCTTCATACGCATTGTTCTTATTAAAATAAAATCCGCCGACGATCAACTTGAACTTTGGATGATCTTTGGCAATCTTGTTGAACGCATTAACCATGTCCAGTACTCCGTTGCCAGATACGACACGACCGATATACAGGAATACGATATCGTCGTCCGCCAATCCCAGCTCCCGGCGAACCGGTGCGCCGTTGACTTGCGGATTGTACGATTTGAAATCAACGAAGTTGTACACGACATCCAGCTCGCGTCCTTGGCTGTCTACCGTCTCGGAATCGAATTGGTCGATGGAGATGTAGCCATCCACATACTTGTGATTCATCCGTTTGAGGATATTACCCGCAAAGGAATTGAGCAGTGGCTCACGCACATGGCAGACAACTTTTGTATCGGGAGATACTTTTTTGGCTGCTCGTGCGACTTGGAACAGACAGGTGCTGTTCAGATGGATAATGTCTGGCTTGTATTTGTGAATGTATTTTTTAGCCTGAAAATAAGTCGGTAGCGCGCCGATCAGATTGCGAATGAACAGCTTTGGTGTCATACCCGATACGGTAGAACCGTGAAACGGGAACATGCCCTTAGCAACTTCAACCGGCAATCCGCCGGATTCCAGCAGCTTGACCGCAGGACCGTTGCGAATGGTGAGTACATTGCCCTGGAATTTCTCCTTATCCAGATGGCTGATCAGGTAGGTCAGGCTACGCGGTGCACCGCCCATATGACCCGAGTGATGAACGTACAGTACTTTTTTCAATGCCTACGCCTCCTTGATTTGTTTTGCTCAAATGAACTTGAATAGGAAGCAGTATCACTGCATCACATTCAAAAATATTTAAGACTGGGTACGTATGAGATTACGATGTGCTATGTTTTGTTTATGAGTCGTTTTCGCAAATGCGAAGCTTATTTTCAAGTAATGAAGCAGGAAAGCATCAGTTCCCCTTGATGGGGAACCTGATGACTGGGTTGCTTATTCCTGATTGGTGGATAGTTTGGCTTTGCTTGTTTTTAGCTTCGAGATCGGTGTGGTGATTGGTGAGATAAGTGTTTTGGACATCATCACGCCGGATACGCGGGTTTCCTTGAACAGGAAAGTGAACGCGTAGCTGGATACGATAAAGGCAAGCACTGTACCAACGGCTGCACCAACACCGCCGAACATTGGGATCAAGATCAGGTTGACGAGGATTTTGGTCACTGCGCCCATTACCTGGCTAATCAGTTCGAAGCGGTACAATCCTTCGCTGATGATCCATTTGTTCAGTGCGGCGCGCATGAAGATGAACAGACACGCCCATACATGGATAACCAGGATGCTAATCGATTCCAGGTACTCTTTTCCATACAGGATCGAGATCACTGGCTTCGCCATCAAGGTGACGCAAATACAGATGGCAAGCGCGAACCAGAACAGCATGTTGTACAACTTTTGCAATTCGGCATGATAGATATCCGGGCCGAGCTGCTTATTCTTGATCATGCTTGGAAAATACGATGCAGCGACGACTGTTGGAATGACGTACCATACTTCCGACAGCCTTGCAGCGACGGCATAAATACCAACCGCTGTATCGTTGATCATATAACTCAGCATAACCTGGTCGATCTTCAGGTAGATGATCGTGGAGATACCAGCGACGATCAATGGCCACGAGCTGTTCGTCAGTCGTTTGCCTAGCTTCCAGTTGAACGACCACTTCGTAATTGAGACCCGTTTACGCTGCGTTAATAGCAAGAACACGTATCCGAGAATCAATTCCAGTGCATACGATGCGGCAAACCAGATCAGAGAGGAATGGAATACGATTAGTACAACCTTCATCACTGAGGTCATTGCAAAGGCAATGCCTTTGGCATAGACTGCATACTTGGCTTCCACTGTAGAATCGAACCACTGGGAAATAACGTCGAGCGGTTGGAACAGCATGTTCGCCGCGATGACAACAATACTCCAGCGGACGATAGCGTCCTGACCGGGAATCATGAATGCCAGTACAAGCGTAATCGCAAAAGCGATCAGACCACTGAGCATCCGAAGTGTAGATACGGTTCCCAGAATCTCGTTTTTGTTATCCGGGTGTTGAACAAGCTCCTTCACGATGATATTCGCCAGACCGAGCGGCACGACGGCCGCTATGATCGTGACGAACGAGATCGCAAAGTTATACTGTCCAAACTGTTCCGGTCCGAGATAGCGCGCAATCCAGATACTGACGATGAGGTTGATTCCGAGTCGCAGGAATTTGTCCATCAACTGCCAGTTACTATTAAAGAAGATTTTGCGCTTTTCCGGGCTCATGGAAAATTTATTCTTCAATCTGGCAACTGTATTAGCCATTCATAATCATCTCACTTAGCTTAGTAGACAGGTACAGCGGACGGTTTCAGAGAATGGCGCTTCAGGTCAGCATCGACCATGTTTTTCACCAGTTGATCAAATCCGACTTCCAGCTCCCAGCCCAGTTGTTCTTTAGCTTTGGTGCAATCGCCGAGCAGCAGATCCACTTCAGCCGGACGAACGAATTTCTCGTCGATTACGACATAGTCTCTCCAGTTCAGACCAACATGGTCGAACGCGATTTGTACCAGTTCTTCAACCGTGTGCATCTCGCCAGTAGAGATTACATAATCGTCTGGAGTATCTTGTTGCAGCATCAGCCACATCGCTTTTACATAGTCACCGGCAAAGCCCCAGTCACGCTGTGCATCCAGATTACCAAGACGCAGTTCTTTGGACAGACCCAGTTTGATCTGTGCTACACCGTCAGTAACTTTGCGAGTTACGAATTCCAGACCGCGACGCGGGGATTCGTGGTTGAACAGAATACCGGAGCAAGCGAACATATCGAAGCTTTCACGATAGTTTACAGTGATCCAGTGACCGTACAGTTTTGCTACGCCGTAAGGGCTACGCGGATAAAATGGCGTTGTTTCCACTTGCGGAATCGCTTGAACTTTACCAAACATCTCACTGCTGGATGCTTGATAGAAGCGTGCTTCTGGTTTTACCAGACGTACCGCTTCCAGCATGTTCGTTACGCCCATTGCTGTCATTTGACCAGTAGCAATTGGTTGTGGCCAAGAAGCTGCAACGAATGATTGAGCTGCCAGGTTGTATACTTCGTCTGGATCCGACACGCGAACCGCTTCGATCAGGGAAGCAAGGTCACCGAGATCAGCAGAGATCCATTCGATTTGGTCTTTGATATGCTCTACGTTTTCGTAGTTTGGTGTGCTTGTTCTGCGGCGTACGCCGTATACTTTATATCCTTTTTCCAGCAGAAGCTCTGCCAAGTAAGATCCGTCTTGTCCCGTTACACCCGTGATCAATGCGCTTTTCATAAGTTAATTCCCTCCACCAATATGTTTTTTTATAAGTTATGATTGAACAGCCAAGCTGTTGCGGTAATCTTCATAAACGGCACGAACGCCTTCTTCCAGTGGAATGCTGGCTTTCCAACCGAGACCGTTGATTTTGGTCGTATCAACGAGTTTACGTGGTGTGCCATCCGGTACGGAAGAATTGAACACCAGTTCACCCTCGTAGCCGACGATGTTTTGGATCAGATGCGCCAAATCTTTGATAGCGATATCTTCACCTACACCTACGTTCACAATCTCGTTGCCTTCGTAGTTGTTCATCAGGAACACGCAAGCATCCGCCAGATCGTCGGAATGCAGGAATTCACGTTTCGGTGTACCGGTTCCCCAGATTTCCACCGTTGGTGAGTTGCTTTCCTTCGCTTCATGGATTTTGCGTACTAGTGCTGGCAGTACGTGCGATGTTTTCAGGTCAAAGTTATCGTTTGGCCCGTACATATTCGTTGGCATAGCGGAGATAAACTTCGATCCATACTGGCGATTGTACGATTCGCACATTTTGATACCAGCGATTTTGGCGATAGCGTATGGCTCATTGGTTGGTTCCAGTTCGCCAGTCAGCAGATATTCCTCTTTGAGCGGCTGCGGTGCAAACTTCGGATAGATGCACGTAGAGCCGAGGAACAGCAATTTCTGTACACCGTTAAAGTGAGCAGCGTCGATCACATTCGTTTGAATCATCAGATTATCGCGAATGAAGTCTGCCGGGAAATCGTTGTTAGCCGCAATACCGCCTACCTTAGCGGCAGCCAGGAATACATAATCAATCTTTTCCTCTTTGAAGAAGGCATAGACATCATTCAAATTCCGCAGGTCCAGCTCGGAGCTAGTGCGGTAGATGAGGTTCGTATAGCCTTGCTTTTCAAGGGAGCGCAGGATCGCCGATCCAACTAGACCGCGATGTCCTGCTACGTAAATTTTGGAGTCTTTATTCATTAATAATCACCTCATCAATTCTGAAATTCGTCTCTTAAAACGCGTCTTTGGAACCGAACAGCACCTTGACCGTTTTAACGAGAATAAATAAATCGAAAATGATCCCTCGTTTTTTGATATAATGTAAATCGAGATCAACCATCTCATCAAAGCTTAACTCGTTTCGTCCGCTGACCTGCCATAACCCGGTGCACCCCGGTGTTACGCTCAGTCTCAGCTTGTCGCGTGGACTGTATTCTTCCACTTCACGCGGCAATGGCGGACGAGGTCCAACTAGACTCATATCACCACGCAGCACATTCCACAGCTGCGGCAATTCATCAATACTTGTTTTTCTGATAAAACGTCCGACTCGCGTAATCCGCGGGTCGTTTTTCATTTTGAACATGGCACCCTCAATTTCGTTTTGCGCGAGCAGTTCTTTTAACCTCTCCTCTGCATCCGAAACCATGGATCTGAATTTGTACATTCGGAACGGCTGTTCATCCTTGCCAGTTCGTGTCTGGTAGAAGAATACTTTCCCTTTCGGGTCTTCCAGTTTAATCAGAATGCCAAGTACAATAAAGAGTGGTAATAGTACGATTAACCCCAGCAGTGAGCAAATAATATCGAGGGTCCGTTTCATCAGCATATAAAACCGGAGTTTGGTGGTCATGCTGCCTACATGTCTCGCATAGAACTCGCTATAGCTTGCTAAAGCTTCCGCTTCACTCCCATGTCTTGGAGTCATTATCCCTCACCTCTTGCTATCAGCACATCCTCCTGTGATTCTCTCTCCAATACGGCTTTGAGAGAAGACAGCAGCGGTGCTTTAAGATCTTCATTCTTTAAAGCAAACTCAATCGTTGTCTGAATAAAGCCGAGTTTCTCACCAACATCAAAACGTGTACCTTGGAAGTCATATGCGAATACCTGTTGCAATTCGTTCAACCGTTGAATCGCATCGGTCAGCTGAATCTCGCCGCCGGCGCCAACTTGTTGCTCGCCCAGGAATTCAAAGATTTCCGGTGTTAGTACATAACGACCCATGATCGCCAGATTAGATGGCGCTGTGCCCGGAGCTGGTTTCTCAACGAACTGGCGCACTTCATGCAATCGTCCAAATTGTTCGATCGGATCGATAATGCCGTAACGGTGCGTGTGATCTTCCGGTACGGTTTGTACGCCGATCACCGATTTCTCCGTTACTTCATATTGTTCAATCAACTGACGTGTGCATGGTGTATCGGATTCGACGATATCATCGCCCAGCAGAACCGCGAACGGCTCATCCCCGATAAAGTTGCGTGCGCACCATACTGCATGTCCCAGTCCTTTGGCTTCTTTTTGACGGATATAGTGAATATCCACTTTGGATGACTTCTGTACTTCATCCAGTAGATCCAGCTTTCCTTTTTCCAGCAATGTCGTTTCCAGTTCAAAGGCATTGTCAAAATGATCTTCGATGGCGCGTTTGCCTTTACCAGTTACGATGATAATGTCTTCAATACCGGAAGCAATCGCTTCTTCAACAATGTACTGAATCGTCGGTTTGTCCACGATGGGAAGCATTTCTTTCGGCATCGCCTTGGTTGCAGGCAGGAAGCGTGTTCCAAGTCCTGCAGCAGGGATGATGGCTTTACGAACCTTCTTCACAAGATCACACCCTATCCTTTGTTTTGGTTTGCATTCATGATGACCAAGTTGCAAATTATGTAGGCAATGACGTTCTCCATAACCCCTTGTTATGAAGACTGCACTACCTTCCGATCCATACGCGGGACGCCTGAAACAACGCGTTATACTCTCTCCTTTACTATATATGGATATAACGTATGGTTTCAGACGCACCCGGGTACGTACCGGCAAATAGCAGGTACCGGGCATTCAACCCGTCCTCATCACCATACCTTTGACGATGAACGTCTAAGGCTGCCCCTTGCAGCCCACGGCATGACCGAGTGTCTCCAGTGATATGGGTGCAGGAGGCATTACCCCAAGCTTGGCCTTAGCGGCAAAGAAGATATGTTAAGCAAAGTTATAAAATGTAGTTCATGTACTCATTCATACAATGGTTTTCAGATCGGTTTGATCAACTTTGAAATCCGGTAAGGCCGGTTCACGGCTGAAAGTAACGCGATCCTGTTCCTACTGTCCATGCTGGCACAGTACAGATGAGACGTTATTCGTGATAAGCAGCAGATAATGTTTTGCGACTTGCCTGATTCAGTACGGCGCCGAGTAAGCGGGCACCGACAAATTCCAGACTCGTTACTGCTTTGCTAATATCCTTGCGGCTTTCGCCACCGGACTTGATCACCAGCACCACACCGTCACACAATGCAGTAGCTACTTGCGCGTCGGTAAATGGCAAGGTTGGCGGCGTATCGAGAATGACCAGATCGTACTGCGATTTCACTTCATTCATGAGAGCTTCCATCTGGTGCGAACCAAGAATCTCGGATGGATTCGGTGGAACTGGGCCAGATGTCAGCACGCTGAGGTTCATCGTACGACTGGATTGGATGTTCTTCTCCAGATCTGCCGTATTAAACAGTACATTGGACAATCCCTTGTCATTCGACAGGTTGAAGATGTTGTGCATTGCCGGGTTGCGCAGATCACCATCGACGATCAGTACATTACGACCGGTTTCTGCATAAGCGATAGCGAGATTGGCTACCGTTGTGCTCTTGCCTTCACCGAGTGCCGCCGAAGTGACGAGAATACTTTTCACCTTGGCATCCAATCGGGAAAAATCTATATTGGTACGCAGACCTTTGTAAGATTCTGCGATCAGTGACTTGGGATTCTGTTTCGTAATCAATGGCCATTTAAGTGTGGTTGGCACGTTCCCCACCTCCTACAAAAGGCTTCGCTGGCAGATGTTCTTTGGCTGTCAGGTCTTCTTCATTCATTTTGGCAATCACACCAAGAACGGGAAGTCCGAGTACATCGCGGATATCTTCTTCCGTTTTGATGGAATCGTCCATGTATTCCAGTACAAATGCAACTGCAATACCGATGACGATTGACAGAACCAGTGCAATCAGAACGAACAGAATCGGGCTGTTGCCGATCGGTACGCCGCCTGCGGATGGATCTGCTTCATCCAGTACGTTGATATTGTCCAGCTTCATAATCTGTGGAACTTCACGCTGGAACACAGTTGCGATCGCATTAACCGTCTGTGCTGCACGCTCATAGGAACCATCGGTAACGGTCAGCGACATCACTTGCGTTTCGTTAACCGAGCTTACACTGACCATATTGATAAGCTGCGTGGCATTCAATCCAAGTTCCGGATGTTCTTTTACCACTTTATTCATAATAGCCGGTGTTTTGATGATTTCTTGATACGTCTTAATCAATTGGATGTTGGAGTTGATCGCTCCCAAATCCAGCTGATTGGCTATGCCGTCTGCCGAACTGGATGTACTGTTCACAACCAGCTTAGCGGTCGCCGTATACTTGGGCGTATTCGTCATGAACGCATACACCGCAGTAGCAGCAGTGATGACGAATACGATCAGCAGCACCAGCCAGAGGCGTTTCTTTATGATGTTAAAGTACTGTTTAATCTCCACTATTTCTCCTCCAATAACTTTTGAAATCGGACGTTTATAAACATGTGCCCGTTATCGCCGTGGTCCGTCAGGGTGGGTAGCCATTCTCCTCTCAAGCGCTGTGATGAATATAGTTACAAAAATTCATTTTAAAATTACAAAATTGTAACATGTTCAAAATAGAAAATAACGGCTTTCACTTCATTGCTGATCAAGAGAGATTGCCGTTCTGTATATTATGACTGTTTGAAAGCTGCAAAAGTTGCTTTTCACATTCATTTTCATAATGCGTATGAAATTGTGCCGGTGATAGAAAGTCAATCACTTGGTGACTGGATTTCCATTCACAATGTTATTCGTTTTGAATAACTCCTGCGCTCATTATACTGCCTCATGAAAACTTTGTAAACCACCCATAGTTGCGAAAATGGTTGCAATTCCCATTTTCATGAAGAATGTTTATCTTGCTCTGTCATGAATCCTTCCAGCGTTCCTCCATTGTTGATATGGTTCATGAGATCATTGACATTGGCTTGAACGCCCATTTTCTCGAATACCATATCAATCAGCAATGCAACGTTAACGCTCTTCACAGGCTGATCGGTTAGTGGGCGATACGTTTTATCTTCGTAAATACCCTGATGATAAGAGATTTCCTGATGAATCGGATAGCGAACCAACGACAACCAGTCTGCCAGATGCTCGTCAGATTTGCAAGTTTCACTCTCCTGAAGTGCAGGGTCAATCGAAAGCCGATCAAAGAATGTTTTCACCTCATTCTTCTTTTCAACTCCTACTTGATTAAGGACATACTGATTTCTCACATCAATTCCCTCCTATATTTCCGGTTAGCATTTATTCGTTTTGAATAAATTATAAATTAGGTTATCTGAAAATCATGTCGAAAGCTAGTATAAAAATAAAACTTTATTTATTTAATTTTCGACTTTCCACGGCTTTAGTTTTGGGCTTTAAGACGGGTAAAATGTCGTTTCTGTAACCTTTAGACTCACTTGGCAAGCAAATTTTGTAAGTTTCGGGTCTTTTCGTCTAGTTCCACCCTAGTTTATTGCTTACCCGTTAATTTAAACAGTTCTTTAATTATGAAACAGTAAAAATTTGGGTATTACAGCGGTTAATGAATTGTTACTTTTTATTGAATACGTTTACATTTATTTAATCATAAGGGTTTGTTCTCATTATCAAAAAGGGGCTGCCGCAGGTTTTAGGAAATATGTTAAAATAAAAACGGCTTTTACAGGTGTCCAAAGTTCCAAATCGTCCAATACGACAACTTTTTCCACGAATCGGAGCAAAAACACCAATTTCATAATAAAAAGGAGCTAAGAACTATGGGTTTAATCAAGGAATTTAAAGAATTTGCCGTTCGCGGCAATGTCATCGACCTTGCAGTCGGTGTTATTGTCGGTGCAGCTTTTGGTAAAATCGTTACATCTCTGGTAAATGATATCATTATGCCTCCAATCGGTGCTGTAATGGGCGGCGTCAATTTCAAAGACCTATTCTGGAATCTCGATTCCCTGATGGGCAAAAGCGATAAAGTGTACGCTTCGCTAGCTGAAGCGCAACAAGCAGGAGCTGCTGTTGTCGCTTACGGGCAATTCATCAATACCGTGATCGACTTTCTGATCGTTGCGTTCTGTATCTTCTTGCTCGTCAAAGGCGTGAATATGCTCAAACGCAAAGAACATGCCAAACCAGCTGCGGAAAAAACGACCAAAGCCTGCCCATATTGCACCAATGAGATTTCGATCAAGGCAACACGTTGCCCACACTGCACATCCGAGTTAACTACTGCTCCAGCTGGACTGTCCTGAGCAACTTTACCAGTCTACAAAAGCTTGTCATTTCGTTATGTTCATATCCAATATCGTTACATTCAGCGTATTTTCACAAATATGCAAAAAAGAGCGTATCTTCAGTCTACAAACACTGAGGATACGCTCTTTTGGTACAGTAACAGTACTGGATACTCATTTTTATACTTCCCTGGACTCTGCTTCAAATTAGATGGGGCGATTGGGATTAGGCATTAGATTGGATACGATATTCTTCAAGTCCCGATCTTCGGTGTACTTTTTCTCGCCTGTGTCCAGCTCGCGGATCCGAATATGATCATATCCGGCACTTGGCTGTACCGGCGTAAACCGCATCGGTTCGGTACGATCGGGAGTCACTTCATACTTCATGTCTTTGAACATTTCAGTTAATTGTTCCGTAGTAGGCAGTGCATGACCATCTACGAATACAAGTCCACGCAGTGACTTCACGTCTTGTCCATGTACAACATCAAATTTTACGATACATTCCATATGGTTTCTCTTCCTCTCTGTCTGAATGATAGATATAGCCGATAGCAACACAGGCAGATGATCACTTGCCCTAACGGATTGGCAGCTGGCGGTATACAGAGGTATAATCATAAGCAGATTTATCAGCCATATGATATGGCTAGTTACACTACTTCTACGGAACCGGTTTTGCATAGAATCGTGATTGTATATACGCTTTGCAAAATGGTGATATACACATACGCTGGCTTTACAATTTCCAGTGCTGCACGGCTTACTATTATAATAGTAGAAACACGATCAAAAACCTATGAATCATTTAACGTTTAAGGATGTGATTTTACATGATGAAGCAGGAATTGCTCGATATTTACGATGATCAAGATCGGCATCTTGGCGTCTGTGAACGGTCAGAGGTTCATCGTCTCGGGCACTGGCATCATACGTTTCACTGCTGGCTCGTTCGCGATACACCAGAAGGTCGTATGTTGATTTTCCAAAGGCGGCATCCGGGCAAAGATACGTTTCCCGATCTGTATGATATTACTGCCGCCGGGCACCTATCGGCAGGCGAAACGGTACAACAGGCAGCACGCGAGATTCAAGAGGAGCTAGGATTGCCGCTGACATTTGCCCAATTGACTCCATTGTTCGTTCTGCGAGATGAATCGCAGGGTGAGACGATGCACGGCATGTTTATCGACCGAGAAGTGAGCAGCGTATTCGGCGCATTCAGCGATCGGGAATTGTATGAGTATACGCTACAAGATGATGAAGTGTCTGGCATCTACGAAGCGCGTCTTGATGAGATGACGGAACTATTCGCCGGACAACGCGATCATGTTCAAGCGCGTGGTGTTCACAACGCACCCGTGATGGATCACAACGATGTATTCGACATCTCGGTAACGATAGCTGATTTTGTCCCGCATCAGCCCGGATATTGTGTAAAAACGTTCTCCTTGCTCCAGCAGCTCACTCCGTCGAAATAATACCCGGCAGATAGCGGTCGAGAATCCCAGCATAGCCTTTGCCATAACGACGTACCAGCTCGCTACCGAGATCATTTTCCATTTCGTACAAAATAATTTCCTGTGAGAAATGCTGAAGTAGCAGTTCCGCCATGAGCGGATGCTCGGTTACGAGCGCCTGAGCAGGAATGCCATCGCCTCTCATGCCAACCATACACCAGCGGCGGTCGATCACAAGCCAGAATTTGCGACCGCTGCCACCGTCTTTGAGCAAGGTAATGCCCGGATGATTATCATCCACTCCTTCGAATGACCATAACACCCGCACTCCGCGCTCCTCCGCCTGCTCAAGCTTTTGCCGAAACCACGTCGCTTCTTGACGCCAAATGCCTGCAATAATCTCATCCTGCGCTTTGTCCAGCTCACGAGCCAGCAGTTCCATCACTTTCCGTTCACCGTCCACGATGTAAAACGACGGCTGTTCCGTGCTGCTGATCGGCATTTCCTGTTCCAGATACGATAACGATTCATCCACCTGTCCAGCGATCATACGTGTAAATTCCTGCACGGGCAGCATACTGTAGCGTGCCGGCTCCCCTGGCGTATGCTGCACGACACCTCGCGATACGAGCCGCTGCAATGTGGCATATACGTTCGAGCGCGATACACCAAGACGCTTCGCTACTTCATAACCGGATTGCATCGAATGACGAGCCAGGCAAACCATCACTTTGGCTTCTAATTCGGTAAATCCCAGATTGCGCAAATGATTCAGCAGTTGTTCCATCCCTCTACCGCCTTTCCTGTTTGCCTGTTCCAGCTTCTCGCAGACTATCGCTGGATCGTCCGTACCCGCCCGCTCGCGTGCACGGTTATGTATGCGGCAACAGGCTGATCCATCCGTTTATGCGTCTGTGATCAGCCTGTGCTTGTTGTCCTGTTATGTTATTCTTAGTTGTTAGCATTTGAAAGCAAATTAGCCGACGATTTGCTCGGTGCCGCAGCTTGGGCACCATTTGGAGCCTTTCGGCAATGTTTTCCCACATACTTGACAGCTGAATGTGTCTGGATCGGTCGACGGCGGCACTTCCACCGGTTCCGTTACGATCAATACATCGCCTTCGTCCTCAGCAATCGGTTCCGCAACCGGCGCAGCAGCTACAGGGCGAGCAGTTGAAGCTGACGATGCCGGGCGCTCCGCTGGCGGTTGTTCTTCTGGCTCTTCTTCATGCGGGATACCGAGATCCTGCTTCCATGCACGCACGAGACGATCCAGCTCCTCCTGACGTTCATGCTCCTCACGCTGACGATCAGCGCGGCGGCGTTCTGCTTCATCGGCTGGCAGATCCGACAGATCTGGTTCTGGTTCCGGCTTACGTGATCCTGCCGCTACCGCATAAATGTCCTGCTCCTCGTCCACTTCGCCATCTTCGTCATCATGGAGATGCTGCTCATCGCGCGGAATCGCCAGTTTCTCCATTTTGCGACCACAATTTGGGCAGAAGTTCGCTTCCAGCGCGACTACATTCCCACATTCACACAATCGTTCATTTTTCAAAATGGCAATCCGAGTGCGGATTTCCTCGATCTCTTCATTTAAAAGGTCACAGGCTTTGCACAATTCAGTCATTTCTTCCTCGGCAATGGACATATCGCCAGCGCGGTAGCCTTCGTAAAACACTTCACCCATCCGCATATAATGCACACCGACTTCGCGCTCGATATCGACGATGTGGCCGTTCATCCGGTTGACCTCCACCGCATTCTGTGCGCGCTCGGTCGCTTTGCCGGCACCGCTTTTAAGCCGCTGTAATAAATTCATGACTGTTCTCCTCCTCTAATTCCAACGGATGACCCCGTTTCCCTACTATATATCACTGTTCCATTACAAATCGCCGCAAGCGTTGTATTGGGGGATTACTCAAAAATGTTACATCCATTATAATAGAAGGATATGTACAAAAGTAGCCCCTTATAACGAATATACCCGCAATATAAACAGCTTGTAACCCTATCATAACAAAATTCCGGCTTCTTTGAAAAAAGTGCTTGGAAATGCAGGCGATATAGAAAGGAAGATCCCTCTTGAAAGAG
Source organism: Paenibacillus sp. WLX2291 (assembly GCF_046603665.1). Lineage (NCBI taxonomy): Bacteria > Bacillati > Bacillota > Bacilli > Caryophanales > Paenibacillaceae > Paenibacillus > Paenibacillus sp. WLX2291. The sequence goes on along the minus strand of NZ_CP176755.1, from coordinate 542,345 downwards.
ACTACAATCAAAGATTCCCTCCGACCTCAGGGGGTGGCACCACAGACTCCGCTGCCTGCTGCGCAGCCCGCTCCGGCAGATACGAGCGTAACGTTAGTGCCAGACGATGCAGACGATTCCTTTTTCTTTCGAGCATTGGAGCAGCAAGGCATTCTGCTGAATGCGCCACAGATCGAAGCGGTGCGGCATGGCGACGGTCCACTGCTCACACTAGCAGGTGCCGGTTGCGGCAAGACGACCGTGCTGACGGCACGCACCGGGTATTTGTTATCCGTACGCAAAGTGAATCCGCAGCATATTTTACTGGTGACCTTTACAACGAAGGCGGCAGCCGAAATGAAGTCGCGGATTGCCGCTCTGCCTGGTATTACCGCCAAAGTGGCACGGGCAGTTGAAGCACGTACATTTCACTCCTTCGGGTTGTTGCTGCTCCGTCGCTATGGCAATCTGACCGAGGATATTTTCGGTGATACGCGCGCCCAGCATGGTATCATTCAGCGCTTGCGCCGCGAGATTAATTCCACAAGCACGACGCCACCGGAAACATTGCTTGCGATGCTGTCGGCGATCAAGCTGGAAGGCGGTACAGCGGACGATCTGCCAAAGGATACGCCAGAGGAACGCGACCGCTGTGCACTACTGTGTCGGTATGAGGATTGGAAGCAGAATTATCGCAAGCTTGATTTTGACGATATCCTACTGCGTACAGAGAAGCTGTTACAAGACCCGGATCTGCTGCATGTGCTACAGCAGCGATTTCAATATATTATGGTGGATGAATTTCAAGATACGAATCGTCTGCAATACGGTATGGTGCAGAAGCTCGCGGATCAGCACCGCAATCTGATGGTGGTCGGTGACGATGATCAAACGATTTATTCGTTTAACGGGGCGCGTCAGGAATATATTCTCGATTTCCCCAAACAATATACAGGCACACGGATTATTGCGCTGGATATTAACTATCGTAGTCATCCGCAGATTCTTGGACTTGGTGTTCGGCTGATCGCTCACAATCAGGCGCGTCATGCGAAGACACTGCAAGCTGGAGCATCGGCAGGGCAAAGCCCGTATTACTTACGTCCTTCCCATGCGGACGAGGAAGCCGATTGGATTGTACAAAAGCTACGCCAGCAGCAGACAGAAGGGTATGAGCTGGGCGATATCGCTATGTTGCATCGTACTGTTAGCGGTACGCGTGCCATTGCCGAGCGGCTGCTCATGGAAGATATTCCATTTATTCAGTATGGCGAAGCGCCCGTGTTCTACGATCATTCACTGATTCGTCCGGTGATGGATCATCTGCGGCTGGCGGTCAATCCGCGCCGAATGGATGCACTACCGGGAGTGATTGGACCGCTGTACATTTCCCGTGATGTTGGAATGGATCACATTATGGCTCAAGAGCAGCGACAAGCGAAAAAGTACCCGCTCATTCATCTGTACCATTGGGAGAAGCTGCAATCGTTTCAGCGCCAGCAGGTGAAGGATCGGATCGTGTTTTTGAAAAAGCTGCGCGAATTAAAGCCAGTGTATGCGATTCGCGAGATTCGGCGGGTCTTTTATGATAAATTTGCTAGTGCCGACTTTAGCGGCCCTGCCACCCGGCATAAGGATAATATCCGCGAGACACTGGATGAATTAGAAAGTGCGGCAGCAAAGTTTACAACAGTCGAGGAAATGGTTACGTTTGCCGATGATCTGTCAGTGAAGCGCGAGAAGATGATCGAGCTGATGAAGCAGGAGTCGCCACAAGGCATTCATCTTATGACCGTTCACCGGGCAAAAGGGCTGGAGTTCCCTTGCGTCTATCTGCTTGGCGCGTCCGAAGGCATTCTGCCGCACAAAGCGGCACTGCTGGAAGAAGCACCGGAGGATGTGAAGGCAGGTCAAGGCATGACAGGACCTGATCCAGAAGGCAAGCTAATGCAGGCGGCGTTGGAAGAAGAACGACGAATCGCTTATGTAGCGGTGACGCGGGCGAAGCATGAGCTGTACATTTCGTCACCTGTTATGCACCACGGCAAGACCGTGCCGCCGTCGCGATTTTTGCTGGAAGCTTTTAAGTAGGCTGATGTTGGAATGAATGCAGAAGGCAGTGCGATTGCAAGTGGGATGGCACTGCCTTTTTCGAGTATGTTTTGTCTCGATTTTTGACTTTTTCAGTTGAAATGATGGTAAAATAAAAGTATACATGCGAAGGAGGTGAAGAAATGAATTCTTTGAAAGAGCAGCTGTTAGATCGTTATGGATACAATGAGCCTATTATTATTAATCAGATGAGAAATGAGTATTTTGGCTTAAAAAAGGACAGTTTACGTAGAAATCTAAATCGACTTGTGCAAAAAGGAGAAGTCGAGCGTTTCAGTGAAGGCGTATATTATTTTCCCAAGTGGAACAAACTGCTTAATCGCAAATCTTTAATCAGTGAGCAGGCGGTTATTGAGAAAAAATATATTCGAAATGATACGGATGTGTATGGGTATGTGTCTGGGCTGGCTTTTGCCAATCAGTTAAAGTTGACCACACAAGTCCCTGCTCTACTGGAAATTGTCACCGAGCACAATGCATCTAAGAAAAGAATGGTTACGTTAAAAAATTACACTCTTATTTTAAGAAAACCCAAAGTACCTGTTACTTCACAAAACGTAAAATGGTTGCAGGTGCTTGATTTATTATCTGGCAGTTCTGCCTATATCGAAACTGATCTCACATATACTCGTGAACAAATCAAACGATATCTAACCAGCACAACGCCTTGTGTAGGAGATTATGAATGGATCTTATCGCAGTATTCCCGAAAAACGAGAGAACGATTGAAGGAGCTTGGGATTGATGATGCAGTTATATGAAGATCGAGAGACTTTTGAACAATTGGTTATTCTTACTAGCCAGTATACAGCTATACCAGAAGCTATTATTGAGAAGGATTATTATGTTTCACTTTTATTAAATGAACTAAGCCAGTGCATACCGGATCTTATCTTTAAAGGTGGTACTTCTTTATCCAAGGCATACCGGCTCATTGATCGATTCTCTGAAGATATTGACCTGTCTATTTTTAACGCAGATCATCACTTGCCTGCACAACGTGATCTAAAATATATTCATCAAACCATTATGGATGTAGTGAATAAAGTAGGTTTAGTGATACAAAATCCCGAACATATACGTTCAAGAGGGCGGGTAAATCGATATGAAATCATCTACGACCATATTCATATCACCGATACTTTAAAAGATCATGTATTAATTGAAACGTATTTTGTTCATGCCCCTTATCCTTGCGAGAAGACAACCATTTCCAATTATATCTATGATTATATCCAGCAGGACAATATGCTTCATCTTGCAGATCAATTTACAGAGTTGGTTCCTTTTGATATGAAAGTGCAAAGTCTACATCGGACATTTATCGATAAACTGTTTGCCATATGCGATAAATACGAAGCGCGCACACCGGATAAATTTTCGAGGCATTTATATGATTTGTATCATATATGGGACATCATACAGACTGATCAGCATGAGCTGTTAGCTTTGTTCTCTTTAGTACAATCGGATTTATCCAAAGATATTGAGCGTAATCCTTCATCCGCAACGGACTATCCATTTCAACAACGTTTAATTGAAATTCTGGATACCAACTTTTTTGAAAACGACTATAACCGTTTGACCATGCAACTGTTCGTACATAATTCTGTTCCCTACGATCAAATCGTTACATTTCTTAGAAAAGTATTTAAGCAATTACAATTTAATGCTAGATACTAGCAATGTCTACAGTAGAAATTCTCTAAAAACATAATTGCACAAATAACAAGAACGTCTTTCGTTTTGCATCCGAAGGCGTTCTTGTTGTTTGTATGATGTGATTATCGTATAGTCTGATCTAACTAGCGACTCAGTTCTTGATAGTATCCTGATCGAAATACTCTTCAAGTGTTAATCCCTTGGCAGTAACATCCTCAGCCAGATCTTTGCCGATATAGCGGATGTGCCACGGTTCCCATGTATAGCCGGTTTTGGATTCGCCATTCTCGGTGTAGCGGATTACGAAGCCATAGTCCGGTGCGTTCTTTTTCAGCCATTTGCCTTCGGCAGTTGCACCAAAGCTCTGTTCCAGCCCATAACCAATGCCGGGACCGGAGACGTCGATTGCAAGCCCTGTCTGATGCTCACTTGTACCCGGACGCGCGCTGACGCGATCGGTATACGCTTTGCCTTTGGTCGCCACATTGTTATTGTAAATGGCAACCTGGCGTTTGTAGGAGCGATAGCCAGAGACGGCGCGCAGATCAAGCCCTTCTTTTTTCGCTGCGGCAAACAATTGCTCTAGCGCTGCGGCTGCTTTTTTGCGCATATGACTTTTTTCGAGGACACCGTCATAGGAAAAGGCAACGTCAGGCACGACCAGATCAGGCGGCACGTAGCCGTCGGGCAAGAAACGTTCCTTGTTGGCGATTACGGTGAGCGATTCTGGATTGGTCACGACCATTTTGCCGTCCTTTTTCTCAATCGTGGATTGCAGTGAGCTGTCTTCACGCTGCTGAATCAGGGATGCGGCATCGCTGCTTGCATCGGTACTGCTACTCTCGTTCGAATCTGATGTACCGCTGTTGCTAGTCGCATCGCTGCTTTGTCCGTTATCGGAAGACGAACCACTGCTGGACGCGCCTGTTTGTGTTGTACCGGTATTGGAGCTACTATCTGTTCCACTGGCGGCATTGCTATCGGAACCAGTGGTACTATTGTTCGTACTGTCCGTAGCATTGCTCGTTTCACTGTCATTCGTATTATTCCCGTTATCTGTCTGTTGAGTGCCAGTCGTACTGGATGCTTGTCCGCTGGATGCCGTCGGTTGCGTTCCCGCACAACCAGCGAATACGAGCCCGGACATTAGCACGCCCGCAGGTAGCGCCCATTTCCATGATGATTGCTTTTTCATGTGAAGTCTCCTTTGTGATTGAACTGCCCTGGAAATAAATAGAGCCGGCTGTTAACTGCTCCGGCTCCTTTCCTACATTGCAATACATACCTTTGTCGTCTTAACGCTGAAATCTGAACCAGCTACAATCTCGAACATGTGAAAAGTGAAGGGGCGGCGCAGTCTACTTTTTGCCTCGTTGGGCAGTCAGTTGACGTTGCTTGATTCGTTCGGCAACACGGCGACGAATCTCTTCGTACCCGTCCATCGCCGGTTTCACTTCCGGTACAATTCCTCCGACTTGCGGCAGCTGCTGCTTGTCTTCGCCATCTGTGCCGAAAACAGGCGGCGACTTGGTAGCTGGTTGCCAGACGATATCCGCCTGATCCAGATACGCCTGTACATCGGCCAATCCTTCGCCCACTTGATGCAGATTGCCCGCAGCAGCAGCTTCGGCAAGCAGACTGCCCAGACTTGGCTCGTCGGATAACGATGTCTCTTCCTGTTCCTCCTCCTGCCCATCGGCAGAAGGCAATGGAGCAGCAGGCATATCGTTACGCCAGCATGTCCATACCTGTTCAAGCACCTGCTCACACGTTCGTCCTGCCAGTGTCCAGGCAAGCAGCGGTTGCTGCTCGAGCACAGACTTTATTTTATCCAGTACGAATACAATAGAGTCATCATCCAACTGAGCAGCAGATATTACCTCTGTCCACGATGGACCAGCTTCTCCAATGTACGGGGTAAACGATAGCAACTTGTGCAAGATCGTAGTGTCTTCTTCCTGTCCGACCAATGATTGCAGACTGAGAATACCCGGCGCCTTGCCGGAAGGTGCAACATCTTCGCCAGCAGCATCAGGGTCACTGGACAGCAGCAGATGCAACTGAACCGCAGACATGCTGAGCTGCTCCATCATACGCTGAAGTGCTGCCGGTTCTGGTGGCTCTACTTTTATTGTAACCGATACAGGTTCCGAAGTAGAAGTTTGGCGCACTGTCGCCTGAATCTGTCCCGGCTCTATGCCGTATTGCTCCAGTATCCATCGCTCGCTGCTCATTCTTCAGTCCCCCATTCTGCCGCTTGCAGGGAAACGAGTTGCTTCAGTTCCTCGTCCGACATTTCGGTCAACCACTGCTCCCCAGCACCGACTACCTGCTCAGCCAATGTTTTCTTACTTTCGATCAATTCGTCGATTCGTTCTTCCAACGTACCTTGACAGATCAGCTTGTGCACCTGCACATTGCGCTGCTGTCCGATTCGGAAGACGCGATCCGTCGCCTGATTCTCAACCGCGGGATTCCACCAGCGATCATAGTGGACAACATGGTTCGCCCGAGTCAGATTCAAACCGACGCCGCCTGCCTTGAGCGACAAGACGAAGATCGGTGGTCCTTCACCTTGCTGGAACAAACGGATCATCTCGTCGCGGCTTGCCTTACTCACACCACCATGCAGGAAAAATGGCTCCTGTCCGTAGTGACGTCCCAGTCGCGAAGTCAGCAGTTCACCCATCTCTACATATTGCGTAAACACGAGCGCCGCTTCCCCACTATCGCGAATCATATCCAGCAATTCGATCAGACGTGCCATTTTGCCAGAGCGTTCTTGCTTGCCTGTATCGCTTCGACCACTGCTACCGATCAGAAATGGATGATCGCATATCTGCTTGAGCTTCGTTAGCGATGACAAAACGATCCCTTTGCGGGTAATGCCTTCGCTATTACTCATGCGTCCGAGCATATCGGATACGACATTCTGATACATGCCTGCTTGTTCGACGGTCATATAACAGTACGACTTCAACTCGATCTTGTCCGGCAGATCGCGGCGGATGTCCGGGTCGCTTTTGAGACGACGCAGCATGAACGGTGCTACCAGCTTACGCAGCGTTGATAATTTGCCTTCCGTTTCCGGTCCACCTGCTGCGTTATATGTCTGACGGAAACCCGACGCAGTGCCGAGATACCCCGGATTCAAAAATTGGAAAATCGACCACAACTCGCTCAACCGATTCTCTACCGGTGTACCGGTCATCGCAATCCGGTGCGGCGCATTCAGCTTCATGACGCTCTGCGCCTGCTTGGTACGGTAGTTCTTAATATATTGAGCCTCATCCAGCACAATGGATGACCATTCCACCTGACGCAAATCTTCACCATCGCGTCCAGCGAGATGATACGTCGTGAGTACGATATTGTGCGAACGTGCTTCATTGATAAATTCCTGTCCACGCGGACGACGGCTACCGTGATGAATATACATTCTCATCTCCGGCGAGAACCGTTCCAGCTCACGCTGCCAGTTGCCTAGCAGTGAAGTCGGACAGATAATCAGACGCGGTGCAGTCGCCGGTTGATCCAGCATGCAGGTGATGACCTGTACCGTTTTACCAAGACCCATATCGTCCGCCAAACATGCGCCAAAGCCCAGATCGCGCATCGTAGCGAGCCACTGGAAGCCGCGCTCCTGATACGGACGCAGCGTACCGTGTAATCCTTCTGGCACTTCACGCTTCGGCAGATTGCGCCATGCGCTGCCATCCATCAGATTGCTCAGCAGCGGATTACTTTCAATCTCAAAAATATGCAATCCGTTCCACAGCGCATCCTGTTCCTCGGCATAAATATGCATTAACTCATTAAACGAAATCTCGCCTTCCTCATGACGACGGATAAAACGTAACACCTGCTTGATCTCGTTCAGATCCACTTCGACCCAGCCGCCATCCAGCGGAATGATCGGTACGCCGTTTTTGACGATCTCTGCCAGTTCGGTAGCAGACAATGTTTTGCCATCCAGTACGGCTTGCGGCTCAAATGATACCATCTGCTCCATACCTAGTCGCGAATGTTCATTCGGGTTACGCTTTTCATGTGGCTGTGCGGTTTTTACTTTTAGCTTCAGACCGGTGCGGCGCTTGCCTTCCCGTGTCCAGCGCGATGGAATCTGTACTGCAATGCCCGCTTTGCGCAGACGCGGCACATCTTCCTTGAGAAACGTATACACATCCGCCGCTTCCAGCATACCGCCGACCGGATGCGGATGATCAATCCAGAAACGTACAATGTCGGAGCACTCTGATGCGCGTCCTAGCTGAATGAGCATCGACTGCTGTACCCGCTCATACGTCCGTCCGCGTACAACCAGACGAGATTCTTCATGCCGCCACAATAGTGCAGCTGGCAGCAAGACTGCCGGATCAGATTCATCGCCTGCCCAGAATGACATACGCCATTCCTGTAGCGCTGGCGGTAATGCATCGTTGTAACTGCCCGGTTCGCTTGCCGCTGGGGGTTCCAGTCGCACAACGAGTGACAATTCGCCATGAGTATCAGACGAGCTGCCCGCTTCCGGCATAGGCACTTCCGCTCCGTTATGTTGACGAATCTCCGCTTCAAGTTCCGCCATATCCTCGGCTGTGCCCTGTACTGCCAACTCAGCAGATGCGTCGAACAGCGTGTTCCACCACAGATGTGCCTGTGGCGACGAGCCACGGCGATAATTCGCCTGATACATGCGGAATTTGCCATAACCTGCATCCCGCAGCATCCGGCGCACTTCGGCATCCATCATCGCAACGAGGAACGAATGCAGCACTTCGGCGCGTGCGCGCGAAGCAACCGGCAGCTCAGATGAGGAAAAGAGCGACAATGCCGACAATCCGATCATCGGAATCGCCTCCGCCAGTTTGGCAAACATCTCGCGATCTTCACCTACTAACAGCGGCTTCCATACGCCATGCAATGACGCTTGTGAGCTGCGTCGTCCGGTACCGGCAACAATTTTGCTATCCGGTACGATTTTGCCTTCGCGCAGCAATTTCTCTGCAAACCGGGCGACGGTTTGCCAGTATTTCATCTCGCTACCGGGCGTGATGCCCTGCGAGGTAATGACTTGTTCATCCCAGGATAGCAGCAGATCATATGCCTGCTCCGCAGACAGGGCAAGCCCCTCCACCATGCGTCCAGGCAATCGTTTATTACGTCCAGCACGGCGTGGCACCGGTTCTTTGGATGTATTGACCGGGCCGGATTTCAGCTCCGCCAATCGCAGACCGGATTGCGCAAACGGGCGCGTGCCCGCTGGCAATTGCACACGGCGCATAACTTTCATCCATGCGTCTACCTTCGGCTCCGACATTTCGCCGGAAAAACAGAAAAATACGTCTCCAATCCATATTCCATATAACGGTTGATCCATCATCGTCTCCCGTCCATCTTGGTCAAATCTTTGCGATCGTTGTAATTGGTATTTGTTTTCATTACAGGGTATCCCTTTCATCGCCTGTTCGTAATCCACAGACTGCTGTCGGTCCTCTGTTCCTTTTCCTGCCCAATAGAACGAACAATACGCCCAGAACAGGTATCTTATCTATTATAAGATTGCTTGTGCAAAAATACCATCCCTGCTTTATTTGTAAAGCTGTGCAAATCGCGTTCTTGCGCGTAAAAATCAATATCCGACATCCTATCGTGATCCTTCTGTTGCGCCTTATTTTGAATATATGTCATCAGCTTCATCCTAATCAGAAAGGATTGCAATCATCGTGAAAAGAGTACGGTATATGGAAATCGGTTATAATAACGCCAGACCCTGTACGAGTATGACCGATGAGTACTATTCGTTCTACCGATCTTCTATAGTAAACCAATGGAAAGGATGAAGTTGATGTTGCACAATTCTCCTCTGCTTGAAGTGATCGCCACCAGCCCGGAAGATGCGATTATCGCCGAAGCCGCTGGTGCCAACCGGATTGAATTGATCTCTGCCCAATCCGAAGGCGGGCTAACGCCTAGTCTTGGGATGATCCAAGAAGTTGTCTCCTCTGTCTCTATTCCGGTACATGTGATGCTGCGTCCGCATAGCCGTAATTTCCGTTATGAAGTTGGCGAGATCAACAGCATGCTGCGCGATGCGCAATTGATCGCCAATACGAGAGCGGCTGCGCTTGTGCTGGGCGTGCTGGACGATGCACAGCATGTGGATACGCAAGTATTGTCGCGCCTGCTGTCAGCAGCGCCAGATATCAAAGTGACGTTTCACCGTGCCATCGATGAAGCGGCGGACATTCGTGAGGCGATCATAACGCTGAGCCAATATCCGCAGATTACGCGCATTCTGACGTCTGGTGGACGCTCGTCAGTGCTAGATGCGGCAGATGAATGGTCTTCCCTGCAACAACTGGCAGAACAGCATCATATTACGCTGCTTGCCGGGGCAGGGCTGACGCTGGATACGCTGGGTGACTTTGTCCGTCGTACTGATGTACGTGAAGTGCATCTGGGCAGTGCGGTTCGGTGCGAGGGAAATATTGCATTGCCGCTTGATCCACAACGCATTCGGCAAGCACGACAGATTCTGGATGAAGCCCATACTCCACTTTGATCGTAAACAAGTGCTCTTCATTTTGCGCTACAACACAAACATCCCCTTCCGTTCCACCACGAGCTATTCATCGTAAGCAGATGATTGGCTTGTTGGTGTATTCGAAAGGGGATGTTGAAATGGTCATACTGGAAGGGACAATTTACAGTGAACACACGCTGTCATTGTATCCGTATATCTATTCTCTCTTTATTCTATCTCTATCTCTTTCTAGCCTTGCGTACGCATCTGAAGTGCATAGCGCTGCATCGCAATACGTGCTGCGCCAATCATACCAGCATGATTACCGAGCAGTGCCGGTTCCAGTCGCACCGGTCTACCACCCAATTCGTCGATGCGTTGATTCAGTAATTTCCACCATGTTTCACGTGTAACAATGATGCCGCCGCCGATCACGATTGCCTGCGGATCGAAGATCTGATCCAGATTGATGATTGTGCTGGCAAGGTCGTTCAGCCAGTTGTCGAGAATATACCGGGCGCTACAATCGCCACGGCGCGCGTACTTTAACAGTTCGCGCGATGTCCAGCCCGGCTGATGTTGATAAGCCAATCGGTTCAGCGCTTTGCCGGATACATATTGCTCCACACAGCCCTTTTTGCCGCAATTGCACTGTACGCCGCCCGGATGGAGAATCATATGCCCTAACTCGCCTGCACCGCCATATTGTCCAGAAATAATCTCTCCGTAATGCACCAGCGCACCGCCAACACCAGTTCCAATCGTCAGCATAATCCACGAATGAATATCTGCCGCTGAACCGATCCAGTCCTCGCCTGCCGCTGCCGCATGGGCATCGTTCACAGTAAATACCGGCAAACCAGTCATTTCCGATACTTTCTCCGCCAGATGCAGACCTTTCCAGCCGGGCAGATTGTCGGTCGCGTCGATGACGATGCCACTCTCACGATCGATGCGTCCCGCCGAACCGATGCCGATTGCCTTAACGGTAATAATGTTTTGTTTGACTCGGTCATAAACGATACTTTTCAATTCATTGGCGATATACAGCACTCGACCTAGTACATGTTCTGCGCCCTGTTCCGCCTGAGTGGGCAATTCCATGCGTTCGATCATTTGTCCGCTGTCGCTGACCAGTGCCCCTTTGATTCCCGTACCGCCAATATCGATTCCGATCCAGTATGATTGCATATCCATCATCTCCATGAGTGCATTGATTGTATAAGTAGATACAGCTTGATTCGCCATACTGTAAAGCGTCCATCATCTTTCATGTAAGGTACTTGCGCGAATACTACTGTAAGATATTTGGCTGAAGCAACCATCACTTGGGATTGCACCTCGCGTTTGCAGATGACCAACGCTGACATGAGTATAAAGGATTATGTAATTCCGTAGGGTTCTCCATGTTTATCGATATTTTATCTGTAAAAGATTATACCATCTGCACAAATAAGCACCAGAATCCGCGTATCGCGTCCTTTTCTCCGTGCGTAGCACGCTAAATCGCTTACGCGGCTTGAAATGGGGAAAAACCGCCTTTCGGTATCTCTCCGAAAAAGCGGTTTTTCCTGAACTGCTGCCTATGCAGGCTGAATGCTGATCGTGAATGAATGTGTCGTTTACTGGACGCTATATTACACTTTCAGCACGAGTTCATCCAGCTTGCGATCTTCGATTTGAATGAGAATATCGCCGCTGTTATCGTCGATGCTCCAACCGATTTTGCCTTCTGCCAGATCATCGAGCGAGATGCGTTCGAGCTGTTCTACACTAGAAGGCTTGAACGCGGGTTGACGCAGAGTGAAGCGCAGATGCTGACGTTTCGGTACATACGTGTCTTCCATGTATTGAATCATCAAGCGCAGCGAATCTTGCTGACCTTGCGCACGGATATACAGCTTGGACGTTTTGCCACTCTCATAAGCAAATGTCTCACCGTCATCCTCATACAATGTATATTTAACTTCAAAGTCCGGGTTTGTATCCGCACCATACAGATGGAAGGTGACCACATCGTCGGAATCATGATCACCGCTATATTGATACAGCGCCCCTTCCGCCACAATCGCTCCGGCACGTACATACATCGGCAACACGTCCAGTGGCGCATCCGCCAGAATCGTACGTCCACCTTCATGCTTCTCGCCTGTCCAGTAATCATGCCATACACCTTCCGGCAAATAAACGCTACGATAATCCGTATCCGGGCGATATACTGGCGCGATAATTACATCCGGTCCGAGCAGAAATTGATCGCACAGATTCGTCACTTTCGGATCATTCGGATATTCGAGCAGCAACGGGCGCATGATCGGCATCCCCGTCTGAGACGCTTCATAGAACAAATTGTACAGATGCGGCATCCAGCGGTAACGCAGACTAATGTACTCGCGCAGAATCTCCTCTACCTGTTCTCCAAATGCCCACGGCTCCTGACGCGTCGTACCGAGCGCCGAATGGTTACGGCAATACGGGAAAAAGACTCCCATCTGTGTCCAGCGTACTAGCAATTGTGCCGACGTATGATGGGCAAAGCCGCCAATGTCCGGCCCAGCAAACGGCAATCCAGACAAGCCCATATTCAGCACCATCGGAATCGCCATCGCCATATGCTCCCAGAAGCTACGGTTATCGCCTGTCCAGATCGCTGCATACCGCTGGATACCCGAATATCCGGCACGCGTTAGCACGAACGGACGACGCCCGTTCATATGCCGTTTCATCCCTTCATACGTCGCACGCGACATTAGCATTCCGTACAGATTATGAATCTCCTCATGCGTAACCGGATCGCCATCGTTCAGATGCATCACATCCGGGTCCATCGTTTTCAACTCGTTAAAAATCGCCGGTTCGTTCATATCATTCCAGATGCCGTCGATCCCGAGCGAAGCATAAAATTCATGCAGATCGCCCCACCATTGCGATGTGCGCGTCTCTGTAAAGTCAGGAAACGCACTCGTACCCGGCCATACATCGCCAAAATAAATATCACCTTCCAGATGACGACAGAAATGTTCCTCCTGCACACCTTCACGATAAATACGATATTTAGGATCTTTTTTCACGCCGGGATCGACGATCGGCACGATCCGTATGCCCATCTCACGCAGCTCTGCCAGCATTTCTTTGGGATTGGGGAAACGAATCTGGTCAAACGTGAATACGCGGTATTCATCCATATAATGAATATCCAGATAGATCACATCGCACGGAATCTGCTTGTCGCGGAATTTGTGCGCCAGATCCATCACTTCCGCCTGATTCATATAGCTATACCGGGACTGATGATAACCAAGCGCCCATTTCGGCGGCAACGTAATCCGTCCGGTCAGTGCAGTATATTGATTAATAATATCTTTGATCTCCGGTCCATAGATAAAATAAATATCATACGCTCCCGTCATGCAGCCGACCGTATACGCAACACCATGCGAGCGCATATCAAATTCCGAACGTCCCGGGTTGTCGAGGAAAATGCCATACGTCAGCCCACTATGCGTATGGATGAGCAGCGGAATCGATTGATACAGCGCCTCAATCTCCGGCATATGGGGCGCGTAAACGTCTGTATTCCACATCGTATATCGCTCTCCACGCTTATCGAGAAAACTGGACTTCTCGCCCAGACCGTAAAAGTGCGAGTCTTCTTCCATATTAAACAGCGCACTCGTTGCCCCGCGTGGACTCCAGCTCACACTTTCCTGACGAGCCACCTCTACGCCTTCCTTGTTAAACACCGTTAGTGCAAACGTTTGCTTATCCAAGGAAACGATCAGCTCACCTGTACTAAAATTCAAATGACCTTCTGTTTCTTCTACATCCGGTTTGATAATTTCTTGAGATGGCAGCACAGCAATCGTCGTGGTCAGATCAATGACCCCTTCACCAAACACCTTGAAGCGAAACTGCGTCGGCGAGAAAAACACCAGCACCGCTCCCGCCTTCTGACCATGGCACAGATAGGCGCCATCATATTCGCGCCAGTCGCGTAACTGACCAAACGTATTCCATACTTCTTGTATGACGGGGGCGTCCGCTTTATCGGGGTGTATCGCTTCGCTTGTATCTTCCATCATTGGTTTTCCCTCCATGGCTGGTAATGTGAACTGAGAAACAGATTGATCGTTATCGCTGCATCATGGGCTGTCGCACGGCGAAGCTGCACGTTCTATGGGGTTTGGCGTTTGCTCAATCTATACTTTTATATTAAGCTACCTAGCTCCTGTTCAATCTGCTAATTGGAGACAATCATGCTCATTATGTTGCATCATATCATTTGTGCTAACGTTTGCGCAATATTGATTTATACGCTTTGTCTGGCATATTGAGCTTACGAACGAAGTGTATTCATTGATATGAATGTTCACCGTTAATTTCATTCCAAAAGGTACGTTCAGCATAACAGTGAATCTGCCGCTTTAAGTAAAAAAGAGTATCTTTTCAGATACTCTTTTTGGTACCAAGCTATATAAGTCCAACTATACAAGTAAGAGGTTGAATATCCATTCGATGAACATGCGTACCTAACGCATCAACGCAATTGCAGATTCACCCACTGCTCTTGCATCTGTTGCAGCATATCTTCTTTGCTCAACTCACCAACCAGATACTGCTGCATCGTACTCGCATAATCTTTGCTTAATCCCATTGGGAATTTCGGGAAAATCCATGGCAGGATTTTGCCTGCATCATTATAACGAACAATATCCGCACCGATCGGACCGAGCTGCTTGTCGGTAGTCGGGATATTTTTGAATGCTGGTACAAATTTGAATTCATCGGTAATGTAGCGTTTGCCTGTATCGGAAGTCACTAACCAATTGAGGAAATCCTTTGCTTCCTGCTTCACGGGCGATTGATTATAAATGACCCAGTTGTTCGGCACACGTACAAACAGACGGTCATTCTCTTCCTTATTGTTATTGATTGGCATTGGCATCAGCCCGATATTCATATTCGGCTTAATACCGTCAATCTGTACTTGCGTCCAGTTTCCCTGCTGCATCATCGCAGCTTTGCCATTAGCAAACAGCGTCACCTGCGTATTATAGTCGGTCGTCAGCGGATTCGCGTTACCGTATTTCACCATCAGATCAAGCAGATTGAGCCATTCGTTGAATTTCTCATTGCCCGGAATCTGAGCGGTTCCGTTATCCAGATCCTCAACGAATTGCGTCGGATCTGACTGATGGGCAAATGGAATCGTTACATTGTGATTGCCCAGCACCCACCACTCCTGAAATCCATTGGAAAATGGCGTATAGCCTGCCGCTTGTAGCTTCTCACATGCTGCGCGCAGCTCGTCAATCGTAGTCGGCACTTCGGTAATGCCTACTTTTTTGAAAATATCCTTGTTATAAATAAATCCGTATCCTTCCAGACCGTTCGGCTGACCGTAAATCTTGCCGTCCTTGCTGATCTGGTCGGCGGCACCGTCGACGATGTTTTTCACCCACGGCTGATCAGACAAGTCTTCCAAATATTCCTGCCACAAATTCAATTCTTCATCTCCACCATTGGTGAAAATGTCTGGAATATCGCCCGCCGCAAACTTCGCTTTTAATGAAGCCGCATAATCGGTACCACCACCGACGGACTGGATTTGCAGCTCCACATCAGGATGCTCCTTCTCGTATTCCACTTTCAACTTGGCAAGGGCATCAGCGATCTCAACCTTGCCTTGATAAATACGGATCACCTTTTTCCCGCTCGCCGAAGTACTGCTCTGCCCCGAATTGCCACATCCCGCCATGATCAGGGACAGACTGATTAGCAGGATCAGGGAGGTAAGCCACAGCTTGTTCATGCACAGATCCTCCTGTCTTTGAAATGCCGTTTGTTCAAGCCCTCTTCATCATTGCCATGTTTAGCCTTTGACCGAGCCTGCCGTAATGCCCTGAATGATATACCGTTGCAGGAACAGGAAGAAAATAATGATCGGCGTAATACCTAGCACCAGTGCAGGCAATGCCAGATCCCACTGCTTCGTGTATTGTCCGAAGAAGCTATACGTCGCAATCGGAATGGTGCGCAGCTCCGGGCTGGACAGCATCAGGGAAGGCAGCAGGTAATCGTTCCAGATCCACAATGTATTCAGGATGATGACCGTTACGAACATCGGCATCATTAGCGGACAGACGATGCGGAAAAAGACGCCATAGCGATTGGAGCCATCCACCCGTGCAGCCTGTTCAATCTCCAGCGGTACATTTTTCACAAATCCATGGAACAAGAAAACGGACAACGGTGCGCCAAATCCGAGATAGCTGACGACCAGACCAAGCATGCTGTTATTAAGACGATAAGCGCTTGCCATCTCTACCAGTGGCAACATGATCGATTGAAACGGAATGACCATTGCCGCCACGAATACAAAATACAAAATCTGATTGAATTTCGTCGGGCGACGCACCATCTGGTACGCTGCCATCGAGCTGATCAATACGAGGAATATGTTGCTGAATACGGTAACGATCAATGAATTTTTAAAAGCGGACGGAAAGTCGATCGCTGTCCACGCATCCTTATAATTGCTCCATACAAACTGCTGCGGCCATGCTGCCGAATTGGACAAAATATCGCCGAACGATTTGACCGAGTTGACTGCCAGAAAATAAAACGGTACGAGGAACAACAAGCCCACGAGAATAACAACGATCTCCAGAATCAATGTACGGGCGCTGTATTTGCTTTGTACGTCCATTACATCTCAACCTCCCTGCTCTTGGTAGCACGTACCTGAATACTCGTAATAATGGCAACGATCACGAAGAAGATCACAGCCTTCGCTGTACCGAGTCCGAGACGGTTATTGGTAAACGCTTCATTGTAAATATCCAGTGCTACCGATTCGGTTGCCTTGAATGGCCCACCGCCGGTGAGCGCAAGGTTCAAGTCGAACATTTTGAACGCCCATGAAATTGCTAGGAACAGACAGATCGTCACCGCAGGCATAACGAGCGGCACAACAATATGACGAATAATCTGCCAACGATTCGCTCCGTCGATCTCTGCCGATTCCAGTACATCCTTCGGAATATTGTTCAGTGAGGAAATATAGATGACCATCAAATAACCAGCTGTCTGCCACACAAATACGATGACAATGCCCCAGAACGACGTCGCCCGATCACCTAACCACGGCAAATTGAACAAGCTCAATCCGGTCGCTTCGCCCACAGCGGCAAACCCACGGATGAAGATAAACTGCCAGATAAACCCGAGCAACAGACCGCCGATCATATTCGGCATAAAGAAGATCGTCCGCATAATGTTGCGCGTCCGCAGCGGCTTGGTCAGAATGTATGCCAGTGCGAATCCGAGCAGATTGGTGAGGATAATCCCTACCACCGTAAACCGAACGGTAAACCAGAACGCGTTGCGGAAGTCAGGGTCTTTGGTGAGGATATGGGTATAATTTTCGATACCGATCCAGTTGATGTTTTTGGAGATGCCGTTCCAGTCGGTGAACGAGTAATACAGACCGAGAAAGAACGGAATAATCACAATCAGAATAAAGAAAAATGTAGCCGGGCCTACAAACACAATCTGATGAAGCCACTGCGTTAGCCGTTTGCGGCTGGACGTGCGCGCCGCTCCGCGTGTTCCTGCCGCTACCCTCGTATCATTCATCATGCCAACCCCTTTTCCATTATCATTTGGCGCGGGTGCGTATGTACTGCCGATAGTCGCAGGCACAAGCACCTGCTCTACAATGCGGTTTTCCGTATTGTTATGGGCGAGGCGTTTTGCTGAGCAAAACCACTCAACCGCGGGTGCCACGCATAGAAGAATGTCGCGCCTCACTCGCAATATATTGTTATATACCCAAAGATTGTAAGCTTGATGACACGATTTGTTCATTTTTTGATAACGCTATCATCGACGTAGACTCTCAGTTATGACGCATGATTGTTGCGATGGTCAAAGGGCATTCATACCGTGCCAGAAAATTATGCGGAATTTGTGCGAATTTTCTGTAGGCGATATGGCAAGCAGCGGGTATATAAATAGCGTACTGTCCTCTACAAGCACGATATCTTTTCCATTTAAGGAGGCAATGATGTTGACAAAATTGAATATGTATCGCTGGCTAAATGTACTGGGTATCGTCGGTGTGCTGGTCGTCAATTATATGGCATCCGCACTACGTCTGTTCGGTAGAGATACTGGCGAGATTTCCGATCAATATCCGCTGCAAATTACGCCGTCAGGTTATGCCTTTTCGATCTGGATGGTCATCTATCTGCTACTAATCGGTTTCCTGATCTACCAGTTCCGCAATCGGGAAGACAGCCGGGAATCGGTACAGATTATCGGTCCATGGCTGATTCTGAATTCGCTCTGTAATATGGGCTGGCTGATGCTATGGCATACGCTGCAACTGGAGATTGCTGTGCTAGTCATTCTGCTGTTGTTGGTGACATTGATCGTGCCGTATGTGCAGATTCGCCGGATTGTACGTCCGACGATGGGACAAATCTGGCTAGTCAAATTACCATACAGTATTTACATGGGCTGGGTATCGGTCGCTACCATTCTTAACATCGGAATCACGTTGTCGAGCAATCAATGGTCAGGCTTCGGAATTGCACCGACTGTCTGGTCAGTCATTGGACTAATCGTTGGCGCGCTGCTGGCGGTCGTGATCAGTTATCGGTTTCGGGATAGCATCTATCCGCTAGTGTTCACATGGGCGTATATAGCGATTGCGCTCAAGCATCCAGATATTCAGACGGTATGGTGGACAGGCATGATTATCGCCGTGCTGCTGGCAGCGTACTCGTTGTGGATTTTCTTTGCGAGGAATACGGCGAGGGATTGATAGTATACAATGTAAATAAAAAAGCTAGAGTCTATAAGACTCTAGCTTTTTTATTTACTACTTAGCATCTTTTTGATTGGCAGCATCAGGTATGACTATGATTCCATATTCTTGCTGCATGTAGATATGAAAGTATTCCGTTTTCGCTTTTCCTAAACGATTATTAAAATAATACAACACTACACCATCTTCTGTAACTCGAAAGCTTAGTGTTATCGTATTGGCTTTATCGTTCTCATTGCTTTTAAACTTCAACTTTATAGCAATAATATTATCAGGGTTATTAAGTACGCCAAAACCTCTATTTTTAAAATCTTCGATAGTTTCTGACAAAGGTGTAGTATGTGTCTTGATTATTTTGACAATAGGGTGTCCAACCACTTCAAAGTTTCGATATTCTACTGATACTATATCAATAAATTCATCTTGATCTGCTAATAATAAGCCCAAAACATTTTTAAATTTATCTATTTCATTAGCATCGTTACTTTCAACGTATCTTAATCTTAATTTATAAGCATTGGACATTAAAAAACCAGCCAATTTTGTACTATCTTTTTGTACAGAATGTTGATTTAAAATCATACCGTTTCTATTAAACATCATAATAACAACTTTAGTCTCATCACCAAAAATAGTTGTATTTTGTTCAAGTATGTTAGTAGGTTTGTAGTTTCTCTGAACGAATAAAGTAATGTAATCTGATTCGCTCAAAACTTCTAAGCTCCTACTAACGCCTTCATTTCCTTCATTTTTTTCAAATGCTGCAAGTACACTATCAATATCTTCTTCTTTTAAATAAGTTTCAATATTGATTCCTCTTTTTAATATCTGTTCGGCTTTCTCAAATCGTCCTTCATTTTCGTCAGGTACAAGTTTATAGCGTTTGATAGCTGCCTTCTCATGACTATCAAATAAAATATAATAAATCATTTTTTTCCAATCTAAGGATAATAATAAAATACACCGAAATAAATCTTTTTTTTCAAAACTACCTAAAACATCTGTTTTCCCTTTAAGAAACTTGCTGTATATTCTATCTTTAGAAAATTGATGTTTATTTTTCAAGAACTCTTGGCATAGTAGTAAGACAATTAAGTGTTTATCATCTGCATATTTTAATGCAAGTTCTGTCCTAATTTGTTCACTAGTTTTCACTTCATCTTCGAAGAGAAATATTTCATTTAAAAGTTCTAAAATTCCATCATTAGATTTTATTATTTTTTGTAGCATGCGATCTAAAACTCCACTTTCTGGATTTTCAAGAGCATTCCTGATTCGATCTGTATCCACTCTTAGAACATTTTTCCAATAACTCAATTCTAATTCCGGCAACGACTTGATCATTTTTGCGACTTCATTCGACATATTATTACCTCCTTTTACATCATATTATTATCTTTATCTACATAAATCTACACTATTTTTATAATTTTCCTTATAATTACATTAAATATAATTATGAGGATTATATTACTAATATTACTTTTTATAATATATCGTATTCCTTGTAATAATAGTTTATAGCAATTAAATTGGTGAAAACAAAAAAGCAATTTTTCCATATTTAATAGAAAAATTGCTTTTTATCTCGTAATGATTATCTTTCATGTAAATATTCCATTCACACCAGATGGCAAGCCACCTGATGATCCGGTGCTACCTCGCGGAACTGTGGAATCTCCTCTATACAGCGCTGCATGGCAAATGGACAACGCGTATGGAATTTGCAGCCAGACGGCGGGTTAACCGGACTTGGAATATCGCCCTTTAACACGATCCGTTCGCGCTTCAACCGTGGAATCGGAATCGGCACCGCGGACAGCAGCGCCTTGGTATATGGATGTAGCGGATGCTTGAACAATTCATCCCGAGGTGCCTTTTCCACCATCGAACCGAGATACATCACACCAATCGTCGTACACAGATGCTCGACTACACTCAGATCGTGCGAGATGAACAGATACGTCAATCCCCGTGTCTCCTGCAAATGGCTGAACAGATTAATAATCTGCGCCTGAATCGACACATCCAGTGCAGACACTGGCTCATCGGCGATGATCAGATCAGGATTCAGAATGAGCGCACGCGCAATCCCGATCCGCTGTCGTTGCCCACCGGAAAATTCATGTGGAAATCGGTCGATATGATAGGACGACAATCCGCATGATGACAGCACATCTTGTACCCGGTCACGAATCTCATGCTCTGGTGCCAGTCCATGATCCAACAACGCCTCACCGATCGCATCCCCGATGCGTACACGCGGATTGAGCGAGCTGTACGGATCTTGAAAAATCAACTGCATCCGCGGACGCAATCGGCGCAGCTCCTGTGGCGAGATGTTGTACAGATCGATACCGTCGAAGTGTACGTCACCTGCCGTTTTGTCGGTCAAACGGATGGCAGTACGCCCGACGGTCGATTTGCCGCTACCAGATTCGCCAACCAGACCGAATGTTTCGCCCGGGCGGATGGTTAGGCTAATATCGTCGACAGCTTTGACATGACCGACCGTGCGACTGAGCAGACCGGATTTGACCGGAAAATACGTTTTCAGATTCGTAATCTCCAACAATGGCGTCTGTGAAGATGACGACGATATTGCAGAAGCAGCAGGCAATACGATGTCAGACATGCGCAGCAACCTCCTGTTCATACAGCCAGCAGGCGGTCTTCTGTCCGTTATCCAGCTCGCGCAGCGGTGGTTGCTGATTGCGGCAGATGTCCATACAGTGCTCACACCGTTCGTGGAAATAGCAAGATTCCTTGAGTTCCAGCGGATTGGGTACATAGCCAGGAATCGAATAGAGCGACTCCTTACGCTGGTGAATGACCGGCTTGGAACGCAGCAGCCCTTGTGTATACGGATGACGCGGATGCTCGAACAGCTCCACCACATCGCCTTCCTCTACCACTTTGCCGGAATACATGACAATCACGTAATCTGCCATCTCCGCAACTACGCCCAGATCGTGGGTGATCAGCAGAATCGACATGCCCGTATCGTCACGCAGACGGCGCAGTGTATCCAGAATCTGCGCTTGAATCGTGACGTCGAGTGCGGTTGTCGGCTCGTCTGCGATCAGCAGCTTCGGCTGGCAGGAGATCGCAATTGCGATCATAATCCGCTGTAACATACCGCCACTCAGTTCATGCGGATAAGAACGCACAATTTGCTCTGGTCGGGAAATGCCGACTTCGTTGATCAGCTCCAGCGCTCGTTTACTAGCAGCTTTGCGATTCAATCCGCCATGCACCATCAGCGGCTCGGTTAGCTGTTCGCCAATCGTAAGTACCGGATTAAGCGAGGACATCGGCTCCTGAAAGATCATTGAGATCTCATTGCCGCGAATGGCGCGCAGATGATGCTTGCTCAATTGCAGTAGATCCTGTCCTTCAAATTCGATCACCCCACCAGCAATCTGTCCTGCCGGTTCCTCAACCAGTCCCATCACAGACAGCGCGGTAATGCTTTTGCCACAGCCGGATTCACCGACGATACAGACAATCTCGCCCGGCTTGACCCGTAGGCTTACATCGTCCACCGCACGCACAATACCTTCATCGGTCCGAAACTGGGTTTGCAAATTGCGAATCCGCAATACACTGTCACTCATGCTGTCCACCTACTTTCTCTGCTTCGGATCAAGTACATCCCGCAGCCCATCCCCAAAAATATTAATCGCAATCACTGTAATAAAAATGGAAAATCCGGGCGGTACCCACAACCACGGACGCTCCTGAAAATCAATCATATTGTTCGCCGTATCAATCATATTGCCCCATGTTGGCGTTGGCGGCATAACCCCCAGCCCGAAGAAGCTCAGCACCGATTCACTCAAAATCGCGCCGCCGATATTCAGCGTTGCAATGACGATCAGCAGCGGCACCAGATTCGGCAGTAGATGATGTACTAGCTTCCGCCGATCCCGCAGCCCCAGTACCGTTGTCGCCTGCATAAATTCGCGTTCTCGCAGCGATAACAGCTGCCCGCGAATCATACGTGCCAGCGACGGCCAACCAACAAAGCTCAAAATGAGCATCACGATATACATCCGATAATCCGTCGGCACCTTCCACTCCGACAACAACGCCCCGAAAATAAACAGCAGCGGCAAACTTGGAATCGTTAGCAGCAGATCAGCAATGCGCATAATGATCTGATCGACAATGCCGCGATAATATCCGGCAATCGCACCGAGTAGCGTCCCGATAAACACAGACAGAAACATCGAAGCAATCCCAACCGTCAGCGAGATCCGTCCTGCCTGCATGACGCGGGTTAGCACATCCCGCCCCAGTTTATCCGTACCTAGCCAGTGCTGCGCGCTAGGTGCATGATTCATCATCCGCATATTGACCTTGCCGTCCGTATACGGGGAAAACAATGGACCGATAAAACAAATCAAAAACATCAATACAACAACGACGAACCCTACTACCGCCAAGCGATTTTTGATCAGCTTGCGCACCGATTGTCGCCATAATGACGAGCGGGCAACCGTTTTGCGGGTTGCCTTGCCTGTCGCCAATTCTACCTGCACCGAGGGCATAGATTCCCCATCCTTCCTGTGCCTTCTGCTTGCCTGCCGGAACCTGTCCATTTACAGCTTCACCCTAGGGTCTGCCACATGGTACAAAATATCCGACAGCAACGTACCGATCACCGTCAGTACGGCAATAAACATCGTAAAGCCCATCAGCAGCGGATAATCGCGTACCGTAAAAGACTGCATATACAGCTGCCCAATGCCGGGCCAATTGAAAATACGTTCAATAATGAGCGATCCGCCAAATAGCGCGGGCAATTCAAATCCGACCAGTGTAATCGCAGGCAACAGCGCATTGCGCAATGCGTGCTTGAATAGAACACGGCGCTCGCTTAACCCTTTGGCACGAGCGGTACGGATATAATCCTGCTTGATCACATCAATCATATTGCTGCGGAAGTACCGGGTCAGCGATCCGACACCAAGTAGCGTCATGACGATCACCGGCAGTGTCATATGATCCACAACTTCTACGAAATATGCCATCCCAGTCGCATTGCTACCGGTCGTGACCATCCCGCCGGGCGGCAGCCATTTCCAGTCTACCGCCAGAATCTTAATCAGAAACAGTCCGATAAAAAACGACGGAATCGACATCGCTGCGAATATGCCTACCATGACAATCGTATCAAACCACGAATACTGACGATATGCGGCGACGACCCCAACGATCACCGCAATCACCCACGTCAAAAAGGTCGATACCGCCGCCAGCAAAAACGAATTCCAAATATACTGATTGAACAGCGTCAGCACAGGCATCTGCTTATCTAGCGAATAACCAAAATTACCATGAAACGCCTGATTCATCCATGCCGCATACCGTTCCAGCAGCGGCTTGTTCAGTCCGTACAGCTCGCGCAGCTCTGCCTTGCGCTCCGGGCTTAGCTTGATGTTCCCACTAATAAAGTCGCCCGGCGTCATCGCATACAGTGCGAAGATCAGCAGCGACGCCGCCAGCAGGATGAAGATCGTGTACGATAAGCGGCGGATCAGATACGCTCCCATATACATCCCTCCTGCCCTAATGAATGGCGCAGACCGTCAAGATCTGCTTGTAACGAAGTAAGATATTTTGCTTCGCAAAAATCACTTCTCATTGAACCCCGTGTTTGAGAATCGCAAACACTAGAAGCAGTAAGATATTTTGCTTCGCAAAAATCACTTCTCATTGAACCCCGTGTTTGGAAATCGCAAACACTAGAAGCAGTAAGATATTTTGCTTCGCAAAAATCACTTCTCATTAGACCCCGTGTTTGGAAATCGCAAACACTAGAAGTAGATATGATCATTTTTGCAAATTCCAGTCTGGGACGCTTGCCGCGATGCCATTGAACGGACTGACTCTCAAGTCCTGAATGCGACCATTGTATGCGTACACTGTCTTTTTGTAGTTCGTGAAAATAACCGGCAGATCGTCGTTCAGCAATTTGAATATCTTGGCGTAAATCTGCTTGCGCTGTTCGATATCGGATGTTGCCAACGCTTCGTTGTACAGCTTCACGAATTCTGGATTGTTGTAGCCCTTCACTTCGCCGTCGAGGAACTGAGTCAGTCCGTCAGACGGATCGGTCAGCATCGGTGTGGAGAAGGATGCCAGATCGTAATCGCCGCCTTCCACTTTGGACACCAGTGCGTTAAAGTCAGCAAACACTTCCGGCTGGAAGTCTACGCCGATCGCCTTAAAGTTCTCGGTTGCGACAGCGATGAACACGTCGGTTTGCGGGCTCTTCGTGCCGAGATAGTGAATGGTCAGCTTCTGACCATCCTTGGTACGGATACCGTCACTACCAGCAGTCCAGCCTGCTTCGTCCAGCAACTGATTTGCTTTCTCTGGATCATACGCATACGGGTTGATGCCGTCCTGTGTGTATGCCCATGAGATCGGCGCTGCCGGAATATTGGCAAGTTCCCCTGCGCCCTGATTGGCATCCACGTAGATGCTCTGACGATCCAGACCGTAGGTAATCGCCTGACGTACCTTTTTGTCCTTGAGCGCATCATGCTCCAGATTTGGTTGCAGATAGCTGTACGTGCTGCCAGTGTAAGGTAGAATATTGACGAAGCCGAGACTTTTCAGCTTATCGATATTTTCCTGTGTAGCACTGAACGCGGCAAAGTCGATCTCGCCTGTCTCCACGTATTGCCATGTATCGCCTTCGGATGTTTTGTAAATAAAGTTCTTCGTTTTGGGTGCGCCTTTAAAATAATGCTCGTTCGCAGTAAAGCGTACTTCCTGTCCGGGCAGGAATTTCTCCAATGTGTACGGTCCATTGCCGAGTGGCTTCAAATGCAAGTCCTTGATGTAATCCAGATGCCCAAAGCTATAATCCTTGCCGTAGTAAGCTTTGGATAGTACATCGCTACCAAGTGTGAGCAGCGCGGTCGCATTCGGCTTGGCAATTGTCACCGAGATTGTTTGCGGATCGGTCACTTTGATGCCAGAGATACTGTCGGCTTTGCCGTCGTGATACTCCTGACTTCCTTCTATGCCGAGCGCTGGAATGAGCGAATCGCCGTCGTAGGCTTTGTCGTGCAGAATCGTCCATGTAAAAGCAACATCGTCAGCGGTAAGCGGCGAACCGTCGCTGAAGGTCAAATTCTTTTGCAAATGAAACGTGTATGTACGCTGATCGTCCGAGATATCCCAGCTACTTGCCAGATTCGGAGCGGGTAATCCTTTGTCATTTGTCGTTACGAGAGAAGCGAATAGCAGTGACGATACGTTGCCGTCATACCCGCTCTGGTGAAAATAAGGCGTAAACGCACCGCTTGGATCGGTGAGCGCCATAATGATCGTATCCGTGCGCTGCTGGGCTGCGGCTGGCAGCTTGGACAGATCAGGTGCTTTATACAATTCCGTCAGCGCTGCGCTTGCTGCCTGACCGGTTGCGGAAGACTCGCTGCCGCTGGAAGCTGATGAACCGGAAGCTCCTTCATTCGAGCACGCCGTGAACAGCAGTGAAGACAACAGCACACCAGACAGCAAAGTCATACTCTTTTTCATACATCATACCCCTAAACTTAATTATTCCGACCGATTAACTCAGAAAAGCCGGTAAGCCCTATTATAGAAACCTCATCCGGTTCTGTAAATAGAGAACTTGAAACCATTTAAGAAAAAAGTAAATTTATGTATGTCGTAACATAGTAAAAAGACTGCCTCTTTGTAGAAGCAGTCTTAGGGTTAGCATTTGTATAAGGATTTTTCAATCCATTAACTTTCGATAAATTGCAGCAATCCCGCACGCAGTTCATCCAGCGCCTGCTGACGCAGACTGTACGATACCAACGTCTCGCCTTTAATATGCGCATGCAGCAATCCGGCGCTGCGCAGCTTGGTCACATGGTCGTGCGTAATACCTTTGGATAATCCCAAATGACGTACAATCTCGATAAAGCTACGCGGTCCTTTGTGCAGATAGCGCAAAATTTTCAATCGACTTTGCTCGCTCAGACTACGCAGCATCCGGTATTCATACGGCGGCAAATCACCCTCGTCACTGAAATGCACGCGCGAAGCGTAATGACAGATCGTAAACTCCCGATACGCATACAACACATTGAGCGGCTGAAAATGATAATGCGGCACCAGAACCAGCCGTTTCAGCTCAGGCTGCGGTTCCAGCACAATCCCTGCTGTCGTGATATCGACAAAGCTTGCCGTTGCGCCGTACTGCTGCAATTGCTGACGACGCTGTGCAGCTTCTTCATCCAGTCGCTGCAACATATGCTGATCGATAGTCGCCCAATAAGACGCATTCCACTGGTCAAATACAGTCAGCAACCGACTGCGTAGACGCGCTACACTTGCCGGAGGCTGTTGTCCTTGATCCACCAGCAACTGCTCTAACTGCTGCACACTCATCTTGTCCAACCAATCCACGAATCCTTGCGGTGTATCGGCGGGGCAGCAGCAGACAAGCAGTACAACCAGCCGCCATTCGGTGTCAATACTCATCTGTCCTAGCCGCTCGCGCAGCGTGTCTGGAATACGCTCCTCCACCTGTTTCACCCAAGCAGGGTCCATATCCAGCTTTTTATAAGACGGACGGCAGATGTACGCATGCAGACTGTTCAGACATTCATACAGCGGCGTAAAGCGAATCTCGACACCATAAGGCAGGATGGCGTCCATTATTTTTTCAAGGCGATGACTTCGATTTCTACCAGAGCATCTTTGGGCAGACGAGCGACTTGTACTGCACTACGTGCCGGATAAGGCTCTTGGAAAAATTGTCCGTAAATCTCATTCATCGCTGCAAAATCATTCATATCATGCAGGAAGACGGTTGTTTTCACGACTTGATCCAGACTGCTACCCGCAGCTTCCAGCACAGCAGTTACATTTTGCAATGCTACGCGTGCTTGCTCTTGTACGCCTTCTACTAGTTCGCCACTTGCCGGGTCCAAACCCAGTTGACCGGAAGCAAAAATAAACAGTCCTGCATCAATTGCCTGCGAATATGGACCCAATGCGCCCGGTGCGCGATCTGTTGCAATCGGTTGTTTACTCATAAATATATAACCTCTTTTCGTATATAAAATGAGCGGTCTGCGTCATCTGTACAGACGACGGCAGCCCGCTGTGCCATGGTTCATGGTCTGTTTTTATTCTAAAGCGCACCTTGCCTGTTGGCAACCATCCCTCATCTGAACCTGCTTCTGCCCCAGCTTCAACACAAGGTCTGTGCGTGTTACCCATTCAAACATGACGTTCTTGTCCGCTATCTCACTTCTATCTGCCCGCTACCTACTTATGCTTCCTGTCTGCCATTTATATTTCAATTTCCCGATACTGCTGAATCGGAACGGCAGCTGGTGCCTTGAGCACACGTCGTCCAGCAGTAACCGCCAGCAAGAGCAATAGTAGCCCAACGAGCATCTGGAATCCGAATGCTTGTACCCAGAATGGAAACGGCTTGAGCCATTCGAAGATCTGTCCGCCTAGCAACGGTCCGATAAAGGAAGCAAATCCGGTAATACCCGAATAGACAGCGATAAACATCGGACGTGCATTTTTCGGTGTATCGCCAATGATAAAGTTGAACGATAGCTGGTTGAAGCCGCCAATGCCGATGCCAAGCAGCATATGAATAATCAGCAGCCCAACAATAACGGGTACAAAGGCAAGCAAGCCCCATGCCATGCACGCTGCTGCGATAAACGGCAACGTCCAGTACAACAGCGTTTTGTTACTGAAGCGAGCATTCAGATTGCCCCAGAAGTAGAAGCCCAGCATCATGAAGATCGTCTGCACGACCGTCATAATCGTCGTTACTGAATAGCTCACCTTGAGCACTTCCAGCATCACATACGAATATAGCGGAACGACCAATGTCTGCATTAGCAACCACGCCGCCAGAAACAGCGACGCCTTAATAAATGGTCCATCATACAGCGGTTGACGCAGCATCGGTACGAACTTCGTTTCCGTGGATCGCTCAAACGGCGCATCCGGGTAAAATAGAATGATCACAATATTGATCACCGCACACGTCCAGACGATGATGTACAGCCACAGAAAGCCCATTCCGCCCGGCACCTGATCCAGCAAAATGCCGCCAACAAACAGCGTCAGACTGCCGAGTGCATTCAAGATCGTATTGCGAATGCCAAAATATCGTCCTCTCAGTCGTCCCGGTACAATATCGCCAATCAGCGATGCCCAGACGACCCCAATCACCGCATTACATAGAAATGCAGCTACATACAAAATGATAAACCAGTTCACCCACACCGACTTATCAAATAAAAACGGTACTAGCCCGGTTGCTCCCCATAACGTTCGTTGCAGAATCGTGAACAATACCAGCACCCATTTACGCGTATTCAGTCGTTGCAATAGGAACGCAATAATAATCTGCGCTACATTCACAAGTGTCGTTAACGCGATCACAAAACCGATCTGCCCGGAATTAGCCCCTAGATAGAGCAGAAATCCAGTCAGAAACGGTCCACCTAACAACGTCGAGAAAATGGTAGACGGAATGCCTTCCACAGTAGCGATATGCAGATGACTACGATACATCGAGTATCTGCGCTTTTGCATATTTAATCGATTCACTCCAAGTGCGCGTCTTCGTTTCATAAGCTGCCTCCCTTAGGGCAGAAATTAAACTAAACCAGAAACTATTATTTTTGCAACCACCAGATGGCAATAATCTCTGATCAACCCTTATTTAAGTTTCTTTTACCCGCTACTTTTTTGACCAAACGTTTCTCTAAAGCGTAATACCTGACATACACATCATCGTGAACGCTTACATGCGCGCGGTTAAGCGAATGTCCCATTTTCGAGAAAAATGTTATTTTTTTTGCTTTCCATGCAAAAAAGCAGCCCTTCGTACAGGCTGCTTTGACGTCATCTATGAAGTTTGCGAATCAATGAATCGGTAAATACAGCGAGAATGTACTACCTTGACCTTCCACGCTATGTAGTCGCAAATGACCACCGAGCAGATTCGCCAGATCCCGACTGATCGACAGACCGAGACCTGTACCACCATAGCGCCGGGTAATCGAGCCGTCCGCTTGCTGGAATGCGTCAAAGATCATCTCGTGTTGAGTAGCAGCGATCCCAATACCCGTATCGCTTACCTCGAACACCATCCAGTCCATATACTCATCCGCATCAGCTTCGATACGCTTGCAAATATGCAGCGTAACGCCACCCTGATCAGTAAATTTGAAAGCGTTAGCAAGTAAATTTCGTAAAATCTGCTGAACCCGCTGTGAGTCTGAGATAATCACTGCGGGCAGCGAAGGCTCCAGTTCAATATCGAACACCAGCCCTTTGCGTATGGCTGTCATTTCAAAATGCATTTGCAGCAATTCTGGAATCTCACTAATATTCACTTCTTCGTATAGAATCTCCAGCTTGCCTGCCTCTACTTTGGACAGATCAAGCACATCGTTTACCAATTCCAACAGATCCATACCTGAGCGGTAAATCATGCTACTGTACAGCTTCGTTTCCCCCGGTGTTCGTTCATTGTCCTGCTCCGCCATCAGCTGTGCCAGATTAATAATACTGTTCAGCGGCGTTCGCAGTTCATGCGACATATTGGCGAGAAACTCCGACTTATACTGTGAAGACAGCATGAGCTGGCTGGCGCGTTCTTCCAGCACATGATGCGCTTGCTGCAATTCGCTTGTCTGCTGGGATAACAATCGATTGGCGTGTTCAATCTGCATAATCCGCTGCTGCTCCAGATGAAATTCGCGTAGTAATAACATGATCACACAGCTCAATACAATCGATACAGGCAACAGCACAGGTACAATTTCAGTCAAATATAACCGAGGCGGCAACACACCAAAGGTTGCAATGTTTAAAACATTGGTTAGATTGACGACTAGAACCGTTGCTACACCTTTGACTAGTAAACTAGCCGTACTACTGCGCATCCATACATTCAGTACCGCGCAGACGACACCAAGAATCGTCAGATTGAGCCATCCGACAAAAGCAGCCTCATCGATACTGTATGTAAATCGGGTCAGTCCGATACCGAATCCAATCAGCATAATCATACTTGGACGTGAATAGACCATCGACGCCACGATCAATGGCAAAAAGCGCATATCAAAAATCAGATTGTCCCGCAGCCGAAAGCCAAAGGACGAGCTAATCCAACCTGCAAAAATTAACAGCAATATAGATAATATATATTTCAGACGTAACGAGACGCGGGATAAACCGTATTTATACAGCAGATTTGCCAAGTAAGCGAGCGTTACCAGCATCCCTGTGTTGACCAGGAAATTCTTTACAAGTTCCATATGCTCACTCCTGAGATTAGTTAAGATCGATGACGAATAGGTGTTCATGTGCAGGAATCTCGTTTAATTGTAAAATAATTGGTAATCCCGTCTTCATCATACCACAAACAGAGCGAGATTCATCCCTTTTGTAGCTATAATGCTTCTGGTATGATGAGTACACATTGTGACATCCCAAAGGAGGCTTTTCGTATCCATGACATTCCGTGTATCTGCCGTACAGTACCATCTTCATACGATATCTTCTTTCGACGAATTCGCGGATCAAGTGACGCATTATGTACGTACCGCGCAGGAATTTGACGTCGATTTTATTTTGTTCCCTGAATTCTTTACGACGCAGCTGCTCTCCATCGGTGATGAAAACGGTAAGGCGCTTGGGATTGAGCGTTTGCCGGAATTTACCGATGCCTATTTGGAGCTGTTCCAACGTCTTGCTCAAGAGACTAATACTCATATTATCGGCGGCACACACGTAATTGAACAGGAAGGGAAGCTATATAATACAGCCCATCTCTTTTATCCAGATGGCAACGTCGCTTCTCAAGCCAAAATTCATATTACGCCGACCGAAGTGACCGAGTGGAATATGTCCGCTGGCGACGGTCTGAGCGTGTTCAAAACATCGAAAGGCACCATCGCACTGCTAACCTGTTACGATATCGAATTCCCAGAGATCGTTCGCATGGCAAAAGCGCGTGGCGCAGATGTGATCTTCTGCCCATCATGTACGGATGACCGTCACGGCTTCCACCGGGTGCGCTATACGAGTCATGCGCGTGCAGTAGAGAATCAAGTGTACGTCGTGACGACAGGCACCATCGGTTCGCTACCGACGGTCGACTTTATGCGTGGTAACTTTGGGCAGGCAGCTGTCATTACGCCTAACGATATTCCGTTTCCGCCGCGCGGCATTCTCGCAGAAGGTGAATTAAACGACGATATGATCATCGTTGCTGATCTTGATCTGGAGCTGCTATACAAAGTCCGTGAAAAAGGCTCAGTCACTACATGGCGTGACCGCCGTACCGATCTGTATACCGACTGGAGCTGATCGTATGAATCAGGCATCCTCTCGTGTGCAGCAATATTACAAATCCTGCTATGTATTTCATGATAAACGCCCATATCCAGCAGTTGTCCGCTCCTATACAGCACACGATCATACACAGATGATCGCTGTGCAGGCGGCTGCTTTCCCGCCACCGTATCCGCCCGAATTGTGGTGGAATGCGGAGCAGCTGAACGAGCATGTTAGCCGCTTTCCGCAAGGAGCATTATGCGTGGAAATGAACGGCGTCATCGTCGGCTCCATGACCGGGCTGCTGATTACATTTGATGCAGAGCATCCGCAGCATACATGGGAGCAGATCACCGATCATGGCTATATTCGCAACCATGATCCAAACGGCGACACGCTGTATGTTGCTGATCTGTGTGTACATCCAGATTACCGGCAATGGGGTCTGGGCAAGCTGCTTATGCAGTCCATGTATGAAGTGACCACTGCACTTGGTTTGAAACGGCTGCTTGGTGCTGGGCGTATGCCGGCGTATCACCGATACGCAGCGGACTATACGCCACAGCAATATGTAGAGCGTGTGACAACAGGCGAATTGTACGATCCGGTGATCTCCTTTTTAATGAGATGCGGTCGTACGCCGCTTACTGTCATTCCCGATTATCTGGATGACGAGGAATCGCTGAATTATGCGGTATTGATGGAGTGGAACAATCCACTCCCAATAATTTGAAGGGGGATCTAGGACAGAATGGAGTATACACGTATTACGCATATTGATGATCCGCTGTTCGCGGATATGCACGAGATGATGGGACGCATTTTCCCACCGGAGGAAGTGTTGGAGTTTGAACTGTGGCGTGAGCCGTTGGAAGATCCGGGGATTCGTGTATTCGTGGCTGTGCATGAAGGTAGCGTCGTAGGTGCGACGGAATACCGATATTATGAAGATGATAATGTGGCGATGACCGACTTTACGATCATTGGCGAGCCGGGGTTGGGGGTTGGTCCATTTCTAGCACAACATCGTCAACGCGATCTGAAAAAGCTGGCTGCGGACAACGGCAAAGAGCTGTTTGGAATGTTCGCTGAAATCTATGATCCGTATCGTGCGCAGCGTCATGAATTTGGCGGCATCAAGCCGATGGACCCGTTTGTTCGCCGCGAAGTGCTGGCGCATCTCGGCTATCGTCGGTTGGACTTTACCTATGTGCATCCGTCGTGGAACAATGACGGCGAAGCGGTATCTGAGCTAGATCTCTGCTTCCTATCGTACGATTCTTCCGTCGACATCTTGCCGGGCGCATTGATTGAGAAGTTCCTGCGCCGTTATTACGCCGTTCTGGCACAAAAGCCGGACGCATGGGAACACATGGTTAGCGAAGTGGGTAGACGCGCGCAAGTGGATCTGTTGCCGCTGTAAAAGGGAATCCACATTGGACGACCTATGTATCTCAAGACGCTCAATCTTTACTTTACATTCCACTACAAAGTACCATACAACTACAAATAACCATGTAAAAGAACTCTCTAGTCGATGTCGAACGGAGAGTTCTTTGCTGTATGTGCATCCAAAAGGAATGAATACTTACTCTATAATGATCGGTCAAATACTTACATATACACTAAATATAAAAACAGACGGCTGTAGCTCCCCGAGAGGATTCTACAGCCGTCCTTTATGTTATGTGCCTTCTATGTCGTTGTCAGATGCAATGTAATACTATCGCACTTCTTCCGAAGATGCAAGTGTTTTTATAAAATATTTGCCTTTTGGTAAATATTACAAGACTATGCCTTCGATCTGTCGTCCCGCTTTACTGGACGGGTTATGGTAACATAGATATATAACAATCTCTGCAAAAGGATAGAAATGTATAAAGCAAACGATACTGTTGCAGTTCATTTGCAAGTAAGGAGAATGGAACTTGAGGCTTAATGTATACCGCAATCTGATTATTTTATTACTCTGCCTAGTCTCGGGGATTGTCGATGTGATCGGCTATCTGAATCTGGGCAGAGTGTTCACCGCCAATATGACTGGCAATATTATCGTCATGGGCATGGCGATTGGCAATCTGCACACTGTATCCTTTTTACGCTCCGGCGTGGCGTTTGCTGGATTCATCGTAGGGAATGCCGTCGCCAGACTGATGCTCGGCAGCAGCAAGCCTGCCGGATTATGGTCGCCGCGACTGACGATACTGGTGATGATTCAGCTCGTCTTTTTCCTCATTTTCTCAGTGATGGCGCAGTCGCTGCTCATTCCGGCAGTTGAGTACGGTCTGATCGCGCTGCTCAGCTTCACGATGGGCACGCAAACGACGATGGCGCGTCGACTCGGGGTAGCAGGTATCTCCACTACCGTTTTGACGAACAATATGGCGAGTGTTGTTGAAGATGTGACCGCTCGTTTGCGCCAACTGGCACGACGCGACGGTTCGGCAGCGCGTGAAGGCTGGCCGCTTGCCGAGACACTGCTGCGCAGTGCGGCAATTGTGATCTACGGTGGCGGTGCGGTGATTGCTACTATTATCGAACAACGACATGCCCTGCTTAGCATCTGGATCGTGATTATCATCATGCTGATTGTGCTATCCATCGCTCTCTTTGCTTTCCGCAAACCAACACATTCATGAATCCGCAGGCAAAATGCAATGGCAGATTTCCTTTTAGGAAGCAAGCATGTCATTTCAGGGTAATAACTACTGCTGTTCAGCCGTACACTTCCTACGATTGACACCACAAATATTAAGACCGGGTGGTAATGCTATAACATGAAAAATATCTGGACCATTTATAAAACTGACTGGAAAAACCTGTTCAGTGTCTCGACTGGCATTCTGCTGGTCATTGCGATTATGCTGCTGCCGTCCGTCTACGCTTGGTTTAATATCAAGGCGATGTGGGACCCGTACAGCAATACGTCCGGCATCATCATCGCAGTGACCAATCAGGACAAAGGCACCAAAATCCAAGACAAACAGGTCAATGTCGGCGATCAGGTCGTTGCCAACCTGAAAAAGAACAACAAGCTTGGCTGGACATTTGTCGATCAAGCGCAAGCACAAAAAGGGCTGGATAATGGCGATTATTACGCCACCATCCTAATTCCGTCTGACTTTTCCGAGAAGATCGGTAGCATTCTGACTGACGATCCGGTCAAACCGCAGATCGTTTACACCGTCAATGAGAAGATTAGCGCCATCGCACCCAAAATCACCGACAAAGGCGCGACCACATTGACGCAGGAGATCAGCGAGGAATTTATCCAGACTGCCAGCGAAGCTGTGCTGACCAAGATGCAGGAAGCAGGCATCAAGCTGGAAGAAGAACTGCCGACTATTCGCAATATTGAGAATAAAATTCTAACGCTCGAAGCGCGTCTGCCGGAGATTAACCAGTTCGCTGATCAGGCGCTGGAACTGGAAAAGAAATTGCCGGAGATCGATGCCCAGGCGCAAAAGATCGTTGAGCTGCAAAAACGCATTCCTGAGATTGAAGAAGCCGGACAGATGATCCTCAAGGTCGAGGACAATCTGCCGAAGATCAAGGAAGCGGGCAATGCCATTCTGGAACTGCAAAAGCGTCTACCCGAAATCCGCAAAGCCGCTGACAAAGTGAACGAACTGGATCAGAACTTCTACAAGGTGGAAGATGCACTGGATCAGGCGATTGAAGATGCCGACAAGCTGGCAAGTATTATCTCTACCGCACAGGAAACATTGCCTAAGGTGCAAGAGATTACAGGCATTGGCTCCGATTTTGCCAACAAGGTCAATACATTTCTGAATGATAACGATGGTGCATTCGATGCGATCGCACCGGTCATTCGTCAGAATCTGGTGTTGCTGCAACAGACCGCCGATGCGACGACACAGCTGGTCGATGCGATCGACAATGCAGATATTGATCCACAGACAGCAATCGATTCACTGTCCTTTTTGGAAACAAGGCTGACACGCGGGGCGGCGATTGTCGAGCGGATTACCGATCTGCTCACTCGTCTGAACAATGTGTTGCCGAATCAACCGCTAACTGACAATATTAGTCGCTTGAACAATATTCATGATCTGATGGAACGCCAGATTACGCTCGTGCAGAGCATCAGTCAGGCAATTCAGAACGGTCAGCAGCCTGCCAAAGATATTCTGAACAATCTGCGCACATTGTCTACCAATGTGAGCGATGCGCTGGGCGATCTGTTGTCCGTTTATGATTCCACTATTGTACCGAATATTAACGAAGGTCTGGACAAGCTGCAAACGGTCGCCAAGGATGCTTCCGATGTACTGAACACCGCCAACAATACGCTACCGGATATCGCGGCTGTATTGAGCGATGCTCAGAGCGGTGTGCAATTCGGACAGCAAGAGCTGGCACGCATCAAGAACGATTTGCCGACGATCCGTCAGAAGCTGCATGATGCCAACGAATTGATTCAGAGCCGCATGGATCAATTTACGGAGCTGGTCAATACAGCAGCAACGTTCGTCAACAATGATCTGCCGAAGATTGAGAACAAGATTCATGAGGCAGCGGATTTTGTTCGTAACGATCTGCCGAAGGCGGAGCAAGAGCTGACCAAGATCAGCGATCTGATCCAGAATAAGTTACCGGAAGCTGAAGATGCGGTGCACAAGGTCGGTGACTTTGTGCGTAACGATCTGCCCGGTCTGGAGAAATCCGTTCGCAGCGCCGCTGACAAAGTACGTGTACTCAAAAACAGCGATAGCGAGCTGTCCCAGATTATTAAATGGCTCAAAGGGGATATTCAACAGGAGAGCGATTTCCTAGCAAGCCCGGTCGAGCTGAAGCAAGTACGCACGTATCCGATTCCGAACTATGGCTCGTCTATGTCGCCATTTTATACTACCTTGTCGATCTGGGTAGGCGGCATGCTGCTCATCTCCATGTTCAAAGCAGAGGTGGATGATCCAGAGCGTCGCTTCCGTCCTTACCAAGTGTACTTTGGACGCTTAGCGACGTTTATGACCATCGGTCTGGTGCAGGCATTCGTTATCGCGATGGGAGATATTTTTATCCTCGGTGCGTATGTTGCTGATCCGATCTGGTTCGTCACAATGAGCATGCTGATCAGTATGGTGTTCGTGACGATGGTGTATACGCTAGTGTCCGTATTTGGCAATATCGGAAAAGGGCTGGCAATTATCCTGTTAGTGCTGCAATTTTCCAGCTCCGGCGGTACGTTCCCTGTTAGCATGACCGGCACCTTTTTCCAGGCGATTCACCCGTGGTTTCCATTTACGTATGCGGTGGAGCTGCTGCGTGAGACGGTTGGCGGTATGCTAATGACGACCGTGTACAAAGATATCCTGTATTTGATCGGCTTTATGCTACTGTTCATCTTATTCGCACTATTATTCAAAAAACCACTCGGACCACTAACCGAGAAGATGGCACAAAAAGCCAAAAAGACCAAAATGATTCCGTAATCCAAATGAGCAAAGCCATGCTGCTTCACCTGCGCACGACCCGCAGGTCCTTTATATGAAAAACAGCCTGCACGATGGGATATTCCTCATCGCGCAGGCTGCGGGCCTGTGATTGTGAATCATCAGGCCTTTTTGCTGTCTTCTGTTAGATGTATACACATCACATACCATATTCGCCTAACATGCCAATATTCACTGGTGTTCAGACCGACTCTTTATGTGGTAATGCCAATTCTTCTTGCTGTTGATTACGGCGATATTCATCAATGAATATCGTAGCAAGTTGTGGGTCCCACTGGGTGCCGCGCCCCTCTTCCAAAATGGAAATTGCCTTTTCCTTGGGCATGCCTTTGCGGTATGGACGGTCAGACGTCATCGCGTCAAATGCATCCGCCACCGCGATAATGCGGCCGAACAGCGGGATGCTTGCACCTTTCAATCCGTCTGGATAGCCTTTGCCGTCAAAGCGCTCATGATGGGAACGAACGCCGGGTAGATACGGACGCATCGCATCGGCAGGTTCCACCTGACGCAGGATGCTTTCACCCATTTCTGGATGCTTTTTGATCTGATCGAATTCTTCATCCGTGAGCTTTCCGTCTTTGAGCAGGACGGAATCCTTTACACCGATTTTGCCGATATCATGCAGCAGCGCCGTTTTGCGTAATTGATCAATATCGTACTCGCACAATCCGGCACGAATGGCGATACTGACAGCATAATCGGCAACCCGTTGCGAATGACCCGCTGTATAAGGATCACGCGCATCCAGCGCCGCTGCCAATGTGGCAAAATAACTATCCAATAGCTGCTGATTACGTTGATCGCGTGTGCTGAGTCCTTTGACCATACTGTTAAAGCCGAGAATCAGACGTGAGAAATCATCGGAGTAATAATCCTGTGCATATACGTTAAAGTCGCCCGCTTCTACACGGGACATTGCACTGTATAGATTGTTGATCGGATGTTCCACATCACGCGCCAGCAGCAGTGCGCCACACAGACTGAACACGATGCTGACGAGTATGACCATGCCTGCCCACTGCCAATATGCAGTCGCGTTAATACCAGTCATTTCCTGCAACCGAATTTGCGCCGCCAAACTGAACAGAGTTACCGGAAAGACGCCCATTAGGAAAATGCTGAGTTGATACTTTTGGCGAACCGTTAGATATACCTTTTCCAAGCCTAATGTATTGCGATCATATAGACTTCTCAGACGTCCCTTAATCGCCAGCAATAACGGACGAATGGTAGTAGATGTCAGGAAAAATTCAATAAATGCGTGCATACTTGCCACCATGAGTGCACCAGCGGTACCGATTCCAATATAGTACCATGGCAGCGTTACCCAGCCGGTGTAGATACCGATACTTACTAGTACCACTGCCGGAATGGTCAACCCCATAAAGTGAGGAATCATAATCCGAGAGACAGCCAACTTGGGGAAGCGATGCAACTGAGTATACGCTTTTTCCAATTGTTCTACCGTAGGCTGTTCCGTTTGAAATGCTTGACGAATCGGACGAATATGGTGATTGAAGGTCAAACCTTCCACCGTCACCATAAAAATAAACGAAGTCAGCATGATGCCGAGCATTCTCAAATTTTGCAGCAGCGAAGCATTTATAGTTGTAAGTACGAGCAGACCGCCGACAACAGCAACGGCAAGCACGGAACCAAGAATGTAATTCAGCACCATTTTCCGTAAAAATTGTTGATATTCGTTCACTGAGGTTCCTCTTTTCCCGTACCGTTCAGGCTGAATCATTCTAGTAAAAACAGATGATATTGGAATTCCGAAGTTCCATTTCCATTTTATAGTCTCACTATGTATATGTCGGCATTTCAGCGCAAAAGTTGATGCTTTTTCTACATTTCAATCTGATGGAGGGGTTCGCATGGAAGCAACAGAAATGACAAGCAATCTGATTTTACTGCTGGGAACCCTGCTACTGCTCGGCGTATTATCCGCCAAATTCTCCTCGCGGTTCGGCATGCCCGCACTCGTCTTCTTTATCGTCGCCGGTATGGTTCTCGGCAAATTCATTTATTATGACAATGCGTTTATTACGCAGTGGTTTGGTGTATTGGCGTTGGTGATCATTTTGTTTGAAGGCGGGATGCAGACAGACTTCCGTCAGATTCGCCCAATTATCCGCCCTTCTCTATCACTCGCAACCGTTGGCGTGCTGCTGACCGCGTTTGTGATCGGGTATTGTGCGCATCTCATTCTGGGCGTCAGTCTGATGGAAGGATTGCTGTTCGGCTCGATCGTTGGCTCAACCGATGCCGCCGCTGTCTTCTCGGTATTAAGCGGCAAAAATGTCCGTACTCGGCTCACCTCCACTCTGGAAGCGGAATCTGGCAGTAACGATCCGATGGCGGTTTTCCTGACCATTATGTTTATCGAATTGCTGAATAATCCGGATACCAGCATCTGGAGCGAGATTTTCTCCTTTGTCTGGGAAATGGGCTTTGGGCTTGTACTCGGTTTGATCTGCGGCAGACTATCCGTGTTCCTGATCAACAAAATCAACTTCGAAACATCCAGCCTATATCCGGTGCTGGCTATCTCCAGCGCCCTGTTCACGTATGGCGTTAGCTCGCTTACGCATGCAAGCGGCTTTCTCGGCGTATACGTCATGGCGCTAGTGATGGGCAATTCTGATCTAACCTATCGACGAACGATTTTGCAATTCAATCAGGGCTTCGGCTGGATTATGCAGATTCTAATGTTCGTTCTACTCGGTCTACTCGTCTTTCCTGAACAATTACCGTCGATTATCTGGCAAGGTCTGGCACTGTCCCTGCTGCTCATTATCGTGGCACGTCCGCTCGGTGTGTTCGTCAGCCTACTATTCAGCCAATTCAATCTCCGTGAAAAGACACTGCTCTCCTGGGCGGGGCTACGGGGTGCGGTGCCTATCGTACTCGCCACCTATCCACTGCTGGCGGGCGTGGAGCACGGACAGCTCTTTTTCAATGTCGTCTTCTTCATCGTCCTAACTTCAGCACTGATTCAAGGCACTACCATCTCACCATTAGCGCAAAAGCTAGGTCTGGTCGATAAAACGATTGATCAGCAGCCATCCATTATGGAGCTGGTCGCCACCGGACGAACACACTCGGAGATCAGCCATATGACGTTAACGCCCCAGAGCAAGCTGATCAACCGCCAATTGCAAGAGATCGATCTTCCAGCCAGTGTGTTAATCACCGCCGTGCTGCGCAATGAAGATATCATTACTCCGCGCGGCGATACGATGCTGCTACCTGGTGATAAAATTTATCTGCTCGGTCCCAAAGCCAAACGTGAGGATATCCGCCGTCTGTTTACTGGCGACAGCAATCCGTCAGCATCGTAATCTCAACAAAAAAAGCAGTGCTTCCTGTCAATCGAAGCACTGCTTTTTCTCATGAACCTGCATACGATCGTTCCGGCAGCAAAGTCAGCATAACACTCCCTCACTGTGCTG
The DNA here is from genome assembly GCF_046603665.1 of Paenibacillus sp. WLX2291. Classification (NCBI taxonomy): domain Bacteria; kingdom Bacillati; phylum Bacillota; class Bacilli; order Caryophanales; family Paenibacillaceae; genus Paenibacillus; species Paenibacillus sp. WLX2291. The sequence continues at coordinate 500,945 of NZ_CP176755.1, read as the reverse complement.
CCATAATCGTCGTGAAATTGTATAGCTATATGCCCAGACCGGTGTTACCCCTGATCCGCGATATTCGCGGCCAGAATGACCGGTCCGCGCGGCTGATCGCCTGTTCCATCTGGCTCCAGCGTAATCGCAATCGTATCATAGTCTTCCGGTTTGAACGTGTAATACATCGCTCCGTTACCGCCTCTTGTTAAGAAGGTACCGGCACTCTGTTTGATATTCCCCTTAATGAGCCATACTTGAAACGCCTGAGTGCCTTCCAATTTAGGCAAGTTGTCAGCCTGTACCAGCAGATGCGTGCCTTTATCATCAATCACAATCGTCGCTAATCCTTGTGCCACAATATCTTTGGCAGCCGGACTGAGCTTGACCGCTTCATTCACGCGCAACCCCTGACTTGGCATGGAGGCAGCTACGATCTGCTGCTGCAGGCTGCCAATCTGGCTGCTGTTCATCGCCAATTGCTGTTGCATATTGTCTAGCTGACCGCGCAGATTCCCCGCATAAACGCCGATCAGAATCGCTGCGGCTACAGCTACAGCTGTTGTTATACGCCAGATCGCACCTCGACTGGTACGTTTCTCCGTCACTTCCGTTGCTGGTTCATTACGACGCTGAGGCAGCGGAGTGACATTAGATGCTGGCTGTTGTGGTGTATCCAATTCCCCGGTTGGTAGTGTAATTGTCGTTGGTGCTACCGATTCAAACGGCAATCCGAAGGCAGAAGCTTCATGTTCACTGCCTGACTTGGTTTCGGCAAACACTCGATCCAGTACACGGTTTTTCATTCCTTTTGGTGGTACGATAGACTCGGTGACCAGCGGCAGAAAGCCGACCACTTCCCGCAACTCTTCCACGGCAAGGCGGCATTGTTCAGATTGTCTCATATATGCCTCAAATCGCTCCTGTTCTTCCCGATCCAGACCCCCGAGTACATACATCTCGACCATATCCATCCACTCGTTATTGTTGTGCTCGTTACTCATATGCGTTTCCCCCCTTTACCGCTTCAGCAAGCTTACCGTGAAGTTGCCGTATCGCAAGTCTCACCCTGCTTTTGACGGTTCCAAGCGGAATGCTGAATTTCTCGGATACTTCATGTTGCGTCAATCCTTGAAAATAGATCGACTCAATCACTTGTTGCTGTTCTTCACGGAGTTCCATCATGGCTTCACGGATGCGCTCTCGCTCCCAGTTCATCGTGACCTCCTGTTCCACATCAGTCCCGGTATCTGGAAGAACCTGCAACACCTCGTCGCCTACGGCATCGGCCGCTGCGCGTGATGATTTGCGCCGCAGCATGTCTACGGCTATATTACGTGCAATGGTAAACATCCATGTCGAGAGCTTCCCCTGGCCCCGATCATAGCGTTCCGCATGATTCCATACTCTCAAAAATAATTCCTGTACTACCTCTTCCGCTGCCATCGTATCGTGCACAATGCGGTAAGCGAAAGCATATACTGCGCGTTCATAGCGATCATATACTTCTTCCAGAGCTTCGGTGTCCTTGCGGGCAATCCGACGCATCAGTTCTTTGTCGTCCAACAATTCACTCATCCAAGGGCTCCTTTCCCATTCCCCTCTATTATAACGTTCGCACAATAATTTGCGATGGATGACTTTTACGCAATATTATTTTTGCATCCGGTTATCTAAAGGGTGGGCACTGATTTCCATATTGTTGTATTTCAAGCGTAAAAGCAAGATCCGACATCCGTCAGAAAAAACATTTTCCCTAGTGATGCTAACAACATACTATAACATCCGCTTATGTAGAACGATGTCGAACAGAGGATGTCACTTTGTCGAATCAACCAATATTTTCATATTTATAAAATTCACTTCCTTAATCTTATATCCAATATTTTGCATTAAATAGGTATTACCCGTTTAATAACACATTGCGGACCTTTTTGCATCACACCATGATATACATATTTGTCTGCTGCCATTATTGTACCCCTCTCATCAGGTAACATCTGTGAGGATTGAGGGTAAGTCGTCGTCGGTTTCTTATTTTCATTTTGATAGACATCATTATATCGTGTCTATCCATTACACCAAAGGAGTGTGGGAAGATGTTCAAATCGGTTCTCTCTAAAGTCTGTATCGTGCTCATGGCTGTCGTACTGCTCGTACCTGCCACAGCTGGTGCAGCCGCAACAACCAAAGGTGCTGGCTCCGACCTCCGTGCTGCGCTCGGACAAATTCTCGGTGAGCATGCCCTGCTGGCAATCATCGCTATGCAAAAAGGCATCGATGGCAAAGCTGACTTTGATCAGGCTGCCGCTGCACTGAATGCAAATACGGATGATCTGACAGCTGCGATCGCTTCCGTTTACGGCGATGCTGCGGGTCAAGCGTTCAAACCGATCTGGGCTTCGCATATCGGTTTCTTTGTCGATTATGTCAAAGCAACAGCTGCTAATGATAGTGCAGCCAAACAAAAAGCGAAAGACAATCTGGCTGCGTACAAAGTACAACAAGCCAAATTCTTCGCTGATGCGAACCCGAATCTGCAACAGGCTGCGCTCGAAGCTGGTCTGGAAGAGCATATCAATATGCTGCTGAAAGCGTTTGACGACTATGTAGCCAAAGATTACACGTCCGTCTACACAACAGCTGATCAAGCGTACAAACATATGTTTATGTTTGGTGATATTTTGAGCGGCGCCATCGAGAAACAATTCCCAGACAAATTTACAAGTGATGCTTCTACTACGCAAGCATCCGATCTGCGTTCCGGTTTAGGCATTGTGCTGGGTGAACACGCGACACTGGCTGTATGGGCAATGCAAAAAGGCATCGACGGTGCACCAGACTTTGATCAGGCTGCTGCCCAATTGAACAAAAACACAGATGAACTGTCTGCTGCGGTCGCTTCCGTATACGGCGATGCTGCTGGTCAATCATTCAAAACAATCTGGGGTTCCCACATCGGCTATTTTGTCGATTATGTCAAAGCGACGGCTGCCAATGACAGCACAGCCAAGCAAAAAGCGAAAGACGAATTGGCAGAATACAAAGTGGAACAAGCCAAATTCTTCGCTGATGCCAATCCGAATCTGCAACAAGCAGCGCTGGAAGCTGGTCTCGAAGAACACATCAATATGCTGCTGATGGCATTTGACGATTATGTAGCCAAAAATTACACTGGCGCATACGATCAAGAACGCAAAGCTTACGCCCACATGTTTATGTTTGGCGATATTCTGAGCGAAGCGATCGTGAATCAGTTCCCGACCAAGTTCGGCGGTACAGCTAGCGGCGGCTCCACAACGCCGGGTAGCACTACTGCACCGGTAGATCACAGTAACATGCCGGGTATGGACAACTCCTCTTCAGGCAGTACTGGATCAGGCAACACGACAGCTGATGCCAGTCCAGAACTGAAAACAAAAGTGATCCAGTTTACACTGAACAGCAAAACGTATATGGTGAATGGCAAATCGGCAACGATGACAACCAAACCGATCGTATACAAAGGCAGTACGTATATTCCGGTTCGTTATCTGGCTGCCAATATTGGTGCCACTATGTCGTACAACAACAAAACCAAAACAACAACCCTCAATACCGGTCAAGATGTGATCGAATTCTGGGCGAACTCTAAAATTTACAAACTCAACAATATGCAGATGAAAGCTGATGCAATGGTCATTTCCAGAGATGGACGCACTCTCGTTCCGGTACGCTGGATCGCGGATACATTTGACTGGAAACTGGGCTATAACAACGGTGTCATCTCTCTGAGCAAAACGTATTAATACCGAATACTGATATCGGCTACTCATATCGATGTACCGAATGAAGAGCAGGAACTCACCGTAAACGATACTTGGACGCCAAGCAGCAGACAGCCTTCCCTACTGGGAGCTGTCTGCTGTTCTTTTGTTGTCTGTCATTCTTTTGGAATGAAATAGGTAGATATGTTCATTATGCTGTATATGAGCCAAATAGCTGGATATAGTCACAGACTAGATAGCATATTCACTGCATTGCTCACTTGCTTTCCGTTCGATGGACCCATAACCATATATTCATATTCAAAAACAAAGTTGTAACTTTTTTGGTACTATCTGATTAACTACTTAGGAATAGGTTTATACAATACTTAGACAGCATCGTATCGACAAACTATATCGTCCCGATGTTGCAGCGCGCAGCATCATGAAGGGGAAAAATCGAAAATCAGCTGTATCATTCTTAGCTGATGTAAGCGCTATACTGTGGGCGATGTCTGCACATACCGCTATTCTGCACAGCCGAAGAAATCAAATACACATAATTTGCAAAGGGGTAATTCACGATGAAAATGAGAAAATTGCTTGCACCTGTACTGGGACTTTCCTTGATGTTGCCAGCGGCTGGCGCATTTGCTGCCGAAGGCACAACAGCTGACTACAATCCGGAACTGCAAACAAGAGCGATCCAATTCACAATGGGCAGCAAAATGTACATGGTGAACGGCATGTCTAAAAGCATGGCTATTATGCCAGTAGAATACATGGGCACTACATACGTGCCATTGCGCTACCTGGCAGCTAACGCCAACATGAAAGTATCTTACGATGCAATGACAGATACAACATGGCTGGATACAGGTCTGGCTCGCTACGAGTTCTGGACCAAAGGCACAAACGCCAAAGTCTACAAAGTAGACAACATGCGCAAAGGCTTGAACCAACCGATCATCTCCCGTAACGGTCACACACTGGTACCAGTACGCTGGTTCGCTGACGAGTTCGACTGGAACATGTCCTACAGCAACGGCATGATCACACTGACTAAAGTATATTAATCCTAACGTCATCGTTTTATACATGCAAAGCATAAATGGAACCCCACTTTATCTAATAATGGATTCATAAAAATCCATAACTGATAAAGTGGGGTTCCATTTTAATATAAACGATATATAGCATATTTTATTCCTTTTGTTTATATGATTTGCTTGTCCTAAAGTAATTCCATACTTGCTCAACAATTTGAAAAAGCAATGCCACGCCTAGTGCTCCAAGCCATCCAGATATGAGTACACCAGGAATAAACTCAGATACTACATAAATGGCACATGTATTTACAATAACCACAAGCAGAGGCTTGAACCATTGAAATGAATGCTTCAATACATAATGACTTAGCCACCCCCACAATATTGGGAAACCTAGTGTTTCAACAAAGTAAATGCAAATCACTATAGCCAACACATATATAATAGCATTAGACAAATGTGAGAATTGAATAAATTGAACAAAAGAAGCGAACTCAAATAATCCCAACATAGCGAGCACAATGCCAAAACACGGAATAAAAACAAGCAAAGAAATTGCGGCTGTTATAACAAGTCTCATTCCAAAATTAATTTGCTCTTGCTCTCTTTTTTGAAGATAACGTAAAACAGGAAACAAAATCATACAAATACATAAATACATAATGATTGCTAATTGTAATAGGGGCATGTTAACTCCTTCAAGTTAGTAAAATGGTATACTCTAACGAATTAGAGTATACCATCTCTTAGTTTATATTTTAAAATCCTGCTAAGAAAACAACATAATAAGCGATATTGGCTGCCTCAGCAGGTGGTACTCCAAGACTTACTAAGTAATTAGCTACAGTAACTTCTTGCCAATCAGTTAATGTATCCAAAAAATCCGCTAACTTATTTGCATACTTTTCTACGTATTTCCCAGCACTTGGAGAAACTTTACTAAGTAGTTTGTTTAAAAAAGGACCGCCATGTCTTATAGCATTAGTTATTGCCTTTTTAATAACGTTGGAAATAATGTTTTGCTCTGAATTTCCAGAATCGTTTTTAGGAATAGGCGATTGAATTGGCGATACTGGAGAAACAGAAACCTCTTTACCATCCTGAAGTAGAGAGGATGCAAAACTAGCTGTAGGTGCTACCATAGCACCAGTAATTATAGAAGCAGATAACATACTAGCAACCAACTTTTTTCTCATTACTTTATTCCCTCCAATGCTAATAGATAAAAATTTTGCTCGAAACTATATTCACTTAATATTAAGGGGCGCCATCCTTAATTAGTATGATACTAATGTATTCATATTTTTTTACACATTAAATTTAAGAAAGTGCAATTATTTACAATTTCAAAATAAAAAGAAAGGTATATCTTCAAATATTCTATTAGATTAGTATGTGTATTTTTTTGAATATTGACAACCTATTAAATATAGATTTCTCGCTGTTTATTTCAAATAAAGAAGTTAAACATCACTATCCTAACTCACAAAAGATAATTAACCAAGAAAGTGAAAACATCAATTACTTTATTGCTACGCCAGTAGTTAGGCTTGCTCAAGTAACTATTTCTTGGTTAGTTACTTGAACAGCATTAATATATTTACCTTTTCCTAAAAAAGATAGCTTTGAAGAAAATGTAATAGTACTTTCTATAAAGGTGTAGCAAATGTGAGTAAGATAACTTTACTGTACTTTTTAATTAAAATATCTTTTATGCTCCACCATGCACATCATGATTTGTATATGGTGAAAAAGAAGACGTATGGATTAATGGAAGAGCAAGCAATAGAAATAATCCACTAGTAAGTATACAACATTTAAACCAGTTCATTGGCATACACCTCTTCGATTATAATTTGATAAGTTCTTTTTAAGTTAAAGTTAACTTTCACTCTAACTTTTTCAAATAATCCCATATTCTTAATTATATAGTTTTTATAGTTAAGAATATATGCCTTTTCAAGACTTAAAAGTAAGTGTCTTGTACCTTTTTCTATTTCTCCCCTGTTAAGATTATACTTTGCAAGTTCATGCAATAATCTAGTATACCGTTCTTGATTTAGTTGTATCGTATAAACAGTTATATTATCTATGTGTGTATCCAAGCCTTTTATATAATTGTCAAACTCATTTAATACAGAATCAATATCCCAGCAGAATTTGTTGGCAGCTTCTATTATGTTTAATAAAAATAAAGATACTTCATTTTTATTTTGCAAGGCGTAACTTTTATAATCATTCATCACGCTAAAATCTCCAGAAAATATTTGAGCTACATAGCTATTGACCTCAGCCCATCGTTCAAATTTCCTTTTCCATTCTTCAGATACGCTATCACTCTCATGAATCCAGCTCGTATCACGCGATTTTTCACTATATGTTAAAGCTTGAGTATAATCCTGCCTTTCTTCATAAACACCGCAAAGTAACAAATAGGAGTGCAACACATATACAAACAGAGGTAACTTCCAACGAATCGTTGTATCCTTATATTCAGAATAGTAATGAGTAAGTGCCTTCGTTTTAAGCACCCTTACAACTTGCTCTACTTTATCCCAGCGACGCATAGCCTGATATGCTTTACTCAGGTCTTTTAGTGCTTCCAGTTGTTCAGCCTCATCAAGACGTTCCACATATGGTTCAAACTTAATTGCCAGTTGATAATTTTCTTCTTGATCTTCATTTTGTCTAATCATAAACAAGCGATATTGACAAATTGCTAATCGTTCAGAATGTTGTTTCTTCTCATTATTGGCTACATTCTCATATAGCATCATTGCTGCTTCGATATTCTTTCGATCATACAGTTGCTCCGCCAATTCAAAGCATGCAGGAGAATAAAGTAAATGCTCAGACAAAAAATTAATAGCTTTACCGATTTCCTTCAATCGGTTCAGTTCTGTACATCGAAGGATAAACGTGCGGATTCGTCGCCAATCAGGTGCAATCTTCAGTAAGTATTCTTCTGTATATTGATCGTACAAACTTCCTGGTGGCTCATTCATAGCTACTGTAATTTTATCCAGCTGTTTTAAACTAAGGACTCTTGTACCATTAAGAATAGAACTAATAATCCCTGTATTGATGCCAGCTTCATTAGCAAACTTGGACATACTCATTCTTTCAGACTGTATAAAGTTTTCTACTTTTTGGACGATAGAAAATGTAAAATCCACTTTTATTCCTCCTTAATATAAACATGTGGTGCTAAAATAATTTTTATATCGCTATTCTAGTTACCCAAATCCTAATTTTATATAATTATGTATCTCCTATATTAAACAAATATACCTATTTATGAAGATGCAAGCAATAAGAGAGGAAGAGTTTTAATCAATCCAAAAATAGGTGTGTCCTCTTTTCTAATAGCCTTCTCTATTCACATTCTTGATATTTACTTTCCTTTCCTTCTCATGTATACTATGTAGTGTTGTTTTTAACCCTCGGTTTTATCCTTCGCAATTTTCCGGGTGCTGCCGGAATCATTTCAAATTTCCTTTCTTTTCTGAACATCCATTGAAATTTGAGTATCTGATTCACACTGGCGCGGTCATCGGAGCCGCAAGGACAAAAGAGAGGTAGGGCTTTTGTTGTTTTGGATTCATCGTATACAGACAGTGACGATTCCATGTACGTTCCATTTGTATACACAAAGCAAGCGAACCAAAACCGTCCCCGTCCACACATTTCACATTCACCGCACACGGGGTTACGGGTTAACGATAGCTGCAGTTAAGCAGCCATATGACACTGGAGAGCAGACCTACGCAATCTGACTCTGTAACGAAAGCAGTACATTTTGCACCTCAGGCATCCCAACATGCCCCCGCAAAATCCGGCTACATCAATTACACATTGTTGAGCATGAAGCAATTCACATATGGCTCGTAAGCTGCATAACGGCTTATGGCATTACAAGCAAATCAAACATAAGACGCAACACCAGATCCCCGGCAGGACAACCACCACGTTGTCCCACCGGGGATCGTCCAATTTCCAGCCCCAATATCCTGCAAATTCAACTCCCCTACCATTTCCATCCCTACACTCCCACCACTTCCTCTCCAAACAAAAAAGGAAGCAACCACCTAATCACTTTAATCCATCCTTTCAAACCACACACCTATGTTATGTATCTTAAACAACCTTCCCATCCCCCCCTCTAAAAGTACATTTTTATAATGATGCAACAAGAATAAAGTTTGCACCCGCACATAACGAAGGCAAGGAAATAAGGGAAAAGGACGACTTTGGAGGGGCGGGAATCTACAAGTAACTACACAATCCGTAGATTCCTGCGGCTCCACCGGAGGACGTTCCCTTATTCCTTTCCGAAGTGATGTCCGCACAAAACTCCATCCCCGCACTCCCCCTAAAAAAGGACAAAAAAGAGACCCCATCATTCGCAGCTGATGAGGTCTAAAAATATAGTAATTCAAAAGGGGTTATTACAGACATCATAACGGATGCATCTTAAAAAAACCTGATAATAACCTTAAAGAAACATTAATTTTATCATTTTAGGTATCTTCCTTTATAATATTGGGCAAAAAAGAACGCCACGGTCGCAGTCCATGGCGTTCAATCTGTTTATATATTCAAAAGGGGTATGCGTTAACTATAGCTACTTTATCTTAAAACTTTATGAACTCAACCTAAAAAAGTTATTAATTTTCTGATTTTATGCCTTTTTTTGCTCAAGAATGACCAGAATGTTCCAATTTATTGCGTACAGAATCGATTTTGTACTGTGCCGAAGTTGGATGATCGCGCCGATCATCGATTTTGACCGCTGTAGACACTCTACCCGCTCCTTGTTCAAACGGACTTTCATGTAGCGCCTGAATCGCTTTGAATACATCTGCAATATCGCCTTCGATAATGGTACTCATCGGTGTCAGTTGAATCTGAATGCCCTGCTGCTGATCCAATACCCGTTGCATCTGCGCCACATATGAACTCAAGCTCGTACTACCTGTACCGACCGGAATCACGGTCACTTCTGCAATTGCCATCTTGAACTCCTCCTCTATTCCCGCATGTGATTGTATTCTATTCCTGTTTTACCCAAAATCCAACCCTACTACCAGGCGATACGCTGCTCGTCCTTACGTTCATGCAACATAATGAGACACGCCCATTTTTACTTTTTTGTCAATATATTGTGTCATATCATAGACAACACACCTACATATAGAATATAGTTAACGATTTTTTATTGTACTGTAGCACGTTTCAAACGACCTGTAACGCAAGTGTACCGTCGTTTTTTTAGTATGTATACCGTCTGTATGCCAGCATTCGTCGGAATGAGCTGACTACAAACGCACTACCATTTGATACACGGAAAGGATGATCTACACCTATGACTATTCATCGGTCGATGATGAACCCTGCACATCTGTTGAATTCAGACCATTCGGACGAGAATTTCCTTCCCTTTAGCATCACACCGTCAGAGCATAAGCAGCACCCTATTATGGAGATGGGCGAGCATATTATGTATGGTGAGCATGAATCCACACGCGAGAATGCCAATTTGAATGGAGACAGCTTTTCCGGCAAAATGAGCCGTCTCGGCAGCGAATATTCCAAATATTACACCAAAGAGCGTATTCTGCCACCCCCTATCGCCGAAGCGGTCGAGCAGAACCGGATCTATATTCATGATCTGGATCATTATGCGCTTGGTACGACTAACTGTATTTTCATCCCGTTTGAACGGTTGCTGCGCGAAGGCTTTAGCAGTGGCAACGGCAGTCTGCGTACGCCCAATTCGATTATGACAGCGATGGCACAGGTGGCGATTATTTTCCAATGTCAGCAAAATTCGCAATACGGCGGAGTCGCTGCCAACAAGCTCGATTACGATCTGGCACCGTACGTTACTCGCTCATTCCGCAAGCATCTGCGCAAAGGGCTGCGTTATCTCGGTGAATGGATCGCCGCACGTAATGCCGATCTGCATCCAGTCACTGCCACGGCATCGCTACATACCGAGCACAACGAACAGCCAACAACGACATGTTCTGTTGGAGACGAGCATTCGGTTGCTGAGATGGAGCAGATGATCGCCTGCACACATATGAATGACAGTGAATTGGCGCTAAGCTATCCGCTGGCGTACCGATATGCAATGGAAGAGACGCGCAATGAGACGTTTCAAGCGGCGGAGAGTCTCGTTCACAATCTGAATACGATGTCGAGTCGAGGTGGTGGACAGATTCCATTTACAAGTATCAACTATGGGACATGTACGTCACCGGAAGGTCGACTGGTCGTGGAAAGCCTACTGGCGGCGACAGTACATGGGCTGGGCAATGGCGAGACGCCTATTTTCCCGATCCAAATCTTCAAATGTAAGCAGGGTGTGAACCAGCAGCCTGGTGATCCTAATTATGATCTATTTCTAAAAGCGATCGATTGCACGTCGCGCCGATTGTATCCGAACTTTGCTAATTTGGATGCGCCGCTGAACTGCGAACATCTCATAGAAGGCGATCCTGATACGGAGTTTGCCACTATGGGCTGTCGCACCCGCGTCGTGGCTGACCGATTTGGACGGAATCATCTATCTGGTAAAGGCAATTTATCCTTCAATACGATCAATCTGGTAAAGCTGGGACTGGATTACGGGATGATGGATCAAGATCAGGCGGATGAACAGGGCTTTTACCAAGCGCTGGATGAATGTATGCAATTGGCGGCGGAAGGGCTGTTGCATCGATTCCGCATTCAAGCGGTACAACCTGCCAAAGCATCTGACTTTATGATGCGAGAAGGCGTCTGGGAAGGTGGCAATGAACTCGCCCCGGATGATAGGGTCGGCGATTTGATCAAGCATGGTACGCTATCCATCGGCTTTATCGGGCTGGCGGAATGTATGTATGCTCTGTATGGTGTGCATCATGGCGCAGATGATCGCGTCCATGCCAAAGCTCTGCAAGTTATTCGTCATATGCGCAACGTGTGCGATCAGCTGAGTGAGCAGCACAATCTAAACTTCTCACTGATGGCAACACCAGCAGAAGGATTATCCGGCAAATTCGTCGCTATCGACCGTGAACGGTATGGCAGCATCGCAGGAGTGACTGATCGGGAATATTACACCAACTCGTTTCATATTCCGGTCTACCACAATATTCAAGCTGCTGACAAAATCCGGCTGGAAGCTCCGTTTCATGAGCTGTGCAATGCTGGTGCTATCTCATATATCGAGCTGGATGGCAACGCCCGGCAAAATCATGCAGCGCTGGCGCGAATTGTGCAATATGCGCTGTCACAGCAGATCAGTTATTTTAGCATTAATCATCCGGTAGATCGCTGCACTGCCTGTGGGTATGAAGGGATCATCGGCTCCCATTGCCCATCTTGCGGTGAATCGGAGCAGCAGGTGCATATCGCCCGTCTACGCCGGGTGACCGGTTATTTGACGGGCGATTATCAGACGCGCTTCAATCCTGCCAAGCAGGCGGAAGTTCGCGATCGGCTCAAGCACCGCTGATGTGTATGCACATTTGCGGGTACATTCCAGAGTCTATTAATGAAGGACACGGTATGCGAGCAGTCGTATTTATTAGCGGTTGTCGTCATGCCTGTCCGGGCTGCTTCAGTCCGCATACATGGTCATTTACCGCCGGGGAACCTTTTACCGCTTCGTTGCAACAGGAATTGATCGACGGCATGGCGCGCAATCCCCTGCTGGATGGGTTGACTATTGCAGGTGGTGATCCATTCTTTTCCGCGGATGAGGTGGCGGGATTTGTAGAGAAGGTTCGCGCTCAATTGCCACAACTGTCGATCTGGATCTATAGCGGATTTACATGGGAAGAAATCTTTTTGCAACAGTCTCCAAAATATTTGAAACTTCTCTCTCTATGCGACGTATTGATTGATGGAAGATTCGAGAAATCGCTACGCGATGTGTCACTGCCTTACCGTGGCAGTAGCAATCAGCGAGTGATCGATGTGCAGCAGAGTATAGATCGGCGGCACGTTATTCTGTGGAATCATCCGGTACGATTGTGATATCAATCGGTCGACACGCCACTTAATAAAAAGATAATCACAAGCAATATTTTCTACTTTTTCAAAATTTTATTGCACAAAACATTGACTTATGCGATTAAATTGCATATGATTTGATCAAAGTAGTCAATAAGCTGCTTCAATCACGACAATCCGGTGTTATATATACTCAGTAACACTTCAAACCGTACACTAATTTCATAAACCTATTCCTGTTAAAGGGGAGTAGCTGTACAGGCAACGTCGTCATTACGGGTGAATAACCCCGGCTTTGCTTGGCAATGGATCAGAAACCTGAACTTCATTGTTAGCGAGACCTTTACCACAAAATTGGTGAAGACTCGCTATCTCTTGGGAGACCTTTACCTTTGTGGTAAAGGTCTCTTTTTATATAGAGGCTGCTAGTGGCCGTTAACAACAATTTATTTTTAGGAGGAGTCTTATGGATGCAGCATTATTGTTAGAGTATGGCTGGGTACTGCTCGTACTGGTCGCGCTGGAGGGTTTGCTCGCTGCCGATAACGCGCTCGTACTGGCGATTATGGTTAAGCACTTACCAGATGAGCAACGCAAAAAGGCATTGTTCTACGGATTGTTCGGGGCATTCGTGTTCCGCTTTGCTTCCCTGTTTATTATCTCGTTCCTCGTTGACGTATGGCAGGTGCAGGCGATTGGTGCCCTTTATCTGTTGTACATTTCCATCAACCATATCGTCCGGCATGTATTCGCCAAGCCGAAGACGGATGAAGCGGCTGATGACAAAGGGCCAGCTGCCAATCCGAAGAAGCAATCCGGTTTCTGGATGACGGTCTTCAAAGTGGAAGTTGCCGATATCGCGTTTGCGGTTGACTCCATTCTGGCAGCGGTCGCGCTGGCTGTGGCATTGCCTGCAAGTGGTTTGCCGCCAATCGGCGGTTTGGATGGCGGTCAGTTTATCGTTATCTTCTTGGGTGGTTTGATCGGTCTGATCATCATGCGTTTCGCCGCTTCGTTCTTCGTGAAGCTGTTGCAGGAACGTCCGGGTCTGGAGATCGCCGCATTCGTTATCGTCGGCTGGGTCGGTGTGAAGCTCGCGGTGATTACGCTGGCTCACCCATCACTGGCAGTCATTTCGGAACACTTCCCTGAAAATAAAATCTGGAAGTTCAGCTTCTACGTTGTTCTGGTTGCCATCGCTGCTGCGGGCTGGTTCTTGTCCAGCAAGCGTGAGATTCCGGCAGAAGACAACGCAGTCAAAGAAGTGAAGCAAGAGATCAAAGAAGACCTGTAACACCATAAGCTTCTAATCTTATAGACAAGGCATAGGTCGTGTATTACGATTCACGATTTGTGGCAAGTACGAATGGGCAGTCTCTACGGAGGCTGCCTTTTTGTTATATTCCATATCAATTTATCTGCACATCCATTTAGGATACATATAATATTTTTTCAAAATTATGGATTTAATATTATTTTTTTGAATAAAGTGACGAAATAGTAATATGTAAATGTTTATTTCCAGCTCTACTCCTCTCGCTTGACGATTGCTACTTATATCGTCCATTTCTCCCTCATCCATAGCCTGAACGTTACGCACACGCATCTGGCATCTTGTAATTTGATTTTGTGAATTACATAGCTTTAGCCAAGCATGACACTACACCAAATGGAGTGAATATTATGCGAATTGCCGGTAATTTCAAGACGTTTACCAAGCTGATCACTGCTTTTATTCTAGTATCCCTTATCGTTGCCGCTGTCGGTCTGTATAGCATGATCAATCTGGATCGGATCAAAGGTAGCGTAGATAACCTGTATAACAATAATCTGGTTTCCATGCAGCATCTGTCCGACGCCGAACTTGCTTTGCAAAAAATGCGTGTCGCTTCGCGCGATATCGCCCTTAGCTCCACCACGCAAGATAAGCAAACCGTGCTGGATACAGTGCCCGGTCTGATCGAAGAAGTCAATGCAGGCATTACAGGCTATCGCAGTACTCCGCTGTCGAACGAAGAACAAACCGAGCTGCAAAATTTTGAACAACTGTGGACGACGTATCAGCAAGTATATAACCAAGCGATCCAACTGGCACAAACGTCTTCCGCCACCGCCTTCCAAAACTTTGTCAAAGAAAGTGTTGTCCCTGCCGGCACGGATATGTACGCCAGCATTGCCAAATTGAACGAATTGAATGTACAGCAGGCAAGTGCCGCCAATCAGTCTGCCAATACGACATTTAACAACTCTCGTCTGTGGACGATGATCTGGATTGTGGTTGGCTTTGCCTTCTCAATCATACTCGGTACTGTAATCGCCCGCATGATCAGCCGTCCGCTCAAGCAAATTGCTGCGCTGCTCAAAGATGTAGCTGCGGGTGATCTGCGTCAGCGCTCCCCATTGACCGGACGCGATGAGATCGGTCAGCTGGCTGCCGCTGCGAATGATATGTCCACTCGTCTTAACAAGCTGGTATCCAGCATTATCGATTCTGCCCAAAATGTAGCCGCTACCTCTGAGCAAATCTCTGCCAGCACACAAGAGATTGCCAGCAATAGTGCGAACCAATCCCAATCTGCCCACTCCATTGCCCAGCTGTTCCGCGATATGTCGACCGCTATTGATGACGTAGCACACAGTGCCGAAGAAGCCGCCGAAATTGCCGACCGTACCGTAGAAAAAGCGCGCAAAGGCAGTGCGCTGGTCAACCAGTCTGCTGATGGTATGCAGCTGATGAGTGCCCAAATGCGCAAGCTGGAGCTGGATTCCAATCAGATCGGTGACATTATCGAAGTCATCGACGATATCGCCAATCAGACGAATCTGCTGGCGCTAAATGCTGCGATCGAAGCAGCACGCGCTGGTGAGCAAGGTCAAGGCTTTGCTGTTGTTGCCGACGAAGTACGCAAACTGGCAGAACGCAGCGGAACTGCGACTAAGGAAATCACCGGCATTATCCGCTCCATGCAGAAAAATATGCAGCAAAGTTTGAACTCTGCCGAGCTGAACACCGAGCATTCAGTGAATACGAGCGAAGCATTTAACGATATTATGGGTCGCATTAATGACTCGTCACTGAAAATTAATGGCATCGCCGCAGCCAGTGAAGAACAGAGTGCGCAATCGTCCGAAGTGGTCAATTCGGTCAATGAAATTGCCGCCGCTAGCGAAGAAGTAGCTTCGGCGTGCGAACAGACTGCCACCTCCTCACAAACACTGGCACAATTGGCTGAACATTTGCAAGATTCGGTCAATACATTCAAAATTTAATCACTGTTGTATCCGGCATCAATATGATGCTGGTGGAAATATATGTGGATCATTCATCTACTCCAAAAGATGATTTATATGCTCCAACATTGCAATAACCTGAAAAGCGGCTGCCCTCTGCATGTGAAGGGTAGCCGCTTTTCAGGTTTATTTTCGAATTAGATTCATATCCGAATATCGATAGCATTCCCTGTTGATCCTTGCAGTATGCGATATGGTCAGTATCCTATACTGTACATTACAAATGCTCGATGATATCGCCTGCCAGCAAGGAAGCCGGATTGCCGGGGCGTGACAGGGCAGCGATATCGCCAGCATGTCCGTGCAGATGAACGCCAAATGCCGCTGCCTGAGTGCCATCCAGCCCCTGTGCAAGCAGACCGGAGATAACGCCCGTCAAGACGTCACCAGAGCCACCTGTTGCCATACCAGGATGCCCGGTGGTGTTAACGAATACACGACCATCTGGCGAAGCAATCACTGTACGTGCGCCCTTGAGTACAAGCGTGACACCATGCTCCTGCGCAAATTGGCGTGCTAGACCGATGCGATCGCGCTGGACTTCCTTGGTCGGTATGCCTGCCAGACGAGACATTTCACCAGGATGAGGTGTAAGAATAGTAGGTGCTTGGCGACGAGACCATTGGCTCAGCCCATCCGCTTCTGCGAGAATATTCAGACCGTCGGCGTCGATGACAAGCGGCTGTTCGCTCTGCTCCCATAACTGACGAAGCCAATCTCCATCCCCATCAAATCGTCCCAGACCAGGACCGATTGCCAGCACATCGGCTTTGTCTGCCTGTTCCAAAATAGTAGCTACCGTATCAGCAGTCCATTGTCCGTCCGGGTGTGATGATACTGGCGCCATCATCAGCTCTGGCACATGACCGACCATATGCTTCATTAGCTGCTCTGGCAGTAGCCATGTGACCAATCCGCTCCCAATACGCAGCGCTGAGCGCGATGCCATCAAGCCTGCACCACTCATATTGAGACTGCCACCTACGATCATAACGTGACCGTACGTGCCTTTGTGACCATCTACAGCGCGAGTACGTTCGGTATCTATTTTCAATATTTGACGCAGTGTATCGTCTGTAATGAGATGTGTTTGCATGTTGGCATTCTGTGCGACGCTACGTGGAATGCCGATGGCGCGTACGATTACATCGCCTGCATTGCCTGCACCCGGATACTGGGTTAAGCCCTGTTTTAGAAAAGCGAGACAGACCGTTACTTTTGCCTGAATACAATGCTCCGCCACTTCGCCCGTATCGGCGTTCAAGCCGCTCGGAATGTCGGCGGCGATAATATCCTTGCCACTGTGATTGGCAGAACGGATGATTGATGCGTACGGTTCGCGTGGTTCGCCCTTGCTGCCAGTGCCAAGCAGACAGTCGATAATCCCGGTGTAAGGTTGCCACTGAGTCTGCGGTGATGCCGATTCAGCAGAAGAAGATTGGGCATTGTTAGCATGCTGTTCATCGTCACCTTGTCCATCAGATGGCAGATTCCAGCTGTCATTCCAGACGATATGAGGAATACCAGAGTGCTGCGCCGCATCCCGCTGTAATGCAGCATCGCCGCCAAGCTCTGACGGCTCGGTTGCATACAGCAGTGTGACCTTGATTCCCGCATCTTGTAAATAACGTGCCGCCACCAGTCCATCGCCGCCATTATTGCCTTTGCCAATCAGTATGAGCCAGTGTTGATGCTGACGATGCGGGATGACGTGTTCATCGCTGCGGATGCCACTACGCCGTTTCAGTGAAGGTCCAGATGGCACATCTGCCTGCTCCTGCTGCTTACCACCGATCCATGTCATCACTTCCTCGGCGATGGCTTTACCTGCACTTTCCATCAAGGACATTGCCGGAATGCCCAGTTGCTCTATCGTATGCTGATCCAGATTGCGCATTTGCTCTGCGGTAACGATATACATAAAAAAGCCCCTTTTCCGTATATGATTGAGCTGCATACTATCACTCTGTTCTTGCCAAACTCTACTGTTCTATTAACCGTATTCGTATCCTTTCCTTTCTGATCCAATGGGTAAAATAAAAGACACCGCCGAAAAGGGCAGTGTCTTGAGGTTACCTTGTTTCTATCCAGTGACTTTATATCTCAATTCAGTGACTTCATATCGCATTGCTTGATAGTTCATCACTTGGATACTTTCACATCTGTTCAATACGCTACGGTAAAGCGATCCTGTACAAACTGCGGATCTTCCACTTCATCGAACAACGCTGCTGCATAGTCCTCGGCAGAGATGCGGCTTGCACCGTCATCATCGGTGATTAGACGAGACGTACCGATACGGAAGTTGCCGGTACGCTTGCCCGGTTCAATCCAGCTTGCCGGACTCACATATGTCCATTCCAGACCGCTCTGACGATACACTTCATACGCTTCCGCGTGCGCCTGTGCCAGCGGTTTGATCTCTTCGGGGAAATCGGCGGTATCCATCAGACGTACACCCGGTTCCACTTCCAGACTGCCCGCACCGCCAACAATGACGAGGCGCTGAATGCCCGCGTTTTTTACACCTGCACTAATGCAGCGCGCGGCTTCCGGCAGTTCTTCCTCATTGCCAAATTGTGGTCCAAAGGCGCTGATCACGACATCATGCCCGGACACTGCTGCTTCGACACTTGCCGGATCAAGTACATTGACACGTACCAGATGCAGCTGCTCCTGCTGTTGATCAAATTTGGACAAGTCGCGTCCAGCTGCGGTCACTTCATAACGACGACGCAGCCCTTCCTGTACAAGGCGCTGACCGATCATACCGCTGGCGCCAATAATAATAATTTTCATCCTCTATCCATCCTTTCCGTCATGACAGTACCTGACTTGAGGTTCTGTCCTTACATACCCGGTACAGCCGGAACTGATTCAGTTCTGCTGACCGATCGCTTGACGGACTTCTTCCATCTGTTGCAGATCGGTCGTCACCTGACGCAGTGTGATCTGCTCCAGCTCATGCTCCATCGCACGCTGCGCTCTGGCGAATACCTGCTCCAATTCCTGCTGGATATTGCGTCCGATATCGCAATTCAGATTCGGGGTATCATGAATCGCAAACAGCTCATCCCGATTCTCGCTCTGTACCGCACGGTAAATGTGCAGCAGCGTAATCTCGCCCGCTGGACGGGTCAGCTGTGCTCCGGCAACACCAGGTTGTGTCCGCAAAATGCCTGCTTTGGTCAGCAAGCTGATCATGCGGCGAATCACGACCGGGTTCGTATTGACGCTGCCCGCAATCATTTCCGAAGTAATCCGGCCTTCAGTAGAGTCGAGCAGTGACAGTGTGTGTATCGCTACGGCAAAACGGCTATTGTACGCCATACGGATTCCTCCTTTTTTCCTGCCTGATGGTTATGCAGATTATCGTCGTCCCGGCTTGAGTATGCTATCTATACGTGTATATCGAAGTACGTGCGTCCATCATCAATGACTTCAGTCCATATCCCAGTATACCAGTATTTCACCCAAAACTGACAACTGATTATCTAAACAATCAGCAGAAAGAAACGCAAAATGCTTTTTTTCGTTTAATACTATAATGTAAGCCTGTCTATGCAGTCTCAACTCATTCCCTATCGAAAGGAAGTGCAGTATACATGTACAATAATGCGTTGCCTGTTATGAAATGGTTGACGTTCGCTCTGGAGGCATTGATGGCGATCCCGTTGATTGGTGGAACCTTCGTCATTAGCTACGGGTACGGACCGCTATTTATCGCTTTTATCCTGCATCTGATTACGCTGGTGCTGGCTATTCGTGCACGTCGCTCGCCGTTTGGTAATGCGATCGGTATTGTGACGTCAGCGATCGCTTGGATTCCGGTTGTTGGCTGGATTATGCATACGATTACGGCAATTGTGCTGCTGCTCGAATCGGTTGCGGTAACGATGCGCGGCACGTCGGTTCATCAGCCACCATACGATCAATATAATCGTCGTTACTAATCGGACGAACAGGGATTTCCTCACGTTGCTGTAGCAATATCGGCTTCTTCCAGCGTCCATTGTCTGCTTGGATCATACGCTTCAACAATAGGTAAGATCATTCGCTAGAACAACAAGGTGTTGAATCAGCGGCATGGTTGTGCAATAGTGGTATCAGCAAGCTGGAAAGCGACCAATGGTTGTAAAAGGAGTGAACAAGGTGGACGCATGGCAATCAAGCATGTGGCAATACGACCAGATCGGATGGATCTGGTCGAGTGTCGCCATGCTGGCTTTGCTGGCGGCGGTGTATGGATTCTCCGCCGCACAGCGCAAGCGAACCGACCGCGAACGGATGCGCCGGATCGAAGTCAGTTTGAATCATTTTACCCGGGCAGCCGGACATCTGTATCCGGTAGTTAGTGCCACTGGTGTTGCTTCCCCCGTAT
The DNA here is from genome assembly GCF_046603665.1 of Paenibacillus sp. WLX2291. NCBI lineage: Bacteria > Bacillati > Bacillota > Bacilli > Caryophanales > Paenibacillaceae > Paenibacillus > Paenibacillus sp. WLX2291. The sequence goes on along the minus strand of NZ_CP176755.1, from coordinate 480,495 downwards.
CAGCATCCGACCGCAGCGAAGTAGCATTAACCGCTGAAATCGTACTTGCCTGCAAAGCTGCACCGTATGCAGATCATGAGCTGGTCGAGCGCATCGACCGCTATCTGGATATGCAAAATCGACAGGCAATGCTGCTGCTCTATCGCACATTGGAGATGAATATTAGCCGTCTGACCCGCGAACGCAAACAATTGCTGGCACGTGGCGAACAGCCGCACTGGGGATTGTTGTTCTGGCTAACGCTGCGTCCCCTGCTGCCGCTCGTAGTGTTGCTGCTAGAAGGTGCGCTGCTAGTGCACAGTTTGCAGGCGATACATATAGCGCAACTGGTGGGCCCACCGGCGCCTTTCTTCGTATTACTGCGGTTGATTTCGCTAACGGGTGCACTGCTGTTGTTGTACGGTGTGCTTAGTGCACAATTTAGAGAAAGCGGGCGCCGGACGTCATTTGTGATCAACGCACTCGTGATCGCAGGGCTTGGATTGCTACATCTGTTCGGCTTGGCAGTGGCACCGTATGTACTGATTGTTCAGGTATTGGTCTTTGCAGTCGGATATCGATTCACTCAGGAGCCAAAGCGCAAGGAGCGTCCATATGCGGGCGAGTACAAATAATCTACACTGTAGCGCTTGATTGAGCGAAAGAAGAATAACTACTATGCAGTGCTATGATGTACAGATTGTATAGTTTACAGTATCGAATACAGCCTGTGCCCAAAAAATGGGTTACAGGCTGTTTTTGTTGTATTTGATTTCTTGAAGGATTGTCTATTATCCAACACACCAGCAATTCTTTTTATAAAAGATAATACAAAAGAAGCTGACTCCTCACGAGTCAGCTCCTTGTACCAAAGATCATGTATATCCAGTGTATCAATCTTCCACTTCGTTCATATCCGCCATCAGACATACGGGACGATCTACAGTCAGTTCGTGACCCGTTGGAGTTAAACGACCAGTCTCTGGATCGGCAGCAAACTGCACGATATTGCCGGAATCCTGGTTGCAGACGAGTACGTATCCGCCCGGTACGACAGCAAAGTTGCGGGGCGTTCTGCCTTTGACATGTACCCACTCCACTACCGATACCGTTCCTGCTTCCTGATCGATAGCATACTGCACGATGCTATCATGCCCGCGATTGGACGCATACACATAACGACCGCACAACGATAAGCGAATATCGCCGCCAGTATTCTCTTCATCGAAGTCTTTTGGCAGTGTGGATACAGTATTCAGAATCTCCAATACGCCAGTTTCTACGTTGCGGAAGTAAGCAGTCACTGTGCTATCCAGTTCATTGATCCCATATGCTAGCTGACCATTTGGATGAAAGACCAGATGACGCGGGCCTGCGGCTGGAGGCAGCGACGTGCTACCAGCTTCGGCGAGACTGCCATCTTCGCCCAAATGATACGCAGCTACGATATCCTGTCCCAGATCAGATACGTAGGCGATGCTACCATCCAGCGATGGCACGATAGAATGCGTATGCGCGGCATCCTGACGTTCAGGGTGAGTCCCTTTCCCCTCATGCTGCACATTGCCGCTACGGTCGCCCAGACTGCCGTCTTCGTTTACAGGAAACGAGCTGGCATTCGCGCCGGTATAGTTCGCAGCCAGTAAATACCGACCGTCTGTTGTCAATTGCACATAACATGGCGCTCCACCGCCAGTTGGCTTGCGATCCAGCAGATGCAAGGCGTGTTCACTATCGATAGAATATGCCAGCACTTCGCCCTCGTCCTTTTCGCTGGCAGCATACAGATGCGTCGCATCCTCTGACAATGCCAGATAGGACGGATTCTCTACCCCTTTCACATGGGAAACGAGCTTCAGCTCACCTGTATTCTGATTCATTACTGCTACATGAATTCCTGCTTCTTGTGTCTCGGCATATGTACCGATATAAAGCCATACCTGATGATCGATTACCGACATGATGATTCCCCTCTCTGCAACTATGATGGTATAGCACGTCAATCGCGACAGGCGATGTCATTAAAAAGGCATCTACACCTGCACAACGCAATATTATGCGGATCGGCTATAGAAAAAGCCTGTTCAGTGAACAGGCACACTCTCTATTTAATACCGAATCCATCCGTTCCTGAATCAGCAGAGCACGTATTTGTCATCCAGTCAGCCACAACCATTACAGCCAAATCGGACTAGCGTGACGATTCGGCTGCATCGTCTTTATTCATGCGACTGAACAGTAGCCGCACCAGTGGTGGGATACCGATAAAGATCAGCATTGTACGAAATAGCTGGTAGCAACTCACGGTTGCGATATCGGCATGTACTTCATGCGCGATAATGCCCATTTGATCCATACCGCCCGGTGCCATACTCAGCAGACCTGTTGCAGCAGAGACACCGTGCCATTTCATCAGCACCAGTGTCATGATGCAGGCGAAGACAATCAGCAAGACGCCACTGCCCAGCGCCAACAGAATCATGCGCCGCTTACGCTGCAATTGCTCAGGATGCAGCATCAGACCGACCGAACTACCGATTAGCAGCTGTGCCACATCCAGCACAGCAACAGGCAACGCCGGACCGTGCAGACCGATCAGTTGCAGCACAAAGGTCATGATCATCGGCACTAGCAAATATGCAGTCGGGAAGCGAACTTTTTTGCCTATCCATGCTGCCAGCGGGCAAAGAATCAGAAATGGAAGAATAGCGGGGAACAACGCGCTCCAACTCCCCGACGAGCGTACTACTGTGCCCGATACGGCATCCGCATCCACGCCAAACAATGGGCTGAACACAAGCAGTGGAACGAAGATAACGATCATCATCAACCGCGACACCTGCAAAAAGGTCACTACTGTAATATCGATGCCCTTCTGTTCCTCTGCCAGCACAATGACCTGACTAAGCCCACCCGGAATGCTGCCAATCAGCATCGTTTGAAATGGAATGCCTGTCCAGCGGGACAATACATACGCGATCAACATAGAGAATAACAGCAGCAACAGCGTCAATGTAATCATCGATGGCAATTGCTGACCGATTTGCCCTAATGTTGATACCGTCAGCGATAACCCTATCGAATAACCGACGATCATAATACCGGCATTTTTCGCGGCGGCAGGCCATGACGGCTGCCAGCTCTTTAACAGTCGTGAACCAATGAATACACCGATCATCGGACCGAGCAACCACGGCACCGGCAAATGCAGCAGGCTGAACAATACACCGCCGATCAGGGCGCACAGCAGCGTGCTGCCCCAACTTCTCCAGCGGATGGAAGAAGTCACGAAGAAGCTACCAGCTCACGAATACGTCCATGAATATCGCCGTGGAATGCTCCGCCATGATAGCAGACGACCTTGTCGATATCCAGCTCCAGAAAGGCTTGCAACGATTGCAATGCCAACGGATAATCTGGAGTGAAATTCGGCACTGGTCCGTCCAGCTGCCCGTCATTCACCGCCATCGCATCGCCAGTAAACAGCGTCTTGCTGCCCGGATGATACAGACTGATATGACCGGGTGTATGTCCCGGTGTGTGAATGACTTGCAGACCACCAGCCAGTGCTAACACATCGCCGTCTTGCAGCACATCAGTAACGTTCGGCGGTGTATCTGCGGAGAAGACCGCGCGGAACTGCTGGGCAGTCTCCGGTGTGAGCGAGGACAGCATCATGTTGAGTCGCTCCGGTGTAGCTTTTAGAAAAGGAGCAGTGCCGTCAATCACCTTACGATCCCCTTCATGCGCGTACACGTTCAGTTCGCCACCACCTGCGGCGATCCATTGTGGCAACGTACCCACATGGTCGATATCCTGATGCGTCAGAATCACTCCGGCTACCGGATAATCTGGTTGGAGCAATGCATTCAACTTGTCATAACTGCCCGGTATCCCCGTATCAAATAGATAAGCACGCCCCTCTTCATAAATGACAAACGGATGCAGTACGGCCGCATGACCACCCATAGTCACTTCCAAATGAAGCACTTCGATCTGTTCATTACTATTCATATCTATTCCAAAGCCTGCCAGCGCAAGCTTCGGTTCACCTCCCAGAGCGGAATGATTGATCTGTTCCATTATCATTCTTTCCAGTCGGAATTGTCAAAATAACACCATCTGCTAATTATGTATATATCATCATAACAAACGGATCAGGCGTCTACCTGTGTCGTGACACATCCTGATCCGTTTACATAGAGCATACCCGATTACGTCCTTCACGCTTGGCACGATACAATGCCTGATCCGCTTGTTCCAACAACATATGCGCATCGGTAGCCGGAAAGGTCGCGATGCCGATCGAGATTGTAATATGCAGCTGTTTGCCATTCAACAGCGGAAAGGCGTGCTGTTCTACCAACTTTCTCAAATGCTCTGCCATATGCTGCGCTTGATCAAATCGGCAATGATTGAGCAGTACGACAAATTCTTCTCCACCTTTGCGGGCACACTGATCAGACGAACGCACAAAATCCATCAGCAATTCACCAAATATAGAGAGCACCGTATCCCCGGCACCATGTCCATACGTATCATTAATCGATTTGAAATAATCAATATCGATCATCAATAATGAGAACGGTTCCCGCGTCTGTCCAGCACGTTGCAGCTTCTGCTCCATAATCGATTCAAAGGCACGCGAGTTGTACAGCCCTGTCAGATGATCCCGACTCGCCTTTTCTTTGAGCAAATGTAGAGAACGGTTGGAACGACTCAGATAAGTGAGCAGCAAATACGTGAATACCCCGCCTGCAAAATAACTGAGCATAACGATCAGCGTACTCAGTAATCCACTGTTCGGTACGGCAAAATAAACAACAACACACGGCATCAGCATACCACCTGCGATAATACCCAACCAACGGCGGAATGACTTGCGATGCGAATACGTAAACAGCAACGCCGACAGTACATATGTAGTCGCCACCATCGTTGTACCCGCCAGCAATCCCGCCAAATTATTAATATCCAATAAAAGGAAGCGACCAAGCAAAATGCAGACTAACGCGATACCGCCCGCAAACCGCCCAGCCATGTACACTGCACTCACAATCGCCAGCGCACGCATATCCAGATGAAATCCACCGGGTGCCCCACTGCTTAACAGCATCAGCCCGATTCCAAGCACACCATGCAATAAGCCCGCCAGATAGGGATACGCTGCATGATAACGCGGGAACTTCTCTTTGAACCGATTCAACAGCAAGTTCGTAAAAAACAAAAAAGCTGTAACCATAGTCAGATTATTAATCAAAATAAGCATCATAGTAAGCCTTTCATATATGCCAATGTGGCAGTTTATCAATGGTTTTCTACATCATATTCAATAAAAGACATATTATTCACGCTACGTCTCAGTCAACATAATTCAGCAACTATACTATATAATACGGCAAATCAACACTATTATTTCATAGATGTACCAAAGAAACTTTATACTATACGGATAACGATGCATTGAATCATAGCATGCGCAAATGTAACGTGTAAAGGAATGGTACATCATCTACCAAACACCATTTTCGACAGATATTACCGATACATGCCGCAAAAAAACCGGTGTCGGATGACACCGGTCTGTACGACGTATGCAATCTACTGTCCATCGGATGGACGAATAGAGAGAATAACAAAGGAACTACAATTTAGAACGAGTTTTTAACGACAGCTTCAGTCAGGGGGAAACGACCGGATGCGTAAGCAGGCTTCGCTGCTTTCCCTACAGTGATCAGCATAACCGGAACATAACGCTCAGGCACGTTGAAGTGCTCCACGAATGTCGCTGCGTTAAATCCGCCCATTGGACAAGTGTCATAACCAAGTGCGCGTGCTGCCAGCATCAGGTTCATCGCTGCCAGAGAAGCATTGGACAGTGCGCTATTGCGCGCTACATCCGGGTTCTGGTAAGCGCCATTGATCTGACCTACGAGCGTATCGCGGATTTCCTGTGTCATGCCGCCAGCTTCTACCAGTGCATCATAGACGATAGCTGCGTTTTTGTTCGCTTCCAGATCGCCCAGTACCGCTACGGTAAACGAGCTTTCTGCTACTTGCGATTGATTGTATGCGATAGGCAGCAGTTCTTGCTTTTTCGCTTCATCGTCGATCACAAGGAATTTCCAGTGTTGCAGATTCCATGCAGATGGAGCAGCATTGGCTGCGGACAGGATCGTATCCATATCGTCCTGTGGAATCACATACCCTTTTTCGTATACTTTTACCGAATGACGGTCTTCAATTACTTGAATTGTTTCTGGTTTAACCACGTTGGACATCTAGAACACTCCTCGATCAAAAGTATGAAACTATACGGAACAGGTAGAAAGCTTATTTTTAGTAATCAAATATCGTTTCCACTGTGATTATATAAGCGTACAAATGGAGTGTCAACTGTAATTATCCGGTCATCTGATCTTTTAACGTAGCGTTAACGCTTGTGAAGTCTGACGAACCCAGTCCAGCAATCGCAAATCCTGTCCCGGACCAGCAATCACGGACAAACCAACCGGTGCGCCCTCAATCAATCCAGCCGGAATGCTCACCTGCGGCAAGCCGGACAGACCCGCGATGCAGGACAACTGCATCGTGCGTGAACGACGCTGTTCATTGGCTTCACCTTCAATATGGACAGCCGGTGCCGGCCCGGTAGCTGTGGGCAAAATCAGCAGTCCGTTGTTACCGAGCAGTTGATGCAATCGGTCACGTACCTCATTCATCAGCGCGAATGCTTCGCCACTCTGTTCCCGCTGCAACGTGGATGCCCATTGGAAGCGACCAGCGATATCGTCGGCGAAGGTTGGCTGTACCTCTTCAATCCACTGCTGATGTTGCTCCCAGATCTCGATGCCCTGCACTGTACGGAACGCGGTCATCCATGCTGCTAGCCCTTCTGGCGCGATAGCGATCTGCTCTTGTTTTACAGCCCCTTCCTGAGAAGAAGCACCAGATAGTAGACGCTCCGCCACCTGACGCAGCAGTTCGCTCGTCTCCGCTTCTGCTCCTGCCCACGCCTCTTGCGGCCAATACACGATATCAAAAGAGTCGCCAGAATGCGGCTGTGCAGCTGCTGCTACATCCTGCAACAACGCCTGACCTACTCTGTACAGTACATCCGCACTGTTCGCCATCCAGCCTACTGTATCAAATCCTTGCGCCAGTGGAATCACACCGTGAATGTCTACCAGTCCATGAGTCGGACGAATGCCATAAATGCCGCAGTACGACGACGGGATACGCACCGAACCGCCAGTATCTGTCCCGATCGCAAAGTCACGCAACCCAGCGGACACAGCTACCGCGGAACCGCTCGATGAGCCGCCGGGAATACGATCAGGCGCCTGCGGATTGACCGGCGTGCCGTAGTGTACATTTTGCCCGTTCAGGCTGTACATCAATTCATCGGTATGCGTCGTTCCACGCAGCTCCGCTCCCGCTTCCAGCAGCTTGCGGATCGCTGGCGCAGTCTGTTCTGCTGGACTATGTGTGCGCAGCCAATCTGGATTCCCTGCACTGGATGTGTAACCTTCCAGCGCGAATACATCCTTTACCCCAAACGTCAAACCAGATAGCTGTCCTTTTGCCGAATGATGAGATAGCGTCCACTCTTCATTTACAAATGCGTTCCAATTCTGCGTCATGATGGTTCCTCCCTGGCAAACAAAATACATTTTCTATTGAAATCAATTATTTATCATTATATATTTATTCATATTGTAATGAAAAGTATTATTTTGCAGTCGAAAAGAAAGCGAAAATCACATATGGCTGACATAATATACGAAAATATAAGGAGTGATTCACGATGCATCCTTCTCAGCCGTCCGATGACATGCTGCCAGTCGATATTGATGATACCGATCGACGGATTATTGCTATTTTAAACCAGAACGGACGCATATCCTATACTGATCTTGCTAAGGATATCGGTCTGTCCCGCGTTGCTGTGCAGGCGCGTGTACATACGCTGATCGAGAACGGAATTATTGAGCGTTTTGCCGCTGTGATCAATCCGGCGAAGATCGGTATTGCTGTATCTGCCTTTTTCAATGTAGAAGTGGAGCCGAAGCATCTGCATGAAACGGCAGATATGCTTGCCGAAGAACCGGTAGTGACCAGTCTGTACCATATGACCGGACCAAGTAAGCTGCATATGCATGGACTGTTCCGCGACAACCATGAGATGGAGACGTTTTTGAAAGACAAACTATACACAATGCCGGGAATTATGAGCGTGGACTGCCAAGTGCTGATTACACGTTATAAAAGCCGGATGGGAATGAGGCTCTAATCCAATGAACATATCCAATTCATCCAATCCCGCTGCTGTTCCCAGCAGTAGCGAATCACCACCGCCATTTCGCGAGGCAACCTATGGCGAATTATGCTGGGCGATGATCCGTACCGGCATTCTCGGCTATGGCGGCGGTCCGTCGGTTATGCCGCTATTCCGCTATGAAGCTGTGACTCGTTACCGCTGGATCAGCGATGACGAATTCGGTGAGATTCTGGCGCTGGGCAATGCCCTACCGGGACCGATTGCTACCAAGATGGCGGCTTATCTCGGTTATCGTAGCAAAGGTACATTAGGTGCCATCGTCGCCATTCTGGCGCATATCGTACCTTCCTTTGTAGCGATGATTCTGCTGCTATCTGCCGTCGCTGTCCTCAGTCAGTCGAAGATGATTCAGGGCATGATCGCTGCTGTCGTGCCAGTGATCGCTGTTATGCTGGGCGTGATGGCGTACGAATTTGGCGAAAAGGCGGTCAAAGGGCTAGGCAAGACGCTTGGCATCGTATTGTTCATCATTGTATTCATCCTGTTGCAGATTCTGAATGTGCATGCAGCTATCGTGATCGCTGCCTTTCTGTTGTATGGTGCCTTTCACTTCAAATTCGTTAGCTGGCTCAAAAGCCGCCGTTCCGGCAGCGGAGGTGCAGTATGATGACGATGATAATCAAGGGGCTTGTAATCGACTGGCTGGAATGGCTGCGTCTGCTATGGGGATTCTTCCTTGCTAACGTGCTTGGTTACGGCGGTGGACCTGCTTCCATTCCGTTAATGTATAACGAGATCGTCACCCATTATCACTGGTTGAACGATACGCAATTTTCCAATGTACTGGCTCTGGGTAATACGCTACCGGGACCGATTGCTACTAAGATCGCTGCATTTGTCGGCTTTGATGTAGCTGGTATTCCAGGTATGCTGATCGCGCTGGGCGCTACGGTCATTCCGTCGGCAGTAGCGATGATCGTACTGCTGAAGCTGCTGCAAAAGTACCGTACCTCGCCTGTGGTCAAAGGGCTGACATTGCTCGTACAGCCTGTTATTGCGGTGCTGATGCTCATTCTGACGTGGCAGCTAGCGCAGGAATCGTATACCTCCATCGGACTATGGCAATCGCTCATTATCGCTGCTGTTGCTTTCTGGGCGATGCAAATTCGCAAGATTCACCCGGCTTTTGTTATTCTGGCGGCGTTTGCGTACGGTGCGTTCGCTCTGCCTTATTTTATGTAATATTGCTTGTATAGCTGCTTATTGCGAATCATGGGCAAATAAGCAATCGTTAAAGACCCGTCATTGCTCAGGCATATTGATGCCGTAGACATTGCGGGTCTTTTTGTTATGTTCAGCTATGGTGTAGTATGCAATCTGGTTGTTTCGATTGAAGTAGTATAAATCCGTATCACTTCATTGGAGACGCGCAATATAGCCGTCTTGAACGCATAAATATAGGACTGCACATCACTATTATACGGGACGCTTCTCCTCCAAAATCTTCGGTGATAGCGGCTTATGATCAATCGGCGAAGACAGCACGATCAGCGTCGTATAATCTCCATACGCACTAATTCGATTTTCGAAATCCTCCAGTTCACGGATCGATGAAGTGATGACCTTGAGCAAATAATTGTATTCGCCGCTCGTCCGGTGGCATTCGGCAATCTCCACCGTCTGCTGGCAGAACTCCACAAAGTTTAGTCCGTCGCTCGTATGAAATAGATAATAAGCAGTAGATTGATGTCCAATTTTCTCTGGGGAAATGATGGCGCGATATTGCTGGATAATGCCGCTCTCCTCCATCCGACGTACCCGCTCCGTCACCGCTGGCTGCGATAACCCCACTTCCTTGCCCAGATCAGTCATAGAAATGCGCCCGTGCTGTTGAAGATGAAGCAAAATACATTGATCGACGTGGTCCATAGATCATCCTCCTCTGTACGTTTTGACGTGACGAACAACACGCTGCTGCCCAAGCTACGAATGATACATCAAAGGAATGACCGGCAGAACGCATCGGTCGCGTTGCCGGTTGTTCATATCTTCTCGGTTGTTATATGTATTAGTGCGATATTATCACAGAACATGCCTGTAGTAAATCCAAACAAAGGCGCAAAAAAGCCGCCACTACCGCCGAAATGCTACTTTCGGCAGAGTCGCGACTTCCTTTTCTGAATCATTTACTTCCAGCCGTTTGCGCCAGAATTGCCTTCATCAATGGCACATAAATATGCCAGTAAAATGCGTCTTCACTGTTCGGTCGGTCAAATGTAAACCACCGTTTTACCGTCTCCCAACCTTCATAACGACGCCAGAACGGATACTGATCATGATCCGCATAATCGCCTGCAAAATAGTAGGATACGTAGCTGTCATGCTGCTGCTGGATAATCGCCGGGAATGAACCATCAATACCAGCTTCCTGCATCTTGGTACGTCCATCTTCGGTCAGACCAAGATCATACGTTGCCAGCACTTCCGTGCCTGCTGCCGGCTTCATAATATCAAACCAGTAGTTATAGCGCACCGTATCGTCCAGTCCCAACAGTGCCTTCCCTTGTGTGGTCAGGATCGTCTGTACCCCTTCGGTACCGATCTGCTTGCCTTCTTGCAGTACAACGACGCGACCATCTTCATGAACGAGTACAATCCCCGGTCCCGTATACGGCCACTGGTTGGCATCACTGCCGTTGCCACTCAGAAACGCTGGCACTTCACCGCCGCGCGTCAGATCGCTAAAATAACGCCCTGTCCAACCTGTCCATTCCACTCCAAGCAGCGGATAGATCTGCTTACGCACACTTTGCTTCGTTGGTGTTGCCAGACTGTTGAATTCGGCGATCAACGTTTTCACACCACCGCCTTCAACACCCGCTTTGATCCGCTGTACATCGGTATCTGTCAGACCACCGTACAACATGCCTTGTGACAGATCGCCTGTACCAGCAGAGCTATCCTCATCTCCAGCGTTAGTACCCTGATACTCAGCCTTCTCTACACCATAGGTGTCCGCCAGATAGATCATATCTGTGCCTTTCATCTGTTCAGGCAGCTCGGTCGTGGTGTACTTGCCATCCGCCTGCGGGAAAAAGCCATAATAATCTTTCGTATAATCGTAAGGCTGTCCATCTGCTTTGACATACTTCTGCTGATTGAGCAGCCAGACAAGACCTTTATGTTCACGGTACGAGTCGTTTGCAACGGTCTTGTCCAGAATCGTCACCTGTAATGTCTGATCCGGCTTTATTTCCCACCAGATCCATGGCGTTACGGCAAGAGCGACCAATAGGACGGGAATGAGCCAGAACGTCCATGCTTTGATTATTTTCATGGATTGCCTCCGCTCGCCCCGCTATCGGTTTTCTTGGAGTTCATTACACCGCCGCGTGCCATATCGCCCCAGACGTGCTTTTTGCGAGCGGCGATGCGCACCAGACCTTCGAAGCGCCAGAATGTCATCATCGGACGATACCAGAGCGTCTCGGACAACGCGTAGAAGAACAGCCGCGTCAGATCGGATACCCGGTTATAACGCTTGAAGCACCATTCTTCGAATAATACTGCGCCCATCGACAGCAGCGAGCCATATAGCAGCATTAAGAACGCGAGAATGATCGTAATCCGAATATCAATCGTATCCAGAAACAATCCAGTAATAACTGTAATGATCCCCGCTAGCTCCACCGCAGGGCCGAGCAGCTCGACGAACAGGAAGTATGGCATGGAAATCATGCCAATTTTGCCGTAACGCGGGTTGAGTAGCATCTTGCGGTTTTTCCATAGACTTTCAAACAGACCGCGATGCCAGCGCGTCCGCTGACGACGCAAAATTTTGGCTTGCTCCGGTGCTTCCGTCCAGCAGACCGGATCGGGCACGTAGACGATCTGTGCTTTGCTCTTCTTCTCCTGAATCCGTCGGTGTAGACGTACGACCAGCTCCATATCTTCACCGATCGTGTTCACATCGTAGCCACCGACCTCGATCACCCAGCTTTTTTTGAAAATACCAAATGCACCGGATACGATCAGCAGCAGATTGTAACGACTGAGTCCGATGCGCCCCATCAGGAAGGCGCGCAAGTATTCGATAACCTGCATCACGACCAGCGGCTTGTTGGACAATCGTACGCTATCACGGCTTAGATAGCCGCTATCCACATAACTGCCGTTGGCGATACCGACACTACCACCGGTCGCTACAATCTCTTCATTCGGACCGGCATCCATGATCGGCTTCATTACTTTGATAAAAGCATCCTGGTCAAGCACCGTATCGCCGTCCAAGGAAGCAAAATACGGATACTGACATACGTTGATGCCGACATTCAGTGCATCTGCTTTCCCACCGTTTTCTTTGTCGACCAGCACCAGATTGTTGTGCTGAAGGGAACGGTAAATGCCGCGGATCGGTTGCGTCGGTTTGCCTAGCCCTGACCAGCGTACCCGGCTTTTGATCTCGACCATGTTGAATTCTTCGATCAATTCCTGTGCTGTCCGGTCTTTGGAGCCGTCATTGACAACCACGACTTCAAATTGCTTGTAGTTGATACCGAGCAGGGAGCGTACACTCCAGACGATATTCAATTCTTCATTGTAGGCAGGGACAATAATCGACAACGGCGGCGCTAACTCTTCCTGTAGCACCTGCTCGTATTGAGCTTCGTTGACATCCTTTTCCCGATTCAGCTTGATCGCTGCGATGAAAAATAATACTACATAGACCAGGCTGACAACGACAACGTAAACCATAATAATATAGCCGAGAATCTCGAAGATGGTGCCGATCGTCTCCAGCCAGATTTCACTCATATTGTTTCCTTCCCGCGTCTCATCCGCTATCTCATGTACAGCGGTCCGCATGTTCGCTGGTAGCTGCTTGAGCAGCGGCTCCAGTGTATTGGGGGTGAGTTACTGCTACGATACTATCGCTAATAGCGATAGTATCGCGTTAAGCCAAATGCTGCTCGTAGTGTTTTCGTTCCAATGTCTCTTCTGCCATCTCGCGTGCATAGCGGTCGGCGTGTTCACCAGCGGCTACTTTTTCCAACAACTTCAGTCCATTTTTGTAACCGGACAGTGATTCTGCTGCTTGCTGACGAACCCGGTACGCGGAGTCGCCCAGCATTTCCATCAGATAGGACACAAACACATCTTCATGCACATTGCCCATCAATTTGGCACGCATCAACCGCTCTGGCCACGAGGTTGTTTGTGTTTCTGGATAATCATGCTCGCGCTCCAATACATTCAGCAATCGACGCGTCGCTTCCGGTGACAAATAGCCAAAGTTAGAGATTGCCTTCAACGCACGAATACGCAATTCGCTATCTCCTGCTGACAGTTGGCGCTCCAGCAGGCTGAGTACTTCGGTAGAACGGATATTGTTGACACGTAAGGCATCCATAAGGCTGCACTGTACACGATACGGAAATTGGTCAAACTCGCGTAGCATCCGGTTGCGTATCTCCTCATTGAGCGGCAACAAGATTTGCAGCAGCTGACTGTCGGACAGCTCATGATTACCATCTCGTAAAAAGTCCACCAGCTGTTCACTGCTCAGCTTGGACAATACACGCAAAATCTGAAAATGCTCTTCATCCGTACATTTGGGATCTTTCATCCAGCGGATCAAATCGTTTTCCAGCGTATTTATACGAAATTGTTCAATCCAGAGCAATGTGTTCATACGCGTACTCCAACGCGAGCTACGCAATGCCTGCCGATACTGCCCGGAGAAATAACGTTCTGCAAATTCATAGATCCGAATCCGTTCTTCTGGAGCACGAGTCACGGCAAGACGATGCTGCAATGCCTCCTGTACCGCTTCCATCCGATACGGTTCTTTGGTCGACAGACGACGCGACGTTTCACCAGTCGCCAGATAATGTTCTAGTGCTGAATCCGGTAATTCCAGCTCACGTACCATTTCATATACAGTTGATCGCCGTTTGTTATACGTGGATTTGCGCAGTGCCAGGTAGCCGTATAAGCCTAATAATGCCAGCAGCATGATTACACATAGAATGGCGATAATGATCAATACCTGTTCTGTGCTCAGATGATTCATGCTCTCATCCTCCCCAATAACCGGCGAATCCGGGCTTCCAACTCCACAATGCTAAATGGTTTGGTTAAATAATCATCTGTACCTGCACTGATCGCTTCCGCCACTTCACGGTCATCACCGACACCAGTCAACATCAACACTGTATAGCGACTACGCTTCTCGGAAGAGCGCAGACGACGCAACACTTCCATCCCATTCACACGCGGCATCATCCGATCCAGAATGAGCAAATATTGTGTATCCTCGTTATGCCAGTCATCACTGAAAAAGTCCTCACCGTCGCTAAATGCACGTACATCCAGCTTATGATCCATTTGAATACCAGCCAGACGCTTGGTGAGCATATTACGAATCAGATCATCGTCATCAATGATCGCCAGTCTCCATGAACGAATATCTACCGGTGGAATGGGTGCCTGTTGAATCTCGGCACGCTCATTATGTTGCAGACGCTTCTCGTCGCCATCGACCCATTCTAATCGGCGAGTTCCACTCTCGGCTGCCACTGCTTCACGGATCGTATCCGCACGGAAAGCGGGGGCTGGAGCAGAAGCTTCATTGGGCAAGACAATCGATCCGGCAGCAACAGCCGTACGACGACTTTGCCCGGTTTCGATCAACAATGGCGATTGCTGTCCCGCAGGGCTACCTGCCGCCTCGTCCATTTCCGGCTCATGGATCAAATCATTATCCGGCAACATGACCGATTCTACTGAGTTCGATGAAGCAGCAGAATTTGCTTCCCGATAATCGGCATCAGAAGAAGTGGGATGCGACGACGCATATGTCGCTTCATCAGTGCCGGGGAATAACGGTTCATGATTAGCATGCTTTTGCAGCCGCGACGACAGGTTGGACAACAGCGAATCCATCTTCTGCTCCGCTTCCTCTACAGGGTTCACCGCAGCACGAACCTCGCGGTGATGAATAGATTGTGCTGCGGGCGCAGAATCAGGTTCTCCTTGATACGTCACGGATGCTGTTGCAGATGGATCTTCGTATGTCTCGTTCTGGCTCGTTGAATCGTATACAGCAGCTGTATCACTCGCTGCTTCTTGTACATGGCGCACAGTATCACTCAGACGTAACGACGAATGACTGTCCAGTGCACGACGTTCCGGTACCACAATAACTCCATCATGGCGGCGCTTCGCTTCTGCTACAATACGGAGAATCCGATCATAACAGAACGGTGCAGTCATACCCGGCTTCAATTCCAGCACACCAGCAGAGAAGGAAATATGATAACTCTCGGAACCTACATTCTGTTCTTCCTGTTCCAGCTTCGCGAGCAGTTGATTAGCAAACGATGCTGCTTCCTTCTCACTAATACCGGGTTGTAGCAGGTAAAAACGGTCATGGCGATCACGCGCCCAGATGTCCAGCGGTCCAAGCGAAGGTTTCACCAGATCGGAGAAATGTTGGAGCAATCGGTCTCCTTCGGTGTAACCAAACCGTTCATTGATATAACGGAAGCTATCCAGATCGAACAAAGTCAATACCGATGGTTCCGGACGTTCTGGCAATCGCTGTAAATGACGAACCAGTTCCTGAGCGAAGTACGTATTGTTATAGGCACCAGTCAGCTCATCTGTCATCAATAGCGTATTCAGCTTGAGACGACGGGAAATCTGACGCTTCACTCGCACTGCGAATTCTTCCACATCCAGTGGCTTGCCGATAAAATCGTCCGCGCCCGATTCATACGCACGAATACGAGTCTCACGATTATTGCTCGCACTAATCATAATGATCGGAATGAGATACTGCTCACTGCGCGCCTGCATTTCCTGTAACAGATCGAGACCATTGCTATCTTGCAGTACAATATCCAGCACAACACAATCCGGCTTCATACTGTAAAACAACTCCAGTGCGCGACCAGCATCTGGCGTTGCCAGCACCATATAACCGAGACGTTCCAGATAATCTTTGAGCATTTGTAGCAGACTGAGATCGTCATCCACCACTAGCAGCGTACCCAGATAGGCGGGCAGCTCGTCTGTGGACTGCAATTCATCTGATACGCTGTCCGCTTCCTCTTCCTCCAGCTCATCGCCAACAGCCAGCAGCAAATATGCCAGCGGTGCCAGCAGTTCGCGTGCTTCCTTCGCATCCCACTGACGTTCGCCTTCCGAATCCAGCTGATCGATCCGCTCCGAAGCAGCCTGGAACCAATCATCCAGCCCAATCGTGCCTGCTGTTCCTTTTACCGAATGCAGCAGTCGATACAATTCCGCTTCTGTGCTGGATTGGCCGGGCCGGGTCATTTCCCTGATTTTATCCTTCATTTGTTTAATAAATAAGCGCTGATATTTGTCCATACGGCCCTCCCTGGCTGCAATCGTATAATGCAGATGACATCACAGCCATTAATTTGAATAAAATGGAAATTAATTTGTACTACGTATTACCCATTCTACTACCTATTGGAGTAATATTTTCACAATATTACCATTATTGAGATTCTTCTGATTTTGGCAACAATGGTGTATCGTTACCTTCTTGCAATAGATCGACTCGAATGACATCGCCAACTACTTTGAGTTGAGCAGCACTGAGACCGTTCTTTTTGAGTTCCGCTTGAACTGCCAGTTCGTTGCGACTGGTGATGACCATATCGGAAGCGTGCGGGTCTTGTCCCAAGAGAGAGATACCGAGTTCTAGCAGACGCTCTACCGTAAATGGCTTTTGCAAATACTTCTCATCCGGTTTCTCGGCAAAGTCTCCCGGCTGATCCAGCGCGGATGAGACGATCACCGGTACACGGCGGGTAATCTCTTTGCTTTTGAGTGCAGTGATAAAATCCCATCCCGTCTTCGGACCTTGCAGCTGAATATCTACGATGCAGAGCAGCGGCGGCGTCTGTAGCATCTGCAATCCAAGCAGCGCTTCCTCCGCATTGTTTAGCGTCAAAATATCGTACTGCTGCTCTTCAAACGTTGCTCCGATCAGACGTGCCAGATTCTCCTCGTCCTCTACTACAACGATTCGATTATCCAGCTGTGGAATGTGCATTTTCGGTAATTTCACAGTAAAGGTACTGCCCTGACCAAGAATGGAGTCAAATGTTACTTCGCCGCCTAGATCGCGGACAATTTCGCGCACAATAGCGAGTCCCAATCCTGTACCGCCAATCTGACGACGGTCAGAATTATCCACCCGGTAAAACTTGCCAAACATCTGATCCTTCGCTTCTTCCGGAATACCAAGACCGTAATCCTGCACTTCTGCCAACCAGTTGTCGTCCTCCTCGCGGATACGTACATCGATCAATTCTTGCCCTGGTGAATACTTCACCGCATTGCTGATCAGATTGTGCATAACTTGCGTAATGCGATCTTTATCCGCACGTACGAGTGTCGTCTGTTCCGGCAATACGATATTGATGCTGTGATCTTGTTTGCCATCCCATTGTCCCGCCACATCCGCGACGACGGTACGCAGGTCGAACGGAATGATGGTATAACTTTGCTTGCCAGATTCCATCCGCTGCAAATCCAGAAAGTCGCTGATCAGATTCGATAAACGATTCGCTTCGCGATAGATCGTATCCATATACTTTTTCGCTTTTTCCGGTTTAACTTCACGATTGAGTAGAATTTCCACAAAACCGAGAATACTTGCCAGCGGTGTACGCAATTCATGCGATACAATGCTGACAAATTCATTTTTCATCTGATTCGCCTGTTCTTCTTCGGTACGATCACGGAACACGAACAGATGGTAATCGTTCAGATCCGCACCAGTGATGACGTTGGCATACATCTCCATATAATGAACCGAACCATCCCGAGCTCGCATCGTAAATTGCGTTTTCCATTCGTTCATTCGCTCGTTCATCACATGGCGAATTTGTTCGCTCAGCTTGTAACTGCCCATATGTTGCTGATCCAGAAACTCGCCCAGCGAAGCTATAGAAGCACCGGTACGCAAGTCTGGCAATACACGGCTCACCTGCTCATTGCAGAAGGATACAATGCCTTTGTGATCACACAATACCAATCCTTCATGCAGCGAATCGATAATCTCCTGAATCGTATCCCGCTGCTGCTTGATCATCTGCTTCTCGGCTTCCAGCTCAATATTCAGTTCGACCAGACGAGCACTCTGCTTGCGACGATCTTCGCCAGCCAGCTGTGCCTGATACGCCAGTCCAAATTGATTGATCATGCCTTCCGTTAGCAAACGATCCATAATATGCACAGACAGACTGCCGTACGTCGTAAACAGAAGATAACCGATAGCTTTGCTCTCTTCATCGAACAGTGGATAGTAGTGATCATCTGCTCGTTCATTGCCGCTGTGTAGCCCTCGTTCTGCGCCATTGACTGCACGGCTACGAACGGTCGGTTTACGTTCCTCAATCACTTCACGGGCAGGTCCATATAATTGCTCGCTAGTCATATGATCCTGTTCTTCTGGCCAGCCAATCGCGTGAACCATACGGAACCATTGTTTATCTGTCGAAGGATCTTGTACAACCAGCATCACTGCATCATGATGCGTGGCATGCATCAGCGCACGCAGACTATTTTCCAGAAAATCACTCATACGCGTATACCCAGTCAGTTGTTCCTGATACGTGTTGATCAATTGCAATTGACGTTCGCGTTCGGTTAATCTCTCCAAAATAACGGATTGTTCGTGCTGCTGCAGCAAGATTTCTTCATTTTGAGATTCCATTTTGTCGTTTTGCTGTGCCATATGTTCCAAACTACTTTCCAATTGCTGATGGCGCTCTTCCAGTTGCTCTGCCATATGGTTGATTCCATTAATCAAACTGCCGATTTCGTCGTCGCGATCGCGCTCAGGTACATGGATATATTCTCCGTTGCTAATACGCTTCACTGCCGCTTCCAATTCCACCACTGGCTTAATCATAGATTGGCGCAAATAACGAACCAGCAGCAAGGCAGCAAACAATGCAAGTACGATAAAGACCAGTGGAATAAACAATACTGCGGAATTAAGCTGCTGACTTTGCTTGAGCAGCGAATTCACTTCCATACGCTCACTTTGCACAATCTGATTGAGCTGCGTATTGACGCCGCGAACTAGATTGGTCGTAATAGTCTGGGCTACACGTTCAATCTCAGCCTGTTGATCGTTCCGCTTATAATCTTCGATAATAGCAAAATAGCTAAAATACTCCTGACTTTGGCGAGACAATTGCTCCAGATCATCCGCTACCGCCTCGTCATTGCCCACATCACTACGATATTGCGCAAGTTCCTGCTGAAAACGATCTCGATCACTCTCAGCTAATGCTAGGAAGTTCGCTCCATCAAATGCCAGATAGGCTCGAAAATTCGATACCGCTGAACGATAATCTTCTCCAATCGTTTGCAGCCGATTCTGGCGCTCCAGATGTACATTCACCTCATCTGTAATATCTGCCACCTGCTGCTTAAACATCCATTCCACCGCAAAAATAATCAGTCCAAATACAAGGAAAATAACGATTGTCCAACGGGTTACACGCCGTGCCAATCCGCCGCGCTGCTGCATTAATTTTCCTCCAATAAACCTTCAACCGCATCCATCAGTTGCAGCGGGCTAAATGGCTTAGACATGTACAACGTAACGCCCGCCTGCTCGGCACGTATACGATCTTTTTCCTGTGCTTTGGCAGTTAGTAAAATAACCGGCTTGTCCGCATTGATACCACCGCTACCACGCAGCCACTCACACACTTCGATTCCAGTCGCTTCCGGCATCATATAATCGAGAATGACCAGATCATACGATTGTTCTTGCAAGCGATCACGCGCAATCCCGCCATCTTCTGCTTCCGCTACCTCGTACCCTTCATCCTCCAATGTTTCCGTTAACAAAAAGCGCAGAGCCGGTTCGTCTTCTGCGATCAAAATCTGAAATGCTGCCATTGTGTTATCCTCCTGTTATACCGCCGTTACCATGATCAGCGGCGATTGGGTTAGTTCATTGCGTCATCGCATTCCGTCTTACTTATTTTTAAACATTTTTTAACAATAAATAGTATTTATTTCAAGTTATAACACGGTATTATTGCTAAAATTCTATATTTGTTCAACAAATCATGTACAGATTCCAGACTACCGGTCATACCATGCGTCACTATTGCTCCATTTATCGGCAAAAACAGGCGTTTTAGAAATAGGACTTCGTTCTTAATCGTGCGTCATCATAACCGTATTTTGCCGCTAAAAAACGCGCTTTTTTTCCATATTATTTTAGCTTTTGCTTTCTATTGTAGATTCACCGAAAATCGGATGAAGGATTGTTGCTTGTTGAGGCATAATGAAAAGATGTAGTCGCCGAGGAAATGCTAGAATATACAATAATTGCAGAGGATCTAGCGGATATTGAATATTTTTCAAAATATACAAATGCGAACGATACCGGACAGGCATTCCAAACAGCGAATATGCTATACTGAACAGGTAGTGTACTTCATTTATCGGAGAGGGGTTTTTCCTTCATTATGTTTCAACTCAGTCCCTCCTTTTTACAAATAGGTTCTACTGTCGGTTTGGTCGTTATCGCGCTAACGGCTATTCTGGTTCGGTCGCGCACCAATCACAGACCTGTGAACGCCAAAAAGATCCTCATTCCGCCACTGGGCATGAGCACGGGCTTCTTTATGTTTGTCTTGCCTGATTTTCGCGTATCGTGGTTATGGGCACTCGGTGCCTTTCTCGCTGGCTGGCTGCTGTTCTCGTATCCACTCATTCGTGGTACGCGGTTTGAGCACAATGGAACAGATATCGTCGTACAGCGTTCCAAGAGCTTTCTATTCATTCTGCTCGGTCTGCTGATGATTCGCTTGCTGCTGCACCGTTTTATCGAGCAATATATTAGCATTCCACAAACAGCAGGTGTATTTTTCATCCTCGCCTTCGGTACATTGCTGCATTGGCGGCTGGATATGTATCGCAAATACCGCAAACTGTATCAAGCTCATCAATCGGGCACTTCATTGTGAACGGTTACTTCTTATGACAAACCAAAAAGCTAAAGCCGTACTCCGGTACCAAGGGGACAGGCTGCGTTGCCGCAGCGAATGGTTTCCGAAGCTGGGGTGGCTTTAGCTTTTTTTCGGTTGTATAGGGTGTTGAATTCGTCGTCTTCATGATCGTAAACGATCAACATGAACACCATATGAACAAAGCGCCTACATCTCGTAGGCGCTTTGTTGTCGCTATTGCATGTCTTGTTTAAACGTTGCTATGCTGGGTTCACAGCTATTTATTGTTCGGCAACCTTCACGAGCTGTTTGCCTAAGTTTTGCCCGCTGAACAGCCCGATAAATGCTTCTGGAATATTTTCAAATCCATCCACAATATTCTCGCTGTATTTCAGCTTGCCTTCGCGTACCCATTGACCAAGTTCCTGCAAGCCCTCTGCCTGTTCATGCGCATAATCGCCGACAAGGAAGCCTTTTAGTAGAACGGTACGCGTGAGCAGCATCGGCAGAATACGTGGACCGAGTTCCGGCTTCTCCTGATTGTACAGCGAAATCTGACCGCACAATGGAATACGTGCATTACGGTTTAACAGCGGAATAATAGCATCCGTAATCTCCCCGCCTACATTGTCAAAATACACATCAATACCGTCTGGACAAGCCTTTTCCAGCGCTTGGTCGAGTGGTTGATCTGTCTTGTAGTTGATTACTTCGTCAAACCCAAGCTCTTCCTTCAGATAACGGTTCTTCTCATCCGAACCGGAGATGCCGATGACGCGTGCGCCTTTGATTTTACCGATCTGACCGACGATCATGCCGACCGCGCCACCTGCACCGGAGACGACCAGCGTCTCGCCCGGCTGCGGGTTACCGATGCGCAGTGTACCAAAGTACGCCGTCAATCCAGTCATGCCCAACACACCAAGTGCAGTTGAGATCGGTGCCAGCTCGGTATCCACTTTGCGGCAAGCTTTGGCATCCATAATGCCGTAACGTTGCCAGCCCCATGCGCCGACTACGATATCTCCTTCTTGAAAACCGTCATCTTTACTTTGCAGCACTTTACCGATGGAGCCACCAGTAATCACTTCACCGACTGCATACGGAGCAGAGTACGACTTGGCATCCTTCATCCGTCCGCGCATATATGGATCGACCGATACATACAGCGTTTTGATCAATAGCTGTCCGTCCTGCGGCGGGTTCAGCTCTTCTGTTTGAAATGTAAAATTGTCCAGCTGCGGCGTGCCTTCCGGCCGACTGGCAAGTGCGATATATTCGTTTTGTTGTTCTGCCATGTTCTATTCCTCCCTGGATCATTCATTGAATGTTTTGATACATATAGTGCTCAACTAATGTTCATCACAGCAGATCATATGTCTGCCTTCACATAATATTGTACCTCTTTTGTATAAGGTGATGCCAACGGGGTACAATTGTTAGCCTATCTTGGATGGTATGAAAATACTGTTGTGTACACATCAAACAATGCATATCCAACATTCAGCACAGTATATCCAAACTTATTATTACCCATTTTTATACACATATTGACCATAGATGACTATATCTAACGATACAATCTATGACGATATAAATGATGAGAGCGTTAGCATGCGCAAAAGGCATCCATCGCCCTATCTTTATTCAAAAAGAGTTAACTTATATGACATATTTTACGGTTACAGCGGCGGATAAAGATTGTATAATGGCAGAGATGGAAAGTATTTTAACATTGTTTTATCGTCCTGTCAGAAAGAGGCGGAGCTGAGGAGAGATCATTTCTTCGGACTGCGCACGTTCAATTTATATGGAGCGGGAGGCTATACAAGATGGGCAGAAAAAATAGAAAAGTAGCGATTATCGGCGTTGGCATGGTCGGAGCAGGTTGTGCTTATTCCATGATCAACCAGTCGATTGCCGATGAGATTATGATGGTCGGACGCACTCACGATAAAGCAGTCGCACAGGCGCTTGACCTGTCACACTGCATGGACTTTACCTCACACCGCACCAAAGTATATGCAGGTACGCTAGATCAATGCGGCGATATGGATATCGTCATCATTACCGCAGGTGCCAATCCCAAGCCCGGACAAGATCGCATGACCGTACTGCATGAAGCAGCAGTGATCACCAAAGAGATCGTTGATCCGATCATGGCAAGCGGCTTTGATGGTGTATTCATCATCGCAGCCAATCCGGTCGATGTGGTATCTTATCTAACCTGGCAATATTCCGGTCTGCCACGCGAGCGCATTATCGGCACTGGTACATCGATCGACTCATCCCGTCTAAAAACGATTCTATCGGACGTGTTCTCCATTGATCCACGTAGCGTACACGGGTACGTCCTCGGTGAACATGGCGAATCTCAATTCGTAGCTTGGTCGCATGTAACGATTGGCGGTAAGCCACTGCTGCATATTATGGAACAACATGCCCTGCGTTTCCCAGAACTCAGTCTGGAAGATGTAGCCCTCAAGACGCGTGATGCAGGCTGGGAAATCTTCCTACGCAAAGGTCACACTCAGTTCGGAATCGGCAATGCACTCGCGCATATCGCCCGCTCGATTCTATACGATGAGCACCGGATTATCGCTGTATCTGCTATTCTGGATGGAGAGTATGGTCAAACCGATGTATGCGCAGGTGTACCGGCGATCATTAGCGGCGAAGGGATTCAGGAATTAATCGAACTTCGACTGGATGAAGGCGAACAACGTCAATTCGCTCATTCCTGCGATGTGATCCGTGGCGCGATTGAACAGGTGCATATTACGGTTTAATTGGTTTTTCATGAGGATCAATTTATAGGTTTTATCTATGAACTTATAGGCAGAATAACAAAATACAGCCAGTAGGGATGATATGCACGTTCCATGTCCCCACTGGCTGTATTCTTTATTTTCTAAACATCAGCTATAGCTACATTATCCAGACTATCCCACACCCCAAGCAAATACATAATGCCTAGCGCCCGGTCATACAATCCATAGCCTGGACGACAATCCTGCTCTTCCCCCCACAAATGACGACCATGATCGGGACGCACATATCCGGTGTAACCGTTCTCATGATACGCTTTGACAACCTCAGCAATATCCACACTACCATCCTGCCCGCGATGCGATACCTCGATAAAGTCACCATTATCGAACACCTTCACATTACGAATATGGGCAAAATAAATACGGTCGTGGAATTCTCGAATCATCGCTGGCAGATCGTTAGTAGGGTTCGTGCCGAGCGATCCGGTGCAAAATGTCAGCCCATTGTACGGACTGTCTACCATATCCAGCAGACGGCGGATCGTATCGCGGCTACGAATGATGCGCGGCAATCCAAAGATCGGCCACGCCGGATCGTCAGGATGAATCGCCATTTTGATATCCACTTCTTCGCAGACTGGCATGATGCGCTCCAAGAAATATTTTAGGTTATCAAACAGCTTCTCTTCATCCACATCGGCATACGCCGCAAACAGCTCATCCAGCTTTGCCAGCCGCTCCGGTTCCCAACCCGGCATCGTAAACTTGCCTGCTCCTTGCAAAATGCGATCCACCATCTGGCGCGGATTGTCAGTAATCGCCGCTTTTTCATAAAAGAGTGCATTCGAACCGTCCGGCAACTCCTTGTACAGCTCCGTGCGTGTCCAATCGAATACTGGCATAAAGTTATAACAAATGACTTTGACGCCAACCGTAGCCAGTTTACGAATGGTGTCTATGTAGATATCGATATAATGATCCCGCGTCGGACGTCCAATCTTGATGTCGTCGTGTACATTCACACTCTCCACAACGGCAGTACTGAATCCTTTGGCAGTAATCTGATTGGCTACTTCTTGGATGCGCTCCAGCTCCCACTCTTCGCCCGCGATCTTATCATGCAACGACCAGACGATACCCATCACCCCAGGAATCTGACGGATATGATCCAGTGTAATATTATCATTGCCTTCGCCATACCATCTCCACGTCATGTTCATACAGTTGCCTCCTCTACGATTTGGATATTTCTGTATACCAGATTCAGGTAGATCATACGTCTGGCAGCAAGTGTTGTCAAACGAGTTGCTATTTATTTAGGATAATGTAATTACATTTTTCGTGTATGACAACCATTCATATATTATAATATTTGTATCTCTTGTAGAAAGGATGAAAACGAAATGGAGAATCCTAAACCAAACGCATCCCAATTCTCTTCAACTACACCCAAAACGTCAAACGAAAAGGCATTAAAACGTAAAATCGTTAAAATCGGCACAAGTGCAGGTATTGTAATTCCGAAAGACTTTTTAGATCATATACATTTAGAAAAAGGAGATGACGTAAACATCGTACTAAACGACAAAGGACATATCATCATTCAGCCTATTCCCAAGCTCGAAGAAGGGCTGAGCCCACAAGCACTCAATATCGCTGCCAGAGTGATGGATAAATACAGCCAAACACTAAAAGGCTTGAAAGATCGATGACCATTCAGTATGTAACCATTCAGGAGATCATCTATTTTAACGCAATGCTGATTGATGAACATGGCGGCGAAGAGGATACAGGTGTTCGAGATCTGGGTCTGTTAGAATCGGCGGTCAACCGTCCAAAACAAACGATGCTGGGCAAAGACCTGTATCCAACCGTGTTTCATAAGGCAGCTGCGCTATTTGAATCCATTGCCAAAAATCATGCCTTTCACAATGCCAATAAGCGTACCGCGTTTCTATCTATGGTCGTCTTTCTGGAAATGAATGCTTATGTATTCGAAATGGACCAAAAAGCAGCAGAGGATTTTACAGTGGATGTTGTAACTGGCGCCTGTGCTGCCGAGCATATTGCCGATATTATTGAGCAGCATTGTGTTCCGTTATAAATAAAACAACTTCTATAATAGAATAAGCTTCATAATGACGTACATACAAAAAACCACCAGTAAGATCATGAGAGACAGTTCTCATCATCCTACTGGTGGTTTTACAATTTATCCGTATCATTATCGATCTTCTTCAACGTAAGTGATCTACTACCTCGAAACGCATCTATTCCAATCGGTTCATGATACGACTGTCACGTTCAGCCAACGCAGTTTATTTCACCGTCAGCACCGGACATTTCGCATGTTGAATGACTTTATGACTTACACTGCCCAGAAACAGCTCGGATACAGTGCTCATCCCGCGTGTTCCCATAATGATCAGATCGGCTTTTTCCTCGGTAGCCAGATCGCAGATCACAGTTGCCGGATCGCCATCGTGATAACGAATCGTATATTGTACACCCGTTGGGTCAAGATAGCTGCGGTACGCTTCGGTCAATTCGTGACCTTCCTCATCCAATCGCTGATCGATATCAACACCAAATGGCGGTTCAGACACCATCATTGTTGGATTCACATGGATCAGAGTCAATCTGGCTGGCGTTTGCAGCGAACGCGCCAGCGATACTGCGTGCTCCAATGCGCGACGAGCATGTTCGGAGCCGTCTACCGCAACAGCAATGTGTTGGTATACTGTACTTTGATTATTGTCAGACATAAGCTTCTCCTCCATTCTGTACGACTCATATGACAAATCAGTTATATCTTACTATTACCCATTATATGCCGAACTGCGGCACAGCAATTCATGCGCAACGCAGTTCAGCACTGCTCCATCCATTAATGACCGTGCGAGACGTCGATGCCAGCCAGATGACGGCGACGAACGATCAGCACGACAACAGCGACCAACACCATCAGACCACCAAAGTAGAACGGTGTTGCTGAGTTGTACCATTCTGCTAATTTACCTGCTAAGAATGGGGATACCGCGCCACCGAGGAAACGGACAAAGCTATATGCCGCGGAAGCGACCGAACGTTCCACTGGTGCAGATTCCATAACAGCTGTAGTAATCAGCGTATTGTTAATACCGAGGAAAATACCAGCAACAATCACTCCGATAATAACCAGAGTTGGCGAGCCAGTCGCTGCACCTACACCCATGAATACAAGATCTAGTGCGAACAGCGTCAGCATCACGCCCATCGAACCAGCGAGATTGAAGCGTGCTTGCAGCTTCGGTGCTACGAATACGGACGTAATCGCCAGCAGAATGCCCCAACCGAAAAATACATAACCAAGACCATGCTCATCCAGTCCCATCACATACGGCGAATACGCCATCAGGGTGAAGAAACCAAAGTTATATAAGAAGGCAACAATCGCCAATGTTTTCAATGCCGGGAATTTCAATGCTTTGAATGGATCAGATAAGGAACTGCGTGTTTTAGGTTTTGGAATTTTCGGCAACATTACCAGAATAAATACAAAACCGAGTAACATCAGAACGCTGACACCGAAGAACGGACCGCGCCATGAAATGGAACCCAATTCGCCGCCTAGCAGAGGTCCGACTGAGATCCCCAGACCAAGTGCTGCTTCATACAAAATAATCGCTTTGGCTGTACCGGAAGTCGACAAGCCGACAATCGCAGACAATGCAGTCGCGATGAACAGCGCATTCCCTAATCCCCAGCCGCCGCGGAAACCAACAATCTGACTGATTGTATCAGACATACCGCCCAATGCTGAGAAAATGACGATTAGGATGACACCGCTTAGCAGCGTCCATTTGACTCCAATCCGACTGGAAACGAAACCAGTGATCAGCATCGCCAGACCAGTTACCAGATTGTAGCTGGTGAACAGCAGCGATACTTGACTTGGTGTTGCATTCAACTGAGTGGCAATCGCTGGTAAAATCGGGTCAACCAGACCAAGACCCATAAATGAAATGACACAGGCAAAGGCAACTGCCCATACTGCTTTTGGCTGCGACAATAGTCCGCCTTGTTTGGGCAGCTCTTTGACTTGAGCTGTTTTGGTACTCATGATGATATATTCCTCCCTTTTCTCTTCCAATCTCCGTTACATGTAATATGATCATGCATCACAGAATGTCCCAACGATTCGTTGTCAGAACCGTCCATTTGGAACATCGTACGACTTTGTGGCTAACGTATAGTTAGCATATCCTGCTTCAAGAATCCGCCTTTTCGCCGCTTAGCCTCTCTAAGCCTTCGCGCACCTGCTGACGCAATTCCTCCGCTTCTTGCTTGAACGACTGAATCGTGTTCATCTTGCTCTCCATCATCTCCAACTGCTCGCCCAGCGTGATATCGATCTGCTGTAGCTGCTGTCTGCGTTCTTGCAGATCGGTAATGTTACGATACCGCTCACGCTGACCTCTCAGCATCTCCATCACTTCGATATACCGCTGTAATTCCTGCAACGAGAAGCCAAGTACATCGCGCGCACTGATGATCTTTTTCAACCGTTCAATATCGTCACGCGTATACAACCGGGTATTGCCTTCACTTCGCTGCGGAGCCAGCAGACCGATCTCCTCGTAATAGCGAATCGTACGCTTGGTCAGATTGCATTCGGTAGCTACTTCATCAATCTTATACAGCGTCATGACGTCCCCTCACATTCATATATTTAAATAATTACATATTGTATATGAATATAATAGTACTATTTAACGTTAACGTCAACGTTATTTGAAAATTAAATTTAGATTTTTCATCTATTTTCATTCTAAATCCAACAAACTTCCGTTATACGTTGTTTGATTCTATCTATAATTGAGTTGCTGTATGTATAAGCAAGGGCTCATTAGCAAGATGAGATACAACAAGAAGAACCCCGGCACGTTATGCGCAAGGGTTCTGGATATTAAATACTATATTATTTCGAGGATTTCTCGACCGCGTGACCACCAAATTCGTTACGCAGTGCAGCGACAACTTTACCTGTAAATGTATCGTTGTCCAAGGAACGGTAACGCATCAGCAGGGACAGCGCGATAACCGGTGTTGCCATTTGCAGATCCATTGCTTCTTCCACTGTCCATTTGCCTTCACCAGAGGAGTGCATGATGCCTTGGATTTCTTCCAGACGACCGTCTTTAGCAAATGCATTTTCGGTCAGCTCCATCAGCCAAGAGCGGATAACGGAACCGTTGTTCCATACGCGTGCTACTTTTTCATAGTTAAAGTCGTACGGGCTTTTCTCCAGTACTTCGAATCCTTCACCGATAGCTGCCATCATACCGTACTCGATCCCGTTGTGTACCATTTTCAGGTAGTGACCGCTGCCCGCTTCGCCAGCATACAGGTAGCCATGCTCTACGGAAGTATCACGGAATACCGGTTCCACAACATCCCATGCTTCTTTGTCGCCACCAACCATATAACACGCACCGTTACGAGCGCCGCTCATGCCGCCGGATGTACCTGCGTCCATGTAGTGGATGCCTTTGACTTTCATTTCATTGTAACGACGAATGGATTCTTTGTAGTGAGAGTTTCCTGCTTCAATCACAATATCGTTCTCGGACAACAGTGGAGCAATTTCAGCCAGTACGGAATCAACGACGCCGTGAGGAACCATCACCCACAGTACGCGCGGTGCTTCCATTTTCTCTACCAGCTCAGCGATGGTGTTCGCGCCTTGTGCACCCAGTCCAGAGATTTCTTTTACCGCTTCTTTGTTCAGGTCAAAGGCAACAACCTCGTGGCTGTGATCCATCAGGTTTTGTGCCAGGTTCATACCCATTTTGCCAAGTCCGATCAATCCGATTTTCATAGTATAGCCCTCCATGTAGTGGGATGATAGATCCCTTTTTTTATCTGAATCTTTGTAAAAGATGTTGCTCCAATTGATTGCCATCTCATGCCTAATTATCCAATCATAGACTGCAACGATACTCTGCAAAGCCATACAACCAGCTTTGAAGGCATAGGGAATACGCTCTGTTCATCCTAAACCAGAGCGTAAACCAGACATTCATCTGCAAAAGAACGCGTGGAACGCTTAGCGTGATGCTACGCCGGTACGCACAGGTGCCGCATTGCGGTCGCCCAACCAGCGGAATCCTTGCTCGGCGAGCAGCGCATCGGATGCTTCTGGACCATACGTGCCGGAGGCATAATCATGCAGCGGCAGACTGTTGTCCGCGAAAGCTTCCAGAATCGGTTGAATCCATTGCCAGGACAGCTCCACTTCATCCCAGTGAGCGAAGAAGGTGCCGTCGCCGCGCAGTGCATCGCCGATCAGCAGTTCATATGCTTCTGGATCATTGTCAGTGCCCATCACGAATTCGGATGTCATCGGCTCCAGTTGACCCGTTTTTACATTGCGACGATTCAATTGCAGGGTAATTTTCTCTTCTGGATTGATGCTGATGGTCAGCATATTCGGCTGTCCGTCGCAATCAATACAGATTTCGTTGTTGTGCATCGTGTTTTTGAACTCAATCACGATACGGGTCGATTTTTCTTTCATGCGTTTACCGGTACGAATGTAGAACGGTACGCCCTGCCAAGAGAAATCATCAACCCAGACGCGTGCAGCGACAAAGGTATCGGTGTTGGAACCAAGTGTAATGCCCGGCTCATCCTGATATCCCTGTACTTCGCGACCAGATACGACACCAGCAGTATATTGTGCACGCACGATATGTTTGTGCGCTTCTTCTTTGGATACTGGACGCAGCGCTTTGGCGATGTATTTCTTATGGGAACGTACATCGTCCGCCGTATGTCCGCCAGGCAGTGTCATTGCAGTCATCATCAGCACTTGCAGCATATGGTTTTGTACCATATCGCGTACAGCGCCAGTATGATCATAATAGCCTGCGCGCTCTTCTACACCGACTACTTCGGATGCAGTAATTTGCACGTTTGCGATATGACGGTTGTTCCACAGCGATTGGATGACCGGATTCGCCGAAGTGAAGGATTCCATATTTTGCACCATCGGTTTGCCCAGATAGTGGTCAATGCGGAAAATTTCTTCCTCAGCAAATGTTTTGCTCAGGTGATTGTTCAGCTGACGTGCCGATTCCAGATCGTGACCGAACGGTTTCTCGATGATCAGACGCTTCCAACCAGATGTTGTACCCAATCCGCTCGCATTGATGTTGTCAGCAATCACCTCGAAAAATTCAGGTGCTACCGACATGTAGAACATGCGGTTTTGTGGAATGTTCAGCTCGGATTCGCGCTGCTCAACGATGCTCAGCAGTTCTTTGTAACCGGCGGTATCATCCACATTCAGAATATGATAGCGAATAGAACGTAAAAACGCGTCCAGCGTTTCGCGATGATTTGGTGTGTTGCGGGAAAATTCTTGCAGCGATTGCTCCACATACGTCTGGAATGTCGCGTCATTGAATGATTTGCGTCCCAGTCCGATGATGGAGAAGGCTTCCGGCATTTTGCGATCTACATACAAATTGTACAAAGCAGGGAAAATTTTGCGTTTCGCCAGATCCCCGGTTGAACCGAACAATACAAATGTCATAGCTTCCATATCGTTTCTCCTCCAAAATGTACCCATCCCGTGTGTTCTATAGCATTTTGCATGCTTCTGTGTCTATGGGCTAGTTGTGTACAGACCTTAACGTCCTGCCAGCTTGATACTGTTGATATAGCAACTATATCGTCAAAAAATAAACGAACCTCTCCATAAAATATGTATACAACAACATATTTCATATGCAGGTATCGTTATAAAGTCAATCTTTCATTGTGTCTCTTTTGTGACAGTCAAACTCACAAAAATTACAATAGACCTTGTGTCGAACAATGTCAAGATAAAAATGAAAGTTTCACAATGAATATTACCATTTCCATTTCTGCATCCGGTATTTCCTTTTTATCGGTCAACCGGTCGCCATGATGAATAGCTAAATGACTGTCGTATAGCAGCGTTGACAGTGTTGCACAAACATGATAGTCTAACGTCGATTCAGACGTGCGAGATCTACCTTATGCAACCATTATTGCTTGCACTGCACCGTTTGTTATGCAACGATGTGGCTTGCTATCGTTCGACAATACGGCTGACATACGCATTGAAAATGACAAGCGCTGTAAAGGTTGCTATACCAACTATACCCCCTCAAGTACTAATTATTCAATTTTAAATTATATTTTTTATAAATTTGCGATCCGTTTGGCACATGTGATCCATATAAGGGTGAACAATATGCATTTTGATGTAGAGAAGAGTTATACCGTATTCATTCGTGATGTTCATCTGGCGATTGCTGGCTATATCAAGCAACAGCTTGCTCCCTTCAATCTCGCGCCGGAACAAACGTTTGTTATGATGCTACTCTGGCAAAAGGACGGATTGACCCAGAACGAGATCGGCGAACGCCTCGGCAAAGACAAAACGAATATTACGCGAATGATCTCCAATCTGGAAAACAAAGGCTTTATTCGCAAAATCACCTGCACCGATGATCGCCGCCGCTTCAAAATCTATCTAACGGCAGACGGCACACGGCTGGAACAGGATGTATGCAGCATTATGAAGGAAACCGGACAACATCTGATGGAAGGCATCTCCGAAGACGAACGTGATACGTTGCGCCGACTGCTCGGCAAGATCAAACAAAATGCCCGTGAAGGCGAATTGGCAGAAGTCGCCAAGGAAACGGCGGACTATACGATTTGATTGGATCAGCATCAGCCTGTAATGGCGACGCTGATCTTTTTTTGTATTTATAGGGGAATGAATCTTGTGTTTGATGGATATACACTTGTATTCGATAGATATACACTTGTATTCGATAGATATACAGCTGTATATCCGCTGATTTCTCCGTGACGTTTTCACCAGTAAACATCTGTTATTCCATGCCCTGCTGCTGAATTAAGCGGATCGGTCCATTGGAATTGAGCGCGATCATCTGCTCGGTCATCTCTTCCGGTGTATACGGCATACCTTCACGCAGCCACCAGTGAATCACACCTACATAGGCAGAGCTAATGTAGCTGGCAATTACATCCTTATGCACGGGCAGCTGCGCATCATCCAGCGCAGCAAATCGTTCCTCATAAAAGCGTGCGATATACTGCTTCATATATTGAACAAAGTTAAACATCGCTCTCCGCTCAAACATAACCTCGAAAAAGCGCTTGTACCGGATAATATAGGTAAAGATGCGTCCGGCGATATAACGCTGTAATTCTTCAATGGATTGGTGAAAAGTACTTGCATCCCGCGCTTCACCAAACAGTTCGCCTAACAGCTCGTCCGTGACCGCGAACAACAGATGATCTTTGGATTCGTAATGCAGGTAAAAGGTTTTGCGATTGACGGTTGCACGTGAGGTGATATCTTGAATGGTGATTTTGTCATATGGCTGCTGCTCCATCAGGTGGATCAGCGCATCACGCAGCAGTGCGCGCGTACGTAGAATACGCGGATCGACGCGCTCGGTAGAAGTCGTCTGCTGGATCGTCTGTGGAATGGCGTTGGTCAGCTGCGGGTTGGGCGATGGTATTTTGTCCGGCATGGGTAAGAATCTCCTTTGCAAATAGAATTGAGATTTCATGTGGAAGATGTAAACGATGCGTCCTTGTGGCGAAAAGAAACGTGGGAATGAACTCTCCTATTGAAATAGGAACAACCGTCTCATTGTATTTATAATGATAAGTAGATTGAAAAATAGCGTTTAAACGTTTATAATCTGTGGTATAGAAATGAAAATGACTCCACCGCGGGAACGGCAGAGTCATGAGACAACAGGCGTGCGACAACCACGGCGCGCAAATGATTTCAAAATCACGTTGCAAAAAACTACCGAAGGTTCTCAACCTTTATTCGGTGGTTTTTTTCTGCTTGTTTTGGTCTTGTCGCTTGCGACGTGCGATACGATACAGCTTGCGCCCGCTCAGCACAATGCTGAGCGAAGCGGCTACTGCTTTGAGCACATACACAAACTCCATCCAAACCAATACGATCATGGCATCACCTCCTTACCGAAGGCTACACCGTGATCGTCCCACCGAATGCTTGCTGTCCTGCTGACATCATATCACAAAATCACTTTAAAAAGTCATAACTATGAACAAATCTATACTAAATGACTACATGGTGGACAGATCTGTATGACACATAGCTTCCTATTGAATTCCACATGAAATTTCTTATCGATGGATTGGATACCATTATTCACTCTATGACCACTATAAACCGCCTATCTCTACATCTAAACAACAATTGTGGCATAAACCCCATCGTTTTATATTCTGGTTATTGTCACTATGTATATACTGACTTATAATGCGATATATTGCACTAGATTATTCAAACAAAATAAAATTGTGCACAATGATTAAAAGATGGGTAATACTACTCTATATCTATTTCGCACATCTGTTCAGCGTTTCCTAACTAAACCAAATGAATGTTCAAGGAGAGAATAACTAATATGGACTCTATTCCACAACTCGTCGCGCAACAGCGCACATTTTTTCATACAGGTACTACCAAATCGACAGCGTATCGTCTGGATGCTCTGCGTAAGCTGAAATCCGGTATTGAGCAATATCATCAACGCATTCTGGATGCCCTGCATGCTGATCTGAACAAATCGGAAGCAGAAGCGTACGGTTCGGAGATTCGCATCGTAATGGGTGAACTGGACTTTGCACTGGAACATCTGGAAAGCTGGGCAGCTCCACGTCAGGTGCCTACTTCTTCTGCGTTGCCAGATGCAGTGAGCACAATTTATCCAGAGCCATATGGCGTGACACTGGTCATTGCTCCATGGAACTATCCGTTCCAGCTTGCTTTTGGTCCGCTGATCGGTGCGATGGCAGCAGGCAATACGTCCATCCTGAAGCCGTCTGAGCTGACACCAACCGTTTCCCACGTCATCTATGAACTGCTGACCGGGTTGTTCCCGGCTGAATATATTCATGTTGTGGAAGGCGAAGTCGAAGCAAGCACTGCCCTTTTAAAAGAAAAATTCGACTATATCTTCTTCACTGGCAGCACAGGTGTTGGTCGCGTCGTGATGCGTGCAGCGGCTGAGCATCTGACTCCGGTAACGTTGGAGCTGGGTGGCAAAAGCCCAAGCATCGTGCATCAGGATGCTGATCTGAAGCTCGCTGCACAACGTCTCGTACGCGGTAAATTCCTGAACGCTGGTCAAACTTGCGTCGCACCAGACTACCTGCTTGTACACAGCAGTGTAAAAGAGCAACTGGTGGAACTGATCTCCGCTGAGATCGCCGATAAATTCACTGACGATGTACTGCACAACCCGAATTTCCCACATATCGTCAATGCACGCAACTTTGACCGTCTTACTGGGCTGATGCAGGATCAGCAGGTACTAGTTGGCGGACGCTCCGTGCGCGATCAACTGCTGATCGAGCCAACACTGCTGGACAACGTAAGCTGGGATGCGCCAGTTATGCAGGAAGAGATCTTCGGACCGATTTTGCCAGTTATCGCGTATGACGATCTAAATCCGTTGCTGGATGAAATCGTGAATCGTCCGAAACCGCTGGCACTGTATCTGTTTACACAGGATGAGCAACTGGAAGAACAAGTGCTGAATACCGTCTCCTTCGGCGGCGGCTGTATTAACGAAACGTTGTCCCACATGACTTCGCACTATTTGCCATTCGGCGGTGTTGGCGAAAGCGGCATGGGTTCATACCACGGACAACAAAGCTTTGACGTATTCTCCCATCACAAAAGTGTAATGAAACGCAACGCGTAATTTGTAGTTCGTAACTCATCATTCGTCATTTATCATTCGTGAACAGCGCTTATGCAATGTTTACTGGATGGAGCATAGATATTCTACAAAAAGACAGCAGCAGACTAGAATGGGTCTGTTGCTGTTTTTGTTATGTGTTTTGTTTTGTTTTGTTTTCTTTTCGAGGTTGCCTGTATTGCTGTGTTGTTCGTTTGTACTGGTATTGCATATTATACTTTCACTCTTCATATCGTACCCTCGCTCTTCATTTTGTATTTTCACTCTTATTGTGTAAGTCCGCGATTGCAATTTGGCATGCAGATGATTTCGCCCCTTCACCTCAAACTGTATATTTACAAAATATAGTATGACTAAACCTACAAACACTGCTAAAACGTGGCATACACCGCAACTGACCCACTATTGTTCATTGCACTGCACTTGTAAAGATATTAAAATTATATGTATAAATTTATATATTAAATATCAGCGTTATAAACAGACCTTTTGAGTTTGGCTATTATGTTTTGTTATTGCATGCAGTGAATTACGATTCTATCCAAAGAGGTGCATATCATGTCTACACATACGGAAGCTACACAAGATACCGCATTGCTCAAACAACAAATTCAACACGCCGTAAACAATCGGGCAGATCATACAGAGTTCGATATGCATGCCGCGCTAGAAGATGTATTGAACGGCATGGGATTATCGTCCGCAGACAGCGGCGGGCAGATCCGCTTTACTGGTAAAGACCCTATCGTTCCGAGTGTACTCCGACTCGCCAGTTCGGCAGGCATCGGCATGGTTGCGAAGTCGGTTGCTGCTGCGAATCTATGGCGACTGCGCGGTGGGAAAGGTCAGGACATTTCGCTCGATTTGCGTAAAATTCTGCATCGGCTCTCTCCTTTCTACGACCGCAAATGGGAAAAACTGAACGGTTATTCGCCCACCAGCCCATCCGATCCAAGCCCATCGTTCAAATTCCGCTTTTACCAGACAAAGGATAAACGCTGGGTGATGCCGTTAGAGCCATATCCAAAGCTAAAAATCAACACATTGAAGCTACTCGATTGCGCGGATACGCCGGAAGCAGTAGCTAATGCTATTTCCCAATGGAACGCTCGCGATCTGGAAGAAGCAGGTGCCAAAGCTGGTGTTGTTATGCCGATGGCGCGTACTGTGGACGAATTTCTGAACGAGCCTGCGTTTGAATCGGTCGCTTCGCTACCGTTAGTACAAATTGAGAAAATTGGCGATAGCGCACCAGAACCGTTACCGCAGGGCGGCTCCGCACCATTGGACGGTATTCGCGCACTTGGTATGGGACATGTTATTGCAGGTGCGGGTGTCGGTCGTGCGCTTGCTCTGCATGGCGCGGATGTACTAAACATTTGGCGTCCGTCCGATTGGGAAGTCGATACGACGTATTATACCGCCAATGTAGGCATGCGCTCCGCGATGCTAGAGCTAGATGATAAGCCAGCGCATGAGCGCATGATGGATCTGCTGCGTGATGCGGATATTTTCTTCGCCAATCGTCGTCCGTCATATCTGGAACGGTTCGGATTGAGTGCAGAGCAGAGTGCCGCGTTACGTCCGGGTATTATTCACGTATCGGTATCATTGAACGGTGAGAATGGTGCTTGGGCAGATCGGATCGGTTTTGACCAGACGGCTGGTACATTGACTGGTGTCATGTCGCTCGAAGGCACACCGGAGCAGCCACAATTGCCGCCAATTCTAGTAGTGAATGATTATATTATTTCGTGGCTTGCTGCTGCCGGAGCGATGGCAGCACTGGCACGTCGTGCAGAGGAAGGCGGCAGTTATCGCGTGCATATTTCGCTCAGCCGAGTATCGCTGTGGTTAATGTCGCTAGGATTGTTTGAGAAAGAATTTGCCCATGAGACTGCGGGATCGGATGACGAACATCTGTATCTTGATCCAGAGCTATTTACAGCAGATACCGTGTGTGGGCATTATCAAGGAGTGACCGATCAGGTGCACATGTCGGAGACACCGGGTGAGTATACAACGGTGCTGGTGCCACGGGCATCGGGGGAAGCACGTTGGATTGGAAAATGAATGGATGCGGAGAGATGCAACATGCGCTGCGGAAAGGGATTGGGAAACGGACTCAGGTGGAGTTACGAGAATCTTTGGTATTAGGATAAAATGAAGATTCTCGCAACTCCAAAATCGTCCTTTTTCCCAATTCCCTTTCCTCCGCTCCGTGCAACTCGCCTCTTAAACATGCATCTTAGACATGATACAAACCTATTGCTTCAGGAAGCATTTTTGTTACAATCTATATCGTTAATCTACATTACGAAGCCTTTTTTATTTGCTTGAAGATTGTAATATAACGGATCCAAGGTACGTCTGGCAGGGATTGCTGGCTGTGCCTTTTTATTTGGAATCGAACTGGTTCCACTATACCCTTTAAGGGTAAAAAGCGTTAGCATCTACATATTGTTACAGGAGGAACTTACATGCTGATTGAAGCCATTTATCATCGTCCGAAAATGAACTGGGGTTATCCATATGATGGGGAGACGATTCATTTGCGTCTGCGGACGAAAAAGCAGGATGTGAAGCAGGCATGGGCGCTTGCGGGTGACAAGTATATGTGGGAGAAGTCCAAAGAGCTGGTGCCGATGACATTTCTCGCCACGGATACGCTGTTCGATTATTGGGAATGTGAAGTGAAGCCTCCGTTTCGACGGTTGAAATATGGGTTTAAGCTGTCCAATGATGAGGAAACGATCTGGATGGATGAGGATAAATTCGGTAGCGACGAGCCAGAGATGGATCGGTTATTCGATATTCCATTTATCAACCCGGTCGATGTATTCACAACGCCAGATTGGGTAAAGGATGCGGTCTTTTATCAGATTTTCCCGGAGCGATTTGCGAATGGCGATCCGTCTAATGACCCGGAAGGTACGTTGCCATGGGGCGGCAAGCCGGAGTGGTACAATTTCTTTGGCGGCGATCTGCAAGGCATTATCGACCACCTGGATCATCTGACTGAGCTGGGGATTAACGCGATTTACCTGTGTCCGATTTTTAAAGCGACGACGAATCATAAATACGATACAGAAGATTATATGCAGATTGATCCAAGCTTTGGCGATGAAGAAACGCTGAAAAAGTTAATTCATACCTGCCACAGCAAAGGCATTCGTGTCATGTTTGATGCGGTATTCAACCATTCCGGCAAAACGTTCGCTCCCTTTGTCGATGTACAAGAAAAAGGCGAGCATTCCAAGTACAAAGATTGGTTCCATGTGCGCAAATTCCCACTAACAGTCGAGGATGGCATTCCGACCTACGATACATTCGACTTTGAGCCGCTTATGCCGAAGCTGAATACAGAGAACCCGGAAGTAAAAGAATATCTGCTTGGCGTAGCGCGTTACTGGGCAGAGGAATATGGTATCGACGGCTGGCGCCTAGATGTAGCGGACGAGGTAGATCACCAGTTCTGGCGCGAATTCCGGCAAACGGTGAAGGCGATCAACCCGGACATTTACATTCTCGGCGAAATCTGGCATGAGTCCAGTCCTTGGCTGCAAGGCGACCAGTTTGATTCCGTCATGAACTATCCATTTAAAAATGCCGTGACCGATTTCTTCATTAAAGACACAACAGATGCGCTCACGTTCTCACATGCAATCGGGATGCAGATGGCGCGTTACCAGCGTCAGGTGACCGAAGTTGCCTTTAACTTGCTGGATAGCCACGATACGCCGCGTGCACTGACACTGGCAGAAGGCAACAAAGACCGACTCAAGCTAGCTTCGCTGTTCCAGATGACCTTTACCGGTACGCCGTGCATTTATTATGGCGACGAGATCGGGATGGAAGGCGATGGCGATCCAGATTGCCGCCGCTGTATGGTATGGGACAAGGAAGAACAGGATCTTGAGCTGTTTGCCTACTACCAGCGCATCATCGGGCTGCGCAAGCAATATACAGCGCTGCGTCAGGGACATTTCCGCTTCTTGCATTCACGTAAAGGTAGTAATGAGCTGGTATATGAGCGC
Source organism: Paenibacillus sp. WLX2291 (assembly GCF_046603665.1). NCBI lineage: Bacteria > Bacillati > Bacillota > Bacilli > Caryophanales > Paenibacillaceae > Paenibacillus > Paenibacillus sp. WLX2291. The sequence goes on along the minus strand of NZ_CP176755.1, from coordinate 440,604 downwards.
ACGGATGAGCACGATACCTTTGTCATCGCCATGAACAGTTCTAGTGAACCGATTGAGATCGATATCGATATTGATGCCGATCATTGGGAAGATATGCTGGAAGGACAGGAAGTGCAGTTAGACGGTGGCAAACTGCAATGCAAATTGCCAGCTTACGGCTATAAAGTACTGCGCTGTCTGGAAAAAGACAAGCATCCACACGGTGACGAGTAAATCTGCATAGGCAGACGATAGACGATAGACGATAGACGAACAAAGATAGCAGGATTCCTTCATACTTGGGAATCCTGCTTTTATATGAATTGGGATGATTTCTGTATTATTACTTCCTATCTAGTGCATGTAGGGCATAGATGTACATAACATTCAGGTGCATATAATCATATGTATATAATAGGTATGCTTTTACGCTTAACGTATTGGTGGTTGCGGGTAAATGTGATATAGTGAGACTTTGTTTTATGAACGTGTATTACATGTATATTGGGCGTATATGGTCAATCATTGTGTCAGTGTCATCCTTATTTCTTACTATATTCTCGCGTTGGGCAGTCGCAGACGTTGAGGCTATTTTGTTGTCTATATATAGTATTCCATCTTGCAGGAGGTTCTCCTATCATGTCCAATTCTTCCGTGAATCAGTCCATGCTCGCCGCCTGGCTCAGCCTGATCAGCAATGTGGCACTGACCCTGCTCAAGCTCATTGTCGGTGTGCTGTTCAACAGTCAAGTACTCATCGCCGACGGTATTCATAATGCCGGTGACGTGATCGCGTCTGCGACAGCGCTTGGTTCGATGCGCATCTCAGCAATCCCGCCAGATGAAGATCACCCATATGGGCATGGCAAAGCCGAGGTACTTGGTGCCAGTATGGTCGCGGTAATTCTGCTGCTGGCGGCGCTGTATATCGGATATCACTCGGTCATGTTGCTGTTTGAAGCGCCATCGCAGCCGCATGTGATTGCCCTGCTGGCAGCCGCCGTTTCGTTAGTCTGGAAACTGTTGCTGTACATCTATACGATGCGGATCGGACGCGAAGCCAACAGTAAGGGCTTGATCGCTACTGCGCAGGATCATTTGGCAGATGTATACGCCTCTGGTGCGGCTTTTCTGGGGATTGGGCTAGGCTTGATCGGTGAATATTACGGCTATGGGCTGCTTGCCTATGGTGATCCGCTGGCAGGAATTGTCGTTGCTTTGCTCATTCTCAAGCTCGCCTATTCTACCGGTCGTGAATCGATCGATATTTTAATGGAAAAAGCAGTACATCCTGAGAAGATTGAAGCATACACTGCTGTCTTGACGGCAATGCCAGACGTCAAACGAATTGACCGGATTCGCGCGCGTGAGCATGGGCATTATATTGTAGTCGATGTGCGCATCGGCGTGGATGCTTCGCTAACGATTCAGCAGGGACACGACATTTCACGATTGATGAAAAAGAATATTATGCACTCGGACGCGCAGGTGACGGAAGTGCTGGTGCATTTGAATCCGTGGTATGCGGATGAACAGCAAGAAGCAGCGATGGTCATCTCATCTGATGCGAGAGAACGTTAATCAACAGATACAGCCCTTTGATTCCGCAGCATCCCGTTTTCGAGGATGTGTGCAGATCAGAGGGCTGTTATGGTTGTGAATCGAACGGTTAACATGATTTCTTCATTATTATAAAGAAATCATGTTTAAACAAGATTCCCTCAAGTTTAATATCTCGTATACATCTTGGTATTTTGTTCATTATTTCGTATATATTTACAAACTAACTCATTATAAAATATACTTTTGTTGATTTCTCCATTTGTAATCATACACTAACTCCCTCTTGTCGTTATTTGTCGCAATGGATCTAACACTTTCTGTACTGCGATATGGATAGAGTTCTATTTATAGATGCTGTCTGCTACATGATATCCCTTCCAAAACCAACTCACTTCCCTTTACTAGCAAGGATTTATCTGCCTTTGTCCCTTATGCACAGAGGTCAAATCAAGGCATCTTTCAATTGATGTCAGCTTACATAAGGCTTAAAATTTGAAGTACCGGAACTAGTTCTAATTTCTCAGCACTATTTTCATGATATCGTTTACAATCGGATTTTGGGGAGAGGAGGTTTGTCATTTTGGAGAAGCTGACCGCCAGGCTGACGATGATGCTTCAGTTTCTGACCGGGGCACATGGCGACTATATTACGATTCGCGATCTGTCGGATCATCTGGACGTCAGTGAGAAAACGGTCAAACGTGAGCTGCCTGCCGCCGAAGAATGGCTGCGCCAGCATCACCTGAAGCTCATTCGCAAGCCCGGAACCGGTCTGGCTCTGGAAGGCAGTGCATCTGCTCTGGATGCCGCTCGTCAAGAACTCGACGAACAGAACCTTCGCAAAGATTACACGCGTGAGGAACGGCATTACTTCATTATTAGCGAACTTCTTCTCTCCAAGGAACCGATTAAACTTTACGCATTTGCCTCTCAATTCAAAGTTACAGAAGGCACACTCAGCAACGACCTGGATCGGATCGCCCAATGGCTCTCCTCCTTCGATATTGCGCTTGTCCGAAAGCCCGGGCTAGGCGTATATGTAGAAGGCATAGAGAGCAGCATCCGCTCCGCGCTCGTTCATCTGCTCTACGAAAGTGTGGACGAATACCAGTTGACTCATCTGGTGCGGGATCAGCTCTCGCCCGATGAGGAAACAGGTCGCGTGCAATTCCACATTCGCAATCGACTGCTCAATCTAGTCGACGACGGCATGATGGATCAGCTGCAAACGTACTTGAGCGATCTGGAACGCGAGATGCATATGAAATTAACCGATAGCGCCTATATCGGGCTGACGGTGCATCTGGCACTCGCGATTGAGCGCATTCGGCGCGGACAACGCATTACGATTGCGTCCCACATTCTGGATGAGCTGAAGCAATTGCGCGAATTCCGCATCGCTCGCACGCTGGCAGAACGGTTGGAGCAGTCCTTCGACATTATCGTGCCTGAGGATGAAATGGGATATATCACCATGCATCTCAAAGGTGCCGAAACCCGACTCAGCGTCGAATCCGATCCATATTACGAGCATGTCAGCTTTGAACTGGTCAAGCTGGCACGCGATATCCTCAAGATGGCGGAAATGGAAACCGGATTCGAGCTGAAAGGCAACAGCCGCTTGTTCGCGGGATTCATCAACCATCTCGGTCCGGCGATTGAGCGGCTGCGGATGGGACTGGATATCCGCAACCCGCTGCTAGCGCAGATCAAAGAGCAATATGGACCTACCTTTGAGATCGCTCGTAAATGCTCTCGGTTACTGGCGGAGTTCACACAGCGCGACGTGCCAGAAGCGGAGATTGGATATCTGGCGATGCATATTGGCGCTATGTCCGAATACGCCGCAGCCCAGCGCAAACCGCTCAAAGCGATTATCGCCTGTGCAAGCGGGATGGGCACATCTAGCCTGCTCTCCATTCGGGTGAAGCGTGAATTTCCATCGCTGCAAATTATCGATGTCGTTTCCTCTTCGGAAGCAGCGAGTATGGAAACGCGTGCGGATGTGATTATCTCTACTGTCGAAGTGGACAGCAGCATCCCGACGATTCGGGTATCGCCGCTACTTTCGCCAGAAGATATCAATGACATTCGTAAATTGCTATCCCGCTTAGAGATCACAGCAGAACCGCGGCACAACGAAATGGTAAGACCGACCGATCCGGCAGAGCGATTAACCGATACGCTGAGCATTCATAAGGAAACGCTAACCGGCATTCTCGATCTCACCGCCGGGCTTGTCATCCGTGACCAGTTTCACGCTGGATCGGTACCCGATCTGATTCACCAGATCGCTGGCATGTTCACCGCTTCGGCGGAACGTGCCAATACGCTGGAGCAAGAACTGCATGAACGAGAACGCATGGGCGAGACCGTTCTGTCGCAAGACGGATTGATCCTGCTACACTGTCGTTCCAGCGTCGTGAACAAGTTATTTCTCGGCATTATCCGGTTCTCCGAACCGATTCAGGCGGCGACCCAAGATGTTGACCTATACGCTTCCATTGTACTACTCGCTCCGAAGGACAGCAGCAAGTCGTATCTGGAAGCGGTCAACGAAGTCAGCAAATCGCTGATCGACCGCCCCGGCTTTGTCACAAGGCTCGTCTCCGACCGGTCCTCCGGTTTGAAGTCGGAAATATCCGGCATGATGCGCGATTTATATACCCGCAAAATTGAACAATATATGATGGAGGTTGAACAAATATGAGCACAGTGAATTCCGCTGCTTCCGAAAAGAAAAGCGCACGCGATCGCGTTCAGTCATTTGGTCGTTTTCTGAGCGCTATGATTATGCCGAATATCGGCGCATTTATTGCATGGGGTTTGTTAACTGCCCTGTTTATTCCAGACGGCTACTTGCCAAATGCAGATTTCAATAAAATTGTCGGTCCTACTATTCAGTATTTGCTGCCAATTTTGATTGCATATAGTGGTGGTAAGTTGGTAGCAGACCATCGCGGCGGCGTTATTGGTGCCATTGCAACTATGGGAGCTATTGCAGGTTCCGAAGTTACTATGCTGATTGGTGCTATGATTATGGGTCCACTCGGCGGTTGGGTCATCAAGCAATTTGATAGACTGGTAGAAGGTAAAATCAAAGCTGGTTTTGAAATGTTGGTAAACAACTTCTCTGCTGGTATTCTGGGAATGCTGCTTGCACTATTGGGTTATATAGGCGTAGGACCATTTGTTGTACTCCTAACAAGTATTTTGACTATAGGAGTAAACTTCTTGGTCAGTCACGGTCTGCTTCCTCTGGTATCACTATTCGTTGAGCCAGGTAAAATTTTGTTCCTGAACAATGCAATTAACCATGGTATCTTTACACCACTCGGTACTGAACAAGCACTACAAAATGGTAAATCCATTTTCTTCTTGCTGGAAGCTAATCCTGGACCAGGTCTAGGCGTATTGCTCGCTTATTGGTTGTTTGGTAAAGGAAATGTTAAAGCATCTGCACCAGGTGCAATTATTATTCAATTTTTCGGTGGTATTCATGAGATTTACTTCCCATATGTATTGATGAGACCACTACTGTTTGTTTCTGTTATTGCCGGTGGTATGGCTGGTGTATTTACAAACGTACTGCTTGGTTCCGGTCTAAAAAGTGCTGCTTCTCCTGGTAGTATCATTGCTATTATGGGCTTGGCTCCAAAAGGCGAGCATTTGCATATCCTAGCTGGTATCGCTGCCGCAACGATTGTATCTTTCCTGCTGTCTGCTGTTTTCCTGCGTAGATCTCCAGCTGGCGAAGGCGATCTGGAAAAAGCACAAGCCGCTTCGAAAAGCATGAAGTCCAGTGGTGGTGCAGCAGCTCCAGCACTGACTACAGCAGCAGATCTGCAATCCGGCAACGTTCGCAAAATCGTATTTGCTTGTGATGCAGGTATGGGTTCCAGCGCAATGGGCGCATCATCGTTCCGTAAAAAAGTACAGCAAGCCGGTCTGCCGATTCAAGTAACCAACTCGGCGGTCGATGCAATCCCAGGCGATGCTGACATCGTCGTTACACAGCAAAACCTGACTAGCCGTGCACGCGGCAAAGCGCCAAATGCACAGCACGTATCGATCGACAACTTTATCAATAACCCGATCTATGATGATATGATCGTCAAATTAAAAGACGCCACTTCCGGCAATGCATCCTCCTCGATTCCGAAAGAAGCTGCCGGTGTACGCGAAGAAGTTAGCGAAGTTCTGAGTCACAATGCACCGCATGTGGTAGAAGATACGAAGGAAGGCGTCCCTGCTCCTGTTGGCGGTTCCGGTGTACTTCGCAAAGAAAACATCGTACTCGGTCTGTCCAGCGAGCCAAAAGAAGACGCAATCCGCAGAGCAGGTGAGTTGCTGGCAGGTGCTGGTTATGTCAAACCGGATTATGTAGCTGCTATGCAAGAACGCGAGAAAGTAGCCACTACTTACATCGGTAATGGCGTAGCAATTCCACACGGTGTCGGAGAAGCGAAAAAACAAATCCAAACATCTGGTATCGTCGTTCTGCAATATCCAAATGGTGTTGATTTTGAAGGTGGCAAAGCGTATCTCGTAATCGGTATCGCTGGCGCTGGCGGAGAACATCTGCAAATCCTGACCAAAATCGCTGAAACGATCGAAGACGAATCGGTTGTCCACCATCTGGCAAAAGTAACGGATGCGGATGAGATTTATCGCACATTCTCGATCTAATCTGTAATATCGCAACAATCGATCCATGACAAGGATTCTATCTTAAACAAGCTTTCACGGTTCAATCAGCAGCGCATTCGCCTGCTGATTGAACCTGTTTATCCATACTTGGTCTGAACACAGACGCATATGAACGGCACTTGCCGTTTTTTGCGGTTCATTTATGAAAACGAGATTATCGTTATCTGAATATTACTGCAAACGGCAATTGCTCTATACTTATCGGAGGTGCAAGTGATGAAAAAAGCTATTCAGTTTGGTGCAGGTAATATTGGACGCGGATTTATCGGGGCATTGCTCTCCAATGCCGGTTATCATGTCGTATTTGCTGATGTGAACGAGAAGATGATCGACGCCTTGAATGAGCAGAAGAGCTACCAGATTCATATCCTCGATCTGGAAAAAAGCGTTGAAACGATTACCAACGTGTCCGGTTGTCTGTCCAACGGTCCAGATATCGTAAACGAGATCGCTTCTGCTGAAATCGTAACAACCGCTGTTGGTCCCAACGTACTGAAGTTTATCGCTCCGACAATCGCTCAAGGGATCGAAGCCCGCCGTGAAGCTGGTGCAGGTCCACTGAACGTTATCGCCTGTGAGAATATGGTCGGTGCGACCAGCCATCTACAAGAGCAGGTAGAAAGCCATCTGTCCGAAGAAGGTAAAGCATACGCTCGCGAGCATGTTGGCTTTGCCAACTGTTCCGTTGACCGCATCGTCCCGCCCTTCCAAGGTGACAATCTGTTGGATGTAGGTGTAGAAGCGTTCCACGAATGGATCGTCGAAGAACCGAAGCTCAAAGGCGGGACACCACAAATCGACGGCATGAAACTGACCGACAATCTGGTCGCCTACGTACAGCGCAAGCTGTTCACGCTGAATACCGGTCACGCGATCACTGCTTACCTCGGCTTCCTGAAAGGGATCGAGACGATCGACCAGAGCATTCAGGATGAATCGGTACGTGCCATCGTACGTCCAGCAATGGAAGAAAGCGGCGCAGCACTGGTGAAAAAGCACGGATTTGACGCTGCCGAGCACGCCAAATACATCGACAAAATCGAAACCCGTTTCAAAAATCCGTATATTCGCGACGAAGTCATCCGTGTCGGACGCGAACCGTTACGCAAACTCGGTCCTGCTGACCGTCTGATCGGACCAGCGAATATGGCTGCCGAGCTGGGGTTGCCACACGACCATCTGCTGCAAGGTGCAGCTGCCGCTTTCCACTATGACAATGCCAATGATCCACAATCCGCTGAACTGCAAGGACGCATTCAAGCCGAAGGACTTGGTCCGGTCGTTAGCGATGTAGCTGGCTTTGCCAAAGACAGCGACGATTACAACAAAGTTATCACTGCCTATGAAAAATTAAAAATGAATTAATTTTGAATATATTTTGATATCAAAAGGTGAGTTATGCAATTATTAGCATACCTCACCTTTTTTGACATGTTATTTTATCCCTTTTATACTAGTCAGTGTCTTAGCTAAGATACTATAACAATCAAGGGAGTTGTAAACATGAGACAAACATCTAAGAAATTAATTCTAGCTACAGCCCTAGCTTTAGGAGTAACTGCGGTAGTTCCATTAGGACATAGCGCTTCCGCTGCTGCCGATCAAGAAAAACGTATTGTTGTAGCAACTTATTACTTAGATAAACAAGTTGTAAAAGATATGGCTGCCAATGCAGAAGCATTACGTAATTATAGCGATGCTTCTCGAACTCTTGCTAAACTGACTAAAATCCCTTATGCCAAAGTAGCAATCATTGCATCTGGTCTTTCAGCTAAAGCAAGCGCACGACAGGAATTTATTGATGCTGCAAAAAATAATAAGCGTATCAAAGTTGTTATTACGGATTATGCTAACTATCACACCTCATACTCTACACAAATGGAACTAATTCCAGTAAATTGAATTTCAAAAAAAAGCCCTTTCTTAATATAAGAAAGGGCGATTACATTTATAACACTATATCAACTTTTCTATATATGATTACATACTTTATGAATAACAGATCTGATAGTTCAAATTAACCTTTACGATAGATAATAGCTATTCTTTTTAATTACAGCTGCAAGCCCGGCTGCTCCGCTGGTTTACCAAACAGGTACCCCTGCGCCAGATCGATACCGATGCTGCTGCAAAAATCGAACTCCTCGCGGCGCTCAATGCCTTCAGCCAGTACCTGACTGCCTGCCTCACGCGAGCGCTCCATAATCTGCAAAATCGCTTGCTGCTTCTCTGTACTTTGATCACAGCCATCGATCAATCCACGATCAATTTTGACGAAATCTGGTTTGAGTCGGTTGATCAGTTCTGGACGAGCATACCCCGAACCTACATCATCCAATGCCACAAAAATACCGTTACTACGATACACTTCAAAAATCTCCTGAAGCTTAGGCATATGCAAAATATTTTCCGTTTCCACTACTTCAAATACAAAATCTTTCGGGTCCAGACTTAATCGTTCAATCGCTGCAAATGTATGACTCAAGCAATATTGCGGATTGTAGATCGAAGACGGCAGGAAGTTAATAAACCGCTTGATTCCTTTGGGCAAATGAAGCGCGCTAGTCTCAATCGCCGAGATACGCGCAGCACGATCCAAAAAGGAATGTAGCCCTGTCCGATGCGCAACTTCAAACAAGCGATATGGCTGAAATGACGGTCCATTCGGTGTTGGACGCAATAGAAATTCGTAGGCAATAATCTGTTCATTACGATCAACAATAGGCTGCATATGACTAGTAAATTTACGCTGGCGGATAATATCGACAATATCGTAATTTTGCAGGCGGGAAATCATCACCGCTACTGGAAGCCAGTCTGGCTCCCCTTGATTCCTGTTCTTTCCCCCAATACCCACCTGCAATTCGCTCCCTTCCACATTGGGAAGATGAAAAATCCACTGCAAAATGTCCAGCATCTGCTCTCTTGAATCGTACTCAATCGAACAAGCGTTATGCACGATGGAACGACATTCAAAAGACTGTTGCTGAACCGACTGCTCCAGTTCCTGAGTCAGCGGTCGCAGAGAAATCACTCCCTGGTCTTCAATTGGTTGAATATAGCTGCATCCGCTACAATTCATGGTGATCCCCCCGGGTAGAAATATAGTAAAGGATACAATATCGATCCGTATCATGGTCTTAGATAAAGCACAGCTAGATAGCAAGCAAATAACAGACAGACAAAGGTATTAGACTATCTCGCTATGCAAACAGATAAATGAGCATACCACTCCATAGCTCTCTTATCATATATATCGACACATATCGACGATACAGATAGAAACATGATCTTTCTATTTATTTCATTCGTTAAATTAGTTATTTAGTCCTTTATGATGATCATTTAGACCTATAAATAATTGTATTTACCCGAATTGCCGTTGATTCAAACATCTTTTTTCAAATTTTTCTTTTTTAATAATAAATCATCCTGCTGTATAAATATTCATTCAATCGTTATAAAAAGCTGTGGTGCATAGTATACACCACAGCTCTGATGTTCATGGAAGACGTTATTGTGGAAACACTCAGTCTGCCGGAATCTGGATCACATCGCCAACTTGCAGTGCAGTTGGGTCTGTAATTTTGTTGTATTTGGCAAGTTCCTGCCATGTTACACCGTATTTCAAACCGATACGGTACAGGTTATCACCGCGTTTGATCGTATACGATTGTTTACCTTTTGCAGGAGCTACTGGTGTAGCCGGTTTCGCCGGTGTTGTTGCCGGAGTCGATGGCTTCGCCGGTGTCGCAGGCGTGGACGGTTTGGCAGATGTTGTTGGTTTGGTACCTGTACCACCTGTTGTCGGCGTTGCTGCTGCACTCGACAGATCAATTTTGTATTTGGCAAATCCGTCTGCTGCATCACCTTCGTACGTGATGGCTTCACCCGCACCGGCTACTACCGATTTGGTAGACGTCAGCGCGCTTTGCGCGTTCGGAGATGTATTGAACGTTACATCTGCATTGCCTTTGATTGGTGCAAACGACCAGTTGTTGTCGGCGGTCGGATTGATTGTTTTATTTTCACGGATATAGTCGATGATCACTTGACGGTTCTCATCCGGAGCAGCCAGAACAATACGTTTGCCATCCGGATTCGCCAGCTTGGACGAGGATGCACGATAGTTGTTGGTTGCTACGATGAATTCTTGTTTTGGATCGATCGGCTTGCCGTTGTATTGCAGATTGACGATCCGGTTAGCGGATTCATTCACAACTGTGCCTTTGCCGTCATACTTGGCAGGCTGGGTTACGTCGATCTGATACGTTACACCGTCGATTACATCAAAGTTGTACGTTGGGAAATCCATATTGATCAGTGCTTGCTCGCCGGATTTGGATGGATCGATCTGGTTGAACTGTCCTGCGGACCATTCCAGCCAGTTTTTCACTTCTTCCCCGTTCACTTTTACCGCATAGACCGTGTTTGGATACACATACAGGTCAGATACGTTTTTGATTGCAATCGTACCAGCAGGAATATCGGTATAGTAAGCTGCACCAGAACGTCCGCCTGCTTTGAATGGTGCACCTGCGGACAGGATTGGCAGACCTTCATAATCAGTTCCCTGTAACTTCTGCTCCAGGTACCATTTCTGTGCATTTGTTACGATCTGGATCGACGGATCGTCCTTCACCAGTGCAAAATAGCTGGTAATACGGGACGTTGTCGTTCCAACCGGACCACGGATATAATCCAGTGTTTCTTCATGCTCAGTGTACACAGCATCGACTACACTTTGGTCTGCTTGTACAAGCGCTGTTTTGGTCGCTTTGTCGTAGATTGGGCGTGCTTCTACTTTGGAGCTAGTTACATCCCAATCGTCGCCGTTTTGTGTCAGTTCCAGATCGATGATACCGAGATGGTCACCCCAGAAGCCCGGCTCGACGGATGGAACACCGTTGATCGTGCCTTTTTCGAGATCGACGCCTGTTTTACCAGCGAAGTCGCTGCTTGGGAATACTTTGTGTGCATGACCAAACATGATCGCGTCGATGTCAGGTACTTTGCTCAGGTACAATACCGAGTTCTCCATCAGCTCGGTTTGTGGAATATCTTCAAAGCCGGAGTGAGGGACAGCGATAATGATGTCCGCGCCTTCTGCTTTCATTTGCGGGATAAATTTGTTGGCGGTTTCTACGATATCCTTCACGACTACTTTGCCGTTCAGGTTCGCACTATCCCACTGCATGATTTGCGGTGGCACGAAGCCGATCACGCCCACCTTCAGATCATGGGTAGTACCGCTCTCGTCGGTTACTTTTTTGTCGAGAATCAGGTATGGGGTAAAGTAGTTTTTCTCGCCTTTGCCTGTGCCGTCATCAACGTAGATGTTGGCGTTCACGTAAGGGAAGTTAGCGCCCTTAACCGCTTTTGCCAGGAAATCGAGACCGTAGTTGAACTCATGGTTACCGTAGTTACCGGCATCATAGCCGAACTGGTTCATCGCTTTGTAAACTGGATGCACTTCACCGTCTTTGAGCGGGTTGATCTTCGCCATATAATCACCCAGCGGTGTGCCTTGCAGCAGATCACCGTTGTCGATCAGAACGCTGTTCTTCGCTTCATTACGCGCAGCTTTGATCAGCGTTGCTGTCTTCGCATAACCGTACTCATCCGTCGGTTTATCGGAATAATAGTCATAGTTGACCACGTTCGTGTGAATGTCCGTCGTTTCCATCAGTCGAATCTTCACAACTGCGCTGCCTGTTGCGTCCGCTGCGAATACCGGAATTGCCGTAACAGCAAACAGCTGTAGTGCTACAAATGCGCTAACCGCATTGCGAATCGTCTTTTTCCCCAGTTTCAAAATACAAAACCCCTCCCACATAAATTGAGCACGGGTATCAGCTTGATGTATCGCTTTCCATAACGGTCGGTAACGCGCGGTTCAGCCGGAGCCGAGTTATGTATGAACCAGAATAGATAGGAAGTCTCTTCCCGTTAAGTATTGACCGATGGTAAAATGAAAGTCGACGCAAGACCGTATACCCTGTTACATGATAGAATTGTATACTATTGGCTGATATATTTGAAGTATAATTTAAGGTTTTTTTAATGTTTTTGTGAAAAATAACTTTGAAACGTTGTTAATGTATCATTCTTTGTTATAAAACCTGCTATATAACTTTGTTTTTTATCCAAATCATTCAGTGAAAGATGCTTGTATGCCCTGCTCCATGATTGCGATGTTCAGTATAAATCCCCTGCGATGACAGAATATTCCTGCCTTATATGCGTCTCCTTTCCTATGATCAACTGATCAGTGAAAGGAGACGTTTTATTTTACAGAAAATACAAGCGAAAATGCATCTGATTCCAGATTCTGTCACTATGCTCCACTGCATATACGATCTCTGCCCGACTACCTTGCTGTATGACCTGCGGCTGTGGAGCCTGCGCGTCCACCTGAACAGTCAACCCCGGCAACTGCCAGCGATCAGCGGTAATCTGAATCTCATGCAGAGCAGCCCCTTCTAGCTCGAAGACCAGCTCAATCGGTACAGCAGCCTCCAAATGAGCAGTAATATCCAGACGGCTTACCTCCGTCTCTACGTTAAATGTCATGCCACGCAGATGGGTATTCCAGCTCTGTCCGACCTCCCGCCGTACCATACGCATAGAATATCGCCGTCCCTGCTCATCCAGCCAGTGAGCGGTAGCATGATGCATCTGCCCGTTTGTATTATGACTCCCTGTTAGACCGCCGATCATCAGCTGCGGTGATAGCCAGGCCGTAGCGGTACACACATGCCGATTATGCCCTGGCAGATCACGTTCGCACAACTCCTTGAACTGACGAACCACAAACCGCTCGCCTTGCTGCTCTCTCAGCTGCTGTAACGCTGCTTCTGGTACATCTACACCAACTAGCGCAATAAGCAGATCATGGCTTGTTTCGCAGTTTATGCTTGTGAGATGACGCTTTGATTCGCCCAGCGCCAGATAGAGCAGCACACCAATGGAACTGTGACTAGTGATCTCATTCTCGTAGCTACGTGCAAACGGTCCGCATATATTTTCCATAGCAGGGCTGTAAAATGCAGAGATATCTTCCCACAATCCGTGTTCCAGCTGTAACCCAATATTGCGAAACGATACCGAACGTCCATACACTCGCCACATGCCTAGCACCGTCAGATCGACCCCATAATACGTACTGGAATTGAATTCGGCAAAGGAATGCAGCTCCCTATAATCGTCCAGCAGCGCCATTGCTCCACGCTCTGCATGCTGAATCCAGTCTCTCTGTTCATACCGATGCCCATAATAATGCGCGATAAACAGATGCATCAATTCAATATTCGTATTCGTCGGAATGGATTGCGATACATACCGCTTCAGCGATGTGGATACCGCACGCTGCATCGCCTCATCCATCCGTGCCACCTGTTCGATCGACAACCGATCTTCAAAATGCTCCAAAATCACCGCAAACGTACAGGCAATAAACTCGCGCCAATTTGGATCAAAGCTCTCCCATACCCGCGGAAATACTTCATCCGCCGCTCGCCAAAATTGCTCCTTATACTGTGTCTGCTCCTCCAGCTGTGCATACTGCGCAAACCGACGATACACTTCTGCCAGCGCGTCCTGCTGCGCATATCCATATCCCGGCGAAAAGGTTCCCCAAGCTGTATGCCCGGATGGTGGAGCTTGCTGCTCTGGCGATGCACGGAATGTCCCTTCATAGATCTCGCCTTGCTGCGTCAGCTGCATCTCCAGCACACGATCAATGATGCCGCTCGCCATCTGTACATCTTTCAGACTACCGCGCAGCAGCAGTCCAAGCGCATAATGAGCGCTTTCCCGTGTATCGTGCTGCCCCTCTTCATCCCATATCATGCTCTCCTGCTCGTCGTATCGTGTATCCAGCTGTTCCATCGCTTGCTTCATCAAAAACATCTTGTCCGGCGATAAGGAACTCGCAATAGTGCTCCACTTTGTCATAGTAAAGATCATCCTTTCGCAACGTATAGTATATAGTAGCTTCTGGTGACTGGGACTAGCTTGTAAATGGCTACATTGCACTAGCCTGATTGTTTCAGTGCGACAGATCGCTGTTTCTGCATCTGCTTACAGACTTGGCGATGCCGTTATGTATTCCAAAGTATGGTGCTGTCTCTGCCATCCGGCAATAAACTTGTTTTCGTTCATAAACCGAATGTCCTATCGCGGACTGTCGCGTCGTCTACAATCCTATTCGTTGTAAGCCTTTGAGCAACTTGCTGCATGTCATACAAAAAACGCCGCATCGGCAGGATCACCTACCAATCGGCGTTTTGTCACACTGTCCTACTACCGGGAATCCCGATAACAAGATCAGCAATTTTCATTTAATTTATGAGCTGGCTCCCGGCGTTTGCGATGCTTGTACTGCAAATACGAATCCAGAATACGATCCAGCTGTTCTGACTGATCAATCACCCGGTGATCCCGAATGCCATGTTCGGCTGCCATCTGGTTCAGAATGCGGCGCTCCTGCTCGATTTGCTGTTCAATCTTTTCCAGGTCCAAGGAAAACACCTCCCGTAAAATACCCCTTCCAACGTGCATGCTCTGTCTGATTACGGGCATATTTTCCATCACCATATCCCGCGATTGTATGGTTTGATCTGCGAAAGAATGCTGCTTCATCTATATGTCTTAGTTGTTTACATTAAATTGTTGGTATTATATTGGTTATACCTTACTTTCATGTGACGTTTCAAGTTCCTACAGTACCTATTTTATCCTTATTTTGGAAACAAAAAATGACAAAAAATCCGGTTTGGAATTTTGTATTTCGGGATAGAAATTTACAAAATTCGTCACCGGATTTTACGAATGCCTACTATGACAAGGATTTACCTGTGTAACAAAATACGACAGCAAGGCTGATCGTATCTCTTAGGTGTAACCGCAACCGGCAGGATTAGCCCTGCCAGGTTTGCTTATTGCCGTCCTGATCGGTATATTCGATTGTTTGTGGTTTGATATCCAGTACGACATAATCGGGATCATCCGGTCCAGAGAACCATTGCTTGAAATCGTCTTTCCAGACGCGCTGCTTCAGCTCGGCATCATCAGACACCGTTGCCGTTGCCTGTACTTCAACCACTTCGTTATTGCCGCCTTTTTCGTAACCTAGCAGCAGATAGCAGTTCGGGTTTTGTTCCAATTCTTCAACTTTATGCGTTTTGCGATCCGTTGCCAGATGGATGTTCAATCCTTCATTGTAGAGCGCCATATAACGAACTTTCGGCTTGTTATTCTCTACTGTACCAAATGCACAAAATGGATTGTCAGACAGGGCTTTGATGATTGCTTGTTCTTCGATGGATGTACTCATGATCAAGCTCCTTTCGCAAGTGGGAAGATAAGGTATTGGTTGTTCCAGATTCTGCTTCTATCATGGACATGTATCCTGATCACTCAGTTGTATTCGTCCTATGACAACGGATATACATACGTATGATCCGTTAATGGTATAAAAAATACTTCATTGCATACATACCCGATGCGGCTGGCAGTGAACCTGTTACAGCTTGTTTTGGGACGGTTCGGTGCGAATGTATCGCCTGCTTGCTGTTGTATTAGCATCCGTTTACTATGAACATCCGCTTTCTCATTCCAACGGTTCAGCCCGCGGTTCAGCTGTATGTTTCGACGATACGCTCGCGGCTGACCTGCTGGACAGTTATGCCCTGCTCGTCTATAATTACAGCTAGAAAAAGCGCATATCTGTCTAGGGGAGCTGGGAAGCCGGCTGAGAGTGTATTCCAACAATACTGACCCTTATACCTGATCTGGATAATGCCAGCGTAGGAAGTGAAGCATGCCATGTATGTCTACTCATATATGCACCTATGTCGTCCCTGTCCGGGGCGCTTTTTTTATATAACAAGCACGATATTCAGAGGGGAGTCTTACCGAAACATGAATACATTACGCAACAAAACAGGTGTGCTGATTCTGCTGTCTCTGGTGCTACTGATAACTGCCTGCGGACAACGCAGTAGTGATAGTCAGAACAGCACTGGCAGCACTGACAACGGAACTGCATTACAAGATGTGCAGGTCGTGCTGGATTGGACGCCGAATACGAATCATACCGGTCTGTATGTAGCTCAAGAGATGGGATATTACAAGGAAGCTGGTCTGAATGTGAAGATCATTCAGCCCGGTCAAGGCGGCGCAGATACGATGGTCGCTTCCGGTCAGGTGCCGTTTGGCATTAGCTATCAGGAGAGCGTGACGCAGGCGCGTGTACAGGATGTGCCGCTCGTCTCACTGGCAGCAGTCATTCAGCATAATACGTCCGGCTTTGCCGCTCCGGTAGATCGCGGCATCAAGTCGCCGAAGGATATGGAAGGCAAGTCATACGGCGCATGGGGTTCACCGGTCGAAGAAGCCGTCATGAAGTCGATCATGGACACAGACGGCGGTGATGTTAGCAAGGTGAAGAGTGTGAATATCGGCGATGCAGACTATTTTACAGCTGTCAAAAAAGGCATTGATTTCGCGTGGATCTTCTACGGCTGGACGGGAATCGAAGCCGAGCTGCGCGGCGAACCGCTCGATATGCTGTACGTCAAAGACTACTCACCAAATCTCGACTATTACACACCGGTTATCGTAACGAACGAGAATGAGATCAAAAACGATCCCAAACTGGTGAAGGCATTCATGTCTGCCACAGCCAAAGGCTATGCATATGCCATCGCCAATCCCGACAAAGCTGCTGATATTCTAATCAAAGCCGTTCCCGATCTCGATCCCGAACTGGTCAAAGCAAGCCAGAAGTGGTTATCGCCGCGCTATCAGGATGACGCTGCTCAGTGGGGTCTGCAAAAAGAATCCGTCTGGGCAGGTTACGCCGACTGGATGTACAAACAGAAGCTATTGGAGCAGCCGCTAGATGCAAGCAAGGCGTTTACTAATGACTTCTTGCCGTCCGCTTCGGCAACGACCCAAGACACTACGACCACAACAGATACTACAGCAAAATAAATAGTCATTTCCGTATACAAGCATCATTTGCATATACAGGTATTGCAAGTTTGCCATACCATATCGTCGTATAACAGGTTTCATCATCTCTCATCTTTGTATTCAAGGAGGCAGATTCCATGTCCAAGACACTACTCAGCATTCAGGTCATTCCCAAAACACAGCCCGGCGAGGATTCTTACGATTACGTCGATGCCGCGATTGAAGTCATTCAGTCCTCTGGCGTTCCCTACGAAGTACATCCGCTGGAAACGACGATGGAAGGCGAATTGGAGGAGCTGCTGGATATCGTGCGCCGTATGCATGAAGCACTGGTCGCCAAAGGAAGTCCCAGCATCATTTCCCAGATCAAAATCGCCCATAATCCCACCGGCATCAGCATGAACGGTCTAACGGAGAAATACCGAGCATGACGGTACGTGAATGGTGGAAAGGCATATGGCCGCCCTCAGGGGCGGTCGTTTTGTTACTGTTGCTCTGGCAGGCGGCGACGTCGCTGTTCGGAATTGAGGATTGGATTCTACCCGCTCCGCTGCAAATTGCGCATGAAGCGTCCAGCAGCTATGAACGGCTGCTTGGGCATACGTGGGCGACGCTCAAGCTGACACTGTCCGGCTTTGCGATCGGTACGGCAACCGGGCTGATCGTGGCAGGTGTGCTGCATTATGTTCCCTTTCTCCGGCGTGCCCTATATCCGCTGCTCATTCTTAGTCAAAATATTCCGATTATTGCGCTCGGGCCGCTACTCATTATCTGGTTTGGCTTTGGCATATTATCCAAGCTGATCGTCATCGTGCTAGTCTGCTTTTTCCCGATTACGGTTGCCGCACTCGGTGGATTAGCCGGTACAGATCGCACCATGCTAAACTATATGCAAATGATCGGTGCTTCTCGCAGTCAGATCTTCTGGAAGCTGGAATTGCCGTACAGTTTGCCTGCCGTCTTTTCTGGATTGCGCATCGCCGCGACGTATAGCATTATGGGTGCTATTATCGCGGAATGGATTAGCAGTGATCAAGGGCTGGGCTATTATATGCTGCTGCAAAAGTCCGCCTTCCGTACGGATCGGATGTTTGTGGCGATCATGATTGTGGTGCTGCTCAGTCTGCTCATGTTCTCCATCATTGTATGGCTGGAGAGATGGTGCATTCGCTGGCAATCATCACAGCAACAAGGGAGGGACAAAGCTTGAATCGTGACAATACACACCATAATGGCAAACTCCATGTTACCGGTCTGAATGCTGACAATGAATTAGCAGGTATAGGCGGACTCACTACAACAACGGATGCGGACTCATTCGGAGTCCAGATGAACGGTCAATCTACAGCCAATCCTGCTTTTCTGGAGCTTCAATGGATTAGCAAGTCGTTCGGCAAAGGTGCAAGTCGCTTGCATGTACTGGATAATATCTCCATATCCGTACAGCAAGGCGAATTTGTTTCCATTATCGGTCCGTCCGGTTCTGGCAAAAGTACCTTGCTGCAAATGATCGGCGGTGTGATGCTACCGGACAGCGGCGACATTGTGTTGGATGGGCAATCCATCACTGGACAGCGTGGCAAGGCAGGCTATATGCCACAGCAACCTGCCTTGCTGCCATGGCGGAATATCGAGGACAACGTCATGATGGCACGCGAGATTGCCGGGATGCCGCGCCGTGAATCGCTGGAGCAGGCACGTCGCTGGCTAGAGCGCGCTGGATTAGGTGAGTTCTGTACTGCCTATCCGCATACGCTGTCTGGCGGTATGCAGCAGCGTGCTGCCTTTGTCCGTGCTCTGCTTGGTCCGCAGTCGCTACTCTGTCTCGATGAGCCATTCAGCGCGCTGGATGCCTTCACACGTAGCGAAATGCAGTCTTGGCTGCTCAGCATCTGGGAAGAGACGCGGCGGTCGGTCGTATTCATTACGCATCATATTGAAGAGGCATTACTGCTATCTGATACGATCTACGTGCTGTCTGCGCGCCCGGCGCATGTATTGGAAAAGATCAGTATTCCGTTTGCCCGTCCGCGGCGTGAAGAACTGGTGGACACACCGGAGTTTGTGGCATTGCGACGCAGGTTGACCAATCTGCTGCGCGCGGAGGTGAGTACGATATGAAGTTGATCGATACGCATATTCATCTAGATCAATATAGCGATACACATATTCGCACGATCATTCGGCA
Source organism: Paenibacillus sp. WLX2291 (assembly GCF_046603665.1). Taxonomy (NCBI): domain Bacteria; kingdom Bacillati; phylum Bacillota; class Bacilli; order Caryophanales; family Paenibacillaceae; genus Paenibacillus; species Paenibacillus sp. WLX2291. Next base: position 421,184 of record NZ_CP176755.1, on the reverse strand, counting down.
GCTGCCGCTTGCTGGGGTAGAGCAATTGATCGCTGTGTCCATGAACCGAGAATCCTGTCTGCGCACTGAAAAGCTGGCACGGCAGTATCCCGGTATTGTCAAACCAGCTTATGGTTATCATCCAGAACAGCCGCTACCTCAGCAGTATCAGACCAAGTTATTGCTGGAATGGATGGAGGCGCGGATCGACGAGACGATAGCGATTGGTGAGATCGGGCTACCGTATTACCGACGTCAGGAAATGGCTGCCACGGGTTCAGCACTAGATGAGCAAGGTTATATTGATTTGCTGGATCAGTATTTGCAACTTGGGCGGCTGCATGACAAGCCGGTCATCCTGCATGCCGTATACGAAGATGCCGATACCGTCTGCGACCTGCTGCAAGCGCATGGGATCGAGCGCGCACATTTTCACTGGTTCAAAGGTTCATCGCAGAGTATTCAGCGAATGGCGGAACGTGGGTATTCTATTTCGTTTACACCGGATATACTCTATGAATCGGAAATTCGCGAGCTGGCGGCAATCTATCCACGCGAATTGGTGATGACGGAAACGGATGGCCCATGGCCGTTCGAACATCGGTTTGCCGGTCAACCGACAGTTCCGAGCATGGTAGTGGATGTGTGCCGCGCATGGGCGGACATTCAAGGATTGGATGTTGGCGATGCGGCGGAGTTGCTGTATAACAACGCACGTCGATTTTACAAATTGTAATTGGCAATGATGCCAATAAATATAGGTATATCAAAACAGCCTGATGGTAGCGTTCATACGAATACGTATAGAGCGCAACCAATCAGGCTGTTTGATGTTCTTTTTGATAGTTATGATCGTTCGGGTGTTGACGATAGTATCGTGATCGATCTGATCATTCCTCTTCTTCCCAGACAGAAGCGTTATGGTCTTCCTGTACACGGATTAACCATACTTGCATCGCCGATAGCAATTGTGTCATATTGATCGGCTTGCTTAAATAGTCGGAAGCGCCCGCTTGCAGACAGCGTTCGCGATCATCCTTCATTGCCTTAGCAGTTAAGGCAATAATCGGGAGCTGCTGCCATTGTGGATTCAGGCGGATATGTCGTAATGTTTCATAACCATCCATAATAGGCATCATCATATCCATCAGTATCAGATCTGGTTGAACCTGCTCCATCATATGCAGCGCACGATTGCCATCTGGAGCGCTGAACACCTGCAAGCCTTTCACCTTCAGCGCGCTTTCCAATGCGGCGATATTGCGTAGATCATCATCTACAAGCAATACTTTTCTGCCCTGTAAAATTTGCATATCTGGCGTAATATCAACCGGACCGGAATCATAGTGACTCACTGGTGCCGTTTCTTCTTCGCCTTGACCTGCTGGTAAATACAACGTGAATGTACTTCCTTTACCCTGTTCACTCTCAACGGTTACGAATCCGCCTAATAAGCGCGAAAATTCTCGGCAAATTGATAATCCTAAGCCGGTTCCTCCATAATCACGTTCAGTAGTCGATCCTCGTTCCTGTTGAAATGCCTCAAAAATCGGTTGTTGCCGATCTCGGGCGATTCCCACGCCAGTATCGATCACCGATATGGCAATCATCTCCTCAATCTGATCCGGTATGCTATATCCATGTGCCGGAATGACGTTAGAGGCAGGCTCAACTCGTAACGTAATCGAGCCGCTTGGTGTGAACTTGAAGGCATTGGATAGCAGGTTTTTCAAAATCTGCTGTACTCGCTTACCATCGGTGTAGATCGTATGCGGCACGTCAGGATTAACCATATAATTAAACTGAATGCCCCGCTGTTCTGCCAGCTTACCGAAACTGTAATTCAGTAACTCCGGAATTTCGTGGACGGATACCAGTTCATGATGAACTTCCACCATACCGGCTTCCACTTTGGATAAATCCAAAATATCATCGACCAATGCCAGCAAATCTTCACCGGAACGATGAATGATACTGCCGTATTTCGGAATCTCATCTTCCTCGTCCACAGGCTCATGCTCTGCAATCAGCTGTGCCAGAATTAAGATGCTATTGATTGGCGTACGCAATTCATGCGACATATTAGCAAGAAATTGACTTTTGTACCCTGAACTCTGTTCCAAGCGTGTAGCGTATTCTTGTAATTCCTGCTGCGTAACTTCCAATTCATGTGTTTTGGATTCGGCAAATTGAGTACGCTCGCGCAATTGCTCATTGGTCGCATGGAGTTCTTCCTGTTGAACTTGCAGCTCTTCTTGCTGAACCTGCAATTCTTCTTGTTGCGCTTGTAACTCCATATTCAGTTGTTGTGAAGTCTCTAGCAGCTGATTCACTTGCATCCGGTTCTCAATATTATCAATGACCACGCCAAAATTAACAGAGACCAATTCCATCAATTGCAATTGACGAGGCGTAAATGCTGTAAGCGAACCAAGTTCTAGCACTGCAACGATATGGCCCTCGAATACGATAGGCAGGACTACAATTTGACCTAACGCGAGTGACGCCTGTCCAGTTTGAATACGAATCGGATGTTCGTCAGTATCATGTAACACAACCATTTGTTGCGTACTGGCAACACGTCCGATCACACCTTCACCGGGAGCAAATGAAGCAATCGCATCCGGTAGGTCGGTATATGCCGAATACGCGCATTCCAACTTGAAATACTTGCCCTGCTCGTTCTCTTCTTTGTAATACAATAATCCATATGCCGCTTGTAGCAATGGCACCAATCGTGTCATCATCTTCTCGGCAAGCTCTGATTTGGTATTGATGCCCTGATAGATATTGCCAGTCAAAGCAAACTGCGTTTGCACCCAATTGCTATCTTCCAGCCGTTCGGAAGCCTCGCGTACCTTACGATTATGAAGCTCCAAAGAGAGCGACATCCGATTGTAAGCTTCAGCAATATTAGAAATCTCATCGCCGCCGTCTACTTCCAAGCGCGGCAAATGTTCTGCCTGATTAAAATCCGTCTTGTTGATTACATCTGTTGCCAATTGTAAACGGCGTGTTGTCCGCCGAATCGTCCAGACCGCAATGAAAATTCCGCTGGCGATCAACAGCAGCATCAGAATTCCGGTGACTCCCCATATACCCGATATCGAAGTATATTGAAAAATCAGCCCTTCAATCACCAGTAACGCAATAGAAAGAAGTAAAAGAAAACTGAAGCCGATAATCTGCTGTTTTTTGTAGTTCATGAACGTTGTATTCTTCCTCTCTGCTGAGAAATCGATTTTCATGTTTGTTTGAATATAGATTGGAATATTGAAATGACGACCATGTCTTCGATTATACGCCACTTGTCAAACGGTATGCGCACGATGAAAGAACTAATTTTAAAATATTGCAGCAGCATGCGTTTAATGCAGTACCTTATATATTATAGCAACGGAACAAGATAATCCATTGTATTCTACCGTATCAATTGTTAAATATTATATTTTGTGCAATCAATCAAATTGTAGTAGTAATACGCTGATGTCATGCTCAAATTTCCAATCTAAATAGGCTGAATGTAGCGATTGATTGACCAATTGAGAATAATCAATTTCCTGCTTGAAACGCTCCAGTTCCAGCTCTCTCTTCGCAATACGCAATGAATTAGAAAATCCTTTGCGTACTAATTTTCTTTCCAAATAAATGAGTAATCCAGTACGAATGACCAATAGCCGCTTCGGACTGAGCCAGAGGGATTGTACCGTCACGGGACTCTTTTCGACGTCCTTGGTCACTCTGGATATTTCGTCATGTAATGACTCTTGTGCTTCATACTGTTCATACGATACGGCTGCCTGCCAATCTTGGAACAAAAACGTCATACAGGCTGTATTATTATATTCCTGCCAGTCGATGAAGACATGAGCAATTTCTTTATGAAAGATATTCACGATTCGTTTTGATAAAATCGGTGAAATAAATTGTTGCAGCAAAATAAATACATGCATATATCGTTTATCTTTGTTCTCTGGTAGTCGTGCATCGGTAAAGTCGATCAAATCTTTGAACATTAACGAGATGCCTGCTGAATGCAGCGACATTTCAATACTATGGGGTTTTCTTCCAAATTGTGATTGACATAACCCTGTACCTTTCTCAAACAGGGCATGATCTTTGAACATCGTTGTTCCCATAAGTCTACCTCCTCTGCCGCTCTATTCCTTGCTATGTATTACACGACTGAGGTGAATCAGACGCTCCATTATAAAAGATTCTGCATATATACAAAGTGTGCTAGTATAGGAACATCTGTTTTGCGTTTCTATTTCAGCTATATTGTCAGATCATAATGAGGAAGAAGGAATTGCTCTCTATGTCCAAACAAACGAACCGCTCTATGGTGACGGTCGGTCTGCTGGCAGCGCTATTTATCGGTGCGCTAGATTCGACCGTCGTCAGTACCGCTTCCCCTCGCATTATCGATTCACTCGGCGGACTGAGTCTGATCAGCTGGATTTTCTCTGTGTATACGCTGACGACCTGTATCGCCACCCCGATCTTCGGCAAGCTGGGTGATCTATATGGACGCCGACTTGTATTTGCCATCGGATTGGGTCTGTTCGTTCTCGGCTCAGTCTTGTGCGGATTCGCTGGTTCGATGACCGAGCTGATCTGGTTCCGCGCGCTACAAGGGATTGGTGCTGGTGCGCTGACACCTGTTACATTTACGATCGTTGGCGATCTGTACCCGGGCAAGGAACGTGCCAAAGTGCAAGGCATTTTCTCCTCTGTCTGGTCGATTGCCGGTCTGTTCGGCCCGCTTGTTGGCGGTTATTTTGTCGATTATATTTCATGGCGCTGGATTTTCTTCATCAACTTGCCAGTCGGCATTATCGCCGTGCTATTTATTTTCATCTATTATCATGAATCGTTTGAGAAGCAAAATAAGTCGATTGACTATGCCGGGGCGATTACCTTTACAATCGGGATGACCTCCCTGTTGCTCGCGCTATTGACGGGCGGTGAGGAATACGCATGGAACTCGCCTGTCATTCTGATCATGTTCGCGATTACGGTCGTATTTCTCGGACTGTTTCTGTGGATTGAGAATCGTGCCGCAGAACCGATGCTACCGTTGTCGCTGTTCCGTAATCCGGTGCTGTCGATTCCGTATATTCTCGGCTTCACCACACGCTGGATGGTTATGGGGGTGACTGTCTATTGCGCGCTCTGGATGCAGGACGTGTCTGGCTCCAGCGCTACCCTTGCCGGGCTGGCTATTATGCCGATGTCGATTGCATGGCCGATTGCCTCTACTCTTGCCGGACGCTGGATGTACCGAATTGGTGCCAAATGGCTGATTGTGTTCGGCTCGGTATTGGTCGTTGCGGGCAGTCTGCTCGTCGCTATCATGCAAGCAGGCTCTACGTATGGATTAATCGTCGGCTCGCTGATTCTGATCGGCTTCGGTATGGGCTGTATCGTCACTCCATCTATGGTTACGATTCAAGGTGCTGTTGATTTTCGAATGCGTAGTGTAGCAACCTCTACCAATACGCTGATGAACTCGCTTGGGCAAACAGTCAGTGTTGCTGTGTTCGGTCTCGTATTCAACTCCATCGTAACAGCAGATACGCCGGTACAGATTGCTAGCGGCATTCATGGTGTATTTGTACTCATGCTCGCAGTCGCCGCACTCAATCTGCTCGTCGCCTTGTTCCTGCCTCCAAGCAGCAAGCTACTACACAATCATCAGTAATTACATTGGAATTCAAAAGAGACCGTACTTTTATAATCAAGTACGGTCTCTTTGCTGTTGACGCTTTCTCTATACACGTTCCATCTACAACCTGTATATGCACAACCTGCCTATCTACAAATGATCCGGCTCTACTGCTGTGTCTTGCTGTTTTGCGGGTTCTACAGGTTCTATCGTTGCTACAGTGCGACGACGGCTATACCAGTCAAAAAAACGTTCCGCGTCCGTACGCTCCAACCGTCTCGTTTCAAAATCCGCCCTGCCTGCCGCAATGTACATCCGAATGTCGAGCAGATCACGGCGGCGCTGCATCCAGTTCCCCCGCAGATCAAACGCTTCGATATGCTTCCACTGCACACAATGCGTATAGTGCGCGATATAGCGGTTGCTGACAATGACCCGCTGCCCATCCAGCGTAGCGCCGGAATAACGATACCGATTGTAATCCAGCCAGAACAACAACCCTGCCGGAATGATCATGCCGATCGCATACCATGACCAGAAATAAGAAAAGACAATGCCAGCTAACGCACACACTAGCAGACTGGGCCATACATACGACAGCAGCGCACGCGACGGCGAATGATACTGCGGCTTGCCATACACAAAGCCGGAAATGTGCGCATCCAGCAACGTCTGCACGTCATCGCGTCGAACAAACGGATGCAGCGTGGGCAACTTGCCAGAATGATCTGACGAGATCACATGCAGATTGACCTGCGCATAACCGAACCAGCGACGGATCGTGCTTTCTTTTACCGTTACTGCCTGTACATGACGCGGATGGAACATAAATTGTCTGCGCTCCAGCAAGCCGTAGCGAATCGATAGTCGCTCTCCAACGCGATAGACGGAGAAGTCCGCGTATTTTACGATGAACATAATAAGCGACAATAGCCATGTGATGAACAATCCAGCTACTACCGCCCAGACTAGCGTCTTGATACCGCTCATATATCCACTGGCATCTATGAATAAGCGATCCAGCATGGATTGCGGAATCAGATCGTAGGCAAACGAATATACCCCGGCGATAACCGCCAGTCCTAGCCCCAGATTCATCTCTGTCAAAGCAGCACGCAGTAGCTGCTTGGTCGTAAGGTGGTATAACAGCTGTGGCTGCTGAAGCGCTGTTGCAGCAGTCGTTGTCTCAACAGCATCGCTATCGCTTATATTTGTTATGCTTGCGCTTGTGACCGTAGATGCAGCTGAATGGTCAGTAGAGAGCGATTCAGGGACAGTAGTAGACTCGCTAGTATGACCTTCCCCTTTGGAACGTGCCGACTGCTCATTCAGTACCCGCTGCAAACGATCTGCTTCTGCCGTGGACAGCACTTCCAGCACGGCATCGCCGCCAGAGCTGCCACCCGGCGTTTCAATCTTCAATTGCACTACGCCAAGCAGACGCTGAAGCAGCGGTTGTTCAATGCTGACCGAATGAATGCGCTCGTAATAGATTGCCTTTTCATTGCGTGTCCACAATCCGCTGCGAATGACAAAACGATCCGGTTCCTCGTGATACGTAAATTTGCGCCATGACGCCAGCTGATACAGATTCATACCAACAATCATCAGCGCCAACGCTAGCAAAATATACATATACGAACGATTCACATCGTCACCACGAAACAAATTGATCAGCATCAATCCTAGTGGAAATGCCAGACTACGTACACTTTTCAATACGGTAAATGCCAAATACAGTACATGCTGACGACGAGGTTCACTATTCATTCATCCGTCCTCCTCGCCAGCTCACCAATACGCTGCTTCAGCTGCTCTGCTTCGTCCAGCTTCAGTCCGGCAATCACATGCGTCGTTGCCGCCGTCACGATCTCCACCGATGCCAAACCATACTGCCGCAAAATCGGTCCCGATTCCAGTTCTACATGCTGTACGCGAGTCATCGGCACGATCATTTCACTAATAAACAGCCATCCTCTATGAATATGCACTTCTTCATCCGACACGTTGAAAGCAAACTTCTCATACCGGAAGTAAGGCAAGACGAATGCGTTCATCCCCATTCGCAGGACTACTACCAATATAGCAATGATCCAGATCCAGACCGGAACACGAAACCAGTCCAATAGCGATGGCACACTCAACATAACTAGCACAGCCAGCAACCAGATACCGTTACTGATCAGCGCCGATTTGCGCTCTGCCAAGATCCAATCTGGATGAAGTTTGCGCATCACCTGCTGTTCCCGAGCGAGTGACATGTGATCTTCCCCCTTATGTACCGTGCAATCGTCAGGATCGTTGCAGTGCGATCCATCGCACGAAAATCATTTCATTTGTCTTACCATTTGTCATGCCAACTGCTTGGCGACCATAATGTGCCCTTTTTATATGTAAATGGACAAGTTCTTTCTTTAGTATATACTGCTGTCTGATCACATGGTTTCAGAATCGTAACTGTTTCATTCCGGCATGGCAAAACGAATCGCATACAACGCGGCAGGATCAACTTTACCTGTCTTCCAGCAGATGCTACATACAACAAAAATACATACAGCAAAAAGCCTTTTGCCATTCTATGCACAAATCGCACATGTAGAATAGCAAAAGACAGCTGCATTGCAATAACAATCTTATGATGAATTAACGTTTGTTAAAGCCTTTTTTCTCCAAAAATCCTTTGAGCTGCATGCGTGAAGGAGTGGTGACCTTCTGCGCCATCAGCTTGGACCATGGTTCGGTTTTGGCACCGCCTGTACGCTCGCTCAAATAGTTGACCATCTGCTCATCATATTGTTTCACTGCTTCCAGCGTTGTCTCCGCTTGATAGGACTCGTGATGCAGAACGGCTTTAAGCGGTAAACGTGGACGAATCCCCGGCTCTTGGTTCGGATAGCCGATACACATGCCATAGATTGGATACACCAGCTCTGGCAAGCCGAGCAGCTCGGATACTTCTTCAATCTGTGTGCGAATCCCGCCGATATACACTACACCTAGACCGAGCGATTCTGCGGCTACTGCGGCATTTTGCGCTGCCAGTGTAACATCTGCTGTCGCTACGATAAAGTTCTCGACTGCATCAGCATATGATTCCTGCTCTGGCAAATGTTCTTGTACCGCATGTTCCAGACGATACAGATCGGCACACCAGACGAGGAATACCGGGCATTCGTCAATATAGCGCTGATTGCCCGCCAGTTCTGCCAGCTTGGACTTGCGTTCTGGATCGCGAACCGCAATCACGCTGTATGCTTGCACATTGCTGGAACTCGATGCCATCTGTCCGGCAGCTACAATCGCTTCCAGCTGTTCATCTGTCACAGGATCTGGTTTGTAGCTACGAATGGATCGGTGGTTCATCAGTAAGTTAATCGTTTCGTTCATATCTATCTACACTCCTGTCTGCTAATTATTCATAAGTATCTTACCTTTATAGTATGATCTTCAAACAGACAGTGTGCAAGTTGCGCTATTTAGCGCATGTAGACTTTCTCCATACGGCTACACTCCATAATGCTAACTCATATGATTTACAGCTTACCGGATCATCTTCCGTCGCTCACCAGACAATATATGATTCCATATTGTATGTGTTGAGCACCTGTTTTGGTTTCGTTCTCTATTACAGCTTCATCCGTTGCAGACGCAGTGCGTTCAATACGACGGAAACAGAGCTGAATGCCATCGCTGCACCTGCCAGCCACGGTGCAAGTAAACCCATGGCAGCAATCGGAATGCCGATCACATTGTAGGCAAGCGCCCAGAATAGATTTTGCCGGATATTGCGAATGGTACGACGGCTGACCAGAATCGCGTCAGCAATCCCATTCAGATCGCCGCGCATCAAGGTCACATCGGCGGCTTCCATCGCTACATCTGTACCGGTGCCGATTGCCATGCCAGTATGCGCCGTAGCCAGAGCAGGGGCATCGTTGATTCCGTCGCCAACCATCGCTACGATTTTGCCTGCATCTTGCAATCGTTTGATCTCGGCAGCTTTGCCTTCCGGTAGTACGCCTGCCAGCACGATATCCACGCCCGTCTGTTCCCCAATCGCACGCGCGGTACGTTCGTTATCGCCCGTAATCATGATCACTTCCAAACCTAGCTCATGCAATCGCGCAATCGCAGCACGCGATGTATCCTTAACCGTATCAGCAACAGCAATCCAGCCGGCGTACTGTTCATCCATTGCAATCAGCATCACCGTCTTGCCCTGTTGCTCTAGCGCTGAGATGGTATCTTCTACCTGTGTGGTATCTATACCAATTTCGCGCAGCAGCAGTCGTGTACCGACAACAATCGTATGTCCATTCTGCACAGCTACAATACCCTTTCCGGGTATATTTTCAAATGATTGTACCGATTCGGTTACAATTCCCTGCTCCTTCAATCCGCTCACAATCGCACGCGCCAGTGGATGCTCCGATGCACTCTCGGCAGCAGCGATAAGCGTCATCCACTGCCGTTCATCCATCGTATCAATCTCTGCATGCCAGTCGGTCAGAACTGGTTCACCGCGGGTGATCGTGCCTGTTTTGTCGAGTACGACGGTGTCTACTGTATGAGCGGCTTCCAGATGCTCGCCGCCTTTGAATAGAATGCCGTATTCGGCAGCACGACCGGAGCCCGCCATAATAGAAGTCGGTGTCGCTAGCCCAAGCGCACACGGGCAAGCGATAACGAGTACGGCAATTGCTTTTTCCAAGGCACTGCTAAAGTTACCCGGCTCCACGCCCCAATACCAGATACCGAAGGTGAGCAGGGCAATGCCGACAACAACCGGTACGAAGATACCAGAAATGACGTCTGCCATTCGCTGAATCGGCGCTTTGGACACCTGCGCTTCTTCGACGACACGGATAATCTGTGCCAGTGCGGTATCTCGCCCGATCTTTTCTGCTCGGAATTTCAATCGTCCGTTGCGATTAATCGTCGCCCCGATGACGGTATCGCCGATGGCTTTGTCGACTGGTAGGCTTTCGCCTGTCAGCATCGATTCATCCACCGAGGATACACCGTCAACGACCTGTCCATCCACGGGAATCTTCTCGCCTGGTTTGACGATAATGATATCGCCGATCACAACATCTTCGGCAGCAATCTGTATCTCCTGTCCGTCCCGTTCTACCAATGCAGTCTGCGCACGCAGATTCATCAGGCTGCGGATCGCTTCGGACGAACGTCCTTTGGCGCGATGTTCAAACCATTTGCCTAATAAAATCAACGTGATCAGAATCGAACTGACTTCAAAATACAGCTGCACTTCCGCACCCGGCACAATGAGCGCCCGAATCATCAGAAACAGACTGTAAAAATAAGCCGCTGACGTACCGAGTGCCACCAGCACGTCCATATTGGCACTGCCGCTACGCAGCGCCTTGTAAGCACCTACGTAAAACTGACGCCCAATCACAAACTGCACAGGTGTCGCCAAAATCAACTGAAACCACGGATTCATCAAAATAGGCGGCATATACAGCCACGAGGTTATACTAAAATGCGCAACCATTGCCCACAGCAGCGGGAATGACAATACCGCCGAAGCAATCAGCTTCCACTTGCGCTGCTCTTCCTCTTGTTGACGGCGATTGCGGATCCCTTCCTCCTGCTTCGGTGAAGCTTTGTAACCAAGCTTTTCCACCCGGCGCATAATGTCTTCGCCGTCCAGCGTACTTGGATTGTAGACGACGCGTGCCGTTTCCAGTGCCAGATTCACATTGACGTTATCCACACCATCCAACCGGGACAGCCCTTTTTCGATACGGGTCGCACAGGCGGCGCAGGTCATGCCGGTAATATCATAATCTACCGTTTCCTTGAGCGTCTGATAACCGAGCTGCTGAATTTTGCGTTCTACATCGCTAGCACTCGTCTTGCCAGGCTCATACGTAATTGCCGCGCGCTCCAATGCCAGATTCACATTGGCTTCGGTCACACCATCCATGCGGCGCAGCCCTTTTTCAATCCGGGTTGCGCAGGCGGCGCAGGTCATACCACCGATCTGCACTTGCAGCTGTTTAGCGGAAGAGGAGCCGTCGGTATGGGACGTCGGCAATGGGGTTGAAGATGGCTCAGTGGATGATTTCTCAAGTGGCGTGTTCATAGGAAGTACCTCCTTTGCAAAGAATAGGTCAGATTCAATCATGAGTTACATACTATATTGTCAGTTCCATTTTCATTCTCAGATACCCAGTGGGGGTATATTTCAGTCAAAAGAGAACTGCCGACGGATGTTCCATCTGGATGTATCCATTCGGCAGAGCATTTCACTTCGTATTCCATCAACATGAAGCATACGCAGATGTTAAGTGCGTATGACATCCAACTCTGTTGCTCACTCTAGGATGACTGTGAACGAGAAGCAGCTAATTTCTGTTGTAAAAGCACAGCTAACTCCTTATACGGTTCTCCTTCATCACGTTGAAGCAGAGTCGCCTCATCCATTGCTAACCAATAATCGCTATCCAGCAGTTCGTACATCGTATGCAGTGTGATCCAGGCACATTGTGGGTTACGCGCGATGATCAGCATCGGTGCTGGACTATCATCCCAGTTGTACTGCTCTGCGGCTGCATGCAGCACGACATCATCATCCAGCAGAGCGGCAGCTTGGCAGGCGGCAGATACCGATTCCTGATACACTACCGTATCAACGGTTGCCTGCTCTTGCTCTGTCAGTTCCAACCGTACTGCTCCTGTCGTATTGGATAAAAGACGGGTAGCTTGCAGATCATGTCTGGTTCTCGCTTCTTGCCATGCGGAATGAAGAACCCCAGCCGGATGATCCAGCTTCGCACCTGCCTGCAATAACAATGGAATCAGATCGTATTGCTTGAAATTCACCGCTTTGATCAGCGCCGTATCGCCCAGCTTATCGGATACTTCCAATGCCGGTTGTTGCTGTAGCAATAGGGATATTAGTTCTGCCGGGCGACGATTCGTAATCATCAACATTAGCGGTGTACGTCCACGTTCGTCTGGCTGATTGATGTCCAGTTGCTCCACAGCGATACGTAATTGATCCGCATCCGCCGTTTTGCTGATCGTTGCCCAATTCAATGCTGTCAAATCAAGCCCCTGCGGAAACGACGTCGTAGCCTTGATCTTCAATCGCTTCGGTCATCTTCACGACATCAACCTGATTCTCATCGTATTCAATATCGACTGACTTGCCTTCCAGGTTAACTTTCCCAATTGCGCCAATCTCTGCGAGTGCACCTTCGATCGCTTTGACGCAATGCTGGCAGGACATACCTTCTACTTCTAATGTTACTTGTGCCATTGTAATTCCTCCTCTTTCGTTGGGTTTGATCATTCAAATAACATCTTGTATATGCTTACCATAAATGTACCGATGAACACTAGCTCTCCTACAGAGTTGAATCATCGAACATTCCATAGTCGAGCAATGCTTCTTACTTCTGGCTTTATTTTAACAGCTTATTGATCGTGATCAGCAGTTCGTCGATCACTTCGTTCTCGCCCGCTTCGATCCGTTCGATGACACAGCTCTTCATATGACCTTCGAGCAGCAATCTGCCAACCGAATTAAGTGCAGACTGGGCAGCAGCGATCTGATTCAGCACATCATCGCAATATGTGTCCTTCTCAATCATGCCTTTGATGCCACGAATCTGTCCCTCTACCCGATTCAGGCGGCGAACGAGATTCGTCTTCATCTCATCCGAATGATGGCTGCGACGTCCATGATGACTGCCGGTAGCACAGGCGTCCCCCTGTTCCGCAATGTCGAGCAATGTTTCTTCCTGCGAAGTGCCTGTCTTCTCCATTCCATGTCCCCCTCTGCCATCACATCAGTAGACTGTATGTTTCCTACTCGCACTGATGCGGATGTTGATTATGTTTCCATTTTAACATACCCCCATGGGGTATTCAAGATGATCTGATTCTTTTCGTATTGTTTTTGCAAATTACGAGAAATAGCTATCTGACGATACAGTGATCATATGCTTTGCATATTGTATTTGGTGTACCACTCAAAAAATTACATAAAAAGGTAATTTCAACGGGATTCTTGCTCTCATTATGGTAAACTTAGGTCATTCCTATTCAGTTCATTCCAACTATCTATTTGTATTAAGAATCTGCTGCATCCGATACCGGCGCTTTGGCATTCTTCTTCTCATCGTCCGATGGCGCGTCTTGTGATCTGTTTGTATCTGCTTTGTTGTCCTCTTCTTGTTGAGAAGGATGCTCCTGCTCCGACGCCGAAGACGAATCGTCCGGCATATTCCCAAGCGCTTGCGAATATGACTCCTCTTGCGACGCATCGTCTGTCTGATGATCGCCGCTCAACATGACGTCCAATTCTCTCTGCTCCGCTTCAGTCAAAGGTTCTGCGGGCACGGATTCCAAATCGTTCGGATCAGCAGGCGATTTCATAGACGTACTACCCGCTTTCCCTTCTGGCTGTAAATGCTTCATTACCCGTTCTAGCAGCTGTGGTGGATCGACCGGCTTGGTCAGGAAGTCGATGGCTCCGCGGCGAATGCCTTTGACTACAATCTCAGAACGCGAGTCGCCTGACAGCAGCAGTACCGGTACATCTCGTGTCGCCGGTTTGCTTTTTAATTCTTCTAATACTTGCAATCCGTTCATGCCCGGCAAATTAATATCCAGAATAATCAGATCATACGCTGTAATACGGGAAGGAATACGCAAAAAGTCGACCGCATCCTCAAATGAATCCACCAATACATTCTCATCTTCTAGCAAATGTTTCACCAGCATGACAAATGGGTTGCTATCATCGATAATTACTATTTTTTTCACGATTATTCTCACATCCTTTTTTATAATCAAAGGGAGGAACCCCACGTGTCCAAAGCAGAACGATACCGGCAGATTATGGAGCAGACACGCATCCGCTTCCTCCATGATGCCAGCATCAAAATGCAAGAGCTAGATGCCAGCTTCGCCACATACCGCCAGACCAACGATCCGTCTGAATCTACCGCCCGCGAACTCGCCATGCTGGTGCACCGCCATGTGCATGCCATCAAGGGATTGGCGTTAACGCTGTCCTTTGTCGAGATTGATCACATCTGTGCTGTGATGACTGATTACATTTTAAACGATTCAGACAAAATATGGCAGTCTCCCGATATTCACTGGCTGGAGCAGCAAACGAATGAGCTGAAACGACTGCTGGATCAAGCTGCCCAACCTGAATGAGGTATCGCATAAGATGTGTACCCTATCATCGTATTCATAGGTATACGTATTGGTAGTGGTTGGATTCAAGCATAGCAGTCTTGCATACGGCATTCTCCTATTTCAGCGTTGCCCTGCCCTTTGCAATACTTTGCCGTGATGTCTTGGTCTTGCTGCCGTTTCCTGATACAATGGATCAGGTTAACGGAGCGAAACTACGGAGAAAGGGGCATTTTTCGTTGGCACAGCTATTTTTTAAGTACGGCGCCATGAACAGCGGCAAATCGATTGAAATTCTCAAAGTTGCCCATAATTATGAAGAACAGAACAAGCATGTCCTTATCTTCACTTCTGCGCTGGATACGCGGGATGAAATGGGTTATGTATCGTCACGCATCGGGGTACGGCGGCAGGCTATTGCGATTCACGAAGATACGGATATTTATCATATCGTGCAAAATTACCAGCCCAAGCCATCGTGCGTGTTAATTGATGAATGCCAGTTTCTAAAAAAGGACACTGTCCTGCAACTGGTCGATATTGTAGACAAGTTGAATATTCCGGTGATGGGCTTCGGTCTCAAAAACGATTTTCAAAACCATCTGTTTGAAGGCAGCCAATATATGTTGCTCTATGCGGACAAAATTGAGGAAATGAAGACGATCTGCTGGTTCTGCGAGCGCAAAGCAACGATGAATATGCGCATGCGCGACGGACACCCCGTCTATACGGGCGAGCAGATTCAGATTGGTGGTAATGAAAGTTATTACCCGGTTTGTCGCAAATGCTACAACAATCCACCCATTTCCTGAAGAATCTCTTGTCAACATAAACCAAACCCCGTAGTCATCTACTGTATCAATGCAACATTGATTTAAAGAGCGAGCTGTGCTGATTCTAACCGTTTCATTTCTTTGCATTTTGGTGTATCATAAGATTATAAAGAAAGCCCACAGTGCGTGAACACTGTAGGCTGGAATGCAAGGTCGGCGGAAACGTCGGCGATCGCTTATAACATCAGAATATTACAAGATAACCGCCGGGTCAGGTTCCTCAACCTCTATGACCGGCGGTTTTTCTTGTTTTTGCGGCGTACAACTGGTACAACTCTGGATGGGCTACCAGGTATATTCTAAATACCATGTGGCACATGCAAATACATGTATGGAATGGTTTAGTTCACACGTTCTATTTTGGGTTCTTCTTGCGGTGGTTTGGTTTCAAGTTCGAATTCCTTGCGCGTTTTGACATCTACGATATTGAGGTTAATCTCTACGACTTCCAAACCGGTCATCCGGTTGATCGCTTCGGATACTTTTTTGATCAGTTCATTGAAGATAGCGGGGATACTTTTGCCGTATTCGACAACAGCGACCAGATCAAGGGCGACCTGCTTTTCACCGACTTCGACATCTACGCCGCGAATGACATGTTCCGCATTGCTAAAACGACCTGCCAGATTGCTAAAGAATCCACCTTCCAGCGACAGTACGCCCGGTACTTCGTTAGCTGCCAGAGCAGCGATCTTCTGTACCACCTGGTCTTCAAAGGTAAGTGAGTTTTTGCGAGCTTGCAATGATGCTTCCTGTGTTGGTTCCAGTCTGGTTTCTGCCATGTTCAGTCATCCTTTCACGATTGCAAATTGTAATTTGTTCCCATCACGACGGTGCAGCAACTAGCTATACGCTTGTTCAGCGCAGTCATACATCTATTGTATAAAGGATGGATCACTCATCTGCGACGAGCTGTATCCTTCCCCAATACCGATCTTGTTGTTCTTTGCTCTCTATTCAGGGCTACCGGGTAAAAAACTGAATCCAGCGCTGTACATCCAGTGCGCCATCTTGCCATTTACCGATCAGAAACCCGACGACCATGCAGGCGATGATTAGCAGGGTATATTTGAACCCGATGGTGATCCACAAAATGCCAATCAACAAACCGAGCAGCGTCCACAAAATCCGTCTTCGATAAGGCATCAACTGTTCCAGCAATTCCAATGGATTCCCTCCTTATATGACACGCGGCACCTGTTTATTTTTCTTCTCTTCTTGTCTTTCGTTAATGAGCACTTCCACCTGAACCTTCTCAATCTGTAACAGCTGCTGAAGCTGCTGCTCGACATACAGCTGCAATTCGCGTGACGCATCCACCAGTCTCGCTGTTGGTATGACGCCGCCGCTAATACGCGCATATACCGCCTGATTGCGGCTGTTCAGTCTGGTGCTAATCTGCGGTTGTTTTAGCAGATTCTTCTCCTGTACTGCATAGAAAATGGTCTGTTCGATCATCGCCTGTGACAGACGGATAGAGCCGACTGGAGTCGTAATATACAACGCTCTTGTTTTCGGACGCGCCAGCAAGCTAACTAGAACCATTAGCGTGCATACAACAAACACAATCAGCGACAAAATGACGAGCGATTGTAATACCCATGGTTGCTGTGACAAGTATGTAACAACCACTTCTGTTACACGTCCCAGCGGATACGTAATCGCAATCAGTACCGCCGTAACGACCATACCCGCCAATCCGATCAGGAAAATAATCAAGCGTGTCAGCCTGTTCATGCCATCTCTCCCTCTGTTGTTCGTTTTCACGTCCTACATGCCGTCTGCCCTATACTTGCAACTAATGGAGCAGCGAGATGTAATCCGTCAACCCATGTTTACAAATGCTTGTTATACGTATTTACGTGTACGACGATATGAATATTTGCCTACCTTATGACTGTGTATGAGAAGCAGGTCGATTTCTAAACCTAATATGCAGTAACCAGAATATAGGTCGTATGAATCATTAAATTCTCCTATTTTATGTAAAATTAATGTGAACATAAGGAAATACGTTTATATGTGTATATCTTTGGTCATGGCTTCATATATGCAAAAAGGATGACCTGTACCGCTTCTCTCCGCGTGTTCAGATCATCCTTATGTGTATCTATCTGTTTGTTATGATGGCGATTGTTCGCGATAGCCGATACCGTACAATACATATCGTTGTAGTTCATCCAGCTGCTGCTGTCGATTCGGTTGCTCCTGATCGAGCAGCGGAATAAATGGAAACGATTTGGCGGTATTACTGCCGAACAGAATACTCCCCATCACTTGCAAAAACGTCTGGTCGAGCGAATAGAACTGAAACACGCCTTGTTCTCGACCTTCTTTTAAATATTGTCGCAGCAGTTCCCATGCCGGGAACGTATACTGCTGAATCGTCGCAATTCGCTCTGAACGAAGTGCAAACTCCTGATGCAAAATATGCGAAATCTCCGGGTCTTGCTGACCAAAATCGAACAGTCGCTCAATCAAGCGCGCCAACCCGTTAACCGGGTCCAGCTGCTCCTGCCGAATATGTTCAGAAAAGAGTGGAAACGGAATAAACTGTTGCAGCATCGCTTCAAACAGATGCTCCTTGCCCCCATAATAGTAGGAAACGAGCGAAATATTCGCATTCGCCTCCCGGCAGATCTCGCGGATGGTCGTCGCTTCAAAGCCTCTGGCTGCCGCCAGTTTGCGTGCCGCCTGCAAAATCCGCAGTTTCACATGATCTTCGCCTTGTTTTACCAAAGTCCCCTTCACTTCCCTGCTTCAAATTGCTTACAGCCGGAAACAACACACAGACCTGTTTCGTTCTGATTCACCAATCATTTCCAGACTCGCTTCTCTTATCTTAGCATCAAGACTCGGCTGCCGCTACTGTAGGCGATACCGGCATGCGGTCGCGGCGGAAATACGTCGATACAACGATGATGATCAGCGCCACGGCAAAGATCAGTACTAGCGCCAGACAAGCCGCTCCCGTACCATTGCCACCAAACAGAATGTTCATCAAGCCTTGTACCGCGTACGTCGCTGGGAAGGCACTGCCCAGTACATGGTAAAATTCCGGCAACAGCTCACGCGGCATCATCGCCCCGGACGATACCAGCTGCACCGACAGAATCAGGATGTTGAACAGCATACCCGCCATATCGAATACAAACAGGAACATCTGCGCTACGAACATAAAGGTCAGCAGGAACAGCGCCTGGAAGCCCCACAAGGCGAAGAAGCCATGTCCTAACTGTCCACCAAACAACGCCACCAGCGAAGTACCGATCAGCGATACAACGACTGCTGACGCAGCGGTAACGAGCAGACGTACCGACATGCGCTGCCAGCGTCCGAAGCGGCTTGCCATCGCTTTGGATGAGATTTGAAAATTCTGTCCCATGATCATCGCGCCCACATACGAAGCAAGAACCATCATCATTGGCACCATCTGGTTGTTCATGCCCTGCACCGGATTCACAGATTGAATATCCGATACGACACGCTGCGCCAGCATAGCTGCGGTCGCCTGCGCTTGTTCTGCCGATGCCTGACCGGAACCGGAGAATACGCCAGTCAAGCCGCTCTGAATCGCAACCTTGTTCACGCTCGCCGTTACTTGATCGGCGATATTGGTCATCATATTCTTGATCATGACTGGATTGAATTCGTTAATAAGATAATGCAATTGTGCTGGATTCGCCGATTGCACCGATGTACCAAAATCGGACGGAATCTGGATAATCATCTGCACCTCGCGATCCTGCAATTGCTGCTTTGCCTGATCGAGGGTCAGTCCGCTTTTCACTTGTACAGGCAATTTGCCTTGCAATCCTTCGATAATCTGCTGTCCGTAAGTAGGGTCTTCGTTGACTACCGCTACGCTCAGATTTTGCAGACGATCGGTAATGCCCTGATAGCCGGTCATCCATACGACGGTGAAGATGAGTTGGAACAGAATTGCCGTCATAATTCCGACTTTGGTCGTGGGCAATTTCATAAATGCTTGAAACGCGCTTTTCATGTATCCTCCTTGTGACGCCATGTAGCAATGGACTGTCTGTACATTTGTTAAAATTTAGTTGCTGTAACGTTGCTGGAACAAGTTTTTCAAACAACCGTTTAATATCATAGAATCTGAAAGCGGATACTGTCAAATAAAGAATTTAAAATTTTTCGGGAGAGGGGGAACACTCCGGGGATGGAACATGCCGGCGCCTCCGGTGAAGCCCGGATGTCAGGAATGGGTGAATGCGGTCGACATCCGGGCTTCAAAGTCGGACGTCCGGCATTGTTCCATCCCCTCCGTTCCGTACCTCGTCCGGTACTCTTTTGGGGGGAGGGCAGGTGTAGATAGTTGGAATGACTAAGAAAATCGTAATATAAAGATCGTGATATGTAGTAAAAAAGAAGTCTGCTCGGGGGAGCGACTTCTTTTTGTTTGATTGGTATTTAACGGGTAGTTGTATGGAATGGATGGTGGTACTGGGTTGCAATGTTTGCATTGTAATTAGGTGTTGTTTGTATTGGTTGGCTGTGGATGGTCTGGGTTTGTTGAATGGTTTTGGGGATTGCGATGTTGATGTTGGGTGCGTAGGTCTTGCAGGATGAGCCATGCCATCCAGAGCAATGCGACGACGTGGATGCAGGATACGATGATGCCTGGGGTCGGTGGTAGGTAGCTGGTCATGACTGCCCACAGGTTATAGGTGATGGTGACGCTGAGTAGTAGCGCGAGTGGTATCCAGCGGCGATCCAGCAAGGTGATCAGCAGCAGCATGATCAGTGCGGGGACGCTGTAACGCTCGTGAATCTCGGTTGGTAGCATGAAGAAGGCGAAGGAGATCCAGGCGCCGGCTTTGAGCATGGTGGCGGTATTCAGGGTACGCCGTCTCCCTATATACCAGCCGGTATATAGCACTGCCAGCAGTAATAATACAAAACCGATATTACGAAGCGAGATTACGTTCCACAGCTTGATCGTGTCGCTTGTATCGGGCGCTGTACCGACCAGATAGTACCAGATGTTGAAGGCATTCAAGGTTACTTGCTTGTACATGCCGACTGCACTCAGGTACGCCCCTCGAATCATCGCTGTGAATCCGCCGTATAGGGCGAAATATAGAGCCGTGAGCAGTAGCGGCAGCAAGGCACCAGCAAGGAATAGCAGCAAGGGACGCAGTTGTCTTTTCCATAATGTTCGCAGCATGTACCAGCCGAATACAGGCGCGATGACGATTGCTTGAAATTTGGTTAGCAGTGCGAGCGCGAACAGGATGCCCGCGATCAGTGGAGCGGACAAGATGAGCAGCAATGAGCCGGTCATCAGCATGCCGTTCAGTATATCGACCTGCCCCCAGATGGCGCCATCGACGATTAGCACGGGATTGAGCGCGAACAGTGCCAGCAGCAGCGGGCGGGCGATGACTCCAGCTTTGCCGCGTGCCCAGATCGCTACAGCGATAAAAGATAGCAGGTCCAGTACGATCAGAATTCCTTTATACGACAGCGTACCTGCGGTTGCCTGTATGCCGAACAGATGTAGGACTGCCGCATAGATGCTCATCAGCGCCAAGAAAATTGGCGGGTAGTTGATTCCATGATTGTGCATATAGACGGTTCCCATTCCATATTGCCTCACATCGTTCATCCATTGCACGAATAGATTCTGGTCGTCCATAAACCCGGGATAACGTCCTCCAAGCCAGAGTCGAACCAGCAGACCGGCGACTAACAGCCCCGCGATCCACCACCATTCACGGCGGCGATTGTCTGTATTGTATCGTCCCGTCCGATGCAGACGAGATTGCAGCGCATTCGCGCGTTTATTCATACGGTCTTACCTCCCTGTGCAATACAAAAGTGGCAGACGTTTATCCAAGGAAAGCATGATATGCTTCGTCGCATACATACTAGAAACGATAATGCTTGCCCCTATTATACAGTCGTCTATGGCTGGATTACCAACAATGCCTACTCATTTACTAGCCCGTATCATGACCTTCCTCCCTTTCCTCTGTATAGGAAGTCCGAATTTGCCAGAATAGTATTGCCAAATGCACATTTTTATCGAAAAATGGGAATATTGCATCTTTATGCGAGATGCTTCGTAAACATGGAAGTATTGCAAATAGCAAGTATTCAAAAGGAGTGAGCATGACAAGATGTATTACCCACTACAATACATAGAGTGGTCGGAACGACAACAACGCGAGCAAGGATTGATTCACGAGTATCCATCACTGCCGCAGGATGAGTTATTTCTGCACAAGCTGGTAGATGCGGTCAAGCTGAATCATCGCATCTGGGTACATATTTCGCATGAAACGCAGGACGATCAGCGGCATGTCGTGTATGCGCGTCCATTTGCTCAGGAGTTACCGGAGCCGTATCAAGAAAGTCTCGGTCGTGTCATCGCCGGGCAAAAGGATTATCCATCGCGACTGGAGCCGGAATTCTGGATCTGGGACGGGCGTGATTTTATGCGCCGTGCCTCTTATTCTTCGTTTATGTCCACACTGGATATTGCGCGCCTGCTGCTGGATCATTATCGGGTCGAACAGGGATATACGTATGAACTGCTGTATACGGCACTAGATGCCGATCGGCAAAAAGTCATGATTTTCATGAGAGGAGTGGATTTGTAATGAACAGCGATACCAACATCTCCTCGTCTTCACAGGTACCTAGTAGCGAATCGTCGGAGTCATCTAGCAAAGCGACAGGCAGTGCCGCCAACAAAGCCAAAATGACCGCCTTCTCGCTCATGCTGATCGTACCGGTTGCTCTCACCGGCTGCGGCGACAAAGATCAGTATTGTCAGTATGACAGTGCAGGCAAGCCATTTGACTGTCAGGATGAAGATTATTATTACAGCTCCGGCGGTGGCTACTATAGCTCCCATTCTTACAAAAAAAGCACGTCCAGCTCGCACAGCGGTTTTGGTAGCTCCGGCTCTAGCCATTCGTTCTTTGGAGGCTGATTTTATGCGGCAAACCCGTAATTTGCAACTATCGCGTGAGGTGTTATTTAGCGGTGAAGTGGCAGAGGTCGTACCGTATCACATCATGTACGACAAGCCATATTGCTTGTCCGCCTTAACGCTGTACACCTCACATGAATATGAGCAGCTTGCACTTGGTTCACAGCGCTTGCATCAGCTATACCGCAAAACGCTACGCTTCGTCCAGCAGCATTTGCCAGAGCCATATCTGATTCATCAGCTTGGTCTGCATCCTCTACTCGCTGCGCTAGCAACAGAGCAGATCGATTGGGACGGCATCACCCGATTGGACTGGATCATCAGCCCGAACGGCGATATGAAATGTATTGAAAATAACACTGATACGCCTAGCGGCATTCCAGAAGTCGCGTATTTGGAAGGAAAGCTGCTGCAATATGCGCCGGATTTACGACCTGCCTCTGCGCAAATGAATGAATGTATTCGTGAGATGTTCCTGTCTGCGGTATACGATTATCGGCAGCGCGGACTTGGCGGTATCCTGTATATGACTAGCTACGACTGGCATGATGAGGATCGGATGAATACACTCTATCTGTTGGAACAATGCAAGCGAGCAGGCATTGACGCGGTATACGTGCCGCTGGAGCAATTGCGCATTGTGCCGGGTGACGGACTCTTTTATGAACAACAGAAGATTGAGCTGTTATACCGTCTGTATCCACTTGAATACCTAGTGGAAGATCGCGAGGAAGACAGCGGACGTACGGTGGGCGAGGACTTGCTGCATCTGGTAGCGGATGGCAAGCTTGGACTGATCAATCCGGTACAGCATATGATCACCCAGAGCAAAGGCTTTCTAGCTACGCTCTGGTCGCTATATGAACGTAACGACCAGATGGCGGAGCAGATCGGCTTTACGTTGTTTACAGAAGAAGAATGTCAGTGGATTGAGCGGTATATGCTGCCGACTTATTTTACACCTGAACCGTTTATACTGGCGGATATTCCATATGTGTCAAAAGGGTTCTTTGGACGCGAAGGTCAGGGCACGAAGCTCATACATCAACCGCAGTTGCAGGGAGAATCTGTAGCGGAGACTGTAGATTCTTCGCCACAAGAACAGACGATCACAGAAACGCAGGTGCCTTCAGCTGGTGCTTCCGATTCCGATCCTACCGACATAGCAGAGGACGAAGCCGCCGCCGCTATCGCTGCTTATTATGAGCAGCAATTGCAGATTTACCAGCAGATGCAACCGATGGAGCCAGTGTGTGCGCAGACGGTGGAAGGCGATTTTGACGGGTATTTGTTGACGGGTGCCTTTGTGATCGGCGGACAATTTGCTGGTCTGTTGCCACGGATTGGTGGCAAGGTTACGGACAATCTGGCATGTTATTGTGCAGCGGCAATTTTGCCGTAAGTATAGCAGCAGGACTCGATAGGATAGAACAAAGAGATGGTATTCATTTATTAAGGAGGAACTGTGTTGAGAAATTTTGTAGCGGATCTGGGGCATGTAGGAATTGGGCTGGTGATTTTATTTGTCATTTTGCTGGTGGGGTATTATGTATTCAGCCGTTTGACCCGGTACGATGATAACAAGGAGATCGCCGCAGGAAATGAAGCGGCTGGCATGTATATGGGCAGTAAGCTGCTCGGATTGTGTATTATCGTCGGGCTGGTGTCGATCAGTTCGGACAATTGGCTGGATGTGATCATCTGGTCAGCGGTCGGGATCGTGATTCTGTGTCTGGTGTATATGATCTTTGACCTGATCACGCCGAAAACAAAGCTGTGCGAGCAAATTCAGAACGGCAATATGGCGCTGGCGCGTTTGCTGCGCTCGGTCATTATCGGCATCTCGTTCGTCATCGGCACATTTTTGATGTAAGCATGTGAATAAGGAAACAGCCCCTATGTACCCATGACGATATGGGAGACATAGGGGCTGTTTGGTTTGGAGTATCGCTTGGTTGCTTTGTTTTAGCTTGCTGTTCAGTGGGGATCAGGGATCAGGTCATTATTGAGCTACATAGCCATAAGAACCGGATTTGAATGTTTTTGGATCATACCATTTGTATCCTGCGGATGGAGCAGCCCAAGGTTCAGCTTGCGGCTCCGTCGATGTAGCAGGGTTCTCGATCGACAGCAACGATGTTTTGCTGTCCAGTGTCAGACCGCTTACTTGTGTCAGATCGGTATAGCTTTCTTTGACAGCCAACCAGCGTACGGTGTTCACGAGCAGGGTAGCATCGTTCACTTCTTTGTAGCCATCGTAGGTCGTTTTCGTTTGACCGGTTTCTTCGCGTTTGTACTTCGGCGAAGCGTCTTCTACTGGTGAGGAATCGCCGATAAATGCTGCTTTCCCTGCACCGAGCTTGGATACAGCCGCGTAAGGACCTTCTGCGCGTCCGCCGCCATTGTATACCCCCTGATCGACAGCATTGCCCCATTTGGACATGCCAGATGGGATATAAACGATCCCTTTTGCTTTATTCGGGTCCAGAATGGCGAGTGTGGAACCAGCGTGCATCGCTACCGAGCTAACACCAGCAGTAATGCCGAATGCTTGCGAGGAAGCAACGATGTCCGTTGCGTTAGCATCACCCAGCGCATTGTAACGGAAACGAATACCGAAGTTGCTGCCCAGCCAGTCAGAGCCAGTTACATTTTGCATTGCCGGAGAAGCGGCTTCTTCAGTTGTCATGCCTAGTGTCGGATTGTTGTAAGCGCCGCGGCGGTATCCGTTGATCGCTTCGGAACCATCCCAGCGGTTTTTGTTACGGTCAGCGTTGTAGTGGTCACCGATGAAGAAGATGCTACCGCCGCCTTTGACGTATTGCAGCATCGCTGCCTGTTCGCTTGTTTTGAACGGTACGTTCGGCTCGGCGATGACGAATACGTCATAACCTTTCAGCTTGTCGTACGTGATCGCTTGCTCGCCAAATGTGTAAGGAATCGAGCGTTCCAGCGAAGCGACTGTGAAGCCGTCTGCACGCAGACCACTTGCAAAGTCGGAGAATCCGCCGTCAATTACCCAGTCGGCTGCACCCGCTGTTTGGGCATGGGTATTGTCGAACAGTACTTTTTTGCCTGTACCGTTAGGCAGTGTCGTGCCGGGTTCGGTTGGTGGAGGGGTTGGGGTTGTACTGCCGCCTGTCGTGATGGCAGTCGGGTTCTTTACACCCGCAAAGTTGTTGTATGTACCGGCTGTGCCTGTAACCGTAATCGTTGTGCCGATCAGTCCCGGGTTCGTTTGCAGACCGTATTGGGAACGGAACGATGTTGGCAATTGAACATCCAGCAATTTGGATGTGCTGGTTTCGCTGCTGCTGTCTGCCAGCAACACGTTAAAATCATTCGCAAATGGACTTTTGAAATTCGCGGTTTGCGAACCACTGGCGTGCCCAACGATAATACCGGTTACCGTAATCGTGCCTGCACTTTGCGATTGGATCGCCTGTGCTACGGTGAGTGCTGTTGCTGCTTGCACCTGCTGTTGGGGGATAAATCCCAGCAATGTAGCGACTGTCAGAACAGCAGTCATCAGCGTAGCAACCCATCTTTTGCGAATAGTGTAATTCAATGAACATTCCTCCTGTACCCGTCCATGCGGGAAAATGCGATTCTCTATTGATCATATTCCTCTTTTATCTATCAAATTCCTCTTTTATGTAAAATTTTTATTAAAAGGAAATTTAGGTCATTTTTTCGTATTTACGTGATGTCTTTTTCATGTCATATATAGACAAATCCAGCATCATCCCTTAAAATGTCCAATAGACCAATCATCCTACCTTTACATTCAAAATGATTATTGATGATAACTGGCAATCTATATATTCAGAAATGCGGTGAAGCATATGTTTGATAAATTGGAAAAGAAATCGCTGGTCGAGCAGCTGTGCGAACGGCTGGAAGAACAGATTCGCAGCGGCGTATGGACCGTCGGTATGCGCATTCCAAAAGAAGCGGAATTGATGGAGCAGTTTGGCGTCAGCCGCAATACGCTGCGTGAAGGGATTCGCGCCTTAGTGCATATCGGTCTGCTAGCCACGCGTCAGGGAGACGGTACGTTTGTCATCGCCGCCAGTCCGCTCGGCTCGGTATTGCAAAAACGGATCGGTAATTCTAGCATCATCGAGATTCTGGAAGTCCGACATGCGCTGGATCGCGAAGCAGTCATTCTCGCATGCCAGCGCCGCACAGAGGACGATCTACAACAGATGGAGCATTATTCCGCCCTCTGCTTGCAGCATACACATGCTGGCGAGATCGAAGCATTCGTTGAGGTCGATATGCAGCTGCATCATACGATTATCGCGGCATCGTACAATCCGCTGCTGGTCGATCTATACAATCATATGTTTGAACGGATTCAAATGTCGATCATGAGCACGACCGAGCTGACGACCGACAACGATCATACCGGGCATCACAATCTGATCAACGCTATTCGCCAGCAGGATGAACAGCAGGCGGCGGCAATCGTGGACGATTATATTCATTATTTCAAAACCATTATGACTGAAGGAGATTTCAAGCAATGAAGCGTACCCTTGCTATACCCGGTCAGTCTGCACCGTTGCGGAATCCGGCGTTTTTGCTGTTTTGTATTCTGTTTGTTTCTTGTACGATGCGTAGTCCGATTACCGGGCTTAGTCCACTACTGGATCTGATTCGTGTTGATTTCCCCATTTCCAATACGATGGCGGGCTTTCTGACGACTATTCCGCTACTGGCGTTTGCATTATTATCTCCTTTTGTCGCCAAGCTGGCTGGCAATTACGGCATGGAAAAGATCATTTTCTTCTCGATGATCGTCATGATGATCGGCGGCTGGATGCGTCCGTTTGGTGGACTGGGGATCTTGGTCACTGGTACCTTTCTGACAGGTCTGGCGATTGCTGTGATCAACGTCATTTTACCGGGTCTGATCAAGCGTGAATTCCCACATCGGATCGGGCTGATGACGAGTATTTATTCGATTTGCAGTAATGTATTTGCTGCGCTGGCATCGGCAATTAGCCTGCCACTGGCGTTGAATGCCGGGCTAGGCTGGAAAGGATCGCTGCTCACATGGACAGTACTGGCGACCGGAGCGCTGCTGTTCTGGCTCACCCAGTTGCGTCACAACAAAGTGGCTCGTCTCGCCACGCGCTCGCATACTTCGGGTCATAGCGTGTGGAAATCGCCGCTGGCGTGGAAAATCACCTTTTTCATGGGCATGCAGTCGATGATCTTCTACGTCTCGATTGCGTGGTTGCCGGATATTCTGCAAGAACAAGGCTTATCGCGCATACAATCCGGCTACATGCTG
Source organism: Paenibacillus sp. WLX2291 (assembly GCF_046603665.1). Taxonomy (NCBI): domain Bacteria; kingdom Bacillati; phylum Bacillota; class Bacilli; order Caryophanales; family Paenibacillaceae; genus Paenibacillus; species Paenibacillus sp. WLX2291. The sequence goes on along the minus strand of NZ_CP176755.1, from coordinate 393,258 downwards.
TCATTGATGCAATTCTCGATGCTGCCTTTTAACTTTATTATCCCGATTTTGGCGGCGCGTCTTGCGACCCAACGATTGCTCGTCGCCGGAACGGTCGCTATGTACCTGATCGGTCTGCTCGGTATCATCTTCGGTAGCGGGCATATCGGCATTATCGCTGTCTGCCTGATCCTGATCGGTATCGCCGGTGCGGCTGCCTTCAGCCTGTCGATGATGTTCTTCAACCTGCGTACCCAGACACCGGAACAAGCAACCGAAATCTCCGGTATGGCACAATCCGTCGGCTACCTGTTAGCCGCCTGCGGTCCTACCCTATTCGGTATCCTGCACGACGTCTCCAACAGCTGGACGATTCCACTGCTGCTACTCGTCGCTGCCGCGGCTACTCTGCTCTATACTGGTCTAGGAGCAGGCAGCAAAGGCTATATCTACCCTACCGCTACCAAAGACACCGAGATTCATGTGGAGTAGCTTCAAACATTCATTGGCTACTCCTACCAATCCAAACATCACACTATCTGATTGTGGAATCATCGGATGATCGTCATTCTCATCATGGAACGGAGCAGCAGCCACATACGGTTGCCGCTCCGTTTTTTATTTTTATTTTTATTTTGTTTCTATTTTCTATTCCGTTTCGATCTTCCACTCCTATTCATCTTGCCGCAGCTATACTTCCAGACTGCTTACTCTATGTTCCCCATCACATCCCCTTGCATACAAAGGATACATCCAATCTTCATCCGCCATCACTCCACACTGCTCTATACTAAAGGTAGTCGCTCCGCTGTATACCAGTCACAACATTACTACATATCCCGATTCCAATATCCCAATTATAGAAAAGAGGACATCCACCATGAATCATCCTATGCATCCTACAACGAACATACTCGCCATCTCAGGAAGCTTGCGCCAGTCTTCCTCCAATACAACGCTAATGAACGCTATCATCAATCTTGCCCCAGACTATCTGAACTTCACCACCTACACCGGTCTCGGCGACCTCCCCCATTTCAATCCAGACCTCGATACCGATCAAGCACCTCAATCTGTCCAAACTCTTAGAACACAGCTCAGCCAAGCTCACGGCGTTCTGATCTGCTCGCCTGAATACGGCAATGGCGTACCCGGCGCACTCAAAAATGCCCTCGACTGGATCGTATCGTCCGGTGAATTTGTCAACAAACCGACCGCCGTCATCACAGCCTCTCCATCGCCACTGGGCGGCAACTATGCCAACGCCTCCCTACTGCTCACCTTACAAATGATCAACGCCCAACTATCAGACACAACGACCCTAACCATCCCGCACATCACCTTAAAGCTATCCAAAGAAGGCATCATCACAGACCTTACGTTAAAACAAAACCTGCAAGCTCTGCTCCAATCCCTACACCAGTCTTGTCATCCATCCATAAACTAATACATTGTATCCCATGCTGCTCGCAACGCTGGAAAGGAAATAAGGGGAAACGGCGACCTTGGAGAAAGGAAAATCGACAAGTATCTCTCATTCCGTCGATTCTCCTCTTTCCACTGGAGCCTGTCCCCTTATTCCTTTCCGTAGTGGTAGATACCGATTCAAAAACAGTAATTTTTCCAGCGAATCCCGATTAACACGCTCAGATTAGGGTATGTTCTATAAGGAAGCCAAAAGCACCCTTGAAGGAGGAATCACGAATGACAACAGATATCAAAACAACCGTCAAACTGAACAATGGTGTGGAAATCCCATGGTTCGGTCTGGGCGTATGGCAAGTCGAAGAAGGCGAAGACGCAACCAAATCCGTAACTGCTGCGATCAATGCAGGTTATGTACTGATCGATACCGCCGCAGCCTACAAAAACGAGGAAAGCGTCGGCAAAGCAATCCGCGAATCCGGCGTACCGCGCGACCAACTGTTCGTGACATCCAAACTGTGGAACGGCGATCAAGGTTACGAATCTACGCTAGCAGCGTTTGACGATACAATGAACAAGCTCGGTCTGGATGTGCTGGATCTGTACCTCATTCACTGGCCAGTGAAAGGCAAGTACAAAGATTCCTGGCGTGCGATGGAAAAGCTGTACAAAGAAGGTCGCATCCGTGCAATCGGCGTAAGTAACTTCCAACCACATCATCTGGACGATCTGCTGGCAGATGCCGAAGTCGTACCAGCGGTCAATCAGGTGGAATTCCACCCACTGCTCACGCAAAACGAACTGCTGGACTACAGCGCGCAAAAAGGCATTCAAGTCGAAGCCTGGTCCCCGCTCGCTCGCGGTAAACTGTTCGATAACGAAACCGTCAAATCCATCGCTGATAAATACGGCAAAAGCCCTGCACAAGTGTTACTGCGCTGGGTACTGGATAAAGGTGTTGTCGTTCTGACTCGCTCTGTAAAAGAAGAACGTGTTGTCGATAATGCTAACATTTTCGACTTCCAGCTGACGACTGATGAGATCGACCAGCTGAACGCGCTCAACAAAAACGAGCGTACTGGCCCAGACCCGGACAATTTTAACTTCTAATCTTAGGCTGCTACGATGTAGCCCAAAGCTAAATACAACCAACAACCGCCCGTCAACCATACCTCATGGTTGGCAGGCGGTTATTTTTGCTTGCACAGATACGATTGCTACGGATACAGCTGCTACGTTCCACATCATTCCCTATACATATAAAAAAGCCCCCGCTAGGCACGGAGGCTGGAATGAGTAGAATGATTGTGTATCTGTATAGTGGAATCTTATGTTACGTCCCTGTCGCTTGCTACATATTCCGCTGTCTTTCCCGTTTGGTTATGAAGACCCTACGATTGAACTGCGAGTACCCAAAAGTGCCTGCTTCAAATGATTGTACTGATTAAGTATGGAGTCTACTCGTCTCGACTGGTCCAATACGCGGTGGTCTTGTAGGTCATAGAATTGCACCATCTCATTAAGTTCTCGGCGCTCCTGTTCGATGCACTCTTCCATTAATTTAAGACTTTCCAAGAAACTCACCTCCTGCCGCGATCTGTAAAAGGAACAGCTGCTTATTTGTACGTCTCTATATCTTTCTATTCTAAGGCAGTCTGCATAGCTTGCTCTGTCTACGAATTTTACCAAACGATTCCTATTTCTACCATATCAGATTTACACGTACTTTACATTATAAAGTTACATAATTCTATAAACGATCGGGTATATCGCGATTGCGCTTCTATCCTCATCGCTGGATATGCTGTACAACGTTCTGTTTTCAGTCGCCGATATTTCAAATTTTAGCTTTTGGCAATTTTAATACAAATCTGGGCATAATGCAAAAAGGCAGCCCGGATTTGTATTCCCGACTGCCTGCTGCATCTGCTTTATTGCTGTTATGACTCATTCAACAACAGCTTAATCGCCCGCTGCATTGGTCAGTGGTCCGCTGCCCAAGTGACCGGAACGATTCACTTTTGTTTTCAGATATTTTTCGTTAAATTCGGAGATATCTCCCCACAGCGGCACACGACCGCTTACGACTGCACCGGAGCGCTGCAAGGCGTCTAGCTTGCGCGGGTTGTTGGTGATCAGCGTTACCGGTTGTTGACGCAGTTGACCGAGTACGGCAATCGCATCGTCATAGTTACGCATATCGTCTTCAAAGCCCAGCTCCAGATTCGCTTCTACTGTATCCAGACCTTGCTCTTGCAGCACGTATGCCATCGCTTTGCTGAACAGACCGATGCCGCGTCCTTCATGATTTGCCAGATAGAACAATGCGCCGGTGCCATGAGCAACGATCATTTTCATCGACTGCTTCAGCTGGTAGCCACAGTCACAACGTTTACTACCGAAAATATCGCCGGTGTGACAAATACTATGCATGCGAATCAGCGCATCGGCGGAACCTTGGAAGTCGCCATATACGAGTACGCTCGATTGCTGTGCTTCCGCCAGATTGGACGAGGATAGCATCTCGATAATTGCCGCATGATCAACATTCGGGTTGCCGCATTCTGCGCCCGGCATATTGTCACAGCGCAACCAGCAATACCACTGGAAGACGACCGTCTCGCCATCCAGATTGACTGGCAGACGAATCGGGCCGACTAGATAGATGGATTTTTCACCACTGGGTACAATTTGTATACGATCTTTGAGGGCATCTGCTATTTTGGGATTAATCATTATGAATTACCTCCGGTTGTGTATCTCTGTCAACGATAGATACGTGTTATATTCAAAATTGGATGATGAACCGGCTGCATTCATTCCGCTTCATCCCGTCTTGTGTCCTCTGACTGTCCATGATGTGAATGCGTATCATCTCTATAGTTGGTACTCAACATGTTGAAAAGCGATGACTTCGCCTGATGCTACTTTACGGTTGATATGCTGGGAAATTGCCGCTGAAGCTGGATTCTTTGGCAAACTGGCTATCCAGCTCGGCAGTTGTCTCCTGACGGCGCAATTGTTCAAACTGGCGCAGTGTTTCCAGTCCGGTGTCACCCGACCGCAGCGCATCCAGCAGCAGCGGAGCCAATATGTGGGCATCCTGCATAGCGCTATTCACGCCGATGGCGCCAGTTGGGCTGAACGTATGTGCCGCATCGCCCATAATGACCAGTCCGGGCTGTACCCATGTATCGCACACACAACTCTGCACTTGAAGCAGCACAAAATCATCCCATGTGCGGATATGCTTCTCCACGGTTTGTGCTAGTTCTGGAAATGCCTCGACAAGTGCGCGTGCAAATGGCTCTACTGGCTGTTTGCGCAGCTTACGATAGCTGTCCTGCTGAATATTCCAGCCGACCTGAATATATCCACCCTGCTGGCTGAATAACGCCAGCTGCGAATCATTGGCAAGCGCCATCCGTACAGTGGCAGGCCAGCCTGTCGGTGCAGGAATGCGCGCCCACAGCAGGTCAAAGCCGTGCTTGAGAATACGCGTGCCAATGCCTGCCAGCTTGCGCACGGTAGAGTAACGTCCATCCGCGCCGATGACCAGTTGACTGTGTATGGTCTGTTCTTCCCCTTGATGGCGTACTTTGACGCCGTTGACGGCTCCACTTTGCTCATCGTGTAGCAGCTCGGTGACCGTTGTATCCATCATCAGTCTGTAATTCGGGAATCGAAGAGATTCGCCGATCAGTACATGCAGCAGGTTTTTTTGCGGAACATGGATACCGGTATGTCGTTCACCCGGACCGGGCAAGATCGTCTTGATGATGCGCCCTTGTTGAAAATATTCCACACGCTCCATCAGCAGCAATCCCGCCTCCTGTACGCGCTTGTACAGTCCGTGCTCCTTCAAAATACGTTCTCCCTGTGCGTTCAGATGCTCCCCGCGAAATTCTTTATCCATATGACTATGCCGTTCTAGCAAAATCACGGACACTCCGCTAGCTGCGAGCAAATACCCGAGCAGCGCACCGCCGGGACCCGCTCCCGCAATAATTACTTCTGCATGCAAACTCATCGGCTTCTCCTTCCCACCGCGATTACAGTACCTTTATTTGTAGTAGTGTTCGCTCTATTGGTTTATTACTTACTTTTAATAAGTAGATTATATTTAAGAAAATGTGCTTTGTCAACTTTGTGTATTCGTATATTGTCATATGTGTTTCTGCATCTAAGAAGCGATACACTCACGATGGAAATAGGAAAAGAAGCCAGAGATTACGACTCTCTAGCTTCTTTATCGGATGGCGGATTCAAATTAATTTGTATTTTCTGGATATTCAGTAGTCCATCCCGCAATCCGTCCAGATCCAAACCGTCAGCTGCAAATGCTTGCCGCACCAGTCCAGGCTGGATAAATTCATCGTATTTGCCGAGATACGGTGCTTCTTCCTCACCCAGCAGTTGCTCAGGATAATCGATATGTTTGCATTCGGCGATCATCTCAGCTAGCAGCTCTGCCGCATCCGCCTTGCCTGAGACGACAAAATAATACGGCTCCATCGGCGTGACAGCGCGCAGTCCGAGTCGTTCAGCAAGATTGTGCTTGAGCATCCGCTCCAGTGTACGAAACGGCTTACTACCCAGCCACGGCAACACAAAGCACGAATCGCCACCCGCCGGAATAACGATCTCATCCAGTAATCCAGTTTCCCGTGCAAGCCGCCGTGCGCGCTCCAGTCGGGAAGCAGCGTTAGGTGCCAGATACGAGTAGAGATCGGTGGAAGCAAGAATCTCGCGGATCTTTTGCATCACGCGGGTGTCGACGTCGCCGCCTGCACCAAGCCAGAGCGTATCGACTTTGCCTTTAGAAGATTTGACGTAGACCGCCTTATGACGGCTATCGATCTCCTCTACTTTCCACAGCTTACCTGCCAGCGAGAAGCAGTAGCCCGGCGGCGGCACAGTCGTAATCGAACCAATTTCCTCTGAACCATTGTAAACGGCATGCTCTTCGTCATCCTTGAACACGGCGTAGAAGCGGAAGTTGTTAACGATCTTCTCGCCCGCCATGCCGATAATCAGCGTACCTTCCTCCGTCTGCTGAATATGATCCAGCTGCAACAGATACCGCAAAAATTGCTGATACTGTTCCACTGTAAAATGCCGAAACGGTGGCAATGTCATTACCGCACGCGCCAGCTCGGCAGGCTCGGCTTCGCCCATACTTTTGAGCGTACTCATCGTCTGGTGATATAGAATGCCAATCGGCAGCTTGCGCGCGCTGAACGGCTCGACCCAGCGGTCGCGTACATATAGCTCAATGACCGCAATCGCTCGTAGCATCATCCATGGCATCCGAGCAGGTAATTGCGCTTGCTCATCCTCTTCCTCTGGACAAACGAAGATCATTTCCGAGACGGCTCCTTCACGTCGCCCGGAGCGACCAAGCCGCTGGACAAAGCTGGAACAAGAATACGGAGCGCCCAGCTGAATGACACGTTCTAGTTCGCCCAGATCAATCCCAAGCTCCAATGTCAGCGTCGCCGCTGCTACAGCTGGCCCGTAGCCTTCGCGTAGTGCCGCTTCCGCTTCTTCACGCAGCATCGCCGAGATACTGCCGTGATGCACATGGAAAATATCCGGTTCCTGCCGATGAGCAGCAACTTTACGCATTTCCAGTGTCAAATATTCAGCATCCGAGCGGCTGTTGGTGAAGATCAACGCTTTCTTATGATGCGTCTGGTCGTAAATGAAATTGTGATATGCCTGCTGTGCATATTCAAGCTGCTGCGCCTGTTCTTCATTGCGTGCATCGGGAAACGAGAAATGCTCTACGCTAATGCGCAGTTTGCGCGAGCCTTGCGGCGATACGATCTCTACCGGCTGCCCGGTATCCGAAGACAGCCATTCACAGGCACTCTCGTAATCGCTCAGCGTCGCGGACAAACCGATTCGCTGCGGACGACAACCAGCCATGCGCTGAATACGCGACAATTGCGACAACACCTGCACCCCGCGATCTACACCCATAAAAGCATGCACTTCATCAACGACAATATAGCGCAGATCGCCGAACAGCGCTGGAATCGAATTCGGCTTGTTCATGAGCAGCCCTTCCAGCGATTCCGGTGTAATCTGCAAAATGCCAGATGGATTCTGTACCAGCTTCGTCTTATGCGATTGCGGCACATCTCCATGCCAGTGCCAGACCGGAATGTCGGCATCCCGCAGTACGCCTTTAAGCCGCTCATACTGGTCGTTAATCAGCGCTTTGAGCGGCCCGATATACAGAATGCCCACCGATTTGGACGGTTGTTCATATAATGCGGTTAGCGCGGGAAAAAAGGCAGCTTCCGTTTTGCCCGAGGCTGTACCTGATGCGATCAGCAGATGATGGGGCGTATCCAGCAGTACCCGGCACGCTTCCACCTGTGCCTCACGCAATTCTTTCCAGCCGCTACGATAAATGTATTCCTGAATAAACGGCGCCATCCGGTAAAACGGATGCCCGCTCACAGGTCAAACTCCGCCAAGAAGTCATCCACATCATCCGGCTGCTTCGGTGCAGCTCCGTTCGCCCGTGCAGAAGTCGACTGCGCGCCGCCCGCTTTTGCCGGACGGTCTTCATCATCTGCGCTATAACTGTTCGATGACGCCGCTGGCGCCGATGCTAACTCGCCCAGCAGATGGTCAAACGTCAATTCTTCGTTGAAATGCAGTGTATTCAGCAGATCGACAAAATCACGCACCACCTCGCGCGGAGTCAGCAATTCATCCGCGCCTAGTCGCGATACCGCCGTTTGCATAAAGGAAACAAGCTGCGCCTGCTGAAGCACACTGTCGTATTTGTAATGCTGGCAGTGAATATCGCGCAGCTTTTGCAGCATAAGCAGAATTTCTTCATGAGACAACATCTCCAAGCGAATGACCGGGCCAGCAAAATTCTTCGTACCGCTGCTACCGAATCGGCTCTCTGCCAATCGGGAACGCAGCGCTTCATAGCTGTACAATCCACGGCGTGGGTCTTCGACAAACTGCGGCGTGCCGCCAACGAAGACGCCGAGATGACCAGCTTTACCCTGCATCGTATCGTTGAAGATGGTCAGTAGCTTTTCATAATTGCTCTGACGGGAGACGCTGTTGGAGATTTTGTACAGATTGACACCTTCGTCGACGAACAGCAGCAATCCTTTGTAGCCGATACGAGCAGCAAATTCCGCCCACAGCTTCATATAATCGTACCAGCCGTCATCGTCGATAATGACGCTCACATTCAGCTCGCGCCGCGCTTCAGTACGGGTCTGGTATTCACCGCGCAGCCAGCGCAGCGCAGACTGCTTGAGCGCATCTTCGTTCAGACGAATGCCCTGCCAGTACGCAGACAATACTTTGGCAAAATCAAAGCCGTGTACCCAGCCCTCCATCTCGCCAGTTACCGTATGAATGCGGCGCTGTACCTCGATGCCGATGGACGGATCATCCGCAGTAACGCCTTGTTCCTCCATTACCTGCAATTGCAGATTGGAGATCCACTTTTGCAGCATCGATTCCAGTGCGCCGCCGTCAGGACGGGTGCGGGTAGACAAATTGATCATCAGCTCGCGGTATGTTGCCAGCCCCTGTCCCTTCGCCCCCGTGAGACGACGTTCAGGTGACAGATCGCCATCAGCAACGACAAAGCCGCGATCCATCGCATAGTTGCGAATCATTTGCAGCAAAAAGCTTTTCCCGCTACCGTACCGACCGGTGATCAGCTTGAACGCCGCACCGCCATCGGCAACATTGTCCAGCTCGCGTAAAATGGATTCAATCTCGTATTTGCGACCGACCGCCACATGTTCCAGCCCGATGCGCGGAACGACCCCGGCAGCAAACGAGTTGACCAGTGCGGTCGTGATGCGTTTTGGTATTTTCACTTCATTCATTTCCAGTTCACCTCATGATGATTGCATCCAGTATGGATCGGTATTCTTCCATCATTTCGCCGTTATCTAACAGCAGATCGCCGATATGATCCATCGCCAGATCGTTGATCTCGTCCGCCAGCAGCGCCGCCATCGTATTGTAGCGTCCAGCGACGACTTGCTGTGCGTGTTCATCGGCGCCATTCAGCATCGCCGCTAGCAATTGAATATGCTGCGGCTGTAAAGCATTCAGGCAATCCTGCCATTCTTCATCCAGTTCACTTATATTGCCCAACGTTGCGGTTGTAGAGATGGCGGTGTTGCTGTGTATATTATCTACAGACTCGGTATCACGTACAGAATCGGGATCGGATACCGAATCAGTGTCGGATACCGACTCCGCATCTGTTGCCGGCTCCTCCTGCTCCTGTATCTGCGTCCAGTCGGGATCGTCATGCTCGGAGCCGGTGGAGATCCAGCTTGTCAGATCATCATACATAGGATCTGTATCATTCGTATCGCTCTTCTCGTTCGTATCGTTCATATCCAGTTCAGCAGTATGGTCTGGCTCGTTATGAGACGTTGCAAGCGTAGATGCCCATTGTTGACGTTGTGCTTCTTCGCTCGCTTCCTGCTGGATCACATCCAGTTCTTCCTGACGTAGCGTTAACATATCGCGCACGACAGCGGAGTCTGCTTGCAACTGCTCCAGCAGATCGGCGTTGATCTCCACCCGGCGCGGTGCTGGCAATTCCTCGACTGGTGTAAACGCACGGCGAACATAGCGCTCAATCAGACGCGCAATCTCCGGCTCCACCGGCGGGTTGATGCGCAGTCGTCCGTTCACATTCAAGTGGCGGCGCAGTTCGTTTTCGGTCATTTTGACAATACCAGTTAGAAATTCGCGCAGCGGCTTGTGCTCACTTAGCGGCAAACGGCGCACCAGACTAGTGCGTCCATAGCGTGAAGCATCGTAAACGGCACTGCGGAACAGATACCGTTCATTTTCGCGATAGACAGGCGGACGGAATAGCTGGATCAAGCGTGTTCCCTGCTGTTTATCCAGAAAAGCATCAATCGCCGCCAGTACTTTCGGAATATATTGACGCATCACATCGCCGCCCTGCTCGGCATAGAAACGGCTACGCTCCAGATCATAATCTAGCAGCTGCGGCAGCAATGCAAAAGGCAACTGAATCGGCGATGCACTCCAAATGCGCTCCCACTCCAGATCGACCAGCTCCTGCGACACATGGCGCGGCGTTTCCAGCAGCAGCTCCAGCAGCGATTCGTTCAGACTGTGGACTTGCGAGAAGTCGATAATCCACTGTGGCAGATACCGATCCATTTTATGAAAACGACGACGATACTGACGCCACAGATTCATCAGCAGATGATGACCATCCAGCGGCTCCTGCCAGCCTGCGCCGTTAATAATCTCGTAACAGAGCAGGAAAATGTATGACAGATCAGTCGTCGGATAGCGTTCATTCCGTACTTCGTTGCGCCAGTAAAAGTACCATTTCTTCTGCCGCCACGTCATGCTCTCATAGGTCGGCCAATAGCTCATAAACGGTACAAACTCCGCTTCGTCCTCTACCTGCTCTACCATATCATGCGCCCGACAGGCGAAAATATATTCCGCACTCTGGATCGCCGACATCGAGCGACTACGATCCTGCGCATCCTCGGTTGCCGACAAAGGCTGTCCTTGCGAAGCGTAGGTCGATAAGCCCTCCTGATGCAATGGCTCCAATTCAATAGTCAGCTCATTGTCATGGTCAGCGCGCCAGTCTGTGATGTCATCAGAATCGTTGTCCATGTTGGCAAAGGATGATTGCGACGGCAACGGCGCTTGTTCTGCTGGTGGAATGGCATACGTGCGTCCTTCCGTTTTGGACAGCATGATTGGCATGCCGGGGGAAGCAGATGGTAGCGATACGGACGATTCCCATGGATTGTGGCTGTTCTCGCCTACATGATCATCGTGCTGACTGGTATCATTTTGACGGTTAGATTCGGTAGATGGCTTCGTCCAGTCGCCACTTGCTACTTCCCAGTTCAGCGCGCGTTGCTGCTGCACTGGTGGAATATACAAATTGCTGCGGCGCTGTTGCTCTGGCGACATTTCCAGCTCGGCACCATCATATGGAATATGTTCTTCGCCGTATTCCATATGTGCCGATGTCTCTTCCCTATCCAGCGATTCCGATGTGGCAAAGGCAGGAGGACGCTGAATATGGATGCCCTGTCTGGATAGCTCCTGCAACAAGCCCTCCATTCGTTCTGCCTTATCGTTTGGTTGTATATTGTTCAGCACTTCGCGTGGGCGATGATCCTCTACAGATGGGCTGTCGTGATCCATCATATGATGATCCAGCTCATGTTCATTGGAGCTAGTTTGTTCATTATAGTGACTGTGACTGCGTTCGGTGTAGCTGTTGCTTTGCATCGGGCTTGTGCGCTCGTCATGATCTACCGTCGGACGCAGCGGAATGGACATGCCTTTGTCCTCATCGCCTAGCTGAATCTCGGCAAACCCACCAGCGCGGGCAAGCTGCGGCAAACCAGGTTGAGCGGCTCGCTTCGGCTCCATTTCAAAAACCGGGGGCAGCGCGGTCAGCGGATGCTGCGGATCTGCAATCGCGTATTCGCGTACGACCGAATGAAATAACTTGAGTAAACTCGTCTGGGCGGTACGCATATGCGGCTCGTCCAGCAATTGTCCTTTGGCAAAGACCGACAGTCGCACTCGCGCCTGAATTCGGTTTAGAGCGCGGTACATTTTGCTGGTTACATCAGCGGTCATCTCATCCGGTTCGAGATATATGACGATATCGACGCCGCCCGGCAGTACCGCAGCGCGCTGAGTCAGCATGCTGACTGGCACAGCGATTAGCGGACGGGGCGATGCAGCGCTTTTGCTTTTGACTACTGGCGCGGATGCATCCTGCCAATACGGTTCCAGCAGATCCGACCACAGCTTGCGCAGAGCAGTAAGCTGTGTCTTTTTCCCAATCAGACCGATACGACAATCCGGCTCACGACGTAACCATTCAGACAGAAACTCGCCCAGATCGTCGGCATGGTGCATCACACCGCCGAGTATCCCACCGGACAATCCCCACTGACATAGAAAGTCAAAGTGCGCCGTCAAGCTGCGCTCGCCATCGTCACTAGGCAATTCCAAACCGGGTAACAGCATCGTCGACCACGGTCCACGCAATCGCTCCGAACCGCGCTGGATAATCTCCTGCGGCGTCAGTTTGCTATGACGATCCAGTGGCGTACCGTCTGCCATCCGTCCCATCGGTCCAAGTCCGATTTCGCGCAGCAGATCGATCTCGACCTGTCCACCGTCATCCAGCGCAATGTAGCGCCCGGCAGCATGTAATCGCCGCGACAATTCCACCGCTGGATAGCGAACACCGCCAATCTGAATCATCGGCACCGCCATCACCTGTCCGATCCCGTTTCTGGATTCTCTTTGCCCTTCCAGAATCCAATTCACTTCCTGATGCACATCGGCGACAAACTCGTCGTTATACGGAATATACGATTGTTCTGGCAAAAAGTCTGTTGTCATTGCTTCCGTGTGCTGGTGATCTGCTCTACTTCCCGTCGTCTGCCAATCTGCCGGAATCTGCCGTGCAAGCTGGCTACGCAGCGGCGTATTCACCAATATTCCAGCGGATACAGTTGTATCAGATTCGGGAATATCCGAACCTGACGATTGCTTGCGCCATCCTGGCTCGATGTGTATTCCTTGCTCGTCACCTTCATGCTGATTCATATCCGGCACACCATCCAGATTGTCTATAAACGTATCCTGCCATTCCGGTGCTTCATACAGGACAGCAGACGTGGCTTCCCCATGCCCTGCCAGCACAGCGGCAGCATGCTTATCCCAGTACGCTTGTACTGGCACACCGTCGTCCATCTCTAGCGTACCCGGCAGCATACGCAGCAAACGGGCGTATAGTTTGCCCGCTTCTTCAGTGCTGAGCAGACATTCGGTATGTCCCGAAGCGCTCACCTGCCAGCGTTCATCGCCTTCCAGTACACGTCCAGTTACCAGCTGCTGGATCTCCAGCGCCTTGTCCATTTCCATCACCAGACTGCCATAGGAAATATGCAGGAAAAAGCCTCGGTCTTCCTCGAAGCTCAGCAGGGCAATATATGATTTATCTGTAAAGGATACCGGAGAAGATAGCGTCATGGTAGAACCTGGCCTTTCTGCGTGCGTAATCATCTATGCGCAATACGTTATTGGTGGATATCACAATACGACCGTTTCCGGTCATCCGTCGGTCAACATAATATCCAATTATACATGATGCCTTTGGGCGATTGGTATAGGGAACGAACATATTTTCGTGATTTTTAACAAATACGCTGCTTGCCAGTTCTATCGTGAAAGTCTCACAATAGTGCGGCAGCAGCGTTCGGGGCATGTGTTGCATATGGTGTTTTTTTTATTTCACCGCAGATGGGATACGGAATAATCGATACACCCATCCAATTAATTCCATTTCGTCCTTCAAGCTACCCGCAAAGCCGATATATCCATCCGGGCGTACCATCACATACCCGCCTTGCTCCATCCCGTATAGCTTGCGTAATACGGAACCGGAATCCTGACGAAAATGAGCAGGCTGCGGCTGGGGCACCATTAACGGCTGATCCGGCAAAATATTCACGATCTCCGTCACCGACCGCCAGCTGTCACCAATCCGAATGAGCAGCGGAATACGAGTGCGCTCATCCTCGTCCCATAACTCAGGATTCGCTGGAGATGGCAATTGTGGCGACGCTTCAGGGAACACGAGCAGCAAATGCTTGCGGTTATCCCACCAGTCCAACCCTGCTCCTGCATCCGGCGCACGATCGCCGGGCGCGACCATACCATGTCGCCAATTCTCCCCGCGTAGCACGAGTTCGCTATGCCGATAATGAATATCCGTTTCCGAAATCGCACGCGCCATCAGACGCTGTACGATGCTGCGCGACGATAACAACGGTGCTACTGTATTGCGCGCCGCTGCCAGCAGTGGAAACCGATTGATCGCGAGCCGAGTAAATACGCCAGTCCAACGCAGCAATGAGCGGGCTACCGGCTCGCGCTCTTCTTCGTAGCTGTCCAGCAGCATCTCATCCGCTCGTCCCTGACAGACCAGCGCCAGCTTCCAGCCCAGATTAAACGCATCCTGCATGCCTGTATTCATACCCTGTCCGCCGACCGGAGAATGAATATGCGCCGCATCTCCTGCCAGCAGAGCTGCACCTGAGCGATAATGCTCGACCTTGCGCTGATTGACCGAGAAGCGCGTCATCCAGATCGGGTCTGACACGGTAAACTGCCCGCTCGTACATTCATCCAACACCTGCTGCACTTCTTCCAACGAAATCTGCCGTGCTTTCCCCGTGCCATCCTTGTCCTCTGCCTGATGCTGCGACTGAACTGGCGAAGCGACAATGACGCGATGACGACCACTTTTCATCGGGAAAAAGGCAGCGATTCGTCCCTGATGCAAATAAATCTGCAAGCGGTCATGCGCAATCTGACCAGATACCATCACATCAGCAAGCGCAAAATCCTGCGTAATCGAAGTTCCTTTGAACGACATGCGCAACAGATGACGCACCGTGCTATGCGCGCCGTCGCATCCAACGACCCAGCCTGCATGAATATGGGAGGTGACAGCTGAATCAGAGGAGGCATTCTGCACAATGGTCGCAGTCAAACGATAGGTAGACGGTTTGCCATGTTGCCCGGTAGACGATGCAGCACTCACCTGTATTCGGCTGCCGGAGACAAAATGCGGCAGTGCTGTTCGGCTTGCCAGCTGCGCGCTGTCAACGTCTGCTGTATGAGTTGCCGCCGAAGTCACCACTGACGAGTTGTCCGTGTGCTGCGTCTCGTTGGCTGTCGCATCATACGGCTGAAGCGCCGTCAACGTCGTACTGCGCTCTACCTGCACGCCGAGCTGCTGCAACCGTTGCAGCAAAATTTCTTCCGTTTCGTTTTGCGGCAACATGAGCACATACGGATATTTGCTGGCGATGCGCTGACCGAAAGGTACATCCGCCAGTTGTTTTTTGCCACCATAGATGCTGACCTGTTCAATCGGTAGTCCACGAGCAGTGAATTCTTCCGCCAGCCCCGCTTGCTCCAGCAGCTCCAATGTGCGTGCCATAACGCCCAGTGCTTTGCTGTACCGCGAAGGCTCATCAGCTTGATCGATAATGCGACAATGGATGCCCCGGCGCGCCAGTTCGATTGCCAGCGTCAATCCCGTCGGTCCCGCTCCCACAATCAACACTTCACAGGACGTATGTTGTTCCGCATGAGATGGTTTCGGCATGATCAGCTCTCCCTTTGACTATTCTGCTCTACACGTTATTGCTCCTGTTCCTCTTCTCGATGACGGCGTGCCAGCAGCAAGCTGTAAGCAATCGCCGGACGCACCATTTCCACATAATGAAAGATGGTAGACGGTAAGCCGATACCTGCTTCAAACAGGCAAATCCGATTCTGTTCGTCCAAGCCAATATCCAGCCCAATCTCGTGAAATCCATCGCCTAGTTGCTGCTGCATATATTTTGCCAGCTGGATGCCATATGTTTCGATGCGGCGATCCAATTCTCCGCCCGGTTCTTCGCCCAGATGATGCTTGAGAAAGGTTTTCCACATCGGGATCACGCGAAATGTATGCTCACTATTCGTGACCTTGCGCTCTGGTTGCATCGATATGGACGTAGAGCAGAAGGCAACGATCCAGCGCCCCTTGCCATCTTTGCTCATGTGCACACGAATATGAAAGGGAAAGCCCTGCGGTGTGACGCTACGCACCAGCTTTTGCAAACAATAGCGCTGTGGGATCAAAAATTCGATTAGCTCTGCCATCTTGTCGCGGGTCAATCGGTGAATGTACTTTTGATCAGATACTTCGAATACATCGTCGCGATACTCCACCGTATAGATGCCGCGTGCAGATGCACCGGAATCGGATTTCAAAATCGTCTGCTGATGCTGGATCATGAATTCCAGCGCTGTCTCTGCATTACGCAGGGTCATGAACGGGATCAAATACTTGCGCAGCTGTTCATCCTTTTTGAGCAGGCGATACGTCATCAGCTTGCGAATCGATCTCCCTCGCAGACTATGAGTGAGCGGAATATGCTCCAATTGGCGATACACATCCTCATACCCTTTCAAACCGCGGCGGCGCATCCGGTCGTAGATCACGTCAGGATACGGAAACTCGTCCTTCACCCATTCTCCATCTCGCATCGTACGTCCGCGAATCATCTGCCGCTGTTCGTCCACGCCAGAGGGATAAAAGTAAAATAGTTCTGCCTTATGACTTGCCGCCGCCAGCGCGCAGGCAACTAGCAATTCTGATTCAATTTGCCAGCCGATCAGCACACCGATTACATATGTGTGTTGTGTAGTGTCCTTATCCTTCATGATGCACTCCTTTGATAAACGGTTCCTGCCGACTGTTGGAATGGTCTGGAGCAATGAATCTTCCTAAGGCAAAAGCCCGCTTTTCTGCACGGAACTGCATGAAAAAGCGGGCTTACCTGCGTCCTTCATCAAACGGACAAACGTATGGAAGGTATACATGAATTACGATCAAGAAGTCGTCGTAATTGTGGTAATGATATAGGTTTGTCCATTAATAGTGATGCTGTCTAGCAGCGATACGTCGGTATCCGCAGGCAACGCAAGGCTGACTTCATACGGATACACCTGCTGCATCTGCTCCGGTGTCAATGTGAGCGATGAAGGTGCTTCTGTTTCTGCCGATGTAGATGGCTCTGATTCCCCAGATGTACTGTCATCTCCTGACGTAGATGAGCTACTGGACGTATCCGAACCAGTGGCAGTCGATTCCTTACTGCCAGTTGCTTCGGCATCGGTGCTGTCCGTACTGGACGTGCTTGTATCGGAAGTCGCACCAGTCGCAGAAGTATCTGTACGATCGGATGTGCTACTACTTTGCTCTCCTGTATTTCCATTATTCATTGTACCAGAAGTATCTGTACTGGAAGCGCAGGAAGATTGTACGTCCAGCTTTTCATAATGAACATCCTGCTTGCCGCTCAGATACAGGGTTGCCTTTTTCGGTTGAAACGCAGTGCATGGCTCCATCGTTTTAAAATGGAATACCAGACGCTCGGATGCGGCAGTGCTCTTGCTATCTGGTGTAGAAGTGCTGCCGGATGTAGCACCATCGGTGGAGCTGCTGCTATTGGACGAACCCGTACTGCTCGTACCGGATGCAGCAGCGGTCACGATGTTGCTGTCCGAGCCTGTAGCAGTCTGCCCGGTTGTAGCGGCTCCAGTAGTAGCACTATCAGCAGAATCGCTCGACGATGAAGAATCGCTAGTCGTCGAATCGGTGGACGTATCGGCATCGCTATCCTCGCCATTCGTACCGGACAACGTAACTAGCACATTCGGCAGGTCGTTCGGATTGATAGCAGGTGCTTGCTGCTCCGGTGTCGTCGGTGCAGTGACCACAGGTTCCGAACCGCCAAAGATATGGGCAAAATAGATCGATAGACCGACAATGCCCACAATGAATACAACCAAGACACCCATCAACATCGGCAAACGACTGCGGTTACGGCGCATCCATTTCTGAAATGGTGTTGCCAGCTCGTCCCGTGCGCGCGTGTACACAGCGGTCAGGGCAGGCTTGTTCTGCGGCCAGTTATCTTTTGCCAGCGAACCACGACGGAATGCTTCACGATCGTGCTTGCGGAAGTAAGCCAGAATCGCTGTTTCATACGCAGGCACAAATCGGGGGCCACTTGTGCGACCCTTTATTCGTTCATTACCCTTACGAGTGCCGGAACGCTCACCTACTGACGCACGCGGACGATCCAACACATCTTCGCCCACCATAAAAGCAGCGCGTCCTTCCGACCAGTTGAAGAAACGATAAATGTTCTGCTCATCTGGCGAATGACGCCGTACTTCCTCGACCAGCGCCGCATAATCGATATCATTGGGCTTGGCACTATAAGCAAAAGCGGCAGGTAAACGCTCAAATTGACCATTGCGAATATCTTCGCCAATCCAAGCGCGACCAAGCTGCTGCATAATATCCTTTTCGGCGACAGGCAGGTTGTCCATTTCCTGTAGCACATCTTCATTCGTCTCATCGCCGCTACCGGAGAACCAGAAATGCAGCAGTTGCAGCGCCCGCTTCTTGCCAATCAATCGGCGTTCCGCACGCTCTGGCTGCTCATCACTTGGTAGCGGATACGATAGGAAATCTGCCTGTAGCAGACGGCTGCGGGTAAGACTTTTCAAGTCTAGTTCGCTAAGCAGCAATCGCTCTGCTGACGCGCGCATATCGTCACCGAGACCGGATTGCACCCATGCAGCACTGTTCATCTCTGGCTGTTGATCAGATTCCAATCGCTCCAGCTGCTTGAAGACATTGCTGGTTGCCAGCAACAAATCTGGGCTGCGCCGCAAGGCTTCCATAAACGACTGTCCGGCACGGTTGCAGTAATCGTCCATATCGAGTAGCTGCGGGTACTTGCTGCCCCACTCCGCTGCCAGCGTAATCACTTCCTCTACCGATTGCGCCTGCTGGAATTTGCGATCAATGAGCGGAGTCAACAGCACAGTTGCCAAGCCCGGCTGACTGCCGACCACCGAGATAAACGCTTCATACAGCGGCGGCTGACGTTCCATCATCGCATACAACGCATGACTTTCCGCCACTTGCCCGGAAGAGAGCGCATTGCGAATCGCCCGGATAAAATACTCCAAAATTTTACGTCCGGTATGCTGCGGATCAATTCCATAATATTCGGCAAACACTTCCGCAATCGCCACATCTGGCACCTGACCATCACGCACCGCATCAAATTCGCGGTCAAAACATGCCAAGAACAGATCGTTCAGCCGCATTGCCGCTGTCAGCGCGCCTGCTGGACGCAGATGACGCAGCAGTGTTTGTAGTACGAGTGGGCGCTGTTCGGCATACAGATGAAGATCGCCTTTTTCCACCCGGAATAGCAATGTCCATTCATCGTATTGCGCCGGATCAGGCAATGCTTCTTCAGCCGCATCCAATCCTGCCTGCCCCTGATCGGCAAACTGCTGCAATTCGCGCAGCAATGCTGGCTGATCCAGATGCTGACACACCCAATCGATGTACAGCTGACCGGCACGTCCTGCCTGTGCCGCCTGAATACGTCCACTGTTCAGATCGAAAATATAATCCCGCTCGATATTGCGATCTCCCGCGCGAATCGAACCGCTTTCCACAAACAGCAACTGCATGCCTTTGCGACTTTCCGGTTCTTTGGCATACGTCGTAAAGCCAAGCCTGCGCCGAAACGCATAGGGCAGCGCCAGCATGATTACACTCGTCAGCTGCCGCGCATAATCCGACAACTGCGCAATCGGCACATTAAGCGAAATGTATACTTTCCGGTGACGATGAATCGCCGACATGACTGCGCCAAGCAATTGCCGGAACATACCATCGTCAATCTGCAATTGATCCAGCAAGGCACGCGGCGGAATGGATTGCATGTGCGGCGCTGGCGATAGCGATGTGGAAGAATTCCCAGATGCACTGTCGCCCGCTAGAGCATTTTGCCCAGCAGAACGCACAGGAAATTCATCCAGCTCCGGCAATTCGCTACCCTGCTCCAGATCGTAATGATCGACAAACGAAGCATTCAGCCAGCGGTCGTAATGATGTACCCAATCCTCGCCCAGCGCGGACGGAATGATATAGTTATGTGTAAAAAAGGCACTGCGCAGACCGGTAAAATCAGTCGGCACGTATACGCTCTGTCCCAGCACGATATCGCGATTTTCCAGACGTACCAGTTGCAGGGCAGACGGATACAGCGACGCATCCTTTTCCGCTTTCGCCTGCAATTCTGCCGGTGCATCGTAGCCGCACAGCGGATGGATCGCCTTTTTGATCAAAGACGGGTCCAGCCCGGGAGAACGCGCAATCGTGTCATAGCCTTCCGTCGTGCGGAATATTCCGCTTTTCTCGCGTGTATACAGCTGTTGCTGAATACGAGCGTCAGAAACCATACTCAAGCCTGTCGTCTCCCTTCGATATACTTCAATTTGTACATCAGCCATACAAACGGTTCATCCACCCGAATCGGGCTGACCACGCTTTGCAGCTTTTGCTCCACCGGATTGCTGCCCAGTGCAGACACGGCAAAATAGGCAGTATCCTTGAAATACACATCCATCGTGCCTTTGAACGGACGATCCACACGCTCAATAAAGCGGCGAATCTCTCCGTCAATATTTTCAAATTCATCCAGATCAAAGTGATCACGATGTACTACATTGTGGAAAATATTGCTGTTGGATTTGATATATTCGCCATCATCGCCGCGTAGCGATTCCAGCATATCACTCTTCGTTAATACAACCGCCGTCGGAATATCCGTCTTGCTGTCTTCCTGATGGGCGATAAAATCGCTAAACAGCGTTAGCACCACATCACGCGGTTCGTCATACCGGGACACCCATTCACCGCGCGTATCACCCAGCTTCAATCGAATGCGGTCGCGGATGGAACGAATTTGCAGCGGATCGACCATAAACAGAATACCGGACGAGTTCTTAATATGCTGACCGTGCAGTCCCAGATAATCCTGATCGACCATACCTTCACCAGCGACATCAAAAAATACAAGTGTCAGCGGTGGCTTGCTCTCATCCTTGAATACAAATTGGAAAATAAACGGTTCCTGCATCCGTTCCTTTTGTGTAGAAGCGAGCAGATCGCCACGTTCAAACAGCGGCTCCTCATAATTCATACGGAACTTGCGGCTGATCTCCGTCGTCAGTGGCATACAAGCAGCATCAAAATGATCTGCCGTGGAATTTTGCAGCGTATGAATGAGCGCGGTCATATAGACCGACTTGCCGACCTGAGACGCACCGACGATGGAGATAATATTGCTCGGCACCTTGCCCGCCGTCACTGGCAATTCATTATGGCAATGCGGGCAGAGACGACGACGAGTCACCTCACCGTAGCGGTCATTTAATCCAACAAGCACCTCATCGGAATAGATCCGATGCTCTTCTGGCACATCCTGCGGACGCAGCACCGCTTCCATATCCTGCACCGTATCCAGACCGAAGCGGGCACGGTAGCGGTTCAGACGCGCATCTTCGCGCAGCGCATAATCTTCGTCATCCTCACGATGATGACTCGCCCGGAACTCTACCTCGTCTGGCGTAAATTTGTTAAAGCAATACGGGCATACAATATCGTAAAATAATGGTCTGGGTTCCGCTTCCGGTTTGCGTTTAAACCAATCGAAGATTTTCATATCCCCCATCTTCCCCCTACTCCAAAATTAATTCGTACATGTGTCCATACTTACGTCCATCGGTAAAAAACAGACGCACATATTCGTTTTTGCCAATTTCAATCGCCGGTAGCTCATTGCGTCCGGCGCGAAACGGCTCGGCAAATGGATACACAATGCCGTCGTCACGGTTGGCTGGATAGCCGCCATCTTTTTTTACATAACAGAGCACATCGCGTTCGACTGGTACTTCGGCGTGTACGTCGATGCGTACTGTTTTGCGTTTGCTGAACCAGCTGGACTGCTGGCGGATCGTGTAGCGAATTTGGGCTTTGCCTGCGCTTAGTTCGACTACGTTACGATCATCATGCTGGCGCACAAGCAGCGTTTCGCCTTGTTGCTCGGTGACCAGATGTACACGATAAGCGATTTTGCCAAAATGATCGATGCGGTCGCGGTAGCCGTTGGTTGCTTTGTATTCTTCGCGTGTGTACAGCTTGAGATTGGCAGGGTCGACAGAAGCAGAGCCGGAGAGAGGATCATTTGCGATGACTGCCTTTACTCCAGTGGCAGGAGTAGTAGCCAACGATGTACCGTCATCGCCTTCTCCGCTGCTGTTCAGCTTCTCGATATATACTGCCTCCGCGCCCCGAGGCCATAACCAGCGTAATATACACCAGCCTTCCTCCGCCTGCGCCGTTAATCCGTGGATCACCTGCTCATCCTCCGACTTTGCATCCAGATAACGCATCACACCCTCTCCTTCCTCTGCACCTGTATGATAGTCACGACGGTATGTATGCTCATCACGTAACTGGCATACTTGTTCTCGCCTATATGATCAAAATAAAGACATACGATATCGTAGCAATCGTCGCTGCAATTGGGCTTTGTATACGTTTCTATCGTGATACCGCCTGTCGCTAGCTATGCTCCTTTTTATTTTAAACTAGAATAGACTGTATACCCAGCCTATTCCTTATGATTTCTGCTATAGATACAACGGCAGGGCAGGAATCACTCCCGCCCCTGAATATATAGTATCTGTATTAGTATATGCCTGTTGTATGTGATCTGTATGAATCAAGAGATCATTTATCGCTGAAACGTACGACCGCTATCACCTGGACGACGGCGACGTGGAGAACCAGAGCTACTCGTTGGTGGCGGTGGTGTTTCATTGCGGCGAATCAGACGCTTATTATTCTCACCGATTGGAATGACCAGCGTGAACAATGTGAATACCAGCGCCAATATCATAATCGCCAAGAAACGAATCACTGCATCTGTCCACGACCAGTCTGTTTTACCAATACCCCATTCCAACAATAAGCCTGCTAGCAATCCGCCAACCCCGCCGCCGACGCCAAAACTGCGCGCCAGAAAGCGATTGTCGAACATTAGTCCCCAACCAACGCCCATCAATGCTCCGATGAGAGCGATCAATACAACGTGGAGGATCTGGTAGTACAGGTTGCTGTTAAACGGTTCGCTACGCTCTGTGACGAGGGTTCGTTTGTCTAACGTGTCGTAAATTTGCTGGAACGTTTGTGTGAGATCGGTTGCTTGTGCTACGCCATAATATTGACCATCTGTTTCTGAAGCAATTTCGGTCAGCAAATTTTGCCCACCGTCATTTGCCAGACTCAAGCCGACCGTGTTAATCACAATGCCACGTTCCTGATAAGGCTGTAATGCGGACATATCCAGATCGCTATAACCATCAGATAGCATAATGACGGTCACACCGCGATCATCCTGTTCTTGCTGAGTGATTTGTTGGATAGATGTACTGAGAGCCGCTGTGAAATTTGTTCCACCTGCACTCACATTTAACCCATCGACCACACTAGCGACCTGTTGTCTTGAAGCAGCATCCAAAGTAGTAAGCGGCAGCGCTACACGTGCTTCTCCACTAAATTCAATAATACCTACGCGCATATCGTTATCCATGGATGACACCAGATTTTTGACAGCTTGATAGCGAAGATTTTGCGGGTCTGTTTGTAACATACTACCGGAATTATCGACGACTACAACCACGTCCTTAACTGTACGCGCGCCGTTGAAATCCAGCTGATACAATGCTTGTGATGCAAGACCGCCGACGAACATAACGACCAGTGTTGCTGGAACGAGCAACTTCCATGAGATATCGGCATACCGTTGCCGCCAGGAAGCTCCGTTCAGCACTGGCGAGATCATCTCTGCTAGCAAGCAGAATATACCGATCATCAAGCTGATGATGCCAAAATACAATCCCATAAGCAGAATGCGCGGCATCCGGTCGAGATACGCGTGCAACAACCACTCGCTAAAAATAAAGCCGAGTGCGCCTCCGATGAGGCTGAACAATACGAGAAGCCAGTTGATCTTGCGCTGCATCTGTGGCTTCAACCCCTTTCGTTTGATAGATAGCCTTAAACTCTTAGTGTGGCTGGGATGCACTATACCGCTTCGGGAAGGGATTTGGGCACGGACTCTGGTGGAGCCACGAGAATCTACGAATTGGGAGTGAATGTAGATTCTCGCGCAGAAAAGGTAAGGTATTTTGCTTTTCGCAAAAACCACTTTTCATTGAACCCCGCGTTTATATTACCAAACGCTATAAGTCGTCCTTAGCCCAAATTCCCTTCCCTTCGCTCCGTGCATACAGCCAAGTTCGAGATTTAAGACATGTTGTGGGTGGGCATGATATATAAAGATCAAAATCTTATTTCCCATCCGCGTGGAATGTGTAGCCGTTGGCTAGATACGTATCGTAATACGTTTTGCCGTTGCGGTAGTACATGAGGTCTTCGATGGTGAAGCCTCCCATGAGATTCAGTTTTTCGACGCCGCTGGTGCGGTCTTCGTGGATGAAGCCGGTTTTGTAGATACGGGTCGTGTGGTCGACGCCGGTGGCGTAGCGGACGAATTCGCCGTTGGCGTTGCCGAACATGTATTTTTCCTCGTACCGGTGCTTGTGTGTGTAGTCGAGCAGCCGGATATGGATGGTGGCGCGGTCTTCGAGTGTTCGGTATAGCTCTTTGAACAGGTCTTCCTGCGACAAAGCCTGTTTGTTGTTGTAGTCGATGGTGACGTTGGCACGGCTGAGCAGTTCTTGTTCAAAGGGTTGCGACAGGATCGGCGATGGCAGCAGGTCTTGACGGCAGATGGTGATCAAGCGATCCAGCAGCACGTCTGATCCCTTTTGCAGTAAAGCCATGACATCGCCCACGCTACGTTCTTCAAAAAAGACATATTCGCCGCGTTTTTCTTCCATATCTGCCATCACGTCTGCCGTTAATCTGCTGTAGTAATCGGCGATATTTTGACCGATATAATCGTCGGCAGAACGTACGCTAGCTACGGCGGCACGGTTCAGCTCCAGCGCCAACTCGTCCATCTGGTGTACGAGTACCCGACTGCCGCGATGCAGTGCGGTTAATTGCTCTTCCCAGCGACGATACAGCTTCAATCTTGTTTGTAATGTTAAAATATACAGCTTATGCGGATAGATCGTCTGGATGAGCGCGCGCGTGAGACTGCGCACATTGTGCTTGTCCATAAAAGGCAGCTTTTGAAACGTCAGATCGTCCGCACGACTGCCATACCAGCTCTCCAAATCCTGCTGCGCTTGTTCAATCGCAATATTCAAATCGCGAATCCGATTGTGCAGCACCGTCCAGATGCTGTCCGAATGATTCTCGTCACTCCATGCCGCCAATTGGTAAAAGTGCACATCTCTGCGCCCCTTCATGCGCTCGGCAACTATCGTGCGAAACTCTGATTCCGCATTCCAGCGTTCCAATCTTCTCATTGTTTCCTGCTCGTAATTGTCCGCGAAAAAGGCATCCCCACCCTGTTCAAACAGCGCGTATTCCGCCTCCCTTAGACTCATTGAGCGTAGCGAGGAGAAGCTGACCGAGCGGGTCATTAGGCTATTCATATCCTCCAAGCGACCTTCGTCTGGAATGAGCTGCTCCAAGCGTGCATCCATCGTCGGCTCGTCCATACCGAGCAGCCGTTCACGCTCAGCAACGCCAAGATCCGGCTCCTGCTTCATTCGCTGCACCAATCCGAGGAAGAAATGCTCCAATACGGTCAGCGCAATCGCCTCATCCGGTCGCCGTACCCGCGCAAACCCTGCCGATACAAGTCCCTGACTACCGTCCGCATTGCGAATATTGTTGCGAAACGCCGTATTGTTATAATCCGAGCCGTAGGATGACGAGTCACTCCCTGTATCGACACGCTGCCGATTTTTCAGCAAGCTGATGCGGCAAATTATATCGTAATTGCTACTAATGCCGCCATTGACGGACACCCCGCGCTCGTTCCGGTCGGATAAAATATACGCCAGCTCAAACAGTGGCGCTGCTACATGCTGCACCATCACTGCCAGACCATCCTCGGTACGCTGTAGCGGTGCGCTCAGACTGTAATCGTCGCGCTGCATCTGCTCCACTTCCTGCAAAAAGGCAACGCCAGTCGAGCTGGCATACGCAAAGTTATTCTCCTGCTCACCTTCATGCACCAGTACATACAGATCCATTTGCACCGACTTGAACGACTGACCCAAGATGGAACGCGCCAGCAATGCAATCTCCGGCACCAGAATATTCATGGGATCTTCCACACGCGTAATAACCGACAGATGCAAACGGTCAAAGGACGAATACAATCGTCCAAAATCCGCCAATCGGTGCGACGCCTGACGAAACGTTTTATTCAATTCCAGTAAATGCTTGCTCTCTTCCCGAAAATGCTTTGCCCAGTCTGGACGCCTATGTTGCGCGCTTGAATGTGTAGCATCTGGCGAAGATAAGTACGTAATGAGCTGCTGTGGATGCTCCTCCCGGTGAACGGAGGAAGATGCCGCCACTTCCGACTGCACCTCCACATACATCACACCAGCTCCGTTATCCCATTTTTGCGCATTCACGCTGCGGATATGTTCTGCCGCCTGTTGAAGACCGTCCCCGACAAACAGGAAAACGGCGGGGTAGTGAATACTGCTCCGCCCGTCTCCCTGTCCGGCTGTCTTCTCCCCGGCGGCAGCGTAAGCTTCCGCAAATGGTGTCAGCCGTTCCTTCATCTTATTTCAGCTTCCGGCGCAAATCGTTTAATTTGGAAACCATTTGTTTGTAGAACTGGTATGCTTCATCACCGTTGACCAGTTCCACGCGCTCATATTCCAGACGATCCCGTGCTTCCAGATACGTCTCATACAATTCATCCAGCTTGTTCAGCAGTGGCGTTACATCCTCGGAACCGGTCAGCTCGTTGTCGCGGCGATCCGCTTTACGCATCAGCACGGCACGGCTTTTCTCATCCAATTTGCGGAAATGTTCGAAGATTTCGAATTCCACTACATTTTTCGTTTTCATCAGATTGACGAACGGTTCCCATGCTTCTTCTTCCTCGTCGCGGTCGTATACGAACAAGGCACCTTTTTTGGTGATTGTATCGGTGTACAGCGCTTGGACGAATTGGTCGATCAGCTTCTCTTCGCCTTCGTGACGACCGAGCAGACTTTCCAGCTCGCTGATCTTCGCTTGCAATGCATCGTATTTGCCCAGTTCCTCGCGCAGACGAGATATCATTTTCGGCGAGCGGATCAGGTTATCGGACGCAAGCTCCTCGTTATAGCTGTTGAAAATATCTTTGGTCGATTCCGCAGGCAGCCCTTCACTCAGCAGACGACGCAGTTCCGCCAGCGCTCGCTTCACCTCGCCCAGATTCGGACGGGATGCATCCAGACGCAGATCGTAAGCACTCAGCACCGCTTCCAAATCGAACGGCTGACTGAAGCGCACAGCAAACCGGCTGCTCGTATTCTGATCTACATCCTTCTCAACGATAATTTGCAATGCGCGAGCACGGTTAAAATCGGCACGAATGCGCGCATTGTACGATTGTACACGCGTATTCACATACGTATCGCCCCATGAACGTTCTGGAATCGGAGATGGCAAGTATGTCCAGTTTTCCTTCTCACTCATGACCAGATGTCGACCGACACCTTCGCGATCCAGAATAGTGCGTTCGTAGTTTTCCTCATATACTTTCAGCGGTGTATACACAAACAGCGGCACCCCGTTGCGTGTATTCAGCCAGAAGATCCGGTTTTTCACCTGACTTTCTTTAATTGTAAAATGCGATTTGCCAATCGCGTTGTTCTGGTAGTTGCGAATTCCGCGCAGAATGCTTGGCGCTTGTACTGGTACAGACACAAAGCCCCACGACGGGAAGTGCAAATTGCCCGCACTGTTACTCAGATGGAATACTGGCACAGCATCGTCATCCAGACGGCTGGCAATTTGACGCTCGACGAATTTCTCAATCGGCTCGTCTTCACCGTATTTCATCACTAAGAAGTCTTCCATAGAACGGGTGATCAGGTCACCGAATTTGTCGCTCAGGAAGTCGGAGATAGAGCGTACGATATCAACTTCGTTTTCTTTGACCCACTGATCGGAATGATCCAGCAATTGCGTGGAGAAGTCGCGAATCAGATCGTCGCCGTCCTTGCTATCCATAATATCGCTGACCGCTTTGGAGATGTCCGGCACGCTAACAAGATTCCAATAGTACGTTTTGTTACCGCGATGATCTTCCTGTTCGTTGCCGCTGGTGAGCAGCTCTCCATTTTTCTCGAAAATCGAGCTAAGTGCATTTAGCACTTCCGTGAACACGCCATAAATACGGTTATTTTCACGGTTCAGCAGTTGATACAGATCTTCGTAAAACTCGATCATTTGCTGCGTACGTTCAACATCGGCACGCAACCAGTACTCGTCGATCTTCGCTTCAATATATACATTTTTCTTTTTGTCTTTGGAAACGAACGCGCTTTTCGCGTCGCCCAGACGATCATTGGCGTATTCTGCCGCCGATTCGATATCGCGCGGAATGCGAGTTTGGCTTTCGCGTAATGTTTCAATATACGAGAGCAACATTTTCAGCAAGGAGAAACCTTTTTCCGTGTACAGCATACGCGATACATAGAATGGACCTTGCTCAGGATGCAGGAACATGCGGCGAATCTGATCGGAAAATTGACCGACAATCTCGCCCGGTAGTTGCTGCTTCGCTTTGATATATTCCTCGCGTGCACGAGTCAGGAACGTTTGCTCCAGCTCAGTATCCATGCTAACCGCCTGCATTTTCACCACATTGTTGTAGCTGAGGCGTTCGCTATTTTCAAAGCCCGGCAATGGTTCCGGCACACGAGATTCGAACGTTTTGGTCATCGTGTCCAGATCGACGCCCAGTTTGCGGGCAAAATTCTCTACTGCTTCCTGATCCGGTGCTTTGTCGAACATTTTGTCCATCTTCTGGAACAGACGATATGCCAGATACGTCGTCATTTCTTCAATCGGCAGTACCGCAGACGATGCACCGATGATGTTGTATTCATAGTTAGCAGGATACGCACGGTTCATCTGAGCGATATTGGTACGGATATTGCTAATATAGTCATGAATCGCAAATTCCTCGCCAGACGCCTTTTCCTCACTCGCCATAAAGTTCGTAATATTTTCAGCCGTTACATTCATGCAGTAGTCATACGCATTTTCCAGCAGCTTGCCTTCTGTATTCGTTGCCGAGATCAGATGACACAGATTAAACGGTGGCAGCGGCGAATTGACATTCAAAATATTGCCATACTGCTGCTTGAACCGTTCGCCACGTGCATCGACATTCATCCAGTAATCCAGCTCTTTCAGGGCGGCATAACCGTTTTTGCGAATATATTCGCGGGTATGCTCGCTCAGACTCTTGTTGGACAGGTTGACGTCAGGCGTGAACAGATAGCCGAGCATGTTCAGACGGTCGATACCAGCAGAGCCGAAGTCACGCTCCACAATCCCGCGAACAATATACGAGATATCAAGGAACGAACCGCTGCCTGTACCGCCGGACAGACCGGTGAGCAGGAAGACCATCAGCTTTTTGTTCGTACCGACGGACAGCGTTTTGATCTTTTTATCGATGCTCTGTACGACTTGATTGATCTTGGTGAATAACAGCAGACGTCCTGCTTGGCGTACCCCGGCTGCACCGTTCATACCATCGGTGATGCTCATTTCCGGGGACAGCCATTCCGTAATATACGGCTCCAGCAGACTGCGATTTTGCAACAAACCGCCGATCTCTGGGTTGGACAGCAGCACGAATTCGTTATGCGGGTCGAGACCAACGCCTTTGTATTTTTTGTTGCGATCTTGTTCGTTCGTTTCAAAAGCAAGGAATTCGACGTTATCGGGCTTCTCTTGCTTTTTCTTCGTTACCGGGTCTTCCGGCAGACGGAAGCGACGGTTGATCTGATATTTCAGTCGCAGCAGGGCATCGATACCTGTACCGCCCAGACCGATGATCAGAATCGGATTGTCGATCGTATCGACGCGTATTTTTTCACTGACAATACCGCCACCGAGCGATACGTCGAGCTGTTGAATGTGTTCTCTAACAATTGGTTTCATGGATGATCCCCCTTGTAACCTTCATAGTATGGTGTGTATACATGTTGAATTATGATCTGGTACTAAATGGACTCGCCAGACGAACCGCATGATCCGCTGGCAGACATCCGTTTCATTTCTCTCTGTATTCCATGATGTGTTGCGGCTGACCGGTAGATACCGAGTCCGCCGCATAGGTTTGCATATAGGTCAATTCAAGTATTCTAACAAAATCGTTTTGTCCACCTGACGAAGTGCAATCGTCAGACGATCACCGCTCTTCAGCTCGTAGCCTCTGGAGGCGTCGATCGCACGACCGGATTTCTCGATGCCGCTTTCCGCTTGATTGCGGATGACCAGACGATCGTTATTACCCGGTGTGAAGACGATCTGTTCCGTTTCTTTGAGTTCAGGCGCCAGTTGCAGCAACTGGTGCAGATTGAATTTGCCACGGAACGTAGTTAACTTTTTGTACTGCGGATACGATTTCTCGCCTGTATTCTCGTCGCGGATCTCGATCACCATCTGACCGACAAAGCCGCGATTTTTCTGTTTTAGCCATTTGAGCAGGAACCAGATGCCGACAGCTAGCAGCAACAGAACGACTACAAGGATAATCCAGTTCATGATGCTCAGACCAGCAACTTTGCCATCGCTAGCACCGCCGCCGCTTGCATCTACCGTTACCGGCGATGTTTCACGGTAAAAGCTTTGCTCCTCGGCGCGTACAACCAACTGGTAACGATGATTGTCTGGCACTTCAAATGCACCGGTAAACTCCGTACCGTTCGTATTGAGCGGAACCTGACTTGTTGCATTGTTGTCCAGATCTGTCACATTGAGTACAGCCTTCATGCTGCCTACCTGCGAAGCATCGGTCAGCTTTTGCCCGTTGCTAGCGAGATAAGCGGAGATATCGATGGTATCGCCTTTGCTATAAGCTTTGTCCTCGATAGGGTTCAGCGCCAGCTCCAGACTGTAATTGAAAATCAGGTTAATATCGATCTTATCGCGATCGACACCTTTCACTTGCAATGTCCAATCTCCCTGCTTCGGATTCAGCAGTTTGACGAGCGAGTAGCTTTTGGAAGTAGATAATGTCGCTTGATCAGATGGTACGGCTACTGCTTTGCCGTCTGGATCGACCAGCTTCACTTCGACCTGCTGAGAGGACATGATCGAGATATTTGCTTCTTTGACACTCTGGTTCGGGATGTTGATCTTCACATCCTGAAATTGTCCATTACCAGTAATCGAATCAACTGGTACGACATTGACCTGCTGATGTGCAGCGAAAATATCGCTCAAAATCTGCGGCAGTTCATCGGCGGAACTAGTTACAAAAGATTTACCGCCCGTTTCGCTGGCGATGTTCGCCAGTGCCTGCTGATTGAGCTTGCCGTCCGCATTCAGACCCACTGTATAAACCGGATAGCCAAGCTGTTTGGCTTTGTCGACAGCAGCTTGCAATTGCTGATCGGCTTCGCTATTGCTTTTGCCGCCATTGCTGTTCAGCTCGTTATTCCCATCGGCGAACAGTACAATCATCGGCTCATTGCCCTGCTGGGCACCATCCTGCAAAATATTGACCGCTTCACTCATCCCGACTGAAATGTCGGTATACGGTCCACGGTTCAGATCATCGATAAATGTTTTTAATCCAGATTTGCTGTCTGCCGAGGCGATGCTCGTCAATGCTTTTTCCCGCTCAATTTGATCGGTATAAGCGACGACACCTACGCGATCACCCTGCGTCGGCAGCATATCGATAAACAGCTTCATTGCTTCGTTCCCCAGCTTGTTAGGGTCACTGTTCTTCATCGAAGAACTGGTGTCCAATAGCAGCACTGCATCAATTGGCGCGGTATTACCATTGTTCGTATTGCTGCTTCCTGTTGTCGCAGCGGCAAACAGGGTTCCCGGCAGCAAGGTCACACTGAGCATAACTGCCAGCAGTATATGCATGAAATTCCATTTTCGTACGGGCATCATTCTACTCCTTTGCTCAAGGTAAAATGTTAGTTCGTGGCTGGCAGGACTACGGCCATGATCTCACATTGTAGCGGATCAGGATTAAACGCCGGTTAAATTCACCTTAACATGCCTTAAAAAACATAAAGTGAAAAATTTGATACCACTTTCACCACAATATCCATAATAATCCATATCTTCCCGAATTCCAAAACCTGATCTTACATCGCGAACAAGCCAATCCGATGTATCCTTATAGGCAGCACATGTGCCTGACTGGCTTGCCTATACAAGGAACGGATATCATTATAGCTTATAATATGCAATTTTTTCCCCACCTTAAGACGGGGAAAAGGGCTGGACTATCGGCTAAAAGTTGAATATGCACCATCGCTCCCTTTATTCCGGCATCAATTTTGGCATAAAATAGAATACAAACTTCGCAATCGGCAGATTCTGCTTAACGGTGCCGGGTAAATTACTGTTCATTACACTACACAGTCCTTGCCCAAACGCCGGATGTCACGAAGCGATCTTCGCATCCTCTGCATCCGACCACCCAAACAGGCAAACGCATAGCCGATACCGGATCAACAGGAAAGGATTGGATTATGGATATACTTGCATACGTATGTATAGGCGCTGCGTTTCTTTTTGTTGGTAGCCGGTTGTTACTATACGCAATTCGGCGCAAAAAAACGCCTGACGAGCAGGAACTGGAACAATTGCTACTGGATGCAGTCAATCACAAGCAGGGCAAATGATTTTAAATATAATGTAGAGAGTGATGCCATACATGAGTACAACCAAACAAGCGGTACAATTGCCGACACTGGAGCAAAGTCGGCGCAAATACGATCGACTGCGCGTCTGCCGCAAGTGCGGACGATTCACCATTTTACCGGGTGACAGCTGTCCAGATTGTGGCAAATCGAGACTGGTGCCTGTGATGGAGCAAGCGCGCCGTCTGACGGGACGCCGCATGCTGAACGATATTTTGTTGACGATCATTCTAGTGATTGGCGCTATTGTGGCTGCACCGACCACGACTTTGATTGCATTATGTGCAGGGGGCGGCGTTATGATACTAGCGGCACTGATCATCGTGCAGCGACGTTTTCGTGAGCGCGCGACATTGCGACAATTGAGTCGCTTATTTTGGCAAGAGCGAACTGCCATTTACGACGGATTGGTAGAAGATCAGCGAGTCGGCGTAGAGCTAGTGCGGGATGGCGAAGAAGTCGAAGGATATCATATTTTGCGCCAGACAGCAGTAGTTGTGCATAATGACCGACTGCGGCTTGCCCTGCTATCCTTGCTGCAAAATTTCCGATTGCGCAGCGATATGGATCTGGAGCTGGAGTCGCTGATCACGCGCGACTTTGACCCTTTGGTAGCGGAATATATTGGCGAGGTAGCACGGCTCAAGCGCGATATTATCAAGGACAAAGCGATCCGCTATATCATTGCCCATGAACCGAAAATATTGCAGATGGAGCAGGGCTGGAATATTTTGATTAGCGTCACTTCTGCGATGGTGCGCATGAAGCGTTATATCGCGCTGTATCCGGGCTTTATCCGCCGATATGCTCGTCATTTGCCCAAGGAGCGCTTTGTGCGGCTGTATCGGATTGTGCATAGCGATTCGGAACTGCTGGCAGATGCGCTGGCACAGGATCTGGATAGCATCCGTATGGAGCTGTATGCGTCTGATACGACCTTTGGCGGTCAAACGACAGGAGCGCAACGGTCATGAGAACCGTATTTCGCTGGTTCGCGCTGCGCAATCTGCTATTGTGCTGCTGCGCAGTTGGTGTGGTGTTGCTTGTGTTCAAAGGAATCGGCGTCTATCACAAAATTAACTGGGTACAGACGGCAGACCAATATTATGAGCAGCAAAACTGGATACAGGCAGAGTCCTTTTACCGTCAGGCACAGGAGAATCGATATCTGGAGTATGAGGAGCAGCATGTTCAATCCCGTTTACAGGAGCTAGCGCCCATCAGTGCATGGAGTGATACCGTGTCTAATACGGCGAGCCGTTTGCAAGCGGCGCTGGATCTCAACCAGTTTGATACGTATATGGATGTGTATGCGGAATGGACACAGCAGCAACAGCAGCAGGCAGAGCTGAACGACAAGTACAGCAATGAATATAGCAAAATCACAAAGCAATATGGCATGGAGCAGTTATGGAAGCAGGGCTTCAGCGAGTTTCGTACACGATTGGAGACGGCGCTGCAAAGCAATCTGGACAATCGCAATTACAGCGACGAATCCGCCAAATGGAATCTGCTGCGCATCCCTGCCGCTTACTGGTCAAAATCGGACTCTGTAACCGGAATAAACGACGGCAATGCCAGCAATGTAACTTCTACCAATGTTACTGCCAGCCAACAAGCAGCGGTACAATCCAATCAGCTGCGCAAGTTGTTTGAGAGCTATGACACGACCAAGCTTAAGCGTCTAGCATCAGCGGGGGACTTTAACGCTTTTCTGACCAATGCGTCTCAAACATGGCAGGCGTATCAGCAGCATCAATATACTGGCGCCCGCTGGGTGACCACACTTGCCGAAGACGGCGCGCAATCGGTCATCGCCAAGGATATCGCTTCTAGGCAAGCGGAGCGTTTTGTCAGTCATGCGGTTAGCTTCCGCTCAGCGGCACAACAGCTCAATCTGTCGTCGTCTTCTGTACTGACGACAATTGACAATGAAGTATCCTCGTTGCAGGAGCAGGCATTCACCATGACGACCAACAAGCAATTTCAGCAGGCATTGGATCTGTACAATGCGCTGACACCGCTTGGCGATATGACGCAAAATATCGCCCGCACCAAGCTGGCATGGGCCATTGACGAACCGGTCACTATTTTACAAGGCAGTAATACATCGGTTGCCTATCAGCATGTCACTGGCGGTACGAATGGCGGTATCTTCCCGGTCTATGTGGTAGCGACAGATCAGAACAACAAGCTCTTCTTCGGCAAAATGGACAATGACGGCAATGCCAGCGTCTGGTCTGGGGAGATCGGGCAGACGTCAGCTCAGATTCAAGCGCTGGCGGTTGATACGCAATTGAGCACGACCGAGCAACCGATTGTGGTCGTTCAGTCCGAATCTGGTGTGGAAGGCAGTCCTCTGTTCTCGCTCTATGCAGTAACCGGCGCTGGCTTGAAGGCGGTAGCCTCCTTTGCCGGAGCCAGCTATGAAGTGCAACCAGATCGTAGCATTATCGTGCATCAGCCAGTCGGCGGCAATGTAGGACAGGTGGATATATATACGCCTGATGAGAATGGAACGTACA
Organism: Paenibacillus sp. WLX2291; assembly: GCF_046603665.1. Taxonomy (NCBI): domain Bacteria; kingdom Bacillati; phylum Bacillota; class Bacilli; order Caryophanales; family Paenibacillaceae; genus Paenibacillus; species Paenibacillus sp. WLX2291. The sequence goes on along the minus strand of NZ_CP176755.1, from coordinate 357,937 downwards.
GCAAAACCGACAGCCAGATGGACAGCGAACAGTATACCGACGTTGCTGTCTCCGAGATCGGCGCGCATCTGAATCAACCGATTCGTTTTACAGGCAATATTATATCGGTGGATGATGCGGGCGCGATTGTGAATGAGGGCGGCACATATGTACGGTTAACAGGCGATCTTTCGTTTGAGACGGGAACGTTTACCGTGTACGGGCAGTTCAACGGAGAATATGAATCATTTACTCCTACGGATTCCGGTTTGTCTGGGAATGGCAATGGATCGGATGGAAATCAATCCACACCAGATGGAAACGGCGATATCGGCGATGGTAGTAATAGCGACAATGACGGCAATACGATGCCAGATGAGCAATTTGAACCGGACTATGGACTGGGCGACAATCCGTTACCTGGGAATACGCCGGGGATGAATATCAATATTCCGGTTGTGCATGTAGACAGCATCGAATGATGCTGTCTTTTTTATTTTGATATTGAATATATCAACAAATTTGCTTAAAATAGTATCAAAGGATGATATCAAAAGGTGGTACTACGTATCATGAACAATAAACAGCAGCAAACATTACAAGCTATTTTCGATGATCCTGTACGCTCCAATATTCCTTGGTCTAATATCGAATCACTCTTATCTGCGTGTGGCGCAGAAATAAGTGAAGGTAATGGATCTCGAGTTCGTATCTTTTTGAATGATAGACGTGCCGTATTTCATCGTCCTCATCCACAAAAAGAAACAGACAAAGGCGCGGTCAAATCCGTAAGACGATTTTTAATAGAGGCAGGTGTAAAGCCCGATGCTGGAGTATAAAGGTTATATTGGCAAAGTTGAATTTGATGATGAACAGGAAATCTTGCACGGAGAAGTCATTAACATCAAAGATGTGATTACGTTTCAAGCATTATCTGTTGACGAACTTAAACAGGCGTTTCAGGAATCGGTTGATGATTATCTAGACTTTTGCGCAGAGCGTGGCGAAGAACCAGATAAGCCGTACTCGGGAAACTTAATGTTACGAATCAGTCCCACTCAGCACCGATTAATGGCGATTGCCGCCAGCAAAGCAGGTAAAAGTCTCAACCAATGGATCGCTGATCACACACGCGCAGATGCTGAGAATGAGCTAAAAGAGTTGATTCCACATTTATAAATGCAATCTCCCTTCACAAATTGCATACATCATTCCAGCTATTTAACGCAAACAAGGCGCTCCCTGCATCTCAGGAAGCGCCTTGTTGCATATCGTTTACAGCCATTATCTGAATCTCAATGATCCGTCTGAACATCCTACTGTCCTCTATCTCACTAACGCAGGCTGTACATCCGCTGGAATCGGGCACTCATATGCTCGTCCTTGTAAACGCTCATCCAATTCTCTGCGAGCATCTTCCAGCAACTCTGGACGTTTTACCAGCTCCAGCGCGGTCGCTGCCATAATCTGCGATGCGTACAGCATGCCTTTGTGCGCAATCGGCGTTTTGCCTAATGTCACCCATTGCCAACTATGCGCAGCGGTACTGTTCGCAAAGCAAGCAGTTGTACATTGCACCGTCGGCGTAATCCAGCTCACATCTGACACATCGGTCGAGCCGTATAGCATCTGCCCATGCTGATAAGGCAGCACTTCGTTAGCTATTGCCAGATTGCGCTGTGAAGCTGGTAATTGCCATGACACCTGCTTTTCCTGCTCAGTCAGCGTATCACGTACCGCCTGTGCCAGCGCGATCTCGTCGTCCGTATGCTCTGGCACCGGAAATTGCGAGAACTGTTCCAGCATGACTTGCTCCAGCGTACGACTTGGCACAATCTCAGAACATGCTTTGTCAAAAACAATCTCCACTTCCGTACCTGTCATCAGCGCCGCGCCGCGTGCTACATCATGCACCCGCTCCACAATCTCCGCCGCCTGACTAACATGTGGAGCACGGATCAGGTATAGCACCTCTGCCTGACTTTGTACCACATTGGGCGAGCGTCCGCCCGTATCGGTAATCGCATAATGAATACGCGCTTCCTGAACGATATGCTCGCGCAAATAGTTGACACCCATATTCATCAGCTCCACCGCGTCCAGCGCACTGCGACCGAGATGCGGAGCGGCAGCAGCATGAGCACTGCGTCCTTTGAATTTGTAATAATACTGATAATTTGCCAGCGTATATACCGACATCACACTATGATAATCAAACGGATGCCAAGTGACCGCACTGTCCACATCATCGAACAACCCGGCACGCGCCATAAAGGTTTTGCCGGAACCGCCCTCCTCTGCCGGGCAGCCGTAATACCGCACCGTACCGGACAAGCCCTGCTCCTGCATCAGCTGCTTGAGCGCAAATGCCGCTCCCAGCGCGCCTGTACCGAGCAGATTATGCCCGCATCCATGCCCATTGCCGCCCGACTCCACCGGCTGTTGTACCGCCGTGCCTGCTTGCTGACTCAAACCGGATAATGCATCATATTCGCCGAGCAGCGCAATCACTGGCTTCCCACTGCCAAATGTGCCGATGAACGCCGTTTCCAGCCCACCAACACCACGTTTCACAGCAAATCCTTCATCCTCCAGCGCCAGACACAGCAATTCCGCCGAACGCTGTTCCTGAAAACGCGTCTCTGCATATTCCCAGATCTGATCGCTGATGTCCGTCAACCTCTGCCCTCTTGCCTCAATCGCCTGGCGAATTGCCTGCGTATCTGTCATCCGTTAACTCCCTCCCAGTCCGATAAATACCATAATAAAGACCAGTTCTAGCATATAGCCGATCACCAGCATCATCGGCACCGTCACCACGAGCAGAATCAATCGCAACTGACGCTCCACCCCATGACTTTCCATCCAGCGACGCAGCCAGAACCAGAGCAGGATCAGTGCCGGTACAATGATCAAGATTCCGACAATCACAATTCCGTAAAAGAGTCCGCCCGCTTGCGCACCCGCGGCACCTTGCTCCAACCAGCGTTCTTTGCCCGTAACAAGTGCCACGACAGCAAGCGCCATGACTACATAGTATATTTTTATGCCTATACTCCATACCTTCGAACGTTTATTCACCGTTGCTCATCCCTTCATTGCCGAAACTATACTGTGCAACCCTACCGACATGTATGATCCTAACGCTCCCTGCGCAAACGATAAATTTTGCGCGGTCGTCCCCGTACCGATTGCTGTTCCTCGCCATCAATCTCGGCAAGATCAATCTGGCACAGACTGCTCATAATGCGCTGGGCGTTGCGAATCGTCATCGACAAATGCTGAGCAAGCTGGGTGGTCGTGAATCCGTCCCAATTCATATGACGGGTTAACGCTTCGATTTTGCGATATGTTTTGACGCTAATATTCGCTTCATTCAATCGCTCCAGCAATTCCGAATCCAGCGAGCGTGAGGCATAGCTCCATTCGCCTTCCTCTTTGTCGATCTCGCGAATATCGCCATTATCCTGCACGATAACGAGTAACTGCTGGCGGTTGTGACGAGCGTGCTGAAGCGCACGCATCGCATGATTGCTGGCGGTAAATGCCGTATCGCCATACCCGATACCGACCGACATTTGCACATCCGATTCCAGCTCCATCCGCTCTACCGTCTGGCGTAGCCGCACCAATTCGCGCTCAATCGCGCCGCGCGTGCTAATGATCTGGTAGCTGCCCACACCGTTGTGCACCATAATACCGTCCAATCGCTCGCACAGCTGTAAGATCCGCTGCTGCATTTTCAGCTCGGCATACTGGACAGAATATCGGCTGCCATTACTGCGCGCGCTAGCTCCGAGCAGATCTGCTTCCACAATCTGCATACCAATCTGCGTATCTTTAAAATACGAACTGCGCGCCTGCTGAATGAGCAGCTGCGCCGCCTGACGAATATCCTGACGCGTAATCATTAACCGGTATACCGGCATGCCGTGCTTTTGCAGCTCGCTATAAATAAAATGCATACACGTCAGCGCCGCGGCACTTTTGCCATTTTTCCATAAGTCCAGATGAAACTGCACAATATCGTTCGGCTCTTCCGTCCCATCAAAAATCCGCACTGGCAACCCGTCCATCGCAATGCCCAGCTCGGCAAACGATTCATGCAAATCGAGATCCTCCGAGCGAATCATATCGATCGAATACGGCTTGCTGCGCACATCCTGACCGTTCATCATCTGTACCATCGCCTTGTACAGCGCAGAACCAGCAGGCTTGCAATACACCGCTAGCTCCTCTTTGCGCAAATACGGCTGTGCCACCGATAACGGAATTGGACCGGAGAAAAACCAGCCTTTCAGACCTGTCCGGTTACGTTCCAGAATGTCCGGTATTTCCTGCGGGTGATTATAAATGTAAGGAATAAACTGTACATCTTCCCCCATGGATGCGGTAATCTCCAAAATATGCTCCACGGAAGGCTGCGGGCCGATTACCCCGAAACGGTATGTCATCATACTCTCCTCCGCCAGTCTCTTTATGTTCAGTGTCTGTCACTGCTTATGCACATACAGACCCTTGCTTGTGATAAAAGATATGCCCGGTCTGCCACCGGCGTATCATATCCATTATACCAAGTTCCCTGCACAAAAGAAGACTGCACCGATCGCATTCGTCGGTTTACGTAGATCCCGACATATTAGCCCACTCATATCATTATTCCGCTTGCAGCAAGCGCTTTGCAATTCGGCGAAATACGTCGATACCGATATGCAGACTTTCCTCTTCAATATCAAAGCGTGGATGATGATGTGGCACCGGATTGCTGGCACCAACGATCATATAGGTCGCTTTGCCGCCGTGTTCCTGTACGCGGCGTACCATATAGCTTGCGTCCTCACTACCGGTTGAATATGCCATCTGCTCCGGTACAGTGTGTACGCCTGCGGCATCCCGCGCAGCTTCATTTGCCAGCTCTACCATGTCTGGATCGCAAGTGATCGGAATGGCTCCACCGGCAACTTCAATTTCATAGGTCAGCTCGTGCATACCGGCGCTATGTTCGATAATGCGGCGTACCCGCTGTTCCAGATCACGGTTGGTTTCTTCCGATTCCGAGCGTGTTTCCACGATCATACGTGCATGCTCAGGGATAATGTTGGCGGCGGTTCCGCCTTCCAATACACCAACATTGATTCGAGTATCGCCTGTGCTGAAACGTGGAATTGCATGAATATTCAGCAGTGCCGTCGCTGCACCAAGCAGTGCATTGTTGCCTTTTTCCGGGTCAGCGCCTGCGTGGGATGCAACACCGTGGAATTGTACTGCCAGCTTCGTTGTTGCCAGATATCCTTGTGTTCCACCATGCACCTGCCCTGTTGGCACATCGCAGCCAAGATGGGCGCAGAACAGATAATCTACATCGTCCAGCATTCCTTTTTCGACCATCGCATATGCGCCGCGCACACCTTCCTCGGCAGGCTGGAAAATTAGCTTGATCGTGCCTTTTAGCTTCTGCTTGGAGAGCGCTTCAGCAACGCCCAGACCGATAGTAGTATGTCCATCATGCGCGCACGCATGCATATTGCCGTTAAATTGCGAAATAAATCCTTCCGCCTGTGGCACATGTTGCTGATCTGTACTTTCCTTGATCGGCAATGCATCCATATCAAAACGAAACGCCAGCGTTGGTCCTGGCTCACTGCCACGCAAAATACCGACTACGCCCGTATAGCCGCCTTTCATCTGCTCCGCAATCTGCGGATTTGCTCCGTTCTTGATCGCACGCTCATAGGCATGATCTAACACTTCTTCGGACGGCAAGCCACGACGCGAAGGTCCATCAATCGCATCACGACCGTAAATGACCTCGTAGCCAAGCGACTGCAACGTCTCTACGACAATAGTGGCGGTACGGAATTCGGTAAATCCAAGCTCAGGGTGTCGATGTAGATCGCGACGCATTTCAATAATATCCAACATGTTGTTCATCTCCTGTGATGGTTGTAGGTAAGATCGCACCACCCGGCGAACGAAAACGTACCGGGCGACGCGGATAACGATGAGGTAATACGCTCATGTTTGTTTACACAATCGTTTCTATAGCTAAAGGCACAAAATAGAGTGAATACAAGATCAAACAGAGCTTGCATGACGAATAACAACATCCAGTCCGATCGATAAGCGGCAAAGCCAATATTTATCCAGTATTCGCCTTCCGTCCTTCACGTGTTCGAACAGATATTTATGTGTACGCTATGAGTTAGCCTTCCAACTTCGGATATACACCCGGTCCAATCGGTAATCCCAGTATATACCAGACGACCAGCAGCAGCGACCAGACGATGAGAAAGACAATCGGATATGGCAGCACTAGAGAGTAATACGTACCTAGCTTTGCATCTTTCCGATATCGCTGCAAGAAGCCGAGGAACAGTGGCAGAAACGGTGACATCGGAGCAAATGGAATGACGGACGAGTCCGCCACGCGGAAGATCATCTGTGCAAATGCCGGATGATACCCGAGCAGCATAAACATCGGTACGAATACCGGTGCCAGAATCGACCAGATTGCCGAACCGCTGGCAATGAACATACAGAGCAGAGCGGACAGGAACATCAGACCGAGGAAGGCAGGTACACCCGTCATATTTGTCTTTTCCAGCAGATCAGTCAGACCGAGCGCCATAAACTTGCCCATATTGCTCCAATTGAAGAAAGCGACAAACTGTGCCAGCGGGAACACCATTACGATAAAGCCTGCCATGCCTTTCATCGGATCGGTCAACAGACGTGGCAGATCATTTTGATTCGTAATCTGGCGTGTTGCCAGCCCGTATGCAATCGCGGCGACGAAGAATAGGAAAATAATGATCGGCACAATGCCCGACATGAACGGCGATGGCACAATCGTGCCCAGCTCTGGATCACGCAAAATGGCATTGGACGGCAGAATCATGAGCGCTAGCACAATCAGCGAAACCAGTACTGCAATACCGCTGACGATCAGACCTTTGTTCTGCTGCGGTGTGAGAGTTTCCAGCTGATGATCGCCATCACCGTCAGACGGGTGATACGCAGGCAATCTTGGTTCAACAAACTTGTCAGTGATAATCCCGCCCGTAATCGTCAGCACGATTACTGAAGCTGCCATAAAGAACCAGTTATCCAGTACGCTGACCGTTGCCGCCGGATTGATCGCAGCCGCAGCTTCGGTACTAATACCTGACAGCAACACATCCGTCGTTACAATTAACAGATTCGCGGTAAACCCGGAACCAACCCCAGCGATTGCCGCCATCAGCCCAGCCACCGGATGACGCCCAACAGCGAGGAAGATCAGTGCGCCGAGCGGAGGCATAATGACAAGCGCCGCATCGGAGGACACATGACTGAAGAAAGCGATAAACAGCACCATATAGCTGGCATAGCGGGCACTGACGCGGGATGCCATTTTTAGCATCAACGCTTGCAGCAATCCAACTTTCTCGGCAAGACCAGCACCTAACACGAGTGCGAGAATAGAGCCAAGAGGCTTAAAGCCGCTAAAATTGGCGATAATATTGGGTAGAATCCACTGAATGCCTTCTTTGCTCAGCAGGTTTTTGACGGTAACCTGCTCGCCATTAGTCGGATCGGTTACGGAAATATGCAGCCATGACAGCACTGCCGTTGCCAACATCAGAATGACGATGAGATATACAAATAACAAAAATGGATTCGGAATCTTGTTACCGATCCGTTCCACCATTCCAAACAACCCCGTATTCCCCGACTGCTGCTTTGCTGTTGCACCATTTAATCCACTCACTGACCTTCCCCCTAATTTTAGACCTATTAACGATATTTTCGTTTAATTGATTATAGGAAATGGATTCTTGTCTGCGCAATAGATATGTGAGGTTTTTTTACAAAAAAATTCGAAAAAAGTTATAAACATTCATTACAGATGTGATAAATCATTTTGTTCAGTAGCTATTTCATTCATGTAAGCGGAATCAATATGTAAACGAAAAAACCTGACATCTTGATTCAGAGGTAATCTCCGATCTGATGTCAGGCTTTGTTCATTTTTACGTATGCAACTTTTGTTCACAATATCACGATTTGTATACTATGCATCCGAATCTACAGTATGAAGTCTGCATATTTTCATCGGTTATACGATAGACGCTAAAATAATCGCGAAATACGTAGTGATCGACGCATCGACAATCACAGTGAGTTAGCCGCGACGTTTACGCGCTGCTGTTACCCATGCACCCACTGCGGCAATCAATGCCACGATGGCAATGACGAGCGTTGCAGTTTGCAGACCAGTATTGGCTGCTGGAGCAGCTGTACCTGTCATCGTACCAGCGGTTGTGCTATCTGTCGCTGTAGTGCCGGTAGCCGCATTCTCGCTGCCTGCGGCACTATTGTCAGTTGTCGTTTCCGTACCAGTTGTTGCTGTGGCATCTTCCGGTGTTGTTTCTGTACCGGATGTACCTGCACTGTCATGACCGTGATCCGCTGGTGCAGCGGCAGTTGCGCCATCTTTGCTAACTACAGTGATGGAGTGCGGGGAATCGCTACCCTCTGCACCCGTCCATTCTACAATACTGCCATCACTGTAATACTGATATGCATCCCAAGCAAGATCGCTGTCCTGCTCTGGATTCTGACCGACAAAGACGAATTGCTGGAATTGACCATCTTCAATGCCGCCGCTCTCCGCTTCCCAAGTAACGGTGGAGATTTCACCAGCATCATTCTTCTCAGTGGTTACTTTCCAGCCCGGAACAGGCTGATATTGCTTGAAGGACAGGTTTTCTGGCACTTTCAGTGTCACTTTGGTTGTTGGAATGTCTTTTTCCGAAGGCACTTTGAGCGTATACGTTTCCCATGCGCCAGTAGCGGAGGTTGCTGGCTTCACCGTTACGTGCGCACTGGCAATTCCGCTAAATACTAACATACCTGCGAAGGTAACCGCTGCACCGGTCGTTATCATTTTTGTCCATAACGTGTTCTTTTTCATCTGTACAATTCCCCTTTGTCGTCTATAGTAAAATATTTGCATCTTCATCAAGAGCCCGGTACTTTTAGCGTAAATTTCGTTTCTACCGCGTTCAGCGATTTTGTCAAAATACGCATATCGACTTGCCAGCTCCCGTTCATGCTGATCATGCCCTGCGTTTCATATACGCCATCTTTGCCATTCTTGGCAGTAATCGTAATATTGGTCGGTGCCATCGCCATATCGAGATGCTGCAATTGGAGTATAATCTGCTCCACATCTACTGGCTTGCCCTGCTGATCCTTCACCGTCACGGTAAAGGTATTCATCCCCATTCGACTCGGCGGCACCTTCAGGCTAATATCATAACCGTCCACCTGCTGCACCTGCGTTTGAACGCCGCGCGGCGTTCCGCTATTACCAAGTGGTGCGGCGTACGGTGACAGATGAACGAGGATCGCTGCCAGCACCAGAATGACGAAGCCGGTCAGCACTTCCCAAACCATATCTTTGCCGATCTCGCCTTCCTGCTTGCGCCCCTTCACATAGTTCATGCCGCCAAACGCTACCATTACGAGAAACAGCAGCATTTTGGACAATAACGTTAAACCGTAACCCGTATTAAACAAGGCACTCCATGTTGGCAAATACAACAAGCTGCCATACATCCCCGTCACCAGCAGTGCAGCTACCGAAGCAATCGCCCACCAAGAGAATCGACGAATGATGCCCCAATACAGCATGCGGCGCTGCTCGCCCTCTATACCGTTCACGATTCGCGGCAAGAATAACGCTAGCGCCAGTAGCGCACCGCTCCAGATCAATGCGGACAAGAGATGAATATAATCCGCCGCAACCGCCAATACCGCGTACTGCTCAGCAAACGCATGACCGTCAAACGCTTTTGCCAGCAATCCCAATGCTATCAGCGCAAAAGCGATCATCCCTAGCAGATTGCGTATGCCCTGCGACCATCTGCGTAGCGATTGCAACAGTACGCAGATCAGCACGATAACAGCAGCAATCGTCTGCAAGATCCATACCTTGCCAAACACCGTTCCGTTAAACGTATCGCTGAATTGACCGCCAATTGCCGATAACGGTACATCTGCTGTCCATGATATACGCAGCGGCAGCTGAGCCACCAGCGCGATCAATGCTAGCACCGCACCACCAAGTAGCAGTAGATGATACCGTGATTCGTTCATCCATGCCATTTGCTGACGATATGCTGGCGGCATGAGAAATAGCGACAGACAGAGCAAACCAAGCACAATCGCCTGCGCCGCATATTGCAGCCAGCGTGCCACAATGAGCAGCGGGCTGAGTGGTTTACTGTCATCCAGCGACACCTGCGTCGCTTCCTTTAGCGATTTGCCTGCACCATCGCCAAGCTGGAATATGATTACGCCTTCCACCGGATGCCCGTCACCAGAGATCGCTTTCCAAGAAAGGGTGTACACATCGCTTGGTAACGTTTGCGATACATCCGCTAGCATAGTCGTACCGTCATTCTCATCGACCCGCGCCGTAATACCGTCGATGCTCTGCCCTTCTGAATTCATCAACGTCATGCCATAATACGCCCGCTGAATATCTTCGTTGAACTTGATCTTCAGTTGCTTGGGCGACTGAGTGAGCACTTCATTTTGTGCTGGTGTAGATTGTGTCACCGACGCATGCGCCGATACCTGCTGTGGAAAAGCTACACTCAGCATCAGCAGCATCGTTGCCAGCAGTGCTGTAGCAATCACCCGCCAGCGGCGCCACAGTGCAGCGCCAAGTGACATCTGCTCCCTGTTATTGCTGTTACCATACGTATCCATTGTTGTATAATCCGAAATGATTGCTCACCTGCTTTATCATTGAAGTCGTGTCCTGCTGCATTATTACCTGTACTGGTGACATGCCAATCAGGACATGGAATAGAAAATAGCCCAATCCGCCGTCTTCCTCATCCATTGTCAGCGTTCGGTCATACCTCTATTGTATGATACAAAGAATACCAGCATCTGAAAATGACTAGAAGGGGCTATAAAATCCATCTTTTCCGTTTAAATTTGAATGAATTATGGACGATGCTGCCGATCGGACGCCAATCCCTGCTCCATCGCATACCGGGTCAGCTGTACCCGATTCTCCAGCTGTAATTTTTGCAAAATATTTTTGAGATGATTCTTCACCGTCTGCTCCGAAATTGTCAGCTCGGCGGCAATCTCCCGATTGGTCATGCCTGACGATACCCATTGCAGAATCTCCCGCTCCCGCCGGGTTAGCGTATCCGCCGCTGGATCGCTGCGCGTCTTGCCAAACGGAAACTCCTGCAAAATCCGCAGCGCAATCTCCTGACTCATGCCCTCCTGATCCGAAGCAACACTTCGCAAATATTCCAGCCATGTCGATGGCGGCAAACTTTTGAGCAGATAGCCCTGTGCTCCTTGCTTGATCGCCTCGAACAGATGCGCCGCATCATCCGATACTGTCATCATAATAATCTTCACATACGGAAAGCGCAGCTTGATCAGTCGCGTCGTCTCCAGCCCATCCATACCTTTCATCGAAATGTCCATCAGGATCAGATCTGGCATCCATTTCTCTGTAAAATCCAGTGCTTCCTGTCCACTTGCCGCTGTACCGACAATATCAAACAACGGATCTTCCGATAAAATAACACTCGTCGCCTCACGCGCATGCGCATGATCATCCACAATCAACACTCGCACCTTATCCATGATGCTTGCCCTCCCTCAATACAAATACTGTCCGTTCATCGACCCGCTCAAAATCAAATGTCCACCCGCGCTGCTGTGCACGCTCTGCCGTAATCCGCAATCCAAACCGTCCCGGCTGCTCCAGATCATCTCTGTTATACCCGCTACCATCATCCTCCACCGCAATCTGCCAACCCCTCTCATTCATCATGCCGACGATACGGGCACTACGTGCACGAGCATGCTTGTGAATATTGAGCAGCGCCTCCCGGAGACAGGCAAGCAGCTCTGCCTGCTCTGACGGGGAAAATATATCGTCCTCTAATTGCCAGTCCACGTCCACCTTTACCCCGGCAAGCGGCACCATCGCCTGAATACGCGCTTCCAACGACGAAGTCTGCGCGCCCTCCTGACGCGGCGCCTGCTTCAGATCAGCAATCGCCTGACGCACATCATGATTCGCCTCACTGACCGTGCGACTAAGATCGTTCAACAGTTGCACCACCTGTGGCTGATCAAATCGGCGGCGTGCCTGATCCAGACGCACACCGAGCAGAAATAGCGATTGTGCTACCCCATCATGCAATTCTCCCGCCAGCTGTTGCCGTTCTTCCAGCTTGCCTTTGGCAATTCGTTCCTGATCTAGCGCAGCACGCGTATGTTCCATCATTTGAAACAGCCCGCGCAGCACTGTAATACTGACGATATAGATGATTAACGGCGATAGCCAGTTGCCTGCCTCCATTGATAGATACGGCATTAACCATTGATGACGCACATATTCCCATAACCCGATCGTTACCGTCGGCAGGAATAGAATCATCCATTTGATCCGTTGATAGGACATACGATTCTCCTTTGCTTGCAAAAAATATTGTGAAAAGGTGAACAAACTATTACTTTTTAAAAAAAATTTAAAGAAATATAGTCAAATCATTTGCATTTCACTACCGGTATGCTTACAATGAGAAAGAAGATGTGATAATGATTATCATTCCTGATTGATTGATAACGGATTGATAATATTACGATAACATAATTGTTTACCACATGTCCGATGAATCAACAATACAGGTATATACCACAACCCAGATGCAGCGCCAATCGGTGCATGACAAAGGAGACGGAACCTCAATGAACGTAATGACCCAGAAAACTTCACTTCAAATAGATGATTATTTGGATATGCTTAATCTGGCTGTTCATATCGGCGACCAGAAATGGCAAAAGGAAATCATCCGCAAACTGGCTTACATGAAAAAGTGCGCCACTGTTGCTCGTAGCCGTTACTAGATCTGATCCCTACACACATACATCCTGTACATCAGGAAGCTTTTGTATGAAATAAAACCGACTATCATCGCGAAGTCGGTTTTTTTGTATGCTTTTTGTATATTCCGTGTTTGCTGCTGTTAGTGCAGGCTATATTCCGTCGATGGAGCAGCGGGGTGATGAATGACACGTCGATGTTGAAGTTCCAATTGATATTGCTTCGGTGTCATGCCGTATTTCTTTTTGAACAGTCCGATAAAATGAGAAATATTATCATAATGCAGATCCATCGCTACCTCGGTCACTGTACAGCGTTCCAGTCGACGTTCGGCTTCTTCCAATTTGCGATTCGTAATATATTCACGCGGACTTAGCCCGGTTAACTTTTTGAATCGGCTCGTAAAATTCGTATGGGACATCTGGTAATGACTCGCCAGATCGCGCACATGATGAATCTCACCGATCTGCTCGTTAATTTCACGAATCGCTTGTTGTACCGGATCATTGCTGCGCAGATGCAAGATTTGCTCAGCACCTTGAATATGCAGCAGATGGTACGTCAATTCCTGTGCTGCCAGATCAACGAGAAAACGTTTACTTTTGTCATCGTAACATAGATAGCGACGGATACGCTGGATCGTCTCGTTTAATTCGTGAGTACGATGATCGATGCCGCAGCGCAGCAATCCACTCTGCTCCAGAATGATCGAAGTGGATAGTTCTTCCTCTACCGTACTTTGCAGTCGTTCCACCAGTTGGTCACTTAGCTCAAATACAAGCGCGCGCGTCGGCATAGGAATCTTCATCTCTACGAGCGAGCGCGGAGGTAGCAGCACCATTTCGCTGTTATCGTAAACAAACTGCTCTTGTGTGCCGTTGATACGCACATGTTTTTGCCCATTCAAAATGGTACATAATTTCGGATATTCATAGGAAGCGTACGTCTCGCTGTAATCCTGTGGCAGATCGTAATACAAAATGCGCAGCAGATCAGTCTGATATCCATATTGAAGCTCGTTATACCGGTCAAAACAACGTAATGCCTGATCCATACGTTCACCTTCCTGAAGCCACGTATATTTTTGCGCAGAAATCGATATTTCTATAACCGTTGGCGATTTACACTGAACACAGAGATTATAACTCAATTGATTCCATCTTCCAATAAGCGAGGTTGATCACAATGGCAGGTACGACTAAATTTACAATGCCCGGTATGAGTCTGATGGGCTCCGGTTCTCTGCAAGACGCAGGACAAGAAATTCGCAAGCTGCAATACAAAAAAGCGTTAATCGTTACGGATAAACCACTCGTCGATATCGGCATTGCCGCTACCGTTACGGATATGCTGGACAAAGAAGGAATTGCTTCCGTTATTTATAATGGCACACGTCCGAATCCGACCGTTACGAATGTCAACGAAGGGCTAGAACTGTATCGTCAGCATGCATGCGACTGTATTATCTCCCTTGGTGGCGGTTCTCCACATGACTGCGCCAAAGGGGTAGCGCTGCTTGCCACGAATAATGGAACGATCGAAGATTACGAAGGTGTAGATCGCTCCCTGTTACCAGCTGCACCACTAGTTGCGATCAACACTACTGCTGGTACTGCCAGCGAAATGACCAAGTTCTGCATCATTACCGATGAAGTACGTCATGTAAAAATGGCAATCGTCGACAAGCACACGACACCGCTCATCGCTGTGAATGATCCACAGCTGATGATGGCTATGCCAAAATCATTGACTGCCGCTACTGGTATGGATGCGCTGACTCACTCCATCGAAGCATATGTATCTACCGATGCAACACCAATTACCGATGCGTGCGCGCTAAAAGCGATTGAGCTGATTCGCGACTATCTGGTACGCGCTGTCGACAATGGACAGGATGAAGAAGCTCGCGAGCAAATGGCGTATGCGGAATTCCTCGCCGGTATGGCATTTAACAATGCGGGTCTTGGTTATGTGCATGCAATGGCACATCAACTGGGTGGCTTCTACGATCTGCCACACGGCGTGTGTAATGCGATCCTGTTGCCACATGTAGAACGCTACAATGCAACCGCTGCGGCTGCACGTCTGACGATCATTGCTCGTACACTGGGCGAAACGGTCGATGAGAGTCAACCAGAGCAAGGCGCTGAGCTGGCAATCCAAGCGATTGAGAAGCTGGCGGTACGCGTCGGTATTCCTGCTGGTCTGGAACAACTGGGCGTAAAACGCGACGACTTCGACACACTCGCTGCTAATGCGATGAAGGATGCGTGCGGTGTAACCAACCCGATCCAGCCATCCAAAGAAGATGTTATCAACATGTTCGCCAGCGCAATGTAATCTAGTCATGTATCGCTATCCTTTGCTGTATCCTCGGCACTAACGATCGGTATGACTGTCCCATCAGCTTATCTTCACTGACCCTCTGATTGGACTGCTCATCATATAGAAATGTGTGTATGCCAAAAATCCCGGTGCTCCTCACACCGGGATTTTACTATTTATTTCGATACGTACAAACCATATCAAGCCGATACTTGCACACGCAAGATGGATAACAAGCTCACCCTGCTCTGCTTCCTTATGTAACGGTAGCAGTATATCAATCAAGAATGTATATTCAGGCTGTATATATCGGACGATTCATACGTATTACTGCTATTAGAGCAATGCTTCGATATCTTGTTCCATATCATACGGATCGGTTGTCGACTCAAAGCGCTTCACGACAGCTCCGTCACGACCGATCAGGAACTTGGTAAAGTTCCATTTGATCGAATTGCCCGGCAGATATTCTGGATGACGCTCATGCAGCAGCGGCAACAGGATTTTTGCAACCGAGTGCGTCGTATCAAATCCTTCAAACGGTTTGCTATCTGCCAGATACGTGAACAGTGGATGCGCATTGCGATCACGTACATCGACTTTTTGGAACATCGGGAAGGAGACACCATAATTCAATGTGCAAAAGGCATTGATACGGTCGTTGCCGTCCGGCTCTTGATCTGCAAACTGGTTGGATGGGAAGCCCAGAATCACAAAACCTTTTTCCGAATAGCGCTCATACAGACGTTGCAAATCTTCATACTGGAAGGTGAATCCGCATTGACTCGCTGTATTGACGATCAGAACAACCTTATCGCGATAATCCTCTAACGAAATGTCCTTGCCATTCATTGCCTTCGCCGAAAATTGATAGATACTCATATATTTATGTCATTCTCCTTCGTTCACAATAATATAACGTGCTATACCATTGTACCCAAACGAGAAGAATAATGAAACTATAGAACTACAAAAAAAGTTGTATTTCGTCGAAATTTTACATTCCGTTAATATAAAAGTCCTGTTTTACAATAAAATAAGGTATATTTTTATCTTTTTGTAAATAAATGATAGATAGTCAAAACTGACATATGAACATAGACAAAAGGACTGCCGATAATACATATACGACAGTCCCTTAGCCTTCTATAGATCCATCCCTTGCATCTGACTATCATTTTGTATTGTCCGCGATTTAGATTTAATGCAGTTCACGCTCTGTCGGTTGTTGTTCATCGCTACCACCATAAGCCGGGTCTTTCATAAACGGCTTGTTGACGTAGTAATACATCATCGCCATGAATACCGAGCCACCAATCAGATTACCAATGGTAACAGGCACCAGATTGTGAACAACGCCAGCAAAATTAATCGTAGCGGGGTGATCCACTACCAGCGCAATCGCAAATGTACACATGTTAGCGATACTGTGTTCATACCCGGAAATAAAGAAGCAGAATACGAACAGCATCATACAGAATAGCTTGGCTACTTCATTTTTCAATCCCATCGGGATGAAGAATGCCAGACAGACGAGCCAGTTACACAAAATCGCCCGGAAGAACAACTGCGACGTGGGCGCTTCCATCTTGTGTTCAACCACCCCAAGCAGAAACCCGTTAACCGAATGATCCGCGTACAATCCCGTCAAGTAAATCAATAACGCAAATGCACAGGCACCAAGAATATTACCAATATAACTCGTCACCCATAGCCTGACTACCTGCAACCACTTCAGCTTATGCACCAGTGCGGCATACGAGTAATAGAACGTATCGCCTGTAAACAAATCCCCACCGCCGAGCGAGATCAAGATGATCGCCGCACCAAACGTGAGCGCCGCCATCGGATACGCTGCTGGTGATTCTACCGCATAAAAGAAATTCCCTGTTTTAAAGGCTACAATTACACCGAAGCCAATAAACATACTTGCCAGCATGGACCGGGAAAGGTAGCGCAATTTGCTCTGTTTGTAGATGTAATGCTTTTCCAATGCTAGTTTCTCAACCTGTTTTAACGTATGGACTTCCACTATGCCACCTCCATAATTCCGGTCAATGACCGTTTGCTTCGTCTGCCAGCTGTCAATACGGGGTTGAATCCTCTGTGTACCTTTCGCCTGTCATACAATGAAACCCTGCTTCACGCTGCAAAACGATTGGCTACCTGTTATGTACTATTACCTCGTTTACGCTCAATGTACACGCTCCCATGTTATTTTCTAATGCATAGGAAATCAAGCATCAAAATAACTTATAGTTCAATAAGCATAGGAATAAATTCCTATTATTCGATTTTTTGCGACAAAAGTTATAAACGCTATACATTTTGAAAATGGTACTGCCGAAATAGTATTACACACAACTAAAGTCACAAATTAGACACATCATTTTCAGTAAACAAGGTTCAAAGTGATTTTTGACTTTGACCATGATTATATATAGGTAGAAAGGGTATATTTTCACAAGAGCTAAAAAATGATATAAAAAAATCAACATATTTAAGCTAAATTTAATGAACAATTTGTGAAAATATGCTAATGTAAATTTACAATTAAAACTTCGAGGTGAATGATCATGACAAACCAAAGTAAAGTAATGCAACTGCGCGAAATGATTCCACAAGATCAACAAGGAATTACACGTTACGTTGAACACGCCCTGCAATCGATCGACGAACTGGTTGAAAAACACCGTCAATATAATGCTTCCCTGGCAATCTACGGCGAGAAAATCAATGGCAATGAAGAACGCGTATACCGTGACACAATTTCCGAGATCAAAGCACAATTGATCGAAACACTGGAAAGAACAGTAGAAGACTTCATGCACGTTGGCGACAAACATTGGACTAAAAACTACAAAGACGGTATTAAATAATAATCATCACGATTGTACAGATAGATACACGCTACGTGATTCCTTCTTTTGCATAGCATGTCATACCGTAGCCGGGCGAGCCTTATGGACAGATTCTAAAGAATCCACTCCACTTCTGCCCATCGTTCTACCTACTATTATGAAAAACCCGCAGCTGACTCGCTGCGGGTTTTTGTTTGTGCCAATGTATGCTGTTGATACAGCTTCGATATAGTTATCGCTCGTCGAAGCTACTTGTATGCTTAATAGTAAGGTGCCATCATCAGATAGACGATTACGCCAGTGAAGCTGACATATAGCCAGATGGGCATCGTCCAACGAACGATTTTTTTGTGTTTGGAGATTTGCATCGTCCAGCCCCATACGAGTGCGAACAGTGCCAGCGGTACAACAACTGCCGCCAGGAAACTGTGCGTAATCAGAATGAAAAAGTAAATCGGACGAATGATGCCCTGACCGCCATACCGTGCCGTTTCGGGCGACAGATAGTGGAAGCTCAAGTACGTGACCAGAAACAGCAGCGTACTGGAGAAGGCTGCTAGAATGAAGCCACGGTGCAATTTGATATTTTTCTTCAATATGGCAATCAATGCCGCCACCAAAAAAATAAACGTAAAGCTGTTAAAAATCGCATTCATACGCGGCATAATTGTCACGTCAAAATCGAGTGTCCCTTTGTAACCAATTCCCGGTGCGAAGAACAATAGCAGAATAATAATATTGGCAACAACTGATACCGTAATGATCAATCCCGCAAAGTTTTTATTGGTTGTCGGCTTCAAATTGCCTGTTTGTGTCCCTTTGCCCATGTGTTTGCTCCCATCTTTACAATTCAGACTCAGGATCTGGTGCATCCTCAATGTACATTATATTTTAAATTTTGGACACGAACCAAGCCTTTTGGTGACAACAGTTTGAACGTTTTGCGGTTCATGTCCGGCTTAGTTGTCTTTGCGCCAAATATCGTGATATTCTTCATGGCGTTTGAATTGCGCCTGCGCGTACGAACATGCCGGAACGATCGTCTTGCCCTGTTCACGCGCAATATCGACAACCCGTTTGACCAATTGCTCACCTACATGCTGACCACGTAGTTCTTCCGATACAAATGTATGATCAATAATGAGAGACTTGTCATCGTAAGGGCCAAAGCCAATTTCCGCTTTAGGTTCGCCATCAATTTCCATCACAAGACCTTTTTCGTTTTCTACGATATTTTGCATAATATTCTCTCCTTTGGACTTCATTTTATATGCAGCACAACCGATGTTTGATTGAAAAACGATCTATCCTTTTATCCCCTTCTGCCTTGCAAGCGAAACAAAACCGCGCTTCAAAATTTGCCCTCATCTTCACATTTTGATCCTTTAGCGAGAAAAAGTTTCAAAATTTGATCAAAATTATTACTTTTTCCCTATTACCATAATGAGTAGGATGACGAAATATATTATATATTATGGATTAAAATGGGGGTATTACAATGAAATGGTTCCTTAACTGGAATACATCGGCTAAGATTATTTCCGCTTTTCTCGTCGTCATCGCCATCATGATCGCCTTTGGCGTATATAGTTTGCAAAACCTGCAAAAAAGCAATTCCCAAACGGATATGGTATACAACAAAAACCTCGTATCCATCCAGACGCTATCGGGCGTACAAATTTATTACCAGCGTATCCGTGTCAACATGCGTGATCTGAATCTGAACAATACATCTGATGCTACCGTGACCACCGAGTATTTGAGCAAAATCAAAGACTTGAAGCAAAGCATTAGCGACAATATGGCTAAATATCGCCCGCTCGCTACAACGGCAGCGGAGCAACAAGAATTAGCCAAGTTCGACAATACGTACAATCAGTACATTACCTTGTTGGATCAAGCAATGAGCCTGGCACAAGTACAAGGTGATGAAGCACGCGCAACATTTGTTGATTTCAAAGATAACACACTCAAGCCTGCTGGTGACGGCGCCTCTGATCATATTGATCAATTGATTAGCATCAACGATCAGCTTGCCGGACAGGCGAACAATGATGCCATGTCCAGCTACAGCTCCACCCGTCAGCTGACTATCCTTATTCTCGTCGGTATTACTCTGTTCAGCATTCTGCTCGGCTATCTAATCGCTCGTACGATCTCCAAACCACTCCAAAACCTGTCCAAACTGATCGACCAATTCGCAGATGGCGATCTGAGTGGTCAATCTGATATTCGCAGCAAAGATGAAGTCGGACGTCTGGCTCATTCCTTTAACCGAATGGCAGATAATCTGCGCAATCTGATCGCACAAATCTCTATGTCTGCGCAAAGCGTCGCTGCATCCTCCCAAGAAATCTCTGCTACCACTGAAGAAATTGCCAACACAAGCTCCAATCAGGCGGAATCCGCCAGCAATATTACCGAGCTGTTCGAAGATTTGTCGTCTGCTATTAACTCTGTTGCTCGTAGTGCTAGCGAAGCTGCGGAACTGTCCAACGATACCGCCGGTATGGCGCATCAAGGTGGACAAGTTCTGAATGATGCAATGATCAGCATGCAGCATGTGAACGACGCTATTCACCGATTAGAACAAGATTCGCAGCGTATCGGTGAGATTATCGATGTCATCGACGAGATTGCCGATCAGACGAATCTACTGGCATTGAATGCCGCGATTGAAGCCGCACGCGCCGGTGAACAAGGGAAAGGCTTCGCTGTCGTTGCCGACGAAGTACGCAAGCTGGCAGAGCGCAGCATGGATGCAACCAAACAGATTACCGGCATTATCAAAGTGATGCAGCAAAATACGCGCGATAGCGTTACTTCGTTTGCCCAGAATAATAAACTGGCGGATGAAACTGGCGAAGCTTTCCAAAAAATCATTCAAATGGTCAACGATTCCGCGATGAAAGTCAGCGAGATCGCTGCCGCTTGTGAAGAGGAATCCGCACAAGCGAATGAAGTCATGATCTCGGTCGAATCGATCGCGGCTGCAAGTCAGGAATCTGCCGCTGCTGCCGAAGAAACTGCCGCCTCCTCTCAATCACTCGCGCATTTGGCAGAAGAATTAAACGATTCGGTTTCGCGTTTTAAAGTATAAATCGCTGAATGTCCTCGCCTACTTACTCCATTATGGTCTGTTATGACTGCAAGCAATGGCAATTCAGTGTCCCGTCCCTCATCATGTCGTTATTGGATAACTACATCGCTGAATAGCCCTCTCATTAGATAGCTCTAGCCAACGATTCCTCGTTCGATCTTTCGTTCGATCCTTCGTTGGATTGTTCGATACAAAGAAAGCCTGTCATACGCTGCATGGTAGCAGGATATGACAGGCTTTTTCTTTTTTTTAAAAGGGATTATGGCTGTTGTCCGCCTTGATAGATCGTCTCATCCTGCTTCAAGTCATCACGCTGACGATGTTCGGCTGCCAGAATATCAGCGGCATTGTCTTGCGGTTTGTAGCCAATCGCCTGTTCCAAATAAGCGATATCGTAATAATTGTCTGTATTGGCGGAAGTGCCGTACAGATTCATATATTTGCGGTCATCCTCCGCTTCAATACAACGCTGTATCAGCTGGATCATATCGCGTTCCGAGATCCAGATATGCATAGAACGCTCGGAATGCGGACGATCATCACCCGGGAAATTACCAATCCGCACATTAAAGGAAGACAAACCGTACCGATCCGCATACCACCGTCCGAGCAATTCGATATAACATTTGCTTAACCCGTAAATGCTGTCGGGGCGGTATGGATCATGCACATCCACCTCTTCACCTACCCGATAAAATCCGGTCGCATGATTGGAGCTGGCGAAGATCACACGTCTTACATGGTGCTGTCTTGCCGCCTCATACAGATGATAAGCTCCGCCTACGTTAACCGGAAGCGCCACGCCGAGAAAGTCGTCTTCGTCCTTTTTCCAAGCGATGTGGAGAATCGTATCGATCCCCGGCATGATCTGATCTACTTGCTGTGCATTCGTAATATCCAGTTGCTGAATACCTGCTTGTTCATCGGCTTCTATGTCGGTCGCTACGACATCGTATACTTGCCGCAATCCGGCATACAGCACACTACCGATAACGCCACTGGCACCTGTGATTAGTAGTTTGCGTTTCATCCTACTCCTCCTCTATTCAAGCTGGTGAAGATGGACAGCACATTCCTTTAATACACGTTCTACTTCCTGCAATCGAAGCGGCTTACTAATAAAGTCTTGCATACCTGCGTTCAGACACATTTCCTTATCGGCATTGCGGGCAAATGCGGTAGCTGCTACGATAATTGGTTGTTCATGTTGCCGTAAACGACTTCGGATCTCCCGCGTTGCTTCAATACCATCCAATTCAGGCATCTGAACATCCATGAAGATCAGATCATACGGACGCGTGAGTGCTGCTACAACAGCTTCATGTCCGTTATAGGCTATATCCGGCTTATACCCATACTTGCGCAGCATCTCACGCAGTAATTTCTGATTCACCGGATGATCTTCGGCAATCAGAATACGCAGCGGTCCATATTTCCCATTTGCGTGTTCATCATGTCTGATCTCGCCATCATTCTCCTCTGGAAGTGGCTCCACTGTATATTCCTCCGGCAAATATTGCGCTGGCAAGATAAAGCGGAATGTAGCTCCGCGCCCTTCTTCGCTATCTACGCTGATCGAACCACCCATCAGCTCAATCAGCTTTTTACAAATCGCCAGCCCTAATCCAGTTCCGCCATATTTGCGGTTGATGGATGGATGCAGCTGCGAGAACGATTGGAACAGCAGATTCTGCTTGTCGCTAGAAATACCAATCCCGGTATCGCTCACTTCAAATTCAAGCACACATTCGCTGGATCGCTGCTCCAGCTGTCGTACCGATAGCGCGACACTGCCGCTATCCGTAAATTTGATTGCATTGCTGATCAGATTGACCAGCACTTGCCGCAGCCGTGAAGCGTCTCCAATAATCGTCGTAGGCACCTGCTCAGCGGTTTGATACGTCAGCTCAATTCCTTTTTCTGCCGCTCGCGCAGCGAACAGGTCGAACACGCTATCCAGCAGTGAACCCAGATGAATCGGTGCGTGATCCAGCATCATTTTGCCTGCTTCGATCCGGCTAAAATCCAGAATCTCATTCAAAATATGCAGCAATGCGTCACTGCTATCGCGCACAATATCGATATAGCTACGTTGCTCCTCATCCAGATCCGTATCCGCCAGCAACCCGGTCATACCGATAATGCCATTCATCGGGGTACGAATCTCATGACTCATAATCGCTAAGAACTCAGACTTGGCACGGTCTGCGCGCTCCGCCATTTCCTTAGCACGGATGATCTGCTTTTCGTTCGTAATATCGTTAAATACGACAACTGCCCCTTTCCGCTGACCACGATCCCAGATGGGCGTAATGCGGTAAGAAACAAGGACACTAGTGCCATCTTTGCGCAAAAATACGGCTTCCTGTTCTTCATACGAATGACCTTCTCGCAGCGCCTGTTCAATCGGATGATCCTGTGGCAAATAGCTAGTGCCGTCCGCATGTGTTAACTGGAACATCTCCAGTAACGGTTTACCTGCCAGCTCATACGTGCTGAAGCCTAACATTCGTGTTGCCGCCGGATTAATAAACGTCGTATAGCCTTCATTATCCAGACCGAAGATACCTTCGGATACAGAATTCAAAATAAGCGTATATTCGTTACTGAGCTTCTCAATCTGCTCCAGATGCCGCTTCATTTCCGTAATATCGGTTGCAATGCCATACACACCGACAATCTGATCATCGACGACAATCGGTAAATTGACGACGTTAACGAAGCGATTGTCACCATTTTTGACGACAACCTGTGATTCATACGATTGCGGTTCTCCTTGCAGCGCTCGTTCAAAATGCTCCACCGTATCATAGACATTTTCCGGTGCAACAAAGCATTCAAACGATCGACCGATTAACTCGTCTTCAGTACGACCGACCAAATTTTCCATCTCTGCATTGATCGTTGTATACCGTCCCTGTGTATCGAACGAGAATACACTTGCTGGATTATAGTCAAACAGCGAACGATATCGCTGCTCGCTCTCCTGAATGAGTTGCGAAGCATGTCGGCGCTCCTGAATGTCACGTGCAATGCTGAGTAGCTGCTGTACTTGTCCATCTTCATTTTCAATAAAACGACCGGATGCTTCTAACCACACGTATCCGCCAGACTTGTGACGATGGCGATACGTAACCGGTTTCGGTTGTTCCTCCGCTGCATAGATCGTCATATAACGTTGCACCGCTGACCAGTCATCTGGATGCACATAATCCTGAATCGGCATTCCTGTCAGTTCTTCGCGAGCGTAACCAAGAATGGTATAACAAGCTGGCGAACAATACAGATAGATTCCATCTTGTACCGACAACTGGCTAATAAAGTCGAGCGATTGCTCCGAAATCAGGCGATACTGCCTCTCACTTTCTTTGAGCCGCTCTTCCATTTGAATACGGGACGTAATATCCTGCGTCATCCCGATAATCTGGATCGCACGTCCTTCATGATCCGTATCAACATTCCAGTGGGATTGTAAATATCGCGTCGTCTCATCCGGTAATACAATGCGATAGATCCCTTCGCCTGCATGACGGGTTGAGATAGAATGACGCAGCGCATTCATTAGCTGCTCACGATCTGACGGATGCACCAGTTCGTATACACGATTGGCAGCATTATTGTGACTCGTGAACATATAAGGAAATAGTTCCTGTGCCTCCTGACTCGCACTCAATGTTCCAGCGATTAAATCCCAATCCCATGAAGCGATACGGGCAATTCGCTGGGCTTCATGCAGACTGTCTTCGTACTTTTTGCGGTCATTCACATTGCGACCGATGCCCAGAATCTGCATAATATGCCCATCTTCATCTCGTACAACCTGAAAGGAAATCTCAAACCAGAGAAAATGTCCGTTTTTGTGCTTCAATCGACGCGTTACCGTGCCTTGATCCAAATATGCCTGTCCGCTAGCGATCATATGACCAGCATCGTCTGGATGATAAAATTGCATCCGATTTTGCCCGACCATCTCCTCCGGTCTGTACCCAAGTACGGTATAAAAGGAATCGGATACATACCGCAGCATGCCTTCGGGACTGCTATACGACACTAGGTCTTTGGCATTTTCGGTAATCAGTCGGTAAATCTCCCGATCCGACGCCGACATGCGCACCTGCTCCTGTAATGCTTTTAATTCATGAAATTGGGCAATGTACGCGGTTTCTTCTCCATTCGAATCACGTACAACCGATACTTCGATTCCGATACGAAGCACATGTCCCTGCACATGACGAAATTGCCGTTCCGTACAGTACATATCACTCTGTACATGACGTGTCTCCTCTGCGATTGTCATATAGGAGTCACCGGATACGCTGTCTATAGCAACCAACTGCTGCTCTCCAGATTGCAGCAGTTGGGACTCATCATAGCCTAGCAGCTGACACAATGCAGGATTGACGCTGCTCCACGTCTCTTCCTGCGGTATAATCACCGCCATGCCGATGGAAGCGGTCCGGTACATATGCTCATATAGCATTGGATCATGCCCTGATTGGTTAATCATGTTGCTCCCCTCCCAAATACCACCACTTGCCATTTATCTACATCTATACATCTTAATCGCTTATGTTCCAATAGAAAATCGTTATCTTCATGAATACATATCGTGTATAACAATCGTTTATTCCCGTATATGCACAACACATCGTCGGCTTTCTTATAAAAAGAATGATATACTGCAAATTACCCTTTAAACAGACAACCGAATAGCGACATTTCTATATAGAATAAAATATACATATGTATGGGCTGCTCGTTATTTCACCATATTACACATCGTATAATCACCGAATACCGACAAATTTATCGTACGATTGCATTCATTTCTTTCCATAAAAAAACATCGATTACGCGGCTATGCATAATCGATGTCTTATAAAGATCCAGATCGGCTATATGCCTATCCTGTAATGCTTCCGTTGCGATTAAAGTCTGCCTTATTGTGCTGGCGGACTAATGTTATTCGTGCCTGTAGTCGTTGTACCTGTTGCCGGACTATGTGCAGATGAACTAGTTGTGGTATTGCTACGCTGACGCAGCGAATTGGAGATATTACGCACCTGACTGATCACTTTGTCACGTGCTCCCTTGTTACGCATCAGATAAGCCGCACCCAATCCAATCGTTGTCCATAATGCTTTTTTCCCAGTCATAATCATACGCCTCCTTCAATATTGTGAAAATCATATAGAAGATCATGCTTGTATATAATGAGTGAATGTTACCTATCTGACATTTACCCCAATGGACGGGGAATAAACAGGCAATGGATAGATCCACCCGCGTTTATCGCTATTTATTGCACCACCTGTGAACCGAGATGACGGCTTAATCCGCGAATCCCACGATAAATCACCTGATTATGATTCCAGATAAAAAAAGGACGGAGCCATGGCTCACAGATTCTCATCCACGGCTTGCGAGTTTGTACTTCCCAGTGATAGTGCAGCACCGTCCAGTCACCAGTTTGCTCCAATCGAAAAATACCATGCCCATGCAGATCGCCGGACGCTTCCAACCGAATCAGCGTGCCTTCTCGCTTCTCCACAACA
Source organism: Paenibacillus sp. WLX2291 (assembly GCF_046603665.1). NCBI lineage: Bacteria > Bacillati > Bacillota > Bacilli > Caryophanales > Paenibacillaceae > Paenibacillus > Paenibacillus sp. WLX2291. The sequence continues at coordinate 331,201 of NZ_CP176755.1, read as the reverse complement.
ATAAAATCAAAGGACAGCCGATAACCAAACCGGGTACGAATATTCATCCGATAGCCATCGCCGATGCCATGCGGGTGAGCTGACTGATGCACCTTGCAAAAGGTCACACCTTCCCAGTTGTCAATCTTCTCAAAATCGCTAATCATTTCCCAGACCTTGCGGGATGTCGTTTGCAGCCGCCAGCTATGTGTAAACTGATAGTTCCCCATCTTCGTTCAATCCTCCATCGGTCAGGATGTTTGTCTGCTATTCGCGCGGTAGACCTTCGTTTCATGATGCCGATCCGATACCGTAGCACCCAGACTGGCAGCAACGCCTTGCACACCTTCATCCATTACCCGATCGTGACTCCAGATATAGACGGGACGCAGTACTGGATTGAACGCACGCAGCCCGCCATGATCCAGCCGCACCTTCCACTCACAGCGCAGCAATGTCGATTGCCCGTCCTCTGTTTCTTCCATGTAGCAGGTGCCGATACCAGCAAGCGGTCCTTCGACCTCCAGCGTGAACTGATTCGGCTTGCGACGATCAACCACCTTGAGACGAATGGACAGGCGGAACAGCATTTTCGTTTGAAACGTACATTGGAATACGTCGCCAATGCCGTCTGGACCGTCACCACGCTCTACTTTGTCAAAGACGACATTGTTCCAGCAATCGATACGTTCAATCTCATTCGCCATATCCCACAATTGGGCACGCGGCGCACCAATCGTCCAACTGCTAATAAACAGATAATGATGCTGCATGGTAGTTCCGCCTCTCTGAATCGCTCGTTGTATCGCTTGTTGGATACGGTTCATAGGATGATGTGTTAGACACTCTCATTCGAGATGGAAAAGGAATACATAGAATACGAATCATGGACATAAGCATGCCTAAGGATCAAATGATATCCAGCGGCACTTTATGAGCAGGTGCGGGGAATGCCTCGCTCAATCGCTGTACTTGCGCTTCATTTAACTCTAATGCAGCGGCTGCCGCGTTGTCCTCCACATGCGCTGCCGACGAAGCCTTGGGAATAGCGAGTACATGACCGCTGCGAATACACCATGACAGCATCACCTGAAATGGCTGAGCATGTACTTCATCCGCCACTTGCTGTACAACGGGATGATTCATCAATTCACGGCGTAGCGAGCCAGCTTGTGCCAATGGCGAATATGCCATCACTGGAATCTGGTGCTCTGCCTGCCATGATAGTAGATCATATTCAATGCCGCGTGAACCGAGATGGTAGAGCACCTGATTAACCGCGCATTGTTTGCCGTCCGGAAGATTGATCAGCGCATTCATATCATCCACATCCAGATTGGATACGCCCCAGCGGCGAATTTTGCCATCACGTACCAAACGTTCCATGCCTTCCACTGTCTCATGCAGCGGAATCTGCCCACGCCAATGTAGCAAATACAGATCCAAATAATCTGTTCCGAGTCGCTTCAAGCTTTGCTCACAGCTGTGTATGAGCCGCTCGCCACCTGCATTGTGCGGATACACTTTGGAAACGAGAAATGTATCGTCCCGTCGTCCTTGAATCGCTTCACCAACGAGCGATTCGGAGCGTCCTTCCCCATACATCTCGGCGGTATCAATCACACTCAAACCAAGATCCAATCCACGCTGTAGCGCCTCAATCTCATCTTGGCGGCGCGAAGCATCGTCACCCATATTCCACGTCCCCTGCCCAATCGCAGGAAGGACAGTTCCGTCTTTTAACGTAACATTGCGATTTAACATAGTAATGTTCCTCCTTAGGTTGCATAATCTCGTTGTTTCTCTACTTACCCATTAACCGATATGGAGCAGCGGAGAACAGATAATATGTTGGAATGGATGTTATAGGTGGCGATATAGCTGGATATAACAAAAAGACAGACACCTCTAATGAAGAAGTATCTGTCTTGGAAAATCGCTTAAACACTGGAAAAAGAGTTCCCCGAATATCCATCGTCTCGCTATACTATGTCCATATTGTAGACGATCAATCGTTCAGCATCCATGTATCAATCACTAGAGCTAGAACTGCTAGAGCTATCCGAAGAACTATCGCTACAGGATGAGTCACTGCTGCTCGAACTGTCACTGCTGGAGCTATCGCTACTATAGCTGCTACTGCTGCTGTACGAATCGCTGCTAAGGTAATCTTTGAATCGACGTGCAGAACTGTCGCGTTTCTCAGTATGCTTTCTAGTATGATCTACATATTCGATCTCGTATTCCGTTTCGTAGCTAACTTCAAATTCACACTCCACAGTAACGGAACAATGATCAGATTCGTACACAACAGGCTCAGTCTGATACCTAATCGGACGCGACCGATGAAGAACCGAGTGCGGTTTGCCCCTATATCTCTCGACTATATCATACAAGACGAACAGCTCCTGTTCCGCCTGAACCATCAACTTCGCATATGTCAGAAAGGAATGGACCCCTCGATATTGCTTCGCCTGCTGTTGAATCCAATCTTCGTGTCGGCTCATAAATTGCTGGCTGCATCCCAATATGATGCTTGCTTGAATCAGATATTCCAAACGCTGTGGATCATCGAAAGGTTGATATGCTTTGTTCATCAAACATTGTCTGAAACGAAAAGTCTGCTTGTATTGTAGTTTTTTGCGATTCTCTGGCAGTAACCACACCAGTAGTGAGAAACAAAAGATCAGAATAATAGTGAGGATTGTATTCGGATTATCCAGACCTAAATACAACAAACAAAAGGCAGATTGTAATACTGCATAAACTACCAAAACGAATCTGTTCCAATCCAGCAAGAAAGCAGTTGTAAGAGATAAAAAAATAACAACTATGTTGTACCACATTATAGCGCAAGCTGTTATAAACTCATATTCATTCATAAGTAACGCGAAGAAAAGCATTAAAGACAAAATCCCAAACGATACAATATACCATTTAAAAGAATTCGACTTACACATCCATGCCTGTACATTCCGCTGCTCATATACAAGGTCTGTCCATTCATCCCAGTTCTCATTCAGTTCTTCCAGCCGCTCTTTATAAAAAGGAAACCGTGATTTATTACGCTTCTCACTCGGTGAAGGTCCAGCAATGGAATCAAGAAGAAACTCATCGTTATTGGGATCGTCAAACAGCCAATCTATCAGATACTGCTCATCTTCACTTAACTCGTCATAATCAAAAGAGTTGGTCAGCGTAAATCGAAGCTTTCTCATCTCCATAATAGATGTAGATTTAAGGGACATCCGTAACAGTCCGCGATTGTACAGGGACATCAGCCCAACCAAAATACTTTCATGATACATCTTACAGCTATTGTTGATTAAATATAGTTCCAAAATATCGTATTTTCCATATGATTCCGGATGGAACCGGTTATGTACATAAGACCGAATGTTAATAGTTAGAAAAATAATACTAGCAAGCAGGCTAAGTGCAAGTAGCCCAATCAACACAAACGATAACTCATCAAACGATTGTACAAACGATGTCATGGTCTGTATAGAGGCACTTTGAACTTCCAGCCATTGCTGCATAGGCAAGTCTCCTTTTTGTATCTACTTGGTTTATTTGCTTTCTATTCACGTTTGCTTTTCGCATCAGCATAATCATGTTCCTCTTATATTTATGCTTGTATGCTCATTGTAGTAACACTTCGTTGTTGCTACTTTTTATTTCTAATCCTTCTTTCTATACTATACGATCCCTTGGCATACTGGTTGCTTTGTTGCTATATCAAATATATCGGTTATTCCCTCCTATTTTATGTAGAGCAAAAGCAAGATATAGCTGTATATACAAAAAACAGCGGCATGGCGTCGTTCGGTATATGATGCTACCGTTCGTTGCGCCATGTCGCTGTTTGATATGGATCATTGTATACTGCTTGTTGTTTATAACAGTTGTTTCAAAATAAACTTACTTGAAACGGCGTTCTCCATCATATGTCGCGATCATCTGGTACAGATCCGGACGGCGGTCGCGGAAGATGCCCCATTCCAGACGTTGGATTTCCAGTTGATCCAGATCGAATTCAGCAGTCAGGATGCCTTCACTGCTGCGGTCAGCTTCCTGGATCTTGTTGCCTTGTGGTCCGGCGATAAATGAAGAACCGTAGAAGTTGATTGAGGAATCCTCATCTTCTTCTTTGCCAATCCGGTTGGATGCGATGACTGGAATCAGGTTCGCACCAGCATGACCGAGCATGCACGCTTGCCAGTGATCTTTGGAGTCAATACCTGCATCCTGTGGCTCGGAGCCAATTGCTGTCGGATAGAACAGCAGCTCTGCGCCCATCAGTGCCATGCAGCGTGCAGCTTCTGGATACCATTGATCCCAGCAGATGCCGACGCCAATTTTGGCATATTTGGTATCCCATACTTGGAAGCCTGTATCACCCGGATTGAAATAAAATTTCTCTTCATAGCCCGGACCATCCGGAATATGGCTTTTGCGATATTTGCCCAGAATCTCGCCGTCGGCATCAATCACTGCCAGCGAGTTGTAACGAGCATAGTTTTTCTTTTCATAAAAGCTGATCGGCAGTACGACCTGAAGCTCTTTGGCAACTTGGCGGAAATGAAGGATCGCTTTGTTGTGCTCCAGTTCGGTAGCGTATTGATAATATTCAGCTTTTTCTTTTTGGCAGAAATACGGTGTTTCAAACAGCTCTTGCAGCAAAATAATTTGTGCGCCTTCTGCGGCAGCTTCCCGTACCAGCTTGTCGGCTTTACGGATATTATCGTCGATATCCCACGAACAGCTCATCTGCGTCGCGGCTACTTTTACGTTTCTCATCGGTGTGGATCATCCTTTCGTTACTTCTTATACAATGACGTATCTTAATCGGTATCCTTGGTCTTATCAATGAAACCGTATATTATTGTCCGGTCGGAATTTGTTGGGTGGTGCAGTGTACGTTGCCGCCTTCTTTGATGACAGCCATACCGTTAATCGTACGAATACGACGATCCGGGAATGCTGCTTGCAGTACTTCGATTGCCTGACGGTCAGCTTGTTCCGCAGTGCCACCGAAGATCGGCAGGATGATACCGCCATTTACAAAATAAAAGTTAAGATAACTCAGCGTCAGACGCTGTTCACCGTGCATCACTAGCGGTGGCTGCTCAATCTGGATCACTTCCAGCTTGCGTCCCTGTGCATCCGTTGCTTCGCCAAGAATGCGTAGATTCTCTTGCGTAATAGCATAGTTATCGTCCGCCGGATCGTTGCACACTTGCAAAATCACTTTGCCCGGAGCAGCAAAACAAGCCACATTGTCGACATGACCGTCTGTCTCGTCGCCAGCCAGCCCGCGGTTCAGCCAGATGATCTGCTGCACATTGGTATACTCTTTGACATGCTGCTCAATCTGCTCTCGGCTTAGCTCCGGGTTGCGGTTCGTATTGAGCAGGCATTCTTCGGTCGTGAGTAGTGTACCTTCACCATCCACATGAATGGAGCCGCCTTCCAGTACGAGTGGTGCGTCAAACTGGCGCAGATTCAGATGCTTCAGCACAGCTGGAGCGACTGCATCGTCCAGATCCCACGGCTCATATTTGCCGCCCCAAGCGTTAAAGCCCCAGTTAATACCAGCGCGTTCGCCCTGTGCATTCACTACGATGGTTGGACCGTTATCGCGCAGCCACGCATCGTTATGCGCAAGTGGCAGGAAGTCTACCTGTTGTCCGGCAAACAGCGGTTGTACCTTTTCCAAATCTTCCGGGTTCACGACCAGTGTCACTGGCTCAAATTCAGCAATGGCGCTCACCAGCTCTTGGTAGCCTGCGCACACATTGGCGTAATCGTCTGGATATACCATCGAATCCTGCACGGGCCAGGACAGCATTGTACGTTCATGCTGTGCCCATTCGGCAGGCATCATATATTGCAAATCAACGGGTTTCATGAGTAGTCTTCACCTTATTCATATAGGATGGATCGTTCACTTTTTCTGTTCAATACACAGCATGCAAAGCAGAACGGTTTGGAACAACCTATATCATACAATACGTGGACGGTTGCACCAAGTGATTTCGGTAAATTTTGTGTAAAAGGGCAAAAAAAATCGCCCGTTTCAGGACATACTGGATTCCTGATCCGAACGATGTAGTGCAGCCGAAGCTGCTATATGGTCGGCACTTATTTTTTCGCCGATTTGTCTTTGGCATCATAATCCAGCACTGGCAATTCTTTTTGCCCGTGTACCATAGGCGATTTGCATATTGCGCACACCGGTTCATCCTCTAGGGCGAATGCACGCCGCATCCAAGAATTGCAGTCTGGTTTACTGCATTCCCATACGTCCGTCATTTCCTTTGGAATTTCCTGCATCGGGTTTTTACGCGAATAATACATGAAGGTCTCCTTCCGGAGCTGTTTGCTCCTGTTTCAATAACCATCTTGTCCGTCGTCGGACCGGACGGCAACATATGAGACATACACCATTTCCCATCGGCACTGCCGGAATATAAAAAAGACGCCCCTAACTTACGTTAAGGGCGCTTTTCAAGCTGAAATTACAGTTTTACAACGTTCTCAGCTTGTGGTCCACGGTTGCCTTCAACTACGTTGAATTCTACACGTTGACCTTCGTCAAGAGTTTTGAAACCGTCGCCTTGGATCGCGGAGAAGTGAACGAATACATCGTTACCGCCTTCTACTTCGATGAAACCAAAACCTTTTTCAGCGTTGAACCATTTTACTGTACCTGTTTGCATGTGAGGTACCTCCAAAAAATTAAATTTACATGACTTTCTTTATTCAGAGAAAAACATCCGATAAAATGAAAAATCACATATTGTACAAGGTTATTACATTTCTTATATGATAACCCTCTACAATAGGTGAGTTCAGGTCACGATTTCGATATTCATATTATAACCCATTTAGCCGATAAACACAACGTCTATAAGGTAATTTCTGTAATTTTATTTTAAGTTCGCTCTCTATATTCTTATTACGCTGCCAAAAACCGCACAACACCGGACATTAAGCGAATTAGCAGGCATGAAAACGGATACCTGAAATCGGCAAGATTCTGCCATCCCGGTATCCATTTTCGATTTCACTTCGATTTAATCATATTGGAAATGTTGCAAAATGAGCATGTTCACTCGCTGCGGATCTTCGTGATGCAGCCAATGTGTACAGTGATCCAGATGAATCAGTTCTCCATCCGCGCATCGGCGGATACTCAGATCAGACATTTCGCGACTGAGTGCATGATCCTTGCTGCCCCAGATCATACGTGTCGGAACAGTGATCAATTCCTCACTCGATAGATCCGGCTTCTTCTGCATCAATGCGCGATACCAGTTGAGCATGGCAGTATCTGCACCAGGCTGTGACCATGCTTCCCGGTACAACTCCAACTCTTCATCGGTAAAAGCACCCTCATTGGACGATTCCTGCAACATGTCCGCGAGACGCTTCCAGTTCGAGGCTGCAATCGCCTTTTCCGGTACGATGGGAGTCTGGAAGAAAAAGACGTATGCGCTTTTGGCAATTTGCTTCGGATTGCTTTTTAGGAAGTCCATCATCACCGCCGGATGCGGTACATTCATAATAACCTGTCGGCGAATCAACTGCGGATATCGTTCGGATAAACGCCACTGGACGATAGCTCCCCAGTCATGCGCAACCATATCTACCTGCTCTCGACCGGATGACTGAATTAACGCGGCAATATCGTCCGCCAGAATGTCCAGCTGATAGGAATCGACGCCTTCCGGCTTGTCACTTAGATTGTATCCACGCTGATCTGGTGCCCAGACGCGATAACCTGCATCGGTTAGCGCAGGAATCTGATGCACCCAGCCATGCCAGAACTCCGGAAACCCATGCAGCAAAATAACGAGCGGTCCATCTTCCGGTCCCGCCTGCGCTACATGCAAATCAATACCATTTACGTGTACCGTATGATGTTCAATCTCTACACTTTGTGTGGGCATAAAATAGTCCCCTCCCTTTCGGAATACAACGGTTATTTAACACCCATTATTCATTTGAAACGGTTAGACTGTTACACAACGACCTCATTATGCTGTCTGAGCTACTGTTATGTATGGAATGACACGATCTGTACAAAAATTTTAAAACATTAGGCAAATGCAGCTATAGAAGCCTTTCATTTTGTATATTCTGGTAATCGTTACCTTCTATTCTGCTATCGGTATGTTTTATAATAACAGTTATACGATTATGTAAATTATCGAATGAGGTAATCGGGTGATATGATGAAATCCTCAAACCCTATCTTTGCACATCTGGAACATATTAATCAGCATCAATGGATTCGCAATTTTCTCAGTACATACTGGTTTGTCGTCTTCATTCACTTCATTGCCCAACTGGGTTCTTTTTTATTTTTGGACTATGAGGCGACTCCGTACCACTTTTATGTTCACATTCTCATTGTACCGACGCTTGGTATGATGGCTATGATCCTCTGGGCGGAATGGGTGCAGCGCAAAAGACAGTCACACTCGTACTATGCTCTGTTTCTAACCAGCACCTTTATCACATGGATGATCATTTATCTCAACTACGACATACGCATCATTACCGCCCTCTGTCTGATACCCATCTTCTCGGCAGTCATCTTCTTCAAACGACGATTGCTGTGGATTTCTTCCATTCTTCAGATTGTGGCATTTGCAGCTCTGTATCTAGCCGATCCCCATTTCCAAACTTTTTTAACGTCATTTGATGTTGTTTCTATTCCTGCCTTCATTATGGGAGGCACCTTTGTCGCTCATGTTATTGTGACGAGCGGCAGTGAGATTTTGAGTAATCTGCATCAGACGATGCAATCCAAGCAAGAATTGATCGTCCATAATGCCATTATGAGTAAGATGTCCAAAACCGACGGCTTGACCAATCTATACAATCAGGTATCGTTCAAAGATTATTATGAGACCGCCTACGATTATGCCAGTCAGGGTGTGACGCTGCATCTGGCACTGCTGGATATTGATAATTTCAAACAAATCAATGATACGTATGGACACCGAGTAGGTGATATGGTGCTTGGCATCGTGGCACAGGTCATTCAGCAGTATATTTCGTCCAGTGATATCGCTGCTCGTTATGGCGGTGAGGAATTCGCGTTGCTTATCTTTGACAAGCAATTTGATGAAGCATATGAACTGGTTGAGAATATCCGCAGTCATCTGGCAGGTCTGAAGTGGAAGGAACTGGACAACCAGACGGTAACAGTCAGTGTCGGTTTGCATAGCTGTGAGCCGGGTCTTAGCAAAGAACAGTTGTTTGAGCAGGTCGACCAGTATCTGTATCAGGCAAAACGCTCTGGCAAAAATCGCACCGTCACCGCAGGCAGCATTCATAGCATCGCCTGATGCAGGATAGGCAATCTCGCATTTGCTGGTGGAAGGTGTGATCATCGGCAATTCTTTTGGATAAGATGTATGATGGCACACCATAGAGACGGTGATTGGTTGCTCCGTGTAGATCATATTCGAAGTGGATCATCTCTCATCTTCATATTGGCAGCTTATACCTACGATATTGTAGCTTGTTATCGTAGTTGGGATATCATAAAAACACCCTGCTTCTTGCAGCTCACCGTTTTAAGAGCGGTTTGCATGAGAGCAGGGTGTTTTTTGTTGACTGGCTATTTTGTTGGCTAGCTTTTGTATTGAATATCGTCCATTTTCTACTCGCTGTAGTCCATGTATATAGTCGATTTACGTAATCACTTTTATCGAGCGATATCTTTGGTATGCGGTTATGCACCTAATGCTATCTCGTACGTTTGTCAAACGATCCGTACGTTTCTCAAGCGATCATTGGAGCATTGCTATTTAGAATCCGCTCACTGGATGTGGTACGTACGGTTCTTCCAGACGGGCGATTTCCTCTGATGTGAGCTTGATATCCAGCGCTGCGGCTGCATCTTCCAAATGGTGTAGCTTGGTTGCTCCGATGATCGGCGCGGTGACTGGATTTTTCTGAATGACCCAAGCTAGGGCAATCTGCGCCCGTGGTACGCCGCGTTCGTTGGCAATCTCAGCGACCCGCTCAACAATCTGGCGGTCGGCATCTTCAAATGCGTTGTATAACGTTTTGCCAAAAGCATCGCTCTCAGAGCGCGATGTCTCCTCGTTCCAGTCACGCGTCAGACGACCGCGCGCCAGCGGGCTCCACGGAATAACGCCAATGCCTTCTTCCCGGCATAGCGGCAACATCTCGCGTTCTTCTTCCCGATATAGCAGATTCACATGATTCTGCATGGAGACGAAGCTCGCCCAGCCATTGCGTTTGGAGATGTCCAGCGCCTTCATAAATTGCCATGCGTACATAGACGAAGCACCGATATAACGCGCTTTGCCAGCACGAACGACATCGTTCAGCGCTTCCAGTGTCTCTTCAATCGGTGTCAACGCGTCCCAGCGATGAATCTGATACAGGTCGACATAGTCCGTTCCGAGGCGGCGCAGGCTGTTGTCGATCTCGCTCAGGATGACTTTACGTGATAGTCCACCGCCATTCGGTCCTGGGCGCATTTTGCCGTGTACTTTGGTCGCAATTACCACATCGTCGCGATGCGCGTAATCTTTGAGCGCACGACCGACAATCTCCTCGCTCGTTCCGTCGGAATACACATTGGCCGTATCGAAAAAGTTGATGCCCATTTCCAATGCTTGCCGGATAAATGGACGGCTCTCTTCCTCATCGATCGTCCACGGATGCGTGCCACGCTCCGGTACGCCGTAACTCATACATCCAAGACATAGACGCGATACTTCCAGACCAGTACGTCCCAATTTTACATATTCCATGCTGTTCCCTCGTTTCCGCCACACCGGGCATGATTTCGGCTTGCACCTCTGTATTGTACCCAATTTCCGATATGAAAAGTCAAATCAGTGTCGTATGCTCACCTGTCTTGGTCTGATCTCACTTTGAGCAGGTATACCAAAAGCCGATCACTCCCTGTACAGGAAATGATCGGCTGGGTAGAAAATTAGAGTACAAGCAAAACGTACGCAGCATATCCAAGCTGCTTTCATAGTACATATAGGAACTAGCAAGTGCATTGTTTTCCTATTGCAGCATCGTTGCTTCGCGGGAAGCTGGTGACAATGCGTTTACAGTTGCGGTACTGCCGTTGGCTACCGATACGACAAATGCTTTGTACGCTACACCTTGACGCAGCGCATTGCCGCTATAATCGGTATTGCTCAGCGAGAACGACCATTCGCTGTACGTCGAGCCAGTTACAGTCTGGTAGTTCGGCGCGGTTACGCGGTTCGCGTCGGACAAGGAGAAGCTATTAGCATTAGCAGACGGCACTAGCATGATCGCATACGAGTTAATTCCCGTCGTATCGGACGGACGGGAGAAACTTACGCGGATTGCCGTACCGTTATTGATTGCATCGGCAGACACACTTGTCGGTGCAGCAACTGCTTTGTCTGTCAAAGTAAAATCATTGGACGCGCCGGACAGCGCATTGACTGTACGAGTAGAACCGTCCGCTACAGCCAACACATAGACGCGATAGCTGACATTTTTTACAAGGGCGTTGCCGTTGTAGTCTTTGGTGCTATCTGTCAGTGCTTGCGTTACTTTGGATGCGGTTTTGTTCACACGGGTGTAGTTGGCAGAGCTGGTATTGTTCGCTGCTGCCAGATTGAATGATCCCGCTTGATCCGTACGCACCGCAATGATGCGATATTCCGAGATACCGGTATCATTCGCAGGCGTGAATGCAACGGTGATATCTTTGGCACTGCTTGGGCTGCTGCCGCTCGCCGTTAGACCGGTAACGGCGGACACCGCAGTGCTACCTGCCAGTGTAACGGTGCTGGAGCTGGATGACAGAGCATACGTATCTGCTGCATCGCCGGTGCCGACTGTCAGCACATACGCGCGATAAGCGACGCCGTTTTTGATGGTGTCGCCATCGGTATCACGCGCACCAGCGGTGAATGTCACGGTGCGGTTGGAGCCATTTTTCGTGACCGATGTGTAGTTGGAACTGGACAGATTCTGAGCTTTGGTCTGGGTAAAGTTGCTGGCATTGCTCGCTTTGACGAGCATTACGCGGTACTGACTCACCAGCGTCTCATCGCTCGCTTTGTTAAAGGTAACCTGCGCATCGCGTCCATCGCCATAGTCGCTCACGTCGGTCAACGCTACACTGCTAGTCGTGCCGACCGTTTTGCTGCTGGACGACAGGGTGATGCTGGATGAAGCGGCAGACAGTGCATCGCTGTAGGAACCTGTTCCGCGGCTCATGACGAATACACGGTACGTTACATTGTTGGCGATTGCATCCCCGTTGTTGTCTTTGAGTGAAGAAGACAGGATCAGTACATGATCGGAGCCGTCTTTGGATACATCCATATATCGGCTAGATGCCAGACCACTAGCTGTTGCCAGATCGAAGTTGCCGGAATCTTTGCTACGAACAACGAAGACACGGTATCCGCTAATTTTGGATTCGTCAGCGATTTTGTCAAAGGACAGTTGAATATCGCGAGCGTCGCCCAGATTGCTAACATCTGCGACTTTGCTGATGCTGACGGTTGGTGACGTATTGCCCAGTGTGATGCTGTTAGACACTGCGGACAGACCGAGTACGTCGCCAGTGCTGTTTACCGCCATCACAAATGCGGAGTACGCTACGCCTTGCTGGATCGTTTTGCCAGATGTGTCGGTGGTTGCCGTTTTCAGACGTACAGTCTGATCGGAACCTGTCTTGCTTACCAATGTATAGTTATCGCTGCTTACAGCAGAAGCTTGGGACGTGTTGAATGTGCTGGCGCTGGCGGTACGCACGATATACAAACGGTATGCCGAAACATTCGTTTCACTAGACGCTTTGCCAAAAAATACAGACAGATCGCGACCATCGTTATAATCAGACACGTCGCTCAGCTTCACATTGCTTGGTGTTGCTGATGCGGATACGGTAGCACCCAGATTGACGAGTGATTGCCCCGTCGTGATGGCGCTAATATACCCGGTATTGCCAACCGCTAGAACATAGACGCGGTAGCTGACATTTTTCTGAATCAGTTCGCCGTTCACATCTTTGGCTTGCGGCGTGAGGGTGATCGTATAATTACTACTGCTGCCCGCCGGTACTGCCTGATAATTGCTCGCAGGCACCGCCAGCGCACGGCTCAGGGTAAAGGAACTTGTATCGGAAGCTTTGCTCACCAGAATGCGGTACTGGCTCAAGCCTGTCTTGCTAGTGGAAGCCGGGAAAACGACTTGCAGATCGCTGCCATTGCCCTGCTGACCGATGACGGTTGCGTTTACGTAAGCGACAGGCATGACCGCACTGTCGACGGTTGGTGTCGTCGGTGTTGTTGGAGTCGTTGTGCTACCGGTGGTGATCGTTACAGTCTGGGTGGATTTGTTCCAGCCCACTTTGTTGCCTAGCGCTTCACTGACAAAACGCAGTGGCACCATGGTGCGACCGTTGATGACTTTTGCCGGTACATCCAGCGATGTATTTTTGCCATTGATTACGGCTGTTTTGGAGCCGAGTGGCAATGTAATGGTGGTGCCATTTTTGGTGGCGGTTACGGTGCGTGTGCTTTGCTTCCAGCCAACATTAGCATTCAACGCTTCAAATACGCCACGCAGCGGAACCATCGTACGGCTGCCGGACATCACCGAAGGTTGATCTGTGTTCAGCTGTACACCATCGATCACAATCTTGATTGGCGTTGCCGCAACCGCGTAAGGGATATGTACAACCCCGCTGACGGTTAATGCTGTTGCAAGTAATGCTGTTCCTAGCTTCTTTTTCACTTTGACATCTCCTTGTCCCCTGATTACAAACTTGTTTCCATATTCCGCTATTCTTGGTTTCGCGAATGTTAGTCGTTCATATGCAGGCGTACCATCTCTCTATGTATGACGGTGTTCCTTCCTTGCGATGAAGACCAGCAGACCGGATGATGTGCATCCCAGCGTTCCACCTCGGTATGTATTGCCAGTACATAGCGGGCTTCGCTGCCATTCGTCGTACGGCTTGTGCGCCGGACACCTTGTAAGGTACCACCGTTTATATTCGGCGAACAACCTGCGGAAAGTTACAAATGGAAACAATTCATTTACCAAAACGGATTTGTTATTCAACCTAAAATGGAATAATTATTTTATATATACATATTTTAGTAAATAACTTATGATCTTAACATATTTAAGGAAAGGAGGAATGCCCCTCAAGCGCGCGACGCTTTGCTTGCTTCTATCTATTCTGCAAACACACAAAGGAGGAGTCTATCATGATTCGATGGTTAATGGTATCCATATGTATGTTGTTGCTGTGGGGTGTATCGGTTCCTGTCGCCCTTGCTGATCACGCAGCGGAAGGAGCAGTACAATCATCCGATTCTCCTGTCGCTTCAAGTTCTCCCGCCGCCTCATCAGACACACAGGCACAAGGAGAATCGTATCGTAATGGATACAACTATTCGATCGCGCTGAATATGGAGGATGGCATCTACCGAGGATATGAAGGTGCGTACGGTCAAAGTATGACGGATGTCTTATTTCCAATCATGCGTGCTGAAATAGGTCATGATATGGATTTCTATGACTTTTTCTTTGGCGAACACGATGCAGAGGGCAATCCGCAATTTGCTATATCGTTCCGCGTATATGATGGGAAGATTCCCGACCTCATCAAATTGCGTACCCGCCTAAATACGATCAGTTGGTTGACGGCGCGTTATCCGATCACACCAGGCAAACCGCTAGTAGCACGCATTTCTTCCATTTGGCGCTGATCGACGGATCAGCATGAATCGGCTAGACAAGCACAACAAAGGCTACCGCATATAACAGACGGTAACCTTTGTTGTGCCATGTACCATCCGCTACTGCGCAGCTTGTGACAATACTGGCGACAAAGCGGATCCTATGCGTATTCATTTGTCATCGTCATGTTCTTCCTGCTTCAGATCAATGCGCAAAATGTCGTCGGTCAGACCGGTTCGTTTTAGCCATCCATACGTGAGTAGTGTGGTGATAGCGATCAGACCGAGCGCTCCAGCATAGCCCCATGACCAGTCCAGTTCCGGCATGTTTTTGAAATTCATACCCCAGATGGCGCCGAGTGCGGTCATCGGGGTCAGCAGCACGGTGAAGACAGTCAATGTACGCATGATCATGTTGGAGCGATAGTTGCCGATATTGTCATCGACTTTGAGCAGGGAATCAATCTCATGCTCGTAATTTTGCTGAAGCATTCGAATCCGATTCATATAGATGCGCATAATACGGCAGGTGTTGGAATTGTCGTGTGTATCGGGAAACGTCTCCTCGATCGCATACTCGATTTCCTTGAGCGCAATCGTATGTAGATTCCAGCGGGTTAACTGGTTGCGCAGATCAATAATTTCTTTGAGCAAACGACTGCCATTGTTGCCCTGCATCCGATTCTCAATCTTCATCAGATACAGCTCGATCTCATCCATCCGCGCGAATAAGGCACGAATGAAGGAATTGATCACAAAAATAAATCCTTCGATCGGCTGTCCTTGTTCCAGTACATATTCTTCCCACGCTCTACCGCTAATCTTATTTTCCAGCCAATCGGTATTGCCAACGGTGATTAGCCTATCTCCATCTACGTAATAATGGAAAATCCAGCCGTCACCCGGCTCGTCCGTCAAGCGCGCAATAAGCGTGCCATTCATCGCATTTTGCCCATCTACATAGGAAATAGTCGATATATGATTATGCCTGCACAGCAGACTTTCCGAAGCCCAGGCATTGATTCGCTCGTCAAAATCCTCATGCTCAATCAAATGCTGACTGTCATCCAAGTGGTACCATTTCCAGCCCTGACCGGATGGTAGTACTTCCGGTTTGTCCATGATGATCATCCTTCCCATGCTATCTGTCTATTATATAACCGCAAAGTTGCCGCTACGTATCGCTCGCATCTGTCGTATTGCGCAAATATTGATGTTCCACTTGGATCATCATATTACTGATGAGTAATAAACATTCATCTTTTTATAACTGCCGGATTTCGGCAAGCCAGTTACGGGTATTAAAAAGAACAGGAACTTCCTTTTACACAGCATACCCGGTACACATATACAATCCGGTCATACTATTTATTTCCGATAGGAGCAGGATTATGAAAAAAATCATGAAGCCCGAATTCTGGAAAGAAAGTGTTATTTACGAAGTATACCCCCGCAGCTTCAAAGACAGCAACAACGATGGCATCGGCGATATTCCGGGCATCCTCTCCAAGCTTGATTATCTTCAGGATCTGGGCATCGATATAATCTGGCTTCCTCCCGTTTATCCGTCTCCGAATGCCGATTATGGGTACGATATTACCGATCATTACGGCATCAATCCCGAATACGGCACGATGGATGATTGGAAGCAGCTCTTGCACGAACTGCATGAACGTAATATGCGCATGATTATGGATCTGGTAATTAACCATACCTCAGATGAACATCCGTGGTTCAAAGAATCTCGTTCCTCGCGTGATAACAAGTACCGGGACTATTATTTCTGGCGTGATCCAGCACCAGATGGCGGACCGCCCAACAATTGGACATCGTTTCTCGGCGATTCGATGTGGCATCTGGATGAACAAACCGGACAATATTATCTACATTCCTACGGTATCAAACAGCCGGATTTGAATTGGGATAATCCCAATGTGCGCAAAGATATGCATAGAGCGATGCGTTTCTGGCTGGATATGGGGATGGATGGTTACCGGATCGATGCGGTCAATTCCATTTCCAAAGATACCAGCTTCCCACCTGCCACCGATACGGAAAAAATGCAGGCGAACTCGTCAGAGTTTTATAAAAATGGTCCGCATATTCACGAATATTTGCATGAGATGTATACCGAAGTCTTTTCCCATTATAATATCTTCACAACAGGCGAAGCTTCCGACGTAACGCTGGAAGAAGTGAAAGAATACACGCACCCCGCGCGCGAAGAGCTGAACATGGTCTTGATGATCGAAGCATCCAAAATCTGCGACGATCCGAAGGACATGTGGAAAAGCAAATCATGGGATCTGCACGAGTTAAAGGAAATTGTCGCCAAGTGGCAAAAAGATCTGTACGGGGAAGGCTGGATGGGCACATATCTGAGTAATCACGATCACCCTCGTCTCGTTGCCTATCTCGGTGATGAAGGACGTTACCGCGTCGAATCTGCGAAAATGCTGGGCATTTTTCAATTGACGTTGCGCGGCACACCATACATTTATCAAGGGGATGAGATTGGTATGACCAATGCGTCTCATCTGCATACGATTGATGATGTGACCGAACAGCAGGCACGCGTCTATTACGATCTAATGACTACCAAGTACGGCGAGGACCCGGAACAGGTAATGAAGCGCATTCGCCCCAAAGCTCGCGATAATGCACGCACCCCGATGCAATGGGATGATAGTCAATATGCCGACTTCTCAGCGCAAAAGCCATGGATGCAGGTGAATCCCAACAAGGAATATATTAACGTCCAGCGGCAAGAAGATGATCCCGATTCGATCTTGACTATGTACCGTAAACTAATCCATATCCGCCGCAAAAGTTCGGCTTTGTTATATGGCAAATACGATTGCATCATGTCCGAACACGATCAGATCTTCGCTTATACACGCGAATGGCACGATGAGCACTGGCTAATCATCTTGAACTTCTCGCGCTCTGAAGCGGAGCTGCAATTGCCACAGGAGTTGATTGATCGTCTCGAATCGTCAGAGCTGATCTTATGTACACACGGCGATCATTCGCGCGATGTGGCACGCGCTGCGATCTCTCAACAACCTGCCCAATTGAAGCCATACGAATCGCTCGTATTCCGCGGTTTTTCCATTTTGGATCAATAAATAGTAAAAGGTAAAGCACTCTATCATAAATTCAAAGATAGAATGCTTTACCTCATACATAGCCAAATTAACTTTGATTAATGCTTTTTTTCAGAATTATCAGTAGACGCAATAACTTCAAGCTTTTCGATAAAATTAATAACCAATGACGTAGTATCAATTTTTGTGAGTATATGGTCATTAATATATTCTTCTTTTAAAAGTTCTTCTAAACTATCAGGATCTTTATACGCAATTATTTGTAAAAGCTGAGTAGCTAAACGGGCATCAAACAATTGCGGATGATGATCTAACATCCAAGATAGATCATAAAAATCTCGAGCTTTTTCTCTATTCGAGAATGCAGCAAACTTTGTGTTTAATAAATGATCCATGGAATACGTACGAATACCCTTGATAAAGATAGGTTTGAATATTCCTCGAGATAACATTTTTTTTTCACGGTAACTTATTTCTATTTTTAAAGGGTACGGTTGATCGCTAACACTGCCATAATTAATCATGTACCGGGTTACAGTTTCTGTATTCTTAGCAACCCGAATAGAACATGTAAAACCTTCATTTTTCAAGGTGTTTTCAATAAGCTTAATAAGGTTTACTGGTCTTATAGCATCAAGATCGATGTCTTCACTAAACCTGTTTAAACCATGACAAAATAATAGTCCTGTACCACCTTTTAGTGCAAAATTATCAGCGTCCTTACTACTATTAATTGCAGCCAGAATTTTACCGATGACGTGTATTCGCTCAACTTTGTATTTCTCCAAACTTTCTGGATTTATAGAAAGATCTAAATTCTCTAGATAACCACTCATCCAGAACCTCCTTGGAATCTTCATTTAAATAAGGCAACAACTTGACTAACATGTCAAAAACTTGGTTTACTTGCTCAATATTATTAAATATTTCATCTTTCATTCCTTTAGCATAGCCGATACGACCTGTAGATTTCAGGGTACGATATACCAAATCAACAAAAGCTCGAGTATGATCGGCAATATAAACCTTACTTACTTCAATACCATAACGACGTAGAGAATATGCACGATTTTCCACACCTTGATTCCCAAATATAGGTGTAGTGTCTGCTTTACTTCCAACACCAAATAATTCAATAGGTTTATTTTTTATTAGCCAATAATTAGCAAAATGCCAATCGCTATTTGTATTATCGCCAACGTCCAAATTTAAAGAATGCAGTCCACTGATATAACGACGCTTATCTGTGGTTGGTATATAATTATATTCCATACTATCACTCCATTCTTTATTGATTTGAGATGAAAAGCAATCTAATTTTATCATAGTCATTTTAAAAACGATAACGCTATCTTTATCAAAACTATATTATACCAAAAACAGATGAATCGCTGACAGAATCAGACCGACGATAAAGCCGCAGAGTGCGCCATTGACGCGAATCCACTGCAAATCTTGACCGACCTTCTCCTCCAGCATGTGTACCAATGTCTCGTTGTCCATCTGATCCAGATTTTCTTTGACCAGTTGACCGAGACGATAATGGTTGCGGCTGACGGCGCTAATAATACCGCTGCGCAGACGTTCCTCCCACGCATGTACTTTCTCTGGGTCACGACCTAACTCACGAATGAGCGAGCGGTACATTTTGAACAGATGCTTGCCGCCGGTATCGCGTTCGCGTTCCAGCATATTCACTGCCATACCGCGCACCTCTTCAAGGCGCTCCATGATGAACGCTTGCGCTGCTTCGCCTTGCAGCATTTCGTCTGCCCAATGTTTGACTTTGAACCATGTCTCTTCATCATCGACGACTTGGAACATCTGGATACGCAGCTCACGCAGCAGTGATTCGCGATATTCATTATCTGAACGCTGCAAGTTATCGACGGCAGACATCAGAGCATTTTGTAAAATACCACCTACGGTATCTTCATTAATCATGCCCGCGAACGCCTGAAAGGCAAAGCCTTTGAACCCGCCCAGATTGATGTTCTCCAGCTGCTCCAGTGCAATTTTGCCGAGTTTGTCGCGGTTTTGTGGACGTGCTGCCCAGCTGTGCACTTGCTTGAGCATATAATCGAGCGTTTTCTCGTCATAGCGCTCATTCAGCAGATGGGTCAACACTTTGTTGCCAGCCGCCTGTAAATTAGCTTTGTGCATATAATCGACCAGCCCGGATGATACCGAACGAGCAATCGGCTCCAGGTCTAACCGCTGTACCGTTGGGATCACCAGACTAACAATCTCACGCCGCACGGTCTTTTTGCCCAGCTGGCGGGTAATGGCTGACAATGCAAACGGAAACAGCTTGAACTGTTGCAGTTTATTTTCAATACTTTCTTTGTTCAGCAGTTCATTCTCCATCGCTGAGATGAGCGAGCGGATAATCTTCTCCCGATTGCGAGTCAACAACGATGTATGCGGGATCGGCAATCCAAGCGGATGCCGGAACAACGCGGTCACCGCAAACCAATCGGCAATCCCGCCGACCAGCCCGGCTTCAAAGCCGCCCTGAATCAGCAAAACGAGTGTCGTCTGCGGCAAAAACAGCGTCCCAATAAAACCGGCTGCCATAACCGCAAGCGAAATACTCGCCAAATACCTCGAATTCATAAGTTTCCTCCTCCAGCGCTTCACTCCACGTCGGCCTGCATGTGGCCGGATGTGCAATAGTATAGCACAACACTTCCCAATCCCACATACTATTACGTCAATCCAGCACGGCTGAATCAACAGCGATCGTGTTCCTATATAGATACGTTAAGAAGGAGCTGAAGGGTGTCGTTTATTTCAACCGATCATGTCTGCGCCTTACACGTCTCAATGATTGACGGTCGGTGTAGGTGGCGTTTGTTCCGATATGCCGGGCATTCGAATCGTTACTTGTCCGCCTCCGCCCTGTAGATCGTTTTGCAATTGTAGCGATCCATGATGCAGCTTGATCACATATTCGGCAAAGGTCAGTCCCATGCCGTAATGACCGTCTGCATTTCTACCTTTGTCCCCTCTATAAAAGAGTTCCGTCGCCTTTTCCAGTGCTTCGGGTGTGAAGCCTGGACCGCTATCCGTAATGACCATCGTTAATCCATGGCGATCACAATGCACATGGATGTGCATGCTGGCACCTTCTGGTGTATGATCCAGTGCATTAGCAATAATATTCATCAATGCCCGGTGAAATAGCTGCTTATCCAGCGGCACTACCATATCGGTGCATTGCGCCTGCTGCTCAATCTGAATATGCTTACAGCCTGCGTATGCACGAGTATCGCTCAGCAGTTCCTTCAACCACTCTTGAATCACCACATGTTCCTTATGAAGGGTCAAATTGCTGCCGGTGCGCGACATCATAATCAGAATGCGCACATGCTGATCAATTTTGTCACTAGCATTCAGAATGTAACGGGTGTACATATCCTGTTCCTGATTTTGCTCTGATAAGCTGAGCAATTCGGCATTGCCGCGAATAATGGTGACTGGAATTTTGATATCATGAGCAAGCGCCGCAATCTGCTCCTGCTTGGTCTGTTCCATTTTCCACTGCGTTTCTAGCGATTGCTGCAACGCATCCTTCATTTCGATTAGCGCCTGCGCCACATCGTCAAATTCCTTAATGCCCGATTTCTTCTCGGCAAAATCCAGATTTTGATTTTGAATATGACGAGTGATTCGGGTTAAAGTTTTCAGACTATTTTGAAATCGTCTGGCAAAGATCGTCGTAACCAGAAACGAGATGCTCAAGATCGATAGCCCCAGCAGCACATTGCCTGTCCATTCGTAATTGGGTAGATGACTGCGTAAATAGGGCGAGCTGAATTGCGGACGCAGATCGGATAGCAGTACACAGTAGTCGTTGGGACGCTCGATCAGCGTATACACTTGCTGCCCGTAATACGCCGGGGATTGCCCGCTAACGAGTTGACTCGCAAGCTTGGTCTCCGCATCATCCATATTGCCATACAATACAGCATGGCTCTGTTTATCCAGAACGACGTATTTGGAGCCAAGCGGCAACATATCTTCGCGAACTTCTGGAGCTTCACGTATGATAGATTCTCCCTGCTTGATGAGTTGTTCGTTGTAATTGGCGGGGAAGACCCAGCCAGCGCGAATGGCAAAGGTGGTGAGTGCAAGATATAGACCAATGACCAGAACAAAACTAAGCCCCAGCGCAATCAAGTATTTAAACAATTCTCGGCGCAAGGTTGTTTTACGTTTATGTATGTTTATTCCCACCGGTATCCAACACCC
This sequence comes from Paenibacillus sp. WLX2291, assembly GCF_046603665.1. Classification (NCBI taxonomy): domain Bacteria; kingdom Bacillati; phylum Bacillota; class Bacilli; order Caryophanales; family Paenibacillaceae; genus Paenibacillus; species Paenibacillus sp. WLX2291. Next base: position 309,114 of record NZ_CP176755.1, on the reverse strand, counting down.
CAGACGGTCGTAATTGGCATCCTGTCATGTTCTTTGCATTTTTTACGGATCGACCGGATAAATTCAGTAATGGTCGAATATAGCGCATTGCCGTCCATCCCGTAGATTTCTTCGTAAATCTCTTCCCTTGTAAACACATGATGACGATTGCGAGCCAGACATTCGCATATTTTGTATTCATTTTTGGTCACATGTAGCTGCATATCGCCAATCCAGATTTGCCGGAGATCAAAATCAAACGTAAATGCACCAATCTGCTGACGAGACGGTCGTTTCTCCCGTTTCTCACGCCGCAAATGTGCATTCACCCGCGCTCTCAATTCCTTCACGCCAAACGGTTTCGTAATATAATCATCGGCTCCGGTCATCAGCCCTTGTACGATAGCTTCCTCTTCCGAACGTGCCGTCAAAAATAAGATCGGACAATCTACCGCATCTCGAATCGTATGGCAAAAATCAAATCCATTGAGTTGCGGCATCATCACATCAAGCAAAATCAAATCATATCCCTGCACATCCTCAATCGTCAGTTGATGAACCTGATCACGAACGCTGACCAGATGCTGATCCAACTGCAAAATATTACAAATCAGCGCAAGAATATCGCGATCATCATCAATCGCCAGTATTTTGAACACGACCATCACTCCTGCCTCGTAATCGGTCTCCAGTTCTACTCACTCGTACGTCCGGCTTCCTTCCCAATGACGGAACCACAACAGACTGCCTAATAAAGTCACGATGCTGACAGCAATCACCCATAACCATCCCGTTGCCATATCCTGTTTCAGATAAGACTGCACCGCTTCGGTCAATGTGTCCATATGCAGCAAAGCGATACTGTCAGTCATGCGTACGCCCCATGCCCACGGAATGTAGTGCCAGATGTGATCGCCCAGACCGGTAATCATAATAGCAGCAATCAACGTACCCGAACCGCCTAGCAAAATAGACGCTCCGATACCGAATGTAAAACTTACCCATAACTGGATTACATACAGTATAGCACTAGTGAGCAACAAATAGACCGCACCTAGCAGAAATGTAGCATATGGCACCTGACCGATATCCAGTGACAGCGATATGCCGCAACCAAGTAACAATACCGACAGAATAATCGACAGACTGCCACAGCCCCAGACGAGCAGCAGCTTGCTGGCATACCCGGTTTCTTTGATACGAGTACGAGTCAATACATTTTGAAAATGACCTGCCTGTTCCTCTTGCATAGCGACCATGCCGCAAATGATTCCCGATAGCAGAGGCAGCATCGCACCTAGCACTTCCATATAGCCTGTATACACATTGACCATCGTGTATGTTCTCCCTTGCATATACAGCACATAGACAATCGTCCAGATCAGCGGTAAGCCCACATGCATCCAGACAAAAGGCGTGCGTTTCACTTTGTACCAGTCCGCATGCAGACAACGCCAGACCGCTATCATCTCAACTCACCTCCGTTGCAATAGAAGCTGAACGCGGCACCCCTGCGAATACCTTGCCCGTCCAGACGAGCATCAGCCCAAATAGAACAAGCGCTAGCGGCACTCCAATAGCAATCACATCTACATTCCACAGTGCATCGCCCGGAACAAGCGGTACTCCATTCGGATGAACACCAATTGTCGGGCACATCATACGAATCGACCAGCTCCACGGATTGACCCACCATACCGGCAATGGCGCAACATACGTACCTAATCCAATTCCGCCTACCGCGTTCACCAGCAGAGCAGTGACCAACCCCCATTTGCGTGCCAGCCATAAGCACAATGGAATCTGCCACAACGTTCCGAGCCACAACAACCCTGCCGCCAGCAATGTATTCGACAATTGCCCTCCAATGGGCATAACCAGTTGAAACAGCATCAATATCAATTCAAAAAAGAGCAACATACACAGCGTGTAGCCTGCAATTACGATCACTTTGGCATACCACACGTTCGCCAGAGATACTGGCAACGAAAAGATACGATTGTAACCGATCGACCGTTGCTCTTTCTGATGAGACAACCCGCTCAACAACGCAATAACTAGCGGTAGAAAGAAAATCGACCACCAGTTAAACGTATTCGTCACCGTATACATCGGATTCATGAAAAAGGAAAATAGCAGCACCAATATAGGCACAACCAGCAGCAATTTACGTGAAAAGGACTTCTTGAACTTGAGGTGCTCTGCGCGCACATAACGAATCATCCTGTCACCCCTTCCGTTATACGATCTGCCTGTACAACATCCATAAATAGCTGCTCCAGATCATCATCCGGGTGAATCTCGCCCTGATATCCGAGTTTGCCATTGTTGATAATACCGATATGATCAGCAATCAACTCCACTTCGGACAAAATATGACTGGATAAAATCACCGTCATGCCTGCTTGCGGAAATGAACGAATCAATTCACGTAGCTCCTGAATGCCAATCGGGTCCAGACCGTTGGTCGGTTCATCCAGAATAAGCAGTTGTGGATGATTGAGTAAGGCGATCGCGATTCCGAGTCGCTGTTTCATCCCCATCGAAAATTGCCCTGCTCGTTTACGACCCGTATGGCTCAATGTCACCATATCCAGCACTTCAGTAATGCGTTGATCATCTAGCCCTAACAAAATGCTGTGCACTTTCAGATTCTCGCGCGCTGTCAGGTTCGCATAGAGTGGTGGCGATTCGATTAACGCTCCAATGGAACTCAGATCGCGGCGGCTCCACGGATGATTATCAAACACAATGTTACCGGAAGTGGGCGATACCAACCCCGTCAGCATTTTGAGGGTTGTTGATTTGCCAGCGCCATTCGGTCCGAGCAGACCGTATATGCTATTGCGACGAACTTGCAGACTGACATCGGCAACAGCCATTTCACGCCCGAACGTTTTGGAGATCTTGTGTGTTTCCAACATGTATTCACTCATATGATCCATCCTCTATAGTTCAGATTTGATAGCTAGCATATATTGATGATTGAAACGAATAATGACCGATTCTTGATCAGAATGAGCTGAAGTCGACTTGAGCTGATAAACGACTCCATATTGCAGGGGATGTTTTTCGCGAACATCTTGCGGATTTGCATAGACATACGGTTGCTTCAACTCCTGCTTGCTCCACCGTTTGCCATATTGATCTACCATATACATTTCCCCTACCGATCCCAGTGCGCGTCCGACTTGATCCGACTTCACCTCATGCTGCATCTGATATACCTCGCCGTTAAATACAAAGCAATCCGAACGCCCTTCATCTATCAATTGTGCCATAGTCACAAGCTCCACATCGGGATCAACCGTATAGCTGGCTGTTTTCTCCGTTTCAGTGATTACCTTTTTCTTGAATTGATCCAGACTCTGACATCCCGTAGATACAACAACGAGCAGCATACAAACGACGGAAGATATCACTTTGACTGATCTCATTTCTTCGCCTCCTTGATGAATAGCCGATCTCAATCCATATAAAAAAAGCGGAGCACGCCGCTTACCCTAAAGGTAGCTCTCGTCCCCCGCTTGCAATCATTTCATACACAGGCCGTGCCCTGAATTTATAGTGTACGTATGTATACGGCCCGTTTGATTACTTACTGATATGACAGTTGCAAGTCGCAGTTTGGATAAAACATGTTTGCAATACACCTGTTACACAGCCCGGTGTACAGAAACTTTTGCTTTTCCATTGCGGCTCCACTTGCAGCGAAGATTGCTGCGGGTTTTTCACCAGATCCAGATCGAAATCATCGAATTTTGCCATGATACTCACTCCTCTCTTTGGGATGAGTTCATTGTATACGGCAAATATCAGGATTTTATCAGAATATGGATTTAAGTTATATATTTTTCCAAATTGGTAAAATTAAAACTTCCACTTCCTTTCCCTATAACAAAAATGCCTGTTGCCACGGTGTACGCTGCCCTAATTCCAGATGCAGCAATGTCAGCGCGGTTCCAGTTGTGCCGTCCAGCAATCCGGTATATTGCACAGCAGTCATGCCTCTATGCTCAAAATGCTCCAGATTGCAAAATCCAAATACATATTGTGGATTATCATGTTCCATCATAGTATGTTTGAGTCGATCAATATGCGTCTGCATAAATGGCGATCCGCTCCATTGCTGGAATTGGCTCGCGATCTGGGCGATACCCGCAAATCCATGGCAAAAGGTTGGCGAATAGATATGATGGATCTCCTCCAGCGTGTGCTGAAATGTATCCAGCGCCAGTTGCTTCCACTCCGCTCGTGACAGCACCTCGCCCGCATGCCAAAGTGCTACACATACACCGGGACTGCCATAACACCACGCATCACGCCGAAATTCAGTCTGCTCATGCGCTCTCCCCTGTTGGAATTCATCCATGCCAATGCAGCCTTTCCAGAATAGATGACCCTGTTGATCCGTACTGGCAAATCGAATCACGAACGCTCCCATATCACGGATCGCTTCGAGCTGGTTCGCTCTCCGAACGCCCTGCTGCCATGCTTTGCATAAGACCAGCAGTGGACCCGGAATCCCGTGAGACAGACCAAGATTGAAATTACCGTCTGGATATTGTTGACTCTCGCTCTCGCTAAACTGATGAGCAGCTGGAATATGCCAGCCGGGTATGGATTGGTGCCCCCATCTGATCGGCTGTGCCAGTTCAATCAAATAATCGACCACCTGTTCCAGCAATGGACGAATCTGCTCATCTTGCCGGAACCATAACAGATAGGCAGCGATGCCGCTCAATCCTTCGATCACATCATAATCTCCGCTACGCACACCGCCTGTTCTGGCATTGTCCAGCATGACAGGAACGTGAACGAGCAAGTAATCATGAATCCGCTGAATAAACTTGCCGTACAACTGCCCATTTTGCGATAAACAGACAGTAGCCAGACCAATGCCAGCAGCCCCTGAAAATAAAGACGGGCTATGAATTCCTTCTCTGGCAATATGCTGCACCAGAATGGATAAATAATGATGCCCTTTCTGATCCCAGCCTTCTTCTGGAAAATGAGCATGCAATTCAGCGTATAACATACAGATGCCCGGAATCCCGTGACTCAATGACGTAACATTCCATGGGCTTATGCGTTCATTGCCAATCTGCAAATCATTATGCGGATGAGTAACCACATCCAGTAAGCGGTCATAATCTTGCATATTTAGCGCGATCTGCTTGATCCGGTCAACGATCGGCAAGCCGGTTGCACTTATTGCACTTGTTTCCATTCGGCTTCGCCTCCCATATCGATCTCGTAATTTTCCGATTCATACATTTGCCGGTATACTGGACAATCTCGCAATAGCTGTTCATGCACGCCTTCACCTACAATGCGTCCCTGATCCATCACGATAATCCGGTGAGCCTGTTGCGCGGCTATAAGCCGATGCGAGATAAAAATACCGATCTTTTGCCGAGACAGTCGGAAAAAGGTATCGAATGTATCTTTTTCTGCGATAGGATCAAGCGCTGCACTCGGTTCATCCAAAATATAGACCGAAGCGTCGCGGAAATACGTGCGCGCAAGTGCAATCTTTTGCCATTGTCCACCGGATAGCTGGCGTCCTTCGTCAAACCATAATCCGAGCTGCATATTCAGATTGTAATCACCATGCTCTTTGACAAAATGAGCCTGCATCCGCTCCAGCGTAGATTTCATCTGATCCGTATCGTGCATACGATTGACCTGACCGAAGCCTATATTTTCCTGAAGCGTCATCTCGTATTTCATATAATCCTGAAACAATACTGCCAGTTGATTGCTGTAGTCAGCTGGATGAATATGCTCTATGGAATGACCGTTGATCTGAATACTTCCGTGCTGCAAGCGATATAAACCGGATAGCAATTTGATCAGTGTGCTTTTGCCTGAACCATTCGGCCCTACAATCGCCACTCGCTCACCCGCCCGAAACGTAAGACTAATATTCTCCAGACTGCGCTGTGCACTGCCCGGATAGGCAAAGCTCACATGTTCAATTGCAATCGAATGGATAGCTTCCGTATATTCACCTGCTTGCAGATGTTCAGGGATCACTTCCTCCCGATATTCCAAAAACTCAAACAGCTGATTCATATACAGATTGCTGTTATAGATCGCATAGATCTGATTAATGATCGCCTGCGAATTGCTCTGCACCATACCGACAGAACGAATGCAGCTCAGCACATTACCGACCATAATCCGACCTGCATAAGCGGACAGAATCGCCATCAGAATCACAGCCGCACCAACGATCTGCACAATGATCTCGTACATAATATTGAATGCCGTCTTGCGCCGCAGCACAGCGGTATCCTGCTCCAAAAATTTGCGTTTGATCCGCAAATAATGATCCAGAATATACCCCTTCAACCCATAAAGCTTCACTTCTTTGAATGAGAAATCATGCGTCAAAATGTAATTCAGATACCACGCTCTACGTTCCTCGCCTGTCCGTTTCCACTGGATGAAAAATTCCTGCTGACCAATCCGTAGAAAATAAAACAGCGACAATACCGGCACAAGCAGCAACAGTACTGCGATAAACCAATTCCAGGTCATCAGGAAGAGAATCGCTGATACTAATGTGACCGCAGCGGTAATCATGGCAATAAACGACTGAAAAATCTGAAACGGTTTGTACGAAATCTCGCGCGTGATGCGCTCCAACCGATCGTATACTTCTGGATTCTCAAAGTCCTCCAGTGCCAGACGTCCACTTTTCTCCATAATCATATAGTTCAATTTGTAATTCATACTGAATTGAAAGCGCGTATTGTAAAAGTCCATCGTCTGCGAGATCAATTCCGAGATCAAGGTGACTACGATATACGTGGCAAACAGCCATAAGATCGGCTGAAGCCCTGACTGGATATGCACGAGAGAGTTGATCAGTTCTTGGGAAATATACAGCGTAGCAATCGGTGCCAATCCCGTAATCAAGCTAAGTACGGCAATGACGGTAAACAGTCTGCCTTCCAATCGAAATACAAGCTGCAACGTTCGCGGAAGCTGGCGTAGCGTAAACAACAAATCATGCAGCCGAAAGGTTTCTTTTACTTCCATGACAGATGTCCTTCCCGATTGCGGCTATGCAGAGCATGAAGCGTATGCGCCGTCAATGCCAGCACCCGGCGTTCCTGTTCGCGATCCGTGCCGAGCAGACGGTTGCAATGCAGATGAAGTACGCTGCCGATCATATCAGCCGGATGTGCAGTCAGCGGTATATCGCCCTGCAAATAGTGTGCATATTCGTGCGCATGTGCATCCCGAAGCGCAAGCAGATCTAGCAGTTCCTTGCCTCCATCTTCTGCACTGAGACGCTGCCAGTAATCCGCGGGATCGCAAAGCCCCGTATAGTACGCTGCCTGCTGCTTAAATTCCTGACGATATTCGCTATTCGTCATACCTTGACGGCTCAGAATATCGAGCTGCTGTTGCGGATTCAGATTCAATTGCTGTAGCAGACGAATGATGGAGATTATCGCAATCGTGTCTATCTCCATGTTCAACTGTTTTAAGCGTCTTCCGCGTAATATCGATTCAACGACAAAGCTGTCTGCACCGAACAGTCGCTCTGCCGCTTGAATAGCAGCAACACCACCATAACGCTCCAATTCGCGATCATACGAAGCGATCGTATAATCCGCAATCAATCCTTGCTGCTTCAGCCCTTTCAACCAATCCAGCACATCCGGTAACATCGTTAACAACGTAGCGGAATCAGCGGCAAACCGAAGTCGGAGATGCGGTTTGGGGTCCATATAACGCATAAAGAAATGCTGAACCGGCAGATGGGCAGACAGTTCGCGGCAGAAGTCCAGCAGCTCAAATGCAATCAGCTCTTCCTCTCTTGCCTGTTTGCCATACAACTTGATGTATAACCAGTCGTCCAGCGGCATCTTCAACCGTTGCTGTTCCAGCTCCATACTGCACAATTTCTGCTGAATGAACTGCGGCTGCTCTTCTGCGATACGTACGAGCGGTACGACCACTTCCGCAACATAACCGCGTCCTTCCGCATCATGAATCGCCGGTTCTCCTTCTTCCAGAGCGACGAGTTGAATATTCTGGTTGCCCGCTTTGCGAAGCTCGGCGAACAACATGCGCAAGGAGCGTTCATCCTGCGTATCGACGATCAGCCGATGATCCGAATTAGCAATATAAAAGCTTGTCGGCAAACGATATCGTAGCCGGAATTGCTCAAATCGTTCAGCAAACTCATTCTCATCCGGCTTGTCATGCTCATATAGATCATTCAGATTGACCTGCCATTGTTCACCGGACAGCACAATACCTTCATAGCGAATTTCCGGTATATATTTGAAGGCTTTATACACGTCTGTCCACGGAAAATAACTCCAATTACGGCGGCGATGCTCTTCCATTTCCTGTAGAAACCGAATCGCATTCGTAGTCATCAACGGATTGAGCATATTGTTCGCACCAAACACGAGCAGCTCCCCCGTTATTCGGTGTCGGGCATAAAAGCGATTGCCGTGTATACCGATGCCGATATCCTCTATACCTACCTGATCTTCCGTGCGGCGCGAACTGTTCGTAAATAAAGCCATTTCCTTGGCGCGTCCACTGGCATTGCGCGTCACATTGCCAGAACGAATCTGATGAGGAATAAAGCTAAGTTCACACATCTGCTCTGCCTGCTGACCGCGTATTCTATGCTCATGACCATGAATATGCGTAAGTACCGTATGCATGCCTGACGATAGATGAGCAAATCGTCCAAATGTTTTGCCTGCCTGTCTCGAACCGATATTCGGTCCCAAATACAGCAGCGGTTGCCCTTGTCTCATACGCAGCAGGAAGTTCAATTCCAGCGACACCGGCACTTCACCTTGATCTGGCTCTGCATGGATAACTTTTGCAAAATGCTGCCGCGTCCACTGGATCGGCATTCCCTTCTGTACCGCTTCCGTATAATCGAGCAGCAGCAAACTTTTGAATGCTGGTGTCACATATTCACCCGGCTGAATCTGCTCAAAATAATCATTCGCTGGATGAGTATACGAATACGGTGCCCCGATCCCAGTAGCGGTATCCAGCATTTCCAGCAAAGGGACTTCGCGATCCACGCCGTATGCTTCGATAAATTTGTTTTTGTATTGTTCCCAGTAACCTTGTCTGTGCTCAAGCGGTATCGCTACAGCAGCCAGCATAGAAGCCAGATGTGCCATTTGCCCGGCTAGCTCCTGATTCAGACCCAATCCCGAATACGTATGCTCGTCATGATCCATGCTCGTATCAATCTGTAGCGGCGAGGATGAAGATTGGATATGCTGCATCGCATCTACGAGCTGCAAATAGGCTGCTTCTCCTTCTCCCGGCTTCGTCGCATTGTAATCGCAGATCATACGCTGAATCTGCTGAAGCTGTGCAATGATTCCAGCATCCAGATGACATCGTTCCATTTGTTGAATGGCAAAAGCAAACTGATCACTGACATTCAGCGGAGGACGCAGATTGGAAATGAGAAACTCCTGATTGACCATCTCCTGCACATACTGCTGGATGCGTTCTGCCGATGTATCGGGATAATAATTCAACAACGTCTGCACCAGTGCAGGGAAGGAAGCCGCTGCCCGGCTATTCTCATACAAAATCTGAAAGGCAGGCGTCGCGCGAATCTGAACATCTTCGGACTGACCGTCCAGACTATACAGCAAGTACGCGCGATCTCCCTTGATATAACAAGCTGGATTTAATTTAAAATCAAGTTGTACACTACACTCCTGCTCCAGACGCTTGATTAACAAAAATAACCATTCCAGATCCACGCGCGCCGATTTGCGGATGTGACGATGATCATACGTCCATTGGTTGTGCTCCTCAAACTGCCCAACACCTACAGCAGTAAATAGACCGAACGGAGTGGTGCGATGAGCGCGCCGTCCTGCATATTTCATCATCGCCTGTACAAAATTGCGCTTCTTTTTTCCACTTAACTTCTCTGGATGATTGATATACACATTCATCGTGTCATACAATGTGCGACTAGCGATCAATATCTGTTCGCGAAATAACGGGTCGCCGCACCATTGTTGCAATTGCTCCTCCGCTCCACTCCTATTCATAGAATCTGTCTCATTGGAAACAGAGCTTAGGGGCAGGCGTACCATATACTGTCCGACTGGCTGAAAAAGTGGCTTCATCTCCATGACCTCTTTTCAAATAAATGTATTGGAGCAGATAATATCTGTTGTGTTGGATAGATGACTTACAGACGATTCAGTAGACCAGCAGTCCGGTTATGTAAATAACAGTTCCTTTGCGTTGATAAACTGTGAAATTTATTTTAAGGTACAAATATCAGGTTTTTATCAGAATCGTATCGAACCTATTGGAGGAATATGTCATGTACATGTATATCAGCTCCCATAATATCCATGAGCAGTTTCCAGAAGCAGCACATTTACCGGATGTAATCCATCTGCATCAGGATGGCGATGCGCGCTATGTGATGGAAATCGACGAGATTTTGCCAGTCGATATTCGCTCGGAGCATACGTTTAGCTATGAAGTATTGGATAGTAGTGGCATTGTCGGTGGTGGCTTTGCTGTGTTGAATCATATTCCGGTAACGGCGGATGGTCGCTCTGCATTTGAGCAGCGGTTTATGAATCGGGCGCGTAAGGTAGAGGAAGAACCAGGCTTTGTCGGCATTCGTGTGCTGCGTCCGCTTGATGATGATACGTATGTGATTTTGACACTGTGGGATGGCGAGGAGCAGTTCAAAGCGTGGCAAGAATCGCAGGCATACAGTCATGCACACCGCAAGCGTCATACGGAGGAAGGTATTGATGTACAGCAACCGTCCATCTTCCCACGCCCCTCCTTTGTCAAAACGTTTATCGTCGAAAATTGATCATTTGGCGTACTATATATGTATGAATGTAAAATCGCCCGGTTTCCGCTGAAGCCGGGCGATTTCTATATGTCAAAAAAGAAACCTGCCCTACCATATCACGTATAATACGGTAGATTAAAATGTACATTCTTGTTAAAATATGATTGTTGTTGGGAAACACTACTACTTTTAGGAATTGAGGGGTACAGGTATTATGGGTATGAATTACAATCTCCAGCGTAAAAGCCAGCTTGACGCACGCGAGCTGATGTTGTTGGAATCGGAAGTGAAGACGTACGGCAAGAACATGGTTGTCGCTTACGTATTGTGGTATTTTCTAGGTGTATTCGGCGCACACCGCTTCTACATGGGCAAAATTGGTACAGCCGTTACACAACTGATTCTGACGTTAACTTTGGTCGGCGCTATTGTTACATCGATATGGTGGATCGTGGATGCGTTCTTGCTGCATACATGGGTGAAAGAGCGCAATGCTTATGTAGAGAGCAATGTTATTGATCAGATTCTAATTCAAAAGCCTATTTCATCGGATTATAACTACTAAGAGATGCTGACACGATACGAACTATCTCCACAGGAGCTAATGCTGCTTAACTCGGAAATGCGCCCCCGGGAAAAGTCGCTTGCGCTAGCTTACATCATGTTGATCGGCGGTCATCTTGGTGTGCATCGTTTTTATTTGCGCCGGACAGCCACTGCTGTCACTCAGCTTGTTTTGTTTGTTGTCGCACTGCTTGGCTATTTCACCTTGCTTATTAGCTCGGGATTCGATCCATCTAGCAATGTTACGTTTGTGGGACTGACTATTATGTGTATTGCCGGAGTGCCACTGTTTATCTGGATCTTGGTTGATCTGTTCATGATTCCGCGTATGGTTCGCCAATTGAACACGCAGACGGAACAGGAGATTTTGCAGCAGCTGGAAAGGATTCGTAACAATCCGCAGTCCACGCGTCAGAGAGAGACTAACGCGCCATCTGTACAACCACCACCGTACCATCCACTAGATCTGAGCAAACGCTAATCTCTCCATCGACGTTAGCAACAAAACAGTCTTGCAGAAGCAACTATGAATAGAACAGAAACCTACGCAGGATACATAAAAGACCTTTTCCGTTAGTGGAAAAGGTCTTTTTTATACATCGGATTGCGACTCAAGACGACACCTTCAACTGACTATGGAACAACTCACTGTAAAAGCCGCCCTGCTCCAGCAATTGATCATGCGATCCATGCTCCAGAATCTGCCCGTCCTGCAATACTAGAATCTGATCTGCTGACCGGATCGTATTCAGTCGGTGCGCGATTACAAAGCTCGTACGTCCTTCCATCAACCGCTGCAATCCTTCCTGAATCCGAATCTCGGTCACTGTGTCGATACTGCTGGTCGCTTCATCCAGTACGAGAATCGCCGGATCAGCCAGCATCGCGCGAGCAATCGTCAGCAATTGGCGCTGCCCCTGACTGATACCGCCGCCATCTCGGCTCAATACTTGTTCATATCCATCCGGTAATCGCTGGATAAACGAATGTGCATTCGCTAGCTCGGCTGCCTGCCGCACCTCATCATCCGTCGCTTCCAATCGACCATAACGGATATTATCCATCACCGTACCTTCAAATAGAAACGAATCCTGTAAGACAAACGCCATATGCTGCCGCAAACTGGCACGGCGCAAGTTGCGAATATCCTGTCCGTCAATCAGAACCTGCCCCTGATCCGCATCGTAAAAGCGAGAAATGAGCTGAATGAGTGTCGTCTTGCCTGCGCCAGTCGGTCCGACCAGCGCAATCATCTCGCCCGGCTCCGCTTGGAATGAAATATGCTGCAACGTGTCGCCGCCTTCACCAGTATCGTACGCAAACGATACATCGCGGAATTCTACTTTGCCCGTAATCTGTGTCACTTCGGATGCCTGCTGCTCATCCGCTTCCTCAATATCTTCATCCATAATCTCGAATACACGCTCTGCCCCGGCAATCGCTGATAACAGCGTATTCCACTGGTTCGCCAGATCATTCAGCGGACGGGTAAACTGACGCGCATATTCCACGAAAATGACGATCACGCCGACCGTGATACTGCCTTTGATCGCTAACAAGCCACCAACTCCGGCAATGAGCGCAAAGCTCAAATTGTTCAATCCGTTCATCAGCTTCGGAATGAGACCAGAGATCGTCTGCGCCCAGAAACCGGAGAAGCGGATGCGATCATTGCGTTCCGCAAACTCGTCGATTACCTGCTGCTCGCGTCCAAACGCCTTAATAATCTTTTCGCCGGACAGCGTTTCTTCAATATAACCATTCAGCTCACCCAAATTGCGCTGCCGCTCACGGAACAGTGGACCGGTACGCCGCGTAATCCAGCGCATACCGAATGCCATCAGCGGCACCACGATAAAGGTCAGCAGCGTCAGCAGCGGACTGAGCAATAGCATCACAACAAGTGTTCCGACAAGTGTTAGCACACTGGAGAAAATCTGGATCGCCGAACTATTGAGTGTCGCACTTACATTTTCAATATCGTTCGTAACGCGGCTCATCAGCTCACCTTGCTGGCGTTTACCGAAGAACGGAATCGGCAGTCGATGCAAATGGGCAAACAGATCGGAGCGCATCCGATATACCGTTTCCTGCGCGATCTCGATCATCCAGACATTTTGCAGCCATGAGGTGATCGAATTCAACAGATACACAACACCCAATCCGACGAGAAACCAGATCCATAGCTGACCGCCTTCGCGTTCCAGAAAATCGTCAATCGCAATCCCAACCAGATATGGACCAAGCAGGGTGAAACCCGATGTCAGCAGTACCATAAACAGCACCATAAACAACTTCAATCGACGCTCTGCCAGATACGTCCAGATGCGAGATAAGGTGCCGCGCCAGTTCTTGGCACGCTTCTTGTTGGATGTGACAGCGGAATGGTCTGACGACGGGGTATCCTCCTGCTCGCGCGCAGCAAGCGTTGGCGGTCTAGCAACGCGAAACGGATCAATGAATGCCTTCCACATGCTGCAACTCCTCCTCTCCAAACTGGGATGCGTAAATGCGGCGGTACAATTCGGAATGCTGTAACAGCTGCTCATGACCGCCTTCAGCGATCCGTTTGCCATCCTGCAACAGCAATACTTTATCCGCGCGTATCGTAGAGCTAATCTTCTGTGTAATGAGAATGGTCGTACACGATAAGGTTGCCAGCCCTTCTAACAAGCGGGCTTCGGTTCGTACATCCAGCGCACTTGTGCTGTCATCTAGCAGTAGAATGCTCGACTTGCGCACCAATGCGCGGGCGATGGACAGGCGCTGCTTTTGCCCGCCTGACAGATTCACGCCGCGCTGACCGAGCCGGGTATTATAACCGTTCGGCAAATGAAGGATTGTATCGTGAATCTGGGCAATACGCGCTGCCTGCTCAATCTCTTCGGAACTGGCATGTTCATTGCCCCAAGCGATATTGTCGCGAATCGTGCCGGTAAATAGCACAATTTCCTGCGGCACATAACCGATCATGCTACGCAGAGACACTTCGTTCATCTGGCTCACATCCTGATGATTGACCAGCACCTGACCTTGCTGCACTTCATACAGTCGCATAATAAGCTGCATCAGCGACGATTTGCCCGATCCGGTCGCGCCCATAATCGCTGTCGTAACACCGCGGTTGGCAGTAAATGAAATATCCTTCAATATATCGCGGTCAGTATCAGGGTAACGGAATTGAACATGCCGGAATTCCAGTGCAGCACCGCTTGTCATGTCGCGCTCCTGAACGGTTTCAACGACTGGCTCGATATGTACCATTGCCGCAGGATCATCAACGATTGCCATAGCAGTTTGATCAACTTGCCCGTTACCGTTATGTGCGTCTGGATGCACTGCTGCACGAACATCGGAAGCTATTGCCCCCTCATCCTCCTGCTGTATATCCAGCATCTGACCTGCCTGCTCCTCCGTGGAACTCATCACTTCATCCATCCGACCTGCCGAAGCGCGCGCACGCGAGAATGCCGCCACGATCATCGAAAATGCCGACAACGCCCCCATCGTACGCATCGAATAGTTAATAATCGCTACCACTTCACCGACTGACGTACTACCAGACAGAATATCCCGATGTCCAAACCATAATACAGCGATAATGCTGACATTCATGACGAACAAAATAAACGGCATCGTCGTCTCCGTCAGCCGCAGCGCGGATACTGTATCATTCATCAGTGCCCCGCTCTGCTGCTCAAATCGATTCCGTTCATGCTGTCTTCGCACGAATACACGAATGAGCCGCATCCCGGTCAGATTTTCCTGCATCACATTGTTGACCTTGTCCAATCGCCGCTGTACCTTTTCAAACGAAATCGCTGCCCGCTTCATGATGGCGATTACAAAAACCAGTAGCACAGGTATGCCTACCACGAGCAGCAGTCCAAGCTTCACGTTAACAACTAGCGCCATAATGCTGCTGCCAACGACGAGCAGTGGAATCCGCAGCATAAAGCGCAGCCCCATAAACAGCATATCCTGCAAAATGGTCACATCGTTCGTCAATCTCGTAATAAGCGATGACGTAGCAAACCGATTGAACAGACTATACGAAAAGGACTGCACCTTGCGATACAACGCCTCCCGCAGATCATAGCCTAGCCCCTGACTAGCATATGCCGCATAAAAAGAGCTAAAAATACCGGCGATAAACGCAATAATCGTTCCGCCGGTCAGAATGCCGCCCCATAATAGAACGGTAGGAATATGGCGCTCACTCACGCCGTCATCAATGATTTTGGAGATCAGAAAAGGTTGCAGCAATTCCAGCGTCAGCTCAATCAGCATCATGAGCAGCGCCAGTATTGCCGCAACCCTGTATTTCTTCAAAAAGGAAAGCAATAGCGTCATCGTGATCCCCCTTATGTTTGAATGGCTTGCCGTATGCTCACGATCCAGCAATCGTCGATGTTCTGATAGCTGTTCCGTTCCTTAGGAGGAAGTATGGCGATCTAGTGCTTCGCTCTGATCCTGCTTCTTCATATATACCCCTTTTTTGTAAACCGAACGAATCGTAAAATGGTCGCCCAGCTTTTTATTTGTTCGATAGATCAAGGAGTTCACTTCGTCCACACCGACCAGCTCTGCATCATCGACACAACGCTCCGGCCAGACTTCGCGTACAATCTGCTCACGAGTCACAAAATGATCCAGACAATTGTACAGCAGCTTGAACAACTGATATTCCTTTTTGGATAGCGTAATGCTGTCGCCGCCTACCTGAATATTTTGCAAATAATCGTTCAGACGTACTTCATGCTCCAGCAGATCGCTCACTCGGTACTCGCGCGTTTCTTCCAGATCAGTACCTCGTTCCAGATGCAGTGTGACCAATCCGTTCACCAGCGTTAACTGATCGCCATCCCCAATTCGGCGCGACTGGTAAGGTTGCAGACGCTGACCGTTCAGCTCGGTGCCATTTTTGCTGCCGAGGTCTTCGACGTAGATGTCGTTATGGATACGCTTGAGCACACAATGCTGCTTGGATACGAGCTGGTTATACAGCGGCAGATCCGTCTGCGCGCTGCCTGTATGACGTCCGATCAGAATCGGTTTATGAGTTTCCAAATAAATAAAAGAACCATGGCCTTCCTGGCCGGCGGTATCTACAATCACTTTAATAATGTCCGGCATGGGATCATCGCTCACTTTCCAGTAGATTCTCATTCCACAACAAATACACTGCCATGTCAGCATAGCGCCTTCCTGGCGAAGGCTCAATGACAGAATCATCAGATTCCTTTCATTGTTTGCTTGCCTGGCAGCTTTTATAGTGTAAAGGAGAGAGATTGCGCGCTTGAAGCGCTACTGCCCGTGAAAGGCTGTCTTTCCATTATACTATACAATGCCTGTACAATAATTCAATTTCAGTCATTTTTCTGGCAGAAAATG
The DNA here is from genome assembly GCF_046603665.1 of Paenibacillus sp. WLX2291. NCBI lineage: Bacteria > Bacillati > Bacillota > Bacilli > Caryophanales > Paenibacillaceae > Paenibacillus > Paenibacillus sp. WLX2291. Next base: position 292,328 of record NZ_CP176755.1, on the reverse strand, counting down.
TACCGGCACTTCCATTAATAGAGAAATGTACCTGCTTGAACAGGTACCAACGAGTGGACGAAAAGTGGGGAATCCATAATGAAACCAAAACAAATTTTAATTTACGGACTATTGTCATTTCTAATTGCCAGCAGTCTGGCGATGTATGTATATCTGAATCATCAGTTGCCGGGCTTGCATGATAGCCAGACGACACCGACCAACAATCTGCGCATTGAGAATTTGGACGATCTACAGCGACTGATGACCGACAAACCAGAGCAGTCTTCCGCGATGCCAATTCAGCCTGTCTCTACTGATCACGACAACACCGCCTCATCTCTACTTCATCTATAACATTTGTTGCTTGCTTCAACACGACGCAGCTCTTTCCTATGCAAACGGGAGAAATGCAATCCGTCATTCGACGCCGCATTTCTCCCGTATTTGTGTACATGTGTATAGTAGGATGATGATCCTGTTGCTTACCCTTTTATCTCAAATGGTACGTGCCTTACGTCCAAGCCCAGAAAAAGCCGTCCCGATCCCAGGCAACGCGCCCACCGTGCTTTTTCCGAAATGCTTTTTTGATCTCTTTATCCAGCGAAACGTTACCGCTATCGCTCGTAAACAGGAATTGCTCGCCGTACTGCTCTCGCACATAATCAATCGCTTCTTCCTGCCGCAGTATGCCGCGGTCGCGAATATGCTCGACCATCCAGCTGGCAATTTCCTGCGCTTGTACATCGTGATTGTCCATATTCTACTTCCTTTCTATCCGTCATCGTTGCCGATGATGATTCCTCTGTATGTAACTGTACCATATCTGCCAGCGCCCAGAACAGGCAATTGTTGAAACCATATGCGGTGTTGCGCAGTAATATAGGTATTCCCTCAACAAGGAGTGTCTCTATTGAAAACATACATGCTCATGCTTGTTATGCTCGCTGGTCTGCTGTCAGGCTGTTCTGCACTAGATCAGGTCAACCAGTCCGTTAACTATGTTAGTGAAGTTACTTCGTATATCAACAGTACATCGAATCTATCGCAGAATCTGCCGGAGCTGACCGAGCAAGCGCTCACCGATCCACAAGCGCGTGAACAGCTGTCTCAGCAACTAGCGAATACCCAGAGCCAGATCGACAACTTCAATCAGCTGGAACCGCCCGCCTTTGCCCAAGATTTGCATCAGCAACTGTCTGCATACAGCGCTACACTGGGTACAGAAGTGAATAGTCTGGTCGATCAGGTGCAAGCCGGAAAGCTGACCGTAGCCGACCTGAACAATTCGCAAATTTTCCAGACTGTCGATCAGATTAACGGTTTGCTGAATCAGTTCCAGCAGTTGGGACAGTAACCAACAGCTCAATCCAGAATACGCTAACAGCAAGTGGTATCTAGGAAATCCATGCTGTAGAACAATCCCATGCAACAACAAAACAGCCTTCCTGTGAAAAGGAAGGCTGTTTTTGTGCGTTCGGCAAACCGGAGTATTATGTAGAGTGGAAGAAATACCGGTTTATTTGATCAGTTGAATGGTGCCGATGAAAGGAAGCGGTTTGCGTTCACCATTCGCAGCATTGATAATACCGATGATCATAAGTACAAGCACAAACACGGAGATGGCAAACTGCAAAATAGTGCCAATAAACGGAATAATCATTCCTAAGATGTTCGCCGCCAATGCTACAAGAAACAGGACTAGCCCTTGATTGGCATGATACATCGCAAACGGTGAATTCCGAGCGGCAAGCAGTGGGACGAAGAACAGAATATACGCCAGAATCGCCATCACTTTGTTTGCCTGTACATCATTCGGATCGCCCTGTTGACCGTAGGGGTCTTGATAGTTGGACATGTTTTACCCTCTTTCGTTCGTAATTTGAACTGCTGTGCTGTGCAGGTATACCGGGAAATACGCGGGTAGTTATGTAAAAGTTTCATATTGCTGGCATGCACCTTGAGTATACCACCTGATACCGGAGATGAGTACTGTCTATTATGCAGTTTTGGCAGTATTTTAAACCAAAGGTGAGGGCTGGCAGGATGTAGCTTGCGATATAGCAAAGAAGCATGCTCAAGTGAGATGAACATGCTTCTTTTTTAATAGGTATATCTCTTCGGTACAACGAACAACATAAGAGCCTACAACTGTTCAGACTACATTATGTTGATGCCCTCATTTACTTCGCCAGCTCCTGAATCTCCTGCTCACTCAGCGCGCGATTGTACATATTCACTTCATCCAGACTGCCTTTCAAATACGCATCGGCAGCGAAGCGGCTTTTGCCTAGATATGCTTCGCGGGTCATCAGATCATGTGGATTGAAGGTCATCTGGTCATTGCTGCCTGCCAGCTTGCCGTTAATATATAGCTTGCCCGTATTGCCGGACAGCGTGACTGCTACATGTACCCATTGACCGGTTGGCAACGCGGATGGTGTGATGATGCTCTGGTCGGTATTGTTGCGGTGAATCGTAAACTGCACACCGGTTCCTTGAAAAGGAGTCAAGAACATAAATCCGTTCATGCCATCACCAAAATCCAGAATCCGCTGCCATGCGGCGCCGCCGTCCCATTTGACCCAGCTGGCAAACGTGTAATCCTCTGCATCCGTAATCGTACCCGGCAGCTGTACATAATCGTCCACGCCGTCTAGTGTAATGCCTGCACCGGACTTGCCGTATACAGCACGAGTCACACCATTGATCAGCGTACCGTCATAATGATTATACGTACTATCGACAACGGTTGTGCCACTGGCTTCATTGAAGGTATATTGACTCAGCAGCGGTCCACGCGCCTGTTCCAATACAGTGACTTTAAAGTTTTTGTTCTTTTTGGCACCGTTTTTGGTAATGGTGGCTATCAGGGTGACGCGGGCATTGCCTTTGCCTGCTGCCGGACGAGTAACTTTGCCCGTATCGGAAATGATCTCTGGCTTGTTGGAATGCCAGCTAATCTGCACACCGCGTGTTCCTGTAAGCGGCAGATCCAGATCGTAAAACACACCGTCCGTCTCGCCCAGACTCAAATCCGCATCTACCGCCGAGACGAGCTGCTTGTCCTTCTGCACCTCGCGCTGACTGCCCCATACACCTATCCCATCGCGGGACAATGCGGTTAGTGTAAGCACGGTTTTGCCAGAATCGGCGTTGGTTTCATGTAAAAAGACACCATTATATAGCGTTCCATCTACACTCAGTAGCGCCGTGTTGTTGCCTTGCAGCTTCCACGTTCCCGTTACGTCGCCAGTAATTGTGCCGTCCGCATTCAATGTTGCCGATACAGCCTTATGGATGTCAGCACTAATATGTTTGTCCTGCGTAATCCACTGGTACTCGCCCGCAATCTCACTGGCACGAACCTTTGCCTGCGGATTCTGCTCGCCTGCATAGCGATATGGTGCTACCGTTAGCCAGCCATCTGCGTTCATAAACATCTCATGGGTACGTACTTCATGCTCCTCACCGCGTCCTGGGAAACGGGAATGGAATATGAGGAAATAGCGTCCAGTCTGCTCGTCGTAGTACGCAGAGTTATGCCCCGGCGAGACGGCACCTGCTCCACTGCCTGTACCGGGATCACCAATCTGGCGTTCAAACTGGTAATTGCCGATCATCTTCACACCATATGGCTCGATGGAAGCATCGTCGAATAGTGGCTTGGACGGATCGGCTTTCACCTTCGTCATATCGTTACCTGCTGCATCGTAAAATGGACCATCCGGCGTTTTCGAGCGAACGACGCGCAGATTGTAACCACCAACTGCATCCAGACCGCCAAATGACAAGAACATGTAGTAATAATCTGTTTGCGGACTGTACAGCATATACGCCCCTTCGATACGGCTGTGATTGCCGCCGATCAGCTTTTTACCATAACCCTGATTCGGTAATGGCTTGCCAGTTGCCGGGTCCATCTGCATAACGAAAATGCCGCCGGAATACGAACCGTATACCATCCACAGCTTGCCGTCTTTATCGAAAAACACATCCGGATCAACTGCATTCGGATGAATACGCGCATCGTAAATGGTGCCATCCTCGCTAATCTGATCCCACATACCTGATTTGAGGAAAATGCCTGTATCGCGATACGGACCTTCGATAGTATCCGCGACCGCTATGCCCATCGCGGAACGAGGCGAGTCGCCTTTGCATGCGTTGTAGTACATGTAAAATTTGCCATCTGCCAGCTGAATAACATCGGCTGCCCATAAGGTATTGCTTTGCGCCCAGCTCAGGGCATCCTTCAATTCGGTAGTGACATTCGGGATCAACGGATTGCCATCCGCGACGCCGGAGGAGATCATACTCCAATTCATCAGATCGGATGATTTGGCGGAGGCGAGATGGGAACCGAATATGTAAAATTCATTGCCGACTTTGATGACCGATGGATCGTGTACAGAAGCTTCCTGATACACTGGTGCACCAGTAGATGCAGTCGCAGTAGTAGATATGGCGTTCCATGTAGAGGCAGGGGATAATGAAGCGATACTGGTATGATTTGCGCTCGACGTTGCGGCAACTGTACCAGCCTGCCCACTTCCACTGGCAACTAGATGATCTGTCAGCAGTGGCGTATTCACTGGTTGTAACGAATCAGTGCCAGAGGGAGCGGCGAAGATTGTTGCTGACGGCAGCAGCATCGGTATCACCAGAGTTGCTGCGATAACAGTCATACTGGCTTGTTTACGGAAACGAGATGTCATAAGTGTCTTCCTTTCTCATTTGGCGATAGGATTGGTGTTGCACAGGAATGGCAATGGGCATAGCTCGGAACCTAGATCAGCATGCTCCTTTCTATTATTTTTTTAAGCGCTTACATAAATGTGGTATTACGTATGGATGCTTTGGTAATATACACTTTGCTCAGTGAAGATAGATTTATCATAAAGGAACATTCTGCTCTTTTTCAAGCATTAAATTTATAAAAAAGCGAATTATAAACAAAAACATAAATTAAATATACATGATCATAATAAAAATCCCCTATCTTGCGCGCTTGCTCATGTCAGATGATTCCTTCACCTGTACGATGGAAGCTACGAAGATAGGGGATGTTTCAGTTTCAGTCTCAGATCAGAAAACATGATCCACTATTGTTGCTAACGATACGTTGCCTGTATTTACTGGATATACCGTCTTGCACCAGCAAATTCTGTTTTGTAAGCAGGGGTGTTGATCGAGATGATCTCGACGGTTTTGCCTGCTTTGGGCGAGTGCATCATCTGACCGTTACCGATATACATAGACACATGATGCACACTGCCTTTGCCGTTATCATGAGCGAAAAACATCAGATCACCCGGCTGCAATTGGCTCCAGCTCACCGCAGTTCCTTCCTTGATCTGAGCGGATGCGTCACGCGGCAGGCTAATGCCGTGGAAGCCATAGATCGTCGATGTGAAGCCAGAGCAGTCAAATCCATATGCTGAGATGCCCGCCCACAGATACGGCAGTCCAAGGAATTGCTTACCTGTACGAATTAGATCAGCTCCAGTTGGTGCAGGAATGTTCGACAATTGCTTGTATACGTCTACTGTACTACTTTTCAGCCAAGCAGATTGGTTGTCCGGGGTATGCACCTGCACCCAACCGCTGACCGTAGACGTTACTGGCAACCGTGTATTGAAGCTCAACGTCAGCAGCTTGCTCTGACGATCTTCGCCATACAGCTGTGCCTTGTTGTCCTTCACGATGGCGGTAGGGCATTCGCTATAAGCAGCGCCCGTCGTAGTGGTCAGAATCTGAGCTTTGGGCAGCCAACCAGGGTATCCGTATTTACTCTTCGGTGTGGATTGTCCAACAACTGCTACGTATGCCCAATCCCCCTTCACCTGCAATAAACGAACTTCCTGACCATACAACGCTTGCGTTTCCGTTTTGCCAGTCAGCCAGCGCCGCTTGTCGGCAGTGTTCATATCGGCAGTCCATTGCTCCATGTCTACCGGAGTCGATAGAGACGATTGATCCAGCTTACGCGCTAGTCCCGGCTGCGTCCACAGCGTAGCAACTGCCACATTAACATAATGCTTGCGAGTCTGGCTGTTAATCGTACAATCTTGCTCTTGCATAGCGGTACTTCCTCCTTCGGCGGCATGTACTCCAGATGGCAACAGTGTTCCTAGCAGGAGCAATACGCTCATGATCCAGAGTGTGAGAATACGGCGAAGCGTGATTGCCGCTCTTAACGATGGTACGGTTTCCTTCATCCTGTCATCTCCCTGTTGTTGACATATATACCCTGACGTTCTCCTGCATCCGTTGGATCGCAGTCTGTATTGGTGCGTCTGTATGTATACGCCAGGCTATTGCCGAAGTTGCTTGCATCGACCAATGGAATATCCTTCGTTCTTCTTGCTTCACTTGTGCAGCTTAGCGTTCCTCATTATCGCCCGATCTCACGTCCAAATCCTCATCAAACCGAATACACTGAATCAGTTGAAAGATACAAGCCAAGCCCAACGCTCCCCAGATGCCATGCGTATCTACGCCGCGAATGATCTCTGCCAGTGTGTACAACAGCAGCGTATTGCGTACAATCGCAACGACTTGCGTTTGCCAGAACCGTAGCGGACGACGAAGAATGGGATAGATCCATTCCGCAGCAGCAGGTTGAATATAAATAGCTAGAATCGACAATCCCGCACTCGTCCAGATCGAATACAGCATCGCAGTACTCCGATTCGCAAAGCCAATCAGATGTATGAAGGATGCCAGATAAAAAAAGGCATATGCCGCAAACGCCGATGCCGCCACCACAATGAGTAGTCCAAGCGATAAAATCACTGCCATGGAGACCCGGTCAAACAGGCTGAACGGCTTCATGATGCTATCGAGCGGATCACGAGTCTCGCCATCTTCCTGTTGACGCGGCGGGCGGGCAAATTTGAAATAAGAAAAGACACAGATCAGCAAAAAAACAACGATACATGTGCCAAGCAGATTCTTTTCGATATGCTCCCGCTCCCTCCGAAAATATAGGTTATGTCATTCATACTAACACAAACATTTTGGGCTTTCTCGTTGTAAAACACTTCCAGATGTTATCAGGAGTCATTTGCTGCTGAAATCAACGGTGTAGCGAATCGATAAGCAGCTCCCTTTGTGCATACACCATATGCCTTGATTCTGTATGAGGCTATGCTGAATATTCTAGCCGAAGATGAATACATCCTCCATGGCTAGCATGTCATAATCACATGTTTAATTATCATTATATTCGGTTTGCAGGCTTTTCACCTCATGCACCTCATGTCATAATATGAGTATACAGGTACAAAGGGGATTAACGTACAATGCCGCTGAATCATACCATTTATACCGAATCCGAGGCACATCAGCCGATGGATTTGAAGCTGATCTTTTTTGGTAAGGAAGAATGTTTGCCTGGACACGCTTGGGGACCCGGCGTACGGGACGATTATATTTTGCATTATGTTCATGAAGGAACAGGTATGTTTCGACTAGGTGATGGGGAATACCGATTATGTGCCAATGAAGGCTTTCTCATTCCACCAGATACTGTTGTGCAATATGAAGCGGATACGGAACAGCCGTGGGTGTATTCCTGGATCGGTTTTCGCGGATTGCATGCCAGAACACTGATGGAGCGTGCTGGATTGACACCGGAGGAGCCAGTGTACCGTTTGACTCATACTCGTGCTTCTCATTCATACCCTCATGCCCAAGCTACGGAAATCGTTCCCGACGACTCAGTGCCACCGATCATATCGCCAACACTGGGCAGCTTTTACGAGCAGCTATTATCCACCTCGCAACAGCCTGCCGGAGATATTCATGCGCAGGGTATTCTGTATCAGGTCATGTATGAACTGATCTCCCGACTGCCCGTGCCGGATCATGGTAAAGGTCGTTCCCGTTCCAAGGAGCTGCATATTCAGCAAGCCATCGACTATATCGAAACGAATTACAGCCAGAAGATCACGGTACTGGACATCTCTCGCTCGGTACGACTGGATCGTACGTATCTATCCAGTCTGTTTAAGGACAAATTCGGGTTGTCCTTGCAGGCATTTATGCTGGAATATCGCATGAATCGAGCGGTCGAGCTGCTTCAACATACCGCACTGTCTATCGGGGAAATCTCGCGCTCTGTTGGTTACGATGATCCGTTTCTCTTTTCCAAAATGTTCAAAAAGCTCAAGGGCGTCTCTCCCAAGCATATGCGCAGTCAGACGAACTGAACGATGCAACCAAGCAACCGAAGAGCAATATGCAAGATCAACCTCAAACTGCCATATATGCGATCGTATGCTGGCAGACGCTCTTGCATGATGTGCACAACGACGTGCATACATGGCTGCATGGCTGCACGCGTTATCGCATTGGTGGACGCTCCTGCATCATCTCGGCGGGCGGTACGCCCATCTTCTTTTTGAAAATCCGGTAAAAGTACGACACTTCAGCATAGCCGAGAAACTCCGCAATCTCCGCCACCGTCAGCTGTGATTCGGTCAGCATATAGACGGCGCGCTTCATCCGTTCGTCGTGCATATACTGGCTGATCGTCTGCCCAGTGACATCTTTGAACAGGGTCGCTGCATAATTCGGTGTCCGGCGAATCACATCGCCCAGCTGCTCCTTCGTAATACGCGAACTGTAATGTTGCTGAATATGACGCTTCATCTGTTCCACTAGCCGCTGCTTGTCATCGCGCATCTGTCCGCGGTCATATTCGCGGTTAATCTCCACCAGCAATTGCAGCAGCAGCCCTTCACTCATGCACTCATAATACGCAGGCTTTTCCCGCCATTGTACAACAATCTGCTTGATGATGTCGTGCAATCGCTCATAGCTGCCGGGCTTAATATGCAGTACATGGCTGCGTTCGAGCAACGGCAAGCCTGTCGGCTGAAGCTGGAGCGGCTGTACAGGCACAGGCATTTTGCTGCCTTGCATAGCATGCTCATTCTGCTCACTATATGCTTGCTGATCGGGGGCGTCTACTTCCACGTTTACATCTACGTCCTTGGTTGCCGGAACGGCTGTCCCTCTCTCGCCCCTCTGTTGCACTGCTGCCGCCGATACATCATTGCCCGTGCTGAAATGAAGCACCTGCTTCGTATGCACATGGGTCGGAATGCTTTTCCCATAATAAAAGCAGCCTGGTGGAATCAGCAGCAATTCGCCTTTGTCCACGATCATCTTCTGCCCATCTACCCAGTACACACAATTGCCATATGTACACAAACTAACAATATAACTGTGTGGGTCTAACTGCCGTTCCTCGTACCATTCCATCCGGTGATCTTCATGCACGCTGGTTAGTTGCAGCATCGTATTCCCCCCTTTTGTTCACCGTTCCGCTATTGTATGCTTTCATTATAGATGAAATTCTACAATATTCGCGATATAGATCGTACTATATTGCAATTACCGTACTATATTTCATAGATATCTGTGTGTATTACAGCTACAATGAAATGGATAATACAGGTTGTCGGTACATCGTCCTTGCCTGCCCCGGGTTTCAGGAGGTGTGTGACAGCCGCCAATATGATGGGCTGTCGACGTACAGCCGCCCAATATGAGGAGGAACATCTGTAATGTTGAGAACGAAGATTATTTGTACCATGGGACCTGCTTGTGATTCGGTAGATATGCTGAAAGAAATGATCAAAGCGGGCATGACCGTAGCGCGTCTGAATATGGCGCACGGCGAACTGGAAGATCATGTGATGCGTATCAACAACGTGCGTAAGGCTGCTGCCGAGATGAACACGTTTATCCCGATCATGATGGATATCAAAGGTCCAGAAGTACGGATTGGCAAGCTAAAAGAGGCATCTTTTGAACTTCGTACCGGCAACAAGCTGATTCTGACAACGGAAGAAATTCTGGGTGATTCCGAGCGTATCGGTGTCAACTATCCAGAATTGAACAAGGATGTAAATGAAGGCGACCGCATTCTGCTGGATGATGGTCTGATCGATCTGACCGTACTGGAAGTAAAAGATAGCGAGATCGTCTGCGAAATCGTCAGCGGCGGCATGATCAAACCGCGCAAAGGTGTGAACCTGCCGGGTATCCACACGTCCCTGCCGGGCGTTACCGAGCGCGACGTGATGCACATCCACTTCGGTCTGGAGCAAAAGATCGAGATGATCGCTGCTTCCTTCGTCCGTAAAGGCGATGACATCCGCGAAATTCGCAGCATTCTGGCGAAAAACAACGCCGAAGATGTACAAATTTATTCCAAAATCGAAAACGCCGAAGGAATGGAAAATCTCGATGATATCATCGAAGCATCCGACGGCATCATGGTTGCACGTGGCGACCTCGGGGTAGAAGTGCCAATTCAAGACGTACCGGCACTGCAAAAGGAAATGATCGACAAATGTAATGTAGCTGGTAAACCGGTTATCGTAGCTACTCATATGCTGGAATCGATGCAGGTGAATCCGCGTCCGACTCGCTCCGAAGTGAGTGACGTAGCAAATGCTGTCCTGCAAGGCGCTGATGTCATCATGCTGTCCGGCGAATCTGCTGCTGGTAAATATCCGGTGCAATCGGTACAAACAATGGCTGCTGTAGCACGTCGTGCCGAGACAATGATCGATTATCAGGAGCAATTCTCCCGTAAAAGAGCACAACAATCGACGAACATCACTGAAGTGATCAGCCAAGGCGCAGTGAGCGCATCGCTGGAGTTGAATGCAAAAGCAATTATCATCTCTACCGAAAGCGGCTTTACTGCTCGTATGATCTCCAAATATCGCCCTAATGCACCAATCATCGCCGTTACGCATAACGAAGCCGTACTGAACAAGCTGTGTCTGCTGTCCGGCGTCATTCCGGTACATGGCGAAGAAGTATCCAGCACGGACGAAATGTTTGACTCTGCAATTCGCAATGCGGTAACAACTGGTCATATCGCTGCTGGCGATATCGTCGTCCTGTCCGCAGGCGTACCGATCGGTCAATCCGGTAATACCAACCTGCTCAAAATTCAACAAGTGTAATATAACGAGTTTCATTTCAACGTATATGCAAGCTATATTATATCTGCTCTCTATTCATTTGCTGCCACCGGATAGTATGGTGGCGTGATATAACAAAAAGCACTCTGCCATTAGGTAGAGTGCTTTTTGTTATCGGTATTCTATTGCATTATAGTTCTATTACGTTTGCTATCACGTTGTAGGTTTATCGCGTTATCTACATTTCTCAATCTGCGAAATCACCATATCGAAAGTGGCAGCTTAGATCTGTTTCGCAAACTCTGTCAGCGATTGGGACATATGATTGATCTCGTCCATCGACGCATTGAGCTGTTGTGTTAATGCTGCTTGCGATTGCGTGAGCGTTGTCATATTGCTAATCTGTTGCAGGATTTCTTCAATCTGATCTTTCATTTCGGTCAGACTTTTCTCAATATTCTCGGTAGCATCAGCACTATGGATCGCCAGCTTGCGCACTTCGTCGGCAACAACGGAGAAGCCGCGTCCCAGTTCACCAGCACGGGCAGCCTCGATGGATGCGTTTAGACCGAGCATGTTAGTCTGGTTCGCAATCTCACGGATAAAGGTAGAGATGTTTTTCGTTTCATCCGCACTACTTTTCGCCTTGTTGGCAGCTTCGGTGGAATGCTCTTGTGCGGCAGCCAGATCTTGCGCCTGCCCAGTAACGGAATTGATCGCAATCGTCATTTCGCTAATCGATTGCGACAGCTGCGACATACGCTCAGTCATCGCATCGACGACATGATCTTTGTTCTTTTCAAACGTAATATCGCGAATCGTACCGGCAACACGCAGTGGCAATCCTTTCGCATCGCGATTCGTTGTACCGCCTGCATGGTACCAGCGATATTCACCGCTCTTGAGCTGTAAACGGTATTCGATGGAAAACGGCGTACGCCCCGTATGATCGTTCAGATGCGCAGCAAATGCGTCTAGGGACATTTGTTTGTCTTCTGGATGCAGACGATCGCTCCAGCTGCTCAATACGTTCGGGAAATCGCGCTCATCATGGAAACCCAGTGTCTGGCGGAATTGTGGTGACCACCAGAACTCATTGTTCGGATTGATCGGATCACCCGCTTCAACGACCATATCCCAAGGAGCTTCTACCAGTGCTTTGTTAATCAGATCGTAGCGAGTAACGAGCATTTGCAATTCTTCGTCTCTCGTGCGTCTCTCATGCACATCGAACAGTGCTCCAGCGATACGCAGCGGCACACCGCTGTTGTCGCGTACTGTTGTACCTGTTGCACGGAACCAGCGATATTCGCCATTTTTCAATTTAAGACGGTATTCGATATCGTATGGTGTACGTCCGCTATGATCCAGCAGATGATCAGCCAGTGCTTGCAATACCCAATCGGTATCCTCAGGGTGCAGACGGGAAGCCCAGCTGTCGAGCACATCCGGGAAATCCTGTACATTCTGGTAGCCAAGCATATGGCGGAATTCATCTGTCCACGTGAATGCATTGTTCGGATTGACTGGATCGCCCGCTTCGACTTCCATATCCCACAGACCGACATGGATCGCTTTGGTAACGAGATTCATCCGCATCGCGATACCTTGCTTTCTTTGACGAACGATATGCACAGCCTGACTGATATTTTCGACAATCTCGCGCATAACAGGATCTTCGGTTTGTAGTTGCAATGGTGCTGTTGGATCTTGAGCGAGGCGACGACTGGCTTCCAGCAATTCCTGTACAGCGGACGAGTTCTTTCTTGGGGCAAAAATGGACATATTGTCTTCTCCTTTAAACCGCCGGATTCATTACTACGGCGTTTTACGAAATGGTCGTGCATAAAAGTAGGTAACTTGGAAATATGACAGCAACATATAATAAAATTATGGTTTATAAGCTAAGTCTATTTTTAGGTATCAGGAACTATTTTATTATAAAATTAAAACTTTAGACTCATGAGTTTATAAGAATTTTAAACTATGATTCGACTTTTTGAAACATTTTTCGCGAAATTTTATAAATTTTTTAACTTTGTTCCAAAATATGTATAAATAAGTCACCGGAATAGATATGCGCTGTTTATAATCCTTATTCCTAGCGGATTTATGCGCTTTTGAACTGGTCTGCTTTGCTGATATAATGAAGCCAATATGAATGTTTCTACTTCGGCGTTTGCATACAGGAGGTATCATCATGCAACCTTTTACGAGACGGGTTATTGAAGTAATCTCTTCCATTCCGACCGGGCGGGTCATGAGTTACGGTCAGGTTGCAGCAGCAGCCGGTAGTCCGCGTGCTGCACGTCAAGTGGTACGGGTACTGCACTCGATGAGCGCTGCATACCATCTACCATGGCACCGGGTCATTAATAAGCAAGGCGAGATCTCCATTCAGGATGATGAATCTGCGTTTGAGCAGCGGACAAGGTTGGAGGAAGAAGGCGTGGAATTCACGCTAGATGGACGTGTGCAGTTGGAGCGATTCACATATGACGTAGACGATATGGAGCAAACAGATCATACAGAACAAGAGCAAGAGAATACTTGTTAGTGTCATACTCTAATTGGTAATCCTCCAGCCCGCATACAACAACAGCAGGATGATCATTCATTTCTTAATACTTATAGAAAAGCCCGCATCCCCCTTCGTCGGTTGGGGAATGCGGGCTTTGATAATAAGATCGTCTTTGTTAAAGTCAGCTCAGCAAATCTTCGCGTAGCGGGGTAAAGGAGTCTAGCAGGATTCCCGGTGCCAGTGCCCTCGCGGAATGTAGTGCTCCGGCAGGAATAGCCAGTGCTTTCCCGGCGTGCAGCTCGTGAACTTCGCCATCAATGACGAATTGGAAACGCCCTTTCATGCAATAACTCATCTGCTCATGTGGATGAGCATGCTCGCTGCTCTTGGAACCCGCTTCAAAGTGCACTTCCATCATCATCAGCGATTGTCCCGGTTCGAACACTTTACGGCGAACACCAGGTTCAACCAGCTCCCAGATCCCAACATTGTTCAGGCTTACATTACTCACAGTACCCAGCTCCTTTTTTATAAAAATGATGTTAGATTGATGGTAATTTAAATAACCGATTTACGGTATTTATGTATGAAAACCTACCTTCAATCTACAACGCAATGAAATCATATCCACAGAAACGACTGATACACATAATAACATGTTTGAAAACAAAGATATAGTGTATTAAATCACAAAAAATAAAATGTGTTTGTAGTTATTTTATACTACATTTATTGAAAAAAGTCGATTTTTATCGTTTGAAAGACAAAAAAATGACCAAAATCCGCAGATTTCGGTCTACTTTTATCCATTATTCCATAAACATGACACAATATCGTCACATTATAGTTGTGTTTCATTGTTGGATTATATGTGAGTTTGTTGTGTGCTTATGTTGGTTTGTGACAATGAATCAATCTAGAATGCACGAATCGTGCCGCCATCCACCAGCAGCGATTGTCCCGTCACATACGTATTGGCAAACGAACCGTAAAACATCACCATTTTGCCAAACTCTTCCGGCGTGCCAAAGCGACCAAGAGGAATGGAATGTAGCGATTGCGCCTGCACTTGCTCTACTGCAACGCCCTCTGTCTGTGCACGGCGGCTGTCCAGCTCCTGCATTCGTTCGGTGGCAATGCGCCCGGGTGCTACCGTATTAATCAGCACACCTGCCGCTGCATATTCCGATGATAGAGTCTTCGTCAGTGCCTGAATCCCTGCCCGATATACATTGGACAGGATCAATCCATCAATCGGCTGCTTGACCGAACTGGAGGCAATATTGACGATTCGACTCTCACCTGCCTCCTGCAAAAATGGCAGCGCAGAACGAATCAGACGGATCGTGCTGAGCAGATTACTTTCAAACGCACGCTGCCATGCCGCATCATCCATATCGGCAAATGATCCCGCTTGCGGTCCGCCTGCATTCGTAATTAGCACATCCAGCCGTCCGTAATGCTGCACTGCCGCATTCACAGCGTTCTGGATCTGCTCGCCGTCACTCACATCCATCAGGACGTAATGAACATCGCGTCCGGTAACTTCCTTAATCTCCGCCGCTGCTTGTTGCAGGTGTTCTACATTTCGACTGGCGATCGTTACATTCGCACCTTCGCGAGCAAATTCCAATGCACTTGCTCGTCCCAATCCTTTGCTGCCTGCGGCAACAAACACACTTTTCCCATATAGATTCGTTTCCATAATCTCTCTCCTTTTTCCATTTATTGTTTCCTTTAATGGGGTGTTGGTGAAAATAGGAAAATCCATATATCCATTTTTATACACATTAGGAACTTACAGATATATGAGATGCTAAATTTACTAGTTCTTTGTCAAACTTTGCCCCTGAAGTCTATCGTATTTTAAAAATCCGTCCTATAATCATTATAGATTTACGCTTGTCTGACGATATATAGTATATCTTTTCTTTTATACATTTCTGATAACGTTCTACTAGATCTGCACATATCTTCCTTTATATCGTTCCCCATACATACATATCATGCTTCAGCAGCTATAACTCTATGGACGCACTCTGCATACTGATCATGATAATTCCTGAATAGATGGAAGTGACCATATTGAGGCTATTACCCATTACCTCGCTCCAACCCGGGATGCGATTGGCAAGAAAAATATATAATGACGAAGGTGTCGTACTGCTAGCAGAAAGTGCTGAACTGACTACCGGCATCATCCGTAAGCTGTATAACCACGGGCTGGATTATGTCTACATTCAGGACAAGGACACTGATGATGTTATGGCGGAAGACATTATTTCCGCTGAAACGAAACGACGTGCACTCAAGGAAATACGTACACACTTTTGCAGGTTGGCTGATCCCAACACCCAAAAGACGATGTATCCCGTCATTGGCAAGTCATTTGCCGGTATCGTAGATACGATTCTGAGAGAACTGAGCAGCAATCCAGAAGTGATGGTTATGCTGATGAGCATGCATACAAAGGATCATTATCTGTATCATCATTCACTGAATGTTTGTATTTATACATTGTTACTAGGCAAGGTGCATGGCTATTCTACGGATGAGCTTCGCGTGCTTGGTATCGGTTCCTTACTGCATGATGTCGGCAAAGCACATATCCCGAATGAAATTCTGTTCAAACCGGGCAAGCTGACAGATGACGAATATAATACGATCAAGCTGCATACCGAATACGGATTCAAAATCCTCAAGGACGAGCCAGGGATTCCACTGCTAGCTGCTCATTGTGCGTACCAGCATCACGAGCGTCTGAACGGAAGCGGGTATCCACGCGGCATCAAGGAACCGGATATTCATGAGTATGCGAAATGGATCGGCATTGCCGATTCGTATGATGCGCTGACAACCAGCCGGGTATATCGTGCGGCTATGCTGCCCCATCAGGCGCTGGATGTACTATATTCCGGTTCTGGCACGCTGTACGACCGTTCCATGCTGGAAGTGTTCAAAAGCCGGGTTGCCATTTACCCTATCGGTGTAACCGTCACACTCAGCACCGGATTCAAAGGTGTAGTGGTGCATATTCATTCCGAGATTCCGCAGCGTCCTATCGTGCGTATCTTATTCGACGAACAGGGCGAGCGTCTCACGGCTCCATTTGACCTTGATCTGCTCGCCCATCATTCGGTTATGATCACAGCGGTAGAAGGCATGAATTCGCATATGCCCTCACCAACCGTTTGACCGTGATTCATTGCGAAGACTCAAATCATCAACAATTCTCGAATATCCTGCTCTGTCAGCGCCGATAATTTTGCCTGACCGGGCTGGATCATTTGCTGTACCAGCTCTTTCTTCGTTTGTTGTAGTTCCAGCATCGTCTCCTCTACCGTTCCACGAGCGACTAGACGGATCACCTGCACTTTGTTGCGTTGCCCCATCCGATGCGCCCGATCGGCAGCTTGTTCCTCCACCGCCGGATTCCACCACAGATCGTATAGAATGACCGTATCTGCACCAGTCAGATTCAGCCCGGTTCCTCCCGCTTTTAGCGAAATTAGAAATACATCCTGTTCCCCTTCATTGAATCGTTGACACAGCTCCAACCGCTCAGCAGAAGGAGTATTCCCATCCAGGTAAAAGTAAGACGTCTGCTGTTCCCGCAAGCGATTGCCAATAATCTTCAGCATGCTGGTAAATTGGGAAAAGATCAGCATCCGGCGCCCGGAATCTCGATAATCCTGCACGACTTCCAGCAACTGCTCAAGCTTGGCAGAACTACCCTCATATCCTTCTACAAACAACGACGGATCACAGCACAATTGCCGCAAGCGGGTTAATCCAGCGAGGATGCGGATCTGATTTTCAGCAAAATTCTTCTCATGCAGATGTTCCAGCGCATCCTGCTGTAGCTGCGCGAGATAGGCAGCGTATAGCGTCTTCTGCTCTGGCAGCAGTTCGGATACCAATGTCGTCTCCTGCTTGTCCGGCAATTCGTGCAGCACCTGCGACTTCATGCGCCGCAGTACAAATGGGCGAATACGCGCCGCAATGACCGCATGATCCAGATCGGCAAAATACTTGCGCGTGCCTAGCAGCTTCGGCATGATCACATGCATGATCGACCACAGCTCATAGGCGGAATTTTCGATTGGCGTACCAGTCAGGGCGAAGCGGTGCTTCGCCTGAATCTTGCTCACCGCGCGGGCAGTCTGCGTTAGCGCATTTTTGAAATTTTGCGCTTCATCGACGATCAGCGTATGGTACGCATGCGTGCTAGCCCACTCAATATCGCGGCGCAGCAGCGGATACGAGGTGACGATCACATCGAATGGCTGCTGCTCTGTACCGACATTCTGCTCGTACGTGTCCGGCTCTTGGGACAGCACCTGCTGCCAGCGCTCTGTGCGAACTTCCTTACTGCCGTCGATCAACAGCACCTTCAATTCTGGGGCAAACCGGTTCAATTCGTACTGCCAGTTGTATACGAGTGACGACGGGGTAACGACTAGCACGGGACGCCCACTACGACGAATATCATCTGCCATTGACAGGATAAACGCTATACTTTGCAGCGTTTTGCCTAGTCCCATATCGTCCGCCAGAATACCGCCAAAACCGTATCGTGCCAGCGTTCGCATCCACTGGTATCCAGCATGCTGATAATCGCGCAATATAGGTTCCAGCGAAGGTGGGACCGGATCATCGTGACGACCCGGATGCTTGATACTGTCGAGCAGTCGGCGCACCGAGCGGTCGAAGCGTACATATTCATTCTCATCCTGCACATCCAGCGTTTCGATGCCGTATATAACAGGCAGTTTGAACAGAATGCCCTGTTCCAGTGGCTCTGCTACATCATCGGGCAGCGCCATTCCTGTTTTACGGATAAAATCGGCGACCTGTTGAAACGCCTCATCCTCCAATGGCAAAAACGATCCGTTCGGCAGCCGATGATACCGCCGCTGCTCCTTCAGCGATTGCAGCACTTCCACAATCGCCGCCTCGGGAATACCATCCAGCTGAAATTTGAAATCCAGCCAGTCATGCCGGTGATCGGTATGCACACTCAGACGCGGTGCAGATAGTGGATGCTGGATGCGTGTTTTGACGATAGAGGTGGCATACACATGCAGCAGCTTTTCCAGCTTGGGCACGGTACGATACAGAAATTCATACTCCGCATCTTCATCGGTCAGAAAATAACCACCTTCGGTCGCGGTGAATTCCGCTTCCTCCATGATCTGCAAAATCTGTTCTTCCCGCTCTCCGTCACGCAGCAGGATGCGTTCCTGTTCATCCTTGCCCTGTTCCGGCTCTAACGGATTCAGCACAACATCGCCATATTGAAATTCCAATCCTGCCAGCAATCGGTCGCGCACCCGATCCAGATACAACCTCGCTTGTAGCGGTGTCTGTACAATCCGGTCGGAGACGCCGCGGGTCAGTTGTACCGTGCCTAGCTTCATCAGACCGGGAATGACCTGCTGGACAAATGGCTCCAGCTGCTCCGGCGATAAAGT
Organism: Paenibacillus sp. WLX2291; assembly: GCF_046603665.1. NCBI lineage: Bacteria > Bacillati > Bacillota > Bacilli > Caryophanales > Paenibacillaceae > Paenibacillus > Paenibacillus sp. WLX2291. Next base: position 273,402 of record NZ_CP176755.1, on the reverse strand, counting down.
TAGCCGCTGTTCGCCGTTCTGTTCATTGCTGTAATGCAGCAACGTTTGCAGACGACTCAAGCGGCGGCACAAATCTTCGTCCAGCAACCATAGCTCAGCTCCATTTAACACTGCACCATATGCTTCTAGCACGATCATAGACTGCAAACCGCGCACGACTAGCTCACTGCGGCGATCATCTTTGCTTTGCTCGTTATTACCGTTCCTCGTGCGGATAGTCTTCACAGCATCCAATGCAAAATGCAGCGGTAACATGCCCTGCTGGCAAAGAAGCGGCAAGTCCTGTTCGCCAACCGCGATGCGTGCTGACGGACATTGACGTAGAGCGACCAGCAGACTGTGCCAGTGAGATACGGGAATGATCAGCATCCGTTCGTTGATGGCAGACAGAGTGCTTTTGCCTGCCTTGTTTGCCTGTGTAGATAATGGGATGGCGCGAGTATAGCTATTGCTCCCCTCTGCTCGATCCCATTGGCTTGTACGTATCGATGCTGAAGTGCGACGTTGCCTGTTATTGTGGCTGTATGCTTCGTCCGGTTGTTCATCCTCGGCAATCTGTAGCAAGTGACGAATCACTTCGTTATCTGCATAAGTGAAGCTATGCAGTTCCGGGTCATAGCTGAAGCGTGCTGTCAGCGGATAGCTTTCGCGGCGGCGGATACTCTCTAGCAGACTGCGCAATTGACGCACGACATACAGTCGCTTCGGTCCCGCCTTCATTTCGATACCTAGCCGATATTGACCGTTGCCATACGCGACTGGACGGCAAATAAACTGCACCGCCAGCTCATCCCGTGTTTCCAAATATCGCCGTCGTCCAGCCGCACGCTGGGGCGGTCCGGCAAACAGAGTCAGCAGTTCACTAGCAAGCTGCTGCTCATTCATAGCTGATAAGTCGCCAGCAGCATGTGCCTCATTCTCATTGGTAGAATGAACAGAGCGATGAATAGGATGATGAACGATAGCGCGCGTGTTCTCGTCAGGCAAATCTGTACGTCTAGTATGATCGTCAGGCATCTCATTGATCCGCTTTGCACGATTCCGTGTTGCTGTTGCCGATGTGGATGTCGACTCAGCTGTTCGTGGCGCAATCAGTTGCGGCGGCTCCTGATGTAATCTGGATTCATGTACATGAATCAGAACTGCCGCGATATGCTGACAATAATAGCGATACGATGACAATGTGGGACAGGTGCACACAGCCTGCACATCGCGTCCCTCTTCCATACGTAGCGATACATGCTCAATCTCGCTGGCTTTGACTTGTACGTCCGCTTCGTATTGCAGCAGATGATCGTCATACATCGTAAAGCCGACTTTGCCATCACGGTAGTAGGACATGCCTTTGGTATAGGACGTCTTGCCGCACCATTGCTGAATGGTGGACAATCGAAGTTGTTGGCTCATAATGGGAACTCCCCTCCTTGCTGCGCCGCTGAATATTTATTTACTTGGGCAAAATAATGCGGACTTCATCACCGGAGCGAATAACACCCTCGCGTTCTACCGAGCAGACGATGCCGCGGCGTTGTTTGGCGGCGGGAACGAAGCGCGATTTGATGCCTTCGATGCCGCTGACGCTCTCGATCACTTTACCGGGCAATATGCACGGCGGGTTCTCGCCTTCGCAGATCAGCCCCGTGCCATCGGGAAATAGTATTCGTGTACCGAGCGGCAATGTGGTGAGCGATTCTAGCCCTTTGAGCATAATGTTGGCGCCCAGCCATTCTGCCTGAATCTCCGGCAGCTTCATGCGGGCAGCGATCTCTGCGCATTCTTCATACGAGATGATGCTAATCTGGCGGCGGTTGGCAATCATCGTGCCGCGTTTGTATATTTTCTGGCGTACATCGGCGGGGCGCAGCAATCCGTAATGGCGGTCGCCCGGAATGCCTGCCAGCTCCACTTGAATTTCTGGCAGCGGACGGGTTACAAAGCTGCCCTTGCTATCGGCGATCAATACATGTTCAACAGTAATATTTGCGGTCATCGGTCATCTCCTGAACTGAGTTCTAAAATGGGTTATAGGGTGTAGACGTGAATAGGGGTGCATTTGTTCGGTTTGATCTGTAGTTCTATGCTAACAATAGTGAGCGTAAGTTTAAAGTACGGAATGTATGTTTTGCATTATTTTATAAAAGGTATGTGTGGTGACGGGAATTGTGGACTGCTCCGAGCCAATGATCATATCGCACTGAAACACAAAACCGCCTTCTGCTCCATACAGGAACAAAAGGCGGCTGGTAGAGAAGTATGAGTTTGTTGGTACAACGATCACTGCCTACTGGATGTCCATAGCAGGCGAAGAAATCGATCTGGATGAAGGCATGTTTGGTATGATGGAATGTTTGGCATGATACGATCTCTGGATTACAGAATCTCTTGGAACATGCGAATGACTTCCTGCTTGTCCGGCTGATACGGGTTGCCGGGCGCACAGGCGTCCTGCATCGCATGATCGGCGAGCAGCTCCAGATCGACTTGCTCGACGCCAAGTTGTTTTAGTTTGGAAGGAATGCCTACTTCCTCCGCCAGTATGCGAATGGCGCCAATCAGTTCTTCGGCGCAGCGCAGATCGGATTTGTCGGTAGTGTCGATACCAGCAGCACAGGCGATCCGGCGGAATTTGGTTGCGTCGTGCTTGGCATTCTCATTCTCGACGATTGGCAGCAGCATCGCATTGCACACACCGTGCGGCAGATCATAGATGCCGCCCAGCTGATGCGCCATCGCATGTACATACCCAAGACCAGCATTGTTGAACGCCAGACCAGCGAGGAACATCGCATAGCTCATCTGCTCGCGTGCTTCGATATCGTGTCCGTTGCGCACAGCACGCGGTAGATATTTAAAAATAATCTCCACTGCTGCCAGCGCAGTCGCATCGGTAACGGTAAAAGCGCCAGGTGTAACAATCGCTTCAATCGCATGAGTCAGTGCATCCATCCCTGTTGCAGCGGTCAAGTCTGCTGGTTTGTCCACCATCAGCTCGGGGTCGTTGACCGAGATGCTAACAAGACAATTTTTGTCGACCATCACCATCTTCACGCCGCGCTCTTCGTCGGTGATCACATAGTTGATCGTATATTCACTTGATGTGCCTGCGGTGGTATTGATCGCTACAATCGGCACGGATTTGTTTTGCGTTTTGCCAACGCCCTCGTAATCTCGCAGATCGCCGCCGTTATTCACATACAGACCGATCGCTTTGGCAGCATCCTGCGGAGAACCGCCGCCGATCGAAATAATGAAGTCGCATTGATGATCGCGGTAACATGTGACACCGTCATACACATTGCGGATCGTCGGATTCGGCTTGACGTTATCGTACACTTTGTAGTCAATATCCGCGCCCTCCAGCATATTCAGCACCTTGCATACCGTTCCGTTATGATTCAAAAAATGGTCCGTCACGACCAGCGCCTTTTGAAAACCCGGTTCCGTTATAAAATTACCTAGTTCCGCCAAACAGCCTTTACCCATCAGATTTGTACTTGGCACATATACCACATGCGTACTCATCGTTATTCCCTCCGCTATCTATTTTGAATTGCTTTGACTGTGACTGATTGTCTTTACTTTCTCATGATAGCACGGTGGGATAGGCACTATTGTGAATATAATCACAATATGATGGGTATACGTGAAAATACTTTGAATTGTTTTAGTATGGATTTGATCCATATGGTTACGCTTGTTCTTTTAACTGTCTCATGTGTACGGCTGCACGGCGACGATACACAATGTTGAGCAGTACAATTCCACCAATCATGCTCAGCGATACTGGTGTCGAGAGCGCTAATACTTGCGTCGTACTCAGATGATGGATCATCAGAATCTTCACACTCACTTCTAGCAGCAGTCCGATGCCCCAGATCCATGTCATATTGCGCATGACACGGCGGAAGTACGAATACTGCCAGTTCTCCTCCGGCGATACCGAACGGGCAAACCGCGCTACCATGTAAAAGACTAGCGGGCGTGGCATCAACAGCGATCCTAGAAACAACAATCCAACGGCGGCAGTAATGAACGACTCTCTCATCAGTAGCAGTTTCTCACTGCCACCCAGCAATACCATCACCAGACTGAGTACAAATCCGAATAACATCAATCCGCCAAATACGTCCAGTTTGCGATGCTTCCATATACTGCGCACATTGTCCAGCAGCGGAATCAGCGTAGCGATCGATAACGCGAACAATCCGCTAGTATGCGGCAGTAACCACATGTACACTAACCACGGCAATACCCCATTGATCACAAGCGTAAGCAGGGTGGAGCGATTCAACAACATATTGGACAGATTGGACATCATTCTCATCTCCCGTATCAAAGGTATGTCTTTATGATACAGCTGCCGCGGGACATGTAACTCTACCGATAGATGGAATGTATCTCCACCTACAGGTTGAGTTTGTTTATATTCCGTTTACATGAACTTGCAAAGCAAGCGATATTCCATCATCTGTTGCCATGAATATGAACAGTAGACTTTTTGCTATACCAAAATATTTATGCAAACCTTCGCTATATTCAAACGTATAAAAGGTTACATCCTTTTACAAAAAAGGATACTGCATGCCAAATACTTATACCCAAGCTATATACTGCTACCTTGTCCATTGTTCATTTTCAGACCTATTCTCAGTTCATCGAAAGGGGCTTTTACTATGTCACAACCGATCATGGAACGCCGTTGGAGCAAGCAGTCATGGCTGGATGCGACCGTCGATCTAGTTTTGTCTTTTCCCAGTCTAATCTACCGCGGTCTGGCTGTTGCACTATGCTGGCTATTTGGCTGAATATATGATTCCAATGAGAAGAAAATAATGACACTCCTTCTATTTGTAAGCAATTTCATATGTAATTTACAAAATAAACATGTAGACATAACAGTACTCTTATATGATCAATACATCATATGAATACATATAGGGGTGTGAATGATGAACAAATCTTCTCTGAAAAAAGCGGCACTGGCTGCCAGCGCTGTAGCAGTATTAAGTGTGCCACTGCTAGCAGGCACCGTACCAACAACCGACGCAGCAGCGACAACCAAGGCTACAACTGCTCAAACGACGCCTGCCAAAGCTCCAACGTCAACCACCGCCAAAGTCGCCACGCCCAAAAATGTCATCCTCTTCATCGGCGATGGCATGGGTGAAGCGAGTCGTAATGCGATCCGCTACGCCACTGTCGGCAAACATGGCACGCTGGAAATGGACAGTCTACCCGTCAGCGGACTCGTACGCACCAGCTCCAGCGACAATCTGGTGACCGATTCCGCAGCAGCAGCGACCGCAATCGCCACTGGCGTGAAAACGTACAACGGCGCCATCGGTGTCGATGTTAACAAGAAACCAGTGACAACCATTATGGAACTGGCAAAAAAAGCCGGTATGTCGACCGGCGTCGTAACCACCAGCCAAGTAACGGATGCGACCGGAGCCGCCTTTGGCGCACATGTGGAGAATCGTTCCGCGCAGAGCGATATTGCCAAGCAGTATATCGAGAACAGCAAGATCGACGTGCTGCTCGGTGGCGGGGAAGACTTCTGGTATCCGAAAGGAACGCCCGGTGCTCATACCGATGCGCCAGCTGAAGATCCAACCGAAGCCAGCAAAGGTACACAGGGCAATCTAGTCGAACGTGCCAAGCAACTCGGCTATACTTATGTGACGGACAGCACCGAGTTACAAGCAGCCAAAGGTAGCAAATTGCTCGGTCTGTTCGCCAACGAAGAGATGTTTCAGGCACATAACGAACTGGGCAACAAGTATAATCCAATCGTCTCCTTGCCAGATATGACTACCAAAGCGCTAGATGTGCTATCCAGCAACAAGAAGGGCTTTTTCCTGATGGTGGAGGAAGAAGGCACCGACGAGATGGCGCATGACAATGATGCGGAGTTAACGATCCAAGCCGGTCAACAGCTCGATAAAGCGGTCAAAGTTGCCAAAGATTACGCCAAAAAGCACCCTGACACACTTGTCCTCGTTACCGCCGATCACGAGACTGGCGGCATGGTAATCGAAGGTGCCGACGATGAGGAAGAATCTGGCGATGGCGATTCCAAGGAAGATGGACCGTTTACCGTAGCTAATTCGCAGGAGAAATTTTATATCGACTGGACAACTGGTGGTCACAGTGCGGTAGATGTAGCATTGACCGCACTGGGTCCCGGCTCCGATCAATTTAGCGGGAACTACCAGAACACCGCCATTCACGATAAGCTGGTCAAGCTGCTGAAATTGAAATAATTGTCGTGCTCAGCGATATGATGACTACACGCAAATACACACGGATCATCCGCTCAAGTCGGTGATCCGTGTGTATTTGTATTGTACCAGTATGCTGTTAATAGTATGGTATATTGATAGAAACTGGAAATGATTAGAAAGGAGTCCGAATGATGAACTCTTCAACACAGCCCTCAATTATAGAATTACAAGCACAGTTACAACAAGAACTCAAACGCAGAAGTGAATCAGAACAAATCACCGTATTACAAAATATGATCCACACACTGAAAACTCATTCGCCGAATACTGCCAACGCCGACGTTACAGCGCAATATCTAAAAAGCGACTGGCAACGACTCAAAGAATATTTTAGTAATCCGCGTGTAGCCTTATTATATCTGCTAGCAGCTGCTACGCCTGTGCTATTATTTATCACCTTTATTTACGTGGCGCTATGGGTGGAATGATTAGGATCAAAGCTTGACGTTACATATTGCATCACCGGTTCTTCCCGCTGTCCGTCTACGATATCAATCAGCGCCTGAAACAAATTGGGTGGATACTCCGCAATCCGGTGACACAGATACAAATACCACTCCTGCCCGTAGGTGAGATACACACGTACGGGCTGTTCTTGTTGCCGCAGCTGCACACACAATTCTGGGCGAATGCCGTACAACAATTCAAACTCAACACTCGCTGCACCACTCCACTCCAGCTCCAGTAACGATGCGATCAGCGACTCATCATGCGTAGCTACCGAAACATGACAACCACGCTCCACTGCCAGTCGGAACAGCTCTATATAGCGCTGATCCAGCTCTGCCGAACGCGATAGCGATATGTCGCTTGGCTCCTCATATGCCCCTTTGACTAGCCGCACATAGGCACCAGCGGATAACACTGCTGCTGCATCTTCCAGCGTACGATGCAAATGTGCTTGTAGCGTAATGCCGATCAACGGATACTTCGCGACGGCTTGCTGATAGATATGCAAAATATATTCCGTTTTCGCCGATTCCTCCATGCTGATGAACAACTCAATGCCTAGCGGCTGTGCCAGCTCCCCGAGCTGTAGTAGATGCTGGAGCGCTAGCTCCTTGTCCAACAGCAGTCCGATATGCGACAGATCGAACGACACTCGACCGCTTATGCCCTGCTGCCCCATGCTCGTGATCAATGTTGCCAATTCTTGCGTAGCATGTTCACATTCAGCAAGAGTACGTGTATTCTCCCCGATATATTCCAGCGAGACGGCATATCCGTCATGACGTAGACGCTGTGCCACTGCCAGCGCCTGTGATTGCTGATCTCCAGTCACATAACGCGCCGCTGCACGTTGTAACAGTCGATATAGCTGCGGATTGTGCTCCACACTGGATTTAACATCTGGTCGGCGGGCAATGGATTTTAACGCTACCGCCGCTTCGGTCATCACTTGCTGCTCTCTATTGATTGGATTCATACCAAATCCCTCCCTTTCCGTACACCTTACCGGAAGAGAAGGACAAAATATTGTACAAAATTGCTCTGACGACGATCTCAGACACATTGTAAAACGTTGTACTGCTGACAATCGTCTACAAGATGATGCTCAGTCACAACAAGTAACTTTTATTATCTACCATCTATCCATCATCGACGTGTCCCTGCTGCATCGTGAAATATCTGTATCCTACAAATCCAACTAGAGCTTTGGCTTACACCGATACTTTATACCGACGCGGCGTAACACCGACAATCCGCGTGAACATACGGGTAAAATGGCTCTGATCGTAAAATCCCGCTTCCGCCGCCACTTCAGCAATCGGGCGCTGACGATGCAGCTCAGCTTTGGCATAATTGATGCGCAACACATTTTGATACGCATGCGGCGGCACATGCTGCCACTGCTTGAACAGCCGAATCAGATGAAAGCGGCTAATATCCGTCACCTGCTCCAATTCCTCCAGCAGCACCGGTCGGTCAAAATGTGCATGCAAATAATCGCGCACGATACCAATATACTTGCGATCCTGCTGATTAGACATCTGCTCATGCTCCAGATCGCCCTGCTCTGTGCCGGTAATTCTGTGCAGCAGCGAGATTAATGCCGTTTCCGTTTCAAGCGGCTCGCTGCCGTTCATTAGCGTCTGCATCGCTTGCTGCATTGGCAGCAGACAATTGCGGTTCTTTCCCTCTGACAGCAAATACGGAATATGAATCTGCTCTACCTGTCGCCGCTCCATTCCGTTTAACCAGTCCGGGTCGATAAATAACATGTCGTAGCTCCACGCCATCCCCTGTTCCGGGTGACATGCATGCAGCATTTGCGGCGGAAAGCTAATCATCCGTCCCGATTCCACCTGCAACTCCTGCCCATCGCACCACGCATGCGTACGCCCGCGATGAATATGCCCAATCGAATACTCCTCATGAAAATGCCGATGATACGCTAACTCGTCCGCCCGGCACCGTTTCCCCTCCACAAAAGGCAACTGCGGATGACGGTAAAAGGATACATCTGCCATGCAATCTTCCCCCCTTTGTCCGTTGCATCTATTACGTTCTTCTCAGTATAAAAAAAAGGATCGGTTCAGGCAACATCTGCCCGACCGACCGTAATACGTGCACATTTCATTGACGACTATTCGTATCGCCATCCAACGAGCAAGCCATCGCAAAGCTATGATCGCTCTACCAAAGCAAGCACGTCATAATAGCGCACTCTACGTATGCAGCAAGCTGGAAAGTTGATGTGCGAATATACAAATGCTACTTTTGCAAAGCTTCCAGAATGAGGCTATTCACATTGGAGTTGAACAGCAGACCAATGTGCATGACGCCAACGATACGGATATTGTTTGCACCATCCAGAATGGACAGATAGTTGCTAACTACCTGATCGTTCAGCGTATAGATCGAGGTTACGTCCACACCTGCGGGTGCGCTATTCGTTGTGAGGCGGTTCGCACCACCAAGGGTGATCAGCTTGTCGACTTTATCAGCACCGCCGTAGTTCAGAATGTAATACAGGCTGTTTGCGCCGCCCATGCTGTGCGCGACGATATTAACTTTGGTGCTACCGGTGCGTGCCAGTACATCGTCTACTTTACTGCGGATTGCTGCGGCGTTCAGTGTTTGCACACCGTTCTTCGTAGGCAGATCAATCGCGTACAGCTCATTCGACGACCAGCCCTGACGAGTCAAATAACTCTCAATCGCTGTAAAATTACTCGCAGAACCGCCCAAACCATGCACGAAAATAATCGGTGTATGTGTCGTTGCCGCGCTGGCAGACGGCGCATTGCCCCATAATCCAGTCAACGAAACAAGCAGCGCTATAATGATCGTCAAGCGCATGTTTATTACAGATTTCATCATATGTATTCTCCTTTATCATTCCAGTAAAGTCGGCTGATTGGCTTCGCATCGTCTCGCATTTCCGTTCAACCGCTATTTTGATTCTTATTCCTTTTATGTATATTTTTAGGAATGTAATCTTGACTACTATATAATATGCTTACTTGGTATGTCAACTTTGAAAGTCTATATTTGGTATAAAAAAACCCTGTTATGTCGATGGTGACACAACAGGGATAGTAGTAGATAGCTCGTATTTGCTTGTAGATTAGCCGCGGAATGGCGTGATCGTAAATGCAAAGCTCAGATCGGTATTTGCTGGAATACGGTATTCCGGGTGTACTGGTGCGCCCCAGCTATCGTCGCCGCCGACGCCCATTTGCTTGCCTGCGATTGTGACGACCGTATAATGCACAGGTGGCAACTCATACAGATGCGCAGCACTTTCCAGTTCAAATGCGGTGTATGGCGAGATATTGCACTCTACCGGCGCGTCTGCCGGAGACGTAATGCGCAGACCTTGACGGTTATCGTTGGTAATGTCCACACGACGGACTCCCGTACGATTGCCGCTCTCCTGTGGTACAACATAGCCAGATACATTATCGGCAGCATCATTTTGGAAAGTGCCCAGTCTGGCACCAAATGCGCGGTCGATATAGTTCTCGTCTGGTCCCATTGCATACCAGTTCAGATGATGATAATCCGCCGGGATTTTGAACGACAATGCTACGATAGGCAGATCCGGTAGACCAGCGGCACCAGCATAGCTAGATTTCACATGCAGACTGCCATCACGGTACACAGTGTACACAGTCGTCATGCTCACATCCGGGTGAATGCTGAACGCATATTGGAACGTAAACGTAACGTGGTCGTCCCCTTTGTCCAGCTGCATACCGGTACAGCGACGAGTCAGGCTGGCGGCAAACCATGCGCCTAACGTAAAGCCCTGCGCCGTTCCGCGATCATTGTCCGTCGTCGCACGCCAGAACAGCGGTGCTGGTGGTGTGGAAATATACTCGCGTCCATCGTAGCGCAGCGACGTAAGACTGCCTGCACCACGCGAGAACATGATGCTGTAATTGTCACCATGTACGCCCACATTCACATCGCCCTCAGCAATACGCAACTCACCGATACGAACCGGATTCGGCTGTGGCTGTGTATGTTCCACGATAAACACATGCTCACCAAATGCCACTTCATACCCAGCTTCTGCCCATAGCGTCGCCTGCTTCAGCACGAAGGACGCATGGATGGCATATTCACCTGCCAGCTGAGCTGTCTGTGGTAATGTAACTGCTACATGCTGCTCTGTGCCTGCCGCCACCTGTACATCCAGCTGCTGCTCATGCACCAGCACACCTTCGCGGTACAGACGATACAGTAGCGTATACTCGTCCGTTCCGGCAAACAGATTCTCGTTACGCACAGTCACCCCTTGTTGATCCGGGGTCAGCTTCAGATTCTGATACAGGAATTTGACCTCCTGCATTTTCGGAGATACCTTACGGTCAGCGTAGACGATACCGTCCGTACAGAAGCCATAATCGGTCGCGCGGTCGTCATAGTCGCCGCCGTAAGCGAGATATTCGTCGCCGTAGCGATTTTTCTTCATCACCGCTTGGTCGATATAATCCCAGATAAAGCCGCCTTGATACAGCTCATATTTGTTTTCCAGCTCGGTATATTTGTGCATGCCGCCGACGGAGTTACCCATCGCGTGCATATATTCGCAGCTAATATACGGCTTTTGCGGATCATTGTTCAGGTATTCCTCAATATCCGCTGGCTTCGCGTACATGCGGCTCTCCATATCGCTGCTATCGTCAAAGTCGCGATTGTGGAATACGCCTTCGTAATGCACGAGACGCGTCGGATCGGTTGCGCGGAAATAATTTGCTACATTCAGGATCACCTGACCAGCATACGACTCATTACCGCATGACCAGATGAGGATCGACGGATGGTTCTTATCGCGCTCGACCATCGAGATCGCACGATCCATCACGATATCTTGCCATTCCGGCAGATCGCCCGGAATATTCCACGACGGCTCTACCGCACCTAACTTCTGCCACGAACCGTGACTTTCCAGATTCATCTCGTCGATCAGGTAAATACCATACTGATCGCAAAGCTCATACCAACGCGTCTGATTCGGATAATGTGATGTACGTACTGCATTCATATTATTTTGCTTAATGGTACGAATATCCCACAGCATATCCTCTTCGGTCACTGCACGTCCGGTGCGGCAGTTGAATTCATGACGATTGACGCCTTTGAACACAATGCGTTTGCCGTTAATGCACATCACTTTTTTAATCATTTCAAAACGACGGAAACCTACATGCTGCGGAATCACTTCGGTCAATTCGCCAGCCGCATTGTACACAGAAATGTATAGCGTATACAGATACGGTTGCTCCGCATTCCAAGTGGATACATGGTCCACCGTCGCGTGGAAGCTGGCTTGTCCACCCTGTTCACTATCCGCAAATGCCGCTTCGCCAGATGTCACTACATTGCCAGCAGCATCTTTTAATTCCAGTACCGCTTTGGCACCATTCGCAGACTGTCCCTGCTCTAGCGACAGTTTCACGTTCAATTGTCCCTGCGTATAGGCATCATCCAGACCAGCATGCACATGCAGATCCCGTACATGAACCTCTGGCACCGTATACAGATACACCTCACGGAAAATACCGGAGAACCGCCAGAAATCCTGATCCTCTAACCATGATCCGGTACTGCGTTGATACACTTCCACTGCCAGACGATTCTCGCCCGCTTGCATGAACGGCGTCAGATCAAAGTCCGACGGCGTAAAGCTATCTTCCCCATATCCAACAAACTGCCCGTTCAGCCATACGTAAAACGCCGATTCCACACCTTGAAACGAAATATACACCGGACGTTCCCCATCCAGCTGCTCCGGCAGCACAAAATGCTTCACATAGCTGCCTACCGGATTATAATCTTCCGAAATAAACGGCGGACGCAAATTCTCCACGCCATCCCACGGATACATCGTATTCACATACTGCATCTGCCCGTAGCCCTGCGTCTGAATATGTCCCGGCACCGCAATATCGCCCCAACCCGCACAAGAAAATCCGTCTTTATAAAAATCCTGCGGACGCGCCGCCGAATTGATCGCATAATGAAACTTCCAATTCCCATTCAGCGAATACCGCCAATCCATCTCCCTACCAGCCTGCGCCTGCTCCGCCGACGCATAATACCGATGATCCGAATACGCATCCACCCGATTCACCGCAAATACCGACGTATCCGCCAACCACTCCAGCGAAGCCTCACTCACACGCTGCTTCCCACGAACATGCACTTCCGCCTTACTCATATCATCCACTCCATCCCGTTAAAATACTCACCCAATTATTATATCCCGCCACCATCAACCATTTTAATATAATAAAATCGTGTATATATTAGTTCCTTATTCTTATACAACGTAAATTTAAATCCATCAAAAGCTGTCAATGTACTATCCTACTTCAAACGCCACACAGCCACACAGCCACACAGCCACACAAAAAAAGTGTCTCCCACCCAACAACCAAAACAAAAAACTCTCCCCGCCAGCCAAAAAACTACCTAATCCCAAACCCAACTCCAAGCTCTAGCCCTTAACACCCTTCCCTACTTCCTCACCCAGAGTGAAATCATTTACGCTGTGCATGGAAAAGGGTTGGGAGTGTGCGCCGGAGCGGAGGGGAAGGGAATTGTCCTGAAAAGAGCGAAGCGCTCGCATGTAAGGACTGGATATTCTCCGCCTAAGCGGAAATTCAAAATATCCAGTCCTTAACGGCGACACTTCAGGACAATCCCTTCCCCGGAGCGTTCCAGCTCACACCCCCAACCCATCTTTTCCATAAAACCAGCGCAACATCATTTCACCGATCCAACCATACCTGCCACAAAGTGCTTCTGCATTAAGAAGAACACCAGCGCTGTCGGAATCGTCGAAATCACAATCGCAATCATAATCACACCATAATCCGGTGCATAACTTGATCCGAGGTTGGAGATCAGCAGCGGAATCGTCTGATTCTCCGGCGTTTGCAGAATAACGAGCGGCCACAGATAGTTGTTCCAGCTGGACATAAACGTAATGATTGCCGCAGCCGCATATGTCGTTTTCATCGTCGGCATATATACGCGGAAGAACAATCCTAGCTCGCTCAGCCCATCCATCCGACCCGCTTCCAGCAAGTCTTTCGGGAACATCTTCGTACTTTGACGGAAAAAGAAGATCAGGAACGCAGTCGTCATCGTCGGAATCACGACAGCCGCTGGCGTATCGATCCCGATAAACGAAACTACATTCGTAATTTTGCCGAACATCCGGTACAACGGCACCATCAGCGCCGCGAACGGAATCATCATCGACAGCAGCAAGATGTTGAATACGATATCCTTCGCTTTGCTGCGATAAACTTCAAAGCCGTAGCCTGCCAGCGAAGCGATCAGCAGTGCCAGAATCGTTGTAGATACCGCAATCTTCGCCGAGTTCCACATTGCATTCCAGATGTCGACCGAGCTAGCGAGCTTGCTCAAGTTCTCGATCAGATGACTGCCCGGCAGTAGTCGTCCGCCAGTCACATCCACCGATAAGTTCGTCGAGCTGACGATCATCCAGAAGAACGGGAAGATCGAGACAAATGCGGCGATGATCAGAAACACATACGTAAAGGTTAATTTCGTTTTAGCCATTGCGCTCACCTGCCACTTTGAACTGGATAAAGGAAAGAATAATAATCATAATGACGATCGAATACGATACCGTTGCCGCATAACCGAAGTCCGGTGAATATTTAAACGACAGATTGTAGATGTACTGCGAAATACTCGTCGTCGCGTTACCCGGTCCGCCCTTCGTAATATTCACAACCTCATCGAACAATTGCAGTGTACCGATGGTGGATGTGATGGACGTGAACAGAATGATCGGTTTGAGCAGCGGAACCGTAATGCTGAAAAATTGACGTACTGCCGAAGCACCGTCGATGCGTGCCGCTTCGTAAATGGAGCTATCGATATTTTGCAGACCAGACAGATAGAAGATCATATTGTAACCCGTCCAGCGCCATGTGATCGCGAGGATAATCGTTACTTTTGCCCAGAACGGATCAGTGATCCATTGAATGGGTGCGCCGATGACATGAATATTCATCAGCAACGAGTTGACCAGTCCATCCGGTGCGAACAGGTATTTGAATACAACTGCATAAGCAACGAGCGATGTGATACACGGCAGGAAGATCGCCGTACGGAAAAAGCCTTTGAATTTCAGGTTTTTGTCATTCAGCAGCACCGAGATAAACAGTGCCAGCAGTACCATCAGTGGCACTTGGAAAATGAGATAAATAAATGTATTTTTGACGGCGGTCAGGAACATACTATCTGTTAGCAGACGCGTATAGTTCTCGATACCGTTAAATTTCAAATTCATGCCGGTTCCCGTCTGGAACGACAGGATCAGCGCTTGGATCATCGGATAGAAGTAAAAGATCACAATCATAGCGGCGGCTACGCCAACGAACAGCCAGCCGGTTACGCCTTCTTTGACCCGATTGCCCATGCGGGAACGGGTGGATTTTTTGCTCGGATTCAGAGCGGGTTCTGCTGTCTTCATCTGGTTTCATCTCCCTCATATCGCCGGTTTGCTGCTTGTCTATGTGTAGTGGCTCGCCTGCGGTTTCCTTCGGTATATCCATCTCAACCTATCGATACGGAAAAATAAAACCTTGAACCGTTAAGCCCAAGGTTTTATCTCTCGTTCATTGCGTGTTGCGATTATTTCAGCTGGGCTTCAGCCTGTGCTTGTACATCATTCATCATCGTATCGACGTCTTTGCTACCGTTCAGGTAGTTTTGAACTTCGACTGCCATGATGTCTTCAATTGCATACGTGTGAAGACCGTAGTTTACGTTTGGAACTTCTTTCGTCCATTTTGCGAAGTCCGCATATACTTTTTGACCACTGAAGAACTCGTCTGGTTTGTCATATGCTTCGTTTTCGGAAGCGGTTTTCAGTGTACCGATGATACCGATTTTGGTCAGCATATCGTTGTACAGCGATTTGTCAGAACCGAACGTGGATTTCAGGAAGTCTGCGGCTGTGTCTTGTCCGTCCATATTCATGACGTACCAAGAAGCACCACCGATGTTAGAAGCGTGTACGGAATTAGCTACGCCTTTCAGTACAGGGTAAGGAACAACTGCCCATTTGCCGGATTGAGACGCTTCAGCTTTTACAGAAGGTGTGATCCAGTTACCAGTTGGAACGCTGGCTACATCGCCTTTGTTGAAGGCAGCCAGGAATTGACTCCAGTCGGAGTTTGCTTTGACGATGTTAGCATCGTACATCGCTTTGTATGTTTCCAGTGCCGTTTTCAGTGCAGCATTGTTCGCGATATTCGGTGTAGTACCATCTTCTTTCAGATACCAAGAGCCTGCGGATTGAATCATAGAACGAATCAGACCGAGGTCATTGGGATCTTGGGTCAGCATGTCTTTGCCAGTAGCGGCTTTGACTTTTTTACCGATTTCGATGAATTGATCCCAATCGATGTTTTGCAGATCAGCTACTTTGTAGCCTGCTTTTTCCAGATAGTCGGTACGTACATACAGACCAGTTACGCCAGAGTCAAACGGTACACCGTACTGTTTGCCTTGATAGCTAGTAGGACCTGCTTTGTAATCTGCGAAGTCGGATGCTTTGATGGAATCGGACATGTCGCGGAATGCGTCAGGATACGCTTGCAAGAAACCTTGGGAACGATAGTCCTCGATCAGTACGATGTTTGGCAAACCTTTGGTCGTACCGGAGTTCAAGCCGGTGTTCAGCTTTTGTACGATATCCGCTTGTGCATTTTCGACGATATTAATCGTTACGTCTGGATGGTCAGCCATGTATTTTTCTTTGGCAAGATTCAATGCGGCGATGTTAAAGTTCGGGTCCCATGCCCAGACAGTAATTTCTTTTTTGCCCGGATCGGAGCTTGCGCTGCTGCCGCCACCGCTGGAACATGCGGACAACAACAGTACGCTTGCTAGTAAAAGGAACATCCATTTTTTCATTTCTGTTCAACCCCTGCTCTTATATGATGGAATACCAACTTGATTGAAAGCGCTTGCTTATTGACAAATTTATCTTACCATTCCCGTTCCGTCGGTCGTTAGGAATATCTTTATGCGGATTTGTGATATTATTGGTTCTATTTTTATTGGTAGCGTTATCATTTGGTACTATATTTACTTTTTGGTACATTTTTTAGATATATTTTAAAATAGATATGACTTTGTATCCGCTTTTATCTTTCTTTTTCATTACAGATGTGGAAATGACAGACTGAATATTGGCGATTACAAGAATTGCATCTGGCTTTGGCAGCAAAAAACAGCCGAACCTGCATACTGCTGCGCAGGTTCGGCTGTGATCAGGACAATCGGATGAATGATGAACCGCCGGGCGCGGCGGATCGTATATGCTGCCAGTATTGCTAGCGCTGTCTGTCTGTTCGGCTTCCCCGTCTACATTATGCAGGAAGCGAACACGAGGTAGATACTGGCTATGCTTATTTGACCGGCTTCTCTTCCGGTATGTTGGTAAAGCGATTTTCTGTCTGTGTCGTGCCAGTAGGAGTCGTTGTTGTTGACGGCTGAATCGGATTATCGATATACCCGTAACGCGATACGCCGTTAGCTGTCAGATTGTCGAAGAATACCACTTTACTCAAAATGCTCGGCATCGTTCCATCTTCCTGCTCAATGCTGTACGGCAAGAAGAACAGATTGTTCGATGATTGTTTGGTCAGATCCAGCTTGGCTGTCCATACCAGCTCGCTGTGATTGTCCTTCATTTCATAGTAAGAAACGACATCTCCACGTTGTTCAAAGAATGGGTAGTATTGTCCTTCTGGGAAATAATAGCGGTAGATGCCGCCGCTCTCCTCAGACGGAGTGAAGCTCTTCAGTCGGTTAATGCGCGGGATTGTCACTGCTGCCTCACGCGCTGTTGCCAGATCGGTACCGCTCAGTTGACGCAAATTCTGATCCGGTGTTTTGGCAACATAGACGATGCGCGATGTCGCATTCCAGTACACCGTCGCTTGTGCGGCTTCTGCGATGAAGCGCAGCGGCACCATTGCCCGTCCGTCACGAATCGTCGGCGCAACCGGCAGTTGAATCGTGCGATCGTTGATCGTTGCGGTCGTCTGCCCGATGACCAGCGTGATCACATTGCCGTCCTGACTGACGGTTACCGTTTGATTAATATTGTTCCATATCGTTGAATTGCCCGGTATGTACTGTAGCGCCTTGATGGGAATCATCGTTGTACCGCGGTCCACGTAAGCGGTCACACCGACATAAACGGTCGAATTGTTGACGATAACCTGAATGTCCGGTGATGCCGCTGCTGCCTGAACCGTACCGGCTCCCATACTAAAAACGAGCGCGATCGATAAAATCAGCCTGGAAAATGTTTTCATCATATTCTATTCCTCCATTGATCGTCATACAAACCAATACACTGCCGTGCACGTAAATGTTGCACATGCTGTTTGTATGCCAACGCCGTGTTTTGCGGTTCCCGCTCCATCCGTATGCCGAAAGTCGCCCGATTCTGCCGCAGCTCTATCCTTTGCTGCCCATGTGTATACAGAAACGGAGCATTCCACTGTCCAGCTTTATCTTATCATCTTTTATACCCCGACTGCCAACTAAGCGAGCTGGCAAAGGTATGGCGGAACCGCGCTCCTGCTTATGTATCCTTACCCGCTATGCCATATTCATAAAATTTCAATTCTGTCATCGTTTGGAAAAGTGGTAGTGGTGAGACAAATACATGAGATGAATAATAATAGAAACGATACATGCGTAACATACGTACATGCAGTTATATTGAAATGTTCCGCTCGCTGCAAACTTTGCATATGGAGAAGCGATGCTGTATATTTTATGCAAACCGTATATCTCAGCAAAATGATCGGAATATGACACTTTTTATTTATGATTATGTTGATATGACTGTATTTGCGCGCTTCAAGTGCGGGACTTTCGGTGTATAAACAGAAGAGATATAAAGTGAATTCCATTCTGTATATGTCATTTTGTACAAATAAGTATGACATATGCACGGATGACGTAATAGAGAGAATGACAAACAGACAATAGGATGTGTAGAGACTATATTGGAGGAGGATTACTTTGCAAAATTGGATTACGAATTTCATGGAGCAATTCGGCTATGTCGGTATTGCGCTAATTATTGCACTGGAAAATGTATTTCCGCCGATTCCATCGGAGATTGTACTTCCGTTTGGCGGATTCATGACGACCAACTCGTCGCTAACCGTGATTGGTGTTATTATCGCGGCTACGATTGGTTCGGTAGCGGGTGCAGTGATTTTGTATGGCGTGGGGCTGTTGATTGATGTGGAGCGGCTGGAGAAGATTGTCGACCGCTGGGGTCATATTTTGCGAGTGAAAAAGGAAGATATTCGCCGCGCGGACAAGTGGTTTGACAAGTATGGCTACTGGACAGTGCTGTTCTGCCGCATGGTGCCACTCGTACGCAGCCTGATCTCCATTCCAGCGGGCATGTCTAATATGAAATTTGGACTGTTTCTATTATTTACGACGATTGGTACGGTGATCTGGAACTCGATTCTAGTCATTATTGGAGCAAGTCTGGGCGAGAACTGGCATCGGATTACGGAGTTTATGGATGTGTATTCGAATATTGCGTATGCGATTATTGCTGTGGTGGGGATTGGGTTTATCGTTTGGTATGTGAGACGGCATAAGAAGGCGCAGGCGAAATGAATAGTGTAGCTTGATTGTGGTTAAACCACTCCGAAAAGGAATAAGGAAGCGGGACTCCGATGGAGCCGCGGGAATCTTAGGATGAGGAAGGAATGAAGATTCCCGCCCCTCCAAAGTCGCCCTTATTCCTTATTTCCTTTCCTCCGTTCCGTGCGTTGTATGTCATTCGATTATTATATACATCTTACATTCTAAATATTCCAAAACAGTCTCATATCATTCCATTTATGTATGCAAAAGAGCCATATGGATTTTTCCATACGGCTCTTTTTTGCATGATTATGATTCTGCACTTGGTCTATAGTAGCAGGTGGCTTACAACATCGTTGCCAATAGCAAGCTGCCACCATACTTGTAGCTACCGTTAAACATTAACTCGACGGATTGTTAGTCACCATCGCGTACCCAAGCAGCATGAACAATTCAAACCCTACCGCCAGGATCACTACAGCAGCAACGATGCTCCAGATGAGTTTGCGAGTATTCATTCGTCCGATGTTCATCTTCCTCCCCCTTTTTGCCATAATCTATATCCAAAGTATCATATAAAATACAACAATTTCCACTTCAGAACGTCGTATCCTACTTGTAGTTGAATATTCAAATGAGAACAAAAGGGAAACCAACTATTAGCAACCATCGGCATGAACAAGCATCTTTACCAATCACTATCAAGAACGATCAAACAACTCCTGCTGCTCTACAATCAGCGGTAACGTAATCTTCACCTTCGTCCCCTCGCCCTTCTTGCTAGAAATACTCACGCCGTATTGATCGCCGTACAGCAACGTAATACGGTTGTTGACGTTCTGAATCCCGATGCCGGTGAATAGTTGGCGTTTGGACTTCGGATTGGGCAGTTGGCTATCTTCGTCATCGGACAAACCGTCGATACCGTCGCCGTTGTCGACGACTTCGCATACCAGCATGTCATCCAAGCGCGATACCATAATGTAGATGACGCCTGCTCCTTTTTCATTAAACGCATGGAAAAAGGCATTTTCGATAAATGGCTGGATGATCAGCTTTGGCACCTGATAGTCCATGCAGTCTGGTGCGACGAAATAATTGACCTGCACTTTATTGCCGTAACGCACATGGTTG
Organism: Paenibacillus sp. WLX2291; assembly: GCF_046603665.1. Lineage (NCBI taxonomy): Bacteria > Bacillati > Bacillota > Bacilli > Caryophanales > Paenibacillaceae > Paenibacillus > Paenibacillus sp. WLX2291. The sequence goes on along the minus strand of NZ_CP176755.1, from coordinate 252,850 downwards.
ATGAATACATAATTTTTCATATTGTTCAGTTCTTGCTCGATGGTGATCGTCTCGCTCACATTGCTGATCGTATTTTGCAGCAGGGAGATCAGGGCATTGATCGTCTCGGCGGCAGTTTCTTTATTGCCTTTTTGCACGAGCATCTTGATCGACGCCAATGTATTGTACAGGAAATGGGGATTGATCTGCCGCTGGAGTGCCGCCAGTTCAGCGTTACGCTGTTCTTTTTGCGTTTCCAACAGACGAGCGATGTACTCGTTCAGCTCATCCAGCATGTAGTTGAACGCCCGGCTCAGCTCCTGCACCTCATAGCTGCCTGTCACATGCACATAGTTGCCAAAGTCCTTTTCGGTAATAGTCGACATCTGGCGCACCAGTCGGGTGAGCGACTGTGTGAGTCGACGCGAGATCAGGAACACGGTCAGCAGTGCTGCCAGTACGATGCCGATACAAATCAGGGCGATATCGCGCACGTTAATAATCTGTCCGACGGCATATTCGCGGTCGATCAGATTCACCAGATAGAAATTGTACGACGGGATGTAATTGGCGAGAATGATATGATTTTTGCCCATCACATCGTCGTTCTTGTAGCTCAGCTGTTGATCCTGAATGTCGGTCACATCTTTTAACAATTCCGGGGAAAAGGTGCCGATCAGGTCTTCGCGGTTGGACGACACGATCCGTCCGTACGCATCGAGAATGAGTACATCGTTGCCCGTACTCGTGAAATTGCTGTAAAAGCGCTTGAACTCCTGCTCTCGAATCGCCACATAGATCGTGCCATACAGGTAATCGCTCGTGCGCTCCATTAGCGCTTTGGACGCGATAATATAATCTTCCTTGCCATTCTTCGCCGTCTCCTCGTCATACTGATACATAAGCCGCTTCGGCTCTGCTACGGTACGCTCGGTAATCCGGCTTTTCGCCAATTGTTCGGTCGGCACGGGCCAATATGACCAGTCCGACGTATAGCTGCGCCCGTTCACACCGACAAGCGTCACACCGACATCGTACGCATCCACATTCGACTTGATCTGCTTCATCTGCTGTCCCATGCCAAAATAGGTCACAGACGCGCTCAACGAATCCCCTTCACCGCCAGTCAGGTAACTTTTCACCGTCCCGTTCTGCGACGCATGGCTGACGCCATTAACGATGGAATCGTTGAACGACTCCATACTGCTCTTGATCTGATTCAGCACTTTGGAATTGGTAATGCTGAACGTCTCGGTAAACAGCCGCTCCGACATTCGAATCGTCACTAATGAAGTGAACAGACAGACGGTGATGATGCTGACAACCATAACGATAAACAGCTTAAAAAACAGTCCCTTTTGCTCAAAACGGCGCATATGGTTTTTGATATTCATTTCTCATTCCCACTCATCTTCATAAGATCCTGCCGTTTAGCGCATATGCTGCCGGCGGTACTGACTGGGCGACAGACCGGTCCACTTTTTGAATACTTTGGTGAAATAGCTATGATCGGAATAGCCCACTTTATCGCTGATCTCGGAGATCGCATACCGATCATCCGTCAGCATCTCGGCAGCCTTTTGCACCCGAATCTTGTTCAAATGCTCACTGAAGCCTTCCTTGTTATGAGTCGTAAAATAACTCGACAAATACGACGGATTAAAATGAAAATGCTGCCCTAATCCGGTCAGACTGAGCGGTTCAGCGTAATGCTGCTGTATATATTCCAGCAGCATCTTCATATTGGAGCCACTCTGCTGACCAGAACGCTCAGCGATGCTTGCCTGCACCCGTTCCAGAAAGCCGTTCAGTAGCGCCAGCGTCTGCTGTACGTCCAGCGCATCGTTAATATCGCGGAAATAATCATATTTTTCCTGATCCAGCTGCCGTACATCGTAATCCTGATTGCCCAGCAGCGTAATAATGTTAAAAATAATATTGCCAAGAAACGACTTCAATTCAAACGGCGTTGCCCGGTAATTGCCAGCCAGCGTCTGCACATATTCCTGTAGCGCTGCAAAGGCGCTGTCAAACTGCTCCCGCCGCAATTCCTCGGTAAACTGCTTCAGATTGAAGCCACCCTTCACCTCTATCGGCTCTGGCAATTCATGCTCAATCATCAACGCCTGATCGGGAAAATAAAACCGGTACTCCAGCAATGTCAGCAAATGCTGGTACATCTCACCAATCTGCTGTGGCTGTGCAAATGGTTCAGTTAGCGCCCACGCATGCTGCGCTGTCTCGACCTCTTGCTCGCCGTGCGATGCCAGCTTCCGCAATACATGAATAAGCTCGTCAGCATGTGCATCATCCGTATTCAGCAAAAAGACAACAATCTGCGGATCGGTAGCTACTGGACGGAACGCCAGGGGCACTCCGCACTGTTCCAGACATTCCGCTATGCTGGAACTGATATTGGCAATCTGGTTGCTGCGCTGCTGACTCGACGCATCGCCATTGCCACCATGCGTCAGGCGCGGCTGCACACCAACGAGATAACAGTGAGCATATGGAAACTGTGTCGTTAACAATTCCGGCTCATAGTCGGCGTCAAAGCCAGCGATGAGCTTTTCCAGTACATGGTCGACGGTGATCTGTTCGCCGCCCGTTTGCTCGTCATATTGGAGCGCCGGGATGCGACGGGCGGTATTTTGCAGCACTTGTAGCAACTCTTGTGTTTCTAACTTGGGCTTGAGAATATAGTCTGCTACTCCGTTCTGGAAGGTGGAGCGCACATAATTAAATTCACCGTAGCTGCTAAGCACGATGACTTCAATCGCAGGATAATTCTGCTTGACGATTCGGGTAAATTCCTCGCCATCCATAATAGGCATCACGATATCGGTAATGACGATATGCGGGCGCAGCTCGTCCATCAGCTCCAATGCTTCGCGTCCGTTGGACGCCTCGCCCACGATCTGGAATCCATATTGCTCCCAGACAAGATAATGCTTGATTCCTTGCCGAACCAGCACCTCATCATCGACGATTACTATTTTGCATAATTCTTTCATTAGGACACTCCCTATAAGACTGGATGTTACGCTAGCGTTGCTGTGATTCTCATCATCTATCTTCATTATATGGGATGGATCGCGAATATGGCGTTTTGCGAAGTTATTTCTGATAACGTTTTCATAAAAGAGGGATAATGTTTGTCTGATTTTGTCTTTTTATGCTATCACAAAACGGGGATTTGCGGCACAAAATGTTTTATGGTCACTAGCGGCACAGGATTGTACATCGCTACCGATACATAGCTAATACCCGTCATGTCGTCTTGAGCACATCACGGGTATTGGCAGTACATATAAAGTAGGAGTTGATGTTATTTGCTACGATCTAGCGCCATTCGTGCCGCCAGCCCGGTCAGCACGCCCGCCATAAGCCAGCGTTGCCATTGTAACCAGAGTGGACGCGTGGAGAACCATGCCGCTACAGCACTGGCAGTGAGAACGATCAGCAGATTGATCATAAAGCTAACGCTGATCTGAATCAGTCCCAGCTCCATACTTTGCAGCAATACCGACCCACGCGACGGATCGATAAATTGTGGCAATAACGATATGTACAGTACCGCTGCTTTCGGATTGAGCAGATTGGTCATAAAGCCCATCATGAATAGCTTGCGCGGGGAATCCACCGATAGCTGCTGCGGTTCCAGCGGCGATGATTGACCTCGTGCAATCGACTTCCAAGCGAGCCAGAGCAAATAACCAGCGCCTGCCCAGCGAATCAGCTCATACAACAGCGGCACCGCACGAAAAAGCGCGGACAGTCCAAACATCGTTGCTGTAATATACACGGTAAATGCCAGCATTATGCCCATTAATGAGATTACGCCTGCCATTCGCCCCTGTGTAATTGAACGCGATAACAAATAGATCATATTCGGTCCAGGCGCACATACCATACCAAGCGCCACCAGTGCAAAGCCAATCACCGTTGTCATATCCAGCATGCTTCACCCTCCTGTACTATGTATTCCATTCTTATACATTATATTGAATAATAATCCTTCAACGCAAAAAGTCAACCCTACCTTATAAGCTACTCATAGCTATTACGACAGGGTTGACTTGAAATCAATATACATAAATATTCATTTAAAAGTATAATTATTACGCAAAAAATATAAAAAACCACTTTACTGCGTATGTTCTATATCTTCATGAAACACAACCTGTGCCCGCCCAGAGCGCTTCGCTTCGTACAGCGCTAGATCGGCGCAACTTAACAGATGTTTAGCCCCTGTTCCGTCATTCGGATACATCGCAACGCCGACCGACGAAGCAGTGATCACTTCCTGATCGTCCAGTTGCCACGGTTTTTGCAAAGCCTGACAGATCGTATCTGCCATCCAGCCAATCTGACCACGACTGCTCACGAGTGGCAATACAACGATGAATTCGTCGCCGCCAATCCGAGCAATCGTATCCATAGGACCCAATTCACTCGCGATTCGCTGAACCATCTGAATGAGCAGCGAATCGCCCGCTTCATGACCAAGTGTATCGTTTACCTGCTTGAATCGATCGATATCCAGATACAATATACCTAGCATCGTCTGATTCTGATGTGCCAGTTCAATATCTTGATGTAGTTGAGTCAGCAAATAGCGACGATTCGGCACGCCGGTCAGCGGATCGATATAGGCAAGCGATTTGAGCTGCTGCTCGTGCATTTTACGTTCCTCGATATTGCGTGCTACGGTCAGCAGATAATCGTCTTTGTCTTCCTGCTGCACATACGACATATTCATCTCAAACCAGATATGATGACCATCCTTGTGACGATAGCGACATTCATGCACGACATGCACTTTCTTTTCTACCAGTATTTCGTTCAATAAACCGGCAAACTTCCCAATATCTTCGGGATGTACCAGTTGAAAGCGTTCGGTTTGGATCAACTCTTCCGGCGTATAACCCAGCGCACGCGAAATGGACGGCGATGCGTACTGCACGGTACGATCCAATCCGAGAATGGTGATCACATCGGTCATATTTTCGGCGATCAGCTGGTAACGTTCCTTTTTCTGTTGCAGCGCAACTTCGGCAAGTTTACGGTCGGTGATATTGCGGCTCACGATAATGAGACGATTCCGTTCATGCACACCGCAAAAGATCGGCGTCTTCATGACTTCCCACGTACGTTCTACCCCGTCATACCCGACAAACGACTTCTCCACGATTAACGTGGAGCCTTTTTGCCACGTTTGTTCATCAGTCATTGTATTAAATTCAAAAATCGATCGTAATTCCGGACGCATCTCCGCCAATTCCAGATCGGTTTTATTCATATATTCAGACTCGGTCAGCTTATGAACCTCTCGTACCATCTGGTTACATAGCAGCCAGCGACCTTCGCCGTCCTTGAGTACAATCAGCTCCGGTATCATATCAATCAGCAAGCGTAGCTGCGACTCATTCTCGCAACCTACCAGAAGCTCATTGGAGAATTCCATAAGAATCCTCCTTTCCGCAAAATGATCCTGAATCGCCGCTAGGGAATGAAGAAAAATGGATCAGCGCGACTCAGAAAAGATAAACACATCAATAATATATATTATATCGGCGGCAGTCATAACAGTTTACAGCGCTGAAAGCCCCATTTTGACGGGAAAAACAATAAATTTTCATGAAAACACAGTCGTCGTGTTACAGGCAAATGGTATAATAAAGGGATACCACAAAGCCTAGGAATGCAGGAGAACGATAAATATGAACCAACCTTCCAATGAATCCGTTGCGGATTCGATACTGGATCGGTGGCGTCGTCAGATTGAACAACAACTGATTCCACTGGAACAGGAGATTCGCAATGTTACGTATACCGAGCAGGCGCTGGAGCAATGTCTTCGCATCATGCCCAATCTAACTCCGGTTGCCGCGCAATTGTATCGGCTACTGGTGGAATTAACGATATATAGCCGGGTCATGCAGCCACTGCATCGCACGACCGGCTCCACTACGCTATCGCTCGGTTATCATACCCGACTGGCGGCAACAGAAGTACAGAATCGGTTACAGCATTTATTATCCGCGCCACTCGCTCCACTGGAACAAGCGGAAGAACGCGTCGTACTGGGCGGATTGCTCAAGGAATTACGGCAAAGTATGCTGTACGAAGTACGAGATACGCATGTACTGCTGACTTGCTATTATTTGCTCTGGCGCGGTTGGCTGATGTCCTTGCCACAGGCGGTGCCGCTATTAGAGCGCGAATTGAAGCTGCTGGAACGCGCCTTTGCTCAGGCAGATCAGCAAAAGGACAATCGGCAGGCGCCACGCTTTGCTTACAATTCCGGGATGCTGGCGCGCAGTTATATATATTTTCTGTCCAATGAAGATGAGCAGGCGCTGGACTGGATTCGCCAAGCGGCAGAGCGGCATGACTTTTACCCGGAACGGATGCCTGATCTAATGGGCGAATTGGCGGCAGCTGAGCAATGGGAACGGCTGTCATGGTGGCTGGAGCAGCTTGTTCCGGTGCTGCGCCGACAGTATTCCGACCTCCAGCATTACGGCGACTACTGGGAATTGGTAATCCAGCAGTTGCCAGATCGTGAGTCACAGATGTGGCAAGCGCTGGGACGTATGCTACCGCTTGGTGGACGTATTTATGAAGAGCGCCTGCTGGCGTATGGGAAGTACCGGGAGTGGATGGATTATCAGTTATCCGCAGGCAAGGACCCTGCCAATTACAAAGTGACCGAACTGAAACCGCTGGAAAGCAATGCACCGGAGCTGCTATTGCCCTTTTACCATCAGGCGGTAGAACGGCATATGTCGCACAAAAACCGGGATGGCTACAAAGCAGCGGTAAAGCTGCTCAAACGACTATCCAAGCTATATGCCAAGCTGAAGCAGGATGAAGTCTGGCGAGAGTATATAGAGCAATTCGCCGCCCAGCATAGCCGCTTGCGGGCGCTACAGGAAGAATTACGGAAAGGAAAGCTGATTCCATGAGTCATCATCTACAACATATTCAAATCCGCGTCGGTATGAGCGAATACGGCGATGCGCTAATCTATGGCACCAAGGAATCATACGGCTTCGTACCAGCGCTGTACCTCAAGCATCTGCTGTTTGCGTGGCACAAGCCTTCCTTTTACGGAACTCAGCTACAGATCGAGCAGACGCCAGAGGTGGAGCTGATCGTCTTGCCTGCCGAGCAGGTAATTCCCTTTTTCGCAGAGGCAGAGCTGCTCCATCATGTGGAGTGGAATTGGGAAGGTGACGCCGATGCCCTGCGCCAGCTTGCCCCTGCGCTACTGAATTGTCTGAACGATAAAAAGTATCTGCCATCGCTCGGCGCATACCGACGTGGCAAATTGCAGTGGAAATGGGACCCGGACTATTTGCTCAAATCGGTATCGCGGACGAAGCGGCAGGAATTGCAGCGATTGCTGCAAACAGGCGTGGAGCCGGAGCTGCTGGAAGGGTTGCAGGCGTCCTTTTCCGCCAATGTGTCGGAGCGGTATTACAATACCGAAGCCGAGGCTGCCGATCTGCGGCGCGAATATCCGCAGCTATTTGACCGGAACAACAGCACGGCGGGAATGGATGAGAATAGCTGGCTCGTATCGATTGGCTGGAAAAGTGATTCTGCACCTTTCCGTCCGGCATTGCAGCTAGTCGAGCCGGAAGAGGAGAATAACGGCTGGCAATTGCGCCTGATTTTACAGGATAAAACGGATGAAACTCATCTGGTGCCAGTGCGCCTGAGTATGAGCGGTCAGGCAGATGGGGATTGGCCGACAGCATGGCAGCAGCATGTGCTAGATCGCTCTGCCATTTGGCGTGAGCAATTGCGCGCTGTACTGCCGATCAACCAGTTTGGCACCGAGCAGGACATGATCGGGCGCAGTCTGAACAATGAGCAGGCGTGGCGCTTTCTGTCGCAGTACAGCAATCGACTGCTGCAATCGGGCTGGCTCGTGCTGCTGCCTGCATGGTGGGAAGCGGCGCGCCGCAAGCGTCCGAAGCTAAAAGCCAAAGTGAGCGAGGAAGAGGAAAAGCGTACCGGCAAGTCCTTTTTCGGATTGGACGCGTTAATCGACTTCGACTGGCGGATCGCGATCGGCGAGACAGAGCTGACCGAGGATGAATTCCTCGAACTAGCGGAAAAGCAAGAACGGCTTGCTCTGTTCCGCGGTCAGTGGATCGTACTAGATCCCGAGCTGCTAGAGCAGATTCGCCGCGCAATGCAAGGAATCGATCGGCGACGCGGGTTGTCATTTCAAGATGTGCTGCAACTGCATCTGATGCGGCGTAGCAAGAAAAATGGCGAACAAGAAGAAGAAATTGACACCGAAGAGGAAGAATTTCAACGTATTGAGATCGAAGTGGAATTGAACGAGCATCTGAATGGATTGATTAGCCAGATTAGTCAGCAGAACGATATGCCGCTCATTCCGGTTCCTGCTGGGCTGCATGCACAGCTGCGACCATATCAGCAGGAAGGCTTCTCATGGCTCAGCTTCTTGCGTCGCTTTGGGCTTGGCGCTTGTCTGGCGGACGATATGGGTCTCGGCAAAACGATCCAGCTCATCACGTATCTGCTGCATATTAAGGAAGATGCTGAAACCGAAGCAGAGCGATTACACCAGATCGTGCTGCAAAGTATGGAGCAAAATGATGCGCAGGAATTACAGCATACACAGCTGGCAGCAGTAATGAAGCAGCCGCCAATCGATACGAAGACAACTGCTGTAAACGAAAATATCCATGCACCAGATATGAGCGGTGCAGCGATCTCTTCCGAGCAATCGCTACAACAGCAGGATCTTACGCGTACGATGCAAGAGAGCGGCGAGGAAGCACAATTTTCACATCCTCCTTCTTCCAACTCTACACCCAGTATGTCGGAAACGGAATCATCGCTGCTAGTCAGTTATTCGGTGTCCAGCCCGACTTCGCTAGTTGTCTGTCCGACATCCGTACTCGGAAACTGGCAAAAGGAGATCCTTCGCTTCGCGCCTTCTCTGCGTGTTGCCCTGCATTATGGTAGCAAACGCTTGAGCGGCGATGCTTTTCAGCAAGCGGTTGAGGAGAACGATGTGATTCTAACGTCCTTTGCGACGGCTTCACTAGATCAGGAGCTATTACAGACTGTTACATGGGCAACGATCTGTCTGGACGAAGCACAAAATATCAAAAACGCACAAACCCGCCAATCGCAGACAGTACGCAGTCTACACGCTTTGCACCGGGTCGCTATGACCGGTACACCGATTGAGAATCGGCTTGCCGAGCTATGGTCCATTTACGACTTCATCACTCCCGGCTATCTGGGCAGTATGAAGGGATTTCAGGATCGTTTTGCAACGGCGATTGAGAAGGAGCATGACGAGGAACGTACCCAGAATCTGCAACAGCTCGTTAAGCCATTCATGCTGCGCCGGACGAAAAAAGATCCGAATATCCAGCTCAATCTGCCGGAAAAGAACGAGATGAAGACGTATATCAACCTCACCCCGGAGCAGGGCGTCATGTACGATCAGGCGGTCAATCAGCTGATGCAGCAGATGAACCAGCTACAGGGCATGAAGCGCAAAGGTGCTATTCTGTCTGCCCTCACGCAGCTCAAGCAAATCTGCGACCATCCGGCACTCGTGCATACTGTGTCGCCGCAGGAGGATGGCGAGGAAGAACAGACAGATTGGAGCATCGATACGCTCATCAGTCGCTCTGCCAAGCTGGAACGACTGGTGGAGATGGTGCGTGAGCTGCGTGCGGAAGGCGAGAAGTGTCTGATTTTCACCCAGTATATTGGTATGGGTCAGATCATCCAGAAAGTATTGAGCGAGGATATGAACGAGTCGGTGTTGTACTTGAACGGCAGTACGTCCAAGACGGCGCGCGACCGTATGATTGAGCAATTCCAAAGCCCGGGCGAGCCGAATATATTCATCCTGTCGCTCAAGGCGGGCGGCGTCGGTCTGAATCTGACCGCAGCCAACCATGTGTTCCATGTGGATCGCTGGTGGAATCCAGCGGTCGAGAATCAGGCGACCGACCGGGCGTACCGGATGGGTCAGCAGCGAGATGTGCAGGTGCACAAATTCATCTCGCTCGGAACGCTGGAAGAGCGAATTGACGAGATGCTGGAGAGTAAGCAGCAGCTAAGTAACAATATTATTTCCACTTCGGAAGGCTGGATTACGGAACTGTCGAACGATGAGTTGCAGAGCTTGTTCAGCTTGCGGCGTGAGTGGGTTGATGTGTGAGGTGGTGTGGGGAAAATTGACGGTGGTGGTGGGTGAGAGTCCGCTGCGGGAAGGGATAAGGGGACGGGACTCGAGTGGAGGTACGAGAATCTATGGATTAGGAGTGCAGGTAGATTCTCGCACCTCCAAAGTCGTCCCGTTCCCCTTATTCCCTCCCCTCCGCTCCGTGCTCATCGCAGCACCAACGCAATTTCCTACTTTGTTGGAGTAGCAGGTCTTAGACATGAAGTGGTCGAGAGGAGCTTTTGATGAAGGTTTTCTTTCGTGTTGCCATGATTGTATTGGTCTGTTTGTTTATGGTTGCTTGTAGCGATGAAAGGGAGGATGTTGTCGTTGACTATGAAGCAGGATATGGTGATGTAGACGAACACGCGTATTCTGGTTTTGCTTTTCTTATTCACTTAGTATTTGATCAAATAAAAACGCTGTTTCCTAATGATTGCCTGTTGGCTAAACATTTCGAGGAATCAGCGTTTTTTCTCTTTTGTATGGTTATTGAGCTTGCAGCTATGTTTGCCTAGCATCGTTACTCTGCATTCGTGCAATCCAGTTCTACCATCACACCAAAATGATCGGATACGACAGCTCCGTTTGCCCCGTTCAATGCAACTTGAGAACGTTGGACTCGCATTGGACGATTGCTGTAAATGTAATCAATACGCAGCGGACGTTCGTTGCCTTCCCAACCAGCGATGGATTTCACTACGGTATGTCCGCCGTCTTTTTCCTCTGCGAGTGTATACGTATCATGCCAAATATGCTTCATCATATAGTCGTAGCCTTCGCCGCGAATCTCTGCCACATTGTTAAAATCGCCCAAGAAAAACACCTGATCATCCAGACACGGCGCCAGCAACTCCTCTGCTCGATCCCATTGCGGACGGAACGGTTCTACCTCATCATTCCACCAGCCAAAATGTCCATCCGCCAACCATAGCGGCTGTCCCTGATATTCCGTCTGCACCGCCAGCACTTTGCGCGTTTTGTAATGTTCATAAATATGCTGCGTAGAGACGTGACCGAGTATCGCCTCTGTCAGCGGTGTCCGCGACAAAATCGCCAATCCTTCATCCAGTCGACCTCTGGACGCGGCATGCACCGGAACCCATGTCCAATAATACGCGGTCTGAAGATGCGATACTAGTATATGCGCATAGTTGTCCCGGCGGATCACTGCATCGTGATCTGCAGCAAAATAACGAGTCAGCTTCTCTACCGATAACGGCGGCTGAGCGGCAGGCTGATTGACCTCCTGCATGGCGATCAGATCAAAGGAATGCTGATCAATAAAAGCCGCCAATTCGCGGATTTTGTCCAATTGATTCTCTTCATGCCAGGCGTGCGCATTCAAGGTTAACAGTTTCATGATTCTCTCCACCTGCTCTTTCTATATCGTGTTGCCACTGTAACTTCGCTGTCTCCCATCATACCATATTCCTTTTTCCACCCGCAGAATGTAGGCAGTCTGAACGTGAATACGATGCCTCAACGTCAAAAACCGCTGTCAGCGGACAGCGGTCGATTCACGGATCATCAGCTGCGGACGAATGCGCATGCCCTGCACTGATTGCTCTTGTTGATTCATTTTGTTCAATAGCAGCTCGACCGCCGTGCGGGCAATCTCGTCTGCCGGTTGACGTACTGTCGTCAGTAGCGGATGCAGCTGGGACGCAATAATCTGATCGTCATAACCGATAATCGACAGGTCCTGCGGAATACGAACACCGCCATTCGTCAGCGCGTTGATCAGTCCAATTGCAATATAATCATCCCCGGCGAATACAGCTTCCGGCAATGTTCCCTCTCGCAACCAACGCTGACCGATTTCATATCCAAAGCCAATACTGTACGTTCCCTGCTCTACTATCGGCTCCACTCCAGCTTCCGCCAGCGCCTGAACAAATCCGCTGCGCCGCTCACGGGTACTCAAAAACAGTTCATCCCCGCACACATGCACAATCCGCCGATGCCCCAGCTCTAGCAAATGCTGTCCAGCGATATACCCGCCATACGCATTGTCGATGGAGATCGCTTCTGCGCTATGCTGCGGCAGCTGGTTGTCGATAAGTACATACGGAATGTCCCGTTTTGCCAGTTCATCGACAAACTCCTTCTCCTCTACCGGCGAGAGTAGAATCAATCCATCCAGCCGATCCTCCTGCATCATATAATGCTCACCCTGCTCACCTAGCCCGGTCGATACCGAAATCGCTAGATAATATCCTTGCAGGGCAAGTAGATCGTTAATCTCTTTGGCAACCGAATCGAAAAAGGAATCGTGCAATGTCGTCAAAATCAATCCAATCGTGCCTGTCCGCCCGCGTGCCAGCGAGCGCGCGGCAGCACTAGGGCGATAATCTAGCTCACGGATCGCTTCCAGCACCTTGAGCCTGTTTTTCTCCCGTACCGTTCCTGCTCCGTTCAATACACGGGATACGGTCACGACAGATAATCCCGCCCGTTTCGCTACATCAAAAATACTCGGTTTCATCATGGTATACGCTCCCATTGCTAAGAATACAGGCTGGATATTTCATTTGAAACTGTATATAGGCGAACAGGCAAGAGCATCGCTGCATGTTCCGTCACAGCGTGTCATACCGTTGCTCTATGCTTGAATGCTTGTATCACTAAATAATTGCATGTGTACGTTCTTGCTCATACGTTTGTTTCCTGACTAACTCTATGTAAGAGATAACGAGTTCTATGTAAGGCACAGCCGCTAATGCCGACATGCCGTGCCTGTAGTTGTGCTTATTATACAGGAATAATGGTAAACGTTACCACTATATATCCAGAGATATCGCAGCATGAAGATCACGTAAGCGATAACAGCAATGCTCGGTATTGTTCCCGCTGCTGTTCATCCAGCGGTTCCTGCCAGTGATCCAGCTCCGCGATGATGTCCGCTGCCGTTAACGCTTCCCGGCTCCATCCATTCAATCGTGCCGCGAGTAGCGATTGTAGCGCCTGCTCCCGGTTGGTAAATAGAGATTCCAGCGCTGCCAGTACATCCGGTCGACGCTGCAAATAGTATTTCTGGTGCCGCTCCTCTGCTGGATAAAAGGCAGTGCATAACTGAACTTCGGTAGATTGACGAGCTTGCTGTTCATTTTGCAGACGCTGGATGATATCCAGTTGAAACGGCTGGTCGTACAGAATGATCGAACGATATTGGCGGCTGTCCTTATAGGTGTTAATCCCTTCGGGACGATGTCGTTCCCAGAACAGTTGAAGCAGTGTTTCGAGCGGCAATACGTCTGGACGATAGTCCAGCTGAATCGTTTCTGAATGATCCCCCATCTGTCGATAGACCGGGTGTGGCGTCGTTCCACCAGCATATCCGGTACAAGTATGCACCACGCCTTCCAGCGCGCCCAACCATGCTTCCGGTCCCCAGAAGCAGCCCAATCCGAGCGTAATGCGCTGCGTAGGAGTACTCACGGACGCACCAGACAATGAATCATAATGCGGCATAGGTTCCACGATGCTTGCCCCCTTTTTCTTGGTATAGATTAAGAATACCGATTCGGCAATATGCTCTCTTGTATATATACATACAAAATCCTGCCAGCCTAAACGGCAAGAGCAGGATTTTGTATTCACATCAATATAGGTGAGACGAATATTATGCAGTAACAAGCAGAGCGAACAAGACATAAGGTGGTCTGATGAATAAAAGTTACAGATTCACCTGTACGACTTTATCTTGCCCCGCAGTTACGCTACCGGTGTATTCTTCAACACTTTTCACCGCTTCTTGTCCATCCGGTACGATGATCGGTGTGATGACCGGATAGCCTGCCGCCTGAATATGTGCAATATCAAATTCCAGCAGCAATTGTCCCTGTTTTACTTTGTCACCGGTTGCTACGTGAGCGGTAAAGCCTTCGCCTTTGAGCGAAACGGTATCGACGCCGACGTGGATGAGCACCTGTACGCCAGAGCTATGTTCTACTAGCAGGGCATGGCGGGTTTTGAATAGCTGTGCGATTTTGCCATCGAATGGGGCATGTACTTTGCCCTCTTTTGGTTCAATGGCGATACCTTGTCCCATCAACTTCTCAGCAAATGCGGGATCAGGAACATTCGATAGGTCAACGGCTTGACCTGTAATCGGTGATAGTGCCTCAATCTGTTCAATCTTACCTTTTTTGAAAAATGACAGCATGGTTGCTTCCTCCTTGTGATGACGAGAGCAGATGGTTGGTTACTATATGGCAGCAGCACTGACGATCTGCGGTTTCATCATTTTCTGTATATAGATCTCGCTGGATTTTGGGTTCTATGATACGTGCCGCCACAAGCGCTTGTCAAATTTGACGACTTTTTACCAGAAACAAAAAAACTTACGATCCTTCTGTTTGATTTTCGTGAAAAGGAATGACGGTGTACCGCTACGAGGCAGTATGAGACAGCAGGTGTACGTATATTTCAAATAAAAACACTCATTTGCAGCACAATGCTACGTATTGGAACGTGAGACACGATATTGGGCAGGATATAACTGTTCGTTCACTTGATGAATCCATCTCCTTGTGCTTGTTCACCAATAAGTTAATTTCATTTTGAAAAAAAGATGATATACTAGATGTATATAGAAAGGGCGGATGATGATGAAAATTGCTAGTTCCTGGCAGACGCGGGTGTCGGAGCGTTTGAGCGTGCTGGTTGAGCTGTTTGTAGTCTTTTTCAAGATTGGACCAGCGACGTTTGGCGGTGGGTATGCGATGATTCCGATGATTGAACGCGAGGTGGTGGAGCGGCGACGTTGGATGGAACAGCAGGAGATGAATGATCTGCTATCAGTTGCTGGTTCGGCACCCGGTGGTGTGGGTGTGAATGCGTCTGCTTTTGTCGGTTACCGGATGGCAGGTATTGGTGGGGCGATTGCGGCGACGCTGGGCATTACGCTGCCGACCTTTTTGATCGTATTCGGATTAAGTCTGTTTTACTCGTTCTTCCAGAATGAGCCGAAGGTACAGGCGGCATTCCAAGGTATCCGTGGTGCAGTCATCGGGCTGATTGCTGTCGCTGCGTACCGGATGGGCAGGAATTCACTGTTTGACTGGACGACGATTGTCGTAGCTGCCGGATCGCTAATGATTCTACTGCTGACTGGTCTGAATCCAGTGTTCCTGATCCTTGCTGGGCTGGTCATCGGCTGGGTCGTGATTCGCGTAAAACAAGCGCTTGGTTTACAAACACGTACGGAAAAGCAACGTCATGCGAATGCATCGTCACAGGCGTATATTGAATATTATATTTAAGAAGGTGTACCCATGCTGGTATGGCAGCTATTTTTATCTTTTTTGAAAATTGGATTTGTTTCCTTTGGCGGCGGTTATGCGGTCATTCCACTGATTCAGCATGATGCGGAGCAGTTCGGCTGGATGAGTGCGGATACGTTTCGCCAGACGGTATCCATTGCGGGCATGGCGCCCGGTTCGATTGCAACGAACAGCGCCACACTCATCGGCTATGATGTCGCCGGGATTGCTGGTGCATTTGCCGCAACGACCGGGATCGTCTTGCCATCGCTAGTGCTGGTCATTACACTGACAGGGCTATTTTACCGATTGGGCAGCAGCCGCATGGTGAAGTCATCCTTTTACGGATTACGTCCGATTGTAACCGGGCTGATCGTCTACGCGGCGATCCATTTTGGACTAGGTAGCGGCTGGGATGCACTGCTGCAATGGAAAACATGGCTAACACTACTCATCGGCGCGGGTGTATTTCTGGCGATTATCAAATACAAAGCACATCCTTTACTGGTCATCCTCGGCTCAGCGATCATGGGCATTGTATTATTTTAAAAGAGGTATAACCCGGCTCCTATAGCTGCGGTTATACCTCTTTTGTATGATATGGTGGATAGTGGTAGTGGTGCGTCCAAAATAAGCGACCTTCAACGAGCTACTGTGAATTAGAGCTTGGCATCGTTCTGCAACATCATGATCGCTTCTAGCAGCACATTCACGCCCTGTGCGCATTCTTCATACGATGTAAATTCCTCTTCACAATGACTCTTACCGTTCACACTCGGTACGAATACCATTGCCGACGGCAGGAAATCAGCTACAAACTGCGCATCGTGTCCCGCGCCGCTTGCCATCGTTTTGTGTGAATATCCGAGCGTCTGCAC
Source organism: Paenibacillus sp. WLX2291 (assembly GCF_046603665.1). Lineage (NCBI taxonomy): Bacteria > Bacillati > Bacillota > Bacilli > Caryophanales > Paenibacillaceae > Paenibacillus > Paenibacillus sp. WLX2291. The sequence continues at coordinate 236,489 of NZ_CP176755.1, read as the reverse complement.
TGCCTGTTGCAGCGCAGCACATACCTGCTCGTCAAACCAGACGGTATCGCGATTCCACAGCCGCATTGCCTTCACCTCGCAGCCGCCCTGTTGCTTCGGTAGCGCATGAATCATCTCCTCGACCTTCCGCACAATCTGCTCGTCCTTATGCCGTGCTTCCAGCGTGAAGACGACCCGGTTCGGAATGACGGTGTGGATATTCGGATACACATTGGCGCGCCCCATCGTATATACCAATTCCGAATCCAGCGGCTCTAGCTGCCCTCGCAATATCGTCACCAGATCGTTCATAGCAAAAAAGGCATCTCGCCGCATATCCATCGGAGTTGTTCCCGCATGATCCGATTCGCCAATCACTTCAATCTCATAACAAACCATGCCAACCACGCAATCCACCAGCCCGATGCTCAGCTGTTCTCGCTCCAGTACCGGTCCTTGCTCAATATGTAGCTCCAGATAGGCAGTCGCTTCTTTGATCCGGTGGGCGACATCGCCGGCATACCCGCTCTGTTCCAGCGCTTCGCCGAATGTAATCCCGTCGGGATCGGTTTTGCTTAGCATGATTGCCTTATCAAAGCGTCCTGCCAACACACCAGAAGCCATCATCGACGGCTCAAAGCGCGCACCTTCTTCATTGGTAAAATTCATAATCGTAATAGGAATGCGCGGCTGAATGCCGTAATCCTTCATTGTGCGCACGATCTCAAGCCCCGCCAGCACGCCGAGTATACCATCAAAGCGCCCGCCTTTTTTGACAGTGTCCATATGCGACCCGATCACAATCGGCGGTGCTTGCTCTGTACCTGCCAGTGTAGCGTACATGCAGCCCATATCGTCCACAACAACCTGCATCCCCAGCTCCTCACAACACTCCCGAAAATACTGACGCACTGCAAGATCCTGCTCGCTCAGCGCCAGCCGGGTGACCCCGTTCTGCTCGGTACGTCCGTAATCTGCAAATCGCTCAATCGTCTGCTCCAATCGCTGCACATTGACCAACCATTGTTGCTGTTGCTTCATCTGTATCACTCCGCTCTCCAGATTTGGGATGCCGAAACGCAAGGTCCCGCCGATTTCCATATCTTCTATACTAAAGCAATCGTTGTGAATGTCATTTGACAAAATGTAATATTTCCAGTGCAAACCTTTTGAAATCAGGTGAAAAATCGCGCCAGCTGTGCTATTCTAAAATATTAGTAGTGTGTAAAATCCGGTTTCGCCAGTATCATGTCCATTTTCGACAGCTGGCAGGCTTCTGAACGATCACCGGATCACGGAAATATCCATAACCGAATGATATAATCTACGCGCCGCACTATATTGTGTTTTTATCCCAGGGAGGTTTATGTTAACGCCATGCTCATTATTGGTATTGCCGGTGGCACCGGTTCAGGCAAAACAACAGTCGCACGCTCGGTCATTGAACGCTTGAGTGCAGGCAAGGAAGTCACGTTTATTTCGCAGGACAATTATTACAAGGATCATACGCATCTGAATCTGGAAGAACGCGCGCTGATCAACTATGATCACCCGTTTGCCTTTGACAATGAGCTGCTGATCCAACATCTCGGCGAGCTGAAGCAAGGTCAGGTCGCACATGCGCCGGTGTATAATTTTACGATGCATGCACGCTTTACTGACCAGACATTGGAATTGCAGCCGAACAATATCGTTATTATAGAAGGGCTGCATGTATTGTCCGACGAGAAACTGCGCGAACAGCTGGATATCAAAGTATTCGTCGATACCGACCCGGATGTTCGCATCCTGCGCCGTGTATTGCGCGATATCGAAGAACGCGGACGTAGCATCCAGTCGATTCACCAGCAATATCTGACGACGGTGAAGCCGATGCACGAAGCATTCATCGAGCCTTCCAAAAAGTATGCCGACCTGATCATTCCTGAAGGCGGACATAACGAAGTTGGTATTCAACTGCTGTCGATCCTCACAGAAAAATATCTGTCCGGCGAACAATGGACAGGTGTAAAAAGAACCGACTGAGTAGAGCAATCATTCACGTATATACTGGCAGGCTCTGAGCGAGCCTGCTTTTTGTTTGCCTTTCCTCATTCGTTTTGCTATTTCCCAAAGGCTCCGCTACAATTTGGATATTGTCTGTCACGTTGAAGATGGCAGACCGCTTGTTCACGGTATAAAGGAGGACGTTCCATTGGATAGGAAAATTGTCGCCATCGATATGGATGATACGCTGTGCCATCTACTGCCGCGGGCGATTCATTATCATAATGCGCTGTATCCCGATCTGCTACTCAGTATGGAGCAGATTGTGAATTTTGATATGAGCCGCATCTGGCATCATGAATGCTCGGAGGAGATCTTTTTCGGACGACCGGGCTTGTATGAGGAATTGGAGATTTTTGATGAATATACGATTGGCGAAGTGGAGAAAATCCATGCCAAGCACGATCTGATTATCGTTACCGCTGCGCGCCCATCATCTGTACCTGAAAAGTGGCGCTGGTTGCAGCAGCATTTGCCGTTTATTACGTACGATAATTTCTTTGTCGCCAAACGCAAATACTTGCTAGAATTCGATCTGCTGATCGACGATGGTCCGCATAATCTGCTCGCCGCGCGTGACGCTGGCAAACAGACGATTGGCATTCCGCGCCCGTGGAACCAGCCGATCCAATCCGAATTTGTCATGAAGGATTCATGGCAGGGCATGAGTGAGCTGGTGGATGAGATTTTGAACGGAAATTCGTAGTATGATGTGTGAACGATTGAGTGTAAACAGACTCATGATAGCGACAAACTAGTATGAGTACAGTTATAACAACGATAAAAGCCGCTGTCCTTTGGGAGGAACAGCGGCTTTGTGTTGAGCGTTTGCGATTGTGTTGAGCGTTTGCGATATAGAGATTTTACGTTTCCAACGATATCTTCTCTGTGCTTATTGAAATTGTGCCGTGAAATATCGGTATAGCACCTGTGTGCCTTTCTCGTCATATCCTTGCTGGGACAGCTGTTGATAGACCGACTCTGCCAATGCGAGTCCCGGCGTATCCAATCCCATCTCTTTTGCCGAGTTCAGAGCGATGCCCATATCTTTAATAAAATGCTTCACATAAAAGCCTGGCTCAAAATCGCCCTTGATCATACGTGGACCGAGGTTACTGAGCGACCAGCTGCCTGCTGCGCCAGTGGCGATACTTTTCAGCACCGTTTCCGCATCCAGACCAGCGAATTTGGCATACGCCAGCGCTTCGCATACACCAAGCATATTCGAGGCGATGGCGATCTGGTTACACATTTTCGTATGTTGACCAGCGCCGGGACCGCCTTGCAGCACGATGTTGGTGCCCATCTTTTCCAGCAATGGCTGAATCTCTGCAAATGCTGCCTGCTCGCCGCCTACCATAATCGACAGACGGGCTTCGCGCGCGCCCACATCGCCGCCGGATACCGGAGCGTCAAACGCATGAATGCCCTTGTCCTTTGCCAGCTCGGCGATCCGCTGTGCCAGCTGCGGACTGGATGTAGTCATATCGATCACATACGAGCCAGAGGCGGCATTGTTCAGAATACCGTCTTGACCGAGATAAATGTCCTCTACGTCCTGCGGATAGCCGACCATCGTGATAATCACGTTACTTGCCGATGCCAGCTTGCCCGGTGATTCATGCCAGATTGCGCCCTCATCTACCAATTCCTGCGCCGAAGCTGCGGTACGTGTATACACATGCAGCGGATAGCCCGCTTCCTTGAGATGACGCGCCATGCTTTTGCCCATCACACCAATACCGATAAAACCTACTGCCGTTTCTGCCGGATTCATTGCCACTGTGATTGCCTCCTTGATTGATGTTTGCTTTGCCGATTGTGTTCATCGATTGATGATGTGTTCCTGTATGTCGCTGTCCATTATACCACTTTATATGGAGATCATAGACGGAGCAAAGGTGTAGATCATATGCGGATTAGCACAGACTCATGCTTGCAGTAGCGTTTGGATCATCCGAAACGTTATTGGTATGCGCCAATTGTAACGGTGGATGATGGTACCCATGCTTTGCCGTCGCGATCCGAAGTGCCTTTGAGAATATCATTCCACATGCCGCTATTCCGTGCGGGTGACGTAGCTTGCAGGTGAAAATCGGCTGTGCTTGCATTGATAAATTGCGGTGCTGCTTGACGAGAGTGGGCATCCTGCTTACTTGCCTTTTGATATGCTGGTAGCCCTTCGTACGTATCGCCCTGCCAGATCCAATAGGCGGTGTCAGCGTTAGCATTCAGCGTGTACAGATTGTAATCGACTTTGTTGTTGCTGGATGGATAATCGTTGCGAATCAGTACGCCAGATGCGGACGATACCATAATGTTGTTGAGCACAGTATTGCCAGAGGTGCCGTACTGAATCAGCAATTGCCCAGCTCCATCGCCGCTCTCACTAGACAATCTATCATTGCCGAACAGCGTATTGTTAATAATAACCGAGCCAGTTGTCGTACCACGCTCTTCGTCATATCCGCCAAAGGCGATGCCGGTATAGCGATTCTGGTAAACGACATTGCTGCGCACGGTAATATCCTTCGTCACTTTGCCCTTGTGCTCAGATGCCAGCTCGATGCCGATATCGTTCGCATAGCTGGTATTGCGTTCGATGACAATACTTTTGCCACCATCCACATAGATGCCGCCTGCGCAGTTGCAATTGTTCGGTAGCTTTTTGCCATACGATGGGTTCTGGTTGGCAGAGATGTTGTATACGGTATTGCCAGCGATGGTGCCATTGCGTGCAGCATCGTACTGGTCATTGGGCGATGTACCTTCGTAGCCGATCACGTCGATGCCGATATTGTCGCTATCATGCACAACATTGTTCGTAACCTCAAATTGCTCTACATTGCCGTTAATAACCATCGCTTCGCTGGAGCCAAGTACCAGATTGTACAGTTCATTGCCGCTGATGGTTAACTGCTGAATGGAAGCTGGAGCTGCCGTGCCGTACACGGCGATACCATGCGCATCCCGTCCCGACAAATCACTGCCTGCCGGTGTAGCAGTATTACGGATGTTATAGACCTTGTTGTTAAGCAAGCTGATCTTCTTCCCGGCACCGTGCACATACATACCCACCGGTACATTATCGCGGCTGGTTGTCGTATAGTTGCGTACTGACAAACCGTTAATGGTAATATAGCTGGCATTGTTCAGCTCAATCAGCCCTTGGATGCCGTCTACGCTCAGACCGGTGCCATCCAGAATCGGTTGTTCCTTGTTATAGTTTGTAAATGTAATAACGCCCGCGCTCTCCGAACCGGAGCGGGTAATGTTTAGTCGTTCGCGGTACGTACCGGAGCGAATATAGATCGTGCTGCCTGCTTCGGCATGGTCGGCGGCGTATTGCAGCGTGCGCCATGGTGATTGCAACGTGCCGCTATTGGTATCTTTGCCAGTAGGAGCGACGTAATGAGCAGTCGGCGCTGCGTATGCCTGTTCCGATGCTCTGGATTGCAGCATCCAGGCAGTTAGCAGTACGATTGCCGCCAAGATGGTTCCTGTGATCCATGTAATTCTTCGTTGTATTCCCGTGCTGTGCTTCGACATGTGACACCTTCCCCTAATAAGATGATCAAGCAATTTGTCATTGGAATCTGTTGTTCGTATTGCTGGCTGAGATGACGGAGTGGTCATGCATAGTGGATGATGAACAATTTCTGTTATTATGATTGTAACGGCATCTGTGGAATTTACATATGTTTTTTGAATAATCTTTGGGAAATGGTTTCTATTTTGATGAGGAAAGGCAGTGAATCGGATGCTTTCTGTTCTGGCAAGCATTATGGTCGCTCTGGTAGCGATTGAGCATTTGTATATTTTGGTAATGGAGATGTTTTTGTGGACTACGCCGCGTGTGATGAAGACGTTCGGTACAACGCCAGAGCTGGCACAATCCACCTCGTCGATGGCAGCGAATCAAGGGCTGTACAACGGCTTTCTCGCCGCAGGTCTGATCTGGTCGCTACTGCATCCGAATGATGGATTTGCCCACCAACTGGCGATCTTCTTCCTACTCTGTGTCATTGTGGCGGCGCTGTATGGCGGGTTGAGTGTGAAACGCTCTATCCTGCTTATGCAGGGATTGCCAGCGTTGATCGCACTCATTCTGGTGCTGGTCAGCTGATGGCTAATCGTTAGCTTCTATTGAGGAAACGGTAGATCAAGCGATTGATCATTCCGTGATTTCCAAGCCGCCTGTACATTTTTATAGAAAATATACAGCAAAAAGACCGGTATCTTCCGCAAGATGGGAATTTCCGGTCTTTTTATATTTATCACTAAACCGTTTTCATTTCAACCTCAGCAACGTATAATAGATTTACAGCATTTCCCATATTCAATAGTGCTCTACCTACATACTATGCTCACTGGAGGTCGTGCGAATGCAGCAAGCGATACAGATCTACGTCAAGAAGCAGCTGATCTGGGATGTGCTGATGATTATTTTGTTTGTGATCATTATGCCGGTCTGGATGAAGGCTCCGCTGCGGGAAGCGATGGTACTGGCAGCCGTGATTTTACCATTTATCGCTGCGATCGGCATCTGGAGCCAGCATCATTTTATGAAGCGACAACGTCAGACCTCGCCGGAGGAATAGATCGTATCAACGTGTCATGCTGTCGCGCTTGATCTCGTCGATGAGCGCCATCAGCTCGCCGCGCTTCCAGACGACGAATCGGTACTCCGTTCCATTCGCCACAATAATACGCATACCGTTTGGCACTAGCCCCAGCGTATTGCGCTTGCCCATCTGTACAATATCCTCGATCCAAATATCGACCGGACCCGTCTGCACATTCAGTGCATGCGCCTTGAATACGATGCGCTGATTCGTAATCTGCATGAAGCCACCGACCGCTTCGATCCCTTTGAACAGATTCGCCATAATATTCTTTTTAATGACATACTCACCGGGTAACAATTCCATATCTGTAACCTCCATTTATGTACATACAGGCGAAGCGGCATCCTCTACGCCGTTTCGCCTGCTGTGTATTGCAATATACTTGCTAAATAATTCGATGTTGTAACCACTTGTTCCCGTAGAAGCGCTTGAGGAAGATCGCTCCCCGTACGCCCCATTCCAGATCCATCGCCAGCCAAACGCCAAGTACGCCCCAGCCCATCACCACACCAAGAATGTAACCCATCACAACGCGGAACAGCCACATGGATAACATCGAGATCATGGAGGTAAACTTGGCATCGCCCGCCGCCCGCAGTGCAGATGGCGTAATAAACGAAATCGACCATAATGGAATTTGCACCAGCGTATTGACCAGCAGCACGATAAAGATCTCGTCCACGATCTCTGCCGGTGGATCAAACAAGGAGATTAACGGATGGAATAACGGTAAAATAATAAGCCCCATCACGATAAATGACATCGACGACAGCACCAGAAAGGACTTCGTAAACTTGCGCGCCTCCTGCACATTGCCGCTCCCGATACAAATACCGACGACTGTGATTACGGTCAGCGACAACGCATTGGCGGGAATCTGCATCGCTCCGGCAAGCGCCGAACAGATGGCATTGACCGCAATCGCATACGTACCCATGCCAACGATAAAGATCTGAGTCAGAATTTTACCGCCGTTGAAGAACATCTGCTCCGTCGCAAACGGGAAGCCGATAAACAGGATTTTGCGGAACATCTCCCATTTTACTTTAAACAGCTCGCGCATACGTACCTTGAGGTTGACGTCCATTTTGAACAGATAATACAGCGCGCAGACCGCACCGCCATACCGGGCGATATTAAGCGCAATCGTCATGCCGAGTACGCCCAGTCCCAATCCGTGAATAAACAGGAAATTGAGCAGCACGTACAGCACATTCATAATGAGCGACAGCATGAGCGATGCACGCGTACTGCCAACTCCACGCAGCGCTCCGCAGATCGCTTCCACAATCGCAATCCCGGCAAACGAAATACAGCTACCGATCAGATACGTGCGCGCATGGCTCATTACGTCCGCTTCTGCCGAGCCGAATAGCAGATTCAGCAGCGGCACATGCAGTGCAATGCCGAAGATACCGACCACGACACCAAGCAACGTCACGACCGACACGGCGCTTGCACTCGCCTCGGACACCTTTTTCACATTGCCATTGCCCTTGTACTGGGCAACGACAACCGTGCCGCCCGTAGCGACCGCGATAAAAATACTAAACAGGAAAATATTCAGCGAATCGATCATATTGACCGCACTGACCGCCGATACTCCGGCGGAGCTGATCATCGCTGTATTGATCAGATTGAGTCCCATAATAAACGCCTGATCAATCAGAATCGGAATGAACAGCGCGATAATCTGTCTGTAATGCATCGTAGTCCCGGAGAAATATTTGTCCAGTATCCGGTGACCCCACTTCCAGCGTATAGCTTCTTCCATCATGGATTCACTTCTTTTTTTGTTAAAATTGGTTGTTGCTCTCGTTCACGTTTATCCGACGGGTTTGCAGATGCTGCGATGATCTATTCAACCTGTCGCAATCAGGCTCTATTTGTTATTGTCGTTCTCTATATTAAGACGATTATCAGCATTTATGAAGAGTAAAATGGAATGTTCTGAAATTATTTCTTCCAGTCATGCCTGCGATGATCCTTATCAAGCTTCAGGATGACGATCTTTGAACACAGACGTGTCGATTCCACCTGCCTGCATCTTGCGGTCACCTTCCTGCTGGATCAGGTCCTTGAGATGAGACAATACCGGATCAAAGTCAGTATGTCGTCCCAGCATAAAGGTCATCCCCTGCTCGACAGGCAACCACGTATCCAGCGCCGCTTCATTGTGCTGCAATTGCGCTTCCAGCTTGTCCAGCGCATTGGCAACCTGTGCTTCATAGGTCGCTTTCTGTTCAAATTCAAACCATAGCTCATAAAATTGACGACCATTCTCGCCGCCAACCAGATCGCGGATATATGCAATCGCTGCAATCTCATTCGCTTGTTTGATGGCTTTGCGCTCTGGATTGTCCATCGTCTCAAAGGCAGGGACATCGCTGGCACGGGCTTCGACGAGATCGTGGATGATCAGCATTTTGAGCAGCCGCTCCATCTGAACAGGCTGTGGTAAATGCGGCTCGACCGCCATCGCCAGCAGCGTCAGCATCCACGTATGCTCCGCTACACTTTCCCGGCGTCCATCGGACAACCAGCTATGCCGCAGCTCCATTTTCAGCTTTTCACCGAGTTTGAACAATTCCAGTACATGTCCCAAATCCATCTCTCTACCACCCTTTCACCGATTGCGCTGTATTGCCGAATTGCTGTAATATCCTTATGTACCAACGAACAGCTCCTATCCTGTCTGGACAAAAAGAAAAACTCTTCTGCAAGAGAAGAGTTTCGCTAGTAACACTATAATGCGGTCGAGAGGACTCGAACCTCCACGGGGGTAAGCCCACACGGACCTGAACCGTGCGCGTCTGCCAATTCCGCCACGACCGCAAATGATTAGGTGATTGATTTCGCAACCACAAGAAAGATCATACCATGTATGCAAGAAGGGCGCAAGCATTTTTTAAGATTATTTTTCAAGCGCTTACTATCGTGTATATTCCTATATTTCCGCTGACATGGGCGACTCATAACAAGCTATACATCCAGTAATAATATTCATTCCATGTTCGCGTCTCGCCCTCCTGCACATATTCCAGCCGAATGGTCAATTGCTCCTTGCCCGCCGTATAACGAACCGGAATCTCAAATTCGTCGTCCAGCCAGCGTTTATACGGATTACGGTCGGCGACGTACCAGCTACGTTCCTGCACCTGCTGACCGTCTACATACACAAGCGCCCGCTGTCTCCCAATCATCTGGTCAGAGCGTCGGCGCAGACGTACACCGTCATTGTCTGGCGATATCGACATGACGAATTGACTCCAGCCTTCTGTTTCGTGCCCTGTATCCGCGATACGTAGATCGTCGGCAGCGCCCTCGTAGCTGGATTCCAGCGTACAATATCCGCGACTGCCTTCCGTACGATAATCGTGAATGCCCTCAGATGCTTTGTTACCGATATCCAATTCATCGGTCAGCACCATCCCATTCTCATCCTGCCCGTAATACAGCAAAATGCCCGAATGCCGCAAATACTGATTGTTATACTCCCCCGATTCGATGCCAAATATCAATTCTTGCCGAAACGGATAACAATCGCCGCTGCATAGCCGCACCATCGACCACGGATTGTCCGGTAATCCATCATAAGCGGTAGCCGGATTCATCTCTGGCGGCGTCGGAAAGCCCCAGCCATAATTCACCCAGCTCTCCGAACCGTCGCTCTCCACCTGCGGTGTCGCATTACCGTCGATATAGACTCGCACATCCCCTTCACAGCTAATAATACCCGGTGTACGTGCAAATGCCGTCACCTGCCCTGCCACCAGATGTCCACGCCCGGTGATGCGCCCGATGATACTATCCTGCCCCTGACGAGCTTGTAATGGATAATAGGCAGACGTACGGAAGTACCCGGTATCATGCTGCGGATACAGCTGTTCATTGGCCGCTGTATACACAATCTCCCACTGCGCAAAGTCCACGTCCTCACTCCCGCGATTGTCCAGCTGGATATGCGCTCTATTCCAATATGGCATCGGCAAATACTGATACCACTGTCCATCCTCGCGCTGTCCATGCGAGAGAATCCCAATCCGGTTATACCCTAATTCATTACCGAAAAAAGCCCCCAATGGACATGCCACATCCGGCTGCTCATGCTCGTCCCAATGCGCCACGATCCAGATATCATGAAGCAATGAGCGCGGAATCTCTACCGTGGAATCTTGATGCCAGCGCGCCGTCATAGATACAATACTGCCCGGCTCATACTGCTTCAACACGGTTACTGCCTGTCCAGCCGGAAGATGTAGCTGTTCCAGCGTCACCGTTTGCCCCTCAACTTGTGGCTTCGGATCGTCGCCCACATGCTCCCACTGCTGTAACAGCTCATTGTAATCTTCTTGTCCCGTAAAGGTCGAAATCCCCTGTGCACTTGCATACGTATGGTATATTACATGTCCCCAGCCGCCGTCGCCTTTGGCAGCACCCTTCAAACGAATATCCGTCGTAATCCGACAGGACCTTGCAAACGGCATCGGCACAAAACTGCGTACTACCCGAATCGGTCCCCTTCCGTTATCGTCTGGTCCCATATATTGATCCGCCAGCGGTGCTAGAAACGGAGCCTTCTGTCCAAACTCCGCATGCCGAATCTGAAAGCGCGGCTCCTCTTCCCCGTCAAAATAAAAGAAAAACGTCGGCTCTTCGCTGTCCGGGTATCGATGCTGCACCAGATTGTACACGCACCCCGGTCCATCTACATCGAAGATCACCCACTCCTTGCCTTCCTTATACAGCCACCAATCCCAATCGGCATTGAAGCCCTGCTTGTCGATACTGCCTTCATAACGTACCTGCACATCCTTCCGTAGTCGAGGTAGCAGATCCAAGCACAGTAGACTGTCGATGCCTGCTGACACAGCGGAAGTTACAGCAGGATCTGCCGCACTACCTCCTGCTGATACACTAGACTCTACCGAATCAGCTACTATTGAATCAGACCTATCGTTGTTGTCTTCCACTGCATGAGAAGTTGCCGAGTTCAAAACACCTGTTTCTGTATGCTCAATAGACTTCGTTTCCGTTACATGTTCCTTCATCTCTCTCACCTCTACCACCGCGTTTCTTCCTAAAATGCAACATCGCCGCAGGGCACATCCGCAGCCATGATGTTGGCGGCGAATCGCTCTGCGGCGATGGCTTTATGACTCATTATAAAGAAGGAAGCGACGTGCGAGATTGAAGGATTTTCAGATTACATTGAACATTTTGCTGGTTTTGCTGAGTACGGATGCTTGGGATAGACATCCTCCATCTAACTTGTTTTATTTGACCTCTTCCATTTAACGTTTACTGAAGCACGAGTGCGATCATCGTGCCGATAGCTTCGCCAGTTGTGCTGGTGTCAGCGCGCCGCTGAAGATGTTCAGCTCGTCCAGTTCTCCTTTGAACGGAGTGTCCCAGTAGTTCACGCCTAGACCGAAGCTGGCGTCATTCGTAGCGGAGAAGACATCTGGGAAGCCGGTGCCGCTGAATGTTTCTTTGCCATCTACATATACTTTGACGTTGCCGTTATCGACGGATACTGCCAGATGGCTCCATTGACCGGACGGGATTTTCAGACCGGTGCTGGCATCGTACCACGGCTGACTGCCCGACCAGAGCATCGTATTGTCACCAGCACTGCCGCGCGGCAACAGGCTGATCCAGTGATTACTGTCCGCTGCCCCAAAGAAAGCAGGTGTATACGTCGTCAACGTTTCCGGTTTCACCCATAAGGATAGTGAGTAGGAGTTGCTATGAATCAGCCCATTTGGCAGGCGTACGCCGGATTGTCCATCCAATACAAGCGATTGTCCCTGTACACCTTGACCATAGGTGGCATAGGTTGCACTGGTGACTGTAGCATCGAGACGGTTACCCGTCAGTGTGCCTTGCCCCCATGTGCTGGTGCTGTCATTCAGGTTATTGTTGAAACTGTATTGTGCTACTAGCTTGGCGTTTACATAAGGTAATACTTGTACCGTAAAGGTTTTGCTGCGTTGGCTATTTCCTTTGTGAATCGTTGCGGTCAACGTGACCGGTACAGCAGAGCTACCGGACTCTGGACGATTGACGGTTCCATCGGTTTGTACAATCTGTGCATTGGACGATGTCCAAGCGATTGTTGTCTCGCGACTGCCCAATTGGGGCAGATTCAGGTTGGACGTCACTTCCGCTGTATTGCCCAGCGCCAGATCGCCGTATACATCATTTACGACTTGTGCGTCCGGTGCATCGGCGAGGCGGCTGCCCCAGCCCATCGTGCCTTTGGACGACAAAGCGGTAAAGGTCAGCACATATTGCTGAGACACTTGATCCCAATCTTTGACGAATACGCCGGTGTATTGCACGCCGCCCAGTGTTAATTCAGCATCGGCAGTGCCTTTCTTCTTCCATGTGCCTTGCACTTCGCCAGTGACGGTATGATCTTCATTGAGACGAATAGATTGAGCCGATTTGATCACTGCGGACGTATCATTGCCATGATCGACAAACTGGTAATCGCCGACGATCATTTTGTCGCTGACTTTGGACAGTTGCTCGCCTGCATAACGATACGGCGATACAACGGGCCAGCCGTCTTTGTTCATATACATCTGGTGCACACGTACTTCATGCTCCTCACCACGTCCCGGGAAGCGGGAATGGAAGACGAGGAACAATTGTCCGGTTTTGGCATCGGTGTAGACGGAGTTGTGACCCGGCGATACATAACCGAAGTTCTCGCCATAACCCGGATCACCCGGCTTGCTACCGAACATAAAGTTACCGATCAGCTTGTTGCCATACTGACTGCTATCTGCATCGGACGGCCATGTTGCTTGTTGACCTTTGGCATCGGTGTAGATGCCATCCGGGGTTTTGGAGCGGAAGACGCGCATATTGTAGCCGCCGTTTGCCGCCAGACCACCGTAGGTCATGTACAGGTAAAAGTAGCCGGTATCCTTGTTGTACTGAATGTAGGGGCCTTCGCCGGATTTACCGTAACCGCCAGCGATTTTCGTGCCAAAATAGCGGTCGATCAGGCGACCGTCGGACGTTTTGCCGTCTTTGCCTGGATAGATTGGCTTGCCGGTTTTCTCATCTACTTGCAGCACATAGATGCCGCCTGACCACGAGCCGTAGGTCATCCATAGCTTGCCTTTTTTATCGTAAAAAATGGTTGGATCAATCGCGTTCGGATACTGCTGATTGTTGTACGAACCGTTGTCATTGAACCACGCCGGATTGGCGGCACTCAGCTTTTTCTGGTCGATCAGACTTTGTACGTTGGTGTTCGTCCACTTTTTGTCTACCTGACTATTGGCATCAAATGCGGTGTCCTTGGTAAAGCCAGTGTAGATGTAGGTGTCTGCATACGTATATGGGCCTTCGATCTTCTGTGATACCGCCATGCCGATGGCAGAGCGGATATAGGTGGATGACGTGGAATAGTAGAGCGTATACGCGCCTTTGCTACCGTCTTTGTTTACATATTTGGGATTCCAGATCACATCCGGTGCCCAAACGGCGTAACCGCCTTTGCTGTCGGCGTCATTTTCGCCAGCCCATTTGAACGAGCCGGCCAGATTTTTAGAAAGATCGCCATACAGCGTATTTCCCGGCGTGGTGTAACCGTTTGCAAAATTAGACCAGTGCATCAGGTCAGGTGACTTGGCGGCAGCGATATGGGAGCCGAAGACGTAGTAGGTATTGCCGTCCTTGATGATGGATGGATCATGGACGGTGGCGTTGCTGAATGTTGGCGTCGATGTAGATGGTGCCTTGTTGTCAGACGCTGCCGATGCTGTAGAGGCGTTGCACGGGATGGCGACGACTGCTGCAAGAGACAGGCTGAGTGCAGCGAGGACGAGCTTTTTGCCGGATGATTTGATGGAGAATTGGACCATGCTTGGAAATCCCCTTTCGTTTGGACTTGCGTGTTGGGATGGTGCTTGGTGCAGGGAACGCTTCGGGAAGGAATAAGGGGACGTCCTCCGGTGGAGCCGCGCGAATCTACGGATTAAGGAGATACTTGTAGATTCACGCCCCGGAAGTAGTAAGATATTTTGCTTTGCAAAAATCACTTTTTATTGAACCCCGTGTTTGAAATACACAAACACTGTGAGTAGTAAGATATTTTGCTTTGCAAAAATCACTTTCTATTGAACCTCGTGTTTGAACAGCGCAAACACTATAAGTCGTCCCTTTTCCCTTATTTCCTTCCCTCCGCTCCGTGCACCTTGCAACATACGCAATTGCAAGTGGGTGGGTAGTAGATGAAGTGCAGAAAAATATAAAAGATGAATGCAGTACTTAGGGTTCTTAGAATGTTTAAGTTCTTGAAGTACATCTGGTACTGCATTCGGGTAAACGGTTTGGAATATTGGAGCTGTAGTGCTATGAGATTTTGCAGGTTGGTGATTTCAGCTATATGGAATATCTGTATGTTGCGACGATAGTCTGTCGGACTTCACTTCTGCTGTATGCAACTTTCTTGGTGCAATTGTTCGTTCTATTTACTATTGCATACTGCTATTCGCGGATGTTCAGTACTAAGACGTTGACGGAATTGGGTGGTAGGTTGAGTGTTACGGCTGATCCGTCTAGTGTTAGTGGTTGTTCGGTTGGGATGACTTGTTCGGCGTTTTTGGTGTTGACGTTTGGTGTGTGCAGTAGAGATTCGTCGCCGGTTAGGGTGAGCCATCTGGCGGATGGGTCGACGGTTAGGTTGTTCAGTTGCAGACGGGTTGCTTTGGAAGCGGCGTCGGCGTTAACTAGTTTGATATAGACGTGCTGGTTGTCTTTGGTGACGGAATGGAAGACTTCGCGGTTGTAGGCTTCCAGTTTATAGTCCAGCACTTTGCTGTTGAATGTACCGTCGGTGTAGGAGCAGATCAGGCGATTGCCGGTTCCGTCTCCGTAGTTGACGGTGATGGTGTATTCGGTATCGTCGGACAGTGGCTCGTAGCTGGCGGCACGCAGGTTGCCAGCGGCGGTGCTGGAGGAGTAATCGCCCAGTGTGTAGCCTTCGATGCCCTGTTTGTATACTTTGACGCCAGTCGCGTTGCCGCCGTAGCCGATCGCGTATTCCAGCACGTCCTTGGTATCTGGGCGAATGTCGGTTAGACCAGCGCCGATATAGAAGCCGTCGGTGCCTGATGTGCGTATGGCGACCACATCTACTCGGTAGTCTGTCCAGTTGTCGTTTTGTACATACAATCCGTTCAAGCCGCTATCCTGCGCGGATAGAATCAGTCCGGTTCCTTGCTCCAGACGATGACCGGCAGAGCCCGGAATAATCTGCCATTCCGGCAATAGCTCGGTTGCAGTGGTGAAGTCCTGTTCCAGTAATACTGCGCCGTCAGTGTTAGAGGTGACGGTGACCTTTTTCACGACGATCTCCGCTTGCCCAGTCGCGATCTCGATACCGCCGCGTGGGATTAGCTCCAGTGAACGACCGTTTTTGTAAGTGGAAAAGGACGTTCCCAGCACTTTGTCACCGAGATACGTGGCGAACAGATGCTGTACGTAGTAGTTCGGCGTGTACCAGACCGTCTCGTCGTCAAACCAGATGCAGTCCGGTGTCCAGCGGTACGTGCCATCTGTCAGCACTTTGTTGAATAGCGGCGCATAGGCGGCGAGACGAACGACGTCGGCGTTATTTTCAAAGCCGGTCATGACTGCGGCTTCGGCGACGGCTCCGGCAAGTGTGTTTTTGTCGGTCGATGCGTACTCGCCGACGAATACTTTGGACGTATTGCGCCAGTCGATGCTGCCGTCTGGATGTTGCGCACGATGATAATAGTTGTACCGATCCGCATTGTTGAGCAGGTACTCATTGGAACGATAATAATGCTCGTCCGCAATCGTATCCATATAATCCGGCTGGTCGGCGTACCACGTAATCTGCTCCTGAATCACGTGCTGTCCATCGGCAAATTCAACCTCAGCACCGCCTTCCAGATTGCCGCTCAGGAATTTCCAGCCCTGCTGATACGCATCGTCATCTGCCTGCGCACCAACGGTAGAGATAATATACAGCTCATGACCCGGATAATGGGCAGCCACATAGGCTTCAATATCCCGTTTAAACACTTCAAAATTGGCGAAAAACTCAGTGCCCCAGTTCTCGTTGCCTACGCCCAGATACCGTAGATCGAATGGCGCTTCATGCCCCATATGACGACGCATCGCCGCCCATTCGTTATGGTCAAAATCGGTGCTGATCGCAAAGTCGATCAGATCGGTAAAGTTCTTGATATAATGCTCACGCAATGCGCCACCCGCCGGATGCGCGTAATCCGAACGCGCCTGACAGAGCACGCCGCACGCCATAACTGGCAACGGAACAGCATTCAAGTCTTCCGCCAGCTGGAAATACTCCATATAGCCGAGTCCCATCGTCATCATGTAGCCCCAGACGTTGAAGTTCTCCTTGCGTAGCTCAATGTCACCGATCGAATCTTTCCAGTCGTACACATTGTCCCAGATAAAGGAACCTTCCGAGATACAGCCGCCCGGGAAACGCAGGAACGATGGCTTCATGTTTTGTAGCGCTTCTACCAGATCGCGGCGCAGACGATAGTTCGGGTTTCCTGTATAGTTAGCATGCGCAGATGGCGAGTTGTTTTCCTCATCTGCTCCCCATACATCCTGCGGCACGAGCGATACCATATCGATGGACACGTCACCGTTAAAGGTCAGTGCCAGCTGACCAAGTACAGTGGTGCTACCATGCAACACAATCGGCGTGTCCACTCCATACTTGCGCCATGCTCCATTTCCTGTGATAGCGATGTGCACTGGCTCACTCGCAGCTTGTCCGTCCGGCGCTTGCAGTTGGAGCGTAATCTCCGCGTCCTGCTCTGCTTTTGCCCAGATGGTAAAGGTATATCCAGCGCTCTCGCGAATATTCATCGCACAGCCGCCATTCGTATCGTTGAAGCCGCGGTTGACGATGGTCGTGCCGTCTGTTGCGGTCACATAGTACGCATTCACATCCGGGTCGTCCACGCCAAAATGCGCATTCAATCCGCCTGTATGCTGTACCGTCAGCTTGTCCGTCTCTCCATACCATGCAAACAACGGTTCACGATTGCGCCCGGTCGAACAGCCGCAAGCGCCAGATGCATGGGAATACGTATCAAAGGCAAATGATTCAAACGAGCGGTTCTGCACCATTTCTGCATAGATGCCGCCGTCCGCCGCATTGTTAATATCCTCATAAAAGAGCCCGTACATCACTTCGCTCACATCCAACAACTCGCGGTCGCCATGTACCGTTAACGTGTACGGCGGCAGGTCGGATGGTAACACGGAAACGTCAAAGCTTTTTTCCAATACATGCTCGCCGCGTGTCAGCGTAGCACTCAGCTGTACGCCCTGCGGCGATTGCACATCCAGCAGTTCGCCTGTATGCGAAAGCACTTCCGGCTGGCTGGACGTCCACGCTACCGCTACACGCCCACCCATTAACTCTGTTGGCAAATGTAGCGGCTTAGTGACGATGGTTGCCGGTGCGGACAAATATTTATCCCGCGCTAACCGGATCACTTCATCATCTCCGAGCGAATCGCACATCACTTCGATGACTTCATCTGCGCTCAAGCCAGCTTTATACACACGGAAGTCAGTAACTGCACCCGTGTAATCGTCATCTGCTGCAAATTGCGAACGCCCGATATAGTTGCTCTGGTAATGTTCCGATTGACCGAAAGAAGCAAACCAGCTGCGCAGCTTGGCATAATTGCCGCTGGATGTCTGGCTGATCGTACCGTCCACTGCGATCTCACCGTTCACATAAACAATTGGTCCCGCACTGCTTTGCGTGCCGCCTTCGGTGCCTTTGATTGCAAACGCTACGTGCATCCACTCGTCACGCACATACCCTTTGCCCGGGTCGACCGCCAGATCACCATCTGCCGCCAGCGTACCGCGCATTTGTCGGGTGAGGAATAACGATGGTTTCCCTTCCCCGCTGCCAAAATCAAAAATCCGCTCCCAAATGCTTACGCCCATGCCAAAGTTCACCCAAGCCGCCACTGTCAACCCAGTGTTATCGCTTACATTTTCCAACAAAGAAGCTGGCAATTCCAGATAACTTGATCCGTTGGCACCACCGCCAAACCATGCTGCCTTGCGTCCATGTATGTCCTTGATCTCCGGTAATTGTTGACCTGCTGGACGTGCATCATTGCCGTGTCCTGACCTATCTATGCCCGCTTGCTCCTGCTCATTCAGCGGATACCATGCAAGTAAAGCTTCCCCAAGCTTGCTCATCATTCACAACTCCTGTGCTCGTATAGTTAATATTATTGTTAATGTATTAATATAATTGTATTATATACTGTCATACTACTCCATCTGCTGGTTGTTTTTCAACTGCTAAATGTAGAACGTTTGGAAAATGGTACTTTATGCATTCAAATGTAGGTGTGATTGGCTAATCAAATGGCTGGCAAAACAAAAAGCAGAAAGCATAGTGTATCTACGCCTTCTGCTTTTTGTTTTACATTTTTTGCTGCTGAATTTCATAGTAACAATGCATTCACAGTCTGACGATCATTGATAATCTCCCAACGCTATACCAAACATATATACTCCGTCTTGATCTTGTTTCGTATATACATTGACTGTTCCTGGAGCAGCTGTTGATCCAAATTCCTTCAGACCCTCATAATAATCCGGTACAAGTGCAGCTAATGTGTTGCTCTTGTATACAGTGACATGATGATCCTCATCAGGATCATATTCTCTAATTTTCTTAATATCTGAAGGTAAGAATTGTTTTGCTTGTGACATTGCGTCTTTGCTCGTATGCCTGTTTTGATCAGTGGCTTCGTACTCATAAGAAAGATTATCTGCTCTATTATCATCCGTATACATAACCAAAATGGTCTTATTATCATAAGCTGCCATTGCATCGCCTGAATTTTCATTCTCACCATATTTTGCTTCAATGTCTGCTTTCGTACCACCAATCCCTACATAACCTGTCTGAACAGTAGGATCGACCTCGGCTGGAACAGTTGCTTGGTCGACCTCCTCTTGCTGAACATGTTCATTAACCTGCTCTAGCGTTTTATCTACTGTCGCGGTCTTTGGTTCAGTCGTCGCTTCACTGGTCGATGCTTCTTCCACAACTTCCTTTTGAACTGGATCGCCATTAGGAGTATACTCATTCTTTTTATTTATGTTCTGCAAAACAATCATTAACAAAAGGAAAATAGCTATCCACATCCACCATTTTTTAAAGGGTTCTCCATTTGACTTATTCATATATATCCTCCTAAAATTATGTATATTACTCCGTAAGTCTAATTTTAAAGCAACCCAACGTCAACTCTATTTATTCATACAGAAAATAGCCGTACTCTCGGAATTCAATCCAAGCGTACGGCTATATTTAACTACTTTATACCTTTTTCAGCTCCATCCATTCCACCTGCATCCCTGGCTTCACAAACTCTAGCGTCAGTTCGTACACACCCTGCTCCAGCTGCACCTTCACCAGTTTCTGACGCAGCCAGCGTCCTTCCGTTCCGTTCGTCTGTGCCGTAGTGACCAGCTGCCCGTTGAATAGCAGATTGGTGGCACTTTGCGCCAATTCGTTGCCTTCGGACATCAGATGGATAAACAGACGATACTCGCCAGCTTCTGGCACTTGGATCACGGTAACGCCGTCTGTCTGCACGGGAATCTGCACGTCATCTTCTGCGGTCACCGCCTGTCCATGCTCACTGCCTGCGCCCGCAACTGCTGTAAAGGACTGCGTTTGCTCCTTCAACAGCTCCCCGCGTGCAAACACCGGTGCTTTCAAAATAAAGTCGCAAATATTCACCGCACAGCGCTGCAATTCGCCAACAGTCAGCGTCCCGTTTGCCAGCGATTCCATCGTATTGTCATTCCATACATTCGTCTCTGCCCCATAGTTAGCAACGACCATGTACAGATCGTTTTGCGCACGCACCATCCAGTTTGTATATTTGCGATCTGCTTCACCACCGTTGGCGCAGTCGTTCATAATTGCCCACCAGTCCGTCATGACGATGCCTTTGAAGCCCCATTCCTTGCGCAGCAGCGTCGTATTCAGATCATAGTTGGATGCCGCCCAGTGACCGTTGATCGGATTATAGGAGGTCATGACCGAGTTGGCGCCGCCTTCGCGTACAGCAATCTCGAAGCCTTTTAAATATATCTGGCGCAGTGCACGTTCTGATACGACCGCATTCACTTTACTACGATGCTGCTCCTGATTGTTGCACGCAAAGTGCTTGAGCGTCGCATTGGAGCCGCCGTCCATAATCCCGCGTACACATGCCGCTGCGAATACACCCGAGATATACGGATCTTCGGAAAAGTATTCAAAATTCCGCCCGTTCAGTGGGCTACGACGAATATTCAGCCCCGGTCCGAGCAGCGCATCAATATGGTTGCGCAGCATCTCCTTGCCTTCCAGCACATACAATTCCTGTACTAGCTCCACATCCCATGTCGCTGCCAGCAGTGTACCGATCGATACTTGTGTCGACTTATCTCCGCTGTCCATACGAATACCGGACGGACCATCCGCCGTACATGCGACTGGAATACCGTATCCGAGCAGACGGTCACTCACTCCGCCAAACGCCGATGCCGTACCCGGTGTTGCGAGCGGGCTGCTCATGCCTTCCGCACGCACAAGCGCAGCGAGGTCTTCATTTTCCAACTGAGCGACAAATTGTTCCAGCGACACGTTGCCTTTGCCCACATCTTGCAGCGTATAGCCTTGATTCCCGGTCTGCGCTAGTGGCTGTGGCAAACGGCTCTGAATCCGATCCGCCAGCACAATCTGACGCGTTGGCACTGGCTCAGACGATAGCTCGTACGAACCGTCCGGCTTGCGTGCCCCCGGCTTGATCCGGTCAAATGCTTCTACCGGCGCCATCGCTTCTTCCCATTGCTCCACCACACGTAGTTCAGCGATATACAAGCCAGCGGTTGCTGCGTCAGCGACACCTGCTACCTGTCCATTGAGCAATGTTGTACTGCCGTTTTCACTAATGCCTGTCGCCACTGCATCTTGCCCTGCCTGAGCAGAACTACCTGCAAACGATACCGCCGTCGTTTCCTTCACACTCGTACCGACATGGAACAAATACGTTCCCGGCTCTAACACATACGCATGTGCATGACCAGTCACTCCGGCATCGTCATAGGAAGCTAGACGGCTGACCGGAACCGATAATGTCAGCGTCTGCGATTCGCCGGGTTGTAGCAACTTTGTTTTGCCAAAGCCTGCCAGTGAACGTGCGGGTTGACCTAATTTTCCCTGCGGCGCTTCGACATATAGCTGCACAACCTCTTTGCCAGCGTAGTCTGAACCGGTATTCGTCACGGTTACAGACAGCTCCACCTGCTCCTGCCCATCACGGTTCACAACCGACGCTGCGCCTGCTTCCAGCGCAAATGTCGTATACGAGATGCCATATCCGAACGCATACTGCACCTTCTCTGGGCAAAAGGTCTCGAAATACCGGTAGCCCACATAAATATCCTCAGCATACACACTTTTCGTTTCATGCCCGTAGTTGGAAGTGGACGGATAATCGTCGATGGAATAGGCGATCGTATCGGTCAATTTGCCGCCCGGCGTCACATCGCCAGCAAGCACATCGGCAATCGCGTTCCCGCCTTCCATCCCGCCATGCCATGCGTAGATCACGGCTCCGATGCGATGCACATGCTCCGGGTCATCCACCCAGCTCATATCGACGATATTGGACACATTCAGCACAACCGCTACCTTGTCAAAATGCGCCGTCACCTGCTTCAGCATATCCAATTCGTCAGCTGTCAAACGGTAACTACCCGGCTCGTCTGCATTATCCTTATCCTCACCCGCCGTGCGTCCAATGACGACAACCGCCTTGTCCGATTGACGTCTCGCTTCCGCCACCAGCTCGCTGTTCAGCGGCATCTCCTGCTGATGCCATGGCTCGGCTGCCCAACCACCGCCGCCATTGTCAAACGGATGCTCCTGAATCCAGTTTTCATACACCTGTGCTAGCTGCTCATTGACCGAGATATTGCCCTTGCTGCGCAGCCCGTCCAGTAGATTGGTTGTGTACGCCACATGCACGCTACCACCCGATCCTGTACCGCTTCGATAATAATTCACCTGCACCCGCCCAAAAATCGAAACGCTTTCATTTTTCGACAGTGGTAATATATGATTCTCATTTTTCAGCAATACCGCACCTTCAGCCGCAACCTTTCGGCTAAATTCGGCAAAGCCTTCTAACGGTACACCAATTTGCGATTGTGTCATGTTCTATTCCTCCTGATTATCAAACTATATTGTTACCATCATTATATTATGAACACTAATGACGAATAAAAGCAAAATAATCCACAGAATAAATTGAATATGGATTGTTTTGCTTTTTCTTTATGCATTATTATAGTTAAATTTAATATATGTATTCTATAAAATATTTCAATATTAAAATCCCAGTATTTTTACTGTTAATTAGCTTAAATAGATGGAATCTGTATACTTTTTAAATATATTAACATTATAATTAGAATAGATATTTTTTCACTCGCAATCTTGGCAATTACAATATTTTAAATCAAATGATCTTGGAGAACTATCATGACAAGTATTATTCAACAAATTGATAAAATAAGAATTGAAATCAATTCTTCTCTTACAAAAAAAAACGAATTAAGTCAATTTTTCACGCCATATCAAATTGCTGATTTTATGGTTTCTCTTTTTGATGAGAAAAAACTAAAATCTCCTTGTTTACTGGATGCAGGAGCAGGAATAGGCTCGTTAAGTGGTTCATTTCTAAATAAATATTCCCAGATTAAACTAGATGGAGAAGCATCAGTTACTGCGGTAGAGATTGACGAAATGCTAAAACCCATATTAAAGCAAAATTTAAATCTATTTCATGATGATTTAAATCTTGATATTGATATTATTTCAGCAGATTTTATTGAATGGTCTATAAATATTCTCCAAAGTGATTATAATCTCTTTCCTGTTGAAAAACTTAACTTTTCACATGTCATATTAAATCCACCATATAAAAAGATATCAAGCACTTCATTACATCGTAAGTTATTGAGGAATGTAGGTATTGAAACAGGAAATTTATACTCTGCTTTCGTTGCACTTGCTATAAATTTATTACAAGAAAATGGCGAATTAGTAGCTATTATTCCAAGAAGCTTTTGTAATGGACCTTACTTTAAGACCTTCCGGAAATTGATTTTAGATAAGACAGCGATAAAGCATATACATTTATTTAAGTCTAGAAATAGTGCATTTCATGAAGATAAAGTATTGCAAGAAAATATAATTATTTCTCTTGAGAAAGGGACAAAACAAGAGAATGTTTTAATATCTACTTCAACAGATGCAAGCTTCTCAGATTATATTGAGAACAGTTATGAATTTTCTAGAATAGTCCAACCTTTGGATACGGAATTGTTTATCCACGTCCCTACAAACTCTGAACCCAGTTTTACTGAAAAATATCCTAGTGTCCACTATTCGTTAAGTGAACTAGGAATCGAAGTATCTACTGGACCAGTTGTAGATTTTCGTGTCAAAGAGTATTTGCGCAATGAACCAGAAACAAACTCCGTCCCTCTTTTTTATCCCAATCATTTTTCTGGAACTTCAATAAATTGGCCTAAAATAATGAAAAAACCGAACGCATTAATTAGAAATATACAAACTGAAAAGTCTTTATACCCTAATGGCTACTATACTGTAATTAAACGTTTTTCTTCTAAAGAAGAAAAACGTCGTATTGTGGCCGGAGTTTTAAACCCTAATACAATTGATTATTCTGTTATAGGTTTTGAGAATGGGCTAAACGTATTTCATATTAACAAAAATGGTTTAGTTCCTGAGATAGCATATGGTTTATTCGCATATCTTAATTCGTTAGAGGTCGATAATTATTTTAGAGTTTTCAATGGTCATACGCAAGTTAATGCTACAGATTTGCGTACTATGAAATACCCTAGCAAAGATATTATATTTGAAATCGGCAAATGGATTTTAGAAAATATCAATTATATAAATCAAGATATTATTGACCAAAAAGTAAAGGAGTTTTTGTTAATGCAAGATACTCATCCGCATATTGTAGAAGCTATTAAAATACTAAAAATGTTAGGATTTCCAAAAGAACAACTTAATGATCGATCTGCACTATGCCTTTTGGCATTGATTAACTTAACTCCTGAGAAATCCTGGGAACAAGCAAACAATCCTTTGATAGGTATAACCCCTATAATGAATTTTGCACTTGAGGAATATGCTAAAAAATATGCTCCTAATACCAGAGAGACCTTTAGAAGATACTCAATGCATCAATTTGTTAGTGCTGGTCTTGCGCTGTATAATCCAGATAAACCTGATAGACCTGTGAACAGTCCTAAAGCAGTTTATCAAATTGCTCCAGCTGCTTTGGAGCTTATCAAAAAATACAACAGTGCAGAATGGCATATAGCGCTTGCAACCTACTTAGCTTCTATAACTACTTTAGTAGAAAGATATGCTAAAGAAAGAGAACAAAATAAATTACCTGTACGTATTGAGAAAAACAAATCTATTTATATTTCTCCTGGAGAACATAGTGAGCTTATAAAATCAATAATCGAAGACTTTGCTCCTCGTTATGTTCCGAATGGACAGCTTATATATGTTGGAGATACTGGAGACAAAATAGGGTATTTTGATGTCAGTTTGTTAAACTCTTTAGGAGTTAGTATAAATTTACATGGAAAAATGCCTGATGTAGTCATATATTATCCAGAAAAGAATTGGCTTTTGCTTATTGAATCTGTTACTAGTCATGGTCCAGTTGATGGAAAAAGACACGAAGAACTCGCTAAATTGTTTAAGAATTGTATAGCAGGAATTGTTTATGTTACAGCATTTCCAAATCGTTCTGCAATGACTCGTTATCTTAGTGTAATCGCTTGGGAAACAGAAGTCTGGGTAGCAGATGCGCCCTCTCATCTTATCCATTTTAATGGAACTCGTTTTTTAGGGCCATATAATGACGAATAATAATCATATCAAAAAATCAATTTTAATAACAAAGTAAATAGCTAAGAATTATATAATTCTCAGCTATTTACTTTGTTAACTTGCTATAAAAATCCTTAAATATTATTATACAAATTTTCTACCGATCCCGATGTACGATATAGTCAAGCAGATGCTTCAGAAACGGCACTGCCTTCGGCATCTCCCGTAGCGTTTCCAGTGCGTCGCAATAATGATTCCACATCTCTCGCCGCGCCCCGTCCTCACCGAGAATGGATACGAAGGTCGAGTTATTGTTACTCTCATCCTGCCCGACTGGCTTGCCCAGCTGTACCGTATCACCCTGCAAATCCAGCAGATCATCCTTGATCTGAAAAGCAATACCTGCGTGATACGCGAATTGTTGCAGCGTCTGGATCTCCTGCTGATTCGCCTGCGCCAGAATTGCTGGCATCACCAGCGAGGCTTCAAACGCCGCACCTGTTTTGTGAAAGCAAATATCGTTCAGCTGCTTCAGCGTTAACGCCTGTCCACGGGAATGCAGATCCATCGCCTGTCCGGTACATAACTCTTCCGCCTTTTGCGCTGAATAGTCCATCAGCTGCAACACGGTATGTGCAGGGAATCCGGTCATTGATGCTTGTTCGCGGATACTTTTCTGAATCAGGAACAGACCACTCAGCTCGGCTGTCGCACTGTCGTGTACTTCATGCAATGTTGCCCGTCCGCGCCGCGATGGTGCGTTGTCCTGCGAAGGCAGATCGTCGAAGATCAGGGACGCGGTGTGCATATATTCCAGCGAACGCAGCAGCGGTAGCACCGCCTGCGCATCCAGCCCGTAATGCTGCACGCCCATCACCCACGCCAGAATCGGGCGCAGCCTTTTACCGGAGCCTTCCAGACTGTAATTGGCAGCGCTGATTAATAGCTCATTCATCGGCAAAATGCCTTCCCGGGTTGCGATGGGCAGCTCATCATTAATCTGCTTCCGTACCTGTCGCACTGTAGATTCAAACTGCACTTGCTGTTCCCGATCTTGTCGCAGATGGATTAACATCTGGTCACGCAATAATTTGTCGAGAAAATCCACATCTTCTGCGTCTCGCACCATACGCTGAATAATTATGTTCAACTGCGGCATGCCAGCGGTCAGCAGATCCATCAGTTCACCATACCGCGCCGCACCTAGCCGTACATGCGCCCGCTTCAAGCCGTTGATCGCCCGATCCAGAATGACTTCGCGTGTAGCTTCATCGGAACGGTACACATCGTGAATCAGATAATGAATGACTGCCCAATACAGTTCAAACGGATTCATCAGATCGTCTCGCTTCTGCCCATATGTTACATAATACGTATACGGCGTCACCGCTCCGCGCTCCAGATCGTCAAACATATCTGCAAAATCATCCGCTAGCTGATTGTATATACCATAACAAAACGTACGCTGATCAAACCCTTCGTCCTCATCCGCCCCGATAATGGAGCGCGCCACCAGCCGCGAGCATGCCGATTTCAGAATAACGGGCACATACAACTCCTCGTTACTGTATTCCGCATTCGCCAGATTGCGTGTCCGATCCACATCCTGCGCCTGAAAAAACACATATGCCTGCTCGAAAAATACACTCTGCACATGCGGTTGCTGCCGACCTTTGATATATTCAAATGCTTCGCGTAATTCACTGTGAATATAGCGGATCAAATCCGGCTGGCTGCCCGACCAATCGCCCAATCTTGGCACCGATCCAGTTACTAATGCACGGCGGATCAGGCGCGAATATTGCTCCTTTTCGCCTGCGGTAAGCAGATCCGAATCCAGAATATCGTCGATAAATGGATACGTCAGCCCGTACGAATATCCCAGACGTATCGCTTCATCCAGTCGACGCGAACGCTCGCCTTGCGGTACAGCATCATCCATTTCCTCTACTGCGTGTAGGACAACACCGACGATGATTTTGATCAATTTACGCTGTGCCTGCTCGGCATTCATGCCCTCTGGAATATGTGCGGTCACCTGCTGGAGCTTGTCCATCACCCAGATCATCGCTGTTTCTACGCCTTCGCGTTGTGCCCAGCGATACACACCATCGAGACTCATAAACTCCGGCACATGATCCGTTCTGGTCTGCGTCGAGGTGAGCAGACGCTTTTTCAGACTGGTTGCGACTTCCTGTACCCGTGTTTGCGTGTGCGGAGTATGCAGCGCCCGTCCCAGATCGCGCATATAAATATACGCCACACTGCGCTGCAAATAACCGTCCATCTTCCCCGTCATATTCAGCCACTGCATATATACATGATAATCCCACATATCGGGCTTTTGCTTGACTGGCAGCCAGCGCGACAGCCGAGAAGACAGCGAAATATGCCGTTTTTGCCATTGACCAAAATCAGTCTTCAGCCCTTGCGCATACTGCTGACTCTCCAACTGCTGACGCAGCTCTGCAAAATACACTGCCGCCTTCCGTTCCGCCGCCGCATACCCGTCTTCCGCCCGATTGTTGAATAGTTGATTCATAAGGCTTTCCCTCAAATCCTGTTCGTTATTTGTCATAAGTACAGAGTAATACGGAGAAAGAACGGCGGGGTTACGGAATAATGGACAAGAAGATGTTCCGTTGTTATGTGTTCATCTATTTCATTTTGATGTTTGCGCTTGCTTATACAAATACATGCAGCTGCTCCTGATCAAATACCTCAATTCCGTCGTCTGTCAGCTGAACCGTCAGCGCATTACGTCCCATATACCCGCCATCCGGCTTCAAAATGACACGCTTATGCTTTTCGATAAAACCCATGACCTTTTCCGGTTCCTTCATCGTCATAAATGGAATCAGATTCGTTTTCAATCCTTCATCATGACGGATCAGATTATAGATTTTCGTTTTCCCAAAGCCACGCCCTTTGAGCATATGTCCCATCGGGATGCCATCTAGCTTGCGATACGCTTCCTCATATCGTTCATGTCCCCGCCGACGGGTGTTGTCGTAGATTACATCAGGATAACGAAATTCTCCTTGTACCCACTGATTATCGATCAATTGCATACCGATAATGCTGTCTTCTCTAACATCCCATGTATAAAAATAGTACAGATCAGCACCGTAATACGCTGCCGACAATGTACAAGCTCGCATCAGATCCGGTTTCACTTTCCAGCCCAGCATCATACCAATCAACGGTCTATGGCTCATCTTCTGCTGCCTCCTGTCTTGTCATCG
Source organism: Paenibacillus sp. WLX2291 (assembly GCF_046603665.1). NCBI lineage: Bacteria > Bacillati > Bacillota > Bacilli > Caryophanales > Paenibacillaceae > Paenibacillus > Paenibacillus sp. WLX2291. The sequence goes on along the minus strand of NZ_CP176755.1, from coordinate 207,576 downwards.
TCTAAAACGTGTTGTGCGGTATCATTCTCTACCTGTATTGTACTCAATGCAACAGTTCGCATACAGGGATTTTCTCAGATCATGGGCTATACATAATGATATGACAGATGAACAGCAAAAGAGGAACAGCAAAAGATAAACAGCGAAAAAAGTTGCCTGTTTGATCCAGCCCTATCTTAACCGCTGCATCGAGAAGGGATACCTTCCCATAACAAACAACCTTTTTCACTATTCGCACCGTATTCTGTAAGTTGATCTTGTAAACGCCTCAATACATTGTTACATGTATTTATTTCAAATGCTTATGTGCAATCGTAAGCCACTACTCAGGTCAAATCAACAACTACCTTGATCGTTCCTTTGGCAGCAATCGCTGTCTCAAATGCTTCCTGAATCTGATCCAGCTTGTACACCTGTGTAACGATGGATTGGATCCGCGTTTTCTGCTGGCTGATATGCTCCACCACTTTTACAATATCATCGTGCGTATAGCCGCTCGCTCCGATGATTTTCACTTCTTTGGACATCACTTGCAGCAAGCTAACTGGCACTTCATTTTTATAGACAGCGATGATCGCGATGCGAGCATGAGGCTTGAGAATCTTCGCCACCGCGTCGAACAATACCGGCGCACCTGCTGCATCTACAAATGCGTCTACATTCGGTACGTCCTGTCCGTACACATGTAATGTGCCAAAATGGGCTGCTAATCCTTCCGCCAGATCGATTTGTGCTGAATTGACGGTTAACGCGCCCAATTCCGCCGCTTTACTCAGACGCCAGTCATCGATATCGACAACACAAACATGACGCATCCCTTCGGCGATCAGACTGGCGGCAGCAGCCAAACCGATCGGTCCCGCGCCCAGTACGACGATATGCTCGTCCGGCTTCGGTTCCACGCTGAAGGCACCGTGACGACCAACACTCATCGGCTCCATCAGCACCGCAGCTTCTGGCGATACGTCTGCTTCGAACGCATACAGATTGTAATCCAGCACCGCGTCCTCCACCAGCACATATTCCGAGAAGCCGGAGCATTCCAGTGATTTGAAGCGCCCTGCCTTTTTGGCGGTAATTGGGTTGATACCGACTCGCATGCCAAGCTGAATATCGCTGGCAACATGTTCCCCAATCTCGACTACTTCGCCCATCATCTCATGTCCAAATTCCGCGCCAAGACTAATGCCTTTGTCTCCGCCGCCTACTTTCACAATGTTAATATCTGTTCCGCAAATGCCACCACGCAGATTACGTACTAGCACATCTGATGCTCCTACCGTTGGAACAGGACGCTCCTCCACTCGGATATCGTTTTGACCATAATAAATGGCTGCTTTCATCACAATCTCTCCTTTATCTATATTTCGTTATCATATATAGAAGCTAATACGTGTTGCAGATTACTACCTACGGAATCAGCAAGTGCAGATCATATTACTTTTTTACGTGTCTGTCATGATGCGTATAGCTGTGATCTGTACTGCTTATATGTAGTATAAGAAAATCCGACCATCTCCCGTAATAGTCGCAATTGTAGTTATTATTCTACTCTGACCTACAATATTGTAGGTCTACCTGTTAAGATATAGAAAATATTCAAAAGAAGGATGAATCCCTCATGCGTCCAACCTTTCACATGCTAACTACTCAACTATCCAAAACATGGAAACTCAGTTGCAGCGATCCATCTCAGGCTAATCTTCCGCTACAACCTCCATTATTGTATGATTCCGAGATGAGATTGCAGTCAGATCAAGTGTATATCGCGCATGCTACACAGAAGATATCGATACAAGCAGATGAGGTGCAAGGGATTTTTATTTGCTGCTGTGAAACAGGCATCTACGAGCAGAACTCAATAGCGCCCGGTACGATCGTGATCCAATCTGCCGTATCTGTCGCAACTGTAATGAACCAGGTACAGGCTATTTTCGTCATGTATCAGCAATGGGTGGATACGCTACGACAGATTGTATCGGACGGAAACCGTTCGCTTCAGGAGCTATTGGACGTTAGCTCGCCAGTGCTGGGACATCTGCTGACAGTCAGCGATGAGAATATTCATATTTTGGCGTCCTCTAATGAAGGGCAACGAGTTAGCGACGATCATTCTATTCTCGGAGTCTTTTCAGATGACAATACGCTGGATGGATTGAAAATGGCGATCCGGCGTGTATCCGGTAATCGGTATGCGTTCGACCCGCAGCATGCCCGCCATATCGGTTCCAGTTCTGAGCTGCATTATATTCATATTACCGATGGACAGATTCACCTCGGTATTCTCAGCATGCAGCCCGTCGGTCAGCCGTTACAGGAGCATGATGTGCAGTTGTTAGAACTGTTATCCGACTACGTGAAAACAATGCTGCTACGTCCATCGCAAACGGGCGGCAAGTTTTTTGGAAATGTACTGCAATCGCTGCTAGATGGATTGCCTGTGCCAGAGGAGCATTTAGAGCGATTAACGGACGCGTTAGATACCCAGCCGGGCGATCAATTCCGCTGCATCGTCATTCAATTGCCGCAGCAGTCGTTGACCAACTTGAGCCGCTACATCCGCAATCGTTTCCAGATGGAGATTCCGGCGTCGATTGCGATTGTGCACGATCAGCAGATTGTCGGGCTGATCAACGATACTCGGTTTGCGCGTAAAGATCGGGACTTTTACGATTGGGTTCATAGATGGCTGCTCAATATGGACTGCCTTGCCGGAGCGAGTGATAGCTTTGCTGAGTTGGTAAAGGTCAACGATTATTATACGGAAGCGAAGGCAGTTATTCATTTTGTAAATCCAGAGTTATCGCGGGTGCGTACATTTGCGGATTGCTGGCAGGAGTATGTGCTGCATCATTGTGTGGGTGAACTGCCGCCGTCCCTGTTGTTTCCGCCGGGGCTGGTAAGATTGCTCGATTATGATGAGCAGTCTGCGGTGGATTATGTGGAGACGCTGCGCATTTGGTTGGAAGAAGGACGCAATGATTCGCGGACGGCATCACGGTTGTTTATTTCGCGCAATTCATTTTTATCGCGGAAGGAGCGGCTCGTGTCACTGCTGGGAAGTGATCTGAGTGATGTGGATGAGCGGTTTCGGGTGGAGCTGTGTTTGCGGTTGTTGAAGTAATGCGCTATTTCTTCATATTGTCATCAAATTCGGAATGATCCATGTATATTGTATGGTGCTGTAACATACAAAAAACCGCCGACAGGAAGGCAATACCCTTGTCAGCGGTTTAATTCAATTTTATATCGTACAATCATACGTAGGATATAGTACGACTGCTACAACTCATCCATAAGTAAAGCTGGTCTTTCTTTGTGCATGTTTCTGTATTTCCTTCTCTGTATTCGTACTGAAACTGTATACGAAACGAGCAAGCAACATCGTCTCAAAATCCTTATGCCAGCTTATACCCACAATTCGAGCAGAAATTCGCTCCTTCGTTCTTCGCTCCACAGTTCGGACAGAAATTCGGCTTTGTACCGCTGGAGCCTGTTGGTGCAGAACTAGTGTCTGCGTTGCCCTCTGCACCATTGTTCTGACCACCGCCAGTGTTGGCATTACCGCCATTTTGCGCATTAGCATTCTGCCCATTTGCCGGATTGCCACCGCTGTTGTTGCCACTCGCATTCTGTGCATTATTTTGCCCGCTATTGTTCTGACCATTCTGCTGATTCATATTCTTCATCATTTCGTTCGCCATATTCATGCCCATCATCATACCCGCCATATCGGATGCTGTACCGCCGCCCTGTACTTTCCCTGACGCGATGCCATCCGTCATGCTGACCTGCTGGTATTTTTGCATGTTGCCGATCATCTCATGCGAGGCGGTCTTTGTGATCATATCCTGAATTTCCTGCGGGTAATTGAAGCTCATCACTTGGAAGCCCGTAATGCCGATCCCCAGCTGCATCATCTGCATATCCAGATCCTCGCGAATCCCGTTGGCAATATCGAACGCATTGGCTTGCAGATTGAACATGTCCTTGCCTTCACGCACGATCCATTTCATCAGCAGCTGATCCAGCACGGACGTGATGCGAATTTTCACATCTTCGACTAGATAGCTTTGCTTGATGCCTGCCACCTTGTCGATCAGTGATACATAATCGCTTACTTTAAAATTAAATGTCCCGTTCGCACGAATCGGCATCCCGCCTGGCAGCTGTGGTGCCGGGATCAGAATCGGACTTTGTGTCCCCCAGCGCACGGTAAATTCCTTCGTATTCACGAACAGTACTTCCACGCGCATCCCGCTGTTAAAGCCAAACTTGAACCCTTTCAGCGTCGACAGAAATGGAATAATATCCGATTCTACGTTAAACGAACCCTCGTCCTCAAAGATCCCTTCAATCTTGCCATTGTTCAAAAAGATAGCATCCTGCCCTGAGCGAATAATGAGCTTACTGCCCTTCTTGATCTCGCGGTTGCTCCATTTCCAGAAGATCATATCATCTCTAAATTCTTCCCATTCCACCACATTGGCAAATTGATTTTTGAAAAATCCCATATTCAGTATCCTCCCTGTCATTCAGATGTATATTCTCTCTTGCCGATTGCTAACACCAATATGCTAAAAGGAACCGCGGCTCCCGCTGTGCGAATGACCGCCGCTGCTCGTTCCACCGCCGCCTCCGCCACCACTGCTGCTACTGCTTTTTTCGATTTTCTGCTTGGTGACTGTGGTGTTGATGTAGCGGTCATAGTGATCCAGCAGCGACGATGCGCTGGCATCTTCATACGTCGCACGATCCACCGTCACCCGTCCACCGGAGCGATACGCCATGATCCAAACGACGATAATGCCGACAAGGATCGCCAACGCCGCTTGGAACCAGAATTTGAACAGCCAATTGTCAGGATTCACACCTGCGCGGTAGCCCATATATTCGTACGAGCGCTGAATATATTTTTCAAAGGCGGTCGTATAATTGCCGCTGCTGAGATCCGAGGTGATATAATCGCGAATTTTATCTAAACGTGAATCATCCAACAATTGCTCCGCTTCGCCAAAGCCCGCCAGATATGTTTTACGATTATACATATCCAACGTCAAGATCGCGGCACTCCCGTATTTCTGGTTGTAGCCAAAAGCTTTATCATCATACAAATCTTCCGTCAACTTCATAGCATCTATATTATTATCATTATTAGTCGTATAAATGACAAAATCCGTCTGCCGCAGCGCACCATATTGATTCGCCATCTCGGTAATCTCCTGCTTTTGCTGCGTTGTCAGCAAGTTTGCATCGTCGTAAACTAGCGTCTTAGTGCCTGTAGTCGTCTCGCTCGTACTGGCAGCATAACTCAGCGTCGGCAACAGTGTTCCTGCACTAGCACACAGTAGTGTGATGAGCACCAGCAGAGTAACGAACAACTTGCCAACGCCGTAACCATCACGTTGCCCATCTATATGACCACTAGGATGACATTGTTGTGCTGTCTCATCTGCATGATCTGTATGAATTTCTACACAATCATTACGATCCGAATCACCGTTTTCGTCGCTGCTTGGTCTATCATTACTCGAAGCATATAGCCTCTTCTCTCTCTGCTCATTCGAATCATACGTCAAAAGAATCCACCTCCTAGCGCCCAGGAGACAGTCTTCAGACACACTAGCGAAACGGCGCTAATCCCCGCAAACCAAGCAAACATCTTGCCTTTACTAAGCGGCGGTTTGCCAACCACTTTACCCGTCTGCCCATTCATCGCAAACAAATATTCTTTATGGTCAAAATCGTAATTCACCATCCATACCGGCAACAGCACATAATCCGCGCGTTGCACATTCGTATCCACCTGCCGATCGGTATAACTCACACTAGAATAGCCAGTGACCGTGGACGCGATAGAGGAATCAATATACGGGATCGTTTTATCCTTGGCACGCGGTAGTAGATCGTTGTCGTCGTAATTGTATTTTTCAGCGATATACCCTGCCAGATACGGCGTTTTGAAATCTTTGAGCTGTGCATATGGAAATGGCTCTAGCTTGTCCATGAGTTGGTCGTTCATTTTCTCGGAAGCATCGACGGGCAGATTGACGTAGTGCAGCCGCATGCGGCGGTAAAATTCGTAATGTTGGGTTTCCGTGTAGTGGTAATCGCCCTGCGTATAACTGCGTACACGGGTCGCATGCCCGCGCGCCTCCGCAATGTTATGTAACTCATATAACCAGAATGGCACATACATGCCGGTAATGCTTTTGATGCGGTCGGCGGACATGAAGCCAGCCGGGGTGAGCAGTCCGTTGCGGCACCATTTTTTGAATGCCTGCTCCGCCTGCTGCTTGCTAATGGAAAATGGAAGGACACTCACTGGTGCCAATTGACCGCCCAACCGTTCACTGAGCACAACTGGCGAACCGCAAAAGCTGCACGTCGTCGCACTTGTCTCCGGCTCAGTCACCAGATCGGCACCGCAGTTCGGACAATGGTATTCCTTCACTTCGTCATCGGTAAAGACGACTTTTTTCAATGGATCGGGCAGCTGTTCGATATTGTCCTGCCTGCCGCAGCTTGGACAGGATAGCATGCCAGTAGTACTGTCGAACATCATGCTACTGCCGCAGTTGGGACACTTGTAATCAATAACGGGCATGAATGGATTCACCTCGGTTTGAAATGCTGGACTGTACAGGTTGCATCATACTAGATACCTGCATCATAGTACTGGATACCTGCGTGTTGGTTGGTCGTATCGCAAAATACAAAAGATAGGGTCTAGCCTTTGTATTGTTGCTGAATTGCGGCTAATTCTTCCTGCGGCGTAGATGCAGAGGTGCTAGTATGGTCAGGTTGTGCGTTCATTTGCTGCTCCAGTCGAGCGATTAACACATCCAGATCTTCCTCCGGCTGAGCGCCACCGCGTACTTCAGCGAGCGCTTCCGCTTCGTTGAGTGCTTGATTTGCCTTTTGCTGCATATCATGTAGCGCATTGTTGGCGCTACTGTACGTATGGTTGGAGTTGCTTTGCTGTAGCGTTTGCGCTTCATGCAGCTTGTTCTGGATATCGGCATACCGAGTTTGCAATGTGTTCAGATCGCTGGTCAGCTTGATTTGCATCTGCTTCATGACATCTGCTTTGGCAGCTGCCCGTTCATGAGCGGCTTGTAGCTCGCTATGCTTTGGCGCTAGCTGGGCTTTCTTTTCCAGAAAACGAAGCGCGCCCTCCTGATCGCCGTTTTGGACGGACTTCTCAGCATAGCGCTGCAATTTGGCAATCTCGCCGCTGCTCTCGTCCCATGCGCGTTTACTGCGACTTTCCTCCGCTACCACGGCGGCTGTCTCCGCCTTTACCTGTCCGATATCACTAGTTAACTGCTGCATGTATTGTCTGGCAGTACGCTCAGGATCATCCGAACGCTCCAGCATGCTGTGCAGATTGGCTTTCATTACATCTCTGAATCGACTCCACATACTCATATCCGTCATCTCCTTTCAGCAAGGTATATGTAATATTGTACCCGAATCGTAGGGATGGGGTTTCATTTTTTGTGGATGGATTTGTAGATGGAAATGAAGATACTGGATCATGGACGTGCGGTCTGCTCTTTTCCCATGTGAAAATAGTAAAGGAACAGCAACCAAAATAAGGAAATCAACGTTAACATAGATAGGTTGTACTATGCATCCACTGCCAAGAGCTGGTTGGTATACATATCCACTTTGTGTAACGATCTGTTTGTATAAACAGCTTGGTTATCATTCATGCAAGTATGTAAACAATTATGATAGCGCTCTATCTCATCATTTTACTAACAGGAGGGTATCTCGTGAAAAAGCTGATCCTGAGTCTGGCATTCCTTTTACTATTCGCTATACCTTATTCAACTACTGCGCAAGCTGCGGAATCAGAAGTGATTGATAACGGTCAACTGCTGAATCATCGCGTCTTCATCCCGATGCGCGCCGTATCACAATCTTTTGGTGTTCCAGTAACGTGGATTGCAGATATGAAAACAGTGCTATTAACACAAAGAAAGAACAAGACGTATATGCCAGCGAATTTTAACCGGGCAGTCACGTATACACCGGGCATCGACGTTCCGTACGTATTCACTTTCATTGATCTGGATGCTCCGGCACAAATTCGCAATGGCACGATGTATGTACCTCTGCGTTTTATGAGTCAATACATTCAAGCCTCTATCTCTTGGAACGAACAAACCAAACAGGCAACCATTACCAAGGACGGCAAGCAGATTATCGTACATGTGCAGCAACCTCAAGTAACAGTATCTGCCGATGCACAACTGACCGTAGCTCGCTTGACCGTTCTTTCGGATAAGTTAAACGAAATCGCAGATCGCACCTCAATCAAAAGAGATGCCGCCACCTATCGATCGTACTTTACCAATGCATTTATCAACTCGACTCTACCGGATGCTGGTTTTGCCAAAACACGTCCGTACAGTCCTCCAATCACTACAGTTACGTATATTAATCAAAATAAAGCCGAGATCACCCAGTCTCTTGCCATCTATGGACCAGATCTACTAGGAGACACCCATGCAGTTACAGATCGTACCGCTACCTTTGTACGAAACGGGAATGTATGGAAAGTAGATCGTGTCAGCTTTTCTGAGAGAAGTATTATGAATATGGGGGTAGCCGTGGAATGAGGACGTAGCGCTATATTGTATACGTGATGTAGCTACCATATTCAAAATGATATCTACAGTTTATCCATGGTAAATGTCTATTCTTCATACGTATACTCTTTTCGTTGCCCATTCGTATCGTAGACAATTTCGAATATATTCCCCAACGCATCCTCACGGAAACGTTTGTTGTCTTTCATATAATAAATCGAAGCGCCCCGCTCCTTCGCTTGCTGACGTGCATGCTGGCTTGCTTTTTTCATCGCTTCTTGTAATTGCTCTCGATTCAAAGGCATAACATTCACTCCTATTTGATATCATAGTTAGGATAAAAGCCATTAACCTTCGAACTCAGAGATTAATGGCTTTTATCTACGTACACCCACTGTCTATTTACTGCAAAATGTCTCCGTATTCAACATCTGCATTACGTACCCTACATGCCGCACGCACCTATTCCACTTTCATGCCACTCAATCGCCCTGCACCAACACCGGATGATCTTTCAGCTGCCCAATATCATGCCCGGTTGGATTCTGGAACGTGCGCAGTCCAAATGTCGGAGCGACCGCAAAGATATGGTCAAAAATATCTGCTTGCACCCCTTCATACACCGCCCACGTCGTATCGCTACTAAACGCATAAATCTCCAGCGGCAACCCGTTATCCGCAGGTGCGAGCTGGCGCACGATCAGCGTCATATTGCTATGAATGCCCGGATGATGCTTGAGATATCGATACACATACTCGCGGAACACCCCGATATTCGTCAGCTGTCTGCCATTCACATTGCTCTCGCGGTTGATCTGACGCTCCACATTGTAAGCCTCAATCTCCGCCACTTTGTCATCGAGATAATCAGCAAGATAGTGAATTTTGCGAAATTCCTCGATCATGTCCGGCGTGCAAAAGGCAATGCTGCTCGTATCGATCTGCACACTGCGCTTGATCCGCCGTCCGCCCGACACCTGCATCCCGCGCCAATTACGAAACGAATCCGAGATCAGCGCATAGCTGGGAATCATCGTAATCGTCTTGTCAAAATTCATTACTTTTACCGTATTCAGTGTAATGTCGATCACGTCACCGTCGGCATTGTACTTGGGCATCTCAATCCAGTCGCCCACACGCACCATATCGTTGGACGATAGCTGGATACCAGCAACGAGACCGAGAATCGAATCTTTGAAAATCAGCATCAATACCGCTGACAGTGCACCAAGTCCGCTGAGAATGATGAGCGGATTTTGCCCAATCAGATTCGAAATGACAACAATCCCGCCGACGATAAACATAATGATCTTCGCCACCTGAATGTATCCGCGAATCGGACGGATTTTGGATACTTCAAACGAGCGATAAATCGCATCAAACGCATTGAGCAGCGCATCAAATACCGTGATACCGACTACGATCATATACGTCATTGCCGCCTTCTCGATCAATCCTTGATACGCTGGAAAGACGGATGCAGAATAATAAATAATAATTGCTGGTACGAGATGGGATAGCTTGTGAAAGACCTTTTTCTCTACAATGATGTCGTCCCATGTATATCGATTGTTGTTGGCGATGTGTATAATCGTTTTGAGTACGATCTTCTGTGTAATCCAGTTCGCCAGAACACAGACGACCGCGATAAACAGGATCATGATGATCGTAGCAGCATAGCCGATCATCATCTCATTCATGCCTACATTCTGAAGTTGTTGTCTGATCCAATCCATGATGTAAATAGTCTCCTCCTGACTGCATGTATACTGTTGTCCTATTATAAATGACTGCCCAGTACGAAAGAAAGTTTGCCGGAGACATAGGCATATGTAGGCATATCGCTTCTTTGTCTTACAAACATTCATCCAACTGTAACTTCATCATCCAAACCAATAAAAAACCCCTTCTCAGCAGAGGCGCAACCATCATCGTCAACCGATGCTTTGCAGCTCATCCGCCAAAAGGGGTTATATCATTTTATACCGTCATTTATACTCCTTACAGTGCACCGGCTGCCCATGCCGAGTAGAAGGATGGATACACCGGCCGGTAATGCAGCTCATTGCGAATACGCATCGTGTCTACGACCATATCCCATGCATCGTACTCCTGCTGCGCCGCTTCCGGCAGACTCTCCTCACCATGAAAACGAAGCAATTCCGCAGCCGAGATTGGCGCATCGTCAGCCACATTGTAGATTCTACCGTCAATCCCGGGTACCGAAGCCGCCAGCAGCAACGCCTGACTAATGTCCGCATGATGCCCCATATGAATACGCTTCGCCGGATTCCACTGCTTCACATACGGTAAAAAATCAGCAATATGTGGATCACGATCACCATAAACAAACGGTAATCGTACGATGCGTAACCCCAACCCTTGCTCACGATGAAGCTTCAGTAGTGCCGTTTCCGCTGCAACCTTGCTCTGCGGATAGGCAAACAACGGATTCAACTCATCATCTTCATGCTTCGGACGATCCGCACCGCCCGTGCCGTACACATTGTTCGTACTGGCAAATACAAATCGCGATACCCCCGCCTGCAATGCGGCATGTGCCAGCGCCAGACTGCCGTCGGTATTGGCAGTACGCGTCGTTTCCTCATCCACACCGCGAAACTTGGCTGCCAAATGCACGATCACATCCACGTCCTGTAATGCAGTGAGATAACTGTCCGGCTGTACTAGATCGCCATGGATCACCTGCGCGCCTTGCTGCTCCAATGCTTGCGCTTGTGTCACATCCCGCACCAGCACCTTTACATCATGTCCATGTTGGATCATCCGTGGTGCAAAACGACTGCCTACTTTGCCTGTAGCTCCGGTAATAAATAGTTTCATCATATAGCCCTCCTGTGTATCGACTGAATAGGTTTAGTATAATGAAAAGAACAACAGGTAGCCTGCCCACGATTATCGTAGGACTGGCAGTGTCAGGATAAGGAGGGATATGCAGATGGAAGAACGTTCCCCCAAAAAGCTATTGGGCGAATTTCTACGTTCCCGGCGGCAACGCCTGTCGCCAGAAGAAGTAGGGCTAGTCAATTATGGAAGACGCCGTACATCCGGGCTTCGTCGTGAAGAAGTCGCGCAGCTTGCCCATATTGGAACGTCATGGTATACATCGCTGGAACAAGGACGCGAGGTGAATGCGTCACAGGACGTGCTGGATCATATTGCGCGGGCGCTGCAATTGACCGAGGATGAGAGGCAGTATTTGCATGTGCTTGCCAGACCCGCGCAGCGTGAGGAGAAAACGGAAGACGAACAACAACAATTGCAGACAGGTATGCAGCGCACCGTTATGGCACTGGAACCGAATCCCGCATTTGTACTTGATCCGTATTGGAATCTGACCGCTTGGAACCGGGCAGCTGCATTTGTTTTCCATTTACCTGCGTTTTCCGCTGCCAATGATTACAAGATCAATTGGATCAAGCATCTACTCAGCGGAGACAGACTTGGAACCGACACGCAGGAGCGAAATGAAAAAGCGCAGGCAATCATTGCCCAATTCCGTGCAGATTACGCCCAGTCTCCCAACGATGTCATATTCCAAAAGCTAGTAGACGAATTTCAACAAACCATCCCCATCTTCCGCGAACGCTGGCCCATGCACGACGTGCAAGCCGTCAAAGACCGCTTCAAACATTTTGACGACCCGCGTATAGGTGTGATGGAGTTTGAACATATCGTGTTGCATCCATCCGGCAATCCGATGATGAAAATGATGATCTACACCGCATCGCTGGATACTGCTACTCGCTTACAAGCTATGCTCAAGGCTGAAGTGTAGGCTAGACCTAAAGAGGAATTAGGTATGTCCGTTTACTGATGAAAATATGGTGATTTGTACAATTTAAGAATCGAGATTCACCTGACTTAGGGTCTACTGCTTTATGACTATGATGATTGATAAGAAATGAAAAAGACCGCTGATTAGGCGGTCTCTTCTTATGCTAATGCTATATATGATTTTTCCAGATGGACATGGATCCGAAGTTAGTCGTCCCCCTGCCCGAAATGCTAAACACTATAAGCTAAAACCAATAGTTGATAAAAAAGCTAAAACGGATACCATCTAGTATCCGTTTAATGTGTTACCTTTGAAACAAAAGAAGAATAGCAATTCAAAATCATTCCAAAAAGACTATATTGCAAACGTTTCTTTCATAGAAAATCGCTTTAAACTAGTATGGAATTAATATGAAATCGTAAGCTAATAACCTCAATCACTTACTCCAATACTGCTTCGCAATCCGCTGCCCTTGATTAATCTTCGCCCACTGCTCATCTTCACTCAGTTCATTCCCGCCATCACAGGAAGCAAAGCCACATTGGTGAGATAGCAGCAAACGATCCTTATCGATAATATTGGACGCCTCATCCAACAGTCGCAGTACACGCGCTTCATCATCCAACGTATTCGTTTTGGACGAAAGCAGACCAAGCACAATCTCCGTATCCGGCTTGTCTTTGAACACAGCCAGCGCTTTCAGCGAACCCGCGCGTTCGTCATCCCATTCAAGGAAGAAACGATCATACTTCAGCTGCTTCAGGAACAGGTTAGCGATCTTCACATACGAACCGCCACCCATATTGCGAGAATCATAGTTCCCACGGCAGTTATGCGTCCACATTTTCAGACCGAGACTGTGCCCGTAATCGATGACCGTGTTGTTAATATCGATAAACTCAGTCGCCAGCGCCTGCACTTCTTCCTGATTGATGTTCTCGCCTGTATACGGAGAGTTCGGATTGTCATCTGCAAACAGTTCCCACAGACAATCGTCGAATTGCAGAATCTCACCGCCCGCAGCCGCAAAATCCGCAACAAACTCTTTATACGCCTGAATCAAGCCTGCTTTCAACTCCTGTGGATTCTGGTACACCGCATCCGCGCCACCGATATTGTCCGACCAAGACAATTCGCCAAAAATATGCGACGGCGAAGGCACGCACAGCTTCGTTTCACGTTCACCCGCATGGGACTTGAGCTGTTTGAAGGACTCGATAAAATGATGATGTTTACCGCTTAACTTGCCTGTAATACGCAGCCCGATGTCTTTGCGTGTTTCGTATTTGGACGTACCATCCGTATCGCGGAAAAAGTATCCATGATCCGCAATATACCGCTCCACACCGTCAAACCCCCAGACAAAATCCAAATGCCACATCGATTTGGAATATTCGCCATCCGTGATGATCGACAGATCGTTCTCAATTTCCTTCTCCACGACAGACTGGATCGCCTTCGCTTCACATTGCTGATACCCGTCGAATTCTTGATAAAACGGATAGCTAATATCATCCCGATGCTCAATTTGCGTCTTATATTCCAGTAGCTCCTTTGGACGAAGCAAGCTGCCTACGATTTGAAATTTATCACTCATATAGTAATCCCCCTTGATTGGACTCGGACTTGGATGTAATGGTTCCATTTTATCATGGGGTAGAGTCGTTTATATAAGCGTAAAAGGCATGGCTGGTTATAGGCAGCGGCTATGGCGGGAGTGAATAGAATATACGTATGATTTATTTTTCTAATAAAAGGTATACTTGTTTAAATTCATCTTCTCGTTACGTATAATTGTTATAACAGTCAAACTTCGATGAGGAGGTAACATAATGGGTAAAACAAATGAAATCGAGCGAAAAGTAACCAAATTTGGCAATAGTCTCGGCATTAGCATGACTGACGCTTTGAAAAAAGTCGGTTTAGGACAAGGCGATGCAGTAACGATTGATGCTAATCCGTTGACAGGAGAGATCCTGATCAAAAAAGCCAAAAAGATCTCACTACCAGAAGGCATTAGCCCAGACTTCATGGATACGTTAGCAGATGTTATGACAGAATATGATCAAACCTTGCGTGGACTAAAAGATCGATGACACCCATTCGCTATCTGTCTGTTCAAGAAGTCATCGCAATCAATGTAGCTATGATTCAACGATACAGCCCGGGAGAACAAGTAGGAGTAAAAGAACCCGGATTGCTACACTCCGCCGTTCATCGACCTCAATCTTCCGTATTTGGCGAAGATGCGTATCCTAGTATTTTTGAGAAGGCAGCCGCGTTGTTTGAATCGCTTGGACAAAATCATCTATTTCATAATGCTAACAAACGGACAGCATTTACAGCGATGGTTATATTCCTTCGTTATAATGGTTTGAGTTTTAAAATGAACGCAAAAGAAGCAGAGGATTTTACTGTGGATATGGTGAATCATCATTTTGATTTTCAGCAGTCAGCTGAAATTATTGAGAGGAATTGTATTTCGATGATTTGATTGCAATGCATGAGATTCTATTATAAAGACTTTCATTTCAACAAAAAAGACACTGTCCACATTGGGCAGTGTCTTTTGCTGTATACTACTTTATTCTATACATAAAGTGTGTACAAGAATGAAGGCGAACCGTGGCTATTCAAATCCACAATTCGACGAAGTGTGATGCGCAATTTATTTAGAACTGTAGCTCACCAAAATTAAAAATTTTTCACTCTAGTTATGGACATACAATAAATCCTTCATGAAAAACTTTATCTTTATTATTTATAATAGGTTTTAAACCGACACTATTTGTTAATTGAAAGTTTGATGCTGTAGAAAGATGCTGAGCAACAACAGCACACAGCATTGCATCCAGTTGATCAATACTTGGTCTGTGTACACCAGGACAAGTATAACCTAAGAATTTCAATCCTTCCCAAACATAGTCTACGTATCTTGATGGATAAGCCCTTTTGTGAGTAATATGATCTTTAAATAGAATATAAAATTTCATGTTATTCAATCGGTTACTTAGCCATTTACGAATTACATATCTCGGATATGTTTCAAAAATTGTTGGCTTTTCTTGATCAAATTTTGATTGATTCAACCCATATATATTTGCTATTTGGTTCGAGTGACAATTCCAAAAGATATCTATACCAACTTCAATCAATCCTTTATACAAAGTTGTTTTAGATAAGAGTCCACGTGATGATGGAATTTTTGAAGTCGAAGTCTTAGCATTCTTATCACAATCGCGTATGATTTTCCCTTGACTTGATAGCCCTTGGGGAGAATCAAATCCAATAAAACCGATTGCAGAATTATTGGGCGAACTAGGTAAAGGAGTCGTTGGAGTTGGACTATAAGCATCAAGTAAAAATGTTTGTTTATCGCTATCTAACCAAGCAATAACGCTATAATTCTTAATTCCGGATGCACCAGATGTGTCTACTCCAGCCACTAGCATTATCTCACCTCAAACTTTTAAATTAATGAAAGGTCCTACTCTAATTTAATCTCGAAAAAACCTTTATTAAACAGTCACATGAATATTATTAAGTTATTAGATAATATAGATCGATAATTACTTACTAGTTTAATAAAAAAATAGCTCTCTACTTTTTGCTTTATTGAAGCTGTGCTCAATCATTAATATAGGTTCATCAAGAGGGTTAGTAGTGAGACTCTTCTTAATTATCTATTTTATAATTGTATTTAACCCGTGGTGCTAGTTGAAAAATAACCTTTGTACAGAAAAACATCCAAAATGAAAGTGACTAAATCCCCTTTTGGAAAGTAGATTCCTGTGCAAAGACATCTTTATTGTACACAAAAACAACACTCGGTACAAAGCCAATTTGTCGCTATTCCAAAAAAAGTTTAGCAGGAATTTCAAGCTTTTGCTAGTTTTCTGAAACGAAAAAAACCATCATCTGCTTCAGCAAAGCGATGCCCATATCCTGACGCTTCATCTGCTGAGAAAAGGCCTAGGTTTCACCTCCGAACGTGCCTGGCATTGCTTTATCCAAGGGAATGTAGATTCTGTAGTCGAACGTTCTCGGTACAATCGGCGATGCCGAGATCTTCGCTTCGCACTCGCAAGCGACTTTCTTCGCCGGAGTTCGGCAGCCCCTACTCGATCATCGACAGCCTTCCTCTTTCCTTATGCCACCCGGTTCGTTTAACAAGGGCGCGATGTTTTCGAGCTCTAGCTAACGTGGGCTATTGCGCTTCAAAACAGAGTCATTACTATGGATTCAAGCTACACGTGCAAATCAATTCATTCGGTGTCGTTCAAAATTACGTCTTGTCGTCCGCTTCGGTTTACGATGTACAGATGGTAGAAGATTTGCTTCGCTAGGCGCCTTCTGCCCTCGTTCTTGGAGACAAAGGGTACCTCAGTCACTCTTTACATGTTCGTTTGCAACAAAACTATAATGCCCTCCTTTGAGTGCCCACTCTTTCAAACAGCAAAAAAGAACGGTGGACACCAGCCTTTACACGCTGGATGCGACACAAACGCAAACAAATTGAAACAGTATTTTCCATCTTAGCGACTCGTTTTGCTCTTTCTTCGACCCGTTCGAAGAGTTCATAAGGATTCGAAACGAATTTAGATAGACTTTTATTACCCTATACGCTTTGGAAAATAGGAGTCATTCAAGATTAATTTTAACTAGCACTACAGGTTTTTACTACATATGAAGTCAAAGAGAATCGAACCTCTGTCGGAAGATAATCTCGCATAGGCTTCTACAGATGTAGTCACTTTTTTTGATATCACCGTAGTAACCCCAAATGACCAGATTCCCTTCGGGCTCGCCAAATTGTCCTCTTCCGTTTACCCTCAAGCAGCATATACCACTATAAGTTCAGCTCTCATCGCCATACACGGACAATGCTGAATGAGAGCACAAATCACAATTTCTTGAATTTGAAGTCATACATTAGATCTATCCTTTATTGCTAACTGAATGACTCACTTCAAATCTTAATACAAAAAATACATCATCTTGTCGATACCCAAAACATCTATATTTCTCACTCACTCTAAACTTATAAATATTTTTATCTTTATAAATTGATCTCGCAAACCAATCGTCATCTTTTGATGATGGTGAATAGGGTTTATATTGAAGTCCTTTACTTTTTACTATCTCATCCCATGACAAATCCGAAAAAGATTTAAAAGAAGAAATGAAAGAATTTGTTTCTACTGAGCTTATTGACGAGAACCCATATTTTTCTTCAATGTTATCAAAAGATATATTCGAACCATCAAATCTATTTAGGCAGTAAGTGTAAGCATCTTTCATACAACTATCATAAAGCAATTCAGCCATATTTTTTTGATCGTATATATTATTTATCTTAATTATAACATTGTCCTTATTTAGTTCTAAACAGTTTTGACGAAATGGTTCATTTTGAAAAGAAATCACTATTTTATCACGTTCGCAAGCCTCCGCTAATCCATATCCACTAACATCACTGGTAAAAATACATTTATAAATACTTTGTTCATTATGCTTTGGTGAGTCTGTCCAGAACATTTTATGTTGCATAAGCTCTCTAAGCATTACTTTAAAGAACCGCGCCTTATCATTCCCTCTTGAGCTTTTATTCGATAATGCATCATATAATGTATGCTCGTGCGTAACCATTCTATTGTAGAGTTCACTATGACTCAAAACAGTTACTCCAAGTTTGTCTAAAGTTTTTTGGATTTTCAGCATACTATCTAACGAGTCATAGAAAGAAGCAATTGTGTTAAACTGACCTGCTAAAGAAAGCTCATTCATTACTAACTCCATGATTTCAACTCCAACAGTTCATCTAAGTCATCATCAAATTGGTCAAATAATCCATTCTGATGATTGACAACATTCCCGTTCTCATAAAATTCTACTAGCGTTGAGACACTCTGATAACTATCTAATTCGAAGAAATAAACTGCAACCTCCGATACTTTTATAATATCTTTAAAAATTGATTTTCGTATTCCATTGAATATGTGATCACTATGCGTTTCTATTATGAAACGTATGTTTTTAGAAGCAGCAAAAGCAAAGAGTTCTGTAAGCTTTGATTGTGCTCTAGGATGTAAATGTATTTCTGGATTCTCAATAATCAGTAGATCCCCTGACTTTGATGATAAAACAGAAATAATAATAGAAACAATATAACTTAGACCAGACCCTATGTTTTTAGGTCTGACACTTCTATTGCCAGTATAATTGAACCTTGCCTTTACAATATCCGTTCCTTCAATATCTTCAGTCGATATATTAGCATTCACAATATATTCCATCCAGTAATTAGTATGCAATTCCAGCGTTTCGCCAATATCAGGATCTTTCATTAAACTTTTTTCAATTACATTATTTTTATTATGCTCGTAAAAATCCATTACAAATTCACTTAATGAACCCATTTCATTTTGATAGCTATAATTTTTAAAGTAGGTGTCTTGTGCACCTAGCCTATGTGCTGATATATATCGAATATGTCCGTCTCTAAAAAAGTAACTTTTAAATTCATCGTTATCGCATTCAAACAAGCACACTACTTTTTCTTCGTCTTCTTTTATTTTGATGTTTAAGCAACCGTTCTTTCCTTTATAATTACCTTCAAATTCAAGCTCAATAACTTTTGAATTCACCCTAAAATTAGCCGCATCTGTAAAAGAACCTAAAGCAGTAAGTTCTCCATTTAAAGGAGATTGATGTGTCTCATTAATATTTTGAATTGCCAATAATAAAGCCTGTATTACTGTAGATTTTCCAGAAGAATTCATACCGGTGAGCATAGTGAAAGGATTTAATTTAATTTCAAGAGCATCAATACTTTTGAGTCCATTTATTTTTATATTAGATATCATTTTCTAGCTCCTTTTTTAGTTCATCCATTTTTAAGAATATAGACTTTATTGATGTTCCTCTACCTCGATCACTAGATAACAAATCTGAAAATTGAGCATTGTTCATAAGTAGCTTTGATTTTTGCTTGAAAAAACTTTTATTTTTATTACAAATTTCTTCATCAAAATTAGCAAATAAGTATCCAAAAGAATCAAATAAGATTAAATTCACAGGATATCTACGTTCACCGTAAGTTCTTCTGAATGCTTGATTACCGAAGACTGTTATATTATTTTTCATAGTTTTAAAAAATACTCTTTTTATATTTTGAATTTTCTGATCATCCATTGCATTAAGTGATTCCATAGCCTTACCTAAAAATGAGTCTAATTCTCCACTATCGTATTGCAACATTTCACCTTTCAAATTCGTTAGATTTCCAGTTTTCCAAAGATAAAATGATATAAGCCTCAAAATCATATAATGATCTTTCATTCTGCTATCATTAATAGAGCTATCGGTTGCTTTGATAAATTCTTCGCTTTTAGATAGTTCTTTTAGCAATTTAGTAGCTTTACCTTGGTATAAAGCATTTCTCATTTCTTGCTGATTTAGTCTTGTACCTCCCCTATTGACCCTATCAAAAATATCAAACATCACTCTATCAGGTGTAGGCGGTTTTATTACTTGTGCGATTATCTGATAGTCCTCCAATTTAGATTGCAGATTTTGATCCAGTTCTTTAAACCTTTTGCCTTCTACTACTTTTAGAATTTTTAGACCCTTTAATGCAAAATCATTATCAAAAAACTTAAAAAAAGTCGTCAACCTTTGCTTTCCATCTACAACTACTAGTTGCCCACTCTTATTCTCACTTAAATAAAAGATAGGTAAAGGTATACCCATCAAAACTGACTCTATAAGTTCTGAGCGTTGTATCACCTCCCACACATCCGATCTTTGAAAATCAGGATCTAACACTACCAAATTTCTCCCATGTTTACGCTTCAACTCAAAAACAGAGTATTGATCTCTATCTACTTTTATTGTTATGTCTGGATAAACTTCTTTGATACCATAGTCTTCATAATCAATAAAACTATTTTCTTCCTCATTTGTTTCATCAAAATCCAATTGCTCTTTATTGTTATTTATATCCATTTTAGTTCCCCTTTTCAATAAAGTTCATTATTTTCAATTTATATTTTAGTTTCCCTTTTATTACTTTAAATATCTATTCTACAGTTTTTTGAAATATCCTTTACTGCACCAAATATTATCTATTAAAAATTTGATACTAAAGTTTTTTAAAAATATTTTTTCTTCATACAGCCTGATACGCCTTATAACTTGCTTTGTACTGCACCTTTGACATAAACCATCCAATCATCATTTGCGGATTTGGCACCTTTGCATCTAATGAGCCAACAAGAGTTACATATCATACTTCACCGACGCAATATATTTTTCAGGAATAATAATGTCGTTAGTTTCCTATTTAATCGTATCATACTCTGGTGTCTTTTTTTACACTCTGCTCGGATATCATCCAGCATTTATTGATGATAAAGCCTAGCTTTTTCGCTCCACGAACCTTCTTCAACAACCTGTATTTTCACTCCAAAAAAATATAATATAAGTTTCCAAGCTTGCGGCTTGCTAAATCGAATGCCGCTGATCAATATAATACAACTGAACCTCTTTCTTAAAATAATTTTCCATCAACAGCTTCAATAATGGTGTTGCATACAGTTTGTTGGTGACGTTTCCTTTGATTGCACAAATTGAGCTCAAAGGGTATATTATTCCAAAATAATAACACTAACGGCTACATCCACTGCTTCATCTGCAACTATATCATTCATAAAGTTCACTTTGAAAAAACTTATTATTGGATCACCAGCAGGAAATATGGACAATATTGTGAAGATAGCGAAGATTGATAAAATTGATAGTATTATTGTAAATAATGATAACAATATTTATTTTCGCGATGCCAGAAACAAAAAATCCACAAATTCAATAGCACTCATAGTACTATCCAATCTTTTAAAACTATTGATTAAAACTTCAACTGGAATTACAAAAATGCGAATGGCAATGCTAAAGACTATGATTACTCAAGCCTTACTTCGCATAAGATTGGTTATAATGCAGTTAGTAACAACTAGAAATATTAGTGTAGCTTCATATGATCTTAATAGTGCCAATTTAAGCTTCATTAACTTCGTTATTTTCCCAAATACGGATACTATCTTACACTGAAGCAACAATTATAATGAGTTCTAAATAGCAGAAAAGACCGCCTTCTTAGGCGATCTTTTCTGCTGAAACAAAAATGGAGGCGAGGGGAGTCGAACCCCTGTCCGAAGATAACGCAACATAAGCTTCTACGGGTGTAGTTACAGATTTGATGTCACCCTAGAGACTCCCTGTAACCGGATTCCCTTCGGGTCAGCCTGATTATCTTATTCAGCACACCTCAGGCGGAGATGTGACAGCGTAGCCCACTAAGAGTTGGGCCCTCATCCTGGCACATGGGCGATGCGAGGCGAGAGCACGTTTCACAGTTTCTTAGGCTGCGAAAGCGTAGTTAGTTTGTTGTTTGCCGTTTAATAGGCTTTAGCGTTGATAAAGCGGACGCGTCCCCACTACCCGCTACTCATGCCCGACCTACCCCCGTCGAATCCAAGAACGCCCCCTTACTAAAAAGGGTCTGGATCAATACGGGACGAGCGCATGAGTCTCGTCTTCCGAAGTGTTCTGCCTATGCAACCTTTCCCTCCATAGAAAGGGCTACATCGGGAAATGTCCTAACCCTATCGACAAACGCCGACCGTTATTTCATTTCCTCACAGACATTGATTATACCATGTTTTGATGCAAATGGATAGCTGTGCAGATGCCGGTAGATACCAGCTAATGCACGATGGATAAGCCGGCGTTGTAACTCCTATCGCTCTGCCAATTGAGACAGCAGACTACGTAAGAGAGACAGCTACCAGACACCGATATGTTCCATTACCCCAAAACATCATCACTTTAACAACACTCACCATATCATCTGCTTTTGTTGTAAACCTCAGGTATGAGCTTCAATCGTCATACCTAGCAATCAATGCTTCTGATTATCCCGCAATGCACGTTGAATATCACGCTGCGCATCCCGTTTTGCCGCGGTCGCGCGTTTGTCATGCTGCTTCTTACCTTTACCGAGACCGATCAGCAGCTTGGCATAACCGTTACGGATGTAGATTTTCAGCGGAACAATCGTGTAGCCGTCGCGCTTGGATGCGCCGATCAGCTTGCTAATCTGCAGCTTGTGTAGCAACAGCTTACGTGTACGAGTCGGGTCTGCCGGATTGCTGCGGTTGCCTTCCTCAAATGGGCTGATGTGCATATTGTGCAGGAATACTTCGCCGTTACGGATCGTGGAAAAGGCGTCGTTGATGTTCGCGCGGGCACGCCGCAACGATTTGATCTCGGTTCCGGTCAGTACCATACCTGCTTCATAGGTTTCCTCGATGAAATAATCGTGGGATGCTTTTTTGTTCTGGGCGAGTACTTTGTTTTCACTCTTTTTGGTCGCCATGTGGATTGCTCCTTCCGTTATTGCTACCCCATATCATAGGGGTGGCTGCGAGGATGAGGAATCAGTCGGAAACTGTTGCATCTCTGCTACTGGATTCCAACCGATCTCAACCCGCAGCCCATATGCTTTATATTATTCGTTCTCTGTATTCTTTTTCTTTGGCTTGCGTCTACGTTTCGGCTTGGCATCGCCGGATGCATTTACAGATGCAAGTGCATCATTGGTGACTGCCGGTGCCACGGAGCCTTCGCCGGATTTCTTACGGCGTTTGCCTCTGTTCTTCTTCTCCGGTTCAGGGCTGTTGTAGCCGCCTTTGCCAGAACCGAATGCGAAGCTGCGTCCTGATCCAGAGGAACGGGAGCCAGATTCGCTTCTTGCCGGAGTGGAAAGAGTGACACCTTTGTCCTTTTTCCGCTTATTCTTACCGGAGCCAGTATTGTCGCCGTTTGCAGCGGTGGATGGGTTGGCAGTATTATTATTGCCTTTTACCGGGTTGGTATTGCTACCACCTGCTGCTGGGCTATTGGTATTGCCATTACCACCTGCTTTGGACTTGGCTTTTTTCGCAGCTTTGCCGAATACTTCGGCTTTTTTGGCGTTTTTGTTCTTGCCTCTGCCACCGCGTCCTTTGCGTTCACCGCCAGCTGTGCCGTTGCCGCCGCCATTGCCACCAGCTCGGTTA
Organism: Paenibacillus sp. WLX2291; assembly: GCF_046603665.1. Classification (NCBI taxonomy): domain Bacteria; kingdom Bacillati; phylum Bacillota; class Bacilli; order Caryophanales; family Paenibacillaceae; genus Paenibacillus; species Paenibacillus sp. WLX2291. The sequence goes on along the minus strand of NZ_CP176755.1, from coordinate 184,057 downwards.
CCACGTCCACCGCGACGCTCACTTTCACCGCGTCCTCCACGGTCGAAGCGACGACCGCTTTTCGGCATGTCGGTCAGTTCAAAATCAATCGTATGATCGTCCATATTAACGTTAGCAACGCGAATCGTCACGGTGTCACCGATACGGAACACGCGAGACGTGCGCTCGCCGAGCAGAATCATCTGCTTGTCGTCAAAATGGTAATAGTCATCGGTCAACATCCCAAGACGGATCAAGCCCTCAACGGTGTTGTCCAGCTCGATAAACATACCGAAGCCAGTTACGCTGCTGATTAGTCCTTCGAATTCTTCGCCGACTTTGTCGAGCATATACTCGGCTTTTTTCAGCTGGTCGGTGTCGCGTTCAGCATCTACAGCAACGCGCTCACGCTCGGACGATTGCTGGGCAATGTCCGGCATACGGGTTTCCAGATACGTCTGGCGATCTGGCGTCAGCCCATTGCCACCGTTCTCAATCACTTCGCGAATGACGCGGTGGATCACCAGATCGGGATACCGGCGAATTGGCGAAGTGAAATGGCTGTAGTATTCCGCAGCCAGCCCGAAGTGACCGGAGCTGTCGGCAGAGTATTTTGCCTGTTTCATCGACCGCAGCATCATGGTGCTGATGACGGTCTCTTCCTTTTCACCCTTCACTTCGTCCAGCAGCTGCTGAAGTGCGCGTGGGTGGATCAGATTGCCTGTCCCTTTGACAGCATAGCCAAAGTTCTGTACGAAGCCGAGGAAGTTTTGCAGCTTTTCCTGATCCGGGTTTTCGTGAATCCGGTACAGGAACGGTACTTTCAGCCAATGGAAATGCTCAGCGACCGTTTCGTTTGCCGCCAGCATGAATTCTTCAATAATCTGCTCAGCGATGGAACGCTCACGTTTGACGATATCGACCGGTTTTCCTTTTTCGTCCAGCAGGATTTTGGATTCTTCAAAGTCAAAATCGACCGCGCCACGACGGATCCGGTTGTCGCGTAGCTTCATGGCCAGCTCGCGCATCAGCTTGAAGTCGTCGATGAGTGGTGCATAACGCTCCAGCAGTTCTGGTTCTTCGTCTTCCAGAATGCGGCGTACGTTTTTGTACGTCATGCGTTCTTTCGTTTTGATGACACTAGTGAAGACGTCATGCTTAACGACCTTCATATTGGCGTCGAACTCCATTTCGCAGCTCAATGTCAGACGATCTACCTGCGGATTCAAGCTACAGATTCCGTTCGACAAACGGTGTGGCAGCATCGGGATCACGCGGTCAACCAAATACACGCTACAACCGCGGTTGTACGCTTCGTTATCCAGCTGGGAGCCTTCACGCACATAATAACCGACATCGGCGATATGCACGCCCAGACGGTAATTGCCGTTCTCCAGACGCTCGACGTTTACGGCGTCATCCAAGTCCTTCGCATCTTCGCCATCGATGGTAACGATGTTCTTACCACGCAGATCGCGGCGTCCTTGCTGAACGATCTCTTCTTCAGTAATCTCGTCCGGTGCACCCTGCGCCTCGTCCATCACTTCGTCCGGGAAGCTCTCTGGCAGTTGATGCTTGCGGATAATGGAGATGATGTCCACGCCGGGATCATCCTTATGTCCAAGCACCTCGATCACACGACCTTCAGCCGCCGCCCGTCCTTCTGGATAGTTAACGATCTCAGCAACGACTTTCTCGCCGTCGACAGCACCGCCAAAATGCTCTTTCGGGATGAAAATATCGCGGTTGATACGCTTATCATCCGGCAGCACAAAACCATACGTATCCTGTCCTTGGAATACACCGACGATGCGGGTATTTTTCCGAACCAGTACACGTACAATTACGCCTTCCATGCGTCCACCGGACGCGTTACGGGAAGTGACTTTGACAAGTACGGTATCGCCGTTCATCGCCGTGTTCAGGTCATTGGCATGAATGTACACATCGCCATGCTCGCGATCTTCCGGGATCAGAAAAGCAAAGCCTTTGGCATGTGCTTGCACGCGTCCTTTGACCAGATCCATACGTTCTGGCACGCCATATCGATTGGCGCTATTCACAACTACATCGCCGACTTCTTCCAACCGGTTCAATAGCTTGACGAGTTCTTTGAAATCCGAAGCATCTTCAATCTGAAAATGTTCTTCCAACTCCTGATACGTCATTGGATTATAAGCGGTGTCCCGCATAAAGTTTAATAGTTGTTCTTCTGTAATCATTGAATTCACCTCGGCCCACCTTCAGCAGCGATCACGCCCATCCGGCTCATATGTATTGCGGGTTTTATGTGCTCTATACGCTGGTCTGTGTCGGTGATGGATGAGTAAAACGCAGACCGGTCCATGATCTGCACGGACATCTGCGTTTTCAGAAAGCCACTTCGATCATGTTTCATTTAGTATACACATACCCTAGTATACACTAAATTAATCCCCAGCCTGTATTCCGGCAAAAAAAAGGGCGGCATGCTCGTTACCCTCTCCTTGGTTAAGGGGAACGAATATGCCGCTAAATGGTCTTGCACATCATGGACTTCGGTCTTGCTTCAACTTACATGGGAATAATGGACAAGCTCGGGAACAGTTCTGATTATACGGGGGTTATGTGAATTCTATATGAACAGACTGGGGGGGAATAGTTTTTTTTCGAGGTTTTATTTGGATGCAGCATGCACTCCGGGAAGGGATAAGGAAACGGGACTCCGGTGGAGCCGCGGGAATCTTTTGGAATGGGAAGTACATGAAGATTCCCGCCCCTCCAAAGTCGTCCCTTTTTCCTTATTCCCTTCCCTGCGTTACGTGCGGATTGCATCCTGCGTAAAGACGGTGCGAAGTGGGAGTAAAAACTATTTTCTTGCGCTACGCGCTTTTGTCTGTAGCAAGAAATGATATTAAGAGATGTTGAGAGATTTGATAGGTTTTGAGATGCTTCAAGATAAGGGAATCTGAGAGACCTTGAGAGACTGTGAAAGACCTTATTGTTCATTAAGAAGGGGTGTAGGATGTGTAAGTAGATATTTGGAATAGGAAAGAATGGGAAGTCATTGTATGGGAAAGAAAAAACAGCCCTTCGGCGCTATGGGTAGCGGGGGAAGGGCTGTTTTTGTTTTTGGTGCTTATTATCTGAATACAGCTACTAGGATGGCGAGGATGAAGAATGCGGCTCCTAGGCCGGCTGTGGTGCGTTGCAGGACGAGGTCCATGCCGCGTGCTTTGGTTTTACCGAAAAGATGCTCGGCGCCGCCGGAGATGGCACCGGAAAGACCAGCACTTTTACCTTTTTGCAGCAGTACCACGATAATCAGAGCAACCGAGATAATAGTAAGCAGGATCTGCAAAGTCAATTGCATAATTTCCACCTCCTTGAAGGATTCGCCGAGCCTCTATAAATGTATATGTACAGGTTATCTAACCATATCACTCTATAGAAACAGCATTTATAGTTTATCATATTCGGCAAGTAGATAGCAACGATTTCCTGACTGCGCCGATAGGAAAATAAAAAAACAGCCATCCGTCGAAACGGATGGCTGCTGTCCAGTGAACATGGTGGCTGTAACGGCTAAGTAGCGGCTCAGGCCGTTGTTGTCGATGTGTTCACGGTCAGCCGCGACGCCCATTCCCCAAACGGATGGCTAGCAGCATAAAAATATGCTGTGCAGCTGTATCTGATCTTCGCGACCGGATTCAGCGCTCCGGGCGAAGGTCAGATGATATCTATAGTTGGATGACAACAGCAATCTGACGGAATCGCGATATGACATTTGGTCGATAACCGATGCTAGGTTATCGTTCGTCTTACCTGCGATTCATGTCTTCATGCGATTGTACATCTGATCATGCTTTCGAAGAATTCGAACTTACTTCGTCAGACCACGGTGCTCAGTCAGGTTGTAGAAGGATTTCAGGCCGTGGTATTGAGCCAGTTCGCCCAGACGGTCTTCGATGCGAAGCAGTTGGTTGTATTTTGCAATACGGTCGGTACGGGAAGGTGCACCTGTTTTGATTTGACCAGCGTTGGTAGCAACCGCGATGTCAGCGATTGTGCTGTCTTCGGACTCACCGGAACGGTGGGAGATTACAGCTGTGTAACCAGCGCGTTTCGCCATTTCGATCGCATCAAATGTTTCAGTCAGCGTACCGATTTGGTTTACTTTGATCAGGATGGAGTTACCGATACCTTCTTCGATACCGCGACCCAGACGCTCAGTGTTCGTTACGAACAGATCGTCACCAACCAGTTGTACTTTGCTGCCCAGTTTGTCGGTCAGCAGTTTCCAACCTTCCCAGTCATCTTCGGAGCAACCATCTTCGATGCTGATGATTGGGTATTTATCTACCCAAGAAGACAGCAGGTCTACGAACTCAGCAGAAGTGAAGGATTTGCCTTCGCCTTCCAATACGTATTTACCATCTTTGTAGAACTCAGTGGAAGCAACGTCCATACCGAGGAATACGTCAACACCTGGTTTGTAACCAGCTTTTTCGATCGCTTCGATAATTGTGCTCAGTGCTTCTTCGTTAGAAGTGAAGTTAGGAGCGAAACCACCCTCGTCACCTACAGCTGTGTTCAGACCTTTGCTGCTCAATACGGATTTCAGGTTGTGGAAGATTTCCGCACCTGTACGCAGAGCTTCTTTGAACGATGGAGCGCCAGCAGGGATAACCATGAACTCTTGAACGTCCACGTTGTTATCAGCGTGCTCACCACCATTGATGATGTTCATCATTGGTACTGGCAGTTGTTTTGCGTTGAATCCGCCCAGGTAAGCGTACAGTGGCAGATCCAGAGCTTCAGCAGCAGCGCGAGCTACAGCCATGGAAACAGCCAGAATTGCGTTAGCGCCCAGTTTCCCTTTGTTTGGTGTACCGTCCAGCTCGATCATTTTGCGGTCGATGCTCAGTTGGTCAACAGCGTCCATACCGATTACTTCTGGAGCGATGATTTCGTTTACGTTCGCTACAGCTTTCAGAACGCCTTTACCCAGGTAACGGGATTTGTCGCCGTCACGCAGCTCAACAGCTTCGTGAGCACCAGTGGATGCACCGGAAGGTACGATCGCGCTAGCTACAACGCCGGATTCCAGATATACTTCTACTTCAACAGTCGGGTTACCACGGGAGTCGAGGACTTCACGGGCATACACGTTAGTAATAATCGTCATGATTTAAAAGTCTCCTTTGAGATAAGTTTGATCAGGGTGACATCAGGTATACCTGCGCACCTTGTATATAGGAACGCATGACTGCAACAGAACAGGCGATTTCAGCGGAACATGACGAGCATGTTAATGCGTCTGCCGGTCGCAGCCTCCGTTCATCACAATAAATTAAGAACTTACTTACGGCTGGAAATGATGGATGTACCTGTCATTTCGTCCGGTTTAGCAATTTGCAGCAGATCGAGGATCGTTGGTGCAATATCACCCAGAATGCCGCCTTCGCGCAGCACAACGTTCTCGTCGGTTACAATAAACGGAACCGGGTTCGTCGTATGCGACGTTTGCGGACGTCCCTCTTCGTCGATCTCTGTTTCAGCGTTACCATGGTCAGCAGTAATCAGCGCTACGCCGCCTTTGGCAAGGATCGCTTCCACAACACGACCAACACACTCGTCCGTCGTTTCCACGGCTTTGATCGTCGGCTCCAGTTTACCAGAGTGACCAACCATATCCGGGTTCGCAAAGTTCAGGATGATCGCATCCTGACGCTCCGCTTCGATCTCGGCGATGCATGCATCTGCCACCTCACGCGCGCTCATCTCTGGTTGCAGATCGTAGGTAGCGACTTTTGGCGAATTGATCAGAATACGAGTCTCGCCTTCCAGTTCTACATCACGACCGCCACTGAAGAAGAAGGTAACGTGCGGATATTTCTCAGTTTCAGCAATACGCAGTTGCTTTTTGCCGTTTTGAACGAGTACTTCGCCCAGCGTATTGTCCAGACTTTTCGGTCCGAAAGCAATATGACCGACAACCGTTGCACTGTATGTGGTAAGACATACGTAGTACAGCGCCTGCGGATAATCACCGCGCTCGAAACCGTTAAAGTCATGCTGTGTAAATGCTTGGGACAGCTGAATCGCACGGTCAGGACGGAAGTTCAGGAAGATTACGGAATCTCCACTGCTTACCGTACCGGTCGGTTGACCGTCAGCATCCACAATCACAGCCGGAATGACAAACTCATCGTACACTTCTTCTTTGTAGGAAGAAGTTACCACGCTCAGCGGGTCCTTGAATTGAGGACCTTCGCCGTAAGCGATAGCACGGAATGCTTTTTCGACACGATCCCAGCGTTTGTCGCGGTCCATGGCGTAGTAGCGTCCTTGTACGGTAGCGATTTTGCCGATACCGATACTGCTGATTTTCTCAACCAATTGCTCCATGAAGCCTTTACCACTGTCCGGTGCTACGTCGCGACCGTCCAGGAATACGTGGATCAGCACATCATGAAAGTCATGTTTTTTCGCCAGTTCCAGCGTTGCAAACAGGTGGTCGATATGACTGTGTACACCGCCGTCAGACAGCAGCGTGAACAGGTGCAGCTTTTTGCCATTTGTTTTGGCATTTTCGACTGCGCCGACGAGTGCTTCGTTGTGGAAGTATTCGCCGTCACGAATCGATTTGGAAATGCGGGTCAAATCCTGATATACGACGCGACCTGCGCCGATGTTCAGGTGACCGACTTCCGAGTTCCCCATTTGACCTTCTGGCAAACCTACAGCTTCGCCGCAAGCAGTCAGAGTCGTATGAGGATATTGTTGCAGGTAACGGTCATAGTTCGGCTTTTTCGCTTGAGCAACACCGTTGCCTTCGACTTCCGGACGCAGACCGAAACCGTCCATGATGATTAATGCTACCGGTTTTGGAACTGACATTTACTTCGCCCCCTCAACCAGCTGAATGTAAGACTCAGACTGAAGACTTGCGCCGCCGACGAGTGCTCCGTCGATGTCGCTTTGTCCCATGTACTCCTTCACGTTCTCAGGCTTCACGCTACCGCCGTATTGAATACGAACTGCGTTTGCCACTTCTTCGTTGTACAGGTCTTTCACAACGTTACGAATGTAGGAAATCACTTCATTCGCATCAGCAGAAGTGGAAGATTTGCCTGTTCCGATTGCCCAGATTGGCTCATAAGCGATAACAGTTGCTTTCGCTTGCTCTTCGCTCAGACCAGCAAATGCGCCTTCGGTTTGTACTTTACATACATCCTTGGTTTGATCGCTTTCGCGCTCTTCCAGCTTCTCGCCTACGCAGACGATTGGCGTCAGGTCATGACGGAATGCAGCAAGTACTTTTTTGTTTACGATCTCGTCGGTTTCGCCAAAATATTGACGACGCTCGGAGTGACCGATGATTACATAATCCACGCCGAGGTCTTTCAGCATAACGCCACTGATCTCGCCAGTGAATGCGCCATTGTCTTCAAAATGAAGGTTTTGCGCGCCGATTTTGATAGAAGTTCCTTTTACCGCTTCTACCAGAGCTGGCAGGTTGGTGAATGGTGCACAGATTACGCTCTCTACGCCTTCCACTTCTGCTTTGCCTTTGATATCTTCGATGAATGCTTTAGCTTCCGGAACGGTTTTGAACATTTTCCAGTTGCCGGCAATGATTGGTGTTCTCACTGCTGTATCACTCCTTCTATTCCATACTGCCTATATTGTAAACTTATTTATCGTTAAGTGCCACAACGCCAGGAAGTGCTTTACCTTCCATGAACTCCAGGGAAGCGCCGCCGCCTGTAGAGATGTGATCCATTTTGTCAGCCAGGTGGAACTTCTCAGCTGCTGCTGCGGAGTCACCGCCACCGATTACGGTGTAAGCGTCAGTTGTTGCGCAAGCTTCTGCTACTGCACGAGTACCGTGGGAGAACGGTTCGATTTCGAATACGCCCATTGGTCCGTTCCAAACAACCAGTTTGGAGTTTTTGATCACGTCAGCGTAGATCTCACGTGTTTTTGGACCGATATCGATACCTTCCCAGTCTGCCGGGATGTCGCCAACTTCAACGATTTGCGTGTTTGCATCCGCGCTGAAATCGTCAGAGATTACGATATCTACTGGCAGGTAGAAGTTTTTGCCCAGTTGTTTTGCCTTTTCAATAAAGCCCAATGCTACATCCAGTTTGCTCTCGTCCAGCAGGGATTGACCTACTTCATGACCTTGCGCTTTCATGAATGTGTAGGACAGACCGCCACCGATGATTACGTTGTCTGCCAGGTTCAGCAGGTTGTCGATTACATCGATTTTGTCTTTTACTTTGGAACCACCAACGATTGCCGTGAAAGGACGCTCTGGATTGTTCAGGGCTTTACCCAGTACATCCAATTCTTTCTCCATCAGCAGACCAGCTACTGCTGGCAGGTGATGAGCGATACCTTCTGTCGAAGCATGTGCACGGTGAGCCGCGCCAAATGCGTCGTTCACGAACAGATCAGCCAGCTCAGCAAATGCTTTTGCCAGTTCTGGATCATTTTTCTCTTCGCCTGCATGGAAACGAACGTTTTCCAATACAAGTACATCGCCGTCTTTCAGTTCAGCGATTTGAGCTTTTACTGCATCGCCAATCGATTCGTCTGCTTTGGCTACCGGTTTGCCCAGCAGTTGGGACAGACGTTCCGCTGGTGCAGTCAGTCTCATGGACTCTACTACTTCACCTTTTGGACGACCCAGATGGCTTGCAAGCAGAACTTTTGCGCCTTTTTCGATCAGGTAGTTAATGGTCGGCAGCGTTTCGCGGATACGTTTGTCATCCGTGATTTTGCCATCTTCCATCGGTACGTTGAAATCCACACGTACGAATACCACTTTGCCAGCTACTTCTACATCACGCACACTTTTTTTGTTCATTGTCTTACCTCCATGCCCGTAATTTTAAGCTTTACCAAATCGGAACCGGCTGCACGTATGTACAGCACGTAACTTAGAAAAAGCGGAAACAAATAGGATCTGTTTCCGCTTTATGGAATTAATATTTATTTCAGCGTATGGCCAGTATTAGCCTTTGTTCGCGAAGAACTCAAGCGTACGAACCAATTGAGCTGTGTAGGACATTTCGTTGTCGTACCAAGCTACCGTTTTAACCAGCTGTTTGTCGCCAACTGTCAGAACGCGAGTTTGCGTCGCATCGAACAGGGAACCGAAAGTCATACCTTTAATGTCAGAAGATACGATTTCGTCTTCAGTGTAACCGTAAGTTTCTGGATCGGAAGCTTCTTTCATTGCTGCGTTGATTTCTTCAACAGTTACGTTTTTCTCCAGAACTGTTACCAGCTCAGTCAGGGAACCAGTTGCTACAGGAACACGTTGTGCACCGCCATCCAGTTTACCTTTCAGTTCAGGGATAACCAGACCGATTGCTTTTGCAGCACCAGTTGTGTTAGGGATGATGTTCTCAGCCGCTGCACGAGCACGACGGAAGTCACCTTTTGCATGTGGAGCATCCAGTGTGTTTTGGTCGCCAGTGTAAGCGTGGATTGTAGTCATCAGACCTTCAACAACGCCGAATTTGTCTTGCAGCGTTTTTGCCATAGGTGCCAGGCAGTTTGTTGTGCAAGATGCGCCGGAGATAACTGTTTCTGTACCATCCAGAATTTCGTGGTTTACGTTGTAAACGATTGTTTTCATGTCGCCAGTTGCTGGAGCGGAGATAACAACACGTTTTGCGCCAGCTTTCAGGTGAAGCTCAGCACTTTCTTTGGTTGTGAAGAAACCAGTACATTCCAGAACGATATCTACGCCCAAGTCGCCCCATGGCAGTTCTTCAGGGTTACGGTTAGCCAGAACTTTCACTTCTTTACCGTTTACTTTGAAGAAACCATCATGTACTTCAACTTCGCCGTTGAATTTACCTTGAGTAGTATCATATTTCAAAAGATGTGCCAGCATTTTTGCGTCTGTCAGATCGTTGATTGCTACAACTTCGATACCTGCTACGTCTTGAATACGACGGAATGCCAGACGTCCGATACGTCCAAAACCGTTAATACCAACTTTAACCATGAGTGAATTCCTCCCAGAAATAAGTTTAATGAAATTTATGCAATCAAGACAAGATTCGCATGAATCTGTCGAGACAGTGATGATCATGAAATGTGATTACGTTTGACACTGCAAACGCCTAGTACGTTAGAAGTGAAGTTGGGAAATAGTTCCCTGCTGCTGCCGGATAAAGGTGCTGACTTCGTTTACTACAATAGATAGAAAAAACTACAGTTCCTTAACGATCTCCCTAGCAGCAGCTTCGTCGATGACCAGAATATCTTCCTGCCCAAATTTCAGTACAGAATGGATAGACTGTGCCTTGCTCTTGCCGCCAGCGATGCCGATCACCACTTCGGCATTGGCGATATCCTCCAGCTGCAACCCAAGGGTCAGCATATGGTGGACCGTTTCGCCTTGCTCATTAAAATAGTGACCGAACGATTCGGCGACAGCGCCTGCTTTGCGAATTTCCTGTACAAGCTGCGGATCCAGTCGGCGGCGGCGTACCATTTCCATAGCATCACCGATACCGTGAATAATAATGCGTGCGCGCCGGATAAACTCGACGATCTCACGTACATTCTCATCCTCGTACAGTAATTCATAGGCGTCCCTGCGTAGCAGATCGGGCACATGCAGTAGCCGGTACTGCGCGCCAACCCGCTTCGCCATCGTCGATACGATGGAGTTCGCCTGGTATTCCATATTTTCGCCAAGTCCGCCTCTTGCCGGAACGAACCAAGCTTGTTTGAGCGGTGCTGGCAAGGTTGGACTGAGTTGCTCAGCAACTTCAGCCAGTGTAAAACCGCCGGTAACTGCTACAATATCGTCTTCTCGCATCACACTGAGCAGTGCTTTTGCGCCTGCACGCCCGAGATGCTGCTTCGTACTTGCAGATGCATCGCAATCTCCGGGCACAATGACAACCTGCTGCAAACCGTAGGCATCGCGAATGCGTTCCTCCAGTGCAGACAGTCCAAGCAATTCTTCCATAATCGGTTCCAGTTCGTCAAGCAGTTGTCTGCCTGCTTCACTGACTTTCATTCCGGTACTCTCAATATCCAGTAATCCCTGGGACTTGAGCAGATCAGTTTCGGCGCGCAGTACGCGCTCCGTCATGCCCAGAGACGATGCAAGTGCTCTTCGTCCGACCAATCCCGTCAGCATGACCTGATGCAAAATGGCATATCGCTTTTTGAGTACGTCGGTGAGATCGGGCAGAAGCTGCTTCTGTATTTCAAGTAATTTTCGCATGCTTTCCACTCCTGCAACTTATCTCGCTCAGTGTAATCTGGTTCATTTCAACCAGGTTGGGTGTATGGACTCAAAATGTCCCGGCATAACTTTTTAAGTCCCACTACTATATTAACCAATTTCCGACTCGGAATCAAGTCTACTGCACAACTATTTATGGCAGGTTTACGTTACAGTTTTCACAGGGTGATTGCTTGCTTTTTAAACCTATCTATTCTATAATCATTCTTGCTGTTGTTTTATTTGCGCCCGTGGTCCAATGGATATGACGTAGGCCTCCGAAGCCTGAGATCCAAGTTCGATTCTTGGCGGGCGCGCCATTCTCTCTCAAGCACTATACATATTTCGTTCCTATCCTGTTATAACAAACAATTGTTAACCCTGTATTATGATGATAGAAAGAATTGCTAACCAGCTGATGCTGGTTATTTTTGTATATTCTTCTAGTAAAACAACACTGCTATGCGGTTGATGGCAGTCATTCCATGGAAAAAGGAGCACATTGCAACGCTGCCCTTTTCTTCATTAACCCATTTTCCAGCAAATTAGGCAGTTTTGCAGTCAATAGTTTGACTTTCTTTGACTTTAAGTTTGAACTGGCCTATAATGTGGTAAGAACAATTGATTATTTATATTGTTTGGACTATGATTCCACTATATTCATAACATTTACGATGATCGTAATTTTAAGGAGGGTTTCTAGTGAGTTATATCCCAATGGTCGTTGAACAGAGCAGCCGCGGTGAACGCGCCTATGATATCTATTCCCGTTTGTTGAAAGACCGTATCATATTCCTCGGTTCTGAAGTGAATGATGTGGTGGCAAACGCGATTATTGCACAAATGCTGTTCCTGGAAGCCGAAGACCCAGAAAAAGATATTCATCTGTACATTAATAGCCCAGGCGGTTCGATTACGGCGGGCATGGCAATTTATGATACAATGCAATTCATCAAAGCGGACGTGTCCACCATCTGTGTCGGCATGGCTGCAAGTATGGGCGCATTCCTGCTGAATGCAGGTGCAAAAGGTAAACGTTTCGCGTTGCCAAACAGTGAGGTCATGATTCACCAACCACTCGGTGGTGCTCAAGGTCAAGCAACGGACATCGAGATCCGTGCGCGTCGCATTCTGAAAATGCGCGATAAGCTGAACCAAATTCTGGCGGATCGTACTGGTCAACCACTGGAACGTATCGAACGCGATACTGACCGTGACTATTTCATGACTGCTGCGGATGCTGCTGAATATGGTCTGATCGATAAAGTCATTGAGAAAACTCCTCCACAAGGCGTGTAATACGCTAAATGGACATACAAAAAGCTGCAACGGCATCATGCCATTGCAGCTTTTTTCGTATTTCGTACAGTCTCATGAGCTTATCGTTGTTAGCTATAGGCTATAACATTCCTAACTCGCTCTATCCTGCTCTACCTCAATATTGTCGTGTTCATACATCAGGTTAACCTAATAGCGGTTCGTCGGTTAACATCACACGATGACGATGTGAGCCGTGTAGCTCCAATACGATCAACTCATTGGTGCCTTCTACTAATAGCGGTGCGGGAATATACAGCGTTCGCTGTGGTCCCCTATTCCAGTATCGTCCCAGATTGAATCCATTGATGTAGACGATGCCTTTTTGCCAGCCTTTCATATCCACAAATGTATCCCGGCGCTGCGACACTTCAAACGTCGTCCGGTAAAAGGCTGGCTTCTCGCCTTCCGCTTCCAGCATGACACCTAGTGTATTGGGTGAGGATATCGAAGTATATTCCGCTCCCTCTGGTAATTTTCCATCCAGCGAATAGATCACCCATTCATGCAGAAACTGATTGCCTAGCCGCACGCCTTCGGTAATACCTTTGCGATCCAGCAGATGGGGACCGTAGTTAATGCGCCCCATATTTTCCACCAGAATGCTCAGTCTGGCTCCTTGCGCATCAATATCCAGTTGTAATGACTGTGCATCTGGATCAGAGCGATCAATGACTCCGGCATATCGTCCATCGATATACACCTGCGCCCGATCGCGCACATGTTGAATATGCAGCTCCGTATTGGGCAGTGGACCAGACACCGTTGTCGTATACAGTACAAATCCGTAGCTCTGTCCCAGCTCCTCCATCGTCAATGGATACGGCGAGTACACCGGATTAGGGCAAAGTATATCCAGCACACTGAACAATCCTACACTCTCAGTCAGCTCCAACTCACCGTATCCATAGGACTTGATCGGTTCTGGTAACGGTGGCGGAGTCAGCCCGCGATACGTATGCAGCACGTCACGTACAATATGATATTTTTCCGTAAGCTGCCCGGATTCACTCAGCAAAGCATTATAGTCATAGCTCGTAATGGTCGGCTCATACGTCTGAATATGATTCGCCCCATTGTAAAAGCCAAAATTGGTTCCCCCACGAAACATATAAAAGTTAACGGATGCCCCATCTTGCAGCATACGAAGCAATTCGTCACCTACATTGCCTGCATCCCGTATATGATGCTCTTCTCCCCAGTGGTCAAACCACCCGTTCCAGTATTCCATGCACATCACTGGCTGCCCCGGCTGATGCTGACGCAATTTGTGAAATGCCTGCTCTGGCTGGGAACCAAAATTAACGGTCATCAGTGTACCGTCCACATGACCCGCAGTGAGTAATTCGTGCTCCGGTCCATCCGATGTGAATAATAGAACATCTACTCCGCGCTCAATTAGCGCATCGCGAATATGTTCCAGATAGGCAGTATCATTACCATAACTGCCATATTCGTTTTCCACCTGAACGGCCAGCACAGGACCTCCCTTGGTGCACAGATACGGCAAGAGTCGCGGAATCAATTCATCATAATACCGATCCACTGCTTGTAAATATCCCGGATAACTGCACCGTACCCGCATTGCCGGATCAGCGAGCAGCCACGAGGGCAAGCCGCCAAACTCCCACTCTGCACAGATGTACGGACTTGGACGCACAATCACCCACAGTTCCAGTCGTGCAGCAATCTCTATATACGCTTCCACATCTGCCATACCGGTAAAATCATACTGCCCCGGCGCTGGCTCATGCAGATTCCACGGAATATACGTTTCGACACAATTAAAACCTGCTGCCTTCAAACGAAGCAGTCGATCTTCCCAGTACTCCGGTACGATCCGAAAATAATGCATTGCTCCAGAAATGATCGTCACCGGCTTCTCCTGCCATACAAATGATCCGTTGCGTACATCAAATGGTGTCATGCCTACAATCTCCTTTATGTTAAGAATCAAACAGGCGGAGTACCCGTGTATATGACAAGAAGTGCAGCAAGATTATGTACCCGTTTGGCTGCATATATTGTACCATCATCCGACAATATGCAAAGGAAAAAAACAACCTCTACGTACTTGGATTGTGAAAATGCGTCACAGGTCGGATATAGGTATTCCGATGAAGCAGGCAGATAGCACGATGGTTGGATGAGATCACATACAAAAGGCGGATCGTATACGATGAAGCGGGCTTATTTATATGCTGCCAACGGATTGGTGCCGGATGGCAGCATATCGTCCAGTTGAATCCAATTGCCGTTGCGCAGTGAAAAAGTCATACTTGCTATCAAAATATCGCCCTATTTATTGCCCAGAAATTGATCATTACTTAATAGAAAGCTGACAATACCGTTCTGGTTATACGTCATTCGATAACCGCAAACCAAAAAAAGAGCCTGTCTGCACTTCTGGCGAAGATGCGTGACAGGCTAAGTCAGGATGTTATGATCGTGCAGGCAGATGCACGAAAGGTTATGAAAAAGAATACGAACGACGGACAATGGAAATCATGTGATGCAGTTATTTATATGAACTCAGCGGATTGCTGTCAGATTTCAACAGCTGGCTGAACGTGAATTCAAATTCAGGATTGCCCGCAGCACCCGGTGCGATATCGTATTTTTGGAAAAATACGTTGAAGCCACTATCGGTCAGGTAATAATTGTCGAGATATTTGCTAGAGCTTTTGCTCAAATCATTGAACTGTTCCAGCGAAACACCCATATCGTCAGCATGCTTGCGAATATCGGCTTGAAGCAGCTTTTTCAGATCTTGACGGTAGCTGGTGTTGGATTTGAGCAGATCATCCAGTTTGACTGGCTTGCCGTCTTTGAGCGAGAACGTCATACCTGTGAGAATGTCATCACCGTGCGCGCCACCAAGGAACTGGTAATCTGTCAGCAGGAAGCTGATCACGCCGTTCTGGTTGTAGGTCACTTTGTAGCCGCCATCAATCTCGTAGCTCATGTCTTTGTTCGTTGGTGCTCCGAACTCTTTGGCTTGCTTTTGTACAGCAGCTAGGAATTCGTCAAAATGAGCTTTGAGCGCTTTGTTGATTGCCGTTTGTGCAGCGGTATTGTCCAGACCAGAGACGACTGGATATACAATGTTGATGTTTGTATAGTCATTGCCTGCTTTGGCATTCCATGTTGTCGGTGTAACGGTAACATTGTTGATGCCTGCTTGTGTCAGATTAACGGTGTGAGTCGAATTGTTCCACAATGCACGGTAACCAAACGGCTCAGACAATGCTTTGATCTCGACATACGATACGCCTTTGATCACTTGACCATCGTAGCTGTCACCAATCGTTCCGCCATTGAAGCTGACGAAGACGCCATTATCGCCTGTTTCACTGTACACTTCGTATGTGGCAGAGGCTTTGTCTTTTTTTACAGTTACCTGATGTGTTTTGGCATCATATGTAACGGATGCACCGAATGCTTTGGCAGCATCTTTTAATGGCACCAGTGTTTTGCCAGTTTTGCTCAGCAGTCCCTGCGTACTGACAGCTTTGCCTTCCACCTGTACATGAATGGCGGATTTGGAAGTACTTGCTCCCGTTGTTGCCGCCTGAGCGACCGAAGGAGTTCCCGGCAGAACAGCTACCGTTCCCACAGCAGCCAGACTGCTCGCCAGTACAACAGCTGCCAGTTTTTGCAGATGCATCGTATTGCCCTTGTAACATTTGTCCATAAGTATCTCTCCCTGTTTTGTAAGTCCATGACAACATGTATCAGTATAAACCCGTTACATGCGGTGTAATTTACAAACTGCTTAAAACCGAATGACAACATAGTCACGTCATCCATGTTAAAAGTGAGGAAAATGTAAAGAAACTTCCTGCCGCCAGTCTTCTACTCTGCCAACAGAAAGTTTCCATTTTTGGAATATGCCCGGTTTGGTAAACAGGGCGTATACTGAAACGATGTGGACGTTAATTCCGTATACATCCATAATTTTTGATATATTCAAACTTTTTTGCCGGTTCATGCGTTATATCATGGGCGGATACAATGTACTCGTATCACAGCGGTCAAATAAGTTCTTACAAATTTGAAATAAGCCGTCAACGCGCGGCATTCATAGCAAGATGCTGCTGCTTATTTCATCGCATATTGCAGGTTCAGGGTAGCATCCAATTCTACGGTTCCCGGTTCAATCGATGTACTGGCGCTATCACTTTCACTTTTGGCAGCCATTGCTTTTTCAAGTACAACTGGTGGCGTGCTTGTACCTTGTTCGCTAATGGATAACAGTTCGCCCAATGTACGGTTGGCAGCTTTGGCGATCGCACTTGCTTTGGAAGCTGCATCTGCTACAGCTTTGGACATCACTTGATCTTGATACGTTTGTGGATTCTCAATACCGAAGCTTACGGAACCGAGATTGTTGGCACCGGCTTTGGATGCGTCATCCAGCAGTTGACCGAGTTTATCCAGATCGCGATAGCTGACTTGCAGCGTATGATATGCGGTATAGCCTGTAACCTTTTGTCCGTCTTTGTCGTTATAATTGTAGTTAGGCTGTACATAGAACTGAACGGTCTGAATATCCGCCTGCGGGATCGACCACTGACTTTTCAACAGCGTATTCAGCTTGCTCATTTTCTGAGCAGTTTCAGCCTGTGCCTTCGCAGCAGTTGCAGCCGTTGTCTCTACGCCGATCGATACATAAGCGATATCCGGTTTTACTGTGATTTTGCCGTTTCCGCTCACATTGATTACGCCTGTTGCACTTGCTGTCTGAGTCGTTTCCGCTGCATATACGGAAGTCGTTGGCAACGCTACGCTTAACGCCACACCTGTCAATAATGCACCTGCCAGCAATATGGAAGCCAGAGATTGTTTTCTTTTCATTGTCACTCACCCTTTCGCGTTTGTACTTAGTAAACGCCGGGCATTTGCGGAATGTTGCAACACTTGCCCCTCATTTGGGGTATATAAAAGAGAAGAGCCTGATGGCTGAATGTCCGGGGGTTGAAACCGATTCGCAGGGGGTTCATGATAGAAGAAAGCATTTATTTTGCCGGTTGGTCGCGACAAACACCATCATTTTTACCATTTCAAATCATCCCGTGCTGTTGTCAAAAGCCGTGATTCGGATAAACGACGGAATGTCAGGGATACCAGAAAGAGGGGAGCGTCACCATGTTGAATACGAAGTATCTACAAAACTCCATTTTGCTTATGGCAGGTATTCTGTTGTTATGTACAATCTGCAATGTACAACCAGCGAATGCCGCATCTACATCTGCGCCAGCGGCATCATCGACTACAACCGCACCGCCAACAACATCCACACCGGCAGCACCGCGTGAGGTCAAACTGGAATGGAACGGCACCCGCCTTCCACAAAACGGTTTGCTTGTAAATGGAAATACGATGATTCCGATCGTACTGTTACGTGACTCCATCGGTGTTACGCTACGTTACGAAGCTGCCGTCAAAACATATACCCTACTCCAAAATGATGATCAGATCGATATGATTACCGGTGCGTCCGGCATCACGGTTCGTCTGAACAATCATCAATGGAACGGACCAAGCGCGCAAATTATCAAAGGCCGTATGTATGTACCATTTTCGGTATTGCGTGATGGATTTGGATATCAGAGTTCATGGAACGCTTCCCAGCTGACACTGAATTTCGCCAAAAAAGGGATCTTTCTCGAATAGAAGTAGACATACCATAAGCTGATCATTAACGAAATGAATATACCAAAAAACCGCCACCTTAATCGGTGACGGCTTCGCCCTTCATGACATCATGAGGGGCTTTTTATTGGTTTTCCAGTTCTTCTTTGCTAACCAGACCAACTAAAGCGTTTACAGCTGATTCTGCGTCCGCACCTTCAGCGCTGATGTATACTTCAGTACCGGAACTGATCGCCAGACTCATGATACCCATGATACTCTTAGCATTTACTTTTTTGTCATCCTTCTCCACGAAAATCTCGGAAGAATATTTATTTGCTTCCTGTACAAACAGTGCCGCAGGTCTTGCGTGCAATCCCGTTTTCAGACGAACCACTACCGGGTGTTTGATCATGTGATTATTACCCCCTACAATACGTATTCATTGCGATTTATAAGTTTACTACACTGATGCCTCGTATATTGACACTTATTCATCATACTACATTATTATAACACGCGCTTTAGCAGAAAAAAATAAAGCATCCTTACGCATAATAGATATTTTAAGCGAGATGTTCGCCGCGTACTTTATCGGCTAGCTCGTCGATCTTGCGCAGACGGTGATTGACGCCGGACTTGCTCACGCCGCCCTTGAGCATTTCGCCTACTTCCTTCAGGTTCATATCGGGATGTGCCAGCCGGATTTCGGCGACTTCGCGTAGCTTGTCCGGTAGCTGTTCTAGACCGAGATGACGCTGAAGCAGACGGATATTATCAATCTGACGCACAGCAGCACCAATCGTTTTGTTGAGATTGGCGGTTTCGCAATTGACGATCCGATTGACCGAATTGCGCATATCACGCATGATGCGCACATCCTCAAATTTGAACAGCGCCTGATGGGCACCGATAATGCTAAGGAATTCGATAATCTTCTCGCCTTCCTTGATGTACAAAATAAAGCCTTTTTTACGTTCAATGCAGCGTGCATTCAATTGAAATTCATTCGCCAGATCAACGAGCGCCTGGCATTGCTCTTCATACATGGAGGCAATCTCCAGATGATAGGAGGAACCTTCGGGGTTGTTCACCGAACCGCCTGCCATAAAGGCACCACGCAAGTATGCGCGTTTGCAGCAATTTTTTCTAACCATCTCTTTGTTGATGCCGGGCGTAAACATAAAGCCCTCAGAAACGATCTTCAGCCGACTTAGAATCTCCTGTACACCAGCGGGAATCCGCACGATATAGACGTTATTCTTTTTTAGTCGCATTTTTTTGCGTACAAGTAGTTCGGTATGGACCGCAAAATGCTTTTTGATCAGGGAATAAATCCTTCTTGCAATTGCGGCATTTTCCGTGGAAATATCCAATATGATCTTCTTGTTGGATACCTGCACGGAACCGTTCATCCGGATCAACGCGGACAACTCTGCATATTCACAGCAGTCATCAGCTTCAACCATCGTTAATTCCTTTTTGGTTTGTGCCGCAAATGACAATGGACTCACCCTTTCGCTAAAATGTGTTTTTTCACTTGTTCATAAATATGATGGCTCAGCATCTCCGCGTCATGGCGAAGATAGGTGCCGTACATGACCATTTTATCCGCTACCACTTTGTAGCCTAGGTCTTCCACTACCTGCTGATCCAATAAAACGGGCTTGGCGCCCTTTTCTGCGTATTTTCTCTGTACTTTACGTGGAATCGGTTCGTTGTTGACGAGTACATAGTCGAACAATCGGTGACCGACATGTTCGTAAATGGCATTCAGATGATCGCTTACCGAGTAGCCGTCCGTCTCACCGGGCTGTGTCATCACATTACAGATGAACAGACGCAGCGCGTTGGAGGTGAGAACCGCATCCGCCAGCTTCGGCACAAGCAGATTCGGCAGCAGGCTCGTATACAGACTGCCGGGACCGATCAGAATCGCGTCGGCGCGTTGAATCGCTCTGACCGCTTCTGGCAACGGCTCCACGTGATCCGGTTCAAGGAAAATGCGTTTGATCCGTTTGCCTGCTTCCGGGATTTTGGATTCACCGGTGACGATCTCGCCGTCTTCCATCTCGGCATGCAGCACCACTGCCTGCTCAGCAGCTGGCAGCACTTCGCCACGAACGGCAAATACGCGGCTCAATTCACGCACAGCGGTAACAAAATCACCGGAAATATCGGTCATCGCCGCCAGAATCAGGTTGCCCAGACTGTGACCGGCAAGACCTTCGCCTTTTTGAAAACGGTACTTCAGCATATCAGACAGCAATGGCTCAACATCTGCTAGTGCAGTCAGCACGTTGCGGATATCACCGGGAGGCGGCATTTTTAATTCATCTCGCAAAATACCGGAACTTCCTCCATCATCGGCAACCGTCACGATGGCGGTAATATCCAGCGGTTTTTCTTTCAAGCCGCGTAGCATAACGGACAATCCGGTGCCTCCACCCATCACGACGATGCGTGGGCGCAGCACCGGCAAACCCGGCTGTGAAATGGACATAGGTTTCACTCCTTAATGCCGATCACGATCAGCATCTCGATGACTGACACGGACGGTTTCGGTCTCACTCGTTCCCAGCATGCGGCCCAGATATTCCGACAAGGCGACCGAGCGATGCTTGCCGCCGGTACAGCCGATGCCGATAATGACCTGACTTTTGCCTTCATTCCGGTATTGAGGAATCAGAAAATGCAGCATATCGAGCAGTTTGGTCAGAAACGTCTGCGTTTCCGGCCATTTCATCACATATTCGTACACATCGCTATCCTGACCGGTATGTGGACGTAAACTGTCGATATAATGCGGATTCGGCAAAAAACGTACGTCAAAGATCAGATCCGCGTCAATTGGAATCCCATATTTGAAGCCAAACGAGGTGATATTAATCGACAATCGATTCGTCTCCAGATGGGAAAAGCGTGAAATGATCGTTTCTTTTAGCTTGATTGGCTTGCTGTTACTCGTATCAATCGTTTGTGTCGCGGATGTTTTCAATTCTTCCAACATTTTGCGTTCCAAACGAATACCGTCCAGCGGCATGCCGTCCGGTGCCAGTGGATGGCGACGACGGCTTTCCTTATAACGCTGAACGAGTACAGCATCCACCGCATCAAGGAACAGAATCTCGGTATGAATCGTTTCATGGTTTTTGAGATAGCTCAACGATTCGGAGAGGGCAGCGAAAAATTCGCGGCCGCGCAGGTCAATCACCAATGCGACTTTGCCAATTTTACCATTGGACTGTTCGATCAGCTCCGCAAACTTGGGAATCAGTACAGGAGGCAGGTTGTCCACGCAGAAGAAACCCAGATCCTCCAGACTCTGCACGGCAATCGTTTTGCCTGCGCCGGACATTCCCGTAATAATGACCATGGTGGCCTGAGTTGAATTTTCGCTAACGCTCATGCTTGTGTCCCCTCTCTGTATCATTGCATCATATCGTCCTATTTACATTCACGTATGGATCATCATCTATATCGGCATAGAACAAGCTTCCTTAAAGCCGGTTAGCGTAGCAGTAAGCCCGCCGCTCCGACAATACCAGCATCATTGCCCAGTTTGGCAGGAATGATCTCCACACCTTTTTGCAGTGGTTCCGGTGTCAGTTCAGCGAATACTTCACGAATCCGATTGAACAGAATATCGCCAGCCTTGGATACGCCACCACCGATGATAAAGCGTTCCGGATTGAGTGTCGCCGCAATCGCTGCCATCGATTTGCCTAGATAATAAGCAGCACGGTTGACGATACGAATACTCACTTCGTCGCCTTCTTTCGCTGCATCGAAGATATCCTTCGCCGTAATCTTCTCGATACTCGACAGGCTGGTATGATCGCCGCGTTCTACCGCTTCTACCGCCATCCGAATAATACCCGTTGCTGAAGAAACGGTTTCCAGACAGCCCGTTTTACCACAACCGCATTGAATCGCTTCCAGATCAGGGACAACCGAGATATGACCGATCTCGCCAGCCAGACCAGAGAAGCCCTGATAAATTTTGCCGTTAATAATAATGCCGCCGCCAACGCCGGTGCCAAGCGTATAACATACGCAGTCCATCACACCTTTGCCTGCACCGCTCCAAGCTTCGCCCAGCGCTGCTACATTGGCATCGTTATCAATACGAATATTTTTGCCTAAACGGTCTTCAAGGATGGCCCGGATCGGTACATCGCGGAATCCGATATTCGGCGCCAACAGGATCACTCCGGAGCGCAGATCGGTAAAACCTGCTACGCCTGCTCCTACACCAACGACATGTTCCCATTCATAAGGAGACTGCTCGACGATATAACGTACGTATTTGACGATGTTGTCGATAACCGTCTCCGGGCCCTTTTCCTTTTCGGTTGGACCTTCGTAGGTGTGAAGCAGTTCTCCTTCCTGATTGCAAATGCCTACCTTGATGGCAGTGCCGCCAAGATCGACGCCGACGTAAATATTCTCAGACATTTGACCGAGCCACCTTTTCTACTCAAAATTTAAGTTTATCTGTGTCTATGTTGTCCGTATCTTATGCTTACTTCCAAATGTAAACGTTCGTATCCAACTATAAGCGAATGCCCCCATCAGGTCAAGCGAAACCCGCGGGTCTGTTGTCTTGAAGAAGCCCAGCAAAAAGGGAGCCTTAGACGGCTCCCCTTCCTACGGTGTAATGCTTATTTATCCAGCGCTTCGCTCCAGTCGTGCACCATTGTTCCTTCCAAGAACTTCTCGCAGTCCATCGCTGCCATACAGCCACTTCCTGCTGCGGTGATCGCCTGACGGTAGCGCGTATCCTGTACGTCGCCACAAGCGAATACGCCTGGGATATTCGTTTCAGTTGTGCCCGGTGTAACCACGATATACCCGTGAGCATCAGTGTTAATCTGTCCGCCCAAGAAATCGGTATTCGGGGTGTGACCGATGGCTACGAATACACCATCCGCTTCCACCAGTTCTTCTTGCCCTGTCTCGTTATTCAGCACTTTGAGTCCTTGCAGACCTTTGTCGCCAGCTACTACTTCCAGCGGCTTACGGTTGAGTGCCCAGTTGATCTTCGGATTCTCGCGTGCACGATCTTGCATAATTTTGGATGCGCGCAGCTCGTCACGACGATTGACTACCGTCACATCGGTTGCAAAACGAGTCAGGAAGCTAGCTTCCTCCATCGCAGAGTCGCCGCCGCCGATCACAATCAGCTTTTTGTTACGGAAAAAGAATCCGTCACACGTTGCACACGTGCTGACGCCGCGACCGATATTGTCCTGCTCACCTGGGATGCCGAGGTATCTAGCAGATGCACCAGTGGAAATAATTACGGATTCGGTTTCCAGTTCGCCCAGACCTTCAACGGTTACTTTGAACGGACGCTTGGACAGATCGACCTTTTCCACCCAGCTAGATTTGAACTTGGCGCCAAAGCGTTCTGCCTGCTTGCGCATATTATCCATTAATTCCGGTCCCATAATGCCATCGGTAAAACCGGGGAAGTTTTCTATTTCGGTAGTAGTCGTTAATTGACCGCCGGGTTGCAGCCCTTCAATGATCAATGGCTCCATATTAGCGCGAGCCAAATAAAT
The DNA here is from genome assembly GCF_046603665.1 of Paenibacillus sp. WLX2291. Taxonomy (NCBI): domain Bacteria; kingdom Bacillati; phylum Bacillota; class Bacilli; order Caryophanales; family Paenibacillaceae; genus Paenibacillus; species Paenibacillus sp. WLX2291. Next base: position 160,312 of record NZ_CP176755.1, on the reverse strand, counting down.
AGCCGCGGTCAGACCGGCAGGACCTGTTCCGATAATAATTGATTTATACATGTAACGAAAACCTCCTTGAAAATGTTTGCTCATTGATATGTTAAACGTATTGTGCCTCTGTTTACCAATTTAGACTTGCCCAGTAGGATCGGCATGCAGAGGATGAATTTTCTGTTGTACCTGACAGAGACGGCTGATCTTTCTAGCATAGCGGCTAGTCAGCGAAATTGTACTGCCATAACGCTGTGCCACTTCTGCATAGGTTAACGGCTGGCGATGAATACGCGCAACGAGATAATCCAGTGCAGCTGCCCAGCTTTCGGGATGATGCAGACGAGGCAGTTCGGGATAGGAACGTTTGAGGAATTCTAGCCATAACGCCTCTACGTCATGATCGACCTGACTGTCATGAGCGCGTGACGATAAAAGGCGGAACTCGTCCACAACATGCTGCCAGCGTTCATCCCACATCGGCAGCGACGCGCGGACAGACTCCAGATCGTCAATCAGCTTGTCGACGGGCAGCAGCTGCTCTGTCGGCAATGTATACCGATATGAAGGCTCCAACTGCCCTTCCTTTAATGCATCCAGATGATTCAGGTAAAAGGCAGGTATGTCCGCTTCCGGCGCAAACCGTAGCATATTGCGCCAGATTTGCTCAGCCTGCTCATATTTACCCACATAACACGCAGCTGCCGCCATATAATGGTACAGCTCCTGATGCTGTCGCAGCGGCTGTTGATGCAGTAACCGGCGAAAATGCCGATACGCCATATCATGCTCACCCAGCATCGCCATCGTAATTGCCAGCTTCATCAGATGCTCCTGATGCATCGGACGCAATTGACGCAGCGTTACAATCTGCGCTTGCAGCTGATCATACTCTCCCAGCTGCTGCATCAGACTTGCCCGATTGCAGAGCGCATGCAGATTGGAAGAATCACGTTCCAAAATATACTCAATCTGCTCTGCTGCCTGCGACAATTGTCCGAGGTGCTGCAATGTCACCGCAAGATTGTTACGAGCGGCATCATGTTCCGGCTGCTGCGCTAACACCTGCCGCAGTACATCGCATGCCTGCTCCAGTTGTCCCGTTGCTAACAAATCACGCGCTTCGTCATGCAGTTCATCCGGGTCAGACTGTACTTGCTGCTCCTGCACAGCTACTTGATGCTGCTGTCCACTGCGAGCCAGTTCATGATGAATCAGCTCCATCAATTCCTCCGCTTCACTTGCAAAAGGACCGCCGCGATCTTCACTCCTATAGATCAGCAGCTGCTGCTCCGCTTCGGCAAATTGCTCCATATTGGCATAATTATTCGCCATATAAAAATGACACTCGACCATCATCGGGTCGACTTCATTCAGAATCTGTTCTAGCACTTGATTGGAAGCTGCATAATTCCCCATTTCCGACAGAATCCCTGCCATATTGCAATGATTCACCGGATTCTCAGGTTCATATTCCACAGCTTTTTGAAAATATTTCAATGCCTTGTCATAACGATAACGGTCCAATGAGCGCACAGCCCGCTCAAAGAAGAAATTGGCATCCAGTCTGAGCTTAATTACGTTCCGTTCCGCCTCTTCCACATTTCGCGTATGTTCATTCACCGAATCAAGGCACCTCCTTTATTGCTTCACACTTGCACATGACTTCATCAAAATATAATCAGTAGCGGTTAGTATACCATATCCTCTGCACACGCTAAAGGCATAATGACAAAGGAAATGTTTGTAAATGGCGGGTGCGAAAAACGATCATCTGCCATATCAGATACCCGCGTCGCTGAACATGGTGGCGATCGAACCGCCTTCCATAATAATGCGAACCGCATGAGCCAGCATCGGGGCAACCGATAATACTGTCAATCGGTCAAGATGACCGGGCGGCAATTGAATCGAATCTGTCACCACTAGTTCGCGAATCGCTGGATGATCCAATCGCTTCAGCGCCTCACCTGAGAACAGACCATGCGTTGCGCAAACGATTGCGTCATTCGCCCCACGTTCCTTCAAACTCTCAATGACGTTGACAATCGTCGTTCCCGTATCAATTAAATCTTCGATAATGATCGGTGTTCTGCCTTCGACATCGCCGATCACATGGGTGATGACAGACTCGTTATGCGCAGGACGTTTTTTGATCATCATCGCAAAAGGGACATCTAGACGGTTCGCCAACTTTTCCGCAGTATACGCACGACCGGCATCCGGTGATACAACTACAGCATCCGTGATCGACTGATTACGCAAATAATCGCTGATCAAATCCAGTGCAGTCAGATGATCGACCGGTATATTGAAGAAGCCTTGAATTGCTGAAGCATGGAGATCAATAGTAATTACCCGGTCAGCACCAACTGTAGTCAGCACATCAGCAACCATTTTGGCAGAAATAGGTTCGCGTGGTGCAGATTTACGCTCCTGACGGGCATAACCATAATACGGAACAATAATATTGATCGTACGCGCGGATGCCCGCTTGGCAGCGTCGATCATAACGAGCAGCTCAACGAACAGCTCATTGATAGGATGAGATAGAGATTGGACGAGGAATACGTCCATATTCCGAATCGTTTCTTCATAGTGTACATACGTTTCGCCACTTTTAAACTGGGACAGCTTGATTTTGCCCAGCGACAGTCCGAGACGTTCGGCAATGGTAGCTGCCAGCTCTGGGCTTGAAGAACCCGAGAAAATTCGCATCTTTTCTTTCATATATCCTCCTGTGAATGGGACAACTTGCTTTTATCCTATTGTATCGCGCCACGTTCGTATATCAAAGACAATTCTGACTGAAAATTGATATGGAACATACATGCTATACATCACACAAAATGTACCATTTACAAAAGATGTGTTGAAAGTTTCATATCTTTTTCTTGACGAAAAGTAGTTAGGCGCCGTACAATACTCTTCATGAAGAACTAAAGAAAGGTGAGTCACATGCCGAAAATAGAATTATCGGATATGGATTATAAGATGGATCGCTTGCAGGAGCTGGCGCCATTGTTTCCTAATATGGATATGGATTGTCTGCTGACATCCTTTTTGCTGATCCGCACATCGCATGATCTGTATAACCAGTCGGCTTCTTTACTGACTGAAAATGGATTGTCTCAGGGCAAGGTACGCATTCTTGCTTCTCTGCTGCTGCGCAAACATCCGTTGTTGCCGTCCGAAATGGCAAAATCCGCAGGTGTCACCCGCTCTACGATGACCGGATTGATTAACGGTTTGGAAAAGGATGGACTGATCCGCCGTGGTGCTCATGAAGATCGCCGCATGACGACGATCCATCTGACGGAACAGGGCGAAGCATTGCTGATGAAGATTATGCCCGCTTACGCCGATCTGGTATCCGGCATTATGACGAAACTCACGACTGAAGAACGTGTATTGCTCAAAGGTCTACTGCACAAAATTCGCACAGGCATTGAGGAAACCAAGCCGGAATAGGCTTTTTTTCGGTCTAATTGTACGGCGCCGAACTATTTGGTGACTAACGTTTCAAATTTTACCTTAGATTTTATACAGACAGGAGAGCAAACCCCAGTGAAAATTGTAAAACTCATTCCCATCGTCGTACTCATTGTCGCGCTCGGCGTAGGCGGCACACTACTGATGATGCACGGTAAGGACGCCGTTTCGATGGCTGCCCTCAAAAAGGAAGGCGTATTGACGATTGATACCGTTAACAGCTCCTTTGAAGGACAAGCCGGTAAGATCACGTCTGTTAAGGTCAAAGAAGAAGATCAGGTTAAAAAAGGACAGGTGCTGATGACGCTGGATACACAGGACATCAACCTGCAAATCAAAAACGTCAAAGAACAAATGTCCCAGATCGATGTACAGATCGCTCAGGCACAAAGCGAACTGACCAGCCAATCGCACAAACTGGCTGAACAGAAAGCCAACGCTCAGCTGAGTATCGAAGCTGCCAAAGTCGCACAGCAAAAAGTGCTGACAGGCGCACGCCCCGAAGATATTCAAAGTCAGGAGATCGCCGTCGACTCCGCCAAAAAATCGGTCGAAGTTGCTAATAACGGTGTTAATGCTGCTCAAACGGGCGTCGCTACCGCGCAACAAGCCGTTGATTATGCCCAAACTAGCTATGATCGTACCAAGTCGCTATTTGACAACGGTCTGGCAACACAAGCAAGTCTGGATACCGCGCAAAACGCGCTGGATACCGCCCAAAAGCAACTGCAAAGCACACAGGATCAACTGGTTAGCGCTCAGAAGCAAGTCGAGGTTGCTGGGAATCAGGTGCGAGCGCAAGAAACAGCACTCGAAAAGCTGCAAAACGGTGCCACCTCTGAAGACCGCAGTGCAGCTCAAGTTCAAGTCGATCAAGCACAACAAGGACTGAAACAAATCGAGCAAGGTCAAGAAGATATCTCCAATGGCAAATACAATATCGACCTGCTGAAAAAGCAACAAGACGCGTTGCAAATCAATCTGGATAATCTGAATGTACAAAAAGGTCGTCGCGTACTGACCGCTTCCGCTGACGGCAAAGTCACTCGCGTTGTACCGAAAGCAGGCGAGAACGTATCTGCCGGTACACCGGTAGTCGTAATCGAAACTGGCAAAATGTACTACGATCTGTACGTTGGCGAAGAGAACATCAAGAACTTCCAAGCCGGTGCCAAAGTTAGCACCAATGTAATCTCTCTTGGCAAAGACGTACAGGGTACCGTTCGTTATATCACTTCCGCGCCGCAATACGCTGCTCTACGGATGAGCCGCGAAAAAGGACAGGCGGATACGACTTCATTTATCGTGCGTGTGGATGTGAAGCGTACATCTGACCTGCTGCCGGGAATGACGGTGGAGGTTCCGACCGATGAAAGCACTAATTGATGAAATCAAACTAATCCTGAACGGCAAATTTATCTGGATCATGCTCATTGCGCCGCTGATCATCTCCTCGGCGTTCGGCTATGTATTTAAAAACAACCAGCTGAATGAAGCACCGGTCGCCGTTGTCGATATGGATCATAGCGATTATAGCCAGCAGCTCATCGAGAAGCTGGATGCCGATCAGTATATTAATATCAAGTACATTACGTACAACTACATGGAGCCGAACAGCTTCCTGTATAATGAAGATTATTTTGGCGTCATTTACTTGCCCGCCGGGTTAGAAAAATCACATGCCCAAGGTGGTCAAGTCAATATTGGTTTGTATGTCGATACCGCGCTAGCAACAGCCACTACGTATCTGCGTAACGGGGTAACTGAAGTGATCAATGCAGAAAATTCTAGTGTCGCCGCTGGTAAACTGGTTGCGCTCGGTGTTAGCTCGGCGCAGGCTGCTAACTTTACAACAGGACTCAGTCTGCAAACGCGCTTGCTGTACAACCCGACCAACAATACGCTGATGAGTTCCGTGATCGGTTTTCTGAATACGGTGTTCCTGTCCATCTTGGGTGGTGCGACACTTGGCATCGTTCCTCGGATGCGCGAACAAGGTGTGCTGGCGGATGCTCTCCGTCGCCCACTCAGTCTAGTACTGCGCGTTGTTCCGTACTCTGTCATTGCGACCATTTCGATGTATCTCGTTATGGGCTGTCTCAAACAGATCGGCGGGCTGCGGTTTGAAGTGAATGTGTATGAACTGTGGATTCCGTTCTTAATGTACACCATTGCGCTGTCATTACTATGTATGCTGGTCGGTTGGAGTGCTTCCAATCCGGCACGAGCAGCTGGGCGGATCACGATGATCCTGCTGCCGTCGTTTATTTTGAGCGGCGCACAGATTCCTGTCGCGCTGCTGCCTCCGATTTTGCAAAATGTCAGTCATGTATTGCCACTGTCTTGGCATTTCAAATTTCTGCGCGGACTTGGTTTCCGTGGCGGCGATCTGAAATATTTTGGACAGGAGATTGGCGGATTCCTGATTCTGATTACTAGCTTCCTGTTCATCATTTTCCTACTGATGTTGAACGAAATGCGAAAAATTCGCAAAGCGGAAAAAGAAGGCGGATTGCATACCGATGCCGTAGATTCTACCGAAACGGTCATCACAACCGAAACGGTCGATGGCATCAGAATCACCAAGACTGCTCCGGCGACTGGTGCCAATTCCGGTACAACCACGCCGAATCCTAGCTAATGCTGACTTGAGCGTGCGCGGCTATATTAGGTGTATTAGGGAATGCGCGATAGGATGCACAATGAACTAGGTACCCTTTAAGATGGAACATCTATTCACGCAATAGAAGTAAAAAAGAACAATCTATGCGTTTGCGGACAATGACCGCGGCGCATCGTATTGTTCTTTTTTGTTGTGCAGTCCAATTTGAGCGCTGGACTTGGTATAGCTATATTATGCAGATTCAGGCATCCTGCCGAATGGTGCGCCAATTGCCGGGGTTGGTCATATCTGGCATTCGCTGTTCCAGAATAGCTTGATATTGGATCGCTTTTTGCTCCAGATGGGCGACGCGTTGTTTGGCTTCTTCCAGTTGAACCAGTGCGGCTTCCTTGTACTTCATCATCATCTCGTAGCGCTGCGCAATTGTGGAATCGCCTTCCAGACAGAGATCGACATACACTTTGATCATTTCAATCGGCATACCGGATTGCTTGAGACATTTGATACCATACAGCCAGTTAATCGAATCCTCGTCAAACAGACGGATATTGTTGGCATCCCGCTGGACGCTAGGCACCAATTCTTTATCAGTATAAAAACGTACAGCATGCTGTGTCAGCCCCGTCATCAATGCAGCTTCTTTGACCGTATACATAGCTCCATCATCCTCCTTCAACATCTTTTATCGCAAAATGTCTTGACTTCGTGTAACACGAAGGCGCTAGGCTTAGTGTAAAGCAAATGCGCTGCAAACAACATCCCTGAATTGTACATTCTGTGCAGGCATGCCAATGCCGCCATTTGCCAATCCCATTATATAATCTCAGGAGGAATACATGATGCAGACAGTAACGTTGAACAACGGTGTACAGATGCCGATTATCGGTTTTGGTGTATACCAGATTCCAGATGCAGAGCAATGCGAGAATGCGGTATACGATGCGCTGATGGCGGGCTATCGCCTGATCGATACAGCTGCCGGTTATATGAATGAAGAAGCGGTGGGACGAGCGATTCGGCGCAGCGGTATTCCGCGTGAGGAATTGTTTATTACGACCAAGCTATGGGTGCAGGATGCGGATTACGAGCGTGCCAAGCTCGCTTTTGCCAAGTCGCTGAACAAGCTGCAACTGGACTATATTGATCTGTATCTAATCCATCAGCCGTTTGGTGATTATTATGGCGCATGGCGTGCGATGGAGGAGCTGTATCATGCTGGCAAGATCAAATCGATCGGCGTTAGCAATTTCTCTCCAGAACGGTTAATGGATCTGATCGTTCATAATCAGGTGGCTCCCGCTGTGAATCAGGTCGAAACGCATCCATTTTATCAGCAGGATGACAATCTGGCGTTCATGCAGGCACAGGGCGTCCAGCATCAATCGTGGGGACCATTTGCCGAAGGTAGAAATGATTTATTTAGCAATGAAGTGCTGGCAGCTATCGGTCACAAGTACAATAAGTCTATCGCGCAAGTAGTATTGCGCTGGTTGGTGCAGCGTCATATCGTTGTAATTCCTAAGTCAGTCAGCAAGGAGCGGATTATCGCAAATATCGATATCTTCGATTTTGAATTGAGTACCGATGATCTGCAACAAATCGCCGCACTGGATATGGGAGCAAGCTTATTCCTGAATCATCAGGACCCAGAAGTGGCCAAGATGATGGGCAACTGGAAGGTCGAACTGTAACGGTATATGCGTACCAAATGAATCTCATACATCGCAAAAAGGACAAGCGCATGGCATATGCCTGCGCTTGTCCTTTATTTTACTGATACAGCATCACAAATTTCGATATCTATCAATATCCATCGACCATGTTATCTTGTTCATTGTACCGCCTGCTTCAAGCAGATAAATGTCACTCAGTCGTTCAGCGCGTTCAGCGGTACAAGCGAACGTTGCCGATTCTCAAATACAGCAACCTGCTCGACACCTAGCTCCTGCAATTGCGCGCGTGCCTGATCCAGTCCATCACTCAGCTTGAGCGGATCATGTGCATCCGAACCGAGCGTGAGCGGAATGCCCAATGCGATCGCCTGCTCTACGATTCGCCGGGATGGGAATATCTCGGCGCATACTTTGAATAAACCAGACGAATTCAGCTCCATCGCCATATCCGCCTGCTTCACCGCACGCAGTGTCGCATCTTCCAGCGCCCAGCGTTCCGCCTCCTGCTCTACTGGCGGTACTTGACCGAAGCGCTTGATCACATCCAGATGACCGGTAATATCGTACAATCCGGTCGCTGCTGCCTTTTGCACTGCATCGTAATACTGACGGTACACATCCAGCACATCGCGACCTTCCCAATTGTGCGTCTGCCGATAATCGGAAATATCCCATTCTCCGAGAAAATGAACCGAACCGATTACATAGTCAAACGGATAGCGCTCCAGAATACTCCGAATCGTCTCTTCATATCCTTCGATATAATCGGCTTCCAGTCCGACCCGAATCTGGATGTCCTGACGATACTTATCCTTGAGCCGCAAACATTCTTCCACATATCTCGGCAGCTCATCCATCGGCATTGCCATTTCTGGATAATAGGTAGCCGGATTCACATGAATAAGCGGCAGATGATCGGACAAGCCCAGATGGGATAGCCCGATCTCTATTCCGCGCTGCACATATTCCTCCAGCTCGCCCACGGCATGACCGCAGCGAACATTGTGCGTATGGTAATCAATCAGCATGATCCATGCTCCTTCCGTACATCACGTATCGTACTGCTTCCTACGCTCAGTCTTTGCGCGGACGCTCATGACGACGATCCAGCTCAGCCAGCACATCGTCCAGCGGCAGCTTACGCTCTTGCAACAGAACGAGCAGATGGTAGATCAGATCGCTCACTTCGTAGCGCAGCTCGTCGTTATCGCTGTTTTTGGCAGCGATGATCGTTTCCGCTGTTTCCTCGCCGACTTTTTTCAAGATTTTGTCGATCCCTTTTTCAAATAGATACGTCGTATACGCACCTTCTGGGCGTTCACGATCACGGTCGGCGATCATCTGCTCCAATTCACCAAGAATGGCAAAACGGTCAGCGGATACTCCGTTTGTTGTTTGTGGTTGTTCATTGGAATGTTCAAATACTGGTTTGTTGTCCACTTCATTCACCTCATTATAAAAGCAGCTAATCCGCCCTGTATGACAAGCCGGTCCATTGGCACGCACTTTGACCAGCAGTGTATCACCATCGCAATCGTAATAGAGCGACGTGATACGCTGCGTATTGCCGGATGTACCGCCCTTGTGCCAATACTCCTGACGCGAGCGGCTCCAGAACCACGTGTCGCCAGAATCTAGCGAACGCCGCAGCGATTCGCTGTTCATATACGCCATCATCAGTACCATATGACTATCGGCATCCTGCACGATTGCAGGCACCAGTCCGTCGCGATCCCAGCGAATATTGGCATTCAGTTCGTCCCAGGAATGGGATTGCTGCAAGATTTCGTTTTGAAATTGATTATAACTGTTGGAGTGAGTCATTAGCGAATCTCCACTCCTTCGGCTTTCAATTCCGTTTTCAACGCTGGAATCGAAATCTCCTTGTAATGGAAAATGGTTGCTGCCAATCCCGCATCCGCATTCGCTTGCTCGAACACTTCCTGAAAATGCTCCGGCAAGCCTGCGCCACCAGAAGCGATCACTGGAATGCTAACCGCTTCGCACACCGCACGCGTCAGCGGCAGATCGAAGCCATCCTTGGTGCCGTCCGCATCCATACTCGTAAGCAGAATCTCACCGGCACCGCGCTGCTGAGCTTCTTTGACCCAATCAAGCGCCTTGATGCCGGTCGGTTTGCGCCCACCGTGCGTGTACACTTCCCAGTCGCCCCAATCTTCATTGAAGCGCGCATCCACAGCGACAACGATGCACTGCGCGCCAAAGCGCTGCGAGCCGTCGTTGATCAGCTGCGGATTCAGAACAGCTGCGGTATTGATACCAATTTTGTCCGCACCTGCGCGCAGAATTTTTTTCATATCTTCGACCGAGGAGATGCCGCCGCCCACTGTAAACGGAATCGAGATTTCCTCCGCTGTCCGGCGCACCACATCCACCATCGTTTCGCGTCCTTCGACCGATGCCGAGATATCCAGAAATACTAGTTCATCCGCGCCTTCGCGATCATACAGCGCCGCTAGCTCTACCGGATCGCCCGCATCACGCAAATTGACAAAATTCACGCCTTTGACGACCCGTCCTTCTTTCACATCCAGACACGGAATAATACGCTTCGCCAGCATGTGGTTTCCCCCTCTCCGGTTGGTTATTTAGCCGATCGTACGCAGCGCCTGCTGCAAATTAATTTTGCCTGTATAGATCGCCTTACCGACAATCGCTCCGCTAATACCTTCCTCACGGCGTTCCGCCAGCTTGACCAGATCGTCCAACACGGTTACACCACCAGATGCAATCACTTGTTTACCAGAAGCCTTCGCAATCGCCGCAATCGCTTCGATGTTCGGTCCTTGCATCATACCATCACGAGAGATATCGGTGAAAATAAATGTCTCTGCACCTTTGGCTGCCAGCTCGGTTGCCAGCACCTCTGCTTTGACTTGCGATGTTTCGAGCCAGCCGCGTGTCGCCACATATCCGTCGCGTGCATCAATACCAATCGCAACACGATCACCATACGTGCCTAGCACCGATTCGGTAAATTCACGATCTTCAATCGCCGCCGTCCCGATAATGACACGATGAACGCCCAGACTCAGCAATTGCTCTACATCGGCAAGCGTACGCAGACCGCCACCGATCTGTACTGGCACCTGCAATTGGCTGGCAATGCGACCGATCAGTTCGTGATTGACCGGATGCCCTGCTTTGGCACCATCCAGATCAACCAAATGCACGAATGATGCGCCCTGCTCTGCAAAACCGGCTGCTACCGCCGTCGGATCGTCATTGTATACTGTTTCCTGATTATAATCACCTTGGATCAATCGCACACAGCGACCACCACGAATATCAATTGCCGGATAAATAGTAAAAGAAGACAAAGCATTTCCTCCTTAGTAGATGCATGATGAAGCGTGCGATGCGCTTCGATTTGCTTTCTCGCCATACTCTATCATGTTGCACATCTGCAACAATATCGTCGCAGGCATTGTCATGAAGCGATCATACCTGCTTCGCTTTTACTCTATTCCAAATTGCAACATTATTGAACGCGTTCGCCCACACACAGCGCCAAGAAATTACGCAGCAGCAGCTTGCCTAGCTCCCCGCTCTTTTCCGGGTGGAACTGCATGCCGTACACATTGTCACGACCGACAATCGCCGTCACTGGATGACCGTACTCCGTTACGGCAATCAGGTCTTCTGGATGCTCCGGCAGCACATGATACGAATGGACAAAATACGCATGACCCGCATACAGATCGCGCACCAGCGCATGATCCGGCTGCTTGTACTCCAGCTGATTCCAGCCCATATGCGGCACTTTATACTGTCCTTCCACAAAGCGTACGACTCTACCCGGCAAAATGTCCAGCCCGCGATGGATACCGTACTCCTCACTCTCGCTGAACAATAGCTGCATGCCCAGACAGATGCCCAGCAGCGGCTTGCCGCTAGCAGCAACCTCCTGCACGACATGATCCATGCCGCCTTCGCGAATATGATTCATCGCATCGCCAAACGCACCCACGCCTGGCAAAATCACACCATCCGCCGCCAGAATCTCTTCCCGATCACCGGTAATGATGTAATCATAGCCAAGACGCTCAATCGCCTTGCTAACGCTATGCAGATTGCCGATACCATAATCTACAATTGCAATTGCCATCTTACAGCACTCCCTTCGTCGAAGGCACTCCTGTCACACGCGGATCGATGGATGTCGCTTCATCAATGGCACGACCGAGCGCTTTGAACACCGCTTCGATCATATGGTGCGTATTTTTACCGTAATGCACGATAACATGCAGCGTAATGCGCGCTTCCAGCGCCAGCTTCCACAGAAACTCATGTACCAGCTCCACCTGAAAACTGCCTACCTGCGCAGAAGGATAATCCGCACGATATTCAAAATGCGGACGGTTGCTCACATCAATTACAACCTGCGCTAGCGCTTCATCCATCGGGATAAATACATTTGCATAGCGCTTGATACCACGCTTGTCTCCAAGCGCCTCACGCAGCGTTTGACCGAGACAGATACCGATATCTTCGACCGTATGGTGATCGTCGATCTCGATGTCTCCCTGCGCCTTGAGCGTCAGATCAAAATGACCGTGCTTGGTGAACAAATCCAGCATATGATTCAGAAACGGCACATCCGTCTCAATCTCCGCCTGCCCGGTACCATCCACCTGAAAAGCAAGCTCAATATTCGTTTCATTCGTTTTGCGGCTAACCTCCGCGCGGCGTATATTCTGGTTTTCCGTTGACATATGGCTACTCCCCCAGCATGTTTAAATTAACGATTGGTTCTACATCTGTTCCGTATGCAATCTGACTACCGGCAAGAAGCTTCATTCGCCAGCATAGAAGATGCTGTTGCTCTAACTGGTTATCGGATACATGGTTTACCTTTGTACCTGCACAAGGTGCCGCGGCTTATCCTTCTTGTTCCAAACGAATCTGAATTGCTCGTGCGTGACCTTCCAGACCTTCGTGACGTGCCAGCTCCATAATAATATTGCCGTTTGCCAGCAGCGCTTCCTTGCTATAGGAAATCATGCTCGATTTTTTGATAAAATCATCCACATCGACTGGCGACGAGAAGCGTGCCGTGCCGTTTGTCGGAATAATATGATTCGGTCCGGCAAAATAGTCACCTACCGGCTCCGAGCTGTAGTTACCGAGGAAGATCGCACCGGCATTTTCGATCAGTCCAACAATATTCATCGGCTGATCCACCATAATCTCCAGATGCTCCGGCGCCAGTCGGTTGACGACGCTGATGCCCTCGTTCAGATCTGTGGTAACGATAATCGCACCGTAATTGTTCACCGATGCTGCCGCAATCTCACGACGTGGTAAAGTTTCCAGCTGACGCTGTACTTCGGCAGCTACTTCATCTGCAATCCGCTGAGATGGCGTTACCAGAATGGCAGATGCCATCTCGTCATGCTCTGCCTGAGATAGCAGATCGGCAGCGATATATGCTGGATTGGACTGCTCATCCGCCAGTACGACGATTTCGCTTGGACCTGCGATGCTGTCGATATCGACAATGCCGTACACTTCACGTTTTGCCAGTGCGACATAGATATTGCCGGGACCGCAGATTTTATCAACCGGCTGAATGCTTTCCGTTCCGTAAGCAAGTGCAGCAATCGCCTGCGCACCGCCCACACGGTAGATTTCCGTTACACCCGCTTCGGCTGCTGTCACCAGAATGTAGGGATCAATGCCTTCTGTTCCGCCTGTTGCAGGCGGTGTCACCATCACAATCTCTGGCACACCAGCTACCTGTGCCGGGATTACATTCATTAGCACAGAGGACGGATATGCCGCCTTGCCGCCGGGTACGTATACGCCGACACGCTTCAGCGGGCGAATTATCTGACCAAGCAGACTGCCATCCGGCTGTAGATCCATCCACGAATTGCGCTTTTGCTTCTGATGAAATTGGCGAATATTATCCGCCGCCTGCGTAATCGCTTGAATAAACGAAGGCTCTACTAGCGCATACGCCGCCTGCAATTCATCTGGCGTCACTCGTAGCCGGTCGGCTGTTAATTCCGTGCGGTCAAACCGACTCGTATAATCCAGCAACGCCGTATCGCCCTGCTGCTTAATGTCAGTAACGATTTGTTTGACTGTGGCATTTTGCTCCGGCGAGCCGTATTCCACCTCGCGCCGCAGATCAAAATCACGTGCAGATACTATTTTCAATACCGCTCTCTCCTTTACTCCTGCCTCTGTTGACTAACAGATATCTATTGGCGTTTCTCTATATCGTTCCTTATGTTGTTGACGGCTGTACAATCACCTTTTGTAAATGATCGCATAGTTGTTGAATCTCTTCATTTTTCATCCGATAGCTGACCCGGTTGGCGATCAGACGGCTGGTGATACCGAACAATTCTTCCATTTCTACTAACCCATTCTCGCGCAATGTCTGTCCGGTCTCGACCATATCGACGATTCGATCTGCCAGCCCGATCATCGGCGCCAGCTCAATCGAACCGTTCAGCTTGATCACTTCTACCTGTTGTCCACGTTCACGAAAATACTGGGATGCCACATTCGGATATTTGGTAGCAACCCGTTGGCGAATGCCCGGCTCCCAATCCGGTAATGCGATCACCGACATACGGCAACGAGCGATGCCCAGATCAAGCAGCTCGTATACGTCTCGATTTTCCTCCATCAGCACGTCTTTGCCAACGATGCCAATATCGGCGACACCGTGCTCGACATAGATCGGTACATCGACCGGTTTAGCAAGGATAAACTCCATCCCTGCTTCCGGTAGTTCCACGATCAGCTTGCGCGAATCGTCTACATCGATTGGAACGGGAATGCCCGCTTCACGGAACATCTCAGCGGCTTTTTTATAGATACGCCCTTTGGGCATGGCTACTTTTAATATCTGGCTCATCAGGTCTACATCTCCCTGTTATCATTTTGACTTGGAACGGTATCAGGTCAGAACGGGCTTGCCATGTGCAAACCGCAGCACTTGACTGTATCCGTCGCTTGGCTCCTGTTCATTTTCCGCTACTTCTGCTACTTCTGCTTCTTCATGACGTGTCACCACAATTGTACCCTGTCGGCGTAGTTCACTAGCCTTTGCAAAAGCATGATGACGGCTTAATTCATCGTATACGATCAATACCGGTTGCGGTGCGGCTGGTACTGGCAGTTGTACACCATCTAGAATTCGATTCGTTTTCAGTGCGAATCCGGTTGCTGCCAGTGGACGTCCGAACTGGGACAGCAGATTATCATATCGACCGCCACTGCATACCGGCGATCCCAATTCGGCTGCATAGCCTTCGAATACCATGCCCGTATAATAGGAAAAGTTACCGATCATCGTTAGATCGATCATCACATATTCAGACATATCGTACGCTTCCAGCACTTCCCACACTTTGCACAGATGACGAATCGCATCGGCTGCCTGTGGATTGCTGCTAATCTCCAGTGCCTGTTCACAAATATCCTGCGCTCCACGCAATCGCAGTAGTCCTTCCAGTTCAGCACTTTGCGCCTGTGATAGCTGGAATGCACTCAGTTGCTCACGGAAACCGACAAAATCACGATTCAGCAAACGTTCCTTGAGCGCCTCCTGCTTGTCCTTTTGTCCCGGCAGTGCTTCTTCCAGAATCCCACTCAGAAACCCAACATGACCGAGTGATATTTGAAAATTCTGCACCCCCGCCGCTTGTAATGACGAGATTGCCAGCGCGATCACTTCCGCATCTCCTTCTGGCGAATCCACACCAACCAGCTCAGCTCCCGTTTGGAAAAATTCCGCTTCTCGTCCTGCTTCTTCTTCAATGGAGCGAAATACATTGGCATGATACGCAAGACGCACCGGCACTTCTTCCTGCTGCAACAGCGAACTCATCACGCGCGCAATCGGTGTGGTCATATCAGAACGCAGTACCATCGTTGTACCGCGGTTATTCAGCATTTTGAATAGTTTGCTGTCGGAGGTAGAACTTGCTACACCTACCGTATCGTAATATTCAAGCGTTGGCGTGATGATTTGCCGGTATCCCCAACGGGACATGCAATCCAGCACATTTTGCTCGATATAGCGAAGCTTGGATACAACATGCGGCAGATAATCCCGCACGCCAATCGGCTTTTCAAATCCTTTCGGTTTCGACAAAACAGTCACCTCTAATTGAAATTATATATTTTAACACATTAAAGTGTTACTTTGCTAATAAAGTAAAGGATATTTGATATATTACCATACCTGTTCTACCTCGTCAATTACAGGTACAGCAACGTCAGCAAGTAAGATAGCTTCTCTCTATTACCCCAATATGATGATGATTCAACGGCTGATATTTCCCGGAAAATACAGTATGTACTTATCTGAACCTAGCAACTATTGTTCATTCATTTTATTACTTTTACCACTCTCACTACTTTCGCTCTTTTGCATCTGTAATCCTGTTTGACAATCATCCACCTATACATGTGCATAGCAAAAACCCCCAACTTCCATTTACATAGAAATCAGGGGCTACTATATTACAACCAAACGATGATAAACCGTAAATCGTTCATTTACAAGTCAGCTACAGCCATTATCGGGCGCTGCTACTTATGAATCCTTACGCTAACTTTCATCACGAATCAATTCAAGCTTACGGATTCGTGCGACGTACCGCATCGGTATCCTGACGCACTTTATCACGCTGCGCTTTCTTTTCCCGATGACGTCCAGATAGCGAATACGGAATGCTGCCCAGCAGTACCCATGAATAGGAGAAGCGCCGGAACAGAAACTGTACAAACAATGTAGACACAACCAGCGCAATAATCAGCCCGGCATAGATCCATGCAAAATACGTAAGTGTACCCATCGAGAACCAATCCTGCGTCTCCCGATAAAAGGCAAGAATAAACGGATGCACCAGATACACAGCAAACGACACTTCACCCAAGCGGCGTAACACTGCCAGTATTCCTTTGGGTGCGATCCGGTTGAGGATAAATGCCGACTGGAACAATACGAGCGATGACAGCATCGTATACACATTCCAGAAGAACTCGTACCAGAGCGAATCCAGCCACTCGTTCGTCAAACGTGCGTCATACCAGATTTGTACATAGATCAATCCAGTCACGAGCCAGCTGATCCAGAGAACCGCTGTAACTAATCTTAACCCACCATTCATATCTTTCCAACTGGTCATCACCCATTTACGGAATGGTTGGAAATAAATCGCTACAAACGCCCCCATCATATAGTAGGCAAAATATGAGAAGGCAATACTGCCCTTACTTGCATAGTGAAGATCGTACTTGTTCCAGAGCACCCAGCCCCATTGCACGGCTAGCCCAATCACGAGTGCCCAGCGAGCCATCCAGCGCTGACTTTTCAGCAACCAGAGCATCAGCGGGAACAGAATGTAGAACTGTACGCTAATAAATACAAAATACAGATGCGTCCAAGCGGAACCGTGGAAAATCGCATCCACATAATCCATAATCAACGTCCCGATTGGTTCGTCAAACCGCTCACGCGTATACAGCTTATAAATGAAATACAATGCCGAGATCAGAATATACGGCAACAAAATGTACAGCATCCGCTTTTTATAAAAGCCTGTAATTAGCTTACTATTCAGCGGACGATCATAATAGTTGTAAAACAGTACAAAACTGCTCAGAAAAATAAAGGAAGGTGTCCCGTATTTAAACATCAAATTCAGAAAATTAAACACATAATAAATGGAAGTATTTACAGCCTCAATCGTCGCATTGGATGTAGAATGCACATGCAGTACGCCAATGATCGCCAGCGCCCGAAAAAAATCGAGCTGAGGCAGCCGCTCCTTCTTGAGTTGATTCAATGTTAAAGCATCCCCTTACATATAGAATGGTACAGCCAGATCAATACCTCTATGTTCCCAGGCTTGTCGTTCCTGTAGAGAGTTGATGCACAGTGTACCACGTCAATGCAGTACAGCATGCAGAGACAGCACAGGATCAGATCCATCCTCTGCTGTCGTCATGCTGCTTATTTCACTTCTGTCTATGTTCTGTTGATTTGTCTATGTCATTTTAGGAATGGATGGAAGAATCCGGATCATTGGACACATCAGCAACCGGTGAATGACCGGACAGCACCCGCAGTGGGTTTCCCCCGACAAAAGAGCCTGCCGCCACATCTTTATGTACGACCGATCCTGCTGCCACAATCGCACCATCCCCAATCGTAACACCCGGCAAAATCGTACAATTCGCGCCAATCATCACTTCGTCCCCGATCACTACATCGCCAAGGCGATATTCCTTGATCAGATACTCATGCGCTAGAATGGTCGTATTGTACCCAATCACTGAATTTCGCCCAATCTTGATACGTTCCGGAAAAAACACATCCACCATCACCATCAGTCCAAAAGCGGTATCCCTGCCGACTTCCATACGGAGCAGATGGCGATAGATCCAATTTTTCATTTCCAGCACCGGACAATACCGGGAGAGCTGGATAAACACAAAATTCCGTACTCCCTTAAACGGGCTGACCGTACGATAAATCTGGCGCAGCGCATTGCGCTTGCCGTCCACCGGATAATGCTCAGCTTTCTCATCGATCTACCGTATCGCCCAGCACCAGTTCATACAGATCACTCATTTGTTGCAAAATATACGTCGGTTTATATTTGGACAATTCCTCTTCGCCTTTGAGCGACCAAGCAACACCGGCTGAACGCACTCCTGCTGCTTCTGCTGATTTTAGATCGGCAGGGCTATCGCCTACCATCAACGTCGTTTCCGGCGAGGAGCCAAGCGCTTCCAGCGCCCGCTCAATCGGCTGCGCATGTGGCTTCGGATGCTCCACATCGTCCAGCGTAATAATGACCTGCATATACTGATCCAGCTCGAATAGCTTTAATACCTTTTCCGTCGTTGCCCGAATCTTTGTCGTTACTACACCCAGCTTCAGACCTTCCGCCTGCAAACGGGATAGTACGATATTCACTTCAGGAAATGGCGCGACCATCGCATCATGATGAATCGAGCTATATTCCCGATAAGCAGTCACCAGCGAAGTCACATCATCCTGACCGGAAAACGTACGCAGCTGCTGCTCCAGCGTTAAGCCCATATGCGGAATAATCTGCTCACGCGTCAGCGGCAATACATCCGGATGATTCATCACACTTATAAAAGAAGAGATAATCAATTCATTTGTATCCACAATCGTTCCATCCAGATCAAACAATACCGTATCAATCATATTTCATTACTCCTTCCGCTCGGAATGAGCCCTTTCCGGCTCATCCGCAGGTAGCGGCTTATGCGGTTCGCCTGCGGTTGGTGCAGCCGCTGTACCCGCGCGTGCTGCATCCGTGTCCGATGCAAATTCATGACCATGCTTGGTCGAGATAATCGGATCGCTATAGCGCGCGCTCGACATCCCCGTACGACGACGAATGATAATCAGCAGAATCGCCACGATAATCAGCACCAGCGATAATAGCTGGGAAATACGAATATTGCCATATCCCGGCTCAATCGCGCCCTGCTGGAATCCAAACAGCGTCATCGGTGACCACAATCCGTTAACAAACGATACGAGCCATGCCGGACCGTCAAATGTTAGACTATCCGTACGCAACGCCTCGATGAAGAAGCGACCAATGCCGTACCAGATAAAATAAGACATAAAGATCTCACCCGCGCGTACAAAAGGACGACGACGCAGCGTACATAACAGCAACACACCAACAATGTTCCATACCGACTCATACAGGAATGTCGGATGATGGTATATGCCGTTTACATTCATCTGATTCACAATAAAATCTGGCAAATGTAGATTACCACGCAGGAATGACTCATCGACTGGACCACCGTATGCTTCCTGATTGACAAAGTTCCCCCAGCGACCAATCAGCTGTCCAATCAATAACGAAGGTGCACAAATATCCGCAATCCGCCAGAAATTGTAGCCTTTGTAGCGCGTATAGATGACCGCACAGATGATCGCACCGATCAGCGCGCCATAGATCGCAATACCGCCATTCCAAATTTTAAAAACGTCTACAAAATTATTTTTGTAATCCGGCCAGCGAAAAGCCACATAATAGATACGCGCAGCGATAATCGCAGACGGCACTCCGAACAGCAGCAAGTCCATGAAAAACTCCTGTGGAATCCCGAACCGTTTGCCTTCACGAATCGCGAATAGCAGACCCATCAGCGCACCAAAGCCCAGAATCAGACCATACCAGTGCACTTCCAGCGATCCAATCGAAAAAGCAATCGGATTAATCAACAATGTCCCCATAACGTAACCTCTCCTTAATCCAGTTCGTCGAGATCTTCAGCAATCGTCTCGGTCAGCTTATGCGTGAATTGGAGAGCTGCATTGTAACCCATCCGCTTCAGACGGAAATTCATCGCCGCCACTTCAATAATAACCGCCAGATTTCGTCCCGGACGTACAGGGATCGTCACCAGAGGCACATCCGTATCGATGATTTTAGTCGTCTCTTCATCCAGACCGATGCGGTCATATTGTTTGTCCTGCTGCCAAGCTTCCAGACGAACAACGAGCGTAATCCGTTTATTGTTGCGGATCGCGCCTGCCCCGAACAGCGTCATCACGTTGATAATACCGACACCACGGATTTCCAGCAGGTGGCGGATCAATTCTGGAGCTGTACCGTGCAGCTGATTATCGGACGTTTGGCGAATCTCTACCGCATCATCCGCAATCAGACGATGTCCACGCTTCACCAGTTCCAGTGCAGTTTCACTTTTACCGATACCGCTGCTGCCTGTAATCAACATACCAACGCCATAAATGTCCACGAGTACGCCATGAATCGTTGCAGTCGGTGCCAATTTTTTCTCCAGGAAGTTGGTAATGCGACTGGAGAGAATCGTCGTGGCAAGATTGCTGCGCAGAACAGGAAGTCCATGCGCTTCACTGGCTTCCACCAGTTCCTCTGGAATCTCAAGTCCTCGTGTTACCACGATACAAGGAGTTTCTTCGTTACATAGCTTGCTCATACGTTCTGCTTTTTCCTCATGCGTCAGCATTTTGAAGAAAGCCAGTTCTGTGCGTCCAAGGATTTGTACACGCTCGGTTGGATAATACTCAAAATAACCCGCCATCTCCAGACCGGGACGGTTCAGATCATCTACGGTAATGTTTCGTTTTAAGCCAAGTCCCCCGGATACAACCTCAAGCTGGAACATCTGCACTAATTCCGAAACCTTTACATGTTTGGCCATTCTGTTCTTCCTTTCCCTGAGTAGGTCACTTGTCTTGTTAGGAGTGTATTTGTATTGTTGTACATATTGATGCCAATGTACCCATGGTAATGGAAAATGGCAACGAAATCAATCAGAGTGCCGGATTTCGGACGCTGAATGACATCATATTGTTCATTATGGCAACAGAATACCCCATACTAATCATAAATCCACATATGTCACTAATGCAGTAAGCAACCGCACACCGCTTACTCCATACCAGCTCACCTTACTCCATACCAGCTCACCTTACTCACCTTACTCCATACCAGCTCACCTTACTCCATACCAGCTCACCTTACTCCATACCAGCTCACCTTACTCCATACCAGCTCACCTTACTCCATACCAGCTCACCTTACTCCATACCAGCTCACCTTACTCCATACCAGCTCACCTTACTCCATACCAAAAAGACTGCCAGAACCTGATCGGTTCGGCAGTCTTTTTTTACTTACTATGATGAGGATTCACCCATTCGGCAAATCGCACATATTATACAGTTGCAGGCTCACTGTAGAACAGGTTATCTTCAGAAGCTGGATCGAAGATGTGTACTTTGTTCATATCGATTGCCATAGTTACTGTAGCATTATCGCGTGTAGTGGAACGACCATCAACACGAGCAATAACGGTGTCAGAGCTAATACCGCTCAGGTACAGTAACGTTTCGTGACCCAGGTTCTCGGAAACGTCAACTTTTGCAGTGAATACACTGTTCGGCGAAGCTTCCAGGAATACTGGCTCTTCGTGAATATCTTCTGGACGAACACCCAGAATTACTTCTTTGCCTGTATACCCTTGATCTTTCAGTACTTGTGCTTTACCGCCCGGAAGATTCAGTTCCAGACCAGCAGCAGAGAATACGGTACCACCATTTTTCTCAGACAGTGTACCACGGATAAAGTTCATAGTCGGGGAACCAATAAAGCCCGCTACGAACATGTTACGAGGATGGTTGTACAGTTCTTCCGGAGAAGCAGCCTGTTGAATGATACCATCTTTCATAACAACGATACGATCACCCATCGTCATTGCTTCGATCTGATCATGCGTTACGTAGATAACAGTCGTTTGCAGACGTTTTGCCAGTTTTGTGATTTCCGCACGCATCTGACCACGCAGTTTCGCATCCAAGTTGGACAGCGGCTCATCCATCAGGAAGACTTGTGGATCACGGACGATCGCACGACCGAGCGCGACACGCTGACGTTGACCACCGGACAGCGCTTTTGGCTTACGATCCAGCAAATGCTCAATATCCAGAATTTTCGCAGCTTCACGCACGCGTTTTTCGATTTCGTCTTTTTTCACCTTACGCAGTTTCAGACCAAACGCCATATTGGAGTATACATCCATATGTGGATACAAAGCGTAAGATTGGAATACCATCGCGATATCGCGGTCTTTTGGAGCTACATCATTCACGACGCGATCGCCAATGTACAGTTTACCTTCGGAGATTTCTTCCAAACCTGCGATCATACGCAGTGTTGTCGATTTACCACAACCGGAAGGACCAACCAGTACCAAAAACTCTTTATCTTTAATGTCCAGATTGACATCAACTACTGTTGCTTTATCGGAACCCGGATACTTTTTGAAAATATGCTCTAAGCGTACACCTGCCATAATAAAAAACCTCCCAAAATATAATGTGGTCTTTTTACAGTACTGTTATTCATTCCGCTCACAGCTTTATTGTCTATTATGTATAAGGAAGTCGACAACAAATGGGAGCGACTATCAAATGAAGATAAAAGCAGCAAAGATATCCCGGTTTACTAATTTCGTGGAATCAACTATATAAGTTTGCCTTCTACGTTGTCTCTATACATTCAGATCACAATTTGTTGTGATGACGTCTGTCTGCAACAACTTAACAAGAAGGTTCCCACAAAATGACTTATTGAACGTTATTTTGAAACCGGTTACTTTATCTGCTTCTATCTTACCCTAATCTGCTCGCCAGCTCTATCGACAAAACCTACAAAAAACATTTCAGCTTTTTGTCACTTTATACAATAGCAGTGTCAACCGCATCAATACCGCATCTTCAAAACGCCGTACATCCAGCTGCGTATCCTGTTTGATCTTGTCCAGTCGATACAATAACGTATTCCGATGAATATACAATTGCTTGGCAGTCTCACTCACATTGCAATCCATTTTGAAAAATGTCTCTAGTGTCGTTACTGTCTCCTCATCACCAAACAAATGCGAGTGGTGATCTGCTGATTCCACAAACCGCTGCCGTTCTTCTTCTGGAATACGATACAGCAGACTCTCCAACCGTAACTCCCCTGGCAAATGAATATGCTCAGTTACCTGAAACAATCTTCCGAGATGAATCGCCTCTCGAAGCTGTGCCACCGTCTGCGCCAATCCATGAAGCGGATTTAGTGGCAGCGTCACGCTAATATGAAAACTTCCAACCCATTCGCTCGCTACCAACTCATACAATCCAAGCGCAAATGCAGTCAGCAAATCTTCCTCTGTATCCTCATTTTCGTCTCCAATATCACGTCCATCTTCTTCATCCTCTATCAATTCATGCTTTGCCAGCACCAACCACTCATTATCTTGCAATGGAATCAATAGCATATCCCGATCAAAATAACTGGATACTAGCTTCTCCAATTGCTTAACATTCAACGTGCCTATCTGCAAACTCTCGGCAAGCAACAGAAAAGGAACCATAACAGAATTCAGCCGTTCCTTGATCACATATTCATCTGGAATCTCCATCGACGAATTACGCAAACTAAGTTGCCTCACCAACCACTGTCCCAATTCACGCGCCTGTTGATTGATCCTTCCCCTGCACAACAGGAGATAACGCCATCGGCTGCAACCCCATTACTGAAGGCAACAAAAGCTCAAGCAGCTGGTAAATACGCTTTATTTCGTCCGAAGCATTCATGTTAGCAGTATCTGTACTTACTACAATACCTTCTGAACCCGCATCATCTGCTACAGCACTATGATGATCTGTTACTACTTCCCATACAACTACTTCACCAGCCTGACGCAACACTGGAATCATCAATGGTAACTCAGTTTGTTCCATATCAATCCCTACAAAAGAACGCTCCCTCTTATCCCACTCTCTTTCATTAAAACGGTGCTCTCCAATACGCAACCCAGTAATCTGCTCAATCCGTTGCCGTAGTTCATTTACATCCATAACGTAAATTCCCTTCTATCCGCAAATTCCACGACTCGCTTTATATTTTTAGCCATCTTATTTCAATAATCTCAAACAATTTATAGTTCTATCTGTAATTTTATTTGTAATTCCACTTGTTGTAGTTTCATCATCTGTAGTTCTATCCTTGATTCTAGCATTCTGTGATTCTATCATTGTAACTTGTTGCTTTATCTCATCCTCATCTTCTCATATGCAGATCATGTAAACAGCAATCACAACTCATCAGAATTCATTTCATATCAAAATTGATAGTTTTCTACATTATAATAGGTAAAAATACAGAAACCAAAGTTCCATTCTAACAATCATCTTTACCATTGGATAAAATAATTCTCTGGCTACATATCATCTTATTGCGATACGCATAGAACAACTTATCTTGTTATCTAATATCTATAATACAAACCTATAACATAAAAAATAATATAAAAACAAAAAAGCATCCTACCAACAAGGTAAGATGCTTTCTTTTAGATGAGCCATGAAGGACTCGAACCTTCGACACCCTGATTAAAAGTCAGGTGCTCTACCAACTGAGCTAATGGCTCTTATAAAAAAACTGGTGGAGGCTGATGGATTCGAACCACCGAACTCGGAGAGAACAGATTTACAGTCTGCTGCGTTTGGCCACTTCGCTAAGCCTCCACAATAAAAGATGGCTCGGGACGGAATCGAACCGCCGACACGAGGATTTTCAGTCCTCTGCTCTACCGACTGAGCTACCGAGCCATACTGTATATTAAGTTAATATACTGTATAGCCATTTCATCGTACTAAATCAAAAATGGCGGAACCGACGGGATTTGAACCCGCGATCTCCTGCGTGACAGGCAGGCATGTTAACCCCTACACCACGGTTCCAGAGAAAAAAATGGTGCCGGCGAGAGGATTTGAACCCCCGACCTACTGATTACAAGTCAGTTGCTCTACCAACTGAGCTACACCGGCACATTATGGTGGAGACTGAGGGGATCGAACCCCCGACCCTCTGCTTGTAAGGCAGATGCTCTCCCAGCTGAGCTAAGTCTCCAGGATATGTATGGTAGCGGCGGAGGGGATCGAACCCCCGACCTCACGGGTATGAACCGTACGCTCTAGCCAGCTGAGCTACACCGCCACGATATTAAAGAACAAATATTTGCCCTAAAATTCTGAATAAACTCAAAATTCTAGTGGCGGAGAGAGAGGGATTCGAACCCTCGCACCGCTTACGCAGTCTAACCCCTTAGCAGAGGGTCCCCTTATAGCCACTTGGGTATCTCTCCAAGAAAATTTTCAAAGTTAATCACCTGAAAACTGAATCCGAAACGATTCATCGCGTGTCTAGAATCTTGGATAAGCCCTCGACCGATTAGTATTGGTCAGCTCCATGCATTGCTGCACTTCCACCCCCAACCTATCAACCTCGTCGTCTTCAAGGGGTCTTACTAAACTTGGGAAATCTCATCTTGAGGGGGGCTTCACGCTTAGATGCTTTCAGCGCTTATCCCGTCCGCACGTAGCTACCCAGCGATGCTCCTGGCGGAACAACTGGTACACCAGCGGTGCGTCCATCCCGGTCCTCTCGTACTAAGGACAGCTCCTCTCAAATTTCCTACGCCCACGACAGATAGGGACCGAACTGTCTCACGACGTTCTGAACCCAGCTCGCGTACCGCTTTAATGGGCGAACAGCCCAACCCTTGGGACCTACTTCAGCCCCAGGATGCGATGAGCCGACATCGAGGTGCCAAACCTCCCCGTCGATGTGGACTCTTGGGGGAGATAAGCCTGTTATCCCCAGGGTAGCTTTTATCCGTTGAGCGATGGCCCTTCCATGCGGTACCACCGGATCACTAAGCCCGACTTTCGTCCCTGCTCGACGTGTAGGTCTCGCAGTCAAGCTCCCTTTTGCCTTTGCACTCTTCGAATGATTTCCAACCATTCTGAGGGAACCTTAGGGCGCCTCCGTTACATTTTAGGAGGCGACCGCCCCAGTCAAACTGCCCACCTGACACGGTCCCCGTACCGGATCACGGTACTAGGTTAGAACTCAGATGCGATCAGGGTGGTATCCCAACGGCGCCTCCAAGGAAGCTTGCGCTCCCTCTTCCTAGGCTCCCACCTATCCTGTACAAATCGCACCCCAGTTCAATATCAAGCTGCAGTAAAGCTCCATGGGGTCTTTCCGTCTTGTCGCGGGTAACCTGCATCTTCACAGGTATTAAAATTTCACCGGATCTCTCGTTGAGACAGCGCCCAAATCGTTACGCCATTCGTGCGGGTCAGAATTTACCTGACAAGGAATTTCGCTACCTTAGGACCGTTATAGTTACGGCCGCCGTTTACTGGGGCTTCGGTTCATAGCTTCGCCCGAAGACTAACCACTCCCCTTAACCTTCCAGCACCGGGCAGGCGTCAGCCCGTATACTTCGCCTTGCGGCTTCGCACAGACCTGTGTTTTTGCTAAACAGTCGCTTGGGCCTTTTCACTGCGGCCCCCTCGTGCTATTCACACTACCGGGGCACCCCTTCTCCCGAAGTTACGGGGTCATTTTGCCGAGTTCCTTAACGAGAGTTCTTCCGCGCGCCTTAGAATTCTCTTCTCACCTACCTGTGTCGGTTTGCGGTACGGGCACCTGCTTCCTGGCTAGAGGCTTTTCTTGGCAGTGTGAGATCATGACCTTCGCTACTATATATTTCGCTCCCCATCACAGCTTGACCTTGGAGTGTGCGGATTTTACCTACACACAAGTCTCACTGCTTAGACAGGCATCCATCAGCCTGCGTCACTACCCTCCTGCGTCACCCCGTTGCTCATAGCGGCTTTCGGTGGTACAGGAATTTCAACCTGTTGTCCGTCGACTACGCCTTTCGGCCTCGCCTTAGGTCCCGACTTACCCTGAGAGGACGAGCCTTCCTCAGGAACCCTTAGGTTTTCGGCGGATCAGATTCTCACTGATCTTTTCGTTACTCA
This sequence comes from Paenibacillus sp. WLX2291, assembly GCF_046603665.1. Classification (NCBI taxonomy): domain Bacteria; kingdom Bacillati; phylum Bacillota; class Bacilli; order Caryophanales; family Paenibacillaceae; genus Paenibacillus; species Paenibacillus sp. WLX2291. Next base: position 133,119 of record NZ_CP176755.1, on the reverse strand, counting down.
TACCGGCATTCTCACTTGAATGATGTCCAGCGCTCCTTGCGGTACACCTTCAATCCTCATTCAACGCTCCCCTACCCCTGATACGAATGTATCAAGCCATAGCTTCGGTGGTGTGTTTAGCCCCGTTACATTTTCGGCGCAGAGTCACACTCGACCAGTGAGCTATTACGCACTCTTTCAATGGTGGCTGCTTCTAAGCCAACATCCTGGTTGTCTGGGCAACTCCACATCCTTTCCCACTTAACACACACTTCGGGACCTTAGCTGATGGTCTGGGCTGTTTCCCTTTCGACAATGGACCTTAGCACCCACTGTCTGACTCCCGGAATAAAGTCTGCGGCATTCGGAGTTTGACTGAACTTGGTAACCCTTGCGGGCCCCGCATCCAATCAGTGCTCTACCTCCGCGACTCATCTTCCGAGGCTAGCCCTAAAGCTATTTCGGGGAGAACCAGCTATCTCCGGGTTCGATTGGAATTTCTCCGCTACCCCCACCTCATCCCCGCACTTTTCAACGTGCGTGGGTTCGGACCTCCAGTACGTGTTACCGTACCTTCATCCTGGACAGGGGTAGATCACCCGGTTTCGGGTCTACGTCCACGTACTACAGTCGCCCTATTCAGACTCGCTTTCGCTGCGGCTCCGGCTTCTCACACCTTAACCTTGCACGGGAACGTAACTCGCCGGTTCATTCTACAAAAGGCACGCCATCACCCCTAAAACGGGCTCTGACTTGTTGTAAGCACACGGTTTCAGGTTCTATTTCACTCCCCTTCCGGGGTCCTTTTCACCTTTCCCTCACGGTACTGCTTCACTATCGGTCGCTAGGGAGTATTTAGCCTTACCAGATGGTCCTGGCAGATTCATACGGGGTTTCACGTGCCCCGCACTACTCGGGATCCGTCTCGGAGGGAACACACTTTCAACTACAGGGCTTTCACCTTCTACGGCGGGCCGTTCCAGACCTCTTCATCTACCATATTCCTTTGTCACTCCAAAGAGACGTCCCACAACCCCAAGAAGCAAGCTTCTTGGTTTAGGCTGTTCCGCGTTCGCTCGCCGCTACTGACGGAATCACTCTTGTTTTCTCTTCCTGAGGGTACTTAGATGTTTCAGTTCCCCTCGTCTGCCTCTGCACATCCTATGTATTCAGATGTGAGTCACTGGAGATGAATCCAGTGAGGTTTCCCCATTCGGACATCCCCGGATCAAAGCTTGCTTACAGCTCCCCGAGGCCTTATCGTTGTTCGCCACGTCCTTCGTCGGCTCCTAGCGCCTAGGCATCCACCGTGTGCTCTTACTAGCTTAACCTAGTTGGTGGTCTTCTTATCAAAAGAAGAACCTATTCATTACTCTTCGTTACCGATCCTGTTTGCACAGTGTTCAGTAAGAACAGTCTTCTAAAACGCGATGTTTCGTTTCGGTATCCAGTTTTCAAGGATCAACTTGTCAAAATAATATTGGTGGAGCCAAGCGGGATCGAACCGCTGACCTCCTGCTTGCAAGGCAGGCGCTCTCCCAGCTGAGCTATGGCCCCATATCGGGTATGAAATAAAAAATGGTGGGCCCTGGTGGACTCGAACCACCGACCTCACCCTTATCAGAGGTGCGCTCTAACCAACTGAGCTAAGGGCCCACAATAAAAATGATGAAGATGCATCGCTTGGCAGCGTCCTACTCTCCCAGGACCCTGCGGTCCAAGTACCATCGGCGCTGGAGGGCTTAACGGTCGTGTTCGGGATGGGTACGTGTGGAACCCCTCCGCCATCACCACCAAACGATGACGCGATCTACATCGAGAGATTAACCTCTCAAAACTGAACAACGAAGTGAGTATCGATCACAATTGTGACCCGCGTCGATTGCTCAACGACTTCAATTTGAATGTCTTCGTTGCAGAAGACGATTCTCCATAGAAAGGAGGTGATCCAGCCGCACCTTCCGATACGGCTACCTTGTTACGACTTCACCCCAATCATCTACCCCACCTTCGGCGGCTGGCTCCTTGCGGTTACCCCACCGACTTCGGGTGTTGCAAACTCTCGTGGTGTGACGGGCGGTGTGTACAAGACCCGGGAACGTATTCACCGCGGCATGCTGATCCGCGATTACTAGCAATTCCGACTTCATGCAGGCGAGTTGCAGCCTGCAATCCGAACTGAGACCGGCTTTTTAGGATTCGCTCCACCTCGCGGCTTCGCCTCCCGTTGTACCGGCCATTGTAGTACGTGTGTAGCCCAGGTCATAAGGGGCATGATGATTTGACGTCATCCCCACCTTCCTCCGGTTTGTCACCGGCAGTCTGCTTAGAGTGCCCACCATGATGTGCTGGCAACTAAGCATAAGGGTTGCGCTCGTTGCGGGACTTAACCCAACATCTCACGACACGAGCTGACGACAACCATGCACCACCTGTCTGGAATGTTCCGAAGAAAAGGTACATCTCTGTACCGGTCATTCCGATGTCAAGACCTGGTAAGGTTCTTCGCGTTGCTTCGAATTAAACCACATACTCCACTGCTTGTGCGGGTCCCCGTCAATTCCTTTGAGTTTCAGTCTTGCGACCGTACTCCCCAGGCGGAATGCTTAATGTGTTAACTTCGGCACCAAGGGTATCGAAACCCCTAACACCTAGCATTCATCGTTTACGGCGTGGACTACCAGGGTATCTAATCCTGTTTGCTCCCCACGCTTTCGCGCCTCAGCGTCAGTTACAGCCCAGAGAGTCGCCTTCGCCACTGGTGTTCCTCCACATCTCTACGCATTTCACCGCTACACGTGGAATTCCACTCTCCTCTTCTGCACTCAAGTCACCCAGTTTCCGATGCGACCCGAAGTTGAGCTTCGGGATTAAACACCAGACTTACATGACCGCCTGCGCGCGCTTTACGCCCAATAATTCCGGACAACGCTTGCCCCCTACGTATTACCGCGGCTGCTGGCACGTAGTTAGCCGGGGCTTTCTTCTCAGGTACCGTCACTTCTCTAGCAGTTACTCTAGAAAACGTTCTTCCCTGGCAACAGAGCTTTACGATCCGAAAACCTTCATCACTCACGCGGCGTTGCTCCGTCAGGCTTTCGCCCATTGCGGAAGATTCCCTACTGCTGCCTCCCGTAGGAGTCTGGGCCGTGTCTCAGTCCCAGTGTGGCCGATCACCCTCTCAGGTCGGCTACGCATCGTCGCCTTGGTGAGCCGTTACCCCACCAACTAGCTAATGCGCCGCAGGCCCATCCTTCAGTGACAGATTGCTCCGTCTTTCGTTCGTCGTCCATGCGGACATCGAACGTATCCGGTATTAGCTACCGTTTCCGGTAGTTATCCCAGGCTAAAGGGCAGGTTGCCTACGTGTTACTCACCCGTCCGCCGCTAAATCTCAAAGAAGCAAGCTTCTCATCGATTCCGCTCGACTTGCATGTATTAGGCACGCCGCCAGCGTTCGTCCTGAGCCAGGATCAAACTCTCCATAAAAGTGTTTGACTTGCTCATTTCTTGCTGGCGAGAACATTGCTGTTCTCTATTGTTTGAAGAACCTAAGTTCTTCACTCACTCGTTGTTCAGTTTTCAAAGATCAAGCTCTTTCGTGTGCCGCGATGTCTCTCGCAGCAACTTTTATATCTTATCACGTTTTGTTTCTTTCGTCAAGCACTTTTTTAAGGAGTTTTTCTCGTTTCAAGTGATTAACTTGGAAATCTATGATGTTCCTTACATCATTATCACTCGTTCGTGACAACTTTTATAATATATCATGGAACGTTTTTGTCGTCAACACTTTTTTCAAGATTATATTGAAGATGAAAAGGCGACAACGTTCACTGCTCATTTTAGCAGCGACCGTTGCTAAATATAGCATGGAGAATAATGCCAAGTCAACAACTTTTATATGTATCGTTTCTGCTGTTATGATACTAATCCTATAGAAGACTGACTGTATTATGGGTTGGATTCTTGTTATAGTTCCACGCTTGTATTGCTCTCTGTGATTCTGTACATGTATCTATAGAATTGGAGCCAAGTTAGAACAATATGTATGGTGAAAGTATCTCTAAAGCATCTCTATGGTAAAGTGATCATTTTACGATTTTGTGGTTGGGCCTTTTGTAATGTAATAGTTTTGCGGATTGGCTGATGCGGTTCCTGTGTAGCATAATTTATTTGCGCTTACTTGGTGAAGTCTACTGGGGGGGTTGGTGCGATGTTTGGTATTATAGTTCATACGAGATTGGGATCGTAACCGCAATAAAAATAGTCTGCACGGATTACATGCAGACTATTTTATAAAAGAAGCTTAGATTATAACTGTTCTGTAATATGTCACTGCCTTAGATTACATTGTAGTTCGTGCTTAGATTACATCACAATTCGCGCTTAGCGAACATTATAATTCGCGGCGACCTTCCAATGCTTTGGAGAGGGTAACTTCGTCCGCATATTCCAGATCGCCGCCGACAGGCAGCCCGTGGGCAATACGTGTAACTCTCAAGTTAAACGGTTTGACCAATCTGGAAATGTACATGGCGGTTGCTTCGCCCTCAATATTCGGGTTGGTTGCCAGAATTAACTCCTGTACGCGCTCATCACTGAGGCGATTCAGCAGTTCTTTTAATTTGATTTCTTCCGGTCCGATACCTTCGATCGGAGAAATCGCGCCATGCAGCACATGATAATAGCCGCTAAATTCCCTTGTTCGTTCCATTGCCACTAGATCCTTCGGCTCCTGCACGACACAGATGACCGAAGCATCACGAGTTTTGTCCTGACAAATCTGGCAAGGGTCGGAATCGGTAATATTACCACAGACCGAACAGTAGTGAAGATTGCGTTTCACATTCACCAGAGCTTTGGCAAAATCAATCACGTCATCTTCTTTCATACGTAGCACGTGAAATGCCAGTCGCCCTGCTGTTTTCGGTCCAATTCCCGGCAGGTGTGTAAAAGCATCAATCAACTTGGCAATCGGTTCGGGATAATACAATACAGCGATCTCCTTTGAGACCGGTCATCTTGGCGAATGCCGATCTGTTATTTTAGAACAGGCCTGGAATCTTCATTCCGCCTGTAAATTTGCCCATATCCTGGTTCGCGAGTTCTTCGGCTTTGGTCATTGCATCGTTAACGGCTGCCATGATCAGATCTTGCAGCATTTCAACATCGTCTGGATCTACTGCTTCTGGTTTGATATTGATTGCCAGTACTTTTTTGTGACCGTTGACTTCAACAGATACAACACCGCCGCCAGATGTACCTTCAACGGTTTTGTCGCCCAGTTCTTCCTGCGCTTTCAGCATTTGTTCCTGCATTTTTTTTACCTGTTTCATCATCTGGTTCATGTTACCCATTACGATCATCTCCTCAATGTTATTTGGTTGTAGTGTATGATTATTCTTTGATTACCACAAGTTCTTCGCCAAACAGCTGGATTGCTTCATCGATCAGAGCGTCACCCTGTTCTTCTTCATGTTCCAGCTTCAATTCTTCGCCAGGCTGCTCGCTTGTTCCTTCAATCGCATCCATCCAATCTTTTTGCATCATCGTAATGAGACGGTACGAACCTCCCAATACTTCCTGCAATACGGATTCGATTACTTCGCGGTTTGCCGCTTTTTCGATCGTCTCGCGGTGCATGTCATGCTTGAAGGCAACCAGAATGGCGTCTTCATGAATGGATACTGGCTCACAGTTAACAAACCACGCATGAATGGTTACTTTCACTTCTTTTACGCGCTGTAGCACTTTGCTCCATGAGCCAGAGACTTTGGTAAAGTTCTCATGGCTGCGGTTCGCCACATAATGATTCATTTGCGACGGGATTTTGGCAGCGGAAGAAATACGGGGCGTTGGGGCACGGCGTCCAGCATTGGCTGCTGCACCTCCACCGGCATCTCCACTGCCAACACCAGCTTTGATCGCCTTTTCCAATTTCTGTTCCAGTGCAGCCAGTTGTTGTTTGAGCTGTCGGATCTCGCCAGCGTCTGCTGGAGAGGTGGAAGCAGGCGAAGAGGATGTCCCAACTGCTGCCGCACTACTGGAATCAGCAATGCCGCTCAATTTGAGCAGTGCTACTTCGAACAGCATTTGTGGCTGGGTTGCATACTTCATCTCGGTCTGATAGTGGTTCAGCGTATCAATGATCGCAAACAATTGCTCCCGACTGAATGCCGATGCCGTTTCGCGGAAGTTATCCGGATTCAACATACGTTCCGTCAAATCAGCCGCTTGCGGAATCATCTTGATCATAAGCACATCACGGAAATAGTAAAGTAGATTCTCCATACACTTGTCAGCGCTTTTGCCTGCTTGCATAAAAGACTCTACAATCTGCAATACTTGTCCAACATCCCCCTGCTGCAAAGCAGTAGCTAGTTCAGCAAACTGCTCAGAAGCGATACCTCCGGTCATTTGTAGTACCTGAGGATAGGTGATCTTGCCTTCCGTATAAGCAGATACCTGATCCAGTATGCTCAATGCGTCACGCATCCCACCATCGGACAATCGAGCGATATATTCGAGCGCATCCTGATCCGCTTCCAAACCTTCCTGACCCGCAATGAGTTGCAGTCGCTGCGTCTGTTCTTGAAGCGATACACGCCGAAAATCAAAACGCTGACAGCGTGAAATGATCGTTGCCGGTAAGCGATGCGGCTCGGTTGTTGCCAGTATAAAGACCACATGCCCCGGCGGCTCTTCCAGCGTTTTCAGCAGCGCATTGAACGCTTCCGTCGTGAGCATGTGGACTTCGTCAATAATGTATACTTTACGCCGTACTTCAGTAGGCGCATATTTTACCTTTTCCCGCAAATCACGGATCTCTTCTACGCCTCGGTTGGATGCAGCGTCGATCTCCAACACGTCCATAATATTGCCCGACGTGATCCGTTTGCAAGTTTCACACTCATTACAAGGTTCAACAGAAGGGCCTTTTTCACAGTTGATCGCCTTTGCCAGTATTTTGGCAGCTGACGTTTTCCCTGTTCCTCTTGGTCCATTAAACAGGTACGCATGTGATATACGCTCTTCCCGAATGGCATTTTGCAGTGTCTGAATGATATGCTGCTGTCCTACCATGTCCTGAAACGACTGCGGCCGCCAAGCACGATAAAGTGCGATATGTTCCACTTGCTTACCTTCCTTTCGCTATGGATTGCTTTATTCCGGCTGGATTTCTACCGGATTCATGTTGTCTGAAAATGTAGGTCAAAAGCAAATATCCTACCTTCAATTATACTATAAATCCACCATCAACAAAACCAGCAACGACTTATTTTACATACAAAAAACACCTGTTGCTACATGCAAAAGGTGTTTTGAATAAGCTGTATTATATACCGTGCACCTGTCTTCGATAATTGCGATCCAAACGGTTCTTCTGAGCAACAGCTCGGGATAGGCGCTCCCTCGGCACAAGAACGAAACTGCTTATGGCTGCTTCCTTCCGGACCTGACCAGATTCACAGGTGTCCCTTGCGAAGGACCCATCCGTCAACACTGCGCTCAGATACCTGCCTCACATCGACAATACCTATGACAGGAATTCAATCTCGCTATAGCGGATTGCGAGTTACAGGGCACCGCTACCTCCCCATCTAGCACGGCATTACATTATTATACTTTACGCAACTTCACTTTGCAACCGGTATCTGAATCGTACAGCTGTGATTGGAAAATCAGTTGGTGGTAGCCGATGTTGCTGTGGAGCGAGTCGTACGGCGACCGTTGTTATTGGAGCTACTACTGGAACCGGTAGATGATTTTTTGTTAGAGTTGTTGCCTGATCCATTGCTGCGGTTATCTTCTGTCGTATCGAAGGAAGCGAGGAATTCCTCGTTTGTTTTGGAATTGCGCAGCTTTTTGAGGAAGCCTTCAACAAAGTCAGGCGTTTCGTTCATATTTTTGCGAATATGCCAGATAGTATCCAGCTCTTCTTTTGCTAGCAAATCTTCTTCGCGACGTGTACCGGAGCGGCGAATATCGATTGCCGGGAAAATACGACGCTCGGACAATTTGCGATCCAGATGCAGTTCCATATTACCTGTTCCTTTGAACTCTTCATAAATGATATCGTCCATCCTTGAACCGGTATCGATCAATGCAGTCGCCAGAATAGTCAGACTTCCGCCCTCTTCCACATTACGTGCCGAACCGAAAAAGCGCTTCGGACGATGGAACGCTGCGGGATCAATACCACCACTGAGTGTGCGCCCAGATGGCGGGATTACGAGATTATAAGCGCGCGCAAGACGGGTGATGCTATCCAGCAGGATAACGACGTCTTTTTTGTGCTCAACTAGACGTAGTGCACGTTCCAGTACAAGTTCCGCTACTTTGATATGATTTTCCGGCAATTCGTCAAATGTGGAAGCAATCACTTCGCCTTTGACGGAGCGCTGCATATCGGTTACTTCTTCCGGGCGTTCGTCGATCAACAGCACAAACAGGTCAATTTCCGGGTTGTTTGTCGAAATGCTGTTAGCAATTTCTTTGAGTAACAGGGTTTTACCTGCTTTGGGAGGTGCTACGATCAGACCGCGCTGTCCCAATCCGACAGGAGCCAATACATCCATAATCCGAGTAGATAGTTTGTTGGGAGCTGTTTCCAGTACGAGTTTCTTTTGTGGATAGAGGGGTGTAAGAGCTGGGAAGTGCAGTCGTTCTGCCGCCTGTTCCGGGCTAGTGCCGTTCACTGCATTGACCTGAAGCAAACCGAAGTAACGTTCGTTCTCTTTGGGTGCTCTGCATTTGCCGGATACAAGATCGCCGGTACGCAGATCGAATTTGCGAATCTGGGATGCGGAAATGTAAATATCTTCAGCGCTAGGCAGGTAGTTGATCGGGCGAAGGAAGCCGTAGCCTTCTGGTAAAATCTCCAGTACGCCGTGCATAAACATCAGTCCGCTCTTCTCTGCTTGTGCACGCAAAATAGCAAAAATAAGCTCTTTTTTCTTGAGCTGTCCATAATAAGGAATCTGGTATTGTTTCGCTAACTTGTATAGATCCGTTAGCTTCATTTCTTCCAGATCAGCAATTTGTAAATCCATAAAATAACCACCTATTCAATTTTAGTCGGTATATTAAAAGAACATAAAGAAGATATAGGGAATGTTCAGAAGGTTGAATCAAAGGGAGTGGACAGATTTCAAATCCATTCATTTAGGATAGCATTACCCGTTGTGGGGAGGAGATATTCAAGAGGTATGTATTCCAGAAAATACAAAAGAGCTCTCCTCCCGGGTAAGAGGGACATTCATTGTTGCGGGTTGCACATCAAATTTACAGCATCTCTCTCCATACGTTCGCGCCCAAATGACGCAGGTTGTCTACCAGATGGTCATATCCGCGGTCAATAAACTCGACGCCTGATACTTCGGTAACACCTTCCGGTACGGTCAAACCAGCAATGACGAGTGCAGCGCCGGCGCGCAGATCCATCGCTTTTACTTTGGCAGCGTTCAGTTCTCCACCTTCGATAATAGCGGAACGACCTTCCACTTTAATCTTAGCGCCCATACGTACGAGTTCGGGTACATGCTTGAATCGGCTACTGTACACAAAGTCGCTTAATACGCTGACACCCTGTGCTTGCGTGAGCAAACTGGTCATTGGTGATTGCAGATCCGTTGCAAAGCCTGGATAGGTGAGTGCTTTGACGTCTACATGTGTATACGAAGACTTGCCGAGGACACGAATGCCTTCGTCTAGTTCATCTACATGTACACCCATCTCCAGTAACTTGGCAGTAACCGCCTCCAGATGCTTCGGAATTACATTATCAATAATCACATCACCGCGTGTTGCTGCTGCGGCAATCATATACGTACCTGCCTGAATACGGTCAGGAATAATGGAATGTTTGCAGCCATGCATCTCGGAAACGCCCTCAATACGGATCGTCTCTGTACCAGCACCTTTGATGACGGCGCCCATGGCATTCAGTAATGTTGCTACATCTATAATCTCAGGCTCTTTAGCCGCATTTTCGATAATCGTATGGCCTTTGGCTCTTGCAGCCGCCAGCATAATGTTGATGGTCGCACCGACACTGGCTACGTCCAGATAGATTTTGGCACCGCGCAATTCTTTGGCATACAGATGAATAGCGCCGTGTTCGTTCGTTACAGTAGCGCCAAGCGCTTCAAAGCCTTTGATATGTTGATCAATCGGCCGGGGTTCAAAGTTACAACCGCCCGGCAAGCCAATCGTGGCTTCTCCAAAACGTCCAAGTAATGCACCCATCATATAGTAGGATGCTCTTAATTTTTTGACAGGTCCGTTAGGCATCGGAATAGATCTGACGCTGCTTGGATCAATGCGCATTTCGTTATCCGCTTCATTCCATTTTACCTGTGCACCGAGATTTTCCAGAATCTCTGCATAAACTGCTACATCACTCAGAAGCGGCAGGTTATCGAGCACAACTTCGGATTCGGCGAGCAATGCCGCAGGAATAAGCGCAATGGCACTGTTTTTTGCACCACTGATGGTGATAGTTCCCTGCAACGGACTTCCGCCGCTGATCATCAATTTTTCCATAAAGCTTAGTATCCCCCTACGTGTTTTGCAGCCGATAAAACGACGGTTGTGTTTGCATGTTACAGTGAAATTAGCGGTTAAAATGGAAAGACACCGTCAGCGCGGTGTACTTCCCAAATTCAACCTATTCAATTAAACGCATATTGTATATAAAAGTTACGATCATTACGGTAAATGCTGCTGTTTTAACTTCTGCATACTGTAATATACACTATGCCTAACCAAAAAGCGAATTATGCTTTGTTGCTTGTACCGAACTCGCGAATTTTGCCGATAACGGTTTGTTTGATCGCTTCACGACCTGGAGCGATGAATGTACGTGGATCGTAAGCATCCGGTTTTTCAGCCAGTACTTCACGAACTTTTTTGGCGAAAGAGATCTGGTTTTCAGTGTTTACGTTGATTTTGGATGTACCCAGAGAAATGGCTTTGTCGATATCGTGTTTCGGAATACCAGTACCACCGTGCAGTACGAGTGGCAGGCTAACTGCGTCACGAATTTCTTCCATTTCTTTGAAGCCCAGGTTAGGCTCGCCGTGGTAAGGACCGTGTACGGAACCAAGTGCTGGTGCCAGTGTGTCGATACCTGTTTCTTTGACGATGCGTACACATTCTTGCAGGTCAGCGTACATGATGCCGCCGATTACGTCGTCTTCTTGACCACCAACTGTACCTACTTCAGCCTCTACGGAAACGCCTTTAGCGTGTGCGTATTCAACGACTTTTTTGGTCATTTCGATGTTCTCGTCGATCGGATGGTGGGAACCGTCTATCATAACGGAAGTGAAGCCTGCATCGATTGCTTCTTTACATTTGTCAAAGCTAGAACCGTGGTCCAGGTGAATAGCAACAGGTACAGTGATTTTCAGGTCATGCAACAAACCTTCTACCATTTTGACAACAGTAGTGAATCCGCCCATGTGACGTGCTGCGCCTTCAGACACACCGAGAATAACTGGGGATTTTTCTTCTTCCGCTGCCGCCAGAATCGCTTGTGTCCACTCCAGGTTGTTAATGTTGTATTGACCAACAGCATACTTTCCTTCAAGTGCTTTGTTCAACATGTCTGTCATAGATACTAATGGCATAATGACATCCTCCTCAAAAGTGTTGGGTATGTCCCATAATGTGTAAGCCGCTACTGCATACGTGCTTATTATAACACAACCCACTTCAAATACTAAACAAACAATTTGCACAGATCTATGGCGATTTTCATGGAAATAACAACGATTTGCATAACAAAGCAGACGGCAAAATGCCGCCCGTTCTTTCCTTATTGATCTACGCTGCTACCGCGCAAACAGCGATCAACAGCTTGACGCATTTCATCGATATCAAATGGCTTGGTGAAATGGCTCAATGCACCAAGTTCTTTGGCTTTCTGGATAATGTCCAGTTCTCCGTAGGCGGTCATCATAATCACATAAATATGTGGATGAGTCGCCTTGATATGACGCAAAATCTCCAATCCATCCATGCCGGGAATCTTCATATCCAGCAGTACGAGATCGGGGGAATCTTGCTCTACGACTTCCAGCGCCGCTTTGCCATTGGCTGCCTGGAACATCTCGTATCCTTCATTACCGAACAACTCCATCAGCAAAATCCGAATACCAGTCTGATCATCCACAATCAATATCTTCTTCTGTTCCATCTGTCACCTTTCCCTTCTTCTATGCTGACGTATTCCGATTTGCATAACTGCTGCTATTCAGAACGATGACGAACTACAGGTGGTTATCCGGTGCCCAAAACGAAACGTAATAAACTTACATTATCCGTTAGAAGTCACCAGACATTTCTTACAATAACATAATCTATAGGATTCGCTGTTTATCGTATAAATCCTGCATCTTGTCGAAAAATCCGATCATTTCGTTGCCGGTGATGGAGTAGACGAAAAACAGGTGAAACGCTAGGTATCACAAGGCAGATTGTGTATATTCGACAATCGATGTCTGATGTGTTTCTACATCTATAGCATACAATGATTTATGTACCAATGATACGGTATTCATGATGAATACTACACGGTCTTTATATGCAAAAAACCACCCATTTCCTACTACAGGAAACGGATGGTTGCGCAAAATGCAATTTAAACGTATAATCGTAAACCCGACGCTGTTATCCTTGGTGAGCGATAGAAGCTTTCACAAACTCACGGAACAGCGGTTGTGGACGGTTCGGACGAGAAATGAATTCCGGATGGAATTGTACTGCCAAGAACCATGGATGATTAGGGACTTCCACGATCTCCACCAGTCTGCCATCAGGAGAGGTACCGGAGATTTTCATGCCGGCTTTCTCAATTTGCTCGCGGTACTGGTTGTTGAACTCATACCGATGACGGTGACGCTCGTATACCAGCTCTTCACCATAGCATTCCATTGCCAGGGAACCTGGTTGCAGTTTGCACGGATACAGTCCCAGACGCATCGTACCGCCCAGATCTTCGATATCCTTCTGCTCTGGCAGCAGGTCGATGACTGGATACGGTGTAGCCGGGTTAATCTCAGAGCTGTTCGCACCGTCCAGGCTTGCAAGTGCACGCGCATATTCAATCACAGCTACTTGCATACCAAGGCAAATACCGAAGTAAGGAACATTGTGCTCACGCGCATAACGGATGGCACTGATTTTGCCTTCGATACCGCGATCGCCAAAACCACCCGGAACGAGGATACCGCCGAGACCGCTCAGCTTGTCAGCTACGTTCTCGTCTGTTAATTCTTCTGCATCTACCCAGCGCAGTTTCACATCGGCGTTAGCGTGGTAACCGGCATGGGACAATGATTCAACGACACTCAAGTACGCATCATGCAAGGCTACATATTTACCAACAATTGCGATTTCAACTGTTTTCTCCAGATTCTGAATGCGACCGAGCAATTGCTCCCATTCACTCATATCTGGCGCAGGGCTGTCCAGCTTGAGATGCTTCACAACGATTTCGTCCAAACCTTCGTCACGCAGGTTCAGCGGAACTTCGTACAAGGAAGACGCATCGCGGCATTCCACAACAGCATTGGCATCAATATCGCAGAACATAGCGATTTTGGATTTCATATCTTCCGACAGTTCGTATTCGGTGCGGCACACGATCACGTTTGGCTGAATACCGATACTGCGCAATTCTTTTACACTATGTTGGGTCGGTTTTGTTTTTACTTCACCGGCAGCTTTGATGTAAGGAATCAGGGTAACGTGGATATACATGACGTTATCGCGACCGACATCGTTTTTGATCTGACGAATTGCTTCCAGGAATGGCAGACTCTCGATATCGCCTACTGTACCACCGATCTCAGTAATAACGACATCGGAGTTGGATTCGCGACCTGCGCGGAACACGCGTTCTTTGATCTCATTCGTAATATGCGGGATTACCTGTACGGTTCCGCCCAGATATTCACCACGACGCTCTTTGCTAATTACGGAGGAGTACACTTTACCTGTTGTTACATTGCTGTTCTTGGACAGGTTGATATCGATGAAACGCTCATAGTGACCCAGATCGAGATCCGTCTCGGCACCATCGTCGGTTACGAATACTTCACCGTGCTGGTATGGACTCATCGTTCCAGGGTCCACGTTGATGTAAGGATCGAATTTCTGGATCGTTACTTTCAAACCTCTGTTTTTGAGCAGTCTGCCCAGCGATGCAGCCGTAATCCCTTTGCCGAGGGACGATACGACGCCACCTGTTACGAAAATATACTTTGTCACAATATTACCTCCTAGTTATGATCCAGAAATGCAAACACCGCACGATGTATAAAGAGCAGCTTGCAAGCACAGCAATCATCAGGACAGCCTCTCGAAAAGATGACCGGATGCGCCGTTTTTGCACGCTGTTTATACAAAATGCACAGGGGAAATCACTCATAAAAAACAAAAAAAGTGACACCCGTAGCGACGGGGCACTTTTATTAATTCAGCTGAGAAACGCTGGATATATGTGTGTTTATAGGTTTAATTCATAAGCCCATGCAATAGTTTACTCTGTCTCTATATTGCGTGTCAAGACATATCGAAGAAAGATTGTCGCGGTGTCATTTGAAACCGTTATCAGCGAATTTGCTGCTGTAACTATTTTGCAAAACAGCACAAACGATACATTATACTTGCATATCAAACTGCATACCCAAAGAAAAAGCCTGTCCGGATCACCGGGCAGGCTTTTGGAATATTAACGCTCGTCTTCTTCTTCCTCAGCGTCGTTGTATTCCTCTTCTTCTTCGTCTTCTTCCTCATCGTCGTCTTCATCTTCGATGACCAGATCTTCGTTATCTTCGTCATCATCAGAATAGATATCGTCGTCATCATCGTTTTCGTCCACGTCGTCGTAGTTATCTTCTTCGACTTCATCGTCTTCGTCCGCGTTGTCGGCGCTATCGTCATTGTTAAACTCATCGTCTTCGATATCATCATCGTCATTATCGTCATTGATGATGCGTGGACGCTTCGCGTTCGCGATTGGATCTTCTGCACGTTCCAGTGGATACCAGCGTTTCAGACCCCACAAGTTCGTACCGACGCATGCAAAACGACCGTCGATGTTCAGCTCGGTGTAAAGTTGAGCGATGTATTCCGTAATCTGCTCTTCGGTATAACCGCGCAGTTCTGCTACTTCCTTCATCAGGTCGCGGTAGTACAACGGAGTATTCATTTTTTTCAGAACGGCAAAGGCCAGATCCACCATTGGAATCTCATGCACTTTGTCCGGGTTGATCTTCAGTTCTTGCGGTGTGCTCACTTACGGACACTTCCTCTCAGATCCAGTTTCAGGCTGTGTATTTCACTCCGGGATGATCCTGCATCATGTCCACGGAGACAGGCGTTGTCAGACTATACGATACATTATACAAAATGCTGAGATAAGTTAAACCCATTTGCCTATAAAAATCAAGTTTTTTACAAAAAACAGGGCATTAGGGACATGAAATCGCCGCAGAACGCCAATAATCGGCATTCTACGACGATTAGAATCTCATTACATCCGATCTGGTGCGGATACACCAACCAGACGAAGTACGTTGACGATAACGGTACGAACACTGCCCAGCAGTGCCAGACGCGCCAGCGTTTTCGGTTGATCTTCGGTCAGGGTGCGTTCCGCTTTGTAGTAACTGTGCATCAGCGATGCCAGCTCGTACACATAACGGATCAGACGATGCGGTGCAAAGTTCTCGGCAGCAATCGCGATCTCGTTCGGCAGCTCACCTAGCTTTTGCAGCAGGTCATATTCGTGCTCGGTCGTCAATTGACTAAAGTCGATTTGCGACAGCTCTGGCAATACGATTCCTTGCTCCTCGGCTTGGCGGAAAATACTGCAAATCCGCGCGTGCGCGTACTGTACATAGAAGACTGGATTTTCGTTGGACGTAGACACTGCCAGATCCATATCAAAGTCCAGATGCGAATCGATACTGCGCATGGCGAAGAAATAACGAACCGCATCAACGCCCACTTCACTCATCAGATCTTCCATCGTTACCGCTTTACCGGTACGCTTGGACATTTTGACTTTTTCGCCATTTTGGAACAGGCTGACCATCTGCGCAATGAGTACAGTCAGTTTTTCCGGGTCGTTGCCCAGCGCTTGCATGGCTGCTTTCATCCGTGGAATATAACCGTGGTGATCGGCGCCCCAGATGTTGATCATACGGTCGTAGCCGCGGTTGTATTTATCTTTGTGATACGCGATATCCGGAGTCAGGTACGTGTAGGTGCCGTCATTTTTGATCAGGACACGGTTCTTGTCATCGCCATAGTCCATCGTACGTAGCCAAGTCGCGCCTTCCTCTTCAAAAATCTGACCGCGCTCGCGCAGTTCATCCAGCGCATCCAGTACACGTCCGGTCTCGTACAAGGAAGTCTCGCTATACCAGATATCAAACCCAACACGGAACGCTTGCAGATCACGTTTGATTTTGTCCAGTTCTTTGCTTAGACCGTACTCACGAAAAAAGTCAGAACGTTCGCTGGAGGACAGGGACAGCAGACTGTCACCTTTCTCAGCAACGAGTTCACGCGCGAAGCCTTTGATATCTTCGCCATGATAGCCATCTTCTGGCATCGGCACATCTTGACCCAGCTCTTGCAAATAACGCGCTTCGATCGACAAGCTCAGATTGGATACCTGATTGCCGGCGTCGTTAATGTAGTATTCGCGAGTCATATCATAACCAGCGAAGTCGAGCAGATTGCACAGCGAGTCGCCAAATGCAGCGCCGCGGGCATGACCAAGATGCAAACTGCCAGTCGGGTTCGCGCTGACGAATTCGACTTCGATGCGTTTGCCTTTGCCCAGTTCGATGCGACCGTAGTTGTCGCCCAGTGTGTGGACAGCTTCGATCACCGGGTACAGATAGCTTTTGTTCAGTGTAAAGTTAATAAATCCGGGACCAGCGATCTCAGCGTGTTCAATGCCGCCTTTGCTCAAATCCAGATTCTCGATAATACTTTCAGCGATTTGACGCGGGTTCTTCTTCGCGATACGCGTCAGCTGCATAGCGATGTTAGTCGCCAGATCGCCGTGATTTTTGTCTTTTGGCACTTCAAGCGTAACCTCGGGCAGGTCTTCAGCGTTAACGATACCTGCGGATAGCACGGCAGCGTGTACGGCCTCTCTGACCAGATTACGGCTTTGTTCCAATGGATTAGCTGTCATTGTTTAACGTTCCTCCTGTATAGGGCACTACCAGATCATGCGATCGGACTTGCCTTGGGTCTGCCTCACGGCAGGTTGTGCATGTATGATTGAGGGTCATGTACCGGGATAGCTATAGCAACTCGATGTGTAAGTTGACTTTGAAACTGCCGCTTAGCTGATCGTATGCGTATAGATCGTATTCCCAAGCAATGCTGCCCATCGTTCCGTCCAATTCATTGTGAATGGTTCGGGTATCCGTTTCCAATGCAAAACGGGTAAAAGGCGATCGATAAAATCCGGACAGCTGCTCTCCCGAACGGAAAGTCTGCTCGGCTTCGACACCGCCATGACGCATAATCTTGATTTCGTCGCTGCTAATTTTCACTGTGGTACGGATTTCCGGCTGAGGTGGCTGCGGCGGTTCGGTGTAACGAACATACAGGCTACTGCCCTTCATGAACACCTGACCGATCATTTCGGTTGTGCTGCTTGTGCCGTCCTGCTCACTCCGCAGCGTAAGTCGCACCTGATTGGCTTCCGTCATACATCCAGCTCCATTTCGGACATTTCTCTGACTTGGCTTGTTGAATATAGAACATATTCATAGCAAATTCAATAAGCGCACTCCTTTTTATTGTACCATTTTATGAACAGGAAAGCCGCATTTTCGTTGAAAAAGTTGCGGGTTCCCTATGGAAGTGATAAGGATGTCATAAAAGGCAAAAGCCAGCAGGCATGTGCGTGGCACGGATGGCTACTGGCTAAGAGCTTGCTGTCTGTTAATTACAGGCAGGATATAGGCTGTTGATCATCAACAGGTCATTCTATGATGAGGAAGATAGCGTTTGTTTGGGAGAAGTTTGGGGACAAGTGGTTCCGCTTATTTGCACAGGTCTTCGACAAATTTGGGTAGTACGAATGCAGCCTTGTGCAGACGCGGGGTATAATATTTATTACTATCCAGCTCGGGAATGGAGGATTCATCCACTTCCAGCGGATCATACTTTTTGCTACCCATGGTGAACGTCCACAACCCGCTCGGATACGTCGGGATGTTGGCACCGTAGACACGCACGATCGGGAAGATTTCTTTGACATCACGGTTCACCTGCTGAATCAGATCGGCTTTGAACCACGGGTTATCCGTCTGGGCGACGAAAATACCGTCCTCGCGTAGCGTTTCATAAATCCCCTGATAAAAGCCTTTTTCAAACAAGGGAGCGGCTGGACCAACCGGTTCGGTCGAATCGACCATGATGACGTCGTAGGCGTTTTTATTTTCAATAATATGCATATAGCCATCGGCAATCCGTACTTCGACGCGCGGGTTGTCCAGTTCGCCAGCAATCTCAGGCAGGTACTGTTTGGAGTATTCGATTACTTTGCCGTCGATCTCGACCAGTACCGCTTTCTCCACTTCTGGATGCTTGAGTACTTCGCGGATCACGCCGCCGTCACCGCCGCCGACAACAAGTACATGTCTTGGATTTGGATGGGTGTTGAGGGCTGGATGGGCGACCATTTCATGATAAACAAACTCGTCCTTCACTGTCGTCATGACCATGCCGTCCAGTACGAGCATGCGACCGAATTGTTCGGTATCGATCATCGCCAGATCCTGAAAGTCGGTTTGCTCAGTGACTAGCGTTTCGCGGATTTTGGCGGTAATGCCGAATACGGGCGTCTGTTTTTCCGTGTACCACAGTTCCATAGAAAGTCCCTCTTTTCATTTGTGTATAGTTGTATTCAAAAGTTAAATTACGTTAATAGCTACACTGCGTTCCTTTCGCATTATACGACATCCGTACACCCACTGCAAAAGAGATACTGACCGTGATACCAGCTGTTCCCTGAGCGGCATTCACACCATCTGAGTAACTATCCATGTATGAGCCATTCAGAAGATATCTACATCCAGCATACAAAGGAGACTGACATGAATATTCAGCAAATCGTTCAATTACCCGCGTTGGAAGCAGCCCCCCGATTGTTGGGACAGATTATTAGCCGCATTACGCCTGCTGGGGAGATCCGTTGCCGAATTGTAGAAACCGAGAGCTATGGTGGTGCTGAAGACAAAGGCAGCCATGCTTACGGCAATCGACGCACCAATCGTACAGAGATGATGTTTCGGCAGGGTGGCACCTGTTACATTTATCTGATCTATGGCATGTATCATTGTCTGAATGTTGTGACTGGACCGGAAGACGATCCACAGGCAGTACTGATTCGCGCGGTGGAGCCGTTGACAAGTCGGGACGAGCAATTGATGCTGCTACTCCGCCAGATCCCGTCCGGTAAGCTCAAGACGCTCTGTAACGGTCCGGGTAAGCTGTGCCGCGCTCTGGATATCGACAAATCGCTAAATGGCATCCATCTGCTCGCCAGCGGTGCTCCATTGCGATTGGAGCAGGCAGATGAGCAGGAGTTGGAGCAATTGGTTATCGAATGCGGACCACGCATCAATATCGACTACGCCGAAGAATATGCGGCGCATCCGTGGCGCTTTTACATTAAGGATCATACGTATCTATCGGTGAAAAATAAAACGCCGCAAGCATTCACTCTACCGCATAACCCAATCGATGCTGACACATAAAAACCGCTGTACAAAGTGAATTCACTCTGCCAGCGGCATGTTGAGTACGCGTTCTTTTAACCATTCGTTCATCTGGGTCACTGTCATCGGTCTGCCAAAATAAAATCCCTGCATAAGATAACAACCTCTGGATTGCAAAAAGGCAAGTTGTTCGGCGGTTTCCACGCCTTCCGCCACTAGCTCCAGTTCCAGATTGCGCGCGATAGCGATGATCGTACTGACAATCGCTTGCTTGGACGTCTGGTCGCTTTTGCGAACAAAGATCTGATCCATTTTAATAATATCGACCGGCATCTCATCCAAGCGTCCAAGTGACGAGTAACCGGTGCCAAAATCGTCCAAGGATACTCGTATGCCCAGCGATTGAATATGCTTGAGCTGCTCTACCGTACCTTCCATGCTGTTCATCGCAATCGATTCGGTGATCTCCAGTTCCAGATAATGCGGCGGCAAGCCGCTCTGCTGCACAATTCGTTCGACCCTACCAGCAAATAGCGGATTCTCAAACATACGTGCTGACATATTCACCGAGATTGGTACGGCAACATTCATTTCCCGTTGCCAGCGCAGATTCTGCTCGCATACTTGCCCGATCATCCAATATGTCATCGGAATGATCAGCCCGGTCTCCTCGGCAATGGGAATAAACTCGCCCGGCGATACCAGTCCTAGCTCATGATGTTGCCAGCGCAATAGTGCTTCCATACCAACCAATTGATTGTGCTGGGAATCCCATTTGGGCTGATACACGATAAATAGCTGATTGTTATCCTGCGCCTGACGCAGATCATTCTCCAAACCCATGCGGCGGATTTGCCGCTTGTTCATATCTTCATTAAAGATGCTGTATCGGTTTTTACCAGAATTTTTGGATACATACATGGCGGTATCCGCGGCACGCATCAGCGATGTGCGATCATACCCATGCTGCGGTGCCAGTGCTATGCCAATACTACCACCCGTGACAAATAATTGATTGCCTGATAAATGATACGGCTGCTTGATCGACTGCAAAATACGCTCTGCCAGCGCAATCGCCTGCGACGGACTCATACTGCTCGCCGCAATCAGAAATTCATCTCCGCCCAGACGGAATACCTGCTCGTTGCCAGCACTTTTCTCATTGAGAATACATTCACGCAATCGCCTTGCCACCTCAATCAGTAGCTCATCCCCTATATCGTGACCTAACGTGTCATTGATCGATTTGAAGCGATCCAGATCAAGAAATAGTACAGCACCTTCGGTATGATCATCGAATACTTTTTCAAAATAATTCTGCAAGCCGTGACGATTCGGAAGCGCAGTCAGCGGATCGCTATATGCCATTCGTTCCAGCAAATGCCGCTCCACAAACACCGCCGCCCACGATACGGACAAAATAGTGAATGTGACGATCGATACGCCTGTAATCAGCAGTACCTGACTGGCAGACAACGACGACATCATCGGCATTTCTCTACCAAGATGCGGCATAGCATGAAAATTCGTCGCAGCCATACCCGCATAATGCATACCAGAAATGGCGAAGCCCATAATAACGGCGCTCATCAGCTTCCAATGACTATAATCCGGTTTATCGCGGAATTTGTGAAACAGAAATAACGCACCGTAGGAAGCTAGCAGCGCAATTAAGATCGATAGAATCACATAAGATGGCGTATAGCTGATCATCGCATCCATGCGCATCGCTTCCATACCGATATAATGCATGGCAACAATACCACTGCCCATAATGATACCAGCAATGAGCGGCTTCCATACTTTTTTTGCCGGATTAAGCTTGACGGTAAAAGCAACAAATGAAGCAACAATGCTCGCTAGTGCTGACAGCATGGTCAATATGATATCGTAGTTCACAGGCATATCAAAATGAAAAGCAAGCATTCCCACAAAGTGCATAGACCAGATCCCACTGCCCATCACAAAAGAGCTAAGGCACAGCCATACGACTTTGCTTCTTCCATGGGTATGGGATACTTTGCTTGCCAGATTCAGGGCAATATAGGAAGCGACGATGGAAATCAGGATGGATAGCCCGATAATCCAGCCGTTGTAATTAAGATGCATCTGTTCCATGGCATCCTCCTTGTATCAGACGTTCAAGTATATAAATGAAGTTATAGATTGCATTTCTTGCTAAGTCTCTAAATCATCGTCTCTCTATATTACAACGGTTTATGCAGTTTGTTTCGTAATAGATGATGTTAACTAATAAAAAAATTAAAAAACGACCGCTGCGGGTAGCATGACGGCCGTCTTTTAATCGTGCAATGACTCTACTCATCCGACTAATTGTTTAAAGCAAATCATTCAGATTTGATGTTGAAGTTATCACTTGCTTGATCCAGCAAACGAGACAGGATGGTCGCAGCTTCGCCACGGGTCGTGCTCGCTTTCGGATCGATTGTTCCACTTGGTCTACCTTTGACTAATCCCTGATCAACCGTCAGTGCTAGATCATTACGTGCCCAGTTGCCGACTTTGGCGCGGTCACTGTAAGGAGACAGCACTTTGTCTGTATCAGTATCGTAAGATTTCTGTGAATCGATATAACGAAGCGTATTGCTAACGATATGCGTCATTTCTTCACGCGAGATCGTTTGGTTCGGTTTATAGGAACCGTCGGTGTAGCCATTAGTGACACCTGCTGCTGTTGCAGCTTGAACGGCATCTTTGTACCAAGCAGCATCACGTACATCGGAATATCCGGCAGCTTCGCCACTAGCGTTCAATTGCAGCAGATTGCTAACCATCTGGGCAAACTGAGCACGTGTCAGCGTTGCATTCGGTGCATAGCGGTTACCACCGACACCTTCCAATATGCCCAGACGATGCAGACGGGCGATATCGGCTTGCGCCCAATGTCCAGCAGTATCGTTAAAGTCAGCAATATCGCTATCAGTGAGATTGATACCGGAAGGAAGTTCTTCTACAGCTTCCGTGCCACCTGTGCTGGCGGCTTCGACATCATTACTTGCTGGTGTCGTCGTTTCTGCCGGCGGTGTTGTTTCAGTATTATTTTCCTCTGCTGGCGTGGCTGCTCCTGTTCCAGCTGCCGCACCTGTTGTGTCGGTGCCATACGGCCAGCCCAGTTGACCTGGTGTACGGTTAGCAGGTGTCGAATCATCATCACTGCCACCTGTATTACCGCCACCGCCGCCAGCACTATAGTTGATTGTCGCAACGGTCGTCGTATTGCCGCCACGATTCAGAGTGATGACCAGCTGACCCGAAGATTCAGGGAATTGTACGCTGATATCAACGAAGCCATCTGCACTAACAGTAACATTGCCCAGCTGAACCGTTCCTTGTCCGTATACGGAACTTTGGACAGTAACGGTATCACCAGTTAATACTCCATTCACGCGAACAGTACCTTGGCTTCCCTGTACATTAACCAATGCTGCCTGTGGATTATCTGGATTGCCCGGATTACCCGGTACGACAACACCACTGTAAGACAGAGTATCCAATTCCGTTTCCACGCCATTCGTCACACTGCGTACGGATAAGGTTCCGCTCGAAGATGGGAAGGCAAAAGTCAGTACAGCTGTACCCTGAGTGTTGGCTGCATTTTCTGCCAGCTGAGTATTGGTATCGCTATACACGCGTGCGATTTGCTGTGCTGCCAAACCAGTTACCGTTACTGTACCCTGACCATTGCTACTATTGGTCAGTTCCACTTGCGGTTCTGGAGTGCCTGGTACAACGACACCGCTGTATGGCAGATTCTCAATCTCAGTTTCCGTTCCATTGCTTACTGCACGGACGGACAATGCGCCATCCGAAGATGGGAAGGTAAAGGTCAGCGTCACATTACCATTGGCATCGGCCACACCTTCTGCTAGCTGTACATTGGAATCACTGTACACGCGTACCGTTTGTCCAGCAGTCACACCAGTGACAGTAACGGTTCCCTGATCGTTCGTTACATTTGTCAGATCTGCCTGTGGTGTAGGTGTTGCTGGAATATCCACGCCACTGTATGGCAGGTTGTCAATATCGGTTTCGGTGCCACCGCGGGTATACGTTACACGCAAGTTGCCATCAGATGTCGTAAACGTAAAGGTGACTGCCACCGTTCCACTATTACCTGCTGTTGCAGTACCAAGAATTGTATTATTCGGACCATAGACATTGATCACGTCACCCGGCTGTGCATCGGTTACCGTCACAACACCATCTGCTCCATTAATATCGGTCAGATCAGCGGTTGGTGTCGGTATAGGTGTAGTCGGAATGTCTACGCCACTATACGGCAGCGTTGTAATCTCTGTTTCCGTTCCATTGCTTACGGTACGGACAGACAATGTGCCATCCGCAGTAGGGAAGGAGAACGGCAATACTGCTGAACCGTTGCTATCTGTAACGACTTCCGCCAGCTGCACATTGTTATCTCCATATACACGTACCGTTTGTCCAGCAGTTACACCAGTCACTGTCACAACACCCTGATCCCCATTGATGCTGCTGAGTACAGCTTCCGGTGATGGAGTCGCTGGAATATCGACACCACTGTATGGCAATGTGGTGATCTCTGTTTCATTTCCACCTCGGGTATACGTCACTGTCAGCGTGCCATCACTTGTCGTAAAGGTGAAGTCGATCACTGCTTTGCCATTACTATTTACTGTTGCTGTGCCCAGTACTTGATTGTTCGGACCATACACTGTGATAATGTCGCCTGCTTGCGCATCCGTGATCGTCACAGTTCCAGTAGCTCCGTCAATGTCGCTGATTACAGCGGAAGGATTCGTTACTGGTGGAGTGATTCCGCTATATGGCAAGAGCGCAATTTCCGTTTCGATTCCATTAACAACCGTACGAACGGACAATTCACCATTAGTTCCTGGCAGCGTAACCGATAGAACGGCTGAGCCATTACCATCTGCAACTCCTTCTACCAGTTGAACATTGTTATCGCTGTAGACGCGTACGGTCTGTCCGGCAGTTACGCCAGTTACCGTTACCACGCCCTGATTCCCAGTAATACCACTTAATGCCGCTTCCGGTGATGGCGTCGCCGGAATATCAATTCCACTGTATGGCAATGTCGCAATCGTAGTATCTGTTCCGTTACTGGTCGCTACGACCGTCAATGTTCCGTCTGTTGTCGGGAACGTAAAGGCAATGATCGCTTCGCCGTTCGCTCCTGCTGTTGCTGTACCGAGTGCGACATTGTTATCGTCATACACGGTGACAGTTTGTCCTGCTGCCAGATTGCTGGCAGTTACTGTACCTTGATCGCCGCTAATATTTGTCAATGCAGCGATCGGTTGTGGTGTAGCTGGAATATCCACGCCACTGTATGGCAAATTATCAATATCTGTTTCTGTTCCGCCGCGTGTATAAGTGACTCGCAGCGTTCCATCTGCTGTTGTAAATGTAAAATCAATCACTGCTTCACCAGTTCCGTTAGCAGTTGCTGTACCCAGTACCTGATTGTTTGGACCGTATACTTTGACAATATCGCCTGCTTGAAGATCGGTTACGGTTACCGTTCCCTCTGCACCATTAATATCACTGATGACTGCTGCTGGTGGAGTGGTTGGCGGATTGATACCGCTGTATGGCAAGAGGGCAATTTCATTCTCTGTACCGTTAATTACGATCCGTACGGACAGTTCGCCACTACTTCCCGGCAACGTCACAGGCAACACCGCTGAACCGTTACCATCTGCAATACCTTCTGCCAATTGCACATTGCTGTCACTGTAGACGCGTACGGTCTGTCCAGCAGTTACGCCAGTCACGGTTACCACGCCTTGATTCCCATTAATACCGCTTAATGCTGCTTCTGGCGATGGCGTCGCCGGAATATCGATGCCACTGTATGGCAGCGTCGCAATCGTAATATCTGTTCCGTTACTAGTCGCTACGACTGTCAATGTTCCGTCGGCCGTCGGGAACGTAAAGGCAATGATAACCTCGCCATTCGCACCCACTGTACCAGTAGCCAGTGCGACATTATTATCACCATACACAGTCACAACCTGACCTTCTGTCAGATCTTTAGCTGTTACTGTACCTTGATCGCCATTAATATTCGTCAATGCCGCCGTCGGTTGTGGAGTCGCTGGAATATCGACGCCGCTGTATGGAAGCGTCGTAATCGGTGTCTCACTACCGCCACGAGTATACGTCACAGTTAATGTGCCGTCCGTCGTTGTAAAGGTAAAGCTGATAATCGCTTCCCCGTTACCATTGGCGGTTGCTGTACCTAATACTTCATTGTTGGGACCATACACTTTGACGATATCGCCCGGTTGTGCATCGGTTACGGTTACTGTGCCCGTCGCTCCATCAATATCGCTGATGGTCGCTGTTGGATTGGCGCTTGGCAGATCGACACCGCTATATGGCAAAATACCAATTTCGGTTTCGTTACCATTGCTAACCGTGCGTACAGATAACGTGCCATCTGTCGTCGGGAATACAAATGGCAGTACGGCTGAGCCGTTGCCGTCAGCTGTTCCTTCTGCCAGCTGTACATTGTTATCTCCATATACACGTACAACCTGTCCTGCAACTACGTCTGTTACGGTCACCACGCCTTGATTCCCGTTAATGTTACTCAAAGCCGCCTGTGGTGAAGGCGTCGCCGGAATCTGGATGCCGCTGTATGGCAAGGTAGTGATCGTTGTTTCTGTACCGTTACCAGTAGTAGTCACGGTCAATGAACCAGTTTCCGTTGGGAAAACAAAGGTAATAATCGCCTGGCCATTGCCATCTGCAACGCCGGTTCCAAGCACCTCATTGTTCGGACCATATACGGTAACCGTATTGCCCGGTTGTACATCGGTGATCGTAACCGTACCTTGATCACCATTAATATTACTCAGCGCTGCTGCTGGTTGCGGAGTTGCTGGAATATCCACGCCGCTGTAATCGAGCGTAGTGACTGGAACTTCACCATTGCCGCCGTTACGTGTCGATGTAACGACCAGTTGACCGTCAGCAGTTGGGAATGTAAAGGTTATTAACGCGTCGCCACTACCATTGGCTACAGCTGTACCCAACACATTGCCGTTCGGTCCGTACACTTTTAGAACATCGCCTGGTTGCGCCCCGGTAATCGTAACCGTACCTTGATCACCGTCGATATCGGTCAATTCAGCCTTCGTATTGTCCGGTGTCGGTTCTACGTCTACATTTTGATAATCAAATGTGCTGATCGTGGTTTCCACACCATTGACCAGTACACGGATGAACAATTTGCCCTGTGCTTTTAGGAATTTAAATGTAATGACTGCTTTGCCGCCGCTATCTGAAGTAGCGGTGCCGAGCAATGCATCGTCCTGATCGTATACTCTGGCATCCACACCCGCCTGCATACCTGTCACAGTAATCGTACCTTGATCACCTTGAATACGATCAACGACGGCTTGCGGTGAATCTACCGGTGCCTGTGGTTCTGCTGGATAAGTAACCTGTACCGGTGTACTTTCCAGCTGATCGCGAATCAGAATTACCGAAGCTGTTCCGCCCGCAGGCAGCAATTGCAGCTGGAAGCTTGCCGTACCATTCCCATCAGCAACGGCAGTACCAAGAACGGTGCCGTCAGTTGCCAGAATACGAATCGTATCCCCTGGTCGCAGACCAGTAACCGTCGCACTATCGTTATTGCCCGTATTGTTGATCAAATTGATGCTGTTGATGTTCAATACCGGACCTGGTTCCGCATCATAGTTCACAGCAGTTGCTGCACTTTCAATCGTATTGTGCGTACGCGTAACCGACAAAGTTCCGCCTTGCGGTTTCAATGTCACAGCGATCGACACAGAACCATTGGACGCCACTGTACCGGTATCCAATACAACACCATTCTCATAAATCGTAATCAGATCGCTTGCTACCAACGATGTAAAGCTAACGGTATCCTGTGTACCTGAAATATTATTGATCGTAATCAAATTAGCAGGAATTGGTGGTACCACTTCTGCCGCATAGTTAACCGCCACTGTATCACTCTCAATACCGAGATATCGTTGCGATACATAAATTGTACCACCCGTCGGAATCAGAGTAGCCGAAATGGATACCTGACGTGAAGCTGGAACAGTCGCTGTACCGAGAACAGTATTGTCATTTCCATAAATGATAACTTCCATACCTTCGTTCACATCGGATACCGTTACCGTATCTGTATCGCCGTAGTTATTTTGCGGGTTTACATTTTGTGCTGAAATAGATGGAATAAGTAATGCATTATAATTAACAAGTGTTGGGATACTTTCAATCCCATTGCGAACAAGCGTTACACTAATCGCACCGCCATTGGCAGAAAGGGCAGCATCTACCTGCACTACGCCCTGTGCATCGGCTGTACCTGTACTGAGCAATGTGCCATCCGCATACACATGAACAATGTCGCCTTCTTGCAATTGATTGACAGTAATACTGGCTGCTACACCGATCGCAGTCGTCACGGTAATGCGTTCCGCCGGAATCGCATTTACCACTTCTGCTGTATACGTAACAAGCGTAGGGACACTCTCTACACCATTACGCGTTAACGTTACAGTCACATTGCCACCAACTGGAATCAACGTTACTGGAATGCTAACACTGGTAGCACTTGCTGCTACTGTTCCAGTACCCAGCAATGTTGCGTTGCCATATACATGGATAATATCTCCACTCGTCAAACCACTAACAGCAACCGTATCGTTATTGCCGGAGTTGTTCGTTACATTAATGCTGGCTGCGGTCAATGGAGGCACGACTTCTGCTCCATACGGAATAGGCACAACCGTGCTTTCCACACCCTGATTGGTAATGCTGACACTTACACTACCGCCAAGCGGATTTAATTTCACAGCAACGGTGGCGGTTCCATTGCTGGCAACCGTACCAGTACCGAGAACTGTACCACCTGCATAGACGGTGATCAGATCGCCAGCCGTCTGATTGGTAACTACGACTGTATCGCTATCACCTGCATTGTTGGTAATTGTTACATTGCTACTGGATACTGGAGGCACAACAACCGAACCGTACGTTACCGAGGTTGCTACGCTCTCAATCCCATTGCGAGTCAAACTTACATTCAGACTGCCACCCTGTGCATTGGCTCTGACCGGAATTGAAACGGAACCAGTAGTGGTTGCCGTCGCTGTTCCTAGCACTTCACCTGTTCCGTACACTTGGATCAGATCGCCTGACGTCAGCCCATTCACAGTCACTACGATCTGACCATTCACGATATTGCCCAGCGAAATCTGGTTGCTGGCTAATGGTGTGACCACTTCTGCCAAATAAGCAATCGCTGTTGCGGGACTTTCTACGCCGTTATGCTTCACACTAACATTGATTGTGCCACCAAGCGGCACCAACGTCACAGGTACACTAACGGAACCTTGCGCATTGACAGTACCTGTACCTAGTACACCGTTGCCATCATACACAGTCACCAGATCACCTTCGATCTGACCTGTCACGGCTACAGTATCCGCATTACCGGAATTGTTCGTGATCTGGATATTGCCAGAAACGATAGCTGGAACGGTAATCGAAGGATACGTTACCGTAGTCGTTGCGCTCTGCAACAGACCTTCTTTGACACTGATATTCAGACTACCGCCTGTAGCATTCAGGACGATCGGCAAGACTAGAGTTGCCGATGTTGCTGTACCTGTAGCCAGAACAGTACTGCCCGCAGATACGGTTACGATCGAACCGACTTGCAGACTACCGATCGTCACAGTAGACGTACCACCATACGAATTATTGATAGAAACATTAGCTGCTGCTACAGGAGGAACGGTTTCCGCTCCATACGTAACGGATGTGGAAGCACTCTCCACACCACTGCGTGTACGGGTAACATTGATCGTGCCGCCTGTGGCGGTCAGCGGTGCAGTAACCTTGGCGATTCCGCTACTATTGGCTGTTGCTGTACCAATCGATGTACCAGATACATATACAGTCACCAGATCACCTGCACTGATATCAGAAACGGTAATCGTATCGCTGGTGCCGTAGTTATTTTGAACGTTAATGCTAGTGGAAGGAACTGCACTCAAGATTGCAGCGCTATACGTAACATTTGTACGTGCGCTTTCTGCTGTACCGCGTTTGGCGCTAACACTAATCGTGCCGCCAGTCGGTGTGAGCGCAGCAGAAACAACAGCTGTACCTGCGGCATCAACAGTTGCCGTGCCAAGTACCTGACTGCTGGCATTGTATGCGGTAATAACATCTGTAGGATTCTGACCGGTCACGGTGATTGTAGATGTGCCGGAGATTTGATTGGAGACGCTAACTTGTGAACTGGTTGGCGCTGGTGTAGCAGACAGAACAGTGAATGTATTCTGCTGGGTCGATTCGCCAATCGTTACGTTCAGAGCGCTTTTGGTATATGCTGTAATTGTATAGGTGCCTGCCGCCGGAAGGGTTTTGTTTTTCAGCGTCAATGTGTCGCTGGCAAGCAGGTTAAGTATAAGGGTGCCACTTAAAGTGAGGGTTCTACCATTGTTCGTAATCATGCTAGCCGGAATGGCTGTACCGTTAAATTCGTCACCAGCTGTAGCCGTTATGCCTGTAGGAAGTTCAAATACGACACTCCCGATTAAACTTAACTGAATACCTGGTTCATAGGCAATATTTAAGGTCGTCGTCTGACCTGTGACATTCTGGCCATTCTGCGACGTAATCCTAAGTGCACCTGCTGCACTCGCATGTCCAGGGAAGTTTACCATCACCAGACTGAAGATTAAAACTGCGATGAATAACGAATACCCCTTTTTTCTCATCTCTTTCGCCCCTTTGAAGAATGGTAGTAGTGGGTGATTGTGACTGGGTCGACGGGTTGACTGATTGGAAACATCTGGGAAAGACACCTTACTATTGTCTCTTAAATTATCAATTTAATTAATAGCCATATTTTCCTATTTTAGGATTATTGTCATATAATACCTCCTTAATTCCATATTTCGTCATTTAAGCAAAAAAAGATCACCTTATTTATATAAAATAAGGTGATCTTTTGCTAATTTTCTAAATACCAACGAAAATAGACGCAAAAAAGCAACAAAAAAACAACTTATCAGCCCATTTACGCTCTTTTACGCCTATTTTCAAGACCATGCTTGATTTGTAACAAACTGATCTCTCTGTGAATAAAGTAATATTATATGATTCTTATTAACCAATACTTTTGTTAAATACAGCGGCAATCGCCTGCGCACGGTCACTGACACCCATTTTGTTGAAAATATTGGTCAAATGGTTCTTGACTGTATGTTCACTGATGAATAGAGTCGCGGCAATCTCTTTGTTACTAGATGCTTTGACAACCAGCTCCAGTACTTCTTTTTCACGCGGCGATAAACCAAACTGCTTGACGATCGCTTCCAGACCGCGTCCTTCTGCACCTTCTGCCGATGATCGAGCAGTCGGTTGAGCAGCGGCTGGCTTTTCCTCAACTAGATTGATCTCGGTTTCCAGCGTATGACGACTCAATACAAAGAGGCGGAATTGGCTAACCAGTCCCTGATCAATCCCACTGACTGGCAGATCGTTAACGACGCGCATATCATGATCGCCCGCCGCCGCAATCGCAAATGCCAGCGACATAATCTGTCCCCCCTTGGAATACGTACTGCCAGAAGGAACGGATTGGTCATCTTGAATGCGCTTGTAATCTTCGATCATCTCTGCTTCCTGCTGGAACAGATGTGGGAAGCTGCGCAGCATGTTCGGATCGGAATACGACATTACACAAGCCCGACCGATGACATCTGCTTCTTCCTTCGTCACACCGCCCCAGACAGCGAATTCCTGCACAATTTTACGCGAATCGGCAGTCAACTGATACAGTGCCATATTCCATTCGCGAATCGATTCATGCAGAATCTGCGCAAATCGGTTGCTGTTGGACATATACTGCTGACGGTCGTAAACCGATTTCATAACGACGCTACCCATCATTGCCAGCGCGGACAGAATCTCGCGACACTCTTCGCCTTCCTGTTCATCGCTAACCGCTACCGCCAGTACAGCGCGAACACGATTACCATAAACGATCGGATATTCCAGCATCAGCGAGAACGGCGTATTGTTGTTAATGTAATAGTTGGCAGATGGATTATCGCCTGCTTCCAGATAACGGCGAGCAATATCCTTGGCATATGTTTCCCCATTGGGACTTTGCATACCGCGCGCCACCATCTGAATCTTGCCATCATCGGATGTACGATGTACAACGATGGATGCCGACGGATTCCATACCAGATTCAGACTCATATCGACCAGCATAAACATGACGCGCTGCGCATCCTGCACCGATACGATCAGACGGGACAGTTCGATGAGCGGCTTGAAGCGCTGCAACTGCTTTTCCATCTTTTCATACGTCAAATGGTTAGCGATGTACCAGCCCATCAGTGAGATCATGGTCTCCTCAAACTGGAAATGCAGACCCGGCACCGAACGCTCCTTGAAGCTCACTCCAAACAGCAATCCATACACTTCGTCATCATACCGAATCGGGAACCCTTGCACTTCATGGACTTGCGGTACCCCTTTTTGCAGGAAAAAGTTACTGCGCGGATCACGATCCACATTGTTCCAGCGCGTTGGCTGTGCACTGAGTACTGCCTGTCCGAGGAAACCTTCGCCTTCATGGAATACAGCTCCATTCAGTTCGGCAGACGAAGGACCAATACTGTTCACAATCGTATACTTGCCTGGACCTGTACGAAGTGCAAAACCGAATACATCCGCCAGATCACTCGTCGATAATACTGCACGCGTAATCTCCTCAATCGGATGTGACGCATTCTGATCAGCAGACAGCGTATCATTCAGCGCTACCAATCGATCGGTTAGCCTCTTCTCCTTATAGCTAGACTTGAGGATCAACGACAGAGCGTGGGCAAGCTTCGTAATCTTCTCACGCTTGAATAGCTCCTGCTCCGGCGTCGTTTCCGGCACACTGCGAATCCAGTCCTGAATCGCCTCAAAAAATCCTGCTGGTATATCACTGGTTGGCTGCACAAAATTCGGATGTGATATGATGCCCTGACGTGTACCCGCTTGAATCAGAATCCCTGCCCATACGAATAGACCGGACAACGGCTGGTCAAATGCAATCGGCGAGATCAACCACCGTACTCCCGGTATCCACTGATCTGACAAAATCGTATGCTTCACCCCGCGCAGATTCTCAATCTCCTGCCGGAACATCTCGTTCAGTTCACCCGCATATTGTTCAAACACCGAACTACTCCGCAAATGCGATGGCGCCGTAATAATGCGACCTTCATGATCCGTTATAAAAATAAGCAATTCAGTCAATTGAGCGTAAGTATCCTGAAGCTCTTGGCATATATCCCGAATGTCATTGATCATGTATGTTTCAATCATAGGCGCTCAAATCCACTTCTGTCTGAATATAAGGAGCCTTGTAACGGTAAATGGCACGTACACCATCCCCATTTTTCTCCAGGATAGCCATCTCCGCCAGACGATTCAATGCTCGCTCGGTAACCTGTTGACTACGTCCCAGCCTTTTGGACAGGCCGCTACTCGTTTCAATCGCATATGGGTTGTTCTCAAAAAACAGCGTGCATTCCATCTGCAAAGTAATTACATCACTTTCTGCTACCATACGGTTCCTATCCCTCCTTAGATCAGCTGTACAAATGGCTCTTTGTCTGCGTTCGCAATAATGTGCGGCGCGGATACGCGACCACTCGGGGACTTGGTAACCTGTAGATACTGATAATTCCCATCGACCCAGGTACGGATGACACCATTACAGGTCCGTTCCAGGAAGGATGCCGTTTCCTGTCCAATCTCCGCAAAATTGCAATGTACTACAATCGTAATACCAAGTGCACGCCACATCGACATCTCCTCAGCAAAGTAACGTAGCAGGAAATCGCGTCCGCGTTCCGAGATGATCGTGTTCAGGTCATAATACACAAACCAACGACGATCACAATGATCCTCACATTCAAAAATCGGTGCAAGGCGATCATTCAACACCTGCGCATAATCTTCATTGTCCACTTTGTCTACGCGAATCATTGCCTTTTCCAAATTGGCGTCGACAGCCCTTCGGTAATGCTCGATAAAGAATGCCTTATTATGCTCTGCCGCCTCTCGAAGAGAAACGCCAAACAGTTCAATCGTATCGGCAAATGTATCTAGCGACGTATTGCCAGACATCATCGTCACGGTACAGTCACCATCTTTGATACGCTGTGCATAAATCGACGATAAGAGATAGCGATAATTGGCTTTGCTGTTCGTATCAATCATATATACACTACTGCGCGGAATGCCGCCACCCAACATCTCATCCAATGTCTTAATACCCGTAGACAGTACATCGCTCTCGTTGATCAGAATCTTGTCTTCTGCCATCGACAGTGACGGTACGATATACACACCCTGATTTAGAAACTTATACGTATGCTCGCCTTCCATAATACGAGTACCACGCATCTTCAGCACTTCGATTGTACGCTTGCGGTACTTCTCCATTAGCGGCTTCAGCGACAGACGGATAATACCATCACAAATGTAATTCTCAAACGGCACATTGGATTCACCAATCTCCGAATATTCACGGATAAAGAGCGAAGTCAGCGAGTGTTTACGCATAATATTACGAATCGTATACACATTGTTTCGCACCTGATCGCCGCTACTCACGAGACGGAATAGACTGATACTATCGATCACTACGCGTTTACAACCGATCTCACTGACTACACTTTCAAAAATACCGCCCGGCTGTAACATTTGATCCAGCAAAATATCTGGCTCCATACAAATAACGCGCAGCTTATTCTCTCTTTCCAGCTGACGCAAATCCCATCCAAACCCCTTTACATCTTCGTAAATTTGTTCGGGCAATTCTTCAAACGTAATATAGATACCAGGCTCGTTAAACGAAACCGCACCTTCCACTAGAAATTGTATGCCTACCGTCGTCTTGCCGGTTCCTGGTTCGCCTTCCAAAATCACGACAGATCCCGGCGGTATACCTCCGTACAGAATATCATCCAGTCCTGGTATACCCGTATGAATAGCACTAGTGTTGTTCATATATTGCTCCCTCCATCTGTAGCATAGTTTAGTCACGCAAGGGTTAGCTTTTCCTACGAAGATGACTGTACAGCAATTATAACAACGTAAGGCACCTTGAAGAAAGGAATTTCCCATTTTTATAACGAGTCAAAAGCATTTAATCATTTATACCCTTTTTTTCCAGTTTATCATGGTCGTTTTTCATAATTTGAATAAATTTGTACAGAAAATACAGGGAGTAGCGTTAATTACTTCAAATTTTATTGAATAATAATGAATATTTATGCAAAAAGACTGGAAATCAGTTGATCTCCAGCCTCATGTTGTGTACATCGTTTGTGGGCAATATAGTATTGGCGTACGATAATACCGATTTTGTGCGTGCCAAATGGTCATTACCATGTGTTACTTCATCAGATAGTCCTGACATTCAGGATCTCATTCGTATTCACATTTGGCGAGTCATCGAATGTCAGCCTTCTAGCGCTTCTTTTAATTCCTCTGGCGAACGGTTCCACCAGTCTTCATTATGCGTAGACAAGAGCTTTTTCAAAGCTGCTTTGTCTTCGCTACCTAGTTCACTCAGCATAATACGGCGTTTAATCGCATAGTCCAATTTGTTGACGTGATCGGCGAGAATTTTCCAGCCTTTTTTGTCTTCTTCATTAATCCACATTTCACATGCGGTTGCTCCAGCATAACTGCCGCCTTCCGGCTGCTTGTCTACCGCTACCCAAACGACCCATACTTGACGTCCATCTACTACGTCTTCGCGATTGGCGCTGAATTTGATCCCACGCTCTACTTTACTTTTCGCATGCATCGCGCCAATATCAATACTGGCTTCGCCGCGGTCAATAATAATAGGAGAAACATTGTTGAGATTGATAGAACCAGCACCAAAACCTTTGTGTTTCGTACTCTTGGCGCTACTGCTAATAATATTTAAAGACATTGATTTTTTGGCAGGTTGTTGTTCAGGTTGTTGATTTTGATCCATGATAAAAATAACTCCTTTTCTGTTCAAGTATGAACCGATATCTTCATATGATTGATTTTACCATGATTGTAGCGGTTTGGGGTCAAAAAGCCAATTCTACGCCGCTTATGTCATATAAAGTATCAAAAAATTAAAACAAATATCGGCAAAAGTCTAAAGTTTACAAAAAAATGACCGAAAAAAAGGAAAGTAATCACGAATCATCCAGTTTGCGCGTAAACAATCATCACTTTACGCTTAAAAATGAATTTTTTTTAATAAATGTAATCCCTTTATTGGCGCGGTTTTCACCATGCCATGTCATAAAGATGACAATAATTTTCATAGAAAAACAGTTATCAAACGTTGCCAAAGTAAAAAAGCTCTGTTAGAATAAACCCAGCGAGTTTTTAGTAACAACTTTGTAAACTTTAGAAGGTTATCTTGTAACTTTTACCAGAAAAGCTGAATTTTGTCGAAAAAGTTGGATATCGTCATACGTCATACGGTGCATTAATCAAGCGTAAAGCCAAATTCCGTGGCACCGGGAAACGGGGGAACCGTTTTGGGTGAATTGATCTTGCAAGAGAGGGATCATAGGGGAAGCCTTCTACCGAATCCTTAAGCTAACCTCGTAGGCATTGGAAGGGGACAAATGATTTTGAACATGAAAAAGAAACTAACCGCCGCACTTATGGGATTCGCAATTGCATTTACTGTTATGGGGAATAGCAGTGCACATGCTGATTCTAAAATGGACCAGATCATTGATCCAGCAATGGGAACACCGTACCGCATCGGGGGAACTTCATTTAACGGTTTCGATTGCTCCGGATTCACTCAATATGTATTCGGTAAAATGAACATCGATCTACCGCGTCAATCCACATCGCAATTCCAAGTAGGCGACGCAGTAAGCAGAGACAATCTGCAAGCTGGAGACCTCGTCTTCTTCAACACGACTGGAGCAGGAGTTTCACATGTTGGAGTCATGGTAAGCAGCACGCAATTTGCACATGCTTCTACATCCAGAGGCGTACGCATCGACAACCTGAGCATGGACTACTATGCAGAACGTTATGTCGGCGCAAAACGCGTAATGAGCAACTACAGCTTTGACACGTTTGCAACCGACAATTAATATACGACTTTTATCTGTTTGATCATTTTTATTTACTAACCGTAAGAGATTCCCGCCAGAATCTTTTGCGGTTTTTTTATTTTGTTCTATACTATATAAACGAAGAAAATATTGGATTAGTTACACTTTTTCATTAAAAAGTTAAATAAGATTTTGGAACAACATCTATAATTATGTCTACTATTTATTAAACATCTCGTAATTATGGTAAACACGTTTTCCATTATTTATTTGAATTATTTTTTAATTTATACCCGTGTTTTGCGTTGTTAAATCATATGTTAAAGGAGCAATCTCTTATGCCCGTTTCCCTGACCCCACCCTTTGCAGTCACGCCAATGACGGAAGCTCATGCGGCTGATATTTGTACATGGGTATATGAGGCGCCGTACGATATTTATGGCTGGATGCCGTGGGAGCAAATGAAGCAACTGGAGGTCGAGTTTGGCGATCCGCAGCTACGTTGTCAGCAATATGCTTCTGTAATGGACGCCGATGGTGTGTTATGTGGCTTTGCTCAATTTTTCCCGCTAGAAGGTACGATCAGATTGGGGGTTGGCATGCGACCTGATCTGTGTGGTAACGGATACGGTGAACATTTTGTCCGCGTTATTACTCAGGAAGCAATCACACGTCAACCTGAAGCAGAGATTGATTTGGAAGTCCTCACCTGGAATCAGCGCGCTATTCGCACATACCAAAAGGCTGATTTTCATATTACCGATACGTATGACCGCCGCACACCAGATGGCATGAAGCCATTTTACTGTATGGTGTATGAGCAAGGTGAAGATACAGCGTAATCTGTAACCTCTATCAAGAAACTCTGTATATCGAATATCGGTAACGACATTATGATTCTCGTTCCCTTCCTAATGCCAAAAGACCAGATCGCTTAGAGAAGCATGCAGCTATCTCCCACAATCTGGTCTTTTTGATTTACCCATTTATATTCATATCACGGTCTTCATCAGATGAGCGGAACAAAGGTCATTTCCGTTTCTCCAATCAAAATATCGATTCGATGCGTATCTGCTGCATAAATGACTACTCCGCTACCAACCTGAATGGAAGGTTCAGAACCCAGCGCATAAAAAAGATCCTCTGCTAGCGCTTCCTGTACTTCCCGACGCTCATCCGGTTGCAGTCCTGCCCATTCTTCCGGCGGCATCTGAAAAAACAGATAACAATCGGGAATCAAGTCCAGTGCTGTCGTCAAATCTGTCAGTATATCCTCATACTCGCGTCCATGCTTAACGCCCATAACGAACCTCCAGTCCATCTGTCAATATTGTTACAATTGCCAACTTCTTTCCATTATAACTCAAAAAACTCTTCATAAAGCATCATATTCTGTCGATAACAAAAGTATCAGCGAATGAAGCAATGCCATCATTCCATGGAAGAGAATGATGCAGGCAATACAACATATACTCATGGACGAGGTGTATTATGCAAATTTCAACAATTCTTGGTCTGGTACTCGGGGTTCTCTCTCTAGTTGTCGGTATGATCCTCAAGGGTGCTCCCCTGGTCAGTCTGGTTAATAACCCGGCTGCTTATGTTATCATCCTCGTAGGTACAGCCGCAACGATCTTTATGGCTTTCCCGATGCCCGAAGTCAAACGTGTTCCGAAGCTGTTCGGGATCATTTTCAAAAACCAGACCCTGCTCGACAAAAAGGAACTGGTTCGTACATTCATGGATTGGGCTTCGATTACTCGCCGCGAAGGTTTGCTGGCGCTGGAGTCCAAAGTTGAAGAAATCGACAATTCCTTTCTCCGCAATGGAATGCGGATGATCATTGATGGTAATGATCAGGAGTTTGTGCAGGATGTACTGATGGAAGATATTAATGCTACCGAGGAACGTCACCGCTCTGGCGCGTTGATCTTCTCACAGGCGGGTATGTATGCTCCTACACTCGGGGTACTCGGTGCGGTTGTCGGTCTGATCGCCGCCCTTGCCGATTTGAGTGATATGGAAAAGCTCTCCCACGCGATCGCTGGTGCGTTTATCGCAACGGTTCTCGGTATCTTTACCGGTTATGTATTGTGGCATCCGATGGCCAATAAATTGAAGCGTCTGTCCAAAGCAGAAGTGGAGATTAAGCTGATGATGGTCGAAGGTTTGCTATCGATTCAATCCGGCGTATCGACCATGGCAATCAGTCAAAAACTGGCAGTGTTCCTGACTCCAACGGAAAAAATTGAGCTAGAGGGACAACAGGAAGGAGGCGGCGGCGGTGAGCAAGAAGGGTAAACGACATGAACCCCATGAGGAGCATGCCGATGAGAGCTGGTTGCTCCCCTATTCCGACTTGATGACCCTGCTGTTAGCACTCTTTATTACCCTGTTCTCCATGAGCTCGCTGGATGCTGCCAAGTTCCAACAGATGGCCAAAGCAATGAGCGCTGCCTTTACCGGCGGTAGTGGTGTACTGGATGAGAATGCGATGGCTCCAACAGAAGGTGAAGTTCCGAGCAAAAATCAACAAGACAATACCGCAGCCGCAGCTGATAATTCCGAACAAAAGTCTTCTCAGCAAAAGTTGCGCGCAGCACTGCAAAAGCAGGAACAACAAGATCTGGAGAATCTCAAACGCAAACTGGATCAGTATATCAAAGAAAACGGACTCAGCTCTCAGTTAACGACCAAGCTGAACCAGTCTGAACTGAAAGTAACAATTAGCGATAATACGCTGTTCGCTTCCGGTCAGGCAACGGTCAAAACCGATTCTCGTATGCTAGCCAAATCCTTATCCTCTATTTTACAAGCGATTCCCGATTATGATATTATCGTCTCCGGTCACACAGATAACGTACCGATCTCCAACTCCAGATATACTTCCAACTGGAATCTGAGTTCGGACCGTGCACTGAACTTTATGCAAATTCTATTGCTCAACCAGAAACTCGACCCACGTAAATTCAGTGCAATCGGCTATGGTCAGTATCATCCGATTGCCGACAACTCAACCAATGTCGGACGTGCCAAAAACCGCCGCGTTGAGGTTGCAATCGTTCGTAAATATGTAGATAGCGATGTGAATCCGACTCTTCAATCCATTGTCGGTAATGGAAGCGACACAAGTAACTAATCGTATATATGAAATGGGAACGCTATGTTCTCGTTATAACGGATGCCGATATACTCGGTATCCGTTTTTTTGCCTGTGGATTATAATTGAAATTAGCGCCTAGATTGCCTAAAATTGAGACGAAAGCCTGTGGAAAACATTTGCTACGTGCAGAAAAAGTCCCATAGCTGTCCAAATCGCGCCAGCCTATACGGTGCCTGCTCTCTCGCTATCTTCATTCCTATAAAAGTTATTCACAAAAACGATTAAAAAGTAAGTTTTCCACAACAAAACATAGTTATCCACAGTTTTGTCCACAAGCTGTTAACAACGAATATTTGTTCGATGGACAAGTGCCATATGTATCCACAATAGAAAGAAGGGTTTACCATTTCGAATACCTCCTATCAGCACTGGATGAAAGAGGCGATCCTAGAAGCGCGCAAAGCCGAAGCGCTAGGTGAAGTCCCTATCGGTGCCGTTATTGTCAAAAATAACGAAATCATCGGACGCGGCTACAATCTGCGTGAAACAACTCATGACGCTACCGCCCATGCTGAGATCATCGCCATTCGCGAAGCTAGTGAAACGCTCGGCTCATGGCGGCTGCTAGACTGTACGCTATACGTTACACTGGAGCCATGCCCGATGTGTGCCGGTGCTATCGTTCAAAGCCGTGTGCCAACCGTTGTATACGGTACAACGGATCCCAAGGCAGGCTGTGCAGGCACATTAATGAATCTGCTGCAAGAACCGCGCTTTAATCATCGTACCGAAGTATTAGAAGGAATTATGCAGGAAGAATGCGCTGCCCTACTGACTGACTTTTTCCGCGACTTGCGGGTGAAGCTGAAGCAAGCACGGCTAGAACGTCAGACAGACGTACAAACGGATTACACATAGCTGCTATAGCAAGGAGAGATACTATCATGCATATGCAATTGCACGACCAGGACAAAGGTATTTATGTCCGCCTGTTGCAGCCGGATGATGCGGAGCAATTACTACAATTGCGGCTTTCGAGTCGTGAAGATAATCAACCGTATGAGCCGCAGTACCCGGATGAATTTTTCACCTTTGCCAGCCAGCTGGATCTGATCTATCGTCGTAAGCAGGAAGCCGCTGAAGATCGTGGTTATCTGTTTGGTATTTTTTGTGACGAGGATGATGTACTCGCAGGTACGATCTCTGTTAGTCATATCGTGCGTGGAGTTGGTCAATTTGCCGATCTGGGCTATTCTCTAAGCGCTGCATACAAAGGCGCAGGCTACATGACTGCCAGCGTACGACTCGTAGTAGAGTATGCGTTTCGCTCGCTGAATCTGCATCGCATTCAAGCAGGCGTAATTCCCCATAATACGGCATCTAGACGTGTGTTGGAGAAATGTGGCTTTCAAAAGGAAGGAATTGCTCGTCAACTGGTGAAGATCAACGGTCAATGGGAAGATCATCAGATGTACGCTTTACTTGCTAACGATAGTCCTATAGAACACACTTGATTGATAAGCGAAACGACTACTACCTTGCCTCGCTGTTCACTATCCATATTCACATAAAAATAACCCCCGTTTACGCTACATAAGCGATTACGGGGGTTATTTGCGTGATATTTGCAAAACTCAGCCTTGACTGATGCACAGATTGTACAGGTTGTCATTTTCTATGATATGAGTCATCTTACTTATAAGGATTCAAGCTATAATCAATCTACAGCGAATCATACGTTTGATTGGTTATCATTCGCAATTAGTACGACGATCCCATTTCCTGTTGCAGTTGATCCATTGTGATCACATCAGCGTCAGCAGGGATACCGATTGCAAAGGTTTGTTTTTCGTTGATTTTGGAATACTGACCGCTACCTTCAAGTGCCAGCTTCACATTTTCTTTTGTATCTGGATTAGAGAATACAGCGTCCATCACCATTTTTTGATAAACAGGGAAGTCTTTATCGTTGATCGCTGTATTGATGTTGAATTGATTCAGTGTCAGATATTTATCCAGCTCATTCACCGTTTTGGAGAACTCGCTTTGGGAATCTTCGGATTGAATTTCCTTTTTCGCCTGGTCAATATCTTCTTGTGTCAGGTTCAATGCAGAACGATATTCTTCTTTGGACAATACATCCAGTACCGCAGGCAACGCCTGTTTTACAAAGATCGTTACTGCTTCTTTGGCATTGTCATTCGTTACAGCGAATTGAACCACTTGCTTCGCATCTACGCCATCTGGCAGTCCTGCATCCGCAGGTTTGATATCTTTGAAATATTTGGATTGATCGTATTTATCCAATACAGCACCGGATAGCTCTTGTGCCAGCTTCTGGCTAGTATCCGCACTGATTGGTGTATACTCTTCACCTTGCATTTGTGCCAGTTCTTTCAGATCCAGCTTCAAGAATTTGCCGACTACGTTTTGCGACAGTGGCAGCATCGGGATTTGCGGGATCTTAATATACATAGTTTCCTGAGTCAGCACGATCGGCACTTCAAAGTTCATAGAACCGCCAGCCAGTTTCAGGTTCATCGTCATTTCGGTTTGCATCGGATCAGCCTGATACACACCATTCAGTGTCAATTCCGCATTTTTCAGCGTATTGGCAATTTGAGCGCTTTCGGACGATGCTGCGCCATCAGCCGAAGTGATTGCCAGATCGTTGATTTTAAACTGGCTTGTCATTGTGTAGGAGGTCATTTTGGCAGCATTTGCTGTCGCTGTTTTTACCGCTTCTTTCGGTTCAGCTGTTTTCGTACAGCCAACCAGTGTGAGGGTGAATACCAGCAATAGTGCCAGCAAGCTCCCGGTCATCTTCTTGTTCATTGTGTTACCCCTTTCTGTGTGCAAGCATAAAATATTCTAATGATCGTTGAATCAAGCAAGAAAATAGACTCCGCATCCATGATAACCCATTTTGGCAATATTTTAAATGACACATCCAAAATTAGTTATAAATTCTTAACATTGCAGGTCAATATAACCTGCTGATTCTATCAATGAGAATCAAATAGAGCTGTTCTGCCATTTGCTAGAGTCCTACTTTTGCACATCCATGCAGGTATGCGTTGTACTGTTGTTTCTATCCTAACTATTGTACCAAACATGTACACGGGTCCGTTTAATGAATATCCCGTTTTCTGAAGCGTCCACCTTTGACATCATGAATATTGCCGACCGCCATAAAGGCATTTTCGTCAAAATGATTCACGATCTCCTTGAGCTTGGCTTCTTCCAGGCGCGTAATGACGCAAAAGATCACTTTCTTGTCTTCACCGGAAAACCCGCCTTCCCCGGATAAATAAGTAACGGTTCGTCCCAATCGGCTAATAATCGCATCTCCGATATCATGAATACGGTCGCTAATAATCCAGACCGACTTGGACTGATCCAGACCATCGATTGTAATGTCGATGACCTTGG
This sequence comes from Paenibacillus sp. WLX2291, assembly GCF_046603665.1. NCBI lineage: Bacteria > Bacillati > Bacillota > Bacilli > Caryophanales > Paenibacillaceae > Paenibacillus > Paenibacillus sp. WLX2291. Next base: position 89,674 of record NZ_CP176755.1, on the reverse strand, counting down.
TCGCGATATAATACGCAATAATCGAATACATTGCCCGATCCCAGCCAAATACAAAGCCAGCACCCGTCAAAATAAACAAATTGATAATCATGACAATCTCACCGACGGAAAAGATCGTACGCCGCGATAGCAAAATCGCAATAATCTCTGTCCCATCCAGCGAACCACCGGAGCGTAGCACCAAGCCAGTGCCCAGTCCTAGAAACATACCGCCAAATACAACGGCCAATACCGTTTCATTCACAAAGGCGGCAACCGGATGCAGCAACAGAGTGCCAACCGACATCACGGAGATGCCGAGCAGCGTGGATAGCGCAAACGTTTTGCCGATCTGCTTGTACCCGATTACTAGAAACGGAATGTTGATCAGAAACAGAAAGATCCCTAATTTCCAACCGGTCAAAAAGGACATGATGATCGAAATCCCTGTAATGCCGCCATCCGTTACATTGTTCGGTACAAGGAACAGCTCCAGTGCGATCGCCACCAGAACGGCGCCCAGTACGATCAACATCGTACGAATTAGCGTGCTTCGTAGAGAACGTTTGCCGTGTTCCACAGGGGTGAACGCGGCCATATCGGGAGGTTGGTGCAATGCCATGGCCTAGCCTCCTTTTCTTATGTACGTGGTAACTTTCAAAAAGGTGACAATTTTTTGTCAATTAGCAATATATTTATATTGTTATTATTACATAAATTCCCTTCATCTCCTATAAGAAACCGATCAAGCAGCAAATTTTCTTGAATATGGATGTACTTCAATACGGACCTATCTTACTGTAACCATATATGGATGCAACAAAAAAGCCGTCCCTTTCGGAACGACTTGGATCGAAAATATATGGCGGAGAGGGTGGGATTCGAACCCACGTGGAGTTGCCCCCTAACGGTTTTCAAGACCGCCCCGTTATGACCGCTTCGGTACCTCTCCAAACATTATGTTATACAATATTCGATTGAATATTGCACAACATAATTAATATATCATATCTGCGATAGCAGTACAATATTTATTTTTCTTGTTTACCGATAACCTCGACTCCGCGCATATAGGGACGCAGTGCTTCCGGTACAATGACACTACCATCTTCCTGCTGATAATTTTCCAGAATTGCAGCCACCGTACGACCGACTGCTAGACCAGATCCGTTCAGTGTATGCACAAATTCCGGCTTGCTCTTGTTATCTTTGCGATAACGGATGCTGGCACGGCGCGCCTGGAAGTCCTCAACATTGGAACAAGAGGAGATCTCACGGTACATATCGCTTTCCGGTAACCATACTTCCAGATCGTATGTTTTCGCTGCGCTAAAGCCCATATCGCCTGTGCACAATGCCAGTACACGATACGGCAGACCGAGCAGTTGCAGAATACGTTCTGCATTGGCTGTCATTTTCTCCAGCTCTTCGTAGGACGTTTCTGGCTCGACCAGCTTGATCAGCTCGACTTTGTTAAATTGATGCTGACGAATCAGACCGCGTGTATCGCGACCAGCAGCACCTGCTTCGGAACGGAAACAAGAGCTATAGGCTACATAGTGCTTCGGCAGATCTTCCTTCGACAGAATCTCTTCGCGATGGTAGTTCGTTACCGGTACTTCTGCTGTCGGGATCAGATAATAATCTGTATCGGTCAGCTTGAACAGATCCTCTTCAAACTTCGGCAATTGACCTGTACCGACCAGACTGTCGCGGTTCACGATATACGGCGGCAGAATCTCTTCATACCCGTGATCGCTACTGTGTACATCCATCATAAAGTTAATCAGCGCACGTTCCAGACGCGCACCCAAACCTTTGTAAAAGGTAAAGCGTGAACCTGTTACTTTGGCGCCTGCTTCAAAGTCCAGAATACCCAGCTCCTGCGCGATATCCCAGTGTGCTTTCGGTGTAAAGGAGAACTCGCGCGGTTCACCATTGCGGCGAATTTCCACATTGTCTTCCTCAGAAGCACCAATCGGTACACTGCTGTCTGGCAAATTCGGAATCGCCAGTGTCAGCGCATCGATTTCTGTTTCCAGCGTACGAATTTCCTCATCCAACGCTTTGATGCGATCTGATACCTGACGCATCTCCAGAATGAGTTCTTCAGCATCTTCTTTATTCTTTTTGCGCTGCGCTACCTCACCAGATACCGTATTACGGCGGTTTTTCAATTGCTCGGTTTCTTGCAGCAGCTCGCGGCGTTTCGCATCCAGCTCAGGGAAAGCAGCGATCAAATCCAGAGATTTGTTGCGATTTTCCAGTGCTTGGGCTACGCTCTCATAATCATTACGCAAGATTTTGACATCCAACATTAAGAACCCCTCCTTATAAAAATAACCTTAACTCTCAGCTCTCTTAGTCGCCGACAGACCAGCTGACGAATCAGACGCGCTATTGGTCATTTCCAACCAGATCGTCTATTTTCGTCAAGCCAGGCACTGTACCGGGCAAGCGAGAACTTGCCGCACTCCGAAAGACAATATACTCGCTCACGGAAGCTGCCAAGAGTTAAGGTCTATATTTCAATCATTATTACTACGGTTGAACGACAAGCTCATACGATAGATAAGTCATCTCGGGTTACGCACGCGCTGCCAGTGATTCCTTGACCATATCTACAAAATACTGATGCAGTCGATAATCATCGGTCAGCTCAGGATGGAACGAACAAGCCAGCAGATGCCCCTGACGTGCCGTGACAATCTCGTCCTTGTAGACGGACAGTACATCTACACCTTCGCCCACCTGTTCGATCAACGGCGCGCGGATAAACACTGCACGAATCGGCTCATCAATACCTGTGACATCCAGATCGGTTTCAAAGCTTTCTTTTTGCCGTCCAAATGCATTGCGGCATACCGTCATATCCATCAGCGACAGATGTGCCTCTTCCTGCCCGGCAATACGCTCCGCCAGTACGATCAGACCTGCGCATGTACCGAACAACGGCTTGCCCTGAGCGGAAAACTGTTGCAGCGCATCGATAAAATCATACTTGCGCATCAGCTTGCCAATCGTGGTACTTTCGCCACCCGGAATGACCAATCCGTCCAGTTCATCCAGCTCGTCTACTCGTTTCACAATAACCGCTTCCGCTCCGGCAAGCTTCAGACTGCGAATATGCTCTGCTACGGCACCTTGCAGTGCCAGTACACCGATCTTCATGGATTCATCCTTCTTTCTTACCAGCCGCGATCCTGCATGCGCTCGTCCGCAGTCAATTTGGAGATTTCGATACCTTTCATTGGCGCACCCAGATTTTTGGATACTTCAGCGATCAGTTTGTAGTCCGTGTAGTGCGTTGTTGCTTCCACAATCGCACGTGCGAATTTCTCTGGACTTTCCGATTTGAAAATACCAGAACCTACAAACACACCGTCTGCGCCCAGATGCATCATCAGAGCTGCATCAGCAGGTGTAGCTACACCGCCTGCGGCAAAGTTAACAACTGGCAATTTACCATTTTCGTGTACGCCCAACAGCAGTTCGTACGATACACCCAGAATTTTCGCTTCAGCGTACAATTCGTCTGTAGACATGCTTTGTACTTTGCGAATCTGGCTGTTAATCAGGCGCATATGACGTACCGCTTCTACGATATTACCAGTTCCCGGCTCGCCTTTGGTACGGATCATTGCTGCACCTTCACCGATCCGACGTAATGCTTCACCAAGGTCTTTGGCGCCACATACGAACGGTACAGTGAATTCACTTTTATTGATATGGAAAACTTCATCCGCAGGTGTCAGAACTTCACTCTCATCCAGATAGTCTACACCGAGGGATTCCAGTACTTTTGCTTCTACATAGTGACCGATACGGGCTTTTGCCATAACCGGGATGGAAACGACTTTCATCACTTCCTCAACAATCGTCGGGTCAGCCATACGGGCTACGCCACCAGCTGCACGAATATCAGAAGGCACGCGCTCCAGAGCCATAACCGCCGTTGCACCGGCTGCTTCAGCAACTTTCGCTTGCTCTGCATTCATGACGTCCATGATGACGCCGCCTTTTTGCATTTCCGCCATACCTCTTTTGACTCTCGATGTACCAGTTTCCATGTCCATGCCTCCTGAATTCTTTCGGTAAATCCCCTAATTTCTATGATGATGGAGATTACTGTAAAATGTGGTTCTGCTCACGGCCCAATATGCCGCTGTTGCCCTATTATTCAAGCAAACAGAGGACAGAATCTAACTCATAATTTTACATGACACCTATGCATTATACAATAGAATATTCACGTATATGACAGTATGACCGCCAGGCTAAGCCTGGCGGGTACATGGTGTAGACGAGGATGTGATTACATATAGAAGATGATTCGCTTTTAGTGAATGAATTTGCTGGATATGATCGCGTATGGATACACATATACAATCATAGAAACGTAATCATTTGCACCTATTTTACTGTTAGAACAAGTTTTTAACAGAGTTGAACAAATCGCCGAACAAATCACCGATGGAGCGGAAGAACATGCGCAACCAGCCGCCTTTTTCCACTGGCTCGGATGCAATCAGATTAACTGTTGTCACCTGATCCTGTGGGATGCTGTCGTTTTTGTACGTATACGTGATCGTTCCTAGTGCTTTTCCTGCTTCGATCGGAGCTGTACGTGCTGTTTCATCAGCTTGAGCTACTGTATAGGTTACGTTTTGCGGGTTTGTCCCTTTCGGAACGACAACATTTACAGCAGACTCAGTTACAACTGGTACTTCAGTTGCAGCACCTTTGACAACCGGAATACTAGCCAGACCAGATACTGCCGATTTCGCACCTACAATTTGTTTAACTTCAAAGTTATCAAAACCGTAGTCCAGTACTTTCTTCGTTTGAATGAAGCGTTCGGCTTCTGTCTCTGCCCCCATGACAACACTAATCAAACGCATGCCATTACGTTCAGCGGTACCAGTAAAACATTGTTTCGCTGCACTTGTGTGTCCGGTCTTCAAACCATCCAGACCTGGATAAGCATATGCTTTAAAATTGGTGATAGATGAATTAGATTCCAACATCCAGTTCCAGTTTACAACTGGGTCTTTATCTGTAGAGCGAAATTTAAACGATTGGATACTTGTTACTTCATTAAAATCCGGATGATCTTCTACAATATGACGCGCCAAAATGGCAGTATCCATCGCAGACATGATTGTTTCTTGATCCGAATCTGGACGTGTTGCTTGCGGCATGTCAGCAATACTGAGACCAGTCGAGTTAGCAAAGTATGCGGTTTTCATACCAAACTCTTTTGCTTTCTCATTCATGATTTTCACAAAATCTTTTTCTGATCCATTAGCAATATACTCTGCCAATGCTACCGTAGCATCGTTGGCAGAACCAATCGCCATTGCTTTGTATAGATCCAATACAGTATGCTTATCGCCTTCCGCTAAGAACACGCGCGAACCGATTTGTGCAGCAGCATTAGCCGATACAGTAACTTGATCATCCCATTTGATCTTACCTTGTTTCACATAATCGGAAACGATGTATTCGGTCATCATTTTTGACATACTTGCCGGCGGCAAAGCTTCATCGCTATTAATAGAAAGTAAAATTTTACCTGTGGATGCTTCCATCAGAATCGCTGATTTCACTTGCAAACCAAGTGAATCAACTGATGGAATAGACTTACTGCTGGTCGATGTCGCTTCAGTCGACTTTTGATCAGTGGATGTGGATGTACTGCTGGAAGATGCCGCCATAGCTGCGGTTGGAATAATCGTGGATAAACAAAGCATATTTACAAGCATCAGCGATGCTACACTCTTTTTAATAAGTTGACGTTTCGACTTCTTTCCTTTTTGCGTTAACCACTTGCGTTCCAATGTATTAATGCTCCCCTCAAGTCTTCACTTATGTTATTTCATGCAATACGCGGCATTATGTAGTTCCAAACGAATGCGAAAAAAGCCTGATATTACAATGACTTTCTCATTTTAGCACATGGTAGCATGCAAAAAAAGACAAGCCTGCGCAAAATCACAGGCTTGTTCAAACGTCAACTGCAAATTAACTAACAACCGAATAGAAGTTTCATACACATAGATGATCGCAATTCAACTTCAATTCGCTATACACCCTGTTTATGAATTGTTACATGTGGAACATTACTATATGCGGTCAGAAGTATATAGTTAGATCATTCATTTCGAGCAGTTATTTATGATATTATCTGACAGCGACCTATTACAGCGAGTAGTTAGGTGCTTCTTTTGTAATTTGAATATCGTGCGGATGGCTTTCGCGTAGACCTGCACCAGTGATACGAATGAATTGCGTATCATTGCGCAGCTCATCCAGATTACCTGTACCACAATAACCCATACCGGAACGCAGACCGCCGATCAACTGATGAATAGTCTCGGACAAAGGACCTTTGTAAGCTACACGTCCTTCAATACCTTCGGGAACAAGTTTCTTATCGTCATCTTGGAAATAACGATCTTTACTGCCTTGTTTCATGGCAGCCATAGAACCCATACCGCGATACACTTTGAAACGACGACCTTGATAGATTTCCGATTCGCCCGGGCTTTCTTCTGTACCTGCAAACATACTGCCCAGCATAACCGCAGAAGCGCCTGCTGCCAGAGCTTTCGTAATTTCACCGGAATATTTGATACCGCCATCAGCGATGATCGGTACGCCATATTCACGAGCTACAGTCGCGCAATCGTAGATAGCGGTAATTTGCGGTACACCGATACCAGCGATAACGCGGGTGGTACAGATGGAGCCTGGACCGATACCGACTTTCACGATAGAAGCACCAGCTTGAATAAGATCGCGTGTAGCTTCACCGGTTGCTACGTTACCTGCAATAATAGTCAGCTCAGGGAACATGCTACGCAGCTTACGAACAGCATCCAAAATGTTAATATGATGACCGTGTGCAGAATCGACAACCAGCAGATCAACACCTGCGTTAACGAGTGCTTCAGCACGTGCAAACGAATCTTGCGATACGCCAATAGCAGCACCAACAAGCAGACGACCTTGTGGATCTTTTGCTGCATTCGGGAACTGAATCGCTTTTTCGATATCTTTGATCGTGATCAAGCCTTTGAGGATATTGTTCTCATCCACCAATGGCAATTTTTCGATTTTGTGTTTTTGCAAAATGCCTTCAGCTTCTTGCAGTGTTGTACCTACAGGAGCGGTCACCAGATTTTCGCTAGTCATCACATCACTGATTGGGATGTTAAAGTCGTGAATAAAGCGCAAATCGCGGTTCGTAATAATACCAACCAGTTTATGATGCTCGTCCACTACAGGTACGCCAGAAATGCGATATTTCGCCATCACAGCCTCTGCATCGGATACCATTTTGTCTGGAGTCAGCGAGAATGGGTTCGTAATAACACCACTTTCGGAACGTTTGACACGATCCACTTCTTCTGCTTGTTGCTCCAGAGACATATTTTTATGAATAATACCGATACCGCCTTCACGCGCCATAGCGATAGCCATTGCCGCTTCCGTTACCGTATCCATACCTGCGCTGATCAAAGGTACATTCAGCTTTACATTGTTGCTCAATACAGTCGATACATCTACTTCCTTCGGCAATACTTCGGATTTACGCGGCACTAACAACACATCGTCAAATGTCAGTCCCTCTTTAGCAAACTTTGTTTCCCACACGAAGATGTTCCTCCCTTAATCTGTTTTGAAATCTGGCTTACAAACTCATCCGTTTCAATCCGCTGTCCCAAACGGGAAAAATCAAACTGCCATCCGATCATTTCCGACACTCACGGCATCTTCTTAAAAGCGAATATTTATAAGCGACTCATTGTATTAAAAGCCCCGATAATCAAGGAAAAACGACCTTGAAAATAAGTTTCTGAAAATATATTATTGCCATCTTAGCAAAGGGGTTATAGGCTGTCAAGAACGTTACAACAGAATCACATGAAGTAATCCAGACAACAAAAATTTGCCTTCCCCTTGCATACGCCTGTCCTCTCTCTAAGGACAAAACAGGAATAAAGAACACTTTCATCCTATTTATCGGCTATCGTTGTATTTTATCTAGTCGTTTTGCAAATAAGGCATGTAAACATAGCAAAAAGACAAGCATTCGTATAATGATTAATATATGTGCATGATTATTCAAGTCAAACATACCTGTTGAATAACCCTCTCTCAGAAACCCAGTTGAACTGTTTCCCCTGCCAAACGTTCAGACCCAAGCTCAGACCCAGTATTGATTATTAATCTAACATTATTTCTCAATCATTCTCTTTTGTTGTTCATTAACTTTAAATTACTCTGCGCTTTCATATTCACTCATCATAAAGCTCAACTTTTGCTCAAAACATCTTTACTTATGCTCATTACAAATCATATATTTCAACTTACTCGTAGTGCTAGTTGATTTCAATAACCGTATCATTCATGAAATGTACAACAAAAGAGAAGGAAAAACCTGACGATCTGTTTATTTCATGCTTAAGAATGCTAAGCATAGGTTTAGTTTCTAATTGGTTCTTAGTTTCATGTAATAGATTCAGTTTCTAAATTAGTTCGATTTATTTGTTATGAAATAATAGGTATTTTATATTAACTAGTACCACGGGTTTTAACTCATGAGAATATAATTCCTAAGTAACATAGATCGCTATTCGTAAACGTCAATACTCAATACTCCACCCACCACTTCTTGCTTCTTGCTTCTTGCTTCTTGCTTCTTGCTTCTTACTTCTTACTTCTTACTTCTTACTTCTTACTTCAAATATTCTACAAATCACTCAAAGTAACACAAAAAAATTCAAAAAATTAACCTTTGCTCATCCTAAGCTATGACTGCACTCAAGCTATTCAACAACCAAAAAAATCCCAAATCTTTACCAGAAAAACTGGATAAATCAAATCAGAATGGTTATTATGGTAGTCAAACCATCTTACACATCGAAAGGAGATTAATGATGAAAAAAGGAATTACCTCTTTGCTGATTGGATCTGCTTTACTGGTAGGAACAGGTACAGGTGCCCTGGCTGCCACAAATTTAGAAAAGGTTACAGCCTACTTAAACGACCAAGTAAAAGTTGAGGTCGATGGTAGTGCAGCGACTCTCAAATCGTCAGACGGCACCAAAGTTACACCACTCACATATGATGGAACTACGTATCTTCCGGTACGCGCTACAGCCGACTTGCTTGGTGCAGATGTAAAATACAACCCTACAAGTGGTACTATTCAATTCACAACAGCAACTGGCAATACGTATGGAGCTAGTAGCACAAGTGACAGTACAACGAGCAGCTCTGATAGTACTGGCATTAGCAGTACTGATAATTCGTATGATCCTGCAACAGATACGTCTGCTATTGGTAATGATACATCTGATAGCGCAACAAGCAATACGTATAGTAATACCAGTACTAGTTACTGACATCATTCCATTAACATTTCACTCCTTCAATCAAGGTATATAAGTATACTCTAAGCACATCGTATCGATTCTATCGAATCATAATGAAAATCATCCAGTCAAACAGACCGATACTTCGTCTAATAACGGATATCGGTCTGTTTTATTTGATTTACAATTTATGTCGAACTGGTTCAAAGCTACTGCTTATTATGTACTACTCCGCTCTGTTATATAACAATCATACTCACCTACAATAGATCCCCCCCAAGTACGAGACAACAAAAAAGACGTCATCCCGTGGGACAACGTCTTTCTTCTCTGTCTTGCTATTTCGCTTGGCAACGTCCTACTCTCCCAGGACCCTGCGGTCCAAGTACCATCGGCGCTGGAGGGCTTAACGGTCGTGTTCGGGATGGGTACGTGTGGAACCCCTCCGCCATCATCACCAAACGTGCAGATGTGTTCATCACCTGAAAACTGAATCCGAAACGATTCATCGCGTGTCTAGAATCTTGGATAAGCCCTCGACCGATTAGTATTGGTCAGCTCCATGCATTGCTGCACTTCCACCCCCAACCTATCAACCTCGTCGTCTTCAAGGGGTCTTACTAACTTGGGAAATCTCATCTTGAGGGGGGCTTCACGCTTAGATGCTTTCAGCGCTTATCCCGTCCGCACGTAGCTACCCAGCGATGCTCCTGGCGGAACAACTGGTACACCAGCGGTGCGTCCATCCCGGTCCTCTCGTACTAAGGACAGCTCCTCTCAAATTTCCTACGCCCACGACAGATAGGGACCGAACTGTCTCACGACGTTCTGAACCCAGCTCGCGTACCGCTTTAATGGGCGAACAGCCCAACCCTTGGGACCTACTTCAGCCCCAGGATGCGATGAGCCGACATCGAGGTGCCAAACCTCCCCGTCGATGTGGACTCTTGGGGGAGATAAGCCTGTTATCCCCAGGGTAGCTTTTATCCGTTGAGCGATGGCCCTTCCATGCGGTACCACCGGATCACTAAGCCCGACTTTCGTCCCTGCTCGACGTGTAGGTCTCGCAGTCAAGCTCCCTTTTGCCTTTGCACTCTTCGAATGATTTCCAACCATTCTGAGGGAACCTTAGGGCGCCTCCGTTACATTTTAGGAGGCGACCGCCCCAGTCAAACTGCCCACCTGACACGGTCCCCGTACCGGATCACGGTACTAGGTTAGAACTCAGATGCGATCAGGGTGGTATCCCAACGGCGCCTCCAAGGAAGCTTGCGCTCCCTCTTCCTAGGCTCCCACCTATCCTGTACAAATCGCACCCCAGTTCAATATCAAGCTGCAGTAAAGCTCCATGGGGTCTTTCCGTCTTGTCGCGGGTAACCTGCATCTTCACAGGTATTAAAATTTCACCGGATCTCTCGTTGAGACAGCGCCCAAATCGTTACGCCATTCGTGCGGGTCAGAATTTACCTGACAAGGAATTTCGCTACCTTAGGACCGTTATAGTTACGGCCGCCGTTTACTGGGGCTTCGGTTCATAGCTTCGCCCGAAGACTAACCACTCCCCTTAACCTTCCAGCACCGGGCAGGCGTCAGCCCGTATACTTCGCCTTGCGGCTTCGCACAGACCTGTGTTTTTGCTAAACAGTCGCTTGGGCCTTTTCACTGCGGCCCCCTCGTGCTATTCACACTACCGGGGCACCCCTTCTCCCGAAGTTACGGGGTCATTTTGCCGAGTTCCTTAACGAGAGTTCTTCCGCGCGCCTTAGAATTCTCTTCTCACCTACCTGTGTCGGTTTACGGTACGGGCACCTGCTTCCTGGCTAGAGGCTTTTCTTGGCAGTGTGAGATCATGACCTTCGCTACTGTACATTTCGCTCCCCATCACAGCTTGACCTTGGAGTGTGCGGATTTACCTACACACAAGTCTCACTGCTTAGACAGGCATCCATCAGCCTGCGTCACTACCCTCCTGCGTCACCCCGTTGCTCATAGCGGCTTTCGGTGGTACAGGAATTTCAACCTGTTGTCCGTCGACTACGCCTTTCGGCCTCGCCTTAGGTCCCGACTTACCCTGAGAGGACGAGCCTTCCTCAGGAACCCTTAGGTTTTCGGCGGATCAGATTCTCACTGATCTTTTCGTTACTCATACCGGCATTCTCACTTGAATGATGTCCAGCGCTCCTTGCGGTACACCTTCAATCCTCATTCAACGCTCCCCTACCCCTGATGCGATGCATCAAGCCATAGCTTCGGTGGTGTGTTTAGCCCCGTTACATTTTCGGCGCAGAGTCACTCGACCAGTGAGCTATTACGCACTCTTTCAATGGTGGCTGCTTCTAAGCCAACATCCTGGTTGTCTGGGCAACTCCACATCCTTTCCCACTTAACACACACTTCGGGACCTTAGCTGATGGTCTGGGCTGTTTCCCTTTCGACAATGGACCTTAGCACCCACTGTCTGACTCCCGGAATAAAGTCTGCGGCATTCGGAGTTTGACTGAACTTGGTAACCCTTGCGGGCCCCGCATCCAATCAGTGCTCTACCTCCGCGACTCATCTTCCGAGGCTAGCCCTAAAGCTATTTCGGGGAGAACCAGCTATCTCCGGGTTCGATTGGAATTTCTCCGCTACCCCCACCTCATCCCCGCACTTTTCAACGTGCGTGGGTTCGGACCTCCAGTACGTGTTACCGTACCTTCATCCTGGACAGGGGTAGATCACCCGGTTTCGGGTCTACGTCCACGTACTACAGTCGCCCTATTCAGACTCGCTTTCGCTGCGGCTCCGGCTTCTCACCTTAACCTTGCACGGGAACGTAACTCGCCGGTTCATTCTACAAAAGGCACGCCATCACCCCTAAAACGGGCTCTGACTTCTTGTAAGCACACGGTTTCAGGTTCTATTTCACTCCCCTTCCGGGGTCCTTTTCACCTTTCCCTCACGGTACTGCTTCACTATCGGTCGCTAGGGAGTATTTAGCCTTACCAGATGGTCCTGGCAGATTCATACGGGGTTTCACGTGCCCCGCACTACTCGGGATCCGTCTCGGAGGGAATATGCTTTCAACTACAGGGCTTTCACCTTCTACGGCGGGCCGTTCCAGACCTCTTCATCTACCATATTCCTTTGTCACTCCAAAGAGACGTCCCACAACCCCAAGAAGCAAGCTTCTTGGTTTAGGCTGTTCCGCGTTCGCTCGCCGCTACTGACGGAATCACTCTTGTTTTCTCTTCCTGAGGGTACTTAGATGTTTCAGTTCCCCTCGTCTGCCTCTGCACATCCTATGTATTCAGATGTGAGTCACTGGAGATGAATCCAGTGAGGTTTCCCCATTCGGACATCCCCGGATCAAAGCTTGCTTACAGCTCCCCGAGGCCTTATCGTTGTTCGCCACGTCCTTCGTCGGCTCCTAGCGCCTAGGCATCCACCGTGTGCTCTTACTAGCTTAACCTAGTTGGTGGTCTTCTTATGAAAAGAAGAACCTATTCATTACTCTTCGTTACCGATCCTGTTTACACAGTGTCCAGTAAGAACAGTCTTCTAAAACGCGATGTTTCGTTTCGGTATCCAGTTTTCAAGGATCAACTTGAAAGAGTGGTTGCTCTTTCAAAACTGACAACGAGTGAGTTCCAAGCCGACCGGCTTGTCCTCTTCTTGCGAAGAGGGGTTGAAGCATTTCGCTTCGTATTTGAATGTCTTCGTTGCAGAAGACGATTCTCCATAGAAAGGAGGTGATCCAGCCGCACCTTCCGATACGGCTACCTTGTTACGACTTCACCCCAATCATCTACCCCACCTTCGGCGGCTGGCTCCTTGCGGTTACCCCACCGACTTCGGGTGTTGCAAACTCTCGTGGTGTGACGGGCGGTGTGTACAAGACCCGGGAACGTATTCACCGCGGCATGCTGATCCGCGATTACTAGCAATTCCGACTTCATGCAGGCGAGTTGCAGCCTGCAATCCGAACTGAGACCGGCTTTTTAGGATTCGCTCCACCTCGCGGCTTCGCCTCCCGTTGTACCGGCCATTGTAGTACGTGTGTAGCCCAGGTCATAAGGGGCATGATGATTTGACGTCATCCCCACCTTCCTCCGGTTTGTCACCGGCAGTCTGCTTAGAGTGCCCACCATGATGTGCTGGCAACTAAGCATAAGGGTTGCGCTCGTTGCGGGACTTAACCCAACATCTCACGACACGAGCTGACGACAACCATGCACCACCTGTCTGGAATGTTCCGAAGAAAAGGTACATCTCTGTACCGGTCATTCCGATGTCAAGACCTGGTAAGGTTCTTCGCGTTGCTTCGAATTAAACCACATACTCCACTGCTTGTGCGGGTCCCCGTCAATTCCTTTGAGTTTCAGTCTTGCGACCGTACTCCCCAGGCGGAATGCTTAATGTGTTAACTTCGGCACCAAGGGTATCGAAACCCCTAACACCTAGCATTCATCGTTTACGGCGTGGACTACCAGGGTATCTAATCCTGTTTGCTCCCCACGCTTTCGCGCCTCAGCGTCAGTTACAGCCCAGAGAGTCGCCTTCGCCACTGGTGTTCCTCCACATCTCTACGCATTTCACCGCTACACGTGGAATTCCACTCTCCTCTTCTGCACTCAAGTCACCCAGTTTCCGATGCGACCCGAAGTTGAGCTTCGGGATTAAACACCAGACTTACATGACCGCCTGCGCGCGCTTTACGCCCAATAATTCCGGACAACGCTTGCCCCCTACGTATTACCGCGGCTGCTGGCACGTAGTTAGCCGGGGCTTTCTTCTCAGGTACCGTCACTTCTCTAGCAGTTACTCTAGAAAACGTTCTTCCCTGGCAACAGAGCTTTACGATCCGAAAACCTTCATCACTCACGCGGCGTTGCTCCGTCAGGCTTTCGCCCATTGCGGAAGATTCCCTACTGCTGCCTCCCGTAGGAGTCTGGGCCGTGTCTCAGTCCCAGTGTGGCCGATCACCCTCTCAGGTCGGCTACGCATCGTCGCCTTGGTGAGCCGTTACCCCACCAACTAGCTAATGCGCCGCAGGCCCATCCTTCAGTGACAGATTGCTCCGTCTTTCGTTCGTCGTCCATGCGGACATCGAACGTATCCGGTATTAGCTACCGTTTCCGGTAGTTATCCCAGGCTAAAGGGCAGGTTGCCTACGTGTTACTCACCCGTCCGCCGCTAAATCTCAAAGAAGCAAGCTTCTCATCGATTCCGCTCGACTTGCATGTATTAGGCACGCCGCCAGCGTTCGTCCTGAGCCAGGATCAAACTCTCCATAAAAGTGTTTGACTTGCTCAATTCTTGCTGGCGAGAACATTGCTGTTCTCTATTGTTTGAAGAATATAAGTTCTTCACTCACTCGTTGTTCAGTTTTCAAAGATCAAGCTCTTTCGTGTACTGCATTGTCTCTCGCAGCAACTCTTATATCTTACCACCTCGCTAGCTTACTGTCAACAACTTTTTTTGAAGTTGTTTTCAGTCCGTTTGATGGGAGCTGAATGACATAGAAGCTCATATTCAGGTGATAACCCGCAACGACAAGTGTACTTGACCGCGCTAGATTTATAGAATACCACATACTTTAGAAGTAAACAAGCTTTTTTATAAATTTTATTTATCGGGTGAAAGGTAAATTTAATCGGTACTGATTTTATTGTTTTAGATTGTAGTGTCGTCTATTCAATATGAAGAAATCATTGCTGTAATTGTTTTTATCTTTTCAAAGTTAATTTGGAGTCATACATAGTATATGAGCTTTATATGGAACAGTTATGGTTTGCTTTGGGAAGATTACTTAGTTTTACTTGTAATTTGATCGCAAATGGGTATAGCTATACACCATCGATGGGGTAGGGTTGAGATGACTGCTTGATGATAGCACTCGATGGTAGGGATTTATGATAGAGAAGCAGTAGTATAGAAGAAGTGAAGTACAAAAGAGCCATTATCTGATGAATTACAACGAGGAATGTTTGTAAAACAAACGAAACGGCTACTCCTCCAAAGAACTTTGGGGAGTAGCCGTTTTTGAATGTACTTTTTTGTTGTCTACTTGATGAGACTGTGACCATTGGAAACGTACATGTTTTTGTTGTCTACTTCATAGAGCTATGACTACTTAAAGTTCAGGAAGCTATGACAACTTGAAGCTTACTTGTTGAGCGCCTAGTCGAGTCGACGGTGGTTATGACGATGGGTCATGTCCTTTTTCCGTTAGGGCGTTTTGTGGATCATATACTGTCATGATCATAGGTGACTCTATGAGTAGCATCACGTTTAATCTGTGAGTGGTATAGAGCTCGATTTATGAGTGACATAGAGCTTAATTTGTGAGTGACATAGAGCTCAATTCATAATATCCATAACTCTTGGCATACATGCTAAGTGATATGGCATTTATGGTAAGCGTCATGGCCTCTATGCTGTGTTAAGCCTCAATTGAGATGCTTATTCTCCGGACTGGTTGCGCATGTGTGGGAACAGCAGAACGTCGCGGATCGATGCAGCATTCGTAAGCAGCATGATCAAGCGGTCGACACCGATGCCGAGTCCGCCGGTTGGTGGCATACCGTATTCCAATGCACGCAGGAAGTCTTCGTCCATCTCATGAGCTTCATCGTTGCCTTGTTCTTTTTCTTGCAGCTGCGCCTCAAAGCGCTGACGCTGGTCGATTGGATCGTTCAGCTCGGTAAATGCGTTGGCGTGTTCACGCGCAACGATAAACAGTTCAAAGCGATCCGTGAAGCGTGGATCTTCTTCGTTCTTCTTCGCCAGTGGGGAAATTTCTACCGGATGTCCGGTAATAAATGTCGGCTGGATCAGTGTTTCTTCTACGAAGTCTTCAAAGAAAGCATTCAAAATATGACCGAATGTCATATGTGGCTCGACTTTTACACCATGTTCTTTGGCAAGTGCTTGTGCTTCTTCATTGCTCATATGCACGCCGAAGTCTACGCCTTTGACTTCTTTGACGGCATCGACCATGGATACACGGCGCCATTGTGGAGTCAGGTCGACTTCTTGACCTTGATAGTTGATGACGGTGCTGCCCAGTACTTCCTGAGCAATATGAGCAACGAGATTTTCGGTCAGGCTCATGATGTCTTTGTAATCGGCATATGCTTCATACAACTCGATCATAGTAAATTCTGGATTGTGACGGGTGGAGATTCCCTCGTTACGGTATACGCGTCCGATCTCGTATACTTTCTCCAAACCGCCGACGATCAGGCGTTTCAGATGCAGCTCAATCGCGATGCGCATGTATAACTGCATATCCAGCGCATTATGATGGGTGATAAACGGCTTGGCTGCCGCGCCACCAGCGATGCTGTGCAACGTTGGCGTTTCCACTTCCAGATAGCCGAGCGAATCCAGGTAACGGCGCATCGACTGAATAATACGGGAACGCGTGATAAAGGTATGCTGCACTTCCGGGTTCACGATCAGGTCGACATAGCGCTGACGGTAACGCAGCTCTACGTCTTTGATGCCGTGGTATTTGTCCGGCAATGGCAGCAGGGATTTGGTCAGTACTTCCAGTTCTTTGACTTTAATGGACATCTCGCCGGTTTTGGTTTTAAAGACTGTTCCTTTGACACCGACGATATCGCCTAGATCCAGAATGCTGAATGCTTCGTATTGTGCTTCGGCTACGGTATCTTTGCGTACGTAGATTTGGATGCGTCCGCTTAGATCCTGAATATGTGCAAAGCTGGCTTTACCCATGCCGCGTTTGGTCATGATGCGACCTGCCAGACTTACGGTTACTGCTTTTTCTTCCAGCTCTTCTTTGGTCAGTGTATCGTAGGTATGCACCACTTCGGCTGCATTGGTTGTGCGAACGTACTTTTTACCGAATGGGTCGATACCCAGTCCGCGTAGTTCATCCAGCTTCGCCCGGCGCAACTGTAGCATTTCGTTCAATTCGCTTTCGCTCATAACGGTCTCTTCGTTCTGACCGGGATTCAATGTTTCATCAGACATCGCTGAAATTCAACTCCTTCAATAAATAGCTTTTGCAATTTGATTATCAACCGCTTGTACAATCCAAAACGATCCTTATCGTTGTCGGCGATATACGCACATAGGTATAGTTTACTTGATTTGACCTGAAACTGAAATCCGTAAAACGGGATATTTTCATGAATTTCAGTCAGATTTCAAGAAAAAAGCTCCCCTGGGGGAAGCTTTTTACGAATGGATCATGGTGTGTGCACCATTATTATTTTTTGATTTCCAAAATTTTGTACTGGATGACGCCGGCAGGTACGTTCACGTCTACGACGATTCCCTGCTTTTTGCCAAGGATTGCTTTACCAACCGGGCTTTCGTTGGAGATTTTGTTCTGAGAAGGATCGGATTCGGCACTACCTACAATGGTATATTCCATCGTATCGCCAAACTCCAGATCTTGTACGATAACGGTTGCACCAATGCTCACCGCATCTGTATCAATCTCATCACTGTTAATAATCCGTGCGTTACGCAGCATTTTCTCCAGTGTAATGATACGTCCTTCGATGAATGCCTGTTCGTTCTTGGCATCTTCATATTCGGAGTTCTCACTGATATCGCCGTATCCGATGGCGATCTTGATCCGTTCCGCTACCTCACGGCGTTTGACCGATTTGAGGTTTTCGAGTTCGTCTTCCAGCTTCTTTAGACCGTCCTGTGTCAAAATGACTTCTTTATCGCTCATCTTAACCAATTCTCCTGTCGTGTGAATAATTTTCAACCACTCGCTATATCAAATCCAACCATTAACTCAGGCAAATTTATACTGCAAAAGTATATTGGAATGAAAATGAAATGTCAACAAAAAGGCAGACCCCGCCGGAAGAACCCAAAAACCGACAAAAAACTGCCTTCTGTAAAGCAAATAAACGGTATGATTCGATGTCTATTGTTGTGCATGTACTTATTTGAATTGGCAAGTATGATGACAGTTGAACTTGATAGTAGAAAATGTGTAGTTATACGCAGCGTAAGCTCTGAATGCCTCCTGTTCTCTTGATCTGATGGACTCCATATGGATTCATTCACATGATACATGAAAAAGCAGACTTCGTCGTATAACAAAGTCCGCTTTGGGTGATACATATATAATCGTTGCTACTACTCAGACTGAAGCTGGGGTTGCGCATTGTACCTGTACAAACGGAACGGCTTCGTAGTCAGCAGCAGAGCCTGCCAGACTGGGCTGATTCTCAAGGAAGTTGTGCAGGATGCGTACCATCTCATCGCGCTTTGTTTCTTCCATGATGGAATCTTTGATTTTGGCAGAGCCTTTCAGCCCTTTTAAATACCAGGACAGATGCTTGCGCATCTCTCTCATCGCTACCTGTTCACCTTTGAGATTGATGAGACGATCCATATGCAGGATGGCAATACGAACCTTCTCATCCGCTGTTGGGTCGGGTAGCAGTTCACCGGTTTTGAGATATTCAACGGTACGATACAGCATCCATGGGTTGCCGAGTGCACCGCGACCGATCATCACGCCGTCGCAGCCGGTTGTATCCAACATGCGCTTGGCGTCTTCGGGTGTCATGACATCGCCGTTACCAATGACGGGAATGGACACAGCTTCTTTTGCCTGCTTGATGTAGGACCAGTCTGCCTGACCGGTGTATAGCTGCTGGCGGGTACGAGCGTGCAAACTGATCGCTTTGCCACCTGCGGCTTCAACGGCTTTGGCGTTGTCGATTACGTAAATATGATCGTGATCCCAGCCGATGCGCATTTTGACAGTGACGGGCTTGCTGACGTTGGCGACGACAGCGGCCACCATTTCGTTGATCTTGTTCGGATCAAGTAGCCAGCGTGCACCAGCGTCGATTTTGTTGATTTTGGGTGCTGGGCAGCCCATGTTGATGTCGATAATGTCGGCATTGCTATCCTGATCGACGACTTTGGCGGCTTCGACGAGGGAATGACGGTCACCACCGAAAATTTGCAAGCTCATCGGCTTCTCGCGCTCGTCGACGAATAGCATGTC
Organism: Paenibacillus sp. WLX2291; assembly: GCF_046603665.1. Classification (NCBI taxonomy): domain Bacteria; kingdom Bacillati; phylum Bacillota; class Bacilli; order Caryophanales; family Paenibacillaceae; genus Paenibacillus; species Paenibacillus sp. WLX2291. Next base: position 70,315 of record NZ_CP176755.1, on the reverse strand, counting down.
GTGGGTACGTTTGTTGCCGTGTAGGATGGCTTTGTCGCTGACCATCTCGGCACATACGAGACCGGTGCCGAACTCTTTGGCGATCAGACGAAACGCCGGGTTGCAGACGCCTGCCATCGGGGCAAGGACGACGCGATTTTTTAATTGAATATCACCGATTGTTAGCATCGGATGAGTCACTCCTTTTACTGGCAGCGCTAAACGGGACGACACGGTGTATAGACTAAGCGACGGAAGCGACGCTTGTGGTAGATCTAAACAAGTATTCGCTGCTATTTTCTACATTATATATTACAAATTTGAACTAAAGGGCAGCGTTATAGGCGTGCACGTAGCGGATATCCTGCTGCTGCTCTTGAATAAGGTGCAGCGCAGAGGCAATATCTTCTGCTAGTTGCGGTGTCTGCTCTGACTGTACAATCTCTTGCAACGGCACCAGTACAAAAGCTCGCTCATACATACGTGGATGCGGCAATTGCAATCGTTCCGTATTCAGCGATACGTTTTTCATCCATAGCAAATCCAGATCAACGGTACGTGGACCCCAGCGGATATCGCGTACACGACCGAGTATGTTCTCGATGTCCAGCATGATATCCAGCAGTTGTTCCGGCTGTAGAGTAGTGCGGACGGCGATCACCATATTGTAAAAAGCAGGCTGATCCACATAGCCAACTGGCGCAGTTTCGTAAATACCGGAACAGCGCAGCACGTCGATATGATCATGCTGATGCAATCGTTGAATCGCTTCATGCAATGTCTGCTCACGTTCGCCAAGATTGGCGCCTAAAGCAATATAAGCCTCTGAGTGATCAGAGGAAGATGATGGGTTACTCACTTGCATACGCTCACTTTCGTGTACGCCGCAGCTGTACGGTCACGCCCTGAAAATGAATATCAAACGGCGGGTGCGGCTTGGTCACTCCAACGGTCAGTGCATGTACACCAGTATAAGCATCCAGCAAAGTGGATGCAATACATTCTGCGAGTGCTTCGATCAGTTGGAATGATTGTTGTTCGACAACGTCTTTGACCTTTTCATGAATCTCGGCGTAATTGATCGTTGTGTTCAGATCATCGGTTTGACCGGCGCGGGACAGATCAAGCTCTAGTTCGAGATCGACATAGAAGCGTTGACCGAGCTTGCGTTCTTCTTCAAATACGCCGTGGTAGCCGTAGTATTCCATTCGGGTCAGTATCATTTTGTCCATAACGCTCAGCTCCTTGAAGATAGTAGGGAGAAATCAGGATTGCAGCATGGCATCACACATCATTGCCATTTTCTTGTTGGCGCGTACATCGTGCACGCGAATAACCTGGCAGCCCTGCGCAATGCCAAAAGCAGTTGTGGCTGTTGTGCCTTCAACTACATCGTTCGCAGGTGCGTCCAGCACGGAACGGATAAATCGTTTACGAGATGTGCCTAACAACAGAGGATACTTCAGCACATGCAGCTCATCCAAACGGCGCATCAGCTCCAAATTATGTTGTGCATGTTTGGCAAAACCGATGCCGGGATCAAGAATGATATGGTTAGCGTCAATACCTGCTTGCAGCGCCAGATCAATCCGCTGCTGCAAATCACGATAAACGTCAGCTGCTACATCGGTATAATCCATATCGTACCGATTATGCATAAGAATATACGGGCAACCCGCTTCTGCGACAACGGCAAACATCTGCTCATCCGCCAGGCCGCCCCAGACGTCATTGACGATATGGGCGCCGGCTTGCAGTGACTGACGCGCGACTTCAGCTTTGTACGTATCGATTGATAAGGTGAGCTGCGGTAATTCACGATGCAGTGCGGCAATAACAGGCAGTACGCGATCCAGCTCCTCTTGAGCCGATACCGGATCGTGACCGGGACGAGTTGATTCGCCGCCGATGTCGATTATATCTGCTCCTTCTTCTGCCATCTGCATAGCATGACGCAGGGCAGTGTCGACTAATGTATAACTGCCACCATCGGAAAAGGAATCCGGTGTAATATTCAAAATGCCCATAATCTTGGTCGTCTGATCCAGTGTAAGACTGGCAGCGCCAAAATCGTATTGGCGGGTATATCGTACAGGCTGCTTCACGGTTGGCAAGCCTCCTTTTCATAAGCTTCATATAAAGCTGTCGTCCACCGTCCCGGTTGTCCGCCGGATACAGGGATCTCATGATCATCGTCTAGCAGCACGTTGATTGGCACCAGCTCTTGAATAGAATTGGTCATAAAAATCTCGTCGGCGCGCTGCAATTGCTGCCAGTTATACAGCCCCTTTTCCACTGGCAATTCCAGTTTCTCTGCCAGCTTCATAATATAGCTGCGCGTAATGCCGGGCAAAATGCCAGTATCGACCGAAGGGGTGTACAGACAATCATCCTGTACGAAAAACAAATTGCTGACGATGCCTTCTGCCAGATGTCCCTCTGCGGTTAGCATCAAGCCTTCGACGGAGGTAGAGGGTTGGTCGTTGTACAGCGATAGTTCACGTTTGCCGAGAATGCTGTTCATGTAATGCAGCGATTTGAACCGAATATCGCCTTCGGGTGTGTTGCGAACGGTGTGCAAGCGACGCAATGCTTTGCTTTTGCCGGATAATCGTTCTTGTGTATTGCCCTGTAGAGCTGGCGGCAGTGGCTTGGCGTAGATGACGATAGTCGGCTGTGTATAAGGACCGGATGGCAAACCGAGAATGTCCTCGCCTGCGGAGACAGTGTAGCGGATATACGCTTCTGCTAGCTGATTTGCCTGCATCAACTCAGCAATCTGCTGGCACACCTGGTCAGCTGTCTCATTCCACTGAATGCCTAACGACTGACAACCTGCTTGCAGACGCCGCATATGCTTGTCCAATAAAAAAGGACGTCCGCGATACGTACGGAACGTCTCAAACAGCCCCATTCCATACAAGAAGCCGTGATCCATGACGGAAACCACGGCTTGCTCTGTCGGTGTAATCACACCATTTATACTGACGTTATTCATACGCTGGCAGGCTTGTCCACTTTGCGGCTGAGGAAGTTGCGCAGAATGGTATGACCATGATCGGTTACGATGGATTCTGGATGGAATTGTACGCCCTCCACCTGATATTCCTTATGACGCAGACCCATGATCTCGCCTTCCGCTGTCTCGGCGGTAATCTCCAGACAATCTGGCAGACTTTCGCGCTCAACGATCAGGGAGTGGTAACGAGTAGCGGTGAACGGGGACGGCAGATTCTCGAAAACAGAATGGGATTCATGCAAAATAGGAGACGTCTTGCCATGCATCAGACGCTCTGCACGGATCACATTACCGCCAAATGCCTGACCAATTGCCTGATGACCGAGACAGACGCCAAAGATGGGAATCTCGCCTTTGAACGTTTGGATGACATCAATCGTGACGCCCGCTTCATTCGGTGTACACGGTCCCGGCGACAGCAGTATATGATCCGGTGCCAGTGCACGAATGCCTTCCATGTCGATCTCATCGTTACGGCGAACGACAACCTCTTCGCCTAGCTCGCCCAGATATTGCACCAGATTGTACGTAAAGGAATCATAGTTATCAATTACAAGTATCATGATATATCCTCCTCTTGTTGCTTGGCTTGATCATACTGTTCACTCAGCATGACCGCTCGTGCCAGCGCTCTTGATTTATTAAAGCATTCACGGTATTCGCGATAAGGCTCCGAATCAATGACGATTCCGGCTCCTGCTTGCATATACGTCATTCGATCTTGGACGGTTAATGTTCGGATAATAATATTTAATTCCATATTGCCGTTATAGTCAATCCAGCCCATGGAGCCAGTATACGCGCCACGACGGGTATGTTCCAATTCTTCGATAATCTCCATCGTGCGAATCTTGGGCGCGCCGGTAATCGTACCACCCGGAAATGTAGCGGCGATCACGTCATACACATCTTTGTTGTCCGCCAGCTCTGCTTGTACACCGGAGACGAGATGCATCACATGAGAATAGCGCTCAATCGTCATCAGCTCTGGTACACGTACGGTGCCGTAGCGAGCAATGCGTCCCAGATCGTTACGCTGCAAATCGACTAGCATAATATGCTCGGCGCGTTCCTTTTCGGTATGCAGTAGCTCCTGCTCCATGTCGTGGTCTTCCTGCTCTGTTGTGCCACGGCGGCGTGTTCCGGCGATAGGACGAGCAGACACAGAACCGTCGATCACAGACACGAGTAGCTCGGGTGAAGCTGATACGAGCTGGAAACCCGGCAGTCGAAGCAAGCCCATATATGGCGACGGATTGGTCAGACGCAGCCATTCGTAGATCCTTTCCGGTGTGCTCTTGATCTGGCGCTGGCTGCGTAGTGATAGATTCACCTGAAATACATCGCCCTGACGGATATAATGCTGCACGGCACGAACTGCCTGCTCAAACTCCGCTTGTTGAAAATCAGTCGTAAATCCGTACGCATCCGTGCGCGAATCAGCTGTTGCTGGTGGATGCTGCTCCAGAAAGAATTGACGAGACGCCGCTGATTGAATATGTGCCGCTTGCTCCAGCCATTGTTGCCACTGCGCTGCCATTTGCTCTGCGGCTGATGCTGCCTCTGTATACGCATGTTCCAAATGGATTGACGTGTAGCTGGCATCATTGCTGTTATGTGCAGCATGAGTTTGATCCTGCTGCCCTTCTGAATCTGTAGTATCCGTTGAGCTGGAATGTGTGGAACCGGAGATGTTCATGCCAACCGCTGAAGTAGATTCAGCACGCGCATCTTCTTTTTGTAACAATGGAGTATGCACACAGCAATACAATAACCGCTCCTGATGATCGACGACCCATACTTGATCAAAGCGAAGCCATACATATTCCGGCAATTCCAATTCATTGGATAACCGATTGGGCAAACGTTCCAGTGAGCGCGCTACATCGTAGCTGAGAAATCCGGCAATGCCACCAGTAAACGGCGGCACGTCCTTCACCCGTGGTGCGTGATAACGAGACATCCATTGTCGCAGAACATCTAGTGGTTTGCCTGCATATTCACTGCCTTCGTCAGTCAATTGATCTGGCGCTGGCGTATAGGCTGCATCGTTATCTGGTTCTACAAGTGCTGTAGATATACTGCGTTGTCGTTCTTCCTGGTCGCCCTGTTGCAATATCACCGATTGCCCTTTCGTCAGATCGCCGCTCAGATATTCTACTGGCTGTACACCAATATAGCTGTAACGTCCGCTTTTGCCATTTTCCAGCAAGACGGAATGAGGAAACTGCTCACTCCATAGCACTTCCCAGCTCTCTGGCAGCAGCTGCTCCGACAATGGAACACGCAAAATATAGGGCAGCTGGTTGTAGCCTTCTTCGCTCCATGCCTGCCATTGCTGTAACGATATACATCCTCTGGTCAAACGTAGTTCCTCCAAGCTGATCATCTGTAGTTAGTCGTTAGTATACTAAAGCGTGGCGGACTTGAGAAGGGCAAGACGGGTAAAGAACGGATGAAGTCATAGGAAGATATAAAAAGTCCTCCATTCCGCGTCAAGTGATACCGGAGATGGAGGACTTTTGTAAACTGTCGTTCAGAGAAGATACTACCTTCCTACTGATCCGCAGTATAGGATGCAATATAAAATTACGATTCGAAGTTGTACAGCGGTGTACTCAGGTAGCGTTCGCCGTTACTTGGGATAATTACGACGATGCGTTTGCCTTTGCCGAGTTCTTTGGCTACTTTCAGTGCGGCATGTACAGCTGCACCGGAAGAAATACCAGACAGTACGCCTTCTTCTTTGGCTACACGGCGTGCCGTTTCGAATGCTTCTTCGTTCTCTACGTGGATAATCTCATCGTAGATGTCACGGTTGAGAATTTCTGGAACGAAGTTGGCACCGATCCCTTGAATTTTGTGAGGACCGGGTTGTCCGCCTGCCAGAATCGGCGATGCCGCTGGCTCGACTGCATAGATTTTCACTTCAGGGAAACGCTCTTTGAGGATTTCGCCTGCGCCTGTGATCGTACCGCCTGTACCGATACCAGCGATAAAGGCATCCAGCGAACCGCCGATGGAGTCGATCGCTTCCACGATCTCTGGACCGGTTGTTTCGCGGTGAATTTTCACATTGGCTTTGTTTTTAAATTGTTCTGCGATAAAGTAGTCCGGGTTTTCTTTGAGGATACTTTCCGCTTTTTTGACCGCACCGTTCATACCTTCCGATCCCGGAGTCAGCACCAGTTCAGCACCGTAGGCACGCAGCAGGTTACGACGCTCCAAGCTCATCGTTTCCGGCATCACGATCACGCATTTGTAGCCTTTGGCTGCTGCGACCATAGCCAGACCGATACCCGTGTTACCGCTGGTTGCTTCAACGATCGTACCGCCCGGTTTCAGCAGTCCTTGTTTTTCCGCTTCTTCCACAATGCTGATCGCAATGCGGTCTTTGACACTGGAACCCGGGTTCTGGTATTCCAGCTTCAGATAGATTTCTGCGCTATCTTCCGGAACTAAACGGTTCAAACGAACGAGTGGAGTTCCTCCAATCAATTCTGTCACGTTATTTACGACTTTTGCCATGCGTGTTGCCCTCCTTCAAATAATGGAACGTAGCAATGGGTGTTACACCCTGTATGTGTGAACTACGCTAATCCGAGTAAAATGGTAGGTATTAATATGACTTAATAGTACCAATATGGAACATCGTTGTCAATGTTCTGTTCCTTATTCCTGCGGATTCGCGGATAAAATATACGCATTGTACTTTTTCCGTAGCTGCTGCTCGACTTCAGTCAGCGGACGAGCGCGTTCCAGCGCGATTTTGCGGCGAGCGGTGTCGCGGCTAATTTCTAGCTTGGACGTTTGCGGCAACCGAATATCCAGCATCTGCACAACGGCGTATCCGCTATCATCTAGCTTGATTGGACCAACGATATCGCCTTTGTTCATCGTTTTGACAACCTTCATCATCTCAGCTGGTTGAAATGGATCATCATCGTCGATCCAGCCCAATTCGCCACCGTTGGAAGCTGAAAACGAATCGATGGATAGCTGCTTGGCAACATCGCCAAATTCCTCACCGTTCTCAATCCGCTGCACCGCTTCATTCGCCTGATCTTCGCTATCCGTTTTGATCCATGCCAGTTCGTACTGTCGCTGCTGACTATTCTGCTGTTCATGCTGCTGCAAATAGCTATCGATCTGCGCGTCGGTCACGTTGATGCTGGCTGTAGCGATCTTTTCCAATTGAATCTGATACGTCGCCTCGTTCTGCAAATCCTGCTGACTTAATCCGAACTGACTGCTCATTTCCTTGTAAAAGGCAGCTGGTGAATCATAGCCGCTAATCTGCTCCTGCAAGCTATCGTCGATCTCTTGCTGACTGACCTCAATATGCAGCGTCTGTGCTTCCAGCTGAACTGCCTTGCGATTCATCATCTGGGTCAGAATCTCCTGACCGTAGCGTTTCTTCAGCTCCGCAACCCACTGATCCTCGCTGATCTCCTGATTGTTCACGACTGCTACTGCTGCGCCGTCACCGCCAGAATGCTGAACTGCTCGGATGACCCAAAAGGCTCCGAGCAGCATAATAATGACTATGACCAAGACCATGACGGCTGTCCATAACGGTGATCTGCCCTTCGTCATATGTCTTGTCTTCCTTTAGCTTTTGGCTTCAGTCAGAATGTGTTCCAGATCCTGACGGTTAAACTGGTACTTCTCGTTACAGAAATGGCAAACGACTTCCGCCTGACCGTCTTCCTCGATCAGTTGCGTCAATTCGTACTCGCCCAGACTGACCAAGGTTTGCTCAACGCGTTCACGCGAGCATGCGCAGTTGAACACGATATCCATCTGATCCATAATTTCCACGTCCGGCAAAATCTTGCGCAGCATATCTTCCAGTTCCAGCCCTTGCTCCAGCAGTGTCGTTACTGGCGGCAATGTAGATAGCGCCTTCTCAATGGCATCAATCTCGGCATCGTTCAGACCCGGCAGCAATTGAATAATGAATCCACCCGCTACGATTACGGAGTTATCCGTATTGACTAGCACGCCTACACCGACCGCAGATGGCGTCTGCTCGGATGTAGCAAAATAGTACGTAAAGTCTTCACCCAGCTCGCCGGAGATAATCGGCACACTGCCACGATATGGCTCCTTGAGACCGAGATCTTTGATCACATAGACAAAGCCTTCGGTACCTACTGCACCAGCAACATCCAGTTTGCCCATCGCATTGCTTGGCAGATGCACATGTGGATTGTCCACATACCCGCGAACCTCGCCTTTGGCATTAGCATCCGCTACGATCTGTCCGAGCGGTCCGTTTCCTTTGACCTGAAGCGTTAATTTCTCTTCGCCCTTGAGCATAGCGCCCATCATCGCAGCAGTGCTCAGTGTGCGACCAAGTGCCGCTGTGGCAGTTGGCCAAGTGTCATGTCTGCGGCGCAGTTCCTCTACTAGCTCAGTCGAACGAATGGCAAATGCACGAATTTTGCCACCCAAAGCGATACCGCGGATCAGGCGATCCGACTTGTGTTGTTGTTCCATCTATATAAAACTCCTCTCAATTATGCGTCGCTTGATCCTGTTGTTCATTAAGGATGTGGTAGTGATTGTATTGCACATTACCCTATTATTGTAACGTCATTACAAGGCGGCTGCAAAAAAAGCCGCACAGGTTCAGCACTTTATATTCTAAAGTGACGCTGCGTACACGTCAAAAGTTTTGTGCTGCCTGTCGGCTTGGAAATGTATGCAATTATAAAATAGATGATCCATCATTGCGGGCAACTGCTTTACCAGAGATGCGATTACGCTCATAGATCAAACGCAGTCCTTCCAGCGTCAGCAGTGGATTCACCTCGTCAATGCTGTCTGTTTCGCTCGCAATCAGCTCCGCTTGACCACCGGTAGCGACAACACGCGCGCGTTCACCCAGCTCCTCGTGAATACGTTTGACGATGCCATCGACTTGACCAGCGTATCCGAAAATAATACCCGACTGCATCGCATGAATCGTATTGCGTCCGATCACCTTGCGCGGCTTCTCTAGCTCAATATTCGGCAGCTTGGAAGCACGCTGATACAGCGCCTCGGTCGAAATGCCGATTCCCGGCACAATCGCCCCACCCAAATAATTCCCCTGACTATCAATGCAATCAAACGTCGTCGCCGTGCCAAAATCGACTACGATCACTGGACTGCCATAAATCGCAATCGCTGCTACCGCATTGGCGATCCGATCAGCCCCTACCTCACGCGGATTCTCATACCGCAGATTCAAGCCGGTACGAATACCCGGCCCGACAATTACCGGCGTATGATGCAAATACTTCGCACACATCTCTTCCAGCGTATGCATGATCGGCGGCACGACCGATGAAATGATAATGCCTTCTAGCGCCTGCGTCGCAATACCAGACATCTGAAATAACTGATGAACCGTTACACCGTATTCGTCCGGGGTCGCCTGGCGATTGGTATGGATACGAAAATGATGCAGCAATGTTTTTTCTTTATAAATGCCGAATACGATATTCGTATTCCCAATATCAATCACCAGTATCAATGAGGGTCACTCCTTCTTTTTGGCTCCAAGATCAAGGCTGATATCCAGATTATGAAATGAATACGTCAGCCGTCCAACCGATATAATATCGATCCCCGTCTCTGCCAGTCCGCGAATCGTATCCAGCGAGACATTGCCGGATGCTTCAATCTTCACATGTGGGCTATGGCTGCGTATCAGCTGTACCGCTTCGCGCATATTGGTACTGTCCATATTATCCAGCATAATAATATCAGCGCCGCTGTCCAGTGCTTCGTGTACTTGAGCGATGAATTCCGTCTCCACTTCAATCGTCATCGTATGCGGAATGGCAGCGCGTGCCGATTGTACAGCCGCCGTAATGCCACCAGCGGCTTTGATATGATTGTCCTTGATCATCACTGCATCATACAATCCAAAGCGATGATTCGCTCCGCCACCGATGCGCACGGCATACTTTTCCAGCATCCGGTGACCGGGTGTCGTCTTGCGTGTATCAACCAGCCGTACTGGCAGCCCTGCTATGCGCTGAACATATTCTGCTGTCCCAGTCGCAATGCCAGACATCCGTTGCAGCAAATTCAGCGCCAAGCGCTCGCCCGTTAACAGCGAATGGGTACTGCCTTCCACTTCTGCTATAATATCACCTTTTTGCAGCAATTGCCCCTCAATTGCCACTGCCTGAAAATGAAGACTGCAATCAACGACGGCAAATACGCGCTCCGCTATCGGCAATCCCGCCAGAGTGCCATCCTGCTTGGCATGGATTACCGCCCGGCTCATATGCCCCTGCGGAACGGTCACAGCGGTCGTTACATCGCCTGCACCTACATCCTCCTGTAGCCAGTGTCTGATCCATGTATCCAGCTGCTCCTGATATCCGTTAAACATGACTGATCTTCTCCTCACTTAGCCCATATTGTCGGTGCTGAATCGTATGCTTATGCCAGTTTACATCGTCTCGCTCTGGAAAATCGTCCCGATAATGCCCACCGCGACTCTCCTCACGCTGAAGCGCCGCGAGCATAATCAAGCGTCCGACAAGCAGCATATTGCCCAGCTCATCATGATCCCGATCCATCGTAAACGTATAGCCTGGTAGCGTATCATATTGACGCTGGATATGTTGCAGCTGCTCTAGCCCCTGTTGCAGACCAGTAGCTGTACGGCGAATACCTGCATACATCGTCATGCATCGCCGCAGTGCAAGCCGCACATCCAACAATTGCGATTGCATGACAGATGACGGCGCAGATAATAACGAAGATGGGGTTGTGAATTTATTTACATTGAAAGGGTCAGAAAATACAGTCTGATCGCTCATCATCTCCAGCAGCGGCAATTCCATAATGCGCTGTGCAATTCGGCGACCGTATACAACCGCTTCAGACAGTGAGTTGCTTGCCAGCCGATTCGCTCCATGAATGCCCGTAGACGACACTTCCCCACAGGCAAATAAGCGCGCAATGCTGCTCTCCCCGTTATCATCGGTACGAATACCACCCATCATATAATGCGCTGCCGGAGAAACCGGAATCCAATCTTGCGCCAGATTCAGTCCATACCGCAGACAAGTTTCATAAATGGTCGGAAAGCGATGTCGCAGCTGCTGCTCTGATTCGTGCGTAATGTCCAGATATACAAAAGCACTACCATCCCGCTCCATCTCACTTACAATCGCCCGGGATACAATATCCCGTGGTGCCAAATCACCCAGCGCATGATAATTCGGCATAAACGCTTCACCCTGTGTATTGCGCAAGATCGCCCCTTCCCCGCGTACCGCCTCCGAAATCAAAAAGCGCGGCGCACCTGGATAACAAAGCGCTGTCGGATGAAACTGGATAAATTCCATATCTCGCAGCTGCGCACCTGCCCGATACGCAATCGCGATGCCATCGGCAGTAGCCACTTCTGGATTGGTCGTATGCTCATATAGCTGTCCGCTGCCGCCCGTACACAATACGGTCGCTTGTGAGATGACATGCAGCACATGACCATCCGGCTTGCGAATAACCGCCCCGATGCACTGCTCATCCTGCATGAGCAGCTCCACCGTACTATGCCGCTCCCACACATCAATCCTGTCATGCTGCTGTACTTGCCGCGACAATGCCCGCACAATCTCATGTCCAGTCGAGTCGCCATTCGCATGCAAAATGCGGCGGTGGCTATGCGCTCCTTCGCGTGTTAGCTCCAGCTTGCCGTCCAACATATCAAATGCCGTTCCAAGCATCATCAGCTCCTGTACTCGCTCTGGTCCTTCCTGTACCAGTACATATACCGCATGCTGCTCGCACAAACCCGCTCCTGCCAGCAGTGTATCTTCCAGATGAAAGTGAGGCGAATCATCCTGTGCCATCACCGCAGCGATGCCACCCTGTGCATAACGTGTATTGCTTTCCAGCAGTATATCCTTTGTGATTAATAGCACGTTCTTATGTTCACTTGCTGCCAGAGCAGTAAACAACCCGGCAATGCCCGTTCCGATCACCAGTACATCGGTATACACAGTATCGTCGTAATCATCATTGATAGAGACTGTGAATCTTGACTGCTGCATGATTCTATTTGCCTGCCTTTCTGGTTCTGTCATCATGTTATCATTGTATCCACTTACTCATCTATGCAGCTGTTTGCAGCAATACGACCAATGAAGCTTACCCAACAGCAAATACATAGCCAACAGCAAATAGTATATAGACAATGGTAATTTACGAGGATGAGACTTCCAGCATCCGCTCCAGCGATACACGGGCACGATCTGCAATAGCAGGCGGTACGTAAATTTGCGGCTTCATTGTTTCCAGACAATTGACCAGCTTTTTCAGATTGTTCACCTTCATATTGGGACAAACGAGATATTTACTAGCAAAATAAAATTGCTTATCTGGGCTGTCCTTGCGCAGCTGATACCCGGTACCATCTTCCGTACCAACGATGAATTCCTGTACGTCTGATTCGCGGCAATATTTAATAATCGCAGTCGTACTGCCTACAAAATCACCCAATGCTACGACTTCTGGACGGCATTCGGGATGCACGACAAACTGCGCATTCGGGTATTTGGCTTTCATTTCGAATACATCCTTCACGGTCAGCATATCATGGGTATTGCAGTAGCCTTCCCAAATAATCATCTTCTTATCGGTGTGTTGCTGTACATAATGACCGAGATTCTTGTCCGGCACCCAGATGATCTCATCGGAGTCAACGGATTGGATCACCTTGACCGCATTGGCAGAAGTGCAGCAAATATCCGTTTCTGCCTTCACGTCAGCAGAGGAATTAATATAGGTGACGACTTTGGCGTTCGGATGCTGAGCTTTTAACTTGCGCAGCCCATCCACGTTAACCATATCCGCCATCGGGCAACCCGCGCGCTCGTCGGGAATAATGACTGTCTTGTTGGGTGCGAGAATTTTGGCGCTCTCCCCCATGAAATGCACACCGCAAAATACGATAGTATCCGCATCCGTCTGTGCCGCTTTCTGAGCTAGCAAAAATGAATCGCCACGAAAATCGGCAACTTCCTGAATCTCGTCACGCTGATAATAATGAGCAAGAATAATCGCATTGCGTTCCTTTTTCAGCTGAATCAGACGTTCCCGCAGCTCCGCATCGCGTTCTGCTTTCTTTTCCAGTGCTAATGCTTCCATCATGTCATCTCCCTGTAGTTTGAAATTTTTTTCACATTTCTTGAAATAATTTTCACAATTCAAGTCATCGACGATTCTCTGTAATGCCAAGCTATCACAAGGAACGATACATATAGAATGAACAGACCAATACGCAATCCGATCTATAAACGTATCAACTCGTTGTTAGCTTCATGATGTTATGAAAGATAGCTCATACCCGCTCTATGTCTCTGCACAAGCCTGATTCATCGCTCACTCTTGTCTATATGTCTCCCACAAAGACAAGATCACATTCACACAGACGAATACGAACCAGACGATAACCACATAACATTGTGAAAAAAATTGCGTACTCCAGTGCGAAATGTGTCTAAAATGTGATCAACTTCCCCAATACTGTACACAATTTGAACAGTGCTTGTCAATCTCAAAATCTTGCGTAGGTGGATATGCTTGATGCTTCTATCATCAGGCAAAACAAAAACCCCCGAAGATCATATGATCTTCAGGGGTAGGTTGTTTGTATTCTATATTGCATTATTTGATCACGTGATAGCTATGATCCATTCAGATAAAGCGTCACCGTACGATGGATTAGATCGTTGGTGTACCTCCACCTGGACCACGGTTATCGCCAGAATCATCATTTGGATTATTCGGGATGTTACCACCTGCTTCCGGAGAGGAAGAAGTCGTATCATCTTTGTCCAAACGGACTTTGGAATCACCGATGCTATCGAATGTTGGTTCACCAGTTTCTGTTGGTGTTCCATCATTGTTGCCACCGGATGTGCCTTCGCCGAAGCCTTCCAGCGAGCCATTTTCGATCAGATATTTGATCTGTTCGAAGTCCAGTGTTTCTACTTCAAGCAGCGTTTGAGCGATCAGATGCATTTCGCGGGAATGCTTTTGCAGCAATTCGCGGCAACGCTCGTACGATTCCGTAATAAAACGGTTCATCTCCTGATCAATCTCATAAGCAATCGCATCACTGTAATTCTGTTCGTGACCCAAGTCACGACCCAGGAATACTTGACCTTGCGAACTGCCAAACTGCATCGGTCCGAGCTTCTCACTCATACCGTATTCAACGATCATGCTGCGTACGATACTTGTTGCCTGTTGGAAGTCACTGTAAGCACCGGTACCAATCTCACCGATGTACAGTTCTTCCGCCACACGTCCGCCGAGGAGACCAGTTACTTTATCCAGCAATTCCTGTTTGGTTACGAGTGTACGGTCTTCCTTCGGCATCATGATTACATATCCGCCAGCACGTCCGCGCGGTACGATTGTTACTTTGTGTACCATATCGGCGTGTTCCAGGAAGTAACCAACAATCGTATGACCGGCTTCGTGGTAAGCGACGATGCGTTTCTCGCGGTCGCTGATTACGCGGCTGCGTTTCTCTGTACCGACGATTACACGGTCGATCGCTTCATCCACCTCAGTCATCGAGATGTCGCGGCGGTTACGACGAGCCGCCAGCAATGCCGCTTCATTCAGCAGGTTTTCCAGATCCGCTCCGGTAAAGCCTGTTGTACGTTTGGCGATAATATCAAGTTTGACATCTTTGGTCAACGGCTTGTTGCGGGCATGAACTTTGAGCACCGCTTCACGACCTTTGACATCCGGACGATCGACTGTAATTTGACGGTCAAAACGACCTGGACGCAGAAGCGCAGGGTCGAGAATATCCGGACGGTTCGTTGCAGCCACGATGATGATACCTTCGTTGGCGCCAAATCCATCCATCTCAACGAGCAATTGGTTGAGCGTTTGCTCACGTTCATCATGTCCGCCACCAAGACCGGCGCCACGTTGACGACCTACAGCGTCAATCTCGTCAATAAAGATAATACAAGGTGCATTTTTCTTCGCATTTTCAAACAAGTCACGAACACGGGATGCACCGACACCGACGAACATTTCGACGAAGTCAGAACCGGAGATGCTGAAGAACGGCACGCCCGCTTCCCCGGCTACTGCACGGGCAAGGAGGGTTTTACCGGTACCCGGAGGACCGACGAGCAGAACGCCTTTTGGAATGCGCGCTCCGACCGTATTAAATTTACGCGGATCTTTGAGGAAGTCCACGACCTCGACGAGTTCTTGTTTCTCCTCGTCCGCACCAGCTACATCCTCAAATGTAATCTTTTTCTTCTCTTCGTTATACAGACGCGCACGGCTTTTGCCAAAGTTCATCACTTTGCCGCCGCCCCCTTGCGCCTGATTAAACAGGAAGAAGAAGAGGATAAACATAATGACGAGCGGGATCATGGAAGTGATAAAGGACAACCAAATACTGTCGCCTTCCATCGGCTTCACCGTCACCTGCGTCCCTGAACCGTCAATAGCGGAGTTGATCTCGTTCACCGCTGTATCGGTGGCAGGGATATAGCTTGTAAACTGCTTGGATTTTGCATCAGCAGGTTGCGTTTTGTATTCCCCGGTTACCAGGTAAGCATAGTTGTCGAATTGAATCGTCACCGATGCTACATTACCGGCGGCAAGTGCTGCTTTGAGCTGGTCATATCTTGGATTATCGGTAGTTTCACTTCCGTCACTTACGTAACGGACGATGCCCACCACGACTAAGAAAAGTATTAAATAGAAACCAGAATTCCGGATGAACCGATTCATCCCCTACCTCCTCTCAAGACACTTAAATTATTTTACCATAGCCTGTCTGGCGTTCTCAATAGATGCCAGAGCACAATAACAGATATTGTCAGAGTTATGCAAAGTCACCAATAACCCCGCTTTCTGTCGACGCCCATTCGAATACCGGGTATTCGCAGGCAAGGTAATTAGCTCGAATAAATTTCCGGTTTTAAAATCCCAATGTAGGGGAGATTCCGGTAATGCTCGGCATAGTCCAGACCATATCCTACAATGAAAGCATCCGGAATATTGAATCCGGTATAATCAGCTTCCAGATTGACGGTACGACCAGACGGTTTATCGAAAAGGGTTACTACACGCACACTCTTCGCATTACGACCGCGAAGAATCTCGATGAGATAGCTGAGCGTGAGACCACTATCAATAATGTCCTCAACAATAAGTACATCCCGGTCTTCCACAGAAACATCCAGATCTTTGACGATCTTCACGACACCGGACGATTTGGTGGAAGCACCATAGCTGGATACCGCCATAAAATCGATTTCAAGCGGTACTTCGATCCGTTTCACAAGATCCGCCATGAATACGAATGCACCTTTTAGGACACAAATAACGAGCGGATTGCGCTCTTTGTAATCCTCGCTGAGTGTAGCACCCAGCTCCAAAATCTTCTGTTGAATTTCTTCTTCACTGATGAGCACTTCTTTGATATCGTTGTGCAACTTGGATGAACCTCCTACATTATACTTATCAAGCTAAATCGATGGAAATCAAACATTAATCTTCAGACTTTACGATTTTCATATAAAGACAGCGATTCGTATCTTGTCCCAGCAGCGCTTCACGTGCGCGCCGTAACCCGGGTATCCATAATATACGTCCGCTGACATCAACCAGCAGAGGCATACGATCGCGCTGAGATAATGGTATCTTGGCATCGATAAAAAGATTTTTTACTTTTTTTGTTCCGCCACCGAGCAAGGCAATCACATCACCGGGACGGCGGGAACGCAAATAAAGCGGAAAATCCAATAGATCCGCATCGAAAAACGCTTCGTCCGAAGATAGTGCAACCGACTCGGATAGAGTATGACCTCCATGCCGTACTGTCACTTCCAAACGTGCAGAAGTGCCCGGTACATACACTACAGCATCTTCATGCTGTACAGGAAGGCAAAATGGTGCAGCTTCCTGTTCGGATATCTGCATAAACCGAATATCGTCGTATTCCCGTATACAGATAATACGGCTTCCGACATCCAAATTCCAGCTTGCGAGATCGCTTTGTTCAATCTGACGACGAATGATTTCGATTTTGGCGAAATCAAAGGTCTCATTAGCCGATGACAGATAATTTAATATTAGTTTAATCAACCTCCGTTGTAAAGCGACATGCACCGTGACAAAGGAAGCTGCGGAAAATGAAAATGATCCTTCTTTCTCTTTAACCAATTCGTTATACAACGTCTCGGTCTGTTGAACAATATATTCATTTTCCGTACTTGCGATCTCCGCCAGCCGGGACAATGCCGGTACGAGTTGATTGTTAAATGGTTCCAGAAAAGGCAGCACGTCCAGCCGGATGGCGTTGCGCGTGTACTTGCGCTGGTCATTGCTGCTGTCTGTCATATAGCGAAACCCACATTCACGGCATGCGCCAATGAGGTCTGCCTTGTATATACGTAGGAACGGACGGATAAGTTCCACATTTTTTTCGGTTCTGCGCAATTTCATTCCACCAAGTCCTTCAGGGCCGGTGCCACGCAAAATCCGCATCAAGATCGTCTCCGCCTGATCGTCCATATGATGGGCAAGTGCGATTGCCTCTGCGTTGTAACCAGAGGCAACTCGGTGCAGAAAATCATACCGCAAGTGACGTGCCGCTTCTTGCGCGCCTAGCCCGGTCTGCTGCATATAGGCAGGTGCATCCGCCGTTTCCCATTCCAAAGGAATCTCCAGCTCTGCTGCCAGCTGCTCTACAAACATCGCCTCTGTCGCCGATTCCTCTGGTCGAAATCCATGATTCATATGAGCGCACACCAGACGCCAGCCATATACCGGTGACAGCACATGCAGCGTATGCAGCAGAGCTACCGAATCCGGCCCACCGGATACTGCCACGACGATGGTGCAATGGACAGGCAATATGCCCTCCTGCACCAATGCCTTCGTCTGCTTCACGATGCTGTTCCAGTGAGGTGTATCCATGTTGCTTCTCTCCTCTGTTTACCCTTGCATGTTATCATTGCCGATCCGCTCAGCCCCGAAAATAGATCGCCAGCAACACAATGCCTAACCCGATCAATGACCAGATAAAGGCATTGCGCAGACGCATCGTCATCAGATCATTACTGCTACGATTCCCCGGAAGCCCAGAGCGAGTAATCGCACGCCAGCTGTAATAAGCTTCGCGTGTGCTTCGGAATTCGCCTTTGACCGCCTTTTTCAGCCAGCCGTTATACAGACGTAATCCCGGCGTATGATCGATCAGTTGCACCAGATCGGCCTCACTGCGTATTTGTGGCAGCTGGGTCGAGATAATTCGCTGCAATCCCGGTTCATTGAATAGCTTGAGACAAATCACGGCAAATGCAAACAGATCATACGCATAATCGCCAACCCGATCGCCTGCCTTCCAGTACTTGCGATCATACCATTCCGTAAACTGGTGAATACTCTGTCCCTGTGGACGCGCACCGCCATAATCAATCAGATCGACCTGTCCTTCATCGGACATGATCACATGCTCGGCTTTTAGATCACCGAACACCCAGCCTGATTCGTGCAGTTCGGATAAAATCTCCAGCACGCCGAGTCCGGCAATCCCGATCCGATCTGCGCCGCGTGCGCGCAGGTAGAGACTGAGTGGCTGACCTTTGACGTATTTCATCACATAGAAAGGAATACTTTCCCCCGTCTCCTCATAGTCGTCGACATCGTACAGGTAACGGTTGGAATCATTTCTGCCGGTCAACTTCCAGTGCTTATGTAAGGAAAACAGGAGCTTGATCTCCGGCTGTAGGTTATGGTTTACGGTTGCCATCTTGAGTGCGTACTGCTGACCTTGCGCATTGCTCACCAGATAAACGATCCCGTTGGTGCCTTTGCCCAGTGTCCGCTGAACGACGTATTGCTGGCCTCTCGTTCTACCTATCACTGTTGTGCCTGCCGGCAATTCAGAATGTTCCAATGTCGACAACCGAGTCTCTCCTTCCCATCAGGTTGGGTATTGTCCCAGTGTACCATATCTAGTTACATTATTTGCGTGTAATCCTGCATCATAAGCAAAAAACCGTAGACGACAAAACGTCTACGGTCGTTATTTATCATACTGTATGCCAGGTGAGGATTAGCTTCGCTTGGCACCACGGCCTCCACGCTTGGATTCCGTATTTTTTTTCAATGATGAAATACGCTCTTCGCTATCTTTGAGGAAGCGAGTCAATTTATCATCGAATGAAGCTTTATTAGGAAAAGAAGGCTTGTTAAACGAACGTCCACCACGATCGCCGCGATTAAAACCGCCGCCACCGCCACTAGGACGATCTCCGCCATCTCTGCCGCCGCCACGAGATTCCGGACGTGGAGGTCTGGAGGATGGTGGTCTTGAAGATGGTGCTGCCTCTGCTGGTTTATCTACTGCTTGTTTAATCGAAAGTCCAATTTTTCCATCCTTGTCGACATTGATTACTTTAACGGTAACGACATCGCCTAGCTTCAGGTGATCGTTAACATCCTTAACGTAATTGTCGGCAATTTCCGAGATGTGAACAAGACCAGTGACACCTCCAGACAGATCTACAAATGCTCCAAAGTGCGTAATGCCTGTCACTTTGCCTTCTAACTTCGTGCCCACTTCAATTGCCATAGAGTAAAATGATCCTCCCTTAAAATGTACAGTAAAATCCTACTTGGATTGCTACATGCGGTGATTAAATTATACCGGAAGCCCCTAGTAAGGTCAACCGAGAAACCCGCGTCTTACGGCTCATTTCACGTCGATATTTACTTATTTTCCTGCGGTTCCGTCGCCCAGATCGGCTTTTCGCCCGGAAGATACATGCCGTACTGTTTACGAGCCACTTGACCGATGTATTCCGGATCTTCCAAACGCTTCAATTCTGTCTGCGATTGGGTTAGTACCGCCTGTGCTTCCGTCTGCTTCTGCTGCTGCTCAACAAGCTGCTGCTTTTTGGCGGACAATTGTATCGATTGATGAATAAATGTATAGGCAGCCCAACCGAGGAAAAGCACCATCACGACCATCCAGATCCGTAACCGTCTACGCGCACCGTTATTAGGTGTAGGGGATGAAGCATTCTGTTTTCTTAGTTGCTGTTGGCGGCCATTATGTACCGATACTGGTTTTGGTATCATCAGGGTTCCTCCTTGAACAGTGTTTCATGTGTGTGCTCCATTCCGTTCCATCGGATTGGAGATGATGCAAAAGCATAAGTGTCGAGTGACCTTTGATTAACATAACTATTGCTTATACGTTACATTACCACAAAATAAGCAAATGTAACACTTTGTCATCAAAGAAAATGGTAAAAGGCTGTTTTCGTGTCGAAAATGACACAAAAACAGCCTTTTGCAGCCCGTATGATCACGGACGAGCGTCCGATGCCCCTGAATCTGCGCACGATGGCAGTTCCGCTATTCGGCAGTGGCAGATATCGTTAGAACAAATCGTTGTTCCGCTGAACCGCTTCTTCCTTGAGCAGCGTGTACATCGTAGCCGCCTCGTCCTTGCGCGTGGATTCCGCCAGACGCTCGACACGAACAGTGACGAGCTTTTGACCGAATTGCACGGTAATCTCATCGCCGACTTTAACCGTGGCGCTAGGCTTGGCCTCGCGCCCATTTAACAGGACTCGTCCCTGCTCAGACACATCTTTGGCCACGGTGCGGCGCTTGATCAGTCTTGATACTTTCAGGAATTTGTCCAGACGCATTTAGTTAACCGCTTCTTTGAGTTTGTTACCTGCTTTGAATGCAGGAACGTTGGACTCAGGGATGTTGATTTCAGCGCCAGTTTGCGGGTTGCGTCCGGTACGTGCAGCACGTTTACGAGTTTCGAAAGTTCCGAAGCCGATCAGTTGTACTTTGTCGCCTTTGGACAGTGCGCCAGTGATTTCATCCAGAAATCCGTTCAGTACAACTTCTACGTCTCTTTTAGTCAAACCGCTATTGTTCGAAATGTTGTTGATCAGGTCTGTTTTGTTCATTATTAAAAGCCTCCCAAATTTTCAAAAAAGTTCAACTGGGTCAACCTTGTGCTGTCCCATGAACAGCATGTTAACACACAGCCGCTCCCTAAGTATAGTACATTCTTGGCTCAAGCCCAAATTCCTGCAAAATAATTTACTTATTCTGGGATTTGGCTTCATCCCATAGGCGATCCATTTCAGCCAAATCAGCATCTTCCAAAGCCCGTCCCTGCGCCTGTAGCGCCTGTTCAATGTACCCAAAACGGTACTTGAATTTGCGGTTTACAAGTGCGAGCGCTTGTTCCGGGTCTGCCTTGATAAAGCGCGATATGTTGACCGCGCAGAACAGCAAATCACCTAGTTCAAGCTGCTGTTCCTCCGGTGTCTGACCGTCGCGAATCGCTTCTTTTAGCTCGGCGAGTTCCTCGTCCAGCTTGCCCAGAGCACCCTCAACATCCTCCCAGTTGAAGCCGACTTTGGCAGCTTTTTTCTGAAGCTTGTAAGAGGTGAGCAGTGCTGGTAGATCGCGTGGGATGCCGTCCAGAATAGAGGCTGCCTTCTCCTGCCCCTTGAGGCGCTTCTCCTCGGCTTTCATCGCATCCCAGTTTTGTAGGGCTGCCTGAGCATCTCCAGCCTGTCTATCGCCAAATACGTGCGGATGGCGGAAGATCAGCTTGCGGTTCAACCCCTCGATCACATCATATACGTTAAATGTGCCGGTTTCTTCTTCGATCTGGGAGTGAAGCATAATTTGCAGCAGGACATCGCCCAGCTCCTCCTGCATATGATCGGGGTCATCGTCGTCGATCGTTTCCAATACTTCATACGTTTCTTCGATAAAATTCTGACGCAATGAAGTATGCGTCTGCTCACGATCCCACGGACATCCACCCGGACTGCGCAAAATCTGCACAATCTCATGCAAACGGGCAAAGGTACGATTGCGCACTTGCTCATCTTCGGTACGCGGCACATAGATCAGCGACAGATTGCCATATTCCTGCACATGATCCAGTTCATGCAGCGGTATGCGGTAAATCTGCTCCTGACCGTCAACACCTAGATAATGCGCTACGATCACCTCATAATCGTCCGGGTACAGCTCCATCAGGCTCAGCTTCACATCTGACGCGGTAAAGGTATCGTACACCTGACCGATGACCGTATGCAGCTGCGGTTGCAGTAGCTCAGCATTTAACCCCGCCGCATCCAGCAGCTGGAAGCCTTCGATCGGATCAAATCCAAGCCGCGTAAATGCTGCATCCAGAAAGCTCTCTCCGCCCAGTACATGAACCTGAATCTGCTGCTCTTTTCCCTTTTCGCGCAATAATTGTACCGTTTTCTCTGCCACCATCGGGTGCCCAGGTACCGCGTAGACAATCTCTTCACCCTCATGCGATACAGCAGCTTGCAGCAGACGGTGTGCAATCTCAGCATACACTTCGGGAAACGATTCTTTTTCTTCATATACATCGTCAAACGTTACAAATTCGGCGGTCACAGCTTCCAGTGCCGGATGATCCTTCGTACGCACGTACAGACGCTCGGCAGACTGAAGCTTTTTGAAAATACCGACAGTCAGCTGATCCTCGTCACCAGAGCCAAGACCGACAATCGTAATGGTAGCGCTCATGTTCATCCCTCCTAAGCATAATAGTTATATGTGGTTACTTTTTAATAATTCTCAATTTGTTCAACCACGGTACAAGGCGACTGCCTATTTTCGGTAGTGCTGCGGCTTGCTGTTCAGTCATCAGTTGGGTGCGGAACAAACCAATTAGGAACAAGATTCCTCCAATCGCAATCCCACCTAGCGTTACAATCAATGCTTCCAGACGCGCGTGCATGCCTAGTGCAGGCAGCAACCAATCCATCAGCCATTGCCACACACCAACGCCTGCACACATCACAATCGTCACCAGCAGCGGCTTCCAGACCATCTCTCGCCACGAAACAGGGAATTGAGTTAATCGGATTAGCAAAATAATATTCAGCAGCGCCGCCAAACTGTACGCGATAATACCGGCAATCGCGGCACCATTGATCCCATAGTGCGGCACCAGTACGATATTAAGCACCGCTTTGACGACGGTCGCTAACAGTAGGTGAATGGCTGGTGCTCTGACCGAACCCATTCCTTGCAACAACGCTGCGGTCACAATCGATAGCGTTGCCCCAATACCGGTGAATGCGAGCCAGCGGATCGTATCGCTACCGATGGCGTCTTCATACAGCATAATGTCTACCGGCATCGCCAACATCGCAATTCCAGCGGAAGAAGCCAGTCCGAGCAGCCAGAACCAGTTTACCGTCTGCTGCGTCTGTGAACGAATCAGATCATGACGATCACGTATGCGAGCATCTGCCAGTGCCGGGATAAATAGCACCGACATCGATGTTGCTAGCATGGACATCATTTGGACAAGTGGAATCCCACGGTTGTACACGCCGAACTGAATCATCGCTTCCGCTTCACTCCAGCCGCTTGCCTTTAAGAGACGCGGCATCGTAAACGTGTCTACAAGGCTGATCAGCGGCGCAGACAGAGAACCGAGACAAATGGGCAATGCGTATAGCAGCAGTGCCTTCAGCAGCGGCCAGGCGGGCTGATGTTGAACCGGTGCTTGTTCCACCTGTACCTGAATGGCAGCTAATCGGGTACGACGACGGTATAACCACCAGTAGATCAACATCACGAGCAGCCCTGCCGCTCCGCCCGCAGCCGAGCCAAATGTCGCTCCAGCCGCGATCCAATCATCAGCCGCCCCGAGTCGATGTAACCAGAGCAGCAATGCGACCATCGCAGCTACACGCACTGTTTGCTCTGCCACCTGCGACACTGCCGTTGGCATCATATCATGCATGCCCTGAAAATAACCGCGCAGTCCTGCCATAATTGGCACTAGCGGCAACGCCAGCGCCGCACTGCGTAATGCTGCTTCAGTGTGCATATTGTCAATCCACGCTGCTAATAGCGGTGCTGCCACATACATCAGTACGCCAAACAGCACGCCTAGCACAACCAGCATCATGGACGAGATGCGCAGCACACGCCGTGCTCCCGCTTCGCGCCCGGATGCCATTTCTTCCGCCACAAATTTGGATACTGCCGCCGGGAAACCAGCTGTTGCCACTAGCAGCACCAATGTATAAAAAGGATAGACCGCATTGTAAATGCCAAATACCCCATCACCGCCAATATTTTGCAGCGGGATCTTCTGAATTGTACCAATCAGCTTGGACAGAATCGCTGCCAGCACAAGAATGAATGCCCCGCGCAGCAAGCGGGATGATGGGGATGCTGTTTCTTTCATAAAAAATCGGTCCTCCTCCGGCGGCATATCCTTCTCCATGATTGCCGGTTGCTTATTGCACAAAAATAGCGCGGAAGCCCGCGCTATTTTGTGATGTTACTCTTACGCCCAGCGGATTACTTGCTGCTGGTGCTGCTGTCTGTTGCTGCGCCATCTGTTGCATTTGCACCACTATCGGTTGTGCTGCTACCAGTGGAAGCATCGCCAGCTGTACCCGGTGTGCCGGTTGCATCAGCGCCTGTTCCATCCATTGTGCCTTGTGGTACAGCTTCTGTACCGTCAGCTGCGCCTTCAACTTTTGGCAAGTTTTTACTCTTAATCATTTTTGGAATGTCATTGGTCATATAATCGCTGAATTTTTGCGAAGCGAGTTGGGACTTAATTGTGTCCTTCTCTTCGTCAGTCAGATCAGCAAAAGCTTTCTCTGTACGGGATTCCACTTTGATGATGTGGTAGCCATAGTCGGTTTTTACCGGATCGCCAATAACGCCGATTTTTTGGCTCAATGTTGCTTCTTTGAATTGCTCTACCCAGTTGCTGACTGGTTGGCCTTCATACAGACCGCCTTTGTCTTTGGAACCTGGGTCATCGGAATATTTCTTAGCGATTTCGGCAAAGTCTGCACCAGCATCCAGTTTCGCTTTCACTTCTTTTGCCAGTTTCAGAGCTTGTGCATCGGTACGTGTTGTTTTGCCATCTGCACTTTGCAGACCGATCAGTACGTGACGTACATTCGCTGTTGTATATTCTTCTTTGTGCTCATCGAAGTACTTCTGTACATCAGCATCGGTTACTTTTTCTTTCATCACTTCAGAAGCCGTAAGCGCACGGTTCATATAATCTTTGACATCTTGCTCTGTCAGATCGGAAGCAGTCAGCATTTGTTGCAATTGCTCTGCATCCACGCTGGATTTCAGTTGAGCCAATTGCTCATCTGCTTGCTTCGCACCTGCTTGTTGTGCAGTCTGGCTTGCTTGAGCAGCCAATGATTTATATGCAACCTCCTGTTGAAGCAGAAGATCTCTATACTGGTCTTGATCGAACATTTGTGCATATTGTGGGGTCAAAAATTTCATCATGCTGACTTCTTTGTTGAATTCGTTCTCGGTGATTGTACCGCCATCGTATTGCGCAACAACCGGGCTATTATCCTTTTGTTGTTCTGTTTTATCCGTAGTTGCCGTAGTGTTGTTGCAAGCTGCTAACAGACTGATGCTCAGTACAGCTCCTGCTGTCAATACCGCTGTTTTACGAGCAGCTTTTTTAATTGGCCACATTCTGTAGTTCCCCCTTTAATTTGTATGATTCCATCATGGCTTCGAGGAAATTGCATAGCAATTCCAGCAGCTCGTGATCGGTCAAGCCTTTGCCTTTGACCTGGATGACCATGGCGGAACCCTGATTAAATTGTACACGCCTTTCAAACTGATTGCCAATATCGGATAGTTTCGGCATTTCGAACGCCTTTTCCTGACCTTCGTGGAATTTCAATTGTACATTGTCGCCCTGACGCGTAATCTGCTCAATACCGTAACGCTTGCCGTACAGTTTCAAGCGCGCGACCTGCATCAACTGGATGACTGCCTCTGGCAACTCCCCAAAGCGATCCAGCAGTTCGTCTTCCAATTCGGCAATATCGTTGAACGAAGAAACCGCTGCTACCTTTTTATAAATTTCTATTTTTTGGATACTATCATAAATGTAATCCGAAGGCAAATACGCGTCAACCGACAGATTGATGCTGGTATTCCAGTCGTTCGCCTTGAGATCTTGCTCGCCCAACATCGTCACTTTGCGTTTCTGAATCTCTTCTGCCAGCATCTGCGAATACAGATCAAATCCGACAGACGCGATAAATCCAGACTGCTCCGCACCGAGCAGATTACCTGCACCGCGGATCGACAGGTCACGCATCGCGATCTTGAAGCCGGAGCCAAGTTCAGTAAATTCTTTGATCGATTGCAGACGCTTCTCCGCTACCTCGGTTAGCACTTTGTCGCGCTGATACGTAAAGTAGGCGTAAGCGATGCGATTGGAACGTCCAACCCGTCCACGCAGCTGATACAGCTGGGACAGACCCATTTTATCTGCATCATGCACGATCAGCGTATTCACGTTCGGAATATCGACACCAGTCTCGATAATGCTCGTGCTCACCAATACGTCGAATTCCCCGTCTAAGAAATCGAGAATCGTCTTCTCCAGCTCCTGCTCAGACATCTGCCCGTGACCAACCGCCACACGCGCATCGGGCACCAGTTCCGAGATATGAGCTGCCATCTCGTGAATGCCCTGTACTTTGTTATACAGATAATACACTTGACCGCCGCGATTCAGCTCACGCTCAACCGCTTCGCGCACCAGTGTCGGGCTATGCTCCACCACATACGTTTGTACGGGGAAACGATTTTCCGGTGGTGTCTCGATAACGGACAGATCGCGCACCCCGAGCATGGACATATGCAGTGTACGCGGAATCGGTGTTGCCGTCAGCGTCAGCACGTCCACATTGGTTTTGAGACGTTTCAGCTTCTCCTTATGAGAAACGCCAAAGCGCTGCTCCTCATCGACGATCAGCAAACCAAGGTCTTTGAAAATTAGATCTTGAGACAGCAGTCGATGCGTACCGATGACTACATCAATCGTGCCCTGCTTCAACCCTTTGATCGTCTCGTTCTGTTCCTTGCGCGTACGGAAACGGCTCAGTACACCGATGTTAAACGGATACTCGCCAAAGCGCTCGCGGAATGTCTCATAATGCTGCTGTGCCAAAATCGTGGTCGGCACCAGAATCGCCACCTGCTTGCCTTCAATCGCGGCTTTGAAGGCAGCACGAATTGCCACTTCGGTTTTGCCATATCCAACATCGCCACACAGCAACCGATCCATTGGACGGTTTTTCTCCATATCGCCCTTGATCTCGTCAATCGCACGCAGTTGGTCGCGTGTCTCGTCATAAGGGAATGTATTTTCAAATTCATTCTGTTCATTCGTATCGCGTTCAAACGCATATCCGGTCGCTGCCTGGCGCTCGGCATATAGCTTGATCAGATCATCCGCGATATCTTGTACCGATGAACGAACTTTGCTCTTCACGCGTGTCCATTCATTACCACCTAGCTTGTATACCTTCGGTTCCTTTTCCTCAGAGCCGACATACTTCTGGATCAGATCAATCTGCTCGATCGGTACGGACAGCTTATCGCCGCCAGCATACATAATGTGCATATAGTCTTTGTGGATACCGGCAACTTCCAGTGTGCCAATGCCCATATATTTACCGATCCCGTGATTCTGGTGCACGACATAGTCGCCA
This sequence comes from Paenibacillus sp. WLX2291, assembly GCF_046603665.1. Taxonomy (NCBI): domain Bacteria; kingdom Bacillati; phylum Bacillota; class Bacilli; order Caryophanales; family Paenibacillaceae; genus Paenibacillus; species Paenibacillus sp. WLX2291. The sequence continues at coordinate 42,706 of NZ_CP176755.1, read as the reverse complement.
ACCTTCAACTCGGTATAACTGCGAATCCGTTCAGCGTTATCGACGTTTTTGCTAACTTTGCGCACTTTCCGCTGCTTTTTGGAGAACATCTCGCCTTCGGTAATGACTGCCAGATGAATCGATGGCAGCTCAAACCCGGATTGCAGATTGCCATCCATCATGACCGGCGTCTCAATATCATAGTCATCCAGCACACGACGTACGCGTTCCATTCGTTCTTCACCACTTGCTACCATGACCACATGAATACCGGACTTTTTCCAGCGCTCCATTTCGGACTTCAATACATTCATCTGCCCGTGGAAATCCTGCATCGTACGACTGACAAAATTAACGATATTGCCGGGCTGTACATGCGGCACCTGGCGCAGGAAGACGGACATCCAGATATTCTGGAAACCACTGCGGTACATCACATCATCGGTATGGCGTGCCAGCTCCAGATTCGGCAGGCTTTTGCCGTTTTGCAGCAGATGCATATCCCATTCGCTCTCGTCACGCTCCAGCTGTCTGGCTGTTTCTAGCAGACGCGCCGGTTCTTCCATCATAACGACCGTATCTTCAGCGAGATAATCATAGAGCGTAATTTGCTCTGGATACAGCAGCGCGATATATTTATACATTTCTGGGAAATACACATGCTGACGCAGCAATTCAATCTCGCGTCCAATCTCCTCGCGCAGACGTACCTTTGCTTGACGATCGCTCATCTTCTCCAGCTGTATATCGAGACGCGCTGCTACTTGATCGGCAGCCTGACGCATCCGGTCGCCGTCCGCAATAATCTCGCGGCATGGCGTGATCGTGACCGATTTTACTTTATCAATAGAACGCTGATCATCAGGATCAAACGTACGGATCGAATCGATCTCTTCATCGAACAGTTCTATACGGTATGCGAGATTCGTCGTCACCGGGTAAAAGTCGATAATCCCGCCGCGCACACTCATCTCACCGCGCGACTCTACCCGCTCCACGCGTTCATAACCTAGCTCGATCATCCGTTTCAAAAATGATTCCAATTCCAGTGTACCGCCATCTTCCAGTACGATTTTGGCATTTGCCATCACATCGCGCGCAGGCAGATAACGTCGTACACCGGAAAAAGGCACGACAATAACGCCGCGGAAACCAGCTGCGCATTGTGTCAACACATCAATACGCTGCGCCAGCGTCTCCGGGCTGGAAATGGCGCTCTCTGCCGCTACCAGCTCATTCGCCGGATACAGCAGCACTTGCTCAGGGGTAAGCGCTTCCTGCAAGTCCTCAGCCACTTTGTGGGCGTGGAACATATTATGCGTAACGACCAGCATCGGTCGCTGTGTCTCATGATACAGACCCGCTATCAGCAAATGCCGCGCGGAACCCGACAAACCCGAAATCAGCTGTTCTTTCATTCCCGACAAAATACCATCTTTTATGGAGCCAAAGTCTTGATCCTTGGCAATTGCTTCAATCAGATTGTGTAACAAAGCGGCACCTCACTTATCCTCAGGTCAAAATCTATCTATGCTCAATCTACTTAAACCGTAGTAACCATAATGATTGACAATTTGCGGCACAAACAACACAACGGTAAAACGACAAACCGTGAATAAGACCGGTTTGCCTACAAACAACCGCCTTCTTTACCTGTAATCCATCGGTTTGGAAGGCGGTACTTATGGAGTTATAAAGGGCGTTGTTGTGCGCCCGTATTGCTTTCTAGTATATCATTACCCATTAAACTTAGCCATCGTCTGTTCAAATGTATGTTTGGTGCTGAATTCGATCGCATCACAAGTGGATTCGATCATCTGATCCAGCAGCTCTTTTTCCTTTTTGGGGAAATTGGACAGGACGTAATCCACAATCGCATGACCCGGTTCCGGGCGCGAGATCCCCATACGAATACGGTCAAACTCCTGTGTACCGGTATGCTGGATAATGGATTTGATGCCGTTATGACCGCCAGCGCTGCCTTTGTAGCGTAGACGGATTTTGCCTGTTTCGGTATCCATATCATCGTAGACGACGATCAGATCCTCCAGCGGTATTTTGTAATAATCCATATGAGCGCGAATCGCTTCGCCAGATAGATTCATAAAGGTCATCGGTTTCATCAAAATTACTTTCACGCCACCGATATGACCTTCGCCAATCAGTGACTTGCTTTTACTCTGGCTGATGGAGATGCCGTGGCGATCCGCCAGCCGATCCAATGCCATAAAGCCGACATTGTGACGCGTGTTGGCGTATTCAGAACCCGGATTTCCCAGCCCAACAATCCATTTCATGATGTTCGGTTCCTCATTTCCACATAAATTACAGGTCTGCGGCAGTGAGCGGCAATTACGCCTTTCAACACGTACCGTATCGATGCAACGTCATTTGCATGTGCAGTGGCGTTTATTTTTTGCTAAAATTGGGTTACATTCAAGCAAGCAGATATGCCGCGGGCGATAAACGGCTTATCCCGATCTGTATTCCAGCACAAGGAGGACATCAGCATGTATACCTTCGGGCAGCAGCTGCTGAAAAATCGTCATTTCTATGATCATTTCCGGCAAGAGATGCCAGTACAGGTGTATAGGCATGGCATTCCTGTCGACATCGGGCTGATCACTGCCTATGATCACCAGTTTATCGAGATGAACCGTGTGCTGTATCACCGCCAGCGCCATACGTTTATTTCCAGACCCGGCTACTGACGGACAGATAGAAAATACGGCAGATATGCCGATAAGGGTTACTTGCCTCTGCTGGAGGAAGTAACCCTTTTCTGTTGTTGGCGGTATGACGAATCTATCGGCGAATCAATTATTCAATTTCAAACAGCTTGCTGATGGACAGTTCTTCGTGAACGCGGATGATCGCTTCACCCATCAGAGGAGCAACCGACAGCACTTTCAGCTTGCTGGTCGGGTTTGGATGCGTGATCGGAATCGTATCGGTCACGATCACTTCCTTGAGCGGAGAGTTTTCCAGACGATCCATCGCCGGGCCGGACAGTACAGGGTGCGTACAGCACGCGTATACTTCCTTCACGCCGCCTTCGATCAGAGCGTTGGCACCGAGTACGATGGTACCGGCAGTATCGATAATATCATCGACCAGAATCGCCGTTTTGCCTTCGATGTTACCGATGATATTCATGACTTCGCTGACGTTCGGTTCCGGACGGCGCTTATCGATAATTGCCAGCGGAGCGCTGAGCAAATCAGCCAGCTTACGCGCTCGAACCACACCACCATGGTCTGGAGAGACAACGACTGGATTCTCGATTTGTTTGGAACGGAAATATTGTGCCAGAATCGGCACGCCAAGCAGATGATCAACCGGAATATCAAAGAACCCTTGAATCTGCATTGCATGAAGATCCATTGCGATCACGCGATGAGCTCCTGCTTTTTCGATCAGATTGGCTACCAGCTTCGCCGTGATTGGATCACGGGAACGTGCTTTACGATCCTGACGAGCATAACCGTAGTATGGAATAACAACGTTGATACTTTTCGCAGATGCACGTTTCAGCGCATCGACCATAACGAGCAGCTCCATCAGATTGTCGTTGACCGGCGCACAGGTGGATTGAATTACATATACATGACAGCCCCGGACGCTCTCGGATAGCTTCACCTGAATCTCACCATCGCTAAAACTGGTCGTATGGGATTCGCCCATGGGAATACCGATATAATCGGCAATTTGCCCTGCCAGCTTCGGATTGGAGTTACAGGTGAAAATCTTTAATTTGGAATCACAATAAGTCATAATGGTTAAAACCCTCCGTGGTGGTTCATTGAAATGCTCATCAGCTTCTGTCTCTATATTAGCGTTGGCTATTTAAATAGATTTGGTTCCTATCATTCAACAAGCATTGTGCACTATATAGTATATAATAATTCGGCATGAAATAGTGGCATTTTGTTAGTAAAAGGGCAATTATTTGTTTTGTTCCTTGATTGCTTTCGCTTTGGCGCGAATTTTGTCGGCATATCCGGCTTTATTTTCCTGACGTGCACGCGCAATCGCCAGATCACTTTCGCCCACATCGCTCGTGATCGTGGAGCCAGCGACTACATAAGCGCCTTTGCCCACACGTACCGGTGCGATCAGGTTAGAGTTGCTGCCGATAAACACATCGTCTTCGATGATTGTTTTGAATTTGTTGTAGCCGTCATAGTTGGCAGTAATCGCGCCGCAGCCGATATTTACACCAGAACCAACCTCTGCGTCGCCTACATAACTCAGATGCGGCACTTTGGAGCCGTGACCGATCTTCGCATTTTTCAATTCAACAAAATCACCGACTTTTACTTCGTCAGCCAGTTCAGTGCCTGGACGCAAGTATGCAAATGGACCGACATTCACGCGGTCGCCAACTTTCACTTCCGACGCTACCGATTGACGGATGATGGTGCCATTGCCTACGGTCGAATTCTCAATCTCGGTGTTTGGACCGATGGTGCAATCTTCGCCAATCATGGTATTGCCTTTCAAGATCGTACCCGGGTACAGAATCGTATCGGAACCGATCTCTACATCTGCACCGATATAGGTGGATGCTTTGTCGATAATCGTAACGCCGTTTAACATATGCTTTTTCGCCAGACGTTCGCGCATGAATTGCTCTGCATCTGACAACGCTACACGGTCATTGACGCCGATTGATTCAGAAAGGTCTTTCGTTTCGTAAGCCGCAATACGCTTGCCCTGTTCACGCAAAATAGGAACACAATCGGTCAGATAAAACTCACCCTGCGCATTGTTGTTATCTACATTTTTGAGCGCAGCAAATAGCAGCTCGTTATCAAAGCAATACGTACCAGTATTGATCTCCTGTACTGCCAGCTCTTCCGCATTGCCGTCTTTTTGCTCAACGATCTTGAGTACGCCGCCATCTTCGCCGCGAATGATCCGTCCATAACCAGTCGGGTCTGGCATCGAAGCAGTCAAAATGCTGACAGCCGCGCCTTCCGCTTCGTGATGGGCAATCAGGTTTTCCAGCGTTTCCGGTGTAACCAGCGGTGTATCGCCGCAAATGACAATCGTAATCCCTTTTTCGCTACCGATCAGCGGCTCCGCCTGACTTACCGCATGTCCGGTTCCCAGCTGTTCGCTTTGCAGCGCATATTCCGCACGCTCGCCCAAGTAAGCTTTGACCGTTTCCGCACCATGCCCAACGATAACAACGCTGCGCTCGCAGTTGATTTGTTTAACTGCATCCAATACATGAGCAACCATTGGCTTACCGCATACCGGATGAAGTACCTTATACAACTTGGATTTCATACGCTTGCCTTTACCTGCCGCCAGTACCACTGCCAACCTTTTCAAAATAATGCCCCCTCGAAATGGATCTATAGATGATAGGTGAAAGCCGAAGCTTATACCATATTTAACCAGTTTTTAACTTCCGCAAAAAAACTCCATACTGAATATATCTTATTCCGGACAAAAAGAAAAGGGAGCCACGATTGTAGCTCCCGTGACTCCCTTTTCTTTCAAACCCCAATAAGTATAAAGGACTTGCTTATGCGCCTTCTTCGATAACTTCTTCTTCCAGACCGGCGCGTTCGTATTCAGCCAGTACGGCCGACTGAATCTTCTCGCGTGTGCTTGAAGAAATAGGATGCGCGATATCGCGGAACTCGCCATCCGGTGTCCGTTTGCTCGGCATTGCAACGAACATCCCATTGTTGCCGTCAATCACGCGAATGTCGTGAACGACAAATTCGCTGTCGATTGTGATGGATGCGATGGCTTTCATGCGGCCTTCGGAATTCACCCGGCGGAGTCTTACATCCGTTATTTCCATGTGTGTTCACCACCTTTTTCCATAAAGACTTGGTTGTGTATTTCCACACATGGAAGTAAAATACCTTCTTTTTTCTGAAAATTAATTGTGTATTTTTTTAGCGGATTGCCGTTTTTTACCGTTTTCAGCCGATTGCACGCAATTCCATTGATAGAGATTCTCAACCACTGAATTTAAATTATAGGTGACACCAGTTATTTCTTTGCATTTTCAAAGTAATTGCCCGGCTGTACCATGATTTTCTTGCTTTTTGCATCGACATCTGTCAATTTGGCAAGCGATACATAATCCGCCCATAACCGATCTTCCACATCGACTGCACCGGATTCCAGCAGCACACCTACGCCCGCAACCGTCGCATTGAATTCATCCAATAGATCGACCATACCTTGAATCGTTCCGCCCGCCTTCATAAAGTCATCAATAATGAGTACACGCGACTTTTCCTTGAGCGCCCGGCGAGACAGCGTCATCGTATGCAGACTCTTATGCGAGCCGGATACATAGTTGATGCTAACCGCAGAGCCTTCCGTCATCTGATGATCACGACGTACAAGTACAACTGGCAGATTGAGCTGGGTGCCTGTCGCGTGTGCAAGCGGAATCCCCTTCGTCTCGACCGTCATAATCACATCAATTGGTGTATCCGCAAACACAGAGGCAAAGATCTTGCCTACCTCATTCAATATCGCCGGTTGTCCTAGCAGATCAGACATGTAAATGTAATTCCCCGGCAGCAAGCGATCTGGCTGCTCCAATTGTCTGCACAAATTCTCCATGAATGATAGCGACTTCTCATGCGACAGACGCGGAATATATTTGACACCGCCAGCTGCACCAGCCAGCGTCTGCAATTCACCGATACCTTCTTCCTCGAATACCTCTTTAATAATAGTCAGATCTTCGCTGATCGATGATTTGGCCGCTCCGTAACGGTCAGCAAAGGTCGTCAGTGGAATGAGCGTATGCGGTCGTGAAGTCAGATACTGGGTCAGTTCGACCAGACGCGCGCTCCGTTTTAGTTTTTTCACTTGAACTCCTCACCATCTACGAAAATTTACATTTATACCCTTTTAACATCCCAAATCCGAATAATTAAAGTGAATATACCATTTTTGTACGTGTTTGTAAAAGAAAATCGCAATCTTTTTCAACAAGCCCAACAAAATGCCGGAGCTTTTTGAAAAAGATTGCGACCTGGATTGCTCAGGTTAACATGCGTACTGCGTATACTTCATTGCAAAATCCGCGCAACCCGTTATAAATACGAGCCACTTTGGATTCTCTGGACACCAGACCGAATACGGTAGGTCCGCTGCCTGACATCAGCACACCATCAGCACCCAGCTGAATCATCGTTTGCTTGAGCTGCTGTACTTCGGGATGATGAGATAGCGTCACATCCTCTAACACATTGCCTAGCTCGCTACAAATGTCGTCAAACGATTGCTGCTCAATCGCCTGCCGCATAGCCGCAGCCGAAGGATGCCGCTGTATTTGATCCGCCTTCAGACGCCCGTAGATGCCTGCTGTCGATACATTAATCGGCGGCTTCGCCAGAATGACCCAACAATCCGGCGGACTAGCTAGCGGCGTTAGAATCTCACCACGCCCGGTTGCCAGCGCTGTACCGCCCGTGATGCAGAACGGCACATCCGAACCGATTGCCGCTCCCAGCTCCATCATCTCCTCATGAGAGATATTCAGATTCCAGAGTCGATCCAACCCGCGTAAGGCAGCTGCTGCATCGCTGCTACCGCCTGCCAATCCGGCTGCTACTGGAATCTTCTTGTCGATATGAATATGCACGCCTTGGCGAATGCCATAGCGCTCCTTGATCCGACTGGCTGCCTGATAGGCAAGGTTCTTATCATCCAGAGGGATATAACCAGCTTGACTGGATATTTTGATCACGTCTCCGGGTATATCGGTTATTGTGAGCCGGTCGGCAAGATCAACCATCGTCATGATCATCTCCACCTCGTGGTAACCGTCCGGGCGTTTATGCAGTACATCCAGCATCAGATTGATTTTTGCCGGCGCTTTTTCATATAACTTCATGAGGTTCCTCCACCTTCAACATTGCGTCCGTTCTATGTTCTATTGCATCTTATACCCATTCCAAGCTTCAAATGCTATTCTGGCGCACAAGATGACCAAAGGCTGTATACAGCCATGAATACTCCAATTATAGAAAAAATGAATGGCAAAGTCTATTCACAAAGCAAAACAGTCTCTACCCCCGCAGGAGATAAAGACTGCCTTATCATAAAACAGTTATTTAATTCCCAGCATACTGTACGTCTGAATGGGAATCATCTTCGCAGACCATAATCTCTACGGAATCCGTGAGGACGTCTGCATAGCTGTAAGACACTCGTTCAAAAGTTTGATGATCATCATCAAGCTTTACCGTAAAAACAGAAGGGTAGGTCTCTTCCAAAATTCCAGTACGTTCAATGGTCTTCTTACGACCACCGTGAGCGCGCAATGTGATTTTGTGCCCTACATGAGCATCAAGATTGCGTTTGATTTCGGTAAGCGCGTTGTTAGCCATGCCTACAACCACCTCTTTTCCTAATCCTTATTGTAACAAAAAGGAAGAGAAATGTCAATCAAATAATAAATTATGCAACACAAAATTTATTTTGTCAATGATTTTTTTAGCGAATGCCTGCTTGTATAAATACATGGCTCAATCGTGCGTATTCTTCTAGGCTGAGTGTCTCTCCGCGACGTACCGGATCAATGCCCGCTTCTTGCAGCAAACCGTCCAATTGTTCGCGATCGCCGCCATAACGCGTCTTCAGGTTATTGGAGATCGTTTTACGGCGCTGAACAAAGCTGGACTGTACCAGATCGAAGAAATGCTGCTCATCCTCCACCTGCACTGCTGGCTGCTCTCTCAGCTTCAAACGAATAACTGCCGACTCAACATTCGGCTGCGGGATAAATACCGTTTTCGGTACGATGCAGACCACTTCCGGAATGCAGTAATACTGAACAGCGATACTGAGACTGCCGTAATCCTTGCCGCCCGGAGACGCTGCCATACGCTGTGCAACTTCCTTCTGGATCATAACGACGATATTATCCAGTGGCAGCTTCTCCTCCAGCAGCTTCATCAGAATCGGCGTGGTAACGTAGTAGGGCAGATTTGCCACTACGCTCACCTTATCCACCTCCGCAAAGTCCTCGCGGAACAATTGCTGCAAGTCTACCTTGAGCACATCACCGTGACGTACATGCACATTGCCGTACTCCTGCAACGAATCTTTCAAAATCGGGATTAGGCGCTGATCAATCTCAACAGCCGTTACACGGCTTGCCTGACGTGCCAGACGCTCTGTGAGCGCACCGATACCAGGACCGATCTCCAGTGCACCACGCTCTGGTGTCAGATCAGCTGCATCGACGATTTTGTTCAGAATATTAGCATCGATCAGAAAGTTCTGACCAAGGCTCTTTTTAAATGAAAATCCGTGTTTATGAATAATCTCCTTCGTCCGTCCGGGCGTGGCGATATCGTGTCTATCAGTCATGGGATTGCTGTTCCTCCGCTTCAAGTTGTGAAAGTGCCGCCGCGAACTCCTCGCGGCTGATGCCAAATATGCGCAGTCGTTTATGAAACTGCTTGCCGTTGCCGTAACCAATACCGAGCAGATTGCCCATGATCATACGACGTGCTGCCGCGTCAGGGCGCATGACCAGTCCAGTCATGATCAGGTCATCCCAGTCGATTAGCGTCTCCGCTTCTGGCATCTCGCTGTGCAGTCGGGATAAAGCTTCGCGAATCGCTTCTGGCGAGGCATTCTCTACACCGATATCGCCCTTGAGCGTCGCTTCGCTCTCCGGTATAAACGCATGCTTGCAGCCCGGTACTTCGCGGGAGACGATCTTACGAATCCGTTCCCCAGCATGATCTGGATCGGTCAAAATAATAACACCACGCCGCTCCTGTGCCAGTCTGACACGCTTGATCACCTGCGGACCAATGGCAGAGCCGCCCGTTTCAATCGTATCTGCATGTACGGCACGCTTGATGGCTACGGTATCGTCCCGTCCTTCTACAACAATTACCTCTTTGATCACTTGATCTGACGCTTCCCTTCCGGGCCGTACTGGACAGGGCTGCTGCCCTCTGCATCCGTATAGTCGACCTTATCCATATTGTCCTCAGTATACCAAAATAACAAACAAAAAGAAGGGGAAGATTCCCCTTCTTCTGTTGATTCTATTCACGTTCATGGTTAATAACTATTATATCACAGATCAACTCTGTGCAGGCAGATAGCCAATCTCCAGTCCGCCGATTACGGTTTAACTGGACCAATCACATAGACGGTATAACCGGATTTGCGACCGAATGCTCTTGCCTGGCTCAGGCTGTCAATATATACGTCAATCTTATTGCCGTTAATGGCGCTACCTGTATCTTCTGCACGGCGGTAACCGATGCCTTCGATGTATACCCACCATCCCATTGGAATGACACTGGTATCAACAGCGATGGTACGTCCTTCCGTTACTCGCGTTCCGGAAGCAGTCGTCGTGCCAAGTCCTGGCTCCTGAGAGGAGTAGGCGGTCAGCGTAACATTGTTAATGACTTTGGCATAAGAGAAGTTTTTATCCGAACCGGCTGAAGAACTGGCAGCAAGCAGTTTTGGTTGCTCCTTTTTCGTTCCGACGGCTACAACTTTGTCCTGTACTTCGGATGTTGTTTTCTTATCGATCATGCGCTTGGAGACGAATTCTCCATCTTCATAGGTTTTTTCAACATACTGGATGACTTTCCCTTTTTGTCCATCTTGAACAAGTTTCGTTTTGCCTTCCAGCAGTGTACTGTCTTGCTTTTTCACTACTTGATACGGAAGCTCTACAACCTGCTTCGCTACAAAGGAAGTCGTTCTGACCACTTTGATATCCATATCGTGTTGTACAGCTGTTTCGACCGTAGGGTTCAGCTTGTCCTCTTCACCGAGATCAACGCCTGCCTGGTCGAGTGTACTGCCTACTGTTTTCGCAGTCGTGTACACTTGTTTCGTTTTGCCGTCAGCCGTAATATTTACGGCAACCGCGTGATTCACGTATACTTTGTCCCCGTCTTGGATCGCTCCATTCATGGACATGGAAACTTTGTCCTGCGGCGCTACAGTAATGTTCTGTTCTGCCAGCAGATCGGCAACATTCAGTTTGCGTGTTTCCACGCTCTGGGCTTTTCCATCAACGATTACATAAATATTTTTGCCTGCCTGCATATACAGAAGCCAGAGTGCCATGGCAATAACCATAACGACTGCCAGCGAAGTAAATAGGGCAAAGCGTAGATTTTTTTGCTTCCAACGCAGCGCGTAAGACATGCTGGATGAGCGTGAACCATGGGTTTCTTTGAAAGGAGCAATTCCCACTTCTTCCGTCCTCCTTACATAGTCTCGCCGTCTTGCTGTATCTTAAAATGAGTTAAGACGCGACTATATCAGAATTTCCACAGGCGGTTATCATGTTTACGAATACCGGCGCATAATCGGTAATCGTCTCTTGGTGTATAATGTGCCTGCGCCATGGTCAGTCCAAGCGGCTTCCGTTCCCCCGACAGTGAACATCCGGGTCTTCTCATCTTGCCTTTTCCTTTTGCACAAAACAAAAAAGCCTTGGGAAAAGTGCAAGAGCAACTCTTCCTGGGCTTCCGACGACTGTACCATCTTGGAAACTTTTAGAAAATGAGAGGTTGCCTCTGCATCGCTTACGAGGTTAGCTGTCGGGTTCGGACATGATACTGCCTGTATATGTTGCCCTGTGAAACGTCCTCCGCTCATGGCGCAAGTAAATTTCAATTCACCCCAAAGACCCTGTAACAGGAATCATACAATCTGCCTTCCGATATTGCTGGTTGAAAGTGGATGAAGACAGCTGTTGGTTCCCCCGTTTTCCTATGTAGGAAACTCAGCGAGACCGAATCATGGAATCTCGTACATAAATAACAAGATTAAATCACTGATGAAATAATATCTCGAACCTAACCCCACTGTAAAGCAAGCCTCAACTCCGTTTTTCAGAAAAAGTGGTTAAAATCTTGTAATATTTGAGCATTTTTTAGTTAAAATTCATTCATATATCCGTCTAGCTCGTTTTTTTAGTGGTTTTTCTCCCTATTTCATCGTATACCAAATAATGCCAGTGCATTTTTCGTTGTGATTTCACTAATTTCTTCCAGAGATACGTCTTTTAGCTCGGCAGCTGCCTCTGCTACCAGACGCACATATCCTGAGTTATTTCTTTTACCACGATATGGATGTGGAGTCAAATAAGGGGAGTCCGTTTCCAGTAATAATCGATCCATCGGCACCTGTTTGAGCACCTCTTTGGGCTGCTTCGCATTTTTGAATGTAATCGGTCCACCGAATGACAAATGGAAGCCCATATCCAAACACATTTTGGCAGTTTCCCAGCTGCCGGAGAAGGAGTGCATAATGCCACCGACTTCGGACGCTTTTTCCTCGCGCAGAATACGAACGATATCTTCATGTGCATCCCGATTATGGATGACGATCGGCATATGAATGTCGCGTGCAAGACCAATTTGTTCACGCAGGACGCGGTGTTGCACATCTTTGGGCGATTTATCCCAGTGATAATCAAGACCAATTTCGCCGATTGCAACGACTTTTTCATGACTGCATAAAGATGCAATCCACTCCAGATCGCCAGGCTGCATCATGATCGCTTCCACCGGATGCCAACCAACCGCTGCATAAATAAAATCGTATTCCTCGACCAGTTTCATCGTTGTCGGAATCGTCTCCCGGTCAAATCCCACATTCACCATGCGAGTGACACCAGAATCATAAGCATTTTGAATAATTTCTTGGCGATCCTCATCAAAATCTTTGGAATCCAAATGTGTATGTGTATCAAATAACATAGATATTCTCTCCTTTACTACCGTAATTCCGTTATTTTTCTTCTATACATATGTCGAGAGTACGCCATGCCAGCAGGCGTTTATCTGCATAATCTGTATACTCTTCAAATTTGCTAGATTTCGAATTCCATCTGTGCCGGACCCAATTTATCTTCAAAAATATCCGCCACCGGTTTGGACAATTTGTGTTTTACCCTTTCCAACTTTTCCTGTGGGAAATACAGATGATACCGTCCACGATGAATCCCACTAATGGAGCGTACAATGTCTGATACCTCGGAAATTTCCTGTACTTTATTTTGACGATTCAGCAGCAAAATTTGCTTTTCCTTTTTCGGGTCGCCTGGACGAAATACATCATATGGCAAGTCAGTCGGAAAATCGATCTCCAGATCATATTGCGGATGCAGACCTGCTTCGGCAAATTCATTACGAATCTGATCAATCAGATCCATATCGATCAATTCGCTTTCTACATATTTATATAAACGGCGATCCATGAATCGAGTACATACATCCGCTAGAATTTCGTCCTTTTCAAGCGTCCACTGCATGAAGGTCGTCTGTACAAGCGCTTCGTCCAGTAACAGATATTCCTTCACATTCAGCGTGTTTTTGAACAGTGAAGGCAATGGATGTGGTAAAAATCCAAAGGTATATCCGTTATCAAATAACTCTTTGGCACGGTGGAAAATATGACGCAGCACAATATCGGAACTACGTGTGACTGGATGGAAGTAAACCTGCCAGTACATCTGATAACGTGACATCAAATAATCTTCAATCGCATGCATACCGGACTCTTTGACTACAACACGTCCCTGATGCGGACGCAGTACGCGAATGATGCGATCCATATCGATCGTGCCATAATTCACGCCGGTAAAATAAGCATCCCGCAACAAATAATCCATCCGGTCAGCATCCAGCGGACTGGAGACGAGATTAACGACAACTGCTTTGTCGTAATCTTTGCGAATGACCGCAGCCACTTTGTCCGAGAAGCCCGGTTCAGCATCTTCCAGCACCCGATGAATCTCTGTATCTTCTAATAGAATGCGACACGTCCATTCTTCGTGGTTCATATCAAAAGCTTCTTCTATAGAATGGGAAAACGGTCCATGTCCCAGATCATGCAGTAGCGCCGCACATAATGCGACCATCCGCTCTTCACGCGGCCAATCTTCATACCCGCTTCGTTCAAATTGCGAAATGATTCGACGCGTAATCTCATATACACCGAGTGAATGCGAGAACCGGCTATGTTCAGCTCCGTGAAAAGTCAGATACGACGTACCCAATTGTCGAATCCGACGTAGCCGCTGAAATTCCGGTGTATTGATTAATGTCCAGATGAGTCGATCCTGAACGTGGATATAATTGTGTACCGGGTCTTTGAATACCTTTTCTTCTTCTAAAGGCTCCATTGTTTTCATGCCAAATTCCTCCTTGAGCCAAACTTGATTCCAGTATTTTGAATCGTATAAAATAGAATTATGTCACTAATGTCGAACAGTGTCGTTATATGATTAAAATGTATTTCCAAATCGACAAAAGCTGTATATGTCTATATTATCGCAAAAAACAGCACTATTTTAAAAAAAATTTGCGATTTCACCCTAAAAAAGGCTTTTTTTTATAATTTCTATGTTGACTGATTTGGGAAACGTTGGTATTATGAATATCATAAAAGAAAGAAATTTGTCGAAACATGACACTTCAAATCATTACTGCTTGTTTAATAATTACTACCCGGCGCGAACCAGCAACAACAATGAAAGGCATTACCGATTCACTGTATTACTTCCATTCGTTTCACGGGAACAGCCATACGAAGCCTATTCGACAAGCGAATTTAAACGCAATTATAAAAAACAAAACACATTTGAGAGGATTGAATTATCATGATGAAATCAACAGGTATTGTAAGAAAAGTAGACGAACTGGGTCGCGTTGTTATTCCAATCGAACTGCGTCGCACACTGGGTATTGGCGAGAAAGACGCTCTGGAAATCTATGTTGACGGCGAACGCATTATGCTCAAAAAATACGAGCCAGCTTGTATCTTCTGTGGTAATGCTGAGAACGTAACATACTTCAAAGGCAAAATCGTTTGTAACGAATGCATCTCCGAAATTCCAGTTCCTGTGACAAAATAAATAGAATAGGTTATAATAAAGTCAGCATCATTCCATTTTATTAATTCTAACCTTTATATATCTCCTTGGACCTTTATCCGGCGACATGTTTTGTCGGGTAAAGGTATTTTTTTGTTTACATAGCATACATTATACCGATTTTCACAAACTACTGCCAATGGCACAGGAAAAAGGGACCTGTTACGATCTTCGGTCCCTTTTCTATCGTTGATTTATGCCGTTTGGGTTCTGTTTCTTCTATTATATAGTTACCCGTGTACAGTAGAGTACGCGTCCATCGATTCGTACTGGAAATTAGAGATCAGTTGTCTTCATGCAGTAGTGCCTGATAAATATCGCGCTTGGATACGTCGCGATCTTTGGCGACTTTTTTCATCGCATCTTTGCGCGATAAGTCCTGCTGCTCGTAATGCTCCACATGCTGCAAAATATTCATTTGCTGCCACCATTCGTTCGCTTCGGCCATCGCTTCTTCCTGTGGCTGTCCTTCCAGCACGATACAGTATTCGCCTAGCGGCGGATGCTCGTCCAGCCACTCTAGCGCTTCCTCTACCGAACCGCGCAGCCATTCTTCATGTCGTTTGGTCAATTCGCGCGCTAATACGATCCGGCGGTTGCCAACATGCTCCAAAATCGCCTGTAGCGTTTTGATGATCCGATGCGGGGATTCGTACAATAACAGTGTACCTTCCGCCGCATGCGCCCCTTGTAGCAATTCCGCCTGTCCACGATGATCACGCGGCAAAAAGCCAATAAACGTAAACCGGTTGGTCGACAATCCCGAAGCAATCAACGCCGACAGCGCCGCATTGGCGCCTGGAATCGGTACGATGGCGATTCCCTGCTCTACAGCCAGTTGAACTAGCTCCTGACCCGGATCGGATATAGCAGGCAAGCCCGCGTCGCTGATCAGTGCCAGACTTTGCCCTTCTGCAATCAGTCGAATCAGTTCCGGGCCACTATTGTGCTTATTGTGCTCATGATAGCTAACCAATTTCCGCGGCGTAATCTCAAAATGGTTCAGTAGCTTGCGACTTTGCCGTGTATCCTCAGCAGCGATAATATCGCATTCCTGCAATGTGCGTACCGCCCGGTAGGTCATATCTTCCAGATTGCCGATTGGAGTGGCAACCAAATACAGCGTACCCGGTGTTTGTCCACTGGATGGCTCCGATACAGCAGCAAAGCTTTTTTGTACCTGTATGCTCATAAGGACTCCTTTTGCCCGTAATAAATATCCATAACTTCCGGAACATATTCATTCTCATCGTTATATACGATCAATGGCGGCAATACGCGAGATTCCGGCTTACCACCGCGAATACCTTCTACCAGTACCATATTGGCTTCCATATGTCGACGTGGATGCACAAACCGGATACGTTTTGGCTCTACGCCATACTGACGCATCATCAGTACGATATCGACTAACCGATGGGGACGATGTACCATTGCCAGCTTGCCACCATTTTTGAGCAAACCAGCTGCGGTGCGCACTACATCCTCCAACGTACAGCCAATCTCATGACGTGCCATCGCGTGATGCACGTTCAGCTTCACTTCGTTGCCGTTCATCGGCATATACGGCGGATTCACTGTGATCGCATCGTACGTGCCATGCTCGCCCTGTAGCGGCAGCTCCTTCAGATCCTGATTGCGAATCGCAATCTGTGATTCCAGACCGTTCATCCGTACACTGCGCTCTGCCATATCCGCCAGCCGCTCTTGAATTTCCACCCCTTCAATATGAGCTGAAGTACGTGTACTTAGCAGAATCGGAATGACCCCATTGCCCGTACATAGATCCATCACTTTCCCACGTGGTGGCACCGCTATGAATCGTGCCAATAACACCGCATCCATTGAGAAACTGAATACGTCGCTACTTTGAATAATATGCAGCCTGCGAGTCAGCAGATCGTCCACTCGCTCTCCCGGCTGTAGCAGCTCCAGATGCTGCTCGGTTTGATTGTTTTCTTCCAAGTTCCCGGTTTCCTCTCCACATCGATAAAGCCGCAGACCAGATCATCTGCGGCTTTGTTTCGGATTATTCGGATTTGTTCAAAAAGGATAGACAGAACAGACAGTCTCCCTCTGTACGCAGATGACCATAATACACATTGCAAATATGGAATCCTTCATGATACAGACGGGCGAGATTGTCATATCCCTCACCTACGACTTCAGGATGTGGGTGATTATGGGGATTACTGTCCGCCAGCACTTCGATAATCTGAGGTTCGGCTGCTTCAAGCTCGACCGGGACCTCTTTTTTCAATACACGGCGCAGCTGTTCGTTCTCCAGCGTTAGGCGCTGATTTTCCTCCAGCAGTTCTTTCACTGCCAGTTTGAGCCTGCCCATATCCCCGTGCATATGGTTCATTTGTGTCTCCAGTTCATGAATATACTCAAAAAGATTTTTCTTTTCCAAGTTTCCACCTCAAAAGCAGCCTTTGACGGTTTACTTCACAACGACCTCATCAAACGGTAGTTCCTTGACCTTGCTAATTTCAAAGATCTGAACATGCACAGTTCGGGAATTGGCATTAATTCCTACCACCTTACCGTCTCCGAGCGAGGTTACGACAAATTTACCGACAGCCGGAAGTTCTTCTTTCATACTTTCATAATTATCATGCTCAAACTTGAGACAACACATCAACCGGCCGCATAGACCCGAGATTTTGGTCGGATTTAGCGACAGGCTCTGATCTTTGGCCATTTTGATCGATACCGGTTCAAAATCGCCCAGCCAGGACGAGCAGCACAGAATGCGTCCACATGGACCGATACCGCCCAGCATTTTGGCTTCATCACGTACACCGATCTGGCGTAGCTCAATCCGAGTACGGAAGATGCTTGCCAGATCCTTGACCAGCTCACGGAAGTCTACTCGACCTTCCGCTGTAAAATAGAAAATAATCTTGTTGCGATCAAATGTATATTCAACATCAACCAGTTTCATTTTCAGCTGATGTTCCTTGATCTTTTTCAAACAGGTAGCAAATGCGTTTTTGGCGGCAATTCGGTTTTCCTCTACTACCTGAGCATCGTCCTGCCCAGCGATTCGAATCACCTTTTTCAGTGGAAGCACAACATCATCTTCCTGTACTTGCTTGCGTCCAATCACAACCTTGCCGTATTCAATCCCTCTTGCCGTCTCAACAATTACATGCTCTTCATTGCTAATCGCAAATTCGAGCGGATCAAAATAATATATTTTACCCGCCTTTTTGAAGCGGACTCCTACTACGTTATACAAAAGATAAGCCTCCTCATTTGCCAATACCGTTCCTACTGATGCAAAAACGATAAGAAGAATCCCCTCTAGCTATCACGGACATGGCGTATTTCGAAAAAGTCATTGCTCTTTCATCCGATGTTGCTTCCGCATGATGTATACACGGTCCGTTACCTGTAAGAAGTGTTCCTCTGTACCTTAGCTGCTTACCCCTATGAGAAACTGCTCCATGCAAAGCTGCCCGTTAACGTTCGAGCGGAGCATTTTCTTGCATTCGGCAGCAAGCGCCATACAGGAAATCCAATGCTGCATGCTGCGGGTGTGAGCCACCTTGGAGAGAGACTCTAACTGATCTATAAAAACGATACTTTCATTTCTGCCAATCTGTATATGGATCATATCCTTGAACCACAGATGGAAAAGATCAAATACCTGTTCCAGATGATCGCCAAATCCGCCCTTGAACAGCTTTTGCTGTGCGGTAATCAGGCTTATACTGCCTCTACCGGCGGATTCCTTCCCTAATTGTAACACTACGTTTCTAATTTCTGCAAACCAATTCTCATTCAGCATTTCCCGACATTGATCAGGGTCCGAAGCCAGATGAACCGCACAACGAACGAGCGGCAGCGGATAATTTTCATCCGCCAGAATCTGGGTCATCTGATGATAATCAACGGCGGTGAATAACACCGGCTGCGTACGCGAACGAATCGTCGGCAAAATGGACTGAATATTCTCCGTTAACAGAATCGCTACTGCCGGAGCAGGCGGTTCTTCCAGAAATTTGAGCAGACTATTTGCTGCCTGCACCGTCATTTTGTCGGCATCGCGAATAATATAGATTTTGCGGTTGCCCGCTTCCGAGCGGTATGAAAAAATCCGCTGCAATTCGCGGATTTGATCGATCTTGATGGAATTGCCGTCCGGTTCCACCAGCAGAAAGTCTGGATGATTGCCGTGCTGCATTTTGCGGCATTCAATGCACTCTCCGCAGGCTTCCTCGCCTCGATGTATACATACGAGCGCTCTGGCAAAGCTATGCGCCATTTTGAGTTGACCGCTGCCTGCCGGACCGTTAAACAGATACGCATGCGAAATCTTCTGCTGCCGCAGTCCATTTTGCAATACCCGTTTTGCGGTGTCCTGCCCGATAATTTCTTGAAAAGACATAGTGCCTCCTTACTTCCCTCTGTACCGTTCTTCCGTTGATCAGTACAGCAGATTGACCAGCATGCCGCGAATCTCGCCCATGCGTTGCAACAATTCGATGCGCCCTTCTTCACTGTTCAGCAGTTCTTCTGCCATACTGAGCAATGTCGAATCCACCTCATCAAGAATTTTATACTTGCGACTGCGTCCACGACGATCAAAGCTTTGCGTTTCTTTCAGCTTGATTCCGCGTCGCACCGTATCTTCCAAAAAGCGTTTAACTAACATCTGATACGATTTCAGTTCACGCAGTGTCATCGATTTGGCAAGGCGATCACCTTGCAGCTGAATCGCCTTGAACTGACGCTGAATCTCGTCATTGGTTGCCTGCGTACCGTGATTTTGCAGCACATCCGAGAAGTTCTTTTGCTGCACAACTTTAGCTGGCGTTTCCGTAATAACTGGATTACTTTTTAACGGAGGATATCCCGGATTAATTTTCATCATCATCTTCCTTTCTGTGTACCGAATACATGGAATCTATAGTGAATCAGACCAGATTGACGTGTCCGCTGTCTATTCATTTCCAAAAAGCCTATATAAACTGTATCGTTCAACATGATGATTTTACGAATAGGAAAATGAAAAAATCCTGCATCTATAATAAAGACGGACCGGCTCCAATAATGGTCACCGATCCTTATCTTCTTACCTATTATACTATTAAACTTACGCTGTGATGCATCAAATTGCAATAATGTGCAATTTTTTGAGGAATTGTTTTAGAAATGCTCAAATCGTTCAACCGGCATGACGAATACAGTCGCTCCGCCTACCTGAACTTCTACCGGCAACGGCAGATACGAGTCGGTTGTACCACTCATTGGCGTCACTGGTGTAACCAGTTGTTCGCGAATTTTACAACTGTTGCGGATGACATCCATGACAGCTTCGATCTGACTGTCGTCCACCCCGATCATAAAAGTCGTGTTACCCGCACGCAGAAACCCACCTGTACTGGCAAGTTTGGTTGCGCGGAAGTTCGCTTTTACCAGTTCTCCGGACAAACGGTTACTATCCTTATCCTGCACGATCGCTATAATCAGTTTCATCGTTATAGCCTCCTTTAAGCAAAATTCGATAAACAAGATGCTGCACTACTGCCAAACATCACTCTCGATTGAACATTACGTTTGAACATCACAAACGCTGAAATAAGTAAGATATTTTGCTAGTGCAAAAATCACTTCTCACTGTACCCCGCGTTTGAAATTCGCAAACGCTAGAAAAGGTAAGATATTTTGCTGATGCAAAAATCACTTCTCACTGCACCCCGCGTTTGAAATTCGCAAACGCTAGAAAAGGTAAGATATTTTGCTGATGCAAAAATCACTTCTCACTGCACCCCGCGTTTGAACATCACAAACGCTAGAAAAGGTAAGATATTTTGCTAATGCAAAAATCATTTCTCACTGCACCCCGCGTTTGAAATTCGCAAACGCTAGAACCGTCTATACTTTATTTGACATAAGGTAGGCAATATCCTTTATTTTGCCTGTTTCCAATTCAATTGCGTTGTATTGGTCATGAACAATTACACTATATTACCCTATTTTAGCCAGCTAACTCACTGCAAAAGTACTGGCATATAGCAATATCAATCTATAGCCGGTAATCGCTCTGCAATCAAACGATCTAATACGACACGAATATCCTGAAATACAGCTTCTTCATCCTGCTCGCCATCAACGATAATAAAGCGTTCCGCATAAGTATCTGTCAGCTGCTTGTAGCCTTCATACACACGATGATGAAAATCGATCGCTTCCAGATCAAGTCGGTTGATTTCACGATCAGACGTTTTTGCCATGATACGTTGCAACCCTACTTCTGGACGAACATTAATATACACATTCACATCCGCCCAGTACTCCTTACCTTCCACCTCGATAGCCATCCGATTAATATCGAGTACCGCTTTACCGAGTTGACGTCCATGCCCCTGATACGCCAGGGACGACATCACATACCGATCACAAATAACGAGCTGATCTGCCTCCAGCGCCGGGATCACCTTTTGCATTAGATGCTCACGACGAGCACTCGCATACAGCAGACATTCTGTCAGCCCGCTCATTGTATTCTCCACATTCAAAATCACACTGCGAATCTGTTCCGATACTGGTATTCCACCCGGCTCACGGGTCGACAAAAACGGTACATTCCGATTTACCAGATACGCCTTGATCCGTTCCAGTTGACTTGTTTTGCCGCTTCCATCCATACCTTCAATCGCGATAAATAAACCTTTTGCTGTCATATTCATACTCCTGCTTTCCCTAACATGTTCATCTTCTATTTTAACACCATTGCCTGCTGCACGTATGTTTCTTTATACCGTAAGTTGTTTTATCCGATCGCTCAATCAACGATATACTTTTATATAATGAAGCGAAGCATCGTCAGCACCCTGAATTTTGATATCATGATCACGTAATCCAAGTAGTCGCCCATGTATCTGCTCCCCAATCCGCTCGCCTGCATACAAAATCGGAATCCCCGGTGGATACGGAATGATCATCTCCGCGCATATTCGATCTACAGCCTGCTCTAGCTTAATTGATTCTACATCCTCCGGCAGAATCGGAATCATATGAAAAGCGACCGGTTCAGAAATCAGATCTGCCATCTCCCGATCCCTATTGCCGCAAACATCACTTTCATAATAAGCATGACAAGCCGCTGCCAGATCAATCGGATGAGCTGCTGCTATATGACTTAGTGCATCTAACAATACGTCAGCATCTGCCATCCGCGAACCTACACTAAACACAAGCACAACATACCGCTCATCGCTCATCTCCGGTACGCATCCATATCGCTCCAACTGCTCCTGCAATTCACTCCCCGACCAGATTCCTGCGCGATCATACAGTACCACTTTAAACGGATCAACCTGATTACTGTATTCATCCACTTTGAAAACATTAGTCTGGTGACCATATTTATCAACTTTGAGTTCATCAACCTCGTGACCGTATTTATCGATTTTGAACGGATTAACTTGATTAGCGTATTTATCAACTGTATCGTCACTATATTCATTCAATCTATACTTTATATCGTTTTCGGCTGTATTCGCTGTATCGCCTACTTCACATACAATTTCCTGATTCTGTTCAGGTAACATACTTAACGGTTCATGCAGCACACCAAACCGAGCCAAACGAGTATCAGTATCTGTATGTTCACTTTGCTGAGACGCTTCAATCCCTTGTACAACCTGAATAACATCAGCTGTATAATCGTCTTGCCCAGCAATTCTTTCCAAAACCTGCTTTTCAAAAATAACTTCATCTTCCTTACGCACCACAAAGTTAATATGCTTTACACCATCTACCAGCGTATCCCGTACTTTTAATCCCATTTCAAACCAAGCTGATCCATTCTTCTCCAGCAAATAACGACTCAGATCCAGCGAAGCCATAAGTGGATACGACGGGCTAGAACTTTGAATCATCGTCAAACGCTGTTTAAGCAGACTTCGATTCAGCAGTTCACCCTGCACATGCAGCATCGCTCCCATCGTCATCGCCGTTAACATTTTGTGAGTAGATTGCACTACCGCGTCCGCTCCTGCCGCTAACGCACTCTGTGGAAAACGTGGATGATGACCATAATGCGCCCCATGCGCCTCATCAATTAACAAAGGTACACCATACTCGTGGCAGAGCTTGGCAATATCCGTCAAATCTCTGCCCATTCCATAATAATTAGGCGATGTTAGTAGAACACCACGCGCCTGAGGGTACTTCTGCAATGCCAGTTTGATACTTTTGAATGAAGGAATGACAGCTAACCCACTTTGTATATCCAGTTCCGGTGTCAAAAATACCGCTTGCGCTCCCGCCATCATCAAACCATGAATAACCGACTTATGCACATTACGCTGCACCAGTATCAGATCATTCGGATGTGTACACACGGTCAACAATACCGCGAGATTTCCAACTGTACTACCGCCAATCAGCCAATGTGTTTCTTCCGCTCCAAAACAACGCGCTGCCAGCTTCTGCCCTTCCTGAATAACTTCTTCTGGATGGTGCAGATCGTCCGTACCTTCAATCTCAGTCACATCAATTTTTAATACATGATGCAAATACTCCATATCGCATTCTAGATCGTAGCCACACTCTGTACCATCACCATCATCTAGTTCTCTACCCGCATGTAGTTCTCCACCCAAATGCAACTGATTCACCAAGCCAGTGCCAGATTCAGAAAGCAACGGTGTAGCTTCTAGGAATTCAGATAGTGACTCAACATAAGCTGCACCGTTTTTATGCCCAGGCACATGATAACTACGCTGCCCGGATTGCGCATATTGTACTAACCGTTCATACAATGGCGCCCGCATGCACACTTTTCCTTCTTCTTCTCGATGCTGATGCTCCTTCATTTTGCCAACACTCCTACCATCTTGTCTACGTTCTGCTCTATATACTTATATCTTATAAATACAATATGATAGATGTAGAGAATTCAATCTCTCCATCTCCATCTCCATCTCCATCTCCATCTCCATCTCCATCTCGTAAATTATAAATCCATCAAGTGATCAAAGATCAATCTATACTTTCCCAATCACTATAATAATTTAGTAGCTATATCTATCTATGATTTACAGCTATCCGCCGAATAGATATGTTATTATTGATCTTAATTTCCAGCTCTACAATTATTTCTTCCAGCATGGACATAAATTTATTGTAGATTTCCAGTTATCCTTATTATAATTATAGCAGAAGCAGGGAATCTGCTATATTACAAGTTCATCCCGCTTACCCGGTTCTTGCAGAATGATGCAAGCCATACTGCACCTTTTTGCCTGCTAATCTGCTTGTAAATTGGTTCCAAAGTGCTCTCTATCCATGTCATCTTTTAACCGATATACATAAGGCATACTGTTTTCTTATTGATCCATTCCAGAAATTGCATATACCGTATAGTACATCGCATTATAATCAAACAATCAGTTTCTTCCCCATACATGTCTTTATTTGCGCTACAAACCATATCCATAGTTATATGTATATGAATCGAAAGGTGGATTGCAACCATATGGTAGTAGAGCAACAAGAAAATGCAACATTTTATCAATACAAACTCATCAAAAAATGGCCGATTACCAAAGCCTGGTTCTGGACATATCTACTTTTGCCTGTCGTGGCTTTGATTGCTGAAGTATTCTACTTCTCTTGGGAAAGTATCGGCTTCTGGCTACTGTCTTTCCCACTTGTGTTATGGATTCAATTTGTCATTTCACGTTCCGTACTGATTATGACTGTAAACCATCTACGCAAAAAATGGCGTTTTCAGCTGCACTATCCATGGATTGGTTATTTGCCAGACCAGTATATGAGCTACTCTACATTCCGCCGTGTACTCCTACATACCACCTGGATCGGATTTTGCTTTACAGCCGTCCTATTTATGTGGTTGCCAGTATCATTCTCCATCTCGCTAATCGTATGGCATCTATGGTTGTGCCTCCCACGCATGCTGATTTTGATGCGTCTAATGCGCCAACGTAAAGATGGTATGTTAAAACTAAGCCGTGAAGATGTTTCCTATTACATCAGCTAATATACAAGACATCACATCAATTGTCATGGATAGAAATCGAATAATTGTAAATAACAATAAAAAAGACGCTATCTCAATAGATAGCGTCTTTTATCATTCATAAACTAATAAGCAAATGTAGATCAATCAAAGTTCATACAGTAGAACCAACAACAATGACCCAAATAACAAACAAAAGTATGATACAACAAAAAAGACGTTATCCATTAGGACAACGTCTTTCTTCTCTGTCTTGCTGGTTCGCTTGGCAACGTCCTACTCTCCCAGGACCCTGCGGTCCAAGTACCATCGGCGCTGGAGGGCTTAACGGTCGTGTTCGGGATGGGTACGTGTGGAACCCCTCCGCCATCATCACCAAACGTGCAGATGTGTTGATCACCTGAAAACTGAATCCGAAACGATCCATCGCGTGTTTAGAATCTTGGATAAGCCCTCGACCGATTAGTATTGGTCAGCTCCATGCATTGCTGCACTTCCACCCCCAACCTATCAACCTCGTCGTCTTCAAGGGGTCTTACTAAACTTGGGAAATCTCATCTTGAGGGGGGCTTCACGCTTAGATGCTTTCAGCGCTTATCCCGTCCGCACGTAGCTACCCAGCGATGCTCCTGGCGGAACAACTGGTACACCAGCGGTGCGTCCATCCCGGTCCTCTCGTACTAAGGACAGCTCCTCTCAAATTTCCTACGCCCACGACAGATAGGGACCGAACTGTCTCACGACGTTCTGAACCCAGCTCGCGTACCGCTTTAATGGGCGAACAGCCCAACCCTTGGGACCTACTTCAGCCCCAGGATGCGATGAGCCGACATCGAGGTGCCAAACCTCCCCGTCGATGTGGACTCTTGGGGGAGATAAGCCTGTTATCCCCAGGGTAGCTTTTATCCGTTGAGCGATGGCCCTTCCATGCGGTACCACCGGATCACTAAGCCCGACTTTCGTCCCTGCTCGACGTGTAGGTCTCGCAGTCAAGCTCCCTTTTGCCTTTGCACTCTTCGAATGATTTCCAACCATTCTGAGGGAACCTTAGGGCGCCTCCGTTACATTTTAGGAGGCGACCGCCCCAGTCAAACTGCCCACCTGACACGGTCCCCGTACCGGATCACGGTACTAGGTTAGAACTCAGATGCGATCAGGGTGGTATCCCAACGGCGCCTCCAAGGAAGCTTGCGCTCCCTCTTCCTAGGCTCCCACCTATCCTGTACAAATCGCACCCCAGTTCAATATCAAGCTGCAGTAAAGCTCCATGGGGTCTTTCCGTCTTGTCGCGGGTAACCTGCATCTTCACAGGTATTAAAATTTCACCGGATCTCTCGTTGAGACAGCGCCCAAATCGTTACGCCATTCGTGCGGGTCAGAATTTACCTGACAAGGAATTTCGCTACCTTAGGACCGTTATAGTTACGGCCGCCGTTTACTGGGGCTTCGGTTCATAGCTTCGCCCGAAGACTAACCACTCCCCTTAACCTTCCAGCACCGGGCAGGCGTCAGCCCGTATACTTCGCCTTGCGGCTTCGCACAGACCTGTGTTTTTGCTAAACAGTCGCTTGGGCCTTTTCACTGCGGCCCCCTCGTGCTATTCACACTACCGGGGCACCCCTTCTCCCGAAGTTACGGGGTCATTTTGCCGAGTTCCTTAACGAGAGTTCTTCCGCGCGCCTTAGAATTCTCTTCTCACCTACCTGTGTCGGTTTGCGGTACGGGCACCTGCTTCCTGGCTAGAGGCTTTTCTTGGCAGTGTGAGATCATGACCTTCGCTACTATATATTTCGCTCCCCATCACAGCTTCCTTGGAGTGTGCGGATTTACCTACACACAAGTCTCACTGCTTAGACAGGCATCCATCAGCCTGCGTCACTACCCTCCTGCGTCACCCCGTTGCTCATAGCGGCTTTCGGTGGTACAGGAATTTCAACCTGTTGTCCGTCGACTACGCCTTTCGGCCTCGCCTTAGGTCCCGACTTACCCTGAGAGGACGAGCCTTCCTCAGGAACCCTTAGGTTTTCGGCGGATCAGATTCTCACTGATCTTTTCGTTACTCATACCGGCATTCTCACTTGAATGATGTCCAGCGCTCCTTGCGGTACACCTTCAATCCTCATTCAACGCTCCCCTACCCCTGATGCGATGCATCAAGCCATAGCTTCGGTGGTGTGTTTAGCCCCGTTACATTTTCGGCGCAGAGTCACTCGACCAGTGAGCTATTACGCACTCTTTCAATGGTGGCTGCTTCTAAGCCAACATCCTGGTTGTCTGGGCAACTCCACATCCTTTCCCACTTAACACACACTTCGGGACCTTAGCTGATGGTCTGGGCTGTTTCCCTTTCGACAATGGACCTTAGCACCCACTGTCTGACTCCCGGAATAAAGTCTGCGGCATTCGGAGTTTGACTGAACTTGGTAACCCTTGCGGGCCCCGCATCCAATCAGTGCTCTACCTCCGCGACTCATCTTCCGAGGCTAGCCCTAAAGCTATTTCGGGGAGAACCAGCTATCTCCGGGTTCGATTGGAATTTCTCCGCTACCCCCACCTCATCCCCGCACTTTTCAACGTGCGTGGGTTCGGACCTCCAGTACGTGTTACCGTACCTTCATCCTGGACAGGGGTAGATCACCCGGTTTCGGGTCTACGTCCACGTACTACAGTCGCCCTATTCAGACTCGCTTTCGCTGCGGCTCCGGCTTCTCACCTTAACCTTGCACGGGAACGTAACTCGCCGGTTCATTCTACAAAAGGCACGCCATCACCCCTAAAACGGGCTCTGACTTGTTGTAAGCACACGGTTTCAGGTTCTATTTCACTCCCCTTCCGGGGTCCTTTTCACCTTTCCCTCACGGTACTGCTTCACTATCGGTCGCTAGGGAGTATTTAGCCTTACCAGATGGTCCTGGCAGATTCATACGGGGTTTCACGTGCCCCGCACTACTCGGGATCCGTCTCGGAGGGAACACACTTTCAACTACAGGGCTTTCACCTTCTACGGCGGGCCGTTCCAGACCTCTTCATCTACCATATTCCTTTGTCACTCCAAAGAGACGTCCCACAACCCCAAGAAGCAAGCTTCTTGGTTTAGGCTGTTCCGCGTTCGCTCGCCGCTACTGACGGAATCACTCTTGTTTTCTCTTCCTGAGGGTACTTAGATGTTTCAGTTCCCCTCGTCTGCCTCTGCACATCCTATGTATTCAGATGTGAGTCACTGGAGATGAATCCAGTGAGGTTTCCCCATTCGGACATCCCCGGATCAAAGCTTGCTTACAGCTCCCCGAGGCCTTATCGTTGTTCGCCACGTCCTTCGTCGGCTCCTAGCGCCTAGGCATCCACCGTGTGCTCTTACTAGCTTAACCTAGTTGGTGGTCTTCTTATCAAAAGAAGAACCTATTATTACTCTTCGTTACCGATCCTGTTTGCACAGTGTCTGGTAAGAACAGTCTTCTAAAACGCGATGTTTCGTTTCGGTATCCAGTTTTCAAGGATCAACTTGAAAGAGTGGTTGCTCTTTCAAAACTGACAACGAGTGAGTGTCGATCCACATGGGACCCGCGTCTGGTTTCCCAAACGACTTATATTTGAATGTCTTCATTGCAGAAGACGATTCTCCATAGAAAGGAGGTGATCCAGCCGCACCTTCCGATACGGCTACCTTGTTACGACTTCACCCCAATCATCTACCCCACCTTCGGCGGCTGGCTCCTTGCGGTTACCCCACCGACTTCGGGTGTTGCAAACTCTCGTGGTGTGACGGGCGGTGTGTACAAGACCCGGGAACGTATTCACCGCGGCATGCTGATCCGCGATTACTAGCAATTCCGACTTCATGCAGGCGAGTTGCAGCCTGCAATCCGAACTGAGACCGGCTTTTTAGGATTCGCTCCACCTCGCGGCTTCGCCTCCCGTTGTACCGGCCATTGTAGTACGTGTGTAGCCCAGGTCATAAGGGGCATGATGATTTGACGTCATCCCCACCTT
The DNA here is from genome assembly GCF_046603665.1 of Paenibacillus sp. WLX2291. Classification (NCBI taxonomy): domain Bacteria; kingdom Bacillati; phylum Bacillota; class Bacilli; order Caryophanales; family Paenibacillaceae; genus Paenibacillus; species Paenibacillus sp. WLX2291. The sequence goes on along the minus strand of NZ_CP176755.1, from coordinate 13,817 downwards.
CCTCCGGTTTGTCACCGGCAGTCTGCTTAGAGTGCCCACCATGATGTGCTGGCAACTAAGCATAAGGGTTGCGCTCGTTGCGGGACTTAACCCAACATCTCACGACACGAGCTGACGACAACCATGCACCACCTGTCTGGAATGTTCCGAAGAAAAGGTACATCTCTGTACCGGTCATTCCGATGTCAAGACCTGGTAAGGTTCTTCGCGTTGCTTCGAATTAAACCACATACTCCACTGCTTGTGCGGGTCCCCGTCAATTCCTTTGAGTTTCAGTCTTGCGACCGTACTCCCCAGGCGGAATGCTTAATGTGTTAACTCGGCACCAAGGGTATCGAAACCCCTAACACCTAGCATTCATCGTTTACGGCGTGGACTACCAGGGTATCTAATCCTGTTTGCTCCCCACGCTTTCGCGCCTCAGCGTCAGTTACAGCCCAGAGAGTCGCCTCCGCCACTGGTGTTCCTCCACATCTCTACGCATTTCACCGCTACACGTGGAATTCCACTCTCCTCTTCTGCACTCAAGTCACCCAGTTTCCGATGCGACCCGAAGTTGAGCTTCGGGATTAAACACCAGACTTACATGACCGCCTGCGCGCGCTTTACGCCCAATAATTCCGGACAACGCTTGCCCCCTACGTATTACCGCGGCTGCTGGCACGTAGTTAGCCGGGGCTTTCTTCTCAGGTACCGTCACTTCTCTAGCAGTTACTCTAGAAAACGTTCTTCCCTGGCAACAGAGCTTTACGATCCGAAAACCTTCATCACTCACGCGGCGTTGCTCCGTCAGGCTTTCGCCCATTGCGGAAGATTCCCTACTGCTGCCTCCCGTAGGAGTCTGGGCCGTGTCTCAGTCCCAGTGTGGCCGATCACCCTCTCAGGTCGGCTACGCATCGTCGCCTTGGTGAGCCGTTACCCCACCAACTAGCTAATGCGCCGCAGGCCCATCCTTCAGTGACAGATTGCTCCGTCTTTCGTTCGTCGTCCATGCGGACATCGAACGTATCCGGTATTAGCTACCGTTTCCGGTAGTTATCCCAGGCTAAAGGGCAGGTTGCCTACGTGTTACTCACCCGTCCGCCGCTAAATCTCAAAGAAGCAAGCTTCTCATCGATTCCGCTCGACTTGCATGTATTAGGCACGCCGCCAGCGTTCGTCCTGAGCCAGGATCAAACTCTCCATAAAAGTGTTTGACTTGCTCATTTCTTGCTGGCGAGAACATTGCTGTTCTCTATTGTTTGAAGAACCTAAGTTCTTCACTCACTCGTTGTTCAGTTTTCAAAGATCAAGCTCTTTCGTATGCTGCATTGTCTCTCGCAGCAACTCTTATATCTTACCACCTCGCTAGCTTGCTGTCAACAACTTTTTTCGAAGTTGTTTTTCTCAATGATGTAACTCATCATAGAAACGACAGAGGCTTGTAAAAGGCTTGTAAAAGGCTTGTAAAAGGCTTGTAAAAAAGACTATACCATGGATTAATCGAGTAAGTCAACACCTTTTTACCCATTTCTTTTTAACTAGCTTGCATCTTATATATTTGCCGTATAGTTGTCCATTCTGTTCAGATGGCATTCTGCTCTTCTAGATCATCAATAATAGAATAGCTATGAGAGTTGTCATTTGTCTTTCTTTATAATAGATGTAATACATATTTAGAAGATAAAAGAGATTCGAGAACAGGTGCTGTAAGACTTTTGAATATAAAAAGCATTCCCAGCAAACGGGAATGCTTTAGGAGTTTTAATATCTACCTTGGATCGTATTGCTGTTAGATTCCAGCTCTTTCATTCACAATTTTCAAATGCAAAGCCTCTCGTGCGCCTTGTATAGAAGATTTTATAGAAATGGATACAGATACAAATAGAAGGATTGGCGTGTTTTATATAGTCTGTATACTCTTTTACGATGATCTTCATTATTGTATAGGATTGATTGTAAATCATCGCTATCCCACTTAGTGCTGCAATACAGATTGAATGTGCAGTTTGCGGTTTTCGATTAGATTGTAGATTGTTTCATTGACTGCAACCATCGGTCGAGTGGGATGATCTCGGTCGGAAAATACGATTTTGCCGATTGCTCCGTTACTAAGACGTACGCTTGTACCATTATGGAACTGGGTGACTTTGCGGATAAAGGTGGTAACGACCGCAGGATCCAGTTTGCCAAAGGATTCGCTTTCCAATTGTTCCAGTACAAGATAAGGAGATTGGGCTTTACGATAATTTTTGGATAGAGTCATTGCATGAAAAATATCCGCTACGGCTACGATACGAGCATAAACATGAATGCGTGTATGATCCAAACGAAGAGGATAGCCCGATCCATCGACTTTCTCATGATGTTGAAGTGCTGCCAGTCTGACACCTTCGTTAATACCGGTTACTTTTTTCAAGATTTCGTACCCATATAATGTATGACGACGCATCTCATCGAGTTCGGATGGCTCAAGACGCGATGGTTTGTACAAAATATCGGGATCGACACGGATGTTACCGATATCATGGAATAGACCTGCAAGCGCGACCTGCATACCTTCATTCTCAGGGACACCCATCCATTTGGCGATTCGATAAGAGGTTAAGCTAGTCAACAATGCATTGTGATATATATACTCATCCTGCTTCATCTGTGCTGGATAAAAAGTCAGGATATTGTAGTGACGGGAATGTGAGATCAGCTGCTCTAGCCCGGTACGCAGTTTGTATACGGGAATATCCTGTGCCAATGCAGATTGAAAGCATTGTTTGATCATATGTACCATAGAGGTATACGATTGTTCAAATGACACACGTTCTGGACGCTTGATCGTCGTTGATTCCAAAATAAGGGGCGTATCTGTTGCTGCCGGTGGAGCGGGTCTCTCATTATCAATCGCTTCAATCAGAAACGCCTGCAAAACAGTCAAATCGCGTGGTAATAGCATTTTACCTTTTGGTAGTAGCAAATTACCTTTCTCGGTGAATACATCGTTATTCAGACGAGTACCAGGCTTTAATTCGGATACTGGAGTCAGGACCATACGGATAACCTCTTTTCATAAGGGATAGGTGATCATGTTCTATACAATGGGACACGACAAACACAGGAGCTTTTACATAAACAGACACTATACGTAATCGTGGAGACGGTTACATACGTCCAGAAAGAATGCAGGAAGGATCAGAAAGAATCTGATACCACTTCATCTTGATCAAATAGACAATTGTTGATTAGGACAGAGCTCTGAGTTATATAAAGATTGGAGTAGCTACAAAACGGACATCGGTGTATCAGCACATGATGTATGTAATCGAAAACCGCTTGTATCATTGATTGGAATATCGCTATCTGGGATCAAAATGAGATACTAGTACTTTAGAAAAGCAGTATATAGAGGGGAATAGAGTAGGAAAGAATAAAGAAGATGATTGCAATAAAAATTACAATTAATTACATATAGGTACTATGACTTATAATTATGTACATATATTAGCATCTAAAGACCTATAATACAATCTATTTATTCAATTTATTAGTTATAAAGTAGGTTAATTACCATCCCATGCTTGATAGATCGATTGATTGGCGCTGTATAGGTGGGTTCATTGGTATGTGATTGTGTATTGGACTAGTTATAGCATTATCATATACATGTAAAATAAAAGAGCATGAACCCTTCGCCTGTATTCAGGCTAAGGTTCATGCTCTTTTGATTATGACAGTGGATGGTAAACTAGCTTTTACAAGTTCACGTATCCATTACTAATTATGATAATTGAGGCTTACAGATTATTTATTTGCAGAATATATTACTCTTCTGTTGTGTCGCCTTCGTCTGCTGCTAGAGCATCATCGGAACCTTCACTGTTGTCTACCACTGCGGATGCTTCCGTTGTTTCTGTTCCATCTGCATTGGTTTCTTCTAGTTCATCTTCTTTTGGCTCTTCGCTCTTCTCGGTAATACATACAGTTGCTACTGAATCTTCATCACGGATGTGAATCAGACGTACGCCCTGCGTATTCCGACCCATCGTGGAGATCGTCTCGATGCCCATACGAATCAGTGTACCGCTGGTCGTGATGATCATCAGATCGTCATCTTCGCCAACGACTTTCAGACCGGACAGCTCACCATTTTTGTCAGTCACGTTCATCGTTTTGATCCCTTTACCGCCACGCGTTTGCAGACGATATTCTTCGCCTGGTGTGCGTTTCCCATAACCTTTGGCAGTAACGATCAATACTTTGAGGTCGTCCTGAATCAGATCCATACCAACCAGACGGTCGCCTTCATCCAGAGTAATACCTTTGACCCCGGTAGCGCTACGTCCCATCGAACGAACATTATTCTCGTTAAAACGAATGGACATGCCGTACGCTGTACCCATAATAATGTCCTGCTTGCCGTCGGTCAGTTTGACCTGAATCAGTTCATCATCTTCACGCATATTGATGGCAATCAGACCACCCTTACGGATGTTCGTATAGTCATCCAGACGCGTTTTCTTCACTACACCTTGACGGGTGGCAAAGAACAGATACTGGTCGCCTTCAAAGTCCTGAACCGGGATGACGGCATTGACCGATTCGCCCTGTTCGATCTGAATCAGGTTGATCACCGGTGTTCCGCGTGCAGTACGACCGAGTTCCGGAATCTCGTATGCTTTGATCCGATATACTTTACCTTTGTCCGTAAAGAACAGCAGATGATGGTGAGAATTGGTTACGAACAGATGCTGGACAAAGTCCTGATCTTTCATATCCACACCCATCACTCCGCGTCCACCACGACGCTGGCTACGATACGTCGTTACCGGAGAACGTTTGATATAACCGGTATGAGTGACGGTGACGACAACTTCTTCCTGCGGAATCAGATCCTCGTCAAGAATACTTTCTTCACCAACCGTAATCTCAGTACGACGCTCATCGCCAAACCGTTCCTATCGAACAGAACATTATTCTCGTTAAAACGAATGGACATGCCGTACGCTGTACCCATAATAATGTCCCTGCTTGCCGTCGGTCAGTTTGACCTGAATCAGTTCATCATCTCACGCATATTGATGGCAATCAGACCACCCTTACGGATGTTCGTATAGTCATCCAGACGCCGTTTTCTTCACTACACCTTGACGGGTGGCAAAGAACAGATACTGGGTCGCCCTTCAAAGTCCTGAACCGGATGACGGCATTGACCGATTCGCCCTGTTCGATCTGAATCAGGTTGATCACCGGTGTTCCGCGTGCAGTACGACCGAGTTCCGGAATCTCGTATGCTTTGATCCGATATACTTTACCTTTGTCCGTAAAGAACAGCAGATGATGGTGAGAATTGGTTACGAACAGATGCTGGACAAAGTCCTGATCTTTCATATCCACACCCATCACTCGCGTCCACCACGACGCTGGCTACGATACGTCGTTACCGGAGAACGTTTGATATGAGCTCATTCAGCTCTTCGCTAATGATCTCCAGTACGCGGTATTCATTCGCTAGAATATCGCGATATTCAGCAATCATACGCAGCAGTTCGTTATATTCATTCTCAATCTTGTCGCGTTCCAGTCCAGTCAGACGTTGCAGACGCATATCCAGAATCGCTTGAGACTGTTCTTGACTGAGTGAGAAACGTTCAATCAAACCTTCTCGTGCCGCTTCGCTTGTCTGAGAGGCACGGATCAGGGCGATAACTTCGTCCAGGTTATCCAGTGCAACACGCAGACCTTCAAGAATATGCGCGCGAGCTTCTGCTTTTCTCAGTTCAAATTCAGTACGGCGACGAATCACTTCGATCTGATGCTGAATGTAATGATAAATCACTTCACGCAGACCAAGCAGCTTCGGTTCGTTGTTCACGATCGCCAGCATATTCACACCAAATGTGGATTGCATCGCAGTATGCTTGTACAGGTTATTGAGCACGACGCTTGGATTCACATCGCGACGCAACTCAACAACAATCCGCATCCCGTTACGATCAGACTCGTCACGCAGATCGGTAATGCCTTCGATCCGTTTTTCGCGAACAAGTTCAGCGATCTTCTCAACCAGACGCGCTTTGTTGACTTGATACGGAATCTCGTTGACGACGATCCGTGCTTTATTGTTATTTTCCTCAATGGTTGCCTTGGCTCTCATCGTAATAGAACCACGACCTGTCTGATAAGCCTGACGAATACCGGAACGACCCAGAATATAACCCGAAGTCGGGAAGTCTGGTCCATGGATATAATCCATAAGCTCCATAGACGTAATATCTGGATTCTCGATCATCGCCTGTACGCCATCAATCACTTCGCCGAGGTTATGAGGCGGAATATTCGTTGCCATACCAACCGCAATCCCCGAAACGCCGTTTACGAGCAGGTTGGGATAACGAGCTGGCAGTACAACTGGTTCGCGCTCTTCCCCATCATAGTTGGGGATAAAATCGACGGTATCTTTGTTCAGATCACGTAGCATTTCCAACGCCATCTTCGACATACGTGCCTCAGTATAACGCATCGCTGCCGCCATATCGCCGTCGACAGAACCGAAGTTACCGTGACCGTCGACTAGCATATAACGCATGGAGAAATCCTGCGCCATCCGTACCATCGTTTCATATACGGCAGAGTCACCGTGTGGGTGATACTTACCGATTACTTCGCCGACGATTCTCGCCGATTTTTTGTAAGGTTTGTCCGGTGCCATGCCGAGTTCCGACATCGCAAATAAAATACGCCGATGTACAGGCTTCAAACCGTCGCGTACATCAGGCAAAGCCCGGCTGACGATAATACTCATCGCATAGTCCATAAAGGACTCGCGCATCTCTGTACCGATATCCCGGTCTTTGATCTGCGAAAACTTCTCTTCCGCCATGCTAAGCCTAGCCTCCTTATTGCAGCCTTCGTTTGCACAAATGGATGCTTGTTGACCTGGTCATGGAGACTTCTACACTCCAGCCGGTCTTTGTATAAAAATAAGTTTCCTGTCACCAGTATGGGGGTTAAAAGCACTCGCCTCAGGGGCGATCAAATGATGATGTTATGCCCGGTGCTACATCACTTTATTATACCATTTTTTTCGTGTAATGTCCTGTGTTTTCGCGCTATTTGCAGCACTTTTCCAATCAAAAATCACAAAATATTTATCGATACCGGACAAAGCGTTCTAAAAAGCAAAAGGAGCATCCACCGTGTGGCAGATGCTCCTCTGTCATTTGTATAATTACGCTATTTTCTCGTTAGAAATCGAGATTTTTGACGTATTTGGCATTTTCTTGGATAAAGTCGCGGCGCGGTTCTACATTGTCGCCCATTAGTGTATCAAAGATGGCGTCAGCAAGAATGGCATCTTGAATGCTCACTTGCAGCATTGCGCGACTTTCGGGATCCATGGTCGTTTCCCACAGCTGGGAAGCGTTCATCTCACCCAGACCTTTATAGCGCTGAACGTTAAATTTGGCATTTTCGCCAAAACCAGCGATGATCTCGTCGCGTTCTCTTTCCGAGTTGGCGTATACTGCCGTTTTGTTACGCTCCACTTTAAACAATGGAGGCTGAGCGATATACACATAACCTGCCTCAATAATCTGGCGCATATACCGATACAAGAAAGTCAGCAGCAGCGTACGAATATGCGCGCCGTCGACATCAGCATCGGTCATGATGATGACTTTGTGGTAACGCGCCTTGGACAGATCAAACTCGTCGCCAATACCAGTACCGAGCGCCGTAATAATCGCACGAATCTCAGCGTTGCCGAGAATACGATCCAAACGTGCTTTTTCTACGTTCAGAATTTTACCACGCAGCGGCAAGATTGCCTGGAAATGACGATCGCGACCTTGTTTGGCTGAACCGCCGGCAGAGTCACCCTCAACGATATACAGTTCGCTGATGGATGCATCCTTGGACGAGCAGTCTGCCAGTTTACCTGGCAATGCGCTGACTTCCAGTATACTCTTACGGCGTGTCAGTTCGCGTGCCTTACGAGCCGCTTCACGCGCTCTGGATGCCTGAAGCGATTTGTCCAGTACGCGGCGTGCCACGGAAGGATTCTCGTTCAGGAATTCCTGCAACTTCTCAGAGAAGAGGGATTCTACAATACCGCGAACTTCACTGTTGCCGAGCTTGGTTTTGGTTTGACCTTCAAACTGCGGTTCAGGAATCTTCACGGAAATGATCGCCGTCAAACCTTCGCGCACATCTTCACCGGTCAGATTGCCGTTGTTGTCCTTGAGCAATCCGTTACGGCGTGCATAATCATTGATGATCCGCGTCAGAGCACTTTTGAAGCCGGATTCGTGCGTACCGCCTTCATGGGTATTGATGTTGTTGGCAAAGGAGTAAATGTTCTCCGTGTAGCCTTCGTTATATTGCAACGCAATCTCGATCTGAATCTGATCGCGCATGCCTTCTACATAGATCGGTTGCTCGTTGATGACTTCCCGATTCTGGTTCAAATACTGCACGTATTCGATAATACCGCCATCATAACGGAAACTGTTGGACACGCCAGTACGTTCATCAGTCAGACTCAGAGCAATACCTTTATTCAGAAAAGCCAGCTCACGAATCCGTCCTAATAACGTATCGTAATCGTATACGGTCGTTTCAGTAAAAATCTCCGCATCTGGACGAAATGTTACGGTTGTACCTGTGCCTTCGTCGTCATTCATCTCGCGAAGTACTTTGATATCTTCGACAGGCGCACCACGTCTGTATTCTTGCTGATGGACTTTGCCATCTGTTTTGACTACAACGCGCACATGTTCGGACAGTGCATTTACAACGGATACACCGACACCGTGCAAACCGCCGGATACTTTATATCCGCCGCCGCCAAATTTACCGCCGGCATGCAGTACGGTCATAACGACTTCAAGCGCGGAGCGCTGTGTTTTTTGCTTCCACGCCTACCGGGATTCCGCGTCCATTATCGACAACAGTGATGCTGTTATCTTCGTGGATGGTTACTTCAATATGGTCACAGTATCCGGCTAACGCCTCGTCAATACTGTTATCTACAATTTCCCAGACCAGGTGATGCAGGCCTTTGGAGCTGGTCGATCCGATATACATACCCGGACGCTTACGAACGGCTTCCAAACCTTCAAGCACCTGAATCTGACTGGCATCATAAGCCGGTTGATTCGTCGACATGACATTTCACCTACTTCTGTATTTTAAGGCAACCACACGCAGCGGTTGCAGTTATGCATTCATCAAAAAGCTATTGGTACGCTTCTTCAGCGTGGCAGAGGAAATGGGAGAGTAATACACTTTGTTTTTGGTGACTACAATCGACTTTGGTTCTTCTTCGCCGATTGCTTCGACCTTTTTGTCTTCGTGGGCAAAGCTGACGAACTGCTTGGAGATTTTGGAAGACTTCTCAATCGATATATCAAAAATAGCTACAAGTTCGGAAAAACGGATAATTTTCTCGCCGCCCAGGTGAATATACATAAGAACGGGCCTCCCTTATTTCTCAATATGCCCCTGCTGGACATGGAAAATCTGGGCTTCCTTCAAACGTCCGGCATTGATACTCTCGATTCCGGTCGCTGTGATGAAAGTCTGCACTTTGTCCTGAAATGTCTCAATCAGCTGGGTTTGACGATAAGGGTCCAGTTCGGATAGAACGTCGTCCAGCAAAAGAATCGGATATTCTCCGATCTCTTCGTGAATCAATTCAATTTCAGCCAGTTTCAGCGATAAAGCGGTTGTGCGCTGCTGACCTTGCGATCCAAAAACAGCGGCTTCATTGCCGTTGATGTGAAAGGTCAAATCGTCTCGATGTGGACCTGCCAGAGTCGCGCCACGGCGATATTCCTGTTCTTTCACTTGTGATAATTTTATCATAAATTGCTCAAATAAGACAGCTTCATCTTCTTCTTCCGATTCGCCAAATGACGGGACGTACGATAGCAGCAGTTTCTCTTTGCCACCAGTTATCCCCATGTGGATATTTTCCGCCCAGCCTTGAAGCTTGTGGATAAATTGCTTGCGCTTTTTGACAATTCGTACGCCATGTTCGACCAGTTGCTCATTCCAGATATCCAGCATCGTGCTGTCCTTACTGCCTGAGCTCCACGCTTGCTTCAGAAAATTGTTGCGCTGTACAAGCACTTTCTGATACTGCTGCAAGTGATGCAAATAGCTCGGCTGTACCTGTCCGATCTCCATATCTAGAAAACGGCGGCGAATGCCCGGCGAGCCTTTGACGATCTCCAGATCTTCTGGCGCGAACATAACCGCATTGATCGTACCGATAAAATCGCTCAGCTTGCGCTGCTCTAGCCCGTTAATCTTTGCCTTTTTCCCTCGTGCGGAAAAGTTGAGCTCCAGTTTGACCTTGCCATACTTTTTGTCCGCTTCGCAGGTAATCCGAGCGCTATCGGAATCAAAGGAGATCAATTCCTTGTCCTTGTTCGTCCGGTGTGACTTGGATAGCGCCAGCACAAACAGCGCTTCGATCAGATTCGTTTTGCCCTGTGCGTTCTGTCCGATAAACAGATTGACTGGTGCAAAGGAATCCAGCTGTAGATGCTCATAATTGCGATAATGTTGTAGGCTAACTTGGTTAATGAACATCAGTACGATCCTCCGGCTTATTGCTCACGTTGAACCTTGAATTTGCCCTCACCTTGCACATCGACTTCATCTCCGGCATACAGCTTGCGACCGCGACGCTCTTCCGGCTCTCCGTTCACTTTGACCATCTGTTCTTGCAATAAGGCTTTGGCGCTTCCGCCTGTGGATACGCAATCCGCTAACTTCAAAAATTGATCCAGCTTAATATATTCCGTCGAAATCGAAATCATTTTCATAATAGGGATAAACCGTCCTTTCGGGATGACTGATTAATAGGGCCGCTCAGAAATGAATAGCCAGGTCTTTGCATCATACCATAGTCCAAGCATGCACTACTACGGTTATGGGCAAAGTACCCGGCTATTTTTCGTTATTTTGCCATAAGGCAGTAGATAAAGAGCATGCCAAAGGCTGCCGCGAGGGCAGCCTGAAATGACATGTCTTTGTGGAGTGGACATGCAAAGCAAATGGTTATACACATGTGCATAAGTTTTTGAGACGACGTTTCGCAAATGTATAAACCTGTTTATTTATGCATATTAGTTCGTTGTACGGTATGGCAGGATGATATATAGGCTGCGGCTTTCATCCAGTGGCTTGATGATGATCGGACTCATAATGCCGGTAAATTGGATCGACAATTGCTCGCTTTCGATCACTTTCAGTACATCAAGCATATATTTGGAGTTGAACGAGATGCGCAGTGGCTCGCCTTCAAAACGCGCAATATCTAGTTGCTCGGTGACACGACCGAGTTCGGAAGAACTGGAGGAAATTTCAACAGCGCCATTTTCCAGCGTTTGCATGCGTACGATGTTTGTTTTCTCTTCGCGGGACAACAGATAGGCACGATCAATAGAATCTGCCAGTTTTTTCGTATCCATCACCAGCTCTGTTTTGAAACTGGTCGGGATGATTTTGGATGTATCCGGATATGTGCCGTCCAGAATGCGGGAATAGAACAATACACGGTCGATTTTGAACAGTACTTGGTTGTCAGCAACGACGATGTCTAGCAGCTGATTTTGGTCCGGGATGATTTTGCTCAATTCATTTAGCGTTTTACCAGCGATAACTACGTTGCTAAAACGAACAGTCGTTTCGTCATTCAGATGAACGGTGCGGCTGGCGAGACGGTGACGATCGGTTGCGACAAATTTCAATTCGCCTTCTACGAGATTCCACAGAACACCAGTCAAGATTGGTGTTGTTTCCTGTGTGGAAATGGAAAATGCCGTTTGTTTGATCATGTTTTTCAATAGATCACCAGGAACGGAAATTTGCTGATTTTCTTCGATGTTTGGTAGTACCGGGAATTCTTCCGGGTCCAGACCAACCAATTGGATGTCGGTAGCACCTGCACGGATAAATGTTTGAAATCCATCTTTGACTTCCATCTCGATTTCTTGGGATGGGAGTTTTTTGATAATTTCAACAAAGAATTTGGCTGGTAAAACAACGCTGCCTGGGCGGTCGATCTGCACAATCGTCTTATCTGCATCTTCTGCCGGGATAAACGATTGGATCGAAATGTCGGTATCACTGGCGGTGAGGGTTACACCTGAATAACTCACATCAAATTTGATACCGCTAAGGATCGGGATCGTTGTGCGACTGGAAATAGCTTTGGATACATGTTGTATCGATTCATTCAGATAGGTTTTCGAGATTTGGATTTTCATAGTTTCACTCCTAATCAGCATCATTCATGCTTTGCGATATCTTTTATACCGATGCACCGTGAGGTGCGTTTTAGCAAGAAGTATATATTTAAAATATAGTAGTAATCGTAGTAGGGGCGGTGAATATGTGGATAACCCATCTCAGCCCAGTCATGACGGCATAAAATTAAGCCTATCCACATGTGTATAAAGTGTGTATAGGCTTGTTGTTGTTCAGGATGGATTTTTGATCTTGTCCATCAGATTGTTGACCACCTTAAATAATTCCTGATCGGATTTGAGCGATTGGGTGATTTTCTCGTGGGCGTGAATTACGGTTGTATGGTCACGTCCACCAAAAGCCTCTCCAATCTTCGGCAGAGAATAATCGGTCAGCTCGCGAGACAGATACATGGCAATTTGCCGTGGAAAGGCAACAGCTTTGGTCCGTTTGCGCGCTTTGAAATCCTCCAGCTTGAGATTGTAATATTCGCCAACTCGCTGCTGAATGTCCTGAATGGTAATAATTTTGGGACGACTGGAAGGAATGATATCCTTCAGCGCTTCCGCTGCCAGATGCGAGGTCACATCTTGATTCGTCAGCGACGAATATGCGACAACGCGGATGAGAGCGCCTTCTAGCTCACGGATGTTCGTATCGATCTGATTGGCGATATACATCATCGCTTCATTCGGAATATCGAGATTTTCGGCGCGGGCTTTTTTTCGTAAAATCGCAATCCGCGTCTCTAGATCCGGCGGCTGAATATCCGTAATCAAACCCCATTCAAACCGCGAACGTAGTCGTTCTTCCAGTGTTGGAATTTCCTTCGGCGGTCGGTCACTGGAAATAATGATCTGCTTACTTTCCTCATGCAGCGCATTAAATGTGTGGAAAAATTCCTCTTGCGTCGATTCTTTACCCGCCAAAAATTGAATATCATCGATCAGTAAAATGTCGATGTTGCGGTACTTGTTGCGGAAGCTTTCCCCACGGTTGTCACGAATTGAGTTGATAAATTCGTTCGTGAATTTCTCCGAGGAAATGTACACTACTTTGCTATTCGGATTGTGCTGCAAAATGTAGTGACCGATCGCATGCATCAAATGCGTTTTGCCAAGACCGACACCACCGTACAAAAACAACGGATTGTATGCTTTGGCAGGCGCTTCGGCGACCGCAAGCGAGGCTGCATGGGCAAAACGGTTGCCCGCCCCTATGACGAATGTATCGAATGTATATTTGGGATTCAGCATGTTGGCGAGTGGTTCCTCTGCCTGCACGACTGCCGGTTGAACCGGTGCCTGCTGCGGGATGAGAGCTTCTTCCGGAACAGCTTCCTCAATGACAAATTTCACATCAACCTGTCTTCCCAAAAATTCAAAAACCGTAGAGCTGACTAGTTTGGTATACCGGCTTTCTAGCCATTCAACGGCGAAGGTGGTCGGTGCTGAGATAACGATTGAGTTTTCCGTAAATGTCAGCGCTTTGGTTGCCTTGAACCAGGTGTCAAAACTCGGCTTACTGAGCTTTGTCTGAATAATCGATAGTATTTGCTGCCATAATTCGGAGGTATGGCTGTCCAC